>NZ_JADBGF010000001.1:0-5157203 GCF_014873495.1 Streptomyces stelliscabiei | reverse complement strand
GCCGCACGCAGGGGAAGTACAGCGGGCAGGTCGACTCCGCGCAGGAGAGACTCAGGCAGCAGCTGGGTTCGGAGCAGACCGGGCAGGGCGATGCCGGACGAGAGGAACCGCCCCGGTAGGGGGCCTGGGGCGTAGCCCCGCGCGACCGAGGGCTACGCGCCCCGCCCCGACATCCGCGCCGCCGAAGCCACCGTCGAGCGGGCCTCCCGTTCCGTGAGGCCCGTGCGTACGGCTGCCTCGACCAGGGCGTTCGTGAGGTCGGGGCCCAGATTGTTCTCGTAGGCGCGGCAGGCGGCCCAGAAGAGGCGGGTGTTGCGCTGGCCCTCGTGGGCGGTCAGGACGAAGTGGACCAGGCCGTGGCCGTGGTCGGTGGCCGCGCCGGCGGGGCCAGTGCGCGGCGGGGGCAGCAGGAGGCGGAGCAGGGCCGGTGGGCAGGGGGCCGGGGGGAGGTGCCAGGTGCCGGGGGCCGTGCCGTAGACGCCGTGGTCGGTGCGGGAGCCGGGGCCCACGAGGTAGCCGCCGGCGCCGCGGATGTCGATGCCGGGGGCCAGCCGGCTCGCGGAGTTGGGGACCACGACGTCGGGCGGGCCGGTGAGCCAGATGTGGCGTCCGCCGCTGGGGGTCAGCACGACGACCGTCTCGGGGATCGTGAAGAGGTGGCGCAGGGCCAGTTCCCGCAGGGCCGCCGAGGAGTCCGTACCGGACTTCGTGTCGAGGTCGACGCCGATCAGGTGGTGGGGGTGGAGGCCGCAGGCGATGCCGTAACCGGTGGCCCAGGGGGCGGCGGAGAAGAGTTCGCGGACGCGGCGGGGATCGGTGGAGGCGTCGTGGACGCCATGGCCGAAACGGCCGCACTCGCCGTGGCAGGGGCGGGGCCGGGGGTCGTCCCGGTGCGGGGAGCGCAGGGCCGGGAGTTTCGAGCGGGAGAGGGGGATCACCGCCAGTCCGCGTTCGGCGGCGGAGAGGGCGTGTGCCAGGGCCAGGGTGCCGGCCTGCCGGTCTATGGTGGCCATGCCCCCATGTTCGTACGCATGTTCGATAAAGGGAAGAGGGTTCGGGGTGCCCTTTCGGCCGTCGAGGGTGTGTTCGCGGGTTGGCCAAAAATGCGCCGGAACGCTTCGCCTCTTGTCTCGTCCGATCGTGCTGCCGCTCGTCGGGCTCGACATCGCTGAGCTGGGAGTTCCTTGATCTAAAGGGGTTTATCGACTTTTTATCACGCTTCAGGGGGAATGGGGTCTTCCAGGGTGGTTCGCGGGAGATTCGGTGGGTGCGGCGGTGTTTCGGTGCCGCCGCACAGGCGTTTTCCGGTGCTTCCTCGGGCCGTTCGTGGTCGGATGCCCACTCGCGGGCGAGCCCCGGCGACCTTGACAGGTGTGCCACCAGTTCCTTCAATCTGACGGGTAGTCAGAATTCTTCGGAGGGGGTGGTGGGACGGTGGCGGTGACCGAGGACCTGTCCGTACGGCTCAAGGCCTACGAGGGGCGCGCGGCCGTCCTCGGCGGCCATGGCAAGGATCCCGTCAACTCGCCCATGATCCGGCACTGGTGTGAGGCCCTGGGGGATTCCAACCCCGCGTACACCGGGCCCGACGCCATCGCCCCGCCCACCATGCTGCAGGTGTGGACGATGGGTGGGCTGAGCGGGCACGAGACCCGCTCGGCGGCGTACGACGAACTCCTGGCGCTGCTGGACGACGCCGGGTACACCTCCGTCGTCGCCACCGACTGCGAGCAGGAGTATCTGCGGGCGCTGCGGCCGGGGGACGAGATCACCTTCGACTCGGTCGTCGAGTCCGTCTCCGAGCGGAAGACCACCCGGCTCGGCACGGGGTACTTCGTCACGACCCGCATGGACGTGCGGGCCGGTGACGAGGGCGACGAACTCGTCGGCACCCATCGCTTCCGGATCCTCAAGTACGCGCCGGCCACGACGCCCGCCGAGCGCGCCCCGGCCGACGCTCACGGTGAGCGGGAGCGGCAGCACGAGCGGCAGCCCGAGCCCCGGCCTCGGGCCGTGGGCGAGCGGCCCCGGGAACAACGGCCCCGGCGCCCCCGACCCGTCGTCAACCGGGACAACGCCGGGTTCTGGGAGGGCGTCGCGCGCCGCCGCCTCCTCATCCAGCGCTGCGCCGACTGCGCCTCGCTCCGCCTCCCCTGGCTGCCGGGCTGCAACGCGTGCGGTTCGCCCGAGTGGGACACGGTCGAGGCGAGCGGCGACGGCACGGTGTTCTCGTACGTCGTCATGCACCACCCGCCCTTCCCGGCCTTCGACCCGCCCTATGCCGTCGGACTGATCGAGCTGGCGGAAGGGGTGCGGATGGTCAGCAACGTCATCGGAGTGCCCTACGACAAGGTGCGGATCGGGATGTCCGTGCGCCTCGAATTCGCTCGCTACGACGAGGAGTTGGAGTTGCCCGTGTTCCGCGCGGAAGAGGCGGCGGGGACAGGAGAGGCGGCAGGCACGGAGGAGACGGCGGAGGAGGCGGCAGGCACGGAGGAGACGGCTGAGGGGGTGGTGCGGGGATGAGGGCCCGGGCCGGGGACGTGCTGCCGTCGCTGGAGATCGAGATCACGCGCACGCTCGTCGTCGCGGGGGCGATCGCCTCGCGCGACTACCAGGATGTGCACCACGACCCCGAGTTGGCGCGGCGGCGCGGGTCGCCGGACGTGTTCATGAACATCCTGACGACGAACGGGCTGGTGGGACGGTACGTCACCGATCACTTCGGTGCGGCCGCCGTCCTCCGTAAGGTCGCCATCCGGCTCGGGGCACCCAACTACCCGGGGGACACGATGGTGTTGACCGGAACGGTCGAGGCGATGGACGGCCGTACCGTCACGGTCAGGATCATCGGCGAGAACGGCATCGGCAGACACGTCACCGGAACGGTCACGGTCACGCTCCCCGAAGCCCCCACGACGGGGGAAGTCGCATGAGCGTACGAACCAAGGACCGGCTCGGTGGTCGTGCCGCGATCGTCGGGATCGGCGCGACCGACTTCTCCAAGGACTCGGGCCGCAGTGAGCTGCGGCTGGCCGTGGAGGCGGTGCGGGCGGCGCTCGACGACGCGGGGCTGGCGCCGGCGGACGTGGACGGGATGGTGACGTTCACGATGGACACGAGTCCGGAGATCACGGTCGCGCAGGCGGCCGGCATCGGCGAGCTGTCCTTCTTCTCACGCGTCCACTACGGGGGCGGCGCCGCGTGCGCGACCGTCCAGCAGGCGGCGCTCGCGGTCGCGACGGGCGTGGCGGAGGTCGTGGTCTGCTACCGGGCGTTCAACGAGCGCTCGGGGCGGCGGTTCGGGTCGGGCGTGCGGCACCGGGAGCCGTCGGCGGAGGGCGTGGCGCTCGGCTGGACGCTCCCGTTCGGGCTGCTCACGCCCGCCTCCTGGGTCGCGATGGCGGCGCAGCGCTACCTGTACGCGTACGGGCTGACCCCCGAGGCGTTCGGACATGTGGCCGTCGTCGACCGGAAGTACGCGGCGACGAACCCGGCGGCGTACTTCCACGGCCGCCCCATCACCCTCGACGAGCACGCGGCCTCGCGCTGGATCGCCGAGCCGCTGCGGCTGCTGGACTGCTGCCAGGAGACGGACGGCGGCCAGGCGCTCGTCGTGACCTCGGTGGAGCGCGCGCGGGATCTGCCGAGGCCGCCCGCCGTGGTCGTGGCGGCTGCGCAGGGGGCGGGCCGGGCGCAGCAGCAGATGACCGGCTTCTACGACGGCGATCTCACCGGGCTGCCGGAGATGGGCGTCGTCGCCCGCCAGCTCCGGCGGACCTCGGGGCTGGGCCCGGACGACATCGACGTGGGCATCCTGTACGACCACTTCACGCCGTTCGTGCTGATGCAGCTGGAGGAGTTCGGGTTCTGCGGGCCGGGGGAGGCGGCGGACTTCGTCGCCGAGGAGCGGCTGCCGATCAACACCCATGGCGGGCAGCTCGGCGAGGCGTATCTGCACGGGATGAACGGCATCGCGGAGGCGGTACGGCAGTTGCGGGGCACCTCCGTGAACCAGGTTCCCGGCGCCGAGCGGGCGCTCGTCACCGCGGGTACCGGGGTGCCGACCTCGGGGTTGGTCCTGGGGACGGACGGGTGAGAGGGCGGGATGTGACGGCTGAGGGGGGTTTCGGGCACCTTGGGGTCCGGTGCCGTACACCCTGGGCAGGTGGTTCTCAGGGGTACACCCTCAGTACCTGGGGGCCGTTCATCCACCTTCAGTAGGTGGGGTCTGCCCCACTCCTACAACCTGAGGGGGATTCGCCTTCGGGACCTGCGGCCGATCCGCCGGGCGCGGCCCGCTCCTAGCGTGGAGCCATGACCACACCCGTCTGCACCAGCGCTTCGAAGGCCGCTGCACCAGTGCCGCGGACCCTGCCGACCCCGGCCCGGTCGACCGCGAGCCGGTCGACCGGGACCCGATCGACCTCGGTCCGTTCGGCCGCGGCCCGGGCGACCTCGGTCCGGCCGGCTCTGTCGGGTCTGACGAACCTGTCGCTTCCGTCGTCGCACCCGACATCACACCCGTCGTCGCACCCCTCGTCGTACGCGTCCTACCCGTCGTTCTCGGCGTACGTGAAGGCCCGCCAGCCGGTGCTGCTGCGGACCGCCCGCTCGCTCACCGCGAACCCGTGCGACGCCGAGGACCTGCTGCAGACCGCGCTGGCCAAGACGTACGTCGCCTGGGAGCGCATCGAGGACCACCGGGCCCTCGACGGCTACGTGCGCCGGGCGCTGCTGAACACCCGCACGTCCCAGTGGCGCAAGCGCAAGGTGGACGAGTTCGCGTGCGACGAGATGCCGGAGCCGGAGGGGGCCCAGGCCGCCGACCCGGCCGAGCAGCAGGCGCTGCACGACGCGATGTGGCGGGCGATCATGAAGCTGCCGGCGCGGCAGCGGGCCATGGTGGTCCTCAGGTACTACGAGGACCTGAGCGAGGTACAGACGGCGGAGGTCCTCGGGGTCTCGGTCGGCACCGTGAAGTCGGCGGTCTCGCGGGCGCTGGGCAAGCTGCGTGAGGATCCCGAGCTGGAACCCGTGCGCTGAGTCGTTCGTTGGCCGGTCAGGAACCCGGCCCGAAGACGGACGCGCGCGGCCGTGGACCCGGGGGGATCGAACGCGAACTCGGCTCGAACTCGGGCTCGAACTCGGGCTCGACCGGTCACTCTGTCTGATCGATCATCTTGCCCCCTAGTGACATACCGCTCGGTATGTGAGCAGAATCAGCGCAACCGTTACCACCGCGTAGGCAGAGCCGCCCCGGGAGGACGCCGTGCTGAGCACCATGCAGGACGTACCGCTGTTGATCTCCAGGATCCTGACCCACGGACAGGTCATCCACGGGACGTCGCAGGTGATCACCTGGACCGGCGAGGGGGAGCCCGAACGCCGCTCCTACGCCGAGATCGGCGCCCGCACCGCGCAGCTGGCCCACGCCCTGCGCGAGGACCTCGGGGTCGACGGCGACGAGCGTGTCGCGACACTCATGTGGAACAACGCGGAACACGTGGAGGCGTACTTCGCGATCCCCTCCATGGGTGCCGTCCTCCACACCCTCAACCTGAGGCTGCCCCCCGAGCAGCTCGCCTGGATCGTCAACCACGCCGCCGACCGCGTGATCATCGCCAACGGTTCGCTGCTGCCCCTCCTCGCGCCGCTCCTTCCGCACCTCAAGCCGGTGGAGCACGTCGTCGTCGCCGGACCCGGCGACCGGTCGCTGCTCGCCGGAGCGAGCGTCCAGGTGCACGAGTACGAGGACCTGATCGCCGGCAAGCCGACCACGTACGACTGGCCCGAGCTGGACGAGCGTTCCGCCGCGGCCATGTGTTACACCTCCGGCACGACCGGCGACCCCAAGGGCGTCGTCTACTCCCACCGCTCGATCTACCTGCACTCCATGCAGGTCAACATGGCCCAGTCCATGGGCCTGACGGACGCGGACCTCTCGCTCGTCGTCGTCCCGCAGTTCCATGTCAACGCCTGGGGCCTGCCGCACGCGACCTTCATGACCGGCGTCAACCTGCTGATGCCGGACCGCTTCCTGCAGCCCGGCCCGCTGGCCGAGATGATCGAGACGCTGAAGCCGTCGCACGCCGCCGCCGTCCCCACCATCTGGCAGGGCCTGCTCGCGGAGCTGACCGCCCGCCCGCGCGAGGTCTCCTCGCTCAACCAGGTCACCATCGGCGGCTCGGCCTGCCCGCCCGCCCTCATGGAGGCCTTCGACAAGCTGGGCATGCGCGTCTGCCACGCCTGGGGCATGACGGAGACCTCGCCGCTCGGCACGATCGCCCGGCCGCCGGCCCATGTCGAGGCCGACTCGGAGGAGGAGCTCGCGTACCGCCTCACCCAGGGCCGCTTCCCCGCCTCCGTCGAGGCCCGCCTCACCGGCCCCGGTGGCGAACGCCTGCCCTGGGACGGCGAGTCCGCCGGTGAGCTGGAGGTCCGCGGCCCCTGGATCGCGGGCGCGTACTACGGAGGGTCGGGCGCCGAACCCGTACGCCCCGACGACAAGTTCAGCGAGGACGGCTGGCTGAAGACGGGTGACGTCGGCACGATCAGCCCCGACGGCTTCCTGACCCTGACCGACCGTGCCAAGGACGTCATCAAGTCCGGTGGTGAGTGGATCTCCTCCGTCGAGCTGGAGAACGCCCTCATGGCCCACCCGGACGTCGCCGAGGCCGCCGTCGTCGCCGTACCGGACGACAAGTGGGGCGAACGCCCCCTCGCGACGGTCGTGTTGAAGGAGGGCTCCACCGCCGACTTCGCCGCCCTCCGCTCCTTCCTCGCCGATGAGGGCCACATCGCCAAGTGGCAGCTGCCCGAGCGCTGGACGATCATCGAGTCGGTGCCGAAGACGAGCGTGGGCAAGTTCGACAAGAAGGTGCTCCGCAGGCAGTACGCGGAGGGCTCGTTGGATGTGACGCAGATCTAGAACGTGCTGAGGATCTAGCACCCGTACGTACGGCAGGTGGGGCGGTGTTTCACGTGAAACACCGCCCCACCTGCCGTATACGGGTTCAGTTCGTGCCGACTCGTGCCAGCAGGTCCACGATTCTCGTCTGCACATCTGTGCTCGTCGAGCGCTCCGCCAGGAAGAGGACCGTCTCCCCCGAGGCCAGGCGCGGGAGTTCGGACTGGTCGACGGCGGCGGTGTAGACGACGAGCGGGGTCCGGTTCAACTGGCCGTTCGTCCGCAGCCAGTCGATGATCCCGGCCTGGCGGCGGTGCACCTGCAGCAGGTCCATCACCACCAGGTTGGGCCGCATCTGTGCGGCCAGCGTGACGGCGTCGGCGTCGGACGCGGCCCGCGCGACCTGCATGCCACGCCGTTCCAGCGTCGTGGTGAGGGCGAGCGCGATCTCCGCGTGCTCCTCGATGAGCAGGACACGCGGCGGGTGCTGCTCGGAGTCGCGCGGCGCCAGCGCCTTCAACAGGATGGCCGGGTCGGCACCGTAGGCCGCCTCACGCGTCGCCTGGCCGAGCCCGGCCGTCACGAGGACGGGGACCTCGGCGGCCACGGCGGCCTGGCGCAGCGACTGCAGTGCCGTACGGGTGATGGGCCCGGTCAGCGGATCGACGAACAGGGCGGCCGGGTAGGCGGCGATCTGCGCGTCCACGTCCTCGCGGGAGTTCACGATCACGGGCCGGTAGCCACGGTCGCTGAGGGCCTGGTGGGTCGCGGCGTCCGGCGCGGGCCACACCAGCAGCCGTCGCGGGTTGTCCAGCGGCTCCGGCGGCAACTCGTCGTCCATCGGCTGCGGATGCGGCCGGTCGGGAACCTCCACCGCACCGCCGGGTCCGTCGAGCGGCTCGGGACCTTCGTCCGCGTTCTCGTCGGGCGCCCCTATGGCGTACGACCGCCCGGCGCCCTCCGTACGGCCTGTCAGCCGGGACTGCCCGGCCAGGGACGGCTGCGGCGGGAGCGGAACCTGCCCGGCGAGCGAGGGCTGCGCGGGCAGCGGGGCCTGCCCGGCGATCGACGGCTGCGACACCTGCGTGGTGGCCTGCTGCGGCGGGGCCGTCCGGGCCGGGGGCGGGGTCTGGCCGGTGCCGACGCGGAAGCCGGTGCCGTTCGTCGGGGTGGACTGCGGGTGGGGGAGCGCGGCGGTCTCGGGGCGGTCGCCGGTCGGCTGCGGCGGTGTCCCGAGCTTGCGGCGTCGGCCCGATCCACCGGGCTGGTTCGGGGCGGGCGTGGCTCCGGTGCCCGGCTGCGCGCCGGCTTGCGCCTGTGCCTGAGGGCCGGCCTGGCGGGAGAACGGGACGCCTTGGCCGAGCGTCCGCACGCTGATCGCCCGCCCGTGGGTGGAGTTGGGGTCGAGAGGAGCGGCGGCGGGGGCCGGGGCCTGGGCCGCCGGCGCGGCCTGGGCCTGGGGCGGAGCCATGGCTTCGGCGGGCAACGGCTGCGCGGCGCGCGGCTGTTGTACGGCGACCTCCGGCGGCAGCGGGGTACCCGAGGAGGGAGTGGACTGCGGGGGCAGCGGCGCCTGCGGAGCGGCGGCTACGGGGATACCCGCGCCGGAGGTCTCGTGGCGGGCGTCGGGCCAGGACTGGGGCTGGGGCGCGCCCTGAGCGGGGGCGGCAGCCTGCTGGGCGCCGGGGCCGCCGGGGGCCGGTACGGGCTGGGCGCCCTGAACCGGCTGCGCACCCGGTACGCCCTGCACGGCCTGAACCCCTTGTACGCCTTGGACCCCGGACACGAGGACGGACTGCCCGAGGACGGCCTGGCCGAGGGCTCCGGCCTGCGCGGGCGCCTGCTGCGGGGCCCCGGCGGCCCCTTGTGGCGGGACGGCGCCCTGTGCGGCGACGGGCTGCCCGACAGCGGGTTGCCCGGGGGCGACCTGTCCGGCGCTGGCCTGTCCGGCGAGCGCCTGTCCCACGGCCGCCTGGGCCGCGCCCTGAACGACCCCCTGCGGGGCGACGGGCTGCCCGGCCGCGACCGCGGCGGGGTCGAGTTGACCGGGAGCAGCGGCGACGGCCTGGCCGGGCACCTGCTGCGGAACGGCCTGCACGCCCTGGACGGGAACGGGCTGCGGGCCGCCCAAGACGTTCTGAGAGGTGACGGGCTGGGCGGCGGCGGCCACCGCCGCGCCCTGTGCGGGCACCGGCCGGCCCGGCCCACCCTGCGGGGGGATTCCCTGCGCCGGAGCGCCGCCTTGGGCCGGAACCCCTTGGGCGGTCGCCATCATGGCCACACCGTCGCCCTGCTGGGGAGCGGACTGCCGTACCGCCCGGCGACGGCCCGTGGGCGCGGGCATCGGGTGCGGTTGCGGAGGTGTGTGGTCGTCGGCTGCGGGGTGGGGCGCGGTGTCATGCCGGCCGTCGTCCACGCCACCGGCTGGGATGCCCGCGTGCTGACCCGCGGCGGGGACCTGTCCCGTACCGGGTGCCTGTCCCGCACCCGCTACCTGTGCGGGACCCGGGACCTGTGCGGGACCCGGGACCTGTGCGGGACCCGGGACCTGTGCGGCACCCGGTACCTGGCCGGCGACAACGCCCTGACCGGCACCGGGGGCCTGGCCCGCCACGGCCTGCGGGATCTGCTGTCCGACCCCGGGGGCAGACACCGGCCCTCCGGCGAGGGCGGGCCCACCAGCGGGCACGACTCCCCCTGCCTGCACGGGCCCCCCTGCCTGCACGGGCCCCCCGGCCTGGGCGAGCCCTCCGGCCTGGGCGAGCCCTCCGGCCTGGGCGAGCCCTCCGGCCTGGGCGAGCCCTCCGGCCTGGGCGAGCCCTCCGGCCTGGGCGGGCCCTCCGGCCTGGGCGAGCCCCGCGGCGGGAACCGGTCCTCCAGCGGGGATCGCCCCTCCACCAGCGACCGGCTGCCCTCCAGCGGCCGGGACCAGCCCCCCGCCCGAGCCGATCGCCCCCTGGCCACCCTGCACGGGCACGGAGGGCACGGCGGGGGCGCTCGGCGAAGATCCTGGGGAGGACACGGCGGGGACGGCAGGCGTGGCGGACGAGGCGGGCGCGGCTGTTCCGGCGGGCAGAGGCATGGGCATGGGCATCGGCATCGGCGTGCCGGGCGCACCCGGCCCCGCGGGCGGGGGCACCGGACCGAGCCCGGCCGCCTGCGCGTACTCGGGTCCCCGGTCGGCCTCGGCCGGCGGCAGCGCGAAGACGGCTCGCGGGCCCGGCTCGGGCGCGGCGGCGCGCTCCTCCGCGCTGGCGAGAGCCCGACGACGGCGTCCGGTGGGCTGCTGAGCGCCGCCCTCCGCACCGGAATCGGCGCCGGTACCGGAGGCGGAACCGGCGTCGGCGGCGCTCGCCTCACCGCCGGGGCTGGTGCCCGGGGGCAGCGCCGCCGGCAAGGCGTTCTGCGCGGCGGCGGGCTCCCGGCGAGCGCGTCGCCCGCCGGGCGCGGGCACACCCTGGGGCGGCACCGTTCCCCCCAGTCCGTTGGCGGTGGCTGCGGCACCCGCCGCGTGCTCGGCCGCCGTGACGACAGCGCCCTCGGCGGCCACGGGCTCGCCGGCGGCTTCGATGGCGATACCCCGTCCGCGCCGCCGCCCGGTGCCCCCGGCGTCCTCGGCCTCGGCACCCGGCGCGGGCACGAGCCCCTCAGCGCCACCGTCAGCCGCACCAGCCGCGACCGCCGCCTCCTCCGCCCGGCGCCTGCGCCGACCGGTGGGCGCGACCGCGGCCTCGGGCTCCTGGCCCTCGGGAGCGTCCTCACTCTCCAGGAACGCGTCCACCGACGACCGCCGCGCCCGCCTGCGCCCGCCGCCACCGGCGGCCTGCTCGGGCAGGGCGACCTCGGCACCGGTGGCGAGGGGGGCGGAGTCGGCCTCGGCGCCCACCACCGCGGGCATCGGGGCGGCGGGCACGGCCCCGGCACCGCCACCGAGCGGCACCTCCAGCACATAGGCGCTGCCGCTCATCCCCGGCACCTCGACCGTCTGGAGCACACCGCCGTGCGCCCGCACGATCCCCTGCACGATCGGCTGGTGCACCGGGTCTCCCCCGGCGTACGGCCCGCGCACCTCGATGCGTACGACCTCGCCGCGCTGCGCGGCCGCCACCACGACGGTGTTGTCCATGTAACCGCCGGTGGACATGGGCGCGTTGCCCGTCGCGTCGACACCGGCGACATCAGCGACGAGGTGCGCGAGCGCGGTCGCGAGCCGCACCTGGTCCACCTCGGCCTCGATGGGCGGCGCGTGCACGGCGAACTGCACCCGTCCCGGCCCGATCAGCTCCACGGCCCCGTCGACACCGGCCGCGACGACCGCGTCCAGCATGACGGCCGTACGGACGAGGCCGTCCTCGCCCGCGTCGATCCGCTGGTAGCCGAGGACGTTGTCGATGAGGGTCGTGATCCGCGAGTACCCGGCGGTCAGGTGGTGCAGCACCTGGTTGGCCTCGGGCCACAGCTGGCCGGCGTCGTCGGCGGCGAGGGTGCCCAGCTCGCTGCGGAGTTGGTCGAGCGGGCCGCGCAGGGACGTGCCCAGCACGGCGAGCAGCTGCTCGTGCCGCGCGGCCAGCGCCTCGTACCGGTCCTTCTCACGCTCCCCGAGCGCCGCGTACCGCTCGTCGCCGGCGGCGAGCTCCTCGGCGTGCTGCTCGCTCAGCTCGGCCAGCTCGGCGGCGTGCTCCTCCCGGACGCCCGCGAGTTCCTCGGCGTGCTCCTTGGCGAGCCGCTCCAGCTCCTCCGCGTGCGTCTCGGCCTCGGAGTCCTTCTCCTCGGCGAGCTTGTCGTACGGCCGCCGGTCGGTGAACGTCATCACGGCACCGACGAGCTGGTCCCCGTCACGCACCGGCGCGGTCGTCAGGTCGACCGACACCTTCTCGCCGTTCTTCGACCACAGCACCTGTCCGCGCACCCGGTGCTTGCGCCCGGACCGCAGGGTGTCCGCGAGCGGCGACTCGCCGTACGGGAAGGGGGCGCCGTCCTCGCGCGAGTGCAGCACGAGCGTGTGCAGCTCGCGTCCGCCGAGGTCACTGGCCCGATAACCCAGAATCTGGGCGGCCGCCGGGTTGACGAGGACGATCCGGCCGTCCGTGTCGGTGCCGACCACGCCCTCGGACGCGGCCCGCAGGATCATCTCGGTCTGCCGTTGCGAACGCGCGAGTTCGGCCTCGGTGTCGACGGTGCCCGAAAGATCCCGTACGACCAGCATGAGCAGCTCGTCATTGGCGGAGCCGTAACCGTCGTACGCCTGCTGGCCGTTCTCCAGATTCGCGGATGTGACCTCGACCGGGAACTCGCTGCCGTCGGTCCGGCGGGCGGTCATCCGGGTCGGCTTGGTCCGTCCGGTCGGGTCCATGGTGTCGGGCCGCCGCATGGAGCCCGGGATGAGCCGGGAGTCGAACTCGGGGAGGAGGTCCAGCAACCCGCGTCCGACCAGCGCGGTCCCGGGGGCCTCGAAGGCCTCCAGCGCGATCGTGTTGGCGTTGACGACGGTCCCATTGGCGTTGACCAGCACCAACGCATCGGGCAGCGCGTCCAGTATGGCTGCGAGGCGAGCAGCGCCTCGGGATGGCCTGCTGCTCACGAGACGCTTCCTCCCTGTTACCGCACCTTGCCGACCGCCGGGCCCGTGGCCATCTTGCCAACCGGCCCGCAACGTGTCACGCGAGGGAGTCTACGGGCAGAGGTTGCGCTCGCGACGCCGGATGAGAGGGAGGTCGCACACCGAACATCTGGAGATGCGGTGACTGTGCGGACGGGGATGCCGTGACCGTGTGTTTTGCCGGAGGACCTTGTCGGCGGCACATATGTACGGGCTGTGCACGTGTGTCGAGCGGGCCGCCCGTGCCGGCCGACGGGTGGCCGATTCCCTTCCCCGCCTTGCTCTCCGCTTCCCTGTCCCGCCTCCTCCTCCTTATGCGTGGAGGTCCGGCAGGACGGGCACCAGTGCGTCCCAGCGGGCGATCTCGCAGCCGTTCCCCCGGTCGTAGCGCGCGTCGACGCGCCGCCCGGCCCAGGTCCCGGTGACATGGGCGGTGGCCGGCCCGCCGTACTGCATCGTGCACATGGTCCCGGACCCGACCGGCGCGAACGGATCCGTCCCCCACGTCGTGCGCCGGTCGAGGCGCCCGCACGCCTCGCGCGCCTCCGGGTGGCTGCCCCCCTGGGGGTGGCACCGCAGCTCGAACGTCCCGTCCGCCGTGGCGCCGGCCTTCCGCACGGTGACGGTCAACCGGTCCTCGGAGCCGACGGCGAGGGTGGGCACGGGCAGCGACGCCCGCGACACCGCCTCGGCGGCGTACGCGTCCGGTGCCACCGGCGCGAGCGTGCCGGCGGCCGCCGTGGCCAGCGAGGCGGCGGCGCCCAGGAGCAGCCGACCCAGGGCGGCGGGGCGGCCGAGGGGCCTGCGGAGAGGGAGTGGGCGCGCGGCGGAGGCGGGCCCTGGGGTGGGGCCGGAGCCGGACGCGGACCTGGGGTTGGGGCCGGAGCCGGGGCGGTCGGCGGAGGGGGCGTCGGGCTTCGGGCGGGGGGTGGGGGCACTCTGCGACATGACCTGACTAACGCCACGCCCGTCCCACGGTTGCGGCGCCGCCGCGCCCCGTCCCCACCCCTCCCCGGCGGCCCGTCGCACCGCTCCCGACGTGCCATACGGCTTTGCCCTGCGGCCTCTCCGCCTAGTACCGTGGGAGGCGATTGGTGACAGCCCACCAGGCTGTGTCATCATCTGCACGCACCGTTCGCGCTCGCGCGGGTGGTTGTGCTGGAGGCGTCGCCTAGTCCGGTCTATGGCGCCGCACTGCTAATGCGGTTTGGGACTTCAATCCCATCGAGGGTTCAAATCCCTCCGCCTCCGCGCTTGATCACCGAAGCCCCGGTCCACCCGACCGGGGCTTCGTCGTTCCCGCCTCCGCGCCAAGACCGCCCCAGAAGGCGTTTTCGCAGGTCACAAGGGGTATGGGAAACGGATTTCACATGGCGACGGCAGTCATGTAATGTTCTTCCTGTCGCCGCGAGCGGGCCGAAAGGGCCGGGAGCGGCGGAAAACAAAACAAGCACTCGTAGCTTAACGGATAGAGCATCTGACTACGGATCAGAAGGTTGCAGGTTCGAATCCTGCCGAGTGCACATCCACCGAAGGCCCCGGAGAGATCCGGGGCCTTCGGCGTTGGTGTTGACCGTGGCCGTCGCCCTGGCAGAAGCGGGCGCGGGGGTGTGCGGAGGGGGTCCCGGGAGGGGCCGGGGGCGGAAGGGGGCGGACTGGCGGATACGTCTGGGCGCATACTGGTCGAGATGACAAAGCCAGGTGCACCGAAGCGCTATTTGCCCACCAGTCCCTTCAAGGCCCCGGTCGCCCCGCCGCCCAAGCACTTCGCGGTGGGCGACCAGGTCACCCACGACATGTACGGCCTCGGCCGGGTGATCGGCATCGAGGACGGGATCGCCGCACTCGTCGATTTCGGATCGGCGCGACAGCGGATCCTGAGCCCGTACACCAAGATGAGCAAGCTGTAGGACCGGAAACAGACACAGACACAACGAGGGCCGGGCCCGGGTCGGGGCCAGGTCCGGAACAACGACGGCCGGTTGCGCTCCGCCGGGGGCGCGTCCCGCCGCCATGTCGCCGTGCCACATCACCGCGCCTGCACCCGCGCCCGCATCTCCCTGCACCCCCGCACTGCCGGCGCGGCATCGCCGCCTTCGACGACGTAGCTCGTTCAGGCCCCGGACCGCCGGGCGGAGGCGTTGTCAGTGGTGCCCTCTAATGTCGTGGGGGATGGCACGCGTGTGGAGATGTACGGGGCTGCGGTGGGGCGCGGACGGACCGTTGCTGGGGTGGGCCGGCGGACGCGGAAGTGCCTTGCCGCCGGGGAAGGCGGTGGCTTTCGGGGTCGTGGCCGAGGGGCGGCGCACATGCGTCGGGGCCCGGGGGAACCCGTGTGCGCTGCGGGCGGGGGTGTCCGGGCGGAGCACCGGCGCCCGGTGTGAGGAGTGCGCGCGGCTCGACCGGGCGCATTCCGTGGCCGCCGACACGATCGCCGACGATCCGCGGCCTTATCACGTGTACCTCGCGTGGTTCGGGCCCGGCATGGTGAAGGTCGGGATCACCGCGGTGGAGCGCGGATCGGCTCGGCTGTTGGAGCAGGGCGCGGTCACCTTCGGGTGGCTCGGGCGGGGGCCGCTGATGGCCGCGCGGCGGGCGGAGGAGGTACTGCGGGCCGCGCTCGGGGTGCCGGACCGGATCCCGTACGCCGAGAAGAGGGCCGTGCGGGCCGACCTGCCGGCCGCCGGGGAGCGTGCCGCCGAGCTGGCGGTGCTGCACGGGCGCGCCCAGGGGCTCGCGGGGTGGCCCGAGTCGTTGCAGCCGGTGCCGTTCCAGGCGGTCGATCACTTCGGGGTGTTCGGGCTCGACGGGTTGCCGGCCGCGGACGGTGTGGTGAGTGAGCTGGTCGCGGGCGGGGCCGTGGGCGGTGAGGTGCTCGCCGTCGCCGGGCCCGATCTGCATCTGGCCACCGGACGAGGCGTCGTCGTCCTCGATACGCGGCTCATGACGGGGTGGGAGCTGACCGCACCCGTCGCCGTCGGCCAGGGAGCCCGCGCTGTCCTCACCGTGCCCGTGCGGGAGGTGCGGAGCCGCGGGGACGGGAGCGTTCAGGACGGGCTGTTCTGAGGGGCGCGGGCTGCTGTGAGCAGGAAGTCGGCTGCTTCGACGAGGGCGAGCGGTGGGGCGCGCGGTCCGCGGCGAGTACGGCGGGCACGGCTGGGCGCGGGCCGGTGCGGCGGCGTAAAGAGTGTGATCCCTTTTGGATCCCGTTCGGAAAGTCTGTGGACGCCGGTCGCGGCCCGACCCGACAGTGATGCCATGGATGATCAGCGGACAGCACCTGACCACGCCCCCGGCGGCGCACCCGACGACGCACTGCGCGACACGTCGGTCGTCGCGCCCGTTCCCGCCCATGAACCCCCGTACTACGCCGTCGTCTTCACCTCGACGCGCACCCAGGACCAGAGCGGGTACGCGGAGACCGCCGAGCGGATGGAGGAACTGGTGAAGGGGGTTCCGGGGTTCCTCGGGATGGACCAGGCCTGGCGGCCCGGCGGGCCGGCCATCACCGTGGGGTACTTCCGGGACGCCGCGGCCATCGAGGCGTGGCGGACCGACGTCGAGCACCTGGCGGCGCAGGAGCGGGGGCGGGCCGAGTGGTACGAGAACTACACCCTGCACATCGCCAGGGTCGAGCGGAGTCACAGCTACGTGAGAGGGGACGGCTCGGGCGTGGGCGAAGCATGACGGCGCTTGCGTAAAAGCGGGGTCAGGGCAGGCGGGCGGGGGCGAGTCCCGGTGGCCGTGGAGCTGTGGGCCGGCGGTGCGGCGGCCGGGAGAATGCCGTGGGAGCGATCGGAAAGCCGCTGGTCGGCGGGGGTGGCGTCCGAGATGTCGGGGATCTTCCCAGGGGTTGCCTGAGAGGTACCTGTGCGTTTCTCAGAAAAATCACAGGTTCCGGAAAGGGTGTTCTCAGGGGGCCCCGACAAGGTGTCCAGCATGACCACGACCTCGCCCCAGGGGCGCACCGAACTGCTGAGGCCGGACGGGAGCCCCGTCCGCGTGCTTGTGGTGGACGACGAGCTGTCGATCACCGAACTGCTGTCCATGGCCCTGCGCTACGAGGGCTGGCAGATCCGGAGCGCCGGGGACGGCACGGGTGCCCTCCAGACCGCCCGGGACTTCCGGCCCGACGCCGTCGTCCTCGACATGATGCTGCCCGACATGGACGGGCTGACCGTCCTCGGGCGGCTGCGGCGCGAGCTGCCCGACGTGCCGGTGCTCTTCCTGACCGCGAAGGACGCGGTCGAGGACCGTATCGCCGGGCTCACCGCCGGCGGGGACGACTACGTCACCAAGCCGTTCAGCCTCGAAGAGGTGGTCGCCCGGCTGCGCGGGCTCATCCGCCGCTCCGGCGCCGCCGACCGCCGCTCCGACTCCGTGCTCGTCGTCGGTGACCTCATGCTCGACGAGGACAGCCACGAGGTGTCGCGCGGCGGGGCGAACATCCACCTCACCGCCACCGAGTTCGAACTGCTGCGCTTCCTCATGCGCAACCCTCGGCGGGTACTCAGCAAGGCGCAGATCCTCGACCGTGTGTGGTCGTACGACTTCGGTGGTCAGGCCAACGTGGTCGAGCTGTACATCTCCTATCTGCGGCGGAAGATCGACGCCGGCCGCGAGCCGATGATCCACACCAGGCGTGGGGCCGGATATCTGATCAAGCCCGCCGCGTCATGAGCGGGCGACGGCGGACGCGGACGCAGAGGCAGCCGAGGCTGCGGCGAGGGCGAGGACGACAGCCGCGCACGCTGCGTACGCGGCTCGTCGTCTCCGCGGTGGCGTTGATCGCGGTGGTGTGTGCCGTTATCGGGACGGTGACGACGTTCGCGCTGAGTGAGCATCTGTACGAGCAACTCGACGACTCGGTCAGCGCGGTGGTCGGGCGTGCCGCGGGCGCCGGTCCCAAGAACGCGCCGCCGAACGCCACGCAGCCCAAGCCCGACGGTGAACGGGACCCCGGCAAGAAGGAGTTCGGTACGCCGGATCTGAAGGACTTCGTCACCAAGGGCCCGCAGCAGATGATCGGCACCATCGCGGCGAAGGTGGAGAACGGCACCATCGCCGAGGGCATGGTCGGCAAGAAGTCGACCGCCGACAACGGGGTCACAGGGGCGAAGGCGTACCCGCTGGACAAGGGCCAGCTCGCCGAGCTGAACTCCGTCCCCAAGGACGCGGACGCCCACACCGTGACCATCACGGGGCTCGGTGACTACCGCGTGATGTACCGCAGCGGCGACAACGGCGCGTATTACGTCGCCCTGCCCACCACCGACGTCGACAACACCCTCAACACCCTCATCGCCGTGGAACTGAGCGTCACCGCCGCCGGGCTCATCGCCGCCGGTATCGCCGGGTCCGTGGTCGTCGGTGTCGCGCTGCGCCCGCTGCGCAAGGTCGCCTCCACCGCGACCCGGGTGTCCGAGCTGCCGTTGCACACCGGCGAGGTCACCCTCAACGAACGCGTCCCGGTGTCCGAGACCGACCCCCACACCGAGGTCGGACAGGTCGGCGCCGCGCTCAACCGCATGCTCGACCACATCCACGGCGCCCTGCACTCACGGCAGGAGAGCGAGACGCGCGTACGGCAGTTCGTCGCGGACGCCAGTCATGAGCTGCGGACTCCCCTCGCGTCGATCCGTGGGTACGCCGAGCTGACCAGGCGCGGCCGGGAGGAGATCGGGCCCGACACCCGGCACGCGCTCGGGCGGATCGAGTCCGAGTCCGGGCGGATGACCATGCTGGTCGAGGATCTGCTGCTGCTCGCGCGGCTCGACGCCGGGCGGCCGCTGCAGTTCGAGCAGACCGATCTCATCCCCCTCGTCGTGGACACCGTCAGCGACGCGCGGGTCGCCGGGCGGAGCCACAGCTGGCGGCTCGACCTGCCGGACATGCCCGCACTGGTGTCGGCCGACGCGGCGCGGTTGCAGCAGGTGCTCGTCAACCTGCTGGCCAACGCCCGTACGCACACGCCTCCCGGCACGACCGTCACCGCGCGCGTCCAGCGGCGCGGGCCGTGGATGTGCGTCGACGTCGAGGACGACGGGCAGGGCATTCCGGAGGAGCTGCTGCCGCACGTGTTCGAGCGGTTCGCGCGCGGCGACTCGTCGCGGTCCCGGGCGTCCGGGTCGACCGGGCTCGGCCTCGCCATCGTGCAGGCCGTGGCCGACGCGCACGGCGGCGCGGTGACCGTGGACAGCGTGCCCGGCAGGACCGTGTTCACGGTGCATCTGCCGGCCCTCGGGCGGGACGTCCCGCTGCTCGACGACGCGGCGAACTGGCAGCTCGACGACGCGCGGTACGACGGGGAGTTCGACGCGGCCGACCTCGTGGGCGACGCGACGAACCGGCAGGCGGACTCACAGGCGCACCACAGTGTGAGCACACGGGCATAACAGAGCGGCTCGCGAATGTGGTGGGCATGCGAACCGACTCTTCTCCCGGCACCCTGCCGGCGCGGGAGCACCTCCCGGCCGGAAACGCCGGTACGCCTGTCCTGGACGTAGTGATCCCCGTCTACAACGAGGAGAAGGACCTCCGGCCGTGCGTGCTCAGACTGCGCGAGCACCTCGCGCGCACCTTCCCGTACGCCTTCCGCATCACGATCGCGGACAACGCGTCCACGGACGCCACCGCGCAGGTGGCGCGGCGGCTGGAGGCGGAGTTGGCGGAGGTCCGGTCCTTCCGGCTGGAGCAGAAGGGGCGCGGGCGGGCCCTGCGGACCGTCTGGTCCGCGTCCGACGCCCCGGTCCTCGCCTACATGGACGTGGACCTGTCCACCGACCTGAACGCCCTGCTGCCTCTGGTGGCCCCGCTGATCTCCGGTCACTCGGACCTGGCGATCGGTTCCCGGCTCGCCCGCTCCTCACGGGTGGTGCGCGGCACCAAGCGCGAGTTCATCAGCCGGGTCTACAACCTGATCCTGCGCGGCTCGCTCCAGGCCCGCTTCTCGGACGCGCAGTGCGGGTTCAAGGCGATACGCCGGGACGTGGCCCAGGTGCTGCTGCCGCTGGTGGAGGACACCGGGTGGTTCTTCGACACCGAGATGCTGGTGCTGGCCGAGCGCGCCGGGCTCAGGATCCATGAGGTGCCGGTGGACTGGGTCGACGACCCGAACTCGACCGTGCACATCGTCAGGACCGCCACCGACGACCTGAAGGGTGTCTGGCGGGTGGGGAAGGCGCTGGCCACCGGGTCCCTCGCGCTGGACCGGCTCGCCCGGCCCTTCGGGGACGACCCCCGCGACCGTGAGATCCAGGACGTGCCGCGCGGTCTCGCCCGCCAGCTCCTCGGCTTCTGCGTCGTCGGCGGCCTCTCCACCCTGTTCTACCTGCTCCTCTACAGCGGCTTCCGGACCCTGTCGGGGTCGCAGGCCGCCAACGCGCTGGCCCTGCTGGTCTCGGCGGTCGCCAACACGGCGGCCAACCGGCGTCTGACCTTCGGCGTCCGCGGCCGGACCGGTGCCGTCAAGCACCAGGCGCAGGGCCTGGTGGTGTTCGGTATCGGTCTGGCCCTCACCAGCGGCTCGCTGGCCGCGCTGAACGCCGCCACCTCCGACCCCGCGCACTCCACGGAGCTGGCGGTCCTGGTGGCCGCGAACCTCGCGGCGACGGTGCTGCGGTTCCTGCTCTTCCGGGCATGGGTGTTCCCGGAGGGCGGTGACGGATCGTCCGACTCCGCCTCACCGACGTCTCCTTCGGGCTCGGCCGCCGTCGCCGCGCACCAGCCCGCCGGCCCGGCCTCGCACCGGTACGCGGCGGGAACCGGGGTACGCCCGGGGCAGCCCGGCCCCTACGCCCACCAGGACCGGTTCCACCCGTCGGCGGACCGTCCGACGGCGACCCGGAACGACCGCGCCGAGAACACGCCGTACGAGAACACGCCGTACGAGAACACGCCGTACGAGAACACCCCGTACACCACGCCCCAGTTCCGCGCCGGTGCGGCCGCGGACCGCACCTGGGGGGACCCGACCATGCCGATGCGGCCGGTGCGCCCGCACGATCAGGATTCGAGGAACGCACGATGACCACGCAGTTCGAGACGACGAGCCGGCCGGGGGACCCCGAGCCCGGCCCCGGCCCCGGCTGGGATTCGTCCGCGACGGCCCAGCAGGAACCGGTGGTGCCCGAGGCCCCCGCCGAGCCCCCGGCCCCCGGGTCCGGTGAGCCCGAGCAGCCCTTCGGCAAGCGGCTGTGGAGGGGCCGGCCGGAGGACAACCGCTGGATACGCCCCGGTTTCCTGCTCACGCTGCTGCTGATCGGCGGCCTCTACACCTGGAACCTCACGGCCTCCGGCTACGCCAACTCCTTCTACTCGGCGGCCGTGCAGGCGGGCAGCCAGTCCTGGAAGGCGTTCTTCTTCGGCTCCCTGGACTCCGGCAACGCCATCACCGTCGACAAGCCCCCGGCCTCGCTCTGGCCGATGGCGCTGTCGGTGCGGCTGTTCGGCCTCAACTCCTTCGCGATCCTGTTCCCGCAGGTCCTGATGGCCGTCGCGACCGCCGGCGTGCTGTGGGCGGCCGTACGCCGTCGCTTCGGCGCCACGGCCGGTTTCCTCACCATGGCGGTGTTCGCGCTGACGCCCGTCGCCGCGCTGATGTTCCGCTTCAACAACCCGGACGCGGCCCTCGCCCTGCTGATGGCCGCCGCGGTCTACTGCACCCAGCGCGCCATGGAGAAGGCGCGGACGAAGTGGCTGGTCTGGGCGGGCGTGGCCATCGGCCTCGCCTTCCTGGTCAAGACCTTGCAGGCCTTCCTGATCCTGCCGCCCCTGGCGATCGTGTACGCCGTCCTCGCGCCTGCTCCGCTGAAGAAGCGGGTCGGTCAAGTGCTGCTCGCCGGGCTCGCGATGGTCGTCGCCGGCGGCTGGTGGGTCGCGATCGTCGAGCTGTGGCCCGCGTCCTCCCGCCCGTACATCGGCGGCTCGCAGAACAACTCCTTCCTCGAACTGACCTTTGGCTACAACGGTCTCGGCCGCATCAACGGCGAGGAGACCGGCAGCGTCGGCGGTGGCGGGGGAGGCGGTGGCGGCAACTGGGGCGAGACCGGCTGGGACCGGATGTTCAGTTCCTCCATCGGCGGCCAGATCTCGTGGCTGATCCCGGCCGCGCTGATCCTGTTCGGCGCCGCGCTCTGGGCCACCAGGAAGCTGCGGCGCACCGACACCACCCGCGCGGCCTTCCTCCTGTGGGGCGGCGCGCTGCTGATCACCATGGTGGTCTTCAGCTTCATGCAGGGCATCTTCCACGAGTACTACACCGTGGCCCTCGCCCCCTACATCGCGCCGCTGACCGGCATGGGCGCGGCTCTGCTCTGGGAACGGCGGGCCGACCTCTGGGCGTCGCTCACGATGGCGGCGGCCATGACGGCCACCGCGGCCTGGGGCTACGTCCTGCTCAACCGCTCCTCCGACTACCTGCCCTGGCTCAAGTGGGTCGTGCTCGTCGGCGGTCTGGTCGCCGCGCTCGGCCTGGTCTTCGCGGCCAGGCTCGGCCGGCGGCTGGTGCCGGCGGTCGTGGGGCTGAGCCTCGTCACCGCGGTCGCGGGGCCGACGGCGTACACGCTCACCACGCTGGGCGAGGGCCACACCGGCTCGATCGTCACGGCCGGGCCGGCCGTGCAGGGTGGCAGGGGCGGTGGCCCCGGCGGCGGGATGGACGGCGGCCCCGGTGGCGGTGGCGGTATGCCGGGCCAGAACCAGCAGGGCAACGGCCAGACGAACCAGCAGGGCAACGGCCAGAACCAGCAGGGCGGCCAGAACGGCAACGGTCGGACGGGCAACGGTCCGACGGGCAACGGCCAGATGGGCCTGCCCCCGACCGGCGGCTTCGGCGGCGGTCAGAACAACCAGCAGCAGGGCCAGGGCAACGGCCAGACCCAGAACGGTGACGGTGGCCGCGCGGGTGGCGGCGGTGGCGGTATGGGCGGGCTGCTCAACGGTGCCTCCGTCAGCGACGAGGCCAAGGAACTGCTGGAGAAGAACGTGGGTGACTACACCTGGGCCGCCGCCGCCATCGGCGCCCAGAACGCGGCGAGTTACCAGCTCTCCACCGGCGAACCGGTCATGGCGATCGGCGGCTTCAACGGCACCGACCCGTCCCCGACCCTCGCGGAGTTCAAGAAGTACGTGGAGGACGGCAGGATCCACTACTTCATCTCGGGTGGCTCCGGCGGCGGCAGGGGCGGCGGCAGCGACGGCACCTCCGCGCAGATCAGCTCCTGGGTCCAGGAGAACTTCGAGACGGTGACGGTCGACGGCACGACGTTCTACGACCTGACCCAGGCGAAGTGACGCGAGCCGCGAGGTGAGCCGGGGCGGTGGCCCGGGGGGTGCGGATGAACCCCCCGGGCCACCGCCCCCTTTCGTACGAGATCGAACGCGGTCGTTCGAGATCCAACGTGGTCGGGCGCGCTCGAACGCGGTCGGGCGTGGTCAACGCGCGTTGTACGCCGTATGGGAACTGTTCTACGGTGTACGGCATGTCGACCCTCACCGCCTCCGCGACCCGGGGCCACCCCCAGCGCTGGCTGATCCTCGGCGTCATCTGCCTCGCCCAGCTCACCGTGCTGCTGGACAACACCGTGCTGAACGTGGCGATCCCCTCTCTCACCGAGGAGCTGGACGCGGCCACGTCGGACATCCAGTGGATGATCAACGCGTACTCCCTGGTGCAGTCGGGGCTGCTGCTCACCGCGGGCAGCGCGGCCGACCGCTACGGCCGCAAGAGGATGCTGATCACGGGACTGGTGCTGTTCGGCATCGGTTCGCTGGTGGCCGGACTCGCCCAGTCCACCGGGCAGTTGGTCGCCGCGCGGGCGGGCATGGGCGTCGGCGGCGCGCTGCTGATCACCACGACCCTCGCCGTCGCCATGCAGATCTTCGCCCCTGAGGAGCAGCCCAGGGCGATCGGCATCTGGGCGGCGGTCAACGCGCTCGGCTTCGCGGCCGGGCCCCTCCTCGGCGGTTTCGTGCTCGCCCACTTCTGGTGGGGCGCCATCTTCCTGATCAACCTGCCGGTCGCCGCGCTGGGCGTGGTCGCCGTGATCGCCCTGGTCCCGGAGTCGAAGAACCCGCAGGGGGACCGGCCGGACCTGGTGGGCGCGGTGCTGTCGACCATCGGTACGGCCGCCCTCGTCTACGCGATCATCTCGGGCCCGGAGCACGGCTGGACGTCGGGCCTCGTGCTCGCCACGGCCGTCGTCGCCGTGCTCGTGCTCACGGCGTTCGCGTACTGGGAGAGCCGCGTCCCCTCCCCCATGCTCGACCTGAGCTTCTTCCGCGACCGGCGCTTCACGGGCGCGGTCGCCGGCGCCGTCCTGATCACCTTCGGCATGGGCGGCGCGCTCTTCCTCCTCACCCAGCATCTGCAGTTCGTGCTCGGCTACGACGCGTGGGAGGCGGGACTGCGGACCGCGCCCCTCGCCCTGGTCGTCGTCGTGCTCAACTTCTCCGGGCTGTCGGCGAAGTGGACGGCGAGGCTCGGGACGCCGGTGTCGATCGCGCTCGGCATGGTGCTGATGTCCGGCGGCCTGGTCTCCATAGCGACGATGGCCTCCGGTGGTTACGCCGGAACACTGCTCGGGCTGGTGCTGATCGGGGTGGGCTGTGCCGTCGCCAACCCCGCGATGGCACACGCGATCATGAGCGCGATCCCGCCGGCCAGGGCGGGGGTGGGGGCCGGGATCAACGGCACGCTCGCGGAGTTCGGGACGGGTCTGGGGGTGGCGGTGCTGGGGGCGGTGCTCAACTCCCGGTTCGCGGCGCTGATCCCGGTGTCGGCGGTGTCGTTGCCGGCCGCGCTGGGGGCGGCGGACACGGCCGCGGAGCGGGACCGGGTGCTGTCCGCGTACTCCTCCGGGCTGGAGACGAGTCTGCTGGTGGGGGCGGTGGCCGTGCTGCTCGGCGGGCTGGTGGCGGCGGGGTTGCTGCGCAGGGCGGAGAAGGAGGACGCGGAGTTGGTGGGCGCCACATAGCCCGGGGGTTCCGTCCTCGGCGGCTGCGGGTCCTTCGTGGTTGTTCGCGCAGTTCCCCGCGCCCCTTCGGGCGCGCTGCCCGCCTAGCATCGTCACCAGTGGAGGAACGTCTCGGAAGGTGCGTCATGGTGAAGGGAGCCGGTCGGTCCGAAGGGTCCGCGCGGGCCAGTGTCTGGCTGGAGGGGAAGGCGAAGGCGCGGGCGGGGCGGGGCGGACAGCCGTCGGGGCTGGACCGCGAGCGGATCATCGCGGCGGCCGTACGGCTGCTGGACGCGGAGGGGCTGGCCAAGTTCTCGATGCGCCGGCTGGCCGCCGAGCTGAACGTGACGGCGATGTCGGTCTACTGGTACGTGGACACCAAGGACGACCTGCTGGAACTGGTGCTGGACCAGGCGTTCGGCGAGATGCGCCTGCCTCCGGAGGACGCGGGCGAGGACTGGCGGGGCCAACTGCGCACGCTGGCCGGGGAGTACCGGACGGTTCTGGTCCGCCACCCCTGGGTGTCGCCCCTCGCCGGCACCTTCCTCAACATCGGCCCGCGCTCGCTCGACTTCTCGCTCGCCGTGCAGCGCGTGGTCCACCGCACCGGACTGCCCCCGCGCGGCCAGGCCGGCGCCATCGCGGCGGTCTTCCAGTTCGTCTACGGCTTCGGCACCATCGAGGGCCACTTCGTGCAGCGCTGCGCCGCCGCCGGGGTGACCCAGGAGGAGTACTTCCGCCAGGCCATGAGCGCGGTCTCCGGCTCCCTCTCGCCCCACGAGGTCATCCGGCACTCCGCGGACCTCATGGAGGCCCGCGGCGGCGACACCGTGGAGGAGATGCGCGAACGGGACTTCGCCTACGCCCTGGAGACCCTGGTCGCCGGCATCGAGGTGATGGCCGAGCGGGGCTGACCGCTCCCCGGACGTCCGGTCTCCCCGGACTTCCCGGCCACCGGCTAGGACTCCCCGCCCACCAGCCGCGCGGGGAACCCTCCGGTGGCCACCGGCCCCCACCGCACCGGCGTGACCCGGATGATCGACTTGCCCTGCTTGACCATCGCCTCCCGGTACTCGTCCCAGTCCGGGTGCTCGCCCGAGATGTTCCGGAAGTACTCCACCAGGGGCTCGACCGAGTCCGGTGAGTCGAGAACCTCCGCCGTGCCGTCGATCTGGACCCAGGGGCCGTCCCAGTCGTCGCTCAGCACGACGACGCTCACGCGCTCGTCCCGCCTGGCGTTGCGCGTCTTGGCGCGCTCGGGGTAGGTGGAGACGACGATCCGGCCCGAGTCGTCGACGCCGCAGGTCAGCGGGGAGGCCTGGGGGCTGCCGTCGGCCCGCCGGGTGAGCAGGAGGGCCCGGTGGCGGGGCCGTACGAAGTCGAGCAGCTCTTCGAGGGAGACCGAGGTGTTGGTCGCGATGTTCCGTGCCATGGCGCCCAGCGTAGGGCCAGGGGCGCCCATCGGCTCGGGGGGTTCCGCGGTTCGGCGGCGGGTGCGTCGTGGTGGTTCGCGCGGTTCCCCGCGCCCCTCGCGGCAGCGCTACGCGCTCCGCCCCTGCACGGCCTGCACGTCCAGTTCGACCCTCAGCGTCGTCCCGATCGCCGCGATCCCCGCCTGCACGACCTGGTTGTAGTTCATGGCGAAGTCCGCACGGTGCAGTTCGGCGGTGGCCCGGAACGCGGCGCGCGTGCCGCCCCACGGGTCCGCGCCGGTGCCCAGGTAGGCCAGGTCCAGGTCCACCGGCCGTACGACCCCGCGCATGCCCAGCTCGCCGTGGACCGTCCAGCGGTCCGGGCCGGCCGGGGTCAGGCCCGTCGAGACGTAGGTGATCTCGGGGTGCCGTTCGGCGTCCAGGAAGTCCGGCGAGCGCAGATGCCGGTCCCGGGTCGCGTTCCCGGTGTCGATCGAGGCGGCCCGGATCACCGCCTCCACCCGGGACCCGGTGCCCTCGTCCGGGGCCGGGGCGATCTCGATCGAGGCCGAGAAGTCGGTGAAGCGGCCGTGGACGCTGGAGATGCCGAGGTGCTGGGCCAGCGCGGAGACGGAGGAGTGGGCGGGGTCGACGGTCCAGGGGCCGGGCGGCGGCAGTTCCGTGCCGCCGAGCCGGGAGAGGGTGACCGTGCCGACCTCCGCCCGGCCGCTCGCGGTCACCAGCGCGCCGGCGGCGAACGGCGCGTGGCCGACCGCCGTGACGATCACCGTGTAGGCGCCGGGCGCGAGCGCCGTCGGGTCGTGCACGCCCCCTTCGGCGTCCGCCCCGGCCCGCAGCACCTGCGTACCGGTCATGTCGGTCACCGTGACGACCGCGTGCGACACGGCCCATCCGTCCCGGGTGCGGATCCTCGCGGTCAGTGCCATGGTCCGTCCAACTCCTCAGCATGCGACCGGCCGGTGGAGCGGGGGGTGGCTCCACCGGCCGGTGGTTCGACTGTCAGCCGCTCGAACTACTCGCCGGGGTGGGCGAGTTCGATGTCGTGGCCGTCGACGCCGGGTCCGGCGACGGTCAGGGCCGTGGCCACGGGCGGGTAGCCGGTCGCGATGACCGTGTACTCGCCGCCGTCCAGGTCGGTGAAGGCGTACGCCCCGTCCGCGCCGGTGGTGGCCGAGCCGACCACGTTGCCCGCCGCGTCGACGAGGGTCACGCGGGCGTCGGCCAGCACTCCGCCCGGCCCCCGGACGACGCCCTGGAGCCGGGCCCCGGTCTCCAGGTCGATCTCGATCCGGGTGACCCCGGTGCCGCCGACCTCGACGGGCAGGGCACGCGGCCGGAACCCGGCGGCGTTCACCGCGACGGTGACCGCACCGGGCACCAGCTCGCCGAAGGCGAACTCGCCCTGCTCACCGGTGAGCCCGCCGGCCAGCACGTCCCCGCGCACATCGGTCACCACGACCATGGCGTCCCGCACGGCGCGCCCGGTGCCGTCGGCCCGCACCACACCGCTCAGCCCGCTCGTGCCGCTGAGCAGGATGTCGTACGCGACCGGCTCACCGTTCACGACCACCGTGGACGCCTGGGGCTGGAACCCGTCGGCGGCCGCGATCAGGACGTACGACCCGGCGCTGGGCGCGTCCACCGCGTAGGCGCCGTCGGCCCCCGCGACCGAACGGCCGAGCTGCCGTCCGCCGAGCGAGATCAGGGTGACGGCGGCCCGCGGCACGGGCACGCCCTCGGCCCCGCGGACCTGACCGCGTACGGGAGTTCCGTTGCCGCTGTCCGACACCGGCGGGGTGACCGTTGCCGTGTCGGCGGCCGGAGCCGTGCCGGAGTCCGCGGCCACCGGGGCCGGGGCCGTGGTCTGGGCGGGCGTCGCGGACGCGTCCGGCGTGTCCGTCTCCCCGTCGGTCTCCGTGGCCGCCGCCTTCGTCTGGGCCGCCTGGGCGAGCGCCCCGGTGGTCCGCAGCGGGACCTCCTTGATGAAGAGGGAGAAGACCAGGGCGAGGACGGCGAAGGGGGCGGCGTAGAGGAAGACGTCTCCGATGCCGTGGCCGTAGGCGCTCTCGATGACCGTGCGGATCGGCGTGGGCAGGGCGTCCAGGTCGGGGATCTCGCCGTGGCCCGTGGCGGAACCGGACACGCCCAGCTTGGCGAGGCCCTCCTCGGCGTAGTGCGAGATCCGGTGGCTCAGCACCGCGCCCAGCGCCGAGACGCCGATCGCGCCGCCGAGGGAGCGGAAGAAGGTGACGACCGAGCTGGCGGCGCCGAGGTCGCTCGGGGCGACCTGGTTCTGGGTGCACAGCACCAGGTTCTGCATCATCATGCCGACGCCGAGACCGAGCAGCGCCATGAAGATCGCCACGTGCCAGTACGCGGTGTCGTACCGGAGCGAACCCAGCAGCGCGAGCCCGGAGGTCACCAGCACACCGCCGGCGAGCAGCCAGGCCTTCCAGCGGCCGGTGCGGGTGATGACCTGGCCGGAGACGGTCGAGGAGACGAACAGACCGGCGATCATCGGGATCGTCATGACGCCGGACATGGTCGGCGACTTGTCGCGGGCGAGCTGGAAGTACTGGCTGAAGAAGATGGTGCCCGCGAACATCGCGACACCGACGAAGAGGGAGGCCAGCGACGCCAGCGCGATCGTCCGGTTGCGGAACAGCCGCAACGGCATGATCGGCTCGGTCGCCTTCGACTCGACCAGCAGGAACAGCGCGAGCAGCGCGACAGTGCCGCCGACCATCGCGTACGTCTGCCACGACACCCAGTCGTACTTGTCACCGGCGAAGGTCACCCAGATCAGCAGCAGGCAGACCGCGGCGGTGATGAGGAACGCGCCGGCCCAGTCGACCTTCACCTTGCGCCTGACGACCGGCAGGTGCAGGGTCCGCTGGAGCACGACCAGGGCGATGACCGCGAAGGGCACGCCGACGTAGAAGCACCAGCGCCAGCCGAGCCAGCTGGTGTCGGTGATGACACCGCCGACCAGCGGGCCGCCGACCATGGCGGTCGCGAAGGTGGCGCCTAGGTAGCCGTTGTACCGGCCGCGTTCGCGCGGGGAGATCATCGCCGCGAGGATGATCTGGGCCAGCGAGGAGAGACCGCCCATACCGACGCCCTGGACCGCGCGGAACGTGATGAGCGTCCCGGCGTTCTGGGACAGGCCGGCGGCGGCCGACCCGAGCACGAAGATCACGAGTGCGAGCTGGATCAGCAGCTTCTTGGAGAACAGGTCGGCGAGCTTGCCCCACAGCGGGGTGGACGCGGTCATCGCGAGCAGCGACGCGGTCACGACCCACGTGTAGGCGCTCTGTCCGCCGCCCAGGTCCTTGATGATGTCCGGCAGCGCGTTCGACACGATCGTCGACGACAGGATCGCCACGAACATGCCGAGCAGCAGTCCGGTCAGCGCTTCCATGATCTGCCGGTGCGTCATCGGGGCGTGGTCGCCACCGCTGTGGGGAGCACCCTTGGCGGTGCCTCCTCCGTGCTTGGCGTGAGCCCGCACACCGGCTGGTGTGGTCGTTGCCATGGGGCTTCCTTTTCCTACGGGTCTTTGCGGGTGTACGGGTCGGGGTGGACGCCGCTGTGCGGGCGTACGGATCGTCGGGCCGGCCGCTGTGGGGCCTGGGCGTCGTCGCGTCGGCCGCTAGGCGGGTGCGCGGGTCGGGGTGGCGTCGAAGCTCTCGCGGAGCCGGCCCAGGAGCCGGGCGAGCTGGGCGACCTCGTCGTCGGACCAGTCGCTGAGCCGGTCGGCCATCAGCCGGCCGCTGCGGCGGTCCAGCTCCGCGACCACGGCCCGGCCCTCGGGGGTCAGGCGCAGGATGCGTGAGCGTTTGTCCGCCGGGTCGGGGAGGCGTTCGATCCAGCCCCGCCCGGCGACGTGGGCGACATGACGGCTGGTCACCGACATGTCCACCGCGAGCAGCTCGGCGAGCCTGCTCATCCGCATCTCGCCGTGCCGGCCGAGCAGGGTCAGGACTCCCGCCGAGCCGCCGGGGCACTCGTGCGGCAGCATCCTGGTGAGCTCCCGCTTCACGGCCCCGACGGCACTGAGCTGACGGACCAGCTCCTCGTAGTGCGCCTGCCCGGCCATGGAGTGCCTCCCGATGTTGTTGCTTAGGGCAACCATAGAATGGATGGTTGCTGCAGGCAAATGAAATCGGGTGGGCGCGGCCCAAGTCTTGGCAAAGGAGAACGGTGCGGGGTCGTGGGCGGGCGACCCCGCTTGGGTGCGTCGTGCGCGATTCGCTAAGGTCTCGGGCCATGGCCGACAACCAGAACCCCCAGGGCAACTACGACCCCGCGGGGAGCACGCAGATGTTCCGCGCCTTCGTCGACGAGACGCCTTCGGGGGGCCGGCAGGCCGCCTCGGGTGCGGCGGGCGGTTCCGGGCCGCGGGTCGGTGTGATCGTCGGTGTTCTCGCGGCGGTGGCTGTGGTGGCCGCGGTGGTGTGGCTGGCGCTGGCGTAGGTCCCTGTGGGGTGGGCGCCTGTGCGTCTGCCGGGGGCCGTGGTCGTGATCGTGATCGTGCGGGTGCGGGTGCGTCGTGGTTGCTCGCGCAGTTCCCCGCGCCCCTGAAAAGCAGGGGCTGCGCCCCGTGCTTTTCGGGCCGAAGGGGCCTGGGCTTTCAGGGGCGCCGGGAACTGCGCGAGAAGCCCCACCGGGCCCGCGCCTGAACCACGCACTCGGGGTCGCCCACGTTGCGACGCAAGGCGGGGGACCGGGAGAGCGCCGAGGACCTCTACCTGCAGACCGAGGCCCTTGAAGGCATCGACGCCCGGTGGAGCCTACCCCCGCACACGACCACCGCCGGGGGTGCCGTCAAGCCGCCCCCACCGGGCCCGCGCCCGAATCATGGGCCCGTGTCGCCCACGTACTCCCGCGCGCGACTACCGCCGGGGTGGCGTCAAGCCGCCCCGGCGGGTCACGTGTCACCGCGTGGGCGGTGCCGCCTCAGTCGGAGATCAGGCCCTCGCGGAGCTGGGCCAGGGTCCGGGTGAGGAGGCGGGAGACGTGCATCTGGGAGATGCCGACCTCTTCGCCGATCTGGGACTGCGTCATGTTCGCGAAGAACCGGAGCATGATGATCCGGCGCTCACGGGGCGGCAGCTTGGCCAGCAGCGGCTTGAGGGACTCGCGGTACTCCACGCCCTCCAGTGCCGTGTCCTCGTAGCCGAGACGGTCCGCGAGGGAGCCCTCGCCGCCGTCGTCCTCGGGGGCCGGCGAGTCCAGTGACGACGCGGTGTAGGCGTTGCCGACCGCGAGGCCGTCGACGACGTCCTCCTCCGACACGCCCAGGACGGCGGCGAGTTCGGTGACGGTCGGGGAGCGGTCGAGCTTCTGCGACAGCTCGTCGCTGGCCTTGGTGAGCGCCAGACGCAGCTCCTGCAGCCGGCGCGGAACCCGGACCGACCACGAGGTGTCGCGGAAGAACCGCTTGATCTCGCCCACGACCGTCGGCATCGCGAACGTCGGGAACTCCACGCCCCGTTCGCAGTCGAAGCGGTCGATCGCCTTGATCAGGCCGATCGTGCCGACCTGGACGATGTCCTCCATCGGCTCGTTGCGCGACCGGAAACGGGCGGCGGCGTAACGCACCAGCGGGAGGTTGAGCTCGATGAGGGTGTCCCGGACGTAGGCACGCTCGGGGCTGTTCTCGTCCAGTGCGGCCAGCCGCAGGAACAGGGAGCGGGACAGGGTGCGGGTGTCGATGTTCGCCGAGGCCGACACGGCCGGAAGGTCAGTCACCGGCGGAGCCTGGGGACCGGGAAGGTCCTCAAGCGCCTGAAGGTCCTGAGGGGCCTGGATAGCGTCGGGCGCGGTCGCGCTCTTCTCGAGCGTGAGCACCTTCGAGCTGCCCTGGTCTGCGGACATGCCACCCCCTTTGGGTCGCGGACGGTCGCGGCGGACGCTCCGTCGTAAGGAACGCAGCCTCCACCTGAATACCGGCGGCGAGGCCACGGCAAACGCGCTGGGGAGAGAATGTCACACGTCGGCAACGCGATGTAGTGACATGTCGACATGGAGAGGGTGGATAGGCCCTGGAAAAAGGCAGTCTGATGGGATTTCAGCGCAGTTCTGCCGGAAAGACCGTCAAAAAGCGATTCGCTCTCGACGGTGACACTTCGACAGCGCATTCGGACAGGCCCATGGCCTGCGCACGCGCACCGCTGGCCGATTCTGTGCGCCCCGCCTGCCATCGTGCGCCCCGCGTGCCCCATGGTCCATCCGGGAAGGCGCGGGGGGTGTGTGGTTACCGAAGGTCACCCGGAAACCGGCCGATGAGCAGGAGGCCTCCGGCACCCTCGCTGAGCGCTACGCCTCGATCCGGTTGGCCGAGCGCAGCCGCGCGAAGCTGCGGGCCAGCAGCCGGGACACGTGCATCTGGGAGACCCCCAGCTCGGCGCTGATCTGTGACTGCGTGAGGTTGCTGTAGTAGCGCAGCAGCAGGATCCGCTGCTCGCGCTCGGGCAGCTGGACGAGGAGGTGCCGTACGAGGTCGCGGTGTTCGACGCCGTCCAGCTCCGGGTCCTCGTAGCCGAGCCGGTCGAGCAGCCCCGGCATTCCGTCACCCTCCTGGGCGGCCTCCAGCGAGGTCGCGTGGTACGACCGGCCCGCCTCGATGCAGGACAGGACCTCCTCCTCGGTGATGCGCAGCCGTTCGGCGATCTCGGCGGTGGAGGGGGTGCGCCCGAAGGCGGTGGTGAGGTCCTCGGTCGCGCTGTTCACCTGGACCCACAGCTCGTGCAGCCGGCGCGGGACGTGGACCGTGCGCACGTTGTCGCGGAAGTACCGCTTGATCTCGCCGATGACGGTCGGCATCGCGAAGGTCGGGAACTGCACGCCCCGGTCCGGGTCGAACCGGTCGATGGCGTTGATCAGCCCGATGGTCCCGACCTGGATGACGTCCTCCATGGGCTCGTTGCGGGAGCGGAAACGGGCGGCCGCGTAGCGCACGAGCGGGAGGTTCGCCTCGATGAGCGCCCCGCGCACGCGGTTGTGCTCCGGAGTGCCCGGCGCCAGATGCTTCAGCTCACCGAACAGCACCTGGGTGAGGGCCCGGGTGTCGGCGCCGCGACGTTTCTCCGGGGCGGGTGCGGTGGCCTGGGCGGCGACCTGGGCCGACGCGGGCTCGGGAGCCGGGACTTCTTCCTGGGGAGGCGCAGTACTGGCCGACACGGTCAACGCCACCTCTTCATCCATCAACTCAACCGTCAAAAGCGGTCATAGCATCACAAGACATGTGCACTGTGATCAAGCACCGCATATACCCGTGTTGAACATGAGTGGAGAGCATGAGGGGCAATCGGGTGCAAAAAACCCCGCACTGTTCGAGTGCGGGGCGGAGTGGGAGGGGCGGGTGGTGCGGAACGAGCGGCGCGTGCGCGGGGACGAACGGCCCTACGGCTCAGAACTCGTAGTCGGCGACGACCCACGTGGCGAACTCGCGCCACAGCGCCACGCCCGCCTGGTGGTCCGGGTGCTCGGCGTAGGCGCGCAGGCCGTCCAGGTCGTCGAACGCGGAGTTGATCGCGAAGTCGTAGGCGATGGGGCGGTCGCTGAGGTTCCAGCCCAGTTCCCAGGAGCGGATCTCCGCGATCGTGCCGTCCAGTGCGCGGAAGGCGCCCTCACCCCGCACGACCCGCGGGTCGTCGCGCTCGACGCCCTCGTTGAGCTTGAAGAGGACCAGGTGGCGGATCATGGGTGCTCCGGAAGGGTCGTACGGGGTACGGGGTACGGGGCGGGGGCTACTCGGCCCCGTCGGCGATCCAGGTGAAGAAGTCGCCGACGGACTGGGCGGCGTTGGAGACGCCCTCGAACCCTATCTGGACGTAGTCGGCGGCCTTGGCCGGGTCCGTGATGATCACGTAGAGCACGAAGACCACGAGCACATACAGCGCGATCTTCTTCCCCTGCACCGCCACCGCGGCCTCCCCCGCCTCTTGTGCCCCATGGGCCCTGTCGGTCCCTCTTTGTCGGCGGCGAGTGTAACCCGATCATGCGTTCGCAGGAGAGACGCCGGACCTCGGGCTTCGAGGGGCCTGTTCGCGCTGCCGGCGGTACGACACCGCGCTCCGGCATCCACGGATGCCGGAGCGCGGAGGTGGGCCCGCCGGTTCGGCTACCACCAGTCCGTGCACTGCACCGCCTGGCCGCCCCCGCCGCCGCAGGCACGGAACCGGTAGTTCGGGCTGTTGTCCGTCACCTTCGCGGCGCTGGTCAGGGGCTGGCCGTCCCGGCTTGCCCGGAAGGGGCCGCACTGGACGTGGACGTCCCTGCCGTTGAGCGTCCAGTCCATCCAGATCTCGTCTCCCACACGCGGGGCCGAGAGCGCGGCGAATCCGTGGACCCGACCGTCGATGGTGGTGGCCCGCAGACTGATCCGCCCGGACAGCCCCTGCGGGTCGGAGCGCAGGGTCTTGTCCGCCGGGCCGGCAGGCACACCGACCAGACTGTCGGAGATGTCGCGGAAGCCGTTGGCCCCACGTTCGCAATCGGACCGGGCCGCCAGTGCCGTGCCCGGCGCGGCGACGACGACTCCGCCTGCCAGCAGCAGGCCGGCGGCGGCGGTGCAGGCTGCTCTGGCCAGTGGACGACTGATCATGTCAAGGACTTCCCCTCGGGCGACGGACAGCGTGTACGGCTCAGCTGTGGGCACCGCGTGCCGAACCCGGCGGCGCCGCCCCAAGACAAGCACGGGGGACGGGGATCACTGTTCCGGCGATTCCCGGGTTGTGCCGGCGCGCCGGGTGTGCATGCCCAGGTGCTCGGGAGCGCGTCGGCCGCCTCGAAATGCCGCCCCCCACACGCCTCACCGTCTCAACGCCTCAACGCCTCAAACGCGAAGGGCCCGGTCCAATGGACCGGGCCCTTCTTCTGCGGTAGCGGAGGGATTTGAACCCTCGGTGACTTGCGCCACACTCGCTTTCGAGGCGAGCTCCTTCGGCCGCTCGGACACGCTACCGAGGGAGACCTTACAGCAAGGTGGGGCGTGCTTTGAAATCGGTATCGAGGGGGTCTCAGCGGGTGCGGAAGAACTCGGTGAGGAGCCGGGCGCAGTCGTCGGCGAGGACGCCTTCGACGACCTCGGGGCGGTGGTTGAGGCGCCGGTCGCGTACGACGTCCCAGACGGAGCCGGTGGCGCCGGCCTTCTCGTCGCGGGCGCCGTAGACGACCCGGTCGATCCGGGACTGCACGAGCGCGCCCGCGCACATCGTGCAGGGTTCGAGGGTCACGACCAGGGTGCAGCCGGTCAGCCGCCATTCGCCCGGTCGTCTGCCGTCACCGCCCCTGACCCCGTCACCGCCCTTGACCCCGTCGCCGTCCTGGCCGCCCTCGCCGTCTTCGCCGGAGGCGGTCCGCGTCGCGGGAGCCCGCAGGGCGGCGGCCGCCCGGCGCAGGGCCAGTACCTCGGCGTGGGCGGTCGGGTCGCCGGTCGCCTCGCGTTCGTTGTGCCCGGTGGCGAGGACGGTCGTGCCGTCCGGGGCCAGGACGACCGCGCCGACCGGGACGTCACCGCCCTCGGCGGCCCGCCCGGCCTCGGCCAGGGCGAGCCGCATCGCGGACCGCCAGGGGTCACGGACGGGATCGGGTCCGCCCGGTGCCGCCGCGTCGGTCGCGTCGGTCACCGGGGGAACGCAGCCGATGGACTCGGCGGACTCACCGCACTCAGCGGACCGTCTCCAGGACCTCCGACGCCCCGAGAGCCTCGGCGATCGAGCCGAGGGCGTCGTCGGCGTCGAGAGCGCGCAGCTCCTTCTCGCCCACCCCCAGGTCGTCGAGGATCTCGGTGTCGCCGACGGGGCTGTGCGGCACGGCCTCGGCGGACGTGTCGTCGTCCTCGTCGTCGGACTCGCCGTCCTCGGTGCCGTCGAGATCGAGAGACTCCAGGTCGGCGGTGTCGTCGCCGGGCTCCCTTCCGAGCAGTTCGTCGGTGAGCAGGATCTCGCCGTAGCTGCTGCGGGCAGCGGCGGCGGCGTCCGACACGTAGATACGAGGGTCGTCCTCGCCATCGATGCGGACGACGCCGAACCAGGCGTCCTCCTGCTCGATGAGCACCAGCACCGTGTCGTCGCCGGGCGAGGCTTCACGGGCCAGGTCGGCCAGATCCGACAGGGTTTCCACATCGTCGAGCTCTGTGTCGCTCGCTTCCCACCCGTCTTCGGTGCGCGCGAGCAGTGCGGCGAAGTACACCGTGACTCTCCCACTGGTCATAGGTGTGCCGGTCGGGGGTCCCCCCGGCGGACGTTGTGGATGGGGAGGCTTGCGGTCCGAGCCCCACCCACTCGGAATCGTGGCAGAAACGGAGCGCTCAGGGGACGTCTTCGGCTCCCTGTGTCCGGCTCTTTTGATCGCCGGTGGGGCCGCCGTTCACCTGGGCACCTGTTGCCGCCACCAGCGGATCGTACGCGCAGATCCCGGCCGCATATGCACGGCCACCCCGTGAACGCCCCACTCGGGCCCCACGAACACGTCGCACGGGTCCCGTGGGAGGGGAGGGCGCGGGGGAGGAGCCGAGAGGGCGGGGCGGCCGGGTCACCAGCGGAAGGTGCGCATGCGCATGGCGTGGCGGAGTCGGGCGGCCTTGGCGCGGCGCGGCTGGACCCGGTCGCGCAGCTCCCGCGCCTCCGTCAGTTCCCGCAGGAACTGTGCCCGTCGGCGCCGACGGGCCGCCTCGTTCTCCCGCCCGCCGCCCTGCGCCTCATCAGCCATGTCCGCCACCTCTTCGGCCCCTCGCACCGCCACCCGCGCCTTTCCCGCCGCTTCCCGAGCCGCGTTTCCGGTTCCCCGCCCCGTCCTGTCCGCCGGGGGCGTGGCGCGCCCGGTCGTCCGCGCCGTCTCGTCCGCCGGGGGCGCCGTCCGTTCAGCGGTCCGCGCCGGTCCCTTGCCCGTGCGAGCTGCCCGGCCGCCCGTCCGCGCCGGCGGGCCGGCGCCCCGCGCGGTCCCGGTGGGGGTCCGCGCCGTACCGCCGGGCGGCCGCGTCGTGCGGTCGGCCGTCCCGGCGGAGGCCTGCGGCGTCACTCGGCCGCCTGGTCGTTCCGCTCCCTCGGCCGTACGCGTCGTACCGCCCGCTGTCCGCGCGGACCTTCCGGTCCGCCGGTCGGGCGCGTTGCGCCGCTCGGCCGGGTCGGGTCCCGTGCGGGTGCCCCGGGGACGTGGGGAAGCGTTGTTCGGGTCTGGCATGGGCTCACCACCGTCAGGCGCCGGTCGTTCCGTCGTCGCTCCGTTCATCCCACTTTCCCGCCGATGGCGGGTTTGATGCCATCGGAAAGGTGCGGCGGGTGGGGGACGGTGAGGGGGCGCCCGGGCCTGTTGCCCCGGTTACTGTTGTGGACATGCGTCTCCACGTCGTCGACCACCCTCTGGTCGCCCACAAGCTCACCACGCTGCGCGACCGGCGCACCGACTCCCCGACCTTCCGTCGCCTCGCCGACGAACTGGTCACCCTGCTCGCCTACGAGGCCACGCGGGACGTGCGCACCGAGCTGGTCGACATCACGACGCCGGTCGCGTCGACCACGGGCGTCAAGCTCTCCCACCCGCGCCCCCTCGTGGTGCCCATCCTCCGGGCCGGCCTCGGCATGCTCGACGGCATGGTCCGGCTGCTGCCGACCGCCGAAGTGGGCTTCCTCGGCATGATCCGCAACGAGGAGACGCTGGAGGCCTCCACGTACGCCACCCGCATGCCGGAGGATCTCTCCGGGCGTCAGGTGTACGTCCTCGACCCCATGCTCGCCACCGGCGGCACCCTGGTCGCCGCGATCCGCGAGCTGATCGCCCGCGGTGCCGACGACGTGACCGCCGTGGTGCTCCTGGCCGCACCCGAGGGCGTCGAGATCATGGAGCGGGAGCTGGCGGGCTCACCGGTGACGGTGGTGACCGCCGCCGTCGACGAGCGCCTCAACGAGCACGGCTACATCGTGCCGGGCCTGGGAGACGCGGGCGACCGGCTCTACGGCGCCGCGGAGTAGCCCGTGCGTGTGTAGGCCTTCGGGGTCAGCAGGTTCTGGTGGTGCTGGGCGTCGGCTCGGGCCTGGTCAGATCGGCCAGGGCCCGGTCGGCGTCCTTCTGCTTGCTGAGGGCCTTGAAGCCGGTGCCGATGACGAGGTCCACCTCGGTGGCCTTCGTACGACCGTCGGTCTTCAGCCGCGCCCCGGTGAGCTGGGTGTTGAGGACGGGCAGCGCCGCGTCGGCGGCGGCCTTCGCGCCGAGCAGTATCGCGGCGCCCTTGACCTTCTTGTCGTACTCCTTGGTCGCGTTGCCCACGTTCCCGATGCGGAAGCCACGCTTCTTCAGCTCGGCGGCGGTCTCCTTGGCGAGACCGGCCCGGGGCGTGGCGTTGAGGACGTTGACGGTGATCCTGCCCGGTGCGGGGTAGCCCTTCGCGGACGCCCCGGACTTCCCGGCCGGTCCGCTCGCTCCGGGGGACGGGCTCACGCGGGACGCGCAGTCCGCCTTGGGGCCGGCCGCGGCGGCCTGGTCCCCGTCACCGGTGAAGACGTCGATGAGCTGCAGGGTTCCCCAGCCCACGAGGCCCAGCGACGTCACGGACGCGAGGACGGCGAGGACGAGCCTGCGCCGCCTCCTGGGCCGACGCAGCTTCGGGTACTTGTCCCCCGTGATCCGGTACTGGCCGCCCATGCCGGGAGGGGTCAGCATGCTCATGGGCGCAGCGTAGTGCCGTTGGACGGTGATGCCTACTAGATGATCATTCACCGCGCTGTGGTCCAACCCGAAAGGGCCAACCGGCTTCCGTGCGGGCTAGTCCAGTTCCAGGACGCGGGCGTGGAGCACCTGGCGTTGCTGGAGGGCCGCGCGGACCGCGCGGTGGAGGCCGTCCTCCAGGTACAGGTCGCCCTGCCACTTCACCACGTGCGCGAAGAGGTCGCCGTAGAACGTGGAGTCCTCGGCGAGGAGGGTCTCCAGGTCCAGCTGCCCCTTGGTCGTCACGAGCTGATCGAGGCGGACCGGGCGCGGCGCGACGTCCGCCCACTGCCGGGTGCTTTCCCGGCCGTGTTCGGGGTACGGTCGGCCGTTTCCGATGCGCTTGAAGATCACACGGAAAGCCTACCGGTCAAGACGTTCCGGGCGCAGCCATGGCGGCGGAGTGCGGGGACGGAAAAGGTGGAGCGAAGTAGGGCATACCGGTGATTCCGTGAGGGTCCGGTGGCCGTCGTGGGTGCCCGACGGGGCTCTTTCGGGGGTGCGGCGCGTCCGCTGCGCGGCGCGGGTCGGGGATTCTCCCGGGGTGTCGCCCCGGTCGCGCCGGGGTTCCTCGTCGCGTCGTCCGGACTTCTGCGCAGGGGTGCCGCGATGTCGCCGGGAAGTCTTCGGAGCCGCGCCACGACTGCTCCCGGTGGCGTGGGTGGAGCGCGCCCCGGGGCGCGGCCGTCGGCTCCGCCTCCGCGGCTACTTGCCGGAGGCCTTCGCCGCCTTGGCCGCCGCCTTCATCTCCTGCTTGTGGGCCCGGACCTTGGCCAGCGAGTCGGGGCCCTTGATGTCGGCCACGGAGCGAAAGGCATCGGGGTCGCCGTAGGACCCGGCGGCCTCCCGCCAGCCGGTGGGGTGGACGCCGAGTTGTTTGCCGAGGAGGGCCAGGAAGATCTGGGCCTTCTGGCGGCCGAAGCCGGGGAGGGATTCGAGGCGGGAGAGCAGTTCCCCGCCGGTCGCCGCGTCCTGCCAGACCGCGCTCGCGTCGCCGTCGTAGTGGTCGACGAGGTACTGGCACAGCTGCTGGATCCGCTTCGCCATGGAACCGGGGTAGCGGTGCACCGCCGGTTTGGCCGACAGCAGCGCGACGAACGACTCCGGGTCGGCCGCCGCGATCTCGTGGGCGTCCAGGTCGTCCGCGCCGAGCCGGTGCGCGATGGTCCACGGGCCCCTGAACGCCCACTCCATCGGCACCTGCTGGTCCAGCAGCATGCCGACCAGCGCGGCGAGCGGACTGCGCCCGAGGAGCTCGTCCGCCTCGGGGTCCTGGGCGAGGTGAAGGGTGACGTTCATGCCCCGATGATCGCCCGCCGGGCGGCCCGCCGCAGCCCGGCCCCGGGCGAGGGCGCCGGCCGCCTCACGGGCGCCAGTAGCCCAGCGCGTGCGTCCGCTGCTTCGGTACGCCCAGTTCCTTGCGGAAGTACGTCGTCAGGGAGCGGGTCGTCGTGGTGTCGCAGGCGATCCAGACGTAGGGGGTGGGGGTGTTCGCCAGGAGGGCGGGGGCGTCGGCTCTCACCTGGGTGAGGAGGCGGGCGCCGGCGTCCTGGCGGGGGACCGGGCGGAGGTCGTGGCGGGTGGGGTCGAGGCGGAGGGGGAGCCCGCCCGCCTCGGGGGTGGGGGCCCCGGTGTCCGTCGGCGTCTCGAACCAGATCGTCGCCGGGGCCGACGGGAGTGCGCCCAGGAGGGAGTTGAGGGCCGGGAGGGAGGCCGGGTCGCCGACGGCGAGGAGGTGGGACGGGGTGGGGTCGGGCTCGGTGAAGGCGGTGCCCTGGACCGTGGCCTCGATGGTGTCGCCGGGCTTCGCGGTGCGGGCCCAGTCGCTGGCGTGTCCGTCGTGGAGGGCGAACTCCAGGCTGAAGGTGCCGGTGGCCGGGTCGGGGTCGACCAGGGTGTAGGCCCGCTGGTGCGGTTTGCCGGCGGCGTCGAACCACAGGCGTACCCACATCGTCGGGTGGACGCCGGTCGTCGCGAGCATGCCGCCGTCGGTGAGGTGGACCCGGCGGTAGTGCTCGGTGACCTGTTCCGCACCGGTCACCGTGAGGACGAAGTCCTTGCCGCGGAGCAGTTTGAGGACCGCTCCCTCCCAACCGTGCCCCTGCCCCATGGCTTCTGCACCCTTCCCGTACGCTTTGATCACCGATTGCTTAGGTGAGGCTAACCTAAATCACGAGGGGAGCGGGGACGAGAATGCGGGACATCGGCGGGCGGGAGCAGGTCCGAGGGGGCATGTCGAGCCATGGACCCCGGGGATCGCAGGGGGCGCGAGGGTCACAGGGACCACAGGCGTACGGGACGTACCGCGACGCCTGGGGCATCCCCCACCTCCGCGCCGCAGACGTCCGCGCTCTCGCCCACGCCCAGGGCCGGGTCACCGCCCTCGACCGCGCCTGGCAACTGGAGGTCGAACGCCATCGGGTCCAGGGCACCACCGCCGCCTTCCTGGGCGTGGACTCCCTCGGCTGGGACCGGTTCGCGCGGCGGGCCCGTCTGGCGGACACGGCGCGAAGATGCTTCGACCGGCTGGAGAGAACGGACCCGGAGACCGCCGACTGGGTCCGCGCGTACGTCGAGGGTGTGAACGACGGGCTGGCCGAGGGCGGGCGGCGGGCGCCCGAGTTCGAGCGCGCCGGGCTCGTGACCGGGCGCTGGGAGGTCTGGCATCCGCTCGGTGTGTGGCTCGCCACGCACATCCTGTTCGCCGGGTTCCCCGCCAAGCTCTGGCGGGAGGAGGCCGTACGGCATCTCGGTGCCGACGCGGTCGGGCTGTTCGCCACGGACGGGCCCGCCACCGCCGGCAGCAACGGGTGGCTCGTCGACGGCTCCCGTACGGCCACCGGGCAGGCCGTCATCGCCGGTGATCCGCACCGGTTCATCGAGGCACCCGGTGTCTACCAGCAGATCCACCTCTCCTGCCCCGAGTTCGACGTCGTCGGCCTCGCCGTCCCCGGTATGCCGGGCATCGCGCACTTCGGGCACACCGGCGACGTGGCCTGGGCCATCACCAACGCCATGGCCGACTACCAGGACCTGTACCGGGAGCGGCTGCGGCCCACGGACGGCGGCGTGGAGGCACTCGGTCCCGACGGGGTGTGGCGGGCCGCGCACCGGCATGTGGAGGTCATCGAGGTCGCGGGCGGGGAGCCGGTGGAGGTGGAGGTGATCGAGACCGCGCGGGGGCCGGTCGTCGTCGGGGGGCCGGACACGGGTGAACCCGGTCCGGCCGGTCCCCTCAGCCTCCGCTGTCCGCCCCGTGTCACCGGGGACCTCGGGCTGAGCGCGTTGCTCCCCCTCCTCCGGGCGCGGGAGGTCGCCGAGGTGGACCGTGCGTTCGACGCGTGGGCCGAGCCGGTCAACGTCGTGCTGGCGGCGGACACGCGGGGCGGGGTGCTGCACCGGGTGGCGGGGCGGGTGCCGGTGCGCGGCCGGGACAACCGGACCCGCGTCGTCGCGGCCTGGGAGCCGGGGCACGAGTGGCAGGGGTGGCACGAGATGCCGTACGGCGTGTTCGAGGACGGCGTCGCGGTGATGGCCAACCAGCGTGGCCCGGCGACCCCGTTGGGCGTGGAGTTCGCGCCGCCGCACCGGGCCGAACGCATCCGCGCGCTGCTGGACGAGCGGCGGGTGTGGTCCGCCGCGGAGATGCCCGCCCTGCACATGGACACCCATCTCGCTTCCGCCGGGCCCCTGTTGGACCACCTGACCGCCCTCGCCGAGACCGCCCCCGGCACGCCGGGTACCGAGGGCGGGCCCGGAGGCGGATGTGAGCGCGGGTCCGGGCCGGCCGCGGGGATCAGCCCGGCCGCGGCCGCGCTCCGTGACCGGCTTCTGCGCTGGGACCGGCGGATGGAGGCCGACAGCGTCGACGCGGCGGCGTACGCGGCGCTGCGCGGGGCGGTTGTACGGCGGCTCGCGGCGGAGCCCGCGTTCGCGGCGCTGGCGGTGCCGCCGGCGTACCCCGAGGTCTTCCGGCCGTGGCTCTCGCTCACCGTGCGGATCGGGTTCGCGCTCGAACATCTGCTCAGGGCGCAGGAACTGTACGGGATCGACCGGGCCGCGCTCGTGCGCGAGGCGTTGGAGGAGGCGGCCGGCGCCGCGATCGGGCCCTGGGGCGACAGCCACCGGCTCGTGCCGTGGCGCGCGCTCCCGGACGACGGCAAGGACACGCCCGACGAGCCGGGGCTCGCCGGGGACCACGACTGCGTCCTGTGCACCTCCGCCGTCCCCGGCGTCACCGATCTCAGCGCGCGCGGCCCGGCCGCCCGTTACGTCTGGGACCTGGCCCGGCGCGAGGACAGCCTCTGGGTGGTGCCGTTCGGGGCGTCCGGCGTGAGCGGTTCGGCCCATCACCGCGATCAGCTCCCCCGGTGGCTCGGGGGAGACCTCGTCCCGGTCGTCACCGACTGGGACCGCCTCACCCGCGAGGACGGGGACGACCCGGCACCGGGTGGGGCGGGAAACAGCGACGAACAGCGAACAGGACAGCGAGGAGAAGTGCGATGAGCGTCGAGTCGTACGGCGACCGGGTGGCCGTTCACGAGCAGGTGGCCGACGGGTTCGGGACCGTGCGGATCCTGCCGTTGGACGCGAGGGCCGACGCCGGGGTGGTCCATGGCTGGGTGAGTGAGCCGAGGGCCGGGTTCTGGGGCATGAACGGGCTCACCGAGGAGCAGGTCCGGGAGGTGTACGAGGGACTGGCGGCCTACGACACCCACCACGCCTACCTCGCGGTGCACGACGGCGAGCCGGTCGGACTGCTGCAGACCTACGAGCCGGAGGCGGACCGGGTCGGCGAGGCCTACGAGGTCGAGCCCGGGGACATCGGCGTCCATGTGCTGCTGGCGCCCGCCGGGGAGGGCGGAGGGCGGCCGGGGTGGTCGTCCTCGGTGCTGGCGGTCTTCGCCTCGTACGTGCTGGTCGGGCTGGACCGGCCACGGGTCGTCGTCGATCCGGACGAGCGGAACGAGCGGGCCATCGCGCGGTTCACCCGTCAGGGGTTCGAGCGCGGGCCGGTCGTCGTCCTGCCGGAGGTCGATCTGCCGGAGGTGTACCTGCCCGAGAAGCGGGCCCGGCTGGCGTTCCTGCGGAGGGAGAGCCTGCGGGGCTGGTAGGCCCTAGCGGTGTCGTGGGCCGGTGGGCCGGTCGGCCGGGCGGCGGGGCGGCGGGGCGGCGGGCGCGGTGACGGACGCGGTGGTGGACGGACGCGGTGGTGACGGACGGAGGGGTGACGGACGCGGTGGTGGCGGGCGTAGCCTCGGGCGGATGACTCCCGAAGACCTCATCGCGCACTACGCGTTGGAGCCCATCCCGCGTGAGGGCGGCCGTTTCCGGCAGACCTGGGCGGGGCCCGAGCGGGACGACGGGCGGCCGGAGGGGACCGCGATCGTCGCCCTGCTCACCACCGAGCCCGGCGACTACTCCGCACTGCACCGGCTGCCCGGCGACGAGATCTGGCACTACCACCTCGGCGACCCGCTCCGGATGCTGCTGCTCGCCCCGGACGGGTCCTCGCGGGTCGTCATCCTCGGACCGCGGGTGCTCGACGGGCAGCACGTGCAGTACGTCGTGCCCGCGGGGACCTGGATGGGGGCGAGGGTCCCGGGCACCGCAGACGGCCGTGGCTGGACGCTGTTCGGGTGCACGATGGCGCCGGGGTTCACCTTCGGGGGATACGAGCACGGGGACGCGGCGGAACTGGCGCTGCTCCACCCGGACCGGGCCGCCGAGATCGGGGAGCTGGGGCGGGCGTAGGTTCGGGGGTGCCCGGAGGCGGGGCGGGCCGGTGCGGATCGCGTTGAACGCGGCGTTCGCGGCGTCCGTACGTGTTCGAGGAGTCCGAGAGCCGGCGACCGTGGATCCGGAGCACTACGTGGACCGACGCAGGTACAGCGACCCAGTCGAGGACAGGGGCGGCGACAGCGGCCCCGTCGAGGGCGGGGTCGGCAACAGCGGCAGAGGTGGGGACCGGGGCGCGGGGCGGCCGGGCCGAACCTGCGGCTTCGGTGGCCACCGCGGCCGGGCCGGAGACCGGAGCGGCGGCCGGGGCCGTGGGATCCGGCGCCTGGTGCTGCTGGGCACCGCGCTGATCCTGTTCCTCCTCGCGGGAGCGGGTACCGCCTCCGCGCACGCCGCCCTCAAGGGCAGCGACCCCGTCGACGGCAGCGTCCTCGACGCCGCCCCCAAGGACATCACCCTCCGCTTCACCGAGTCGGTGAGCCTCCTGGAGGACTCCATCCGCGTCGTCGATCCGGAGAACCGGGCGGTCGACACGGGCCGGCCGGGGCGCGCGGGCGGCCGGTCCGACACGGCCGGTGTCACCCTGCCCGGCGGCCTCGCCGACGGCACCTACACGATCGCCTGGCGGGTCGTCTCGGCCGACAGCCACCCCATCTCGGGTGCCCTGCTCTTCTCGATCGGCGAGCCCTCCGCGACCGCCGCGGTCCTGCCCTCCGACCTCACCGAGGACCCGCTCACCTCCTCCCTCTACGACATCACCCGCTACTTCGCGTACGGCGCCCTCGCCCTGCTCATCGGCGTGACCTTCTTCCTGGCGGTCGTGCTCGGGGGCCCGGCCGAGTCGCTGCGCAAGCTGCTCCTGGCCGGCTGGCTGGCACTGCTGCTCGCCTCGGCCGCCCTGCTGCTGCTCCGCGGGCCGTACGAGCGGGGCACCGGCATCGGGGCCGCCCTCGACCTCTCCGTGCTGCGCGAGACGCTGGTGAGCCGGCCGGGACTCGCGCTGCTGGCCCGGCTGGCGCTGCTCATGGTGGCGGCCCTCGTCCTCGTACGCCGGCGGGGCGACGCGTGGGGGAAGGGCGCTCTCCTCGGCGGTGCGCTGCTCTCGGTGGGTCTCGCCGGGACCTGGGCGGCCGCCGAGCACGCCTCCGCCGGTATCCAGGTGCCGGTCGCGATGACCTCCTCGGTGCTGCATCTGCTGGCCATGGCCGTCTGGCTGGGCGGGCTGACCGCGCTGCTCACCGTGCTGTACCGGGCGCCGGAGACCCTGTCGGCCGCCGTGGTCAACCGTTTCTCCCGGCTGGCCTTCGTCTCGGTGATCGTCCTCGTCGTCACCGGCGTCTACCAGTCCTGGCGCGGCCTCGGCTCCTGGTCCGCCTTCACCTCCACGGCGTACGGGGAGGTCCTGGTCGCCAAGCTGGTCGCCGTGCTGCTCCTGCTGGTGGCGGCGGCGTTCTCACGGCGTTGGACGGGGCGTCTGGGGGAGGCCGGGGAGTCTCCGGCGGCGGCTCCGGCGGCGGAGGCTGTCGCGTCGAGGCGGGAGGCCGGGTCGGACGAGGCCGCCGCGGGGTCGGACGAGGCCGCCGCGGGGTCGGTGACGGCCGTCGTTCGCGAGCGGGCCGAGGTCACCGAGCGGGCGGCCGTGGCGGTGGCGGCGCGGGTGACCGGGCGGGTGGGCGAGGGGGCGTCCGCTGTGACCCCCGCCGCCGTGTCGTCCGCCGACGCGCCCTCGCCTGACCAGGGAGCCGGCGACGACCGGGGAGAGGCTGGCCGGGGCGACGGAGGCCGGGGCGACCGCGAAGGCTCGTCGGCCGAGGATCCCTTGGCGGCCGATCCGCCGCGCCGACGCCTGCGGCAGTCGGTGCTCGCGGAGTTCACCGTCGCGGTCGTCGTCCTGGTGATCACCACCGTGCTGACGGGCACCCTCCCGGGCCGGGCGGCGGCGGAGATCGCCGAGGAGAGCGCGAGCGAGGCGGCCGGTGGGGTCACGGCGTCCTCGACGACGATCCCCTTCGACGTCGGCACCCCGAACGGGCACGGCAAGGTCCAGATCGACCTCGGCCCCGGGCGGGTCGGCAAGAACTCCGTGCAGGCCGTGGTCTTCGGCCCCGACGGCGGCATCGCCACCGTTCCCGAACTGCGGCTCACCTTCACCCTCAAGGCTCAGAAGATCGGCCCGATCGACGCCAAGCTCACCGACCGCGGCGGCTACTGGGTCACCGACGAGCTGCGGCTCCCCCTGCCCGGCAAGTGGACGATGAGGCTCACGGTCCGTACGACGGAGATCGACCAGGTCACCGTGGAGAAGCCGGTACGGGTGAGCTAGCGGGGCCGGACCGGGGCCGGTCGGCGGGGCTCACCCTTCGTCGAGGATCCGCCGCATCGTCCCCGCCGCCCGTACGGCCGCGTCGGCGCAGCAGTTGTTGAAGAGGACGTGCAGCTCGTCCACCTGTGCGGCGGCCGACCGCAACCGGGGTGAGCCCAGAGGAGGCTGTTGCGGCGGCTGGGCAGGACGTAGTAGCTGGAGTCCACCTCGACGACCGGGAACCGCTCGGCGTAGTAGCGGAGTCGGGGGCCGGCGTCGCGATGTCCGCGCGGGTACCAGCCGCTGGCCAGCAGCGCCCGGTCCGTCCACGAGCAGGTCCCGACGAGTACGTCACCCATGGGGCGCCGGGTACCCGCGATCGACGTCCTGGCCACCCGCCCGGGGCAGTGCGCCACCCGCCATCCGCCTTGCGCCGGCAGCCGGTTGTGCCGCTGCTCGCCCCGCGCCGGTGCCGCTAGGCGTTCCGCTGTTCGTTCCGCTGGTGCAGTGGTGCGCCGCAGAGCGACTTCGACGGGGTGCCGTCGACGCCGACGGGCCGGTCACCGGCGATCATCACGCGGTGCATGATGCGCGGGAAGTCCAGGTGGGCGGCGTCGCTCGGGGCGAGGTGGACGGTGGCACGGTTGTCCCAGAGGGCCACGGAACCCGGCTCCCAGCGGAAGCGGACCGTGTACTCGGGGCGCGTGATCTGCTCGACGAACATCTCCAGCAGGAGCCGGCTCTCGGCCCGGGTGACGTCGACGATGTTCTCGACGTAGTACGGGTTGACGTACAGGACCCGTTCGCCGGTCTCGGGGTGCACGCGGACGACCGGGTGGACGGACGCGACCTGGTGGTCCTGGAGATGGCGGAGGTAGGGGTCGGGGCCCGAACGGGCGAGATAGCCGACGCCCAGCCGGTGTTCGGCGCGCAGCCCGTCGGCGAACCGGCGCACCGGCTCCGACAGGCCCGCGTAGGCGGTGGCGAGGTTGGCCCACGTGGTGTCCCCGCCGTACGGGGGGACGCGTTCGGCGCGGAGCAGGGTCAGGGCGGGCGGGTCGATGCGCGCGGTGTGGTCGGCGTGCCAGCCGCGGAGGGTGGAGTGGCGGCGGCGCTCCAGCCATTCGGCCTGGTCCATGCCGTGCTTGCGGCCCAGCTCCTGACGGTCGGCCGTCGTCTCGATCTCGGGGTGCGCGGCCGGGGAGACCGAGCCCCTCGCGCGCAGGCGGACCGGCTCCCCGAAGCGGCGCGCGAACGCGATCTGGCCGGCGTGGTCCAGCCGCTGGCCCCGGAAGAACACGACCTTCCAGCGCAGCAGCGCGGCCCGGACACCGGCGACGGTCGTGTCGTCGAGCGGGCCGGCGAGGTCCACGCCGTGGATGTCGGCGCCGATGTGCCCGGAGGCGGGGCGCACGTCGAGGCCGCCCTCCGGTGCCCCTGAGGACGTGTTCGTGTCGGTGCTCATCGCTGGCTCGCCCTTCGACGCCGGTCGTAGGCCCGGTCTTCCCCGGGCGCCGCGCGCGCATGCGGACCGGCCGACAAGTGTCCTGATCGGACGACGGCCGCGCCGCGCGGCCGGCCCGGCGAGAGGATCCGTTCGCCCGGTGTCGTACCGCCCCCCGGCCCGTCCCGGACTGCGACACTGCAACGCACTGTACGCGGCAGGAAGTTGACGTCATGACCGACAAGCTCACCGTAAGCGTCCTGGGTACCGGCATCATGGGCGCCGCGATGGCCCGCAACCTCGTCCGCGCCGGCCACGCCGTACGGGCCTGGAACCGCACCCGGGAGAAGGCCGAGCCGCTCGCCGCCGACGGGGCGCGGATCGCCGACAGCCCGGCCGAGGCCGTGCGCGGGGCGGACGTGGTGCTCACGATCCTGTACGACGGGGCCGCGGCCCGGGACGTGATGCGTGAGGCGGCGCCCGCGCTGAGCCCCGGCACGGCCTGGGTCCAGTCCACGACCGCAGGGGTGGAGGGCGTCGCCGAACTGGCCGCGCTGGCCGGTGAGCACGGGCTGGTCTTCTACGACGCCCCGGTGCTCGGTACCCGGCAGCCCGCGGAGGCGGGGCAGTTGACGGTGCTGGCCGCGGGCCCGGTCGAGGGGCGGGGGACGGTGACCCCCGTCTTCGACGCCGTCGGCGCCCGTACCGTCTGGACCGGCGAGGACGGCGCGGCGGGCACCGCGACCCGGCTCAAGCTGGTGGCCAACAGCTGGGTGCTCGCCGCGACCAACGCGGCCGGTGAGGTGCTGGCCCTGTCCCAGGCGCTCGGTGTCGACCCGCGGTCCTTCTTCGAGATCATCGAGGGCGGCCCGCTCGACATGGGCTATCTGCACGCCAAGTCCGCGCTCATCCTCGACGACCGCCTCTCCCCGGCCTCCTTCGCCGTCTCGACCGCCGCGAAGGACGCCCGTCTCATCGTCGAGGCCGGCCGGCGGCACGGCGTACGCCTCGACATCGCCGCCGCCGGCGCGGCCCGCCTCACCCGCGCCGCCGCCCAGGGCCATGCCGACGAGGACATGGCGGCCGCGTACTTCGCCAGTTTCGACGCGGAGGAGGGGGCGGGGGAGGAGGACTAGGGGAGGAGGGCGAGGGGGGTGGTTGCCGTGCCCTTGGCCCTCAGGTCCGGTCGGCGGTGTCCCGTTCGTCGTCCAACGCCTCGTGCGCTTCAGCCGAAGCCGAAGCCGACAGGGGCGTACCGTCCGCTTCCCCTGCGCCGACCCCCGCGCCGGTAGCCGGGGCCCCGCGCAGGCGGCCGGTGAGCCACATGGCCATCGGCTCGGTCCAGCGCGCGGCCAGCGGGCCGATGATGACCAGGATGAGGACGTAGGCGGTGGCCAGGGGGCCGAGGGAGGGTTCGATGCCGGCGGTGACGGCGAGGCCGGCGATGACGATGGAGAACTCGCCGCGCGCGACCAGCGTGCCGCCCGCCCGCCAGCGGCCCTTCGCGGAGATACCGGCCCGCCGCGCGGCCCAGTACCCGGTGGCGATCTTCGTCAGGGCGGTGACGACGGCCAGGACGAGCGCGGGCAGGAGGACCGGCGGGATGCTGGCGGGGTCGGTGTGCAGGCCGAAGAAGACGAAGAACACGGCCGCGAACAGGTCCCGCAGCGGCGCCAGCAGACTGTGCGCGCCTTCGGCCACCTCGCCCGACAGCGCGATGCCCACCAGGAACGCGCCCACCGCCGCCGACACCTGCAGCTGCTGAGCCAGCCCGGCGACGACGAGCGTCACCCCGAGCACGACGAGCAGCAGCTTCTCGGGGTCGTCACTGGAGACGAACCGGGAGATGTGCCGTCCGTACCGCACCGCCACCAGCAGCACGAGCCCGGCCGTCCCGAGCGCGATCGCGAGGGTCGCGCTGCCCGCCGCCAGACCGACCCCGGCCAGCAGGGCGGTGACGATCGGGAGGTAGACGGCCATGGAGAGGTCTTCCAGGACCAGGATGCTGAGGATGACGGGGGTTTCGCGGTTGCCGAGGCGTCCGAGGTCGCCGAGGACCTTGGCGATGACGCCGGAGGAGGAGATCCAGGTGACGCCGGCGAGGACGACGGCGGCGACGGGCCCCCAGCCGAGGAGGAAGGCCATGGCGGCGCCGGGCAGGGCGTTGAGGCAGGCGTCGACGAGTCCGGCGGGGTACTGGGTCTTGAGGTTGGAGACGAGGTCGCTGGCGGTGTATTCCAGGCCGAGCATGAGCAGCAGCAGGATCACGCCGATCTCGGCGCCGATCGCGACGAACTCCTCGCTGGTGCCCAGCGGCAGCAGCCCGCCTTCGCCGAAGGCCAGCCCGGCCAGCAGATACAGCGGGATGGGCGACAGCCGGAACCGCGCCGCGAACCGTCCCAGCAGCCCCAGGCCGAGGATGATCGCGCCGAACTCGACCAGGAAGACGGCGGAGGAGTGCGCGGTGGACTCGGACTGTGCGGCGAGGTGCGCGAAGGGTTGAGCGGGGAGGGCGGGGAGGGCGGGGAGGGCGGGGAGGGCGAGGGCGGGGAGGTGTGCGGCGAGGTGCATGGCCGGTTCACTCCCGCCCGAGTATCGCGGCGGCCGTCTCCACACCCTCGCGGGTGCCGATCACGATGAGCGTGTCCCCGCCGGCCAGCCGGAAGTCCGGTGCGGGCGAGGGGATCGCCTCGGCCCGGCGCAGTACGGCCACGATGGACGCGCCCGTCTCGGTCCGCATCCGGGTGTCGCCCAGCACGCGCCCGTTCCAGTGGGACGTCGACGCCAGCTCGATCCGCTCCGCCACCAGCCCCAGCTCCGTGGTGGACAGCAGGTTCGGGCTGTGGTGGTCGGGCATCAGCGCGTCGACGAGGGCGGTCGCCTCCCCCGACGACAGCCGCACCGACAGCGCGCACGCATCCGGATCGTCCTGCCGGTACGCGCTCAGCGTCCGGGCGCCGTCCCGGTGCGCGACCACCGAGATCCGCCGCTGCTCCCTGGTCGTGAGGTCGTAGCGGACCCCGATCCCCGGCAACGGCGTGCTGCTGAGTCGTGGAGCACCCACGGCTGGCCCCCTGTCTGATTCGGATATGTCATCGGACAACCGTCGGTGCCACCCTAACGAGACCCCGAAAATCGCGACGAGACGCCGAAAACCGGCCGCCGGCTCCGGGACCGGTCGCCCGGTGGAACAATCCCCCTTCACCCCCGGGCGCCCCCCGTATCGGCGCCGGGGCTGACCGAAAGGACCCCCCCGCCATGATCCTCACGGGTGCCCCCACAGCCCATGCGGCGGTCCCCCGCCCGCCCCGCGCACCGGGCATCCCGTCGGCCGGCGGGCCGATGGCCGGGACGTCGTGGAGAGGTCGCGCGGGTTGTACCGAGGGGATACCCGTCCCCTCCGGACCCCTGCCCGCGACGCCCGCGGGACCCACGCCCCCCGGAGCGCACGCCCCCAGGACTCCGGGAGTGTGCCCGTGATCCAGTGGGTGTCCCTGGGGACCGGCCCCCGCCCCGTCCCCCAGCCCGTGGCGACCCCGCTGGTGTGGGCCACGGCCTTCGCGGGCGCGATGGCCTTGGTGGCCGTGCACAACGCACTGGTCGGCACGGACCGCCCCGGCCCGGCCCTGCTCGCCCTGTCGGTGCTCTCCGCGCTCCTCGGCGGGTACGCCCGCTTCACCGCGGCCCCGGGCACGGCCGCCCTGTGCTGGCTGTTCCTCAACGGGTTCGCCATCCCGCCCGCGGGTGTCCTGACCTGGACCAACCCGCGCGACACCTTCTGGCTGGTCTGCCTCCTCACCGCGGCCCTCGCCGGCACCGCCCTCGCCCGCCTCCTCCAGGCCCGCGCCGCCTACCGCCGCCTCGGCACGGCCCAGTCGCCCCCGCCCCCGCCCGACCCCTGGGATCGGCCCCCGGCCCACTGAACGTGCGGTGGCATGAAGTTGAGCGAGCGTGTGCAGCAAGCTGACACGAATCGCCGTCCCGCCTGCGGTTTTCCGTTGGCAGAGTGGGGGTCACCGCGGGGGCAACGACCGGCCCGGAACGCGCGGGGGACAACAAACGGGGGTACGTCGTGGGGTTCAAGGGATTCGCCGGGTTCATGGGGGCCACCGGTTTCGCCGGCTTCAAGAAGGCGGCCGTGGTGGCGGGTGCGGCGCTCACGCTCGCGGTGGTGGGGGGACAGGGACCGGCTCAGGCGCAGGACCGGGCTCAGGCCCGGACGGTGGCGGGCAAGCCGACGGTGACCGCTCCGGCGACAGCTGCGGTGACCGCTCCGGTGATCGTCGGGGGTTCCTTCGCGGCTCCCGTCGTCGACTCGATCGTCGAGCGGGTCTGCGCGACCCCGCTGCCCATCAGGCTGCCGCTCTGCGGCGAGCAGGGCGGCGGCGCCTCCAAGCCCGTCAACGGGTGGCAGATCGAGACTCCGAAGCCGAAGCAGTAGCCGTACGGCCGACAGCGATCCGGCATACGGCAACGCAAGCGGCGCAAGCGGCGCAAAAAGTACAAGAAGTGCAGGGGTGCCCCGGCGATCAGTCTCCGGGGCACCCCTTCGACGTGGCGTCACGCCACCGGCGGCCGCCCCCGGTCGCCGCCGCCACCGTGCCCAGGGTCCTCCCGGGCCTCACACCCAGCCGCGCTCCCGCGCGAGGAGCGCCGCGTGCGCCCTGCTGCTCGCGCCCAGGATGCGCAGGACGTCGGCGACATGACGGCGGTACGTCCGCACCGACACCCCCAGCGAGCGCGCCCCCGACTCGTCCTTGCCCACGTGGCACATCGCTTCCAGGACCTGCTGCTCCATCTCCGAGAGCCCCCCGCCCTCCGCCCCCGCCCGCTCGTCGATGAGCACGGTGAGATCGGTGGCCTGGTCCCAGATCTTCTCGAACAGCGCCAGGATGTTCGCGACCAGCCCCGCCTCCCGGGCGAGCAGCGCGCCGCGCCGGGTGTCGGCCGGGTCGACCGGGACGAGCGCTGTGCGGCGGTCGTAGACGAGGAGCCGTTCCGCGATGGTGTCCGCGACCCGGATCTGCGCGCCGAGAGAGGTGAGGTCGCGCAGATAGCCGACGGTCGGCGCGTGGTCCAGGGCCTCGCGCAGGACGACGTTGCGGATCCGTACCCCCCGCCGCAGACAGCGGGTGTCGAGCGGCCGGGCGTGCGCGATGTTCGCCGGGGTCAGCTCGGTGTACGGCTCGACCGAGAGGATCTCCTCGCGGGCGAAGAACGCCAGGTCGTCGATCCGCCCCCGGATCTGCCCGAGATCCTCCAGGCGCTCGATCGGTCCGGAGTCGGGCTGTTCCTTCACGCTCTGCTCGGCGCGCAGGCCGGCTATCAGGTGCCGGGACTGGGTGACCTGCTGGAGCTGCTGGTGGAGTTCGCGCAGCCGCAGGTCCGTGAGCCGGTCCACGGCGGTCTCGGGATCGGCGGCGGAGATCACCTCGGGTCCGCCGTCCGCTCCGGGGCCGGCCCCTTCCGTTCCGTGCAGCAGGCCGAGTTCGGTCAGGCGCTCCAGCGCGCTCCCGATGTCGTCCAGCGGCACGTGCAGCAGCAACTGGATGTCCTCGGCGGTCGTGCCGGGGTTCCGTAGAAAGTGCCGGTAGATGCCCTCTTCCGTATCGGTGAGTCCGAGTACGGACAATTCCCCCATGGTGCCTCCGTCTGATCACCAGTGAGAGTACCTGCAACAAGCTGCACGGTCACTGGCAGCAAGTAGCGCCCCGGAACCGCCCGATGGGCTGCTCCCGTTTGGCATTGTTCTCCGTGTCGGAACGAACGAACGCCGACAGAGGAAAGCGAAGAGAAGAACGCAGGGCAGGAAATGCCGAGCGATATCCACGCGTCACGTCGAGAAAGGGGGGACAGGCCATGACTTCTTATTCCGTACTCCTGCCCTTCCCTCCGCGCCGGCCGGAGCAGATCCTTCCGTACGCCGGACTGGTGCACTGGAGCAACGCGAGCCGCCTCTGGCAGGGGCAGTCCGTGATGATCGAGCCGCACCAGGGATTCGTGGCGGCGGCGGGGGCGGGATTCCGCGTGCCGACCGGACTCGGCGTCACACTCATGCCGCTGCGCCACCCCTACGAAGCCGCTCTGCAGGCCCGCTCGCTGGCGATGGCCACCGGGCAGCCGGTGATCGCCGGATTCGGGCCCGGGGGCCGGCCGTTGCAGCGGTCGCTGCTCGGCGAGGCGTACCGCAGTCCGCTCACGGCGGCACGCGAGTACCTCTCGATCGTGCGCGGACTGCTGGCGGGCGAGAGCGTCGACATCCGGGGCGAGTACTTCAGCTGCCGGGCCGAGATGCCCCGCTACCCGGTGCCGGGTGTGGAGATCGGGCTCGGTGTGCTGCGGCCCGGTATGGCGCGGCTCGCGGGTGAGGTCGCCGATGTGGCCGTGACCTGGCTGACTCCGGCGCACTACCTGCGGGACACCGTGCTCCCGGCGATGCGCGAGGGCGCGGCGAACGCGCCGGACGCCAAGGGAGGCGCGGGGCGCACGCCCCCGAGACTCACCGCCATCGTGCCACTCGCCCTGGCCCGGCCCGACCGCGAACCCGCCGAACTGGCGCTCGCGAGCAACGCCGCGCATCTCCAGGGCGCCCACTACATCGACATGCTGCGCCGGTCCGGCACGGATGTCGCCGGCGACGACCCGGCGGCGAACGCCAAGGCGCTCGTCGACGGCGGAGCGTTCCTCAGCGGCGACCCGGACGAACTCGTCGCGAAACTGGGCGCGTTCGACGCTGCGGGGGTGGACGAGGTCGTCCTGAACCTGACCGGCGTCTGCAATCTGTACGGCCCACAAGCGGCCCTGGACGAAACGAAGCGCATTCTGGCCGCCCTGGCCGCCTGACCGTGGGGGAAGACGAGAAAATGGCTGATCTGAAAGAGCGGCTCATTCGCTGGGGGACCGGTACGTCCAGTGCCGGCGCCGGAACGGAAATCGGAACCGGAATCGGAACAAAAACCGGAACCGGACCCGGAACAAATATCGGAAGCGGCACCGGAACAGAAACCGGAACAGAAACCGGAACGCGAATCGGTGAATTGCCGTACGCCGGCGTGGAAACCGTCGTACTGGAAGACCGCGAGCACCTGACGGCGATCCTGCATTCCGGTGTCGTCGGAGCGGACACGCTGGTCCTCGTGCCCGGTGGGCCCGGTGACTCCGAAGGACCCGGTGAGGAGAGCGGGGCCGACGGCCACCGCGTCGTCGGGTACGAGGGGTCGCTGGCCGGGGCCGGCGGGGAGTTCTCCCCGGGCGCGGGCTTCTACCTCCAGATCCAGGGTTACGGCATCAGCGAGTACATGTCCGTCGCCGGGCCGACCCTCGTCCGGATCGCCGACGACACGGACTTCGACGTCTTCCTCGCCGACGCCGACCGGGCCCTGCTCGACGGCACCTTCCCCGACTTCCTCACCCATCCCGCCATCCAGCTCGCCGACCTCCCGGGCCTCGGCGCCGGCCGCACACCGGCCGCCGGACCCCGGCACCGGCTGTACGTCGGCGCGGACGGAGCCGTCTCCACCGCGCCGGGCGGTACCCGCCTCGGAACGGCGGGCGACGGACCCGACCTCCTCGACGCGCGGTGGCGGCGGCTCCACAGCGGCACAGAGACGACGTGCGTGGTGTGCCTGGGGACGGTCGTGGACCACGACCTGCGGCGTACCGCGCTGGCCGCCCGGCCCTGGCTCGGGCGCTACCTGGCCGCCCTCGCCGCGATCCGCTCCCTGAGGGCCCGCGGAGTGGACGGCACCATCCGGGTCTCCGGCTTCGGCGGGCGGATCACCGAGGCGCTGGCCACCGACGCCGACGCCGATCTGCGGGACGCGGACGCGCCGCTCCTGCTGTGGACCGACCAGGACGTGTACGTGCACGCCCCTGCCCCCGGCCGCACCTTCAGCGTGGAACGGTCGGCGGCCACGCCGGTCGAGGCGCTGCTGGCCTGCGGTTCGGCCGAGGCGGCGGCGCGGTACGCCGATCCGGACCACACCGTACGCATCGAGCGGTTCCTCGCCCGGGCCGGAGTGTGACACCACGATGACCACCACCCTGACGACCACGACCGCTCCGACGTCACCGACCGCCCCCACGACCATCCCGGGACGGGCCGGGGAACTGCTCGCCCGGCTCGGCTCCCGTGCCGTCACCGGCGACCTCTACGCCGAAGCGGGCGCGCAGGTCTACCACGACGTGGCCGGCCGCAGCACCCACGAGGTGCGGGAACTGACCGGCCTCGTGCGGACCCTGCCCGGCGACGTCCTCGACCTGGCGGCCGGCTCCGGGCGGCTGACCATGCCGCTGCTCGCGCTGGGCCGCCGGGTCACCGCCCTCGACCTCTCCCCGTACATGCTGCGGCTGCTGGAGGACCGGCTGGCCGCCGCGCCCGCCGCCCTGCGCGAGCGCTGCACGGTCGTCGAGGCCGACATGAGCGCCTTCGCGCTCGGTCGTACCTTCCCGGTGATCGTCCTCGGCACCACCTCCGTCTCGCTCCTCGACGAGCGCGGCCGGACCGGTCTGTACCGGGCCGTACGCCGACACCTGGCGCCCGGCGGCCGGTTCCTCCTGTCGACCGTCGGCATGGACACCGACTCCGGTCAGCCCGCCGAAGCCGAACTGGTGGTGGAGGCCGAAGCCGGCCGCGCCTACCGGATGTTCGAACACTGGGCGGTCGGCGACAGCGCCCGCACGGTCACCGTCTTCCCGGCACGGATCCCGGACGACGACAGCCCCGTCCAGGTCACCACGACCAGCGTCGGCGTTCTGCCCGCCGCCCTCCTCGAAGCCGAACTGGCCGCCGCCGGACTCACCGTCCGCGCCCGGCACCCCCTGCCGGCCGTCGGCTCCCGCCACCACGACGTACTGCTCGAAACGGAGGTCACATCATGAGTCCCGGCACCACCAAGAACGCGCTGTGGCCGTCCCTCCTGGCCCCCGCCCTGCACGGCTCGGACGCGCTCTGCGCGGTCTCCGCGCACGGAGTACGGGTCCGGTACGCCGACGGCAGCGAACTCCTCGACGCCTCCAGCGGGTTGTGGAACACCAACATCGGCTACGGCAACGAGGCCATCGCCCGGGCCGCCGCCGACGCGCTCCGCGACGCCTCGTACCTGAGCGTCTTCCGCTACGAGAACTCCTACGCCCGTGCCGCGGCCGCCGCCCTCGTCGAGCTGTGCGGCGCCGACACCTACGGCCGGGTCCTCTTCTCCACCTCCGGCGGCGCCGCCAACGACCTCGTCATGAAGCTCGCCCGCCACTACCACGCCCTGCGCGGCGAGGACCGCCGCAGACTCGTGGTCGGGCTGCGCGGCAGCTACCACGGTCTGACGTACGGCAGTTTCGCGCTGACCGGCGAGGACCTCGGGCAGCAGGTGTACGGCGTCGACCAGCGCCTCATCCGCCATGTCGACCCCAACGATCCGGTCGGCATCCGCACCCTGATGGAACGTCAGGGGCCGATGGTCGCGGCCGTCGTCGTCGAGCCGGTGCTCGGCTCGGGGGCGGTGCCGCTCACCGAGGAGTACGTCGACGAGCTGCTGCGGCTGCGCGACGAGTACGGCTTCCTGCTGGTCGCCGACGAGGTGGCCACCGGCTTCGGCCGTACCGGCGACTTCTTCGCCTCCCAGCGCTGGTCCGCCCGGCCCGACCTCCTGGTGACCTCCAAGGGGCTCACCAACGGCACCGGCGCCGCCGCCGCCGTCATCGCCTCGCACACGGTCGCGGACGCCTTCGACACGGCGGGCGCCATGCTGACCCACGGCGAGACCCAGGCCGGCACCCCCGTCACCTGCGCCGTCATCCTGGCCACCATCGCCGAGATGCGCCGCCTGGACGCGGTCGCCCTCGGCCGGGCCCTGGCGCTCCGGCTGGACGCGGAGCTGACCCGGCTGGTCGACGAGCACCCCTGGGTGACGGGCACCACCGGTGTGGGCTGTTTCCGGTCACTGCGGCTGACCACCCCGGACGGGGAACCGCTGCCGCAGGCCCGCGTCCCGGAGCTGGTCGCCGCGATCCGTACGGCGGGCGCCATCGTGCACCCCGGCGTCCACGGCATCCAGCTCTTCCCCGCGCTGACCTACACCGACGCGGACCTGACCGAACTGACGGACCGCATCCGCGCCGGACTGGCCCTGTTCACCGACCTGTTCACCAGCGACTCGGTCCAGGCGGAGGTAGCGGCATGAGCCACGGCCGAGGCGGACCGACCCGGGCGCTGATCGGTCCCGACGCCCTCACGGCATGGCTTCCCGACGGAGGAGGCCGCACGGCCGCCCTCCTCGTGGACACCGCTGTCGCGACGGCGGGGATCACGGCCCTGGTCCAGGACCGCCTCGGCCGGGCCCGCTGGCGGACGGCCCGGACACCACTGGCCGCCGGCCCCGGTGATCTCGACGCGGCCGCCGCGCTCGCCGAGAGCCTGGCGGACGAGGAGGCCGAGGTCGGCCTGGTGGTCGCCGTCGGCGGCGGATCGGTGCTCGACCTGGCGAAGATCGCGGCCCTGCTGCGGGCCAACCCGGTCGCGTACACCCGCCTCACCGTGCCCCAGCGCGGCGGCCTGATGGGCCTGCCGGGCGAGGTCACCCGTACCGTCCCGCTGCTCGCCGTACCGACGACCCTCGGCACCGGCAGCGAGATGAGCGCGGTCGCCTGCCTCGCGTACCCGCAGGGCAAGCGGCTGATCCTCGGCGGCGTACTGCGGCCGGAGGCGGCACTGCTCGATCCGTCGGCCACCGTGACACTGCCCCGGGAACTGGTCGTGGAGGGCGTCCTGGAGGCGCTGTTCCGGGCGGTCAGCCCGTACGCCGGTGACCATCGGGAGGACCGCCGCACCGAGGACCGGCTGACGGAGACGGTCGCCCGGCGGCTCGTCCAGCTCGGCTACGAGGCGGTACGGGAGGAGGAGCCCGGCGACGCGCTCCGCCTGGACATCGCCAAGCTCAGCGGGCTCACGCACGGCGAGTGGCTGCACCAGGGCCGCGACCCGTACGCGGTCAAGGGCTGGCTCATCGCCAACGAGATGTCGTCGGCACTCGGCGTACGGAAGATGACCGCCGTCGCCGCGCTGCTGCCGCACCTGTGGCGGGCCGTGCTCGACGGGGAGCCCCGGCTGGGCTCCGCGCCACGGCTGCGACGGATGTGGGCCGGGCTGCGCGAGGCCGCGTCGGCGGACCGGGGGCGGGCCCTGCCCGAGGACCCGGCCGACGGGATCGCCGCCCTGATGGACGACTGGCGGGTGGGCCGGCGGCTCACCGCCGAAGGGCCGGGACGGATCGAGGCCCTGGCCGAGCGGACCGTACGGGCCTGGGGTGCCGGCCTGCCGATGCTCGGCGGGCTGCGGGCGGAGGACGTACGCCGCCTCCTGGACGCGGCGCTCGGCACGACCCCGACACGGACCGCGCACGCCGCGCCGACCGCGCACGCCGCGCTCACCGCGCACATCTGAGACTTCCGCTCCCGGTCCCGGGAGCGGGCGGAAAGAGAGCAACGGCTCTCGACACCATGAGAAAAGGGGGAGTTCCCATGCAGGAGAACTTCGAGAACGACAACTTCAGCTCCGCCCTGGAACTGGGCATGCAGGAGCTTGAGGCCATGGAGGCCCCGGGCTGGTGGACCGCCGGTGGCGTCGTCGTCGGTGCGACGGTCGTGTCGGCCGTCGGTGTCTCGACGGGCGTCGCCGTCTCGATCATCACCTGATCCACTCAAGACTCGTTCGACTCGATCCAGTCTCAACTCAACGGGAGGGAAACCGATATGAAGGACAACGTCACGCAGGAGCCGACCGGCTTCGACGCGTCGCTGGAGCTGGGCATGCAGGAGCTGGAGGCCATGGAGGCCCCGGGCTTCTGGAGCGGCTTCAAGACCGGCGTCGTGATCAGCACCGTCGCCAGCGCGGTCATCGCCACCTGATCCTGATCCGGTAGGTCTGTCCCACCTGGCAGGTCTGTCCGATCCGGCGGTCTGCCTGAAGCGGCGGTCTGTCTGAAGCGGCGGTCTGTCTGAAGCGGCGGTCTGCCTGATCCGGCCGATCAGCCGGCAGCGGTGGCCGAACCGCATACGGATTTCCGCGGCGGCGTCCCGGGCCCGCAGAGGGCCCTGGGCCGCCACCGCGGAATCCGCGCTTCGTTCTCCGCCCCCTCCCCCCACCCAAGTCCCACCAGTGCGACCAAGGAGTCCAGCATGGCCAACAGCCGAGACAAGGCAGCGGCCGAGAACAAGAACCTCGCCTTCGCCTGCGCTCTCATCCCGCTCGGCATGGCCGTCGCCACCTCGCAGCTGTCGGGTGGCGTCGAGATCTTCGTCATGGCCGGCCTGGGTGCCGTCATGCTGAGCTGCCTGGTCAAGATCGGCGCCAACCTCCGGAAGGCACGCCGTTGAGCACCGCGAACCCGTCGAGCACCGCCGGCGCGCCCGTCGTCGCCCTGCGCGGCCTGACCAAGCGCTTCGGCGAGGTCACGGCGGTCGACGACCTGACGTACGAGGTCCGGCCGGGCCGGATCGTCGGCCTCCTCGGCCGCAACGGAGCCGGTAAGACCACCTCGCTGCGGATGCTGCTCGGCCTGTGCCGGCCGACCTCCGGCGAAGCGACCGTCTTCGGCCGCCCCTACGCCGAACTGCCCCACGCCGCCCGCCGGGTGGGCGTCAGCATGGACGCCGTGGGGCCGCTGCCCGGCGCCAGTGCCCGACGCGAACTCACCATCTGGGCCCGGACCCTGGGCCTGCCCCGGCAGCGCGTCGAGGAGGTCCTCGACCTGGTGGGCCTGGCCGACGGCAACGCGGCCTCCCGCCCCGTCAAGGGCTACTCGACCGGCATGAAGCAGCGTCTCGCGCTCGCCACCGCGCTGCTCCCCGACCCCGAACTCCTCGTCCTGGACGAGCCCGCCAACGGTCTCGACCCGGACGGCATCCGCTGGCTGCGCGGCCTGCTGCGCGGCCTGGCCGACGAGGGCAGGACCGTCCTCGTCTCCAGCCACCTGCTCTCCGAGGTGGAGCAGACCGTGGACGACGTGGTGATCATCCAGAGCTCGCTGCGGTACGCCGGTCCGCTCGATGGTCTCGTCGGCACGGGCGAGGGGGAACGCCTCGAAGACAGGTTCTTCTCCCTGGTCGGCTCGCCGACGACGGCATCAACCGCACCGGCCGTATCAACCGTGCCGGCCGCCTCATTCGCTGTCGGAGGACAGAGCCATGCGTAACCTGCTCGCCGGCGAATGGACCAAGGCCTGGACCGGCCGCGGCTGGCTGATCCTGGCCGGGTGCGGTGTCCTGATGTCCCTGCTCGGTGCCCTCGGTTACGCCTCCCAGGGGGTGACGGCCATCGAGGAGGGCACCATGGGCCGGGCGGCCGTCACCGACGACATCGTCCGCTCCTGGTTCATGATGTCCCTCTTCACCTCCCTCTTCGGCGCGGTCTTCGTCTCCCGCGAGTACACCTCGGGTGCCATCGGCCGCTCCGTCCTGATGAGCGGCGGCCGTACCCGTCTGCTCGCCGCCAAGGTGCTGACCGCCACCGCCGTGGGCGCCCTCGCCGCGCTGCTCACCGCCGCACTGTCCCTCGCCTCCGCCTGGGGCACCCTCGCGGCCAACGGGACGAAGCCCGCGTGGCACGGCGAGACCTGGCTGATCCTGCTGGGCGTCTTCGCCGTCAACACGCTCGCCGCACCCTGGGGCGCGCTGGTCGGCTGGATCGTCCGGCACCAGGTGGGGGCCGTGGTGACCGTCGTCGCGCTGACCCTGGTCGTCGACCCGGCGGTGCAGGTGCTGGTGCCGGAGGCCGGCAAGTACCTGATGACGATCGCCCAGAGTTCCGTCTACCGGGACCAGAAGCCCGACCTGCTCTCCACGCCGCTCGCGCTGCTGGTGATCGTGGGCTGGCTGACGGCCGCCGCGCTGCTCGCCCGGAAGCTGTTCACCGCGCGCGACGTCGTCTGACGACAGCGCCGGCCGTCGCCGTACGGGCCCCCGCCCCGGCCTCACCTCACCCGGCCTCACCTCACCCCACGTCACCTGACTCCACGTCATGTCGCCCGCCGTCCGACGTCGCGTCCGACACCACCCGCGACGTCGCCCGGCGGCATGCCCCGACACCGGCGCTCGCGGAGCCACCGAATCCACCCCCGCCACCCCGCCGTCCCGCCGTCCCGAGGAGAGAACCAGGCATGTCCAGCACACCCGCCGGTGCCGTACTACTGGCCCCCGAGCGGCTGGCCCGTCCCCGCCTCGCCCCCGACGTGGTGGTCCACGAGCCGGCCGAGCCGGGCGCGCCCTGGGTGGTGCAGCGCGGCAGCCACCAGTACTTCCGCCTCCAGGAGGACCTGGCCCGCCTCGTCCGGGCCGTCGACGGCGTACGCGACCACGACGACCTGGCCGACGCCCTCGGCGCACCCTGGACCCAGGCCGACGTCGGCTCGGCGGTGCGGACACTCGCCGGGGCGAAGGTGCTGGACGACGGAGTGCCGAAGAAGGACCGCAGTTCCTGGTTCCGCTTCGTCCCGCCGCTCACCCTGCAGTTCACCCTCCTCAAGCCGGACCGGCTGCTGGCCCGCCTCGCCCCGCTCGTGGCGGCCGCCGCGCACCGCGGGGCCGCCGTCGCCGCCTCGGCCGTCACGATCGGCGGACTGCTCGTCCTGGCCTTCCAAGGGGCCGACCTCCAGGGCGCGTTGGGGCGCCCCTTCGCACCTTTGCTCTACCTCTGCGTGATCGGCGCGGTGCTCGCCACCACCGCCGTCCACGAGATCGGCCACGGCGCGGTCCTCACGTACTACGGCGGACGGCCGACCCGGATGGGCATGATGCTCTTCTACATGTCGCCGGCCTTCTTCTGCGACGTGTCCGACGGCTGGCGGCTGCCGCGCAAGGAGCAGCGGGTACGGGTCGCCCTCGCCGGCATCGCCACCCAGACCGTCATCGCCGGGGCCGCCGCCCTCGCCACCCTCTTCATGGGCGCCTCGGCGGCGCGTGACGGTGTTCTCGTGTATGCCGTCGTCACCTACCTCTCCGGCGTGCTCAACCTCCTGCCGTTCGTGAAACTGGACGGCTACATCGCGCTGATGAGCCACCTGGACATCCCGCATCTGCGCGACCGGGCGATGACCGACGCCCGCAGGTGGCTGGCCCGGATGCTGGCCGGCGGCACCGGCTACCGCCGCGAACTGCCCGGCGTGCGCTGGGCGGTTCCCTTCGGTTTGCTCTGCATGACCTTCCCGCTCTACATCGTGGCGGGCGCGATCACCCTCTGGTCGGACAGCCTCCAGCGCCTCGGCGCCCTGGGCGCGCTCCTCGTCCTGTGCGGCATCGGCTACTTCCTCCACCACCTGGCGCGAGGCGTACGCCGCTTCGCCCGCGAGGCCCGGACGGCGGGCGGCAGCCCCTGGCGCCTCGGCGCGGTGCTCGCCCTGGCCGCGGCCGCCCTCGCCGTGCTCGGGCAGCTGGTCCAGGTCCCCTACACCGTCAACGGCGGCTACACGACGGCCGAGGACGGCCGCGTCACGCTGCTCCTGCCCCAGTCCACCGACCGCGCGCTGATCACCTCCGGCGCCCCGGTACGCCTCTACCGCGCCGGCATCGCGACCCGTACCCGGACCGGCGCCGCGACGGTCGCCGTCGACGGGGCCGACGGCAAGGACGCCATGGCCCCGCTGTCGGCGCTGATCCCGGTCCGCAGCGACGCCCTGCCGACCCCGGCCCTCGGCCTTCCGCTGGACCTGCGCGGCGGCCGTGACCGTGCCCCCGCCGACCCCTCGGGCGCGGCCCAGCTGGACGCGGGCAGCCGCCCGGGCTGGGAGTGGCTCTACACCAAGTACGTCGCACCGGCCTGGCGCTGGTAGCCCAGAGCCCTCACAGGAAGAACGACCATGGATCTCCGGTACGTGACCTACTGCCAGGCGGGCAACGCGTTCTACGAGGACCCGGCGACCGCCACCGCCCCCACCGAACCCGCCGACGCGGTGGCACAGGCCCCCGCCGGCTGGACCCGCACCGTCAACGCCGACTGGGTGGTGCTGACCCCGCCGCACACCGAACTCCCCGGCCAGGGCTGGAAGATCCACGTCTCGGCGACCCGGGACAACGCCGACCGCGTCCTCGCCGCCGTACGCGCCTACTGCGTACGCGAGCGCCTCACCTTCAAGTACATCCGCAGCGCCGAGGTCCTGAACCGGCGCAACAGCAAGTACGGCGACCGCGGCGCGAGCGGCAAGTTCATCACCGTCTACCCGCCGGACGAGCCCCAGCTGGAGCGGGTGCTCGTCGACCTGGACGCCGAGGTCGGCGGCGAGCCGGGCCCGTACATCCTCAGCGACCTGCGCTGGCGCTCCGGCCCGCTCTACGTCCGCTACGGCGGCTTCGTCGCCCGCCTCGGCCGGGACGCGAAGGGCGACCCGGTGCACTGCATCGAGGACCCGGACGGCCGTCTCGTCCCCGACGTACGCGGCCCCGGCTTCCGCCCGCCCGCGTGGGTGACGCTGCCGGACTGCCTCGCCGAGTCACTGGCGGCCCGTAACGCGAGCACGATGGGCGACTTCCCGTTCCGCGCGGTCAGGGCGCTGCACTTCTCCAACGGTGGCGGCGTCTACGAGGCCCAGGACCTGCGCCAGGGCTCCGGTACCGAAGCCACCGTGCTCCTCAAGGAGGCTCGCCCGCTGGCCGGCCTCGACGAGGAGGGCGAGGACGCGGTGACCCGGCTGGAGCGCGAGCGCTGGGCGCTGGAGCGGCTGGCGGGACTGGACTGCGTGCCGCCGCTGATCGACTACCGCAAGGGGCGCGAACACTACTTCCTGGCACGGGAGTTCGTGCCGGGCGCCTCGCTCCACACGCGTATCCACGAGTCCAACCCGCTGCTGAACCCGGATGCCGACGCCTCCTCCGAGTCGTTCACGGCGTACACCTCCTGGGCCCTGTCCCTCCTCGACCAGATCGACGCGGGCGTGCGGGCCATGCACGACCGGGGCGTGGTCTTCGGCGATCTGCACCCCAACAACGTCCTGGTCCGGCCGGACGACTCGATCGCCTTCATCGACCTGGAGACGGCGACCCCGGTCGACGCCATGGCCGCCCAGTCGATCGGCGCACCCGGCTTCCGCGCCCCGGCCGGCTGCACGGGCCCGGCGGTCGACCGCTACGCCCTCGGCTGCCTCCGCCTCGCGGTGTTCCTGCCGCTGACGGTGGTGCTGAACTGGGGCCCGGAGAAGACGGAGCAACTGATCACCCTGGTGACGGAGAACTTCCCGGTGCCGGCGGACTTCGCGGAGCGGGTGGTGGCGGATCTGACGGCCGCCCACGACACCGCCGAGGGAAAGGGAGCGGGGACCGACGCGCACGCGGGGACCGCCGCGCACGCGGAGACCGCCGCGAGCGCCGCCGCCCCGGCCCCCGTCTGGCCCGACACCCTCACCCCCGCCGACTGGTCGTCCCTGCGCGCCTCACTCGCGGCGGGAATCCTGGCCACCGCGACCCCGGACCGCGAGGACCGCCTCTTCCCCGGCGACATCGCCCAGTTCACCACCCCGGGCGGCGGCCTCGCCCTCGCCCACGGAGCCGCCGGGGTCCTGTGGGCCCTGGGCGGCGCCGGTACGGAGATCCCGGCCGCGCACACCGACTGGCTGACCGAGCGCGTCCGCCGCTGGACCGAACCCCGCCCCGGCTTCTACGACGGCCTGCACGGCATCGCCTACGCCCTCGACGCCCTGGGCCGTACGGTCGAGGCACACGAGGTCCTGGACCGCGCCCTCGCCCTGCCGCTGGACGACGTGGACGGCTCCCTCTTCGCCGGCCTCCCCGGCATCGGCCTCTCCCTGCTCCACTTCGGCCACCTCGACGCGGCCGAACGCCTGGCGGAACTGGTCGCTGACCGCACCCCGGGCGGCTACGCGGCCCGCCCCCGACCGGGTCTGCTCCACGGCGCGACGGGCGCGGCGCTGTTCCTGCTGCGGCTGTACGAGAGGACGGGCGACCCGAAACTGCTGCACACGGCGGTGGAGGGACTGCGCCACGACCTCGCCGAGCTGTCGACCGGACCGGGCATCAGCCGGATGCCGTACCTGGCGGTGGGCGGCGCGGGAACGGCGATGGTCGTGAGCGACGTACTGGCGCACCTGCCCTCCCCGGACCCGGCCCTGCACGACGCCCTCCCCCTCCTCCACTCCTCGCTGGCCTCCCCCTACCAGGCCCAGGCGGGCCTGTTCCAGGGCCGGGCGGGAGCGACGCTGGCCCTGCGCCGACTGCACGGCAGAACGCCGGGTCCGGAGACCGAGGCCGCGGTGCACCGCCATCTCACGGCCTTCGGCTGGCACGCCATCCCCTACGCGGGCCACCCCGCCTTCCTCGGCGACCAGACCCTGCGCCTCTCCACCGACCTCGCCACCGGCACGGCAGGCGTCCTGCTCGCCCTCGACGACGCACTCGGCTCGGGCGAAGGCCTGCCGTTCCTCTCATGACGGACCACCGCGTAGTCCTGATCGAACCCCGCCCCACCGAGGCGGCCGGCGCCCCGGAACTGGCCGCCGTACGGTTCCTGGCCCTGCTCCCCGAGGACTGGCACTACGAACCCCACGTCAAGGGCACCCGCTTCACCGTCCGCCTCAGCCACCCCTCCCGACCGACCCCAATCCCGGACCTGAACCACACCCTGAACCGCATCTTCACCGACCCGTCCCTCCAGGCCTGGCACTGGACGGACATCACCCACCTCGACTGAGACGGAGACCGGGACGGACAACGTCGAAGGGCCCCACCGCAAGCGGTGGGGCCCTTCGACGTATTGCCCGGTGAGAGCAATGGCGGAGGATACGAGATTCGAACTCGTGAGGGGTTGCCCCCAACACGCTTTCCAAGCGTGCGCCCTAGGCCTCTAGGCGAATCCTCCGCCGGGAACATTACATGACGTCGGAGGGTGGTTGCGAACTCGTTCGAGGGCGGGCGATCGGCCGGGTGATCGAGGCGGGGGGAGGGGCCGGGAGGCGGGACGGCGGGCGTCGTGGATCGGGTAGGGTGGGGGCAGCCCCTCACGCGGCGCTATCTGACTGAACTCCCCCAGGGCCGGAAGGCAGCAAGGGTAGGTTGGCTCTGGCGGGTGCGTGAGGGGTCTTCTGCGTCCGGAGGCGGCCCGCCCCGGGCTCCCGCCCCCGGGCTCCCGCCCCGGGCTCCGGCATCCCGCCCGACCGGCGCCGCCGGCGATCTCCGTCCTCGCGGTCGATGACTCCCGCCCCTTCCGGCCTGGTCTCCTCCGGCGGTGTCCGTGTTGTCAGTGGGCGCCTATAACCTCGTAAGCGTGTCGTCTCTCGCGCTGTACCGCCGCTATCGCCCGGAGTCGTTCGCCGAGGTCATCGGGCAGGAGCATGTCACCGACCCGCTGCAGCAGGCGCTGCGGAACAACCGGGTCAATCACGCGTACCTGTTCAGCGGGCCGCGCGGCTGCGGGAAGACGACCAGTGCGCGCATCCTCGCCCGCTGTCTGAACTGCGAGCAGGGGCCCACGCCGACACCGTGCGGAGAGTGCCAGTCGTGCCAGGACCTGGCGCGGAACGGACCGGGTTCGATCGACGTCATCGAGATCGACGCGGCCTCTCACGGTGGTGTGGACGACGCCCGTGAGCTGCGCGAGAAGGCCTTCTTCGGCCCCGCGAGCAGCCGGTACAAGATCTACATCATCGACGAGGCCCACATGGTCACGTCGGCCGGTTTCAACGCGCTGCTGAAGGTCGTCGAGGAGCCGCCGGAGCACCTCAAGTTCATCTTCGCGACCACCGAGCCCGAGAAGGTCATCGGCACGATCCGCTCGCGTACGCACCACTATCCGTTCCGGCTGGTGCCCCCCGGCACGCTCCGGGAGTATCTCGGCGAGGTCTGCGGCAAGGAGAAGATCCCGGTCGACGAGGGTGTCCTCCCCCTCGTCGTGCGCGCCGGGGCCGGCTCCGTGCGTGACTCGATGTCCGTCATGGACCAGCTGCTGGCGGGCGCGACGGACGAGGGCGTGACCTACGCCATGGCCACGTCGCTGCTCGGATACACCGACGGCTCGTTGCTCGACTCGGTCGTCGAGGCCTTCGCCGCCGGGGACGGGGCCGCGGCCTTCGACGTCGTCGACCATGTCATCGAGGCCGGCAACGACCCGCGGCGGTTCGTCGCCGACCTGCTGGAGCGCCTGCGCGACCTGGTGATCCTGGCCGCCGTGCCGGACGCCGTCGAGAAGGGCCTCATCGACGCCCCCGTCGAGGTGCTGGAGCGGATGCAGGCCCAGGCCGGCGTCTTCGGCGCCGCCGAGCTCAGCCGCGCCGCCGACCTGGTCAACGAAGGCCTCACCGAGATGCGCGGCGCCAACTCGCCTCGCCTCCAGCTCGAACTGATCTGCGCCCGCGTGCTCCTCCCCGCCACCTACGGCGACGAACGCTCCGTCATGGCCCGCCTGGACCGCCTGGAGCGCGGGATCAACTTCGCGGGCGGCGGTGCCGGTCCCGCCCTGGGGTACGTGCCCGGCCCCGAGGCGCACGGGGGAGCGGCCGCCCCGCCCCTGGGCACGGGCGTGACGCCGCAGGCCGGACCGCCCGCCCACGCCCCGCAGACCGAGCAGGTCCCACCGGGTGGCGGGCCCGCCGCAGCTCGCGCGGCGGCGCGGGGGGCCGCGGGCGCGACAGGCGCATCGGGCCCGGACCCGTACGGGGCGCCGGCACCCGTCGCCGGACAGCCGACCCCGGCTCCGCCCGCCCCGCCGATCGCACCGACCGCCCCGCCCCCGCCTCCCACCGCCCCCGCGCCCCCCGACCCGGTCGCGAGCCCCACGCCCCCCGTCAACGCACCCGCCTCCGCCCCCGGCTCCTGGCCCACCCCCGCCTCCGCGGGCGGCGGGCGCCGTCCCGGCGGATGGCCGACGGCCGCGCCCGCCGGCGGTGGCCCCGGCCCCGCGCCCGCAGCCCCGGCCGCGCCCCCCGCCGCGGGCCCGTCCGCCGCGTACGCCCAGCCGAGCGCCCCTACGGCCCCCCAGGCCCCCGCCGCCCACAACCCGGCCCCCGGCGGACCCGACCCCCGCACGCTCTGGCCGAACATCCTGGAGACGGTGAAGAACCGCCGCCGCTTCACCTGGATCCTGCTCAGCCAGAACGCGCACGTCACCGGGTTCGACGGCACGACCCTGCAGATCGGCTTCGTCAACGCGGGCGCCCGTGACAACTTCGCGAGCAGCGGCAGCGAGGACGTCCTGCGGGCGGCACTGGCCGAGCAGTTCAACGTGCACTGGAAGATCGAGGCGGTCATCGACACCTCGGGCGGCTCCGCCGCACCGGTCGCCCCCGGCGGCTACGGGTCCCCGGCGCCGGCCGCCGGTGGCTACGGCGGTGGCGGTACGGGCGGCGGCTACGGCGGTGGCGGCGCCGGCGGTGGGTACGGCGGCTCCCCGGCCCCCGCGCCCCGCCCCGCCTCTCCCCCGTCCTCGACGGCCGCCCGCCCCGCGTCGCCCGGTCCGGCCGCGCCCCCTCGGTCGGCCCCGGCCGCCCCTCCCGTCGCAGCCGCCCCGCCCTCGCCCCCTGAGCCCCCGCCCGTCTCCCCCGAGGACGACACCCCCGAGGACGACGACCCCGACCTCGACGAGTCCGCCCTCTCCGGCCACGAACTGATCGTGCGCGAACTGGGGGCGACCGTGGTGGAGGAGATCACGAACGAGTAGCGGGCGAGCCGCGGGCGGGGACCGTCGCCGTAGGGCCTTGGGCCCTCGTTCGCCGCTCCGATTCGTACGATCAGACGAACCCGCCCCGTCCCACTCTTCGGGCGCCCCCACAAAGCCCCCCACCCCCTGCGGCTAGGCTGACCCCGTGAAGGTCCTCGTCATTGGCAGCGGTGCTCGTGAGCACGCGCTCTGCCGTTCGCTGTCCCTCGATCCCGATGTCACCGCACTCCACTGCGCACCCGGCAACGCGGGCACGGCGGAGGTCGCCGAGTCGCACCCGGTCGACGCGCTGGACGGCGCCGCCGTGACCGCGCTGGCCACGCGGCTGGAGGCCGACCTGGTGGTCGTCGGCCCGGAGGCCCCGCTGGTCGCGGGTGTCGCCGACGCCGTGCGCGCGGCGGGCATCCCGGTGTTCGGCCCGTCCGGCGAGGCCGCTCGGCTGGAGGGCTCCAAGGCCTTCGCCAAGGAGGTCATGGCCGGAGCCGGCGTGCCGACCGCGCGGTCGTACGTCTGCACCACCGCCGAGGAGATCGACGAGGCGCTGGACGCGTTCGGTGCGCCGTACGTCGTCAAGGACGACGGGCTCGCGGCCGGCAAGGGCGTCGTCGTGACGGCGGACCTCGCCCAGGCCCGCGAGCACGCGCTCGCGTGCGGCCGGGTCGTCATCGAGGAGTTCCTGGACGGCCCCGAGGTCTCCCTCTTCGCCATCACCGACGGCGTGAGCGTCGTCCCGCTCCAGCCCGCGCAGGACTTCAAGCGGGCGCTCGACGGCGACGAGGGCCCCAACACTGGCGGCATGGGCGCGTACTCGCCGCTTCCGTGGGCCGACCCGAAGCTGGTCGACGAGATCCTGCAGACCGTGCTGCAGCCGACGGTCGACGAGATGCGGCGCCGCGGCACCCCGTTCTCCGGCCTGCTCTACGCGGGCCTGGCGATCACCGGCCGAGGCGTGCGGGTGATCGAGTTCAACGCGCGGTTCGGCGACCCGGAGACCCAGGTCGTCCTCGCCCGTCTCAAGACCCCGCTGGCCGGTGTCCTGCTGGCCGCCGCCAACGGCACCCTCGGCGACCTCGAACCCCTGCGCTGGAGCGCCGACGCGGCCGTCACCGTGGTCGTGGCCTCGCACAACTACCCCGGCTCACCGCGCACCGGCGACCCCATCACCGGCCTCGACGAGATCGCCGCCGTGGACGCCCCGCACGCGTACGTCCTGCACGCCGGTACCCGGCGCGTGGGCGACGAGGTCGTCAGCGCCGGCGGCCGCGTCCTGTCCGTCACGGCCACCGGTGAGGACCTCACCCAGGCCCGCGACCGTGCCTACACCGCCGTCGCCCGCATCGGCCTCGACGGCTCCCAGCACCGGTCGGACATCGCGGCGAAGGCGGCGGCGGAGGCGTGACCGACTGACGGGCGTGGACCGGCCCGCCCCTCCACGCCCCCGCGTCCTTCCTCAACGCCTCCCTGCACATCCGTCCCCTTCGCGACATCCGCATGCGAAGCGTCAGCAACGGGTACGAACCCCAGGCCCCGGAATCCCTCGGAGACACCCAGGAACCCCTGGGAAGCCGTCGGAATCCGGGGCCCGATCCTTGCCCGGCGTCCTTCACCTCTCCCCAGAGCCATTCCATCGAGTGAGCGATGGCCCAACCGGCTGACGACGGCCGGGGCCCCAACTAGGGTGCGGCGCAAGCGTTCCGGCACTTGGCCCACCGGCATTGCGATGTCGGTGGGCGGTGCCACAGTGGGGGAGTGAGCAACGTCAGGGCATTCGGCGGCGACCACTGCGACGAGCAGTCCTCGCAGTCGTCGCGGTGTGCGCCGCACGGGACAGCAGGGGGTGACGTCGGGTCGTGACCGGTATGGCAGGTGGTGAGGAGGCGGGCGCGCAGGCCGCGCGCGCCCGGGCCCTCGCCGTGCTGCGGGTCCGCAGCAGGGCGCTGGCCGTGGCGGTGCTGCCCGCGGCCGTCGCCGTCGTCCTGGTGGTCGGCGGGTCGACCGGCCGTCTGACCGGCCCCGGCTGGTCCATGGCGAGCCGGATCGTGTCCGGCCTCGCCCTCGTCGTGCTCCTCGCCGCCACGGGCATCGCGCTCGTCGTCGCCCGTGCCCGGCCCGCCGTGAGCCCCACGGTCACGGTCACCGAGAAGGCCGCGCCCGATCTCTACCGGCTGGTCCGGGACCTGGCCGACCGCCTCGACGTCCCGCCCCCGTCCGCGATAGCGCTCACCCCGGACTGCGACAGCTGGCTGGAGGACCGCACCCACCCGTCCCACCACCAGCCCGACGCGCCCCGCCACTCCTCGAACGACGGGGCCGACGGGAGCGAGGTGGTCGACGGCGGGGGCGCCACGGCCGGTGACCGCGGCACGGGGCGGGACGACGAGATGACGGACACGCGCGGCTCGTCACCCGGCCTGCCCTCCCGTCCGCAGTCCCGTCTGGCATCCGGACCGGAGTCAGGGCTCTCCTCCCACCGTCGGCACCGCGCGCCCACCGCGCCGGTGCTCGTCATCGGCTCGCCGTTCCTGTGGTGGATGCGGGTCGGTGAGCTACGAGCGGTGCTGGCCCCGGTCGTCGCGGGTACGGGACCGTCGGCGCACCCGGACATAGCCGCGGCCCGCCGTTTCGTGCGGGGGCTGGACGCGGCCGTGGCCGTCAGCTCGGCCCCGTCGCACGGTGTGGCCGTCCGTACGGCGCTGGGCGGAGTCGGCTGGGTGACCCGGATGCTCCTGCGCGGCTGTCGGGGGCACGCGGCCGAGATGGAGCGCGGGGTCGCCGCCGCGGCGGCCGAGCGTGCACAGGCTGTGGACTACGGTCTGCGGATCGTCGCCCAGGAGCAGGTCGGCCTCGCCTACGCGGGCTGGGACCGTCTCCTCACCCGGGTCGCGCTGCCCGCGTGGCGGATGGGCCGGTGGCCGTCCCGTCTGGACGCGGGTGTCGTGGCCGCGCTCACGGAGCTGTCGCGCCGAGACCGCCTCGCCGAGGGCTTCGCCTCCCGGCTGGGCGAGCGCCCCGCCTGCGACCTGCTCGAAGAGCCCGGCACGGTCGACGAGGCCGCGTCCCTGCTCGCCGCCCGCCTCTTCCACGGCGGCCCCGCCGAGTCAGGCCCCGACTGGTCGCCGGTCGACTGGCACGAGTACCCGGACGAGGTGGTCGACCGCAAATGGCGCGCCGACGCGGCCCGTCTCCATCGCGTCCTCGACGGGCTGGGCGTCCGCCACCCGGCGAGCGACCCGACCACCGACCCCACCGGCCCGGCGCACGGCGGCCCCACCCTCTCCCGGGTCCTGACCCACCTGACCACCGCGGCCGCCGCCGCTCCGCATCCGCCGGCCACCGAGGCCGCCGAGGTCCCCGGGGCGGGTCCCGGTACGACGACCGCGCCGCACGGCCACCCGTCCCCCCACCCCGCCGCCGGACGCGCGACGGCCGCGGAGGCGGACCGCGAACACGAGCACAACCCCGACCTGGAACCGGACAGCCACCACATATCCCCGCACGACGCCGGCGTCACCACTGCCCCAGGCCCGGACCTCGATTCCGACTCCGACGACGAATCCGGCCTGGCCACCCCGCAGTCCGCCGCCCTCGCCGCCGCCCTGACCGCGGAACTGGCGCGCGAGGAGGCCACGGTCCCGGCCGACGGCCACCCCGCGGCCGGTGGGGCCGAGGCGCAGGGCCCGGACCGGGCGCTGTGGGACGACGGACTGCTGCCGCTGTTCCCGATGCAGCCACCCCGCACGGGCCGCGAGCTGCTGACGGAGCACGTCGCCGCGATGGTGTGCTGCGCGGCGATGGACACGGCGGGCGCCACCCCGGGCCTGGACTGGCTGGACGGCCCCTCCCTCCTCGTCGACGGCGTACGGGCGGCCGACCTCGCCCCCCGCGTCCTCACCCTCGTGGAGGACGGCGACCCGGTCCCCCTCCGCGACTGGCTCAGCCGCCTCGGCGTCCGCCCGGAGAAACCGGTCCGCCTGGTCTGAACGCCTGGTCTGAACGCCTGGTCCGAACGCCTGGTCCGGAGCCCGCCCGACGGTGGTCCCGAGGCCGATCCCGCAGAGGGTCCTGGGGGTGTTGTGGCTGGTCGGAAGGGGGTGTCCGACTCCCTATCCGGACGTCGCCGTTCCACTCCCACCGATTCACGACGAACGGTGACGGGGTGCGTGCTTAATGTGATGTGCTGGGACAGGTCGCGTACGGAGCACGTGCTCACGACAGCTCACGGGGGCGAGGGAGGGGAGAACTCATGGGCTCGGAGCAGCACCACATCCGCCGCTGGGAATCGGGAGCCCTCGCCCACGCGGTGACGGACCCCTTCGGTCAGGGACCGGTCCCCTGGCTGCGGGGCAATGTGACGTACTTCGACGACACCGGCCAGGTGGTCCCCTGGTACGTGGACCCGGGCCCGCCCGAGCCCCCCGCGTCCGCCCGGGGCACCCGCGCCCGTGTCCCGGCCCCCCGCGTCCCGCCGGGCCCCCGCTCCGCCGACGACGTACGCCGGCAGATCAAGGGGTTCGCGGCGACCGGCGCCGCCGCTCCCGGCCAGTCCATCGACTTCCACGTCACCGTGGACCCGCCCCAGGAATTCGGCGTCGACATCTACCGCATCGGCCACTACAGCGGCGACGGCGCGGCGAAGATCACCACCAGCCCCCGGCTGTCCGGCATCGTCCAGCCCCCGCCCCTCACCGCCGACCGCACGGTCTCCTGCCACCACTGGTGGCTCTCCTGGCGGCTGCAGATCCCCAGCTACTGGAACGTCGGCGCCTACGTCGCGGTCCTGACCACCGCCGACGGCTACCGCTCCCACGTCCCGTTCACCGTCCGCGACGACCGCCCGGCCGACCTGCTGCTCCTGCTCCCGGACATCACCTGGCAGGCGTACAACCTGTATCCGGAGGACGGCCGCACCGGCGCCAGCCTCTACCACGCCTGGGACGAGGACGGGCGGCTGCTCGGCGAGTCCGAGGCCGCGACGACCGTCTCCTTCGACCGCCCGTACGCCGGCGCCGGCCTTCCCCTCCATGTGGGCCACGCCTACGACTTCATCCGCTGGGCCGAGCGCTACGGCTACGATCTCGCCTACGCCGACGCCCGCGACCTGCACGCCGGCCGCGTCGACCCCAGCCGCTACCGGGGGCTGGTCTTCCCGGGCCACGACGAGTACTGGTCGCCGCAGATGCGCCGCACCACCGAACTCGCCCGGGACAGCGGCACCTCGCTGGTCTTCCTCTCCTCCAACACCATGTACTGGCAGGTGGAGCTGAGCCCCTCGCCGTCCGGAGCCCCCGACCGCCTCCTCACCTGCCGAAAACGCCGGGGCCCCGGCAAACCCGCACTGTGGCGCGAAGTCGACCGCCCCGAGCAGCAGTTGATGGGCATCCAGTACGAGGGCCGGGTCCCCGAACCGCACCCCCTGGTCGTGCGCAACGCCGACCACTGGCTCTGGGACGCGACCGGTGCCCATGAGAACGACGAGCTGGCCGGCATGGTCGCCGGCGAGGCCGACCGCTACTTCCCGCGCACCCCGCTCCCCGAGCACCAGGGCCGTATGCTCCTCGCCCACTCCCCGTACCGGGACAAGGACGAGGTCGTCCGCCACCAGGAGACCTCGCTGTATCGCGCCCCCTCCGGCGCCTGGGTCTTCGCATCCGGAACGTTCGCGTGGTCCCCGGCCCTGGACCGTCCGGGCCACGTCGACACTCGGGTCCAGCGAGCCACGGCAAACCTCCTGGACCGCATCTGCAAACGCGACTGAGCGCACCGAACACAACCCCTGGCCAAGATCGGTCGCCCGCGTACGGGAGAATCGAGCCACTTGGACATCACCACGGGGAGGAACCGTGTCCGGATTCGTAGAAAAGCCCGAGCCGATCCAGGTTCCGGGCCTGGTGCACCTGCACACCGGCAAGGTGCGCGAGCTGTACCAGAACGAGGCGGGCGACCTCGTGATGGTCGCCAGCGACCGAACGTCCGCGTTCGACTGGGTGCTGCCCACGGAGATCCCCGACAAGGGGCGCGTCCTCACGCAGCTGTCCCTCTGGTGGTTCGACCAGCTCGCCGACCTGGTCCCGAACCACGTCCTGAGCACCGAACTCCCGCCGGGCGCCCCCGCCGACTGGGCGGGCCGCACGCTCGTCTGCAAGTCGCTGAAGATGGTCCCGGTGGAGGCGGTGGCCCGTGGCTACCTCACCGGCTCGGGCCTGCTGGAGTACAACGACTCCCGCACGGTCTGCGGTCTCGCCCTCCCCGAGGGCCTGGTCGACGGCTCGGAGCTGCCGGCGCCGATCTTCACCCCGGCCACCAAGGCCGCCGTCGGCGAGCACGACGAGAACGTGTCGTACGAGGAGGTCGCCCGCCAGGTCGGCGCTGAGACCGCCGCCCAGCTGCGTCAGACGACTCTCGCCGTGTACGGCCGCGCCCGGGACATCGCCCGTGACCGGGGCATCATCCTGGCCGACACCAAGTTCGAGTTCGGCTTCGAGGGCGACACCCTGGTCCTCGCCGACGAGGTCCTCACCCCGGACTCGTCCCGTTTCTGGCCGGCCGACCTGTGGAAGCCGGGCCGCGCCCAGCAGTCCTACGACAAGCAGTTCGTCCGCGACTGGCTGACCTCGGACGCCTCCGGCTGGGACCGCGCGAGCGAGCAGCCCCCGCCTCCGCTGCCCGAGGAGATCGTCGCCGCGACCCGCGCCAAGTACGTGGAGGCGTACGAGCGTCTGACGGGGATCGGTTGGAGCTAGCGGGACGAAGAAGGCCCCGGTCCAGTGGACCGGGGCCTTCTTTCACGAGCGGACGACCAGGTTCGAACTGGCGACCTCAACCTTGGCAAGGTTGCGCTCTACCAACTGAGCTACGTCCGCGCTGCGCCGTGGCGCGAGGCCTACTATACCCAACCTCGCTCCCGTGCGAGACGCACCGCCGCGTGCCGGTTCTCCACCCCGAGCTTGGACACGGCCGACGACAGATAGTTGCGGACAGTCCCCTGGGACAGCGAGGCCCGCTCGGCGATCTCCGTGACGGGCGCCCCGTCGGCGGCGAGCTCCAGCACCTCGGCCTCCCGCGCGGTGAGCGGGGAGTCGCCGGAGGAGATCGCGTCGGCCGCCAACTCCGGATCCACATAACGGTTCCCCGCGTGGACGGCCCGGATGATCTCCGCGAGCCGTTGTGCGCTGACGGTCTTGGGGACGAACCCGCGCACACCTGCCGCCAGCGCCCGCTTGAGATGCCCCGGCCGACCGTGACCGGTCACGATCAGCACGCGGCAGCCCGGCAGTTCGGCCCGCAGCGATGTGGCGACCCTCACACCGTCCGCCCCCGGCATCTGCAGGTCCAGCACGGCCACATCCGGCTTGTGCGCCATCGCCATCGCCAGCGCCTCCGGCCCGCTCGCCGCCTGCGCGACCACCACCAGGTCGTCCTCCAACGCCAGCAACGCGGCCAGCGCCCCCCGGATCAGATGCTCGTCGTCGGCGAGCAACAGCCGCACGGGCCGCCCGTCCGCCGCCGCCTCCGGTACGCCCGTCATGACGCGGCCCCTCGTACGACCGCCTGACCGACCGCGGCCGACGTACCGCTCGCGGCCGCGCCCGCCGTGGAAGCCGAGCCCGAGTTCTCGGCGGACGCCGACTCCGCGGAGGGCAGCGGCACCCGCGCCACCACCCGGAACACCTCTTCGCCCACCGGCCCCGCCTCCAGCGTCCCGTCCACCACCGCCAGCCGCTCCCGCAGCCCGGCGAGCCCGGACCCGGCGCCGACGGAACGCCCCCCGTCCTCCTCCGCCCCGGTCGCCCGTATCCCGTCGTTCTCCACGGTCAGCACCGCCTGCCCCTCCGTCACCCTCAACACCACCGTGCATCGCACGGCGTTACCGTGCCGGAGCACGTTCGTCGTCCCTTCCCGTACCACCCAGGCAAGCGCGGACTGCACCTCGCCGGGCAGCCCGGCGGTGTCCGCCCCGTCGACCGAGCAGGTGATGCCGGCCGCCGCCAGTACGCCCCGCGCACCGGAGAGTTCGACCCCGAGGTCGGCCTCCCGGTAGCCGCGTACGACATCCCGTACCTCGCGCTGCGACTCCTGCGCGATCCGCTGGACCTCGATCATCTGCTCGACGGCCTCGGGCCGTTCCCGGCGGGCGAGCTGGACGGCCAGCTCGCTCTTCAGGGCGATGACCGCGAGGTTGCGGCCGATCACGTCGTGCAGGTCGCGCCCGAAGCGGAGCCGCTCCTCGGCGACCGCGAGCCGGGCGCGGGTCTCGCGGGCGTCGGCGAGTTCGTAGACGGCCGTGAGGAGCCAGACGGAGAAGACGGAGGTGAGGGCGAAGGTGGTGGTGCCGATCAGCACCACCACCAGGGCCGCCAGTGCGGAGGTCCCGCCGACCCCGGTGGCGAGGGCCGTCGCCCCGCTGCCCGTGGCGAAGGCCACGATCACGGCCGCCAGGCGGCGGCGGCTGCGGACACCGAGCGCGATGGTACCGACGCCGAAGATCAGCACGCCCCCGAACGTGGCGAACAGCGCCGCACGGGCGTTGTCCCCGAGGGACGCGCTGTCAGCGAGCACCATCGCCGCGCAGCCGACCAGCGCGCTGACGACCCCGATGGTCCAGAACAGGTGTACGGGCTGCGCACGGCGGCCGCGCACCCAGTCGAGCGCCCGGGAGACCGCGACCGAGCAGAGCGCGCCGTGCACGGTCACCAGGGCGAAGAACCAGCCCGCGTACCGCAGGGGCAGCTGGCCGAAGAGCGGTATCCCGAACCCGCCGACCTCGATCAACGGGAAGGTCTGGAACGACCACCGCGTGTACGTCTCCACCTTCGCCGGTGTGCTCTTCGTCCGCCACCAAGCCCCCGGCCCCCGCATGGCCCAACTCCCCTCACCGGCGCGGTTCCCAGCGGAACCACCGCCGTACAGCAAACACCGCGAGCACGGTCCAGGCCAGCGCGGTGGCGACGGCGCCCAGGGTGTCGTACGCGGACAGGTCGCCGGTCCAGCCGCCGCGCACCAGCGTGATCACGGGGGTGAGCGGCAGCAGTTCGAGGAAGGACGCCAGACGGTCCGGCAGCACTTCGAGCGGCACGGTGATGCCCGACCCGAGCAGCGACACGAACATCAGCGGCAGGCTGGTGACCTGGGCGCTCTCGGCGGTACGGCTGTAGCTCGCGGTGACCGCCGCCAGCGCCACGCACAGCACGACACCCAGCAGCACCCCCAGTACGGCCAGGTGCGGCGCGGGCGGCGCCCCCAGGTCGAGCAGGACCGTGCAGCCGATCGCGAGGAGCACGCACTGCGCGAGCGCGATACCGGCCGCCGGCAGCGCGGCCCCGACCAGGATCTCCGGGTCGCGCAGCTCACCGGTCCGCAGCCGCTTCAGCACCAGTTCCTCGCGGCGTACGACGAAGATGTTGGTCAGCGCCGTGTAGACCGCGAAGAGCAGCGAGAAGCCGACGGCGGCGGGGAGCATGACCGTCCCGACGTTCAGCCCCGCCTCGCCCAGGTCCATCTGGTCCGTCGCCGACCGCACGCTGAGCGGCAGCAGCAGCGGCACGAACAACGCCGTGAACAGCGTGGCCCGGCTCCGCCCCAGCAGCGTCAGCTCGGCGCGGGCGAGCGCGGTCATCCGCCCCCGGAGGGTCGTCGTCCCGGCGGCCGCGACGACCGGCGCCGCCCCCGCTCCCGCGACCGCACCCGTCGTTCCCGTTCCCCTGCCCGTCCCCGTCCCCGTGGTCGCCCTCATACCGCCACCCCGCCCTTGCGCGAGCCCTCGCCCGTACGCGCTCCCGTGTCCGTACGCGCTCCCGTGTCCGTACGCGCTCCCGTGTCCGTACGCGCTCCCGTGTCCGTACGCGCTCCCGTGTCCGTGCGGGACTCCGTGCCCGCACGCGCCGCCTCCGCCGACTCCCGCGCGATCCGCAGGAAAGCCTCCTCCAGCGAGGCCGACCGCACCTCCAGCCGGCGCAGTTCGATCCGTGCCCGCTCGGCCCACAGCAGCAGTCCGGTGGCCGCCCGCTGGAGTTCGTTCGTGCGCAGGACCACCACGCGGTCGTGCTCCTCGTGCCCGGTGACGCCCAGTTCGCCGAGCGGCGGCAGGTCGCCCAGGAAGTACCCGGCGGGCAGTTCGAAGGAGATGCGGGAGGGCTGGGAGGCGGTCACCTCGGCCGGGGTGCCGGTCACGGCGACGGTGCCCTCATGGAGGATGGCGAGCCGGTCGGCCAGGTCCTCGGCCTCCTCCAGGTAGTGCGTGGTGAGCAGCACGGTCGTCCCCCCGTCCCGCAGCTCCCGCACCAGTTCCCAGGTGTCCTGGCGGCCCTCCGCGTCGAGCCCGGTCGTCGGCTCGTCCAGGAAGAGGACCTCGGGGCGCCCGAGGAGCGCGAGCGCCAGGTCGAGGCGCCGCTTCTCACCCCCGGACAGCTGCTTGACCCGCACGCCGGCCCGTCGCCCGAGTCCGACGATCTCCAGCGCCTCCCCTACGGGCCGCGCCCCGCTGGTGCAGCCGGCCCACATCCGTACCGTCTCGGTGACGGTCAGCTCGGAGGGGAAGCCGCCTTCCTGGAGCATCACGCCGATGCGGGGGCGTACGGCCGCGCGCTCCCCGTAGGGGTCGTGCCCGAGGACCCGTACCCGGCCGCCGGACGGCGGAGCGAGACCCTCCAGTACCTCGACCGTCGAAGTCTTGCCCGCGCCGTTGGTGCCCAGGAGCGCGAAGAGTTCTCCCCGGCCCACGGAGAAGGTGATTCCCCGCACGGCCTCGAAACCGCCCCCGTACACGCGGCGCAGGTCGGTGACCTCGATCACGTTCTCGTGATCGTGAGTGCTCACGTCGTCGTGCCCGTTCGTCTTCATGTCCTCAGCGTCCCGTGGGGGAGAGCCGCGGAGCAGTGCGCGGTGTCATCGCTCGGCATGACAAATGTCAGACGCGGGGGACGTCAAAGACGCCAAAGACGCCAAAGATGCCAAAGATGCCAAAGCGGTCCAGGACGTCGAAGGGGTCCAGGACGGCAAAGGCGGAGTCGGGGGAGTCGCGCACGAGTTGGGGCAGTCGCGCACACGAAGAAGGCCCCGGTCCAGTGGACCGGGGCCTTCTTTCACGAGCGGACGACCAGGTTCGAACTGGCGACCTCAACCTTGGCAAGGTTGCGCTCTACCAACTGAGCTACGTCCGCATTGCCTCCGACAGGCTCCCACCGATCGGCGCGAGGACTACTTTACCTGATCCACAACAGTGGTCCGGTAAGTGATCCAGAGCGGGTGACAGGAATTGCACACTGCGCCTTCCCCCTGGAAGGGGGATGTTCTACTACTGAACTACACCCGCGTGACTCCGGTGAGCCGGGCCTTTCGGCCTTGCCCCTCGGCGTGCTCCAGACTCTAGCTGATCCGCCCGGGGGCAACGCAAGTCGGTTGCCGTCGGGGGCCAAGTCGGCCGCCCCCGGGGTCCGCTGACGAACCCTGAGGACCGGCCGACCCGGGCGGCGGCTACTGCGCCTCGGCGAACGCCTCGTAGACCCGCTTGGGGATCCGGCCGCGCGCGGGGACCTCCAGCTTGTTGGCCTGGGCCCAGGCGCGGACGGCCGCGGGGTCCGGAGCGACCTGGGTCTGCTGATAGGCCTTGCCCGACCTCGACCGCTTGCGGCCGGCGTCCACGTAGGGCGCGAGCGCCTTACGCAGTTTCTTGGCATTGGCTTCGTTCAGGTCGATCTCGTACGACTTGCCGTCGAGTCCGAAGGCGATCGTCTCCGCCGCTTCCGAGCCGTCGATGTCGTCGGAGAGAGTGACCACGACACGCTGCGCCACGAATATCGGTCCCTTCGTGCGACATCTCTCCGTTGACGTGCCCTGACGTCAGGAAGATGTCGGCTGTCCGGCTGTTATTTGGGCAAAGTATCGGCTATTGCCAATTCATTTGTACAGTGCCCGGCATTGCAATGTGCAGACAGACTTAATCCGCCCGCGTGTCCCTCGCGCAATAGGGATCCGGGATCTTTCCCAGAAGTTTTCATGAGGGTGATCACCTGATACCGGATCGTGACCGCCGTCACTCGGAATCCCTGTAGTTTCCTACGAATCTACCCGCGTAGAAATTTTGTACGGGTAGTCTGAAGGAACCTGCTCAGCACCACACACCGGGAGTGCCAGTGGCACGCGTCGTAGTCGACGTCATGCTCAAGCCGGAGATCCTCGACCCCCAGGGCCAGGCGGTGCAGCGCGCGCTGCCGCGCCTCGGTTTCGAGGGCGTCTCCGACGTACGTCAGGGAAAGCGATTCGAACTGGAAGTTGACGGACCGGTGGACGACGCCGCGCTCGCCCGCATCCACGAGCTGGCGGAATCCTTCCTCGCCAACACCGTGATCGAGGACTTCACCGTCAAGGTCGAGGAAGTCGCGGAGGCCGGAAAGTGACCGCTCGTATTGGCGTCGTCACCTTTCCCGGCAGTCTCGACGACCGGGACACCCAGCGTGCGATCAGGCTCGCCGGTGCCGAACCCGTCGCTCTCTGGCACAAGGACAAGGACCTCCACCAGGTCGACGCCGTGGTGCTGTGCGGCGGTTTTTCCTACGGCGACTATCTGCGCGCCGGAGCCATCGCGCGCTTCTCGCCGGTGATGGGCACGCTCATCGAGCAGGCGAAGGCCGGACTGCCGGTCCTCGGCATCTGCAACGGCTTCCAGATCCTCACCGAGGCCCACCTCCTGCCGGGCACGATGCTGCGCAACGACCACCTGCACTTCATCTGCCGTGACCAGAAGCTGCGGGTGGAGAACGCCGAGACCTCCTGGACCACCGACTACACGGCCGGCCAGGAGATCCACATCCCGCTGAAGAACAACGACGGGCAGTACGTCGCCGACGCGTACACGCTCGACAAGCTGGAGGCCGAGGGCCGTGTCGCCTTCCGGTACCTCGACTTCAACCCCAACGGCTCCCAGCGGGACATCGCCGGCGTCACCAACGAGGCCGGCAACGTCGTGGGCCTCATGCCGCACCCGGAGCACGCCGTGGAGCCGCTGATCGGCACCGGCCGCACCGACGGCCTCCCCTTCTTCACCTCGATCCTCAAGAAGCTGGTCAACGCATGAGCCGGACGCCTCTGGACACGGTCGAGCACGCGGCCGCGACCCCCGACGTCGAGCTGCCCTGGGCCGAACTGGGCCTGAAGAAGGACGAGTACGAGCGGGTCGTGGAGATCCTCGGCCGCCGCCCGACCGGCGCCGAGCTGGCCATGTACTCCGTCATGTGGTCCGAGCACTGCTCGTACAAGTCCTCGAAGGTCCACCTCCGCCAGTTCGGCGAGAAGGCCCCGCAGTCCGACGCCCTCCTCGTCGGCATCGGCGAGAACGCCGGCGTCGTGGACGTCGGCCAGGGCTACGCGGTCACCTTCAAGGTCGAGTCGCACAACCACCCCTCCTACGTCGAGCCCTACCAGGGCGCGGCCACGGGTGTCGGCGGCATCGTCCGCGACATCATCGCGATGGGCGCCCGCCCGGTCGCCGTCGTCGACCCGCTGCGTTTCGGCGCGGCCGACCACCCCGACACCAAGCGCGTCCTGCCGGGCGTCGTCGCCGGCATCGGCGGCTACGGCAACTGCCTGGGCCTGCCGAACATCGGCGGCGAGGTCGTCTTCGACGCCTGCTACCAGGGCAACCCGCTGGTCAACGCCGGTGCCATCGGTGTCATGCGGCACGAGGACATCCACCTCGCCAAGGCCTCCGGCTCGGGCAACAAGGTCATCCTCTACGGGGCCCGGACCGGCGGCGACGGCATCGGCGGCGCCTCCATCCTGGCCTCCGAGACCTTCGACGACGCCAAGCCGTCGAAGCGTCCGGCCGTGCAGGTCGGCGACCCCTTCCAGGAGAAGCTCCTCATCGAGTGCACCCTGGAGGCCTTCAAGGAGAAGCTGGTCGTCGGCATCCAGGACCTCGGCGCGGCCGGCCTGTCCTGTGCGACGTCCGAGCTGGCCTCGAACGGCTCCGGCGGCATGCGCGTGACGCTGGACGACGTCCCCCTGCGCGACTCGACCCTCTCGCCCGAGGAAATCCTCATGAGCGAGTCGCAGGAACGCATGTGCGCGGTCGTGGAGCCGGAGAAGGTCGACCGGTTCCTGGAGATCTGCGACAAGTGGGACGTCATCGCCACGGTGATCGGTGAGGTCACCGACGGCGACCGGCTGGAGATCTTCTGGCACGGCGGCAAGATCGTCGACGTCGACCCGCGCACGGTCGCGCACGACGGCCCGGTCTACGAGCGCCCCTACGCCCGCCCCGAGTGGCAGGACGCGCTCCAGGCGGACGACGCGAACAAGCTGCCCCGGCCGGCGACGAGCGAGGAACTGCGGGAGCAGGTCCTGCGGCTGGTCGCCTCCCCGAACCAGGCCTCCAAGTCCTGGATCACCAGCCAGTACGACCACTTCGTGCAGGGCAACACGGTGCTCGCCCAGCCCGAGGACTCCGGCATGATCCGCGTCGACGAGGAGAGCGGCCTGGGCGTCGCCATCGCGACCGACGGCAACGGCCGCTACGCCAAGCTGGACCCGTACCACGGCGCCCAGCTGGCCCTGGCGGAGGCGTACCGCAACGTCGCCACCACCGGCGCCAAGCCCCTCGCCGTCTCCGACTGCCTGAACTTCGGCTCCCCCGAGGACCCGGCGGTCATGTGGCAGTTCGCGGAGGCCGTGCGCGGTCTCGCGGACGGCTGCCTGCAGCTGGGCACCCCGGTGACCGGCGGCAACGTCTCCCTCTACAACCAGACGGGCGAGGTGGCCATCCACCCCACCCCGGTCGTCGCGGTCCTGGGCGTCATCGACGACGTGGCCCGGCGCACGCCGGTCGCCTTCCAGGAGGAGGGCCAGCTGCTCTACCTGCTCGGTGACACCCACGAGGAGTTCGGCGGCTCGGCCTGGTCCCAGGTCGTCCACGACCACCTCGGCGGTCTGCCCCCGCGGGTCGACCTGGAGCGCGAGCGCCTGCTGGCCGAGATCCTGATCTCCGCCTCCCGCGACGGCATGATCGACTCCGCGCACGACCTCTCCGACGGCGGCCTGATCCAGGCGGTCGTGGAGTCGGCCCTGCTCGGCGGCAAGGGCGCCCGCCTGGTCGTCCCCGACGGTCTGGACGCCTTCACCTTCCTCCTCTCGGAGTCGGCCGGCCGCGCCGTCGTGGCCGTCCCCCGCTCCGAGGAACTCCGCTTCAACGACATGTGCGGCGCCCGGGGCCTCCCGGCCACCCGCATCGGTGTCGTCGACGGCGACGCGGTGGAGATCCAGGGCGAGTTCACCCTCCCCCTGGAGGAGCTGCGCACGGCCCACGAGGGCACGATCCCGGCGCTGCTGGCGTAGTCCCCCGTACACGACGGAGCCCCGCCCGGATCGACACGACCGGGCGGGGCTTTCTCGTGTCTACGGGGTCAGCGGACGTAGGTCTTGAGGATCTCCGTGTCCAGTTCGATGTCCATCGGGCCGGGGATGCGGACCTTCTCGCCGAACTTCGCGGTACGTACGTCGCGGTAACCGCCGAGCTGCCGGTCCGGGCCGCTGTGCACGGCGGTGCACGAGTCCCGGTCGATCAGCAGGTATAGAGGGATCCCGCACTGTCCGTACGCGGTCGGCTTCTCGTGCCGGTCCCGCCGGTCGGTGTCGGAGTCGTACGAGGTGACCTCGACGACCATGAGGGCACCGTCGGGGTCGGCCCACTCGCCGTGCCCCGCGAAGTGGGCCTCGGGAGTGACCACGGCATCGGGTTTCGCCCTGCCCCCACGATAGGACTCCACCCTGAGCCCTCGGCCCTGATACAGATCCAGGTCCGGTCTGGCCTGCATACAGCGCCGTGCAAGCCACCTCACGATCGTGTCGTGGTCTCCGTCCGCCACCGCTTTGACTCCGATTCGTCCGTTGATGAACTCCAACGTGACGGTCTCGGGAGCGGCGGAGGCGATCGTTTCGAACTCCTCCACCGACATCTGAGACGTGCGCTCGGCCATAACCGTCATGTTGCCCCCCTTTCCGGGCGAAGGCCAGCGTCGCCAGTGAGCGTCGGTGCGGGGCGCACTTCGCCGTCGACCACACTTTCGAGTGACCGGGAGTCCACGCAGGCGCGGCCGCATACGCTCAGCCCATGCCGCCCGCCAGGAAACGCCCCCGCGCCTACGACCCCGCCAAGACACGCAAGGCCGTCCTGGCCCAGTTCGGGCACGTACGGGAGGCGGTGGGCGTCCTCACCGAGGAGCGGCTCGCGCTGCCGACCCGACTCGGGGAGTGGACCGTACGGGACCTGGCCGCACACCTCACCATGGCCGTGGAGAGCGTCAGCCGGGCCCTGGAGCGGCCCGAGCCGCCGAAGGCCGAGCTGAACCCCCTCGACTACGCCTCCGCCACCGCCGCCCACGCGTCCGCCATCGCCGAGGGCAGCCACGACCTGGCCGAGGCCCAGCCCGACCTGGTCGCCCTCTACGCGGAGGTGGAGCGGCGGATCACCGACGCGCTCGCCGCCGCCCCGCTGGGCCGGGTCATCGACACCCGCGCCGGCGGCATGCTCCTCGACGACTACCTGGTCACCCGCACGATCGAGCTGGTCGTCCACACCGACGACCTGAACGCCGCGGTTCCCGGTCTCGCCGTCCCGTACGACCGGCACGCCCTCGCCACCTGTGTCCGGGTGCTCGCCGACACCCTCGCCGCGCGGGTGCCGGGCGGCTCGACGGAGGTGCGGATTCCGCCGTACGCCGTCGTGCAGTGCGTGGAGGGGCCGAGGCACACCCGGGGCACGCCGCCGAACGTCGTCGAGACCGACCCGTTGACCTGGATCCGGCTCGCGACCGGCCGTGTGGAGTGGGCCGCCGCCCTGGACGAGGCGCAGGTCAGCGCGAGCGGCGAACGGGCCGACCTGGGCGCCCTGCTGCCCCTGATGCGCTGACCCGGCCGCGAAACCCGGTGGAACCACCCACCGACCCCACCCGTCCCACCGCCATGGACAAGCGACTGCGACTGACCCTCACCGCCCTGGCCGTGCTTCCGCTGCCGCTGCTCGCGGCCTGTGGCTCCGAGTCGGCCGGCGATCCCGGCAGCGGCGCCGTCGACGCGAGCACCAAGAAGTCCTCGGTCACCGGCGTCCGCTGGAAGGTCGACAGCCTCACCGTCGGCGGGAAGACCGAGCAGGCCCCCGACGGCGCCTATCTGAAGATCGCCGACAACGGCGAGGTCGACGGCAACTACGGCTGCAACACCTTCGGCTCGACCGCCGCGTTCAAGAAGAACGGCATCGACTTCGAGGCCGCCCGGTCCACCGAGATGGCCTGCGGCGACGCCCAGATGAAGTTCGAGAAGAGCTTCGCCCGCACCTTGGACGCGGGGACGTTCACGGCCGAGACCGCCAGCGGCGGACTCACCCTCACCACGGGTGACGGCGACACCGTGAAGCTGACGAAGGAGAAGCCCGCCGAGCTGTACGGCACGACGTGGCGGATCGATTCCCTGATGGACCACGACGTCGCCACCTCCCTCCCCGAGGCGGCCAGGGGCAAGGCCTGGTTCACCCTCGACGAGAAGGCCGGAACCCTCAGCGGAAGCGTCGGCTGCAACGAGGTGTCGGCCAAGGCCACGGTGAGCGAGGACCGCATCACCCTCGGCAATCCGCGGACCACCCGCAAGATGTGCTCCGACTCACTCATGGCCGCCGAGCGAAGCCTCCTGAAGATCTTCAAGGGCACGGTGGAGTATCGGATCGATCACCGCAGTATCACGCTGACCAGCGAAAACGACGCGGGCATCGGTGCCGTCGCCGACAAGTGACCTGTGAAGGGCCGCAGTCGGGAACCCGGGCAGGCGAGATCACCGGATTCGGACCGGTGCACGATCTCGCCTACACTCGGTGGCGTGCCACGTGGTGACGGACGACTCAACCACGACCTTCTCCCCGGCGAGAAAGGCCCCCAGGACGCGTGTGGCGTCTTCGGTGTCTGGGCGCCGGGCGAAGAGGTCGCGAAGCTCACTTACTTCGGGCTCTACGCCCTCCAGCATCGGGGCCAGGAATCCGCGGGTATCGCGGTCAGCAACGGCTCCCAGATCCTCGTCTTCAAGGACATGGGCCTCGTTTCCCAGGTCTTCGACGAGACCTCGCTCGGTTCCCTCCAGGGTCACATCGCGGTCGGTCACGCCCGCTACTCGACCACGGGTGCCTCCGTGTGGGAGAACGCCCAGCCGACGTTCCGTGCCACCGCGCACGGCTCCATCGCGCTCGGCCACAACGGCAACCTGGTCAACACCGCCCAGCTCGCGGAGATGGTCGCCGACCTGCCCAAGCAGGAGGGCCGTACGCCCCGCGTCGCGGCCACCAACGACACCGACCTGCTCACCGCGCTCCTCGCGGCGCAGGTCGACGAGGACGGCAGGTCGCTGACCGTCGAGGAGGCCGCCCCGAAGGTCCTCCCGCAGGTCCGCGGTGCCTTCTCCCTGGTCTTCATGAACGAGCACACCCTGTACGCCGCCCGTGACCCGCAGGGGATCCGCCCGCTGGTCCTCGGCCGGCTGGAGCGCGGCTGGGTCGTCGCCTCCGAGGGCGCCGCCCTCGACATCTGCGGCGCGAGCTTCGTCCGCGAGATCGAGCCGGGCGAGTTCATCGCCATCGACGAGAACGGCCTGCGCAGCTCCCGATTCGCGGAAGCGAAGCCGAAGGGCTGTGTCTTCGAGTACGTCTACCTGGCCCGCCCGGACACCGACATCGCCGGCCGGAACGTGTACCTCTCCCGTGTGGAGATGGGCCGCAAGCTGGCCAAGGAAGCCCCGGTCGAGGCCGACCTCGTCATAGCGACCCCGGAGTCCGGCACCCCGGCCGCCATCGGCTACGCGGAGGCCTCGGGCATCCCGTTCGGTGCGGGTCTGGTGAAGAACGCGTACGTCGGACGTACGTTCATCCAGCCCTCCCAGACGATCCGCCAGCTCGGCATCCGTCTGAAGCTGAACCCGCTCAAGGAAGTCATCAAGGGCAAGCGCCTGGTGGTCGTCGACGACTCGATCGTCCGCGGCAACACCCAGCGCGCGCTGGTCCGGATGCTCCGCGAGGCGGGCGCCGCCGAGGTCCACATCCGGATCTCCTCGCCGCCCGTGAAGTGGCCCTGCTTCTTCGGCATCGACTTCGCGACCCGCGCCGAACTCATCGCCAACGGCATGACGATCGACGAGATCGGCACCTCGCTCGGCGCCGACTCCCTGGCGTACATCTCACTCGACGGCATGATCGCGGCGACCACCATCGCCAAGCCCAACCTCTGCCGCGCCTGCTTCGACGGCGAGTACCCGATGGAGCTGCCGGACCCCGAGCTGCTCGGCAAGCAGCTCCTGGAGACCGAGCTGGCCGCCGGACCGGCAGCCACGGCCGCGGCCGACGCGATCCGTCGCCCGTAAGCCCGTCCTCCCTGCAGTACGACACGAAAGTTCTCACCGTCATGTCTGAGACAACTGGTGCCAGCTACGCAGCCGCGGGCGTCGACATCGAGGCGGGCGACCGCGCCGTCGAGCTGATGAAGGAGTGGGTGAAGAAGACGCAGCGCCCCGAGGTCCTCGGCGGCCTCGGCGGCTTCGCCGGTCTCTTCGACGCCTCCGCCCTCAAGGGCTACGAGCGCCCGCTGCTCGCCTCCGCCACGGACGGCGTCGGCACGAAGGTCGACATCGCCCGGCAGCTCGGCGTGTACGACACCATCGGCCACGACCTGGTCGCCATGGTGATGGACGACATCGTGGTCTGCGGCGCCGAACCGCTGTTCATGACCGACTACATCTGCGTCGGCAAGGTCCACCCGGAGCGGGTCGCCGCCATCGTCAAGGGCATCGCCGAGGGCTGTGTCCTCGCCGGCTGCGCCCTCGTCGGCGGCGAGACCGCCGAGCACCCCGGCCTCCTCGGCCCGGACGACTTCGACGTGGCCGGCGCCGGTACGGGCGTGGTCGAGGCGGAGCACCTGCTCGGCCCGGATCGTATCCGTACGGGTGACGCGGTGATCGCCATGGCGGCCTCCGGCCTTCACTCGAACGGGTACTCGCTCGTCCGGCATGTCCTGCTGAACCAGGCCGGTCTCTCGCTGGACGCCGAGATCGCCGAGCTGGGCCGCACCCTCGGCGCGGAGCTGCTGGAGCCCACCAAGATCTACTCGCTGGACTGTCTGGCCCTCACCCGCACCACCGAGGTCCACGCCTTCAGCCACGTCACCGGCGGCGGTCTCGCGGCCAACCTGGCCCGCGTGATCCCCGACACCCTCCACGCGACCGTGGACCGCTCCACCTGGACCCCGGCCCCGATCTTCGACCTGGTCGGCAGGACGGGCCAGGTCGAGCGCCTGGAGCTGGAGAAGACCCTGAACATGGGCGTGGGCATGATCGCCATCGTCGCCCAGGAGTCCGCGGACGTGGCCCTGAGGACCCTGGCGGACCGTGGAGTCGATGCCTGGGTGGCAGGCGAGATCACCGACCGCGCCGACCACACGACGGGCGCGGAACTGGTGGGCGACTACGCGCGCGCCTGAACAGCTCCAGCCCCCGGGGGCAGGCCGAAGGCCGCCCCCAGGGGCGCGGGGAACTGCGGGAGCAACGCACGACGCACCCGCGGTCGCCAGATCGCAGTGCGACCCGAGCGATGAGGCGCCCCAGCCCCCAGCGGAGCGGGACCGCACAAAACCCGGTCCGGCGGTGGAAACCCACCCGGACCGGGTAAGCGCGGCGTTACGGCGTCAAGCCCCGCGGCGATGCGACGCCGGACCGGACTCGTCGTCCTCGTCCTCATCGTCGTCGTTGTAGAGATCCGCGTACTGGGAGTACGGGTCGTCGTCGTCTTCGTCGTCTTCGAACGGCTCGCCATTCGGCGGCTGGCTCGAAGTCGAAGCGCCCAGCTCATTGGCCAGACGCGACAGATCAGTCCCGCCGCTGCTGTACTTCAGCTGGCGGGCGACCTTCGTCTGCTTGGCCTTTGCCCGGCCGCGCCCCATGGCTCGACCCCCTCGGATACGGGGCTCGGTGGCCCCAGAGTCTTGACACGCGTTCATGATCTGGAACGGACTCTCCATGGAGAGACCGGTCCGTAGGGCTTCCACGGTACCTGAGCCCACGCCCATACGGTACGTCGCCCGCAGGACGTGCCCGTGCCCAGAACCCGCGAGGAGCCCTTTCCCCGCTGGTCAAAGGTGATTTTAACCGTTTCTGGGCGGGCGACCCGCCGACGGAAGTGAGAGTTCTCTCTAATGCCGCCGACGGGTACCGGCCGCCGCCGTACGAAGGCCGTACGGCGGCGGCCGGCCGGACTCAGTGACCGCGGCGCAAGGCCGCCTCGTGCATCCGCTGCTCGGCGATCCGGTCGGCCGCGGCGGCCGGCGGAATACCGTCCGTCTTCGCACGTGCGAAGATCGCCAGCGTGGTGTCGAAGATCTTCGCGGCCTTGGCCCTGCACCGCTCGAAGTCGAACCCGTGGAGCTCGTCGGCGACCTGGATGACCCCGCCGGCGTTCACCACGTAGTCCGGCGCGTAGAGGATCCCGCGGTCGGCGAGATCCTTCTCGACGCCGGGGTGCGCGAGCTGGTTGTTGGCCGCGCCGCACACCACCTTGGCGGTGAGGACGGGCACGGAGTCGTCGTCGAGGGCCCCGCCGAGCGCGCAGGGGGCGTAGATGTCGAGCCCCTCGGTCCGGATGAGCGCGTCGGTGCCGGAGACCGCGGTGATCCCTTCGGGGTGCCGGTCGAGGATCCGCCGCACGGCGTCCTCGCGCACGTCCGTGATCACGATCTCGGCGCCCTCGGCCAGCAGGTGCGTCACGAGGTGGTGGCCGACCTTGCCGACGCCCGCGATGCCGACCCTGCGGCCGCGCAGCGACGGATCGCCCCAGACGTGCTGGGCGGAGGCCCGCATGCCCTGGTAGACGCCGAAGGCGGTGAGTACGGACGAGTCGCCCGCGCCGCCGTTCTCGGGGGAGCGGCCCGTCGTCCAGCGGCACTCGCGGGCCACGACGTCCATGTCGGCGACGTACGTGCCGACGTCGCACGCGGTGACGTAGCGGCCGCCCAGCGAGGCCACGAACCGCCCGTAGGCGAGCAGCAGCTCCTCGCTCCGGATCCGGTCGGGGTCGCCGATGATCACGGCCTTGCCGCCGCCGTGGTCGAGACCGGCCATGGCGTTCTTGTACGACATCCCGCGGGCGAGGTTCAGCGCGTCGGCGACGGCCTCCGCCTCGGTCGCGTACGGGTAGAAGCGCGTGCCGCCGAGAGCGGGGCCGAGCGCGGTGGAGTGGATGGCGATGACGGCCTTGAGGCCGCTGGCCCGGTCCTGGCAGAGCACGACTTGCTCGTGACCGCCCTGGTCCGACTGGAACAGGGTGTGCAGGACGCCGTCAGATACATCGGTCACTGTGGTGACTCCTGGGTAAGAAGCGGCGGTTGGGTACAGGCTCCCGTACGGGTGGCGGGGTCTGTGGGCATGAGATTAGAGCCTGCGTCCGCCGTACAGCGGCGCAGCCTCAGGATCACCCCACTCCCGGAGTACGGACGTGGTGCGATCCGCACAGTTTTCCGGCCCGCCGGTGTGCGGGTTCGGCAGGTTTCCCCGGTGACAGCCGGGGGAGGGAGGAGGCGTGCCCAAGGTGTCCTCGGTGATCGTCCCGTACGCGTCCTACCTTCGCGTGTACGAACCGCTGGCGGCCTTCCCCGAGCCGGAGCGCGGCCACTGGGCCCGCTACGCCCGGCGCACCGACCGGCCCTCCTACCAGGACGAGCTGCGCCGCTCGCTGGCCGACCTGCTGCCGACCCCGCCCATGCCGGTGCCGGTGCACGAGAGCGGGGACGCCTTCGTGCTGGACGTCGACGGGGTGGTCTGCGTGTGCCCCTGGCGGACCCGGCTGCGCGGCTGGCAGGCGCTCGGCGACCTGGCCGAGGAGCTGCCCGCCCCGGTCCTGGACGCGGTGCTGCCGCCTCTGGTGCGGCGCCAGGCGAGCCAGGACTACGAGCGGTGGATGGCCGGCAACCCCGACGCCCGTCCGTGGATCCGCACGGCGACCTGGCAGGTGCCGCTGAACTGGTTCGTGCTCGTCTCGGACGAGGAGCGCACCTACGAGAAGGGATCCGGCGAGAACTCGCCGGTGCTTCGCTATCGCACTCCCATGGTGCAGGCCCGGCGGCGCGTGGCGCGTGGGCTGCGGACCCTGCGGGACACCGTCGACGAGGGGCCGCTCGTCGACGGTCTGATCGACGTGGGCCGCTGGCTGGAGGAGTTCCACCCGCGCTCGCTCGTCGAGCTGGACTACGGCGGCCTGGTGCACGTCCTGCCCGCCGCCGAGCTGGACGGCGACCACTCCGCCGCCGATGTCGCCGAGGGCATCGAGGCTCTCCGCGACGGGGACGGGCCTGCCGCCGGGGAGGCGTACGGGCGGCTGGTCGAGCGCTGGCGGGCGGTGCGGGACCGGCGCTCGGCGAACTGAGACCGGCTCTCGGCGATCAGGTTCGGGCACTCGGCGAGCAGAACCGGACTGATCCGGTTGAACCGACGCAACCCCGCAGCCGTACTTGTGACTTGTGGGGCCAGCGGGCAAAGGCTTTCCATGAAGGCCGAACCATGGTGAACTGTCCACCCTTGACCCAAGCTTGACACCGCGCAGTTACCTGCGGGGCGTCACAGGGGGACGTAGGTCCCGATCCGGGCTTTTGCGTCAAGAAGCCGCCAAGCGTGACGGATTGCACTTACGCGGGCCTTGCCTCTTACGCACCTCCTCGTGTCAAAATAGGACAAGGAGCCCGGGGGAGGCTCCTTCTGCCCGCGTTTGGGTGGAATCTCAGCATTGCACGCTATTGGGGGGGTCTCGTGACTCCTGCACGCCACTGTGACTGATCGTCACAGTGGCGTGACTGTCCGCTATGGGGTAGTCCATCGGCATCCGTCGCTGATGAACACCTGGGAGGGCAATTCCATCGGTTTGGCCGACGCGGCTGGACGGATGGTGTAGTTGTAGTGCCGAGGACAAGCCGTTCGTCCTATAACCGACTCGACTCGCGTCCGCCATTTCGGGCAACGCGGGTCAAGGTGCAGAATTTAGAGGAAAGAACCGAGAAGGTTCGGTTCTCCCGAGGAGGCCGCTCATGACCGCTCGCACCCCTGATGCCGAGCCGCTGCTGACCCCGGCTGAGGTCGCCACCATGTTCCGTGTGGACCCGAAGACGGTCACGCGGTGGGCGAAGGCCGGCAAGCTCACGTCCATCCGCACGCTCGGCGGACACCGCCGCTACCGCGAGGCTGAGGTCCGCGCACTGCTCGCGGGTATTCCGCAGCAGCGCAGCGAGGCCTGAACCCTCGCTTAACAGGGCATTTCGGCTGGTCCCCCAATCGGCCGGGAGCCTGGAAGCACCACCGCTCAAACAGCTTTGAACGACGCGGGTTCTGCCCCAACAGATCCCACGCCCGAGCCACACAGAACTTTCCGGGAGGCCTCAGGCCCCCTGGACATCGTCAGGCAAGCACCAAGGGTGCGTCGTAGATCGCGCTGGACTCCGCCGGGTCCAGCGCGATCTTTTTTTGTGCACCGGACCGGGGGTATCCGATCGGGAAGCGACAGGTTGTGCGCGGGCTTGTCGGACTCTGGGGAGGCCTGTCGGATCTCCTGTGGAGGGTCTCGGGGACTGGTGCAATTGCACATATTAAATTGACCAGTTGTAGGAGACCGGTAAGAACCGGCGTTCTGAAAACTCATACGGTGACACCCGTCACACAGCGGGGTCCTTGCTGCCCGAGCGGCATCTGCGGTAATGGCAACGGGAGTTGCTCGTGGCGCGCCCCAGCCGTTCCGCCTAGCCGAGTGTGTTCCCTGCGGAGCGCGTCTCACGCCTTGGAGGGCGCCTCGTCCGCCGCGGGCCCCTCCGCGCCGTCCTCGCCGCCCGCCCCGTGCTCCGTCGCCAGCCGCAGCAGGCGGTGACAGATGGGGCAGTGGCGGGTGAGGTGGCGGTACGAGGAAGCGGCCGACAGATGTGCACGGAGCAATGCGCGGGTCTCGTGCCGAGCGGACGCCGCCATACGCCACCTCCGGGGTCTCGGGGCCCTGAATCTGAGGTACCGGCGGAATGTGACGCCGTCAACCCCCACCGCGCCCGAGGAGGGAGCGTGGGCGCCCTCCGGGGGCGCGGGAAGCGCACGAGGCGCCCCGGGTGCCCCGCACCGCCCAACGACCCCAATCGTCCTGAACCTTGGACGGTGACGGTCGCTCCCGCGCGGCTACGGCGCGGCGCTCGACCGGCGAGGGCCCGACACACCGGGGGCGTGGGCGCGGCGCCCGGTGGCCGTCAGGGCCGCCCCCGCCTCGCCCGGTCGGCGCGAGCCCCGCGCCTCGACCCGGACGTCATGCCGGCTGACAGTCCTCACCAACGGCGGTCGCGTCGCCCCGCTCCAGCTCGCGCGGGACCTGAGCGCGCTCGGCGGCATGAGGCCCCGACGCCGTTGGCAGGAGTGTGGAGGGCCGCGTGGTCGTCAGGGCTGCGCCCGTTATTGGGGCGGTGGGCCCTGCGGGGTGAGGTGGCCGGATCGGGGAGATGTCGCCGCACACGGCGAGAGGCCCGCATTCTCTTCGAATGCGGGCCTCTCGGCGATCAAGCGGTCCTGACGGGATTTGAACCCGCGGCCTCCACCTTGACAGGGTGGCGAGCACTCCAAACTGCTCCACAGGACCAGGTTTCGCAGTCCGCGCCCTCTTGCCGCGCTGGCCTGCGAGAAGAGACTGTACAGGAGCGGGAGCCCGCCGCGCGAACTCACTTTCAGTGAAGGGGTCGTTACGGCACCGCCGCGTCGATCGCCTTCACGATCCGCTTGTCGGAGACGGGGTACGCCGTGCCCAGGGCGTGCGCGAAGTAGCTGACGCGCAGCTCCTCGATCATCCAGCGGATCTCCAGGACCGACGAGGGGACGGGCCGGCCCTGGGGGAGCTGTTCCAGCAGCCAGGCGTACTCGTCGCGCATCTCGTGCACCTTCTCCATGCGGGACGTGTCCCGCTGGACGGCGGTGGGCATCTGCTGCAGCCGGCGGTCGGCCGCCACCAGGTAACGCATCAGGTCCGGCAGCCGCCGCAGCCCCGCCTCCGTGACGAACCCGGGCTTCACCAGGGCGTCCAGCTGCCCCCGTACATCCGCGAGGTTGGCGAGGAGGGCCGGGCTGCGCGTGGACTTCAGTCGGCGCTCGCAGGCCTGCCAGGCGGCCAGCACCTGCTGCACCTGCCCGACCGTACGGACCGTCGTGTCGACGATCTCCGCGCGCACCTTGTCGTACAGCTTGCGGTACGACGACTCGTCCCAGGCGGGCCCGCCGAAGTCGGCGATCAGTTTGTCGGCCGCCGCCATCGCGCAGTCGTCGAACAGCGCCTGGATCGAACCATGCGGATTCGCGGACAGTGCCAGCTTCTGAGCATTGGTGAGCTTTTCGCTCGCGAACTTCGCAGGGTTGACCGGAATGTTGCGGAGGATGAGTCTCCGGGTGCCCTTCCACATCGCTTCGGCCTGCTCCGCCTCGGTGTCGAAGAGGCGGACGGAGACGGTGTTCGACGTCGGCCCGTCGTCCACGAGGGCCGGGTACGCCTTCACCGGCTGCCCGGCCCTGCGGGTCTCGAAGACACGGGTGAGCGAGCCGATGGTCCAGTCGGTGAGGCCCTTGCGCTCCAGGGACTCGCCGCCCTCGCGCTCGGCGGTCGCGGCGGCGGCCTGGGAGAGGGCCTGACGGGCCTTCGGCTTCAGCCGCAGCCGCAGCGCCTCCAGGTCCTTGTCCTCGGCCACCTTCCGGCGCCGCTCGTCGACGATCCGGAAGGTGATCTTCAGATGGTCGGGGACCCGGGACCAGTCGAAGTCCTCGGGCGTCACCGGGACGCCCACCATGCGCTTCAGTTCGCGGGCCATCGTCACCGGCAGCGGCTCCTGGAGGGGGACCGCCTGGTCCAGGAAGCGCCGCGCGAAGTTGGGCGCCGGTACGTAGTTGCGGCGGATCGGCTTGGGGAGGGAACGGATCAGCTCCGTCACGACCTGCTCCCGCAGACCCGGGATCTGCCAGTCGAAGCCCTCGGCGGTGACCTGGTTGAGGACCTGGAGGGGGACGTGGACCGTCACCCCGTCCGCGTCGGCACCCGGCTCGAACTGGTACGTGACACGGAACTTGAGCTGCCCCTGGCGCCAGGAGTCCGGGTAGTCGGCCTTCGTGACCGCCTCCGCCGACTCCCGGATGAGCATCTCCCGCTCGAAGTCCAGGAAGTCCGGCTGCTCATGGCGCTTGTGCTTCCACCACGAGTCGAAGTGGGCGCCGGAGACGACATGCTCGGGGACTCGCTGGTCGTAGAAGTCGAACAGGGTGTCGTCGTCGACCACGATGTCCCGGCGCCGGGCCCGGTGCTCCAGCTCCTCGACCTCGCTGAGGAGCCTGCGGTTGTCGGCGAAGAACTTGTGGTGCGTGCGCCAGTCGCCCTCGACGAGCGCGTTCCGGATGAACAGCTCGCGGCTGGCCTCCGCGTCGATCCGCCCATAGTTGATCTTCCGCTGGACGACGATCGGCACGCCGTACAGCGTGACCTTCTCGTACGCCATCACGGCCGCCTGGTCCTTCTCCCAGTGCGGCTCGCTGTACGTGCGCTTCAGCAGGTGCTCGGCGAGCGGCTCGACCCACTCGGGCTCGATCCTGGCGTTCACCCGGGCCCACAGGCGCGAGGTCTCCACCAGTTCCGCCGACATCACGAAGCGCGGGGGCTTCTTGAAGAGGGCCGAGCCGGGGAAGATCGCGAACTTGGCGTTCCGGGCGCCCAGGTACTCGTTCTTGCCCGTGTTCCGTCCGCCCTCGCCCCCGGTCTCCTTCACGTCCTTCATGCCGATGTGGGAGAGCAGACCGGCCAGGAGGGAGAGGTGGACGTGCTGCTCGGGGGCGTCGTCCTCGTTGAGATGGATGTCCATCTGCCGGGCGACCGTGCGCAGTTGGCTGTAGATGTCCTGCCACTCGCGGATCCGCAGGAAGTTCAGGTACTCCTGCTTGCACATCCGGCGGAAGGACGACGAGCCGCGTTCCTTCTGCTGCTCGCGGACGTACCGCCAGAGGTTGAGGTAGGCGAGGAAGTCGCTCGTCTCGTCCTTGAAGCGGGCGTGCTGCTGGTCCGCCTGGGCCTGTTTGTCGGCGGGGCGCTCGCGCGGGTCCTGGATGGAGAGCGCGGCGGCGATCACCATGACCTCGCGGGCACAGCCGTTCTTGTCGGCCTCGACGACCATACGGGCCAGACGCGGGTCGACCGGCAGCTGCGAGAGCTTGCGGCCCATCGGGGTCAGCCGCTTGCGTGCGTCCTTCTGTGCCGGGTCGAGCGCGCCGAGCTCCTGGAGGAGCTGGACGCCGTCGCGGATGTTGCGGTGGTCCGGCGGGTCGATGAAGGGGAACTTCTCGATGTCACCGAGGCCGGCCGCGGTCATCTGCAGGATGACGGAGGCGAGGTTCGTCCGGAGGATCTCCGCGTCCGTGAACTCCGGACGCGCCTCGAAGTCGTCCTCGCTGTACAGGCGGATGCAGACACCGTCGGACGTACGGCCGCAGCGGCCCTTGCGCTGATTGGCGCTGGCCTGGGAGATCGCCTCGATCGGGAGCCGCTGGACCTTGGTGCGATGGCTGTAGCGGCTGATGCGGGCGAAGCCCGGGTCGATGACGTACTTGATGCCGGGGACCGTGAGCGAGGTCTCGGCGACGTTCGTGGCCAGGACGATCCGGCGGCCCGTGTGCGGCTGGAAGACCCGGTGCTGCTCGGCGTGCGAGAGCCGGGCGTACAGCGGGAGCACCTCCGTGAACCGGTAGTTCTTCTTGATCAGCGCGTCGGCGGTGTCGCGGATCTCCCGCTCCCCGGAGAGGAAGACGAGGATGTCGCCCTTCCCCTCGCCCTGAAGCTCCTCGACGGCGTCACAGATCGCGGTGATCTGGTCCCGGTCGGCGTCGTCGCCGTCCTCCTCCAGCAGGGGGCGGTAGCGCACCTCCACCGGATAGGTACGGCCGCTGACCTCGACGATCGGCGCGTCGCCGAAGTGACGGGAGAAGCGCTCGGGGTCGATGGTCGCGGAGGTGATGACGACCTTGAGATCGGGGCGCCGGGGCAGCAGCTGAGCGAGATAGCCCAGCAGGAAGTCGATGTTGAGGGACCGCTCGTGGGCCTCGTCGATGATGATCGTGTCGTAGGCGCGCAGCTCGCGGTCCGTCTGGATCTCGGCGAGCAGGATGCCGTCCGTCATCAGCTTGACGAAGGTGGCGTCCGGGTTGACCTGGTCGGTGAAGCGGACCTTCCAGCCCACCGCCTCGCCCAGCGGCGTCCGCAGTTCCTCCGCGACGCGTTCGGCGACCGTGCGGGCGGCGATACGACGGGGCTGCGTGTGCCCGATCATGCCGCGGACGCCACGCCCCAGCTCCATACAGATCTTGGGAATCTGGGTCGTCTTCCCGGAGCCGGTCTCACCGGCGACGATGACGACCTGGTGATCGCGGATGGCGGCCGCGATGTCGTCCTTCTTCTGGCTGACGGGCAGCTGCTCGGGGTACGAGACGGCCGGCACGCGCGCGGCACGCTCGGCCATGCGGGACTCGCCCTGGGCGACCTCCGCCTCGATCTCGGCGAGCACGGCGGCCCGGGCCTCGGGCTTACGGATCTTGCGCGCGCCTTCGAGCCTGCGCCCGAGCCGGTGCGCGTCGCGCAGGGACAGCTCGGCCAGACGGGGGGCGAGGGCGCCGAAGGCGGGGGCAGGTGGCGTAGACATACGCGACCCAGGATCTCACCTCGACGAAACGAGGGGCGAACGCTTTTGCGTCCGCCCCTCGTCCGGTGCCTGTGATGCGCGTTACCGCGCGTCGACGTAGTCCTCGGCGCCGGCGCCCGCGAAGTGCTTGCTGTCGGGCTCCAGGTGGACGGGCACCCAGGTGCCGTCCATCGGTGCCTTGATGCCCTTGGCGAAGGAGCCGTTCGCCTTGGTCTTGACGGTGTCCATCAGGTACCAGGTCTTCTCGCCCCTGGGCCGGAACAGGATCTGGACCCGCTTGCCGCCGTACGCCTTCCAGCTCGTCCAGCCCGTCGTGCTCGCGGGCTTCGCCTCCTGGAGGACGCCCTTGACGGTGAGGGTGCGGCCGACGCGGACCGGCTCGGGGGAGGCGCCCGCGCCCTTGATCCGGGTGAGGGCCTTCACCTTGCGCATGGCCTTGCTGGTGGTGCCCTTGATGTCCCGCTTGGTGTCGCCGGCGTACCGCAGTCGCCAGTAGCCGTCCGGGTTGCCCTTGAGTCCCTCGACGATGAACTGCGAGCCGAAGCCGGTCGTGACCGTCTTCTTGGTCTTCCAGCCGGTCCTGCCGTCGGCGGAGTACTGGATGCCGACCTTGATCCGGCCGCTGTGGTAGTTGCCGGACAGGTCCACGCTGCCGGTGATGTCCAGCTGGGCGTGTTCGTTCTGCGCGGCCGTGAACTCGGTGAACCTGCTGGTCGAGGTGACCTCGGCCGTCACGTCGGCGGTCGCGGTCCGCTGGATCCAGGGGTTGTACGGGTAGGGCGGGAAGGCCACTTCGAACTTCGTGTCGCCGTAGACGCGCCTGACGAAGGCGAAGCGTCCGGCGGCGTCCGTGGTCGCCTCGGTCGCGTCGGTGATGTGGCTGTCCTTGTAGTCCAGCTCCAGCGGGATGCCCGCCAGCGGCTTCCACTCGGTGCCGCTTCGGTACTCCAGCCGTCCGGTGACCTTCATCTCGGCGTTCGCCACGACATGGAAGTTCTTCTTGTCGAGGATCAGGCGGGTCGGGGCGGCCTTGGGCTTGATGTCGACCCAGGGGACCGTGGCGTAGCCCAGATCGCTGCGGTACTCGGCCCGGGCCCAGCCGCCCTGGCTCACCTCGCGGGCGAGGGAGAAGTGACCCTGGTCGTCCGTGGTGACGGTCTCCTCCACCGAACCGCCCAGGTCGATGTCGACGGAGGCGCCCGGCATGGGCGTGGTCGACCGGGTGCCGGGGTCGCGCAGGAGGAGGTCACCGGTGGCCGTGACGAGCTTGTCGTCGATGGTCGGCTCGGTCGGTGTGACGGAGAAGTCCGCGATCACGGGCTGCTTCTCGTAGCGCAGCACACCCGCGTTCTGCTGGACGGTGCTCTCGCCGCCGCTGGTCGTGGCCTCGACGTCGATCGTGTACTCGCCGAGGGTGTCCAGGTGGACGGGCGGGGACGACCAGACGCCCTCCCACGAACTGGCCCAGTACGTCTGGGTGAAGTCGGTGATCGTGGCCACGGGCGGGTCGGTCTCGGCGCTGCCGAGCGGACGCAGCTTCGCGGTGATCTTCTTGACGTCCTCGCCGACCGCGCTGCCGTGGTTGAGGCGGACGTCGATGACCGACCAGTCCGCCGAGTCGCTGGTCGCTTCCTTGACCACCGGAGCGGCGGCCTGTGCCGTGCCGGGTATCGCGAGCAGGGAGGACAGGACGGCGCCGGCCGTCACGAGTCCCCTGGTGATGTGTCTCAAGAACCCCCCATGGTTCTCGGTGGGCCGCGGCTCCGCAGCGGCCTCACTGTGAGCGACGAAGACCCCCTCCGGTCACCCGGAGGGGGTCTTCGTCACGATGTGGCTGGGGCCGGGGTCGAACCGGCGACCTATCGCTTTTCAGGCGATCGCTCGTACCAACTGAGCTACCCAGCCGCGATGTTTCACGTGAAACACCAGCGGTCCTGACGGGATTTGAACCCGCGGCCTCCACCTTGACAGGGTGGCGAGCACTCCAAACTGCTCCACAGGACCAAGCTTGTGCGGGACTAGTCTCGCACACGATTTTGCGTGCCCCCAACGGGATTCGAACCCGTGCTACCGCCTTGAAAGGGCGGCGTCCTAGGCCGCTAGACGATGAGGGCTATCGGCCCGCCTGGGCGCTTCGTCAGCGCGTCGGGGACGTGAGAAGCATATGGGATGGCGGGAGGTATCGCCAAAACGGTTTACGGGCCGCTGGGAGACCCCTTCCTCGACGTACTTCCCGAGGGCGACGGGGACCGTTCGTCGCCGCCCTCCTCCCCGGGTGCGGCCCCCGGCTGGTTCTCCTTGGGCAGATGGCGGCTGACCTCCGCCGTCGTCAGACCCAGGCCGCCCAGCTTGATCTCGTCCCAGGCCTGCAGACGACGGGTGTCGCGGTCGAGGTACAGGACCGAGGCCTCGATCGGGTCGGGGTGCTGCCCCTCCAGGGCGCGCAGACCGCTGCCGCCCGTCGAGCCCTCGATGCGCAGGCGGGTGCCCTCGCGCAGGATCTCCATCTCGGGGTGGTGCAGATGCCCGGCGAGGACGAGCGGGACGTCGCCGTCCGTCTCCCGGGCGGCGTCCGGGTTGTGGGCGATCGCGATGTCCACGGGGGTGCCCGCGGCCCGCTGCGCGCGCAGGGCGTCCGCCAGCCGCCGCCCGGCCGCCTCCTCCGACGGCAGGCCCGACGCGCCGGCCGAGCGGTCCGGGGTGAACTGCGGGTCCCCCATCCCGGCGAACCGCAGCCCGCCCACGGTCACCGCCTTCCCCTCGTCGAGGACGTGGGTGTGGTCGATGCCCTCCAGATAACGCTGCGTCGCACGGGAGTCGTGGTTGCCGCGCACCCAGACGTACGGGGCCCCGAGGTCGGCGATCGGGTCGAGGAACCCGTTCTCGGCGGCGGTGCCGTGGTCCATGGTGTCGCCGGAGTCGACGATGACGTTGATCTCGTACTGCTCGACCAGCGAGGCGATGATCTTCCAGCTGGCGGGGTTCAGATGGATGTCGGAGACGTGCAGGACGCGGATCGTCGTCGGGTCCGGCTGGTACGCGGGGAGCGTGGACGTGACGTCGTACAGCCTGGTCACGTTCGTCACCAGGCGGGCCAACTCCTTCTGGTAGACGTCGAATTCGGTGACGATGCTGCGCGCGTTGCCGACCAGGGAGGGTGCGGAGGAGAGCAGGCCCGAGAACTTCGGCTCCAGGACGGAGTTGGGGTTCCAGGTGGCGGCGGCGGTGCCCCCGGCGCCGGCCAGGAGCACGAAGGCGAGGCCGCCGGCGGCCAGGGCGCGGCGGGGGCGGCGGTACACGGCGAGGCCGAGCGCGGTGGCCCCCGAGACGACGGCGACGCCGGAGCGTACGGCCAGGTCGATGGTGCCGTGCCGTACGTCGGAGGCGATCTCCTCCTGCAGTCCGGAGATCCGCTCGGGGTGGTCGACCAGGGCCTGGGCGCGCTCCGGGTCGAGCTGGTCGACGTTGACGTCCAGGCGTACGGGGGCGTTGTGGCTGCGCAGTTCCAGGGCGCCCAGCGGGGAGACGTTGATCTTCGTGCCGCCGGTGAGGGACGGGCGCAGGGTCATCGTCGTGTTCATGGGGCCGACGGGGGTGCGGACGTTGCCCACGATCAGCAGGCCCAGCCAGGCGCCGAGCAGGACGACCGCGACCAGGCTGAGTGCCCGCCCCCAGGGGTGGGGGTGGTGGACCAGCTCGATGGTCGGGTGCGCGCGGCGGGACCGGTAGTGCCGGGCCAGGGCGCGGGGAGCGCGGAGCAGGGCCCGGCGGATGCGGCGCAGGGTCGAACGCCGGGGGTCGGGGGTGTCGGCGGAGGCCGGGTCGGCGGGGGCGCGTGCCATTGGTCGCGTATGCCCCGGGGCGGGGGCGGATATGCGGCGGGGGTGGTGGGGGCGGGAGGGGTGGCCGCCGGGGCGTCGTGCGGGTGGGCGGTGCGTGGGTTCGGGGTTCGCGGGTGCGCCGGGCTCGTGGGTGTCCCGGGTTCCGCGGTGCCTGGTGTGGCCCGTGTGCTTCCCGGGGCTCTCGTACCCGCGTGTCGTGCACGACAATGGCCGTGTGCTGGAGATGACGCGCGAGGAGTTCGAGGAACTGGTCGCCACGGCGTTGGACCGGATTCCGCCGGAGCTGACACGGCTGATGGACAACGTGGCGGTGTTCGTCGAGGACGAGCCGCCCGCCGACGACCCCGAGTTGCTCGGGCTGTACGAGGGGACTCCGCTCACGGATCGCGGGGAGTGGTACGCGGGGGTGCTGCCGGACCGGATCACGATCTACCGGGGGCCGACGCTGCGGATGTGCGAGTCGCGGGAGGACGTGGTCGCGGAGACCGAGGTGACCGTGGTGCACGAGATCGCGCATCACTTCGGGATCGACGACGCGCGGTTGCACGCGCTGGGGTACGGATAGGGGCCGGCGCGGGCGCCGGGCGGCGCGTGTCCTCTTGTGGGCGGCGGGAGTTGGGCAGGGGGACTCCCCTTCACGCCCCCCTCGGAGGTGGCCGCCGTGCGCGCCTTGAACGTACCCGTCCGTCTGGCCGCCACGGTCATGGCCGTAGCGGCGGCCGCCGGCTGTATGAGCGTGGGGGACGACGGGCGGAAGCCCGGGCCGTCGCCGTCCGCGGGGCAGCGGGGCGGCGAGAGGCCGGACGGGGGCTCCGCGTGGACGGGCGGCGATACGGGATACCAGGCCGGGCAGGGGAAGCGGCACGGTTCCGCCTCGCCCGGCCCTTCCGCCTCCGGGCCCCCTTCCGCGTCCGCGTCGGCCTCCGGGGCGGCCGAGCCGTCCGGCAGGGCGAAGCCGCCCGAGGGAGGCAAGGGCGAAGGGAAGGGCGAAGGGAAGGGCGAGGGGCCGCGGAAGCCCGAGCCGACGAAGGGCGAGCCGTCCCCGCCGCCGGTCGTGGAGCCCGAGCCCGAGCCGACCGAGCCGCCGGAGTCGCCGTCGCCCGTGCCCGAGCCCTCGGCCGAGCCCTCGTCGTCCGCGCACGAGCAGGGCGCGCAGCTCATGGAGCGGGAACCGGCGCCGGAGGCGGGGGACGCGGCGTAGCGCCGTCCCGCGCACGCTGTGCGGGCCCCGCGCGTGCTGGGCGAGCCCACGCGTGGTGTGTGCGCGAGCCGCCCCACGCATGCTGTACGATGAGACTTCTGCCGCCGCTTGACGTCGGCCCTCACCTCCGCCCGAAAACGTCGGGCCCGGACCTGCGGATATCCGCTGGGTTTGCCTTGAGGGGTTGCGGGTGCGTATGGTGGCAGATCGTTTGATCCCCTTGCCCCATTGCCCGGCGCCATCACAGAGCGCGCCGTGTGGCGCGTACTCTCCCTTGCCGTGGCGGACCGCATAGAGGCGGTCGTGTGCGAATCACGGAGTTGACGGGCGCGTGCCGACGAGACTCCGGAAGGTTTCGCATACGCATGTCCATTTCCAGTACTGATCACGTTGTCGTGCCCGAGAACGGCGCGGACGCAGAGGTCGTCGAGAACATCGAGAACGCCTCCGTCGAGGCCGCTCCCGAGGTCACCTTCGCGACTCTCGGTCTCCCCGAGGGCGTCGTGCGCAAGCTCGCGCAGAACGGCGTGACCACCCCCTTCCCGATCCAGGCCGCGACCATCCCGGACGCCCTGGCCGGCAAGGACATCCTCGGCCGCGGCCGTACCGGCTCCGGCAAGACGCTGTCGTTCGGCCTGCCGCTGCTCGCACAGCTGTCCGGCGCTCACACCGAGAAGAAGAAGCCCCGCGGCATCATCCTCACGCCGACCCGTGAGCTCGCGATGCAGGTCGCGGACGCCCTCCAGCCGTACGGTGACGTCCTCGGCCTGAAGATGAAGGTCGTCTGCGGCGGTACGTCGATGGGCAACCAGATCTACGCCCTGGAGCGCGGCGTCGACGTCCTCGTCGCCACCCCGGGCCGGCTGCGCGACCTCATCAACCGTGGCGCCTGCTCCCTGGAGAACGTCCAGGTCGCCGTGCTCGACGAGGCCGACCAGATGTCCGACCTGGGCTTCCTGCCCGAGGTCACCGAGCTGCTCGACCAGATCCCGGGCGGCGGCCAGCGCATGCTGTTCTCGGCCACGATGGAGAACGAGATCTCCACGCTGGTCAAGCGCTACCTGAGCAACCCGGTCACGCACGAGGTCGACAGCGCCCAGGGCAACGTCACGACCATGTCGCACCACATCCTGATCGTGAAGCCCAAGGACAAGGCGCCGGTCACCGCCGCGATCGCCTCCCGCAAGGGCCGCACGATCATCTTCGTCCGCACCCAGCTGGGCGCCGACCGCATCGCCGAGCAGCTCTGCGACTCCGGTGTGAAGGCCGACGCGCTCCACGGCGGTATGACGCAGGGCGCGCGTACCCGTGTGCTCGAGGACTTCAAGAAGGGCTACGTCAACGCGCTCGTCGCGACCGACGTGGCCGCCCGCGGCATCCACGTCGACGGCATCGACCTGGTCCTCAACGTGGACCCGGCCGGTGACCACAAGGACTACCTGCACCGCTCCGGCCGTACGGCCCGCGCGGGCCGCAGCGGCACGGTCGTGTCCCTGTCCCTGCCGCACCAGCGCCGGCAGATCTTCCGCCTGATGGAGGACGCGGGCGTCGACGCCTCGCGCCACATCATCCAGGGCGGTACGGCCTTCGACACCGAGGTCGCCGACATCACCGGCGCCCGGTCGATGACCGAGGTCCAGGCCGAGTCCGCGGGCAACGCCGCGCAGCAGGCCGAGCGTGAGGTCTCGCAGCTCACCAAGGAGCTGGAGCGCGCCGCACGTCGTGCCAACGAACTGCGCGAGGAGGCCGACCGGCTGACCGCGCGTGCCGCGCGCGAGCGGGGCGAGGACCCGGAGGCGGCCGTGGCCGCGGTGGCCGAGGCCGTCGCCGCAGTCGTCGTCGAGGAGGCCGCCGCCGAGGCGACGGCCGCCGCTGCGGCGCAGGCACGCGAGGAGCGTCCGCGCCGTGACGAGCGGGGCAACTACGAGCGCCGCGAGCGTCGGGACGAGCGTCCGTCCGGTGGGTTCAACCGTGACTACGACCGTGGTGGCCGCTCCTTCGAGCGTCGTGACGAGCGCCCCTCGGGCGGTGGCTTCCGCCGGGACGACCGTCGTGACGGTGGCGACCGTGGCGGCTTCCGCCGCGACGAGCGTCCGTCCGGTGGGTTCAACCGTGACAACGACCGTGGTGGTCGCTCCTTCGAGCGTCGTGACGAGCGCCCCTCGGGCGGTGGCTTCCGCCGGGACGACCGTCGTGACGGTGGCGACCGTGGCGGCTTCCGCCGCGACGAGCGTCCGTCCGGTGGGTTCAACCGTGACAACGACCGTGGTGGTCGCTCCTTCGAGCGTCGTGACGAGCGCCCCTCGGGCGGTGGCTTCCGCCGGGACGACCGTCGTGACGGTGGCGACCGTGGCGGCTTCCGCCGCGACGACCGCCCGTCCACCGGTCACCGGGGCAGCGACCGTCCCTTCAACCGTGACCGCCAGGGCGACCGCCCCACCGGCGGCGGTTTCCGCGCCGGCGGCCACGACCGCCCGCAGGGCCGTCGCGACGACCACCGTGGCACGGGCTCCGGCTCGGGTGCGTCCTTCGGTCGCCGCGACGACAAGCCGCGCTGGAAGCGCAACGGCTGATCGGTGGCTGATCCCACGCGCTGACGCCGGTGGCTGACGCCGACTCACACCTCGAAGGGCCCGTACGACTCCGGTCGTACGGGCCCTTCGAGCGTGTTCGGTCAGGTTCGATCCCGCATCGCTCGGTTCCCGCCGATTTTCGGCCACGTCGTGGCGCATGTCACGTCCCCGGAGAGGGAATTGCTGGGGGCATGACAGATGACGACATAGCCCGTGGGGCAGCCGGGGCTTCGGCTCCGGAGTCTGTGTCGGTCTCGGTGTCCGACGAGGAACGTCTGGCCCAGCTGGGCTACACACAGGTCCTCGCCCGCCGTATGTCCGCGTTCTCCAACTACGCGGTCTCCTTCACGATCATCTCCGTCCTCTCCGGCTGTATGACGCTCTACCTCTTCGGCATGAACACCGGCGGGCCCGCGGTGATCACCTGGGGCTGGGTCGCGGTCGGCCTGATGACGCTCTTCGTGGGTCTCGCCATGGCCGAGATCTGCTCGGCCTATCCGACCTCCGCCGGGCTGTACTTCTGGGCCCATCGGCTGGCACCGGAGCGCAGCGCGGCCGCCTGGGCGTGGTTCACGGGCTGGTTCAACGTGCTCGGCCAGGTCGCCGTGACCGCCGGCATCGACTTCGGCGCGGCGTCCTTCCTGGCGGCGTACCTGAACCTGGAGTTCGGCTTCGAGGTGACCCCGGGCCGGACGATCCTGCTCTTCGCCGCGATCCTGCTGCTGCACGGCCTGCTGAACACCTTCGGCGTGGGCATCGTGGGGCTGCTGAACAGCATCAGCGTGTGGTGGCACGTCGTGGGCGTGGCCGTCATCGTCGGCGCGCTCGTCATCGTCCCCGACAGCCATCAGTCGGCGTCCTTCGTGTTCACGGAGTTCGTCAACCACACCGGCTGGGGAAGCGGGCTGTACGTGGTGCTGCTGGGCCTGCTGATGGCGCAGTACACCTTCACCGGGTACGACGCCTCCGCCCATATGACCGAGGAGACGCACGACGCGTCGACGGCCGGCCCCAAGGGCATCGTCCAGTCCATCTGGACGTCCTGGTTGGCGGGCTTCGTCCTCCTCCTCGGCTTCACCTTCGCCATCCAGTCCTACGACGGTGCCCGCGAGTCGGCGACCGGGGTGCCGCCCGCGCAGATCCTGCTCGACGCGCTCGGCGTGACCGGCGGCAAGCTGCTCCTCCTCGTCATCATCGGCGCACAGCTGTTCTGCGGTATGGCGTCCGTCACCGCCAACAGCCGCATGATCTACGCCTTCTCCCGCGACGGCGCGCTCCCGTACTCGCACGTCTGGCACACCGTCAGCCCGCGCACCCGCACCCCCGTGGCGGCCGTCTGGCTGGCGGCGGGCGGCGCGCTGGTGCTCGGCCTCCCGTACCTGATCAATGTCACCGCGTACGCCGCCGTCACCTCGATCGCGGTGATCGGCCTCTACATCGCCTACGTCATCCCCACCTTGCTGCGGCTGCGCAAGGGCGACGCCTTCGAGCGCGGCCCCTGGCACCTGGGGCGCTGGTCCCGGGTGATCGGGATCGTCGCCGTGGTGTGGGTCCTCGCGATCACCGTGCTGTTCATGCTTCCGCAGCTGTCGCCGGTCACCTGGGAGAACTTCAACTACGCGCCGGTCGCCGTCCTGGTGGTACTGGGCTTCGCCGCGATCTGGTGGGCCGCATCCGCCCGCCACTGGTTCCTCAACCCCGAGCACGAGCGCAGTGTGGCGCGGGAGGCGGCGCGGAAGGTGGCGCGGTGAGGACGAGGCCGCCCTGACCGAGGGGACTCGGGCACCAGCCAACTCGCCCCGCTTCCGGCGATCTTCCGTCCGTTCTGTTCTGCGGCGGACCTTTTTGCGGCCCTCCGACGCGGCCGGGTCACCGATACCCGATCGGACTCCCGGCCACGTCCGGCTATGCTCGGGGAGGCAACATCGCCTGGGCCCTTAGCTCAATTGGCAGAGCAGTGGACTTTTAATCCATTGGTTGTGGGTTCGAGTCCCACAGGGCCTACGGTTCGCGGGTGGGGGTTACCCCCTCTGACCTGCGGTGCGGCGCCCGGGTCGGCTTCGGTCGGCTCGGGCGCCGCTTCGTTTTCGCCGGGCCGTCGTCCGGAGCCGTCCGGAGCCGCCTTCCGGGGTCGTCGCTCGCCCACCTCAGCCCCCGGGCCGAACTACGCCTGAGCGGACGGCTCTCGCCCTCCACGGTCGCGGTGATCGCGCCGATGAAGCTCGGCATCCCGCCCCGTGAGGAGGAGGTGCTGACCCCCGCGGAGGCCCGCGCCCGCCACGGCTACGCCAAGCCCGCCGAGGCCCATCTCGCCTTCCGGGCCCGGCAGGCGGCTCGCGTCTTCGACGCCGTCGAAGACGCGAGCGACCAGGGGCTCACCGAGTCCCAGGAGATCCTCGGGCCGCTGTCGTGAGCGGCTGCGTCGGGTTCATGGCCGTCGTCGACCAGGTGCAGGTGCCGGTGCCGGTGATGGTCCCGGAGTCGAGGGCGACGGTGAGGATGACGGCGACGGTGCCGGCCCGGGCGGCGGCGTGAGCTTCGCCGTGGCGACGTACGAGACCACGACCGCGACGATCACCAGCGGCATGACGGTGACCCCCTGTGCCCCGATCAGCAGCGTGGCCAGCAGGACGGATACCAGCGGCAGCCCCAGCATCGCGGCGCTCATCGCTCCGATCCCCATCGCGAACCCGGCCATCAGGGTCAGCCCCGGGAGGTGGGAGAACAGGAGGCCGCCGGTCGCTCCCACGAACATCGCGGGAAAGATCGGCCCTCCCCGGAAAGCGCTGAGTGACACGCAGTAGGCGAGGCCCTTGCACAGCACCAGCAGTGCCAGCGCGCCCGCCGAGTACGCGGCACTGTGCCTCAGGAGGGGATCCATCGCCGTCTGCCCCGAGTACAGGACGTCGGTCGCCGGTTCGCCGGTGGCCTCCGCGAAGGCGATCGCCAGGCCGGCCACGACCAGGCCCATGACCACCGTGAGCGGCACGCGGCGCCGCTCGACGTGCCTCCTGAGCCGGACGGCGAGCCATCGGATGCCCACCCCCGCGAGCGCGGCCGACAGCCCGATGACCAGAGCCCAGCCGAACTCCGCCACCGTCGGGCGCGCGGCCTCGGGCACATCGTGCAGTGTCAGCGAGTAGGTGCCGAGCCCGGTCCAGGAACCCAGTCCGACGAAGACCAGCGCGCCGATGCCGGAGGCCAGCAGACCGGGCACCAGCACCATCGCCATCATCGGTCCGCCCAGCCCCGAGGCCTCCATCAGGAGAAACGCTCCCAGCAGGGGTGACCCCAGCAGCGAGCTGACGGCCGCGAAGCTGCCCGCCGCGCCCAGCACCGCGCTCATCTGCTCCGGGGGGTCGCGTCTGACCATCCGTACGGCACCGGCGGCGAGCCCGCCGCCGAGCGCCAGGAGCGGCGCCTCGGGACCGAGGACGGCGGCGAAGCTGAGCGTGGCCAGGGCGGCGAGGAAGATGCCGGGCAGTTCGACGGGGGTGGGCGCGGCGGCGGGCTTGAACCCGGCCGACGGTTCGTGGCCGCCGTTCCCCGGCAGGTACCGCACCGTCAGCGCCACGAGCAACCCCCCGAGGGCGAGCAGGGGAAACGGCCACCACCACGGCGTTCCGTCGAACCCCAACGACCTGGGCAGATCCGCGTAGATCAGCGGCTGGACCTCCCCGACCAGGGCGAGGAACCCGAACGCCGCCGCGGACACCGGTACGCCGATCAGGGCGGCCATCAACAGCAGGACGAGGTAGGCGCGGCTCCGCAGCAGCGTCCTCGGGTCCACGGGCGAGGGGGCCTCGGACCCGTCCGTACTGACCGGCATGCGCACAGCCTCCTCGCGGGTGCGGGCTCGTTCCGCTCCCACGGACGGCTACCACCGAACCGGAACGCACCGGACGCCACGCCGGCTGACACACCCGGCGCGCTCCCGAGCCTGGCACGCCACCCGGGAGCCGGCTCGCGGAAAGGGGCTGAGCGTGTGACGTCGGTGAGCGGGGCGGGCGGACCGCCGTCACGCTCAGGTGTGAACAACGCCGACTGTCCGTGGCCGAAACCGGTCACCCGCCCTTCGGTCTGCGGACGTCTGCGACCGGGACGGCCTCCGCTTGATGGTTTCTTCACGGGGCGAGTGACGGTCCAGGGGGTATGGGCGCGTCGCTTTTCGGTCACTGTTCAGTATTTGCGCAACATATACAGTTCGCCGCCTGGTTGGGGCGACATGTCTGCATGTGCGCGCCGTGAACACGGGGAGGGGCGGATGAAGAGGATCCTGCTGACGTCGGGGCTGGTCGGGATGCTGATGGCGGGGGCCGCCGTGCCGACCGCGGCCATCTCGGACACCGGGTCGACGCCGTTGCCCGGTACGGGTGCCCGGGTCGAGGTCACCGCGTGGCAGTGCAACGCCTATGCCGACAAGTGCTCCTTCAAGACGTCGACGAAGACCACGAAGGGCGGTGCGAAGTACCCGGTGAGCAAGATCAGCAACACGGCGACGGTGAAGGCCAACGGCTGGCAGGCGACCCTCGCGCTGAGCCCGAGCGGGACGCCGGTGAGCGAGAGCACCCGGCAGGTCAGCTGGACCAACAAGAACACCTGGATCGCCGACATCAGCGGTATCGCCGACCCGGGGGGCTCGCTCAACACGAGCATCACCACCTGCTCCGACGGCGGTGCCTTCAAGTCCGGTGTCAAAGCGTTCGCTTCGGCCTGTGCCAACGACTGAGCGGTGAGGGAGCACGTGGACCGTCGTCGCCCGGCTCTCGTGTCCGTGGCCCTGGCGGCGGCCGCCGCCGCTCTCGGCGCCTCGGTGTTCGGCGGCGGGCCGGTGGACCGGCCCATGCCACCCGGCGCCGACCTGGCCGCGCAACTCGACGCCCTGCGCGGGGCGAACGACCTCGTGCGCGCCACCCGCGCCGATGTCGGGCGTGACCCCGCGCTGTACCCGACCGCGTACGCGCGTCTGGAGGCAGCCCTGGCCGCAGGGCGTCAGGCAGGCGGTGCGGCGGGCGTGCCCGAGGTCGAGGCCGCCCGGCTCGCCGAACTCGCCCGGAGCGACGTCCTGGACACCCCTGCATGGCGGGCTCACTACGTGTGCCTTTCCCTCGCGGGGAGGGGAACGGACGGGAGTCGCGGCGCCGCAACCGTTCTCGAACAGGCGGGGCTCCGCCAACGGGCCGAAGGGGAGGCGCTCGGGTATCTGACCGCGCCCGACGACGAGGACGACACCCTCACCTCGCTCGCCACGAGGGCGGCCTTCCTCCAGACCCTGACCTGCCTGGGGCGGGACGGTGAGGTGCCTCGGACCCTGCTGGCGACGCTCGCCGCGGACACCGCCCGCGCCGAGCAGGCCGTACCGGCGCTCTACGCGGTGGAGGCCCTGCGCGCGGTCGGAGTACGGGCCCACGCGACCCGTGCGGTTCGGGGCGCCGATGCGCGACTGGGCGCGGGGTGCACCGGCCTCGACCCGATCCAGCGGGCCGCGCTGACCCTGCTGCGGCAGCGGCTGACCCGGGCGACGTACGACTGCCTGGTGCCTGTGCTGTCGGACTCCGACACACAGACACGCTGGCTGGTCCGGCGTGCCCTCATGGTCGGCGACGGGACCGGCCCTGTGGCCGGCTCGCTCCCCGAACCGGTGGGGCACGTCCGGCCCGACGGCCTCGTCGCGAAGACGCCGGCCCAACTGGGGACGCTGACCGCCACCTACGACGCCGCGCGGGCGCTGACAGCCGGCGCTCAGCAGGAGCACACGCCGTACTGGCTCAAGCGGCGGCTGACGCGGATGGGCGCGGACGCCGGTCTCGAACCGTCCGATCGACTGCTGCTCGCCATGACGTGCCACCGGCTGGCCCTGACCTGTGGGCCACAGGCCGCAAAGGGAGTGGCGGAGGCGGCTCGGCTGAAGGTGCCGACGCGGCTGACACCGGAGAACGAGCGCCGGTGGTACGGCGTCATGGCGGCACGCGCGGAGTTCGGGCTGGGCTGCGGGCGTACGACCGTCGACGCGCCGGACGGAGAAGGCCGCGCGGAGCTGTCCGCCCGGTCGCTGCGCATCGCGGTCGTACTCGCGGACGCCGGGTGCGCGGCTCACGCGGCACGGCTCACGGAGCGCACCGACCTCATTGCGCAGGCCAGGCGGGCGTTGCGTGCGGGGGATCTGGTGACCGCATCGGACGCGGTCCAGGCAGCGCTCGCCTCCGAGCAGAGCATTCCGCAACAGCTCTGGGACGACCTGCCCGAGCTTCTTCGGCGCTACAGCGACACGCGATTCCCCGACCTGTACGCCGCCTCGCCGGGCGGCACCGCTTCGGCGGACGCCACCAGAGCCGCGTACTACCTCCTGGCCTGACCTGTCCGACTCCCCCACCCCAGAAGAAGGACACCGCCCCATGAACACCGCCGCCCCACCCGCCGTCGTCACCGAAGGTCTGGCGTTCAGCTACGCGTCCGGCGCGGGTGTGACCCGAGCGGACCTCACCCTCGACGCGGGAACGACGGCCGCTGTCGAGGGACCGTCCGGTTCGGGCAAGAGCACGCTGCTCGCCCTTCTCGGGCTGATCCTGTCTCCGGCCGCGGGCTCGTTGCACATCACCGGCACGGACACCGGGGCGCTGACCGTGGCCGAGCGGGATCTGCTGCGGCGGCGCTCGATCGGCATCGTCCTGCAGGATCTGGGGCTGCTGCCGTTCCTCAACGCCTGGGAGAACGTGGCCGCCGCCTTCGGCCCTCGGCTCGCCCGGCACCGTACGGAGGCCCGGGCGCTCCTCGGTGATCTGGGGATGGGTGACCTTGTCGACTCCCGGGTCACCGAACTCTCCGGTGGGCAGCGGCAACGTATCGCCGTAGCGCGGGCGGCGGTGAAGCGGCCGGTGCTCATCCTGGCCGACGAGCCGACCTCGGGTCTCGATCCCAGGAACGCGAACTCGGTGATGGAGGCGCTGCGTTCGTGCGCGGAGCGAGGTGCGGCCGTCCTGCTCGTCACGCACGACACGGCGGTCGCCGGGACCTGCGACCGGCGTCATGTGCTCGACGGGGGAGTGCTGTCGGCCGCCGGCCTGCGCGGCGCCCGTGAGGGGAGCCTCGGATGAGCCGTTGGAGTCTGTACACCTGGACCCGTGACCCTCGTTCGCTGCGCAGGGCCCTGCCGATGCTCACCGTTCTGGCCGCGTTGCTGACCACGTCCGCGGGGGTGGCCGCCGGCGCCGCGGGTGCCGTGGAGCGGGACGTGCTGGGGTCGGGTGGGCTCACCCAGATCGAACTGTCCTCGTTCGAGGGCGACACCTCGGTCCGGCCACTGACGACTTCGGCGCTGGGGGAGGCCGCCCGCGTACCGGGCGTACGGCGGGTCGTCGCCGACTATCCGTCCGTGCTGTACGCCGAGGAGGAGGGGACGTACGACCTGGCCGGTCACACCCTGACACCAGGGGACGACCTGCCCGTTGTGAAGGGGAGGATCCCGGCGGGTTCCGCCGGACTCGGGCGGAACGAGGTCGTTCTGCCGGCCGCCGCGCAGGGGACCGACTTCGCGCCGCTCCTCGGCCGTACCGTCGCCTTCGGGTACACGAAGGCGACGGGCGCGGCGTCCGGCACCACTCAGGTCGTCGAACTGCAGGTCACCGCCCTCTACGACCCCGCCTGGCAGGCCGACGGTCCCGATGTCGCCTATCTCGCTGAGGACACTGCCGCGCTGCTGGCCGCGGCGCGAGCCGGGCAGACGTCGGAGACGTTCCGTGCGAAGGAGGGCGCGCGGTCCGCCGTCGTGCTGGTGGGGCATCAGAGGCAGGTGGCCGCCGTCACCAGGGCGCTGCAGAAAGACGGGTTCTCGGCGTCACCCGTGTCCGATCGGGTGCGTGACCTGCCCGGTCTGTTCGGGGTGGCGGATCTCGCGATGCGGGTCGGGGTGCTGGTCCTGGCGGTCGGCGCCGTCGCGCTCGGGTCGGTACGTGCGGCGGACAGTACGCGGGCCCGGGTCGGGCAGTTCGCCGTCCTGCGGATTCTCGGCTCCGGGCGCTCGGAGCTGCGGCGGATCCTGCTCGGGGAGGCGGTCATCTCGGGTGGGACGGCCGGCGTGGTGGGCGTGCTCGTCGGTACGTGCGCTTCCGTGGCGCTGGCGGGCCCGCTCAGTGACCTCCTCGGTCTGCCCATCTCCCCCACGGACGCCCTGCCCGGACCGGCCTGGGCCGCCGCCGCACTGCTGTTGCCCGCCGTCGGCCTGGCCGCCGGCACCCTTCTCGGCAGTCGCGAAGTTCTCCGTCGCGACCCCTATCTCACGGCACGGGCGCACAGCTGAGAGAAGGTCGCCTCGGCGCGGGCGGGATGCGCTCGGCGACACCATCGCCCGCCACGGACCGCTGCGGAAACCTCGGTGCACGCCCTCGGCGCGGACACCGGCACATCCCCTGTGGACATACCGCATCGGCGCGGACATCCGCTCCTCGCCCACGGCGACCGACGACACGGCCCACGTCGCCTAGGACGACGGCACGGTCTTCGCGGTCAGCGGCTGAACACGACCCTCCGGGGCCGCGGTCAGCCGCTGACCATGGCCCTCCTGGGCAGGGATCCCTGCGAGCCGCCCCCGTGCGGTGAGCGGGTGAGCGGTTCCGGACGCACCGAAGGCCGGAATCCTGATCGGATTCCGGCCTTCGGCCTTCAGTAGCGGGGACAGGATTTGAACCTGCGACCTCTGGGTTATGAGCCCAGCGAGCTACCGAGCTGCTCCACCCCGCGTCGTTGAAACCAGTGTACGCCATCTGCGGGACCTCAAGCACACGGGTTGTTCGGGGGCCGGGAGCGAGGCGTTTGGCAGGTCCGCGTCGGGCCCCGGCGCGCCGGCGTCGGGCCCCCGCCAGGCCTTGCCGGCCCCGCCCCTCGCTCAGCCGACCAAATGCTCGTTGGGCGCCTGCGCCCGCCCCCCGTACTCCCCCAGCACCACGACCACGGCCCCCTCCGCCGCCAGCACCGCGTTCCCGACCGCCGCGTCCTCGACGAACGTGTCCGGCTCCCGCCAGGCCGTGACGACTCGGCGGATGCCCGCGTCCAGGACGAGCCGGGCGCAGGGCGCGGGGCGGGAGGCGCGGCGGGCGCACGGTTCCAGGCTGCTGTAGACCGTGGCGGAGGCGAGGCGCGGGTCGGTGGGGTCGATCTTGGCGAGGGCCGCCTCCTCGGCGTGGACCACGGGGTCGCCGCCCTCACGGGAGTGACCGCGGGCCAGTTCCGTGCCGTCCTCGGCGACCACGACGGCCCCCACGCTGAACGCGGTCCGCGAGGGCGGGCACGCGGCGGCCAGTTCGCAGGCCAGAGCCAGCCAGTGGCGGTCGGCGGGGGAGACGGCCGGCCCGACGCCGGGGACGGAGGGGGCGTACCGGATGAGGACGATGTCGCCGACCGGCCGGGTCTCCAGCAGTCGGAGCCGGCTCCGCGGTCCCCCGGGATACGCGCCCGTCCCGAACAGCCGCGGCGCGTCCGTCTCGCCCACGAACACCGGTGCCACGGCCAGCTGCACCTCGTCCGCGAGGCCCTGCTGGAGCAGTTGGGTGTGGACGAGGCCGCCGCCCTCCACCATGAGGCGCCGGACACCGCGTACGACCGCGAGGTGGTCGAGGAGGGCGGGCCACTCCAGTTCGGGGCCGACGGGCACGACATCGACACCGTTCGGGCCGGTCGGCAGGCCCAGGTCGCGCAGCCGCCCCGCACCCGTGTCCGTCGTGTACACGACCTTCGCGCCGCCCGTGTGCCAGAACTGGGCCGCCGGGTCGAGATCGCCGGACGCGCTGACCGTGACCTTCAGCGGGTACTCGGAGAGTCCGGCGGCGACACGGGCCGCGCGGCGCTCGGGGGAGTTGACCAGCAGGCGGGGGTTGTCGGTGCGCAGGGTGCCGGCGCCGATCAGGATGGCGTCGCTGGCCGCGCGCACCTCGTCGACCCGGTCGAAGTCGGCCGGGCCGGAGAGCAGCAGCCGCTCGGGCCCGGTGTCGTCCAGGAAGCCGTCGAGGGAGACGGCGGCGGACAACAGGACGTAGGGCTGGGGCATGGACGCGCTCCCTGGCGGTGACGGCGGCGAGAATGGGATCTACGGCGGTGAGGACGGGATCTACGGCGGTGAGGCTGGGACTTCGGCGGTGGGTCCGGCCGGCGTGGCGTTCCGGCGGGCTTGGTTCAAGTTTTAAACAATAACTACACTGTACGTATGACGACCCGCTGGCTCACCCCCGACGAGCAGCGTGCCTGGCGTGCCTACGTGGCCGCCAGCTCGCTCCTGGAGGACGCGCTCGACCGGCAGCTCCAGCAGGAGGCCGGTCTGCCGCACCTCTACTACTCCGTGCTGGCCGCCCTCTCCGAGGCGCCGGACCGCCGGATGCGGATGACCGATCTCGCCCAGCACCAGAAGATCACGCGCAGTCGGCTGACGTATGTCGTCACCCGACTGGAGAAGGACGGCGTGGTGCGGCGTGAGGACTGCCAGTGGGACAAGCGGGGCAGCGTCGCCGTGCTCACCGACGAGGGCATGGGTCTGTTGGAGCGGGTGGCGCCGGGCCATGTCGAAACGGTCCGCAAGGCCGTCTTCGACCATCTCAGCCCCGAGCAGATCGGTCAGTTCGAGGAGATCTGCGCGTCCATCGCGACGGCGATCCAGGGCGGGGACCCGCAGGCGGCCCCCGGCTCCGACGATCTGCCGTGGCGGCGCCGCGCGTGTCCGTCGAGCCAGGCCGGTCAGTCCGGGGAGTAGGTCCCGCGTTTATTCCCGGGTCGCGGGAATGTGAGGCATCCCCAAAGAGGTTGCTTGAAATTTGAAGCAGGGGTTAGAGTCCTGCCGAGCGTCATGCTTCAAATCTGAAGCATGACGACGCCCGCACCAGGACCGGAGATCCCGCATGCCCGACATTCCCGCTGCCACCCCGCGTGCCCGCGTCCGGGTGCCGCTGCGTTTCCAGGACGGCTACGGCGTAGACGCCGAACTGGTCACCTTCCACGGCCTCGTCGACGGCCAGGAGCACCTGGCGCTCGTCCTCGGCGACCCCGCCCCCGGCACGGATCCGCTGGTCCGACTGCACTCCGAGTGCCTGACCGGCGACGTCTTCGGGTCCGCCCGCTGCGACTGCGGTCCGCAGCTGCGCGAGGCCGTGGAGCGGATCGCCGAACGCGGCGGCGTCCTCCTCTACCTCCGCCAGGAGGGCCGGGGCATCGGCCTCTACAACAAGCTCGACGCGTACGCCCTCCAGGACCAGGGGCTCGACACCTACGAGGCGAACGCGGCGCTCGGCCTGCCCGAGGACGCCCGTGACTACACGGCGGCGGCCCAGATGCTGGGTGCCCTCGGCATCGACCAGCTGGACCTCCTCTCGAACAACCCGGACAAGGCGCAGCAGCTCCGCGACCTGGGCGTGGGCGTCCGCCACCGCGTCCCCACCGGCGTCTTCACCACCGCCCACAACGTCCGCTACCTCCGCGCGAAGGTCCTCCAGACCCAGCACACGCTCCCCCTCCCGGAGCTGACGGGGCTCACGGGGCTGACGGGACTCACCGCGGGCTGAATCCGGGCCCACCTCCCCACTCCCTCCCGCCGGCCCCTCGCCCCTCCCGCCGGCCCCTTCTGTCGGCGCCCTCCCGCTAGCCCACTCGGCCCCGCCGACTAGCCCAGGGCTCCACCGCCGGAAACCCTGTATCCGTGGGCAGCGAGAAGGGGTGGCGGGGGTGAGGGAGCCGAGTGGGTGGCGGCTCTCGTACGTCCGTACGCTCCTTCGCGTCATCCCGGCCCTCCTCATCACCATCGGCCTCTTCTACGACCACTTCACCCCGCGCGAGTTCACGGCCGTCCCCTTCTTCACCGCCTCGCCCCTGGTGGCGGCCCCGCTCTTCTCGCTGCTCGGCACGGTGATCGTCGGGATCGCCTCGGTCGCCGGGGTCAGCGCGGTGCGCGGCTACTACGGCGACACGGGTCAGGTGGACGCGATCACCGAGATCGCCACGGTGGCCACCGTCGCCGTACTGGCCGTACTGATCAACCGTCTCGTCCGCCGCAGCGACGCCCGGCTCGCCACCGCCCGCGAGATCGCCGAGGCGGCGCAGCGGGCCGTCCTGCCGGTGCCGCAGGAGCGGATCGGCGGGCTGGAGATCGCCGCGCGGTACGAGGCCGCGCAGGCGGAGGCGTCGATCGGGGGTGATCTGTACGCGGTGCAGGACTCGCCCCACGGCGTACGGCTGATCGTGGGCGATGTGCGCGGCAAGGGGCTGGGGGCGGTGTCGGCGGTGGCGGTGCTGATCGGCGCGTTCCGGGAGGCGGCCGAGCAGGAGTCGACGCTCGAAGCGGTCGCCCAGCGGCTGGAGCGGGCGCTGGCCCGGGAGACGACCAGGCGGGAGGCCGCGCTGCGGGACGCGGCGGTGGAGCACGAGGGGTTCGTGACGGCGGTTCTGGCGGAGTTCCCGCACGGGGCCGGGCGCGCCCGGATCGTCAACCGGGGGCATCCGTCGCCCCTGTTGCTGCTCGCCGACGGCACCCTGTGCACCCTGGACGCCCGGCGGCCGGCCCTCCCGCTGGGGATGGAGGACCTGGGCGCCTGGCCCGACCGCGCGGAGGACGCCGGATTCCCGCCCGGCGCCACGCTGCTGTTCTACACGGACGGCCTCTCCGAGGCGCGGGACGCGTGCGGTGCCTTCTACGACCCGGCCGAGCGCCTGTCCGGCAGGGTCTTCTCCGCCCCGCGCGCCCTCTTGACGACCCTGGCGGACGAGGTGCGCCGGCACACGGGCGACCGCACGACGGACGACATGGCCCTCCTGGCGGTCCGCCGCCCGTGACATCCGGCAGGTGCGGGAGCTGACGGAGGCTCCCCCGGCTCCCCTGTCACCGAACGTGTTTGTTCGACCGTCTTCCGTAGACCTGCTGATATGGCGTCAGAACTTTTGTTACTCGTGAGGCAAGTCAACTCGCCCGTTTTAAACCCCTCATGACCCGTAAAGTCCACCGCGAGCGACGGAACGATCATTCGGAACAGCTTGGAATGCAGTACTCGCGTCTATTAACGTTCGATAACACAGCGCGGTCGTCCCAGCCGTCACAAGAGACGGCTCCGTGCTCACGCGCCGAATCCCGCAAGGGAACCGGGGAACCACCACCCTGGGGTGAATCGCACGGAAACCGTCGTGGCAGTGCGCACGGCCGGTTTACGCGCGTAGGAGACCTTCCTGCTCCGAACCCGTCAGCTAACCCGGTAGGCGAGGAGGAAGGAAGGAGTACGCCCACGTGGCGTCGAACCGGTCCGCGACCGAAGCCCCGTTCGTGCCCGACCAACGTGACGGCGAGAGCCAGACGTTCGGCTACGGCAGCTACAACAGCGACAACGAGGGCCCCTGGCAGGAGTGGAATCCCAGTGAGGACTCCCTTCGCCCCGCTCGCGGTCGGCACCGCGTCGCCAAGAAGACCGGCGTACTCGCTCGTGGCGGTCTCGCCCGCAGCTCCACCGTTCTCGGCGTCGGTGTCATAGCCGCCGTCAGCGGCGCCGGCATGGCCAGCGCGCAGTCCGGCAAGGCCCCCGTGTCCATCTCGATGCCCGACATGCCGAATGTCGGCTCGGTCTTCGAGGACGAGGCCGACGAGCCGGAGCCCGAGGCCTCCAGGACCCCGCTCAGCAGCGCCGGCCTGACCGCCGCCGAGACCGAGCAGGGCACCGCGGACGCCGGTGAGGCACTGCGCGCCCGCATCATGGCGCAGGCCGAGTCCCAGCAGGACGCCTTCGACAAGGCCGCCGCCGAGGCCGCCCAGACCGCCGCCGCGGACAAGGCCGCCGAGCTGGCCGCCAAGGAGAAGAAGGAAGCCGAGGCCAAGGAGGCCGCCGCCGAGAAGAAGGCGGCCGAGGAGGCCGCGGCGAAGAAGGAAGCCGAGCGTCTCGCCTCCCTCGCCAAGCAGTTCACGCTGCCGACCTCCTCGTACACCCTCACCTCCACCTTCGGTCAGGCCGGCCCCTACTGGTCCTCCGGGTACCACACCGGCCTCGACTTCGCCGCTCCCACCGGCACCCTGATCAAGGCCGTCCACAGCGGCACCATCACGCAGGCCGGCTACGAGGGCTCCTACGGCTACAAGACCGTCCTCACCCTCGATGACGGCACCGAGATCTGGTTCGCCCACCAGTCCTCCATCGGCGTCAGCGTCGGCCAGAAGGTCGCCACCGGCGACGTCATCGGCCGCGTGGGCGCCACCGGCAACGTCACCGGCGCCCACCTCCACATGGAGGTCCACCCGGGCGGCTCGGCCAGCGGCATCGACCCGGCGGCGTGGCTGCGCAGCAAGGGTCTGACCCCGTAGAGCCGGGCGGAGAAGGAAGCAGCGACGCCGCGTGAGTCCGTGAGGAGCGCGCGGCGTTCGTCATACGCGCGTGCCGCCGGCCGTCGCGGTCCGGGACTGCTTTTCGCCGCGAACCCCGCCCCGTTGCCGCCCCACGGCTTCACATGGCGTTCACGCCGACGCGGAATGCGGGCGTCCGCCGCGATGGTTGACGCTGGACATGACTTCTCTTCGCAAGCTGGGCACGTCCGACATCGAGGTCTTCCCGCTCTCCCTCGGCGGCAACGTCTTCGGGTGGACGGCGGACGAGGCCCAGTCCTTCGCCGTCCTCGACGCCTACGCGGCCGCCGGGGGCAACTTCGTCGACACCGCCGACTCCTACTCGGCCTGGGTGGAGGGCAACACGGGCGGTGAGTCCGAGAGGATCATCGGCAGGTGGGTCAGGTCGCGGGGCAACCGCGACGACGTGGTCATCGCGACCAAGGTGAGCCAGCACCCCGAGTACCAGGGCCTGACGGCGGCCAACATCAAGGCCGCGGCCGACGCCTCCCTCGCCCGCCTCGGCACGGACCACATCGACCTCTACTACACCCACTTCGACCAGCCCGAGGTGCCCGTCGAGGAGATCGTCACCGCCCTCGACGACCTGGTGAAGGCCGGCAAGGTCCGCGCCATAGCCGCGTCCAACATCACCCCCGAACGTCTGAAGGCCTCCCTGGACTTCTCGGACGCCGAGGGTCTGGCCCGCTACGTGGCACTCCAGCCCCACTACAACCTGGTCTCCCGGGACACCTACGAGGGCCCGCTCCAGTCCGTCGCCGCCGACGCGGGCCTCTCGGCCGTCCCGTACTTCGCGCTCGCCAAGGGCTTCCTCACGGGCAAGTACCGCCCCGGCACGACGGTCGACAGCCCCCGCGCGGCCGGCGCCGGCGCGTATCTCGAAACCCCGGCCGGCACGCGGGTCCTCGCGGCCCTCGACGAGATCGCGGAGTCCCGCGGCGCCGCCCACGCCACCGTCGCCCTCGCCTGGCTCGCCGCCCAGCCGACCGTCGCCGCGCCGATCGCCTCCGCGCGCACCGTGGACCAGCTCCCCGACCTCCTGGCCGTCGCCGACCTCACCCTCACCGCCGAGGAACTGGGGCGCCTGACCGAGGCATCGGAGTAGCCCACGCGCCCCGAGGAGCGAGGCGACCGCGTGAGCGGCCACCACGGGCGCACCGCCCGCCCGTGGACCGCCGACAGGCTCTAGGACCGATACGGGTTGTACGACGGGTACGCGGCCACCCCGTGGGCCACCGGCTGCGCGTGGGCGGGCCCGTACCCGCCGTACCCGTAGGCGTACCCGTACCCGTGCCCGGGCCCGGCGTCCCGGCCCGCGTACCCCATGGCCGGGCGGGCCACCTCACGCCGCCGCCACAGCTCGAACAGCAGTTCCCGCTCCCGTAGCGCGAAGTCACCGCCGGCCCACCCCCGCAGCCCCCGGTGCCGCAGGAACGCCAACCGCGTGGCGTACGACTCGTACTCCGCGATCGTCCGGGCCCCGCCCTTCCCGAAGTGATGCGCCGCGTACTCCCGCGCCACCCGCCGCGCCCGCATCGACCCCAGCACGTACGGCTCGGCCGGGGTCAGCCACCCCGCGGCCGCGTACGCCGGCAACGCCTCCCGCACGGTCCGCAACTCCCGCTGCCGGGCCCAGATCACCCACCACGTCAGCAATCCGAACGCCGGCACCATGAACCCCGCGTACACCGCGAAGAACCCGTACTCCCCGAAGGTCGCCGACCCGTTCCACACCGAGTGCATCCCCATGGCGAGCAGCAGCCCGCTCAGCGGTACGAGGACGCGCCGCCCCCGCTGCCACTCGGCGGAGACCGCCGCGATCCCGAATCCGATCCCCGTCAGCACGGTGAACAGCGGGTGCGCGAACGGCGACATGATCACCCGTACGAAGAAGGTGGCCGCGGTGACCGATGCCAGCCCGCTCCCGCCGCTGAGCTGGTCCGTCCCGAAGGCGGTGCCCAGGTACAGGATGTTCTCGGTGAACGCGAAGCCGGTCGCGGTGAACCCCGCGATCACCACCCCGTCCACGATCCCGGTGAAATCCCGCCTCCTGAACAGGAAGACGAGCAGGACGGCCGCGGCCTTGGCGATCTCCTCGACCACGGGCGCTATGACCGTGGCACCCAGGGTGTCCGCGTGCGAGGGATCAGCGGTGGCCGTCGCTATCCAGCGCGTCGCGAAGCTGTTCGCCACGATGGCTATCAGCGCCGCCGCACACGCCCCCCAGGCGAACGCGAACACCAGGTTCCGCCAGGGGCCCGGCTCCACCCGGTCCAGCCACCGGAACGCGGTCATGAGCAACGGCACCGGCAGCACGGCCAGCCCCAGCCCGACGAGGAAGCCCTCCGTGCCGGTCTGTTCGCGCACGAGCGCGAGGATGACGAGTCCGGAGACCGCGAGCAGCGCCGTCAGCGCGGTGTATCTGACGCTCTTCCGCTGCCACCAGCGCGTGGGCCTGAACGCGTGGCCGTCGGCGAAGCCGGGGGGACGCGTCGGGTAGGGGGGACTGGTGGCCATTGCATTGACCCTAACGAGGGAGGGGCGCCGCCCGCGACGGCGCGTGGTGCGGCCCGCCGGACCGCGCCCGCCGAACCGGCCGCCAAGTGCTGGGCGCCGGCCTTCAGACGCCTGTGGTGGGGGGTTGTTCGGGGTGTTCGGACTTCCGCGTCCGCTGTGGCTCCTGCTGCTGTTCACGCTGCTGTACGCGACGGAAGAGCAGATCGTTCACCACATGACCCTTGTCCAGTCCCTGCCCCTCGAAACGAGTCAGCGGCCGGAAGTCGGGACGTGGCGCGAAGCCGCCGTCGGCCCGGGTGTTCTCGAAGTCGGGGTGCGCGGTCAGGACGCCCAGCATCTGCTCGGCGTACGGCTCCCAGTCCGTCGCGCAGTGCACGAGCGCCCCGGGCGCGAGCCGGGAGGCGACCAGTGTGAGGAACTCCGGCTGGATCAGCCGGCGCTTGTGGTGCCGCTTCTTCGGCCAGGGGTCGGGGAAGTACACCCGCAGTCCGGCCAGCGAGCCGGGCGTGAGCATCTCCCGCAGCAGGATGATCGCGTCGCCGTTCGCGACCCGGACATGGGAGAGGCCGTACTGGTCCGCGAGGTTCAGCAGGTTCCCCTGGCCCGGTGTGTGCACGTCGACCGCGAGCACGTTGGTCTCCGGATCGGCGGCGGCCATCAGCGCGGTCGCCTCGCCCATCCCGAACCCGATCTCCAGCACGACGGGCTTCTCGTCGCCGAACAGCTCGACGAGATCCAGCGCCCGACCGTCGATGTCGAGCCCCCACTTGGGCCACAGCCGCTGCAGGGCGTCCGCCTGCCCGGCCGTCACCCGACTGCGCCGCGGCTGGAAACTCCTGATCCGCCGCTCGAAGTGCGACCCGGCGGGATCCGGCTTGGGCCCGTCGGGAAAGCGCGGCTCACCCTTGACCCGGGTGTGCCGGAGGGAGGCATCGGAGGTGCGGGGCTCGGGGGCATCGGCGGAGTCAGACACAGTGAGACGATTTTACGGCGCCCCGAAGCGCCCCGGCTTCCCCCACCCCCTGGGGCGGGCCCCTAGGGCGGCGGAACGCCACCGCCGGGCCGGTCCCGACGGACAGCACCACAGGGCCCGGTCCCGGCGGACAGCACCACAGGGCCCGGTCCCGGGGGAACCCCTCAGACCTCGGCCAGTGCCGCCAGGGCTCTCCTCCCGACCTCCCGGCCGATCGGCAGGGACGCGGTCGCCGCGGGCGAGGGCGCGTTCAGCACGTGTACCGCCCGCGCTCCCTCCCGGATCATGAAGTCGTCCACGAGCGTCCCGTCCCGGAGCACGGCCTGGGCCCGTACCCCCGCGGCCGTGGGCACGAGGTCCCGCTCCGAGACCGCCGGCAACAACCGCCGCACCGCCCCGGTGAAGGCCCTCTTCGACACCGAGCGCCGAAGCTCCCCCGCCCCGTACCGCCAGTGCCGCCGGGCGATCCGCCAGGAGCCGGGCCACGCCAGCGTCGCCCCCAGCTCACGCATCCGTACGGTCCCCCACGCGTACCCCTCGCGGGCCAGCGCCGGCACCGCGTTGGGTCCGACGTGGACGCCACCGTCGATCCCCCGGGTCAGATGCACCCCGAGGAACGGGAAGGCCGGATCGGGCACCGGATACACGAGTCCACGGACCAGCTCGGGCCGCGCCAGCTCGAAGTACTCGCCCCGGAACGGCACGATCCGCATCCCGGGGTCGTCCCCGGTCATCCGGGCCACCTCGTCGCAGTACAGCCCGGCGCAGTTCACCAGCACCCGGCCCCGGACGACGTCGCCGCCCCGGATCCGGACGGCGACCCCCAGCGAGGCCCGCCGGTCGATCCGCTCGACCTCGGCGCCGTACCGGATCTCGGCGCCGGACGCCCGCGCGAACTGGCGGGCGACCCCGACGTAGTCGCAGATCCCGGTGGTGCCGACGTGTATGGCCGCGAGGCCGCGCACCTCCGGCTCGTACTCGGCGATCTGGGCGGCGCCCAGCTCCCGCACCGGGATGCCGTTCTCCCGGCCGCGCTGTACGAGGGCGTGCAGCCGGGGCAGCTCCGACTTCTCGGTGGCGACGATCAGCTTTCCGGTGACGGCGTGGTCGATGCCGTACTCGGCGCAGAACTTGACCATCTCGGCGGCGCCCCTGACGGCGTACCGCGCCTTCAGCGAGTCGGGCCGGTAGTAGATCCCGCTGTGGATGACGCCGCTGTTCCGCCCGGTCTGATGCCGGGCCGGGCCCGGCTCCTTCTCCAGCACGGTGACCCGCGTGCCCGGCGCGGCCCGCGTGATCGCGTACGCCGTCGACAGCCCGACGATCCCGCCGCCGACCACGAGCACATCGCAGTCGTACGCGCCCTGCCTCCGCACGCGCCCCACCTCCCGACTCCGATAGTGCACTGCACCACTGACAATGCCCTCAAACCCGGAAGCCGTCTTCATGGCGCTGGTCACGTTCTCGACCCAGGCGCCCCAAGGTGGGCGGAGCGCTCACGCCGGTGTCATCAACAGGGGCCGCGCCCTCTCCCGCAGCTCGATCACCCGCGGCTCGTCCCCGTACGGCTCCAGCCGGTGGAGCAGATCCTTCACGTACTCGGTGGTGCGCGCCGAGGAGATGCGCCCCGCGACCTCCACCGCCCGTACTCCCTGCTCGCATGCCGCGTCCAGGTTGCCGGACTCCAGCTCGGCGACCGCCGACACGACGAGCCGCAGCCCGTGCGAGCGTACGAACTCCTCCGTCGGCCGCGACAGCGCCTGCTCCGTGAACCGGCGCACCTGACGCGGCGCCTTGAGGTCCCGGTAGCACTCGGCCGCGTCCGCGGCGAACCGGTCGTAGCCGTAGAAGCCCAGCCAGGTCGGGTCGTTGTCGCCGTCGCGGGCCCGCTCCAGCCAGCCCTCGGCGGCCTTGAGGGCCGCCCCGGCGGCCACCGCGTCGCCCGCGCGCGCGTGCGCCCTCGCCTCGACGAGCCGGAAGAAGCTCATCGTGCGCGCGGTGGCCAGCCCGCGGTTGCGTTCGAGCGCGGCCTGCGCGAGGTCGACGCCCTCGTCGCCGAAGCCGCGGTAGGTCGCCTGCAGGGACATCGTGGCGAGCACGTATCCGCCGAGCGGCACGTCGGCGGCGGCCCGCGCGAGCCGCAGCGCCTGGATGTAGTACCGCTGCGCGGCCTCCTGCTGACCCGTGTCAAAAGCCATCCAGCCGGCGAGGCGGGTGAGTTCCGCGGACGCTCCGAACAGCGCGCGGCCCACCTCGTCGGAGTAGGAGCCGAGCAGCAGCGGCGCGGCCTCGACCCGCAGGCACTCCGGCACCATGGACGAACGCCAGTCGCCGCCTCCGTACTTGGAGTCCCAGCGCCTGGCGTCCTCGGCGGCCTCGCGCAGCTTCTGCACATCGCTGTGGCCGACTTTCAGCGGCGACCCGGAGCCCTCCGCGGAGCCCGCCTCGCGCGCCACCGAACTGTCGGCCGGGGTTATCAGCCAGCGTGAGGCGGGTGTGGCGTACGCGCTGACCGCGAACGATCCGGCGAGGGACTGCCAGATGCCACCGGTGCCCGCGCGGCGGCCGGCGAGGTCGAGGCGGTACAGCTCGGTGGCCGCGCGCACCGCCTGTCCGACGTCACGGGGGAAGGCGAGGCCCACCTCGGGAGCGGGATCCGCGTCCGCCAGTCCGATCTCGTGGAGCGGCACCGGACGGCCGAGCTTCTGCCCGATCGCGGCCGCGATGAGATGCGGCGCGGCGCCCTGGGGGACCATGCCCTTGGAGACCCACCGCGCCACCGAGGTCTTGTCGTAGCGAAGTGTCAGCCCGCGTTGAGCGCCAAGGTCGTTGACGCGACGCGCGAGTCCTGCGTTGCTGATTCCCGCGAGGGCGAGAACGGCGCCGAGTTTCTCGTTCGGCCCGCGTTGCTCCCTGGACATTGAGCCACCCCTCGAACAGACGGCTGCCGCGGCGGCATAGGCACGCGGCATTCGTAAACCCAGCGTAGTTCGCCGCATCCCAAGCGTTAAGGGGCGTAAATCCGGATGGCGGGATTGTGGTCCGTACGAAAGTGCGGGCGCAGCACGGAGGGTGGTGATGTGCTCCCGCTGTGTGGCCGTGCGCCTGCCCGTGCGCTCTACTCCGGCCATCGGGGGAGCGGTTCCATGGTGGTGCGTGGGTCGGCCCGCTGTACTGGATCCAGTGGGCTGGGGGACACCGCCGCCTACATCCCCGCGGGCGGCGGACCGGTCCGGGGGGCGAACTCCGCCTCCCGGACTGTGCGTTGACGCTGTGTCGTCATCCGGGGCGGTGCGGCGGGTGCGCCGACTTCGCCCTTCGGGGACGATTTGGCCGAAAATCGACGGTGGTCGTCGAGGGTGAATACCGCTCCGACCACGTCTGTTGAGGGCGCGTTAGGTGTTTTGGGGGAGCGTACCGGGGGCGCATTCACGTCGTAGACCCGGGGTCCACATCTGTCGACCACCCCTCGTCCAGGGCGACTTGAGGGGGTGGCGGGGGAGCGTTCAGGGCTCCCCGGGGGCGCACTCACCGGTGCACAAGCAGGACCACACGCCCTCCGGTACGCCTCCTTCGTGGCAGCATGGGTGCCGTTCGTACGGTGCACCGGTTGTCCACAGCCTGTGGAGGCGTCGATGCGGTGGTTGGTGGGATGGAGCAGTACCGCCGCTGGCGCGCCCGCCTTCGGTACCGCCGGCGCGACCGGACTCGACGGCGAGAGCGTCCACCCGGTCGGCTCCCACCTCCTGTGGGGCGACCCCGACCCGCTGTGGGCCGTCGGCGACTGGCGCCCCGACGAGGTGCGGGTCGTCCAGGCCGACGCCCAGACACGTATCGCCGTGCTCGGCATCTGCGGCGCCTCCGACGAGCAGTTGCGCGTGGGCCTGTTCGCGGCCCGGGGCGGCGCCCTGCGCCACCTCACCGCCTGGCCCGGCAGCTACACCGCCGTCGTCCAGGTCGGCCGCCGGGTGACCGTCTGCGGTGACCTCGCGGGCGCCCGTCCGGTCTTCCACACCCCGTGGGCGGGCGGCACGGCGTACGCGACCGCCGCCCTCCCCCTCGCCGACCTCGTCGAGGCCAACCTCGACTTCGGGCACCTGGCGGCCCTGCTGGCCGCCCCCGACGTACCGGACGCCCTCCAGGACTCCACTCCGTACGACGGCGTGCGCCGCATTCCTCCGGGGCACGCACTGATCCTGCGCGCCGGGGCGCGAGAGATCGCCGGCTACGAGCCGGTCGCCTCCCTCGCCGTCGCCGCGCCCGCCGCCGACCCGGACCGCGCGGTGGACGCCGTCCGCGACGCCCTGGTGGAGTCCGTACGGGTCCGCCTCGCCGCCCCCCGGCACGTACCCGACGTCGATCCCGGACCGGTCCCCGGCATGGGACCCGCCGAGCGCCGCGCCGCCCGCGGCATGCCCGTCCCCGGCATCGGCGCCGACGTCTCCGGCGGCCCCGCCTCCGGCACCCTCGCCCTGCTCGCCGCCGGTCTGCCCGGCGCCCCCGGCACGGTCCTCGGCCACGGCACGGGCGCCGGCGAACGCCTCCTCGCCGTCACCTTCAACGACCTGGTCACCGCAGGCCGCGAGACCGAGCTGGAACGCGCGGGCACCCTCGCCGCCAACCCCCGCCTCCACCACGTCATCGTCACCGGCGGCGAGGAGATGCTTCCCTACGCCGACCTCGAGGTCCCCCTGACCGACGAGCCCGGCCCCTCCCTCGTGACGGCCGCCCGCCACCGCGCCCGTCTCGCCTCCGGCAGTGCGGACCACTTCACCGGCTACGGCGCCCGCCAGGTCCTGGACGCCCACCCCGCCCGCCTCGCCGACCTCCTGATGGACCGCAAACGCCGCCATCTGGTCCGGCCGGTCGCCGCCCTCGCCAAGGCCGACGGCTCGGTGATGGTCCCCGCGCGCGTCTACGGCGCAGCGCGGAAGCTGGCCCGCACCCCGTACCGCGTCGGCGTCGAGGTCCTCGCCGACCGCCTCATGCAGCGCCGCTTCGAGGAGCCCGGGGGCGCGGTGGGCGCGTCCCTGGCCGCGCTCACCTGGGCCAGACCCGGCCCCGCCGCCCGCTGGCTCACGGGCGAGGCTCTGGCAGAAGTATCGATTCGCCTGGGTGCGACGACGGGCCGCTCCACCGTCGGCCCCGGCCAGCGCCCCGGCGACGTCCGCGCCCGCGCGGCTCTGGCCCGGCACGCGGCGGACGTCCGCATCCTCGAACAGGCGGCGGAGATCCGCTCGCAGCGCCTGCACACCCCCTTCCTCGACAACCAGGTCGTCCGCGCCTGCCGCACCCTCCCCGAGGCCCTGCGCGTCCAGCCGGGCGCCCGCGCCGCGATCCTCCGAACGGTCCTGGAGGGCGCCGGCGTCACCGACCTCCCACCCGGCTGGGGCGCCCCCTCCCACGCCACCTCCCATGCCGCCGCCCGTACCGGCCTGCGCGTGGCCGCCGACACCCTGATCACCCTCTTCGACACGCCCCTGCTCGCCCAGGCGGGCCTCGTCGAAGCCCGAGTCGTCCGCAAGGCCCTCCGCGCCGCCGCCGAGGGCGAACCCCTCCCCCTCGACGGCCTGGCCGACCTGGTCGCCCTCGAACTCTGGCTGCGCCGCCTCCTCTCCCGCAGAGGCACCTGCTGGACAGGCACCCCCGCCAGACAACGCGCGGTACCGGCCGGCATCACCCCCCAAAGAGGCGCCCTGGGCACGGGGGCGACAGCGAGACAGGCATGACCGCTTAGGGGCGCGGGGAACTGCGCGACAAGCCACGACGCTCCCGCACCTACGAACGCTCGTCAGCACCCCTCCCACCCCGCGGGGGCCCGGGGGCGGCAGCCCCTGGAGGTCCCACGACGGACCCCCGCCCCCTCACCCGCAGCTGAACCGCGACTCCGCCCAGTCCGCCAACACCGGCAGCTCGTACGGGCGACCGTGCGGTTCCACCACCAGCCGTACCGTCTCCCGCCCGCCGAGTTCCACATGCACCGGGACCGCCGGCCCCCCGCCCCGCAGCGGCCCGGACCGCCACAGCCGAACCCCGTCGCCGTAGACCGAGAAGCGGACCTCGCCGAGGCCGTGCGTCAGGTCGTCGACGCCGGCGAACGCGTCGTACGCGGCGCAGCGGCGGTTGAGATCGATGGTCACGGAGGAGCGGCCGTGCACGGTCACCCCGTCGCCGTACCGCTTCCCGGCGATCGACATCCCGTACCGCTGCCAGACCCAGCTGCTCTCCCCGAGCCGCATCTCCGGCTCGGTGCCGTCGCCGAGGATGCCGTACCGCAGCTCGTTCCACGGGTAGACGGCGGGGGGAGCGGGCGGAGCCGGGGGAGGGGGCGTCGGGGTCGGTGTGGGGGACGCCTTAGGGGGCGCGGGAGTCGGGGTCGGGTCCGGCGTGGGCGGGGGCGTCTGCCGCGTGGCCGGTGCCGGGGCCACGGCCCGCGACGGCGAAGGCGAGGTCGAGGGCGACGGCTTCGGCGCCGGCCACGGCCTGGACATCGGCACCACCACCGCGGGCGCGCCCGGCACGGGCCCGTCCCGCGGCGTCGACGGCTCCGGCTCCGGCGCGACCCCGACCGGCCGGGAGGCGGACGGCCTGGCCAGCGGCTCCTCGGGCCGCACGTCGCCGCCCGTCAGCGCGAGCGCCACCGCCGCGGCGACCATCCCGACCACACTCACCGCGATCCCGGCCTTCGCGGGCGCGCCGAGCCCCTCCGCGGCGGCCCCGCCACCCGCACCCGCCGCGCCGGCACCCCCGCCCGCCGCTGCCGCGCCGGCGACACCGGCCGCCCCGGCCCCCGCGCCCCCGGCGACGAGCACGGCGACCTTCGCGTACCCGGCGGCGCCGAACCAGCCGATGACCGCGACCGGTACGACTGCCGGGATCCCGCTCGCGACGTCCTTGATCTGCCCGGCGGCCAGCCGGCACGCCGCGCACTCCGCCAGATGCGCGCGCAGGCCCCGCTCGGCCCGCGTCCGCAGGCCGCCCCGGGCGTAGGCCCCGAGCCGGTCGGCGTAGCGCCCGCACTCGCCGGGGTCGCCGGCGAGCGTGGCGCTCACATGGGCCTGCAGATACGCCTGCTTGAGCCCCTCGCGGGCCCGGCTGGCCAGCACCCGGGTCCCGTTGGCGTCGAGGCCGAAGAGGGTGGCGACCTCGCTCGGCGACTCGTCCTCGACCTCGGTGTGCCACAGCACGGCCTGCCACCGCTCCGGCAGCGAACGGAACGCCCGCATCGCCATCGACCGCTCGGCCTCGTGCATCGCCCGCACGTCCGCGCCGAGGTCGAGCGTGTCCGTGTCCGACGCGCCGGCCCCGCGCGAGGCCTGTGCCGCGAACACCGCGAAGTCGTCGACCAGCCGCTCCCGCCTGGCGGAACTCGTCCACGTCGCGGCGACCCGTCGCACGGACGTCAGCAGATAGGCCCGTACGGCGTGCTCCGGTCCGGAGCCGCCCCTGACCGCCTGCAGCATCCGGGCGAAGACCTCGGCCGTCAGGTCGTCGGCGGTATGGGTGTCCCGGCAACAGGTACGCGCGTACCTGCGTACGGCCTCCGCGTGGCGCCGGTACAGCTCCTCGTACGCCGAGTCGTCCCCCGACCGCATCCAGTCGATCAGATCGGCGTCGGCGGGCGCCCGCGGTGGCAGGACCCCGGAATCCAGCCGGTCCCACTGAGCCGGAACCCCGCGGCCCCCTTGCGCGGGCACCTGAGGCTCCGTCTCCGCCCCGGCCGCCGTCTCCGGCTTCGGCTCGCCCCGCCCGTCAACGCCCATCGCGGAAGCCCCCGCCGCCGGCCGACCCAGTCCCCAACACCAGGGCAGAGTGCCATATTGGCTTTTGTTCAGTCCCTGGCACTACGGGCATACCACTCGTCCGAGGGGGCTTCCCAGACCTCGGTACGACCATTCACCCATATGAGTAACCCACGCCCCGAAACCTCTGCCTGGCGGGGCCGAAGGTGCAGTGCCCCCGGGGCAGCGAAAAGCAGGGGCGGTGCGGGGTGAATGAACCACCCCGCACCGCCCCTGAGGCGCAACGTCACCCGGCCACGATCACGACGGCCGGGACCGCAGCCCCTCCAGCAGAATGTCGAGCAGCCGAGCCGACGCGGCAGCCTGCTGCGCCGCGTCCGGCAGTGCCGGCGCACCCGTGGCGATCACCAACAGCACATCCGCCACGGTCACGTCCTCGCGCAGCTCACCGGCGCCCCGGGCCCGCTCCACCAACTGCCCCACGACCTCGAGCAGTGCCGAAGCCCCGGCATCGTCCGCGAGCCCACCGGGACCGGCGGCGCCCACGGCACCACCCGCACCCGGATCCGCCGGGACCAGCCGAAGCTCGGTCGTCGGCTGCACCCGCTGCTGCGGCACCCGCGCCTCGTCCGCGAGGATCCCGCCGATGTCGTCGGACCCGTCCTCGGCGACCCCGACCCGCAGCACCTGCGGCGGCAGCAGCCGCCCGGCGCCGGAGGCCACGGACGTCCGAAGGAACCGCGACAGCGCCTGCCACGGGTCCTCCTCCTGCCCGAGCGCCACCCTGGCCTGTTCGGTGAGCCGAGACGTCTCCTCCTCGGCTATCCGGCGGACCAGGACGTCCTTGCTCGGGAAGCGCCGGTACACCGTGCCGACACCGACCCGCGCGCGGCGGGCCACGTCCTCCATCGGCGCGCCGTACCCCAGCTCGCCGAACACCTCGCGCGCCGCGCGCAGCACGTGCTCGAGGTTGCGCTGTGCGTCCACGCGGAGCGGAGTGGACCTCACTCCGTCACCGCGTCCGTTGCCGCCCGCCGAGCCGATCGCACCACCGGGTGCGATGGTGGAGGCGGACGACCAATGGGACTCCTGAATATGCATACATGTTCCCCCGGTAATGACGTCTCCCCCCGGAGACTCTCCCCGTCATCGGAAGCCGGAGCGGCGGAACGAGCGTCCAAGGTCCTCGGTGGTCACCGATTTCCTCCGTCGGCAACCCGGTCCCCGCGCAGGCCCGCCCGTCGCGGACCGCCCGGAAAGCGGACCCGAACCCGAGATCCACGACCTCGACCCCGGACCGGACCGAACCTCTTGAACGCATCCCCCCTACACCCCGTCGACACACGAACATAGTTGAGAGGGAGTCAATTCAGAAGGGGCACGTTCCGCACGGAGAGCCCCCCGATCAGCGTACGGGCCGTTTACGTCCGTTTTGCGCCCCCTCCTGTCACCCGGCTCACACCACCTGACCTGCACATCTGTCGTACACGTCGGCGAATCGGCCATCCCTGCGCGGTTGTGGAGACCGGTCACACAAATTGCCGGGCCTGTGGACAAACCAGCGAGCAAGGTGCGTCATGGGATGGTGAAGGAACCGATGCGCATTCTCATCGTCGGCGGCGGATACGTCGGGCTGTACACAGCGCTGCGTCTGCAGCGACAGCTGAAACCGGAACTCGGACGCGGCGAGGTCGAGATCGTCGTCGTGTCCCCCGACCCTTATATGACGTATCAACCCTTCCTTCCGGAGGCGGCGGCGGGCTCCATCTCGCCCCGCCATGTCGTCGTGCCGCTGCGCCGCGTCCTGGACCGGTGCAAGGTCGTCATCGGCGAGGCCACCGCGATCAACCACGCCAAACGCATCGCGACCCTCGACACCCTCGCCACCGAGGAGGAGGGCACGGAGGCCGAGCAGCTGACGTACGACGAACTCGTCCTCGCCCCCGGCTCCGTCTCGCGCACCCTGCCCGTCCCCGGGCTCGCGGACTACGCCATCGGCTTCAAGACCGTCGAAGAGGCCATCGGCCTGCGCAACCACGTCATCGAACAGATGGACATCGCCTCCTCCACCCGCGACCCCGCGATCCGCGACGCCGCCCTGACCTTCGTCTTCGTGGGCGGCGGCTACGCCGGCGTGGAGGCGCTCGGCGAGCTGGAGGACATGGCCCGCTACACCGCGCGGTACTACCACAACGTGAAGCCCGAGGACATGAAGTGGATCCTCGTGGAGGCCTCCGACCGCATCCTCCCGGAGGTCGGCGAGGAGATGGGCCGCTACACGGTCACCGAACTGCGCCGCCGCAACATCGACGTACGCCTGCACACCCGCCTGGAGTCGTGCGCCGACCGGGTCGCCGTCCTCAGCGACGGCGCCCGCTTCCCGACCCGTACGGTCGTCTGGACGGCCGGCGTGAAGCCGCACCCGGTCCTCGCCGCCACCGACCTCCCGCTGAACGAGCGGGGCCGGCTGAAGTGCACCGCCGAGCTGACCGTGGAGGGCGTCGCGCACGCCTGGGCCGCGGGCGACGCGGCCGCCGTCCCCGACGTCACCGCCGAACCCGGCAAGGAGACCGCCCCCAACGCCCAGCACGCCGTACGCCAGGCCCGCACCCTCGGCGACAACATCACCCGCTCGCTGCGCGGCCAGCCCCTGGAGAAGTACGCCCACAAGTACGTGGGCTCGGTCGCCTCCCTGGGCCTGCACAAGGGCGTCGCACACGTCTACGGGCGGAAGCTCAAGGGCTACCCGGCCTGGTTCATGCACCGCGTGTACCACCTGAGCCGGGTGCCGACCTTCAACCGCAAGGCCCGCGTCCTCGCCGAATGGACCCTCTCCGGCCTCTTCAAACGGGAGATCGTCTCGCTCGGATCACTCGAACATCCTCGTGCGGAGTTCGAACTCGCGGCCGGTGGTAAGCCCCCGGAGGACCCGAAGGGGTCGTCCTGACCGGATCCAGGAACTCCACCGCCCGGGCCGACGTCTGACGGATGTCGGCCAGACTGGTCCGCGACGTGATCCATGATCCCGGACGGGGCGTCCCCCGCCCACACGTACCCACGACCAGGCGTCCCCCACCGCCGCACCCGGGGCAACCCCCGGGCCACGGCCGGATCCGGAGCCGGCCACAGACGACGACACGAGGCACGAGGCAAGGATTCGGTGAACTTCACGCGCTGGAGCGCCCGGCTCCCCGGTACGCAGCGCCGCGCCGCAGCGCGGACCGAACACACGGTCACCCCGGACCGGCGGGGGGACGGCTCCGTGCCCGCGGCCCGCGTCGAGCGGCAGACCGACGACCCCCCGGACGACCCGCCCGCCGTACCCGCCGTCGACGACCTCCCGACCCGTGAGATCCTCGACCGCATCCCGGCCCTCGTCGCCCTCGTCCACGGCCCGGACCACCGCACGGCCTACGTCAACGACGCCTATGCCGCGGCCTTCGGCTCCCGCCCGCTCGGCGAACCGGCCCGCGAGGCCCTGCCCGAGCTGGACGCCCTCGGCCTCCTCCCGCTCCTGGACCAGGTCCTGCGCAGCTCCAAGCCCCGCACGGTCAAGTCCCGCAAGGCCCCCGGCGGCCGCAGCTACACGATCACCTGCACCCCCGTCGCCGTCCCGGGCGGAGCCGGGCAGAGCGACGGCGGCGTCCTGATCTTCGCCGCCGACGTCACCGACCACGCCGAGGCCGCCGAACGCCTCCGCGCCAGCGAACGCCGCCAGCGCGAGACCGCCGTCACCCTCCAGCGCTCCCTCCTCCCCCAGGAGCTGGAGGAGCCCGACGACCTGCGCATCGCCGCCGTCTACCACCCCGGCGGCACCGAGACCGCGGTCGGCGGCGACTGGTACGACGTCATCACCCTCGGCGGCGGCCGCACGGCCCTCGTCATCGGCGACGTCATGGGCCGGGGCGTGCGCGCGGCGGCCGTCATGGGCCAGCTCCGCACGGCCGTCCGCGCCTACGCCCGCCTCGACCTGCCCCCGCACGAGGTGCTCCAGCTGCTGGACGGTCTCGCGACCGAGATCGACCCCAACCAGATCGCCACCTGCGCCTACGCCGTCCACGACCCCAACGAGGGCCGCCTGGTCTACGCCTCCGCGGGCCACCTCCCCATCCTCGTCCGCGACGAGAGCGGCACGGTCCTGCGCGCCGACGAACCGACCGGCCCTCCGCTCGGTACCGGCGGCTGGACCCACGCGTCCGGTTCGATCCCCCTCGGCCCCGGCGCCACCGCCGTCTTCTACACCGACGGACTCGTGGAGCGGCGCAACGAGGACCTGGACGAGGGCATCGCCGCCCTGGAGCGCACCCTGTCCGGTGCCACGGGCACCCCGCAGGTCGTCTGCGACCGCCTCGTCCGCTCGACCGGAGTCACCGCCGACCACGACGACGACGTGGCCGTCCTCGTCCTCCAGCACCCCGCCCGCGTCGGCCCCGACGGCGAACTCTTCCGCAACGCCGCCCTGGAACTCCTCGGCGGTGTCGAAGCGGCCCCCCGCGCCCGCGCGTTCGCCTCCGGCGTCCTGACCAGCTGGCGCTTCCCCCCGGAACTCCACGACCTGGGCGTCCTGGCCGCCAGCGAACTCGTCGCCAACTCCCTCCAGCACGGCACCCCGCCGATGCGCCTGCGCCTGCGCCGCACCGACCGCCGTCTGATCGTCGAAGTCACCGACGGCAACGACCACCTCCCCCGCCGCCGCAGAGCCGACCCCGCCGACGAGTCCGGCCGGGGCCTCGCCATCATCGGATCCATCGCCTCCGACTGGGGCAGCCGCCGCACGCCCGGCGGAGGCAAGGCGGTGTGGTGCGAGTTCGCCCTGCCGCGCGCGACCTGAGCGGCGGCAGGGGTCCTCGGCCGTCCTGTCCCGGGGCCCGGACCCGGGCCCCGGGGGCGGTACGTCAGGACAGCGGGGTGCCGTACTGGAGTCCGCGGCCGTTGGTGCCGACGTAGACGCGGCCGAAGGTGTCGGGGTCACCGGTGATGACGCCGGTGCCGCCGATGCTGCCCCACTGGTGGGCGTCGTCGTTGACGCGGAGCCAGGTGGCGCCCTTGTCGGTGGAGCGGAAGACTCCGGTGACGTTCTTGACGGTCCCGATCAGGTAGAGGGCCTGGTAGCCGGTGCCCGGCTTGGCCTTGCCGAAGCCGAGGGCGGAGGCGGACTGCACCGACCTGAGCGTGGTGAAGGTGCGGCCGCCGTCGGTGGAGTGCAGCAGCCCCTTGCCGCCGCCCGCGATCCACAGGTCCCCGGCGACGCCGGGGACGGCCGTGAGCCGGCCGGAGGGCAGGTTGCCGGCGCGGGCGGTGAAGGTCGCGCCGCCGTCGGTGCTGGCGTAGAGCGTGCCGCCGGACAGGGCGTAGAAGGTGCCGGCCGAGGAGCGGTCGGCGACGACCACCGCGCCGGTGCCCAGGCCGCCGGCCCTCGACCAGCTCGCCCCCTTGTCGGTCGAGCGGTACGGGGCCTCACCGGCCTGGGTCCAGACGATGGCGGAGCCGTCCGCCGCGAGGGCGACATGGCCGTCCTGGGCACCGGCCACCGGCTCTGCCTTGAAGCCGGTCCAGTTGCTGCCGCCGTCGGTGGAGTAGGCGCCGTCCTGCGCGCCGCCCCGGCCGACGCGGACCATCATCGAGGGCTTGGACTGGGCGAAGTCGATGTCGGTGCTGTTGGTCATCATCGGGTTCTTCAGCCGCCCGGAGGGCACCTTGGTCAGGTCGTCGTGCCGGAAGCCGCCCTGGTCACCCATGGAGGTGATGACGGTGGCACCGCCGGGAGGGGCGATCGCGTCGATCAGCGCGGTCTCTTCCAGTCCTCGGGCGCCCATGCTCCAGTGGCTGGTGCCGCCGCTGTCCGAGGCGCCTGCGTCCTTGCTGCGCCAGATGCCGTTGCCGGTGCCGTACAGCACGTGACCGGAGTTGAAGGGATCGATGGCCAGGGCGGTCATCCAGTGCCCGGTGTGGGTGCCGACGTAAGGAGCGGCGGAGGCGCTGCGCACCGACTTGTCGGCCAGTGCCTTCCAGGACGCACCGCCGTCGGTGGACCGGTACAGCTCGTCCTCCGGCCACCAGCGGTCGAGGGTGGTGACCATCACCGTGGACGGCTTGCGCGGGTCGACGGCCAGACCGGAGAAGCCGTAACCGCCCTGGGACGGGGAGATGTTCTTCCACGTCCCGCGAGCCGGCGCGTACTTCCATACCGAGCCCCCCGTCACCCCGTTGGGGCCGAGGGCGTCGGTGTACGTCACGTACAGCGAGCCGTCGCCGGAGACCACACCGTGCTGCGGCAGCTGGCCGGCGGGCCGGCCGGGAACCGCCTGCCAGGTGCCGCCGCCGTCGGTGGAGCGGTACAGGGAGGTGGACTTGTCGCCGACACCGACGTAGATGGTCCTGCTGCCGGCCGGGCCGTACGTCACGAAGGAGATGCCGGCGCCGCTGCCCGCCCCGTCCTTGACCGGGAACGAGGAGACCTGCTTCCAGTTCGCGCCGTAGTCGGTGCTGCGCCACAGGCCGTTCTTGCGGGTGCCCAGGAGCAGGGTGCCGTGGTCCGACGGATCGATCACGAGCCGCTCGCCCGCCCCTCGGCCGTCCTCGTTGCCGCCCAGCTTGAAGGGGAGTTCGGTGCGCTTGAAGGTGCGGCCCCGGTCGGTGGAGCGCAGGATCGCGCCGTTGCCGGCCCAGTCGTTGGTGTAGGTGCCCGCGCCGAGGTAGAGCCGCTTGGGGTCGACGGGGTCGGTGGCCACCGAGTCGATGCCCAGCAGGTTCCAGTCCTTCTCGCCGACCCAGTCGGTCAACGGGATCCACTGCTCGGCCCCGGTGTCCCAGCGGTAGGCGCCACCCATGTCGGTGCGCGCGTACAGCAGGCCCTTCTCCTTCTGGTTGAACACCAGACCGGTGACGTAACCACCGCCCACCACCTGGGCGTTCTGCCACACGTACGACGTGCCCGCCGTCCGCGCCCCGCCGTTCCCGGAGACCTTGACCAGCTTCCACCGCTGACCGGCGCCACCCGTGCCAGGAGCCTGCACGACGGCCGCGCCCTCGGCCGCCGAACCACCCGAGACGCCGAGGACCTGGCCGCTCCCACGGGAGGTGAGGGTGATGGCACCGGAACCGCCCACCTCGCCGACCCGCCATTCCTGCGACTTGGCCGAACTATCGGTCTGCTGCTCGGCGGCGGCCGACTTCGCGGTCGAATTGCCCCTGATGCCCAGCACTTTGCCGCTGTTGCGGTTCACCAGCTCGTAGTAGCCGCCCCCGGCGGGCTTCAGCTTCCACTGCTGGTTGGAGGTGTTCTGATCGGTCCACTGCTGGATACGGGTGCCGTCGGCCGTGGAGTACCCGTCGACGTCCAGCACCTTGCCGCTGCGCACCGACACCAGCCGGTAGAAGGCGTCGTGCTCGACCGTCGCCGCCTGCGAGTCCTCCTGCGCGAACAGCAGATACGGCACCAGGACGGCCGGCACACCGAGCACCAGACCGGTCGCGGTCCACCGCCGACGGTGCCGACCGCGCCGTCCGCCGTTCGTGGGGTTGTTCATGGGAAGGGTGCTCCTTGCAGCCATTGACCAGAGGTAGAGCGAATCCGGTCACCGCTGTGACCGAATCCGCTTCCTTGTGGTCACAGCTCCGCACAGGGTTGCCAAAGATTCGAAACTTCTCCGCGTCGACATCTCCGGCTCCCTCCCACCTGGCTGATCTCCGTGGGCGTCACCCGCACCGGGCCCGTCGGCGGCGCTCCGCCGTGCCCGCCGCCCTCAGCACGGCGGGCACACCCTCAGGACGGGGCCCTCAAGCCCGAGCCGCCACCGGCTCCGCGACGGCGCCACTCCCGGCGACCACCCGGCTGCCCCCGAGCGAGGGCTGATCCTGCACACCGGTCAGACGCCGCCCGAGCCGCAGCGCCAGCACGCTGATGCCCAGCGAGAACAGCAGGAACGTCACGATGTACGGGGCATGCAGCGAGGCCCCCATGGGCCCGCCCACCGCCGGCCCGACCGCCAGTGCGAGCTGTTTCACCAGCGCGAACGCGGAGTTGTACTGCCCGGCCATCCCTGTCGGCGCCAGATCGGCCACCAGCGGCGCGACCGTCGGCGACAGCATGGCCTCCCCGAGACCGAACAGCGCGTAGGTCGAGACGAACGCGGCGGTCGCCATGGTCTCGCTCGTCTGCCCCAGCCCGGCGAACCCGGCCACGCCCCACGCGACGGCCCAGATCAGCCCCACGGTGGCGATCACCCGAGACCGCCGACGCCGCTCCACGAACCGCAGCACGGCGAACTGCGCGATCACGATCACCGCCGTGTTGGCGGCGAGCGCCGTGCCGAGCGCGGACGTCGATATCCCGGCCGCCTCGACCCCGTACGCACTCAGTCCCGACTCGAACTGCCCGTAGCAGGCGAAGAACAGCACGAAGCCCAGCACGCACAGCTGCACCATGGCCCGATTGCCGAGCAGCTGCTTCCAGCTTCCCTTGACCGCCGCGGCGGGCACACCTTCGACCTGGGGGGTCCGGGGTGCCCGCACGGTCGCCATCACACCCACGAGCAGCAGGAACATCGCCGCCTGTATGGAGAACAGCAGGACGAACGACCCCGCGCGCGTGGCATCGACGAGATGCCCGCCTATCAGCCCGCCGACCCCGAGCCCGAGGTTCTGCAGGAAGAACTGCGTGGCGAAGGCCCGGGACCGGTTCTCCGCCCGCGAGAAGTCGACGATCATCGTCGCGAGCGCCGGCTGCGTCACGGCCTGGCCCGCGCCGAGCGCCGCCGCGGACAGCAGCACGGTCGTCGCACTGGCGGCGAGCCCCAGACTCAGCGATCCGACGGCAGCGGTGACCAGGGCGGTGAGCAGCACGGGAAGCGGACCGCGCCGGACTATGGCCCGCCCCGCGAAGGGCAGCACCACCAGCGCGGCCACGGCGAAGACCGCCAGCACCAGCCCCGCCGTCGTCGCACCGAGATCCCGCACCTGCGCCACGTAGACGTACAGATACGGGACGGTGAAGCCGAGTCCGAATGCGCCGAGTGCGCTGCCCATGTGAATCCGGCGCATCGCTGCGCCCGTCCCCCTGGTCACGTTCACCTGCCTAGGTAAGGGAAGCCCTCGACTCAGACATGAGAGGTGAAGACTTCGAAGCTAAAACTTAGAAGCTAAACAGTACACCTCGAAGGACTTCGATGCCAAGCAGTGACGTGCCATACTTCGCCCATGGGCGACACCCCCGGCACCTCCGGCAGCGCCGAGCCGACACTCGAAGAGCAGATCGCCGCGTACCAGCGCGAGTTCCAGGACCTGGACCCCCAGGTCGAGAAGATCGTCTCGGCGCTCTCCCGCCTCAACCGCCGTATGAACGTCGCCTACGGCCGCCAGACCTCGGCGCTCAACATCAGCAACGCCGACTGGGAGGTCCTCAAGGCCCTCGTCCTCTCCGGCGCCCCGTACCGCATGGGCCCGAGCGAACTCGCCAAGCGGCTGGGTCTCACCCCGGCCGCGATGACCCACCGCATCGACCGCATGGTCGCGGAGGGTCTGGTGACCAGGGAACGCGACGAGAACAACCGGGTGCGCGTCATCGTCGAGCTCACCCCCGAGGGCCGCGAGAAGTGGCTGGAGGTCATGCGTCTCGCCTCGGTCTTCGAGGAGGATCTCCTTCAGGACCTCTCCCCTCTGGAGCGCAGCGTCCTGGGCGAGGTCCTGACCCGGCTCCTCCGCCGCGTCGAGCACGCCCAGCCGGACGCCGGCGGCCGCCTCACCGACCTCGACTGAGGAGTACGGTCGAGCGGTGGCCGAGGTTTGCCCGCGGCTCACCGGGGGGAGGCTTGACAGTCCACCCCGCGATCCGTAAAGTTCTTCGGGTTGCCACGGAGCCTTAACGGTTCTGCGACAGCACCTCCGCCGCTTCGAGCGGCACACAAACCAACCAGTGCGATCTCCCAGTCGGGGTTAATTCGGCTTGCCCGAATGCAATTCGATTTGGGTTCGACAGACCCGATTGGGAACTGCCGAGCAGATCCGCTAAGGTTTGGAACGTCGGAACGGCCCAACAGCCGCGAGGACAAAACCCACTGACTGGGAATCAGGCCCGAAAGGATCTGGTAGAGTCGGAACTGCCGGAAAGGGAAACGCGAAAGCGGAAACCTGGAAAGCACCGAGGAAATCGGAACCGGAAACGGTCTGATAGAGTCGGAAACGCAAGACCGAAGGGAAACTGCCCGGAGGAAAGCCCGAGAGTAGCTTGGGTGAGTACAAAGGAAGCGTCCGTTCCTTGAGAACTCAACAGCGTGCCAAAAATCAACGCCAGATATGTTGATACCCCGTCCGCCGGGCAGTGTTCCGGTGGTCGAGGTTCCTTTGAAACAAACACAGCGAGGACGCTGTGAACGGCCGGGCTTATTCCGCCTGGCTGTTCCGCTCTCGTGGTTTGCACCCGATTACGGGTACACATTCACGGAGAGTTTGATCCTGGCTCAGGACGAACGCTGGCGGCGTGCTTAACACATGCAAGTCGAACGATGAACCACTTCGGTGGGGATTAGTGGCGAACGGGTGAGTAACACGTGGGCAATCTGCCCTTCACTCTGGGACAAGCCCTGGAAACGGGGTCTAATACCGGATACAACCACTACAGGCATCTGTGGGTGGTGGAAAGCTCCGGCGGTGAAGGATGAGCCCGCGGCCTATCAGCTTGTTGGTGAGGTAACGGCTCACCAAGGCGACGACGGGTAGCCGGCCTGAGAGGGCGACCGGCCACACTGGGACTGAGACACGGCCCAGACTCCTACGGGAGGCAGCAGTGGGGAATATTGCACAATGGGCGAAAGCCTGATGCAGCGACGCCGCGTGAGGGATGACGGCCTTCGGGTTGTAAACCTCTTTCAGCAGGGAAGAAGCGAAAGTGACGGTACCTGCAGAAGAAGCGCCGGCTAACTACGTGCCAGCAGCCGCGGTAATACGTAGGGCGCGAGCGTTGTCCGGAATTATTGGGCGTAAAGAGCTCGTAGGCGGTCTGTCGCGTCGGATGTGAAAGCCCGGGGCTTAACCCCGGGTCTGCATTCGATACGGGCAGACTAGAGTGTGGTAGGGGAGATCGGAATTCCTGGTGTAGCGGTGAAATGCGCAGATATCAGGAGGAACACCGGTGGCGAAGGCGGATCTCTGGGCCATTACTGACGCTGAGGAGCGAAAGCGTGGGGAGCGAACAGGATTAGATACCCTGGTAGTCCACGCCGTAAACGGTGGGAACTAGGTGTTGGCGACATTCCACGTCGTCGGTGCCGCAGCTAACGCATTAAGTTCCCCGCCTGGGGAGTACGGCCGCAAGGCTAAAACTCAAAGGAATTGACGGGGGCCCGCACAAGCAGCGGAGCATGTGGCTTAATTCGACGCAACGCGAAGAACCTTACCAAGGCTTGACATCGCCCGGAAAGCATCAGAGATGGTGCCCCCCTTGTGGTCGGGTGACAGGTGGTGCATGGCTGTCGTCAGCTCGTGTCGTGAGATGTTGGGTTAAGTCCCGCAACGAGCGCAACCCTTGTTCTGTGTTGCCAGCATGCCCTTCGGGGTGATGGGGACTCACAGGAGACTGCCGGGGTCAACTCGGAGGAAGGTGGGGACGACGTCAAGTCATCATGCCCCTTATGTCTTGGGCTGCACACGTGCTACAATGGCAGGTACAATGAGCTGCGAAGCCGTGAGGCGGAGCGAATCTCAAAAAGCCTGTCTCAGTTCGGATTGGGGTCTGCAACTCGACCCCATGAAGTCGGAGTTGCTAGTAATCGCAGATCAGCATTGCTGCGGTGAATACGTTCCCGGGCCTTGTACACACCGCCCGTCACGTCACGAAAGTCGGTAACACCCGAAGCCGGTGGCCCAACCCCTTACGGGGAGGGAGCTGTCGAAGGTGGGACTGGCGATTGGGACGAAGTCGTAACAAGGTAGCCGTACCGGAAGGTGCGGCTGGATCACCTCCTTTCTAAGGAGCACTTCTACCGATCCCTTCGGGGTGAGGTCAGAGGCCAGATCATCAGCGAACGTCTGATGCTGGTTAGCTCATGGGTGGAACGTTGATTATTCGGCGTCTTGAGTCATCTCAGGCTGTGAGTACTGTCCTTTCGGGGGCGTGGAAAGCTGATCGGAGTGGTGAGGGATGCCGGGCACGCTGTTGGGTGTCTGAGGGTATGGCCGTGTCTCACGGTTGCCTTCAGTGCCGGCCCCAGTGAACTCCGGTGGTTACCGGGGGTGATGGGTGGTTGGTCGTTGTTTGAGAACTGCACAGTGGACGCGAGCATCTGTGGCCAAGTTTTTAAGGGCGCACGGTGGATGCCTTGGCACCAGGAACCGATGAAGGACGTGGGAGGCCACGATAGTCCCCGGGGAGTCGTCAACCAGGCTTTGATCCGGGGGTTTCCGAATGGGGAAACCCGGCAGTCGTCATGGGCTGTCACCCTTGCCTGAACACATAGGGCAAGTGGAGGGAACGCGGGGAAGTGAAACATCTCAGTACCCGCAGGAAGAGAAAACAACCGTGATTCCGGGAGTAGTGGCGAGCGAAACCGGATGAGGCCAAACCGTATGCGTGTGAGACCCGGCAGGGGTTGCGTATACGGGGTTGTGGGATCTCTCTTTCACAGTCTGCCGGCTGTGAGGCGAGTCAGAAACCGTTGATGTAGGCGAAGGACATGCGAAAGGTCCGGCGTAGAGGGTAAGACCCCCGTAGCTGAAACATTGACGGCTCGTTTGAGAGACACCCAAGTAGCACGGGGCCCGAGAAATCCCGTGTGAATCTGGCGGGACCACCCGCTAAGCCTAAATATTCCCTGGTGACCGATAGCGGATAGTACCGTGAGGGAATGGTGAAAAGTACCGCGGGAGCGGAGTGAAATAGTACCTGAAACCGTGTGCCTACAAGCCGTGGGAGCGTCGCGCATCAAGTTTACTTGGTGCGTCGTGACTGCGTGCCTTTTGAAGAATGAGCCTGCGAGTTTGCGGTGTGTTGCGAGGTTAACCCGAGTGGGGTAGCCGTAGCGAAAGCGAGTCCGAACAGGGCGTTTCAGTAGCACGCTCAAGACCCGAAGCGGAGTGATCTAGCCATGGGCAGGTTGAAGCGGAGGTAAGACTTCGTGGAGGACCGAACCCACCAGGGTTGAAAACCTGGGGGATGACCTGTGGTTAGGGGTGAAAGGCCAATCAAACTCCGTGATAGCTGGTTCTCCCCGAAATGCATTTAGGTGCAGCGTCGTGTGTTTCTTGCCGGAGGTAGAGCACTGGATAGGCGATGGGCCCTACCGGGTTACTGACCTTAGCCAAACTCCGAATGCCGGTAAGTGAGAGCACGGCAGTGAGACTGTGGGGGATAAGCTCCATGGTCGAGAGGGAAACAGCCCAGAGCATCGACTAAGGCCCCTAAGCGTACGCTAAGTGGGAAAGGATGTGGAGTCGCAGAGACAACCAGGAGGTTGGCTTAGAAGCAGCCACCCTTGAAAGAGTGCGTAATAGCTCACTGGTCTAGTGATTCCGCGCCGACAATGTAGCGGGGCTCAAGCGTACCGCCGAAGTCGTGTCATTCCAGCATTGAGGGCCAACGCCTGCTGGGATGGGTAGGGGAGCGTCGTGTGCCGGGTGAAGCAGCCGCGGAAGCGAGTTGTGGACGGTTCACGAGTGAGAATGCAGGCATGAGTAGCGATACAAACGTGAGAAACGTTTGCGCCGATTGACCAAGGGTTCCTGGGTCAAGCTGATCTGCCCAGGGTAAGTCGGGACCTAAGGCGAGGCCGACAGGCGTAGTCGATGGATAACCGGTTGATATTCCGGTACCCGCTGTGAAGCGTCAAACACTGAACCAGGCGATGCTAAGTCCGTGAAGCCGTTCCGGACCCTTCGGGGAAAGGAAAGTGGTGGAGCCGACGGACCAGACTTGTAGTAGGTGAGTGATGGGGTGACGCAGGAAGGTAGTCCATCCCGGGCGGTGGTTGTCCCGGGGTAAGGGTGTAGGACGTCAGGTAGGTAAATCCGCCTGGCACATAGTCTGAGACCTGATGCCGAGCCGATTGTGGTGAAGTGGATGATCCTATGCTGTCGAGAAAAGCCTCTAGCGAGTTTCATGGCGGCCCGTACCCTAAACCGACTCAGGTGGTCAGGTAGAGAATACCGAGGCGTTCGGGTGAACTATGGTTAAGGAACTCGGCAAAATGCCCCCGTAACTTCGGGAGAAGGGGGGCCATCACCGGTGATAGCACTTGCTGCTTGAGCTGGGGGTGGCCGCAGAGACCAGCGAGAAGCGACTGTTTACTAAAAACACAGGTCCGTGCGAAGCCGTAAGGCGATGTATACGGACTGACGCCTGCCCGGTGCTGGAACGTTAAGGGGACCGGTTAGTCACATTTCGGTGTGGCGAAGCTGAGAACTTAAGCGCCAGTAAACGGCGGTGGTAACTATAACCATCCTAAGGTAGCGAAATTCCTTGTCGGGTAAGTTCCGACCTGCACGAATGGCGTAACGACTTCTCGACTGTCTCAACCATAGGCCCGGTGAAATTGCACTACGAGTAAAGATGCTCGTTTCGCGCAGCAGGACGGAAAGACCCCGGGACCTTTACTACAGTTTGATATTGGTGTTCGGTTCGGCTTGTGTAGGATAGCTGGGAGACTGTGAAGCTCGGACGCCAGTTCGGGTGGAGTCGTCGTTGAAATACCAGTCTGGTCGTGCTGGATGTCTAACCTGGGTCCGTGATCCGGATCAGGGACAGTGTCTGATGGGTAGTTTAACTGGGGCGGTTGCCTCCTAAAGAGTAACGGAGGCGCCCAAAGGTTCCCTCAGCCTGGTTGGCAATCAGGTGGTGAGTGTAAGTGCACAAGGGAGCTTGACTGTGAGACCGACGGGTCGAGCAGGGACGAAAGTCGGGACTAGTGATCCGGCGGTGGCTTGTGGAAGCGCCGTCGCTCAACGGATAAAAGGTACCCCGGGGATAACAGGCTGATCTTCCCCAAGAGTCCATATCGACGGGATGGTTTGGCACCTCGATGTCGGCTCGTCGCATCCTGGGGCTGGAGTCGGTCCCAAGGGTTGGGCTGTTCGCCCATTAAAGCGGTACGCGAGCTGGGTTTAGAACGTCGTGAGACAGTTCGGTCCCTATCCGCTGCGCGCGCAGGAATATTGAGAAGGGCTGTCCCTAGTACGAGAGGACCGGGACGGACGAACCTCTGGTGTGCCAGTTGTTCTGCCAAGGGCATGGCTGGTTGGCTACGTTCGGGAGGGATAACCGCTGAAAGCATCTAAGCGGGAAGCCTGCTTCGAGATGAGTATTCCCACCCACTTGATGGGGTAAGGCTCCCAGTAGACGACTGGGTTGATAGGCCAGATATGGAAGCCTGGTAACGGGTGGAGTTGACTGGTACTAATAGGCCGAGGGCTTGTCCTCAGTTGCTCGCGTCCACTGTGTTGGTTCTGAAACCACGAACAACCCCATGCCATGGTCACGGTGTGGTGCGGTTGAGTGTTTCATAGTGTTTCGGTGGTCATAGCGTGAGGGAAACGCCCGGTTACATTCCGAACCCGGAAGCTAAGCCTTACAGCGCCGATGGTACTGCAGGGGGGACCCTGTGGGAGAGTAGGACGCCGCCGAACAAATATTGGGAAAGGCCCACACCTTATGGTGTGGGCCTTTCTGCATTTCCGGACCGTTCACCGTTCGTCGAGCGGGGTGTGGTTGTCGTGAACGAGGGGAACGGGCGGGCCGAAGCGTTCTATCGACGGGTCGGCTTCGTGGGCAGCCGGGGTGACTGTCGAAGGGGATGAGGGGCTGGAGTACGTGCTGGCGTCCGCGTAGGAGGCGTCGGGCCGGCTGGTGTTAGCGTTCGGCGGCATGGACGACAGCGTGTATGTGGGCAATGCGGGCAAGGACGCGGCGCTGGACCGCGGCTGGCTGCTCGGGCACTTCAAGGCGGAGGGGGATCCTCGCCGGAGTGAGGCGGTGGAGATCAAGTGGGGGGTCCACCCGCGGGGCGACACGCGTGCGCAGTGGGTCCGGGGTGAGGAACGTACCGCCCTCCAGGTACTGATCAGCGGCCGGTTCCGGGTCGACTTCCCCGGTCGTAGCGTCGTGCTGGAGCGTCAGGGCGACTACGTGGTGTGGGGGCGCGGGGTGGATCACTCCTGGGTCGCGGAGGAGGAGTCGGTCGTGCTGACCGTGCGGTGGCCGTCCGTCGCCGGGTACGCGGTGCCCTCGGGGGACGGGCAGCCCGTGGAGTGACAGAGCCTCTGGGTTCGGCTGCGAACGGCCGCTACGGCAACGGGAGTTCGTGGTTCGGCCAGCGGGATCTGGCCTGCTCGCGGGAACGGAGGAGGACCAGCGTGGGGAGGCCCTGGTCGGGGCCGGAGGTCAGCAGGGCGGGGAGCTGGGGCAGTGGGGCCACGGCTGCCACGTCGTCCAGGACCAGGGTGAGTGGTGGGTCGAGGCGGCCGGAGGATGACCGTTCGGCCATGCGCCGGCCGCGCTCGACCACGCTTGAGGCGAGGGCCGTCAGAAGAGGCATGGCGGAAGGGTTCGCCTTGGGGTCCTCGATGGGGTCGCCGACCACATAGAGCGTTCCCCCTTCGTGCACGAAGGAATCCAGGGCGAGGGCGTCGGCTCGGTTCGGCGTGCAGGATTCCCGGACGTTGACCGTGGAGAGGGCGGAGAGGGCGCGGGCCGTCAACTGCTGGGCGATGTCGCGGCGTTCGGGGTGCGAGGTGAGGGCCGACTCCAGTTCACCCGCCGCGCCGGGGGCGGCCTTCTGGTTCGTGCGCAGGGTGCGTACCGCTTCCTGGACGTTGCTGCCCTGGGCCCAGCGGTGCAGGTGGCGGATGGTGCGGTTGTCTATCGCTGCGGCGTGGAGGTAGCTGCGCAGGAGGGTTTCCGCCGTGTCCGCCATCGCCTGGTCGATCTTGGCCGTGGGGCGGATGGCGGCGAGCAGGGCGGTCGCCCTGGCCGCCGCCGTCGGTTTGTCCTCGCAGCCGCTGACGGGGGACCAGTGGAGGCGGGCCGGGGTGTCGCAGCGGTGGGCGGGGTCGTAGAGGAGGACCGGGCCCAGCTTCGCGCGGGCGTCCTTCGTCTCCGACCAGAGCGTGGGGTCGGAGGTGACCACCAGGGCGGGGCCCTCGGCGTCCCGTACGGCTTGGACGGCGGCGGGCCGGCGGGAGTCGGCCGTGCCCAGGACGACCGGAGGGATCGTGTGCGTCCAACCGCCGGTGTGCGGGGCGCCCGTTGTCGAGGGCACGGGGGCGGGGGGAAGCGGGCTGGTCGGCACGTCGGCTTCGACCGGTGAGGCGGGTGGAGTGGGCGAGACGGGTGCAGCGGGCGCCGACGGAGTGGTGGGGAAGGCGGTGTGGGCCGGCGGAGCCGTGTGGTGGTCCTGGCCGGCGCCGTGGGGCTGGGCCGGGGTCGTCTGCTCCACGGGGGTGTGCACGGGTGGTGTGACGTGACCGGGGGAGGCGGTCGGTGGCGCTGTCGGGGCGTCCGCCGGCCGGGGGTGCCGGGTTGCCTTCTCCCGGGCCCGTACGGCCCTCCAGCGTGCCAGGGTGCCCATCGTGAAGACGGTCAGGACGAGGAGGACCATGAGCTGGCTGATGACGAGGCCCCAGAAGAGGCCGTAGCCGGAGAGCTGGTCGGCGGGGGTGTCGGGCCAGGCGGCGGCGAGGTCCTGGGGGGCGGAGACCAGGCTGCGTACGGCGAGCGGGGTGCGGCCGAAGGTGACGGCGTCGGGCCAGGCGCCGTGGGCGAAGAGGCCGGCCAGGCCGGTGGCCGACCAGACCAGCAGGGTCAGGCCCACCAGGAAGCCGAGGAGGGCGATCAGCAGCCCGTCGGGGATGCCGCCGCCCTGCTGGGGGCGCCCGTCGTCCGGTCTCATCGCATGCCGCCGTTCACGCTGTCACCCTGCCCTGGCCCGACTGTGTCCGTTTCCGCTGGTACCGGTGCCGCTCAGGCCACCGTCGACTCGGAGGAGCCGTAGCCGTCGAACTCGCTCAGCCGGTGTTCGACGAACGCGGCCGCCCGTTCCTCCGCCTCCAGTTCGGCGGCGCGCAGGGCGTCGTCCTCGTCCCGCAGGTGGTCGGCGGACGATTCGGTCATCGCGCGGTCGGTGAAGACCAGGGGGCGTTCGGTCTCGGTGATCAGGTGTTTGACCACCTGGACGTTGCCGTTGACGTCCCAGACGGCGATGCCCGGGGTGAGGGTGGGGATGATCTCCACCGCCCAGCGGGGCAGGCCGAGTACGCGGCCCGTGGCTCTCGCCTCGTCCGCCTTCTGGGCGTAGATCGTCCGTGTCGAGGCCATCTTGAGGATCGCGGACGCCTCCTTCGCCGCCGCGCCGTCGACGACGTCCGACAGGTGGTGGACGACCGCGACGAAGGACAGGCCGAGTCGGCGGCCGAACTTGAGCAGGCGCTGGAAGAGCTGGGCGACGAAGGGGCTGTTGATGATGTGCCAGGCCTCCTCGACCAGGAAGATGCGCTTCTTCCGGTCGGGGCGGATCCAGGTGTGCTCCAGCCAGACACCGACGATCGCCATGAGGATGGGCATGGCGATGGAGTTGCGGTCGATGTGGGACAGGTCGAAGACGATGAGGGGCGCCTCGAGGTCGATGCCCACGGTGGTGGGACCGTCGAACATGCCGCGCAGGTCACCGTCGACCAGGCGGTCCAGGACCAGCGCCACGTCCAGGCCCCAGGCCCGTACGTCGTCTATGGCGACGTTCATCGCCTCCGCGGACTCCGGCTCGGGGTGGCGGAGCTGCTCGACGATGTCGGTGAGGACCGGCTGGCGTTCGACGATGGTCTCGTTGACGTAGGCGTGCGCGACCTTGAGGGCGAAGCCGGAGCGTTCGTCCAGGCCGTGGCCCATCGCGACCTCGATGATCGTGCGGAGCAGCGCGAGCTGGCCCGTCGTGGTGATCGAGGGGTCGAGGGGGTTGAGGCGGATGCCCATGTCGAGGGCGGCGGTCGGGTCCAGGCGGATGGGAGTTATGCCCAGCTCCTCCGCGATGAGGTTCCATTCGCCGACACCGTCCTCGCCCTGGGCGTCGAGGACGACGACCTGGCGGTCGCGGAAGCGCAGCTGGCGCAGGACGTACGTCTTCTCCAGGGCTGATTTGCCGTTGCCGGACTCGCCGAGGACGAGCCAGTGCGGGGCGGGGAGCTGCTGGCCGTAGAGCTGGAAGGGGTCGTAGATGTAGCCCTTCCCGGAGTAGACCTCGCGGCCGATGATCACGCCGGAGTCGCCGAGGCCGGGGGCGGCGGTCGGGAGGTACACGGCCTGGGCCTGGCCCGTGGAGGTGCGCACGGGGAGGCGGGTCGTCTCGACCTTGCCGAAGAGGAAGGACGTGAAGGCGTCCGTGAGGGCGGACATGGGGTCTCGCATCAGCGCTTCACCTCCAGGTGCGGTTGGGTCGGGTGATCCCGCATCGCGGCAGCCCTACCTTCGGATTCCGGTGGCGAACGGGAGCGTGTTGACGAAGGCCCGGTGGTGTTCGCGGTCGCACCACTCCAGCTTGAGGTACGACTTGCCGGCCGAGGCCCTTATCGTCCGCTTGTCGCGTGCCAGGGCCTCCGGGGAGCGGGAGGAGACGGTGATCCAGCCGACGAGGTTGACGCCGGCCGCGCCGCTGGCGAGGTCTTCGCCGCGCTGGTCGAGGCGGGAGTGGGAGGCCACGTCACGGGGGTCGACGGTGCGGTTCATCTTGGCGGCGCGGGACGCCTCCGCCTCGTCGTTGGTCTTCTCCGTGAGCATGCGTTCGATGGCGACCTCGGTCGGCTCCAGGTCCATGGTGACGGCGACCGTGCGGATGACGTCCGGGGTGTGGACCAGGAGGGGCGCGAGGAAGTTGACGCCGACCGGGGTCATCGGCCATTCCTTCACCCAGGCCGTGGCGTGGCACCAGGGGGCGCGGGTGGAGGACTCGCGGGTCTTGGCCTGGAGGTAGTCCGGTTCCATCGCGTCGAGTTCGGCCGGCCAGGCGTTGCGCTTGGTCATGGCCTGGATGTGGTCGATGGGGTGGTCCGGGTCGTACATGGAGTGGATGAGGGAGGCGAGGCGGCCCTGGCCGAGCGGCTGCCGTACGCGGATGTCGGCCTCCTGGAGGCGCGAGCAGATGTCCGTCAGTTCGCGGGCCATGACGACGGCGAGGCCGGCGTCCCTGTCGAGCTTGCGGCCCTGCGGGCGGGCGGCGCGGGCCATGGCGTGGCCCTCGGCGGCGAGTTCGCGGGAGTAGTGCATGCAGGCGACGAGGTACGCGCGGTGCTGCTCGCTGCTGGTGGAGACCATGGACTGGAGTTGGTCGTACGACTGCTGGAGCCAGCCCGGGGCGCGGTCGTCGCCACGCTGGGCGACGTCCTTGGCGTGGGCGTCCGGGTCGGCGGGCAGGGTGCGCGCGAGCATCTGCAGCCGGGTGACGAAGCCGTCGCCGTTGGCCACGTGCTTGAGGAGGGTGCCGAAGCGGTCGACGAGGGCTTCCTGGTCCTCGGAGTCGCGCAGGCCGACGCCGGGGCCCTCGATCTCGATGGCGGCGGTGACGGTCCGGCGGTCGGCGTGCAGGAGGACGGCGATCTCGTCGGGGCCGAAGGGCGCGGCCAGCCAGGTGATGCGGCCGATGCCCGGCGGGGGGCCGACCTCGACCTCACGGCCGTCGAGCCGGGTGCCGGCCTCCATGTTGGTGGAGCGGTACGCCGTGCCGCGGCGCAGGCTGCGCTTGTAACTGCGGTTGATCTCGAACCACTTGTAGAACGTCCGGCGCTTGTACGGCACGTAGACCGCGGCCAGCGCGAGCATCGGGAAGCCGGTGAGCAGGGCGATGCGGGGGACGAGAACGGGGACGAGGAGGCCGCACATCATGCCGAGGAACGCGCCCGTGATGATGAGCGCGATCTCGCCGGACTCGCGGTTCCGGCCGATGATCGCGTTCGGCCGGGCGCGGCCGATCAGATAGGTACGGCGGGGCGTGACCGGATGGGACATATGGGCCGCGTGGGAATCAGTCGTCAACGCCCTTCACCTCCCGTGCGGTTGCTGTTGCGGGTGTTGCCGGCGTGGGGGGTGTTGATCGGGCTCGTGCGGGGCGGGGGTGCGGCGGGGATATTTCCGCCGCCTCCGTTCGCGGGGCGCGAGCTGTGGGCGGCCACGCCGCCGGATGCGGGGTTGGCGGGGCGGGGGGTGTTGTTCCCGCCGCCGCCGTTGTTGTCGGCCCGGGTGCTGTGGGTCTTGATGCCCTGGGCGACGAGGCTGGCCGGGGAGCTGATCACGGCGGCGGCCTTGTTCTCGGCGCCGCGCATGATGCGGTTGTTGCGGGAGCCCGCGATCTCGTCGCCGAAGCCGGGGACGAAGCGGTAGATCATCCCCGAGGCGAAGATGGCGAGGAGGATGATGGCCAGGCCGGAGACGACGGCGGAGAAGGCGTTGGGGCCGTCGTCCGCGGACAGTGCGCCGGCGAGGCCGAGGACGATCACGATCACGGGTTTGATGAGGATGACCGCGATCATGATGCCCGCCCAGCGGCGGACGTGTCCCCAGAGGTTCTTGTCGACGAGGCCGGCGTAGACGACCGTGCCGAGGAGCGCGCCGACGTAGAGCAGGGCGGCGCGGATGACCAGCTCCAGCCAGAGGACGCCGGCGGCGAGGATGGAGACGAGGGAGACGACGATCAGCATGATCGGGCCGCCGCCGATGTCCTCGCCCTTCTTCAGGGCGCCGGAGAAGGTGCCGAAGAAGGTGTCCGTCTGGTCGCCGGTGGCTTTGGCGAGGACGTCGGTGACGCCGTCGGTCGCCGATACGACGGTGTAGAGGATCAGGGGGGTGAAGGCGGAGGCGAGGACGGTCAGCCAGAGGAAGCCGACGGCCTCCGAGAGGGCCGTGGTGAGGGGGACGCCCCGCACGGCCCGCTTCGCGACCGCGAGCAGCCACAGGACCAGGGTGAGGATGGTCGACGCCGCGAACACGACGGCGTACTGCTGCAGGAACTTGGGGTTCGTGAAGTCGACGTTCGCGGTGTCGTTGACCGCGGCGGAGAGTTTGTCGATGGTCCAGGAGGCGGCGTCGGCGCAGCCTTGGGCTAGGGAGGAGAGGGGGTCGAGGGTGGTGGTTACGTCGTTGGGGAGGGTGCTGGTGTCGCCTTTTTCGCCGGCTCCGCGTTCGCAGTAGTCCTTGGCGGGGCCGACGATGAGGTCGCAGCGGTCGTCCGAGGCCGAGGGAGAGGGCGACGGCGTGGGTGCGGCTGCTGCCCGAGTGGCCAGCAGAACGACCGAAGTCTGAACGGCTGTGAGAACTGCGGCGGCCCTGAGTACGTTGCGTGACTTACCGGGCATAACTGAACCCTCCGTACTCCTCGACGGCCTTTGAGATCTCGTCAGCCGTCGAGACCTTGTTGTCACCGTTGACCGGCGCCGGACCTTCCTTCTGCGCGAAGCTGTCTACCTTCCAGTCAGCGTCGGCCCAGCGCAGCTTCAAGGTCATGGTGAACCAGTCGCTGGTAACCGGGCTGGTGGTGTCTTCCGACGCCATGCCGAAGACGCCGGTGCACCAGACCTCGACGGTCGCGGTGCTGTTCGAGTAGCTCGTGGCCTTTGTGCCGACCGGCATGGTGCGTGAGACGTAGGTGCTGCCGGACGGGGCATTGCCGTTCTCGTCCAAGCCGACATCCGCCAGGAAGTCCGCGTCGTAGGCCCTGTTGAGGCTGTCCTCCAGATCGCTGACCTTCTCCGCCACGAAGACCTGCTGCACGATCTCGCTCCGCCGGGCGGGCTTGAGGATGTCGGCCGAGACCAGCACCACGGAGTAGTTGGCCGCCGCCGATTCGGCACCCTGTTGGTCGTGGGCGAAGCCGGAGGGGATGCCGCCGGTCTTCGTGGTGACCGGCCGTTCCCCCGAAGCCGCCGTAGGGGCCGTCTCCGTCTTGTCGTTGCCGGAGTCCCCCGCGCTGTCGCTGTCGCCGCCTCGGTTCGCGAAGGCGATCGCGGCGATGAGGAGGACGACGACGCCGACGATGGTGACGAGGCTTCTGGAGGAGGAGCGGGGGCGGCGGGGGGCGCCGCCGTAGGGGTCGCCGCCGCCTTCGGGGAGGCGGGTTCGGGTCTGGCCGGTGCCGGCGTATCCCCCGTACGCGTCGTCACCGGAGCGTGAGGACTCGCCGTACCCCTGCTCGTCGCCGAGACTCATGCCGCAGTCGCCCCTTCAACTTCGACGTCGTACCGAAAGGCGTAGCAGTACGACGGTAGCCGCGCTGGTTCCCGCGCGGGCGCGGTGTGGAGACTCGACATCAGGGAAACGCAACCTCAGCCGGTGGGCACGACGGACGGGTGGGGTGGGAGGGGGAACTGGGCGCAGTCGGCGGCCCGGCCGGGACGAGGGCGGGCCGCCGCGCTACACGGCCATGCCGTACACGATGGTGAAGAGGGTGCCCAGGGAGCCGATGATGAAGACGCCGGTGAGGCCGGCGATGATGAGGCCCTTGCCCTGTTCGGCGCTGAAGGTGTCGCGCAGGGCGGTCGCGCCGATGCGCTGTTTGGCCGCGCCCCAGATCGCGATGCCGAGGCAGAGGAGGATGGCGACCGCCATCACGACCTCGATCATCACGCGCGCCTCGTTGCCCAGGCTGCCGAAAGGCCCCCAGTCCGGGGCGATTCCGCCGATGATGGTGGTGATGTCGCCCTTGTCGGCCGCAACGAACATGTAAGTCACCGCCCCTAATGGGTAGTTCTGTTGTCTTCGGTGGCTGTGTGGGGCGTGCGCCTCGGCGTCCGCTCCGCACGCCTCCGCGCGGGTGCGCAGAGGTCGGGCCCATTCTCGCCGACAATGACGCTGACGTATGTCGACTTGGCGTCATTGATTGGCGGTTTTCGTACGGATCCCTTGCCGCCGGTCCGCGTGGGCCCCTGGCGGGGGGTGCGGAACGGTAAGCGAAGGGTCGTATCGTCACTCTGTGTATCACGGCAGGTCACGCCGGGCAACGAGGATGAAACGGAACCTGTGGTGTGGTTCCGTCGTTATTCCCCTTTCGTCACCTCTGGGGGCTTGCCCGGCCCCGCTTCTGACGGGGCGTCGGGCCTGTTCTGTCGATCCGGTGTTCTCCGGGGTTCGAGTGTGCCTGATGTGGACGTAAGGGTCGTGTGTGGGGGCCCGGTGTCCCGGTGGGGCCGAGCTTTGGCCAGAACTGCACGGGATCGCGATCGCAACTTTGGTACAAATGATCGACTGACTGCCCCTTTTTGTCCAAGCGTCAGGCGCGTGGGTGGGGAGCCGAGTTGATGTGACGAATCTGCGAGGGCGTCCACGGGGGTAGACGTGAGCGAGGACAGGCCCGTTGTCTCGGCCGAGATACCGGAGTTCACGGGAAATCTGGAGCAGCTGGAGACGGACGCCGGGGACATCGCGTTCGACGGGATGGCGGTCGGGGCGGCGGGGCTGCTGATCGACGCCAACTTCAATCTGCTGGAACCTTTCTACAAGGCGCCCGAGGCCGACCAGCTCTTCGCGACGACCGCGCCGGTCGCGGCGGCCGGCCACGACCTGCAGACCGAACTGAGCACGGTCTCCAAGGCGCTGCTCGACTACGCGGCCGAGGTCCGGCCCCTGGTCGACCGGCTCGACTCGCTCCGCGAGGAGGCGGCGGCGTTCGAACGGCGCGTCGCGGACGACGACGACTGGGTCGCGGACGGCGACCTCATCGAGGAGAACACGAGCCGCCGCAGCGCGGTGAACGCCGCGTGGGCGGCCTTCCAGGCCGCCGAACTGGCCTGCCACAACAAGATCGTCGCGCTGGTCGGGGGCGAGCCGCTCGTCGTCGGCGACGGCTCGAACAAAAAGAACATGTACGGCTACCGGGCCGAGGATCTCGACCACGCCGGCGGTCTGCCCTGGGGTGACGTCGTCGAGGAGTCCAACCCCTGGTACTACTTCCACGAGCACGCCTGGGACTTCACCGTCGGCTTCTTCGTCGACGGCGTGTGGGGGACGATCCGGGGGCTCGGCACGCTGGTGGGCGTGGACGGCTGGGACGCGGCCGGCCAGGCGTGGACGGGGCTGGGCAAGCTTCTGACGGGCATCGTGATCACGGCCGTACCGGTCGTCGGCGCCGCGTACTGGCTGGCACCCGACGACAAGCTCCCCTCCTGGCTGCGCGACTCCCGTACGGCGGTGGTGGAGACCGGCAAGGCGCTGATCGCGTACGACGAGTGGGGCAAGAACCCGTCGCGGGCGGCGGGGGCCGTCACCTTCAACGTCCTGACCACGGTCTTCACGGGGGGTGCGGGCGGGGCGGTCGCCGGGACCGGCAAGGCGGGTGCGATCGCGAAGGCCATCTCCTTCGCGGGGCGGGCGGGGCGGATCGTCGACCCGATGACGTACCTCGCGAAGGGGGTCGGCGGGGCCGCCGTCAGGATCAGCGACGTGATGGCCGGCCTGCGGGGGATCACGAACGGCACGCACATCAGGCTCGGCGAGGGCACGTACCGGATCGCCGACGTGCCGAACATCACCGACGACCTTCCCGCCGGACTCACCCCCGAGAACTCCGTCCGGATGACGACCCCCGAGGGCCAGGTCGTCTATCTCGACACCAAGACGCTGGTGATGCACAACGCCGACGGGACGGTACGGGAGTCGCTGGACGGGATCAGGCACGAGGCCACCGCCGAGCAGCGGGCGGGGGACGGCGTCCGGCAGGAGGGGGCGGGGGCCGGCCGTGGGGAGCGCGAGGTCGTGGGTGCCGGAGCGAGGGCCCATGTCGGCGACAGCGCGGGTGTGGGGGGTCGCGGTGGGGACGATGTCGTCGGTACGGGCGGTCGCGCGGGCGAAGAGCCGCCGGTGGGCCGCGGCGGGTCGGGTGGTCGCGCCGGCGGAGGCATGGACGATCTGGGGCATGGCGGTGACGATGCCGTCGGCAACGGGCCGGACCACGGCACGGGGGCGGGCGGCGGTGCAGGTACGGGAGCGGCGGGCGGTGCGCGGCCCGACTTCATGAGGGAGGGCGGCGACCCCTACGGTCCCCGTGGATCTCTCACGAGGGAGCAGATCGAGGAGATCCAGGTCTATCGGGCGAACAACGAGCCCGGATATCGCGAGCACTATTACCGGAAAGACGGCACGCGCAAGAGTCTGGAGCTCTACGACGAGAGCGGGCAGACACCGCCTCAGCTGACTCGGGTGTCGGAGAATTCTCCGTGGGTTCGCGCCAAGGATGTTCCCGCGCCGCCGAAGCCGCATTTTCTCGACGACAAGTACATCGGTGTCGGCGCGGACACGGTGTCCAGCCGGGCCAGGCTTCGACTGCTGGAGGAGAGTGCGCGGACCCGGCATCTCGCCATCCAATGGGACAACCTCATGTCGGAGTGGAAGGCGGAGACGGGCCGGGCCCACGAGATCCGGCAGACCCACGAATCGGCCGGGCTCTGGGGCGAGGCCAAGGGGTCGTACAAGGAGTCCCACACGGCGATGGGGGGCGCGGCCGAGGCGCTGGGGGAGAACGCCGCGAGGCACCACTACATCGCCGAGCGCTATCCGGACTTCACGGACGAGCCCCTTCTCGGGCCGAAGAGCGGCAACGACCAGTTCGACCAGGTGTGGACCCACGAGGACGGCCGGGTGGTCGTCATCGAGGCAAAGAGCAGTCCGGGAACGGATTTCGGCAGGCGCACACTCCCGAACGGCAAGCAGGTTTCCCAAGGCAGCAGGGAATATTTCTACGACATTCTGGAGGCCATGAAGAGTCGGGGTGAATTCGATGTGGTGGAGGCCATAGAAAGGGCCATCGAGGACAACAAATTCGAATACACCGTTGTCAAGGGGGAGAAAAACGCGGGGACATACACTGGCTACCAGTACCGTCGGTTCGACATCAGCAAGGGGACGCTTCCGTGACCGTACACATCGCCAGGCACGGGCGGTCGGCAGGACCTGAGGCCGAGCAGTTCGCGGAGCGGGTGAGCGAGCACCTGATCAAAGGGATCGACCGTCTTGAAGGGTCGACGGCAGTGATCGATTCGATGTTCGGCACCGCTGTGATGGCGCTGCGCGCGCGTTGTGTCGTCGACCCTCGGGCCGCGACGGTGGAGACGTGGGAAGCCGCTGTGAACGCGATGCAGGTGGGGTCCGCCCTGTTCGCGGTGACCGGGGTGAGCGAGGGGACCGTCGAGTGCCGGATCAACCACAAGACGCGCACCCTGCCCGCGGTCGGACCGCTGCCGACCGCCGACGCGGGGGCGTGGCTCACCGCCTTCTGGCTGGCCGTCATCTGCCGTGACCAGCGGCGTATGACGGAACTGTGCGAGATCCCCCTGGACCGGTTGCGCTCACCGGACGGGCAGTACGACGAGTACATCTACCACTGGGTCGACACCCTGCAGACCTACTGGTCGCGCAGGCCGGGCCTGGTGGAGAAGCTGACCGCCACCATCCAGGCCTCGGATCCCGCCGTCGCCCGGATCGCTCCGCGCGACCTGCTGGACGGTGTGCTCTACCCGCCGATCAACCTCTTCTACACCTTCGTCCGTAGGGACGAAGAGGGCTTCGGTCCCGCGCTGGTCGATGCGCTGAAACTGCACCGGGCGTACTGGACGCGCGACGAGGAGCGGGAAGGCAAGCTCGACGGCACGGTCGCCCTGGGCCCCCTGGCCATCGCCTGCCTCGCCTTCGACGGCGATTTCCCCATCGACGTCGAGTCCGAGTACCTCCCTCGGCATCTGCTTCGGCACGGTTGGCTGGGCGAGTTCCCGACCTGAGTCGGTCCCCCGCGAGCGCGGCAGGGGGTCCAGTGGCCGCCGCCCCGGCTCAGCCGTGTGTGTTCGCCCAAGCCGTGGTGAACAGTTCGTGCGGGGGCGCTGGGCACAGGAGGTGGGTGAAGGGGCTGTGCAGGTGGGTCGGGGTGGTGGAGGTGGCCCGGTGCATCGTCAGTTTGGTGGTTTCCAGGGGGAGGTGGGGGGACTTGAGGTCGGTCCAGGAACCCGGTACGAATGCCGTGCGGCCTGCCCTGGGGCGTTTGTCCTGTGTCACCGCTTGCGTGGACAGCAGCTGTGACTGCGCGGCCTTGTGCCGGGCGGGGGTCCAGCCGTTCCAGCGGCGGATGTTCCGGTCGGTGGGGCGGGCAAGGGTCAGGAGCTGGAGGAACAGCGTCGCGGCGTCGACGGCGACGCCCAGTGTGCCGGCGGCCTCGGTGACCAGATCGGGGATGCTCAGGGCGGGGTTCAGCTCGTAGCCGCCCGGCCGTACCGGCGTCGTGGAGGCGCGCTCGGTCATCCGGAGGAGCCCGCCGGTGCGCAGCTCCTGGAGCGCGTGGACCTCGTTCAGGAGCCGGGGCAGGGCCAGTTCGGCGCAGAGGTGCTCCGCCCGCTCCAGCCTTGACGGTCCGGCCGGTCCGGTGAGCGTGGAGGAGTGCAGGAAGACGTCGCCGTGGGGGACGCTCACCACGAAGAGGCCGTCGTCGTACACGGCGGTGGTCGCGGTGGCGTTCGCCCGCAGGGGCTGTGGGCAGGGAAGTACCGGGCCCGTGTGGGGCGCGAAGTCCGGGGTGGCGGGCGCGGCGGTGGCGAGGGACGGGTGGCGGCCCAGGGGGACGAGGGTGCCGGGGGCGTCCAGCAGGGCCCGCAGTCTGTCGAACAGCCGTACCGCGCCCCCTGCCGCGGGGTCGCCGACCGGGCGCTCGGTGAGGGCCCAGGCCACGACGGTCAGGAGCTGCCGGTCGGGGAGCGCGTAGCCGCCCACGCGCGCGCCCGGCGTGCCGTCGGGTGCCGCCTGGTGCAGGTGGAGGCCGCCACCGACACCGCCGGCCAGCACGAAGCCGGGGGCGCCGGAGCACGTCCGGTCGGCGGGCACGAGGCCGGTGGTGAGGGCGTGCGCCCAGGTGCCGGAAAGGCCCAGGTCCGCGTCGAGCGCGTCGGCCAGGTCGTCGTCGACGTACGGGGTGGCGCCGAGCAGTCCGCTCCACGCCTCGGCCATGCGCTCCGCGGCCGCGACCGTTCCCCCGTCCTCCCACAGCTCGGCCGGGGCCTGCGGCACGCCCGCCGCGAGGACCGCGCGGCGGCCGGCCGGGCCGAGGCGGTGCCAGTAGGCGTGGTACTCGTCGGCGAGCTGCTTGCTCGCCCTGTACGGCTGCGAGCGCAGCATCTTCGCGTCGTCGTCGTGCCGCCTCCGCCGGGGCAGACCGGCCAGGACCAGCAGCGCGATCGGGCCGCGCACCCCCGTGCGCCGGGAGAAGGCCTCGACCGCCCGCGCGGGCAGGGGCAGCGGGCCCCGGCGCTCCACCAGGTCCAGCAGCTCGGGCAGACGGGCGGTGTCGTCCCCCTCGACGGCCACCGTCGCGTAACCGTCGTCCCGCTCGGCGGTCACTGTCGTGTGGCCGGCGCCCGGCTCGGCGGGTCCGGGAGGCGGCGCCGGATCGGCCGCCCGCTGGACGAAGCGGGCGGTGCCGCCGCGTTCGCCGGCCGAGGTGATCAGGTTTCCGGCGGAACGGGACGCGTGCAGCGCCGGCAGCGGTGCGCGGCCGGTGCGCCAGCGCCCTCCGCGCTCGGCGAACGGCTGGCCGTTCCAGGTGCGCAACAGCGCCGCCAGGGCCTCCCGTTCCTCGGCGGAAGTGGTCTCCACCGCGGCCCGCCACGCCACGGCGTCGACCTGGCCGAGCAGGGCGGGCCAGTCCAGTGGCTCGGCGGGCAGGGCCAGCCGCCGGGTCTCGTCGTCGATCTCGCCCCGCAGATACCGGCCGTCCGCGGCGACGGCGGTCAGCGTCGCCGGCCGGGGGCCGGGCACAGGGGCGTCGTGGGCGCGGAGTTCGGGCAGGAGGCCGTGGAGGGCCGGCGACAGGGCGGTGTCCGGAATCTCGGCCGGCAGGGTCACCACCGGTCCCGACCGCATGATGCGCACGCGCCGGGACAGCGCCTCGCGCCGTCGGCGCACATCGGCGGCGAGCAGCGTCACCCGCACCACGCCGTCCACGACCCTCGGCTCGGTCACGCCGGGCAGCAGCCGGGTCACCTCGGCCCGTACGGCCGCCGGTGACGGCTTCTCGGCCGCCGCGTCGAGCAGGAAGCGTACGTCGTCGTCGCGCACCGTGCGCAGCGACTTGGAGGAGGAGTCGTCGCGCGGTGTGAGGAAGTGCCAGTACGCGGGCGGGGGCAGGGGGCCGACGCTGTGGCCCGAGGGCTTGCGGCCCCGGTGGCGTTCGGTGGCGGGGAAGCCGTGGGACTCCCACAGCAGGGAACCGTCGGCGACGGCGTGCACCCGTACGTGACGCGGCTCCACCAGGACGGCGTCCTCGCCGCCGGCGGGCGGCCGGAGGATGCCCCACGGGTGCAGGCCCGGGCGGGTGCTCACGAACCGGCCCTCGCGGCCGTCGACGGTCCGCAGCAGGAAGTCGGTCGGGGAGGGACCCGCGTACGGGGTGCGGTACTGGACGTGGCAGCCGGTCAGGCGTCCGTCCTGGCCCAGCGGCGACGGCGGGGCGTCCTCGGGCAGGGCCGCCAGGGTGAGCGCGTCCGCGAACACCGCCCGGCCGGGCGGCACTTCGGCCTCACTGTGGAAGGCCGGCAGGGTGGCGTCGCCGGTGCGGGCGCCCGTCGAGGGGTCCACGCGCTGCCAGTTGCCGCGGAAGACGTCGGCGCTCCAGAACCGCTCGCCGTCGCTCATCTGCAGCTCACGGCCACCGATCCCGGACCGGTCGCCCGGCCGCAGCACCCGGTCGCCGTCGTGGCGGCCGCCGTCGGGGCCCGCGAACTGGAAGCCGAGGCCGCCGTCGATGAGCCCGTCGTACGGGCGCAGGCCGAGGCGCTCCTCCGGCGTGAACACCTCCTCGGGCCGGTCGGCCCAGCAGGCGTGGCCGCCGAAGGTGAACCGCTGGTCGGTGGTCCAGCCGACCAGAAACCGGCCGCCGGTGAAGTGCACGCTGTGGCTGGTCGCGCCCTCGGGAAGGGTGAAGGCGCAGTCGCCGCGCCGGCCCGCGTGGTCCACGGCCACGGCCCGGTCGTCGCCGTAGACGGTCAGGACGGGCCAAGTGGCGGTCACACCCCTGACGGCGTCCCCGGCTGTGCCGTCCGGCCCCGTGGTGAACTCGGTCAGGACCTCCTCCAGCGCCGGCCAGCCCAGCTCCTCCGGTAGTCCGGCGGTCAGGGCCCGGGACAGCGGGCCGGTCAGGTCCAGGGCGGCCAGGGCCTCCTCGACGCCGGCCAGGGCGGTCACCGTCGGGCGGTCGAGGAGCCCGGTCAGCTCGTCCACCGCCTCGTCGGCCGCCGCGATCCCGCCGTGCCGCAGCTCGTCGATCAGCTTCTCGATCCGTACGCGCACCTCGGCGGCGATGGCCGCGTTCTCCGGCAGCCGGGTGATGGCGGTGCCGCCACCGCGCCGTCCGGCGTGGACCGTGCCCTCCAGCCGGGGTCCGAACACCGGGTCGGCCGCGAGGGCGGCCAGCTCGCGCCGCGACCGGCTGCCCCAGAAGCGCAGCCGGATCGCCTCGCCCGGGTCCTCGACCGCGATCCCCTCGGCGAGACAGGCGTCCAGCAGGTCGGCGTCCAGCTCCGGATGCCGGTAGCGGTCCTCGTGCAGCCGTACGGGCGTCTCCGCCGTGCGCAGCCGGGGCGCGAACAGTGCCACCAGCTCGAACAGTTCGGGCGGCATCGGCTGCGAGGTGACGCCCCCGCCCGCCACCCGGGCATGCTTGTACATCCGCGCGTACCGCCCCAGCCACCCGCCGACCCCGCCCTCCGGGGTCACCCGCCCGGCCACCACGGCCTCCGCCGCGCCGGAGCGCAGCAGTACCCGCAGCCAGGCCGCCGCGTCGCCCCGCGAGTCCGGGAACACCTCCACCAACGCGGCGTTCACCTCGTCGTCCTGCGGGAACTCCGCCAGCAGGCCCGCGACCGCGTCCAGCAGCGCGTCCGGTACGGCCTTCTCCCGGGCCGCGCCCACCACCGCCGCGAGCACGCGCGCGTCCTCGTCGCGGCCCAGGCCCGCCGTTTCGGCGGACGCCCGCACCCGGGGCGCGAGCGTCGCCGGCAGCTCGCCCGGTGACGCCGCCCACGCCGTGAGCACTTTTACGTACTCCGTGTGTGCCTCGTCCGCCGCGAGCGCGTCGGCCAGCCATCGCTGATGGCCGGTCAACTCCTTCGCCGGCAGGGCCCCGAGTCCCGCGAAGAGCAGGAGGTTCGCCCGGTACCACTCCACGTCCACGGGCAGCCCGTGCTGCCGCTCCGCCTTCCGGGCCAGCGCGAACGCCTTCCCCGCGTACCGGGCGCTCCAGCCGGCCAGCCGGTGGCCCACCGTGTCCCAGAACCACGGCAGATGCGCGGTCGGCAGCCCCGCGGCCCGGCGCTCCATGCCGGTCAGGAAACGGCCCGGCTTCCCGTGCGCCTCGTGGATCCGCGCGCGCACCGCCTCCAGCGCGTCGAGCGCCACGGGCTCGCCGGCCGGGTCGTGTGCCCGGGCCCAGTCGGCGTACACCGTCGACGTGTGCGGTTGGGTCGGGAGCGGGACGGTGACCTTCATGCCGAGATCCTGGCACGCCCCGCCGACAGCGCCGCCGGCCTACGTCTCCGTCCGCCTCGCCCTCGTCGCCGCCCTCGTCGGCTCTGTCGTCGTCTCAGTCGGCGTCCTGCGCGTCGGTTCGAATCCCTCGACCCCCGCCACGAAGTGGTCGAACTCCCCCGCCTGTACGCCCAGTACGAACGCGTCCCACTTCCTGCGGTTCGTCGTGACGACGTTCTCGGGGGCGCTCGTCTCGCGGATGTGGACGGGGGCCTCGGGGTCGTTCTCGCCGTTTCCCTGTTCGAAGGCGAGTTCGATCCAGGGGCCGGGGCCGGTCGCGTCCTCGGGGGCGGCGCGGATCCAGTCGAGGTCCGGGGGGATGTCGGACACGAGGGGTGTGCCTCCTCGGGGGTGGGAACGGATGTCGTGAGTCGGCCGCGGGGCCTCTGGTGATCATTCCTCAGGAGGGTGGCCGCCTCTACACTTGCTGACGGCGGACTGGCGCGCGGTGAGGGGCGGTTGACGGTGCGTAAGGCATGGATCGTGGTGATCGCCGCCGGCAGCGTTGGGCTCAGCTTCGTGTTGCTGCTGGTCGTGGGTGTCTACATGGTCGCCGGGAACCTCGCGGGCGGCATCGGCGGGAAGTCCGTCGGGCTGGCCAAGGGCGCTGTGCCCGCCGCGTATCAGACGCTCGTGCAGAAGTGGGGCAATCTGTGCGACGCCATCAATCCGGCGTTGCTGGCCGCACAGCTGTACCAGGAGAGCGGGTTCAATCCGAAGGCGCAGAGCCCCGCCGCCGCGCAGGGCATCGCGCAGTTCATCCCGGGGACCTGGGCCACGCACGGGCTCGACGGGGACGGGGACGGGGATCGTGACGTCTGGGACCCGAATGACGCGATTCCGTCGGCCGCCTCGTACGACTGCTCGCTCGCGAAGTACGTGAAGGACGTACCCGGTGATCCGACGGCGAACATGCTCGCTTCCTACAACGCGGGGGCGTACGCCGTCATCAAGTACGGGGGCGTGCCGCCGTACAAGGAGACGCAGAACTACGTCAAGACGATCACCACGCTGTCGGAGAGTTTCGCCGCGCCCACGTCGCGGGTCGATCCGAGCGAGCAGGCGGCCGGGGCCATCGCGTACGCGCAGAAGAAGCTCGGGACGCTGTATCTGTGGGGCGGCACCGGTACCGCTGAGCAGGGCGGACGCTTCGACTGCTCGGGGCTGACGCAGGCGGCGTACAAGACCGTGGGCATCACGCTGCCGCGGGTCGCCAACGATCAGTACAACGCCGGCCCGCATCCCTCGCGGGACGAGCTGCTGCCCGGGGATCTGGTGTTCTTCTCCGACGACCTCACCGACTCCCGCGCCATTCGGCACGTCGGAATTTATGTCGGGGGCGGATATATGATCGACGCTCCGCGCACGGGAGCCGTCATCCGTTTCGACCCGATTGACACCCCCGACTACTTCGGCGCCACCCGGGTCACCGAAGATGGCGCGAAAGCATTGCCCACAACGGTCTGACAGCGCCGTAATTGCCTGTGAACCCCTGCCCTGAGCTGCAGAGATGTGTCTCTCTTCGATAACGTCTGCGTGATCATTCGGTGGAGGGTGGAACGCATTGAAGGGGAGTGTGCGTTCCTGATTGACGTAGCCCGTTGACGCTCACGCGGAAGCACTACGTAGACCACGGGGGTGGCAAGCGCGGCGCACGTAAGGGTGCGGTCGCGAGAACGATGACGAAAGGGCCGCAGCACGATGGCTGGACTCGCCGCGCATGCCGCAATTGCCGCTGATTCCGGATCGAATCCCGACGTCGAGCTGCTGTACGAGATCAACGGCCTCGCGAAGGACGCCCCGACCTGGCTCGACCGGGTGATGGAGTTCGTGGGTGAGTACGGGCTGCTCGTCGCGATGGTGCTGCTGATCGTGTGGTGCTGGTGGGGCGTGCGGAAGCGGGGCGAGGTGGATGCCGCCTCGTCCGTGGCCGCGTTGCTGTGGGCGCCGCTCGCCGCCGGGGTCGCCGTGCTGGTGAACGTGCCGATACGCGGCTTCGTGGAGCGGCCTCGGCCCTTTCTCGATCATGAGGGGCTGGAGGTGCTGGTCTCCGGCAAGACCGACTACTCGTTCGTGAGCGATCACGCGACGCTGATCATGGCCATGGCGGTGGGGCTGTTCGTCGCCAACCGGAGGTTCGGGATGGTCGGGCTGGTGATCGGGCTGCTGGGCGGGTTCATCCGGGTGTACATGGGGGTGCACTATCCGACCGACGTGATCGGTGGGTTCGCGCTGGGGACCGCTGTCGTGCTGTTGCTGTCGCCGCTTGCCATGGCTCTGCTCACGCCGTTGATGAAGGCGGTGGAGCGGTCGCCTCGGGTGGGGTGGGTCGTGCGGGCTCGGGGGCGGGACGGGGGGCGTGCGGTGATTCCGGGGGCTCGGGTGGGTGGCGCTTCCGCGGAGGAGCGGGATCTGGCTGCCTGAGGGGCGGCTGCGGCGGCGCTTGCTGTCTGGGGGCTTGCTGTCTGGCCCGGGTGCGCCTGGGGGGGGGGGTCGCCCCCGCCGGCCCCTACCCGTCCCATCCCCAGGGGCTGTGCCCCTTCCACCCCCCGGCCCCTTCCACCTCTCGGATCTTCGACCCCCCCTTGAGCGCCTAGTAGTTCGGGGGGTCGCCTGTGAGGCGGGCGCGGGTCGGTGGGGGCTTGTCGCGCAGTTCCCCGCGCCCCTTACGGGGCCCAGCCCCCGCGCCCCTTACGGGGCCCTCCTCACGGGGGTCTACAGGGCCTGCGGGAACGTGAAGAAGCGGTTCGGGTCGTATTTCTTCTTCAGGGTGGTCAGGCGGGGGGCCGCGTCGCCGTAGTAGGCCTTCCGCCAGTCGGTGAGGGTGGGGTCGGTGTAGTTCTGGTAGGCGGCGCCCGAGGCGTGGCGGGTCATGGACTTGTGGGCCGTGGTGAGCCAGGACTGGGCCGTCGTGCCCGAGGCGCCGCTCTTCCACGAGGCGAGGTACTGGGCCAGCATCCGGGAGCGGCGGTGGACGAAGGCCGTGGCCGTGGGGGAGACGCGGTTGACCTGGCCGCCGAGGGCGGTCAGGGCGATGCTGCCGGCTCCGCCCTTCACGCCCGTGATCTGCGTCAGCAGGGTCTGGATGCCCGCCGAGGAGATCGAGCGGTCGTAGAAGTCCGAGCGTGCCGCGTACGTCTCGCGGCCCAGCGCGCCCTGGGGGGAGCGGCCCGGGGTCGAGCCGGGCAGGTGGCACTTGGCGTCCGTGGAGAAGGAGCCGCAGCCCGCGTAGCCCTCCATGGCGTCCTCGTACGAGCGGCGCCTGAGGGAGACGCTGCGGGCCGGGGTGCCGACGCGGTCGGCCAGGCGGTCGAGGGCGTTCTCCAGGTCGCCGTAGGTGCCGAGGGAGAAGGCGGCGACCGCGACGGACGGGCTGCCGCCGTTCTCCAGGTGGCAGGAGGACCAGATCTCGTCGGCCTGCGTCGGGCCCCACTCCTGCCAGGCCTTCACCACGGCGGCGGCCCTGGACCACGGCCAGGTGAGGTAGGCGGTGACGCCCTGGGGCGCCGGGTGGGTCTTGAAGCGCAGTTCGGTGACGACGCCGAAGTTGCCGTTGCCCGCGCCTCGTAGGGCCCAGAAGAGGTCCTTGTTGGTGGTGGCGTTCGCGGTCAGTTGCTTGCCGTCGGCCGTGATCAGCGTGGCCTGGGTGAGGCTGTCGCAGGTCAGGCCGTAGGCGCGGGAGGTCACGCCGTGGCCGCCGCCGAGGGTCAGGCCGGAGACGCCCACGGTCGGGCAGGAGCCGGCGGGGATGGTCACGCCCTTCGCGGCCAGGGCGCGGTAGACGTCGATGAGCTTCGCGCCGGCCCCCACCACCGCCTCACCGCCGGAGGCGCGGACCTTGTTCAGCTTCGACACGTCCACGACCAGGCGGCCGTTGCCGGAGGACCAGCCCGCGTAGGAGTGGCCGCCGTTGCGTATCGACACCTTGATGTCGTGGGCCCTGGCGTAGGCGAGGGTCGTACGGATGTCGTCGGCGTGGGCGACGTAGGCGACGGCGGTGGGCTTCAGGGTGTCGAAGCGGGTGTTGTAGAGCTGCCGGGCCGTCGACCAGGCCTTGTCGCCGGGGCGGACGAGGGGGCCGTCGAGGTCGCGGGCGAGGGCGGCCCAGTTGGCGGCGGAGGCCCGGGACGCGATGCCCGTGCCGGTGGTCGTGGTGGTGCGCAGGGAGGTGTCCGTGGCGCGGGTGGCGGGGCCGGGGTCGGTGCCCGTGCAGGCGGATGCGGTCAGGGTGGTGAGCGCGGCCGCGCCGCCGCCGATGAACATGCGTCGTTCCATGTGCGTCTCCCGGTGCACCGCGTGGTGGGTCGTGGAACGAGACGGGGTTGGTGGGAGCGGGGTTCCCGGATTCTCCTCCCTCTCCCCTCCCTCTCCCCTGTCCGTAGTCGACCTGGGGCTGTGGCCCCTGCGACCCCCGATTCTGCGCGGCCCGCGGCCCTGGTGGCCGGGCGGGGGTCCTGGAGGGGCGTAGAGGGGGGCCGGACTGGGGATTGTTCCTCTCTGTAGTTGAATGTGCGCAGAGTGTGATGTGACGTGAGGGCGGTGAGGCCGTGTGCCACGCTTGAGGTCCGTGAGATGCGCGGTCGGGGATCGCCGTATCGGAATCTCCACGTGCCCTTCCCGTGAGCGTTCCGTGACCTCACCGCACTTTCGGCAGGGGTTCACTCGCCGTTCACTTCCGGCCATCGGCGGCTTCACCTGATCTGCCTAATTTCGGCCTTACCCGGTGCGGGATGTGGACCGAAATGCGGCCCCACGACCCGTGACGACAGCAGTTCGAGGGACTGGCGGCATCAGCCGGACAGGTCCTGAGGCTGATACGACGACTTCGCACGCCGCCATGTGGACGGCGGCTCCTGGAAGGAACTCCCGAAAGTGAAGCTTCAGCGCAAGAACCGGCTGCGCGCCCTTTCTCTCGGTGCTGTCGCCCTCACCGGCGTACTGACCCTCTCGGCTTGCGGGTCCGACGACACCAGTGGCGGCGCGAGCGGCAGTGGCGACAGCTCGGCGCCCGCCGCCGGCAACATCGACTGCGGCGACGCCAAGGGCCAGCTGCTGGCCGACGGCTCCTCCGCGCAGAAGAACGCGATCGACGCCTGGGTGAAGCAGTACCAGGGCACCTGCAAGGACGTCGTGATCAACTACAAGGGCAGCGGCTCGGGCGCGGGCATCACCGCGTTCACCCAGGGCCAGGTCGCCTTCGCGGGCTCCGACTCGGCGCTGAAGCCGGAAGAGGTCACGGCCTCCAAGAAGGTCTGCACCGACGGCCAGGGCATCGACCTGCCGATGGTCGGCGGTCCGATCGCCGTCGGTTACAACGTCCCGGGTGTCGAGAACCTGATCCTGGACGCCAAGACCCTCGCCCTGATCTTCGACAGCAAGATCACCAACTGGAACGACAAGGCCATCAAGGCGCTCAACCCCGACGCCGAGCTGCCCGACCTCAAGATCCAGGCCTTCCACCGCTCGGACGAGTCCGGCACCACGGACAACTTCACCAAGTACCTGATCGCCGCGGCCCCCGACAGCTGGAAGTACGAGGGCGGCAAGGCCTGGCAGGCCAAGGGCGGACAGTCCGCGCAGGGTTCCTCCGGTGTCGCGCAGGGCGTGAAGGAGACCAAGGGCGCGATCTCCTACATGGAGCTCTCCTACGCCAAGGACGGCATCAGCACGGTCGACGTCAAGACCGAGGCCGCCCAGCCGGTCAAGGCGACCGTCGAGAACGCCACCAAGGCCATCTCCGAGGCCCAGGTCGTCGGCACGGGCAAGGACCTCGCGCTGAAGCTGAACTACAAGCCCACCGCCGAGGGCGCCTACCCGATCACCCTCGTCACCTACGAGATCGTCTGTGACAAGGGCAACAAGGCGGACACCCTGCCCGCCACGAAGTCCTTCCTCACCTATGTCGCGTCCGAGGACGGCCAGGCGCTGCTCTCCGAGGCCGGGTACGCCCCGATGCCCGAGGAGATCATCACCAAGGTCCGTACGACCATCTCGGAACTGAGCTGACCTGAGTGCGGCCCAGCCCCGACCGGGACTGGGCCGCACCGTCCGGTGCACCGCCGCCAGGAGTCTCCCGCCACCGCGGACGGCTCCGCCCCGAGCCGCCGCCCTTCCGGTGCCGGCTCCGCAGACCGGAGAACCTGATGGACATATCGACCAAAGACACTCCCGCTCCCCCCACCCCACCGCCTTCCGAGGCCCGCGAGGACAAGCGCGTCGAGCGCGGCGTGACCCGTCTCGGTGACCGGGTCTTCCTCGGCCTGTCCCGGGGATCCGGCATCTTCCTGCTGGTGCTCATGGCGGCCATCGCCGTGTTCCTCAGCTACCGTGCCGCGCTCGCGATCAGCAAGGACGAGGCCAACTTCTTCACCACCTTCGAGTGGAACCCCACCGCGGTTCCGCCGGTCTTCGGCATCGCGGTCCTGGCCTTCGGCACCATCGTCTCGTCGGTCATCGCGATGGCCATCGCGGTCCCGGTCGCGGTCGGCATCGCCCTCTTCATCACGCACTACGCCCCGCGCAGGCTCGGCGGCCCCATCGCGTACGTGGTCGACCTCCTCGCCGCCGTGCCGTCCATCGTGTACGGCCTCTGGGGCATCCTGGTCCTCGTACCGCAGCTCGACGGGCTCTACGGCTGGCTGAACGACTACCTCGGCTGGACCGGCGTCCTCGAATGGCAGGGCGGCGCCCCCCGTTCGATGCTCACCGTCGGCATCCTGCTCGCGATCATGATCCTGCCGATCATCACCAACGTGAGCCGTGAGGTCTTCCGCCAGGTCCCGCGGATGCACGAGGAGGCCGCCCTGGCCCTCGGCGCCACCCGCTGGGAGGTCATCCGCATGGCGGTGCTGCCCTTCGGGCGCTCCGGTGTCATCTCGGCCTCCATGCTCGGCCTCGGCCGCGCGCTCGGCGAGACCATGGCCGTGGCGATGGTCCTGTCGTCCAGCTTCGAGATCAACCTCAGCCTGCTCGACCCGGGCGGCGGCACCTTCGCCCAGAACATCGCCAGCAAGTTCAGTGAGGCCACCGAGATGGGCCGGGACGCCCTGATCGCCTCCGGTCTGGTCCTGTTCGTCATCACCCTGCTGGTCAACGGCGCGGCCCGGCTGATCATCGCCCGCCGCAAGGAGTTCTCGGGGGCCAACGCATGAGCAACGCAACTCTCACCCCGAAGGGCCCGAGCACGCTGCGTGCCGCGTCCCTGCCCAAGTGGTTCGCGTGGGCGGTCGCCGCCGGCTCGGTCGCCCTGGGCCTCGGCATCAGCGCCGTGGCCGGCCTCGAAAGCTCCATCCAGTGGGCCCTGATCGCCGGCGTCCTCTTCGTCCTCGGCTCGTACGGCATCGCCGCGCGCGTCGAGGGCAAGCGCCAGGCCAAGGACCGCGTCGCGACCAGCCTCGTCTGGGTCGCGTTCCTGCTCGCCGTGATCCCGCTGACCTCCCTCGTGTACGAGACGATCGTGCGCGGTGTGAAGGTCCTCGACGTCTACTTCCTCACCCACTCGATGGGCGTGGTCTCCACCACCGAGCCCGGCGGCGGTATCTACCACGCCATCCTCGGCACCCTGGAGCAGGTGGGCATCGCCGCCGTCATCTCCGTGCCGATCGGCGTGCTGACCGCGATCTACCTGGTCGAGTACGGCCGCGGCAGGCTCGCCAAGGCCGTCACCTTCTTCGTCGACGTCATGACGGGCATCCCGTCGATCGTCGCGGGTCTGTTCATCCTCAGCACCTGGATCCTGATCCTGGGCATGGGCCCCTCCGGATTCGCCGGCGCGATGGCGCTGACCATCCTGATGCTGCCGGTCGTCGTCCGGTCCACCGAGGAGATGCTCAAGCTCGTCCCGAACGAGCTGCGCGAGGCCTCGCTGGCGCTGGGCGTGCCGAAGTGGCGCACCATCCTCAAAATCGTGCTGCCCACCGCCATCGGTGGTATCACGACAGGTGTGATGCTCGCGGTCGCCCGTATCGCCGGTGAGACCGCTCCGGTCCTGCTGCTGGTGTGGGGTTCGAACTACATCAACGCGAACCCCTTCGCCGACCCGCAGGCCTCGCTGCCGATGTACATCTATCTGCAGTTCCAGCAGAGCGGCGGTTCCGGAGCGGCGTACGACCGTGCCTGGGCGGCGTCGCTGACGCTGATCGCCTTCATCATGATCCTGAACCTGGCGGCCCGCGGCATCGCCCGCTGGAAGGCCCCACGATGACAACATGCGGCTCCCCCGCGTGGCCGGTCGCTGACGCGGCCATACAGCGACCAGTTCCCCCGCGAAAGAAGCAGTGATCTCCATGGCCAAGCGAATCGACGTCAGCGGCCTCAACGCCTACTACAGCTCGTTCCGGGCCATCGAGGACATCTCGATGGCCATCGAGCCCCGCACGGTGACGGCCTTCATCGGCCCCTCCGGCTGCGGCAAGTCCACGTTCCTGCGCACCCTGAACCGGATGCACGAGGTCACGCCGGGCGGCCGGGTCGAGGGCAAGGTCATGCTCGACGACGAGAACCTGTACGGCACCGGGGTCGACCCGGTCTCCGTACGGCGTGAGGTCGGCATGGTCTTCCAGCGTCCGAACCCGTTCCCCACGATGTCGATCTACGACAACGTGGCGGCGGGCCTGAAGCTGGTCGGCGGCAAGAAGAAGTCCGAGCTGGACGAGATCGTCGAGAAGTCCCTCAAGGGCGCGAACCTCTGGAACGAGGTCAAGGACCGCCTGAACAAGCCGGGTTCCGGTCTGTCCGGTGGCCAGCAGCAGCGGCTGTGCATCGCCCGCGCGATCGCGGTCGAGCCGAAGGTGCTGCTCATGGACGAGCCGTGCTCCGCGCTCGACCCGATCTCGACGCTCGCCATCGAGGACCTCATCGGTGAGCTGAAGGAGCGCTTCACGATCGTCATCGTGACGCACAACATGCAGCAGGCGGCGCGTGTCTCGGACCGTACGGCGTTCTTCAACCTCGCGGCCGTCGGGCAGCCCGGCAAGCTGATCGAGATAGACGACACGGAGCGCATCTTCTCCAACCCGTCCGTGCAGGCCACGGAGGACTACATCTCCGGGCGCTTCGGCTAGGCCGCCGCCCGCGAAGAACCCCTCGCGGTGCTGCATGGCGGTGCCGCCGCGAGGTAGGTGAAGGGCCCGCCCCCGGTCTCCCGGGGGCGGGCCCTCCGCCGTCGCAGGGTGCCTGCGGCCGCTACAGGACCGCCAGGTTCACGATCCAGAAGCTCGCGGCGGCGACGAGGGCCGCGGCCGGCATCGTGATGAACCAGCCGAGGATGATGTTCTTGGCCACGCCCCAGCGGACGGCGTTGACGCGCTTGGTCGCGCCGACGCCCATGATCGCCGAGGTGATGATGTGGGTGGTGGAGATGGGGGCCTTGAAGATGAAGGCCGTGATGAACATGATCGACGCGCCGGTCGTCTCGGCGGCGAAGCCCTGCGGCGGGTCGAGTTCGATGATCTTGCGGCCCAGGGTGCGCATGATGCGCCAGCCGCCCGCGTAGGTGCCGAGGGAGAGCATGACCGCGCAGACGATCTTGACCCAGACCGGGATGGGATCGCCGTAGTCCTCGACGTCCGCGATGACCAGCGCCATCACGACGATGCCCATCGTCTTCTGGGCGTCCTGCAGACCGTGGCCGAGGGCCATGCCGGCCGCCGACACGGTCTGCGCGATACGGAAACCGCGCTTGGCCTTGTGCGGGTTGGCGCGGCGGAAGATCCACATGATCGCCGCCATCACCAGGTAGCCGACGACCAGGCCGACCACCGGGGAGATGAACATCGGGATGACGACCTTCTCCAGCACCCCGGACCAGTAGACGGTCGTACCGCCCGCGAGCGCCGCGCCCACCATGCCGCCGAACAGGGCGTGGGAGGAGGACGACGGGAGCCCGAAGTACCAGGTGACGAGGTTCCAGGTGATCGCGCCGACCAGGGCCGCGAAGAGGATGCCCATCCCCTTGGATCCCTCGGGCGTGGAGATCAGGCCCTCGCTGACCGTCTTGGCGACCCCGCTGCCGAGGAACGCGCCGACGAGGTTCATCACCGCGGCCATGGCGAGGGCCGCGCGGGGCGTCAGCGCGCGGGTCGACACCGAGGTCGCGATCGCGTTCGCGGAGTCGTGGAAGCCGTTGGTGTACGTGAAGAAGAGCGCGACCCCGACGGTCACGACCAGAGCAAGGGTGTCCATGAAGGGTTCAGGACTCCTTGACGGCGATGGTCTCCACCGTGTTCGCCACGTGCTCGAACGCGTCCGCCGCCTCCTCCAGCACATCCACGATCTGCTTGAGTTTCAGCACTTCGATGGCTTCGTACTTGCCGTTGAAGAGCATGGCCAGCAGCTTGCGGTGGATCTGGTCGGCCTGGTTCTCCAGGCGGTTGACCTCGATCCAGTACTCGGTGAGGTTGGCCATGGTCCGCAGGTTCGGCATGGCCTCGGCGGTCAGCTCGGCCGCCCGCGCCAGTACCTCGATCTGCTGCTCGACGCCCTTGGGCAGATCCTCGACGTTGTAGAGGACGACCAGGTCGACGGCCTCCTCCATGAAGTCCATGATGTCGTCGAGGGAGGACGCGAGGTTGTAGATGTCCTCGCGGTCGAAGGGCGTGATGAACGAGGAGTTCAGCTGGTGGAAGATCGCGTGTGTGGCGTCGTCACCGGCGTGTTCGGCGGCCCGCATACGCTCTGCGATCTCGGCCCGGCCGGCGGCGTCCGCCCCGAGCAGTTCCATGAGGAGCTTCGAGCCCGTGACGATGTTGTCCGCGGATGCGGCGAACATGTCATAGAAGCTCGTCTCCCTGGGGGTCAGACGAAAGCGCACGTGGGGTCCTCGGTATGCATGGGTTTCGGTCAGGCTGATGCTAGGCGCATCATCCGGCCACGGCTAATGGGCCGTCCCCCAGTGTCGCCCATCAGGCCAATCGGCTCGCACGGGGGCCGCCCGCAGGGCGTATACCCGCCAAAGTTCGCTACCATATACCCGGTAGGGGTATATGTCTGGAGGCTGCGATGACGACCACAGGGGCCGGCGCGGGAGCGCCCTCCGCCGTAGACGGCGTGGAGCAGGGTGTCGTGACCGACCACGACCGTGGAATCCATGGGTACCACCACCAGAAGGACGAACACCTCAAGCGTCTGCGGCGCATCGAGGGGCAGATCCGTGGGCTCCAGCGGATGGTCGACGAGGACGTCTACTGCATCGACATACTGACCCAGGTCTCCGCCTCCACCAAGGCGTTGCAGTCCTTCGCGCTCCAGCTGCTGGAGGAACACCTGCGGCACTGCGTGGCCGACGCCGCTCTCAAGGGCGGTGCCGAGATCGACGCGAAGGTGGAGGAGGCCACGAAGGCGATCGGGCGGCTGCTGCGGACCTGAGCGCCGGGGTCTCTCGCGCGGGGGGTGCTTTTCGGCCACCGGGTGCGGTGGCCGGGGCCGAGCCGCCGGAGGGCGACGCGCGCGCGGCCGTCCGCTACCGGGGCGGTCCGTCCTCGTGAGCGCGCTCTTCCCAGACCCGCAGGACCTCGTCGATGCGATCGGGGCTGAGGCGGTCGCCGTCGGTGGTCGAGGCCGCGATGATGAGGTCGCCGCAGAGTTCGATCTCGGCGAGGGCCACGTGGTCCTGAACCGCCGTACCGCCTGCCGGAGCCACGCGCATCACCTCTTCTCAGCCGCCACCGACTCCTAGGGTAGGCAGCGGCACACAGCCCGCGCATGGCACCAACGGACCATTTCCGGCCCCGTACTCTCTGCTACTGGCTCTCTCCGCTACGGCTCTCTCCGCTACTCCTCGGCGATCTTCCCGGCGTAGATGTCCTCGGGTTTCGGCAGCCGTACGGCGACGGGGACGCCGAAGTCGTACAGCAGGGTGGTGGAGGCGACGGCGATCGTGCCCTGCCGGGCGCCGTTGACGAAGCTGAAGCGGTGGCGGACCTTCCGGATGCGGCCCTCGTCGTCGAGATAGGCGTCGAAGGGCACCCGGGCGGTGGCGAAGCCCCGGGCGGCGGCACGCAGCGGGGCACGGTTGCCCTCGGAGGCCACGCGGGAGGCGGTCGTGAGGTCGGCGGTGCCGCGGTAGTGCCGGACCCGGGTGCCGTCCACCTCGCTCTCGCCGACGAGCCTCGCCGTACGTGTCCCGCGCAGCACCTCGGCCGCGGCGAAGGGGTCGGTGGCGCCGCCGGTGACCAGATTGCCGTCGGAGAGGGTGCCCGTGTCGACGCGGACCCATTTGTCGGCGGGCACGCCCGCACCCCGGTTCTTCATGAACAGGGCGCCGGGGGAGAGGAGTTCGGTGATCGGGCGGTGCTCGCTGCGGCCGGCGGGGTCGTGCGGGAGCAGCACCTTCAGCCTGCCGAGCTGTCGGCCGAAGTCGTAGACACCGTCGCCGTGGATGGTCACGCGGGTGCCGCCGGTGGCCATCTCCATCTCCGTACGGGCCTTGGAGCTGCCCGCGCGGACGAGGGCGGGGGCGGCGCGGCGCAGCAGGTCCACCGGGTCGGAGGGGAGAGCGTCGTCGGGGCCGCCCTGGCAGCCCGTCACACCGGTCGCGCCGACGAGGAGTCCCGCCGCGACGAATGCCGCGCCCGTTCTGTTGTGCCGCCGCGTCACCATCGCCTGCCATCCCCCTGGCCGTGTCCGAACCGGGTCTCCTGCTCGTTCGGATAACGACAGGTCGAGGCGGTCGTCACGCGGGAGGACGCGGGGCGAGGGGCGGGGGCGCCGGGCGGCTCGCGCCGGCCGGGGGTGGAAGGGATCGCGGTCGCTCGCCCTGGGTAGCGTTGTCGGTGTGGCGCATCAAAGCGAGCCGGTACTCCCCCAGCATCGGACGACCACCGTCGAGCAGGGCCGGTTCTGTGTGGCGAGATGCAGCTGCGGCTGGCGCGGGCCCGCCCGGCGGGCCAGGAGCCTGGCCCGGACGGACGCGGAGGGGCACACGGCGAGCGGGGTGTGAGCGGCGGGCCGGGTGAGCGTGTCGCGGGCGCCGAGCGGGTGGGCGTCAGGCGTTGCGGAGGGCCGTCGGGAACTCGTCGACCAGTTCGCGGTCGCGGGGCTGGGCGAGGCGGTCACGGGCGGCGGCCGGGTCCAGTCAGGGGATCCGGTCCACCTCGTCGTCGGGTGTGAGGTGACCGTCGGTCACCTCGGCGGCCCAGTAACTCTTCTGCTTGGCCCGGCCGGTGACCACGTGGTGGGCCGTGGGCAGCCGGGGCCGGGCGCGCAGCGGTGGCCGGTCTCCTCCTCGACCCCGCGCCGTGCGCCGGTGAGGCCTCCTCGTCGCGCTTCGGCTTCCCCTTGGGATGCGACCAGTCGTCATGGCATCCCTGGAGGACGGCTCACGTGGTGAGTTTCGCGAGCTTTCCGTAGCGGGTGAGGGGCGACGGCGAGGTCGAGCCAGGCGAGGAAGCGGGAGCCCCTTCGCTCGTACCGGACGGTGAGCCGACGGCAGCCGGACAGTCAGGCGATCGACCGCCCGTTGTTCCAGCGGTGGAACCGAGCCCGGAGCGGCCGGTTCGAGCCGGGCGGCACTCCGTGATCCGGCTGGTGGCCCCGTCCTCCCCGACAACGGGCCGAGGGCCGGAATCAAGCACCGACACGACCGGCGGAGTGAATCACACACATCTTGCACCTCGTTCGGCCTCTTTGGCATATGCACTTTATGGGGCTATTGCTAGCTTTGGGCTAGTTGATGACGGATCATCATCATCGGCAGGCTCCCGCCCCAGCGCTCCCCTCCTCGCGGTAGGCGACGCGGAACCTTGACGGGGGAGGCGACTTCCGGCCCGACCGGAACTCACCGCGGAGGCCGGGATGCTTTTGTGCCGGTGCGACTGAGCTCACTGACGACAAGAAAGGCCAGGCTCATGACAGTCGTGGACGCAACACCTCCGCCGCGAGGCAGACCCCGTATACACCGCCGCCTCAAGGCGCGTCTCGCAGTGGTGCCCGGAGTGGTACTGCTGGCCATGGCCACTCTGGCCTGGAACACCACCGCGCAGGCAGCAGAACCCCCCGTTCCGCTGGGGACCGCCGAGAGCTACGCGATCCTGGCCGGTTCGACGATCACCAACACCGGCGACTCCGACATCATCGGCGACGTGGGGCTCAGTCCGGGCACCTCCGTGACGGGCTTCCCGCCCGGAGAGATCTTCGGCGCCCTGAACATCGCCAACGGCGCGGCTGATCAGGCGAAACTGGATCTGACCACGGCCTACAACAACGCGGCCGGCCGAAGCGGGACCGCTGTTGCGGTCGAACTCGGCGGACGGGTGCTGGGGCCCGGCGTCTACTCGAACCCGACGTTGGGAATCACCGGAGAACTCACGCTCAATGCCGAGGGTGACCCCAACGCCGTCTTCATCTTCCAGACCACAGAGACGCTGATCACCGCTTCGAACAGCAGCGTCAGACTCATCAACGGTGCGCAGGCCTGCAACGTGTTCTGGAAGGTGGGCAGTTCCGCCACCCTCGGGACAAATTCAGACTTCGTGGGCACCATCATGGCCCTGGCGTCCATCACGCTGAATACGGGCGCCGACGTCCAGGGCCGAGCACTTGCGCAGACCGCCGCGGTGACGCTGGACAACAACGACATCACGAGGCCGTTCTGCGTGACCGGGCCCGCCGGCCCCAGTGGTCCTCCTGGACCCACGGGACCTGCCGGCCCCAGCGGACCTGCCGGCCCCAGCGGACCTGCCGGTCCCAGCGGGCCCGCCGGTCCCACCGGGCCTGAGGGCCCCCCGGGAGACACCGGTCCCACCGGGCCTCCCGGATCAGTCGGACCGACCGGGCCTGCCGGATCAGTCGGACCCACGGGACCTGCCGGACCGACCGGGCCTGCCGGGCCCAGCGGGCCTGTCGGACCTGAGGGCCCCAAGGGAGACACCGGGCCTGTCGGACCTGAGGGCCCCAAGGGAGACACCGGACCTCAAGGTCCTGAAGGTCCCCAAGGTCCTGAAGGTCCCCAAGGCCCTGAAGGCCCTCAAGGTCCTGAAGGTCCTGCGGGACCCGGCGGTGGTCACGACGGCCACGGGGACAAGGGGGACCACGGCGGTCACAAGCACCACTGCTCCAAGCACGAGGGTCCTCCCCCCTGGGAGGAGCACGGGAAGGACTGGCCGTGGGAGGCCAAGGCCAAGTCCAAGTCCAAGTCCAATGCAAAGTGTGAGGACTGAGCGAGACCACGGCCTCATCTCCTTGAGGAGGTCTGCGGAATGAGCGAGTGGCGCCCTCCCTGGGGGGCGCCATTCGGCTTTGGGCATGGACGGCTCACCCGGCCATCCGCACCGGCCCTGGCCGGGGGTTCACGTGTTTCCGGGCCGCCGAGGCCGAGATGCCGAAGCCCGTGACGAGGATCGGGCGAGGCATCCCTCGCGCAACACGGGAAGGGCTCGCCGGTGCGCACCTTCACACGCGAGCCCGCCCTCTAACGGTCCGTCCCTGTCTTGTGCAGCGCTTCGAGGAGCGAGGACACCACGGTTCGGTCCCTCTCGTGCGTGAGTCGCCGTGTCGCGGCCTCAGGGGGCAGCCAGAGGAGGTCGGAGACTTCGCTGTTCGGGGTGAATGTGCCGCGCGTCGCTTCGGCCGCCCAGTAGCGCACTTGCTTGGGGCGCCCCTGGTGGTCGGTGTAGTGGACGGTCGGGAGTTCCGGGCCGAGGGCGCATCGCATGCCGGTTTCCTCGAGTACTTCGCGGAGGGCGCCGTCGCGAGCGTCTTCGTCGCGCTTGAGCTTGCCCTTCGGCAGGGACCAGTCCGACCACTTCGGCCGGTAGACCAAGGCCAGTTCGATGCCCCCGGCGGAGGACGGTCGGCGCCACAGGGCGCAGCCTGCGGCACGTACCAGTGGTGTGATGTCCATCACTACCTCGATCTCGTCATGCCTCTGACCTGCGGGTTCCTTCACCGTGATGAGCGATGCCGCGACTCGTCGTACTTGGGCCGGTGGACCAGGCAGATCCGCGGGTCCCCGGCCTCGGGCGAGCGGCGCCACAGGACGCAGCCGGCCGCCCGGATGACGGTGTCGCTGTTCTCGGTCACGACGTGCTCACCGCCTCCTTCTGCCAGGACTGCTGGAACGTGAACCGGGAGGCCTCCACCTCGTGGCGCTGGTCGGCGTGCAGGACGCCGAGGGCGTAGGCCGTGGCCGGGGCGATACGGGGGGTGCGGGCGGCGGCGGCCGCGGCCGAGGCCGCCTCGGAGGCGTCGCGGTGGCGGTTGAGGGCCTCGCCGGCCGCGAGGAGGCGTACGTCGACGGGGACGGCCTCGGGGTGCAGGACCTCCAGGGCGTAGCGGTGGAGGCGGAGCAGGAGCCGTACCTGGTGCCAGGGGGCGTCCTGCGGGTGGGGCGCGGTGTCCGCGGAGAGGCCGTGGATGAGGGCCTCGGCGTTGTACGCGTGACCGGCGGTGTGCAGGGGCAGGCCGGTGACCGCGTCGCGCAGGCGGTCGTGGGCGGCGGCGGCGAGGGGGCGCAGGTCCGCGATCGGGGCGGCGGGGGTGAGGGGGACCTCGCTGGCGAGCACGGCGACGTTGTCGGCGACGGCGTGGAAGCGGCTGGAGCCGAGAGCCTGGAGGGCGGCGGAGTGGGCCCGGGTGCGGGCGAGGGTGAGCTGGCGGTCCAGGAGGGCGCCGGCCTTCGCCGCGCCGACGGTCAGGTTGCCGCGGTCCGGGTTCGCCGCGGGGCGGGTGCCGACGGCGGCGGTGGCCGCGCGGCCGCCCGCGGGGCCGGTGGCGGGCAGGCCGCCCGCGGAGCGGCCGGGCATCGCCTGCTGGGCCGGGAACGGGCTCGCTCCCGAGAGGCGGTTGAGGGCGGTCACCAGGCGGTCCAGGCGGGCCGCGTAGGCGTGTTCGCGGCCCAGCGTGCCGGCCAGCCAGGCCAGTTCGGGGCGGAGCGACTCCGACCAGTCCGTGTCGAGGAGCGGGCGGAAGGTGTGCAGCGTGCCGCTGATGCGGCGGGCCGAGCGGCGCAGGGCGAGCGCCGCGTCGGTGGACTCCTCGGCACCCCCCGCCGCGCCCCCACCGGTCTCGCGGTGGGTGCGCAGCGCGCGGAGGAACTCCGTGGCCCGGGCCCGCAGATAGCCGGCGACGGCATCCGCGGGCACGACCGTGGGGTCCGTGGTGGGGTCAAGGTGTTGCTGTGCCACGCCGGCGCCTCCGGGCGTCAATGAGCATCTCCTGGACGTTGCGCAGGGGCTGGCCGTCCGCGTCGTACGAGTGCCGGGTCCACTCGCCGTCGGGGCCGAGGTGCCAGGAGGAGGTCAGGTCGGACATGCCGGTCTCCAGCAGGCGGTTGAGGGCCGCCCGGTGGCCGGGGTCGGTGATCCGGATCAGAGCCTCGATCCGGCGGTCGAGGTTGCGGTGCATCATGTCGGCGCTGCCGAACCACACCTCGGGCTCGCCGCCGTTGCCGAAGCCGAAGACCCGGGAGTGTTCGAGGAAGCGGCCGAGGACGGAGCGCACCCGGACGTTCTCCGACAGGCCCGGGACGCCGGGCCGGATGGCACATATGCCGCGCACCCACACGTCGACCGGCACACCCGCCTGCGAGGCCCGGTAAAGGGCGTCGATGAGGGCCTCGTCCACGATCGAGTTGACCTTGATGCGGACGTAGGCGGGACGTCCGGCACGGTGGTGCTGGACCTCCTTGTTGACGCGGGCGATCAGGCCGTCGCGCAGGGACTTGGGCGCGACGAGCAGGCGGCGGTAGGTCTCGCGGCGCGAGTAGCCGGAGAGCCGGTTGAAGAGGTCGGAGAGGTCCGCGCCGACCTGCGGGTCGGACGTGAGCACGCCCAGGTCCTCGTAGAGCCGTGCCGTCTTCGGGTGGTAGTTGCCCGTGCCGACGTGGCTGTAGCGGCGGAGGGTGTCGCCCTCCTGACGGACCACCAGGGACAGCTTGCAGTGGGTCTTCAGACCGACCAGGCCGTAGACGACGTGGCAGCCGGCCTCCTCCAGCTTGCGCGCCCACTTGATGTTGGCGTGTTCGTCGAAGCGCGCCTTGATCTCCACCAGGACGAGGACCTGCTTGCCGGCCTCGGCGGCGTCGATCAGCGCGTTGACTATGGGGGAGTCGCCGGACGTCCGGTACAGGGTCTGCTTGATCGCGAGGACGTCCGGGTCCTCGGCCGCCTGCTCCAGGAACGCCTGCACCGACGTGGAGAAGGAGTCGTAGGGGTGGTGCAGCAGCACGTCCCGGCTGCGCAGGGCGGCGAAGATGTCCGGCGCGGACGCCGACTCGACCTCGGCCAGGTCGCGGTGGACGCCGGCGACGAACTTGCGGTACTTCAGCTCCGGCCGGTCCAGGGAGGCGATGCGGAAGAGGCCGGTGAGGTCCAGGGGCCCGGTCAGCGGGTAGACCTCGGACTCCTTGATCTTCAGCTCGCGCACCAGCAGGTCCAGGACCTCCTGGTTGATGTTCTCCTCGACCTCCAGGCGCACCGGCGGCCCGAAGCGGCGCCGCATCAGCTCCTTCTCCAGGGCCTGGAGGAGGTTCTCGGCGTCGTCCTCCTCGACCTCCAGGTCCTCGTTGCGGGTGACCCGGAAGGCGTGGTGCTCCAGCACCTCCATGCCCGGGAACAGCTCCTCCAGGTGAGCGCCGATCACGTCCTCCAGAGGGACGAACCGGCCCGGGGAGGCCTCCAGGAAGCGGGACAGCAGCGGCGGCACCTTGACCCGGGCGAAGTGCGAGGTGCCGGTCACCGGGTTCTGCACGCGTACGGCCAGGTTCAGGGAGAGACCCGAGATGTACGGGAAGGGGTGCGCCGGGTCGACGGCCAGCGGCGTCAGGACCGGGAAGATCTGGTGGCGGAAGAGCGTGAAGAGACGGGCCTGCTCCTTCTCCGCCAGCTCGCTCCAGCGGACCAGGTGCACGCCCTCCTCGGCCAGCGCCGGGGCGACGTCCTCGTGGAAGCAGGCGGCGTGCCGGGCCATCAGCTCGCGGGAGCGGGCCCAGATCATCTCCAGCACCTCGCGGGGCTGCAGGCCGGAGGCGGAGCGGGTGGCCACGCCGGTGGCGATGCGCCGCTTCAGGCCGGCCACGCGGACCATGAAGAACTCGTCGAGGTTGCTGGCGAAGATCGCCAGGAAGTTCGCCCGTTCGAGGAGGGGGGTGTTCGGGTCCTCGGCCAGTTCCAGGACGCGTTCGTTGAAGGCGAGCCAGCTGCGCTCCCGGTCGAGGAAGCGGCCCTGCGGCAGCCTTTCGCCGCCGTGGTCCTCCTCCTCGTATCCGTCGAGGTCGGCGTCGATGTCGGGTTCCAGGTCGGAGACGGCGGCCGACACCGTGTGCGGGCGATGGCCCGTTATGGAGCCGACGGTCGGCTGTGCGTGCTGGACCTGGTCTGCCTGGGCGTTGGACTGGCTCATGGCACCATTCTTCCGCGCCGCGAGCATCACAGGCGCGTCGGACAGGGCCGGTGGGAGTGCGGCGAGGGGCGCGGAGGCGTTCACGGCGTCGTTCTCGGCGATGTCGGCGTCGATACGGGCGACGACGTCGACGACACCGGTGGCGTGGTCCGGGGCGACGGGCGCGGTCGCACGGGGGCCGTTCCCCGCGCTCTTCCCGTTGCTTGGGCCGTTGCGTGGGGGAGGCGAGGGCTCGGGCACGACGGGGTTCATTGCGGAAGCGTCGCAAGACCGTCTTAATCGCCGGTTACGGAGACCTTACGTGCGGGATAGCGCGGGGAGGCCCCCCGGTTCCGCGCGGACGTGCGCCGGGCCCCGGCGTACGCCGTTCCGCTGACGCGCGCTGTTCACCTGCCGTACGCCGTCGGCACGCCCCTCCCCCCCGTAGGAGGGGCGTGCCTGGTCGTGGTGCCGCCGGTGGCCGTGCGGCCTCAGCGGCTGCGGTGGCGCAGCAGCCGGAAGGCGGCGGCGGTGGCGAGGACGGCGACGGCGAGGACGACGCCGGTCGTCATGAGGTGCAGGGGCCAGAAGTGGGAGGCCGGGTGCACCTCGGCGTACAGGTCGGCGAAGCCGTTCCTGTTCATGCACCGGGTGTAGTCGAGGTCGGAATCGACATCGAAGCAGGTCAGGTCGTTGACGCGGGTGCCGGAGCCGATGATCGCGCCCAGCTCCATCTGGTCCGCCGTCATCGGCAGCCGGCCTGCGGCGGTGCCGGTGAGGGTCGTGGTGGGCCACAGTTCGTCGTACCGCACGTCGAGCCACGCGCGGAACGCGACCATGAAGCCGAAGGCCACGGCCAGCGCGGGCAGCGCCCGCCTGAGGGCGAGGCCCGCCAGGGCGCCGACGGCCAGTGCGCACAGGGCGTACGCCAGGACTGCGGGGCCGCGGTTCAGGAAGGGGTCGGTGTAGTACCACTCGTCGCCGCGCAGGTCCCGGTCCGAGGACCAGGCCCAGCGGTAGACCAGCACCAGGACCGTGATGCCGGCGGTCAGCGCGACGGCGGGCACCGCGAGCTTGACGGTGAGCCACCGGACCGGGGTGACGGACTGGGTCCAGGCCAGCTGGGCCGTGCCCCGCTCCAGCTCACGGCCGGTCAGTGAAGCCCCGGCCCAGGCGGCCACGGCGTAGGAGGAGTAGGCGATCAGGGCGTCGACCCAGCTCATGCCCAGGGAGTAGCCGAAGGCCGACTCCAGGTCGATGCACCCGTTCTCCAGCTGCCGGCAGGCAGCCTCCTCGGCGCGTACCTCCGCACCGGTGACGTACCGCAGCCAGAGCATCCCCCCGACCATGAGCAGCACATACGCGCTCCACACCAGCAGCGCCGCGCGGTGCACGCGCCACACGGTCCAGGTCAGGCCGCCGCGGGCGGTCGTGGTGCCCTCGACGGGCGCGGTGACGATTGCGGTGCTCATACGGCTCCTCCCGTGCTGCGGCTCAGGAGTCGGAACGCGGCCCAGACCAGCAGGGCGGTGGCCGTGAGGACGATGCCGGTCTCGACGAGCTGGAGGGGCCAGAAGTGGGAGGAGGGGTGGAAGTCGGCGTAGAAGGCGACGGCGTCGGTCCGGTCGCAGGAGTCGCCGGTGCAGCTCAGGTCCGAGACGCGCTCGCCCGTGCCGCTGACGAAGCCGCGGTCGACCAGTTCGCCCGACCAGTCGCGCATCGAGGACGACGTGGAGACGAGGGTCTCGGCCGGCCACAGCCGGTGGCGGTGGGACTGCAGGACGCCCGCGAGGAGGCCCGTGCCCACCAGGCCGGCGCCGAGCGCGGGGAGCGAGCGGCGGAGCAGCAGGCCCGCGAGGACGCCGACCGCCAGGCCCAGCAGGGCGTACGCCGTGGCGAGGGTCCCGTGACCGACGAAGACGGTGGACGCGAACCAGTCGTCCGTCGCCTGCGCCTGCCGGAGCCGCTCCTCCCGCCACCACACCAGGCGGTTCAGCAGGGTCAGCAGGACCGTCCCCGAGACGATCAGGGCGGCCGGGACCGCCAGCTTGGCGGCGAGCCAGCGGGTCGGGGTGACGGACTGGGTCCAGGCCAGGTGTGCCGTGCCGCTCTCCAGCTCACGGGCGATCAGCGCGCCGCCGGCCCAGGCGCCGATCAGGACCGGGGTGACGGTGAGGATGGTGCGGCCGAGGCCGACGACCAGGTCGTACCTGGTGTACGCGGGGCCCCGCGCGCAGTAGTCGGCCAGTGCGCAGCCCCTCCTCACGTGGTCGGCCCAGGCCGCGTCGATGCCGGGTCCCGCGGCCCACAGCAGTCCGCCGCCGACGAGGACCATCAGCAGGGCCCAGAACCACAGCGCCGACTGGTGCACGCGGAGGGTGGCCCGGATCAGGCCGCGGGTGGGGGTGAGGGCAGGGAGCGAGGCCGGGGACGGGCTGTCCGGCTGCCCGGTGCGGGCGGTTCCCACGGTCTCGGTGGTCGTGGTGCTCATACCGTGGCCTCCCGCGCTTCGGCCCCGTCGGCCCCGTCGGTCTCGTCGGTGTGGTCACCGGCGTCCGGGTCGTCGAGCGTGAGGGCCGGAGCCTCGGGCGCCCTCAGGTGGGCGAGGACCAGCTCCTCCAGCGTGGGCTCGGCGGTCTGCCGGTCGGGGCCGATGGGGCCCTGCGGGCGGATGAGCGCGGTGAGCTGACGCCCCGTCGTGCGGGACTCGACGACGGTGTGCGGGGCGAGATCGCCGGCCGGGCCGGTGACCAGGGTGTGCGCGGCGAGGATCTCCTCCAGCGGGCCCGCGAGCCGGACGCGCCCCACGCCCAGCAGGAACAAGTGGTCGCAGGAGCCCTCCAGTTCGGCCACTACGTGCGAGGACATGACAACCGTGGTGCCGTGTTCGGCGTTGTCCGCGAGCAGGGTGCCCATCAGCTGGTGCCGGGCGAGGGGGTCGAGGTCGGCCATCGGCTCGTCCAGGAGCAGCAGTTCGGGGCGCTTGCCGAGGGCGAGGGCGAGGGCGACCCGGGTGCGCTGGCCGCCGGAGAGGGAGCGGATCTTGGCGACCCGGCTCAGCCCGCCCTCGTCCACCACCCGCCCGGCGACGGCCGCGTCCCAGCGCCGGGGGTTCAGCTCGTGGCCCAGCCGCAGGGTCTCGCCGACGGTGAGCTGCGGATACAGGGGCTTGTCCTGGGCGACGTACGCGATGCGCTCGCGGGCCGCGGCCGGGGTCGTGCCCAGCACGCTGATGGCGCCCTCGGTGGGGCGGAGCAGCCCCGCCGCGTGGGCCAGGAGCGTCGACTTGCCCGCGCCGTTCGGTCCGACGACCGCGCACACCCGTCCCCTCGGCAGCCGCAGCGTGCAGTCGCGCAGCGCCCAGCCACCCTGCCGCCACCCGAACTTCTTGCCGAGCGCGGCCGCCTCCATCGCGGTCCCCGTCATACGTCGTCCCCCTGATCCTTCTGGTCTCGCCGGTCTCGCTGGTCGTGGCGGTTCCGTCCGTCCTGCCGGTCCTGCCGGTCCTGCTCGTCCTGCCGGTCCTTGGTGAACTGTTCGTCCAGTACGGAGGTGAAGTGGGCCGCCACGTCGTCCCGTTCGAGCCCCGCCTCCCGGGCCCGTACCGCCCAGGCGTCCAGCTCGGCCCGCAGCGGGGAGTCGGCCGGGGCGCTGCCCAGGGACTTCCGTACGAACGTGCCGAGGCCGCGGCGGGCCTCGACCAGACCCTCGCGCTCCAGCTCGCGGTAGGCCTTCAACACCGTGTTCGGGTTGATGGCGGTGGCCTCCACGACCTCGCGGGCCGTGGGGAGCTTGTCGCCGGGCTCCAACAGGCCCAGCCGCAGGGCCTGTTTGGTCTGCTGGACGATCTGCACATAGGTGGCGACACCGCTGCGCCGGTCGATGCGGTACTCGACCACTCGGACAACCACCCTTTCACTAATTGAGTAGTGAAAGGGTGGTGCAAGAAAGGGGGCGGTGTCAACAGCACCGCCCCCAGCCTGTGGAAAACTCCGGGTACGTCGGGTTTCGCCGCGATGCCTCGGGTCCCGCCGCGCTACCTCAGGTCTCGCTGCGGTACATCAGGTCCGTCTCGTACGTCACGAAGCCCAGCCGCTCGTACACGGTCACCGCCGCCTTGTTGTCGGCGTCGACGTAGAGCATCGCGGTGGGCAGGCCCTGGGCGGCGAGGTGGCGCAGGCCGATCGTGGTGAGGGCCTTGCCGAGGCCGCCGCCCTGGGCGCCGGGGCGGACGCCGACGACGTAGACCTCGCCGAGCTGTTCGGCGGCGTGCGCCTTGGTCCAGTGGAAGCCGACCAGTTCGGTGCCGCCCTCGCCGTGGCGCTCGGCGAGGAAGAAGCCCGCCGGGTCGAACCAGGGCTCGGCCTTGCGGTCGTCGAGGTCGCGCTGGGTGAGGGAGCCCTGTTCGGGATGGTGGGCGAAGGCCTCCGCGTTGGCGGCGAGCCAGGCCGCGTCGTCCTCGCCGGGGACGAAGGCGCGGACGGTGACCCCCTCGGGGAGGACCGGCTCGGCGGGGTCGAAGTCGGTCAGGGAGCGGCGCATCTGGCGCAGTTCGCGGAAGAGGGTGAGGCCGAGGACCTGGGCGAGGTGGCGGGCGGCGGAGTGGCCGCCGTGCGCCCAGACGCGCAGGCGCTTGCCGGACTCGGCGAGCAGGGCGGAGCCGAGGGCCCGGCCGTGGCCGTGGCCCCGGTGGGAGGGGTGGACGACCAGCTCGGCTGCGGGAGCCTCGACCGGGTCGTTGTCCTCCAGCTGGGCGTAGCCGACCAGGTCCTCGCCGACGCTGAGGAGGAGGTGGCGTACGCCCTCCCGGGGGCCGCCGCGGAGTTGGAGGCGGCCCTGCTCGGACACCGCCTGCTGGCCGTCCACCTGGGTGGCCTCGTCCAGCAGGGCGAGGACGGCGTCCTTCTGGGCGGCGGTCAGGTCCGGGCGGGTCTCGATGCTGCGGGCGGCTGAGCCGGGCCGGGCGATGTCGTCGCTGGTCATGGATTCGAGGTTAACCGCGGGGTGGGCCAGGGGGGTGCCCACGAGCGCCGTTGCTTCCCGTTGTCGCGTGGCAGCGGCGTGGCAGCGGCTCGGCCGCGGCTTGAATGTGGCTGCCCGCGCCCCGCCATGAAGCCGAGGACGTGGGCATCCGGCGCCCCCATACGTGCCGTTTCGTTCGCACTCCTCCCTGACGGCAACCAGGTCGTAACCATGAACCCCCTGTCGCGCTACGCGCGTTGACCCTACGCTTCGGGCCGACGGGGCCTGTTCTCACGTTTTCCTTACTTCTCACGAATCCAGGGGGGCACATGTCAGCCACACCCCAAGCGCAGCGCCGCAGGGGCCGCCGCAACCGGATCCTCGCCGCCGCGGCCGGCCTGGCGACCGTCGGGGCGCTGGCCGCCGCGATGCCGGCGAGCGCCGGTGAGGCGCCGTCGCACAAGCCCGGCAAGAACAAGTCGCGGTACCAGGACGTGCAGCTGCTGTCGTTCAACGACCTGCACGGCAACCTGGAGCCGCCGGCCGGTTCCTCGGGCCGGGTGACCGAGCTGCACGAGGACGGTACGACCACGACTATCAACGCCGGTGGTGTCGAGTACCTGGCCACGCACCTGCGGGACGCCCGCAAGGCCAACAGCAAGTTCTCGATCACGGCCGCCGCGGGTGACATGGTCGGTGCCTCCCCGCTGATCTCGGGCCTCTTCCACGACGAGCCCACCATCGAGGCGCTGAACGGGCTCGAACTCGACGTCACGAGCGTGGGCAACCACGAGTTCGACGAGGGCGCCAAGGAACTGCGCCGCCTGCAGAAGGGCGGCTGCCACAAGGTCGACGGCTGCTACGTCGACGGCAAGAAGTTCAAGGGCGCCGACTTCCCGTACCTCGCGGCGAACGTCATCGAGGAGAAGACCGGCAAGCCGCTCCTGAAGCCCTACTGGGTGTGGAAGAAGAACGGCGTCAAGATCGGCTTCATCGGTGTGACGCTGGAGGACACCCCCGGTGTCGTCTCCGCCGAGGGCGTCAAGGGCCTCAAGTTCAAGGACGAGGTCGAGACGATCAACAAGTACGCCAAGGAGCTGGAGGGTCAGGGCGTCAAGTCGGTCGTCGCGCTGATCCACGAGGGCGGCCTCCCCGCCTCCCAGTCGTACAACTACGACTGCGACTCGCCCGGCGCCGGTGACGGCATCTCCGGTCCGATCGTCGACATCGCCAAGAACATCACCCCGAAGGTCGACGCCCTCGTCACCGGCCACACGCACGCCGCGTACGCCTGCACGATCAACGACCCGGCGGGCCAGCCGCGCATGGTCACCTCGGCCGCGTCCTTCGGCCGCCTCTACACCGACACGACGCTGACGTACGACCGTCAGACCAACGACATCGCCCGTACGGCCGTGAAGTCCGCGAACCACGTGGTCACCCGGACCGTCCCGAAGGCCGCCGACATGACGGCCCTCATCAGCAGGTGGAACACCCTCGCCGCCCCCATCGGCAACCGCACCATCGGCTACATATCCGCCGATGTGCCCAACGTCGGCACCGAGACCCCGATGGGTGACCTCATCGCCGATGCGCAGTACTGGTACGGCAAGACGCTGGACCCCGAGGTCGACCTCGCGCTGATGAACCCCGGCGGTGTGCGCGCGCCGCTCACCTACGCGGCCAAGGGCACCGAGGGCGACGGCGTGGTGACCTACGCCGAGGGCTTCACCGTCCAGCCGTTCTCCAACACGGTCAACCTCCAGGACTTCACGGGTGCCCAGATCATCCAGGTCCTCAAGGAGCAGGTGAGCGGTTCGAACACCGCCGCGCCGAAGGTGCTGCTGCCGTCGTCCGGTCTGACGTACACGCTCGACCTCACGAAGACCGGCGCCGACCGCGTCGTCGTCGGCACCATCAAGCTCAACGGCGTCGCCATCGACCCGGCCGCCACGTACCGCGTCGCCACCAACAGCTTCCTCGCGGGCGGCGGCGACGGCTACCCGACGCTGGGCAAGGGCACGAACGACCTGGTCGGCGCGGACGACCTCGCCGCCCTGGAGCAGTACCTGCTGGCCAACTCCTCGGCGGGCGCACCGCTCGCCCCGCCGGCCGCCAACCGGATCACGATCCTCGGCTAGGCACTCGCGGTCGCACGCACGGTACCCCGTGCCCCTTCGAGGGGCACGGGGTACCGCTGTTCACGGGGTCGTTCACCTCGCCCGGCCGGGCCGGGGGTGCCTCAGCGGGCGCAGGTCTTCGGGTCCAGCTTCTGCTCCCACTTGTCCTCCCGGCCGTCGGGCTGGCCGTTGGGCAGGAGCTTGTCGGAGGTGCCGTCGATGTAGTAGCCGTACGAGTAGATCGTGCGGTAGGAGCGGTTGCGCCAGGTGTGCACGGTCTTCTCGCCGTTGCCCTTGTTCCAGGAGTAGTCCTCGACGTAGAAGATCGGGTTGACGCGGACCACGCGCTGGAACGGCGTCCACGTCACGGCGATCTGCGTGCACGGCGGAATCGTCTTCTCGCTGCGGCGCTCGAAGCTCGACGACTTCTCCCAGCCCCACTCGTACGAGAAGCTGCCGCCCGCGCTGCCGGAGAAGATGCTCTTGGCCACGGACAGGCTGATCTCCGCGCCGACGCTCTTCTTCGCGAACGTCTTCGTGCTGTAGCTGCTGACGAAGGTCTCCTTGTCGTCCTTCGAGCCCCGGTTGCCGATCCAGGGGGAGGTGCGGACGGCGGCGCCCGTGGTGGACCAGGTCGAGGCCTGCGCGTTGCCGCACCAGCCGCGGAAGGTCTCCCAGTCACCGGCCGGCACCCACAGCCCGACGACGTCCCGCAGGTACTCGTCGCGCGTCTTGAACTGGCCGGTACGGACGTTGAGGGCCCCGTACACGCCCGTCAGGCTCGTCTTCTGGCCGCAGAGCCGCTCGATCATCGAGTCGGTGTTGCCGGGGTCCACGCCCCGGATGTTCGTGGCGCCGCCGGGCCCGGTGGCCGCCTGCGCGGAGCCGGTGCCGGCCAGGACGCCGGACACGGCCAGCGCGGTGGAGGCGGCGACGAGGGCGCCCCGCTTGAGAGATGCCTTGACCTTGAGTGCGGTTCGCATTGCTGTGCGCTCCTACTGCTCTACGCCGGCGTCGGCAGCCACCGGTTCTGTCGTCTGGGGAACGGAAGAACTCGAAGAACTCACCGGTAGCGAACACGACGGACCTCACAGCGGCGTCAGAGCGTTCTCAGACCCCACTCAGAAACATGTCACGAACACGTCACGCGAGGAGGCGGGCGCCCGTCGCGACCCCTCGCAGGATGCTCTCGGCGGTTGCCTCGGCGGTCGGGCTGGTGGAATCCAGGACGTGGGCCTCGTAGGCGCCCAGGTCGCTGAACCGGCCCTGGAGTGAGCCGAATCGGCTCGGGGTCGGTCATGGCGTCGTCGGCCCGGCTCGTCGCCCGTTCCAGTGTGGTGCGCAGGGTCCGGCCGAAGGATGACGTAGCTCAGCGGCAGAACCCGCTGCTGGGCGGTCGCGCGGAAGAGGCCGATGAACCAGGGCCCGACGACGCCGTCGCAGACCACCTGGTAGCCGCCGTCGCGTAGCCGAACGCCGCCGCGACCAGTACCCGCAGGACCACCTGGTTCTGTTGATGCGCTTCGGGCAGGTAAGGCGCGATCCCGCCCCGCACACCCCGGCCCGCACCCCCGCTCAGGCCCCCGCCGGCCCCTCCGGCGGCGGAGTGGCCGCCCCCGGCAGCCGTACCGTCGCCAGCGTGCCGCCGCCGTCCGCGGGGGACAGGGACACCTCGCCGCCCGCCTGTTCGACCGTGCGGGCCACGATGGACAGGCCCAGTCCCGAACCCGACAGGGCCCGCGCGCTGGGGGAGCGCCAGAAGCGGTCGAAGACGTGGGGGAGTTCGTCGGCGGGGATGCCGGGGCCGTGGTCGCGGACCAGGAGGACACCCTCGTCCAGGGAGACCTCGATCGTGCCGCCCTCGGGGCTGAACTTCACCGCGTTGTCGAGGATGTTGACGATGGCCCGCTCCAGGGCGGACGGCTCGGAGCGGACGTACCAGGGCTGGAGGTCAGCCGTGATCGTCAGCTCGGGGCCGCGCAGCCGGGCCCGCCGCAGGGCCGCCTCCACGGTCTCCTGGAAGTCGACCACCTGGAGGTGCCGGCCGCCCTGCTGACCCGCCTCCGAGCGCGACAGCTCCTGCAGGTCGCCTATCAGCGCGGCCAGTTCGGTCATCTGGGCCGTCACCGAGGCGAGCAGGGCCTTGCGGTCGTCCGCCGGGATGGGGCGGCCCGTCTCCTCGCTACGGGTGAGGAGTTCGATGTTCGTGCGGAGAGACGTGAGGGGCGTACGGAGTTCGTGGCCGGCGTCCGCGATCAGCTGTCGCTGCAGCTCGCGGGAGCTGGCGAGGGCGCTCGTCATGGAGTTGAAGGAGCGGGAGAGGCGGGCGATCTCGTCCTCGCTCCTGTCCTCCACGGGGATGCGGATGCCCAGGTCCTCGGTCCGCGCCACGTGCTCGACCGCCTCGGTGAGCTTGTCGACCGGGCGCAGACCCGCACGGGCCACGGCCAGACCGGCCGCCCCGGCGCCGACGACTCCGATGCCGGAGACGACGAGGAGGATGAGGGCGAGGTCGTTGAGGGTGGACTGGGTGCCCTTGAGGGGGAGCGCGACGACGATCGCCGCGTTGGACGTCTGTCCGGTGGTCTGGTCGGTGAGGGTCACCGGCGTGGTCATGATCCGGACGTCGACACCTTCCGAGTCGGTGCCGTTGCGGTAGAGGGTGAGATCACGCTCCGTGTCGCTGACGATCTCCTCGTCGTCCTGGCTGACGTTCACCAGGCCCGCGGAGAAGGGCAGGACGCAGGGCGTTCCGTCCTCCAGGACCACCTGGAAGTAGGTGTTCTGGGGGCCCTGGCGGCCGTCGTTCTCCGCCGGGATCTGCGTGCAGGAGTTGACCGCTTGTTCGGCCGCGTTCCGCATCATCCCTATGCCCACGGACTTCTTCAGATCGTCGTTGAGCTGCTCGTACAGCTTCCCCTGCACGATGAACCAGCACGTCACCGACACCGCCGCCACCGCGAACGCCACCGCCGCCGCGACCAGCATCGACAGCCGGGCCCGGATCGGCAGGGACCGGTAGCGGCTCAGGAGCTTCCTCACTCCGCGCCGCCCTGCCGCAGGACGTACCCGACACCCCGCACCGTGTGCACGAGCCGGGGTTCGCCGCCCGCCTCGGTCTTGCGGCGCAGGTACATGACGTACACGTCCAGGGAGTTGGAGGACGGCTCGAAGTCGAAGCCCCAGACCGCCTTGAGGATCTGCTCCCGCGTGAGGACCTGGCGCGGGTGCGCCATGAACATCTCCAGCAGCGTGAACTCCGTACGGGTCAGCTCCACCGGGCGCACGCCCCGCGTGACCTCCCGCGTCGCCAGATCCATCCGCAGGTCCGCGAAGGTGAGCGCCTCGTCCACCTCGGCGGCGCCGGCCTGGGCGGCGGCGTACGTGCTGCGGCGCAGCAGCGCGCGGACCCGGGCGAAGAGTTCGTCCAGCTCGAACGGCTTGACCAGGTAGTCGTCCGCGCCGGCGTCGAGGCCGGTGACGCGGTCACCGACCGTGTCGCGGGCCGTGAGCATCAGGATCGGGGTCGTGTCACCGGCGCCGCGGATACGGCGGGCGGCGGTCAGCCCGTCCATCCGCGGCATCTGGACGTCGAGGATCACCAGGTCCGGCCGGTACGTGGTCGCCTTCTCCAGCGCGTCCGCGCCGTCGACGGCGACCTCGGTGCCGTAGCCCTCGAAGGCGAGGCTGCGCTTGAGGGCGTCACGCACCGCCGGCTCGTCGTCGACGATGAGGATGCGCTGGGGTTCGGGGGCGCCTTCGGCGGGGCTCATGGTGGGTTCGTTCCTCGGGTGCGGTGGTGGACAGGGCCGGGGCGCCGTAGGGGTGTTCGTGCGGTGCCGGGTGCGTCGTGGCCGGTGGCTCGGTGCCGCCCTAGCCTTGCACGTCCCCTGGTCGCGCAGTAGCCCGTGCGGATCAGCCGCGAACCGTACGGCGATGCGGTCGGGCGGCCGTGGTGCGGCGGGCTGTGCCTCGGGCGGCGGACGCCACCTCGGGGGCCCGGGTCACCGGCGCGTGCAGCTCGGCGGCCACCGCGAGGGCGAGGCCCAGCCCGGCCGGGTCGCCGGCGCTCTCCACGTCGTGCGAGATCTGCGTGATCATGTCGAACTCCTTGGACTGCACGGGACTGGACCGGGCTGCACGGGACTGCACGGGACGCCTGTTGGACAGGGAGCGCCGGACCTCAGTCCGAGCCGCCCGCCCGCAACGTGCTCAGGTCGGCCTTGACCGTGTTGACGGGGATCGCGAAGCCGAGGCCCACGCTGCCGGCGCTGGAGGAGGAGGCGTCCGCGGCGGAGTACATGGCGGAGTTGATGCCGATGATGTTGCCGTTCATGTCGATGAGGGCGCCACCGGAGTTGCCCGGGTTCAGCGACGCGTCCGTCTGGAGCGCCTTGTACGTCGTCGTGGACGAACCGGTGTCGCCGTTGAACTGCTGCCCGCCGAACTCGAACGGCCACTGCCCGCCGCCACCGCCCTGCTGTTGCTGCTGTCCCTGGCTCTCGTCCGTCGACACCGTCACGTCGCGGTTCAGGGCGGAGACGATGCCGCTGGTGACCGTGCCGGTCAGGCCCTCGGGGGAGCCGATCGCCACGACCTGGTCGCCGACCTTGACGCCGGCGGAGTCGCCGAGCGTGGCGGTCTTCAGCCCGGAGGCGTCGCGCAGCTTGATGAGGGCGAGGTCCTTCTTGCTGTCCGTGCCGACGACCTCGGCCGTGTAGGTCTTGCCGTCGCTCGTCGACACCTTGATCTGGGAGGCGCCGGCGATGACGTGGTTGTTGGTGACGATCTCGCCGTCACTGGTGATGATCACACCGGAACCGGTGGACTCACCCGCGTTCGAGCTGGCGTTGATCTCGACGATGCTCGGGCTGACCGCCTTGGCGACCCCGGAGACCGTGCCCTTCTGGCTGGTGGGCACCACGTTCGTGCTGGTGGAGCTGGAGGCCACGGTGTCCGTGCCGGTCAGCTCCTGGATGCCGTACGCCGTGCCGCCGCCGATCGCCGCCGCGACGAACGCCACGGCCGCCAGCAGCACGATCGGACCCCGGGCCCGCCTTCTCGACGCGGGCGCCGATCCGGGGGCGCCGGCGGAGGAGACCGGCTCGGTGAGAAGCGCGGTGGGAGCGCCGAACGCGGATGCCGATCCCGGTGCCGAAGCCGACGCGGGGTCGTACGCCGGCGGGGGCGGCCACTCCGGGTTCACCGGGTGCACCGGGTTTCCCGGGTGCACCGGGTTCCCCGGCGCGGAGGCGGGCTGCTGCTGGAGGTACGCGGGCTGCTGCTGGGTCTCGCCCGTGGCGTACCCGGAGTGCTGCTGCTGCTGACCCTGGTAGGGGTTCTCGTACTCGCCGCTGCGGCGGAAGCTCTCGGTCATGACTCAGAGCGTGCCGCCCGACCATGAGACGTTCCTGAGTGCTCCCTGAGAACCCCACCAGAACCTCGTTCGCCCCATATAAAGGCGCCCGAGGAGGTCAGCAGCCGACCTCAAGCCCTAGCCACTCGCGCCCAGCGGAGCTACTCGCACCCGCACGACCGCCGAGCCACCAGCGTCGACGGAAACAGCTTCACCCGCTCGCGACGGGATCCGGCGACCCGGATTCCGTCGTCGAGCACCAGGTCCACCGCCGCCCGCGCCATCCCCGTACGGTCCGTCGCTATCGTCGTCAGCGGCGGGTCGGTCAGCGCCGCCTCCTTGACGTCGTCGAACCCGGCGACGGCCAGCTCGCTCGGTACCTCGATGCGCAGCTCGCGCGCGGCCCGCAGCACGCCGATCGCCTGGTCGTCGGTGGAGCAGAAGATGGCCGGCGGCCGCCCCGGCTCCGCCAGCAGCTTCAGCGCGACCTGGTAGGCGTCGTACCGGTTGTAGGGGGCCTGGAAGAGCCGTCCCTCGGTGGGGATCCCGGCCTCGTCCATCGCGCGCCGCCAGCCCTCGACGTGGTCGGAGACGGGGTCGCCGACGAGCGGGGTCTCGGCGATACCGCCCAGACAGGCCACGTACGCGTAGCCGTGCGAGAGAAGGTGCTCGACGGCGAGCTTCGCGCCGCCGATGTCGTCGGTCACCACGGCCACGTCGTCGATCGCCTCGGGCCGCTCGTGCAGCAGCACGACCCGGGCGTCCCACGCCTCTATCTCGGCGGCGGCGTTGTCGTTGAGGGCGTGGCTGACGAGGATCAGCCCCGAGACGCGCATCCCGAGGAACGCCCGCAGATAGTGGACCTCGCGCTCGGCGACGTAGTCGGAGTTCCCGACGAGGACCATCTTGCCGCGCTCGGCCGCCGCCTGTTCGACCGCGTGCGCCATCTCGCCGAAGAACGGCTGGCGCGCGTCCGGGACGATCAGGCCTATCAGCTCGGTGCGCCGCGAAGCCATCGCCTGCGCGACCCGGTCGGGCCGGTACGACAGTTCCTTGATAGCGGCGAGGACACGCTCGCGCGTGGCCGGGGCGACCGGCCGGGGTCCGTTGTTGATGACGTAGCTCACGACGGCGGTCGACGTACCCGCCAGTCTTGCCACGTCATCCCGAGTCACCTTGGCCACGCGCGGAGTCTACGCGGATGGATCGCCGCTGGGCAGGGCGTACGCCGGCGGACCCGAGGGTTACCAGTGCGTACGTCGCCCGGCGGGATCGCCATTACGCCTCGGCCGTGATCTCGACCGCGTCCAGGGGCGCCGTCTCGTCCGCATCCGCCGCCTTTGGGGAGGCCGCCCTGCCCTTGGCGTCGTCGGCGGCGCGCTCCGCCTTCTCGGGCGTAACGAATCGATAACCGACGTTCCGGACCGTCCCGATCAGCGACTCGTGCTCGGGGCCGAGCTTGGCGCGCAGCCGTCGCACGTGGACGTCGACCGTCCGCGTACCGCCGAAGTAGTCGTATCCCCAGACCTCCTGGAGCAGCTGGGCGCGGGTGAAGACACGGCCCGGGTGCTGCGCGAGGTACTTCAGGAGCTCGAACTCCTTGAAGGTGAGGTCGAGGACGCGGCCCTTGAGCTTGGCGCTGTAGGTCGCCTCGTCCACGGAGAGATCGCCGTTGCGGATCTCCATGGGGGAGTCGTCGTTGACGATCTGCTGCCGGCCCATGGCCAGCCGCAGGCGGGCCTCCACCTCGGCGGGGCCGGCGGTGTCGAGCAGGACGTCGTCGATGCCCCAGTCGGCGGTGACGGCGGCGAGGCCGCCCTCGGTCACGACGAGGATGAGGGGGCAGCCGGGTCCCGTGGAGCGGAGCAGCTGACACAGGCTGCGGACCTGCGGAAGGTCACGGCGGCCGTCGATCAGGATGACGTCCGCACCGGGGGTGTCGACGAGGGCGGGGCCTTCGGCCGGGGCCACGCGCACGTTGTGCAACAGCAGCCCGAGGGCGGGAAGCACCTCCGTGGAAGGCTGGAGGGCGTTGGTCAGGAGCAGCAGAGAACTCATACGTCTGGTTCCTCCTCGGTCCCTGCGAGGACGTGTGTGGCACTGCGCGTCACCGCGATCCTGCAATGCGGTGTCGCTCAGTGTTCTGCTCTGCGATCCCGGGGCCCGTACACCTGCGGTCACCTGGTGTTTCCCGCTCGTATACAACGCTTCCGAAAGCACAAAAGGACCCGGGGGCGACATTGCCCGAGTCCTCTGTCCAGCAGAATAGCCCACATGAGTCCTGGTCCGGCAGGTGATGTGACGCGATCTTTCGGCATTCCGAACTCTGAGACGGCCGGTCGAACGACTTCGTGGCCGCCCCGAACCCCTTTGCGCAGGTTTCTACGCACTGACGACGGGGTGAATATCGAGGCTGTATACGATCCGAAAGTCGTTGTATACAAGGGCTCGGACGACCGCTCGGACGACACCGGAACTCCATCCTCCGGCCATCTGGCCGTCGTCGTCGCACACGGCTTCACGGGTGACGCCGACCGTCCGCATGTTCGGAGGGTGGTGGCGGCGCTCACGCGGTACGGGTCCGTCGTCACCTTCTCCTTCCGCGGCCACGGACGGTCCGGCGGCCACTCCACGGTCGGCGACCGCGAGGTGCTCGACCTCGCGGCGGCGGTCCGCTGGGCCCGCGAACTCGGGCACGAGCGCGTCGCCACGGTCGGGTTCTCCATGGGCGGCTCGGTCGTCCTGCGCCACGCCGCCCTGCCCGACGGCTCCGAGCACCCCGACCGCCCCGACGGCTCAGGCGGCCCCGACCGCCCCGATCGCCTCGGCGGGCCCGACGCGGTGGTGTCCGTCAGTGCCCCCGCCCGCTGGTACTACCGGGGCACGGCCCCCATGCGCCGCGTCCACTGGCTGATCACCCGTCCCGAGGGCCGCCTGGTCGGCCGCTACGGCTTCCGGACCCGTATCCACCACCGTGACTGGAACCCCGTCCCCCTCTCCCCGGTCGAATCCGTTCCGCTCATCGACCCGACCCCGCTCCTGATAGTCCACGGCGACAGCGACGGCTACTTTCCGACCGATCACCCCGAAATGCTGGCGGCAGCGGCGGGCGAGAACGGCGAGTTGTGGCTGGAACGGGGGATGGGACACGCGGAGAACGCGGCGAGCGGGGAATTGCTGGGGCGGATCGGGGAGTGGGTGGTGCACGCATGCCCCCGGTAGCGCCACCCGAGGGGCGGGGCGGGGCGGGCCGTGCCGCCGAGCGCCCGCTCACCCGCGGTTTCCCCACCGCGCCGACCGCCCCGTAGCCTGATGCCCGTCACGACGAACACAGAGGAACGCAGATGCCAAAGGGCACCGTCCGCTACTGGGCCGCGGCCAAGTCCGCAGCCGGCCTCGCCGAGGAGCCCTACGACGCGGCCACCCTCGCGGACGCCCTGAACGCGGTCCGCGACCGACACCCCGGCGAACTCGCCCGCGTCCTGCGGCGATGCTCGTTCCTCGTTGACGGCGACCCCGTGGGCACCCGCGCCCATGAGACGGTACGTCTGGCCGAGGGCGGCACGGTCGAGGTGCTTCCGCCGTTCGCAGGAGGGTGACCCCCACATCATGAGCAACCAGCCGTACGGGTACGAGGGCCACCAGGGCTACGACGAGTACCAGCAGCCGCCGCAGCAGCACGGGGCCCAGGCGCCGCAGCCCGAGTGGCAGGGCTACGACGAGAGCCAGGCCGCCCACGCCCAGCAGTACACCCAGCAGTGGGAGGGCCAGACCTGGGAGACCCAGATCCAGCCCCAGACCCCGCCGGCCGCCCCGGCGCACCTCACGGAGACGGCGTACCTGTCCCCGCAGACGGACGGCCCGAGCGGGCAGTACGGGCAGCAGGGGCAGCAGGGGCCGCTAGGTCCCTATGACCCGCACGGGCAGCACACGCCGCGGACATCCCCGCAGACGCCTCAGCCTCCGCAGACCCCGGCGCGGCAGACGCCCGAGCCGGGTTACGGTCCGCCCACCCTCACGGGCAACACGCGGGTCACCGACGCCCAACGGGCGCGGGCCGAGGGGCGGTCGCCGATCATCGAGCCCGGGATGCAGCCGGCGCTGATCACGGCCGTCCTGGGCCTGCTGCTGGCCGGTGCGGCGGCGATCGGCGAGTACGCCCTCGCCGTGCCGCTGGTGGTCCTCCAGGCCGTGACCGCGGCGGGCTGGTTCCGGCTGAACGGCATGTGGCCGGCCCGGCAGGGCATCGTGCTGGCGTTCGCGGGGGCTCTCGCGGCGGACGCGGCGCTGTTCGTGGCCGGGCGGGAGAACGCGCCCGCCGCGATCCTCGGGACGCTCGGTGTCTGGGTGCTGCTCAGCATCGTGCTCGGGCTGCGCAGCCACGCGGATCCGGACGAGCGGATGTACGGGCTGATGGCGACGGTGGCCTCGGCCGCGCTGTCGATCATCGCGACCGGCTATCTGGCGGCCGTGGCGGACGCGGTGACCGTGGGCGGGGTCGCGGTGGCGGTGGCCGTGCTGGCCCGTGCCCTGCCGCTGCCCACGCCGGTCTCGGTGATCGTGTCCCTGCTGGCGGCGGCCGGCGCGGGTATCGCCGTCGGCGGTGCGACGGAGCTCGGTACGTCCGGTGCGTTGCTCGGTGCCGGGGCGGGGCTGTGTGCGCTCATCGGGCATCGGGTCGCCGCGTACGACTATCCCTCGCGTTTCGTCCACTTCACCGCGGGTGTGGCCCTGCCGCTGACGGCCGCGGCCCCGGCGGTGTACCTCCTCGGCCGCGCACTGGGCTGACCTCGCGCGTCGCGTCCACCGGGGCCGCACCCGACGACGCACCCGACGACGCACCCCACCCCGCACCCACCCGCGTCCCCTGTCACAGCTGATCAACAACGCGACCCGGCCCACCCCGCCCTTACACCCGCCCGATTACCCTCGCGTAGAACGGCCACTCAGGTCGTTGAAGCCGGACCGACCGATCGCCGGGCCGAACGCCGAGTGGACTACGTGGGGAACACAGAGCCATGCGCGCACTGCGAATACTTGTCATCGTCGCCGTGATCCTGGGCGGCCTCTTCGTGATCGCCGACCGCGTCGCCGTCGGCTTCGCCGAGGACGAGGCGGCCGAGCAGCTGAAGACCAGCGAGGGCCTCGCCAAGACCCCCGACGTCTCCATCAAGGGCTTCCCGTTCCTCACCCAGGTCGCGAGCGGCGAACTCGACGACGTCGAGGTCGGCATCGAGGACTACGAGGCGACCACGGGCAAGGCCGACGAGAGCATCCGTATCGCCGACATGAAGGCGAACATGCACGGCGTCGCCTTCTCCAGCGACTACAGCTCCGCCACCGCAGCCACCGCCACCGGCACGGCGACCATCACCTACGACGAACTCCTCAAGGCCGCCAAGTCCGCGCCGACACAGATCCTCCCCGGTGCGACCGCCCAGGTCGTCGGCCTCTCCGACGGCGGCAACGGCAAGGTCAAGGTCGACATCAAGGTCACCTTCCTGGGCAAGTCGACGACGTACCCGGTGCTCAGCACGGTCACCGTCGACGGCGACACCGTGAAGGTGCACGCCGACAACCTGCCGAACCTGGTCGTCGAGGCCGCGGAGGGCCAGGTCCGGTCGATCACCGACTTCGAGCAGAAGATCGACGGCCTCCCCGGCGGCATCAAGCTCCACAAGGTCGAGGCCGCGTCGGACGGCGTGGACATCACCGTCCGGGGTTCGAACGTCAGGCTGGCCGGGTAGGACGGGAGTCGGGATCCGGGGCGGCACCCGCCGCGGACCTGGAGTGTCCGATGGGCGAGACGGTCATGTCCGCAGGTTAGCTGTGACGATCGATACACCCCTCCGGAATCGGTGCCGCACCGGCGTGCGCCCCCTTCTCATCCCATATTGCGGACGATCGCGTCTCAATATCCGACACGCCGGTGACACGTCTGCCTGTCCGTCCCTACGATCGATACTCATGAAGCGACAGGCGGATCTCACGAAGCGGCGGGCAGTAGACCTGTGCCGCGTCGCCGCCATGCTCTGTCGCACTTTCTGAGCGAGCGGCGGAGTCCTGCCGCCGCGTCCCCCGATGCCTGCCCTGTTCGAGCCAGGGCCCATCCCTGCGCGCCCCGGCCGAACGCCGGAGGCACCCGCACCCCGCCGTAACTGCCCCGGAGGAGAAAGAGCATGAGCCGCAGCGACGTCCTGGTAGACGCCGACTGGGTCGAGGCCAACCTCGACGACCCGAACATCGCCATCGTCGAGGTCGACGAGGACACGACGGCGTACGAGAAGAACCACATCAAGAACGCCATCCGGATCGACTGGACGAAGGACCTCCAGGACCCGGTACGCCGGGACTTCGTCGACCAGGAGGGCTTCGAGAAGCTCCTGTCGGAGAAGGGCATCGGCAACGACACCCTCGTCGTCCTCTACGGCGGCAACAACAACTGGTTCGCCTCGTACGCCTACTGGTACTTCAAGCTGTACGGCCACGAGAACGTCAAGCTGCTCGACGGTGGCCGCAAGAAGTGGGAGCTGGACGCCCGCGAGCTGACCGACGAGGTGCCGGCGCGCCCCGCCACCGCGTACAAGGCCAAGCCGCAGAACACCGCGATCCGCGCCTTCCGTGACGACGTCGTCGCCGCGATCGGCTCGCAGAACCTCGTCGACGTGCGCTCGCCCGACGAGTTCTCCGGCAAGCTGCTCGCCCCGGCCCACCTGCCGCAGGAGCAGTCGCAGCGTCCGGGCCACGTGCCCAGCGCCCGCAACATCCCGTGGTCGAAGAACGCCAACGACGACGGCACCTTCAAGTCGGACGACCAGCTCAAGGAGCTGTACGCCGACGAGCAGGTGGACCTGGCCAAGGACACCATCGCCTACTGCCGCATCGGTGAGCGCTCCGCGCTGACCTGGTTCGTCCTGCACGAGCTGCTCGGCGTGGAGAACGTCAAGAACTACGACGGCTCCTGGACCGAGTACGGCAGCCTCGTCGGCGTCCCGATCGAGCTCGGCGCCAACAAGTAGGACCGGCAGCACCCAGCGGCACCCGTAGCAAGCGAACGTCCCGTTCATCCCGACCGGCCTTCCCTTCCGGTCAGACCTCTCTTGGAGAAAGACATGTGTGGAGCGAAGGCCGGCGGCCCGGACGCCTCGACGATCAAGCCCGGTGAGACCACGATCCAGGGCCAGGTGACCCGCGACGGCGAGCCGGTGGTCGGCTACGTCCGTCTGCTGGACTCGACCGGCGAGTTCACGGCGGAGGTCCCGACCTCCGCGACGGGCCAGTTCCGCTTCTACGCGGCCGAGGGCACCTGGACCGTCCGCGCGCTCGTCCCCGGCGGCACCGCCGACCGCACCGTCGTCGCCGAGCAGGGCGGCCTGGCGGAGGTCGCGATCGCCGTCTGAGGCGGTTGTTCCGAACGGCGCAGGGCCGTACCCCGGGTGTCCGAACCGGGGTACGGCCCTGCGCCGTGCGCGGGCCTACGCTGGAGACATGTACGCCCGCCGGCGCCACGCCTACTTCGCCATGATGGGCACGTGCCTCGCCCTCTTCGTCCTGGCGTGGGGCGTCGTACGCCTCTGGTCGGTCCCGGTCGCGGTCGGCATGTGCGTGGTCGCCATGGTCATCCCGCCGCTCGCCGCCGTCGTCGCCAACCGGCGCGGCCCCGACGACCGCTGGTGGGACGACCCCTCCGGCGACCCGAAGTCCGACGAGTGGTGGGACGAGCTGGACGGCAGGAGACGGCCGAGGTCCTAGACCCGGCCCACCCAGCTGCTCAGTAGACGAGCGCCTGGGTGTTGTCCGCCAGCGCCTCCTGTACGAACACCTGCGCGCCCGCGATCCGCACGCCCTCGATGACGTCCTTCTCGGTGATGTCCCGGCGGGCGGCGCACTGCGTGCACAGGGTGACCCGGCCGCCTGCGAGGATCGAGTCGACGAGGTCGGGGAGCGGGGCGGCGTGCGGCAGTTCGAACTCGGCGGCCCGGCCCGGCAGCGCGAACCACGCGGACTCGCCGGTCAGCCACAGGGACACCTCCACCCCACTGGCCACGGCCACGGCGGCCACCGTGAAGGCCTGGGAGCAGCGCTCGGGGGCGTCCGCCCCGGCCGTCACCTTGATCACGAGCTTCTTCGCCATGGCCGCATGGTAGTCCGCGCCGCGATCACCGACATGACCACGCGGAACGCGATCGTCGTCGCGGCCGGGCGGCGAAGGCCCACCTCGCGGCGAACCCCCGACCCCGGCCGCGTAAGCTGGGGCCCGGCCTTGTGCAGTACCGAACCCCCGGCTCATCCGAGGAGCACCCCGTGGAACTCTTCTTCGAAATCCTGCTGGTCCTGGTCGCCGTCGGCGTTCTCGCCTTCGCCGGTCTGACCGTGAAGAAGCTGTACCAGGGCCAGCGCTGACCCACGTCGAGGACATCCAGGAACGCCACTCATGATCGAGATCCCGTCCGACCTGCACAAGGACCTCGTCCCCCTCGCCTTTCTGCTCGGCGACTGGGCGGGCGCGGGCGTCCACGACTTCCCCGGTGCCGAGAAGTGCAACTTCGGCCAGGAGGTCACCTTCTCCCACGACGGCCGGGACTTCCTGGAGTACCACTCCCACACCTGGGTGCTGGACAAGGACGGCAACAAGGTCCGTCCGCTGGAGACCGAGTCCGGATTCTGGCGCATCGACGCCGACCGCAAGGTCGAGATCGTCATGACCCGTGACGACGGCGTCGTCGAGGTCTGGTACGGCGAGCTGGCCAAGCAGAAGCCGCAGATCGACGTGGTCACGGACGCGGTCGCGCGGACGGCGGCCTCGGGGCCCTACAGCGGCGGCAAGCGGCTGTACGGCTACGTGCACAGCGACCTGATGTGGGTCGGCGAGAAGGCGACGCCCGACGTCGAGCTGCGCCCCTACATGTCCGCGCACCTGAAGAAGGTCGTCACCCCCGAGGACGTCGAGCGCTGGGCGAAGGCCCTGCCGGACGACATGCCGGACGACGGCATCGCGTTCTTCAAGTAGGCCCGCTCGCCGACTTCTGGTGCAAGTCCCGCACTCCCCCGTGTCCTAGTGGCCGGGGGAGTCGTTTTCTGCGCGGCGTCAACCTCGAAGGGGTTAACAGAATCAACGGTACGGCAATGCGCTTGCGATGCAGGGTGTGCGGACACTACAGTGACGGATGTCTTCGGGGTTCTCTGAACGCACGGAACCCCGGTCGCAATAGACCTGCGACCGGGGTTCCTCAAAGCCGTGTCTCGGGCGGCATGAGAACAGAGGCGGACCCGAGACGTACTCGACCGACGTTACCAGACTCCATCCATGCAGGGGGAAGCCATGACTGACGAGCTGCCTGAGTGGCTGGCGAAGGCCCTGTCGAAGCCGCGCATGGCCATCTACCTCGCGGTCGCGGGCGGCGACGCCGAGACAGCGATGCGACTGTACTGGTGGAATGTCTCCGCGTCCGCGGCGTTCTACGGCCCCCTCCACTGTCTGGAAGTCACGCTGCGCAACGCTCTGCATGACGAACTCGTCAGGCATCACGGCAGGCCGGACTGGTGGGTCAGCGCGCCCCTGAACAGCAACGGCCTCCGGCTGGTCGACGAGGCGCGCGAGAAGTGCCGACGGAACGGAACGAGCGTGGTGTGCGCGGACGGTATCGTCGCCGAGTTGTCCTTCGGTTTCTGGATCTCCCTGGTGAGCGGCGCACGCGGCTATGACCGTGGCTTCTGGGTGCCCGTTACGCACAAGGCGTTCCCGCACTATTCGGGACGTCGCGCCGGACTGCATGACAGCCTTCTGTCGCTGGTCCGCTTCCGTAACCGGATCATGCATCACGAGCCGGTCTTCCACCGTCACCTTGCCGCCGACCATGCCAAGATCTACCGCGTCCTCGGCTACCTCAGCCCTCAACTCGCCAAGGAGGCGCAGGCCATGGACCGCTTTCCGGCCGTGCTCGCCGACCGGGCGGACGTGGTCGGCGGCGTCTGGCCGCCTCGGTTCTGATGAGGTCCGATGGAGGGAGTGCCATGACCGGCTCCGGGGCGTCAGCGCCCGCCACCAGCGGTGGCCCGGCGCCCGCCGACAGGCTCGTCTCCCGGCCCGAGATCGCGCGCCTCGCCAAGGTGAAGCGGCCCGCAGTGACCAACTGGGAGCGGCGCTATGCCGAGTATCCCGCTCCGGTCGGTGGCGACCCCGAACTGTTCCGTGCCGCCGAGGTGCTGGCCTGGCTGTCCACCCGGACCGTCCCCGCGAACGCCCTGCTTCCCGGCGAACCGGTGGGCACGACCTACGGCGACCGGTTCCGCGCGGGTCTCGGCGGGACGGCCGGCGGACTGCTCCGGCTGGTCGAGCGGCTCGCGGGGCCGGAGGCGGACCGGCTGAGGGGGGGCATGCCGCTGGACGACTACCTCGGGTGGTTGCTGCGTTTCGTCTACGAGCACATCAAGGACCCCGATGAGGGTATGGCCGAGGAGTTGAGGCGCTACGCCGTGATGGCGCCCGAGCACGACTACGCGCAGCGAGTGTTTCCGCCCGGCGCGCTGCCCGAACTCTTCGACACGCTGGGGCGCACCCCTGTGGGGTCCGAGCAGGAAGCCCGAGCGGCGTTCGATCACATTCTGAGACGCTGGCGCGCGGAGCACGCACGCGAGGGCGGGGCGTTTCTCACCCCGCCGTCCGTGAGCCGGGTCATGGCGGGGGCTCTGGCGGCCGTACGGCCCGGCGCGGTGTACGTGCACGATCCGTACGCCCGTGTCGGAGAGCTGCTGGTCGCCTATCTGGACGCGGTCGCGGCACACGGTGGTGGCGAACGGCCTCTGATCAGCGGCCGGGCGCCCAGCCCCCCGGAACGGGTGGCGGCGGTCGACAACCTGCAGGTGCACCACGGGCGCATGGCATGGCTCGGCGAGGCGACCGTCAGTGACGATGGACTCGTGACTCCGGCGCTCGATCCCGTCGGCCCTCCCATCGGCCCTCCCGGCTTTCCCGAGACCTGCGACGTGCTGCTCACCAATCCTCCCTTCGGCCGCTTCCCGGAGGACGTATCCCCACCCTCGTACTGGAAGTACGGCCCCGCCCGCCGGATCGAGTTCGACTGGATCCAGTACGCCGTCTCGCGGCTCGCTCCCGACGGCCGGGCCGCTGTGCTGATGCCGGCTGGGGCCGCCTCCAACAGCGGTGCCGCCGAGGCGGTGCGCGGGGGGCTCGTCGAGGCCGGGGCGGTGGAGTGTGTGATCGCGCTGCCCCCCGCACTCTTCACGCTCACGGCCGTCAGGACGCACATCTGGTTCCTGCGCGCCCCCGGCTCCGGCGGAACGCCCGCCCCCGATGTGCTGTTCGTGGACGGCGGGCACCTCGGGCACCAGGTCACCCGGACCCAGCGGGCTCTGTCCGACGACGACATCGGACAGCTGGTGGGGGAGTACGTGTCGTGGCACACGTCCCTGACGGGCGGGTCCTCCTTCACGGGCACCCCTGGGCTGAGCAGGCCCGTGTCGGTGCCGGACATCGTGGCGCACGGTCACAGCCTCGATCCCGTACAGCATGTCAGGCCAGTGGGCCCGGCCTCGGCCGTTCCCGGGGCCGGGCCCACCGAGACCCGGGAACGGCTGGCACGGCTGGGCGAGGAGATCGAGGCTCTGCACCAGCGGGTGGCCGCGGCCGACGCCGAGGTGCTTCGGTGGTTCAGGAGGTACGGACTGTGACGAGTGTCGATACCGGTGAACCGCTGCCGCCGGGCTGGTCGCGCGCCCCGCTGCGGGACCTGTGCGCCTCCATCACCGCAGGCCCGGCGGCACGAGCCGAGGACAAGGGTCACCTTCAAGTGGACGGTGGGACCCCGGTCGTACTGCCACGAGACCTGGACGGCCTGCGGATCGCTGCGGGGAAGGCCGCCGCCGTACCGGCGATCCCCTGGGACCGGGCGCGGACGCTGGCGAAGTACCAGCTGGCCGAGGGAGACATCCTGGTTACCCGCACCGGAACCGTGGGCCGTTGCGCACTGGTCACCGGGGAACATGCGGGCTGGCTGCTCCACCCCAACCTGGTACGGCTCCGGCTGCCCGGGAAGGCGATGGTCCCGCCCGCTTATCTCGCCGCCTTTCTGAGCTCGGCGGCGGCACAGGAGTGGATCAGGACCCGGACGGCCGGTTCCGTGATCCCGTCACTGAGCATTCGTACCCTCGGCGAACTGCCCGTCGTCCTGCCGCCGCCCGCCGAGCAGGAGACCATCGGTGCCACGCTCGCCGCCCTCGATGACAAGATCCAGGCGCACACCGAGATCGCTCGCGCCACCCGCGCCTACCGCGCCGTGCTCGCCGACGCCCTGCTGAACGGTGTCCTGTCGGCGGACCCCCCGACCCCGCCCGGCCCGCCCTAGACTGGACCCGTGGTGAGCACCGACTGGAAGAGTGACCTCAGGCAGCGCGGCTACCGGCTGACGCCGCAGCGGCAGCTCGTGCTCGAAGCCGTGGACACCCTGGAGCACGCGACCCCCGACGACATCCTCGTGGAGGTCCGGAAGACGGCGTCGGGGGTCAACATCTCGACGGTCTACCGGACCCTGGAGCTGCTGGAGGAGCTGGGGCTGGTCAGCCATGCCCATCTGGGGCACGGCGCGCCGACGTACCACCTGGCGGACCGGCACCATCACCTCCACCTCGTCTGCCGGGACTGCACGGACGTGATCGAGGCGGACGTGTCGGTGGCGGCCGACTTCACGGCCAAGCTGCGCGAGACGTTCGGCTTCGACACCGACATGAAGCACTTCGCGATCTTCGGCCGCTGCCAGGACTGTTCGCGCAAGGCCGCGCGCGCCAAGGGATCGCCCTCCGAGGGATCGCCCTCCGGGGGATCTACCCCCGGGGCACCGGTTTCCAAGGGATCGACCTCCAAGGGTTCAACTACCGAGTCGTAGGCTTGGCGTATGAAAAGCCCTCTGCTGTCCCTGCCCGGCGCCGTCCCCGCCGAGGGGGTGGACGAAGGTGTCGCCGCGCACTACGGCGACCTGTTCCGCGAACAGCGCACCCTCGCCGACGGCACCGGATTCGTCGACCTCTCCCACCGGGGCGTCCTGACCGTCACCGGCGAGGACCGGCTCAGCTGGCTGCACCTGCTGCTCACCCAGCACGTCAGCGAACTGCCCACGGGCGAGGCCACCGAGGCGCTGATCCTCTCCGCCAACGGCCACATCGAGCACGCGCTCTACCTGGTCGACGACGGCACCACCGTCTGGATCCATGTCGAACCCGGCACCCAGCAGGCGCTGCTCGCCTACCTGGAGTCGATGAAGTTCTTCTACCGGGTCGACGTGGCCGACCGGACGGACGACGTCGCCGTCGTCCACCTTCCGGCCGGTTCGATCACCGGGATCCCGCAGGGCACGGTCGTCCGCGAGACCCCCTACGGCCGTGATCTGTTCCTGCCGCGCGCCGACCTGGAGTCGTACGCGGACAAGGCGGGCCCCGCGGTGGGTCTCCTCGCGTACGAGGCGCTGCGGGTCGAGCACCACCGCCCCCGCCTCGGCTTCGAGACCGACCACCGCACCATCCCGCACGAGCTGGGCTGGATCGGCACGGCGGTGCATCTGCAGAAGGGCTGCTACCGGGGTCAGGAGACCGTCGCCCGCGTCCAGAACCTGGGCAAGCCCCCGCGCCGTCTGGTCTTCCTCCACCTCGACGGCAGCGAGGTCCACCTCCCGCCGCGCGGCGCGGAACTCCGCCTCGCCGACGACGGTCCCGACGGCCGCAAGCTCGGCTTCATCACGACGTCCGTACGCCATCACGAGCTGGGCCCGGTGGCCCTCGCGCTGATCAAGCGCAACGTGCCGGTCGACGCGCGGCTGATGGCGGACACGACGGCGGCGGCACAGGAGACGGTGGTCGAGCCGTAGGGGCCATAGGGGCTGTATGGGCCGTACGGGTGGGGTTTCGCTCCGCGGTGCTCCGAAACGCTCCGTGGTGACGCGAGGGCGGACGGGTGGGTCCGGCGGCCTTCGCGCGCCGGGTTGCGCCCCCCTGCCCCGCCCCCGCCGCCCGTCGCGCGGCGGCCCCGCTTCCTACATCTCCAGCAGCACCGTGAAGGGCCCGTCGTTCGTCAGCCCGACCCGCATGCTCGCCCCGAACCGCCCCGTGGCCACGGTCGCCCCCAGGGCCCGCAACTGTGCGACGACCTCCTCCACCAGCGGTTCGGCGATGTCGCCGGGCGCCGCCGCGTTCCAGGTGGGCCGACGGCCCTTGCGCGCGTCGCCGTACAGCGTGAACTGGCTGATCACCAGCAACGGCGCGTCCACATCGCTGCACGACCTCTCGTCGTGCAGCATCCGCACGGACCACAGCTTGCGGGCCAGCTGCGCCGCCTTCTCCTTGGTGTCGTCGTGCGTCACCCCGACGAGGACGCACAATCCCTCGCCCTGGATCTCGCCGACCGTCTCACCGTCGACGACGACACTCGCGCCGTCGACCCTCTGCACCACCGCACGCATGCCGACCATCATGCCGCCGACGTCCATCAACCGTGTGCGAGGGGGTCCCTCTTACGGGGGGTCCGTGATCACCGGGGTTTGCGGAGCGCTTTGCCCGGTCTTTCTCATTGATCCATTACCGCCCATCTGGGGTGGATCGCGGGGACTCGGTCACATAGTGACCACAGAGAGTGGCACGATGCTCACACACACCGGTCGAGGGGACGGTTGAGGCGCATGAGCACATCGAGTTTTGGGCAGCCCCCGGGGACTGCGACGTCCACCCGTACGACCCCGGGGCCCGGCCCCGGTATCCGCCGGCCACCGGTCCAGCGCACGGACAGCGCACCGCTGCCGCCGCCGGACCAGGCCGAGCACGAACTGTCCCGGCTGCGGCTGCCCGAACTGCGCACTCTGCGCCGGGACGCCCAGCGGGACGAGGCCGACCTCAGCTATCTGCGGCGGCTGCTCCAGGGCCGTATCGACATCCTGCGTGCCGAACTGGCCCGCCGGGGCGGCGCGGCGGACCCGGCGGCGCTCGTGGACCGCCTCTCGGCGATCCTCACGGACGCCCCGGCCCGGCACCGTTCCTCGGCCCGGCACGTCACCGTGGGCACGCCGTACGGCGAGGAGTACCGCCGGCTCGCCGCCGAGATGCTGGACGAGGTCGAACTCTCCGACCTCCGGGCCCGTACCGACGACGAACTCACCGTCGGTCTCGCCCGTCTCGTCCACCACGAGCAGCAGATCTCCGGCCGCCGCCAGCGCCTCCAGCGCACCGCGGACGACTGCAGCGCCGAGATCGCCCGCCGCTACCGGGAGGGCGAGGCCCAGGTGGACGATCTGCTCACCTGACGCCGGACCCCGCGCCCTTCCAGGGGCGCGGGGGAACCGCGCGAGAAGCCCCGCCTCCCCGCACCGGCGGGGCGGGAAAATCCCCGAGACACACCGCGGGCCGCCCCCTAGCGTGGCCCCATGAGCTCCTCCCACGACATAGCCGTACGCCCCGTCACCGAGGACGAGATCCCGGCCTGGCTGAACGCCCTGAACACCGGATTCCTCCGCCCCCCGGAACCCCTCTCCCCCCAGGAGCTCAAGGACCGCTCGTCCCACATCGAGCCGTCCCGCACCCTCGCCGCGCTGGACGCGTCACGCGCCCACACCCCCCTCACCCCCACCGACACCGCCCAGGTGGTCGCGACCTTCCGCTCGTTCCCCCAGGAACTGACGGTCGTCGGCGGCCGGACCGTCCCCGCCGACGCCATCTCGAACGTCACGGTCAGCCCCACCCACCGCCGCCGGGGCCTCCTCACCCGGATGATGGCCCAGGACCTCACCGCCGCGAAGGAACGCGGCGACGTCGTCGCCACCCTGATCGCCGCCGAGTACCCGATCTACGGCCGCTACGGCTTCGGCCCCGCCACCTGGACCACCGAGTGGACCGTCGACGTCCCCCGCACCGGCCTGGACCCCCGCTGGTCCGGCCCGGCGGACGGCGGCCGGGTCGATCTCGTCGACGGCGCGGCCGTACGCGCCCTCGGCCCCGCCCTCCACGACCGCCTGCGCCACGCCCAGCCGGGCGCGGTGAGCCGCGACGAGCGCTGGTGGCGGGTCAACACGGGTGACCTGCGGACCAGTTCCTCCTGGACCGACCCGTTCTACGCGGTGTACCGCTCGGCGGCCGGTGAGGTCGAGGGGCTCGTCTCGTACGAGGCGGACGACAGCTGGCAGATGAAGCAGCCGCAGAACACGGCCGACGTCAACTGGCTGATCGCGACGACCCCGGCCGCCGAGCGCGCCCTGTGGCACTACCTCTGCTCGATCGACTGGATCACCAAGGTCAAGTCCGGCTGGCGGGCCCCCGACGACCTGCTGCCGCACTTCTTCCCCGACCCGCGCGCCGTGAGCGTCACCACGCAGGCGGACTGGCTGTGGGTGCGGATCCTGGACGTCGTACGGGCGTTGGAGACGCGTACGTACGCCGGGACCGGGACGCTGGTGCTGGAGGTCGTCGACGCGGGCGGCTTCGCGGACGGGCGCTACCGCCTGGACGCGGGCCCGGACGGCGCGAGCTGTGTGCCGACGAGCGAGGACGGGGACCTCGTGCTGGAGGCCTCGGACCTGGCGGCGCTGTGGCTGGGCGACGAGTCGGCCGTACGGCTCGGCGCGCTCGGCCGGGTCCGGGAACAGCGGAAGGGCGCCGCCTCCGTAGCCGACGCCCTGCTGCGGACGTCCAGGCGACCGTGGTGCCCGGACATCTTCTGAACCTTTCGTGGTGTGTGTGCGTGTGTGCGGAATCCGTAGCTGTTCAGTTGTGGTTGTGGCTGCGCATTCAGTTGTGGCTGATCCATTCAGTTGTGGCTGTGCGGACCGGTCGGACTCCCGGCTCCCCTCCGGAGGGGAGGTCGATCGGTCGGTCTCGGTGTCACCAACAGTCCCAAGGTTTGACCATGTTGGGGAAGTTGGCAACCAACTTCACCTTACTTATGTCCTCTTGGAGTCGTCTCATAACCACCTTCCCACGAACTGCCCAAAGATGGCGAGAAGTTGTAGTGTTTGTTCGTGGAGCGGGAACGCACGGCCGTCGATGGGCGGAAGTCGTCACAGCGGCCCCAGAGGTCACACCACGAGGTGGCCGACGTGTTGCGCGGCCGGATCAGGTCCGGCGAGCTGCGACCGGGACAGCGCATGCCCACACAGGCGAAGCTGGCCGACGAGTTCGGCGTGGAGCGCGGGGCCGTACGGCAGGCCCTGCGCGTCCTTCAGTCGGAGCACCTGCTCACCAATGTCTCCAAGGGCAGTCCGGCGACCGTCGCCGCGGGCCTGGGAACGGCGGCCGTCGGCGGGCCGGAAGCGGCCCCGCGGCCCACGATGGTGGAACTCGGCCCGCGCGTGTCCGCCGCCTTCGCGGCCCCGCATGTGCGGATCGACGCCCTGTGTCTGACGTCCGTGTCCCTCACGCTCGCCGTGGGTGAGTCGTTGCGCGAGATTCACGCGGGGCGCATAAATCCGGCCAGGGTCGATGTCCGGGTGATGCTGCCCAGCCGGGACATCCCGCTGGCCTTCCCGACCCCGGTGGACGCCTCGGTCGACGGCCGGCTGCAGCGCCGCTGGCTCGCCCAGCGCAACGCGCAGGGGCAGGTCCTCAGGCACAACCTGCTGGCCCTGCGGTCCACGCACGGCATCGACGTCCGTGTCTCCTTCCGCGCGCTGCCCTTCACACCGCCCGTGAAGCTGTATCTGCTCAACGGCCGCGAGGCGCTGTTCGCGTACTACACGGTCCAGCGGAAGGAGGCCGAGGTGGACAGCGAGCAGCTGGAGATGTACGACGCCGAGGGGACCCAGTCCACGCTGTTCGCGTTCGAACGGAACGCGGCCGCGGCCCCGCGGGACACGACCTTCGTCGAGCAGTCCGGCCTGTGGTTCAACGCCCTGTGGGAGACCATCAGTTCGGACCTGCTGCTCACGACCTGAGGGTCGTGCCGCCCGCTCACGGGCAGCGGGCGTTCTCGCCTCACATCGCGGGTCCGGCGAACATCAGCGCGAGGATGACCGCGCCGATCGAGCTGCACGTGTGGTTGTTGGCCTTCAGTCCGATCGTGAGGAACAGCAGGCCGATGACTCCCATGGTGCCGTAGCGCCACTCGACGAAGCGCTGGAGGGCGACGACGACGAGGGCGGAGGCGAGGGCGAGGGCAGCGGGCATGGTGGTACCTCCTCCGAGGGGCTGGGTGACCAGGGGGCCGGTGAGAGTCGGTACCTCTGCCAACTTGAGAAAGTTGGCAACCAACTTCGTTTAAATGGTTCCCATTTGGTCTAGGTTTATAACCACCTTGCGGTGAACTCCCCAAAGATGGGTGAGAGTTGTACCGTTTGGTCGTGACTCAGGAGAACGTTGCAGTGAACGGCAGCAGAAAGCTCTCGTCCCAGGAGATCGCCGACACCCTGCGGGACCGTATCCGCAGCGGCGAGCTCAGGCCCGGCGAGCGCCTGCCCACCCAGGCCGAACTGGCGGAGGAGTTCGGCGTGGAGCGCGGCCCGGTCCGTCAGGCGCTGCGTGCCCTGCAGGAGGACGGGCTGCTGAGCAACGTGAGCAAGGGGAGCCCGCCCAGGGTCGCCGAGGCACTCCACCCCGCGAGGGACGCACCGCAGTCCACGATGGTGGGCCTCGGCCCCCGCCTCGCCGCGGCCTTCTCCGCGCCGCACGTCCGCGTCGACGCGGCCTGCCTCACCGCCGAGACCCTGATGCTGGCCCTCGGCGAACCGGTGCGCCGCATCCACGAGGGCACGATGCGTCCCGAGTCCATCGACGTACGCATCCTCCTGCCCTCCCGGAAGATCAACCTGGCGTTCCCGGTCCCGGTGGAGGGGCGGGGCACGGACGACGAGGACCCGGTCCACAAGCGCTGGCTCGACCAGCGCAACGCCCAGATCCGCGTCCTGCGCCACAACCTCCTGGCCCTGCGCACGTCCCACCAGCTCGACGTCCGCGTCACCTTCCGCGCCCTCCCCTTCACCCCGCCCGTCAAGCTGTACCTCCTCAACGGCCAGGAGGCCCTGATCGCCTACTACATGCTCATGCAGCGCGAGGAGCAGATGGAGGACGGCCCCCTTCAGATGTACGACGCCTTCGGCACCCAGTCGCTCCTGTTCTCCTTCGAGAAGGAGACGGGACCCCGCGACGCGGCCTTCGTCGATCAGTCCCAGCAATGGTTCAACGCCCTCTGGGAAACCATCACGACGGACCTGACACTCTCCTAGTGACTCCTGATACGGCGCAGACTGAACCGGTGACAGCACAGACAGAGTCCCTCCGAGAACTGATCACCCCCGTCCGCTACGTGCTCTGGGACCTGGACGGGCCGATCTGTCGACTGTTTTCCGGGCATCCCGCGCACCAAGTGGCCCGCGATCTGGTGGAGTTGATCGACCGGCGCGGGCTGGGCGGGCTGCTGACCGAGCGGGAGCGCGACACGGCGGACCCGCAGGTCGTCCTCCTGGGCCTCGGCCGGCGTCACCCCAGCAGCGACCTCATCGTCGACCTGGAGGAGTGGCTCACCCAGCAGGAGCTGACCGCCGCGCCGAAGGCGTACCCCACCAGTTGGGCCGACCCGCTCATCCGGACCTGGTCCCGTCGGGCCAGGTTCGCCATCACGACCAACAACTCGGCTCTCGCCGCGGCCCGTTACATCGACACCCGCGGCCTCGCCGAGTGCTTCCCCTACATGTACGGCCGCACCCGCGACCTCGACCTGATGAAGCCGCACCCTCACATCCTGCGCCAGGCCCTCAACGCGATGGGAGCGGATCCCGCGCGCGCCCTGATGGTCGGCGACGCGCCGACGGACTTCGCGGCGGCCCGCGACGCGGGGGTTCCCTTTCTGGGCTACGCGCACAACGAGCGCAAGCTCAAAGCGCTCCTGGACGCGGGTGTACCCCTCCCGCACACCGTGAACTCGCTCAAGCTCGTCCTGGACGTCCTGCGGGCGCCGCTCGCCGGGCAGTGACCCGGCGACCCGTGTGTCCTGCGGATACGGCGTCTTCGGACAGGCGCGCGACGAGTGTCAGTACGGGTGTCGACGCGTGAGTGTTCAACCCGTGGACCGCCACCGGCGAATGCTTCGCTTCTGCCACGATGCTCGCCCACGGAGGAGTAACGTGCCTCCACTTCCTTGATTTCACCACTGGTGCGACCACGGCGAGAGAACGGGCAATGCCAGCTGAATCGGATTCCACGGGGCGGCGCCGCGCCGGTGAGATGAGCGCCGCCCCGGACGAGGTGGAGGGACCGCTCAGCGGCTACCACCACGAGACGTATGTCTTCCCGCTGCCGCCCGAGGCCAGGTTCGCAGCGGGGGGCGCCCGCTGGAAGTGCCGTGAGCCCCGCGCCGGTCTGCTCTGGTTCGACCGGCGCTGCTTCGACTCGGAGGAGCGTCTGCTCACCGAGCTGCAGGGGCGTATCGACAACATCCCGGACCTCATCGAGGTCGAGGGCACCGTCCTCCAGCGGTTCATCGAAGGAGCGACCCTCGGAGCGCTCCACGCCTCCGGCACGGCGGTCCCCGACGAGGCGTTCGAGCAGATCCTCACCCTGTTCCGCCAACTGGTCGCCGTACGACCCCGGTCCCTGCTGGTGAAGCGGAGGTGCGAGGCGGGCGACCGGGCACCGGAGGGCGACAGCGCCGGATTCCTCGACCGCCTGATCTGCTTCACCGAGGAGCGCGTCTACGGAGCCAACCTCGCGGAGTACGGGGAACTGTTCGCCGGACTGAACCTGGATCACGACTCCTTCAAGCAGCTCAGAAAGCATGTGGCCGGCCTGCGGGAGCGACCGTTCTGTCTCCTCCACGCGGACCTGCACCGAGAGAACCTCATCGTCGACCCAGATCGCCGGCTCTGGGCCATCGACTGGGAACTCGCGATGTTCGGCGACCCGCTCTACGACCTGGCCACCCATCTGTATCTGATGCGCTACCCGCCAGAGCAGGAGCGGCGGATGACGCGGCGGTGGTGCGCACTCGTGGAGGGCGTCCGCCCGGGGAGTTCCCACGGCTGGCGGGAGGACCTCCCGAAGCTCCTCGACTACAAGAGGGCGCAGTCGGTGTTCACCGACGTGATGCGCACCTCGCAGTCCCTGCGACTTGAGCCCCAGGTGGACGGGGCCCTGCTGCGCCGTGCGAGTCGGTCGCTCCGGGAGGTGCTGAGCAGGGGCGCGTACCCCCTGGGCGTCGAGGAGGTGCCCGACGTGGGGGCGATCGAGGCGGCGCTCACCCGGTGGCTCCGGGCGGGCGCCGGCGCTGCGTAGGCTCGTCCGTATGAGTGAGACCGGCCTGCGCGAGCGCAAGAGGCAGCGGATGTACGAGCGGGTGTCCGGGATCGCGATCGGGCTGTTCCTGGAGAAGGGGTTCGACGCCGTGTCCGTGGCCGAGGTGGCCGCGGCGGCGGAGATCTCGAAGCCGACCCTCTTCCGGTACTTCCCGGCCAAGGAGGACCTTGTGCTCCACCGGATCGCCGATCACGAGGACGAGACGGCGCGGGTGGTGGCCGGGCGGGCCGAGGGGGAGTCGGTCGTGGGGGCCGTGCGGGCGCATTTCCTGGCGGGGCTCGCGCGGCGGGACCCGGTGACCGGGCTGAACGACCATCCGCAGGTGCTCGCCTTCCACCGGCTGCTCTATGGGACGCCGTCGCTGGTCGCGCGGGCGTACGGCCATCTGGAGCGGGCCGAGGCCGCGCTCGCCGAGGTGCTCGGGGGCGGGCTCGACGCGCGGGTCGCCGCCGGGCAGATCGTGGCCGTACGGCGGGTGCTCGCGGAGGAGAACCGGCGGCGGGTCGAGTGCGGGGAGCCGGTGGAGGAGGTCGAGCGGGACGCCGTCGCCGCCGCCGAGCGGGTCTTCGGGCGGCTGGAGGGGGCGCTTCCGCTCGGAGGTGCGGTGGCCTGACAGGGTCGCTCGGATCGGTCCGCTTCGCTCGGGGGTCGCTCGGATCGGTCCGCTTCGCTCGGGGGTCGCTCGGACGGTGCAGGCGGGCTCGAAGCGTACGAGACTCGGTAAGGAATGTAACTCGGTTACATTATTTCGGTAGGCTCGGTGGAATGACCTCTCTCGAACCTGCCGTGGACCCCGCACTCCGGCGCACGCTCGCCGACGAGCGGGCGTATCACGACACCTGCCGCGCCGCCCTCGCCGCCATGGTCCAAGGCGCGGGGGAACAGGTCGTCGTCGGGGAGGACGTCTCCGCGTCGGGGGCGGACGCCGAGGTGCTCGGGTACCGGCTGCGCAGCCGTGCCAAGGAGATGCGGGAGCTGCCCGAGGGGCCGCTGTTCTTCGGGCGGCTCGACTTCGGCGCCCGCACGGACGCCGATCACGCCGGGCAGAGCTATCACGTCGGGCGGTTGCGGATCAGTGAGGCTCCGGCTGTGCCGCCTCTCGTCGTCGACTGGCGGGCGCCGGTGTCGCGGGCCTTCTACCAGGCGAGTTCCCGTGATCCACGGGGTGTCGCCGTCCGGCGTCGCTTCGGGTGGGCGCCGGGGAGCCGGGGTGACTCGGCCGACCTCACGGGGCTGGAGGACGAGCGCCTGGACCGCGGTGGCGTATCCGGCAGCGCGGTCACCGCCCGCCCCGGCGGCCTTCTCGCCGCCGAGATCGAGCGGCCCCGCCTCGGCCCCATGCGGGACATCGCCGCCACCATCCAGCCGGAGCAGGACGACCTCGTGCGGGCGGATCTCGGCACCTCCGTCTGTGTCCAGGGCGCCCCCGGCACCGGCAAGACGGCCGTCGGGCTGCACCGGGCCGCGTACCTCCTCTACACCTACCCGCAGCGCATCCGCCGCGGCGGACTGCTGATCCTCGGCCCCAACCGCACCTTCCTCTCCTACATCGCGGAGGTGCTGCCGGCGCTGGGCGAGACGGGTGTACGCCAGTCGACGGTCACGGACGAGATCGCCCGGCACCCGGTCACGGCGGAGGACGACGAGCGCGCGGCGGCCGTGAAGCACGACCCCCGGATGGCGGAGGTGCTCCGCCGGGCCCTGTACGCGCGGGTGGCGGACGGTGACCGACGATCCGGGCGGCGGCCGGAGCAGTCGGAGCGGTCGGAGCGGTCGGGCCAGTCGGAGCGCCCACAGCAGCCCGATCGCTTCGACTCGCTCGTCCTCGCGGAGGGTTCGTACCGCTGGCGGGTGTCCGGGGACGAGCTGCGACGGATCGTGGCGGACGTACGGGCGCAGGACCTGCCCTACGACGTCGGGCGGGAGCGCGTCCGGGCGCGGGTCGTGCGGCTGCTGCAGATGCAGGCGGAGCGGCGGGCGGGACCCCGCCCGAACGCGTGGGTGTACCGGATCTCGCGGTCGCGGCCGGTCGGCGCGTACGTCGAGGCGGTGTGGCCGAAGGTCCGGCCGGAGGAGGTCCTGGCCGGGCTGCTCGGGGACCCGGACGCGCTCGCCGTCGCGGCGGAGGGGCTGCTCGACGCGGGGGAGCGGAAGGCCGTCGGCTGGGCGAGACCGCCGCGCACATGGCGCTCGGCCCGCTGGTCGGCCGCCGATCTCGTGCTCCTCGACGAGGTCGCGGGGCTGCTCGCCCACCCGGAGGGCTACGGCCATGTCGTCGTCGACGAGGCCCAGGACCTCTCCCCGATGGAGTGCCGCGCGATCGCCCGCAGGGCGGCCTACGGCTCGGTGACCGTCCTCGGTGACCTGGCCCAGGGGACGACCCCCTGGGCCGCCCGCGACTGGCCCGGACTCCTCGCCCACCTGGGCAAGCCGGACGCCCATGTCGTCCCTCTGACCACCGGGTTCCGGGTGCCGCAGGCCATCGTCGGACTGGCGAACGGGCTGCTGGGGCGCCTGGGGGTGGACGTGCCCGCCGCCCGGTCCCTGCGGAGGGACGGGGAGCTGCGGATCAGAAGGGCGGGCGGCATGGGCGGTACGGAGGCCGGGGGTGCGGGGGCCGGGGGTGCGGGAGGCGCCGCCGCCGAGGCTGTCTCCACGGCCGTCCCCGAAGCCGTGCCCGGGACGACCGTCAACGCCGTGCGGGACGCGCTCGCCCGTGAGGGGTCCATCGGGGTCATCGCGGCCGACGGGCCGGACGTCCTGCGGCTGCGGGAGGCGCTCGGCGAGGCCGGCATCCTCACGGGCGGACCGGGCGAACTCGGCGCGCGCGTGGCGGTGTTGGGGGCCGGGGAGGCGAAGGGGCTGGAGTACGACCATGTCGTGGTGGTCGAGCCGGCCGCGATCGTGGCGGCGGAGGAGCGGGGGCTGCACCGGCTCTACGTGGTGCTCACGCGCGCGGTGTCGCGTCTGGACGTGGTGCACGCGCGAGCGCTGCCGTGGTGAGCGACCGGCTCCGGGCGGGCGGCGCCGGCCCCGACCGGCGACGCGTACGGCGAGTGTCTGCGGGTGTGGTCGTGTTACCGGAAGGCGGCGGAGTCATGACCGTACCGGCACCTTGGTGATCGGGGCCGTGGCTACGGTGAGCGGTGCCGGTGAGCGGCGCGCACGCGAGCCCGATCTCCCTCCCCCCGGGGGGCTCGCGCGCTGCTCACCGGTTGTTCAGCAGGGCACGCGCGCCTGCTGTCGCGCCCTTTCCCGCACCGCGCCGCTCAGGATGTCGACGGCACCGCCACGGCGTCCAGCACGGGGATCAACTGCGCCTCCTCGTAGGCGAGATGGGCTTCGAGTTCGTCGATGAGGCGCTCCACCTCGGGGAGTACGGCCCCGGGGGCGGCGTTCTCGGCCGTCACGACCCGGCGCAGCTCCTCGCAGAGGGCGGCGATCCGCTCGTGCTCCTCGTGGAGACGGGTGAGGGCCGGGACCAGTTCGGGGTGGCGGTCGGAGAGGAAGGGGAAGAGGCCGATGTCCTCGCCGGTGTGGTGGTTGTGGAGCCCCTGGCAGAAGGTGAGGCAGTTGACGCGGAGCTGGGCACCGAGCCCGGCCCGGCCGTTGCTCGCCGTCAACTCCTTCTTGATCAGCGCCAGTTCGCGGCGGAACGCGTCATGGACGACCTTGACGGCCTCGCCCATGGAACCGGCGTTGATGTTCGGGGGGCCGGCCACGGGGACCTCGCGCAGGGCGACGACCGGGATCGTACGGTCCGTCTTCGCCTGGTACTCGGCCCATCCCGGCTCGTCCTCGACGGCTCGCGCGAACGCCCGGTCCCGCTCCTCGCCCTCCAGGACGACGGCCTCGGCCTCGTAGGTGAACGCCCCGCTCTCCACGGTGACCCGGGGGTCGGCCGTGATGTTCCGGTACCAGTCGGGGTGCTTGGGCGAACCCCCGGCCGACGCGATGACCAGGATCGTGCCGTCGCCGTCGGGGAGGTAGCCGAGGGGGGTGGTGTGCCGGTTGCCGGTGCGCGCGCCGGTGGTGGTGAGGAGGATCAGCCGGGCGCCCTCGAAGTATCCGCCGACCTCGCCGTGGCGGGCGCGGAACTCGTCGATGACTTGCTGGTTGAAAGGGTGGGGCATTCTCTGCTTTCCATTGGTGGCCGCGCGACGGGGTTTTCGTCGCGGAATTCGGGCAGGGGTGATTGCCGCAGCGCGTGAGTCGGTGAATGGCCGACGGAATGGACGCGTCGGTGGAATGCGTGAGGGTGAGGGCCTCTACCGAGGATGCGGTGCGGTGCGGTGTGTCGCGATGCGAAGTGATGCGCTGCGGTGTGGTGGTGTGCGACTTCGGTGCGCGCGGACACGTGAAGGGCGCACCCGTGGTGCGTCGGGAACACCGTAGGAACCCGGGTAGGCACCCGATGATCTCGTCGGATCTCGTCGGATCTCGTCGGTGGGAGATCGGAGAAGAGAACGGTGTTCGGCGCGCGGAACCTCAGCAGGCGGGCTCCTGGCCCGCCCCGGCCTCACTCGGAGGCCGGGCAACCAATCCACTCACGGCGCGAGGCCGACCCGGCAGTCATGCGCCCACGATAAGGGGAGGGGCCGGGGCCGGGCAATGCGTATTCGGCCTGAATTCCGGCGCGTTCTGGAGGTGGGGTGACGCGGTCGAAGGAAATGGCCTGTCTGTCGGGCCGGTTCACGCCTTTCGTTCGGCCTCCTCGGCTGCGCGTTCCAAGCGGCCGCGATACTTCTCCCACCATGCCGGGTCGCTCGACGGAATGCTCGTGTTGCCGTCGTTCATGCCGACCGCGCCGTCGAGGAGTTCCCGGAGGATGTCGGCGTGTCCGGCATGCCGGTGGGTGTCGGCGATCACGCGGGTCACGGCGTGGTGCAACGTCACCTCGTCCTTGCCGTCGGGCCACCACGGCACCCTTCCGACCGTGTCCAGCGGGAGCGCGTCGAGGGTCGTGTCCGCGTGGGCCCAGGCCCGGCGGTAGAGCCCCACGATGTCCTCGCGGGACTCGTCGGCGGTGGCCCACATGTCCGCGTTGGGCTCGGCGTCACCGTCGAGCCAGGGCAGGGGTTCGCCCGAGGGGCGCCCGAAGGTGTCGCCGAGGTAGCCCAGTTCGACGCCGGCCGCGTGCTTCAGCAGCCCCAGGAGGTTGGTGCCGGTCGGGGTCAGCGGGCGGCGGGCGTCGTACTCCGACAGCCCTTCGAGTTTCCACACCAGGGCGTCGCGGGCGGACTGCAGATAGAGGCGGAGGTCGGCCTTGGCGTTCGGAGCGATGGCGGTCATGGGGCAAGTCTGCCGCCCGCACGGGGGGCAGGGGGCAGGGGCCGGAGATTTCGGGGCCGGAGATTCGGGGCCGCGCCCCCGTGCGTGTCCGCCGTGGTCACGGATCCGTCGGCTCTCAGCCGGCCTCCGACGCGGTGGACGGGAACTCGTAGACCATGAAGTCGGTGAGCAGGACGTAGCCGAGGCGCCTGTAGAGGGCGTTGCTGGTGAGGTTGGCAGGGTCGGTGAACAGCACGACCTCCTTCGCGCCCGCGGCCAGCGCGGCGCGGCTCGCCGCCACCGTCACGGCGCCCGCGTAGCCGCGCCCCCGGAGGTGGGCGGGGGTGTAGACGGGATCCACCCTGCTCATGGCGCCGACGACCGTGGTCCTGGCCGCCATCGACACGGGGGTGCCGTCGGGCGTCTCCCAGAACGTGAAGTGCCTGTCGGCGAAGCGCGAGTCGGCCCAGGAGCCGGCGTCGATCAGGTCGATGGAGGGCTGTTCGGCGACGTCGACGCAGAACTCGCGGCAGAAGCGGATGAGTTGCTCCCGGTCCTCCTCGCCCACGGCGCGCCCCCGGCCCTCGGGGAACGGCTCCGGTGGGGTGAGCGTGCCGAGACGGTGGAGATGGAGCCGCGTGCTGGGCACCGGCTCCGCGCCCGTCCGCCGCTGCCATGCCTCGGCGAACGCGGCGGCCGAGTCATGGTCACCGACCACACCGGGGACCGGGTGCTTCAGCTCGGCCAGACGGACGGCGAGCGCGTCGGCCTGTTCGGGAGCGAGGGACGTGACGCTCAGGGAACCGCTCGGGGTGCGCTGGAGGAAGGCCGCGCGGACCTCGCCCTCGCACTCCAGTCGGCCGAAAACAGGACCCTCGGCGCCGTGCCGGGAGGCCACTCCCTCAGTTCGGTACTTCTCCGTCACCGTCAGCGCCATGGTGTGCAGAGCGGGGCGCGAGCGAAGGAAGTCCCCAGCTCGGGCGTGGAAGTCGTTGACGTCTGCGGTGAGATGCCAGTCGGTCGGACGCATGCCTCAAGCTTCCCCGTCTCGCCGCGACGCCCAGAACATTCCAGCCAGCGGGGGCGGGGGCGGGAGCGGGGGCGGGAGCGGGAGCGGGAGGGGGTCGCCTGCGTCGCTTGGGGCATTCTTGATCGCACGTTCCATAACAGCTGCGGTGAAGGCATGGCGAGGACCCGGGAGTTCGACACCGAGGCGGCGGTCGCACGGTACGGGACGTGCTGAACGCCAACGAGGACGCCCTCACCGGCCTGCTGCGCGCGGCGGCGGAGCGCGGCGAGATCTCGGCGCGGCACGATCCGCACACCCTCGCCGCCTTCCTCGTCACCTTCCTCAACGGACTCCTCGTCTCCTCGAAGGTCACCCCGGACGCAAAGGCTCTCGAACCACTCGTGGAGGTCGCCCTGGGCACGCTCGACTGATGTGCCATGCCCGGATTCTGTAACAGCCGATCCATATAAGACGCCGACGCCGACGCCGCGCGGATGCCGGTGGCCCTGCACCGATCCGGCGGGACATCCCTTCTGCGTCAGCACGCGTTGATCGTTGCCCTGCCATGGTCCGGCCGTAGCTGCTAGGCGGTCTTGGTCGCGCTGCTGTCCTTTGACAGCGAAGTTAGTCGGGCTGAAGTCGCTGACCTGCGCGGACCAACTTCGCTGTCAACGCAGTCGCGTGACGCTTCCTTCGGCCCGGACCCCCTGGCCGCCTGCGCCGACTGGGTTGGACGGCAAGGAACGTCATGTGGAAGGCCGGCCTCTTGCAGTGAACCTGCGTCGGCCGCCCGCGGGCCGGTGTGGGCCTTACCCTTTGCCGGGGCGACGTACCTCCCGGCAGCGGTAGGTCCGCGCGACAACAGGCTCACGCGGCGCCACGAGGTTCACGGCGCCGGTACGGCACCGATCTGCTGCATCACCCCGAGGAGGTCGGGCTGCCCCCGTTCGCCGACGATCCGGCCGTCGGCCAGATAGTAGAAGTTCATGGCCTGCACCGAGATCTTGTTGCCGGTCGCCGGGATCCCGAAGAATTCACCGTCGTGGGTTCCCCGCATGGTGAACCGCGCGGCGACCGTGTCGCCTTCGGTGACCGTCTCCTCCAGCGTCCACTGGACGTCCGGGAAGGCGCTGCGCATCATCCCGAGGACTTCCATGTACCCATCGGGCCCCCGCAGCGGTTTCGGGTGGCTGGGTGCGTGGAACACCGCGTCCGGAGAAATGACTTCGTGAGCGAGACCCTCGTCGCCCGTGTTGATGAACTCGACGAAGCGGTTCATCACTGACTCGCTGGACTGCGCCGGCATCTTGCTGTGCCTCTCCAAAGACGATGGATGGATACCGGGGAGCCTAACATCGAATCGATGTTCACATCGATTCGATGTAGGTGTGCGAGGATGAACCCATGCTCGAACTCGCGATACTCGGCTTCCTCGCCGAGGGACCCCTGCCTGGGCACGAGCTGCGTCGCCGCGTCTCACAGCTGACCGGCTACACGCGGCCCGTCAGTGACGGCAGCCTGTATCCGGCGATCAATCGTCTGACCAGGGCGGGCTTGGTCGAGCGGCGTGCCGACCCGGCCGCGGGGGCGGCCCGGTACGTGCTCAGCCTGACCGCGGCAGGGCGGGCCGACATGCTTCAGCGCCTGCGTAAGCCCGCCGACCACGAGATCACCGACTTCACCCGGTTCTACGTCGTCCTGGCATTCCTCTCCCACCTGCCCGACGTGGCCGAACGGCACGCGGTGCTGCGCAGACGGCTGGAGTTCCTGGAGGAACCGGCGAGCTTCTTCTACGACAACGAGCGACCCCTGCGTGCCGAGGAGATCGCCGACCCCTACCGACGCGGCATGCTGCTCACCGCCCGCGCCACCAGTCGCGCCGAACGGACCTGGCTGCGCGAGACCCTCGGCGAGAAGCCGCCCGTATTCGACACCGGATGCACCGACAGCGATCCGCATGCGCCCGCCGCTCCCGCGAGCTGACTGTCCACGGAGGTACCCCCATGCTTGCATCCTGGTACGACGACCAGGGACCCGCCGCCGATGTCCTGCACGTCGGTGAACTCCCTGATCCCGTCCCCGGCCCCGGCGAGGTCCGCGTCCGCGTCACCGTCTCGGGCGTCAACCCCGGCGACACCAAGAAACGGCGTGGCTGGCTCGGCTCGTCCATGGCCTACCCGCGGGTGATCCCGCACAGCGACGCCGCCGGAGTCATCGACACCGTGGGCGACGGGGTCGACGCCCGCCGCGTCGGGCAACGGGTCTGGGTGCACGGGGCCCAGTCCTACCGCCCCTTCGGCACCGCCGCCCAGTACACCGTCGTCCCTGCGGATCTGGCCGTCCCGCTACCCGACCACCTCGGCGACGAACTGGGCGCGAGCCTCGGCATCCCCGGTATCACCGCCCACCGCACCGTCTTCGCCGACGGCCCGGTCGACGGCCGACTGGTCCTGGTCCACGGAGTTCTGGGCGGCGTCGGCTCCCTGGCCGCCCAGCTCGCCCACTGGGCCGGCGCCACCGTGATCGCCACCGTCCGCCGCACCACGGACCTCGACCACGTCGACCCGGCCGTCGTCTCCCACGCCGTCGCCCTGGACACCGGCGAACCCGCCGCTGCCATCCGCTCTTACGCGCCGCGGGGCGTCGACCGGATCATCGAGGTCGCGCTGTCCGACAACGCCGACCTCGACAACGCCGTCGCCGCCGACAATGCCGTCATCGCCGCCTATGCCACCCGCGCGGACCGCACCGAAGTCCCTTTCTGGCCGCTGCTGTTCAACAACGTCACCCTGCGGCTGCTCGGCAGCGACGACTTCCCCGCCGAGGCCAAGCGCCAGGCCGCCCGCGACCTCACCTCCGCCGCCGCCGTCGGCGCCCTCACCGTCGACGTCCGCGACCGCTACCCGCTGGACGACATCACCAAGGCCCACGACCACGTCGACACCGGCGGTGGCCACGGCCGCATCCTGGTCACCCTCCCCCAATAGCGCAGACTCGGAATCGTCGACGACCAATACAACCCAGGGAAATGTCGTTGCCCCGATATGACGGGAAGCCGCGGACCGGCGGCCCGGCCTCGAACGGCACCGAGACCGCATCCGCCAACGGCAGCCGATGTTCACCCTGGTCGTCCCGCCAGCCGACCTCGAAGCCGTCTATTTGTGACGGCTTCGCCCCCTCCAGCACACTCAGACCCATGTATGCCACTTTGCAGACCTGTAGGGAGTGGGCAGCTTGAATGGGACCAAACCCCTCGTCCGGGTGATTACGCAGTTCGGCGCGATCCCCCGTCGCTGGGCCGTGTCATGCAGTGGTGGCGGCGCAAGCCCCGCCCGGCCGGTGGATGCCGACCCCGACCTCGCTCACATTCGGCAAGAGCTGAGCGTCACGTCGGCGGCCGGGTCAGTTTGGCGGCCACGGCGTCGAGAACCCAGTCCAGGCCGGTTGCGAAGGATGTCTCGGCGTCCACGTCCGTGCCGTCATGCACGGCCTTGGCCAGCGCCGGGAAGCGGCCGGTGGCCAGCATTCTCGTCACATGCGGGCCGTGGGCCTGCTGCCAGTCGTGCTTGGACAGGCCCGTGGCGCGCTCGGCCCGCAGGTTCGCGATCTCGCGCCTGATCGCGCCGATGAAGTAGGCGCTGACAGTCTCCACGGCGCGCATGACGGTGTCGACATCGGTGAGGCCGTCGAAGGCGGCCAGCGTGGCCTCGGTCACGGCGAGGCCGTTCGGACCCAGGGTCGGGCGACCGCCGAGGAGGTCGGCCAGCCATTCGTGGCGGAGGGCGGCCTGCCTGGTGCGCTGGGCGAGGCCGCGCAAGGCCTCCTGCCAGTCACCGGGCTGCTCCTCGGGGAGGGTCTCGGCCTGGACCTCGTCCACCATGAGGTCGAACAGCTCCTCCTTGGTGGAGATGTATCTGTACAGCCGCATCGGACCGGCGTCCAGGCGGGCCGCGACCTTGCGCACCGACACCGCCTCCAGCCCGCCCTCGTCGGCCAGTGCGATGGCGGCGGCGACAATCCGCTCCCGGTCGAGCGGCACGGGGCGAGTCGGCGGCTCCGGCCGGTCCCAGACAGTCATGCTCTCACCGTACCGTTGCGATGCGCCGTATACGAGCAATACAGTGTATCGCCATGAGACATCGCATCGCAGTGGTCGGGAGCGGTCCTGCCGGCCTCACCTTCGCCCGTGTCCTGCACCGTCATGGCTCCCCCGTCGCCGTCCTCGAACGCGATCCCGCCCCCGACGCCCGCCCTCCGGGCGGCACGCTGGACCTGCACGAAGGGATGGGCCAGCTCGCGCTGGACAAGGCGGGGCTGCTGGCGGAGTTCCAGGCACTGTCTCGTCCCGAGGGGCAGGCCATGCGCGTCCTGGACACGGACGGGACCGTCCTGCGCGACTGGCAACCCCGCCCGGATGACCGGGCCAATCCCGAGATCGACCGCGGCCAACTCCGCGACCTGCTGCTCGGCCCTCTCGACGTCCGGTGGGGTCGGGGCGTAACGCAGGTGGTGCCGGGGGCCCGGGACGGCGTACTGGTCCACTTTGCGGACGGGCGACAGGAGGCGTTCGACCTCGTGGTCGGCGCGGACGGTGCCTGGTCCCGGATCCGCCCGGCAGTCTCGCCGGCGACACCGCACTACACCGGCGTCACCTATGTCGAGACCTCCCTTGACGACGTCGACACCCGCCACCCCGACCTCGCCCGGCTGATCGGCGACGGTTCCGTGGCTGTGTACGGCGTGAACCGAGCTCTCGTCGCCCAGCGCAACAGCGGCGGCCACGTCAAGGTGTACGCCAAGTTCCGTGCGCCGCTGGACTGGCACGCGAACCTGGACCTGGCCGACGTCGAAGCCGTGCGATCGAGCCTGCTGGCTCTGTTCGACGGCTGGGCCGCTCCCGTCCTCGACCTCCTCCGCCACGGCACCGCTTTCATCCACCGCCCCCTCTACGTCCTGCCCGTGTCCCACACCTGGACCCACGTCCCCGGGGTGACGCTACTGGGCGACGCCGCCCACCTGATGCCCCCATTGGGAGCGGGCGCGAACCTCGCGATGCTGGAAGGTGCTGAACTCGCCGAGTCCATCGCCGCCACCCCCGGCCCTGGAGATCTGGACGAAGCCGTCCGCGCCTTCGAGGAACGGATGTGGGCACGGGCCGGCAGGTGGGCGAAGATCACGACGGCCGGTCTGGAACGCCTCATGAGCCCGGACCCCGCCGAAGCTCTCGCCCTCTTCGATCAAGTCCAGCCATCCTGACCGCCAAGTGCGAGAGCACCAGCACTAACGGCTCGCCACGGCTTCACGGGGCAGTACGGCACTGCCGAGGTCCCTTCCGGTAAAACCACCGTTAGACGAACGCACGGACGCCTGTATCGAACGCAGCCCTCAAAAACCCGGTTCGATCCTCCTCGCGGGCCGGTAGGGCTGCTCGCTGCGCAGGTCTTCCGGGACCCGTTCACTTCACACTGCAGACCCGGCGGGAAACCGCAGATGAACAGGGAACGGACACCACCGTTCGCTACACAGGCCCCCGGCCCGCGCGTGGCCTAGCGCACTTTTGCAAGCGGGTGCTTGCAATAGTTAGCGGGGGTGGGGCATGGTGGAGGCATGGCATCGCTCAACGTCGGCAATCTCGGTGAGTACCTGCGTGAACAGCGGCGAAACGCGCAGCTGTCGCTCAGGCAGCTCGCCGACGCCGCCGGGGTGTCCAATCCGTATCTGAGCCAGATCGAGCGCGGGCTGCGCAAGCCGAGCGCGGAGGTGTTGCAGCAGGTCGCCAAGGCGCTGCGGATCTCCGCCGAGACGCTGTACGTGCGGGCCGGCATTCTCGACGCCGAGCGGGATCGTGACGAGGTGGAGACGCGTGCCGTCATCCTCGCCGACCCCACACTGAACGAGCGGCAGAAGCAGGTGCTGCTCCAGATCTACGAGTCCTTCCGCAAGGAGAACGGATTCGAGATCGACCTGGACCTCGGCGTGGTGACGGAGGCCGCAGCACCCTCGGCCCCCGGCCCGGGCTCCGGTACGGCCGGCGACGGCGGCGATGCCGGTCCGCGGCAGACGGCGAGTTGACGACCTCGATGATCAGAAGACTTCGCTGACTTCGCCCGCTTCGGCGCCGGAGTCTCGTACGCGGACCCGAACCACACAAACCCTCAGCTGACAGCAACCCGGAGGACCATCACCATGGCCATCACCGACGACATCCGCAAGGCCGTCACCGACCCGACGCCGTTCTACTTCGCCGCCGGCACCGCCGACCTCGCCCTGCAGCAGGCGAAGAAGGTCCCCGGCATCGTCGAGCAGCTGCGCGCCGAGGCGCCGGCCCGGATCGACGCCGTACGCCAGACGGACCCGAAGGCCGTCCAGGAGAAGGCGACCGCCCGGGTCAAGGAGACCCAGGAGAACCTGCAGACCAAGGTCACCGAGTTCATCGGCAGCCTCGACACCGACCTGAAGAAGTTCGGTGAGACCGCGCAGGACCTCGCGCTGCGCAGCGTCGGCGTCGCCGCCGAGTACGCGGTGAAGGCCCGCGAGACGTACGAGAAGGTCGCCGAGCACGGTGAGCAGGCCGTGAAGACCTGGCGTGGCGAGGCCGCCGAGGAGATCGAGGAGCTGGCGATCGCCGTCGAGCCGAACTCCAAGCCGGTCGAGGTCAAGGACGAGCCGGCGGCCGCCAAGCCCGTTCCGGCCCAGGCCGCGCCCGCCCCCGCGCCCGCCGCCAAGAAGGCCGCGCCGAAGAAGCCGGCCCCGGTCCGCAAGGCGCCGACCGCGAAGAAGACCACCCCGCCCGCGAAGTAGGCGGCAGGACGCGCCGCCCGGTGGGCGACATAGCCGACGGAGAAGTCGGCGACAGAGAGAGAGGTACCCGCGCGGTATCTCGGAGGTACCCGCGCGGTACTTCGCGGTACGGAGACGGGCCGGGCACCTTTGGGGTGGCCGGCCCGTTCTACGGGTACGGTGGCCGCGTAGGAGTCGGCCTCGGCACCGGACAGCCGGTCGGCAGTCGGATGAGCGAACGGAACGGGTGGTGTGGGCGGCATGCTGATGACGGGCTTCGTGGGGTTCCTGGGACTTCTGAAGATCGTCCTGATGGCTCTCGCCGCGTTCGGGCTCTTCGACGCCGCGTTCCGGCGTGAGGACGCGTTCCGCGCGGCGGACAAGCAGACCAAGGTGTTCTGGCTGATCATCCTCGGGATCGCCCTCGTCGTGAGCTATCTGTTCTCGATCCTGTCGTTCCTGCCGATCATCGGCGTCATCGCGAGCATCGTGTACATCGTGGATGTGCGTCCCGCGGTCAAGCAGATCTCCGGCGGCGGCGGGGGCGGCGGCGGCCGCCGAGGCTCCAGCAGCGACGGTCCGTACGGCCCGTACAACGGCGGTCGCTGACCCCCCGAGCAGGGCAGGGCGAAGGCAGGGCGAAAGAGCCGGGGCGGAGCCTCGGCCGGACCCGTCAGCCCTCTCGGTCCAGCAGAAGGACCGCCACGTCGTCGGTCAGTTCGCCGCCGTTGAGGTCGCGGACCTCGTTCACCGCCGCGCGTAGCAGATCCTCGCCGCGCAGGCCCTCGGCGAGCTGACGGCGGACCATCTCGACCATGCCGTCCTGCCCCAGCCGCTCCTTGCCCTGGCCGATCCGGCCCTCTATCAGGCCGTCCGTGTAGAGCATCAGACTCCAGGCGGCGCCCAGCTCGATCTGTGTACGCGGCCAGCGGGCGTTCGGCAGCAGACCGAGGGCCGGCCCGCCGTTGTCGGACGGCAGTAGGTCGGCCGGCGGGGTGGGCCGGATGCCGCGGCCGTGGCGCACGATCAGCGGGGCCGGGTGACCGGCGAGGCAGAGGCCCGCGCGGCGGCCGTCGGGGGCGATGTCGACCGTGCAGAGCGTCGCGAAGATCTCGTCGCTCTCGCGTTCGTGTTCCAGGACGCGCTGCAGCGTGGACAGCAACTCGTCGCCGCACAGCCCCGCGAACGTCAGCGCCCGCCAGGCGATCCGCAGCTCCACACCGAGTGCCGCCTCGTCGGGGCCGTGCCCGCAGACGTCACCGATCATGACGTGCACGGTGCCGTCGGGAGTGCGGACGGTGTCGTAGAAGTCGCCGCCGAGCAGGGCGCGGGAACGGCCCGGCCGGTAGCGGGCGGCGAACCGCAGGGACGAGCCCTCCAGCAGCGGTGTCGGCAGCAGGCCGCGCTCCAGGCGGGCGTTCTCCTGGGCGCGCAGCTTGGACTCCGTGAGCCGGCGCTCGGCGGTGTCCGACCGCTTCCGCTCCACCGCGTAGCGGATCGCGCGGCTCAGCAGGCGGCCGTCCACTTCGTCCCGGAAGAGGTAGTCCTGTGCTCCGACCCGTACCGCCTCCGTGCCGCGTTCGGCGTCGCCGGAGTCGGTGAGGGCCAGCACGGCGTGGCGGGGGGCCAGTCGCAGGACGTGTTTGAGGACGGCGAGTTCGTCCTCGGGGCGGTCGGCCGCCTCGGTGTCCGTGTCGGTCGGGCGGGCCGGGGCCGGGAGTGCCAGGTCCAGGAGGATGCAGTTGACGTCGTCGGTCAGCAGCCGTTGGGCCTCGGTGAGGTTGCGGGCGGTGCGCACGCGGATCGGCTTGCCCGTGGAGTCGAGCAACTCGGGCACGTTGAGGGAACCCGCCGGGTCGTCCTGGATGAGGAGGACCGTGAGGTTGGTGGGTCCGCCGGGCTGTGCGGCGGGGGCGGGCAGGCCTGCCGGGCCCGTGGCGCGGTCGCCGGTGGGGCCGGGCGTCTTCGACTTGTCTGCAGGGGCCAGGGCCGAGGCGTTCATGGCCGCCCCCTCTCCGGACGGTCCGCTGGATGCGGACACGGCGTGCGCCTGACCACTCTCCACGGCCGGGATCGCTCTCTGCCGCGGTACGGGTACGGGCATCGTGTTTGGGTTCCTTCCCTCCCCCCGAGGGCACGGTGGGGCGAGGGACCTCGACCCACCGACGGGGACCATAGCGCCAGGCGCCGCCACAACGGAATGCTCGGCGGGACGCCGGGCGGCAAACGGCCGGAGTCATATGCCGCATCATGTACCGCACTTGGACATGGCAGGGCTTTCTCCTGGGATGACGTATGTCACGCGGCGGAGGTTGAGCCGGGTCGGGGAAGGTGGTGCGAGTCACGTGGGGTGGGTCACGTGACTGGCGGGGGCACGGTCGGTGCCCACGGGCCGGCCCCCGCGGGTCGTGCGCACCCTGCCGCCTGCCGCCTGCCGCCTGCCGCCTGCCGCCTGCCGCCTGCCGCCTGCCGCCTGCCGCCTGCCGCCTGCCGCCTGCCGCCTGCCGCCCGGTGGCCGGCGGCAGGCGGCTTGGTGCGCGTCGCCGCGCAGCCGCCCGCCTCACCCCGCCACCCGGTACGGAAATCGTGCACGCGTGAGGCGCACCCGCCCGGCAGGGGCGACGGTCCACCTGCCGCTGCCGACCGGCACCAGCATCGCCACCGGCACCAGCCTCGCCACCGGCACCAGCATCGCCACCGCCACCGCCACCGGCATCGCCACCGCACCGGATTGTCCCGCCCCGCCCAGCCGTAGGCGACCCGCTCACGCGTCCGGTCGTACGACTCCCAGGATCTGCATCGTCCCTGCCCCGGCGATCGAGACCTTACGGTTCGGGCGGGGGGCGTGGACTATGGAGCCGTTGCCCAGGTACATGGCGACATGGCTGGCGTCGGCGTTGTAGATGATGAGGTCGCCGGGGCGCATGTCCTGGATGTCGATGTGCTTGAGCAGGCGCCACTGCTCCTGGGAGGTGCGGGGGATGGTCAGACCGGCGGCGGCCCACGCCTTGCTGGTGAGACCGGAGCAGTCGTAGGTGTCGGGGCCCTCGGCGCCCCACTCGTACCACTTGCCTATCTGGTCCGTCGCGAACTTCACGGCCTGCTTGCCCTGCGGCGACGCCTTGCCGTTGATCTCGTCCAGGATGCCGGAGCCCAGCCACGTGGCCTGTGACTTCTCCGCGGCGGCCTCCTCCAGCTGCGCCAACCGCTCACGCTCGTCGTCCTCCAGCTGGCCTTCCAGCTCCTCGGCGGCGGCGATCTGCTTCTTGATCTTCTTCTTGGCCTTCTCCTTGGCCTTGCGGTTGGCCTCCAGCTTCTTCCAGCGCGCGGAGGCGTCCTTGGCGTACTGCTCCAAGTCCTCCTGCGTCCGGGTCATCTCGGCGAGCAGACCCTTGGTCGCGAGCTGGCCCTGACGCAGACGGTCCGCACCCTCCAGGAAGTCCTGGGGGTTCTCCGTCAGCCACAGCTGCACCTCCGGCGGGAGGCCGCCACCGCGGTACTGGGCGCGGGCCGCGGCGCCGATGAGATCCTGCAACTTGTCCAGCTTCGCGTGGCCCTTGTCGACCTCGTGGGCCAGATCGACGAGCTCCTCGGACTGCTTGTCGGCCTTCTCCTCGGCCGCGTTGTACGCGTCCGTGGCGACCGCCACGTCGTGGTAGAGGCCTTCCAGCTTCGTGCGTACGGCCTCCAGCTCCTCGTTCGTCACGGGAGTCGGGTAGGTCTCCGGAGTGCCGGAACCGCCCGCGGTGTTCGACGGCGACGGGGCCGGACCCGGGGTCGGCTCGGTCGGTTTCGTCTGGCTCGCGTACGCGTTGACCGGTGCACCCAGCACGGTCATCGCGCAGACCACGGCCACGGCCGCCATGGTCAGGCTCCGCTTGCCGGCTCCCATACCTCTTGCCCCCAACCCCACTGGAAAAAGAACTGGTTAACCGTCAGTAACTTGCCGGTGCTCGGTGATCGTGTCACGGCGTCGCGTGATCCAACAGGGGTGAGCGACCACGAACTCCCCGTCCCTGGCTCCCTCTTGCGGCTCCACGTCCGTTCCCCCGCCCTCCCCGGTACTCCCATCCCCTCCCCGCCCCTCCCTCGGTGCTCGCTTCCGCTCGCCCGCTTCCGCTCGCCCGCTTCCGCTCGCCCGCTTCCGCTCGCATCTGTGTGACTCACGAGTCGAGGAGATCGTTGCTCCCGTCTGTGTGACGATCGGCCCGAGGCGATCGTTCCCGTCCGTCACGAGTTCATCGCTCTGGGTGATCGACGCGGACGCGGGTCGGCTGCGCGCTCACCCCCTCGGCGCCAACGCCTCCCACGCCACCGTGACTTCGCCCTGCCGCCATCGCCTCACCCCGTCCCGAACCGGCCAGTCCGCGCCGAGGGCGCGAGCGGTGCGGATCCAGCGCTGGCGGGCCCCGTACGAGGCGTAGGGGGCCGCGGCGGCCCAGGCGCGGTCGAAGTCGCGGAGGAAGGCGTGCACCGGTTCACCGGGGACGTTGCGGTGGATGAGGGCCTTGGGGAGGCGCTCGGCGAGGTCGGAGGGGCGGTCCAGGGAGCCGAGGCGGGTGGCGAAGGTGACCGTGCGGGGGCCCTCCGGGCCGAGCGCGACCCAGACGTGGCGGCGGCCGATCTCGTCGCAGGTGCCCTCCACGAGCAGGCCCCCCGAGGACGAGGGCGTGGCCGGCGAGAGACGGGCGCACAGGCGCTCCCAGACGGCCCTGACCTCCTCCTCGTCGTACTGGCGCAGGACGTTCGCGGCCCGGACGAGGGTCGGGCGGCCCGGTACGGGCACCTCGAAGCCGCCGTGCCGGAAGGTCAGGCCCTCGCACGCGTACGGCTTCGCCGCCGCGACCCTGGCCGGGTCGATCTCGACGCCGACCACCTCGGTGCGGGGCGCCGTCTCGCGCAGGCGGCGCAGAAGCTCGACGGCGGTCCAGGGGGCGGCGCCGTAGCCGAGGTCGACGGCGAGGGGCGCGGTGGCACGGCGGAGTTCGGCGCCGTGCGTCGCCGCGATCCAGCGGTCCATGCGGCGCAGGCGGTTGGGGTTGGTGGTGCCGCGCGTCACGGTGCCGACTGGTCTTGCCATGCAGTGAGCGTATTCCTCCGGCGCCTTCGGGTGATCGCGCGCTTCCCCGCCGAGGGGCACCCGCCCTTGGAAGGCGCCACAGCCCCACCACTCACCATGTGGTCGAACGGTTGAGCGAGATTCGGTAATAATTCTGCAAAGCGGAAATGGAACGGCCTCCTCCGGCGTTCTGCCTGACCAGAGGGCCCCACACCCTCCTAACGGCATGCCCGGAGCGAGGAGGACGCCACGTGAGCCACTACGTCAGCAGGCTCGGACGGCGCTCCCCGGCCGGCGCCGGGCGGCTTCGGCTGCACCGGAAGCCCCGCCGGGTCGCGATGCTGTCGGTGCACACGTCGCCGCTGCACCAGCCCGGCACGGGTGACGCGGGCGGGATGAACGTCTACATCGTGGAGCTGGCGCAGCGGCTGGCCGCGCAGAACGTCGAGGTGGAGATCTTCACCCGGGCCACGACGGGCGCCCTGCCCCCGACGGTCGAGCTGGCCCCGGGCGTCCTCGTCCGGCACGTCGACGCGGGCCCGTACGAAGGGCTGGCGAAGGAGGAACTCCCGGCCCAGCTGTGCGCCTTCACGCACGGGGTGATGCAGGCGTGGGCGGGCCACCGACCCGGTTACTACGACCTGGTCCACTCGCACTACTGGCTCTCCGGGCACGTCGGCTGGCTCGCCGCCGAACGCTGGGGCGTCCCCCTGGTGCACGCCATGCACACGATGGCCAAGGTCAAGAACGCCGCGCTCGCCGACGACGACACCCCCGAGCCCGCCGCCCGCGTCATCGGCGAGACCCAGATCGTCCGCGCCGCCGACCGCCTCATCGCCAACACGGCGGAGGAGGCCGACGAACTCGTACGCCACTACGAGGCCGACCCGGCCAAGGTCGCCGTCGTCCACCCGGGCGTGAACCTCGACCGCTTCCGACCGGCCGACGGCCGCGCGGCGGCGAGGACCCGTCTCGGCCTGCCCCAGGACGCCCTGATCCCCCTCTTCGCCGGCCGTATCCAGCCCCTGAAGGCCCCCGACGTCCTGCTGCGCGCCGTCGCCGTCCTCCTCGACGAACGTCCCGAGCTGCGGTCGAGGATCGTGGTGCCGGTGGTCGGCGGGCCGAGCGGCAGTGGCCTCGCCAAGCCGGAAGGCCTGCAGAAGCTGGCCGCGCGGCTCGGGATAGCCGATGTCGTACGGTTCCGGCCGCCCGTCGGCCAGGAGCAGCTCGCGGACTGGTTCCGGGCGGCGTCCGTGCTGGTCATGCCGTCGTACAGCGAGTCCTTCGGGCTCGTCGCCATCGAGGCGCAGGCGGCCGGTACGCCGGTGCTGGCGGCCTCGGTGGGCGGCCTCCCGGTCGCCGTGCGGGACGGACGGACCGGCTTCCTGGTGCAGGGTCACGATCCCGCCGCCTACGCGCGCGTGCTCCGCGATTTCGCCGACCACCCGGAACTGTCCGCCCGCATGGGCGCGGCCGCCGCCGCCCACGCCGAGTCCTTCGGCTGGGACACCTCGGCCGCCGCCACCGCGGACGTCTACGCGGCGGCCGTGCAGGACCACCGCAGGCACCGGGTGCGGGGCCACTACGCGTGAGCGGCGGTGGGGCCCGACCGCCCGGGCGGTCGCCACCCGTCACCCGCTACCCGCCGCCCACCCCTACCGGCGGGTACGCTCGCCCCATGGCTGACGAAGCGTCGATCATCGAGCAGGTCCTCAACGAGGCCGAGCTGGAGTGGGAGAGCCCGGCACCCGGCACCTACGTCGTGAAGCTCCCCGGCACCCGCAAACTCTCGACGACCGTCTCACTGATCGTCGGCCGGCACTCCCTCTCCCTCAACGCCTTCGTGATCCGCCACCCCGACGAGAACGAGGCGGGCGTCCACCGCTGGCTCCTGGAGCGCAACCTCAAGCTGTACGGCGTGAGTTACGCCGTCGACCCGCTCGGCGACGTCTACGTCACGGCCCGGCTGCCCCTGTCCGCCGTCACCCCCGACGGCATCGACGGCCTCCTCGGCCAGGTCCTGGAAGCGGCCGACGGCGCCTTCAACACCCTTCTCGAACTGGGCTTCGCCTCCGCGATCCGCAAGGAGTACGCCTGGCGCGTATCCCGGGGGGAGCCGACGCGCAACCTGGACGCGTTCAGTCACCTGACCCGTGCGAAGGCCGACCGCTCCGAAAGCGGCCAGGGGTGACACCCACCCACCGCCTGAAGTGCCGCGTCAGATGGGCCTGGTCGTAGAACCCGGCCACCGCCGCGGCCTCGCCCGGCCGCATCCCGTCCAGCAGCAGCCGCCTGGCCCGCTCCACTCGCCGGGACATCAGATACTGGTGCGGCGCGATCCCGAAGGCCGCCCCGAACGCCCGTACGAGATGCGCGGGGTGTGCGTGCACCGTACCCGCGGCCTCCGCCAGCGTGACCCCGTCCGCGACCCGCTCGTCGAGGAGTTCGCGCAGCCGGTGGGCGACCGTGGGGCCGCCGGGCGGCTGTGCGGCCGAACGCGCCGGTGGCCTGCGCAGATGCCCGCGCAGCCGCTCCCCGACGAGCGCCAGCCGACTCTCCGCCTCCAGCTCGTCCCCCGGTCGCGCGAGGGCCGCGTGCAACTGCCCCACCCGCCGCCGCAGCAGCGGATCCCGCAGGTCGGGACCGTCCACGGCCGCCCCGATCAGGCTCTCGTCCAGCGAACTCGAATCCAGGTCCAGGTACAACACCCGCTTGCGGAAACCCTCGTCCGTGACCGGCGCCCCGTTGTGCGGCACGTAGGGCGGCAGCAGCGAGACCGTGTCGTTCGGCGTCCCGTGCTCATGCCGGTCCAACTCGTAGCGCACGGCCCCGTCGTCGACGATCAGCAGCGTCCAGACGTCGTGCACGTGCATCGGGTACGCGTACTCCGTGTAGTGCGCGTGGAACACCTCGACGATGCCGGGCACCCGCGGCCGCCAGGCGGTGACCTCGCGCTGGGGGGACGGCTGGGCTGTCGGCCGGTGGGGCTTCGGCCGCTGGGGGCACATGCAAAGAACGTACAAGACGGGGGCGTACGCTGGTCGGCAGTCTCGTCCCATGAGCAGCGAGACCTCCGCGAGCACGGCCCCCCTCCGCTTCGACACCAAGATCGTCGTCCTCCTCCGCGACGACCTGGAGACCTGGCAACGCCTCAACGTCACGTCCTTCCTGGTCAGCAGGGTCGGACCGATGATCCCGGAGGTGATCGGCGACCCGTACGAGGACGCCGACGGCACGGCGTACCTCCCGATGTTCCGCCAGCCCGTCCTCGTCTTCGAGGGGACGAAGGAGGTGCTCAGGACGGCGCACGCCCGTGCGCTGGCCCGGGCCCTGCCCCGCGCCGTCTTCACGTCCGACCTCTTCACCACGGGCAACGACCGCGACAACCGAGCGGCCGTACGAGCCGTGGGGACGGGGGAGTTGGACCTGGTGGGGCTGGCGGTGTACGGGCCGCGCAACGGGGTGGACAAGGTGGTGAAGGGGGCGCGGATGCATCCGTAGGCGGCCGGGCCGCTCAGGCCGAGCCGGTGCCGGCCTCAGGCCGAGCCGGTGCCGGCCGCGCGCCCTCGGGGGACCTACGGGTTCCGTGCTGCCTACGGGGTCGTACGCACGTCCGCGTCCGCGTCCGGGCCCGGGCTCGGGCCCGGACGCGGGCCCGCAAGGGACGGCGTCTCCGCAGCAGGCCCCCTCGCGGCGGCCTGGGCCTCCGCATCCACCTCGAACTCGACCTCCACCTCCGCCTCCGACCCTGGCATCCGGAGCATCAACGCCCAGTACCCCACCCCGGCCACGGTCCCGATCACCGCGCACAGCCCCCACAGCCACTCGGCGCCCCAGCGGTCGATGACGACCCCGGACATCAGCGGCGCGACGAGCGCGGCGACGGACCACGACATCGTGTACATGCCCTGGTAGCGGCCGCGCCCCTGTACGGGCGAGAGACGGACGACGACGCCGGTCTGGGTGGGCGCGTTGACGATCTCCGCGAGGGTCCAGACGCAGACGGTGAGGGCGAAGACGCCGATCGACCCGGCGAAGGCGGTGAGGCCGAAGCCGTATCCGGCGAGCACGGACGAGACGACGAGGAGGCGTCCGGGGTCGCGGTGCTCGATGACCCGGGTGACCGGGATCTGCAGGGCCACGATCAGCACCCCGTTGACGGCGATGGCGAGCCCGTAGTCGGCGGGCGTGAAACCGGCCTCTCCCATGGCGACCGGCAGCCCCACCGACCCCTGCTGGAAGATCAGCGCGACGAGGAAGGAGAGCCCGACGACGCCCATGAACCGCCCGTCGCGCACCACGGTCCCCAGTCCGACGTCCTGCGTCCCGGCCTTCTCCGCCGCCGTCCGCTCCGGCCGCGACTCCGGCAGCTTCAGGAAGACGACGATCGCGCAGACCAGCGTCATCCCCGCCTCGGCCAGGAAGCCGACGCGGTAGCTGACCTCGGCGATGAACCCGGCGCCCATGGAGGAGACGGCGAAACCGAGGTTGATGGCCCAGTAGTTGAGGGAGAACGCGCGTACGCGGTCCTCCGGCCGGACGATGTCCGCCATCATCGCCTGAACGGCGGGGCGGGAGGCGTTGCTGGTCGCGCCGACGAGGAACGCGACGGCGGCGATGGCCACGGGATCCCGCACGAAGCCGAGGAGCGCGACCGATCCGGCCGTCGACGCCTGCGCGATGAGGAGGGTGGGCCGGCGCCCGAGCCGGTCGGCCATGACCCCGCCGCCGAGCGAGGAGACGACCCCGCCGAGGCCGTGCAGCGAGGCGACGAGACCGGCGTACGAGGCGGAGTACCCGCGGTCCAGCGTCAGATACAGCGCCATGAACGTGGCGACGAACGCACCCAGCCGGTTCACCAGCGTGCTGGTCCACAGCCACCAGAACTCCCGGGGCAGCCCGGAGACGGACTCCCGGACGGCACGTCCGGCAGCGACGAGTGGCATGCGGATCCCCCACGGACGTAAGTAGCCAAGTCGGCGGGCACACCTTACGAGCGGGGTCGGGGGCCGGGCCACTGAATTAGGGACCCCGGTCAGCTGCCGGTGGCGAACGGCGTGCGGCGGGCCGGGCCTGTCCGCCTGTCGGCCAGGTGGGCGACGATTCCCGGCCGTGGATTACGCTCGGAGCCATGGCCGACGCACCGTACAAGCTGATCCTCCTCCGCCACGGCGAGAGCGAGTGGAACGAGAAGAACCTGTTCACCGGCTGGGTGGACGTCAACCTCACGCCGAAGGGAGAGAAGGAGGCGACGCGCGGCGGTGAGCTGCTGAAGGACGCCGGCCTGCTCCCGGACGTGCTCCACACCTCCCTCCAGCGGCGCGCCATCCGCACCGCGCAGCTGGCCCTGGAGTCCGCCGACCGCCACTGGATTCCCGTACACCGTTCGTGGCGCCTGAACGAGCGCCACTACGGCGCCCTCCAGGGCAAGGACAAGGCCCAGACCCTCGCCGAGTTCGGCGAGGAGCAGTTCATGCTGTGGCGCCGCTCGTACGACACCCCGCCGCCTCCGCTCGCGGACGACTCGGAGTACTCCCAGGCCTCGGACGCGCGTTACGCGACCATCCCGCCGGAGCTGCGCCCCCGCACCGAGTGCCTCAAGGACGTCGTCGTCCGCATGCTCCCGTACTGGTACGACGGCATCGTCCCCGACCTCCTCGCCGGCCGCACGGTCCTCGTCGCCGCCCACGGCAACTCCCTCCGCGCCCTCGTCAAGCACCTCGACGGCGTCTCGGACGCCGACATCGCGGGCCTCAACATCCCCACGGGCATCCCGCTCTCCTACGAACTGGACGCCGACTTCAAGCCCCTCAACCCGGGCGGCACCTACCTCGACCCGGACGCGGCGGCGGCCGCGATCGAGGCGGTCAAGAACCAGGGCAAGAAGAAGTAGAGTTTGTGACCATGCCCCCGACCCGCGCGAATGGCGCGGGGCGGGGGCATTCTCATGGTCTGGAACCTCCCTGGAACCTCAGCCCTCGTGGCCTTGCGGCTGGAGAGCCTTCCGGGCTCGCTCTCGGCTGCTCGGCATGAGATGCGCGTACACCTTCAGCGTCAGCCCTGGGTCCGAGTGCCCGAGGTACTCAGCGAGCGCCTTGATGCTCTCTCCGGCGTCCAGGAGCACGGACGCGTAGAAGTGCCGTAGCGCGTGCATGCCGTGCTCGCGGGCGGCGGCGTGCTCGCGGCTCTTGGCCTTCGGGATGACGCCCGCCTTGGCGAGAGCGGGCTTCCCCCATGAGGGCTGTCTCCTTCGGTTGGTAGGAGGGAGCGGGAGGGCCCATGGGGGCTCTCCGGCCGGTTTTGGGGTGTGGTGAGCTGGGCCCGCTACTTGCTACGGGCCTGATCACTGGGGGTTTGGGGTGCTAGCGGGGTTGCTACCGGTAGCGGGTCGGGGTGCTACCGGTAGCAGGGCTCCAGCGGGTGTCAGGGAGGCAGGGACAGGGGGTCTCGGTGGCTTCCAACAGAGGGTTTCCGGGGGTGCCGGGGGTGTGGCTTCCTGCCTCCCTGAGGGGGCGTACGTGCTGGTCAGGCAGAGGGAGGCAGGCCAGGGAGGCGGTCAGGGAGTTCTCCCTGCCTCGCTTGGCCGAGCGGGTGTTCCTCCCTGCCGGCCGCGGTGTTCGTTGGAGCCCAGCGGGGCGGCCGCCGCGCAGGATCGCGCGGGGGTCGGTCGGCTCGATGGTGGCCATGGTGGTGGTGACTCCTCGTGTCCGGGGTGCGATGCGTGGGAGTGGTGCCGGGTGGCCGTCCTAGAGAGTTGGTGTATCTCAGCGTCCGCAGCGCCCTAGCGTCCGCACGGCCGTATTCGTGCAGGCCAGCGGGGGCGAGGGGTGTGGACGCTGTGGACGCTGGACGGCTGTAGCATCCGCAGCTTCGACGTGTCCGGGCCGCTGGTGTGCGGCCCGGCCCGGTGGGCGTTCCGGTTACGTCAGTGCTGGTCGGGTGGGGGTTCTGCCGTGCCCCGGCGGGGCGACCTCCGGCCAGAGGGAGGCTTGTTCGGGGGTGGACGCTGACGCGTCTTCGTCGGGTGCGCGGGACAGGGTGAGGAGTCGGTGCCGGTGCCGGTCGTGGCTACGTTGCGCGTCGTCCGCGGTGATCCCGATGGACCGCAGCAGCGGGGCGGGCCGCTTGACCCTGCCGCTCGCGCGGGTGGCGTCCTTGGGCCACTTCGGCGGACGCACGAGCGGCGCGGGGAGGGCTTCGAGCAGCTGCCCGGCCCCGCGTCACAGCGGGTCTGCCTAGGGGTTTGGGTGTGACGCGGCCGTCACATGTGACGGTGTGACGCGGCGGCAGGCGAGAGCTCCCGAGGGCTCGGGCCCCGACCGTTCAGGGTCCAAGCAAGAGGAGCACGCTCCGCACGTGATGCTCCTCTTGCTCGTGCCAGAGCGACCGTCCGACTTGGCGCGGGCGAGGACGAAGAGACCAACCAGCGGCGCGGGGTGGTCTCTTCTCGTCTGGACCGTCTCAGGGCTGACACCGGCCTGACGCGTCAGGCCCACAGGCGCCCAGTGTCCACAGCGTCCGCACCCGCCACTTCCTAAGAGTGGGCCGTGACCTGCGAAAACCGGCTCTTAGCAGCAGAGGGTGGCCGGACGCTGCGGACACTGACGGACGCTACACATTCTGTTTAGCGTCCACAGGAACAGTGCAGGTCAGAGGATGTAGGAGAGGACCGGCGGACGCTACGGACGCTGTTCTCCCTCAACTCTCTAGTAGGGGGAGAAGGGACGGCTTTTCCGGCCGGGGGCAGGGGCGCGGTGGGCACGGCCGTCCTGCCCCCTGCGGGAAAGCCTCCAGAAGCCCCCGGAGCGGTAGAGGCCCGACGACGCGCCCGCTGTTCTGCCGTCTGCCCCTTGGAAGGCCCCGAGGACCGGCATTCCAAACGGGGCGGGCGGGAGTCCCCCGCCCTGGACTGCCGTCCTCGAACGCGTAGGGGCAGGGTGTCAAAGAGTGTCAGCGTCAGGTGTGAGAGCGGGTGACACCCTAGTTTGCCTAGGGGTTTGGGTGTCAGAAGGCCCCTGACTGTCAGAGGGTGTCAGGACGGAGTAAAGGCGTCAGGGTCGTCGTCCTCTGCATTCGTCCGCCGCACCAAGGCCTCCACATACGGCTCAGCGCGAGGCTCGGCCGGGGTGCTCTGGGTGTTCTCCATACTGCGGACGCCACTGGCCGAACGCAGTAAGGCATAGGAGGATCCGGGACAAGCGGCTGCTGGCACCGCTCATGCCCTTGTCGCTTGACGTGACAAGACGGGACCGCACTGTGGGATAGCCCGGAACAGGCTCTGACCTGCGAGCCGACAAGCGACAAGCGGACCAGGCCCGTGGGTTAGCCCGGACACGGTGGGGGACTACGATCTGGCGATCTCTTGCCGGAGCTGGTGGGTGAAGCGACGCAGGAGGTCTAGCGTCTCTCGGAACTCGGCCCGGCGGTCGTCCCTGCCGTCGGTGGGCCGGGTGCTCCAGACCCGACGCGCGAGAGCATCGGCGAGATCGACGGTGTCGCTGGCACAGAGCAGGTAGAGGGCTGAGCGTGCTTCCTGCATCTGGTTCGCCAACTCGTTGGCTCCGGGACCGTCGTCACTCAGCTGTGATTCCTTCAGGTAGTCCAGCAGTTGAACCACGGCCGTGTTGAAGCCGATCCCGGCTTTGAGCTTCTGCTCGCGGAGCCACATGCGGTCCTGCCGGCGCGCGGTGAACCACGAACCGAACACCGCCCCTATGAGGCCGATAGCGGCCCCGATGGCCACGGACAGGATGTTCTCCACGGTCAGCTCCCCCCGACGTACAGCGCAGCCAGGCTACAGAGGCCGCCGGAGGCGCCGCACTCGACGAGCACCCTCACATGCCAAGGGTTCGGTGATCCCGAAAGAAACGGCCATGTCCCGGAACCTCTCTGGCACCTCCGAGGACGACCAACGACGACAGACAACGACCACCAACGACGGGTCGACCGCAGGTCAGTTGGGGTAGCTAGCCCCCTGACCAGGGCCGAAAAACGGGCCCGTCAGACCAGGGCAAGAAGAAGTAAGCAGACGCCATCAAGCCCCCTACCCGCGGCCTCTCCGCCGGTAGGGGGCTCCTTGCCGTGTTCAGCTCAGCCGCGGCTCGGGCGGGCCAGGCCGCGGCCGCCTCCGCGCAGGGCCTGCAGGAGGGCTCCGAGGGCGAACGACTGGACCAGCGCGCTGATGGCGACCCCGACAGCCAGGAACCAGTAGGGCGCGTCCGCACCCCAGAGCGCCCCGATGGCACCTGTTGTCACCAGGGAGGTGGGGGCGGTGAGAAGGAACGGCCATACCCCGACCATTTCGGGGTCCCCGAACAGTACGACAGCCACCTCGAGCACGACGGACGCGCCGACGAGCCCCAGATAGGCCGCCGAAGCGGGGTTGGCGAAGGTCAGGCGAAACAGGGTGCGAGCGTTCATCGGATTCCCCCCGGAGACTTGGTGCTTCCCACGCACCCCATGCTCCCGGCGGAACCAGGACTCCGTCGTGAGTACCCGTACTCAACTCGGCTCGCAGCAAGCTCAGTTGACGGGTCCGTCATCCGACGCGCCGACCGTGCCGCGAGGAGGGGCCCGGTCCGGACGGGGGGTGCCCTCGGCACGAAGAGGCTCAGCCGGAAGGTGGTCGGGTGGGTCGCGCGCCCGCAGAACCTGTCCACCCGCACCGCCGTCCAGTCGATCCCGCTGTCCGACGCTCGGAGGTGGCGGAGACGAGCGTGCCATTCCGACTCGTCCTGGGTTTCGAGAAGTACCTCCCAGCGGCCCGCGTCCGAGGCGAAACGAGCGGCAGCCCGCCGCGCCTCGTCCTGGCGGCCATGTCTCCTCCTGCGCTGCCCGGGCATCGGCCCAGCATCGTCGGCCCACCTCATCGCGGCAAGGCCATGACGACAGGTGCATGGCGCTCGCGCGCGAGTCCAGGGAGGGCTACGCGGACGCGCCCGTGACGTCCGGCGCGACGAAGCGGCGGTGCAGGGGGCTCAGGCTGGTTTCCGGGGTGCCCGTGAGGCCGGCTTTCTGGATCGCGGGAGCGAGGCGTTCGGTGAAGAAGGTCTCGAAGGCCTCCTGGGATTCCCAGACGTCGGTGACATGCAGGCCCTGCTCGTCGAACCAGGCCATGTGCAGCTGGCCGCCGGCCGCCGGGACCGCCTCCCAGTCGACCGCGTCCCGCACGGTGTCGTACTGCTCCGGAGTCACGTCCGCCCAGAGCATGGACATCACTACAGCCATCGAAGATCCCCCTTGATCGCCACCGGCGCCGGCATGCGCCATGCGGCATGGGGATGGTTCCATCCCGCGCGCCGTGCCGGACAGGGCGTGCGGAGGCGTATCGGCGCAGCGTGCGGAGGCGTATCGGCGCCCGCCCGAGAGTCCCGCGCGCTCAGATCGCCAGGGGCACCGGGTGGATCTCGTCCGCCTTGTGGCCGGCGCGTTCGTGGATGCGCTGGACGGCGTCGGCGGAGGGGGCCTCGGAGAGGCAGTACACGGTGCCGGACTCGGGGTCGGCCCACGCGCTCTCGAAGTGGACCTTCTCGTCCTTCTCGATGGCCAGGTCGGCGTTGTGCGCCTCGCGCAGTTGGTCCGCCGTGATGCCCTTCATGTTGTGGTGGACGTCCATGAACTTGCCCATGGCCGCACCTCCCTTTTCTCTCAGCGTCCCGTCCTCTCCCTTCATGCTGCGCCCGCGCGGCCGTGCGTGCGACCCCTCGCGCATCGGACCGACGTCGGACCGGCGTCGGACCTCCGAGCGCCAGCGTCCCCGTCCTGGGGATCAGGAGGTCGGGGACGACGGCGACAGGTGCCGTGGCCGTCATGGCGCTGCTGTTCGGGGGGCTGCCCGTGGGCTACTTCCTCGTCGCGTACGGGTGCGGCAGGCAGGAGGAGCGGTTCGGGGTGACGCTCGCCGACGAGCCCGTGCTCGGTGCGGGGATCGCCGGGGCCGTTGTCGTGGACACGTACCAGGAGTGCGACGACGACGGTCCGGCGGTCGCCGCCGGCAGGGCGTACCGGTACGACGGTGACCGGGAGGGTGTCCTGCGGCACTACCGCGACGCCGCGCAGGCCGAAGGGTGGCGACACCGGGCCGGCGACTGCTTCACCCAGCGGATCGACGGGGCGCTCGCCAGTCCGATGCCGGAGGGGCCGGCCGACGGCTCGTTCGCGGTGGAGACCGCCGCCGCTGCCGACAGCTCCGAGGCATGGTGCTGAACGCATGCGGCACGGGCGAGACTCGTGAGCGCGAGGAGGGGCCGTCCCGAGCGACGGCCCCTCCTCGCGGCTACGGACAGCAGCAGCCCGTGCCGGTCAGCCGCACTGGCACGGGTTGCCGGACTGGCATCCGCACGCACATCCGGAGCCGCAGCCACAGGCGCCGAACAGAGGCAGAGCTTTGATGTCCGCGGGCTGATGGGTGTCCCGTAGCTGTGTCGGGTCCGGAGTGCTGGGGCTGGCGGGGGATGGGGATTCGGCCATGGTCCCTCCTCGGAGGTAGCTGGGGCGGCGGGCAGTCGGTGGCAGCCGGGCAGCCAGGACCGCGAAAGGGTCGGCGGCCTGTGCGCTGCCCGTCTCCTGCCCTTGCCCATGGGTTGCCCCATTGCAGGCCGGTTCAGCCGGGCGCATCAACGGCGCACGGAGGCGTCCGCACGCCCCGCCGGACCGTGAGGCGCCGGAGCCCCGCAACGGGAGCCCCGCGCTCCTCCGCCTTCCCCGCACCAGCGGGATCCCTACGCCCCCTCCACCCCCGTGACGGGCTGGATGTCCGCCTGCAGCTCGTCCGCGTGCTCGCCCGTCACCAGGTACACCACGCGCTTGGCGACGGAGACCGCGTGGTCGGCGAAGCGCTCGTAGTAGCGGCCGAGGAGGGTGACGTCGACGGCGGTCTCGATGCCGTGCTTCCAGCGGTCGTCCATGAGGTGCTGGAAGAGGGTGCGGTGCAGGAGGTCCATCGCGTCGTCGTCGCTCTCCAGCTGGAGCGCGAGATCGACGTCCTTGGTGATGATGACCTCGGCGGCCTTCGCCATCAGGCGCTGCGCGAGCTGGCCCATCTCCAGGATCGTCGCGTGCAGGTCACGCGGGACGGTGTTCTCGGGGAAACGGAGCCGGGTCAGCTTGGCCACGTGCTGGGCGAGGTCGCCGGAGCGCTCCAGGTCCGCCGACATGCGCAGCGACGTCACGACGATCCGCAGATCCGTCGCCACCGGCTGCTGCCTGGCCAGCAGGGCTATCGCGCGGGCCTCCAGGTCGTGCTGAAGGTCGTCGACCTTCTTGTCCGCCTCGATCACGCTCTCGGCCAGCTTGAGGTCGGCGTCGAGCATCGCCGTCGTGGCGCGACCGATAGCCGACCCCACCAGTCGGGCCATCTCGACCAGGCCCTCACCGATCGAGTCAAGTTCCTCGTGGTACGCGTCCCGCATCAGGGTGTCCCTCTCTTACGTACGTCAGCTCGTGGGTAACCAGAAAAGCCGTTCCGGAGGCCGTTCCGCCAGGCCGGGAAGGCCGAACGACCGAATGAACGGCGACGGCGAAACGGTGACCGGGGGCCCGGACGAACCCCACGCTCCCACGTTCAGGCCCGTACGCGTCCGTTTCGGCCATCCCAAATGAACCAATACTGGCTCCAAGGTGAACTCTGGGCGACGAGTGTTCGAGGTCGCCCTCCGATCGCTGTGGGGATGTCCGACCTCGTGCCTAACCTGGAAGCATGGACGTGAACGCGGCGGTCGCCGCAGCGGCAGCGATCGCCGGAGTGCTCACCGGCGTCATCGCCATGCTGGCGTTCCGTGTGAGTGAACGCGAGCAGAAGCGTCCCACCAGAACCTCCCTGCACACGGACCCGGTGCTTCCGCCCGGTGTCGACACGGTGCTGTCGGTGCTCCGCTCCTCCGCGGTCGTGCTCGACGAGGCCGACGCCGTCGTCAAGGCCAGCTCCGCCGCGTACGCCCTCGGGCTGGTCCGCGGCGGGAAGCTCTCCATCGAGCCGATGCTGAAGATGGCGCGCGACACCCGTCGGGACGGCGAGATACGCCAGGTCGAACTGGACCTGCCCCGGCGCGGCACGGGACGCGGCGAGGCGCTCGCCGTCTCCGCGCGCGTCGCGCCACTGGGCTCCCGGCTCGTGCTGCTCCTGGTCGAGGACCTCACCGAGGCCCGCCGGATCGAGGCCGTACGACGTGACTTCGTCGCCAACGTCAGCCATGAGCTGAAGACGCCGGTGGGCGCGCTGTCGCTGCTGAGCGAGGCTGTCATGGGCGCGTCGGACGACCCCGAGGCCGTGGAACGGTTCGCCGGGCGCATGCAGATCGAGGCCACCCGGCTCACCAACCTCGTGCAGGAGCTGATCGACCTCTCCCGGGTGCAGAACGACGACCCGCTGGAGGACGCCGAGCCGGTCCGGGTGGACGAGCTGGTCGCCGAGGCCGTCGACCGCTGCCGCCACCAGGCCGGCACCAAGCAGATCACGATGGCCGCCGGCGGCACGGCCGAGCTGCGCGTCTGGGGCAACCGGGGGCAGCTCGCCGCCGCCCTCGGCAACCTCGTCGAGAACGCCGTCAACTACTCTCCGGCCCGCACCCGCGTCGGCATAGCCGCCCGCCAGGTGAGCGCGCCCGGCGGGGACCATATCGAGATCGCCGTGACCGACCAGGGCATCGGCATCTCGGACAAGGACAAGGAGCGCATCTTCGAGCGCTTCTATCGCGTGGACCCGGCCCGTTCCCGCCAGACCGGCGGTACGGGTCTCGGTCTCGCGATCGTCAAGCACGTGGCCGCCTCGCACGGCGGGGAGGTCACGGTGTGGAGTTCGGAGGGACAGGGCTCCACGTTCACCCTCAGGCTGCCGGAGGCGGGCACGGCCCGTGACCGTGCGGCACAGCACCCGGACCTCGACGACGAGGACGGACAGCCTCACCCCGACCCATCCCCGTACGGATCGTACGACCCGCTTCCCGCCCCGGAGGTCCTTCCGTGACCCGAGTGCTCGTCGTCGAGGACGAGGAGTCCTTTTCCGACGCCCTGTCCTACATGCTCCGCAAAGAGGGCTTCGAGGTCGCCATCGCGACCACCGGACCCGACGGTCTCGACGAGTTCGAGCGCAACGGAGCCGACCTCGTCCTGCTCGACCTGATGCTGCCCGGACTGCCGGGCACCGAGGTCTGCCGTCAGCTGCGCGGCCGTTCCAATGTCCCGGTGATCATGGTGACCGCCAAGGACAGCGAGATCGACAAGGTCGTGGGCCTGGAAATAGGAGCCGATGACTATGTCACCAAGCCCTTCTCCTCCCGCGAGCTCGTCGCCCGTATCCGGGCCGTACTGCGCCGCCGCGGCGAGCCCGAGGAGGTCAGCCCCGCCGCGCTGGAGGCGGGGCCCGTCCGGATGGACGTCGACCGCCACGTCGTCACCGTCTCCGGCTCCAAGGTCGACCTCCCCCTCAAGGAGTTCGACCTGCTCGAAATGCTGCTGCGCAACGCGGGGCGGGTCCTGACCCGTATGCAGCTCATCGACCGCGTCTGGGGCGCGGACTACGTCGGCGACACCAAGACCCTCGACGTCCACGTCAAGCGTCTGCGCGCCAAGATCGAGCCCGACCCGGGCGCCCCGAGATACCTGGTGACGGTGCGGGGCCTGGGGTACAAGTTCGAGCCGTAGGCCGATCCGGTGGTTCTACGCCGAAGGGCGGCACCCCTGACAGGGGTGCCGCCCTTCGGCGTAGGTGCGCGGGGGCTCAGTGGCCGGTGGCTTCCTCGGAGGACGAGGTGGACGGGGAGGCCGTGGAACCGGCGGCGGTGCCCTCCTCGGCGGTCTCGTCGGCGGCGGGTGAGCCCGAGGCGGTCGCGGACGGGGAGCCGGAGGTCTCCTCGGACGGGGAGGCGCTGGTGGCGGGGGCCTCGGGGATGTCGCTCGGGCCCCACTTCTCGAAGTAGTGCTCGGCGGGGACCACGAAGGCCCGCAGGCCGACCTCGCCGGTCTCGCTGAAGTCGAAGGTGACCTTCTGGGCGTTGCCGTCCTGGACCGCGTCGGTGAGGTCCGTCAGGACCGCGGAGGCGTTGTTCTCGCCGCCCAGGATGACGGAGCCGCCGGCCGGGACGACGATCTTGCCGCCCTTGCCCGCACCCTTGGCGGGGTTCAGCTCGACGGTGCCGGCGCCCTCGACGGTGACGGATTCCAGGGTCTGGTCGGTGTCGGCGCCGTTGAAGACGGTCGCGGAGACCACGGCGGGGCCCTTGGTGTCGGTACCGGGCTGGGTGACCACGATCGCGTTCTGGATCTTGATGTCGCCGACGCTCGTGGCCGCGTTGTCCGGCTTGACCTCCAGCGTCTGGGCGTTGTTGCCGGCGGCGCACGCGGCGAGTGAGGCGATCGAGAACGCGATGGCGGCGGCGGCGAGGGTGCCGCGTCGAAGGCTGCTGCTCACGGCGGCGGCAACTCCTAGAACGTGGGCGGTACGTGGTCTGTAGCGGGCCCAGGTTACCGAGCCGTCCCGTCCCTGCCGCACCCGACCCTCCCCAAGTCCCCCGACAAGTCGGCGGAGGCAATTGACGGTCGCCGCGACACGCCTGTCCGGCATTCACATAACCTCCGCCGAACTCGCCGCCACCGCGCCCTGGATTTCCCCCGGGGAATGCGCTCCGGTACGGAAAATCGATCAGCCGTCGGAACAGCGGCCGGACGCCCGTCGGAACACCGGCCGGAACTCGGACCGGAACGTGGGCCGGAACAGGGACCGAACGCCGGGCAGAACGCGCGGGAACCGTCGCCGGAAGGCCGGAGGAACAGGCCCAGAACACGATCCGGTAACGGCGGAACAGCGCCCGTTGATCGAACTCCTTGATCAATTCCGGATTCGTCTCGTACCCGACTCCGCTCACCGAACGGAGTAGCGTAAGTCGCACACATGGGCGCGGACAAAGCAGGACGTTCGGGCGCTCGTGCGGCCCTCCGGATGCGTGTACCGTACGCGTTTCGCTCCGCCCGGAGAGCCGCTCCGACCTGCGAATACCCTCCTCCGTTCGGCCCTCGCAGCACGTTCCTGTTGCAGTTGTCAAGCCCCGAGATGCGCCCTGACCTGCGAAAACGCCATTCAGAACACGCCGTTTCCGTGTTACCCTGGATAGCCACGGAAGGGGTACCTGTCACATGACGTTCAAGGTTGGCGACACCGTGGTCTATCCCCATCACGGGGCCGCGCTGATTGAGGCCATCGAAACTCGCCAGATCAAAGGCGTGGACAAGACCTACTTGGTGCTCAAGGTCGCTCAGGGCGACCTGACAGTGCGTGTGCCGGCGGACAATGCGGAGTTCGTCGGCGTACGTGATGTGGTCGGTCAAGACGGCCTGGACCGGGTCTTCGAGGTGCTGCGCGCACCGTATGCCGAGGAGCCCACGAACTGGTCGCGTCGCTACAAGGCAAATCTGGAGAAGCTCGCCTCCGGCGACGTCATCAAGGTCGCGGAAGTCGTGCGTGACCTGTGGCGTCGCGAGCGGGAGCGCGGACTCTCCGCCGGTGAGAAGCGCATGCTCGCCAAGGCCCGCCAGATCCTGGTGAGCGAGCTCGCCCTCGCGGAGAACACGAACGAGGACAAGGCCGAGGCCCTGCTCGACGAGGTCCTCGCGTCCTGAACTGACTCCTGAGGCAGGCAGCCAGCCCGCTCAGCCGTTCAGCGCAGCACATCGAAATGCCGCGGTGCCCGATGACGTACGTAATGTCGCCGGGCGCTGCGGCATGTTCATGTCCGGATGCCGAACGCCTTCATGGGGACTCCGATACTCGGCGATACTTGGCGTGCCCCGGTGCTCATGTGTGTACGGAGTGCTCGTACCTGTCGTACGCGTACTGCCGCTCCTACTTGGCGTGCCGGGCCCGGGCAGCTGGCTCGACCAGATGTCACGGAAGGGTCCGGTCAAGGTGTCGCGCCCGGCACGCTGTGGCCATACCCACCTAGGCCGAGCACACAAACCTGACAGGAACCGATGTCTGACGATTCGCGTCCCTCGCCTTCCGCGACCGCTACGGCAACCCGTACGGCGGCCGTGATCCCGGCAGCCGGCCGGGGTGTACGTCTCGGCCCGGGCGCCCCCAAAGCGCTGCGCGCGCTGAACGGCACCCCGATGCTGATCCACGCGGTACGCGCCATGGCCGCCTCCCGCGCCGTCTCCCTGGTGATCGTCGTGGCACCGCCCGACGGCGCCCCCGAGGTCAAGACCCTGCTCGACGCGCACGCCCTGCCCGAGCGGACGGACTTCCTCGTCGTCCCCGGCGGCGAATCGCGCCAGGAGTCGGTGAAACTCGGGCTCGACGCGCTGCCGCCCGGCTACGACATCGTCCTCGTCCACGACGCGGCCCGTCCGCTCGTGCCCGTCGACACCGTCGACGCGGTCATCGAGGCCGTACGGGACGGGGCGCCCGCCGTGGTGCCCGCGCTGCCGCTCGCCGACACGGTCAAGGAGGTCGAGCCCGCGGACGCGCCGGGCGCGCCGGAGCCGGTCGTCGCCACGCCCGAGCGCGCGCGGCTGCGGGCCGTGCAGACGCCCCAGGGGTTCGACCGGGAGACGCTGCTCCGGGCGCACGAGACGGTCACCGGGGAGGTGACCGACGACGCGAGCATGGTGGAGCGGCTCGGGCGGGGTGTCGTGGTCGTGCCCGGGCACGAGGAGGCGTTCAAGGTGACGCGGCCGCTGGATCTGGTGCTCGCGGAGGCGGTTCTGGCGCGCAGGAGGCTGAACGATGGGTTCTGAGCAGGCCGTGGGTTCCGAGAAGGCCGTGGGTTCCGGCGTGCCGGCGGTCGGGTCCGTGTCCGGCGCCGTGGTGTTGCCGCAGGTCGGGATCGGTACCGACATCCACGCCTTCGAGGAGGGGCGGGAGCTGTGGTGCGCCGGGCTGAAGTGGGAGGGGGAGGGGCCGGGGCTCGCAGGGCACTCCGACGCGGACGTGGTGGCGCACGCCGCCTGCAACGCGCTGTTCTCCGCCGCCGGGCTCGGTGATCTGGGGCAGCACTTCGGGACCGGGCGGCCGGAGTGGTCGGGGGCGTCCGGGGTGACGTTGCTGGCGGAGGCGGCGCGGATCGTGCGGGCCGGGGGGTTCGTCATCGGCAACGTGGCCGTGCAGGTGGTGGGGGATCGGCCGAAGATCGGCAAGCGGCGGGACGAGGCGCAGAAGGTGCTGTCCGAGGTGGTGGGGGCGCCGGTCTCCGTGTCCGGGGCGACCACGGACGGGCTGGGTTTCCCCGGGCGGGGTGAGGGGCTGATGGCGGTGGCCACGGCGCTCGTGGTGCGGGCGGGGTGACTTCTTGACCTCGGGGTGAGGGGTGGTTTTCGCCCCCGCCGTCCCTACCCGTCCCATCCCCGGTGGGCTGCGCCCCCGGCGCCCCCGGCGCCCCCGCGTGCTTGTTCGGGTGCGGGAGCGTCGTGGTCGCTCGCGCCGTTCCCCGCACCCCTTTCTCGGGCCCTCGGCCCGTCCGAAGGGCGCGGTGGCCGTACGCCGGGCGGGCATACGTCACGAATCTGTCGTCCTTGGGGTGAAGGGCTCGGGCACGGCTGGTGGGCCACTACGCTTGGGGGCGTGACTATTCGCCTGTACGACACCAGCGCCCGGCAGATTCGTGACTTCGCCCCGCTCACGCCGGGTTGTGTCTCGATCTACCTGTGTGGCGCCACGGTGCAGGCGGCCCCGCACATCGGGCACATCCGGTCGGGGCTCAACTTCGACATCATGCGCCGGTGGTTCGAGTACCGCGGGTACGACGTGACGTTCGTCCGGAATGTCACGGACATCGACGACAAGATCATCGCGAAGTCGGCCGATCAGGGCCGCCCCTGGTGGTCCATCGGGTACGAGAACGAGCGCGCGTTCAACGACGGGTACGGCGTGCTCGGTTGCCTGCCGCCCACCTACGAGCCGCGGGCCACCGGGCATGTGACCGAGATGGTCGAGATGATGCGCGGGCTGATCGAGCGCGGACACGCGTACGAGGCCGACGGGAACGTCTACTTCGACGTGCGGTCCTTCCCCGAGTACCTGGCGCTGTCCAACCAGGAGCTGGACAACCTCCTCCAGCCCTCCGGCGAGGGCGAGACCGGTAAGCGCGATCCCCGTGACTTCGCCATGTGGAAGTCGGCGAAGCCGGGGGAGCCGACCTGGGAGACGCCCTGGGGGCGGGGGCGGCCGGGGTGGCACCTGGAGTGCTCGGCCATGGCGCACAAGTACCTGGGCACCGCCTTCGACATCCACGGCGGCGGCCTCGACCTGATCTTCCCGCACCACGAGAACGAGATCGCGCAGGCCAAGGCCTTCGGCGACGCGTTCGCGGCGTACTGGGTGCACAACGCCTGGGTCACCATGAGCGGCGAGAAGATGTCGAAGTCGCTGGGCAACAGCGTCCTCGTCTCCGAGATGGTCAAGCACTGGCGGCCCATCGTGCTCCGGTACTACCTGGGCACGCCGCACTACCGCTCGATGATCGAGTACAGCGAGGACGCCCTGCGCGAGGCCGAGTCGGCGTTCGCCCGGATCGAGGGGTTCGTCCAGCGGGTCGTCGAGAAGGCCGGCGGGGTCGTGGAGCCCGCGGCCGAGGTGCCGCCGGCGTTCGCCGAGGCGATGGACGACGACCTGGGGGTGCCGCAGGCGCTCGCCGTCGTGCACACCACGGTCCGGCAGGGCAACAGCGCTCTGGCCGCAGACGACAAGGAAGAGGCCGTGGCGCGCCTCGCCGAGGTGCGGGCCATGCTCGGGGTCCTCGGCCTCGACCCGCTCGATCCGCACTGGGCCGGGGCCGTCGGCGACCGCGGCGAGGACCTCCACGGGGTCGTCGACACGCTCGTCGGACTGGTCCTCCAGCAGCGCGAGGCCGCCCGCGGCCGCAAGGACTGGGCCACCGCGGACGCCATCCGCGACCAGCTCAACCAGTCGGGTCTGGTCATCGAGGACAGCCCCGACGGCCCGCGCTGGACGCTCGGCCCGCGCTGAGCCCGAACGTCCGGTCACCTTGATCGATTGTGCCGCCCGGGCCTCCGGGCGGCACACTGCATTACGTACACACGACGACATACGCACGACGACATACGCACGACGACATAGACACGACGACGTACGCCCGACGCGTACGCACACACGCTTCTGAGAGACGGGTAGGTCATGGCCGCTAACAACCGCCGCATGTCCGGCAAGAAGGGCGCGCAGGTCGGCAGTGGCGGCCAGCGGCGCAAGGGTCTTGAGGGCAGGGGCCCGACCCCGCCCGCCGAGATGCGCAAGAAGCACAAGGCGAACCGCATCGCCAACGCCAAGGCGAAGCAGGCCGCACGCCGTCCCGCGCCGCGTGGCCGGGGCGGCAAGGGCACGTCCGAGATGGTGGTCGGACGCAACCCCGTCGTCGAGGCGCTGCGTGAGGGCGTGCCCGCCTCGACGCTGTACGTCCAGCAGTTCATCGACAACGACGAGCGGGTGCGCGAGGCGCTGCAGCTCGCGGCCGAGCGCGGCGGCATCAACCTCATGGAGGCGCCGCGCCCCGAGCTGGACCGCATGACCAACGGGCTCAACCACCAGGGTCTCGTCCTCCAGGTTCCGGCGTACGAGTACGCGCACCCCGAGGACCTGACGAACGCCGCGTACGACGAGGGCCAGGACCCGCTGATCGTCGCCCTCGACGGCGTGACCGACCCGCGCAACCTCGGTGCCGTCGTCCGGTCGGTCTCCGCGTTCGGCGGCCACGGCGTCGTCGTGCCCGAGCGGCGCGCGGCCGGCATGACCGCCGGCGCGTGGAAGACGTCCGCCGGCACGGCCGCGCGTACGCCCGTCGCCCGTTGCACCAACCTGACGCGCGCGCTGGAGGCCTATAAGAAGGCCGGTGTCGTGGTGGTCGGTCTGGCCGCCGACGGCGAGACCGAGATCGGTGACCTGGAGGCCCTCGGCGGTCCGGTCGTCATCGTCGTCGGCAGCGAGGGCAAGGGCCTGTCCCGCCTCGTGGGCGAGACGTGCGACTACCGGGTGCGGATCCCGATGCCGGGTGGGGCCGAGTCGCTGAACGCCGGTGTCGCGGCGGGAGTTGTGCTCTACGAGGCGGCTCGGCGCCGGGCGTAGTTCCGTCGGTGTGACGGGTGTGAAACCGGGCCCCAACTGGGGGTTCGGGGTGTTCCGGACGACCTTGACGGGGTCCGGACAGATCGGGGCGGTCAAAGCAGTGTCCTAACGACACGTCACTCGGTTAGATGAGTGTGGACACCAGAACACCCCGCACACCCACGGGGGACCGTTCGTCGGGATTCGACTCGGGATTCGACGACGCTCCCGCGCTGAGCATGGTGAAGGTGCCGAGCGATCCGGCGCAGGTCATCGTCAACCACGCGAGCTTTCGCGTGCAGTTGGGCGTCTCCACGCGGGCGTCCCCGCGCATCGCACGGCACTTGAGCGTCGGCGAGGACACCGCGCGCATCCCGGTCGCGGGCACGGCCGGGCGCTCCGGCGCGCCCGCCGCCGGGCGCCGGCGCGCGCCCGTCGTCTGGAGCGGGAAGTCCGCGCCCGACGACACCGGAGCCCACCGGCTCCTCCAGGCGGTACGCGGCGCGGGCGTCGGCCGAGGGGCCGACCCGCTGGGCGACACCGGGTCGACGCAGGTCATCCCCCGCCTCGACGGCGTGGGCGGCAGCGCCTACGACACCGGCGGCGGGCGTTACGGCGACGCGAGCGGGCGCTACGGCGCCGACCTGACCGTCGAGACCGTCGAGACGCCCCTCGTGGGCAGCCAGCGCACCCACGGCGACCACGCCGCCGACGGCACCCGGCTCCTGCCCGCCATGCGCACCGTCGGCAGCACGTACGACGAACCGGAGTACGGCCAGGACGCCTACGCCGACGGGGAGTTCGCGGAGCCGTACGACGACGGCGAAGGCGAGCGCGGCGGGCGGCGGACCGGCAACGAGCCCGTCCGGCACGCCTATTACCCCGGGCGCCGGATGAACCTCGGCGTGGTGCTGCTGCCGCTGCGCGTCTTCCTCGGCTTCATCTCCGCCTACGCCGGCATGGGCAAGCTCTGCGACCCGCACTACTTCGACGGCGGCAAGCGCGGCTCCATGGTGAAGTGGCTGAACACGCTGCACCCGTGGGAAGTCGCCGAGCCGCTGCGGCAGTTCGCCCTCGAACACCCGGTGGGTTCGGGGCTCGTCATCGCCTTCGCCCAGGTCATCGTGGGCGTGCTCACCGTCTTCGGACTCTGGCAGCGGGTCGCCGGCGGTGTCGGGGCGCTGCTGTCGGCCGCGCTGCTCGTCACCGTCAGCTGGAAGACCGTCCCCGTCTACGAGACGCCCGACATCATCTACCTCGCCGCCTGGTCCCCGCTGATCATCGCGGGCGCGCCGGTGTACTCCGTCGACGGGCGGCTCGCGGGCGGCGCCTGGCGCACGCTCGGGCCGCGCGCCGACATCTGGGAGCTGCGGCGGTACGTACTGCGCCGGGGCGCGCTCGTCGCCGCGATCGTCGTCGGGCTGACGCTGCTCGTGGGGTCCGTGCTCGGCGGGGCCGTGCGCGACGCCGACCGGATCGTCGTCCCCGGGCCCGGGGAGGCGCCGCGCAACGAGCTGCCGGGGTCGCCGCTGCCGGATGAGCCGAGCGCGCGGCGCGAGAACAGCCCGAGCGCGTCCAACTCGCCGTCGGCGGGCGCGACCTCGGCGACGCCTTCGCAGGCGGCCACGACGCCGGGCGCCGCGCCGTCCACCGGGGCGGTCACCGGCGGGCAGCCGAGTCAGACGCAGGGGACGGCGGGGCAGGCGCCGCCGCAGCAGACCACGCCGGTCGAGCAGGTGCCGAGCACCACTGCCGGGCCCAGCTCCAGCGGAGGGGCCTCCGGCGGTGCGACCGGAGGGGCCACCGGGTCCAACGGGGGGTCCACCGGGGGGAGTTCCTCGGGTGGGCAGCCTGGGCTGGTGGGCGGACTGCTCGGGTAGGTTCCGTCGGCTGTGCCGATGTGCTGGTGGGCCCCGCGTGCTTCTTGGCGCGGGGCCCACTGCCGTGTTCGGTGGGGCGGGGGAGGCGGCTGGAGAGCGGCTGCGCCGTGCGCCGTTCAGCGGCTCAGGGCTGCCAGTTCCTTGGCTGCTTCCGTGAGGTCCTTGGCCGTGTCGATGGCTCGCCAGTAGGCGCCCTGGGGGAGGGGGAAGCCGGCCAGACGGCGTTCGCGGGCCAGGCGGGGGAACGTGGTGCGTTCGTGGTCGCCGCGGGCCGGGAGGAGGTCGGTGAACTCCGGGGAGAAGACGTAGACGCCGGCGTTGATCTCGTACGTCGTCGGCGGGGCCTCGATGAAGTCCGTCACGCGGCCGAAGCCGTCCGTCTTCACCGCGCCCCAGGGGATGCGGGGGCGGGCGAGGGCGAGGGTGGCGAGGGCGTCGCGTTCGGTGTGGAAGTCCGCCATGTCGCGGAGCGAGAAGCGGGTCCAGATGTCGCCGTTGGTGGCGTACCAGGGGCGGTCGGGGTGGGGCAGGTGGGAGGCGGCGTACTTGAGGCCGCCCCCTCGGCCGAGGGGTTCCGTCTCGACGACCGTGGTGACGCGGACCGGCAGGTCGGCCGAGTCCAGCCACTTCTGCAGGACGTCGGCGAGGTGGCCGCAGGAGACGACCACGTCGGTCACTCCCTCCTCGGCGAGCCAGGTGAGCTGATGGCCGATGATCGGGGTGCCCGTACCGGGGATCTCGACCATGGGCTTGGGCCGGTCGTCGGTGTACGGACGCAGCCGTGAGCCCTGGCCACCGGCGAGGATCACGGCTTGAACGGGGCGCGACGCGGCGTTCGGATCGGTCATGCCCGAACTGTACGTGGCGCCCCGTTCGCGGGAGCACGGCCCTGGGATCGGTGTACGGGGATGCCGAGCGCCTGGAGCCCTCGGGGATCCTGCGGGGCCTGGTGGGCCTACTGGAAGCCTCTGGGAGCCCCTTGGGGCCGCTGGAAGCTCTCTACGGCACTGCGGGGCCCTCAGCGGTGCGTCGCGCGGTCACCGGCGATGCGTCGCACTGTCTCAGCTGAACTGGGCGGCCACTCCTGTCGCGAAGGACGTGTCACAGACCGGGCGGGCGAAGGACTGGGCGCGGGTGGGGCCGTAGGCGCGGACCGCGGCGCGGCCGAGGGCGCGGGCGATGGAGGTGCAGTGCTTGGCCAGCGCCGGGCGGCCGTTCACCGCCTGCTGGAGGTGGGTGAGGGCGACGCCCGGGTTCTCCTCCTGCAGCTCCACGAGGAGCTTGTCGCGCAGCACCTCGTGGGGGGCGCGGGTCTTGGCGCGCTGGGAGACCTCCGAGGCGGCGAGCATCGACTCCGCCGGGTCGGTGCCCGACCAGTTGACCCGGGTGACCGCGAGGGTGCCGGAGAGGACCATGACGACGGGCAGGACCAGGGCCAGGGAGCGGCCGATCCTGCGGGCGGGACCGCGGCCGTGGCGCGTCCGTTGCGTGTGGGTGTGGGTGTGCTTCACGCGAGTGAGGGTAGCGCGGGGTAGTGATATGGCGACATTAGGTCACCGGTACGGGGGATGTCGAAGCTCCGTCTTCCGGGTGGCAGGTTGACGCACACTGGTCGAAAACAACCTATTTGCCGGGGTAGTTGAGGGCAACGAAGAAGGCCCCGCGAATGTTTGCGGGGCCTTCTTCGTCAACCTGGGTGATTTATCCCGGGCTGGAGGTTTCGCGCACGGTCACGGACGCGCCGTGTCCGGGTCAGTCGGAGAGGCGCTCGCCCGTCGAGGTCGAGAACACGTGGTTCTCGCCCGGACGCGGCACGACGTGCAGCGTCGCACCCTTCTCGGGCACCTGGCGGCCGTTGACGCGGACCACGAGGTCCTTGGTCTCGCCGCCGACCTCGGCGGTGCCGTAGACGTAACCGTCGGCGCCGAGCTCCTCGACGACGTTGACGGTGACGGCGAGGCCGGCCGGGGCGTCGGCGGTGTCCTTCGACAGGGCGGCGGCCACGGAGCCGTCGTGCTCCACGATGTCGAAGTGCTCGGGGCGGACACCGACGGTGACGGTGGTGTCACCCTTGTCGGAGGCGGCCTTGAGCGCGTCACGGTTGACCGGGACGACGCTGTTGCCGAACTTCACACCGCCGTCGGTGATCGGGACCTCGACCAGGTTCATGGCCGGGGAGCCGATGAAGCCGGCGACGAAGAGGTTGGCCGGGCGGTCGTACATGTTGCGCGGGGTGTCGACCTGCTGGAGCAGACCGTCCTTGAGGACCGCCACGCGGTCGCCCATCGTCATGGCCTCGACCTGGTCGTGGGTGACGTAGACGGTGGTGATGCCGAGGCGGCGCTGCAGGGACGCGATCTGCGTACGGGTCGAGACACGGAGCTTGGCGTCGAGGTTCGACAGCGGCTCGTCCATGAGGAAGACCTGGGGCTCACGCACGATGGCGCGACCCATGGCGACACGCTGGCGCTGACCGCCGGAGAGGGCCTTCGGCTTGCGGTCCAGGTACTCGGTGAGGTCGAGGATCTTCGCGGCCTCCTCGACCTTCCGCCGGATCTCCGCCTTGTTGACGCCGGCGATCTTGAGCGCGAAGCCCATGTTGTCGGCGACGGTCATGTGCGGGTAGAGCGCGTAGTTCTGGAACACCATGGCGATGTCCCGGTCCTTCGGCGGCAGGTGCGTGACGTCGCGGTCACCGATGCGGATGGCGCCGCCGTTGACGTCCTCGAGCCCCGCGAGCATGCGGAGCGAGGTGGACTTGCCGCAACCGGACGGGCCGACCAGGACGAGGAACTCGCCGTCCTCGATCTCGATCTCGAGCGCGTCCACGGCGGGCTTGGTGGAACCCGGGTAGATGCGGGTCGCCTTGTCGAACGAAACTGTGGCCATGGGTCGTAGGCCCCCTTCACCGGCAGGAACGTGCCGGACGATCCGAGTAAAGGTGGTGATCCACCGCGGACGGATCCACGGTGGTGTAGTCCACGGGAGTGGATTGGGTCAGGACGGTACCTGTCGTTCACCTGGTCTGTCAGTACCTCGACCCCTGTGAACTTCGCGGAAATTTTCGACGAGCACACCCTGTGACGTGGGTACACTGCACGGGCGCCCCCGCGAGGGGCCACGCCTCCTTAGCTCAGCTGGCCAGAGCAACGCACTTGTAATGCGTAGGTCGTCGGTTCGAATCCGACAGGGGGCTCTCTTGCTGCCCCAGGCCAGATGTTCTCTGGCCTGGGGTTTTGCGTTCAGCGGACGCGGCGGCGACGTCGGGTGCGGGCCGCTCGGCTGTCGGCGGTCCCAGGAGTGGTCTCAGACGCCGGTTTCGTCGTGGTTCAGGTCGTGGGGGTCCAGCCGTCGTTCGCGTACCAGTACTGGGGCAGGCCCTCGATGCCGGTGGTGCGGAACGGGGTGCCGTGGTCGTCGATGCGTGCGGTGCCTGTGCGGCCCTCGGAGGACCAGTCGAGTTCCAGGTACCAGCGGCAGTCGCAGTCGACGGTGCGGGCGTCGACCATCAGGACCTCGGGAGCCTTCGCGGACACCTGGTAGGGCATGCGGGTGGCCGGGGTGCCCGTTCCGCCTTCGGGGCCCTGGGCCGGGCGGGCGACCGGGCGGTCCATGTCCAGGTCCACCGCGAACGAGCGGGGGTCCAGGTCGCCGCCGCAGCCCTGGCCCGTGAAGTAGACGGTGCCCTTCATCGGGGCCGCCCGGCCCACGACGCGGACGCGCAGGGCCTCCAGGACGACGGCGGTGTCCGTCCGCCCCTGCACGGCGATGTCCACGAGTGTCTGGCCGCCGTGCACCGCGCCCTGCGAACGCGCCCATGGGGCGGCGTCCTGCGGGAGCGGGGGCGGGGGCACCTGGCGGGGCGCCTTGTCGATGACGTAGTCGTGGTCGCAACCGGTCGCCCAGAGCTGGGAGTTCACGGTCCAGGTCAGGGGCGGGGCGGCGGAGACGGTCTTCTTGGCGGGGGAGTCCGCGGAGGGGCTCGCGGGCGGGCTCGTGGACGGGGTCGGTGAGCGGTCGCCCGCGGTGGACGCCTTCGGTGCGGGGGTGTGGGACGGCAGACCGCGTGCGGGGGAGGCGGGCGCGGACGGTGTCGGGGAGCCGTGCCGGGTGCCCGCCGTCTTCGCGGTCGTCGTGGCGGACGTCAGGGCGGACAGGCCGGCCAGGGCGGCTGTCAGCGCGGCCACGACAGCGGCGGCGAGCGCGATGCGGTGCCTGTACCAGGGCTGTCGCGGTACGCGGCCCGATGCCGTAGCTGCCACGGGCGCGGTGTCGGCGGTCGTCGTGGAGACGGGGGCCGGGGGCGCCCCGCCCCCGCCCCCGGACACGATCTCAACGGCTGCGGCTTCCGCTTGGGCTAGGGCCTCCGCTTCGGCCGGCGCCGCGGCGGGTTCGGTGGCGGCCGGTGCGGCCGGGGTGGGCGTCGTCCGGGACCGCTGTCGGGCCGCCACGGCCAGGACCCACCGCCGGTGCAGCTCGACCCGTTCGGCCCGGGTGGCCTCGCACAGCGCGGCGATACGTTCCACGGTCGCGAAGCCGAGCGGCACGGCCTCGCCCGAGCAGTACCGGTGCAGCGTCGAGGCGTTCATGTTCAGGTGGCGCGCGAGCGCCGCGTAGCTGCGGTCCGTACGGGCCTTCAGACGCCGTAGCAGCGCCGCGAACTCCTCCACCTCGTCCTGGGACGACACCGGTTCCTCCTGACTCGCATCCCAGGACGGCATCCCAGGCACTCCCCAAGAGGAGAGGTCAGCGGGCCTGGGACGGTTCCACCGTTGCGGGTGGGCCGCCGGCCGTTGTGGTGGGTCCGGCGGGCCGCCGAAGCTCTGGGTGTCGCCGGAGCCGCCCCTCACCAGGGGTCGAGGGGCCGCCCCGTACACCGCGACGCACTTTCGATCCAACGCCACACGACATCGGGGAACTCACTCATGAAGAGCAACACGACCACCCGCAAGCACGTCCGCCGCACCGCTCTGATCGCCGGCCTCGTCGCCGCCGTCGTCCTCCCGCTGGGGCTCACCGCGTCGGCGGAGGCGACCACGGGAGGGACGACGGCGGGTGCCGTCGCGCAGCGGACCATCAGTGGCAAGTCGTCGGACAACGTGACCCGGGTCGCCGACTTCTACGGCGCCTACATCGACGCCCAGCTCGACGCGGACAACGGCAGGCTGACCACCGAACTCCGCGAGTTCTACGTCCGCCCCGACGCTCTCCGCAAGGTGGAGAAGTGGGAGGCCCGCAACAACGCGGACGGCATCCTGCACGCCCAGAACGTCCCGGCGAAGTGGACGGTCAAGAACGGCGCCACCGCTGACAAGGTTGCCGTCACCCTTACCTGGGGCATGGGAGGCACCGTCAAGCTCGTCGTCGACCTGGACCGCGACCACCGGATCACCCGCATCGGCGTCCCCGGCGGCAGCGGCAAGTGACGGCGGGTCCCGGGTCGCGGGGGCGGCCCGGGACCGCGTGTCGGGGGCGAGTCGGCCCGGGACGTCGCGGCCCAGGGGGTGGGTCAGCGCAGTCGGCGGGCCAGTTCCAGGTCGTCGGGGTCGAGGGGGCGCCCCTCCTCGATCTCCCAGAGGGCGTTCTGGAGGAGGCGGGCGAGGGTCCAGGCTCGGGCGCGGTCACGGTCCAGGGAGAGGACGTCGGTCATCGCGTCGAAGCGCCAGGGGACGTCGTCCGGGTCGAAGCGGTTGTTCAGGGCCGGCCAGAGGTCGAAGGCGGGGTCGCCGGCGAGGGGCTTGGGGTCGATGGCGAGCCAGGGGGCGCGGTCGGCGCCCAGGACGTTGTCGAAGTGCAGGTCCCAGTGGAGGAGCCGGTCGCCGGGTTCGGCCATGACCTCGCGGAGCGCCGCCGCGCAGTCCGCGAGCAGGCGGCGGTCAACGGCGTCCGGGACGCGGGCCAGCACGGGGGGCGTGCGGTCCAGCATGTCCGCCGCGATGTCGGCCAGGCGGCGCAGGCCCGGCGGGGCCGGGGTGGCGGTCAGGTGGGCCAGGAGGCGGGCGATGACCAGGATGGCCGCGTGGGTGTCGGGCTCGTGGGACAGCATGCGGGCCGGGTCGAGGCGTTCGAGCAGCATGCTGCCCGTCTCCGGGTCGTGGTCCAGGAGCCGTACCGCCCCGTCGCCGTCCCAGACGCGCAGGGCGACCGGCTCGCCCGCGCTCTCGTCGTCGAGGATCTGGAGCTTGAGGACGGCCGGGGTCGCGTCGGCCGTGCGGACCACGGGCAGGACCAGGGCGCACATGCCGTGCATGGCCGGTCCGTCCGGGCGCAGGCCCCAGTGGTCCAGGAACCGGGCGGCCAGGCCCGGCAGGGCGGCGGCGAAGGCCCGGCCCTTCTCCTCGAAGAACATCGCCAGCGTGGCGGCCAGTTCCTCCGGCACCGGGATGGCTTCGGTCATGCGGGCGACCCTACGGGTGCGCCCGCCCGAAGCGCCTTCGATTTCCGGCCCGCGACGGCACGCAGGCCACGAAATCCGTAGGAGACAGAGGCCCTCGGCAGGGGTTAGCGTCCCGCCATGAGCAGCTCGGACGCGATGGCCGGCACCGTCAACGGCGGGATCTCCTTCTGGTACGCGCAGACCGGCCTCCCCGTCCCGAGGGAGCCGCTGGCCGGGGACGCGTCCGCCGACGTGGTGATCGTCGGAGGCGGGTACACCGGGCTGTGGACGGCCTACTACCTGAAGAAGGCCGCACCCGATCTGCGGATCGTCGTCCTGGAGCAGAAGTTCTGCGGGTACGGGGCTTCGGGGCGCAACGGCGGCTGGCTCTACAACGGGGTCGCGGGGCGGGACCGGTACGCGCGGCTGCACGGGCGGGAGGCCGCCGTGCGGCTGCAGCGGGCCATGAACGAGACCGTCGACGAGGTCGTGCGGGTGGCGGGCGAGGAGGGTGTCGAGGCGGACATCCACCGGGGCGGAGTGCTCGAAGTCGCCTGCACCCCGGCCCAGTTGAGCCGCCTGCGAGCCTTCCACGAGCACGAGAGGGCGTACGGGGAGGACGACCGCGAGCTGTACGGCGCGCGGGAGACGGCCGAGCGGATCAGGGTCGCGGACGCGGTGGGGTCGACGTGGACGCCGCACGGGGCGCGGCTGAACCCGGTGAAGCTGGTGACGGGGCTGGCGGCCGTCGTCGAGCGGCTGGGGGTGACCGTGCACGAGCTGACGCCGGTGACCGAGATCCGGCCGCGGCAGGCGGTCACGCCGTACGGCACGGTCCGGGCGCCCCATGTGCTGCGCTGCACGGAGGGTTTCACGGCGAACCTCAGGGGCCAGCGGCGGACCTGGCTGCCGATGAACTCCTCGATGATCGCCACCGCGCCGCTGACGGCCGGGCAGTGGGCCGCGATCGGCTGGGAGGGCCGCGAGACGCTCGGCGACATGGCGCACGCGTACATGTACGCGCAGCGCACCGCCGACGACCGGATCGCGCTCGGCGGCCGCGGGGTGCCGTACCGCTTCGGGTCGCGGACGGACAACGACGGGCGTACGCAGGCGGCGACGATCGAGGCGCTGTACGAGATCCTGGTGCGCTTCTTCCCCTCGCTGGCGGGGGTGCGGGTCGACCATGCCTGGTCGGGCGTGCTCGGGGTTCCCCGTGACTGGTGTGCCACGGTCACCCTCGACCGGTCGACGGGGCTCGGCTGGGCCGGCGGTTACGTCGGCTCGGGGGTGGCCACCACCAACCTCGCCGCCCGCACCCTGCGCGATCTCGTCCTGCGGGACTCCGGGCAGGCCGGGGCCACCGAGCTGACCTCGCTGCCGTGGGTGAACCACCGGGTGCGCAAGTGGGAACCGGAGCCGCTGCGGTGGGCGGGGGTGCAGGGCATGTACGCCACGTACCGTGCCGCCGACCGGCGCGAGGCGGCGTCGAACAAGGGGGAGTCGTCGCGGTTGGCACGGGTGGCGGATCGGGTGGCGGGGCGGCACTGAGGGCGCCTCAGGCGTGCTTCAGGTCGAGGGGGGTCCTCGACCTCCTGCCCAGCGCCAGGGAGACGGCCGCGAGGGCGCTGTTGAACGACACCTCCGAGAGGACACCCGGCGCCGCGACCTGGTCGCCGGCGAGGTAGACGTCGTCGCCCCGGTCCACGGCCGGGCGGTCCCGCCAACTGGTGCCGGGGAGATCGACCGCGCCCGTACGGCCGTTCGAGGTGGCCTCGCGGCGCCAGGTGACCCGGTCCAGCCAGCCGGGGAAACCCAGGTCGAGCAGGTGTTCGGCGCGCGTGATGCCGTCGGCCCGCGACTCGTGCGGGCCGATCGGGAACTGCCCCTGGAGCAGCTGCTCGCCCGCCGGGGCCAGCGTGCGGTCCTGCGCGGTGAACCGCTCGATCCAGCCGGGCGCGTCCAGGTCGGAGACGGCGAAGGCGTCGCCCCGACGGGTGCGTACGGCGAGGTCGACGAGGGCGGTACGGCCGCTCGGCCAGGTCAGCGAGTCGTCCCCGAGCAGGCGTCGGGCGGCGTCCAGGGAGGTGGCGACCACGATCGGGCCGGTGCCCCCGCCGCCCGCCCGGTCGCCGAGGGCGTCGAGGCTGTCGACGCGGCTGAGGGTCTCCATGCGGACACCCAGGTTCCAGGCGCGGGCCGCCATCCGGTCGATGACGCTCGCCCAGCCGCCGCGCGGGTAGTGCGCCTCCGGGGGCAGCTTCGTGGCCCGGCGCAGCCGTTCCTGCACGAACGCGGCGGACAGGGAGCCCGGGTCGTGGTGGAACAGCGCCACCGCCGCGTAGTTGGCGGCGGCCCGCGCGGCCTCCTCGCCGGCCTGTGCGGTCGCCCAGGTGCGGAAGTCGACGTCGACGGGCGCGTGCCGGCTCGCCCGGCGGGGGCGCAGGAGCTTGAGCATGGCGAACGGTGGTGTACGGCGCAGGGCGCCCTTGTGGTGCAGACGGAGCCGGGCGGTCTCCAGGGGCGGGAGCGGGGCGAGCGGTCCGATCAGGTCCCGCTGCCCGAGCCAGGTCCAGTGCGGGCCGCCGCTGTAGAGCGCGTGCGGTCCCTCGTTCGTCCGGTACGGCCCCTCCGTGGTCCGGGCCCGGCCGCCGAGCGTGTGGTGCGCCTCGTACACGGTGACCTTCGCGCCCGCCTCCGCGGCGGTGATCGCCGCGGTGAGTCCGGCGAAGCCGCCGCCGATGACGGTGAGGGGGGTGGGGGTTCGGCTGGTGCGCATGGCGTGGGCTCCCTCGGGTCGGTGCCGGCCGGGTCGGTGGCTGTTCGCACCTACGACGGGTCGAGGGGGCCGGAATGTGACATGGCCTGGTTTCGGCGGGGCGTTCGCGCAGGTCATGGGGATTGTCAGTGGTGGGGTGCACGATGGGGGCATGGTGCGGGCGAGGTCGGTGGTGAAGGCGGCGCGGCGGCCGGAGGTGCGGTTGCCGGTGCTGGAGGTGTTCGGGGGCGGGGAGCTGGAGCCCGACGGGGACTATGACGGGCTGGAGTTCCGGGAGCTGGACTTCGTCGGGCAGGACGGCGGGGGTGCGCGGTTCATGGACTGTGCGCTGACGGGGTGCGCGCTGGACGAGACGCGGTTGCAGCGGGCTCGGGTGCTCGATTCCGTTCTCACCGGGATACGGGGGGTGGGGACGGATCTGGCCGGGGCGACGCTGCGGGATGTGGAGCTGGTGGACGCGCGGCTCGGTGGGGTGCAGTTGCATGGGGGCGTGCTGGAGCGGGTGCTGGTGCGTGGGGGGAAGATCGACTATTTGAATCTGCGGGAGGCTCGGCTCCGGGACGTGGTGTTCGAGGACTGTGTGCTGGTCGAGCCGGATTTCGGGGGTGCGCGGTTGGAGCGGGTCTCGTTCGCGGGGTGTGCGTTGAAGGGGGTTGATCTGACCGGGGTGCGCTTCGTGGATGTGGATCTGCGGGGGGCCGCGTCGGTGGAGATCGTGCGGGGGGTGGAGCGGTTGTCCGGGGCCGTGATCAGTGCGGCGCAGTTGATGGATCTGGCGCCGGTGTTGGCGGGGGAGATGGGGATTCGGGTGGAGGGGTGACCTCCGGGGTGCCGGGGTGTGTCCCGCCCCCGCCGCCCCTACCCGTCCCTTCCCCAGGGGCTGCGCCCCTTCGACCCCGCATGTGCAGCCCCCACCGGGCCCGCGGGCGAACGGGGCAGGCTTCCTACGGCATCCTCGGGAAGCGGGACTGGAGGGTCCAGATCGCTGGGTTGTCGGCCAGCGTTTCGTGGAGGTCGCAGAGGTCGGCGATCACGTCGTGGAGGAAGTCGCGGGCCTCGCGGCGGAGTTCGGAGTGGGAGAAGGTCAGCGGGGGGTCCTCGGCCCGCATCCAGTCCGCCTCGACGTCCACCCAGCCGAAGCGCCGCTCGAAGAGCATGCGGTCGGTGGACTCGGTGAAGTCGAGTTCCGCGTGCTGGGGCCGGGAGGCGCGGGACCCGGCGGGGTCCTGGTCGAGCCGCTCCACGATGTCGCACAGCGCCCACGCGAAGTCCAGCACCGGCACCCATCCCCAGGCTGTGGACAGCTCCCGGTCCGCCTTCGTGTCGGCGAGGTAGACGTCCCCGCAGAACAGGTCGTGCCGCAGCGCGTACACGTCGGCGCGGCGGTAGTCCGTCTGCGGCGGGTCGGGGAAGCGGTTGGAGAGGGCGTAGCCGATGTCGAGCACGTAGGCGATGGTGTCATGTCCTCATAGGATCGCCGACGTGTCCCGATCCGCCCCGGTTGTCCCGGCCGCCCTGCTCACCGTCGCGCTGGCACTCACGCTCACGTCGTGCGCCGAGGGCGGTGGCGAGGCCGGGGCCGGCAAGGGAGCCGCGGGCCTGCGCGACCCGTACTTCCCGCAGCTCGGCAACGGCGGCTACGACGTCACGCACTACGCCCTCACCCTCGGGTACACACCCCCGTCCGGGGCCGGGTCCGGCGGCAGCCTGCGCGGCACCGCCGTCATCACCGCCCGGGCGACACGGGACCTCGGCTCGTTCAACCTCGACCTGTCGGGGATGGACGTCGAGTCGGTCGCCGTCGAGGGCGCGGCGGCACGCTGGAAGCGGGCGGGGCAGGAGCTGACGGTCACCCCCGGGGGCGGGCTCCGCGCGGGGGAGACGTTCCGGACGAGGGTGCGGTACTCGGGCACCCCGGAGACGATCACCGACCCGGACGGCTCCCGGGAGGGCTGGCTGCCGACCGCCGACGGCGTCCTCGCCCTCGGTGAACCGACGGGCTCGATGACCTGGTTCCCCGGCAACCACCACCCCTCCGACAAGGCGACCTACGACATCTCGGTCACCGTCCCCGAGGGCCTGCGGGCCGTCTCCAACGGGGAGTTGACGAGCGAGTCCGGCGAGGGCGGCCGAACGACGTACTCCTGGCGCGTCGCCGAGCCGATGGCGAGCTATCTGGCCACGATCGCGATCGGCCGGTTCGAGATCAGGCGCTCGACGGTCGAAGCGGGTGCGGGTGCGGGCCGGGGCGCGGGTCGGCTTCCGGTGTACGTCGCCGTCGATCCCACCCAGGCCGAGGACAGCCGTGCGGTCCTGGACCGGATCCCCGAGGTCATCGACTGGGCGGAGGGGAACTTCGGCCCGTACCCCTTCTCCTCGACCGGCGCGATCGTCGACCGGCCGGAGGACGTGGCGTACGCGCTGGAGACCCAGAACCGCCCCGTCTTCCCCGGCGTGCCCGGCCTCCCGCTCCTCGTCCACGAGCTGGCCCACCAGTGGTACGGCGACTCCGTGACCCCGGAGAGCTGGCGGGACATGTGGCTCAACGAGGGCTTCGCCACCTACGCCGAGTGGCTGTGGGCGGAGGACCACGGCGGAGACACCGCCCAGGAGTCCTTCGACGCGCTGTACGAGGGCGAGTACTTCCAGGACGCCGACGAGAGCGAGGCAGTCTGGGACTTCCCGCCCGCGAAGCCGCCGAGCGCCGCCCGTATCTCCGACAGCCCGGTGTACGAGCGCGGGGCCATGGTGCTGCACAAGATCCGTGAGGCCGTCGGCGACGACGCCTTCTTCGCGCTCATCCGGGGCTGGGCGACCGCCCACCGCCACGGCAACGCGGACACGGCCGACTTCACGGCGTACGTGGAGACGTTCGCCGGGAAGGCGGCTCCGGACGCGGACCTGAGCCCGGTCTGGAAGGACTGGCTGTACGGGGAGGGCAGACCGCCTCGGGCCTGAGGGGAGTCAGTCCCCTCGGCGCGGCGACCGCTCCGACTCCTCGAACTCCGTGAGCAGCCGGGGCAGTTCGGGCGGCCACACCGCCCCGCTCGCCTCGGTGAGTTCCTGGCGGGTCCACCAGCGCCAGCTCAGGATGCCCTCCTCGGCGCGCGCGGCGGCGAGGAGGCCGCCGACCGGCTCGCGGCGCGGGCCGCGGGCCACGTACATGTGGTCGTGCTGGCGGACGGGGACGCCGGCGCGGGTGAAGTCATGGGTCCAGGTGTGGAGGAACGCGTCCGGCTCCACGTCCGTCCAGCCCGTCTCCTCGCGCAGTTCCCGCAGGGCGCCCTCGCGCGGTCTCTCACCGGCCTCCAGACCGCCACCGGGCAGGGCCCAGTGCGAGCCCACCTCCTCGTTGTGGTACTCGAACAGGAAGACCGCACCGTCCGGATCGAGTACGGCGACCCGCGCGGCCTGCCGTGCCGTACGCAGCGTCTTGCGCAACACGACGCAGGGGCGCCCCAGTTGACGGTCCCGGCGGCGCTCCACGACCTCGTAGCCGAGGGCCGTCCAGAACGCGAGGCCCCCGGGGTTGTTGTCGAGTACCGCCAACCGTACGGCGGTGCGTCCGGCCCGCCGGAACCGTTCCTCGACGAGGCTCGCCAACTGGCTTCCATATCCACGTCGTTGAGCAGTGGCGTCGACGAGCAGCAGCCCGATCCACGGGTCGGGGTCGGCCGGATCGGGATGACGGGCGAGGGTGATGGCGACCCCGACGAGCCGCCCCTCGCCGCCCCGCCCGGTCTCGCGGTCTTCCCCGGCGTCGCGCGCGAGCAGGATCTCCGCCTCCGGATCGGCCAGCTCCACCGACAGTGCCGCGGCCACCTGTTCGGGCCGGATGTCGTTCGCGTCCGGGAAGTCACCGCTCAGGGCGTAGAAGTCGCGGTGGGAGGCGTACAGAGCGGTGAGTTCGGTGAGGAGGGGGCCGGGGACGGTTCCGTCCTCGGCGGTGCGCAGGGGTGTGAGCAGCATGGCCCGCACGCTATCGACCGGGTCCGACAACGGCTCGTGGCTCGGGACCGAGCGGTCCGACCGGACCTACAGTTCTCCCCGGCGCGGCGCGCGGAAGCCGTGGAGAGTGGAGAGGTGAGGAGGCGCGTGGAGCAGCGGGTGCGGGTGCACAAGGCCCGGCTGGGCGGCGACGAGTTCCGGGTGATCCGGCCGGTCCCGTCCCCGGCACGGCTGGTGTTGCGCGACGACGGTCACTGGCTGTCGATGTACGCCGACCGGGCCGGCGCGGAACAGCTGGTCGCCCTGTGGGCGCTGGCCGCCCGGTCCGCCCGGTCGCTGGTCCATCTGCCGATCCGTGCCCACCCCGCTCCCGACGGCGTCACGTCCGGCGACGGTGAACCCGTCTCGCTGGACCTGGTTCTGCTCCACCACAGCCTGGGGTTTCCGACCGCCTCGTGGAAGCGGGTGCGCGCACGGCTCGACGCGGGCAGGCCGCAGACGACGGGCACGCCGGAGCGGGACTTCCCGGAGGAGGACGCCATCCGCCACGAACGGCGGCACTACCGCTCCTACCGCGACCATCTCGCCTTCGACCTGGCCGCGCACACGCTCTTCGTCGTGGGCAGCCCCACCGCCTTCCGCGAGTACGGCACCCTCCTGCGCGGGCTCGTCGACGAGGCTCCGTCGTTCCCGCACCAGCATCCGCACGCCCAGCACTACTGCGTCGAACTGGGCGCGGGGCCCTGGTCGCGCCCGTGGAACCGGCGGGGCGTGCCCGCCTCACTGCACATCCAGTACTCCGCCGACTGGCGGGTGTGAGCTGAGGGTGAGCGGGACTCGCGGCGGGGGTCGCGCGCGTCCGGGACGGCCGAAGGCCCCGCCGCGACGGTCAGTGTCGTGGCGGGGCCTTCGGCAGTGCGTGCGGCGGGGCGGCGGCGATGCGCCTTCCGGACGTCGGGCCGAGCCGTGGGGCCGTCAGTCCGAGCCGTGGGGCCGAGCCGTCGGCCCGTCAGGAGAGGTCAGGAGACGTCAGACGTTGACGCCGAAGTCCTGGGCGATGCCGACGAGGCCCGAGGCGTAACCCTGGCCGACGGCGCGGAACTTCCACTCGGCGCCGTTGCGGTACAGCTCGCCGAAGACCATCGCCGTCTCGGTGGCCGCGTCCTCGGAGAGGTCGTAGCGGGCGATCTCGGCGCCGCCGGCCTGGTTGACGATGCGGATGTAGGCGTTGCGGACCTGGCCGAAGTTCTGCGAGCGGTTCTCGGCGTCGTAGATGGAGACCGGGAAGACGATCTTGTCGACGTCGGCGGGGAGACCCGCCAGGTTGACGTTGATCGCCTCGTCGTCGCCCGCGCCCTCGCCCGTGCGGTTGTCGCCGGTGTGGACGATGGTCTGGTCCGGGGTCTGCTTGTTGTTGAAGAAGACGAAGTGACCGTCCGAATAGACCTTGCCCTGCGGGTTGACCGCGATCGCGGAGGCGTCGAGGTCGAAGTCCGTGCCGGTGGTGGTGCGGACGTCCCAGCCGAGGCCCACGGTGACGGCGGTCAGGCCCGGAGCCTCCTTGGTGAGCGAGACGTTGCCACCCTTGGACAGGCTTACAGCCATGGTTGGGAGTCCTTCCCTCGTTGCGTACGTGCCTTACGGGGCTTCGTGCCGGGGACGAAGCTACCTGTACCCCTATGAACGTCGGGAGGGGCGCCAGAGGTTCCAGCGGTTTTTACTTTCTTTACTCATGCTTCCCGGGCGCGGTGAAAAGGGCGTGACGTGGACCGGACATCCGCGCGACCATGGGGGCATGTCCGGTCCTCACGTCATCCGTGGCTCCGTCTCGCTTCCCGAGGCCGAGCTCCAGTGGCGTTTCTCCCGCTCCTCCGGTCCCGGCGGGCAGCACGTCAACACCAGTGACTCCCAGGTCGAGCTGCGGTTCGACCTGGCGAACACCGAGGCACTGCCCGAGGTGTGGAAGGCGCGGGCGCTGGAGCGGCTCGCAGGGCGGCTCGTCGACGGCGTCGTCAGCGTCCGGGCCTCCGAGCACCGCTCCCAGTGGCGCAACCGCGAGACCGCCGCCGTCCGGCTGGCCGCGCTGCTCGCGGAGGCGACCGCGCCGCCGCCCAAGCCGCGGCGGGCGACCCGTATCCCGCGCGGCATCAACGAACGGCGGCTGCGGGAGAAGAAGCAGCGGTCCGACACCAAACGGGGGCGGCAGGGGCGGGACTGGGGCTGAGGCCCTCGCTCCCGCTTCCCATGCCCGGTTCCCATGCCCGCTTCCCGCGCCCCGTTCCCACGCGCACGCCCTGCCACGCCCTACCGGTCCCGCGCGGCGCGTCCTACGGGGCCAGTTGCCGGTAGCGGCCCCGGAAGTAGCTCAGCGGGCCCGGGTTCGTACCTGCCGCCGTGGAGGCGAGGACCCGGCCGATGACCAGGGTGTGGTCGCCGGCGGTCACCCGCTGCTCGGTGCGGCACTCCAGGGTGGCGAGGGCGCCGTCGATCAGGGGTGCGCCGGTGATCCCGCCCCTGGTGTGCGCGAGGTCCGCGAAGAGGAGGCGGTCGCTCACGCGGTTCTTCATGGCGAAGCGGGCCGCGGCGGTGCGCTGGTGCTCGGAGAGGACGGAGACCGCCCACAGCGGCTGCTCGGCGAGGAGGTCGTCCATCCGGGAGCCCTCGCGGAGGCTGACCATGACGAGGGGCGGGTCGAGGGACACGGACATGAAGGAGGTGGCCGTCATCCCGACGTCCTCGCCGCGCGGTCCCTCCGGGTCCAGTGCCGCCTCGTGCGCGGTGACCAGGACCACACCGGCCGCCAGCCGGGACATCGCGGCACGGAATTCGTCTTCGCTCACCCCCTCAGCATGTACCGAGGGGGGAAGGCCGGGCGAAGCCGGGGGAGGGGCTGACAGCGAGTTCTTCGGCACGCCCGCACGCTAGCTCCCGGCCGGCGCCCACCACATCGGGCCCCCGCCCGATCCGCCCCCGGACCTGCGACCTAGGGCCCACAGGCCTTCCACAGGCCTGTGGAAGGCCTGTGGTGCCCCGGCCGTCCACGGGGAAGGTCCTCGCCCTCGCGGACGTCCTCCATGTGGTTTCGCGTCCGGTCGGGATCGCTTTTGTCCCGCTCCGGCTCGTCCGCCGTCAGGCGGCGGCGCTCCACGGTGTCACTGACGGGCTCATGCCAGGAACCCAGGTGGGCCCGGCTGTCGGCCATCCGCCCCGGTCAGCCCCGCGCGCAGCGCCTACACAGAGTTCTGAATTCTGTTCAGGAAGCGCACGAGAGAAACGCATAAACTCCACTCAATTGCTCATGTTCTGTTGTGACTTGAGTCACAGGAGCCATATTTTGTTGACCCTGTGTACCGAGTGGGCTTCGCGCTGTGATTCAGTGGCGGGGACGCTGCAAGCTGTAAGCGGGAACTGTAAGCGGTAGTAAGCCCGCGAGTTAAGCAGGTTACCTGGAGCCTGGAGCTGCCACGAGATCTCGGGGGGAGGGCGAATGGAAACCGATTCGGAGCCCTACGTCCGTCTGACGACGCTGCGGCAGTTGCACCAGGTGATGGCGGACATGAACACCGCGCGCAGCCTGGCCGACACGCTGCAGACCGTCGCCGACGGCGTGGTCAACGGCCTGGGCTACGAACTGGCCTGCGTGAACCTCGTCCGCCCCGACGGCGACCTGGTCGTCGCCGCCCTCGCCGGGAACAGCGCCGCCGAGGCCCTGATCACCGGCCGCGTCGGCTCCCGCGAATCCTGGGAACGCCGGCTGACCATGGGCGAGGCCTGGGGCGACCTGCGGTTCATACCCCACACCGAGGGCTGGGTGCTCGACGAGGACGACGTACCGCAGTGGTACACCGACGGCCCCGCCCCCCGGTTCGAGGACGAGTGGCATCCCTCGGACCGCCTCTTCGCCCCGATGTACACCCCGGGCGCCGGCGGCGCCTCCTGCGGGGAACTGCTCGGTGTCGTGTCCGTGGACCGGCCGCGCAACGGCCGGCGACCGGGCGCATGGGGACGCGAAGCGCTCCAGATGTACGCATTCCAGGCCGCCATCGCGATCAGCAACGCTCGCCTGCGCGCCAACATGCAGCGAGCACTGGTCAGGCTCGAAAGGGAGCAGCAGGCGCTGCGCGCCAGCGAGGAATCCTTCCGGCAGGCCTTCGAGTACGCCCCCTCCGGCATGGCCATCGCCGAGATGGGCGGCGACCAGCACGGCCGGATCCTGCGGACCAACGACGCGCTGTGCCGGCTGCTCGGGCGGCCCGCCTCCGCGATGCGGCGCTACTCCTTCTCCGACCTCGTCCACCCCGAGGACATAGGCACCCTCCTGCGGACCTCCGCCGAGGGCGGGCGCGCGGAGCTGCGGCTCGGGCGGCGCGACGGGACGTACGTCTGGGTGTCGCTGCGCAACAGCGTGGTCGCGGACGCCGCCGACGGGCCCCGTTTCCTGCTCACCCACGTCGAGGACATAGAGGAGCGCAAGCGGCGTGAGCTGCAGCTCGCGCACCGGGCCTCGCACGACGCCCTCACCGGCCTGCCGAACTCGGCCGAGCTGCGCTCGCGCCTGGCCGCCCGTCTCTGCCAGCGCCCCCAGTCGCTCCCGGCCGGCGCGGCGGCCGACTCGATGAACGCGGCCTTCGGGCCGTTCGGGGAGCAGGGGGAGTTCGGCGCCGGGCACGGCGAGTTCGGGGAGCACGACGAGCACGCGGCGCGGCTGCCGCACCCGTCGTTCGACGACTACGAGGCCGCGGGGCACAGCGGGCACGCCTTCGGCTTCAACCGGGCCGGCGGACCGTTCGACGCCTTCGACCACCATGTGCACACCGTCGCGCCCGAGGACGAGCGGGACGACGGGACCAAGGGGCTCGCGGTGCTCTTCTGCGACCTCGACGGGTTCAAGTCGATCAACGACCGGTTCGGGCACAACTCGGGCGACGCCGTCCTCATCGAGGTCGCCCGGCGGCTCAGCCGGGGTGTGCGCGACGGTGACACGGTGGCCCGGCTCGGCGGCGACGAGTTCGTCGTCCTCGCCGACGGCCTCGGCCGCGCGGACGCCCAGGACCTCGCCGTACGCCTGCGCAACGAGATCATTCAGCCGATTCGGGTCGACGGCCGCGCAATGCGCGTAGGCGCCAGTTTCGGTATCGGATGGGCCCATTGCGGAATGACGGCGGACGAGGTGTTGAAATCAGCTGACGAGCGGATGTACGTCGAGAAACGATCTCGTCCCAGGCAGCACAGGCGGGCCGGATAGCGTCCGGAGTGACGCTGGAGACATGGGGCGATATCCGCAGGTCAGAGGCGTGCGGTGGCGAGAGAGCGGCTAGTGTCCGGTGGGTGGGCCGGGTGATGAGGTCCGAGTCACCCGTTTGGGTCACCACGAGCGGGTAGGCTCGCTCTCCTACACCCCCAAGCAATAACCCGCCACCCGTACGTGTAAGTACCGCACCGCTGAGGAGACCTAGGGATGACGCCCGGCAACAACGGCGCGAGCACGCCCGAGGACGACGACCCGTTCGGCTACCTCTACGAGGACGGACAGGCCCGAGGAGCCCAGCCGCCCAGCGCGAGCTACGGCTACCCCAACGCGGTCAACCGGGCCCGGCCGGTCGGTGAACGCCAGTACGGGCAGCAGACCCAGCAGGCTCCGCAGGCCGCCACCGCGCAGTACGGGCAGGTCCCGCAGCAGGGGTACGGCCAGCAGCAGGCGGGTCCCGGTCGGCCGAACGCGCACTACCAGGCCCCCGAGAGCTTCTCCGGCGGCGCGCCGACGACCCGGCAGCAGAGCCACGGAGGCGGCGGGGGCGGCGGCCGGGGCCGCGGCCCCAACACCAAGGGCCTCCTCATCGGCGCGATCGCCGTCGTGGCGGCGGTCGTGATCGGCATCGGCATCGCCATGCTCGGCGGCGACGACGGCGAGAACGCGTCCGGCAACGACACCGGCGCCTCGACGACCCCGACCACCGGCGAGAGCGCCGACCCCAGCCCGTCGGCGAGCAAGTCGAAGAAGGCGGAAGCCCAGGAACTCCCCAAGGCCGAGGCCAAGACCCTCCTCCTCGGCGGCAACGCGGCCATCGCCTCCGACGTCCCCGGCGCCAAGTCGGACGGGGGCTTCTACGTCGGGAACTTCAACTCGGTGGGTTCGTCCATCACCTGGAAGGCGGAGGACGTTCCGGAGAGTGGCAAGTACACGCTCTACGTCCTCTACGGCGTCCCGGGCAAGGATGCCAACGCCACCCTCACGGTGAACGGCACCGCACAGGGCCGTGCCCTCAACCTGGCCAACTTCGCGAAGGGCCCCGAGGGCGACTACGAGAAGGGCTGGACGAACACCTACGCGTCCATCCAGCTCAACAAGGGCAGCAACGAGATCAAGATCTCGTGTGAAGAGGGCAATGACTGCGATGTCAACTTCGACCAGCTGTACTTGGAAAAGGGCTGGAAGCCCTGAGGCCCGATCCTTCGGGCCGATGCCTCACGCCGCTGTGACCTCCTCCGTCACCGTCACCTGCCCCACCAGTTCCTCGTACGCCTGACGGTCGAACTCGCCTGCCACCGGGGTCAGTACGGTCGCCGCCGACAGGGCCACGGCTCGGGCCAGGCGGGCGGGCCAGGGGAGGTGGTCGGTGAGGCCGGAGAGCAGGCCCGCGACCGCCGAATCGCCCGCTCCGGTCGGGTTGCCGCGGAAGCGGCGGGGCGGGGCGGCACGCCAGGTGCCCTCGGGGGTGTGGGCGAGGACGCCCTCGGGGCCGAGGGAGGCCACGACCGCCTGGGCGCCTCGGCGGCGGGCGTCACGGGTCGCGCGGGACGGCTCGTGGGAGCCGGTCAGTTCGGCCAGTTCGTCGGCGTTCGGCTTCACCAGGTCGGGGCGGGCGGCCACCCCGCGCCGCAGCGGCTCGCCGCTGGTGTCCAGCAGGACCGGGACGGACAGCGTGCGGGCGGTACGCACCAGACCCGCGTACGCGCCCACCGGCACCCCCGGTGGCAGGCTGCCGCACAGGGCCACCACCGAGGCGGAGCGCAGCAGATCGGCGTACGCCTCCTGGAAGGCGGACCACTCGGCGGGTGCGATGAGCGGGCCCGGTTCGTTGAGCTGGGTCGTGTCGCCGCTCGCGTCGGCCACGGCGACCGTGCGGCGGGTCGCGCCCTCCACCGGGAGCAGCGCGTCCACCACACCCGGTGTGTGCGTGAGCCGGTCCCGCAGGGCGCGGCCGGTCGCGCCGCCGGCGAAGCCGGTGACCGTCACCTCGTGGCCGAGTGCCGCGAGGACGCGGGCCACGTTCAGCCCCTTGCCGCCGGGGCGTTCGGTCACGTCCGTCACCCGGTGTGTGGCGTGGGGCCTGAGATCCCGCACGCGATAGGTGATGTCGAGAGCGGTGTTCAGTGTGACCGTGAGGATCACCTGGGCTCACCCCCTTGAGCCTCGACTGCGCGGAGGCTCGATCATGCCAAAGGAGCGGCGGTCGGCCCAGACCGCCCGGGCGTCACGGTGTCCGGATCAGTCGCCGAACGGGTTCACCACCCACTCGCCCTTGCGCAGGACGCCCTTGACGTCGAAGTCCGCGTCGAGGAGGACCAGATCGGCGTCCTTGCCCGGGTCGAGGGAGCCGATGCGGTCGTCAAGGCCGAGGAGGCGGGCCGGGTTGGCGGAGAGGGCGGCGACGGCGTCCTCGATCGGGAGGCGGTCGACGGTGACGGCGCGTTTGAGGGCGCGGTCCTGGGTGAGGGTGGAGCCCGCGATCGAGCCGCCCTCCACCAGGCGGGCCACACCGTCCGCGACCTCGACCTCCAGCGGGCCGAGCATGTAGCGGCCGTCGCCGAAGCCGGCGGCGTCCATGGCGTCGGTGATGAACGCGACCCGCGCGGCGCCCGCGTGACGGAACGCCAGTTGCAGGGAGGCGGGGTGCAGATGCGTACCGTCGTTGATCAGCTCGACGGTGATCCGTTCGTCCTCCAGGAGCGCGGCGATCGGGCCGGGCTCGCGGTGGCCGAGCGGGGGCATCGCGTTGAACAGGTGGGTCGCCACGGTCGCGCCCGCGTCGATCGCCTGGACCGTCTGCTCGTAGGTGGCGTCCGTGTGCCCGATCGCCGCGAGGACGCCGAGTTCGGCGAGGAGTCGTACGGAGTCGAGGCCGCCGGGGAGTTCGGTGGCCAGCGTGACCATGCTCGCCCGGCCGCGTGCCGCGTCGATGAGCTTGCGGACCTCGGCGGGGTCGGGGTCGCGCAGGAGGGCCTCCGCGTGGGCGCCCTTGCGGCACGGGGAGATGAACGGGCCCTCGAAGTGGATGCCGGCGATGTCGCCCTGCTCGGCGAGTTCGGAGAGGAGGCCGGCGCGGTGGGCGAGGCCGTCCATGTCACCGGTGACCGTGGAGGCGACGAGGGTGGTGGTGCCGTGGAGCTGGTGGGTGCGGATGCCCTGGAGGACTTCCTCGACGGTGCCGGAGGTGAAGGAGGCGCCGCCGCCGCCGTGGTTGTGGAGGTCGACGAAACCGGGGACCAGCCAGTGGTTGTGGACCAGGAGGGTGTGGGCGTTCTCCGGGGGGTTGTCGGAGATCTTGGTGCCGTCGATGGTGAGACGGCCGTTCTTCACCGTGCCGGTGGGCAGGACGACGTTGGCGCCTTCGAGGACGTAGGGCTGTGCTGTGTGTCGCGGCCGCGGGTTGATCGTGGTCGCTCGCGCAGCTCCCCGCGCCCCTGAGGGAGCGCTGTCGGACCCGGTGTCGGAAAGTGCGGGGGCCATCAGGTGGTTACCTCCGAAGGGGCCTTGGGAGCCGTGGGGGTCGTGGGGGTGAGGAGGTCCCAGGCCATCAGGCCGGCGCCGAGGCAGCCCGCGGTGTCTCCCAGGGCGGCCGGGACGATGGCGGGCACCTTCTGGAAGGTGACCCGGTGTTCGACGGCGGCGCGCAGCGGGGCGAAGAGGGTGTCACCGGCCTCCGCCAGGCCACCGCCGACGATGAGGGTCCGGGGGTCGAGCAGGGTGAGGGCGGTGACGAGGCCGTCGGCGAGGGCGTCGACGGCCCTCTGCCAGACGGCGGCGGCGCGCGGATCACCCGACTCGACGGCCTTGGCGCAGTCCGCGGCGTCGGCCCCGGGGTCGCCGGCGGCCTCCGCCCAGGCCTCGCTGACGGCCGCCGCGGAGGCGAACCGTTCCAGACAGCCGCGCTGACCGCAGGGGCAGGGGAGGCCCCCGGGCCGTACGACGATGTGGCCGATCTCGCCCGCGAAGCCGTGGGCGCCCGCCTCCACCCGGCCGTCGACGCCGATCGCGCCGGCGATGCCGGTGCCGAGCGCCACGAAGAGGAAGCGGTCCGCGCCCCGGCCCGCGCCCACGCGCCCCTCCGCGAGCCCGCCGGTGCGCACGTCGTGGCCGAGGGCGACCGGGACGCCGTCGAGGCGTTCGGCGAGGAGCGCGCGCAACGGGACGTCGCGCCAGCCGAGGTTGGCGGCGTAGATGGCGATGCCCCGGCCGGAGTCGACGATGCCGGGTACGGCGACCCCGGCGGCGGCCGGGGGCTCGCCGAAGTGCCGCTCGCCGTACGCGCGCAGTTCGGCGGCGAGGTCGAGGATCGAGGTGACGACCGCCTCCGCCCCGCGCTCGCGTCCGGTGGCGCGCCGGGTCTGGTGCAGCAGCACGGGGGGTGCGCCGGGCGCGGGGCCGGCCCCGACCAGTGCGGCCTTCATCCCGGTGCCGCCCACATCGAGGGCGATGACATGTCTCACGGGGACAGTGTGGCCCTTCGACCCACGAGAGGTCTAGTCCACTTACCGAGTCGTGGTGTAGACCTTGTGGTGTAGACCTTATGGAAGGTTTGAGAAGTTGAGCGATCAACGGCCTTTCGCGCAGGGCCTGTGATTCAGGCTGTTGTGCGCGGGGCTCGTGCGACAGGTTGGGGCAGTGGGAGTGCGACAGCGGCAGCGGCGGACGAACACCGGGGTCAGGAACAGCGGCATAGCGGTGGCGTCCGCACTGGGACTGATGGCGACACTTGCGGGCTGCGGCGCCTCGGAGGGCGAGGGCCCCGGCGTCACGCTGAGACTGGTCGCCGCCGACTACGGCGACTCCAAGGCGAACAGCTCCCAGAAGTACTGGGACGCGGTCGTGAAGGCGTACGAGAAGAAGACTCCGGGCGTCAAGATCGATGTCAGTGTCTACTCCTGGAACGACGTCGACCGCAGGATCAAGGAGATGGTCGCCGCCGACGAGGCCCCCGATCTCGCGCAGGCCGGCACCTACGCGGACTACGCCTCGGCCGGCCGGCTCTACGAGGTCGACGACCTGCTCTCCATCCCCGTCCAGGCCGGCTTCCTCCCTCAGCTCGCCGACGCGGGCAAGGTGAAGCGGGTCGCGTACGGGATGCCGTTCGCCGCGTCCACCCGCGTCCTCTTCTACAACAGGAAACTCTTCGCAGAGGCGGGCATCGACCGCGCCCCGCGCAGCTGGAACGAGCTGGCCGCCGACGCCGAGGCGCTCGACAGGGCCGGGGTCGGCACCCCGTACGCGCTGCCGCTCGGGTCCGAGGAGGCGCAGGCCGAGACCATGCAGTGGCTGCTCAGCGGCGGGGGCGGCTACACCGACAACGTCGGCACCTACCGGATCGACTCCGAGGACAACGTCCGGACCTTCACCTGGCTCAAGGACGAGCTCGTCGACAAGGGCCTCACCGGGCCCGTCGCCCCCGCCGAACTCAACCGCGCCGACGCGTTCGCGGCGTTCGCGCGCGGCGAGGTCGGCATGCTCAACGGCCACCCCAGCCTGATGAAGATGGCCGCCGACGAGGGCGTCGAGTACGGGACGGCCGCCATGCCGGGGCGTGACGCGCGCAAGCACGCGACCATGGGGGTCGCCGACTGGATGATGGCCTTCAAGCAGAACGGGCACGAGGACGAGATCGGTGACTTCCTCGACTTCGTCTACAGCGACGAGAACGTGCTCGACTTCTCCCGGGAGTACGACCTGCTGCCGGTGACCGCGTCCGCGTCCGAGGAGATGGCGGGGGACAAGGGTGACGCGGATCTCGGGCCCTTCCTCGAAGCACTGCCCAGCGCGGAGCTGTATCCGGTCGGCAAGACGTCCTGGGCGGATGTCAGTGCGGCGCTGAAGGAGCAGATCGGGCGGGCGGTGCGGGCTGACGCGAAGCCGGCGACTGTGCTCGGTGAGCTGCAGCAGACGGCGAGTGTCGCTGACCGGGAGGAGTAGGGCGGCCGGGGCGGGGGCGCGACATGGGGTGGAGGGTACGGGTGCGTCGGCGGGTGCGGGTGCGGTGGGGCTTCTCGCGCAGTTCCCCGCGCCCCTGAGAAGCAGGGCCGGCGGCCCATGCTTTTCGGCCCGCAGGGGCCGTGTCCTTCAGCGGCGCGGGGAACTGCGCGACCAGCCCCCACTCACCCGCACCCGACCACGCACCTCGCACCACGCACGCACCTCGCACCAGGCACGCTCGCCCCTCGCACCGCCCCACCACGTGACCCCGTGCCCCCGCGCGATGTCACACCCGTCCGTTACCGTCGAGGCATGGACGAGCTGGGCACCCGGGAGCAGGCGATCCTCGCCGTGGAGCGGCAAGGGTGGGAGGGGCCGGGGGCCAAGGAGCGGGTCATCCGGGAGCGGCTCGGGCTGGCGCCGGTGCGGTACTACCAGCTGCTCAACGCCCTGCTCGACGACCCCCGCGCCCTCGCCCACGACCCGGTCACCGTCAACCGGCTGCGAAGGGTCCGGGAGGGACGCCGGGCCGAGCGATGACGGATAGGGTCGACGCCATGGGCAGCCACAAGGACGCAGAGAACCCCAAGGCCACCTTGCCGACACCCGTGACCCCGGCCGGGCGGGACGCGCTGGACGCGATCCTCGACCGCCCGGGCGGCACGGTGATCGCGCTCGACTTCGACGGCACGCTCGCCCCGATCGTCCCCGACCCCGAGCAGGCCCGCGCCCACCCCGACGCGGTCGCCGCCCTCGCCGCCCTCGCCCCCAAGGTCGCCTCCGTGGCCGTGGTGACCGGCCGCCCCGCGGCCGTCGCCGTACGCCACGGCGGCTTCGCCGGAGTCCCCGGGCTGGAACGCCTCGTGGTCCTCGGCCACTACGGCGCCGAACGCTGGGACGCCGTCACCGGCACGGTCAGCGCCCCCGCCCCGCACCCCGGTGTCGCGGCGGTCCGCGCCGAGTTGCCCGGCTTCCTGGACGGCGTCGGCGCGTGGCAGGGGACCTGGATCGAGGAGAAGGGACGGGCGGTCGCCGTCCACACCCGCCGCGCCGACGACCCCCAGGCCGCCTTCGACGCGCTGCGCGCCCCGCTCACCGACCTCGCCGCCCGCCACGGCCTCATCGTCGAACCCGGCCGCATGGTCCTCGAACTGCGGCCCCCGGGCATGGACAAGGGTGTGGCCCTCCGCGACCACCTCACGCAGACCGGCGCCGGATCCGTCCTCTACGCCGGCGACGACCTCGGCGACCTCCCCGCCTTCGCCGCCGTCGAGAAACTCCGCACCGAGGGCACGCCCGGCCTCCTGGTCTGCAGCGGCAGCGCGGAGGTCACCGAACTGTCGGAGCGGGCCGACCTGGTGGTGAACGGCCCGGAGGGGGTCGTCCGCCTCCTGGCGGGCATCGCCGAGCACGTATAGCGAGGCAGGGAGACAGGTGGACGAGAGGGGCCCGGCTTCCCGTCGATGCCGGGCCTCCCGGCGCTACCGGGCCTCCTCCAGCGCCCTCAGCTGGTCCAGGAACCACTGTGTGGGCGGCAGCGCGGTGGCCGCCGCGACCAGCCGCTTGCCCCGCTCCGCCCGCTCGGCCGCCGGCACGTTCAACGCCTCGTCCAGCGCGGCCGCCGTACCCACCACGTCGTACGGGTTCACCACCACCGCGTCGTCCCCCAGCTCCTCGTACGCCCCGGCCTCCCGCGACAGCACCAGCACGCACCCCTCGTCGGAGATCACCGGCACCTCCTTGGCGACGAGGTTCATGCCGTCGCGGATGGGGTTCACCAGGGCCACGTCCGCGAGACGGTACGCGGCGAGGGAGCGTGCGAAGTCGTCCTTGAGGTGGAGGATGACCGGGGTCCAGTCCGGTGTCCCGTACCGCTCGTTGATGTCGTCCGCGACCCGCTGGACCTCGGCCATGTAGTCCCGGTACACCGCGAGGTCCTGACGCGACGGGTACGCGAAGGCGACGTGCACGACGCGCTCGCGCCAGGTCGGCCGGTCGTCGAGGAGCTGGCGGTAGGCGTGCAGGCCGCGCACGATGTTCTTCGACAGCTCGGTGCGGTCGACGCGGACGATCGTGCGGCGCGGGGTGCCGTCGGGGGCCGTGCCGATCTGCTCCCGCAGCGTGACGATGCGCTCGTCGACGTCCGCCTGGTGGGCGCGGGTCCGCAGGAAGTCGGCGTCGGCGCCCAGGCCGTGCACGCCGATCCTCGTGCCGGACGCGGCGTCGGGGCCGAGGACGGCGTGACAGCACGCGGTGAACGCGTCCGCCCACCGCCGGGTGAGGAACGCGGCGCGGTCGGCGCCGAGGATGCCGTCGAGCACCTGTGCGGCGATGTCGTCGGGGAGCATCCGGAAGTAGTCGACGGGCGCCCACGGGGTGTGCGAGAAGTGGCCGATGCGCAGGTCGGGGCGGAGTTCGCGCAGCATGCGGGGGACCAGGACCAGGTGGTAGTCCTGCACCAGAACGGCCGCGCCGTCCGCCGCCTCGTCGGCGAGCGCCTCGGCGAAGGCGCGGTTGTACGTCTCGTACGCCGCCCACTGCCGCCGGAACTCCGCGTCGAAGGCCGGTTCCAGGGGGGTCTGGTAGAGCATGTGGTGCACGAACCACAGCGTGGAGTTGGCGACGCCGTTGTACGCGTCGTGGTGCACGTCGGCGGGGATGTCGAGCATGCGCACGCCCGGTTCGGCGATGCCGCGTCGTACGGCCTCGCGGTCGCCGTCGCCCAGGGCGGAGCACACCCAGACGGCGCCGGAGGACGGGTCGATCGCGGAGAGGCCCGAGACGAGACCGCCGCCGCCGCGCTTCGCTCCGAGCGTGTCGGTCCTCTCGTCCAGCGTGTAGGTGACGGGTCCCCGGTTGGACGCGACGAGTACGTGGGCCGCGCCGTGCGTTGATGCCATAAGGCTCAACCTAGCCCGGGGGTTCGGCGGTCAAACGTGCGGTTCGGCCGTATACAGGAGTGCCTCATGGGGGTGGAGTGCCTGTCGTGTGGCGGGTGCGGGTGCGTCGTGGTTGCTCGCGCAGTTCCCCGCGCCCCTGAAAGCCCAGGCCCTGCGGGCCTGAAAAGCCTGGGGCGCAGCCCCGGCTTTTCAGGGGCGCGGGCAACTGCGCGAGAAGCCCCACCGGGGCCGCACCCGCCGACGAAACCCGCAACCCCCGGGCCCTTAAAAGATCACGCCGCCTTCCGCTCCACGTACTCCGCGATCTCCACCATCGGCGGACGCTCCTCCAGGTCCACCGAGTACGTCCGCGGCTCGAACCCCTCCCGCCCCCGCTCGAACTGCGTCAGGACGGGACGGATCAGGTGGCCGCGGGCCAGTCGGAGCTGGGCCGTGCGGTAGATCGCCGCGGACATGCGGCCCAGCGCCTGCCCGTCCTGGTGGCGGTGCTTGCGGACGCCCACGTCGACCTGGGACAGGGCGTCGAGGCCGACCAGGTGCAGCGCGTCGACCAGCATGCCCAGCTCCACGCCGTAGCCGACGGGGAACGGCAGCCGTTCCAGGAGGGAGCGGCGGGCCGCGTACTCGCCGCCGAGGGGCTGGACGAAGCCGGCCAGCTGGGGCCAGTGCATGTTGAGCAGGGGGCGGGCCATGAGTTCCGTCACACGGCCGCCCTGGCCGGCGGCGGAGCCCAGGGGGCGGTCGTACATCGCCTTGACGAGGTCGACACCGGGGTCCGTCAGCAGCGGGCCGACGATCCCGGAGACGAAGTCGGACGAGAACTCCCTGAGGTCCGCGTCGATGAAGCAGACGATGTCACCGCTCGTGACGAGCAGCGAGCGCCACAGGACCTCGCCCTTGCCGGGCACGGCCGGGAGGCGGGGCAGTATGTCGTCGCGGTGGACGACCCGCGCGCCGGCCGCTGCCGCGACCTGCGACGTCCGGTCGGTGGAGCCGGAGTCGACGACCACGATCTCGTCGACGAGCGGGACCTGCCGCATGAGGTCGTGGCGGATGATCGCGACGATGTCGCCGACGGTCTCCTCCTCGTTCAGCGCGGGCAGGACCACGCTGACCGACTGGCCGCAGGCGCGTTTGGCGGCCATGATCCGGTGGAGCGGGCGGTCGGCCATGGACCAGGAGCGGGTACTCAGCCAGCGCTCGACTTCCTTCAGCACAGTGCGCGGCTCCTCTGCGTTCATCTCGCGGTTCGGACGGCTCTCTCAACTGTCCTGGCCTTCGGTTACAGTCTTGGACAACGCTGGTGACCATCGCATGTCGGTGCCCGTCGGCGTATACAACCAAATACCGCTCATCCAGAGGGGCAGAGGGATACGGCCCGATGAAGCCCCGGCAACCCTCCAGCCGGTCTGACCACGTTGTCGTGGTGAGGCTCCCGGCTCGGGAAGGTGCCAAATCCGTCTCACGGCGAAGTGCGTCGTGAGGAAGATGAGGAGAAAGGGCCTCGCCTCCATGGCTGCGCAGACTGTTGCAAGCACCACCGATTCCACCTCCACAGTAGACCTCGGGCCCGCCGCCGCCCTGAGCTGTCGGGAATGCGGCCACCGGGTACCGCTCGGACCGGTCTTCGCCTGTGAGGAGTGTTTCGGGCCTCTGGAGATCGCGTACGACTACTCCGCGTACGACACGGAGGAGCTGCGGAAGACGATCGAGTCCGGCCCCGCGAACATCTGGCGGTACGCGCCCCTGCTGCCCGTCCCGGCCGACGTGGCGACCAAGCCGAACATCAACCCCGGCTGGACCCAGCTCGTCAAGGCCGACAACCTGGCCGCCGCGCTCGGCGTCGACGCCGGCAAGCTGTTCATCAAGGACGACTCCGGCAACCCGACGCACTCTTTCAAGGACCGTGTCGTCGCCCAGGCGCTGGAAGCCGCCCGCGCCTTCGGCTTCACCACCCTCTCCTGCTCCTCCACGGGCAACCTGGCCGGTGCCGTCGGCGCCGCCGCCGCCCGCGCCGGCTTCCGGTCCTGCGTGTTCATCCCGCACGACCTGGAGCAGGGCAAGGTCGTCATGGCCGCGGTCTACGGCGGCGAGCTGGTCGGCATCGAGGGCAACTACGACGACGTGAACCGCTTCTGCTCCGAGCTGATCGGCGACCCGGCCGGCGAGGGCTGGGGCTTCGTCAACGTCAACCTGCGGCCGTACTACGCCGAGGGCTCCAAGACCCTGGCGTACGAGATCTGCGAGCAGCTCGGCTGGAAGCTGCCGGACCAGCTGGTCGTGCCGATCGCCTCCGGGTCGCAGCTCACGAAGATCGACAAGGGCCTCCAGGAGCTGATCAAGCTCGGACTCGTCGAGGACAAGCCGTACAGGATCTTCGGTGCGCAGGCCGAGGGGTGCTCGCCGGTGTCGGTGGCCTACAAGGCGGGCCACGACGTCGTACGGCCGCAGAAGCCGAACACCATCGCCAAGTCGCTCGCGATCGGCAACCCGGCGGACGGTCCGTACGTGCTCGACATCGCGCGGCGGACCGGCGGGGCCGTGGAGGACGTGACGGACGAGCAGATCGTCGAGGCGATCAAGCTGCTGGCGCGGACCGAGGGGATCTTCGCGGAGACCGCCGGCGGGGTGACCGTCGGCGTCACGAAGAAGCTGATCGAGGACGGCGTCCTCGACCCGACGCTCACCACGGTCGTGCTCAACACCGGTGACGGCCTCAAGACGCTGGACGCGGTGGCCGGGACCGGTCTGACCGCGACCATCCGGCCCAGCCTCGATTCGTTCCGTGAGGCCGGTCTCGCGTAAGCAGGACCCGTCAGCACGTCGTTCGACTGCGGGTAAGCGGGGGCTTGTCGCGCCCACGCGGCGGTAGCCGCATATCTCGTACAGCCCCGCGCCCCTTAGGTTCGCTGCACTCCCCGGAGGTTTCCCATCATGTCCGTCAACGTCCGCATCCCCACCATCCTTCGCACCTACACCGGTGGGCAGGCCGAGGTCCAGGCCGAGGGGGCCACCCTCGCCGAGGTGATCGCCGACCTGGAGAAGAACCACAACGGGATCGCCGCCCGGGTTCTCGATGATCAGGGCAAGCTGCGGCGGTTCGTGAATGTGTACGTGAATGACGACGATGTCCGGTTCGAGCAGGGCCTGGAGACGGCGACGCCGGACGGCGCGGGCGTGTCGATCATTCCCGCGGTCGCGGGTGGCTGACCGCCGGTCCGTACCCGTCGGTAGTAACCGTCGGTAACTTTGATTACCGAGAGTTCATCGAATTGCCCCCTCCGCGAGAGAAGCGGAGGGGGCAATTCTCTATGGTTGAGCACTGTAGAGTTGGGGAACCCGGTCCGATCACCGTAGTGATTCCATGCCGGATGCATATGTGATTCCGCCGCACGCCCTATATGAAGTAGCCAAAGTGTGCAGGCCATTTGTGTATTTCGCTCCTTTTGTGGGGCCCGACTTGCCCTGAATTCGGGCGAATTGTTCGTACATTCCCGACCGGTCGTGTCCAGAATTCTCGTCCGATTGACCTGTTGCAGAGGGCAGTTGGACAGATACATTCGGCCGCGGTCGACGCGTTCCGGCGCACACCCCCAACCGTTGGGGGGTGAGGTCTGACCCGGATCCGCGAAGTGTGGATCTGTGCAAGGGCCAGTAATAGGGGAGTTAGGCATGGCTCAGGGCACCGTCAAGTGGTTCAACGCGGAGAAGGGGTACGGCTTCATCGCGGTCGACGGTGGTGCGGATGTATTCGTCCACTACAGCGCGATTCAGATGGACGGCTACCGCACCCTGGAAGAGGGCCAGCGGGTCGAGTTCGAGATCTCGCAGGGTCAGAAGGGGCCGCAGGCGGACATGGTCCGACTCGCGGCCGGCTGAAGTAACGCGCCGGGTTCAACGCAGCGACGTTCTTCGTTCTTCGTAGGAGGGCTCGCACCCCGTTTTCGGGGTGCGGGCCCTCTTGTGTGCGCAGGCCCTCGCGCCGGTCCCTGAGGGGTGCGCGCCGGGGGTCGCGCGTGGGGCGCGGGGGGCGCGTTCACCTGCGGATCATCGAGAGGCGCTTGCACTCGCAGGGGGCGAGTGCTAATCATTGGCGTTAGCACTCTGAAGGTGAGAGTGACAACGAGGACCGGGTCGGCGAGGCCCGCAAGCCGGGTGGGGCAAGGAACCACGAGGCAGGCAGGCCGTCCGTCGCGGGCGCCAGCGCGGTCCGGAGCAATCCACCCCCTGTCCGGGAGGACCACTTCACATGGCCAAGATCATCGCGTTCGACGAGGAGGCACGGCGCGGCCTCGAGCGCGGCATGAACCAGCTCGCGGACGCCGTCAAGGTGACGCTCGGCCCCAAGGGCCGCAACGTCGTCCTCGAGAAGAAGTGGGGCGCCCCCACGATCACCAACGATGGTGTGTCCATCGCCAAGGAGATCGAGCTCGAGGACCCGTACGAGAAGATCGGCGCCGAGCTGGTCAAGGAAGTCGCGAAGAAGACGGACGACGTAGCCGGTGACGGCACGACGACCGCGACCGTCCTGGCCCAGGCCCTGGTGCGCGAGGGTCTGCGCAACGTGGCCGCCGGCGCCAACCCGATGGCTCTCAAGCGCGGCATCGAGAAGGCCGTCGAGGCCGTCTCCGGCGCCCTGCTGGAGCAGGCGAAGGATGTCGAGACCAAGGAGCAGATCGCTTCCACGGCCTCCATCTCCGCCGCCGACACCCAGATCGGCGAGCTCATCGCCGAGGCGATGGACAAGGTCGGCAAGGAAGGCGTCATCACCGTCGAGGAGTCCCAGACCTTCGGTCTGGAGCTTGAGCTCACCGAGGGTATGCGCTTCGACAAGGGCTACATCTCGGCGTACTTCGCCACCGACATGGAGCGTATGGAGGCCGTCCTCGACGACCCGTACATCCTGATCGCGAACTCCAAGATCGCGAGCGTCAAGGACCTGCTCCCGCTCCTGGAGAAGGTCATGCAGGGCGGCAAGCCGCTGCTGATCATCGCCGAGGACGTCGAGGGCGAGGCCCTGTCGACCCTGGTCGTCAACAAGATCCGCGGCACCTTCAAGTCCGTCGCCGTCAAGGCCCCGGGCTTCGGCGACCGCCGCAAGGCGATGCTGAACGACATCGCCATCCTCACCGGTGGCGAGGTCATCTCCGAGGAGGTCGGTCTCAAGCTCGAGAACACCTCCATCGACCTCCTGGGCCGTGCCCGCAAGGTCGTCATCACCAAGGACGAGACCACGATCGTCGACGGGTCCGGCTCCTCGGAGCAGGTCCAGGGCCGGGTCAACCAGATCCGCGCCGAGATCGAGAACAGCGACTCGGACTACGACCGCGAGAAGCTCCAGGAGCGCCTGGCGAAGCTCGCGGGCGGCGTGGCCGTCATCAAGGCCGGTGCCGCGACCGAGGTCGAGCTCAAGGAGCGCAAGCACCGCATCGAGGACGCCGTTCGCAACGCGAAGGCGGCCGTCGAGGAGGGCATCGTCGCCGGTGGTGGCGTGGCCCTGCTGCAGGCCTCCTCGGTCTTCGAGAAGCTGGAGCTGACGGGTGACGAGGCGACCGGCGCCAACGCCGTGAAGCTCGCCCTGGAGGCCCCGCTCAAGCAGATCGCCGTCAACGGCGGCCTTGAGGGCGGTGTCATCGTCGAGAAGGTGCGCAACCTGCCCGTCGGCCACGGCCTGAACGCCGCGACCGGTGAGTACGTCGACATGATCGCCGAGGGCATCATCGACCCGGCGAAGGTCACGCGCTCCGCGCTGCAGAACGCGGCCTCCATCGCCGCGCTCTTCCTCACCACCGAGGCCGTCATCGCCGACAAGCCGGAGAAGGCGTCCGCGCCCGCCGGTGGCGGCATGCCGGGCGGTGACATGGACTTCTGATCGACCCCGGTCGATCACCGTCCTGCGGTACCGAGGGCGGCACTCCCTGGAAACGGGGGGTGCCGCCCTCGGGCGTGTCCGGGGTCACATCGGACGGGGGCGCGGCGACGGAATGCGGTGGCGGTCGGGGCGGTTGTGCGGAGGAGACTATATGCATGCGCATGTAGTGCAGTGTCCGTGCCACCTTCGCATCACCCGTGCCACCCGTGCCACCCATGTCGTCCGAACGTCCCGAGGAGCCCCCACGTGACCACCGCCTCCACCTCCCGTGCCGCCGAGGTCCTGTCCCGGCCCGTCACGATCAACGGTCTGACCGTCCCGAACCGGATCGTCATGGCGCCCATGACGCGGACGTTCTCGCCCGGTGGTGTGCCGGGGGCGGACGTGGCCGCGTACTACGGGCGGCGGGCGGCCGCGGGGGTCGGGCTGATCGTGACCGAGGGGACCTACGTCGGGCACGAGACGGCCGGGGACCTGCCTACGGTGCCGAGGTTCGCCGGTGAGGAGCAGCTCGCGGGGTGGGCGAAGGTCGCGGAGGCGGTGCATGCCGGGGGCGGCACGATCGTCCCGCAGCTGTGGCACATCGGGGCCGTCCGGCAGCGGGGACAGCTCTTCCCCGAGGCGCCGGTCCTCGGCCCGTCCGGTCTGCGGGTCGACGGCACCGAGGCCGAGGGCGGCCGGGCCATGACGCAGGCCGACATCGACGAGGTCATCGAGGCCTTCGCCAAGTCCGCCGCCGAGGCCGAGCGCATCGGCATGGACGGCGTCGAGCTGCACGGCGCCCACGGCTACCTGATCGACCAGTTCCTCTGGGAGCGCACCAACCGCCGTACGGACGCCTACGGCGGTGACCTCGTCGCCCGGACGAAGTTCGCGGCGGAGGTCGTGGCGGCCGTGCGGGACTCCGTGTCCGCCGACTTCCCCGTCATCTTCCGCTACTCGCAGTGGAAGCAGGACGGGTACGACGCCCGCCTCGCCCGGACGCCCGAGGAACTGGAGGCGCTGCTGAACCCGCTCGTCGCGGCCGGCGTCGACGCCTTCCACGCGTCCACGCGCCGCTACTGGCAGGCGGAGTTCGAGGGTTCCGAGCTGAACCTCGCGGGCTGGACGAAGAAGCTCACCGGCAAGCCCGCCATCACGGTCGGCTCGGTCGGCCTGGACGGCGAGTTCCTCACCGCGCTCGCCGGCGAGAGTGCGCCGCCGAAGGGCATCGACGACCTGCTGAACAGCCTGGAGGCCGACGAGTTCGACCTCGTCGCCGTGGGCCGCGCGCTCCTCCAGGACCCGCAGTGGGCCGCGAAGGTCCTCGACGGCCGCTTCGACGAACTGAAGGCGTTCCAGCCGTCGGCGCTGACGTCGCTCAGCTGAGGCGCGCCGGGGCCTTCGGCAGGCGTAGTCCCAGGGGTGCTCATACCGGGGTCCCCTGACGCTCCTGTCGTCGCTGGTCCATCGCCGCGCGGATCTCCGCCGCGCGGGCCTGGACGGTCGACGAGGCCAGGAGCGCGTCGGGGTGGCGGGGCGGAGGTCGTTCGCCCCGGCATGTGGCGCAGACGCCGCCCGGGAGGGCTTCCGGGCGGCCCGGGGTGCGGCAGTGGGCGCATTCCAGCATGCGGAGGGGCGGCCGGGAGGGGTGTGGTTCCGCGGCCCGTTCCGGCCCCCAAGGCCGTTGCGGCTCCGGCTCCGGCTCCGGTGGGAGTTTGTCGCGGAGGCGGGTGCGGATGAGGGCCGCCGGGCTGTGGACCGGGACGGGGAGGCCGGCGGTGAGGGCCCGGTGGATGTGCTCCTCGGTGGCGCCGCGCTCGAACCACGGTGCCAGCAGCGGGGCCAGGGCCACGCAGTCGGCCTGCGAGAGGGACAGGGGCGGAACCGTACGGCCGAGGGCGGCGAGCAGGATGTGGGCGCGGGAGCGGGTGGGACGGGCCCGTTCCGGTTCCTCGTCGGGTACGTCACCCCGGGTGAACCTCGCCCACCAGGGGTCGTCGCGCGCGGTACGCGAGAACCACGTTCGGGTGATCCAGTGCGCGGTGCCCGACGCGGCGGTCAGGTGTTCGCGACCCCGGCGCAGGTGGCCCGCGTTCTGCAGCCTGTTGAGGGCGGTCCGCAGGGCGCACTGGCCGTACGGCAGCTCCTTGGCCAGCGTCTTCACGCTGATGTCGGCGCCGTCGGGCAGGCGGTCGATGAACGCGGCGATCGCTGCCTCGCGGGGCGGGAGTCCGGCGAAGTCGTGGGCCGAACGGGGGAGTTGGCCGGGGGCGGCGCGCTTGCCGTAGCCCGGGGCCGCCATCGGATGGGGGTGCGGGGCGGGCGGGTTCGCGTGCGCGGGCGGGGCGGCAGCACTAAAGTTGGCAGTAGCCATGGGGATCGAACCTTCAGCCTTCGATCTCGTAGGTCAAGCCCCCGCAGGTGTTGGTAGCACCTGGCGGGGGCTGTTTCGTCTGCGGGCACCGTATCAGCATCGTCACCCTGCGTGGCAAGTCGTACGCGTGACGTCAACTTGCCGGGTGGGAGGGTGGGTTGAGGCCCACCTCCCCATCCGAAAAAAGAGGGCTCGCGGCTGACGGCTTGAGCTTCGGGGCGTATCGGCGAGGGTTAATTCGCTCGCCCGGGGGTGGGGCGGCTGAGTAGCCTGGGGGCACTTCGGTGATCACGCTCTCCAGAAGGACGCCGCAGAACGGGAGCGGGCGAGCACGCACACCTGTGGTGCGTGGCCAAGAAGCGGGCGGCAGTGAGTTTGCCCTGCCCTTCCACCGCGCACAGGAGTGTCCCGCCATGAGTTCCGTAGCCGTACCCGCACGCATCCCCGTCGGGCTCGGTCTGCCCGTCGACGACCCCGCCGGTCTGCTGACCTGGGCCCGGCTCGCCGACGCCAGCCCCTTCCGCACACTGGGACTGCTGGACCGCCTGGTCTACGACAACCCGGAGCCGCTGGTCACGCTGGCCGCGCTCGCCGGGGCCACCAGCCGTGTCCGCGTCCAGACCGAAGTCCTGCTCGCCGCGCACCACAACACCGCGATCCTCGCCAAGCAGACGGCCACGCTGGACCGGATCTCCGGCGGGCGCTTCACGCTCGGCATCGGGGTGGGCGGGCGTGAGGACGACTGCCGGGTCGCCGGGATCGACATCCGGCGGCGCGGCCGTCGTCTCGACGAGCAGCTGGAGCAACTGCGTTGGGCCTGGTCCGGCCAGCCCTACGCGGAGGGGGTCGGGGCGGTCGGACCGCTGCCCGCCACCCCCGGCGGCCCCGAGGTCCTCTTCGGCGGCTTCGCCCCCGCCGCGCTCGAACGCGTCGCACGCTGGGGCGACGGCTTCCTCGGGGCGGCGCTGCCCCCGGCCTACATGGACCGTATGTTCCGCGACGTCGAGGCCGCCTGGGAGAAGCACGGGCGCGCCGGACGCCCGAAGCTCGTGGCCCAGGCCAGTGTCGCGGTCGGGCCGCCGTCCGTGATCGCCGACGCCCGCGCCAACCTGCTGCGCTACTACGCCTTCACGGGCCGCGCGGAGTACATGGCGGAGGGGCTGCTGACCACACGGGAGGCCGTACGGGCGGCGGTCGCCGGGTACGCCGGGATCGGGGCGGACGAGGTGATCCTGTACTGCTGGTCCCCCGACCCCGACCAGATCGGCCGCCTGAGTGAAATGCTGTTCGAACAGTAGGTGTTGGTGAGGGTGTCGGTGACGAGCGGGGGCTCCGGTGGGCAAGAAGCGTGTGCGCAAGCTGTTCCGGAAGATGGAGAGTGGTGAACCCGTCACGCTCGTCATCGGCATGACGACGATGAAGGGGCTCACTCGACTCGCCTTCATCGCCGGGCAGTTCGGGTACGAGTACATGGACCTGAACGTCACCGGCGACAACAAGATGTCGCTGCGCCTCGTGCCCGACCCGAGCCCCGAGGGCCGGGAGCGTGCCGAGCGGAACCGGGCGCGGTATCCCGACGCGCGGAACGGGGGTCCGCTGCCGCCCCTCGTGCCCGAGGAGGTCGAACTCCTCAGGGCCCGCATGTTGTTCGACCTCGGACATCAGCACACGGACAAGGAGCGGTTGGCCCTCGCGGGGATCGGTTTCATCGGGCTGGCCTTCGGCATCGGATACGTGCTCAAGGACAACGCCGCCATCGGTGTCGTCGTCGGCCTCGGCAGCTGGGTCGTGCTCATGGGTATGGCGTACGCGGGCCTCGTCGCGACCCGTCGTCGCAATGTCAGGTACACCGCCCGGCTTGAGGCCGCCGGGTTCACACCGGTGACCGACCGGGCCGGCCGGCTGCGGTACCTGCCGCCGGGCGGCCGGCTGCCGGGTCACGGCAACCCGTTCGGCTAGCGCCGCTTCAGGTCGTCGACGAACGCGGACCATGCCTCGGCCCGGAACACGAGTGCCGGGCCGAGGGGGGCCTTGGAGTCCCGCACGGGGATGTGGGTGGGGTGGCCTTCGGCGACCTCCAGGCAGTTGCCGCCGTCGCCGCCGCTGTAGCTCGACCTGTGCCAGGTGGCAGTGTCAGAGATGTTCCTCATGCGTGTAATCCTGGGCCATGGCTTCAAGCATGACCAGGGACTTCTCGGGCGAGAGCGCCGCGGCGGTGAGGAACTCGTAGGTGCGTCGCTGGTGTCGGACGGTGGCCGGGTCGTCCTCCAGACGAGACGTCCGGTGCCGACCCCCTCGTAGTAGACCGGTGGCGGAGCCTCGTGGACGTCCATCAGCTTGAGAGCACCTTGCATCGCCGCATGTGCTCCCGCCTCGAACGGCAGTACCTGTACGACGATCCGGCTGCGTCGGACCAAACCGATGATGTGGAGCAGTGCCTCCGCCATCACCTCGCGTCCGCCCGTCACACGTCGTAGGGCGGCCTCGTCCAGCACCGCCCACAACAGCGGTTCGGTTGGATCATCGAGGATGCGCGCCCTCTCCATTCGGGCCGTCACCAGTTCGTCGATCACCTTCTGTGGTGCCGTCGCTCGGTACGCCCGGCACACGGCACGTGTGTACGCCGGTGCTTGGAGCAACCCAGGGATCAGTAGAGGCGCGTACTCCCTGATCTCCGTGGCCTCTGTCTCGGCCTCCGCAGCTTCCGCGAAGTGCTCCGGATACTTGGACTTGGCGGTGGCCTGGCAATTCCGCAGGAAAAGTCCCCCGTCTCCAACGCCACATCGATCAGCCGCGCGATCTCCGGCTGCAACCGCCGTACCGCCGACTCCAGTTGCCCCACGAACGACCCGCTCACGAACAACCGCTGGCCCAGATCCTCCTGGCTGAGCCCCGCCCTCTCCCGGGCGTGCCGCAACTCCGCCCCCAACAGCGCCCGGGGTGACGACGACGGGTCCAGATCCTTCGGTCCTGGCATGGCCACAGCTCCCTGTCCAGCAGAACCCCTGTTGGGGCGTCGTATCTGGCCAGGCTAAAGCCCTTTCGGACACGCTGTGTGGTGAATCGGCAACCCAGTGTGGAGGGCGTGGACGTGGAGAACAGAGCGGCAGCGAAGGGGCGCAACCCGGTGCGGACGACCGAGGAGGCCGTGGAGCAGCTCGACCGGGCGCTGCGTGGCGTCGGGATCGTCCTGCCGTCGCTGCGGGTCGATCCGATCACAGGAGCCAGCGAACTGCCTTATCCCCTGGTCGAGTTGGGCTGCTGCAATCTCCAGGTCGCCGCCGACCTGGCCGCCGTTCTGCGCGACGCGGCCGAGACGTGACGGCGTCAGCGCGGTCGTACGCCGTGGACGTACGGGACGGCCGGCTCGGCGAGGTGATGGGCCGCGAGGGCGGTTACGTGCAGTTGCGGCCGGTCGGGGGCGGACGGGAGTGGGACTGCCCGCCGGACACGCTCCGCGAGGCGGCCCCGGGGGAGGTGCTGCGGGCACGGGTGCGGCAGGTCAACGAGGAGGGAAGGCTGCCGTGTTGAGCGCTTGGTGACACTTGGAGGGAAGCTGTCCTCTTTGCGGGGTGACCGTGCCAGGCTGGACGGTCATGGATCGAGGGCGGGGGACGGCGATGCGCGGGACGCTCGGGATGGTGGCGTGTCTGGTCGGGCTGGTGTGCGGGTGCGGTGGGCCGGGCGGTGATACGGGCGGCGGGTCCGGCGGCGACGCGAAGGCGAGGTCGGACAGACCGCGCACCACGGCCCCGGCCTCCCCCTCCGCCTCGAATTCCGGGGGCGGGGGCCGGGCGTACGTGACGTTCACGTCCGCCGAGCCGGTCGGCCCGGACACCCTGGAACGGGCCGCCGGGCTGATGCGGGACCGGGTGAAGGCGGCCAAGCTGACGGATGTCGAGGTGACGGTCGAGGAGAAGCGGCAGATCACGGTGGCCGGCCCGGCCGAGAGCGAGGAGTCGTTGAAGGCCCTGGGCGCGCCGGCCGAGCTGGCGTTCCGGCCGGTGCTCAGCCAGCTTCCGACGGAGAGCAAGGGCACGTGCGGGGCGGCGGCGGACGCGTCCCCGTCGCAGCCCCTGACGGCGTGCGGGGAGCAGCAGGGCGCCCTCTCCACGTACGAACTCGGCCCGGTCGCCGTGCCCGGCACGGACGTGTCCGACGCGGCGGCGGACGTCGACGCGGCACGTGGGGGTGGCTGGTTCGTGACGCTGGAGTTCACCTCGGCGGGCGCGAAGAAGTTCGCCGACGTGACGGGGCGGCTGGCCCAGCAGACCCTGCCGCAGAACCAGTTCGCCATCGTCCTCGACGGTAAGGTCGTCTCCGCTCCCTCCGTGAGCACCGCGATCACCGGCGGCACGGCCGAGATCTCCGGTGACTTCACCCCGCAGGAGGCCGAGGCGCTGGCGGCCAACCTGGACACGGGCGCCCTGCCCGTGCGCCTGAGGGTGTCCTCCGTGACGACGGTGCCGGCCGGGGTCGGCTAGTGCCGAGCGGCTGCTACTCTCCGAGGCCGACGGAAGGGGGCAGCTCGTGGCCAAGGTCAACATCAGTCTCGACGCCGAACTGGTGGTGGAGGTGATGGTCCTGGCGGGGGTCGGATCGCCTCAGGACGCCGTCGAGGCGGTCGTGCGTGACTACATCGCCCGGGGGCACCGCACCGAGGCCCGCACCGGGCTCAAGGAGCAGGGCCTGCGCGACGTCGACGTCAAACCGCAGGAGCCTCAGGGCTGACCTCGGTGCCGGCGCCTACGGTCGTTCGAAGTGCTGGAGGATGCCGCCGACGCAGAAGCAGAGGGCGCCGGTGAGGGTGCCCCAGTTGGCGATGTCGGCGTTGATCAGGCTTCCGGTGGCCGGGCGGGTGTAGGCGGCGAACGCCGAGACCATGAAGAGGACGGAGCCGAGCTGGTTCACGGCGACGATCCACCAGCCGAGGTCGCGCGGCAGCAGGCGCGGGCGGCCGTGGCAGATCTCCACGAGGGCGAGGTGCCCGGAGATCAGGAAGAGCACGCAGCCGATCATGTCGGGCGCCCAGATCAGACGGTTGACCTGTTGCGCGGTCAGACCCTGCAGGAAGGAGTCGAGCAGGTTGACGGCGAAGACCAGGGTGCCGGCGAACAGGACGAACGTGCTCAGCCAGTCGGCCCGCGCCGGCTCGTAGCTCCACCATCGCCAGCGCCGGGTGACCAGGACGCCTTCGCCCCCCGGCACATGGCGAGGCGCGTTGATCACCTGGAGCAGGGACACATAGCCGCCGATGTTGAAGCACAGGCCGCCGGCGAAGTAGATCGACGCGGAGGTGGTGGCGTCGCCCGAGCCGAACTGGGCGACGGCGGCACCCGCGGCGAAGAGCGCACCGCCGAGGACGAAGACGGTGGCGGCGATCGCGTTGAGCCTGCGCAGCCGGGCGACGGCGGCGTCGTCGGCGCTGGCGTGATGGGCGGTGGCCGCTCCGGTCGGGTGGACGGTGATGAGTCCGCGGCGCCGGGCGAGCCGCGATTCCCAGACCGCGGTACCGCCGCCCGGCGGCTGCCAGGTGAGCCGTGTCGTGAACGGCCCGGCGCCCTCGGCGTGCTGTCCGGGCTGTGTCATCGAGGGCCGTCTGCCGCTTCGCTCATGGCATCTCCCCAGGTCACCGAGGTCGGGTGCCGTCGACCACGGACCCTGAACCGCCGTCGACTCTGCCAGACCTGGGGGGAGCCGGCCCGCTGTCGGAGCGCGCGTTGGTCCGATCAGCGGATGGAGGGCATCAGGCGGGTGTCAGCGGGGCGTCAGCAGGTGCCGGCGGGGCGTCGGGTGGTGCGGCGGCCTGCGGGGGACCCGCTCAGACATTCCCCATCGGCTCGATGTCCATCCGGACCGGCTCGCCCCAGATACGCGTCACGTCGTAGTCCGTGAACTCCTGGATCAGGCGGTAGGCGACGGCGGGGCGGGGGCCCCGGCGCTGGGCGGCGAGAAACAGCTCGGCCTCGCGGCGGTCGCGGCGGGGGGTGCCGCAGAGCTGCCAGACCTGGCCGTTCCACGCCTCGGGGAGCCAGCGCTGCTGGGGCTGGGGGCGGTCGTCCCGTATGCCGTAGCGCGAGGGGGCCTGGGCGGCGGGGCCGGTGGGGCGGGGAGGGCCGTAGCTGTCGTTCAGCTGGGTGCGGCGGGCGGCTCGGCGGCGGGTCTCGCAGAGGAGACAGCGGTCCGGGGCCTCCTCGTCGACCGGGCCGTTCGGATGCTCGGCGCAGCGGGTCGTCGGCTTGGCCGCCGCGACCGTGTCGTCCAGCAGCTCCAGGGCACGCCTGATGTCCGCCTTCACCTCGTGCAGCCGGGCGTCCGTCGTCTCGGCGCTCAGCGTCTCGCCGTGCTCCCCGAGGAGACGCAGGGCACGGCCGAGGGCGGTGAGCTGGGCGTGGTTCACGGGCTCGGTCCTTCCCTGGAGACATCGACTCACCCCACGGTGCCACACCCCACTGACATCGATGCCCGTGAGCGGTTCCGGCGCCTGCTCCCGTGCCGCCCTCGGTACCTGTTCATGCCACCTTCGGTGCCCGCTCCGGCGGAACCGTGACCTACGGCCGTATTCCGTGCGGCGATCCCGGGCGGGACACTGCTGGCGGCACACCAGTGGTGCATCGGGGAGGCCGCACGGTGGAGATCGTCCTTTGGTCGTCGGCGCTGGTCGTGGCCCTCGCCGCCCTCGCGGGCCGGCAGGTGCTGCTCTACCCCGTCCGCCGGGGTGACCGGCGCTACGCCTATCACCCGGATCACGCCGACGAACGCCGGGAGCTGCGCGACGCCGAGTACCGCGCGGAGCGGCAGCGGCAGAGCGCGGACATCGACGCCGAGGTGCGCAAGATCCGGAAGGAGGCGGCCGAGCGCAGGGCGGAGAAGGAACGCGAGCGCGACCGGCTGATCGATTCCCTGCGCCCGGACCGGGCGAAGGCCAGGAAGGACTGGGAGGCCGCCTGCGCGGTGGGGGCGCGGGGGACGGGGTGTCGCCCGAGGTGGGCGTGGCGCTGGTGAGGGGCGGGCCCGTCCGGAAAGGGCGCCCGGACCGGAAGGCCGATGCCGGGGGCTGTTGACTCTCCCCGCGTGGGAGACCGCAGGGTGGAGCCCATGCACGTCGGTGACAACACGCTCTGGAGTATCGGCGAGGTCGCGCGCAGGGCCGGACTGTCGGTGAAGCTGGTCCGCCACTGGTCCGACCTCGGGATCGTCCACCCGGCACACCGCACCCCGGCCGGCTACCGGCTCTACGGACCCGAGGCCCTCTCCCGCCTGCAACTGGCGCAGACCCTGCGCGGGCTGGGGCTGGGACTGGCCACGATCCGGGACGTGGTGGAGCGGGAGGACACCCTGTCGGAGGTGGCCGCCACCCACGTCGACGCGCTGGAGGCGCAGATCCGCGCCCTGCGGACGCGACAGGCCGTACTGCGCTCCGCCGTCCGCCGCGACACCACCGCCGAGGGGCTCACCACCATGACCGAGCTGGTACGTATGTCGGCCGCCGAACGCCGGGCCGTCATCCAGGACTTCGTCACCGAGACCCTGGGAGAACTGGACGTACCCGCCTACCGGCGCGGCCTGCTCGCCGCCACCCCGGAGCTGCCCGCCCACGCCACCGACGAGCAGACGGACGCCTGGCTGGAACTGGGCGAACTCGTCACGACGCCGGCCCTGCGCGCCGGCCTGCGACGCATGGCGCGGTACGCCGCCGAACACCACCCGGGCGAGCACGACGAGAGCGCGCTCAAGGAGGCGGAGCGCGTCACCGACGCGTGGCTGCGGCGGGTGGAGACCGCGAGGGATCAGGGCATCGCCCCGGACTCACCGGCGGCCGACCCCGTCGTGGCCGCCGTCATGGCGACGTGGCTCCCCACGCAGACGTCTCCCGACGGAACCACACCGGTCGACGACACCGGGACCAGGTCCCTGCTGCTGCGCCAGCTGGAGGTCGCCGCCGACCCGCACATGGAGCGGTACTGGCATCTGCTGTGCGTCATCAACGGACGACCCGTGCGGCCCAGCATGGCGGCAGCGGGGCACTGGCTCACCACGGCACTGCGGGCGCACCCCGCACCCGGCGCACGGGCGGCGCGACTCGACGCGCTGTACGACGCCGGGGCGGACGCCTGGGAACCGGGCGGCGTGCTCCGCGCCTGCGAGGAGGTCCTGGACGCGGTCGGGCTGCTCGTCGCCGCGGTGGAACCGGACCAGTTCGACCGGCCGACGCCCTGCGCCGACTGGGACGTACGCGCGCTGCTCGGCCATCTCGTCTGGGAGAACCTGCTGTGGGCCTCCCTGGCCGACGGCACCCCCCGCGCCGATTTCACCGCGGACCACCTCGGGACCGATCACGTGGCGGCGTTCCGTTCCGCGTCGAGGGCCGCGCGGTCGGCCTTCGCCCGCCCGGGCATGCTCGACCGCCGCTACGGCCCCGCGCCCGGGCGACGGCTCGTCGAACAGCTGGTCATCGAGATGCTGGTCCACGGCTGGGACCTCGCCCGGGCCGTCGGACACCCCTTCGACGCCGTCGCCGTCCAGCGCCTCGCCGAGACGGCCCTCCCCGTCGTACGGGAGATCTACGGCGGGCTGCCCCGTACTCCGGCGGGCTCCTTCGCCCCAGCACAGGCGGCATCCACGCACGCCACCGCACTCGACCGGCTGGCCGCGTACCTGGGCCGCGCCGTCACCGGCGGACCCGGATGACGCGGGCGGGGTGTCCGCCGTACGGGCCGCCGGTGGGTGTCCGCCGTACGGGCCGCCGGTGGGTGGCGGTCAGTCGGGTGTCGTGGCGGTCAGGGCTGCCCGAAGGTGGCCCTCGTTCTCCGTCAGCAGGCGGGTCGCGGTGTCCGCGTCCACGCCGGTCAGGATGGTGAGGATGGCGTGCTTGACCTGGCCGTTCGTGGCCGTGAGGGCCGTTTCGATCTCGGCGTCCGTGGCGCCCGTGGCGAGGGCGACGATGCGGTGGGAGCGGGCGCGGAGCTTGTCGTTGGTGGCGCGGACGTCGACCATGAGGTTCCCGTAGGTCTTGCCGAGACGGATCATGGTGATCGTCGAGAGCATGTTGAGGACCAGCTTCTGGGCCGTGCCGGCCTTGAGGCGGGTCGAGCCGGTGACCAGCTCGGGTCCGGCGACGATCTCGATGCCGTGGTCGGCCGCCGCGGCGAGCGCGCTGGCCGCGTTGCAGGACAGACCGACGGTGAGCGCGCCGACCGCGCGCGCGTGCTCCACCGCGCCCACCGCGTACGGGGTGCGGCCGGAGGCGGAGACGCCGACCACGGTGTCGTCGGGCGTGAGTTTGAGCGCGTCGAGGTCGGTCCGGGCCAGCTCCGCCGAGTCCTCCGCGCCCTCGATCGAGGTGATCATGGCATCCCGGCCGCCCGCGATCAGGCCCACGACCTGCGAGGGCGCGGTGTTGAACGTCGGCGGGCACTCGGACGCGTCCAGGACGCCCAGCCGCCCGGCCGTGCCCGCCCCCGCGTAGACGAGCCGGCCGCCCCGGGCCATCCGCTCCGCGATCGCGTCGATGGCCGCCGCGATGAGCGGCAACTGCGCGGAGACCGCCGTCGGCACGGTCGCGTCCTCGGCGTTCATCAGCTTCGCGATGTCCAGCGTCGGCAGCTGATCGATGTCGGCCAGCTCCGGCCGGAACGCCTCGGTCGTCAGCGACTCCAACTCGGCGCGCACGGCCAGGTGGTTGGGGAGGGCGGAGGTGTCGGGAGTGCCGGGGATACCAGGGGTGGAGGGCATGGGGGCTCATTCCGTACGGGGCCGTGCGGTGGTACGGCGGTGCTACGGGTGGGTCGGAGGCCTGCGCGGTGGCGGGGCGCTCGTCACCGGGTGCTACCGGGACGGACCGCCGACCCGGTGCCGGTGCGCCAACGCCTCGTACGACGCCGACAACGCGGGCGCCGCCGACTCGTACGTCCGTTGCGCCACCCCGACGAACAGGCAGTCCACCACCAGCAGCTGACTCGTCCGGGACGACATCGCCGCCGGTCGCAGCTCGCTCTCCCGGGCCGTGGACGTCGTCAGGACGTGGTCGGCGTACTGGGAGACCGGTCCGTCCGGCCGTCCGGTGATCGCGATCGTCGTGGCCCCGTGGTCGAAGGCGACCCGCAGCGGCTCGATGACGTCGCCCGTCGAGCCGGAGTGGGTGATCGCCACGGCCACGTCCTTCGCGCGGAGCTGCACCGCGTTGGTGACGGCGAGGTGCGGGTCGCTGTGGGCGTGGGCTATCAGCCCTATGCGGAGCAGCTTCTGCGTGAGGTCCTGGGCGACCAGCCCGGACGCCCCGACGCCGTAGATGTCTATACGGCGGGCCCCGGCGAGCGCTCCGACCGCCGCGCCGAGCTGGGCCATGTCGAGTCCGGCCGCCGTGTCCGCGAGGGTCTGCTGCTCGTCGTAGGCGAGCTTGGCGACCACGTCGGGCAGCGGGTCGTCCACCGCGATGTCGGCCGTGACCGAGGGGGCGCGGCCCGACTGCTGGTGGGCGGCGAGTCCGGCGAGGGCGAGGCGCAGGTCGCGGTAGCCGGGGTAGCCGAGGAGGCGTGCGGTGCGGACGACCGTCGCCTCGCTGGTGCCGGTCAGCTCGGCGAGGCCGGTGACCGTGAGGGCGGCGCAGGCCGCCGGGTCGTTCGCGACGGCCTCCGCGACGCGCTGCATCGAGCGGGTCATGGACGGGGCCAGCGTCCGCACCTTCGCCGCGAGGGCGGCGGGGGCGGGTGGTGCGGACGACGTGGTCGCGGAGCCGCTCCGGCCTTCGGCCGGGCGGCCGGCGGCCTCCCTGGCCGCGGCTGCGAAAGTTTCCTTCACGTCATCACTCACATAATGAAAGATATTTTCTTTCCGGCCGTATGGTCAAGGGCCGCACAATGGGTGCATGAGCCCCAGCAGTGACCCCGTGAGCCCCCTTGAGCAGGCGCTGCACGCGGCCCGCGCCCTCGTACTCGCCGATCTGGCGGCCGGGAGGGTCGCCGAGGCCGATGTCGTGTCCATGGTCGAGGAATCGGTCGTGCAACGCCGCTGGTGGGTCGAGCAGTGGCCGGACGGAGTGCCGTACGTCGCCGGGCTCGTCGCCCAGGACGTACAGGACGCCCTGCTCGAACAGTACGGCCGCTGGCCCCTCTGCCCGGTCTGCGACGACGGTGACCCGCACGCGCTCGACGTGGAACCGGAGCTGGGACCCGACCCGCGGTGGGTGTGCCACAAGGCGGGGGTGCGGGTCGCGGCGGTGGGGGCGCTGAGGACGGCGATCGGAGAAGGGGCGGGAGAGGGACCCGGAGGGGCGTTCGGAGACGGGCCCGGAGGGGCGTTCGGAGAGGGGCACTCCTCGTGAGCCTCTACATCGATCCGCCCACCTGGCCGGGGCACGGCCGCATGTGGTCCCACCTCGTGAGCGACGCCTCCTTCGACGAACTGCACGCCTTCGCGCAGCGGTTGGGCATCCCCGAGCGCGCCTTCGAACGCGACCACTACGACATCCCGTCCCACCGCTACGAGGAGGTCGTGCGGGCGGGAGCCGCGGAGGTCGGCTCGAAGGAGCTGCTGCGCAGGCTGACGGAGGCGGGCCTGCGCAGACCGAAGCGGCGGGGTGCCACGACGGCCTGAGCGGTCCGGGCCGTGCGGTCCCGGCCGTGCGGTCCCGGCTCAGGTCCCGGCCGTGCGGTCCCGTATCTGTGCGGTTCCGGTCTGCGCGAGTCGGACCCGGTGGCGTCAGGTGCCGAGGCGGAGTTCGTACGCGAACTGCGTCCCGTGCTCGCCGTCCCCCCAGTCGTCGCTGACCTTCTGGAAGCCGGCCCGGCTGACGACGCCCTGGGAAGCCGTGTTGGTCTTGTCGACGACCGCGAAGAGCGACCGTACGTCGCCCTGTTCCCGGGCCCGTTCCTCTGCCCAGCCGGTCAGTCCGCGCAGTGCCTCGGTCATGTAGCCGCGCCCGCGCGCCCCCTCGACCAGGTCGTAGCCGACCTCGACACGGCCCTCCTCGTCCGGGGCGCCGTGGTAGCCGAGCGCGCCGACGGCCATCCCGTCCTCCTCGCGTACGAGCACGAACATGCCCCACTCCGGCCGGTGCACCCCCGCCTCGTACGCCTGGAACACCAGCCCCGCCCCGACCCGCGTCCCGTCGATGGGCCCGCCCACGATCCAGTCGAAGCCCCCCGTGCCGCCCTCGGCGAGATCGGCCGCGGCGGCCGGGTGGACGCCCTGGAGGACGATCCGTCCGGCATCGATGTGCAGCGGATTGCGCCACTGCCACTCCGTGACGGGCGCGCGCCCCGGCAGCTCGCCCCGGCCGGTGGCCCACAGCAGCGTCGCCCAGGGGTCGTCACCGGGCCTGACGTGCGGGAAGAGGCGCGCGAGCACGGTCTCGCACAGCCCGACGGGCGGCAGGTGCGCGGACGCGGGCAGCCCGAGGCCCTCCGCGATGTCGTACGTGTGCAGCAGCACCTCGGCGACCCCCATCGCCGCGAAGCCCTCACGGTCGGCCGCCCGGAACGGATACGGGTGGTAGCCCCGCACCGAGCGGGGAGTGGCCGTGACGGTGGCGGCCAGCAGCACGCCGGTCGTCCGGATCACCTCCAGTACGTCGGCGTTCCCCTCGCACTCGGACAAGTCGATCTCGAACGGCACCCAGCGCGCCGTCGGCCGCCCCGCCAACTGCCCCGCGTACGCGATCAGGTCCGAGGCGATGTGGTCGGCCGTCCCCCGGCAACTCCACTCCAGCCGACCGGCCTTGACGCCCTCCCAGTCCTGGTCGACCACCGTCTCCAGCACCGCCAGACAGTGTTCGACGGCTTCCTGTACCTGATCCCCACCCATTGGTCGCATGGCGGCGAGGATAGGCGGGGTCAGACGTCCGTACGTACCGGATTTACGGCGCTCCCACCGCTCCCGGCCACCAGCCGGGAGGCCCGCGTACGCCGGTGCAGGCGCAGCGACACGGCCGTGGTGCCGATCGCGGCGGCGGTGATGGCGGCGCCCGCCCAGGCGGTGGAGGCGAAACCGAAGCCCGCGTCGATGACCACCCCGCCGACCCAGGGGCCGCCGGTGTTGCCGAGGTTGAACGCGGCGGTGGTGGTGGCGCCGGCCAGGGTCGGGGCGGCGCCCGCGACGTTGAACAGCCGGGCGTTGAGCGCCGGGGCGGTGTAGAAGCAGGACACCCCGAGGAGGAAGGACAGCAGCACGGCGGCGACGGCGTACTGGGCGAGCAGCGCCAGGGCGACGAGGAAGACGGTGGAGGCGGTGATACCGCTGAGCAGCACCCCGAAGAGGTGCGCGTCCGCGACCCGGCCCCCGATCGCCGTGCCGATCAGCGCGCCGATCCCGAACAGCGCGAGAACCGTCGGCACCCATCCGTCGTCCAGCCCCGCCACGTCCGTGAGCAGCGGCGCGAGATAACTGAACGCGCAGAAGACACCGCCGGCGGCGAGCGCCACGACGGCGATGGTCAGCCAGACCTGCCGGTCGCGGTAGATCCGGACCTCCTGCCCGAGCCGGGGCAGCTGCTCGGGCCGGGGAATGGCCGGAACCAGTGTGACGACCCCGACGAGCGCGATCGCCGAGGCCACCGCCACCGCCCAGAACGCCGACCGCCACCCGAAGTGCTCCCCGAGGAACGCCCCCGCCGGCACCCCGAGCACGTTCGCGATCGACAACCCGCCGATCATGATGGCCAGGGCGCGCGCCCGCGCGTTCACCGGCACCATCGCCACCGCCACGGCCGCTCCGACCGCCCAGAACCCCGCGCAGGCGAGCGCGCTCACGACCCGGGAGGCGAAGAGGACGCCGTAGTTCGGGGCGAGGGCGCCCGCGACCTGCCCGAACCCGAAGATCGTGATCAGCGCGACGAGAGTCGTACGCCGGGGCAGACGCAGCGTCGCCACCGCCAGCAGCGGCGCCCCGACCACCATCCCGATCGCGAACGCCGAGATCAGCAGCCCTGCCCGTGGAATGGACACGTGCATGTCCTCGGCGAGGGGCGGCAGCAGCCCGGAGAGCATGAACTCACTGGTGCCGAGCGCGAAGACGGCGAGGCCGAGGACGTAGACGGAGAGGGGTATGCGGAAGCGGGCGGGGTGGTCCTCGGCGGTGGCGGGAGAAGACATATACAGGGGTAACCGGCGGCCGGGGGACCGCATTCCCCCGTGGCTCGATCGATGCGCTCGGTCAGCCCGTCAGCCCGTCAGCAGCGCCAGTTCGGTGCGAAGGTTCTCCCGCGCCCGGCCCTCCCACTCCCGCTCCCCGTACGGCGTCCTGAACAGCCGGGGCAGGTCGAGGAGCTGGCGCAGCACCGCCGCGCGGCCCTCCCGGAACGCCTCGTCCGGCACGAACCCGTACTCCTCCCGCACGGCGGCGGCGTAGGCGGCGTACGCGTCCGGCGGCGACGCGAGGATCGCGAGATCCGCGTCGCACAGCACCTGCCCGTTGGAGTCGTCGTCGGCCGGATCATGGGTGATCGTCAGCCGCACCAGCCGGGCGACCTCCGCCACCTTCGCCGCCGGCACCCCCGCCTCGGTCAGCGCCCGCTCGGCGAGCCGGGCCGACCGCTCCTCGTTCTCCGACCGGTCCGGCAGGTACACGGCGTCGTGGAACCAGGTCGCCAGCCGCACGAGATCCGGGTCCGCCGCGTACTCCTCCAGCACCTCGACACGGTCCAGCACCGCCGTGAGGTGATCGAGGGTGTGGTACTTCCGCTGCGGCTCGGACCACCGCTCGATCAGGTTCTCGGCGTACGGCCCCGGCGCGGGTTCGCAGGCTCCGTCCCGGGCGGAGAGCAGCGCGGGGAGCCAGCGGTGGCGGAGGGCCACGCGGCGGGCCTCCGAGACACCGGGTGTCTCCGGTGTCTGAGGTGTCTCGGGGGCGTCAGGTGTCTCAGGGGCGGACATGTACGCATTGTGCCGTGACGGGGCTCGACTCCACCCATCCCGCCCTCAGCGAGATCGAGACGGGTCGTCTCTCCTGCTCCCCGCATCGGCGTCCGGAGCTGATCCCTACGGGTAACTACCTTGGCTCGCAAGGTAGTTGAGTGCAAAGTCCGCCCGTCGCACCAGGCAACCCGAAGGGCTTCGGGTGCCTCTCACTCGCCGAATCCGAACCGCAGAGGGGCCTTTGATGAATGGTTCGATCGCGCGTCGCGCCCTCCGTTTCGCCGGGGTCACCGGAGTGGCACTGGCAGCCACCGTCGCCACCGCCCTGCCCGCCCACGCCATCAACCGGGTGGACTGCGGCGAGAGGAGCGACTTCCTCTACTTCGAGGTCGACGGCGTGAATCCCTGCTTCGCCAACGCCGGCACCATCGATGTCGCCATCTACGGGGTGGGCTGGATGAACACCGGCAACAACGAGGTGAGCTTCACGTACCGCACGGTGCTGGGCGGCCCGCAGTGGGACTGGGGCCGGCTGCCGAAGTGGTACGCCTTCGACCTCGGCCTCGCCTCCGGTTCCCCGAGCGGCAAGGTCCACAAGATCGAGCGGATCACCATCTACTGAGGGCGGTCACCCTTCACGGGCCGCCGCCACGAAGTGCGACCAGGCGGCGGCCCCGAAGACGAGAACACCGCCGGCCGGGTTCTTGCTGTCGCGGACGGGGACGAGGCCGGGGTGGCCGTCGGACACTTCCACGCACTCCGCGCTGTTGCCCCCGCTGTAGCTGCTCTTACGCCAAGTCGCGGTCTTCAGGTCGGGTGCGGTGCGCATCCTCGTACTCCTCGGCCGCCTGCTCGATCATGGCGAGGGACGCGCCAGGCGACAGTGCCGCACCCCCAATCAGATCGTAGGACAGCGTGGAACGGGTCACCACGGAACGATCGTCCTGAAGACGGCCAGTTTCGGCCCCGTCCGAGTAGGCGAGAGGCGGAGCATCCTCGAACGTCATGAGCTTGAAGATGCCCGTCATCCCGGCATTCGCCCCCTCCGCCAGTGGAAGCACCTGAACGATGATCCGATGGCGCCTGGCCATTGCCGCGATGTGCCGCAACTGCTCCGCCATGACCGCCGGTCCGCCCACTGGTCGGCGCACGACCATTTCGTCCAGCACGGCCCAGTACTGCGGCTTCGTCGGGTTCTCGAAGATGTGTGCGCGTGCCCGCCGAGCAGCCACCCGTCCCTCGACCGCCTCCTGCGTGAGGAACGGGTCGTACGCGCGGACGACCGCTCGCGTGTACTCCGCTGTCTGAAGCAGGCCCGGCACCAGGATCGGTGCCCAGTCCTTGATGCTGAGCGCAAGGCTCTCGAACTCCACCACATCCGCGAAGTGGTGCTCGTACGGAGACTGTCTCGCCGCTTCCAGGTTCCGCGTGAAGAACCCGTCGGTGTCCAGCACCTCGTCCGCCATCCGCGCGAACTCCGGCTGCATCCTCCGCGTTCCCACCTCCAGCATCCCGACGTACGCGCCGCTGATGAACATCGCGGCCCCCAGCTCCTCCTGTGACATACCAGCCCGTTCCCGCCGGTGGCGCAGCTCCGCGCCGTACATCGCTCGCGTGGACTGGGAGGGGTCGATGGTCCTGGGCTTCGGCATGGGGCAACTCCCTCTCGCACAGCCGGCCTTGTTGCAGCGCGCCCACACCAGGGTAGATGCGGAGGGTGGCCGTCCAGGTGCGAACCGTGACGGCCGCGTCCAACAGGTCCACCTGTTGTAAATTGGACTAGACCTGTTGTCGTCCACGCCAAGCCGAAGCCCGAGGGAAGGGGCCCCATGACCACGCGCGCGCTTCTGGAGGTGATCGCCCTCGGTGCCGAGGACGCCGTCGCCGCCCAGACCGGAGGTGCCGACCGGCTGGAGCTGGTCGCGGACATGGGGGCCGACGGGCTCACCCCGGCGGTCGCCACGTTCGTGGAGGTGCAGGCCGCCGTCGACATCCCGGTACGGGTCATGCTGAGGCTCGCCGACGGGTTCGCGGCGGGGCGCGTGGACGCGTTGGTGCGGGTGGCGTGCGATCTGCGGGCGGCCGGGGCGGAGGAGTTCGTGCTCGGGTTCCTCGCGGAGGACGGCGGGCCCGACCTGGACGCGCTGGAGCGGGTGGTCGCCGAGCTGGACGGGCGGGCGTGGACGTTCCACCGGGCGATCGACCGCGCCGCCGACCGGGAGGCCCTGCGCAAGCAGCTCGCGGACCTGCCGGGGCTGGACACGTACCTCACGGCGGGCTCGGGGTCCGGGGTCGACGCCGGGCTCCCGGTGCTGCTGGCCGAGGCCGCGCGACGCGGTGACCCCGGCTACACCCAGCGCCTGCTGATCGGCGGGGGCCTGCGTCTCGACCACGTCCCGCGGCTGCGCGCCGCCCGCGTGGACGCCTTCCACATCGGAGGAGCGGCGCGCCCGGGAGGCTGGTCCGCGCCGGTCGACGCGGACGCGGTACGCGCATGGCGCCGTGCCCTGGACGCGGGTCGCGTCGCCTAGCCCGGACAGGGGCCCGCGCGTGGCCCGCCTCGCCCGCTCGCCCGCCCGCTCGCCCGCTCGCCCGCCCGGCTCGCGGGCCACTTGACCGCGCGGGCTGCCACCCGCGCGGTCGACTGGCCCGGCCGACGCCGCCTCCGAGGCGGCCCCGCCCCCGCCGAAGGGCACCCCGCTGGGCTACGCGTTCGGGTCGAACGTGATGCCCGACGGCATCGCCTTGGTGAGGTTGGAGGCGAAACTGCCGTCCTTGAGGCCGAAGTTGGCGCTGCCGAAGTCGTAGGCGACGAGGGTGTCGCGGATGGCGGTCGACGGGTAGCCGTTCCAGCCGACGAGCGGCGGGTACTGCCAGGTGCCCTTGTGGTTCTCCGGCGGCTCGTCGTTGGAGCCCGCGAGGCGGAAGCAGTGCGTCCGGATGCCGTCCTTGTGGTAGACGATCTTCGCGTGAGTGCCGTCCCAGCGCACCGACGACGCGGCGTGCACGGTGAAGCCGCCGTGGTTGGAGGTCGAGACGTACCGGGCCGTGCCGTTCTGCACCCAGACGACGACGTGCTCCCAGTCGTGGCGGTGGCCGCCGATGCTGCTGCCCGCGACCGCCTGGTCCTTCTCGAAGTAGAGGTCGTACATGATCGCGCACCAGCCGTTGTTGCACTTGTAGCGCGAGTAGCCGTTGGTGTTGTCCAGGTCGGACGCGTCCCGGCAGTCGCCGCTGAGCGAACCGGTCGGCTTGAGGCCACCGTTGACCGTGCCCGTGGCGCCGATCGCGGGGGTCGCGTAGCAGCCGTCCGTGTCGTAGTCGTACGCCGGCTGCCACGTCTTCTCCAGTGCCTCGGCGTTGGCGGGCAGTGCGGCGGGCGGAGCGGCGTACGCGCTGCCCGCGACACCGACGACCAGCGCGGCGGTGGCGCCCAGGGTGACTGCGGATCTGCGGAAACGACGCGAAGTACGCGTGCGCGAACCTGTCTTCACTGCGACCTCCTGATGGACCGCGGCGCGGGGGGGAGACGGCCGGGAGCCGGGGTGCGGGGGTGCCACGTGCTGCGAAGTGGCATGCGCAGGTCAGATTCGCCGTACTCACGGGTAGCGCGCAAGAGGCGGGGGGTGTCGGAGTGATGAAGAATCAATTGATGTGCGGATCCTGTGCGTTACCCCGGTGGTCCACGCCGGGCGCACCGGACGCCGTCGCGCGCTCGCACATCACGGGTAGATATCCGCCACGTAGTTGTTGTGTGCGAAGTCGCCGCGCGCACCCGCTCGGAGATCGTTCCGCGTCCCGCCCGCGTGCATAGTGGTCTCCGCCCCAGCCAAGCGGGGGCATGACAAGTTTCATCACACGGGGACGGGCTTCCATGCCATTCATACGCCGCCGCGGCCTCACGGCCGCGGCCGCCGTGATCGCCGCGATCATGGTCACCACCACTGCCTGCAGCAAGACCGACGAGAGCGGGGCCGAGGCCGGCGGCTCGACGACCGCGCAAGCGGACGCGGGCGACGGCGTCGACACCGGTGAGAACGAGAGCGGCGGTGACACGACCGTCGGCGGCTTCAAGCTCCCCAAGGGCGTGCCCACCGACCTCAGCGGTGACGCGCTGCGGAAGTGGAAGGACGGTGGCTGGCAGGACTTCGGCGGCGACTGGGCCTCCAGGGCCGAGGACTTCGCCAACCCGTACATCGAGGACTTCTGGACGCCCGAGCGCATCGCCGAGGCCGAGGAGAACCTCCCGGACCTGCCGGCGGTCGCCGAGGCGGGGAACACCGCCACCGGGTCGAGCAAGACCACCCAGGTCTGGCTGCCCGACGGCAAGGTCAAGAAGCAGCAGGCGGCCAAGGTCAAGGCGACCTACCACAAGAACGCCGCCCCGGTCGGCAAGCTGTTCTTCACCACGCCCCAGGGGTCGAGCGTCTGCTCCGCCGCGGTCGTGAAGGACCCGGCCCACCCGGGCAAGTCCAACCTCGTGTGGACCGCCGGGCACTGCGTGCACGCGGGCAAGGGCGGCGGCTGGTACCGCAACATCGCCTTCGTCCCGTCCTTCAACAACTCGGGCAAGCTGAACATCAACCAGGCGTCCCGGGACTACCGCGCCACCAACGTCTCCCCGTACGGCCTCGCCTGGGCCGACTGGGCCACCACCTCCGGCCCCTGGATCAAGGGCGGCGCCGCGAGCAAGGGCACCGTGGCCGCGGCGTACGACTACGCCGTCCTGCACATGAAGCCGGAGAAGGGCGCCAAGTCCCTGGAGGAGCGCGTCGGTTCGGCCCTGCCGGTGTGGTTCAACGCCCCCGCCGCCAACAAGGTCAAGAAAATGAAGGTCCGCGGCTACCCGGCCGAGGCCCCGTACGACGGCTCGAAGATGTACCACTGCCAGGGCGCCACCAAGCGCTTCGTCCTCGGCTACAGCTACCCGAGCGACTACCCCGCCCAGTACATGGTCGGCTGCACCATGAACGGCGGCGCCTCCGGCGGCCCCTGGTTCACGACCTACAAGGGCCGCACCTACCTGGTCTCCAACAACTCCCTGAGCGACCGCGCCACGTTCATCACCGGCCCGCGCCTGGGGAAGAACGCCAAGCAGGTCTACCTGGCGACCAGCAACAAGTTCAAGTAGGCCGCACACACACCCCGGCCGCACACACACCCCGGCCGCGCGCACACCACGGCCCCCGGCGACCTCGGTCGCCGGGGGCCGTCGCGCGTACCCGGACGGGGCGGCGCTAGCCGAGCTGTGGCGGCAGCGGGGCCGCGTGCGTCACGATCAGGCCCGACACCGCTCGCGTGAGCGCCACGTACAGGCGGCGCAGGCCCGTGCGTTCGTCCGGTTCGCCGTCGACGACCGCCCGGGGCTCGTCCAGGACGACGTAGTCGTACTCCAGGCCCTTGGCGAGCGAGGCCGGGACGAGGGTGAGGCGGGTCTCGTACGTCGTCTCCTCGCCCGGCGCCAGATAGCCGATCCCGGCCGCCGTGAGCGCCTCCGCGAGCGCGGGGATCCGGGCGTCGGCGGCGATGAGCCCGGTCGAGCCCTCGTTGCGCAGCAGCTCCTCGCAGGCGGCGACGACCTCGGAGTCGTCCGCGCTCGGCCGTACGTCGAAGAAGCCCGGGTTCTCACGGACCGACGCGACCGGCGTCAGACCGGGCGCGATGTGGGGCAGGAGCCGGGAGGCGTACGTGATCACGTCGGTCGGCACCCGGAAACCGGCCGTCAGCTCCTCCACGTGGGCCTCCGCCTTGCCGAGGTGGGTCAGGGCCTCCTCCCAGCTCCGCGTCGCCCAGGGAGTGGTGCCCTGCGCGAGGTCGCCGAGGACGGTCGCGGAGCCGGTGGTGCAGCGGCGCCCGACCGCCCGGTACTGCATGGGGGAGAGGTCCTGCGCCTCGTCGAGGACGACATGCCCGAGCGAGTGCGTGCGCTGCACCAGGTCGGTGGTCTCGTCGACGAGCACGGCGTCGGCGGCGGACCAGCGGGCCGCCTTCACGCTCCGCGCCGGCTTCGCCCACAGGATCGTCTTCTGCTCGTCGCCCGTGAGGATCCCGTCCGCGTGCGCGGCGAGGAAGTCCGGGTCGGAGAGGAGGCGCAGGACGAGCCTGGCGGGATCGACGGGCGGCCACATCGTCTTGACCGCCGCCTTCACGGCGGTGTTGCGGGCCACCGCGTCCTGCACTCGGTCGTCCGGCGCCTCCCCGGACCGCTCCATCTGCACCAGCACGGCGTGCGCGATCCGCTGCGGCAGGGCCTCGCGGGCGGCTCCGTAGCGGATGTCCCGCTCCAGCAACTCCCGCACGATGTCCGCCAGTTCGTACGCCGGTACGCGCCAGCGACGCGAACCCCGGACGACCACGACGGGCTCGGTGGGCGGCGTGACGTGCGAGCGGACGGCCCGGCGGAGCACCTCGGCCATGCGGGCGTCGCCCTTGACGACGGCGGCCGGTGCCTCGTCCGCGCCCCGCACCTCGACGTGGGAGACGAGGTCGTCGACGGTCGCCTGCTTGACCTCCAGCTCGCCCAGCGCGGGGAGGACCTGCTCGATGTAGTGGAGGAAGGACCGGTTCGGCCCGATGACGAGGGTGCCGGTGCGGGCGAGGCGCTCGCGGTGGGCGTAGAGGAGGTAGGCGACGCGGTGCAGGCCGACGGCGGTCTTTCCGGTGCCGGGGCCGCCCTGGACGCAGAGGGAGCCGCCGAGGTCGGACCGGACGATCTCGTCCTGCTCCGGCTGGATCGTCGCCACGATGTCCCGCATCGGGCCGACGCGCGGCCGCTCGATCTCCTGCTGCAGAAGCTTGCTGGTGGTGGCCGCCTCGGCGGGGTCGGAGAGGTGCTCGTCCTCGTACGCGGTGAGGTCGCCGCCGGTGTAACCGAAGCGGCGGCGCAGTGCGACGTCCAGCGGGTCGGTCTTGGAGGCCCGGTAGAACGGCTGGGAGACGGGGGCGCGCCAGTCGATGACCATCGGGTCGCCGTCCGCGTCGTGCACATGGCGGCGGCCGATGTAGAACCGTTCCCCTTCCGCTCCCTCGGCGTGGTCGGCGCCGGGGGCGTGCAGATAGTCGAGGCGGCCGAAGAAGAGCGGGGTGTGGCTCAGGTCGGCGAGCGACTTGATCCGCTCCTCGATCTGGCGGGCCAGCACCTCCGCGTTCACCCAGTTCGCGGTGACGTCCTTGATGTCCAGCGCCTCCACGTCCTCCCGCATGGCGCGCAGGGCCGAACGGGAGGCGGAGAGGTGCGAACGCTCTCGGGAGAGCGGGTCGGCGGGATCGGCGGCGGGATCGGCGGCGGGATCGGCGGCGGGATCGGCGGTGGAGTGCGCGGACAAGGGGGTGCCTCCGGGTGACCTACGGGACCTAGGGGTGTGCCTGGGAGTGCCGCCTGACGGCGGTGTTCTGCCAGGGGCGGTGGCCGACCGGTTTCCGTCCGGGCGACGGCGCTCCACGGAAGGGAGGCGGGCAAGAGCGGAGAGTGTAGGTGAGGGGAGGGGGCGGAGGCCAACGAAAATTCTGCGCCGTACCCCTAGGGGGTGCGTACATCGCCGGTATCAGGGGGCGGGGGGACCTGAGGGTGAGCCGGGGCCTCAGCGGGTTCACTCCCCAGACCGACGTAATCCAGAGGCGGACGTTCCACCATGGAGTCATGAGTGCAGCGACGTTCATCCCCGCATCGGCCTCCGGCCGACCCGGTCCGCCGCCCGGCGCCACCGGCCTCGACGACCACCACCGCCGTCACCGCCTCGCCGACGCCCTCCGCGCCGTCAAGGTCTTCGCGAGCGCCGCCTTCGGCGTGATCGTGCTCGGTGAATACGCGGAGGAAGCGGGCATACGCCGCCGGTGAGGCCCGGCCTCACCCCGCGTGCCCCCGCTCCCTCCGCAGAGTCCCGCGCCAGGCGCGGGGCGATCACCCCTGCGCCCGCCCGCCCGTCCGGCGACCCGGCTCCCGCTGCCCGCACTCAAGGCGGCCCCGGTCCTCGGCGGCACGGGGCGGTACGGCTGACCGTCCCGCCCGTCCCGCCGGTCCTGCCCCTGCCGGGCCGGCCTCAGCCCTCCGTCAGCAGCTCGTCCGCGTCCATGATCCGGTAGGCGTACCCCTGTTCGGCGAGGAAGCGCTGGCGGTGGGCGGCGAAGTCCTGGTCGATGGTGTCGCGGGCCACGACCGAGTAGAAGTGGGCCTTGTGGCCGTCGGCCTTGGGGCGCAGGACGCGGCCGAGGCGCTGGGCCTCCTCCTGGCGGGAGCCGAAGGTGCCGGAGACCTGGATGGCGACCGTGGCCTCCGGGAGGTCGATGGAGAAGTTCGCGACCTTCGACACCACCAGGACGTTGATCTCGCCCTGCCGGAAGGCGTCGAAGAGCTTCTCGCGCTGCGCGTTGCTGGTCTCGCCCTTGATCACCGGCGCGTCCAGGTGGGCGCCCAGTTCGTCGAGCTGGTCGATGTACTGGCCGATGACGAGGACCTGCTGCCCCGCGAAGCGGCGGACGATCGCCTCGGCCACCTTCCGCTTGGTCGCGGTGGTGGAGCAGAAGCGGTACTTCTCCTCCTGCTCGGCGGTCGCGTAGGCGAGCCGCTCGGAGTCGGTCAGGTTCACCCGGACCTCGACGCAGTCGGCGGGCGCGATGTAGCCCTGCGCCTCGATCTCCTTCCAGGGGGCGTCGAACCGCTTGGGCCCGATGAGCGAGAACACGTCCGACTCCCGCCCGTCCTCCCGGACGAGGGTCGCCGTCAGCCCCAGCCGCCGGCGCGCCTGCAGATCGGCGGTGAACTTGAAGACCGGAGCGGGAAGGAGATGCACCTCGTCGTAGACGATGAGCCCCCAGTCACGGGAGTCGAACAGCTCCAGGTGCGGGTAGACGCCCTTCCGGCGGGTCGTCAGCACCTGGTAGGTGGCGATGGTGACCGGCCGGATCTCCTTGCGCGTCCCGCTGTACTCGCCGATCTCCTCCTCGGTCAGCGACGTCCGCTTCACCAGCTCGTGCTTCCACTGACGGGCGGAGACGGTGTTCGTGACGAGGATGAGGGTGGTCGCCTTGGCCTGGGCCATGGACCCGGCCCCGACCAGCGTCTTTCCGGCGCCGCAGGGCAGCACGACGACTCCGCTGCCGCCGTGCCAGAAGTTCTCCACCGCCTGCTTCTGGTACGGGCGCAGCGCCCAGCCGTCCTCGGCCAGTTCGATCGGGTGGGCCTCGCCGTCCACGTAGCCGGCGAGGTCATCGGCGGGCCAGCCCAGCTTCAGCAGGGTCTGTTTGATCTGCCCGCGCTCGGAGGGGTGCACGGCGACGGTGTCCGGGTCGATCCGGGCACCGACGAGCGGAGTGATCCTCTTGGACCGCAGGATCTCCTCCAGCACCGGCCGGTCCGTGGTGGTGAGGACGAGGCCGTGCACCGGGTGCTTGGAGAGGGTGAGGCGGCCGTAGCGGTCCATCGTCTCGGCGACGTCCACGAGGAGCGCGTGCGGTACGGGGTAGCGGCTGTACTGCACCAGCGCGTCGACGACCTGCTCGGCGTCGTGCCCGGCGGCGCGCGCGTTCCACAGGCCGAGCGGGGTCACCCGGTAGGTGTGGATGTGCTCGGGCGCCCGCTCCAGCTCGGCGAACGGCGCGATGACCCGACGGCACTCGTCCGCCTGCTCGTGGTCGACCTCCAGGAGCAGCGTCTTGTCGGACTGGACGATGAGGGGACCATTCACACGCGGCACCTTTCGATTCGGCCAAACGTCCAGTGTGCCTGATCAACAAGGCTTTCCGCGGCGCCCACCCCTCCGGATCCCGGTCTTATTACATGTCTATTCATTCCGATGAGTGGCAGGAATTCAGATTTGCGGCAAAAGTTCCGAAGAATGCGGACCGTGCAGCCAACCACCCCGGCAGACCCGGTCACCCCGCCCGTCTCTCCGCAGGGCACCACGCTCGGCTACGCCCTCTTCGCCACCCGCTGGCTCCAGGCACCGCTGTACTTCGGTCTCGTCGCGGCCCAGGGGGTGTACGTCTACAAGTTCTTCAACGAGCTGTGGACGTTAATCGTCAGGTGCGTGGGCGGCAACGCCTCCGAGACGTACGTGATGCTCGCCGTGCTCAAGCTGGTCGACGTCGTCATGATCGCCAATCTGCTGATCATGACGATCGTCGGCGGCTACGAGACCTTCGTCTCCCGCATCGGCCTCCAGGGCCACCGCGACCAGCCGGAATGGCTCTCGCATGTCAACTCCAACGTGCTGAAGGTGAAGCTCGCCACCGCCATCGTGGGCATCTCCTCCGTCCATCTGCTCCAGATGTTCGTCGACGTCCACCACACCTCGCACCACGCGCTGCTGTGGGGCACGGTGATCCACATGGCCTTCATCGCCTCGGCGGTGCTCCTGGCGTACATGTCGGGCCCGATGCTGCGCGAGGACAAGGGACACGGCTCCCACCACGGCACGTCCGCCGCCGCCCCGAAGCGGCCGCCGGGCCCGCCCGTGCCGGTGGAGCCCACGGAACACCGCGGCCCGGGGGAGCCGTCGCAGCCGACGGAACCGGCCCGGCAGAGGGGCCCCGTCGCCCCCGCTCCCCCCACCAGCCGGCTGCCGATCCCGGCCCAGGCCACCTCGTACGAGAACTACCCGACCCACGACGGCCGGGGCTCCTCCCACGAGCACGAGACCCGGTTCACGCGCGGCGGGGCCCGGATCGTGCCGTACGAGGCCCGGCGCACGCCGCCCCCGGCCGAGACCGGGGTCGAGGGGCGGATGCGGGCGGCCGGCTTCCCGGCGCGCAAGCTGCTGGAGGACTTCGACACGAGCCACCCGCGCTCCTTCGACCGGCGGGTGCTGACCCGGCTCGGGACGCTGGACTTCATGGCCGCCGGGCGGAACGTGGTGTTCGTCGGCGCCCCCGGCACCGGCAAGACGCATCTGGCGATCGGGCTCGGCGTACGGGCCTGCCAGGCCGGGCACCGGGTGCTGTTCGCGACCGCCATCCAGTGGGCCGCCCGCCTTGCCGGGGCACGGGCCGAGGGCAGGCTCGCGGAGGAACTGTCCGCGCTCGACGCCTGCCCCCTGCTGGTCGTCGACGAGGTCGGCTACCTCCCCTTCGACACGGACACCGCCCGGCTGGTCTTCCAGCTGATCGCGCACCGCTACGAGCGGGCCTCGCTGATCGTGACCAGCGACCGGCCGCTCGGCCGCTGGGAGGAGATCTTCGGCGGGGCCGCCCCCGCGATGGTCGACCGCCTCGCACACCACGCCGAGATCGTCCGCATCGAAGGGGACAGCTACCGGGCCGGCCGCGCCTCTACTTCAACAGGCTGACGTTCTGGATCAAGGGCCCCTCCACGCCGACGCCCTCACCCACCAGCGTGCCGAGTTCGGGCAGGGGCAGCGGCGGGTTGGCCGCGGCCGGGGAGGCGAGCACACCCACCAGGGCGACGGCGAAGACGAGCGTGAGCAGGGGGCGCATGCGTACGGGTGGGCCTTTCGAGCGCAGGGGAGTCGATCTCGATCGGACACAGGGTGGCTGCCCCGCCGCCCACCCCACGATGCGCCCGCCCCCGCCCGACCGCTCATCGGAGGGAAATCACCCGATGGCCTGCATGAACTCCGGCGTACGCCCATACGGGTGAGGGACGGGAAGCGACTTGATCAACACGGCCGGGACCGGGGGCGGCCGGCGCTCAGGTCGCCTCGTCCGCCAGTTCCGCGACACCCGTGATCCGGTGCAGCGGGAACGTCCGTACCTCGTCCGCCGTGTGGTCGTACGCCGTCACGAAACCGCCCTCGACCCGGACCGGGGCGATGACGCGCTGGCTGGCGGAGCCCTCGGCGTTGACGTAGCCGATCCACAGGGCCTCGCCCGTGAGGACGGCCGCCTGCATCGTCGCCAGGGTCTCGGCGGAACCCGTGCGGGGCAGGGCGCCGGCCGGGGCCGGGTCCCCGGTCGTCCGCCGGGGCGCGGTGGAGGCGAGGTCACCGGCGCGGATGGCCCGGATCGCGGCGCCCAGCAGCGTGTCGTCCGGGGCCGGGGGCCCCTCCGGGACCGGCTCCGGGGCCGTGCGGGGCGGGGTGCGGTGGGCATGCGCCCGGGTGATCAGCACATCGCCCTCCGCCGACTCGGCGGCCGGCGCGTACCCCATCGCCCGCAGCCCGTCGAGCAGCGTCGCGGGGTCCGTCTGGGCCGCGAGCACGGTCGGCGCCAGCCGCCGCAGCCCGAGCCCCTGCGACCGCTTGTCGGCGAGGATCTCGCTGAGCATCGCGTCGTCGTCGCACCGCACGTACGCCGACGCCGCGCCGATCCGCAGATGCCCATGGCGCCGGGCCACGTCGTCGATCAGGTACGCGAGCGGCTGCGGAACCGGCGTACGGGAGTGGGCGGTCAGGAAGGCGTGCAGGTCGGAGGCGCTTCGGCCCGCGTCCAGCGCCCGGCGCACCGACCCCGGCGTGAACCGGTACACCGTCGCGCCACCCTTCGACTCCACGTCCGCCAGGACGCCCAGCGCGTCCGCCAGCGGCCGCTTCAGCGGGCCCGGCGCGACGGCCGTCAGGTCCGCCTGCAGCAGCACGTGGTCCAGCGGTTCGGGGAGCAGCGGCGCGAGCAGCCGCGCGGCCCGGGAGGCGGCCGCGGCCCGCTCGGCGACCGGGTCGGGGGACGGTGCCGGAGCATGCGGCACAGGGACGTGATGGGCGGGGAGCTTGTCGCCGGGGGTCTCCGGCAGATCGGCGCCGGCCGCGGCCTCGTGCGGGAAGCCGAGGAGGGCGCGGCCGTGCGAGGACAGCGCGCCGCGCCCGGTGACCCCGAGCGACTCGGCCTCCGACAGGGTCCAGCGGGCGATCCGGGCCCGCAGATCCTCCCCCTGCCCGGCGTGCGAGGACCCCGGCTGTGGTGAGGGGGACTGCCGGCCGCCGCGGGTGGGGCGTTCCCAGTGCAGACGGGCCAGTACGGAGTCGGGGGCGGCCGACGTGCCCTCGGGCAGCCCGGCCAGCAGCGCGAGGACCCGGTGGCGCACCTCCGGCGCGGCCGAACGGTCCAGACCCGGACCCAGCGCCGACAACGTACGGTCCTTGGCGTCCCGTTCGCCGATCACCCCGGCCGTACGGGTCGCCGACAGCCAGGCCGTGGCCAGCCGCGCCCAGCGCTCGGCGGCGGGCAGCTCCAGCCACCCGTCGTACGCGGGGGTCGCGGCGTACCGCTCGTCGGCCTCGCCGTCGGACGCCAACAGCCCCGCGGCGTAGGCGAGTTCGACCCAGAACGCGGCGACCTGCTCGGACAGGTCCAGGGCCACGGCGGTCCGCTTCAGGTCCCGCACACTGAGCCCGCCCGCGCGCAGGACACCCGGCCCGCCCTCGTCCCAGTCCTTCAGCAACTCCTCCACGGTCGCCAGCGCGGTGTACGCCTGACCGGCCGCCGTCGCGTCCACCACCTGGGGACGGTGCGCGGCCGACGCCTCCACGGGCGGCGGCACCGGCCGCACCTCCCGGTGGGCCCGGCCCGCCCGCAGATGCAGGGCGACCTCGCGCGGCAGGACGACCGTGCCGGGCGCGGTCGGCAGCAGCAGCCCCCGGTCCAGCAGCCAGCGCAGATGCGCCGCCGGGCTGGCCGTGACCTGCCCGTACGGCGGCCCCCACACCAGGCGGGTCAGGACGTCGAGGGACTCGGGGGGCGCGGCGGCCAGGAGCGCGGCCATGCGGCGACGGTCGGAGAACAGGCCGCTGAGGGCGGTGACGGCCGACACCGAGTCATGGGTGCTCGGCAGACCCGCCTCCGCCACGATCTCCTGGACCCGCCCCGGCGACATACCCGCCGTGGCCTCCGCGACGGTCGGGCCGAGACCGGTGGGGGAGGGGTGCTGCGGGGAGGGGGCGAGCAGCTCACGGGCCGTGCGGACGAGCCGCAGACGGTCCTCGGGGCCCCACACCAGGGCCTGGTCGCGCAGGGTGCCGAGCGCGTGGGGCAGCGCGGCGGTGACGGCGGGGTCGGCCTCGTCACCGGCCAGCAGGCCCGCGAGTTCGCCGTACGACGCCGGGTCGGCCGCCACGGCCAGGGCCTGCGCCGTCTGCAGGGCGAACCGGTCCAGGCGCTCCAGGGCCCGGACGACCGAGGCGCGGGTCCCCGCCCGGGTCGCCAGCTGGGTCAGGTCGGTCGGCACGGGCGTGATGAGATCCGGCCGCGCCCGGAGCAGCACGGCGAGCGAACGGTCGTCCCGCCCGCGCAGCGCCTCCGCCAGCGAACGGGGGGCCCCACCGGCAGGCGCCGCCTCCGTGGGGGTGTGCTCCTCGGTGCTCATCCGGCCAACGTTAGCGCCTGGGCTCCGCCGGGCCGGGGCGCCTCAGGGGTCGGGGTGCGGGTGCGTCGGCGGGTGGGGGTCCGGTGCGGGGCCGGTGGGGGGCGGCCGCGTGGTTCCTCGCGGCTTCCGCGTGGGCGGAAGCGATACCGTCGGGAGGAAGTACGCGCGCCAACCCCGGAGGGGCTTCGTGGGGATTGAGAGCGACCAGGTCGTCTACGAGTATCTGAGCCGGGTCGGTGATCTGGCTCAGCAGCGGCAGTTGCCGTCGGCGACGCGGATGCGTCTGGTGGCGGGGCTGCGTGACGAGATCGACCGGCGGCGGGCGAAGGCGCCGGTGGACAGCCCGGCGGCCGTGCGGCGCATCATCGCCCGCCTCGGTACGCCGGGTGAGGTCGTCGAGGCGGCCGGCGAGCCCGGTGACGTACCGGAGCCCCGGGCCGCGGCGGTGCCCGTGCAGCGGGTGACCGGAGCGGACGGGGACGACACGGACGGGGCCGGGGAGCCGGCCAAGGGGCTGCGGCGGGTCGTGCCGCGACCGCGTCCCGCCGACGCCGTGCCGCCGTCGTCGGCGGGCGGTGCCGCGCCGCCGCATCTCGCCCCGCTGCACGAGCTGGGCGACGGGGATGTGCAGCCCGACTGGTGGCGGGTCGGTGGCGGGCCCGGGGGCGCCGATATCGGGTTCGGGCTGGGGGACTCCGTGCCCGGGTTCGTCGGGGGCGTGGAGATTCCCGAGCTGCTGAAGGCGCCGCCGCCTCCGGTGGAGGCGGCGGCGGAGGTGGCGGGGAAGGCCGCCACGGCCGAGGGTGCTGCCGCCGCTCCGGCCGCGGCCCCCGCACAGGAGGGTGGGGCGCGGCGGCGACGGTTGCCGTTGCCTCGGCTGCGGGCCTCGGGGGGCGGGGGGTGGAGCAATCCGCTGCTGTTGCTGGCCGCCGCGTTGCTGGTCGCGGGGGCGGTCATGGGGAGTCTGGTGCCGCTGGGGCTCGGGTGGCTGATCGCCTATCTGTCGCGGAAGTTGACGCCTTCCGAGTCGAAGTGGGCGGTCATGGGGATTCCGGGGGCGGTGGCCGCGGGCGGGGTCGTCTGGCTGTGGGGGCGTACGGACGGGCGTTGGGGTGAGCCGATCGCCAAGGGCCACATGGACGCGGCGCTCGCCGACGCGTGGCCCTGGATGCTGCGGATCGCGGCGGTGTCCTCCGCGCTGTATTTGCTCTGGCGCTCCCAACGCGCCCGGTGAGCGCGGGCGGGGGACGTGTCGGGGGGTGCGGTTCGGTTGTGGGCGGGCGCGGTTGTGGGCGGGTGCGGGTCCGGTGGGGGCCGTCTTCTTTCCAGGCCCGCAGGGGCCTGGGCTTTTAGGGGCGCGGGGAACTGCGCGACCAGCCCCCACCGGGCCGCACCCGCCCCCGAACCGCACCCTCCCCCGCCCCCACACGCCCCCCGCCCCACAATGGGCGGTATGACTTCTCGCGCACTCACCGTCGGGTTCGATCTCGACATGACGTTGATCGACTCACGGCCGGGCATCCACGCCTGCTACGAGGCGCTGGCGGCGCGGACGGGGACGTACATAGACGCCGACCTGGCGATCACCCGCCTCGGCCCCCCGCTCGCGGACGAGCTGGCGTGCTGGTTCCCGGCGGCGGAGATCCCGGCGATGGCGGACCTCTACCGCGAGATGTACCCGGCGATCGCGATCGCCGCGACCCCCGCGATGCCGGGCGCGCCGGAGGCCATCGCGGCGGTCCGCGCGGCCGGTGGGCGGGCGATCGTGGTCACCGCCAAGTACGAGCCCAACGCCAAGCGGCACCTGGAGCACCTCGGCATCGAGCCCGACGTGGTCGTGGGCGACCTGTGGGCCGAGGCCAAGGCGGCCGCGCTGCGCGAGCACGGCGCGAGCGTCTACGTCGGCGACCACACCGGCGACGTACGCGGCGCCCGCACGGCACAGGCGTACGCGGTCGCGGTCACCACCGGACCCTGCGACGAGCGGGAGCTGCGCGAGGCCGGCGCCGACGTCGTCCTGCCGGACCTGACCGCGTTCCCCGCGTGGCTCGCGACCCACCACCGGCCCTGAGTCGTCGGGGAAGCGTCAGGGACGTACCGCGCGCGCCCTCCTGCGCCCCGCCGCGACGGACTGCAGGACTCCCGCGCCGGCGACGAGGAAGCCGACGCCCATGAGCATGCTCAGGACGAACATGTAGGTCGGGAAAGGACTCGTCCCGAGGAACAGCGGCGCCACGGTGACGAGAGTGGCCACGGCGCCGACGAAGAACACGATGGCACCGGCACGGATCAGCCGGTCACCGGGTTCGGCGGAATTCGGTTGGGTTTTGTCACGCACCCGACCAGGGTAGTTCCCAGCGCGAGGGAACAGTCTGCCGACGTCTTGTCACCCGCCCCCGGACCAATAGGCTGGGGACCGGCGGGTCCGACGACCCGCTGCAGTGCTGTCCAGAGCAGTTCGCGCCCACCGAGAACACCTTCAGAGCACTTTCCAACGCAGTTTCCGACGAGTACGAGGACGAGGACAGACGTGCCTACCGGCAAGGTCAAGTGGTTCAACAGCGAGAAGGGCTTCGGCTTTCTCTCCCGTGACGACGGCGGTGACGTCTTCGTCCACTCCTCCGTACTGCCCGCCGGTGTCGACACCCTGAAGCCGGGCCAGAAGGTCGAGTTCGGGGTCGTCGCCGGTCAGCGCGGTGACCAGGCCCTGTCCGTGACGATCCTGGAGCCGGCCCCGTCGGTCGCCGCCGCCCAGCGCAAGAAGCCCGACGAGCTGGCCTCGATCGTGCAGGATCTGACCACGCTGCTGGAGAACATCACGCCCATGCTGGAGCGGGGCCGTTATCCCGACCGCGCCGCGGGCGGGAAGATCGCGGGTCTTCTCCGCGCCGTGGCCGACCAGTTGGACGTGTAGAGCGACAACTTCCGAGGTGACTCAGGGGAATTCGAGCGCGTCCGGGCCGAGGGGCGGTACCAGTCCCTCGGCCGCCGCACGGGTGAGCAGGCCTCTGACCGCCGCGTAGCCGTCCTCGCCGAGGTCGGCCGTGAACTCGTTGACGTACAGGCCGATGTGCTGGTCGGCGACGGCCGGGTCCATCTCCTGGGCGTGTTCGAGGACGTAGGGGCGGGACGCCTCGGGGTCGTCCCAGGCCGCGCGGACGGAGGCGCGGACCGTCTCCGCGAGCCCGGTCAGGGCCTCGGCGCCCAGCGAGCGCTTCGCGATGATCGCGCCCAGCGGGATCGGCAGCCCCGTCGTGTCCTCCCAGTGCTCGCCCATGTCGGCCAGCTTGTGGAGGCCGTAGTTCCGGTACGTGAAGCGGGCCTCGTGGATGACGAGTCCGGCGTCGACCTTGCCGTCCCGCACGGCGGGCATGATCTCGTGGAACGGCAGCACCACGATCTCGCCGACCCCGCCGGGCAGGGTGTCCGCCGCCCAGAGGCGGAAGAGGAGATACGCCGTGGACCGCTCGCTCGGCACGGCCACCGTACGGCCGGTGAGGTCCGTGCCCGGCTCACGCGTCAGCACCAACGGGCCGCAGCCCCGCCCGAGCGCACCGCCGCAGGGCAGCAGCGCGTACTCGTCGAGGACGTACGGCAGCACGGCGTACGACACCTTCAGTACGTCGAGTTCACCGCGCTCGGCCATGCCGTTGGTGATGTCGATGTCGGCGAACGTCACGTCGAGCGCGGGCGCGCCGGGGATCCGGCCGTGCGCCCAGGCGTCGAAGACGAAGGTGTCGTTGGGGCAGGGCGAGTACGCCATCCGCAGTCCGCCGGTCCCGGGGGGAGTGGTCGCGCGGTTCATGGGCGCCGCCTCAGTGCTCATGGGGCTCATCGGGCTCGTGGGGCTCATGTGACTCGTAGGGCTCATGGGGGTCCCAACTCTCCAGTACGGGCGTCAGCTTCCCGTAGGCCTCGGTGAGTGCGCTCAGCGCGTCGCCGATGCGCCAGGCGGCGCGGTCGCGCGGGCCCACGGGATTGGAGACGGCGCGCAGTTCGAGGACGGGCGTGGTGTGCGCGGCGGCGGCCTCGGCGACCCCGAAGCCCTCCATCGCCTCGGCCAGCGCGCGGGGGTGCCGGGCCCGCAGGGCGGACGCGCGCGCCGCGCTGCCGGTGACCGTGGAGACGGTGAGCACGGTGCCCGCGCGGGCACCGGTGGCGGTCGCTGCGGCGCGGACGAGGCGGTGCGGCGGCCGGTGGGTGACGGTGCCGAAGCCGAGGTCGGTGACCGGGACGAAGCCGTCCGGGGTCTCGGCGCCCAGATCGGCCGCGGTGATCTCGTCGGCGAGGACGAGCGAGCCGAGGGGCGCCTCGGGGAGGAAGCCGCCCGCGATACCGGCGGACACGACCAGCCCGTACGGCCTGCCCGCGAGGACCGCCGCGGTCAGTGCGGCGGCGGTGGAGGCGGCGGCGAGGGCGGGGCCCACACCGGCGGCGAGGAGGTCGTGCTCGTGCGGGGACGTACGGAAGCGGTGGAGGGCCCCCGCCGGGAGGCGCACCTCGGTGGCGGGGCCCGGGAGCGCTCGTGCCACCGCGTCCCGTTCGGCGGGGACGGCGGTGGCTACGAGGATGCGCATGGGCGGCGGCAGGGGATCAGGCGTCCGGGTTCGTCAGCTTGAAGTTCCACACGCCCTTGATCGCCGAGCCCGAGGCGTTCTGCTCGACGATGCTGATCGTGAGCGACTTCTGGGCGGGCTGACCGGGCTGGGTGGCGAAGAGGCCCGGGTTCTCGAACGACCAGTACGTCTTGTCGAACGTGTCGCTGGTGGCCTGCTCCCCGTTGATCCACAGGGCCCAGCCCGTCTTCGCCACCTCCGGGTCGACGCCGATGCGCAGGGCCTTGCCCTCCGGCAGTTCGATCGACTTGGAGGGCTTCTCCTCCGCGCACTCCTTGGCCTGAGCGGCGTCGAGGGTCCGGTAGCACTCGGCCTCGGCGCTGATCGATTCGGTGCCGATCGTGACGGTGGCCATCGGCGTCGGCTCATCGCAGGCCGACAGGACGAGAAGTCCGGCGGAAACGGCGCCGAGAGTGGCTGCGGCGCGACGGGAACGCGGGAAGGTCATGGGCGAAGGCTATCTGGCCCGTCCAGGGGTGCCCCTACGTGGGGTACGGCGTGCCGGGCCGGTCGGGGATTCGGTCAGGCCACGCGGGCGCGGGGGGCGCCGCCGTGGCGGGCCGAGGAGAGCAGGCCCCGGACCGTGGTGAGCCAGCCCGCGGCGACGATCGCGGCGGCCACGGCCATGCCGAGGGTGCCGTTGAGGGGGAGGGCGATACCGATGGCGCCGCCGACCACCCAGGCCATCTGCAGCAGGGTCTCGGAGCGGGCGAAGGCGGAGGTCCGGACGAGTTCGGGGACGTCGCGCTGGATCAGGGCGTCCAGGCACAGCTTCGACAGGGCCTGCGAGAAGCCGGCGACGGCGGCGAGGCAGGCGATGAAGAACGCGCTGAAGAACAGGGCCGCCGTGATCGCCACGCCGAGTTCGACGGCGACGACGGTCACGATGATCAGCTCCGGCGACCGTTGCTTCGCCCACGCCCCCACGGCCGTGCCCAGCGCGTTGCCGAGGCCGGCGGCCACGGCCACCATGCCCAGGGAGACGGCGGCGCTCTGCCCGTGGAGGGGGTGGATGCGCAGCAGGAAGGCCAGGAAGAAGATCAGGAAGCCGGAGAGGCCGCGCAGCGCGGCGTTGGCGGCGAGGGCGTGGGTGACCGCCGGGCCGACCGTCCGCAGGCCGGGCCGCTTCAGCGTCCCGCCGCGGTGCGGGCCGTGCAGATGCTCGGGGTCGGCCGCGAGCAGGGCCCTGTCCTCGCCCTTCGCGGAGTCGACCTTCGCGGGGAGGGTGAAGGAGAGGAACGTCCCCGCGACGAAGATCACGAAGGCTCCGTAGAGCGGCCAGCGCGGACCGAGTGCCTGGAGTCCGGCGCCGATGGGCGCGGCGACGCCGGTGGCGAGCAGACCGCAGAGGGTGACCCGGGAGTTGGCCTTCACCAGGGAGAACCGGGGTGGGAGGAGGCGGGGTACGACGGCGCTGCGGACCACTCCGTAGGCCTTCGACGCGACCAGGACGCCGAGGGCGGCGGGGTAGAGCTGGAGGCTGCCGGTCTCGACGGCGCCGACGAGCAGCAGGGCGAGGAGGGCGCGGGCCAGCATCGCGCCGGCCATCGCGGCGCGGCGGCCGTGCGGGAGGCGGTCGAGCAGGGGGCCGACGACGGGGGCGAGGAGGGCGAAGGGGGCGAGGGTGATGGCGAGGTAGAGGGCGACTCGGCCGCGGGCCTCGTCGGTGGGGACGGAGAAGAACACCGTGGAGGCGAGGGAGACGGTGATCATCACGTCGCCCGCGCCGTTCACTCCGTGCAGTTCGATGAGTTTGCCGAGGCCGGATTCGCCGGCGCCGTGGGCGTGGGTGGCTTTGCGGATGCCTCGGGCTGGGCCGGTGAACGGCAGGTGCAGGGCGCGGCCGACCGAGCGGACGACGCCGGTCACCCGACCCGATCCGCGCGCTCCGCTCCGCTCGGCGCCGGTCACCTCGTCATAGTGCCCCGAGAAGGGGGACCGTAGTGCGTTTACCGCTCGGATGGCCCCGGGGGCGGGCGGGGGTTGGGTGTGCGTCTGCGGGTGGGTGGGGGTTGTTCGCGCAGTTCCCCGCGCCCCTGGAGGGCTGGGGCTGCGCCCCTGGCTCCTCGTGCGGTTGGTTGTGTGTGCGGGTCGGTGGGGCTTCTCGCGCAGTTCCTCGCGCCCCTTGAGGGCCGGGGCTGTGGCTCGGCGCTTTTTCAGGGTTGTGGGGTTGTTGACTTTTGCGGTCTGCGTGGACTGGGCTTTTTTGGGGGCGCGGGGAACCGCGCGATCAGCCACGATGTGCCTGCGGACGGGCTGCGACCTCCGATGATGCGGGGCCCTGGGGCGGCGGCCCCGGTGGTTTTCTGCCAACCGGCGGGGGTGCCTGAGGGGCGCCCCACACCCCCCTCCCCGCCCAGGCCGAGCGCAGCGGAATCGCGGAACCGCTACGTCGGTGTGGGCGCAGAGCCTCGGAGAAGGTAGCGTGCATAGCGCGCCTGCGGCGGTTGTTCTCGGCCGCGCGCCTCTCGTTCATCCCGCAGAATGGATGACATAGGTGCGCCCGAGTGCGATCGGGCGCGGACGTCGACGCGGCCCCCTGGTCCGCTCCGTCCGCACCCCCCGCCGAGGGAGGCGCACTCGTGAGACGGCGTAGGAGAGAAGCGATACCTGTGAGCGCAGCGACAACGCGAAGCCGCACCCCCGACCGTCTGTGTGCCGAGGCCGTCGACCTCGCCCGCTCCGCGGCCGAGGAGGCCGCCGCACCAGGCGTGGTCGGCGAGCACGCGGGGCTCGTGTCCGAGGGCGACCGGGTCGTGACGCACTTCTTCGAGTGCAAGGAGATGGGCTACCGCGGCTGGCGCTGGGCCGTCACCGTCGCCCGTGCCTCACGCGCGAAGTTCGTGACGCTCGACGAGGTCGTCCTGCTCCCGGGCCCCGACGCGCTGCTGGCGCCGGAGTGGGTGCCGTGGAGCGAGCGGCTCCGGCCGGGCGACATGGGACCCGGCGACCTGCTGCCCACGGACGCCGAGGATCTGCGGCTGGAGCCCGGGTACTCCGGCGAGGACGAGCCCTTGCCGAACTCGCCGGTCTCGCACGACATGGCCGAGCTGGTGGAGGCGGAGGACGCCGAGGTCACCGCCGGGGTCCCGGCGCACCTGCCGCTCGTGCCGACGCGCGGGTCGATCGCCGCGGTCGCCGAGGAACTGGGCATGCGGCGGGCCCGGGTGCTGTCCCGGTACGGGCTGCACACGGCCGCGGACCGGTGGGAGGAAGGGTTCGGGGCGAAGACCGCGATGGCGCAGGCGGCGCCGGCGTCGTGCGTCAGCTGCGGGTTCCTCGTGGCGATCGGGGGGTCGCTCGGGCAGGCCTTCGGTGTGTGCGCGAACGAGTTCGCGCCGGCGGACGGGCGGATGGTGTCCCTGACGTACGGCTGTGGAGGGCACTCGGAGGCGGCGGTCATGCCCGCGCCGCCGCGCCCGGCTCCGCCGCGGCTGGACGAGACGCGGGTGGACCCCTTCCCGCTGCGGCCGTCGCCCGATTCCGGATCGGTGTCCGTGGGGGCGGAGGAGGCTGACGCCGAGGCCGATCTCGGGCACTCGTAGGGGCCTTCTCGTAGGAGCGCCTCATGGCTCGGGGGTGCGGGTTGCTTCGGCGGGTGCGGCTCCGGTGGGAACTGCGCGAGAAGCCCCACCGGAGCCGCACCCGCCCACGTACCAGCTACCCCCCACCCCCTGGGCGTCCGGCCTGAGCAGCGCAGCGACGCGGTACCTTCGTGCACCTGGCGACATGGAGGATGAACCGTGAGCAAGTTCGTGCGGCCGGCGGCCGAGGGTGCGGACCCGTTCGGGACGGCTCGGCTGCGCCGGGGCGTGCTCGACGCCTGGGCCACCAGTCCGGCCCGGTTCCGTGAGGACGCCAACGCCGAGGAGGACCTCGTCCTCGGCGGCTACCGGGACCGTCTCGTGGTGGAGTTGGCGCAGAACGCCGCCGACGCCGCCGCGCGCGCCAAGGTGCCGGGCCGGCTGCGGCTGACGCTGCGGGACGGCGTCCTCGTCGCCGCCAACACCGGCGCGCCCCTCGACGCGGGCGGCGTCGAGTCGCTGTCCACGCTCCGCGCGTCCGCGAAACGGGACAGCCAGGACTCTCATGACGGTGCCGTCGGCCGGTTCGGTGTGGGTTTCGCCGCCGTGCTCGCGGTCACCGACGAACCCGCCGTCATCGGGCGGCACGGCGGTATCCGCTGGTCGCTCGCCGAGGCGCGGCTGCTCGCCGCCGACACCGCCCGGCACAGCCCCGGACTCGGGGACGAGATCCGCCGCCGGGACGGGCATGTGCCGTTGCTGCGGCTGCCGTTCGCGGCCGAGGGGACCGCTCCGGAGTCGTACGACACCGTGGTCATCCTGCCGCTGCGCGACACCGCCGCCGCCGATCTGGCCGAGCGGCTGCTGCACGCGGTCGACGACGCGCTGCTCCTCGCCCTGCCCGGCCTCGACGAGGTCGTCATCGAGATCGGCGCCGACGAGGTGCGGACGATGCGGCGGAGCGTGGAGGGGGCGCACGTCGTCGTCGAGGACTCACGGGACGGGGTCACGCGCTGGCGCACCGTCGCCGAGCACGGGGCGCTCGATGCCGTGCTGCTGGCCGACCGGCCCGTCGAGGAGCGGCTGCGCCCGCACTGGTCCGTCACCTGGGCCGTGCCGACCGGGCCCGACGGCGCACCGGTCCGCCCGCGCACCAGCGCCGTCGTGCACGCGCCCACCCCCAGCGACGAGGCCCTCGGCGTGCCCGCGCTGCTCATCGCCTCCTTCCCCCTGGACACGACCCGGCGGCGCGCGGCGCCCGGCCCGCTCACCGACTTCCTCGTGCAGCGCGCGGCGGACGCGTACGCCGCGCTGCTGGCCGCCTGGGAGCCGGTGGGCGAGGGGATCATCGACCTGGTGCCCGGCCCGCTGGGCAAGGGCGAGCTGGACGGGGCGCTGCGCCAGGCGATCCTGGAGCGGCTGCCGCGCACCGCGTTCCTGCCGCGTGCGGTGACGCCCGAGCCCGACGACGAGCTGGACGACCTGCCCGCCGCCCTGCGCCCCCGTGACGCCGAAGTCGTCGAGGGCGCCGGCGCCGAGACCGTACGGGTGCTCGCCGACGTCCTGCCCAGCCTGCTGCCCGCCGGGCTCGAACGGCGCGCTGAGCTGCGCGCGCTGGGCGTCGCGCGCCTGCCGCTGGGGGACGTCATCGACCGGCTCGCGGGCCTGGAGAAGGCGCCCGACTGGTGGCGGCGGCTCTACGACAGCCTCGCCGGTGTCGACCCGGACCGCCTGTCGGGCCTTCCCGTCCCGCTCGCGGACGGGCGGACCACCATCGGGCCGCGGCAGATCCTCCTCCCCGCCCCCGACGGCCCGCAGGCGGCCCGCCCCGACACCCTCGCCCGCCTCGGCCTGAAGGTCGCCCACCCGGACGCCGCGCATCCGCTGCTGGAGAAGCTGGGCGCCCTGCCCGCGACCCCGCGCGCCGTGCTCACCACCCCGCAGGTCCGGGCCGCCGTCGCCGCGTCGCTGGACGACGAGGGCGGCGTCTGGGACGAGGAGGACGGCCGGCCGGACGCCGACGAACTCGCCGACCTCGTCCTCGCCCTGGTGCGTGACGCCGCGCTCGACCCCGGCGACGAACCCTGGCTCGGCGCCCTCGCCCTGCCCGACGAGGACGGCGAACTGGCCCCCGCCGGTGAACTCGTCCTCCCCGGCAGCCCCTTCGCCCGGGTCATGCGCGAGGACGAACTCGCCCTCGTGGACGCCGAACTGGCCGACCGCTGGGGCGAACAGCCCCTGGCCGCCTGCGGAGTCCTCGCCACCTTCGCCCTCGTCCGGGCCACCGACGTCGTCCTCGACCCCGACGAACTGGAGCCGCGCGACGGGGACTTCGCCGAGCCGGACGACGCCGGGCTGCTCGACGCGGTGGACGTCTGGTCCGAGGACATCCTCGACCGCTTCCCGGACAGCCCCGTGCCGCCGGTCGCGACGGAGATCGTGGCCGTGCGCGACCTGGACCTCGTCGACGAGGACCGCTGGCCGGAGGCGCTCGCCCTGCTCGCCCGGCCCCCGCTGCGCGACGCCCTCGTCCAGCCGGTCCGCATCCTGCTCCCCGACGGCACGCACGAGGTCGTACGCCCCTACACCGCCTGGTGGCTGCGCGGGCACCCGGTCCTCGACGGCCGCCGCCCCGCCGGCCTCCTCGCGGCCGGCGGAGACCCGCTGCTGCGCGGCCTGTACGACGAGGCCGACGCCACCGGCTTCGACGACGAGCAGGTCCTGCGGGCGCTGGGCGTGCGCACCTCGGTGGCCGCGCTGCTGGACGAGCCGGGCGGCGCCGCCGAACTGCTGGACCGGCTGGCCGACCCGGACCTCCCCGTCTCCGCCGCCCAACTCCACGGCCTGTACGGCGCCCTGGCCGACCTCGACCCGGAACAGGTGACCCTGCCCGACGAGTTGCGCGCGGTGGTGGACGGCGAGGTGACCGTCGTGGACGCGGCCGACGCCGTCGTCGTCGACTCCCCCGACCTGCTGCCCTTCACCGCCGGGATGCCCCTGCTGCCCGTACGGCCGTCACGGGCCGGGGAGTTGGCCGAGCTGTTCCAGGTGCGGCGGCTCAGCGAGTCGGTCACCGGGGAGGTGGACTCCCAGGGCGCGGAGCACGACGTTCCGGAAGCGGTACGGATGCTGCTCGGCCCGGCCACCCCCGGGTCGTACGTCGAGCACGAGGAGCTGGTCGTCGACGGCGTCGAGCTGGACTGGCGCCGCACCCGCGACGGCGTCCTGCACGCCGCCACCCTGGAAGGCGTCGCCGCCGGGCTCGCCTGGGCGGCGGGCCAGTGGCCGCGCCGCTTCGAGGTGGCCGCCCTGCTCGAAGACCCGTCCAGGACGGCGGAGCTGGCACGGGACCGCTGGTTCGACTGAGGGTGATTCGACCGAGGGTTTTTCGACCGAGGCGAGAGGTGGACAGACGATGACGGCGCGGGTCACGGCAGTGAGCGCGAACGGGACGTACTCCTTCAGCAAGCCGAACCGGGCGAGCATCACGCTGCTCGCCGGTCTGGGCGTCGAGGGCGACGTCCACGCGGGGACGACCGTCAAGCACCGGTTCCGTATGACCTACGAGCCGGACGCGCCCAATCTGCGGCAGGTGCACCTCATCCACGAGGAGCTGTTCGACGAGCTGGCCGCGAAGGGGTTCACCGTCGCGGCCGGGCAGCTCGGCGAGAACGTCTCCACCCGGGGGATCGATCTGCTGGGCCTGCCCACGGGTGCGCTGCTGCGCCTCGGTGACGAGGCGGTCGTGGAGGTCACGGGGCTGCGTAACCCGTGCGACCAGATCAACACGTTCCGGAAGGGGCTGCTGAAGGAGGTCTTCGAACTCGACGCCACGACCGGCGAGTTCACCTTCAAGTCCGGGATCATGGGGATCGTCCGGCACGGGGGAGCCGTGCGTCCCGGCGACGCGATCGACGTCGAGCTGCCTGCCGGGCCGCATCGCCCGCTGGAGCGCGTCTGAGCGGCGTCCGGCGGGTTGTGCCGAGATCTGACGGATCGCGTCGGCTTGTGACGGGTCGTGAGCGAAGCTGGTTGTGATCTGGGCAACATCTTCACCGGAATCACAAAAACTCGTACAACCATTCGCCATCCTCGTGGATCTGATCACACGAGCCGACGGCTTTCTCAGGAGCCCCGGGAGTCACACGACGTCCGGAGCCCCCGCCGGCTCGACAGACCTGAACCGGGTCTCGCGCGACGGAACCGTCCGTGAGCCCCCTTCCACGTGGGGAATATCTTGCACAAGCGTGCGATCGTGGGTGCCGTCACCGGCGCCCTGGCTCTGACCGCTTTCATCGCCCCGGCCGCGCAGGCCGCTCCGACCGACGGGGACACGACCCTCTCCGACGTCGTCGTCAACGGCGGCAAGCCGGTCGTCGTCGGCTCCGGCAAGAAGACCTTCACGGTCTCCTTCAACGCCTCGGACGACTCGGGCATCAGCCTCAAGGACGTCACCGTGGTCCTCTACCACGGCGCGAACCTGGACACCGCCGACAGCGGCGCCGTGGCCAACGGCAACTCCGACAGCCGCGCCACCTGCACGAAGGTGAGCGCCACCACGGCGTCCTGCAAGGCCAGCTTCACCGTCGAGACGCAGTCGAACCTGATCAACTCGGTCGCCGGCACCTGGAAGGTCTGGGCGCTCGCCGCGGCCAATGACTTCGACTACGTCGAGAAGGACCCGGCCAAGACCTTCAAGATCCAGCGCCAGACGAAGCTCACCGGCGCCAACGCCTCTCCCGAGCCCGTCAAGAAGGGCAAGACCATCACGGTCACGAGCAAGCTGACCCGTGCCAACTGGGACACCGAGAAGTTCCCGGCGTACGGCGGCCAGTCCGTGAAGCTGCAGTTCAAGAAGGCGGGCACGTCCACCTACACGGACGTCAAGACGGTCAAGACGTCCACCACGGGCGCCCTGAAGACCACCGTCAAGGCGTCCGCCGACGGCTCCTACCGCTACGTCTTCGCGGGCAGCTCGGGCACGGCGGCCGTGACCTCGGCGGCCGACGCCATCGACGTGAAGTAGGCGCGGCAGTAGCAGGAGATGGGGCGTCGGCTCCGGGACCTCCCGGACCGGCGCCCTTTTTCGTAAGGAGTGACTGCGACTTCCGTAAGAGTCCGTAGGCGGCCGTAAGAGCGGGACCAAGCGTTCCGTATACGTCTTCCAAGAGTCCGCATGGCCGGGCCAAATCCGCGCCGGGGGCGCATTCGGTTGAGGGAACGCGTGTTCAGATCGTCCGGGTCACAAGGCCCTGGATCACTCTTTCTCCACTTGGGGAACACATGCGCACAAGAGCCACTGTGGCCGCCGTCGCCGGCGCCCTGGCCTTTTCCGCCCTCGGGATGCCGGCCGCGCACGCGGCCGGCACGACGGCGACGAGCGGTCAGCCCTACACGCTGAACGTCGGCTTCTCGAACTTCAAGGTCGCCCCGTCCCTCAAGGTCGGCATCGGCGGCAAGGTCTCCACCGCGGTGTCGTTCACGCTGACCCACGGTTCCGGCGTCGACATCACCGCGAAGGACTTCTTCGCGGAGCCGTTCCTCTACCACGGCGCCTTCGGCGACGAGGACACCCCGCAGCTGTTCGGTGACGACTTCGCCACCTGCAAGGTCGCCACCACGACGACGGCGAGCTGCACGGGCACCATCGACATCCGTCCGGGCGACGGCGACCTGCGCAACTCGCAGGCAGGGACCTGGAAGGCGGGCGCCGACGCCATCGCGTTCAACGGCCAGGACCCGTCGAACGACAAGCCCGACTACAGCAAGATCGGCTACAAGGAGCAGGGCGGACTGGCCTCCACCCTCGTGCGGCGGATCGCGAAGCTCACCGTCAACGCCGGGCCGGAGCCGGTCAAGAAGGGCAGGACGGTCACCGCGACGGGCAGCCTCACCCGCGCCGACTGGCAGAGCCACACCTACACGGCCTTCGCCGAGCAGCCGGTCAAGCTCCAGTTCCGCAAGGCGGGCAGCAGCACGTACACCACGGTCAAAACGGTCTACTCGGACGCCTCCGGCCATGTGAAGGCCACCGGCACCGCCACGTACGACGGTTACTGGCGCTTCAGCTACGCCGGGGTGACCACGACGGCGCCGGTCAGCGCGACGGGCGACTACGTCGACGTGACGTAGGCCCGCGCGGTGACATGACAGGGGGTGGGCCGTGCTGTCAGAGGCTGGGGAAGAGCAGCGCGAAGAACAGCCACAGCAGCACGGCCCAGAACAGCGCCGCCGCCAGCGACACCAGCAGGGAACTGCGCCACCTCAGCACCAGGAACGGGAAGAGGACCAGGGCCGCCCAGTGACCGGCCACGTCGATCGACATGCCGGCGGCCTCCCTGAGGTCTCTGGCACGGCCCGTGGCGATGCGGCGCAACAGCCGCTGGGAGGCGAAGCCGTACAGGCCGAGGACGATGGGGAAGAACCACAGCGGTGTGATCGAGACCAGCTCGGTCTCCGAGAACTCGTCGAACATGACCAGATAGACGAGACCGGCACCGAGGATGCCGCCGACCAGCGCGGTGACGTAGAACGCGGTCAGCGCCACCGGCTCGGTGGCACCGGCGGGCAGGGGCACCGGCGAGGCGTACGGCACGTCGGGCGACGGGACCCGGACCACCTGGTGGCAGTGCGGGCAGCGGACGTCCTGCCCGACCCGGTCGGCCGGAGCCGAGATCTGATGTCCGCACGGGGCGTGGAACTCCACCGGCTGATACGGGTTCATGCGCTGCTGCTCCCTCCCTGCGCCGCCTCCCGGTGCCGCTCGATGCCGGTGACGCGACGGCGCGGCCTCGGCGAGGCCGGTCGCAGGCGAGGACGCCGGCCGGAGGCGTCCGGTTTCCGGAGCGGTAGCGGCCGGGTGCCCTACGCCGGGAAGCGGCGGTCCACCCACCTCCACAGGAACTCCAGTGCGGCCGAGGCCAGGGCCGCGACGGCGACCGCGATCCACGGCATGGTCGTCCCCACCAGCCGCAGGGCGAAGAAGTCCTGGAGCGACGGCACGACGAGGACCAGCAGGAAGCAGCCGCCCATCGCGGCCACCAGGCCCACGCGCCACCAGGTGTACGGGCGGGCGACGATGGCCAGCACCCACATGGAGATCAGGAAGAGCGTGAGGGTGGCCGCGCTGGTCTCCGCCTCCAACGCGCCCTCGCCCGCGTAGTGGTGGCGGGCGAGCAGATAGGTGACGAAGGTGGCGACGGCCGCCAGCACGCCGCCCGGGATCGAGTGCCGCATCACGCGCCGCACGAAGTGGGGTCGCGCGCGCTCTCTGTTGGGGGCCAAGGCGAGGAAGAACGCCGGGATGCCGATCGTCAGGGTCGAGAGCAGGGTCAGATGGCGGGGGAGGAAGGGGTACTCCACCTGCCAGCAGACCACCAGGACGGCGAGGAGCACCGAGTACACCGTCTTGACGAGGAACAGGGTCGCCACCCGCGTGATGTTGCCGATGACCCGGCGGCCCTCCGCGACGACCGACGGCAGCGTGGCGAAGCTGTTGTCGAGCAGCACGATCTGGGCGACGGCCCTGGTCGCCTCCGAGCCCGAGCCCATCGCCACACCGATGTCGGCGTCCTTGAGGGCCAGTACGTCGTTCACGCCGTCGCCGGTCATCGCGACCGTGTGGCCGTGGGACTGCAGGGCGCCGACCATGTCCCGCTTCTGCTGCGGGGTGACCCGGCCGAAGACCGTGCCGGAGTCGAGGGCGTCCGCCATGCCGTCGCGCTCGCCGGGGAGCCGGCGGGCGTCGACGACCGCGCCGGTCAGGCCCAGCTTTCCGGCCACCGCGCCGACCGACACCGCGTTGTCGCCGGAGATGACCTTGGCCCGTACGTCCTGCTCCTCGAAGTAGCGCAGGGTGTCGGCGGCGTCGGGGCGCAGCCGCTGTTCGAGGACGACGAGGGCGGTGGGGCGGGCGTCCCGGGCGACCTCGGGGTCGTCGAGTGCGCGGGTGACCCGGGCGAGCAGCAGGACCCGTAGCCCCTGCTCGTTGAGCCGGTCGGTGTCGGTGAGGGCCGGGTCGTCGTCGGGGAGCAGGACGTCGGGGGCGCCGAGCAGCCAGGTGCTGGACTCGCCGTCGCTCTCGCCGAAGGACGCGCCGCTGTACTTGCGGGCCGAGGAGAAGGGCAGGGACTCGGTGCAGCGCCAGCCGTCGCTGTCCGGGTAGGCGTCGATGACGGCCTGGAGGGAGGCGTTCGGGCGGGGGTCGGACGCACCGAGCGCGCCGAGGACCTCGCGTACGTACGCCTCGTCGGCGCCGCCCAGGGGACGGAGTTCGGTGACGTCCATGCCGCCCTCGGTGAGGGTGCCGGTCTTGTCGAGGCAGACGGTGTCGACGCGGGCCAGGCCCTCGATGGCGGGCAGTTCCTGCACCAGGCACTGCTTGCGGCCCAGACGGATCACCCCGATCGCGAAGGCGACCGACGTCAGCAGCACCAGACCCTCGGGGACCATCGGGACGATGCCGCCGACCGTGCGGGCGACGGAGTCCTTGAAGTCGTTCTCCTTCACGATCAGCTGGCTGACGATCAGGCCGATCGCGGTCGGGACCATCATCCAGGTGACGTACTTGAGGATGGTGGAGATGCCGGAGCGCAGTTCGGAGTGGACCAGGGTGAAGCGGCTCGCCTCCTCCGCCAGCTGGGCCGCGTAGGCCTCCCGCCCCACCTTCGTCGCGGTGAAGGCGCCGCCGCCGGCGACCACGAAGCTGCCCGACATCACCTGGTCACCGGGGTGTTTGACGACCGGGTCGGCCTCGCCGGTGAGCAGCGACTCGTCGATCTCCAGACCGTCGGTCTCGACGCACTCGCCGTCCACGACGATCTTGTCGCCGGGGCCGATCTCGATGAGGTCCCCGAGGACGATGTCGGAGGTGCCGACCGGGGCCGCGACCCCGTCCCGCCGGACCGTGGGTTTCGCCTCGCCGATCACCGCGAGGGAGTCGAGGGTCTTCTTCGCCCGCCACTCCTGGACGATGCCGATGCCCGTGTTGGCCAGGATCACGAAGCCGAACAGGCTGTCCTGGATGGGGGCGACGAACAGCATGACGACCCACAGGACGCCGATGATCGCGTTGAACCGGGTGAAGACGTTCGCGCGGACGATGTCCACCAGGGAGCGGCTGCTCCGCACGGGTACGTCGTTCACCTCGCCGCGGGCGACCCGCCCGGCCACCTCGGCGGCCGTCAGACCGCGCGCCCGCCCCGGGCGGGCCGGGACGGGCGTGGGGTGCACAGGATCGAGTTCGGTACCCGCGTCGATGTGCGTCATGCATTCGACGGTACGTGCGGATTTGGGGGTTCACCCGCCGAGTGCGGCAAAGATCCGACCTGGGGAGGAGGGGCGGGCCGCGCCGTGATGCCGGGGTCGTACACCGCCTGTGGTGCGGTGGCGGCGAGGGCCGAAACCGTCGGGCGGGCTCAGTTGCCGGCGGGCCGCGCGGTCACGTCGCCGGCCTCGGTTTCTTCCGTTGCCGCCCCTGCGGCTGCCGCCTCTTCGGTCCCTGCCCCTTCGGTCCCTGCCCCTTCGGCCCCGGCTTTCGCGTGGTCGGCGGCCTTCGCCTCGGTGGCCGCCTTCTCCGCCGCGTCCCGCTTGATCGCCGCGTCCCGTCGGCGGACGTAGTAGATGCCGATGAACCCCAGGCCGCCGCCGGCGAGGCAGGTCCAGATCCACCAGGTGTGTCCGTGGTCCGCGTACCAGCCGTAGAAGGGGAGCTGGACGACGAAGAGGACGAGCCACAGGATCGTGCCGCCGATGATGGTCGGCACGATGGGCCCCTCCAGGGGCTCCGGTGCCTCGTGCTTGGGGGATCCCGAGAAAAACGCGGCCATGGGGCACAGCTTACGAGGCGGATGGGTCTACGCGCGGAGATGGCGGGAGCTGAATTATATGTTCATACTGAAACGGTTTCTGTCTGACCACTTCTGTTCGTAGAAAACTCCAACGGCGCCCTGCATGCCTGTTGGGGATGAGGTTTCGCATGTCCCCGCAGAGCAGCACCCTCGGCGTGCTCGACCGCCACTTCAGGATCACGGAACGCGGCAGCACGCTGTCGCGCGAGATCCGGGGCGGTTTCGCCACCTTCTTCGCGATGGCGTACATCATCGTGCTGAATCCGATCATCCTGAGCAGCGCGAAGGACATGTACGGGCACCAGCTGGACTACGGCCAGCTGGTCACCGCGACCGCGGTCACCGCCGCCTTCACCACGCTCCTCATGGGTGTCGTCGGCAACGTGCCGATCGCGCTGGCGGCGGGGCTCGGCGTGAACACGGTCGTCGCGCTGCAGCTCGCGCCGCGCATGTCGTGGCCGGATGCGATGGGCATGGTCGTGCTGGCCGGGTTCGTCGTGATGCTGCTGGTGGCGACGGGGCTGCGGGAGCGGGTCATGAACGCCGTGCCGCTGAGTCTGCGCAAGGGCATCTCCATCGGTATCGGCCTGTTCATCATGCTGATCGGGCTGGTGGACTCCGGTTTCGTCACCCGAATCCCGGACGCCGCCCACACGACCGTGCCGCTCCAGCTGGGCGCCACCGGGCATCTCGACGGCTGGCCGGTGCTCGTCTTCGTCCTGGGCGCGCTGCTGACGCTCGCGCTGATCGTGCGCAGGGTGCCGGGCGCGATCCTGATCTCGATCGTCGCGATGACGCTGCTCGCGGTCGCCGTCCAGGCCGCCGCCGACCTGCCCGCGGGTGCCTGGGGTCTGACCACGCCGAAGTGGCCCGGCAACCCGGTGGCGACCCCCGACTTCGGGCTGATCGGCCAGGTCAGCCTCTTCGGCGGGTTCTCGAAGGTCGGTGTGCTGACCGGTGTCCTCTTCGTCTTCACGGTGCTGCTGTCGTGCTTCTTCGACGCGATGGGCACGATCATGGGCGTCGGCGACGAGGCCAGGCTGACCGACGCGGACGGGCAGCTGCCGGGCATCAACAAGGTGCTCTTCGTCGACGGCATCGCCGTCGCGGCCGGTGGCGCCAGCTCCTCGTCCGCGACGACCTGCTTCGTGGAGTCGACGGCCGGTGTGGGGGAGGGCGCGCGCACCGGCTTCGCGAACGTGGTCACCGGCGCTCTGTTCGCCGTCGCGCTGTTCCTGACGCCGGTCGCCACGATGGTGCCCTCCCAGGCGGCGACCCCGGCGCTGCTGGCGGTCGGGTTCCTGATCCTCGCGAACGCGGTCCGCGAGATCGACTGGGCCGACTACACGATCGCGATCCCGGCGTTCGTGACGATGGTGATGATGCCGTTCACCTACTCGATCACCAACGGCATCGGCATGGGCTTCCTCACCTTCGTCGTCCTGCGTCTGGCCGCGGGCCGTGGACGCGAGGTTCCGGCGGCGATGTACGTGGTGGCGGCGGTCTTCGGCTTCTACTACCTGATGCCGGCCCTGGGGCTGACGTGAGCGGCACCCGGTCGCCTCACCTCACCCCGTAGAACTTCTCCGTCTCGTCGACCGCGGTCTGGAACCGCTCGTCGAAGTCGTCGCGAATGAGCGTCCCGATCACGTAGTCCTGGACGCTCATTCCCCTTTTCGCCGCGTGGGTCCGGAGCCGGTCGAGCAGCTCCCCGTCTATCCGCAGGCTGAGCACAGTGGTCCCCATGTGTACAAGGGTCGGGTGCGTGCGACCCTCCGTGTCACGTTCTGCTTACTAGTCACTCATATGAGTGACGTAAGGGCCGGGGTCGGCATGAGTGGCGGGGCTCACGGGCACGGCTGTGGAGTTCCGATGGTCTTTAGCGAGGGTAATGAGTTACGCTAAAGAACATGCCTGACCTGAACCATGGCGACGACGAGGCCGCTGTGAACGCCCTCCGTTCCGCCGTGATGCGCCTGTCCCGTCGGCTCAAGCACCAGCGGGTCGACGAGTCGCTGAGCCCGACCGAGATGTCGGTGCTGGGCACCCTCGCCCGCTGCGGCACCGCCACCCCCGGTGAGCTGGTCCGCAAGGAGCATGTGCAGCCCCCGTCGATGACCCGGATCGTCGCCCTGCTGGAGAGCAAGGGCCTCGTGAAGCTGGAGCCGCACCCCGAGGACCGGCGGCAGAAGGTGGTCACCCAGACCGAGCGGGCCGAGGCGATGCTGGAGGAGAGCCGCCGCCGACGCAACGCGTTCCTCGCCTCCCTCGTCGAGGGCCTCGACGGGGACGAGTGGGAGAAGCTGCGCGCGGCCGCGCCCGTTCTGGAGAAGCTCGCCCACCTCTGACCCCGCCCGCCGGGCGCGTTCGGGCCACGGGGGCACACCGGACCGGCCCCCGATACGCCCCGGCCGACACCTGCGCGCCCCCTGGGTGACAGGCATGGGTCGACCCGAGAACCAGCAGACAGAAACAGACAGAAGCAGACAGAACAGGAGCCGTGAGGCTTACGCAACCGCACGACACGCACACGTTCCACCCAAGGAGGCGAACCCTTTTGAGTACGGGCCCCGGAGCAGCTTCCGTCCCCGCGCCACCGACCCCCCGCGCCACCCCGCACGCGCACGAGGTGCCGGAAGCACCGCCGGATACCACCGGCCCGCTGGACCGATCCACCACCGCCGAGGCATCGCCGGACGCCGCCGGCCCCCAGGCGCCCGCGCCCACCGCGAGCCCCACCGCCGCGAGTACCCCCACCCCCGCCCAGACCCCCGCCCCCCGTGAACGCGTGTCCATGTTCCGGTCGCTGCGGGTGCGGAACTACCGGCTGTTCTTCCTCGGGCAGGTCGTGTCGAACGTCGGCACGTGGATGCAGCGGATCGCTCAGGACTGGCTCGTGCTGAGCCTGGCCGGATCGTCCACGGCCGTCGGTGTGACGATGGCGCTGCAGTTCCTGCCGATGCTGCTGTTCGGGCTGTACGGCGGGGTGCTGGTCGACCGGTTCCCCAAGCGGCGCCTGCTGTTCCTGACCCAGGCGTCCATGGCCGTCACGGGACTGGCGCTCGCCGCGCTCACGCTCTCCGGCCAGGTCCAGGTGTGGCACGTGTACGTGGCCGCCTTCGCCGTGGGCATGGCCACCGTGGTCGACAACCCGGCCCGCCAGTCGTTCGTGTCGGAGATGGTCGGCCCGGACCAGCTGCAGAACGCGGTCAGCCTCAACTCGGCGAACTTCCAGTCGGCCCGTCTGGTCGGCCCCGCCGTCGCCGGCGTGATGATCACCACCGTCGGCACGGGCTGGGCCTTCCTCTTCAACGGCCTGTCCTTCGTCGCCCCCATCGCCGGCCTGCTGCTGATGCGGACCCGCGACCTGCACCCCGTGCGCCGCGCGCCCCGCGCCAAGGGCCAGCTCCGTGAGGGCCTGCGTTACGTGGCCGGCCGCCCCGAACTGCTCTGGCCCATCGTCCTCGTCGGCTTCATCGGCACCTTCGGCTTCAACTTCCCCGTCTGGCTGTCGGCCTACGCGGACGACGTGTTCCACTCGGGCGCCGGCTCCTACAGCCTCTTCAACACGCTCATGGCGGTCGGCTCGGTCGCCGGTGCCCTGCTCGCCGCCCGTCGCGGCACCACCCGGCTGCGGGTGCTGATCGGGGGCGCGCTCGCCTTCGGCCTGCTGCAGATCGTGGCCGCGCTGGCACCGACGTACTGGCTGTTCGCCCTGCTCATGGTGCCGATAGGGATGTTCGGCCTGACGGTGAACGTCACCACCAACACCGCCATCCAGATGGGCACCGACCCCGCGATGCGGGGCCGTGTCATGGCCCTCTACATGATGGTCTTCCTCGGCGGCACCCCGCTGGGCGCGCCGATCGCCGGCTGGGCCACCGACGCGTACGGCGCCCGCGCGGGCTTCCTCGCCGGTGGTGTCGTCTCCACCGTCGCCGCGGTCACCGTGGGCCTGATCCTCGTCAGGGCCGGCGGTCTGCGGGTGTCGATGGGATGGAACCGGGGTCACCCGCGGGTGCGGTTCGTGCCCAGGGAACGGGCCGAGGGGCAGCACGGGGAGCGGACCGTTCCCGTGACGACCGCGGCCTAGTCCTGCGAAGGTGGGCGTCATGAGTGCGACGAGTACCCTGCGGCTGTTCGCCGCGGTGTTGCCGCCCGCCGACGTCGTCGACGAACTCGGTGTGGCGATCGGGGAGTTGAAGGGCCTGGCCGGTGCGGACCGGTTGCGCTGGACCGCACCGGCCGGCTGGCACCTCACCCTCGCCTTCTACGGCGAGGTCGAGGAGGACGTCGTCCCGGAGCTGTCGCGGCGCCTGGAGCGGGCCGCGCGGCGCGGCGAGCCGTTCCCGCTGGCCGTGCGCGGCGGTGGACAGTTCGGGCACGGGCGGGCGTTGTGGGCGGGTGCCGAGGGCGACCTCGACGCGCTCCGGCTGCTGGCCGACCGGGCGGAGGCGGCGGCGCGCAAGGCCGGGGTGCCGATGGGGGAGCACCGCCGGTACACGCCCCATCTGACGGTGGCCCGCAGCCGCGAGAACGTCGACGTACGGCCGTACGTCGACGCGCTCGACGCCTTCGCCGGGCGTACGTGGACGGTGGCCGACCTCGCGCTGGTGCGCAGCGATCTGCCGACGTCCGGGGTGCCGGGGGAGCAGCCGCGGTACGAGGCGGTGGGGCGCTGGCCGCTCGGGGCGGCCGGATGACCGTTCGGGCCGCCGGTTACGCTCGTGGGGTGGACCCGAAGACCCGTAACCGGATCATGGCCGGTGTGCTCGTGCTGATGTTCGCGGTGGTTGCTCTCGCGGCGGCGCTTGGCAGATGACCGTCGGGTCTCCCCGACCATCGGGTCCCGGTGACCGTCGGCCACCGGTGACGATCGGGTTCCGGTGACCTTCGGGGAACCGCGGACCGGGCCGGCCCGCCCGTCGGCGGGGGCTTGTCGCGCAGTTCCCCGCGCCCCTTACGGGGCCCTCACCAGGCGAAGGCCTCCGGGGACGGCCCCGGGCCCGGGAAGATCTCGTCCAACGAGGTCAGCAGCTCCTCGCTCAGCTCCAGCTCGCTCGCGCGGATCGCCGACCGGAGCTGTTCGGCCGTACGGGGGCCGACGATCGGGCCGGTCACGCCGGGACGGGTCAGGAGCCAGGCGAGGGCGGCCTCTCCCGGTTCGAGGCCGTGCTTGTCGAGCAGGTCCTCGTACGCCTGGACCTGGCCGCGTACGGCCGGGTCGGCGAGGGCGTCGGCGCTGCGGCCGGAGGCGCGGCGGCCCTGCGTGGCCTCCTTCTTGATGACCCCGCCGAGCAGTCCGCCGTGCAGCGGCGACCAGGGGATGACCCCGAGGCCGTACTCCTGCGCGGCCGGGATGACCTCCATCTCGGCGCGGCGCTCGGCGAGGTTGTAGAGGCACTGCTCGCTGACGAGGCCGATGGTGCCACCCCGGCGGGCGGCGGTCTCGTTCGCCTGGGCGATCTTGTAGCCGGGGAAGTTGCTGGAGCCGGCGTAGAGGATCTTGCCCTGCCGGACCAGGACGTCGACGGCCTGCCAGATCTCCTCGAAGGGGGTGGCCCGGTCGATGTGGTGGAACTGGTAGACGTCGATGTAGTCCGTGCGCAGCCGCTTGAGGCTGGCGTCCACGGCCCGCCGGATGTTCAGGGCGGAGAGCTTGTCGTGGTTGGGCCAGGAGTCGGCCGACGCCGCCATGTTCCCGTACACCTTGGTCGCGAGGACGACCTTGTCGCGGCGCTCGCCGCCCTTGGCGAACCAGTTGCCGATGATGCTCTCGGTGCGGCCCTTGTTCTCGCCCCACCCGTAGACGTTCGCCGTGTCGAAGAAGTTGATGCCCGCGTCCAGCGCGGCGTCCATGATCGCGTGACTGTCCGCTTCGTCCGTCTGCGGACCGAAGTTCATCGTGCCGAGGACCAGCCGGCTGACCTTGAGACCTGTGCGTCCGAGCTGTGTGTACTTCATGACCGCTTAGCCAAGGCGGTGGAGTGCGCTCTAGGCAAGGGGAGGGATCTTGACGCTAACTGAAGGTTAGTGCTTTCCTTTCGTAAGCCTAGCTGCTTGAACTTTCAAGCGGGAGGCTGACCTGCCGACCTCTCCGATGGGAGCCTCGTGACCCCCACCACGCCTGCCCGCCGCGCGCTCGTCGCCGTCCTCGCGGCCGTCGCGCTCACCTCCACCGCCGCCGTCGTACCGGCCGTCGCGGCCCCGTCCACCGCCGTCGCCGAGCGGGCCCCGCACGGGGACGCCGCTCGGCTCGCGTACCAGAAGGCCGTGGCCGTACGGGTGCTGAAGGGGGTGTTCGAGGACGGGGACACGGCGGTCGTGGACCGGTACGTGCGGCCGGACTACATCCAGCACAACCCGTTCGCGCCGGACGGGGCGGAGACGCTGAAGGGGCTCGCGGCGGCGGTGCGGCAGCAGTTCCCGGACGCCGCCTACGACGTCAAGCGGGTCATCGCCCAGGGCGACCTCGTCCTCGTGCACTCCGACGTCGTGCTCACGCCCGGCACCCGGGGTTCCGCCGTGTTCGACATCTTCCGCTTCCAGGGCGGGCGGATCGCGGAGCACTGGGACGTGGGACAGGAGGTGCCGGAGTCCTCGGCCAACGGCAACGACATGTTCTCCACCGTCAGCCGGCCGCGCACCGAGGTGCCGGGGCCGGCCCGGCTGACCGCGTACAACGAGAGGCTGGTGACCAAGGCCTTCGACCGACTGCTGGTGCGGAAGGACCTCTCGGCGCTCGACCGGTACTGGGGCCCCGAGTACCACCAGCACAACCCGAACATCCCCGACGGCGTGGCCGGGGCCAGGGCCGGTCTGGGCGGCTACTTCCAGCAGTTCCCCTCCCTCACCGTCACGCGCAAGCGCGTCGTCGCCGAGGGCGACCTCGTCGCCGTCCACAGCCACTACGTCAACGCCCCGGGCGAGCGCGGCCAGGCCGTCGTCGACCTGTTCCGGGTGCGGAACGGCAGGATCGTCGAACACTGGGACGCGCTCCAGGACGTGCCGGTGACGTCGGCGAACGACAACACGATGTTCTGACCTTCACGGTTGTGCCGGTCATGCCGTTCCCCCCGGTGGGCCCCGTGCGACGTCCGGTGTCAGTTCTTCCGGTGTCAGTTCTTCTGAAGGGGCTCCGGGTTCTGGTGGTCGTTCGGGGCGGGGATGCGGGGTGCCCCGCCGGGCCGGTGGCGGTGGGTGAGCAGGAGCAGCGGGGTCGCCAGGAGGAGGAGGCCGGCCGTGGCGATCGCCGTCCGGGGGGTCGTCAGGGCGGCGAGGAGGCCCCAGAGGGCCGTCGTGGCGGCGGTGGCGAGTTTGCCGGTGACGGACCAGGCGGTGAGGACGCGGGCGACGCGGTCCGACGGGGTCCGGGTGAGGCGCTGGGTGGCCATCACGGGGTTGAAGACACTGATACAGGTGATCAGGCCCAGCTCGACGACCATGACGAGGACGAGGCCCGCCGGGCCGTGACCGATGAACGCCAGCCCCAGCGGCCAGCAGGCCCGCAGGGTTCCGGCGACCCGCAGCACCCGGTCGTCGCCGTGCCGGGCGACCAGGCGGCGGGAGAGGCGGGAGCCGATCAGTCCGCCGGCGCAGGGGACGGCGAAGGCGAGGCCGTACTGCCAGGGGGCGAAGCCGAGTTCACCGACCATGAGGATCAGCAGCAGCGGTGCGGGCGCCATGATCAGCGCGTTGACCACGATGGTGTTGAGGAAGAGGGAGCGCAGGGCCGGGTCGGCGAGCAGGAACCGCCAGCCGTCGAGGAGGTCCGTGGGGCGGAGACGGGGGGTGGAGGTCTTGGGCGTCGTGGGTGCCGTGGGTGCCGTGGGGGTCTTCTGCGTCGCGGGTGCAGCGGGCACCGCGGCACCCACGGCACCCGCGGCAGTCTCCGAGGCCCCCGCCCCGGCCACCTCTGCCGTATGCGTCGGCGGTGCCGTCCGTGCCGGGTGCGGCTCGCGGTCGCCGATCGCCCGGATGCCCGCCGCCGAGAGCAGGTAGCTGGTGGCGTCGATCAGCAGGGTGACGACCGGGCCGAAGAGGCCCATCGCGGCGCCGCCGAGGGGTGGGCCGAGCATGGTCGTGGTCCAGGTCGTGGCCTCGAAGCGGCCGTTGGCGGCCACGAGGTGTTCCGGGGGGACCAGGGACTTCAGGAAGGCGCCGCTCGCCGCGGTGAAGGTGATGTCGGCCACGGCGACGACCATGGAGACCAGGAGGAGCTGGGGGAAGGTGAGCAGGTCGAGGGCGTAGGCGGCCGGGACCGTCAGCAGGGCCGCACAGCGGACCAGGTCCATCGTCATCATCACCGGACGCTTGCGGCGGAACTCCACCCAGGGGCCGAGCTGCAGGGCCACCACCGCGCCCACCGCCAGGCCGGTGGCCGCCAGCGCGGAGACCTGTGTCGGGCCGACGCGCAGGACCAGCACCGCGATCAGGGGGAACGCGTCGAACGACAGCCGCGTTCCGAACGCGCTGACCGCGTACGCCGTCCACAGCCACCGGAACTCCCGGCCCAGCCCGCCCCGCGCCATCCGTCCCGCCCCGCATCCGTCACCGCCGCGTCCGACCGGGACATCCAAGCGAGCGGGGGACCGCCGATCAAGTGCGGAGCGCCGGATCCGGGAGGTGGCGGGCGAATTCGTCAGCCTCGGGGAAACGTGGCGGTCGGGAGGACCAGGCCGAGCAGGGTGGTGGTCATGTCGACGTCGCCGCCGTAGGTGATGGACAGGTCACTGATGTAATCGCCGTCCTTGGGCTGGGTGAACAGCCGGCACTTGCCCACACAGGGGTCGGCGATCAGGTAGACGGGGACCTCGGCGAGTGCGTACGCGGTCTTCTTGGGGGCCGTAGTCGTTCCTGGCGGTGTCCGTGGAGATGACCTCGGCGATGAACTCGATGTCCTCGTAGCGCCAGTGGTCCCGCGCGTCCTTCTCGGCATCGTCGCGCAGCTTGGCCACGTCGGGGCAGTAGCCGTTCAGCGGGCCGGGGAAGTCGATGCGGACGTCCGAGACGACGTGCACGTCGTCGCCGAAATGGTTGTCGAGTTCGCGAACGATCCGGCGAATCGTCTGCCAATGAGCGTCCCGCTGCGGCGACATGTAGATGGTCCCCTCGACGATCTCTACCTTGTATCCCTCGGGGACGGGCATCTTCTCGAGCCGTTCGAACATCTCGTCCAGTTGGCGCGTGTTGTCGCTCTCGGCCATCGCGATCCTGTCTTCAAGGACGGTCATCGTGGCGCTCCTACCCGGCCGCCCCTCGAACGAAGACGGCCGCGCAGTACAACGATACGCACGGTGACCAGGGCACGGGAGGTACGGCGAAACTCCCTTGCGCGCCCGGCGCCCGAACCGTTTGGGTCGTCTCCCGTGACCACCACCGCGCTCGACGCCCTCCACCGCCCCGACCGTTACCCGCGCTCCTCCGCCTACGACCCCTCCTGGCTGCTCGACCTCGACATGGGGCCGAACCCGTTGTGGCTGCTGGAGGACCTGGTGCGGGACCTCGAACTGCGGCCCGGGACGCGGGTGTTGGACCTGGGGTCGGGGAAGGGGGCGACCTCCGTGTTCCTGGCGCGGGAGTTCGGGGTGGAGGTGGTCGCCGCGGACTGGTGGATCGCGGCGGAGGAGGCGGCGGAGGTCTTCGACAAGGCCGGGGTGGGGGACCGGGTGACGGCCGTGCGGGCCGAGGCGCACGCCCTGCCGTTCGAGGAGAACAGCTTCGACGCCGTCGTCAGCGTGGACGCGTTCGAGTACTTCGGGACGGCGGACGGCTATCTGCCGTACCTGGTGCGGTTCCTGCGGCCCGGCGGGCAGCTCGGCGTCGCCACACCCGCGCTGACCCGCGAGGTGCGCGACCTCGGGTCCGTGCCGCCGCACATCAAGGCCGTCGTCGGCTGGGAGGCCATCGCCTGGCACACCGCCGAGTGGTGGCGGTTCCAGTGGGCGGTCACCGAACTGGTCGACGTCACCTCGGCCCGGCTCCAGGAGGACGGCTGGCGGGACTGGCTGCTCTGGGCGCGGGCGTGTGCGGAACGCGATCCGCAGGCAGGGGGCGCCGATCGGGCGGTCGTGGAGATGCTGGAGGCGGACCAGGGGGAGTATCTGACGTTCGCGCTGGTGACGGCGACGAGGACGGCCGAGGGTGCCGGGTCTGGGGCTTAGGGCCGGCTTAGAACCCTTCCTCGTACGGTCCCCCCAGGTCCCACGCCTCGTGCATCGCGTTCGCGAAGGTCGCCGCGATCTTGTGTTCGCCGGAGGCGTTGGGGTGGGTGCCGTCGTAGGTGTCCCGGTGGATGTCGTACGACGGGGGCGGGGAGGCCACGAGGAGCGGGGAGCGGGGTTCGTCGAGGTCGGCGGCCGTCTTGGCGAGGAGTTCGTTGAAGCGGGCGACCTGGGCGGCGAAGGGGGCGTCGGACTCGGCGCGGACGTTGGGGGTGACGGGGAGGAGGACCATGCGCACGTGCGGGTTCGCCTCGCGGGCGGCCTCGACGAAGCGGCGGGTGTTCTCGGCGGTCTGCTCGGCGTTGGTGTAGAAGCCGAGGTCGATGAGGCCGAGGGAGACGAGGAGGACGTTCGCCCGGTGGCCGCGGACCGCGTCCGCGATCAGCGGCGCCATGTGGAGCCAGCCCTCGCCCCAGCCGGCGAGATGGCCGCGGGGGAAGCGCGGGTCGGTGCCGGCGTACTCGTACGACGTCGGGGCGTCCGTCGCCTTGTCGTGCAGCGTCTCGCGCGGGCCGACGATCTTGAAGGGCCCGTCGTACGTCGTGCGCAGGTGCTGCCAGAGCCGGTAGCGCCATGTGTGTTCGCCGGCGCTCCCGATCGTCATGGAGTCGCCTACGGGCATGAACCTGAGCATTGGCACATCATGAACGATCGCTACCGACTGGTAGCACCTCTCGCCCCGAACAGCCCTGTGAACCCCGCCACGTGGACGAGAAGCAGGGGCGCAGCCCCCGCTTCTCGTAGGGGCGCGGGGAACTGCGCGAGAAGCCCCACCGGACCGGCACCCGACCACGCACCCCCACCCCGACGGCGCTCCCCCACCCCACCCAGCGGAGCGAGATGGCAGGCTTGGGCCCATGCGCCGTCGCCCCCTCACCTCCCTGTGCCGGTTCCGCGCCGGCTTCGCCGGTCTCGCCGCCGTCCTGCTCGCCGCGCTCCCGGCCGCGCCCGCGGCCGCCGACGACGACGGGTTCACGATGAAGGACACGCGGATCACCGAGTCGAGCGGTCTCGCCGCGTCGCGTCAGCACCCGGGGGTCTACTGGACCCACAACGACAGCGACGACGGGGCCTTCCTCTACGCCGTCGACAGCAGGACGGGCGAGACGGTCGCCACGGTCACCATGACGGGCGTCGGCACCCCGCGCGACGTCGAGGCGATCTCCATGGGCCCCGGCGACAAGCTCTACGTCGGCGACATCGGCGACAACCTCGGCGGCACCTGGGCGTACGTCTGGATCTACGAACTCCCCGAGCCGAAGGAGCTGAAGGACCAGACGATCAAGGCCACGCAGTACGTGGTGAAGTACGAGGGCGGGGCGCGGGACGCGGAGGCGCTGATGGTGCATCCGAAGACCGGCCGGGTCTACATCGCCGACAAGAACGAGGAGGGCGGATCGCTGTACGAAGGTCCGGCCGACCTCTCGCCCTCCGGCACGAACGTGTTCAGGAAGGTCGCCTCCGTCCCGGACCTGGAAGTCACCGACGGCGCGTTCTCACCGGACGGCAAGCAGCTCGCCCTGCGCGCGTACTTCGGCGGCATCCTCTACGACTGGAACGGCGGCAGACTCAAGAAGGTCGCGCGGCTGAACGTGCCCCTGCAGCGGCAGGGGGAGTCGGTCACGTTCGACACCGACGGCTCGAAGATCATGTACGGCAGCGAGGGATCGGGCAGCTCGGTCGTCGCGCGGGACGTGCCCGGCGGCGGCTCCGGGAGCGGCGGTTCCGGCTCGTCGTCCTCCGACGGGAAGGATTCCGGCACCGAAGCGGCGGACGGCGACGGCACCAGCTCCACCTTCAAGGTCGGCGCCCTCGCCGTCGGCGGTGCGGTCGTCGTCGTATGGGGCTTCAGGCGGCTGCTGCGCCGGCCCTCCTGAGCCACGAGGCACCCACGCTCCCCGTCACCCCTCCCCGCCCCCGCCCCGCCGCGCGACGAACACCTCCAGCCCGTCCAGAAGGCGCTGCAGGCCGAACTCGAAGTGGTCGAAGCCCGTGGCGAAGGCGTCGTCCGAGAGGCCGGCGAGGAGCGGGTAGCGGCCGGAGGCCATGAGTTCCTCCAGGACGGGGGCGTGGGCCTGCCAGAACTCCGCGTCGGTGAGACCGGTGCGGTGTTCCGCCTCCTGCGCGTAGAGCTGGGTGCGTGCGGCGCCGACGACATAGCCGTCCACGGCGACGATCGCGGAGATCAGCTCGGGGTCGGTCAGTCCCATGGGCTTGATGCGGGCGAGCACCTTCTCCATGCCGTCGAGGGCGCTGGGGCCGAGGACCGGGCGGGACTGGTTGACCTGCAGCAGCCAGGGGTGACGCTGGTAGAGGGCGAGGGTGGCCCGGCCCAGGGCCTCCAGGGCGGAGCGCCAGTCGCCGTCGCCCAGGTCGGCGGGGTTCTCCGAGGGGCGCTGGACGCGGTCGAGCATGAGGTCCAGCAGTTCGGCCTTGCCGGGGACGTAGCGGTACAGGGACATGGCCCCGGTGCCGAGTTCGGTGGCGACCCGGCGCATGGACAGGGCGGGCAGACCCTCCGCGTCGGCGACCCGGACGGCCGCCTCCACGATCCGGTCCAGGGTGAGCCCCGGCTTCGGGCCCCGGCTGGGGCGGCGGCCGGTGTCCCACAGCAGATGCAGCGTCCGGACGATGTCCCCGCTGCCGCTGGACTCCGTACCCCCGCCCCCACCGGAACCACCGGCACCACGGGGTTTGTTGGTGGTCCCGCCCGCCCGGCCGCCGCCCGCGTCGTCGTCCGAACCGCCCTCGCTCCTGGTCATGAGCGGAGTTTATGCCCTCGCGAAAAACTGGGTACGACGTACGCGAAATCGGGTACGGTGTACCCAGTTGCTGACGGAAGGGGGACCCATGAGCGAGGGAAGCGGCGCCGGAGGCGTCGGCGGATACGCGGTGCGGGCGGAGGGGCTGGAGAAGCGCTACGGGGAGAAGCGGGCGCTCGACGGGTTCGACCTCGCCGTGCGCGAGGGCACCGTGCACGGCCTGCTCGGCCCGAACGGCGCGGGCAAGACCACCGCCGTACGCATCCTGTCCACCCTGGTGCGCCTGGACGGCGGCAGGGCGGTGGTGGCCGGTCTCGACGTGGCACGGCGTCCGCGCGAGGTACGGGCCAGGATCGGCCTCACCGGCCAGTACGCCGCCCTGGACGAGGTACTGACCGGACGGCAGAACCTGGAGATGTTCGGCCGGCTGTTCCACCTGGGCGGGAAGCGGGCGAGGTCGCGGGCCGCCGAGCTGCTCGACCGGTTCGACCTCGTCGACGCCGCGGACAAGGGTGTCGGCGAGTACAGCGGCGGTATGCGGCGGCGGCTCGACCTCGCCGCCTCGATGATCCTCGCCCCGGCCGTCCTCTTCCTGGACGAGCCGACCACCGGCCTCGATCCGCGCAGCCGGAACGAGGTCTGGGAAGCCGTGCGCGCGCTGGTGGCGAGCGGTACGACCGTGCTGCTCACCACGCAGTATCTGGAGGAGGCCGACAGACTGGCCTCGCACATCACCGTGATCGACCAGGGGCGGGCCATCGCCGACGACACCCCCGACGGGCTGAAGAGCACGGTCGGCGGCGACCGCGTCGAGGTCGTCCTCGCCGAGCGCGCCGACATCCCGCGCGCGGTGAAGGTCGTCGCCCGGGTCTCGGACGGCGAACCGGAGTCGGACGACGCCGAGTCGCGGGTCCACGCGCCGGTGACCGACCGCGTCGCGGCGCTCACCGAGGTGGCCCGCACCCTCCAGGACGAGGGCGTGCGGGTCGTGGACATCGGCCTGCGCAGGCCGAGCCTGGACGACGTGTTCCTGCGCCTGACGGGGCAGCGCGCGCAGAAGCCGGGGACCACCGGGACCGGGAGCGGGGCGGACCGTGACCTCCGTGACACCGAGAAGGGGGCCGTCGCATGACCACCGTCGACCTGGGCGCGTCACGTGCGCGCGGCCGTATGTACTGGCTGTTCTCCGACGTCTGGAACATCGTCCGCCGCGGCCTCACCCACTACCGGCGCCAGCCGGTCAACATCGCCTGGCAGCTGGGCTTTCCCATCCTGTCCGTGCTGCTGTACGGCTATGTCTTCGGCAGTGCCATGAAGGTGCCCGGCGGCGGGGACTACCGGGACTTCCTGATGCCGGGCATGTTCGTGATGACGATGGCCTTCGGGTTCATCAACACGGCCACGCTGGTCGTCCACGACTCCACCAAGGGGGTCATCGACCGCTTCCGCTCCATGCCGATGGCGCCGTCCGCGGTGGTCGCCGGGCGTGGGCTGACCGATCTGCTCGTCGCCTGCGCGGAGTTGGCCATCATGATGCTGACGGCGGTCGCGATGGGCTGGCGCCCGGACGGGGGCCTCGGCTTCCTGGCCGCGTTCGGTCTGCTCCTGTGGCTGCGCTTCGCGCTGATCTGGATCGGTGTCTGGCTGGGCCTGCTGGTCCCCAACCCGGAGGCGGCGGGCGGGCTGTTCGCGGTCGCCTTCCCGCTGACCATGATCTCCAGCATCTACGTCGCCCCGCAGCTCATGCCCGACTGGCTGGGCTGGATCGCCGCCTGGAACCCGGTCTCCTCCACGGCCGCGGCGGCCCGCGAGCTGTTCGGGACGCCGGTCGACGGCGGCGAGTCCTGGGTCGAGCGGAACGCGCTGCTGATGGCCGGGGTGTGGCCGCTGGTACTGACGCTGGTCTTCCTGCCGCTGGCGGTACGCCGGTTCAGGAAGCTCAGCAGTTGAGGTGACGGACGGTCGGGGGGACGCGTGAGGGCGTCCGGCGCATCAGGTGGCGTCGGATGCCTTGACGTGTTCATGCGATCTGTTTCCATGGGAAGTGCGGGTGATGGGAGCGCTCCCATCGGTTCCGGACCCGCACCTCCCGAGGAGGAAGCAGCGACATGTTCCGCAGCTTACGGAGAACCCTGGGCGCCCTGTGCGCGGCCGCCGCCCTGTTCACGCTGCCCCTGGCCGGCGGCGTGCACCCGGCGGCGGCGACCACCGCGCCGGAGGCCGGCGCGGCCGAGGCCGGGGCCGGTTACTGGCGCACCAGCGGCCGGCAGATCCTGGACGCGGGCGGCCAGTCGGTCCGGATCGCCGGCATCAACTGGTTCGGTTTCGAGACCGCCAACCACGTCCCCCACGGCCTCTGGTCCCGGGACTACAAGAGCATGATCGACCAGATGAAGTCGCTGGGCTACAACACCCTCCGGATGCCCTACAGCGACGACATCCTCAAGCCCGGCACCATGCCCGACAGCCTCAACCACTCCGACGGCAAGAACGCCGACCTGCGGGGCCTGACGTCCCTCCAGGTCCTGGACAGGATCGTCGCGTACGCCGGGCAGAGCGGACTGAAGGTCATCCTCGACCGCCACCGCCCGGACGCGGCGGGCCAGTCGGCGCTCTGGTACACCTCGGCCGTCCCCGAGTCGACGTGGATCACCAACCTGAAGGCGCTGGCCACCCGCTACAAGGGGAACGCGACGGTAGTCGGCATCGACCTCCACAACGAGCCCCACGATCCCGCCTGCTGGGGCTGCGGCGACACGGCCAGGGACTGGCGCCTGGCCGCCCAGCGCGCCGGCAACGCGGTCCTGTCGGTCAACCCCGACCTGCTGATCCTCGTCGAGGGCGTCCAGACGTTCAACGGCGTCTCGGGCTGGTGGGGCGGCAACCTGATGGGCGTGGCCCAGTACCCGGTGCAGCTGGACGTGGCGAACCGGGTGGTGTACTCGGCCCACGACTACGCCACGAGCGTCGCCCAGCAGAGCTGGTTCAGCGACCCGTCCTTCCCCGCCAACATGCCCGGCGTCTGGGACAAGTACTGGGGATACATCTTCAAGCAGAACATCGCGCCGGTGTGGGTCGGCGAGTTCGGTACGACGCTCCAGTCCACCGTCGACCAGCGGTGGCTGGCGGCCCTGGTGACCTATCTGCGCTCGACCTCGGCCTACGGCTCGGACTCCTTCCACTGGACCTTCTGGTCCTGGAACCCCAACTCCGGTGACACCGGCGGCATCCTGAAGGACGACTGGCAGACGGTGGACACCGTCAAGGACGGCTACCTCGCGAGCATCAAGGCCCCCGGCTTCCCGCCCGGCGGCTCCGGCCCGGGGGACCCCGGCGATCCGGGTGATCCGGGCGACCCCGGCGGTGGCACGCCGGCCTGCACCGCCGCGTACACGGTCAGCAGCGACTGGGGCGGCGGCTTCAACGCCGAGGTGAAGGTCACCAACAGCGGTACTACCGACCTCGCCTCCTGGAAGGTCACCTGGACCTGGCCCGGCTCCCAGCGGGTCACGAACATGTGGAACGCGTCCTACACCCAGAGCGGGGCGACGGTCACCGCGGCCAACGCCGCGCACAACGGGGCGGTCGCCCCGGGCGCTTCGGCGAGCTTCGGTTTCGGGGGCGCGCCCGGGGGCGGGGGTGTGCCGAGCGTGAGCTGTACGGCCACCTGACGCGCGGGGTGTGAGGGGGGCGCCCGGGGCCCGCCGGGTGCCCTCGTCGACGGCGAGCGGCCGTCCGGAACCATGTGTCCGGATTGGTGTAACTGCCCCTTTCTGTGAGTCATTTGAGAGTAAGCAATGACTCAATTCGGTCAAGTCTTGGTCGAATAAGTTATTGCCGGGCGTGATCTTCGGGAACCATGCGGCCTGGACCGCGAACCTCGCGGACCTGAACCCCCCATCGTTCAGAGAGAACTTCATGAGAAGAAGCGCAGCCGTGCTGTGCGGCGCCGGCGTCGTTCTGGCCGGGACGCTCAGCGCCGTCCCCGCCAACGCCAGCGGGTCGCCCTCCGCGAACACCGTCCAGGCCGCCGCCGCGAAGGTCGCCTGGAAGAAGTGCGCCACCGACAACTCGCCGACGCTCCAGTGCGGCTCGGTGAAGGTGCCGCTCGACTACGCGAAGCCGAACGGGAAGAAGATCACGCTGGCGCTGTCCCGCGTGCCGCACACCTCGAAGACGTACCAGGGCCCGCTGCTGGTCAACCCGGGCGGCCCCGGTGGCAGCGGTACGGGTCTGGCCTCGTTCGTCGCGTCCTCGCTGCCGAAGAAGGTCGCCGCGCAGTACGACGTCATCGGCTTCGACCCGCGGGGAGTGGGCGCGAGCAAGCCCGCCCTGGACTGCAAGCCCGGTTACTTCGACCCGGTGCGCCCGGACTCCGTGCCCAGCACGTCCGCGATCGAGACGGCCAACGTCAAGCGCGCCCAGTCCTTCGCCAAGGCCTGCGGCACCAAGTACAAGGACGTCCTGCCGTACATCAACACGATCAGCGCCGTGAAGGACCTGGACTCGATCCGTAAGTCCCTCGGCGCGAAGAAGATCAACTACTTCGGCTACTCGTACGGCACGTACCTCGGCGCCGTCTACGCCAAGCTGTACCCGCAGCGGGTGCGGCGCCTGGTGCTGGACTCGATCGTGGACCCGACGGGCGTCTGGTACCAGGACAACCTCGACCAGGACTACGCCTTCGACAAGCGCCACAAGGCGTTCACGAAGTGGGTCGCGAAGTACAACTCCACGTACAAGCTCGGCACCGATCCGAAGAAGATCGAAGCCAAGTGGTACGCCATGCGGGACGCCCTCGCCAAGAAGCCGGCTGAGGGCAAGGTGGGCGCCTCCGAGCTGGAGGACACCTTCATCCCGGGCGGCTACTACAACGGCTACTGGCCCTTCCTGGCCGAGGCGTTCGCGGCGTACGTGAACGACAAGGACACCGCCCCGCTGGTGGACGCGTACGACAACTTCGCCGCCATCGACTCCTCCGGCGACAACGGCTACAGCGTCTACACCTCGGTGCAGTGCCGTGACGCGTCCTGGCCGCGCGACTGGAAGAAGTGGACCAAGGACAACTGGGCGGTCTACAAGAAGGCCCCGTTCATGGCCTGGAACAACGCCTGGTACAACGCGCCGTGCGCGTTCTGGCCGACCAAGTCGCTGAAGCCGGTGAGCATCGCCAACTCCAAGCTCCCGCCGACGCTGCTGTTCCAGGCGACGGACGACGCGGCCACCCCGTACCAGGGTGGGGTCACCGTCCACAAGCTGCTCAAGAACTCCAGCCTGGTCGTCGAGCAGGGCGGCGGCAACCACGGCATCTCGCTGAGCGGCAACAGCTGCCTCGACAAGTACCTGGCGACGTACCTGACCAACGGCAAGGTGCCGCACGGCAAGGGCACGGCCGACGCCACGTGCAAGAAGCTGCCCGACCCGACGCCGGCGCCCGCCGAGCAGAAGTCGGCGCAGTCCACCCTGAGCACCGTCGGCGGGGCCGGCGCGACCAGCGGTGAGACCCTGCACGGCATACTCGGCTTCCGAGGCTGACCGCGCGGTAACCCACGAGAAGGGCGCCCGGCACCATGTGCCGGGCGCCCTTCAGCGTCGTACGTGTCGTACGCCGATGATCAGAGCTTCTCGATCACGTGGTCGACGCACTTGGTGAGCGCCTCGACGTCGTCCGGGGCGATCGCCGGGAACATGGCGACGCGCAGCTGGTTGCGGCCGAGCTTGCGGTAGGGCTCGGTGTCGACGATGCCGTTGGCGCGCAGGACCTTGGCGACGGCGGCGGCGTCGATCTCGTCCGAGAAGTCGATCGTGCCGATGACCTGGGAGCGCTTGGCCGCGTCCGTGACGAACGGGCTCGCGTACTTGCTCTCCTCCGCCCAGGTGTAGAGGCGGGTCGAGGAGTCCTTCGTCCGGGCCGTGGACCAGCTCAGACCGCCCTGGCCGTTGATCCACTTCAGCTGCTGGTCGAGCAGGAAGAGGGTCGCGAGCGCCGGGGTGTTGTACGTCTGGTTCTTGCGGGAGTTGTCGATCGCCGTGGGGAGGCTGAAGAACTCCGGGATGTGGCGGCCGGAGGCGTGGATCCGCTCGGCGCGCTCGATGGCGGCCGGGGAGAAGACGCCGATCCAGAGGCCGCCGTCGGAGGCGAAGGACTTCTGCGGGGCGAAGTAGTAGACGTCGGTCTCGGCGATGTCGACGGGCAGGCCGCCCGCGCCGGACGTGGCGTCGACCAGGACGAGGGCGCCCTCGTCCGCGCCGGCCACGCGGTTCAGCGGGGCGGCGACACCGGTGGACGTCTCGTTGTGCGTGAAGGCGTAGACGTCGACGCCCGCCTCGGCGGCCGGCTCCGGGTGCGTGCCGGGGTCGGAGGAGACGACCGTCGGCTCGGCGAGCCAGGGGGCGAGCTTCGCGGCCTTGGCGAACTTCGAGCTGAACTCGCCGAAGGTCAGGTGCTGGCTCTTGTTCTCGATCAGGCCGTGGGTCGCGATGTCCCAGAAGGCCGTGGAGCCGCCGTTGCCGAGGACGACCTCGTAGCCCTCGGGCAGGGAGAACAGCTCGCTGATGCCCTCACGGACCTGGCCGACCAGGTTCTTCACCGGGGCCTGGCGGTGCGAGGTGCCGAGCAGAGAGGTGCCGGTCGCGGCCAGCGCGTCCAGCGCCTCCGTCCGAACCTTGGAGGGGCCCGCGCCGAAACGTCCGTCGGCGGGCTTGATGTCAGCGGGGATCTGGATATCAGCCACGGGCATGGAGCCTAGCCGCTCCGCGAAACCTGGGCGAAACGTCGTCCGTCGGGTGAGACGGGTGGGGGTGCCTGATGACTCGGGGGTGCGGGTGCGTCGGCGGGCGCGGGTCCGTCGTGGTTGCTCGCACAGTTCCCCGCGTCCCTGAAGGCCCAGGCCCCGCGCCCCTGAAAAGCAGCGGGCGCAGCCCCTGCTTTTCAGGGGCGCGGGGAACTGCGCGACAAGCCCCCACCGGGCGGTCAGCTGGGGGTCGAAGGGGCGCAGCCCCTGGGGGAGGGACGGGTAGGGGCGGCGGGGGCGAAACACACCCCGGCACGTCAGACCCCACGGACCGGCCCCGGCGCGAACCGCACAGGCAACTCCACCAGCCCCCGTAGCCAGGGAGACGCCCGCCGGGCCAGAGCCCCGGACGGGACCGCGAGGTCCATGTCCGGAAGCCGGTCCAGGACGACTTCGATACCCGTACGGGCGATGACCTCGGCCGTCTCCTGCGCCGGAAAGGGACACCGGTGCTCCCCGTGCCCGAAGGAGAAGTGCGCGTTGTTGCCACCGGTGAGCGCCCCCTGCGTACGCACCCGCGGATCGGAGTTCGCCCCCTGGAGCCCCAGCAGGACGAGGTCACCCGCACGGAGCACCCGCCCACCGAGCCGCGTGTCACGGGTGGCCCACCGCCCGGCCGCGTTCTGGATCGGCGCGTCCTCCCACAGCACCTCGTTCATCGCCTCGGCCACACTGCTGCGCCCCCCGAACAACGACGCCGCGAACCGCTCGTCCGTCAGCATCAGATGCAGCGAGTTGCCGATCCAGTCGGCGGTCGGCTGATGCCCCACCGCCAGCATCACCATCACGTCGTGGGTGACCTCCTCGACCGTCACCTCGTACGCGCGCGCGTACGCGAGGAGCCGCGAGACCACGTCGTCGCCGGGCTGCCGCAGCCGTTCCGACACCAGCCGGTCCATCGCCGTGCGCAGATACCCCTCCGCCGCCATCGCCCGGTCCTGGCCGTCGAGGATGTCGTTCAGCGCGACCACCAGCCCGGGACCGTGCTCCTCCCGGAAACCGAAGAGGTACGCCAGCACACGTACGGGCAGCAGCGCCGCGAACTGCCCCACCAGATCGGCCGCGCCCGCCCCGCACACCACGTCGATCAACTCGTCCGCGAACCGCTCGACATGGCCGCGCAGTTCGAGCGGCTCGACCGCCTCCAGCGCCTCCTCGATCAGCGCGGCCCGCTGCCGGTGCCGCTCGCCGACCGTGCCGAGGACCGACGGCTGCTCGGGGCTGATGACGGGGAGCAGCGGCCAGTCGGCCGGGATGTTCGGCCACTGGTTCCACAGCCCCGAGTCCCGGCTGAACAGCTCCGGATCGCTGGTCACCTGGTGCAGCTCGCTGTAGCCGAGCACCAGCCACGCCGGTAGGCCCCCGTCGAGCAGCACGGGCACCACCTCGCCGTGCTCCCGCCGTAGATCCCCGTACCGGGCGGCGGGAGCACCCTGGAAACGCGCACCGAAGAGGGGCACGGGGACGGACGCGGCGGACGAGAGCGGGGGCATGGGGAACGGGTGGCCGTCGCCGTTGTCAGAGGTTGCGAAGTCCAACTAGCACCTGCTCCAGGATGTCCGGATCGATCAGCGTGGCCCGGTTCGGGTGCCGGGCGCTGACCCGGCCCGCCGCGAGGAGGTCGGAGAGCAGCACCTTCGTGATGCTCACCGGCAGCCGCAGCTCGGCGGCGATCTCCACGACCGCCGTCGGCCGCTCCGTCAGCCGCAGGATCGCCACGTGCTCCGACTGCATGCCGGGCACCGGCTGGCTCTCCGCCACCACCAGGGTCACCAGGTCGAACGGCGTTCCGGGTGCCGAACGGCTGCGCCCCCCGGTGAGCGTGTAGAGCCGGTCGGGCAGGTCGTCCCTGCCGGGCCGGCTCATGACGTACGGGGCGCCAGAGCCGTAGCCGCGGTCGTCGTCGTAGCGGTGGTCACGGCGGCGGCGCCGGTCGTGCCCGCCGCGCCCATCGTGCCCGTCGAGCCGGCCGCGTTCCTCGTGCCGGCCGCGTTCCTTGCGATGCCGGTCGCGTTTCTCGCGGCCGTCGGGTCGGTCGCGGCAGATGGGTTGGTCGCGCTCGTCGGGTGGCGCGGCTTCGCGCTCAGGTGCTCGCCGAGTTGTTCGACCAGCTCGCTCATGTTGTGGCCGACGAGACCGGCGTCCGCCTCCTCGTCCGTCACCACGGCCAGATGCGCGCCCTCGCCCGCCTCCACGATGAACAGGACCCCGCCGTGGAACTCCGCCATCGCCGTCCGTACGCCTCCGCTGCCGTCGCCGAACTCCACGGACGCCCCCTGGGAGAGCGACTGGATGCCGGCGGCGATCGCGGAGAGCTGGTCCGCCCGGTCGACGGACAGCTCGGGGGTACGGCACAGGCGCAGACCGTCCCGGGAGAGGACGAGCGCGTGCCGGGCGCCCGGAGTGCGTTCCAGCAGTCCCTCCATGAGCCAGGTGAGCCTGTCGTCGGCGGTGGTGCCGATACCGGTGCCGGTCATGGGGTGTGGTCGCCTTCCAGGTGGGGGTGCGTGCGTGGGTCCGGGGCGGGGAGCCGCTCTCCGGCCGGGTCGGGGTCCGGGTCGGGGTCCGGGTAGGACGGGGAGGGGTAGGACGCGGAGCCGGTGTCCTCGTCCGGGGCGGGGCGGGTGTCCCGTGCGGGTTCCCAGGCCAGTTCCCTTACGGGGTCCAGCTCCCACTTGGCCTCCCCTGCGGGGTCCGGCGCCCAGGGAAGCTCGGCGGCGGCCTCCGCCTGCCAGGCCGCCTCCTTCACCGCCTCCGGCTCCCACACGAGGCCCCGTGCGGGCTCGGGCACCCATGCGCTCTCCTGTACGGGTGGCCCGGGTTCCCAGTCCGTCTCCCGTACGGGTTCGGGTCCGGGCTCCCACGCCGAGCCCGCCACCGCACCCCACTCGGACTCCCGCACCGGCTCCAACTCCGGCTGCCGTACGGCTTCGGCGGGCGCGGCTGCGTCCCGTACGGGTTCCAGGGCGGCACCGGTCCCGGGCGGCACACCCGTGGCGCCCTCGTCGCCCGCGGCCGTTCCCTGGACGAACGCCTGGTCCAGTCCGCCGCTCGTGCCTCGCACCGCGCGGCGGAAGCTGCTGAACCGCACGGCACCGCTGCTCGCGTCCTCGGCGGGCCGGGAGGTCCGCTCCGGCCGGGCCGCGGCGGCATCGGCCGCGGCCCGGGTACGGGCCTCCGCGTCGGCGAGGGACTGGCCGCGACGGCGCCGGGGCAGGGCCTCGGAGGGGGCTGCGGCGGTCTCGTCGCCGGAGCCGAACTCGTACTCTCCGGTGCCGAATTCCGAGCTGAACGACGAGCGGAACGACGAACCGAAGGCGGAACCCGAAGTACCGATCGGGGACCCGTACGAGGGGTCGTGCGAGGAGTCGTGCGAGGTGTCCTGCGAGGAACCGGACGAATAGTCGGACGAGTAGCCGGACGAACCGTCGTACGAGGAACCGAACGCCGGTGCGCCGGCCGGGTTGCCCGGGGCCGGGGCCGGTGCCGGATCCGGCGCGGGGGTGGCGTTCCTGTAGCCGGACAAGGAGTCGATCAGGGCGTCCGCCACCGGGTCGGCGACAGGGGCGGCCGGGGCGTCCGACGGGAAGGAGTGGATCGGCGTCGGTTCGGCGTCCAGATCGTGCGGGGCGCGCGCCCCCCCGTAGGGCGACTGGGCCGGGGCGGACCCCGTGGGAGACGCCGTCGTGGGCATCGCGCTGGCCAGGACGTCCTGCGGGATGAGCATGAGGACGCCGGTGCCGCCGCGCGCGGACGGGCGGAAGGAGATCCGCAGGCCGTGCTTGCGGGCGAGGCGGCCGACGACGGCGAGGCCGAGACGCGTGCCGGAGAGGCTCGCCAGGTCGGTGGCCTCGCCCGACACGGCGCGTTCGGCGCGCCGGAGCTGGACGTCGCCCATGACGAGGCCGGAGTCCTCGACCGAGATGATCGCGCCGGCCGGGACCTCCTCGACGTACACATGGACCTCGGCGGTCGGCGGCGAGAAGTTCGCCGCGTTGTCGAGGAGTTCGGCGAGCGCGTGCATGACGCCCTCGGCGGCGTGACCGGCGACGGCGGTCTCGCTGGAGGAGTGCAGCCGGACCCGGCGGTAGGCGCCGATGCGGCCCATCGCGCCGCGCAGGATCGACTCCATGGGGATCGGGCGGGCCCAGCGGCGGCCCGAGCGCGCGCCCGCGAGGACGGCGACGGAGTCGGCGAGACGGCCCGCCTGGGCGGTGCGGTGGTCGAGGTGGAGCAGGTCGGCGAGGACGTCCTCGTCGGCGTGACGTTCCTCCATGGCGCGGAGGTCGGCGAGGGTGGCGGTGGCGAGGGCCTGCATCCGGCCGGCCACGTTGGCGGTGACGGCGAGGACGGCGGAGCGTTCGGTCTCGGCCTGCTTGGCGCGTTCGGACAGCGCCACCCGCTCCTGGGTGATCTCCTCCGCCGTGCGGTCCCGCTCGTCGGACAGCCGTTCGCGTTCGCGCTCGGACTCCGTCGTCAGCCGCACCCGTTCCCGGGCGAACTCGGCCGCGATCCGCGCCCGCTCCTGGACGAACTCCTCCGTCAGCCGGCCCCGCTCCTGCGCGAACTCCTCGGCCGTCCGCGCCCGCTCCTGCAGCAGCAGACCGGTCTCCTGGGAGACGGCGTTGAGCCGCAGGCGCAGCAGTCGCACCGACACGCGCGCGTGCACGGCGACCGCGACGACGGCCGTGAGCAGCAGCGCGGCAGCCCCCGCCCCGGCGGCGAGGGGCGTCCGCACGGACTGCGGCGCCACCGCGACCGCGGCTCCGGTGGCGGTCGCGGTGAGCAGGGCGGTCACCAGGGGCAGGGGAAGGACTGAGCGCAGGGCGGGGCGTTCGCCTGGTGAGCGAGGTGAGCTGGGCGCGGTCATCGGCTGGTGTCCTCGGTCGGTTCTGAACTCGGTAACTCAGTCGGTTCCTGGATGGGTAACTCGGTCGGTCCCTGAACGAGAAGCGACGTCTGGTGCTCAATTGGGCGTCACTATATGGGAGTTCGTGACGGGGGTTGGCCGGTTTCCGGTTAGCTCTCCGGAATCAAGCCAACGTACCCGGTGAGCGGCGCGCCGCCTTTCCGCCCGGTCTCCCCTCGGCGTCCCGTCGCCGTCCCACCGCTGTGTCATCGCCGCCCTGTCGCTCCACGGTCACTGTCAGTGGTCGGGTGCATCCTGGGACGCATGACGGAACTCGGGGGCAGGACGGGCGATGGCGGCGCGAGCGCGAGGGACGCCGCAGGTGACGCGGACGCGGCGACGCTGCGGGCCGCGCTGCCCGCCGCGCTGCGGGCGGCCGGCGTGCGCGGCGAGGCCGCCTTCGACGTGACGGCACGCGCCCTGGTGACGATGGACGCCTCCAACTACCGGCGGGTGCCGCTCGGCGTGGTCGCCCCCCGGGACGCGGACGACGTGGCGGCCGTCCTGTCCGTGTGCCGGGAGCACGGCGTCCCGGTCGTCGCGCGCGGCGGCGGCACGTCGATCGCCGGGCAGGCCACGGGCACGGGCGTGGTGCTGGACCTCACCCGCCACATGAACCGGCTGGTCTCCCTCGACCCCGAGGCACGCACGGCGGTCGTCCAGCCCGGCCTGGTCCTGGACCGGCTCCAGGAGGCCGCCGCCCCGCACGGCCTGCGCTTCGGCCCCGACCCCTCCACCCACAGCCGCTGCACCCTCGGCGGCATGATCGGCAACAACTCCTGCGGCTCCCACTCGGTCGCCTGGGGCACGACGGCCGACAACGTACGCGCACTGGCGGTGACCGGTGCCAGGGGCGAAGCGCTGCGGCTCGGGCAGGGCTGGTCGGGCGCGCCGGACGGTCTCCGGACGCTGGTGGAGCGCGAGCCGGCCCTCCTGCGCACCGGCTTCCCCGACCTCCCCCGCCGTATCTCCGGCTACGCCCTCGACGCCCTCCTCCCGGAGAACGGCACGGATGTGGCCCGCTCCTTCTGCGGCTCCGAGGGCACGCTCGGGGTGCTCACGGAAGCGGTCGTACGCCTCGTCGAGGCCCCCCGCGCGCGTGCCCTCGCCGTGCTGGCGTACGCCGACGAGAGCGCGGCGGCGGAGGCCGCCCCCGGCCTGCTGCCGCACCGCCCGCTCACGGTGGAGGGCATGGCCGCGGACCTCGTCCCGCCGGGGGCGACCGGCCTCCCGACGGGCGGGGCCTGGCTGTTCGTGGAGACGGGCGGCGCCACGCCCGCCGAGGCGCGGGCGCACGCCGACGCGATCGTCCGCGCGGCCGGGGCCGCCGACGCGCTCGTGGTGACGGACCCCGCCGCCCAGCGCGCGTTGTGGCGCATCCGCGAGGACGCGAGCGGCACGGCGACCCGTATGCCCGACGGCACGGAGGCCTGGCCCGGCTGGGAGGACTGCGCGGTGCCACCGGCCCGGCTCGGCGCGTACCTGCGGGACTTCCGCGGCCTGCTGCGCGCCCACGACCTGCGGGGCACGCCCTACGGCCACTTCGGCGACGGCTGCATCCACGTCCGTATCGACTTCGATCTGCTGACTCCGGCGGGCGTCGCCCGCTTCCGCCGCTTCTCCGAGGAAATGGCCGAACTGGTCACCTCCCACGGCGGCTCCCTCTCCGGCGAACACGGCGACGGCCAGGCCCGCGCCGAACTCCTGCCGACGATGTACGGCACCGAGATGGTCCGGCTGTTCGAGCGGGTGAAGGGCGTCTGGGACCCCGACGACCTCCTCAACCCCGGCATGCTCGTCCGCCCCGCCCCCCTCGACGCGAACCTGCGCTTCGCGGTGCTGCCGCGCACACCCGTGCCGGTGGAGTTCGCCTACCCCGACGACGGCGGGGACTTCTCGGCGGCGGTCCGGCGTTGCGTGGGCGTCGCCAAGTGCCGGACGACCGAGGTGAGTCCGGCGTCCGGAGCCGTCATGTGCCCCTCCTTCCGCGCGACGGGGGAGGAGGAGCACTCCACCCGGGGCCGGGCCCGCCTCCTGCACGAGATGCTGGCCGGCGAGGTGGTCACCGACGGCTGGCGCTCGCCCGAGGTACGGGACGCCCTCGACCTCTGCCTCTCCTGCAAGGGCTGCCGTTCCGACTGCCCGGTCGGCGTCGACATGGCCACGTACAAGGCCGAGTTCCTCCATCACCACTACGCCGGCCGCCGCCGCCCGGCCGCCCACCACACGATGGGCCGGCTGCCGCGGTGGCTCCGCCTGATCGCCCGCACGCGCACGGCCGCCCTCGTCAACACCCTCGCCGCCGCACGCCCCTTGGCCGCGCTCGCGAAACGGCTGGGCGGCATCGCGGGGGAGCGGGAGCTGCCCCGGCTCGCGCGGGTGCCGTTCACGCGGTGGTACGCGCGGTCGCTCGGCGAGCGCGGGAGGCGGGCGGAGGCCGGGGACCGGGCCGCTGCCCACGAGGCACCCCCGACCGTGCTCCTGTGGACGGACACCTTCACGGAACACCTCTCTCCGTCCGTGGGGCAGGCGGCGCTGAAGGTGCTGGAGGCGGCCGGTCTGCGGGTGATCGTGCCGTCGACGCCGTGGACGGGGCGAAGGCAGGCCTGGGCGCGGCGGTCGGACCCCGTCCGCCGGGAGGCCGGGGGCGAGGAGGCCGCCCTCACCCGGTCGCGGCCCACCCGGCCACGGATCCACCGGGCACCGTTCGCGACGGGCGGGGCCCGGGTCTGCTGCGGCCTGACCTACATCTCGACGGGCCAGCTCGACCGGGCCCGCGCGGTGCTGCGCCGCACCCTGGACATGCTGGAGGTGCTGGACGTCCTCGACGCGCCCGTGAGCCCCGCGCCGCGGCGGCGACCGCCGGACGAGGACCCGGGCCTCGCCCCGACCGTGCCTGCCGCCCTGCCCGTCGTCGTCCTCGAACCGAGCTGCGCCGCGACGCTCCGCACCGACCTGCCCGAACTGCTTCCCGACGATCCCCGGGCGCACCGGCTCGCCGCCTCGGTCCTCACCTTCGCGGAGGCGCTCGAACGCCACGCCCCGCACTGGACCCCGCCCGTCGTCGGCCGCCCGGTCGTCGGCCAGACCCACTGCCACCAGCACGCGGTACTGGGCGACGCCCCCGACCGCCGCCTCCGCGCCGCCGCCGGCCTCACCGGCGACCTCAGCGGAGGCTGCTGCGGCCTAGCCGGCAACTTCGGCTTCGAGAAGGGCCACTACGACGTCTCCGTCGCCTGCGCGGAGGACCAGCTCCTCCCGGCGGTACGGGACGCGGCCGACGACGCGCTGGTCCTGGCGGACGGCTTCTCGTGCCGGACGCAACTGGAACAGCTGGCGGGGAGACGGGGGCTGCACCTGGCGGAGGTGCTGGCGGAGGGGTTGGACCGGGGCGACGGAGCACAGGGGCCGCCGGGGTGAGGCGGCGTACCTGCGCTGCCGGCGTTTCCCGGCCGTCCCGGTCGCCGACGACTCGGATGGGGGAGAGCGGCCGTCCGAAAATGCCCGCCGCCCCGGGGGCGTGGGCATAACCTCGGCGCTGCCGGTGTCCGACGGGGAGGGGTTGCAGCATGCAAGGACAGGACTGGATCGACCATGCGGGAGAACTCTTCGAAGCGGCGATGTTCGGCGGGGACACGTCCGCGCTGGAGCGGTCCGACGGCGTGCTGGACGCGGTCGAGGCGCCGCTTTCCCTGGCGCGGGGCAAGCTGCTGCACGTCCGCTTCCTGAACGATCGGGTGGAGAACAGCCAGGAACTGGTGCTGTTCGAGCGTGCGGCCGAGCTGTACGAGCGTCTGGGGGACGCCTCGGGCGAGGCGGACGCGTTGTTCTGGGTCGGCTGCTGGCATCAGGTGGTCAAGGGGGACGGCGCCACCGGCAGGCGCTACTTCGAGCGGTCGTACGCGCTGGCGCAATCCGTCGACGACCGGATGACGATGTCCTATGCGGTCCGTCATCTCGGCTTCACGGACAAGGACGCGGGCCACTTCGACCGGGCCCGCGAGCGGCTGACCGAGTCGGTGACACTGCGCCGGGAGATCGGCTTCAGGGCCGGAGAGGCGGCCGGTCTGGTGGCACTGGCCTACCTCGCGGCCGAAACAGGCGACTCCTCGGCGGCGTCCCGCCACCTCCGTGAGGCCCGGTCCGTTGCCGAGAACTGCGGTGCCAAGGCCGTGTCGGGATGGATCGAGCAAGCCCGCACGCTGATCGCCTCCTAGGGCCTGTCGTACCGCGCGGCGGGGCGCTTGGGGCCTGTCGTTTGGATCGCGCCTGGGCCGCGGGGCTCGGCACGCGCATCTGCGGTCATCAGACACTGTGGCCCGAAGCCGTTCATGATCCAAACGACAGGCCCTAAGTGGGGCCGGCCCCGAAGCGCCGATGGACTGAACGTCAGTTCTCGCCGAGACCCGTCGCGCGCCCCTCCGCGTCCCACTGGATTTCCAGGACGCCCACCACGGCGTCCCGGTCGAGAGGCCCGAACACATGGGGGAACAGAACGTCCGCCCCGACCCCCGGTGGCGGAGCGGGCGCGGCCGCCTCGAACTCCACCCGGGCGGCCAGGCGTTCCTCGTCGAGGACGAGCACGTGCAGCGGCTTGGGCGCGTCCTGGTAGAAGGCGTTGATGACGGCGAGGGTCGTCGCCTCGTCGGGGGAACAGTGCACGAACCCGTCCTCCGGGAGCGAGGCGGGCGCGTACGGCTGGTCGGGGTGGGCGTTCCAGGCATCGAGGGAGACGACGTGGTAGATCACAGAGCGGTTATACAACAGCGTCCGGTGGCTCCGACGAACAGCGCCGCAGTCACCGGACTCGATTGATCCCCGCTCGTTGCCCGCGTTCACGGGCCCAAGCGGTGCCCCCGGCTCTCGGCGACTCGAAGCGTGTCGGCGAGGGCCTCGGTCAACCTGGCAGCCAGGAATCCGAGTTCACCGGGCAGGGCGTTCGGCAGCATGTCTCGGGCGTGGGCGAGGAGTTCCGAGGCCATGCCGAGCTGGATGGCTTCGGTGGTGTCGGCGAGGCGTGAGATCGGTCCGCCCACTGACGTCGCTGACGAGATAGCACGACCTTCCTTCGATGTCGGTCCAGGGGAGCAGTCGTACCTCGCCTTCAGAACGCTGGAACGCTTCTGTGTCGGCTTCCGCTTTCGGCTCCCTCACGCGACTTCCGTCCCATGGATCCAGTACGGACCGGGCATGTCGAGCCCCATGGCCGCCATGGCGAGTTCGCGGCGCCGCTGCCGTTGCTCGTGGGCGGTGACGTAGGGGCGTACAGCGATGGTGGTGGTGCCATCGATGGTGTCGTGGAGGCCATAGGGGCTCCGGTGGGCGGGCAGCGAGGTGCCGAGGGTGAGGGGTGCGGCGGCGACAGGTCGGGAACGCCGGCCAGGAGTGGCGCGGTGTCTGCCGCTCGGCTTCGAGAGCAAGCCGACCCATGCGAGAAGGCGGCCGACAAGGCCGGTCATGTCGGTGTGCGGTCTCGTCCCCCTCACCCCGCGACCCCCGCCTTCCCCCGCCCCACCTGCGTCCGCACCGCCCCCATGCTCGCCCCGATGACCAGGGCGATGGCGAGGGCCTCGGTGGCGGCGAGGGCCTGGTCGAGGATCAGGAAGCCGGCGGTCGCGGCGATCGCGGGCTCCAGGCTCATGAGGACCGCGAAGGTGGACGCGGGCATGCGGCGCAGGGCGAGGAGTTCCAGGGTGTAGGGGAGGACGGAGGACAGGACGGCGACGGCGGCGCCCAGGGCGAGCGTCGTCGGGTCGAGAAGCCGCGTCCCCGACTCGACGATCCCGAGCGGCAGGAACAGCACCGCCGCGACGACCATGGCCAGCGCCAGCCCGTCGGCCTGCGGGAACCGCCTCCCCGTACGCGCGCTGAAGACGATGTACAGGGCCCACATCAGCCCGGCGGCCAGGGCGAAGGCCACGCCGAGCGGGTCGAGGGCGCCGAAGTCCCCGCCGCCCCCGAGCAGGAAGACACCGCAGAGGGCGAGCCCGGCCCACACCATGTTCACGGCGCGACGGGACGCGAGGACGGAGAGCACCAGCGGGCCGAGCACCTCCAGGGTGACGGCGGGGCCGAGCGGGATGCGGGCGATGGACTGGTAGAAGAGGCCGTTCATCGCGGCCATGGTGGCGCCGAAGACGACCACCGTGCTCCAGTCGGTGCGCGAGTGCCCGCGCAGCCGGGGGCGGCAGACCACGAGCATCACCAGCGCGGCCACCGCGAGCCGCAGGGTCACCACCCCGAGCGCCCCGGCGCGCGGCATCAGCGTCACCGCCAAGGCACCGCCGAACTGCACCGAGATCCCGCCGGCCAGCACCAGCCCCACGGGCCCGAGAGACCCGAGGCCACGTGGAGCGCGTGAGGCGCGGGTGTCGCCGGAGGCGAGCCCGGTTCCGGCCGACGGCGCGGTCGCGGCTGCGGCTGCGGCGGGCGCGGACTGGTCAGCGCTGGGGAGTGTCACGGGGGCCGTCCAAGGAGAGCGGAGTGCGGGGTTCGGAGGGGCGGAGAGGGCGTTTCGTTCAGTATGAGGGACTCGGTAGTGCAAGGCAATGGACTAAGTCATGGCTGTAATCAGTTTTGCAACTTACGCCTTCTTCCGCCTATCCACCCCGCCTTCTTCCGCCTATCCACCCCGCCTCCTCCCGCCTACCCACCCGTCTCCTTGCGCCGCCACCCGTCTCCTTGTGCCGCCGCCCGCCTCCTGGCGTCTCCTCCCCCTCCCTCCCCGTGAGTGCGGCGGACCGGCCGGGTGAATCGGCGACCAAAAATCCAAGCACGCTTGCTTGTTTCTGCCCTCGCTGCCATGCTCCCCCCATGGCCGACCCCACGCCCGTAATCGACGACCTCCATGCCGAGAGCGAGCAACTCGACCTGCTCGTAGCCGAGTTGAGCCCGGAACAGTGGGCGCTCGATACGCCCGCCCCCGGCTGGACCGTCGCCCACCAGATCGCCCACCTCGCCTGGACGGACCACTCCTCCGTGCTGGCCGTGACCGACCAGGTCGCCTTCGCCCGTGAGGTCGAGAGCGCGCTGACCGCGCCTGGCGACTTCGTGGACATCGGCGCGGAGGAAGGGGCCGCGAAGCCCCCCGAGCGACTGGTCGCGGACTGGCGGGCCGGGCGCGCGGCCCTGGAGGACGCCCTGCGCGCGGCGCCCGAGGGTGCGCGGTTCCCCTGGTACGGCCCGCCCATGTCCACCGCCTCCATGGCGACCGCCCGCCTGATGGAGACCTGGGCCCACGGCCTGGACATCGCCGACGCCCTCGGAGTCCCCCGGATCGCCCCAGGCGACCGGCTCCGCCACATCGTCCGGCTCGGCATCCGCACCCGCGATTTCGCGTTCGGCGTGCATGGGCTCACCCCGCCCTTCGAGGAGTTCCGCGTGGAACTCACCAGCCCCGCCGGCGAGGTGTGGACGTACGGCCCCGAGGACGCGACCGACCGCGTCGGCGGTCTCGCCCTCGACTTCTGTCTCCTGGTCACCCAGCGCGCCCACCGCACCGACCTCGTCCTCCGCACCGAGGGCGCCGACGCCGATCGCTGGCTGGACATCGCCCAGGCCTTCGCCGGCCCCCCGGGAACGGGACGCGAGCCGAAGGAGACCACCCGGTGACGCCAGCCACGCCAGCCACGGCAGCGGCGGCAGCCACGGCAGCGGCGCCGACACCGGCCACCCCCCTCCGCATCGGCAACGCCTCCGGCTTCTACGGCGACCGCTTCGACGCGATGAGCGAGATGCTCACCGGCGGCGAACTCGACGTCCTCACCGGCGACTACCTCGCCGAACTGACCATGCTCATCCTCGGCCGCGACCGCCTGAAGGACCCCACCGCCGGGTACGCCCGCACCTTCCTGCGCCAGCTGGAGGAGTGCCTGGGACTGGCCCGGGAGCGGGGCGTACGGATCGTCGCCAACGCCGGCGGGCTCAACCCCGCCGGGCTCGCCGACGCCGTACGGAAGCTGGCCGACCGGTTCGGCGTCCCCGTCCGCGTCGCGCACGTCGAGGGCGACGACCTCACCGCCCTGCACCCCGGCAGCCTCGCCGCCCACGCCTACCTCGGCGGCTTCGGTATCGCGGCCTGTCTGCGCGAGGGCGCCGACGTCGTGGTCACCGGCCGGGTCACGGACGCGGCCCTGGTCACCGGGCCCGCCGCCGCCCACTTCGGCTGGGGCCCGGGGGAGTACGACCGGCTCGCGGGCGCGGTCGTCGCCGGACACGTACTGGAGTGCGGCACTCAGGCCACCGGCGGCAACTACGCCTTCTTCGGCGAGGTCGGCACCGCCCGCCCCGGCTTCCCCCTCGCCGAACTGCACGCCGACGGCTCGGCCGTCATCACCAAGCACCCCGGCACCGGCGGCCTCGTCGACATCGGCACGGTCACCGCCCAGCTGCTCTACGAGACCGGCGGCGCCCGGTACGCGGGCCCGGACGTCACCGCCCGCCTCGACACGATCAGGCTCACCCAGGACGGCCCCGACCGCGTCCGCGTCGAGGGCGTACGCGGCGAGGCCCCGCCGCCCACCCTCAAGGTCGGCCTCAACCGGCTCGGCGGCTTCCGCAACGAGGTCACCTTCGTGCTGACCGGCCTGGACATCGAGCGCAAGGCCGCCCTCGTCCGCGACCAGCTGGAGACCGCGCTCGCCGCCGCCAAGTCCCGCCCCGCGCACGTCGACTGGGAGCTGGCCCGCACCGACCACGCGGACGCCCGTACCGAGGAGACCGCCAGCGCCCTCCTCCACCTCGTCGTCCGCGACACCGACGAGACCACCGTCGGCCGCGCCCTCAGCGGCGCCGCCGTGGAGCTGGCCCTCGCCAGCTACCCCGGCTTCCACGTCCTGGCCCCACCCGGAAGGGGCGCGCCCTACGGGGTCTTCGAGGCGGCGTACGTCGACCAGGGCGCCGTCGCCCACACGGCGGTCCTGCACGACGGCCGCCGGGTCCCCGTGGCCCCGGCCCCCGACGCCCTCGTCCTGCGGCCGGTCGACGACCCGCCCCTCCCGGAGCCGCTGCCCCCGGGCCCGGTGCGCCGCGCACCCCTCGGCCTCGTCGCCGGCGCCCGCAGCGGCGACAAGGGCGGCAACGCCAACATCGGCGTCTGGGCCCGTACGGACGACGCCTGGCGGTGGCTGGCCCACACCCTCACCACCGACCTCCTGCGCGCACTCCTCCCGGAGACGGCCGGTCTGCCCGTCACCCGGCACACGCTCCCCGACCTGCGCGCCCTCAACTTCGAGATCGTCGGCATCCTCGGCGAGGGTGTCGCCTCGCAGGCCCGTTTCGACCCGCAGGCCAAGGCCCTCGGCGAATGGCTGCGCTCTCGCCACCTGGACATACCGCAGACGCTCCTGCCGGCGCCCGCCGCCGACCGCCCGGACCCCGCGGAGGTACACCCGTGACCGTCCTCAGCTCCGCCCTCGACCCGGGCGCCCCCGACCACACCGCGAACCGCGAGGCCATGCTCGCGAGGCTCGCCGAACTCGACGCCGAGCACGCCAAGGCCCTCGCGGGCGGCGGCGAGAAGTACGTCGCCAGGCACCGGGGGCGCGGCAAGCTGCTCGCCCGCGAGCGCATCGAACTGCTCCTCGACCCGGACACGCCCTTCCTGGAGCTGTCCCCGCTCGCCGCCTGGGGCAGCGAGTACGCGGTCGGCGCCTCCCTCGTCACCGGCATCGGGACCGTCGAGGGCGTCGAGTGCCTGATCACCGCGAACGACCCGACCGTGCGCGGCGGCGCGAGCAACCCGTGGAGCCTGAAGAAGGCGCTGCGGGCGAACGACATCGCGCTCGCCAACCGCCTGCCCTGCATCAGCCTGGTGGAGTCCGGCGGGGCCGACCTCCCCTCGCAGAAGGAGATCTTCATCCCCGGGGGAGCGATCTTCCGCGACCTCACCCGCCTGTCCGCCGCCGGCATCCCCACCATCGCCGTCGTCTTCGGCAACTCCACCGCCGGCGGGGCCTACGTCCCCGGGATGTCCGACCACGTGATCATGGTCAAGGAGCGGGCGAAGGTGTTCCTCGGCGGGCCGCCCCTGGTGAAGATGGCCACCGGCGAGGAGAGCGACGACGAGTCGCTGGGCGGCGCCGAGATGCACGCGCGCGTGTCGGGCCTCGCCGACCACTTCGCCGTCGACGAGCCCGACGCCCTCCGCCAGGCCCGCCGGGTCGTCGCCCGCCTCAACCACCGCAAGGCCTACGCCGACCCGGCCCCGGCCGCGCCCCCGAAGTACGACCCGGAGGAACTGCTGGGCCTCGTCCCCGGCGACCTCCGCACACCGTTCGACCCCCGCGAGGTGATCGCGCGGATCGTCGACGCCTCCGACTTCGACGAGTTCAAGCCCCTTTACGGCACCAGCCTCAGCACCGGCTGGGCCACCCTGCACGGCTACCCGGTCGGCATCCTCGCCAACGCCCGCGGGGTCCTCTTCAGCGAGGAGTCCCAGAAGGCGGCCCAGTTCATCCAGCTCGCCAACCAGCGCGACATCCCGCTCCTCTTCCTCCACAACACCACCGGCTACATGGTCGGCAGGGAGTACGAGCAGGGCGGCATCATCAAGCACGGCGCGATGATGATCAACGCGGTGAGCAACAGCCGGGTGCCCCACCTGTCCGTCCTGACGGGCGCCTCGTACGGCGCCGGCCACTACGGCATGTGCGGGCGCGCCTTCGACCCCCGCTTCCTCTTCGCCTGGCCCGGCGCCAAGTCGGCGGTGATGGGCCCGCAGCAGCTCGCCGGCGTCCTGTCGATCGTGGCCCGCCAGTCGGCCGCGGCGAAGGGACAGCCGTACGACGAGGACGCCGACGCCGCGCTGCGCGCGATGGTGGAGCGGCAGATCGAGTCCGAGTCCCTGCCGATGTTCCTGTCCGGGCGGCTGTACGACGACGGGGTCATCGACCCCCGTGACACCCGTACCGTCCTCGGCCTGTGCCTGTCCGCGATCCACACGGCGCCCTACGAGGGCGCACGCGGTGGCTTCGGCGTCTTCCGGATGTGAGGCTCGTGCAAACTTCCCTGATCACTTCCCTCCTGGTGGCCAACCGGGGCGAGATCGCCTGCCGGATCTTCCGCACCTGCCGTGAGCTGGGCATCCGGACGGTCGCCGTGCACTCCGACGCCGACGAGAGCGCCCTGCACACCCGTACGGCCGACGCGGCCGTGCGACTGCCGGGCGCGGCCCCCGCCGACACCTACCTGCGGGGCGACCTCATCGTGAAGGCCGCCCTCGCGGCCGGCGCCGACGCCGTCCACCCCGGCTACGGCTTCCTCTCCGAGAACCCCGGCTTCGCCCGCCAGGTCCTGGACGCGGGCCTCACCTGGATCGGCCCGGCCCCCGAGGCGATCGAAGCCATGGCGTCCAAGACCCGTGCCAAGGAACTCATGGGTCTGGCCCCCCTCCACAAGGTCACCGAGGACGACCTGCCGGTCCTGGTGAAGGCCGCCGCGGGCGGCGGCGGACGCGGCATGCGCGTGGTCCGTCACCTCGACGACCTGGACGCGGCACTGGAGAGCGCCCGCGCCGAGGCCGCGAGCGCCTTCGGCGACGGCGAGGTCTTCGTCGAGCCCTACGTCGAGAACGGCCGCCACGTCGAGGTCCAGATCCTCGCCGACACCCACGGCACGATCTGGCCCCTGGGCACCCGCGACTGCTCCCTCCAGCGCCGCCACCAGAAGGTCGTCGAGGAGGCCCCGGCCCCCGCCCTCTCCGGCGAACTCACCGAGGAACTCCACACCCTGGCCGTACGCTCCGCCCGAGCCGTCTCCTACGTCGGCGCGGGCACGGTCGAGTTCCTCGTCGCCGACGGCAGGGCCCACTTCCTGGAGATGAACACCCGCCTCCAGGTCGAACACCCGGTCACGGAAGCCGTCTTCGGCCTCGACCTGGTCGCCGAACAGATCCGCGTCGCAGAGGGCCACGCCCTCCCGGTCGGCCCCCCGCCCGCACGCGGCCACGCGATCGAGGCCCGCCTGTACGCCGAGGACCCGGCACACGACTGGGCCCCGCAGACGGGCGTCCTGCACCGCCTGTCCGTGCCCGGGGTCCGCCTGGACACCGGCTACGAGGACGGCGACACCATCGGCGTCCACTACGACCCCATGCTCGCCAAGGCCGTCGTCCACGCCCCCACCCGCGCGGAGGCCGTCCGCAGGCTGGCGGGCGCCCTGGAGCGGGCCACGATCCACGGCCCGGCCACGAACAGGGCGCTGCTGGTGAACTCCCTGCGCCACGAGGAGTTCACGTCGGCCCGTATGGACACCGGCTTCTACGACCGCCACCTCGCCGGCCTCACGGCCCCCGCCCCCGATCCGCACGCCCCGCTGGCCGCCGCCCTGGCCGACGCCGCCTCCGGGGGCGACCCCCGCTTCGGAGGCTGGCGCAATCTGCCGTCCCAGCCCCAGGTCAAGCGGTACGTGATGGCGGGGGACGAGCACGAGGTCCGCTACCGGCACACCAGGAACGGCCCGGAGGCGGACGGCGTCCGGGTCGTCCACGCGGACACCCGCCTCGTCGTGCTCGAAGTCGACGGTGTGCGGCGGAGGTTCGAGGTCGCACGGTACGGCGACCGGATCCACGTCGACGCCACGACCCTCACCGCCCTGCCCCGCTTCCCCGACTCCACCACCGAGCACGCCCCCGGTTCCCTCCTGGCCCCCATGCCGGGCACGGTCGTCCGCCTGGCGCAGGACCTGAGACCCGGGTCGGCCGTACAGGCGGGTCAGCCCCTCCTCTGGCTGGAGGCGATGAAGATGGAACACAGGATCACGGCCCCGGCGACGGGCACGCTGACCGCCCTGCACGTGGTGCCTGGCCAGCAGGTGGAGATGGGCGCCCTCTTGGCCATGGTCGAGGAGCAGCCCCGCTGAGGGGCGCGGGGCCGTATCGATATGCGGCTCCGCCGCGCGAGCGCGACAAGCCCCCACGAACCCGCACCCTCCTCCCGACGAACGGACCCTCCCCCTTAGGAGCCCTCACATGTCCCCGGTCCTCGAATCCGAAGAGCACAAAGCCCTCCGAGCCGCCGTCTCCGCCCTCGGCAAACGCTACGGCCGCGACTACATCACCACGATCAACAAAGAGGGCCGCCACCCCGACGAACTCTGGTCCGAGGCGGCCAAACTCGGCTACCTGGGCGTCAACCTCCCCGAGGAGTACGACGGCGGAGGCGGCGGCATCGCCGAACTCTCCATCGTCCTGGAGGAACTCGGCGCCGCGGGCTGCCCCCTGCTCATGATGATCGTGTCACCGGCCATCTGCGGCACGGTCATCGCCCGCTTCGGCACCGAGGCCCAGCGACAGGCCTGGCTGCCCGTGCTGGCGAACGGCACCCGCCTCATGGCCTTCGGCATCACCGAACCCGACGCCGGCTCCAACAGCCACCGCATCACCACCACGGCCCGCCGGGACGAGACCGGGGACTGGCTGCTCACCGGCCGCAAGGTCTTCATCTCCGGCGTCGACAGGGCCGACGCCGTCCTCGTCGTGGGCCGCACCGAGGACGCCCGCACCGGCACCCTCAAGCCCTGCCTCTTCATCGTCCCCACCGACACCCCCGGCTTCGCGTACCGCCCGATCGACATGGAACTCCGCGCCGCTGAGAAGCAGTTCGAGCTGACCTTCGACGACATCCGGCTCCCCGCCGACGCCCTGGTCGGCGACGAGAACGCCGGTCTCCTCCAGCTGTTCGCCGGCCTCAACCCGGAGCGGATCATGACCGCCGCCTTCGCGATCGGCATGGCCAGGTACGCCCTCGCCCGGGCCGTCGACTACGCCCGCGAACGCACCGTCTGGGGGCAGCCCATCGGCGCCCACCAGGCCATCGCCCACCCCCTCGCCCAGTCCCACATCGAACTCGAACTGGCCCGCCTGATGATGCAGAAGGCGGCCCACCTCTACGACGCCGGCGACGACGTGGCGGCCGGCGAGGCTGCCAACATGGCCAAGTACGCGGCGGGGGAGGCCTGTGTGAAGGCCGTCGACCAGGCCGTGCACACCCTCGGCGGCAACGGCCTCACGGCCGAGTTCGGCCTCGCCTCGCTGATAACGGCGGCGCGCGTGTCTCGTATCGCGCCGGTGAGCCGGGAGATGATTCTCAACTACGTCTCCCACCAGACCCTGGGCCTGCCGAAGTCGTACTGAGCCGCCGGGCGCCGCCCCACGTCGCCGGAGCGCGGCGTCACGAGCCGGAGCGCACGAGGAGGAACCATGTTCCGCAGCGAGTACGCAGACGTCCCACCCGTCGAACTCCCCATCCACGACGCCGTACTGGCCCGTGCCGCCGAGTTCGGCGACCTGCCCGCGCTGATCGACGGCGTCGACGGCACGACCCTCACCTACGAGCAGGTGGACCGCTTCCACCGGCGCCTCGCCGCCGCGTTCGCCGAGGCGGGCGTCCGCAAGGGCGACGTCCTCGCCCTGCACAGCCCCAACACGATCGCCTACCCGACGGCGTTCTACGCGGCCACCCGCGCGGGCGCCACGGTCACCACCGCGCACCCGCTGGCCACCCCCGGCGAGCTGGCCACCCAGCTGCGGGACTCGGGGGCGAGCTGGATCGTCACCGTCTCGCCGCTGCTGCAGACCGCCCGCGCCGCCGCCGAACGCGTCGGCGGCATACGGGAGATCTTCGTCTGCGACAGCGCCCCCGGGCACCGCTCACTGATCGACATGCTCGCCGGTGCGGCACCCGAACCGGCCGTCGACATCGACCCGGGCACGGACGTGGCGGTCCTGCCGTACTCCTCCGGCACCACCGGCGTCCCCAAGGGCGTCATGCTCACCCACCGGTCCATCGCCACCAACCTCGCCCAGCTCGAACCGGTCATGCCGGCGGGCCCCGGCGACCGCATCCTCGCCGTCCTGCCGTTCTTCCACATCTACGGGCTCACCGCCCTGATGAACGCCCCGCTGCGACTCGGTGCCACGGTCGTCGTCCTGCCCCGCTTCGACCTGGAGAGCTACCTCGCCGCGATCGTCCGGCACCGCATCACCCACCTCTACGTGGCCCCGCCGATCGTCCTCGCCCTCGCCAAGCACCCGGCGGCCGAACGACACGACCTCTCCACGGTCCGGCACATCCTCTCCGCCGCCGCACCCCTCGACGCGAAGCTCGCCGCCGCCTGCTCCGCCCGCCTCGGCCTGCCGCCCGTCGTCCAGGGCTACGGCATGACCGAACTGTCCCCCTGTTCCCACATCGTGCCCCTCGACCGGGCCGCCTCCGCGCCCCCCGGCACCGTCGGCAGGCTCATCGCCGGCACCGAGATGCGGATCGTCTCCCTCGACGACCCCGGCAAGGACCTCGGCCCCGGCGAACCGGGCGAGATCGTCATCCGGGGCCCCCAGGTCATGAAGGGCTACCTGGGCCGCCCCCAGGCCACCGCAGACATGATCGACGCCGACGGCTGGCTCTCCACCGGCGACATCGGCCACACCGACGCCGACGGCTGGCTGTACGTCGTCGACCGCGTCAAGGAACTGATCAAGTACAAGGGGTTCCAGGTCGCCCCCGCCGAACTCGAAGCCCTCCTCGTCACCCACCCCGGCATCGCCGACGCCGCCGTCATCGGCCACTACAACGACGACGGCAACGAGGTTCCGCACGCCTTCGTCGTCCGCCGCCCCACCGACCGTGAACTCTCCGAGGGCGAGATCATGATGTACGTCGCCGAACGCGTCGCCCCCTACAAGCGCGTCCGCCACGTCACCTTCATCGACGCCGTGCCCCGCGCGGCCTCCGGGAAGATCCTCCGCCGCGAACTCAGGGAGCGCCTGTGACGGACACCGAACCCCTCGTACGCACCGCGCACCACCGGGGCATCACCACCCTCACCCTCGACTCCCCGGCCAACCGCAACGCCCTCTCGGCGGCCCTCGTCGCCGCACTCCGCGACGCCCTGGACGGGTGCGGCAAGGACGACGCCGTACGGGCCGTCGTCCTCACCCACACCGGCAACACCTTCTGCGCCGGCGCCGACCTGCGCGACCCGCCCGACCCGCAAGCCCTGGTCGACCTCTTCCGGCAGCTCCTGCAGCTGCCGAAGCCCGTCGTCGCGCGCGTCACCGGGCACGTCCGGGCGGGCGGGCTCGGCCTGCTCGGGGCCTGCGACATCGCCGCCGCCGGACCCGAGGCCACCTTCGCCCTCACGGAGGTCCGCATCGGTGTCGCGCCCGCCGTCATCTCCCTCACCCTGCGCCCCCGTACCGACCCGCGCGCCCTCGCGCGCTACTACCTCACCGGCGAGAAGTTCGGCCCCGCCGAAGCCGCCCGCATCGGGCTGATCACCGACGCCGGCGCCGAGGTCGACGCCGTACTCGAACCCGTCCTCGACGGACTGCGCCGGGCCTCACCGAGGGCCCTGGCGGAGGCGAAACAGCTGCTCACGACTAAGGTGCTGGAGAACTTCGACCGGGACGCGGGCGAACTGACCCGGCTCTCGTCCCGGCTGTTCGCCTCCGCCGACGCCCGCGAGGGCATGACGGCCTTCCTCGAAAGAAGGGAACCGGGATGGGTGCTGTGAGTGCGGTGGGCACATCCGACGAGACCGGAACCGAGACCGACACCGGAACCGAGACCGACACCGACACCGACACCGGAACTGTGACCGGCACCGAGACCGGCACCGGCACGGACATCGACGCCGAACCCGCCACGGTGGCGGACCGGGGCCCCAAGCAGGACCGCAGCCGGGTCACCCGCAAGCGGCTCCTGGAAGCCGCCGTGTCCTGCCTCGCCGAACACGGCTGGGCCGGCTCCACCGTCTCCGTCGTCGCCGAGCGCGCCGGTGTCTCCCGAGGCGCCGCCCAGCACCACTTCCGCACCCGCGAGGACCTCTTCACCGCCGCCGTCGAGTACGTCGCCGAGGAGCGCTCCCTCGCCCTGCGCGCCCTCTTCCCCGAGGGACCCGCCGACCGCCGGGCCGTCGTCGCCGCCGTCGTCGACCTCTTCACCGGCCCCCTCTTCCGCGCCGCCCTCCACCTCTGGGTCGCCGCCTCCAACGAGGAGCAGCTCCGCCTGCGCGTCACCGAACTCGAAGCCCGCGTCGGCCGCGAGACCCACCGCATCGCCGTCGAACTCCTGCGCGCCGACGAGACCGTCCCCGGCGTCCGCGAAACCGTCCAGGGCCTCCTCGACATGGCCCGCGGCCTCGGCCTCGCCAACCTCCTCACCGACGACACCGGTCGCCGCGACAGGGTCGTGAACCAGTGGGCGGCCCTGCTGGACGAGGCCCTCGGCTGACCCCTACGGGCTGAGCCGCTCCACCCGCCACGACCCGTCCGGCTCCGCCGTGTACCGCAGCCGGTCGTGCAGCCGGTTCCCCCGCCCCTGCCAGAACTCCACCGCCTGCGGCGTCACCCGGAAACCGCCCCAGTCCGGCGGCACCGGCACCTGCTCGCCCTCCGGATAGCGGGCGTGCAACTCCTCGTAGGCGGCGTCCAGTTCGACCCGTGAGGAGATCACCGAGGACTGCGCGCTGGCCCACGCGCCCAGCTGTGAACCATGCGGTCGCGTCCGGAAGTACGCCGCCGTCTCGTCCCGCCCGGTCCGCCGCGCCGTACCCGTCACGATCACCTGCCGGGCGATCCCGTGCCAGGGGAACAGCAGCGAGACGTGCGGGTTGTCCGCCAGGTCCCGGGCCTTGCGGGAGCCGTAGTTCGTGTAGAAGACGAAGCCCCGCGCGTCGTACGCCTTCATCAGCACCGTACGGGAACTCGGCCGCCCCTCGGCGTCCGCCGTCGACACGACCATGGCGTTCGGCTCGAAGACCGCGCCCTCCCGCGCGGCCTGCCCGAACCACCGCGCGAACTGCTCCATCGGGTCGCCGGCCAGCTCGCTCTCGTCGAGGCCGTCGGCGCGGTACTGCTTGCGCATGACGGCGGGGTCGTGATCGTTCACATGGTCATCCTGCCGTATCAACGGCCGCCGGTGGAGAAGTGGCACTGAGTGCCGCGGACTCTCCCCAAACCTGGCACTCAGGCGTATGGTTTTGGAACCCCCTGTCGCCCGCATCAAGAGGAGCCGCCTGATGTCCGACTTCGTACCCGGGCTCGAAGGAGTCGTCGCGTTCGAGACGGAGATCGCCGAACCGGACAAGGAGGGCGGCGCGCTCCGGTACCGCGGCGTCGACATCGAGGACCTGGTCGGCCACGTCTCCTTCGGCAACGTCTGGGGCCTGCTCGTCGACGGTGCCTTCCGCCCCGGCCTGCCGCCCGCCGAGCCGTTCCCCATCCCCGTCCACTCGGGCGACATCCGCGTCGACGTCCAGTCCGCGCTGGCCATGCTCGCCCCGGTCTGGGGCCTCAAGCCCCTCCTGGACATCGACGAGCAGCAGGCCCGCGCCGACCTCGCCCGCGCCGCCGTGATGGCCCTGTCCTACGTCGCCCAGTCCGCCCGCGGTCAGGGCCACCCCATGGTCCCGCAGCGCGAGATCGACAAGGCCCAGTCCGTCGTCGAACGCTTCATGATCCGCTGGCGCGGCGAACCCGACCCCAAGCACGTCGCGGCGGTCGACGCCTACTGGACCTCGGCGGCCGAGCACGGCATGAACGCCTCCACCTTCACCGCGCGCGTCATCGCCTCGACCGGCGCGGACGTGGCGGCGGCCCTGTCCGGCGCCGTGGGCGCCATGTCCGGCCCCCTCCACGGCGGCGCCCCCTCCCGCGTCCTCGGCATGATCGAGGAGATCGAACGCACGGGCGACGCCGACGCCTACGTCAAACAGGCCCTCGACAAGGGCGAACGCCTCATGGGCTTCGGCCACCGCGTCTACCGCGCCGAGGACCCCCGCGCCCGCGTCCTGCGCCGCACCGCCCGCGACCTCGGCGCCCCCCGCTTCGAGGTCGCCGAGGCCCTGGAGAAGGCGGCCCTGGCCGAACTCCACGCCCGCCGACCCGACCGCGTCCTCGCCACGAACGTCGAGTTCTGGGCCGCGATCGTCCTCGACTTCGCCGAGGTCCCGGCCCACATGTTCACGTCGATGTTCACCTGCGCCCGCACCGCGGGCTGGTCCGCCCACATCCTCGAACAGAAGCGCACCGGCCGCCTCGTCCGCCCCTCCGCCCGCTACGTGGGCCCGCCCGCGCGCGGCCCGCAGGAGATCGCCGGGTACGAGGACATCGCCGACTAGCGGATCCGGCTCAGGTCACGCGGGGCTGAGCAGCCCCGCGTGATGCCGCTCCGCGACCAGCGGATGCGCCCGCAGCTTCCCCTTCAGTTCGTTGAACCCGTACTCCGCGAACAGCGGGTTCCCCGGATCGTCGGTCACCCCGGGCGCGACGGACGCGTACGGGAAGACGAGCGGCTCGACCCGCGCGTCGAGCCGGGGGTTGTAGAAGAACGGCACCGAGAACCGCTCGGTCGCCCCCGCCGGACTGACGACCCGGTGGCGGGTGGCGAGCAGGTACCCGTTGGTCGCCACCTCCAGCAGCTCCCCGAGATTCACGACGAACGCCCCCGGGATCGGCGGCACGTCATGGAACAGCCCGTCCGCGCGCTCCACCTGCAGCCCACCGACCTGGTCCTGCAGCAGCAGCGTCAGGAACCCGTAGTCCTTGTGGGCCCCCACCCCCTGATCGGCGCCGTCCCCCGCACTGCCGGGGTAGCGCACGAGCTTCAGATGCGGATGCGCCCGCTCCCCGAAGATCGGGTCGTAGAAATCGGCGGGAGCCCCGATGGAGACCAGCAGCTCACGCAGCAACCGCTGGGCCACGGCGCTGAGCCGGTCGATCCACGCGAGGGCGGCGTCCCGCAGCCCCGGCAGGGAGCCGGGCCACTGGTTGGGCCCCTGCAGCCACCAGTAGGCGGGCTCACCGTCCCCCGGGACGCGCGCGGCCCGCTCGGCCCCGATGTCCAGCTGGTCCCGCCAGTCCCGGCTCCCGCCCGTCCGCTCGTCCCCGGTCCGCGTGTACCCCCGGAAGTGCGGCGAGTTGACGTTGTCGAGGGCGAGCCGCTCGGCCTCGGGCAGGGCGAAGAACTCCCGCATGGCGCCGGTGAGCCGCGCGATCTCGTCCTCACCCACCCCGTGCCCGACGAGCTGGAAGAACCCCACGTCGTGCGCGGCACTGTGCAACTGCGCGTGCAACAGCGCCCGCGCCTCGGGTCCACGATCGGCGGCGGAGAGATCGATGATGGGCAGCTGGGGGTACGACGAGGCCGTCGCTGTGTTCGTCATGGGATGCGTCCGAGGAGGAGAAAGGGCTGGGGCGGGCGGCGAGGTCAGACGGAAGGCCGACAGCCCATGCTCGTGACGCGCGCGTAGTCCACGTGCCGGCGTCGAACGAGTATCGGAAGCATGGTGAAAGCATACTGCGCCCTACGAAACGCAGACGACCCGCAGACTCTGGGTCCCTCCGCCCAAGGGCGAAGAAGCCGGCCGGACGTACCGGCGAGTCTGCGGGTCGGGTGACTGCTTGAGATTGGGCCGGCTGCGTGTACAGAGCACACGCGGGTCCGACACCGCACTGAGAATGGTGACGGGCGCTAGCCCGCAGCCACCTCGCGCGTCCGGGTTTCATACATGTACCCGATCACCTCCTTTCGGCGTGGGCACCACATTAGAAACCGTGGCGACGGTGCTCAAGTGATTTTCCGGGTGGATTGCCGAGCGATCACCGCAGCACGGCGAGGACCCCGCGCACCCGGGTCTCGTCCGGCAGGGTCCAGTGGCCGGTGACCTGGCCCTTCGCGGCGGCCGGCAGGTCGAGGGAGCCGGGCCGCAGGACGCGGTTCAGGTGCAGGACGGTGGGGGCGGGAGCGAGCGGCAGCTCGGTGGCCTCGGGGGTGTCCGTGGCGCGCGCGTCGGCCGTGGAGAGGGGGGCGTCACCCGCGTAGGAGTGGGTGATCTCGTGGTCCGGGGTGTCCGAGACGCTCTGGGCCTGGGGTTCGGCGCGGCCCTCGAACAGGGCCAGGAGCTGGGTGAGCAGCACCGGGTCGTGGCAGCCGTCGTAGGTCCAGCGCTTGCCGAGGACACCGTGTTCCAGGGTGCCGACGAGGGCGTGGTCGGCGCCCGGGAGCGGGGCGCTCCGGTAGGTGAGGGGGACCAGGTAGTGCACCGGGGCGGGGCCGGAGGTGTCGGTGGCGACCATGAACTCGATGCCGACCTCGCCCTCCGGGTCGTCCAGACGGAAGCCGCCGGCCTTGGCGAGCACCGGGGCGTCCGGGCCGCCCGCGTACCAGGGGCGGGTGGGCAGCCATGAGGTCAGGAGTTCGAGTTTGGTGGGCTTGAGCCAGGTGCGGTGGATGACAGACATGGCGTGATTCTCCGCCGGTCCGCCGAGCGGACGCGAGCCCTTTCCCGCCCTGCCGCGCCGCCCACCGCGCTACTCCGAGGACCGCTCCAGGGCCTCCAGGTCCAGGGCCGCGGCGATGTGGACGGCGACGTCCTCGGCGTAGACCGCGTCGCCGCGTTCGAAGGGGGTACGGCCGGCGGTGCGCAGGAAGGTGACCACGCCGAGGGTGCGGCCGCGGCTGCGCAGGACGGCGCAGAGGGCGTGCACGGTCTCCGGGGGCCACTGGCGCCCGGTGGCCCACTCGCGGGCCGCTTCCGGGGTGGCCGTACCGGCGCTGGCGCGCACCGAACCGGCCCGGTCGACGCACTGGAGGGCGGGGTGGCCGGGGCCGTAGCGGACCGGGATGCCGGCGTGGCCGGCGAGGTGGCTGGGGCCCGGCCGGCCGGTGGGCGTGGCGGCGGCGCGGACGAGGCGGGCGGGGCCTTCGCCGTCGGTGAGGGAGCCGCCGGAGACACGGTCGATGAGGGCGTGGTCGGCGAAGCCGGCGAGGGCGAAGTCGAGGTGGACGGTGGCGGCCTCGCCGGGGTCCTCGCACTCGGCGGCGGCGCGGGCGGCCCGGTGGAGCTGGTTGACGCGGAAGCGGAGCTGCGCGGCCTCCTGCTCGGTCTGCTTGGACTCGGTGACGTCCTGGAAGAGCCAGCCGACGCCCAGGGGAACGGGTTCCTCGGCCAGCGGCGAGGCGAGGCGCAGGAAGCCGCTGCGCCAGCACCTGCGCTTCTCGCCGTCGGGGGTGCGCACGCCCACCCAGATCTCGGCGGGCGCGGGCGGGGCGCCCTCGGCGAGGACGTGGGTGAGGGCGCTCTCCAGCTCCTCGACGCCCTGGGCCAGCAGTTCGCCGAGGGGGCGCCCGAGGACGGCCGTGCGGCCGATGCCGAGGGAACGGGCCGCGTGGGCGTTGACGACGGCGGGGCGCAGGTCGGCGTCGACGAGGACGACGCCCCAGGAGGCGTCCTCGAAGAGGGCCTCGCTGAGGGCGATGGACCGCTCCAGGTCGATCTGGGCGTGGACCTCGCTGAAGGCGCAGTACAGGCCGGCGGGCTTGCCGTCGGTGCCGCGTACGGCGGCGGACTGGGTGCGTACGAGGACGCGTCCGCCGTCCTTGGTGACCAGGGCGAACTCGTGGACCTGCCGGCCGGAGGCGTGCATGGCGGCCATCAGCCGCCCCTCGACCTCCTCGGCGTCGGCGGTCCGTACGGCCCATCCGGCGAACCCGCGGCGGCCCACCGCCTCCTGGGCGCTCCAGCCGAGGATGCGTTCGGCCTCGCGGTTCCAGTGGGTGACGACGCCGTCGGCGTCGAAGGCGCAGAGGGCGGCGTCCATGCCGTCCAGCAGGGCGGCGAGGAGATCCGAGCCACCGGAGTCCGTGAATTCCCCGGTGCCTTCGGTGTCCTCGGTGTTCACCGTGCCCTCGATGTCGTCGGTGTCCTTGGTGTCGTTGGCGTCCTTCGTGTTCTCGTCCGTCGGACCGGTCCGCTCGGGCTCGTCGGGTCCGAGCGCGTCGGTGGTCCCACGACGCCGGGAAGCACTCACCTGAACCCCCTGCAGGCTGCGTTGCGTCCGCGTGTACGGCATGTACGGCGCGTCGGTTCGCTCACTGGCCATCATTCAACTCGAACGTGATCCAGCCCACATCTGGTTCACGCAAGATGTGGACGAAATCGTTGTACGCCGGATTTCCTCCTCACCCTTCTCAACGTTCCCACGAACCCGGGTGCTCAGTCAGCGCAGGTAGAAGATGCGATCGCCGTACTCCCGCATGATGCGGTCGTTCCAGTCGAGGCCGCCGTCGACGTTCCCGGAGCGGAGCAGGGGCGGTTCGACGCCCCGGTCCGCGAGGGAGGCGGCGGCGGTGGCCATGACCGACTGGAGGATCGCGGAGGTGACGACGGTGGAGGCCGGGGCGAAGGGGGCGGGGATGGTGTCGAGGGTGAGTTCGGCGTCGCCGACCGCGATCTTCGAGTCGAGGACGAGGTCGCAGTGGTCCTTGAGGAAGGTGCCGGAGGAGTGGCGTGAAGTCGTCGCCGTGGCGTAGGCGACGGAGGTGAGGCCGATGACCTTCACCCCGCGTTGCCTGGCGTGCGCGGCCATCTCCACGGGCAGGGCGTTGCGGCCCGACAGCGAGATCACGACGAGCAGGTCACCGGCGCGCAGCGGGCTGTGGTCGAGGACGGCGGTGGCCAGTCCGTCGACCCGTTCCAGCGCCGACCCGAGCGTGGCGGGGAGTACGTCGACGCCGAGCGTGCCGGGGACGGCCAGCAGGTTCATCAGGGCGAGGCCGCCGGCCCGGTAGACGAGGTCCTGGGCGGCGAGGGAGGAGTGTCCGGCCCCGAACGCGAAGAGGCGACCGCCCTCGACCACGGTGTCCGCGATCATCTCGCCGGCCGCGACGACCTGCTCCCCCTCCTCGTCCCGTACCCGCTCCAGCAGCCCGATCGCCGCGTCGAGGAACCGCCCACCCGCCGTGCCGCCGTCCAGTCCCATGCGCCGACCCCTTCACCTTCTGCGAGTCCCGAGTGTCGCGGATCACGTTAAAGGTCTGGACCAGTGAGGTGTCAATACGGCCGCGGGTGGGCGATGGTCCCCGCCACCCGTCGGGAAAGGGGCGCGGGGTCACAAATCGGCCACCCGGCGCGAGTCATACCGCCGTCGTTCCCCCGGCACCACCCGGTTGTCGGTCGGATGCGTAAGAATTGGGTCCAGGGCCAGCGCAGCACGCCGCAGCACGCCGGGTACGGCCGTCGAAGCCTCCGGCTGGATCTCATCGAGGGGCACGTATGTCCGGACTGATCGACACGACGGAGATGTATCTCCGCACCATCCTCGAGCTGGAGGAGGAAGGTGTGGTCCCCATGCGCGCCCGGATCGCGGAGCGGCTCGACCAGAGCGGCCCCACGGTGAGCCAGACGGTCGCGCGCATGGAGCGCGACGGCCTGGTGGCCGTCGCCGCGGACCGCCACCTGGAGCTGACCGAGGAGGGCCGCCGGCTGGCCACGCGCGTGATGCGCAAACACCGCCTCGCGGAGTGTCTGCTCGTCGACGTGATCGGCCTGGAGTGGGAGCAGGTGCACGCGGAGGCGTGTCGCTGGGAGCACGTGATGAGCGAGGCGGTCGAGCGCCGCGTCCTGGAACTGCTGCGCCACCCCACCGAGTCGCCGTACGGCAACCCGATCCCGGGCCTGGAGGAGCTGGGCGAGAAGGACGGCGCGGACCCCTTCCTGGACGAGGGCATGGTGTCGCTCGCCGACCTCGACCCGGGCACGGAGGGCAAGACCGTGGTCGTACGCCGGATCGGCGAGCCCATCCAGACGGACGCCCAGCTGATGTACACGCTGCGCCGCGCGGGCGTGCAGCCCGGTTCCGTGGTGAGCGTGACGGAGGCGGCGGGCGGCGTCCTCGTGGGCAGCGGCGGCGAGGCGGCGGAGCTGGAGGCGGACGTCGCCTCCCACGTGTTCGTCGCCAAACGCTGAACCTCCCACCCGACGACCCCGACCCCTGCACCACCCCGACGCCCGGTACCGGCCCGGCCCCGGCCGCAGTACCGGCGTCGGCGCCCCCCCCGCCGCGCCGCCGTCGACGGACTCAGGCGCCGGGGAACCCCGCTCGCCCTCCCGTGAGCCGTACCGGTCCGCCCACCCCGCCGTCGGCGGACGGCACACCGATGCCGCCGAGCGCCGCACCGGCCGACGCCGCTCCGCCGCCCGGTTCCGGCCGTCGTTCCGGTGGCGCCACCCGCCCTCCCGAGCCCGCGAGCCAGGTCGCGCCGCTCGCCTCGCTCCCCGACGGATGGCACACACCCGCACCCCGTCGGCGACCGCCGCACGCCGCGCCGTCGGCTGCCGCGCTGTCGGAACTGGCTGATTCCGGCCGTCGACGGCGGTCCGTGTCGGCTTGCGTCGACCGTTGTTCGGTGTGTGTCGGTGGATGTCCGTATCGGCCGCCAACTCCCGGTGCGGAAGGGGAAGTTGTGGGGGATCGGGGTTCGTGTCCGGGATCTCGCCCCGTCGAAGATTCAGTGCGCCGAATCGCAGCGCGCGAACCGTTCGCATGCGAGGCTTGCGCGTGAGGCATATGACCTGAGGGGCTCTTGGCCGCCCGAGACGGCGGATCTCCGGTGGTAGGGGAGGGGGCGGGGCTGATGTGCCGTGGACGTGAGGAGGGCCCCGGCGCCGTGTGGCGCCGGGGCCTGTCCTCCCCTGTGCTGACCCGGAGCCCCGAGCTCCCAGGGTCAGTCCCCTCGGACCGTTTTCCCCGAGCGGTCCGCCTCCCGTTGAAGATCTCCCCTCGGTGGCGGCGGGCAATCCTTGAGGGGGGTCACTCGAACGAGGGGTGTTGCCGCCCAGGGCAGGATCTTCGAATGTGCATTCGATAGCGTGGGCGGCGTGGCGATGTGTGACACGTGCCCTGACCGACTCGCGCACCCCACACGTAACGTGTCAACCGATATGCACGCTGTAACACACGGGCGGGTCGTCCGAGCGGCGCGCACGGGGTGACGGCGGCTGGAGCGACGGCGGATGCGACGGGGAAGCAGTAGGAGCAGCAGCGGAACAGCGGTACGACAGCAGTTGGGACGAGTGGACCAACCGGCTCGAAGTGGGTACACGAGGCGGGAGCGAGTGGTCCGGGCGGGAGTCTGGGGGGTGCCAATGGTGCGGCGCATCGACGTGACGGGAGCGGACGGCGTGAGTCTCGCCGCCTGGGAGTTCGACGAACCGCCCAAGTCCGGTGAACACGAGCCCCGGCCGGGGGTGCTGTTACTGCACGGCCTCATGGGCCGCGCCTCCCACTGGGCCCCCACCGCCCGCTGGCTCTCCGAACGGCACCGCGCCGTCGCACTCGACCAGCGCGGTCACGGCCAGAGCGCGAAGCCCGAGCAGGCCGCGTACACCCGGGAGGCCTACGTCGAGGACGCCGAGGCGGCGGTCGAACAGCTGGGCCTGGGCCCGGTCGTCCTCATCGGCCACGCCATGGGCGCCCTGACCGCCTGGCAGCTGGCCGCCCGCCGCCCGGACCTGGTGCGCGGCCTGATCATCTGCGACATGCGGGCCTCGGCGCTGGGCGCCGCCTCGCAGCGCGAGTGGGAGAACTGGTTCAAGGCCTGGCCGCTGCCCTTCGCCACCCTCGCCGACGTCCGCAAGTGGTTCGGCGAGGACGATCCCTGGGTGGAGCGCCCCAGCCCGTCCCGCGGCGAGTTCTACGCCGAGGTCATGCACGAGGGCCCCGACGGCTGGCGGCCCGTCTTCGACCCCGAGCAGATGCTGAAGACCCGCGAGACGTGGGTGTACGACGCGCACTGGGAGGAGCTGACCCAGGTCCGCTGCCCCACCCTCGTCGTCCGCGGCCTCGACGGCGAACTGGGCCGCGCCGAGTCCCAGGAGATGGTCCGCGTGCTGCCCCACGGCCAGTACGCCGAGGTCGCCGACGCGGGCCACCTCGTCCACTACGACCAGCCGGACGCGTGGCGCGCGGCCATAGAGCCGTTCCTGGACACCTTCTCGGACTGATTCCCACACGGCGGGAGGGCCCCGGACCGCTCCGGGGCCCTCCCTCGTCCGTAGTCGAGGCCCTCGCCCTTCACGGGCTCGCCGACGTAGTTCATCTCCAGGGAGGAGAAGTCGATGCCGCCGGGCCGCCCGAAGTACCCCTTGCCGTTGTTGGCGTCGTACATCTTCTGCAGCCGCTTGGCCTCCTCCGGCGTCTTGCCGGAGCGCAGGGCCTAGTCGATGATCGGGCCGCGCCCGCCCTTGAGGGGGTCGGCGTCGAACCGCTTGTCGTCGTGCGTGTGGACGTTGGGCCTGCCGGTGCGCTCGATGCCGTTGGAGCGCTGTTCCCAGATGCCGGCCTGGGTGCGGCTGGTGCCCCGGAGCTGCTTCAGCTCGTCGTCGGACGCCTTGATCCTGTCGATCGTGCCCTGGGCCGTCCTCGCGCCGGTGATGGTGCTGAAGGTGGCAGTCGTCCCCGAGGTTCCCCAGCGCCGGATCGACGATCTCGGTGACGCCGCCCCAGCATCCGACCCGGACGACATCGAGATCCGCCCGGGTCGCCAGGGCCACGGCGTCGGTGGCGTCGACGGGGGCGAGTTCCTCGCGGACGGCGTCGACGGTCCCGAACGAGGACACGAACTCCCGCGCCCGCACCAGATCATGAGCGGGCAGAACCGCCGAACCGCCCGGCAGCGGCGCACGGACCACGGTCAGGAGAACTCCCCTTACCGGACCACTTCCTGATCCTCCGCCACGTTCCAGAAGGTGTCCTCAGTCATGACGACACCCTGGGGAAACGGTCCCGCGAGGGCGGCGGGAGTCAGCGGCGCCCGTCCCGCCCGCACGCGTAGGCGAGCGGTGAGATCAGTTCCTCGGCGTCCGGCAGCCAGCGGTTGGCCGGGGTGGGGCGCCGGGCCCACTGCACGGCCCCCCGCGACCCGTACCGCGTCGGCGGAGCCGCCACGTACTCGCCCTCGCCCAGCGCCCTGAGGTCGAGCGCCAGCGGCGACCAGCCCAACTTCCGTACGAGATCGGGGACCTTGACGGAGGCACCCGGCAGCACGAAGAAGTGCATCCGGCGGTCCGGCGTCCAGGTCACCGGGCCGAGGGTCAGCTCCATGCGTTCCATGCGGGCCAGCGCCAGCAGGCCGGCGGTCTCCGGAACGTCGATCGTGTCGAACGTATGGCCGGTCGGCAGAAGGATCGACGCGGTGGGCTGCTCCGACCACAGACGGCGTGCGGCGGTCGCACTGCCTGTCGCCTGGGTCGCCCAGTCCTCGCGCGCCGGGTGCGCGCCGGGGGCGGCGCACACCGCGCTGCCGCAGGAGCACTGCTGCACCCCGTCGACGGCTTCCAGCCATGTACCGGGGAACACGTCCCAGTGGCGATCTTCGGTGTAGCGAACGGCGGTGTCCAGCAGCGATTCGCCACGCTGCTTCGGGATGTGGGCAGCTTCAGGGCCCGCGATGGTCTCTTCCACGATGAACACAACTCTAGCGGTCATCAGGGGTTACGGAAGTCACATGCGCGGGGGAGAGCATCGCCGATCGGGCCGGGGCGCATGGGCGCACGGCCGGGGGCGCGCGGGCGGGATCACGGAGTGAGCCGGGTAGCCACGTGTGGGGTACAGCATCCGTGTTTACCCCGGCAATCCTGGTATGTCTCGCATCTTCGGTATGTCGGCGGGGCATTGATCTTCGAGGCCGGAACCTTTCGATATGTGGGTACACGTATGCGAGAGGAGTCGGCCGCTGAGGACACGTCAACTCGGTGCGTGGGCAAGGCACCACAGCCACAGGGGGTACGCCATGGCCGCAAGGCCGCTCGTCGCCAGGCAGCCGAACGAACGACTGCAGGCACTCATCCAGGAAGCGGGCTGTTCCAACGCCGGGCTGGCCCGGCGGGTCAACATGTGCGGCGCGGAGCACGGCCTCGATCTCCGCTACGACAAGACGTCCGTGGCCCGCTGGTTGCGGGGACAGCAGCCGAGGGGCCGGGCGCCCGCGATCATCGCCGAGGCCCTCGGCCGCAAACTGGGCCGCACGGTCACCATCGACGAGATCGGCATGGCCAACGGCAAGAACCTCGCGTCCGGCGTCGGTCTGCAGTTCTCGCCGACGGTGCTGGGGGCGATCGAGCAGGTCTGCGAGCTGTGGCGCAGCGACGTGGGGCGGCGGGACTTCCTCTCCGGCTCGTCCGTCGCCGCCTCCGCGCTGGTCGAGCCCAGCCGGGACTGGCTGATCTCGTCGCCGGACTCCCAGGTCGCCCGCACGGCGGGACCCCGCGTGGGGTCGGCCGACGTGGACGCCGTGCGCGCGATGACCCAGGCGCTCGTCGACCTCGACCACCAGTACGGCAGCGGGCATGTGCGGCCGGTCGTCGTGCACTACCTGAACAGCGTCGTCTCGGGGCTGCTGGCCGGCTCCTACCGGGAGGCGGTGGGGCGGGAGTTGTTCGCCTCGGTCGCCCGACTGACCGAACTCGCCGGGTACATGGCCGTCGACACCGGGCAGCCGGGCCTCGCCCAGCGGTACTACATCCAGGCGCTCCGCCTCGCCCAGGCCGCGGGCGACCGCGCCTACGGCGGTTACGTCCTCGCCGCGTCCATGAGTCACCTCGCCGCGCAGCTCGGCAACCCGCGGGAGATCGCGCAGTTGGCGCGGGCGGCGCAGGAGGGGGCGCGTGGGCGGGCCACGCCGCGCGCGGAGTCGATGTTCCACGCGGCGGAGGCGCGCGGGCACGCGCTGATGGGCGACGCGCGCGCCGCGCAGGCGGCGGCGGGGCGTGCCGTGGAGGCGCTGGAGAGCGCGGATCCCTCGGCCGGGGACGACCCGGTGTGGATCAGGCACTTCGACGAGGCCTATCTCGCCGACGAGCTGGCGCACTGCCACCGGGATCTGGGGCAGGCGGAGGCGGCGGCCCGGCGGGCCGAGGAGTCCCTGGCCAGGCATCCGGAGTCACGGGCCCGCCGGCGGGCCATCGGATACGTCCTGCTCGCCACGGCGCAGGTGCAGCAGCGCGAGGTCGAGCAGGCCTGTCACACGGGCATGCAGGCCGTGGAGCTGCTGGGATCGCTGCGGTCGAACCGCGGGGCCGAGTATCTGGACGACTTCCAGCAGCGGTTGGAGCCGTTCCGGGAGGAGGCGGTGGTCAGGGAGTTCGGGGCGCGCATGGACTTGCAGGCGGCGTAGAGCGCCGTGGGTGGGGTACTGGGGTGGCTCACGTGGTTCCCGCGTCCCTGAGGGCGGCTTCGCCCCCTCCTCGGGGCGCGGGTGGTGCGTGGGCCGTCATCCGGAACCGGTAGCGTGAGTCGACGATTCCGCAAGTCCCCCATTCGTAGGAGTCTCGGTGACGCAGAGTGGACAGGGCGAGGAGCCCTCGGCGCGGACCGCGCGCGAAGGCATCGTGCTGCCCTCGGACGGTGGGGCGCCGCTCCATCCGAGCGATCTGCCGCCGGCGCCGCTGCCGCCTGCCCCGGCCCAGCCGTGGGACCAGCAGCGGCAGTGGGGTTCCGAGGAGGCCGCGGCGCCCGCCGGCCACTGGAACAGCGCGCCGTCCGCGCCACCCGCTCCGGAGTGGGGCGGTCAGGGCACGCACGACCCCTACGACCCGTACGGGGCCCAGGCCGCGTACGGCACCCAGGGCGGGACGCCGCTGCCGCCCGAGGGTTCCACGGGGTCGGAGTACGGCCTCGGGGGATACGGCGGAACGGGCTCGGGCACGCCGCTGCCGCCGGCCGCGGGTGAGGCGGCCCCGCCGCAGGCACCCGTGGACGAGGGGGCCACCCAGTACATCCCCTACGTACCGGCGACCGGGGCCATGCCCATGGACGAAGGCGCGACGCAGTACATACCGCCGGTGGCCGCGCAGGCGCCCGCCGCGGAGGCCGCCACGCAGTTCCTGCCGCCGGTCGGGCCGGGCGCGCTGCCGCCGGAGGCGTCGGCCGACGCGACGGCGTACCTCGGGCGGGTGCCGGACCACGGCGCCGGGCCCCTGCCGCCCGCCGGCCACCCCGGACAGCCCCCGCACACGGCGCCCGCCGGGAACCCGGACGCCCAGCCGACGCAGTTCATCCCGCCGGTGGCCGCGCAGGCGCCGGCCCAGCCGCAGCCGTACGGTGCGCCGGGGCCGCGGCGGCCGAGCCCGCCCCAGCAGCAGCCGGACGTGTTCGACAGCCTCTTCCGCAGCGACGCGGCGGCGGAGGGTGCCGCCGGGGCCACGCAGCAGATGCCGAAGATCGACCACACGGCCGCTCCGCAGCCGCCGCGGGGCCCGGGCGGGCCCTCCGGTCATGGCGGTCATGGCGGTCACGGTGGTCACGCCGGGCGGGCCGGTGCGAGACGGGACGGCGGGGGCGGCGGGGGCGGCCGTACGAAGTCCCGGGTGCCGCTCATCGCGCTCGTCGGGGTGGGGATCGCCGTGCTCGGCATCGGGGCGGGTGCGCTGATGGCCGGGTCGGGGGACAAGGACTCGCCGAGCGACAACAAGCCCGTGGCGGCGACCGGGGCTCCCGAGGAGTCGGAGTCCGCGGCGGCCGATCCGGCGAAGGAGCAGGCGGTCGCGCTGGACAAGCTGCTGGCGGACAGCGGCAACAGCCGCAACAGCGTGATCAAGGCGGTCGCGAACATCAAGACCTGCACGAACCTGGGGCAGGCCGCCACCGATCTGCGGGACGCGGCGAAGCAGCGCAACGAGCTGGTGACCCGGCTCGGGGAACTGTCCGTCGACAAGCTGCCCGACCACGAGGCCCTGACCACCTCGCTCACCAAGGCCTGGCAGGCCTCCGCCTCCGCCGACGACCACTACGCCGCGTGGGCCGACCAGAGCGCCGGCAGGAAGGGCTGCAAGAAGGGCCAGGCACGCCCCACCGGCCAGACCCAGGCCGGCAACGCGGCCAGCGGCACCGCCAGCGCGGAGAAGGCCAAGGCCGCCAAGCTCTGGAACACCATCGCCACGACCTACGGCCTGACCACGCGCCAGGCGGTCCAGCTCTAGCGAAGCGGCGCGGCCACGGCTCTGCGGCCGCGGTCGGAGCCGGAGTCAGAGCCGGAGCCGGAGCGTGTCGGCCGGAGCCCGTCGGCCGGCGCCGCCCGGTTCGCTCAGCTGTCCGCCTCCACCAGTGTCTTCTCCACGTTCACGAAGTCCCGGCGGGCGGCGACCAGTTGGCCCTTGCGGACCACCTGGAAGGTGACTTCCGGGTTGATGAGGCGGGGGAAGCCCGCGGAGGCGATGAGGTCTTCGAAGCGCCAGCTCAGAGGTGGGGTGAGGCCGCCCGTGGTGACGGTCAGGCCGTCGTCGAGGACGCGGCGGACCGCCTGGGCGGTCACCTCGCCGTCACCGATCTTCCGCAGGGCGGCCCGCAGGACGGTGTACGCGATCCACGTGGTCTGCACACCCGGGTCCGCCGGGTCGATCCGGTTGTCGTCGAACGCGTGCTCCCGGATCACCTGCTTCATCCGGTCCCACCGCTTGTCGGTCTCCACCGGGTACCAGCCGGTGACGTACGCCCCCTCGTACGGCCCCGACCTGCCGCCGGTCGCGTCGATCACCGTCTGGTCGACGCTGCCGAGGACGGTCCCGGTGCGGACGGACGGGTAGTCCCCGCGGTCGCGGCGGAAGGAGTCCATGAAGGTGAAGGTGCGGTCGCCGAGCGCCGGGACCACACAGCCCTCCGCGGCAGGATCGGAGGCGGCCCGCCGCAGGGCCTCCCGGGCGTGCCCGCCGTACTCGGTCGCGTCCTCGGCCGCCAGCTGGTCCTCGGATCCCTGATGGCCCCCGGACCGCAGCCCCGAGTCCAGCAGCAGCGGCAGCTGGTCGCCGGCGATCGAGTCGGGGCGCACGAGGGCGACCGGGCCGCACGCCTTGGCCAGCTGCTCGCCGAGGCCCGCCATGAGGGAGGCCTGGCCGCCGTTGACCGGGTAGGACAGCGCGCTGGCGAACTCGTCGTCGGTGACGCCGTAGCCGCCGATGTAGGGAATGCCCGCGGACTCCAGCGGGGCGAGGTAGGAACGGCCGTGCTGGCTGTAGGACCCGACGACCGCGACGACGTTCTCGTCGGCGGCGCGGCGGGCGCACTTCGCGGCGTTCACGGTCTCGTTGTGGTCGTTGCAGGTCAGGATCTTGAGTTCGCGGCCGTTGATGCCGCCGTTGGCGTTGATCCAGCGGGCGTACGCCTTCGCCATGGCGGGCATACCGGGCTTGTTGGTGGCGGACGTCTTCTCCGGGGCCCAGGTCATGACGGTGACGGGGTCGTCCCCGGTACCCCCCGTGGTACCGGGGACGACCCCGCACCCGGCGACGAGCGACGCACACGCCGCCAGTGTGGTGGCCCTGACCAGGCGTTTGGCCAGCCCTAGGGGGAGGTCTGTGAACAGAGGGGTCCGTCGTGCCCGGGAACCAGTCATGGCTCCGCACGATTCCGCCACACCGCCAACCCGGGAGTGACGGACGGTCGACGTGAGGTGACCAGGAGGTGAATTGCAAAGAGCTACGATCGTATTTTCGCGTGGTTGCAGAGAGGAACGCAGGATCGATGACCGTCCAAGGTCCGGAGACCCCTTCCCGTCGCGGGCGTCGCTCATCCACCATGGGCGACATGCCACTGAACGACATGCCGTGGTGGCGCTGGCGCAGCAATGTGCGCTCCGCGCTGCACATGCTCTCCGACCCCGCGTTCCAGCAGAATGTCTGGCTGGCCGGTGTCGACGGGTACGGGGACGTCACCGACGCCGTGTACCGCCTGGTCGAGGACACCTGGCTGGACAACTGGTCCGCCGAGAAGTACGTGGGCACGATCTTCCGTGACGCCCAGGAGGCCGCCCTCGTCGACACCGCCGTGCTGCGCGTGCTGCGGATCATGCACCAGGTCGGCCCGGACGCGCCCGTCTCCGCCTACGTCGACCACGAGGCCTGGCCCGAGGCGGTCCGCGCCGCCCGCGAGGCCCACGTACGCCTCTCGGCGAGCGACGGGGAGGACCCGGACACGCCGCCGCGCACCCTTGAGGTGCTGCGGATCATGACGCGGGCGGCGTAGGGGCCGGAAGGGCGGGCGGGACGGGCGAGGGGCGCGCGAGGGGCGGACGGGTGGTCCGGTCCTCGGGACGGTTGCCGACCCGGGTACGCCATATGGGACCCTGTCCGGCATGAACGCGCAGTCCACCCGAGCCGCGGCGCCCGCCGACCAGTACGTCCTCACCCTCGCCTGCCCGGACAAGCCGGGCATCGTGCACGCCGTGTCGAGCTACCTCTTCATGACCGGCGGCAACATCGAGGACAGCCAGCAGTTCGGCGACCACGACACGGGACTGTTCTTCATGCGCGTCCACTTCTCGGCGGAGGCGCCGGTGAACGTGGAGAAGCTGCGGGCCAGCTTCGCGGCGATCGGTGACTCCTTCCAGATGGACTGGCAGATCAACCGGGCCGACGAGAAGATGCGCATCGTCCTGATGGTCAGCAGGTTCGGGCACTGCCTGAACGACCTGCTCTTCCGGGCCAGCATCGGGGCGCTGCCGGTGGAGATCGCGGCCGTCGTCTCCAACCACACCGACTTCGCCGAGCTGGTGGGGTCGTACGACATCCCCTTCCACCACATTCCGGTGACCAAGGACACCAAGGCGCAGGCCGAGGCGCGGGTGCTGGAGATCGTGCGCGAGGAGAAGGTCGAGCTGGTCGTTCTGGCCCGCTACATGCAGGTTCTCTCCGACGACCTCTGCAAGCAGCTGAGCGGTCGCATCATCAACATCCACCACTCCTTCCTGCCGAGCTTCAAGGGTGCGAAGCCGTACCACCAGGCGCATGCGCGGGGTGTGAAGCTGATCGGGGCGACGGCGCACTATGTCACCGCCGACCTCGACGAGGGGCCGATCATCGAGCAGGAGGTCGAGCGGGTGGGGCACGGGGTGACGCCCGAGGGGCTGGTCGCGGTCGGGCGGGACGTGGAGTGCCAGGCGTTGGCGCGGGCGGTCAAGTGGCATGCGGAGCGGCGGATTCTGATGAACGGGCGGCGGACGGTCGTCTTCGCGTAGGGGCTCCGCCGGGCGGGGGCGCCTCAGGGGTCGGGGGCGGGTGTTGTGTCGGCGGGTGCGGGTCGTGTGGGGTTGTTCGCGCGGTTCCCCGCGCCCCGGGAAGGGCTGCGCCCTTCCCGGCCCCCTACATCCGGCTCAGGGACGCTGCCGCTAGCAGGACGTCTTTGATTGCCTCGCGGTCGCCGGCCTGGCCTGCCGCCGCTTCCTCCAGGGCGACGTGGGCCACCTCGTGGTCGGCGGAGCCTAGGGCCGCGGGGGAGTCCAGGGGGATGAGCCACTCGCCGCCGCCGGAGCCCTCGATCTCCAGGCGGAGGCTGCGGCCGGGGGCGCCGGCCGGTACGAGGTGGCGGCCCGGCGGGGGCGGGGACGCCAGGCCGGTCCGGCGCCGCTCGGCCAGGGACACCGGCAGCATGCGGGCCGCCAGGTCGATCATGCCGTGCAGATCGCGGCCCGAGGGCGGCTCGTAGGGGTAGTCCACGGCCTCCGCGATGTCCTCCGCGTGGATCCAGCACTCGAACGCCCGGTCCAGCATCGCGTCCCGCAGGGGAAGCTCGAAGCCGCCGTACGAGACCGGCAGGCGCCCGGAGTTGTCGGAGCCGTCCGGCCCGCCACCGCCCGTGAACGACGTCGTGCGGACGATGTCGTGGCTCTGCTGCCGCCAGGGTGCGCGCAGGGCACGGCTCGGCGGGAAGTGGGACGCCTTCCAGTAGGCCTCGGTGCGCGCGGCCGGAGTATCGCCGACGGGCTCGTCGCCCGCCGCATCCAGCCCGCCGAGCGGGTCGTCCAGACCGAGCGCGGCCGCCACCATCCCGTCGACGGTGAGCAGATGGGCGATGACCCCGGCGACGGTCGTCCGCCGGCTCACCGGCCCCACGCCCTCGAACCAGCGCAGCCGTACGGGCGCGTGCCAGTCGGCGGTCCCGATGTCCTGCAGCAACGCGTCCAGCCGGGCCGTCTCCGCGTCGTACGGGGCGGCCCAGCCGGGCACGGGGATGCGCGGCGGGCGGCGGCGCAGACAGACGCCCAGCACCTGGGTGCGCAGCGAGGGATCCAGGTCGAGGCTCTCCGGCGGGTGCAGCAGCCCCACGGCCTCCCGCAGCCGGCGCGCCTCGTCCGCGCACGCCCCGCACGACCCGAGGTGCTCCTCGACGGCCAGCGCCTCCTCCGCCGAGCACGCCGCCAGCGCCCAGGCCCCGAGCAGCGCCTTGAGCACATGGTGTTCCAGCACGAGGGACGCCGGAGGTGCCGTCGGCGGCGCGGGGTCGGGCAGCGGCAGACCGGTGTCCTCCACGGAGGTACGCGGCAGCGGTATGCGCGGCGGCCCGGCCGGCCCGTCGCCACCGCCGTCACCGTCGTGGGGGCCGCCGGGCCCCTGCTCCTCCGGGTCGTCGCCGGGGGCCCCGAACGGGGTCGGTCCGCCGGTCACGCCGTGGCCCCGGGTTCGGGCGGGGTGCCGGAGGGGCGGGTGTCGTGGGCGGTGGACAGGAGCTGCAGGCCGAGGCGCAGGCGGCGGCGGGCCTCGTCCTCGGTGACGCCGAGGTCGGTGGCGGTCTGGCGGTAGTCGCGGCGCTGGAAGTACGCCAGCTCCAGGGCGGCCCGCAGCGATGTGGGCATCGCCTGCACTATGTAGTCGGCGCGGGCCGCGACCGACGCGTGGCGCACCTTGCGCTCCAGGTCCTCCGCGGTGCCCTCGCCGCCCCGGGCGAGCGCGGCGGTCTCGGTGGCGCGCAGCCGCTGCACCGCCAGACGGTGGGTCAGCGCCGCCACCCAGGAACGCAGGGGGCCGTGCTTGGGGTCGTACGCCTCGGGGTTCTCCCAGAGCTGGAGGAACACCTCGCGGGTGATGCCGTCGGCGCCCCGCTCGTCGCCGAGGACGCGGTGGGCGAGCCCGTGCACGAGGGACGCGAACCGGTCGTACAGCTCACCGAGCGCCGCCGCCTCGCCGCGCGCCAGCCGCTGCTGCATCCTGCGGTCCCAGCGGGGCGGTGCGTCCTTCGTCGCCATACGGCCCCCTCACCCTGCTCGTACCTGCGCCGTTCCTGATGACCTCCGGACCGTGGACCCCGTGTCGACCCGTCACCGACCCCCTCGTCGGTCCGGCGTCGCAGCGGCCCGGTTCCGGCACCGTTTCAAGCCTCCGTGCACTGCCGTCCCGAATGTAGTCGGCACCGCTGACCACGCACGCCCCTTTATGGCAATGTGCGCCCCTCGTGGGGCCGGAGGTGGTATGACCGTCGGCGCAAGCCGTTTCCATGCCGCCCACGTGGGCGTCCGCCCGCCTTTCGTATGCTTGTACGACCCCATGTGTGGCCGGATCTGCATGGATCCGACCGGCCAGGACCGCTTCACATCCATTCGCGATCAATAGTCGATCACATGTGACCGTACTCGATAGAAATCGCACCGAAAAGGCCCCTGAATTGGCTCGCTTACCCCGCTCTTTCGGCGGGCCGCGGGTGTTTCATGGAACGACGGCGGGGCAGCCGCGCAAGCAGGAAGCGGTGCAGTGGCTTCCGGTTCGGCGACTGAGAGGCATCGCGGTGACGTTCGAAGTGACCGACGGCGATCAGGACGGGCAGGGCGTACCGGGCGAGCCGGGTGAGCGGGGCGGGTGGGTCGTGCTGCACGTGTCCGGTGAGATGGACCTGGTCACCTCGCCCCTGCTGCGCCAGCGGGTGCACGAGGCGGTGGCCGACGGCCGCCGAAGCCTCGTCCTGGACCTCTCCGACGTCGTCTTCTGCGACTCCAGCGGGGTGGGGGTCCTCATCGCCACCCGCCGCCTCATGCGCTCCTGCCGGGGACGGCTCAAGCTGATCCTCCCCGCCGACGGCCACGCGGGCGGCGGCCCGGCCCACGGCGCGCATGTCAACCGCGTGCTCGCCGCCCTCGGCGTCCGCCGTCTCTTCGACGTCCACCCGGACGTCGCCTCGGCGGTCGCGCCGGAGCCCGAGGAGGAGGCCGGCCCCCTGTCGGCCTGACCTCGGCACCTCTCCCGATGAGCAGTACGTACGTGTGAGCTGTCGCACGCGGTGGCGTCCCGGTGGCCACACGGTTGTCCCGGAATTCCCGCAGTCTTGGTACAAGCGACGCTTTCCCGCTCCGTCCGGGCCTCTGACGTCGTACGCTCCGTCCGAGAAACACCCCACTTGACGTAAGGCGGGCCCCGAGAGACATGGTCAGCAGCGAGTACGAGCGCAGGATCGCCGCCCGGTTCGCCACCTTCGACCAGGACGGCAACGGCTGGATCGACCGCGAGGACTTCAGCGCGGCGAGCAAGGCGGTTCTCAACGAGTTCGGCACCACCGCGCGTTCGGACAAGGGCCAGGCCCTGTACGGCGGTGCCGAGGCCTTCTGGCAGGGCATGGCCGGCATAGCGGACCGGGACGGCGACCAGCGCATCACCCGGGACGAGTTCGTGAACGGCGCGGTCAAGCGACTGCGCGACAACCCCGACCGATTCGCCGAGATCGCCCGCCCCTTCCTGCATGCGGCCCTGGCGGTCGCGGACGCCGACGGGGACGGGAAGGCCACGGTCGAGGAGACCGCCCGGGTCCTCAAGGCCCTCGGCGCGCCGGAGGAGGTCTGCGCGGCCGCCGCCGCCACGCTCGACACCGACGCCGACGGCAAGGTGGACGAGGTGGAGGTCGTGAACGCCTTCGCCCGCTACTTCACCGTGCCCGAGTAACGCTCGCGCAGCTTGTACTTGAGGACCTTCCGCAGGGTCTCGTTGCGCGGAAGGGCGTCCACCACCTCCACCTGCTCCGGCAGCTTGTGGACCGACAGCCCTTCCGCGCGCAGGTACGACGTCACCGCCTCCAGGGTCAGCGCCTCCGCCGCCGGCGGCTGTTCCACGACCGCGCAGACCCGTTCCCCGCGTTCGGCGTCGGGGAGACCGATCACCGCCACGTCCCGCACCGCCGGGTGGCGGTGCAGCAGGTCCTCGATCTCCTTCGCCGAGATGTTCTCGCCCTTGCGGATGATGACGTCCTTGAGGCGCCCGGTCAGCACCAGATGGCCGCTGTCGGTCAGGTGTCCGAGGTCGCCCGTCACGAAGAACCCGTCCGCGTCGAACGCCGTCGCCGACTGCGCGGGGTCCAGATAGCCCCGGCAGACGGCCTCCCCCCGCAGCCGCACCTCGCCGTCCGCCGCTATCCGTATCTCCATTCCGGCCGGCGGCCGCCCCTCCGTCGTCGCCAGGTTCTCCACCGAGTCGTCCGGCGCCCCCATCGTGATCATCGGGACCTCCGTCATGCCGTATCCGTGGGTGAGCTGCACGCCCATCTCCCGGACGACCGCGTGGTAGACCTCGGGCGGTTTCGGGGCCCCGCCGCCCGCCAGCAGCCGCAGGGTGGGAATGACGGGAACACCGGGCTGCTTGCGCTGCTCGGCCAGGAACATGGAGTAGAACGCCGTCGACCCGCCCGCCACCGTCACCCCGTGCTCGCGGTAGCCCTCCAGTGCGGCCGGCAGCGCGAAGTGCTCGAACAGCACCGCCGGAAAGCCGTACAGCAGCAGCATCACCATGTAGTCGGGGCCGCCGATGTGCGCGTACGGGAAGGCGATCGAGCCGACGTCGTCCGAGGTGAGCCGTAGCGCGTGGGCGAGACAGGAGCCGCCCGCGATCAGCGAACGGTCGGTGTGGAGGACGCCCTTGGGGTCGGAGGTGGTGCCCGAGGTCCAGTAGATCCAGCGGACGGAGGTGCCGTCGGCCGGCGGGGCCGGGAGCGTCGAGGGATCGCCGTCCGGGAGCCGGTCGTACGCCTCGAAGACGCCGCGCGCCGCCAGCCGCCGGGCCATCTCCGTGTGGTCGAAGCCCCGCCACTCGCCCGGCACCGCGAAGAACTCCGCCTTCGACTCCCGCAGTGCGAAGCCGACCTCGCGGTCGCGGTAGAAGGGGATCACCGGGGACTGGACGGCGCCGAGGCGGGCCAGGGCGAAGGAGAGCAGGACCGTCTCGATCCGGGTGGGCAGCTGCCAGGCGACGACCGTGCCGGGGCGTACGCCCCTGTCGTGCAGCCCGGCTGCCACCCGCTCGGCGCGGGCGCGCAGTTCGCCGAAGCTCAGGGTGCGGTCGTCCTGGAGGAGGACGGGCCGGTCGGGGGTGAGGCCGGCGCGGCGGTCGAGGAGTTCCCAGAGGGTGCGGGACGTGCCGAGTGCGTGGGCGGTGTCATTCACAGCGCGGGGCCCCTTCTTTTGAGGCTCGGTTCGCCTCCGGGGCGCTCCCGTCGGTGTCGAGCCCCGCGACCGTGCTCGACCCTGCGGGCCTCCGCGCGCTCGCGGGGCGACACCGACGCGCCCCTTCGGCTCACTCGCCACTGGCTGACGGTATGTCAGATCGTGGCCAGAGCGTAGGCCGGGGCGGCTTGTCGGTCCAGGGGTGTGCCACTAACCTGCTCACAAGGATCTGACGGTCCATCAGATAACTGAGTGGGGGATCCATGACCGAACTGCCCCGCATCATCAGCGTCGACGACCATGTGATCGAGCCCGCGCACCTCTTCGACACCTGGCTGCCGGAGAAGTACCGCGACCGGGGCCCGAAGCCCCTCACCGCCGGGATCGGCGAGCTGGCGTACATCGCCGGCAAGTACCGGATCACGATGGACCCCGAGGGGCAGCCGACGGACTGGTGGATCTACGAGGACCTGAAGTTCCCGTACAAGCGGAACATCGCGGCCGTCGGCTTCGACCGGGACGAGATGACCCTGGAGGGCATCACCCGCGAGGAGATGCGGCGCGGCTGCTGGGACCCGAAGGCCCGGCTGGCGGACATGGACCTCAACCACGTCGAGGCCTCGCTCTGCTTCCCGACCTTCCCGCGCTTCTGCGGCCAGACCTTCGCCGAGGCGCACGACAAGGAGGTCGCCCTGGCCTGCGTGCGCGCGTACAACGACTGGATGGTCGAGGAGTGGTGCGGCGACAGCGGCGGCCGGCTCATCCCGCTCTGCCTGATCCCCCTGTGGGACATCGACCTCGCCGTCGAGGAGATCGAGCGCAACGCCGCCCGGGGCGTCCGGGCCGTCACCTTCTCGGAGATCCCGACCTACCTCGGCCTGCCCTCCATCCACTCCGGCTACTGGGACCCCTTCTTCGCGGCCTGCCAGGAGACCGGGACGGTCGTCAACATGCACATCGGCTCCAGCTCCCAGATGCCGGCCGCCTCCCCCGACGCACCCCCCGCCGTGCAGGCCTCGCTCTCCTTCAACAACGCGATGGCCTCGATGATGGACTTCCTCTTCAGCGGGGTCCTGGTGAAGTTCCCCCGCCTCAAACTCGCCTACAGCGAGGGCCAGATGGGCTGGATCCCCTACGCCCTGGAACGCGCCGACGACGTCTGGGAGGAGCACCGCGCCTGGGGCGGCGTGCGCGACCTGATCCCCGAGCCGCCGTCGACGTACTACTACCGGCAGATGTTCTGCTGCTTCTTCCGCGACAAGCACGGGATCGCCTCGCTGGACGTGGTCGGTCGCGACAACGCGACCTTCGAGACCGACTACCCGCACGTCGACTCGACCTTCCCGCACACCAAGGAGGTCGCCCTCGACCATGTGAAGGGCCTCGACGACGAGACCGTCTACAAGCTCATGCGCGGCAACGCGATCCGCATGCTCGGCCTGGACCTCGACCGCCACCTCGGCACGTAGGGCCCCGGGCGATGGACCTCGCGTACAGCCCGGCGCAGGAGGAGTTCCGGGCGCGGCTGCGGGAGTGGCTGGCGAAGACGCTCCCCTCGCTGCCGCCGAAGCCGTCGCCCGGCGACTGGCCCGGACGGCGCGCCTACGATCTCGGCTGGCAGCGGACGCTGTACGACGCCGGGTACGCCGACGTCCACTGGGACGCCTCGCCGACCACGCGGCTGATCTTCCTGGAGGAGACCGAGCGGGCGGGCGCCCCGTACGTGGGCGCCGGCTTCGTGGGGCTGCTGCACGCGGGGCCCACGATCGCCGCCGAGGGCACCCCCGGCCAGCGGGCCCGCTGGCTCCCGCCGATCCTGCGCGGCGAGGAGGTGTGGTGCCAGGGGTTCAGCGAACCGGACGCCGGGTCCGACCTCGCGTCGTTGCGCACCCGCGCGCGTCGGGACGGCGACGCGTACGTGGTGAGCGGGTCCAAGATCTGGACCTCGCACGCCGAAGTCGCCGACTGGTGCGAGCTGTTGGTGCGCACGGATCCGGACGCGCCGAAGCACCGGGGCATCACCTGGCTGGCGATGCCCATGGACGCGCCCGGCGTGACCGTACGGCCGCTGCGCACGCTCGCCGGCTCCACCGAGTTCGCCGAGGTCTTCCTCGACGACGTACGGGTGCCGGTCGCCAACCGGGTGGGCGAGGAGAACGACGGGTGGCGCGTGACGATGGTGACGCTGTCGTTCGAGCGCGGGACGGCGTTCGTGGGCGAAGTGGTCGCCTGTCGGCGGGTGTTGGGGGAGGTCGCGCGCCAGGCGCGGGCGAACGGGCGCTGGGACGACTCCTCGGTGCGGCGGAGGCTGGGGCGGCTGAACGCGGAGTTCCGGGCCCTGTGGCGGCTCACGCAGTGGAACGTGAGCGCGGCGGAGGCGAGCGGTGGTGTGCCGGGAGTGGGGGGCTCGGTCTTCAAGCTGAGGTACTCGCGCGCGCGGCAGGAGCTGTTCGACGCGGCGGGGGAGGTGCTGGGGGCGGAGGCGGTCGATCTGGGGCGGCCGTGGGTTCTCGACCGGCTGGCTTCGCTGTCGTACACGATCGCGGCGGGGACGTCGGAGATCCAGCGGAACATCGTGGGGGAGCGGATTCTGGGGTTGCCCAAGGGGTGAGGGGGCGACGGGGGCGGGGGTGTGGTGGGTCCGCCGCCGCGTGGGGTCGCTCGCGCGGTTTCCCGCGCCCCTGGAGGGCGCGCTGTCGTACTCGGGGTTGAGGAGGGGCACTCGGCGATGCGGTTTCGACTCACTGAGGATCAGCAGGCGTTGCGGGACGGCGTACGGGAGTTCCTGGCACGACGTTTCGGGCGGGAGGCGCTCCGGGCCGCCGTCGACCGGCCCCGGCTGGACCGGGAGCTGTGGCGGGAGCTGGGGGCGGTCGGGTTCTTCGCGTTGCGGCTGCCGGAGGCGCGGGACGGGGTCGGGCTGGGGCTGCCGGAGGCCGTGTTGGTGTTCGAGGAGGCCGGGCGGGCCCTGTTGCCGGGGCCGCTCGTGGCCACGCATCTCGCGGCGGGGGTGGTGCCGGGGGCGGCGACCGGGGAGGCCGTCGTCACCGCCGTCGGGGGCGGGGGGCTGGTGGAGTGGCTGGCGGAGGCCGACGTGGTCGTGGGGGAGGCGGGGGAGGCCGTGGAGCTGCGGTCCGTCGACCCGCTGACGCCGCTGCACCGGGTGCCCGGGGCCGGTTCGGCCGCCCGCCCCGATGATCTGTTCGTCCTGCTCACCGCCGCCGAGCAGTTGGGGACGGCGGTGCGGGCCTGTGAGGCCGCGGTGCAACACGCCCGGACGCGCGAGCAGTTCGGCCGACCGGTCGGGGCGTTCCAGGCGGTCAAGCATCTCTGTGCCGAACTGCTGGTGCGGGTGGAGGTGGCGCGGGCGGCGGTGTACGCGGCGGCCGTGACCGCTGATCCGGTGGACATCGCGGCGGCCCGCCTGCTGGCCGACGAGGCCGCGGTGCGCGGGGCGCGCGACTGTCTCCAGGTGCACGGCGGCATGGGGTTCACCTGGGAGGCCGACGTACACCTGTGTCTGAAGCGGGCGTGGGTACGGGCGGAACGTGGCGGATCGATCACGGAGAGTGAGGAGTTGTTGGCGGGGGAACTGTTGGTCGAGGCGGGCTGATCGCGCTGACCAGGCACGGAGCGTAAAGGTGTGGCGGCGTAACGCTCGAATGTCGCGGAACGTGGCATACCGGAATTACCGAGCGTTGATACCGGGTTGTGTCCTGAGTGTGACTTGTCACGGCCTGGAGTCGGAGTCCCGCTCCGGTACCTTCTGGTGGATGCGAGTGGTTCCGAGGTCGAGCCGAGTCGGTGTTGCCCCTGTGGCGGCCCCGGATCCGGCGGTGCGCGGCGCTCGTGAAGTGGGCCGAAGTCTCGCGGCCCCGGTCTGTTCGACTCGCCGCGATGAGCGTCGCACAGTATGCCGTACGCGTACTCCTTCGCGCTGGAATATGCCCGAAGCGCTTGTTGGGGTGACTGTACGTCAACCATGCTGTCCTGTAAGGGGATCACGTTCCGTGATCCCGGTGCCGACGGTGTCGTTGACGGTGGCGTCGGCCAGGCAGCAGATGACCACGATCGTGGCCCCTGAGGGGCGTGCGGCGATGTGTCCGCCGGTTCGGATGGTGTGAGCGGTGCAGGTGCTTCAAGTGCAGCTGGAGATCCGGCCCGACCCCGCAGAGGTGGGTCGCGCACGGAGATGGGCCCGTTCACGGCTCGCCGGGTCCGGGATAGGGGACGACGAGCCGCTCGCCGAGACGCTGATCCTCCTCGTCTCCGAGCTGGTCACCAACGCGGTGGTCCACACCGGCCGTCCGGCCGTGCTGCGGCTGCTGCTGTCCGCCCTGCGCGACGGTGCGGTCGGCAAGGTCCGCCTGGAGGTCGCCGACACCAGCGCGTGTCCGCCGGCCCCGCGATGCGCCGACGGTGACGAGACGGGCGGGCGGGGTCTCGCCCTGGTCGAGGTCCTCGCGGACCGCTGGGGCTGGTCCTACGAGGGCGTCGGCAAGCGCATCTGGTGCGAGCTGGACCGGGTGGTGCCGGGGGTCGCCGGGGCGAGGGGTGCCTCGGGGGCGTCGGGTGGTGCGCCGGGAGCGGGCGGCGGCGTCGTGGCGCCGGCGGTCTATCCGGCGTGCAGCGCGGTGACCGGGGTCGCCGCGGTCGCCCGGGAGAGCCTGGTGTGCGAGGGGATGGCGTACGACGGGATGGCCTACGAGGCGGTCTAGCCGGCGCTGTCCTGTGCGGGGTGTGGGGCGCGGTGTGCGGTGAACGGCGCGACGGACGACGGTGTACCCCCTGCCGCCGCTCGGTGGGCCTGCCTCCCGTCGGGGCGTCAGGTGCGCGCGGTCGCCCGTAGGTGCGCCGCACGCGCCTGCGCGTGCGTGCGTGGCGCGGGGTGGTCGGTCGGTGGCGGCCTGGCCGTGCGCCGGGTCGTGCTTCCGTACGCACCGCCAGGATGCCGGTTTCGCGTGCCTGCTCCCCGAACGGGTGTTGACGTGTCCTGTCCGTTTGATCACGCTTGTGTCCAGCGATTCGCCGCGAGGGGACGACGAGGGCTTCGGTGACGGAAGTCCTCGACGAGCGTGGGTCGCGTTCGGCGTCGGCTCGCGCAGGGATCCGGGGGTGGAGCGGGCCCGCCGAGGCCGGATGGCGGCGCGCGGTGCCGTGCTCGGGGCGGACAGCGCCGCGCCGCCAGCCGGCTCAGGGGCCCGATGGTCCGAAGTCCCCGTGGTGCGGGGTGTCTACAGGAGGGCGATCGGTGCCACCGGCGTGCCCGTGGCGCCGACGAACGGTTCGGGCATCGCCGAGAGCAGGAAGTCGTACCGCCCAAGTTGTCCACAGGCTGTGGACAACTCTTCCAGATTCCAGTTCTGCCCCTGCGGCATGCCCATCTCGACCAGGTGGAGCGCGTGCACCGGCAGCCACAGGTCCTCGATCTCCGGCGGGAAGATCTCGAACGTCAGGGTGTCGTTGGCGACGGCGGCGACATCGCGCGCGTGGAACCACTCCGGGGTGCGCACGGAGAGCCCCGGCGAGGGGAACGCGTACCCGTGCTTGTCGCCGGCCAGGTAGGTCCGGATCTGCCCGGTGCGGACCAGGACGATGTCCCCCGCGCGGACCCGGGTCCCCGCCAACTCCTCGGCCGCGTCCAGGTCTTCGGGGGTGACCGCGTGGTCGCCGGGCAGCCGGTCGTCGTCGCGGCCCAGGGCGCGCGGGATGTCCAGGAGCACGCCGCGCGAGACGATGTGCCGGGCCTTGTCGATGCCGGCGAAGGCCGCGCCGCCGTGTGGGGTGATGGTGTCCGCCGGGCGGCCGTTGTAGATCCGGCCCGAGTGCGAGACATGGGTGAGCGCGTCCCAGTGCGTCGCCGCCTGCAGTCCCATGGTCACCGCGTCGTCGCTGCACGCGACCGTGCCCGGACCGAAGATCTCCTGGTTGATCTGCACCATCGCGTGCAGCGGGTTCACCCGGCCCGGCATCATCCCCGTCTGCACGCCGTCCTGCTGGAGGGGCAGTGCGAGCGGCACCCGGCGCCCGGTGCGGACCGAGGCGGCGGCCTCCCGTACGACCTCGTCGGTGATCAGGTTGAGGGTGCCGATCTCGTCGTCCGCCCCCCAACGTCCCCAGTTGTTCACGCGCTTGGCGATGTCGTGGAACTGCACGGGCAATGACATCGGCCCTCCCCGGGGCTTGTGTGGGTGTGTCGGACGGGCCGTAGAATCGCCGTACGAGCAGATCTGACGGTACGTCAGGTGATAGCCCGTCAGGTAACGGTCCATCAGTAACCGGGATGAGGGGAAGGGGCCGGGGTGGGAAACTTCTTGGCAGGCAAGGTCGTCGCCGTCACCGGAGCGGGGCGGGGGATCGGCCGGGCGGTCGCGCTCGGCGCCGCCGCCGAGGGCGCGCGCGTCGTCGTCAACGACTACGGCGTCTCCGTCGACGGCTCCGAACCCACCAGCTCCGTCGCCGAGACCGTCGTCAAGGAGATCGAGGCGGCCGGGGGCGAGGCCGTCGCCGTCGCCGACGACATCTCCACCATGGCCGGCGGACAACGGCTCGTGGACACGGCGGTCGAGGCGTACGGACGGATCGACGGGGTCGTCTGTGTCGCCGGGATCCTGCGCGAGCGGATGCTGTTCAACATGGCCGAGGACGAATGGGATCCGGTCATCGCCACCCATCTGAAGGGCACGTTCACCGTGTTCCGGGCCGCGTCCGCCGTCATGCGCAAGCAGCGGGCCGGGACCCTGATCGGGTTCACGAGCGGCAACCACCAGGGGTCCGTCTCGCAGGCCAACTACAGCGCGGCCAAGGGCGGGATCATCTCCCTGGTGCGCAGCGCGGCGCTGGGCCTGCACCGCTACGGGGTGACCGCGAACGCGGTGGCGCCGGTGGCGCGTACGCGGATGTCCGCGGGGGTGCCGATGGAGCTGACCGAGATCGGTGAGCCGGAGGACGTGGCCGCGTTCGTGGTGTACCTGCTGTCGGACCGGGCCCGAGAGGAACGGATCACCGGGCAGGTGTACACGGTCGCCGGGCCGAAGATCGCGGTGTGGGCGCAGCCGCGGGAGCTGCGCTCGGCGTATGCGGAGGGGGGCTGGACCCCGGAGAGGATCGCGGAGTTCCTGCCGGGGGCGCTGGGGGTGGATCCGATGCCGATGCTGGAGCGGGTGGAGGGGATGGCCCGGGCCGCGGCGGCCGGGGAGCGGCCGAACGCGTGAGGGGGTGGGGGCGGGGGTTCGTCGGCGGGTGCGGCTCCGGTGGGGGCTGGTCGCGCGGTTCCCCGCGCCCCTGAGAGGCGGGGGCTGCGCCCCGTGTTTCTCCCCCGCCCGAGCGTCGCTTTTCAGGCCCGCGGGGCCTGGGTGTTCAGGGGCACAGGGCCTGGGTGTTCAGGGGCGCGGGGAACTGCGCGAGAAGCCCCACGCGCCGGCACCCGCCGACGAAGCAGGCACGCTGCTCCATCCGCGCGGCGTTCATCGGGAGGTGGCATGGACTTCGGGTTCAGTGACGAGGACGAGGCGTTCCGGGCGGAGGTGCGGGACTGGCTGGGGGCGCACGCCGGAGTGGGCGAGGACCGGCGGGACTGGGAGCGGACGCTCGGGGCCGCCGGGTGGATCGGGCTCGGATGGAGCGAGGGCGGGTACGGGAACCGGACGGCCACGCTGGTCCGGCAGGTGGTGTGGGCCGAGGAGTACGCGCGGGCCGACGTACCCGCCCGCTCCGGGCACATCGGGGAGAAGCTGCTCGCGCCGACGCTGATCGCGTTCGGGAGCGAGGAGCAGAAGCGGCGGTTCCTGCCGCCGATCGCGCGCGGCGACGAACTCTGGTGCCAGGGATACAGCGAGCCCGGCGCCGGGTCCGACCTCGCAGGGGTGCGGACCAGGGCGGAGCGGGCGGACGACGGGTCGTACCGGATCACCGGACAGAAGATCTGGACCTCGCTCGCCCACGAGGCCGACTGGTGCTTCGTGCTGGCCCGTACCGAGCCGGGCTCCGTACGCCACCACGGGCTGTCGTTGGTGCTCGTGCCGATGGACCAGCCGGGCCGGGTCGAGGTGCGGCCCATCCGGCAGATGACCGGGACGAGCGAGTTCAACGAGGTCTTCTTCGACGGGGCGCACGCCCGCGCGGAGCACGTCGTCGGGGGCGAGGGGAACGGCTGGCGGGTGGCCATGGGGCTGCTCGGCTTCGAGCGGGGGGTGTCGACCCTCGCCCAGCAGATCGGCTTCGAGCGGGAGTTGGGGGACGTCGTACGGGCCGCCGTGGCGAGCGGGGCGGCGGACGATCCCGTCGTACGCGACCGACTCGTGGGGCAGTGGGCCGAGTTGAAGGCGATGCGGTGGAACGCCCTGCGGACGCTCGGCGGGGCGGAGGGCGGGGCCGAGCCGGGTGCGCCGAGCGTGGCCAAGCTGTTGTGGGGGCGGTGGCACCGGCGGCTCGGTGAGCTGGCCATGGAGGTGCGGGGCGCGGGGGCGGTGCTGGGGCCACGGGAGTGGTCGGCGCCGGAGCCGTACGCGCTGGACCCCTTCCAGTACCTGTTCCTGTTCAGCCGGGCCGACACCGTCTACGGCGGTTCCGACGAGGTGCAGCGCACGATCATCGCCGAGCGGGTGCTCGGTCTGCCGAGGGAGCCGAGAGGCCGAGCTGAGGGGTGAGGGCCATGCGCGGAGTGGTGTTCGACGGGAAGCGGGCCGAGGTCGTCGACGATCTGGTCGTGCGGGAGCCGGGTCCCGGTGAGGTGCTGGTGGCCGTCTCGGCCGCCGGGCTCTGCCACAGCGACCTGTCGGTGGTGGACGGGACGATTCCGTTCCCGGTGCCGGTGGTGCTGGGACACGAGGGGGCGGGCGTCGTCGAGGCGGTGGGGGCGGGGGTCCGGCACGTCCGGCCCGGGGACCACGTGGCCCTGTCCACCCTCGCCAACTGCGGGGCCTGCGCCGACTGCGACCGGGGGCGGCCGACCATGTGCCGCAGGGCGATCGGACGTCCCACGCGGCCGTTCTCGCGCGGCGGGCGGGAGGTGTTCCAGTTCGCCGCGAACTCCGCCTTCGCGGAGAGGACGGTGGTCAAGGCCGTCCAGGCGGTACGGATACCGGACGACATTCCGCTGACCTCCGCCGCGCTGATCGGGTGCGGGGTGCTGACCGGCGTCGGCGCGGTGCTCAACCGGGCGCGCGTCGACCGCGGGGACACCGTCGTCGTGATCGGGGCCGGCGGGATCGGGCTCAACGTCGTACAGGGCGCGCGGATCGCGGGGGCGACGCGGATCGTCGCCGTGGACGCCAACCCGGACAAGGAGGCGGTGGCGCGGCTGTTCGGGGCCACACACTTCCTGACGTCCGTGGCCGGCGTACGGGACATCCTGCCCACGGGCGCCGACCACGCCTTCGAGTGCGTCGGCCGCGTCGCACTCGTCCGCCAGGCGATCGACCTGCTGGACCGGCACGGCCAGGCCGTCCTGCTCGGTGTGCCGCCCGCGACCGCCGAGGCGTCCTTCCTCGTCTCCTCCCTCTACCTGGACAAGTCGATCCTGGGCTGCCGGTACGGCTCGTCCCGCCCGCAACGCGACATCGCGCTCTACGCCGACCTCTACCGGGAGGGCCGGCTGCTCCTGGACGAGCTGGTCACGGCCACCTACCCGGTGGAGGACTTCGCGAAGGCGGCGCAGGACGCGGGGGAGGGGCGGGTGGCGAGGGCGGTGCTCACCTTCTAGGCCACCGGGCTGGGCTCCTGCCCGGTCCGCTCCGCGCGGCCGGCCCCCGCCGTACGTGTCGCCGCCCCTTCCGCCTTGAAGGTCCGCCGGTACGCCGTCGGGGTCACCCCCAGCGCGCCCTGCAGATGCTGCCGCATCGACTGGGCCGTGCCGAAGCCCGCGTCGTGGGCGACCTGGTCGACGGAGAGTCCGGTGGACTCCAGGAGGTGGCGGGCCCGTTCGACGCGTTGCCGGGTCAGCCACTGACCGGGGCTGACACCGACCTCCTCGCGGAAGCGGCGGGTGAAGGTGCGCACGGACATGGACTCCTGCGCGGCCATGTCGCGGAGCTGGATCGGTTCGTGCAGGCGCCCCAGGGCCCAGGCGCGGGCGGCGGTGGTCGTCGCCGACCGAGGCTCGGGCAGCGGCCGTTGGATGTACTGGGCCTGGCCGCCGTCCCGGTGCGGGGGTACGACCATGCGCCGGGCCACTTCGTTGGCGACGCCGGTGCCGTGGTCGCGTCGTACGAGATGCAGGCACAGGTCGACGCCGGCCGCGACGCCCGCCGAGGTGAGGACGTCGCCGTCGTCGACGAAGAGGACGTCCGCGTCGACCCGGACCTTCGGGAACAGTCGCTGGAAGTGCTCGGCGTGGAGCCAGTGCGTGGTCGCCGGGCGGCCGTCGAGGTAGCCCGCGGCGGCCAGGACGTAGCCGCCGATGCAGATGGAGATCATCCGGGTGCCCGGGCGGACATGGGCGAGAGCGGTGGCCAGTTCGGGGGTGAGGACGCCCTGTTCGTGGACCGGGCCCAGCTCGAACGAGGCCGGGACGACGACCGTGTCGGCGGTGGCGAGGGTCTCCGGGCCGTTCGGGACGAGGATCTCGAAGTCGGCGTCCGTCTCCACCGGTCCGGGCGGCCGGACCGAGCACGTGAGGACCTCGTACAGCCGCCGCCCCGCCGCGTCCCGCGCCATGCCGAAGATGCGCTGCGGGATGCCCAGCTCGAAGGGGAGCAGCCCGTCGAGCGCGAGGACGACGACGCGGTGGCGGGTCGGGGCAGGGGCGGGGGCTCCGGTGTCGGTGGCCGGTCCGATGGCGGCGGCCCCGGTGGCGGGCTCGACGGTCATGGCCCGATCCTATCGGATGCTGTCCCTCGGGCCGCTCGTTCGGAAGGGCCGCAGGTCCGACGCTTGAGGCATGCCTCAGACAGCCGACGACGACAGAGCCGTCCAACGCGATTCCGCCGCCCCCCGGCCCGCCCGTTCCGGCCGCCGTCCCGGCCGCGTCCGTGTCCACCGTGCCTGGTTCGTCGCCGCCGTCACCTTCGTGACGATCATCGGGGCGGCGGCCTTCCGGTCGCTGCCGGGTCTGCTGATCGATCCGTTGCACCGGGAGTTCGACTGGTCACGGGGCACGATCGCCTCGGCGGTCTCGATCAACCTGGCCCTGTACGGTCTGACGGCCCCCTTCGCCGCCGCGCTGATGGACCGCTTCGGCATCCGCCGGGTCGTCGCGGTCGCCCTGACGGTGATCGCGCTCGGGGCCGGTACGACGGTGTGGATGACCTCGGCCTGGCAGCTGATGCTCTGCTGGGGCCTGCTCGTGGGGCTCGGCTCGGGTTCGATGGCGCTGGCCTTCGCGGCGACCGTCACCGACCGCTGGTTCACCGAACGGCGGGGTCTGGTCTCGGGCATCCTGACCGCCGCCTCCGCGTCCGGCCAGCTGATCTTCCTGCCCCTGCTGTCGTGGATCGTCTCCGAGCGCGGCTGGCGGCCCGCCTCCGTCACGGTCGCGCTCGCCGCCCTGGCCGTCGTCCCCTTCGTATGGCTGCTGCTGCGGGACCACCCGGCGGACGTGGGGCTGAAGCCCTACGGCGCCGAGGAGTTCGTAGCGAAGCCGGGGCCGGTGCCGGGGGCGGCGCGGCGGGCGGTGCGCGTGCTCCTCTCGGCCGTGCGGACGGGGCCGTTCTGGCTGCTCGCCGGCACGTTCGCGATCTGCGGCGCCTCCACCAACGGTCTCGTCCAGACCCATTTCATCCCCGCCGCCCACGACGCCCACATGCCCGTCACGGCGGCGGCCTCCCTGCTGGCCGTCATCGGGGTCTTCGACGTCCTCGGCACGATCGCCTCGGGCTGGTTCACGGACCGCTTCGACTCGCGGCGGCTGCTGGCGGTGTACTACGCCTTCCGCGGTATCTCGCTCCTGTTCCTCCCCATCCTGCTGGCGCCCGCCGTGCACCTCCCGATGATCTTCTTCATCGTCTTCTACGGCCTCGACTGGGTCGCCACCGTCCCGCCGACCATGGCCCTGTGCCGCGAGCACTACGGTGCCGACAGCGCCATCGTCTTCGGCTGGGTCCTCGCCTCCCACCAGCTCGGCGCCGCCCTCGTCGCCTTCCTCGGCGGCCTCGCCCGCGACACCTTCGGCTCCTACGACGTCGTCTGGTACGCCTCGGGCGCGCTGTGCGCGGCGGCCGCCCTGATGGCGTTGGTGATACGGAGGCGGCCGGTGGGGCGGGTGGGGCTGGCGGTCACCTGAGTCGGTGAGTCGGGGGCCCGCCGTCAGGTCCTGAGCCGGGGGGCCGCCGTCAGGTCCTGAGCCGGCCGAAGCGGCCCCGGTGGAACAGCAGCGGCATCGTGTCGTCGGCCGTGTCCAGTGCCCGCACCCGGCCCACCACGATCAGGTGGTCGCCGCCGGTGTGGACGGCGTGCACCGTGCAGTCGATCCAGGCGGCGGCGCCGGTGAGGCGGGGGGAGCCCGTGGCGGGGGCCGGGGTGTGGCTGACGCCGGCGAACTTGTCCGCCCCGCTCACCGCGAAGCGCCGGCACAACTCGCCCTGGTCCGCGCCGAGTACGTTCACGCAGAAGACGCCCGCGCGGGCGATCCGGGGCCAGGTCGTCGACGTACGGCCGACCATGAACGCCACCAGCGGCGGATCGAGCGAGAGGGACGAGAACGACTGGCAGGCGAAGCCGGCGGGGGGTTCGGTGGGGGGCCCGGCGGGGGCTGAGGCGTCGGCTCCCGGCGGCGGTGGGGACGCCGGTGCCGGGGCGGTGATCACCGTGACGCCCGTCGCGAAGGCGCCGAGGACACGGCGGAACTCCGCCTGGTCGACCGGCGCGCGTTCGTTCTCGCCGACGCAGCGCAGCTCGGGGCGCGGCAGCGCTTCGAGGACCGGTTCCGGGTGCGTCGCCCTGCCACTTCCGTCCGCCGGGCCCGCCCTCAGGTAGCGGACGGCGGCGGCTGCCATTCCCGCATGTCCCATCACCTCACCATTGAAACTGACGACCCGTCAGAAGTGAAGTGCGGTCCCGTAAAGTCCCGTAACGGTTCTTCTGTGGCCTGTGGCCTGTGGCCTGTGGCCGTGGCCCGTGGCCCGTGGCCCGTAGCCCCCGGCTTTGGGTGAGCCCTCAGCGGCCCTCGTAGCGCGGTGTCCGTCGTTCCACGAAGCTCGCCACGCCCTCCTGGGCGTCCGCCGTCGTCATGTTGATCTCCTGTGCGGCGGCCTCGGCGGCGAAGGCGGTGGCGCGGTCGGTGTCGAGGGAGGTGTTGACCAGGTGTTTGGTCGACGCCAGGGCGCGGGTCGGCCCGGCGGCGAGCCGTTCCGCCCATTCACGGGCCGTCTTCCGCAGGTCCGGGGCGGCCACGACCCGGTTGACGAGGCCGAGGCGCTCCGCGTCGGCGGCGGACAGGGCGTCCCCGAAGAACATCAGCTCCTTCGCCCGCCGGGGCCCGACGAGGCGGGGCAGCAGATACGCGCCACCCCCGTCGGGGACGAGGCCGCGCCGTACGAACACCTCGATGAAACGGGCCTCCTCGGCCGCCAGTACGAGGTCGCAGGCGAGGGCGAGATGCGCGCCCAGGCCGGCCGCCGTGCCGTTGACCGCCGCGATCACCGGCTTCTCGCAGTCGAGGACGGCCGCGACGAGCCGTTGTGCGCCGAGGCGGATCAGGCGCGCCACGTCACCGGCCACGCGCCCCCCTTCGGCGCCCGCCGTGTCGCCGCCGGTCGAGGCGCTCCGCAGGTCCGCGCCCGCGCAGAATCCGCGACCCGTGGCCGTGATCACCACCGCGCGCACGGCGGGGTCGCAGGAGGCGTCACAGAGGAGGCGGATGAGGTGTTCCCGCTGGTCGGGGGTGAGGGCGTTCATCGCCTCGGGGCGGTTGAGCGTGATCCACGAGACGGCGTTGTCAGTGGCGTGCAGTATCAATGAGTCACGGGATTTTTCGGGATGTTCTTGGGGGGAAGCGGACATGTGGGTGCTCCAGTTGTCACGGGGAGTGGTTGATGTCCTCAGGGGGTGGCCGCGCTCAGCGGCACACCGCCAGCGCGTCCAGGGCCACGGCCCCCTGTCCCCTCGGCAGCACCATCAGCGGGTTGATGTCCAGCTCCGCTATCTCGTCCCCGAGTTCCAGCGCCATACGCTGCACGCGGAGCACCACCTCCACGAGGGCGTCCACGTCGGCCGGGGGAGCCCCGCGCACCCCGTCCAGCAGGGCCCGCCCGCGCAGTTCGGCGAGCATGGCGTGCGCCTGGTCCTCGGCGAAGGGGGGCACGCGTACGGCGGAGTCGCGCAGGACCTCCACGAGGACCCCGCCGAGGCCGACCGTGACGGTGGGCCCGAAGAGGTCGTCGTGGGTGACGCCCACGACCATCTCCACCCCCCGCTCGACCATCTGGCACACCAGCACCCCGTCGAGGGAGACGTCCTCGTAGCGGGCGATGTCGGTCAGCTCGCGATAGGCGTCGCGGATCTGGCTCGCGGAGGTCAGCCCGACCTTCACCAGGCCGAGTTCGGTCTTGTGGGCGATGCGGGCACCGGACGCCTTCATCACCACCGGGTAGCCGACGAGGCTCGCCGCGCGCACGGCCGCCGCCGCGCTGGTCACCAGCTGCTCGCGCGGCACGCGTATGCCGTACGCGCGCAGCAGCTGCTTCGCCGCGTGCTCGCTCAGCTGCTGCCCCGGCCGCATCAGTGCCTTCGCCTTGCGGAAGGAGGGGGAGGGGGAGCGCGGTGCCTCGTCGAAGGGGGAGCGGTAGGCGCTGGTGAAGCGGGTGTGGTCGAGGTGGGCGCGGATGGCCGTGATGCAGTTGGCGAAGGTGCGGAAGGTCGCCACCCGGGACGACCCGAGCAGCGTCTCGCGATAGGCGGCCTCGGTGCCCACCGGCGACCCCCACACCACGCACACCAGCTTGTCCGTCCGCTCCGCGGCGGCCACCAGGTCCTCGGCGAGCTTGTCGCTCATCGGCGGGAAGGGGCCCGTGATGGGGCAGATCAGCACGCCCACCGAGGGGTCGTCGAGGATCGCGTCGAGGATGCGGGGGCCGCGCCAGTCGCCCACGGGGTGGCCGCCGTTGTCGACGGGGTTGGCCACGCTCAGATAGTCCGGGATCCACTGGTGCAGCTCCGCCTGCTTGGCCTCGGAGAGGGTGGGGAGGGGGAGGCCGGCCTCGGTGGCCAGGTCGGCGAAGTGCGCGCCCGTGCCGCCCGAGATCGAATAGACGACGACGCCCTCGGGCCTCGGGTCGGCCGCCCCCGGGTTGCGCGGGCGCCGGGCCCGCGCCAGGAGCGTGGCGGTGTCCTGGAGTTCGTCGAGACCGTCGACGCGGATCACGCCGTACTGCCGCATCGCCGCGTCCACCACCGCGTCCGCGCCGGTCAGTTTGCCGGTGTGGGAGGCGGCGGTGCGGGCGCCGGTCTCGGTGCGGCCGACCTTGACGGCGACGACGGGCACACCGCGCCGGGCGGCCCGGTCGGCGGCGAGGAGGAAGGCGCGGCCGTCCTTGAGGCCCTCGACGTAGGCGGCGATGGCACCGACCTCGGGGCGTTCGGCGAAGTAGGAGATGAAGTCGGCGGCCTCCAGGTCCGCCTCGTTGCCGGTGGGGGCCCAGTGCGAGAGGCGGATGCCGATCTCCTGGAGGGAGAAGACGGGGCGGCCCTGGTGGCCGGACTGGGTGATCAGCGCGATCGCCGGGCCGTCGAGGTCGTCGCGGAAGCGCTCGAAGGCGTTGAGGTTGGTGTTGGGGCCGAGCAGCCGCAGCCCGTCGGCGCGGGCCACGGCGGCGGCCAGCCGCTCCTGCGCGGCGGCGCCCTCCGCGCCGGTCTCGGCGAATCCGGAGGCGAAGGCGACGGCGAACTTCACCTTGGCCGCAGCCAGTTCGTCGATCACGGGGAGGGGGTCGGAGAGGAGCAGGACGGCGAGGTCGACCTGTTCGGGCAGGTCGGCGACGGAAGGGACGCACGGAATGCCGAAGACCGACTCCCGCGTGGGGTGCACGGGGTGCAGCCGGGCGCCGACGCGTTCGGACCAGGCGAGCAGCTGCCGGGTGATCCCGGTGTTCGGTCGCCCCTCGGTGTCCGAGGCGCCGACGACGGCCAGGGACTCCGGGCGGAAGAGCCGGTCCAGATCGGGGACGTCGGCGTACAGCGGACGCCCGCTGACGTCCAGGTCGCCTGCCTCGGCGGGCCTGCCGTGCACGACCTGCGTGGGGTGCTCCCCGCACGCGATGGCCCGGGCCCGGCGGGAGTCGGTGGTGAGGGTGCCGTGGGTTGATCCAAGCATCGGTCCGCCCGCTCCTGTGTGACAGCCAATTCAGTGACGTGACGCATTCACGTTTCTGACGACACGTCAGATTTCAGACTACTGAACTGACGCTGTGTCAGGAATGGGTGTGCGGGCAAAGCTACGCGGCAGTAAGGAGGTTGTACCCGTGTCGGGGGACGGTCAGACGTGTGGGAGGGGATGGGTCTGGGGCGGGGGTGGCTTGGTGGGGCCCCCGTGCCCCGATCGCGCGTCGAGCGGTCGGGCGGCCGGTGACCGCTTGCCCTCCCGCCCTTCGGCCGCCTGTCCTCCCGCCCGGCGACCGCACCCTCCCGCCCGTTCGCTCAGCGGGTGGTGCGGATCTGTACGGTGACCGCGTCGCGCGTGGTGACGCCGCCCGTCTTCACGATGGCCTTGGCGATCTTCTCCGCGTCGAGGGCGAGTTCGCGGAACATGCCGCTGATGGGGTTGGTGAAGCCGGTGAAGTACAGGCCGGGGGCGTTCTTGGGGAAGCGGGCGCCGTGCACGACCGGCTTCCCGCGTCCGTCGAGGACGTCGAGGTGTCCGACGAGCCCTTCCAGGGCGCGGCGGTAGCCGGTGGCGGCGATCACGGCGTCGGTCTCGATCCGGGTGCCGTCGCCGAGGACGACCTTGCCGTCCTCGAACCCCTCGACCGAGGCGACGATCTCGACCCTGCCCTTTCGCACGGCGTCGATGAGTCCGACGTCCTGCACGGGAACGGCCCCCTCGTGCACGCGGGAGTAGAGGCCGGTGTCGGGCCGGGCCAGGCCGTGGGCGGACAGGTCCGGCACGCTGAGCTTCGCCATCGGCTTGGCGAGCCGGTCCACGAGGGCGACCGGCAGCCGCCGTACGAGGACGCCCGTGTACTGGGCCGCCCACCCGGCGGTCGACCGGCGCACGATGTGCGGGGCCGTCCGCACCGCGAGCCGCACGCGCCCCGCCCCGCCCTCGACGAGGTCGACGGCGATCTCGGCGCCGGTGTTGCCGATGCCGACGACGAGGACGTCCCGGCCGGCGTAGGACTCGGGGTTGCGGTACTCGCGGGCGTGCACGAGGTCGCCGGTGTAGGAGTCGCGGCCGGGCCACTCGGGGATGTGGGGGGTGTGGTTGTAGCCGGTGGCGACGACGACCGCGCCGCCGGTCAGCTCACGGCCGCCGGTGGCGTGCAGCAGCCAGCCGGTGCCGTCGGCGGTCCGCTCCACGCGGGAGACCTCGACGCCGGTCACGATCTCCAGTTGGTGCACCTCGGCGTACTTCTCCAGGTAGCGGACCACGTTGTCCCGCGACACCCACCGGCCGAACCGGCGCGGCATGGGCAGGCCGGGAAGCGCCGACAGGCGCCGGGTGGTGTGCAGATGCAGCCGGTCGTAGTGCCGCCGCCAGGATGCCCCGACCCCGTCCGACTTCTCCAGCACCACGGCCCGCACCCCCTGGGCCCGCAACGCGTACGCGACTGCCAGCCCGCCGGGTCCGCCGCCGATCACATAGACGGGGCGGTCGGAAGAGGCGGGAGTGACGGAAGCTCTGGAGTCGGCCATGCGCCTGAGCGTATTCACGCCCTCATTTGTTGGGTCTCGGTCAAGCCCGGAATTGGTTGCGGATTGATCACGGGTGTAGGAGGCGTGGGTGGGGTCTGTGGCGTAGGTCTCCTGGTATGTGGGGGTGGGGTGGTGAGGCGTCCCACTCCACCCCACCCCACCTCGCCTCACGCTCCCGCCGTCCCACCCCGCCCCCCACGCTCCCGTCGGACGCCACCCGCGCCGGGTGGTCCTGTTCCTGCTCCTGTTCCTGCTGCGATCGGAGGGCCTTCGCGCCCGGATCCGCCGGGTGGTCATCAGCCCTTGCGCATTCACCCCCGCTCCGCTGAACTGACGTACCGTCAGAAACGCCGCGTCCACGCGGAAGGGTGGCGATGTGCATGGAGTCGATCTGGCTCGGCGGTGCCGAATGGCTGGCTGTTCTTCGTATCGGGCTCGGGCTGTGGTGGCTGGAGAGCTGGCGGCACAAGGACAAGGGGGCGTGGTTCGAGGGGGCCGGCATCGAGTGGGCCGCGGGGGTGGCGGAGAAGCATCGGTGGGGGGCGGTGCGCAGCGGGTTCGACGTGGTCGTCAAGCCTCGGCCCAAGGCGATGGCGTACGTCGTCGTCTACGCCGAACTCGCCCTCGGGCTCGGGCTGATCCTCGGGTTGCTCACCCCGGTCGCGCTGTTGGGCGGGCTGCTGCTCAACCTCCTCTATCTCGTGCTGATGATCCACGACTGGGCCGAGCAGGGGCAGAACTCGATGATGGCGCTCATCTCGGTGGTGGGGCTGTTCGGGATGTCCTGGCAGACCTGGTCCGTCGACAGCGCGTTGGGCTTGTTCTGAAGGGGGCGCGTGAGGAGCGATGGGAGGAGCGGCATGCGGTTCGATGTGCCCGAGGCCGATGAGTTCACCCGTACGTACTGGGACGCCGCCGCCGACGGGCGGCTGCTCCTGCGGCGCTGCGCGGCCGCCGGCTGCGGGCGCGCACACCACTATCCGCGCGAGTTCTGCCCGTACTGCTGGAGCGAGGACGTGCGGTGGGAGGAGGCCTCCGGGCGCGCCACCCTCTACACCTGGTCCGTCGTCCACCGCAACGACCTGCCGCCCTTCGGGGAACGGACGCCGTACGTCCCCGCGGTCGTCGATCTCGTCGAGGGGCCGCGGATGATGACCGAGGTGGTGGAGTGCGCGGAGGGGCGACTGCGCACGGGGATGGGGTTGGAGGTCGGCTTCCGGGAGGGCGGGGGCGTGGTGGTGCCCGTATTTCGCGCGCGCTCGTGACGGGGCGCGCGTTTCAATGGGGGCGTGAGCCGTACTGATGAGCGATCCGCCGGTCCGTTCCCCGATCCTTCTCCAGGTGGGTCCTCCACCGAGCCGCACGGGTACGGGCTGCGGCTGTGTGCGTGGGACGTGGACTCCGACGCCCATGTGGAGGCGTGGTTCCGGGGCCGTGCCGATCCGGACTTCCGGCGGTGGAACACGCCCATGACGCTGGACGGGAGTCTCGCGGGCGCCCGGGAGTCGCTCCGGTTGCGGGCCGAGTCCGACGAGGAGGGCAAGACCGTCTCCTTCCGGATCGCGGACGCGGAGACCGGTGTGACGCTCGGGCACATCGGGCTGAGCGGGATCGACGCGTCCATGCGCCGGGCCGTCGTCGGCTACTGGGCGTTGCCCGAGGCCCGGGGCCGCCGGGTCGCCACCCGCGCCCTCGACCTCGCCGCCCGCTGGACCCTCACCGACTTCGGTATCCACCGGCTCGAACTCGACCATGTCGTCGGCCATGCCGCGTCCTGCCGCGTCGCGGAGCTGTGCGGGTTCCGGTACGAGGGGACCATGCGCGGGGCGGCGTTCGACGAGGGGCGCCACGACGCCTTCCGGGACGCGCACCTGCACGCGCGGCTGGCCACCGACCCGGCACCGGAAAGGATCTGATGAGCGCGGACGACCGACTCGCGTACGAGACCGTCGACGATCCCGACGGCTACTTCGGCGAAGCCGTCGCGGCGCACTACGACGACCCCGACTCCCCCATGTTCGGCGCGGAGGCCGTCGACCCGGCGGTGGACCTGCTCGCCGCTCTCGCGGGCGGACCCGGAGGGGACGCGCGGGCGCTGGAGTTCGGGATCGGCACCGGGCGCATCGCCCTGCCGCTCGCCCGGCGGGGCGTCCCGGTGCATGGCATCGACCTGTCCCGCGCCATGGTGGAGCGGCTGCGGGCCAAGCCGGGCGGCGCGGACATCGGTGTCACCCTCGGGGACTTCGCCACGACGCGGGTCGACGGCCCCGGCTTCACCGTCGCCTACCTCGTCTTCAACACGATCAACAACCTGACCACGCAGGACGCCCAGGTGGACTGCTTCCGCAGCGCCGCCGCGCATCTTCTGCCCGGCGGCTGTTTCGTGATCGAGGTCGGGGTGCCGGATCTGCGGCGGCTGCCGCCGGGGCAGGACGCGGTGCCGTTCCATGTCGGGCCCACACGGCTGGGGTTCGACACGTACGACGTGGCGACGCAGGGGATGCGGTCGCACCATCTGACGGTCGTCGAGGGACGGCCGGTGTACCGGTCGATCCCGTTCCGGTACGTCTGGCCGGCCGAGCTGGATCTGATGGCGCGGCTGGCCGGGATGCGGCTGCGCGACCGCTGGGCGGGATGGAACGGGGAGCCGTTCACGAACGACAGCACCGGGCATGTGTCCGTGTGGGAGAAGCCCTGATCCGAGCCGAATCGGGGGGCCTGATCCGGGCCTGATCCGGGCCGAATCGGAGGGCCTGATCCGGGCCGAATCGGAGGGCCTGATCCGGGCCGAATCGGGGGGCCTGATCCGGGCCGAATCGGGGGGCCTGATCCGGGCCGAATCGGGGGGCCTGATCCGAGCCCGATCCGGGTCTGGTTCGAGGGAGACCGTTCGCCTCCGTCCGTCACGGCCAGAGCAGCTCCTTGATCCAACCGCCGCTCTCCCGCCGGTAGTCCAGCCGTACGTGCCGTCGCCGCGCGTCCCCCTGGAAGAACTCCACCTCGTCCGGTTCCACGACGTACGCCGTCCAGGAGGGCACGGCCACGTCCGGCTCCCGCCGGGCGCGTTCCCAGGCGGCCTCCGAGGCGCGTTCCAGCTCCGCGTACGAAGGCAGGGCTTCGCTCTGGTGGCCCACGAGGGCGGCGGCCAGCGCACCCGTCGAGCGGGCGTGCAGATCGGCGTGGGCGACCTCGGCGGGCTCGACGGTGACACGGCCCCGCACCCGGACCTGGCGGCCGAGGAGGGGCCAGTAGAAGCCGAGGGACGCGTACGGGCGGGCCGCGAGGTGGCGTCCCTTGCGGCTTCCGGCGTGGGAGGCGAAGTGCCAGCCCCGCGCGTCCACGTCGTGCAGCATCACCGTACGGACGTCCGGCCGGCCCTCCGCGTCGGCCGTGGCCAGCGACATGGTGTGCGGCTCCACCTCCCCGGCCGCCACGACCTCCCCGAACCAGGCGGCGAACAGCGGCACCGGCTCGGCGGGGGCCGCCGCCGGGTCGAACAACGGCAGTGCGCTGACCTGCGGATCCCAGACCCGCAGCCCCCGCAGGATCTGGACGACAGCGGACGACGGGGCGGACGACGGGGTGGACGGCTGGGCGGGGGCCGCCGCCGGGGCCCGGGAGGGGGACCGCGGCCGGTCAGGGGGTTCGGTCATGGGTGGGACGGTCTCACACCGTGCCCAGATCGGACGAGACCCACCTCTCGGGGCGCATGCGGATGATGACCTGGTCGCCGTGGTTGCGGGAGGCGAAGTCGACGTAGCCGTCGACCTTTTCGGCCGGGAGGTAGCGGGCCGAGATCTCGCGGAGGTCGTCGAGGGTGGCGGGGGACGTGTCGGTGACGGGGCCCTCGACGGAGACGTAGCGGATCGTGGGTTCGAGGCGGTCGATCATCAGGGAGAAGCGGCCGGCCGCCTGGATCAGCCGGTTCTTGCGGGTGTCCGACCCGGTCATGATCCAGATGTCGCCGCCGGGTGCGTACTGGTACCAGATCGGCACCGTCAGCGGCGCCCTCCCCTCCCCGGCGTCCACCGCCAACGCGGCCACCTGAGCCTCGGCCAGAAACTCCTCGCGCTCCTTGCGGGACAGTGCCATGTCGCTTCCTCCAGGGCCGAAACGGGGACGTCTTCGTCTGCCGAGTCGGTTCAGCGCCCTTGCCCCGCCGCCTATTCCGGTGCCTGCCCCGGCGCCGGACGAGGAGGGCGGCCTCACTCCCGACCCAGCACCACCGTTCCCGAGGAGCAGAACCAGCCGCCCGTGCCCGACGCGACGGCCAGGCGGGGCGGGGCGCCGTCGGGGGTGGGGATCTGGTGGGGTCCCGCCTCGCCGCGCAGCTGGCGTACGGCCTCCACGAGGAGGAAGAGGCCGCGCATGCCCGGGTGCTGGGCGGAGAGGCCGCCGCCGTCGGTGTTGACCGGGAGGTCGCCGGTCAGGGTCAGGCGGCCCTTCTCCACGAAGGCCCCGCCCTCGCCCTTCGCGCAGAAGCCGAGGTCCTCCAACGTCACGAGGGTCATGTAGGTGAAGGCGTCGTAGATCTCGGCGAAGTCGATCTCGGCGGGGCGTACGCCGGCTCGTTCGAAGGCGAGGCGGCCGCTGACCGCCGCCGGGGAGACCGTGAAGTCGGGCCACTCGGACATGGTCGTGTGGGAGGCGTACTCGCCGGTGCCGAGGACCCATACGGGCGTCGCCGGCCGGCAGTCCCGTACGTACTCCTCCGCCGCCAGCAGGACCGCCGCGCCGCCGTCGGAACGTATGCAGCAGTGGAGCTTGGTGAAGGGGTCGGCGATCGGCGCGGAGGAGAGGACGTCGTCGACGGTGATCGGCGTGCGGAACATCGCCTCGGGGTTGGCCGCCGCGTTCGTCCGGGCCTGTACGGCGACGGAGGCCAGCTGTTCCAGGGTCGTCCCGTACTCGTACATGTGGCGGCGCGCGGCCATGGCGTACTTGGAGATCAGGGTGTGCCCGTACGGGACCTCGAACTGGAGGGGGCCGCGCGCACCGAACGAGAGGTTGCCGGTGCGGCGGCCCGCCTTGATGTCCGCGCGGGCGGTGGAGCCGTAGACGAGGAGGACGACGTTCGCGTGCCCGGCGGCGATCGCGTCCGCCGCGTGGGCCGCCATGACCTCCCACGTCGAGCCGCCGACCGAGGTGGAATCCACCCAGGTGGGCCGCAGTCCCAGATACTCGGCCACCTCCACCGGCGCCAGTGTGCCGAGGCCCGCCGAGGCGAGGCCGTCGATGGCCGTGTGCTCCAGCCCCGCGTCGGCGAGGGCCCGGCGGGCGGCCTGCGCGTGGAGTGCGTACGGGGTCGCGTCGTCCACCCGGCCGCAGTCGGACAGCGCGGCCCCGACGATCGCGACCTTCCGGCCGCCGCTTCGACGTACCGGGGCTCGACGCGTCGCCTCCGCATGCCTCACCTCCGCATGCGTCGCCTCCGCACGTGCCGGGTCAGGACGTGGTGCGTCAGGCGGGGCTGTTTCGGCTCGTGCCGCGTCAGCCCGTGCTGCGTCAGCTCGTGCCGCGTCAGGGCGGGCCGCGTCGCGAGGGCCGGTGGGTCCGGGTGGGGCGGGCGCAGCGGTCATGAATCTGACGGTACATCAGATGGGCGGCCGGGAACCCTGTGCTTCGGTCGCCTTCCGGCCTAATATGACGGACCGTCAGATCTTGAGTTCAGGATGACGTTGGGGGAGTGGAAGGGGGACCGCCCATGGACGCCCGCCTCACCGCCGAGCAGGAGGAAATCCGGCGCACAGTGAGGGAGTTGCTGCTCAAGCGCTGTGGTCCGGAGGAGGTTCGCGCCGCCGTGCGGACCGGGGAGGGGTACGACGCCGGTCTCTGGTCCGCCCTCTCCGAGCAGCTCGGGCTGCCGGGGCTCGCCCTCCCCGAGAGTCACGGCGGTGTCGGCTGCTCGGCGACCGAACTCGCCCTGGCCGCGGAGGAGCTGGGGCGCGCCCTGGCCCCCTCGCCGCTGCTGTCCACCTCGGTGCTCGTCGCGCCCTTGATCCTCGCCCTCGGCACCGAGCGGCAGCGCGCCGCACTGCTGCCCCTCCTCACGTCCGGCCGGCTCACCGCGGCCCTCGTTGTACCGGGCACCGCCCTCACCACCGCGCTGGCGCTGACCTGCGACAACGGTGGCGCATGGGCCGGCGGTGGCCGGGCCGGCGGCGTCCAGGCGCGGCGCGTCGGGGACGGGTGGCGGCTCTACGGGGAGGCCGGGCAGATCCTCGACGGGCACAGCGCGGGACTGCTGCTCGTGGCCGCGCATGCCGGTGGGTACGCCCGGTCGCGGACCCTGCTGTTCCTGGTGCGGGTGCCGCACGGGGAAGCGGGGGGCGGCGGGGGCCTCGTGCGGGTGCGGCAGACCTCGATCGACGAGACGCGGCCGGTGGCCCGGCTCGAACTGCGTCATGTGGAAGCCGAGTTGCTGGGGGAGGAGGCCGGTGCCGCCGATGCCGGTGTGCCGGCGGTCCTGGCCGAGGTCGGGGACGCGGCCGCCGCCGTGCTCGCGGCGGAGGCCGTGGGGGCCGCCGACCGGGTGCTGGAGCGGACGGTGGCGTACGCGCGGCAACGGGAGCAGTTCGGACGGCCGATCGGGTCGTTCCAGGCGGTGAAGCACCGGCTCGCGGATGTCTACGTGCGGGTGCGGGCGGCCCGGTCGGCGGCGTACTACGCCGCCTGGGCGGCGGCCGCCCCGCCCGGCGGCGAGCGGGCCGGTGGGCTGGCGCTCGCGCAGGCGCTGGACGCGTTGCGGATGGCGGCCGGGGAAGGGATCCAGCTGCACGGGGGGATCGGGTTCACCTGGGAACACGAGGCGCAGCTGTACTTCAAGCGGGCGGCGGGGGACGAGGCGCTCTTCGGGCCGGTGCACCGGCTGCGGGGGCGGGCGGCCGACATGGCGGGGGTCTTCACGGTCGACGGGCCGGGCGAGCAGAGGGCGGTGCGGGGCTGATGGCTTCGAAAAGGGCGGCGGAAAGGGCGGCGGGGATGGCCGAGGGCATGAAGGGCATGGGCGTGCGGCTGGTGCAGAAGGTGTCCTCGGCTCCGGCGTTCGCCCGGGTCGCGCCGCACGTCATACCGGCGCTGGACCGCGCCGTGCACCGGGTGACGCGGGGCCGGGTGCTGCTCAGCGCGCAGCTGCTGCCGGGTGTCGTGCTGACGGCGACCGGGGCGCGGAGCGGGGAGCCGCGTCGTACGCCGCTGGCCTGTATGCCCGAGGAGGGGCGGGACAGTTGGGTGCTCATCGGGTCGAACTTCGGCCGCCCCGGCCACCCGGCCTGGAGCGCCAACCTCCTGGCCCACCCCGACGCCGAGATCAACTGGAAGGGGCGTGACATCCCCGTCACCGCGCATCTGCTGGCGGGGGAGGAACGGGCCGCCGTATGGAAGGAGCTGCTGCGGTTCTGGCCGCCGTACTCGACGTATCAGGCGCGAGTGGACCGGGAGATACGGGTGTTCCGGATCGTGCGGCGGTGAGCGAGTCCGCGCTCTCGGGGGCGTTCTTCGCATGTTCGTGTGCGGCTGACCGTTCCCCGCCCCCCACGTGCCCCTGAACGCGGCAGGCGGCACTCCTCGGTCGAGGGTGCCGTCTGCGTGACAGGAATCGCGTCCGGGGCCTGCCCGGGTGCTCCTGGTTACTTCGTCGGTTTCTTGCCGGTGATGCCCAGGTGGACCAACAGGGCGAGGTTGGGCCGTAGTTCGGCTTGCTTGACGCCCCAGGTCTGGAAGCCCTTCTGGTGCCCGGAGACCGAGGCGAGCATGGCGACGAGGGAACCGGCGAGGGCCGCCGGGTTCACGTCCTTGTCGACGCGGCCCTTCGCCTGGAGTTCGGAGACCGTCTCCGACAGGGTGTTGGTGACCGAGTTCAGGATCTTCATGCGGATCTTGTAGAAGCGTTTGTCGCCCTCGGCGGCGCCCAGGTCGACGACGCGGAGGATCGCGTCGTTCTTGCGCCAGAAGTCCAGGAAGCCGTCGACGAGTTCCTGGGCGGTCTGCCAGCCGGCCTTGCCGACCCAGGAGCGGCCTTCGAGGAGGCGCGTCAACGTGGCCCCCTCGGTGGCCATTTGCTCGGCGATCTCCAGGACGGCGCCCTCGACGTCCGGGAAGTACTGGTAGAAGGTCGCGGGTGAAGTCCCCGCCTTCCGGGCGACATCAATGACTTTGACGTCCCGGTAGGGCGACGAGCTGAGCATCTCGCTGAGGCAGTCGAGCAGCTTCTGCCGGGTCGCCTGCCCTCGTCGGCCGGCCACGCGGCCGTCGACGGTACGCACTTGTCCTGTCATGCCGTCAGCTTACCGAGGGGTGATCGGAGCGCGATTCGGCCGACTGCAAATGGGGAGCAGGGGCGTCACCTAGGGGTTCGTGCGGTGATCACGGAGTGTGTTGGCGCGTTTCTTTCGGGTGAGTGGGGTTCTTGGGGCGGGGGTGGTCTTCGGCCGCGGGTGGGTGGAGGTTCTCGCGCAGTTCCCCGCGCCCCCTCGAGCGGGCGTGCGTGTGACTTCGGCTGCGGGTGGTTCGTGGTTGCTCGCGCAGTTCCCCGCGCCCCTGAAAGACCAGGCCCTGCGGGCCTGACAGACGAGGCCCCGCGCCCCTGACAAGGCCAAGCCCCGCGGGCCTGACAAGGCCGCGCCCCGCGCCCCTGAAAGACCAGGCCCCGCGGGCCCGAAGACCAGGCCCTGCGGCCTGAAAGGTCGGGCCGGGGCGGGCCCGAGAGGGGCAAGCCTTCGGGCCTGCGCCCGAAAGCCCCGAAACCTGCGGCCTGAAAAGCAAGGGGCGCAGCCCCTGCTTTTCAGGGGCGCGGGGAACTGCGCGAGCAACCCCCACTCACCCGCACCCGCCCTCGCCCCCGACTGCCCGCCCCCGACTGCCCGCTCCCGCCCGCGCCCCCCGACCGGCCCGCACCCGCCGACGCACGCGCCCCCGCACCCGCCCTCGCCCCCGACCACCCGCCCACGCCCCCCGCACCCGCCCCCGCAGTTCCCCCAATACGGACGCGCCCGACGCGCGCCCCGTGTGGGGCGCCCTTAGCTTGGGGCTATGGCCGATGAGACGGGTGCCGTCACCGGGGCGGAAGCCGGCGCGGGCAGCGTCCCGTACCCCGAGGGCGTCCCCTGCTGGGTGGACGCCCAGCTGCCCGACGTGGAGGCGGGGAAGCGGTTCTACGGCGAACTCTTCGGTTGGACCTTCAAGGTGGCCCCCGGAGACGGCGCGCACGAGGTGTGGGGTCATGTCGAGGGCGCCCCCGTCGCCGCCCTCGCCCCCAAGCCCGACGGCCGCCTCCCCACGGTGTGGACCGTGCACTTCGCCACCCCGGACGCGTACGCCCTCACCTCCCGGATCACCGCGGCCGGCGGTCAGGTGATCACCCCGCCGACCCCGGTCGGCACGCTCGGCACGGCCGCGCTGGCCACCGACCCCGAGAGCGCCGTCTTCGGCCTCTGGCAGGCCGGCGCGCACACCGGCTTCGGGCGGCGCCACGAGCCCGGCACGTTCGCGTGGGCCGAGCTGTACACGAGGGACACCAAGGCGGCCAACTCCTTCTACGCGCACCTCTTCCACGACGCCCTCTTCGGCCCGGACGCGGTCCCGGACTTCGGCCGGGCCACGCTCACGGACGTCTTCCCGGCGGAGATGCCGCCGCACTTCCTCGTCCACTTCGGGACGGACGACTGCGAGGCGGCGCTCGCGACCGTCATCCGGCTCGGGGGGCGCGTCCAGGTGCCGCCGTTCGACACCTCGTACGGAAATGTGGCGGTCGTCACGGACAATCAGGGCGCGTCGTTCGCACTGCTGCGACGAAGGAACGGAAACGGCTGGCGGGAAGCGCCGCAGGCGGCGGACCAGGTCGAACAGCGCCCGGACGAACTGCGGCAGGAGGAGGACGACCGGCGGGAGGACGACACCCCATCGGAGGGCGCACGCGGCGCGAGCGCCCCGGAGGGCGACGCTGACCAGCGGGAAGACGGCGGCCGGAAGGGCTGAGGCCGCGCGCCCGGCTCACGGCTCGCGCGGGCGCTCCGGGGGCGTGACGAGGCCGCCGCGCGGGCAGACGTACGGGGTTGTGCGCCGGTGGTACGCGGCTCGCCACGGTGTCCCACCATCCGGGCTCCCGCTTCCCGAGAGGCGGACAACGTGGTTTTGTCCTGAGACACCCCGACTCGCCCCCGGGTTCGCAACCTGCCCCCGGTACAGGAAGAATCGGGGTGCGTGCCGCCAGGGCGGTGCGGTGGTGAGACGCTGCACGGGGTCGCGCGCACAACACGGGTGACGCGGTCCGTACGGGGAGGTGGCAGGGCAAGTGGTGGATCAGCTGACGCAGCACGATCCGCGGCGGATCGGGCCGTTCGAGGTGCTGGGACGGCTGGGTGCCGGCGGCATGGGGCTGGTCTATCTGGCGCGCTCGGCGTCGGGCCGGCGTGTGGCGATCAAGACGGTGCGGACGGAACTGGCCGAGGACCAGCTCTTCCGGGTCCGTTTCACGCGCGAGGTCGAGGCCGCCCGCGCGGTGTCCGGCTTCTACACGGCGGCGGTGGTCGACGCCGACCCCCGGGCCGCCGTGCCGTGGCTGGCGACCGCGTACGTCCCCGCGCCCTCGCTCGAAGAAATAGTGAACGACTGCGGTCCGATGCCGGTCCAGGCCGTCCGCTGGTTCGCCGCGGGCGTGGCCGAGGCCCTGCAGTCCATCCACGGTGCCGGGCTCGTCCACCGCGACCTGAAGCCCTCCAACGTGCTCGTCGTCGAGGACGGGCCACGCGTGATCGACTTTGGCATCGCGTCCGGCGTATCGAACACGCGTTTGACGATGACCAACGTCGCCGTCGGGACGCCCGCGTACATGTCGCCCGAGCAGGCGAAGGACTCGCGCAGCGTGACCGGCGCGAGCGACGTCTTCTCGCTGGGCTCGATGCTCGTGTTCGCCGCCACCGGACACGCCCCGTTCCATGGCGCCAACCCCGTCGAGACCGTCTTCATGCTGCTGCGCGAGGGCCCCGACCTCTCCGGCCTCCCGGACGACCTGCGCCCGCTGATCGAGTCCTGTATGCAGATGGACCCGACCGCGCGCCCGGGCCCGGCCGATCTCCAGGCCCAGCTCGCCCCGCACCTCTTCGGTTCCGGCTCGGACGACAGCGGTACGGCGTCGGCGTGGCTGCCCGAGAAGGCGGTCGCCATGATCGAGACCCGCCGCGGCGGGCGCCCCGCGCCCAAACCGCAGCCCTCCTCCGGCCGCAGCGGAGGCGGGGGCCGCCCCCACGCCCCCGTCCCCCCGCCCCCGCCGCCGTACGACCCCGCGCCGGCCCCGGTCGGCGCCCCCGACACCGGACCCGTACGGCTCGCCGGTGGACAGGTGCCCATCGGCCCCGGACCACGCGTCGCCGACGCCCGCGCGGCCGCCGTGAAGGCGCCCCCTCCTGAGGCGGGCCTCGCCGCGTCCTGGTCCCGCCCGCGCGCCGGCGTGAACGGCGCCGACCCCGCGCCCGCCGTGGCCCCGCCCGCCACCCCCGAGGCGGCGCCCTCCGGCTGGCGCCCCTGGCGTTTCCGCATGTCGAACGACGTGTGGGGCACCCCGTCCGTCGCCGACGACCTCGTCTACGTCACCTCCTTCGAGGTGCACGCCCTGGACGTGGCCACCGGCCGGCGCCGCTTCAAGACCCGTGACGTCGCCTGGTCGATGGCGGTCGCGGACGGCCGTATCCACGCCTCCGACGGACCGACCCTCTTCGCGCTCGACGCCCGCGAGGGCGGGGACCTGTGGCGGCTGTCGACGGACGCCTGGGTGTACTCCCTGAAGGCCGACCGGGGCACCGTGGTCACCGCCACCCGCGGTGGCGGCGTCCAGGGCTGGGAGGCGTCCAACGGGCAGAAGCTCTGGGAGCTGACCGGCGCCCAGACCGATTTCGAGTCCCCCGAGGCCGGACCGGTCGTCCAGGACGGCACGGTCTACATCTGGAAGGACGCCCGGCTGCGGGCGCTGGAGGCCCGTACGGGCGAGGAGCGCTGGTCGTACCCCATCGGGGACGCGGGCTCCTGCGGCGGCGTCCCGGTACGGCTGGCACCGGCCGCCGACGGCTACGTGTACGTCTCCGCCGGCAGCCGCGTCCTCGCCGTCGACATCGCGAGCGGCCACGTCCGCTGGCACTTCGAGGCACCGGCCGTCTTCCTCTCCGCGCCCACGTTCGCGCCGGGCCCGGCCGTCACGGGCGGCGGCGTGTACCTCGCCGACTACCTCGGCACGGTCTACGCCCTCGACGCGACCGACGGCCGCGACCGCTGGCGGATCGCGACGGAGTCGCGCTCCTCGCTGGAGCCGGTCCTGGTCGCCGCCGGACACGTCCATGTCGGCAGCGGCAAGGGGCTCTACACCCTCGACGCGGTCACGGGCACACCGAAGTGGCGCTTCCAGGCGGGCGGCGAGATCGTCGGCGCGCCGTCGGTGGCGGAGGGGCGGATCCACTTCGGCTCGACGGATCACCTGCTGTACACGCTGAAGGCCGACGACGGCCGGCTGCGGTGGAAGCTCGCCACGGGTGGGGAGATCACCGGGTCGCCCGTCGTCAAGGACGGCGTCGTGTACGCGTGCAGCAAGGACCGGTGCGTGTACGCGCTGGACGCGGAGAAGGGGACGGGGACGGCCCGGACGTCGTAGGGCCGCGACGGCCCCCTCCCCCTCCTCCCACCCGCGCACGCAAGCAAGCACGCACCGGCGTGTGACGCGGGCCACAGTTCGTGAATCGTCGCTCCCCCTGTAAGAAGTCGGCCGCCCCGCGCATTGCTCGGTGAGACAGCCGATATGAGGGGACGGCGCGTGACGCATGCGCAACGCTTCAGGGACATCTACGAGGAGTGCTATCCGCGCGTCCTCGCCTACGCCACGAGCCTGGTGGGACGCCAGGTGGGGGAGGACATCACCAGCGAGACCTTCACCGTGGCCTGGCGGCGGGTGCGGGACATCCCGCGCCCCGCTCTGCCCTGGCTCCTGGGGGTCGCCCGCAACCTGGTGCGCGAACTGCGCCGCCGGGACGCCCATCAGTACGCCCTCGCCGCCGCGGAGGCCCAGCACATCAGCAGCGGCGCCCGTCCCGGCGTCGGCGACGTCGCGGCGGACGTGACCGAGCGGGAAGCCGCGCTGCAGGCCCTGGCGAGCCTGTCCGACGCCGACCGGGAGCTGCTGACGCTCATCGCCTGGCACGGGCTGAGCGCCAGACAGGCCGCACGGGTCCTGGGCTGCACCACCGCGACGCTGACCGTCCGGCTGCACCGGGCCCGCCGCCGCCTGGAGAAGGCCCTGGAGTCGGCGCACCCCGCCGACACGACACCCGTACGGGACACGCCACCGGCTCCCGCGTGGAACGCGGACTCCGCACCCCGCACACCCCAGGCATCCCACATGTCCCAGGCGCCCCACACACCCCAGGCCCCGCGCCGCACCGATCGCAGAGGAGCACTCACGTGAAGAACACCCACGGACGGTCCGGGCGGACCGACGCTATGCAGGTGCTCGCGGACGCGCGCCCCGAGGAACTGGACCCGGCGAGGCTCGCGGACTCCCCGCGGCAGCACGCGGACCTGGCCCGCATCCTCGCCCGGTCGACCGACGGCCGCGCGGCACGCTTCCGCGTCCCGGAGCGACTGCGGGGCGGCATCCGGCCGTTCGGGACCGTGGCCGCCCTCGCGGCCGTCGCGGCGTCCGCGGTGGTCGTGAGTTCCCTGGACCGGGATCCCCTGGGCGTCAGCCCGGGCGCGCCCCCGCACTCCTCCGCCTCGGGGCCGGACGCGTCCGCGCCGGACGGCCGCCTCGAACTGCTCAGCGCGGCCAAGAAGGTCGGGGCGGCGGACGGCGAGGGAACGTACTGGCAGACCACCACGCGCTCACAGGACGTGAACGTCGTCGGCGCGGCGGGAGGCGAGGGCCCGCTCTTCGCCGTGCGCGACTCGGCGACCTCCGAGTGGTCGGTCGGGGTGCGCCCGGGGACCCAGAGCCTGATGGTCTCCGGTCTGGACGCCGAGATCGTCCCCCGGACCAAGGTGGACGCGGCACGCTGGCGGGCCGCCGGCTCGCCCGGGACGATGCAGGCGGAGGTCATGGGCAACGAGGCGGGCGGCACGCTCGGGTACACGATGGGCACCCGGCCGCCGACGGTCATGCGCACGGACGTCGACGACAAGATCTACGCCCTCGGCCCGCGGAACGCCTCCTACCAGGATCTGCTCGCACTCCCCTCCGGCACCGCCGAGTTGCGGCGCGAGCTGGAGCGCCGGCACGGGCAGGACGGCGGTGCCGAGATCAGCGACCGTACGGCCTACGTCCTGCGCCAGGCGGCCGACCTGATCAGGATGCCGGTGAAGCCCGCCGTCCGGGCCGCCGCGTACCGGGTGATGGCCGGGCAGCCCGGTGTCCGGGGGCTGGGGCAGGTGACCGATCCGCTGGGGCGCGAGGGCGTCGGCATCGCCTTCCCGGGCACGCACGCGACCCCGCTCGGGAGCGTGGAGCAGCGGGTGGTCGTGGACCCGGCCACCGGCGAACTGCTCGCCGAGCAGCTCGTACTGGTCGAACCGTCGGCCAGGGCCCGCGAGGCGGGTCTCGACGCGGGCACGACGGTGAACTACACGGCGACGACCCGGATGGGCTGGGGCGAGAGCCAGATCAAGGTGCCGGCGAACGCCCGGCGCTGAGCCGGGCAGCGGTCCAGCGCACCCAGCGCCCCCCAGCCCCACAGAACCCACGGTCTTCGGCGTCGAGGGCGTCCCCGGCACCCGTGCCGTACTGGCCGCGGGCAACGCCGCGTGCGAGAGCGCGACGGAGTCCTGCGGCCTGCTGGTCTCCCGCGGGCTGCGCTGAGACCGGCCGGCGCGGCTGCTCCGCCCGGTGAGGCGTTTCGGTGGTCGCCGGGCGGGGCGGGACTCCGGCTCGTACGCTCCATATGTCGCATTCGGGTGGCCGGTGTCGGCCGCGGTCGGCTGAGCACGGGGGGAAGACCAACAGGTGAAAACGGGTCTACAGTCGTTACTCTCCGTGACGTCCCGGTTCTCCCGGCCGGCCGCGTCCGGTGCGTCGCGGCTCGGCTGGCTGGACGCGTTACGCGGCATCGCGGCGCTCGTCGTGGTGTTCGACCACTCGTCGTACGCCTTCATGGCGGAGTTCCGCCGGGAGCTGATGCCGGAGTTCAACACCAGCCGCTACGGCATCATGGTGTTCTTCCTGGTCAGCGGGTACATCATCCCCGCCTCGCTGGAACGCCGGGGCTGTGTGCGGACCTTCTGGACCGGCCGCCTCTTCCGTATCCACCCGTTGTGCGCGGCCGTCGTCGCCGGTCTGATCGCGGCCGACCACCTGGGTGTGGCGGAGATCCGGGACTTCGGGGGGCAGAGCCTCGCCACGGTGGCGGTGGCCCATCTGACCCTGTTCCAGGAGCTGTTGGGCACGCCCAACCTCCTGCTCGTCCTGTGGACGCTCTCGTACGAGATGGCCTTCTACCTGCTGGTCGTCGCCCTCTTCAGCGTCCGGCTGCACCGGCGGTCCGGCGCGGTCGCCGTCACCCTGGCGGGGTTCGCCGCGCTGAGTGTGGCGGCCGGGTTCACGCTGCCGGCGTCGGCGCTCTCCGGCGAACTGGGCGCCGGCCGGCTGATCGCGCTCGCCTCGGTCGTGATGGCCGTCGCCCTGTGCTGCGCGAGCGCCGGGTCGGCCGTGCCGAGGGTGTTCGGGGGCCTGCTGGGCGGGGTCCTCGCGCTGACCCTGGTCGCCTTCAACGGCACGGTCCCGGTGTGGGAGGGCCTGGTGATCCTCGCCGTGATGTTCCTCGGCACGGCGGTGTACCGGGCCGACACCGGCCAGAGCGGCTGGGCGTGGGCGGGATGCGTGGCGGCCCTGGTGGTGGCCTGCGCGGTCGGAAGCGCGTATGCCGACGGAGACGGGGGCCACTTCACCCGGCGCGCCTGGATCGCGTCCTTCCTGCTGGCGGTGGTCACCTTCGGCATCGGGCTGGCGCTGCGCCGTCGGCGGACCCCACGCCTGCTCACGTTCCTGGGCATGATCAGCTACTCGGTCTACCTCGTGCACCCGTTGCTGCTGGCGGTGGGCGACGCCACGATCGGCCGCCGCCGCCATGACGACCTGGCCCTCGAAGTGGCCTTCTACGCCGTGCTGTTACCGGTCTGCGTGCTGACGTACCACTGCGTCGAGGCGCCGGCCCAGAGATGGGGGCGGCGGTTGACCCGCCAGAACGTCCGGGAACGGCCTGTGCCCGGGTCGGCGCCGGAGCGAGTGGAGGGGGCGGCGAGCGAGTGACCGACCTTCCGGTCCTGACCCCGAGGGGTCATCGCGTCCGGAACCCGCCCTGTCGCCGCCCGGCGAACAACTGCTCCTGTCGGGCTGCGGGTTGGTTGCCCAGGGAGATCAGGTGCGGGGCGTACGCGAGCGCGTGCGCCCTTGCCGCCTCCCGGGACGACCAGCAGGCGCGGACCGTGCCCTGGACGGCCTCCGGCGGGTACCCGGCGATCACCTCGGCGCAGCGCAGCGCCGCGGTGACGCAGGCGCCCGGGTCCGTCACCTCCGACACGAGCCCCGTCTCGTAGGCCCGGTGCGCCGACATCCGCTCGGCGGTGCCCATCAGGGCCAGGCGGGTGGCCTCCCCGTACGGCATGCGCTGGGACATGAGGATCGACTCGAAGGCGCTGACCATGCCGTAGGTGGTGTGGGGGTCGAAGAAGGTGGCCGAGGGGTCCGCGACGAGGAAGTCCGCCTCGCCGAGGAGGTAGAAGGCGCCACCGCAGGCCATGCCGTTCACGGCCGCGATCACCGGCTTCCAGAGATCGTTGGATTTCGGGCCGATCCTCAGGAGGGGGTCCTCGATCGTGTAGGGGGAGTTCGGCTGGGGGACGGCCGTCGCCGCGTCCCGGTCGAGGCCCGTGCAGAAGGCGCGGTCGCCGGCGCCGGTCAGGACGACGGCCCGTACGGTGTCGTCGTAGCGCAACTCCCTCCACAGGAAGGTCAGTTGCTCGGCCGTCGGGAGGTCGATCGCGTTCAGTCTCTCCGGGCGGTCCAGGGTCGCGAGCATCACGCCCGTGTCCTTGTCCGTCGTCGTGCGCAGGGTCACGGTCGCTCCAGTACCCACTGGGGCAGGCCGGTGTCGGTGAAGACCACCTGGACCCGGGCGCCGATCCGCAGACGTTCGACGGGGACGGAGTCGAGGCGGGCGCCGGGCGCGGTCACCAGGTTGCCGACGAGGCGGATGCGGGGGGCGTCGGTGAGTTCGACGAGGACGACGTTGTACGGGGCCTGCTCGGCGTAGTCGGGCAGGAGGGGCGGGTGGGGCAGGACGTACGACCAGATCCGGCCCCGGCCGCCGACCCGGCGCCACTCGGTCGCGAAGGAGCGGCAGTGCGGGCAGCAGGGGCGGGGCGGGAAGCGGAGTTCGCCGCAGTCGGCGCAGGCCTGGATGCGCAGTTCGCCCTGGGCGGCGTACTCCCAGAAGGGGGCGCCGTCGTCGTCCACGGCGGGGGTCAGCATGTCCGCAACTCCCTCGGCTCCTTCGACTCGCGCAACTCCCTCAACTCCTCAGTAGCAGGGCCGATGTCGGGACGCCCTCGCCCGCCGTGACCAGGCAGGTGGCCGCCCCCGGCACCTGGGCGGTGCTCGTGCCGCGCAGTTGCCGCACACCCTCGGTGATCAGGTTGAACCCGTGGACGTACGCCTCGCTGAGGCCGCCCCCGGAGGTGTTGAGGGGCAGCCGGCCGCCGCTCTCCAGGGCGCCGCCCTCGGTGAACGCGCCGCCCTCGCCCCGGCCGCAGAAGCCGTAGCCCTCCAGGGAGAGGGGGATCAGCGCGGTGAACGCGTCGTAGATCTGGGCCACGTCGATGTCGTCCGGGGTGATGTCCGCGTGCTTCCACAGGTGCCGGGCGGCGGTCCAGGCGGGGCCGGTCAGGGGGTCGTCGTTCCAGTAGTTGACCATGCCGTGGTGCTGGGCGGGCAGGCCCTGGGCGGCGGAGTGGACGTAGACGGGGGTCCGGCGGCAGTCGCGGGCGCGCTCGGCGGAGACCACGACGCACGCCAGCGCCCCGTCGGTCTCCAGGCAGTTGTCGAAGAGGCACAGGGGCTCGCTGATCCAGCGGGAGTTCATGTACATCTCGCGGGTCAGGGGGCGCTCGTACATGATCGCGGCCGGGTTCTGGTTCGCCCGGTTGCGGCAGGCCAGGGCGACGTTGAAGAGATGGTCGCGGGTCGTGCCGTACTCGTGCATGTGGCGGCGGGCGAGCATGGCTATCTCGTCGGCGGGGCGGAGCAGGCCGTAGGGGCGGGTCCACTGGGCCGGGGTGGGGAGCTGGACCGTGGTGTTCTTCCACGGGCGGGGGCCCGAGCCGCGTTTGCGGGACCGCCAGGCGACGCCGACCGTGGCCTGCCCGGTCGCGATCGCGGCGGCCAGATGCGCGACCGTGGCGCACGAACCGCCGCCGCCGTAGCCGACCTTGCTGAAGAACGTGAGGTCGCCGAGGCCGAGTGCCTTGGCGACCTCGACCTCGTCCGTCTCCTCCATGGTGTACGAGGCGAGCGCGTCGACCTCGTCCGGGGCGATCCCCGCGTCGTCGAGGGCGGCGAGAATCGCCCGACACGCCAACGCCCGCTCGGTCGCGGGCAGTTGTTTGGCGAAGGGGGTCTGGCCGATGCCGACGATCGCTGTCGCGTCCTTGAGCACGGCCATGGGCGCACACCTCCGCACAGGGGCATGGTCAGGGGGTGGTCCGGCCCCGACCGGCTGCTGACAGTCCGTCAGGGTACAGCTAATCTGACGGGTAGTCAGCTCATGCTCGGGCAGCACGTGGACATCGGTTCTCGGTACGGAGGCCTGCGGTGATCGGTGACGTGGAGGGGCACGGAGACTCGGAGCGGGGGGCGTGGGAGACCGTCCCGGAGCTGGTCCGCTCGGCGGCCCGGCGGTTCGGCGGGGTCGAGGCCGTCGTCGACGGGCGTACGCGGGTGTCGTACGCGGAGCTGGGCGCGCGGGTGGAGCGCGCGGCGGCCGCGTGCGTCGCGAACGGGGTCCGGGCCGGCGACCGGGTCGCCCTCTGGGCGCCCAACTCCCTCGACTGGATCGTCTCCGCGCTCGGCGCGGTCTCGGCGGGCGCGGTGCTGGTCCCGCTGAACACCCGCTTCAAGGGCGGCGAGGCGGCGGACGTGCTGGCGCGCAGCCGGGCGAAGCTGCTGTTCATCACCGGGACGTTCCTCGGTACGTCGTACGTGGCCTCGCTGCGGCGGGCCGCGGGCGCGGACGGCGGGCGACTGCGGGCGCGGGGCGCCGGGAGCGTGTGCGAGCGGCCGGGACCGCTGCCCGGACTGCCGCACCTGGAACAGGTGGTGGTGCTGTCGGACGACGCGCCCGCCGACTTCCGCACCTGGAAGGACTTCCTCGCGAGCGGCGACGCGGTGGGGGAGGGGGTGGTGCGGGCGAGGTCGGCCGGACTGAGCGGGGACTCGCCCTCGGACATCATCTTCACCTCGGGTACGACCGGCCGTCCGAAGGGCGCGGTGATCACGCACGCGCAGACCCTGCGGGGGTACGAGGTGTGGAGCGACCTGGCCGGGCTCCGGCGGGGCGACCGCTACCTCATCGTGAACCCGTTCTTCCACACCTTCGGCTACAAGGCCGGTGTGATCGCCTGCCTGATGCGGGGCGCGACGATGATCCCGCAGCCGGTGTTCAACGTGGAGACGGCGATGGCCAACGTGGCGGCGGAGCGGGTCTCCGTCCTCCCCGGCCCGCCCACCCTCCACCAGTCGCTCCTGGACCACCCCGCCCGCGACGACTACGACCTCAGCGCCCTGCGCCTGGTGGTGACGGGCGCGGCGGTGGTGCCGCTGCGCCTGGTCGAACGGCTGAGGGCGGAGCTGCGGGTGGACACCGTCCTGACGGCGTACGGCCTGTCCGAGGCCTCCGGCATCGTCACGATGTGCCGGCGCGGCGACGAGCCGTCGGTGATCGCGTCGACGTCCGGGCGGGCGATACCGGGGACGGAGGTGCGGGTCGTCGACCCGCTGGGGTCCCCCCTGCCGCCCGGGTCCCCGGGAGAGGTCCTCGTCCGCGGCTTCAACGTCATGCGGGGGTACTTCGAGGACCCCGCCGAGACCGCCCGCGCGGTCACGGCCGACGGCTGGCTCCGCACGGGTGACGTCGGCGTCCTCGACGACGCCGGCAATCTGCGGATCACCGACCGCATCAAGGACATGTTCATCGTCGGCGGCTTCAACGCGTACCCGGCGGAGATCGAGCAACTGCTCGGCCTCCATCCGGACGTGGCCGACGTGGCGGTCATCGGCGTTCCGGACACCCGCCTGGGCGAGGTCGGCAGGGCCTACGTCGTACGCCGCCCCGGCTCCCACGTCACCGCCGACGACCTCATCGCCTGGTCCCGTCGCGAGATGGCCAACTACAAGGTGCCGAGGAGCGTGGAGTTCGTGGGGGAGCTGCCGCGGAACGCGAGCGGGAAGGTGGTGAAGGGGGAGTTGCGGGGACGGTGAGGGCGGGCGGGGAGTGCCACCCGGCCAGCCTGCTGCCGCCCAGCCTGCAGCCGCCCAGCGTGCTGCCGGTCGGTCGCCACCGCTCGGCCTGCTACCGGTCGGCCGCCACCCGCTCGAACGGATCCCGGGCAACTGAATCCCGGGAAAGCGGATCCCTGCTGAGCGGATCCCGGCCGAGTGACTCCAGGGCCTCCGCGTGGAGGTCGCGGATCTCGTCCATCGCCTCGCGCCAGGCCGGGTCGTCGTGGCCGACGGTGCGGACGGTGTGTTCGGCGGCGCGCAGCCGGGCGGCGGTGGCGGGGATCCTGGCGATCTCGACGGTCACGGCCCAGGTTTCGAGGAACCGGGTGATCGGGCCGAGGCTGCCCGTGCGGGCCGCCAGGGTGATGGCCTCGTCCTTCTGCCGTTCCATCTCGCCGAGGCGGTGCGGCGCCACCCGCTCCAGGGCCGCACGCAGTGCGCCCGGCGTCCTCTCCGGCCGCGCGGCGACGCAGGCACCGGATCCGGCACGCGCTGCGATCATCCTGGTCCCTTCCTCGGTCGGCCGGCCCGGCCCGGTACACCCCGGTCGGGCCGGACCGCCCCCGGACGCACCTCGGCCGCGGTGGCTCCCCCTCCGCGCCACCGCGGCCGATCCCCGTCAGGAGTAGGTCTACTTGCCGCCCAGGTCCAGAGCCGGCGGGGCGGGTGCGTGCTGGTCCAGCGTGGTGATCTCCGGGTCCTCGCTCGGCGGGGCGGGAGCGTGCTGGTCCATCGTCGTGATCAGCCCGTCCTTGCTCGGCGGGGCGGGAGCGTGCTGGTCCATCGTGGTGATCTTCGGGTCCTGCTTCTTCTTCTCGCTCATAGCTGGAACTCCCCGTGAGTGAACGATGTTTCTCGGCGGAAGCGCCCGTTCGGCAACTCCCCCGGAGGTCGCCGAACGGGCGTTTCGAGCGGCCTCAGGTCAGCCATGAGGCCCCGCGGATCCGCCTGCCCCCCGACGCGACGAATCGATGCACTGAGACTGTCAGCCACTCATAAACGTTCGATGAACGTCCTGCCCCAGAGCTGTCACGCCGCCGCCAGCGGATGGAGCAGGCCGCGTACCTCCGCCGCCTCGGCCGAGCCGGACTGCTCGTACATCGAGAGCGCCTCACGCCAGCACGCGCGGGCGCGGTCCGACTGGCCGAGGGCCATCAGGGCCCTGCCCAGCAGGGTCAGGGCGTTGGCCCTCATCCAGTCGCCGCCGATGCAGCCGATCGCCAGCGCCTGTTCGGCGTGCCGGGCGGCCTGGGCGGGACGACGGGCCGCCAGGTGGACCTGGGCCACCCGGAAATGGGTCGTGCCCTCCCAGAGCCGCTGACGGTTCTCGGTGAAGATCCGCAGCGCCGCGTCGAGCTGCTCCAGGGCCTCCGGGAGCCGGCCTGCCTGCGTGAGCACGATTCCCGACGCGTAGCGGGCGTTGGCGAGGCGTACCGACAGACCCAGCTCGTCGTAGATCTCCACGCCTCGCTGCGCGAGCTCGACCGCCCTGGCGGTACGGCCCATCGAGGCGAGCGAGCGGGACAGGTTGCACACCGCGCTGGCCTCGCCGGGCTTGTTGCCGTCCGCCTGGAACGCCTCGACGGCCCTGAGCAGGAAGACCTCGGCGTCCGGGAAGCGAGCGGTGCAGATGGCGATGATGCCCAGCTGGTTGGGGGCGGTGCCGCTCGTCCAGGGGTCGTCGGCCGTCCCGTTGACGAGATCGGCGCGCCGCGCCTCCTGCTCCGCCTCCTCGAAACGCCCCGCCTGGCTGAGGACCTGGGCCAGCGTGATGCGTGCCCGGGTCTCTGCGTGCGCGTCCCCGAGGGCCGCGGCCGCGTCACGTGCGGCGAGCGCGGTCGTCTCGTAGCGGCGGGAACCGGCCCCGGACTCCGCCAGATCGATGGTGGCCAGCAGCAGGTCGACGGCCCGTCGCACGGTGGACGCTCCGAGCGACTGCTGAACGCAGGCGAGCAGTGGCTCCGCCTCCGCGTGCAGCCAGTCCAGCGCGTCCGACGCGGAGGCGAACTCCCGGCCGGCGTACCGGCTCCGCTCCAGATGCGCGACCGTCCGGTCCCCCGGCCGCTCGATCGCGTACACCCGTGTCGCCGTCGCCAGATAGAAGTCCAGCAGCCGTGACATCGCCGCGCTCCGCTCGCTCGGCGGCTGTTCGTCGCGTTCGGCGCATGCACGCGCGTAGAGCCGGACGAGATCGTGGAAGCGGTAGCGTCCCGGCGCCGCGGACTCCAACAGGGACGTGTCGACCAGATTCTCCAGGAGGTCCTCGGTGTCCTCCGGCGGCAGGTCCAGTACGGCGGCCGCGGCGGCCAGGGAGATGTCCGGGCCGTCGGCGAGGCCGAGGAGGCGGAAGGCGCGGGCCTGGGCGGGCTCCAGCTGGCCGTAGCCCAGCTCGAAGGTGGCCTTCACGGCCAGGTCCCCGGCCTGCAGCTCGTCCAGCCGGCGCCGCTCGTCGGCGAGTTTGGCGGCGAGGACGGACACCGTCCACGTTCTGCGCGCCGCCAGGCGGGACGCGGCGATGCGGATGGCGAGCGGCAGGAAACCGCAGGCCGCGACGACGTCGAGCGCGGCCTCGCGCTCCGCCGCGACGCGCTCCTCTCCGACGATCTTCGTGAAGAGCTGCAGGGCCTCGTCGGGCGACATCACGTCGAGGTCGACGAGGTGGGCGCCGGCCAGGTCCACCATCCGCACCCGGGCGGTGACCAGGGCCGCGCAGCCCGCCGTGCCGGGCAGCAGCGGCCGTACCTGGGCGGCGTCCCGAGCGTTGTCGAGCAGGACCAGGACCCGGCGGCCGTCCAGCACCGACCGGTACAGCGCGGCCCGCTCCTCCAGGGAGTCCGGGATCGCGGACTCGGCCGTGCCGAGCGCCCGCAGGAACGAGCCGAGGACGGCCTCCGGCTCGGCTGGACGGGAGCCGGCGCCCTGGAGGTCGACGTACAGCTGCCCGTCGGGGAAGGCGGGCCGGGCCCGGTGGGCCACATGCACCGCGAGAGTGGTCTTGCCGACGCCGCCGATACCCGCCAGCGCGGACACCGACATCACCTGGCCCTCGGCGCCGGAGGCCTCGGCCAGTACCTCGCTCAGGTCGTTCACGAAGGCGGCGCGTCCGGTGAAGTCCGGGACCGTCGCGGGCAGTTGGGCGGGCCGGACCGGGGTCGCGGTGGTCTCCGGCGCGAGGGGGGCGGAGGGCTCCGCGAGGCCCGGGTCCGCCTGGAGGATGCGCTGCTGCAGCTCCCGCAGACCGGGACGCGGGTCCACGCCCAGTTCGTCGGCGAGGAGGCGGCGGGTGTCGGCGTACACCGCGAGGGCCTCCGCCTGCCGGCCGCTGCGGTACAGCGCCAGCATCAGCAGTTCACGCAGTCGCTCCCGCAAAGGGTGCGCGGCGGTGAGGGCGGTCAGCTCGGAGACCGCCTCCGCGTGGCAGCCCTGCTCCAGGTCCATGTCGAGGCGGCTCTCCACGAGTTGGAGACGCCACTCCTCCAGGCGGGCCCGCTGGGTCTCCGCGTACGGACCCGGCACGCTCGCCAGGACCTCCCCGTCCCACAGCCCCAGCGCCTCGTTCAGCAGCCCGCGGGCCTGGTACAGGTCCCCGGAGGATCTGGCCTTGTCGGCGTCGGCGGCCAGATCCTGGGCCACGGCAAGGTCCAGCGCGCCGCCGGACAGCGCGCGGACCGCGTAACCGCCGGACTCGCTGACCAGCACACCCGGCAGCACCTTGCGCAGCCGCGAGGCGTACGTCCGCACCGCGGCCAGCGCCTGCGAGGGCGGGTCGTCGCCCCACAGCGCGTCGATCAGCTCGTGCGCGGTGGCCGTGCGGCCCTCGCGCAGCAACAGCGCCGCCAGCAGAGCGCGTTGCTGGGGCGAACCGGTGGCGAGGGGTTCGGCGCCGCGCCAGGCGCGCACGGGTCCGAGCACGGCGAAGCGCAGCTCGTCCGACGGCGGGGGGACCGGTTCCGGAATCGAGGCGTCCATGGCAACCCTTTGCTCCGGCACGCGCGGCACACCGCTCTCCGGCACTCCCGGTTCACCACCCATCGACGTCCCCCAAGCCTCCCCGTACCCGTGCCAGTTTGCCTTGTCCGCGGCGGATCCGTCAGCCGTGGGAGAGCTCGATCACAGGGAGCCACGGGGGATGTCACCAGGCCCACACAGGCTCTCCTCGCCCACGCGCCCGTCCGGCGGTGGGCGCGGGGCGGAGGACGGGGCGGTCGGGAACCAAATTACTGACGGGTCGTCAGATCAGCGCTACCGTGACGGACATGGACACCTTGGAGACGAGCACCACGGATCCCGCCCCCGCCACCACCCCCTTCCCGAAGATCATCTCCGTCGACGACCACACGGTGGAGCCCCCGCACGTCTGGCAGGACAGGCTCCCGAAGAAGTACCTGGACACGGCCCCCCGGATCGTCCGCGCGCCGCTGAAGGAGATGACGTTCCTCGGCGGCCGTTTCAAGCCGGTGATGGGCGCCCCCGGCGACGACGGCCCGATCGGCGACTGGTGGGTCTACGAGGACCTGCACCGCCCGCTGACCCGCCTCGACACCGCCGTCGGCTACTCCAGGGACGAGATCAAACTGGAGATCATCACGTACGAGCAGATGCGCCCCGGCTCGTACGACGTCCCGCAGCGCCTCGCGGACATGGACGTCAACCACGTCCAGTCGGCCCTCTGCTTCCCGACCTTCCCGCGCTTCTGCGGCCAGACCTTCACCGAGGCGGCCGACCGCGAGCTGGGGCTGCTCGGTGTGCGGGCGTACAACGACTGGATGGTGGAGGAGTGGTGCGGCCCCGATGCCCGGGGCCGGCTGATCCCGCTCACCCTCGTCCCTCTCTGGGACGCGGAGCTGGCGGCGGCGGAGGTGCGCAGGAACGCGGCGCGCGGGGTGCGTGCCGTGGCCTTCTCCGAGATACCCCCGCACCTCGGTCTGCCCTCCGTCCACACCGACGACTGGGATCCCTTCCTCGCCGCCTGCGACGAGACCGGCACGGTCGTGGCCATGCACATCGGCTCGTCGAGCCGGATGCCGTCCACCTCCGCCGACGCGCCGCCCGCCGTCGGCTCCACGATCACCTTCGCCAACTGCTGCTTCTCGATGGTCGACTGGCTGATGAGCGGCAAGTTCGAACGCTTCCCGAACCTCAAGGTCATGTACGCCGAGGGCCAGATCGGCTGGATCCCGTACATCCTGGAGCGCGCGGACGTGGTGTGGGAGGAGAACCGGGGCTGGGGCGGGGTGGCCGACAAGGTCCACCGACCGCCGTCGGAGCTGTTCGCGGACCACGTCTACGGCTGCTTCTTCGACGACGCGTTCGGGCTGAAGAACCTCGACGCGATCGGCGTGGGCAACGTGCTGTACGAGACCGACTACCCCCACTCCGACTCCACCTGGCCGGAGTCGCGGCAGGTCGGCGAGGCACAGATGGGACACCTGGACCCGGACGTGGTGGACCGGATCGTGCGGCGGAACGCGATCGAGTTGCTCGGGCTGACGCGGGAGGGGCTGTGGGCGGGGCCGGGGAGCGCGAGTTGAGCGGGGCCGGGGAACCTCAGCCGGGCGGAAACGGGGAGCGTCAGCCGGGCGGGTCCGGCGTGGGGCTCGGCTACGGGATGCAGCTCCCCGTCCAGTCCCAGAGCACCCTCTACGCCGAGCCCTGGGAGGCGGACGCCGGACCGGAGGACCTGGCCGGGATCGCGCGGGCCGCCGACCGGGCGGGGTTCGCGTACGTCGCCGTCTGCGACCACGTGGCCATCCCGCGCCGTCTCGCGCCCGCGATGAGCACGGTCTGGTACGACCCGGTCGCCACGCTCGCCTACCTTGCCGCCGTCACCGAACGGGTCCGGCTGCTCAGTCACGTCGCGGTCGTCGGCCTGCGCCACCCGCTCCTGACGGCCAAGCAGTACGCCACCCTCGACCACCTCTCCGGCGGCCGGCTGATCCTGGGCGTGGGCGCCGGGCACGTACGGGAGGAGTTCGAGGCGCTGGGGGTGGACTTCGAACGCCGGGGCGCCGTCCTGGACGAGTGCGTGGACGCCCTGCGCGCGGCCCTCGGCCCGGACGAGTTCCCCTCCCACCACGGCAAGCTGTACGACTTCGAGGACCTGGGCCAGCGTCCCCGCCCCGCCCAGGCCCGCATCCCGGTGTGGGTCGGCGGCTCGTCCCCCGCCGCCGTCCGCCGGGCCGCCGTACGCGGAGACGGCTGGCTCCCCCAGGGCGACCCGCGCGACCGGCTCCCGGCCCAGATCGCCCGGCTCCGGCGTCTGCGGGAGGAGGCCGGTGTCACGGCCCCGCTCACCGTCGGCGCGATCACCGAGCCGCTGTACGTCGGCGAGCCGGACTGGAACGTGGGCCGCCGCACCCTCACCGGGAGCCCGGAGGCGCTGGCGGAGTCCTTGAGGCAGTACGGGGCGATGGGGGTGGACCAGATCCAGGTGCGGTTCCGGAGCCGGGGGCGCAGTGAACTCGTGGACCAGATAGGGACGTTCGGGGCCGAGGTGGGGCCCTTGCTGTAGACGCCGGCTCGGGGCCGGCTACCGGGCTCACGTCTCCCGCCCCGTCGGCGCTACCGCGGGCGCATGAGCCGCAGGTCCCTCCCCCACGCGTCGAGGACCGGGCCGTGACCGGCACGGCGGACCACGGGCTCGACCTGGGCGAAGAGGCGGCGCTGTGCGGGGACGTCGCCCGTGGCCGTGATGTGGTGCACCGCGTCGAGGAGCGGGGTGGTGTCCCACTCGGGGAGCGGGAAGCGGGTCAGCTCCCAGACCAGGTATTTGTTGTACGGGCGGGGGCGGCGGTCCAGGGCGAAGAGGGTCTCCAGCAGGAAGCGGACGCTGTCGGCGGCGTCGAGGCGGGCTGCCAGTGCCTGTCCGTCACGGGCGTTCTTGACCGAGCGGTACAGGGAGTTGGCGTAGGCGTCGAGCGAGGCCGCCGCTTCCCCGAAGGCTTCCTCCGCGCCGAGCCGTGCCTTGTCGGCCAGGATGCGGGCGATGCCTCCGTCGAGACGGTCCAGCACGACCCGGGCGCGAGCCAGGGCGTACCGCTCGAAGCCGGGCATGCCGAGGGCGCGGAACTCGTCGAGGGAGAGGAGGACGAGGTCGAGCTCCGGGGAGCGGTGGCCCCCGAAGCGGGTGAGGGCCGTGGTCGCGCCGTCGGCGAGGACGGCGTAGAGGTCGTGGTCGGAGTACTCGGTGGTCATGCCCTCGTGGGCCCGGGAGCCCTTGAGGACGAGGCCGACGACGGCGGGGTCGGCGGTGGCCGACTCCACGAAGGCGTCGTAGGAAAGGCGAGGCCGCTCAGCGGTCATGGCGTGATCTCCGGTGTGGTGGAGGAGGGGTAGGCCGACCGGACGGCCCCGGGACTCGTCGGGGTCGCCCGCACCCTGCGCGGCGGCACTCGGCCACCGCTCGGCAGATCAACGCACACCGGGACCCTACCGCCGGCCGGCCGCCCCACAGGTCCCCGTCCCGCGCTCCTCCCTGCACGCGCACACCCGAACTCCCCCCACCCATAGGGAAGTTCAAGACAGACCGGTTCCGGCCGTCGCGGTGGCCCGTGCGGGGAACCTGTCAGACAGCTTGCCGTTTCGTTCTTGAAACTTCGAACAACTGACGCCGGAGTCACGTATGTAGGGGAGTCATGGCTTCGGCGGAAGGACACGCGAGGTGCGATCCCCCCGGCACGTCAGAACGTCCCAGCACGCAGGCACCCCCGTTTCAGCTGTTCCCGCACGCCCCTCACACGTCCCCGCACCCCCACCCCGCCTGCCCGCACCCTCGCCCCAGGGCCTCTCGGTCGCCCTGGCCTGCGACCCGGGCCGGTGGCCGCACGACGACTGGCCGGCACCCGACGACCGGTATGTGAGCAGCGCCCTGCTCGTCCCGCCGCCCTACCGCGAACTCCGCGAGACCGAGGCGGACGTCGTGGTCCTGCACTGCGAGGACCCGTCGGTGTCCTTCGCGGGGCTGCTGAAGGCCATGGGTTCCATGAGCGCCCCGGTGATCGTCGTCAGCCCCCGTCAGGACGCCGACGGGGTCGTGGAGGTGTTCCGGGGCGGGGCCGGCTATCTGGTCGAGGGCGACTACTGCACCTGCATGCTCTCCTCCGCCGTCGTGGCCGCCACCGTCGGCCACACCTACTTCTCGCCCGTCGCCTGCGCCGCCATCCGGGACGCGGCCCAGCGTCTGCCCGGTCACGGGGAGGCGACCGAACGGCTGCGCTCCCAGCTCTCGCCCCGCGAGCGCCAGATCATGGATCTCCTCTCCACCGGCCTCGGTGCCCAGGAGATCGGGCTGCGTCTGACACTGAGCGAGAAGACCGTCCGCAACAACCTCAGCAACATCTACGCCAAGCTCGATGCCCGAGGACGTACGGAGGCGGTGCTGAGATGGCTGGGGGCCACCCCAGGGGTTCGCGTATGAGAACACTTCATTGAGCGCCGTCGACAACGCATAGACGTCTGCTTCGACTGCTTTTCTGGCCGCACGTAAAATCCCCCGCGCAGAGCACGGGGGATTACTCGGGTTTCTCCGGACGCTATTGCACGGTGATGTCGGAGAGCGGCACCTCGATGTCGGTCACGTTCTCGCCACCCTGGTCGAATCCGGGTTCGGCGCGAACGCTTCCCTCGCTGTTGATGATTCCGTTGGCCTGGGGCGTACCGCACTTGACGTTGCGCAGCCAGAGCCGGCCGTCCGGGGTTCCGCTGGGCAGGAGTTGCGGGTAGAAGACATGGACGGCGGTGGAGTTCTCGCTGGGCGAGAAGAACACCGTCTGACCGTCCTGGGCCTCCTTGTAGGTGGCCTTGAGGAAACCGCTCACGTCGGTGCGCTTGTGGGACCACATGAAGAAGGCGATGTGGTCCTCCTTCACCGTGTCGGACCTGGAGAAGGAGAACGACGACGTGGTGTCGTCACGCTTGATGTTGAACTCCTGCGTGGCGAACTTGACGCCGATCTCGAAGACGGAGCTGGCCAGCTTCGTGCTGCCGTCCGTGTTGAAGCCGTCCTCCAGCTGGATCACACGTGTCACCGACGCCGTGCCGCTGAAGGTCTTCGTCGCCGGGGTGGTGACTCCGCAGTTGTCGGTCACCGAGGTGACCCGCTCGTTGGGGCCGAGGCTGTCGCGCTTGACCTGGACGTCGACGAACTCGCAGTTCTCCAGCTTGTCCGAGTCCGTACGGCAGTCGGTGGCCACCTCGTCGGGGGTGGCGGCTCCCGCGCTGTACATCAGCGGGACGGCCAGTCCGAGGGCGACGACCGGTGCCAGCGCCAGGGTGATGCGCTTCTTCTTGCTGCGGTGGTTGCCGCTGCGCCCGGTGCGTGTCATGTGGGTCTCCTGCGAGGGTGATGAGGGGATCAGTGCTGGTGGGAGGGGTTTCCCAAGCGGTGGGGTTGCGGTGCCAGGGGGAGGTGCGGTGGCGCGGGCCGGCCGGAGGCCGTCGGGGGAGGACGTCGGCCGTCGACTGCCGGCCCTTGGTCAGCAGTCCTCCAGAACGACCTTGGTGGTGCCGTCCGCGAGTCCGGGCGTGCCCGCGGCGCTCTCCAGGATGACCGGACCCTCGACCACCTCCGGAGCCACGAAGTTCTGCTCAGGCGTGGCGTTCGTTACCGTGGTGGCTTCCCTGGCGTCGAGGTGCACCCGCCACTCGCCGGTCATGCGCTGCATCTTCGGCGTGAACGTCACATGCATCACCTTGCCGACGGGGACCTCCCGCTGTTCCGACTCGCTGGCGGTGGCCGTCTTGACGGTCATGTCCAGCGTGCCCTTGTGCTTCACCCAGCCGCCGCTCAGGGCTCCGAAGAGACCGCCGAGGGCGCCCTGCTGGGTCGCGGTGTACTTGCCCTCGCCCTGGCCCACCGCCTTCGAGAACTCGGTGGTCACCTTCGCCGGTGCGGTGGCGTTCGCCTCGCAGTTCGGGAAGTCCACGGTGACCTTCTCCGTGGGGCCGTCGAAGGTCTCGAAATTCGTCTCGACGAAATCACAGGTGTCGGATGCGAATCCGTCCCCGAGACCACCCCCGAAATCACGCGTCGACTGTTGCTTTCCGTTGAGTACCGAAGTCCTTTCACACATTCCCATGATCTGGTCCGGCGTCTTCTCATCGGCCGCGCTGGCCGACGGCAGGAGTACGGCCGCGACAGCCGTACCGGTCACGAGCGAGGCACCGATCGCCAGGTACCGGACCTTCTTGTTCTTGAAGCGCCGCTTCGCCATGTTCGGCTCTCTCCTTGGGGGTGGCTTTACCTTCCGCTGACGGATTATTGGGGCCCGGTACGTGTGGTGGACAGGGTCAAATATCCCTACCCGTGGGTCACTTGAGATCGCGATCGCAAGCACCTGTCTCACATCTGACGCTTCGTCAGGAACGGAGGTACCCTGACCTCGGCCAACGCACCGCGAAGGGAGTCCACATGGGCAAGCTCGACGGACGTGTCGTCCTCGTCACAGGCGCCGCGCGCGGCCAGGGGGAGCAGGAGGCCCGGCTGTTCCGGGCCGAGGGCGCGCGGGTGGTCGTCGCCGACGTGCTCGACGACCAGGGGGAGGCCCTCGCCAAGGAGATCGGCGCGCTCTACGTCCACCTGGACGTGTCCAGCGAGGCCGACTGGTCCACGGCGGTCGCCGCCGCCAAGGGCGCGTACGGCCGCGTCGACGGCCTCGTCAACAACGCCGGTGTCCTGCGCTTCAACTCCCTCGTCGACACCCCGCTCGACGAGTTCATGCAGGTCGTTCAGGTCAACCAGGTCGGTGTCTTCCTCGGCATCAGGACCCTGGCCCCCGAGATCGAGGCGGCCGGCGGCGGCACGATCGTCAACACCGCCTCGTACACGGGGCTGACGGGGATGGCGTACGTCGGCGCGTACGCCGCGACCAAGCACGCGATCGTCGGCCTCACCCGGGTCGCCGCGCTGGAGCTGGCCCGCAAGGGCGTCCGGGTCAACGCGGTCTGCCCCGGCTCCATCGACACCGCGATGACCGACCCGGGCGACGAGGTGACCGCCGAGGCCGTCGACAGGCTCTACCGCAAGCGCATCCCGCTCGGCCGGATCGGCCGCCCCGACGAGGTCGCCCGCCTCGCCCTCTTCCTCTCCTGCGAGGACTCCTCCTACATCACCGGGCAGCCGTTCGTCATCGACGGGGGCTGGCTGGCGGGGGTGAGCCTGTGACCGGGCGGCGCGGGCGCGGGTCCCGTATCTGACGGCACGTCAGCTATTGACGCTCCACGGGGCCGGTGGAACAGTCGGCCCTACCGAGATCTGACGTTCAGTCAGATACTGTCGCCGGGTATCGCTGAGGACGGTGAACCTCCTTGGAATTCGGGCTCTTTGTACAGGGATACGTGGGCAAGCGGGCCGAGACGGACCCGCTCGCCGAGCACAAGGCGCTGATGGAGGAGACCGAGTACGTCATCCAGGCGGACAGGTCCGGCTTCAAGTACGCGTGGGCGTCCGAGCACCACTTCCTGGAGGAGTACTCGCACCTCTCCGCCAACGACGTCTTCCTCGGCTACCTCGCGCACGCCACCGACCGGATCCATCTCGGCTCCGGCATCTTCAACCCGCTCGCCCAGGTCAACCACCCCGTGAAGGTCGCCGAGAAGGTCACCATGCTCGACCATCTCACCGAGGGCCGCTTCGAGTTCGGCAGCGGCCGCGGGGCCGGATCGCACGAGATCCTCGGGTTCATCCCCGGGGTGACCGACATGAACCACACCAAGGAGATCTGGGAAGAGACCATCGCCGAGTTCCCCAAGATGTGGCTCCAGGACGAGTACGTCGGCTTCCAGGGCAAGCACTGGTCCCTCCCGCCGCGCAAGATCCTGCCCAAGCCGTACGGGAAGTCGCACCCCGCGATGTGGTACGCCGCCGGGTCGCCGCCCTCGTACTCCATGGCCGCGCGCAAGGGGCTCGGCGTGCTCGGCTTCAGTGTGCAGAAGGTCTCCGACATGGAGTGGGTGCTGGAGAAGTACAAGACGGCGATCGTCGACGCCGAACCCATCGGTGACTTCGTCAACGACAACGTCATGGTGACGACGACCGCGATCTGCGCGCCCACCCACGACGAGGCGGTCCGTATCGCCGTGAACGGCGGGCTGCACTACCTGCCGTCGCTCGTCTTCCGGTACCACGACACCTTCCCCCGGCCCGACGGCTTCCCCGTGTGGCCGGAGACGCTGCCCGAGTACAACGAGGAGTTCATCGAACTGCTCATCGAGGAGGAGCTGTTGATCTGCGGGGACCCGGACGAGGTGTTCCGCCAGTGCAAGCGCTGGGAGCAGGCCGGGGCGGACCAGCTCAGCTTCGGGCTGCCGGTGGGGGTGCCGAAGGAGGCGACCCTGCAGACGATCCGGCTGGTCGGGGAGCACGTGATCCCGAAGATCGACACGGACCCGGTGCACCGGACGTCGCGGTTCCGCTCCGCGGCGAGCGCCGGCTGAGGTGCGTCCGGCGCCGGTGGGCCGCGGTGCGTCCGTCGGCGGCGGGCCCAGGTCGGTCCGTCGGCGGCGGGCCGGTTCGTCCGTCGGCCGCGGGCCCGTCGTGGTTGCTCGCGCAGTTCCCCGCGCCCCTTCGGGGCGTGGCAGCACAGCCTTCGTATCCGTGCTTGTCGCCTGTGTGGAAGGGGCGTAGCCGTGCTCGACCATGTGATCAGAGGCGCGACCGTCGTGGACGGAACGGGCGCCCCCGCGTACACCGCCGACGTCGGGATACGGGACGGCCGGGTCGCCGCCGTCGGGGAGGTGACGGAGGAGGCGCGCACCACGGAGGACGCGCGCGGCCTCGTCCTCGCCCCCGGCTTCGTCGACCCGCACACCCACTACGACGCCCAGCTGTTCTGGGACCCGTACGCGACCCCCTCCCTCAACCACGGCGTGACGACGGTGGCGGGCGGCAACTGCGGGTTCACGCTGGCGCCCCTGAACCCCGAGCGCCCCGAGGACGCGGACTACACGCGCCGGATGATGTCCAAGGTCGAGGGGATGTCGCTGGTCGCGCTGGAGGAGGGGGCGCCCTGGAACTGGAACGGGTTCGGGGAGTACCTGGACGCCCTCGAAGGGCGCATCGCCGTCAACGCGGGCTTCATGGTGGGGCACTGCGCGCTGCGGCGGTACGTGATGGGGCCGGACGCGGTCGGCGGACAGCCGACCGACGAGCAACTGGACCAGATGCTGCGGCTGTTCCACGAGGCGATGGAGGCCGGGGCCTGGGGCCTGTCGACCACCCAGTCCTCGACGCACAGCGACGGCGACGGCCGGCCGGTCGCGTCCCGGCACGCGAAGCCCGCCGAACTGATCGCGCTGTCGCGGGCCGTGGGCGAACACGAGGGCACCCAGATCGAGGCGATCGTCGCCGGATGCCTGGACCAGTTCAGCGACGACGAGATCGATCTCTTCGTGGAGATGAGCGCGGTCGCCGGCCGGCCCCTCAACTGGAACGTCCTCACCATCGACGCGTCCGTCCCCGAGCGCGTGCCGAGGCAGCTGGAGGCGAGCGAGCGGGCCCGGAAGGCCGGCGGCCGGGTGGTGGCCCTGACCATGCCGATCCTCACGCCGATGAACATGTCGCTGGGCACGTTCTGCGCGCTCAACCTGATCCCGGGATGGGGGCCGGTCCTGGGCCTGCCGGTGCCCGAGCGGATCGAGCGCCTGCGCGACCCCGAGGTCCGGGCGGAGATGCTGCGGCGCGCGGACTCCAAGGAGGCGGGCGTCTTCCGGCGGCTCGCCAACTTCGGGCGTTACGTCATCGGGGACACCTACAGCGAGGCGAACGAGGGCCTGACCGGGCGCGTCGTCAAGGACATCGCCGCCGAACGCGGCCAGGAACCGTTCGAGTGCCTGGTGGAGATCTGCGCCGCCGACGACCTGCGTACGGTGCTGTGGCCCATGCCCACCGACAACGACCCCGACTCCTGGGCCCTGCGCTCCGAGACCTGGCGGCACGAGGACGTCCTGCTCGGCGGCTCGGACGCGGGCGCCCATCTGGACCGCATGTGCGGCGCCCCGTACACCACCCGGTTCCTCGGGGACTGTCTGCGCGGCCGGAAGCTGGTCGGCCTCGAACAGGCGGTGAAGATGCTCACCGACGACCCGGCGCGCCTCTTCGGCCTGCGGGAACGGGGGCAGGTCCGAGAGGGCTGGCATGCGGACCTGGTCCTCTTCGACCCGGAGCGCGTCGACGCCGGCAAGGCCACCCTGGTGCACGACCTGCCGGGCGACAGTCCGCGCCTCGACTCCAGGGCGATCGGCGTACGGGCGGTCTGGGTCAACGGCGTCGAGGCGATCCGCGACGACGTCGTGACCGGGGCCGTGCCCGGGAAGGTGCTGCGCAGCGGGCGGGACACGCGGACGGTGAGGACGAAGTGAGTCCCGCGGGGTCTTCGGAGGGGTTCCCGCAACGGCAGCGGCTGTTCGTCGGCGGCTCCTGGGTGGAGCCCGACGGCGGGCACCACGCGATCGTCGACCCGGCGACGGAGGACGTCGTCGGGTGGGCACCGGAGGCCTCGCGGGAGCAGGTGCACGCGGCGGCCGCCGCCGCCCGGGAGGCGTTCGGTCCGTGGTCGCGGGTGCCGGCCGCCGAGCGGGCCGCGATCCTCGCCCGTACGGCGGACCACATACGACGCCACCTCGTCCCGTACGCCGAACTCGCCCAGGCCGAGAGCGGCGCGACGACCGGGACGGCGCGGGGCATGCAGGTCGGGGTGGGGGCGGCCCGGTTCCAGCGGTACTCCCGCGTCGAGCCGGTGGAGGAGGCGATCGCCCCCCAGATCAACGAGGCGGGGACCTTCGGCGCGGCGGCCGTGATGGGCGCCCTCGCCGTACGGCACCCCGTGGGCGTGGTCACCTGCGTCACCTCGTACAACAACCCCTGGGCCAACCCGGCCGGCAAGATCGCCCCCGCCCTCGCCATGGGCAACACGGTGGTCGTGAAGCCGGCCCCGCAGGACCCGCTCTCCGTCTACCGCATGGCGGAGGCCCTGGAGGCCGCCGGTGTCCCGCCGGGGGTGGTGAACGTGGTGAGCGGGTCCGGCGCGGACGTCGGTGCGGCGGCCGTGGACTCGCCGGACGTCGACATGGTGAGCTTCACCGGGTCGACGGCGGTCGGGCAGCGGATCGCGGAGGTGTGCGGGCGCGGGATGAAGCGCCAGCTGATGGAGCTGGGCGGGAAGGGCGCGGCGGTCGTCTTCGACGACGCGGACCTGAAGTCGGCGGTGGCGGGCATCGCGACCACCTTCACCTTCTACAGCGGGCAGATCTGCACGGCACCGACACGGGTGATCGCGCAGCGCGGCGTCTACGACCGGCTGGTCGCCCAACTGGCGGCGTACGCCGGCCGGTTGCCGGTGGGCGACCCGCGCGAGAAGGGCACGGTGGTCGGCCCGGTCATCTCGGCGGCGCACCGCGACCGCGTCGAGTCGTACGTCGAGCTGGGCCGCAAGGAGGGCGCGCGGGTGGTGGCGGGCGGCGAACGGCCGCCGTACGACCGGGGTTTCTACGTCGCGCCCACGGTCCTCGCGGACTGCACCCCGGACATGCGCGTCGTCCGCGAGGAGATCTTCGGCCCGGTCGTGGTCGTCCTCCCCTTCGACGACGAGGACGAGGCCGTCACGCTCGCCAACGACAGCGACTACGGCCTCATCGACTACGTCTGGTCCGGTGATGTGGCCCGCGCCTTCCGTGTCGCCCGCCGTCTCCGGGCGGGAGGCGTGGGGGTGAACACCGTGGGCCGCAACATGGAGGCCCCGTTCGGCGGGTTCAAGAAGAGCGGGGTGGGACGCGACGTGGGCTCGTACGCGCTGCACGCGTACAGCGAGACGCAGGCCATCGTCTGGCCGGGGTGAGGGCTTCCCCTGAGATCCTTCTCGACGCAATCATGTTCGAATGCAGCGTGAGCGGCGTGGCCGGCAGGGCCGGCGTGTGGCGAAGGCGTGGCGGTGGCCCCTGGGCGGCTTCGCGGCCGCGGTCGTGGGAGCCCTGTTCGTGCCGGTCGGTGTGCTGCTCTGGGTGCATCTGGTGGTGACGCTGGGCGCGGTGATCACCCTGGTGCGCCTGGCGAACCGGGAGGTGCCGTTCCCGCCGGCCGTGGCGCAGTGGCGGCTCGGGGGCGACGACCCCGACGTACTGCGCGCCCGCGCACTGTCGGCGGCGGCCTGCCTGCGGCAGGGGCAGCCCGGCCTCGCGGTGTACCGGCTGAACGCCGTCCTGCCGGACATGACCCGTGCCCTGGGGCCGGACGCCCCCGACACGCTGTCCACCCGGCTGCTGTCCTTTCAACTGCGCGGCGAGACGGGGGACCTGCCCGACCGCCTCACCGCGCTCGACGGACTGACCGCCGACCTCACCCGCGTCCTCGGTCCGGGCCACCCCGACACGCTCGCCGCCCTCTGCTGCCGCGCGGAGTGGCTCGGCCAGGACGGCCGTACCGACGAGGCGGAGGCGGCCTACGCCGAGGTCGTCGCGGTGGCCGGCGAGCAGCTGGGGGCCGACCACAACCTGACGCTGATCACCCGCAGTTCGCTGACGATCCTGCGCCACGACCGTGCGGGCCGCGCCGGCGACGGGGCCGCCACCGACGCCGCGGTCCAGGACATGGCCGACGTCGTCGCCGCGATGGAACGGGCCCTCGGCGCCGACGACCCGACGACCCTCTCCACCCGCGGCCTCCTCACCCGATGGCGGAACACCCGGACCCGAGCCCGAGAGACGGACTGATGGCCCGCCCGCTCCTCTACCTGGACGTGGACGGGCCGCTGAACCCGTACGCCGCGAAGCCCGAGCGGCGGCCCGCCGGTTACACCACCCACCGGATGAAGCCGCAGGGCTGGCTCGCCCAGCACCCGGGACAGCCCGCGGCCCACGTCAAGCCGCTGCGGGTGTGGCTCAACCCCGACCACGGCCGTCAACTGCGGGAGCTGACCGCGCTGTTCGACGTGACCTGGGCGACGACCTGGGTCGACGAGGCGAACACGTTCATCGCGCCCGTCCTCGGACTGCCGGAGCTGCCGGTGGTGGAGTGGTCCGAGCCGGGCGTGGCCGTGCCGCCCCGCACGTCCCAGGCGGCCGCCGCGTACCCCGGGGTCTTCTGGAAGACACGGCGCCTCGTCGAGCACGCGGCCGGGCGCCCGTTCGCCTGGGTCGACGACGAGATCGGCCCCGCCGACCGGGACCTCGTCGCCGCCCACCACCACAACTCCGCGCTGCTGCACCGCGTGGACCCCCGCCTCGGCCTGCGCGAACCGGACTTCGCGACGCTGGCGGCCTTCGCGCGCACCACCGGCTGACGCCAGGGAGCAGGCCCTAACCGTCGAGGTCCTGTTCCGTCGGCTCACCGCGGCCGAGGGACAGGGACCAGCGCACTCCGGAGGGGGCGGTGACGGAGACGGTGCCGGCGCGGTTCGAGTCGTCGCCGGTGAACTGGTTCTCGATGGTGGTCACTTCGTTGTCGAGGCAGTCCATGGGGAACGAGATACCCCCGGGGCGCAACCGGACCTCGATCGTGCCCTTGCCCTCGCAGCTCACCGCGACGGTGAGGGCGTTTCCCTCGCCCTTCCTCGCCTTGGCGAACTCCAGGTGCGCGCTGCCCTGCGTCCGGTGGTGACGCAGGATGACGCGACCCGTCGCGGGAACGGGAGCTTGGTCGTCCAACACACGGTCCACGTCCGCCTCGTCGGAGTCCGTCGCCGGGTCCGTCTCCGCCTGGCTGGGCTGGGTCGTCCGTACCGGCTGCTGCTTCGGCGGCCCGCTGTCGCCGTCCGGCGAACACGCGCCGGTGGAGAGCAGAGCCGCCGACAGCAGCACCGGAGCGGTGAGTGTGCGGCGCGGCATACGTGCTGAGCGTGACATGAACGACCCCCGTCGGTCGGCCCGTCGGTGGCGGGCGAGGCCGTGATCGTGACACCGGGCCGAGAACGGCGACAAGGCGGAAACGCGAGTTCAGAGCAGTATCTGAGCTTGACTGCGCCCGTCAGGTCGAGCGAGCCCCCTGCGGGGGCCGTGGTGGACGCACCGTCAACCCGCGTTCCCGGCGGGCCGGACGCGGGCCACCGCGCCGGTCTCCAGGGCCGTCCACAGGGCGCCGTCCGGGCCGAGGGCGATGCCGTGGGGCTCCGATGACGGGGTCGGCAGCTCGTGTTCGTGGATCTCGGGCGTTTCCGGGTGACGGTCGTCGTAGGCGATGCGGCCGACGCGGTTCGCGCCCCACTCGGTGAACCAGCAGGCGCCGTCGGAGTCGGCGACGATGGCGTGCGGGCGGGACTCGCGGTCGGGCAGGGGGAACTCGTCGATCTTCCCGTCCGGCGTGATCCGGCCGATCTGCCCGGCTCCGATCTCGACGAACCACAGGGCCCCGTCACCTCCGGCGGTGATTCCCACGGGACCGGCGCCCGGCGTCGGCAGCGGGTGGACGGCCACCTCCCCGTCCGGCGTGATGGCACCGATCGCGTTCGCCTGGTTCATCGTGAACCACAGCCGGCCGTCCGGCCCGGCGGCGATGGCCGACACGAACGCCCCGGAGACCGGCAGCGGGAACTCCACGATCTCCCCTTCGGTCGTGATCCGGCCGATCCGGTCGGCCCCCGCCTCCGTGAACCACAGCGCGTCGTCGGGACCGACCGCGATCCCGAACGGCCCGGCGTCGGGCGTCGGCAGGGCGAAGGACGTGGCCTCCCCGGCCGTGCTGATCCGTCCGATCCGATGCTCCCGGAACTCCGTGAACCACAGGGCCCCGTCCGGCCCGGGTGTGATGAGCGAAGGCCCGCCGGACGCCGAGGAGAGGGCGTACGACGTGGTCTCGCCGTCGGGCGTGAGCCTGCCGATGCGCCCGGCGTGAACCAGCGTGAACCACAGCGCGCCGTCCGGCCCGGCGGCGATTCCGTACGGTCCGGCCTCGGCGTCGGAGACGGGGAACTCCTGGATGGACACGGTCGGGCGGCGAGCAGACATGGATGAGAGACCCTCGGTCGGGAACGGCGGTCGACGCACAGCGTTCCAGAGGCCCTGGGCCGTGTCGCGTGAATTGCGTGCAGGACAAAGGCTGTTGGGGGCACCACTCACGTCCCCTACCGTGGCCGCATGGCTGACGAGATCTTCCGTGACCGACGGCTGGCCGAGCTGTACGACCCCCTCGACCCCGATCGCGGCGACCTGGACGCCTACCTCCGGCTCGCGGAGGAGTCCGGCGCGAGGAGGGTGCTCGACATCGGCTGCGGAACGGGCGTCTTCGCGCTGCTGCTGGCGGAGCGTGGGGTGGAGGTCGTCGGGGTCGACCCGGCCGGCGCCTGTCTCGATGTCGCGCGGGCCAGACCGGGGGCCGACCGGGTCCGGTGGATCCACGGTGACGCGACCGCCCTTCCCCCGCTCCGGGCCGACCTCGCCACGATGACGGCCAACGTGGCGCAGGCGATCGTGGAACCGGGGGCGTGGCGGCGGACGCTCGCGGGGGCGTACGGGGCGCTGCGACCGGGCGGCAGGCTGGTCTTCGAGACCCGTGACCCGGCCGCGCGGGCCTGGGAGGCGTGGAATCGCGAGGACTCGTACCGGGTCACCGAGGTACCGGGCCTCGGCGCGGTCGAGAGCTGGGTGGAGCTGACGCGGGTCACCGGCCCACTGGTGACCTTCCGCTGGCACTACGTCCTCGACAGCGGCAGGGGCGAGTCGCCGCTCACCTCCGACTCGACCCTCAGATTCCGCGAACGGCACGAGGTCGAGGCGGATCTCGCCGCGCACGGATACGTGCTGGAGGACGTACGGGACGCCCCCGACCGTCCCGGCAGGGAGTTCGTGTTCGTGGCGTGTCGGCCACCGGCGGCCCGCCCGCCGGTGTTCTGACCTGTTCACCCCTTTTGCCCGTCTTCGCGAGGCGGGCGCAGTGGTCACCATGGAGTGCGTGGTGCGGGTGGAGGGCGGCGAGGTCTGGACGACCGTCCGGACGACCCGCCCGGACGGCCGCCCGGACTGAGTCGGCCGGCCCGGAGCAACCCCTCCCGGGGGTGCGGCGGTCTTACGGGGCGACCGACAGGAACAGGAAGGGCGCGCACCCCATGGACCTCGACCCCGATCTCTGCCTGGCCGTTCCGGAGGGCTTCGACGACTCGGACGCCGAGTCCCAGGTCCATCCCATGGCGAGGAAACTGTTCCCGGCCACGACCGCCGCGGAGGCGTTCCGGAAGGCCCACGCGTGGGTGGGGGAGCACGACGTCTTCCTGGTGGACGTGTCCTGGGACTACGCGTACGACGAGGACGAGCCCTACACGCTGAGCATCTACTTCACCTTCGAGCTGGAACCCGAGGACGCCTGACGGGGACCGCTACGGGGTGCGCCCCCTGCCCCGCAGATCCACCCGCACCGTCAGCAGCCCCGACCCCAGCACCCGCACCGCCGCGCTGTTCAGACGGGGCAGGGTCCGCAGGCGGGCCACCGGGTCGTCGTCCGGGAGGAGACGGGCGGTGCCGGTGTGCCAGCGGCCCCGGATGCGCACCCGCACCGACGGGTCGGCCTTGATGTTGCGGATGTACTGGGACCTCTCGCCGTACTCCGAGACCAGCCAGAACGTGTCGCCCACGCGACGGCCGCCGATCGGGGTACGACGGGGGAGACCGGAGGTGCGGCCGGTGGTCTCCAGCACGGTCTGGAGCGGTACCCGGCGCAGGACCGGGTTGGCGACGTAACGCTGGAAGGCCGTGACGACGCGTTGCTTCGGACCCGGCTGTTCCGTGCCGTTCGCGTGGTCCGCGGGGCGGGACATGGGCGTGTTCTCCTCAGGACGGGATCGGGCAGCCGTCGGCCGGCCGGGCGGACGGGGGCGGACACCGGGGCCGGGTCCCGCCGGGGACCCGGCCACTCGCGCCACCCGCGCGGGCTACGGCTTCCGGCCCAGCCCGCCGTGCTGGCCGATCGGCTTCGGCTCGCCCGCCGCCGTGTCGTCCGGGCGCCACAGCGGTACGGAGACGATGCCGGGGTCGATCAGGTCGAGACCGTCGAAGTAGCCGGTGATCTGCTCGATGGGGCGCAGGAAGTACGGGACCGCGCCGGTCTCGTTGTAGGCGTCCTGCGCGCGCTCGTAGTCGGGATCGGTGCCCCGTGAGCCCTCGTTGATGTTGAGGTAGCTGCCGGAGGGCAGACCGGCGAGGAGACGGCGGACGATGTCACGGGCCTCCTCGTAGTCGGCGACGTGACCGAGGATGCCGCTGAGGATCAGGGCCGTGGGCCGGGACAGGTCCAGCGTCTCGGCGGCGGCCGCCAGGATGCGGTCCGTGTCGTAGAGGCTCGCGTCGATGTACGCGGTCGCCCCCTCGGGGGCGGAGTACAGCAGCGCGCGGGCGTGCGCGAGGACCATCGGGTCGTTGTCGACGTAGACGATCCGGGCCTCCGGCGCGCTGCGCTGGGCGACCTGGTGGGTGTTGTCCGCCGTGGGCAGCCCGGTGCCGACGTCCAGGAACTGCCGGACGCCCTCCACCTCCACCAGATGCCGGATGCTGCGCCGCAGATACGCGCGGCTGCTGCGGGCGATGGTCACGATGCCGGGGAACGCGCCGGCGTACGCGTCACCGGCCGCCTCGTCCACCGGGTAGTTGTCCTTGCCGCCCAGCCAGTAGTTCCAGATGCGGGCGGAGGCGGGCACCGAGGTGTCGACCTTCTCCTTCGCCGCCGGAGCCGCCGCCGGGTCGGGCGTGGTCGCGTGATCGGTCATGGGCGCCGTCTCCTCCGCCGTGCAGGTGCGTCCACGCGAACGGCCCAGCCGTACGGACGCACGTGATGTGTCGAGCCAAACCTAAGGCCCAACACGCGTATTCCGTACGCGGGTTCTCCCTATGATCGCCGGACCTTCCGCCGGCCGCTACCGCCGTCCGAGGAAGATCGGGTTGGTGAAGGCCGCCAGCGGCCCCGGAAAGCCCGGCACGATCGGCGGCCGGCGGACCTCGGCGCGTACGTACGCCGCGTACGAGGCCGTCGTACGCCACTGGGCCGAGCCCGTGCCGGACTCCGGGAGGGCGGCCGAGGTGAACAGGACGCCCTGGTCGGTGACGAAGCGGATGCTGCAGCCCGCGGAGCCCGTGGCCTCCAGGCGGACGGTGACCAGGGTGTCGGGGGCCACGTTCAGCCGCTCGCCGATGCCCGCGTGCTCGCCGCGCGCGCCGGACGCCGTGAAGGACACGGACACGTCCTTGGACTCGGCGACGTACGAGCGGCCCGCCCGCAGGCCCTCCTGGATGGCCTCCCTGGTCAGGTCGTCGGCCAGGACGACCGTCTGGGGGCGGCCGACGGGATCGGGGTCGCGATGGGCGTCGCTGTTGCCCATGGCCGGGATCCAGTCGCGTCCCTCCTTCACGGACGCCACGAGCATGCCGTCCCAGTCGGCGAGCGCCACCTCGTCCTCCGGCGAGTAGGCGCCGTTCCACACCTCCACCGCGTCCGCCTCGCCGAAGCCGAACTTCCAGTTGCAGCCGATGCAGGTGGCGTGCGGATGGGCCGGGACGACCAGGCCCCCGGCGCGGCGGATCTGCCGGGCGTACCGGCCGAACCGGTTGTCCCTGGCCCGGTAGCGCCAGTCGACGAACGTCCCCGGGTCGATGCCGAGCGCCACGACATGACCGTTGCGGGTCGTGACCTCCTCGCCCAGCATGATGAGCAGGTCGTCACCCGCGTGCTCGGCCCAATGGGCGTGCGCGGACGGGGTGTTGTGCTCCGAGCTGTTGATGAAGTCCAGGCCCGCCGCCCGCGCCAGCGCCGCCAGCTCGCCGAGCGTGCGGCGGCCGTCGGAGTACCAGGAGTGCAGATGGCAGTCGCCCCGGTACCAGGCCCGGCCCCGCCCCTCGGCCCGCTCCGGCGGGTACACGGGCTTCGCCGCCGGGGCCGGAGTGCCGTACGTGAGGGTGATCGTGATCTCGTACGGCAGTCCGTCCGGCGCCACCGTGTACGGGCCCAGCGCGATGTGCCAGGTGCCGGGGCGGACCGGGCCGGGGAGGTAGCCCGGGGTCGCCTCGTCCGTCCGGATGAAGAACTCCGTGCGGGCACCGCCCGACCAGCCCCTGAAGCCCTTGCCGCCGAGGTCCGTGCCGCGCTCGTCGAAGACGCCGATGTCGAGCGCGTTGCCCATCGTGCCCGCCGGGACGGCCGGTCTGTCGTAGCTGTACGAGACCTTCAACTCCCGTACGCCCGACGGTACTTCGACCGGCAGATACACGAAGTCGGGGGAGCCGACGGGGAGGGTTCCCCGGATGGTCCTCGTCTCCTGGTCGCCGTGTGCGGCCTCGGCGCCGCTCGTCCCAAAGGTCACGCTTCCCAACGTAAGCGCGGCCGCCGCCGACGTCACGAACAGAGCGCGCCGTCCGAGTCCGTTTCCGTCGCCGTTTCCGTCGCCGTTCTCGTTCGCGTTCGCGTCACCGTGGTCGTCGTCGCACATGCTGCTGCTCCCCAGGTCGGTCGTGAGTGACATGGCGTGGGTGGTGCAGGGGTGGTGCGTGCCACCTTCCTATGCGGTGGTGAACTGAGGGACAAGGGAAGGAAATCGCCGGTTTTCGTTTCGCCGCGGAAGGACATGCCGGAGACATGAGGACCGATGTCCGACGGGAGACACCGCACGTGCGGACACCGACCTGCCTGCTGGGCGGCGCCGGCATCACCGACCGGGTGGCGCACGGCCACGACGCGGACCGGTTCGTGGAGATCGGCTCCCTGACCAAGGTGCTGACGGGGACCGTGCTGGCCCGGCTCGCGGCGGAGGGGACGGTCGGCTTCGACACCCCGCTGGAGGAGTGCGTCGAGGAGGTGCCGGGCGGCACGGGCATCACCCTCCGCCACCTCGCCGAGCACACCTCGGGCCTGCCCCGCCTGCCCGCCGGGCCCCTCGGCCCTCCGGACGATCCGTACCTCGGCTTCACGGAGACGGCGCTGCGGGAGTCGCTGCGCGGCCTGCCCCGGCTGACGGCCGGACGGCTGGGGGAGCGGGAGTACTCCAACCTCGGCTACGCCGTGCTCGGGTACGCGCTCACGGCCGCCACGGGCCGCTCATACCAGCACCTGGTCGACCGGCACGTCCTGTCGCCGCTCGGCCTGGAGGCGGGCGTGGTGACGGCGCACCCGCCGGAGAGCCTGCGCCTCGTCCCGCGCGACCTGTTCGGCCGGCCGCGCCCGCTGTGGACGCTGACCGGCCCGATCCTGCCGGCGGGTGGCATGTGGTCCACCTGCCGGACGGTGGCGCATCTGCTGGTCGCCCTGCTCGTCGAACGCCGGCTCGGTGATCCGGCGCCCTCCTGGCAGCGGGGCCCCTCGATCCGGTGGCACAACGGCGCCACCCGCGGCTCGTCGGTCGTGGCCGCCGCGTACGACGACGGGCGGTGGGTCCTGCTGCACCGCCTCGGCGACCCGGCCCGCACGGACCGTCTCGCGAAGGAGGCCCTGCTGGCGACGGCCCCTCCCGCCGACACGTAGTGCCGACCGGTCGGTATGGACATCGCGGTTCCGAGCCGCTACAGATGACCCATGCGCATCTCCGTGACGATCTTCCTCACCGACGAGACGATCACCCCGACCCGGCTCGCCCGTGAGCTGGAGCAACGCGGTTTCGCGGGGCTCTACCTCCCCGAGCACACGCACATCCCCGTCGAGCGGACGACCCCGTACCCGGCCGGCGGGGACCTGCCGCGCGAGTACGGCCGCACCCTCGACCCCTTCGTGGCACTCGGCCAGGCCGCCGCCGTCACCGAGCGGCTGGGTCTCGGCACCGGCATCACGCTGGTCGCCCAGCACGACCCGATCGACCTCGCGAAGCAGATCGCGACCGTCGACCACCTCTCCGGCGGCCGTCTCACCCTCGGCGTCGGCTACGGCTGGAACGTGGAGGAGGCCGCCGACCACGGGGTCGCCTGGCGTACCCGGCGGGAGCTGGTGCGGGACCGGATGGCGCTGATGCGGGCGCTGTGGGCGGAGGAGCCGACGGCGTACGAGGGGGAGTTCGGGAGCGTCCGGGCGAGCTCCGCGTATCCCAAGCCGGTGCGGAAGCCGCGGGGGCCGGTGGTCGGGCCGCGCACGCTGATCGGCGGCGCCGCCGGGCCGAAGCTGTTCGCGCACATCGCCGAGTACGCGGACGGGTGGCTGCCGATCGGGGGGCGGGGGCTGGGGGAGGCGCTGCCGGTCCTGAGGGCGGCGTGGACGGACGCCGGCCGCGACCCGGCGGGCCTTCAGGTGGTGCCGTACGCGGTCCAGCCGAGTGCGGGCAAGCTGGCGTACTACGCCGAGCTGGGCATCGAGGAGGCCGTGGTGCAGTTGCCTCCGGCGGGGGAGGCGGAGGTGCTGGGGCTGCTGGACGAGTACGGCACGTTCCTGGGAGGCGGGGCGGCATAACGCCGCCGGGCTCACGGTTCGCCCGCGCCGCCCGACTCGGTGCTTGCCGCGCTCGGGCGGCCGCGCCCGGGTGGGGGCTGGCCGCGCAGTTCCCCGCGCCCCTGAAAAGCAGCGGCTACGCCCCAAGCTTTTCAGGGGCGCAGGGCCGTGTCTTCCAGGCCCGCAGGGCCTGATGCTCTGAGGGGCGCGGGGAACTGCGCGAGAAGCCCCCTCCGGGCCCGCACCCGCCACCCCTCAGGCACCCCTGCCCCTCAGGCGCGGTACCCCGAGGCGGAGCCAGGGGTGCTTTTGAGGGGCGCGGGGAACTGCGCGAGAAGCCCCACCGGGCCGGCACTCGCCATCCCCTCAAGCACCTCCCACCCCCCAGCCATCCCACCCCCACCCGGAGCCACCCCGCAAGGCGGAGCCAAGTCGCTCGTATGCTCGACGGATGACGACTTCCGCGACCTCCGGGACCGGCCCGACCGAGAACTCCATGCGGCGGGCACTCAAACGCGCCCGCGACGGCGTGGCTCTCGACGTGACCGAGGCGGCGGTGCTGCTCCAGGCACGCGGCGCGGACCTGGAGGACCTCGCCGCCTCGGCGGCACGCGTGCGGAACGCGGGCCTGGAGGCGGCCGGCCGCCCCGGCGTCATCACGTACTCGAAGAGCGTCTTCATCCCGCTCACCCGGCTCTGCCGGGACAAATGCCACTACTGCACCTTCGTCACCGTGCCGGGCAAGCTCCGCCGCGCCGGCCACGGCATGTTCATGTCCCCGGACGAGGTGCTGGACGTGGCCCGCAAGGGCGCCGCCCTCGGCTGCAAGGAAGCGCTGATCACCCTCGGCGACAAGCCGGAGGACCGCTGGCCGGAGGCGCGCGAGTGGCTCGACGCGCACGGCTACGACGACACGATCGCCTACGTCCGCGCCATCTCCATCCGCATCCTGGAGGAGACGGGCCTCCTCCCGCACCTCAACCCCGGCGTCATGAGCTGGACGGACTTCCAGCGGCTCAAGCCCGTCGCCCCCTCCATGGGCATGATGCTTGAGACGACCGCGACCCGGCTGTGGTCCGAGCCCGGCGGCCCGCACCACGGCTCCCCCGACAAGGAGCCGGCGGTCCGGCTGCGGGTCCTGGAGGACGCCGGCCGTTCCTCCGCCCCCTTCACCTCCGGCGTCCTCATCGGCATCGGCGAGACGTACGAGGAGCGCGCGGAGTCCCTCTTCGCGCTCCGCAAGATCTCCCGCGCCTACCACGGCATCCAGGAGCTGATCATCCAGAACTTCCGCGCCAAGCCCGACACCGCGATGCGCGGCATGCCGGACGCGGAACTGGACGAGCTGGTCGCCACCGTGGCCGTCGCCCGCCACCTCATGGGCCCGGCGGGCTGCATCCAGGCCCCGCCGAACCTCGTCGACAGCGAGTACGAACGGCTCATCGGCGCCGGGATCGACGACTGGGGCGGGGTGTCCCCCCTCACCATCGACCACGTGAACCCCGAGCGCCCCTGGCCGCAGATCGAGGAACTCACCGCCCGCTCCCGCGCCGCCGGCTTCGAGCTGCGCGAACGCCTGTGCGTGTACCCGGAGTTCGTGACGCGCGGCGAGCCCTGGCTCGACCCGCGCCTCCTGCCGCACGTACGGGCCCTGGCCGACCCGGAGACCGGCCTCGCGCGCCCGGACGCCGTGGTGGAGGGCCACCCGTGGCAGGAGCCCGAGGAGGTCTTCGTCGCCGCCGGCCGCACGGACCTGCACACCGCCATCGACACGGAGGGCCGCACCGGCGACCGCCGGGAGGACTTCGACTCCGTCTACGGCGACTGGGGCGCCCTGCGCGAGGCGGCGGCGCCCGGTATGGCCCCCGAGCGCATCGACACGGACGTACGCGCGGCCCTGTCGACGGCGGCCGACGACCCGACGAAGCTGTCGGACGCCGAGGCCCTCGCCCTGCTGCACGCCGACGGCCCGGCACTGGACGCGCTCACCCGCATCGCGGACGACGTCCGCAAATCGGCGGTCGGCGACGACGTCACCTACATCGTCACCCGGAACATCAACTTCACGAACGTCTGCTACACCGGCTGCCGCTTCTGCGCCTTCGCGCAGCGCCGCACGGACGCCGACGCGTACACCCTCTCCCTCGACCAGGTCGCCGACCGGGCCGAGCAGGCGTGGGACCTCGGCGCGGTCGAGGTCTGCATGCAGGGCGGCATCCACCCCGACCTGCCGGGAACGGCGTACTTCGACATCGCGAAGGCCGTCAAGACCCGCGTCCCCGGTATGCACGTCCACGCCTTCTCCCCGATGGAGGTGGTGAACGGCGCGACCCGCACCGGCATGTCGGTCCGCGAGTGGTTGACGGCCGCGAAGGAGGCGGGCCTCGACTCCATCCCCGGCACGGCGGCGGAGATCCTCGACGACGAGGTCCGCTGGGTCCTGACCAAGGGCAAGCTGCCGGCCGCCACCTGGATCGAGGTGGTGACCACCGCCCACGAGCTGGGCATCCGCTCCTCCTCGACGATGATGTACGGTCACGTCGACCAGCCCCGCCACTGGCTGGGCCACCTGCGCACCCTGGCCGGCATCCAGCAACGCACCGGCGGTTTCACGGAGTTCGTGACGCTCCCCTTCATCCACACCAACGCGCCGGTGTACCTGGCGGGCATCTCCCGCCCCGGCCCGACGATGCGCGACAACCGCGCCGTCATCGCGATGTCCCGCCTCCTCCTGCACCCCTGGATCCCCAACATCCAGACCAGCTGGGTCAAACTCGGCACGGAGGGCGCGGCGGAGATGCTCCGCTCCGGCGCGAACGACCTGGGCGGCACCTTGATGGAGGAGACCATCTCCCGCATGGCGGGCTCCTCCTACGGCTCCTACAAGTCGGTCAAGGACCTGATCGCGGTCGCCGACACCGCCGGCCGCCCCGCCCGCCCCCGCACCACCCTCTACGGCGAGGTCCCGGAGGAACGCCAACGCGCGGCGGCGGCCTCGGACGGCCATCTGCCGGAGCTGCTGCCGGTGCTGGAGTGACGCACCTGAGGTGACGGGGCGGAAAACCCTTTCTGCGGTGTCCGTGGCCCCTGTTAGCCTCCACCGGCCCGAGCGACGCACGGGTGATGGGGAAAGCTCACCGGGGAGGGAACAGTTGGACGGGTTAAGGAGATCCGGCGGCCGTGCGCTGCTGGCGATGGGGTGCTCCGTGGCGGCCATGGTGGCGTCCACGTCGGGAGTGGCGCACGCGGCCGGGAACCTGCCGCCGAAGCAGCCGCTCGTACGGGATCTGAAGACGGGCGGCAAGGCCTGCGGGACGGGTGACGGAAAGGCGTACATCGCCGATCCGCAGCCTCAGGTCAACGCGGTCCTGTACGACACCGACAGCGGTCCCCTCGGCGGGGAGTTCGAGTTCTGGTGGAAGGACGCCGAGGGCGCCGAGCAGCGCAGGACCCTCACGACCACGTCGAAGCGGTCGGGCACACCGTTCACCCTCAGGCTGCCGTGGGAGGACCTGCCCGCGAACACTGTGGTCTCCTGGCACGTCCGGGCCGACGACGGTACGTCGAAGTCGACCTGGAGTTCCGAAGGGGACGGCTCCGCCTGCGAGTTCGTCATCGACGACGTGAACCCGCAGAAGGCCGTGGTCAGTTCACCCGAGTACCCGCAGGACGTCCTCTGGGTGGACGGCGTCGGCGTGTACGGCCACTTCACCATGGACTCGCCCTCGGACGACGTCGTGGCCTACACGTACGGCTTCATCGGCGGCCCGTACGGCACCGTTCGGCCCGACGAACCCGGCGGAGCCGTGACCATCCCCTTCCTGCCGCTCGACTCCGGGCCCGACCAGCTCACGGTCCGCGCGATCGACCGGGCAGGGCGCAGCAGCGGCGAGACCTCGTACGACTTCTTCGTGAAGTCCGGCCGCGCCCCCGTCGCCCACTGGAAGCTCGACGACCCGGCCGGCGCGACCACCGCCGCGGCCGAGATCGGCACCGCCGCCGAGGCCGGCACCGGTGTGACCTTCGGCGGCCCGGCACCCGGGGGCACGGCCCTCGCCTCGACGGCGACCCTGGACGGCAGCAGCCACGGCTACCTCACCCCGGGTGCCCCGGCGGTGTCCGACCCCAGGAAGACGTTCGCGGTCAGCGGCTGGGCACGGCCCGCGCGGACCGACCGGGACATGACCGTCGCGGCGCAGGACGCGGGTGACTCCACGGCCTTCGCGCTCGGTGTCGACGCCCGTGGCGAGACGCCCGTCTGGTCGTTCACCGTCGGCGGCGCCCGGATGACGGGCGGCGTGCCCGAGGCCGGGGAGTGGGCCCATCTGCTCGGCGTGTACGACGCCGAGACCGGTGAGGGCCGGCTGTACGTCAACGGCCGGGCGGTCGGCACGAAGAAGGAGGCCGCGCCCGGCGCGGACGCCGGCGCCTTCCAGATCGGGCGCGCCCGGGACGGGCAGGGCTACCAGGACCGCTGGGACGGCGAACTCGGCGGCATCAGGGTCCACGACCGCGTCGTCGTCCCGGACGAGGCCGCCGAACTGGGGCACCGCAAGCCGCGCGCCCTCGCCCACTGGTCGCTGGAGAACGCGACGGACGGGACCAGCCCCGACCAGGGCGACGGTGTGCCGCTGAAGCTGGGCACGGGCGCGACGATCCACCGCGGCCCGGACGGCTCCTGCATCCCGGACCTCGACCCCGACTGCGCCGACGTGCCGTACGCGCTCGTCGGTGACGGCCATCTCAAGCTCGACGGCGAGAGCGGGTACGCGGCCACGGAGCGGCCCGTCGTCGACACCTCCGACAGTTTCTCGATCGGCGTGGTGGTACGCCTCGCGGACGCCGAGCCGTCCCGGCCGATGACCGTGCTGTCCCAGGGCGGTGAGCACACCGACGTGTTCCGGGTGCGGTACGAGCCCTCCACGTACGCCTGGCAGCTGATCATGCCGAACGCGGACGAGCCGGACGCCACCGAGACCGTCGTGGCGCAGCTGGCGATGGCCGACGGCGGCGAGGGGGAGGGGCACCGGCTCGCGGTCGTCTACGACGACGCCACCGACACGATCAAGCTCTTCCTGGACGGTCAACTCGCCGACGGGGCCACCGCCGACTTCGCGGACGGTCTGCCCAGCACCGGCCCGCTCCAGGTCGGCCGGGCCCAGGTCGGCGACGGATGGGGCGAGTACCTCCACGGTGACGTCGACGAGGTGCACGCGTTCGCCGGCGCCCTGGAGGACGACCAGATCAACGGACTGGGCCGGGGCACCGAACCCTGCCTGTGCTGAGTCTGGATGCCCGAACTGCCGGCGGTCGACCGACCGCCGGCAGTCGTCCGTCGGCCGGCCTCAGTTCGCGGTGGTCTCGTTCGCCGGCAGGCACGTCACCACCAGCACCACCCCGCTCAGCAGGAACACCCGCAGGGCGGCGTCGAGGCCGTTCCAGTCGTCGGACTGCCACATGGCGAAGTACTCGCCGCCGATGGCCAGGAAGCCGGCGCCGAAGAGGAGGAGGACCATGAGCAGGCCGAGGGTGCTGTAGCGGCGGGCGGTGTGGAAGGCGCGGTGGCCGAGGGCGCGGGTCCAGAAGCAGGTGGCCGCGGCGAGGACCAGGGCCGCGACGGTCTCCCAGACGATGATGAGGACGTAGGCCGCGTCCTGCACGCCCTTCGACTCGATGGCCCGCCACATCAGGTCCTCGTCCTCGAACGTGGTGTCCATGGCGAGGACATGGTGGACGAACTGCTGGTTCGTACCGAAGTCGGTGATGTTGCCGAACGCCACGAGCGCCATGTAGAGGGCGACCGTGCCGACGAGCAGGGTCGAGGCCAGGGGGAGAAGGGAACCGCGGGGGGTCTGGGTTTCAGCCATGGTCCAACTATGTGCGGGCGTATGGGCCATCCCCAGGTGTTTTTCGGCGCGTTGGATCACAATGGGACCCGCCGGTGGCGGAAAACCGCGGGGCACCTACGAGGGCCGGAGGGGTATGCATGGGGCGCGCGCAGCCGCCGATTCCGACGATGCAGGAGCTGATCCGGCGCCGTACCCGCCAGGGCTTCGTCGGCCGGAACGCCGAACGGGCCGCCTTCCGCGCCACCTTCGATCTGCCCGTCGAGGACGAGCGGCGCCGTTTCCTCTTCCACGTGCACGGCAACGCGGGCATGGGGAAGACCTTTCTGGTCCGGGAGTTGGAGCAGATCGCCCGGGAGCACGGCGCCCTCACCGCGTACGTCGACGACGGCGTCGGCAGTGTGCCGGAGGCCATGGCCGTGATCGCGGACCGGTTCGCCCGGCAGGGACGGCGGTTCAAGGAACTGGAACGGCTGCTCACCGCCCACCGCGAGCGCCGGTACGCGGCCGAACTCGCCGCCATGGCCGTGCCCGAGCAGGAGGGGCGGCCCGGGGAACCGGGTGAACCGGATGAACCGGGCCGGCCGGGTCAGTCGGCTCAGGCAGGGCAGCCGGCTCGGCCGGGGCGCACCGGCGCCGTCGCCGACCCGTCGGCCGCGAGCATGGCCGCCGCCCGCGCGACCCTCGTCGCGCTCGGCCTCGTCCCCGTGGTCGGCCCCTTCGCCGGCGCCGTCGACCCCGCCCAACTCGCCCGCCAGGCGGACAGATTGCGCACCGGCCTCGGCCCGCGCACCCGAGGTCAGGAGGACGCCGAACTACTCCTCGCCCCCGAACTCGTCCTCACCCCCGCCCTGGTGGAGGAGCTGGCCGGAGCCGCGGCCGAAGCGCCCTGGCTGGTCCTGCTCTTCGACACCTACGAGCGGACCGGCGCCTTCCTCGACCCGTGGCTGCACGACCTCGTCTCCGGCGACCGTCACGGCCCCCTCCCCGGCAACCTGGTCCTGGTGACGGCCGGACAGCGGCCCCTGGACGCCGCCCGCTGGGGCGGCCTCGGCGACTTCGTCCTCGACCTCCCGCTGCGGCCCTTCACGGAGGCCGAGTCCCGTGGCCTCCTCGCGGCCAGGGGGGTGCTCGCCCCGCCGGTGGTGGAGGAGGTCCTGAGGCTCACCGGTGGCCTGCCCGTCCTGGTCTCGACCCTCGCCGAGGCCCGCCCCGCCGACCTCGACGACCTCGCCGACGCGGGCGACGCGAGCGCCACCGCCGTGGAGCGCTTCCTGCGCTGGGAGAGCGACCCGGTACGCCGGGCCACCGCGCTGACCTGCGCGTTGCCCCGATGGCTGGACCCTGAGGTCTTCCGGGTGGCCGTGCTGGATGCGGATGCGGATGCGGATGCGGATGCGGCTCCCGGCGCGGGCGCCCGCGCGGGCGCCGCCGAGAACCCCGACGCGCTGTTCGCCTGGCTCCGCGCCCTCCCCTTCGTGACCGACCGCGGCGACCGTGTGGTCTTCCACGACGTCGTACGCGCCCCGATGGTGCGGCTGCAGCGGACGCGGTCGCCCCGGGACTTCGGCGCGCGGCACCGGCGGCTGGCGGCGGCGTTCGCCGGGTGGCGCGCGGAGGCCGAAGCCGGGCTGGAGGGGCGGGAGCCATGGGGTGAGGCGCGGTGGCGGGAGCTGCGGCTGGCCGAGGCGTACCACCGGCTGTGCGCGGGGGAGCGTGGGGCACTCGCCGGGGCGCTGCGGGACGTCGTGGACGCGTGCGGCGAGGACACGGCCGTGGCCCGGCGCTGGGCCGAGGCCCTGGCGCAGGCGGGGCAGGACGCCGACGACGAGGACGCGACGCGCTGGGGGCGGGACCTGCTGGGTGCGCTGGAGCGGGGCGGTGCCCATGACGCGCTGGGCGTGCTGCTGCTCCGGGCCGCTCTCGACGCCGGGCGCCGGGCGCACGCGCACGCCCTGCGCGGGCGGGCGCTGCACCGGGACGGGGCGCACGAGCGGGCGTTGGCCGAGTACGACCGGGCCCTCGCCCTCGACCCCCGAGCGGCCACGGCATGGCAGGGCCGGGCGGTCACGCGGGCGCACACCGGGGACTACGCGGGCGCCGTGGCCGACCTCGACCGCGCCGACGCGCTCGCCCCCGACGACACCACCACCCTCGTCCTGCGCGGCGACTACCACCGCCTCCTCGGTGACCCCGACGCGGCGGTCGCCGACCTCGACCGCGCCGTCGCCCTCGATCCCGTACGCCGCTCGACCTGGGCCTCGCGGGGCGCCGCCCGGCTCGCGCAGGGCCGGCTCGACGAGGCCCTCGCCGACCTGGACCGCGCCCTGGAGCTGGACGGGGAGTACGTCTGGGCCCTGGTGCGCCGGGCGCGCGTACGGCGCTCCCGGGGTGAGCACGAACGGCAGCTGGCCGACCTGCACCACGCCGTCGCGCTCGACCCGGACGCCGCCTGGGTCCACTGCGAACGCGGCGACGCCCTGCGGGTCGCCGACCGTGACGAGGAGGCCCTCGCCGACTACGACCGGGCCCTCGCCCTCGATCCCCTGTACGCCTCCGCGTACGCCGGCCGGGGCGTCACCCGCTTCCGGCTGGGCCGTCTCGACGACGCCCTCACCGACCTCGACGCGGCGCTCGCCCTGCACCCGGAGTACGCCTGGGCGCTGCGCCACCGTGCCGCCGTCCACCTCGAACTCGGCTCCCCGGAGCGGGCGTTGGCCGACGCGGAGCGGGCGCGGGCGCTGCGCCCCGGCGACCCGTCGATCGTGGACGTGCACGACCGGGCCACGGAGGCGGCGGCGGCCCGGCCGCCGCGTTCGCGGCACCCGGAGTGAATCGTCCGGAACGGACCGTCGACGGATGTTGCGCCGGCGCACGGTTTCTTCGAGAGTGGGACTCCGGCACAGCACCTGTTCGCCTCTGATTGTTCTGTGCCGCAGTGCCCGAAGAGTCGCGCGTTTTGTGTTGTTCAGTGCTCGATGAGGGCCCTGAATCGATGGTTCCTGTTCGATTACAGTGCTGGACTGTCGAGCCGTACGGGCGTACGGATGTACAGATGTACTGACGTACGGGTCGGGGCAGGGGCCGTGAGGAGGCTGGGGTGGGTGCGACAGCCGGTGCCGTCTGGGGGCGTGTCGAGCAGCAGGACTTCCGCAGCCGGGTGCGCGGGACCTTGCTGGGCGCTGCCGTCGGCGACGCGCTGGGCGCGCCGGTCGACCACCTCACCCTGGCGCAGATCGGCGAGGCGTACGGCCCGGAGTGGCTGACCGATCTGGCCTCCGCGTACGGCAGGCGCGGCGCGATCACCGACCTCACCCAGCTCACCCTGTTCACCGTCGACGGACTGATCCGCGCCCAGGTCCGCCGCGACACCGGCGTGTGGCACCCGCCGACCGATCTGCACCGGGCGTATCTGCGCTGGGCCGCGACCCAGCGCGACTGGGGCCCCGACGAACGCCGCAAGGACGACGGCTGGCTCGCCCGCGAGGAGTGGCTCTACGCGCGCCGCGACCCCTCCCTCATCTGCCTCCTCGGCTTCGCCGACGGGACCATGGGCACGCTCGACGCCCCCAAGAACCCGGGCGCGTGCGGTGCCGAGGCCGCCGCCCGCTCCGCCCCGTTCGGCCTGCTCGTCGGCTGGGAGCCGCAGTTGGTCTTCCAGCTGGCCGTCGAGTGCGCGGCCCAGACCCACGGCGACCCCACCGCCTATCTGTCCGCCGGCTCCTACGCCGTCATCGTCCACGCCCTGGCGCGCGGCGAGAGCCTCGACGCAGCCGTCCAGAAGACCCTGGTCCTGCTGGCCGCCCGCCCCGGCCACCAGCCCGTCGCCGACGCCCTCCAGCAGGCCGTCGCCGCCGTCCGCCAGGGTGCGCCGTCCCCCGCCCTGGTCGAACGCCTCGCCGGTGACGGCGCGGCGGCGGGCCTGCTGGCCGTCGCCGTGTACTGCGCGCTCGTCGGCGAGGACGTCCGCCACGGCCTGTGCCTCTCCGTCAACCACGGCGGCCCCTCGGGGGCGGCCGGCGCCCTGACGGGCGGTCTCCTCGGCGCCCTCCACGGCGAGACCGCCCTGCCCCCCGCCTGGCTCGCCGAACTGGAGGGCCGCCCCACGATCCTCGTCCTCGCCGACGACTTCGCCCTCGAAATGACCCAGGGCCCGGCCCTGCACGCCCCGGGCGGTGCGGTACCGGGCTGGCTGACCCGCTACCCACGCGCCTGAGGCGGCGTGGACACGGTGCCTGACATGGCCGACTGGAACACGCGCCCGGCCCTGCCGAGGGACGTCGGGCCCCTCGCCGAGCTGCGCGCCGTGGTCATGCGCCCGGACCTCGAACGCCTCGGCCGCTACGACCCCGACCGCGTCCGCCGGCGCTTCCGCGACTCCTTCGACCCGGCCCACACCTGGGTCGTCGAGGCCGGCGGTGCCGTCGCCGGCTGCGTGGCCCTGCGCCCGGCCGCCGACGCCCACTGGCTGGAGCACTTCTACCTGGCCCCCCACCTCCAGGGCACCGGCATCGGCACAGCCGTGCTCCACACCCTCCTCGCCCGCGCCGACCGCACCGGCCTCCCGGTCCGCCTGAACGTCCTGCGGGGCAGCCCCGCCCGCCGCCTCTACGAACGCCACGGCTTCCGCCTGGACACCGAGGGCCCGGTGGACGTGTTCCTGACGCGCCCGCCGGGCGGTGGCGCGCCCTCCAAGGAGCGGCCCGCCTGCCCGGAAACGGGTTTCACGCCCGGAGCGTGAGCGCCTACCGTGGCCCGATGGCCACTCGGATGATCATCCTCAACGGCGGTTCCAGTGCGGGCAAGTCCGGCATCGTGCGGTGTCTGCAGGCCGAACTGCCGGACCCGTGGCTGGCGTTCGGGGTCGACTCGCTCATCGAGGCCATGCCCGCGCGGATGCAGACGACGGACGGCGGCATCGCGATCTCACCCGACGGCGAGGTCGGCATCGGGGCGGACTTCCGCGCACTGGAGCAGGCCTGGGCCCGGGGCGTCGTGGCCATGGTGCGTGCGGGGGCCCGCGTCATCGTCGACGACGTCTTCCTCGGCGGAGCGGCCTCCCAGCAACGCTGGCAGCGGCTTCTCGACGGCCCGCACGGCGTCGACGTGCTCTGGGCCGGCGTCCGCTGCGACAGCGCCGTCGCCGCGGCCCGCGAGATCGCCCGGGGCGACCGGGTGCCGGGAATGGCCAAAGCCCAGGCGGACCTCGTCCACGAGGGCGTGCGCTACGACGTGGAGGTCGACACCACCCACACCGAGTCCCTGACCTGCGCCCGCATGATCGCGGCCCACCTGCGGCAGCCGTGAGGGCCGCGCCCGGAATCCCCCCGGGCGCGGCCCTCACCGTCTCACGGCCCCGCGGCTTCACAGCCCTACGGGCCCCACACGAACCCCCGTACGCGAGGCTCTCAGACCCCGCTGGGACTGGACGCGTCCTTCCCCTGAGCCGGTACCGCCGCCGCGCCGGCCCCGCCCGTGCCGTCCCCGTCCGTGTTGATGATCTCGATGAGGGCGAGCCGCTCGGGGGTGTCCTCCGGCTTGATGAAGCCGATGACGATGTACAGCACGAGCGACACGGCCAGCGGGATGGACACCTGGTACTGCAGGGGCACGCCGCCGTCGACGTTCCAGTTGATCGGGTAGTTCACCAGCCAGAAGGCGAACAGGCCGCACGCCCAGCTCGTGAGCGCCGCCGTCGGACCGGAGCGGCGGAAGGGCCGCAGCAGGCCGAGCATCATCGGGATGGCCATCGGGCCCATGAGCCCGGCGACCCACTTGATGACGACGGTGATGATGTCCTTGAAGGCGGGCGAGTTGACCTGCGTGGCCGCCGCCATCGACAGGCCGAGGAACACGACCGTCGTGATCCGGGCGACCCGCAGCCCCTGCCCCTCGCTCCACGTCCGCGCCCGGCGCCAGATCACCGGCGCGCAGTCCCGGGTGAAGACGGCCGCGATGGCGTTCGCGTCGGACGAGCACATGGCCATCGTGTGGGAGAAGAAACCGACGATGACGAGGCCCAGCAGACCGTGCGGCAGCAGCTGCTCCGTCATCAGGGCGTAGGTGTCCGAACCGTTGCCCGACTCCGACTTCACCAGCAGCGGAGACATCCACATCGGGAAGAACAGCACCAGCGGCCAGACCAGCCACAGCACCGCCGACAGCCGGGCGGAGCGCTCGGCCTCGTGCGGGGTCGCCGTGGCCATGTAGCGCTGGGCCTGGTTGAGCATGCCGCCGTTGTACTCGAAGAGCTTGATGAAGAGGAAGGCGAGCAGGAAGACCGTGCCGTACGGGCCGACCAGCGGCTCGGCGTGCCCCTTCAGCTCCGGGCGGTCCCAGACCCCGAAGAACCCGCCGTAGTCCCCGAGTTTGGCGACCACCGCGATGAACATCGCGATACCGGCCAGCAGTTGGATGACGAACTGACCCAGCTCCGTCAGCGCGTCGGCCCACAGACCGCCGATCGTGCAGTAGACGGCCGTGATCGAGCCCGTGATCAGGATTCCCTGGTTCAGGGAGACGCCGGTGAACACGGACAGCAGGGTCGCGATCGCGGCCCACTTCGCGCCGACGTCCACGATCTTCAGCAGCATGCCGGACCACGCCAACGCCTGCTGGGTGCCCAGGTTGTAACGGTTCTTCAGGTATTCGAGCGGCGATGCCACCTGCAGCCGTGAACGCAGCCGGTTGATGCGCGGCGCGAACAGCTTGGAGCCGATGGCGATGCCGAGGGCGATGGGGAACGACCAGGTCACGAACGACGTGACACCGTAGGTGTAGGCGATGCCGGCATAGCCGGTGAACATCACCGCGCTGTAGCCCGACATGTGGTGCGAGATGCCGGAGAGCCACCAGGGCATCTTGCCGCCGGCCGTGAAGAAGTCGCTGACGTTGTCCACACGCTTGTGCGACCAGACGCCGATCGCGACCATCACACCGAAGTAGCCGATGAGCACGGCCCAGTCGAGACTATTCATGGGCCCCCTTCCAGGGTCCGCCGCCAGGGTCAGGCATGTGAACTCTGGGTTCGGTGGCATGGCCACGGCAAGGAAGGGGTAGGTCAAGAGGGGGTAAAATAGTTCCGAGCGATGACCTCCATCCATGTATGTGAACTACGAGTGGCCGAAAAGGATCAGCCTTCTTCCCTCGTGAGGCCCCGGCGTGAGCAGGTCAGCGCATCAGTTCCCCGGCGTTGACGAGCAGCGACTGGCCGGTGATCGCCCGCGCGCGGTCCGAGGCCAGGAAGACCGCCGCGTCCGCGACGTCCCCGTCCGTGGCCAGCTCCGGCAGTGCCATCCGCTCCGTGAGCCGCGCCAGCACCTCCGCCTCGGACACCCCCTCGGTGTGCGCCGAGAACCGCACGTACGCCTCCACGGGCGGCCCCCACATCCAGCCCGGCAGTACGGTGTTGACCCGGATCCGGTGCGGCCCCAGCTCCCGCGCCAGCGAGTACATCGCGCTCGTCAGCGCCCCCTTGGACGCCGCGTACGCCGCCTGCCGCACCTGCGAGGGCGCGGCCACCGCCGACTGGGTGCCGATGATGACCACCGACCCGCCGCCCGCCGCCTTCAGTCCCGGCAGGCAGGCCCGGGTCATCCGCAGGGTGCCCAGCAGATTCACGTCGAGGACCGCCTGCCAGGTGGTGAAGTCGGCGTCCTCCAGGCCCCCGAAGTAGCTGTCCCAGGCCGCCACGTGCACCACCGCGTGCACACCCCCGAACCGCTCCCGCGCGAGCGCCGCGAGCGCCGCGCACTGGGCCTCGTCGGTGATGTCGGTCGCCCGGTACGCCGTGCGCGCGCCCCGCGGGTCCACCTCCGCCGCGGCCTTGGCGAGATTCGCCTCCGTACGCGCCCCCAGTACGGCGTTCCCGCCGTCCCGGACGACCGCCGCGGCGACCCGCTGGCCCAGTCCGGCCCCGACTCCCGAGACGACGACCGTCTTTCCGGTGAGCAGTGACATCGAAGACCTCCCGGCTCTGGCGCATTATCTGACGGAGCGTCAGAGTATGGGCGACCGCAGAGGGACGGAAGGGGACGCACATGAGCGAGGCCGAGCACAGGAGCGAGGACACCCGCAGCGCCACGTACGCCGAACTGGCCGCCGTCGGCCCCTACGGCGTCCGTCCCGGCCACGCCCTGATCACCATGGTCGAGCCGCACCCGGGCCACGAGTACGCGTACAACCGCTGGTACGAGGACGACCACTACTACGCGGGCGCGATGGCCATGCCCTGGATGTTCTCGGGCCGCCGCTGGGTGGCCACCCGCGACCTCCAGCTCCTGCGTACGCCCGAGAAGTCGGCGATCGCCCAGCCGGTCACCGCCGGCTGCTACCTCTCCACCTACTGGATCACCGACGGCCGCTACGACGACCACATGAGGTGGACCGTCGCCATCAACAGGCGGCTGAATCGCGACGCACGCGTCTACCAGGACCGTACGCATGTCTTCACGGCGTTCCAGGACCACGAGGTGACCGTCTACCGCGACGGCGCCGCCGGACCCCGCGACTTCCATGCCCTCGACCACCCGTACGCGGGCCTCGTGCTCCAGGTGATCGACGCCGAAGGACCCGCGGAGCGGGGGGAGTTGCTGGAGTGGCTGCGGGCCCGGCACCTGCCCAAGCGGCTCGCCGGGTCGCCGGCCGCCATGGTCACCGTCTTCCGGCCCACCCCGCTGCCCCTGGACCGGATGTCGTACGTCAAGCAGGTCGAGGGCGTCGACACCCGCCTGACCCTGCTGTGGTTCCTGGAGGGCGATCCGCGCGACTGCTGGGAGGCGTACTTCGGCGGTCTGGGGGAGGCGGTCACCGAATCGGGGCTGGGGCGGCAGGAGTTGCTCGCCCCGTTCGTTCCCACGGTGCCGGGGACGGACCGGTACGTGGACCGCCTGCGGTGATCCCGGGGTGATCCCGAGGTGTTCCCTGCGGCGGCCCGCGTGCCCGCGCGCCGGACCCGGCGGTGGGACGCGGGCAAGGCCGAGCCCCCTCGGCCAGGACGGCGGGCCGGTCGAGAGGGCTCTGTCAGTGGGTGTGTGTGGAGTTGGGGTGAGGGGGATGGTGATGGTCGTGGTGAACCATGGTCACGCGAGGTCGAAGGCTCCCCGGCCGACCTCGGCCACGAACGCGCTCCACGAGTCGGCGGGGAACGCCAGCGTCGGGCCGTCGGTGACCTTGGAGTCGCGCACGGACAGGGCCGAGACGACGGGGGACTTGACCTCGACGCACGCGCCGTTGCCCGTGGAGTAGGACGACTTGACCCACGAGTTCTGGGCGCCTTGCTGAATTGCCATTTCTGCTCCGCTTGCCGGTTGGTCGCTGAGTTGCTGTCGCCGAACCGTGGAAGGGTGCTGTCCGTTGCCGGAGCCCACGGTTCGGTTTGCGCCAAGGTCGTTGCTTTCCTTGGCGTGATCGACGCTACTCGCCAACATCGGCTGGCGAAGCGACTATTCACTCGGGTGGGTGGCATATTCCATGGGGGTCTTCCCCCCGAGTGTGTCGAGGGTGTATCTTCCGGCCCCTTCAGTCCCACCAGGCCTGGAGGGGCCGTTCAGCGGCCCTGCGGAAACCGTTCGGGGGCGGTCGGGGGCCGTTCAGTGGGGACGGAGTTGCGCGTAGTCCTTCGCGATGTCGGCGATGAGCTGGCGGGATTGCTCCACGTTCAGGGCCTGGGCCCGCAGGTGCTCGTACATGACGCTGTACTTCTGGACATCGGCCGGCTTCTCCAGGTACAGGTCGCTGGTGACACCCTCGATGTAGACCACGCTGGAATCCGACGCGTCCGGGAACTCCAGGATCGCGTACTGCCCGTTCAGGCCGGGATGCGCGCCCATGTCGAAGGGGATCACCTGGACGGTGACGTGCGGGAGTTGGGGCTGCTCGACCAGATGCTCCAGCTGCTCGCGCATGAGGGAGCGGTTGCCGACGACCCGGCGCAGCGCGGACTCGTCGAGGACCGTCCACAGCCGCAGGGGGCTCTCCGGCGCGGAGATACGTTCCTGTCGCCTCAGCCGTACCTGGACCCGCTTGTCGATGTCGGCGGGCGTCGTCTCGGGCAGCGCGCCCGCGATGAGCGCCTCGGCGTACGGCCGGGTCTGCAGCAGCCCGGGGACGACCTGGGGGTCGTACACGCGCAGGCTGGCCGCGTCGGTCTCCAGACCGATGTAGACGCTGTACGGAACGTCGCCGAAGGCGTGCCACCAGCCCTGCTGGCGGGAGTCCTTGGCCATCTGCATCAGGGAGTCGACGACCCGCTGGTCCTCGACCTCGTAGACTCCGCAGAGGTCGCGGACGTCACGCTGGCTGATGCTGCGGCGGCCGTTCTCCAGGCGGCTGATCTTCGACTGGGAGACCAGCAGCCGCTCGGCGACCTCCTCGGCGGTCATGCCCTTGAGCTCGCGGAGCCTGCGCAGCTCCTGGCCCAACCGGCGTCGCCTGACGGTGGGATTGACGTTGGACGCCACGGGACGTGCACCTCCGGCTGCGTGCCTCTACTTTGCGTATCTGCTGTTGAGCAGATTGCCACCAAGGTGCCGAGTACCGCTGGAAAACAGCGGATATGCGCTGCGTACGCGCCGTTCGCGCCGATGTTTTTCCGCCGTGGAGGGATCTCCGCCGGATGGACGCGCGCGGGGCGCGGCCGGCCTCGACGTCACTCGCGGCCTGGCATGGCGGCGAGGTGGGCGCGGCCGCCTGCACGCGACCGCCTGCGGGCCGGGCGCGGGCATGCGGTCGCGCGGGGCGTGTGGGGGCGTACTACGGCCCCACACGCCCCGCGCGAACCTGCGGCTCCCGAACCGGGTCCTGGGTCCCTGGGCGCCCGTGACGCACGTGGTGCGGTGGGGTAGGGACCCGCGGCTCAGGGGTCCTGCTCCCACACGCACCCCGGTGCCTCGGCGCCTGCGCCGAACTCCTCGCGCGCTTCAGGTGTTCTCGGTGCTCTTCGTGCTTCTGGTCCTGCGGTGTGCTGCGTGTGTCTCTCAGTGCGCCACTACACGGGCCATCGAGCCGCGGCGTGGCTGCATCGGAACACCGCGCGCGGGTTCCGGTGCGGGTGGCCTGGCGCCGGGGGCGGCCTGACGGCCGGTCGGTGCCGGGCTGCGGCGCGGCTGTGCGGCCACGCCGTTCTGCACGTCCATGACGGCGTGGGCCACCAGGCCCCCCATGGGGTCGTGCCGGATCAGGTCCCGCAGCCGGGAGCGGGACGAGCGTCCCTCGTTCCCCGGATACAGGTGCTTGCCGAGGCCGACCGCGTGCGCCAGCGCGGCGAGCGCCGCGGTCCGCGGGTCCGGCGGGACGCCGGTGCGGATCGCGGAGTCCAGCCGGGCTCGGATCTCCCGGCTGATCTCGGTCTGACTCGCCTGGTAGCGAGTGGTCGGCAGCACTCCGCACATCTGGCCCGCCACGGCATGCACCATGCCGCACCGCTCCAGATGCGAGAGATAGATCTGGCGGAGCCCGAGACGCGGCCCGCCGATCCAATGGACCGCCCGTACGGGAGCGCCACGCCTTCGCAGCAACTCCAACGCGCAGTCCAGAGTCGGATCTCCAGTCGGCCGTGGGGACACCACGGCGATACGATCCCCGTCTGGGGCTATCCGTCCGGCCAGCGCCAGCTCCACTAGCTGCGCTCCGGCCAGACCAAGGTCGAGCGACTGCGGCTGTGCGGTGGTACCCGTGGCCGGGTCCAACGCCAGCAGCAGAAGCTCTTCCGGAATCGTTCTGCGGCTCCTGCCCATCCATGCCTCCCCGCGTGGATGACAGACAGGGTGACCCCTCTCACATTGGTCTGTCGAGAGTGCGTGACCGAAATGTAGTGGAACCGATAGGTATGTCGTTCTCGTCTACCGCAGGGGTTAAGCCCGCACACAGGACACTGGTACATGGTTCGGACAGCGGCGAGGCGCGGCGGTGCGCCGGTGACTAGTGTCCGGGCGGCGGGATTTCACGGAATCACGGTTCGGTTGGGCGCGCGCTCCTAGGACGGGCGGCGCGCGGGAGGAGGCATCGGTGGCGGGCACGTCCCCCGACAGGTCGCAGCGGTACGAGTCGTCGACGGAGTCGACATCGGGGAACGAGCCACCGCTCCGGGACGCCCCCGGCCCCGCGAAGCCATCCCTGGACCCACGCCTCGCGATGTCCCGGGACCCCGCCCCGAAGCCGGACCAGGCGACAGCGGTGTTCTCCCGCCGGACCTTGCTGGAGGCGGAAGGCACCGATCTGGATGGTGCCGGTGCCGGTGCCGGTGCCGGTTCGGGTTCGGGTTCGGGTTCGGCGGACTCTGCGGGGCGGGGAGCCGTCGGGGGTGCCGAATCGGAGACGGACGGGCCGGAGGCCGGTAGGGGCTCGGGCGCCGGCGCCGGCGCCGACGGCTCGGACGGGGCTGGTGCGGATGCCGGTTCGGGTGCGGGAGGTCCGGAGGCGGGCGACTCGGACGCCGAGGCGTCCGACGACGGCTCGGACGCGGAGCTTTCGGAAGCCGGTACGGATGACGCGGGCTCGGATGCCGACTCGCCGCCCGCTGTCCCGGACGCGGACGCGGGCGACGCGTCGGCGGACACCGACTCCGGCGACGGTGAGGACGCCGGTGGCGCGGTGACGGGCCCGGACGGCCACGGCCGGAGCGCGGAGAGGGCCTCGGGCGGCAAGCCGGGGGCTGGGGCGGCGGACGCCGCCGAGGAGAGCCAGGACGCCGCGCCGGACCAGCGCCAGGAGGAGACCCCCGGCAGCAAGCCTGTCCCCGGGGCTGACGAAGGCGGCCGGGGCACGGACAGGACCGAGTCCGCCGACACGGCCCCGGCAGCCGGGGACGACGACGCCGACCGGCACGACAGCGCTGCCGCTGCGCCCACCCCCACCGCCTCAGCGGTACGACTGCCCGCGGCTCGGGCGGGCGAGGAGACCAACTCCGCCGCCGCTGCCCGTACGGACGCCGACGCCGACACCGGCAGCGAGGCCGGCACGGAGGCCAAGGCCGACGCTGCCGCCAAGACCTCCCGATCCGGCGACGACCCGAAGACCACCACGCTCCGGGTGGAATCGGACGGCAGGTCTACGCCCGGTTCCGCCACCACCGACAGTGCGAAGCACCCCACGGACACGCGCCCGGCTGCCGCCGCCAGCACGGAGTCCGACCCCGCCGACGCGCCCCCCGCCACCGACAGCACGGTTCACCTCTCCGCTGCCGGGCGCCCCGGCGCCGCGAGCGCGAGCGGGACCGCCCGCGCCGGCGAGGGTGCAGGCGTCGGCTCGGACTCGACCGAGGCCGTGGACGTGGACGCGGCCGTGGACGTGGACGCCGACCAGCCACACGCCCCCACCGGGCCGCAGGCCCCCGCCGGCCCTGACGACCCTGCCGACGGCCGGGACGGCCCCGCCGACGGCCGGGACGATCCCGTCAACGGCCCGGACGGCCCCGCCGACGAATCAGGCCCCGCCGACGAGCTGATCGCCGCCGACGGTGGAGGCGCCCCACAGGGGCCACCCGCGGACGACGACGAAAGCCGCGCGGGTGGTGCGGGTGGGACGTCGGAGGGCGATGGCGGAGCCGAGGCGGGGCGGGCTGTGGATCAGCCGACCGCCATCTTCCGGGCCCCCCGGCCGCCCGCCGTGGACCACCCCACCACCATGCTCAAGCTGGGCGGCGCCGCCACCAAGGCCACCGAGCCCGTCGACCAGCCCGAGGACGCCGTCAGGTCCACGGACGCCGACAGCGCCGAGGCCACCGACGGAGCCAAGGCCGACGCCAGGCCCGACGTCACCGACAAGGTCGCGGCCGACGCCGATCCCGGCCCCGCAGGCAGGGCGAAGGGCGACACCGAGCCCGCCCCCGCCGGCAGGGCGAAGGTCGATGCCGACGACGAGCCCGGCAGCACGACCCCCCCGCCCCCATCCGAACGCACCAGCAAATTCGTCGCCCTGAAGCCGCTGGACGAGCACGCCCCGCCGAGGCCCCCGGCCGCGACCCCGGACAGCCCCGCCATCACCCCGGCGGAGGCGACGCGGACCATCCCCCAGGTGGGCCCGGAGCGGACGACGCAGCAGCCGCTGCCGCCGAAGCCGCCGCTCGACCTGCTGGCCGAACTGACGAACACCCCACCGCCGCGCCAGACCCCCGTGCGGACGTTCATCCGCCGGGTCAAGATCTGGACCCCCCTGGCCATCCTGCTGGTGATCGTGTTCGCGGTCGCACAGTCCCTGCGCCCGCTCCCGGCCCCCACCCTCGCCCTGACCGCCGACGAGTCGTACGCGTTCAAGGGCGGCAAGATGTCCCTGCCGTGGCCCGACGAGGGACAGGGCTGGATGGACGTCAACGGCATCGGCACGATGGACAGCTTCGGCGAGCAGAAGCCCGTGGCCATCGGCTCCGTCGCCAAGGCGATGACCGCCTACGTCATCCTCAAGGACCACCCGATGAAGGCCGGGGAGAAGGGCGCGAAGATCCCGGTCGACGCGAAGGCGGAGACCGAGGGCGGCTACGACAAGGACGGCGAGTCCACGCTCAACACCGTCAAGGAGGGCGACACGCTCTCCCAGTACGACGCGATCGCGGCCATCATGATTCCGTCCGCGAACAACATCGCGCGGCTGCTCGCCCGTTGGGACAGCAACGGTTCCGAGGAGGAGTTCGTCAAGAAGATGAACGCCGCCGCCAAGGACCTCGGGATGAAGAACACGAAGTACACCGACCCGTCCGGGCTGAAGGAGACGACCGTCTCCACCGCCGAGGACCAGGTCAAGCTCGGCAACGAGCTGGTGAAGATGAAGGCGCTCACCGACATCACCAGGCTGCCCTCCTGGAAGGACCCCTCGGGCCAGCCCTGGAGCAACTACAACCGGCTCGTCCCCTACGACAACGCCATCGGCATCAAGACCGGCTCCACCACGGCCGCCGGCGGCAACCTCCTCTTCGCGGCCACGCAGGAGGTCGGCGGTGAGACGGCGATCGTCGTCGGCGCGATCCTCGGCCAGCACACCCCGCCGATCATCGACACGGTCAACGCGGTCAGCAAGACCGCGATGCTCGCCGCCCAGGACGGGCTGACCTCCGACACGATCCTGAAGAAGGGCGACGTCGTCGGATACGTCGACGACGGGCTCGGCGGCCGGACCCCGGTCGTGGTCACGAAGAACGTCTCGGCGGTCGGCTGGGCCGGCAAGACCGTCAAGATCGAACTCGACGCGAGTGCCACCATCCCGCACGAGGCGAAGCCGGGCACCGAGGTCGGCTCACTGATCGTCGGCAACGGCACCGGCGACGGCGTGGAGGTGCCGGTCGCCCTCCAGGAAACCCTCACCGAGCCCGGCTTCCTCACCAAGCTGACCCGAGTGAGCTGACGGGAGTGGACTGACCCGCGCGGACTGACCCCCGAGGCACAAGGCACGCGGCACAAGGCACGAGGCGCCCCTTCCGACCACACGGACGGAAGGGGCGCTTCCGTGCGCGTCAAACGCGTTCCGAGGCTTGCTTCCCAAGGCGGTCGGCCGCCTCTTCCTCGCGATCGAGCGCCATGGACGGGACTCGGTACGCAATGCTTTGATCACCTGCGCTACCGTGCCGCCGCGAACAGCGCGGACGCGGACTTCAGCAACAACGACATCGGCGACAACAGCGTGAGCTGCGTCGAGTTCTGAGGCCGCCGGGTCTCCGACCCGCAAGCGCCACGAGGGGGCGCCGCGTCCGGACGCGGCGCCCCCTCGCACGTACCAGCACGCCGGACCCGTACACGCCAGTCACGTACACGCAGAGGAGCCCGTTCCATGTCCTTCCCCGTGTCCGCCGTACGCCTCCCGCCGAGCGCCCCCCTCACTCCTCCCCGCCGACCCCCTTCTCGTCCGCTTCCTTCTCGCACTCCAGGGCCGTCTTGCGGGACGGTCCGCCGTACTGGGAGCTGATGCGCACGTTGCCGGGTTCGTGGACCGTGAGGCGGGTGAACTCGGTGAGGTCGCCGTCGGACTCGCGGTCGGCGGTGAGGCAGCCGTTGTCGGCCCAGAGCCAGGGGGAGTAGGCGACGCGGACGGTGACCTCGCCGGCCCTCGGCATGTGGACGACGAGGTTGGCGCCGTCCGCGCTGACGACGGTGGCGGGGCGGTCGACCAGCGGGGTCGCGTTCTTCACCCGGTAGATCTTCCAGTTGGCGTCCTGCCAGACGGGCTGCAGATAGTCCGGCCCACTGGTCACCAGCGCGTGTTCCAGCTCGGCGGGCCCGTCCGGCTCGCCGTTGACGAGGACCACGAACCCGACGGCCCACTGCGAGAGCCACGCCTTGTACGCGGTCGGCGTGAACGCCCCCTCGGGCACCTCGGTCCCGCCATGGCCCTCGTAGAACAGCCGGCCGCGCTCCACGTCGGCCTGCCGGTTCCAGCCGCGGGCCATGTTGATGTACGGGGCGAGGATGGCGGCCTCACGGTGGTCGCGGGCCGGTACCACCTCGACGCGGGTCTTCCAGGCGCCGAGCCGCTTCAGCTCCTTCACCACCCCGTCGGTCTTCACCGCCCACTCCGGCACCTTCGTGTTGGTGACGATGTCGGCGGTCGTCTTGCCGGTCAGCCAGGTCACGGACAGCACCAGGGCCACCACTCCGGCCACCGTCCGCCGCTGCGGCGTGAACCAGGGCAGGGGGAGCCGGGCGCCGTCCGTGCGCGCCTCGCCCCGGTACAGGCAGATCGCCAGGGCGGCCGCCGGTCCCGCCAGCTCCAGGAGCCGCTCGACGTTCGTGCCGATGGGTGTGGGGATCAGGTAGCACAGGACCACGCCGAGCGCGTAGATCGCGGCGCTCAGGCGCAGCACCCGCCAGGCGCTCGGCGCGACCAGCACGACCACCGCGCACAGCACGACCGGCGGCCATATCCGGCTGAAGGCCATGGGCTGCTCGCCCTCGAAGGGGAACAGCAGCGTGGTCACGGCCACGACGGTCACCGGCGGCAGGATCAGCGCCCCCGCCCGGCCCCACTCACGGCACAGCAGATACGCGGCGCCGATCACGAGGAGGAACAGCCCGGAGACGGGACTCCCCAGCGTGGACAGCGTCGCGCACACCGCCGCCGCCGCGAGCTGCCGCCCGCCGCGCCCGCTCAGCACCGCCAGCAGGGCCCCCATCGCGAAGGCAGTGCCCAGCATGAACGTGGAGCGCCCCGACACCACCTGGCACCACAGCGAGAACGTCGCCGCCAGCGCGACCGGCACCGGCGCGCGTACACCCATGCGAGTGACGACCGCACCGGCCAGCCAGGAGGCCGAGAGCCCCGACACCAGCGTCACGGGGACCACCCCGCACGCCGCCATCAGGTACGGCGAGAGCACGCTGTAGTTCGCCGCGTGCAGACCGCCGTACCAGAACAGGTTGACCGCGGAGTCCGGGTACATCTTGGCGAACTCCGCCCAGGCCACCTGGGCCGCGAGGTCGCCGCCGCCGGTCGCGAAGACCGCCCACCACACGAAATACAGCGGCAGGGCGCACAGGGCGGCCGTGAGGGGCACCCGATGGCGTTCCCGCCACGGCTCGCGCGACGGTTTGTCGGCGCGCGAGACGGGTCGTCGTGGGGTCAGCTCGGCAAAGGCCACTGCGGCTCTTCCGTTCCGTTTCGGCTCGTGCGGGCGGGTGCGGTCTTCACCGACGTCGTCCCTGACGTTCTCCGTGTGTTGAGGTAGACGCTAACCACTCGCCGACAGTTGGCCGACAGGACGTATGCGATCCGGTACGGCCGTAGGGAAACCCCTACGACCGCACCGGTATCCGACCACGGCGGCACCCGGCACCGACCACGGCCGCACCGGTATCCGACCACGGCCGCACCCGGCACCGACCACGGCCGCACCGGCACAGGCACCGACCACGGCCGCATCGCCGGAGTCAGGACGCGACCGGCACCGGCAGAGTCGGGACGCGACCGGCACCGGCAGAGTCAGGATGCGACCGGGAACGCCACGTCGCACACCGGGTCCTCCGGACCCGCCGCCTCCCAGTCGGCGAAGTAGATCTCGCGGCACGGCCCGCTGATCTCCAGCCCCTGACCGGCGATCCACCGCTCGACCGCCTCGAACGCCGCCAGGATCTGCGGATGCGCCACCTGGGCCTTGCTGATCCGGGTGTACACGAGCCGTCCCGCCGGCTCCACCCGCACCTTCGTCTCCCAGGACCGTCCGTACTCGGCCGCCCACACCCGCGCGGCGCTCTCGTCCGCCACCGGAACGCACGCCTCGGCGGGCCCGTCGCTCTCCATCGACACCTCGGAGTGGTAGACGACGAACGGCGCGCCCGTGCTTCCGCCGCACGCCGCCGCGCCCTCCTCCAGCCGCCCCAGCGACGCCCCGATCCACGCCGGCAACTCGTCCGCGAGCGTGTGGCGCGACTGGGTCAGCAGCACCTGGGCAGCGGTGTCGACCGTTTCGACCGTGAACTTCCCGTACATACCGGTATCCCTTCCCGACAGCCGTCCACGGAGGTAGTCGACCAGGGTCCGCTGTGCCGCGAACCGCTCCTCGGCGCCGGCCCAGTACGCGGCGAGCCGCTCGGCGGCCCGCGCGCCGTCCGGCTCGACGGTCTCGACGATCTCGGCGATCCGCGCCAGAGGCATGTCGAGCTGACGCAGCAGTGCCACCAGACGGGCACGTTCGACCTGGTCGGCCCGGTAGTACCGGTAGCCGTTCACCTCGTCGACGTACGCCGGCGGGAGCAGCCCCAGCCGGTCGTACAGCCGCAGCGCCTTCGCCGACAGCCGCGCGCGGGCGGCGAAGGCACCGATGGTGAGCAGGTCGTCCGGATCGTCGTCGTTCATGCGCACTGGGTCGCTCCTCCGTCACCGGGCGCCTTCCGCCCGGCGAGAGGGACGCTGCCCCTTGCCCCAGGGGCAAGGTCAACGAAGGGTCCTCCGGCGGTCAGCCGATGGCCTTCTCCACGGCGGCGACCAGCTCCGCCGACTCCGGCTCGGTCTGCGGCGAGAAGCGGGCGACGACCGAGCCGTCGCGGCCGATCAGGAACTTCTCGAAGTTCCAGCGGATGTCGCCGGTGTGACCCTCGGCGTCCGCGTGGTCCACGAGGCGCTCGTACAGCGCGTGCCGGTTCTCACCGTTGACCTCGACCTTCTCGGTCAGCGGGAAGGTCACGCCGTACGTCGCCGAGCAGAACTCCGCGATCTCCTCCGCCGACCCCGGCTCCTGCCCGAGGAACTGGTTGCACGGCACACCGAGCACGGTGAAGCCCTGCGCGGCATAGCGTGCCTGCAGCGCCTCCAGGCCCGTGTACTGGGGGGTGAGACCGCACTTCGAGGCGACGTTCACGACGAGGACGGCCTGTCCGGCGTACTGCGCGAGGTCCGCGGAGCCGCCCTTCAGAGCGTCGATCTGCACGTCGAGGACGGAGGGGGTGGCGTTGTCTGTAGTCATAAACGGATGCTATCTCCGGAAGGATGTTCGCCCCCGCGAGGGTGCGGCGCGCGCACCAGCACCTCCCCCTGCGCCGTCCGCGCGTACAGCACCGACCGGCCCGCCCGCCCGCGCCGGATCAGCCCGGCGTCCAGCAGCACCCGCAGATGACGGCCGACGGAGCCGAGGGTCTTCCCGGTCACCGCGCACAGCTGGGTCGTGCTCATGGGGGAGTCGAGGAGGACGAGGACCCGGGCGCGGGCTCCGCCGATAAGCGCCCCGAGCGCGGCGGGCACGACGCCCCCATCCCCACCACCACGATCCCCACCCTCGCCTCCGCCTCCGCCTCCGCCGTCGGCGAGGACCCCCGAGCACGGGTACACCACGGCGTACCGCTCCCGCTCCTCCCACGCCACCCACCCCGTCCGCTGCGGCGTGACCGGTACGAAGACCAGCCGCGCCCCGGAGATCTCACGCGGCGGGTACTCGTGCAGATTGACCTGCAGCCGGTTCTCGCCGAGCCACCTCATCCCCGGCCGCAGCGCGTCCAGCACCGCCGTCCAGCCGCCCTGCCCCAGCAGCGCGGTCCGCGCGAGCACATCGGCCTCCAGCACCCGCCGGCGCCGCTCCCAGTACGGCCGTACGGTCTCCTCCCACACGTACGTCAGCAGGCCGGCCGCCCGCTCGGGAAGGTCGTCCCGGTGCAGGGCGGAGGGCAGGGGGCCGCGCAGGGAGAGGACGAGGTGGGCGCGGGCGGCGGCGGGGTCTGCGCCCCGGACGCGGGCGATCTCGTCCGCGAAGGACTCGTTCTCGCGGGGCGTGGGCGTCAGGAAGTCGGCGATCCACTCCCTGCCGAGCCCAGAGCGGATCAGCAGGGCGGTGACGGGGTCACGGTCCAACTCGCGCCGGTAAGACGGCAGATGGGCCGCCAGCCAGGCCCGTTCTCCGGGATGCGTACCGGCCCCCGCGTGGAGCAACTTCAGACTCGCGAACGTCTCCGCGAGCGGCGAGACGACGAACCGGCTCCCGGCGAGGGTGTCGGCGTTGACCTGCCACCAGCCCACGCGGTCACCTCCGACAGTACGACGCGAGCCCGCCCGACGGCTTCGGCGGAGCACGGGCAGAGCCCTGGCAGAGCCTTGGCGGAACTCTGGCAGAGCTTTCGCGTGTACGCGAAACATTACGACGGGAGGATGGGGGACGACGAGGGTCGTGTCCCATGCGCAGCTATCAACACCTCTTCCGCACCGCGGAGTTCACCCCTCTCTTCGTCTCCTCCGCGCTCCAGGTCGCCGCCTCCACGATCGGCGGTCTCGCCCTGGCCACCTCCGTCTACGCGGCGACCGGCTCCCCGCTCCTGTCCGCCCTCAGCATGTTCGGCCCGTCCCTCGCCCAAGTGGTCGGCGCGACGACCCTGCTCTCGGCGGCGGACCGCCTGCCACCGCGCGCGACGACGGCGGGCCTCGCCGCCTTCCTCGCGGTGAGCACGGCGTCGCTGGCCCTGCCCGGCCTGCCCCTGTGGACGGTCTTCGCGGTCATCGCGGCCCAGGGCCTGTTCGCCTCCCTCGGCGGCGGAGTCCGCTGGGGTCTGCTGAACGAGATCCTCCCGAAGGACGGCTATCTCCTCGGCCGCTCGGTGTTCAACATGCTGCACGGCATCACCCAGATCGCCGGTTACGCGACCGGCGGCGCCCTCGTGGCCCTGCTGTCCCCGGCGGTCACCCTCCTGGTGGCAGCGGCCCTGTACGCGGCGGCGGCCCTGTGCACCGCCCTCGGCCTGACCCGCCGCGCCCCACGCGCCTCCGGCCGCCCGTCCGTCGCCGAGACCTGGCGCACGAACGCCCTGCTCTGGTCGTCCGTCCCCCGCCGCCGCCTCTACCTGGGCCTGTGGATCCCCAACGGCCTGGTCGTCGGCTGCGAGTCCCTCTTCGTCGCCTACGCCCCCGACCGGGCGGGCCTCCTCTTCGCCTGCGCGGCGCTCGGCATGCTGGCGGGCGACGTGACGGTGGGCCGCCTCCTCCCACCCCGGACCCGCGACCGCCTGGCCACCCCCCTCCTGTTGCTCCTGGCCACCCCCTACCTCCTCTTCGCCCTCCACCCCCCGACCCCCGCCGCGGCGGCCTGCGCGACCCTCGCCTCCGTCGGCTTCGGCGCGAGCCTGATCCAGCAACAACACCTCCTGACCCTCACCCCACCCGAACTCACCGGCCACGCCCTGGGCCTGCACTCGTCCGGCATGCTCACCCTCCAGGGCCTGAGCGCGGCCCTGGCGGGCGGCCTGGCCCAACTGACCTCACCGGCGACGGCGATGACGATGATGGCGGGGGCTTCGGTGCTGGTGACGTCGGTGCTGTGGGTGGCGGGGCGGCCCGAGCGGGCGGGGCGGCGCGCCGCAACGATGTCCGCGCCGTGACGCGACCTGCCGACAGCTCCGCTCAGGTCAAGCCGGTCACTCGGACGGGTGACGCGCGCTTCGCGGCCGGGGAGGGTGGGTGGGCGGGTAGTTCTTTCCCTCAGTCCTTTGGGGAGGTCAGCGGCCCGCCGGACCCTCGCGGACAGGGCCCCGGTGCCCCCGGAAGACGGACAGCCGCCTCCTAGGACTGGTACCGCTGCTGCTGGGGCTGACCGTGGGACGGACCGCCCGAGCCGCCGTGACCGCCGCCCGAACTCTGCGCCTGGAGCTGCTCCGCCTCCTCGGCGGTCACCTTCTGCTCCGCGCCGCAGAACGTGCACTGCGTCTGGTACTTCGTCGAGATCGGGAACAGCGGCACGAAGAACAGCGTGAACTTCGTGACCCGCTTCCTGAGCGTATGCGCGGCGGGGTTCCCGCACTGCCCGCACACCAGCGTCAGTATCGCGAGCTGGTACAGGTATCCCTTGGTGCCGAAGATGACGAACATGTGATCCTTCCCGGGGGTGCCATGAGACGCACCGCACGCACCGCACGCACCGCACGCTCTGCCTTCCAGTGTGCCTGTCCCTCACTTCTTCAGGTCGGCGTGCGGTGGAAGGAGCGTGAGGGGGTGCGCCCCGCGATGGCACGGTGACGTGCTGTTGCTGTTGCTGTGCGGGCAGGGCCGGGCCTCCGGACGCCTCAGCGCCCTTCGCGCTCGTAACGCTCCACCCGGCGGGCCAGCTTGGCCCGGTACCGCTCGGGCGAGTGGTACGCCTGGGACCGCCGGACCATGTCCTCCGCGTTCAGGCTCTCCGCGAGGTCCCGGAGGCCGGGCAGCCGACCGAGCACCGCGCGCTGGGCTTCGGCCTCCTCGACAGTCCTCAGCGGAGTGCTGTCGTTGCGCGCATGGTTGCAACCCCAGTGCGTGAGACGCACGTTGTCCCGGGTGTCGGTGCCGCCGGACGAGATGGTGCGGACGTGGTCGATGCTCGGGGACCGAGGATCGGGGTGCTCCCGGACCCGGTCCACCGGATCCAGACACAGCCCACAGACCCACCCGTCCCGCGCCCCGATCTCCTCGACGGTGTAACGCTCGACGCCCCCATTGGTCCGCATACGCTCCCGCCGCCGCCGATCCTGCACACGCTTGGCTTCGGCGCGCCGGGGCGCGGACGGTTCGGCGTCACTCACCGGTGCCTCTTTCTCCACTTTCTCCACTGGAATCGGCGTCAGGCGTCACGCCGCAGACAGACGAACTCGTGGGAGGGAATGACGGGTTCCCCGGGCGTGGGGTCGACGGCGCCGATCCTGACGGCCACTGTAGCCACCACGACCGGAGTGTTCGCCGCCCTCGGCCGCATCAGACGCCAACGGTGGTGCGGAGCGACCTTCTTCGCCGGCAGCTCGAACGTGGCCAGCTCGACCCAACGGTCGTAGTTGGTCGGGTACCGGCGCACGGGCGCATCGCAACGCCGGCAGGTAGGCGGCTCCACCCATCCCCCATCGTCCGGATCCACCTCGGCCTCCGGCGCGGCTGTGGCCCCCTCACCCAGGGCAAGCTCGTTGGCCACCTCGTGCCAGCACCTGTCACAGAGTTCGGCCGACAGGGGAATGATCCGTCCACGCTCACGAACATCGGGCCCGTTGGAGGAACACAACAGACACTCCGGCCGACCGACACCGTCGAGAACCACCACCATTCCCTGAGTGTGAGTGCCCCATACACCCTGCAAAAAGGGCGCGTTCAGGCCTTATTCAAAAAAGTCGCACCAAAACACCTTGCTCAACTCACACCCGCCACTGCTGCAACAAAGGCGGCATGTGCGCGAAATCGTAGAGGAGGTCTTTAATCCGCCCCGATGCAAGGGCAGGGAGAACCGGAGAATTCTCGTTGTGATCCGTATCCACGGCTTCAGCCGGACACCGGTCGCCTACGGGCCGTTCCCGTTCCCCGTTCCCGTGCCCTCTTGCCACCCGCTCCCGGAGGACGCTGCCCGAGCCACCGCCGCCCCTCGGACGATTGCGACGAGATCACGGTTCAGCCGATACGGACGGCCCATGCCCCACCGCGTCTCGGCCGTGTGATCAGATCGCCCGGTATCAGCAGGCGGCAGCTCGGGGAGGGGCTGCGGAGGAGGGGAAAGACGTCATGCCCGCCATGACCAGAGAGACGACACAGCCGTGCCCGGAATGCGGCACGGAAATCCGGGGCGACAGCCGGTTCACCGTCTGGTGTGCCGCCTGCGACTGGAACGTGGACCCCGAGGAGCCGAGACCGGACGGGGGCCGACTGGAACGAGCCGAACGCGCCCTCGCCCGACGGCATGGCGAGCAATTGCTCGCCGAGATGCAGAGCGGGCGGGAATCCCGCCCGCGGCGCGACGCCTCGGCGCTGGCGGGCACCGCGCTCGCACTGACCGTGCACGGTGTCACCCTCGCGCTCGCCGTCGGCGGTGTCTGGTGCGTGGTGGCGGGCTGGGGCGGTGTCGGCATGGTGGCGGGGCCGGTGCTCCTGGTGCTGGCCTGGGCGCTCGCTCCGAGGGCTCGCCGCCTGCCCGACGACCAACCCTTGCTGTTCCGGGCCGACGCGCCCGAACTCTTCGCCCTGGTGGACGAGGTGGCGGACGCGGTCGGCACCCGAGGCGTGCACGTGATCGCCGTGGACGGGAGCATCAACGCCTGCGTCACGACGTACGGTGTGCGCGGCCGGCGACTGCTGGTGCTGGGCATGCCGCTGTGGGAGGTTCTCACGCCCGGGGAGCGGATCGCGCTGCTCGGCCACGAGCTGGCCCACTACGCCAACGGCGACACACGCAACGGCCTGGTGGTGGGCTCGGCGATACGGACCATGGCCCTCTGGCACCAGACCCTTCGGCCGTTTGCGCATCCGTCCGCGATGGAGATGCTCGTCAACGTCTTTTACGTGGTCCCACGCCTGCTGGTCCACGCGGTGTTGGTACTGCTCGTCCGGCTGACGTCGCGAGCCGGGATCCGGGCCGAGTACCTCGCCGACCGGCTGGCGGCCCGCACCGCGTCCACCCAGGAGGCTGCGAGCCTCATGGACCGGTTGCTCATCACCAGGGCGCTCGGCGTCCAGCTGCGCGGTGCGGCCAACCGTGCCGCCCTGGGCGGGAGAAGGTCCGCCCGGGAGGCCGCGGCCCGGGCCGACGAGCTGTGGGAAGTCCTCACCGCGTACGCGGCGTCCGTCCCCGAGCACGAGTACGAACGGCAGAGGCGAGCCGGAGCCCGTCGCGGGCACCAGGTCGACGCCACCCACCCGCCGACCCATCTGCGGCGCGCCTGCCTGCTCGCCGGGGAGCCCCAGCCGGCCGCGGTGGTGCCGCAGGCCCATCGGACGGAGCGGATCGCCGCGGAACTCGCCACGGCCCGCACCGAGGTGGCCCGCCGCCTCCTGCGCGACGGCCTCGGGGACTGACCCCTTCGCGGGCGGCCTGCCGTATCTGGGGACATCGGGGACTGCAACTGGGGCCACACTGGCAGCCATCTCTACGCCGAGGTCACCTACCGCGCGCAGGTAATCGAGGTGTCACTGGGCTTTTGGACCAAGCCAACCGACGCTGGCTGGGTCGTCGCGGGACCGTCCACACTCTGGTAGACACACGGAAGACAGCCCGTGCGCACCGGGCCTCGCCCCACGCCGACCCAGTGACCTGCAACTTCAGGTTGGAAAGGCTGAGTCCTTCCAGTGGTCCTGAAGCTTCTCGGTGGCTTCTTGCATCGTGTCGCCGTAGCCGACCCCGGCGAACGTTCCTGGCCACCGCACTAGTGCTCTGACCGCATAGGTTCGCCGGGAGGACGGCACTCTCGAAATTCGGATGCGCCAAGATCACCCACCTGCGATAGTCGCGCTCTGTGAACAGTAGTGAGCTTGTGTTTCGGCGTGCGGATGACTCTGATGCGGCCGACGTTGCCGACGTTTGGCTGCGTTCTTTCACCGCTGCGCTGCCGACCGTGCGCCGCGCGCACGGCGACGACGAGGTGCGGAATTGGTTTTCCTACGTGGTGGTGCCGAAGTGCGAGACCTGGGTAGCCGTCGCCGAGGGCTCCGTGATCGGGCTCCTGGTACTCGATGGCGAGGAACTCGAACAGCTCTACCTCGATCCGTCCTGGCGCGGCCGGGGTGTAGGCGACCGGTTCATGGACTTGGCCAAGCAGCAGCGGCCCGATGGACTGGGACTGTGGACGTTCCAGGTCAACGGACCAGCTCAACGGTTCTACGAGCGGCACGGCTTCATCGCGGTCGAGCACACCGACGGGCTGCGCAACGAGGAACATGAGCCGGACGTCCGCTACACCTGGCAGCCTCACGAGTAGAACCCCCGCTGAGAAGATCGGTCAGGCCGCGTCGGCGAGGGGGTGTCCGCCCCGGCGGACGCGTTTCTCGCTGCGGATGCGGGCGCGCTCCGTGCGTTGGGCGGCCAGGACGTCGGGGTGGCGGGCGTTGGCGTTGCGCCGGCGCAGGTAGGCGTGCAGAGCCCGGGTCCGGACGGTGTGGTCGGGGTGGTGGGAGTCGGCGAGGGTGAACTGCCGCAGCGGCCCGAAGTGCGCCTCGACGGAGTTGGCCCAGGAGGCGTTGGTCGGGGTGAAGCGCAGCTCCACTTTGTTCTTACCCGCCCAGGCGCGGATCTTGGTGCCCTTGTGGGCCGAGAGGTTGTCCATGATCACGTAGATCGGGGCGCCGTCCGGGCGAGCGGCCCGGATCGACTTCAGCGCGGCCAGGGAGTTCACGGCGCCTTTGTGGCGGCGGTTGACGCCCCACAAGGTGTCGTCGCCGACCGAGTAGCAGCCGTGGAAGTAGGTCACCACGTGAGTGCGGTGGTAGGTCGCCGGGACCCGGTCGGGCCGGTTCTGCTTCGCCCAGCAGGACCCGCCGGTGGGGCGGATGCCCAGTGGGCCGCATTCGGCGAAGGCGAAAACGCGGTCGGGGAAGTGCTCCAGGACGTGCTCGATCCGGTCGAGCTTGGCGTCGCGCTCGGGGTCGGTGGACTCCTTCCAGGTCTGGGTCCGCTGGAAGGTCACGCCGCGGCGGGCGAGCAGGCGCCGCAGGGCCTCACGGCCGATCCGGATCACCCGGCCATGGACTTTGCGCAGGTAGACGACGAGTTTGCGTAACGGCCGGCGGGTGAAGCGCTGGCCGATCCTGGAGGAGCGGGTGGTGGCCGTCGCCACGACGAAGTCCTCGTCGTCAGGGCCGAGCCGGCGGGGACGGCCTCCCGCCCACTGAGGGGCCAGGCAGGCCAGCCCGATCTCGTTGAACCGGTGGATCACATCGCGGACCGTGTCCTCGTCGGCCTGCACCAGCTGGGCGATCACCGGCACGTGGTTCCCGCAGGCCGAGGCCAGGCTCACGCAACGCTGATTTCTCGTGGGTGGACTGGGCTGTCACTGCCTCCATCCGAACGGGCCACAGCTAACACTAATGTTACTAACTGTGATGTTAGTATCTGCGAGGTGGGTAATGGTCGTAGAGGAAGGCGGCGACGTGGCGGATTTCGTAGGCAGGCGGCATGAGCTCAAGACGCTGGACCGCGAGCTGGGCAAGGTGACGGCGGGGATCGGCAGGGAGCGCCCCGGGCGGTGCGTGATGCTTCGTGGGCGCCGCCGAGTGGGTAAGTCGCGGTTGGTGGAGCGGTTCGCCGAGATGTCTGGTGCGCCCTTCCTCTTCTACGCCGCAACGGGGGCGTCGACAAAGGCGGACCTGGAGCGGCTCGGTCAGGACGCGCAGTCATCCAGCCTTCCGCTGGCGAACCTGCTGTCTTCTGCCAGCCCGGCGAGCTGGGATGCCGCCTTCGATGTACTGGCCGCCGTATTGCCGCACGACCGGGCGAGCGTGGTGGTCCTGGATGAGGTGCCCTACTTGATGGATGACGCGGGCGCGTTCGAGGGAATGCTGCAGCGGGCCTGGGACCGAGTGCTGGAGACGAAGCCGGTTCTGCTGGTTCTCATCGGCTCCGACCTGTCGATGATGGAAGCGCTGAACAGCTATGGACGCCCGTTCCATCAGCGCGGACGGGAGATGGTGCTGGGGCCGCTCAACCCGGCGGAGGTGGGCGAGATGCTCGGCCTCGACCCTGCCTCGGCCTTCGATGCGGCCTTGATCACCGGTGGACTGCCTCTGATTTGTGCGGAGTGGACGCACGGCGCCGGCGTCTGGGAGTTCCTGCGGGAGGCGCTCAGTGATCCGGTCTCGGCCTTGTTGGTGTCGGCGGAACGCTCGCTCGCCGCGGAGTTCCCCCAGCAGGTGCAAGCCCGCACTGTGCTCTCGGCTATCGGCAGCGGTGAGCGGACGTTCTCCAATATTGCGCGCGCAGCCGGCGGGATCGGGGCAACGCCGCTACAGCGGTCGCTGGGAATCCTTGCGGACAAGCGAGTGATCGCGGCGGAGCTTCCCGTGTCGACGCGGCCTTCGAAGGATCGCCGCTATCGGATCGCGGATCCATATCTCCGCTTCTGGCTGAAGCTACTGGGCCCCGCGATGCAGGAGATCGAGAGGGGCCGGGGTGACCTGACGCTGCGCCGTATCCGCGAGAACTGGACCAGTTGGCGCGGTAGGGCCGTTGAACCTCTGGTGCGCGAGGCCTTGGCACGGCTGTTGCCTGACGGGGACCTCCCCGCCGCCCCCGCGATCGGCGGTTATTGGACCCGCACCAACGATGTGGAGATCGACATCGTGGGAGCGGACCGCGAGCCGATCGCCAGGGAACTGTTCTTCGTCGGCTCGGTGAAGTGGCTGGAGAACTCCCCGTTCGACCGGCACGATCTCGCGGCCCTGCATCGACACCGCGCCGCGCTCACGCCTGCACCTGTGCCGGTCATCGCTGCCTCGCGGAGCGGAACCGACTGCGCCGGGCTCGACGCTGCGTACGGCCCGGCGGAGCTTCTCGCGGCGTGGTCCCCCTGAGCATGCCGGGATACACGTCGATGCCAGGGCTTGGCCTGTCGGCCGGACTCGGATTGGCCAAGTGCCGCACCCCCCAACACGACGTCCTTGACCAGCTCCGCCGCGACCTCGGAACCGTGCCCGACAGCCTCGACACGGAAGTCCTTCCCGATCACGCAAACGACCCCGGACGACGAGTCCGAGGCCGAATGGACCCCCTCCCTGGGGGATGAACCCCAGGTCAGAGCGGCAACGTGTTGCGCCCCCGGCAGGATTCGCACCTGCAGCGCATGCAGCCGCTCGGTTTGGTCCGGATGCGTCCGCCCTCGTCCGCCGCCGTCCGTCGACGTCCGTCGACGTTGTCACGCAGTCAGACACTCGCGCTGAGGTCGGCGTGGCTCTTCCCGAGCCTGTTCTCAGGGACCGAGGACGCCCAGCGCCCCGAGCGCGAGGCATGCGGTACCGATGAGGAAGAACCCACCCACGGCGATCATGGCCGCGCCGAGCCTACCGACGCCGGCACTCTTGCCCCCTTGCGGTACCAGCGAGCCCAACGCCTTCTGCCCGATGTCGAGATACGCAGGTAGCCGTCCCGTCCGCCGCAGCATCCAGCCGACGCTGATGAGCGCCATGCCAAAGATCAGCGTGAGCACGCTCGTCTGGAGCTGGTAGGTCGGGTCGTGCCCGCCCGAAACAGCATTGAGCACGCAAGTCCCTCCAGGACGTGCTAGGCGGCGCTGCCGCCGGCGGAACGAAGCGGCCCATCTTGCCGTACGGCGAGCCCTGGGCGGAAACGCCTCTGGCAGGGCGCCTCTGACCTGTGGTTTCGTTGGTCGCGGGGCGGCTCATCCGGCCCCATCGGTCGCCATTGGTCGGTCTCGAGTGACCTTGCACGGCTTATTGTTCGCCGGGCTCAGGGGCGAGTCGCAGAGCGGTCGGCTCTTCGACAGCGTCGAACAGCCGTGCTCTGGACCGACGTGCGTGGTCCGACACCACATCACGGGCACCGATGGCTGCGGCAGCGCCTCTCTAGGCGGGGACGTGGGGGTGCCTGAGCGGTGCTCCGGCCTGATGGAGACTGGTGAGGGCCAGCCGGTAGGAGGTGATCAGCCCGGTCTCCACGTAGTCCACGCCCAGCTCCTCACAGTAGCGCCGGACGACGGTCCGGGCCTTGCGCAGGTTGGGGCTGGGCATGCTGGGGAACAGGTGGTGCTCGATCTGGTGGTTCAGTCCGCCCAGTGCGATGTCGGTGAGCCGGCCGCCGCTGACGTTGCGCGAGGTGAGCACTTGGCGGCGCAGGAAGTCCGGGCGGTCTTCGCCGGTCAGGATCGGCATGCCCTTGTGGTTGGGCGCGAAGAGGGAGCCGAGGTAGACGCCGAACAGGCACTGGTGGACGGCGAGGAAGGCGATCGCCATGCCGGGCGGCAGCAGCCAGAACAGGACGCTCAGATAGGCGACGAAGTGCCCGAACAGCAGCGCCCCGTCGAGCCCTCGGTGCTTCAGCGAGCGATTGGCCAGCGCCTTCATGCTCGACACGTGCAGGTTGAAGCCCTCCAGCGTGAGGAGCGGAAAGAACAGGAACGCCTGCCAGCGGCCGATCAGGCGGGGGAGCCCCTTGGCGGCCCGGGCCTGATCCTGGGACCAGACCAGCAGGTCGGGGTCGAGGTCAGGGTCGAGTGCCTCATGGTTGGGGTTGGCGTGATGGCGGGTGTGTTTGTCCTGCCACCACCCGTAGCCCATCCCGACACCGGCACCGGCGATCCGGCCGGACACCTCGCTGGCCCGGCGCCGCCGGAACACCTGGCGGTGGGCCGCGTCATGGGCGATCAGGGCGACCTGGCCGAAGACGACGGCCAGGAAGCCGGCGACGGTCAGCGTCCACCAACTGTCGCCTATGAGCGCGACGGCGGCCCACCCACCGACGTAGAGCGCGGCCACCACGGTGATCCGCACTGCGTAATAGCCGGGACGGCGCCCCAGCAGGCCGGCATCAGCGATCTTTCTCGACAACCGGGCAAAGTCACTGCCGGACCTCTCCAAGGGCGGGGGGCGGACCGTGGTGTTTGTGGTCATGTTGCTGAGACTCTCTCCGAAGGAGGCAGATGGTCAGGCGCCGCCTCGGAAGTTGCTGAGACCGGCCCACAGGCAGGGACGCGCTTCCGCCGTTGCGGATGCACATCGCGCGACCGCGGAGCAAGGACGACGTCTGCTTCGTCTGTCGGCGGCAGCGCACACCCTTCGTCCGCATGCGGGTTCCCTGCCAGGCAGGTCTCACACCGCGGCAGGACAGGGCCAGCGGAGCGGTCCGCGCACGCGCACTTTAAGGGAAGAACCGGGGGCGGCCGATGAAGAGGGGCCGGCCGATCACTGAGGGGCACTCATCACGGTGACCGGCGAGGTCCGTCGCCAGGCCGCGGTTTCCGTGATGAGGGCGGCGACGGTGACCGGGCCCGAGGTGTCAGTGGTGGCTGCCTCGGCCACCGCGTCCCGGACGGCGCGGGCGACTTGCAATGGATGGTGTCCGGGGGCGACCGCGAGGTGAACCTCGATGTGTCGGCCGGGTGGATCATCATGGTCCTCCACCCTGACCGGGCGGCTGCCCAGCACGGCGGTGAGGTGGGCGACGCCCGGCACACCCGCTGCGATGTCCGCCAGCTCCCCGACGAGTCCCCGCATGGACCCTGTTCCGGTCACCGGAGGCGAGCCCTGCTCGGCCGCGGCTTCCGGTGTGGGCCTCATGGCCGTCGCCGCGGTCGGAGACGTCATGCCCGCCTCCGGGACCTCAACGAGATCCGTTACGCGCATGTCAGCCGTCACCGTGGCCAGCCCGAGCCGTTCAGCGGCCGCGCCCAGCAGCGCGCTCCTCAATTCGTCGGCGGTCTCCGGCAGCGGCCGTACGAGGGATGCGGCGAAGGCGGCATCGATGGTGAGCGGGCCAGGCGGTAGCGCGCTGGCCGGCGGACGGACGGCAGGCTCGGACACGGGTTGGAGCGGCGCCGACCCGATGCGCAGGGACTCCAGTCGGACGCCGGGGACCTCGGCGGCAGTGCGCCCGAGGGCCTGGACGGCCGCTTGCTCGGTGATCCACGTCCCGTCGGGGGGCCCGCCGAGCGGGAGCAGCCGGCCCAGGCCAAGCTGGCTTCGTACTGCCTGCGTCCACGCCTCGGTCACCGGCCTCTCACCCTTCTTCTCCACGGCTGCGGTTCTCTTCCCGCGGCGCTCTGCCCGAGGTGTCCGCGCGACCTCGGGGCAGGCGCCTCAGGCCACTCGTCGGACCACCCTGTCTCACACTCTATATTCAGGCAAAAGGTACTAAAAAGACTATAATCCGAGTAATGAGTGCTCTGTGGCCTCGCGAGGGAGGAATATCCCGATGACTGAGAACACCGGCGTCAGGCTCGGCGCTGCGCCCGGTTCTCGCGGCCGGACGACCATCGCCGATGTGGTGGTGGAGAAGATCGCCGGAATGGCGGCACAGGAAGTCCGCGGCGTCTATGCCCTGGGCAGCGGATTCGCCCGCTCGATGGGATCCATGCGGGAGCGGATGCCCGGCGCCGGCAGCGGCAAGTCCGCCACGCGCGGGGTGAGCGTCGAGGTCGGAGAGCTGCAGGCCGCCATCGATCTGGAGCTCGTCGTCGACTACGGCGTCTCGATCACGGACGTGGCCGCCACGGTGCGGGAGAACGTGATCTCCGCCGTGGAGCGGATGGCGGGTCGGGACGTCGTGGAGGTCAACATCACGGTCAGCGACGTGAAACTGCCGGACGACGAAGAGGACCAAGGGGAGGAGCGGCAGCGGATCCAGTAGCCGGGGCGGCAGCCCGCTTGAGTGAAGGAGCGCGAAATGAGCAGGGCCGTGGTGGGCTTGATGGCCGGAATGGCGCTGGGGTTCGCCGCGTATTTCGGTGACTTCTGGGCTTTCCTGCTGGTGCTGGTGCTGGGCCTCGTCGGTCTCGTCATCGGGCGGTTCATGGAGGGTGATCTCGAACCGGGCGACTTCGTCCGCCGCCGGGACCGGCAGGATCGGATCCGTGACGACCGGCGACAGGCTCGGGGAGACTGGCGGCGGTGAGCGGCGAAGCCGATGAGCGCCCGGGCGTCCCCCGCGGGGAGCGCGGAGCGACCGCCGTGACCGACCGGGTCGTCGCGAAGATCGCTGCCCGGGTGGCGCGCGAGACGCTGAGCCGGTTCGCCGACTCGTCCGGCCACGTACCCCCCGGCCGCCGGACGCCGCACGTGAGCACTTCCGTACGGCAGGCGCCGGAACGGACCGGCGCGGCACGGGACGCCGAGTCCGCCGCCGGACTGCGGGCGGTGCTCGGCGAGGCACGGCTGCACATCACCGTCGAGCTCGGCTACCCGTCCGACATCGGCGAGCAGTGCGCCGCGGTGCGCCGCGAGGTCACCGAACGTGTCAGGGCATGGGCCGGCATGGAGGTGTCCGACCTCGCGGTATCGGTCGAGCGCCTGCACTCGGCTCATACGCGGCACACGGACCGGGAGAGGGTGAGATGAGCGCGAACACCTCGCGGCAGTCGGCCGGTGGCAGCGACCTCTCCTCCGGCCCGGGACAGACGGCGGCTCCGCCCGCCGACGGCACTCCTGGGGCGGCCGAGGGCGCGACGAAGGCGATCGACGGATCAGGCCGGTCGGCGCGCCGTTTCTGGTCGTCGCGGCGGATTCCCGCGGCCTTGGCAGCCCTGCTGTCCGCCGCGGCCGTCGGACTTCTCCTGTACGACGTGGTCGCGGTGCGGGCGGGCCGCACCGCGATGGAATGGCGGCGGCGGCTCGCCGAGGAACTGGCCACACGGCCCCTGGACGACGTCTGGATGATCGTCGGGGCCGCGGTGGCGATGGCCCTCGGCCTGTGGCTCTTCCTGCTGGCGGTGACGCCGGGACTGCGCCGGCTGCTGCCCATGCGGCGGCCCACCGGCATCCCCGGGACGGAGGACGTCCGAGCCGGGCTCGACCGCCGCGCCGCCGCCCTGGTTCTGCGCGACCGGGCCATGCAGGTGCCCGGGGTCCAGTCGGCACAGGTCGCCGTCGGCCGCCGGAAGGTGAAGGCCCGGGCCCAGGCGCATTTCCGCGGTCTCGAGGAGGTCCGCGCGGACCTGGACGCCGAGCTGGGCGAAGCCGTGGCGTCCCTGGGCCTGGCCCGGCAGCCCGCCCTGGCCGTGCGCGTCCGGCGCCCCAAGAAGGGCTGAGGTGATCTGGATGCTCAAGACGGTGAACCGGGTGCTGCTCGGACTTCTCGGCCTCGGACTGTTCGCCCTGGGCGGCGGCGTGCTGCTGGGCGCACTGGATCTGCAGCGCCACTGGAATTTCGACGTGCCGGGCTGGTGGCCCTTCCGCGGGCCGGACGACGTGGTGCTGGGCGCCTGGGGACGCACCCGGTGGAGGCAAGAGGACTGGTGGTGGCCGACCGTGATCGCGGTGCTGGCCGTGCTGCTGGCCCTGCTGCTGTGGTGGCTCTTCGCGCAACGCAGACACCGCCTGGACCGCGTCCTCGTCGACAGCGGAGACGGCGGGCCGGCCCGACTCGACGGCCGCACGCTGGAGAGGGCCATCGAGGAAGAGGCACAAGCCCTGGAGGGGGTCTCGCGGGCTCATGTCCGGCTGACGGGCCGACGCACCGCTCCGACCGCACGCGTGCGGCTGCTGTTGGAGCCTCACGCCGACCCGGCGCGGGCTCTTGGGCGGCTGAGCCGCGAAACACTCGCACACGCACGGGACTCGGCCGGCCTGGACCGCCTCCCCTCGAAGGTCCGGCTCCGGGAAGCCCGCCACCGCGCCAAACGCACCGCCTGAGATCCCCAGGGCCGAAGCCCCGTGGGGGCACCGGCTGCGAGGCGCCCAGGATTCCTGGAATCCGAGCGTTCGGGCACGCGGAGAATCAAACGAACAGCACACTGCCTGGCGCACTCGCTCCCTGACGGCGTGCTCGAAGACACCGGCCGGCTGTCGTCGGCATCGTCCTGAGAACCCTGGGGTCGGTGGGGCACGCGGTCGGCGGACGCCGCCTCCACCCCGGTGGAGACCTCGTGCGCCGGAGCCACCACGTACCCCTCCTCGGCCGACGCGACATCGAGCACAGGCACAGCGTGTCCTGCCGTAGCCGAGAGAACACATGGATTCCGCACGGTTCCCTTCCCTGGAGGCACCCCGTCATGGTCCCCTTCCTGATCCTGCTCATCGCCGGAATCGCTCTGGTCGCCATCGGCGCGGCCGTCGACGGCATGCTCTACCTGATGTCCATCGGCGTACTGCTTCTGATCGTCGATCTGCTCTACCTGGCGGCCCGCTCCACCCGGCGCCCGGCCCGCTGACCGACTCCCGAAAGCCTGGACCAGCCCGGGCCTGACAGCACAACAGCCAGGCGCAACCGTTGGTGCACGGTGCACCCGGCGGGGTTCAGCGGCCCTGAGCGCACAAGCCCCTGGAGGGACCTTGGGTTCTCTAGCAGCTGTCGCAACACCCCGGTTCAAGGGGTGCGATGTTCGAGATCCGCAAGACCCGGACGGTGGCTCAGTGCCGCAGGAAGCTGACCCGTGAGGGGGAGGAATGCTTCCGGCTCGTGCAGCAGCGCAGGACGGTGGAGTCGCGGGGCAGGGGATGGGAGAGAACTTGGCATCCCATCAGCGACGAGAAGCTCGTCGCTGACATGCTCGTCGGCGACCGTCAACGGGTGCTGGAGTGCCCGAAGCTCGGCTTCGCCGTCGAACGGAGCGCACCGGGTGACGTGTATGACGCCTGTGAACGGCTTGTACATGACGGGTTCGACAGCCGCCTCAGCGCTCCTTGACGACCAGAGGCGTGAAGCAAGGTAACCGGACCCGCGACCGTCGTGCCCAGCGTCTGTGCAGACTGCACGAGTGCTTGATGCATTTGGTGCCGGTCGGCAGGATCAGGTGGCGGCGGATATCCCGAACCTTTCGCAGTTGGGGCGCATGGGCGCCAAACTCCGTAGCTCGCAGGAGCCTTGGCGCAGGCCGGGGAGCCGACTCACGTTCGAAGGTCCTTGAGCATGACCGCGTACAAAGGGGAGTCGGCGAACGGCTGCTGCTCGCCGGCCTTGGTGTATCCCCACGACTCGTACAGGGCTTGGACCTTGGGGTGGGTCACGTCGACCAGGAGCACGGCGAGGTCCTCCGTGCGTTCCTTCAGCAGCGCCTCGTGGAGTCGTTCGGAGATGCCTTGCTTGCGCCAGCCAGGGCGCACCATGACCTCCGAGACGGCGTAGGTGGAGCTGTAGCCGTCGCTCGGCTCGTAGTCGGTGGAACGCCACCATTCGCGGCCTGGGGCGAGCGGGGCGCCGTAGGCGAAGCCGACCGTCTCGTCCGCGTCGTACGCCACGACGCAGGAGAAGCCGTCCATGCCGGTCCAGTGGTCGACGAACCAGGCGAAGCGTTGGTGGAAGGGGTCGTCCATCTGGTCGGCGTAGGCGTCGGCGTGTACGTCGATGAGCATCTGCCGGAAGCCCTCCGGGAGGCTTCCGTACCGGAAGTGACGCAGGTCGATCACGCTCGACTCCATTCGGTTCGCACGCGGTCTGCCCAGTCTCGTGCGCAGGAGGCGGATGGGGCCAGAAGGAACAGGCCCCGGTGGAAGTCGCCGGGGAGGGTGCGCATGCGGCCGGGGGAGCGTGCCGCCGTCCATGATCGTGAAAACGTCGGCAGCGGTGGCCGTTGCCTGCTCCGGTTCTCCCTGGTGGAGCAGGGCGAGTTGCGCGGTTGCGAGCGCTCTGTTGCGACGGAAGGCGGTCGGGATCCGGGCCAGGGCGCGGTGGGCCATGGCTTCGGCGAGGGTGTGGCTTCCGCTGCTGTAGTGGACGACGGCGGCGAGGTGATCGAGTTCGGACTGGCCGTAGAAGGCCGTCCAGCGAGGGCGCTCTCGCTCCGGTGCCTTGACGAAGGTGTCCTGGGCCCCTCCGAGGGACCGCACGGCTATGCGGCCGTCGCCGAGGGCAGCGTAGGCGAGGGCCGCCCGGGCCCGGCCCAGCGAGTCGAAGAAGGGGTCTCGACGGGCCGCCGAGGAGGCTTGTGCCGCCTGGGCCGCTGCGAGGGCTTCGTCTGGACGAGGTCTCGAAGAAGATGCACAAGCGCTGTGCCAAGCAGCTGGCCAAGGCGAAGGACAAGCTGGAGAAGGCTGAGCGGAAGGCCCGCGAGGCCGCCGAGGCGGTGGCTGCCCTGGAGGAAGGTGTCGCGTGATGTGTGCCTGATCCGTGCCGGGGAGCCGTGCGCGAAAGGGCCGCCCCGCCGCACTGTTGTGGTGGGGCGGCCCCTTGCGTCTCCCTCGGATCAGGTCAGCCGGGGTCGGCGGCCTTCCTCCCGAGCCCGGTCAATCGCAGCAGCGGACGCATCCCCAGCCAGCTGCTCGATCTCCTCGGGCACCTGGCGCTCGTCGAGCACGAAGAGCCGGCCACCGACGAGACGGGTGGTCGTCTTCCAGCCGAGACGGCGCCCCGTCTCACGAGCGGCACGCCGGACGTCCTTGAGCTCTGCCGTCTCCTCAAGGTCGTCGCCGCTCAGAATCAGCTGCCCGAAGTAGCCCTGATACTCGGGCTTGAGGGCCTCCTGCATCAGCGCCTCAAGACGGTCGATCAACTTCTGGTACCGGCGCCGGGCCAGCTCGTCCTTGAAGGGCCAGCTAGGCGGCGGCCTCGTCGGGCGGGATTGCGTTCCCGTGATTCCCCGCTGTTCCCCGTTTGTTCTGGTGCGCTTGTGGTGCGCTCGCCAACGCACCACTTCGTTCGGTAGGCCTACAGATCCACTCGCGTCTCGTTGTCGCCCCGCCTGAGACGGACGTACGCCGGCCGGAACGGCAGGTTGCGCAGGGTCGGCTCCAGGACCTTGAACAAAGCATCGGCATCGGGTCCGTAGGCGTACACGACGGCTTCGCCGCCTCCGAACTCGTTTCCCGTCGACCTCCCCGACGCCTGCCTCCGCGGTCGCTGCCTCCATCGCCTCCTCAGCTTCGTAAATTCGCTCGCGCTGGTCGACATCGCCGAAGCCGTCACCGCCGAGCCGGAAGTGGGCGATGACGGCGTGCTCCTCATCCCCGTTGTCAGGGGCAACGGGTGTCTCCATGCCGCCCCAGACTCGCATTGGGGTCTGACACCGTCACCGCTGTGTTTGAGACGGAAACTGAGACGGCCGCGTTCCTCCGCAACACCGGAGACGGCCCGTGGCCGGCTGCCGAAGCCACCGTCATTCGTGGAGCTAAGCCGCCTTGGGGCGCGCCGCACACATGCCTGAGGCGGGCTCCTGTGCCTCGTCGAGTAGGAAGATCTCCTCTTCCCTGAAGTCTGGGGCCTGGAAGGGGTTTGCCGTCGGAGGCGGCGACGCTGCAGTGGAGCAGCGAGGTTGCTCTTCCGGAGCGGAGAACAGCGACGTTGGCTCGATGAGAGGGCTCTCTTTCGTTACAGGTCCCTGATGGGGCCTGGCGTGCCGTGACCGGGCACAGTGGTCCTACAGCTTGGTCATCTTGGCGTACGGGCTCAAGATCCGCATTTGCGCCGAGCCGAAATCCACCAGCGCCGCGATTCCGTCCTCGATGCCGATTACCCGGCCGAGACCGTACACGTCATGTGTGACCTGGTCGTCCGTTGCGAAGTGCTTGGGAGCCGGTGTGACCGGGGCCTTGAAGGGGCTGGTAGGCAAGTGACGCTTCAGCGCAGCAGGCTTTGTCATGACTCAGTATGAGCATACGCGTATCCCGCTCGCTGTGGCCGTCGGCACAGATCCGGACGAGAGTAACCGCGTCATGCCACTGACCTGCGGTTTCGAGACCTGGTGAGACGAAACTCGGCCTTAGGCTCCTTCGCTAACCGTGGCTGATCTCTGTGGCTCTGTCCACGAGAGCGGACAGCATTTGTTCACCGCTTCGGGCAGCAGACGGCGGTGGGTGCGAATCGAACATTCACCAGTTTCGACAGCACCTGCACCGACCCGCCGGGTACACAACGGCGCCTGGAACAGGCCGCTGAGCGACGACCAACTGGCTGCCCCCGTTGCTGTACGAAGAAGCGAGGGCCTCGTGGGGGATCCACCCACCGACGACGCGCTGGTCATCCGGGAATCCCTGGAGCAGCCGGAGACGTTCGCCAGGCTTTACGACAGACACGCCGCCGAGATCCACCGGTATGTGATGCGCCGGCTGGGCGACAGTCACGCCGACGACATCACGGCGCAGACCTTCCTCATCGCCTTCCGCAACCGCGCCCGTTACGACGTCGCGCACGCCAGTGCCCGGCCGTGGCTCTATGGCATCGCCAGCAACCTCATCGGCAGCCACCGCCGCTCCGAGGTGCGGGCGTTGCGGGCGCTGGCCCGTACCGGCGTCGACCCGGTGGCCGAGTCCTGGTCGGAACGGGCCGACGAGCGGGTGACGGCCGAGGCCTCGCAGCAGGCGTTGGCCGGGGCGATCGCGGCCTTGCCCGGGAAGGACCGGCATGTGCTGCTGCTGGTCGCCTGGGCGGATTTCACCTACCAGGAGTGTGCCGACGCCCTCGGGGTTCCGGTCGGCACGGTCCGCTCCCGGCTGAGCCGGGCGCGGCGCAGGATGCGTACGGCGCTCGGCGCCGACCCCACCCTCGTAAGCGACCACCACGGGGCGGTAACTCATGGATGACATGACCAAGGTGCACGAGTTGCGCGCCGATGCGCCGACGCCGGACCGGGTGCGGCTGGTGCCCGGCCGCCAGAAGCTGCTGGGAGCAGCGCAGCGGGGTTCTGCCCGCAGGGTGCGGCTGGACTGGCGTGTGACGGCTGCGGGGGTCGCCGCGACGGTGATCACCATCGCGGTGCTGGTGACCATGCTCGTCGGTGGCGATGGACCCGAGCGCGGCGTGCAGCCTGCCGGCCCGGACCTGACGTCCGGGGCGGCACTCCTGGAGCAGGCGGCGGAAGCGGTGTCGCGGCAGCCGGATCTGCATCCGCGCGACGGCCAGTGGGTCTATCTGGAGACCGCGCAGTGCCAAGACGGCGCGTCAGACGCAGCGCCCGATGTCAAGCCTGAGGTGAGCGAGGAGTGGGTCCAGTACGACAGCCCCGTGAGGGAGGACGACAAGGACGGCGACACCGAGCCTTCGCAGCGGCGGCTGTATCGCCTGCTCGCCTCGCTGCCGGACGACCCCGCCGAGATCCGGAAGCAGGCGGCGGACATGTTCCCCATGGGCAAGGACACCGGCTTGACGGGTGACCAGCACGAGACCTTCGCGCTCCTGGCGACTCTCGACGAGGCCTATCCCGTGCACCCGCAGGGGATGGCCAAGCTGTTCCGGGCCCTGGCCGCGGACCCCGGGATCGAGGTGGTCCCGCACCTGGTGAAGGACCCCATGGGGCATGACGCCATCGCCATATATCCGGACCGCGGCAGCAAGGCCGTTCAGCGCCAGGAGTACCTCCTCGACCCCGACACCTTCCAGTACCGGGGAAGGCAGACCGTTGCGGTGCGCGACTACGAGGTGACGTACGAGGACGGCTCGTCGGCCGGACGCTCGTACAAGAAGGGCGAGGTCACATTCTGCGAGATGAAGACGACCCAGTCCCTCGTCGACCGGGACGGTGAGAAGCCCTAACCGACCGGGCGGATGCGGCCCCGTGCTCGTGCGCCTTTCGGCGGGCCGACCCGGCGGCACCGAGCCGCCGGCCCTGCGCAGAGGCGGAGGGGCACCGAGCCCGGCCTGCTCCGCCATGCCGAGCTCGCTGCTCCGGGCTGGAACAATCAGCCCTAGCGGCAGGCGGACGCCTCCACGGATGCCTCTAGGCCAAGCCTCGGAACGTCTATCATTCCTTCACTCGCGCCGAGCGCGCCGGCCTTCGCGAAAGGCCCCGGACCATGATCGGTCCGGGGCCTTTTGGCTGGTGCCCCCGGCAGGATTCGAACCTGCGACACCCGCTTTAGGAGTTCGATCCGACATCCTCATCAGGCGGTTGCCGCGAAGCTTGGGCTAGTGCCTACGACCGCCCGGAGTTGCTGGCGTCCGGTGCTGTTGATGTCAGCCGTGGATGTCAGATGCCCCGCCCTATTCGGCTACGGACGACCCCAAGGTCATCCGGCGCGTGCTCGACTCCGCAGGCGCCCGCGGCGTGCCGGATGACCTCCAAGAGCTACTGGGGGAGCCGGGCGGCGAAGAGAGCCCGGAGCCGGAGAACCCTGCGGTCACGGACCTGGTGGTGAGCATCGACGTGCCCGGCCTGCTCGCCGACCATCTGCAGGGCGCGGCCGACGTCGTTGTCCGGGCCGCGCTGGGTGACGGCCGGACCATCCGGCGGCGTCAGGGCTTCTCGCTGCGGGTGGCCGCGCCGCTCAGCGTCCACCAGGCGGCCCTGGAGGCGTGTACCGCTCTCGACGCCGACGGGGCATCACCGGCCGGACGGAAGGCCTACCGGGTCTACGCCGACCGAGTCGAAGCCGCCCGAGCAGCACGGGGGTGACCGCTGGGAGTGATGCGCGCGGACAAAGGTTGCCGGTTGTTGCCGCTTCTTGCCGGTCGTGCCGAGTTCGCGGGGCTCGATGGGTAGCGATTCCGCAGGTCAGAAGCTCCGACGATCCAGGGCGGTGCGTACAGGAGGAATCAACTTTTCTGCATGGGCCGCTTCTTATGCTTTGCCGTGTTGGGGCGGAGAGCTGGCGTGTACATGACCCAGCAGCTCTCCAACAGCAGCGTTCCAGGAAAGGGAGAAAGCGCATGCATTCCACCATCAAGACGGGGCGACGGGCCCTGGTCGTCCTGGCCGTCGCGGCGTCGGCAGTGACCGCAGCGCCGGTCGTCAACACGGCCGCAGCCGCAGGCTCGGATGCCCCGCAGGTCCAGATCCGCACGTTCGCGGACAAGTGTCTCGACGTTTACCAGGGCCGCTCCGGCGACGAGACGCCGATCTTCCAGTACGCCTGCCATGGCTCGTTCAACCAGCGGTTCAAGATCACCGAGGTCGGCAACGGTGAGGTCGAGATCCGCACGTTCGCGGACAAGTGTCTCGACGTTTACCAGGGCCGCTCCAGCGACGAGACGGGGATCCTCCAGGTCACCTGCCATGGCTCGTTCAACCAGCGGTTCAAGATCATCTGACCTGGCCCGCCCGGAGTTAGGAGGGCGATGCGGCAGGACCGACGATCGGCCCTGCCGCATCGCCGCCCAGCCGGGGCACCGCAGCGGAGAGAATACGTCGTGGGCTACGCCACCACTCCCGGCAGCCGCACCGAGATCTGGAATTGCAACGGCAGCCCCGCGCAGAAGTGGGTCTCGTTCACTCCTCCGCAGTGACGGCGAGTCCATTCCAACCTCTGGCGTCGGCTGGTCAGTTGGTCTCATAGGTGGATGAAGCCTCTGGTGGGTGGGTTCTCGACCAAGAGAACCGTCTCCACCAGGGACTTCGCATGTGTGCAATAACCCGTGAGTTCGGCATGGCCCGCAACGCCTCCAGGTGGGGTCTGACCAGGCAACACACGAGCTTCTGGACGACCGGACCGTACTGCTGACCTGGTTCCTGCCCGCCGCTGTGAGTGGCGCGGCCGTGCTTCTCGCGGTCACCAGGCAGAGCCGGGAGCTCGTCGTGCACCTGGGCGACGGCGCGGACGAGAACAACGACCGGCACCCGGTGGCGGACCGGGTCGAGGCGATCCGGACGGAGGTCGAACGCGACCCGTTGTTCGGCGATGTGACGCCGGAAGGTAGCCGACTGCTGCGGCAGCCGGGCGACATGCCGCTCGGCGGCAGCGAACTGTGGGACAAGTGGCGGGCCCAGGGCAAGGAGCGGGTCCTGGCTTGGCCGCACGGCGCGCTGCACTACCTGCCGCTACCGCTGTGCCGCACCGGGGACCGGATGATCGCCGACGACTGGACGGTCACCACCATCGCCGGCCTCGAAGCCCTGATGCCAGCCGCAGGCCCCGTACGGCCGCGCCGCACCGCGGTGCTGGCCTCCGCTGACGGCGGCGTGCCCTACGGGCTGCACGCCGAACCGGCGCTGGAGGAACACGCGCGGAAAGTCGCCGACGCGGTCGGCACGGACGCCGCCACCGGGCCCGCGGCCACGCGTGACAGGCTGCTCGCCGAACTGGCCACGGCGGGCGTGGTCCACATCGCCGTACACGGGACGCTGGACCAGGACGCGCCGTGGATGCACTGCCTCTGTCTCACCCCGGACCGTGATGACGACGGCCGGGTCTTCGCCTACGACTTCCTGGAGGCCGACCTGCGCGGTGTCCGCCTGGTCACTCTCGCCGCGTGCGAGTCCGCGCTGGGCCGATTCGACCGCGCGGACAACGTCCGTGGCATCCCGTCGGCACTGATCACCGCCGGCGCGCAGGCCGTCGTCGGGTGTCTGTGGCCCGTACGCCCGGAGCCGGCCACGTACTTCTACCACCACATGCACCATCGGATCGCGCACGGCACGGACCCGGAGCGCGCCTTCCGCGAGGCCCAACTCGCCACCCGTGCCCGGCATCCCCACTACCGTGACTGGGGAGCGTTCACCTACCTGCATGGTCGGAGCAAGGGAGCCGTGGCATGACCGAGGTCCGGTGGCACGATGTCGAGCTTGTGCCGGAGCGCACGCTCGGCAGCCCGGCCGACGACGAGCCGCTGCGCGGCAGGCTCACGTTCGGCTGGGACGTGCTGCCCGTCGACCACGAGGGCGTGCCCGCTCAGTGGGCGTCCTACGTCAAGGCAACGCCCGACCGCGAGTTCCGGCAACTCCTGATGGTGTGCTCGTTCCGTCCGGAGACACCGGCCGGCAAAGGTGCGTTCCGCCACGCCTCCCTGGGGTGGCACTGTCCACACCGGACGGCCGAGCACGGCCCGTCGCGCGTCTGATCGACCCCGGCGAGCGCACCCGTCCGGTCGTCGGCTCCGGCATGGGCATGAGCTTCGCGGTCAAGGCAGGTCTGCTGGACGTGGGCGTGGAGAAGCCGCCGGGTGCGGGGCCGGAGAGGGCCGAGTGGATCGTCCGCGGCCACGGCGCGTCCCAGCCGAACCCGCAGTGGGAGTTCCGCCAGGTCAAGGGCTTCTCGTTGGTCGGCGACCACCCGGTGGCAGCGCTGGTGGAACTCGTGCCCGACCGGCTGAACACGGCGGAGGTGCTGGTGGCGGCAGAACTGGAGCACCGCAGCTGGGGATCCGCCGCTACAGGGCACGGCTCGCACCGTCGCCACACGCCATCGTGCTGGCCGGGTGACCCCGCCACATCCGTCAGCGGATTGCGCGGATCACCACGGTGAGGACCGGTGAGGACCGGCTCTGGCCGGTATCCTCGTACCCCCACGACTTGTAGAGCGCGTGGACCTTTCCGTCCCCAGCGGCTGGGTTGACCATGAGCGTGACGTACGGCTCGTCGCCGCGTGTGGCGAGGAGGGCGTCATGGATACGCCGGGCGGTGCCGGTCTTGCGCCAGACCAACCGGACGCCGATCTCCTTCAGGGCCACGGCCGGTCGCTCGGTCGGGCTGCGCCGGGGTGAGGCGTGCGGGCAGAAGTGGACCGACACCGACCTGGATGCCGGTCTCACCGTCGCCAAGCAACTCGTCGTGGACGGCTGGGAGGTGTACGAGGACGACCCCAAGACCGACGCCGGCGCGCGCACCATCGCGCTCGACCCCGACACCGTCCAGGCCCTCAAGCGTCACCGCGTCCAACAGGACAAGGACCCAAGGAGTGGGGGAGCGCCTGGGGGGAGACCGGACGGGTCTTCACCCGCGAGAACGGCGAACTGCTCCACCCCGCCAACGTCACGCGACGGTTCATCGAGCTGTACGAGGAGATCGGCCTCCCACCGGTCCCGCTCCACGACCTCCGCCACGGCGCCGCGACCCTCGCCCACGCGGCCGGAGCCGACCTGAAGGACATCCAAGAGATGCTCGGCCACTCCTCGATCACCATCACGGCCGACACGTACACGAGCCTGCCCCCCGAGGCGGACCTGGCGATCGCCGAGGCTTGCGGCCAGGCGCGTACCGCGCGCCAGCGCCACCTCTGAGAACACCGCCCCCGAAGCGGAACCCGAGCTCGACGATACGGAGAAGCCCGGCCCGGATCCCGTGCCGGTTGGTGCCGATCCCTTGGCGATATTCGGTGGATCAGCTCCCCGTCCGCTCACGCAAACGGCCCCGGACGAGGAGGTGCTGCTGGCCTACACCGGCCTGCGCTGGGGCGAGGCATCCGCGCTGAAGGCGGGCCGCGTCGACCTCGACGCCTGCGGGCGCACATCGTCGAGGCGCACAGCGAGGACAACGGCAAGCTCTATCTCGCCCCCAAGAACCACGAAGCCAACGGGACCGTGCGCCAGTGGACGGATTTCCGCCTTCATGTACATCTGCTACATTGATTACATGAGGGATCCGGTGGTTGAATCCATGGCCGAGGTCCGCAGCCACCTCGCCGACGTCATCGATCGCGCTCGCCGGGAGGAAACCCCGACGATCATCACCCGGCGCGGCAAGCATGAAGCTGTCGTGATCGATATCCAGGAGTACCAGCGCCTGCGACAGATCGCCGAAGAGGCCGAAGAGGCGTGGCTCAACCGGCTGGCCGACGAAGCCGAGTCCGAGGGCACAAAAGGGTCGGTCTCGTTCGAAGAGATGGCTGCCTTGCTCCGCGCCCATGAGGGCTGACCCATGGGGCACGTCACGCGCTTCACGCCGCACGCGCAGCGGGACATGCTCAAGATCCCGCGCCCGGATGCCCTGCGTATCCTGTATCGCCTCACTGAACTTCAGAAGGCAATGGATGCGGGCGATACGACTGCGCTCGACATCAAGGCCCTCCAAGGGCACAACGCGCGTTGGCGACTCAGGGTCGGTGACTACCGCATCGTCTACACCGTCGAGGACGGCCAACTCATCGTGTGGGTCCTGGCCGTCGGCAACCGCCGCGACGTCTACCGCCAGGTTCCGTAGGACTCCGCCACGCAGTCGGTGTCGGCAGTCCGCCGTGGGATGCGGGAGCGTGCGCCCTTCGTTTCGTCTGTTCAGGCTGCTGCGGAGCACCCGAGATTCGCACTCGTGAGGGGTTGCCCCCAACACCCTTCCAGATGTTCGTCTGGAGGTTCGGGTGGATCGGGGTGTCCTGACCTGTGGTGGAGCGGGGGCTGGACAGACGGTGGACGGCGCCGGACGAGGCCCGGACGATGCTGATCCGTTGGGCGATGTTCGGCAAAGCAACTCCTCGTCCGCTCACGCAAACGGCCCCGGACGAGGAGTCCGAGGCCGACCAAAGCGCCTGCCTGGGGAAGAAACCCCAGGTCAGAGCGGCAACGCGTTGTGCCCCCGGCAGGATTCGAACCTGCGACACCCGCTTTAGGAGTTCGATCTCCTCTCGTCCCGGATGGGGCACACCTCAGTTACCGGTGCCACGCGTAGGTGCTGAGTGTCGCCGCCGTCCGGGGGCGTCGATGTCAACGTTGGATGTCAGCGGAAGAGCTGAGGCACGGGGCAGGGCTCCAAAGGCTCATCCGGCCGGTCGGCCCAGTTCCACCAGACATGCCGACCGCTACACCTCCACAACGTCCGGCAGGTCCGCCGGCCATCGTCCTCCCGCCTGGAGAGGACGAAGCCACCAGACTTCATGGGCTGGCTGCACTCGGGACAGGCCGCGGCGTCGTCGGTCATGCCGCGCACCTTAACGGAGCGACCGCTTCGTCCCGAAGCAACTTGGGTGGGGGTGCTGCCTTGGGCTGGTGTGGCTCTCACCTGTGCTGATGGTCCGCAGGCGTCCGTGCTTGTTCGCCGGTGTTCGTGGGCGTTGTCACGCAGTTAGACACTCACCGGCGGATCGCACGATGCTGCACAGCCGTGGCCGGGTCGGGGCTGGTCCAGTAGAGAATGGCACGGTGGACGTAGCTGCGGAACTGCGCGCTCTTACTGGCTCTCTGTCGCGGGAAGACGGGGTCTTCGGCCGCTTGGTGGATCAGGCCGGCGGATCCGTTCCGGGACTCGTTCGCCAAGTGGCCGCCGAGGCCGAAGAGGCTTGGAAGCAGTATGCAGTGGAAGGTGCAGTCGGCCCGGACACACCAGTAGAGATCGACGACGCACTCTTGCAGATCGACGCTGAGCGCGCAGCGGAGCTCTTGACCTACCTGGCGACCTACGACCTTGTGTTCCCGGGCTCAGGACGCCGAGACCGCGCACACGCCCGGAGAGCGGCGGAACGTGTTGTCCGTCTGCTGGGCTATGAGGCCACCTGGTACACGAACATCATCGATCTCTCGCCCGGAGCCCGAGCGTGGAACCCGGTCACCCGGCATACCTTCGATGGGGTCGTTGCGGGGGCCGGCGGCTCCTTCGCCGTGGCGTTGGTACAGGTAGGTGAGGACTGAGCCCTGCCGGCACTCTGCTGCTGTGTCAGCCGCGGCGTTGTGCGAGCACCGCTTGAGGAGTTCGATCCGGGCCCGTTCCGGCCGCTGCCGGTGACTGGTGCGACGGCCGGACAGGGATGCTGGTGTACGCCCCCGTCCGGCGTCGTTGATGTCAGCCGTGGATGTCAGAGACCTTCCGATCCGTAGCTCTGGAAAGGTCGGTCATTGGCGGTCATACAGGCTGCCGGGAAGAGCGTGGCAGCCGGTGTTGTGCTGGCGGTTGCTGGGGTTGCTGTACAGCAACGGCTACCAGTCCCGCCAGTCGTCCGTGATCTCGGTGCGGCTGATGCCTCGCCTCGCCGCCAGGGCGGGGACGTCGATGCCGTGCTCCATCAAGGTCTGATCGATGTAGAGGCACAGCTCTTCACGCTCCTGGGTCTCGTAGCCGGCGCCGTCGTGGTCCTCGTTGATCTCGTTCAGCACCAGAACGACATGCTTGATCGCTTCGAAGACCTGCTCGTTGTCCTGGTCCCGGAGCGCCTCTACGTCCGACTCGAACGTACGCAGGGCCTCATCCGTCGCCGCCAGGAGCGACTCAGGGAAGAGCTCCGACAGGAAAGCATCGCTCGGGGCCCGTCTCCCTACCGCGAGCTCCGTTGCCTCTTCGTCCACCCGTGAACGCCAACGTGCTGATGGTCTGATTGCCATGTACGGACCGTAGGCCCAGGCTCTGACACTGGCGTTGCTGCGCACGCTTTCCAACTGTGGTGGTGGGGTGGCGGGCGTCGTTCCCGGGCGTTCACCTGCGTTCATGGGCGGTCGGTCATCGGGGCGGGGACGGCTCTGGGTCTCGTCTGAACGACCGTGAACGGCGCTGAATGAGACGGGAACTGAGACGGAGCGGGGGCCGGGCCCTCACGCCCTGGTGGTGTCGGTCCCTCGTGCCATCATCCTCGCGTGTTGAAGATCCCCGGATATGAAGGTGGCCCTCTGGTCGAGGGTGGCGCCTACCTTGACGATCCGTTGTTTTGGCCCGTGCACCTCGGCACCTGTTTGCGCGGCGAGGACGCGCAACGAGCCGCGTTCGGAGCTGACTGGGACGCGGCCATGGAGCTCTACCGCGTGCTCTCCGCCGAGCAGGAGTGGCCGATGTTCAGCGTGCCCCTCCGCTCCGGCCACACGATCTACGTCGTCTATCGCAACTTCGACGGAGAGCGAGGGGTGGACTATCTGATCCATCACCCGACTTGGCCGGCAGCGGAAACCCTCGCTGTGGATGACGGTCACTTCATGGGCCCCGGCATGGCCTGGCCGGAGTTGCTGTCCGCTGCTCGACAGTCGTCAACAAAGGGCGTTGACGACCCCGACGCCCGTCTCTTGCTGCTCTTCCCCACACTCGGCGACGCGCGACTTCCCGACGACGCAACCGTCGCCCTCACCACCGCGCTCAGCGCTCTCACCTTGATCGAGCAGCCCGCCGACGTGGCGAGCATTCTCCTTGAGAACCAGGGCCAATGGGCTCCCGCTTGCTGGACGCTGGCAGACGGCGTCTGGATCAACGATGGTGGACACTCCTACCGAAACCCCAGCAACGCTTTCGCTCTGCCTGAGGGACGTCTTCTGGAGATCAGTAGCGCGCTGCACGACGGGAGCTGAGCACCGCTTTAGGAGAGCGGCTGGGCGGTAGGTGACCTGCGGATACTTCGACCAAGTCAGTCGGACCGATTGTGCCTGCGAGTCACCCCTGTTGACCGCGGCTGACCCCTGTATCTGGCACGACTGTGGCACGCGACGCGTAGACGGCTCGGAACCTGGCCCGCCGCCTTGCCCGGTGATCAACCGCCGTAGCGGCTGCGCAAATCCTCGGTGATGCGCGACATCAGCCCGGTAGCGCCCTGCAACGGTGTCTCTCGAAGTGGACGCTCCACCTGGGGATCGTAGGCAGTCAGCCCAGTCTCCTTCTCGACGATGGCCGCAAGGGCGAAGACCTTGTCGAGTACGACCACAGCGTCGTCCCCCGCATGCCAGTAGGGCACAGTAATGCTCACCTCGTCGCCGAAGACGGACAGGTCGATGCCGGTGCCCGAGTGGCTCAGGTCCCGCGACTCCTGCCCATATTCCGTGATCTCTACTTCGCCCAGCAGGGTCCGAGCCTGCGGCACGATTCGGCCCCAAGCTTCAAGGAGGCGGGAAGGGATCGGCTCGCTCTCCTCGGCTGCGTCCTCCACGGCCTCCAGGGCGTCATCCCAGGACTGCCCGTCGCGTCGGCTCAAGAAGTAGATGTCGTAGCTCACCGCGCGATCGTAGACACTCGTACGCTCCGGGGGCAGGACTTGAGGTCGATTGCCGCCGGTGACTTGGCTGGTACCTCAGCTTGGGAAGCTCGTGTTTTCCGGCCTGCGAAGCCTGGCTGACCTGCGACTAAGGGCGCTGCCGCTCTGGTGGATCGCCGCTTGATTCCCCGCTGTTCCCCGTGATTCCCCGCTGGATCTAGCACGCGTCTGGCACGGACCTCTTCGTCCCGGACTACGGGCGGGATGGTCGCTGAGGTCTCCGAGGCGCGTCAGTCGGCTGCTTGGGTTTGAGGGCGGTCCGGTCGTTGGCACGGCGGGCTGTACTTCACTGCTGTACGGCACCTCAGGAAGGTCTGCCCCGGCGGGACAGCGTGATGGTCGGGGCTTGCGCGATCATGAGCGCATGGAATCGTGGACGATCAAACACTTCTCGCAGGCCAACCCGGCGGGAGCGGGGCAGGATGACGTGCCTGCGCTGCTCCGTAGGGTCGCAGACTCGATCGAAAGCCTTGGCTTGGTTGAGGTTCAGGATCTCGTCATGCATACGGAGGTCACTGCGGACGGCGGTTGGCCGAGTCTTACGGTGTACTTCAGCGACGCTGAAGACTGATGTGGTATGCACACGGACGCTTTGCACTTGGTCCGCTTCCTTATCAGGTCGATCAGTGGGAGTCGGCACCGGCGGCCAACCGGCGCTCCGTCTCGGTCCTGCGTCCGCTGGGGTCCGACGCCGGCCACTGCTGTTCGCGCCTGTTGGTGTCAGTCGCTCCGTGCGACCTTGACAAGCGTTGCCGCGTCCACTCTGCGTTCCGCCGGCCCCCTCGATGCGAACTACGGGCGGGGCGGTCACTGAGGTCTGCTGGGCTGGTCGCCCGGGTGCCTGCGGTCGGTGACGACGGGCTGCGGTCGCCGTAGTTGCTGTACTTCGCTGCTGTACAGCAGCGAAGTCTCTCGGGGTGTCACTGCCAGTTCTCCGGGCTTCGGCATAACCCTCCCAGTGTCGCAGATCAACTCGGGGAGCCCAGGCCAGAGCGGGGTGGGGGTGGTCACCCGTGGGTGGCGTCTGTCGGCGTTGGTCGGCTTCGGACGGCCCAGGGACGGCCCAGGAGCTCGGAGGCGCGGTCGGGCCTTGAGTGATCAGGCGTCCTGAGTGTAGGGATTGACAGTTGGTGTCAGTGTGACCCCGTGGCCCCCCGCTCAGTCGGGCGCACCAGGGGCGCAGCGGGGGGAGAAGCTCTGTGGCAGATCTGGCGGCATGGTTGGGCGGCATCGGCGGAGCAATCGGAGCTCTCAGCGGGCCGACCGCCGTCTACGTCGCGATTCAGCAGCGTCGGCTTGAGAAGCACATGCGGGATGCTCCTCCCGTCGAAGTTGGAGCCCACCTCCTGGTGCTGATCAGGATCGCTGGTGACGCATCCCAGACATATCGCGACCAAGCTTGGTGGCAGAACTCCGGAGGGCGACAGGCCGTCGATGGGCTTCGCCAGCTAGAGCCGATGGTGGGCAGCGTGAATCTGAGATCGAGCCTCGTCAGTGTCAGGTCGAGCTACGAAGCGTCCAGCTCAACTCTGACAAGCGGCACGATGGCTCAGAACACGCAGATCAGTACGGTCGCCAACCAAGCGACTCGCGCCAGGGAACTTGAAACACGAGCTAAGCGAGCTCTAAAGCTCTGGCAGGATCAAAGCTGATGAATGGGACCTTAAAGGGAGAATAACGTGCCATTGGCTTACGGAGACATTTACCGTCTCGCCTCTCAGCCCGAGAGCGAGACTCTCGAAGTTTTGCACGCCCTCCCTCACCCGCGAGACTTGGCCCGAATTATCGCAGCATTCGCCAACACTGCGGGTGGAGTCGTCCTCTTTGGCATCCGCGACGACAAGCCATGGCCTGATCGCCTTATCGGGATCGATGAAAGTCGCCTGCACCAGCGGGTGGATCAAGCCCTCTCCATGATTCACCCAGCAGTTGACGTTTCCATCAATGCGCCGCAGATCGAGGGAAAGGCTATCGGCGCAGTAGAAATTCCAGCACCAGTTAGCGGATTTACTATGGTTCGCGGCCAAGCTTGGGTGAGAACTGATGATCGAGTCTTGCCTGCAACCGTTGATCAAATCGTGAGTCGCGTTAATGACGGTTCAACACAAGACCGTGCACAAACGGATGAAGTGGCCCAGCTAGTCGACGTCATCGTCAGCCAGGCGGGAATCATTGAGGAGCTCAATGACGACCATAAGTCGAAACCACCTTTCGCAGCAGTAGTGGTCGCCGGAGTGGTCGGGTTGCTGTTGGGGGCGGCACTCACATTGCTGCTGGTTTGATTCGAAATTGAATGTAGTGAAATCGAGGGCAAATGGCACCAACACATTGGATTGCGGCAGCCGAAGGTGCCAACGCCAGCTGGAAAATCTCCCTAACTGTGGCAGCAATCCCCGCAATCGCCGCCATTGTTGCAGCCGTAATCGCTGCAAGATCAGCAAAAATTGCAAAAAGATCCGAATTGGAAGCTCAGAGACTTCGAGAGCTAGAGGCAAGGATATCCGAAAAGAAGTACGACACCTATAAGCCCATGATTAACACGCTCAAGGACATGCTAGACCGCCGCGCGGTGGATGAGGATACACTCAGGAGTCACATTTCGGAGTTCGCGACATGGGTGGCAATTTTCGGGTCCGATGAAGCCGTGGAGTCCTTCCATAACTTCATGCAGGCGAGCTTCAACCCTCCGCCTCCGATCGTTTACATGAGGCTATACGCCGACTTCGTGCTATCAGCCCGCCGCGATATGGGATACCCCGACACGAGCAGCACCCGGAAGCAGATACTGGGGGCTCGGATTACTGACGTCCACACTCATCCACTATTCTCACAAATAGATAAGCCTTTTGCTGATCTATGCCGCGATGCAGGATGGACTCCACCTTGGCTGTAACGGGCGGCACCTCAGCCCACCACTCACCTCAGCTCTCATCCCGTCTGCCGTCGACCCACACACCGTGGAGCGGGCGTGGTTCCTGGCGTCCAGGTGGAGCGCGCCACTGTACGAACGACCTGGACGCCAGGGGCCGCGTCTGCTCGGCTCTGCCTGGGTCGACGGCAGACGGGATGGGAGCTCCCCGCGCACACCACAAACGGCCGGCACTCGCGAACGGCGCCCCCGCCATCTCGGAGCCTGAGCGCCCCCGCCGGAGGCATGTCTTTGACCTGCAGGTGACTTCCTCGCTTCTGCCCGCATGCACGTAGCGCGCCGTGCGCGGGCTCTTGAACCCGTAAAGAATGTTGTAACTCAGTCGGCGACGTTGGGCGCGTCGGGCATCACCTGGGACTAGACGCGGCGACGTTGGGCGACGTTGGGCTGTGTCCATGCCCGATCAAGCAACAGTGCCGAGGTCGGCCGATGCATGAGCGATGCCCCGGCCCCGTGGCAGAGGTGCGCCGCATGTATTTCTACATACTTGGCCCAACGAGAATATTCCGCGCAAACGACCGAGCAGGTGACCACGGGTAATCCGATTATCATCAGGTGAGGTGAATTTATGTATCTAAATTCACTCGACTGGGTGCTTTTTGCAGGCGGGAGCTGTAAGAGCCGCGAACGGGGAGCCCAGTGCCTGACGGAGGACTTACTCTGGGCTCCCCGTCTATAGCGGGGGTCAGCAGTCGACCCTCTAACAGGCTAGGAACTCGTGGTCATCCCGAGTCGCCAAACTTTGAGCGACCACAGTCCTGCCTGAGTTAGGAGTGCTCAGGTGAGCACTGAGGAAATCTCCCACCCTGCCTTGCGCATTGAGGTGTCTGGCTTGGAAAGTTCCAACTCAGACCAACTGCGAGATGTGGTGCGCGCTGTCCTTGAACAGGAACTTGAGCGCATCCTTCTAGGGTCCGAGGAAAGCAAGGGTGGGATTCCCGTATCAGGCTCCCCCACGCTGATTGTGGAGTTGGTGACGGGGTGTTCCTCGTCAGGGGACGTAGTATTGGCCGTCGCGAAGGTCATGGCAGCGTCTGGCCTGTTCGCCCTAGAGCTATTGACCGGCGTCCCTGGGCTGCACGCATTGCTGACAGCGTTGGGGATGGAGGGGGTATTCTTCCTTAGTAGCGTCCTGGAGGAAATCTCTAGGCGAATGCCAAAGATTCGCAAGATGCGATACAAGAAGTAACCCCCTTCGCGGAAATAGCCTTGGCCCGCTCCGCATGAAGCGGGCCAAGGGGAGATTGATCACCCTAAATCTTGCATTCGGCGTGTCCGAAGGCTTCAACGTCCCCGGTTCATCATGGTTGCGGTTGATTAGCCATTCCGATTAGGAAACGGGGTAAAAGTAGCTCGCAAGGATTATTGGTCGCACGATATAATAATAATACAAGAGTATTCTGCATGCTTCTACGGGTTTCCTGAAATGCTCCATAGAGGTGGAGTGTGTTGCCCGGGTTTATTAGCCAGGAGTAGATCCTTGAGTCCTTGCCGCTGGCTGCCCGGCAGGCCTAGGGCCTCAGTGATTCGGCGGAACGTCGTGTGGGTGACTCCGCGGTTCCGGGCTTCGGCTTCGAACTGGTCGAGTTGAGTCAGCACGGCCTGGGGGTCGAGCTGTACCGGTGGCTTGTCCTTGAGCCGTGCGGCCTTGTTGCGCTCGTAGTCGATCTCTGAGTAGCCACAGATTTCGCGGCTGTGTGCTTCTGCCTCGTTCAGGGTGGCGGTTGTCGTGATGGCGCGGGCCAACTGGTTGCCGCTCAGTGCCTCGTCTAGGTCGACCTCGTGGACGGTCGGACCTTCGTCGGTGAGAGGGACGGGGAGTCCGGCGTCCCGCATTTCGCACGTGCCGCGTACGCCTCGGGGAAGCGCCGGCGCCGAAGGTGCGCGACCGGCAGACCGGTGAGATCGCCAAGGACGCCGTGAGCGGTGAGGCACTGATGACGGTCGGCGTCGTCTTCATCGACGAAGGCGAGTCGTCCCTGATCCAGGTCACCATCCCCGAGAGCGGGGTGACCGACGGGCTGACGGTCGGTGCTCCCGTCGCGCTGCCAGGGCTCGTCGCCCGGCCGTGGGAGAGCGTGTTCAACGGCCAGCAGCGGCACGGCATCGCCTACCGGGCCACTGCCGTGGCTCCGGGTGCCTTCCCGATGGCGCAGGCGGGCTGATCGCCGTGACCGACTTGGTGACGCTGGCCGAGTGGGGTGCGCCGCTTGCTGTGATTGGCGGTGGCGCGTTCTACGCCCGGCACGCCCGCCCTGCGGCGTACTGGTCTACGGTCGGGCTGCCGGTCTCGGTGGCCCGGCTGCTGGCCTCGTACTCCTCGACCATGGATGCGTGCGGCCTGACGGTCCCGCCGTCCCGGTGGAGGGCGCTGGCCGTCAAGGCGACCACTCGGAGGGAGGTCCGGCCGGTGCCGCCTCGGCGGGGCATGATCCGGCCCACCTCGACCGGCCTGCGGCTCCGGCTGCGGCTGGCCCCGGGGCAGGAACCTGCGGATGTGGCGGCCTCGGCCGAGCGTCTGCGGCACGCCTGGGGCGTTCACGCCGTGTACGTGCGGGACGTCAAGCCCGGGGTCGTGGAACTGCGGCTCGTCGGCTTCGACGTCCTGAGGAAGGTGCGGATGCCCCGCCGTACCGGCGCCGGACCGCTTCGGGTGCCGGTGGCGCTGCGCGAGGACGCGACGGCCTTCGTAGCTCGCTGCCGCTCGTCTTCGTCCTGGGCGTCATCGCCTGGGCCGCGATCAAGTTCCTCGGCATCCGCCTGTGGGTTGCCGCCGTGATCGCACTGTTCGGCTTCTGGCTCTCGCACACCATCCTCGCCCCGGTCATCGAGTCCGGCACCCGCTCCGGGGTCGACGTCGTCAACGGCAACCGCGACTGAACCAACGACCGCACACAACCACAAAGGAGACCTGCCGTGTTCCGTCCCAAGCTGCCCGACACTCCGCACGTCCCGAGCATCACCACGCACATCCCGCAGAACCACGCCCCGGTTCCGGCTCACTCCGCCGGCCGCCCGCTCGCCCCGTTCGTGGGCGCGGTCGCCGCCGTGGTCGTCGTCGGCGTCGTCCTCACCGCGCTCCTGGCGGCGGTCGCCGTCTCGGCAATCTCCGTGGCCATCGCCGCCGTCGTCCTGCGCTCCCTCGTCAACAACGCGCACAAGCACTGACCGGCCACCGGGGCGGCAACAAGCCGCCAAGCATCCCGCCGCCCCGGGGCCGTCCCTCCCAACCGCCGAAACAGCCGAAAGGAACACCCATCATCACCCGGCAGACTCCGCCCCCGCTGGCGGAACTCTCCATGCTCGCCTCACTCGGCACCCTGCCCGAACTGGCCCGCCAACTCTCCGGCCTGGGCGGCTGCACCCACCCCGTACGCCTCGACGGCCACCGCACCGAGTACGCCGTCGACACCACGACCGGTGAGGTCGGGCGCGTCCTGCACCACCTCGACTCGACCACCCTCCCCGCCGGAAACCTCCTCGTCCGCTGCAACAACCGCCGTGCCACCCGCTGCGCGGCCTGCGCGGAGGTCTACCGCCGCGACACCTACCACCTGATCACCGCCGGACTGCGCGGCGGCAAGGGCACCCCCGAACAGGTCGGCACACACCCGCGCGTCTTCGCCACCTTCACCGCGCCGAGCTTCGGCCCGGTCCACAACCGCCCCTCCAGCGGGCAGCCCTGCCGCTGCGGCGTCCGGCACGACGACACAGACCCGGCCCTCGGCACGCCCCTCGACCCGGACACGTACGACTACGAAGCAGCCGTGCTCTGGAACGCCCACGCCGGAGCCCTGTGGCGCCGCTTCTCCATCTACCTCCGCCGCGAGGTCGCCAAGCTGGCCGGCCTCACCCAACGCGCTTTCCGCGACCACGCCCGCATCTCCTTCGCCAAGGTCGCCGAATACCAAAAGCGCGGGGCCGTCCACTTCCACGCGGTCATCCGCCTCGACGGCCCCGAAGGCGGCGACACCTCGCCCCCGGCCTGGGCCACGGCCGAGCTGCTGAGCGACGCCATCCACGCCGCCGCCACCGCCGCTCGCGTCGGTGGCCCGACCGTCGACGGCCGGGCCCACACCTTCACATTCGGCCGTCAGCTCGACGTCCGCCCGATCCGTTCCGCCGACTTCGACGGCGGCCAGGAGCTGACCGAGCGGGCCGTAGCGGCGTACATCGCCAAGTACGCAACCAAGGGCGCCGAGACCGCGACCGGCACCCTTGACCGGCCGATCCGCTTCCTCGCCGAGCTGGCCGGGGCCCGGATCACCGACCACGCCCGCCGCATGATCCGCACCGCCTGGACCCTCGGCGCACGCCCCGAACTGGCAGACCTCCGCCTACGCGCCTGGGCGCACATGCTCGGCTTCCGCGGCCACTTCTCCACAAAGTCCCGCCGCTACTCCACCACCCTCGGAGCCCTCCGCGACGCCCGCGCCGACTGGCGACGAGCACAAGCCGATCCACCCGCACCCCAGGACGGCGAAACCACCCTCGTCCTCGCCCACTGGGTGTTCGCCGGAACGGGCCTCAGCGCGGGCGAGACCTGGCTTGCCGCGTCCCTCGAACCCGCCCCCGGAACAGAAGGAGAACCCACTCGTGGCTGACCGCTACCTCACCGTGGCGCAGGTGGCCGAACTCCTCGGCACCACGGAACGCTTCCCGCGCCGACTGATCGCCGAGCGACGCATCGAGTTCGTCAAGGTCGGCCGACACGTCCGCATCCCAGAGAGCGCGATGAACGCCTTCATCGACGCCAACACGGTGCAACCGATCGGGCACCGGCGCGACTCCCTGCGAAGGGTCGCCTGATGGCAAACAAAAAGGGGAGGCGTAGAAACTTCGGGTCGGTCCGGCAGCTTCCGTCCGGCCGCTGGCAGGTCCGCTACCGCGACCCGGAGACGGGCCAGTTGCGTCCGGCTGAGAAGACCTACCCGACCAAGACCGATGCTCAAGCCGCTCTCACGCACGTCGAGTCCGACATCACGCGTGGGCAGTGGTCGGACCCGGACGCCGGGGCGGTGAACTTCGAGGAGTACGCGACCGCGTGGCTGCGGGACCGGAAGCTCGCCGACCGCACCCCGAGAGCGGAACGAGTCGGTGATGCGGCTGCACATCCTGCCCACCTTCGGGGCCGGATCGGTGGCCGACGTGACGACGACTCGGGTGCGCAGCTGGCGCGGCAGGCTCCTCGCGGCCGGCATCGGTGAGCCGACGGTCGTCAAGGCGTACCAACTCCTGCGGGCCCTGATGAACACGGCTGTGGATGACGAGCTGATCCGGCGCAACCCATGCCGCGTCAAGGGGGCAGATCGCTACGACGTGCCCGAGCGGCCGGTCCTCACGGTGCCCGAGGTCTTCGCCATCGCCGACTCCATCGCGCCGCGCTACCGGCTGCTCGTGCTCCTGGCGGCCTTCACCACGCTGCGGTTCGGGGAGCTGGCGGCCCTGCGGCGTCGGGACCTCGACGAGGAGGGGCTGACTGTCACTGTTCGCCGGGCTCAGGCCGAGTTGCAGAGCGGGCGGCTCTTCGACAAGGGCCCGAAGTCTGCGGCCGGGGTGCGTACCGTCTCCTTCCCGGCCGAGCTGCTCGACGACGTCACGCGTCACCTGGAGCAGGTCGCTGCTCCTGGCCGTGACGGTCACGTCTTCGTCGGGCCGCAGCGCGGGCAGTTGCGACGGAGCAACTTCCGCGACGACTGGGTCAAGGCCCGGAAGGCGGCAGGTGTCACGTCCGAACTGCACTTCCACGATCTTCGGCACACCGGCAACACGCTGGCCTCGACCGCTGGGGCCAGTACCCGTGAGTTGATGACCCGCATGGGCCACAGCAGCTCGCGTGCCGCGCTGATCTACCAGCACATGACCAGCGACCGTGACCGGGCCATCGCTGATCGGCTCGGGGCGATGATCCGTGAGGGTGGGGGAGAGGCCGTCTCGGACTAGAGGATCCGGCCGTCCACAAAGCCGTAGTGGCACGCGTGTGGCACGGCCTCGAACACCACGAAGGGCCAGCCTGGGAGGAAACCCTCCTGAGCTGGCCCTTTTGCTGTGCCCCCGGCAGGATTCGAACCTGCGACACCCGCTTTAGGAGAGCGGTGCTCTATCCCCTGAGCTACGAAGGCAAAGGCAGGGATCTGTTGGAAACGTGCAGGAATATAGAGGCCAATGCCACTGATCCCGGACACATCGATCCACTGATCCGGCGGTGCGCCAGCGGACTGGCACGCCGCCGTCAGTGTAGCGGGTGGGGGTGGGCGGGCGAGGGGGTTACCCCGGCCGGCGTCGGCGAGGCGGCTGCCGACCGGCGGCCGGGCAGCGGGTTACCTGCTTGGCTCACCTGCCGTGCCGAGGGTGATGTCGTCCGGATCCACCGAGCCGTCGGACGTCGCCGTCCCCTGTCGCTCCTTCCACCACGCCGCGAACGGGGCCAGCGCCGCGCCGACCACCGCGTACGCGCCCAGTACCCACCAGGCGGCCGTCGTGGCGTGGGCGTCGAAGTACACCGTGTTGCGGACCAGCGTGGTGCCCGCGCCCGGCGGCAGTGCCTGGCCGATCGCGCTCCAGAAGCCCGGCAGCAGGACCGACGGGTAGACGCCGCCCGCGCTCGGGTTGCCCAGCACCACGAAGAGCAGGATGGTCAGGCCGGTGCCGACCATGCCCAGCAGGGTCTGGAGAGCGAGCGAGGTCGCGGCCGATGCGAACACCACCAGCGTGCCGATCCCCGCCAGCGCCCAGAAGTGACCGCTCAGCGCGTCGAACACCGGGCCCACGATCACCGCTCCGGCGACCCCGGACGCGATCGCGTACAGACCCAACGCGCCCAATCGGATCACGATGCGGTGCCGGTTGGCCGGCTTCGAACCGCTCGACATGTTCAGGATCGTCGCCGTCAGATAGCCGCCGACCACCCAGCCGAGCACCAGGTAGAAGGAGGCCATGCCGCGTCCGTCGCCGGTGTTGGGGGCCTGGATGTCGATGACCGCGACCTGCCGCTTCTGCGAGGTCTCTATCTTCTGGGCGAGTTGGGTGGCGGTCTGAGACACCGAGGGCCCGCCGGCGGAGGCGACCAGCAGCGTGTCCTTCGTGCCGGTCGCGTCGAACAGGAAGGCGGCGTCCACCGTCCGGTTCATGATCTGCTTCCGTGCGGCGGACTCGCTCGCGACGGCGGTCGCGTTCACCGGGTCGCCGTCCAGCCCGTCGAGTTGGGCGACGATCTGCGCGGCGGCCTCCGCCGGGGCCACCACCGCCACCGGCATCCGGTGTGGCGTGGGGGAGTGGAAGGCGCCCAGATAGGAGACGGTGAAGGCGAGTTGAATCAGCAGGCCGCCCAGGACGAGCCCGAAGGCCCGGAAGCTGATCGCGTCCCGTAGTTCGAGCAGAAAACTCCCCGTGGGGGAGCCGGAAGAGGCGGGGGAATCGGCGTTCATGGCGCGCATGATGTCAGGCGCCGATCTCCGCCGACGCGCTGGCCCGCGTACGCGCCGGTAACCCTTCGCCCCACCTCGGAGGGAGTGGCGAGGGACAGGCAGGCGGGAGCGGCAGCGAGAGCGAGAGCAGGAGGACTTCGGGGCGGGTTGCCTGGGTGAATGAAGTCGGTGATCTCCGAGGGCACGGCGGCCGCCTGCAAAAAAGTCGCTACCGCCCGCCGCCTCACCGGGCCTAGCATTGCCGCCGCGATTCCGGACGCCGTTCGGTGCGTCGAACTGCCTATGAGTGGGACGGATGTGTGGCCGTTGTCTGCGGTGATCGAGGCGCGCGGGCTGTCCAAGGTGTTTCAGACGACCGTACGGCGGCCCGGCCTCGCGGGGGCGCTCAGATCGCTCGTCAGTCCGCAGCGCGTGGCCAAGGTCGCCGTGCAGGACGTCGAATTCAGTGTGGGCAAGGGGGAGTTGCTCGCGCTGCTCGGTCCCAACGGGGCCGGGAAGTCCACCACCATCAAGATGCTCACCGGCATCCTGACGCCCACCTCCGGCGAGGCGCTCGTCGCCGGGGTCGTCCCGCACCGGGACCGGGAGCGCAACGCCCACAACATCGGGGCCGTGTTCGGGCAGCGGACGCAGTTGTGGTGGGACCTGCCCGCCCGGGATTCGTTCGAGATCCTCCGGGACATCTACGGGGTTCCCGAGGGGCAGTTCCGGGACCGTATCGAGGAGTTCGACGGGCTGCTCGAACTCTCCGGGTTCTGGGACACCCGCGTCCGGCACCTGTCGCTGGGGCAGCGGGTCCGGTGCGATCTCGCCGCCTCCCTGCTGCACGACCCGCCCGTCGTCTTTCTCGACGAGCCCACCATCGGCATGGACGTGGTGGTGAAGGAGCAGGTACGGCGGTTCCTGCGGCACCAGGTCGAGCAGCGCGACCGTACCGTCCTGCTCACCACGCACGACATGACCGAGGTGGAACGGCTCGCCGAGCGCGTCGTGCTGATCAACCACGGCCGCATCGTCCTCGACGGCTCGCTCCAGGAGATCCGGCGCCGCTTCGGCGGCACCTGGCAGGTCCGGGCCACGCTCGCCGACCCGGCCGACGTCGAGGCGGTCAAGCCGGTCGAGGGGGACGAGCACGGTGAGGCGGCCGGAGTCACGGAAGTGCCGCTGCCCGGGTTCGCCGGGATAGGGGTGCTGCGCTGGGAAGGGCCGCGGGTCGTGTTCGGGCCGGTCGGGGAGGACGCGCCCAGCGTGCACGAGGCGCTCAAGGTGATCATCGGGCGGTTCCGGGTCGCGGACCTGGCGCTGGAGGAGAACGACCTGGAGGACGTCATGCGCGCCGCCTACCTCAGCGACCTGCCCCCGTCCGGCACACCGGTCGACGACACCGGCCCACCCACCGCCGCTGCCTCCGCCACCACCCAGGCCCGCTGAGCCATGCAGCCCACCACCCTCTCCCGCGCCCGCCGCGTCTCCTGGATCACCCCCCGCGGCGAACTGCTCGCCCCGCCCCGGATGACCGCCACCGCCATCCGGCTCCTCGTCCAGGTCTGCCTGGTCGTCTACCTCTGGCGCGGGCTGTACGCGAACACCGACTCCAGCGCCGGGCTCGACGAGACCCAGGCCGTCGGCTACGCCGTACTCGCCGTGCTCGCGAACCGCATCCGCGGCCTCGACCGGCGCGCGGGCCGCGACACGGTGATCCAGCACCTGCACTTCGGGACGATCGTCTACTGGTACCTGCGGCCGATGAAACCCCAGCGCTACTACGCGCTGCGGGCCCTCGGCGACCAGTTGTACGGCTTCGGCTGGGTGCTCGCCGGATACGTGCTGTCCCTCGCCGTCGGGGTCGTCGCCCCGCCCGCCTCGGCCGCCGTCGCCGGGGTCTTCGCGGTGAGCATGCTGCTCGGCCAACTGGTCCTGTACTACGTGATGATGCTGGTCGACCTGTTGTGCTTCTGGACCCTGCGCAACGAGGCGGCCCTGCTCATCCTCGTCTTCGCGCAGAACCTGCTCTCCGGCGTGTACGCGCCGCTCTGGTACTTCCCGGACTGGTTCATCACGCTCAGCGCGTTCCTGCCGTTCCAGGCGACGCTCGGCGTACCGCTGTCCATCTACGTCGGGCGGATCGGCGTCGGCGACTCCTTCGGGCAGATGGCGGTGCAGGCCGTCTGGATCGTGCTGCTCGCGCTGCTCACCCGCCGGCTCTGGGAACGGGCCGGCCGACGCGTCGTGGCCCAGGGAGGATGACCATGACGAGGACCGGACACACACCCGTTCCCGACGGGACAGCCGGGACGGAGGAGACGGACAGGGCAGCCGGGGCAGTCGGGACAGCCGGGACAGCCGACCGGGAGGCCGCCCGCCCCCAGCCCGCCCGCCACGAGTCCGCTCCCCCCAGGACCCCTCCCCACGGACCGGCGCACGCCTGGCGGGTCGTGTGGCGGATCACCAGGCTCAACTTCAAGGCCCGGCTGGAGTACCGGGGCGAGTTCCTGATGAACGTCGCCGTCGGGGCGATCTGGCAGGTCTCCATCGTCGTCTTCGCCTCGGTGCTGCTCACGCGGTTCCCCGGACTCGGCGGCTGGTCCAGCTCCGACGTGCTGCTCATCGCCAGCATGCGCATGCTGGCCCATGGGCTGTACGTGCTCTTCCTCGGCCGCGTCCAGTACATGCAGGTCCTCGTCCAGGAGGGGGTCGTCGACCCCTGCCTGATCCGCCCGATGCCGGTCTACCGGCAGGTCCAGCTGGCCTTCTTCCCGGTCAACGCGATCGGCGACCTGGTCGTCGCGGCCGGGCTGTTCGTCGCCGCGCTGCAGCGCAGCTCCCTCGACTGGACGGCGGGCCGGATCACGTACGTGCTGGCCGGTGTGGTCGGCGGCATGCTGGTCGAGGCCGCGCTCTTCACCGCCCTGGCCGCCGCCGCGCTGCACTTCCCGGCCACCGCCTACTGGAGCCAGTGGCTGGAGGAGCTGATGGGGACCTTCGGCAGCTACCCCCTCAGCATCCTCCCGAGGGCCGTGTCCGCCGCGTTCACCTTCGTCGTCCCGCTCGCCTTCATCGCGTACTTCCCCGCCGGCGTACTGACCGGCCACGGCGCCGCGATGGGCGTACCGGAGGCGCTGGCGGTGGCCTCCCCCTTCGTCGGCCTCACCGCGTTCGTCCTGTCGAGGCTGCTGTGGAACTGGAGCCTGAGCAAGTACACGGGGGTCAACGGGTAGGCGGGCAGCCCAGCCCCTGCGCATGCCCGGCGCCGAGGTTCTCCCGAGGTGTGCACCCGGGCAAGTGTGCCCCCCCCAGGTCAGACCTCCGGGACGCGGCGGAACATCCCCGCCACCTCCAGCTCCTCCTCGATCCGCCGGACCGCGTCCCGCAGTTGCGGCAGAACCTCCCCCACACACTCCTCGACCGAACGCCGACTGCTGTGCATGGCGACATTCACCGCGGCGACGACCCGCCCGCCCCGCTCCCGCACCGGCACCGCGATGGACCGCAGCCCCTCCTCCAACTCCCCGTCGACGACGGCGTATCCGGCGGCCCGTACCCGCTCCAGGACGGTCAGCAGTTCCGGCCGGTCGGTGATCGTGTGCGGGGTCAGTGGGACGAGACGTTCCGGGGGCGGGAGCGGGGCCTTCGGGAGCAGGTCGGCGAGCATGACGCGGCCGAGCGAGGTCGCGTACGCGGGCAGCCGGGTGCCGAGGGTGATGTTGACGCTCATGATGCGGCTCGTGGCGACCCGCGCCGTGTACTGCACCTCGTCCCCGCCCCCGGTGAGGACCGCGAGGGACGCCGAGTCGTGGACCCGCGCGGAGAGTTCGGCCAGATGCGGAGCGGCGATGCGGGGGAGGGGGAGCATCGACAGGGGCGGGAAGCCCAGGCTCAGTACGCGGGGCGTGAGCCGGAAGACGCGGTCGTACGACTCGACGTACCCGAGGTGTTCGAGGGTGATCAGCGCGCGCCGGGCCGTCGCGCGGGCGAGCCCGGTGGCCCTGGCGACCTCCGTGAGGGTCAGCTCCGCGCGCCCCTCGCCGAACGAGGTGATCACGGTCAGCCCCCGGGCGAGGGACTCGATGAACTCCCGGCCCAGTTCCTGCTTGGAGGTGCCGGTCCAGGCGGCGAGCCCGGAGGGGGCCGAGGTGTCGCCCCGCGCCGCGGTGACCGGCGGCGGGGGGTCCCGCAGCTCCCGCAGTTCCCGTTCCATCGCCGCCACGGCCACCCGCAGCCGCGGCAGCAGTGTCGACCGCAGGGACTCCGCCGTGTGCCGGCTCGTATGGCTGACGACGTTCGCCACACACGCGATCCGTCCCGTACGGGGGTCCCGCACGGGTACGGACACCGCGACCAGCCCGGGTTCGATCAACTGGTCGTCCAGCGCCCAGCCCTGGGCGCCCGCCCGTGCCGCACGGTCCTCGAAGTCGTCGTACGCGCCGGCGCGCGGAGGCACCGCCGGGAAGCCGCGGCCCTCCGGGTCGGCCGTGCGGCGGGCCCGCCACCGGGCCCAGTCGGCCGGCTCCCACTCGGTGGCGAACAGCGGGCCGGGTGCGGTGCGTTCGGCGGGAAGGAGGTCGCCGATGCGGAAGCTGAGGGACATCGCGCGGCGGCGGGTCGCCTGGTGGATGAAGCGGACGCCGTCCCGGTCGCGGACCGCGAGGGACACCGACTCGTCCAGCTCGTCGGCGAGGGCGTCCGCGTGGGCGTCGAGGAGGCGGGGGAGGCGGAGGGCGGCCAGGTAGGCGTTGCCCAGCTCCATCAGGCGGGGGGCGAGGACGGCGTCGCGGCCGTCCAGTCGTACGTAGCCCATGCGGGCCAGCGTCGCAGTGATCCGGTCGACCGTGGAGCGCGCGAGACCGGTGGCCTTCTCCAGCGCGCTCGGGCTCAGCGTCCCGTCCGCGTCGGTGAGCCGGCGCAGCACGGTGATGCCCCGCATCAGGGGGGCGACGGCTTCGGCCGGCGCGGGCGCGGGGGCTGACGCCGGCGCGAGGGCGGGGGCCGGGGCCGGGCTCGGGACGTTCGGGAGCATGGGTTCACGGTAATGCGGCCCGCTCGCGCCGCCGCGCGGGGCGCCTCTTGGCTCGGGGGTACGGGTGCGCCGGCGGGTGCGGGCCCGGTGGAGGCTGGTCGCGCAGTTCCCTGCGCCCCTGAAAAGCAGGGGCTGCGCCCCCGTGCTTTTCGGGCTCGGAGGGTCGTCGTCCATCAGGTACGCAGGGCCTGGTGCCTTAGGGGCACGGGGAACCGAGCGACCGGCCCCAGGACCCGCACCTGGCCCAGGACTCATATCTGGCCCATGACCCGCCCCTGACCCCGTACCCGCCCCTGGTCCCGGACCCGCCCCTGACCCCGGACCCGCCCCTGACCCCGTACCCGCCCCTGGTCCCGGACCCGCCCCTGACCCCGTACCCGCCCCTGGTCCCGGACCCGCCCCTGACCCCGTACCCGCCCCTGGTCCCGTACCCGCCCCTGGTCCCGTACCCGCCCCTGACCCCGGACCCTGCCCCCCTGCCCCCACCCCTCACCCCCGCCGGACCACCACCCGATGGCTCCCCCCGGCATCCACCCCCGCCACGGCGATCTCCACCCCCGCCCGCCTGTCCTTGAACGTCTCACCGGCGACGAGCGGCGCGTCGGACAGCTCCGCGTGGACGTTGGGGCTGCGCGTGCACCCCCCGCTGTCCCGGCGGGCGTCGTGCACCTTGATGGGCCCGTTCCCGGTGTCGACCGTCGCGTCGACCCGGTACACGAGCACACCCGGCCGGCACACCGCCGCGTCGTTGCCCGCCCGCGTCCGCAACTCGGCGACGTACGCCGTCCGGGAGCTGAGCGGGACGACGACCAGCTTCGCGCCCCCGGCGGTGGCGAGCGGGGTCAGCGCGTACTCGACCGCGCCGACCGTCGCCGCGCAGCCGACCTGCGTCTCGTCGAGCCACCCGAGCTTCCACTTGTGCCAGCCCACCAGATCGTTCTCGACGCCCCAGTCCTCGCTCATGATGTCCCAGTGCCCGACGGCGCCCCCGCCCTCGTGGGTGTAGAGGTCGGGCAGCCCGAAGACATGGCCGTTCTCGTGGGGGAGGACCCGGTACCCGGTGTCCGCGTACGAGCCCGAGCCGTCGTCCTGGCGGCTGTAGACGAACGACGCGTTGGCGACCGGCACGCCGTCCGCGATCGGCGCCTCGCGGTTGCCGGCGAAGGTCACCGACAGGACGGTGTCGAGGGCGGAGGGCCCCGCGTTCGGGGTGACGAGGACGTTGATGAGGTCGTACGCCCGGAAGTCCACGAGGGGATCGGCGGCCCGCACCATGTCCTGCACCAGCCGGCGGTAGCCGGGGTCGAAGGGGGCGCCGCGCTCTATGCCGTACGAGCGGAAGGACTTCGGCATCCGCAGCCACTCGGTGAGCGGGGCCTCGGGGCGATAGTCGATACGGCCGTAACTGCTGGTCCTGAACCACTTCTGGGTCTGCGGGGCGAACTCCGCGAAGCGGTCCATCGCGCTGCCCTCGCCGGGCGCGTCGGAGAAGTCGATCATCAGGTTGAGGGCGCGGACCGTGCCGGTGGAGCGGGCGTAGCCGGGCGGGGTCGGGATGCCCTCGGACATCTGGGTGCCGAGCGGGCCGCGGATCATGCAGGGGTTGAGCGCCGAACCTCGGACCAGGGCCGTGGCCCCCGCGGCCGTCGTGGTCTCCTTGGCCACCAGGTGCCCCGTGCCGGCGGAGGTGCTGACCGCGAGGGTGAGGGCGGTGACGGAGGCGAGCGCGACGACGCGGCGCGGACGTATCCGGCGCGCGGGTATCCCGTTTCGGCGGAACGGCTGCTGCATCCACGCGCCCTTCGCTCCACGGCAGCCGTCCGTGACGAGGCTGTCCTCCTTCGATCACCCTGGTTCGAGGGGTGCGCGGGCGCGCGCTGGAAGGGCCGAACGTGGGCATCGGCGCCCGGACGCGCGGCGGCTGATCCGCCCGCGGTCGAGGCGTGGTCGAGATGAGGTCCGGGTGCGATCCGGAGGCGATCCGGACTGCCATCCGCATGCCATCCGCATGGCATCCAAGTGTGACCCAGGTCACAGGAAAAGTCTTCGGTGGGGGGAAATAACCGGGGACCGTTTCCCCGTTTAGCCATGTGTCCGAGCGAAACGGGGACTCCATCCCCGGATCGTCACCGGGCGCCCCCCACACCACCGGATCAGTCAGCAGAGGAGTACGCCGTGGAGACCGCCACCGCCGTACGTCGCAAGGTGTCCCGCCCCCGGGCCGACGCCCTGCGCAATCGGGAGCGGATCGTCGGTGCCGCCCGGGAGATGTTCGTGGAGTTCGGCCCCGATGTGCCGCTCGACGAGGTCGCCCGCCGGGCCGGCGTCGGCAACGCCACGCTGTACCGCAACTTCCCGGACCGCGAAGCGCTGGTCCGTGAGGTCGTCTGCTCGGTCATGGACCGTACGGCCCTCGCGGCCGAGGCCGCGCTCACCGAGACCGGTGACGCGTTCGAGGCGCTCTCGCGCTTCGTGCACACCTCGGCCGACGAGCGGATCAGTGCCCTCTGCCCGATGATCCAGAGCACGTTCGACACGCACCACCCCGACCTGGAGGCGGCGCGCGAGCGCCTGGAGGATCAGGTCGAGGGGATCATGCAGCGCGCCCGGGACGCCGGGCAGCTCCGCTCCGACGTGGGCGTCGGCGACCTGATGATCGCCGTCAGCCAGCTCAGCAGGCCCCCGGCCGGCACCCAGTGCGGGGGTGCCGACCGCTTCCTCCACCGCCATCTCCAACTGTTCCTGGACGGCCTGCGCGCCCCGGCCACCTCCGAACTGCCCGGCGCCCCGGTGACCGTGGAGGACCTACGGAGGCCGTGCCCGTCCTGAACCACTGACTCACTGCCCCGCTGAACCGCTGACCCCGAGGCTGTCGACGACGACACGCCCTCCCTCGCGACGCCCTTGTCCGCACCCGGTACCGATCGCCGCGTCACCCGATGACGATCGCTCGGTCCCACCTCATACCGATCACTTCGTCACCTCATACCGATCTTTCCGATCTTTCCGTCACCCGATACCGATCTTTCCGTCACGAAGTCCCGAAGTGGGTACCTCCATGTCCGAAACAGTCCGCGGCGCCTCCGGAACACCCGGATCGGCGGCCGATCAGCGAAACGACGCGCACGCCACCCGCTGGAAAGCGCTCGTCTTCATCGCCCTCGCCCAGCTGATGGTCGTGCTCGACGCGACCATCGTGAACATCGCCCTTCCCTCCGCCCAGCAGGATCTGGGGATATCGGACGGCAACCGCCAGTGGGTCATCACCGCGTACGCGCTGGCCTTCGGCGGTCTGCTCCTCTTCGGCGGCCGTATCTCCGACCTGTGGGGCCGCAAGCGCACCTTCGTCACCGGTCTGATCGGCTTCGCCGGTGCCTCCGCGCTGGGCGGCGCGGCCACCGGTGAGGCGATGATGCTGGGCGCCCGCGCGCTCCAGGGCGCCTTCGGCGCGCTGCTCGCGCCCGCAGCGCTCTCCCTCCTGGCCGTGATGTTCACCGACGCCAAGGAGCGCGCCAAGGCGTTCGGCATCTACGGTGCGATCGCCGGTGGCGGCGGTGCCGTGGGCCTGATCCTCGGCGGCTTCCTCACCGAGTACCTGGACTGGCGCTGGACGTTCTTCGTCAACATCCCGTTCGCGGTGATCGCGGCGGTCGGCGCGTACTTCGTCATCCGTGAGCCGGCGGGCGGCCGCAACCGTTCCCCGCTCGACATCCCCGGCGTCGTCCTGTCCACCCTGGGCCTGGTCTCCCTGGTCTACGGCTTCACGCGGGCCGAGTCCGAGGGCTGGGGGGACTCGATGACGATCACGCTGTTCGTCGCCTCGGCGGTGCTCCTCGCGACCTTCGTGCTCGTCGAGTCAAAGGTCAAGGCCCCGCTGCTGCCGCTGCGCGTCATCACCGAGCGCAACCGTGGCGGTGTCTACCTCTCCCTCGGCCTCGCGATCATCGCGATGTTCGGCCTGTTCCTCTTCCTGACCTACTACCTGCAGATCGTGAAGGGGTACTCGCCGGTCAAGACGGGCTTCGCCTTCCTGCCCATGATCGTGGGCATGATCACCGGCTCGACCCAGATCGGCACCCGCCTCATGACCCGGGTCCCGCCGCGCCTGCTGATGGCCCCGGGCTTCCTGGTCGCCGGCCTCGGCATGCTCCTGCTGACCCAGATGGAGGTCGACTCCTCCTACGCCGGTCTGCTGCTGCCGGCCCAGCTGCTGCTCGGCCTCGGTATGGGTACGGCGTTCATGCCGGCGATGTCCCTGGCGACGTACGGGGTCGAACCGCGTGACGCGGGTGTGGCCTCCGCCATGGTCAACACCTCGCAGCAGGTCGGCGGTGCCATCGGCACGGCGCTGCTGAATACGGTCGCCGCCTCCGCGACCACGTCCTACGTCGCGGACCACATCGGTTCGGCCACCTCGAAGCCGGCCGCCCAGCTGGTCCAGCTCCAGGGCATGGTCAACGGCTACACCACCGCCATCTGGTTCGCCGTGGGCATCCTGGTGGCCGCCGCCACCATCGCCTTCACCTTCGTCACGACGGGCAAGCCCGACATGACGGCGACGGCGGGATCGGACGCGGACGCGACGGACGAGCTCAAGGTGCCGGTGATCGCCCACTGACAGCGGACCCGGACTGACGGAAGGGGAGGGGTGGGGCAGGGGCGGAGTCCCCTGCCCCACCCCTCCCGTCATCCCACACGCGAACTCAGCACAACAAGCACGGCCGACCGCCGGTCGGCCGACCGGGGCGCTCGGCGGGACCGCGCCCACAGGCGGCCGAAGCCTGTCGCCCGACGTCCGAATCACGACGTCCGAATCACGACGTCCGGAGCCTGTCGCCCGACGCCCGACGCCCGACGCCCGACGCCCGACGCCCGACGCCCGAATCACGACGTCCGGAGCCTTCGCCTGTCGCCTGTCACCCGTCACCTGTCGCCTGCCGCCCGCGACCCCGACGACGCCCCGCCCCCCGCCCCCGCCCCGCATCGACCCCTGGCAGCCCTAGACACCCCCACGGACGCCGCGACCCCGACGGCCCCACCCCGAACCCCGGCGGAGCACTACCGGAGCCACGGCAGATCCGCCCCCGCCTCGCTCGGCTGCAGCCCCTCCGCGACGATCGCCATGATCTCGCCGAGGGCCTTTTGCTGCTCATCCGACAGCCGGTCGAACAGCGCCTGCCGCACCGCGCCCACATGCCCCGGCGCGCTCTTCGCGAGCATCTCCCGGCCTCCGTCCGTCAGCACCGTGAACTGGCCCCGCTTGTCCGACGGGCAGTCCTCGCGCCGTACCCACCCGTTCTTCTCCAGCCGTGCCACGGCGTGCGACAGCCGCGACCGCGTGATCTTCGTCTGCATCGCCAGCTCGGTCATCCGCAGTCGGCGTTGCGGTGCCTCGGACAGCACGACGAGCAGGTGGTAGTACAGGTGGGGCATGCCCGCGTCGCGCTGCAACTGGCGGTCGAGATGATCTTCGAGCAGGGTCGTGGCGTGCACGTAGGCGAGCCAGGTGCGCTGCTCCTCGTCGGTGAGCCAGCGGGGTTCTTCCTCAGTGGATGCGGTCTTCATGCTCCCACTGTACGAGGCCCCTTCTTGAAATTTGAACTATAGAGATGTAAGGTGAAACAAGAAATATTGAGACTTCAACTACTGGGGAGTTGGAAGGAGTCTCAAGCGCCTGGTGCGCCAGGCGAATCCAAGGAGACAGAAGCGACCACCGGGCCCGCCGAGGCGCGCGTGTCGTGTGCGTCGCGCGTGTTGAGGGAGTCACCCCTATGTCCGCCGCCACCGCCGAGCGCATGCCCGCCCTGTACCTGAGCCACGGGGCCCCGCCGCTCGCCGACGACCCGATCTGGCCCGGCGAACTCGCCGCCTGGTCCGCGACCCTGCCCCGCCCCAAGGCCGTGCTCATGATCTCCGCCCACTGGGAGGAGGCCCCTCTTGCCCTCGGCGCGATCGAGACCATCCCCCTGGTCTACGACTTCTGGGGCTTCCCCGAGCACTACTACAAGGTCCAGTACGCCGCCCCGGGCGCCCCCGAGCTGGCCGCCTCGGTCCGCAAGCTGCTCCAGGCCCCCGGCATCCCCGTCCAGGACATCCCCGACCGGGGCCTCGACCACGGGGCGTACGTCCCCCTGGTGGAGATGTTCCCGGACGCCGACATCCCGGTCCTGCAGATCTCCATGCCGACCCTCGACCCGCGGAAGCTGATGGACATCGGCCGCAAGCTCGCCCCCCTCCGCGACGAGGGCGTGCTGATCATCGGGTCCGGTTTCTTCACCCACAACCTCGCCGCCCTCCGCCAGGCCGGCACCCCCACCTGGTCCACGGAGTTCGACGACTGGGGCAACCGGGCCCTCGAATCCCGCGACTGGGACTCCCTCCTCGACTTCCTCCACAAGTCCCCGGCCGGGCAGCTGGCCCACCCCCGCACGGAGCACTTCGCCCCCCTCTTCGTCACGATGGGCGCGGCCGAGGCCTCCGGCGAACTGGACGCCCAGCGGTCGGTGATCGACGGCTTCTGGATGGGCCTGGCGAAGCGGTCGGTGCAGTTCGGGTAGTGGGTCCGGGCGACCTGGACGCGCAGGCCGGGGCTCCTTACCCCAGAGGTCATCGACCCCGGCCCCTACGCCTGGCAGTCTCGTCGGCGTCAGGGGCGGCGAGGCCCGCGTTCGAGCCCCCGCCCGCGTGAGCCCGGCCGACCGGGAAGGACCCCCTCATGCCCGCGTACGCCATAGCCCACCTCAGGGACGCCGCCCCGCACCCGGAGATCGCCGAGTACATCGAGCGCATCCCCGCCACCTTCGAGCCGTACGGCGGCCGCTTCCTCGTACACGTCGCCCGGCACGAGGTGAAGGAGGGGAACTGGCCGGGAGCCGTCGTGGTGATCGGCTTCCCCGGGATCGCCGAGGCGCGGAGCTGGTGGGACTCGCCCGCGTACCAGGAGATCGCCCCTTTGCGCTCACGGCACATCACGGGCGACATCATCCTGGTCGAAGGGGTACCCGAGGGCTACGACCCCACCGCCACGGCCAAGGCGATGAGGGAGTCCCTGCCCGCCGAGTCCTTGACCACCGAGTTCCCGTCCACCGAGTTCCCGTCCACCGAGTCCCCGTCTACCGAGTCCCCCTCCACCGAACGCCCCTTGCCGACCGAGTCCCTACCCGCTGAGCCCAGGCCCGCCGAGTAGCAGCCCGGCCTTCAACGCTCCGGCCCCATGCGCCCGAGACGTTCTGTCTCGTCGAGCCTCTTCTCGTACCAGGCCACATCCCAGTACCGCCCGAACTTCCGCCCGACCTCCCGATACGTGCCGACGTACCGGAACCCGAACCGCTCGTGCAGCCGCGTCGACGCCTCGTTCGGCTGGGCGATCCCGGCGTAGGCGCGATGGACGCTCTCGTCGGCGAGTGCCTCGAAAAGGGCCGTGTACAGCAGCGTGCCCACGCCCCGGCCGCCCGCGTCCGGGGCGAGGTACACCGACACCTCCACCGAGGTGTCGTACGCCGGTTTCCCGCGAAACGCGCTGCTCGTGGCGTACCCCAGAATCCGCTGTGAGTCCTTCGCGGTGGCAACCATCAGGCGGTGCGGGCCGTCTTCAGGGTGGGAGAGCAGCCAAGGGCGGCGCTCTTCCGCAGTGAAGACAGCGGTATCGAATGTGATGGGCGTCTCACGGACATAGTGGTTGTAGAGGTCGGTGAGGGCGGCGAGGTCGGTCTCGACTCCTGGTCTGACCTGCACCTCTGCGGACTCTCCGGACATCTCGCCTCCTCCTGCGGCGGCACAGGGTACTGCAAGATCAGAAAAATAGTGGGACCGGTGGGGAATTCTGTCCTGATTCCAGTCGTTGTTTCCTTCGGAAGCAGGGCACTCGGGAGAGTGTCCGAGCGGCCGCATCGAGACACACGTAGGACCCGATACGACCCTGCCAGCCCACCATCGCAAGGGAGCACGCATGGCAACCCGTGCCGTCGCCGCTCGTCGTTCGTCCGCCTCCGGCCGGACCGACGCGGCTCGCAGCGTTCGCGCCTCTGGCGGCGAGATCGCCGACCGCGACCTGGTCGGCATGTACCTCGACGAGATCGCGCGTACACCGCTGCTCGACGCCGCCAAGGAAGTCGAGCTGTCCCAGGTCATCGAGGCGGGTGTGTTCGCCCAGCAGATCCTCGACGGCGATGAGGAGGCCAAGGCGGACGCGACCCGCGAAGAGCTCGAAGCCCTCGTCGCCGACAGCGAGCGGGCCAAGGACGTCTTCATACGGTCCAACCTGCGCCTCGTCGTGGCTGTCGCCCGGCGCTATCCGCGCAGTGGCCTGCCCCTGCTCGACCTCATCCAGGAGGGGAACGCGGGCCTGGTCCGCGCGGTGGAGAAGTTCGACTACCGCAAGGGCTTCAAGTTCTCGACGTACGCCACCTGGTGGATCCGTCAGGCCATCACCCGGTCGATCGCGGACCAGTCGCGCACCATCCGGCTGCCCGTCCACCTGGTCGAGGAGCTGGGCCGGATCCGCCGTGTGCAGCGTGAGTTCAACCGCGAGCACGGGCGCGACCCCGAGCCCGCCGAGATCGCCGCCGAGCTGGGTTCCAACGCGGATCGTGTCACCGACGTCCTCGACTGGGCCCGCGACCCGGTCTCGCTGAACATGTCGGTGGACGACGACGGCGACACGCAGTTCGGCGACCTCCTGGAGGACACCTCCGCGGTCTCGCCCGAGCAGTCCGTGCTCACGCTGCTGCGCAGCGAGGAGCTGGACGACCTCATCGGGCGCCTCGACCAGCGCACCGCGTCCATCATCAAGATGCGGTACGGCATCGAGGACGGCCGCGAGCGCACCCTCACCGAGGTCGGCAAGGAACACGGGCTCACCCGCGAGCGGATCCGCCAGATCGAGAAGCACGCCCTGCTCGAACTGAAGAAGCTGGCCCGCGACACGGGCTTCGACGCGGTCGCCTGACCCCCCGGCCAACTCGTTCGAGGAGCAGAACGGCGACCATCGCCGGGTACGGACCACAGACCCCGTACGGCCCAACCCCTGGGGCCGCCACGGGGCTTGGCCCGGTGTACCGACGTACGCCGGCCACGACTTGGCCGTTTCCGTGCCGCCAGTTGGCCGTACTACGCCGCTTCAACTCCCCGTTCCCGGGGCACAAGTCTTCCGGGCCCACGACTTCCCCGGGCCCGGAGCCGTCAGGCCCGGGACCCGGAGTTCGAGGGAGTCGGGGGTACAGCGCCCACCGAAGCGACACCTGAGCCAGCCCGCACCGCCGTACGCCGTAAGCCGTCACCACCCGAAGCGCCCTGCCGTGGCCCCGCCCCCCGGGACTCCACCGCAGGACCCCCGACCGCACCGAGACCATCCGAAGCCAAGTCCCGACGCTCTCCCCCCAGCGCCGGGACTCTCCGAGAGCCGGGCTTCGGCGCCTCCCCCCCTGGCGCCGAAGCCCGGCTTCTTTCCGTGGCGGGCCGGGCTGGTGGCCGTGTCGCGGCCGGGCCGGGCAGACCGAAGGGCCACCCCGGACCTGAACCCCGGGGTGACCCGAACGGCAGATTGTGCCACAGGGGCCCTTCTGCCGAACCCGCACGTCAGGGCGGCGCTCGCGGAACCGGCACTGCTCGCCGAACCGGCACCGCGCACGGAATTGGCATCGCTCGCGGATCCGGCATCGCTCGCGGACCCGGTACCGCTCGCGGATCCGGCACCGCTCACGGATCCGGCACCGCTCACGGATCCGACATCGCTCACGGAACCGGCACCGCGGGCCTCACTCCTCGGCCCCGCCGGCCGCCCGGGTCAGCCGCGCGCCCAACTCCCTTACGTATCCCACCAGTTCCGGCGGCCCGTGCACGGTGAACGCGCAGTCGACCACGGCCAGCCGCATGGCCAGCCACTCCACGGAGTCGCCGACCGAGGCCCGCAGCCGGCAGCTGTGCTCGTCGACGGGTTCGGGCGTACCCAGCCAGTGGGGCACCCGGGCCGCGATGACCTCGGCCGGCGCGGCGAAGGTGACGTCGACCGCGAACGTCTCCTGCCTCCGGTACATCGACTGCCGCAGAAACTCCTCCGCGCTCCCCGTCGGCAACTCGCGCGGCGCGAACCGGGCGCCCGTGGCGAAGGGCTCCTCGACCCGGTCGACCCGGAAGGTGCGCCAGTCGGCGCGGTCGAGGTCGTACGCGACGAGATACCAGCGGCGGCCGGTCGAGACGAGCCGGTACGGCTCGCAGTGGCGCCGCGAGTCGGTGCCGTCACCGGAACGGTAGGCGAAGCGCAGCCGCTCCTGGCCCGCCACCGCCGAGGCCATCACAGTCAGCGTCTCGGGCGCGACCGTCGCCCCGTCGCCGCTGGTCAGGGGGGTGGTGGCGGCCTGCAGCGTGGAGACCCGGTGGCGCAACCGCGACGGCAGCACCTGTTCGAGCTTGGCGAGGGCTCGTACCGACGCCTCCTCCACGCCCTCCACCGCGTGCCCGGCCCCGGCCCGCAGCCCCACCGCTATGGCCACGGCCTCCTCGTCGTCCAGCACGAGTGGGGGCATCGCCTTCCCCGCCACCAGCCGGTACCCGCCCTCGGCCCCCATGGTCGCCTGCACCGGATAGCCCAGCTCGCGCAGCCGGTCGACGTCACGGCGAACGGTCCGCCGTGAGACCCGGAGCCGGTCGGCGAGTTCACCGCCGGGCCACTCGCGGGGCGTCTGGAGGAGGGAGAGGAGCTGAAGGAGCCGCGCCGGGGTGTCCGTAGTCATGGAGCGAGGATGCCGCAGAAGTAGGACATGATCTGACCTACTCGACCTCTACCTTCAAAGCATGACCTCGACAACGAGCGCCCCGAAGGGGCACGGGGAACTGCGCGACCAGCCCCGATCCACCGCCAGTGACCCGACCACAGTCACCGAAACGGCGCTCCCCGCACCCGCACCCGCAGCGGCCGACGCCGACCGACGGCGGTGGATCGCCCTCGCCATCGTCATGACGGCCGCCTTCATGGACCTCGTCGACGTCACCATCGTCAACATCGCGATCCCCTCCATCAAGCAGGGCGAGAACGCCTCGTTCAGCCAGATCCAGTGGATCACCGCCGGCTACGCCCTCGCCTTCGCCGCGGGCCTCGTCACCGGCGGCAGGCTCGGCGACATCCACGGCCGTCGGCGGATCTTCCTCCTCGGCATCGGCGGTTTCACGGTCGCCTCCGCACTGTGCGGCCTCGCCGCGAACCCGGAGATGCTGGTGGCGGCGAGGCTCGCGCAGGGTGCGACCGCCGCGCTGATGGTGCCGCAGGTGCTGTCGATCGTGCACGCGACCTTCCCGGCACACGAACGCGGCAAGGTCTTCGGGCTGTTCGGCGCGATCGTCGGCCTCGGCGCGGTCTCCGGCCCGCTGCTCGGCGCGCTGCTCATCGAGTGGAACCCGCTCGGCCTCGAGTGGCGGGCGATCTTCCTGATCAACCTTCCGGTCGGCGTCGCGGCCCTGATCCTGGGCCGCCGTTTCATCACCGAGTCCAAGGCCCCGCACGCCCTGAAGCTGGACCTCGTAGGCGTCGCCCTGGTCACCGCCGCCCTGCTGATGCTGCTCTACCCGCTCACCCGGGGCCGGGAACTGGGCTGGCCGCTGTGGGGGTACGTCTCGATGGCCGGCTCGCTCGCCGTGTTCGCGGCGCTGGTGGCGTACGAGCGACGCAAGACCGTGCGCGACGGGTCCCCGCTCATCGAGCTGTCGTTGTTCCGGGTGAAGAGCTTCGCGGCGGGCATCGCCGTGCAGACCGTCTTCGGCGTCGCCCTCGGTGTCTTCTTCCTCGTCTGGACGCTCTACCTCCAGACCGGCCTCGGCTGGAGCGTCCTGCGGGCCGGCCTCACCGGTGTGCCGTTCTCCCTCGCGGTGTCGGTCGCCGCCGGCGTCTCGGTCCAGAAGCTCGTCCCGCGCTTCGGACGCAAGGTCCTCCAGGCGGGCGCGCTGCTGATGGCGGCCGGAGTGCTGTTGTACCTGGCCGAGTCCGTACGGTACGGCCTCGCCATCACCCCCTGGCAGATGGCGTTCCCGCTGGTCGTGATGGGCGCGGGCATGGGCCTCATCGTCGCCCCGCTGACCGACGCGATCCTCTCCGGAGTGCCGCGTGAGCACGCCGGGTCCGCGTCCGGGCTGATCAGCACGGTCCAGCAGATGGGCAACGCACTGGGACTCGGCCTCGTCGCCGTCGTCTTCTTCGGTGTCATGGACGACCACCTCGCCCCGACCGACATCGGCCCCGCCTTCGTCGACGCCTTCGAGTACGCGCTCGGCTGGGTGGCCGCGGTCCTGCTCGCGATCTTCCTGCTGATGTTCGCCCTGCCGGCACGCGCCGCGGCGGAGACGGGTGCGTCGGTGCCCGTAGGGAGCGACGAACCGACGTCCGTGCGAGGCGATGAGCCGGTGTCCGTGCGAGGCGATGAGCCGGTGTCCGTGGAGGTCGGTGAGCCGGTGCGCTGACCGGCGGAGGGTCTGCTCGCCGGAAGCCGGAAGCCGGAAGCCGGAAGCCGGAAGCCGGAAGCCGGAAGCCGGAAGCCGAAGGGTGAACGGCGAAAGGCGAAGGTGAACGGGAGTGGGAGCGGGGCCGGGCACCCTTGGGGGCCGGGTCCCGCTCCCGTCGTGCGTCCGGTCATGCCCGATCACGCCCGCTCATGCCCATTCATGTCCGCCTTGGTGTCCCGAACCGCCCCGAACCTGTTTACTTTCCGGACATCCCGGCGTAGTCTCCCGAGCGAAACCACAGAATCGGGCACCAGTCGGAGGCGAACGGACATGTACGCACCCGAGCGGCAGCAGGAGATCCTCCGGCTCGCGCGTGACGGCGGCCGGGTGGACGTGGTGTCGCTGGCCGAGCAGTTCCAGGTCACGGCCGAGACGATCCGCCGGGATCTGAAGGCCCTCGACCGCGCCGGCCTCGTCCAGCGGGTGCACGGCGGCGCGATCCCCGCCGGCCGTCTGGACTTCGAGCCCGACCTCGCCGAACGCGAGGGCACCGCCGCCGACGAGAAGGACCGCATCGCCCAGGCCGCGCTCGCCGAACTGCCGGGCGACGGCACGATCCTCCTCGACGCCGGTACGACGATCGCGCGCCTCGCCGCCGCCATCCCGCTGGAGGCCGCCCTCACCGCGGTCACGCACAGCCTGCCGATCGCGGCCCGCCTCGCCGACCACCCGGGCATCCAGCTCCATCTGGTCGGCGGCCGTGTCCGCACCCGCACCCGCGCCGCCGTGGACGCCTGGGCACTGCGGGCCTACGGCGAGATCCGCGCCGACGTCCTCTTCGTGGCCGCCAACGGCTTCTCCGTCGACCACGGCCTGACCACGCCCGACCTCGCCGAGGCCGCCGTCAAGCGCGCGGCGGTGGCCGCCGCCCGCCGCGTGGTGCTGCTCGCCGACTCCTCCAAGCACGGCCAGGAGCACTTCGCCCGCTTCGGCGACCTGAGCGACGTGGACCTGCTCATCACCGACAGCGGGCTGAACCCCGAGGACGCCCTCACCATCGAGCGCAAGGGCACCGAGGTGCTGCGCGTCCCGGGCGCCGCACCCGCCGGTGGCTCCACCGCATCCGTCGGCCGGAAAGACCACTCATGATCCTCACCGTCACCCCGAACCCGTCCCTCGACCGCACCTACGAGGTCCCCTCCCTCGACCGCGGCGAGGTCATCCGGGCCACCGGCGAGCGCATGGACCCGGGAGGCAAGGGCGTCAACGTCTCCCGGGCGGTCGCCGCCGCGGGCCGGCGCACGGTGGCCGTACTGCCCCTCGGCGGAGCACCGGGCGCGCTGGTCGCCGACCTGCTCGCCGCGCAGGGCATCGAGGTCGCCCGAGTGCCGGTGGCCGGGGCCACCCGCTCCAACATCGCCCTCGCGGAGGCCGACGGCGTCCTGACGAAGATCAACGCGCCCGGCCCCGAACTGTCCGCCCCCGAGCGCGAGCTGCTCCTGGAGACCGTCCGCGCCCAGTCCACCGACGCCTCCTGGATCGCCTGCTGCGGCAGCCTCCCGCGCGGCCTCGCCCCGTCCTGGTACGCCGAACTCGTCGCCCGCGCCCACGCGGCCGGCGCCCGCATCGCCCTGGACACCTCCGGCCCGGCCCTCCTCGCCGCACTCCGCGAACGCCCGGACGTCGTCAAGCCCAACGCCGAGGAACTCGCCGAAGCCGTGGGCCGGCCCCTCGCCACGGTCGGCGACGCCGTCAAGGCCGCGGAGGAACTCCGCGAGATGGGCGCCGACGCGGTACTGGCCAGTCTCGGCGCCGACGGTCAGCTCCTCGTCGACGCCTCGGGCGCCTGGTTCGGCACCGCCCGCGTCGACGCCGTCCGCAGCAACGTCGGCGCCGGCGACTCCTCCCTCGCCGGTTTCCTCATCGCCGGCGGCCATGGCCCCGAAGCCCTCGCCTCCGCCGTCGCCCACGGCGCCGCCGCCGTCCAGCTCCCGGGCAGCGTCATGCCGACCCCGCGCGACCTGGACCCGGCGGCGGTGACGGTGACGGCGGAGGTACCGGCGGACCGGGTGCTGAGGGAGAGGGTGACGTGATGAGGGGACGGTCGGGAATGAACGTTCGTTTTACCTTCCGTCGCGTGAACCTGCCTGCGCTGTGCCTCGCCCTCCCCGGTGGCTCGCGAACGAACGCTCGTTTTGGCTACCACCGCGCGAACGGGCCTGCGCCCTGCCCCGCCGTCCTCCCCGGCGCCCCGCGAACGAACCTTCGTTTTGCGTTACCCACCACCGCACACCGACTCCACCCCCGGCCGTCCCTCCAGGCCCGGGCCTCCCACCCTTCCCTCCCCACCCCCGCCCGCCACATCCCCCGGGCGATACGCGTGCGAAGGAGCCCGCGATGAGCGAGATGATCACCGCGGATCTGGTCGACCTCGACCTGTCCGCCGATACGAAGGAAGCGGCGGCGCGTGCCCTCGCCGAGCGCATGGTCGCGAAGGGCCGGGTCACCGACCTGGACGGCTTCCTCGCCGACGTGGCCGCCCGTGAGGCGCAGATGCCGACCGGCCTCGACGGCGGCATCGGCATCCCGCACTGCCGCAGCGCGCACGTCACCGAGCCGACCCTTGCCTTCGGCCGTAGCGCGGCCGGCGTCGACTTCGGCGCACCCGACGGCCCCGCCGACCTGATCTTCCTCATCGCCGCCCCGGCGGGCGCGGACGACGCCCACCTCACGATCCTCTCCTCCCTCGCCCGTCAGCTGATGAACACCGAGTTCACGGACGCCCTGCGCGCCGTGGACGACGCGGGCCGCGCCGCCGCGCTCATCCGGGGCGACGACGCGACCGAGGGCACCGAAGACTCCGCGGCGGCGTCGGGCGGAACGGCCTCCCCCGACGCCGCCGCGGTCAGCACGACCCCGGCACCGACTGCCGAGGAGGTCGATCCCCAGGAGGTCGATCCCCAGGAGGTCGATCCCCAGGAGGTCGCCCCGCAGGAGACCGTCGAGGCCCGCCCGTTCCGTATCGTCGCCGTCACCTCCTGCCCCACCGGCATCGCGCACACCTATATGGCCGCCGAGTCGCTGGAGAACGCGGGCCGGGACGCCGGTGACGTGGAGATCGTCGTCGAGACGCAGGGCTCGGCCGGCTTCTCCCGCCTCGACCCGGCCGTCATCGCCGCCGCCGACGGCGTGATCTTCGCCCACGACGTGCCCGTACGGGAGAAGGACCGGTTCGCCGGGAAGCCCACCGTCGACGTCGGAGTGAAGGCGGGCATCAGCCGCCCCGGCGCACTGATCGCCGAGGTCCGCCAGAAGGCCGAGCGCGGCGAGGTCACGGCCGCCGCCCGGCCCGGAACCCCCGTCGACCGGGCGGGCGAGTCCGGCGACGGCTACGGCACCAAGCTGCGCAAGTGGCTGATGTCCGGCGTGAGTTACATGGTCCCGTTCGTCGCGGCGGGCGGTCTGCTGATCGCCCTGGGCTTCGCGATCGGCGGCTGGGAGATCAACAAGGCCAAGCCGGTCACCGAGCACTTCGTCTGGCTCCAGGCCGACAGTTGGGCGGCCCTGCTGTTCCAGATCGGCGCCGTCGCCTTCGGCTTCCTGATCCCGGTCCTCGCCGGATACATCGCGTACGGCATGGCGGACCGGCCGGGACTGGTCCCCGGCTTCGTCGGCGGCATGATCGCCGCCAACATCAACGCAGGCTTCCTCGGCGGTCTGGTCGCCGGTCTGCTCGCGGGTGCGGTCGTCCTCGGTATCCAGCGGATCAAGATCCCACCGGTGATGCGCGGCATCATGCCGGTGGTCGTGATCCCGCTGGTCTCGTCGCTCGTCGTCGGCTTCCTGATGCTGGTGGTGATCGGCAAGCCCATCGCCGAGGCCCAGAAGGGCATGACGGACTGGCTGAGCGGCCTCTCCGGCAGCAACGCCGTCCTGCTCGGCGTCCTCCTCGGCCTGATGATGTGCTTCGACCTGGGCGGCCCGGTCAACAAGGTCGCGTACGCCTTCGCCACCGCCGGTATCGCCGTGCAGGACCCCAGTCCCGCCGCGATGAAGATCATGGCGGCCGTCATGGCGGCCGGTATGGTCCCGCCGCTGGGCATGGCGCTCGCCACCACGATCCGCAAGAAGCTGTTCACCACCGCCGAGCGCGAGAACGGCAAGGCGGCCTGGGTGCTCGGCGCCTCGTTCATCTCCGAGGGCGCGATCCCCTTCGCGGCGGCCGACCCGCTGCGCGTGATCCCGGCGTCCATGGCGGGCGGCGCCGTCACCGGGGCGCTGGCCATGGCCTTCGGCTCGACCCTGCGCGCCCCGCACGGCGGCATCTGGGTCACCCCGCTGATCGGCAAGCCGCTCCTCTACCTGCTGGCCATCGCGATCGGTACGGCGGTCACGGCCGGCCTGGTCATCCTCCTGAAGGGCATGCGCAGGGCCCCGGCGGACACGGCGCCCGAGTCCGCGCCCACGGCGGTCGCGGCGGAGACGAAGGAGCCGGTCGCGGCCTGAACCCGTGACCGTACGCAGGCCGCGACCCCGCTCGGCAGAGGGTCGCGGCCTGACGCGTCTTCGCCCCGTGCGCCCGGTCCACCCCGTGCGCCCGGTCCACCCCGTGCGCCCGGTCCACCCCGTGCGCCCGGTCCACCCCTTGAGCCCCGTCCGCGCCGTGCGCCCCTTTGGGTGCCTTTGCCGCCCGTGTGGCGTGTGCGTCGTACCTGCGAGATACGTCACGGTCCGGGCTCAAAGTCCCATCCGGTGGTGTCTACTGGACGGCATGCCTGAGCACGTGTCGATCCTCCAGCCTCTGGGCCTGGCCGCCCTCGTCCTCGCGTCGGTCATCTGGGTCGCCGTGCTGGTCCGCGTACTGAGCCGGGATCACGAGGTCCACCGCGGCCGCTTCGCCGGCCTGACCGGCCGGCGCGGGCAGCGCCTGCTGGGCCTGCCGCACCAGCGCCGCAAGGGCCCCCACGTGGAGCACGTGGAGCTGACCCCGGCGGAGCAGGACGCCTTCGCGTTCCTGGCCCGCCAGTTCAGCGACGACCGCCTCGCCTGAGCCCGTCACCGCCCGGCCCGGCCGCAGCGTCCGCCCGGTCCGGCCGCGGCGTCCGCCCGGTCCGGCCGCAGCGTCCGCCCGGTCCGGCCGCGGCGTCCAGTCGCGACGCCCAGCCGAAACGTCCAGCCGAAAGGCCTAGCCGAGCGTCCCTGCCCGCCGCTCCATGGCGTCCCGGGCCGCGTCCTCCGTCGCGTACACCTCGCACATGTGGCGTCCGTCCGGTGTGGCCGTGTGCTCGACCTCCCACAGGGAGATCTCCTGCCCGTCCGTGAGCAGGAACGCGTGCTCGTAGAGCGAGAAACTCCAGCCGGGCCGGCCGTGCCGCGCGGGACGGTGCGGGCGTCCGAAGGCCTGGGTGATCTCGTGCGCGAACGCGGTGCGCAGCAGCAGTGTGGCGAGCTCGTCCCCGGGAGGGTCCGGGTTCTCCGCGCGCCGCAGCAGCCGACGGGCGTGGTCCGCCGAGTCGTCCGGCACGTACTCGTGGCGCGGCTCGGGGAACGCCGCCAGCTCCACCACGGCGGGCAGCTCGAAGTCGGTGGCGTCCGGCGGCAGCGGCAGGCGCGCGGTGGCGGCCCGCAGCTCCTCGTCGTCCGTGTACACCTCGTGCTGGATCTCGCTGCCGAGCGCCGTGTTGTGCACCAGCTCCCACAGGGTGACGGCGGAACCGTCGGCCAGCAGCCACGTGTGCCGGTACGTCGCCCGGTGCAGCCCCGAACTGTAGTGCGCGGAGTGCAGTGAGCTGTCGTGCGCGAGGGCGCAGTCGAGCTGTCGAATCGTCTCGTCGGGCAGCTCGAAGGAGTTCAGGGCGCGGCCGAGGAGCCGCGCGAGGTGCTCCTCAGGAGACTCGGGCGACTCGGGTGGTTCGTACGCTGCCGTCTCGTACGGAACGCTCAAGGTTTCTCCCGGCGTTGCTGCATGTCACCTTGTGGGTGCATACCGTAGCCCCTCGGTCGGACATCATGTCCGGGAACCGAGAAAACGTACGCCCGTAAAACGAGGGAGCCGCGCGGTCTGTTCCCGCGCGGCCCCACGAACTCACAGAACAGGGTGGTCAGATGCCGTCTCCGGCCGTCCACTCGCTCCACGGCATGTTCCAGCCGTTGAGGCCGTTGTCCGGCGCGACCGTCTTGTCGGGGGAGTTCTTGACGATCACCACGTCGCCGACGAGGGAGTTGTCGAAGAACCACTTGCCGAGCGTGTCGCCGTTCGCCCCCTGGGCGTCCGCGAGGCCGATACACCCGTGGCTCGTGCCCTCACGCCCGAACGGCGGGTTGCCCCGGTTGTACCAGTAGTTGCCGTGGACGAACGTGCCCGACGTGGTCAGCCGCATCGCGTTCGGCACGTCCGAGATGTCGTACTCGCCGCCGAAGCCCACCGTCGACCCGTTCATCCGCGTCTGCCGGAACTTCTCCGAGATCACCATCTGGCCGTTGTACGTCGGGTTCGCGGCGGCGCCCGCCGAGATCGGCACGGTCTTGAGCGTCTTCCCGTCCCGCTCGACCGTCATGGTCTGCGTGTTCACGTCGACCGTGGAGACCTGCGCGCGCCCGACCGTGAAGGTGACCGTCTTGTCCTGCACGCCGTAGAGGCCGTTCGCGCCCTCCACGCCGTCCAGGTCCAGCTTCATCGTGACCTTGGACCCGGCCTTCCAGTACTCCTCGGGCCGGAAGTCCAGACGCTGCGCCCCGAACCAGTGCCCGACCACCTGCTGCCCACTGCTCGACGTCACCTTGATGTGCGACTGCACGGCCTTCTTGTCCGTGATGGCCTTGTCGAAGGTGAACGACACCGGCATCCCGACCCCGACCGTGGTGCCGTTGTCCGGGGTGTACGTCCCGATGAAGCTGTTGGCCGTCGACACGGTCGTGAAGATGGAGTTCGCCGCCGCCGTCTTCCCGGCGGCGCTCTTCGCGGTCGCGGAGATCCGGTACTTCGTACCGCGCTCCAACTGCTCCTTCGGCTTCCAGGACCGCCCGTCCGCGGCTATCTCGCCCGCCACGGCCGTGCCGCCCTCGACGGCGGTCATCTTCACCTCGGTCAGCTTGCCGCCGCTGACCTTCACCCCGGTCGCGTTGATGGACGCGCCCGTCGATCCGTCCTTCGCCGAGATCGTGATCCGCGCCACCGCGTCCTCGGCCGAAGTCCCCTTGCCACCACTCTTGTTGTCGGCCTGGGCGTCTCCGCCACAGCCGGTGAGGGTCAGCGCACCGACCACCAGCACGGCACAGGTCCCCAGTGCCTGCCGTACAGCAATCTTCGGCCTTGTCACGATCTGCTCCAGGTTCTTCGCGTCCGCGTGATCCGCGTGATCTACGTGCTCCGCTCCGGTACGTGGAGAGAGAGCGAGCGGTGGCCGAGAGGGTTCCCCCTGACTCCCGCCTGACGGCATCACGTGACAGAACCGGGACAATCGCCCCCGGCGGCACCGCCGGAACGCTGGAACTACCGACCTCTCAGATCCCGTTGACCCCCATGACCCCCATGACCCCCATGACCCCCATGACCCCCATGACCCCCATGACCCCCACGAGTCCTATGGCCCCCACGACTCCCATGCCCTCCTCGCGCCCGTCACCCCTCACGTCTCTCCGTACAACTCCCCGTACGACGGCCACACACCACCCGGCCCGTCCACCGACGCGGCCGCCCGCACCGCCCGCACGATCGCCCGCGTCACCAGGTCCGCCCCCGCCGCAAGGAGTTCGTTCAGTGCGAGGGGACCGGCCTGCGGCGGCAGCGGGCGGGCGCCCGTCGCCAGGGTGAACACCGTGTCCCCGTCGTTGAGCAGATGCACGGGACGCACGGCGCGGGCGATGCCGTCGTGCGCCGTCCCGGCCAGCTTCTGGGCCTGGGCGCGGGTCAGGTCGGCGTCGGTCGCGACCACGGCCAGCGTGGTGTTCATCGGGGGAGGGGGGCTCTCCGCGGCGGCCTCGGCGATCCGGCGCCGCGCTCTGTCGTGGACCTCCGGCGCCGGATACGCCCTACGCCCCTGGAGCAGCTCCCCGTACAGCACCCCCGTCTCCGGATCCGTCACCGAGCCCGCCGCGTTGGCCACCACCAGCGCGGCCACCGTGATGCCCGACTCCAGCACGGTGCTCGCGGTGCCGATGCCGCCCTTGAGGAGCCCGACCGTCGCCCCCGTCCCGGCACCCACGCAGCCTTCCGCCACCGGGGCGCCGGGCCCGCTCGCGTCGGCCGCCTCGACCGCGGCCCGGCCGAGCGCGGCATCGGGTCTGGCTGTGAAGTCCCCGCCCCGGCCCAGGTCGAAGACACAGGCCGCCGGCACCACCGGCACCACGTGCGCCGGGTCACGGCCGACCCGCACGCCCCGCCCCCGCTCCTCCAGCCAGGCCATCACACCCGACGCCGAGTCCAGCCCGTACGCGCTGCCGCCGGTCAGGACCACCGCCTCGACCTTCTGCACCAGGTTGCGCGGGTCGAGCGCGTCCGTCTCCTTGGTGCCGGGCCCGCCCCCGCGCACGTCCACGGCCGCGACCGCGCCGCCCTCCGGGGCCAGCACGACCGTGGTCCCGGTGAGCCAGCCCCCGCCGACCCGGGTGGCGTGACCGACTCGCAGGCCGGCGACGTCGGTGAGCGCGTCAACTGCCATGGGCGTCACGGGTGTCGTGGGCCGGGCTCGTCCCGAGGTCCCTGTGGGTCTCCTCGGCACGGTGGTCGCGGGCGCTGAGTGCGACCCCGGCCGCGACCGTCACGGCGGCCACGACGCCCGCGGTCAGGACCGCCCAGTGGCCCAGGAACGTGCACACGACCACGGCCAGCGCGGAGAGCGGCAGCACGGCCTGCCGGGCCGTGCCCACCTTGTAGTGGCGGGCGTGCAGGGCCCACACGGAGAGGAGATACAGCGCCGTCGGCAGGGTCACCGCGGCGGACGCGGCCAGTGTGGAGATGTGCGCCTTGCCCACCGCCTGCTCCACCGCGACCTCCAGCCCGGCGCCGATCGCGGCCGCCGAGGCGAAGATCAGGTAGTGGCCGTAACCCCACAGGAAGCTTTCCTTGCTGGAGCGCAGATGGCCGTGGATGGGGACGGTGAAGTAGACCCACCACGCCGAGAACACGATCAGCAGGCCGCCCGACGCGATCGGCAACAGCTCGCCCAGCGCGTCCTCGTCGTCCACCGCGGACTTCACGGCGACCGTCGCCGCCAGGATCGTCTCGCCGAGCACGATGATGGTGAACAGGCCGTACCGCTCGGCGATGTGATGCGGATGCCAGGACGTCTGGAAGCCTCTCTCCGCGAACACCGGGACGGACAGTTCGGCGATCGCCATCACCAGGAACAGCCACGGCCGGGCCGGCTCCGGGAGGACCAGCAGCCCCAGCCAGCCGACCTGGCAGAGCGCCACACCAGCCGCGTACCGCAGTGCCGTGCCCCGCTCGGCGCCCGTCGCGGTCCGCGCGGCCCGCAGCCACTGCGCGGTCATCGCCAGCCGCATGATCACGTACCCGAGCACGACCAGCAGCCAGTCGTGGTCCTCGAAGGCCCGGGTGACCCCGGCGGCGAGCACCAGCACCCCGGCGATCTGGACGAGGGTCACCAGTCGGTACGGCACGTCGTCGTTGTCGTACGCCGAGGCGAACCAGGTGAAGTTCATCCAGGCCCACCAGATCGCGAAGAAGACCATCGCGTAGTTCACGATGCCCTCGGCCGCGTGGGCCTCCGCGACCGCGTGCACGAGTTGGACGCCCGCCTGGGCCACGGCGACCACGAAGCAGAGGTCGAAGAGGAGTTCCAGCGGTGAGGCGACCCGGTGTTCCTCCCCACGCCCCCGCGCGACCAGCCTGCGCACCGGGGCCCGGCCGCCGCCGGAGTGGGAGGCGGAGGCCGAGGCCCGGGGCGTGGCCGAGGCCGTGCCGGAGCCCGGGGTCGGTTCCGGACCCGAGGGGGCCGAGGGCGTGGAACTGGACGTCATGGGGCCAAGCACACCAGATAAGCCGGGGGAATTCTCGCTCGGGTGCGCACAAGTGCCCGGCGGGGCCGGGGGAGTGCGCGGACGGGCCCGGCGACCGTGTGGGTGGCCCGGGGGGAGAGGCTGCGACCGGCCGCCGACCGGGATCGGGGCCGTACCCTGGAAGCATGGCTACCGCTCCCACCCCCGAACCGCGTGACCCCAAGGCCGCGCTGGTCTTCGACGACCCGCTCAGCCGGCCGTCGTCCGACGACACCGACCACGGGTGGGGCGAGCGGCCCGGCGACGGCGGCGACAGCGCGGCCGACCTGAAGCGCTTCCTCGACGAGAAGCCGCCCCACCACCTCTGACACCGTCGGCCCAGCGCCGCGAACGCCGCCGCTAGGTGCGGTCGTGACCGGAACCGCGCTGGGCCACCAGGGCGTCGCGGATCTCCTTCAGAACCTCCAGCTCGGTCACCTCGATGACCTCGTGCGTGCCTTCCTTCGCCTTGCGGCGGGCCTCCTGGCGGGCCAGGTACTTGGCCATGGGAAGCACCATCAGGAAGTAGACGACGGCCGCGGTGATGAGGAACGTGAGCGTCGCGTTCAGCACCGTGCCCCAGAGGATCGCCACCCCGTCGGTGACCGTGCCGTCCGCCGCCACCGTGCAGGGGTCCTTCAGACACGAGCGGTACTGGTCGAGGTTCTTCGTGCCGAACGCTCCCACCAGCGGGCTGATGACGCCCTTCACCACCGAGTTGACGATGTTGGTGAAGGCCGCGCCGATGACCACGGCGACGGCCAGGTCGACCACGTTCCCCCGCATCAGGAAGGCCTTGAAGCCCTCCCAGACGCTCGGCTGCTTCTGCTTGCTCACCACGAGGCCCTTCTGCGCTGATTGTGGAACAAACGACTCCGCAACCTACGTCAGGGCCGGGCCCGGGTGTCCAGCCGGGTCCCGCCATCGTGGGACGTGACGTCACCACAGCGTCACCGCCAACCGGGACGTGGCGCCCGCGCCGGCCAGCCGGGCCGCGGTGCGGCGGGGCACGGTCAGCACGACCAGGGCTCCGCTCTCGGTGGCGTCGGCGGCCGGCACCTTGGACACACGGGCACCGCGGGCGACGATCCGCGCGGCCCCGGCGCCCGTGGCGGACTCCTCGGCCGCGATCACGTCGACGCGGTCGCCGGGGCGCAGCAGCCGTACCGTCGCGCCGTCGGCGATGCGGACCGGCGCGGTCACCGTCCCGGCGGCGGTGGGGCGCCCGGGGACCGGGTCGGCCACGGGGTGGCCCCTGACCCGTCCGGTCTCCCCCGGCCCCGCTCCCGTCACCAGCAGCGCGGCCGCGGTCACCGCCAGGCCCGCCGCCATGGCCCGTCGTCGGCAGCGGGCGAGACGGCGGAGCCGGTGCGCCCCGCCGCGCACCCGGAGCGGCGCGAAGTGCGGGACCTCGCAGGTGGGAGGGGCGTCGGTGCCGGGCGGGCCGGCGGCCCAGGAGGGAAGCCGTGCGGACGCGGGCCGGGACGTGGAAGGGGGCCGGGACGTGGAGGGGGACGTGGGTCGGGACGCGGAAGGAGGCCGGGACGTGGACGCGGAAGGGGACGCGGAAGGGGACGCGGCTCGGGACATGGAAGAGGACATGGAGACCACCACCTGCTCTGTGAGATCGGCTTGCGGTCCCACGATGAGGCTTCGCGGCCACGGCTGCTTCGGGCTGTGGACTGGCGACAGGTTGTGGATAACTCCACCGCCCGAACGAGGAATTCCGCCTGCCGTCAGCTCTCATCGCCCGCGGACAACTCCCGCCGCTCACTCCCCGGCCACTACTCCCCCGATCGGCCCGTGCCAGCGCCCGCCGGCACCGACTACGGCAGCTCGAACCCGGGATCCATCCCGCCCAGCGCCTTCGCGCACAGACAGTCGCGGCTGCCGTTCGGCGGCAGGGCGGCGACCGCGTCGAAGAGGACGCCCCGCAGCCGGTCGACGTTCGCGGCGAAGACCCGCAGAACCTCCTCGTGGGAGACGCCCTCCCCCGTTTCGGCGCCCGCGTCGAGGTCGGTGACGAGGGTCAGGGTGCTGTAGCAGAGCTCCAGTTCGCGGGCGAGGACGGCCTCGGGGTGGCCGGTCATACCGACGACGGACCAGCCCTGGGCCTGGTGCCACAGGGACTCGGCGCGGGTGGAGAAACGGGGGCCCTCGATCACCACCAGGGTGCCGCCGTCCACCGGTTCCCAGTCCCGGCCGCGCGCCGCGTCGAGGGCCGCCTCGCGGCCCACGGGGCAGTAGGGGTCGGCGAGCGAGACATGGACGACGTTGGGGATGGCCCCGCCGGGCAGCGGGAGACCGTCGAAGTAGGTCTGGGTGCGGGACTTGGTGCGGTCCACCAGCTGGTCGGGGACGAGAAGCGTGCCCGGTCCGTACTCCGGCCGCAGACCGCCCACCGCACACGGGCCGAGCACCTGGCGCGCGCCGACGGAACGCAGCGCCCACAGGTTGGCCCGGTAGTTGATGCGGTGCGGCGGCAGATGGTGCCCGCGCCCGTGGCGGGGCAGGAACGCGACCCGGCGTCCGGCGATCTCACCGAGGAAGAGGGAGTCACTGGGCGGCCCGTAGGGGGTGTCGACCTGTATCTCGGTCACGTCGTCGAGGAAGGAGTAGAACCCCGACCCCCCGATGACCCCGATCTCCGCCAGGTCCGTCCCCGCCGAGCCCGTCCCCGCCGTGCCGCCCGCTGTACCCGTCCCGCCCACCGGCCCCGCTCCGTTCGCCACGTGCTCCGTGTTCGCCATGCCCGCACCCTAACCGGGCTGGGAAAACGCCGAAGACCCCGCCGTCGCGTACGACTCGCGTACGACGGCAGGGTCCCGGACGGGAGCGCTAGGCGGCCGAGGTGCTGCTCGTGGAGGAGGAGCCCGCGGACGACGACTTCGAGTCGGAGGACGACGAAGACGAGGACGACGAGGACGACGAGGGCTTCGCGTCCGAGGACGACTTCGTCTCCGACGAGCCCTTCGACGTCGCCGGGCTGCTGCTCGACGAGGAGCCACGGCTGTCGTTCCGGTAGAAACCGGAGCCCTTGAAGACGATGCCGACCGCGGAGAACACCTTCTTGAGGCGGCCGTTGCAGGCGGGGCACTCGGTCAGGGCGTCGTCGGTGAACTTCTGCACCGCTTCGAGGCCCTCACCGCATTCGGTGCACTGGTACTGGTACGTCGGCACTGGCTCTTCCTCCTGGCACTCTCACTCGATGAGTGCTAACGACGGTCCATAGTGACCTATTCCCCCGGGATCAGTCCACTGTCACCGGCACTCGGTGACCGACGACACGCGCGACGGTACGGCTCCGGGGCCGGCCCACCAGCCGCGTACGCAGCGCGAACAGGGTGGCCAGGGCCAGTACCGTACCGGCCGCGGGGACCAGGAATCCGGCGCCGGTCCACAGCCGGTCCTCCAGTTGCCCGGCGGCCGTGACGGCGGCCGCCTGGCCGAGCGCGACCGCGCCGGTGAGCCAGGTGAAGGCCTCCGTGCGGGCGCCGGACGGGACCAGCGAGTCGACCAGCGTGTAACCGGTGATCAGTGCGGGGGCGATGCACATGCCGACCAGCAGGCCGAGCGCGGCGAGGACGAGCACCGAATCGGCGGTCCACAGGGCGGAGGCGACCACCGCGAGGGCCGTGTAGCCGACGATCAGGCGCCGCTGAGGGGCCCCCTTCCAGGCGATGGCGCCGCAGACGATGCCGGAGAGCATGTTGCCGGCGGCGAAGACGCCGTACAGGACGCCGTTCAGGCCGGGCTCGCCGATCGACTCGGAGAAGGCGGCGAGCGAGACCTGCATACCGCCGAAGACGGAGCCGATGCCCAGGAAGGTGACGATCAGGACGCGCACCCCGGGGACGGACAGGGCGGAGACGCGCTCCACGCGCGCGTGCGCCACGGAGACGACCTTGGGCTGGGTGGCGCGCTGCGCGGCGAACAACAGGCCGCCGATCAGGGTGAGCCCGGCCTCGGTGAGCAGGCCGGCGGCCGGGTGCACGGCGGTGCAGAGCGCGGTCGCGAGCAGCGGGCCGAGCACGAAGGTCAGCTCGTCGGTGACGGACTCGAAGGCGGCGGCGGTGCTCATCAGGGGCGAGTCCTGGAGCTTGACGCCCCAGCGGGCCCGCACCATGGGGCCGACCTGCGGCACCGAGGCGCCCGTCGGCACGGCGGCGACGAACAGCGCCCACAGGGGGGCGTCCATCAGGGCCAGCGCCGTGAGGGTGAGGCCGGCGGCCCCGTGGACGAGGACGCCGGGGATCAGGACGGCCCGCTGCCCGTGCCGGTCGGCGAGGCGGCCGCTGTAGGGGGCGAACAGGGCCATGGAGACACCGGTGGCGGCGGCCACCGCGCCGGCCGCCCCGTACGAGCCGGTGGTGTGCTGGACCAGCAGCACGATGGAGATGGTCAGCATGGCGAACGGCTGACGGGCCGCGAAGCCGGGGAGAAGGAACGTCCACGCGCGCGGGGTGCGCAGCAACTGCCCGTATCCCGGGCGGGACGCCTTCGGAGTGTTCGAGGTGTTCGAGGTGACCGTGGATGCCACGGCCGTGCCTTTCCGCCGCCTGGTAGCGCGCCCGTGCGGGGGGCGCCGAGAGCTGTCCTCTTGCGCTACTGCGGTAGATGCCGGAGCCCACTGCGAGGGGCGTTCCGGCCGCCATACGGTCGCGCCAGCTCTGCGTCAGGCAGAGTTGGTCCGATCAAGTGCGCCTTCATCGTACAGGGGTGATCGGCCGGGTCGCCTGTGAAAACGAGCACCATGGGCGGTCGCACCCCCGATTCCAGAGGGTGTGAACAGGACGAAACCTGCTCTTAACGACCCGCCCCACCGTTCTTCCCGTGCTTGTTCCCGTTGCCGGCGCTGTTCCCGTTGCCCGTTCCCAGCCAGTCCGCCAGCTTGCCGCCCTGGCCGACGGCCCTGAGGCGGCGTTCGGCCTGGTCGCGGACCGGGTCCGTGGCGACGACGAGCAGTTCGTCACCGCGGCGCAGGACCGTGGTCGGCAGCGGCACGAAGGAGGTGCCGTCGCGGACGACGAGGGTGACGGCGGCGCCCGGGGGGAGCCGCAGCTCGTTGACCTCGACGCCGTGCATCCGGGACTTCTCGGGGATGGCGACGGACAGCAGGTGACCGCGCAGCCGCTCCAGCGGTGCCGACTCGATGCCGAGGTCGGCGGCCTCGTCGCCGGAGCCGCCGAGGCGCAGCTTGCGGGCCAGCCAGGGCAGTGTCGGCCCCTGGACGAGGGTGTAGACCACGACCAGTACGAAGACGATGTTGAAGATCCGGCGGCTGCCCTCGATCCCGCTCACCATGGGGATCGTCGCCAGGATGATGGGCACCGCGCCGCGCAGGCCGGCCCACGACAGCAGTGTCTGCTCCCGCCACGGGACCCGGAACGGCGTCAGCGCCACGATGACGCTCAGCGGTCGCGCCACCATGGTCAGCACCAGGCCGATGACGAGCGCGGGCCAGATGTCGTCGCCCATCTCGTGCGGGGTGACGAGCAGGCCGAGCAGGACGAACATGCCGATCTGGGCGATCCAGCCGACGCCCTCGGCGAAGCCGCGCGTGGCCGGCCAGTGCGGCAGCTTGGCGTTGCCGAGCACCACGGAGGCCAGGTAGACGGCGAGGAAGCCGCTGCCGTGGGCCATGGCACCGGCCGCGTAGGCGGTGACGGCGATGGCCATGACGGCGATCGGGTAGAGGCCGGAGGCGGGCAGCGCCACATGCCGCAGGCCCCAGGAGCCCAGCCAGCCCACGGCGAGTCCGACGGCGGCGCCGATCGCCAGTTCCAGCGCTATCTCGCCGATGAGGACGTACCAGTGTTCGACCGGTCCGGCCATGGAGAGCGAGGCGACGAGGATCACGACCGGGGCGTCGTTGAAGCCGGACTCGGCCTCCAGGGTGCCCGTCACGCGCGCGGGGAGGGGGATCTTGCGCAGCACGGAGAAGACGGCCGCCGCGTCCGTGGAGGACACGACCGCGCCGATGATGAGTGACTGTCGCCACTCCAGCCCGATCAGATAGTGCGCGCCCGCGGCGGTGACGCCGACGCTCACCGCGACCCCGACCAGCGCCAGTGAGGCGGCGGCCGGCAGGGCCGGTTTGATCTCCTTCCACTTCGTGCCGAGGCCGCCCTCCGCGAGGATCACGACGAGGGCCGCGTAGCCGATGACCTGGGTCAGTTCGGCGTTGTCGAAGTGGATGTCGCCGATGCCGTCCTGGCCCATGGCGATGCCGATGCCCAGGTAGACGAGCAGGCTGGGGAGCCCGCTGCGCGACGAGATCCGGACCGCGGCGACCGCGACCAACAGGACGAGCGAGCAGACGAGCAGGAGCTGGTTGAGGTCGTGGACAGTCAGAGGGCCGTACCTTTCTCGCCGAACCGCACGTGGTTCCGGTTGGGATTGCCGAGCACTGGATGCGGGGCACACGCGCGTGGGGGCATGCCGAGCCGATCACGGAAACCGTGCGATTGCGGTTACGTCAGTGCAAGTACTTCGTTACCTTACCTAACTCTTGACGATTTCTTGACGCTTGCGGGGGCAAGATCGAACAGCCGTCCGCGCCAGTTCCCGACTCCGCGTCAAGTCGTGTCGGGCCCTGCGCCTATGGTTGCTCCAGCGTTCAGTACAAAGCACAGCCCGACCTGCCGCTCGTGTTAGGACAGCAAGGACAGCGATGCCCACCGACAATCCCGCCTCCTCCGGCCAGCAGTCCGGCAAGTCCGGCAGGAAGAAGGGACGCAAAGTCCGTCTTCTCCTGATCATCCTGGTCCTGGCCATCATCGGTGGCGTCGGCTACGGGGCGTTCTGGTCCGTCTCCACCGTGCGCGCCTCCTTCCCCCAGACCAAGGGTTCGATAACCCTGGAGGGTCTGTCGGGACCGGTCGACGTCAAGCGCGACGGTTACGGGATCCCGCAGATCTACGCCTCCTCCGACGAGGACCTGTTCATGGCGCAGGGCTACGTCCAGGCGCAGGACCGGTTCTACGAGATGGACGTGCGCCGCCACATGACGGCCGGTCGTCTCTCGGAGATGTTCGGCGAGAGCCAGGTCGACAACGACGAGTTCCTGCGCACCCTCGGCTGGCACCGGATCGCCGAGGAGGAGTACAAGAAGACGCTCTCGGCCGAGACGAGGAAGTACCTCGACGCGTACGCCAAGGGGGTCAACGCCTACCTCGCGGGCAAGGACGGGGACGAGATCTCGCTGGAGTACGCGGCCCTCGGCTTCGCCAACGACTACAGGCCCGAGGAGTGGACCCCGGTCGACTCGGTCGCCTGGCTGAAGGCGATGGCGTGGGACCTGCGCGGCAACATGCAGGACGAGATCGACCGCGCCCTGATGACCAGCCGCCTCGGCCCGAAGCAGATCGCCGACCTTTACCCGCAGTACCCGTACGACCGCAACGGGACGATCGTGCGGGAGGGCCAGTACGACGAGCTGACCAAGACCTGGTCGGACGGGTCCGGCTCGACACAGAACGCCGACGGCTCCACGCAGGGCACCGGCCAGAGCGTCGACGGCTCCACGCAGGGCACCGGCGGCACGGGGACGGGCACCGGCACCGCCGGGACCTCCACCGACTCCGGAGCCCTCCAGACCCAGCTGGACGGCCTCTACGGCGTCCTGGAGGACCTGCCCGAGGCCGTCGGCGTGAACGGCAACGGCATCGGTTCCAACTCCTGGGTCGTCTCCGGCGACCACACCATCACCGGCAAGCCGCTCCTCGCCAACGACCCGCACCTGTCGGCGGCGCTGCCCTCGGTCTGGTACCAGATGGGCCTGCACTGCAAGGCCGTCTCCGCCAAGTGCCAGTACGACGTCTCCGGCTACACCTTCTCGGGCATGCCCGGCGTGGTCATCGGCCACAACGCGGACATCGCCTGGGGCATGACCAACTCCGGCGTCGACGTCACCGACCTCTACCTGGAGAAGCTCACCGGCGACGGCTACCAGTACGGCAGCAAGGTCCTGCCCTTCGACACCCGCGAGGAGACCATCGAGGTCGCCGGCGGCACGTCCAAGAAGATCGTCGTCCGGACCACCAAGGACAACGCGCCCCTGCTGTCCGACCGCAGCAGCGAACTGGTCCAGGTCGGCAAGAAGGCCACGGTCGGCCAGGACGCCCCCGACCGAGGCGACGGCTACGGCATCGCCCTGCGCTGGACCGCGCTCGACCCCGGCACCACCATGGACGCCGTCTTCGCCATGAACAAGGCCAAGGGCTGGGACGACTTCCGTGCGGCCGCCGCCCTGTTCGACGTCCCCTCGCAGAACCTGATCTACGCCGACACCGAGGGCCACATCGGCTACCAGCTGCCCGGCAAGATCCCCACGCGGGGCAAGGGCGACGGTTCGATCCCGGCGCCCGGCTGGGACGCCAGGTACCGCTGGACCGGGTACATCGACCAGGACGAACTGCCCTACGAGTACGACCCGGAGCGCGGCTACATCGTCACCGCGAACCAGGCCGTCGTCGACAAGAAGTACCCGTACACGCTCACCACGGACTGGGGCTACGGCACGCGCGCGCAGCGGATCACCAGTCTCATCGAGTCGAAGATCAAGGGTGGCGGCAAGATCTCCACCGACGACATGCGGCAGATGCAGATGGACAACAGCAGCGAGATCGCCAAGCTGCTGGTGCCGCTGCTGCTCAAGATCGACGTGAACGACCCGCACGTCCGCGAGGCGCAGAAGCTCCTGGAGGGCTGGGACTACACCCAGGACGCCGACTCGGCGGCCGCCGCGTACTTCAACTCGGTCTGGCGCAACATCCTCAAGCTCGCCTTCGGCAACAAGCTGCCCAAGGAACTGCGCGTCGAGGGCCAGTGCCTGTCGGTCGAGCCGGTCGACGCCACCGGCCCCGCCGACGAGGACCGGCGGGTGCGCGAGTGCGGCAGGCGTGACACGGACCAGGCGCAGCCGGACGGCGGCGACCGCTGGTTCGAGGTGGTCCGCAAGATCATCGACGACCAGGACAACGACTGGTGGTCGACGCCGAAGACCCGCACCGAGGAGGCCGCCGACACCCGCGACGAGCTGTTCAAGCGGGCCATGCGTGACGCCCGTTGGGAGCTCACCGCCAAGCTCGGCAAGGACATCGACACCTGGAGCTGGGGCCGGCTGCACCGGCTGTTCCTGAAGAACCAGACCCTCGGCGCCGAGGGCCCCGGTTTCCTCAAGTACATGCTCAACCGCGGCCCCTGGAAGCTCGGCGGCGGCGAGGCCACGGTCAACGCCACCGGCTGGAACGCGGCGGGCGGCTACGAGGTCGTGTGGGTGCCCTCGATGCGCATGGTGGTGAACCTCGGGGACCTCGACAAGTCCAAGTGGATCAACCTCACCGGCGCCTCCGGGCACGCGTACAACGCGCACTACACCGACCAGACCGACAAGTGGGCCAAGGGTGAGCTGCTGGCATGGTCGTTCTCGGACAAGGCGGTCGAGGGCGGCACGAGCGACACGCTGCTGCTGAAACCGTGACGTCCTCCTGAACGCCGGAAGCGGCCCTCCACGCACGCGTGGGGGGCCGCCTCCGTGTCCGGGTCACCGGAACCGTCGTACTCCCGCCGGGGTCACCACCGCGTGCACCGGGCGGTCGTGCGGCTCCTCGGGGAGCCGGTCCACGATCTCCGTGTCGTACAGGAGCACCACCAGCGCCGGGTCGGCGCCCGCGCGTTCCAGGCGGGCCAGCACGCGGTCGTACGAGCCTCCGCCCCGCCCCAGCCGCATCCCGCGCGTGTCGACCGCCAGGCCCGGCAGCAGGACGGCGTCGGCGGTGGTCACGGCCTCCGGGCCGAGGCGCTCGCCGACGGGTTCGAGGAGCGCCATGCGCCCGCCCCCGTGCCGCACGCGCGCGAGGGAGGCCTCTCCCTCATAGGGGCCCCAGTCGAGGTCGTTGTCGGGGAGCAGGACCGGGAGCAGGACGCGCACGCCCCGGGCGCGGAGCGCGTCGAGGAGCGCGAGCGTGCCCGGTTCACTCCCCACGGCGACATACGCCGCGACCGTCCGCGCGTGCGCCAGTTCGGGCAGACCGAGGGCCCGCTCCGCAAGGGCGCCCGTCGTGTTCCGGACGTCATCCGGCGTCAACCCGTTCCTCACCAGGAGGAGCTCTCGTCGCAACATTCGCTTGGAAAGCTCCGGTTCAGGTCCCATCCGGCTCACAGGTAGCTCCAGTATTCTTCGTAATCGGCTCATATGAGAACGAATTCATCGGAGCCACAGATTCCGCACAAAGGCACCGGATATGGTTCCGCCCATGAGTGAGGCGAACCCCAGGATCAGCAAGGCTGTCATCCCCGCCGCGGGTCTGGGAACCCGGTTCCTGCCGGCCACCAAGGCGACCCCCAAGGAGATGCTGCCGGTGGTCGACAAGCCGGCGATCCAGTACGTGGTGGAGGAGGCCGCGTCGGCGGGTCTCGACGACGTCCTGATGATCACCGGCCGGAACAAGCGCCCCCTTGAGGACCACTTCGACCGCAACTACGAGCTGGAGTCGGCCCTCCAGAAGAAGGGCGACGCCCACCGGCTCGCCAAGGTCCAGGAGTCCAGCGACCTCGCGACCATGCACTACGTCCGCCAGGGCGACCCCAAGGGCCTCGGCCACGCCGTCCTGTGCGCCGCCCCGCACGTGGGCGACGAACCCTTCGCCGTCCTCCTCGGCGACGACCTGATCGACCCCCGCGACCCCCTCCTGAAGCGCATGGTCGAGGTCCAGGAGGAGAACGGCGGCAGCGTCATCGCGCTCATGGAGGTCGCGCCGGAGCAGATCCACCTCTACGGATGCGCCGCCGTCGAGGCCACGCAGGACGGCGACGTCGTCAAGGTCACGGGCATGGTCGAGAAGCCGGAGGCGGCCGACGCCCCGTCGAACTACGCGATCATCGGCCGGTACGTCCTCGCCCCGCAGATCTTCGACGTGCTGCGCCGCACCGAGCCGGGCCGCGGCGGCGAGATCCAGCTCACCGACGCCCTCCAGCAGCTCGCAGCCGACGAGAAGGTCGGCGGCCCCGTGCACGGCGTCGTCTTCAAGGGCCGCCGCTATGACACCGGTGACCGTGGCGACTACCTGCGTGCCATTGTCAGACTCGCATGCGAACGTGAGGACCTGGGCCCGGAGTTCCGGACCTGGCTCCGCAGTTACGTAGCCGAGGAGATGTAGCCACATTGAGCACCGCCGCGACCCGCGCCACCGACCCGGACCACCTCTGGTCGGTGACCGAGCACCTGGAGGACATCCTCGCCACCGTCCGCCCCCTGGAACCCATCGAGCTGCAACTCCTCGACGCCCAGGGCTGTGTCCTGGTCGAGGACGTCACGGTGCCGGTGTCGCTGCCGCCCTTCGACAACAGCTCGATGGACGGGTACGCGGTACGGGTCGCGGACGTCGCGGGCGCGAGCGAGGAGTTCCCGGCCGTGCTCACCGTGATCGGGGACGTCGCGGCGGGCCAGGCCGAGGCGCCCCGGGTCGGCCCCGGCGAGGCCGCCCGCATCATGACCGGCGCCCCGCTGCCGCCCGGCGCGGAGGCGGTCGTCCCGGTGGAGTGGACCGACGGTGGCCTCGGCGGGGGACCCGTCTCCGGGATGCGCGCCCGCAGCGCCGCCCCCGAGGGCGCCACCGGCCAGGTCGCCGTGCACCGCGCCGCCGAGGCACGCGCCCACGTACGCGCGCAGGGCAGCGACGTGAAGGCCGGTGAGCGCGCCCTGGCCGCGGGGACGATCCTCGGCCCGCCGCAGCTCGGACTGCTGGCCGCCATCGGCCGCGCCTCGGTACGCGTCCACCCGCGCCCGCGCGTGGTCGTGCTCTCCACCGGCAGCGAACTGGTCCCGCCGGGCGAGACCCCGGCCACCGGCCAGATCTACGACTCCAACAGCTTCGCCCTCACCGCCGCCGCGCGGGACGCGGGCGCGATCGCCTACCGCGTCGGCGCCGTCGCCGACGACGCCGAGACCCTCCGCTCCACCATCGAGGACCAGCTCGTCCGCGCCGACCTGGTCGTCACCACCGGCGGGGTCAGCGTGGGCGCGTACGACGTCGTCAAGGAGGCCCTGGAGTCCGTCGGCGACGAGGACGAGGAGGGCTCCGGCATCGACTTCCGCAAGCTCGCCATGCAGCCCGGCAAACCCCAGGGCTTCGGCACCATCGGCCCCGACCACACCCCGCTGCTCGCGCTGCCCGGCAACCCGGTGTCGTCGTACGTCTCCTTCGAGATCTTCGTCCGGCCCGCCATCCGCGCCCTGATGGGCCTGCCCGACGTCCACCGTCCGACGACCACGGCGACCCTCCGCGCCCCCAAGGCGCTGACCTCGCCCGCGGGACGCCGCCAGTATCTGCGCGGGACGTACGCCGACGGCGAGGTCACGCCCGTCGGGGGCGCCGGATCGCACCTCGTGGCTGCCCTCGCGCACGCCGACGCGCTGATCGTGATCCCCGAGGACACCGAGTCGGTCGAGCCCGCCGCGGAGGTCGAGGTCGTCCTGCTCGGCTGAACCGTCGGGGGTGGCGTACCGTGTCGCGCACAACCGAGCGCGCGCCGCACCGCGACGGGCCCCGACCGGGAGCGTCACACCACCATGAGTACGCCGCAGGACCGACTGACCCACATCGACGAGGCGGGCGCCGCCCGCATGGTCGACGTCTCCGGGAAGGACGTGACCGCGCGCACCGCCCGCGCCAGCGGCCGGGTCCTGGTCTCGCCGAAAGTGGTCGAACTGCTGCGCGGCGAGGGGGTGCCCAAGGGCGACGCCCTCGCCACCGCGCGCATCGCCGGGATCATGGGCGCCAAACGCACGCCGGACCTGATCCCGCTCTGCCACCCGCTCGCGGTGTCGGGCGTCAAGGTCGACCTGTCGGTCGCGGACGACGCCGTGGAGATCCTCGCCACCGTGAAGACCACGGACCGAACGGGCGTCGAGATGGAGGCCCTCACCGCGGTCTCCGTCGCCGCCCTCACCGTGATCGACATGGTCAAGGCGGTCGACAAGGGCGCGGTCATCACGGACGTCCGTGTCGAGGAGAAGACGGGCGGCAAGTCGGGCGACTGGAGCCGGACATGACGCCGCCCCCCGACGACACCGGGTCCGCGCCTTACCGCGCGCTGGTCGTGACCGCCTCCAACCGCGCCTCCGCCGGCGTCTACGAGGACCGGGGAGGGCCCCTGATCGCCGAGGGGCTCACGCGCTTCGGCTTCGCCGTCGACGGCCCCCAGGTCGTGCCCGACGGCGACCCCGTGGAGGCCGCGCTGCGGGCCGGTGTCGCCGCAGGGTACGACGTGATCGTGACGACAGGCGGGACCGGCGTCTCGCCCACCGACCGCACCCCCGAGGCCACCCGCGCGGTCCTCGACCACGAGGTGCCGGGCATCCCCGAGGCCATCAGGGCGTACGGCCGGGGCAAGGTGCCGACGGCGGCGCTCTCCCGGGGCCTCGCCGGAGTCGCGGGCGGGACCCTGATCGTCAACCTGCCCGGCTCGACCGGTGGCGTCCGGGACGGCCTGGCCGTACTGGAACCCCTGCTCACCCACGCCGTCGACCAGCTCCGCGGCGGGGACCACCCGAGAACCGGCCACGGGGGTGCGAGCTGAACACCCCATCCTGGCCCGTGGCGCTGGTGGACGGCGAGGTCGTTCTCCGGCCCATAAAGATGCGTGACCAGCGGGCCTGGCGCGAGGTGAACCGGCGTAACCGGGACTGGCTGCGGCCCTGGGAGGCGACCATCCCGCCGCCCACGCCCAGCGGCCCCGTCGCGCACCGGCCGACGTACCGTCAGATGGTCCGCCATCTGCGGGCGGAGGCCAACGCGGGCCGGATGCTGCCGTTCGTGATCGAGTACCAGGGGCGGCTGGTCGGGCAGTTGACGGTCGCCGGGATCACCTGGGGCTCCATGTGCTCCGGCCATGTCGGCTACTGGGTCGACGAGTCGGTGGCCGGGCGCGGGGTGATGCCGACGGCCGTCGCGCTCGTCGTGGACCACTGCTTCCGGACCGTCGGACTGCACCGCATCGAGGTCTGCATTCGCCCCGAGAATCGGCCGAGCCGACGGGTGGTGGAGAAACTCGGATTCCGCGAGGAAGGTCTTCGTCCACGATATCTTCACATCGACGGGGCCTGGCGCGACCATCTCGTCTTCGCGCTCACCGCGGAGGAGGTCCCCGAGGGGCTGCTCGGTCGCTGGCAGCGGGAACGGACGCGGAGCGCGCGGAACGCCGGTTCCGACGCCGGCAAGCCCGGACCTCCTCAATAAATGAAATAAGTGTTCGAAGAAAATGCCCCGGCGGCGATCGGTCGACGATCGGCTTGAACGAGTCGGGGCGTTCTCGGGACGTTCTCAGCACGTTAATTTCGCGCTCTCGGTGGCCCGCTGATCGGATCGGTCACAAAAAAAGCTCGAAATATCAGCCGGATCGTGCGACACACCGGCTCAATTGGCGGATGGCCTCACGCAAACCCCTCTACCGTGTGAGTCGTGAGCAGCAGCGGCCTCATCTACGCAGTCATCGTCGGGGCCTGGGCCGCCTACTTGGTGCCGATGTGGCTCCGTAGGCAGGACGAGCTGAACGAAGCCCGTCCGACGGAACGCTTCAGCACCGCCATCCGGCTGCTTTCCGGCCGGGCGGGGATGGAGCGCCGATACGCCAAGGACCTGCGGGCGCGCTCCACCGAAGAGGGGGAGCCCAGCGCCGAACCGGACGGCGTCACCGACTCGGTGGACGTCCGGGCCTTCGCCATGCCCCCGCACCGGGAGCACACGAAGGCCCGATTGCCGGCGGAGCGAGGTGAGTCGGCGCAGCAGGGACAGCAGCCCCAGCAGCAGGGGAAACCGGCGGCGCAGGCGCCCGCACCGGCACAGCCGAAGCCGTTGCCCCAGCAGGGCGGGGCGCCGCAGGCCAAGCAGGGGGCGGCTCACCCGCCGACTCCCGCGCGCGCGAAGCGTGCGGACCAGCAGCGTGCGGACCAGCAGCGTGCGGACCAGCAGCGGCCGGACAAGCAGCATGCGGACAAGCAGCATGCGGACAGGCGGACGGCGGCCGCGCGCCGGGCCAACTCGGCGGAGGCCAAGGCGCGGGCCCAGCGCTCGAAGGTGCTCGCGCGCCGACGGCGTACGACGGTGCTGCTCTTCCTCGCCTTCTCGCTCGGCGCGATCGTCGCGGCGGTCGGCGGACTCGCCTTCCTGTGGGCGCCGGCCGTACCGGCGGTGCTGCTGAGCACGTACATCGCGCACCTGCGCCGCCAGGAGCTGAAGCGGTTCGCGTACACGATGGACCGGCGCCAGGCCGAGGTGGCGGCGCAGCGACTGCGGGAGCGGCAGCCCCAGCGGCGGCGCCCCGCACCGGACCCGGTGGACACCGACGAGCCGGAGGACGGACCCGAGAACGAGGAGAGCCGGGCCGAGCTGACCGCCCTCGCGGCCGACCGCCGCGCACTCGTCGAGCAGACCGACCACGCCGAGTGGGTCGACCAGCAGCGGGAGCGCCAGCGGCGGCCCGGCCAGGGCGACAGCTGGGACCCCGTCCCCGTGCCGCTCCCGACCTACGTCACCGCGCCGGTCGCGCCCCGGGCCACCTCCGGCGTCGACCTCGGTGCCCCGGACGCGTGGAGCTCCGCGCGCTCCAGCGCGGCCGACCCGCACGGCTCCTCGGGCGCCCCGTCCCACTCCGCGCACGCCCCCGGGCGTGAGCCGGAGGGCGAGCGCGACGGCGGGGAGGGGGCGGAGGACGCCGACGCGGGCGAGGCGGGTGACGCCCCCGACGGCGGCCGCTCCGACGCCCGCCGGGCCGCGTCCGCGCGCCGCTCCCGCGAGCGGGGGCGCACGCCCCTCTTCGACCAGTACGAGGACGGCGACCGCCCCCGAGCGGCCAACGAGTGATCACGCGGCCCCGGATCTCCCACTCCGCTGACCAGCCAGGAGCCGGCCCCAGGCCGCCTAGCGGGCTCGCGGATACGGATTTCCGAGCACCGCGATCGGGATGCTAGAGTTTCACTCGTTGCAAGGGCCTGTGGCGCAGTCTGGTAGCGCACCTCGTTCGCATCGAGGGGGTCTGGGGTTCAAATCCCCACAGGTCCACGCAGCTCAAAGCCCCGGTCGGGTTTCCTGACCGGGGCTTTGACGTGTTGTCAGGACGATGTTCCGTCAGCGCCGGAGTCATGGTCGGACAGACCGGCGGGGGCGCTCGGCTCCGGTTCCGTGATCGCGTCGAAGTACGGCCAGCCGTCCACCTCGACCTCCTGCGCGGACGGGTGGAGGTCCAGTTTCGGGGCGGCGGCGTCCAGGAGGCGGCGGACCGTGCCGGGCTCGTGGAGGTTGAGGTAGGTGTGGTTCGAGAGGCGGACCAGGGCGCCGGAGTCGAAGTAGCAGTTCGAGACGACGCGGTCCTCGGCGGGGCTGAAGAGCAGGACCAGGCGGCGGCGCCCGGGGCCCTGCGGGTAGAGGGACAGCTTGAGGTGGCAGTGGTCGTAGGCCACGCGGGACCTCTGGCGGACGGTCCAGTGCCAGGTGGTGTCGCCCACGACGAGACGGCGCAGACGCGTGTTCTTCTTCACCGGGCTCACGGTAGGGGCCCGACACCCCGGAAGGCACCGGGATTTACGGGCCCGGGGTCAGGCGTGCAGCCGCTTCGCGAAGCACAGGCTCAGTTCGTGGAAGCGGTAGTAGCCGAACTTCGCGCAGGGCTCGTAGCCGCTGGAGGTGTAGAGGGAGACGGCCTCGGGCTGCTTGGTGCCGGTTTCGAGGACCATACGGGTGCGGCCGGCGGCGCGGGCGTCGGACTCCAGCGCGGCGAGCACGCGGCGGGCCAGGCCCAGGCCGCGTGCCTCGGGGGTGACGTACATCCGCTTGATCTCGGCGTCGCCGTCCAGGTTGCCCTCGTCGTTGGTGTCCTGGCTGCGCCAGCCGCCCGTGGCCAGGGGTCTGCCGTGCGGGTCGTAGGCGATCAGGTACAGGCCCCTCGGTGGCAGGAAGTGTGCCGGGTCCATGTGGGTGGCGTCGCCGTCGTCGCCGTAGCGGACGCTGTACTCGGCCTGGACCTCGTCGTTCAGCTTGACGGCGTCGGGGTGATCGAAGGGCACGGGACGGATAATCATGCCATGAATCGTACATCTATGCATGATTCTCCTTCGGGGCGGCCGGGGCCGCGGGCGTCCGGAGTCGCGGCGGCCGGGACCGCGGGCGTCCGGGGTGATCTGTGCCGAATCCGGACCCCGTCCACGGTACGGGTATCGTGCCCGGGTGCTGACTGTGACCTCTGTGAATGTGAACGGGCTGCGGGCCGCCGCGAAGAAGGGCTTCGTCGAGTGGCTCGCCGGGACCTCGGCGGACGTGGTGTGCCTGCAGGAGGTGCGGGCCGAGCCCGAGCAACTCCCCGAAGGGGTGCGACAGCCCGAGGGGTGGCACGTCGTGCACGCCCCGGCCGCCGCCAAGGGGCGCGCGGGGGTCTCGCTCTACAGCCGGCGTGAGCCCGACCGGGTCCGGATCGGCTTCGGTTCGGCCGAGTTCGACGGCAGCGGGCGGTACGTCGAGGCCGAGCTGCCCGGTGTGACCGTGGCCAGTCTCTACCTCCCCTCCGGCGAGGTCGGCACCGAGCGGCAGGACGAGAAGGTGCGGTTCATGGGGGAGTTCCTGCCCTATCTGAAGGAACTCCGGGAGCGGGCCGCCGCCGACGGACGCGAGGTCGTGGTCTGCGGCGACTGGAACATCGCCCACCGCCAGGCCGACCTCAAGAACTGGCGGGCCAACCAGAAGAACTCCGGGTTCCTGCCGGAGGAGCGGGCCTGGCTCGGGCAGGTCCTCGACGCGGGGGACGGGGGGTACGTCGACGTCGTGCGTGACCTGCACCCCGATGTCGAGGGGCCGTACACCTGGTGGTCGTACCGGGGGCGGGCTTTCGACAACGATTCGGGATGGCGCATCGACTATCAGGTGTCCACGGCCGGGCTCGCCGCCAAGGCGGTCAAGGGGTTCGTGGAGCGGGCCGCGACTCACGCGGAGCGATGGTCGGACCATGCGCCGGTGACGGTGGTCTACGACCTCTGAGGAGGCGGGTGGGGCGATCCCGGCGGCCCCGGCCATGGCCCCTGATCGCCCGCTTCGGTCTGCCGCAACCGCCTGTCCAGCGCCAGCGACAGCTCCGCCTCCGTCACGCTCTTCGCCAACGGGCGGAGGCGGTGGAGGTCTTCGGGGGTGCGGCCGGGCTGGGTGAGGATGAGGTCGGTGAAGAGGGTGGCGAGGGCCTCGGCGTGTTCGCGTACGCGGCGGCCGACGGTGAGGACGTCGGCGAGGGGGACGCCCTCGCGGACCAGGGCCGCCGAGACGTCCAGGAGGCGGCGGCTGATGTGCACGATCTCGCCGCCGTCGGTGGCGAGATAGCCGAGGTCCAGGGCGGCGGCGAGGTTCTCCGGGGTCGACTGGTCGCCGAAGTGGTCGGCCAGTTCCTCGGGGGAGAGGCGGACCGGGACCTCCTCGGTGGGGTCCCCGAGGCCCAGCAGGTCGCCCACGTCGCGGCCCTGGTCGAAGGCCTCGGCCAGCTCGGCTATCCCGCTGAGCGTGTGGCCGCGCTCCAGCAGTGCCGAGATCGTGCGCAGCCGGGCCAGGTGGGTGTCGTCGTACCAGGCGATACGGCCCTCGCGGCGGGGTGGCGGGATCAGTTTGCGCTCCCGGTAGAAGCGCAGGGTGCGTACGGTGATGCCGGCCTTCCCGGCCAGCTCCTCCATGCGGTACTCGTGTCGCTCGCCGTCTTCTGCCACGCGCGCAGCCTATGTCGTACCGCTGGTAACTCCAGAGTGCCGGACCCCTACCCATCGGTACGGTCCTGCCCTACGCTCCCCACTGCGCCAGTGATTACTGGCGCGGACATGGGGTGCGAACGCGGTGTGCGCACGCGATGAGGCGTGGAGGTACCGGATGGCCGAGCAGGGGCAGAGCGGGCGGGAGCGGGTGCCGCATGTGCGGGTGGCGGTGGTCGGGTCCGGGTTCGGCGGGCTCGGCGCGGCCGTGCGGCTGCGGCGCGAGGGGATCACCGACTTCGTCGTCCTGGAGCGGGCGGGTGCCGTCGGCGGCACCTGGCGCGACAACGACTACCCCGGGTGCGCCTGTGACGTGCCGTCCCATCTGTACTCGTTCTCCTTCGCGCCCAACTACGCCTGGCCGCGCGCCTTCTCCGGGCAGGAGCACATCCGGGCCTATCTGGAGCACGTGACGGACGTCTTCGGGCTGCGGCCGCACATCCGCTTCGACTCCGAGGTGCTGAGGATGGCCTGGGACGGGGAGCGGCTGCGCTGGGACATCGAGACCAGCGGCGGGCGGCTCTGCGCCGACATGGTCGTCTCCGCGACCGGCCCGCTCTCCGATCCGCGGATCCCCACCGAGGCCGAGCTGCCGGGGCTCGGCTCCTTCCCCGGCAAGGTCTTCCACTCCGCCCGCTGGGACCACGGCTACGACCTGCGCGGCAAGCGGGTCGCGATGATCGGCACGGGGGCCTCCGCGGCCCAGATCGTGCCGGCGATCGCGCCCGAGGTCGGCCGGCTGACCCTCTTCCAGCGGACCCCGCCGTGGGTGATGCCGCGGGTGGACCGGGGCATCGGCGGCGTCGAGCAGTGGCTGCACCGGCAGCTGCCCTTCACCGCGCAGGCGCGGCGCGGCGTGCTGTGGGGCGTCCGGGAGCTTCAGGTGCAGGCCTTCACCAAGCGCCCCAAGGCGCTGGGCCTGGTGGAGCGGGTGGCGAAGCGGAACCTGGCCCGCGCGGTGCGCGACCCGGAGCTGCGCGCCCGGCTCACGCCCGACTACCGCATCGGCTGCAAGCGCATCCTGCTGTCCAACACCTACTATCCGGCGCTCACCCGGCCGAACGTCGACGTGATCGCGTCCGGGCTGGCCAAGGTCGACGGCTCCACACTGGTCGCCGCCGACGGGTCCGCCGCCGAGGTCGACGCGATCGTCTTCGGCACCGGGTTCCATGTCACCGACATGCCCATCGCCGACCGGGTCGTGGGCGCGGACGGCCGGACCCTCGCCGAGGCGTGGGCGGACGGCGGGATGCAGGCGCTGCGCGGGGCGTCGGCCGCCGGGTTCCCGAACTGGATGACGATCATCGGGCCCAACACGGGCCTGGGGAACTCCAGCATGATCCTGATGATCGAGTCGCAGCTCAACTACATGGCGGACTTCGTACGGCAGTTGGACGTGCTGGGCGGCCGGGTCGCCCTGGACGCCCGGCCCGCCGCCGTGGCGGCCTGGAACCAGCGGGTCCACAAGCGCATGGAGCGCACGGTCTGGAACACGGGCGGCTGCACCAGCTGGTACCTCGACGCCGACGGCCGCAACACGACCGTCTGGCCGGGCACGACGAGCGAGTTCCGGAGTGCGACCCGGCGTGTCGATCTGAGCGAGTACACGGTGCTGCGGGCGGCCCGGCCGGGTACGGAGAACGAGGAGACGCCCGGGACGGGCGACCTGGCGAAGGTGGAGGCCGGAGCGTGACCCGACTGACCCATGTGAAGCACGGGCCCTACGCGCCGCCCGTCGCCGTACGGGAGTTGGCGGCCGTGTCCGCCGACGGGGCGCGGCTGCACGTCGAGGTGCACGGCCCGCAGGACGCGCCGGCGGTGGTGCTCGTGCACGGCTGGACGTGTTCGACGGCGTACTGGGCGGCGCAGGTGCGGGACCTCGCCGTCGACCACCGGGTCGTCGTCTACGACCAGCGCGGCCACGGCCGTAGTCCCGCCTCCGCCGTGTGCACCGCCGACGCCCTCGCCGACGACCTGGAGGCGGTGCTCGCCGCGACGCTCGCGCCGGGCGAGAAGGCGGTGCTGGCCGGGCACTCCATGGGCGGGATGACGCTGATGGCGGCCGCAGGGCGGCCGGGCCTGCGGGAGCACGCGGCGGCCGTCCTGCTGTGCAGCACGGGCAGTTCGAAGCTGGCCGTCGAGTCGCTGGTCGTGCCGATGCGGCCCGGACGCGTACGCACCTGGCTCACGGAGAGGGTCCTCGGCGCGCGGGCGCCGCTCGGGCCGGTCACGCCGGTCGCCCGGCGCATCCTCAAGTACGCGACCATGGGCCCCGGCGCGTCGCCGGTGATGGTCGAGGCGTGCGCGCGGATCGTGCACGCGTGCCCGGCCCGGGTGCGGCACGCCTGGTCGCATGTCCTCGCCTCGCTCGATCTCGACCAGCGCGTAAGGGAGTTGACGGTGCCGACGGCCGTCGTCGTGGGCACGGCGGACCGGATGACCCCGCCCGTGCACGCGCGGGCGCTGGCCGCCGCGCTGCCCGACTGCGTGGGCGTGAGCGAGCTGACCGGCGTCGGACACATGGCGCCGGTGGAGGCGCCGGAAGCGGTCAGCGCCCGGATACGCGGGCTGGCCGCGCTGTATGTACGTGCCGGACAGGACGAGTTGGAGGAGGCGGGCGCATGAGCGACGGCAGCAAATTGCGGGGGCGGGTCGCGGTCGTCACCGGGGCCGCGCGGGGCGTCGGGGAACTCCTCGCGCGCAAGCTCTCGGCGCGGGGGGTGAAGATCGCGCTCGTCGGCCTCGAACCGGACGAGCTGAAGCGGGTGTCGGAGCGGCTGTACGGAGATGGGGGAGCGTACTGGCACGCCGACGTCACCGACCACGAGGCCATGGCCCGGGTCGCCGAGGAGGTCAAGGAGCGGTTCGGGCGGGTCGACATCGTCGTCGCCAACGCGGGCGTCGCCAACAGCGGGCCCTTCGTCGACTCCGACCCGGAGTCCTGGCGGCGGGTCGTCGAGGTCAACCTCGTCGGATCGGCCGTCACCGGGCGGGCGTTCCTGCCGGCGCTGATCGAGAGCCGGGGCTATCTGCTGCAGATCGCCTCCCTCGCCGCGATCACCCCGGCGCCGATGATGACGGCGTACTGCGCGTCCAAGTCGGGCGTCGAGGCGTACGCGCACTGTCTGCGGGCCGAGGTCGCGCATCAGGGTGTGGGTGTCGGGGTCGGGTATCTGTCCTGGACGGACACGGACATGGTGCGGGGCGCCGACAAGGACGAGGCGCTGCGGGAGTTGCGGGAGCGGCTGCCGTGGCCGGCCGGGAAGACGTATCCCCTGGGACCGGCGGTGGACCGGCTGGTCGCCGGGATCGAGCGGCGGTCGAGTCATGTGTACGGGCAGTGGTGGCTGCGGGGGATGCAGGGCGTACGCGGGTATCTCCCGGGGCTCATCGGGACGTTCGCGCCGCGCGAGGTGCGGCGGATGGAGCCTCGGCTCCGCGGGGTCGCCAAGGGGCTGGTGGGGGCCGGTGGGGCCGCGGACGAGCGGACGCGGGGGGTCGGGGCGCCGGACGCCTGATGACCGAGCGTGACTGATCGACATGCGGGGCGTGTTCGTGCGTGTTTGTCTGGTCGAGGCCCGATCCCCTCACCCACAACGGGAGTGAATCCACATGGGCATGAAGGACCAGTTCCAGGACAAGGCTGAGCAGCTGAAGCGGAAGGCCGGACAGTCGCCGGAGGAGCGGCAGCGGGCTCAGCGGCCTGGTGAGCGTGAGCGCGAGCAGCACGGGCGCGAGCCCGGTCGTGAGCACGGCCAGCCGCAGCGCGAGCGTCAGCCGCAGCGTGAGCACGGTCAGCCGCAGCGTGGTGCGCAGCGGCGGGACGAGGAGTCCGAGCGGCTGATGCGGGACGACGAGGACCGGTTCCGGCAGGACGTGTAGTCGTCCGGACCCGACTTCGGCGACGCCGAACGTGGGGCGCTCTCCTTCGGGAGGGCGCCCTGCGTCGTTGTCCGCCCGCAAGAAGAACCGTCAAGAAGAACCGTAGGAGTGCGAGAACCTCCTCAGGGGCGGGGGCGGGGGCGGGGGCGGTTCGGCAGCTTCGGGCGGGACCTGTCCGGGGTGTTCGTGTAGTCGGGGGGGTCCGCCGGGGGGTGGGTCTTGAGGAGGTCCAGGGCCAGGTTCACCGCCGCCTCCAACTGGGTGTTGCGGCCCTCGGCCCAGTCGAGGGGGGTGCGCAGGGTCTCCAGGTCCGGGGTGACGCCTCGGTTCTCGATGGTCCAGCCGTACGCGTCGAACCAGGCCGCGTTCATGGGGACGGTGATGACCGAGCCGTCGCCGAGCTGGTGGCGGCCGGTCATGCCGACGACGCCGCCCCAGGTGCGCAGGCCGACCACGGGGCCGAGCGCGAGGAGTTTGAAGGCGGCGGTGATCATGTCGCCGTCGGACGAGGTCGCTTCGTCGGCCAGGGCCACCACCGGGCCACGCGGGGCGCTCGACGCGTACGACACCGGCTGGGCGCCCCGGGTCAGGTCCCAGCCGAGGATCGTGCGGCTCAGTTTCTCCACCACCAGCTCGCTGATGTGGCCGCCCGCGTTGCCGCGTACGTCGACGATCAGGGCGGGCCGGGAGACCTCCATGCGCAGGTCGCGGTTGAACTGGGCCCAGCCGGAGCCTCCCATGTCCGGGATGTGCAGATAGCCGCAGTGGCCGCCGCTCAGCTCCCGGACCACCTCGCGGCGTTTGGCCACCCAGTCCTGGTAGCGCAGGGGGCGTTCGTCGAGCAGGGGGACCACGGCCACGCGGCGGGAGCGGCCCTCGCCCTCGGCCGGGGAGAAGGTCAGTTCGACGGTCGTGCCGCCCGCGCCCGCCAGCAGGGGGTACGGGCCGGTCGTCGGGTCGACCGGGCGGCCGTCGACGTGGGTCAGCGCGGCGCCCTCCCTGATGCCGGTGCCGGCCAGCGGGGAGCGGGCCTTGGAGTCGGAGGAGTCGCCGGGCAGGATGCGGCGGACCGTCCAGTCGTCGTCCCGGCGGACGAGGTTGGCGCCGAGGAGCCCCTGGCGGCGCTGGTAGTGGGGCGGGCCCTCGTTGCGGCGGGCGGCGGTGACGTAGGCGTGGGAGGTGCCGAGTTCGCCGAGCACTTCCCGCAGCAGGTCCGCGAACTCGTCGGGGGAGGCGACCCGTTCGACCAGCGGGCGGTACTGGTCGAGGATCGCGTCCCAGTCGATGCCGCTCATTCCCGGGTCCCAGAAGTAGGCGCGGATCAGGCGCCCGGCCTCCGCGTACGACTGGCGCCACTCGGCGGCCGGGTCGACCTCGTGCAGGACGCGCCGGAGGTCGATCCAGACGGTCGAGTCGCCGTCGCCGGACTCGGTGGAGGGGACGGCACGCAGGTCGCCCTCGTCCACCACGACCAGCCGTGAGCCGTCGCCGCTGACCGCGAACCAGTCCAGGTGCTGCACCAGTTCGGACCTCTTCGCCCTGCTGATGTCGAAGTGTTCGAGGGTCGGGCGGCCGGTCATGTCGTCCGGGTCGGCGAAGGTCTCGCCCAGGGCGCCCGAGATGGGCCAGCGCAGCCAGACGAGGCCGCCGCCGGAGACCGGGTGCAGCGCCGAGTACTTGGAGGCGGTGACGGGGAAGGGGGTGACGCGGTTCTCCAGGCCCTCGGTCTCCACGGTGACCGTTCCGTCGGTGTCCTCGTCCTCGGTCGGGTCCATGCCTCCGGCGACCGGGCGGCCGTCGGGGTTCAGTGCGAAGGGGGAGGGCGTGGCGGAGGAGAGCGGGAGCAGGTAGGGGCGGCAGCCGAGCGGGAAGGACAGGTCGCCGGTGTGCACGTCGTACACCGGGTCGAAGCCGCGCCAGGACAGGAAGGCGAGGTAGCGGCCGTCCCGCGTGAAGACCGGGTTCTCGTCCTCGAAGCGGCCGCTCGTCACGTCGACGATGAGGCGGTCCTTGATCCGGGCCATCTTGATCTGGCGCAGGGTGCGGCCGATGCCGGGGTGGGACCAGGTCAGCCAGGCGCCGTCGGGGGAGAAGGCGAGGTCGCGGACGGGGCCGTTGAGGGAGGCGATGAGTTCGGTGACCTCGCCGTTCGACTCCTCCGTTCCCGCGGCGGCAGCCGCTGGGTCGGGCACGGTCAGGAGGAGGACGCGGCCGTCGTGCGCGGCGACGGCGAGACGTTCGCCGCGCGGGTCCGCCACCAGTTCCAGGACGCGGCCGAGGCCCCCGGAGGCGAGGCGGCGGGGTGCACGGTCGCCGGTGGCCCGGGGGAGGTGGGCGATCTCGATCGCGTCCTCGCCGTCCGCGTCGGTCACGTACGCGACCTGCCCGCCGGAGCCGAGCATCTCGGGCAGCCGGACGCGTACGCCGGGGGTGTCGGCGATGGTCCGGGCGGGGCCGTCGCGGTGGGTCAGCCAGTAGAGGCTGCCGCGTACGACGACCGCGCTGGCCCGGCCCGTCTCGTCGACCGAGAGGCCGTCGACGTGCTGGGCGGCCGGCACCTGGTACCGCCGCCGCCCGGTGCGAGCGCCGCCGAGCGTCACGTCCAGGCGGCGGGGGGTGGCGTCGGCGGCGAGGTCGTCGACGATCCACAGGTCGCCGGCGCACTGGTACACCACCCGGGTGCCGTCGCTCGCCGCGTGCCGGGCGTAGAAGGTGTCGTGGTCGGTGTGCCGGCGCAGGTCGGAGCCGTCGTACGCGCAGGAGTAGAGGTTGCCGACGCCCTCGTGGTCGGAGAGGAAGGCGATCCGGCCGCCGACGAACATGGGGGAGTGCAGGTGCCCGTCGAGGTCGGCCAGCAGCCGTTCGCCGTGCAGCCAGAGGCGGCCCGTGGCCCCGCCCCGGTAGCGCTTCCAGGAAGCCGGTTCGTGTGGGGGCGTTCCGGTGAGCAGCAGGCTGCGGCGCTCGCCGTCGATCTCGGCGGACTGGATGTCGGATACCGGACCCCAGGGGAGTTTGCGGCCGGGGTCGCCGTCGGTGCGGACCTTGTAGGCCCAGGTGAAGTACGAGAAGGGCTCGCCGTGGGAGGCGACGGCCAGGATGTCCGACCGGCCCGCCCTGTTCGGGGGCGTCCAGCCGCGGACCTCGGTGTCGGGGCTGCCCCAGTGGGTGAGCCGGCGCGCGGGAGCCCCGCCGTCCACCGGGGTCAGATGGATCTCCGGGGTGATGCTCCGCCAGCTCGTGTACGCGATGTGCCGGCCGTCGGGCGAGAAGCGCGGGCAGGCGACCTTCGTACGGTCGACGGTGAGCCGCCAGGCGCGCTCCGAGCCGTCGAGGGGGGCCAGCCACAGGTCGTCCTCGGCCACGAAGCAGAAGCGGTCGCCGCTGAGGTGGGGGAAGCGGAGGTAGCCGGCGTCCGGGGCCGCCGCTTGTCCATGGCCGCCCTCCTGCGCACGACCGACCCTCTGCGCGCGGCTTGGCCTTTGCACCGGGTGCGTCCCTTGCTCCGGGTGGGTCTCCTGCTTCGGGTGCGTCTCCTGCTTCCGGTCGGTCCGTTGCTCCGGGTCCGTCGCTCGCTCCGGGTGGGTCTCCTGCTTCCGGTCGGTCCGTTGCTCCGGGTCCGACGTTCGCTCCGGGTGCGTCTCCTGCTTCCGGTCTGTCCCTTGCTCCGGGTCCGTCGCTCGCTCGTGGCGCGGCGCCTGCTCCGGGCCCGGCCCTCGCTCCGGGCCCGTCCCTTGCCCCGAGCCCGTCCCTCGCCCCGGGCTCATCCCTCGCTCCTGGCCCGTCCCTCGCTCATAGGTGTCGCTCACCCACCCATGCTTTTCCGCCCGGGAGGCACCGGCAACTTCACCGCCGTGACCCAGGACACGTACGAAACGGTTTCGTTTTCTTGGCGGGCCGGGGTATCTTCTTAAGCGTACGAAACCGTTTCGTTCGGGAACGGGGTCGTCGGCCCGTGCCTCAGGGGTGCGGCCGGTAGCCTTGTCGTCCCGAACGCCAAGCCGGAGCAAGGGAAGTGCGATGACTGAGACCGCGACGGTGCGCCGCAGTCGGATCACGCCCGAGCGCGAGGCCGAGCTGTACGCGGCCGTCCTCGACCTGCTCCGGGAGGTCGGCTACGACGCTCTCACCATGGACGCCGTGGCCGCCCGCACCCGGTCCAGCAAGGCCACCCTCTACCGCCAGTGGGGCGGCAAGGCCGAGCTGGTGGCGAAGGCGATGCGGGCCAACAAGCCCGGCCCCGACATCGCCTCCGTCGACACCGGGTCCCTGCGGGGCGACATGCACGCGATGATCGGCACCCAGGACGACTGCACCATGGAACAGAACTCCGCGCTCATGCGGGGCCTGGCCATGGCGATCCACGGAAATCCCGACCTCCTGAAGGCGTTCCGCGAGCTGATCATCGAGCCCGAGGTGGAGGAGACCCGCCGCATGCTGCAACGTGCCGTCGACCGGGGTGAGGTCCGCGAGGACAACCCGGCCATCGACTACGTGCTGCACATGTTCATCGGGGCCTACGTCGCGCGCGGCATGATCGAGGACCTGCCGCCGACCCAGGGCTTCCTCGCTTCGTACATCGACGCCGTGGTCCTCCCCGCCCTCGGTGTGTCGACCACCCAGTAGTCCCGTAGTCGGCGAACACCCGTACCTGACGCCACCGCTCATGTCGTCGGGCTGATCACCCCTGCCCCTCTCGCCTTCCCCGCCTTCGGCACGGGCTGATCCGTCCTGCCCTCCTGCACGTCCACGACCTGAACGGGAGTACCGCCCCCGTGGCCACTTTCCTCTACAAACTCGGTCGACTCGCCTTCCGGCGACGACATTTCGTAGCCCTGATCTGGGTGGCACTGCTGACGCTCGCGGGCGTCGGCGCCGCCTCCGCGCCCGCCGCCGGATCCTCCTCCTTCTCCATCCCCGGCACCGAGGCCCAGAAGGCCTTCGACCTGCTGGAGCAGCGCTACCCCGGCATGAGCGCCGACGGCGCCACCGCCCGGGTCGTCTTCAAGGCGCCCAAGGGCGAGAAGATGACCGACGCCGCCAACAAGGCGGCCGTCGAGAAGACGGTCGGGGAACTGGGCGACGGCTCCGAAGTCGTCTCCGTCAGCGACCCGTTCACCACCCGCGCGGTCAGCCAGGACGGGACGGTCGCCTACGCCTCGGTGACGTACAAGGTCCCGGCCATGGAGCTGAAGGACTCCTCGAAGGAGGCCCTGGAGACCACCGCGCACAAGGCGCAGGCCGCCGGGCTCACGGTCGAGATGGGCGGCGACGCCCTGCAGCCCGAGCCGGAGACGGCGGCCACCGGCGAGATCATCGGTCTCGCCCTCGCCGCGGTCGTCCTCGTCATCACCCTGGGCTCGCTGGTCGCGGCCGGGCTGCCGCTGCTGACGGCGATCATCGGCGTCGGCATCGGTGTCTCCACCATTACCGCGCTCGCCAGCGCGCTCGACCTCGGCGACACCACCTCCACCCTCGCCCTGATGATCGGTCTCGCGGTCGGTATCGACTACGCGCTGTTCATCGTCTCCCGCTACCGGTCCGAACTGGCCGAGGGCAGGGAACGCGAGGAGGCGGTCGGCCGGGCCGTCGGCACCGCCGGCTCGGCGGTGGTCTTCGCGGGGCTCACGGTCGTGATCGCCCTGGCCGGTCTCGCGGTCGTCAACGTGCCGATGCTGACCAAGATGGGTCTCGCGGCGGCGGGCACGGTCGTCGTCGCGGTCCTCATCGCCCTCACCATGGTCCCGGCGCTGCTCGGCTACGCGGGCCGCAAGGTCCGGCCCGCCGGTGAGAAGGGCGGACTGCTCGGACGCGGCAGGGCGAAGAAGTCCACCGAGGGACCTGCCGAGGGACCTGCCGAGGTCTCCGCCGCGAAGACCGGTGCGAAGACCGCCGCGAAGACCGGTGAGGCGCCCGTCGCGGGCAAGCCCAGCCTGGGCACCCGCTGGGCGAGCTTCGTCGTCCGTCGTCCGGTGGCCGTGCTGCTGCTCGGCGTCGTCGGCCTCGGGGCGATCGCGCTCCCGGCCGGCCGGCTGGAGCTGGGCCTGCCCGACGACGGTTCGCAGCCGACGTCCACCACGCAGCGCCGGGCGTACGACCTGCTCTCGGAAGGATTCGGACCCGGCTTCAACGGCCCCCTGATGGTCGTCGTCGACGCCAAGGACAGCGCGTCCCCGCAGCGGGCCGCCACCGCGGTGACCGACGAGATCAAGGGTCTCGACGACGTCGTGACGGTGACGCCCGCGACCTTCAACAAGGCCGGCGACACCGCGATGATCACGGTGATCCCGAAGTCCAAGCCGTCCTCGACGCAGACCGAGGACCTGGTGCACTCCATCCGTGACGCGGGCGCCGGCGTGACGGCGGACACGGACGCGAAGGTGCTGGTCACCGGTGCCACCGCGATGAACATCGACTTCTCGCAGAAGCTCACCGACGCGCTGCTCCCCTATCTCGCGCTGGTGGTGGGCCTGGCCTTCCTCCTGCTGATCGTGATCTTCCGGTCGATCCTGGTTCCGCTGAAGGCGGCCCTCGGCTTCCTGCTCAGCGTGCTGGCCGCGCTCGGCGCCGTGGTCGCGGTCTTCCAGTGGGGCTGGCTGGCGGGGCTCATCGGGGTCGAGGAGACCGGCCCGATCATGTCGATGATGCCGATCTTCATGGTGGGCGTGGTCTTCGGCCTGGCCATGGACTACGAGGTGTTCCTCGTGACCCGGATGCGCGAGGCGTACGTGCACGGCGAGAACGCTCACCAGGCCGTGGTGACGGGCTTCAGGTACAGCGCACGGGTGGTCGCGGCCGCCGCGGCGATCATGATGGCCGTCTTCGCCGGCTTCATCAGTTCCGGCGAGTCGATGATCAAGATGATCGGCTTCGGTCTCGCCATCGCCGTCTTCTTCGACGCGTTCGTCGTCCGCATGGCCATCGTCCCGGCCGTCCTCGCCCTCCTGGGCGACAAGGCCTGGTGGCTGCCGAAGTGGCTCGACCGGGCGCTGCCGAACGTCGACGTCGAGGGTGAGGGGCTGCGGGCGAACGACGCCACCGGGACCTCGGCCGAGGACGACGAGGACAGGGAGCTGATCCGCGCCTGACACGCGGGACGGACACGCAGGACCGCCGGTGAGGGCCCGTGAGGACGGGCGCCCTCACCGGCTTCCGCGTGAGGGGTGAAAATGACGGATGCCCGAAGAGACCGACGCGAACCATGCCCCCGACGCCCCCGACGCCCCCGACGCCCCCGACGCCCCCGACGCCCCCGACGCCCCCGACGCCCCCGACGCGCGCGACGAGATCGACGCGACCGACGAGACTCGTGACACCCGTGTGGGCCCGCCCCACCTCGGCACGGAACGCGCCACACTCCGCGCCTTCCTCGACTACCACCGCGCGACCCTCGCCATGAAGTGCGCGGGCCTCACGGACGAGGAACTGCGCCGCCGGTCGATGCCCCCGTCGACCCTTTCGCTGCTGGGCCTCGTACGGCACATGGCGGAGGTCGAACGCGCCTGGTTCCGCCGGGTGTTCGAGGACCACGACGCCCCCATGGTGTGGTCGAAGGAGATCGACTTCCAGGCGGCGTACGACGCGAGCGCCTCGACGCGGGCGGAGGCGTTCGGGGCGTGGGAGGCGGAGGTGGAGACCTCGCGCCGTATCGAACGGGAGGCGGAGTCACTGGACCTCGTCGGCCACCAGCCGCGCTGGAACGAGGAGGTCTCGCTCCGGATGGTCATGATCCACGTCCTGCTGGAGTACGCCCGCCACAACGGCCACGCGGACTTCCTGCGGGAGGGGGTGGACGGGACGGTCGGGGCGTGACCCGGGCCGGGGCCCCTCAGAGGTGCTGTTCGGCCGTCATGATGAGACGCGTCCCGTGCGATCCGGCTTGTACGGCGGGTACGGCGGGTACGGCAGGTGGACAGGCGGGTCGGTGTCGGTGCCGGCAACGTGCTCCTGTGCTGCGTGCTTCTCACCCGGGCCGAGGAGACCGCGGCCTGGCAGCTCGCGGGGCGGATCCTCGGCTGGTGGTTGCTGGGCGGGCTGGCGCTGTTCCCGGTGCTGGGGCTGACGCGGGCGTTGGTCGTCCACCTGACGACGATGATCGCGACCCCTCCGGCGCTGTTCACGCTCGTGGTGCTGGGGGCCGTACGGTGACCGGATGCGGCGCCCGGCTGACAACGTGCCCATGGCAGGCGGCTGGGAAGCGCACAGGAAGCGCTCGTAGCATCACGCGCATTCCATGACGGGAATCTTCGGAAGGCGTGGTTCGGCATCATGAGCACAGCACCCACGAACGGCAGCGGCGGCCATGGCCACGGGCACGACCACGACGACGAGTTCGACAGAGGGCTCTCGTACGACCTCCCGGTGTTCGCCCGCCGCCGCATGATCAGACTGCTGGCCGGCGCGAGCATGGTCCCGCTGGTCGCGGCCTGTTCCACGGACGGCTCCGGCGGCGGCTCCGCGTCGGACGCGTCCTCCTCCGGCTCGTCGTCGGCCGGCGCCTCCGGCGCCGACTGCGAGGTCATCCCCACCGAGACGGCCGGCCCCTACCCCGGTGACGGCTCGAACGGCCCGGACGTCCTCAAGGAGAGCGGTGTCGTCCGGCGGGACATCGCGAAGAGTTTCGGCTCGGCCGACGGCGTCGCCGAAGGCATCCCGCTGACGATCACGCTGACGGTCGTCGACCAGGCCTCCGGCTGCGACACCCCGAAGGAGGGCGCAGCGGTCTACGTGTGGCACTGCGACCGGGAGGGCCGGTACTCCCTCTACTCCGACGGCGTCACCGAGGAGAACTACCTGCGCGGCGTCCAGGAGGCCGACGACAAGGGCCAGGTCACCTTCACGTCGATCTTCCCCGGCTGCTACCCGGGCCGCTGGCCGCACGTCCACTTCGAGGTCTACGACAGCCTGGAGGACGCCACCGCCGCCGAGAACATCGCCGCCACCTCCCAGCTCGCCTTCCCCAAGGACGTGTGCGACACCGTGTACGCGACGGACGGGTACAGCGCGAGCGTCGAGAACCTCGGCCGCCTCTCCCTGGAGACCGACAACATCTTCAGCGACGGCTACGACCAGCAGCTCGCCACCATGAAGGGCGGCACCGACCAGGGATACACGGCCACCCTCACCGTCCCGGTGTGATCCCGCGAGCCCTTCGCTCAGCCCGGATCGAGGTGGGCCGTGTCCCCCCACCGCGTCAGCCGCAGCCGTCCCCCGTCGCTCTCCCACTGCGAGACCGAGGCGTTGGGGACGGGCGGCAGCCCGTCGGGACACGCCGCGCCGAGGCCCGCGCACACGAGGCGTACGGCGACGGCGATCGCGTCGTGCGCGATCAGCAGTACCCGCCGGCCGGGGGCGACCCGGTCCAGCTCGCCGACGAAGTCCCGCACCCGCAGCACCACATCGGTCAGCGCCTCCCCGCCCGGCGGACGGTAGAACCAGTCGCCGACGAGGGCCCACCGTGCCGCCTCCTCGGGCGCGCGGGCCCGCCGGGCGTCCGGCGGGTGCATCTCGAAGATCCCCGTCTCCCGGTCCCGCAGCCGCTCGTCGACGAGGAGCGGAGGCGGGACCGCACGCGGGTGCCCGGCCATCGCCTCCCAGGTCTGCCGGGCCCGTACGTAAGGCGAGCAGACCACCAGATCCGGCCCGGGTCCGCCGTCGGGAGCCTCCTCGCCGCCGGTCCCGGCGATCCCCGCCAGCCACCCGCCCAGCGCTCCGGCCTGCGTACGGCCCAGCTCCGACAGCGGAACATCCCCGCCCCGGCCCGGCAACGGCACCGTCGACCCGGTCCGCTCGGCCTCGGCGTACGCCACGTTCGCGGTGCTCTGCCCGTGCCGCACCACCCACAACGACGCGAGGGTGTACGGGGGCGGCAGCCCCTCACCGGGCGGGGGCGCCGAGCCGGCGCCGGACGCGCTCAGTGCGCCACCGGCACGGCCGTGTACGTCCGCCGCAGGAAGCGGATCAGTGCCTTCGTGTCGAACTGCATCACCGCCACCCCCTGCGCGGAGTGGAACTCCATGACGGCCTGGACCCGGCCGCAGGGCCAGATGCTCACAGAGCCGGAGGTGGTGGGGGTGCGCAGGCCGCGTTCGAGCAGGTCGCGGGGGAAGGTCCACTCGTCGGGACCGGGCAGGCGCACGCGGACGGCGGAGGCATCGGTGTCGGGGTCGTAGCGCAGGATGACCGGCACGGTGTCCCGGTCATCGGGGGAGTCCGTGACGACATGGGCCCGGGCGTACTGCTCGACGGTGACAGACATCGGGCTGCTCCTCACGCTGAGTGACCCACGCAGAAGCCGTGCATCCGCTGTCCACCGCTTCCGCTGTCTCTCCAATGTCGCATATTTTCCGCCCGGCGCCCCCGGAGGCCCCGCGGCTGCGGCGAGCTGTTCGCTATTCAGCGCCTAGGCGCTCTTGCAAGAGGGTCGCAACAGGGCTCTATCATCGTAAGGTTCCAGCCACTCCGGCCCCCGTCGGAAGGCAGTCCCCAGCCAGCGCGTCCCCACCCGGTGGCCCGGCCCCCGTACCAGGAGAGCGAGCCCTCGTATGCACGTCCCCGACGGATTCATCAACGCCCCCGTCTCGGCGGTCGCCGGAGTCGTCGCCGCCGGTGCGGTCGCCGTGAGCCTGCGCGGCGCCCGGCGTGAGCTGGACGAGCGGACGGCGCCGCTCGCCGGTCTCGTCGCGGCGTTCATCTTCGCCGTGCAGATGCTGAACTTCCCGGTCGCGGCCGGGACCAGCGGACATCTGCTCGGCGGGGCCCTGGCCGCGATACTCGTGGGCCCCTACACAGGGATCCTGTGCGTGTCCGTGGTGCTCCTGATGCAGGGCATCCTCTTCGCCGACGGCGGCCTCACCGCGCTCGGCGTGAACATCAGCGTGATGGCGGTCGTCACGTCCGTCGTCGCCTACGCCGTCTTCCGCGGGCTGGCCAAGGTCCTGCCCAGGACGCGCCGCTCGATCACCGTCTCCGCCTTCGTCGCCGCGCTGATCTCCGTGCCCGCCGCGGCCGCCGCCTTCACACTCGTCTACGCGATCGGCGGCACCACGGACGTGCCGATCGGCTCGGTGCTCACCGCCATGGTCGGCGTCCACGTCCTCATCGGTCTCGGCGAGGCCGCGATCACCGCCGCCACGGTCGGCGCCGTCATCGCCGTACGGCCGGACCTCGTCCACGGCGCCCGCGGTCTGACCGCCCCGCTGAAGCTGAGGATCGACGGCGAACTGGTCGACGCCCCCGCCGCCGCGCCCGCCCCCGCCGCCGCGCCCGCCCCGGTCGCCCGCTCCCCGCGCACCCTCCTCCTCGCCGGCCTCGGCACCTCCCTCCTCCTCGCCGGTGTCGTCAGCTTCTACGCGTCGGCCGACCCCGACGGGCTGGAGAAGGTCGCCGCCGACAAGGGCATCGACGCCAAGGTCGAGGACCACGCCGCCGCCGACTCCCCGCTCGCCGACTACGGCGTCGAGGGCCTCGACAACGCCCGGCTCGCGGGCGGTCTCGCGGGCGTGATCGGAGTCGGCGTCACCGTCGCCGCCGGTACCGGCATCTTCTGGGCCGTGCGCAGGCGGCGTACGAACGACACCTCCCCGGCCGCCGTCCCGGACCTCCGCGAGAACGCCTGACATGGGCGCCGGCCACGCCCACAAGCTGTACCGGCACGCGCACTCGCCCGTGCACGCCCTGCCCCCGCACACCAAGCTCGCGGCCGTCTTCGCCTTCGTCGTCGTCGTGGTGTCGACGCCGAGGGAGGCGATGTGGGCGTTCGGGCTGTACGCCGTGCTGCTCGGCGTGGTCGCGCACCTGGCCCGCGTACCCGCCGGGTTCCTGCTCCGGCGGCTGCTGATCGAGATCCCGTTCGTCGCGTTCGCCGTGCTCATGCCGTTCGTGGCGCAGGGCGAGCGTGTCGAGGTCCTCGGGATGTCCCTGAGCGTCAGCGGGCTGTGGGGTGCCTGGAACGTCCTCGCCAAGGGCACGCTGGGCGTCGCCGCCTCCGTCCTCCTCGCGTCCACCACCGAACTCCGCGCACTCCTCCTCGGACTCCAGCGCCTGAAACTGCCGCCGCTGCTCGTCCAGATCGCGTCCTTCATGATCCGCTACGGGGACGTGATCACCGACGAGATGCGGCGGATGCGGATCGCGCGCGAGTCGCGCGGGTTCGAGGCGAGCGGCGTACGGCACTGGGGGGTTCTCGCCAAGACGGCCGGGGCGCTGTTCATCCGTTCCTACGAGCGGGGCGAGCGGGTCCATCTGGCCATGATCAGCCGGGGGTACGCGGGGACCATGCCCGTGATCGACGAGGTGACCGCGTCCCGGGCGCAGTGGTCGTACGCGTTCGCCCTCCCGGTCGCCGCGCTCGTCGTCTGTCTGCTGGGATGGAGCTTGTGACCGCGCCCGAGAACCCCGTGAATCCCGTGAACTCCGTGAGCCCCGTGAGCCCCGTGGATCCCGTGCCCCCGTCCCTCCAGGTCGCCGGGCTGGCCTTCGCCTACCCCGACGGTCATCAGGCCCTCTTCGGCGTCGACTTCACCGTCGGGCGGGGCGAGCGGGTGGCGCTGCTCGGGCCGAACGGGGCCGGGAAGACCACGCTCGTCCTGCACCTCAACGGCATCCTCACCGGGGGCGCGGGCACGGTGACCGTCGCCGGGATGCCCGTCGGCAAGCGGCACATGGCGGAGATCCGGCGCAAGGTCGGCATCGTCTTCCAGGACCCGGACGACCAGTTGTTCATGCCGACCGTGCGGGAGGACGTGGCCTTCGGGCCCGCGGCGGCGGGGATGACGGGTCCCGAGCTGGAGGCCCGGGTGGACCGGGCCCTCGCGCAGGTCGGGATGGCGGAGTTCAAGGAACGGCCGCCGCACCACCTGTCGTTCGGCCAGCGGCGGCGGGTGGCCGTCGCCACGGTCCTCGTCATGGAGCCGGAGATTCTCGTCCTCGACGAGCCGTCCTCCAACCTCGACCCGGCCTCCCGGCGCGAACTGGCCGACATCCTGCGGGCGTTGGACGTCACCGTCCTCATGGTCACGCACGACCTGCCGTACGCGCTCGAACTCTGCCCGCGTTCCCTGATCCTCAGCGAGGGGGTCATCGCGGCGGACGGCCCGACGGGGGAACTCCTCACCGACGACACCCTGATGCGCGCCCACCGCCTGGAACTCCCCTTCGGCTTCGACCCCCGCTCGGTGCGAGCGGGCTAGCCGGCCGGGTCCGCTGTCGCCCGCGGGCCCGGTGGGGCCCGTTCGCGCAGTTCCCCGCGCCCCTGAAAACCCGGGGCTGTGCCCCAGGTTCTCCAGCCCCACGACTGCCGTCGCAGGCCCGCAGGGCCTGTGCTTTTCGGGGGCGCGGGGAACTGCGCGAGATCCACCACCGGACCCGCGGACGAAACCGCTCCCGCGCCGGTGCTCTTCAGGGGCGCGGGGAACTGCGCGAACAACCCCCACCCACCCGCACGCGACCACGACCCCCCGACACCACCCCCCACGCGTCCGTGACAATGGGCCCCGTGACGAATCAAGCGGATGCGCAACGCCACGGTTCGCTGCTCCTCGACGAGCAGCTCTGTTTCGCGCTGTACGCGGCCCAGCGCGCGGTGACCGCCGCCTACCGCCCGCTGCTCGACGAACTCGGCCTCACCTACCCGCAGTACCTGGTCATGCTCTCCCTCTGGGAGCGCGGCGAGACCACCGTCAAGGAACTCGCGGGCGCCCTGCGCCTCGACTACGGCACCATCTCGCCCCTGCTCAAGCGCCTGGAGGCGGCCGGACTGCTGCGCCGCGAACGCTCGCTGCGGGACGAGCGCACGGTGCGCATCGCGCTCACCGGCCGCGGCGAACAGCTCCGCGACCGCGCGGCGGCCGTCCCCGCCACCCTCGCCGCCGCGACCGGCCTGCAGGGCCCCGAGGTCGCCCGGCTGCGCGAGGAACTGTGGCAGGTCACGGCGCGGGCGACCAAGGCGGCGGGCCGCTGAGCGGAGGTGACCCAGTGGTCTTCGTGTTACCCGTGGTTACTACCCCCTGGTAACCGCTCTCCCCTACCGACCGGTACCTTGTGCACGATGTATTCGTGCGCGCCTGTCCTGGGGAGGCCACGCGCTCGTCCTGGGGGAGGCCAAGGGCATGACTGACGACGCCGCGGTGGAGACCGGTGCGGACACCCGTCCGGACACGCGTCCGACGAAGATCATGTACGTCGCCGAGGCCACCGCGCACGGCGGCCGGAACGGCTACATCACCAGCCAGGACGGCCAGATCGACCTCAAGGTCGCGATGCCGCCGGCGATGGGCGGCGACGGCGAGGGCACCAACCCCGAGCAGCTGTTCGCCGCGGGGTACAGCTCCTGCTTCCACAACGCGCTGGTCCTCGTCGGCCGCCGCGCGGGCTACGACCTGACCGGCTCCACCGTCGCCGCGAAGGTCGGCATCGGCCCCAACAAGCAGCGCGGCTACGGCCTGGCCGTCGCCCTCAGCGTCTCGCTCCCGATCATCGACCAGGACATCGCGGCCAAACTCGTCGACGCGGCCCACCAGGTCTGCCCGTACTCCAACGCCACCCGCGACAACATCGAGGTCTCGATCCTGCTGGGCTGAGTGCGGTGCGGCCCCGGGCGGGAGCGGCCCCGGGCGGGAGGAATCCGGAACCCTGCCTGTACGTTGCATCCGTCGTCGCGGCGAACGGATCGCGGCGAACGGATCGCGTGGGCGGTCGCGGCGCGTGGTCGCTGCTCGGCCGCGGTGGACGAACGGACAGGGAGCTCGGCGTGGACGTGAACGGTACGGTCGCCGAGGACTTCGAGCCGGTCAGGACCGCGTTCGTACGCAACTTCGAGGCGCTCGGCGAGCGAGGCGCGGCGGTCGTCGTGTACCGGCACGGGCGCAAGGTCGTCGACCTGTGGGCCGGCACCCGTGACATCGACGGCGACGCGCCCTGGCGGCACGGCACCGCCCAGATCATGCGCTCGGCGACGAAGGGCGTGGCCGCCGCGGTGGCGCTGATGCTGGCCGAGCGCGGGGAGTTGGACCTCGACGCGCCGGTGGGCCGGTACTGGCCGGAGTTCAAGGCGCACGGCAAGGACCGCGCGCTGGTGCGACACGTGCTCGGCCACCGGACGGGGCTCCCCGCCCTGGACCGGCCCCTCACCCCCGCCGCATCGCTGGACCCGCGCCGGGGACCGGCCGCCGTGGCCGCGCAGGCCCCCGCCTGGGAACCCGGCACCGACCACGGCTACCACCCGCTGACGTACGGCTGGATGCTCGACGAACTGGTCCGGCGCGTGACCGGCCGGGGAACGGGCGAGTGGATCGCCTCCGACATCGCCGCCCCGCTGGGCCTGGACGACGACCTGTGGCTCGGCCTGCCGGACACGGTGGCGGCCGCGGGCCGGGTCGGCCGCGCGGGCCGTCTGGAGTCGGCGCCCGAACCCTCGGGCGGCCTGCGGGTACGCGCCAAGCGGTCGGTCACCGAGGCCTACGACGACCCCGACTCCCTCACCCGCCGCGCCTTCGCCGCGATCACCCCGTTCCCGGACCAGAACGACCCGGCCTACCGCGCGTCCGCCCTCCCCGCGACCAACGGCATCGCCACGGCGGACGCCCTGGCCCGCTTCTACGCGGCGCTCCTCGGCGAGGTCGACGGCGTACGGCTGTTCGGTCCGGCGACCATGGAGGCGGCCCGTGCCGAGGAATCCGCCGGCCCCGACCGCGTCCTCGTCATCAACACCCGCTTCGGCCTCGGCTACATGCTCCACGGCACCGCCTCACCGCTGCTCGGCGCCGGCTCCTTCGGCCACCCCGGCCGGGGCGGCCCCCTCGGCTTCGCCGACCCGGAGACCGGCATCGCCTTCGGCTACGTCACGAACGGCTACCGTAAGACGGTGACGGCGGACCCCCGGGCGCAGGCCCTGGTGAGGGCGGTGCGGGAGGCGTTGGCGCGGCGCTGAGCGTCGATCGGCCACGCCCGCACGATCGCCGCCGCGGAGGGGCCGTCACGGGTGAGCGGCCGGACCGGCCCAGGGCTCCCCCGCTGGTGTCCTGGCCCGGTCCCGGTGTTTCCGGACGGCCGCACTCCGCGGCGGCGATCACCAGGATGCGCGGAAATCCGGCCAATGTCGTTGGCTGACGGTCCACTGTCACTTGGCAACGCGTCCACTCTTCGCGCGCCGACATGCGCGGACGCCACCGCGCCCGCTCGCGCGCGGCCGCCTTCCGGCCGTGTACGGGTGGGCGCGATGGCGCCGTCCGGTCGTCCTCGCCGACCCGGAGCGTCAGAGCGCGATCGGGTGGGACGTCCGGCCCGATGCCTCGTCTATCTCGTCGTGGGCCTTGGTGAGGAGCTTCATGGCCAGCTCGTTCAAGGCCCGCGCGCCGGCTATCTCCTCGCCGACCCGGGGCTGCCGGGAGTCGGAGCGGTGACGGCTGGCGTAGCCGTTCGCACGTACTTCCTGCCCGTCGGGGAGCCGTACGAGGGCCGCCGCACGGGTGCGCTGGTCGTCCTCCTGGAACTCCAGCTCGATATGCCATCCGACTGTGGACTTCATCATGACGATCACCTCCGGAACCGCTCTTTCCAGAGTGCCCCTCCGCGCCCGGGGACGCACGGCCTGCCCGGCACGCGTTCCGTCTACCCGGCGTGCAGCATCAGCCCGATCCCCACCACCAGCAGACCGGCCGCCACCAGCCTCGGCGCCCCGAACCGCTCCTTGAAGAACACCGCCCCGATGGCCGCCCCCACGAGGATCGACGACTCCCGCAGGGCCGCTATGGGTGCCAGTTCCGCCTTCGTCTGGGCCCACAGGACCAGGCCGTACGCCGCCACGGACAGCGCGGCGCCGAGCAGACCCACGGCGGCGAACGGCCGGAGCAGGGCGACCGTTTCGCCGCGCCAACGCCAGACCGCGTAGGCGGGGATCGCCAGCCCCTCCAGGGCCATCAGCCAGGCGATGTAGCCCAGGGCGGACCCGGAGGCCCGTACGCCGAGGCCGTCCACGACCGTGTACGAGGCGATCGAGACGCCCGTGGCCAGCGCGGCACCGATCGCCGCCCAGTGGGGGCGGTCGCCGCGCAGGCCCCACAGCGCGACCCCGGTCAGCCCGGCGCAGCTCAGCAGGATGCCGGCCGCCGCCCACCCGTCCGGCACCTCGTGCGCGAAGACGGCGGCGAGCACGGTGACGACGAGGGGCGCGGAGCCGCGGGCGATGGGGTAGGCCTGGCCGAAGTCGCCCAGGCGGAAGGACGTCATCAGCAGCACGTAGTACACGAGGTGCACGACCGTCGAGGCGATCAGATACGGCCACGCGCCGGCCTCCGGGAGCGGCACGAACGGCACCATCGCGAACCCGATCAGCGCCCCGCCGCCGGCTATCAGCGTGAACCCGACCAGCTTGTCCGTGATCTTGTGGGCGATCGCGTTCCAGCTGGCGTGGGTGACCGCGGCGAGCAGTACCGCCGCGGTGACGAGGGGCGTCACGCGCTGTGCTCGCGGACGTCCACCAGGGTGGCGCCCGCGTGGGCGATCAGCGTCCTGGGGTCCATGGGGAAGACGGTGTACGGGGTGCCGGCGGCCGCCCACACGGTCGCGTGGTCCAGGAGCGAGCGGTCCGCGAGGACGCGGGTCCTGGTGCGGTGCCCGAAGGGCGGGACGCCGCCGATCGCGTACCCGGTCGTCTCCCGTACGACGTCCGCGCGGGCCCGGGTGACCTTCGTGGCGCCGAGCTCCCGCCGGACCAGCTCCAGGTCGACCCTCGACGCGCCGTCCATGAGCACCAGCACGGGGACGCCGTCCGCGGCGAAGATCAGCGACTTGCAGATCTCGCTCAACTCGCAGCCGAGGGCCGCCGCCGCCTCCGCCGCGGTCCTCGTGGCCTCCGGGAACCTGCGGATCCGGGCGTGCAGTTCGCCCAGGCCCAGGGTGGTGAGTGCCTCGGCGAAACGGGGGTGGGCGGCGGTGCGCTCGGTGTCCTGCGCGGGGTTGGTCATGCGGGCACGCTAGCGGTGGGTGTACGGGCCATGCGAGGGGGTTGTCGGGGTGGTGCGGTGGGTGTGGGGTGCGGGTGCGGGTGCGTGGGGCATCTCGCGCAGTTCCCCGCGCCCCTAAAAGCCCGGGCCCTGCGGGCCCGAAAGCCCCACCTCTCCTGCAGGCGCGGGAAGTACCGGTCCTGCGTTCCCTGAAAAGCTTGGGGCGTAGCCCCTGTCCTTCAGGGGCGCGGGGAACTGCGCGAGAAGCCCCACCGGCCCGCGCCCGGCGACCCATCCAGCCACAGAGACGGCACTGGACCGGCAGGACCCGCTTCGCTGACGATCTGGGGATGACAGAGACCCCGCCCGCCGACGGCACCCGCGCCTTCCTGATCCTGCACGGGTGGCAGAACCACCGCCCGGCCGCCCACTGGCAGCACTGGCTGGCCGACCGCCTCACCGACCTCGGCCACGAGGTGGCGTACCCGCAGCTGCCGGAGCCGGACGACCCGGACCTGGAGCGGTGGCTGGCGGAACTGGACGCCCTGCTGGCGGAGTTGGCGGGTCGGCGGATCACGGTGGTCTGCCACAGCCTGGCCTGTCTGCTGTGGCTGCACGCGGTCGCGCGGGACGACGTCCTGTCCGGCCCCGTCGACCGCGTCCTGCTCGTCGCCCCGCCCGCCCCCGACGTCGCCCTGGAGCACCCGGAGATAGCCGAGTTCGCCCCGCCGCGGCCGGACCCCGCACGGCTGGCCGCGGCCGCCTCGTACACCCGGGTCGTCGGCGGCGACGACGACCCGTACTGCCCGGGCGGCGCGGCCGCGGTCTACGCCGACCCCCTGGGCCTGCCCGCCGACGTCCTGCCGGGCCAGGCCCACCTGGACCTGGACGCGGGCTACGGTCCCTGGCCGTCGGTCTTCGACTGGTGCCTGGCCGAGTCGCCCGAGTCGTACGAGAAGATCCGCGTCCACGCCCGTACATGACCGCGGACGCCGGGACTCAGCCCCCGCTGCCCGCCTTCAGCAGCGCCGCCACGATCGGCCCCGCCGACTCGCTGCCATGGCCCCCCTCCTGGACGACCCCGGCGGAGGCCAGGTCGCCCTTCCAGGCGGTGAACCACCCGTTGGGCTCCTTCTGGCCGTCCACCTCGGCGGAGCCGGTCTTGGCACCGTAGTCCGGGCCGAGGCCCGACATCGCCTCGGCCGCCGTACCGGCCGCGGCGGTGTATTGGAGGAGTTCGCGCAGCTGCGTGCGGGCCGTGGCGGACAGGGGCCGGGAGGCGGTCGCGAGGGTGCGGCCGTCGACGGAGGGGGCGACGAGGTAGGGCTGTTTGAAGACGCCCGTCTTGGCGGTCGACACCACCGACGCCATGTTCAGCGGGTTCATCCGCACACCGCCCTGGCCGATCAGCGAGGCCGCCATCGGGGCGGCGCTCTGCACCGGTACCGCGCCGTCGAAGCTGGACACGCCGATGGCCCAGTTGTTCAGGCCGAGCCCGAAGACCTGCTGGGCCTCCAGGGTCAGGGAGTTGTCGTCCAGCTTCTTCGCCTGGGAGATGAAGGCGGTGTTGCAGGAGCGCGCGAAGCTCGCCTTGAACGTGCCGTTCTTGATCTCGAACTTGTCGTCGTTCTGGAACTTCCAGCCGCCGTACGACGAGAACTTGGGGCACGGGTGGACCTTGTCCGCCGACGCCAGGCCCTTGTCGATGAGCAGCGCCGACGACACGATCTTCATCGTGGAACCGGGGGCCAGGGAGCCCTGGAACGCCACGTTGAAGGCGCTGGAGTTGGCCGCCGCGAGGATCTCGCCGGTCGAGGGGCGCATCACGACCACCGACGCGCGCTTCGTGGCCGCCACCTTCGACTCGGCGATGGCCTGCAGCGCCGGGCTGAGGGTCGTCCTCAGCTCCCCGGGCGTGCCTTTGCTCAGCTCCAGCAGCGTCTTGTCGGCGGCCTTCTCCTTCGTGGACTTCGTGGACTTGGTGGAGTTCGCGGACTTGGTGGAGCCGGCGGACTTGCTGGAGGAGGTGCCGTCCGGCCCGGCCTTCTCCGGGTCCGCGCGGACGATCCGTAGCTCGACTCCCGCCTTGCCGCCCGCCTTCTTGCCGTACTTCTCCCGCAGACCGTCCAGCACCGAGCCCAGCGAGGGGTACTTCTTCGTCGTCAGCTCGCCGCCGTCCCGGTCGAGGGCCTTCACCGGGGGCGTGCCCGCCTCACCGGTGACCAGGCGGTCGCCCTCGTCGAGGTCGGGGTGCACGACGGACGGCTGCCACGCGACGACGGGTTCGCCGTCCTTCTTCGCCCGTACGACGGTGAGGGCGGACTTGTAGGTGAGCGGCTTGGCCGTGCCCTTGTAGGAGACCGTGCCCTTCACCGTGAACGGCACCATGTCGCCCGCGCGTTTGCCGCGGGTGAGGGTGACGTTTTTGACGTGGGCGTCCTTGGTGAAGCCGGTCAGCGCGGTCTTCGCGGCCGTCGAGTCGTCCGTGGCGGCGGCGGCCTTGGTGACGGTGCCCTTCTGCCAGGCCGTCAGGAACGCGGTCGCGGCGGTGCGGACCTCGACGGCGGACAGGGGGCCGCTCTTCACGGCCTTGGCGTCGGCCGAACGGTCGTCGGCCGACGCGCCGGCGCCGAACACCGTGTACACGGCGACCGCGCCACCACCGAGGGCCGCGACGGCCACTCCGCCCAGGACGAGGTGCCGCCGCGACCTCCCCGACTTCGCGGCCTTCCGCTCGTCGACACGCCTTCTCTTACCCACGCTCCGACCTTCCGCTGCCCCCGGCTGCCTCTCGTCCCTCAACGAGCACCACCACCCTAGAGTCCCGCGGGTCACTCCGTGGGCGGGGCCGCGTTTGTCCGCGGCCCCCCACCGGACCCGCACCCCGCAGCGAGCCGCATCCCCTACGGAGAGACGCGCAGCACATCCACCACGATCGGACCGGCCGCCTCGCCCCCGCGACCGCCCCCCTCCGACATCGCCGCCGCGGCCACGTCCCCGCGGAACCCGGTGAACCAACTGTCCGCCACCGCCTGCCCGTCGATCTCCGCGGAACCGGTCTTCGCGCCGATGTCGCCGCTGAGTCCGGACATGACGGTCGCGGCCGTCCCCCGGGTCGCGGTCAGCCTCATCATCTGCTTCAACTGCGAGGACGTACTGGCCGACAGCCCCTTCGCGGTGGCCAGCTCCCGGTCGTCCAGCTTCGGTGACACCAGATACGGCTGCCGGAACGTCCCCGTGATCGCCGTGGACGTCACCGACGCCATGTTGAGCGGGTTCATCAGGACGTCACCCTGACCGATGGCGTTGGCGGCCCGGTTCGGCCCGCCGGAGGGCGGCACCTTGCCGTCCATGGAGACGATGCCCGTCTTCCAGTCGTCCCGGCCGATCCCGAACCGCTCCTGCGCCTCCTCGGTCAACGACTCGTCGGACAGCGGCTTTTCGTCGATCAGCTTGATGAAGGCCGTGTTGCAGGACCGCTCGAAACTGTTGGCGAGCGTCGCGTTCGGCGTCTCGTCCGGCTTCAGACCGGGCAGGTTCTTGAAGGTCTGGCTCTGCCAGGTGGCCGTGGCGGGGCAGGGCGCGGGGCCGTTCATGGAGGTCACGCCGTTGTCGATGAGCATCGCGGCGGTGACGATCTTCATCGTGGAGCCGGGCGGGAGTTCACCCTGGAAGGCCGCGTTGAAGCTGTCGTCACGGTGGTTGGCGACGGCCAGCACCTGCCCGGTGCTGGGCTGCACGGCGACCACGGACGACTCGGGGTGCTTGGTGACCGCCTGCTCGGCCGCCGCCTGCGTCCGGGCACTGATCGTGGTCCGCAGCTTGCCCGCCCTGCCCTTGGTGAGGGTCAGCAGGGTGGTGTCGCCGGCCTCGGCGGCGGCGTGGTGGATGCCCAGCTCGACGCCGGAGGTGCCGCCCGCGTCGGAGCCGTACCGCTCGCGCAGCGTGTCGAGGATCGGCCCCAGGGAGGGGTACTTCTCCTTGGTCAGCGCCTTGCCGTCGCGGTCCACGGCCTCGATGGGCGGCGCCGCCGCCTCCCCGGTGAACAGCGTGTCCCCCTTCTTCAGCTCGGGGTGTACGACGGAGGGCCGCCAGTCGACCAGGGCCCGCCCGGTCGTCTTCCCGCGCACGACGGTCAGCCGGCTCCTGTACGCGAGTTCCTTGCTCTTGCCCTGGTACGACACGGTCGCCCTGACGGAGAACGGGACGGTCCGGTCGCCGCTCCCGGTGGGCTTGCCCGGCTCGATCTTCACGTCGTCGATCCGCGCGACGCCCGTGAAGCTGCCGAAGACCTTCCCCGCGTCCACGGCGTCGTTCGTGTACGACGACGCCGTGGCCGAGTCGCCCTTCTCCCAGGCGGCGAAGAACTTCTCCGTCGTCTCCCGGACCTCGTCCCCGCCCGGCGGCCCGGTGCGTTTCTCGACACCCCCGCCGTCCCCGTTCAGCGCCGTCACGAAGTTGTACCCGCCGTACCCGGCACCGCCCACCATCGCCGCGAACACTCCGCCGACTATGGCGACCTTGACCCCCTTGCGCATGACGCGACTCCCCCTTTGAACGCGTTCAGAAACCGCTTGCCGAGGCTCACTGTAAGCACGCCGGAGTAACGCGTGGGGAAAATGACTCCTGTGCGTGCCCTGATTGTTAGCCCGCCAGAGCCCGGCGAACGGGGTTCGGCCATCACACCCAGGTATCCAGCCACATCCGCGACCGCCAGCTGTCGATCGGGATGGGCTGGCCGGTGTACAGGGGCCAGAAGTAGATGAAGTTCCAGGCGATCAGGAGGACCAGGACGCCCGCGCCCGCCGCGCCGGCCACGCGGCGGCGTTCCGGGGCGCCGGGGGGACCGAGGATGGCGCCGATCATCATCGTGACGGCGAGGCAGAGGAACGGCAGGAAGACCACGGCGTAGAAGAAGAAGATCGTGCGCTCCTGGTACAGGAACCACGGGAGATAGCCGGCGGCGATGCCGCAGGCGATCGCGCCGGCGCGCCAGTCGCGGCGGAAGAACCAGCGCCACAGGACGTAGAGGACCGCGAAGGCGGCCGCCCACCACAGCAGGGGCGTGCCGATGGCGAGGACCTCGCGGGCGCACTTGTCGGCGGTGTCGACCGCGCAGCCGTCGTTGCCGGGGGACGGGGACTCGTAGAAGTAGGAGACCGGGCGGCCCAGGACGATCCAGCTCCACGGGTTCGACTGGTACGTGTGCGGGGACGACAGCCCGATGTGGAACTCGTACACCGCGTGCTCGTAGTGCCACAGGCTGCGCAGCCAGTCCGGGAGCCAGGCGAGCCAGCCGCCCTTGCCCTCGGTCGCGGCCCAGTTGCGGTAGTAGCCGCCGGTGCCGTCGTCCGGGGAGAGGATCCAGCCCGTCCAGGAGACCAGATAGGTGACGATCATGACGGGGACCGTGGACAGGAACGCGAGGCCGAGGTCGCGCCGGAGCATCGCGATCAGCGGCTGACGGGCGCCGGCGACCTTGCGGGCCGCGTAGTCCCAGAGCACCGTCATGATCCCGAAGAACACCAGGAAGTACAGGGCGTTCCACTTGGTGCCGAGGGCCAGGCCCAGGCAGAGACCGGCCAGCCAGCGGTACGGGCGCCACCCCAGGCGGGTCGTCTCGGCGATCAGGACGTCGGGGCGGACGACCCCGTCGCCGTCCCGGGGGAGGGCGGCGGCCAGGCGTTGCCGCGCCTTGTCGCGGTCGACGACCAGACAGCCGAACGCGGCCAGCACGAAGAACATCAGCACCTGGTCCAGCAGCGCGGTGCGGCTCATCACGAAGTGCAGGCCGTCCACCGCCATCAGCGCGCCCGCGAGGCAGCCGAGGAACGTCGAGCGGAAGATCCGGCGGCCGATCCGGCACAGCATCAGCACGGAGAGCGTGCCGAGCAGGGCCGTCATGAACCGCCAGCCGAACGGGTCGAACCCGAACATCAGCTCGCCCAGACCGATCACGTACTTGCCGACCGGGGGGTGGACCACATAGGCCGCCTCCGTCGGGATGGGCACGTTCCCGTTGTTCTGGAGGATCAGCTCGTTGGCGTTCTTCGCCCAGTTGACCTCGTACCCGCGATGGACGAGCGCCCACGCGTCCTTCGCGTAGTACGTCTCGTCGAATATCACCGCCCTGGGGCTGCCCAGGTCGTGGAACCGCAGCAGCCCCGCGAACAGCGTCACCAGCAGCGGACCGCCCCACGCCGACCACCGGACCAGGCGCGCCGCGCCACTCTCGCGCAGCCCGAGCGCGGCCCACACCCGTGGACCCGGCCGGGTGTACGGGGGCACCAGCCGGGTGCGGACGTCGCCTCTCGGGGGCGCCGCGTAGCCGAATCGGCGCAGGCGGTGCTGCCACGACGGCCGCTGCGCTTCGGTGGCCTGGTCCTGCCGGGTGTCCGTGGAGGACGCGGTACTGGTCACCGCGCCATCGTAGGGAACACGGCTGTGGGAGTCCCGTGGGACGGGAATGTGGGCCGGGGTGTCCGAGGCGGTCCCGCGCCCTGCCGGCGGCGTTCCCCCTGGGAGGATGGGGGTGTGACAGGAATCCTTGTGTTGGCAGGTACCCCCATCGGTGATGTCGCGGACGCGCCGCCCCGGCTCGCCCAGGAGCTGGCCGGTGCGGACGTGGTCGCCGCCGAGGACACCCGGCGGCTGCGGCGGCTCACCCAGGCGCTCGGCGTGCAGCCGGGCGGGCGGATCGTCTCGTACTTCGAGGGCAACGAGGCCGCGCGTACGCCGGAACTCGTCGAGGCGCTGGTGGGCGGGGCGCGTGTGCTGCTGGTCACCGACGCGGGGATGCCGTCGGTCTCCGACCCCGGGTACCGGCTCGTCGCCGCGGCCGTGGAGAAGGACATCCGGGTCACCGCCGTACCGGGGCCGTCCGCCGTGCTCACCGCGCTCGCGCTGTCGGGGCTGCCCGTCGACCGGTTCTGCTTCGAGGGGTTCCTGCCGCGCAAGGCCGGGGAGCGGTTGGGCCGGCTGCGCGAGGTCGCCGAGGAGCGGCGCACGCTCGTGTACTTCGAGGCCCCCCACCGCCTGGACGCGACGCTCGCGGCGATGGCCGAGGCCTTCGGCGCGCAGCGGCGGGCCGCCGTGTGCCGCGAGCTGACCAAGACGTACGAGGAGGTCAAGCGGGGCCCTCTCGGGGAGCTGGCCGAGTGGGCGGCGGCCGGGGTGCGCGGCGAGATCACCGTCGTGGTCGAGGGGGCGCCGGAGAAGGGGCCGGAGGAGCTGGACGCGGCGGAGCTGGTGCGGCGGGTCCGGGTGCGGGAGGAGGCGGGGGAGCGCCGCAAGGAGGCGATCGCCGCGGTGGCGGTGGAGGCGGGGCTGCCCAAGCGGGAGGTCTTCGACGCGGTGGTCGCGGCGAAGAGGGCTGCGCCGTAGGGGTACGCGGGGTGGGGTGGCGGGGGGTGCGTTGTCGGGTGCGGCCCGGTGGGGGCTGGTCGCGCAGTTCCCCGCGCCCCTGAGAAGCAGGGGCTGCGCCCCATGCTTTCGGACCCGCAGCCCCGTTGACTTTCGGACCCGCAGCCCCGCCGCTTTTTCAGGCCGTACGGCCTGGGTTTTCAGGGGCGCGGGCAACTGCGCGAGAAGCTCCACCGGCGCGCATCCGCCGACGCACCCCACGCCTCCACCCCTTACGCGCCCCGCAACACACCCCCGCGCCCCATGGCCCGGCAAAGCCGAGCAAAGCACTGCCCTCGCGTGGAGGGGCTTCCCACAAGGACGGGCCAAAACGGCTTCAACAGTCGGCAGGTGGGGTGCACTTCGGGTCTGCGGAGGAGTCCTATGGGTGGTGAGGACTTACCCGTCCTCAGCGTCCAGCGGACCAGAGGAGCTGGCAATGACCGAGATCGTAGAGCGGGCCGTCCTGCGGGACACCGCCACCGCCGTCGTTCACGAGTCGTACTCGTTCGCCTGCATGCGCTGCGGGCACGGCTGGGAGCAGTCGTACGAGATCGAGCACCACAACGACGCCCAGGGGCGCGACTTCGTGATGTACGTGGCCGACGGCAAGGTCGTGCCGTCCCCGCTCTCCCGGCCGGCGTGCCAGAACTGCGACGGTCATGTCGTACGGATCATGCGGGCGGGCCAGGTGTCGTCGGTCCGGGACGCCGAACACCGGCGCCACGTGCCGAAGCCGCGCCCGGCGGCGGTCGACGCGGCGGCGAGCGACGCGGCGGAGCCCGGGGAGCACCACCACTGGCACTTCTCCGACCTGCTGCACCCGTTCCACCGCAAGGCGAGCTGATCCTCCCCGTCAGTGAGCCTGTGAGGCATGCCCCGATCGTGCGGTTCCGCGATTCGTAGGATCGGGGCATGCCTTCGAACGACTCCGGCAACGCGTCCGGCAAGAACGACAGGAACGCCGCGCCCCCGCTCCCCGCACCCCTCCGGGTGCCGGTCGCGGATTCGCACACGCATCTGGACATGCAGTCCGGCACGGTCGAGGAGGGCCTCGCGAAGGCCGCCTCCGTGGGGGTGACCACGGTCGTCCAGGTCGGCTGCGACCTCAAGGGCTCCCGCTGGGCCGCCGAGACGGCCGCGCGGTACGAGGCCGTGCACGCGACGGTCGCCCTGCACCCCAACGAGGCGCCGCGGATCGTGCACGGCGACCCCGACGGCTGGTCCCGGCAGGGCGCGCGGACCCCCGGCGGTGACACGGCACTCGACGACGCGCTCGCCGAGATCGACCGGCTCGCGGCGCTGCCGCAGGTCAAGGGGGTCGGGGAGACCGGGCTCGACTACTTCCGGACCGGGCCGGAGGGCAAGGCCGCCCAGGAACGGTCCTTCCGCGCCCACATCGAGATCGCCAAGCGGCACGGCAAGGCCCTGGTCATCCACGACCGCGACGCCCACGACGACGTGTTGCGGGTCCTGAAGGAGGAGGGTGCGCCCGAGCGGACCGTCTTCCACTGCTACTCCGGCGACGCCGCCATGGCCGCCGAGTGCGCGGAGCACGGCTACTTCATGTCCTTCGCCGGGAACATGACCTTCAAGAACGCCCAGCCGCTGCGCGACGCGCTCGCCGTCGCCCCCCTCGAACTCGTCCTCGTCGAGACCGACGCGCCCTTCCTGACGCCGGCCCCGTACCGCGGACGGCCCAACGCGCCGTATCTCGTTCCGGTCACGGTCCGGGCGATGGCCGCGGTGCGGGGCATCGACGAGGACGCGCTGGCGACGGCGATCGCGGCGAACACGTCGAGGGCGTTCGATTACTGACGGATCACGCCGGCTGGGCCGTCCGGGGGACCCGAAAAGATGATCAGTGGCCCGTGTCGCGACACTGCGTGACCACGTTGCTTTGGAGGGTGACCGAAGTCCGCTAGGTTCACGTCGCCCGACCCGGACCCGGATCCCCTCTGGAGCGTGTCGTCGTGAGCAACCTGCAGTCGTCGTCGTACGAGACCTACGAGAGCCATGGCCCGGACGGTACGAGCCGGCCGCCGACGGTGCGTGACGCCGCGACGCCGGCGTACGGGGCCGGGACGCTGCCGTACGGGGCCGAGGTCCTGGCGTCGTACGGCGCCGCCGGGACACCGCCGTACGAGGCCGAGACGCTGCCGTACGGGGTCTACGTGGACACCTATCGCCCCGCCTACGCGGACCGGAGCCGCCGTGACGAGCCCCTGGAGCCGGACGGGCCGGTGCCCGGGACCCGCGCACCCGTCGAGGGCGGCCGGGGCGCCTCCCGGCGGGCGCCCCGGCGCAGACGGGCCGCCGACCGGCCCGGTTCGCTGCGCAGGCTGGTCCCGCAGGCGCTGGTGGTGGCGTTCCTCGCGGGCGGGACCTCCGCGTTCGTGGCGAAGGACAAGGCGATCGAGCTGACCGTCGACGGGCGGCCGCGCACGCTGCACACCTTCGCCGACGACGTCTCCGAACTGCTCGCCGACGAGGGGGTCCCCGTCGGCCCCCACGATGTCATCGCGCCCGCTCCCGGTACCGCGCTGAGCAGCGGCGACGAGGTGGCCGTGCACTACGGCCGGCCCGTCGCCCTCACCCTGGACGGTCATCGGCGCAAGGTCTGGACGACCGCCCACACGGTGGACGGGGCGCTCCAGCAGCTCGGGGTGCGTGCGGAGGGGGCGTACGTCTCGACCTCGCGCTCCCAGCGCATCGGGCGGCAGGGGCTGGAGCTGGACGTCCGGACCGAGCGCACCGTCACGATCATGGCGGACGGGCGGACGCGGACGATCCGCACGAACGCGGCGACCGTGGGGGAGGCCGTGGAGCAGGCCGGGGTCACCCTGCGCGGGGAGGACACCACCTCGGTCGACCGGGCGAGCTTTCCCCGGGACGGGCAGACGGTGACCGTGCTGCGGGTGACCGGGTCCACGGAGGTGCGTGAGGTGCCGATCCCGTTCCGGGTGCGCCGCGCCGAGGACCCCTCCCTGTTCCGGGGCACGGAGGTCGTCGAGCGGGCCGGATATCCGGGCACCCGCCGGGTCACGTACGCGCTCCGGTCGGTCAACGGGGTGCGGCAGCGACCGCGGCTGCTGCGTACGGAGGTGGTGCGGGAGCCCAGGGACCAGATCGTGAAGGTGGGGACGAAGGCGGTGCCGACGTCCGTGGCGGGGGCGGAGGGGTTGAACTGGTCGGGGCTGGCGGCGTGCGAGTCCGGGGGGCGGCCGAACGCGGTCGATCCTTCCGGGACGTACGGGGGGCTGTACCAGTTCGACACGCGGACCTGGCAGAGCCTCGGGGGCAGTGGCCGCCCCCAGGACGCGCCCGCGGGCGAACAGACCCTTCGCGCGAAGAAGCTGTATGTCCAGCGCGGGGCGAGCCCCTGGCCCCACTGCGGGGCGCGGCTGCGGGGGTGAGGGGGGCTGTTTTTCCCACCCCGCGCCCGTCGCAGACCCGGGCCCGCAGGGGCCTGGGTTTTTGGGGGCGCGGGGAACTGCGCGATCGGCCCCCACCGGGCCGCACTCGCCGACGCACCGACCCCCCACCCCTCAGGCGCCCAGGAGCAACCCCCCACCCCCCGCCCCGTACCCTGGTGCCGTGAGCAGCCCCTCCAGCCTCCCCGACGCCCTCCTGGGCCCCGCCGACGTCCGCGAACTCGCGGCAGCGCTCGGCGTGCGCCCCACCAAACAGCGCGGCCAGAACTTCGTGATCGACGCCAACACGGTCCGCCGGATCGTGCGGACCGCGGACGTCCGCCCGCAGGACACGGTCGTCGAGGTGGGCCCGGGTCTCGGCTCGCTCACCCTCGCCCTGCTGGAGGTGGCGGACCGGGTCACGGCCGTCGAGATCGACGACGTCCTCGCCGCCGCGCTGCCCGCCACCATCACCGCCCGCATGCCCACCCGCGCCGGCCGCTTCGCCCTCGTGCACTCGGACGCGATGCAGGTGACCGAGCTGCCCGGCCCTCCGCCCACGGCCCTCGTCGCGAACCTCCCGTACAACGTCGCCGTCCCCGTGCTGCTGCACATGCTGGACACCTTCCCCACCATCGAACGCACCCTCGTGATGGTCCAGGCGGAGGTCGCCGACCGCCTCGCCGCCGGACCGGGCTCGAAGGTGTACGGCGTGCCGTCGGTGAAGGCGAACTGGTACGCGGACGTCAAGCGCGCCGGGTCGATCGGGCGGAACGTCTTCTGGCCGGCGCCGAACGTCGACAGCGGGCTCGTCTCGCTCGTCCGCCGGACCGAGCCGGTCAAGACCACCGCCGCCAAGCGGGAGGTGTTCGCGGTCGTCGACGCGGCGTTCGCCCAGCGGCGCAAGACGCTGCGGGCCGCCCTCGCCGGGTGGGCCGGCAGCGCGCCCGCCGCCGAGGCCGCCCTCGTCGCCGCCGGCGTCTCTCCGCAGGCCCGCGGCGAGTCCCTGACCGTCGAGGAGTTCGCCGCCATCGCCGAGCACCGCGTCACCGAGGCCACCACCGCCACCGGCACCAGGACCTACGACCAGACCCCCACCGAGGAGCCCCGCCAGTCGTGAGCGTCACCGTTCGCGTCCCCGCCAAGGTCAACGTGCAGCTCGCGGTCGGCGGCCCCCGGCCCGACGGCTTCCACGACCTGGCCAACGTCTTCCTCGCCGTCGGGCTGTACGACGAGGTCACCGCGACCCCCGCCGACGAGCTGACCGTCACCTGCGAGGGCCCCGGCGCCGACCAGGTCCCCCTGGACCGTACGAACCTCGCCGCACGGGCCGCGCTCGCGCTGGCGGAACGCCACGGCGTCGAGCCGGCCGTCCATCTGCACATCGCCAAGGACATCCCGGTCGCCGGCGGTATGGCCGGCGGCAGCGCGGACGCGGCCGGCGCGCTCCTCGCCTGCGACAGGCTGTGGGGGACCGACGCCTCGCGCGAGGAACTCCTGGACATCTGCGCGGAGTTGGGCAGCGACGTCCCGTTCAGCCTGGTGGGCGGGGCGGCACTCGGCACCGGGCGGGGCGAGCAGCTCCGGCCCCTCGACGTCGGCGGCACGTTCCACTGGGTGTTCGCCGTCGCCGACGGCGGGCTCTCCACGCCCGCCGTCTACCGCGAGTTCGACCGGCTCCACGCGCACGACGCCGTCCCCGAGCCCGTCGCCTCCCAAGTGCTGCTGGACGCCCTCGCCAAGGGGGACGCCGACGCGCTCGCGGCCTTCCTGCCGGGCTCCAACGGCCTCCAGCCCGCCGCACTCTCGCTCTTCCCGAAGCTGGCCGACACCCTCACCGAGGGCCGCGCCGCCGGCGCGCTCGCCGCGCTCGTCTCCGGCTCGGGCCCGACCACGGCCTTCCTCGTCCGGGACGCCGACGCGGCCCGCGCCGTCGCCGAGGGCCTGCTCGCGTCCGGCACGTGCCGGGCGGCGCGGGTGGCCGTCTCCCCCGCGCCGGGGGCGACCGTCGTACGGGGCGCACAAGCCTAGGTACTCAGACGGGAGTTGAGTACGGGAGCGCTGACGCCCGACCCGGCGCCGGCGCGACCGTACTCCCATGAGTGCAAGCGTGAGCGCAAGCGTGCGTGCCGGAACGAGTGCGAGCGAACTCGCCGCCGCCACCCCCTCCACCCGTGACCGGTACGTCGATCTCCTCCGCGTCGCCTCCCTCGGCACGGTCGTCCTCGGCCACTGGCTGATGGCGGCGGTCACCACCGGCGGGGCGGACGGCGATGTCGAGGTGGGGAACCTCCTCGCCGTCGAGCCGGGGCTCCAGATCCTGACCTGGGCCCTGCAGATCATGCCGGTGTTCTTCTTCGTCGGCGGCTTCTCGCACGCCCTCTCCTACCGCTCGCTCAGCCGCCGGCACCCGGACGGCGACTCCGTCTACCCCGCCTTCCTCCGCGCCCGGCTCCAGCGGCTCCTGCGGCCCACCATGGTGTTCATCGGGGTGTGGGGCGCCGCCGCCGTCCTGCTGCACCTCGCGGGCCAGGGCGGCGGACTGCTCGACGTGGCACTGAGGCTGGTCGCGCAGCCGCTGTGGTTCATCGGCATCTACCTCGCGATGGTCGCCTTCACCCCGCCGCTGCTGAAGATGCACGAGCGGTTCGGGTGGGGCGCGTTCGGGGCGCTGGTCGCGGCGGCGGGCACCGTCGACGTGCTGCGCTTCGCCTTCGACGTGCCGTTCGTCGAGTTCCTCAACTTCGCCTTCGTGTGGCTCGCGATCCACCAGCTCGGATTCCTGCGCGCCGACGGGCGGTTGACCCGGCCGTATCTGCTCGCCGGGGCCGGGCTCGCGGGGGCGGCGCTGCTGGTGGCGTTCGGGCCGTATCCGCTGTCGATGGTCGGGATGCCGGGCGAGAAGGTGTCCAACATGGCGCCGCCGACCTTCGCGCTGCTGTGCCACGGGCTGTGGCTGGTCGGCGCGGTGGAGTGGCTGCGCGGGCCGGCCGGACGGTGGCTGGAGCGGCCGAAGGTGTGGCGGGCGGTCGTGGCGGCCAACGGCATTTCGATGACCGCGTTCCTGTGGCACCTGTCGGCCATGCTCGGGGTCTACGGCGTGCTGCTCGCGCTGGATGTGCCGCTGCCCGCGCCCGCGACGGGTGCCTGGTGGGCCCAGCTGCCCCCGCGCATCGCCGCCGCCGCCGTTCTGACGGCGGTGCTGGTCGCGGCCTTCCGGAGCTTCGAGCGGCCCGCGGCCCGGTCCACCGTCCCGCGCCCGCGCGGCAGTTCACGCGGGCCGACGGCGTTCTCCGGACCGGCCGCCACCCTCGGTGTCGTGCTCTGCCTCTTCGGGGTGCTGGGGCTGTCCATGGTCGGCTTCGGCGGGCTGTTCGAGGGGCGTACGGCCCTGCTGATCGCCGTGCAGGTGAGCGCGCCGGCGGCGGTGGCGATGACCCTCGTGGGCTGGCTGCTGGTGGAGCGGGCGGGGCGTGGGGCCGCGCAGAGTGATCGGCACGTGTGAGCCGGCGCGGAAGATTCGCGCCGGCCGGCCAACGCGGGCGCCGTCCCGGCCGTCTTCATCGCCGAGACCTCGCCCCGCGGTGACATGACGCCCTGCCCGAGCACGTCGGCGCCGCCCCGGGTCTCGCGTGAACGCCGTGCGCCCCGGGTGGAGACGCCCCCGGGGCGCACGGCCTCCTCCTCACGCCCCTGAAAACACGGGGCGCAGCCCGTGCGTTCAGGGGCGCGGGGAACTGCCCGAGAAGCCTCACCGGCCTCGCGGCCTCACCGGCCTCGCGGCCCCACGCGACCGGCCCCCACCGGCCCCCGCGGCCTCCCCCCGTACGCCCGGCCCCGTACCCCCGGATACTCCCGCGAGGGGACGACCCCGGCGCCCCGGCCCGGCACCGTGGTGGACATGAAGACAAGCCGTCCCGTACGCCGCGCCCTCCTCGTCGTCCACGTGGCCGCCTCCGCCGCCTGGCTCGGGCTCACGCTCGGGCTGCTGGCGCTCGGGGTCACCGCCGGCACCACCGGGTCCGCGGTGACGGTGGAGGCGTCCGTGCGGGCCATGAAGCTGTTCGCGGACTGGCTCCTGGTCCCCGTCGCCCTGCTCACCTTCGGCAGTGGCCTGGCCCTTTCCCTCGGCACCCCGTGGGGACTGGCCCGCCACCACTGGGTCCAGGTGAAGTTCTGGCTGACCCTGGCCACCCTCACCGCCACGGTCCTCGTCCTGCGCCCCGGCGTGAACGCGGCGGTCACCGCCGTCGCCGCGGGCGGGCCGCTGCCGGACGCGGGGGACGTCCTCTTCGGCCCGGCCGTCTCGCTGACCGCGTACGTCTTCATGACCGTGATCTCGGTCCTGAAGCCCTGGGGGCTCACCCGGCGCGGCCGCCGCCTGCGCGCCACCGTCCGCCGCGAAGGCGTCGCCGTCTCCCGCTGAGGCCCCCGCCCGGGCGCCCGTCACGCCCCCTCCACCCCGCCGACTACCCTGGAGGGTCGATCGTCCCCGTGGCAGGAGAGTAATGGCCGTCAACCTGGTCAATGTCGAGAACGTCAGCAAGGTGTACGGCACCCGCGCCCTGCTCGACGGGGTCTCGCTCGGCGTCTCCGAAGGGGACCGGATCGGCGTCGTGGGGCGGAACGGGGACGGCAAGACGACCCTCATCCGGATGCTCGCCAAGCTGGAGGAGGCCGACACGGGCCGGATCACCCACTCCGGTGGCCTGCACGCCGGCGTCCTCACCCAGCACGACTCCCTCGACCCCGCCGCCACCGTCCGGCACGAGGTCATCCGGGACATGGCCGACCACGAGTGGGCGGGCAACGCCAAGATCCGGGACGTCCTCACCGGACTGTTCGGCGGGCTCGACCTGCCCGGCTTCCCGCAGGGCCTCGACACCGTCATCGGCCCCCTCTCCGGCGGCGAGCGGCGGCGCATCGCGCTCGCCAAGCTGCTCATCGAGGAGCAGGACCTGATCGTCCTCGACGAGCCCACCAACCACCTCGACGTGGAAGGCATCTCCTGGCTGGCGGGCCACCTGCGGGAACGCCGGTCGGCCCTCGTCTGCGTCACCCACGACCGGTGGTTCCTGGACCAGGTCTGCACCCGGATGTGGGACGTGCAGAAGGGCTCGGTCTACGAGTACGAGGGCGGCTACTCCGACTACGTCTTCGCCCGCGCCGAGCGCGAGCGGATCGCCGCCACCGAGGAGACCAAGCGGCAGAACCTGGTCCGCAAGGAGCTGGCGTGGCTGCGGCGCGGGGCCCCGGCCCGTACGTCGAAGCCCCGGTTCCGGGTCGAGGCGGCGAACGAGCTGATCGCGGACGTGCCGCCGCCGCGTGACACGAGCGAGCTGATGAAGTTCGCCTCGTCCCGGCTCGGCAAGACCGTCTTCGACCTGGAGAACGTCACCGTGCAGGCCGGGCCGAAGGTGCTGCTGAAGCATCTGACGTGGCAGCTCGGGCCGGGCGACCGCATCGGCCTCGTCGGCGTCAACGGCGCCGGCAAGACCTCCCTGCTGCGGGCCATGGCGGAGGCCGCGCGCAGCGAGGGGGAGAAGCAGCCGGCCGCCGGCCGGGTCGTCACCGGCAAGACGGTCAAGCTCGCCTACCTCTCCCAGGAGGTCGCCGAGCTGGACCCGAACCTGCGGGTGCTCCAGGCCGTGCAGCAGGTCCGCGACCGCGTCGACCTCGGCAAGGGGCGCGAGATGACCGCGGGGCAGCTCTGCGAGACCTTCGGCTTCAACAAGGAGAAGCAGTGGACGCCGGTGGGCGACCTCAGCGGTGGTGAGCGGCGCAGGCTGCAGATTCTGCGGCTGCTGATGGACGAGCCCAACGTCCTCTTCCTCGACGAGCCGACGAACGACCTCGACATCGAGACCCTGACGCAGCTGGAGGACCTGCTCGACGGGTGGCCCGGCTCGATGATCGTCATCTCCCACGACCGGTTCTTCGTCGAGCGCACGACCGACCGGGTGTTCGCGCTGCTCGGCGACGCGGCGCTGCGGATGCTGCCGCGCGGGATCGACGAGTACATCGAGCGGCGCCACGCGATGGAGGAGGCCGCCGCGGCCGCCGCGGGGATCGCCGCGAAGCCCGCCGCCGAGGCCGCGCAGCGCAACGCCGCCGACGCGCGCGCCGCGAAGAAGGAACTGCAGAAGATCGAGCGGCAGTTGGACAAGGTCTCCGAGAAGGAGGCGAAGTTGCACACGCGGATCGCCGAGAACGCGACCGACTTCGCGAAGGTGGGGGAGCTGGACGCCGAGTTGCGGGCGTTGGGCGCGGAGAAGGAGGAGCTGGAGATGCGGTGGCTTGAACTCGCGGACGACGCGTGAGCGCTCCGCTTCGTGCGGGGTGGCGGGGTTTGGGCTGGTGTTCGAGGCCGGGTGCGGGTGGGTCGTGGTTGCTCGCGCCGTTCCCCGCGCCCCTTTGGGGCGCCCGCGCTCAGTGATGGGCCCTTCGGAAGGCTTGCGGCGTAGGGGGCGTGCGTCCGGTGAAGGGGGCGTGAAGGAGCGTAACGGAGGCATTACGGGCCGGTTCTCCCTTGGGAACAGGGGAGCGACCGGCCCCGTACGGGGGAGCGTCGCAGTGATAGAAAGAGCCGTCTGAGAAGAGTCTTGGCAGTCCGAGAAGCGACACCACGCGTGACCACGGGTGGCTCGAAAGCAGCGAACAGGGGGAAAGCGCTGATGGTTCAGCCACCCGATCAGCCGCCGCAGGGCGGCTACGGAGCACCACAGGGTCAGCCGCAGCCGTCACAACCGCAACCGCCGCAACAGCCGTACGGCTACCCGCAGACGCCCCCGCCGCAGGGCCCGCCCGCCCCGGCCCCCGGCTACGGCTACCCCCAGCAGCAGCCCCCGCAGCCCGGCCCGTACGCCCAGCCCGGCCCGTACGGACAGCCGCAGCAGCCCGGCCCCTACGCGCAGCCCGGCCCGTACAGCCCGGCGTCGCAGGCCGGTTACGGCTATCCGCAGTCGCAGTACCCGGGCGCGCCCACCCCGCCCCCGGGCGGTGGCGGCGGTCCCAAGAGCCCTTTCAAGGGCAGGCCCGCGATGATCATCGGTGCCGCCGTGGCCGCGCTGCTCGTGATCGGCGGCACGGTGCTGGCGGTGACGAGCCTCGGGGACGACGACGAGAAGAAGCCGGTCGCCAAGGAGAGCACGAGCCCGAGCCCGAGCGAGGACGACAAGCCCTCGGACGCGCCCTCCGCGCCCGTCAACGAGGGTGACGGCAGCGGCGACGGCGGCGAGGACCTCGACATCGCCGACCTCAACGCGGACGTCAAGGCCGGTGAGGCGAAGGTGCTCTGGTACAAGAGCGCCCCCGACGCCCCCGGTTCCGGCGCGAGCGCCCCCGGCCTGTGGGTCACCGACAAGGTCGCGGTGAAGCCCGCGTACAAGCAGCTCTTCGCCTACAACGTGTCCGACGGGAACCCCGCCTGGGACCCGATCGAGTTCCCCGGCAAGATCTGCGCGGTCACCCCGAGGGCGACCTCCGGCGACCGGGTCGTGGTCTCGTACCAGAAGAACACCTCGAAGAACGCCGAGTGCGACCAGCTCCAGCAGGTCGACCTGAACACCGGTGACAAGGGCTGGTCGACGGAGGTGGAGGAGGGTGAGCTGTTCGACAGCACCATCAGCGTCGGGCTCTCCGTCACCGGGGACACGCTCATGGTGGGCCGCTCGCAGTCCGGGACGGCGTACGACGTCAACACCGGCAAGAAGCTGTTCGACAAGAAGAGTTACGGCCAGTCCTGCTACCCCGCCGGGTTCGCGGGCGGCGCGCGGCTGATCGCCGTCTCCTCCTGCGCGGTGACCACCGACAAGGAGCACGACGAGGTCCAGGAGCTGGACCCGAGGACCGGCAAGGCCAAGTGGACGCGGAAGATCCCCAAGGGCTGGAAGGTCGAACACGCCTACTCGGTGGACCCGGTCGTCCTCTACCTCACCAACGAGGAGGAGAACACCTGGAACATCTCCACCCTCAAGGCCGACGGCTCGACCCGCTCGCAGGTCGACTCCGACGCCTCGTTCGCGCCCGACTGCGACGGCGGCATCCTCACCCGCGACCTGGCGGGCTGCACGGGCGTCGCGGCCGACGCGAACACCCTCTACCTGCCGACCGAGGAGAAGGACGGCACGAACGAGGTCGTCGCCCTGAACCTCGCGACCGGCAAGGAGAGGTGGCGCCTGAAGTCGCCCTCCGCCGACGCGGAGATCGTCCCGATCAAGGTCGAGGGGGCGAAGCTCCTCGCGTACGTGGAGTCCACGCGCGACGCGGGCGGCCAGGTCGTGTCGATCCCGGCCACCGGCAGCGGCCCGAAGGCGACCAAGCTCATCCAGATGCCGGCGAGCGCCGCGGAGATCGAGAGCTCGTTCTACGCGAAGGCCATCGACTACGTGGACGGCCGCTTCTACATCTCCACCACCCTGCTGAACGGTGTCGACGACGCGAAGGAGAAGTTGATGCTGGCCTACGGCAAGTGACGCGCGCGACCGACGGCCCCGCCCGTGCCACCGGCCCCGTCCGGACCGTGCGACGGGCCCGGTCGGTCCCGCGGGCCCGGCCCGCGTCACCGGCGCGGGCCGTGGACACCGGCCGCCCGACGCCACCGCCGCCCGGCCCCGCCGTGACCCGGCCGGCCTCCCCTTCCGTCCTTCTTCCGTCCTCCGCTCTCCGCTTCGAGGTATTCACGTCATGACGCAGCCGCCGCCCCCGCCGAACCAGCCGCCGGGCCCGCCCCCGAACCAGCCGCCCGCAGAGCCCCCGTCGCTGGACAAGGGGCAGCCGCCCGCGCAGCCCCCGGCCCAGGGGCAGCCGCCCGCGCAGCCCCCGCAGGACGCCCCGCCGCAGGGCGGTTTCGGCGCGCCCACGCCCCCGCCGCCCGGCGGTTTCGGCGCCCCGACACCCCCGCCGCAGGGACCGCCCGCGCCGGGTCCGGGCTACGGCTACCCGCAGGCGCCCCCGGCCCAGCAGACCCCGCCGCCGAGCCAGCCCCCGCAGGGGCCCCCGCCCGCGCAGGGCCCCGGCTACGGCTACCCGCAGACGCCCCCGCCGCAGCCCGGCTACGGCTACCCGGGCCAGCCCGGTCACCCCGGCCAGCCGGGCCCGTACGGCCAGCCGCAGCCCGGCCCGTACGGCCAGCAGCCGCAGCCCGGTCCCTACGGGCAGCAGCCGCCGCCCGGCCCCTACGGCTACCAGCCGCCCACCATGGCGATGCACCCGCAGATGGGACAGGCTCCGGGCGGCAAGAAGAAGGTCAACTCCACGGCGATCATCATCACGGCGGCGGTCGCGGCCATCGCGCTGATCGTCGGCGGCGGTGTCTTCTACGCCTCCACCAGCGGGGACGACGACAGCGGCAAGAAGGACACCGCCAGTTCGCAGGGCACGACCGGCGGCAAGGACGACACCAAGGGTGACGACGGCGGTTCGTCCTCGTCCGGCGGTTCGTCGTCCGGTGGCGTGGAGGTGCCGACCGAGGCGCAGGAGAAGGCGCCCAGCAGCCCGAACGCGAAGATCCTCTTCCAGGTGCCCGCGCACGAGGTCAAGGAAAAGCTGACCATCGACAGCGTCAAGGGCTCCTGGCTGACGAAGACCACGTACGCCAAGTCGGCCCTGAACAAGATCGTCGGCTATGAGCCGGACAGCGGCAAGACCAAGTGGACGCTGGACCTGGCCGGTCAGACCTGCGCGGGCTCCCGTGAGATCACCACCGAGGGCATCGCCGTCGTGGTGACCGAGTCGGCCAAGCGCAAGAACAACGACGACCGCCAGCCCTGCACCGAGGTCACCGCGTTCAACGTCGAGACCGGCAAGGAGGTGTGGACCAAGAGCGCCGACACGAGCGGTGAGAAGGTGCCGTTCGGCGAGGTCACCATCTCCGGTACGACGGTCGCGGCGGCCGGCGGCTACGGCGGCGGCGCGGCGTTCGACGTCAACTCCGGCAAGGTGCTGTGGTCGCCCAAGGTCGGCGAGTGCACCGACGAGGGCTACGCGGGCGGCGCCCAGCTGATCGCGGTCCGCAAGTGCGGCGACTACGGCAGCGAGACCTTCCAGATCCAGCTGCTGGACCCGAAGTCGGGCAGCGTCAAGTGGACCTACAAGGTGCCCTCCGGCATCTCGCGCGCCAAGATCATCTCCACCAAGCCGGTGGTCTTCGGTGTCGTCACCGGCAGCGACGTCCCGCTGACCGGCACGAGCGACATCTTCTCGCTCGACGACAGCGGCAAGCTGCGCGCCAAGATCTCCATCCCGGACGACAAGTACGACTACGAGTGCCCCGTCCGCGGTGTCTGGGCCTGCCGGGGCATCTACGTCGGCAACGACAAGGTGTACATGCCGACCAAGAACCACGACGGCACCGGCGCCTACAGCTCCACCAACGAGATCGTCTCCTTCTCGCTGGCCACCGGTAAGTCCACCGGCGACCGGGTCGACGCGGGCGACGACTACGAGCTGTTCCCGATCCGGATGGACGGGCCGAACATCATCGCCTTCAAGGACGGCCCGTACGACAAGGGGGCCCAGATCGTCTCCATCGACGGCACGTCGCTGAAGCAGACCAAGCTCCTGGAGACCCCGTCCTCCGAGTCGGTGCTGCGTGCGATCAGCGGGATGACGCCGACGCTGAGCGAGATGCTCTACACCGACGGACGGTGGTTCATCGGCTCGGAACTCGTCAGCAAGCCGTATTCGAAGGACGAGAAGGAGTACACGGCGCTCGGCTTCGGGGTGAAGTAACCCCACGCGCCCCCTCGATCTTCCTCGCCGGCCCCGCCCCAGCTCAGGGGCGGGGCCGTGCACGTATCCCTCATCCCGCTCGAATCGGAGGGAATTTCGGTAATCCGGGCACTTCTCTCCGATAGGGGGAGCGCAACGTCGAACAAGCGTGTAGCTTCCGGGGGCATGAACAGCGGGGAGCCGACGGGGAAGTCGGGGGGCTTCTGTCCGTGAGGACCAGTGGGCGGCCATAGTTGGCAACCATCTGGGGGGACTGGGGGGTGGGGTGGCTCTATGGGAGTCCGGCTCATGGTGGTCGACGATCACCGACTGCTGGCCGAGGCGCTGGCCTCGGCGTTGAAGCTGCGCGGGCACCGGGTGCTCGCGGCGGCGGCGCCGGCCGCGGGTGCGGCGGAGCTGGTGATCACGAGGGCACCCGAGGTGTGCCTGCTCGGCACGGCGGCACCCGCCGAGCCGGGAATCTTCGACCCGGTGGTCAAGATCAAGCGTGAACGCCCGCAGGTGGCGGTGCTGGTCCTCGGCCCGGTGCCCAACCCGCGCGGCATCGCGGCCGCGTTCGCCGCGGGAGCCTCCGGCTATGTGCGGCACGACGAGCGCATCGAGGGCGTCGAGCGGGCCATCATGAAGGCCCGCGCGGGCGAGGCGGCGGTGGCGCCGCAGCTGTTGCAGAGCGCGTTCGGCGAACTGCTGAACCCCGCCGCCCAGCCGGACGACGAGGGCCAGCGCCTGCTCCAGATGCTGACCCCGCGCGAGGTCGAGGTCCTGGTGCGGGTGGCGGAGGGCGAGGACACCCGCCTCATCGCGGCGGGCATGGGCATCGCCCCGTCGACGGCCCGCACCCACGTCCAACGCGTTCTGATGAAGCTGGGGGTCGGCTCCCGCCTGGAGGCGGCGGCCCTGGCAGCCCGCACGGGTTTGCTGGACCGGGCGGGCCCGGTGCCGCACGGTCCGCCGGGGGTGGAGGCGTAGGGCTCCGGCCCGGCGGCTGCCTCCGGGTGGGGCCTGGGCCGAGGGCCAGGCGCACCCCGGCCGGGATCGCGCACGTCGCTGGAGCCACGTCGCTGGAGCCACGTCGCTGGAGCCACGTCGCTGGAGCCGCATCGGGCCGTCGGCCCGATGCGGCTCCCCGGGGGCGCCGGACGCGGATCAGCTCACGCCCAAGGCGTTCAGGATCGCCGGGGCGACCTGATCAGCGGCGTTCTTGTGGCCCTGGGCGTTGGGGTGGACGAAGGCCACCTCGGTCGGGAAGGTCGTGAAGACGCCCTCCACCCACTTGCCCGAGTCGCAGACGCTGTGGTTCCGGGAGGAGTCGGAGAGGCCGACGAACGTGTCCCCTTGCGCACCGGCCGCCTGCTCGGTGACCTTGTTGAGCGGTTCCAGGACGTCGTCGCGCAGCCAGTCGAGGTCTCCCGGAGTGATCGACGCGAACTGCTCCCAGTCGTTGTACCGGCACTTGGACGTGTCCTCGGGGATGACCGTGGGGTAGCCGACGGTCAGGACCTTGGCGTGCGGGGCCCGCTCGTGGAGGACGGCGAGCATCTCCTTGTAGTCGCTGCTCACCTTGGTCAGCCGGCCGGGGATGTCGTCGGCCAGGTCGTCCCGGCACGGCGTGCCCACACCGCCGCTACCGTCGCCCAGTTGCAGGCAGGTGAAGAGGATCTGGGCGAACCCGAGGGTGTTGCCGCCCGCGCCGACGGTGACCACGTCGGTGCCGGACCCGACCGCCTCGGACTGGGGAGGCACCGGCGGGAACGGGTAGTCCGGGTCCTCGGAGAACGGCGGCAGGTGGCGGCCGATCGGCTCCTGGGCGTTGAAGGTGATGTCCTCGATGACGGCGGCTCCGCAGCTGACATTGGTCAGTTCGATCAGTGAGCCGAGGTCGCGGTCGATGACCTGCGGGTAGGACCGGTCGGTGCGCTCGCAGCCGTCGCGGGGGACTTCGAAGGTGTCGCCCGCCGCCGGGATGACCCCGGCGGTGTAGGAGTCGCCCAGAGCGACCCACTCGTAGGCCGCCGCGGCCGCCGGGGTGGCGCCGGCGAGTTGCGCGGGGACGAGGGCGCCTGCGGCGAGAGCCACGGCGGAGCCCAGCACGGCCAGTCGAGTGCGCAAGTTTGCCACGAATCCTCCAGAGATACGGTTTTGGTGACGCAATGACCGTACGAGGAGTGTTACTTAACGCACTAGATCCAATACGGACAGTCACTTACCGTCGAGTCTCTGGTGGTTCCTCCTGGCAGGGGTGGCATGTTCTGAACAGGTGAGGTCGATGTAGGGACCATGCGTGTCCCTCTGGCGCCGAATCAGGTGTGGCGCTTGATCGCTGCGGAGCGATTATCCGGACGGTTCCCCGACTTCCGTTCCACCGAACGAACCTCGTCCGCTGTCCTGTTCGCGCCGGTACGGCGGTTGATCAACCGCGGGGCGGGGTCAATCTGCCGGCGGTTATGGCGTGGAGGAGGTGGGCGAGGGGGGTGCGGGTGGTCGCGATGACGGTGGTGGGGGTGTCGGACTCGCGGAGGTGCATGTCCTCGGGGGAGGCGGCGACTTCGAGGCACGCGTTGCCCTCGGCGCCACCGGAGAAGGTGGACTTCTGCCAGTTCAGGGCGTGGGCCATGAGGTGCCTCACAGTTCCTTCGACAAGCGGTGGATGAAGTCTCGGGACGCGGCGGGGGTCAGAGTCGCCTCCTCCACTTTACGGAAAAGTGTTCGAAGCGTTCTCAGTTGGGGCTCCGCGTCGATGAACGCGGTGCCGGTGGCGGCTTCCCGGAGACCGGTGTCGAGTTGGGGGACCGAACCTCCCATGTACATCATCGAGGCGCCGGCCCCGCCGAAGCCGTCCTGGTCGGTCGGGATGACGCGTACGGTGACGTGCCCCTGGTCGGTCAGGTCCAGGATCTGCCGGAGCTGGGCGAGGGAGACGCGGCGATCGGCCACGCGGATGCGCAGGGCGAACTCGTGGACGATCGCCTCGTACGGGGTGGGGGTCCTGCCTTCGATGACAGTGCGTCGCCTCATGCGGTGCTCCACCCGGGGCGTCAGCTCACTGTCGGGCAGTTCCGGGCGCATGTACCCGAACACCGCCCGCGCGTAGTCCGGGGTCTGGAGAAGGCCGGGAACGTAGGTGATGACCACCTCTCGGAGGAACGCCGCGTGGTGCTCCGCCTCGGCCAGGTCCAGATTCACCGGCGGTAGTACACCCCGGTACTCCTCCCACCAGCCTCGTGTGCGATCGATCGCCATCGCCGCGAGTGCCTCGATCAACCCCTCGTCCGTGCAGGCGTAGTGCGCGGCGAGACGGCGCACGCGTGCCGCGCTCACGCCCGCGACCCCCGACTCGATCTGGCTCATCTGGACCGAGTCGGCCCCCAGGAGTGCCGCCGCCTCCCGGGCCTTCATGCCCGTCGCCTCGCGCAGTTTGCGCAGTTCGGAGCCCAGCCGCACTCGGCGGGCCGTGAGATGCCTCTTCGGCGGCACCGGTGCCTCCTGTCCCAACTGCCCTGCGCGCGTCGCTCTTTCGGGGGTCAGAGTACGGCAGCGGGTTGCGGCATCCTAAATTTAGGAACTACCGTCCGTGATGAACCGCATACGGCGCGGTGTCGCCCGCTGCTCCGGAAGCGCACCGCTCCGTCACGCCCCGACGGCTGCGGCAATGCCACCGGAGGCCCCTCAAACCCCACCCCGAACGGAGTTCACCCATGCCCGAAAGCGCACCCGCACCCGAGCCCTGGGAGTACGTCCTCCACATCCCCCACGACCCCCGAGCCGTCACCGTCTCCCGCCGCACCCTCCGCCTGATCCTCACCGCGCACGGCCTGGCCGCCCTCCTGGACCCCGCCGAACTCCTGGCCACGGAACTGATCGCCAACGCCGTACTCCACACCAAGGGCCCGGCAGCCCTCCGTGCCCGCTGGTCGGGCGACACCCTGTGGATCGGCGCCTGGGACGCCGACCCGCAACCCCCGGAGCCGCCGGACGGCGTGGCGAAGCCCGAGATGGAGACCGGCCGGGGCCTCGCCCTCGTACGCGCCTGCACGGACGTGTGGGGCTGGCAGCCGTCCTCCCGGTTCGGGCATTCGGGCAAATACGTGTGGTGCGAACTGATGGCCGCGTAGCTCGTTGAGCATCCCGACAGCAAGGAGATCCCATGGTCAGCTCGCCACACGAGGCGTTGCATCAGATCTGTCAGAAGGACACCGAGGGGATGATCCGCAGCTTCCGGAGGCTGTTCCATGTGCCCTTTCCGGAGCCCCGCTCGATCTCCGTGGTCAACACGGACCTGACGGAGATCGCTCCGGTGGAGCGCCGGGTGGACAGCCTGGTGCGCGTGGACACCGACGAGGGTGCCTTTTTGCTGGTCCTGGAATCACAGGGGAGGCAGGACGAGCGGAAGCGGGGCAGTTGGCCGTACTACCTCGCCTACCTCCACGAGAAGTACCGCGTGCAGCCGGTGCTGATCGTCATGACCCAGAACCGCTCCACCGCCAAGTGGGCCGCCCAGCCCATCCGCTTCGGTCTGCCGGACTTTGCGTCACTGGTCGTACGGCCGCTCGTCCTCGGGCCGGACAACGTGCCGGTGATCACGGACGAGGCGGAGGTGGCGCGGGACGTCACCCTCGCCGTGTTCTCGGCGATCACGCATGGTAAGGGTCCGGATGCCGCTGCGATACCGGAACCACTCGCAGCGGTTTTGGACACCGTGGATCCTCACAGTGCGACGGTGTTCGCGGAGCTGGTCGAATCAGGCCTGGTCGACGCCCAGGCGAAGAAGGTGTGGAGGGAGCTGATGATGCCGGTTAACTACTTCTTCAAGAACCCGGTCGCGGTGAAGCTGCGCGAGGAAGGCCGCGAGGAAGGCAGGGCGGAGGAGCAGATCGCGAGCATCCTGCGCACCCTGGACCGACGTCACGTCGAGGTACCCGAATTCGTCCGGCAGCGGGTGCGCGACTGCACCGACCCTGCCCGGCTCCAGATCTGGGTGGACCGGGCCTACGACGTCACCGACGCCGCCGAACTGTTCGACGACGACCAAGCCTGACCCGGCTGGCGTCCTTGCCCGCTGGTGCGTCGCGGTCGTGGGCGCACCAGCGGCAGTGAGAGACGCAAAAGGTCGGCACCCGTGCGGCAGGTCGTCGACGACGTCGGTCAGGCCTGATCCCGGGTTTCGCGTGAATTCCACCACGGCCTCGGAGACATCGGGGGAGCTTGCCCGCTCCACCTTGATGGTGAGGTTCGACGTGTGGTTCGTGGGCTTGCCCTCCTCGCCGTAGTCCTTGCCTTCCTCGGCGCCTGCGATGCTCCCGAGGACGACGAGCTCCGAGCGCTCGGTGATCGCGGGAGTGATCAGCCATGACCCCAACCTCGAACCCACACGAGGGGTTAGGGCGAGTCCGGCCCTCGTCTCCGTGAGGTGTCGGCCGTAGCCACGCCAGAAAGCCTCCAGCCCCCACGTCCCTCGACCGCCCGCCTCCACATCCAGCGGGTGCTGGTCGTGTGGTGCGAACGAGGCGTGGTGTCGTGCCTGGTCGGCCGGCGCGCGCCTGACGGCCGGTCGCGGACCTCGAACCGTCCCCCACGAGTCAGGGGAGCGGACTCCCTGAATCCACCGGTCCTTTCCGGCGGTGACCCCGCCGCGGCAACGTGCTCCCTCACTCACCCACCCACCGCCGCCCCGACCTGTGGGCTTTGACAGGTTCGCGATCTGTGCTCCATCATCATTTCACTAGTCGACTAGTGAAATGGTGGTGAAGGGGTTGGAGTTCCGCATCGACAGGCGGAGCGGGGTCGCCGCCTATCAGCAGATCGTTCAGCAGACCAAGCAGGCGCTGCGGCTCGGCGTACTCGGGCCCGGTGACCAGTTGCCCACGGCCAAGGCGGTTGCGGAGACCTCCGCGGTCAACCCCAACACCACGCTCAAGGCGTACCGCGAGCTGGAGCGGGAGGGGCTGGTCGAAGCGCGGCCGGGACTGGGGACGTTCGTGCGTCAGTCGCTGGCCCGTCCGCAGGCGGCGGTGGATTCGCCGTTGCGCGGTGAGCTGGAGAGCTGGATGGACCGGGCCCGCGAGGCGGGTCTTGAGCAGGACGACGTGACCGCTCTGGTCACGTCGGTGATGGAGGAGCGGTACGCCGGGACCGGGCCTGCCGCCGAGCACGCGGGACCGGCGGGACCGGCAGGAACGACAGAACCAGCAGGAACCACAGGAACCACAGGAACCACAGGAACCACAGGAACGACGGGGACGAGGGGACACGCATGACGAGCTATGAGACGGGCTACGGGGGGCCGGCGGACACGTCCGCGATAGAAGCCCGCGGGGTGGGCCGGAAGTACCGCCGGGGCTGGGCGCTGCGGGACTGCTCCTTCCGGCTGCCGGCCGGGCGGATCTGCGGTCTGGTCGGTCCCAACGGGGCCGGCAAGACCACGCTGATGGCCATCGCCGCCAACCTGCTGGAGCCGACCACCGGCACCCTGCGCGTGTTCGGCGCGGCCCCGGAGTCCGCGGAGGCCACCCGGCGTACCGCGTTCCTCGCCCAGGAGAAGCCCCTGTTCCGGCGCTTCACCGTCGCCGAGATCCTGCGCATGGGCCGCGAACTCAACCCTGGCTGGGACCAGCGGGCCGCCGAGGACATCGTCCGCGCGGGCAACGTGCCCTTCGACGCGAAGATCGGCACACTCTCCGGCGGCCAGCGCACCCGGGTGGCCTTCGCCGTCTCCTTCGGCAAGCGCCCCGACCTGCTGCTCCTCGACGAGCCGATGTCCGATCTCGACCCGCTGGTCCGCCACGAGCTGATGGGCACCCTGCTGGCCGAGGCCGCCGAGCGCGGCACCACCGTGCTGATGTCCACCCACATGCTCGCCGAGTTGGAGAACACCTGCGACTACCTGCTGGTCATCGCGGGCGGCGGGCTGCGCCTGGCCGGTGAGGTCGACGAACTCCGCACCTCGCACGCCGTGCTGACCGGGGCCCACTTCGACGGGCGGACGCCCCCGGAGCTGGCGTACCACACCGTGGTCGAGACCCGGACCAGCGGACGGCAGTTCACCTCGCTGGTACGCCCCGACGGGCCGGTCACCGGCGGCCCGTGGGAGGCGAGCACCCCGAACCTGGAGGAGCTCCTGCTCGCCTATCTGCGCTCGCCCGAAGCCCCGCCGCTGATCAGCCCCAGTTCCTACGTCGCCCCGCAGGCGGTGGCGGCATGAGCACGATGACCAGCAGCGACAACACCTCTTACGACTCCGCCACCGCCGAAGTCGGCCGTGGCCGTGGCCTCCGGCTCAGCGGCATGAACTGGCTCGTCTGGCGTCAGCACCGCGCCGCCTACTGGACGCTCCTGGCCGCCACCGCGGTCACCGTGGCGGTGCTCGTGTACCAGCGCCAGCAGCTGATCACGTACCTCGAGGGGTACGGCTACCCCGACCTCAAGTCCGGCTGGGAAGACAAGTACGACCAGGATCCGCTCAACGTGGCCGCCATGATGCTCGGGTTCCTGCCCGTCCTGATCGGTGTCTTCGTCGGTGCGCCCCTGCTCGCCGGTGACCTGGAGACCGGCACCGCCAAACTGGTCACCGCGCAGTCCGTCAGCCGCGTTCGCTGGATCGCCACCAAGCTCGGGGTGACCGCGCTCGTGGTCGTGGTGTGCACCACGGCGCTCTCCGCCGCGTTCACCTGGTGGTGGTCGCCCCTCAAGTCGTCGTCGTACGTCATGAGTTGGACCGAAGGTACCGCCTTCGACAACACCGGACCCGTGCCCGTGGCGCTCACCCTGCTCACCGTCGTCGGTGGCGTGGCGATCGGCATGCTGCTGCGCAGGACCCTGCTGTCCATGGTCGTCACCCTGGGCTTCGCCGTCGCGCTGCAGGTGGTCTGGTCGTACTTCCGGCTGTCTCTCGGGAACGTCATCACGGTCACCACCCACAACGGTGTCGGGGACAACTCCACCCCGAACGTGCCCGACGGCGCCTACCAGGTGGACGAGTCCTACCTGACCGCCTCCGGCGACCTCATCGGCTGGGGCAGCTGTAACGAGCAGACGGAGAAGGCCGCCAACGCCTGCCTGGACAAGGCGCAGGTCGTCGGCTGGTCGGTCGACTACATCCCGATCTCCCAGATGTCCTCCATGCAGTGGCTCGGCGCCTCGATCCTGCTGGCCCTGACCGCCGGTATCGCGGTGTTCGTCATCCTCTGGGGTCGCAAGCGCCTCGTCTGACATCCGTCCGAGCGCCTCGTCCGACCCGATCCTCCTCGCAGTTCTCTCCCCGTACGCGGCCGAGCGGCCACAGTGTCGCTCCGCCGCGCCCCGATGCTGCCCCGATTCGGTGAGCACATCGCCATGAACCATGTCGAAAGGCCCAAGTTGAAGTCGCACAAGCGCAGGAAACGCGTGGTCACCACCGTCCCGTTGGCGGGCGCCCTGGCGGCGGCGCTCGGCGCCGGACTGCTGGTGAGCACGTCCGACAGTGCCGAGGCCGCCCGGTCGGGGCCCTCGGCCGGCGCCCCCGCGAGGACCGTCACCCTCGTCACCGGCGACCGGGTGACCCTCGATGCCGAGGGCAAGGTGACCGGCGTGACGGCCGCCGAGGGCCGCGAGGGGATGGCCTTCCGCGTCCAGCAGGCCAAGGGCCACGCGTACGTCCTGCCGCGCGACGCCGAACCGCTGATCGCGAACGGGACCGCCGACCGGCGGCTGTTCGACGTGACGCGACTGGTGCGTTCGCGCTACGACGACGCCCGCCGCTCCGACCTGCCGCTGATCGTCACCTACGACAAGGGCACGTCCCTGTCGGCGAGCACGTTCCGCGGCGCGGGCGCGACCGTCCGGCGGGACCTGCCGAGCATCAACGGCGACGCCGTACGCGCCCGTAAGTCCGAGGGATCCGCCCTGTGGGAGACCCTCACCAGCGCGACCGGCTCCGCGAAGGTCAGGAAGATCTGGCTGGACGGCAAGGTGAAGGCGACCCTGGACAGGAGCGTGCCGCAGATCGGCGCGCCCGCGGCCCACGCGGCGGGATACGACGGCAAGGGCGTCAAAGTCGCCGTCCTCGACTCCGGCGTCGACGCCACGCACCCGGACCTGAAGGACCGTATCGACGCGGTGAAGAACTTCTCCGCCGCCGCGGACACGGTCGACCGAGCGGGCCACGGCACCCATGTGGCCTCGACGATCGCGGGTTCCGGGGCCGCGTCCCCCACGGATGCGAAGTACGCGGGCGTCGCGCCCGGCGCCCGGCTCCTGGTCGGCAAGGTGCTCGACGACTCCGGCGAGGGCGACGACTCCGGCGTCATCGCGGGTATGCAGTGGGCCGTCGCGCAGGGCGCCAAGGTCGTCAACATGAGCCTGGGCGGCACCGACACCCCCGGCATCGACCCCGTAGAGCAGGCCGTCAACGACCTGTCGGCCAGTTCCGGCGCCCTGTTCGTCATAGCCGCCGGCAACGAGGGCCCGGGCGAGGGCACCATCGGCACCCCCGGCAGCGCGGCCTCCGCGCTCACCGTCGGCGCGGTCGACCGCAAGGACGCCATCGCCGAGTTCTCCAGCCGCGGCCCCACGGCCGACGGCTTCCTCAAGCCCGACGTCACCGCCCCGGGCGTGGACATCGTCGCCGCCAAGGCCGCTGCGGGCTTCATGGGCGACCCCGCCGCCGACGGCTATGTCTCCATGAGCGGTACGTCGATGGCGACCCCGCACGTGGCGGGCGCCGCGGCGATCCTGGCGCAGCAGCACCCGGACTGGACCGGCACGAAGATCAAGGCCGCCCTCACCGCCTCCGCGAAGCCGACCGCCGCCACCTCCGCGTACATCCAGGGCACCGGCCGGGTGGACGTCGCCAGGGCGGTCACCCAGCAGCTCACCAGCAGTCCGACCGCGCTGGGCTTCGGGACACAGGCGTACCCCCACACCGACGACCAGCCGGTCACCAAGGACGTCACCTACCGCAACGCGGGCACCGAGCCGGTCACCCTCGACCTGGCCACCGAGGCCTACGGCAACGACGGAAGGCCCGCGGCCGAGGGCCTGTTCACGGTCTCCCCGCAGCGGCTCACCGTCCCGGCGGGCGGTGAGGCGAGCGCCACCGTGACCACCGACACCCGCGTGGGAACGGCCGAAGGCAGCTTCGGAGGCTCGCTGACCGCCACCACCGCCGACGGCACGACGACCGCGCGCACCTCACTCGGCGTGGTCCGCGAGGTCGAGTCGTACGACCTGACCATCAAGCACCTCGACCTCAAGGGCAAGGCCCTCGGCAACGCCTCGACGAGTATCTACGGCCTGGACAACGACGTCTGGACGGAGGCCTCCGACGAGAAGGACGGCGAGGTCACCATCCGTCTGCCGAAGGGGCGTTACGCCCTGGAAGGCGTGCTCCGCACCGTCAGCACCGGAGGGTCCGTGCTGCTGCACCCGAAGTTCGCGCTGACCAAGGACACGACCCTGGTCATGGACGCCCGGAAGACGAAGCCCGTCAAGATCACCGTGCCGGACGGCGCGGCCAAATCCGCGGGCGCGATGTTCTTCTTCCACGTCGACGTCAACGACAAGCCGTACACCTCCGTGTACGACGCCCGCTCCTTCGGCAGCATCCGCGTCGGACAGCTCGGTGCCCCGGCGCCGGCCGCCGAGGTGTCCGCGATGTACCACGGCATCTGGACCCACAAGGCCGTCAACTACCGGCTGGCCTGGAACCGTACGGGTGACCTGTCCGGCTTCACCAAGAACGTCAAGCGCTCGCAGCTCACCAAGGTCAAGGTCGTCGTCGGTACGCCCGTCAAGGGCAAGACCACGACCATCGCCGCCGCACCGCTGATGTACGGCGGCTTCTACAACCAGCACTCGACCGCGGGCCGTCTGCCGCTGACCGGCACCGACTACGTGCTGCCCAACGGAATCAAGTGGTTCTACCAGGCCAGCCAGTACGGTGCCCCCGACGCCGAGGGCGAGCCGACGTGGGAGAGCACGCAGGCCGGCGTCCCCAGGGCGTACGCGGCGGGCAAGGACCACACGCAGCGCTTCAACATCGGCGTCTTCGGCCCGTCCCTCCCCTCGGGCCCCCTCTCGACCGTCCTCGACCGGCCCGAAGCGGTACGCGTCGGCGACACCTTCGCGGCGTACGTCCCGCTGTTCTCCGACGGCGTCGGCAACCTGGGGACCTCCGACCACACCAAGGCCAAGAGCTCCCTCTACGCCGACGGCAAGAAGATCTTCGCCGTGAACGCCCCGCTGGACGGCGAGTCGTACACGCTTCCCGCGGGCAAGCGCACCTACAAGCTCGCCGTGGACGTCTCCCGCGCCCCGGCACAGTCCGCCGTCAGCACCCGTACGACCGCCACCTGGACCTTCACCTCGGCCCACGTCCCCGGTGACACCGCCAAGCGGCTCCCGCTGACCGTCGTCCGCTACACGCCCAAGCTGTCGACGGCCAGTACCGCCAAGGCCGGCACGACCCTCACCGTGCCCTTCGCCCTCCAGGGCGCGGCCACCAAGGTCGGCACGCTGCGCAAGCCGGCCTTCACCGTCTCCTACGACGACGGCAGGACCTGGAAGAAGACCACCCCCGTGAACGGCAAGCTGCTCAAGCTGCGCAGCCCCGCCAAGCCCGGCCCCGTCTCCCTTCGCGTCACCCTCACCGACGCCGACGGCAACACCCTGACCCAGACCATCCACCGCGCCTACCGCACCACCAAGTAGGACGACGGACGACGCAGTCGGCCCCCGCCGGTCACCCCGGCGGGGGCCGACTGCGTCGCGCCGGGACCGGCGGTCGGTCGGCGACGTAGTCACTAGTTCAAATCTGGTGATCTTTGTTTGTTTGTGATGGTGACGAACGTCGGAACCTGTGCTTTGATGTGTTTGGTTCTGTTTGATGGGTGGGATGGGGAGTCCGGCGTGAAGAAGACCTCGACCCGGCTGGCCGACGGTCGTGAGCTGATCTACTACGACCTGCGCGACGACACGGTGCGCGACGCGGTGGACAAGCGACCCCTGGACCGCACCGTCACCACCTCGGAGGTGCGCCGGGACCCGCTGCTCGGCGACTCGGTCGCGATCGCCTCGCACCGGCAGGGCCGCATCTACCACCCCCCGGCGAACGAATGTCCGCTCTGCCCCTCCGAGGGCGACCGGCTCAGCGAGATCCCGGACTCGTCGTACGACGCGGTGGTGTTCGAGAACCGCTTCCCGTCGCTGGCCGGTGACTCCGGCCGGTGCGAGGTCGTCTGCTTCACCTCGGACCACAACGCCTCGTTCGCCGACCTGACCGACGAGCAGGCCCGCCTCGTCCTGGACGCGTGGACCGACCGCACGGCGGAGCTGTCGCACCTCCCCTCCGTCGAGCAGGTGTTCTGCTTCGAGAACCGGGGCGCCGAGATAGGCGTGACCCTGGGGCACCCCCACGGGCAGATCTACGGGTACCCCTTCACCACCCCCCGCACCGCGCTGATGCTGCGCTCGCTCGCGGCCCACAAGGACGCCACCGGCGGCGAGAACCTGTTCGACGCCGTCCTGCGGAGCGAGCTGGCCGACGAGCGGGTGGTCCTGGAGACCGAGCACTGGGCCGCCTTCGTGCCCTTCGCGGCGCACTGGCCCTACGAGGTCCACCTCTACCCCAAGCGCCGCGTGCCCGACCTGCTCGCGCTCGACGAGGACGCCCGCACAGAATTCCCCCAGGTCTATCTGGAACTCTTGAGGCGCTTCGACCGGATCTTCGGCGAGGGTGAGCCTCCGACGCCGTACATCGCGGCCTGGCACCAGGCCCCGTTCGGCACGCTGGAGGACTTCGAGGGTGTCCAGCGCGAGGACTTCGCGCTCCACCTCGAGCTTTTCACCATCCGCCGCACCTCCGGCAAGCTGAAGTTCCTCGCGGGTTCCGAATCCGGCATGAACGTGTTCATCAACGACGTGCCGCCGGAGCGCGCGGCCGAGCGACTGCGAGAGGTAGCGAGTTCATGAGCGGCAAGTACCTGGTCACCGGTGGCGCGGGCTATGTCGGCAGCGTGGTCGCCCAGCATCTGCTGGAGGCGGGCCACGAGGTCGTCGTCCTCGACAACCTCTCCACGGGCTTCCGCGAGGGCGTGCCCGCCGACGCGTCCTTCGTCGAGGGCGACATCCGCGACGCCGCCAAGTGGCTCGACGACTCCTTCGACGCCGTCCTGCACTTCGCCGCGTTCTCCCAGGTCGGCGAGTCCGTCGTGAAGCCGGAGAAGTACTGGGACAACAACGTCGGCGGCACCATGGCCCTGCTCGCCGCCATGCGCGAGACGGGCGTGCGCAAGCTGGTCTTCTCCTCCACGGCCGCCACCTACGGCGAGCCGGAGACCACCCCGATCGTCGAGTCCGCGCCCACGAAGCCGACCAACCCCTACGGCGCCTCCAAGCTCGCCGTCGACCACATGATCACCGGCGAGGCCGCCGCCCACGGCCTGGGCGCCGTCTCGCTGCGCTACTTCAACGTCGCCGGCGCGTACGGCACCTGCGGCGAGCGCCACGACCCCGAGTCGCACCTCATCCCGCTGGTGCTCCAGGTCGCACAGGGCCGCCGTGACGCGATCTCCGTCTTCGGCGACGACTACCCGACCGCCGACGGCACCTGCGTCCGCGACTACATCCACGTCGCCGACCTCGCCGACGCCCACCTGCTGGCGCTGGACGCCGCGCGCCCCGGCGAGCACCTCATCTGCAACCTCGGGAACGGCAACGGCTTCTCGGTGCGCGAAGTGATCGAGACCGTCCGCCAGGTCACCGGTCACCCGATCCCCGAGGTCGTCGCCCCGCGCCGCGCCGGCGACCCGGCGACCCTGGTCGCCTCCGCCGCCACGGCCCGCGAACGCCTCGGCTGGAACCCGTCCCGCGCGGACCTCGCGGAGATCGTCGCGGACGCCTGGCAGTTCGCGCAGGCGCACGCCGAGTAGGGCGGGCCCGCCCGCACGGGCGCCAAGTAGTGTGCCGGCGCGGCCTGTTCGCACGGTCGAGCCAGAACGTCGGTTGAGTACGGAAAGGTCAGGGTCAGGGGATGAGCGAGGCTGTCGTCGTCGCCGAGCGGTTCGAGGAGCTGTACGGGGCGGAGCCGGAGGGAGTGTGGGCCGCGCCGGGCCGGGTGAACCTCATCGGCGAGCACACCGACTACAACGACGGCTTCGTCATGCCCTTCGCCCTCCCGCACACCACGATCGCGGCGGTGTCCCGGCGCACGGACGGGCTCCTGCGCCTGCACTCCGACGACGTCGAGGGCGGCGTGGTCGAACTGACCCTGGACGGGCTCACCCCCGAGGCCGACCGCGGCTGGACCGCGTACCCCTCCGGTGTCGTCTGGGCCCTGCGCGAGGCCGGCCACACGGCCGTCACCGGCGCCGACATCCACCTCACCTCGACGGTCCCGACGGGCGCGGGCCTGTCCTCCTCCGCCGCCCTGGAAGTGGTCGTCGCCCTCGCCCTCAACGACCTCTACGGCCTCGGCCTCAAGGGCTGGCAGCTGGCCCGTCTGTGCCAGCGCGCGGAGAACGTCTACGTCGGCGCCCCGACCGGGATCATGGACCAGACGGCCTCCGCCTGCTGCGAGAGCGGCCACGCCCTGTTCCTCGACACCCGCGACCTCTCCCAGCGGCAGATCCCCTTCGACCTGGCCGCCGAGGGCATGCAGCTCCTCGTCGTCGACACCCAGGTCAAGCACTCCCACAGCGAGGGCGAGTACGGCAAGCGCCGCGCCGGCTGCGAGAAGGGCGCGGCCCTGCTCGGCGTCGACGCGCTGCGGGACGTCGCCTACGACGAGCTGGACGCGGCCCTGGATCGCCTCGGCGAGGAGGAGGAGGTCCGCCGCCTGGTCCGCCACGTGGTCACCGAGGACCAGCGCGTCGAACGCGTGGTCTCCCTGCTGGAGTCGGGTCGGACCCGGGCGATCGGCCCCGTCCTCGTCGAGGGCCACGCCTCGCTGCGCGACGACTTCCGCATCTCCTGCCCCGAACTGGACCTCGTCGTCGACACCGCTCTGTCCTCCGGCGCCCTCGGCGCCCGCATGACCGGCGGCGGCTTCGGCGGCTCCGCGATCGTCCTCGTCGACGAGACCGACGCGGCCGCGGTCACCAAGGCCGTCGAGGAGGCCTTCGCCGCGGCCGGCTTCACGGCCCCCCGGGTCTTCGTCGCGGTGCCTTCCGCGGGAGCGCGACGGGTCTGCTGACCCCGCGCACCCCGGCGGACCTCGGCCCCGGGCCCGTCCCGACCGTCAGCCGATCCTCTTCGTCAGCGTGTACTCGGTGATCCCCGGCGGATAGTCGGGGATCACGCACACCACCTCGTAGCCGAGCCGCTTGTAGAACTCCGGCGCCTGGAAGTCCCAGGTCTCCAGGCGGGCGGAGCGGCAGGCGCGGTCGCGGGAGGCCATGCGTTCTGCCGTCGCCATCAGCCGCGAGCCGAGGCCCTCGCCCCGGTGGCGTTCGTCGACCCAGAGGTAGGTGACGTGCAGCCAGGTCGCCCAGGTGTGGCCGACCAGCCCGCCGGCGACCTCGCCCGAGTCGTCCAGGGCCCACACCTGGAGCGGGGACTCGCGCTCACCGGGGGTCCCGCGCATGCCACGGAGGATCGGCGAGGCGGCGGTGTTACTGGCACGCAGCCGGGAAAGGAGTAATTGACTTCGTTCCTTGTCGACTTCTGTCTCCATGCGAAACATGTGGCACACCATAAACGTGCTGGACAAACAGTTCTGCAAATAACCTTCCGCTCCTGCCCCCCGGCCTTACCCTGATGAGCAGCGCCGGTGGGGGCCGGTGCTGATCAGGGGGCGAGACAGTCGGGTACGACGCCCGGAGTGGGGGTAGCGGTTCAGCACGGCGGCGGCCGTGCGGCTGCGACGCCCCGTCCCAGGTGTTCACCGGGGCACGCTTCGGGCGCCGTACTCGCGCCGGTCGTCCCCCGACCAGTGGGGGTTTCAGTGGTTCGCATCCGAGTACTGGTCGTCGACGACCACCGTATCTTCGCCGAGTCGCTCGCCGCGGCCCTGGCCGCCGAGCCGGACGTCGACGTGTCCGCGGCGGGCAGCGGCCCCGCCGCGCTGCGCTGCCTGGACCGCGCGGCGGCGGAGGGGCGCAAATTCGACGTGCTCCTGGTCGACGCCGATCTGGGGGCCCACGTCCACGTCGCCGGCGCGCGTCCGGCCGCCGTGCCCGTCGCCGTGTCGGACGGCGGCGAGGACGGGCTCGTGGACGGCATATCGCTCGTCGCGGGCGTGCGGTCGGGCCAGCCGAGCGTACGGACCGTCGTCCTCGCCGAGAAGGACGATCCGCGCCGCGCCGCACTGGCCCTCCAGGCGGGCGCGTCCGGATGGGTCGCCAAGGACTGCTCGCTCTCCCGGCTGCTCACGGTCATCCGGGGCGTGTTGCGCGACGAGACGCATCTGCCGCCCGCGCTGCTCACGGGCGTCCTGCGGGAGTTGACGGCCACCCGCAAGCACCGCACGGAGAGTGAGCGGCTCGTCGAGTCCCTCACCCCGCGTGAGCGCGAAGTGCTTCGGTGCATGGTGGCGGGGCTGGGGCGCAAGGCTGTCGCCGAGCGCCTGTTCCTCTCCCCGCACACCGTCCGCACCCATATGCAGAACGTCCTCGGCAAGCTGGGCGTCCACTCCACCCTCGCCGCCGTCGCGCTCGCGCGCCGGGCGGGTGTCGGACCGGTCGACCTAGCCGGGGATGTTGTCGAACGGGGCGGTCAACTGGCGTAGCAGGCCCGCCAGGTCGCCCCGCTGGGCGCGGGACAGCTCGGCCAGGATCGCCCGTTCCTGGTCGAGGAGTCCGGCGAGCGCCTGGTCCGCCCGGTCCCGGCCCTCGTTTGTCAGCCGGACGAGCACGCCCCGACGGTCACTGGGGTCGGGCAGCCGCTCGACCAGGCCCTTCTTCGTGAGCCGGTCGATACGGTTCGTCATCGTGCCCGAGGTCACCAGCGTCTGCGTCAGCAGCTGGCCGGGCGAGAGCTGATACGGGTTCCCCGCACGCCTCAGCGCGGTCAGCACGTCGAACTCCCACGGCTCCAGCTGGTGCTCGGCGAACGCCAGCCGGCGCGCGCGATCCAGGTGCCGGGCGAGTCTGCTCACCCGGCTGAGTACTTCCAGCGGCTCCACGTCGAGGTCGGGGCGCTCCCGGCGCCACGCTGCGACCAGCCGATCGACCTCGTCCTCCATGACGATCAGTGTAGTGGTTGTGTCGACGTGAAGTCTCTTGAGGTCAAGAAAGTTAGGGTCGAGTCTCTTGACTTCGAGATAACTGCCCGGGAGAGTGAAGGCGCCCTGGATCCACGAGGAGGTATCCCCATGCCCGCCACCAGCCCCACCTGGGACCCCCAGCAGTACCTGCGGCACGCCGGCCACCGCGCCCGCGCCTTCGTGGACCTGCTCGCCCATGTCCCCGACCCGCCCGCCGCGCACCCCCGTATCGCCGACCTCGGCTGCGGCCCCGGCAACGTCACCCGCCTCCTCGCCGACCGCTGGCCCACCGCGCACATCACCGGGTACGACAACTCGCCCGAGATGCTCGACCGGGCCCACGTCGACCACGAGGGGCCCACGCCGGGCGGCGGCCGCATCGACTTCACCGCTGCGGACCTCCGCACCTGGGAGCCCCCGGAGCCGTACGACCTGATCGTCAGCAACGCCACCTTCCAGTGGGTGCCCGGCCACCTCGACCGCTTCCCCGCCTGGGTCGACGCCCTCGCCCCCGGCGGGACCTTCGCCTTCCAGGTCCCCGGCAACTTCGACTCGCCCAGCCATCGCCTCATGCGCGAACTCGCCCGCTCCGCCCGCTGGAGGGACCGGCTCGGCGAGACCCTCCGGCACGACGACGCGGTCCGCACCCCGGCCGGCTACCTCGCCGCGCTCGCCGACCTCGGCTGCGAGGCCGACGCCTGGGAGACGACGTACGTCCATCTCCTCCAGGGCGAGGACCCGGTGCTCGACTGGGTGCGGGGGACGGGGCTGCGGCCGGTCCTCACCGAGCTGGGCGCGGACGCCGGACCGTTCGTCGCCGAGTACCGGGCCGCCCTGCGCGAGGCCTACCCGCCCACCGCCCACGGCACCCCGTTCCCGTTCCGCCGCATCTTCGCCGTCGCCCGCAAGCCGGAGGCGGACCGGTCCCCGAAGGCGGCCTGAGGCGGCGGGAGACGAGGGGTGCGGGGGCGTCGCGGAGTGCCGATGCCCATGTCGATGTTGTGCAGAATATTGACGGCAGGAAGATGCGCGCCTACCTTCGCGGTGTTCCCTCCCTCGTTCCCCCCATCGCTCCAGGGAGACCCGCATGCCCCCGTCCCCTCTCCCCACCCCCGCCGAACAGGCCGAACAGGCCGTGCGGACCAAGCAGTTGCGCCGCGTCGCACTCTCCGGGCTGCTCGGTACGGCCGTCGAGTTCTACGACTTCCTCGTCTACGGGACGGTCGCCGCGCTCGTCTTCGGCGAACTGTTCTTCCCGGGCGCCGACCCGGCCGTCGGCACCATCGCCGCGTTCGGCACGTTCGCCGCCGGCTACGTCGCCCGTCCCCTCGGCGGCATCGTCTTCGGGCACTTCGGCGACCGGCTCGGCCGCAAGTCCATGCTCCTGCTGACCATGGGCCTGATGGGTGGCGCCAGCTTCCTCATCGGCCTGCTGCCCACCTACGACACCATCGGCGTCTGGGCGCCCGTCCTGCTGATCACCCTGCGGGTGCTCCAGGGCATCGCCATCGGCGGCGAATGGGGCGGGGCCACGCTCATGGTCGTCGAGCACGCCGGTGCGAAGCGGCGCGGACTGTGGTCCAGCTTCACACAGACGGGAGCCCCGCTCGGCTCCCTGCTCTCCTCGGTCGTCGTGACCTTCGTCGTCGCCATGCCCCGCGACGAGTTCGCCGCGTGGGGCTGGCGCGTGCCGTTCCTGCTCAGCGTCGTCCTGCTCGGCGTCGGCCTCTTCGTCCGGCTGAAGGTCGTCGAGAGCCCGCTCTTCGCCCAGGTGAAGAAGGACCGGACCGAGGCGCGGCTGCCGATCGTGGACGTGCTGCGCCGCCCGCGGGCGCTGGTACTGGCCGCGTGTGTCGGCATCGGCGCGTTCACGGCCCAGTCGCTGCTGACCAGCTACCTCATCGCGTACGCCACCGGAATCGGCTATCCCCGGCCGCAGGTGCTCACCGCGCTCACCGTCTCGGCGTCCGTCGCGCTGGTCGTCCTGCCGTGCGCCTCGGCGCTCTCCGACCGTGTCGGCCGCCGCCCGGTCGTCCTCGTCGGGGCGATCGCCTCCGTCGCACTCGCCTTCCCCGTGCTCGCGCTGGTGGACTCCAAGTCACCGGGCCTGCTCATCCTCGCGGTCGTCCTCGGCCACGGCTTCGCCCAGTCCGTGATGTACGGGCCGCTGGGGGCGCTGCTCACCGAGATGTTCGGGACCAAGGTGCGCTACACCGGGGCGTCCCTCGGATACCAGCTCGCCACCCTGATCGGTGCCGGGTTCTCGCCGATGATCGCGGGGAGCCTGGTGGCCGCCAACGGGGGTTCCAGCACGCCGATCTCACTGCTGATCTGCGGGGGCGCGGCGATCACCGCCGTGACGGTGTGGTTCGTCCGCGAGACCCACCGGGACTCTCTCGGTGACGTGTCCGTCCGGGAGGGTGCGGCCAAGGAGGGGGTCGCCTCGTAGGGAGCGGTCCTGCGCGGGGCCCGGTCGCGAGAGCCCGTCGCACCGGGCCCGGCCCTCGACCGGGCACGAGCGGCACACACCTGACCAGGCCCGCGCAGCCCCCGTACCCTTGCCGCTGTGGAGGACGAGATCCTGGATGTCGATGTCGTCGGCGCGCAGTTGCGGCCGCAGTCGTTGGTGCTCTCCTTTTTCGGTAACCACGTGCTGGACCTGGGTGAAGGCGACCTCGGGGTGTACTCGGGGAGCATCATCGACGTGCTCGGGCGGGTCGGCACGGGGGAACAGGCCGTGCGGTCGACGCTGACACGGATGGTGAACCGCGGCCTGCTGCGGCGCCAGCGCGAGGGCCGGCGGATGTTCTTCGGGCTCACCCCGCACGCCGGGGACATCCTGCGGGACGGCGGACAGCGCATCTGGCGCGACGGCGCGGTGAACGAGGACTGGGACGGCACCTGGACCCTCCTCGGCTTCTCCCTCCCCGAGTCCTGGCAGCGCCAACGGCACGATCTGCGCTCCCGGCTCACCTGGTCCGGCTTCGGCGCCCTCTACAGCGGACTGTGGATCGCGCCGGGCCGGGTGGACGTGCGGGCGATCGTCTCCGAACTGGGCCTGGACGCCCACGTGAAGGTGTTCCACGCGCAGGCCGACCCGTTCACCGACGTCGGGCTGATGATCCGCGAGAGCTGGGACCTGGAGACCTTGGCCGCGCGCTACGTCGCCTTCGACAAGCACTGGACCACCGCCGACCTCGCCGCCGCCGACCCGATCGCCACCCGGCTGCGGCTCGTCGCCGAATGGCTGCGCATCATCCGTACCGACCCGCGCCTGCCCGTGCGGCATCTGCCCGCCGCATGGCCCGCGCGACAGGCCCAGGACACGTTCCGACGCATCGCCGCACGGACGGCGGGCCCGGCCGCACGAATGGCGGCGGACGTGCTGGAAACGACTCCGCTGCGACCCGCTCCGATCGAAAGTCCGTCATAAGGACGGAGTCAGGAATTCCGCACTCGATGCCCCCGGTGCGAGAGTGGCCGAGATTGTTCTTGGGCTTTCCATTCTGATGGATATACTCTCGGTTCACTTTTTGTTGCCTCCCGCGTGTTTGACCGGCACTGCGGGGGCTGGGGCCGTGACCAGGGGGATCTGGGGCCAGTGAGGATCTGTTGAGCCACCCGGCGCGTTTGACGGGATTCGTGGCGCGCGCCGCATAGGCTTTTCGCCGTCCGACGGGGACTTCATCGCGTGATGCGCTTCCGGGCCGTGTGCCCGCGTGCGCGTCCTTTCGCGGATTTCCCGATCGGTCGATTTCTGCTGCGCCCATTCATATATTCATTCACTGTTCAGTCGTTCATTTACCCGTTCCTTCATTTCGTCATTCGATCTTTCATTCATCGATCGCCGGCCATGTGACAGCCGTGCCCGCACGCACTTCCTGACCTGACCGCCAGGGGGCGCGGGCGCGATGCCGCGCGCGCCCGGGCGGTTTCCAGGGGGAAACACCTATGAAGATCGCTTTTCTGATCAACAACGCCTTCGGTATCGGCGGCACCATCCGCTCGACGACCAACCTGTCGGCCGCGTTCGCCGACCGCCACGACGTCGAGGTCGTCAGCGTCCACCGCTCTCGCGCCGAACCGGCACTCCCGTTCGACCCGCGCGTCCGCCTGACCTCGCTGATCGACCTGCGGGAAGGAACCCCCGGCTTCGAGGGCGACCACCCGCTCACCACCCGGCCCGGCACGATGTTCCCGTACAGCGGGGCCACCGGGAACCTGCCCTACACCGCACTGCAGGACGAACGCATCGGCGGCTTCCTCGCCCGCACCGACGCCGACGTGGTCATCGCCACCCGCCCGGACCTCAACGGCTACCTCGCCCGCGACGGCCGCCGCCGCTACCTCCGCGTCGGACAGGAGCACCTGAGCCTCGACCAGTACCGCGAACCGCTGCGGACCGACCAGATGAAAGCCATCGCCGGACTCGACGCCTACGTCACCGTCTCCGAGGCCGACGCCGCCCAGTACCGCGCCGCCCTGCCCCACGTCGACACCACCGTCGTGTGCGTACCCAACGGCGTCCGGGCCTCCGCCGTCGCACGCTCCACCCTCGACTCCCAGGTCATCGTCGCCGCCGGCCGGCTCATCCCCATCAAGCGGTACGACCGGCTGGTGGACGCCTTCGCCAAGGTGGCCGCCGAACACCCCAACTGGACCCTGCGGATCTACGGGCGCGGCCCGCAGAAGGAGAACCTGCGGGAGCAGATCGACCGGCTCGGGCTGCACGACCGGGCCTTCCTCATGGGCGCGGTCTCACCGATCGAGACCGAGTGGGCCAAGGGCTCCGTCGCCGCCGTCTCCTCCGACATGGAGTCCTTCGGCATGACCATCGTCGAGGCCATGCACTGCGGGGTGCCCGTCGTCGCCACCGACTGCCCGCACGGTCCCGGCGAGATCATCACCGACGGGGAGGACGGCCTCCTCGTCCCGCTCGACGGGGACGTCGACGCCTATGCCGACGCCCTGAACCGCGTCGTCACCGACGAGCCCCTGCGCGAACGGCTCGGCAAGAAGGCACTCGACAAGGCCGACGTGTACGCGCCGGCCGCGATCGCCCGCCGCTACGAGAACCTTTTCGAGGACCTGGCCGGGGCCCGGCGCCGCCGCTTGGCCGGCGCGGCCCGGTGGGCGCAACGCGCCGCCCGGGCGGTCCGGTCGCGCCCCGCGCAGACCGTCCCGGTCGCCGAGGCGGAGGGGAGCGCTCCCATGCCCGTCGGGGCGCACGCCCGCGCCACCGCCGACGGCGGGTTCGTCGTCCGCCTGGACCCGGCCGAGCTGCCCGCCGGGCCCCTCGACTTCGTCGCCCGGCTGCGCCGCGACCCCGACAAGCGGCAGATCGGTGTGCCGGTCCTGCCGGTCCTGCCGAGCGCCGACGCGCCGGACAGCGTGGTGCAGGCGGTCATCCGCCCCGCGGAACACACCCTCGCGGAGGGCCGCTGGGACTGTTATGTCGTGCCGCGCGGCACGGACAAGCGGCTGCGGCTGACCGCGCGGACGGTCGAGCAGGCCGCGCTCGTCGGGCGTCCGCCCCGCGTCGACCGGCGGGGCGTGGGGGCGTGGATCCCGTACCCGACCGCCGACGGGTTCCTCGCGCTGCGGACGTGGCTGCGGCCGGCCCACGCGGAGATCGACACCGTGGAGGTGGGCGAGGAGTCGGTGACGGTGACCGCGACGCTGTACGGGGCCGCCGAGCCGATGCGGGTGCCCGGTGGCGCCGAGGTCCGGGTCGTCTCCCGGACCGACCCCGCGTACGACTTCGCCGTGGCCGCGCGGGCCGTGGGGGAGCGGGGGCTGCGGTTCACCGTTCCGTACGGCGAGATCATGACCCGGCGCGCGGTCGAGCACGATCTGTGGGATCTGCGGGTGGAGGGTGTGCCGGTGGGGCGGATCGGCGGGGACGTGGTGGAGCGGCGGAAGACCGATCTGGTGCCCGGGCGGGTGTTCGAGCACGGTGAGCGGGGGCGGACTCGGGTGCGGCCGTACTTCACGGTGAACAACGAGCTGGCGCTCAGTGCGAAGGATGAGGGCGAGGACGGCTGAGGCACCCCTTCGCCGGAAGGGCTCGGGGCTCGGAGGTCGGCTGCGGGTGAGTGGGGACTGGCCGCGCAGTTCCCCGCGCCCCCGGAAGCAGGGGCTGCGCCGGTCGCCTTCAGGTCCCCGGTTCGTCGGTGGGTGCGGCTCCGGTGGGGGTTCTCGCGCAGTTCCCCGCGCCCCTGAAAGACCAGGCCCCACTCACCCCCGCCCGAGAACGCACACCCCCGCCCCGCTCAACTCTTGCGGTGTCCGATCAGCCGCGGCTTCTGGTTGATGCCGTCCAGGCCGTGCCACGCGAGGTTCACCAGATGCGCGGCCACCTCCGCCTTCTTCGGGCGCCGGACGTCCAGCCACCACTGCCCGGTCAGGGCGACCATGCCGACCAGCGCCTGCGCGTACAGCGGCGCGAGCTTCGGGTCGAAGCCGCGGCTCTTGAACTCGCGGCCGAGAATGTCCTCCACCTGCGTGGCGATGTCGGAGATCAGGGACGCGAAGGAACCCGTGGACTGGGGGATGGGCGAGTCACGGACCAGGATGCGGAAACCGTCCGTGTACTCCTCGATGAAGTCCAGGAGCGCGAACGCGGCCTGCTCCAGCAGCTCCCGGGGGTGCCCCGCCGTCAGGGAGCTGGTCACCATGTCCAGCAGCCGGCTCATCTCACGGTCCACCACCACCGCGTACAGGCCCTCCTTGCCGCCGAAGTGCTCGTACACCACCGGCTTGGACACCCCGGCCTTCGCCGCGATCTCCTCCACCGACGTCGCCTCGAAGCCCTTCGCGGCGAACAGGGCCCGGCCGACCTCCAGCAACTGCGCCCGGCGCTCGGCGCCCGTCATCCGGGTGCGGCGCACACGCCGCGGCTTCTCGTTGCTCGGGGTGCTGCTGGAGTCGGTCGCCACGGCGTCAATCATGCCGCCTCGGCGGACGCCTTCCGGTGCTCGGAGCCGTCCTCACCCGTCTTGCGCCTGGAATCGATACGCGAGCGTGACGGCCAGCGGACGTCGTACGCCCAGCCGAACACCTCGAACCAGCGGATCAGCCGCGCGGAGGAGTCCAGCTGCCCGCGCTCCACACCGTGCCGCGCGGAGGTGGGATCGGCGTGGTGGAGGTTGTGCCAGGACTCGCCGCACGAGAGGACCGCCAGCCACCACACGTTGCCCGAGCGGTCGCGGGACTTGAAGGGGCGCTTGCCGACCGCGTGGCAGATCGAGTTGATCGACCAGGTCACGTGGTGCAGCAGCGCCACCCGGACGAGCGAGCCCCAGAAGAACGCCGTGAACGCGCCCCACCAGGACATCGTCACCAGCCCGCCGATCAGGGGCGGCAGGGCGAGGGAGAGCATCGCCCAGAAGATGAACTGGCGGGAGATCGCGCGGAGCGCCGGGTCCTTGATCAGGTCGGGGGCGTACTTCTCCTGCGGCGTCTGCTCCTCGTCGAACATCCAGCCGATGTGGGCCCACCACAGGCCCTTCAGCAGTGCGGGCAGCGTCTCGCCGAAGCGCCACGGCGAGTGGGGGTCGCCCTCGGCGTCGGAGAACTTGTGATGCTTGCGGTGGTCGGCCACCCAGCGCACCAGCGGGCCCTCGACGGCCATCGAGCCGGCGATCGCCAGCGCGATCTTCAGCGGGCGTCTGGCCTTGAACGCACCGTGGGTGAAGTGCCGGTGGAAGCCGATCGTGATGCCGTGGCACCCCAGGTAGTAGAAGAACACCAGCAGGCCGAGGTCCAGCCAGCTCACGCCCCCGAAGTTCCAGGCCAGCGGCACCGCCGCGAGCACCGCGAGGAAGGGGACGATGATGAAGAGGAGCAGCGTGATCTGCTCGATCGAACGCTTCTGTTCGCCGCCCAGCGTGGCCGACGGCGCGGGCGATCCGGCCGCCGGGGAACCTGGCGAACCGTGTGCGTTCGGGGCGTCGTCGATCACATCGGACCTTGTGCTCATGGGCGTCCCCTGGGGGGTCGAGGGTGGAGAGAGGGGGGAAGTGCCTGCGGCGACAGCGTGCGAGGGCCACCTGACGGCTGTCCCTACGGTTCCGTAACCTACGGCATCGTAAGTATGGCAGCGCGGTGCCGGGCGGCAAGAGCCCACCTCTCTGCGCGTCCAGGTGTAACGGACGGGCTCACTGGACAGGTGGCACTCAGTGCCGCAAAAGTGGCACCTGTCGCCGGGGGCGCCCAGGTGGACGCCTATCCTGGACTCGGTCGGACAGCGCGGTCCGCTCCGATTCCCGCCCGGACGCCAGGCCCGCAAGCGCCGCCGGCCACCGGGCCCCGCCCGGGTTCCCCTCCGGACGAGCTTCAACACTGCAAGGAGCCGCACCTGTGAGCAGTGCCGACGACCATGGCCACGCCGTCACGACGGTCAACGCCGAGCTGCGCGCCGACATCCGGCGTCTGGGCGATCTGCTGGGCGAGACCCTCGTACGACAGGAGGGCCCCGAACTCCTGGAGCTGGTCGAGCGCGTCCGCAGCCTGACCCGCGAGGACGGCGAAGCCGCCGCCGACCTGCTGCGCGGCACCGAGCTGGAGACCGCCGCCAAGCTCGTCCGCGCCTTCTCCACCTACTTCCACCTGGCCAACGTCACCGAACAGGTGCACCGCGGCCGCGAACTGAGGGCACGCCGTGCCGCCGAGGGCGGACTGCTCGCCCGTACGGCCGATCGCCTGAAGGACGCCGACCCCGAACACCTGCGCGAGACGGTCGGGAACCTCAACGTCCGCCCCGTCTTCACCGCCCACCCCACCGAGGCCGCCCGCCGGTCCGTGCTCAACAAGCTCCGGCGCATCGCCGCGCTGCTGGAAACCCCCGTCATCGACTCCGACCGCCGCCGCCACGACACCCGACTGGCCGAGAACATCGACCTCGTCTGGCAGACGGACGAGCTGCGCGTCGTACGCCCCGAGCCCGCCGACGAGGCCCGCAACGCCATCTACTACCTGGACGAACTGCACGCCGGCGCCGTCGGCGACGTCCTGGAGGACCTCACGGCCGAGCTGGAGCGCGTCGGCGTGACCATCCCCGACGCCACCCGCCCCCTCACCTTCGGCACCTGGATCGGCGGCGACCGCGACGGCAACCCCAACGTCACCCCCCAGGTGACCTGGGACGTCCTCATCCTCCAGCACGAGCACGGCATCAACGACGCCCTCGAACTCATCGACGAACTGCGCGGCTTCCTCTCCAACTCCATCCGCTACACCGGCGCGACCGAGGAACTGCTGACCTCCCTCCGGGCCGACCTCGAAGCCCTCCCCGAGATCAGCCCCCGCTACAAGCGCCTCAACGCCGAGGAGCCCTACCGGCTCAAGGCCACCTGCATCCGGCAGAAGCTGGAGAACACCAAGCAGCGCCTCGCCAAGGGCATCCCGCACGAGGACGGCCGCGACTACCTCGGCACCGCCGAACTCCTGCGCGACCTCACCCTCATCCAGACCTCCCTGCGCGAACACCGCGGCGGCCTCTTCGCCGACGGCCGGATGAACCGCACCATCCGCACCCTCTCCGCCTTCGGCCTCCAGCTCGCCACCATGGACGTCCGCGAGCACGCCGACGCCCACCACCACGCCCTCGGCCAGCTCTTCGACCGGCTCGGCGAGGAGTCCTGGCGCTACGAGGACATGCCCCGCGAGTACCGCCACAAGCTCCTCGCCCGCGAACTCAGGTCGAGGCGGCCCCTGGCCCCCACCCCCGCACCGCTGGACGCCGCCGGCGTCAAGACCCTCGGCGTGTTCGAGACCGTCAAGAAGGCACTGGCCGTCTTCGGGCCCGAGGTCATCGAGTCGTACATCATCTCGATGTGCCAGGGCGCCGACGACGTCTTCGCCGCCACCGTCCTCGCCCGCGAGGCCGGCCTCATCGACCTCCACGCCGGCTGGGCCAGGATCGGCATCGTCCCGCTGCTGGAGACCACCGACGAACTCAAGGCCGCCGACACCATCCTCGAAGAGATGCTCGCCGATCCGTCGTACCGGCGGCTCGTCGCCCTGCGCGGAGACGTCCAGGAGGTCATGCTCGGCTACTCCGACTCCTCCAAGTTCGGCGGCATCACGACGTCGCAGTGGGAGATCCACCGCGCCCAGCGCCGCCTGCGCGACGTCGCCCACCGCTACGGCGTACGCCTGCGCCTCTTCCACGGCCGCGGCGGCACCGTCGGCCGCGGCGGCGGCCCCTCGCACGACGCGATCCTCGCGCAGCCCTGGGGCACCCTGGAGGGCGAGATCAAGGTGACCGAACAGGGCGAGGTCATCTCCGACAAGTACCTCGTCCCCTCCCTGGCCCGCGAGAACCTGGAACTGACGGTCGCCGCCACCCTCCAGGCCTCCGCCCTGCACACCGCCCCCCGCCAGTCCGAGGACGCCCTGGCCCGCTGGGACGCGGCCATGGACCTGGTCAGCGACGCCGCCCACGCCGCCTACCGCAAGCTCGTCGAAGACCCCGACCTGCCGACGTACTTCCTCGCCTCCACGCCGGTCGACCAGCTCGCCGACCTGCACCTGGGCTCGCGGCCCTCCCGCCGCCCCGGCTCGGGCGTCTCGCTCGACGGGCTGCGCGCCATCCCCTGGGTCTTCGGCTGGACCCAGTCACGGCAGATCGTGCCCGGCTGGTTCGGCGTCGGCTCCGGCCTGAAGGCACTGCGCGAAGCGGGACTGGACACCGTGCTCGACGAGATGCACGAACAGTGGCACTTCTTCCGCAACTTCCTGTCCAACGTCGAGATGACGCTGGCCAAGACGGACCTGCGGATCGCCCAGCACTACGTCGACACCCTCGTCCCCGACCACCTCAAGCACGTCTTCGCCACCATCCGGACCGAACACGAACTGACCGTCCGCGAGGTGCTCCGCATCACCGGCGAGGACAAGCTGCTCGACGCCAATCCCGTCCTGCAGCAGACCTTCTCCATCCGGGACGCCTACCTCGACCCGATCTCCTACCTCCAGGTCGCCCTCCTCAAGCGCCAGCGGGAGGCTGCCGCCGCGGGGGAGGAGGCCGATCCGCTGCTCGCACGGGCGTTGCTGCTCACGGTCAACGGGGTGGCGGCGGGGTTGCGCAACACGGGCTGACTTCGCAGGGTTCGTACGCGGCGGGCGGCCCGGTGGGGCTTCCCGCGCAGTTCCCCGCGCCCCTGAGAAGCAGGGGCTGCGCCCCTTGCTTCTCAGGCCCGCAGGGCCTGGGCTTCAAGGGGCGCGGGGAACTACGCGCGCAACCCCCACGGGCCGTCAGCCGCTCACCCGCCGCACAGTCAGAGCGCCACCCACGCCGCCGTGATCAGCGCGAGGCCGAGCCCGCCCAGCACCCACGCCGACCGCACCATCCGCAACCCGCCCGCCACGACCACCGCCGCGAGCAACAGGGCCCCACCGAGCGGCGCCCAGGCATGCAGCAGGCCCGCCGGCCCCGTCCGTACGACCTCGCTGCTGCCCGGCTTCACGACGACGGTGTACGTCTCACCCGTCTCCACCGCCACCGACCGCTCGATGTCGACCCGGTCCCGCGCCCGCGACCCCGACGACACCGGCTCGTACGGCCCCCAGCAGGTCTCGTCGGCGCACCGGGACACCGTCATCGTGCCCTGCTCGCGCCCCTTGCTCAGCATCACGTGCTGGGCGCAGCCCCAGGAACCCCACACCCCCGCGATCAGGAGCACCACCGCGATCGCGCCCATCGTCGCCAGCCGCCCGTACCGCAGCGCGACCGACGCACCACCCCCGCCCGGGCGCGGACGGCGCCGCGAGCGGTGAGCGGGGGCTTTGGTGGCAGGCATGGCGGGGATCATTGGCCATGCCCCTGCGGTCGGTCAACTCCCGCAGGCCGGCGCCCAGGACCGAACGAATCGGTACTTGTCCGGATCGGCTCAGGAGTTGTACGTCCCCTGCGCCCGCTCCAGCCCGTCGATCACCAGGCACTCCACCGCGTCCGCCGCCCGGTCCACGAAATAGTCCAACTCCTTGCGCTCAGCGGCGGAAAAGTCCTTCAGCACGAAGTCCGCGACCTGCATCCGGCCCGGCGGACGGCCGATCCCGAACCGCACCCGGTGGTACTCCGGGCCCATCGCCTTCGTCATCGACTTCAGCCCGTTGTGACCGTTGTCACCACCACCGAGCTTCAACCGCAGCGTGCCGTAGTCGATGTCCAACTCGTCATGGATCGCCACGATGTTCGCCACCGGCACCTTGTAGAAATCCCGCAGAGCCGTCACCGGACCGCCCGAGAGATTCATGAACGACATCGGCTTCGCCAGGATCACCCGACGGTTCGCCGGCCCCGGCGGACCGATCCGCCCCTCCACGACCTGCGCCTGCGCCTTCCCGGCCCGCTTGAACCTCCCCCCGATCCGCTCGGCCAGCAGATCGGCCACCATGAACCCCACGTTGTGCCGGTTCGCCGCGTACTCGGGGCCGGGATTACCGAGGCCCGCCACCAGCCAGGGCGCACTCGGATCGGTCGTCACGTGCATCTCTCCTTGATACGCGCCAGCCGCTGCCCCCCGAGGGGAACAGCGGCTGACGAACCGATGACAGAGCTGAGGATCAGGCCTCGGCGGCCTCGTCGCCCTCGGCGCCGTCCTCCGACGGCTCCTCCGCCTGCGCGGCCAGGACCTGAAGGACGACCGCGTCCTCGTCGATCGCCAGCGTGGTGCCCTTCGGCAGGGGGATGTCCTTGGCGAGGATGGAGGCACCGGCCTCCAGGCCCTCGATGGAGACGGTGACCGACTCGGGGATGTGCGTCGCCTCGGCCTCGACCGTCAGCGTGCTCAGCACGTGCTCGAGCAGGTAGGCACCCGGCGCCAGGTCGCCCTCGGTGTGGACGTAGACCTCGACGTTGACCTTCTCGCCACGCTTCACGAGGAGCAGGTCGACGTGGTCCAGGAAGCCCTTGATCGCGTCGCGCTGCACGGCCTTCGGGATGGCCAGCTGGGTCTTGCCCTCGATGTCCAGGCTGAGCAGGACGTTCGGGGTGCGCAGCGCGAGCTGGAGCGCGTGGCCCGGCAGCGTGATGTGCACGGGGTCCGCACCGTGGCCGTAGACCACGGCGGGAACCTTGCTGGCACGACGGATGCGGCGGGCGGCGCCCTTGCCGAACTCGGTACGGGTCTCGGCTTCGAGCTTGACCTCGGCCATGTTCACTCCTCGTAGAACGGGGGAAAGGTGGTCACCCGGCCAAACAATCGGCCTGCTACGAAGAGCGCGTCGATAACGGACCGCCGTACACACGGGTACGGCCTCCCTCGCCGAGCAACTGCAACAGAGTACTCGGCGAGGGAGGCCGGAGAAAAATCGATCAAGCCGGAGGGCAGGCACTCAGCCCGGACGGCAAGGGTTCAACCCGGACGGCGGGGACTCAGTGCTCGTCGAACAGGCTCGTCACCGAACCGTCCTCGAACACCTCGCGCACCGCACTCGCGATCGTCGGCGCGATCGACAGCACCGTGATCTTGTCCAGTTCCAGCTCACCCGGCGTCGGCAGCGAGTCCGTGAACACGAACTCGCTCACCTTCGAGTTCTTCAGCCGGTCCGCCGCCGGACCCGACAGCACACCGTGCGTCGCCGTCACGATGACGTCCTCCGCGCCATGCGCGAACAGCGCGTCCGCCGCGGCACAGATCGTCCCACCGGTGTCGATCATGTCGTCCACCAGGACACACACCCGGCCCTTGACCTCACCCACGACCTCGTGGACGGTCACCTGGTTCGCCACGTCCTTGTCACGCCGCTTGTGCACGATCGCCAGCGGCGCACCGAGACGGTCGCACCAACGGTCCGCCACCCGCACCCGGCCCGCGTCCGGCGAGACCACCGTCAGCTTGTTCCGGTCCACCTTCGCGCCCACGTAGTCCGCCAGCAGCGGCAGCGCGAACAGGTGATCGACGGGCCCGTCGAAGAAGCCCTGGATCTGGTCCGTGTGCAGGTCGACCGCGAGAATCCGGTCCGCACCCGCCGTCTTCATCAGATCCGCGATCAGGCGCGCCGAGATCGGTTCACGCCCACGGTGCTTCTTGTCCTGGCGCGCGTAACCGTAGAACGGCACGATCACGGTGATCGAACGGGCCGACGCACGCTTCAACGCGTCGATCATGATCAACTGCTCCATGACCCACTTGTTGATCGGAGCCGTGTGGCTCTGGATCAGGAAGCAGTCCGCACCACGCGCCGACTCCTCGTAGCGGACATAGATCTCGCCGTTCGCGAAGTCGAAGGCCTTCGTCGGGACGACGTCGACACCCAGCTGCTGGGCGATCTCCTCGGCAAGCTCGGGGTGGGCGCGGCCGGAGAAGAACATCATCTTCTTCTCGCCGGTCGTCTTGATCCCGGTCACAGCACTGTCTCCTCAGAGGTTCTCAGCCAGGCGCGCGGAAGCCGCTCACTCAGCTGGGGTGCGGGTGTGCACCTATCACGGTACGACGTCCTTGGCGCACCTGTTTCCGGTCAGCTCGCGCTTTCGTCCTCCCGGGCAGCCGCCTCGGCGGCTTTGGCCGCCGCGCTCCCCGGACGCTTACGGGCCACCCAACCCTCGATGTTCCGTTGCTGGCCACGGGCCACGGCCAGCGAACCGGGCGGCACATCCTTGGTGATCACGGACCCAGCGGCGGTGTACGCACCGTCCCCGACCGTGACAGGCGCCACAAACATGTTGTCCGAACCCGTCTTGCAGTGCGACCCGACGGTCGTGTGGTGCTTGCTCTCCCCGTCGTAGTTCACGAACACGCTCGCCGCACCGATGTTCGAGTACTCGCCGATCGTGGCGTCACCGACGTACGACAGGTGCGGGATCTTCGTGCCCTCACCGATGGTCGCGTTCTTGGTCTCGACGTACGTGCCGAGCTTGGACTTCGGCCCCAGGCGCGTACCGGGACGCATGTACGCGAACGGCCCCACACTCGCCTGCGGGCCGACCTCCGCGCCGTCCGCCACCGTGTTGTCGACCCGCGCGCCGGCCCCCACCCGCGTGTCCTTCAGCCGCGTGTTCGGCCCGACCTCCGCGCCCTCGGCCAGATGCGTGGCGCCCAGCAGCTGGGTGCCCGGGTGGACCAGCGCGTCCTGCTCGAACGTGACGGTGACGTCGACCCACGTGGTCGCGGGGTCGATCACGGTCACCCCGGCGAGCATCGCCTCCGTCAGCAGCCGGTCGTTCAGGATGCGCCGGGCCTCGGACAGCTGCACCCGGTTGTTGATCCCCGCGATCTCACGGTGGTCCCCCGCGACCGAGGCCCCCACCCGGTGACCGGCCTCGCGCAGGATCCCGAGGACGTCCGTGAGGTACTCCTCGCCCTGGCTGTTGTCCGTCCTGACCTTCCCCAGGGCGTCCGCGAGAAGCTGGCCGTCGAACGCGAACACCCCGGAGTTGATCTCGCGGATCGCGCGCTGCGACTCGGTCGCGTCCTTGTGCTCCACGATGGCCGTCACCGCGCCGGAGGCGCCGTCGCGCACGATCCGGCCGTAGCCGGTGGCGTCCGGGACCTCGGCGGTCAGCACCGTCACGGCGTTGCCGTCGGCCGCGTGGGTGGCGGCCAGGGCCCGCAGGGTCTCCCCGGTCAGCAGCGGGGTGTCGCCGCAGACGACGACCACGGTCCCGTCCACGACCCCGCCCAGCTCCTCCAGCCCCATCCGCACGGCGTGCCCCGTGCCGTTCTGCTCCGCCTGCACCGCCGTCCGTACGCCCGGGTCGGCCTCGGCGAGGTGCGCGGTGACCTTCTCGCGGGCGTGCCCGACGACCACGACCAGGTGCTCCGGCTCCAACTCACGCGCGGCGGCGAGGACGTGGCCGACCAGTGAGCGGCCACAGATGCTGTGCAGAACCTTCGGTGTGGCCGACTTCATACGGGTGCCCTCACCCGCTGCGAGTACGACGACGGCTGCCGGGCGGGTTGCGCTCACGGGGATGCCCTTCGGCTGTGGATGTGTGGGGTGTGGACATCCGCAGGATACCGGGGCGTTGTGAGGGGGAAATGTGCGTCGGGTCCTGACCCGTGCCGCTGGGTCAGGACCCGAACTGAGTTTGGCTCCCCCGCCAGGACTCGAACCCGGACATATGGCACCAAAAGCCACAGTGCTGCCAATTACACCACAGGGGATTGTTTTCGACTGAACCGGACATTTGGTCAGGCCGCCGAGTGGCGCCTTCTACTATGCCGTACCAGGCACCTTCCGTGCGTCGGTATAGGTCGGCGCTCTGTCGGACGTAGAGGGCGAGGCGGCCATGATAGGGCGCGCCCGTGCCGACTCGCAGGACCTCGGTGCGGCGGCAGGGCCCGTCCTTGGAGCCCTCGGTCCGGTAGGGGGCGACGCCCACAGGAACAGCTCACGGCCCGGGAGAGCGCTGACCGCTGTGGCCGCAGTCTGCTGGGCGGCCTGAGGCTCGCGGTCCTGATGCGCCATCTCCGTACGTGGCGTGAGTGCGTCGTGGGCATACCGCGGCAGGGCGGAATGGGGAGTTCCGGGATCGAACGGTAGGCGATCCGGCAGTTCGAGGGATACCGGGTGGTTTCGCTTCTGTTCGAATGTGTGGCGTGGTGTAGGCCAGTACGGGAAACTCGCCGGAAAAGCGGGGGCGCTCGAACGTAGGCTTGGGTCATGACCACGACGGGGGAAGACCACACCGCGGCCGGGACGGGGGATGGAGCCGGGCCGTGGTGGTGGGAGCGGCGGCGGGGGATGCTGCTGGACGGTGGGCTGGCGCTGGTGTCGGCGGTCGAGTGCGCGGTGGAGGGTGTCGCGTTCGCGCGGAACGCCGCCTTGCCGGAGGCCGTGGGGGTCGCGTTCGGGGCGCTCGCCGGATCGGTGCTGTTGGTGCGGCGGATGTGGCCCGTCGCGGTCGTGCTGGTCTTCATCGCTGTCGCGCCCGCTCAGATGGGCTACCTGATGGGGCTCGTGGGGCTGTACACGTTGGCGGCGTCGGAGGCGCCGCGGCGGATCATCGGGGCGTTGTCGGGGATGGCGTTCGCCGGTGTGTTCATCGTGTGGTTCGTGCAGGCGACGCAGAGCGATCTGCAGGGGGACGGGGCGGTCGGTGGCGGGGACGCGTTCGCGCTGTTCCTGGCGTCGACGATGGCCATCGGGCTGACGGCGCCGCCGGTGCTGCTGGGGTTGTACGTCGGGGCGCGTCGGCGGTTGATGGAGAGTCTGCGGGAGCGGGCGGATTCGCTGGAGCGGGAGTTGCAGCTGCTCGCGGAGCGGGCGGAGGAGCGGGCGGAGTGGGCTCGGGGGGAGGAGCGGACCCGGATCGCTCGGGAGATGCATGACGTGGTCGCGCACCGGGTGTCGTTGATGGTGGTGCACGCGGCGGCGTTGCAGGCCGTGGCGCGGAAGGATCCGGAGAAGGCCGTGCGGAACGCGGCGCTCGTGGGGGACATGGGGCGGCAGGCGTTGACCGAGTTGCGGGAGATGCTCGGGGTGCTGCGGTCGGGTGAGGGGTTCTCGTCGATGGCGCGGGTGGAGCCGGCGCCGGTGCCCGTGCCGCTGGCGGCGGTGGGGGCCGCTGCCGCGGCGGCGGCCTCGCGGGCCGAGGACGAGGCCGGTGAGGGGCCGTGTCTGGCCGAGCTGGAGGCGTTGGTGGGGCAGTCGGCGGCGGCGGGGATGGTGGTCGAGCTGTCGGTGGAGGGGGAGGTGCGGGTGTACGCGGCGGAGGTGGAGCAGACGGCGTACCGGGTGGTGCAGGAGGCGTTGACGAACGTGCACAAGCATGCGGCGGGGGCGAAGACGCAGGTGCGGCTCGCGCATCGGGCGGCGGAGATAGCGATGCAGGTGGAGAACGGGGCGCCGCCGGTGCCGGGTGCGGCGGGCGCGGCACGGCTGCCGAGCGGGGGGAACGGGTTGCTCGGCATGAAGGAGCGGGTGGCCGGGCTGGGGGGCGTTTTCGTGTCCGGGCCCACGGATGCCGGGGGGTTCCGGGTGTCGGCGGTGATTCCGGCGTCGTAAGGCTTCAGTGCGGGGTGGCCGGTGGGGGCGCGTGGTGCGCGCGCCGGCGCTTGCGCGCTTGTGGGGTGCCCGCCGGGCCGGTTCGTGCCGCGTCGGCGGATCGTCTCCGGTCCCGGCGGTGGATCTTTCCGCGAGCGCCGTCTCGGCACAGTCGTGCTGCCCGCTGCCCGCTGCCCGCTGCCCACCGGCCGCCTGTTCGCGGGCGTCGGGCGGGCGTGGCTCGTTCGGTCGTGTCCGCGTGTCCGCGTGTCCGCGTGTCCGCGTGTTCAGGTGGCGGTGAGGCGGGTGGGGTCGGTGCCGGTCAGGAGTGTGGTGAGCGCCGAGTCGATGGTGGGGCCGAGGTACCAGTCGCCGGTGTGGTCGAGGGCGTAGGTGCGGCCCTCGGCGTCGATGGCGACGAGGGCGCGGGTGACGGTCTCGTGGCCGAGGGGGCAGACCTCGGTGTCGAGGGCGCGGCCGAGGTCGCCGAGGGTGCGGGCCATGTGGAGGCCGTGCAGCGGGTCGAGGTGGAGGTCGGCGGGGGCGAGCCGGCGGCCGGGGCCCTGGGCGGTGAGGTGGAGGCCGCCGAATTCGGCCCAGGCCTCGACCGCGGCCGGGAAGACCGCGTGGCGGTGGCCGGCGGGGGAGGTGTGCTCGCGCAGGGTGTCGGCCCAGATCTCGGCCTGCTTTATGTCCCAGCGTCCCGGCTGCCATCCGGCGGCGCGCAGGGCGGCGTCGACGGGGACGGAGAAGCGGGTGGTGGAGGTGCGGTCGGTGTGCATCTGCCCTTTGTTCGTCGGGGGTTCGTCGGCGGCTCTGCGGGGGTTCGTCGGGGGGTCGGCGGTGGTTCGAACTCGGGTCGGGGAGCGGCCGGGGTCCTGGCGCGTCGGGTGGTCCCGGGGTTCCGGAGCGGTTCGTGTGTTCTGACGCGATCTCCGGGAGAGGGGTTCCTGGCGGGGACGGTCTCCCGGTGGCCCGCCGGCTCCGCGGCCGGGCTCAGTTGTCCCGTGCCGGGTCCACGACGCGGACGCCGAAATGGGCGCTGAGCGCCGCGCAGGAGCGGCAGGGGGTGGCGAAGGCGCCGTGGAGGGGGTCGCCGTCCTCACGGATGTGGCGGGTGGTGAGTTTGGCCTGCTTGAGGGCCTTGCGGGCCTCGCCGTTGGACATGGGTCTGCGGGCGGCGCGCCTGCTGCGGGCCGCGTCGGCGGTGGTGATGTGGCGGGAGATCAGGATGGCCTCGGCGCAGCGGCCGGTGAAGCGGTCGCGCTGTGCGGTGGCGAGGGAGTCGAGGAACTCCTGGACCAGGGGGTGCAGCGGCGGGGCGTGGTCGCCGCGGGCGGCGGTGCCGGTGAGGGTCTCGCCGCGTACGGAGAGGGCGGCGGCCACGGTGGGCAGGATGCCGTCGCGGCGGTGGAGGAGGGCGGGGGCGTGCGGCTGTTCCGCGGTGCTCCAGCCGATGCGGGGGTCGCCCGAAGGTCCCGCCTGCGTCGCGCTCATGAACGTGATCCCCTCCTGTTACCTACCCCGCCAGGGGACACAGAGTGCCAAACGGCGTGGCCCGTGCGGAAGCTGGGGCAGTTCGACACGCCCGGGCTTCGGCGTTCCGTGAGGGTGGCGTGACGGCTGGTCACGGAAGCAGAGGCCCGGTGACCGGTGTCGCCGTACCGCATAGGCTGTCGACAACCGCGATCCATTCGGTCTTGCGATCGAGGGCGGGCGGAAGGGGCCGTATCGGGGTCTTTTCCGCTGTCGGGGAGCGGTACGACAGAGCGACATCACAGCCAGAGCAGGTCACACAGAACGCCGCAGGGGGCTACCGCCATGACGACAGGTCGGCTCGGGCAGCAAGCCGCGCCGCCGAACGCGGCCTACGCCGGGCAGGTCGTGCAGTTTCCGGACCCCGTCCGGGCCGCGCGTCATCCGAGGGGTGTCCGTGTTGACGCGCACGGCTATCCGGACTTCTCGCCCTACGCGCGCGCCGCGGCGGAGATCGCCGATCCCCCGGAGGGTTTCGGGGTGGACGAGCTGCGGTTGACGGACTACGTGTCCGCGAACGCGGCGCTGGCGGCGACGGGGCACGAGCTGTGGGACACGATCCCGCCGGTGGCGACGCCGCACGGCTGGACGTGGCATCACGCGCCGGGTGGCCGGCGGCTGGAGCTGGTGCCGGTCGAGGTGAAGGCGCTGTTGCGGCATCACGGTGGTATCGCGACGGCGCGCGTGGACCAGCACAAGCGGGGCACGAGGCCGTTGCAGGAGACCCGGCCGGCGCACTTCGGGCTGCCGAAGTCGTCGGCGGTGGCGGTGACCGAGGCGCAGGTGCAGGGGGTCGAGGAGGATCTCGGGTACCGGCTGCCGGGTGCGTACCGGTCGTTCCTGAAGGCGGCGGGCGGTTGCGCCCCGGTCGGGGCGGCGCTGGACGCGGAGCTGGGGCTGCTGGTCGATCAGCCGTTCTTCACGGTGCGGGACGAGGCCGCGGTCAACGACCTGGTGTACGTCAACAAGTGCCTGCGGGACCATCTCACCAAGGACTACCTGGCGGTCGCGTTCGCGCAGGGCGGGATTCTCGCGGTGAAGGTGAAGGGCGACCGGATCGGGTCGGTCTGGTTCTGCGCGTACGACGACGCCCGTGACGTCGATCCGTCGTGGCCGCCGGCCGAGCGGGTGGAGCGGTTGCTGCTCCCCGCGGGTGCGGACTTCGACGCGTTCCTGTCCCGGCTGGCGGGCAATCCGCCGGAGTTGGAGACGGTGGCGAACCTGATGGTGGACGGTGGCTTCGCACATGCCGTGCCGGTCGCCGCGGGCGCTGCCGTGTCTTCGGTGGGGGAGTGAGTTTTCGATGGTGACGTTCGCTCAGGCGCAGGAGCGCGCCGAGGAGTGGATCAACGGAGATCTGCCGGCCTATCAGCACCGTGAGGTGCGGGTGCGGGAGTTCGAGCTCGGGTTCGTGGTGTGGGCGGAGGACCGGGCGGACGGTCCGCGTTCGGACGGTGGCGCGCAGCGGCTGGTGATCGCCCGGGACAGTGGGGACGCCACGCTGTGGCCGTCGCTGCCGGTGGGTGAGGTGATCCGCCGGTTCGAGGAGGAGTACGGCCGGGCCGACGAGGTTCCGGCCGCCGCGCCGGCACCCGCGGCCCGGGTGGATCTGAACCAGACGTCGTTCCTGCTGACTCCGCCGGAGTGGTTGCAGGACGCGGCGGACAGGCTGGGGATTCCGGACCACCGCACGGGTGCGGGCGCGTCCGACGGCGCCGGGTCCCGTGCGGCGGCCGCCGCGGCCGACGGTACGGGCGGGTCCGTGGGCGCCAACGGGGCGTCCGGGGGCGGTGGTTCGCTGCCCGAGACGATGGCGGGGCCGGTGGGACAGGCGCCCTCGGCCGGTCGTGGGGTGCCTGCCCCGCCCGCCGACGCCACGCCGTGGCCGGCCGCCGCGTCACCGGAGGACGAGGTGCGCGACGCGGTGCCGCCGCCGAGGGTGACCGAGCCGCACGACGCGGTGCCGGGGGTGCCCGACGGGGCGACCCCGTGGGCCGGTACGGACACCAACGCCGATGCCGAGGACGACCGTTCGGTGCCGCTGCCGGAGACGGTGTTCGCGCGGCAGCTGACCGAGGTGAGCGACGAGGACGACGCTCCGGCGCCCAACGCGCTGCCGGACGCGCAGACCGCGCTGATCTCCGGCGGCAGCCAGCTTCCCCGGACGACCGTGTCGCCGGTCCTGGGCGGTGGCCCCGGCTCCGCGCCGGGCGCCCCTTCGCAGCAGCACCAGCAGCAGCAACCGCCGTCGGGTCCGGGGACGCCGCCGGGCGCGCAGTCGTACGGGTATCCGCAGGGGCCGGGTGGCCCGCAGGGTCCCGGTACTCCGCCGCCGGGGCGTCCGCTGCCGCCGCATGCCGGTGACATCGCCGACGCCGCCACGAGCAAGGCGGCGCCGCCGCCGCGCCGGGGCGGTGGGGCCGGTGCGCCGCCGCCCCCGGCTCCGCCCGGTACCCCGGGGACTCCGGGTGCCCGTCCGGGCGGTACGCCTCCGCCGCCGTCCGGGCCCGGTGCGCCGGGCACCCCGGCGGGCGGGTACGTGCCGACCCAGATGGTCTCCGCGCTCGGCCCGAACGGGCCCGAGAGTCTTCCCGGTGCTCCGGGGCAGCCCGGTGGGCCGGGCGCGCCCGGTGCCCCCGGGTTGCCGAATCCGCCCGGGGGTACGCCCGCCGGCGGTATGCACCACGCGGCGACGATGCTCGCCGGGCCCGCCGTGGGCGGTCCGGGCGCGCCGCAGCCGCCGGGTCCGCCCGGGGCTCCGGGCCAGCCGGGCGCCCCTGGTATGCCCGGCGCTCCCGGTCACCCCGGTGCTCCGGGTCAGCCGGGCGGGTCCGGTGCTCGCGGTCCGGTGCACCACGCCGAGACGATGCTGGCCGGGCCGGCGGTCGGCGGTCCGGGGGCGCCCGGGATGCCGCCGGGGGCCCCTCCCGGGATGCCGGGGCAGCCGGGGCCGGTGCCCGGGCCGCCGATGGGCGCGCCGCCGGCGTACGGCTATCCGCAGCCGCCCGCCGGTCAGCCGACCGTCGGGCCCGGCTACCAGGCCGTGTTGCGGTTCCGGGCGCCGGACGGCTCCGAGCAGCAGGTGATCCGGCGTTCGGCGCCGGGCACGCCGCACCCGGAGTGGCAGATCTTCCATGAGCTGCGCGGCATGAACATCCCGCCGGAGGCGGTGCTGGAGCTGCACACGGAGCTGGAGTCCTGCGAGCTGCCGGGTGCGTACTGCGCGCGGATGATCCGTGAGCAGTGGCCGAACGCCCGCATCACGTCCATCGCCCCGTACGGCAAGGACCACGCGAGCCGGCAGCAGGGCATGGCCCAGCTCATCGCGCACCAGGGCGAGTTGCACCAGGTGGCGGACGGTCCGGCCCGGCACGCGCCGGTGCGGGCGCCGTTGCATCCGGTGCAGCCGGCGCCGCCGATCCCGCCGGAGGCGATCGGGCAGGAGCTGGCGGCGGCGTTCGGGCCGGGGGTGTTCCGGTTCGACCAGCAGGCGGTGTCGCGGCAGGGCGTCCCGCCGATCGTGGCGCACACGCTGGTCGTGGCCGGACTGCCGGTCGACATGGGCCCGTTCTTCTGGGCGCAGGCCCAGCCGGGCCGTCCGGTGCCGACGCTGGCGGAGCTGGCCCAGGAGCGGGGGGTGCAGCCGGCGGCCGACGCGGGCTCGTACCTGGTGATGGGCAGCGACTTCGGCAAGGCGCTGTGTGTGCAGTACGGCACGGCGAACATCGTGGCCGTGCCGGTGGAGGCGGGGCCGGGCGGGGCGCCCGTGCCGCCGCAGTTCGTGAACACCGGGCTGCCGGAGTTCGCGCGCTGCCTGGCCCTGCTCGGCCGTATGTGGCGGCTGCGGTTCGGGCTCAACCAGGAGCAGGCGGGCCGCTGGACCGTCGACTTCCAGGCGCAGCTCGCCGCCCTCGACCCGGCGGCGCTCGCCTCGCCGGAGAGCTGGTGGTCGGTGCTGCTGGAGCAGATGTGGGACGGACTGCTGTGATCCGTCGCGGCTGACGCTGCCGCGTCACGCGCGTGTGGCAAGGGCCCGGGCCGGTCTCGTACGAGACCGGCCCGGGCCCTTCGCGTGCGCGCCTGCTGCCTGCTGCCTGCTGCCCGCGCTTGCTGTCCGCCGCCCGCGTCCGCTGCCCGTGGCCGTCGGTTGCGCCTGTTCCCGCGCCGGTTTCCCGTGCCCGTCGGGCTCTCCCGTGACCCCCGCACGGAGTGTCGCGTTATGAACACTTCTGCCCCATACATCAAGATGTGCGCGAAATCATCATTTCGTGTGCGTCCGGCGGAGAGGGCCCAGCATGAGCAGCGCACCGACGGCACCCCATGACTTCGAGTTCGACGTCGTACGGCGTGGCTACCGCACCGACCAGGTCGACGTCCACGCGGCGGCCCTCTCCCGGGACCGGGACGCCGCGTGGGAGCGGGCCGCCCGGCTGACCGTGCTGGCCCGGGAGATGGGCATGGAACTCGACCGGCTGCGCGAGACGGTCGCCGGGCTGACCCCGCAGACGTACGAGGCGCTCGGCGAGGGCGCGCGGCAGTTGTTCGCCCTCGGTGTCGAGGAGGCCGCGGCCGTGCGCGAGGGCGGCCGTGTGGGTGCCCTGCGGATCGTCGCCGAGGCGGAGGAGGCCGGGCTGCGGCTGCGGGAGGCCGCGCAGGCGTACGCCGACGAGGTGCGGGGCGAGGCCGAGGAACGGGCCCGGCAGGTGTTGCTGGCCGCCCGGGCCGAGGCCGACGAACTGCGGATCGAGGCCCGGCGCGGAGTGAAGGAGGGGCGGGGCGAGGCGCTGGCCGCGCTGCGGGAGGTGCGGGAGCGGACCGAGGGGATGCTCACCGAACTGGTCAAGGAGTACGACGAGCGGGTGGCCGGCATCGAGCGGGAGGAGGCCGAGCGGGAGGCCGCGTTCGATGCGGGGCAGGCCGAACGGCTCGCCCGGGCGGAGGCCGCCCTCGCCGAGGCCGAGCAGGATTTCGCGGACGCGGAGGCCGGGGCGGCGCGGATGCAGGACGACGCGGAGGAGCGGGCCGCGGAGGCGCTGGCGGAGGCGCGGCGGCGGGAGGAGTGGGTGGCTCGGGAGACGGAGAGGGTGTTGCGGGAGCACGGGGAGAGGTGGGATCAGGTGCGGGCGCAGATGGACGGTATCCGGGACAGTCTGTCGGCGTTGACGGACTAGGGGCGGCCGGGCCCTCCAGGTGTGCGTGGCGCGTCCGTGGCGCGTCCGTGGCGCGATCTCGGGTGGGCTTTTCGTGTGAGGGTGAGTGGGGGCTGGTCGCGCGGTTCCCCGCGCCCCTGAGCAGCCGGGGCCGCGCCCCGGGCTTTTCGCCCCCGCCGCCTGCCAGGCCCGCAGAGCCTGGTCTTTCAGGGCGCGGGGAACCGCGCGAGAAGCCCCACCGGACCCGCACCCGCCACCAGCCCGCACCCGCCACCCGCCCCGTACCCCCGAGTCACTGGGCGCCTTCCCTCACCCCTGGTCCGCCCCCCTCGTCGCGCCCGCCAGGATCCGGCCCTCCACCGCCTCGTACTGCCGACGCTGCTCCGCGGCCCGGGTCCGGCCGGAGGCGAGTGTGCCCAGCCAGCCCGCCAGGAAGCCCAGGGGGATGGAGACGAGGCCGGTGGTGGTGAAGGGGAACCAGTTGAAGTCCGCGCGGGGGAAGGCGGCGTAGGGGGAGCCGGAGACGAGGTTGGTGCCGGTCATGAGGATCAGGACGGAGAGGCTGCCGCCGACGAGGGTGCACATCAGGCCCGTACGGGTGTAGCGGCGCCAGAAGAGGCCGTAGACGAGGGCGGGGGCGATGGCGGAGGCGCCCAGGCAGAAGGAGAGGGTGACCAGGGGCTGGAGGTTGCGGTGCTGGACCATCGTGGCCAGGACGATCGCGGCGGTGCCGACCGCACAGGCCGAGAGCCGGGCGACGGTCATCTCGCGGCGCTGGCTGAGGGGCCCGGCGGCGCGGGCCGCGAAGACGTCGTGGGCGAGGGAGTTGGCGCAGGCGAGGATCATGCCGGCCACGGAGGCGAGGAGGGTCAGGAAGACCGCCGTGGTGACCGTGGTGAAGAGCAGGGTCTCCGCCGTGGACACCTCGGTGCCGAAGGCCGCCATCGAGCCCAGCAGGTAGGCCGTGTTGCCCTGCGGGTCGGCCGCCGCGATCACCTCGCGGCCGATCAGGGCCGTCGCGCCGAAGCCGATCACCGAGATGATCAGGACGAAGAGGGCGACGGAGGGGACCGCCCAGGACAGCGAGCGGCGGACCTGACGGGCGCTGTTCGCCGTGTACATGCGCATGGTGACGTGGGGGAGGCAGGCGCCGCCGAGGACGACCGTCAACTGGGCGCTGATCATGTCGAGTTCGGGGTGCGGGCCGCTCGAGAACTGCAGTCCCGAGTGGAGGTAGCCGGTGCCGATGCCGCTGCGTTCGGCCGCCGTGCCGAGCAGCAGGCCGGGGTCCCAGTCGAACTTGTTCAGGATCAGTACGGCGACCAGCGCGCCGGAGCCGAGCAGCATCACGATCTTGATGATCTGGATGAGGGCGGTGCCCTTCATGCCGCCGATCGCCGCGTAGCCGATCATCAGCGCGCCGACGATCACCACGACGCCGGTCTTGAGGCTCTCGCTGGAGAAGCCGAGGACGAAGGCCAGCAGGTCGCCGGTGCCGGCCAGCTGGACCAGCATCATCGGCATCAGCGCGGCGATGGTGACGACACAGGCGACGATGCGTACGGACCGGCCGGGCATCCGCCGGGCCAGCGCGTCGCCCATGGTGAACCGGCCCGCGTTGCGCAGGGGTTCGGCCAGCAGGAACATCAGCAGCATCAGGGACAGGGCCGTGCTGAGGGCGAGGACGACGCCGTCGTAGCCGAACAGGGCGATGACTCCGCCGGTGCCCAGCACCGTCGCCGCCGAGATGTAGTCGCCCGCGATGGCGAGGCCGTTGCGCATGGGGGAGAGGGCGCTGTAGCCGGTGTAGAACTCGTCGAGGTCGTCCCGGTCCGGGCCCGTCATCACGCACAGCAGCAGGGTGATCGTGGCGACCGCCGTGAATCCGACGAGCGACATCGCCCGGGCCGACCCGCTGAACTCGGCGAGGCCGCCCGCGGCGGTGGTCAGGGGGGTGGGGGAGGTCATCGGGTGGCCCCCCGCCGCGCGTCCACGGCCGCCAGGTCGCGGATGCGGTCGGCCAGCGGATCGACCCGGTGGCGCGCGGTGTGCTCGTACAGCCAGATGGCCAGGCAGGTCACCGGGACCTGGAGCAGGCCGAGCAGCAGGCCCGTGGACAGTCCGCCGCTGACCTCGCTGGTCATGAACGACGGGGCGAACGCCGACAGGACGAGGAACAGCACGAAGTACCCCAGCGCGGCCAGCGTCGCCACCCGCCGCTGCCAGCGGTACGCGCTGCGCAGCACCCGCAGGTCGCTGTGGTGACCGAGGGAGGAGGGCGTGCGGGCGGACCGGGGGGCCGGGACCGTGACCGGTTCCTGGGGGACCCAGGGATAGGTCTGGTAGGAGGGGGACGAGGTGTGCTGCGGGTACGGCGGTCGGTGAGGCGGTCGGTGCGGGGGCTGGTGCGGGGGTGACGAGAAAGCGTCGGTCATCCCTTTGTCTCCTTGCGCGGCTCGGGTCCGGTGCGGACCGCAGGGAGCGGGGGGCGGGCGTGAACGCTACTCGTGGGTGCGGCGGTGTGCGAGCTTTTCGACAAACTGATCGGTCGGTATGCGCTTACTTGACGTATCTCACGCTGACCTGGGGTGTTACCCGGATTAACTCAGATTTTTGAACGAGGGTCAGGAGTGCTGGGGGCGAGTACCGGGAACCTGCGCGGTGCCACGACCAGCAGCACCAGGAACGCCACCGTCGCCGCGCACGCCGCGCCGAGGTAGACGGCGTGGACCGCGTCCGCGACCGCGCGGCGGACCGGCTCCGCGGCCGTGCCGGCGTCGAGGGACCGGGTGACGCTGTCGAGGTCTCCCGCGCCGCCGAGCCGGGAGGCCAGCACCCCGTTCGCCACCGCGCCGAAGGCCGCCGCGCCCAGGGTCTGGCCGGTCTGGCGGCAGAAGAGGATCGACGCGGTGGCCGTGCCGCGCTCCTCCCAGGCCACCGTCGACTGGACGCCGATGATCAGGGGGAGCTGGAAGAGGCCCAGCGCGGCGCCCAGGAGCAGCATCAGCAGCATCGGCTGCCAGGCCTCGCCCGGGTAGGGGAGGAAGGGGAAGGCGAAGAGGAGGGCCGCGGCCGCGGCGATACCGAGCATCGCGGTGTTCCGGAAGCCGATCCGGCGGTAGACGTGCTGGCTGAGGGCCGCGGACACGGGCCAGCTCAGCGTCCAGACGGAGACCACGAACCCGGCGGCCACCGGTGCCAGGCCCAGCACCGACTGCGCGTAGGTCGCGAGGAACACGGTCGGCGCGACCATCAGCAGACCGAGCGCGCCCAGGGCCAGGTTCACCGCCGCGATCGTGCGGCGGCGCCACACCCAGCCGGGGATGATCGGTTCGGCCGCCCGGCGCTCGATCAGCACCAGCAGGGCGATCAGGGCGACTCCCGTGCCCAGCAGGGTGACCGAGGGCGGCGAGAGCCAGTCCCAGGCCACCCCGCCCTGCACCAGGGCCAGCAGCAGGGCCCCGCCGCCCGCGAAGACGGTCAGGGCGCCCGCCCAGTCCACCCGGGGCCGGCCCGTCGACTCCCGCCGGGGCTCGTGCAGATGACGGACGAGCAGCCACAACGCCACCGCGCCGAGCGGGAGGTTGATGAGGAAGATCCAGCGCCAGTCCGCGTACGCGGCCAGGACACCGCCCACTCCGGGGCCCGCGACCGCCGACACCGCCCACACCGTGGACAGCTTGGCCTGGATCTTGGGTCGCTCCTCCAGGGGGTACAGGTCGGCCGCCAGCGTCTGGACCGTGCCCTGAAGGGCCCCACCGCCCAGGCCCTGGACGATACGGAAGGCGATCAGGGAGCCCATGTTCCAGGCCAGCGCGCAGAGCAGGGAGCCCAGCAGGAACAAGGCCGCGCCCACGACGAGCACCGGTTTGCGGCCGAAGGTGTCGGAGAGCTTGCCGTAGACGGGAAGGGTGACGGTGACGGCGAGCAGATAGCCGGAGAACAGCCAGGAGAAGACGGAGAAGCCGCCGAGGTCGGCGACGATCTGCGGGACGGCGGTCGAGACGATCGTGGAGTCCAGCGCCGCCAGACCCATGGCCAGCATCAGGGCGGCGGTCACGGCTCTTCGTCTGCCGGATCCGGTGTGCCTCCCGGACGAATCGTGCCGCCCGGACGGGTCGGGTATCGCGGGTCGGGCGGCGTCGAGTTCCGCGGCGTCCGGTCGAAGGGCGTCGAGTCGTACGGCGTCCGGTCGTACGGCGTCTGCTTGTACGGCGTCTGTCTTGACGGCGTCCGGTTGTACGGCGTTCAAGGGGGTGCCGCCCAAGGGATGGCCGCCCAAAGGGTTGCCGCCCAAGGGGGCGCCGCCAGGGGGAACGTCGTCCGTCGGGTGGTCTCCCGCCGGATCGCCGTCCGTCGGGTGGTCTCCCGCCGGGCCGTCGTCCATCCGGTCGCCGCCCGAAGGCTTCCTGCCCACCCCATCGCCGCCAGGAGAGTCGCCGCCCGCCGGATTCCCGCCCACCGGATTCCCGCCCACCGGATTCTCGTCCACCAAATGCCTTCCCCTTGCACCTATCTGCCGCCGACCACCATGCCATTGACCCTCACGCCACGGCAGGGTGCAGCCTGGTCGCACCCCGGGGCGGAGGCCGACCCCGAGGCCGTCTCCTCCCGGGGGGCGACATCCCTTAGGGGTATCTCCGCACTACGGCCGGGGGCGGGGTCGTACCGACGGAGGACGAGACGGGGGGCCTGCCGTATTTAACCTGGCTTTACGCCGCTGGGGGGCGGTGTACCGGACCGGCGGGGGTGGGGTTTTCCCCAGCAGAAGACTGCGCTGGGCACCAGCGCGCCGGGCCCCCTCCGGGGACCAGACTCAGCAGCACAGCGCCACAGCACAGCAGCACCGCACCGCGTACGGCTGGGCACCTCGCTTCGTACGGCTCGTCCACTGAGCAACGGAACCATCCGCTGCCCGACTTAGGAGACATACCGTGACATCGGCTGTGACCATCACCAGGCACGGGGGTACTGGAGGGACTACGGCCGTTGCCGCGCGGGCGCGGCAGGTCGTGAAGGCGTACGGGTCCGGTGAGACCCGTGTCGTCGCCCTCGACCATGTGGACGTGGACATCGCGCGGGGACAGTACACCGCGATCATGGGCCCCTCGGGGTCCGGCAAGTCCACCCTCATGCACTGCCTCGCCGGACTCGACACCGTGACGTCGGGTCAGATCTACCTCGACGACACCGAGATCACCGGCCTCAAGGACAAGAAGCTCACGCAGCTGCGCCGGGACCGCATCGGATTCATCTTCCAGGCGTTCAACCTGCTGCCCACGCTGAACGCGATAGAGAACATCACGCTCCCGATGGACATCGCGGGGCGCAAGCCGAACAAGGAGTGGCTGGCGCGGGTCGTCGACACCGTCGGCCTGGGCGACCGGCTCAAGCACCGGCCCAGCCAGCTCTCGGGCGGACAGCAGCAGCGCGTCGCCGTGGCCCGGGCGCTGGCCGCCCGGCCGGAGATCATCTTCGGTGACGAGCCGACCGGCAACCTGGACTCGCGGGCCGGCGCCGAGGTCCTCAGCTTCCTGCGCACGTCGGTCGACGAGCTGGGCCAGACCATCGTCATGGTCACGCACGACCCGGTGGCCGCCTCCTACGCGGACCGGGTGCTGTACCTGGCGGACGGCCGCATCGTCGACGAGATGTTCAAGCCGACCGCCGACACCGTGCTGGACCGCATGAAGGACTTCGACGCCCGGGGGCGTACGTCATGACCGTCATGAAGACCTCGATGCGCAACTTCTTCGCGCACAAGGGGCGGATGGCGCTCTCCGCCATCGCGGTCATGCTGTCGGTGGCGTTCGTGACGGGGACCCTGGTCTTCACCGACACGATGGGCACCACGTTCGACAAGCTGTTCGCGGCCACCTCCTCCGACGTCACGGTCAGCGCCAAGGGCGCCTCGGACAGCGGTGAGACACAGTCCGACACCGGCAAGCCGCCGGTCATGCCCGCCTCCGTCGTCGACAAGGTGGGTGGCGCGGACGGCGTGAAGTCGGCCGAGGGGACGGTCTTCTCGACCTCGGTGACGGTCGTCGACGCCGACAAGGACAGCCTCTCGCCCACCAGCGGCGCCCCGACCATCGTCGGCAACTGGAACGCCAACGACGCCCGCACGATGAAGATCTCCTCCGGCAGCGCGCCGCGCGGCCCCGACCAGATCATGGTCGACGCGGACACCGCCGACAAGCACGGCCTGAAGCTCGGCGACGAGATCGGCGTGATCAGCGCCGTCGGCACGCACGAGGCGAAGGTCTCCGGCATCGCCGACTTCCAGGTCACCAACCCGGGCGCCGCGATCTTCTACCTCGACACCGCCACCGCCCAGAAGACCCTCGTCGGCGAGACGGGCGTGTACACCAACGTCAACGTCACCGCCGCCGGCGGCTTCACGGACGCCCAGGTGAAGAAGAACGTCTCCGCCGAACTGGGCGGCGCCTACAAGGTGCAGACCGCCAAGGAGGTCGCGGACGCCAACGCCAAGGACGTCGGCGAGTTCATGGGCGTCATGAAGTACGCGATGCTCGGCTTCGCCGGGATCGCCTTCCTCGTCGGCATCTTCCTGATCATCAACACCTTCTCGATGCTGGTCGCCCAGCGGACCCGCGAGATCGGCCTGATGCGGGCCATCGGCTCCAGCCGCGGCCAGGTCAACCGGTCGGTCCTCGTCGAGGCGCTGCTCCTCGGCGTCTTCGGCTCGATCCTCGGTGTCGCCGGCGGAGTCGGCCTCGCCATCGGTCTGATGAAGCTGATGAGCGCCACCGGGATGAACCTGTCCACCGACGACCTCACCATCGCCTGGACGACCCCGGCGGTCGGTCTGCTCCTGGGCATCGTCGTCACCGTCCTCGCCGCCTACGTGCCCGCCCGGCGCGCCGGCAAGGTCTCCCCGATGGCCGCCCTGCGCGACGCCGGCGCCCCGCTGGACGCCAAGGCCGGCATCGTCCGGGCCGTGATCGGCCTCCTGCTGACCGGCGCCGGCGGGTACTGCCTGTACCTGGCGTCCACCGCCGCCAAGGCGAGCGAGGGGTCCATGTGGCTGGGCGGCGGGGTCGTCCTGTCCCTCGTCGGCTTCGTGGTCATCGGCCCGCTGCTCGCCGGCGCCGTGGTGCGGGTGCTGGGCGCGGTCGTCCTGCGGGCCTTCGGCCCGGTCGGCCGGATGGCCGAGCGCAACGCACTGCGCAACCCCCGCCGTACGGGGGCCACCGGCGCCGCCCTGATGATCGGGCTCGCGCTGGTCGCCTGCCTGTCGGTCGTCGGCTCCTCCATGGTCGCCTCGGCCACGGAACAGCTCGACAAGACCGTCGGCACCGACTTCATCATCCAGTCCGACACCGGCCAGCTGATCACCCCGCAGGCCGTCGAGGCGGCGCGCTCCGCGAAGGGCATCGAGAGCCTCACCGAGTACAAGTGGACCCAGGCCGACTTCACCACCCCCGACGGCAAGACGCTCAAGGACACGGCGATCACCGCCGCCGACCCGAGCTACGCCACCGACCTCGCCACCGAGGTCGTCGCGGGCAAGCTGCCGGACGCCTACAAGCCCGACTCGATGTCCGTGCACGAGAAGTTCGCCGAGGACCACGGCATCCGGCTCGGCTCGAAGATCGCCGTCGCCTTCGAGGACGGCCGCACGGCCGACCTGACCGTCCGCGCGATCACCAGCAGCGACGTCGTCATCGACGCCGGGGCCATGTACACCTCCATCGACACGATGGCGAAGTACGTCCCGGCCGACAGGATGCCCCTCGACCAGCTGCTCTTCGCCTCGGCGAAGGAGGGCCAGGACGCGGCCGCGTACACGTCCCTCAAGGCCGCGCTGCACGACTACCCGCAGTACGAGGTCCGCGACCAGACCGACTACAAGGAGGCCCTGAAGGGCCAGATCGACCAGCTCCTGAACATGATCTACGGCCTGCTCGCCCTGGCGATCATCGTCGCGATCCTGGGAGTCGTGAACACGCTGGCCCTGTCGGTGGTCGAGCGGACCCGTGAGATCGGCCTGATGCGCGCCATCGGCCTCTCCCGCCGCCAGCTGCGGCGCATGATCCGCCTGGAGTCGGTCGTCATCGCCCTCTTCGGCGCGCTCCTCGGCCTGGGGCTGGGCATGGGCTGGGGCGCCACCGCCCAGCAGCTCCTCGCCCTGGAGGGCCTGAAGGTCCTCGACATCCCGTGGCCGACGATCATCGGGGTCTTCATCGGCTCGGCCTTCGTGGGCCTGTTCGCCGCGCTGGTGCCGGCGTTCCGGGCAGGCCGCATGAACGTCCTGAACGCGATCGCCACCGAGTAGCCACCCGCCACGGGGGAGCGGGGACACGGGGGTAGCCGGGGGAGAGCCCGGCGCCCGGAGGCGGAGGCTTCCGGGCGCCGGGCTCCACGCGTTGCCGGGGGCGCCGTCAGGAGGACGCCCGCTCGGGGGACGTGCGTTTCAGCAGGACGTACCCCTGGATGACGCCCCGCAGCGCATACGTGTCGCGCGGATGGAGCTGACGGGCGTACGCGGGGACGTCCCTCACCCAGTGCGAGTTGTTGTTGAAGGCGATGTAGTCGGGCGCGAGGCCCCCGGTCCGGCCGATCCAGAAGACGCGACAGCGGGAGGTCAGCCGGCTGATGGGACCGATGTTGGACTCGACGGTGGATCCGTCCGGGATGCTGCCCAGCAGCTTCTCCACGGCCCTGACCTCGGGCGGGACCCGATAGGCGGAGGCCTCGGTCAGGGTGCCCACGGGCAGTGAGGTCGTCAGCGCGACGGAGGCCGCGAGGACGGCGGCGGGCAGATGGAGCGTGTACGAGCGCAGCCACGGGCGCGGGCTCTGGCGGGCGCCGGGGATCGCGTCGACGAGCGCGAGGAAGACCATCGGCATCAGGACGGCGCTGTAGTGCCAGGCCGTCCCCCAGTAGTTGTGGTCGGAGGAGACGAACCGCCAGCCGAGGGTGGGGAGGGCGGCGAGGACGACCGGGGAGCGCAGGGCGAGCAGTCCGCTGGTCGGGATCACCAGCCACAGGACGGTACGGATCTTGACGTCCAGGCCGTCGAGGGGGCCGTCGCCGCCGACCTTGGCGAGGTAGTCGGAGGCTCCGGCGGTGTTGAAGGCCGGGATGAGCACGGTGAAGGCGAGCAGTGTGGCGAGCGCGCCGAACGCCGAGACCGCGAGGGCGTAGGCCACCACGCGGGACGCGCCGTGCCGCCGGGCCCGCAGCGCGACGACGGCCGCGAGCACCGCCAGGGTCAGCCCCTGGTCCTCCTTGACCAGGACCAGCGGGAGTCCCCAGAGCAGCGCGGCACGCCATCGCCGCGCGAGCAGCGCCTCCAGGGAGAACGCGATCAGCGGAACCGCGAAACAGATCTCGTGGAAGTCGAAGTCCACGGCGTTCTGCAGCCCCCACGACAGCCCGTAGGCCACCCCCAGGGCGAGCCCCCGCGCCCGCCCCAGCATCCGCGTGGCCGCGCGCGTCACCGGCACCGCCGACAGCGCGAACAGCGCCGCCTGCACCACCAGCAGCGTCATGGACGAGGGGAACGCCCGGTAGAACGGCGCGAGCAGCATCGTGACCGGGCTGAAGTGATCCCCGAGGACGTTGTACCCCGGCCCCTTCAGCTCGACGATCGGCGCCTGGAGGTGCGCGTAGGCCCGCACGGTCTGTTCGTAGATGCCCAGGTCGTACGACCGGGTCCCCAGCCGCCGGTACCGCCCCACCGACACCGCCGCGTACGCCACGAACAACACGCCCGCGAGCACGTACGGCTCCCGGCCCCGGAGGGTGAGACGCCGGTCCCGCGGCGAGGGCGAAGCCGCGACCGGCCCCGGTATGAGCGACGGCGCCGACGGTGCCGTGGACGGGGCGCTCGATGCCATGGGGGCTCACGTTCGACCGGGGACAGGGGTCTACAGAGACTAGGCGAGGGACGCTTGGGGCGGCGGGGGCGGGGAAAGCCGTCGCCGGCCCCCACGTCGTACCCTGGACACCCCCGGCCCGTCACACGAGTCCGGGCGTTCGTGTTGCCCCACCCCCGACTCCACCCCCTTGCCCACCCGGACGGGAAACACCCCGAATGAGCCTCCACGGCCTGCTAGACGCCGTAGTCAAGGACGCCCCTCTCGCGGAAGCGATCAGGGCGGCATCAGACGGCCACCGCACCCACATCGACCTGGTGGGCCCCCCGGCGGCCCGCCCCTTCGCCGTGGCCGCCCTCGCCCGGGACGCCGGCCGCCCCGTACTCGCCGTGACGGCGACGGGCCGCGAGGCCGAGGACCTGGCGGCGGCTCTGCGCTCCCTGCTCCCCCCGGACGGCGTCGTGGAGTACCCGGCCTGGGAGACATTGCCGCACGAGCGCCTCAGCCCGCGCAGCGACACCGTCGGTCGCCGCCTCGCCGTGCTGCGCCGCCTGACGCATCCGCGCCCCGACGACCCGGAGACAGGCCCGGTCTCGGTCGTCGTCGCGCCCGTCCGCTCGGTCCTCCAGCCGCAGGTCAAGGGCCTGGGCGACCTGGAGCCGGTCGCCCTGCGCTCGGGCGGGGCGGCCGACCTGAACCGTACGGTCGAGGCGCTCGCGGCAGCCGCGTACTCCCGCGTGGAGCTGGTCGAGAAGCGCGGCGAGTTCGCCGTACGCGGCGGCATCCTGGACGTCTTCCCGCCGACCGAGGAGCACCCCCTGCGGGTGGAGTTCTGGGGCGACGACGTCGAGGAGATCCGGTACTTCAAGGTCGCCGACCAGCGCTCCCTGGAGGTCGCCGAGCACGGTCTGTGGGCGCCGCCGTGCCGTGAGCTGCTGCTGACGGACGAGGTCCGGGAGCGGGCGCGGGTGCTGGCCGAGCGCCACCCGGAGCTGGGCGAACTCCTCGACAAGATCGCCGAGGGCATCGCCGTCGAGGGCATGGAATCCCTCGCTCCGGTCCTCGTCGACGACATGGAACTGCTGATCGACGTCCTGCCGAAGGGCGCCATGACGATCGTCTGCGACCCGGAGCGGGTGCGGACGCGGGCGGCCGACCTGGTGGCCACCTCGCAGGAGTTCCTCCAGGCGTCCTGGGCGGCGACCGCCGGTGGCGGCGAGGCGCCGATCGACGTCGGCGCGGCCTCCCTGCGGTCCATCGCGGACGTCCGCGACCGGGCCCGTGAGCTGGACATGATGTGGTGGTCGGTGTCGCCGTTCGCGGCCGACGAGGAGCTGGACGCGGACACCCTCAAGCTCGGCATGCACGCCCCCGAGACCTACCGCGGCGACACCGCCAAGGCGCTCGCGGACACCAAGGGCTGGCTCGCCGACGGCTGGCGCACGGTGTTCGTGACCGAGGCCCACGGCCCGGCCGCCCGCACGGTCGAGGTGCTCGGCGGTGAGGGCATCCCGGCCCGGCTGGAGGCCGAGCTGGGGGAGATCGCCCCGTCCGTCGTGCATGTGGCCTGCGGCTCGATCGACTACGGCTTCGTCGACCCCGCCCTGAAGCTCGCGGTCCTCACCGAGACCGACCTGTCCGGCCAGAAGGCGGCCGGCAAGGACGGCGCCCGGATGCCCGCCCGCCGCCGCAAGACCATCGACCCGCTCACCCTGGAGGCGGGCGACTACATCGTCCACGAGCAGCACGGCGTCGGCCGCTACATCGAGATGGTCCAGCGGACCGTGCAGGGCGCGACCCGCGAGTACCTGGTCGTCGAGTACGCCCCCGCCAAGCGCGGCCAGCCCGGCGACCGCCTCTACATCCCCACCGACCAGCTCGAACAGATCACCAAGTACGTCGGTGGCGAGGCCCCGACCCTGCACCGCCTCGGCGGCGCCGACTGGACGAAGACGAAGGCGCGGGCGAAGAAGGCGGTCAAGGAGATCGCCGCCGACCTCATCAAGCTCTACAGCGCCCGGATGGCGGCGCCCGGCCACGCGTTCGGCGCGGACACCCCGTGGCAGCGTGAGCTGGAGGACGCCTTCCCGTACGCGGAGACGCCCGACCAGCTGACGACGATCGCCGAGGTCAAGGAGGACATGGAGAAGACGGTCCCCATGGACCGCCTGATCTGCGGCGACGTCGGTTACGGCAAGACGGAGATCGCGGTCCGGGCCGCCTTCAAGGCGGTCCAGGACGGCAAGCAGGTCGCCGTGCTCGTGCCCACGACCCTCCTGGTGCAGCAGCACTTCGGCACGTTCAGCGAGCGGTACTCGCAGTTCCCGGTCAACGTGCGGGCCCTGTCCCGCTTCCAGACGGACACCGAGGCCAAGGGCACCCTGGAGGGGCTGCGCGAGGGCGCGGTCGACATCGTCATCGGCACCCACCGCCTGTTCTCCTCCGAGACCAAGTTCAAGGATCTCGGTCTGGTCATCGTCGACGAGGAGCAGCGGTTCGGCGTCGAGCACAAGGAGCAGCTGAAGAAGCTGCGCGCGAACGTGGACGTGCTGACGATGTCGGCGACCCCGATCCCGCGCACCCTGGAGATGGCGGTCACCGGCATCCGCGAGATGTCGACGATCACCACACCGCCGGAGGAGCGCCACCCGGTGCTGACCTTCGTCGGCCCGTACGAGGAGAAGCAGATCGGTGCGGCGATCCGCCGTGAACTCCTGCGCGAGGGCCAGGTCTTCTACATCCACAACCGGGTGGAGTCCATCGACCGCGCGGCCTCCCGGCTGCGCGAGATCGTCCCCGAGGCGCGGATCGCGACGGCCCACGGACAGATGTCGGAACAGGCCCTGGAGCAGGTCGTCGTCGACTTCTGGGAGAAGAAGTTCGACGTCCTCGTCTCCACGACGATCGTGGAGTCGGGCATCGACATCTCCAACGCGAACACCCTGATCGTGGAGCGGGGGGACACCTTCGGACTGTCGCAGCTGCACCAGCTCAGGGGCCGGGTCGGCCGAGGCCGGGAACGCGGCTACGCGTACTTCCTGTACCCGCCCGAGAAGCCGCTGACGGAGACCGCCCACGAGCGCCTCGCCACCATCGCCCAGCACACGGAGATGGGCGCGGGCATGTACGTGGCGATGAAGGACCTGGAGATCCGGGGCGCGGGCAACCTGCTGGGCGGCGAACAGTCCGGCCACATCGCGGGCGTCGGCTTCGACCTGTACGTGCGGATGGTCGGCGAGGCCGTCGCGGACTACCGGCGCCAGCTGGAGAGCGGCGGGATCGAGGAGGAGCCGCCGCTGGAGGTGAAGGTCGAGCTGCCGGTCGACGCGCACGTCCCGCACGACTACGCGCCGGGCGAGCGGCTGCGCCTGCAGGCGTACCGGGCGATCGCCTCGGTCAACACCGAGGCCGACATCGCGGCCGTGCGCGAGGAACTCGTCGACCGCTACGGCAAGTTGCCGGAGCCGGTGGAGAACCTGCTGCTCGTCGCCGGGCTGCGCATGCTCGCCCGGGCCTGCGGGGTGGGCGAGATCGTGCTGCAGGGCACCAACATCCGCTTCGCGCCGGTGGAACTGCGGGAGTCCCAGGAGCTCCGCCTCAAGCGTCTGTACCCGGGCACGGTCATCAAGCCGGCCGCCCACCAGGTGCTGGTGCCTCGCCCGAAGACGGCGAAGGTGGGCGGGAAGCCGTTGGTCGGGCGGGATCTGCTGGGGTGGACCGGGGAGTTCCTGGCTTCGATCCTCGGGTCGTAGTGGCGTAGTGGCGCACCGACGACAGCGGCCCGGCGCGGCAGAGGGTGCCGTCCGGGCCACTGTCGTCGTGTTCCCGGCGGCCGCTACGGTGTTGAGCAGGCAGGACGGGGAACCCCGAGCGGGACCGCCGAACGGCTGCAGACGAAGGAGAGGGGTGTCGCGTGGTGCGTCTGAGGGGTGGGGTCGCCGCCGTCGCTCTGGTGCTGGTCGCCGCGACCGGCTGCGAACCGGGCAGTACGGGTGGCTCGGCCGGACCGCAGGAGAACCCGGCAGGCGGCGGGGGCGCGGCCTACGCCGCCGCGGAGGCGCTGACCGTCAAGGGACGGGCGCCCAAGAACGACTACGACCGCGGCGAGTTCGGCAGCGCCTGGGCCGACACGGACTCCAACAGCTGCGACACCCGCGACGACATACTCAAACGCGACCTGGACGACGTGAAGTTCCGGGACGGGGACTGCACGGTGGTCTCCGGTGTGCTCGACCCGGACCCGTACACGGGGAAGGACGTGCCGTACGTACGGGGCCGCAGCAAGATCGACGTGGACCACATGGTGGCCCTCTCCGACGCCTGGCAGAAGGGCGCCCAGCAGTGGGACGACAGCAAGCGCATAGCCCTGGCCAACGACCCGCTCAACCTGCTCGCGGTCGACTCAGGCACCAACCGCGGCAAGGGCGACGGTGACACGGCCACCTGGCTCCCGCCGAACAAGGCCTACCGCTGCACCTACGTGGCCGCCCAGGTCGCCGTGAAGACGAAGTACGGCCTCTGGGTCACCTCCGCCGAACAGGCCGCCATGAAGCGTGTCCTGATCACCTGTCCGGAACAGAAGCTCCCCACCGGCGGCAACCCGACGAAGGCCCCGGCCCGCTTTCACGCGGACTGAGGCCGTCGGGGTGCCGCCGGGCGGCGCGGCGCGTCAGCCGAAGTCCTTGTCCATGTCGATGACCTTGCCCTTGGGGGCCTTGGCCGGGACCGGCTTGTCGTAGTCGGTGAAGACCAGGTCGCCGGGCTCCTTCGCGGACTTGCTGACGACCCGCAGGAGGTACGGCTCACCCTCGGTGGCGACATACAGGGTGTAGCGGTCCTTGCCGTCCTTCTCGTCGAGGACGATCGCGGGGGTGCCCTCGACCTCGGAGGTCTTGCCGCGCGTGGCGTTGGAGTCGACGTCCTCGAAGTCGGCGAGGACCGTGTCGAGGTCGCAGAAGCTCGCCATGTCCTTGGAGTCCTCGCCGGCCGCGGACGTCTTGGTCCACTTGTCGGCGAGCATGTCGACGACCATGTCGGCCTCCTCCTTGGAGGAGTCCTTCGACTGGGCGCGCAGGAAGGCCTCGTCGTACTTCATGTAGAGGGTGTCGCCGACCTTGATCAGTTCGGCCTGGCCCTCGCCGCCCATGCTCATGGTGCCGGCGCAGTCGCCCTTCTTGTTCATCGCCATGTCCATCTGGACCGTGCCGCCGGCGGACTCGTCCTCGATCTCGCCCTTCATCCGGAGCGATTCGGCGCCGGAGGTGGCCTTCACGGCCTTGTCGGCGATCTCGCCGCCGGACAGTCCGGCGAAGGGGCCGTCGGCCTTGTCCTCGGACATGCAGCCGGTGAGCGAGAAGGTGGCCGCGGCGGCGATGCAGAGAGCGGCGAGTGCGGTGCGACGCATGGGAGTTCCCCCCTGGGAATCGATGTGTGGTGCGTGTAACGAGCGGTGGTGTGGTGCGTGGAACGAGCGGTGGTGTGGCGCCGGTCCGAGAGCGGTGTGGTGAGCGCCGGGTGGTGGCGTCAGCGTGCGTGGGTGTCGAGTACGTCGTCCGCGGGTTCGTCAACCGTGACGCGGCCTCGCTCGTCGGGCTTCCGGCCGGCGTGGACCGGGGAGTCGAGGCGGGCGGGGCCGTCGCCGTCCACGGTGAAGTCACCGTCTTCGTCCATGGCGTGCTTCTCCCCCCGGTGTACGACAGTGCGGCCGACGTGTGACCACCCGGATCGGGTGGCCCGTCGTTCGATGGGTCAATCACAGCAGAGCTTGTGAACCGAGTCAACACGGTTCACGGGATTGTGCTTGTACACGGCGTGAAGGGGTAGATCTTGCGTGCGTCGGTATGCTCGACGTCACACCACCAGGTACGAGGGGAGCCGGGCGCGTGCAGGGGAACGGGACAGAGGTCACCGCCGCGGACATCGCGCGGCTCGCCGGCGTGGGTCGCGCCGCCGTCAGCAACTGGCGCCGACGGCATGCCGACTTCCCCAAACCGGTCGGCGGCACCGAGACCAGTCCGGCCTTCGCGCTCGGGGAGGTCGAGGAGTGGCTGCGCCACCAGGGCAAGCTCGCCGAGGTCCCCCTGAAGGAGCGCGTCTGGCAGCAGGTCACCGGGCACCCGGAGGGCCCTGTCACCGCGCTGGTGCACGTGGGCTGCGCCCTGCTGTACCTCCACGAACGGCCCCTGGCCTGGCTGGAGTCGAGCGCCTGCCCCGACGACGCGCGGCTGGCCCGGGACCTGCCCGAGCCGCTGTGGCAGGTCCTCGCCCCCCGCCTCGGTGCCGCCCGCGAGAGCGCCGTACTCCGGCCGACACCCGCCGGGTTGCTGCCCTCGGTCCCGCTGCTGCGCGGCGCCACCGAACTGGCGGCCGATCTGGGAGCGCGGCAGACCTTCGAGTTCCTGCTCGCCCGGCACCTCGACGCCAACCCGCGCCAGTACACGCTCACTCCGGGCGACCTCGCCGAGCTGATGGCCGAACTGGCCGGGCCCGCCCGCTCGGTGCTCGACCCGGCCTGCGGCACCGGCGCGCTGCTGCACGCCGTCCCCGCCCGCCCCGGCCAGGAGCTGTACGGCCAGGACAGCTCCCGCGAACTGGCCGCCCTCACCGCGCTGCGCCTCGCCCTGAACACCGGGAGCACGGTCCGTACCGCCCCGGGCGACAGCCTCCGCGCGGACGCCCACGAGCGGCTCAGGGCCGAGGCCGTCCTGTGCCACCCGCCGTTCAACGAGCGCAACTGGGGCCACGACGAACTGGCCTACGACCCCCGCTGGGAGTACGGCTTCCCGGCCCGTACGGAATCCGAACTCGCCTGGGTGCAGCACGCCCTGGCCCGGCTGGAGGACGGCGGAACCGCCGTGCTGCTGATGCCGCCGGCCGTCGCGAGCCGCCGCTCCGGGCGCCGTATCCGCGCCGACCTGCTGCGCCGGGGCGCCCTGCGCGCCGTCATCGCCCTGCCGGTCGGCGCGGCACCCCCGTACAACATCCCGCTGCACCTGTGGGTGCTGCGCAGGCCCGGCAGGGCGTCCGTGCCGCCCGAGTTGCTGCTCGTCGACACCGGGCGGCTCGTCCACGAGGGGCGGAGCGGATTCGACTGGGCGGGGGTGCGTGCCGCCGTGCTCGACGCCTGGCGGCCCTTCGACCGGGCAGGCGAGGTGACGGAACGGCCGGGGCTCAGCCGCTCGCTGCCGGTCATCGAACTGCTCGACGACGACGTGGACCTGGCCCCCGCCCGGCATCTGCCGCCCCCGGCCGCGGGCGGCGGCGCCGAGCAGCTGACCGCCGTACGCGACCGTCTCGGCGAGACCCTCCGTCTGACCGCCGACCTCACGCCCCCGCCCGCCGGGCAGGCGGGGCCGGCGCGCTGGCCGCTCACCACGGTCGGTGAACTCGCGCGCGGGGGAGCCCTGGTGCTGCGTACCGGCGGAAACGGTCCCCACGCGCGCGTGCTCACCGACCACGACGTCCTGGCCGGCACGGCACCCTCGGGCACCCTGCCCGAGGCGGGCGAGGACCCCGTGCTCGTGGAGCCCGGCGACATCGTCGTCCCCGTCCTCGGCGGCGGCGGGGTCGCGCGGGTGGTCGACGAGACGACCGCGGGCGCCGCCCTCGGCCGCAACCTCACGCTGCTGCGCCCCGACCGGGCCGCGCTCGACGCGTGGTTCGTCGCCGGTTTCCTGCGCGGCACCGCCAACAGCCGCCAGGCCAGCAGCTACGCCTCCACCGCGACCCGTCTCGACGTACGCCGCCTCCAACTGCCCCGGCTCCCGCTGGACCAGCAGCGCCGCTACGGCGAACGCTTCCGCGCACTCGCCGCCTTCGAGGACGCCCTCCGCCAGGCCGGCCGCCTCGGCGAACGCCTGGTGCGGGGCATGTACGACGGACTGACGGACGGTTCCGTCGCCCCGGACTGAACCCGCGCCGCGGGCCCGCGAACCGGCGGGCGCCCGGCCCGGCCCGGCCAACTCCCTCTACGATCAGCCTTACCGGACGGAACCGCTCCGCCCTCGGCGGCGTGACCAGCACTGCGGTACTACAACGGTTGTCCACAACCCTGGACCTCTTGTCGTCAACGACCGATACCCTCGGGACGACATCGCACGTCAACTCTCACCAGGCCCTCAGGAGCAGCCATGCAAGGCCACGGCTATGCGCCGACACCGCCCCCCGGCCCCGACCAGGGGGGCCAGGTCACACTCCGTGTGATCTTCGTGGTGGTCGCGGTCATGAGCTGTGGCCTGCTCGCCTGGGCGTGCCTGCTGCGGCTCGCCTCGGTGACCCGCAGGCCCCGCGACTGGTGGCTGTTCGCCCTGGCGCTCGTCCACATCATCGCGACGCTGTACATCATCGGCACCGACCCGGGCGAGAAGGAGTTCACCACCTGGCGCGGCGACGTCGGCATGGGCATGCTCTTCGGCGGTCTCGTGGCGATCGTCGCGTACTACCTGTACGCGGACATCACCCACTTCAACCGTGCCCGGACGGCCCTCTCGTCGCCGTACGCCCAGACCACCGCGTACTCGCAGCAGAGCGGGTACAGCTACCCGCCGGTCCAGGTCCCGCAGCCCTACATCCCCGCACCGCCCGTCGCGCAGCCCCCCGTCCAGCATCAGCCTCCGCAGCCCCCGCGCCGGCCCGAGCCGGAGCCGCAGCGGCCGGGCCCCGCCCGCATCGACCAGGTGCGCGCCGAGCTGGACGAGCTCAGTGACTATCTCCGCAATCACGAAGGAGACCGGTGACCTCGGGGAAGGGCACCGGCCGCCTGATCACCGGCCGCTACGAACTGTCCACGCTCATCGGCCAGGGCGGCATGGGCCAGGTGTGGACGGCGTACGACCAGCGCCTCGACCGGCGCGTGGCGGTCAAGCTGCTGCGCCCGGACAAGGTCGCGGGCCAGGAGGCCGACGAGCTGCGCCGCCGCTTCGTGCGCGAGTGCCGGGTGACGGCCCAGGTCGACCACCCCGGCCTGGTGACCGTGCACGACGCGGGCAGCGAGGGCGAGGAGCTGTTCCTCGTCATGCAGTACGTCGACGGGGCCGACCTCGCCGACCATCTCGCCGAGCACGACCCCTACCCGTGGCAGTGGACCGTCTCGGTCGCCGCCCAGCTGTGCGCCGTGCTCTCCGCCGTGCACGCGGTGCCGATCATCCATCGCGACCTCAAGCCGCGGAACGTCATGGTCAAGCAGGACGGCACGGTCACCGTCCTCGACCTCGGCGTCGCCTCCGTGATGGACACCGACACCACCCGCCTGACCCACACCGGCTCGCCCATCGGCAGCCCCGCGTACATGGCCCCCGAACAGGCCATGGGCGGCGCGGTCGGCCCCTACACCGACCTGTACGCCCTCGGTGTGCTGATACACGAACTGCTCAGCGGGAACGTCCCGTTCACCGGCTCCACGGCCCTCGGCGTCCTGCACCGCCACCTCTACGAGCCGCCGGTGCCCGTCCGCCGACTGCGCCCCGAGGTCCCCGAGTCCCTGGAGGCCCTGGTCCTGCGGCTGCTCTCCAAGGACCCGCAGCACCGCCCGTCCTCCGCACAGGAGACGTACGAACAGCTCCTCCCGCTGCTCCCGGCGCGCGGTATGCCCACCGGCTCCCCGCTCGACCCCACGCGCCCCTTCCTGCGCCCGCACGCCCCCTGGCCGGACCGCGCCCGGATCCCCGCGCCGCAGCCGTCCGCCGCGCCCGCCCCCGCGCCCGCGGCCGACAAGCCCGACGTGGCGGGGGCCGTCGACGAGGTCAAGCGGCTGCTCGGCGAGGGCCGCATCACCCAGGCCGTTGACATCCTCGGGGCGATCCTTCCGGCCGCCGCCGCCCAGCACGGCGAGCACTCACCCGTCGTCCGCACCCTGCGCAAGCAGTACGCGGCCACCCTCATGGACGACGGGCAGTACCGCCGCGCCCTGCCCGAGCTGCGCCGCCTCGCCGACGAGCGGGCCACCGAGGCCGGCCAGGCCGACCCCCAGGCACTGCGCTGGCGCTACGACTCCGCCCAGTGCCTGGAACAGCTCGGCGAACCGGCCGCGGCCCTCGCCGAGTACCGCTCCCTGCTGCCGTACTACGAGAACCAGTACGTCGGCGGCGACCCCGAACTCGCCCTCGACGTCCGCCGCCGCATAGGCCACCTGCTCCTCGCCCTCGGCGACCGGGGCGCCGCCCACGAGACCCTGGGCCGCCTGCTGGTCGACGTCGAACGGCTGCGCGGGCCCGCCCATCCCCTCGCCGGCGAGGTCCGGCGCACGCTGCAGTGGCTGGGACAGGTACGCGGCTGACGCGGACGACGGCTCCTCTGCTTTGCGCCACCTTGGCCGAAGTTTGCCCAGGCCGAGAGCCAGGGTTTCCCGAACACGGAGGCACCCCCGCTTAGCTGTTCGGGCACACAACGATCGGCGAATCCAGGGGCGGGACCACGCATGTCCGACAACACCACCGGCGACCGGCCGTCCGGCAGGGCCGGCCACCGGCGCTCCAGAAGGCGCAGACACCTCACCTGGGCGGTGGCCGGCACCGCCGTCCTCGCCGGAGCAGGACTCGCCGCGCAGAACTCCCTGGCCACGACCACCGCCTGGCCCGCCGCCAAGGTCTACACCGGCCGCGCCTTCGACACCTGCACGGCCCCCTCCCTGTCCGCGATGAAGGCCTGGAACACCGGCTTCTACGGGGCGGCGGCGGTCTACGTCGGCGGCAGGAACCGCGGCTGCTCCCAGCCCAACCTCACCGCCTCCTGGGTGAAGTCCGTCAACACCCTCGGCTGGAAACTGGTCCCGCTCTACGTCGGCGCCCAGCCGCCCTGCCAGAGCGGCTCCAGTCCCGAGGTGATCACGGCCTCGACCGCCGCCGCCCAGGGCGCCGCCGACGGCACGGACGCCGTCACCAAGGCCGCCGCCCTCGGCATGAAGCCCGGCAGCGCGCTCTACCTCGACATGGAGGCGTACGACACGACGGACACGGCCTGCGACAACGCCGTTCTGACCTACATCAGGGCCTGGCACAAGGCGCTCGGCGCCCAGCAGTACCGCTCCGGGTTCTATGGCTTCAGCAGCTCCAGCGCCAAGGCCGTCGCCACCGCCACCGACCGCACGAACCTGCCGGGCAACCTCTGGTACGCCAAGTGGGACAAGGTCAACACGACGACCACCGACTGGCCGTTCGACCCGAAGCTGTACACCGGGCACCACCGGGCCCACCAGTACATGGTCAACAGCAAGGAGAGCCGCGGCGGCCACACGATCACCGTGGACCGCAGCGCGTGGGACGCCCCGGTGGCGATCGTGGGGTGAAACGGGCGACGGCCACGCCCCGGCACAGTCGTGGACGCCGGGGCGGAGCCGGTGGCGGCGCGGTCCGGGAGCGACGGTGCCCGAAGTCGGCGTGAATCGTTGGTCGAATGGCTGGCCGAGAGCAGGGCCACTGCCTACCATCGATCACCGCAAGACCTTGTGCACCGCCGCACAATCTCCTCGGGAGGCTCACTTGCACCGCCGCCGTCGCTCCGCGCTCCTCCTCTCCGCAGCGATCGTCGCCGCGGCCCCGCTCCTCACCGCCTGCGGAAGCGACGCGCATCCCGGCGCGGCGGCCGTCGTCGGCCAGGACCGGATCACGGTCGCGCAACTGGAGAACCGGGTGAACGAGGTGCGCACCGCCCAGCGCGCCGTCAGCACGGACGAGAGCCAGTACCAGCAGGCCGTCGCCCAGAGCAGCGCCCTCACCCGCAACACCCTGAACGGCATGGTCCTGGAGAAGGTCCTCGACCAGGCCCTCAAGGACGCCGGTGTGACCGTCACCCGCAAGGAGGTCCAGAAGTACCGGACCGACCTGGAGGCGGAGGCCGGCGGCGCCGAGGCTCTGGAGACGGCCTACCTGCAGCGTTACAGCGTCGCCCCGGAACAGCTGGAGGAAAGCCTCCGCAGCGACGTCGAGGTCCAGAAACTCGCCGCCTCCCTCGGCGCCGACCTCAACACCCAGGAGGGCGGCGCCGTCTTCTGGAAGGCCCTCTCCGCGGCCTCGAAGAAACTCGACGTGGACCTGAACCCCCGCTACGGCAGCTGGGGCGTCGACCCGGCTTCCGGCCGGGTCGGGCTGCTGGACGCCAAGACACCGTGGCTGAAGGAGGTCACCCGCGCGGCGACGCCGGAGCAGGCGCAGGGGTGAGCTTGCGGGCGGGACGGCCGGGCCGCGTCCGTCGCAGCCGCCCCGGCCGCCTGCCTGTGGACAACTCCGGGGGCCGTCCGTGACGTGGGTTACGTTCGTGGGGTGAACGCACACCGCCCCGACGGCACCTCCGCCACCACGGTCCCCGAGAGCACGGTCCCCGAGGCCACCGCCCCCGAGACCGCGGCCTCCGAGACCGCGGCCTCCACCCCCGGCCCCGGCCGGGTCGTCCTGCTCACCACCAGCCACCGGGTCGCGCCCGGTCTGCTGTCCTGGCCGGCCTGGCAGGCACTGCACGGGGCGGACCGCGTCCTGTGCGCGGACGGAGCGCACCCCCAGCTCCCCTATCTCCGCGAGGCCGGCATCACGGTGGAGCGGGCGGCCCCGACGGCCGAGGAACTGGTGGACGACTGCGCCGGCGGCCGCACGGTGGTCGTGGTGGCCACCGCCGAGGGCGAACCCCGCCTCACCGACGGCCTGGCCCGCCTGGCCGGCTCCGGCCGCGTCCACATGCCGTTCCTGGAGCTGCTCCCCGCCTCCTACGACCTCCCCGGCGCCCGTCTCCTCGACCTCGTCCAGGTCATGGACCGGATCCGCGCGGAGTGTCCCTGGTCCTCCCGCCAGACGCACCAGGGCCTCGCCAAGTACGGCATCGAGGAGGCGTACGAACTCGTCGAGGCCATCGAGGAGGGTGAGCGCGACGAACTCCGCGAGGAGCTGGGCGACGTCCTCCTCCAGGTCGTCTTCCACGCCCGCATCGCCGAGGACGACCCCGACACCCCCTTCTCCATCGACGACGTGGCCGCCGGCATCGTCACCAAGCTCATCCACCGCCACCCCCATGTCTTCGGTGACGCGACGGCCACGACCCCGGAGGAGGTCAAGGCGCACTGGCTGCGCACCAAGGCCGTCGAGAAGCAGCGCGCGTCGGTCACCGACGGCGTACCCCTCGGCCAGCCCGGACTCGCCCTCGCCGCCAAGCTCTCCTCCCGCGCCCGCACCGCCGGCCTCGACGTCCCGATACCCCCCGGCGACGACCTCGGTCACGCGCTCCTCACCCTCGCCGCCGACGCCGAGTCCCGGGGCGTCGACCCCGAGGCGGCCCTCCGGGCGGCGGCCCGCGCGTACCGGGACGCGATCAGGATCGCGGAGGGCCTGCCGACGGGGCCGGAGGAGACGGCCGGCCGGGAGGAGCCCGAGGAGGAGGGGGAGGAGGGTGACGAGGACGCCGACGGGAGCTGACCCGACGGGCATCCGCACGCACGGGCCGGAAGCGACGGCCGGACCGGAAGCCTCGGCTGGGTCGGAAGCGACGCACGGACCGGAAGCGACGGCCGGGCCGGAAGCGACGGCCGGGCCGGAAGCCCCCGCCGGGCCGGATACCGTCGGCGGGTGACCAACCAGCCCGCATCCAGCTCCGCCATGCCCACGGGAACCGGCGCGCCCGACCTCTTCACCTGGGAGTTCGCCACCGACCCCTACCCGGCGTACGCCTGGCTCCGTGAGCACGCCCCCGTTCACCGCACGCGCCTGCCCAGCGGCGTGGAGGCCTGGCTGGTCACCCGCTACGGCGACGCCAAGCAGGCCCTCGCCGACGGGCGCCTGTCGAAGAACCCGGCGCATCACGCCGAGCCCGCGCACGCCAAGGGCAAGACGGGTATCCCCGGTGAGCGCAAGGCCGAGCTGATGACGCATCTGCTGAACATCGATCCGCCGGACCACACCAGGCTCCGCCGCCTGGTGTCGAAGGCGTTCACGCCCCGGCGGGTCGCCGAGTTCGCCCCCCGGGTCCAGGAGTTGACCGACCGGCTGATCGACGGGTTCGCGGAGAAGGGCGAGGCCGACCTCATCCACGAGTTCGCCTTCCCCCTCCCCATCTACGCGATCTGCGACCTGCTGGGCGTCCCCCGGGAGGACCAGGACGACTTCAGGGACTGGGCGGGCATGATGATCCGGCACGGCGGTGGCCCGCGGGGCGGCGTCGCGCGGTCGGTGAAGAAGATGCGCGGCTACCTCGCCGACCTCATCCACCGCAAGCGGGAAGCGCTCACCGAGCACCCCGCCCCGGGCGAGGACCTCATCTCCGCGCTCATCCGCGCCTCCGACCACGGGGAGCACCTCACCGAGAACGAGGCCGCGGCGATGGCGTTCATCCTGCTGTTCGCCGGGTTCGAGACCACCGTCAACCTCATCGGGAACGGCACGTACGCCCTGCTCACCCACCCCGAGCAGCGGGCCCGCCTGCAGACCTCCCTCGCCGCCGGGGAGAGCGGGCTGCTCGAAACCGGTGTCGAGGAACTCCTGCGCTACGACGGCCCCGTCGAACTCGCCACCTGGCGCTTCGCGACCGAGCCCCTCACGCTCGGCGGGCAGCACATCGCCGTCGGCGACCCCGTCCTCGTCGTCCTCGCGGCGGCCGACCGCGACCCGGCCCGCTTCGACGACCCCGACACCCTGGACCTCTCCCGTCGTGACAACCAGCACCTCGGCTACGGCCACGGCATCCACTACTGCCTCGGCGCGCCGCTCGCCCGGCTCGAAGGCCAGACCGCGCTGGCGACGCTCCTCACCCGGCTCCCCGATCTGCGACTCGCAGGGGATTCGGCCGATTTGAGGTGGCGGGGAGGTCTCATCATGCGTGGATTGCGCACGCTTCCGGTGGAATTCACCCCACGGAAGCGGCCGTGAGTGCGTGGTGATCGCGCCGTGAGCGGCCCGTAGTTGTACCCCGACGGGCCGTAGCACTACCCCATTCCGAGCCAGAAGTTGACGCTCCCTCAACTCTGTGATCTTCACGTGATCTGCGCTGCATTAACTTGTGACAACTGATCGACTGCCGATACGTTCACACGTCAGTGCGAAGGGGGCACCACGCCCGTCGCACAGACCACCGCTGTCGTGTGAAAGGCAACCGCATGCTCTCCGGGAACGGTCGTCACCGTCGCCCCCGTCAGGCTCCGGCTCTCCTCGTCGCGGCGGGAGTCACCGGGTCGGCCATCGCGATCCCGCTCCTCGGCGCCACCGGCGCGAGCGCGGCGAGCGGAACCACCTGGGACCAGGTGGCGGAGTGCGAGAGCGGTGGCTTCTGGAGCGCGGACACCGGGAACGGGCGCTACGGCGGCCTCCAGCTGACCCAGGAGAACTGGGAGAAGTACGGCGGCCTCGACTACGCGACGACCGCGGACCAGGCCAGCCGTTCGCAGCAGATAGCCGTCGCCGAGAAGGTCCTCGCGGACCAGGGCGTCGGCGTCTGGTCCACCTGCGGACTGCTCCACAACCTCGGCGGCGACTCGGGTCCCGCCGACGTGGACACGGGTGTCGCGGGCGACTCGTCCGACTCCGGCGGCGCATCCGGTTCGTCCGGTTCGCCGGACTCCTCCGACTCGACCGGGTCCAAAGGCTCGGCCGAGTCGGCCGACGGCACCGACTCCACGCGCACCGACGGGTCGAAGGATTCGGCCGATTCCTCCGACTCGACCGAGTCGTCGGACGCGTCCGCGAAGGCCCTCGACGGCTCCACGAAGGCGACCACCGAACCGGACGCGGACTCCACCGATTCCAGCGACAGTGACAGCGGCACCGGCGCCGACTCCAAGGAATCCGGCAGCGCAAACACGGACGATTCCAGTCAGGCGGACGGCTCCGCGACCGGCGATGACGCCGACGGCGGCACCGGCCGGCACCGCGGCGCCAGCGCCGACGAGGGCGCGGACACCGGCTCCGGCGCGGACCGGGCCGACGGCACCACCTCCGGCCGTCACGCCTCGCGTGACAGCGGCGCCTCGAGCGAGAGCACGGAGGGCGCCTACACCGTCCGCGTGGGCGACAGCCTGACCGGCATCGTGGACTCGCTCGGCCTGAACGGCGGGTGGCGGACGCTGTACTCCGAGAACGAGCGCACGGTCGGAACCGACCCGGACCTCATCCTTCCCGGTCAGACCCTCGAAGTCGGTGCCGAAACGGGCGAAAAGTAGCGGCAGTTCGCGTCATGGTTCGACCCTGAATGCCCGTTTTGATCATTGTGGGAGATGAATCACAGACCCCCTGATCGTCTTTGAAATTCGGGCAATCACCTGTTTACGGTCGTGACCGCTCGCCACAGCGGGCTCTTGCGGTCGGCACGCCGAATCCTGCCAGCGGCCGTGAGGAACAGTCGTCGCGTCAAGCGCCGTAGGCAGGAGCGGGGGACCCAAGGTAAGTGCCGGGTCCGGCGGTTGCGGCCCTTCGGGGGCGCACGACCGGAACCGGCTGGGGGTGAAGCCGCGCGACGTGAGCCGAGAGGCGAGCGTGCGCGGCCGGGCAACTCAACCGGCCCGAACCCGACAGCTCACCTCGCAGGCGTCGGTGAGGGGATCTCTCCATGCTGTTTTCCAGCAAGGGCAAGCACCGTCGTCCGTCCAAGGCCGCTCGCGCCATCGCCGTCGTCGGTGTCACCGGCGCCGCCGCGGTCGCCGCCCCGCTGATGGCCGCCGGCAGCGCCTCCGCCGCCACCGCCTCCGAGTGGGACGCCGTCGCCCAGTGCGAGGCCGGCGGCAACTGGTCCATCAACACCGGCAACGGCTACTACGGCGGTTTGCAGTTCGCGGCCTCCACCTGGGCCGCCTACGGCGGTACGCAGTACGCCTCCACCGCCGACAAGGCGAGCAAGGCCCAGCAGATAGCCATCGGCGAGAAGGTCCTCGCCGGCCAGGGCAAGGGTGCCTGGCCGGTCTGCGGCACCGGCCTGTCCGGCGCCTCCTACGACGGCGCCGCCGCCTCCGGCGGCAACGCCAACTCCTCCGGCTCCTCCTCGCAGAGCACCCAGGAGAGCACGCAGGAGAGCACCAAGAAGACCGAGGACACCCGCTCCTCCCGCTCCTCCGAGCGCGCCACCGTCAAGACCCCGACCGGCAAGAAGGTCAAGAAGGGCGACGGCGAGTACAAGGTCGTCACCGGTGACACCCTCAGCGCCATCGCCGCGAAGAAGAACGTCAAGGGTGGCTGGGAGAAGCTCTTCGAGCTGAACAAGGACATCATCGACGACGCCGACTTCATCTACCCGGGCCAGCAGCTCCACCTGAGCTGACCCACGGCGACCACGACGGCCGCCACACGCCTGCCGACCCCACGGCCGCCCCCACGGCCGGGCAGGCGGGGCAGGTTCAGCCGGGCCGGAAAACAGGCCGCTCCCCGGCTGAACCACGGCCCGCTCACATCCGTGTCCTCCAGAGTGAAGACCTCGTGAGGGCCGTCCCCCCGTCCCCACGGGCTCCCCGCCCCGGTGCGCATTCCCCCGTACGCACCGGGGCGGGGCTTTTTCGTGCCCGCCTCCTCCTTCTGTTCACTTTCTCGACCACCCCCCTTTGTTCCGAACGGGAACAATGGGTACGGTCTGTCTGTCCACGGGACGGTCGGTCGGCTGCCGACGGCCCGGGGACGGTTAGGCTCTAGTCGCCAGGCCCCAAGCGGCCCCGCACAACCAGCGTCACATCCCATGAAGGAGATGCTCGTGCCGTCCATCGACGTCGTCGTAGCCCGGGAAATCCTCGACTCGCGAGGCAACCCCACCGTCGAGGTCGAGGTCGGCCTCGACGACGGCAGCACGGGTCGTGCCGCCGTTCCGTCCGGCGCCTCCACCGGTGCCTTCGAAGCCATCGAGCTGCGTGACGGCGACCCCAACCGCTACCTCGGCAAGGGCGTCGAGAAGGCCGTCCTCGCCGTGATCGAGCAGATCGGCCCGGAGCTCGTCGGCTACGACGCCACCGAGCAGCGCCTGATCGACCAGGCGATGTTCGACCTGGACGCCACCGACAACAAGGGCTCCCTCGGCGCCAACGCCATCCTCGGCGTCTCCCTCGCCGTCGCCCACGCCGCCTCCGAGGCCAGCGACCTGCCCCTCTTCCGCTACCTGGGCGGCCCGAACGCGCACCTGCTGCCCGTTCCGATGATGAACATCCTGAACGGCGGCTCGCACGCCGACTCCAACGTGGACATCCAGGAGTTCATGATCGCCCCCATCGGCGCGGAGTCCTTCTCCGAGGCCCTGCGCTGGGGCGCCGAGGTCTACCACACCCTCAAGAAGGTGCTGAAGACCAAGGGCCTGTCCACCGGTCTCGGCGACGAGGGCGGCTTCGCCCCGAACCTGGAGTCCAACCGCGCCGCCCTGGACCTCATCCTGGAGGCCATCAAGGAGGCCGGCTACACCCCCGGCGAGCAGATCGCCCTCGCCCTGGACGTCGCCGCCTCCGAGTTCTACAAGGACGGCGTCTACACCTTCGAGGGCAAGGAGCGCTCCGCCGCCGAGATGACGGAGTACTACGCCGACCTCGTCGCGTCGTACCCGCTCGTCTCCATCGAGGACCCGCTGTTCGAGGACGACTGGGCCGGCTGGAACACCATCACCGAGAAGCTGGGCGACAAGGTCCAGATCGTCGGCGACGACCTCTTCGTCACCAACCCCGAGCGCCTCGCCCGCGGCATCGAGGAGGGCTCGGCCAACGCCCTGCTCGTCAAGGTCAACCAGATCGGCTCGCTGACCGAGACCCTGGACGCCGTCGAGATGGCCCAGCGCAACGGCTTCAAGTGCATGATGTCCCACCGCTCCGGCGAGACCGAGGACGTCACCATCGCCGACCTCGCCGTCGCCGTGAACTGCGGGCAGATCAAGACCGGCGCCCCGGCCCGCTCGGACCGCGTCGCCAAGTACAACCAGCTGCTGCGCATCGAGGAGATCCTCGACGACGCCGCGGTCTACGCCGGCCGCAGCGCCTTCCCGCGCTTCAAGGGCTGAGCCGCCGGCTGACCCGTTGAGGGCGAAGCCCGCGCCAGTCGTACGTACGTCCCCGTACCGGTCCCGTACCGTGTGCGGGGACGTACGCGCGTGCGCGTGGGAGAAGGCAGAAGAAGGGGCGCGGGACATGGCCGTGAAGGACCGGGACCGGGACCGCTTCTCCACCGCGACCCGGCTGAAGGTGCTCGGCGAGCAGACGGCCGCCCGGGTCTACCGCTCGCAGACCAAACGCCAGGCCCGTCGCTCCCGGCTGACCGGCCGGGCCGCGCTGCTCGCCCTCGTCCTCTGCTCGATGATCGTGGCGCTCGCCTATCCCATAAGGCAGTACGTCTCCCAGCGTGCCGAGATCGCCGACACACAGCGGCAGCGCCAGGAGGCGCGCGAGCGGGTCGAGGAGTTGCGCGACCTCAAGGCGCGCTGGCAGGACGACGCGTACGCCGAGCAGCGCATCCGGGAGCGGCTGCACTATGTGATGCCGGGCGAGACCGGCTACACCATGATCGACCCGGACGCGGCGAAGCAGTCCCGTACGACACAGGGGGCGGCCGACCGCCCCTGGTACACCAATGTCTGGGACGGGGTCGACAAGGCCGACGCCGCCGACAGCCGAGCGGCCACCTTCGTGACCGTGAACCGATGAGCCACACCGAGGACTTGAGTAGCAGGATATGCAGACCCCTCCGCCGACCACCCCGCGCACCGAGCCGACCGACGCCGACGTCGAGGCCTTCCAGCAGCAGCTCGGCCGCCCCCCGCGCGGCCTCCGCGCGATCGCGCACCGCTGTCCCTGCGGGCAGCCGGACGTCGTCGAGACGGCCCCGCGCCTGCCGGACGGCACACCCTTCCCCACGACGTACTACCTGACGTGTCCGCGCGCGGCCTCCGCGATCGGCACGCTGGAGGCCAACGGCGTGATGAAGGAGATGACGCAGCGGCTGGCCACGGACCCCGAACTGGCCGCCGCCTACCGGGCCGCGCACGAGGACTACATCGCCCGGCGTGACGAGATCGAGGTCCTGGAGGGCTTCCCGAGCGCCGGCGGCATGCCGGACCGGGTGAAGTGCCTGCACGTCCTCGTGGGGCACTCGCTGGCCGCCGGCCCCGGCGTCAACCCGCTGGGCGACGAGGCGATCGCGATGCTGCCTCAGTGGTGGGCGAAGGGCCCGTGCGTGGTGCCCGCGCCGGAGACCTCCGAGGGGGACGACCAGTGACCCGGGTCGCCGCCGTCGACTGCGGCACGAACTCCATCCGGCTCCTCGTCGCGGACTGCGACCCGGCCACCGGTGAACTGGTGGAGCTGGACCGGCGGATGACCATCGTCCGGCTCGGCCAGGGCGTGGACCGCACGGGCCGGCTGGCGCCCGAGGCGCTGGAGCGGACCTTCGCGGCCTGCCGGGAGTACGCGGCGGTCATCAAGGAACTGGGCGCCGAGCGGGTCCGCTTCGTGGCCACCTCCGCGTCCCGCGACGCCGAGAACCGGGACGAGTTCGTCCGCGGGGTCCTCGGCATCCTCGGTGTCGAGCCCGAGGTGATCTCCGGCGACCGGGAGGCCGAGTTCTCCTTCACCGGCGCCACCAAGGAGCTGACGGGGCGGGCCGACCTGGCCCGGCCGTACCTGGTCGTGGACATCGGCGGCGGCTCCACCGAGTTCGTCGTCGGGGACGACCGGGTGCGCGGCGCCCGTTCCGTGGACGTCGGCTGTGTACGGCTGACCGAGCGGCACCTCGTCCGGGACGGCGCCGTCGTGGATCCTCCCGGGCCGGAGGAGATCGCCGCGATCCGCGCCGACATCGAGGCGGCCCTCGACCTCGCCGAGCGGGACGTCCCCCTGCGGGAGGCGCACACCCTCGTGGGGCTCGCCGGTTCGGTGACGACGATCTCCGCGATCGCCCAGGACCTGCCCGCGTACGACTCGGTGGCCATCCACCACTCCCGGGTCTCCCACGACCGTGTCCGCGAGATCACCGAGTGGCTGCTGCGGTCGACGCACGCCGAGCGGGCGGCGGTCCCCTCGATGCATCCCGGGCGGGTGGACGTGATCGCCGCGGGCGCCCTGGTCCTCCTCTCGATCATGGAGCGGATCGGCGCGCCGGAGGTCGTGGTGAGCGAACACGACATTCTGGACGGAATCGCCTGGTCCGTGGCGTAGCCCGGCACGGTTTTGCTACTCACCGGTAGCCTCGCTTGAGCTGTTCGGATAACGTATGAGCGCGTCCGAGGGGTGCCCCGGCACCCCTCGTCGAGCAGGCGCCGAGAAACTTCGTGAAGTTCTTCACAAGAGAATCGCCCCTGTTGAGCGATGTTTTGAGGCTGGGCAGAGCCTTCCAGGGCTCCGAGGGGTCAACAGGGTGTTCCCGCAGGGGTTTCGCAGGGGTCTCGTCCGTGTGAAACCGAGGGGGTGGTCCAGGGCCTCCGGGAAGCCGGAACGGCAGTTCACGCGGCATTGACAACGGGCAAACCCCCCGGCCGGTACCCCTGGCGGGCCATGGTCCGGGCCAAAGGGGTCGCGCAGTGTAGCAGAGGGTGCGAGGAAGCTTGTGAAGGGGCGCACGAGCGACCCCCGGATGGCGGGTACATACTCGATGGCATGAGCACCACGGAGCGTCCCAGGATCCTCGTAGTAGGCGGTGGGTACGTAGGCCTGTACGCAGCTCGGCGCATCCTCAAGAAGATGCGCTACGGCGAGGCGACCGTCACGGTCGTCGACCCCCGGTCGTACATGACCTACCAGCCCTTCCTCCCCGAAGCCGCCGCCGGCAGCATCTCCCCCCGGCACGTCGTCGTCCCGCTGCGACGCGTGCTGCCGAAGGCGGAGGTCCTCACCGGTCGGGTCACCACCATCGACCAGGACCGCAAGGTCGCCTCGATCGCCCCGCTGGTCGGCGAGGCGTACGAGCTGCCCTTCGACTACCTGGTGATCGCGCTCGGCGCGGTCTCCCGCACCTTCCCGATCCCCGGCCTCGCCGAGCAGGGCATCGGCATGAAGGGCATCGAGGAGGCCATCGGCCTGCGCAACCACGTGCTGGAGCAGCTCGACAAGGCCGACTCCACGACCGACGAGGACGTCCGCCGCAAGGCGTTGACCTTCGTCTTCGTGGGCGGCGGGTTCGCCGGTGCGGAGACCATCGGCGAGGTCGAGGACATGGCCCGCGACGCCGCGAAGTACTACAAGAGCGTGTCCCGCGAGGACATGCGCTTCGTGCTCGTCGACGCCGCCGACAAGATCCTCCCCGAGGTCGGCCCCAAGCTCGGTCTGTACGGCAAGGAGCACCTGGAGGGCCGTGGGGTCGAGGTCTACCTCAACACCTCCATGGACTCCTGCGTCGACGGCCACGTCGTGCTGAAGAACGGCCTGGAGGTCGACTCCAACACGATCGTCTGGACCGCCGGCGTCAAGCCGAACCCGGTCCTCTCGCGCTACGGCCTCCCCCTCGGCCCCCGCGGCCACGTGGACGCCCAGCCGACCCTCCAGGTCACCGGCACCGACTACATCTGGGCCGCGGGCGACAACGCCCAGGTCCCCGACGTCGCCGCCCGCAAGGCCGGCGTCGAGAACGCCTGGTGCCCGCCGAACGCGCAGCACGCGCTGCGTCAGGCGAAGGTCCTCGGCGACAACGTGGTCTCCGGCATGCGGGGCTTCCCGCAGAAGGAGTACGCGCACTCCAACAAGGGTGCGGTGGCGGGCCTCGGCCTCCACAAGGGTGTCGCGATGATCGTTATGGGCAAGATGAAGATCAAGCTCAAGGGCCGTCTCGCGTGGTACATGCACCGCGGCTACCACGGTCTCGCCATGCCGACGTGGAACCGGAAGATCCGGGTCTTCGCGGACTGGACCCTCGCGATGTTCCTCAAGCGTGAGGTCGTCTCCCTGGGCGCCATCGAGACTCCTCGCGAGGAGTTCTACGAGGCGGCCAAGCCGGCGCCGGTCGCTGCCGCGAGCAAGACAGGGGAAAAGGCCAAGGCCTCCTGACACCTTGACCCATCCGAAGGGCCTCCCGCCATCCGTGGTGCGGGGGGCCCTTCGGCGTGCGCGGCAGGGGGCGGCGGGTTCGGTTCGTGGGCGGGTGCGGGTGGGTGGGGGCGGGGCCGCAGGGCCGTGTCTTCCAGGCCCGCAGGGCCTGATGTTTTCAGGGGCGCGGGGAACTGCGCGACCCGCCCCACACACCCCCACCCGAAGAACACACCTCCCGGCGGGAATACGGCACAGCCCCGCAGGTGATTACCGTGGCGTTGGACATTCCGGGATCTCTTGTCACGGAGGTGTGCGCCATGCAGGACGCCGCGTCGCGGCTGAAGAACCTGTTCGAGCAGCTGTCGGGAGAACCGCTCCCGGTCCGGCTGCGGGCCTGGGACGGATCGACGGCGGGCCCACCGGACGCCCCCACCCTGGTGGTACGCAACCGCCGGGCCCTGCGCCGGATGCTGTGGAAGCCGGGCGAACTGGGCCTGGCCCGCGCCTGGGTCGCCGGCGACCTCGGCGTCGAAGGGGACCTCTACGCCCTGCTGGACCTCGTGGCCGAGCACGTCTGGGAGCGGGACGAGGGCACCCGGAGCCTCACCCGTACCCTGCGCGATCCGGAGTCCCGCGCGGCCGTCAAGGACCTGCTGAGGCTGGCCGGCCCGGCCGTCCTGCTGCCGCCCGAACCCCCCGGCGAGGAGGTCCGCGCCCGCCACCGGCACACCAGACGCACCGACAGACGGGCCGTCAGCCACCACTACGACGTGGGCAACGACTTCTACGAGATCGTCCTCGGCCCGTCGATGGTGTACTCCTGCGCCTACTGGGCGGCCCCCGACGACACCACCACCCTCGAAGCCGCCCAGCACGACAAGCTCGATCTCGTCTGCCGCAAACTCGCTCTGGCCCCGGGGAAGCGCCTCCTCGACGTCGGCTGCGGCTGGGGCTCCATGGCCCTGCACGCGGCCCGCGAGTACGGCGTGCACGTCGTCGGCGTCACCCTCTCGCAGGAACAGGCGACGTATGCCCGTAAGCGCGTCGCCGACGCGGGCCTGACCGACCGCGTCGAGATCCGCGTCCAGGACTACCGCGACGTCGGCGACGGGCCCTACGACGCGATCTCCTCCATCGGCATGGCCGAACACGTCGGCGCCGAGAAGTACCTGGAGTACGCCGAGAACCTGTACCGGCTCCTCGCCCCCGGCGGACGGCTCCTCAACCACCAGATCTCACGGCGCCCGCAGCCCGACGAGAACACGTACTCCCTCGACGGCTTCATCGACGCGTACGTCTTCCCCGACGGCGAACTCGCCCCCGTCGGCACCACCGTCACCCAGCTCGAACGCGCCGGGTTCGAGGTCCGGGACGTGGAGTCCCTGCGCGAGCACTACGCCCTCACCCTGCGTGCGTGGGTCGGCCGCCTCGAAGCGGGCTGGCCCCGGGCGGTCGCCCTCGCCGGTCCCGGCCGCGCCCGCGTCTGGCGCCTCTACATGGCCGCCTGCGCCCTCGGCTTCGAACGCAACCGCCTCGGCGTCAACCAGGTACTGGCCGTACGGCCCCCGGAAGGGGGTGCGTCGGGGCTCCCGCTCAGGGCCCGGACCTGGGGCGCCTGACCGTCCGTACGGGGGCGTGAACGGCCGTCCAGGGGCGCGTGAAGGGCCCCCGTTCCGCACCGGAACGGGGGCCCTTCACGCGGTCACCACCTCTCCCGCGCGGCTACTCGGCCTTGATCGCCGAGAGCATGTTGAGCTTCGCCGCGCGGCGGGCCGGCCACAGCGCGGCCAGGATGCCGACCGTGGCGGCGAGCAGGAGGAAGATCGCCATCCGGGCCCAGGGGAGGACCAGTTCGTACGTCGGCATCCTGCTGGCGAGGAGTTCGCCGGCGGCCCAGCCGAAGAAGACGCCGAGGCCGATGCCGAGGACACCGCCGAAGAGGGAGATGACGAGCGACTCCAGACGGACCATCCGCTTGATGCCCCGCCGGTCGAGACCGATCGCGCGGAGCATGCCGATCTCCTGCGAACGCTCGAAGACCGACATGGCCAGGGTGTTGATGACCCCGAGGACGGCGACGATCACGGCCATGGCCAGCAGGCCGTAGAGCATGTTCAGCATCAGCGTGAACATCTGCGCGATGTCGTCGGAGAGGTCCTGGCCGCTCTGGACCTTGATCGCCGGGTTCTCGCCGAGGGCCTTCTCCAGCCGGTCCTTGGTGGCGTCGGAGGCGCCCGCCGAGGTCTTGACCATGACCATCATGTCGGCCGGGTCGGCGGAGGCCGGCAGCCGCCCGGAGAGCGTGGCGTTGTCCAGGAGGATGCCCCGGATCACTTCGTTGCTCTCGTAGACCCCGGCGACCGTCAGCTTCTGCTTCTCGCCGCCCTCGAAGCCGGCGGTGAACTCCGAGCCGGCCTTCCAGCCGCGCCGGGCGGCGGTGTCCGCGTCCACGACGACGTCCGAGCCGCCGACCCTGAACGTCCCTTCGTCGACGGGCAGGTCGGTGACCTTGCCGATGGCCGCGCCGTTCACGCCCGTGAGGTACTCGGTCTCGTCCCCGATGCGGGACTCGGCGTTGCGCAGCGGGGAGACGGCGGTGACGCCCTCGGTGGCGGACAGCTTCTTCTCCACGTCCGGGGAGAGGAAGCTGCCGCTGGTCATCGAGACGACGTAGTCCGCCTTGATCGCGTCGGCGGCCATCCTGGCGATGGCCTGCTGCAGGCTGCCCGCCATCACCGTCATCCCGGTGATCAGCGTCAGGCCGATCATCAGCGCCGAGGCGGTCGCTGCGGTGCGGCGCGGATTGCGCACGGAGTTCTGCCGGGCGAGCTTGCCGGAGATCCCGAAGACCCGCATGAGGGGTGCCGCGGCGGCGATCAGCGGGCGGGAGAGGAGGGGCGTGAGGACGAAGACACCGATGATCAGGAGGACCGCGCCGATGCCCATCGGCGCCTGGCCGTCCGAGCCGTCCATCGTGGTGGCGTACAGGACGGTGGCCACGCCCGCGCCCGCCAGCAGCGCGCCGATCGTGTTCCGCACGACGAGCGACTTGGCCGTCGCCTTCGCGTGGACGCTGCTCATGGCGGCGACCGGCGGGATCCTCGCGGCGCGGCGGCCCGGCAGCCAGGCGGCCACCATGGTGATCAGTACGCCGACCAGAAGGGCGGTGACGACGGTGCCGGGGGAGACCACCAGCGGGCCGTCCGGGACGGTCTCGCCGAGCGTGCTGATCAGGGCCCGCATCCCGGCGCCGATGCCGACACCGGCGGCGAGACCGGTGACCGCGGCGACCGTGCCCACCACGAACGCCTCGATCAGCACGGACCGCGTCACCTGGCGGCGGGAGGCGCCGACCGCGCGCAGCAGCGCCAGCTCCTTGGTGCGCTGGGCGACGAGCATCGTGAAGGTGTTGGCGATGATGAACGTGCCCACGAACAGGGCGATCCCGGCGAAGACCAGCAGCGCGTTCTTCATGCCGCTCATCTGGGCGGCGATCTGCGTGGCCTGCTGGTCGGCGAGCTGCCGGCCGGTGATGGTGGACGCGGTGTCCTCGGGGAGCACCTGGTCGATGGCCTTGCGCAGCTGGGTCTGGCTGGTGCCGTCCGCCGCGGTGACGGCGATCTCGTCGTACTCGCCCTCGTCGTGGAACAGCTTCTGCGCGGTCGCCGTGTCGAACAGGGCGAGGCTGCCGCCGGCCGCCACATTGCCGTCGTCGGTCGTGAAGATCCCGGCCACGGTGGGGGTGAGGACCGGACCGTCGACGGACATCCGGATGGTGTCGCCCACCTCGTAGCCGGCCCGCTTCGCGGTCTCCGCGTCGATGGCGACCTCGTCCGCGCCCTTGGGCGCGGCGCCGTCCTCGATCGGATAGCGGGGGTCGTCCGTGCCCCAGAAGTTCCCGCCCTGCGACTGGAAGCCGCCGCCGATCAGCTCGCCGTCCTTGTCGGCGAGGGCGGCGAACCCGCTCACCACACCGATGGCCGACTCGGCGCCGGGCACCCCCTCGACCTTCTTCAGCAGCTCGGGCGTGAGCTTCGGCTGCTCGGCGACGGTGTCGCCCTCGTCCGGCCGGTACCCCGACTGGACCGCGACGTCCACGTGGTCGAAGCCCTTGGCCGAACTCTTCTGCAGCGCGTCCGAGATGGTGTTCGTGAAGACCAGCGTGCCCGACACGAAGGCGACGCCGAGCATCACCGCGAGCACGGTCATGAGAAGCCTGGCCTTGTGCGAGAGCACGTTGCGCAGGGCGGTACGGAACATGAGTGGGTTCCCTGTCAGGGGTCGGAGGGGTGAGGACGGGGTGTGGTCGAGCGCTGTCCGCCGGGCGGACTCTCCGAACTCCCCTAGCTCGTACGGCCCTTGCTGTCGAACTTCTTCATGCGGTCCAGGACGGAGTCGGCCGTCGGCTCGTGGATCTCGTCCACGAGGCGTCCGTCGGCGAGGAAGACGACCCGGTCCGCGTACGCCGCGGCCACCGGGTCGTGCGTCACCATCACCACGGTCTGCCCCAACTGCCGTACGGAGTTGCGCAGGAAGCCCAGCACCTCGGCACCCGACCGCGAGTCGAGGTTCCCGGTCGGCTCGTCCCCGAAGATGATGTCCGGGCGGGAGGCGAGCGCCCGGGCGACGGCCACGCGCTGCTGCTGGCCGCCGGAGAGCTGGGCGGGCCGGTGGCTCAGCCGGTCGGCGAGGCCCACCATCCGGATCACGGTGTCCAGCCACTGCTTGTCCGGCTTGCGGCCCGCGATGTCCATCGGGAGGGTGATGTTCTCCATCGCCGTCAGCGTCGGCAGCAGGTTGTACGCCTGGAAGATGAAGCCGATCTTGTCCCGACGCAACTTGGTGAGCTGCTTGTCCTTCAGCGAACCCAGCTCGGTGTCGCCGATGCGGACGGACCCGGCCGAGAAGGTGTCCAGGCCCGCGACACAGTGCATCAGCGTGGACTTGCCGGAGCCCGAGGGACCCATGATCGCGGTGAACTGGGCCTGCCGGAAGTCGATGGAGACCTGGTCCAGCGCGACCACCCGGGTCTCGCCCTGTCCGTAGACCTTCGACAGTTCCGTGGCGCGGGCGGCCACGACGGTGGCCCGGTCGGCGAGGGGAGTGGTGGTCACGGGTGGGAACTCCTTGCGGGGCGGCGACGGTCGAGGAGGCGGAGAGACGGCCGGCGCGCGCCGGGTCGTGCCGCGCGGCATGCCGGAAGCCGTTCGCTTCGTGATGCCTCCATCGTCCCGACGCGAGGGCGCCGTGTAGTCAGCCGCTGTCCTGGTTCCGGGGGCAGACTTCTGACGGACGGCCGGGCGGCGCGTCATACCTGGGGATGACGGCCGGGTCCGACCGGAGAGCGGGCCGTCCGCCGTGACCACCGGCGCGCGCCGGGCGGCTGTGACCGGGCCGCTGTGACCGGGCCGCTGTGACCTGGCCGACGCGCCGCCGGGCCGCTGTGGCCGGCCCGCTGGGGATTCGTGTCCGATTCGAGGGGCCGTCAGATCCCGTTCGCGGACCGTCATGACCGACCAGAGTCGTCGCGTCACCGCGCGTGTCCTCGGTGGGGCGCTCGTTCGGGCGGTGAAATTCCGTCATTCCGCATACGCCCGGTCGGACCGTCGGGAAGGCTACTGGCAAGTGCGGATGGCGCGTTCCGTGGGCTGATGCACCCTCAGACGTCAATAAAATAAGACAACATCGGTCCGCCGGTCGACTGTTCGGGGGAAGCCTCCCGATAGGCTCGGAAGCTCAGCGCGGAGCCCATGGCCTGCCCGGATGGTGGAATGCAGACACGGCGAGCTTAAACCTCGCTGCCCCTCGCGGGCGTACCGGTTCAAGTCCGGTTCCGGGCACCTCCGACCAAAATCGCACATTTTCGCTCATATCCTCACATGCCGCCCTCGGGTGGGCCGCGCCCGGGAGGCGCGTGACGGTGTGGGCGCGTCCGTGGTTGATCTCCGGACGATTGCGGGCCCGTACCGGGTTGGTCATGGGTGAGGGCGGGCGGGCCGGGGAATCACCTGGACGCGTAGCGTGTTCGATGACAAGGGCAGGGAAAGATCCTCCCCAAGCAGTAGAGTCAATCCTTTGCCTACCTATTACTCTTGAGCCAAGGCCACGCAGGGTGGCCATGGAGGAGTGAAATGAGGAGCAGCAACCCGGTCTTCTCGCGACGGGGGTTCAGCCGCGACAACGGCTACGCGGGCTTCAACACCGCGCCGCAGGCCGGGGGAGCAGCTGTCGGCACCCAGGGCAACCCCTACGCCCAGCAGGGCGGCAACCCGTACGCGACCAACCCGTACGCCCAGCAGGACGTGCAGCACGGCGTCCCGCCGCAGGCTCCGGCCCGCACGGGCGCCATGACCATGGACGACGTGGTCATGCGCTCGGCCATGACGCTCGGCACGGTCGTCGTCGGCGCGGTCCTCGCCTGGGCCCTCCTGCCGGTGTCGTCCACGAGCTACGGCCTGGCCATCGGCGCCGCGCTCGTCGCCTTCGTCCTGGCGATGGTGCAGTCCTTCAAGCGCAAGGCCTCGCCCGCGCTGATCCTGTCCTACGCGGCCTTCGAGGGTGTCTTCCTCGGCGTGCTCAGCGAGATGTTCAACTCGCGGTGGAACGGCGCGCCCTTCCAGGCCGTGCTCGGCACCATGGCCGTCTCCGGCGCCACCCTCCTGGTCTACCGGGCGGGCTGGATCCGGGTGACCGCGCGGTACGCCCGTATCGGTATGACCATCGCGATCGCCTTCGTGCTGGTCATGGCGGTCAACCTGCTGCTCGTCGTCTTCGGGGTCGCCCCGGACGGCGGACTGCGCAACATGGGCGCGCTCGGCGCGGCCGTCAGCATCCTCGCGATCCTGCTCGGCGCCTTCTTCCTGACCCTCGACTTCAAGCAGATCGAGGACGGCATCGCCTACGGCGCCCCGCGCGAGGAGGCCTGGCTGGCCGCGTTCGGCCTGACCATGACCCTCGTGTGGATCTACGTCGAGATGCTCCGCCTGGTCGCCATCTTCAGCGGCGACGACTAGGAGTGACGCTCTGGGGCCGGGACTGATCCGTCCCCACCCGCGCGTCGAAGGGCCCCCGAACCAGCCGGTTCGGGGGCCCTTCACAGGTTCTCGGCGGCTTCAACGGAGCTTCCGCGCGGCCCTCCTCAGGTCGTACTCGTGAACGATCGCTTTGGCGTGCCCGTACGCGAGGTCGTACTCGTGCCGGAGCCAGCTGACCTTCTCCTCGAAGTTGGGGAGAGCGGGGCCTTCGTCGACTTTGCGGAGCCAGTCGGAGACTTCACGACCGGTGCAATGGGGGATGCGGGCGAGCAGGTTGCGATGGGTCTCCTCGGAGAAGACTTGGGACATCGGCGCCTCCGGACGAAAGGGAATGTAAGCCGGTCCTTCAGGTCACGTTGCCTGAGTGGCGGCCTGTTGGCAACAGTCCGGTGAGGGCGCGTACTCTCGCGGCGTGCTTGATACGACGCCGTTGACCCGTGCCGTGGACCATTTCGCCGACCGGTTGCGGGCAGCGCCGCAGAGCCGGCTGCAGCGGGGGGCCGCCGCGGAGGCGCTGGCGCTGGCCCGGGAGATGGCGCTGCGGGCCCAGCGGCTGGAGGCACCGGGCACGGACGCCCGCCAGATGCCGGACGTGGGGATGTTCGCTGCGGCCGATCAGGTCATGGTCGCCGGGAACGATCTCGCGCTGGTGCTCGGCGACGAGAACGCGGTGGCGGAGGCCGTGGCGCTGGTGGAGGAGGCTCAGCGGCGCGCCGGGGTGTGAGGCGCGGGCGCGGTGCCCTCTACAGCGACGCGATGACCCGGTCCGCCAGGATGTAGACCATGTCGTCGCCGCACTCGAACGTGAGGGTGTACGCGCCCGAGATGCCCGAGCCGCCCAGAAGGACCGGGGTGGCACCGCTCTGGAGGGCCGTGGCCAGGCGTTCGGCGGTCTCGCGGTGGCCGGGGGTCATGCAGAGCGTGGTGCCGTCGGCGAAGACGTAGACGTCGAGGGTGCCGAGGGGGCCGGGACGGACGTCGGCCAGCTCGGTGCGGGAGGCGGCGAGGTCCTCCAGGCAGGCGACCGTGCGCTCGTGGTCGTTGGTGACGGGCGACTGCACCGGCACGAAGTCGGGGTGCGAGGGGTGCCGGCGGCGGGCCGCGGCCAGCTCCGCCGAGTCCGGGGCGTACTCGTCGCCCTCCAGGCTCTGCTCGATCACCGGCTCCAGGTGCTCCAGGCCCGCGAAGTCGGACTGCCGAGGCATGAACAGGTCGCTGTCGGGCAGTCCCAGCAGGGAGGGCGCGTCGGAGACGTCACGGGACTCCTGGGCGGCCCAGAACGCCCTCGCCTCGGCCAGCTCACGCTCCCGCTCCTCGGCGAGTGCCTCGGCGACGGCGGCGCGTATCTCCTCCGTGTCGCCGGCCGGCCGGGCGGCCGGCACCGGCGCGCGCACCCCGGCGGCCCGGCTCTCGGCCAGCTCGGTGCGCAGGGCAGCGACCTGTCGGCGCAGCCCCGTGAGGCTGCGCAGGACGGCGACGCCCACGGCCGCGGTGGCGGCCGTGGTGAGCAGCAAGGCGATCGGCATAGCGCTCACTGACGTACTCCCGGTTCAAAGTCGACCCCCGACTTCCTACATCAGCTTGAAGGGCGGACTAACCAGCTGTCAGTGCGTAACGTCACGAATCGGGCAGGAATCTGGGCTCGATGTTTGGTGGTGAAACGACTCTGACCTGCGTAAATCCCTCCCCGAAGGGAGATAGGTCACATCCTGGGGGAGATTGGATCACAAAACGGCCCGGAGCCCTTGGGACATCGGGACTCCGGGCCATGGCATCGCGGTGCGCGTTCGAACGGTCACGGCTCCGCGTGCGGGCGGCGGGCCGGTCTCAGGTGCGGGCCGGTCTCAGCTGAGGCGCTCGATGACCATCGCCATGCCCTGACCGCCGCCGACGCACATCGTCTCCAGGCCGAACTGCTTGTCGTGGAACTGGAGGGAGTTGATGAGCGTGCCGGTGATGCGGGCGCCGGTCATGCCGAAGGGGTGGCCGACGGCGATGGCGCCGCCGTTCACGTTCAGCTTGTCCAGCGGGATGTCCAGGTCGCGGTAGGAGGGGATCACCTGGGCGGCGAAGGCCTCGTTGATCTCGAACAGGTCGATGTCGCCGACGGTGAGACCCGCACGGGACAGGGCCTGCTTCGACGCCTCCACCGGGCCGTAGCCCATGATCTCGGGGGAGAGGCCGGAGACGCCGGTGGAGACGATCCGGGCGAGCGGGGTGAGCCCGAGGTCCCGCGCCTTGGTGTCGGACATGATGACCAGCGCGGCGGCGCCGTCGTTCAGCGGGCAGCAGTTGCCGGCGGTGACCAGGCCGTCCTCGCGGAAGACCGGCTTGAGGCCCTGCACGGCCTCCAGGGTGACGCCCGCGCGCGGGCCGTCGTCCTTGCTGACGACCGTGCCGTCGGGCAGGGTCACCGGGGTGATCTCGCGCTCCCAGAAGCCCTTGCCGATGGCCTCCTCGGCGAGGTTCTGCGAGCGGACGCCGAACTCGTCCATGTCCTCGCGGGTCACGCCCCACTGACGGGCCAGGTTCTCGGCGGTCTGCCCCATCGCGATGTACGGGTCGGGGAGCAGGCCGTCCTCGCGCGGGTCGTGCCAGGACGCGCCGACCGACTTCGAGACGGCCTCCGTGCGGGCCTCGGCCTCGGCGAAGAGGGGGTTGCGGGCCGTGGGGATGTCGCTCGTGCCGCGCGCGGTGCTGCTGACGACCTCCACGCCCGCGGAGATGAAGACGTCGCCCTCGCCGGCCTTGATGGCGTGCAGGGCCATGCGGGAGGTCTGGAGCGAGGAGGAACAGTAACGGGTGACCGTGCAGCCCGGCAGGTGGTCCATGCCCAGCTGTACGGCGACGATACGGCCCAGGTTGTGGCCCTGCTCGCCGCCGGGGAGGCCGCAGCCGAGCATCAGGTCGTCGATGTCCCTCGGGTCCAGCTCCGGGACCTTCGCGAGGGCGGCGGCGACGATCGTGGCGGTCAGGTCGTCCGGGCGCAGGTCCTTCAGCGAGCCCTTGAAAGCACGGCCGATGGGGGAGCGGGCGGCTGAGACGATCACGGCTTCGGGCATCACGGCTCCATTGGCATGCGACGGAAAGCAGGGCTGTGGGGGAAGTTACCCGTACGTATGGGCGGGGTCACGGGTAGTCGGGTGTGACTCCGACCGCACTTTTCTAAGCGCTTGCTTTTTTGGTTGGGGCGCCTCATGGCTCGGGGGTGCGGGTTCGTCGGCGGGCGCGGGTCCGGTGGGGCTTCTCGCAGTCCCCGCGCCCCTGAAAAGCAGGGGCTGCGCCCCGTGCTTTCAGGTCGACCGGGCCTGATGCTTTCAGGCCCGCAGGGGCCTGGTCCTTCAGGGGCGGGGGGAACTGCGCGAGAAGCCCCCACGCACCCGCACTCGCCCGGCCACCGCGCGCGCCAGGCCACCGCACTTGCCCGGCCACCGCGCGCGCCCCGACCCACTAGGCGCCCGGCTGCGCCTCCGCCGTGGCGTCCGGCGCCGGGTCCGACACCGGCACCCGCCGCCGACGCCGCCGCTTGAGCAGAGCCCATGGCCCACGCGGCCCCGTGGGCATCGCGGCCGTCACCTCGGTGCCGGGCTCGGAGGCCGCCTCCGCAGCCGCGCGGGCCACCGGCAGGAAACCCTCGCGGCGGCTGACGTCCGGCCGCTCCTCGTCCGCCGGCCACAGGCCCAGCGCCGCGCACACCGTCGGCAGCAGGGCCATCGCGGCGGTCGCGTAGCCCTCGGCGGAGGGGTGGTAGTTGTCGGGGCCGAACAACTCCCGGGGGTTCTGTTCGAACTCGGGGCCGAGAAGGTCGCCCAGCGACACGGTGCGGCCGCCCTGCTCGACGGTTCCGATCGTCTGGGCGGCCGCCAGCTGCCGCGAGGCCCGGCGGGCGAGCCAGCGCAACGGCTGCTGCACGAGCTCGATCGTGCCGAGGTCGGGACAGGTGCCGACCACCACCTCGGCCCCGGCCGTCCGCAGCCGCCGTACCGCCGCCGAGAGGTGACGGACGGACCGGGTCGGGGGCATCCGGTGGGTCACGTCGTTGGCCCCGATCATGATCACGCACACGTCGGGAACCTGGGCCGGATCCTCCAGCACCAGCGCGACCTGGCGGTCGAGGTCGTCCGACTGGGCACCCGGCAGGGCCACGTTCCGCAGCCGCACCGGCCGCTCGGCCACCGCCGCGAGCCCCGAGGCGATGAGGGCCCCCGGAGTCTGCCGGGAGCGGTGCACGCCCTGGCCGGCGGCCGTGGAGTCGCCGAGCATGACGAGGCGGAGCGGGGGATCGTCAGGGGCGTCGTACGAACTGCCGTACGAGTCGTAGCCGTAGGCGCGGCCGTACCGGCTGCCGTGCGTGTGGCCGTACACACCCTCCGCGCTCGGCGGGTGGGGGCTGTGCCCGTTGCCCACGACCCGCTTGGCCATCCGTACCTCGGCAAGCACCACGCCCACGGCGGCGGCGCCCAGCAGCCCGATGCCGCCCCCGCCGTACGCCGCGCCCGCCGCGATGCGGCGGGCCACCCGTGCTCTCGACATGCTCGTCATGCGTCGCCGCCACCTCCTCGTACCCGTACCCACTCATTGCCCCGTACCGGCCCTCGGTCAATCCCGACGACGGGTGAACAGGGAGGAGAAGAGTGAGGGTGGGGCTTAGGCTGGCGGAACATTACGACCATCCCTTTTTGCGGCTCCGGAGACAACGGTGCAATTTCACGACTCGATGATCAGCCTCGTCGGCAACACCCCGCTGCTGAGGCTCAACAGCGTGACCGAGGGCATTCAGGCGACCGTCCTGGCCAAGGTCGAGTACTTCAACCCCGGCGGTTCCGTGAAGGACCGCATCGCGCTGCGCATGATCGAGGCGGCGGAGAAGAGCGGGGAGCTGCAGCCCGGCGGCACGATCGTCGAGCCCACCAGCGGAAACACCGGCGTGGGGCTCGCCATCGTGGCCCAGCAGAAGGGGTACAAGTGCATCTTCGTGTGCCCCGACAAGGTGAGCACCGACAAGATCAACGTGCTGCGGGCCTACGGCGCCGAGGTCGTGGTCTGCCCCACGGCGGTCGCCCCCGAGCACCCCGACTCGTACTACAACGTCTCCGACCGGCTGGTCCGCGAGACGCCCGGCGCCTGGAAGCCGGACCAGTACTCCAACCCGAACAACCCGCTCTCCCACTACCACTCGACCGGCCCTGAGCTGTGGGAGCAGACGGAGGGGCGGATCACGCACTTCGTGGCGGGCGTGGGCACCGGCGGCACCATCTCCGGCACCGGCCGCTACTTGAAGGACGCCAGCGACGGCCGCGTCCAGGTCATCGGCGCCGACCCCGAGGGGTCCGTGTACTCGGGCGGCTCCGGACGGCCGTACCTCGTGGAGGGCGTCGGTGAGGACTTCTGGCCGACCGCCTACGACCGGACCGTCGCCGACGAGATCGTCGCCGTGTCCGACAAGGACTCGTTCCAGATGACCCGCCGCCTCGCCAAGGAGGAGGGTCTGCTCGTGGGCGGCTCCTGCGGCATGGCCGTGGTCGCCGCGCTGGAGGTCGCCGGGCGGCTCGGCCCGGACGACGTCGTGGTCGTCCTGCTGCCCGACAGCGGGCGCGGCTACCTCAGCAAGATCTTCAACGACGAGTGGATGGCCGACTACGGCTTCCTGGAGGACGAGGGTCCGAGCGCGCGCGTCGCCGACGTCCTGAACGACAAGGTGCACGGCGCCATCCCCTCTCTCGTCCACATGCACCCGGACGAGACAGTCGGCCAGGCCATCGAGGTGCTGCGCGAGTACGGCGTCTCGCAGATGCCGATCGTGAAGCCGGGCGCCGGTCACCCGGACGTCATGGCCGCCGAGGTGGTCGGGTCCGTCGTCGAACGGGAGCTGCTGGACGCCCTGTTCACCCAGCGCGCCTCGCTCGACGACCCGCTGGAGAAGCACATGTCGGCACCGCTGCCGCAGGTCGGCTCCGGTGAGCCGGTGGGCGACCTGATGTCCGTGCTCGGCAGGGCGGACGCGGCGATCGTGCTGGTCGAGGGCAAGCCGACCGGTGTCGTCAGCCGGCAGGACCTGCTCGCGTTCCTCGCCAAGGGCGGGGTGTAGCGGCAGGAGCGCCGCCGGCGGCTGCGTCGGCGGCGGCGTGCCGGACGCCCGACGCCCCACGTGCCGGACGCCGGGCGCGGGACGTGCCGGACGCCGGACGCCGGACGCCGGACGCGGGACGTGCCGGACGCCGGACGCCGGACGCCGGATGTGCCGAACCCCGGCCGCGGAGGCGAAATGCCCGCAAAGGGCCCCCTGTGTCGAAAATTGTTGCGAGGTGAGGGTTTGACTTCGCAGAAGTGGTACGAGCGCGTCACGTCCGCGCAGCACTCGCTTAACACGGGTCCGGCACATTGGTGGGTGTCGGCAGGGCGGGAGCGGCTCCCCGCCCCGGCCGACGACCGAAACGGCGTCAAGGACCTCCGGAGCGGCTCCCGGACCTCCATGGACGCCACGGACGCGTAAGCCCGGTCCTGACCCGGCCCGCGTCCCCCGCGGGGACCGCCGTCGTCCCGCCCCCCGTCACACGGGGGTGCGGCGGTCCCCGCGCAGATCTCTTCCGGGCTCTTCCGGAAACCCTGTGCGGGTCACCCCTCCCAGTCCGGGTCGCCGCCCTTTCCTCCGCGCCGGCGCAGGACCGACGAACCGCGCAGCGCCCAGGCCAGGTTCACGCCCACGATGCCCGCCCAGGTCACGAAGAGGCCGCGCAGGTCGGCCACGCCGCCGCCGATGCCCGACAGGGGGATGGCGACGACGAGCGAGACGACCCCGAAGCCGTAGCGCTCGCCCCAGCCGTCGGTCGACGTCGACTTGGGGGCGCCGCTGCCCCGGGCCACCACCATCTGCTGCTCGGCGACCTGACGCCGGACCCGGCGGTCCACCACCGCGTCGATGCGCTGGTCTACCTTCTCCAGGAACGAGTCGACGAGCGCGGACTCGTAGTCCTCGCCCAGCTCCCGGCGGGCGTGCAGGGTGGCGGAGAGTTCCTTCTTCAGCTCGGTGTCCCCGAGCCGGGTGTCACGAGCATCCATACCGGTCATGCTCTTCACGGTAGGGAGCCGGGGGGCGCCTGGCACTGGGGTTAGCCCCCCTGTTGGCGCACCGGTCTCCCGCCGTGGCCCCGGCCCCGCCCTCCCGGCGCGTCGTCGCTCCCGCCCGTCCCTCCCCGCCCGTTTCCTGTGCGCCCGTCCCTGTGCCGGGTTCCTGGTGTCCGGCAATCACTGCCCGGCATCTCTTGCCCAGCCTGTATAGCCTCATGCAGAGTTCTCAGTGTCTGAATATCCGGCGTCTGGGCGCCCGGTGTCCGTACGGGGCTGGAGGCTGCGGTGAAGTCCTCTCCGATCGTGGGCGCGTCGGACGCCCCCGCCGTCGCCGTGGCGGCCGTTCCGGCCGGTCTCGTCGTCCTCGACGGGCATGCCGTCAAGGTCGCCGACATCGTCCGGCTCGCCGACGGGAGCGCGCGGCCCGTGCCCGGCAGTGAGGCGATGCGCCGGGTCGAGGAGTCCTGGGACGCGGCCCGGCAGATCGCGGCGACCGGACGGGTGTACGGCCGCTCCACCGGCGTCGGCGCCAACCGCAGCGAGGACGTGCCCACCGAGGCCGCCGCCGAACACGGTCTGCGGCTGCTGCGCAGCCACGCGGGGGCCATCGGGGAGGAGCTGCCCGCCCGGCAGGTCCGGGCCATGCTCGCCGTCCGCGCCAACCAGCTGCTCGCGGGCGGCGCCGGGCTGCGGCCGAGCGTGGTCACGGCGCTCTGCGAGGCGCTGGAGAGCGGGGCGTACCCCGTGGTGAACGAGTTCGGGTCCGTCGGTACGGGGGACATCGCGGCGCTGGCCCAGATGGGGCTGGCACTGGCGGGGGAGCATCCGTGGCGCGGGCCGGGAGTGGGCGGGGCGCGGGCGGGCGGGGCGGCCGGGGCGCGGTTCGAGGCCGGCTCCGGGGTGCCCGAGGCGCAGCCGCTCGACAACAACGACGCCCTCGCGCTGATCAGCAGCAACGCGCTCACCCTCGGACAGGCCGCGCTCGCGCTCCACGAGTTGCGGGGCCTGATCGCCGCCACGCAGGTCGTCGCCGCGCTGTCGCTGCTCGCCGTCGACGGCTCGCACGAGGCGTACGCGGCGCCCGTGCACCTCGCGCGCCCCCACCGGGGGTCGCGCGAAGTGGCCCGGCGCATGCGGGAGCTGATCGGGGCGTCCGACCGGCCCACGCCCCCGCTGGGCCGGATCCAGGACCCGTACGGCTTCCGGTGCCTCCCGCAGATCCACGGGCCCGCGCTGGACGCGGCGGACGCGCTGGAAGGCGTCCTGGAGGTGGAGATCAACGCGGCGGCGGAGAACCCGCTGATCTGCCCCGAGGACATGGCCGCCTACCACCACGGCGGCTTCTACCAGGCCCAACTCGCCCTCGCCCTGGACCACTTCAGACTCGCCGTGACACAGGTGGCGCGGCTGTCGACCTCCCGGCTCTCCTCGCTCAACGAGCCCGCCTACACCCGGCTGCGCCCCTTCCTCGCCGATCACGAGCCCGCCTCCTCGGGCGTGATGATCCTGGAGTACGCCGCCGGAGCCGCCCTCGGTGATCTGCGCGCCTTCTCCGCTCCCGCGTCGCTCGGGCACGCTGTACTCTCCCGGGGCGTCGAGGAACAGGCCAGCTTCGCCTCGCTCGCCGCCCGGCAGACGCTGCGGGCGTGCGGCGCGTACCGGCTGGTCGTCGGCTGCGAACTGGTCGCCGCGGTGCGGGCGTTGCGCCAACGGGACCTGCGGCCTGATCCCGCACTGCCCGTCGGACGGGCGCTGGAACTGGCCGAGACCGTGCTCGACGCGGACCCGGCCGACCGGCCGCTGACGGCCGACGTGAGCGCGGCGGCCGTACTGCTCGACCGGTTCACCGAGATCTGGACGGACGTCCAGGCGGATCCACCGAGGGGGAGCGCGTGATGAGCGCGGACAAGGGCACGGGCGTGACGGACAGTCTCGCCGCGCGGCTGCAGGCGCTCTTCGAGGGCCACCGGCTGACGCCCACGCAGCGGCGCATCGCCCACAGCATGGTGCGACGGGCGGCCGACGCGCCGTTCCTGTCCAGCGTCGAACTGGCGGAGCTGGCCGGGGTCAGCCAGCCGTCCGTGACCCGCTTCGCGGTGGCGCTGGGCTTCGACGGCTACCCGGCGCTGCGCCGGCACCTGCGGGACGTCGCGCCCGCCGAGCCCGCCCCGGACACCACCGCGTACAACGAGTACCAGCAGGCCGTCGAGGCCGAGATCGAGAACCTGCGGCATCTGGCCGAGGTGCTCGCCGACCCCGGGCCGGTCGCGCGGGCCGGGCGTCTGCTGGCCGCGTCCCGCCCGCTGCCGGTGCTCGGACTGCGGGCCGCGGCCTCCCAGGCGTACGGCTTCGGCTACTTCGCCGCCAAGGTCCACCCCGACGTACGGCTGCTGCACGAGGGCGGCAGCATGCTGCACGACCGTATCGACGCGGCCGTACGCGCGGGCGCGAGCGCCCTGCTCTGCTTCGCGCTGCCCCGGCATCCGCGCGAGGTCGTCGAGACCCTGGCGTACGCCAAGGAGGCGGGCCTCTTCGTCGTCACCGTCGCCGACTCCGCGTTCGCGCCCGTCGCCAAGGTCTCCGACCTGCTGCTGCCCGCCGCCGTCGGCACCGGGCTCGCCTTCGACACCGCCTGCGCCCCGATGCTGCTGGGTCGGGTGCTCCTGGAGGCCATGTGCGACGACCTGCCGGAGGCCCAGGCCCGGCTGGAGGAGTTCGACGCGAGGGCGGCGAGCAGGGGCCTGTTCGTCGAGTAGCCCTCCCGGCCGCTCCCGGCCGGGAGATTCCGGCGATTCTCAGACGTGTTTCACGTTCGCCGGATAGCGTGCCGGCGATTGTCGTACGACGTCGGGTTCGCGGGAGGCGGGGAAGCGTGGCGCGCGGAGGGCAGGGGCTTGGTCGGGTGGCCGTGGTGGTGCGGGCCGGGGCGGCGCCGCTGTGGTGGCTGGGAGTGGTCGCGGCGGGGGCCGGGGTGGTGCCGCCGGGGCTGAGCGGCCGGCGGATCGGTGTGCTGGCCGGGGCGGCGCTGTTCCTCGTCGCCGCCGGCGCGGTGGCGTGGGCCCGGCGCGGCCGGTATCTCGCGCCGGAGCGCGCGGCCGTGCGCGCCGGCAAGCACGACGTCCTCCAGGACCGTGCCGTGACCCTGCGCAACTGGCGCCGAGGTCACCGCTGGTGGCTGCTGCTCGCCTTCGCGCTCGCCCTCGGCTCGTCCTTCGCGCTCCCCGCGGCGGGCGGCCTGCTCCTCACCGGACTCGGCACCGGCCTCCGCCTCAAGGCGGCCTGGCTCGGCCGCCGTGAACTCGCCGCGGGCCGGCTCCACTGGGTGCCCGTGGACCGGCTGTCCGCGCGGGGCGGCAGGCCCACGGGCGCCCGGGTGGGCGGATACCGGGTCACCGGGCTCGGCGCGGGTGACGCGGCGCCCGGCGGCGGGCGGCGGTAGACCGCTCCCGCTGGGCGCCCACCCGGCCCGGACCCGGGTGTCAGGACGCGCCGCGCCGCGGCTCCGCCCGAAACCCCCCGGGCGGCTCGTCAGCCGGTGCTCAGGGTCCGCCTGGCCAGCTCGTACGCCGGGAGCATCTCCTCGTGTTCCTCGGTGTCGAGGCCGCCGAGGTGGACGACGACGGGGCCCTTCGGGGTGACCGTGAGGAAGGCCCGCTCCTTCTTGGTCTCCTCCAGCGCCTCGCTGGTGTAGAGGTACTCGACCTCGACGCCGGAGACGCCCGAGTCCGAGGAGAACGCGCGGTACCGGGCCTTGCTGGTGTCGCCCTCGGCCGCCACGAACTTCTTGAGCAGCGCCTCCGCGTCCCCGCCCTTCGCACCGGCCTCGCCGGTCCAGACGCGGATGAAGCCGATGTTCCCGGCGGGCTTGGCGTCGATCTCGCACGCGGCGGTGAACGGGCCCTGATGCAGAAGGCCCTCGGCCAGCTCGGCCGCCGGCTCGTCCTCCTCGGAGCCGCTCCCACCGTCGGGCGCGCCGGTCTCGACGGCCTCCGGCCGCCACTTCTCGGCGGTCTCGAAGGTGACCGGCAGTGCGCAGGCCGAACCGGCCGCGCCGACGCTGCCGCCGCTCTCGACGGCGTCCGCCGACGACTCCGCCCCCGCTTCGGACCCCGCGTCCGCCGACCTGCCGGCGCTCGCCGACGGCTTCTCGCCGCCGTCCCCCGCCGAGTCCGAGCACCCCGTCAGCACTCCGGCCAGCAGCGCCCACTGTGCCAGCGCCGTCCCCCGTACCGCTCTACCCACTGTCATCCTCTTCTCCTGGTCCAGGGCGGACACGGTAACGGAGAGGGACGGGCGGTGTTCGCACGGGTGTGCGGGATGAGGTGGGCCCGGGCGGTGGCGGCTCGCCGCCGCCCGGGAACGTGCTCGGCGGCGCTCCCCGGGTGGGGTGCGCCGCCGGAGCCCGATGTCGGCAGGGTCGGCCGGGTCAGACCTCCAACTCCGCCTCGATCCGCTTCAGCTGGTGCCTGGCCATCGCCAGGTTGGCCCGCTTGGCGTCGAGGACCAGGTAGAGGAAGAGGCCGTTGCCGCCGCGGCCGGTGATCAGTCGGATCAGGTGATACGCGTCGGACAGGGTGATCAGGATGTCCTCGATCTCGCCCTTGAGGCCGAGGTGTTCCATGGTGCGCAGCTTGGCGCGGACGACGTCGGTGTTCCCGGCGGCGGCGACGGTGAGGTCGAACCCCTTGCTGCCGCCGATCGTGCCCAGTGCCATGCCGCTGGTGTAGTCGACCAGGGCGGCGCCGGTCGCGCCCTCGATGGACGCGAGGGCCTCTTTCAGCGCGGTCTCGGTGTTGGCCATGGTGTGTGTCCTTTCAACTCTCAGTGGTGGTAGGTGCGTTGGGAGTGGTTCGGGGGGTGGTGCGTGAGGGGGTGGCACGGGGGGTGCGGCGGGGCATGGTCGACCTGACCGTGGCCTTGGCCGGTGTCGCGGACGAGGCGGCGGCCGTGGCCGCGCTCGTGCTCGTGGTCCGGGCCACCGCACGGGCCGGGTTCCTGGTGACCGGCCGGGCTTCGGTCGTGGCCGTTTCGTCCGGCCGGGGCGCGGCGTCCATCAGCTCACCGATCCGGCCGCCGGCCCGGCGGCCCTCCAGGTGCAGCCGGCCCACGTTGACCCGGTCCTGGGCCAGCAGGGTCAGCACCGCGGAGGAGCCCGCCGCGTACGTCGCCACATAGCCGTGGTCGCCGCGCAGCAGCAGTTCGCGCAGCTCGCCCCGGCCGGCGGTGTCCGTCATCCGCACGGCGACGCCGAGCGCGGCGGCGGTGAGCGCCGCCAGGCCCTCCGGCTCCACGCCGGGGGTGTCGTGGGCCAGGACCAGCCCGTCCACGCTGGCCGCGAGGGCGCCGGTCAGCTGGGGTACACGAGCCCTCAACCGGTGCAGTTCGTCGAGGACTTCGGCCTCCGCGGCCATGAGCAGTCTCCTCTCGGCGGGACGCTCCCGCTGCCGCTCAAAGGGCCTCCAGCGCATCCCTGAGCCTTTGCAGTAGAGCCACGTCGGGGTCTGTGGTGGTGAGGGGCCAAGGTGGGGCGACGGGTGGGATCTCGCCGACGGCCGCGGGTCCGGCGGCCGCGTGACGGCCGGAGTCGATCGGTGGGGTGAGGTGGTCCGGGCCGGCCGGGCCGAGCGGCGGGGCGAGGTGGTCCGGGCCGGGCTGCGCGGTGGTGTGGGCGGGGTGGGCGGTGGGGGAGTGCTCGGGGTGGCCGATGCGGGTGGGGTGGTCCGGGTCGGCCGGAACCGGTGGGGTTCTCGCCGGGCTGTCCCGGGTCGCGGATATCAGCCCCGCGGCCGCCAGCCGCCGGACGTCCACGAGGGTGTGGAAGGCCGGGCGCCCCAGGGTGAGGGAGATCTCGGCGGCCGTGCGCAGGCCGTTCACCTGGCCGAGTACGGCTCCCTGGCGGGCCGGGACCGGGGGGACGTGCCGGTCGGCGGCCCTGGTCAGGGGGGCGTCGTCCGTCTCCGGGTCGGGCCAGATGCGGTGCAGCAGGTCACGGCGGCGCCGGGCCTCGCGCTCCACGGCGGCCACCGGCACCGGACGGATCGGCCCCAGCCAGTGCGCGGCCCCGTAGCGGAAGCTGGCCGGCGCGCTGCTCGGGCCCAGCACGAAGTACGCCGCGTCGAAGAGGGCCCCCATGTGGCACAGCTCCAGCGCGCCCCGCGCGACCCGGCCGCTGTCCACGAGGAAGCGCCCGACCTGCAGCCCGGCCCCGGCCGTGTCGACCGCCTCCCGCCAGCCGTCACGGTCCAGGACGCCGCCGGTGGCGAGCAGCACGTCGAGGCCCGGGGAGCGGGGGCTCTCGGCGTGCACGACCTCCCCCTCGGACAGGTACAGCGAGCCGGTCTCGCGCAGCAGTACGCCGGTGGCCCGCTCGGCGGCGAGGCGGCTCAGCATCGGGGAGACGGCCTGCCGGAAGTGCTCGCCGCGCACGGGCAGCGGCGGCGCCGGTGTGGTGATCACGCTCATGCCAGCACCAGCCGTCCCGCCATCTCGCCGAGCCGGATCCGGGCCAGCGCGAGGTTGCCGTCCGAACGGGCCAGCCACAGGTGCAGGAACACACTGCTGTCGAAGGTCGTCCGCACGAACCGCAGCACGTGGTATGTGTCCCGGTTGCTGACGATCAGGTCCTCGACCGGCAGATCCGCCCCGGACCAGTCCGAACCCTCCTCCGGTGCGAACGCCCGGTGCTCCGCCGCGAGCCGCGCCAGCTCCGCCGCCTCCGCCGCGGTCGTCTCGTGGTCACCGCCGGGTGCCTCCCCGACCGTGCCCAGCGCCAGCCCGCTGGTCCAGTCGACCACCGCGGCGCCCAGGGCACCGGGCAGCCTCATGGCCTCCACCAGACACTCGTCGATTCCGGGCACCGTGGCTCCCCTCCTGCCTGCGGTTCGGCTGAGTGACGCAGACGCTACGCAACGTGTGCGCGAGGGGTGAGCGATCTGGCATTTTCCAGCGGAACATGCGGAGGGGCCACTAAGGTGGGTCGACTTGCCTGCTTTTCACCGCTGTTGGGAGCCGGGCGGTACGCCGGTGCGCTGAGGTGCGCCTATGCGGCAGGCCCGCATGCGGGGCGCGGACGAGGCGCCGGGCATCCCTCATTCTGGGGGGCGTGAGGGGCGCACGAGCGGGTGCGCGACTCTCGGCCGGGCACCCCCAGGTATCCCCGGGCGGTCCAGGGGCGCGGGGGACCGCGCGATCGCCACGGCCGGCCCGCGCGGTTGCCGCACCACGGTCATCCGAGCCGGCGGGCGCCGGTCAGAGCCCCAGCAGCCCCGACCGCTCCGCTCCGCCCGCCTCGGCCACGATCTGCTCCACGGTCTGCGCCCGGCGCACCACCGCGAACCGCGTCTCCCCCTCCCCGGGCTCCCCGGGGGCGTACCCGTAGACCCCGGGCCGGGGCAGGGAGTTGTACGCGTAGTGGTGCGCGAAGTAGTACGCGCCGGTGTCCAGCGCGGCCGCGTAGTCACCCGGCTCGAACAACGGCAGCGAGCGCCCCTCGGCCAGCAGGTCCCCCGCGAAACAGGCGGGCCCCGCCACGTCCTGCACCGCCACCGGCCCGCTCTTCACCCGGCCCTTGGCGTCGTACGCGGCGATCCGCAGCGGCCAGGAGCCGGGCGCGTACACCGTCCGCGTCGCCACCTGCACCCCGGCGTGCGTGACCGCGATGGCGCGCCCGCCGGCGCGCTTGGTGTACTCGACGCGGGCCACGATCGTCCCGTGCTTGGCGAGCAGTGACCTCCCGAACTCGGTCACCAGCCCGTACCGCCCGTCGAACAGCCCGGGCACCGCCTCCGCCAGCAGCCGTGCGTACTGCTCGTACGTCGGTGTCGCCGCCTCCGACGCGAAGTTCACCGGCAGCCCGCCGCCGATGTCGATCGTGTCGATCTGCCGCCGCCCGATCCGCCGGTTGATCTCCTCCGCCAGTTCGTACGTCTCGGTGATCCCCCGTGTCATCAGCGACAGCGGCATCCCCTGGGACCCGCTGTGCGCGTGCAGCCGGCTCAGCCAGGGCCGGTCCAGACACGCCTGGACGACCCACTCCCGGGCGCCCTCGTCCCGGAGCGCCACGCCGAACTTGGAGGTGGCCGTCGCCGTGGACAACGCGTCGATCGCGCCCGAGCCGACCTGCGGGTTCACCCGGATGCCGACGGGGGAGCGGGTGGGGGCCGACCGGACGAGCGCGTCGATCCGGTCCAGCTCCTGCGGATTGTCGGCGTTGACCGCGATGCCCAGCGCCAGCGCCTCCCGCAGCTCGGCCGGGGTCTTGGCGGGTGAGTCCAGCACGGTGTGCCGGGGCGACACCCCGGCCGCCCGCGCCAGGGCCAGTTCCCCGGCGCTCGCCACCTCCGCGCCGATGCCCGCCTCGCGCAGCAGCCGCAGCACGGGCACCAGCGGCGTCGCCTTCACCGCGAACGCGTGCAGCACGGGCGTCCCGGGTGCCGTCACCGCGTCGAACGCCCTGCGCAGCGCTCCCGCCGAGGCCCGGATCCCGGTGACGTCGAGGAGCGCGACGACCGGGGTGCCGGGGGAGAGCAGCCCCTGCTCCACGGCCGCCCGCACGGCCTCGTCCCGCCGGGCGGCCCGCTCGCCGTCGGTGTCGAACAGCCGCAGCGTCGGCTCGCCGTCCCCGTCCTGCCCGTCGATGCGCTCCTCCTGTGCCTCGCTCCGGTGCCGGGGGCGGCTCCCCGCCGCCCCCTCGTGCCGGGTGGTGGGCCTCTCCCCACCGGTCCCGTTCGTCACGTCTCCCATCCCGTCCCCCGCTGTCGTGTCGTCGTCCGAGCCCAGAGGGCCACTGTCTCCAGCCAAACACCCCTGGCGTGCCGTCGCTGGCCCTACGGCTGTATTGACTAGCTCTATTCAGCAAGTCAGGATGTGAATAGTTGCTGTATAGCGAGGAGGCAGACCGTGTCAGGACCCCGCCCCGTCCGAGCGCCGCGTGGTACGGAACTCAGCACCCTGGGCTGGCAGCAGGAAGCCGCCCTGCGCATGCTGCAGAACAACCTCGACCCCGAGGTCGCCGAGCACCCCGACAAGCTCGTCGTCTACGGCGGCACGGGCAAGGCCGCCCGTGACTGGCGCTCCTTCGACGCCATGGTCCGGACCCTGCGGACCCTCAAGCAGGACGAGACCATGCTCGTCCAGTCGGGCCGCCCCGTCGGTGTCATGCAGACCCACGAGTGGGCGCCCCGTGTCCTCATCGCCAACTCCAACCTCGTCGGCGACTGGGCCAACTGGGAGGAGTTCCGCCGGCTGGAACAGCTCGGGCTGACCATGTACGGCCAGATGACCGCCGGTTCCTGGATCTACATCGGCACCCAGGGCATCCTCCAGGGCACCTACGAGACCTTCGCCGCCGTGGCCGCCAAGAAGTTCGGCGGCACCCTCGCCGGGACGATCACCCTCACCGCCGGCCTCGGCGGCATGGGCGGCGCCCAGCCCCTCGCCGTGACCATGAACGACGGCGTCGCGATCTGTGTCGACTGCGACCCGCGCGCCATCGACCGCCGCATCGAGCACCGCTACCTCGACGTGAAGGCCGACTCGCTCGACCACGCCCTCCAGCTGGCCGTCGAGGCCCGTGACGCCCGCCGCCCGCTGTCCATCGGCGTCCTCGGCAACGCGGCCGACCTCGTCCCCCAGCTCCTCGCGATGGGCGCCCCCATCGACATCGTCACCGACCAGACCTCCGCCCACGACCCGCTGTCCTACCTCCCCACGGGCCTGGACTTCGACGACATGGCGTCCTACGCGGCGAAGGACCCGGCCGGGTTCACCACCCGCGCGCGTGAGTCGATGGCCCGGCACGTCGAGGCCATGGTCGGCTTCCAGGACGCCGGCGCCGAGGTCTTCGACTACGGCAACTCCATCCGCGGCGAGGCCCAGCTCGCGGGCTACGAGCGGGCGTTCGCCTTCCCCGGCTTCGTCCCCGCCTACATCCGGCCCCTCTTCTGCGAGGGCAAGGGCCCCTTCCGCTGGGCCGCCCTCTCCGGCGACCCCGCCGACATCGCCAAGACCGACCGGGCACTCCTGGACCTGTTCCCGGAGAACGAGTCCCTCCACCGCTGGATCAGGATGGCCGGCGAGCGCGTCCACTTCCAGGGCCTGCCGGCCCGCATCTGCTGGCTCGGCTACGGCGAGCGGGACAAGGCCGGCGAGCGGTTCAACGACATGGTGGCGAGCGGCGAGCTGGCGGCCCCGCTGGTCATCGGCCGCGACCACCTCGACTCCGGTTCCGTCGCCTCCCCCTACCGCGAGACCGAGGCCATGCTCGACGGCTCCGACGCGATCGCCGACTGGCCCCTGCTGAACGCCATGGTCAACGTCGCCTCCGGCGCGTCCTGGGTGTCGATCCACCACGGCGGCGGCGTCGGCATGGGCCGCTCCCTCCACGCCGGGCAGGTCACGGTCGCCGACGGCACGAAGCTGGGCGGCGAGAAGCTCCGCCGGGTGCTCACCAACGACCCCGGGATGGGCGTGATCCGGCACGTCGACGCGGGCTACGACATCGCCGAGTCCGTCGCCGACGACCGGGGCGTCCGCGTGCCGATGCGCGAGGGTGAGGACGCGTGACCCAGCGCGCAGGGGGGCGCGGCGGCAGCACCCCGACGGGGACCGACGCCGAGCGCTCCCCCCGGCCCGTCACCGGTGGCGCCTCCTTCCACGAGATGTGGCGCGACCTCGGGCCCATCGGCCGCCACCCCGGCTCCGGCGGCTACCGCCGCTTCGCCTGGACCGCCGCCGACGCCGACTGCCGGGCCTGGTTCGAGGAGCAGGCCCGGGACCGGGGACTCCACCACGAGGTCGACCGGAACGGCAACCAGTGGGCCTGGCTCGGCGACCCCGCCGCCGGGGACGCCGTGGTCACCGGGTCGCACCTCGACTCCGTGCCCGACGGCGGGGCCTTCGACGGGCCCCTCGGCGTGGTGTCCTCCTTCGCCGCGCTCGACGAACTCCGCGCCCGGGGCGCCCGGTTCGACAAACCGCTCGCCATCGTCAACTTCGGTGACGAGGAGGGCGCGCGCTTCGGGCTGGCCTGCGTCGGCTCACGGCTGGCCACCGGGCAGCTGACCGCCGAGCAGGCGGGACGGCTGACCGACGGGGACGGCGTCACCCTGCCCCGGGCGATGGAGGCCGCCGGCTACGACCCGGACGGCATCGGGCCCGATCCCGAACGCCTCGCGCGGATCGGGGCCTTCGTCGAACTGCACGTCGAGCAGGGGCGGGCCCTGGACCTGTCCGGGGACGCCGTCGGGATCGCCAGTGCGATCTGGCCGCACGGGCGATGGCGGTTCGACTTCCGGGGCGAGGCGAACCACGCCGGGACCACCCGCCTCGTCGACCGCCGGGACCCCATGCTGTCGTACGCGGAGACCGTCCTCGCGGCCCGCCGCGAGGCCCGGCTGGCCGGCGCCGTCGCCACTTTCGGCAAGATCTCCGTCGAGCCGAACGGCGTCAACGCCATCCCCTCCCTCGTGCGCGGCTGGCTCGACTCCCGCGCCGAGGACCAGGCGACGCTGGACACGGTCGTCGGCGCGATCGAGGAGGCGGCCCGCGACTACGCCCAGGAGCACGGGATCGAACTGGACGTCGTCCGGGAGTCCTTCACGCCCGTCGTCGAGTTCGAACACGCGCTGCGCGACGAGATCGCCCGCATCCTGGGCCGGGACACGGCCGATCTGAAGGTGCCGGTGCTCGGAACCGGAGCCGGACACGACGCCGGGATCCTCTCCGGGACCGTCCCGACCGCCATGCTGTTCGTGCGCAACCCCACCGGCGTCTCGCACTCCCCGGCCGAGCACGCCGCCGAGGACGACTGCCTGGCCGGGGTGACCGCGCTCGCCGACGTACTGGAAGGGCTGGCCCGCAGGTGACGGAGACGACCTACTGGCTCGAACACGCCTGGCTCGGCACGCACGTCGAGCCGGGCGTCACCCTCACGGTGACCACCGGCGGCTCCGACGGCCGCATCACCGCCGTGCGCACCTCGACGCCCACCCCGCCCCCGGGCGCGGTCGTCCTGCGCGGCCTCACCCTGCCCGGCCTCGCCAACGCCCACAGCCACGCCTTCCACCGGGCCCTGCGCGGCACCGTCCAGGTCGGCTCGGGCACCTTCTGGACCTGGCGCGAGGTCATGTACCGGGTGGCGGACCGGCTGACCCCGGACACCTACCTCGCCCTCGCGCGGGCCGTGTACGCGGAGATGGCGCTGGCCGGGATCACGGCGGTGGGCGAGTTCCACTACGTGCACCACGCCCCCGGCGGCACCCCGTACGCCGACCCGAACGCCATGGGCGAGGCGCTCGTCCAGGCGGCCGCCGAGGCGGGCATCCGGATCACCCTCCTCGACACCGCCTACCTCTCCGCCGGCTTCGGCAAGGCGCCCGGCCACCACCAGCTCCGCTTCTCCGACGGCACGGCGGAGGCCTGGGCGGAACGCTGTTCAGTTCTCAAGGACCGGGATCACGCGCGGATCGGCGCCGCCGTGCACTCCGTCCGGGCCGTCCCCGCCGCCCAGTTGGCGACCGTGGCGCGCTGGGCCGAGGAGCGGCGGGCCCCGCTGCACGTGCACCTGTCGGAGCAGACGGCGGAGAACGACGCCTGCCACGCGGCACACGGCCGCACCCCCGCCCAGCTCCTCGCCGACCACGGTGTGCTGGGCCCCCGTACGACGGGCGTCCACAACACCCACCTCACCGACGAGGACATCGCCCTCCTCGGCGACAGCGGCACCGGAACCTGTATGTGCCCCACGACCGAACGGGACCTCGCGGACGGCATCGGACCGGCTGTCGCCCTGCAACGCGCGGGCTCCCCGCTCTCCCTCGGCTCCGACAGCCACGCCGTCATCGACCTGCTCGAAGAGGCGCGCGCGATGGAGCTGAACGAGCGGCTGCGCACCCGTACGCGCGGTCACTGGACGGCGGCGGCCCTCCTGCGGGCGGCCTCGGCCGACGGCCACGCGGCGATCGGCTGGGACGACGCCGGCACCCTGGAGACGGGCGCGCTCGCCGACTTCACCACGATCGCGCTCGACTCGGTCAGGACAGCGGGGCCGCTGCCACGACTGGGCGCGGAGACGGCGGTATTCGCCGCGTCGGCAGCGGACGTGTCGCACACGGTGGTGGGAGGTCGGCACGTCGTACGGGACGGGGCGCACACGCTCGTACCGGATGTGCCGAAGGCCCTCGCCGACGCCGTCGCGGCACTGCGCGGATGAAACCCGCCCGACCACCCGCGCGCCCGGCCCCCGACCCGGACCCCGATCCCGAACCGACCGCCGACCAGGCAACCAAGGACGCCATGAGCAGCCCGACGACCGACAGCCCCGCCCACTCGGTGAGCACCGCCAGCACGCTCATCACCAACATCGCTGCCCTGGTCACCAACGACCCCTCCCTCGGCGACGGTTCCCCCCTCGGACTGGTCCAGGACGCGGCCGTCGTCATCGACGGCGACCGCATCGCGTGGACCGGTGATCAGAGCAAAGCACCCGCCACTGACAATCGGGTCGACGCCGGTGGACGGGCGGTGATCCCGGGCTTCGTGGACTCCCACTCCCACCTCGTCTTCGCGGGCGACCGGACCGCCGAGTTCAACGCCCGCATGTCCGGCCGGGCCTACAGCGCGGGCGGCATCCGTACGACCGTCGCCGCCACCCGCGCCGCCACCGACGAGGAACTGGAGGCCAACCTCACCCGTTACCTCCGCGAGGCACTCCGTCAGGGCACGACCACCTTCGAGACCAAGTCGGGCTACGGCCTGACCGTCGAGGACGAGGCGCGGGCACTGCGCATCGCCGCCCGGCACACGGACGAGGTGACGTACCTCGGCGCCCACATCGTCTCCCCCGACCACGCCGAGGACCCCGCCGCCTACGTCGCCCTCGTCACCGGCGAGATGCTCGACGCCTGCGCGCCCCACGCCCGTTGGATCGACGTCTTCTGCGAGAAGGGCGCCTTCGACGGCGACCAGGCCCGCGCGATCCTCACGGCGGGCCGGGCCAGGGGTCTGCACCCGCGCATCCACGCCAACCAGCTGTCGTACGGCCCCGGCGTCCAGCTCGCCGTGGAACTGGACGCGGCGAGCGCGGACCACTGCACCCACCTCACCGACGCAGACGTGGACGCCCTCGCGCACGGCCGGACGGTCGCCACCCTCCTCCCGGGCGCCGAGTTCTCCACCCGCGCCGAGTGGCCGGACGCGCGCCGGCTCCTCGACGCGGGCGTCACCGTCGCCCTCTCCACGGACTGCAATCCGGGGTCGTCCTTCACCTCGTCCGTCCCCTTCTGCGTCGCGCTCGCCGTGCGGGACATGGGGATGACGCCGGACGAGGCGGTCTGGTCGGCCACGGCGGGGGGCGCGCGGGCGCTCCGCCGTGATGACGTCGGCCGGCTCACGCCGGGCGCGTACGCCGATCTCGCCCTGCTGGACGCGCCCAGCCACGTCCACCTCGCCTACCGGCCCGGCGTGCCGCTGGTCACGGGTGTGTGGCGCAGGGGCGTCCGCGTCGTCTGACCGGTACGGAGCGCAGGAGGCTCGGACCGGTCTCAGGCAGAGGCCGGTCCGGACCCGGCCCGCCACCGCTGCCCGTCGCGCCCCGACGCCACGGCGAAGCCGACGGAACCGAGCGCGTCCGGCGTCACGGCGAACCGCCCCGCGATCGCCGGGCGGATCACTCCCCGGGAGTCGACCTCGAACCTGAGGTTGTCGCCCTTGTCCCCGTCGAGCGAGTCGCACTCCCAGACGCCCACGCCGTCGTCGATCGCCCCACGGCTGTCGAGGCACAGGTCGGGGTCGGCGAACGACTGCAGGGCGTCGCGCCCGGAGTCGACACGCCAGCGCTGGGTGGCGCGCGAGGAGCAGGTGGCAGTGACGACGTCGGTGCCCTTCGCCAGCTCGCCCCGGATGTCCAGGCACAGCCCCGAGGCGATGTTCACCACCTGCGTGTAGGCACCGCTCAGCGGCGGCCCGTACGGCGACGACGGCGTCGGCGAGCCCGTGTCGGACGGACTCGGGCTCGGGCTCCGCGTCGGCTTCTCCTTCCGCGGGGGCTTCGAGGGGCTCGCGGTCTCCGAGGGGGTCGGGGACGGCGTCGGGCTCGGCGGGACCGTGGGGGTCACCGCCCCCGACGGCGGAGCCGCGGGCGTGCCGCCGGAACCGGCCGCGTCGTCGGAGGACGACGAGCCGACCGACCCCGAGAACACCAGGAAGGCCAGCAGCGGCGCCAGCGCCACCCCGAGGGCCACCGAGGTGAGCACGATCCGCCGGGACCGGGACCACTTGGCCCCCGCCACCCGGCCCCCACTGCCGCCCTCCGCCGCCCAGGACCCAGTGGCGGGCCCGGCCCCGCTCGCGGCGAAGGACTCCGTCTCGGGTCCCGCCGCCCAGGACCCGGCGGCCGTTCCCGGCCCGCCCCTTTTCCCGGCCACGGCTTCCCCATCGGCCCCGGCTGCCGCCCCGGCTCCGTCCCCCGCCCCTGCCCAGGCCCCGTCCCCGGGCCCCGCCCATGCCTCCGCCCAGGCCGACGCGCCGCCCGAAGGCTCCGCAGCCGCCCCGTCCACGGAACGATCCCCGGCACCGGCACCGGCACCGGCACCGGCACCGGCACCGGCACCGGCACCGGCACCGGATCCGAAACGGGGACCGGCACCGGGTCCGCCGCGGTCGGCGCCGGACCCTGACCCGACAGGGCCGGAGCCGGAGCCGGACCCCATGCCCGACCCGGGCGCCCCGCCCCCGCCGGACCCGTCGCCCGGGCCGGACCCCGTCCAGGTCCCCGCCGCGGTGGCGGTCGCGGCGGAGGCTCCCGCCCACCCGCCCGCTCCGGAGCCCCCCCAAGTCCCGCCGGTCGCCCCGCCGGTGCCGTCCGCACCGTTCTCCGGCTCCGAGAAGTCCGCCGCCGCGCCGGCGCCCGCCCGCCCGCCGACTCCGCCCCGCGTGTACGCCGTACCGCCCCAGGGCAGCAACCCCTCCGCGAGCGTCGCGCGCGGGCTGTCGCGCAGGGCGCACAGCTCCTCGTACGCGCCCGAGCAGTAGGGGCAGTGCTCCATGTGGGCGCGCAGATCGGTGCTGTGGCGAGGGGAGTCCGGCCGTACGGACTCCTCGATCAGCCGCCGGAAGTCCTGGCAGCGCGGGTCGTCGGAGGCGGCGAGACGCCCGCGCAGACAGGCCTGGCGCAGGGCCTGGAGCGCGGACTCGCGCATGTACGTCACGTCGTCGGCGGTGAGGCCGAGCAGCACGGCCGTACGGTTCTCCGGCTCCTGCTCCACGACGCCGTACCAGATGAGCCCCTGGGGCCTGGTCGCCAGGGACCGGAACGCCGCGAGCAGGGGCGGGACGGGGCCGTCGGGGCCCGCCGTGGCCAGCACGGGGCGCAGGGCGGGCGCGAGACCGGTCGCGTGTTCGTCCGTGGTCCAGGTGGCGGCCACCCGGACGGTCAGCAGGAGCAGTTGATGGCGCCAGGGGACGGCCGCCTCGGAGCCGCGCGCCGTCTCCCGGGTGGCGATCGTGAACGCCTGCGTCGCCAGCTCCCGGGCCGAGGACTCGCTCGCCGCACACAGCCGGGCATAGGCGAGGACCGACGGGTGGTGGCGCTCGCGCAGCTCGCGCAGGGCCGTGTAGGCGATCGGCGAGTCGGTGCGCAACAGAGCGGTGAGCCGCGCGTCGGACGCGTTCGCGTGCCGGTGCTCGGACCCGTCGTCGGGGCGTGCGCCCGGCGCGCCGGTGCCCTGCCGGTTCTCATGGCTGTCGTCGTCGGGGCGCTCGTCCCGAGCCCGAGTCATCCTCGTGCCTCCTCGCACCCCCGTGTCCGCCAGTCGGCTTCTGGGATACCGAACAGTCTGGCGCGTGACCATAGTGACGGAAGGTGAACCGAAGGGAAGGGGTTTCTTGCGGTAAGGGGGCGAGAGAGTGGGCAGGCCGGAAACGGTTCGGCCGGGTACGGGAGGAGTGTCGGAACTCCTGCCGCACCCGGCCGACTTCATTCACTGCCACTGCCACTGCCACTGCCACTGTCGCCGTCACGGTCACGGTCACGGTCACGGTCATCGTGCTCGTCGGCGGTGGCGCCCGCCCGCGCTCACTCCTCCAGCGTCAGTCCCTTGCGCAGCCGTACCAGCGTGCGGGACAGCAGCCGGGAGACGTGCATCTGGGAGATGCCCAGCTCGTCCCCGATCTCGGACTGCGTCATGTTGGCCACGAAGCGGAGGGAGAGGATCTGCCGGTCGCGCGGCGGCAGTCCGGCGATCAGCGGCTTCAGGGACTCGACGTACTCGATGCCTTCGAGCCCGTGGTCCTCGTAGCCGATCCGGTCCGCCAGCGCGCCCTCGGAGTCGTCCTCCTCGGGCTGGGCGTCCAGCGACGAGGCGGTGTATGCGTTCGACGCGGCCATGCCCTCGACGACCTCGTCGTTCGTCAGCCCCAGACGCTCCGCCAGCTCGCCCACGGTGGGGGCGCGGTCGAGCTTCTGGGCCAGCTCGTCGCCGGCCTTGGCGAGGTCCAGCCGGAGTTCCTGCAGCCTGCGCGGCACCCGCACGGACCAGCTCGTGTCACGGAAGAAACGCTTGATCTCACCGACGATGGTCGGCATCGCGAACGTGGGGAACTCGACGCCACGGCTCAGTTCGAAGCGGTCGATCGCCTTGATGAGGCCGATCGTGCCGACCTGGATGATGTCCTCCATGGGCTCGCTGCGGGAGCGGAACCGGGAGGCGGCGAACTTCACCAGGGCCAGGTTGAGTTCGACGAGCGTGTTGCGCACGTACGAGTACTCGTACGTGCCTTCCTCGAGGGACTCCAGCCGCTCGAAGAGGGTCTTGGACAGCGCCCGAGCGTCCACCGGGCCCACCTCGTCGAACGGGGGGATCTCCGGCAGGTCGGCGAGCCCGTCGCCCGGATCGTGGGCGAGGTCGTCCTGAGCCTCTTCCGGGGCGGATGCCGACGTCGCCCTCTGGGTATGCGATGCGTCGAGCCGGGGTGACATGATGTCCTCCATCGTTCTCGGCATATGGCCGCCGATGCCTGTACGTGCACTGCGGTGTGCGGCGCCTCCAAAGCCGGCCGTGTCGTTTGGTGCACTACTAGCCCTACCCGGTTTCAGGACGTCGTCGCAAGTGCGTGGTGTACTGAAATGTCCCTTTTCGGGGGATTGTTCGGGTGTCGGAGAGTGTGGAGAAGGCGTAGTGTTCGAGGCCGAGTCAGCAGTCACAACGGTCGGGAGAGAGACGGCATGGACCGTGGGACGGTCGGCAGCGCACAGTCGGGCCGGCTACGGGTCGAGGTGCGGGAAGAGGGCTCCAGTGCCGTCGTGACGCCGGCGGGTGAGCTGGATCACCACACCGCCGATCTGTTGCGCGAGCCACTCGAAAGCTGCCTGGAAAAGGGATTCACGCGTCTGGTGGTGGACTGCTCACTGCTGGAGTTCTGCGACTCCACCGGGCTGAACGTCCTGCTGGGCGTGCGGCTCAGGGCGGAGGCGGGGGGCGGTGGCGTCCATCTGGCGGGCATGCTCCCGGCGGTGGCGCGGGTCTTCGAGATCACCGGGGCGGACGCGGTGTTCACCGTGCACGACACCCTCGAAGCGGCCCTGGGCGACTAGCCCGGGCCTGTCGGCCGCGCTCCTGTCCAAGGGGTCCGTCGCTCCGGTCGCCGGTGCCGTCGGACCGGCCCGTCCGGCCTGCGAGGTCGGCCCCGGGCTCCCGTCCCCACCCGTTGGTTGTTCGCGTCACAGCTTCTGTGCCGAAAACATGGGTGTTCTGACGGTTCGCTCGGGCAGGAGACATCCTGAACGTGTCGGCGAACGGGTCGGCCGTGACCCGGGAGGCTCGGTGGCGGGGCGGCGTGGACGGGCGGTGGGGCGGACGGCGGTGCTCCGACAGCGGCCCGGCGACGGTCCGGCGGAGACCCGACGGCGGCGCGGCGGAGAGCCGACGACGGCTCGGCAGTACGGCGAAGTGTGACGGGAAGTACGGATGGCGCAACGGATGACAGCAGAAGACAGCACGTACCGCGGGGCCCCGCCCCGCACCCTTGATGAGTCCTGAATCGTGTACCGGTGAATCGGTGAGGTGAAGCGCTGATGAGCACCACCCGGCCCTTCTCGCCGGGCGACCGCGGCCCGGAACCGGGTGCCGGCGGCGCTTCGGGGGTGCCCGGGGCGGACCCGCCCGCTGCCCCCTCCACGGGTCGTCAGTCCCGTCGGCTCAGCTTCGAGGGCGAGAGCGGGGTGGTGCCGCTCGCCCGTGACTTCACCCGCCAGGCGCTGCACGAGTGGGGCTGGCTGCCCGCCGCGACCGCGGACCAGCGGGCGGCGGCGGAGGACGTCCTGCTGGTGGTGTCCGAGCTGGTCACCAACGCGTGCCTCCATGCGGAGGGCCCGGCCGAGCTGCGGATCGCGTGCGACAACAAGGTGCTGCGGATCGAGGTGTCCGACCGGGGCGCGGGCAATCCGGCGCCCCGGACGCCGCACCGGGCGGGCCGCCCGGGTGGGCACGGGATGTTCATCGTGCAGCGGCTGTGTCTGGACTGGGGGGTCGTACGGGCCCCCGGGGAGTCCGGGAAGACGGTGTGGGCGGAGCTGGGGGCGCCGGCCTGAGCGCCGTGGGGGTGTGACGCGCCGGCGGCCGCGAAGGTCGTGGGGGTCGGCGATCGGTGCGCGGGGCGCCTCGTAGGGCGTTGCGAGTCCACCCCCGTGGACCTGCCGACCCGTCACCGCGTACCCGCGAACCTGTCCCCGTGGTTCGGTGAAGTCGTCGCCATGGATCGGTGAAGCCACGGGTCGGCGAGCCCGTCGCCATGGATCGGCGAACCCGTCCCCGGTGAACCGGCGGACTTTCTTCGGCGTGGAGCCTCCCCGGTTCATCGACACTCATCCGACACCTGCGTGTGTCTTCCTTCTCCACGGGCCCCGGCGTACCTTGAGCCGCCGATCTGATGTTCCGTCAGAAATGTGGGGTGCCGAGGTGTCGTACCGGACGTACCAGAAACGAACCGCCGCGCTCGCGTCCCTCGCGGCCCTGGTCGGCTCAGCGGTGCTGATGGCCGCCCCGGTGGCCCATGCCGAGGTCGTGGACGTCGAGTACAACTGCAAGACGCCCATCGGGGACAAGTCCGCGGTGTCGCCGATCGACATCAAGGGTGTCGAGAGCGGCGACGGCTACAAGATCACGATGTCGTGGCAGAAGGGCGTGTCGTCCAGCCCGGTCGAGCTGGGCAAGGGCGCGATGACGCCGAGCGCCACGATCGTGCTGGGCGGGGCCGACAGCGGGACGCTCACGGTGACGGGGCCGGCGAACCAGGAGGCGATCCCGGCCAACACACCGATCAAGATCAATGACCTGAGCGGTACGTACACCCCGAAGAAGACCGGCAAGGTCGACTTCACCGCGGGTGTGCTCACCATCAAGGCCCTCGGCACGGTGACGACCTGCACACCGGGCAACGACCCCGGCCCCTCGCTGACCCTGGACGTCACCGCCGGAAGCGGGGGCACCTCGGGCGGTACGGGGGGCGGGTCCGCCACCGGCGGCTCGGGCGGTACGGGGGGCTCGGGCGGTGAGCTTCCGCAGACCGGCCCGCTGGACTCCGTGGTCGCGCTCGGCACGCTCGGCGGCACGGTGCTGCTCGCGGGCGCGGCGGGGGCTCTGTGGGTGACACGCAGGAACCAGGCGGTACGTCGCTGACGGGAGCCGGAACGTGATCAGAAGGCGGCCGGTCACGGCGGCGCACCCGACACACGACCCCACCCCGCGCATCTCGGCGCTCACGGTGGTGCTCGCCCTCGTCGTCGTGCTCCTGGCGCCCTTCGGCGGCAGCGCGCAGGCCGCGGACAAGCCGACCGTGAAGCTGTCCAGGACGCAGGCCGGGACCGGCGGTTCGGTCACCGTGACCGGTGGTGGCTGGCGGCCGAAGGCGATCCTGATGGTGCTGATCTGCGGTCGGTCCACGCCGGCGCGAGGGGTGCCCGACGGCACCGACTCCTGTGCCAACGCCGACGGCCGGGCCGTCACCGCCGACGACGAGGGCCGCTTCCGCCGGGAACTGCCGGTGTCCGAGCCCCCGGTGCCGTGTCCGTGCGTCGTGCACGTCTCCACCATCACGGGCCCGAAGGCGGCGGCCGACGCTGCCTTCCAGGTCGCCGGGCACTCGGTCGAACCGTTGCCGAGGGAGGCGACCGGCGGACAGCTCTCGCTGCTGAGGGAGGCTCGACTGAGGGGCTCCGGCGGGCTGTTGACCTGGTTCGGCGCGCCGCCCGCCCGTGAACTGGTCCTCACCGTCGGCAACGTCGGCACCTCACCGGTCAGGAACCCCGTCTTCCAGGTCGGCACCTCCCACGGCGTGTTCGCGCCACGCTGGGAGGAACAGCGCTGGCGCGGGACGATCCGGCCGGGCGGCAAGGCCCGGATCACCCTGCCCGTCGACCTCGCCGCCGGAGCGCACGGTGACTACGCCGTCTCCCTCAAGTACGGCGGCAGGGTCCTCGCCGAACAGCCGTGGACCGTGGGCCGCCCCTGGGGCGTCACCCTCTTCTGGCTGATGCTCTGCCTCGTCGTCCCGGCGACACTGTTCCGGATCGGGATGGCGGCGGTCGACCGGGCACGCCCGGCGCGCAAGGCTCCCGAGGGGCGGAGGCGCCGACCGAGGCTCCCCGCGTGGGTGCCCCGGCCGAGCCCCTCGACCGCCGCCCACGCACACCCCCGCACGCGCTCCCCCTCACGTACGGCCCCGGCTTCGACCCCGACCCCGGCCCTGCCATGGTTCACACCCGACACGGACACGGACACGGGCACGGGCACAGACACGGGCGCGGGCACAGGCACAGGCACGGAAACCGAAGCCGGCACGGAAACCGAAGCCGGCACGGCCATCCGCCCCGGGGCGACACGTCAGTGACACGGAAGGGGCCGTCGCACCCGGAGGTGCGGCGGCCCCTTCCGTGGATCGGCCGATGCGGGGTCAGTTGACGTCGCCCGTGAGGGCCCTGACCTTCCTGCGGTACATGTAGATCGCGAGACCGGCGAGGACCGCGAGCGTGGCCTCGACGGCGACCATGCCCGTGCCGCTGAGGTCGAAGCCGCCGACGGCCGGGTTGGAGAGCAGGCCGGTGATGGAGTCGCCCGCGGTGACGGCGAGGAACCACACGCCCATCATCTGGCTGGCGTACTTGGCCGGGGCCATCTTCGTCGTCACCGACAGGCCGACCGGGGAGAGGCACAGCTCACCGACGGTCTGGATGAAGTAGATGCCCACCAGCCACATCGGGCCGGCCAGGGTACCGTCCGCCGCCATCCCCAGCGGGATGAGGAAGAAGAAGAACGAGACGCCGATGAGCACCAGCGCCATCGCGAACTTCACGGCCGTGCTCGGCTCCCTGCCCTGCCGGTTCAGCCACAGCCAGAGCCAGGCGAACACCGGGGCCAGGGCCATGATGAACAGCGGGTTCAGCGACTGGTACCAGGAGGTCGGGAACTCGAAGCCGAGCAGTGAGCCGGCCACCTTCTGGTCGTTCGAGCCGAAGGCCTGGACCGTGGAGGCGCCCTGGTCGTAGATCATCCAGAACACGGCGGCGGCGACGAAGAACCAGATGTAGCCGGTCATCTTCGACTGCTCGGCGGTGGTCAGTTCCTTGTCCCGCTTGATGCGCAGCAGCACACCGGCCGGGACGACCAGGCCGATGACCGTGAGCGGGATCATCGCCCAGTTCAGGGTGAAGTGCCCGCTGAGGCCCACGGCGCCGTAGAAGACGGCCGCGACGGCCAGCCAGAGCAGACCCTTGCGCAGCCAGGCGGCACGCTCCTCGGCCGCCAGCGGCTTGGGGACGAGGTCGCTGGTGGGGCTCAGGGTCCGGCTGCCGGCGAGGAAGACGGCGAGACCGATGGCCATGCCGACCGCCGCCAGGCCGAAGCCGAGGTGCCAGTTGACCTCCTGGCCGACGGTGCCGATGGCCAGCGGGGCGAAGAAGGCGCCCGCGTTGATGCCCATGTAGAAGATCGTGAAGCCGCCGTCGCGCCGCGGGTCACCGGGGCCGTCGTACAGGTGGCCCACCATCGTGGAGATGTTGGCCTTCAGCAGACCGGAACCGGCCGCGACCAGCGCCAGGCCCGCGAAGAACGGTGCCTGACCGCCGGGCAGGGCGAGCACCAGATGCCCGGACATGATCGTGACGGCGGCGATCGCCACCGTCCTGCGGGGACCCCAGACCCGGTCGCCGAGCCAACCGCCGGGCATCGCGAGCAGGTACACCATCGCCGAGTAGACGGCGACGATCGTGGTGGTGGTGGCCAGGTCCATGGCCAGGCCGCCGCCCATGCTCCCCTTGCCGGCGTCGGGGCCGCCGGAGAGCAGGTAGACGGTGAGGAGGGCCTTCATGCCGTAGTAGGAGAACCGCTCCCACATCTCGGTCATGAAGAGAGTGGCCAGTCCGCGGGGGTGGCCGAAGAAGGTGCCCTCGGTGCCGGGGGTTCCCCGGCCGGCCGAGTCCTTCGTCAGGCTGGACGCCATGGTCGTTCCTTGCAGGTCGGGACGGCGCACGTGGGGCGCGCGCCCGGTGGAGGGGCGGCCGGCACCGGTCGGCCGGAACGTCCGCCCCGAGCCGGGGAAGTCCGCCCCGGGTCACGGGGCGGCGGACGGCGACCACCGGGATCCACGCCCCTCTACGCGCGTTGACGCGTCTACGCGTCCCGCGTGTGAGGGGCCCGGCCACAGGTCATTACGCACAGGAAGGAGACCTTCAGCACGGATATGCCGCCAAAGGTCCCCTCGTGTTGCTACAGGCGTTCCGTCACCATACGTCAGAAGACTGCGGGAAACGGAAGTGCCTGAGAGGCGGATCACAGGTAAGAACGCAACCGTGCGAGGCCATTCGAAGGTCATGGCAGGGTTGGGGGCGCGCAGACGCAGGCTGAGGCCGGACACCGGGTGGCGCCGGGGTGTCATCCCCACAAGATCGGCGCGTGATCCGCACCGGGTCCGGGCGCCTTCTCCCCATGACCCCACGCACCCTTCACGTGATGCCACGCATCCTGCACATGCCGCCACGCGCTCCGCACGCGACGCCGTACACCCTGCACGCGACGCCGCGCGGCGGTGCGGATCTTCATGCGATCGCGGGACGAAACGCCCGCCGCCGTGGATCATGCCCGGGGCAGGTAAGAGAACCCTCGGGCAAGGTGTGAATCGTGCTTGCCGATCACCCTCCACCTGCGGTTCTCGGCGGACTACCATCACCCCATGACCCGTGTACTGCTCGCCGAGGACGACGCGTCCATCTCGGAGCCGTTGGCTCGCGCACTGCGCCGGGAGGGGTACGAGGTGGAGGTCCGTGAGGACGGCCCCACCGCGCTGGACGCCGGTATACAAGGAGGCGTCGACCTGGTCGTCCTGGACCTGGGGCTGCCCGGCATGGACGGCCTGGAGGTGGCTCGCAGGCTGCGCGCCGAGGGCCACACCGTGCCGATCCTCATCCTGACCGCGCGCGCCGACGAGGTGGACACCGTCGTCGGCCTCGACGCGGGCGCCGACGACTACGTCACCAAGCCCTTCCGGCTCGCCGAGTTGCTGGCCCGTGTCCGGGCCCTGCTCCGGCGCGGCGCCGCGGAGCCGGCGCAGCCGCCCGCCACCCACGGGGTGCGGATCGACGTCGAGTCGCACCGGGCGTGGATGGGCGACGAGGAGCTCCAGCTCACGGCCAAGGAGTTCGACCTGCTGCGGGTGCTCGTGCGCGACGCGGGCCGGGTCGTCACCCGCGACCAGCTGATGCGCGAGGTCTGGGACACCACGTGGTGGTCCTCGACCAAGACCCTCGACATGCACATCTCCTGGCTGCGCAAGAAGCTGGGCGACGACGCGGCCAATCCGCGGTACATCGCGACCGTGCGAGGCGTCGGGTTCCGGTTCGAGAAGAACTGAGACCCGGACGGGGCGGACGCCCACCCCGTCGTCCCGGCCGCGCGCCCGCGCGTCGCCGGGGCGCCACGGGGGCGCGAGCATCACCCCGTCCCCGCCGGTGGGCGCCACCCGCCCCCGTCCAGCCCCCGCCCCCGGCCCGGGTGCCGCCCAAGGCAGCGGCACATCGGACCACGTAAACACCCCGCCCCGTCCGGAGGGCACCGTGCGCCGCCGTCTCATCCAGTCCACCCTCGCCGTGGTCCTCGTCGTCATCGCCGTCTTCGGGGTCTCCCTCGTCATCGTCGAGACCCGCACCATCAGCAACAGCGCCCAGGAACGGGTGGAGTCCGAGGCGGTGCAGCTGACGAGCATCGTGGACAGCCGCATCATCGGCGACGAGCGGATCACCGCCGAGGTCCTGCGGGACCAGGTCGGCGACCAGCGCTACGCCCGCATCGAGATTCCCGGCCAGAGCACGATCGAGATCGGCGAGAAGCCCGTCGGCGACGTCATCCGTCACGAGGCCCGGGGCGAGAAGGACGAGACCGTCACCGTCGAGGAGTCCCGCTCGTCGGTCAGCCGTGAGGTCGGCCGTACGCTGCTGATCATCGCGGCGGTCGCCCTGCTCGCCGTCATCGCCGCGGTCCTGCTCGCCGTACGCCAGGCCAACCGCCTCGCCTCCCCGCTCACCGATCTCGCCGAGACCGCCGAACGGCTCGGCTCCGGCGACCCGCGTCCCCGCCACAAGCGGTACGGCGTCCCCGAGCTGGACCGGGTCGCGGACGTCCTGGACGCCTCCGCCGAACGTATCGGCCGCATGCTGACCGCCGAGCGGCGTCTCGCGGCGGACGCCTCCCACCAGCTGCGTACGCCGCTGACCGCGCTGTCGATGCGGTTGGAGGAGATCACCCTCACCGACGACCTCGCCACGGTGAAGGAGGAGGCGCACATCGCGCTCACCCAGGTCGAGCGCCTCACGGACGTCGTGGAACGGCTGCTCACCAACTCCCGCGACCCCCGCAACGGCTCGGCCGTCTCCTTCGAGCTGGACGAGGTGATCAAGCAACAGCTGGAGGAGTGGCGGCCGGCCTACCGCAGCGCCGGGCGGGCCGTCGTCAGCTCGGGCAAGCGGCATCTGCAGGCCGTGGGCACGCCGGGCGCGGTCGCGCAGGTGCTGGCCGCGCTGATCGAGAACTCGCTCATGCACGGCGGCGGCACGGTGGCCCTGCGCACCCGCGTCATCGGGAACCAGGCGGTGATCGAGGTCACCGACGAGGGGCCGGGCGTGCCCGCCGACCTCGGGGCGCGGATCTTCGAGCGGGCGATCAGCGGCCGCAACTCCACGGGCATCGGGCTGGCCGTCGCGCGTGACCTCGCGGAGGCCGACGGAGGGCGCCTGGAGATGCTCCAGGCGCAGCCGCCGGTCTTCGGGTTGTTCCTGTCCCGTACGCCGGTGCGCACGCCGTCCGGCGACGACCGGCCGGTGCGGTAGGGCGCCGCGCCCGCTCGGGTGCGCCCCTCGGCGGCTCTCAACGGCCTTCGGCGGTCTCAGCGGCCTTCGGTGGCCCTCCGTGGTCTCAGCGGCGCTTGCCCGTGACCGCGGGCGGGTGGGTGGCCTCCGCCTCCAGGAACGACTCCGCGCTCGCCACCGCCTCGCGGGCCGGGAGCGCCCGGAACACCCAGGTGCGGTACGACCAGAACCGGAACAGCGTCGCGACGCCGATGCCGAGGAACTTGAAGACGTTGGACTGCAGCGGGCTGTCCCAGCCGAAGCCGTAGGTGGCCGTGTAGAGCACGCCGTTCTCGATCACCAGTCCGACCGCGCTGAACAGCAGGAACAGCGACATCTCCTTCGTACGGCCGCTCTTGTCGCGGTCCCGGTAGGTGAAGTAACGGAACCCGACGTAGTTGAACGCGATCGCGACGACCGTGGCTATGACGCTGGCCCGGACGACCTGCAGGTCGGTGGTGTGCCGTACGAGGTTGAACACCGCGAGGTTGACCAGCAGCCCCACACCGCCCACCGCGCCGAACTTGGCGACCTCGCGTACGAGCAGGTCGATCCGGCGGCGCAGGGCGCCGCGGGGCTTCGTATCAGGCCCCGAGCTGGTACTTCCCATCGTGTGCGGCCCCCGTCATTCGGTCCGGTCGGTGTCGTGCCGGTGGTCAGCCGGTCGCTGCCCCGTCCGAAATGAGTTGATCTTCGGTCGAAATCCACTGGTTCAGTCATGCTAACCAGCGCCCCTGGGCAATGCCTGTGCGGAAGCTCACAGCCGGGGTGCCGAGGAGGTCCGGGGCCGGTCCTGGGGCGGTCCGGTGGGGAAATGGGCGGGGAAATCGGGCACCCGGGAGTGGCCGATTCCATGGCCGATACCCTGGGGGCGTGACGTTCCCGGTAGTCGGCATGGTCGGCGGGGGGCAGCTCGCTCGTATGACACACGAGGCGGGCATCCCGCTCGGCATCAGGTTCAAGCTCCTCAGTGACACCCCTCAGGATTCCGCGGCGCAGGTCGTCGGCGATGTCGTCATCGGCGACTACCGCGACCTCGACACGCTGCGTGCGTTCGCGCAGGGCTGCGACGTGATCACCTTCGATCACGAACACGTACCCACCGAGCATCTACGGGCTCTGGAGGCGGACGGCATCCCCGTGCGCCCCGGCCCGGACGCGCTCCAGCACGCCCAGGACAAGGGGGTGATGCGGGCGAAGCTCATGGAGATCGGCGTGCCCTGTCCACGGCACCGCATCGTCGCGGACCCCGAGGACGTGGCCGCGTTCGCCGCCGAGGGCGAGGGATTTCCGGTCATCCTCAAGACGGTCCGCGGCGGCTACGACGGCAAGGGCGTCTGGGTCGTCCGCTCCGTCGAGGACGCCGCCGACCCGTTCCGCGCCGGCGTCCCGGTCCTCGCGGAGGAGAAGGTCGACTTCGTACGGGAGCTGGCCGCCAACGTCGTACGGTCGCCGCACGGCCAGGCCGTCGCGTACCCGGTCGTGGAGTCGCGGCAGGTGAACGGCGTCTGTGACACCGTCATCGCGCCCGCCCCCGACCTGGACGAGGCACTCGCCCTCAGGGCCGAGGAGATGGCCCTGCGCATCGCCAAGGAACTGGACGTCGTCGGCCACCTCGCCGTCGAGCTGTTCCAGACCCGCGACGGACGCATCCTCGTCAACGAGCTGGCCATGCGCCCCCACAACTCCGGCCACTGGAGCCAGGACGGCGCGATCACCTCGCAGTTCGCCAACCACGTACGGGCCGTCCTCGACCTGCCGCTGGGCGACCCGCGCCCGCGCGCGAAGTGGACCGTCATGGTCAACGTCCTCGGCGGCGACTACCCCGACATGTACTCCGCGTACCTGCACTGCATGGCCCGCGACCCCAAGCTCAAGATCCACATGTACGGCAAGGACGTGAAGCCCGGCCGTAAGGTCGGTCACGTGAACACCTACGGCGACGACCTCGACGACGTGCTGGAGCGCGCCCGTCACGCCGCCGGTTACCTGAGAGGCACGATCACAGAATGAGCCCGGTCGTAGGCATCGTCATGGGGTCGGACTCCGACTGGCCCGTCATGGAGGCCGCCGCGCAGGCCCTCGACGAGTTCGAGATCGCGTACGAGGTCGACGTCGTCTCCGCGCACCGGATGCCGCGCGAGATGATCCGTTACGGCGAGGAGGCCGCGGGCCGGGGCGTCAAGGTGATCATCGCGGGTGCGGGCGGTGCCGCCCATCTGCCCGGCATGCTCGCGTCCGTGACCCCGCTGCCGGTCATCGGCGTGCCCGTGCCGCTGAAGTACCTCGACGGCATGGACTCCCTGCTGTCGATCGTGCAGATGCCGGCCGGTGTGCCCGTCGCCACCGTCTCCGTCGCCGGGGCACGCAACGCCGGTCTGCTGGCCGCGCGCATCCTGGCCACGCAGGACGAGGAACTCCTCGGCCGCATGCGGGAGTTCCAGCAGGAGCTGAACGACCAGGCCACCGAGAAGGGCAAGCGCCTGCGCAGCAAGGTCGAGGGAGCCGGCGGCGGTTTCGGCTTCGGGAAGTAGACACCAGGGATGACGGGGACCACGGGGGACACGGGGGATAGGGGCATGGACATGGCATCACTGGAGGCGGCCCGGGAGCTGCTGCGGGAGTTCCCGGTCGCGGACGGGCACAACGACCTGCCCTGGGCGCTGCGCGAGCAGGTCCGCTACGACCTCGACGCGCGGGACATCGCCATCGACCAGAGCGCGTTCCTGCACACCGACCTGGCGCGGCTGCGCGCGGGCGGGGTCGGTGCGCAGTTCTGGTCGGTCTACGTGCCCTCGGACACGGCGTTCCTGCCCCGAGCGGTGTCCGCCACCCTCGAACAGATCGACTGCGTACGGCAGTTGATCGACCGTTACCCCGCCGAGCTGCGGGCCGCGCTGACCGCCGCCGACATGGAGGCGGCCCGCGCCGAGGGCCGCGTCGCCTCCCTGATGGGCGCCGAGGGCGGCCACTCCATCGACAGCAGCCTCGCCACCCTGCGGGCGCTGTACGCGCTCGGCGTGCGCTACATGACGCTCACCCACAACGACAACATCCCCTGGGCGGACTCCGCGACCGACGAGGCGGCGGTCGGCGGTCTGTCGGCCTTCGGCCGGGCGGTCGTGCGGGAGATGAACCGCGAGGGCATGCTCGTCGACCTCTCGCACGTCGCCGCGACGACGATGCGCGACGCGCTGGACACCTCCGTCGCCCCGGTGATCTTCTCCCACTCCTCCTCGCGGGCGGTCTGCGACCACCCCCGCAACATCCCGGACGACGTCCTGGAGCGGCTCCCGGCCAACGGGGGCGTGGCGATGGTGACGTTCGTGCCGAAGTTCGTGCTCCAGGCCGCGGTGGACTGGACGGCCGCCGCCGACGAGAACATGCGGGCCCACGGTCTGCACCACCTCGACACCACCCCGGAGGCGATGGCGGTCCACCGCGCCTTCGAGGAGCGCACCCCCCGCCCGGTCGCCACGGTGTCCACGGTCGCCGACCACCTCGACCACATGCGCGAGGTCGCCGGCATCGACCACCTCGGCATCGGCGGCGACTACGACGGCACGGCCTTCACCCCGGACGGCCTGGGCGACGTCTCCTGCTACCCGCACCTGATCGCCGAGCTGCTCGACCGCGGCTGGTCCCGGACCGACCTGGCCAAGCTGACCTGGCGCAACGCGGTCCGGGTGCTGGGCGCGGCGGAGGACGTGGCCCGGGACCTCCAGGTCCGCACGGGCCCGTCGAACGCGACGCCGGAGCAGCTGGACGGGTGACACGGCCGGACGGGTGACGCCGGGCGCCGCCCGGCCGTCACCCGGGTGGCGTACGGCGGCCCCGGCACCGCCGTACAACCCGAACGCCCCACCCACCAGGAAGGCGGGCGGCCCCCGTGCCACGGTGACGAGTACTGCGATCACCCAACGGCTACGGAGGTCCGCCATGGCAGATCTGCAGGACGAACTGCAAGCCGCGGGGGAGGCCGGCGAACTCGACACGCCCGCCGACCCCACCCGCGCCGAGCCCGGGCCGAAACGCGGCCACCACCCGCCGGGTGCGGAGCCCATAGCCTCCGGCGACGGCAGCCGACCCGACGACGACGGAGCGGCCGACGACCGCCCGGCCGGCAGCCGGGCCGAGGACGCCTCCCGCACCGCCGAGCCCGACTCGGAGCTGGCCGAGGCACACGCCTTCCTGGCCGCCCACCCCGTGGCCGACGGCTACAGCGGACTGCCCTGGGTGCTGCGGCAGCTGCCCCGGTACGACCTGGAGCTGGGCGAGGGCGGTGTGGACACCGATGTGCCGCGGATGCGCAAGGGCCACATCGGCGCGCTGTTCTGGTCGCTGCACCTCCCGGAGGGTCCTGCGGGCGAGCGGGCCGTCGACGCCACGCTGGAGCAGCTGGACCTGGTCCGGACGGTCGTCCACACCCACCCCGAGGGCCTGCGGCTGGTGAACAGCGCGGGGGAGACCACCGACGCCCGCAACTGCGGTCGCGTCGCCGTGCTGCTCGGCCCCGCCGGAGCACCGGCGATCGGCGACTCCCTGGGCATCCTGCGCTCGCTGCACGCGCTCGGCCTGAAGGTCCTCACCCTGGCCGGCGCGTCCTGGGCGGGCGAGTCGGGGCTGACCAGGTTCGGCGAGGAGGTGGTCCGCGAGATGAACCGCATCGGCGTCCTCGCCGACCTCTCCGGCGCCGGTGAGGCGACCATCCGCCGGACGCTCGCGCTCTCCCGCGCGCCGGTCGTGTGCACCCGCTCGGCGGCGCACGCCCTGCGGCCCCACGCCGCCAACCTCCCCGACGACCTCCTCACCGCGCTGGGCGAGGCGCGGGGCCTGTGCATGGTGCCGCTCACCGCCGAGCAGACCGGCCCGTCCGTCCGCGACGTCGCCGACCACCTCGACCACGTCCGCGCGATCGCCGGCCCCGAGTGCGTCGGCCTGTCCGGCACCTACGACTCCGGCGCCGCCCACCCCCAGGACCTCACCGACGCCTCCTGCTACCCCCGCCTCGTCGACGAACTCATGCACCGGGGCTGGTCCGAGGCCGACCTCGCCCTGCTCACCTGGAGCAACGTCCAACGGGTCCTGCGCACCGCCGACTTCACGGCGCGAGCGGCACGGGACCGCCGCGAGGCGTCGACGGCGAGGATCGCGGAGCTGGACGGCTGACCGCCGACCCGCGCCCCTGCCGGACGGCGCAGGGGCGCGGAAACGCTGTCGGGGGTGTCGGTGCTGCGGGGGCTCGGGCCCCTACGGCGTCATCAGCTCCGGCACAGACAGAACGGATGCCCCGCGGGGTCCGCGTACACCCGGAACCCCCGCGCGCGGTCCTCGGCGTCCAGCACCGTCGCCCCCAGCGCCAGCACCTCCTTCTCCGCCGCGTCCATGTCCTCCACGTCCAGGTCGAGGTGGAACTGCTGCGAGCGCTCCGCCGAGGGCCACCGCGGTGCCACGAACCCGGGCGCCTGCTGGAACGCCAGCCGCACACCCCCGCCCGGCACCTCCAGATCCACCCAGTCCCCCTCCCCGCTGACCTTCCCGCCGACCACCTCGGCGTAGAAGCCGGCGAGCGCGGCCGGGTCGGGGCAGTCCAGGACGACGACATCCAGCTTGGCGATGGCCATGGCCTTCTCCTTGCTCGTTGGTGCGCGTGACTTCGGTTGCTGCGGTTACCTGTAGAAGAGAGTAACCAGTAACGGTTACCCGATGCATCCCTCTGAGAGGTAACGTCGGCGGCATGAGTGAGAGAGCGTCCGCCCCCGGCGGCCTGGCCCTCGTCGAGAGCCTGGTGAACACGCTGGACCTGGAGACGGGCGCCGACGCGCTGGACGCCCCGGAAGGGCGCGTCCGCCTGGGCCTGGCGGCCGACGAGGACGTCACGGCCGTACGCGACCTGCGGGAATCCCTCCGGGCGACCCTGCTGGCCCACGCCGGTCACGCACCGCACCGCACGGTGACCCCGCTCGGCGAGCTGCTGGCCGCCGCACCCCTGGTCGTCGCGGTCTCGGCCGAGGACGGCTCCGCGGCCCTGCGCCCCGCCGCCGACCCGGCGCCCCTCGTCTCCCGCGTGGCCGCGGCCGTCGCCGAGGCCCTCACGGCGGGCACCTGGCAGCGCCTCAAGGCCTGCGAGGCCCCCGACTGCCACTGGGCGTACTACGACCGCAGCCCGGCAGGACGGGGCCGCTGGTGCTCGATGCAGGTGTGCGGCGCCCGCGCGAAGATGCGCCGCTACCGGGCGAAGTAAGCGCTTCGCCCCCACCGGCCGCCGGAACGGTGGAGAATGCGGGAAGACGTCGTTCCGGCCGACTGAGCCTCGGCCGGAGCGGCGTCGCCCCGTCTCTCCTCAAGGGCTCCGCCGCCGAGTCCCGGATACGGGCCCCTACGCCGTCGGCCGCCCCATCGCGCGGTACGTCCACCCCGCCCGGCGCCACAGCTCCGGGTCGAGGGCGTTGCGCCCGTCCAGCACGAGCCGGGTCGACGCGACCTCGCCCAGCGCCGCCGGGTCCAGCTCACGGAACTCGCGCCACTCCGTCAGATGCAGCACGATGTCGGCGTTCCGCACGGCCGCGAGCGCGGAGTCGGCGTAGCCGAGCGTCGGGAAGAGCCGCCGGGCGTTCTCCATGCCCTTGGGGTCGTAGACGGTGACCTGGCCGCCCTGGAGGTGGATCTGCCCGGCCACGTTGAGGGCGGGGGAGTCGCGTACGTCGTCGGAGTCGGGCTTGAAGGTGGCGCCGAGCACGGCGACCCGCTTGCCCAGGAACGAACCGCCGCCCAGCGCCTGCCGGGCCAGTTCCACCATCTGACCGCGCTGGCGCATGTTGATGGAGTCGATCTCGCGCAGGAACGTGAGCGCCTGGTCGGCGCCCAGCTCACCGGCACGGGCCATGAACGCCCGGATGTCCTTCGGCAGACAGCCCCCGCCGAAGCCGATGCCGGCCCGCAGGAACTTCTTCCCGATCCGGTCGTCGTGCCCGATGGCCTCCGCCAGCTTGGCGACATCGCCCCCGGCGGCCTCGCACACCTCCGCCATGGCGTTGATGAAGGAGATCTTGGTGGCGAGGAAGGAGTTCGCGGAGGTCTTCACCAGCTCGGCGGTCGGGAAGTCGGTGACGACGAAGGGGGAGCCCTCGGTCACCGGCGTCGCGTACACCTCCCGCAGCAGCTTCTCGGCCTTCTCGCTCCGCACGCCCACCACGATCCGGTCCGGGTGCAGCGTGTCGTTCACGGCGAAGCCCTCGCGCAGGAACTCCGGGTTCCAGGCCAGCTCGGCATCGGCCCCGGCGGGCGCGTGCTCCGCGAGATACGCGGCCAGCCGGTCGGCGGAGCCCACCGGCACCGTCGACTTGCCGACGACCAGGCCCGGGCCCGTCAGATGCGGGGCGAGCGAGGCGAAGGCCGCGTCGACGTAGGACATGTCACAGGCGTACTCGCCGTGCCGCTGCGGGGTGTTCACGCAGACGAAGTGGATGTCGCCGAAGGCCGCGACCTCGGCGTAGTCGGTCGTGAAGCGCAGCCGTCCGCTGGACCCCTCGATGCCGGCGACATGCTTGCGCAGCAGTTCCTCCAGCCCCGGCTCGTACATCGGGACCTCGCCCCGCCGGAGCATGTCGATCTTCTCCTCGACGACGTCCAGCCCGAGCACCTCGAACCCCAGCTCGGCCATGGCGGCGGCGTGGGTCGCGCCGAGGTAGCCGGTGCCGATCACGGTGATCTTGAGGGCCATGGGGTGCTCCTGGGATGTCCGGCCGAGGGTGTCGAACATGTGTCGCACATGCTCTGTCGTGGCGCTGCACGAGCATAGTCGGGGCGTGTTCGAGCCCTTCACCGGGCAGATCACCCGGGGTGGCGGCCTGTCGTCAAGCTCACGTATCACTCGCGTGGGCGGACCACTAAAATTGGGTTACTTAACGGTAGTTAGCGTCAGGAGCGTGAGAGACCTTGGCCGGATCGGCTGATTTCGACCTGTACCGCCCGTCCGAGGAGCACGACATGCTCCGCGACGCGATCCGCGCCCTCGCCGAGGCGAAGATCGCGCCCCACGCCGCCGCCGTGGACGAGGAGGCCCGCTTCCCCCAGGAGGCGCTGGACGCGCTCGTCGCCAACGACCTGCACGCCGTGCACGTGCCCGAGGAGTACGGCGGCGCCGGCGCCGACGCGCTCGCCACGGTCATCGTGATCGAGGAGGTGGCCCGCGCCTGCGTGTCCTCCTCCCTCATCCCGGCCGTCAACAAGCTCGGCTCCCTGCCCGTGATCCTCTCCGGCTCCGAGGAGCTGAAGAAGAAGTACCTGGGTCCGCTCGCCAAGGGCGACGCGATGTTCTCGTACTGCCTCTCCGAGCCGGACGCCGGCTCCGACGCGGCCGGCATGAAGACCCGCGCGGTCCACGACGGCGACCACTGGATCCTCAACGGCGTGAAGCGCTGGATCACCAACGCGGGCGTCTCCGACTACTACACGGTCATGGCCGTCACGGACCCGGACAAGCGCTCCAAGGGCATCTCCGCCTTCGTCGTCGAGAAGTCCGACGAGGGCGTCTCCTTCGGCGCCCCGGAGAAGAAGCTCGGCATCAAGGGCTCCCCGACCCGCGAGGTCTACCTCGACAACGTCCGCATCCCCGCCGACCGCATGATCGGCGAGGAGGGCACCGGCTTCGCCACGGCGATGAAGACCCTGGACCACACCCGCATCACCATCGCCGCCCAGGCCCTCGGTGTCGCCCAGGGCGCCCTCGACTACGCCAAGGGCTACGTCCAGGAACGCAAGCAGTTCGGCAAGCCGATCGCCGACTTCCAGGGCATCCAGTTCATGCTCGCCGACATGGCCATGAAGATCGAGGCCGCCCGCGCCCTGACCTACCAGGCCGCCGCCAAGTCCGAGCGCGGCGACAAGGACCTCACCTTCCAGGGCGCCGCCGCCAAGTGCTTCGCCTCGGACGTCGCCATGGAGGTCACCACCGACGCCGTCCAGCTGCTGGGCGGCTACGGCTACACGCGCGACTACCCGGTCGAGCGCATGATGCGCGACGCCAAGATCACGCAGATATACGAGGGCACCAACCAGGTCCAGCGGATCGTGATGGCCCGCAACCTGCCGTAACCCCTTCGGCGCAGCGCGTGCACAGCCCCCGGCACCCCGCCGGGGGCTGTTGCCTTATGGGGCGGATGGGGCGGATTGTTTCCGTCCGCCCGATGGCGGACGGGGGCGGTCGGGCGTAGGACGGAAGTGCACGGGGTCCGCCCCGGACCCCGCACCCACCACCCCCAGGAGGAGCCATGACGCAGCACGCCGGAGCCATGACCGCGATGAGCAAGGAGATGCAGGAGTGCGTCAACGCCTGCATGACGTGCCACAGCATGTGCGAGGAGACCATGAGCTCCTGCATGCAGGCCGGCGGCCAGGCCCAGATGCAGATCATGCGCGCCCTGATGGACTGCGCCGAGATGACCCGTATGTGCGCGGACATGATGATGCGGCGCTCGCCGCTGTCCGCCGAGATGTGCGCGATGTGCGCCCGCGCCTGTGACATGTGCGCCGAGGCGTGTATGTCCATGCCGGACGATCAGCAGATGATGCGCTGCGCAGAGGCGTGTCGACGCTGCTCGGAGACGTGCCGGACAATGGCGGGCGCGACCGCCTGACCCTCACCCGTACGCACGCACACGACGGAGGGGCACCCCGTCACCGGGGTGCCCCTCCGCCACACGGTACGGGTCAGCTGTCGGACACCGTCACCGTCTCGTCGTTCTTCAACTGCTCCACCAGCTGCTTCACCTTCTCGGTGTTCCACTGGAGGTTGCCGTTGCTGGCGTTGCCCGAGATCGGCATGTTCATGGACTTGCCGTCGCCGCTCGTCACACCCTTCATCGCCCAGAACATGTCGGCCAGGTCGAACAGGCCCATGTCCTTGTCCACGATCAGGGTGTCCAGGCCCGCGCTCATCGTCGGGTACAGCTTGAAGGGGTTCAGGATCGTGCTCGGCGTCGCCGTCTGGCTGGCGAGGGCCGCGAGGAACTTCTGCTGGTTCTTCGTACGGTCCAGGTCGCTGCGCGCGAGGGCGTAGCGGGTGCGGACGAAGGCGAGGGACTGCTCGCCGTTCAGCGTCTGCTTGCCCGCCTCGAAGTTGGCGCCGGACTTGGTGTCCTTCAGACCGCCCTTGGGGATGTCGATCTCCACGCCGCCGACCGCGTCGACGATGTTCGCGAAGCCCGCGAAGCCGATCTCCACGTAGTGGTCGATGTGCAGACCCGTGTTGGCCTCCACGGTGCGGACCAGCAGCTCGGGCCCGTCCTCCGCGTAGGCCGCGTTCAGCTTGACCTGGCGGCCGGTGCCCTTGAACGTCTTGCCGGACTCGGAGCCGACGAAGGTCGGGATCGTGACGTTCGAGTCACGGGGCAGCGAGACCAGCGTCGGGCCGTTGGATCCGGTGTGCAGGATCATCATCGAGTCCGTGCGCTTGCCGTCGGCGGACCCGGTGTGGAGTTCCTTCTTCTGGTCGGCGGACAGGCCCTCACGGCTGTCGGAGCCGACGATCAGGTAGTTGGTGCCCTCGCCCGCCTCCGGCCGGTCGATGACCTTCGACAGGTCGACCTCGCGGTTCAGCTTGGAGTCGGCCCAGAAGTACGTGCCGATCGTCGTCGCGAGCACCACCACCGTGACCGTGATCGCCGTCAGCTTGATGCGGCGCCGCCAGTCCGGCGCGGGACGGTCGCCCCGGCCGCCGCCGTGGCCGCCCGCACCGCCGACGCCGCCGGAGCCGTAGACCTGGCCGGTGTTGTAGTCGCTGTTGTGGCCGCCGCCGTACTGGTCGGGGCCGCTGTTGCCGTAGCCGTCACCGTAGGCGTCGCCGTACGACGGCTGCTGGGGCACACCACCCTGAGGGGGTGCCGACGGGCCGCGACGGACCTGGCGCATCACACGCGGACCGTCGGGCTGGGCGAAGTCGCCGCCGCGGTTGTTGCCGGACCATCCCTCGGGCCAATCGTTCATGCGCCCCAGTGTGCCGGGTCCGGCCATGCCCTTTACAAGGGTCGATGAAAAACAAAGGCAGGGCTGTTGCGAAGCCGACACAAATTGCACGGTTTTGTAGGGGAGCAGACGCTTCGGACGATCGCGGGGCTCACGGGCACGAGACCTGGTCGCCCCGCACCACGCCCGACTCGCCCTGCCCGGGGTTCTCCGCCCGCACCTTGCGGACCTGCTTGAAGTCCGTGCCGGCGACGACCCTGAGGGTGGGCCCCTGGGCACGCACCGGACGCAGTTCCGCGCCCGGGAGGGCGGTCGCGAGGGAATGGGCGGAGCGGTCCCAGCGGGGGTCGTAGACGACGACCGTGCGGCGGACGTCCTGCCGTGGGGCGTTGACCGGGGTCCTCGTGGTGCGGAAACCCGTGGCGGCCAGCTGGCGGTCCACCTCCCGGCCGAGACCGGGGACCGCCGTGCCGTTCTCGACCTGGACGCGGATCTGCTGGGGGGCGACGTCGACGAGGGTGTGTCGGGCGCGCGCCTTGTAGGGGGCGAGGGGCCGGTCGTCGCGCAGGGCCTCGAACAGCCGGGCGGCCTTCGCGTCGTCCCACTTGAGGGTCGAGCCGATGCCCTTGACGGCGTACCCCATGCGCCCGATGGGCACGGTGGTGAACTCGGAGGAGGCGGGCGTGAGGTTGCGCATCGCGCGGCCGAGGTCGATCAGCTCGCCGGTGCCGAACTCCTTGTCGGCGCGGACGGACCCGAGGACGGCCTGGGTGATGTCGCGGAACTTCATCGGGTTGAGCAGGACGCCGGAGGAGGTCGCCTGGGACATCAGCGAGGCCATGAACCGCTGCTGGCGCTTCATCCGGCCGAGGTCGGAGGAGCCGTCGGCGTGCCGGGAACGGACGTACTGCAGCGCCTGCCCGCCGTCCAGCTCATGGGTGCCGGCGGTCAGGTCGAGCCCGGTGTAGGAGTCCTTGAGGGGTTCGGCGGTGCAGATCCTGACGCCGCCGAGGACGTCGACCGTGCGCATGAAGCTGGTGAAGTCGACCTCGACGTAGTGGTCGATCTTCACCTTGGTCATGTGCTCGACCGTGCGCACGGTGAGCTGGGGCCCGCCCTCCGCGTAGGCCGCGTTCAGCTTGATCGGATGGCCCCGGTGGGCCTTGCCGGTGGCGCGGTCGGTCCGCGCGGGCGTCTCGGCGTACGAGTCGCGCGGCAGGCTCACCACGCTCGCGCGCTCCCGGTCCTCCGAGATGTGCACGATCATCATCGTGTCCGTGCAGTGGCAGGGGGCGCCGCCGAGCCGGTACTTGCGCCGCTCCTCCTCGCTGATCCGGTCGCGGCCGTCGGTGCCGACCAGCAGGACGTTCATGCCGTGGCCCGCCTCGGGACGGTTCTTCATGTCCTTGAAGGCGTCGACCCGCTTGATCTCGCTGTCCAGGCGGGTCACCACCGCGTGCCCGATACCCGCGGCGGCCAGCACCACCACGGAGAGCGTGGTCGCCGCCCGCATGGCCCAGCTCCGCCGCCTGGGGGGTACGGGAGGCCGGGGCTGCTGCGGACGAGCTGGACGGCGGGGCGGTGTGGACACGGGGGACACCTCCGCGAGACCGGTCATGGGGAGTCGGGGAACCGTGAGCACCGTAGGGCCCCGGCATCGGCGGCCCGTCCACGCGACCGGGCGGCGCGCGTCGGTGTCCCCCGTTCGCGGTAACGTGAGCCCTCTATGAACGCCAAGCCCGACGCGCAGCTCCCCGCCGTGTCCGTGATCATGCCCGTCCTCGACGAGGAGCGGCATCTGCGCGGAGCCGTCCAAGCGATCCTCGCCCAGGAGTACGCCGGCGAGATGGAGGTGGTGATCGCCCTCGGTCCGTCCACGGACCGCACGGACGAGATCGCCGCCGCGCTCGTGGCCGAGGACCCGCGCGTGCACACCGTCCCCAACCCCACCGGTCGTACGCCCGCCGCGCTCAACGCCGCGATCAAGGCCTCCCGCCACCCGATCGTGGTCCGTGTCGACGGCCACGGCATCCTCTCGCCGAACTACATCGCCACCGCCGTACGGCTCCTGGAGGAGACCGGCGCGCAGAACGTCGGCGGCATCATGCACGCCGAGGGCGAGAACGACTGGGAGCACGCGGTCGCCGCCGCCATGACCTCGAAGATCGGCGTCGGCAACGCGGCCTTCCACACGGGCGGCCAGGCCGGTCCCGCGGACACGGTCTATCTGGGGGTCTTCCGGCGCGAGGCGCTGGAGCGGCAGGACGGCTACAACGTGGAGTTCGTCCGCGCCCAGGACTGGGAGCTGAACTTCCGCATCCGCGAGGCGGGCGGCCTCATCTGGTTCTCGCCCGAGCTGCGGGTGTCGTACCGGCCGCGGCCGAGCGTCAAGGCGCTCGCCAAGCAGTACAAGGACTACGGGCGCTGGCGGCACGTCGTCGCCCGCTACCACGAGGGCTCCATCAACCTGCGCTATCTCGCCCCGCCGGCCGCGGTGTGCGCGATCGCGGCCGGTGTCCTGGTCGGCGCCCTGCTGACCCCGCTGGGCTTCGTCGTCCCCGGCGGCTACCTCGCCGCGATCGTCGCGGGCTCGGTCCCGGCGGGCAGGGGGCTGCCGCTCAAGGCCCGCCTCCAGATCCCGGTCGCCCTCGCCACCATGCACATGTCCTGGGGCTTCGGCTTCCTCACCAGCCCCAAGTCCCTGGCGCGCAAGGTCATCGCCTCCCGCCGCCCGGCGGTGCTCGCCGAGAGCTGAGCACGAAGGACGTACGCCTCGGGCCCTTCCCGTTCGCGAGAGGGGCCCGAGTCGTGTGCGGGACCTACCAGCTGAAGGCCGGGTTGACCTCCATGCAGGCGTCCGTGTTCGCCCCGTTCAGCGCGTCCGCCGACTTCGGCGTCCGGTCGTCCGCCTTCGCGGCCTTGTACGTCGTGCCCTCGCGCCAGTCGGCGCCGACGAGCAGCGTGACTCCGCTGACCTCGGTGGACTTCTCCACCTGTCCCAGTGGGATGCCGAGGGCCCTGGCGACCTCCTGGGCGTCGCCCTCCAGCTCGGCGCTCGGATAGCGCACGACCGTCTTGTCCTCGACGACCGCGGTGGTCGTGTCGGACGTGGACTTGGCGAAGCCCTCCTCGACGAGCAACTGCGACACCGTGTGCGCGCGGCCGCTGACCGGGGCGAGGGTGGAGGTCATGGTGCCGTTGCGCACCAGCACGCCGATCTTGTCCTTGGCCGCCGCCGGGTCGTCGGAGCCGGCCTCCTCGACGGCCGCCTTCTTCTTGTCCTTGCCGTCCAGCGCGATGTCCTCCCGCACCAGCCGGAACAGCTTCTCCGCGTCGCCCTCCTTCGGCACGACGCGCGCGCCGACGTACGTGAACGGCATCGTCGTCATCGTGATCCGGGCCGGCTCGACCTTGCGCAGCTCCGTGCTGAGGTCGTAGAGCGCGGCGACGTCACCGAGGCCCTCGTCGACGGTGAGGGACTCGGTGGCCTCCTCGGCGAGCTTGCGCAGCTTGTTCGGGTTGCTGATCGTGGCGTTCGCGCGCAGCTCGCGGACCATCGAGTTCATGTACTGGTGCTGGGCCTTGGCCCGCGCGATGTCGCTGCCGTCCTCGAAGCCGTACCGGGTGCGCAGCCACTGCAGCGCCTGCTTGCCCTTGACGTACGTGGTGCCCTTCTCCAGCTTCAGCCCGGAGCCGTGGCCCTGGCTGTCCTTGGACTCGATGTTGGCGGTCACGCACACCGGCACACCGCCGATCGCGTCGGCCATCGACACCACACCGGAGAAGTCGACCATCATGAAGTGGTCGATACGGATGCCGGTCAGCTTCTCCCAGGTGGCGACCGTGCAGCCGGGACCGCCGCGCTCCAGCGACTGGTTGGTCATCGTGTAGGTGAGCGCCCCGTACACCTCGCCGCTGTCCGGGTCGGTGCACTTGGGGATGTCGAGCAGGGTGTCGCGGGGCATGCTGACGACCGACATGTTGCTGCGGTCCGCGGACAGGTGCACCAGCATCTGCACATCGGCGAGCGGCGGGCCGTCGAAGGTGTCGCGGGCGCCGCCGAGCTTCTGGTTCTCCGCGGTGTCCCGCGCGTCCGAGCCGATGAGCAGGATGTTCAGCGGGGTCTGGCCGGCCGCGTTCGGCGTCGGCTCGGCGATCTTCGTCTCGCCGAGGTTCAGCTTCTCCTTCTTGATGTTGCCGTTGAGGTGCTGGTAGTAGAGATAACCGGCACCCGCGGTGCCGAGTATCACCACCGCCAGGATCGTCGCCGACCAGCGCAGCACCCGTCTGCGCCGGGGCTTCGCGGCGGTCTTCGCGCGCCCCCGGCCCCCACCGCCCCCGGCGCGCCGGTTCCCCCGGCGCTGCTCGGGAACCTTGACGTCCGCGTCACCGCCCGAGCGGGACGCGTCACCGTCCGAGCGGGACGCGTCACCGTCCGAGCGGGACGCGTCACCGTCCGAGCTGGACGCGTCACCGTCCGAGCCGGACGCCTCGCCCCGCGGTTCCAGGTCCCCCTCCTGATCGCCGGGTTCCTCGACACGCGGCTGCCCCCCGTCCCCGCGCACGTCACTGCGTACCATCTCCCTGCCCCTCCCCACCCTGCCGTGACGGGGCCGCCCCCGCCTCCTGTTGGACTGTCGAGACCCCGACTGGGATGTACTCATGTTCTGTTGAACGCGTCATACGTTCCGACCGGATGACATGCGGACACGGGTCGGTACGGCGGCACCGGCCGCCCACGGCATCACGACGACATCAGAACCGACCGGCCGGACGCGTTCCCGCGCCCGCCCGGTGAGTCACCGACGTTCTCTCTCGACTGTTCGCGTCGTACTAGACGCGCCATGACCCCGTCAGGTCATCAACTGGCGCACTTTTCCTTGTCCGCGGTGTTCTTCTCGACGTCCAGGTCCGCCGCCGACGTCGCTTTCAGCGGCACCCCGGCTCCCTTGAAGTCCTCGCCGAGGGTCAGCACCATCGAGGGCAGTCCCTGGGCGTTGGTCTCGCTGTTGCCCTTGCCCGGCTTCAGCGCGGACGCGGACAGACCCATGAGGTCGGCCAGCTTGCGCGCCTGGTCGGCCTGGCCGGGGTCGTACGCGAGGGTCGTCTTCTTCAACGTCTTGTCGGCGTTGCCGAGCTGGCTCGACTTGGTCACGCCGACATCATTCTGCAGCCAGCTGAGAGTGGCCTGTGCGCTGCCGGCCTGGGCACCGCCGTTGTAGACGCTGACCCGGACCTCGGAGGCGTCGGCGCGCTTGCCCTTGAGCTTCGCGGCCTCCTTCTCCTTGGCCTGCTTCTTCACCTCGGTGAGCGAGATGTCGTCCCGGATCGTCGAGAACAGCTGCTCGGCCTTGCCCGGCGTGGGCAGCACGGTCGCCCCGTCGGTGTTGTCGACGACCGGCACGGTGGTGAAGGTGATGTTCTTCGTCTTCACCTTGCCGACCTCCTGGCCGAGCGAGGCCAGCTTCTTGATGTCGGTGATCTTGGAGTCGACGGACAGCGCCTTGGTGGCGGCCTCGGCGAGGTTCACCACCTTCGTCGGGTCGGTGAGCGTGTCCTGCGACTTCATCTGGCGGATCATCGAGCTGAGGAACTGCTGCTGCAGCTCGATCCGGCTCAGGTCGCTGCCGAGGCCCACGCTGTAGCGGGTGCGCAGGAACGCCAGCGCCTCCTCGCCCTCGATGGTGTGCTTGCCGGCGCTGAGGTCCAGCTTGGACTTGGAGTCCTTGATGTCCTTGGCCAGACAGACCTCGACACCGCCGATGGCCGTGGAGAGGGTCTTCACCGCGTTGAAGTCGGCCACCATGAAGTGGTCGGGCTTGATGCCGGTCAGTTCGGTGACCGTGCGCATGGTGCAGCTCGGAGTACGGCCGTCCTGGCCGAGGCTCGTGTTGAACCGGACGTTGGACGTGCCCTGGATGTCCTTGGTCGAGCCGTCCTCCTGCTCGGTCGGGCACTCCGGGATGTCCACGATCATGTCGCGCGGGATGCTCATCGCGGTCGCGTTCGTCCGGTCCTTGGAGACGTGCAGCAGGATCGTGGTGTCGGCGTGGCCGACGCTCTCCTTGTCGCCGTAGCTCTCGTTGCCCGCGCCGGTGCGCTTGTCCGTGCCGATCACCAGCAGGTTGATCGCCCGGTCCTTGCTGAAGCCGCCGGTGCTCGCCCCGTCGTCCGAGATCTTCTGGATGTTGTTGTTGAGGTGCTGGTAGTAGAGGTAGGCCGCGCCGCTCACGCCGACCAGCACGAAGGCGAGCGTGCCGCCCGTCCACACCAGGATCCGTTTGCCCGTCGACTTCCTGGGCTTGGCCTTGGACTTGCCCCGGCCACCCCGGCGGCCCGGCAGCGGGTCCTCCTCGGGCGTGCCCCGCCGGCGCCGGGGTCCCGGCAGCGTGTCGGGGATCTCCCGGGTGTCCGTGCCCGCCGACGCGGACCGCGTCGAGGCGCTCGTCGTCGCCCTGGCTCCCGCCGCGGCGGGAGCGGCCCTGCGCGGCCTCGGCACCGCCGACTGCGGTGCGGAAGGACTCAGTCGCAGTTCGTATTCACCGGTGCTCGGGTTGAGTACCCACTGATCTGCGGGGTCGATGTCGTCCGCCCGCCCACGGCCTTGCGCGTCCACGGTTGTCTGATTCCTCCGTCGGGGCCACGCGGCGCCTTCCCCCTCAAAGGACGCTCGGGTCTCGATACAACTGGTGTGTGGCCGAGAAGGCCTGACACACCGGATCGCTCACACTAGCCGCCCGATCAGGCGTCAAGCGACGGCGGTGACAAATTGCACGTCCCTACAACTGGGCAATCTGCCCATTTCCTAGAGCATTTGTTCCTGGTGTTGACGCGCGCTTTACCTGCGGAACCCCTTCGGGGTCACACGCAGTCCTCCTCCGCGGCCGTACTTCCGCGGAATGTCGGCATCGGATCCGGTGTCCCGGAGAGGCTTCCCGAAAGCTGTTCCGTGCGCCCTTCCCGCTTCCCGCCGGGCAGTTCACGGGCGATCGCCAGGGGTTCGTCGGCACGCAGTCGTGCGAAAAGTCTCCGTGCCGCCGGTTCGACGAGCTCATCACGATTGGCGTCGTACGCATACGACTTCCTGGGAACAGTCAGGAATTGCACCTTTTCCATGGGAATCGTGCGCAGACCGCGCACAAGGTCGTAGAGCCCGCGCAGACTCGCGAGTCCGGGATCCGTGGTGAGCGAGGACGTGGCCGCGTCCAGGACCGGATACAGCTTCACCGGATTCAGCAGGACCTCGTTGCCGCGCACCTTCGCGGCCAGCGCCGCGAGGAAACGCTGCTGCCGGTCCATGCGTTCCGTGTCGCTTCCGTCCCCCAGCGACTTACGGGCCCGCACGTATCCCAGCGCCTGTTCCCCGCTGAGCTTCACCCGGCCCGCGGGCAGCCGCAGATCGGCCTGTTTGTCGTGAATGGGTGCGGCGAGGCACACCTCGACCCCGTCGACGGCGTCGACCATCTCCTTGAAGCCGCTGAAGTCCACGACGATGTGGTGGTCGATCCGGATATCGGTCATCCGCTCGACCGTCCGGATGGTGCAGGCCGAACCACCCGCCTGGAACGCGTAGTTGAACAGAGTGAACGCCGGTTCGCTACGACGCCCGTCCGCCCGCCGGCAGCTCGGCACCTCCACCATCAGGTCCCGGGGCAGCGACACCGCGGTCGCGCTCCGCCGGTCGGCCGCGAGATGCAGCAGGATCGTGGTGTCCGACCGCTCGGTCCCCGAGTCCCGCCCGTACTCGCCGTTGCCGTTCCCCGCCCGTGAGTCGGACCCGATCACGAGGATGTTCTGCGCGCCACGCACGAGCGCCGTCGGCCGCTCCTTCTCGAACCGCGCCAACTCGTCCGCCGCCGTCCGGTCCGACGTGATGTTCCCGTCCAGCTTCCGGTACGCCGCCCACCCCACCCCCACGGCCCCGACGATCACCAGCCCCGCCCCACCGGCCACCCACCGCACCCACCGCCGCCGACGCCGCGCCCCGGCCCCGGTGGGCGTGCCCCCCGCACCGGGCCCCAGCCCCACCACCTTGCCTCCGACGTCGTCCACTTCCGGCCACCCCTCACGGCGTACGAGCGAGTCGCTGCTCCTACGACGATGGCCCGCGAGAAGCCCCAGGGGCGGCCGGGACTAGGCCGAACGGGGGAGGAGTGCTCTGGGGGGCGGCTGGGGGAGGGGGCGTGTTTCGCGGGGTGAGAGGGGAGGGGCGGGCCGTCTGGCGGGTCTCAGGGGGCGAGCTTGGAAGGGCGCCGATTGCCCTGCGGGCCTGAGGGGGAGGCCGGCTGGGGCGCGGTTGCCCTGCGGGCCCGAGGCCTGAGGGGGGAGGCCGGCTGGGGCGTGGGTTCGAGCGGTGAGGGGCCTGCTGTCCAGCGCGCCTGGGCGCGGAGGGGCTGCTGTCCTATGGGCCTGGACGTGAAAGTGGGCTGGCTGTGGCTCTGGCAGGTAGCAGAGAAAGCGAGCTGTCCGGCGGGGCCCCGGGCCTGCACGGCATGGTGCCGCGCTGTCCTACGGGGCCGAGCGGCAGCCGCGCCCCAAGGGGCGCGGGGAACTGCGCGAGCAACCACGACGAACCCGCAGCCGCCCGACCACCTCGCCCTTACGACGCCACCGCGTGCTTGAAGGGGCGCGGGGAACTGCGCGAGCAACCACGACGAACCCGCAGCCGCCCGACCACCCCCGCCACACCGGCAACCCCCGGCCCCCCAGACCCCCGGCCCCCGCCGCGCGTCACCGCGCAGTCGAAGTAACCCGCTCACTCTCGATCCGCTTGGCCAGCGCATCCTCACCCAACGCCCCAAGATGCCGGCACAACACCACGGACCCCCCACTCGCGAGCGGCCCGTACAACCCCGCGGACAGCCCCTCCCACGTGTCGTACCCCAACCCCGACAACAACCGTGACCCGGGCCCCGTCAGCCCGAGCCCCCCCGCCTCCGCCCGGGCCCGCTCCACGACCTCCGCCCCACTGAACTCCCGCCCGGCCACGACCAACGCCGCCTCCTCGGGATCCACCGGCGCGTACGCCACGAACCGATCCCCCTGCGACGGCACCTCCACCGCATAGTCGGCGAAGCCGTCCGGCACCTGCGCGAACCGCCCCCCGAGCGGCCGCAACGCGAGAGCGACCCGCTCCCCGGAGCACGCCCGAGCCGCGTCCAGCGTGTCCGGCCCGCTCACCACGAGGTCCGCCGCCCCCGGATCCCCACCGACCTCGGCGACCACCCCCACCGACGAACACGCCAACAGCCACACCGCCGTCTGCCAGTGCGCCGGCAGCAGCAGCGCGACCCGGTCACCCGGCTCAGCGGACAACTCGCCCTGCAAGAGATTCGCGGTCTTGGCCACCCAATTGGCGAAGGTGGCCACGGACAATTCGACCCGCTCGCCCGTGGCGTCGTCGTAGAAGGTCACCAGGGGGCGCGCGGGATCCGCGGCCAGCGCGGATCGCAGCAGGTCGGCAGGGGTGCGGTCGGTGGCGTTCACCCGCGTAAGCGTACGCGCGGCCCCGCCCGTCCGCGGCTCCGGGCGGACCTGAATCGCCACCGGTTCGGCGGAGCACGGCCGACGACCCGTCAATTCCGCGATGGACAGATATGTATGACTATGTCCAGGATCGGACGCATGCGTAGATCACGATTCCTCGCGTCCTCGATCGGCGTCACCTGCGCGGCGGCACTCGCCCTCCCGGCGGCACTCCCGGCGACGGCATCCGCGGCGACCCCGACGGACTCGTCCTCCACGGCGACCCTGGCCCCGGCGCGGACCCCGGCACGGGCCGCCCCGCTCGCGCCCGCGTCCGGCAGCACCCAGTCCCTCCCCCTCCTCCCCCTCGGCGCGGCCCGGCACCTCGGCCCGGCCGCCGCCGAACAGGGCCTCGGCAAGCGGGACGTACGGTCCTTCTCCCTGGTCGGTGTCGTCTGGGACAACCCGGACACCGAACTCCAGGGCCGCGTCCAGGTCCGCGCCCGCGCCAGGGGCACCGACCACTGGTCCGGCTGGCAGGACGTGGAGACGCACAACCACGAGCACGCCGCCGACCCGGACACCGCCGAGCGCGCCTCCGGCCGCGTGCGCGGCTCCACCGCCCCGCTGTGGGTCGGCGACTCCGACGGGGTCGAGGTGCGCGTACGCGCCGAGACCCAGGGCCGTACGACCGCTCCGGGCGTCCAGACGCTCCCGGACGGCCTACGTCTCGAACTGGTCGACCCCGGCACCGGCACCCTGGAGGGCGCCGCGGGACCGAGCGCCGTGCACGCGGCCGACCCCCCGCCCGTCGGCACCCCCGTGGACGCGCCGCGGCTGGGCACCCTGACCGCCGAGTCGGCCGCCGCCTCCGCCGTCAACGCCGACCTCGCGCCGCTCGGCGCCACCTCGATCCCGGCGCTGTCGCGCAAGGAGACGGAGGAGCGGCTGGCGAACGTGGTGCCCGGGGTGAAGCCGTTCATCGGACCGCGCCCCCGCATCGTCACACGAGCCGGCTGGGGCGCCGACGAGAAGCTGCGCGAGCGCGACTTCCGCTACACCACGCGGGTCAGCGCGGCCTTCGTGCACCACACGGCGTCGGGCAACAACTACAAGTGCGCGCAGGCCCCTTCCGTCATCCGCAGTATCTACCGCTACCACGTCGTGAGCAGCGGCTGGCGGGACATCGGCTACAACTTCCTGGTCGACAAGTGCGGAAACATCTACGAGGGACGCGCGGGTGGTGTCGCGAAGGCCGTCATGGGGGCGCACACCCTCGGCTTCAACACGAACAGCATGGGTATCGCGGTCATCGGCAGCTACGGCACCACCAAGCCCCCCGCGGTGGCGGTGAAGGGAATCGCGCAACTAACCGCCTGGAAACTCGGTCTTTACGGAGCGAACCCCAAGGGCAAGACATACCTCACTTCGGGTGGTGGCAATCTCTACGCAAAAGGTAAGAAGGTACTACTGCACGTGATCTCCGGCCACCGTGACGGGTTCGCGACCGAGTGCCCGGGGGGGCGCCTTTACGGAAAGCTCGGTACGGCCCGCACGGACGCCGCCCGCTATCAAGGCCGATAGCGGGGCGGCGGCAGGGCGAGGGGGAATGCGGGGTGCGAGCCCCCATCGGAATCCGGTGACCCGCCGGGGGTACCCCGGACCCGACACGCAGCACGACCCGAGGGCGCGCACGCCGCGCCCTCGACGGACTTCACCGCCGACGCGCCTCGCCGCACGTCGACGGCCCACCACCGCACGGCCGCGAAGGCGCCATGGAACGGTCTGCATAGACTGGCCGGTCGAATGACAGTTCGGCCGGTCCCGGCAGGAAGCAGAGACGACAGGTGACAGAAGCGATCCTCCTGGTCGGCGGCAGAGGCACCCGGCTGCGTCCGCTCACGGTGCACACTCCCAAGCCCATGGTCCCGGCGGCCGGAGTCCCTTTCCTCACCCACCAGTTGGCGAGAGCCAGAGCCGCGGGCGTCGACCACATAGTTCTCGCCACCTCCTATCTGGCCGAGGTCTTCGAACCCCACTTCGGCGACGGCTCCGCCCTCGGCCTCCACCTGGAGTACGTCACGGAGGAGGAACCCCTGGGCACGGGCGGCGCCATCCGCAACGCCGCCTCGCACCTCCACTCCGGGCCCGAGGACCCGGTCCTCGTCTTCAACGGCGACATCCTCACCGGCCTCGACATCCGCCGCCTGGTCGCCACCCACGAGCGGACCGGCGCGGACGTCTCCCTCCACCTGACCCAGGTGACCGACCCGCGCGCCTACGGCCTCGTCCCCACCGACGAGACGGGCAAGGTCCTCGCCTTCCTCGAAAAGCCCCAGACCCCCGAGGAGATCGTCACCGACCAGATCAACGCGGGGGCGTACGTCTTCCGCCGCTCGGTCATCGACACGATCCCGGCGGGCCGCCCGGTCTCGGTGGAACGCGAGACGTTCCCGGACCTGCTGGCGGCGGGCGCCCATCTGCAGGGCATGGTCGACTCGACGTACTGGCTGGACCTCGGCACCCCCGCGGCCTTCGTCCGCGGCTCGGCGGACCTCGTCCTCGGCCGAGCCCCGTCGCCCGCCGTCCCCGGCCGCTGCGGCGACCGCCTCGTCCTGCCCACCGCCCGGGTCGCGGGCGACGCCAAGCTGACCGGCGGCACGGTGGTGGGCGAGGGCGCGTTCGTCGGCGAGGGTGCCCGCGTCTTCGGCAGCACGGTCCTGGCCGGCGCGGTCGTCGAACCCGGCGCGGTCATCACCGACTCCCTCATCGGCGCCCGCGCCCGCATCGGCGAACGCTCCATCCTCACCGGCGCCGTCATCGGCGACGGCGCGATCATCGGCGCCGACAACGAACTCCGCACAGGAGTCCGAGTCTGGTGCGACGCCCAGATCCCCACGGGGGCGCTCCGCTTCTCGTCGGACCAGTGACCACCGGCCGACTCCGACCGCGGGCCTGAAAAGCAGTGGGCGCAGCCCCCTGCTTTTCAGGGGCGCGGGGAACTGCGCGACCAGCCCCCACCGGCCCGGCACATGGGGCCTGGAAGGGCGCTCGAAGGGGCCTGGAAGGGCGCAGCCCCTGAACTACAGGCGCCCGATATCCCCTCGCGGCATCCGCGGCGCCCGCCGAGCCGGCCCCCGCCCCGACAACAGAATCAACCGAGCCGCCCGATGCCGCTGCCCCGCATACGGCTCCAGCAACGACAGCATCACCGAGTCGTCCGCGTCCCGATCCCCCGCCAGCACGAACCCCACGATCCCCGGCAGATGCAGATCCCCCACGGTCACCTCGTCCGCCGCCCCATGACTGCGCTGCACCGTCTCCGCCGAGGTCCACGGCCCGATCCCCGGCACCAACTCCCACCGAGCCCGCGCCTCCACCGGCGACATCCCCACGGCCTCCTCCAGCCGCCCCGCCACCCGCACCGCCCGCAGAATCGTCGACGCCCGCTTGTCGTCGACCCCGGCCCGATGCCACTCCCAGGACGGAATCAACGCCCACTCCCGGACCGAGGGCATCACGAACATCCCCGGCGGCACGGGCCCCGGCGCCGGCTCCCCGAACTTCCGTACGAGCGACCGCCACGCCCGGTACGCCTCGTCCGTCGTGACCTTCTGCTCCAGCACCGACGGGATCAACGACTCCAGGACCAGCCCGGTCCGCGTCAGCCGCAGCCCCGGCCGCCGCCGCCAGGCCATCGCCACGACCCGGTGCCGGGGCACGAAGGCGTCCGGCTCGTCCGACGCCCCGAGCAGCGACGGCACCCGGTCGAGCAGCCACTCGGCCCCGGGCCCCCACGCCTCCGCCTCGACGGCCCCGCCCCGCACGGCGACCCGCAGCGTCCCGGCCCCCACCGGTGTCCGGCTCGTCCGCCACACGGACCCGTCCGGCACGGCCCGGAAGGTCGGGTCCTGGGGCCCCCTCCGCAGCGGCCCCAGCACGAGCCCCAGGTCGAGCGGGCCCTCCGGCACCCAGGTCCGCCGCTTCCCCGCCGCCACGGCCTGCCGAGGCACCCCTCCGGGCACGACGACATGCCCACCCCGCACGGTCGTACGAGTGGGCCGCTGAGGGAAACGTCCGGCCACAGGAAGGTCCTAGTCAGAGATGCGGTGCCCTATGAGCCTAGAGGGCCCGTACGTTTCCAGGGACGCGGGGAACCGCGCGATCAGCCACGACGCACCCGCACCCGCCCACGGACCGAACCACCCCGAACAGCAGGCGCACAGTCCCTCACCTCACCGCACCTCGACAAAAGCCTCCGCATCCCTCCCGGCCCGCGCCGCGGGCGCGACCGCCGCATGCCCCACAGCCACCGCGCCCATCGGGTCCCACCCCTGCGGCAGCCCCAGCACCTCCCGCACGACATCCCGGCAGAACATCGTGGACGACACCCACGCGGACCCCAGCCGCTCCCCGGCCAGCGCGACGAGGAAGTTCTGCACCCCGGCGCCGGCCGCGACGACGAACATCTCCCGCTCGGCCGCGTCCCGCCGCGCGTCCCCGTAGGAGTGCGACCCGTCCATCACCAGACACGGCACCACCAGATACGGCGCGTGGCGCAGCACGTCCCCGCGCCGCACCCGCTTCGCGACGGACTCCTCGCTCTTGCCGTCCCGCCGCAGGTCCGCGATCCACGCGTCCCGCATGGCGTCGAGCAGCCGTACCCGCGACTCCCCGGACTCCAGCAGCACGAACCGCCACGGAGTCGTGTGGTGCGGCGCCGGCGCGGTCACCGCCGCGGCCACGGCCCGCCGCACCGCCCCGGGATCGACCGGCTCGTCCGTGAACGCCCGGACCGTACGCCGCTGCGTCACCGCCAGCCGTACGGCCTCGGAGGTGCCGAGCCGGAACATGTCGTCCCGGGCGCCCCGCACCAGGGCCCGTGTCCCCTCGCCGTCGTCCTCGGCCACCACATGCCCCAGGCCGCGGACGACGGCGACGGGCAGCCCGGCGGCCTTGCCCTTCACCAGATCGCCGGCGCCGGCCAGCTCGTCGGCGGTGGCGACGACGGTGGCGCTCAGCGGATTGCCGTGCGCGTCGGTGCCGCCCCGCAGGTCGTCGAGGACGCGCACACCGGCCGCGCCGATGGCGACGTCCGTCAGCCCGCTGCGCCAGGGCCGCCCGAAGGTGTCGGTGACGACGACCCCGACCTCGACGCCGAGCGCGTCCCGGACGCCGTCCCGGATCGCCCGCGCGGAGGCGTCGGGGTCCTCGGGCAGCAACAGCACGGTCCCGGCGGGGGTGTTGGAGGCGTCGACCCCGGCGGCGGCCATGACCAGGCCCTGCCGGTTCTCCACGATCCGCAACGCCCCGCGCCGCGCGACCACCCGTACGGTCTCGGCGTCGATCGCGGCCTCCCGGTCGACGGCCTCGACGACGCGCCCCTCCGCCTTGGACACGATCTTCGAGGTGACGAGCAGCACGTCCCCGTCGGCCAGCCCCGGCTCGGCCGCGGCGATCAGCTTGGCGAGGTCGTCCCCCTCCCGCACCTCGGGGATGCCGGCCAGGGCCCAGACCCGGTATGCGGCGCCGGGCGTCGCCTCGCTCCGCTCGCTCACGCTCCCCGTACCTCCTCCGCGAGCGCCAGCGCCTCGCGGGCCATCTCCGCCGTCGTGTCCAGGTCGGTCATCATCAGCGGCACGGCCCGGCACCGGATCCCGGCGCTCTCCACGCGCTCGACGACGCCCGCGTCGACCGTGTCGACGAGCCAGCCGTCCAGCAGCCCCGAGCCGTAGTGCTCGGCCACGGCCGCGGCCGTGGACTCCACGCCGACGGCGGCGAGGACCTTGTCGGCCATACCGCGCACGGGCGCGTCGCCGACGATGGGGGAGAGGCCCACGACCGGCACCCCGGCCTCCGCGATCGCCTCCCGGATGCCGGGCACGGCGAGGATGGTGCCGATGGAGACCACCGGGTTGGACGGCGGGAAGAGGATCACGTCCGCCTCGGCGAGCGCCTCCAGGACCCCGGGCGCCGGTTTCGCCTGCTCGGCCCCGACCGGCACGATCGCCTCGGCCGGAACGGAGGCCCGCAGCCGCACCCAGTACTCCTGGAAGTGGATCGCCCTGCGCTCGCCGGACCCCGCGTCGGAGCCGCTGTCGGGCACCGCGACGGCGACATGGGTCTCGACGCGGTCGTCGGTCATCGGGATGAGCCGCACACCCGGCTTCCACCGGTCGCACAGCGCCTCGGTGACGGCGCTCAGCGGATAGCCGGCGCCGATCATCTGCGTCCGCACGATGTGCGTGGCGAAGTCCCGGTCACCGAGCCCGAACCACTCGGGCCCGACGCCGTACGCCGCGAGCTCCTCCTTGAGGTGGAAGGTCTCGTCGGCCCGGCCCCAGCCCTGCTCCTCGTTGATGCCGCCACCGAGCGTGTACATCACCGTGTCGAGGTCCGGGCAGACCTTCAGCCCGAAGAGGTGGATGTCGTCCCCCGTGTTGCCGACGACCGTGATGTCCGCGTCCGGCGCGGCCCGCTTCAGACCGCGCAGGAACCGGGCACCACCGATGCCGCCTGCCAGAACCACAATGCGCATGGGAGCAGTCTCGCAGGCGGGTCGGACATCGGGTCGCCCGCCCGCGACCACGGCCGGTTTCCCGCGTCTCCGCTCACGCCGTGACGGCCGCCGTCGCCGCCGCGCAGGCCTTCGGGTGCATCGGCATGTCCGTCAGGCCCGGGTAGTAGACGTGCAGACTGACGGCCGGCTCCAGCGTGTCGTTGACGACCTCGTGCGCGTAACCCGGCGCGAACACGCGCTGCGCGCCCGCGCCGAGCACGCGCGTGCCCCGGTCGGTGCGCTCGGTCAGCGTGCCGTCGAGCACCGTCAGTACGCCGGAGGAGCCCCCGTGGTCGTGCAGCCCGGTGCCCTGCCCCGGCAGCCATGACAGCAGCCACACCTCGTAGCCGGGACCGGTCAGCAGCCGGTGGTACCAGCGGGTGGTCGCGTCGTACTCGACGAGGTGCTCCCACTGGGAGCGGTCCTCGGCGAGCGAGCGGGCCAGCCCGGCGAACTCGGCCACGGTGACCGGGTGTTGGCGCGGCGCCTGGAGGAGGTGCGGTACTTCGAGAAGGTCGCCGGCGATCTGGAGGTCGCTGTCGCTGTTCATGAAGTGGGGAGGTCCTCGACGGAGTGCGTGGGGGAAGGCGGGGTGTCCCTGCCGTCCGCGTGGGTCGCGGACGGGGCGGGTGCCCGGTCTCCGGGCGAAAGGGAGGAGCAGCGACCGAGCCGGACGGGCTCAGTGGCAGCCGGAGCGCGTGAGGCTCAACAGCTGGGACAGCAACAGCTACAGCGACAGCGAGCAGCACCGAGGGACCCGGCGGAGCGGGTCGAGGTGAGTGCCAAGTTCGCGAGCATGCCCACCAGCACAGCGGTTCACACCTCCGCTGTCAACTTCCCGTCCGGTATGTGGATGCCGATTCACCTCTTTCGGTGCATCCGCGCGGTGAAAGGTTTGTGCCCCGGGTGTCGGGGAGACATGGCGTCCAACCGGGCAAGCCGTCGGCACGCGCGCGTGGAGGGTCGTGGGTGCGTCCGGAGCGAGTCGGCTCGAACGAGTCGGAACGAGATCGAACTCCTGGGCGTCTCTTCCCGTAAGGGAGGGAGAACCCCCTCCGGAACTCCCGCCTGTCGTCAGGCTGCTGTCAGGTTTATGCCGATTTGAACACTTTCCGCATAGCCTTGGTTCCGCAGAGTGAATAAGGGGCTCAATAGCAGATCTCGGCTTGACTCGCCCGTAGCAGCACACTTGTAATTTCACTCGTGTCGTTCAGCCGAAATCGGTAACGGCCGCACGACGGGGACGCGAAAGACGGACGAGGGGCGCACATGACCGAGCTCGTGCAGCAACTGCTGGTCGACGACGCGGACGAAGAACTCGGCTGGCAGGAGCGCGCGCTGTGCGCCCAGACCGATCCCGAGTCCTTCTTCCCCGAGAAGGGCGGCTCGACCCGTGAGGCCAAGAAGGTCTGCCTCGCCTGCGAGGTCCGCTCCGAATGCCTTGAGTACGCCCTCGCCAACGACGAGCGGTTCGGTATCTGGGGAGGCCTGTCGGAGCGCGAGCGCCGCCGCCTGAAGAAGGCGGCCGTCTGACCCGTCCCGGAACACCTGACCCGTCCCGGAACAGTCGAACAGCGATAACCGAACATGTACGGCCCGTCGCACGTGGGTTGTCCACAGGCGGCGGGCCGCCGTGCTGCTCAGCCGTTAGTGTGGGCCCTCGTCCGAGACGTCCCGCTGTCCCCGCCGGACACAGACGTCCACCGCAGTCCACCGAACCGGGGCCCGTACCTCGATGTCCGTGCACAGCCACACCTCAGCTCACCAGGACGCCGCTCCTGAGTTCCCACGTCATGTGGTGACCGCGGTCCTCGTCGCGCACGACGGCGCCCGCTGGCTGCCCGACGCGCTCGCCGGGCTGCTCGGCCAGGAGCGCCCCGTCCAGAGCGCCATGGCGGCCGACACCGGCAGCGCGGACGAATCCGCCCAGCTCCTCTCCGACGCCCTCGGCGCCGACCGCGTCCTGCACCTCGCCCGACGCACCGGTTTCGGCCAGGCCGTCGAGGAGGCCAACCGCACCGCGGGCGTCCTCACCCAGGACGACCTGGCGTACCTCAGGCGCCCCAGCGGCTGGGACCCGGTGACCCGCAGCTGGCGCGACGACGCGTACGACTTGCCGGAGCTCCCCCACGGAGAACCGGTCCAGTGGCTGTGGCTGCTGCACGACGACTGCGCCCCCGAGCCCGACGCCCTCGCCCAACTGCTGCGCGTCGTGGAGAACGAACACGAGCTGGGCCGCGACGACGTCGCCGTCGTCGGCCCCAAGCTGCGCGGCTGGTACGACCGCCGGCAGCTCCTGGAGGTCGGCGTCACCATCGCCGACTCCGGCCGCCGCTGGACCGGACTGGACCGCCGCGAGCAGGACCAGGGCCAGCACGACCACGTCAAGCCCAGCCTCGCCGTGTCCACCGCCGGCATGCTGGTCCGCCGCGACGTCTTCGAGGAGCTGGGCGGCTTCGACCGCCGCCTGCCCCTCATGCGTGACGACATCGACCTGTGCTGGCGCGCGACCACCGCCGGGCACCGCGTCCTCGTCGCCCCCGAAGCCGTCGTACGGCACGCCGAGGCGGCCTCGCGCGAGCGCCGCACCGTCGACTGCGTGGGCCGCAGCGCCGCCTCCCCGCACATGGTCGACAAGGCCGGCGCGGTCTACACCCTCCTCGTCAACTCCCGTACGGCCCAGCTGCCCTGGGTGTTGCTGCGCATCGTCCTCGGCACCCTGCTCAGGACCGTCGCCTACCTCGTCGGCAAGGTTCCCGGACAGGCCGTCGACGAGATCCGCGGTCTGCTGAGCACGCTGCTGCGCCCCGAGCGGATCATCGCCGGGCGGCGCAGACGAGGCCGTTCGCAGCTCGACAAGGGCGAGCTGCGCCCGCTGTTCCCACCCCCCGGCGCGACCGTCCGGGCCACCGTCGAACAGGTCGCGGGCGACCTGTTCGGCAACGCCGACGCCGAGACCACCCCGGCCGGACGGCACGGCGGCGCGGTCGAGTCCGGACCCGGTGACGACGACGCCGACTTCCTGCAGGTCGAGCAGTTCGCCCGGCTCAAGCGCGTCGCGCGCGCACCCGGGCCCGTGCTCTTCGCCCTGTTGCTGCTCGCCTCGCTGGCCGCCTGCCGTGAACTGCTCGGCGGCGGCGCGCTCGCGGGCGGCACCCTGCTGCCCGCCCCCGCCGACTCCGCCGCGCTGTGGTCGCGCTACCTGGACGGCTGGCACCCGGTCGGCGCGGGCGGCGCCGAGGCCGCGCCGCCGTATCTGGCGATCGTGGCCATGCTCGGCTCCCTGCTGTTCGGCTCCGCCGGACTCGCGGTCACCGTGCTCCTCGTGGCCTCCGTGCCCCTGGCCGGCTTCACCGCCTACTTCGCCTCCCGCTCCCTGGTCGAGTCCCGGCTGCTGCGGGCCTGGGCGGCCGTCGTGTACGCCTTCCTGCCCGCCGTCACCGGCGCGCTCGCCACCGGCCGCATCGGCACCGCCGTCCTCGCGGTCCTGCTGCCCCTCGTCGCCCGCGCGGGCGCCGCGGCCGGCGGCCTCGCCAACCGCACGGGCGCGCGCGGCAGTTGGCGTGCCACCTGGGCGTACGCGCTGCTGCTGACGATCACCACGGCGTTCACCCCCGTCGTCTGGCCCCTCGCGCTGCTCCTCGGCCTCGGGGTCCTCGTCGTGCGCCGCCGCGAGATCACCGCCTACGGCCCGCGCTTCGTCGCCCAGCTGGGCACCCCGCTGCTGATGCTCGCCCCCTGGTCGCTGACGCTGCTGCCGTTCGGCTTCTTCGAGGAGGCCGGTCTGGAGTACGGCGGGAGCTCGGCCTCGGCGATCGATCTGCTCGGCATCAGCCCCGGCGGACCCGGCACGGTCGGCGGGCTGACCCTCATCGGCGTCGTCCTCGCGGCGCTGGCCGCCCTGCTGCGCACGGAGCGCGGGCCGGCGATCCGGACCGCGTGGACAGCCGCCCTGGTGGCCCTTGTCCTCGCGGTCCTCTCGAACGGCTCCAGCTGGGCCGGACCCTCGACCCTCGTCTACGGCCTCGCCCTCCTCGCCGCCGCCGTGCTCGGCGCGGACGGCGCCCGCCACCGCGTGGCCGAGCAGAGCTTCGGCTGGCGGCAGCCGGTGGCCGTGCTCATCGCGCTCGCCGCCGCCGTCGGCCCGCTGCTGGCAGCCGCCGGCTGGGTGCTCGGCGGCGCCGACGGCCCCGTGGAGCGCCGGGACCCCGTCCAGGTGCCCGCCTTCGTCGCCGAGGAGAGCGGCACCCGTGACCAGGCCCGCACCCTGGTCCTCGACAGCGACTCCACCGCCGAGGTCGGCTACACCCTGGTCCGCGGCTCCGGCGTCCGCCTCGGCGACGCCGAACTCACGGCCGCCGCGGGGGAGAACAAGCAGCTCGACAAGGTCGTCGCCAACCTCGTGGCGGGCTCCGGCGCCGACCAGAGCGACGAACTCGGCGGCTTCGCCGTGCGCTACGTCCTCGTCCGCCCCGGCTCCCCCCGCGAGGTCAGCCGGGTCCTGGACGCCACCCCCGGCCTGAGCCGCCTCAGCCAGCAGGACGGCAGCGCCCTGTGGCGGGTGGACCGCCAGGTCGCCCGTGTCACCGTCGAGGCCGCCTCCGGCGCCCCGAAGCCGGTCGCCGCGGGCCCCGTCGAGGTGCACACCACCCTCCCGGCCGGCGGCTCGGGCCGCGTCCTGCGCCTCGCCGACACCGCCGACGAGTCCTGGACCGCCACCCTCGACGGCAAGCCGCTCACCCCGACCACGGTCGACGGCTGGGCCCAGGGCTTCCAGCTGCCCGTGGACGGCGGCAGGCTGGACGTCACCTTCGACGCACCCGTCAGCCACACCGGCCGGCTGTGGGCCCAGGGCGCGCTCGCCGTCGTCCTCGTGGTCCTCGCCCTGCCGGGCCGCCGCCGGGACGTCGACGACGACCTCCCCGACGAGCCCGTCGCCGTACCCGCCCAGGACGTCACCGGCGACGGCCGCCGCGCCCGCCGCCTGCGCGCCCAGGCCGAGGCCGACGCCGAGGCCGAACAGTCCACCGACCCCGGCCTGCCCGCCCCTGAGGAGGAGGCACCGGTCGCCGCCCCCGTTCCGCAGCAGCAGCCTTATGGCGAGTGGGAAACACCGACCCACGCGGGCGCGGGCGCCGGGTACGGCCAGTACGACCAGCAGTACCAGAGCGCCCAGCAGCAGTACCCGGCGGGCACGTACGACCAGCAGCACTACCAGGCCGACCCCTACCAGGGCGGCCAGTACGACCCGTACGCCACCTACGGGGGCACCACGGGCTCGTACGACCAGACGTACACCCAGGGCTACGACGCGACGTACGACCCGTCGCACGGCACCGGCGCCGACAGTGAGCGCCCCGACGGGAGCCAGCAGTGAACCGCCAGACCCTGTCCCTGATCGCCGGCGCGACCGCCCTCGCCGCCGTCACCGGCTTCGCCGCGCTCAGCGCCCCCGACACCTCCGGCGGCGGGACCACCGCGAAGGCGGCCGCCCAACTGCCCGTGCAGCGCACGAGCCTGCTCTGCCCCCAGCCGAGCACCTCGGACCTGGCGGAGACCGCGTACACGTCCTTCACCCCTGTCACCAAGGGCACCGGAGGTGAAGGCGGCGCCGAACTCGTCGCGGCGGGCGGGCAGTCGACGGACCCCGACAAGGGTGACGGGAGCGACAAGGGAGGAAAGGGCGACAAGGGCAAGGCCGCCAAGCCCGTCGTCGAGGCCAAGGAGCCCGGCAAGCCCGTCACCGGCAGCACCGACGGCGGAGACTCCCCCGCGCTGATCGGCACGGCCGGGGGGAGGTTCGCGCCCGGCTGGACGGTCCAGGAGACCACCGAGGTCGCCGCCGGCACCGGCCGTGGTCTGCTCGGCGTCAACTGCACCGCCCCGGACACGGAGTTCTGGTTCCCGGGCGCCAGCACGGCCGCGGGGCGCACCGACTACGTCCACCTCGTCAACCCGGACGACTCGGCGGCCGTCGTCGACATCGAGCTGTACGGCAAGAACGGCGCCCTGAAGTCGACGGTGGGGGACGGCATCACGGTCCAGCCCCGAGCCGCCGAACCGGTCCTGCTGTCGACGCTCGCCACGGCGAAGGAGGCCGACCTCACGGTCCACGTCAGCGTCCGCAGCGGCCGGGTCGCCGCCGCGGTCCAGGCCCTCGACGACAAGCTGGGCGGCGACTGGCTCGCCACGGCGGCCGACCCGGCCGGCAGCCTGGTCCTCCCCGGCATCCCGAAGGACGCGACCTCCGTGACCCTCGTCGCCTTCACCCCGGGCGACACCGACGCCGACCTCAAGCTCCGCCTCGCCTCGCCGGGCGGCCCGATCACCCCGGCCGGCAACGAGACGCTGCACGTCAAGGCGGGCATGACCGCCTCCGCCGATCTGGGTGACATCACCCGGGGCGAGGACGGCTCCCTCTTCCTCACCCCCACCGGTCGGCCGGTCCCGGTGGTGGCCGCGCTCCGCGTCGTCCGCGGCAAGGGCGACAACCAGGAGACGGCCTTCATCCCGGCGACCCGCCCGGTGGGCGCGCGCGCCACGGTCGCCGACAACCGCGCCAAGGGCACGACCCTCTCCCTCACCGCCCCGACCGGCACGGCGAAGGTCAGGGTCACCGCGTCCGCCGGCAGCGGAGGCGGCGAAGCCACGACCAAGACCTTCACGATCAAGGCAGGCACCACCCAGCACGTCGACATGCCCGCCCCCACCGGCCTCAAGGGCACCTACGCCCTCACGGTCGAGCCGATCTCCGGCGGCCCCGTCCACGCCTCCCGCACCCTCGCATCCAAGCTGGACACGATCCCCGCCTTCACGATCCAGACCCTCCCGGACGACAGGGGAACAGTGGCAGTCCCGAAGGCCGGACAGGACCTGTCGATCCTGCAGAGGTAGCCGCCGGGCGAGGGGTGCCCGTGGAAACGCAGGGGGCGCGGCCCCCGCATTTCCACGGGCGCGGAACTGCGCGACAAGCCCCCACCGAACCGTCGGACGGTGGTCGAAGGGGCGCAGCCCCTGGGGGACGGGACGGGGAGGGGCGGCGGGGGGCGAAAACCCCCAGGCACACCCCTCCGCGTCAGTCCTCCCCGTACCGAGGATCCACCGTCTCCGGATTCAGCCCCAACAGCTCCGCCACCTGCTCCACCACGACCTCATGCACCAGCGCGGCCCGCTCGTCGCGCCCCTTGGTGCGGATCTCCACCGGCCGCCGGTAGATCACCACCCGGGCCGGCCGCCCCTCCCGCGCCGCGACGGTCCCCCCGAGCGGCACGGCCTCGTCGTTCCAGGCCCCGTCCCCGGGCCCGTCGAGCCGAGGCACCTCCAGCACGAGGAAGTCGATGTCCGCCAGCTGCGGCAACCGCCGCTCCAGCCGCTCCACGGAGTCCTGCACCAGATCCGCGAACACATCCGCGCGACTCGCCGCGAGCGGTACCTGGGGCGGCGCGATGGGCCCGCGCATCCCCCGGCCGTGCCGATCTCGGCGGCGGGGCCCGGGTGCGGAGGCGGCGCGGGGCGGTACGAGGTTGTCCATCACCTGTGAAGCGTAATCCCCGAGGGGCCCGCCCGCCCGGCTCCACGCCCCCGCCGCCACCCCAGACCCGCACCCCCGGCCCGCCGCCGCTGACCTGCCACGGCCGACCCCGCACGTCCAACCGGCTCGCCGCACGGCGGTGCCTTGAGGGGTGTCTGCGGTGTCGGAGGATGACCATTCCAGCCAACGTTGGGCTCGATTCCGTACCCCTGTGAGACCGTTGATCTCGCGCCAATTGGCATGGTTTATACGCATACTTGACCGAATTCCGTGCCGTTCGGCATCCCGGACGAGGGGTTACTCGCAGGTCACGGCACTGGGTTCGCAGGGGCGTGTGGGGCGTTTCACAGCACGACACGGTGGAGTGACCTGATGGAGAGTCGTCGCGGCCCGCTCAAGAGTGCGGTACCGTCCAACGTCGTGAGCCCTGTACGTCGCTGTTCGCGCACCGCTTGCGGCCGCCCCGCCGTCGCGACGCTGACGTACGTCTACGCCGACTCGACCGCGGTCCTCGGCCCGCTCGCCACCTACGCCGAACCCCACTGCTACGACCTGTGCGCCGAGCACTCCGAGCGCCTCACCGCGCCGCGCGGCTGGGAGGTCGTACGGCTGCTGGACGCCTCGGCCCCCGCGCGCCCCAGCGGTGACGATCTGGAAGCCCTCGCCAACGCCGTGCGCGAGGCGGCCCGTCCGCAGCAGCGCACCGCGGAGGCCGGCGGCGGCCCCCGCGCGGCGGACCCCATGGAGGTCGCCCGCCGCGGCCACCTCCGGGTACTGCGCTCTCCCGACAACTGAGCACCGCCTTCTCCGACAGCCGTCAACCGACGCCCTGAGCCGGGCCGTTGGCGGTCCCGGAGCCGCTCGTCGAGTGGCCGCCCTCCCCCGTCCGCGCACCACCCCGTCGTCCTCGGCGCCGTACAGCCGACCGTTCCAGGAGGTCACACGGCCCACCGCCGGCACGGGCGGGTAGTTTGGGTCGCCGCCGAGGACTTTGGAGGATGTGGCCGTGGCTGCTGATCTGTCGACGATCGTGAAGGCGTACGACGTGCGCGGGGTGGTCCCGGACCAGTGGGACGAGACCCTGGCCGAACTCTTCGGGGCGGCCTTCGCACGGGTGACCGGCGCGGACGCCATCGTGACCGGCCACGACATGCGGCCCTCCTCGCCCGGCCTCTCGCGTGCCTTCGCGCGCGGGGCGGCGGCGCTCGGGGTCGACGTGACCGAGATCGGCCTCTGCTCGACGGACCAGCTGTACTACGCGTCGGGCGCGCTGAACCTGCCCGGCGCGATGTTCACGGCCTCCCACAACCCCGCCCGGTACAACGGCATCAAGCTGTGCCGCGCGGGCGCCGCCCCCGTCGGCCAGGACACCGGCCTCGTCGAGATCCGCGAACTGGTGGAGGACTGGAGCGAGTCGGGCGCGCCGGCACCGGCCGCCACACGGGGCACGATCACCCCGCGGGACACGCTGGAGGACTACGCGGCACACCTGCTCGGCCTCGTCGACCTGACCTCCGTCCGCCCGCTGAAGGTGGTCGTCGACGCGGGCAACGGCATGGGCGGCCACACCGTCCCCACGGTCTTCGCCGGCCTGCCCCTCGACCTCGTCCCGATGTACTTCGAGCTGGACGGCACGTTCCCCAACCACGAGGCCAACCCCCTCGACCCGGCCAACATCGTCGACCTGCAGCAGCGGGTCCGCGAGGAGGGCGCCGACCTCGGTATCGCCTTCGACGGCGACGCCGACCGCTGCTTCGTCGTCGACGAGCAGGGCCGTCCCGTCCCACCCTCCGCGATCACCGCCCTGGTCGCCGCCCGCGAACTCGCCAGGCACGGCGGCAAGGGCACGGTCATCCACAACCTGATCACCTCCTGGTCCGTCCCGGAGGTGGTGCGCGAGCACGGCGGCACGCCGGTACGCACCCGTGTCGGCCACTCCTTCATCAAGGCCGAGATGGCCAGAACCGGCGCGATCTTCGGCGGCGAGCACTCCGCCCACTACTACTTCGCCGACTTCTGGAACGCCGACACGGGCATGCTGGCCGCCCTCCACGTCCTCGCCGCCCTCGGCGGCCAGGACGGCCCGCTCTCCGGCCTCGTCGCCCGGTACGACCGTTACGCCGGCTCCGGCGAGATCAACTCCACGGTCGCCGACCAGACGGACCGCATGGCCGCGGTGCGCTCCGCCTACGGGGAACGGGAGGACGTCACCCTCGACGACCTCGACGGCCTCACGGTCTCCTCGGCGGACTGGTGGTTCAACGTCCGCCCCTCCAACACCGAACCGCTGCTGAGGCTGAACGCGGAGGCGAGGGACGAGGCGACGATGGCGAAGATCCGCGACGACGTCCTGGGGATCATCAGGGCGTGAGCGCCGACCGGCGGGCCCCGCGCGTACAGGGCGCGTGGGGCGCGCGGGGCCGAAGGGGCGTGGCCGCCGGCACAGGGGACGGGGGAGAGGGAACGCCTCCGGCCCCAACCCCGGCGCCGACCCCCGCACGGCGGTACTCTGACCAGGCCGCACCGCACGAATTCCGCCCCCGAAGGGACCCGACATGCCGCTCGAAGCCGGCCTCCTGGAGATCCTCGCCTGCCCGGCGTGCCACGCCCCCCTCACGGAGGAGGACACCGAGCTGACCTGCACGAGCCAGGACTGCGGCCTCGCCTACCCGATCCGGGACGGCATCCCGGTCCTTCTCGTCGACGAGGCCCGCCGCCCCGCGTGACCCGCGCGATCAAGCTCTCGCGCAAGGCGTGACCCGCACGAGCCGGGAAACCCGGCGAACAGGCGACAAGGCGCACCAGGGCACCCGGCGAATCGGAGGCTGCCGCCCATGCTGGACGAATCGCTGCTAGACACCCCCGACGCCCTGTCGGCGGCCGACCGCCGCGACCTGCTGCGCGGCGCCGCCGAAGCGGGCGCGCGGGTCCGTACGGCCATCCGCCTCGGCATCGAGGCCGGAATCCCCGACCTGAAACCGGACGGGCGCCCGCGCGCCCTCCTCGTCGCGGGCCCCGGCATGGCGTCCGCGGGCGTCGCCGACCTGCTCGGCGCCCTCGCGGGGGCCAACTGCCCCCTCACCCGCCTCCACCCCACCGGCGTGGCCCCCGCTCCGGGCGCCCTCCGCTGGGAGCTGCCCGGCTGGGCGGGCCCGGTCGACCTCCTCCTGGTCGCCACCGCGGACGGCAGCGAGCCCGGCCTCTCCCTCCTCGTCGACCAGGCGTACCGCCGGGGCAGCACGGTCGTCGCCGTGGCCCCCGCCCGCACCCCCGTCGCCGAGGCCATGGAACGCGCCCACGGCCTCTTCGTACCGATGGCGACCGGCCCGTACGAGCAGGAGGTGCCCCTCGGTGCCGCCGCCCCCGGTGTCCTGTGGGCGCTGCTCACGCCGATGCTCGCGCTGCTGGACCGCACCGGTGTCGTCGCCGCCCCGCCCGAGGCCCTGCAGAAGGTCGCCGACCGCCTCGACCAGGTCGCCGAGCGCTGCGGCCCGGCCATCGCCACCTACGGCAACCCGGCCAAGACGCTCGCCGCCGAGCTGGCCGACTCGCTGCCGTTGATCTGGACCGAGGGCCAGTCCGCGGGCCCCGTGGGCCGCCGCTTCGTCTCCGCCCTCGCCGATCTGGCGGGCCGCCCCGCTCTGGCCGCCCAGCTCCCGGAGGCCCTCGCCTCCCACACGGTGCTGCTCTCCGGCCCGCTCGCCGCGAACGCGGACCCCGACGACTTCTTCCGCGACCGCGTCGAGGACGCACCCGTCCTGCACGCGCGCGTGGTCCTCGTCCGCGACCGCCCGACCGGTGGGCTGAGTGCCCTCCCGGCCGCCCGCGAGCTGGCCCTCGGCCATGGCACCGCGATCAGCGAGCTGGAACCGGAGGAGGGCAGCGACCTGGAGACCCTCGCGGAGATGATCGCCATCACGGATTTCGCCGCCGTTTACCTGTCGCTCGCTTCCGGAGCCTGACCTGGACCGGAGCCCGACCCGACCGGGTCCTCGGCCGGCTGCCCACCTACGGAGAAACGCACACGATGGACCGCCTCGACAACACCGTCCGCCCCTACGCCTGGGGTTCGACCACCGCCATCCCGCAGCTCCTCGGCGTGGCCCCCACCGGCGAACCTCAGGCGGAGATGTGGATGGGCGCCCACCCCGGCGCCCCCTCACGCACCGGGCGCGGCCCCCTCACCCAGGTGATCGACGCAGCCCCGGAACGCGAGTTGGGGTCCCGGGCGGTCGCCAAGTTCGGCCCCCGCCTCCCGTTCCTCCTCAAACTCCTCGCCGCCGGCGCCCCCCTCTCCCTCCAGGTCCACCCCGACCTCGCACAGGCCAAGGAGGGGTACGAGGACGAGGAGCGGCGCGGCGTCCCGATCGACGCGGGTCACCGCAACTACAAGGACGCCAACCACAAGCCCGAACTGATCTGCGCCCTCACCGAGTTCGACGGCCTGTGCGGCTTCCGCGACCCGGTCCAGGCCGCCGGCCTGCTCGCCGCACTGGAGGTCGACTCCCTCAAGCCGTACGTCGACCTCCTGCACGCCCACCCCGAAGAGGCCGCCCTGCGCGAGGTGTTGACGGCCGTCCTGGCCGCCGACCCCGAGGAGATGACCCACACGGTCACCGAGGCCGCGGCCGCCTGCGCCCGCCTCGGCGGCGCCTACACCCCGTACGCCGACATCGCCCACCACTACCCCGGCGACCCCGGCGTCATCGCCGCCATGCTCCTCAACCACGTGACCCTGCAGCCCGGCGAGGCCCTGTTCCTCGGCGCCGGCATCCCGCACGCCTACCTGAGCGGCCTCGGAGTGGAGATCATGGCCAACTCCGACAACGTCCTGCGCTGCGGCCTGACCCCCAAGCACGTCGACGTCCCCGAACTCCTGCGCATCGTCCGCTTCGAGGCGACCGACCCCGGCGTCCTGCGCCCCGAGGCGTCCCCCGACGGCGAAGAGGTCTACGAGACCCCCATCGACGAGTTCCGCCTCTCCCGCTACGTCCTGCCCGAGGCCACCGCCGCGCACGACCTCACCCGCGCCACCCCGCAGATCCTCCTCTGCACGGCCGGCTCGGTCCGCGCGGGCGAACACACGCTCGCCCCGGGAGAGTCCGTCTTCGTACCGGCGGACGAGAAGGCGGAGGTGTCCGGACCGGGCACCCTGTTCCGCGCCACCGTCATCGCCTGAGCGGACGCCACCCCCGCGGAAGAGGCGGCAACGCCCTTATCCACAGCCTGGCGCACCGACGCCGGACCGGGCTGCAACAATGCCCCCTGCAAAAGGCGGGCAAAGCCCGGCCGGTGACGGACGGAAGCGTGGGTACCCATGTCCACGCACAGACACACGCGTAGGCGAAGGGACACCTCGGACTCATGAGCGCGTCAGGCGGCACCAGGGCGATCGTGGCGGCACTCGCCGCCAACCTCGCGATCGCGGCAGCGAAGTTCGTGGCGTTCGTCTTCAGTGGCTCGTCATCGATGCTCGCGGAGTCGGTGCACTCCCTGGCCGACTCCGGCAACCAGGGGCTGCTCCTCCTCGGCGGCAAGAAGGCCAAGCGCGAGGCGACCCCGCAACACCCCTTCGGGTACGGCCGCGAACGCTACATCTACGCCTTCCTCGTCTCCATCGTCCTCTTCTCCGTCGGTGGCATGTTCGCCCTCTACGAGGGCTACGAGAAGATCAAGGAACCGCACGAGATCGAGCACTGGTACTGGCCGGTCGGCGTCCTCGTCTTCGCGATCATCGCCGAGTCCTTCTCCTTCCGGACCGCGATCAAGGAATCCAACGGCCTGCGCAACGGCAAGTCCTGGACCGATTTCGTCCGTCACGCCAAGGCCCCCGAGCTGCCCGTCGTCCTGCTGGAGGACCTCGGCGCCCTCGTCGGTCTGGTCCTCGCCCTCGGCGGCGTCGGCCTCGCCCTGCTCACCGGCGACGGGGTCTGGGACGGCATCGGCACCCTCTGCATCGGCGTCCTGCTCATCCTGATCGCGATCATCCTCGCCGCCGAGACCAAGTCCCTGCTCCTCGGCGAGGCCGCCGGTGTGGAGCAGGTCAGGAAGATCGAGGCCGCGATCGTCGACGGCGACACGGTCCCCGCCATCATCCACATGCGCACACTCCACCTCGGCCCCGAGGAACTGCTGGTCGCCGCCAAGATCGCCGTCCGGCACGACGAGACGGCCACCGAGGTCGCCCGTGCGATCGACGCCGCCGAGGCCCGCATCCGCGAGGCCGTCCCGATCGCCCGCGTCATCTACCTCGAACCCGACATCTACAGCGAGGCCGAGGCCGCCAGGGGCGCCGACCCCGAGGCCGCCCCCGGCGGCCCGGCCCCCACCGCCGAGCACTGATCCATCGCCGAGCACCGATCCACCGGCCGCACCACGGGCACCGTCGCCCCGGGGCCCGTCGCGCACACGCGCGACGGGCCCTTCCCCGTTCCCGCCCCGCACGGGCCGCCGCACACGCACCTCGGCCGCGGATCGCGCCGGGCCCTCACCCGCTTCGGCTCGATCCGTACGCAGGCGGACTGGGGCAGGCAGGGCCGACCGGTGTAGCTTGGGACGGAGCCAGACGTCGCTGCTGATGGCGGTCGGGCGGTCCCACCGAGGACCGGCCGAGGGAGAGAGGGCCTCCGACGGACTGCGCTGCGCGCACGCGGGCCTGCCCGTGTCCCTTCGGGGCACCCCTGTGTCCGCCGCCGCGCAGACCAGCCCTATCCACCCTCGACCCGACATACCGAGGAGCAGCTCTTCATGACGACTGTCGACAACCGGCAGGACTTCAAGGTCGCCGATCTCTCCCTGGCCGCGTTCGGCCGCAAGGAGATCACCCTCGCCGAGCACGAGATGCCCGGTCTGATGGCGATCCGCAAGGAGTACGCCGAGGCACAGCCCCTGGCCGGCGCCCGCGTCACCGGCTCCCTGCACATGACCGTGCAGACGGCCGTTCTCATCGAGACCCTGGTCGCCCTCGGCGCCCAGGTCCGCTGGGCCTCCTGCAACATCTTCTCCACCCAGGACCACGCCGCCGCCGCGATCGCCGTCGGCCCGAACGGCACCGTGGACAACCCCCAGGGCGTCCCGGTCTTCGCCTGGAAGGGCGAGACCCTGGAGGAGTACTGGTGGTGCACCGAGCAGGCGCTGACCTGGCCGGACAGCCCCACCGGCGGCCCCAACATGATCCTCGACGACGGCGGTGACGCCACGCTCCTCGTCCACAAGGGCGTCGAGTACGAGAAGGACGGCAAGGTCCCCGCCGTCGACACCGCCGAGAACGACGAGCACCGCGTCATCCTCGAACTCCTCAACCGCACCATCACCGACGGCTCCCAGAAGTGGACCCAGCTCGCCTCGGAGATCCGCGGCGTGACGGAGGAGACCACGACCGGCGTCCACCGCCTGTACGAGATGCAGCGCGACGGCCAGCTGCTCTTCCCGGCGATCAACGTGAACGACGCCGTGACGAAGTCGAAGTTCGACAACAAGTACGGCTGCCGCCACTCCCTGATCGACGGCATCAACCGTGCCACGGACGTCCTGATCGGCGGCAAGACCGCCGTCGTGTTCGGCTACGGCGACGTGGGCAAGGGATGCGCGGAGTCCCTGCGCGGACAGGGCGCCCGCGTCATCGTCACCGAGATCGACCCGATCTGCGCGCTGCAGGCGGCGATGGACGGCTACCAGGTCACGACCCTCGACGAGGTCGTCGAGACGGCCGACATCTTCATCACCACGACCGGCAACAAGGACATCATCATGGCCTCGGACATGGCCAGGATGAAGCACCAGGCGATCGTCGGGAACATCGGTCACTTCGACAACGAGATCGACATGGCCGGCCTCGCCAAGGTCCCGGGCATCGTCAAGGACGAGGTCAAGCCGCAGGTCCACACCTGGACCTTCCCCGACGGCAAGGTCCTCATCGTCCTGTCCGAGGGCCGCCTGCTGAACCTGGGCAACGCCACCGGTCACCCGTCGTTCGTGATGTCCAACTCCTTCGCGGACCAGACCCTGGCCCAGATCGAGCTGTTCACCAAGCCCGACGAGTACCCCACCGGCGTCTACACGCTGCCCAAGCACCTCGACGAGAAGGTCGCCCGCCTCCACCTGGCCGCGCTCGGCGTGAAGCTCACCACGCTCCGCCCCGAGCAGGCCTCGTACATCGGCGTGGCGGTCGAGGGCCCGTACAAGTCGGACCACTACCGCTACTGATCCACCCGCCGGAGGGTGCGTCGCTCACGGACGCACCCGTCCGGGCAGCAGCTCCCAGGCAGGCCCCCGCACCCCCGTGCCGGGGGCCTGCCCGTTCGCCCCGCGCTCCGCCCGTCGACCGGGCCGGCCCGTCAAGACCCAGGACCCCCATGCCCCGCGGCCGGTATTCGCTCCACGACCCGCACGACCACACCCCCCTCGCCGAAGAACACTTCCACTGCGCGCCCGGCCCGTCCGGCTGGCGCTATGTCTCGCAACTGACCACCCCGGCCGGTGATCACGCCGGTTCCGTCGACCTCGCCCTCGACGAGCTCGGCCGCCCCATCCGCCTGGAACTGCACGCCGCGAGCTGGCAGGTCCGCGGCGCCGCCCTCGACGGCGTCACCTGGGTCCGCACCGATCCCTCCGGCACGGAGGCCACCGAAGGCAACGTCCGCGCCCACGCCTTCACCGGAACCTCCCCCGCCTTCCTGATCGCCACCGCCCGCCTCCTGCGCTTCACCCCCTCCGCGCCCGCCACGCGCGTTCGCCTCGTCGCCTTCACCGACCCGGTCCTCGCCCCCCGCACCCTGGACCAGTCCTGGGCGTTGATCGAAAGAGAAGCACACGCCACTGACAACGGCCCGCTGACCGTGGACGCGTACCAGGTCACAGCCCTGGACACGGGTGAGCAGCACACCGTTCACCTCGCGGGCGACGTCGTCCTGGCGGCACCCGGAATCGAACTGGAGCACCTGGAGACACCACCGTCGACGTTCGACTGAGGGTGATGCCCGGCGGACACCGGATCGGCGAGCGGGCAGGGGCTCACGCGGGCGGCGCGAACCCGGTGCTCGGCCGTTCGGCAGGCGGTGCCGTCTGCGGCGTCCGCGTCGCATGCGGCGGCTGGGCGGCCACCGGCGCCTGGGGAGCGGCCGCGCCGGGCACACCGGCTCCCGCCGGCGCCGCGTACGGCGGGACGCCCACAGGCGGAGTGGGGCTCACGTACCCCCCGGGCGGCGCGTACGCCGGAGCGACGACCGCGGGCTGAGCCCCCGGCCCACCCCATCCGGCCCCTCCGGCCGACGCGCCCGGCCCACCGGGCCCCCCGGCCGCGCCCGCGAACGCCTGCCGAGCCTCCCGCGCCTGCCGCTCGTGCACCACGGCCGCCAGATAGGCGCCCGGCGGCACCCCGTACGGCGCCGGGGCTCCCGTACGTGCCGCGAGCTCCGCGGCGAGACGTTCCGCCATCGCCGCGCCGACGTGCGGGTCCAGCTGCCGCATCCGCGTCAGGTACTGGCGGACGGCCAGCCACAGCCCGTCGGGAACGGCCGACAGGTCGAGTTCGGAGAACCGCCCCACCAGCCAGGGCGGCGGCGGAGGCACGAACGCCGTCTGTCCGGTCGGCACCCGCTCCCGCACCACCAGCGTTCCCGCGAACACGTCACCCAGCCGTCGGCCCCGCGCCGAGACGAGCGAGGCGATGCACGCGACGACACCGAACGTCATCAGGATCTCGACCACTCCGACCGCGCCCCGCACCAGCGCGTGCCGGAACCGGATCGGACCTCCGTCGTCCCGCACCACCCGCAGCCCGCACGCCAGCTTCCCCAGCGAACGCCCATGACTCAGCGTCTCCACCGCGATCGGCCCGCCCACCAGGACGAGCAGGAAACTCGCGATGGATATCGCCATCTGCGCGGCCTCGTCGAGTCCGGCCGTCGACAGCACCAGGATCAGGACCACCGCCAGGTACACGACCACGGCCACGACCAGGTCGAGCAGCACGGCCAGCGCCCGGCTCGGCAGCTTCGCGGGACGCAGCTCCAGCGCCACCGCCTCGCCCGTCACTAGCTCACTCACACCCGTAGTCCTTCCGGTTCATCCCCTGACCTGCCCCGAGAGTGGCCAGTCTGCCAAGCTGAGGACACATCGCGCCGGAGTACGACCAGTGCGATCAGTACGACAAGTCGACGCGCGGTATGCAGAGGGACGAGGAGCAGCACACCCGATGGACCTCGATGTCTTCGTGTCCGCCCATCGTGCCGAGTGGGACCGCCTCGACGCCCTGCTCCGCCGCCAGCGCCGCCTCGACGGCGCCGAGGTCGACGAACTCGTCGCCCTCTACCAGCGCACGGCCACCCATCTCTCCCTGATCCAGTCGAGCGCTCCCGACCCCCAGCTGACCGGACGCCTCAGCCAACTGGTGGCACGCGCGCGCAGTGCCGTGACAGGAAACCGCCGGGCCTCCTGGCGCGACGTCACCCGCTTCCTGACCCATGGCTTCCCCGCGGCGGTCTACCGCTCCCGGCACTGGTGGGTCCCCACGGCGCTGCTCTCCACGCTCGTCGCCGTGCTCCTCGGCTGGTGGATCGGCACCCATCCGGAGGTTCAGGCCTCCATCGCGGCCCCCGACGCACTGCGCGAGATGACCCGCCCGGGCGGCCAGTACGAGACGTACTACTCCAGCCATCCCGCCGCGTCCTTCGCCGCCCAGGTGTGGACGAACAACGCCCAGGCCGCCGCGATGTGCCTGGTCCTGGGCATCTTCCTGGGCCTGCCGGTCCTCTGGATCCTGCTCCTGAACATGCTCAACCTGGGTGTCGGCATCGGCTTGATGACCTCGGCCGGCCGTCTGGACGTCTTCCTCGGCCTGATCCTCCCGCACGGACTTCTGGAACTGACCGCCGTCTTCGTGGCCGCCGGCACCGGCCTGCGCCTCGGCTGGACCGTCATCGACCCGGGCCTGCGCACCCGGCGTGTGGCCCTGGCCGAGGAGGGGCGGGCCGCTCTGGGCATGGCGATAGGCCTGGCGCTGGTGCTCTTCGTCTCCGGCGCCATCGAAGGCTTCGTCACCCCGTCCGGCCTGCCCACGTGGGCCCGCATCAGCATCGGCGTCCTCGCCGAACTCGCCTTCCTCGCCTACGTCTATGTCCTGGGCGGACGTGCCGTGCGCGCCGGTGACACGGGCGACGTGGAGGAGCAGGAACGCAGCGCCGCGGTCCCCACAGCCGCCTGATGTGCATCCACCCCCGCCGGGCTGTTAGTCTCCTCTTCGTTCCCGCAAGAGCCGTTGACACGGTGCGCGTGGGGAGGTAGATTTGAACAGTTGCCTAGAGGTGGATATACCCCAGGGCGCAGTGAGAATCTACCGGCTTCTCGTGAATATGATTCCCGAGAGAGCCCACCCGATGATTCGGAAACGAACGGCCGGTCAGTCCGGCCAAAAACTTCTGATAAAGTCGGACTCGCCGAAAGAAAGCCGCAAGGCAATCAAATAGGCAAGGCCCTCCAAACGGCCACCGGAAATGAATTCCGACCGGAAACGGAACGGAAAACGGATCTGGTAAGGTTGGAAACGCAAGACCGAAGGGAAACTGCCCGGAGGAAAGCCCGAGAAGAAGTTCTTGGGTGAGTACAAAGGAAGCGTCCGTTCCTTGAGAACTCAACAGCGTGCCAAAAATCAACGCCAGATATGTTGATACCCCGTCCGCCGGGCAGTGTTCCGGTGGTCGAGGTTCCTTTGAAACAAACACAGCGAGGACGCTGTGAACGGCCGGGCTTATTCCGCCTGGCTGTTCCGCTCTCGTGGTTTGCACCCGATTACGGGTACACATTCACGGAGAGTTTGATCCTGGCTCAGGACGAACGCTGGCGGCGTGCTTAACACATGCAAGTCGAACGATGAACCACTTCGGTGGGGATTAGTGGCGAACGGGTGAGTAACACGTGGGCAATCTGCCCTTCACTCTGGGACAAGCCCTGGAAACGGGGTCTAATACCGGATACAACCACTACAGGCATCTGTGGGTGGTGGAAAGCTCCGGCGGTGAAGGATGAGCCCGCGGCCTATCAGCTTGTTGGTGAGGTAACGGCTCACCAAGGCGACGACGGGTAGCCGGCCTGAGAGGGCGACCGGCCACACTGGGACTGAGACACGGCCCAGACTCCTACGGGAGGCAGCAGTGGGGAATATTGCACAATGGGCGAAAGCCTGATGCAGCGACGCCGCGTGAGGGATGACGGCCTTCGGGTTGTAAACCTCTTTCAGCAGGGAAGAAGCGAAAGTGACGGTACCTGCAGAAGAAGCGCCGGCTAACTACGTGCCAGCAGCCGCGGTAATACGTAGGGCGCGAGCGTTGTCCGGAATTATTGGGCGTAAAGAGCTCGTAGGCGGTCTGTCGCGTCGGATGTGAAAGCCCGGGGCTTAACCCCGGGTCTGCATTCGATACGGGCAGACTAGAGTGTGGTAGGGGAGATCGGAATTCCTGGTGTAGCGGTGAAATGCGCAGATATCAGGAGGAACACCGGTGGCGAAGGCGGATCTCTGGGCCATTACTGACGCTGAGGAGCGAAAGCGTGGGGAGCGAACAGGATTAGATACCCTGGTAGTCCACGCCGTAAACGGTGGGAACTAGGTGTTGGCGACATTCCACGTCGTCGGTGCCGCAGCTAACGCATTAAGTTCCCCGCCTGGGGAGTACGGCCGCAAGGCTAAAACTCAAAGGAATTGACGGGGGCCCGCACAAGCAGCGGAGCATGTGGCTTAATTCGACGCAACGCGAAGAACCTTACCAAGGCTTGACATCGCCCGGAAAGCATCAGAGATGGTGCCCCCCTTGTGGTCGGGTGACAGGTGGTGCATGGCTGTCGTCAGCTCGTGTCGTGAGATGTTGGGTTAAGTCCCGCAACGAGCGCAACCCTTGTTCTGTGTTGCCAGCATGCCCTTCGGGGTGATGGGGACTCACAGGAGACTGCCGGGGTCAACTCGGAGGAAGGTGGGGACGACGTCAAGTCATCATGCCCCTTATGTCTTGGGCTGCACACGTGCTACAATGGCAGGTACAATGAGCTGCGAAGCCGTGAGGCGGAGCGAATCTCAAAAAGCCTGTCTCAGTTCGGATTGGGGTCTGCAACTCGACCCCATGAAGTCGGAGTTGCTAGTAATCGCAGATCAGCATTGCTGCGGTGAATACGTTCCCGGGCCTTGTACACACCGCCCGTCACGTCACGAAAGTCGGTAACACCCGAAGCCGGTGGCCCAACCCCTTACGGGGAGGGAGCTGTCGAAGGTGGGACTGGCGATTGGGACGAAGTCGTAACAAGGTAGCCGTACCGGAAGGTGCGGCTGGATCACCTCCTTTCTAAGGAGCATCTAGGCTGCCGGGCTTGCCCGGTGGTCCAGGGCCATAACGCAGGCGAATGTTCTGCGGTGGTTGCTCATGGGTGGAACGTTGATTATTCGGCGTCTTGAGTCATCTCAGGCTGTGAGTACTGTCCTTTCGGGGGCGTGGAAAGCTGATCGGAGTGGTGAGGGATGCCGGGCACGCTGTTGGGTGTCTGAGGGTATGGCCGTATGGCTGCCTTCAGTGCCGGCCCCAGTGCACTCGGACTTCTGGTTCGGGGTGATGGGTGGTTGGTCGTTGTTTGAGAACTGCACAGTGGACGCGAGCATCTGTGGCCAAGTTTTTAAGGGCGCACGGTGGATGCCTTGGCACCAGGAACCGATGAAGGACGTGGGAGGCCACGATAGTCCCCGGGGAGTCGTCAACCAGGCTTTGATCCGGGGGTTTCCGAATGGGGAAACCCGGCAGTCGTCATGGGCTGTCACCCTTGCCTGAACACATAGGGCAAGTGGAGGGAACGCGGGGAAGTGAAACATCTCAGTACCCGCAGGAAGAGAAAACAACCGTGATTCCGGGAGTAGTGGCGAGCGAAACCGGATGAGGCCAAACCGTATGCGTGTGAGACCCGGCAGGGGTTGCGTATACGGGGTTGTGGGATCTCTCTTCTGTCGTCTGCCGGCGACAGGACGAGTCAGAAACCGTTGATGTAGGCGAAGGACATGCGAAAGGTCCGGCGTAGAGGGTAAGACCCCCGTAGCTGAAACATTGACGGCTCGTTTGAGAGACACCCAAGTAGCACGGGGCCCGAGAAATCCCGTGTGAATCTGGCGGGACCACCCGCTAAGCCTAAATATTCCCTGGTGACCGATAGCGGATAGTACCGTGAGGGAATGGTGAAAAGTACCGCGGGAGCGGAGTGAAATAGTACCTGAAACCGTGTGCCTACAAGCCGTGGGAGCGTCGCGCATCAAGTTTACTTGGTGCGTCGTGACTGCGTGCCTTTTGAAGAATGAGCCTGCGAGTTTGCGGTGTGTTGCGAGGTTAACCCGAGTGGGGTAGCCGTAGCGAAAGCGAGTCCGAACAGGGCGTTTCAGTAGCACGCTCAAGACCCGAAGCGGAGTGATCTAGCCATGGGCAGGTTGAAGCGGAGGTAAGACTTCGTGGAGGACCGAACCCACCAGGGTTGAAAACCTGGGGGATGACCTGTGGTTAGGGGTGAAAGGCCAATCAAACTCCGTGATAGCTGGTTCTCCCCGAAATGCATTTAGGTGCAGCGTCGTGTGTTTCTTGCCGGAGGTAGAGCACTGGATAGGCGATGGGCCCTACCGGGTTACTGACCTTAGCCAAACTCCGAATGCCGGTAAGTGAGAGCACGGCAGTGAGACTGTGGGGGATAAGCTCCATGGTCGAGAGGGAAACAGCCCAGAGCATCGACTAAGGCCCCTAAGCGTACGCTAAGTGGGAAAGGATGTGGAGTCGCAGAGACAACCAGGAGGTTGGCTTAGAAGCAGCCACCCTTGAAAGAGTGCGTAATAGCTCACTGGTCTAGTGATTCCGCGCCGACAATGTAGCGGGGCTCAAGCGTACCGCCGAAGTCGTGTCATTCCAGCATTGAGGGCCAACGCCTGCTGGGATGGGTAGGGGAGCGTCGTGTGCCGGGTGAAGCAGCCGCGGAAGCGAGTTGTGGACGGTTCACGAGTGAGAATGCAGGCATGAGTAGCGATACAAACGTGAGAAACGTTTGCGCCGATTGACCAAGGGTTCCTGGGTCAAGCTGATCTGCCCAGGGTAAGTCGGGACCTAAGGCGAGGCCGACAGGCGTAGTCGATGGATAACCGGTTGATATTCCGGTACCCGCTGTGAAGCGTCAAACACTGAACCAGGCGATGCTAAGTCCGTGAAGCCGTTCCGGACCCTTCGGGGAAAGGAAAGTGGTGGAGCCGACGGACCAGACTTGTAGTAGGTGAGTGATGGGGTGACGCAGGAAGGTAGTCCATCCCGGGCGGTGGTTGTCCCGGGGTAAGGGTGTAGGACGTCAGGTAGGTAAATCCGCCTGGCACATAGTCTGAGACCTGATGCCGAGCCGATTGTGGTGAAGTGGATGATCCTATGCTGTCGAGAAAAGCCTCTAGCGAGTTTCATGGCGGCCCGTACCCTAAACCGACTCAGGTGGTCAGGTAGAGAATACCGAGGCGTTCGGGTGAACTATGGTTAAGGAACTCGGCAAAATGCCCCCGTAACTTCGGGAGAAGGGGGGCCATCACCGGTGATAGCACTTGCTGCTTGAGCTGGGGGTGGCCGCAGAGACCAGCGAGAAGCGACTGTTTACTAAAAACACAGGTCCGTGCGAAGCCGTAAGGCGATGTATACGGACTGACGCCTGCCCGGTGCTGGAACGTTAAGGGGACCGGTTAGTCACATTTCGGTGTGGCGAAGCTGAGAACTTAAGCGCCAGTAAACGGCGGTGGTAACTATAACCATCCTAAGGTAGCGAAATTCCTTGTCGGGTAAGTTCCGACCTGCACGAATGGCGTAACGACTTCTCGACTGTCTCAACCATAGGCCCGGTGAAATTGCACTACGAGTAAAGATGCTCGTTTCGCGCAGCAGGACGGAAAGACCCCGGGACCTTTACTACAGTTTGATATTGGTGTTCGGTTCGGCTTGTGTAGGATAGCTGGGAGACTGTGAAGCTCGGACGCCAGTTCGGGTGGAGTCGTCGTTGAAATACCAGTCTGGTCGTGCTGGATGTCTAACCTGGGTCCGTGATCCGGATCAGGGACAGTGTCTGATGGGTAGTTTAACTGGGGCGGTTGCCTCCTAAAGAGTAACGGAGGCGCCCAAAGGTTCCCTCAGCCTGGTTGGCAATCAGGTGGTGAGTGTAAGTGCACAAGGGAGCTTGACTGTGAGACCGACGGGTCGAGCAGGGACGAAAGTCGGGACTAGTGATCCGGCGGTGGCTTGTGGAAGCGCCGTCGCTCAACGGATAAAAGGTACCCCGGGGATAACAGGCTGATCTTCCCCAAGAGTCCATATCGACGGGATGGTTTGGCACCTCGATGTCGGCTCGTCGCATCCTGGGGCTGGAGTCGGTCCCAAGGGTTGGGCTGTTCGCCCATTAAAGCGGTACGCGAGCTGGGTTTAGAACGTCGTGAGACAGTTCGGTCCCTATCCGCTGCGCGCGCAGGAATATTGAGAAGGGCTGTCCCTAGTACGAGAGGACCGGGACGGACGAACCTCTGGTGTGCCAGTTGTTCTGCCAAGGGCATGGCTGGTTGGCTACGTTCGGGAGGGATAACCGCTGAAAGCATCTAAGCGGGAAGCCTGCTTCGAGATGAGTATTCCCACCCACTTGATGGGGTAAGGCTCCCAGTAGACGACTGGGTTGATAGGCCAGATATGGAAGCCTGGTAACGGGTGGAGTTGACTGGTACTAATAGGCCGAGGGCTTGTCCTCAGTTGCTCGCGTCCACTGTGTTGGTTCTGAAACCACGAACAACCCCATGCCATGGTCACGGTGTGGTGCGGTTGAGTGTTTCATAGTGTTTCGGTGGTCATAGCGTGAGGGAAACGCCCGGTTACATTCCGAACCCGGAAGCTAAGCCTTACAGCGCCGATGGTACTGCAGGGGGGACCCTGTGGGAGAGTAGGACGCCGCCGAACAAATATTGGGAAAGGCCCACACCTTATGGTGTGGGCCTTTCTGCGTTTCCGGACCGTTTCGGGGCTCCCCACCCACCCCTCATATCAATCCCTCATATCGAGCCCTCACATCACAGGCGTCCTGCCGCCTTCAGCGCCAGATAGGCGTCCGCGAGGGCCGGCGCCAGGTCGTCCGGGGTCGCGTCGACCACGGTGACACCGTGGCGCCGGAGTTGTTCGGCGGTGCGGTGGCGGTCCGCCTGGTACTGGGCGGCCGCCGCGGCCTCGTAGACCGCGTCCGTGGTGCCTCGGGAGTCGGCCATACGGGCGATGTGCGGGTCGGCGACCGACGCGACCAGGACCGAGTGGCGCTGCGTGAGGCGGGACAGAACAGGGAGAAGGCCCTGTTCCACGGGGGCCGCGTCGAGTGTGGTGAGCAGGACGATCAGGGCGCGGCGGGGGGCCGTGCGGAGGGCGGTGGCCGCGAGGCCCCGGGCGTCCGTTTCGACGAGTTCCGGTTCGAGCGGGGCCATGGCGTTGACCAGGGACGGCAGCACGTCGCCCGCCGAGCGGCCCTGGACGAGGGCTCGGACCCGCCGGTCGTAGGCGAGGAGGTCCACGCGGTCGCCGGCGCGGGAGGCGAGGGCGGCGAGGAGGAGAGCCGCGTCCATGGAGGCGTCCAGGCGGGGGGCGTCGCCCACGCGGCCCGCGGAGGTGCGGCCGGTGTCCAGGACGAGGAGGATGTGGCGGTCTCGTTCGGGACGCCAGGTGCGTACCGCCACCGACGACTGGCGGGCGGTGGCGCGCCAGTCGATGGAGCGGGTGTCGTCGCCGGGGATGTACTCGCGGAGGCTGTCGAACTCCGTGCCCTCGCCCCGGGTCAGGACGCTGGTGCGGCCGTCGAGTTCACGTAGGCGGGCCAGCTTGGACGGCAGGTGCTTGCGGCTGGTGAACGGGGGGAGCACGCGTACGGTCCAGGGGACCTTGTGACTGCCCTGGCGAGCGAAGAGGCCGAGGGGGCCGTAGGAGCGGATCGTGACCCTGTCCGCCTGACGGTCGCCCCTGCGGGTCGGGCGCAGCCGGGTGGTGACGCGGCGGCGCTCGCCCGCCGGGATCGTGAGGCGGTGGCGGGAGGCGGCCACTTCGGTGCCGGCCGGCCAGCTGCTGGGGGGCCAGGCGTCGCGGAGGTGGGCGCGCAGGGGGCGGTTGGTGGGGTTGGTGACCGTGAGGGTGATGTCCGCGGTCTCGCCCAGGCGTGCGGAGGTGTCGCCGGAGCGAAGGAGGCCCAGGCGGCGTACTGGAGCGGCGAGGGCGTAGTCGCAGGCGCACGCCAGGGCCAGGGGGGCGTTGACGGCGAGGATGCCCGTCCAGCTGGGCTCCCAGATGCCTACGGGGAGGGTGCCGAGGGCCGCGAGGAGCGCGGCGCGTCCGGTGGGGGCCATCAGCGGGGGACGGGGACGTGGGCGAGGATCGCGTTGATGACCGAGTCGGCCGTCACGCCCTCCATCTCGGCCTCCGGGCGGAGCTGGACGCGGTGGCGGAGGGTCGGGAGGGCGAGTGCCTTGACGTCGTCCGGGGTGACGTAGTCGCGGCCCGTCAGCCAGGCCCAGGCGCGGGAGGCCGCGAGGAGGGCCGTGGAGCCTCGGGGGGAGACACCGAGGGTGAGGGACGGGGATTCCCGGGTGGCGCGGCAGATGTCCACGACGTAGGCGGTGATCTCGGGGGAGACGGTCGTCCTGGCCACGGCGGTGCGGGCGGCTTCGAGGTCGGCCGCGTTCGCGACGGGGCGTACGCCGGCGGCGCGCAGGTCGCGCGGGTTGAAGCCCTGTGCGTGGCGGGTGAGGACGCTGATCTCGTCCTCGCGGGACGGAAGCGGGACCGTCAGTTTGAGGAGGAAGCGGTCCAGTTGGGCTTCGGGAAGGGGGTAGGTGCCCTCGTACTCGACCGGGTTCTGGGTCGCGGCGACCAGGAACGGGTCCGGGAGCGGGCGCGGGGTGCCGTCGACCGTGACCTGGCGTTCCTCCATCGCTTCGAGGAGGGACGACTGGGTCTTGGGGGGCGTGCGGTTGATCTCGTCGGCGAGGAGCAGGTTGGTGAAGACGGGGCCGGGCTGGAAGGAGAACTCGGCGCTGCGGGTGTCGTAGACGAGGGAGCCGGTGACGTCGCTCGGCATGAGGTCCGGGGTGAACTGGACGCGCTTGGTGTCGAGTTCGAGTGCGGCGGCGAGGGCGCGGACGAGCAGGGTCTTCGCCACCCCGGGGACTCCTTCGAGCAGGACGTGTCCGCGGCACAGGAGGGCGACGACGAGTCCGGTCACGGCGGGGTCCTGGCCGACCACGGCTTTGGCGATCTCGGCGCGCAGGGCCTCCAGGGAGGCACGGGCGGTGCCCGGGTCCCCGGTGGCCGCGGCGTTGTCAGTGGTCGGGTCCATCATGAACGGCGTACCTCTCTTTCGAGGGCGTCGAGTTGGTCGGTGAGGGCGATGAGGGCCCTGTCGTCGCCGGGCGGCGGGCCGAAGAGGAGAGGGCGCAGGGGCTGTCCGTCGCCGTGGAGGTGGGCGGACAGGGCGGGGAGCAGGGCCTCGGGCGTGTGTGCCCGGGAGACGGGGACGCCGACGAGGGGGGCGAGGCGGGTGCGGGTGGTGGAGCGAAGAGCGGCGGCCGCGCGGTCGCGGGCGTCTGCCTTGCGGTAGAGGCGGGCGCGGCCTTCGACGGTTTCGGACGCGCGGATCGCGACGGGGATTCTCTCGGGCACCAGCGGGCCGAATCGGCGTGCCCGCCAGAAGGCCGCGAGGGCGGCGGCGAAAAAGAGCTGCAGGGTGCCCCAGAGCCAGCCCGAGGGGAGCAGGTCGATGAAGCTGCGGTTGCCCGCGTCGGGGGCCGAGTCGGCGAGCGAGGGGAGGTACCAGACCACATGGGGGCGCGAGCCGAGGAGTTGGAGGGCGAGGGAGGCGTTGCCCTGCTCGTCGAGGCTGCTGTTGAGGAGGATGTCGGGGGCGCCGAGGACGACGGTGTCGCCGTTGCCCTCGGCGGCCGGGACGCGCACCAGGGTCGGCAGGCCGTTCTCCGGGTAGCAGGTGTCGGCCGCGCCCGCGGTGACGTCGTAGCGGATCCCGCCGGTGTCGGCGCTGCCCGCGCGGCGGGCGGCGGGCAGTTCGCAGCGGGGCCTGAGGGCGGAGTCCAGGCTGAGGGCGGCGTCGGCGGTGACGCCGGGGGCGAGGGTGCTCACGGACGGGGAGCCGGGGGCCACCAGGACCGTGCGTCCGCCGGAGTTCTCGGTCGCCGCGCGCAGGCGGTTCTGCTGGGCGTCGGTCAGCAGGTCCGGGGCGGCGACGAGGAGGGTGGTGTCGGGGCCGACGGCGCTGCTCGCCCGGTCGAGGGTGGTGACCAGCCGGGTGGACACGCCCCGGTCGTCGAGGAGTTCGGCGATCGCGCGGCTGCCGTCGGTGTCGGCGGAGCGCGGATCCAGGCGGCCGTGTTCGGCGCCGGAGCGGATCACGGCGATCACGGCGGCCGCCGCAAGGAGGATCACCGCCGCGAGGACGATCCCGCGCGCGCGGGTCCACACCTGACGGGCCGTGGGCGAGGCCGAGGTGGACGGATGCGTGGCCCCGGTGGTCATTCGGCGGCTCCCGGGCGGGTGCCGCGGGCCGTGTCCGCGGTGCCGGAGGCGCTGCCCGCCAGCGCGGGCCTGGTGCGTTCCAGGTCGGTGTCGAGGGCGGCGAGCCGGAGGTACGTTTCCTCGGACGCGGATCGGCCGCCGTACGTGACATCGTCGAAGTCCCGGGCGGCGGCGCGCAGTCGGTCCGCGTGGGCGGGGAGTGCCGAGCCCGCTTCGGAGGCGGCCTCGTCGGCGGTGCGGCCGGGGCGTGCGTCGAGCAGGGCGCGTTCCTCCAGGGAGCGGACGACGGCGCGCATGCGTTCCTGGACGGCCTGGTTCCAGTGGCCCTGGGCGGCCTGCGCCTCGGCGGCGGCCCGGTGTTCGGCGGCGCTGCGGGGGCGGTCGTCGAAGAGCACGGTGGCGGAGGCGGCGGCGCGGCGTGGGGTGCCGAGGCGCCACCACAGGGCTCCCAGGAGGGCCAGTACGGCCAGGACGATGACGACGAGGCCGAGCGGGCCGCCCGGGGTGGCGGCCGAGGCGGCGCCGAACACCTTGTCGAGCCACTCCCAGAAGGCGTCCATCGCGCGCTCGTACCAACTGGGGTCGTTCTGGTGGTACATGCCCTTGGACAGCTCGCGGCGCGCCGCCTCCCGCGCGGGGTCGCGCGGGAGGGTGAGGGGCGGCTCGTCCGCCGAGCGCCACGCCATCGGTACGGCAGTCAGTGCTCCCCCCGCCAGGCTCACCCCATCAGCTCCCCGGGGTGGCGCCCGGGGCGTCGCCGTAGCCCTGGAGACCGGCGGCGCGGCCCAGTTCGAGGTCGAGGGCCTCGCGGCGGATGCGCTGGTCGATGTAGAGCAGCACGGTGACGCCCGCGCTGATCGGGAAGGTGAGCGTGGATCCGATCACCGCGCCGACGCCACTGATGACGAGGTAGGTCCAGCCGAGTGTGGCGCCGCCGGTGGTGAGGAGGCCGGAGATGCCGTCCCCGTCCAGGGCCGCGCCCACGAAGGTGAAGGGGATCACGACGATCGACGCGATGATGTAGGCGATGATCGCGGCGAGGAGCTGGATGCCGAGGACCCGCCACCAGGAGCCGCGCACCAGCTTGACCGAGCGGCCGAGAGACTTCCGGACGCCCTGCTTCTCCAGCATCAGGGCGGGCGAGGCGAGCGAGAAGCGGATCATCAGCCACACGGTGAGGACGAAGCCGCCGAGTCCGCCGAAGAGGGCGAGGAGGACGCCTCCGCCGGTGGAGCCGCCGGCGGCGAGGAGGACGCCGGGCAGCACACCGACGGTCATGATCAGGGCGGCGATCAGGAGCAGCAGGACGGTCAGCCCCGCCAGCCTGAGGAGCTGCGGGCGGGCGTCCCGCCAGGCCTCCAAGGTGGTCACGGACCTGCCGAGGACGGCGCGGCTGGTCACGGTCGTGAGCAGGGCCGTCGCGATGATGGTGCCCAGCAGGGAGATCACCATGACGACGGAGGTGCTCAGCAGGGTGTCGCCCAGGGCGCGGCCCAGTTCACCGGGGGTGGCGCTGGGGTCGTTGAGGGCGTCGGCGCTCGCGGTGTCGTCGAGGACGAACCCCTGGAGCAGGATGACTCCGATCTGGGTGAGGACCGCGACGGCCAGGGAGATGCCGAGGACCGTGCGCCAGTGCGTGCGCATGGTGGAGACCGCGCCGTCCAGGATCTCGCCGATGCCGAGCGGGCGCAGCGGGATCACGCCGGGCTTGGCCGCGGGCGGGGGGCCGCCCCAGCCGCCGCCCCAGCCGGGAGTGCCGTGACCGGGGGCGCCGTATCCGGGCCGGCCGCCGGGGCCGGGGTGGCCGCCCCAGCCCGGGCCGGGCGGTGGTGGCGGGGTCCGGTCGGGGGCCTGGGGGGTGGGAGCGGACCACTGGGCGGGCGGCGGCTGTTCCTTGGACCACTTGGACTGCGGGGGCGTCTGGTCGGCGCCGGTGTGGTCCGCGGGCTGCGTGCGGTCGGCTTCGGCCCGGTCCGCCGGCTGCGCGGAGTCCTGGTGGTCCGGCTCCTGGCCGCCGGAGGGGGCGGATCCGGGCGAGGCCCAGCCCGGAGTGTCCTTCATCGTCGCTCCTTCACGGTGCTCGTCCGCGGTCGCGGCGGCAGGTTGGCGCCCATCGTGCCACGCGGTCTCCGCGAAGTGACCGGGGGCCGTATCCGCTGCGCACCTTCAATTGTCCGACGGATACGGGGCAGACTGACCGCATGGCTGATCAGTACGCGCGATCCGGCGACGACACCCGGCCGACCGGGATACCGGCGATCCGATGGGACGAGCCGCCCGAGGGCCCCGTCCTCGTCCTCCTCGACCAGACGAGACTGCCGGCAGAGGAGGTCGAGCTGGTGTGCACGGACGCGCCCGCGCTGGTGGAGGCGATCCGTGTCCTCGCCGTGCGCGGGGCGCCGCTGCTGGGGATCGCCGGGGCGTACGGCGTCGCGCTCGCCGCCGTCCGCGGGTTCGACGTGGAGGACGCCGCCGAGGCGCTGGAGGGCGCCCGGCCCACCGCGGTGAACCTCGCGGTGGGTGTGCGCCGGGCGCGGGCCGCGCACCGGGCCGAGCTCGGCCGGACGGGCGACCAGAAGCGGGCCGCCGAGGCGGCGCTCGCCGCCGCGCGGGCGCTGCACCGGGAGGACGCCGAGGCCAGCTCCCGGATGGCCGCGCACGGTCTGGCGTTGCTGGACGAGCTGCTGCCGGGCGGCGGGCACCGGGTGCTCACGCACTGCAACACCGGGGCGCTGGTGTCGGGCGGCGAGGGCACGGCGTTCGCGGTGGCGCTGGCCGCGCACCGGGTGGGGCGGCTGCGGAGGCTGTGGGTGGACGAGACGCGGCCGTTGCTGCAGGGTGCCAGGTTGACCGCTTATGAGGCGGCGCGCAGCGGAATGGCGTACACCTTGCTCACGGACAATGCCGCGGGCTCGCTGTTCGCGGCCGGAGAGGTGGACGCGGTGCTGGTGGGCGCCGACCGGATCGCCGCCGACGGATCGGTGGCGAACAAGGTCGGGACCTATCCGCTCGCGGTGCTCGCCCGGTACCACCACGTGCCGTTCATCGTGGTGGCGCCGCTGACGACGGTGGATGTGGACACCCCGGACGGGGCGTCCATAGAGGTGGAACAGCGCGCGGGGCACGAGGTGACGGAGATCACGGCACCTCAGGTCCCGAGGGCGGGAGCAGAGGCGGGAGGTGGGATCGCGGTGGCGCCCCTGGGGACCCAGGCGTACAACCCGGCGTTCGACGTGACGCCACCCGAGTTGGTGACGGCGATCGTCACCGAGGAAGGGGCTGTGTCGCCCGTGACCGCTGATGCGCTTGCCGAGCTGTGTGACAGGTCACGCCAGGTAACGATTTAGTTAATGGGATGATGGCATTCATGAAGGGACGAGTCCTTGTCGTCGACGACGACACCGCACTGGCCGAGATGCTCGGCATTGTGTTGCGTGGTGAAGGTTTTGAGCCGTCTTTCGTAGCCGACGGCGACAAGGCGCTGGCCGCGTTCCGTGAGGCCAAACCGGATCTGGTGCTGCTGGATCTGATGCTGCCGGGCCGGGACGGGATCGAGGTGTGCCGTCTGATCAGGGCGGAGTCCGGGGTGCCGATCGTGATGCTCACGGCCAAGAGCGACACCGTCGATGTGGTGGTCGGCCTGGAGTCGGGCGCGGATGACTACATCGTGAAGCCGTTCAAGCCGAAGGAGCTGGTGGCCCGGATCCGGGCGCGTCTGCGGCGGTCGGAGGAACCGGCGCCGGAGCAGCTCGCCATAGGTGACCTGGTCATCGACGTGGCCGGGCACTCGGTGAAGCGTGAGGGGCAGTCGATCGCGCTGACGCCGCTGGAGTTCGATCTGCTGGTCGCGCTGGCGCGCAAGCCGTGGCAGGTGTTCACCCGGGAGGTCCTGCTGGAGCAGGTCTGGGGGTACCGCCACGCGGCGGACACCCGTCTGGTGAACGTGCATGTGCAGCGGCTGCGCTCCAAGGTCGAGAAGGACCCGGAGCGGCCGGAGATCGTGGTGACCGTCCGTGGTGTCGGATACAAGGCAGGGCCCAGCTGACATGTCCGGTGACAGTGCCGCTTCGGCGCCCGGCCAGCCGGGGACCCGCGCGGAGCGGCCTGTCGGCCGGAAGACGTCGGGTTCCGGATGGGGGCGTCTGCTGGAGGGCGGATTGCTCCAGGGCGGAGTCCAGGGCAGCCCTGTCCTGAGGCTGTTCATGCGCTGGGTGCGTCGCCCGTTGCTGCCCGTGATGCGGCTGTGGCGGCGCAACATCCAGCTCAGGATCGTCGTGACGACGCTGCTGATGTCGCTCAGCGTCGTGTCGCTGCTGGGTTTCGTCGTCATCGGGCAGGTCCGCAACGGACTGCTGGACGCGAAGGTCAAGGCCTCGCAGAGCCAGGCCGCCGGCGGCTTCACGGTCGCCGAGCAGCGGGCCGACAGTGAGGCGAGCGCGGCCGGGAACGACAACCCGGACCCGGACGGCGACCGGGTGCAGAACGTCGTCGAGTGGATGACGACCCTGGTGAATTCGCTCTCCAGCGGTGGCCAGGGCGCGTTTGACGTCGTGACGCTCAGTCCCGCCTCCGCCGACGGCGAGACCGGCGGGCTCGGACCGCGTGTCTCCGGTGGCGTGCAGTGGGACCTCAGCGTGCCCGTGGAACTGCGCGAGCGCGTCGACGACGGCACCAGCGCCGTCCAGAGCTACACGCGGATCCACTACAACAACGGCCAGGAGTCCGAGCCGGGGCTGATCATCGGCAAACAGGTCAGCGACCCCAACAGCAAGCCGTACCAGCTGTACTACCTCTTCCCGCTCACCCAGGAGGAGAAGTCCCTGAGCCTGGTCAAGGGGACGCTCGCGACGGCCGGGCTGTTCGTCGTCGTGCTGCTCGGGGCCATCGCCTGGCTCGTGGTGCGGCAGGTCGTCACGCCCGTGCGGATGGCGGCCGGGATCGCCGAGCGGCTGTCCGCCGGACGGCTGCAGGAACGGATGAAGGTCAGCGGCGAGGACGACATCGCGCGGCTCGGTGAGGCCTTCAACAAGATGGCGCAGAACCTGCAGCTGAAGATCCAGCAGCTGGAGGACCTGTCACGGATGCAGCGGCGGTTCGTCTCCGACGTGTCGCACGAGCTGCGTACGCCGCTGACGACCGTCCGGATGGCGGCGGACGTCATCCATGACGCGCGCGTGGACTTCGATCCGATCACCGCGCGGTCGGCCGAGCTGCTCGCCGACCAGCTGGACCGGTTCGAGTCGCTGCTCGCGGACCTGCTGGAGATCAGCCGGTTCGACGCGGGCGCGGCGGCTCTGGAGGCCGAGCCGATAGACCTGCGCGAGGTGGTGCGGAAGGTCGTCAGCGGGGCGGAGCCGCTCGCGGAGCGCAAGGGGACGCGGATACGGGTGCTGGGGGACCAGCAGCCCGTCGTGGCCGAGGCCGACGCCCGGCGGGTGGAGCGGGTGCTGCGCAACCTCGTGGTCAACGCCGTGGAGCACGGCGAGGGCAAGGACGTCGTGGTCAAGCTGGCGGCGGCGGGTGGCGCGGTCGCGGTCGCGGTGCGCGACCACGGCGTGGGACTGAAGCCGGGGGAGGCGACGCGGGTCTTCAGCCGTTTCTGGCGGGCGGACCCGGCACGCGCGCGTACCACCGGTGGTACGGGGCTGGGGCTGTCCATCGCCCTGGAGGACGCCCGGCTGCACGGGGGCTGGCTGCAGGCGTGGGGCGAGCCGGGCGGCGGTTCGCAGTTCCGGCTCACCCTGCCGAGGACGGCGGACGAGCCGCTGCGCGGGTCCCCGATACCCCTGGAGCCGAAGGACTCCCGACGTCACCGTGGACTCAACGACGCGGGTCTGCCGCTCGCGGGCGGCGGCAAGCTCGCCACGGTGCCGGTGCAGGCCGGTGAGCCGGGGGCCGCGAGGACGGCCATAGGGCCCCGGGCGGGCGCCGGACAGGCTCCCACGGCGGATCCGACGGCACTGCCGGGCAACGGCGCGCGCGTGGTGCCCCGGCCGGGCGTACCGTCCGCGACGCCGTCCGCGACACCGCCTCCGGCATCGCCGGTGGCCCCGCCCCCGCGGCGGTCCGACGGCGATGCGGGACGGGCCGAGGAGAGGCCGGCCGAGAGTGATCCGGAGCGGCAGCACGACCAGGGGGAGGCATTCCGTGGGCGCTGACCGCGTGGAAGGCGGCCGTAGGCGTCCGACGAGGGCGGCCGTGCGGATCGGGGGCGTCGGCGTGTGTGCCGTCCTGCTGGCGGGGTGCGCCTCGATGCCGGACAGCGGCGACATGCGTGATGTCGAGTCCACCCCGAGGCCGGACTCGCCGGTGCGGGTCTTCGCGCTGCCGCCCGCCGAGGACGCCGAGCCGCAGGAGATCGTGCAGGGCTTCCTGGAAGCCCTGACCAGCGACGACCTCAGGTACGAGACCGCGCGCAAGTACCTGACCGGCGACGCGGCCAAGGACTGGGATCCCGGTGAGTCGACCACGGTCCTCGCCGAGGCCCCGACCCCCTACACCCCGGGCACGGGGGAACGGTCCGACGACGACGAGTACCGCTACGAGCTGTCCGGCGAACGGGTCGCCCGGGTCGACGAGCAGCACGCGTACACGCCCACCAGTGGCGAGTACAGCAGGCAGGTGCACCTCACGCGCGTGAAGGACACCGGGCAGTGGCGCATCGACCGGCTGCCGTCGGGTGTGGTGCTCGGCCGGTCGGACTTCGAACGCAACTACAAGTCCATCAACAAGTACTACTTCACCTCCGCCGCGCAGTCCGGTGAGCCGGGGACCGTCGCCGACCCGGTCTATGTGCGCAGCCAGGTCGACCCGGTGACGCAGGTGGTCCGCGACCTGCTGAAGGGCCCCACCAGCTGGCTCAACCCGGTCGCGAGGACGAGCTTCCCGTCCGGTACGGCCCTGAGGAAGGGCACCAGGGCGCTGACGCCCGACGACCAGAACAGGCTGGTCGTGCCGCTGAACAAGAAGGCCGACCACGTCTCGGCGAGCCGGTGCAAGGAGATGGCCGCCCAGCTCCTGTTCACCTTGCAGGACTACATGCCCACGGGTGTGGACGAGGTGGAGCTGCAGGGGTCGACCGGCGCGCAGCTGTGCGTGCTCGGTGAGAGCACGGTCGACGAGGTCGTCGCCTCGCACGACTTCGGCAAGACCGCGGAGTTCGAGTACTTCATCGACGGCGACCACAAGCTCGTACGGCTGTCCGGGCGGGGCGCGGCGACCACGCCGACGGCCGTTCCCGGCGCGCTCGGTGACGGCGAGAAGCAGTTGCGGTCCGCCGCCGTCTCGCGTGACGAGGAGCGCGCGGCCGGTGTGTCGGCCGACGGGAGCGAGTTGTACGTGGCGCCGCTGACGGCGGGTTCCTCGATCGGCGACCCGGTGCTGAGCAGCGCCGGTGCCACTGCGAAGGACCGGCTGACGACGCCCAGTTGGGACGGGCGGGGCGATCTGTGGGTGGCGGACCGCGACCCCGACAAGCCCCGGCTGCTCGTCCTGGCGGACGGCATGGGTGAGCCGCTGGAGGTCAGGACGCCCAACCTCGACGGGCGGATCGAGGCGGTCCGGGTGGCCGCCGACGGGGTGCGGGTGGCGCTGATCCTGAAGAGCGAGGGCAAGCGGGCGCTGTACATCGGGCGCATCGAGCGGGACGCGGACGCGGAGAGCACCACCGTCTCGATCGTCGAACTGCGGTCCGTGACACCGGACCTGGAGGACGTCACCGCCATGTCGTGGGCGGGCGACAGCCAACTCGTGGTCGTGGGGCGCGAATCCGGCGGCGTGCAGCAGATGCGGTACGTCCGGGTCGACGGCTCCCCTGCACCGGGTTCCGGGCCCTCCGCGCTCACGGGTGTGGAGGAGATCGCCGCGTCCGAGGACGAGAGCCAGCCGCTGGTCGCGCACTCGGCCGACGGAATCGTCCGGCTGTCCCCCGGGGAGCAGTGGCAGACGGTCGTCAAGGAAGGGTCGGCGCCGGTCTATCCGGGGTGAGGTCGAGGAGAGGGCGGGGGCGGGGCCTCGGGGTCGCCGGGTGGTTCTCCCCGGCCCTCGCCCGTCCCTCAGTGCTTTGACCCGTTGCGCCTCCGCACTCGGTGCCGCGGTCCCTCGGTCTCCCCGTCCCTCGGCCGCCCCTCGGTTCACGGCCCCTCGGTTCACGGCCCCCGCCCTCGTTCTTCAGGCGCTCGTCATTCGTGTGGGTGACAACCCCTGTGCGGTCGCGGTGAGTTGTCCACAGGCGGTTGTCCACAGGGGTGGCAGGTTTTCGTGTGCGTCGGCACAGTGGTGGGCATGCGGGGGTGGTGGCGGGACCTCACGGATCTGGTGCTGCCGGCCGAGTGCGGAGGGTGCGGGAGGCTACGCGCGGTGCTCTGCCCGGAGTGCCGCGCGGCTCTGACCGGAGCCGCGCCGTGCCGGGTGCGACCGGTGCCGGAGCCGACGGGGCTGCCCGTGGTGCACGCGGCGGCACCGTACGAGGACGCGGTGCGGGCCACGCTGATCGCGCACAAGGAACGGGGTGCGCTGGCACTCGCCGGACCGCTCGGCACGGCCTTGGCAGGGGCCGTACGGGCGGGTGGAGCGGGTGGTGGCGGGCCGGTGCTGCTGGTCCCGGTGCCGTCCGCGCGGCGGGCGGTGCGGGCGCGGGGGCACGACCCGGCGCGGCGGATCGCGCTCGCGGCCGCCGGGGAGCTGCGGCGCACCGGGACACCGGCCCGGGTCGCCGGGGTGCTGCGGCAGCGGCGGGCCGTGGCCGACCAGGCGGGGCTGGACTCCCGGCAGCGGCTGGAGAACCTCGCGGGTGCACTGGAGGTTGCCGCCGGGGGTACCCCACTGCTGAACGGGGGCGCGATCGTGCTCGTGGACGACCTGATGACGACGGGTGCCTCGCTCGCGGAGGCGGCCCGGGCGGTTCGGGCGGCCCGGGGCGGGCATGCGGACCGGACGGGTGAACGCGTTGCGGATGGGAAGCCGGATGGGGCGGTGCGAGCACGGGGGGTGACGGGAATGACGGGTGCGGACGGTGCCGGAGACGGCATCGGCGCGGCGGTGGTCGCCGCGCCACCCGACTCCTTCGAAATAAACCGGAACTGACAGAGAACTTGCATCGTTGCAGGTAATGAAAGGGCCATTTCACCTGAACGGAGGTACGCCCCAGTAGAGGGTGACGACATCCGGCCGGGCGAGATATGTTCGGTTGTGAGGGAATGGCCCCGGCCGTTCACCACATATCCGAATGCTGCGCTGCGGCTTTTCCGAATCACCCCGCGGTGGTGGGTGGAGATCTTGTCCACGGGGGAGGAGGAGGTGGAAGTCACCGAGTCCGCGGTTCCGGGAGCCACCGGAACCTGGTGCACAAGGGAGATGCTCCGCCAGTGGAGCGGAGCGATCCGGGAACGGAGTTCTGCGTGGACATCGTCGTCAAGGGCCGCAAGACCGAGGTGCCCGAGCGGTTCCGCAAGCACGTGGCCGAGAAGCTGAAGCTGGAGAAGATCCAGAAGCTCGACGGCAAGGTGATCAGCCTCGACGTCGAGGTGTCCAAGGAGCCCAACCCCCGACAGGCCGACCGCAGTGACCGGGTGGAGATCACGCTCCACTCCCGCGGGCCGGTGATCCGGGCCGAGGCAGCGGCAAGCGATCCGTATGCGGCGCTCGACCTGGCGGCGGACAAGCTGGAGGCCCGGCTGCGCAAGCAGCACGACAAGCGTTACACGCGCCGTGGCGCGCGCAGGCTCACTGCCGCGGAGGTCGCCGACCACGTCCCCGGCGTGGCCACCCTCAACGGCAATGGATACGTCGCCGACGAGGAGAAGACGGACGGCGTGCCCACCAAGAAGATCGGTTCGCTGGAGGTGAAGGGTGAAGGTCCCCTCATCGTCCGCGAGAAGACCCACGTCGCATCTCCGATGACCCTCGACCAGGCTCTCTACGAGATGGAACTGGTCGGGCACGACTTCTACCTCTTCGTCGACTCCGAGACCAAGGAACCGAGTGTCGTCTACCGGCGGCACGCCTACGACTACGGCGTCATCCACCTCAGCACGGACCCGATGGTCGCCCAGGCGCACGCGGACGCCCCGGGCGGCGCGCTCGGCGGCTGAGCGCGCCGGTGACAGCCGGCCGGTGCCCCTGGAGCGCTTGTGCGCCCCCAGGGGCACCGGTGTGCGACCCCTTGCGGCCCGCTCTGTCACCGCAGGGCGGGCCGGGCATGAAATCATGGCCGAACCGGCCCCAACCGGGGGGCCGTTGCCTTGGGTTGGCAATGGCACAGAAACACAGGCCACGGCCTTCAGGGGGAGGAACGATGGCGGACAGCAGTTTCGGACCGATGCGTGACGAGGATGCCGACGACGGCTCCGTCGGCATGGACTCCGCCTCCGGCTCCTCGCGCAAGGAGCCGATCCGGGTCCTCGTCGTCGACGACCACGCGCTTTTCCGCCGCGGCCTGGAGATCGTGCTCGCCGCCGAGGAGGACATCCAGGTCGTCGGCGAGGCCGGTGACGGGGCGGAGGCGGTCGACAAGGCCGCGGACCTGCTGCCCGACATCGTGCTGATGGACGTACGGATGCCCAAACGCGGCGGTATCGAGGCGTGCACCTCCATCAAGGAGGTGGCCCCCAGTGCGAAGATCATCATGCTGACGATCAGTGACGAGGAGGCCGACCTCTACGACGCGATCAAGGCGGGGGCGACCGGCTATCTCCTCAAGGAGATCTCCACGGACGAGGTGGCCACGGCCATTCGCGCCGTCGCCGACGGACAGTCGCAGATCAGCCCCTCGATGGCGTCGAAGCTGCTCACCGAGTTCAAGTCCATGATCCAGCGGACGGACGAGCGGCGCCTCGTGCCGGCGCCGCGGCTGACGGACCGGGAACTGGAAGTACTCAAGCTCGTGGCGACCGGAATGAACAACCGGGACATCGCCAAGGAGCTGTTCATCTCCGAGAACACCGTGAAGAACCACGTGCGCAACATCCTGGAGAAGCTGCAGCTGCACTCCAGGATGGAGGCCGTGGTCTACGCGATGCGGGAGAAGATCCTCGAAATCCGCTGAGGATGCCGAGGATGCCGAGGATCAGGAAAGCGCGCGCACCAGTTCCCGCGCCAGCGGCTCGCGCAGCTCGGGAGCGTCCACCCGCTCCACGCGCACGTCCGTGCAGTCCACCCAGGTCGCCGCTTCCACAAGGGCCTGGGCCACGGCCGGGACCGCCTTCGGTCCGTCGAGGGTGACCTGTTTGGCGACCAGGGTGCGGCCGTCACGGGCGGGGTCGACACGGCCGACGAGCCGGCCGCCGGCGAGGACCGGCATCGCGAAGTAGCCGTGGACGCGCTTCTGTTTGGGGACGTAGGCCTCCAGGCGGTGGGTGAAGCCGAAGATGCGCTCCGTGCGGGCCCGCTCCCAGATCAGGGAGTCGAACGGGGACAGGAGCGTGGTGCGGTGGCGGCCGCGCGGGGGCGCCGCCAGCGCCGCCGGGTCGGCCCAGGCCGGCTTGGCCCAGCCCTCCACCGTCACCGGGACCAGGCCCGAGTCGGCGACCACCGCGTCGAACTGCTCGCCCTTGAGGCGGTGGTAGTCGGCGATGTCCGCGCGGGTGCCGACGCCCAGGGCCTCACCGGCCAGACGGACCAGGCGGCGTACGCACTCCGCGTCGTCCAGGTCGTCGTGCAGCAGGGTCTTCGGGACGGCGCGCTCGGCGAGGTCGTACACGCGCTTCCAGCCGCGGCGCTCCACGCAGACCACCTCGCCGTACATCAGGGCGCGTTCGACGGCGACCTTCTCGCCGGACCAGTCCCACCACTCGCTGGTGCGCTTCGCGCCGCCCAGCTCCGTGGCCGTGAGAGGGCCCTCGTCGCGCAGCTGTTTGATGACGCGCTCGTAGGCGCCGTCCGGGAGTTGGTGGCCCCACTGGGGGCGGGCGCGGTAGGCGCGGCGGCGGAAGGCGAAATGGGGCCACTCCTCGATGGGGAGGATGCAGGCGGCATGGGACCAGTACTCGAAGGCGTGCGTGTCCGTCCAGTAGGCGCGGTCGACCGTGGTGCGGCCCACGGCCCCGAGACGGGCGTAGGGGATGAGTTCGTGGGAGCGGGCGAGGACCGAGATGGTGTCGAGCTGGACCGCGCCCAGGTGTCGCAGCACGCCGCGGACGCCGGATCTGCGGTCCGGGGCGCCGAGGAAGCCCTGTGCCCGGAGGGCGATTCTGCGGGCCTCGTCTGCGGTGAGTTCTGTGGCGGGGCGCGGGAGGGAGGTCATGCTCCGCAGGGTAGGGGAGGGGACTGACAGGCGGGGCTGAGCTGGGGATACGGGACGCCTGAGGCCCGCCCCGGCATCCCCCGGCACCGGCGGTGCGTCGGGGCGTCGGGGTCAGGACGGTGACGGTACGTACGGCGTTGTCGAGGGCAGGCCCAGGTCCGAGGGGAGCAGGGAGGCCATCCAGCAGTCGCGGCGGACGCCGTTGTTGTCGAGGCCGGCCCTGAGGGTGCCCTCGAAGGTGAAGCCGGTGTGTTCGGCCACCGCGCGGGAGGCGGCGTTGCCCACTTCGGCGCGCCATTCGAGGCGGTCGAGGGCGAGCGTGGTGAAGGACCAGTGGGCGGCGGCGCGGGTGGCCTCGGTGACGTAGCCGTGGCGGCGGTGCTCCCTGGTCGCCCAGAAGCCGATCTCGCCGGTGCCCGGGGAGCGCATGGTGATGCCGAGCATCCCCGCCAGCTCCCCGGTGGCCAGGAAGAGGCCGAAGGTGAACATCGAGGCGGTGGCCCAGCCTTCGGGGACGGCCCGTTCGACGAAACCCTCCGCGTGCTCACGCGAGTACGGCGAGGGGATCGTGGTCCAGCGCTGGATGTCCGGGTCCTGCGCGGCCGCGTACACCGTGGCGGTGTCGCGCCGGTCCACGGTGCGCAGCACCAGGCGCTCGGTGGTCAGGGTGACGGGTTCCATCGGGCGATTCTGCTCGGTGGAACGCGGTGACGCCATCCTGCTCGTCCCCATCCCCCAGCTGCGTTCCCCGGGCGGCGCGGCGGCGCGGTGCGTGAGCGGGCGGTCACGATTCGCGCATTTCGTGGGCGGAACACGGCACCATCGGTGTCGCCTGCCCGTTGTCCTGGTGGGCTGTCACCGCCAGACCTCCCGGCACGCCGGGGTCCTCGCTTACGATGGCCGTTGCTCAAGCTGTGATTCAAGACTGTCAACTGTCATTGAAACCGACCCTCCCCAGGCCCGACCGGCAAGGAGACAAACCCCCGTGTCCGTCCTCTCGAAGATCATGCGTGCAGGCGAAGGCAAAATCCTGCGCAAGCTGCACCGCATCGCGGACCAGGTCAACTCCATCGAAGAGGACTTCGTCGACCTCTCCGACGCCGAGCTGCGCGCCCTCACCGAGGAGTACAAGCAGCGGTACGCCGACGGTGAGAGCCTCGACGACCTGCTCCCCGAGGCGTTCGCCACCGTCCGCGAGGGCGCCAAGCGCGCCCTCGGCCAGCGGCCCTACGACGTGCAGATCATGGGCGGCGCCGCCCTCCACCTCGGCTATGTCGCCGAGATGAAGACCGGCGAGGGCAAGACCCTCGTCGGCACGCTGCCCGCGTATCTGAACGCGCTGTCCGGCGAAGGCGTCCACCTGATCACGGTCAACGACTACCTGGCCGAGCGCGACTCCGAGATGATGGGCCGCGTCCACAAGTTCCTGGGTCTGAGCGTCGGCTGCATCCTCGCCAACATGACGCCGGCCCAGCGACGCGAGCAGTACGCGTGCGACATCACCTACGGCACGAACAACGAGTTCGGCTTCGACTACCTCCGCGACAACATGGCGTGGTCCAAGGACGAGCTCGTCCAGCGCGGCCACAACTTCGCGATCGTCGACGAGGTCGACTCCATCCTTGTCGACGAGGCCCGTACGCCGCTGATCATCTCCGGCCCGGCCGACCAGGCCACCAAGTGGTACGGCGACTTCGCCAAGCTGGTCACGCGCCTGAAGAAGGGCGAGCCCGGCAACCCCCTCAAGGGCATCGAGGAGACCGGCGACTACGAGGTCGACGAGAAGAAGCGCACGGTCGCCATCCACGAGGCCGGTGTCGGCAAGGTCGAGGACTGGCTGGGCATCGACAACCTCTACGAGTCGGTGAACACCCCTCTGGTGGGCTACCTGAACAACGCCATCAAGGCCAAGGAGCTCTTCAAGAAGGACAAGGACTACGTCGTCATGGACGGCGAAGTCATGATCGTCGACGAGCACACCGGCCGTATCCTCGCCGGCCGCCGCTACAACGAGGGCATGCACCAGGCGATCGAGGCGAAGGAAGGGGTGGACATCAAGGACGAGAACCAGACACTCGCCACGATCACCCTGCAGAACTTCTTCCGCCTCTACAAGCGCCACGACCACAACGGCAAGGAACAGCCCGGTCTGTCCGGCATGACCGGTACGGCGATGACCGAGGCCGCCGAGTTCCACCAGATCTACAAGCTCGGTGTCGTCCCGATCCCGACCAACCGGCCGATGGTCCGCAAGGACCAGTCCGACCTGATCTACCGCACCGAGGTCGCGAAGTTCGAGGCGGTGGTCGACGACATCGTCGAGAAGCACGAGAAGGGCCAGCCGATCCTCGTCGGTACGACGTCGGTCGAGAAGTCCGAGTACCTGTCCCAGCAGCTGAGCAAGCGGGGCGTCCAGCACGAGGTGCTCAACGCCAAGCAGCACGACCGGGAGGCGACGATCGTCGCCCAGGCCGGCCGCAAGGGCGCCGTCACCGTGGCCACGAACATGGCCGGCCGCGGTACGGACATCAAGCTCGGCGGCAACCCCGACGACCTCGCCGAGGCGGAGCTGCGCCAGCGCGGCCTCGACCCCGAGGAGCACATCGAGGAGTGGGCGCACGCCCTGCCCGAGGCCCTCGCCAAGGCCGAGGAAGCGGTCAAGACGGAGTTCGAGGAGGTCAAGGAGCTCGGCGGGCTCTACGTCCTCGGCACCGAGCGGCACGAGTCCCGGCGTATCGACAACCAGCTGCGCGGCCGTTCCGGCCGTCAGGGCGACCCCGGCGAGTCCCGGTTCTACCTGTCGCTGGGCGACGACCTGATGAGACTCTTCAAGGCCCAGATGGTCGAGCGCGTGATGTCCATGGCGAACGTGCCGGACGACGTCCCGATCGAGAACAAGATGGTCACCCGCGCGATCGCCTCCGCCCAGTCGCAGGTCGAGCAGCAGAACTTCGAGACCCGGAAGAACGTCCTCAAGTACGACGAGGTCCTCAACCGGCAGCGCGAGGTCATCTACGGCGAGCGGCGCCGCGTCCTGGAGGGCGAGGACCTGCAGGAGCAGATCCAGCACTTCATGGACGACACCATCGACGCGTACATCACCGCCGAGACCGCCGAGGGCTTCGCCGAGGAGTGGGACCTCGACCGGCTGTGGGGCGCCTTCAAGCAGCTCTACCCGGTGAAGGTCACCGTCGAGGAGCTGGAGGAGGCCGCCGGGGACCGGGCCGGGCTGACCGCCGAGTTCATCGGCGAGTCGATCAAGGACGACATCACCGAGCAGTACCGGGCACGCGAGGAGCAGCTCGGCTCCGAGATCATGCGTGAGCTGGAGCGCCGGGTGGTTCTGTCGGTGCTGGACCGCAAGTGGCGCGAGCACCTCTACGAGATGGACTACCTCCAGGAGGGCATCGGCCTGCGCGCGATGGCGCAGAAGGACCCGCTGGTGGAGTACCAGCGCGAGGGCTTCGACATGTTCACCGCCATGATGGAGGGCATCAAGGAGGAGTCCGTCGGCTACCTGTTCAACCTGGAGGTCCAGGTCGAGCAGCAGGTCGAGGAGGTCCCGGTCGAGGACTCCAAGCCGTCCCTGGACAAGAGCGACGCCGTGCCGGCCCAGGCGGGTGCGTCCCGGCCGGAGATCCGCGCCAAGGGGCTGGAGGCCCCGCAGCGCCGGGACCGGCTGCACTTCTCCGCGCCCACCGTCGACGGCGAGGGCGGCATCGTGGAGGGCGACCTCCCCGAGGACGAGCCCATCCGCTCCGAGGCGGACGGTCTCACCCGCGCGGAGCGTCGCAAGCAGCAGGGGAAGACCAGCCGCCGCCGCAAGAAGTAGGGGGCGCGGGCCCCGACACCGCCGCGCTGGGCGCGCGGTGGGACGTGGGCGGTGAGGCTGTGAGTCCGTGAGGGCCGGGCATCTTCGGGTGCCCGGCCCTTCGTGCGTGGCGGCCGCGATTCGGGAGCGCCGCCGCCGAGTGTCGTGGCCGCCCGGTGTCGTGGCCGCCGTTCAGTCCTCGTCGTCCGGGTGGGGGAGCCTCGGGCCGCCGAGTTCCACCGCCGTGCAGCGCCAGCGGTGATCGGGGCCGTGTTCCAGGCGGAAGGCCATGGCGCGCAGACGGTCGCCCGCGTCGATCCGGGCGAAGACCTCCAGGGCGCCCGGGGCGGCCACGTAGTAGCCGATGTCACGGACGACGGGGTGCGCGCCGTGGGGGACGCGCAGGGTGCCGTGCTCGGCCAGCCAGGCCAGTTCGTCGTAGGCCCGTCCCGCGGTGTGGCGCAGCATGCTGTGGACCGGGCGGCGGCCGCTCAGTACGGCGAGGAGGAGGTCGGCGAAGCGGTCGGTGGGGCGGGGGTGGGGGTGGACGGGTCCGGCGAGGGCCTCCGCGGGGGCCGTGCGGGCCGGATGCGGGAGCGCGGGTGCCGCTGAGCGGGGCGCCGACGGGCGGCCGTCTCCCGGGGTCGTGCGGGCCGGGGTGCGGCCCGGGCGGCGGGTGTCGTGGCGGACGGGCGGGCGGGGGCCGGGGGTGCGCCTGGTCCTGGTCATGACCTTGTTCATCGGAAATCCCCGTTCGTCGGTGAGGCCGCCGGGTACCAGTCGGTAACTTGGCGATGGGGATCTTGTACGAGGCCGGAGGGGGCCGTGGCAAGGAAGCGGGGGCTGTCGGCGGGGGCCCGGGAAGGTTCACCTATCAGGGTGACGGGGAGGGGTTCGGGCCCGGCGGGGCGGGGATGTACCGGGTGAGGTGGCGGGCCCCGGGTGGACGCCTCCGGAGGGCTGGGCGGGCGCTCGAAAGGGGACGCCCGCACGTATCCTGAAGGCCCTCCGGAGGCTTCGCGGGGCCTTCGCGGCGAGCCGGGACGCATCGCGGGAACGGATCGTCGGACCGTTCCGCAACGGACCGTCGGACCGTCCCGCCGAAAGGCTCCGGGGCGCTCCGAGATCACGACTACGAAAGCGGCCAGCCATGCGCGTCTACGTCCCCCTGACCCTTCCCGGGCTCGCCGAGGCGTACAAGACGGGTGAGCTGGGGGAGGGGGCGTTCGTCGCGTACGCCGTCACCCCGGCTCTGCGGGAGTGGTATCTCTCCGACGACATCGAGGAGCTGGAGTACGCGGCGCTGAACCGGGCGGCGCTCGCGTCGTTGCGGCTGGTGGCCGTGGATCCGGGGGCCGCGCGGCGGCGGGTCGTCGTCGCGGTGGACGTGGCCGACCGGGACGCGGTGGCCGATCCCGACCGGGGGCTCGATCCGGTGGCGCTCGGGGAGGTGCGGGTGGCCGGGCCCGTGCCGTTGAGCAAGGCCGCGGCGGTGCACGTCGACTCGGCCGAGGCCGAGGAGGAGGTCGGGGAGGCCGCGGACGCGTTGGGGGCGGCGGATCAGGGGGACGACGACGCGCAGTTCATCGTGGACGGGGCGGACGATCACGAGCTGCTCTGGTACGCGACGCAGGAGATCCCGAACCTCGTGGGGTTGGGGGGCTGATCCGGCCGCCGCTGTGGACCGGGGCGCCGGTGGGTGGCACGAGCACCCTCGCCCGGGTGCGGTCCGGTGTTCTCGGTGGGGTCGGTGTGCGGCGCCCCTTGCTGAGGCTGGGCGGGGGGCGGTTTCGCTGACCGGCGCTTGCCGGGCGCCGCTGCGCCCACCCGTGCCGCCCCTGGCGGCACGATTGCCCGCAGCGTGTGGGGGTGGCCGGGGGACCGGCGCCGAGGGCGCGTGGCGGTGCGCAGGTGGGCAACAGTGGCAGCGATGGCGGCGGCGTCCAGCGGGCCGGCCGCCGAGCGGGGCGTGCCTGTGCGCAGGTGGGCGGGAGTGGCATCGAGCGCGGTTGTCGGCGGTGGATGGCGGCGGCGTTCAGCGGGTCGGCCGCCGAGCGGGGCGTGCCTGTGCGCAGGCGGGCAACGGTGGCACCGAGCGCGGCTGTCGGCTGTGATGGCGGCGGCGTCGCCGTGTGTCGCTCGGCCGGTGGCGGTCCTTGTGGGTGGTGGGAATGCGTTGTCGGCGGCGAAGGGTAGTTTTTGGATATGGGGATGAACGGAGTCGGGGCGCACATCGTCTGGGACTGGAACGGGACCTTGTTGAACGACAACGAGGCGATCATCGGGGCGACCAACGCGGCGTTCGCCGAGTTGGGGATCGAGCCGATCACGCTGGAGCGGTACCGGGAGCTGTACTGCGTGCCGGTGCCGAAGTTCTACGAGCGGCTGATCGGGCGGCTGCCCTCGGACGAGGAGTGGGAGGCCATGGACGTGGTCTTCCACCGGTACTACGCGGAGCACCGGGTCGCCTGCGGGCTGACCGAGGGGGTGCCGGGGCTGCTCACCGAGTGGCTCTCGGCGGGCCGCAGCCAGTCGATCCTCAGCATGTACGTGCACGAGGAACTGGTCCCGCTGGTCCGGGGCTTCGGGATCGAGCCGCACTTCGTCCGGGTCGACGGGCGCACCGGACCCTCCGGAGGCAGCAAGGCCGAGCACATGGTGCGCCACCTGCGCCGGCTCGTGGGCGTGGAGCCGAGACGGACCGTCGTGATCGGGGACGCCGCCGACGACGCCGTCGCCGCCCGGCACGTGGGTGCGCAGGCCGTGCTCTACACCGGGGGTTCCCACAGCAGGGCCAGCCTGGAGTGGGTCGGGGTACCTGTCGTTGACACCCTGGAGGAGGCCGTCGAGGAGGCCGGGCGGCTGGCCGCGTAGCGGTCGGCCCGGCGCCCGCGTCCCCGGCCCCGCCCTCTCACGTCACCGGTGCCTTCGCCCGCAGCACCGTCAGGAACTCCCGCATCCAGCCGGAGTGGTCCGGCCAGGCGCGGGCGGAGACCAGGGTGCCGTCGACGACGGTCTCGGCGTCCTGGAAGGTGGCGCCGGCGGCCTGCATGTCGAGTTCGAGCGCCGGGTAGGCGGTGACGCGGCGGCCGCTCAGGGCGTCCACGGCGGCGGTGAGCAGCGGGCCGTGGCAGATCTGGGCGACCGGCTTGTCGGTGTCGAAGAAGGACTTGAGGATCTTGCGCAGCTCGGGGTCGTTGCGGAGGTACTCGGGGGCCCGCCCGCCGGGGACGACGACGGCGACGTACTGACCGGGGTCGACCTCGGAGAAGGCCAGGTCGGCGGGCCAGGAGTAGCCGGGCTTCTCGGTGTAGGTGTCGTATCCCACTTCGAAGTCGTGGACGACGAACCGGAGCTTCTTGCGGCTCGGGGCCGCGATGTGGACCTCGTACCCCTCCTCGCGGAGGCGTTGGTAGGGGTACAGGACCTCCAGCGACTCCGCCGCGTCGCCGGTCACGATCAGGATCTTGGCCGTCATGGTGGGCTCCCCTCGGTACCGCAGGGCTTCTTCGTCAGGCTATGGCCTCCTGGGCAACGTGCATCCGGGGTGAAGATCTGCCAAGGGGGTGTGCGGCTTCAGGGTGCGACGAAAGCGCGTATAAGCTCGGTTGCGCGGAGGTAAGCTCAAAAGTGCGCGATGGGTACTGTGCAGAACGTCAAAGTTCGACCCCCTGTTTTGTACACATACGGCTCATGACGTGCCCCCCGTCCGGAGGGATAGCCTTGTGGCGTGATCAGCGCGATAGTTCGCGGGGACCTCGTCGTCCCTGCCCTGCGCCCGGTGAGCACGGACGACATCCGTGTCCGGGCGGCGGTCGCTGGTCCTCGCGGGCGGGAGGGAGCCACCAGGGCTCCCGGGACGCCGGGTACACCCACGGACGGCGCGATGCCGAGAGCAGCGTCACATCCCTGTCGGGTACCGAGAATGGCTGATTACCCCCCGCTCGTCTCACCCTGCGGCATAGCGTCGAAGCAGACCGGACACCCCGTGTCGTGGTGGCGCGTCGGAGGGCACGAGTTCGTACTTCCTTCTACGTCACGCAACGGCGCGCGACAGGAGCCAGAGGACAATGCAGACCAAGCTGGACGAAGCCAAGGCCGAGCTGCTCGAACGGGCCGCCCGGGTAGCTGAGAACAGCCCGGTCGGGGGGTATCTACCGACTGGGAAGACGAGCGAGAGCCTGTCCGACATCCCGGACCACGACACCGTGCTCGCGTTCCTCCAGCGCTACTACCTGCACACCGCCCCGGAGGACCTGAGCGGCCGTGACCCGGTCGACGTCTTCGGAGCCGCCCACTCCCACTACCGACTGGCCGAGAACCGCCCCCAGGGCACGGCCAACGTACGGGTGCACACCCCGACCGTCGAGGAGAACGGCTGGACCTGCAGCCACTCCGTCGTCGAGGTCGTCACCGACGACATGCCCTTCCTCGTCGACTCCGTGACCAACGAGCTGTCACGGCAGGGGCGCGGCATCCATGTCGTCATCCACCCCCAGGTCGTCGTCCGACGGGACGTCACCGGCAAGCTCGTCGAGCTGATCATCGAGCCGGCCGCCGTCGCCGCGGCGGCCGCGGCCGTGGCCGCCGGCGAGGCGCTGCCGCACGACGCGCACATCGAGTCCTGGATCCACGTCGAGATCGACCGCGAGACCGACCGGGCGGACCTCAAGCAGATCAACAACGACCTGCTGCGCGTCCTGTCCGACGTCCGCGAGGCCGTCGAGGACTGGGAGAAGATGCGGGAGGCGGCGGTCCGGATCGCCGACGGGCTGCCCGCCGAGCACACCGCCGACGACCTGCGCGGAGAGGAGGTGGAGGAGGCCCGCGAGCTGCTGCGCTGGCTCGCCGACGACCACTTCACCTTCCTCGGGTTCCGGGAGTACGAGCTGCGCGAGGACGACTCCCTCGCCGCCGTCGCCGGCACCGGGCTCGGCATCCTGCGCTCCGACCCGCAGCACGCCGGGCAGGACCAGCACCCCGTCAGCTCCTCCTTCGAGCGGCTGCCCGCCGACGCCCGCGCCAAGGCCCGTGAGCACAAGATCCTCGTCCTGACGAAGGCCAACAGCCGCGCCACCGTCCACCGGCCGTCCTACCTCGACTACGTGGGCGTGAAGAAGTTCGACGCCGAGGGGAACGTGATCGGTGAGCGGCGCTTCCTCGGACTGTTCTCCTCCGCCGCCTACACCGAGTCCGTGCGCCGGGTGCCCGTCGTCCGCCGCAAGGTCGAGGACGTCCTGCGGGGCGCCGGATTCTCGCCCAACAGCCACGACGGGCGCGACCTCCTCCAGATCCTGGAGACCTACCCGCGCGACGAACTGTTCCAGACCTCGGCCGACGAGCTGCGCTCCATCGTCACCTCCGTGCTCTACCTCCAGGAGCGCCGGCGGCTGCGGCTCTACCTGCGCCAGGACGAGTACGGGCGCTACTACTCCGCCCTCGTCTACCTCCCGCGCGACCGCTACACCACCGGCGTACGCCTCAGGATCATCGACATCCTGAAGGAGGAACTGAACGGCATCAGCGTCGACTTCACCGCCTGGAACACCGAGTCGATCCTCTCCCGGCTGCACTTCGTGGTCCGCGTCCAGCCCGGCACCGAACTGCCGCACCTCAGCGACGCCGACAAGGAACGCCTGGAGGCCAAGCTCGTCGAGGCCGCCCGCTCCTGGTCGGACGGGTTCGCCGAGGCGCTCAACGCCGAGGTCGGCGAGGAACGCGCCGCCGAGATGCTGCGCAAGTACGGCAACGCGATCCCCGAGGGGTACAAGGCCGACCACAACCCCCGCTCGGCCGTCGCGGACCTCGTCCGCCTCGAAGCGCTCGACCAGGACGAGGACTTCGAGCTGAGCCTGTACGAGCCGGTGGGCGCCGCGCCCGACGAGCGCCGGTTCAAGATCTACCGCAAGGGCGGCTCGGTCTCGCTCTCCGCGGTGCTGCCCGTCCTCAACCGCATCGGCGTCGAGGTCATCGACGAGCGGCCGTACGAACTGCGCTGCGCGGACCGGACGACCGCGTGGATCTACGACTTCGGGCTGCGGATGCCGAGGCAGCAGGCCGGCAGCGTGGACTACGCCGGGGACGACGCCCGGGAGCGGGTGCAGGAGGCCTTCGCCGCCACCTGGACCGGGCAGGCCGAGAACGACGGGTTCAACGCGCTCGTGCTGAGCGCGGGCCTGACCTGGCGGCAGGCCATGGTGCTGCGCGCGTACGCCAAGTACCTGCGGCAGGCCGGGTCCACGTTCAGCCAGGACTACATGGAGGACACCCTCCGCAACAACGTCCACACCACCCGGTTGCTCGTATCGCTGTTCGAGGCGCGGATGTCGCCGGACCGGCAGCGGGCCGGGCGGGAGATCGTCGACGCGCTCCTCGAAGAGGTCGACGCGGCGCTCGACCAGGTGGCGAGCCTCGACGAGGACCGCATCCTGCGGTCGTTCCTGACCGTCATCAAGGCGACGCTGCGCACCAACTTCTTCCAGGAGGCGGCCGGCGGCAGGCCGCACGACTACGTCTCCATGAAGTTCGACCCGCAGGCCATCCCCGATCTGCCGGCCCCGCGTCCGGCGTACGAGATCTGGGTGTACTCGCCGCGCGTCGAGGGCGTGCACCTCAGGTTCGGCAAGGTCGCCCGCGGCGGGCTGCGCTGGTCGGACCGGCGCGAGGACTTCCGCACCGAGATCCTGGGCCTGGTCAAGGCGCAGATGGTCAAGAACACCGTCATCGTGCCCGTCGGCGCCAAGGGCGGCTTCGTCGCCAAGCAGCTGCCCGACCCGTCGGTGGACCGGGACGCCTGGCTCGCCGAGGGCATCCGCAGCTACAAGACCTTCATCTCCGCGCTGCTCGACATCACCGACAACATGGTCGCGGGCGAGGTCGTCCCGCCGTCGGACGTCGTCCGGCACGACGAGGACGACACCTATCTCGTCGTCGCCGCCGACAAGGGCACCGCGACCTTCTCCGACATCGCCAACCAGGTCGCCGAGAGCTACAACTTCTGGCTCGGGGACGCCTTCGCCTCCGGCGGCTCGGCCGGCTACGACCACAAGGGCATGGGTATCACCGCCCGCGGAGCCTGGGAGTCGGTCAAGCGGCACTTCCGGGACGTGGGCGTCGACACGCAGTCCGAGGACTTCACGGTCGTCGGCATCGGTGACATGTCCGGTGACGTGTTCGGCAACGGCATGCTGCTCAGCGAGCACATCCGCCTCGTCGCCGCCTTCGACCACCGGCACATCTTCATCGACCCCAGCCCCGACGCGGCCACCTCCTACGCCGAGCGCCGCCGGGTCTTCGAGCTGCCCCGCTCCAGCTGGGCCGACTACGACACCGATCTGATCTCCACCGGCGGCGGCGTCTTCCCGCGCACCGCCAAGGCGATCCCGATCAACGGCCACATCCGGGACGTCCTCGGCATCGAGGACAAGGTCGCCAAGATGACCCCGGCCGACCTGATGAAGGCGATCCTCAAGGCGCCGGTCGACCTGCTGTGGAACGGCGGCATCGGCACGTACGTGAAGGCCTCGACCGAGTCGCACGCAGACGTCGGCGACAAGGCCAACGACGCCATCCGGGTCGACGGGCGGGACCTCAGGGTCCAGGTCGTCGGCGAGGGCGGCAACCTCGGCCTGACCCAGCTGGGCCGGATCGAGTTCGCGCAGACCGGCGGGCGGGTCAACACCGACGCCATCGACAACAGCGCGGGCGTGGACACCTCCGACCACGAGGTGAACATCAAGATCCTGCTCAACGGCCTGGTCCGCGACGGCGACATGACGGTCAAGCAGCGCAACAAGCTGCTCGCCGAGATGACCGACGAGGTCGGCCACCTCGTCCTGCGCAACAACTACTCGCAGAACACGGCGATCGCCAACGCCCTCGCCCAGTCCCCGGACATGCTCCACGCCCAGCAGCGCTTCATGCGCCACCTCGTCAGGGAGGGCCACCTCGACCGGGCGCTCGAATTCCTGCCCACCGACCGGCAGATCCGCGAGCGCCTCAACACCGGGCAGGGCCTCACCGGCCCCGAGACGGCCGTCCTCCTCGCCTACACGAAGATCACCGTCGCCGAGGAACTGCTGCACACCGAGCTGCCCGACGACGCCTACCTGCGCAAGCTGCTGCACGCGTACTTCCCGGCCGCGCTGGGCGAGCGGTTCCCCGAGCACATCGACAGCCACCCGCTGAGCCGCGAGATCATCACGACCCTGCTGGTCAACGACACGGTCAACACGGGCGGTACGAGCTTCCTGCACCGGCTGCGGGAGGAGACCGGGGCCTCGCTGGAGGAGATCGTCCGGGCGCAGACCGCGTCCCGCGCGATCTTCGGGTCGGGCGAGGTGTGGGACGCCGTCGAGGGCCTGGACAACACGGTCGACGCGGCCGTCCAGACCCGGATCCGGCTGCACTCCCGCCGCCTCGTCGAGCGCGGCACGCGCTGGCTGCTCAACAACCGGCCGCAGCCGCTCCAGCTCAGCGAGACCATCGCGTTCTTCTCCGAGGGCGTCCATCTGGTCTGGGGCGAGCTGCCCAAGCTGCTGCGCGGCGCGGACCTGGAGTGGTACCAGGAGATCTACGACGAGCTGACGGGCGCGGGGGTCCCGGAGGAGCTGGCCACGCGGGTCGCGGGCTTCTCCTCGGCCTTCCCGACGCTCGACATCGTCGCCGTCGCGGACCGGGTCGGCCGGGCGCCGATGGAGGTCGCCGAGGTGTACTACGACCTCGCCGACCGGCTGAGCATCACCCAGCTGATGGACCGCATCATCGAGCTGCCGCGTGCCGACCGCTGGCAGTCCATGGCCCGCGCGGCGATCCGTGAGGACCTGTACGCGGCCCACGCGTCCCTCACCGCCGAGGTCCTCTCCGCGGGCAACGGCTCCTCCACCCCCGAGCAGCGCTTCAAGGTGTGGGAACAGAAGAACGCGGCACTGCTCGGCCGGGCGCGCACGACCCTGGAGGAGATCCAGACCTCCGACGCGTTCGACCTCGCCAACCTGTCGGTGGCGATGCGGACGATGAGGACGCTGCTGCGCAGCCACGCGTAGGCGGTACGACGGGAAGGGGGCGCCCCACAGCGGTGGGGCGCCCCCTTCCCGTCGTACCGTGCCGTGCCGTCAGCGCGCGATCTCCCAGACGGTGATCGTGCCCTTCAGGTTGGGCAGGTAGTCCACGTCGCTGGGGGCCTCGACCTCGGTGATCGTCCACATCGCGAGGTTTCCTTCGCCGGTGACCGTGCAGAGGTGGTCGCCCTTGACGATCTGGTCGTCCCGGTTGATGACATCACCGCTCAGCGTCTGGGTGAACGGGTTCTGCTCCGCGCCCGCCAGGCACTCCTCGGGCGTGGTGCCGGCGGCCTTGCCCATGGGCCGGGTGAACGTGAGATCCGTGGAGCTGGCGGAGAACTCCTGTACGTCGACGGACATGTAGTTGGACGGGTCGACCTTGGGGACGTCGAAGTCCACATAGGTGTTCGCCAGACTGACGGGGCTCAGCACGTTCAGCGTCTTGTCCTCGAAGAGCACCGTGTACGTGGCGTTCGCGGGCACGTCGGTGGTGGACCCGGTGGGGTCGGTGCCGTCGTCCTGGGTGTCCTGGCCTCCGGAGCCGGTGTCGGACTCGGTCGGGCTCGGTGCCGCGGTGGCCTTGTCGTCCTTCGTGTCGTCCTTGGTGCCGCCTCCGCCGGTGTCCTTGGTGCCGTTCGCCGAGGAGTTGGCGTCGTCCTTCCCGCCGAGCACGTACACCGCGGCTGCCGCGCCCGATCCGGCCACGACGAGGAACACCAGGGCGATCAGGGCCGCCTTGAGGCCGCGGCGGCTCTTTTTGGGCGGCGCCGGGGCCGGGGCCGGGGCGGTGCCCTGCGGGGTGAGGTTGTAGGTGTCCGTGGCCGGGGGCGGGTAGCCGTAGCCGGGAGTGGGTGCCGGGCCCTGGGGTGCCGGGCCGAAGCCGGTCGGCGGCGGTGCCGGGGCCTGCTGGGGCGCGCCCTGCGTGGTGCCCTGGGCGTGGGCCGCCGGGGCGTGGGGCGGGGCCGCCGGGGCCGTCGTCGGAGCGGCGGCCGGGGGAGCGGCCGGCATCTGGGGCGTCGACGGCTGCGTCGGGGTCTGGACCGACTGCTCGCGGCGGGCGATCTCGGCGGTGAGCGGGGCCGGGAGCCAGCCGGTGAAGTCGCTGAGGCCGCGGCCCGCCGACTCCTGGCAGAGCGCGGCCAGTTCCTCGGTGCCGGTGCGGGCGGCCGGGTCGGCGGTCAGGCAGCGCTCCAGCAGGGGGCGCAACCGCTCGTCGTACCCGTCGAGCCGCGGTGGCCGCTGGGCGGTGTTGGCGATCTGCGCGGCGATGGTGATGGCGCCGCCGTCGCCGTACGGGTGGCGTCCGGTGGCCGCGACGGCGGCGATCAGGCCCAGCGAGAAGACGTCGGTGGCCGGGGTGACCTGCTCGCCGAGGGCGTGCTCCGGCGACATGTACTGCGGGGTGCCGATCAGGCCGCCGGACTGGGTCAGATGGGTGGCGTCGGCGGCGCGGGCGATGCCGAAGTCGATCACGTACGGGCCCTGGGAGCCCAGCAGGATGTTGCTGGGCTTGAGGTCGCGGTGGATGACGCCGGCCGCGTGGATGGAGGTCAGGGCACGGGCCGCGCAGCCGACGAGCTGGAACACGGCGGGCAGGGGCAGCGGCCCGAAGCCGACCAGGGCGTCGTGCAGGGGGATGCCCGCGATGAACGCGGAGGCCAGCCAGGGGAGTTCGCCGGTGGTGTCGTGGTCGACGACCGGGACGATGTGGTAGCCCTGCACGCGCCTGGCCGCCTGGACCTCCTGCTCGAAGCGGCGGCGGAAGTCGGCGTCCTGGCCGTACTCGCGGCGGATGACCTTCAGGGCGACGGGCTGGCCGCCGCGGGTGTGCGACAGGTAGACCGTGCCCATGCCGCCCTCGCCGATACGGGCGTGCAGGTGGTATCCGGCGGTCTCTCTCGGGTCCTGCGGTCCCAGCGGGCTCAGGATGTCGCCAGTGGTGCTGCTGATGGGAGCCTCCCCCGGTGCGGTGCCGAACTCCTGTGCCGTGCCTGGGCACTTGAAGCGGTCCGAAGCTTATACGGCACTTATGACACTTGGGGTGGGTGTTGCGGTTCCCGGGGAAATGTGGGCGCCCCATGGCTCGGGGATGCCGGTTCGTCGGCGGCCGCGGCCCCGGTGAGGCTTCTCGCGCAGTTCCCCGCGCCCCTGAGAAGCCTGGGCTTTCAGGGGCGCGGGGAACTGCGCGAGCAACCACGAACCACCCGCACCCGACAACGCACCCGACTCACGGCTCCCGGCGGACCCGGCGCCGCCACTCCTCGTCCCGCATCGTGATCGGTGCCGTCGGTGGCAGGCGGCGGGCCGTCGGGGCCTCCGAGATGTGGGGGGTCGGGGCCGTCGGGGCCTCCGTCAACGACAGCGCGCGGAAGGCGGTCTCGATGATGGCCACCGAGGTGGCGACCGGGGCCGGGAGCCAGCCCGTGAAGTCGCGCACGTCCCGGCGGGCCGCTCCCGCGCAGTGCTCGGCGAGGGCGGCGGCGGAGGGCCGGGACGCCGGGTCGGCGGTGAGGCAGCGGCGCACGATGTCGAGGAGGGGCCGGTCGATGCCGGTCAGGGCGGGCGGGGCGACATCGGTGGCGGCGATGCGGGTCGCGATGGCCAGCGGATTGCCTCGGCCGTACGGGTGGCTTCCGGTGGCGGCGACCGCCGCGATCAGGCCGAGCGCGAAGACGTCCGACGCGGAGGTCACCCGGCGTCCGAGGGCGTGCTCGGGGGACATGTAGCGCGGGGTGCCGATGAGGCGTCCGGCGGTGGTGAGGGTGGCCGCGCCCGCCGCCCGCGCGATGCCGAAGTCGAGCAGCCAGGGCCCGTCCGCCGCGAGCAGCAGGTTGGCGGGCTTGACGTCGCGGTGGATCACCCCGGCGGTGTGCACGGCGTCCAGCGCGTACGCGGCGCAGGCCAGCAGCTGCAGGACGGTGGGCACGGGGAGCGGGCCGTGGGTCTCCAGGGCCTGGCCGAGGGGGACGCCCGGTACGTAGTGGGTGGCGAGCCAGGGCCGCTCCGCCCCGGCGTCGTGGTCGACGATCGGCACCAGGTGGTAGCCGGAGACACGGCGTCCGGCGGCCACCTCGCGGGCGAACCGCTCACGGAAGGCGGGGGCGGCGGCGTACTCCGGGCGGACCAGTTTCAGCGCGACCGGCTGGCCGCCCCGGCTGCGGGAGAGATAGACGGTGCCCATGCCGCCCTCACCGATCCGGGCGTACAGCGGATACCCGGCGATCTCCCGCGGATCCTCCACCCGCAGCGGCTCAGGTACCACCCCGCGCATCGACCGCCCCCCTCCGCTCAACCTCTGTCCGGAGCGTATCGCGGCACGGCCGCGGCGGAGGCGGATGAGGCAACCCGTGCACCGACGGGGACATCTACCCAAGTGGCCCTCAACCGCACCACGGTCTATAGAGGGGAGAGAAACCGGTGAAAACGGGATGAATGGGGTGCGCGTGGACGTGGACGTGGGCAGGGGCATGGACGTGGACCGGCGACCCGCGATGTCCGTCGTCGTGATCGTCTACAACGACGAGGCCAGGCTGCCCACGGCCGTCCGCTCGGTGCTGGGGCAGACGCTGCGGAGCGTCGAGGTCGTGATCGTCGACGACCACAGCACGGACGCCTCGTACGAGGTCGCCACCCGCCTCGCCGCCGAGCACCCGGGCCGCGTACGGGCGTACCGGCTGCCCGAGAACAGCGGCGGCTGCGGCGCCCCCCGCAACCGGGGCATCCAGGAGACCCACGGCGAGTACGTCCTCTTCCTCGACAGCGACGACGTCCTGGAGCGCGACGCCTGCCGGAACATGCTGGAGGCCGCCGAGACCACCGGCGCCGACCTCGTCTCCGGCCTGTGCGTCCGCGTCCACGTGGACACGCGCACCCGCAAGGAGGTCAGGTGGTACCCGTGGCTGTACGCCCGCACCCGTACCCTCGACTCGGTCGCCGAGCTGCCCGACCTGCTGGTCTACGACACCCTGTCCACCAACAAGTGCTACCGCCGTGACTTCCTGGTCGACCAGGGCCTGCTGTTCCCCGTCGGCATCCACTACGAGGACCTCTTCTTCTCCGCCCAGGCGTACACGGCCGCCCGCCGGATCACCCTGATCCCCAACCGCGTCTACGACTGGAACGTCGTCCAGATCACCGGGACGTCGGCGGCCTCGATCAGCAACCGGCGGGCCGAGATCGCCAACTTCGCGCACCGCATGGAGATCCACCGCCGGGTGGACCGGCTCCTCGCCGACAAGGGCCTGCGGGAGCTGAAGTGCCGCAAGGACGTCAAGTTCCTCAAGCACGACCTGGTGCTGCATCTGCGGGACCTGCCCTTCCGGGACGCGGCCTACCGCCAGGAGTTCGCCGGGCTGGCCCGCGCCTATCTGACGTCGATCGACCCGGCCGCGTACGACGAGGTCGAACCCATCCACGCCATCTGCGCCTTCCTGATGCGCGGGGGCGACTGGGACAACCTGCTGCCCGCCGTGGACACCCTCACCAACCGCGACAAGGTCTCCGCGCCCCTCGTCGAGCGGGACGGGCGGATCTACTGGTGCGCCGAGCACCTGGACGCCCCGGGGGAGGAGGGGCGGCTCGCGCGCCGGGTCCTGGACGTCACCGAACTCGGCTACCACTCCCGCCCGGTGGGCAGGCTGTTCCTGCGCAACGAGCTGACCCGGTACGAGCAGGACGCGCCGGGCGGAGGCGGCATCCGTCTCGCCGGGCGCCTCACCAACCCCCTCGGGATCGTGCCGCCCGGCGCGCGGCTCACCGCCGAGCTGGAGTTCTACGCCCGCCGCCCCGGCGTGCGCTTCCAGACCTTCCGGGTGCCGGTGGCGGCCGTCCGGCACGAGGGCCCGTACCTCACCTGGGAGGCGACCGCCGACATCGCGAGGACGCTGCGCCCGCTCGGCATCGTGGACGCCGTCTGGGACGTACGCCTCCACCTGGACGTCGACGGCGAGCGCACCACCAGCCGGCTCACCGCCGCCGAACCGGGCCTCGTCACCGGCGCGTTGCCGGTCCGCCCGCGCCTGACCCGGCTGGTCGCCGACCGGATCGAGCCGCAGATCTCCGCCCGCGGCCACCTCGCCTTCCGGCTGGTCCCCGACAAGAAGGCCAACGCCCTCGTCACCCGGGGCCTGCGGGGCACGCCCGGCCGGCTCGCCAAGTCGGGCTACCGCAGGGCCAAGACGCTGCGCACGAAGGCCACCTCCGGAGACACCAAGATCCGCCTCTACCACGAGGTGTTCCGGCGGATGCCGCCGCGCAGGCGCCTGGTGGTGTTCGAGAGCCACCTCGGCCGGCAGTACAGCGACAGCCCCCGGGCGATCTACGAGGAGATGCGCCGCCAGGGTCTCGACTTCGAGGCGGTGTGGTCCTACACCGGCCGCCCGGAGGGCTTCCCCGCCGACGCGACCCTCGTCCGCCGCTGGTCCCTGCCGTATCTGCGGGCGCTGGCCCGCGCCGCGTTCTGGGTCGACAACCAGAGCTTCCCGCTGAAGCTGACCAAGCGCCCCGGCACGACCTACCTGCAGACCTGGCACGGCTCCGCCCTCAAGCGGATGGGCTTCGACGAGCCCGGCTGGAAGCTCAAGACCCGGGCCGAGCAGGCCGAACAGCAGCGCACCCTCGACCGCTTCGACCACTTCCTGATCCGCTCCGAGCACGACGTCCGCACCCTGGCGAAGGCCTTCCGGCTGCGGGAGAAGGTGCTGCTGCGGGTGGGCTATCCCCGCAACGACGCCCTCGTACGGGCCCGGGGGACCCGGCCGCCCTCCGAACGCCCGCCGCTGGCGGCCGAGTTGGGCATCCCGGCGGACCGGAAGATCCTGCTCTACGCCCCCACCTTCCGCCACCAGGGCCAGCGCCGCTTCCAGCTCCCCTTCGACGTGGAGCGCTTCGCCGACACCTTCGGTGACGAGTACGTCCTCCTCGTCCGCGCCCACTACCTCAACCACGTCGTGCTCCCCCCGTCGGTCCGGGGCCGGGTCCTCGACGTCTCGGCGCACCACGACGTGACCCCCGTCCTCGCCCTCGCCGACGCGCTGATCACGGACTACTCGTCGGTGATGTTCGACTACGCCCTCCTGGACCGCCCGATGCTGTTCCTCGTCCACGACTACGAGGAGTACGTGCACGAGGGCCGGGGCACCTACTTCGACCTGCTGGAACGGGCGCCGGGCCCGGTCGTGCGCACGGAGGACGAGCTGACGTCCGTCCTGCGGTCCATGCCGCTGGAGGACCAGACGCTCAAGTACGCCGCCGCGCGCGAGCGGTTCACGGCCGACTTCGGCGAGTACGACAAGGGGACGGCGGCGCAGAGCGTCGTCGACCAGTTCTTCTCCGAGTGGAGGCGGAAGTGACCGGGCCGGACGAGGCACGAGCGACCGGGGCGCGGGACGTCTTCCTGGTGTCCAACAGCGTGGACGAGCTGGGCGGCGTGACCAGCTGGTCCCACCACCTGGCCCGCCTCCTGACCGGGCGCGGACACCGCGTCCACGTCGTCGGGATCACCACCCCCGAGGACCCGCACGACCTCGGCGCCCTTCCGTACCCCACCACCAGGCTCTACGACGGCCAGCCGCCGCCCCCCGGCCGGGCGCGGGAGGCGAGCAAGCGGGACAGGGCGGCCGTGCTCACCGGTCTCTTCCGGGCCGCGCGGCCCGGCGCGGTCGTCATCGTGACCCAGGTGTGGGCGATGGAGTGGGTGAAGCTCGCCGACACCAGCGGGCTGACCGTCATCGGAATGAGCCACGAGTCCTTCGAGACCGCCCGGCGCTCCTCCCGCTTCCGGCGCGTGCTGACGCACTACCGGGACGTGGACCGGATGCTCGTCCTCACCCGCGAGGACGCCGACCTGTGGATCGGCGAGGGCCTCAACAACGCCTCCTACCTGCCCAACGCCGTGCCCTGGCTGCCGGAGGTGCCCTCGCCGCGCACCGCGAAGGCCGTGGTCAGCATCGGCCGGCTCAGCGACGAGAAGGGTGTCGACATGCTCCTCGACACCTGGGCCGAGGTGGCGCCCCGCCACCCCGACTGGACCCTGCTCGTGTACGGCTCCGGCGAGGACGAGGAACTGCTCCGCAAGCAGTGCACGGCACTCGGCCTCGACGAGTCGGTGTCCTGGATGGGCCGGACGAACGACGTCCCCGGGGCCCTGCGCGCCGGCTCGGTCTTCGCGCTGTCCTCCCGGGGCGAGGGCTTCCCCCTCGCCCTGATGGAGGCCATGGCGATGGGCGTGCCCTGCGTGGCCTTCGACTGCGCCCCCGGCGTCCACGAGATCGTCCGCGACGGCGAGGACGGCCTCCTCGTCTCCCCCGGCAACACCGGTGAACTGGCCCGCAAGCTGGACCTGTTGATGACCGACAAGGCCTTGCGGAACGGGATGGGCGACAGGGCGAGGGAGAACATCCGGCGGTACGGGACGGAGGAGATCCTGGACAGGTGGGAGGCCTTGTTCACCTTCTTGGAGAGGTGAGTGCGACGGGGCCGGCGGGAGTCTCGGCGGGGGCGGCTACCTCTTCCCGCCGGTGAACTTCTCGTACTCCTTCAGCACCTCGTCCGTGGGCCCGTCCAGGCGCAGCTCCCCCCGCTCCAGCCACAGCACCCGGTCGCACGTGTCCCGGATCGACTTGTTGTTGTGGCTGACGAGGAAGACCGTGCCCGCGTGCTTGCGCAGCTCGCGGATGCGCGCCTCGGAGCGCTTCTGGAAGGAGCGGTCGCCGGTGGCGAGGGCCTCGTCGATGAGCAGGACGTCGTGGTCCTTGGCGGCGGCGATGGAGAACCGCAGCCGGGCCGCCATGCCGGAGGAGTACGTGCGCATGGGGAGCGTGATGAAGTCCCCCTTCTCGTTGATGCCCGAGAAGTCGACGATCTCCTCGTACCGCTCCTTGACCTGCTCACGGGACATGCCCATGGCGAGCCCGCCGAGGTGGACGTTCCGTTCACCCGTCAGGTCGTTCATCAGGGCCGCGTTGACGCCGAGCAGTGAGGGCTGGCCATCGGTGTAGATACGGCCGTTCTCCACCGGGAGCAGTCCGGCGACGGCCTTGAGGAGGGTCGACTTGCCGGAGCCGTTCGTGCCGATGAGCCCGATGGCCTCGCCCCGGTACGCGGTGAACGACACGTTCCGCACGGCGTGGACCGTGCGTACGCCGGCCGCCTTCTCGGACTTCTTGCGCCGCAGGATGCGGTTGAGCGCGGCGGTGGCGGTGCCGCGTCCGGCGCCGGTGCCGTTGACGCGGTAGACGATGTCGACGCCGTCGACGACGACGGTGGGGACGAGTTCGGCGGCGGTGCCCGGAACGGTCTCGTGCCGCGCGTCCGCAACGGCGGGGGGGCCGGCGGGGATGCCGGTGGGGGTGGGGGTGATCGTGTCAGCCACGGCCGTACGTCTCCTCAGCCTTCCAGAAGTAGATGAACCCGCCGACGCCCGCGAGGAGCGCCCAGCCCGCGGCGATCGCCCAGACGTGCGGCGGGAGTTGGCTCGCGTGGAAGCTGTCGATCAACGCGAACCGCATGAGGTCGATGTACACGGCGGCCGGGTTGCACTCCAGCAGCAGATGCACGACGGCCGGGATGTTCCGGTCGGCGAGCATGTGGTCGATGCTGAACATCACGCCCGAGGTGTACATCCAGGTGCGCAGGACGAACGGCATCAGCTGGGAGATGTCGGGGGTCTTGGCGCCGATCCGCGCCATCACCATCGCGATGCCGGCGTTGAACACGAACTGGAGCGCCAGCGCGGGCACGATCAGCAGCCACGACATGGCCACCGGCACCCCGAAGGCCAGCAGGATCACGACCAGCGCGGCCATGGAGAACAGCAGCTGCTGGAGCTGCTGGAGGCAGTACGACAGGGGCAGCGAGGCCCGGGGGAAGTGCAGCGCCCGCACGAGGCCCAGGCTGCCGGATATGGCCCGGGTGCCGGCCATGATCGAGCTCTGGGTGAAGGTCCACACGAACACGCCGGTCACGAGGAACGGGACGTAGTCCGGCACGCCCTTCTTGGTGCCCATGAGCAGACCGAAGATCAGGTAGTAGACCGCCGCGTTGAGCAGCGGGTTCGCGATCTGCCAGACCTGGCCGAGCTTGGCCTGGCTGTACTGCGCGGTCAGCTTCGCCGTGGCGAAGGCGGTGATGAAGTGCCGTCTGGCCCACAGCTGCCGTACGTACGCGCCGAGGGAGGGGCGGGCCCCGCTCACGCTGAGGCCGTACCGCTCGGCGAGCTGGGCGGGGGTCTCGGCGGGGGTGTCCTGGCCGGCCGGGGCGGCCGGGGGGTGGGCCGCCGTGGGGGGCGGCGGTGTGTGGAGGACCTGGCTCACATCCGCTGCTTTCGCTAGGGGGCGTCCCGAGTGCGCCCGGCGTCTCTCACGCCGTCCTGCACTGCTCTCGTACGTACTGCTCTCGTACTGCTCTCGTACGGCTCTTGCCGTGCGCTTACGTCGGGACGGGACCGTATCGTCGCAACGCGAGAGTAAGCCGATTCGACGTCGGAACGCAACCGTTTCGTCGTGGCGCCCTATGCTGGGGGCATGACGACGAACGCCGGCCCCTCCGAAGCGCAGCCGCCGCCACGGCCGCGCCGCCGGGCCCCCGCCGGGGCGGCCGTGCTCCGCGAGGACGTGACCGAGGCGATCCGCGCCGCGGTCTTCGAGGAACTGGCGGCCGTCGGCTACGCGCGCATGTCCATCGAGGGGATCGCGCGCCGGGCGGGCGTCGGCAAGACGGCCGTGTACCGGCGCTGGCGTTCCAAGCTGCACCTGGTGCTGGACCTGGTCTCGGCGGTGGCCGTCCAGGGCCTGCCCGCGCCGGACACGGGCTCGCTGGAGGGCGACCTGCGGCTCCTGTACGAGGTCACGTCCCGCGCCCTGCGCCACCCGGTCGCCGGCCAGATCATCCCCGACCTCCAGGCCGAGGCCGCCCGCAACCCCGAGATCGCCGAGGCGATGCGGAAGGCTTTGCGGGAGGGCCAGCAGAGCGTCGCCACGGGGATCGTCGCGGCGGCGGTCGCGCGCGGGGACGTCGGGGCGGCGGTCGACGAGGATCTCGCCCTGGACGTGATGTTCGGGCCGCTGTACTGGCGGTCGGTGGTCGTCCGGTCGCCCAAGCTGCCGAAGGGGTACCTGGAGAGCCTGACGCGGGCCACGGCCGCGGCGCTGCGCGCGCTGTAGGGGCGGGGCGGACGGCGCCGGGGGCGTCGTCGAGTCGACCGACGCCGAACGTTTTCCGATCGGGAGGCGTCTTAGTCACAGCCGCTCAGGAATGGGGTCGCCGTGACTCTCGTACGCTCCCGTGCTCGTTCCGTGCTCCTCGCCGCCGTGCTGGCCGCGGGAACGGTGGGGGTGACGACCGCCTGCGAGGGCGGGACCGCCTCCCCCGAAGCGACGGGCGGGGCCTCGCCGGAGGGCACCACGGCGCAGAACAGGGTCGTGTGGCAGGACCCCGCCTCGTACACCTACACCCTCACGTCGAGCTCGCAGGTCCTGACAGGGCGCTTCCGGGTGACGGTCCGGGGCGGCGAGGTGACCGAGGCCGTCGGCCTCGACGCCGACAGCCGGCAGGCCGTGGCCCTGGGACCCGGCGCGGTCCCCACCATCGGTGACCTCATCGACAGCCTGGAGAACGCCTGGCAGGAGCGGGCGGACACGGCGGAGGCGGAGTACGCCCCCGACGGCCGTCCGTCACGGATCACCCTGGACCCGGACGAGAACGCGATCGACGACGAGGCGGAGTACGTCATCACCGCCTACGAGCCGGGCGACGGCTGAGTGAGTGCGTGCGTGAGGGGTGGGGTGGTGCCGGTGGGTGGTCTGGTGCGGGTGAGTGGGAACTGCGCGACCAGCCCCCGCTGACCCGCACCCGCCAGATCACCGGGGCTACCGAGCCATCAGGCCCCCGCCGTCGTGTTGCCGAGCCCCGTGTCATGTTCGCGGACGCGGGGCTCGGGGGTGGGCGTGGGTCAGAAGAGGTCGGTCAGGTCCGGGCCCCGGCCGTCCACGGTGTCCGGGGGCTTGATGCCGTGGCCCTCGGCGGAGCCGAAGTAGGTCGGCTCGCCGGGTTCGGCCGGGACGCCCAGGAGGGCGTCGAGCGACTGGAGGGCCGCCGCGAGGCGGGGGGCGTTCTGCCGCGCCACCTCGGGGTGCGGCTCGCCCCGGAAGTCGAACGGGCCCCAGACGTCGTGGAAGAGGGCCAGCTCCGCCCAGATGCCGGGCGCGTCGGGTGCCACCGTCAGCTCGACCAGCCGGTGTTCCCCGCGCTTCTCGCCCGTCGCGTCGATCCAGGTCCCGGAGCCCACGACGAGAACGCTCCCGACCGACGCGTCGGGGAAGCCGACGGGGCGGCTGCGCTCGATGCGCCGGGGCACCTCCTCGTCGTCCATCGGCCCCTGGAGGGCCATACGGGTGATGAGCCCGGTGCCTCCGCTGCCGTACACGAACCAGTCCCATTCGAGGCTGTCGGGTACCAGCAGTTCGTGCTCGCGCAGCACGGCGCACATCCGGGCCGCCACGGACAGCGCGGAGTCCAGGCCGGGGGGTGCGAACTCGTCGAGCTCCCACGTCCACGACGCACATTCCTTCGGGGCGCGCATGAGAAGGGACACGGAATTCCTCACGGATAGGTCGGGCCGTTGGCCGGGATGGTGATCGAGCCGTCCTGGAAGCGCAGTTCGAAGGTGGCGTTGGTCCTTCGCGCGTATCCCTCGACGGACCTCAGGATGTCGTCGGTGACAGCGGCCTTCACATCGTGGATGTCCAGGATGGCGACCTTCTGACCGGCGATCTCCCCGGCGAGCTGCTTGATGGCGATCTTCTTGGCGGCGGAGTTGATGCCCGAGACCGACTGCACGTCCTTGAGCTGTACGCCGTACTCGATCCTGTCACCCGCCTTGACCAGCACGTCCAGGTCCAGTTTATCGCCCGGCGCCTTGAACTCGAAGGCCACGTCCTTGACGCCCCGGGCGCTCAGATCCGCCGCGTGCTCCATGGCCATGTGCACCGAGGGCGTCATGTCTCCCTGCTTGACCTGGAGGAGGAGGTCCTTGTAGCCGGGCATCGAGGCGAGTTTCCCGTCGGCGATGTGTGCCGCGATGCCGGCTCCGTAGGGGCTCTTGTTCAGCTGGGTGAGCATGCGCTCCACGTCCTGCGACTTGAGCTTGAGCCCGTGGTCGGGGTTGTTGAGCTGGTCCAGGACGGCCGCCTGCTGGTCGGGGCGCATGGGGCCGGTGGGAGGCGTGGGCGTCGAGTCGCCCTCGCTGAAGTCCGGCCTGCCGGGGCCGTCCCCACCACCGGGGCCGTCCCCACCACCGGGTCCGTCCCCACCACCGGGGCCGTCACCCCCGCCGGGTCCGTCACCTCCGCCGCCGGGTCCGTCGCCGTGCCCGCCTCCGCCGGGTCCGTCGCCGTGCCCGCCGCCGCCTCCGCCGCCGTGCCCGCCGCCCGGCGCCTCCCCGTGGCCGCCGCCGGTCGGCCCGTCGCCGCCCCGCGTGCCCCCGCCGCCGGTCGGCGTCTCGTGGCTCCCGGCCGGGCCCCGGCCCAGGTCGTCCGCGCGGCCGCCGGGCAGGTGGTCCGCGCGGCCGCCGGGCAGGCCGTTGTCACCGGCCCGTCCGGTCCCGCCCAGGTCGTCGCCGACGCGTCCGACGACGGAGCCGCCGTCGCCCACCCTGGCCCCCGCGCCCACCAGTTCGGGCTGCCGGGCATCCACGTCGACACCCCGCTCGGCCGCCGTCCCCTCGTGCTTGAGGCCGTCCAGGGACTCCCGCACCGTGCCGTCGGCGTTGTGCACGACCAGCGTGTCGGTGTTCAGGTAGACGACCTCGCCCTTGGGCGTCTCCATGCGGACGGAGTTCTCGGGGGTGAGCCCCGAGGGCAGTTCGTCGGCGATGTGCGGCGGATCGGCGATCTGGTACGTGCCCTCGCCGAGCTTGATGTGGGTGCCGTCGGTGATGCCGCGCAGGCTCGCCATGACGTCGCTGATCTTCACCGCCGTCGCGCCGACGCCCTTGGTGATGTACGTCATCGGGTCGACGATCCTGCCGGCCTTGCCCGCGAAGGAGATGGCCCTGGCGATGGCGCCCGCCTTGCCCGCGCCGGAGACCGCGCCGCCCGCGCCGCCCGTGAAGATCGTCGTCAGGACGTTGAAGGTGACCGCCCCGGCCGCGCGGGACGGGTTCTTGCCCCACTCGTCGTAGGCGATGAGCGCCTTGCCGGTCTCCACGACGGCCGTGCGGGAGTCGCGGATCCAGGAGGGCAGTTTGTCGTCGGGCGTGAGCCAGAAGGCGGCGGCCGTCACCGGGTTGGACATGATGACGATGCCCGTCGCGAGCTTGCCGAGGCCGACCCAGGCCTGCCCCGCCGCGTCCCAGCCGCTGAAGCCGACCAGGGTGCCGAGGCCCTTGATCGTGCCCCACACCCCGTCGACCACGAAGCCGACCGCGAAGTCCCAGACGTGCTCGTGGATGTAGTACCAGGGGTTGGACTCCTCGACCGGGTCACCCCACGGCAGACCACCGGCGTTGTTCAGGTCCTCGCCCCGGTAGCCGTACATGTTCTCTTTGTTCGAGCCGTCGTTGACGACGAGCGCCTCGCCGCCGACCAGCGCCACGATCTTGTTGTAGCAGTCGCGTTCGGCGGCCTGGAAGGCCGCGTACGCGGCGTTGATGTCCGAGCGGCGGTTGTTGTTCTCCTCGACGAGGTCACCGTCGGCGCGCCACTCGTCGTCGTCCGCGATCTTCGCGCGGAAGGCGATCGCGTCCTGCCGGAGCTGGTCGAACTTCTGCTTGAGCGGGCCGACGGCGGCGGCGTACGTGTCCAGCGCCGAGGCCACGGTCTCCAGCTCGGTGGCGAACTCGTCGCCCTTGGCGGCCACCGGCGCGGTCGTCGCGAACAGCGCCTCCGCCTCGGGTGCCTTGTAGTACGCGGAGAGGCCGCCGAAGCGGGTGTGGATCGCCGAACCCGAGTCCTTCAGGGAGGTGCCGGCCGAACGGACGCCCGCGATGTGCTGGTCGAGCAGCTCCAGGTTGCCGGTGAACTCGGGGACCTCCTCCGGGATGACGGGGATGTCGTCGCTCACTTCGGCCCCTGCCCGCCGTTGCCGCCGACACCCGGCGGCGGCGGGACCACCGTCGCCTTCAGGGCGTTGGCCTGCTGCTCGGCGGCCATGTCCAGGTCGCCCGTGACATAGGCGTTGGTGGCGTTGGCCGCGCCCTGCACGGAGTCGATGGTCCGCTGCGCCATGTACGCCAGCTTCTGCTGCCGCTCCTGGAGGTACTTGCTCAGCGCCGCCGCGACCGGCCCGACCGGCACCCGTGGGGTGCCCGCCACCACCGGACCGACCATGGGTCCGCTGAACTGCCCGCCCGGCACGGCCGTACCGGCCGACTCGGCCGCGCTCGCCATGTTCGACACCAGCGAGTTGGCGGCCTTCTCCAGGCCGCCCGCCGCCTCACCGGTCGACTTCAGCGTGGTCTGCACGTTGATCGGATCGATGTCCCATGCCGGCATCGCCGCTACCCCCGTAACGCCCTGTCGTCCTACGTCCTGCGTCGCCTGCTCGTCGTGCCTGCCGGTGCCCCGCGAGCCAGTGTCCGCTTGCCTGTTCGCTTCCCTCAGTACACACGCGCAAACGGCACCGGACAGTTCCCACGGTACGTCGATCCCGTCACAATCCTCTCCGGTCGTCTCACCGCGAGGGGTGGTTCACCGTCCAGCCCGCCCACGCCGAAGCGATCATGTCGTCGACGCCGTACCGGGCCTTCCAGCCCAGCTCGGCGGCGATCCGGTCCGCCGAGGCGACGACGCGCGCGGGGTCGCCGGGTCGTCGCCCGACGGCCACGGGAGTCACGTCGTGGCCGGTGAGCGCGGTGATCCGGTCGATCATCCCGCGCACCGAAACACCGTCCCCGCGCCCGATGTTGAGGGTGAGATCGGTGCCCGGCGCCTCGCGCAGCCGCCGCGCGGTCGCCACGTGGGCCTCGGCGAGGTCGACGACATGGATGTAGTCCCGGACACAGGTCCCGTCGGGGGTCGGGTAGTCGGTGCCGAAGATCCGTGGCGGGGCGCCCTCGGAGAGCTTCTCGAAGACCATGGGGACGAGGTTGAAGACGCCGGTGTCGGCCAGTCGCGGGGTCGCGGCCCCCGCCACGTTGAAGTAGCGCAGGGAGGCCGTCGACAGGCCGGTCGCCCGGCCCGTGGCCCGTACCAGCCACTCGCCGGCCAGCTTGGTCTCGCCGTAGGGGCTCATCGGCGCGCACGGCGTCTCCTCGGTGACGAGGGCCGCCTCGGGCATGCCGTACACGGCGGCGGAGGAGGAGAACACGAAGGACGCGACCCCGGCGTCCGTGACGGCCGACAGCAGGGTGCGCAGGCCCTCGACGTTCTCCCGGTAGTAGTGCAGCGGCCGTTCGACGGACTCGCCGACCTGCTTCTTCGCCGCGAGATGGACGACACCGGTGACGTGCCGGTCCCGGACGACCCGGGCCAGCCGGTCCGCGTCGAGGGTGGAGCCGATCTCCAACGGCACGCCGTCGGGCACCCGTTCGGCGACCCCCGTGGACAGGTCGTCGTAGACGACGGTCTCCTCGCCCGCGTCGAGCATCGCGCGCACCACGTGCGCCCCGATGTATCCGGCGCCACCGGTGATCAGCCAGGTCATGGACGACCGTCCCCTCGTACCTCTCGTAGTCATGGCGATGACGTGCCGTGTCAGCCGCCATGGTGATGATGCAGGTGCAACCAGTCGGCTCTCAGTGAAGCAGGCGTGTGAGGCGACGCAGCACCACATCGGTCAAACCTCGCCAACCGGGCGCGAGCCGCAGCGCGAGCGCCCCCGCGTGCGTCGCGTACGGCTGCGCGAGGAGCACCCCGTGGCGGGCGCTCGGCAGCGCGCTCCGGCGCAGCAGCCCGGCGCCCGCGACGGCGTGCGCGGTGGTCTCGCGCCGGCCGCCGTCCGCGAAGCGCAGCCGCAGCCGGAGGTCCCAGGTGCCGCTGCCCAGCGCGGCGAGATCCAGCGGGACGTCCGCCGTCCAGCTGTCGAAGCCGGGCTCGGCCACGAGGGAGGCCGTGGCGGCGAACCCCACCCGCCCGTCCTTGCGTTCGGTGAACTCCACCTCCACGCTCCGCGGCCCCGCCTGCGCCATCCGCCCGTACAGCTCGTGCAGCCGCAGGCGGAGCGTCGTCCGCCGCGCGCGGGGCCGCAGTTCCGCGTCGACGGCGGCCGGCAGCAGGTGCACGGGGCGGACGAGGAGATGGTCCAGCTCCACCTGCGGCAGTTCCGCGGACCAGACGGGCGTGCCGTCACCCGCGCGTGCGTAGGGCGGTGTCAGCCGGGCCGGGCGGGCCGCGATCTCCTTGAGGCGGGCCAGGTCGCGCGGTTCCTCGGCGGCCAGGATCACCCGGGCGACCACCCGGCCGGGCGCGGGCGCCGTCGCGAAGTCGCCCTCGTCGAAGGAGGCCAGGTGCGCGCGGGTCAGGGCCCACCACGCGCGCCGGTACTCCGCGCCGCGCAGGTCCAGCTCGCGCGCGTACATCCGCAGCGAGTGGTCGAGGAAGCGCGTCCGCGTCGCCCGCGCGAGCTGCTTCTCGCCGGCGCCCAGCAGGATGTCGTACGACAGGCGGTCGGCCTCCGTCCGGGCCCGCCAGTTGGCGATGCCGGAGCGGTCGAGGGAGAGGGACAGCCGGGTGGCCGAGCGGCGCACGTGCCAGACGTACACCGGATCGGGGACGAGGGCGGTCCGCGGCGCGGCGGCCAGGACACGCGCGCCGAAGACGAAGTCCTCGTACGGGAAGCGGCCGTCGGGGAAGCGGATCGCGTGGTCGCGCAGAAAGGTGGTGCGGTAGAGCTTGTTGACGCAGAGGGTGTCGTGCGCCAGGCGCACGCGCCGGGAGGGGTGCGGCACCAGCGTGCGCCGGGCGTACAGCTCGGGCTGCCACGGGGTCTCGCGGCCGGACGGCAGCTCCCTGCGCACGCACAGCCCCGAGGCGACCGGCGCGTCGTGCTCCAGGGCGGCGCCCAGCAGCGCGTCCACGGCGCCGGGCGGCAGTACGTCGTCGCTGTCCAGGAACATCACGTACGGCGCGGCCGCGGCGTCCACCCCGTCGTTGCGCGGGGTGCCGCAGCCGCCGCTGTTGGACCGGCGCCGCAGTACCCGCAGACGGGGCTCCGCCTCGGCCAGCCGCTCCAGCAGCTCGCCGCTGCCGTCCGTCGAACAGTCGTCGACCGCGATCACCTCGCGGACGGCCGGTCCCTGCGCGAGCGCCGAACGCACGGCGTCCGCCACGTGGGCGGCGTCGTCGTAGCCGATGACGACGACGGAGACCTGCGCCTGCTGGAGAGCCATGGTTGCCCCGCACCTGTGAGAGGTATGTGTGCAAATCTTCCCTTAAGGGCGACTTCGCGGCCCGGTGGGGAAGAGGGTGCGCGGGGGGCGGGGGTTCCGCGTGGGGCGGTCCGTTCTGATCGACCGGTCAGGCGACCGGGCCTTCGGCTGCTCCGCCGGCTACTCCGTCGGCTCCTCCAGTGCCGCCTCGTCCAGCGCGGTCGTCAGGCGGTCCAGCCGGTCGCGCAGGTCGCGGATCTCGTCCAGGTCCAAGGTCGTCGCGGAGACGATCCGGCGCGGCACCGCCAGGGCGCGCTCACGCAGGGCGGCGCCCTCCCCGGTCGGCCGCACCACGACCGACCGCTCGTCGCGCGCGCTGCGCTCCCGCTGGACGAGTCCGGCGGCCTCCAGACGCTTGAGCAGCGGCGAAAGGGTCCCGGAGTCGAGCCGCAGATGCTCGCCCAGCTTCTTGACGGGCAGCTCTCCCCGCTCCCACAGCACCAGCATCACCAGGTACTGCGGATAGGTGATCCCCAGATCCTTCAGGGTCACGCGGTAGACGCTGTTGAAGGCGCGGGAGGCGGCGTGCAGGGAGAAGCAGATCTGCCGGTCGAGACGGAGGAACTCCTCCTCGGAGATCTGCCCGGAGATCTCCGAGGAGACCCCCTCGGGCGTGGGAACGGCACTCGTGGTCATGGATCCAGCGTAACTCCTGTCCGTCATTTAGTTGTGGGCAATTGAATTGTGTGCTCTACTTGAGTCCGTGAACGGCGGTCGGACCGGACCGCCGGACGTGAGATGACCTGTGAAAGGGATGGTTCTTCCATGGACGCGCTCTACACCGCTGTCGCCACCGCCACCCACGGCCGTGACGGTCGCGCCGTCAGCAACGACGGCAAGCTCGACCTCGACCTGGCACTCCCGGTGGAGCTGGGCGGCAACGGCCAGGGCACCAACCCCGAGCAGCTCTTCGCCGCCGGCTACTCCGCCTGCTTCGCCAGCGCCCTCGGTCTCGTCGGCCGTGCGGCCAAGGTCGATGTCAGCGACGCCGCCGTGACCGCCGAGGTCGGCATAGGCAAGCAGGGCGAGGGCTTCGCCCTCAAGGTCACCCTCCGCGTCGAACTCCCCGACTCCGTCGACGAGGCCACCGGCCGCAAGCTCGTCGAGCAGGCCCACCAGGTCTGCCCCTACTCCAACGCCACCCGCAACAACATCCCGGTCGAGCTGGTCGTCGAGTAGGTCCGGCAGCCCCGGGCCGCCACCCGGCGCGGACCGCTCCGCGCGCCCCCTACGGAGCGATCCGCGCCAGCACCTCCCCGGTCCGCGGACTCCAGTCCACGACCACCGCCTCCCCGGGCACCCGACGCCACCGCGTCAGCAGCAGCCACCGCACCCCGTACCGCCGGGCGACGGTCCCGCGCCGCCCACGGGTCGACGCGGGATCGAGGTAGGCCCGGACCTCGGTGAGCCGTCGCCCCCGTTCCGCCTCCGGCAGCGCCGGATCGGACCACGGGGGCGCCACCACGTTCACCCCGTACCCCGGGAGCGAGCGCCCCGCGCGGTACCCGTCGGTGAGCAGTACCTCGCCCGCCCGCACATGCCGGGCCGCCCACGCGTACGACGGCCACCGCGGCGGCTGTGCGAAGCCGACGGGGTCGAACACGGCCGGTACGACCGCGCCGGCGTGCACCATGAGCAACCCCGCGCACGCCCCCGCGACCGCCGCGCCGCCCAGCGCCCGCCGCGCCCACCGCCACGGTCGGGGCGCCGCCAGCTCCACCCCGAGGGCGACCTGCGCGGCCACGGCCGCGACCTCCGCGACCCGGCCGTATGCGGGGTGTCCGCCCACCCAGCCGTACGCCGCCACCAGGCACTCCGTCGCGCACACCAGCACCAGCGGGTCCCTGCGCGACCCACGCCCCCGTGCCCACAGCGCCGGCAGTCCGAGCAGCGCCGGCCAGAGGTGGCCGGCCACGTCCGCGAAGGGCGGGACGGCGTTCGCGCTCGTGCCTGTGGCCGACGACAGGACGTCGTAGGAGGGCCAGGCGACCGCGACCGCCGCGGCGACCGTCGCCGTCAGTACCCAGCGCCCCGCCAGCGGCGCCCGCCACCCGTGCTGCCAGGCCGTCACGAGCGCCGTGGCCCCGGCCACCGCGGCCGCGGCCGTCATCGGATGCACCAGCAGGATCAGCCCGTAGAGGGCGCCGAGCCCGGCGTACGCTCCCAGGCCGCCGAGGCCGCTCGGCCCGACGTACCGTGCCCGCCGCCCGGAACCGCCGCCCCGCGCGCGTACTCCCGTCCACGCCCACCCCCAGAACATCAGCCCGAGGGCGAACGCGGACGGGTGGCCGAGGTCCGTCGTCATCGACATCAGCCCGGGGCCGCCGCTCCACGGGGCCGTCCCCGTGCCCCACAGCAGGGTCGTGAACAGCAGCGCGAAAACCGGCGCCCACGCCCGGGGCGTGAGGACGCGCACGAAACGGCCGAGCCCGGTGAGCAGCACCAGCAGGTTCACCGGACCGGCGAGCTTCACCAGCGACCAGCCGCTCAGCCCGGTCAGCCGCGCGAGAACCCCCTGCGCGAGGGCGTACGGGGAGTAGTGCGGGCTGCCCGCGCCCGGCAGGGCGGCGGTCGGGTGGGCCGGGTGCAGCAGGTCCCAGCGGAGCCGTTCGACGACCGCCGCGTGCAGACCGGCGTCGCAGCACAGCGGCACCCGCCAGTACGCCAGCGTCGTCACCAGCCAGAACAGCCCGCCCACGACAAGGTAGGGAGTGGGCCGCCGGGTCAGCCGGCCACGGCCGCCGCGCAGGGCGGTGACCCCGGGGGCGACGCGGCGGCCGGAAGCGTGACCGAGCTGGACTGTCTGCGGCATCTGGCGTGTATTCCCGCTATCGGCCCGCCCGGCGGCGGCTCAGCTCGCGGTCACCACATCGAGTGAGCTTCGCGGGGCCGTGACGCGTTCCAGCAGCAGCGGCAGCCCCAGCACCGGCAGCAGCCACGCCACCACGATCAGCCGGTCGCCCCAGATGGTGATGTCCGGGTGCCCGGCCTGGTTGAGGATCCCCGTGAACGCGCCGGCGATCACGAACCACCCGAACGCGGGCCGCTGCCGCGACGCGCCCCACGCGCCCGCCCCCAGCGCGGCCAGGAACAGGGGCTGGGTCAGCTGCCGACGCCCCCACTCCCCCCAGAAGCGAGCCTCCAGGTGCAGGAACTCGGGCCACAGCCGGTCCCGGTCGGGGTGGGTGTAGTGGTCGGTGAGCAGGTCCTGGAGGCTCTCGGTGGACGCCGGGTAGCGCAGCAGCCCGGCGAGCACCGGCGTGCACACCACCGCGCCCGCCGACACCGCACCGACCGCCCGCACCCATGTCTCGACCGGCCCGCGCCCCTCGCCTTCACCGCCGCGTGCGCGCCGCACGGCGACCACCGCGCACGCCCCCGCCAGACACGCCCCCAGAAACAGCGCCTGCGAGTGCTTCACCGTGAACAGCGCCGCCAGGGCGCCGCCCACCAGCGGCACCCCCGCCCGCACCCGCCCCTCCATCGCCAGCGCGCACCCCCACAGCGCCGCCAGCGTCAGGGCCAGCAACAGCCCCTCGGTCATGGGCCGCATGGCGGTCGCGCCGCACGGCAGGACGTAGTACAGGGCCTGCCCGGTGAGGGCGACGGGGGTGGGGGCGCGGACGGCGCGCAGGACGAGGAAGGCCAGGACGCCCCCGGCCGCCGCGATCAGCACGCTCGCCAGCCACACGCCCCACACGACCCCGAACACGGCGACGAACGGCGCCAGCAGCACCGGATACCCGGGCCGCACCTCGAAGATCCGCTGGAACCGCTCCGAGGCGAACGGGGCGATGGGGCCCTCGGTCCGCCCGGCCGCCAGCCCCCGGTCCACCCTCCGCCACAGGTCCCGGCCGCACTCCTCGGCGACCCGCGCGGCCGGGCTCGGCTCGCGGAACCGCACCACGTCCACGCTCTGCTTCCGCTCGGCCGTCGCCGCCCGGCTCCCGCAGTAGTGGTCGATGGCCCCGGCCGCCGACTCCCGCGGGCCCGCGCCACCCAGCGTGAGGGCGTACGAGACGTAGTTCTTGGTGTCGGGGGTGGCGCGCCCGGTGACACTCGCGAACTGGAGCAGCGCGAAACCGGCGGCGAGCAGCAGCACCCACGCCCGCGCCCTCATGACAACACGAAGCCCGTGCTCGTCATCGACCCCGGCGCCCTCGGCGCGGGCACCGCCACCGCCCGCTCACCCAGCATCAGCGTCCGTACGACCCGCTCGGCCGCCCGCCCGTCGTCGAACTCGCAGTACCGCTCCCGGAACCCGGCCCGCAGCCGCGCCGACTCCGCGTCCCGCCACTGCCCGGAGTCGAACAGCCAGGCCAGCTCCCGGTAGGAGCGCGACACATGGCCGGGCGGATCGGCGGTGATGTCCACGTACATGCCCCTGCTCACCGCGAAGGCGTCCCGGTCGTCGGCGTGCACGACGATCGGCCGGTCGAGGTTGGCGTAGTCGAACATCAGGGCCGAGTAGTCCGTGACGAGGACGTCGGCGGCGAGCATCACCTCCTCGGCGTGGGGCTCGTCCGTCGCGTCCACGACGACACCCCGCCGGTGCAGCTCGGCGAGCCCGAACCCGCGCGCCGGGCCGTCCGCCGACGACGGATGCAGCCGTACGACGAGGGTGTGGGCCTCGCCCAGGCTGCGCCGCAGGTCGGCGGCGAACCGGGCGAGGTCCAGGCGGTCGACGTGGCCGCCCCGCCGGTAGTCGCGGAACGTCGGCGCGTACAGCACGACCGTGTGCCCGGCCGGGATGCCGAGCCGTGCCCGGATCCGCGCACCGCTGTCCGGGCCGGCGTTCACCAGGACGTCGTTGCGCGGGCTGCCGGTGCGCAGCGAGGTGAACCCGCACGGATACGCCCTGCTCCACACCAGTTCGGAGTGGCGGTTGGCGACCAGGCTGTGGTCCCAGCGGTCGGCCCGGCGCAGCGTCTCCGGCACGTCCACGCCGAGCCGGGCACCGGGCCGGTGCAGCAGGTCGGCGCCCATGAACTTGAGCGGGGTGCCCTGGTGGGTGTGGAGGTGCACGCTGCCCGGCCGCTTGGTGAGGGTGCCGGGCCAGGGGGTGTTGCCGACGAAGTACGTCGCCCGCGCGGCCAGCCGCAGATACTCGGGCGAGCCCGGCGTCACGTACGCGACCCCCGGAGGGAGCGCCGGCACCCGCTCCGGCCGCACCACCCACACCCCGCGGATGTGGGGCGCGAGAGCACGGGCGGCCTGGTACACGGCCGCCGGGTCTCCGAGCACCCCCCGGTGCGCGAACGCCGAGTACAGGGCCAGATCCGGGTCCAGCGGCAGCCGTTCGTGGGCCAGCGACCAGCCCCTGCCGATCAGCTCGGCGCCGGCCGCGCGCAGGCGCTCCCCGCGTACGCCGAGCGCGCCACGGACCCCGGCCACCCGGCGCCGGGCGCGGTACGCGGCCCAGCCGCCCGCCAGCACGCGGTGCTCGGGGGTCACCGGGTCGCCGTCCGACCGGTGCTTGCGGTACAGCGCCGCCGTCCGCCGGAAGAACTCGGCCCTGTCGCCGCCCGGCACCCGGTCCGGCTCGGCGAGGACGGACAGGCAGTGCGCCGCCATCCCGTCCCGTACGAGGGAGCGCCAACTCGCCAGTTCGGGGCGGGAGTCCAGGAAGCCGAAGACCCGCTCGTACTGGTCGTGCACGTCGAAGTGCCGACGGCTCGTGGTGGACAGGAGGCCGCCCCGACGTCGCAGCCGGTGGGCCACGCAGATCCGGTCGAGCGTGGCGATCCGCCCGGCGTCGAGCAGGACCGGGAACGTCCACGGAGTGTCCTCGTAGTGGCCCGGCGGGAACCGGAACCGTCGCGTCTCGACGAACTCCCGCCGGTACGCCTTGTTCCACACGACCGTCGGCAGTTCGAGGACCCGCGGGCGCTCCGCGGCCGTGAAGACGCCCTCACCGACCGCGGACAGGAGGTGTGCGGAGGCGTCGCGCCGCGTCCCGCCCCACCAGTGCGCGCGGACGTGGTCGAAGACCAGCACATCGGGGTCACCGGTCTCGTCCAGCCGGTCCGCCAGCGCCCGCAGGGCCCCCGGGACGAGGGTGTCGTCGCTGTCGAGGAAGAGCACGAAGTCGCCGCCGGCGTACGGCAGTCCGGCGTTGCGGGCGCGGCCGGGACCCACGTTCGCGGGCAGGTGCAGCACCCGCACCCGCGGGTCGCGGGCGGCGTACGCGTCGAGGATCGCGCCGCTGCCGTCCGGCGAGCAGTCGTTGACGGCGATCACCTCCAGATCCCGGTACGACTGCTCCAGGACCGAGTCGAGGCACTCGCGCAGAAAGCCCCGGACCTCGAACACGGGGACGATGACACTGAAGCGGGGCATGACCGTCAGCTCCTCACGAGGGTCGCGGCGGCGGGCGCCGGGGCCGGGGTCCGTTCGGCGAGCGGCACGACGGGCGGCAGTGCCCGCGGCCCCTCGCCCAGGAACACCCGCCGTACGACCCGTTCGGCCGCCCGCCCGTCGTCGAACTGGCAGAACCGCTCCCGGAACCTCGCGCGCAGGGCGTCGGCCTCCACGTCCGCGTACGAGCCGTCGCGGAACAGGTCCGCCAGCTCCCGCTCGGTGCGCGCCACATGACCGGGCGGCGCGGCCGGCAGGTCGAGACAGACGCCCCGGGTCTCCCGCAGGACGTCCCAGCCCTCCGCGTGGATCACGATCGGCCGGTCGAGATGGGCGTAGTCGAACATCAGGGCGGAGTGGTCGGTGATCAGCGCGTCGGCGGCGAGACAGACGTCCTCGACCGAGTGGTGCGCGGTGACGTCGATGATCCGGCCGCCCGTCCTGCGTGCGCTCGCGCCGCCGTGGACGTCACCCGCCCGCAGCAGCACCACGTACTCCTCGCCGACCGCCTCGCAGAACGCCTCCGGATCGAGCCGGGCGCCTGGGCCGGTGGCCGGGTCGTGGGGGGCGTCGCGGCGGGCGGGGGCGTACAGGAGGGCCTTCCTGCCCTCCGGCACGCCCAGTTCGCGCCGGGCGCGCGTCACGTCCTCGGCAGTCGCCGTGTAGTGGACGTCGTTGCGCGGGGAGCCGTACTCCAGCGTCTCGTACGCGCCCGGGAAGGCCCGCTCCCAGGTCTGTGTGGAGTGCCGGTTGGCGGAGAGGGCGAAGTCCCAGCGGTCCACGTGGGCGACGAGGCCGGTGAAGTCGCCGGACGCGGCGGCCGCCACCGGGTACGGGGCCCGGTCCACGCCCGTCGTCGTCAGCGGGGTGCCCCGCTGGGTGCGGACGTGGACGCCGCGGGCGCGCTTGACGACCGCTTCCGCGCCCGCCGTCTCGACGTCGGTGCCGTCGACGACGTACTGGGCGCGGGCGAGGGCCTGCCCGTGGCGCCGGGTGCCGATGACGGCGTACTCGGCGCCCTCGGGGAGAGCGTCCACCGCGTCGGGCTCGACGAGGAACACCGCACGCAGCCGGGGGGCGAGTTCTCGGGCCTTCGCGTGGAGGGCGACGAGGTCGCAGCCGAGGTCACCGCCCCGGTGCGCGCGGTACACGACGAGGTTCCTGTCCAGCGGCAGACGGCGCTGGACGGCGTACGCGGCACGGGTCAGGGGCGCGCGCGGGCGGGGGAGCGCGGCCGACGCCCCGGCCACCGCCCGCTCGGCGGCGCACAGGACCCGGAAGCCGGCGTACGAGCCGGACGCGAGCAACCGGTGCTGTACGCCGAGGAGGCCGCCGGGCGGCTGGAAACCGGCCGGGACGTAGTGGCGGTACAGGTGCGTGGCACGGCGGAAGAACGCGCGGCGGTGGTGGACCGGCAGCCGCTCCGGGTGCGCGGCGGTCCGCAGCACCACCGCGAACAACCGCGCGAACAACGCCTGGGGCACGCCCTGTTCGGCCGTGGCCCGGGCGAGGACCAGCTCCACCTGGTCGAGCAGTTCGAGCTGGTGCGCGCCGGGGGCGTGCAGCCGGCTGCCCTGCCGGCGCAGCAGATGGCGTACGCAGACCGTCTCCGGCAGCTCGGCCGTGCGGTCGGTGGCCAGCGCGACCAGGCCGCTCCAGCCGAGGTCGGTGTAGTGGCCGATGGGGAAGAGGAGTTGACGTTCGGCGAGGAAGTCCCGGCGGTAGGCCGCGCTCCACGCCGGGGTCTGCGGGCCGGCCGGGCGCACGACGGTCGTCCCGCCCTCCCACCAGTGCGCGCGCTCATGCGCGAAGTACAGGACATCGGGGTCGCCGGCCTCGCGCAGCCGGTCCGCGATCGCCCGCAGCGCGCCCGGCGCGAGCGTGTCGTCCCCGTCCAGGAACAGCACGTACGTCCCGTGCGCCGCCGCGATCCCCGCGTTGCGGGCCGCACTCAGTCCGCCCGAGGGGGGCGACTCGACCGGAACCACCCGGGTGTCCCTGCCGGCGTACGCGGCGCCGACGGCTCCCGCCGGGGAACCCGGTGCGTCATGGACCGGGATCAGCTCGAAGTCGCCGAACGGCTGCGTGAGGACCGAGTCCAGGGCGAGCGACAGCCGCCCTTCGACACCGTGCGAGGGGACGATGATGCTGAAGCGGGGCATTCTGTCCTTTCGGGGCGAGTTTGTCGGGTGCGGGCGGGTGCGGGGGACGTTGTCTGCGGGTGCGCGGGTGCGCGGGTGCGCGGGGGCTGGTCGCGCGGTTCCCCGCGCCCCTGGGGAGCGCGGGCTGCGCCCCGCGCTCCCCAGCGCGGCGGGGTCGGCAAACGCCTACGTGCCCAGCGCCCCGTCCACCGCCGGACGGGCCGCCGCGGCCGACGGGACGGGATGCCGCTCGGCCAGGGGGACGAAGTCCACCGGCGCGACCTCGCCCAGCACCACCCGCCGCACCACCCGCTCGGCCGCCCGCCCGTCGTCGAACGGACAGAACCGCTCCCGGAACGCCGACCGCAACTGCGCCGACCGCGACCCCCGCCAGTGCCCCGTGGCGAAGATGTCGATCAGCTCGTCCTCACTGCGCGCCACCGCCCCCGGCGGGAAGGAGCGCAGATCGAAGTAGGTGCCCCGCGCCGCCTCGTACGCCTCCCAGTCCTCCGCGTGGATCACGATCGGCCGGTCGAGGTTGGCGTAGTCGAACATCAGGGACGAGTAGTCGGTGACCAGCGCGTCCGAGGCGAGGCACAGGTTCTCCACGCTCGGATGGCCGGTGACGTCCAGCAGACGGCCGTGCGCCAGATCCGTCAGCGGGGAGCCGTACCCGTGGTGGGCCCGGGCGAGGACCACGAACCGCGGCCCGAGCTTGCGCAGCACCCGCTCCAGGTCCAGATGGGCGCGCTGCGAGTGGCGGTAGTCGCGGTGCGTGGGGGCGTACAGGACGGCGACCGCGCCCTCGGGGATGCCGAGCTGTTCGCGTACCCGGGCCACGTCCGCCGTGTTCGCCCGCAGGAACACGTCGTTGCGCGGCGAGCCGTATTCGAGGGTCGTGTACGGGGAGGGGTGGACGCGCTCCCAGACGAGTGTGGAGTGGCGGTTGCCGGACAGGACGTAGTCCCACCGGTCGCTGCCGCGCAGCGCGGCAGCGAAGTCCGCGCCGCGCGCCGCCGCCGGCCGGTCCTGGAGGTCGAGCCCCATCCGCTTGAGCGGCGTGCCGTGCCGGGTCTGCAGCAGCACCTGCCCGCGGCGCTTGGCCAGGCGCCGGTCGAAGTCGACGTTGCTCACCAGGTACCTGGAGCGGGCCAGCGCCGTCCAGTACGCCATCGAGCCGGGGAGCACCCGCCGGGTCCCCACCGGGAGCGTGTGGTGGTGCTCCGGGCGTGCGATCCACGAGGTGCGCATCCGGGGGACGTACGTGCGGAACGCGTTCTCCAGCGCGGCCGGGCTGCACTCGTAGCCCCGGCCGTCGTACGCGGCGAACACGGCCCGGTCGGCACGCAGCGGGAGGAGGCGCTGGACGCGGTAGTGGAGGCGCAGCCCGGCCGTACGCAGCAGCCCGGCCAGGCCCCGCGCCCGGCGCCCGGCGCCCCGGCCCAGCCGCGCCCCCGCCCACAGCGCGCGGTGGAGACGCGGACCGCCGAGCCGCAGGAGCGCGTGCCGGAGCCGGGCGCGGGCGCGGAGGGGGGCGCCCGGGGTGCGGTAGCGGGCGCAGTACACGCGGACCGTGCGCAGGTACTCGGCGTGCGCCTGGCGCGGCAGCCGGTGGCGCCGGGAGAACACGGAGGTGAGGTGGTCGACCATGCGCCGGAACAGCACCGGGCGCCACTGCGCCAGCTCCGGCCGCTCGTCGACGTACGCGAACACCCGGTCGTACTGCTCGAACACGTCGAAGTGACCGCGCGTAGTCGCCCCCAACAGGCTGCCGTGGCGGCGCCGGCGGTGATGGACACAGACCCGGTCGAGGGTGGCGACGGACTCGGCGGCCATCAGGACGGGGTACGTCCAGGCCGTGTCCTCGTAGATGCCGGGCGGGAAGCGGAAGTCGTGGTCCTCGACGAACTCCCGCTTGTACGCCTTGTTCCACACGGCCGGGCGGACGTGCAGCAGGCCCGGACGGTCGTCCAGGCGGAAGGGGGCGGGGCCCTGCTCGGTCAGCTGGAGGCCGCGTTCGTCGCGGACGGACTCGCCCGACCAGGAGACGCGGGCGAAGTCGTGGACGAGGACGTCCGGTTCGCCGGTCTCCTTGACGCGGTCGGCGATCGCCCGGAGCGCGCCCGGCGCGAACGTGTCGTCGCCGTCGAGGAAGAGGAGGTAGTCCCCCCTCGCGTACTCCATCCCCTTGTTGCGGGCGGCACCCGGGCCCGCGTTCTCCCGCAGGCGCACGGTGCGCCGTACGCGGGGGTCGCGGGCCGCGGTCTCGTCGGCGATCGCGCCGCAGTTGTCGGGGGAGGCGTCGTCGACGACGATCAGTTCGAGGTCGGTGAAGGACTGGGAGAGCACGGAATCCAGGCATTCCTGCAGGTACGCCTGAACCTTGTACGCGGGAACGATGACACTGAACCTGGGCAAGGAGGACATCCATGGGTCGGCGCGGGCATACTGCCCGGAAACGGCCGATGGGATGATTTGGTTACGGTGCGTGTTCCATACGGGGGACAGGGAGGGGAGTTGGGGGCGCGCGGAGGTGAATTCCGGCGCGGGCTGCGGGGGTTGCCGCGCGCCCGACCTCCGGGCGCCCGCCCGGCACACCTCGCAACTCCCGTGCTGCGAGCTTCCCTTGCCCTACTTCACCGCCCCCGCCATCACCCCCGACACGAACTGCCGCTGGAACGCGAAGAACACGGCCAGCGGGATCACCATCGAGATGAAGGCACCCGGCGCCAGCACCTCGATGTTGCTGCCGAACTGCCTCACCTGCTGCTGGAGCGCGACCGTCAGCGGCTGGGAGTCGGAGCTGGAGAACACCAGCGCGACCAGCATGTCGTTCCACACCCACAGGAACTGGAAGATCCCGAGCGACGCCAACGCCGGTGCGGCCAGGGGCAGTACGACCGTCGCGAACAGCCGGACCTCACCCGCCCCGTCCAGCCGTGCCGCCTCCAGCAGCTCGCGCGGGATCTCCGCGAAGAAGTTCCGCAACAGGAAGATCGCGAACGGCAGTCCGAAGCCGACGTGGAAGAGGACGACGCCGATGATGTCGCCGAAGATCCCGAGGTCCCGGAAGAGTCCGGACAGCGGGATCAGTGCCACCTGCACCGGGACCACCAGCAGCCCCACCACGGCCATGAACCACCAGTCGCGGCCCTTGAAGTCCAGCCAGGCGAAGGCGTATCCGGCCATCGCGCCGATCAGGACGACCAGCAGCGTCGCCGGGACCGTGATCCAGACCGTGTTGAGCAGGGCGTCCGTGATGCCGTCGTTCTCCAGCAGCGACGCATAGCTCTTGGTGGTGAGCTGGGCCGGGGCCGTGAACACCTTCCACCACCCGGAGGTGGAGATGTCGGTCGGGTCGCGGAACGAGGAGACCAGCAGCCCGAAGGTCGGCACCAGCCAGAACAGCGCCACCAGCAGCAGGAACACGCGCAACACGCCGCCCGCCGCGCCGCTCGCGAGCCGGGAGGCGACGGAGCGTTCGCGGCGAACGGGCTCCTCGCGCGCCGGAGTTCCCGGCGCGGGCGCGGGGGTTTCGAGAGCGGTCACCGCTGGCGCTCCTTCCTGAGACGCCGGATGTTGACCCACATCACCGGCAGCACGAGCAGCAGCAGGACCACGCCGATCGCACTGCCGAGACCGAAGTCGCCCCCGCCGCCGTACGACACCAGGTACAGCTGCAGGGCCAGTACGTTGGCCTCGTCCTGGCTGGGCTGGGGGGCGATGATGTAGACGAGGTCGAACACCTTCATCACGTTGATCATCAGCGTGACGAGGACGACGACCAGGACCGGTGCGAGCAGGGGCACGGTGACCCGGCGGAACACCTGCCACTCGTTCGCCCCGTCCACCCGGGCGGCTTCGAGCAGGTTGCGGTCGACCCCGGCGAGGCCCGCCGCGATCAGCACCATCGCGAAGCCGGCCCACATCCAGACGTACGACCCGATGACGGCCGGGGTGACGAGCGCCGGGCCCAGCCAGTCGATGCCGTTGTAGGGCGCCGCGAAGTTCGAGCCCGGCAGCCGGAGTCGGGCTCCGTCCGCCGCCTCGGGCAGGCTGAAGGTGCCGTCGCCGCCGCTGGTGGTGGAGGCGACGACCGCACCGTCCTTCACCGCCTCGACCTTGACGCCCTTCAGCCCCTTCTCGCCCGGGTCGACGGCCCCCTTCTCGCCACCGCCGCCGAGCCGGAAGTCCAGCCAGACGGTGCCGGTGACGCCGTCACCACCGGCGGCCCCGGCGGCCTTCGCGTCCTGTGCGTCGCCGGGCAGGCTGCCCGGCGCGATACCGACGAGGGGGAGCAGCGCCGGGGTGCCCGCCCGCGCGGTCCCCTCCGTGGTGAACGCACCACCGCCGGACGCCTTCAGATCGCTCACCTGGGCGTTGGGCCGGGCCTTCGGATACACCGACTCGTCCACGAACACGTCGTGCACGGACGTCACCACCGCGTTGGCGACGCCCTGGTCCGGGTCCTGCTCGTACACCAGCCGGAAGATGATGCCCGCGGCGAGCATCGAGATCGCCATCGGCATGAAGACGATCAGCTTGAACGCCGTTCCCCAGCGGATGCGTTCGGTCAGCACCGCGAAGATCAGTCCGAGCGCGGTGACGAGGGCCGGGGCCACCGCGACCCAGATCGCGGTGTTGCGCACGGCGACGAGGGTGGAGTCGTCGGAGAAGATCTCCGCGTAGTTGTCGAGGCCGACGAAGCCCGAGCCGTCCGCGTCGAACAGGCTCCGCCAGACCGAGTACCCGATCGGGTAGACCACGAGCGCGCCGAGCAGCACCAGCGCGGGCAGCAGAAACAGCACCGCCACCCACAGCCGGGTTCCCGTCACGCTCTTGCGGGGTGCGGCGGGGGGCGTCGGCAGTGCGCCGGCGCCTCCCGCCGTCTTCGTCACGGCAGACGGCATGAGGTCGTCGTCAGCCGTTCCCGTAGGCCTTCGCCGCGTCGGCCTCCAACCGCTTCTGGGCACCGGCCACGTCGTCGGGACTCTTCAGGAAGTCCTGGAGGTCCTTCCACTCGCCCACGCCCTGCGTGCCGCCGAACGCCGCGGGGGCCTGGTCGGACATGTCGAAGCGGAAGTCGTCGCCCGCCGCGAGCAGCGCCTTGGCGATCTCCCGGGTGACGTCGTCCTTGTAACTTCCCTCGTCCATCTCCTTGTTGGGGGAGAGGAAGCCGCCCTGTGCCGCCCAGATCTCCGCCGCGTCGGTCGAGGCGAGGAAGGTGAGCAGCGCCTGTGCGCCCTTGCCGTCCTTCAGCGCCACGGCCGCGTCGCCGCCGGTGACCACGGGGGAGGCGTCGCCGACCGCCGGGAACGGGAACACCTTGGCATCCGTGCCGATCTTCGCGTCCGTGTCGCCGTTGATGGTGACGGCCACGAAGTCGCCCTCGAACACCATGCCCGCCGGGGTGTCCCCGCCGAAGGTCTGCGTGATCGACTTCGGGTACTCCGTCTGCAGTGCGCCGGAGGCGCCGCCCGCGATCAGGTCGTCCTCGCCCCACAGCTCGGCGAGCGTGGTGAGGGCTTGCTTGACGGAGGGGTCGGTCCACTTGATCTCGTGCTTGGCGAGCTGGTCGTACTTCTCCGGGCCCGCCTGCGAGAGGTAGACGTTCTCGAACCAGTCGGTGAGCGTCCAGCCGTCGGCGCCGCCGATGGACACGGCCGGTGAGCCCGCGTCGGAGAGCGTCTGCGCGGTCTGCAGGAACTCGTCCCACGACCCCGGTTCCTCGGTGATGCCCGCCGCCTCGAAGGCCGCGGTGTTGTACCAGACGAGGGACTTGTTGGCGGCTTTCGCGTAGACGCCGTACTGCTTGCCCTCGTAGGCGCCGAGGTCCTTCCAGCCGTCCGAGAAGTTCTTGTCCAACTGCGCCTGGGCCTCGCTGCCGAGCGGCTTCACCCAGCCCTTGTCGGCGAACTGGTGCAACACGCCGACCTGCGGCAGGAACGCCACGTCCGGCGGTTTGCCGCCCTCGATCTTCGTACCGAGGAACGTGGAGGTGTTGTTGCCGGTGGGCACGAAGGTCACCGAGGCGCCGGTGCGTTTCTCGAACTCGTCCAGCACCTTCTGGAAGTTGTCCAGTTCCGGGCCCGTGAAGACCGCGGCGACCTCCAGCTTCTGGCCGTCCAGCTTGGGGAGTTTCACGGTGGCCTCGTTGCCGCCGTCGCTGCCGTTGTCACCCTTGTCGCCGCCGTCGTCGTCCCCGCCGCACGCAGTGAGGGAGAGGGCGAGGACGCCTGCGGCGAGGGCCGCGAGGGCTTTGGCCGTGGGGGGATGGGTGGGCTTGCCAGGGGGATTGGGCTTGCGTGTGCGAACCATGCGGTGAATACGGCGAATATGGTGGATGTTGCGCATCTCTGACCCCGTTCTCCGTGCGTCGTCGAACGTAGAGCGCTGTCCCGTGCGCTCTGGTCTACGCCGCGTGGTCGGGGGCGGCAAGAGCGCCTGCCGCGTCAACGACGTGATCGTGACCGCGTCGTGACCATGGGAGCGCCGGCCGCCGCCGCTTTCGGGGTGGGGGTGATCGGGGCCGTGTGGGTGGGTGCGGGTGAGTCGTGGTTGCTCGCGCAGTTCCCCGCGCCTCTTGAGGGCCTGCGGCCCCCAGGGACGTTGTTGCCCAGCCCCGCTCGGTTGCTCCGCCGGTGGGTGTCTCCGCGCGGGGGTGGTGGCCCTGTGGGTGTGTGGCTGGGTGCGGATGCGGATGCGGATGCGGCGCGGTCGCTCGCGCCGTTCCCCGCGCCCCTTTCGGGGCCCGGGGGTCAGAGCAGGGACGGTACCTGTGTGGCCGAGACCTCGCGGGCCGCTCGGTCCAGGGCGCTGGCCAGGAGGGCGAGGTCGGTCGGGCCGTTGCCCAGTTCGCGGACCGGGCGTCGGGCCGGGGGGTCGCCCATGCGTGCCCAGTCGAGGGGGACGACGGTCGGGCGGAGGGTGGCGGTGCGGGGGATGCGGCCCGTGACGCGGCCCGCCTGGAACGCGGTCGTACGGCCACCCTCGCCCAGCAACTCCCCCCGGCCGGGCGCCGGTTCGTCCGGGCCCGGCATCGGCGCGCTCAGGACGACCCGTGCACCGGCCGCCTTGCCCAGCTCACCCTCGCCCGGGCGCCCGCCGACGCCGGTCGTGGCGACGAGATGCACCCCGAGACGCTCGCCCTCCCGGGCCACCGCCTCCAGGGCCCGTACGACGGACCCCGCCGCCGGCCGGCCGGTGGAACCCAGGGCGGGTGACAACAGGGCGTCCAGGTCGTCGACGATGACGACGAGCCGGGGCAGCTCGGCGGCGGGGTTCCTCCCGGCCGCGCCCCTGCCGCCCGGGTCGGTGTTCCTGCGGCTCGCCGCCGGCCGCAGCCGAAGGGTGGAGCTGGAGGACGAGTCGAGGTCGGCGGCCCCGGACCCCGACGCACCCGGCCCCGAAGCACCCGGCCCCGACGGCGCCGAGCGCTGCGGGACGATACGCCCCGAGACCTCGCGCCGCGTGTGCCACTCCACGAACCCCAGCCCGCCGAGCAGTTCGTACCGCCGCTTCAGCTCCGTGATCAGGGACTGCGCGAACTCCCGCATCCGGACAGGGTCGTTGGCCGTGAGATGCGTCCCCACGTGGGGCAGGTCGGTACAGACCCCCAGTCCCTCCCCGGCCCGCCCGCCACCGGCACCGGAGGCGCCACCGGCACCGCCGTCCCGCCCGTCCACGAGGGCGATGCCCAGCCGGTCGGGCCGCTCGGCGGCCGCGAGCGACGCGGCGACGGACCGCAGCAGCTCCGTACGGCCGCTTCCGGCATGCCCCTCGATCAGCAGATGGGGGCCCTCGGCGACGAGGTCCACGGAGACCGGACCGCGCGGCCCGGCGCCGAGCACGGCCCAGGCCCGTCCGCCGAGCGCCGTCGTGTCGTCGGTCGCGTCCGCCCACCGGGCCATCAGCGACGCGGGTGTGGCCCGCGCCAGCCCCAACTCGTCCAGCAGCCGCGCCGACTGCGGCAGCGGCGCCGACACGCGCGCCTGCCGGTCCCCGGCCGTGCCGTCCGTCCGCAACGGCGCCAGCGCCCGCGCGAACCGCTCGGCCCACGCCGGGGACACCGCGTCGAGCGTGGCCACCGTGCCGTGGTTCAGCAGCCCGGGCCCGCCCGGGGTGAGGGAGGCGAGATCCTGGGTGCCGGGATGCGTCCGCTCCTCGGCACCGGAGAGCCCGCTCCCCGTGAGGTCGATATGGGTGTGCGTACGGCTCACCGGGGCGTCGGCCTGCGGACCGCGCGCGTGGTCGGCCGGAACGGACGCGGAGGCCGCGGACGCGGGGCGCGCGCCCCCCGTACGACCGGAGCCGGCCGTCGCCGATCCCCCCGCACCGCTCCCCGCGCCGTGTCCGGACCCGGCGGAGGCGACCCGCAGCAGTCGCAGCGCCGTGGCCACGTCACCGCTGAGCAGGGCGACGGCCCCGCACGCGCGGAACGCGGGCGAGGTCTCGCAGGCCGCCGTGTACGTCTCCGTCACCGGTGAGGCGGGTGACGCGGACTCCGTCTCGGCGAGGCACACGACATGGATCCCGGCGAGGGGCCCCTCGTGCGCCAGCCGCACCACGGCCTCGCGCACATCGGCGCCTCCGGGGTCGCCGTCCACGATCACCACCGTGTACGACCCCGTGAAGTCGTCGTCCGCCGGGCCGTCCTCCCGGGCCCAGGAGGGCCGCCGCACGGCCCGCCGGCCGGCACCGCCCCCGCCCGCCCCCTCGCGCTCGGCCTCCTGCCCCGCGAGGCCGCCCGCTCCGGTCGTGGTCGTACGACCGCCGCCGCCCGCGCCCGGGGTGCTCCCGGGCGCGTGTCCGGCCGTGTCCGCCGCGTGGTCCTCCACGCGGCGCAGCAGCTCGTCCAGCCGGGCCGTCGTCTGCTCGCGGTCGTAGGCGAGGAGGAGGCGGCAGTCCTGGCCGTGGGCGGGGCGCAGATGGGGGAGCCAGCCGAGCCAGGACCAGTCGGCGGCCCGTTCCTCGGCGGAGCGGGAGCGGTCCGCGCTGATCAGGACCAGTTCCAGGGCGTCGGGGGAGTGCAGCGCGGCGAGCTGGGCCACGACCGCGCGGGTCAGCCCCATCAGCCGGGGGCGCGGCCCGGCCAGGCCCAGCGCGCCGACCTCGCGCAGCCCGGTGGTCACCGGCACCGCCGGCAACAGTCCCGATCCGTCCGGCGCCGCCCGGTCCGCCGTGCCCAGCCGCACCGTCAGGGCCTCCGGGTGCCCCGGCCCCCGCTCCCACAGCCGGGCGCCCGGCCCGAGCGCGGTGAGCAGCAGGGCGGCGGGGTCCGGCCAGGTCTCCGGCAGCCGTTCCCCGCCGGAGAGGAGTACCGAGGCCAGCGCCCCCTGCTCGTCCTCGTCGTCCTCCGTGTCGTACTCGTAGGGGTCGTACTCGGCTTCCGCCTGCCCCCGCCCGCCGGTCAACCGCCGGGCCCAGGCCCCGAATCCGCCCCGCCTGCGCACCCCGCGCGGCACCTCCGTGCCACGGAGGGGGGTGCCTTTGCGCGTGCCGGCCCCGGCGGCCTCGTCGGCGGTCCCGTCGTCGTCCCCGAAAGCTCCCGGCCCACCGGAGCCGCCGAGCCCGCCCGGCCCGGGTGCATCACCGGGGCCGTGGAAGGCGGCCGGCCCCTGCGCGGCCTCGGCCGCGCGCGTGTCACCGGGCCCCCGGGTGTCCTCGGCGTCGCGGGGGTGATCTCCGCCGTGCCCGCCGGGCCTCCCGGGCCCTCCGTGACCCCCGCGGGTGTCACCGGCGCGGCCATGAACGTCCGACCCGTCGCCGCCCGTCGCGCCGTCGGGCGCGTGCGCCCGGCCGGTACCGGACGCGGCTCCGTGACCCTCGGCGACGGACCCCGCGCCCCCCGCCGTCCGCTCGATCCCGGGCACCCCGCCCTGCCCCGGCACCGTCCGCCGCTCGGCCCGGCCCTGCGCGGCGTCCTCGGCCGCCGGGCCGCCCGCACCTCCCCGAGCCGTTCCGCCGGCACCGAGGCCGGAGCCGCGTGGGGCCCCCGCTCCCGCCCGGGAGCCCGCGACGGCCGCCGCCTCCGCACCGCTCTCCGAGCCCCCGACCCGCACGCGGACGTGCCCCTCCCCGTCGGGTGCCGTCGCGATCCCCCGCGCCCCCGACGACGAGGCCAGGCGGAGCGCGGACTCGCCGATGCGCAGCAGGGCGCCCGGGGCGAGGCGTACCGGGCGGTCGCCCACGCGGGTGCCGTCGAGGGTGGTGCCGTTGGTGGAGCCGAGGTCGACGACCGAGACACGGCCGTCGGAGGCGAGGGTGACCGCGCAGTGGAGGCGGGAGACGTCCGGGTCGTCGAGCGGGACGTCGGCGTCGGCGGAGCGGCCGATGTGGATCTTTCCGCCGTGCAGCAGATGGACGCCGCCCGCGTCGGGGCCGGCCACGACATGGAGCTGCGCGGCGGCCTCGTCGACCTCGGGGCCCGCTTCGGCGGGGGTGCCGAGGGAGAGCACGGCGCCGTCGATGAGGGGCGGCTCGCCCAGAGTGCAGCGCTGGGTGTCGAGGCGCTCGGCACCGGCGTACAGCACGACCTGTCCGCCGCCGGCCTCCCGGCTGCGCTCCAGCCGCTCCGCACCGCCGTCGCCGACGGCGGACGCGAGGCCCGAGGCCACCGCGGCGAGAGCCGTCCCGGCGGGCGCCGTGACCAGCACGTCGCAGGCCGTGGCACGTCCTCGCGGCTCGGAGGTCGGTCCCAGCGGGTCTACGACGGTCAGCCGGATCTGCATCGCCGTCAGCGGTCCCTTCCGCGCGGGCACCCGCGACCACGAGGACGAGACTGCGCGGTCCCCACCGCAGACTTCCCCCACCGCTCACGGGCACGTCGGCCAGTTCTGGAGGCATCCTCGCACCTGCCACTGACAACACGCCCGCCGCCCACCGGCAAGTGATCTTGATTGGTCGGCTCTGCCCCCAAAAGTGCCTGACCAGTGCCCGCTAGTTGATCACTTGAGATCGGTCACGTCCGTTTCTGGAGCGGCGTACGTCCGTATCGACCACCGCCTCCGTCCGTATCCGGAACGGCCCTCGTCCGTCCGCGGCAACCAACCGCCCACGCGTGAGCGTCTTTCCATCGAACACACACGGGTACCCGTACGTACTCGCGGAGACGGACACAGGCAGTCGACACACAACGGTCGGACCAAGTCACAGCAAAACGGGCGGGAAGAGTCAGGAAGACGACAGCCCGGTACCGCGGACCGCCGCACTACAGTGGGTCGGAACGCCCGCGGGACTCCAGGGTGTGACCAGGCAAGCAAGCAACAGGGAGCGCATGACGTGCGGCCGGTAGGGAGCAAGTACCTCCTTGAGGAGCCGATTGGACGCGGCGCCACAGGCACTGTCTGGCGCGCCCGCCAGCGGGAGACTGCGGGGGCCGAGGCGGCGGTGCCCGGACACCCCGGCGAGACCGTGGCGATCAAGGTCCTCAAGGAGGAGCTCGCGAGCGACGCGGACATCGTGATGCGGTTCCTGCGGGAGCGCTCCGTGCTGCTCCGGCTCACCCACCCGAACGTCGTACGGGTACGGGACCTCGTCGTCGAGGGCGATCTGCTGGCGCTGGTCATGGACCTGATCGAGGGCCCGGACCTGCACCGGTACCTCCGGGAGAACGGTCCGTTCTCCCCCGTCGGCGCGTCGCTGCTCACCGCCCAGATCGCCGACGCGCTCGCCGCCAGCCACGCCGACGGCGTCGTCCACCGCGATCTGAAGCCCGCCAACGTGCTGCTCAGGCAGGGCGGCGGCGAGATGCACCCGATGCTGACCGACTTCGGCATCGCCCGCCTCGCCGACTCCCCGGGTCTGACCCGGACCAGCGAGTTCGTCGGCACGCCCGCGTACGTGGCCCCCGAGTCCGCCGAGGGCCGGCCGCAGACCTCCGCCGTCGACATCTACGGCGCCGGCATCCTGATGTACGAACTGGTCACCGGGCGCCCCCCGTTCAACGGCCAGTCCGCGCTCGAAGTGCTGCACCAGCACCTCAGCGCCGAGCCGCGCCGCCCGTCCACCGTCCCCGACCCGCTGTGGACGGTCATCGAGCGCTGTCTGCGCAAGAACCCGGACGAGCGGCCCAGCGCCGTCAACCTCGCCCGCGCGCTGCGCATCGTCGCCGAGGGCGTCGGCGTGCACGCGAACTCCATGCAGATCGCCGCCGCCGACGGGGTGGGCCACATCCTCGCCCCCGACCCGGCGCCGGCGCAGGTGCCGGGCGCCGCCCCGGACCCGTTCGGCTCGGCCGACGCGACGCAGGTGCTGCCGCACGGCGCCGGCGCGTACGACCCGAACGCCGCGACCAGCGTGCTCCCGCACACCTCCGGCCCGGCGGGCTCGGGCGACCCCACCACCGTGCTCCCGCACACCGGCGGCGCCGACCCGACGTCCGTCATGCCGCCGGTGCCGTCGCACGATTCCGGCGGCCGGCCGCCGGAGGAGCCGCACCCCTGGCAGAACCAGCTGCGCGCGGCCCGCGACCGCAACGAGCAGACCCAGATCCAGCAGTACCTCGACCCCGGTGAGGACCCGCTGCGCCGCCGCCCCCAGCGGCAGGCCAACCGCCAGCAGCCCCAGCAGCAGCCCCAGCGCCCTCCGCAGCAGCCGCCGCGCCGGCAGCAGCGCGGGGCCCAGGGCGGGCCGGGCGCCGGGTACGGGCACCCGCAGCAGCAACAGCCGTACGCCCCCGCGCCCCCGCCTCCGCCGCAGCCCCAGCGCCAGCAGCCGCAGCGGTACGCTCCCGCGCCGCAGCCCCAGCAGCCGGCGCCCCGGCCCCAGCGTGAGCCCCGGCCGCCGCGCGAGCCGCGTCAGCGCAGCGCCAATCCGATGAGGATCCCGGGGCTCGGCTGCCTCAAGGGCTGTCTCTTCATGATCGTCCTGTTCCTCGTCGGAGGCTGGCTGATCTGGGAGTTCACGCCCCTCCAGAGCTGGATCGGCACCGGTCAGAGCTGGTGGGGCCAGCTCTCCGACTGGGTCGGCGATGTGGGCAAGTGGGTCCGGGAGCTGGACAACGGCTCGGGGAAGTAGGCCGCCTCATGGCTCGGGGGTTCGGGTGCTTGGGCGGCTGCGGCCCGGTGGGGCTGGTCGCGCAGTTCCCCGCGCCCCTGAAAGTCCGGGAAGCTGCGCCCCATGCTTTTCAGGGCCCGCAGGGGCCTGGGCTTTCAGGGCCCGCAAGAGCCTGATGCTTTCAGGGGCGTGGGGGCCTGATGTTTTAGGGGCGCGGGGAACTGCGCGAGAAGTCCCACCGGACCCGCACCCGACAGCGCGCCCCGACCACGCCCCCGCCTCCCGACCACGCCCCCGCCTCCCGCCCCTCACCCCGACGTTGGGGACTTGTCGACATCTGAGGGGTGATTTCCGCCGCGACGGTGAAGGTTGGGGTCCGGGGCGCGTAGCTTTGTCGCCAACACGCGGCCTGTAGGAGCAGTCTTGGGACGGAAGATCGGAAGCCGGTACACCGCGAACCAGATTCTGGGGCGGGGCAGCGCCGGCACGGTGTGGCTGGGTGAGGGCCCGGACGGCCCCGTCGCCGTCAAGCTGCTGCGCGAGGACCTCTCGTCCGACCAGGAACTCGTCAGCCGCTTCGTCCAGGAGCGCACCGCGCTGCTGGGCCTCGACCACCCGAACGTGGTCTCCGTACGCGACCTCGTCGTCGACGGCAACGACCTCGCCCTCGTCATGGACCTCGTCCGGGGCACCGACCTGCGCACCCGCCTGGACCGGGAGCGGCGCATGGCCCCCGAGGCCGCGGTCGCCATAGTGGCCGACATCGCGGACGCCCTCGCAGCGGCGCACGCGGCCGGAGTCGTCCACCGGGACGTGAAGCCGGAGAACGTGCTGCTGGACATGCAGGGCCCGCTCGGCCCGGGCGGCGCGCACCCGGCCCTCCTGACCGACTTCGGCGTCGCCAAGCTGATCGACTCCCCCCGCCGGACCCGCGCCACCAAGATCATCGGTACGCCCGACTATCTCGCTCCCGAGATCGTGGAGGGCCTGCCGCCCCGCGCGGCGGTGGACATCTACGCCCTCGCGACCGTGCTGTACGAGCTGCTGGCGGGCTTCACGCCGTTCGGTGGCGGGCACCCCGGCGCCGTGCTGCGCCGCCATGTCACCGAGACGGTCGTCCCGCTGCCCGGTATCCCCGAGGAGCTGTGGCAGCTGCTCGTGCAGTGCCTCGCCAAGGCGCCGGCCTCGCGGCTGCGCGCGTCCGAGCTGGCCGCGCGGCTGCGGGAGCAGCTGCCGCTGCTGGCGGGGATGCCGCCGCTGGACGTCGACGAGCCCGGGACGGAGTCCGGCGACGGGTACGAGGAGGCGCCCGCCGAGGCCGAGGCGCCCCGCGAGCGGGTACGGCGGGGGGCGGTGCCGCTGGTGCCGGGGGCCAAGCCCGACTCCAACCGCGACACCCACACGTCGATGCGGGTACCGGGGCCGGACGAACTGGCCGGCGGTGCGCGGGGGACCGCGCGGGTGCCTCGCGCGGCGGGGGCGCCCCGGCCGGGGTCCGCACGGAACCGGGGGAGTACGGTGCGGCGGCGCCGGATCACGCTGGGCGCGGCGGCGGTGGCACTCATCGCGGCGGTCGGGGTGGGGGCATGGGCGGCGACCTCCGGGGACGAGGGCACCGGCCCCCCGTCCGACACGAAGAACTCGGCCCCGGGCAACCCCTGACCGGGCAGCCCGATGGCTCGGGGCGCGTGCGGAATGCCGGCCGCGCGCCCGGCGGGTCGTCCCGCGCAGTTCCCCACACCCCTGAAAGCCGGCCCTGCGGGCCGAAGAACGTCGGCCTCGCGGGCCCGAGAGGCGAAAGCCCTGCGGGTCTAAAAGGCGAAGCCCCCGTGGGTCTGAGAGTCGACGGCCCCGCGGGCCCGCAGGGCGACGGCTCGGCGGGTCCGGAAGGGCGGGGCTCGGTGGGATGGAAGTACGGGGCGCAGCCCCTGCTTTTCAGGGGCGCGGGGAACTGTGCGACCGGCCCCCACTCACCCGCGGCCCAGGAACGAGCCCGCCGCCGCCCCGGCCGAGGACCGGCGCCGGGCGCACACCCGCATGGCTCACCCGGCGGAGCCGTTAGGCTGGGGTCGTGGCAGTCGTCGATGTATCCGAAGAGCTGAAGTCCCTCTCCTCGACCATGGAGTCGATCGAGGCCGTTTTGGACCTCGACAAGCTGAGGGCAGACATCGCCGTGCTCGAGGAGCAGGCGGCCGCGCCGTCCCTGTGGGACAACCCGGACGAGGCGCAGAAGATCACCAGCAAGCTCTCCCACCTCCAGGCCGAGGTCAGGAAGGCGGAGGCGCTGCGCGGTCGCATCGACGACCTCGGTGTCCTCTTCGAGATGGCCGAGGAGGAGGACGACCCGGACACCCGCGCCGAGGCGGAGTCCGAGCTGACCTCCGTCAAGAAGGCGCTGGACGAGATGGAGGTCCGTACCCTCCTGTCCGGCGAGTACGACTCCCGCGAGGCGCTCGTCAACATCCGCGCCGAGGCCGGTGGCGTGGACGCGGCCGACTTCGCCGAGAAGTTGCAGCGGATGTACCTGCGCTGGGCGGAGCAGAAGGGCTACAAGACCGAGATCTACGAGACCTCGTACGCGGAGGAGGCCGGCATCAAGTCGACCACCTTCGCCGTGCAGGTGCCGTACGCGTACGGCACGCTCTCCGTGGAGCAGGGCACGCACCGGCTCGTGCGTATCTCGCCCTTCGACAACCAGGGGCGGCGGCAGACCTCCTTCGCCGGTGTCGAGGTGCTGCCCGTGGTCGAGCAGACGGACCACATCGAGATCGACGAGTCCGAGCTGCGCGTCGACGTCTACCGCTCGTCCGGACCCGGCGGCCAGGGCGTCAACACCACCGACTCCGCGGTGCGGCTGACCCACCTCCCCACCGGCATCGTGGTCTCCTGCCAGAACGAGCGTTCGCAGATCCAGAACAAGGCGTCCGCGATGAACGTGCTCCAGGCCAAGCTCCTCGACCGGCGCCGGCAGGAGGAGCAGGCCAGGATGGACGCGCTCAAGGGCGACGGCGGCAACTCCTGGGGCAACCAGATGCGTTCGTACGTCCTGCACCCGTACCAGATGGTCAAGGACCTCCGCACCGAGTACGAAGTCGGCAACCCGGAGGCCGTGTTCAACGGCGAGATCGAAGGCTTCCTGGAGGCCGGAATTCGCTGGCGCAAGCAGCAGGAGAAGTAGGGCGTCCCGATACAGCGCTATGTCGACAAGGCAACTGCCTTCCATCGGAAGGCAGTTGTCTTGTGTGTGGGGGGATGTCTGGGTATTACGTCACACTCACATGTCGTTGTCGTGACCAAAAGCGATGAACGGGACATCGCGCGCGCAACGACCTTGACGTTGCTGCGAAAACTGGGAAGTCTGGCGTATGGCATGCGCATTACTGGGGTGCATGTGAACCGGGGGACTTCGATCCAACCGACTGCTCCCGTTGATCGCGGCCCCGGGCGCTGCTCCATCTACTGATAGCTACTGGGGGTAGCAGCCATATGACGAAGAAGACGCGGATCCGTGTGGCGCGAATAGCCGCCGGTGCCGTGATCGCCGCCGGCGCGTCGCTGACCGCCGCGGGCGCCGCTTCCGCGCTGGACCTCGGTGTCGGCGTCAATGTCAGCACCGACGACGGTGGTTCCGTCGACGCCGATGTCTCGGTCCAGACCGGCAACGACACCGAGGGCACCAGCATCGGCGCGTCCGAGGGCACCACGACCGACGGCGGGACCACGACCGACGGTGGCACCACCACGGACGGTGGGACGACGACGGACGGCGGGACCACCACGGACGGCGGGACCACCACGGACGGTGGCACCACGACCGACGGCGGCACCACCACCGACGGCGGGACGACGACCGACGGCGGGACCACCACGGACGGTGGCACCACGACCGACGGCGGCACCACCACCGACGGCGGCACCACGACCGACGGCGGGACGACGACCGACGGTGGCACCACCACCGACGGTGGCTCGTCCTCCAACGGTTCGTCCTCCAACGGTTCGAGCTCGAACGGTTCGTCCTCCGGTGGTTCGTCCTCCGGTGGCTCGTCCTCCAACGGTTCGTCCTCCGGTGGCTCGTCCTCCGGCGGCTCGACCGACGGCGGCTCCACCTCCGGTGGTTCCTCCGACGGCGGCTCCACCTCCGGTGGCACCGACCCCGACGGTGGCAACGACGAGGCCGTCCAGCAGGAGGGCTCCTCGGCCCTCACGGACACCGGCTCGGAGACCGAGGCCCAGGGCGCCGGAACCGGCGAGCTGGCCGAGACCGGTGCCACCGAGACGGCGTTCCTGGTGATCGGCGCCGCCACGATGATCGCCGGCGGTATCGGCTTCCGTCTGCTGCCGCGCCTGATGGTCGGCCGCGGCGCCGCCGCCTGATCGTCCGCGATCGGCACAGCCGTACACAGACGAAGGCCCGGGGCAGCCAGCCCCGGGCCTTCGTCGTACCGCTGTGCCGCTCTCGTCTCTGCGGCCGCTCTATGCCGTCTGGTGCGCCAGCAGCGCCACCGCCGCTATCAGGATCGCCAGCAGGGCGATCAGGGTCATGGGGCTCAGGCTCGCGAAGGGGTTCTCCTGCTGGAGTCGCTCGCGGCTGGCCCGGCACACGTGGCAACGGCCCTCGGCTACGGGGGACGCGCAGTTCGCGCACACCAACCGGTCGTACGTCATGCGCCTCGCCCTCCTTGCAATGGCCTCACACATACCTCAACGCTTCGCGGAAGCGGACCGTTCCTCCCCACCACTGTGCCAGGTTCCCCCGGCGCTTGCGCGGGGGCCCGGGAAAGGGACGGATGCCCTTCGTCACGCGGCCGTGGACGGGTGGGGGCTCGTCGCGCAGTTCCCCGCGCCCCTGACGGGGCCGGGGGCGGTACAGTCTCGTCCATCCATCCCCGACGGCTTGTGGTGCATCCGTGATCCGATTCGACAACGTGTCCAAGGTCTACCCCAAGCAGACCCGCCCCGCACTCAGGGATGTCTCCCTGGAGGTCGAGAAGGGCGAGTTCGTGTTCCTCGTGGGGTCGTCCGGCTCCGGCAAGTCCACGTTCCTGCGGCTGATCCTCCGGGAGGAGCGGTGCAGCCAGGGACAGGTGCACGTCCTGGGCAAGGACCTCGCGCGCCTGTCCAACTGGAAGGTGCCGCAGATGCGCCGCCAGCTCGGGACCGTGTTCCAGGACTTCCGGCTGCTGCCGAACAAGACCGTCGGTGAGAACGTCGCCTTCGCGCAGGAGGTCATCGGCAAGTCGCGCGGCGAGATCCGCAAGTCCGTGCCGCAGGTGCTGGAACTGGTCGGCCTCGGCGGCAAGGAGGAGCGCAGGCCCGGCGAGCTGTCCGGTGGTGAGCAGCAGCGCGTGGCCATCGCGCGGGCCTTCGTGAACCGCCCCAAGCTCCTCATCGCGGACGAGCCCACCGGCAACCTCGACCCCCAGACCTCCGTCGGCATCATGAAGCTGCTCGACCGGATCAACCGGACGGGCACCACCGTGGTGATGGCGACCCACGACCAGAACATCGTGGACCAGATGCGCAAGCGCGTCATCGAGCTGGAGAAGGGCCGCCTCGTCCGCGACCAGGCACGCGGCGTCTACGGCTACCAGCACTGACCGCCCCAGTCCACGGAAAGGCTTAGCGGAACGCCATGCGCGCCCAGTTCGTCCTGTCGGAGATCGGTGTCGGTCTCCGCCGCAACCTCACGATGACCTTCGCGGTCGTCGTCTCCGTCGCCCTCTCCCTCGCCCTGTTCGGCGGCTCGCTGTTGATGAGCGACCAGGTCGGCCAGATGAAGGGCTACTGGTACGACAAGGTCAACGTCTCCGTCTTCCTCTGCAACAAGAGCGACGCGGAGTCCGACCCCAACTGCGCCAAGGGCGCCGTCACGACCCAGCAGAAGAAGCAGATCAAGTCCGATCTGGACAAGATGGGGGTCGTCGAGAACGTCGAGCACGAGTCCCAGGACGAGGCGTACAAGCACTACAAGGAGCAGTTCGGCGACTCCCCGCTGGCCAGCAGCCTCACCCCGGACCAGATGCAGGAGTCGTACCGCATCAAGCTGAAGGACCCGGAGAAGTACCAGGTCATCGCGAGCGCCTTCAACGGCCGTGACGGTGTGCAGTCGGTGCAGGACCAGAAGGGCATCCTGGACAACCTCTTCCGGCTGCTCGGCTATCTGAACTGGGCGGCGCGCGGTGTCATGGCCGTCATGCTGATCGTGGCGCTGCTGCTGATCGTCAACACGGTGCGCGTCTCGGCGTTCAGCCGCCGGCGTGAGACGGGGATCATGCGGCTGGTCGGCGCCTCCGGCTTCTACATCCAGGCGCCGTTCATCATGGAGGCGGCCGTCGCCGGGGTCATCGGCGGCACGATCGCCTGTGCCTTCCTGATCCTCGGGCAGTACTTCGTGATCGACAACGGGGTGTCACTGTCCCAGAACCTGCCGCTGATCAATTTCGTCGGCTGGGACGCGGTCCTGACCAAGCTGCCCCTCATCCTCGCGGCGAGCTTCCTGATGCCCGCGTTGGCCGCCTTCTTCGCGTTGCGCAAGTACCTGAAGGTGTGACGCATGCCCCTGGGGCCGTACCGGCAAGGGCCGGTACGGCCCTTCGCGTTGTCCTAGACTCGCCGACATGTCAGGCCGCGACCTGTTTTCCCGCCCGTCACCCGCCGCCACCCTGCTCGACGCGGTGCGTGCGACCCCGCTGCATTCGACCCGCCGCATCCGCCGCGGGGCCGCCCTGACCTTGGTTTTCGCGAGTGTGCTCGCCACGGGTGCCGCGACCGGCTGCTTCGACGACCCGCGCGGCGACACCGCCGCCGTCGTGAAGCCCTCCCGCTCCGCCCCGGTCGGCCGGGAGCGGGACGTCGCGGACGCCGCCGCCGAGGCCATGGCCGAGGGCGAGTCCCCCGTGGAGGCCGCCGAGCGGGCCGTCAGCCGCAGTGGCGACCGGTGGGGCGCGGTCTACTCCGAGGGCGAGTACGAGCAGTTCGAGGAGGCCCTGGACGGCGAGTACACCGGCGTCGGCCTCTGGGCCCGGCTGCGGCGCGACGGCCATGTCGAGGTGGCCCGGGTGCAGGACGGTTCCCCCGCCGCCGACGCCGGGATCCGCGCGGGCGACCGGCTCGTCGGCGTCGACGGCGAGAAGGTCGACGGGCGTCCGGTCACCGACGTCGTCTCCTTACTCCGCGGCGACGCGATCGACGGGGGGACCGGGAACACCGATTCCCCCGAGAGCGCGGCCGCCGGTACGGAGGTGTCGCTGGAGCTGCGGCGCGGCACCCGAAGCTGGCACGAGACCCTGCGCCGGGCCCGGCTGTCCACCGAGGACGTGACCGTGAGCCGCACCGCCGGCGGGGTGGGGGTCATCACGGTCGACGCCTTCACCAAGGGCTCCGGGGACGTCGTACGAGCCGCCGTCGAGCAGTCCTCCGGTACGGCGGGCTTCGTCCTCGACCTCCGGGGCAACTCCGGCGGCCTGGTCTCCGAGGCCGTCACCGCCGCCTCCGCCTTCCTCGACGGCGGCCTCGTCGCCACGTACGACGTCAACGGCGAGCAGCGGGCCCTGCACGCGGAACCCGGCGGCGACACCACCAGGGCCCTGGTGGTGCTGGTGGACGGCGGCACGATGAGCGCGGCCGAGCTGCTCACCGGAGCGCTGCAGGACCGGGGCCGCGCGGTGGTCGTCGGCTCCCGCACCTTCGGCAAGGGCTCGGTGCAGATGCCGAGCCGTCTGCCCGACGGCTCCGTCGCCGAACTGACCGTCGGCCACTACCGCACCCCCTCCGGCCGGGGCGTCGACGGCCGTGGCATCACCCCCGACCTCGACGCGGACGAGGACGCCCTCCAGCGGGCCGAGACGGTGCTGAGCGGCCTCGGGCAGTGAACCGCCCTCGTTAATCGGCTTCCCGCGGACCCCCTTCGTAGTGCGAAAATGGGCGCACTATGAGCAAGGGAATGTACGTACCGAAGGAGTCCCAGCCCAAGCAGGGCGGGGCGGTCACCAAGGGCCGGGACGGCGAGAAGGGCGGCAAGAAGAAGATCGTCGCCCAGAACAAGAAGGCCCGGCACGACTACGCGATCGTGGACACCTACGAGGCGGGGCTCGTGCTCACCGGCACGGAGGTCAAGTCGCTGCGCGAGGGCCGGACCTCGCTGACCGACGGCTTCGTCCAGATCGACCGGGGGGAGGCGTGGCTGCACAACGCCCACATCCCCGAGTATCACCAGGGCAGCTGGACCAACCACTCCGCGCGCCGCAAGCGGAAGCTGCTGCTGCACCGCGAGGAGATCGACAAGCTGGAGTCCAAGTCGCAGGAGACGGGTCACACCATCGTGCCCCTCGCCCTGTACTTCAAGGACGGCCGGGCCAAGGCCGAGATCGCTCTCGCGCGAGGCAAGAAGGAGTACGACAAGCGGCAGACCCTGCGGGAGCAGCAGGACCGGCGGGAGTCGGACCGGGCGATCGCGGCGGCCAAGCGGAGGCAGCGGGGCCAGTAGGGCGAGGCCGCCGGGAATACGGTGGCATCGTCGTGCGTCGTTCACGTACGATGGTGACGACACCGGCCGCGGTCGGTGTGAGCATGTATTCAACTGAAGAGCGTGAAGCATGGGGATGATCGGTTTCGACAGCGGCTGTCGAAGCAGGGGAAGCGTGTCGAGGAAGCGGCAATGATCTCGTTAACCATATGTCGCAACCAATAATCGCCAACACCAAGCGCGATTCCCAGACCTTCGCCCTCGCTGCTTAATAACCAGTGAGAGAAGGCCCTAATGGGTGTCAGCCCGGGAGTGTTCCCGACCCGGACCCTGGCATAATCTAGGGAACTAAACCTTGATCCCGGTCACGGGGTGAAAAGGGAAATCTCACAGTGACTGAGCCCGTCGGCGACTTGTTCGCGTGATCGCCGGGGCTGAGAAAATCACAGCGAACTGCACACGGAGAAGCCCTGATTCCGCACCGTTGGACGCGGGTTCGATTCCCGCCATCTCCACAATTCCCATGTGGACGAAGCCCCGCTGCCTTACGGCAGCGGGGCTTCGTCATGTCGTGAACCGGTACACCGTCACCCCGTCCCCCGGCGGGCCGTGCTCGCCCGGACGGTCAGGCGGGGCGGGAGCAACGTCGCCTCGGGCACGGGGGTGCCGTCCAGTTTCCTCATCAGCAGGGCGACCGCCTGCTCGCCCACCTCCGCCGCCGGGATGGCGATGGAGGTGAGGGGGACCCGGAGGCCCGCGGCGAGGTCGTCCGGGCAGAGCGCGGTGACCGAGAGGTCGGCCGGGACGCGCAGGCCGAGATGCTCGAAGGCGTCGACGAGGGAACCCAGGATCGCCTCGTTGTGGATCACCACACCCGTGAGCGCCGGCTGCTCGCGCAGGAGGCGCTCCGCCACCGCCCGGGCGGCCGCCGGGGTGGCCTCGCAGGGGTGGACGGTGGAGGACATGCCGTTGCGGGTCGCGGCCGAGGTGAAGCCCTGGACGACCCGCTGGGCGAAGGAGGTCTGCCGGACGTAGACCTCGGGCGGGGAGCCGATCAGGGCCACCACGCGGTGCCCCAGTCCGGCCAGGTGCTCCACGCACAGTTCGCCCGCCGTCCTGAAGTCCAGGTCGATACAGGTCAGGCCGGAGGGATCGGCGGGGAAGCCGACCAGCACCGACGGGCGGTCCAGGGAGCGCAGCAGCGGCAGCCGGGGATCATGCAGTCGGACGTCCATCACGATCAGCGCGTCCACCAGGGCCGAGTCCGCGACCCGCCGCAGACCCTCCTCGCCCTCCTCCTGCGTCAGCAGCAGCACGTCGTGGTCGTGCGCGCGCGCCGCGGTGACGGCCGAGACCGCGAACCGCATGACCACCGGCACATGGATCCCGGCCCGTAACGGCACCACCATCGCCAGCACGTTCGACTTGCTGCTGGCCAGGGCCCGGGCGCCCGCGTGCGGACGGTAGCCCAGCTCGCGGATGGACGCCTCGACCCGGGCCCGCGTCTGCGCCGAGATCGGCCGCTTGCCGCTCAGCGCGTACGAGACGGTGCTGGGGGAGACGCCCGCGTGCCGGGCCACGTCCGTGATCTTCACCGTCACGCCGGCCCCGTCCCCGCGGTGTCCGACTCCCCGTCGAGGTCCATCGTGACAAAGCCCGTGCCCGCCTCCGCCCGGACCTCCCGGCCCTCGGCCGCGAGCCCCCACGGCGCCCTGGGGTCGTCGCACGACGCCCGCAGCACCCGGCCCTCCCGTACGACGGTGAAGGTCACGTCACCCACCGGCACGGTGACCTGGGCGCCGTGCGCGAGGCCGTACGCACGCAGCGTGACCCCGTCGGCGTGGTCGTAGTCCGGGCGGTCGGACACCGCGCCGACCGGGACGACCGCGCCCGGCCGGACCAGGAGGGGCACGCTGGTGAAGTCGTGCCGCTCCCGGACCCAGCGGGGCCCGGTGACCGTCCCGCCGGCCGGGAAGCGGGTCCAGGTGCCCTCGGGGACGTAGTACGTGACGTCCCCCTCGTCGCTGAAGACGGGGGCCACGAGGAGGTCGGGGCCGAGCATGTACTGACGCTCCAGATGCGCGCAGCCCGGGTCGTCGGGGAACTCCAGCACCATCGCGCGCATCATGGGGACGCCCTCGGTGTGGGCGGTGCGGGCGGCCGCGCGGAGGTAGGGCATCAGGCTGAGCTTCAGCCGGGTGAACTCGCGCAGGACGTCCACCGATTCCTCGTCGAAGAGCCAGGGGACCCGGTACGACGACGAGCCGTGCAGACGGCTGTGGGAGGACAGCAGGCCGAAGGCGATCCACCGCTTGAAGAGGGCGGGGGTCGGCGTGCCCTCGAAGCCGCCGATGTCATGGCTCCAGTACCCGAAGCCCGACAGCCCCAGGGACAGCCCGCCGCGCAGCGACTCGGCCATCGCCTCGTAGCTCGACTCGCAGTCGCCGCCCCAGTGCACGGGGAAGCTCTGGCTGCCGACGGTCGCCGAGCGGGCGAAGAGCACCGCCTCGCCCTCGCCCCGGTGCTTGCGCAGGACGTCGAAGACCGTGCGGTTGTAGAGGTAGGTGTAGTAGTTGTGCATCCGCTCCGGGTCCGAGCCGTCGGACCAGGTCACGTCCAGGGGCACCCGCTCGCCGAAGTCGGTCTTGAAGCAGTCGACGCCCTGGGCGAGCAGCGCCTCCAGCTTCGACGCGTACCACTCGCGGGCCGCCGGGCTGGTGAAGTCGACGAGGGCCATGCCCGGTTGCCAGAGGTCCCACTGCCAGACGTCGCCGTCCGGGCGGCGCAGGAGATGGCCGAGGGCCTTGCCCTCCGCGAAGAGCGGTGAGCGCTGGGCGATGTACGGGTTGATCCAGACGCTGATCCGCAGGCCGCGGCGCTTGAGGCGGGCCAGCATCCCCTCCGGGTCCGGGAAGACCCGGGGGTCCCACTCGAAGTCGCACCACTGGAACTCGCGCATCCAGAAGCAGTCGAAGTGGAAGACGGACAGGGGGAGCCGGCGCTCCCGCATGCCCTCGATGAAGGAGGTCACCGTCTCCTCGTCGTAGGAGGTGGTGAAGGAGGTCGACAGCCAGAGGCCGAAGGACCAGTCGGGTGGCAGGGCCGGGCGGCCGGTGAGGGCCGTGTACTTGCGGAGGATCTCCTTCGGGGTCGGGCCGTAGATCACGTAGTACGTCAGCCGCTGGGTCTCCGCGCTGAACTGCACCCGCGACACGACCTCCGAGGCGACCTCGAAGGACACCTTGCCGGGGTGGTCGACGAAGACGCCGTAGCCCGCGTCGGTCAGATAGAACGGCACGTTCTTGTAGGCCTGTTCGGTGGCCGTGCCGCCGTCCGCGTTCCAGACGTCGACGACCTGGCCGTTCTTGACGAGCGGGCCGAAGCGTTCACCGAGGCCGTACACCGAGGTGCCGACGCCCAGGTTGAGCTGTTCGCGCAGGTGGTGGGTGCCGGACGCCTCCCGCATGATGCCCATCGACTTGGGGCCGCTGGTGGTGAGGGTGCGGCCGTGGGCGAGGAAGTCGACGCGCCAGGAGCCGGTGCGGGACACGCGGACCGACAGCTCTCCGGCGGTCAGGGTGGCGTGCTCGTCGTCGTAGGAGATGTGCGGGGTGAACTCCTCGGTCGTCACCTCGAAGCGCGGGCCGCGTGGCCGTTCGCCCTCGAAGTGGGTGAAGGTGACGCCGACGACGTCGGGCATCGGGGCGTGCGCGTCGATCGTCACGACCGGTCCCTTCAGCAGGTCGCCGCGGTGGCGGACGGGCTGGGTGGGGGCGTGGATCCGCAGGGCGCCGTCCGTGGCGGTGACGTCGAGGACCTCGACCGGATGGGCCGCGGTGACGCCCTCGCGGAGCAGCCAGTAGCCGTCGGTGAACTTCATGGGTGGGGGGTTCCTTTCCGGGGCCTACTTCACGGCTCCGACCGCGATGCCGCGGGTGAGCGTGCGCTGGAAGAGGAGGAAGAACACGAGAGCGGGGAGCAGGCCGAGCAGGGCCGCCGCGTTGGTCATCGTGGCGTCCATCAGGCGCTGGCCCTGGAGGACGCCGAGGGCCACCGAGACGGTCTGGTTGTCGTTGGAGATCAGCATCACCAGGGGCAGCAGGAACTCGTTCCAGGTCCAGATGAAGAAGAAGACCAGGAGCACGCCGAGGGTGGGCCGGCTGACGGGGACGACGATCCGCCACAGGATCTGCCACTTGCTCGCGCCGTCGATCCGGGCCGCCTCGACGATCTCGCGGGGGAACCGCCCGAGGACCGAGGAGAGGAGGTAGGTGCCGAAGGCCGCCTGGATCACCGTGAAGACGATGACCACGCTCAGCCGGGTGTCGTAGAGGCCGGCCTCCTTGGCGAGGAAGTACACCGGGTAGACCAGCGCCTCCTGCGGCAGCATGTTCGCCAGCACGAAGAAGGCGAGGATCCAGGTGCGGCCCCGGACCCGGCCGATGCCGATCGCGTACGCGTTGAGCACGGACAGGACGACGGCCAGGACCGCCACCGAGCCGCTGATCAGCACCGAGTTGAACAGCTTCCGGCCGTAGTCGACCCGCTGCCAGAAGTCCTTCAGCCCGTCGAGGTAGAGGCCGTCGGGGAGGCTGAGCGGGCCGCCGCGCGAGTACTCCGCAGGGGACTTCACCGCGTTCACGGCCACGATCAGGAACGGGACGACCATGAAGAGGGCGGCGACGCAGAGGGCCACGAGGACGGGGTAGCGGCGGACGGTGGTCACGCGCGGTGTGCCTGCGCGCGTACGCGGCGCTCTGCTCGCACGCGTGATCCCTCCGGTCATGCCGGTCGAGCCGGTCGTGCCGGTCATGGGCGGGCTCCCTCCTCGGCGTCCTCGGCTCGGGTCTGGAGCCGCAGGCCGACCAGGGCCAGGGCCAGGACGATCACGGTCAGGACGGTGGAGATCGCGGCGCCGTAGCCGACCTGGGTCTTCTCGAAGAACGTGGTGAAGGAGAAGTAGGACGGCACGTCCGTGGCGCCGCCCGGGCCGCCCTTCGTCAGGACGTACACCGCGCCGAACACCTTCAGCGCGGCGATCGTGCACCACAGCAGGACCACATGGATCTCGGGCCGGATCTGCGGCAGCGTGATGTGCCGGAAGCGGCGCCACCAGCCGGCGCCGTCCAGTTCGGCGGCCTCGTACAGCGCCGGGTCGACGCGCTGCAGCCCGGCCATGAAGACGACCAGCGGGAAGCCGAGCTGCACCCAGACCATCACGGCCATGACCGTGTAGAGGGCGAGGTCGGGGTCGCCGAGCCAGTCCTGCTGCCATCCGCCGAGCCCCACCGCCTTCAGCAGCTCGTTCAGGGAGCCGTTCTCGGGGGCGAGGATCCAGCTCCAGACGATGCCCGCCACCGCGATCGGCAGCACCTGGGGCAGGTAGAAGCAGGCCCGCAGCACGGCGGTGACCCGGCTGCCGAAGTGCGTGCCGACGAAGTCGAACAGGGCGGCGGCCAGGACCAGCCCGAGCGCGGTCGGCACGGCGGCCATCGCCACCACCATGAACAGGCTGTGCCGGAACGACGCCCAGAACGCGGAGTCGTCCAGCAGCTCCCGGTAGTTGGCGAGCCCCGACCATTCCGGACCGCCGACCCCCTGCCAGTCGGTGAAGCTCACCCCCGTGTTCATCAGGAACGGCACGACGACGACCGCGAGGAAGGCGAGGGCGCCGGGCAGGAGGAACAGCGCGTAGGAGTCACGGTCGGCTCGGGTCCGGCGGGTGCCGCCGTCGCGCCCCTCCTCGGCGACCGCCCGCCCCCGCTCCACGGTCACCGTCATCGCTTCGGTGCGTCCTTCTCGTACGCCTTCCCGATCGCGTCCAGGTAGGCGTCCGGGTCGGTGTCGCCGGTGATCAGCTTCTGGGTCTCGGAGACGAGGACGTCGTAGAAACCGGGCACGGGCCAGTCCGGGTAGAAGGCCAGGCCGTCCTTCTCGGAGAGGGTGTTGAAGTCGGCGATCAGCTTCTTGGCCCGGGGGTCGGTGATCGCGCCGGGGTCCGCGGCCACCGGGACACCGCCCTTGTCGCCGAGCAGGTTCTGGATCTTCTCCGACAGGGTGATGTCGATGAAGTCGTAGGCGAGTTCCTTGTTCTTCGCGCCCTGGGGGACGACCCAGAGGTTGCCGCCGGAGCCGAGTGTGAGGTTCGTGTCGGGCCACAGGAAGGTGCCCCAGTCGAAGGTGTTCTCCGCCTGGAACCGGCCGTACCACCAGCTCCCCGAGAACAGGATCGGCGCCTTGCCCTGGATGAAGGAGACGCCCGCGTCCTCGGACTTCGCCCCGGTCGACTTCTCGCCGATGTACCCCTTCTCCACCCAGTCCGCGAAGGTCTCCGCCCCGTACGTCCAGGCGGCGTCGTGGAAGTCGGTCTCGCCCTCGTACAGCTCGTAGGAGTCCACCCAAGCACGATCGGCCCTGCTCAGCGCCAGCTGGTACAGGTACTGCTGCGCCATGTACTCGGCGCCGGCGTTGGCGAGCGGGGTGATGCCCGCCTTCACGAACTCGTCCATGGCGGCGGTGAGTTCGGCGAGCGTGGTGGGCTCCTCGATGCCGTGCTCGGCGAAGAGGTCCTTGTTGTAGAAGACCATCGTGTACTCGGCGTAGTTCGGTACGCCGTACCAGGCGCCGGAGCCCATGACGCCGTCGGTGTCGTAGCGGCTGGTGGTACGGACGCCCGCGCTGAGCTTCTTGTCCCAGCCGCGCTCACCGACCTGCGGGGTGAGGTCGGTGAGGAGGCCCTGCTTGGAGAGGAGACCCGCGGTCGCGTTGCCCTTGTTGTACTCCATGAGGTCGGGCGCGTCGGAGGAGTTGAGGACCATGGGGGCGGTCTTCCGGATCTGTTCGAACCCCTTCTCCTCGAACTCGACCTCGACGCCCGGGTGGGTCCTCTCGAACTCCTTGATCGCCGCGTTCCAGGCCACGCCCATCGCGCTGTCCGGACCTTCGTAGTGCCAGAGGCGGAGGGTCCGCCCGTCGCCACCGCCGCCGCTGTCCGAACCGCCGCAGGAGACCAGGAGCAGCGCTCCACCGAGCGCCATCGCGGCCGCCGCCGTACGCCTTCGTGCCGTCAACATCCTGCGCCTCCGGGGGAGTCGGATGGATCGTCGAAAGGTGTCGTCGAATCGCTTCGATGAATGAAGTCGAAGCGCTTCGACGGAAGGTAGAGGCGGGCCGGGGGCGCGTCAATGGGGCGTACGGGATCCGTCTCCGGGGGGTGGGGGTGCTGCGGGGGTGGGGGAGGCGGTGAGGGTGTCGGGGTTCGGCCGCCGGGGCGACGCGCTCAGCTGGACCTTCGCCGGGGCGTGGCGGCGTGCCCGCTCGTGGCATGCGGTGGGCCTGAGCCGGGGCCGGAGCCGGGGCCGGGGCCGGAGCCGGTGGTCGGGTCGGGGGCCGTGGCGGTGGGGGCGGGATTATGGCTGGCGGATCTGGAGGACGGGGGGATTTCGCCCACAGATGCACTCATCATGATGACCTTCACCTGACAGCACACACATACACATCTTTCCCACCCATACATTCGTTGGCCAGGGTGCGTGTGATGGGCGGGGCGCCCCGGATCGGGTGGGGGCCCGGTCCGGTACAGGAAAGTGCGACAGCCCGGCATCGAACACGCGCCCGGAACGATCCCGTGGGGGGAAGTGCGTGCACGTCGACAACTGGCCCAACGGCATTCAGCCGAAGCGGACCGACGGCGAAGGTGAAGGCCTCGGTCCAGGCCGTGGTGGTAGTGGCTCCGGCGGCGAGGTGGTCTGGCCCGAGGCCGCCGGCAGAACGGGAGCCGTCTCCCGGAGCGGGGCGGGCCGAGGGAGCGGAGTGCCCCGGCAGCCGACCGCCTCCGCGACGCCCGGGGCCCTGTCGGGTGTCGTCCCGGCGCCCTGGGAGCAGCCCGACCAGCCGGGCCGTAATCACGATCCGCACGAGGTGACCGTGCAACTCGACGGTGTGGGGCGCGAAGTGGACGAGGGCCAGGGCAGGCACGCCGGCAAGGACGGGGACGCCGCGGGAGCCGCTCAGGACTCCGACGGCCCGGTCTTCGTGGACGAGTCGGGCCGCCGCCGGAACCTCTACCGGCGCCTCGGCATCGCCGTCGGCACCGCCTGCGCCGCGTACGCGGTGGTCATCGTCGGCACCCTCGTGTCGGGCAACTCCGACGCGCCCTGGCTGCCGGTGCCGATGCAGAAGGACGACAAACCGGCGGGCAAGGTGGACACGCCCCCGCTGCCCGCCGAGTCGGACGACCGGTCCGACGAGGCGGAGGGCTTCGTACCGGACGCGGGTCCGGGCGGGGGCCGTACGGGAGCGACGTCCTCGCCCGGCGCCAAGTCCCCGGCCGGTTCGTCCGGCAAGGCGAAGCAGCCGGAGAAGTCCGCCAGTGCCGAGCCGTCGGCCGGGCCCAGCGCCAAGGCGACGCCGAAGCCGCAGCCGAAGCCGAGCGGCGGCGCGAAGGACCCCGAGCCGTCCGCCCCCGCGCCCGAGCCGCCGAAGGCGGACCCCAGTCCCGCGGAGCCGCCCGCGCCCTCGCCCTCGCCCTCCGAGACCGGCTCACCGGACCCGGGACCGGGCCCCGGCACGGACACCGTCGCCGACGGACCGGCGTCCCCGGCGCCCGTAGAGCCCGCCCCGTCGACGCCGCAGGACTCGCAGAGTCCGCAGGAGCCGTCGGGCCCGCAGGACCCGCAGAACCCGGAGAGCCCCGCCTGATGACCCGCTCCCAGCGCGGCGGCACGCCTTCGCGTGCCGCCGCCCCACGCCGTACCCGCACACCGCGAGCACCGCAGGTCCCCGAAGTCCCCGAGGGCGGCACGGCCGGCGACTCGGCAGGCGACACGGCCGAAGGGCCGAGCCCGAGCCCGAGTTCGGGCAAGAGCCCCGGCAAGAGCCCGCGCAAGCGGGTGCGCAAGCGTTCCGGACGCCGCGTGCCGCTGCGCTATCTGCTGCCCTGCGTGCTGCTCCTCGCCCTGATGGCCATGCTGATGCTGCGCGGATACGTGCACAGCGAGATCCTCGCGGACCACCGGGTCGGGCCGCCGGTGGCGAACGACCGGGTGCCGAAGAAGATACTCAAGGGCGGGCCCGTGATCGACACCCGCTCGGGCCGCCGGATCAGCCTGGACATCCCCGATCACGAGCTGGTCCTGACGTTCGACGACGGGCCCGACCCCACGTGGACCCCCAAGGTCCTCGACATGCTGAAGAGGCACGACGCCAAGGCCGTCTTCTTCATCACCGGCACGATGGCCTCGCGCTATCCGGACCTGGTCCAGCGGATGGTCGACGAGGGCCACGAGATCGGCCTGCACACCTTCAACCACCCGGACCTCTCGCTCCAGAGCAAGGACCGCATCGACTGGGAGCTGTCCCAGAACCAGCTCGCGCTCGCGGGCGCGGCGGGCATCCGTACCTCCCTGTTCCGGCCGCCGTACTCCTCGTTCTCGGACCAGATGGACAACCGGACATGGCCGGTCACGGAGTACATCGGCAGCCGCGGCTACATCACCGTCGTCAGTGACACCGACAGCGAGGACTGGGCCCGTCCCGGCGTCGACGAGATCATCCGCCGGGCCACGCCCGAGCGCCGCGGTGACGGTCACATCGTGCTGATGCACGACGCCGGCGGCGACCGCTCGCAGACCGTCGCCGCTCTGGACCGGTACATCAGCAAACTCCAGGCCGAGGGCTACACGTTCGACACCCTCACCGGTGCCCTGGAGGCGCCCAGCGCGCACACCCCCGTCACCGGCCTCGGTCTGGTGAAGGGCAAGGTGTGGGTGACGCTGGTGCAGGTGTCGGAGAGGACGACGAGCGTCCTCGTGGTCGCCCTCGCGGTCGTCGGCGTCCTCGTCCTCGCCCGCTTCGGCCTGATGCTGATCCTGTCGATCGCGCACGCCCGCAAGGTCAGGCGTCGTGGCTTCAGCTGGGGCACGGACGGGCCCGTCACGGAACCGGTGTCGGTGCTCGTCCCGGCGTACAACGAGGCCAAGTGCATCGAGAAGACGGTCCGTTCGCTGGTGGCGAGCGACCACCCCATCGAGGTGCTGGTCATCGACGACGGCTCCAGCGACGGCACGGCACGCATCGTGGAGGAACTGAGCCAGGACCTGTCGGGCGTCCGTGTCGTACGCCAGCTCAACGCGGGCAAGCCGGCCGCCCTCAACCGGGGCATCGCCAACGCCCGTCACGAGATCATCGTCATGATGGACGGCGACACGGTCTTCGAACCGTCCACCGTACGCGAGCTGGTCCAGCCGTTCGCCGACCCCCGGGTCGGCGCGGTCGCCGGCAACGCCAAGGTGGGCAACCGCGACACCATGATCGGCGCCTGGCAGCACATCGAGTACGTGATGGGTTTCAACCTCGACCGCCGGATGTACGACGTCCTGCGCTGCATGCCGACCATCCCCGGCGCGGTCGGGGCGTTCCGGCGCGAGGCCCTCGAACGCGTCGGCGGCATGAGCGAGGACACCCTCGCCGAGGACACCGACATCACCATGGCCATGCACCGGGACGGCTGGCACGTCGTCTACGCCGAGAACGCGCGCGCCTGGACCGAGGCCCCGGAATCCGTCCAGCAGCTGTGGTCGCAGCGCTACCGCTGGTCCTACGGCACGATGCAGGCGATCTGGAAGCACCGGGGCTCGTTCTTCGACCGGGGCCCCTCGGGCCGCTTCGGGCGCGTGGGCCTGCCGCTGGTGTCGCTGTTCATGGTCGTGGCCCCGCTGCTGGCCCCGCTCATCGACGTCTTCCTGCTCTACGGGCTGGTCTTCGGGCCGACCGAGAAGACGGTCGGTGCCTGGCTGGGCGTCCTGGCCGTCCAGGTGGTGTGCGCGGCGCTGGCGTTCCACCTCGACAAGGAGCGCATGACCCATCTGATCTCGCTCCCGCTCCAGCAGATCCTCTACCGCCAGCTCATGTACGTCGTCCTGCTGCAGTCGTGGATCACGGCGCTGACCGGCGGCCGGCTGCGCTGGCAGAAGCTGCGGCGGACGGGGGCCGTGGGGCTGCCCGGCGTACCGCAGGAACAGGCGGCCGCCGTGCCGCGGCAGCAGTCGGGAGAGCGGAGGCCGGTCGGATGAGCACCCTCACCCAGGACTCCGCACCGCAGACCCCGGCCGCCCCGGCCGTCTCCGGCCGGGACCGCTACTTCGACCTGCTGCGGGCCCTCGCCATCTTCCGGGTGGTGCTCTACCACCTGGCCGGCTGGAGCTGGCTGCCGCTCGTCTTCCCCTCCATGGGCGTGATGTTCGCGCTCGCCGGCAACCTCATGGCGCGCTCGCTGAAGCGCCCGGCGCTGGGTGTCATCAGGGGCCGGCTGCGCCGTCTGCTGCCCCCGGTGTGGCTGCTGGGCGTCGTCGGCGTGACGGGGATGGTGGCCCAGGGCTGGGCGCCGGATCCGTACTGGCATCCCCTCTGGTGGTGGTTCCACCTCGCGTTCTGGATCCTCCCGGTCAGCGAGCCGCCGTACGCCGACGGCCTGCCCGGGGTGCACGGCTTCATCGGCGCCGACTGGGCCGTGGAACTGGCCGGACCCCTCTGGTACGTGCGCACCTACATCTGGTACGTCGTGCTCTCCCCGGTGCTGCTGCGCGCGCTGCGCAAGACGCCGGTGGTGACGGTCCTCGCGCCGCTCGCCCTGGCGGCGGTGTTCGAGCTGGGCTGGCTGGCCGTCCCCGGCGAGCGGCTCGCCGCGGGCTTCACGGACTTCGCCACCTTCGGTGCCTGCTGGATCCTCGGCATGGCCCACCAGGAGGGCATCCTCAAGCGCCTGCCGAGGTACGTCGTGCCGTCCGTGGCCCCGGCCGTCGCCCTCTTCGGGCTCTGGTACGCCGTGCGCCACGACTACGGCCAGGGCCACGACCTGGACGACATGCCGTTCGCCCAGTCCCTGTGGTCCGTCGCCGCGGTGGCGCTGCTGCTGCATCTGAGCCCGTCGTGGTCGCAGTGGCCGCCCCGGCTGCGCCGCTGGGACGGGGTGATCACCTTCCTCAACTCCCGCGCGGTGACGATCTATCTCTGGCACACCACCTGCATCATGATCGCCGCGACGCAGTGGGACCGGCTGTGGGACGTGGTCTTCCTCGAACAACACGCCCCGTGGCTGCTGGAGAGCGTCTGGCCCGTGCTGGCCCTCACCTGGCTGCTGGTCGTCGCCTGTGTCGTCGCGTTCGGCTGGGCGGAGGATCTGGCGGCCCGGCGCAGGCCGCGGTTGTGGCCGAGGCGTGGGGATGCCGGGAGGGCCCGGGGCAGGTCCTGACCCGGGCGGCCGGTTACGTGTGCTCGGACATGTATTGACCCGGTAACACACCGGGATACGCACTTGCGTGCGACTGAGCGGGTGGTGGATGTTGGGCTCGCTGGAGGCAGGTGTTCCGCGCACTGCGTGCCTCGCCGAAGCGACTCAAGGAGTGACACCCGCCGATGACTCAGCCTCCCGGCCCGCCGTACGACGGGTACGGCTCCCAGCCGCCGCAGCAGCCGTACCCGGGACCCTACGGGTCCCCGGGCCAGGCCCCCGGCCAGCCGCCGAACCCGTACGCGACGGCTCCGCAGCAGCCGTACGGGGGCGGCGGACAGCCGCCGTACGGCGCGCCGGGCGGGCCGGGGGCGCCTGGGGCACCCAACTACGGCCCGCAGTACGGCGGTTACCCGCCGCCGCCCCCGCCCTCCGGTGGTGGCGGCAGGATCGCGCTGATCATCGTGGCCGCCGTGGCGGCGCTCGCGGTGATCGGCGGCGGCATCTTCCTCCTCACCAGCGACGGGGACGACACCGACACGGCCAGGCCCGGGCGGAGCGCGTCGGCGGTGGCCACCGAGTCCGAGAGCCCGGCCGAGACGGAGGAGGCCACCGACGAGGCCACGGAGGAGGCCACCGACACGCCCGACGGCGGTCTGGACGACGGGGGTTCGACCACCGCGCCGGCCAAGGGCGTGGAGGGCCAGTGGCAGGACGACGAGGCCCGCACCCTGACGATCGGCGCCGAGCAGACCGCCGGGGAGGCCAAGGGCCAGCACCCGCTGTCCTACATCGACATGGTCGGCGGCAAGGGCATCATGACCGGCGTCGGCAAGTACCGCGACGACAACAACTTCCGCATGGCCCTCACCCCCATGGCCTCGAAGGACGTCAGCGAGGACGACGTCACCTTCGCCACGGTCCGCCGCTCCGGCGACGACGTGGTCATCACCTGGGAGGCCGGCGGCACGGACACGCTCAGCTATGTGGGCGAGGCGTCGGGCTGACCGTTCACCCGACGGGCGCGGGCCCGTCGTCCCCGCCGAGACGCGTGGCCGCTCCGACTCCGGGGCGGCCACCTCCCGTTGGGCGTCCCGGGCAGCGAGCGTCGAGGTCATGGCGGATGGGAGGCAACCCGGAGCCGGGCGGCGGCGACTGAGGGGAAAGGAGAGACGGGGAGCGTTCACACATGAGGAGCGATGCCGAGCACATCGACGGGTTCGCGGCCTGGATCGAAGGCGTGATGCGGGCCCGTGGGTACGACCTCGACAGCCCGCGCGGCGGCGGCAGGACCAAGCTCGCCGAGGACGCGGGGGTGCACCGGGCGGCCATCACCCGGCTGCTGCAGCGCCGGAGCATGCCGGATCTGGAGACGATGCGGGGCCTGTCCCGCGCGCTCGGCATCCCGGTCCGCGACGTCCTGATCCGCTCGGGCAAGCTCACCGAGCAGGACCTGCCGCAGGCGCCGGAGCCACCCGGGACCGGCACGGCCCCCGGCGGCCCCACGCTCTCCGCCGAGCAGGCGGCGACCGCGCTCGGCATCCCGGAACACCTCCGTGCGGCCTTCGTCCGGATCACCGAACAGTTCAGACGCGGCACGGCAGCCGCCCCGGCCGCTCCGGAGCCGGCCACGGACGGCCACACCGACACCTGACCCCGCCCGAGCGGTACCGGCACCTGACCCCGTCCCAGCGGTACCGGCACCCGACCTCGCGTCAGCGGTACCGGCACTCGACCTCGCCTCAGCGGTACCGGCACCCGACCTCGCCTCACCTCAGCTGTACCGGCAGCTGCCCCCGGCTGTATCGGCACCCGACCGCGCCCCAGCTGTACCGGCAGCTGCCTCCGGTCGTGCCGGCACCCGACCTGCCCCGGCCGTACCGGCACATGACCCCCAGCCCGGCACGTGCCCCCAGCCGTACCGGCATCCGTCCCCAGCCGGACCGGCACGTGCCCCCAGCCGTACCGGCACCCGACCCCGCCCGGCCGTCGGCGCCGATCGTCCCGGTGGGGGGTCCCGTGCGTGCCCGGCACGGATGCCTGTGGTCTTCGCCACGCTGAGCGACGGCATCCGGTGCCCGTACATTGGCATGAGGGCCTGGCCGAAGGCGGCATGACCACCGGGTATGACGCCCCGCTCACCGATTCCTCACCGGCCGGTCCCCGCATCCGTGAGAGCGAAGTTCCCTTCCGGTCACCCGGTGCCACAGAACAGGAAACGCGCTCTCCCTACCTTCGGGACTCATCACCCCTCATCCCCGTACCGCAACACCTGAGCCGGAGAACGTGGAGGCGTCATGACAGCCCCGAGCACTGCGCCCGCATCGAGCAGGGGAGGCCGCTGGATCCAGCACTGGGATCCCGAGAACGAGGCCTTCTGGAACGAGACCGGTGAGAAGGTCGCCCGTCGCAACCTCTTCTTCTCGGTGCTCTCGGAGCACATCGGCTTCTCCATCTGGACCGTCTGGTCGGTGATGGTGCTCTTCATGGGCCCCGAGTACGGGCTCACCCCGGCCGACAAGTTCTTCATCGTCTCGATGGCCACGCTGGTCGGCGCCATCGTCCGCATCCCGTACACCTTCGCGGTGGCACTGTTCGGCGGACGCAACTGGACGGTCGTCTCGGCGAGCCTGCTGCTCATCCCCACCGTCGCGGCCTTCGTCGTGATGGAGCCCGGGACCTCGTTCAACACGTTCCTGATCTGCGCGATGCTCGCCGGCATCGGTGGCGGTAACTTCGCCTCCTCCATGACGAACATCAACGCCTTCTTCCCGCTGCGGAAGAAGGGCTGGGCGCTCGGTCTCAACGCGGGCGGCGGCAACATCGGCGTCCCGGTGGTGCAGCTCATCGGTCTCGCCGTCATCGGTGCCTCCGGCGGTCCCCGCGTCCTGCTCGGGATCTACATCCCCTTCATCGTCATCGCCGCGGTACTCGCCGCCGTCTACATGGACAACATCGCGTCCGTGAAGAACGACACCGGTGCCGCGAAGGACGCCGTGAAGGAGGCCCACACCTGGATCATGTCCTTCCTCTACATCGGCACCTTCGGCTCCTTCATCGGCTACAGCTTCGCCTTCGGTCTCGTCCTGCAGACCCAGTTCGGCCGTACGCCCCTGGAGTCCGCGTACGTCACCTTCATCGGCCCGCTGCTCGGCTCGCTGATCCGGCCGGTGGGCGGCGCACTCGCCGACAAGTACGGCGGCGCCAAGATCACCCTGTGGAACTACGTCGGCATGGCCGCCGCCACCGGGATCATCGTCATCGCCTCCATGCAGAAGTCGCTCCCGCTGTTCACCGGCGCCTTCATCGCGCTCTTCGTCCTCACCGGACTCGGCAACGGCTCCACCTTCAAGATGATCCCGGGCATCTTCCAGGCCAAGGCCCTCGCCAAGGGCCTGGAGGGCGAGGAGGCCGCGGCCTACGGGCGCCGCCTGTCCGGTGCCTCCATGGGCATCATCGGAGCGGTCGGCGCGCTCGGCGGCCTCGGCATCAACCTGGCCTTCCGCCAGTCCTTCCTCACGGTCGGCTCCGGCACCGGCGCCTTCGTCACCTTCCTCGCCTTCTACGGACTCTGCTTCGCCGTGACCTGGGCCGTATACCTTCGCCGCCCGGCCTCGAACACCTCTGCGGCGGCGGCGACGACGGAGGCGAAGCCGCAGCTCAGCTACGCCGAGGTGTGACATCGCCCATGCCGTGACACGTGCGACGTAACACCAGCGACATCAACCCGAACCGAGCCTGTCACGCGCCGTTGACAGGCTCGTTCGGCATGGGGGCGCACCAGCCCGTGCCACCGTACTGAGGGCAACGATTCGACTGCGGGACGAGAGCCATGTACGACGAACAGCAGCGACCCGAGCGATCAGATCGAGCCGATCGACCAGACAGGACGGTTCTGATGGATCGGATGGATCGAACAGCGCAGCCGGAACACGGGCCGCTCGCGGGCTTCACCGTGGGGGTGACGGCCGCCCGCCGGGCCGACGAACTCGGAGCACTCCTCCAGCGCCGCGGCGCCGCGGTCCTGCACGCGCCCGCCCTGCGCATCGTGCCGCTCGCCGACGACAGCGAACTGCTCGCCGCGACCAAGGGCCTGATCGACCAGGCACCCGACATCGTGGTGGCGACGACCGCCATCGGCTTCCGCGGCTGGATCGAGGCGGCGGACGGCTGGGGCCTCGGTGAGGCGCTCCTCGACCGCCTGCGGGGAGTCGAGGTCCTGGCGCGCGGACCGAAGGTGAAGGGCGCGATCCGGGCCGCCGGCCTCACGGAGGAATGGTCCCCCTCCTCCGAGTCCATGGCCGAAGTCCTCGACCGGCTGCTGGAGCAAGGCGTCGAGGGCCGCCGTCTCGCCATCCAGCTGCACGGCGAACCGCTCCCCGGCTTCGTGGAGTCCCTGCGCGCCGCCGGGGCCGAGGTCGTGGGCGTCCCCGTCTACCGCTGGATGCCCCCCGAGGACATCACCCCCGTGGACCGCCTCCTCGACTCGGCGATCGGCCGCGGCGTCGACGCCCTCACCTTCACCAGCGCCCCGGCGGCGGCGTCCCTGCTCTCCCGCGCCGAAGACCGGGGCCTGCTCCCGGAGTTGCTCAACGCCCTCAACCACGACGTCCTCCCCGCCTGCGTGGGCCCGGTGACGGCCCTGCCCCTCCAGGCCCACGGCGTGGACACGGTCCAGCCCGAGCGCTTCCGTCTCGGCCCTCTCGTCCAGCTCCTGTGCCAGGAACTCCCCGGCCGCGCCCGCACCCTGCCCATCGCCGGCCACCGTGTGGAGATCCGCGGCCACGCCGTCCTCGTCGACGGCGACCTCCGACCCGTCCCCCCGGCCGGGATGTCCCTGCTGCGCGCGTTGTGCCGCAGGCCGGGCTGGGTCGTCCCCCGCTCGGACCTCCTCAAGGCCCTCCCCGGCGCGGGCCGCGACGAACACGCCGTGGAAACAGCCATGGCCCGCCTCCGCACAGCCCTGGGCACCCCCAAACTCATCCAGACGGTGGTCAAACGCGGCTACCGCCTGGCCCTGGACCCGGCGGCGGACACGAAGTACGACGCGTAAGAGGCCCGCGCCCCTTGGGCAGCAGTGGGGCGCAGCCCCCTGCTGCCCAAGGGGCGCGGGGAACTGCGCGACCAGCCCCACCGGACCCGCGGCCGGGGGTCGTAGGGGCGCAGCCCCTGAGGACGGGACGGGTAAGGGCGGCGGGGGCGACCAGAATCCCCCGCACCCCGGAGGCTTCCCGCACGGAGTGAGCCCAGGCACTGTAAGGGGTACGCACCTCCCCAGCGCACCCCTGCCGGCCGGCAACCCCACGGCGGTGACAGCCCCATGGAACAAACCCCCCGCTTCGACTGCGGCCACCTCTGCCTGGACTTCCTCGCCACCACCCACCCCGAGGAACAACTCGACTCCCCGGGCGGCCTGCGCACCTGGATCACCGCCGCCCGCCTGGTCCCCGACGACACCCCCCTCGCGCACATCACCCCTCACTGGCTGGTGGACTTCAGGGAACTACGCGGACACATCGGACAGTTGGTCCGGGACGATCCCGACCGCGCCCCCGCTCCCGACCGCGCCCCCGCTCCCGACCGCGCCCCCGCTCCCGACCGCGCCCCCGACCCCCGCCCCTTCGACCTGTCCCTGGCGAGGGTCAACGACCTGGCGTGCGCCCCCGTCCCGGCCCCCCGGGCCGTCCGCACGGACGACGGCACCCTCACCCGCGTCCTGGACCACACCCCCGACTGCGCCGCCCTGCTCGCCCTGATCGCCCGCGACACCGTGGAACTGCTCACCGACCCGGTGGCCCGCACCGCCCTGCGCCGCTGCGCGGGCGACAACTGCCCCATCGTGTACGTCGACACCTCCCGCGGCCGGCGCCGCCGCTGGTGCTCCAGCGAGGTCTGCGGCAATCGCGAGCGCGTGGCCCGTCACCGCCGCCGAGCGGCCCTGGCCCGCGCCTAGTCGGGGCAGAAATGCCCAGCCGCCGTACCCCTACCGACAGTTGGGCAAACATCAGGTCGGCGTAAAGAAGCAGCAGTGCTGTTTTTCACATCGCGACGCGGGTGTCTTCACAATTCCCGTCCATGCGTGCCGGTTTAAGCGCGGATATGGGGCCACTTGTCCCCCAGCTGCCCCACCCGCACCGCGTTTAATCGAGAAAGTTGTGGCTCAACTCTGAACACACAACTGGTTACCTACGTATCCCGATGTGAGCGACCGACTGGGGGAACCCCCGGACACCGGAGGTAGCCGTGCGCAAGGATTCCGCTGTGGCCGATGAACGCCCGCACAGGGCACGACATCGCGCATCGCAGCCCTCAGAGCCTGATGAGGAGCTGATGCGCGCGCTGTACCGCGAGCACGCTGGACCCTTGCTCGCGTACGTGCTGCGTCTGGTCGCGGGCGACCGCCAGCGCGCCGAGGACGTTGTGCAGGAAACTCTCATCCGGGCCTGGAAGAACGCCGGTCAGCTCAATCGAGCTACCGGATCGGTACGCCCCTGGCTGGTGACGGTCGCACGTCGCATCGTCATCGACGGCCACCGCAGCCGGCAGGCCCGGCCGCAGGAGGTCGACCCGTCGCCGCTGGAGGTCATCCCCGCGGAGGACGAGATCGACAAGGCGTTGTGGCTGATGACACTGTCGGACGCGCTGGACGACCTGACCCCTGCTCACAGGGAAGTCCTGGTCGAGACCTATTTCAAAGGGCGTACGGTCAATGAGGCGGCCGAGACGCTTGGCATCCCCAGTGGCACCGTCCGCTCCCGGGTGTTCTACGCCCTGCGGTCGATGAAGCTGGCTCTAGAGGAGCGCGGGGTGACGGCATGAGCAACATCTACGGGGGGTATGGACCGGGAATGCCCGGATCTGTGCAAGGAGCCCAGGGGTCCGGCGACAACATCCACGAGACCGTAGGCGCGTACGCCCTCGGGATACTGGACGACGCCGAGGCCACACAGTTCGAAATCCATCTCGCCACGTGCGAGTGGTGCGGCCAGCAGCTCGACGAGCTGGCCGGTATGGAACCGATGCTGGCCGCGCTCGCGGACCTGCCCGCCGCTCAGGGCACCCCCGCGATCGGCGAGTCCCTGTCCGCGAAACCGACCACCGGACTCGCGGACCGACTGGTCGGCGAGGTCGTCCAGCACCGCGCGAAGAAGAGCCGGCGCAACTTCTTCATGCTGGCGGCGGGCGTCGCCCTGATCGTCGGCGGCCCGACGGCCGTCTTCGCGACGACGGGCGGCGGCGACTCGGGCACGGAGCAGACCGCCACCGGCCCCGCCCAGGAGGCCTTCGTCAAGATGGCCGACAAGGACAAGGTCTCGGGCACCGACGCGGCCACCCAGGTCAGCGCCACGATCGCCATGGAGCCCAAGGCCTGGGGCACGCACGCGGTCCTGGAGCTGAAGAACGTCAAGGGCCCGGAGAAGTGCTCGCTCATCGCCGTCGGCAAGAACGGCGAGCGCGAGACGGTCACCTCCTGGTCGGTTCCGAAGTGGGGCTACGGCATCAAGGACGCCAAGACCGAGCAGGCCAAACAGCCGCTCTACACCCACGGCGGCGCCGCCTTCACGCCGGACCAGATCGACCACTTCGAGGTTCTGACCTTCAGCGGGAAGAAGCTCGTCTCGGTCAAGGCATGACACGTCGGAACGCGTGGTGAAGGGACCCCGGTCGGGCACATAGCCTGACGGGGTCCTTTTCGCGTACGGTGGACGGCTGCCCAGCACGTCAGAAGGGGGCCCGGGTGGCCGCTCAGGTTCAGCAGGAAACGCTCGACTCCGCTCACGACTCGGTACGTGAGAAGGAGATCGGCGTCGAACAGGAACATCTGGACCGGGTGTACCGGCGCCTTGAGGAGAAGATCCACGAGGCCGAGTTCCTGATGAACGACGCGGCCCAGCGCGGCCAGGTCGGCACCCCCGGCGCACTCGCCGAGCGGGACGCCCAGGTCTTCCGCGCCGGCATCCATCTGAACCGGCTGAACAACGAGTTCGAGGACTTCCTGTTCGGCCGTATCGACCTGCTGCTCGGCAAGGACGGCAAGAAGGGCCCCGACGGCGCGTACACCGCCGTCGAACCGGCCGAGGGCGCCGTCCGCCCCGACGACACCGCCGACATCGCCGAGACCCTCCACATCGGCCGTATCGGCGTCCTGGACTCGGAGTACGCGCCGCTGGTCATCGACTGGCGCGCCCCGGCCGCCGCTCCCTTCTACCGCTCGACCCCGGTCGACCCCGGCCGGGTCGTCCGCCGTCGGGTCATCCGCTCCAAGGGCCGCAAGGTGCTCGGCGTCGAGGACGACCTGATGCGCCCCGAGCTGAAGGCCTCCCTCGACGGCGGTCAGCTGGCCGTCATCGGCGACGGCGCGCTGATGGCCGCCCTCGGCCAGGCCCGCAGCCACACCATGCGTGACATCGTCGCGTCCATCCAGGCCGAGCAGGACCTGGTCATCCGCGCCCCCGCCGCCTCCGTGACCTATGTCGAGGGCGGCCCCGGGACGGGCAAGACGGCCGTCGCCCTGCACCGGGCGGCGTACCTCCTCTACCAGGACCGGCGCCGGTACGCGGGCGGCATCCTGATCGTCTCCCCGACCCCGCTGCTGGTCGCCTACACCGAGGGCGTGCTGCCGTCCCTCGGTGAGGAGGGCCAGGTCGCCATCCGGGCGATCGGCTCCCTGGTCGACGGCGTCGGGGCCACGCTGTACGACTCCCCGGCCGTGGCCCGGGCCAAGGGCTCGTACCGCATGCTCAAGGTGCTGCGGAAGGCCGCGCGGGGCGCCCTGGAGTCGGGTGACGCGCCCACCCGCCTGCGGGTCGTCGCCTTCGGCCGGCGCATCGAGCTGGAGGCCCCCGAACTGGACCGCGTCCGCCAGAACGCGCTCGGCGGCACGGCCCCCGTCAACCTGCTGCGCCCTCGCGCCCGCAAGCTCCTCCTCGACGCCCTGTGGGCCCGGTCGGGAGCGGCGGGCCGGCACAGCGACCCGGAGCTGGCCGCCGAGCTGCGCTCCTCCTTCGACGAGGACATCACGAGCGAGGACGACTTCATCGCCTTCCTCGACGCCTGGTGGCCCGAGCTGACCCCGCGCGGCGTGCTGGCGGCCATGTCCGACGAGCGCCGCCTCGGCCGCTGGGCCCGGCGCATCCTGAATCCGAGCGAGGTCCGCCGGGTCGCCCGCTCCCTGAAACGGGAGGGCCTCTCGGTCCACGACGTCGCCGTGCTGGACGAACTCCAGGCCGTCCTCGGTGTCCCGGCCCGCCCCAGGAAGAAGCGCGACCTCGACCCCCTGGACCAGCTCACGGGTCTGGAGGAGCTGATGCCCGTCCGCGAGGAGACCCAGCGGGAGCGGGCCGAGCGGCTGGCGCAGGAGCGCACCGAGTACGCGCACGTCATCGTCGACGAGGCGCAGGACCTCACCCCGATGCAGTGGCGCATGGTGGGCCGCCGCGGCCGCCACGCCACCTGGACGGTCGTGGGGGACCCCGCCCAGTCCTCCTGGTCCGACCCGGACGAGGCGGCCGAGGCCCGCGACGAGGCTCTGGGCACCCGCCCGCGCCGCCGGTTCACCCTCACCGTCAACTACCGCAACCCGGCCGAGATCGCCGAACTGGCGGCCAAGGTGCTCGCGCTGGCGATGCCGGGCTCCGAGTCCCCCTCGGCGGTCCGCTCCACCGGCGTCGAGCCGCGCTTCGTCACGGCCGCCCGCGAGACCCTGGCCCGCACGGTCCGCGCGGAGGCCGCGCGCCTGCTGGACCTCGTCGACGGCACGGTCGGCGTCGTCGTCGCCATGAACCGCCGCGACGAGGCCGCCCGCTGGCTGGCCGGCCTCGGGGACCGCGTCGTCGCCCTCGGCAGCCTGGAGGCGAAGGGACTGGAGTACGACGCCACGGTGGTCGTCTCCCCGGCGGAGATCGCGGACGAGAGCCCGGCGGGGCTGCGTGTGTTGTACGTCGCACTCACCCGGGCGACGCAGCAGCTGACGGTCGTCTCGGCGGACCGCGACGACCCGGACGCCGACGGGATCCCCGACCTGTTGCGGGACTGAGGGGGAAGCCGGTCGTCGGCGGCGGAGAGGGAACTGCGCGAGCAACCGCACACCACGCGCACCCGCCGACGCACCAGCACCTCCCCGAGTTCTCAGGCGCCTGTTAACCTGAATAAGGCACCGGCTCGATCCAAGCCCCCGGGCCCAACCTTCGTCGCTACGAGCGACCACTTGCCGCGAGGCGAGCATGGCGGGTCGGTGCCACTGAACGTACGAAGAGGTCCACGTCGAATGTGACGTGGACCTCTTCTTGTTGAGAACAAAACGTTCTCAACCCCGGACGGCTAACGCCTACCCGGCGGTAGGTGCGACGATCGGACGGCAAAACGCAGCAAACGCAGTAGCAGAAGTACGCGAAAGCAGAGGAAGTCGGCCATGGCAACGGCGCCCAGCGTCTCCTACTCGATGACGGTCCGGCTGGAGGTGCCCGCGAGCGGAACCGCGGTCTCCCAGCTCACCGGAGCCGTCGAGTCCCACGGAGGCTCGGTGACGGGCCTCGACGTGACCGCATCCGGCCACGAGAAGCTCCGCATCGACGTCACCATCGCCGCCACCTCCACCGCGCACGCCGACGAGATCGTCGAGCAGCTGCGGCACATCGAGGGCGTGACGCTCGGCAAGGTCTCCGACCGTACGTTCCTGATGCACCTCGGCGGCAAGATCGAGATGGCGTCCAAGCACCCCATCCGCAACCGTGACGACCTGTCGATGATCTACACCCCCGGTGTGGCCCGCGTCTGCATGGCGATCGCCGAGAACCCCGAGGACGCCCGCCGCCTCACCATCAAGCGCAACTCCGTTGCGGTCGTGACGGACGGCTCCGCCGTGCTGGGCCTCGGCAACATCGGCCCCAAGGCCGCGCTGCCCGTCATGGAGGGCAAGGCGGCCCTCTTCAAGCGGTTCGCCGGCATCGACGCCTGGCCGCTGTGCCTGGACACCCAGGACACCGACGCGATCGTCGAGATCGTCAAGGCCATCGCCCCCGGCTTCGCGGGCATCAACCTGGAGGACATCTCCGCGCCCCGCTGCTTCGAGATCGAGGCCCGCCTGCGCGAGGCCCTCGACATCCCCGTCTTCCACGACGACCAGCACGGCACGGCGATCGTCGTCCTCGCCGCCCTCACCAACGCACTTCGCGTCGCGGGCAAGGCGATCGGGGACATCCGCGTCGTCATGTCGGGCGCCGGCGCGGCCGGTACGGCCATCCTCAAGCTGCTCATCGCCGCCGGTGTGAAGAACGCCGTCGTGGCCGACATCCACGGTGTCGTGCACTGCGACCGCGCCGACCTGGTCGACGCCGCCGCCGACTCGCCGCTGCGCTGGATCGCGGACAACACCAACCCCGAGAACCTCACGGGCACCCTCAAGGAGGCCGTGCGCGACGCCGACGTCTTCATCGGCGTCTCCGCCCCGAACGTCCTCGACGGCGACGACGTGGCCGCCATGGCGGACAACGCCATTGTGTTCGCGCTCGCGAACCCCGACCCCGAGGTCGACCCCGCTGTGGCCCGGCAGACGGCGGCCGTCGTGGCCACCGGCCGCTCCGACTTCCCCAACCAGATCAACAACGTGCTGGTCTTCCCGGGTGTCTTCCGCGGTCTCCTCGACGCCCAGTCCCGCACCGTCAACACCGAGATGATGCTCGCCGCGGCGACCGCGCTCGCGAACGTGGTGACCGAGGACGAGCTGAACCCGAACTACATCATCCCGAGCGTCTTCAACGACAAGGTCGCGGGCGCGGTCGCCGGGGCGGTGCGCGAGGCCGCGAAGGCGGCGGCGTCGGCCTGAACCCGTCGCCGGCCGTCGCTGTGACGGTTGCCACGCCCCGCGCCGTCGGCGCGTCGCGGGGCCGGAGGGCTTGTGCCGCCCTTTAGTGTGGCGGCCAAGCTCAGGCCTGCCACGACTCCCAGGGGTGTGCATGTGACTCCCAGGGGTATTCGTGTGACTCCCAGGGGTGCTGGATTGGCTTTCCCGCCGCAGGTGAGTGCAGGATGCGTTTCTGGGCGCGAGGGTCTGACGACGGACCCGGGTCCGCCTCAACGGCAAGAAGAACACGGGAGTAACAACATGAACCGCAGTGAGCTGGTGGCCGCCCTGGCCGACCGCGCCGAGGTGACCCGTAAGGACGCCGACGCCGTGCTGGCCGCGTTCGCCGAGGTCGTCGGCGACATCGTCGCCAAGGGCGACGAGAAGGTCACCATCCCCGGCTTCCTGACCTTCGAGCGCACCCACCGTGCCGCTCGCACCGCTCGTAACCCGCAGACCGGCGACCCGATCCAGATCCCGGCCGGCTACAGCGTGAAGGTCTCCGCGGGCAGCAAGCTCAAGGAAGCGGCGAAGGGCAAGTAACCTTGCCGTCCGTCCCACGAGGGATGGTGTGGAACGCCTGATGGGGGCGGCACCTGGTCTTCCAGGTGCCGCCCCCATCGTCGTGCGTATACGGCTGCGGGTCCGTCGTGGCTGGTCGCGCAGTTCCCCGCGCCCCTCACGGGGCGCGGGGAGTGCTGTCAGCCCAAGGCTTTGCCCGGCAGCTCGACCTTGGCTCCGAGCTCCATGAGCTTCTCCATGAAGTTCTCGTAGCCCCGGTTGATCAGATCGATGCCGTGGACCCGGGAGGTGCCCTGGGCCGCCAGCGCCGCGATGAGGTACGAGAAGCCGCCGCGGAGGTCGGGGATCACCAGGTCGGCGCCCTGGAGCCGGGTGGGACCGGAGACGACCGCCGAGTGCAGGAAGTTGCGCTGGCCGAAGCGGCAGTTCGAGCCGCCGAGGCACTCGCGGTACAGCTGGATGTGCGCGCCCATCTGGTTCAGCGCGGAGGTGAAGCCGAGGCGGGACTCGTAGACCGTCTCGTGGACGATCGAGAGGCCGGTGGCCTGCGTCAGGGCGACGACCAGGGGCTGCTGCCAGTCGGTCTGGAAGCCGGGGTGGACGTCCGTCTCCAGCGCGATCGACTTCAGCTGGCCGCCCGGGTGCCAGAAGCGGATGCCCTCGTCGTCGATCTCGAAGGCACCGCCCACCTTGCGGTAGGTGTTCAGGAACGTCATCATCGAGCGCTGCTGGGCGCCCCGGATGTAGATGTCGCCCTCGGTCGCCAGCGCGGCGGACGCCCAGGAGGCGGCCTCCAGGCGGTCCGGGAGCGCCTTGTGGTTGTAGCCGCCGAGCGAGTCCACACCGGTGATGCGGATCGTGCGGTCGGTGTCCATCGCGATGATGGCGCCCATCTTCTGCAGGACGCAGATGAGGTCCTCGATCTCCGGCTCGATCGCCGCGTTCGCGAGTTCCGTCACGCCCTCCGCGAGGACGGCGGTGAGCAGCACCTGCTCGGTCGCGCCCACCGACGGGTACGGCAGCTGGATCTTCGTACCGCGCAGCCGCCGAGGCGCCTCCAGGTACTGGCCGTCCTCGCGCTTCTCGATCTTCGCGCCGAACTGCCGCAGCACCTCGAAGTGGAAGTCGATCGGCCGGCCGCCGATGTCGCAGCCGCCGAGGCCGGGGATGAAGGCGTGGCCGAGCCGGTGCAGCAGCGGGCCGCAGAACAGGATCGGGATGCGCGACGAGCCCGCGTGGGCGTCGATGTCGGCGACGTTCGCGCTCTCCACGTTCGTCGGGTCCATCACCAGCTCGCCCGGCTCGTCACCCGGGCGGACCGTTACGCCATGCAGCTGCAGCAGCCCGCGCACGACCCGGACGTCGCGGATGTCGGGCACGTTGCGCAGCCGGCTCGGACCGCTGCCGAGCAGCGCGGCGACCATGGCCTTGGGTACGAGGTTCTTCGCACCGCGGACACGGATCTCGCCACTGAGCGGGGTGCCGCCGTGTACAAGCAGTACGTCGTCAGAGCCGTTGACGGTCATGGATCTCGCGTTCCGTGGAGTTGGGCAGAGGCTTTCCGGCGTGGACGGACGGCCGGTGGACCCGTGGTGCGGGGCCGGCGCGGCGTGGGCCGGAGAGCTAGCGTAATCGCCGCCCACCCCCCTTCCGGAAGCCCAGGGACTTCTCAGCCACGTCATGGATTCGCCACAACACGAACCGTTCATCACCGGCCACACGGGGTCACCGTCGCGGCCGTGCGCCCCCCGCGCCTCCCCCCACGGTGAGCTGCGCGCACACCGCTGTCGGCATTGGCTCCCCGCGCGGGGGCAGGATGCGGGATCATGTCTGGCATGACCGAGGTGTCCTCGCTCACAGGGCGGCTGCTCGTGGCCACGCCCGCCCTGGCGGACCCGAACTTCGACCGCGCTGTCGTGCTGCTCCTCGACCACGACGAGAAGGGCTCGCTCGGCGTGGTCCTCAACCGGCCCACCCCGGTGGGCGTCGGCGACATCCTGGAGGACTGGGCGGAACTCGCCGGCGAACCGGGGGTCGTCTTCCAGGGCGGCCCGGTGCAGCTGGACTCGGCGCTGGGGGTCGGGGTGATCCCAGGCGGCGGTTCCGTGGACCGGTCCCCGCTCGGCTGGCGGCGGGTGCACGGCGCGATCGGCCTCGTCGACCTGGAGGCCCCGCCGGAGCTGCTCGCCTCCGCGCTCGGCTCGCTGCGCATCTTCGCCGGGTACGCCGGCTGGGGGCCCGGCCAGTTGGAGGACGAGCTGGCGGAGGGGGCCTGGTACGTCGTCGAGTCCGAACCCGGCGACGTCTCCTCGCCCTGCCCGGAGAGACTGTGGCGCGAGGTCCTGCGCCGCCAGCGCAGCGAACTCGCGATGGTGGCCACGTACCCCGACGACCCGTCGCTCAACTGATGCCCGTGAGCTTCAGTACCCTTGCGTCATGAGCACTCTTGAGCCCGAGCGCGGTACTGGTACGGGGACCCTCGTCGAGCCGACGCCGCAGACGTCGCACGGCGACGGCGACCACGAGCGCTTCGCCCACTACGTCCAGAAGGACAAGATCATGGCGAGCGCCCTCGACGGCACGCCCGTCGTGGCGTTGTGCGGCAAGGTGTGGGTCCCTGGCCGTGACCCGAAGAAGTACCCCGTCTGCCCCATGTGCAAGGAGATCTTCGAGTCCCTCGGCGCGGGCGGCGACGACCAGGGCGACGGCAAGAAGTAACACGGGGCGCGATCGGCTCGGGAGCGTCTGCTGCGTCGGCGGGTGCGGGTAGGTGGGGGCGAGCAGCTCCACACCACCCGCACCCGCCCGCGAGACAGGCGCATCCGTGCGTTGTCGCGCCCTTTGAGCTGAACTCCGTTGCGCAGAGCGCTTCCCCCGATCACAAGGTGGTTGAGACCTCTTGTGGTCATGTTCATGTACTCCATAGCCTCCGGTGTGTTGTGTAGAGCAGAACGCCCGTTGCAGAGAATGCAACACTCCGCTCCCCCCTCCGGAGGAACAGCTTCATGAAGCTCGCCGCCCGCTTCGTCGTGCCCCTCGCGGCCGTGGCCCTCGCCGGGCTCACCGCCTGCGCCCCCCAGACCTCCGACAACTCCTCCTCCGGGGAGGACGAGACGACGGGCACCCTGCGGGTCTGGCTCTTCCAGGAGGTGAGCAACGCACCGAAGCAGAAGGTCGTCGACAAGGTGGTCACCGCCTTCGAGAAGGCGCACGACGGCGCGAAGGTGAAGGTCGAGTACATCCCCGTCGAGACCCGCGCCCAGCGCATCAAGGCCGCCTTCAACGACCCCAAGAGCGCCCCGGACCTCATCGAGTACGGCAACACCGACACCGCCGGCTATGTGAAGGACGGCGGACTCGCCGACATCACCCGGGAGTTCAACGACTGGTCCGACGCCAAGGACTCCGACCCCACCGCCAGAACCTCCGTGACGGTCGACGGCAAGATCTACGGGGCGCCCTTCTTCGTGGGCGTCCGCGCGCTCTACTACCGCACCGACGTCTTCGAGCGCCTGAACCTGCAGGCCCCGAAGTCCCTGGCCGAACTGGCCACCACCGCCAAGCGCATCCGCGCCGCCGAGCCCGACCTGTACGGGATCGTCGTCGGCGGTGCCTACACCTACGGCGCGATGCCCTTCGTCTGGGCCAACGGCGGCGAGATAGCCGAGGGCAAGGGCGGCTCGTACGCGTCCACGATCGACAGCCCGGCCGCCCGCAAGGGCATCGAGGCCTACACCTCGCTCTTCGGTGACGACAACTGCCCGGCCGCCAAGTGCGCGGGCATGGGCGGCAACGACACGGTCACCGCGTTCGCGGCCGGCAAGGCGGGCATGGCGATCGGCGGCGACTTCAGCCACGCGGCCGTGGAGGCCGGCAAGGTCAAGGGCAAGTACGCGGTCGTACCGCTTCCGGGGGTGAAGCCCGGCTCGGTGGCACCGGCGTTCGCGGGCGGCAACAACGTCGGCGTCCTGAAGAGCACCACGCACCGCACCCTCGCCGTCGACCTGATGAAGCGGCTGGCGTCCAAGAGGACCCAGGGCGAACTCTTCGACGCGATGGGCTTCCTGCCGACGTACACCGACGCACGGGCCGCGGCGGCCGAGAAGGAGCCGTTCATCGAGCCCTTCGTCAAGACGCTCTCCTCCGGCACGAAGTTCGTGCCCGCCTCCCCGGCCTGGGCGCAGATCGACGCCTCGCTGGTGCTGCCGACGATGTTCCAGGAGGTCGTCAGCGGCAAGAAGGACGTGGCCGAGGCGTCGACGGACGCGGCGAAGCAGATGAACGACGTGTTCGGCACGGTCGGCTGACCCGATGGCGGTGCACGACACGGTCGACAAGACCGCCGGACGGGCCGCGCTCATCCGAGCCGCGGCCCGTCCGCCCCGCAGGCCTGAAGTGACCCCCTGGCTCTACCTCGCCCCCGCGCTCGTCGTCCTCGGTGCCCTTCTCGTCTACCCCGTCTACCAGCTCGGCCTCATCTCGCTGCTGGAGTACACCCAGGCCCAGGTCAGCGGCGGTGAACCGACCTCCTTCCAGGGACTGGGGAACTACGAGCGCCTGTTCGCGGACGCCGAGTTCTGGCGGGTGCTCCTGTCCACGGTCGTCTTCGCGGCGGCCTGTGTGGTGTCCACGCTCGCCGTGGGGTGCGCGCTCGCCGTCCTGCTGACACGAGTACGGGCCGTGCCGCGCCTGGCCCTGATGCTGGCGGCGCTCGGGGCGTGGGCGACGCCCGCGATCACCGGCTCCACGGTGTGGCTGCTGCTGTTCGACCCGGACTTCGGCCCGGTCAACCGCGTCCTGGGGCTGGGCGACCACTCCTGGACCTACGGGCGCTACAGCGCCTTCCTCCTCGTCCTGCTCGAAGTGGTGTGGTGCTCCTTCCCGTTCGTGATGGTGACCGTCTACGCGGGCATCCGCTCCGTACCCTCCGAGGTGCTGGAGGCCGCGGCCCTGGACGGCGCCTCGCAGTGGCGGATCTGGCGGTCGGTCCTCGCACCGATGCTCCGGCCGATCCTCGTCGTCGTCACCATTCAGTCGATCATCTGGGACTTCAAGGTCTTCACCCAGATCTATGTGATGACGGGCGGTGGCGGTATCGCCGGCCAGAACCTCGTCCTGAACGTGTACGCCTACCAGAAGGCCTTCGCGTCCTCCCAGTACAGCCTCGGTTCGGCGATCGGCGTGGTGATGCTGGTGATTCTGCTGGCGGTCACCCTGGTCTATTTGCGACTGCTGCGCCGACAGGGGGAGGAGCTGTGAATTCACGGGCATTCCCGCGACGCCCCTGGCGGTTCGTCGCCGAGGCATCGGCCCTGGTCATCGCGGTCGTGGTGGCGTTTCCGCTGTACTGGATGGTGCTGAGCGCGGTCAAGCCGGCGGGGGAGATCGAGTCGGCCGAACCCCGGCCCTGGACTCTCGCGCCGACCCTCGATTCCTTCCGCCGTGTCTTCGGGCAGCAGGAATTCGGCCGCTACTTCGTCAACAGCCTTGTCGTCGCCTGCACGGTGGTGGTCGTCTCCGCGCTGATCGCCTTTCTCGCGGCGACGGCGGTGACCCGATTCCGCTTCCGATTCCGGACCACCCTGCTCGTCATGTTCCTGGTGGCCCAGATGGTGCCCGTCGAGGCACTCACCATCCCGCTCTTCTTCCAGATGCGGGACCTCGGCCAACTCAACACCCTGGGCGCGCTGATCCTGCCCCACATCGCGTTCTCGCTGCCGTTCGCGATCTGGATGCTGCGCGGTTTCGTGAAGGCCGTCCCCGAGGCGCTGGAGGAGGCCGCGCAGCTCGACGGGGCGAGCCGTTCCCGATTCCTCTGGCAGATCCTTTTCCCGCTCGTCCTCCCGGGGCTGGTGGCCACCAGCGTCTTCTCCTTCATCTCGGCGTGGAACGACTTCCTGTTCGCCAAGTCGTTCATCATCAGCGACACGTCCCGGTCGACCCTGCCGATGGCCCTGCTGGTGTTCTACAAACCCGAGGACCCGGACTGGGGAGGCGTGATGGCGGCCTCCACGGTGATGACCGTCCCGGTGCTGGTCTTCTTCGTACTCGTACAGCGACGGCTGGTCTCCGGACTGGGCGGCGCGGTCAAGGACTGACGTGATGACGACGGACGTGACGACGACGGACGCGACGGCGACGGACCTGGTTCCGGCACCCCTCACCGTCGAGGGCCTCCTGCCCGGCGGCGTACCACTCGACGGGAACACCACCCTGTGGGCGGCGCCGGGGACGCGGAGCACGGCCCACTGGCTGCGCTCGACCCTCGGCGCCGCCCTCGGGCTCTGGCTGCCGCCCGGCCCCGAGGACGCCCGGGGCGGCGTGCGCCTGTACCTCGACGGCAGCCTGGAGCCGGAGGCGTACCAGCTCCGGGCCGTCCCCGACCGGGGCGTCGAGATCCGCGGTGGCGGCCCGGCGGGCGTCTTCTGGGGCGCCCAGACCCTGCGCCAGCTCCTCGGGCCCGAGGCGTTCCGGCGCGCCCCCGTACGCCCCGGGGCCCCCTACGGAGTCCCGCGGCAGACGGTCACGGACGCCCCCCGCTTCGCCTGGCGCGGCCTCATGCTCGACGTCGCCCGTCACTTCCTCCCCAAGGACCAGGTCCTGCGCTACCTGGACCTGATGGCGGCGCACAAACTCAACGTCCTGCACCTGCACCTGACGGACGACCAGGGCTGGCGGATCGAGATCGAGCGGTATCCGAGGCTGACGGAGGTCGGCTCCTGGCGGACGCGCACCAAAATCGGCCATCGCGCGTCACCCCTGTGGGAGGAGAAACCGCACGGCGGTCACTACACGAAGGACGACCTCCGCGAGATCGTCGCCCACGCGGCCGCCCGGCACATCACCGTGGTCCCCGAGATCGACGTCCCCGGCCACAGCCAGGCCGCCATCGCCGCGTATCCGGAACTCGGCAACACCGACGTCGTCGACACGGCCTCCCTCGCCGTCTGGGACACCTGGGGCATCAACACGAACGTACTCGCCCCCACCGACACCACTTTGCGCTTCTACGAGGGGGTGTTCGAGGAGGTCCTGGAGGTGTTCCCCTCGCCCTTCGTGCACATCGGCGGCGACGAGTGCGCCAAGGACCAGTGGCGGGAGTCGGCCACCGCGCAGGCCCGCATCCGGGAGCTGGGACTCGCCGACGAGGACGCGTTGCAGTCGTGGTTCGTCCGGCACTTCGACAACTGGCTGACCGCGCGCGGGCGTCGCCTGATCGGATGGGACGAGATCCTGGAGGGCGGCCTCGCGCCGGGGGCGGCCGTGTCGTCCTGGCGGGGGTACGCGGGCGGCGTCGCGGCGGCCCGCGCCGGCCATGACGTGGTGATGTGCCCCGAGCAGCAGGTGTATCTGGACCACCGTCAGGACGGCGGCCCCGACGAGCCGGTGCCCATCGGCTTCGTGCGCACCCTGGAGGACGTCTTCCGGTTCGAGCCGGTGCCCCGGGAGTTGACGACCGACGAGGCCCGGCATGTGCTCGGCACCCAGGCCAACGTGTGGACCGAGGTGATGGAGGACCCCGCGCGCGTGGACTACCAGACGTTCCCGCGCCTGGCCGCTTTCGCCGAGGTGGCCTGGAGCCGGCTGCCGGCCCCCGCCGAGCGCGACTTCGCCGACTTCGAGCGCCGGATGACGGCGCACTACCGGCGACTTGACGCCCTGGGGGTCGGTTATCGGCCGCCTTCGGGCCCGCGTCCGTGGCAGCGGCGGCCCGGCGTGCTCGGACGTCCGATCGAGGGAACGCCCCCGAACGTGTGAGACGACCGCGAACGGTGTGACCGGGAGCGCGCGCCCTGCGACGGTGGCCGCCGAGAGGAGCAAGGGATACAAGGGGCCCGAGGGGCAACGTAAGTGGTAATACGCACCTATGGGTGATGCCGTGCCAAAACGGACCATCTCTCGGGTGAGGTGGGCGAATGCCTCGTGACGGACCCCCGCGTTCGGACCTCGCGAGAATGTGCCAGAGTTGCCACGTCCGCCCTGTCAGCACGTACCGTACGGCAACACAGGCGGACCAGGTGGGGCAGCGGGAAGGGGCAGCCGGTTTGACCACGCACGCACCGCAGGCGGCGCAGGCCGTGACCCTGCCCGGCTCGCTCGACGAGGCCGTGGCGGCTCTCGCCGCCATGCCCTGGGCGGTTCCGGTGGCGGGCGGCACGGACCTCATGGCCGCGGTCAACTCCGGACAACTCAGGCCCGCCGCACTGGTCGGGCTCGGCAGGATCAGCGAGATCCGCGGCTGGCAGTACCAGGACGGACACGCCCTGCTGGGTGCCGGACTGACGCACGCCCGGATGGGGCGCCCGGACTTCGCGGCGCTCATTCCGGCGCTCGCCGCCGCCGCGCGCGCCGCCGGACCCCCGCAGATCCGCAACGCCGGCACCCTCGGCGGCAACATCGCGACGGCCGCCCCCACCGGGGACGCGCTGCCCGTGCTGGCCGCCCTGGAGGCCACGCTGATCATCGCGGGCCCGGGCGGGGCCCGCCGCGAGATGCCCGTCTCGCATCTGCTGGCCGGCATGGAGATGCTGCGCCCCGGCGAACTCATCGGCTTCGTGCGCGTGCCCCTGCTGCACGCGCCCCAGGTCTTCCTGAAGGCCACCGGCCGCACCGGCCCCGGCCGCGCGGTCGCCTCCGTCGCCCTCGTCCTCGACCCCGCCCGGCGCGGGGTGCGGTGTGCCGTCGGGGCCATAGCGCCGATGCCGCTGCGGCCCCTGGACGCCGAGACCTGGGTCGGCCAGCTGATCGACTGGGACGGCGAGCGCACCCTCGTCCCCGAGGCGCTGCAGGCCTTCGGCGAGTACGTCGCCGCCGCCTGCATCCCCGACCCGGCCCCCGAGGTCGACGGCACCGTGGCACCACTTCCGCCCGCCGTACTGCATCTGCGGCGCACCGTCGCCGCGCTGGCCCGACGAGCACTGGGGAGGGCACTGTCGTGACCGACGACCAGCACGGAGAAGGCACCCCGCAGCAGGGGGGCCAGGGCGGCTGGGAGCGGCTGCCGCAGGGCGACTACGACGACGGCGCCACGACGTTCGTCCAGCTTCCCGAGGGGGGCATCGACGCGCTGCTCGCCGCCGACAGTCCGCTGGCCGCTCCCGGGCACGGCTACGTCCCGCCGCAGATAGCGTCCAACTCCATCGACACGGCCCACACCGCCGGGACCGACCCGTCCGTCCCGGGTACCTGGGCGATGCCGGCCGGGGGTGCCGAGTGGCACGACCCGAACGCCGGGCAGCCGCAGCCCCCGACGCAGGACGCGTTCACGTACAACCCCGCCTCGACCGGGCAGTGGACGTTCGAGGAGCCGGCCGCGCAGGAAGGCGCCGCTCCCGGTCACGATGTGACGGGCGAGTGGTCGATTCCGGTCGCGGGAGGTGATCTTCCGGACGAATCCGGCGAGTTCAGCACCTCGGCCCTTGTCGAGCAGTGGGGCGGCAATCCGCCCGCCACGCTTCCCGGCGGTGCCGCCGCGCCCTGGGCCACCGAGCAGATCGGCACGGCGTGGACCGCGCCGCCCCCGGCGCGGCCCGAGGAGGACCGCCCCGAGGAGCGCGCGGCGGACGGCCGGACGCCGGAGGAGAGCGCGGCGGACGGGGCCCACGAGGCCGCGGGGGAGCCCTCGGCGGCCCCTGGGGAGGCGTACGCCGACGCGGCACCCGAGACCGCCGGGCCGACCCCCGAAGCCGCCCAGGAGCCCGCTGAGCCGGTCGGGGCCGACACGGGGACCGAGGACGGACCCGAGCGGCCCGGGACGGCGGAGACGGCCCCCGTGGCCGACACCGAGGAGGACGCGGAGCCGTCGGCCGACGAGCCCGCCCCGGCCCCGCCCCCGCACGACGACCACCCCCTCGCCTCCTACGTCCTGAGCGTCAACGGCACCGAGCGGCCCGTCAGCGACGCCTGGATCGGCGAGTCACTGCTCTACGTGCTGCGCGAGCGGCTCGGTCTCGCGGGCGCCAAGGACGGCTGCTCGCAGGGCGAGTGCGGCGCCTGCAACGTGCAGGTCGACGGCCGGCTCGTGGCGTCCTGCCTGGTGCCCGCCGTCACCGCCGCGGGCAGCGAGGTGCGCACCGTCGAGGGCCTCGCCGCCGACGGACAGCCCTCGGACGTGCAGCGGGCCCTCGCCCGGTGCGGTGCCGTCCAGTGCGGGTTCTGCGTGCCCGGCATGGCGATGACCGTGCACGACCTCCTGGAGGGCAACCCCGCCCCCACCGACCTGGAGACCCGCCAGGCCCTGTGCGGCAACCTCTGCCGCTGCTCCGGCTACCGGGGCGTCCTCGCCGCCGTCCGCGACGTCGTCGCCGAACGCGAGGCGAACTCCGCCGCCGAGAACGAGGCGGCCGCCGACCCCGACGAGGCCCGCATCCCGCACCAGGCGGGCCCCGGCGCCGGCGGCGTCAACACGGCGGCGTACGACGCCCGGAGCGCACCCCCACCGGCACCGCACGACCCCGACCGGTCCTACGGCGGCCAGGGGCTGTCGTTCACCGGCCCGGACGACTCGTACGGCGACCAGGGACAGTCCTTCGCCGGCCAGAACGACACCTACGGCGGCGAGGGCCAGTCCTTCGCCGGCGGCCAGGACGACTCGTACGGCGGTCAGGGACAGTCCTTCGCCGGGCACGGCGACACGTACGGCGGTCAGGGACAGTCCTTCGCCGGCCAGAACGACACCTACGGCGGCCAGGGCCAGTCCTTCGCCGGCGGCCAGGACGACTCGTACGGCGGTCAGGGCCGGTCGTTCGGCCAGGACGGAGGCCAGACGTGAGCAGCGAAACCGTCATCGCGGCGCCCGTGGGCCCCGGCGAGACCGCGGCCGCACCCGAGCAGCTGCCGCACGGCCTGGGCGTGTCCCTGCCGTCCGCCGACTCCCGGGCCAAGTCCGAGGGCACCTTCCCGTACGCGGCCGACCTGTGGGCCGAGGGCCTGCTGTGGGCCGCCGTGCTCCGCTCGCCGCACCCGCACGCGCGGATCGTGTCCATCGACACGTCCCACGCGCGCGAGATGCCCGGCGTACGGGCCGTCATCACGCACGAGGACGTGCCGGGCGTCGCCCTGCACGGCCGCGGCAAGGCCGACCGGCCCCTGTTCGCCTCCGAGGTCGTCCGCCACCACGGCGAGCCCATCGCGGCCGTCGCCGCCGACCACCCGGACACCGCGCGGATGGCCGCCGCCGCCGTCATCGTCGAGTACGAGGTGCTCGACCCGGTGATCGACCCGGAGCAGGCCTTCGAGGCCGAGCCCCTGCACCCCGACGGCAACCTCATCCGCCACATCCCGCTGCGCCACGGCGACCCGAACGCGTCCGGCGAGATCGTCGTCGAGGGCCAGTACCGCATCGGCCGCGCGGACCCGGCCCCCGTCGGCGCCGAGGCCGGTCTCGCCGTGCCCCGCCCCGACGGCGGCGTCGAGCTGTACGTGGCCTCCACCGACCCGCACACCGACCGCGACGCGGCCGCCGCCTGCTACGGCCTGGCCCCCGACCGCGTGAAGATCGTCGTCACCGGCGTCCCGGGCGCCACCGCCGATCGTGAGGACCAGGGCTTCCAGCTCCCGCTCGGCCTGCTCGCCCTGAAGACGGGCTGCCCGGTCAAGCTGACGGCCACCCGCGAGGAGTCCTTCCTCGGCCACGCCCACCGGCACCCCACCCTCCTGCGCTACCGCCACCACGCGGACGCCGAGGGCAAGCTGATCAAGGTCGAGGCGCAGATCCTGCTCGACGCGGGCGCCTACGCCGACACCTCCTCGGAGGCGCTGGCCGCCGCCGTCTCGTTCGCCTGCGGCCCCTACGTCATCCCCAACGCCTTCATCGAGGGCTGGGCGGTCCGCACCAACAACCCGCCCTCCGGTCATGTGCGCGGCGAGGGCGCGATGCAGGTCTGCGCCGCGTACGAGGCCCAGATGGACAAGCTCGCCAGGAAGCTGGGCATCGACCCGGCGGAACTGCGCATGCGCAACGTGATGTCCACCGGCGACGTGCTGCCGACGGGCCAGTCCGTGACCTGCCCGGCCCCGGTCGCCGAACTCCTCCAGGCCGTCCAGGAGTTCCCGCTCCCGGCGCTGCCCAAGGACACCCCCGAGGACGAGTGGCTGCTGCCCGGCGGCCCCGAGGGCGCGGGCGAGCCGGGTGCCGTGCGCCGCGGGGTCGGCTACGGCCTCGGCATGGTCCACATGCTCGGCGCCGAGGGCGCGGACGAGGTCTCCACGGCCACCGTGAAGGTCCACGACGGCATCGCGACGGTGCTGTGCGCGGCCGTCGACACCGGCCAGGGCTTCTCCACCCTCGCCCGGCAGATCGTCCAGGAGACCCTGGGCATCGACGAGGTCCACATCGCCCAGGTCGACACCGACCAGCCCCCGGCCGGCCCGAGCTGCCGGGGCCGCCACACCTGGGTCTCGGGCGGCGCGGTGGAACGCGCGGCCAAGATGGTCCGCACCCAGCTCCTCCAGCCCCTGGCCCACAAGTTCGGCATGTCCACGGAACTGCTGCAGATCACCGACGGCAAGATCACGTCGTACGACGGGGTCCTGTCGACCACGGTCGCGGAGGCGATGGACGGCAAGGAACTCTGGGCCACCGCCCAGTGCCGCCCGCACCCCACCGAGCCGCTGGACGAGGCCGGCCAGGGCGACGCGTTCGTGGGCCTGGCGTTCTGCGCGATCCGCGCGGTCGTGGACGTCGACATCGAACTCGGCTCCGTACGGGTCGTGGAGCTGGCCGTCGCCCAGGACGTCGGCCGGATCCTCCACCCGGCGCAGCTCGCCGCGCGCATCGAGGCCGGCGTCACCCAGGGGGTGGGCGTGGCCCTCACGGAGAACCTCCGCACCCCCCGGGGCCTCATCCGCCACCCCGACCTCACCGGCTACGCCCTGCCCACCGCCCTGGACGCTCCCGACATCCAGATCGTCAAGCTGGTGGAGGAACGGGACGTGGTGGCCCCCTTCGGCGCGAAGGCGGCCAGCGCGGTGCCGGTGGTCACGTCCCCGGCGGCCATCGCGGCGGCGGTCCGGGCGGCCACCGGACGCCCTGTGAACCGTCTGCCGATCCGGCCGCAGGCCGCGGTGGTGACGGGGACCTAGGGGCCCGGGGGCTGCCCCGGCGCAGCCCCTGAGGTGCGTGTTCGCGTGTACGTCCGGCGTTGTCAGTGGGGCGGCGTATGGTTCTCGGCAGTGGGGACGACGACCGCTCGGCGGCGCGTGATCGCCCACGGGGGGACGCACACTGCGAACCATGTGCCGGGGGAGCCATGAGCACAATGACGATGGGGACAATGGGCCTGACGGACCTGAACGACCTGAACGATCTGCACGACCTGAACAATCTGAACGACCTGAACGACCTGGCGGTGCTGACCGGAGGACCGGCCACGCGCTCCGGACTGGCGCTCGACCTGCCCGCCCGACTGCTCGACGAGGAGTTCGGCCGGAGCAGGGTGTGGCGCTTCGAGGACTTCGACTTCCCGGCCACGCTCACCCACGAGCCGACCCGCCGCTTCCTGCGCGACATGGGTCTGCCCGAGGACCACGGCTTCTTCCAGCTCGACACGGACATCCCGCTTCCGACGCTCGCCGAGTACGGGGCGAACCAGTGCTCCGGCGAGTCCGGCCGCGGCCGACTCCCGGACAGAGCCGCCCACTTGATCCGCCTGGGCCACTTCGTCGAGGGCAGCAGCCTCGTCGTCGACGGCACCACCGGCGCGATCCTCAACTGGAGCGAGTCCGAGTCGACCCTCCGCCCCCTCGACGCCGACCTCTCCACCCTGGCCTTCACCCTCTGGCTCCTCCACCGCGAGAAGCGCGAGGGGACGGCCACGGGGTGCTGGGTGGAGACCCTGCGCAACAAGGCCTGCGCGGGCCTCTGACACCACCGGCCACACGAAGACGGCCGACCGCTGGAAGCGGTCGGCCGTCATATCGCGCTGGAGGCCGTGGCAGGGGGCGCGTACGTCGGCGGACCAAGGCGGCCGTCGGTGCACTGGACAAAAACTAGGACAGTGAGCTTCTTCGAGTCGGCCATCACCCGATCGGTGGCCGACTCGAAGAAGCTCACTGAGACGGGAACTGAGACGGACGACCACAAGGGCGGTACCCCCTCGGGGGTACCGCCCTTTCTTTTGCCTGGTCAGGCAGTTGAGGCCGTGGCGGGAATCGAACCCACGTAACTCGCTTTGCAGGCGAGTCCCTGAACCACTCGGGCACACGGCCGGGTCGACGCGTCAGGGGCGTGATTCCTGTCGCTTCGAACTCGATGGAAAGACCGTAGGCCGGGCTCCGGCGGGGGCTCAAGAGGTCCGGGGGCGCTGCAACGGGACTGCCACACGCCGTTCATGAACGGCGGGGCGTACGACCAAGGTCCCGGGTGGTGGGGGACTTCGGACAGGGGCGTATGTCGGTGGTGCCCCTTACGCTGGCGGGCATGGCCGACTCCGAGGCGCGTGACACGGGCGTCACGCCGAACCCCGCCCCGCCCGCCGTCCCCGACGACGCGGACGGTGTGCTGAGCCGCTCCCACCGGGGGCTCAGCATCGGGATCGTGTCGGTCGTGCTGCTGATCGCGTTCGAGGCGATGGCGGTCGGCACCGCCATGCCGGTCGCGGCGCGGGAGCTGGACGGGATCCCGGCGTACGGGTTCGCGTTCTCGGCGTACTTCACGACCAGCCTGTTCGGGATGGTGCTGGCGGGCCAATGGGCGGATCACCGGGGGCCGTTGGGGTCGCTGACCGCGGGGATCGGCGCCTTCGCCGTGGGGCTGGTGCTGTCGGGGACCGCCGGGGCGATGTGGCTGTTCGTCCTCGGGCGGGCCGTGCAGGGGCTCGGCGGCGGACTGGTGATCGTCGCGCTGTACGTGGTGGTCGGGCGCGCCTACCCGGAGCGGCTGCGGCCGTCGATCATGGCGGCCTTCGCGGCGAGCTGGGTCGTCCCGTCCGTGGTCGGTCCGCTCGCCTCGGGCGCGGTGACGGAACAGCTGGGCTGGCGCTGGGTGTTCCTGGGCATCCCGGTGCTCGTCCTGCTGCCGCTGGGGCTGGCGCTGCCGCAGATACGGCGCAGGGCCTCCGGGCCGGTGCGGTCGCGGGGAGCGGCGGCCGACCCCTCCTCGACGTCCACCTCCCCCTCCGCCCCCGTCTCCCCCTCCGCCTTCGTCTTCGGCGGCCGTCGCATCCGGCTCGCCCTCGCGATCTCGCTCGGCGCCGGGCTGTTGCAGTACGCGGCCCAGGACCTGCGGTGGTGGTCGGCCGTGCCTGCGGTCGCGGGGGCAGGGTTGCTGGTGCCGGCGGTGCTGGGGCTGCTGCCGCGCGGGACGTACCGGGCGGTGCGGGGGCTGCCGTCGGTGGTGCTGCTGCGCGGGGTGTCGGCGGGGTCGTTCGTGGCGGCCGAGTCGTTCGTGCCGTTGATGCTGGTCACCCAGCGGGGGCTGTCGCCGACACTCGCCGGGTTCTCGCTCGCGGCGGGCGGGGCGACCTGGGCGCTGGGCTCCTGGGTGCAGGCGCGGGCGCGCGTGGAGCCGTACCGGGAGCGGCTGATGACGGTGGGGATGCTGCTGGTCGCGGCGGCGATCACCACGCTGCCGGGAGTGCTGGTCGACTCCGTGCCCGTGTGGACCGTGGCCGTTGCGTGGGCCTTCGGGTGCTTCGGGATGGGGCTCGTCATCTCCTCCACCAGCGTTCTTCTGCTCCAGTTGTCCGCCCCCGAGGAGGCGGGGACCAACTCCGCCGCGCTCCAGATCTCCGACGGTCTCACCAACGCACTGCTCCTCGCGGCGGGCGGCGCCGCCTTCGCGGCGCTGGGCGGCGGCGCGGTCGGCCATACGGCCGCCACGTCCGCCGGCACCGCCTCCCACCCGGCGGCCTTCGTCGCGGTGTTCCTGCCGATGGCGGGGGTGGCGCTGGTGGGGGCGTGGGTGACCACGCGGTTGCGGGCGCCGGCAGTGGGGGCCACTGTCGGAGATGGGATGACACTTCGTGGTACCAAGTAGTACCGTTTACTCATGGCTGGACTGAACCTGCGGTTTACGGATGAAGAGCTCGACGCCCTGCGCGACCGTGCGGCGGCGGAAGGGCGCAGCATGCAGGCCTTTGCGCACGACGCGGTGATCGCGGCCATAAACGAGCACTCAAGACTGTTCAACGAGGCGGCCGAGCACGTGCTGAAGGCCAGCGGCGAGTTGAACCGGAGGCTCGCCTGATGCACTACCTCACGCTGCCGGAGGTGCTGAATCTGGCGAAGCGGCTCGGGGCCGACGAAGTGCGGGACTACGGACTGCTGGACTCGGCGCTGGCGCGCCCCCGGTCGAGCGTGTTCGGGCAGGACGCCTACCCGGACGTGTGGCAGAAGGGTGCGGCGCTGATGGAGTCCCTGGCCCGCAACCATGCTCTCGTCGACGGGAACAAGCGTATCGCCTGGTACGCGACCTGGGTGTTCCTGCACATGAACGGGCACCCGCTGGACGCCGACTTCGATGTGGACGAAGCGGAGCGTTTCGTGCTGGACGTCTGCCAGGGGGCCTTGGACGTACCCAAGATCGCTGCCCAGCTGCCGCGCTTCGCGCGCTGACATGGAGGCCGCCCTCTGTGAGGTGGATCCCACCTGAGGGCGGCCCGGCGGGATCGGCGCCTCGTCGCGACCCCGCCGCCGGTAGGGTGGCCCGGTTGTCATACGTAGCCGGGGTTTCCGCGTCGCCGCGCGAGTCGCCCGGGGCTGCCATCTGCCGCTCGACCCCCAGACCGGAGACCGTGACTACCACCGCCACCTCCTCGAACCACCACCTCTCGCCCGCCTTCCCTGGCCGTGCCCCCTGGGGTACCGCAAGCAAGCTGCGTGCCTGGCAGCAGGGGGCGATGGACAGGTACATCCAGGAGCAGCCGCGGGACTTCCTCGCGGTCGCGACCCCCGGCGCCGGGAAGACGACCTTCGCGCTGACGCTCGCGTCCTGGCTGCTGCACCACCATGTCGTGCAGCAGGTGACGGTCGTGGCGCCCACCGAGCATCTGAAGAAGCAGTGGGCCGAGGCCGCGGCGCGGATAGGGATCAAGCTGGACCCGGAGTACAGCGCGGGGCCGCTCAGCAAGGAGTACGACGGCGTCGCGGTCACGTACGCGGGTGTGGGCGTGCGGCCCATGCTGCACCGCAACCGCAGCGAGCAGCGCAAGACCCTCGTCATCCTCGACGAGATCCACCACGCCGGTGACAGCAAGTCCTGGGGCGAGGCGTGCCTGGAGGCCTTCGAGCCCGCCACCCGGCGGCTCGCCCTCACCGGCACACCCTTCCGTTCCGACACCAACCCCATCCCGTTCGTGACGTACGAGGAGGGGGCGGACGGGATCCGGCGGTCGTCCGCCGACTACACCTACGGCTACGGCAACGCGCTCGCCGACAACGTCGTGCGGCCCGTCATCTTCCTCTCCTACAGCGGCAACATGCGCTGGCGGACCAAGGCGGGCGACGAGATCGAGGCCCGTCTCGGCGAACCCATGACCAAGGACGCGATCAGTCAGGCCTGGCGTACGGCCCTCGATCCGCGCGGCGAGTGGATGCCGAGCGTGCTGCGCGCCGCCGACCAGCGGCTCACCGAGGTCAGGAAGGGCATCCCGGACGCCGGCGCCCTCGTCATCGCCACCGACCAGGACTCCGCCCGCGCCTACGCCAAGCTGATCCGCGAGATCACGGGGACGAGCGCGACGGTCGTCCTCTCCGACGACTCGGGCGCCTCGAACCGTATCGACGAGTTCGCTCACGGCACCGACCGCTGGATGGTCGCCGTGCGGATGGTGTCCGAGGGCGTCGACGTGCCCCGGCTGGCCGTGGGGGTCTACGCCACCACCATCTCCACCCCGCTCTTCTTCGCCCAGGCCGTCGGACGCTTCGTACGGTCCCGGCGGCGCGGCGAGACCGCGTCCGTGTTCCTGCCGACCATCCCCGACCTGCTCACCTTCGCCAACGAGATGGAGGTGGAGCGGGACCACGCCCTCGACAAGCCGAAGAAGGAGGGCGAGGAGGACCCGTACGCCGAGGAGGACAAGCTCCTCGCGGAGGCGGAGCGGGAGCAGGACGAGGACACCGGCGACCAGGACATGCTGCCGTTCGAGGCGCTGGAGTCGGACGCGGTGTTCGACCGGGTCATGTACAACGGCGCCGAGTTCGGCATGCAGGCCCACCCCGGGAGCGAGGAGGAGCAGGACTACCTCGGCATCCCGGGTCTGCTGGAGCCGGACCAGGTGCAGTTGCTGCTCCAGAAGCGGCAGGCGCGGCAGATCGCGCACAGCCGCAAGAAGCCGGACGCGGAGGCCGACCTCGTGGAGCTGCCCGCCGACCGGCGGCCCGTCGTCACCCACAAGGAACTGCTGGAGCTGCGCAAACAGCTCAACGGCATGGTCGGCGCGTACTCCCACCAGTGCGGCAAGCCGCACGGTGTCATCCACACCGAGGTACGGCGGGTGTGCGGCGGACCGCCGAGCGCCGAGGCCACGGCCGGGCAGTTGCGGCAGCGCATCGCCAAGGTGCAGGAGTGGGCCACCCGGATGAAGTGACCGACCTTCGAGGCGCGCTCCGAAGGTCCTGTGCGGGGCGTGCGCTCTGCGTCGGTGCGCCCGCACATTTCGCGACAAATACAAGTAGTCCGTACCGGTCGCTGACCGGATTCTGGACGGAGTCTTCCGCTCAGCGAACCGGCTCGTCTACTGTCCCGCTACGCACACGCCCCGTGGCAGCGCCGCCGCGGAGCGCAGCCGTGAAGCGACTCCGCCCGGATCATCCGGGTTCAGCCGATCGGCGGCCTCTGTGGCGCGACGCCGACGGGACCGGTGACGCATCAGCCGTGACAGGGGTCGCCGCCTCACCCAAGAAGGAGTGGGTGTCGTGACCGCGGAGACCTCTCAGACACTCGACCGGGGACTGCGTGTCCTCAAGCTGCTGGCCGACACCGATCACGGACTGACCGTCACCGAGCTGTCCAACAAGCTCGGGGTCAACCGAACCGTCGTGTACCGCCTGCTCGCCACTCTGGAGCAGCACTCCCTCGTCCGCCGTGACCTGGGCGGACGTGCCCGGGTCGGGCTGGGCGTGCTGCGGCTCGGACGGCAGGTGCACCCCCTGGTGCGGGAGGCCGCGCTGCCCGCGTTGCGGTCGCTGGCCGAGGACATAGGGGCGACCGCCCATCTCACCCTCGTCGACGGGACCGAGGCGCTGGCCGTCGCGGTCGTCGAGCCGACCTGGACGGACTACCACGTGGCGTACCGGGCCGGCTTCCGGCACTCGCTGGACCGGGGGGCCGCGGGACGCGCGATCCTGTCGGGCCGGCAGCAGCCGGGGGACTGGCCCGGGTACACGCTCACGCACGGGGAGCTGGAGGCGGGGGCCAGCGGGGCCGCCGCGCCGCTGCTCGGGGTGACCGGGGTCGAGGGCAGCGTGGGCGTCGTCATGCTGGCGGACGCGGTGCCGGAGCGGGTCGGGCCGCGCGTCATGGACGCGGCCCGAGAGGTGGCCGACGCGCTGCGGTGACGCGTGGGGGTGGCGAGACCCGCCGCCTCGACCCACTCCTCCCTCTCCTCGTTCAGCCGGTCCGGTCGCCCCGGTTGCTTTGGTCGCTCCGGTCGTCCAGCGTGCTCAGCCAGTCCAGTAGATGATCGGTGAAGGCCTTCGGCTGCTCCATGTTGGGGTAGTGGGCCGCACCCTCGATCGAGACGGCCCGGCCATCGCCGGCGACCGTCCTGGTCAGGCGCTCGGCCATGGCGATGAGGTCGGGGGCGTCCAGGGCGCCGTTGAGGGCGAGCACGGGGACGGTGATGGTGGCGGCGCGGGCCCAGGTGTCGGTCACCGGGACGTGCCAGTCCGTCTCGCCGAGGGTGTGCTTGGCGGCGGTGGCGCGGCTCATCTCCCGCACGCGCCGCACGATCTCGGGGTCCACGTCGTCGACCGCCCGGTGCGGTCCCGCGACGGTCTCGCCGACGATGTCCAGCCACCCCTCGATGTCGCCCGACATCAGCGCGCCGTAGTACCGGGCGGTGCTGTCCTTGGTCCTCGGGTCCGTGAACTCGGGTTCGCTGGTCCCGACTCCGCTGACGACGAGGGCGCGTACGAGCCCGGGATGTTCCAGTGCCGTGTCGACGGCGGTGCCGCCGCCCATCGACAGGCCGACCAGGATCGCCGGGCCGGTGTCCAGGTGGCGCAGCAGCGCGGCGAGGTCGTCGGTGAACCGGAACGGTCCGCTCGCGTTGGCGGAGGCGCCGTGCCCCCGCGCGTCCGGGGCGATGACCCGGTGGCCGGCCGCGAGGGCGGGCACCAGATCGCGCCACATGCGGTGGTCCGTGAAGCCGCCGTGCAGCAGCACCAGCGGGGGGCCCGAACCGACGTCCTGATAGGCGAGCGGGCCGTCGTCGGACGCGAACGTGCGCAGGGTGACCTGCGAGGTCTTGGTCATGACAACCAGGGTGTCATGTTGACCCCATGATGACAACCAGGTTGTCATTATGGGGTGAGGTGGGGTGGAGTGCGGAGGTGACCGCCCCCGTGGCGAAGGACGGAGAATGACCCCGTGACCCCCGTGACAGAGAACGATGAGCCGCTGCCGCCCGACCTGCTCGCCGGGCGGCTGTCCGAGGTGTTCGCCGTCCTCGGCCCCCTCTACCGGCGGACGACCCGTGCGCTGGAGCTGAAGGAACGCAAGGAGGGGTTCCCCGTCGGCGTACGCGCCGTCCTGGAGCTGTTGCGCATGGGCGGGCAACCCATGACCGTGCCGCAGATGGGCCGGACCCTGGCGCTGAGCAGGCAGTTCGTGCAGCGCATGGTCAACGAGGCGGCGGGCCGGGACCTCGTCGAGGCGGTCCCGAACCCCGCGCACCAGCGGTCCTCCCTGATCCGGCTGACCGACACCGGCCGGTCGACCATCGACGCGCTGGTGGCCCGGGAGCGCGTGCTGCTGCGGCAGGCGGGCGACGATCTGACCGCCGCCGACATCGACGCCTGCGTGCGGGTGCTGACGCGACTCCTCGCGCTCTTCGAGGACGTGGACGTCAACTGAGCCCCAGGGCCCACGACCGGTCCCGGCACACCAGCCACCGGACCCCCGGCGTCGGCTCCGCCCTCGACCGACCGCCCCCTGGCCGGAACCGGCCTCACGTTAGATTGACCCCGTGCTCTCTCGTCTCTCCAGCCTTTCGCGTCCCGTGGCCGTAGCCGTCTGCGCCCTTCCCGTGGTGGGGCTGCTCGCCACGGCGGTGTTCGCGCCGTTGCCGTTCTCCGTGGCGCAGCCGGGGATGACGGCGAACGTGCTGGGCGAGAACAAGGGGGACCCGGTGATCACGATCAGTGGCGCGGAGGCCCGGAAGACCAGCGGGCAGCTGCGGATGACGACGATCGAGGCGACCGGACCGGACACCCGCGTCGGACTCGGCGACGTGCTCGACGGCTGGTTCCGCACGGACCAGGCCGTCATGCCGCGCGAGGCGGTCTACCCCAGCGGCGACACCACCGAGGAGATCCGGAAGCACAACGAGGCCGAGATGAAGGAGTCCCAGGACACGGCCACCGAGGCGGCGCTCGCCTACCTCGGCGAGGACTCCGGCGACATCGAGGTCACCCTGCGGCTCGCCGACGTCGGCGGCCCCAGCGCGGGGCTGCTGTTCTCCCTCGGCATCGTCGACAAGCTCGACGGCGACGGCAGCGGCGGCGACCTCACGGGCGGTCGTGTCATCGCCGGTACGGGGACCATCGACACCGCCGGCCGGGTCGGCCCCGTCGGCGGGGTCGCGCTCAAGACCCAGGCGGCCCGCCGTGACGGCGCGACCGTCTTCCTCGTCCCCAAGGCCGAGTGCGCCGACGCGCGGAACGAACTGCCCAAGGGGCTGCGGCTCATCCCGGTGACGACGCTGAAGGGCGCGGTCGGCTCGCTCGTGGCGCTGGAGACGGGCAGGGGCAAGGTCCCGAGCTGCTGAACGGCGGCCTCGTCCTCACCCCGTCCCCCCGACCCCTTCCTCCGACGTCGGATCCGAGGCCGGCGGGTGCGCCGCCTGCGCCGCCTGTGCCGCCTGCTCCACCAGCGGGATGATCCGCAGCGGAACGGGGTTCTCCATGACGATCGCCGTGGCGGCCCGGACGATGCCGTCGATGCCGACGACCCGGTCGATCACCCGCTGGAGATCGGCGTTCGAACGGGCCACGAGCCGGCACAGCATGTCCCCGTTGCCGGTCGTCGTGTGCAGCTCCAGCACCTCCGGGACGGTCGCCAGGTGGGCCCGTACGTCGGCGCCCTGTCCCTGTCTGATCTGCAACGTCGCGAACGCCGTGACCGGATAGCCGAGCGCGGCCGGATCGACCTCGGGGCCGAACCCGCGGATGACTCCGTGCGACTGGAGCCGGTCCAGCCGGGCCTGCACGGTGCCCCGTGCGACCCCCAGCCGCCGTGACATCTCCAGCACCCCGATCCGCGGCTCCCGCGCGAGCAGGACGATAAGCCGCCCGTCCAGATGATCGATCGCCATCAGACCTCCCCGGATGGTCACCCTGTACAGAACAAGCAGGTGTAGGCGTACTGCCTTGCACAGATTGTCCTGCGTGAACCCGACGTGTTGCGCACCTTGCGGGCGCGGAGGAGTCTGCGGCACATGGCAGCCACCTCCGCGCACACCCGGCGCGTCCCCGGCACCGCCCGGCAGGCAGACCCCTTCCCGGTCAAGGGAATGGACGCGGTGGTCTTCGCCGTGGGCAACGCCAAACAGGCCGCCCACTACTACTCCACCGCCTTCGGCATGCGTCTCGTCGCCTACGCCGGCCCCGAGACCGGCAGCCGCGAGACGGCGAGCTACGTCCTGGAGAACGGCTCGGCCCGGTTCGTCCTCACGTCGGTCGTGAGACCCACCACCCCTTGGGGCCACTTCCTCGCCGAGCACGTCGCCGAGCACGGGGACGGCGTCGTCGACCTCGCCATCGAGGTCCCGGACGCGCGGCGCGCGTACGCCTACGCCGTCGAGCACGGCGCGCGTCCGGTCGCCGAGCCGTACGAAATGAAGGACGAGCACGGCACCGTCGTCCTGGCCGCGATCGCCACGTACGGCACGACCCGGCACACCCTCGTGGACCGCTCCGGCTACGACGGCCCGTACCTCCCCGGCCACGTCGCCGCCGACCCCGTCGTCGAGCCGCCCGCCCGGAGCACCTTCCGGGCCATCGACCACTGCGTCGGCAACGTCGAACTCGGGCGCATGAACGAGTGGGTGGAGTTCTACCACCGGGTCATGGGCTTCACGAACATGAAGGAGTTCGTGGGCGACGACATCGCCACCGAGTACAGCGCGCTGATGTCGAAGGTCGTCGCGGACGGCACGCTCAAGGTCAAGTTCCCGATCAACGAGCCCGCCGTCGCCAAGAGGAAGTCCCAGATCGACGAGTACCTGGAGTTCTACGGCGGCGCGGGCGTCCAGCACATCGCCCTCGACACGAACGACATCGTGCGGACCGTACGGACGATGCGGGCGGCGGGGGTCGAGTTCCTGAACACGCCCGACTCGTACTACGACACGCTCGGGGAGTGGGTGGGCGACACGCGCGTGCCCGTCGACACCCTGCGCGAACTGAGGATCCTCGCGGACCGGGACGAGGACGGGTATCTGCTGCAGATCTTCACCAAGCCGGTCCAGGACCGGCCGACGGTCTTCTTCGAGATCATCGAGCGGCACGGGTCGATGGGCTTCGGGAAGGGCAACTTCAAGGCGCTGTTCGAGGCGATCGAGAGGGAGCAGGAGAAGAGAGGCAACCTGTGAGGGGCGCGTGAGGGGGTGGGGGTGAGGGGTTCGTCGGCGGGTGCGGGTGCGGGTGCGGGTGCGGGTGCGTGGGGGCTGGTCGCGCAGTAAGGGCCTGGGCTTTTGGGGGCGCGGGGAACTGCGCGAGAAGCCCCACCGGACCCGCACCCGCCGACGAACCCCGCACCCCCCACCCCCTCACGCGCACCCCCCACCCCCTCACGCGCACCCCCCACCCCCTCACGCGCCCCGCCCGCCCACCGAGACGTACGGGTTCCACCGTCGCGCCTCCGCGAGGTGCCGCCGCGCCGGGGCCGCCAGCCCCAGCGCCCGCTCGATCACCCCCCGGTGATACGCGCGGACCGCACTCCGCGCCTCCCCACCCCGCGCCCGATCCGTCGCCCGCCGGGCGAACCCGAGCGCCTCCCGGTCTTCCCCGGCCCGATGCAACGCCCACCCGAGCGCGTCGGCCACCCGCACCCCCGGCTGACGCTCCCACTCGGCCCGCAGCACCCGCACGGCCACCTCCGGATCGCCGTGGTCCGCCTCCAGCGCGCCCAGGACGAGCGACTCGTCGACCCCGGCCGCGGCGGACCGTGCCATCAGGGCGCGCACCACGCCGTACTGCTCGCGCGCCTCCTTCCGCCGGCCCAGCGACTCCAGCAGCTCGCCCAGCCGCAGCGCGACCTCCGCCGACGGCCGCCGCGACAGCGCGGTCCGGTACGCCCGCACTCCCTCCGCCGGCCGCCCCAGCGCGGCCAGCGCCCGCCCCCGGCAGGCGTCGGCGTCCGGCTCGCTCCGGGCGCCCTCGCAGTACCGCAGCGACTCCGCCGCCTCTCCCCGCTCCCACGCCAGCTCCCCGGCCAGCGTCCACCACGCGGCGCCCGCGGCCGACGGCCCCGCCGGCGTCGTCTCCGAGGCCGCCGCGTCCGAGATCGCCGTGGCCGCGTCCTCACGCGCCCCCCGGTCCCAGTAGACCCGCGCGGCCCGCGCCCGGGCCGCCGGGCCGGAGTGGAGGGCGAGCATCCGGTCCAGGGTCGCGCGGGCCGCCCTGTACCGGCCGAGCCCGTCGTACGCGTCGACGAGCAGCGCGTACGAGGTCCAGCGCGGCGGCGCCACCCGTACGGCCTCCTCGCCCCAGCGCCGCGCCGTCCGGAAGTCGCGGCGGGCGTTCGCGAGAGCGGTCAGACCTTCGAGGGCGGCCGCGTTGCCGTCGTGCCCGAGCCGCAGCGAGGTCCGCAGGGCGCGTTCGGCCTTCGGGTAGTCGGCGACCCGGCCGGTCCGCCGGGCCCGCTCGGTGTACGCCACGCCGAGCACCGCCCAGGAGGCGTGATCACGCGGACGGGCGCGCACCCGGGCCTCGCGTTCCCGCACGGTCGCCGCGACCTCGGCCGACGCGACGGGCAGCCCGGCGACGAGCGCGGCCCCCGCCGGGCGCCCCTCGGGTCCGGCCGCGCCCACCACCCGGGCCGCCCGCCCGCCACCACCGTCACCCCCGTCCGGCGGCACCACCATCAGCACACCTCCGAGCACCAGGCACCCGACGACGGCCCCGGCCACTCCCGGGCCCGGCCCCCGACCCGGCCCCTGGGCCCACCCGGCGACCCGGCGCAGCACCGCCCGCACCACGTTCTCCACAGACATGCCGCTCACTGTGCGTCAATACGACGACCACATCACGTACTCCCGATGGCTCGCGTCGACGGGTTCACACCGATGGCCCTGGAATGCGACCCTGTGATCATGAGCCGTAGCGAAGCCCCGCTCATCGAAGACGCCGTGACGACCGGCGACCTCGTCGACCGTCTGCTGAGCGGACTGCCCACGGAGGCGGTCCTCGTCGATCCCGACGTCACGGCCTCGTACGCCAACGACATGGCGAGCTTCTGCGAGGCGGGCGTCCCGGCGGTCGTCGTGCTGCCCCGGACCGTCGAACAGGTCCAGCACGTCATGCGCGTGGCCACCGACCTGCGTGTGCCGGTCGTCCCCCAGGGCGCCCGCACCGGTCTGTCCGGCGGGGCCAACGCCTCCGAGGGGTGTATCGCCCTGTCCCTGACCAGGATGGACCGGATCCTGGAGATCAACCCCGTCGACCGCATCGCCGTCGTCGAACCCGGCGTCGTCAACGCGACGCTCTCCCGCGCGGTCAACGAACACGGCCTCTTCTACCCGCCGGACCCCTCCAGCTGGGAGATGTGCACGATCGGCGGGAACATCGGCACCGCCTCCGGCGGCCTGTGCTGTGTGAAGTACGGGGTGACCGCCGAGTACGTCCTCGGCCTGGACGTCGTGCTCGCCGACGGACGGCTGATGTCCACCGGCCGGCGCACCGCGAAGGGCGTCGCCGGCTACGACCTCACCCGGCTCTTCGTCGGCTCCGAGGGCTCGCTGGGTGTCGTCGTACGGGCGATCCTCGCCCTGAAGCCGCAGCCGCCGCGGCAACTGGTGCTGGCGGCGGAGTTCGCGTCGGCCGCCGCCGCGTGCGACGCGGTGTGCCGGATCATGGCCGGCGGGCACGTCCCCTCACTGCTCGAACTCATGGACCGTACGACGGTGAAGGCCGTCAACGACCTCGGGCACATGGGGCTGCCCGAGACCACCGAGGCACTGCTCCTCGCCGCCTTCGACACCCCGGACCCGGCCGCCGACCTCGCCGCCGTGGGGGCGCTGTGCGAGGCCGCGGGCGCCACCCAGGTCGTCCCGGCGGACGACGCGGCCGAGTCCGAACTGCTGCTCCAGGCACGGCGGATGTCGCTCACCGCGCTGGAGGCGGTGAAGGGCACGACGATGATCGACGACGTGTGCGTGCCGCGCTCGAAGCTCGGCGAGCTGATCGAGGGCGTGGAACGCGTCGCCGAGAAGTACGACCTGACCATCGGGGTCTGCGCGCACGCCGGCGACGGCAACACCCATCCCACCGTCTGTTTCGACGCCACGGACCCCGACGAGTCCCGGCGCGCCCGCGAGTCCTTCGACGAGATCATGGCCCTCGGCCTGGAACTCGGCGGCACGATCACCGGCGAACACGGTGTGGGCATCCTCAAGAAGGAATGGCTGGCGCGGGAGCTGGGCCCGGTGGGGACGGAGATGCAGCGGGCGGTGAAGGCCGCCTTCGACCCACTGGGCATCCTCAACCCGGGCAAGCTGTTCTGACCCGCGCCCCCTGCGCCACCCCTCACTGGGCGAGGAGTTCCGCCAGGCCGTCGTCGATCCGCAGCATGTCGAACTCCGCACCCGGCGGCACCACCCGCAGGGTCCGCTCCAGCCAGGCCGACACGGCGGCGGCCGGCGCCTCCAGCAGCGCGTCCCCGTCCGGCGAGCTGAGTGCCATCAGCACCACGCTCCGGCCCGACACCTTCGTCGGCCACACCCGCACGTCCCCGTGCCCGCACGGCCGGAACACTCCCTCCACCAGCAGCTCCCGGGCGAACGTCCAGTTCACCGGGCGGTCGGAGTTGATGTGGAAGGTGATGTGGACGGCGTACGGGTCGTCGCTGCGGAAGACGAGCTTGGCGGGTACGGGGATGCTGCGCTCGGGCGACAGGACGAGTCCCAGCTCCAGTTCGCGCTCCACGACGGTGTGCCGCATGGTGATCGTTCCTCTCTCGTGGCGGGCCCTGTGCGCGGGCCCGTACGAGTGAGAGGGGCGAGGACCCCCGCGCATTACGCGGGTTCGCGGAACTTTTTTCCGACGGGTCCACCGGGCGGCTCCCGGTGGCCGGCGCCCCCGCGGGCCCGTAGCAGATCCGTGCGTGAATGGGGCGGGTCCGGAGGCAGCGGTCATGGACCGGGCCGGCGTCTGGTAGATCTGGACGCCTCCACCAAACCCACGAGCAGATACGGGACGACGGACATGAGCGCCCCAACCCCGGCCCCCGGCGACGACAGGCCCCGCGAAGGGTATTACCCGGACCCGTCCATTCCTGGATACGTCCGGTACTGGAACGGCGCGGCCTGGGTGCCGGGTACGAGCCGTCCGGCTCCCTCCGACGGCAGGCCGATCGCCCCGCCGTCCGGCTCCGGCCCGTCCGGCGCCGTGGAGGAGACGGGTCCGCACTTCTTCGACGAGGACCCCGCGCCCGACGGCGAACAGGGCCGCCCGGCCTCCGACAACGCCCTGCACGGCTCCCGCCCCGAGCCCGCCTCCGCGTGGGGCGCCGACCGCTCCCGCCAGACCGGCTTCGGCGGCGACAAGGACCGCCGGGTGTCCTGGGGTTCGGCCTCCGGCCCGGACCCGCGTGATCCCCGGGTGCCCCTCGCGGCGGACACGGGCGCCCCCGCCGACGGCGGTGCCCCCGGGCGTACGGCGAGCACGGACGGTACGGCGACGATCCCGCCGGCGGACACCGACGAGGACGCCGGGGCCACCCCGGGCACGGTGGTGTTCCGCCGCCCGGCCCCGTCCGGGGGGCCGGGGACCGCCGAGAGCGCGGAACCCCCGCAGTCCGACGGGGGCGCGCCCGGGGCCCCCGTGCCCTTCGGCTCGCCCCTGACTCCCGCCCAGGTCGCCGCCCAGCAGGCCCTGGGTCTCGGCCCGCAGTCCGCCACGTCCTCGGCGTCCGGCCCCCAGCTGGGGCCGCCGCCCGCGCAGCAGGGTCCGCAGACGGGTACCGCCCCGGCGGCGGTCGCCCCGGCCGTCCCGGTGGCCCCGGCCCCGCCCGCGGCGGAGCCGCAGCAGCCCCAGTTCGGCGGCGCCTTCCCCCAGCAGGCCCCGCAGACCGCACCGGCGGTCGTCGATCCGCAGATCGCCCCGTCCGCGCCCGGCGTACCCCAGCAGGCCGCCGTCCGGCCGCCGGCCGAGACCCCCATGGCCGTCGGGTACGGCGGCGGGCAGCCCTCCTGGGCGCAGCAGGTGCACCGGCTGGCCGGGGGCGAGGACGAGCAGCCGGTCGCGCCGTGGAAGCCGGTGGTGGAGGACCCCTTCCAGGCGGCGGCGCGGCGGCAGGCGGAGGCCAGGCCCGCGGGGCTCGGCAGACGGCTCGCCGCCCGGCTCGTGGACAGCCTGGTCGTCGGCACGGTCACGGCCGCGGCCGCCGTGCCGTTCGGCACCAAAACGATGGACCACATCGACGAGAAGATCGACGCGGCCAAGCTCTCCGGCGAGCGGGTCACGGTCTGGCTGGTCGACGGCACGACCTCCGTCTACCTGGGCATCGTCCTCGGTGTCCTGTTCCTCGTCAGCGCGCTGTACGAGGTGCTGCCCACCGCCCGGTGGGGGCGCACCCTCGGCAAGAAGCTGTTCGGGCTCGACGTCCGGGACATCGAGGGCCACGAACCCCCGTCGTTCGGGCGCTCCCTGCGGCGCTGGCTCGTCCACACCGTCCCCGGGCTGCTCGGCATCGGCGTGATCGGCGTCCTGTGGTGCGTGTGGGACAAGCCGTGGCGCCAGTGCTGGCACGACAAGTCGGCGCACACCTTCGTGGCGGGCAGGTAGCACTCCGTACTCCGTACGGCCCCGTGCCGGATGCGGAGCCGGGGGGTTCGCGGTCGACTCGGGCCATGAGTAGCGAACCGCCGCCCTTCGGCTCCGGTCAGTCCCCGGACGACGACCGGTTCAGGAAGCAGCCGCCCCCGCCGCACCAGGGCGGCGGCTCCCCGTACGACCCGCCGCCCCGGCAGCCGCCGCCGGACGGGGGCGGGCAGCAACCGCCCTACGGCAACCAGCCGCCGCCCTACGGGAGTCAGCCCCCGCCCTACGGCGGGGACCCCTACGGCGGCGGGCAGTACCCCAACGATCCGCTCTCGGGCATGCCGCCGCTCGCCGACAGCGGGAAGCGGGTGCTCGCGCGGATCATCGACATGATCCTGGTGGGGATCGTGGTGGGGCTGCTGGCGTGGGCGTTCAGGATCAGCCAGTACACGGTGGACTCGGACGACTTCGAGTTCGGCAGGTCCCTGGCCCAGGAGGCGCTCGCGGCGGTCCTCTACATCGCGTACGACACGTTCTTCACCGTCAGGAACGGCCAGACCCTCGGCAAGAAACTGCTGAAACTGCGGGTGGCCGACCTCGACGACGGGTCCACGCCCTCCACGCAGACCGCGCTGATCCGCGCGGCCGTGCTGTGGATCCCCTTCGCCTTCTGCTGCGCCTGCGTCTGGACGGCGATCGCGGGCGGCTGGAGCTTCTTCGACAAGCCCTACAAGCAGGGTCTGCACGACAAGGCGGCCAAGACGGTGGTGGTCAGCACCGCCTGAGCACGCGGTCCGCGAACGACGACGGCGGGTCCGTGGCACACGGGCCCGCCGAGACGTTTCAGCACACGGTCACCGGGTGCCGGTTCAGGAGCCCGTCCGCTCGTGCACCGGCTCACGGACCGCCTCGGACCGCGCGGCCGGGGAGGCCGGTACGGGAGCGGCGGACGCGCGGGCGCGGGGCACGGCGGAGCCGGGCGCGGGCTTGGGCTGCGGCACGGTCAGGGAGACGAGCAGGCCCAGGGCCAGGGCGGCCAGGGCGATCACCGCGATGCCCGCGCCGGAACTCGTCTGGGACAGCAGCAGCATGGCGAGTGTGGACAAGATCACGGTGCAGGAGCCGTAGGCGAGCTGTGCGGTCGTCGGACGAGGCATGGCAATCGTGTCCTCGGGTGGGGTCTCCCCGTGCCTCTCAGGATGAAGGGGAGGGTGCGGATACGAAGCAAAGGTGAAGCAGGGGTGTCGACTTGGCATTCACCGACTTCCGGCGCTCCGCCAATCGACTCTATTCGCCAGGGTGCCCGAGTGGAACGACGGGTAAGCGTGACCTGACACACGGTGCCGGGGGCACAGGGGGCGCACGGGTTCATGCCGTCCGGCAAGTCAACGCATATGCGCGCCGGTCCGGAAGGCGCGGGAGCGGTGCGCGTAACGGCCGTATAACGAACAAGCGCTTCCCGTAGACGCCGATAATGCACTTGACCTGTCCAAGTCAAGATCTGTTTTTTCTCTCGAAACTCCGATCGAATGGCGTCACTTGACTACACGCGTATACCGCGCGCGGACTCCTCCACACAGGACCATCCTCCTCCGCGCGAACGGACGCGGGGGAGGACCTCAAGTGACCAGTAGACCCTGGACGTTCAGAGCTGCGGCCATCGGCGTCGCGGTCGCCACTGCGGCGGCGACCATGTCGGCCCTCACGGTGGCGCAGGCCGCCGACGGCACACCGGCGGCGGCTGTGGACCGGCACGACCCGGCGGACCACGAGCACGCCGGCGAGCACGACCTCGACGGACCCCTGAGCAAAACTCGGGAGGCCCAGCGCGAGGAGGCCCTGCAGCAGGTCATATCCGGCGACGCCACGGTCAAGGACCGTGACGGCTCGCAGGTCGTGAAGCTGGACAGCAAGAAGGGCAAGAGCAAGTACGTCGAACTCGGCCGCGAGAAGACCGACAAGATCTTCACGATCCTGGTCGAGTTCGGCGACAAGATCGACAGCCGCTACGGCGGCACCGCGGGCCCGGCGCACAACGAGATCGCCGAGCCGGACCGGGCCCAGGACAACTCCACGGCCTGGCGGGCGGACTACGACCAGAAGTACTTCCAGGACCTCTACTTCGGCACCGGCAAGAACGACGAGTCGGTGAAGAAGTACTACGAGAAGCAGTCCTCGGGCCGCTACTCGGTCGAGGGCGAGGTCTCCGACTGGGTCAAGGTCCCCTACAACGAGGCCCGCTACGGCAACAACAAGTGCGGCCAGACCAACTGCTCCAGTGTGTGGAACATCGTCAGCGACGGTGTCACGTCCTGGGTCGCCCAGCAGAAGGCAGCGGGGCGCACCGACGCCGAGATCAAGGCGGACGTGGCCGAGTTCGACCAGTGGGACCGCTACGACTTCGACGGCGACGGCGACTTCAACGAGCCCGACGGCTACATCGACCACTTCCAGGTCGTGCACGCCGGTGAGGACGAGTCCGCCGGCGGCGGCGCGCAGGGCGAGGACGCCATCTGGGCCCACCGCTGGTACGCGTTCGGCACCGACGCGGGCGCGACCGGCCCGGCCGGCAACAAGCTCGGCGGCGCCAAGATCGGCGACACCGGCATCTGGGTCGGCGACTACACCGTCCAGCCGGAGAACGGCGGACTCGGTGTCTACGCCCACGAGTACGGCCACGACCTCGGTCTGCCGGACCACTACGACACCGCCGGCGGTGACAACTCCACCGGCTTCTGGACGCTGATGTCGTCCGGTTCCTGGCTCGGCACCGGCGAGGAAGCCATCGGCGACCTGCCCGGCGACATGACCGCCTGGGACAAGCTGCAGCTCGGCTGGCTGGACTACGACACGGCGAAGGCGGCGACGAAGTCGCGGCACAAGCTCGGGGTCGCGGAGTACAACTCCAAGGACAAGCAGGCCCTCGTGGTCGAGCTGCCGAAGAAGGAGGTCTCCACCGAGATCGTCGTTCCGGCGCAGGGCTCGACCCAGTGGTGGAGCGGCAGCGGTGACAACCTCTCCAACACGCTGACCCGTTCCGTGGACCTCACGGGCAAGTCCTCGGCCGCGCTCACCCTCGACGGCTGGTACGACATCGAGGCCGAGTTCGACTACCTCTACACCGAGGTGTCGACCGACGGCGGCGCCAACTGGACCGCCGTCGACGGCACGGTGGACGGCGCGGCGATCCCGCGCGACGCCAGCGGCAAGCCCGCGCTGACCGGCTCCTCCGCCGCGTACAAGAAGCTGTCGTACTCCCTGAACGCCTACGCGGGCAAGAAGTTCGACCTCCGCTTCCGCTACCAGACGGACGGCGGCGTGGCCCCGAAGGGCTTCGCGGCCGACTCCATCGCGCTGACCGCCGACGGTTCGGTCCTCTTCTCGGACAACGCGGAGAGCGCGGACGCGGCCTGGACCGCCAAGGGCTTCTCCCGCGTGGGCGCGTCGATCACGGACGACTACGCGCAGTACTACATCGCCGAGAACCGTCAGTACGTGTCGTACGACAAGACCCTGAAGGTCGGCCCGTACAACTTCGGCTTCTCGACCACGCGTCCGGACTGGGTGGAGCACTTCCCCTACCAGAACGGTCTGTTGATCTGGAAGTGGGACACCTCGCAGGCGGACAACAACACCAGCGTCCACCCGGGCGCGGGCCTGGTCCTGCCGGTCGACTCGCACCCGGCGGCGCTGAAGTGGGCCGACGGCACGGTGATGCGCAGCCGCATCCAGGCCTACGACTCGCCGTTCAGCCTCTACCGCACGGACGGTCTGAAGCTGCACAAGGCGGACGTCCTGACGACGATCCCGTCGTCGGCGGGTGTGTCCGTGTTCAACGACCGGACGAACACCTACTACGACGCGGCCACCCCGCTGGCCGGTGTCAAGATCACTGACACCAACACCAAGATCGAGATCGTCAAGGAGGCCGAGGACGGCTCCACGATGTCGGTCAAGGTCGGCCCCGCGGTGAAGTAGCTCGCATTTACGCAGGTCAGAGCATGTCCGGCCGCGACCCCCTTGGCGGGTCGCGGCCGGACGTGTTTAGGTGCGTGGTGTGGTCTTCTTATTGACACTGACACGCACGGGGGTGTGACCTGCATGGCCGCAGGAGGTTTCTGCAAACTGCCGGACGGCAATGTCGTCGTCGCCCTGAACCTGTCCGGGGCGGCGGCACCGGGTACGACCTGGGTGCCGCAGGACGACGGTGCCGTACGGGTCCTCGTCCTGGCCGCGAACCGCGCCAGGGCCCTGACCCGGCTCCGCAACCTGGGCATGCGAGCGATCTACCTCCGCGGCAACGCGGCGCCCCCGACCCCGGACGAGATCACGGCCGTCCTGCACCATCCCGACGGCCTGATATGGCGCACCTCACCGGTCTGCCCGGCCTCCACGACCCCGGAGCTGTGGCACCCGATCAGAGCGCTGCTGAGGAGGTCCACGGTGCCGGTGTGACCCGGGCGGCGCCCCTCTCGGGGTCTCACACCACCGGCTTGCCCGACAGCTCCACGCCCGCCTCCCGCAGCTCCTCCAGGGCCCGCTCGGTCGTCTCCTCGGCCACCCCGGCGGTCAGGTCCAGCAGCACCTGGGCGCGAAAGCCCTCCCGCGCGGCGTCCAGGGCGGTGGCCCGTACGCAGTGGTCCGTGGCGATGCCGACGACGTCGACCTCGGTGATGTCACGGGCGCGCAGCCACTCCGCGAGGGTCACGCCGTTCTCGTCGGCGCCCTCGAAGCCGCTGTAGGCCGCGGAGTACGCCCCCTTGTCGAAGACGGCGTCGACCGCGCCGGAGGCGATCACAGGGGCGAAGTTCGGGTGGAAGCCGACGCCCTCCGTCCCGGCGACGCAGTGGGCGGGCCAGGAGTGGACGTAGTCGGGGTTGTCGGAGAAGTGGCCACCGGGCGCGATGTGGTGGTCACGGGTGGCCACCACGTGCTGGTAGCCGGGGCCGGCCGCCTGGCCGATCAGCTCGGTGACGGCGGCGGCCACATCGGCACCACCGGCCACCGCGAGGCTGCCCCCCTCGCAGAAGTCGTTCTGTACGTCGACGACGATCAAGGCGCGGCGCATGGTGTCGGTGTCCTTAGACTCTTCGGTGCTTCGGGGTGGGTGGGGTCGGCCGAGGGATGGAGCGCGAACGCCGGAGCGCGAACGCCGGGCTTCGCATCTACGAACTTCCGAGCCTAGAGACTTCGGGAGCCGTTCGGGAGGGGGCATCCGGCGCTCGCCCGGTGCGCGGACCGGAGCACGAACCGAACACGCGGGCGCTCGGGGGCTCGCGGGAGAGCGTGCCGAACAGGTTCACTCCGGCCCACTCCCCGTGTGCGCCCGCGGATGGATCAGACGTACTCCGTCGGAAGGACCGCTTCCCCGCGCGACAGCTGCGTCGCCGACAGCGGCAGCTTCGCCCGGGCGGCCACGTGCCGTTCGCGTACGAGGTCCAGGGGCTCCCGGGAGAGCACCCGGCCGTCCTTGATCAGCGGGACGAGGAGCTGATGTTCCCGCAGCTCCTCGGGCACCGGCCCGGTGCCGATCACCTCGGCCTGCGCGACGCCGTGCTCGTCCAGCCGCCGGGCCGCCCACTTGCGGCCCCCGATGGACGTCTTCCCGCCGCTGGACTTCTTCGCCACCGGCACGAGCGGGTCCGTGGGGTCCGCGGACTCGGCCCTCGCGACGAGCTTGTAGACCATCGAGCAGGTGGGGTGCCCGGAGCCGGTCACCAGCTGCGTCCCGACGCCGTAAGCGTCCACCGGCGCCGCCGCCAGCGAGGCGATGGCGTACTCGTCGAGGTCCGAGGTCACGATGATCCGGGTGTCCCGCGCGCCCAGCTCGTCCAGCTGCTGCCGCACCCGGTGGGCGACGAGGAGCAGATCGCCGGAGTCGATGCGCACGGCGCCCAGCTCGGGCCCGGCGATCTCCACGGCGGTCCGCACGGCCTCGGTGACGTCGTAGGTGTCGACGAGGAGCGTGGTGTTCCGGCCGAGCGAGTCCACCTGGGCCTGGAAGGCGTCCCGCTCGCGGTCGTGGAGCAGGGTGAAGGCGTGGGCGCTGGTGCCGACCGTCGGGATGCCGTAGCGGAAGCCGGCGGCCAGGTCCGACGTGGAGGTGAAGCCGCCCACGTACGCGGCGCGCGAGGCGGCCACGGCGGCCAGCTCGTGCGTGCGCCGGGCGCCCATCTCGATCAGCGGGCGCCCCCCGGCCGCGCTGGACATCCGGGAGGCGGCGGCCGCGATCGCCGAGTCGTGGTTGAGGATGGAGAGGATCACCGTCTCCAGCAGGACGCACTCGGCGAAGGTGCCCTCGACCCGGATGATCGGCGAGCCCGGGAAGTACACCTCGCCCTCCTGGTAGCCCCACACGTCTCCGGCGAAGCGGTAGCCGGCGAGCCAGTCGAGGGTCTGCGCGTCGACGATGGAGCGCTCGCGCAGGTAGCCGAGGACGGCCGGGTCGAAACGGAAGTTCTCGACCGCGTCCAGCACCCGTCCGGTGCCGGCCACCACGCCGTACCTGCGACCCTCCGGCAGCCGCCGTGTGAAGACCTCGAACACCGAGCGCCGCTCGGCCGTACCGGCCTTCAGGGCGGCCTGCAGCATCGTGAGTTCGTAGTGGTCCGTGAAGAGCGCGGTCGAGGGGACGTCGACCGGCAAACCGAGGTCCGCTGTGTTCATGGCAAGGGATCGTACTCCCATCTCGTCAATCTGACGATTTCTGGGTGGCCGTTTCCCGTGTGCCCTGGTCGCGGGGCCGCGTTTGTGCGGGGACCCCCCTGTGGTGGCAGCATGGGCGGTGTGACGGCAGCTGTTCCCATGGAGATCGAGAAGACCGAGTCGGCGGAGGAGACCTTCGCCGTACCCGAACCGGACGTTCCGTGGCTCACGATCGTCCACAACGACCCGGTGAACCTCATGAGCTATGTGACGTATGTCTTCCAGGCCTACTTCGGGTACTCGAAGGAGAAGGCCAACAAACTCATGCTCGACGTCCACCACAAGGGCCGCGCGGTCGTCTCCAGCGGATCACGCGAGGAGATGGAACGCGACGTACAGGCCATGCACGGCTACGGTCTGTGGGCCACCCTCCAGCAGGACCGGAAGTAGCGACGCACCTGATGCCAGGACAATTCGAATCGCTCCCCGGCGGCGGCGCCGCCGTCGCGCTCGACGAGGTCGAGATCTCCATCATCCGCTCGCTGGCGGTACAGCTCCTGGAGCTGATCGGCCCCGGCCCCGCCGAGGACGCCGACGAGGACCCGCTCGCCGAACTCTTCACCGAGGGCCCGAGCGAGCCGCCCAAGGACCCCGTCCTGCTGCGGCTGTTCCCGGACGCCTACAGCGACCCCCAGGGCACCCCGACGGCCCGGGAGGCGGAGGAGCAGCGGGCGTACTCCTCGGAGTTCCGCCGCTTCACCGAGAACGATCTGCGGGCCGGCAAGCGCGAGAAGGCCCTGGCGGTGATCCACTCCCTGGACGCGCTCTCCGCGACCGGGGAGGGCGGGGCCGTGCTGAAGCTGTCGGCGGACGACTCCCGGCACTGGCTCGGCTGCCTCAACGACCTGCGGCTCGCCATCGGCTCCCGGCTGGACGTCGTCGACGAGGAGGACACCGACCTCCTCTACCGCCTGCCGGACGAGGACCCGCGCAAGCCGATGGTGATGGCGTACCTGTGGCTGGGCGGCCTCCAGGACTCGCTCGTCACGACACTCATGCCCTGAGGGTGCCGCTTCTCTGAGGCTCCGGGGTTCCGGGAGTCCGGAGGTCCGGAGTTCCGGGAGTCCGGGGTACCTGGGGTCTGGGGTCCCGGGGTCCGGGGTCCCGGGGGTCTGAGGCCTCCACGCCCGCCGCACGGGCGTTCCACGTCTTCTCCACGGACGCTCAGTGTTCGCTCAGAGGACACTCAAATCCGGATAACGATCGCGTCACCACGCCCGCGAGGGATGCCCTCGCGGGTGTTCTTTGTCCGCTTCTCCCTGTGTTGTGCGCCACAGGAGAACCGGTGGATCAAGATGGCGGCCGTGATAGATCTGCACGATCGCTCGACCGGACGACACCCATGTCCGCTCGGGTGCGCCACCGGCCGACGACCGTCGGCCAGGCACGAGCGGGCTCGGCGTTGAGCCCGCTCAGCTCCATCACATCCGGGGGGATCGGAACCCGATCCGGGGTCGACGAACGGCCCGGATCGGCCCAGCGTGGAGAAAGGCGCACAACACATGACCTCCGCTCAGGTCAACAAGAACGGCGACGAAGCCGTGCGCGGCGACGCACCCGAAGAGGGGTACGAGCGCGGGCTCGGCAGCCGTCAGGTCCAGATGATCGCGATCGGCGGCGCCATCGGCGTCGGCCTCTTCCTGGGAGCCGGGGCGAACATCGCCAAGGCCGGCCCCAGCCTGATCTTCATGTACGCCCTCGCCGGCGTCATCATCTTCTTCATCATGCGCGCCCTCGGCGAGCTGCTCCTGTACCGCCCGGTCTCCGGTTCGTTCGCGGAGTACTCCCGCGAGTTCCTCGGCCCGTTCTTCGGCTACTTCACCGGCTGGACGTACTGGCTGATGTGGGTCGTCACCGGCATGGCCGAACTCACGGCCGCCGCGATCTACGTCAACTACTGGTGGCCGGACATCCCTCGGTGGGTCACCGCCCTGGTCTTCCTGGTGGTCCTCTTCGGCGCCAACCTGATCTCGGTGAAGCTCTTCGGCGAGATCGAGTTCTGGTTCTCGATGGTCAAGGTCACCGCCCTGCTCGGCATGATCGTGATCGGCCTCGGTGTCCTCACCTTCGGCTTCAGCAGCGCCGGCGACACCGCCGCGGTCTCCAACCTGTGGGCCTTCGACGGCGTCTTCCCCAAGGGCGTCGGCTCGTCCCTGATGACCCTCCAGGGCGTGATGTTCGCCTACCTCGCCGTCGAACTGGTCGGCGTCACGGCCGGTGAGTCGGAGAACCCCGAGAAGACCCTCCCCAAGGCCATCAACACCCTGCCCTGGCGGATCGCGCTCTTCTACGTCGGTGCCCTCACCGTCATCCTCTGCGTGGTGAAGTGGACCGAGTTCGCGCCCGGCGTGAGCCCCTTCGTCGAGGCCTTCGCCAAGATCGGCATCCCGGCGGGCGCCGGCATCGTCAACTTCGTGGTGCTGACGGCGGCCCTGTCCTCCTGCAACTCGGGCATGTACTCCACCGGCCGCATGCTGCGCACCCTCGCGGACAACGGCGAGGCCCCCAAGGCCTTCAGCAGGCTGTCGTCGACGAAGACCCCGGCGTTCGGCATCACCGTCTCCGTGCTCTTCATGGGCATCGGCGTGATCCTGAACTACATCGTCCCGGAGAAGGCCTTCGGCTACGTCGTCTCCGTCGCCACCGCCGCCGGCATCTGGACCTGGCTGATGATCCTGATCAGCCACGTCCTCTACCGCCGCGGTGTGGACGCCGGACGCCTGCCCGCCTCGTCCTTCCCGGCCCCGGGCGGCGCGAAGTGCAGCTGGGTCGCCATCGTCTTCCTGCTCTTCGTCACCTGCCTCATCGCCTACGACGCCGACTCCCGCGTCTGCCTCTACGTCATGGCGGGCTGGGCGGCGGCCCTCGGCATCGGCTGGGCCGTGCTCAAGAGCCGCAACCCCGCGGTCACCGAGCGCCGCGAGACGGATTTCGAGAAGATCGGCTGACCGGACGAGCACGGGCCTCCGCGGCCCTGGTCCCAGCATGTGGGCTGTTCCGTACCACCCCCCGGTACGGAACAGCCCTTCTGCTTATCCTGGCGACCATGCTGACCATCACCCAGGACCTCGTCGACCAGATCGTCGCCCACGCGCGCAAGGACCACCCCGACGAGGCGTGCGGCGTCGTCGCGGGACCTGCGGGCTCGGACCGCCCCGAGCGCTTCATCCCGATGCTGAACGCGGCCATGTCGCCCACGTTCTACGAGTTCGACTCCGGCGACCTGCTCAAGCTCTACCGCGAGATGGACGACCGTGACGAGGAGCCGGTGGTCATCTACCACTCCCACACCGCCACCGAGGCCCGCCCGTCCCGCACCGACATCTCCTACGCCAACGAGCCCGGCGCCCACTACGTCCTCGTCTCGACCGCCGACACCGACGGTCTCGGCGAGTTCCAGTTCCGCTCGTTCCGGATCGTCGAGGGCGAGGTGACCGAGGAGGAGGTGCGCATCGTGGCGGCCTACTGACCGGCGGCACAGGAATTTCGCGGCTACGGTGTCCGTACGCGCGCGCACGCACGCTCACACAACTGCCCGCCACGGAGACGGTCTTGACTCGACAGACGCGGCGACCGCACGGCCGGCGCCCCACGCTCGACGACGTCGCACGCGGCTCGGGGGTGTCCAAGTCCACCGTGTCACGAGTGATCAACGGCGAGGACAAGGTGCGCGCGGCGGTCGTCGAACGGGTCCGCGAGGTCATCGCGGAGCTGGGCTACGTACCGAACTCCGCCGCCCGCCAGCTGGTCACCCGCCACAACAACGCCATCGCCGTCGTCGCGAGCCAGCCGCAGAACCGCCTCTTCATCGACCCCTTCTTCGACCTCCACCTGAGGGGCATCCGCAAGGAACTGGTCGCCCACGGGGCCCAGCCCGTCCTCCTCTTCCTGGAGGAGCCCGAGGAGTACCCGCGCGTGGGCGACTTCCTGGGCGGTGGCCACGTCGACGGCGCGCTGCTGTTCTCCCTGCGGTCCGACGACCCCCTGCCCGGCATGATCGACCGGCTCGGCCTGCCCGCCGTCTTCGGCGGCCGGCCGATGCTGCGCGACGGCGAACCCGTCCACGACCGTGTGTACGTCGACGCCGACAACCGGGGCGGTGCCCGCGAGGCCGTCCGTCACCTGCTCGCCCTGGGCCGGGAGCGCATCGCGACGATCACCGGCCCGGTCGAGCGGGAGGCGTCCGCCTTCGACCGCCTGGAGGGCTACCGGGACCTTCTGCCGGACGCGCCGCCCGAGATGATCGAGCACTCCGACTACACGCGGCAGGGCGGCGTCACCGCCATGACCGCGCTCCTCGACCGCCGCCCCGACCTGGACGCCGTCTTCGTCGCCTCCGACCTGATGGCCTCCGGCGCGCTGCAGGTGCTGCGCGAGCGCGGACGCCGGGTGCCGGACGAGGTGGCCGTCGTCGGCTTCGACGACCTCACCCCCATCGCCGAGCACACCGACCCCCCGCTCACCACCGTCCACCAGGACATCGAGGGCATGGGCCGGCTGATGGCCCGGCTGCTGTTCCGTCACACGGAGGACCTGGCGGGCCCGGGGGAGGCGGGGGCGGAAAGCCCTCTGGCCTCGGTGGTCACCCCCACGCGGCTGGTCGTCCGACGGTCGGCCTGACCTGCGTCCGACGGGGTGGTTCCGCCCTCCGTCTCAATCTCCGGCCCGAATCCGTCCGGCATGTGGGATCACATTCCAGGACCCGGACCGGGAATCGATACGATGAGCGCATGGTTTTTGACGACGTGAGCGAGAAGACGCCGGGCGCACTGCTCGTGGCGCGGCTGCACGTCGACCTGTGCAGGCTTGCCAGCGCCATCTGTTGACGCCGGCCCCACCGCCGTACGGCCGTGAGCCGATGGGGGTACCTCCCGATTCGAGCGAGTCGAGAACCGGGGGAGCCGACACCCGTGTGACCACGCACTTCGCGCTGCCGCGCGCCACCGACCACCACTCCCGACAGGAGCCGCACACCATGGCCATCGAGGTCCGCATCCCCACCATCCTCCGCCAGTACACCGACGGTCAGAAGGCGGTGGAGGGAGCCGGTGCCACCCTCGCCGACCTGTTCACCGACCTGGAGAGCCGTCACACGGGCATCCACGCCCGGATCGTGGACGGCGGTGAGCTGCGCCGCTTCGTCAACGTCTACCTGAACGACGAGGACGTCCGCTTCCTGGAGGGCATCAACACCAAGCTGACCGACGGCGACAACGTGACCATCCTGCCGGCCGTGGCCGGCGGCATGGCCTGATCACCCATGCGCTACGACTCCCCGCTGGCCGCGGTGGGCAACACCCCTCTGGTGTGCCTGCCGCGGCTGTCGCCGTCCGCCGACGTCCGTATCTGGGCGAAGCTGGAGGACCGCAATCCGACGGGTTCGGTCAAGGACCGGCCCGCCCTGCACATGATCGAACAGGCGGAGAAGGACGGCCGTCTCACTCCCGGCTGTACGATCCTGGAGCCCACCTCGGGCAACACGGGCATCTCCCTGGCCATGGCGGCGAAGCTCAAGGGCTACCGCATGGTCTGCGTCATGCCCGAGAACACCTCCCAGGAGCGGCGTGAGCTGCTCGCCATGTGGGGGGCCGAGATCATCCCGTCCCCGGCGGCGGGAGGCTCCAACACGGCCGTACGCGTCGCCAAGGAGCTGTCCGCCGAGCACCCCGACTGGGTGATGCTCTACCAGTACGGCAACCCGGACAACGCGGGCGCCCACTACGCGACGACGGGTCCGGAGATCCTCGCGGACCTGCCCTCGATCACGCACTTCGTCGCCGGTCTCGGCACCACCGGGACGCTGATGGGCGTGGGCCGCTTCCTGCGCGAACAGAAGCCGGACGTCAAGATCGTCGCCGCCGAGCCGCGCTACGACGACCTCGTGTACGGCCTGCGCAACCTCGACGAGGGGTTCGTGCCGGAGCTGTACGACGCGTCCGTGCTGACGACCCGGTTCTCGGTCGGTTCGGCCGACGCGGTGACCCGCACGCGTGAGCTGCTGCAGCAGGAGGGCATCTTCGCGGGCGTCTCCACGGGGGCCGCGCTGCACGCGGCGATCGGGGTGGGGAACAAGGCGGTGAAGTCCGGGGAGCCGGCCGACATCGTGTTCGTCGTCGCCGACGGCGGGTGGAAGTACCTGTCGACGGGCGTCTACACGGCGGCGACGACGGAAGAGGCGATCGAGACGTTGCAGGGGCAGCTCTGGGCGTGAGCGCGCGGCGGTGCGGGGTCGGGTGCGGGTCCGGGAGCGTTGCCGGGTGCGGGTGAGTGGGGGCTGGTCGCGAAGTTCCCCGCGCCCCTGAGAAGCAGGGGCTGCGCCCACTGCTTCTCAGGGGCGCAGGGGCTGGTTCGCCGTAGTCGGACTGCTGCCCGTCCCCGTCACTTCGACAGGTGGCGGACCCGGGCCCACAGGGCCGGGTCCGCCTCGCCCGCCTTGCGGCGGAAGTCACGCAGCCGCACCTCCCGCAGCTCGTCCGTCTCCAGGAAGCTGGCACGGCCGCGTGCGTCACCGACCGCGCCCGGGGGCAGCGGGATCACGCCGGGCCGTTCGTCACGGTGGCGACTGGTGATCTTGGCGACCCGGGCACGGTTCCCGCGTACCGCCAGTACGAGACAGGGCCGGTCCTTCTCCCCGGGCCCGTCCTCGAAGGGCACGCTCGCCCACCAGATCTCGGCGGGCCTGGGTCCCGGCACCGGCCCGCGCTGCCGCTCGGGGCGCCCGGGGGGCCGAGTCCGCCCCGTCCGTCCCGTTCGCCCGTTCCGCCGGGGCGGCCGTCGCGAACGCCCCCACCCGTCGACGACCGCGGCGAGCAGGGCCAGCAACACCACGGCCGCGAGCGCCGGCCACCATGACGTGTCCATAGCCACGACCGTACCGGCGCACACCACGCAACGTCCGCCCCCTCACGCGCTCGCGCGCTCCTGAGCACCACCTCACCCCGGCCCACGCGCGCCCCAATGGCCCTATGACCAGCCGAACCGGTGACAGCACAGGTGAGTTCGCCCACAACGGCCCCTGGCGGAGGAGCGACCCACCCTTTCGCGCCTTACGCTCAACGGACCGCACCACTCTCGTTGCACCCACGCCCGAACTTCGCAACCCCGCTAACTGCAATCCGCAACCCGTCTGCACGTCACGACTGACACGACTGTCACGACTTCACGCCAGCGCGGAGGTTCCAGCTCTCATGAAGCTCACCGTCGTCGGCTGCTCGGGGTCGTTCCCTTCCGCGGAATCGGCCTGTTCGAGCTACCTCGTAGAGGCCGACGGCTTCCGGCTGCTCCTCGACATGGGCAACGGTGCCCTCGGCGAGCTGCAGCGCCACTGCGGTCTCTACGACCTCGACGCGATCTTCCTCAGCCATCTGCACGCCGACCACTGCATCGACATGTGCGCGTACTTCGTCGCACGCTACTACCGCCATGACGGCGGCCGCTGCGACCCCCTCCCGGTCTATGGACCGGAGGGCACCGAACAGCGCCTGACCACGGCCTACGCCGACACCCCGTCCGCCTCCTCCATGAGCGAGGTCTTCGACTTCCACACGGTCAAGCCGAGCACGTTCGAGATCGGCCCCTTCACCGTCCACACGGAGCGGGTCGCCCACCCCGTCGAGGCGTACGGCATCCGCATCGAGCACGGCGGCCGGGTCCTGACGTACTCCGGGGACACCGGTGTCACGGCCACCCTGGACGAACTGGCGCGCGACGCCGACCTGTTCCTGTGCGAGGCCGCCTTCACGCACGGCAAGGAGGACATCCCGGACCTCCACCTCAACGGACGCGAGGCAGGTGAGACGGCCGCCCGGGCGGGTGCCCGCCGTCTCGTCCTCACCCACGTCCCGCCGTGGACCGACCCGCAGGTCAACCTCGTCGACGCCCGCGCGGTGTACGACGGCCCGGTGGAGCTGGCGGTGCCCAGGGTGACGTACGAGATCTGAGCCCGGTACGCGAACGGCGGCGGGCCCCCGGAGCGACACGCTCCGGGGGCCCGCCGCCGTTCGGCTGCCGCGGCTCACGCCTTCGTGAGGTCCTCCACCTCCTCCTCGGGCTCACGGCCCGGCGTCGGCAGGTTGAACCTGACGATGGCGAAGCGGAAGACGAAGTAGTAGATGGCGCCGAACACCAGACCGATCGGGATGATCATCCATGGCTTGGTGGCCAGGTTCCAGTTCAGCGCGTAGTCGATGACGCCCGCGGAGAACGTGAAGCCGGCGTGGACGCCGAGTGCCCAGGTGACCGCCATGGAGATGGCCGTGAGCACCGCGTGGATCACGTACAGCAGCGGGGCGATGAACATGAACGAGAACTCGATGGGCTCGGTCACACCGGTCACGAAGGAGGTCAGCGCGAGCGAGATCATCATGCCCATCACGGCCTTGCGGCGCTCGGGGCGGGCGGAGTGCGCGATGGCGATCGCGGCGGCCGGCAGACCGAACATCATGATCGGGAAGAAGCCCGACATGAACTGACCGGCCGTCGGGTCACCGGCGAAGAAGCGGTTCAGGTCACCGTGCACGACGGTGCCGGCGGCGTTGGTGAAGTCGCCGATCTGGAACCAGGAGACGGTGTTGACGAACTGGTGCATGCCGATCGGGATCAGCGCGCGGTTGATCAGGCCGAACAGACCGGCACCAGCCGCGCCCAGCCCGGTGATCCACTCGCCGGCGTCGGAGATGACCCCACCGATGGGCTCCCAGACCAGACCGAAGAAGACGCCCATCGCGGTACCGGCGAAGGCCATGATGATCGGGACGAGTCGGCGGCCGTTGAAGAAGCCGAGCCAGTCCACCAGCTGCTTGCGGTGGTAGCGCTGCCACAGCACGGCGGACAGCAGACCCATGATGATGCCGCCGAGGACACCCGGGTTGTTGTAGGTCGCGGCGATGTCGGCGCCGGCCTGCACCTTGGCCTCGGTGACGGGGAAGGCCTTCAGGACGTTGCTGTAGACCAGGAAGCCGACCAGGGCGGCCAGCGCGGTCGATCCGTCCGACTTCTTGGCGAAGCCGATCGCGACACCGATGCAGAACAGCATCGGCAGGTTGTCGAAGATCGCGCCACCGGCCGTGGCGAAGACCGCCGTGACCTTGTCGGGCAGGTTCAGCTTCTCCTGGACATCGGCCTGGCCGAGACGGAGCAGGATGCCCGCCGCCGGCAGCACGGCGATGGGCAGCTGCAGGCTGCGTCCGACCTTCTGCAGGCCCTGCATCAGGCCTGATCCCCACTTCTTCGGGGGAGCCGCCGTTGGCGCGGTGGCAGTGCTCATGGACTTCCTCCATCGGGTGGTGGTCTACACCACTCAGTGGTGTAGACCTGTTGTAGCAGATGGGGGACGGGATCAGGAACCCTCGATTCTTACCAGGATTCCGAACGGGATTCCGCGCCGCTCCCGGACGGCTCGCGCAGGTCCGGGCCCGCGTCCGGTGCGCCGCCGCGCAGCGCGCGCGGCGTCTCGGTCGGCGTGTGCGGCGTCTCGGCCGGCGTGCGCACCACGAACCCGGTGCCGTCGTAGGGGACTTCGGCGTACGGGCCCTCGTCGTCGTACGCGGGCGCGGCGACGTCCAGGTGGGTCCGGCGGACCCCGGCGGGCGAAACGACGTCCGACGTCCTGAAGGAAGGCCGTCGCCGGGTGGGGAGGGTTCCGGGCGGAGCGTGCGGGCCGGGCCCGCGCGCGGGCCCGCGTTCAGCACCGCCGAACGTCCGCCGGCGGCCACCTGTCCGGGCCGGGCCGCGCAACCCCGGCGGCGGCAGAACGCGCTGACGGCGGCACCGGTGTGGCGGCCGTGGGCGACGGCCTCGGCCGACCGGCCCGCCGGGGCGGCGGTGACGTCACGGCCGCGACCCGGGTCATGCGGTCATCCGCGTGCGTACCGGGTGCCCGACTCGTCGCGCCGCAGCAGTTCCTCGTCCACGAGCGCCCTGCGCAGGGTGACCCAGTCGTCGAACCACTGCCCGCAGATCGCGTTGACCTTGGCCTCGGAGTACGGGACCCCGGCCTCGAAGGAGTCGGCCACGACGCCGAGGACCCGGGTGCGGACCTCGGCCTTGCCGGGGATCGACGTCAGCCGCCCCTTGCGGAAGTAGGCCCCCGCGCCGTCACCGCCGCCCCGCCCGGAGATCCGCACCTCCGCCTGGACGGCCAGCCGGAACGTGTCCTCGATCAGCCGGTAGGCGTGCGCGTCGGCGTCGTACGCGGCGATCCGCCCGTCGACGAGCTTCTGCAGGGCGACGGCGGCGGCCGCCGGGCGCAGGCCGGCCCGCTGAGCCACCTCGGTCACGGAGGTCGCGCCGAGCGCGAGAGCCGCGAAGGCGTCGCGCCGGTCGGTCTGGGCGAGGACGCCGATCAGATCGCGGCAGGACGGCGGCAGGTCCTCGGTGCGGGGCTGGTCCTCGGTGGGAGCCGTGGTCATGGTGATCAACTTCCGGTGCGGGGTGCGGCGTTGTACGGGGGCGCTGTGCACGGTGGTCCTCTACGGGCACCGCGTGGTCCTCTACGAGTACCGCGCCGGAGGTCGGTCATCGCAAGCGGGAATCGCCGTACGGGACCGATTTCAGCCAGACCGCTGTGCGAGTGCACACCGGTGAGGTGAGCGGCGCGGCGGTCCGGGACCTGCGGGGGAGTCCCTTTGCGGGGCGGGGCGGGGCGGCCTGCGATGGGCGGAGGGCGGCCTCGGTCTCCAGGACGCCGTGTCCATGTCCGCCGTTCCGCTCGGCACCCTCGCCGCCGGGCTCGCCGTGGACCTGATCGGCCTGCGGCAGACCGGCCGCCTCCTCGCCGCCTGGTGCCTGGTCGCCCCGGCGATCCGGGCCCTGCCCGCACTCCGCAGCCTCGACACGGGCCCGGTGACCCCGGCGAGCATCGGTCCCGGCCCCGGTCCCGGCTCCACGACCCCCGGCCAGGGCTCCGAAACCGCCGACACGACATCGGGCTGAGCCCCGGTCGCGTTTGGCGACCATTCCCTCAGTGGTGTAGACCAGTCCGGGACAGTCCCGCAGACTGTCCCGCGTACGGTTGCGCACCAGGTTCCGCTGGGCAAGACAGGGAGAGTGGCCATGGCCAGTAAGGCTGAGAAGATCGTCGCCGGGCTCGGCGGCCTCGACAACATCGAAGAGGTCGAGGGCTGCATCACGCGCCTGCGCACCGAGGTCCGAGACCCCGCCCTCGTCGACGACGCCGCCCTCAAGGCCGCCGGCGCCCACGGCGTCGTCAAGATGGGCACCGCGATCCAGGTCGTCATCGGTACGGACGCCGACCCCATCGCCGCGGAGATCGAAGACATGATGTGAGCCACACGCGCCCACACGGGCCCTTTTCCCCGGACCGCCGGGGGAGGGGCCCCCTCCGTATGTGCCGATAGGCTCAGCGCCATGTCTCGAATCGACGGCCGCACCCCCGAACAGCTCCGCCCGGTCACCATCGAACGCGGGTGGAGCAAGCACGCCGAGGGCTCCGTCCTCGTCTCCTTCGGCGACACGAAGGTCTTCTGCACCGCCTCCGTCACCGAAGGCGTCCCCCGCTGGCGCAAGGGCAGCGGCGAGGGCTGGGTCACCGCCGAGTACTCCATGCTTCCCCGCGCCACCAACACCCGCGGCGACCGCGAGTCCGTACGCGGCCGGATCGGCGGCCGCACCCACGAGATCTCCCGCCTCATCGGCCGCTCCCTGCGCGCCGTCATCGACTACAAGGCGCTCGGTGAGAACACGATCGTCCTGGACTGCGACGTTCTCCAGGCCGACGGCGGCACGCGTACGGCGGCCATCACCGGCGCGTACGTCGCGCTGGCCGACGCCATCACCTGGGCCCAGGGCCGGAAGCTGGTCAAGGCCGGCCGCCAGCCCCTGACCGGCACCGTCTCGGCGGTCTCCGTCGGGATCGTCGGAGGCGTCCCCCTCCTCGACCTCCGCTACGAGGAGGACGTGAAGGCCGACACCGACATGAACGTCGTCTGCACCGGCGACGGCCGTTTCGTCGAGGTCCAGGGCACCGCCGAGGCCGAGCCGTTCGCCCGCGAGGAACTCAACTCGCTGCTGGACCTGGCCGTTTCGGGCTGCACGGAGCTGGCCCTCCTGCAGCGCAAGGCGCTTGATACGGTCCTCGAAAGGTAAAGGGCACCCCAAGAGCGCGGCCGCGGACGGCAACCACGGCGGCCCCGCCCGCGTCCTTGCCCATACGGGCGCACGGCACACCTCCGTGCGCCCGGCCACACGGCGCCAGCCGTACCCGGGGCCGTCAGGCCTGCAACCAGTAGGAGGACCGTTCCATGGCCGCGAGTCGACGACGTCGCATGACCACCATCGCCGGAGCCGTAGCTGCCGTCGCCCTCACGGCCGGGCTCACCACCGGCTGCGACGCCGTGAACAAGGCCCTGGACTGCGTCCAGACCGCCGATGCCATCGCCCGGAGCGTGGACGACCTCCAGCAGGCCGTGCAGAACGCGGCGGACGACCCCACGCAGCTGGAGGAGTCCCTCGCCTCCATCGACAAGAACCTCGACGAGATCGGTGACAAGACGGACAACACCGACGTCAACAAGGCCGTGGACTCCCTCCAGAAGGCCGTCACCGACACCCGCACCGCCGTCGAGAACGGCGACGCGACGCCCGACATCAGCGGCATCACGGACGCGGCGGGCGAACTGACGAAGGTCTGCACCTCGTAACCCATGCGAACCGGGCGGCGGGGATCGCGATACTGGTGGGCATGACCCGCCTGATCCTCGCCACCCGCAACGCCGGAAAGCTCACCGAGCTGAAGGCCATCCTCGCCGACGCAGGCCTCGCGCACGAGCTCGTCGGCGCGGACGCCTACCCGGACATCCCCGACGTCAAGGAAACCGGCGTCACCTTCGCCGAGAACGCCCTGCTGAAGGCCCACGCCCTGGCCACGGCCACGGGCTTCCCCGCCATCGCCGACGACTCGGGTCTGTGCGTGGACGTGCTGAACGGCGCCCCGGGCATCTTCTCCGCCCGCTGGGCCGGCCGCCACGGCGACGACAAGGCCAACCTCGACCTCCTCCTCGCCCAGCTCGGCGACATCGCCGACGAACACCGCGGCGCCCACTTCAACTGCGCGGCGGCCCTGGCCCTGCCGGACGGCACGGAAAGGGTGGTCGAGGGGCAGCTGAGGGGCACCCTTCGCCACACCCCGGTCGGCACGAACGGCTTCGGTTACGACCCGATCCTCCAGCCGGACGACGACACCCGAACCTGCGCCGAACTGACGGCGGAGGAGAAGAACGCGATCAGCCACCGGGGCAAGGCGTTCCGGGGGCTGGTGCCGGTGCTGCGGGAGCTGGTGGGCTGAAGGTGCCCACTGGAAAGTCCGGCTTGCGGCAGTCGCAAGCCAGACCTTGAAAGTGAAGGTGGGTGCGGCCTGAGGGATTCGAACCCTCACGGGATTGCTCCCATCGCGCCCTAAACGCGAGGCGTCTGCCAGTTCCGCCAAGGCCGCTAGCCGCCCGTCGTCGAGTATGACGGGCGGCTGCAAGTGTACGGTGATCGGCGCCTATCCGGCGAGTGACCTTCGTTCCTTCTGTCGGCACCACGTATCTGTCAACGCGTGGCAGTTCGGGCACAGGTACCGCAAGTTCTCCTGGCGGTTGTCGTGCCAGTCACCATTGACGTGGTCGATCTGCGAGGTGATCCGGCGTCCCAGCCATTCGCCGGTGCTGCCGCAACTTGCGCACGCGTACGGCACTCCGATTTCGGTCAGGGCGCGGTGGAGTTGGGCCCTGCCTGTTCGTCCGGCATGCGCGGGCAGGACGACGAGTACGCGGTGAGCCGTCGGTGTGGGGGCTGGCCTGTCCGGCTTGCCCCAGGCGCGGCGCTTGAAGTGGCTGGTGTCGAATCCGAGGCGCGCCGCAGTGCGTCGCACGCGTCGATGGCTGGTGTCGTCGACAACCAGACCAAGGCCACGCATCACTTCGGCATAGCTGGATGCCTGGGGGATCAGGGTGCGAAGTGCCGCCTCGTCAATTGGTGCACGGGCGTGGGTGAAGTGCTTAGTGTCAATGTGCTGCTCGCGCAACATGCGTAGCAGTGTGGCGCGCGAGCGGCTGTCGTCCGGGATGTTCAGTGCGCGCGCCGCGCACGCTGTGCGCTGTGGCTGCGGCGGCGCTCAACTCCTCCGTGCTGAAGGGCAGGTCCAGCTCGGCGCGGTCGATGCCGGGGAAGTGGCTGATGTCGATTCCTGCTGCGTCGACGCGGCGTCGGATATGGGAAAGCGTGCCGGTGGCCGGTGTGGCGCCCAGCTTCAGCGCCAGCTCGCGCAGTGAGGAGGATGAGGCGGCGGCTTCGGCGATGGCGACGTCCGGGTACTTGCGCCACGGGCTGCGCTTGGCGAAGTGGCTCGTGTCGAGTCCGTGGCGCGCCACTTTCTCCTGGAGTACGCGCCGTTGCCCCCCACTTGCCTTGAGTCCGAGCTTTCGCATCAGGTCGGTCCGGTTGCGAGCTTCGGCGACGGCAGGTGCGAGCCGCTCCTCGCTGTAAACGCTGTCCCCCATGGAACCCTCTCCGTTCCGGCCACCCGTTCGTGGCTCGTACGGAGTAACGAGCCGTTCATCGGACAGTCACGTCCGGAATGCGGAACGGCTCGTACCGGGGTTTCCGGTGCGAGCCGTTCTCGGGTGGGCGGGCTGGTGGGGTCAGATGCCCAGGTCCTTGATGATCTTCGCCACGTGCCCCGTCGCGCGGACGTTGTAGAGGGCGCGGGAGACCTTGCCCTCCTCGTCGACGATGATCGTGGAGCGGATGACGCCCATGTAGGTCTTGCCGTAGTTCTTCTTCTCGCCGAAGGCCGCGTAGGCGTCGAGAACCGTCTTGTCGGGGTCGCCGAGGAGGGTGACCTTCAGGGACTCCTTCTCGCGGAACTTGGCGAGTTTCTCGGGCTTGTCGGGGGAGATGCCGAGGACGTCGTACCCGGCGTCCGCGAGGAGCTCCAGGTTGTCGGTGAAGTCGCAGGCCTGCTTGGTGCAGCCGGGGGTCAGGGCGGCCGGGTAGAAGTAGACGATGACCTTGCGGCCCTTGTGGTCGGACAGGGACACCTCGTTGCCGTCGGCGTCCGGGAGGGTGAAGGCGGGGGCCACGTCGCCGGGCTGGAGTCGCTCGCTCATCGGTCCAGCGTAATGGCGGGCCCTGGCGGTGCGGCGCGGGGTGGAGCTGACAGACTGTCCGCAACCAAGAGAATTCACCGACAACCGACAACGGGAGGCCGCGCGGTGGCGGAGACCTCGGACATCAGAACCCCGGCCGAGATCGAGGCGGACATCAAGCGCCGCCGCGACAACCTCGCCGAGACGCTCGACGAGATCGGCGTCCGCGTGCACCCCAGGACGATCGTGGGCGACGCCAAGGCCAAGGTCGTCTCGAACATCGACCACACCCTCGGCAAGGCCTACGTCTCGGTCAACCGTGTGGTCAGCGACGTCAGGGGCCAGTTCGTCGACGAGGACGGGGCGCCCCGGGTCGAGCGCATCGTGCCGGTGGCCCTCGTGGTCGTCGGTGTCGTCGGCCTTCTCGCCCTCGGCACCCGGCGCCGCAGGGCCTGACGCGGACAGCGGCGCCGGCCGGGACGAGGACAGGACGAGGACAGGGACGAAGGCAGGTAGGTTCGGGGCGTGAGCGAGAAGACCCAGCACGACGACAAGCTGCCCATCCGGATGCTGCACGACCGCGTGCTCGTGCGCCAGGACACCGCCGAGGGCGAGCGGCGTTCCGGCGGCGGCATCCTGATCCCCGCGACCGCGGCAGTGGGCCGGCGCCTCGCCTGGGCCGAGGTCGTGGCGGTCGGCCAGAACGTGCGGACCGTCGAGCCCGGCGACCGTGTCCTCTACGACCCGGAGGACCGGGCGGAGGTCGAGGTCCGGGGTGTCGCGTACGTCCTGATGCGCGAGCGCGATCTGCACGCCGTGGCCGCGGACCGGTTCGAGGGGTCGGAGGACTCCACCGGCCTGTATCTCTGAATCATCTCTGAATCATCTTTGCATCGTTGCTTTCACAGGCGTGAGGGGCTGGTGACCATGGTCACCAGCCCCTCACGCCTCCGTTTTGCTAACTTTGGCGTAGCCCGACGAGACGCGCCGTACCGGGATCCGCAAAGACGACGCACCCCGATTCCGCTCATGGATCACGGAGGTGCCCTCATGGCCTGGGTTCTGCTCGTCGTCGCCGGACTGCTGGAGGTCGGCTGGTCGATCGGGATGAAGTACACCGACGGTTTCACCCGGCCGCTGCCCAGCGTGCTCACCGGCGCCGGGATCGTCGCCAGCATGCTGCTGCTCTCCCACGCCGCGAGGACGCTCCCCATCGGTACCGCGTACGGCGTGTGGGTGGGGATCGGTGCGGCCGGGGCGGCGGTGTGCGGCATGGTGTGGCTGGGGGAGCCGGCCACCGCCGCCCGGATCTTCTTCGTGTGTCTGCTGCTCGTGGCCGTGGTGGGGTTGAAGGCCACCTCCGGCCACTGAGCAGCCCCGGTCAACCGAACGGACCCACCGAGGTGTCGCCTTGCGTGGTGGCTCCGCCGTCCGTCGTACCGCCGTCGGTGGTGGGGCCCCCGGTGGAGCCCGTGCCCCCGTCGGTCGTGGCGCCGCCCGTCGACGTGGCGCCGCCGTCCGTCGAGGTGCCGCCGGTGGACGTGGCACCGCCGTCCGTCGCCGCGCCGCCCGTGGAGGTCGTGCCGCCGTCCGTGGTGGGCGTGCCGCCGGTGGTGGTGCCGTCGCCGGTGGCGTCGTCGGACGGTCCGCCGGTCTCCTCGTCACCCGTGGCGCCGCCGGTCTCCTCGTCGCCGGTGGCCCCCGGCTCGTCGGCGGGCGTGCTCGGCGGGGTGTAGACGACGTCGGCGCCGACCTGGAGGTCGAGGTCGAACTGCTTGACCTTCTTGCCCTTCAGGGCGGTCTTGGTGAACTGCGCCCAGATGTCGGTGGGCGCCCCGCCGCCGTTGACGCGTTGCAGACCCATCGCGCCGTACAGGGGCTTGTGGGCGCCCGTCTTGGGGTCCTGGCCCATGACGGAGACGACGGTGGCGAGGTCGGGGGTGTAGCCGGCGAACCAGGCGGCCTTGTCCTCCTCGGCGGTGCCGGTCTTGCCGGCTACCGGGTGGCCGGAGGCCTGCGCGGCGGTGGCGGTGCCGCTCTGGACGACGCTCTGCAGCACGGAGGTGGTGGTGTCGGCGGCCTGGCGGCTGACGGCCTGCGTGGACTCCGTGGAGGGCAGGTCGACCGCCTGGCCGTCCTTGCTGATCTTCTCGATCATCGTGTACGTGCCGTGCCTGCCGTGGTTGGCGAGCGTGGCGTACACCTCGGCCATGTCCAGGACGCTGGCGGTGGCGGTGCCCAGGGCGATGGAGGGGTACGGGTTCATGTCCGGGGTGTTCTTGGGCAGACCGAGGTCGATCGCGGTCTTCTCGACCTTCTCGGGGCCCACGTCCACGGCCATCTGCGCGTACACCGAGTTCACGGAGCTCTGGGTGGCCTGACGGACGGTGATGTTGCCGTAGTTGACGTAGTCCTCGTTCTCGGGGGCGTACGCCGGGCCGGGCCAGCCCACGACGGGGCGCTTGTTGGTGCCGTCGTAGACGGTGTTGGGGGTGATCGCCTGGCCGCTCTGGTTGTTGGAGGAGTTGTCCACGGCGGAGGCGAACACGATGGGCTTGAAGATGGAGCCGTCCTGGAAGTCACGGCGGGTCGCGTTGTTCACGTACTGCTTGGTGTAGTCGATGCCGCCGTACATCGCGATGACCTTGCCGGTCTTCGGGTCGATGGAGACGCCGCCGGCGCGCACGTATTTGTCGGCCTTGCGGTTCTTCTTGTCGAGCTTGTCCATCAGCTGGTCGTCGACGGCCTTGATGAAGGCGTCCTGCATCTTGGGCTGGATGGTGGTGGTGATGCGGTAGCCACCGCCGTTCTCCAGCGCCTTCTCATCGATGATCTTGTGCTCGATGAGGTACGACTTGATGGCCTCGACGAGGTAGCCGCGCTGGCCGGAGAAGGCGGTGGAGGTGGTGGCCTGCTTCGGCATCGGGAACTTCGCGCCGGTCCGCTCGGACTGCTTGAGCCAGCCCTCCTTGACCATGCCGTCGAGGACGTAGTTCCAGCGGGCGAGCGCCGCCTTCTTGTTCTCGGGGTGGGCGACGACGTCGTACATGCTCGGCGCGTTGACCAGGGCGGCGAGGTAGGCGCCCTGCTCGGCGGTGAGTTCGTCGGCGTCGATGCCGTAGTAGGCCTGGGCGGCGGCCTGGATGCCGTAGGCGTTGCGGCCGAAGAAGCTGGTGTTGAGGTAGCCCTCCAGGATCTCGTCCTTGGTCACCTCGCGGTCCAGCTTGATGGAGATGAAGAACTCCTTCGCCTTGCGGGTGACGGTCTGGTCCTGGGCCAGGTAGTAGTTCTTCACGTACTGCTGGGTGATCGTCGAGCCGGACTGCTTGCCCTTGCCGGTGGCGGTGTTCCAGCCGGCGCGGAGCATGGCCTTGAGGTCGATGGCCGGCTCGGAGTAGAAGTCGCGGTCCTCGGCGGCCAGTACGGCGCGCTGGGCGGCCTTGGAGACCTTCGACAGCGGGACGTTCTCGCGGTTGACCTCGCCGTCGCGGGCGATCTGGGAGCCGTCGGCGTAGAGGTAGACGTTGCTCTGTTTGGTCGCGAACGCGTTCGCCTTGGGGATGTGGACCATGTTGTAGCCGAGCACGAAGGCGCCGACGATCAGCATGAGTCCGATGACGAAGGCGCCGAGCACCATGCGCCAGGTGGGGAACAGTCGTCTCCAGCCGGTGCGCTTGGGCCGCTTGCCCTTCTTGGCCTTGCCACCCCCGGCCTGGGGGGCGGGGGAGACGGCGGGCGCCGGGGCGGACGCCGGGGCGGCGGCCTTCGTGGCGGAGATGACGCCCAGGGCCTGGGTCGGCGTGTCGCCCCCGGCCCCCGCGGACGCCGCGGCGGGCTTGCGGCCCGGGGTGATGGCGAGGGTGGTGGTGGGGGTGTCGTCCCCGGCTCCGGCCGCCGCCGTTCGGGGGGCGGCACCGACGGAGCCGCCCTCCGCGGTCGCGCCGGCGGCCTTGGCGGCCCTGGCCGCCCGAGCGGCTCTGGCCGCCCTGGCGTCGGGGACACCGGCGGCGCTGCCACCGCCTGCGGCCGCGGGGCTGCCGGCGGCACCGGCGACGGGCTTGCCGTCGAAGACCGGGGCCTTGGCCTCCGGCGTACGGCCGGATCCCGAACCGGCCTTCCCCCCGGGCGCCGAGCCGGAGGGAGCCGACCCGGACTTCCCGCCGGCCGCCGCGCCGGACTGCGCGCCGGGCTGCCGACCGGTTGCCGCGCCGGACTGTGCACCGGACTGCGCGCCCGGCTTACCGCCAGGCGCCGCGCCGGGCCGTCCACCCGACGTCGCACCGGACGGTGTACCGACCTGCCGACCGGCTGCCGAGCCGGACGGCCCACCAGGCGCACCGCCGGTCACGGCGCCGGAGCCGCCGCCGGACGCCGAGCCGGACTGCGCGCCCGGCTTGCCGCCGGACGCGCCCCCGGCCGGACCGGACCGATTGTCGGACCGTCCACCGAACGACGAGCCGGACCGCCCACCAGGCCTCCCGCCATCGGCGGCGCCGGACTTCCCATCGGGCCTCCCGCCGCCAGCCGCACCGGACTGCCCGCCGGGCGCCGAGCCGGGGCCACCCGACGACCTCCCGGACGCCGAGCCGGAGCCACCCGACGACCCCCCGGCCGCCGCGCCCGACCGCCCCCCGGTCGGCCCATCGGACCGGCCGTCCCGCCCCCCGCCGGGCGTCGTGCCCGGTCGCTCGGTGGACGGCGTGCCGGGCTTCCCGGTGGACGCTGCGTCAGGCCCCCCGGCTGACGCCCCGACAGGCTTCCCCGGGGACGCCGCGGCGCCCCCGCGCGGGGCGGCCGTGTCGGGCCTCCCCTTCGGGCCGTCGCCTGGTGCCGGGCCGGGTCGGCCGTCGGTGTTCCCCTTGGCGGCGTGGTCGCCGGACCCCGGAGTCGTGCCCGGAGTGCGTCGCTCCGGGTCTCTCGGTGTCCAGCCCGGGCCGTTCCGCTTCGGCTGCGGCTCGTCGCTCATCGTGCTGCCGTGCTCCTGTTTTCGCGTCGTACGTTCATTTCCGTACGGACTCGTACGCTTTGCGCCCACTCCGGGTCGGTTCTGCACCCCGGAGTAAGACTCCCGTTCCGTTCGATCCGTTCCCGGATCCCGGCACGTGCCCCGCACACCACAACGAGCACCACCGTCCGCCCCCGAAAACGTGTGGCAGGCCCCTCCGGCCGCGGACTAGGCTTCTTCGCTTCGGCCCGAATCGGTCCAGGCCTCGGCCTTTCGCCTAACACTTCGCAGCGGATGGGAGTTTCCTCGTGGGCACAGGGCGGTTGTACGCCGCCGTCGCCGCCGGTGGTTTCAGGCGGTACGCGACATATCGGGTGGCCACCGCCGCGGGGGTGTTCACCAACACCGTCTTCGGCTTCATCCTCGCATACACCTACCTGGCGCTCTGGCACGAGAAGCCCCACCTAGGCGGCTACGACCAGGCGCAGGCCCTCACCTATGTCTGGGTCGGCCAGGCCATGTTCGCGGTGATGGTACTGGGCAGCGTCGGCTTCGAGGAGGAGCTGATCGAGCGGATCCGTACCGGGGACATCGCGGTCGACCTGTACCGGCCCGTCGACCTCCAGCTGTGGTGGCTCGCCGCCGACCTCGGCCGGGCCCTGTTCCAGCTGCTCGGACGCGGTGTCGCCCCCATGGCGTGCGGCGCCCTCTTCTTCGACCTGGCCCTGCCCGACGGCCCGCTGCCCTGGCTCGCCTGTCTCGTCGCGGTCGCCCTGGGCGCCCTCGTCAGCTTCGCGATCCGGTACATCGTCGCGCTGTGGGGGTTCTGGCTCCTCGACGGCGCCGGAGCGATGCAGGTCACCTGGCTCACCGGGGTCTTCTTCTCCGGGATGCTCCTCCCGCTGAACGTCTTCCCCGGTGTACTCGGCGACCTCGCCCGCGTCCTGCCCTGGTCCGCGCTGCTTCAGGCCCCGGCGGACGTCCTGCTCGGCGAGGCCGACCCCTGGCGGACGTACGCCTTCCAGCTCGCCTGGGCGGTGGTATTGCTGGCGGCCGGGCGGATGATCCAGTCGGCGGCGACGCGGAAGGTGGTGGTCCAGGGTGGCTGACGTCGACGAGCGCCCCGCCACGGGCGCCGAGCGGGAGAACCCGTTCGCCGAGTACGGCACGTACAGCCAAGTCCGCGACGGGCTGCGCGCCTACCGCATGATCGCCGCCATGTGGATCCGCTCCACGATGGCCTACCGGGCGTCCTTCGCGATGACGACCTTCGGGAACTTCGCGGCGACCTCCTTCGACTTCGTCGCGATCCTGCTGATGTTCTCCCAGGTCGACGAGCTGGGCGGGTTCTCCCTGTCCGAGATCGCCCTGCTCTACGGCACCTCCGCCGCCGCCTTCGGCCTCGCGGATCTGATGATCGGCTCGATGGACCGGCTCGGCCGCCGGGTCCGGGACGGCACGCTGGACACCCTCCTCGTCCGCCCGGTGCCGGTGCTCGCCCAGGTCGCCGCCGACAAGTTCGCGCTGCGCCGCCTCGGCCGGATCACGCAGGGCCTGTTCGTCCTCGGATACGCCCTGACCACGCTCGACATCACCTGGACACCGGCCAAGGTGCTGATGATCCCGCTGATGGTGGGCAGCGGCGGACTGATCTTCGCGGCGGTGTTCGTCGGGGGCGCGGCCTTCCAGTTCGTCGCCCAGGACGCCTCCGAGGTGCAGAACGCCTTCACGTACGGCGGCTCGACCCTGCTGCAGTACCCCCCGGCCCTCTTCGCCAAGGACCTGCTGCGCGGGGTGACCTTCGTCCTGCCGCTCGCCTTCGTCAACTGGGTGCCGGGGCTGTATGTCCTGGGCCGCCCCTACCCCCTCGACCTGCCGGCCTGGCTGGCCTTCGCGCCGCCGCTGGTCGGTGTGGCCTGCTGTGCGCTGGCGGGGGTCGCGTGGCGGGCGGGGCTGCGTTCGTATCGGAGTACGGGGAGTTAGGGAGCCAAGCGTGGAGCCAGGCAGGAAGTCAGACGGGACAGGCGTGACGGACAGCGGGTTCATCGAACTCGACCAGGTGGAGAAGGTCTTCGACGTCCGCAAGAAGACGGGGTTCCTGCGGCGGGAGCGGCGTGAGGTGCGGGCGGTCGACTCGATCTCCTTCACGGTGGCGCGGGGCGAGATGGTCGGCTACATCGGGCCGAACGGCGCCGGGAAGTCGACGACGATCAAGATGCTGACCGGCATCCTGACGCCGAGCGGGGGCCGGCTGCGGGTCGCCGGCATCGACCCGTCCCGCGAGCGGACACGGCTGGCCCGGCGTATCGGGGTGGTGTTCGGGCAGCGTACGACCCTGTGGTGGGACCTGCCGCTCATCGACTCCTACCGGCTGGTGCACCGTATGTACCGCATCCCCGACGCCCGTTACCGCGAGAACCTCGACCGCTGCGTCGAACTCCTCGAACTGGGCGACCTGCTGGACGTACCCGTACGGCAGCTCTCGCTCGGCCAGCGGATGCGCGGGGACATCGCGGCGGCCCTGCTGCACGACCCCGAGGTGCTGTACCTGGACGAGCCGACGATCGGGCTCGACGTCATCAGCAAGGCCAAGGTCCGGGAGTTCCTCAGGGAGCTCAACACCGAGCAGGGCACGACCGTGCTGCTGACCACGCACGACCTCCAGGACATCGAGCAGCTGTGCCGCCGGGTGATGGTCATCGACCACGGGCGTCTGATGTACGACGGGCCGCTGACCGGGCTGCACGAGGTGGGCGAGAGCGAGCGGACCCTCGTGGTCGACCTGGAGCGCGAACTGCCGCCGATCGAGGCCGCGCCCGCCCGGGTCGTCCGGGTGGACGGGCCCCGGCAGTGGCTCGCCTTCCCGGCGTCGGAGTCGGCGGCCCCGCTGGTGGCGCGGATCGCGTCGGAGTATCCGCTGGTGGACCTGTCGGTGCGGGAGCCGGACATCGAGGCCGTGATCGCCCGGATGTACGCGCAACAGGCCGAGCGGGTGGGGGAGTCGGAACAGGCCGTGTCATAGCCCGGCGCGGGGGTTCCTCGTACGCTGATCCGTATGACGGACGACCTGCCGGATGTTCCGGCCGCCGCGGATCTTCGTGCCTCCGACGCCGATCGTGAACGAGTCTCCGAGCAGTTGCGGGACGCCCTCGCGGAGGGGCGGCTCGACATGGAGGAGTTCGAGGAGCGGCTGGACGCCACGTACAAGGCGCGGACCTACGGGGAGTTGGCGCCGATCACCCGTGACCTGCCCGGTGCGGGGGCCGTGGCACCGCCGGAACTCGTGCCGCAGCCGTCCGTGTCACTGGTCAAGGGGCCTGCCGTGGACGTGAGTTGGCCCGAGCGGATCGTCGGCGGTGACGGGACGTCCACCTGGGGCGTGGCAGTCCTGTCCGGGTTCGAGCGCAAGGGGCGGTGGACCGTGCCCGAGCGGTTCGACTGCTTCGCGTTCTGGGGCGGCGGCGAACTGGACCTGCGGGACGCGTACTTCGCGAGCCGTGAGGTCACGATCAACTGCGTGGCCATCATGGGCGGGATCAATGTGGTCGTGCCGCCGGGGGTCGAGGTCGTCGTCCGGGGCGTCGGGATCATGGGCGGCTTCGACCACGGCCAGGAGGGCGTGCCGGGTGAGCCCGGCGCGCCCCGCGTGATCATCACCGGCTTCGCGTTCTGGGGCGGGGTCGGTGTGGAGCGGAAGGTGCCGAAGGCGGAGCGCCAGCGGTTGAAGGAGGCGCGGCGCCAGGAGCGGCTGGAGCGCCGGCAGGCCCGCCGCGAACTGCACGCCTCCCATCGTGACCACACGCACGAGAGGCACGAGGCGCACCGCGAGGCCATGGACCAGATCCGGGACGCGGTGCGCTCGCGGCGCGAGGAGGAGCGGGAACGGCGGCGCAGACGGGAGCGGTAGGCCGGGTCCGGCCGCGGTCGCGCCGCGGCCGGTCGCGCGGTTCCCGGGGACCCGGACCGGGCTACGACTCCGGCCCAGGCCCCGGCTACAGCTCCGCCGGTGCCGCGCCCTTCAGTTTCTCCAGGTCGAAGACGTCCGCCATCCGCTCGTAGCCCTGGTCGCTCGGGTGGAGGTGGTCGCCCGAGTCGTAGTCGGGACGCAGGCGGCGGGGGGCGTAGGGGTCGCGCAGGGCCTTGTCGAAGTCGACGTAGGTGTCGTAGACCTGGCCGGAGCGGATCCGGGCGTTGATGGCCTGGCGGACGGATTCGCGCTGGTCGGACCAGCCGCGGTGGCCGTGGAAGGGCATGAGGGTGGCGCCGACCACCCGCAGGCCGCGGGCGTGGGCCAGGTCGACGAGCCGGCGCAGGCCCGCGGTGATGGCGTCGGGGTCGGCGCGGCCGGGGTTCTTGAGGATGTCGTTGACGCCGAGGTCGATGACGACGGCCTTGACGCCGGTGCGGCCGAGGACGTCGCGCTGGAAGCGGGCGAGGCCACTGGGGTTCTCGGCGGGGCGGCCGTAGCCGTCGGTGAGGACGCGGTTGCCGCTGATGCCCTCGTTGACGACGCTGTAGCGGGGCACGTCCGAGGAGCCGGGGGCGGCGCGCAGGCGGCCGGAGAGGACGTCGGTCCAGCGCCGGTTCTCGCCGACCGTGGAGGTGACGCCGTCGGTGAGCGAGTCGCCGAGGACCACGACCGTGCCGTCGGACTCGTTGCTCAGGACGTCCAGGGCGGTGACGTAACGCCAGTGCAGGGACTGGGTGGTGTACGGCTCCCCGGTGACGTCCTCGGCCCGGTCGCCCTCGGCGGTGTACGAGATCTGCCGGGCGTGCGCGTGGTAGGTCGCGGGGCCGGAGGGCGTGGGGGAGTAGGTGGTGATCAGTACGTCGCCGTCGTGCGGGATCGCCACCCGTACGGCGTCGCTCACCACCTGCTGACCCGGCGGGACGACGACCGTCGGGTTGCCGCCGAAGGTGAGCCGGCGCATGGTGTCGGCCGCCGCGGCCGGGGTGTCCGTCGAGGCGGCCACGGCGAGCGAGGCGTGGGTGATGGTCAGCGGCTGCTGGCCGTAGAGGTTGGACAGGGTGACGCGGGCACTCGTGCCGGCGGCGGTCGTGTGCACCACGTTGCGCACCGAGCGGCCGGCGAGGCCGTCCTGCTCGGTGCCCGGCTCGGAGCCGCTCGGCGACGCGGCCCAGGCGCCGACCCAGACGCCGGTGGAGGCGGGGGCGGCGCTGTTGTGGGGCGCGCGGGCGAAGGTCTCCTGCCGGGGGGTGCCGTGGTCGGTGCCGACACCGGTGTATATCGCGGCCGAGATCGCCACGACCAGGGCGGCGACGGCCGCCAGAAGTGCATAACCGTGACGCTTGGTCATGCGGTGGGTTACTCCTCGGGCTGTGGAGCCCGGTGGCTCCGATGTGATCACCCCATGATGCGGCATGGGATGGGGGTTGCTTGCGAGAACCCCCATCGGTTCCCCCGCCCGGACAGACGCGGGGAACTCCTGTTCCGTTCCAGGAGTAGGTCTCGGTAGGCCTATGGAGTACGTCACCAAGCGTCGCAGCGCCGGGGAAGGCGTCGAAGAACGGACAATGTGTACGGGGGACAGGAACGGGTGGAGCGAATGAACCGTACGGAAGCGGAACAGGCAGAACCCGCGGAACCGGCCGAAGGGGCCCGGCGGGCGGCGGAGGCGGCGGCCGGTGCCCGGTCGCCCGCCTCGCACCGCACCATGACCACGTTCAGCGCCGCCGACGAGGAGAAACAGCGGGGCGTGCGGCAGATGAAGCTCATCGCCGCCGGGCTGCTGCTCTTCGTGGCCGTGGTGTACGTGCTGGCCAAGTGGGCCTCGCACGAGGGCGCGGGCGCCTGGGCCGACTATGTCGCGGCGGCCGCCGAGGCGGGCATGGTGGGCGCGCTCGCCGACTGGTTCGCCGTGACCGCGCTGTTCCGGCATCCGCTCGGACTGCCCATCCCGCACACCGCGATCATCCCCACCAAGAAGGACCAACTGGGCGTCTCGCTCGGTGAGTTCGTCGGCGAGAACTTCCTCTCCCAGTACGTCGTACGACAGCGGCTGCGGGCCGTCGGCATCGGCAGCCGGCTCGGTGCCTGGCTCGCCGAACCGCAGAACGCCGACCGGGTGACGGCCGAGCTGGCGACCGCGCTGCGGGGCGCGCTGACCGTGCTGCGCGACTCGGACGTGCAGGCCGTGGTCGGGGAGGCGATCACCCGGCGGGCGAACGCCCAGGAGATCGCGCCCGGTATCGGCAAGATGCTGGAAAAGATCGTCACGGACGGCGGCCATCGGCGGATCGTGGACCTGATCTGCGCCCGCGCCCAGAACTGGCTGATACTGCACGACGAGCAGGTCATGGACGCGGTCGAGGGCGGCGCCCCCGGCTGGACCCCCCGGTTCGTCGACCGGCGCATCGGCGAGCGGGTCTACAAGGAGCTGCTGCGTTTCACCACCGAGATGCGCGACTCGCCCACCCATCCGGCGCGCGGCGCCCTGGACCGCTTCCTCACCGACTTCGCCACCGACCTCCAGTCCGACACGGAGACCCGGGCGCGGGTGGAGCGGCTGAAGGGCGAGGTCCTCGGCCGGGGCGAGGTCCAGGACCTCATCGCCTCCGCCTGGACGGCCGTACGGTCGATGATCGTGTCCGCGGCCGAGGACGAGCGCAGCGAGCTGCGGCTGCGGGTCCGCTCGTCCCTGCTGTCGCTGGGCACCCGGATGGCCACCGAGCCGAGCGCGCAGGACAAGCTCGACAAGTGGATCGAGGGGGCGGCGGTGCATGTCGTCACCACCTACCGCGCGGAGATCACCTCTCTGATCACCGAGACCGTCGCGAGCTGGGACGCCGAACACACCACCAGGAAGATCGAGGCCAACATCGGCCGCGACCTGCAGTTCATCCGGATCAACGGCACGGTCGTGGGCTCCCTGGCGGGCCTGCTGATCTACACGGTGTCGCGGGCGCTGGGGGCGTAGGAGGCGGCGGGAGCCCCGGTGCTCCGCCGGCGGCCGGGGCGTAGTCCCTGTTCGTCGGGGCACACGGATCGGGTTCGCTCAGGTGGAGGGAGCCCCAGCCCATGTCCGTCACTGACCCGAAGTCACCGGGTGTGATCACCACGGCCGTTCCGGCGCGCCTGGACCGTCTTCCCTGGTCGCGCTGGCACTGGACGATCGTGATCGGTCTCGGCACCGTGTGGATCCTCGACGGTCTGGAAGTGACCGTCGTCGGCAACATCGCGGGCCGGCTCTCCGAGGAGGGCAGCGGACTGCCGATCACGTCCGCGCAGGTCACCGGTATGGCGGCCGCGCTGTATGTGGCGGGCGCCTGTGCGGGCGCCCTCTTCTTCGGCCGGATGACCGACCGGTTCGGCCGCAAGAAGCTGTTCATGGTGACCCTGCTGGTCTATCTGGCGGCGACCGCGCTGACGGCCGTGTCCTTCTCCACCTGGTGGTTCTTCCTCTTCCGCTTCCTCACCGGCTTCGGCATCGGCGGCGAGTACGCGGCCATCAACTCCGCCATCGACGAGCTGATCCCGTCCAAGTACCGGGGCCGCGTCGACATCGTCATCAACGGCAGCTTCTGGCTCGGCGCGATCGGCGGGTCGCTGCTGTCGATCGTCGCCCTGAACACCGACCTCTTCCCGGCGAACGTCGGCTGGCGGCTGACCTTCGCCCTCGGCGTCGTCCTGGGCCTGGTGATCCTGCTGGTCCGCCGCAACGTCCCCGAGAGCCCACGATGGCTGCTGATCCACGGCCGTGAACAGGAGGCCGAACGCCTCGTGGGGGAGGCGGAGGAGAGGATCGAGGCCGAGAAGGGCCGCCCGCTGCCGACGACCGACCAGGAGATGACCGTCCATCAGCGCGAGAGCATCGGCTTCGGCACGATCGCCCGTACGGTCTTCTCCCGGTACCGCCGCCGCGCGATCCTCGGCTTCTCCCTCTTCATCGGCCAGGCGTTCCTCTACAACGCGATCACCTTCGGCTTCGGCGCGATCCTCACCACGTTCTACGACGTCCCGACCTCCGACACCGGCTACTACTTCGCCGTCATCGCCGCCGGCAACCTGCTCGGCCCGCTGCTGCTCGGCAAGCTGTTCGACACGGTCGGCCGCAAGATCATGATCTCGTCGACGTACCTGCTCTCCGGGCTGCTGCTCTTCGGCACCGCCTGGCTGTTCGGCCGGGGCTCGCTCGACGAGGTGACCCTGACGGCCTGCTGGTGCGTGGTCCTCTTCTTCGCGTCGGCCGGGGCGAGCAGCGCCTACCTGACGGTCTCGGAGGTCTTCCCCATGGAGACCCGCGCGATGGCCATCGCCTTCTTCTACGCCCTCGGCACGGCCGCCGGCGGTATCAGCGGCCCGCTGATCTTCGCCGAGCTGACGGAGTCCGGCGTCGTCGGCGACACCGTCCTCGCCTTCCGGATCGGCGCGAGCCTGATGTGCGCGGCGGGCCTGGTGGCGGCCTTCCTCGCGGTGCGCGCGGAGCAGCGCTCGCTGGAGGACATCGCGGAGCCGCTGTCGGCGCGGAGCCCCGCCTAGCGGGGGCGGGTCGGGGCAGGGCGGGTCGGGTTGGGGTAGGCCGGGGCGGGCCGGATCGGGTCGTTCGTCGGCTGCCGCGCCGTCGTGGCCGGTCGCACGGTTCCCCGCGCCCTCTTCGGGCCGCGCCCCTTGCGGGCCGCGGCCCGTCCGGGCGCCTTCTGGGTACGAGGGAGCGGGCCGGTCTGAGTACCCGTACTCTGTCGGCCCGCCCCTCGCCCCGGAACCCTCGTACGCATGACCGAGAAGCTGCTCCGCCCCCTGCGCACGCGCCCCTGGCCGGAACGCTGGCTGACCCGCCTGCTCGGCGCCGCCCTCGCCGCGGCCGCGTACCGCCTCTGTCTCCCGTGGGACCTGCGCGACCGGCCCGAACTGGAGGGCTCTCCGACGGACACGACCCCCGTGACCGTCACGGGGGTGATCGTCCTCGCGCTCGTCCTCCTGCTCCTCGCGGCCTACTTCGGCCACCGGGACGCCCTGGCCTGGCCCGTGCTCCTGGTCGCCGTCCCGCCGGCCGCGCTGATGTACGTGTCCTTCCACGCCCCCGCCGAGCCCCCGGACGCGGCCGTATGGCCCCTGTCCTGGGCCTTCTTCACGCTGGTCCTGGGCGCGTGGGTACTGGTCGCGGCTTCGGTGGCGCGACGGTTCCGGACGGAGCCGGTGGACGAGAGGTGGCTGATCCACAGCCGGTCCCAGGACCGTTCGGCCACCGGTCAGCCGTAGAAGTACCGCCGGGCCTTCTCCTCGAAGTACGAGGAGTAGGCGAGGCCGACGACCGGGGTGCCCCGGTACGAGCCCACGTACTGCTGGGTGCTGTCGACCACCACGGGCCGGGCCATGCACGCCCACTTGTTGCGCTGCTGGGCCTCCGCCCACCGGACGGCCGCCGGGTCCACGCGGTCGCTGACCAGCACGGGGAAGGCGCCGACACCGTTCTGGATCCCGGCCGGCAGACCGCCCTTGGTCTTCTTCGCGTACGTCAGCACCTGGTCGGTGAAGGTCTCGATGGTGGGGATGGTGATCTCCTGGACCGCCGCCGCGACCGTGAACAGATGCAGCTTCGTCCCCATCCAGCTCCACCGGAAGTCGGCCCGGCGCCCGACGAGCACGGGCACCCCGGCCCACTCCTCCCACCACGTACGGCATTCGTCGGCGGCGAGACGGGCGGCCACGGAGGCGAGGTAGGCCTGGGAGGGCGACTGCTGTGGATGCATGGCCGGATCATGCCCCCACCCGGCCGGCGTTGGGAAGGCGGGGTCGAGTCACGCTCCCGTGGTCGAACCGGGCCGCACGATCATCAGGATCGTGACGGTCGCCCACAGCAGGTTGAACACCCCGGTGAACATGGCGAGTCGGGCCGTGGTCCGGGCCTCGACGGTGGTGCCCTTGGCGTCGACGGTGGTGGCTCCGGTGTCGGTGGTGGTGCCTCCGAGGTCGACTGTGGTGCCGCCGGTGTCGGTGGTGGTGTCCCCGAGGCCGGCGGCGGTGCCCCCGATCCCCGCGAGGATCTCCTCCTGCCGGGGCAGCACCAGCGCCAGCAGGACCATCGCCGCGAGGGCGGTCAGCAGCATCGACACGATCAGCCAGGTGTCGTTCAGCGCCCCCATGCTCATCGCCGTGGCGAACCCGAGCACCGGCACGGCGATGCCCACACCGCCGTACACCCGGCAGATCCGGTGCAGCAGCCGTACGGCCGCCACCGCCCGCTCGCTACCGGGTTCGGCCAGCGCCTTGCGCGCGCTCGGCGGGAACATGCTGGCCGCGACGGTGACGGGCCCGACGGCGATGATCGCGGCGAGGACGTGGAGGGAGAGCAGGAACTTGGTCACGGTGGGACGGTAGGACGCGCCAAGATCTCATGGAAGTGGCGAGATTGCCAGAGGTCAACGGATTCTCGCCAGCGTGTTTCCGGGCAGTCGGAAGGAGCGCTGCCGGTTTCAACAGGGCGAGCAGCGCTTGGCGGAAAACCGGTGCAGGCCTACGCTCCCGCCATGCACATCGTGGCCGTACTGGCGCTCGACGACGTGATCCCCTTCGACATGTCGGCCCCCGTCGACACCTTCGGCTGGGCCCGGCTGCCGGACGGCCGGGAGGCGTACCGCGTGCGGGTCTGCTCGGTGGAAGGGGGCGGGGAGGTGAAGGCGGGGCCGTTCAGCGTGCGGGCGCCCTACGGGCTGGAGGCGCTGGCCGAGGCCGACACGATCATCCTCCCGGGGACGGCCGACCCGACCGCGCCGCTGCCGCCGGGGGTGGCGGAGGCGCTGCACGCGGCGGCGGCGAGCGGGACGCGGATCGCCTCGATCTGCGTCGGCGCGTTCCTCTTCGCGGCGACGGGCCTGCTGGACGGGCTGCGCGCCACGACCCACTGGATCGCGGCCCCCGATCTGGCGGCCCGCCACCCGGAGATCACCGTCGACCCGAACGTCCTCTACGTCGACAACGGCCAGTTCCTCACCTCGGCGGGTGCCGCCGCGGCCATGGACATGTGCCTGCACATGATCCGCCGGGACCACGGCTCGGCGGTCGCCGCGTTCACCGCCCGGATGTGTGTCATGCCCCTCGAACGGGAGGGCGGCCAGGCCCAGTTCATCGTCCAGGACCAGCCCGCGGCCCCCGCCGGCGCGACGATGGAGCCCCTGCTGCGCTGGATGGAGGAGAACGCGGAGCGGGATCTGACCCTGGACGACATCGCCCTGCACGCCGGCACCAGCGCCCGCACCCTGAACCGCCGCTTCCGCGAACAGACCGGCACGACGCCGTTGCAGTGGCTGCACCGGGCGCGGGTCCGCCGCGCCCAGTACCTCCTGGAGTCCACCGACCACACGGTCGAACGCGTCGCGGCCCAGGCGGGTTTCGGCTCCCCGACGGCGTTCCGGGACCGCTTCAAGAGGGTGGTGGGCACGAGCCCGCACGCGTACCGGCGGGTTTTTCGGGGGGAGGGGACCGGAGGGCGCTCTTGAGAGCCTCGTCAGGGGCGCGGGGAACTGCGCGAGCGACCACAGACGACCCGCACCCATCGGCCGGACGAGATCCCCCTACTCCTTCCGGTCGGCCACCACCCAAGAGGCCAACGCCACCACCCCGGCCACCCCGAACACCGCCGGCCAGGCACCCACCTTCTTCGCCAGCGGATGCGACCCGGCGAACGCGGCCACGTACCCCGCGGTCAACGCCCCCGCCGCCCTGCCCCCGGCCGCCTGCTGCCACTGCCGAGCCGCCGCGGCCCCGGCGACGGCCAGCACCGCCCCGCCGAGCGGCCGCTTCTTCGTCCAGCGGGCCACGCCGTACCCACCGATGAGCCCGCTCGCGGCCACCGCCGCCGTGGGGACCTTCGCCATCACTGCCTCCCGCTGTTCCTGACGCGCACGCGATGCCCTCATCGCCGCTGCCGACCGGCTGACCGGCGTGATCGAGGCTAGCTCCGGGGCGCCCACGACGGACGAACCTGAGTCGGGGGTTGTCAAGTTTCCTCCTCCGGGCTATATAAGAAGCCGTAGGAATTCAGAGGGCATCGCACCCAACGTCAGCAGAGAGGAGTGCCCGTGATGCTCATGCGTACCGACCCCTTCCGCGAATTCGACCGACTCGCGCAGCAGGTGTTCGGTTCCGACAACCGGCCCGCCGTCATGCCGATGGACGCCTACCGGTCCGGCGACGACTTCGTCGTCCACTTCGACCTCCCGGGCGTCGATCCGGAGACCATCGACCTGGACATCGAGCGCAACGTCCTGAACGTCCGTGCCGAGCGCCGCTCCCCGGCTCCCGAGAGCGCCGAGATGGTCGCCGCCGAGCGCCCGACGGGTGTCTTCAGTCGCCAGCTGTTCCTCGGGGACACCCTCGACGCCGACCGCGTCGACGCCTCGTACGACGCCGGCGTCCTGACCCTGCGCATCCCGGTCGCCGAGAAGGCCAAGCCGCGCAAGATCCAGGTGAGCGGCGGCACCGGCCGGCGCCAGATCAACCGCTGACAGCGCACCATCAGCAGGGGTGCCCGGAGCCCTGCCGCCGAGGCCGCCGAGGCCGGCGGTGGCGCCGGGCACCCCTGCCGCATGTGTCGAGGACCCGGGCCATGACGTACACGCACCCGGACCGGCCGCTACGTCCGCACGCGGCAGTGGCTGGATTCCTCGCATCCCTCAACTCCCCCTCCGTGGATGACAGTTGAGACTGCCTGAATGTGGCCCACGTCACCCCCGGGTCGCGGGGGAAGTGGTTCATGAAGCCCCGCGAAGCCTGGCATGCTCATGGCTGGCTACTGGGAGGTAACCACCGCGTGCGCACTGTCATGAGGACAGCTGTGCCGCCCGGCCGACCTCCCACCGCCAGGTGCCGTCTCACCACTCGCGCCTGCTCTCCGGCATGTCGTCACGGCCCCCGCGCCAGGTCGACCAGCCGTCCCTCCTGAAGCGCACCCCCCTGTCACCGCTCCCGAGGACTCACGCGTGCACAAGCTCAGAAGACATGCCCTGGTCACGGCACTGTCGGCGATCACCGTCGCGACCCTGCTGGCCACCGGCTGCTCCACCGACTCCCCCGCCACCACCGACAAGGCCGCCGCCACCACGGCCGAGACCCGCGCGCCCGGCGCCCCCGGCGCGCCCGAGGACCGACTCGCCGTCGTCTCCGCCCCCACCGGCGACGCCACCCCCACCGCCGTGGCCGACGCGGACGCCGTCGTCCGGGGCAAGGCCGAGAAGTCCGCGCTCAAGGTCGCGTCGTACGACAGGAGGAGCGGCCGGGCGGTCATCGCGGCACCGCCGTCGGGCGCAGACGCCGAGCCGTCGGCGACCCCCTCGCGGACGGGCACCCCCGCCACCTCCGGTCCGGACCGCCCCGACACGCCCTCCGACACCGGCTCCGGCGCCGCGAAGCCCAAGGCCGCCGTGGCCGTGGGCGACGTCATCGCCAGCGCCCCCGCCCCCGGCGCCCCCGACGGCGTACTGGCCGAGGTGACGGAGATCGTCGACACGGCGGCGGACGGCGGTACGACGGTCGAGACGGAGCCGGCCAAGCTCGACTCGGTCCTGGGCGAGAGCAAGGCGGACGGTACGGTCCCCGTCGACCCGTCCACCCTGGAGGTCGACCCGCTCGTCCAGGGCGTGAAGGTCTCCTGGGCGAAGACCGGCGACCTCGCCTTCGGCCCCGAGGGCGCGAAGCTCCCGCTGGGCAGCCTGCGCATCGACGTGGGCGCCGCCGTGGAGACCGCCCCCGGCGCCCCCGCCTCGGCCGCCGCGTCGGTCGAGGGTTTCGTCCAGCTCGCCCCCGAGGTCGCCTTCTCCTACGACGGCTCCGGCTCCGGCACGGGTTCCTCGCCCGGCGGCGCGTTCCTGGGCCTCACCGGCGACTGGGCCTCCCAGTGGTCGCTGAAGGGCCGCGCGGCCGGCTCGACCGACGGCAAGCCGATCCGTATCCCCTTCGCCGAACTGCACGCCGACCCCGTGATCCAGGTCGGCCCGGTCCCGATCGTCGTCAACCTCGACCTCGTCTGCTACTTCCAGGTGGAGGCCGACGGCCGCGTCACGGTCGACGTCGAGCAGGACCTCAAGGGCGACTTCAAGGTCGGCGGCAACTTCACCTGGTCCAAGGGCTGGCAGGGCGTCAGCGAGTCCCACATGACCGGTGAGCCCCTGAAGACGACGGTCACCGCCGTCGGCGACGTCAAGGCGGCCATGGGCGCTGAGGCGACGGTCGGCCTCTACGGCACGGTCGGCGTCACCGCCGACGTGGCCCCCTACCTCCGCGCCGAGGCCGACGCGACCGCCGAGGGCTCCGCCGACGGCACGGGCTCCGCCTCCGGCTCCTGGGCCCTGTACGGCGGCATCGACCTCACCGGCACCCTCAACATCCAGCTCTCCATCTTCGGCACGCCGATCTTCCAGAAGAAGATCCCGCTCGGCGCGGTGCACGAGGAGTGGCTGCTGACGAAGGGCGAGGCGAAGGTGTAGTTGCGTTGGTCGCCCTGTCCCATGCGGCGCGGGCCCTGCCCTCCGCGGAGGGCAGGGCCCGCGCCGCATGGGACAGGGCCCTCCACCCGAGCGGGGGGAGAGAATCACGCCATGGGGACCCCGAAGCTCACCGCCCGCGCACTCAACCGTGCCACTCTGGCCCGCCAACTCCTCCTCGCACGCGAGCCGTTGACCGTGCCGGAGGCGGTGCGGCGAGTCGTGGCGCTGCAGGCCCAGCAGCCGGCCTCCCCGTACATCGCCCTGTGGAACCGCCTGTCCCCCTTCGACCCGGCGGCTTTGGACGCGGCGTTCACCGACCACAGCCTGGTCAGGGCGACCCTGATGCGGATCACGGTCCACACCGTCCACGCGGACGACTACACCCCGTTCCGCGAGGCGATGGAACCCACCCTCCGCGGCTCCCGCCTGGGCGACCCCCGCTACCGCGCCTCCGGCCTGACCCCCGCCGACGCCGACACCTTCCTCCCGCCTCTCCTCGACCACGCCGACGGCACGGTGCGGACGGCCGCCGAGATCCGCACCTGGCTGGAGGACCACCTCGGCACCACCACCGCCCTGGACACCGGCGGCCACCGCATGCTCCGCCACTACGCCCCCCTGTGGCACGCTCCCACCGGCGGCCCCTGGTCCTTCGACACCCGCCAGTCGTACGTGGCGGCGTCCCCCCGCCCCACCCTCACCGACCAGGACGCTGCCGCCGAGGGCCTCCGCGCTCTCATCCGCCGCTACCTCCAGGGCTTCGGCCCGGCATCGGTGGCGGACATGGCCCAGTTCGCGCTGGTCCAGCAGGGACGCATCAAGACGGCCCTGGCCGCCCTGAAGAAGGAACTCGAAACCCTCAAAGCCGCCGACACCGACCAGACCCTCTACGACATTCCGGGCGCCCGACGCCCCTCGGAGGACACCCCCGCCCCACCCCGCCTGCTGCCCATGTGGGACAGCACGCTCCTGGCCTACGTCGACCGGGGCCGCCTCCTCCCCGCCGAGTACCGCAGGTACGTGACCCGCATGAACGGCGACGTCCTCCCGACGCTCCTGGTGGACGGCTACGTGGCGGGGGTCTGGCGCCCGCTCGCCGACGCGATCGAGGCCACGGCCTTCCGTCCGCTCCCGGCCTCGGTCTGGGACGCCCTGTCGACAGAGGCGACCGCCCTACGAACCTTCCTCAACACACGGACCGACCCCACGCCGTACCGCCGCTACGACCACTGGTGGGCCAAGGCGTTCCCGGATGCCGCGGAGACGCGGGCGCTCTCGGTCGGGTGACTTCCCGGGATGGTTCCCGGTGGGACTGTCGGGCACGGACCCGGCGTTGGAGCCGACGGCCGTGGTCGGAGGAGGTCGGGAACGGCCGCAGGGCGGCCTGTCGCTCGCGAGGCGTGTGCCGGTCCAGTGCCCCCGCGCCCCTCTTTCGAGTGATGGCGGTCCCGCCAGTTTCGAAGTACTTTCAAACTCATGAGTACCGAAGGCGTCGCCGCCGTGAACTTCTCCGAGCTGGTGAACAAGAACAAGCAGACGCTGGCCCGCCTCCAAGAGTCGCCAAGACTGCTCCTTCACCGCCGAGACGGCGAGGATCTGATCCTCACGACGGCGTCGCGGGCCGAGCAGGACCAGACCGTGGTGTCCGCGGCCACCCGCATGCTGACCGCGATGGCTCGCCGCGAGCCCGGCAGCATGGAACTCCTCCTCGACATACTGCCGGATGCCTTCCCCTGGGTCCGCTTCCTGCCGGAGTCCGACCTCCATGCCTTCGCCGTCGAACTGGTCGACACCATGCGCGCCGCCGACTCGATCGGCAACAGCGCGTCCGTCGCCCAACTGCTCATCGCCTGGCAGCACACCGCGGAGGTCCACTCCGACCCCGAACTCCTCGCCGCACTCACCCGACACCACTCCGAGGACTACGGCTCGGTACCGGACCCTCGGGACATCGCATGACGACGGGCCGCGGGGACCGCGCCGCACCACCAGCACCTCACGGCCACTGGGAGGTGCGCTTCGCGGACGCGGCATCGGCCAAAGGCTGGGAGAGTCTCGCCCAGCAGGTCCGGGAGAACACCTATCGAGCCTGGCTCGCCATGCGAACGGACCCCAGGCCGACGATGGAGACGCCCCGGCACCACCGGCTCAAGGGTGCGCTGGCGCACGGTACCCACCGCGGACAGACCTGCGAGCAGTGGCAGATCGAGGTGACCGGCGGCGGTCGCGTCTGGTACCTCCTGGACACGGCCCGCAACACCTGCTGGATCACTTTCGCGGGCACGGGGCACCCGAGAGCCACGGAGAAGGGTTGATCCCGCCCAGTCGTTCAACGCCGCAGGAGGGCGCGCACGCCGCAGAGGCACGCCCGGACGAACAGGTCATCGAGCAGAGCCACCGGATACCGTGTGGGTCTGGCGGGAGCCGTCTCGACTGGCGATCCGCGATCGAGGGACAAGAGAGGTCAGCTCTCCTGTCGGTCACGATCGGACAGTACTGACCTCACCGGTCCAACAGGTGCGCGAAGAAGCCCGGACTCGGATCTTCCGGTGTGCCGACGAGCAGCGCGCGGTCGAGCAGGATGTTGTTCTGCTCGCAGCTCGTCTCCGGGAGCAACACACAGGCATGGCACGCGGCGAGGTTCGTGCCGCCTGTGCCTGACGCTTCGGATTCGACACAGAGCGGGTCGGAGGAGCACCACTCGGCACGGTGGACGGCTGAACGAATAGCTTGGTCGAGACGCTCCGGCTCGCCCTGGGCCACGAGCCCGCCGAGACTGCCCGCCGAGTCGCTCGTCGCCGTATAGATGAGCACTCCCGCCATGTCGTCGGCGGCGTACAGGCGTTCCCGCAGGGAGGCAGAAGGGTAGCCCGCGTCCAAGCTCCACTCGTTGATGAGGACGTGCGCCAGGGTGTGCAGCAGCACCATGCGAGGGGTGGCCGGGGAGGGAACGACACGGCTGGGGTCTCCGGCCCGCTGCTCCAGCACTCGCTGGTGAGCGGCCCGCATCCGCTCGACCCGAGCGGTCACCGCTGCGGTCTTCTCCCAAGTGCCCAGTCGGTCCTCGTCCAGGCGGAGGAACACCCCCTCGCCGTGGACCTCCATGGCCGGGAGCCAGCGCAGGGGGGAGCCGGACAGCGGCATCTCCTTCGACTCGGTCGTCGAGTCGGGATCGGCCAGCCGGGTGAATGCCTTGAGCGCCCGAACCTCGCGAAGTTTCTTGACCAGCATCGGACCGGTGACGCCGAGCGGACCGAGTATGCCCTGGTCGCCCAGCGGAGTCTCACAGACGAACTGCTCCTCGTGGGAGTGCTCGCTCTCGTCGTTGCCCGAGCGGAGCCGCTCGTACTCCTTGTTCCGCAGGGCGCGATAGTGGTGGTCGAAAGTGGGGCTCGCCTCGCCGTCGGAGTCCTCCTCGCGCTCCGCGTCGAGCAGGTCCATCACCTCGTCCAGGGGGACAGGACACCTCCCCTTGAAAACGCCCTTGAGATAGATCTCGACGTGCTCACGTTCGTCGTACTCGCGAAGGGCGTCCCAGTGTTCGGCGAGGGGATCCGCGCGGCCGTTGCTCCATGGCGGGATGGAGAGCGCGGACTTCAGTACCGGCTGCCACACCGCCGAGGAACCTCGCTGCAGAGTGCGCAGAGGAAGGCCGCACTCCTGGGCGGGTGCGGACGATCCGAGCCACGGGCGTGGGCCGAAGCACTTGAGGCCCAGATCCTTGAGGGCGGTCCTGCGGAAGGATCCCTCCATCGACACCTCGGGAGCTTTTCCACAGGTGCAGGAGACGAGGATCGAGCGGAGCGAGGACGTACGGCCGGACGTACGCAGTTTGAGCTTCCCTCCACACTGCCCGGTCGTCGAGGCGCTGCGGTCCATCGACCGGTGCACCCACTGCCAGTACGGAAACTCTCCGAGGTGTCCGGCCTCGCACGCGACGACGAAGCGGGACGGGACGAGCTCGACCTCGCACGTGCCGCAGACGCTTCGACCGGTCGGCGGATTGAAGTCGCGGTGTCGCTGTAGGTCATCGCAGTCGGGGCAGGAGTGCATCAACGGGAAGCGCCGGACCCTGAGGCCGTCCTTGCTGCTGTCGTCGGACGCGGGCGGCAGCCGGAAGTAGTCGACATCGAGCAGGCGCGCCAGGCGTCGTTCGTGAATCCGGGGAGATTCGTGGGCGCTCCAGCTCCGGTCGGCGTCGTCCAGGCCGGATACGACGAAGGACTCCGCGTCGACGGCGATGAGCGATCCGACCCCGTAGGTGGTGATCGCCTGGGCGCGGCGGACCGTACCGCGCCGCGGCAGGTTGTGGGCAGGCGTGGAGCCACTCGCGCCGGTCCGGCGACGGCGGGCGGGGGGCGGGGTCATCGGCTTGCCTCCATGAACAGCGCGGACTCGGCGTCGACATCGCGCAGGCTCCACAGTGTGGCCCACCCCTCGGCGTCCTCGGACTCGTCGTCGTACGCCTTCAGGAGTGAGGGCGCGTGGCTTCCCCTCTGAGGTTCGAAGAGCAGGCCGCTGTCGATGTCGGCCTCCGCGCACCACCATTCGACGAACTCGTCGAAGGCATGGGACGCGGCCTCGCTCTCCTCAGGGGCGACCGCAGCGACTCGGTCCAGCAGCACGGACTTGATACGGCCCCGGAGGATGTGCTCGTAGGAGTCGACCTTGCCTGCGCCGTCGTTCGGGCGGGCGGCCGGGATCAGGATGCGGGTGAGAGCCACGATCACCGCGTGCAGGCCCCGATCACGAGCGCGCGCGGAGAACGGAGTCACAGAGGTGGACTCGACCTCGCGATAGAGGGCCGAGTGGAAATGCTGGAAGCTCTCGTAGTGGGAGCGGTCCCGAGAGCGGGTCGAGTTGAGCATGACCGTGACCAGTCCGGGGTGCGCGCGGCCGACACGACTCGTCGCCTGGATGTACTCGGCGGTCGTCTGCGGCTGGCCCATCACGGCCATGAGCCCCAGGCGATCCACGTCCACACCCACCGCGATCATGTTGGTCGCCAGGAGGACATCCACCGTGTCCTCGTCCGGGAGCCTCTTCTCGATGCCCTTGAGGCGGGCCGGGATCTCGCTGGCGTCGACACGACTTGTCAACTCCGAGTAGTTGACGACCGAACGGACCGTCACCCCCTCGCGTTCGGCGAGCAGCTCCAGATAGGCCACCACGTCGTCGTGGACCTGGAGTTCGGCCGCGGAGAGCAGCCGGAGGCTGTTGAAGTAGCCGACGAGACTCCAGTACGCGTCGCGCACCTCGCCGGAGGTCTTCGCGTGCGCGGCCCGATGAAGCAGCGTGGCGTAGGTGCGAATCAACAGGGTGGACTGACTGGTGCCGGGGGCCAGGAGGCCGACGTAGCGGCGGCTCGCCTTCTCCTCGCGCGGTGTCTCCACGGCGAACCACGAGTCGCGGGCATCCAGACCCGCGGGCGGAAACTGGCGAACACCACGCGCGAAGAGGTGGCGTCCCTGGTCGGCTGCGCGCCGGATGGTGGCCGTGGAGGCGATCACCTTGGGGCGGTTCGCGAGCGCGTCCACAGCCGTTTCGTAGAGGCCCGTCAGGGTGCCCAGCGGGCCGGAGATCAGGTGCAGTTCGTCCTGAATGATCAGCTCGGGGGGAGGAGTGCCGCCCGTCAGGTCGTCGAGGTTGAACAGTGCCGCGGTGGCCGGACGCCACGGCATCGACGCGAACTTGTCGACGGTGGCGATCACCAGCGTGGGCCGCGCGTCGTACACCGTCTCGTCGATCAGGTGGACGGGCAGGCCGTCGGTGAACTCGCAGTTCGTGCCGGAACAGCGGACGTGCATCCGTCCGGCGTCCTCGTCGGCCTCGTAGTTCCGGGCGTCGAGGCGGGTCCCGCACCACGGGCAGGCGTGCAACTGGACGGGGTTCTCGGTGGCGAGGCGCTTGTCGAGGTTCTTGCGCAGCTCGTCGAGCTTCTGGGCGGCCACGGCCAGCGTGTTGGGGGTGGCCGAACGTCCCACCCACATGCCGATGGAGAACTCCTCGTCCCCCAACTCGGGCGTGTGACGCCGCATGTTCTCCATGGCGCACAACAGGATGGCCGCGCGCTCGAACTGCTGGAGGGTCAGCAGCCGCAGCGTGTAGCGCATGAGGACGGTGACGCCACCTCCGTCCGCGCCCTTGCGGATGCGACGGAGGAAGGACGTGAGGGCGATGAGCCCGAGGTAGGCCTCAGTCTTGCCACCACCCGTGGGGAACCACAGCAGGTCGGAGACTTCTCGGTCACGGTGGCCGGGGTCGTCGATGCCGGCCAGACAGAGCAGCACGAACGCGATCTGGAAGGGGCGCCAGCGACCGACGGCGGGGTCGGGGGCGCCCACGCGTCCGCTCTTCACCCAGGCGCTGCGGGCGCGCTGGTCGGCCATGGCACGGTTGGCCAGTCGGAACGCCCTCATCAGGTCCGGTTCGGTCCGCAACAGCTCGATGCCCTCGCGGATCCGGTCGAGCGCCTCGCGACAGGCGCTCACCTGCGCCTGCGCGGGCTTCTCGTGCGTATCGCCCGTGAGCGCCTCCGCTTCCACCGCCTTGCGCTCGATCCAGCTCTCGTACCCCGTGGCCAGATCCTCCAGAGCTGCCAGGACCTCGGTCTCGGACCTCTCCGCAAGCCCCAGCATGGACAGCGCCGAGCTGTCGATCTCCGGATTGGAGTCGGTGAGCAGTACCTCCAGGGTGGGAACGAACTCGCTCCGCACCTCGGCGACGGCGGCCCTTCGGGTGTCGGTCATGCCGATCGGCGGCGGAGTCCAGTCCCATTCGGCGGCGCAGCCGTGGCCGACGGCGAAAGTCGGGGCGTGGCGGTGGAGCAGTCTGCTCGCCGCGACGTCGGCATCATGGGCGAAGGTCGGGGCGGGACGTTCGACGAACGCGGTGGAGTCGTCGACCGCGCGGACGGTGAGACCGCACTGGAACAGGGAGAAAGCGTCCTGTAGTTCGCGCTCGCCGACCTGGTGGGTGTTGACGAGTGTGACCGTGACGGTGACCGTGCCGGTGGTCGGGTGAGGGCGCCGGACGTTGACGCGCAAGGCGGCCCCCGCGCCGAGGTCGAACTTCCTGTCAGGAGCGGGTGAGGTCACGTCTACCGGGGAGTCCGGAAGGACGAGTTCTTTGCGACGCCACCGCTCCCGCTGCTCGGAGGTGGTGCGAGCCTCGGCACGCCGAGCCGAGATCGGCCTGCCCTCAGGATCGGTGGGCTCGTAGACCGCCGCACGTGCCGAGATCACGACCGTGTCGCTTATGGCCGGGTCGACCGCGAAGGTGAGGCCCATCGAAGAGGGGCGGCGGGAGCCGGCGGCTCCCACCTCCTGAGCGGTGCCCGACTCCTCCACGCTGTCACCCGTGCGCAGCGGAGCGATGTCGAGGCCGTCGTGCTCGGCCTCGTCCTCACGGATCCGTTGCTCAGCGGTCGGGTCGGCCGATCGCGGGTAGAGGACGCCGGTCAGATAGCGGTCGATCGGCGCGTCCTCGGTGAGAACCTCGTCCCGGTCCTCCGGCGTGGCGTCCGTGGCCGGACCGAGAAGCTCGCGGCGAAGTCCCGCCAGCAGTTCCTCGTCCCGGACCCGATAGTGCTCGGAGTGCCGACCTGCCACCTGCGTCATGCGCGCTGCTCCTCGTCCGTGTCGGCCCGCCGATACCTTCCGATACCGGTGATCCGGGGGGCGATCCACGTCCCACGGTCACCGAGGCCCGCGTTGGCGCCGGCGGCGGCGCTGCCGGTCACCGTCTCCAGAGTGTCGACCCGGATGCCGCGAATCTCGTCGGGCCACCAGGGGTCCCACGTCCTGTTCACCTTCTGCACCTGGAACAGATCCTCCCGGAACCGCTCCGAAACCTCACCGATCTCACGGCCGCCGTGCATCAGAGCGTACGGCGGGCTCTGGTACTCACCCATCGGCAGATCGTGACGCTTGCGCAGCACCACGTCATGCCCGGAGGCGACCTGCGTCAGGAGGTACGCCTGGGCCGACACGGCGTCGGAGTCGTGGCCGGGTGGGTTGTCCCGGCAGATGTCCCCCGCCTCGGCCACGAGACCGTATCTCTCGTACGGCCGCCATCCGCCGACGTAGCGGCGGCCGTTCGTCCGTCCGCCCGCCCGCTTGAGGACCGGCAGCTCGGGTGACCGGGCGTGGTACAGATCCTCACGGGCGCGAGTCATCGCCACGTACAGGGCTCGGGCCTCGGCGGGGAAGTCCAAGTCGCCCTTGTACTGCCTGCGCAGCTCGGCGACGGTCGGGGGGGTCAGGACGATCACCCGGTCGAACTCGAGGCCCTTGGCCCTGTGCACGGTCGAGACGACGATACGCGCGGTCTCCGGGTCGGCAGCCTCGTCGGGAAACCTGCCGTCGGTGACCGAGCGGCGCAGTCGCTCCAGATCGAGCACACCGCGCCCGGCCGAGCGCGCGGCTCGCCGCAGCACCGTCCACAGGCCGGTCACGTTCGGTTCGTACGGCAGGGGGATCTCCGCGAGCAGCGAGCGGAACCGGTCCTCGGTGAGGCCGGTCGCCTCGGTGCGGCGCAACAGCTCGGCGACCCAGTACGGCACCGGCCGCTCTTCGAGCGGGCGCCGCAGCATGTGCTCGACGCCGTGCTCGTGGAGCAGGCCGGAGACCACCAGGGCCTCTCGGTTGTCGCGGGTGAGGATCGCGCAGGTGTCGGGGAAGGTCCGCAGTCCTTCCAGGGTGAACGGATCAATGAGGTCGCCCATGTCGTTCGTCGGATCCACGAGCAGCTCGCGGAGTTCCTCGTAGAGCGTGGCCGCCTCGTCCGCTGTGATGACCTGTTGGAGTCGGGGCCCATGCGGCAACGCCAGGCGGGCCTCGGGGGTGACGGCTCGGAAGTTCCGGGTGAGGTGCAGTTCCACGAGTTCGTCGAGGTACGAGCCACGCAGCCAGTCGAAGAAGCGCCCGGTCTCGTCCGCGCGTTCGGCCGGGTCCTCGATCTGGAAGCCGTAGACGGACTGGGCGGCGTCGCCGACGACGGTGAAGCCGCAGCTGTCCTGGTACCGGTCGAGCAGCGTCTCCACCAGCTCTCGGCGGCGGCCCACCAGGTCCTGTACCTCGTCGATCACGACATGGGAGGGCGGGACGGAATCTCCGACCTCCAACACACCTGCCTCGATCGCACGGGTGCCTGCGTCGATCCGCTCGTCGAAGCCGAGCGCACCCCACTCGCCGTCCGGCTGCGACTGGAGGAGCAGCCCGTAGGCCCAGGCGTCGAAGGTCTGGGCCCGCACCCTGTGGGCCCGCTCCCCGTGCCGGACGATGCGCTCGCGCAACTCGCGGGCGGCGGCCCGGGAGAAGGTGAGCACCAGGATCTCGGCGGCCTCCAGCGCCTCGTCGGGGTCCTCGTGACCGCACAGCGCGTCTAGCCGGCGCACCAGGGTGTGCGTCTTTCCCGCACCTGCTCCCGCGGTGACCAGGACACGCGCGTCCCAGGGCTGCTCGACCACGGCCCGCTGCTCGTCGGTGAGCGGCGGACTGTCGAGGTAGGCGTCGGTCACTTTCTGCTCCAGAGGTGCTCGAACTGGGTGAAGGCGAGTCGGGTGTCGAAGTTCGCGATGTTGTCGCTGACGTTGAGGATCAGGCAGGTGGGCTTACCACCGTTGAGCGGACCACGCAGACCGCGACCGATCATCTGCTGGTAGACGTTGGTGCTGTAGACCGGGCGGGCCACCACCACGGCACGGGTGGCCGGGGCGTCGAATCCCTGGGCCAACACGCCGTAGTTGGTGAGCACCCGGATGCGTCCCTCGCGGAACTGCTCGACGCGTGTGCGGCGGTCCTGCTGGCTGGTCGTCGAGTCCACCGCCGCGGATCGGACCCCCCGGTCGTTGAGCATGGCCGACAAGTACTTGGCATGGTCGACCGAGGTGGCGAAGAGCAGTGTCGGGCCCTCGTCGGCCAGACCGGCCACCGAGTCGACGATGCGCCTGCTTCGAGCGTGGTCGTCGGCGAGCCGCTGCTCGGCGGCACGGGACAGCACCGCCATCCGTTCGGCCTGCGCCTTCTCGTCACGGGTCAGCTCGATCCTGCCGCCTTCCAGGGTGCGGTGCTCCACCTGCGCGAGCATCCCCCAGTCCTGAAGGTCCCGGTACGGATCACCGGACGGGAAGACACCCTCGTCGAGCCGCCGGTTCCCGAAGCGGCCGACCAGACGGCGTGTCTCCTCCTCGTTGGTGTTGCGGAAGGGTGTGGCCGTCAGACCGAGGAGGTGCCGACCGGTCTCGTACTGGGTGAGCCCCAACTGCCGCAGGAGTGCGGTATACCGTGGGGAGACGGCGGTGTGGGCCTCGTCCACGACCACCAGCGAGGCTTGACGCAGCCATGCGTACGGTTCGGTGTCCAGGCAGCGCTCCAGCTTGGCGTCGATGGCGACCACCAAGTGGGGGTGATCGACGACGTTTCCGACCTCGTTGCCGCCCCAGAGTCGGCTGATGGTGAGCGGACGCTCCGCACCGACCTTGCTCCAGACGAACTTCCAGCTCTGCACGGCCTGTTCGCAGAGTTCCTCGGTCTGCGCGATCCACAGCAACGGCCCGTTCAGGTCGCCGACGCGCTTGACCCAGCGAATCACGGCCTCTGCGGTGACCCGGGTCTTGCCCGCGCCGGTCGGCAGCGACAGCATCCCGCGCTGAGGAGCGAGGCGGTCGAGCATGGTGGTGATGTTGCGGACCAGATCCTCCTGGTACGGGTGGAGACTCGGGAAGTCGCGAGGACCCTCGATGATCTCGAACGCCGGTCGGGGCGGGGTGCGGGAGCCCGCGAAGGACCCCGGTAGCTTCAGGTCCGACACGAAGGAGACGGCGGGCGAGGAGCCGGTGTAGGCGACGGGAGCGTCGGGGAGCCGCGCCTGGATGTCGCGGGCGTGTTGATGGAGTACACCGTCGCCGTGGGCGTTGAAAGCCATCTGCGCGATCCGCCGGCCCGAAGGCTGTACGCCACCGGTCGCCTGCAGCTCCGCCTCCATCAACCCCTCGGGGAGACCGCTCCGGAGCGCCTCCGCCCCGATCAGCAGCTCGATCTTGGTGACCACGTCCTCGGTGTCACGCACGGCCTTCCGGGCCGCCTGCATCGCGCTGTCCCGAGCCATGCGGTCCTGATGTTCGAGTACGGCCCGGCAGCCGGACGCACCGAGGCCCAGCACGAGTTCCCGGTCGATCAGGCGGAGCATCGGTTCGGGGTCCAGCGGGACGCGAACCTTGACGGTGGCGTCCTGACGGACGGCGTCCAGGGAAGTGGCCTGAGTGCCGTTGGGCGTGCGGGTGACCTCCTCCAGCTCGGTGCAGCGTTGCACCAGTGCGTTCCGATTGGAGCTGTTGAGGTGTCGACGCAGGCCGGGATACAGCTCGACCAGTGGCACCGGATCGCCCTCCACCACTTCACGGGTCTCACGGCTGATCATGTCGGAGTAGCGGCGCATGCCCCATTTCTCGACCATCAGCTCAGCGTCCCCCGCGGTCGGCACGAGCAGCGCGGGCAGCTGCTCGGCACGGAGCACCCGATACTCGGCGGTTCCGACGGCGAGCGTGATCTCGTCGTCGGGACGGGTTCCCCAGGTGTCCCCGATCCGACAACGGGTGAGGGCGTCCTCGGGGAAGTCCGCGCCGAACCGGGTCAGCATCACGTAGGTGGCGCCCACGAAGGAGTCGTCCTCGCTCCGGGACACCTCGTCGAGGAGCGCGTTCCAGCGGTCTGCCGGAACCTCGTCGACCGTCGCCGGAAGCCGCAGTTTACGAGCCTTCTCGGGGGTCAGGTCGGCGACCGGGAGCACGTCGCGATAGGCGGTGAGCTGAGGGCCGACGGCTTCGTTGAGCGGCTTGATGCCCTGCGAGGTGGCGACGGTGCCGTATGTCCGCAGCATCCAACGGATCGGCGAGGCCACCGCTTGCCGCGTGCTGCTCTGCGCGCCGATCTGGAGCGTCCAGTTGTCCACCACGGCGTCGTCGGGAACGGCCTTCAGGAACGCGGCACGGGACTCGTCGGAGAGCCCTCGGAACAGGTGGAGCGGCCCCCCGATCGCGGCCCCTTCGACCCTCATCCGGCTCAGAGCGGGGCGCTGCGCGTCGCTTTTCAACGTGCGCAGATAGGCCGAGTGGACCGTCTGCCGGTACTCCTCGAACCACGCTTCGCCGTCCGTCGGCCGCACTCCCGTGCTGGGCCGGTCCTTGAGGCCGACCTGGGCGAAGAAGGCGACATCGTCTGAATGGAACGTCATGTCGACGGCGATGGTCGGGTCACGCCGCGCGTCGACCACCTTGCCCGGAAGCATGCAGTCCTCCATGGGCCGGAACTTCCCGTCGGCGGTACGCACGCGCAGAGTGGAGCCCGGCGTGGCGACCCGCTCCAGCACCCTGTGCGCCAGCTGCCGGATCCCGGCCTTGCGGAACAGCTCCCAGAACCGCTGCCATTCCGCGTCCCGGTAGCCGTCGAAGCCCTGGTCGAGGACGCTGACGAAGCGCCCTTCGAGGTCCGCCTCGCGGATGCCGAGAACGTTGAGCGCGTGGGCCAACGACGGATCCTGGGCGAGTGCGTCGTCCACATACACGAGGGACTCGCGCAGCCCGCCCTGGTCGGCACGACGGAACACCCGGCCGCGTACGGGCGCGACAAGTCCGTGCTCCTCCGTGAGCACGATGTGTGCCCTGCGGGCCTCCTCCGCGTAAGGCGAGCCGACCTCGATCATGTTCGCGAGGATCCGGATCGCCGTCGCCGAGGCCTCGGCGGTACCGCTCCCCACCAGCGCTTCCAGCCATGTGCGGACATCCGCCCGCTCGTGCCGGGCCGCGTCGAGGATGTGCTCGACCTTTCCGGAACGCAGGGAGTCGGCCTCGACGCTCGGGTGCAGCCAGTTCGAGGGGCGACCGGGGCACTCGTGCCACATCCGCAGCCACCCGGCCACCCTCTTCAGGTCCTTCTTGTCGAACCGGGGGTGCACGCGCAGCTCGACGGGGGCGCGCAGCACACCGTCCTGGTCGGGCAGCGACGGACGGGTCGAGGCTCGTGCCCAGATCTCCCGGGTCAGGAACTCGTCGGCCCAGCTGATCGCCTCCTTGACTCGCCCCGGCAGCAACGGGAGGTAGGCGGCCGGGTCCTCGGCGGGCGACAGAGCGGGAAGGGCGTCGACGACCAACGCCGCCGACGCCCTGATCATCTCCTGGTTGAAGGGCGAGGAGTCGAGCAGGTTCTGCCGGTCCTCGTTGGTCTTCCACGCGCCGTTGAGGATGCCGCTCAACGACATCTCGTACTTGGTCGGGAAGAAGGACCAGAACCTGCCGCGACCACGGCTCTGCGTGACGTACAGGCCGGTCTCCGGGTTCTTCCGCAGGGCGGGGACACCCCAGGAGAGGTCGAGCGAGACCCGGTCGTGCAGTTCACCGGCGTCCGCCTGTGCCGCTCGGCCGGGTGTGTGGGTGGTGGTGAACACCCGCCAGTGGATGCTGGTGGTCTTGCCGGTCCTCTCCTCGGTCACGGTGTGCAGATCACCGGTCTGCCGCGTGGTCAGGACCCGACGGGCCGCAGGAACGTGACGTCGGTCCTCGAGAAAGACCTTCGCGACGTGCGGTGAGAAGAGCTGGAAGCCCACCGGGAACTCGTCACGAGGCTCGCCGTGCTCCTTGGCGCTCCCACCGTGCATGTCCAGCCCTAGCCGGCGGTCCGCCTTCGGGAGCAAGGGCAGGCGTACGACGGTGGTAGCCCAGGTCAGCAGCTCGTTCAGGACGTGGTCGCCGGCACGCTCGGCCTGCACGTCGAGAGGGCGAGCCATCCGCAACACAGGGGCGTCGAAGTCCGCACCGTATCGCGCGGTCACGCCGGGCACGCTCTTGATTTGTTCGTACGACCAGGCACGGTCGAAACCGAAACTCCCGGTGCTGCTGAAGAATTCCGGTGTGTCGGTCACGACGAGGACTGATTTCACGCCCACGCCGAACCTGCCGATCTGCCCGCCGCGCTTCTTCGACATACTCATCCGAAGAATTGTCTCAGCGCCCTCGGGAGTGACAGGATTTCCTTCGTTCGCGCAGTACAAGTGGGTACTGGTGAGGACGACGTGGACCCTACCACCGGGCTCGTCAGCGATTTCGTCGGCCGCGTTCTGGACGAGTTCGAAAAGCTGGCGATCTCCGTATCCGCCCTGAGTGATGCGACGCTCTCCGTTGGCGTGCTCGGCTACGAGACCGGGGTCGACGGCATACGTCTTGAGGACACGGGAAGACTGTTCGATAACGGTGTCAATTACCGGAGAGGATGAATGTGACACGGTCCTGCACTCCTGAGTTGTCAAGAATTCGGGCGGTGGTGTGCGTGTGGGGCCGACTGTCGCCTTGTACAGCCGGCCCCGCAGGGACGTGCGAGAGATGCCGGTGGATGCGCAGAATTCCCGCCTTCGCATGTTTGTGCTGGTGAAGGCAGTAGGGCGTATGCTTCGAAGGTCTCTCGCGCGCGGTGGATACGGAGGAGGTCAGTCCGAGGACGAGGTGTCGTCGTCCGGCGGTTCCGTACAGTCCCTCAGCTCCGGAAACCGAGCCAGGAATTCCTCCTCGCACGGGTGCCCTCTCAGCAGGTCCGCTGCAACCTTGGGTTCGATGCTCCCCATGGCGATGGCCGAGTTGAGTGCACTCAGGCCACGCTGCGAATCCAAGTCGTGACTGCTGTACTCGTCCATTATCAGGTCCCCCTGTCGCATCGGCCGCGCAGGGGTGCGTAAAGGAACAATCGACCCCTCGTGGAAATAGGTGTAGAAATCTCGTTAAAACGTTCCGCGATGAAAATCAGACTAGCAGGATCCTGGTCTGCCTGACTAGTCGTCAGAATCAATGGGGAGGGCGCTTGCGTGAGCCTCGATATGCGGCTGGAGACCGTGCTTGCCGGTCGATTTTGGACACACTTCTGACAGGGTCGCCTGGTTCGCTCGACTTTTCGAGTTCCCGGGCGAGACGAGAGCTATGCCGTCCATAAAATCCTATCGGATGTCGATCGTGGGGGTCAACCCAACTGCCTCTCGTTGCCGGGGAATTGAACCCTCCACATTCGAGAATCCGCCCAAAGTGTGTGAAAGTCGGGCATCCCAGCCCATCGGTCTAAGTGATCCTGGCGCCTCGATCCGATCAACTTTTGGTTGACAACGTTCGTCGCGTCAAATTAGCCTCCTGGTCAGCCTGCGCGCCGCAGGCGACGCCGAGGGAAGAGCGGGTGGCACGGGTTGGACACAGGTGAAGAGTTCGGGCCCTGGTTGGCCCGTCAGCTCAAGCTCGCGGGGAAGACACAGGCCGAACTGGCCCAGGAACTCAAGCTGACGCGGGCCGCCATCTCCGCGTGGATCACCGGAAGGTCGACCCCCCGCCCGACCGTCATGGTGGAGATCGCCAAGGCGCTCGGCACCGACGTCGGCACGGTGCACACCCGTACCACCGACACCCAGGCCGGTCTGCCGATCACCTGGTACCACCGTCCCGGATACCCCGACGGCGGTCGTGAGCTGGGCAACGCCGCGGCCTTCGCGTTCGACGCCGACGTGCAGGTACTCGCCCGAGAGACCTGTCAGAACAGCCTCGACGAGCGCCTCACCGAGAACGGCCGACCTGTCAGGGTCCGCTACACCCTGCACGAGCTGACCGGCGAGACGCTCGACGCCTTCCGCGAGACGATCCTCTGGAACGATCTCTTTCCGCACTACTCCGCGGTCTCCGAGGGGGCGGGCAGTCAGAAGGTCGGCCGGGTCGTGGACGCCGGAGTGCGCGACATGTACGAGAAGGGCCGCCTGGTCCTGCTGCGTGTCGACGACTACAACGCGTCGGGGCTCACCGGGGACGACTACGAGGACGGCAAGTTCGCCGCTGTGGTCAGGCGGCAACTGGAGAGTCTCAAGTCGGGGCACAGCGCGGGTGGTTCGTACGGCCTCGGCAAGGCGACCCTGTGGGCCACGAGCGCCCTGGGACTCGTACTCATCAACTCCACTCTGTCCGAGCCCCACGAGGGTCGTACCGAGCGACGGGTCATCGGGCGCCTCGAACTCCCCTGGCGCAAGGTGGACGGTGAGTCGTACGCGGGTCCCGCCTGGTTGGGGCGCCCCGATCCCGACTCTCCCGGCGCGAGGGTCGCCCGCTCCTGGTGGGCGGACGAGGAGACCGTCGCGCGACTGCATCTCGCCCGGGAGAGCGACGAACCCGGTACCTCCTTCCTCATCGTTGGCGCGCACGACGTGGCCAGCCTGGAGGAGAACGGGGTCGACGCCGAGGACGAGGCCAGGGACGAGGAGAGCGCGGAGGACACGCGCGACATCCGCAGGATGCACCGACGCCTGGTGGAGGCGCTGGGCCGCGACTTCTGGGCCGCGATGACCGCCGGGGGCAACCGGCTTCCCCTCCTGGAGGTCTCCGTCCGAGCCCTTCGCAACGGCGAAGTGATCGTCCCGGAGAAGCAGGTCGACCCGTCCGCCGAGCAGCCCGCACGGACCCGTGCCCTGCGCGCGCACTACGAAGGCACCACCGTGGACAGGCTCGTCGAGGCCGGCCAGGTGGCGGCGCGAAACGTGCCGCTGAAGCTACCGCTGTCGGGAGGCGCCAGAGGCACTCTCGGGACACACCAAGCGGTGTTGCTGGTCACCGAGTCGGTCAACGACGCCGAGAGCGAAGGCGGAACGAAGAACCAGGTGCATTCGCTACGGGGTAACCGCATGACCGTCAAGACGGCAGGGGTCCCCAACCTGCCGCTCGGCACGAACCTGTTCCAGGCCGTACTGCTCGTGGGTGAGGCTGCCGGCGAAGCCGCGCCCTTCGCGAAGGAGGCTGAGGAGTTCCTGCGCGCGGCGGAACCACCCGAGCACGATCGCTGGGGGCAGACCGAGGAGCTGACCCTGCGCTGGTCGCCCTCCGCGTACCGGCGGATCAACACGCTGACCGCCGAGGTCAACAGTGCGGTGAGAGAACTCGTCGCGCGGCCGAAGCGCGCCAACCGGAGCGAAGGCGGTGAGGCTCTGCGCAAGGCGTTGACCGTGAAGCCCAAGCCCAAGGCCAAGGCACCTTCCGGACCGGTGGTTCCGGTCCTGGACGGGCTTGATGCGACAGTTGGCGACGACGGGGAGTGGAGGATCACCGCGGAGGTGAGCATCCCGCGTGGTGACGAGATCGTTCCGATGGCGCCGGTCGCCCAACTCGACGTGCGTTCGGGCGGACGCCCGAAACTGGACTGGGCCGAGCTGGAGGCGGTAGAGGGCTGTGAGGTGGAGGACGGCATCCTGCGTTTCGCGCCCGGCACCCGTCGCGCGAAGTTCCGGGGATCCACCGACGTGACCAGCCACCCGGTCAGGACGGCGCTCACGCGTCTCGTTGTCGAACTCCGCGCCGGCAAGGGGGAATGAGCACGTGAAGATCTACCCCTACAAGCGGCTCAACCGGCCGGTCGTCCTCAGGGTGACCTCGGTGTCCCTCAAGCTCGCCGATGGCACCCGCGACCAACTGGAGACCACCGCCTACTCCACCCAGCAGCAGACGGTCGCCCTCGGCATCGCCGGCCACACCGACTGGGTGAGCGCCACGGTCGGCCTCTCGGCGACGCTGCCGCCCGGGGCGAATGCACCGGACGCCGCCTGGTCCGACCTGAAGGTCCTCGCCGTTCTGACGGACGGCGAGACCAATGTCCGCACCTCTGTGCCTCTCACACGGGACGCGGAGGACGGTCGTGACTGGTCGGGCTCCCTTGAAGTGTTCCGCGACGACCACATGGGTCGGGCCTCCCTCGCCGTGTACGCCGTCGGGACGGTGGACGAGGTACCCGGTCGCTCGATCGCGGAGACCGACCGGAGCTGGATCGTCGACACAGTCTCTGAAGAGCCGGTTCGCGGCCTTCAACTGGACGTCCAGAAAGCCTCGTTCAAGAAGAGTGCCCGGGAGTGGTTGCAGGCGTACGCGGACGCTCCCTGGATCGTGGACACCTCGACCAGAGTTCCCACCGTGTTCGTGAACACGGACGTCGAGGGAGTCATAGGGCTGTTGGACAGCAACGGCTCCGGAGTGGACAGCAAGGTGCGAGACCTTCTGGTCGCCCAGATGGCCACCGATGTCTGGACCGCGGTGTTCCACGGCGCCATCGGTGATCTGGAGATGGAGCCCGGGGGCGGTCCGGTGTTCCCGACCGACTGGCAGGGCGAGGTGCTGCGGGAGATGCTCCCGGACGTGATCCCCGGCGTGCACGTCGAGGAGGCCCTACGGCAGGTGCATCGACGACGTACCGGCGAATCGGGCTGGGTGGAGCTCCAGACCCGCATCCACTATGCGGCGGTGCGCCGTGCCGATGCCTACAAGGCGCTCGCCTACGCCATCCGCAGTCTTGAACAGATGAACAGGGAGAGCGAGACGTGATCACCGCACCGAGCTACGTTCCGGAGCGCTTGGCGCTGCTCGCCACCTCGGCCGTCGACCCGTTCCTCACGGAGGAGCTGCTGAGAGGCGAACAGGTGCATGGCGGCATCGATCTCGCCAAGGTCGTCGAGCCGCTCCCGGAGGACGACGCCAGGTGGTCGGTCGAGCCGATCCGAAGCCTGGTGGAGGACGCCATGTACGAGTTCCGGGCGGACCGCACCCGCGCTGACGCGTGGCTCGCGCCACGCCTCCATGCCACCCTGCGTCTGACACGGCGGGAGGCGGCGGACAAACGTCTCTGGAACCACCTCGCCTTGGCGGTTGCTCCCGATTACGTCGCATGGCGTCACCTGTCGGAGCCGTCGGCGAAGCGGCCGGAGAGGCGTATCGCCGCAGAACGGTTCCGGGGCCCGGCCGACCGCCAGTGCTTCTCCCGGTTGTGGTGGGCGGCAGAACTCTTCAGGAACGGGCCGGACTACGAGCCGGTTGTCGCGGCCTGTGGGAATCAGGACCTCATCCACACGGTTCTCCGGATGGAGTTGATCGACCATCGTCCCACTGCCCAGGCTCTCGTCCGTCTTCTGATAGGCGGGAAGATCACCACCGGGCGAGAGATCTTCGGCCTCAGTGTCGCGATCAATGCGGCCGGAGCGACGCTGGTGTACGACGTCCTCGCACGGGACGAGCCGAGGGACCCTGCTCGTCTGCGGGACTGGATCGCGGAGGCCGCATCGGCACCACCGGTTGATCGACGTCATCTCCCGGACGGACCCGACGAGGATCCTGTCCCGGAGAAGTCCGTGGCCTCACTCACCGAGTACTTCGCCGAGCTGTTCGAGACCGCGCCGGTCCGGGGCAGGAAGAGCGTGGACTGACCGGCCGTGGCTGCCGGCCCAGGAACAGCCGTACCCGCGAACGGTGTTGCTAGTTCTTCTTCCGGCGCGGCCGTTCGGAGGAGGGTGCCGGCGCCTGGTCCTCCGGGCGCGGGCACCTGGCGGTGCAGTCGTCCGCCGCCCCGCAGCCGTGACTCCGCAACTTGGCCCGCTGCTCCTCCGTGGCCGCCGGCCACGGCTTGCTCAGCGCAGCAGCGTCCGGTGTGGGGAGCCCGAGCGCGGCGCTCAGCAGGTGCGCCCCGAACAGGGGGGGTACGGCATTGCCTACCTGCTGCGCCTGTGCCTTACCGGACCAGGGGTAGTCGGGTGGGAAGCTCTGCAGCATCCCCGCCTCGTTCATGCTGAACCGCGCACCCTCGTAGACGAAGTTCGCGTCGAGGTGCTGGAAGACCACGAAGCGGGAGATGCGACCGGTGACGGTGAACGCGGGTTGCCGATCGCTCCGAACTCCACGCCTTCCGGGGATTCCGGAGCTGCCGTAGTTCGAGCGGACCAGGAACGGAGTGTCGCGTCCCGGGTGTGTGCCCACCGGTTCGGCAAGCACGTCACCCATCGACCTCCAGGGCTGCAGGTCTTCGTCATCGGTTGCATCGTGTTCTTCCGCCAAGGTCGCCGAGTCCTCGTCGAAGGTCGGCTGATGAACCTGGCTCGGTGCGGCCTGATCATCTTCGTTCCTACGATTCCACGCCTTGGCCTCGTAGGAATGGTGGGTCGGCTTGGGAAGTGACGGCGTATCGAGTCCTTCACGACGAGCGATCAGTACCGCCCGTGATCGCTTCTGAGGGACGCCGTAGGTCTCGGTGTTGAGGAGGCCGACGACGGCCTTGTACTTGGTGCCGTCGGGAAGACCCGTTTCCTGCAGCACCTTGGCGTAGTGGTGCCAGAGTTCCTCGACCGCCGGGACCTGTTCCAGGACGATCACGTCGTACGGGCGCCTGCCGCGGTTCGGACTTCTGGTCGCCTGGAGGGCGTATCGGAGTGGTTCGAGGACCAGCGCGGTGCGTGGATCGCTGAGAGTCTTCAGGTCCTCGTCGATCGTCTCGTCGGATTCGCCTGCCGTCAGTCGCTCGATGTACTCCTTGACCTTGTTCAGGTTCTTACGGCCGGCGCCGTGCCCGGCAACGGAGTAGGTCTGGCAGGGAGGTCCACCGGCCAGCACATTGATCTCAGGGGGCAGCGACTCGAAGGAGTCTCTGCGGACCGCGCTCACATCGGCGTGCAGCGTCTCCAGCCCGGCCGCGTATCGAGTGAGACAGGCGCTCCTGTCCCACTCGATGCCGAGGCTGGGGATGTCGAGAGTGTGCCCCGCGACATCCAGCCCTCCGGGTCCCGCGAAGAGATCCAGGACAAAAGGCTTGTCGAGGATGGACTGGTGTGGCGCCGTGCTGGTCATGTGGCGGAAGTCTAGCCGGCCGGGGAGGCTGCCGGATCCCGGTTCAACGCCTCGGCGACGGCTCGCCCCAGAGCCTCTCCGACGGGCGGCGGTGTCGCGTGTCCGACCTGGCGATATCGTGCGGTCTTGAGTCCGGCGATCTGCCATGATTCGGGAAAACCCTGCAACAGCGCGGCCTGCTCAGTCGTGATCTTCACCATGTTGTCCCTGCCGAGCTCGGGATCCCATACGAAGTCCGGACCGGGAATTCGGTCACCCACCGTGTGTGCGTTGACACCCATGGTCGCCCACTTGCGCTTGGCGCCCGTCGGGCCGAGGTCGGCGCCGCCTCGGTTCTTCGAGCCTCCGACCAATGTCGGAGCCGGTTGATCGGCTTGGGCGGCCCAGCGCGCAGCATCCTGCCACCCGTGTGCGGCCATGGACGGCCCCAGAACGACGCCGACCGTAGCCGGTTCGCTCACCGTGGGCGTCGGCTGCCGGAACGCTTCGGCCAGCGACTGTTCGACTGCTACGAGGACTCCCTGCCTCCGGTTCTGCGGTACGCCGAAGTCGACCGCATTGACGACGAACCAACTGAACTCGTATCCCAGATGGGCGAGTTCGACCCGGGCGAAGTCGCGAAAGGGCTGGTACCTGTCCGAGTCGGCGAGCCCGGGGACGTTCTCGATGAGGATGGCCCGAGGCTTGATCGCATGGGCGAGCAGAACGGTCGCCCTCAGCAATTCTTCCTCTTTGTCCGAATCTGTCCGCTCGGTGGTCGCGCTCGACTTCACCCGTGGTAGGCCTGCCGCGAGGAGATCCACGTCGTAGCTCATGGGGTGCTCGGCCGGGTCGAAGTCCAGCAGATCGGCGCAGAGTACGTTCCACTGAGGCCGGTTGGCCTTCAAGGTCCTGACGGCCACCTCGTCCTCGTCCAGCAGCAGACGCGGTTCGAATCCCGCCCGCTCCAGGCCGAGGGCTAGGCCACCAGCTCCGGAGCACACATCCACAAAGGTCAGTCCCCCCACGCTTCACGTCCCTTCGTGCCCTCTGTCAGACGTCGTTCCACTGTTGCGGTCACCCGCACGGCCACTTCCTCAGGGGCTTCATGCTCCCAGAACCGCAGCACCGTCCACCCCGCCGCGGTCAGATGCTCCGTAGTCTCCCGATCGCGGGCCATGTTCCGGTCCAGCTTGTTGCGCCACCACTCTGCGTTCGACTTCGGCTGCGTGGCGTGCTCAGGGCAACCGTGCCAGAAGCATCCGTCGATCAGCACGGCCACCTTGGCTCGGGTGAACGCCACGTCTATACGGCGTCTAGCCATGCCCGGGACCGGGAACTCCACGCGGTAGCGCAACCCGGCAGCGTGGAGCAGGCGACGAACGGCCAGTTCGGCGGCCGTGTCCTTGCTGACCTGCCTGCTCATGCGTGCGGAGACGGCGGGCGACAACGGCTTCATCGTGCTCAAGGCGGCTGTGCCTCACGATCGCGGCTCGGTCCGGTCGGTTGCAGCTCGATTCCACCACAGCGGAAGGGGCAGCCGCTCCGGATCTTGGTGATCGAGATGGCGGCGTGAGCGGGGACAGGGTTGTCGAGGTGCCGTTGGGCCGCTCGCTTCATGGCAGTGTCGCGCCTCCGCGGCCCGCCTCAAGGGCGCTGCGTGTCGCCTGCGGCGATGGCCCTTCGGGCCACCCTTGACCCGGGCCGCTCCGGCGAGGGGGGAGAAGCGGGCGAGCGGCCCGGAAGGGTGCGTGGTCCAGGTTGGGTGAGGCGAGGTCGGCTGGGTTGTGGGGCGGGGTGCCTGGCGCGTTCGCGTCTCGCAAGCACGCCGGGATTGCTTGGCGGCTTGCGGTGAGTGGGAGTGGTTGCGGCTACGCGCCGTGACACGTCTCGTACGGTCGGCCCGAGCCGCACCAGCACGCGCTTCCCCGCTGCGGCGGCCACTCCACAGCCAACCCCCGCGCAGCCAAAGTCGTCGCGTACTGCGGGAGCAGGGTCGCGTCGGCCGGGGATGAGCCCTCCGAGGCTGCGAAGGCCTCGTAGGACGGGACCGTGCCGGTGACGATGCCCAGGTTCGGGGTGCCGGAGGTCGACAGTTCCCGTAGCGAGGCTTCTATCGTCGCCAGGTGCTCCTCGTGCGACGGGTATTCGGCGGTCAGGCCCGGGTAGGCCGAGATCAGTTCCGCGAGTTCGCCGGCCGGCCAGTGCAGGACCGCCACCGGGAACGGGCGGGACAAAGCCTCCCGGTACGCGCCCAGCTCCGCGCGCAGGCGGGAGATCTCGGCCTGGAGCTCCGCCGGGTTGTCCGAGCCCAGGGACCAGACCCGTTTCGGGTCGTGCAGCTCGTCCAGGGAGACCGAGGAGGAGTGCTGGGTGTCCGCCAGGGCGTCCCACTCGTCGTGGATCGCGCCCAGCATGCGGCGGACCCGGTGGCGGCCGAACAGCAGCGCGCGGGTCGCGTACGGGGGCTCCGCCACGTCCGTCAGCAGCAGGGTCACGGCCGCCGTGAACGTGTCCTGGGCCGCTTCCAGCTCGTCGTGGGCCTCCAGGGCCTCGGCGACGATCACCCAGGGGGCCGGGTCGCGGGGGGCCGCCGCGCGGACGCCGTCGATGATCGCGCGGGCCTCCGCCTCGTGGCCGTACTCCCAGAGGTTGGACGCTTTCAGCGCTCGTACGAGGTGGGGGTTGTCCAGGGGGGTGGAGGAGGACAGCAGGCGGTCGTAGAGGGCTGTCGCCGTGGGGCGGTCGCCGGAGAGTTCGCGGTGGGCGGCGGCCTGGAGGAGGAGGTGCTCGGCGTCCTCGGGGTAGAGGTCGGCGGTCCGCTCCAGGCGTGCCGCTTCGGCGTTGTGGTCGACGTTCTCGGCAGGCGTGTCGGGGCGCATGGACGACACCGTACTGCCCGTGGGGGAGGTAGGGGGATGGAGGTGAGGTACGGGCTGAGGTGGGAGGGAGCGGGCCAGGGGCGCGCTCCCTCCCACCTCCCCACCTTTGCCTCGGCTCTCTCCCGGGGGTGGGGCCAGGGGCACATGGGGCGCGGGCCGGCGCCCTCCGGCCCGCGCGCCGGTCCTTCTAGATCGTCACCCCGTCGATCTGCAGCGTCTGCACCGCGCCCGCCGCGAACGGCACCGCCACCGTCTTGCCGCTCAGGCGCGTGTCCGAGTACGCGCGGTAGCGGTCGGTGCCGCCCGAGGTGTGGGTGTTCCAGCGGGGGACCAGGCCGTTCGCGCCGCCCGTCACCGTCGTGAAGTTCGCGAGGTTGAAGGTGAAGGTCTGGGCGGAGGAGGCGGTGTTGATCGCCACGATCACCAGGCGCTTGGCCGCCGCGTCGTACGCCGCCGCCGTGAAGCTGGAGCCCGTGTCCAGGATCGTCATCCCCGGGCGGATGTGGCGGCTGAACTGGGCCATCACGTAGTACTTGGTCTGGACCGTCGTCGGCTGGAGGGTGTTCTGGTCGTACGCGATCATCGCCCAGCCCGCCGTCGGGTCCATCACCTGCCAGTAGACCCAGGCCGTGGGGTGCAGCCAGCGGAAGTCGTAACAGAGGTTCCGCGCGAGGGTCCAGCCCGAACCGTCGCTGTCGCCCGTCTCCGAGTTCCAGAGCTTCTTGCCGGCGGTGGTGACCACGTCCGTGTAGAGGAGGTCGCGGCGGCCGTCCGCGCCCTGGTAGCCGTGCACGTTCACCTGGCTGACCAGGGCCTTCGTGGCGGAGTTGAAGGAGTTCCACGTCGAGCGGGCCGTGTCGTAGTTCGTCTCGTCGGAGGCCGAGATGCGGACCGAGTTCAGGCCGCGCGCGTCCAACTCGCTGCGCATGTACGGGAGTACGGCTGCCTGGACCGCCGGGTCCATGTGGCAGCCCTCCTGGGTGCCGGTCGCCGTCCACCAGGAGGACGCCGGTTCGTTGAAGGGGTCCACCGTCGCGAAGTTCACGCCCCAGTTGTTCTTGGCGTAGAGGGCCACCGCCGCGAGGTGGGAGGCGTGCTGGCGGTAGTTCCAGGTCTGGAGGTTGTTGCCGCCGCCGGAGGCGCCCGAGGGGTTGTGGTTCGAACACATCCACCACATGGGGGAGTTGGCGAAGAGTTCCGTCGTCGCCCCGCGCGCCACGGCCTTCGTCAGGGCCGCGCGCTGGTTCGGGTCCGCCGTCCACTTCCAGGCCGAGGAGGTCGGGTTCTCGTTGGTGTAGTCCTGCCAGAAGCCCTCGATCTGCTTGAAGGCGGGGATGTTGGGGGACTTCACCATCGACTCGCCGTTGATGGAGTTCGAGCTGCACGCGCCGAGGTTGTAGCGGGCGATGTTCATGCCCAGGCCGGGCAGGGCCGTGCCGTTGTACGTCGTCGTCTTCGTCGTGAACCACAGGTCGGCGAAGTCGTCCCGGGCACCGAAGACGTTGGCCCACCAGGCCAGGGAGGTGCCCCAGCCCTCCCAAGTGCCGTACTTGGTGGCCGGGTTGACGGCGATGGTCGCGTCCGCGTGGGCCGTGCCGGTGCCGAGGGCCGTGCCGACCACCGCGCCGCCGGCCGCGGCGAGGAGGGCTCTGCGGCCGAAGGCGGCCGGCGGGCGTTCGGCCGACGGGGTCTGCGCGGCCGGTCTCGTCCGGTCGTCCGTGGGCTCGGGGGATGCAGTCATGTCAGCTCCGGGGGATGCGGGTGCCGAGGGGAGGGAAAGGTGGGGCTGGGGGACCGGCCACCTTCCGAACTGCTCAGGGGGACATCAGTGGGGACAACTGCTCTGTAGCGACATCGGAAGAGTCAGGGGTGAAAGGTGAGGTTGTCGAGAGGTGTGACAGCGCTTTCTCCTCTTTCTTTCAACGGTTGTGAGAAGGGGAGATGAAAGTCGCCCACCTCCGTGCGCTCCAGGTCGCCGCCGAGGCTGCCGTCACCCTCGGGCTCGTCCTCCTGCTCCTTCTCGCCCATCAGCTGTGGTGGACCAACCGGCAGGCCCAGGAGAGTGCGGCCCGCGAGGTGGCCGCGCTGGAGAGGGAGTGGGGCGCGGACACGGAGGGGAGCGGGGAGCGGGAGGAGAGAAGGGGGGAGCGGGAGCACCCGGCCAGGGCCTACGCCGTCCTCGCCATCCCCCGCCTGCACCTCCGCGTGCCCGTCGCCGAGGGGGTCGGCCGGGCGGACGTCCTCGACAGCGGGTACGTCGGGCACTACCCGGGGACCGCGCAGCCGGGCCGGCCCGGCAACCTCGCCCTCGCCGGGCACCGCAACACCCACGGCGAGCCCTTCCGCCACCTCGACCGGCTCGCGCCCGGTGACGAGGTCCACATCGAGACCCGGGACACCGTCCACACCTACGTCGTCGACCGGACGCTCCCGCAGACCGCACCCGGCGACCGCGGGGTTCTGCGGCCCGTCCCGCGCAGCGACGTGCGGCCGTCGTACGGGTACGCCGAGCGAGGCCACTACCTCACGCTCACCACCTGCACGCCCGCGTACACCTCGACGTACCGCCTCGTAGTCTGGGGGAAGCTACGCTCGGTGCGGCTCAGATGAGAGCATGTGTGCGACAGAGCGCGGTGCGGCAACCAGAGCACGGAGCAGGAAGGGGTGGCGATGATCCGGAGCTGGATCGACCTGCGTCCCGCCGCCGTGCTGCTGCTGTTCCTCTTCGAGGTCGCCGTCCTCGACACCGGCACGCTCTCCGCGGCCGTCGCCTTCGCCGCGACCGCCGCCGCCGGATCCGCGTTCGCCGCCTGTGCGGTGATCGCCTCACGCTGCGCCCCCGTCGTGCCTCGTACCCGCGTACGGACGGCCATACGGGACCGTGAGCGCCGTACGGCGTTCCTGCCCCAACGCGATCCCGACGCACGCGGCCGTACGCGGCCCCGGGCGCCCGGACACGCCCTCCTGACGGCCACCGCGTAGGGCACGCCTCCTCTGTTCCCAGCTGTGCAAGCTGTGCAGGCTGTTCCCAGGCACGTGCTCCTCGCGCGGGCCGTCGCGCCGGTTCCTGACCCCGATCCGTCCCGGACGGACGGGTCCCTGGCACGACGAGACCCCCTGGAGGGCTCCCACCCATGTCCGTTTTCGCCGACCTCGTCGGACACCTCGCCGATCTGCTCCAGCCGCTGTTCCACGCCTCCGCGACGGCCTTCGCGATCGTCCTGTTCACGGCGCTCGTACGACTGCTCGTGCACCCCCTGTCCCGGGCGGCGGCGCGGGGGCAGCGGGCCCGGATCGCCCTGCAGCCGCAGATCGCGGAGCTGCGGAAGAAGCACGCGAAGAACCCGGAGAAGCTGCAGAAGGCCATGCTGGAGCTGCACACCAAGGAGAAGGTGTCGCCGCTGTCCGGCTGCCTGCCCAGCCTCTGCCAGCTGCCCGCCTTCTTCCTCCTCTACCACCTCTTCTCCAACCGGACGATCGGCGGCGAGGCCAACGCGCTCCTCACCCACCGCCTCTTCGCCGCCCCGCTCGGCGACCGCTTCGCCGACGCGCTCGGCCACGGCGGCGTGCTCGGGCCGCAGGGGCTCGTCTACGTCGGCCTCTTCGTGATCGTCGCGGGGGTCGCGACCTTCAACTTCCGCCGTACGAAGCGGATGATGGCGGCGGGTACGGCCGGTCTGCCGGCCGGGTCGGACGAGCAGCTGCCCGGGATGGCGGCGAGCTTGGGGGCCGTCAGCAAGTTCATGCCGTTCATGTCCTTCTTCACGCTGCTCAGCGTGGCGGTGGTGCCGCTGGCGGCCGCGCTGTACGTGGTGACCAGTACGACGTGGAGCGCGGTGGAGCGGGCGCTGCTCTACCCCCTGCCGGCGGCGGCCGGGGCCGCGGCGGGTACCGGCACCGGTGCCTCGTCGACCGCCACGGCGCGGTAGCGGGCGGCGGGCGGGGACGGGCGGCTACGAGCCGGGCGAGCAGGGCGGTCCACTACGTGAACCGGGTATTGCGGAGTGGACCGTGACCTTGGACGATCGACCAGTCCTCCGATGGCTGCACCCATCGGTCGGGCGGCGGACGACCGAGGGAGATGGCCATCATGAAGCTGCTGCGAGTCGGTACGGCGGGTGCGGAGCGGCCCGCGCTGCTAGACGCCGAGGGAGTCCTGCGGGACCTGTCGGGCGTCGTCGCGGACATCGACGGCGCGTTGCTCGCGGACGAGGAGGCGCTCGGGCGGGTCAGGGCCGCCGCCGAGAGCGGTGAGCTGCCCGCCCTGGACGCGGCGGGGCTGCGCGTCGGGCCGCCGCTCGCCCGTATCGGCAAGATCGTCTGCATCGGGCTCAACTACCACGACCACGCGCGCGAGACGGGGGCCGAGCCGCCCGCCGAGCCGGTGATCTTCTTCAAGGCGGCGGACACCGTGGTCGGGCCCCACGACACGGTCCTCGTGCCGCGCGGGTCGGCCAAGACCGACTGGGAGGTCGAGCTGGCGGTCGTGATCGGGCGTACGGCCCGGTACGTCGAGTCGCGTGAGGCGGCGCTCGCGCATGTCGCCGGGTACGCGGTGTCGCACGACGTGTCCGAGCGGGAGTTCCAGCTGGAGCGCGGCGGCACGTGGGACAAGGGCAAGAACTGCGAGACGTTCAATCCGCTGGGGCCGTGGCTGGTGACCGCGGACGAGGTTCCCGATCCGCAGAAGCTGGGGCTTCGGCTCTGGGTCAACGGGGAGTTGAAGCAGGACGGGACGACCGGGGAGCAGATCTTCGCGGTGAGTGAGGTCGTGCGGTACGTCAGTCAGTTCATGACGCTGTACCCCGGGGATGTCATCAATACGGGGACGCCGGCGGGCGTGGCGCTGGGGGAGCCCGAGCCCAAGCCGTTCCTTCGGGCGGGGGACGTGGTCGAGCTGGAGATCGACGGGCTCGGGCGGCAGAGGCAGGAGTTCAGGGACGCGTAGGCGCTCCGCTCGGGTGCCGGGTAACCGAGGGGGGACTGCGGGTCGTTGGCGGCTGCGGGTTCGTCGTGGCTTGTCGCGCAGTTCCCCACGCCCCTGAAAGACAAAGACAAAGACAAAAGACAAAGACAAAAGGCTGGGGGCGCGGCCCGAACCCCGCGCCTACAGCGTGCCCTTGAAGCGCTCCAGGGCCTCCACCACCATGGCGTGGTCCTCCAGTTGGGGAAGACCTGAGACGGTCACCGTGCCGATCACTCCCGCTCCCTCCACGGCCAGCGGGAACGAACCGCCGTGGGCGGCGTACCGGTCGGGGTCCAGGCGGGACGAGGCCTCGAAGGTCGTGCCCTTGGCCCGGAATCGGGCGCCGACGAGGTAGGAGGCGTGGGCGTAGCGCTCCACCACGCGGCGTTTGCGGTCGATCCAGGCGTCGTTGTCCGGGGTCGAGCCGGGCAGGGCCGCGTGGAATAGCTGCTGGGGGCCGCGTCGGATGTCGATGGCGACCGGAGCCTCGCCCTCGCGGGCCAGCTCCACCAGCAGGGAGCCCAGCGCCCAGGCGTCGTCGTGCGTGAACCGGGGGAGCACCAAACGGCGTTCCTGGGCTTCGAGTTCCTCGATGGTCGGGGCGGCGGGGGCGTTCGCGTCGGTCGTCACAGCTTCACCGCCACGCCCTCGCGCGCCGACCTGCGTGCCGCCTCCAGTACGTCCAGCGCGGCGGCCGCCTCGTACGCCGTCACCGGGTTCTCGCCGGTGCCGTGCAGGGCGGCGGCCACGGCCGCGTAGTACGCGGGGTAGTCGCCGGGGAGGGTCGGGACGGGGCGGCCGCCGCCGGTCAGGGGGGAGTCGCCGGCGCCGACGTGGCCCCAGAGGTCCTCGGGCTCCACGCCCCAGTCGGCGCCGGGGACGGGGCGCTCGCCCTCGCGGAGGGCCGCCTCCTGGGGGTCGAGGCCGTACTTGACGTAGCCCGCCTCGGAGCCCAGCACGCGGAAGCGCGGGCCGAGTTGGGGGGTGACGGCGGAGGCGTAGAAGTGGGAGCGGACGCCGTTCGCGTGGGTGACGGCGATGAACGTGTCGTCGTCCGTCTCGGCGCCGGGGCGGCGCAGGTCCGACTCGGCGTACACGAGCGCGGCGGGGCCGAAGAGGGTGAGGGCCTGGTCGACGACGTGGCTGCCCAGGTCGTAGAGGAGACCTCCGATCTCTGTGGGATCGCCGGACTCGCGCCAGCCGCCCTTCAGTTGGGGGCGCCAGCGTTCGAAGCGGGACTCGAAGCGGCGGACCTCGCCCAGTTCGCCGTCGGCGAGGAGCCCTCGCAGGGTGAGGAAGTCGTTGTCCCAGCGGCGGTTCTGGAAGACGGACAGGAACAGGCCGCGGGAGTCCGCGAGGGCGGCCAGCTCGCGCGCCTCGGCCGCCGTTCCGGCGACGGGCTTGTCGACGACGACCGCGAGGCCCGCCTCCAGGGCGGCGGTGGCCACGGGGACATGCGTCTTGTTCGGGGAGGCGACGACGACCAGGTCCAGTTCGTCCGCCCGGCTCCACAGCTCGTCGGCCGTGGCCGCGAACCGCACCTCCGGGAACTCGGCGCGGGCCTGGGCCCGCCGCTCCGGGTTCGATGTGACGACCGTGTCGAGGGTCAGGCCTTCCGTCGCGGCGATCAGCGGGGCGTGGAAGACGGAGCCGGCGAGGCCGTAGCCGACGAGCGCGACGCGAGGGGTTCTGCCTGTGCTGGTGCCTGTCATGGCGCCCACTTAAGCAACGCTGTTGCCAAAGTGCAAGCGCGAGGGACAATGGAAGGGTGAACGGCAACGGGATCGGCAACGGGATCGGCAACGGTGGTGGTGCGGGCGGCGGCCTGGGCAACGGGGGCCGTCCCCCAGGGGTGACCGGTGTGAATCTGCTCGCCCTGCGCAGCCACAACGGCGCGCTGGTCCTGGACCTGCTGCGTGGCGCCGGGACGGCCGGGATAAGCCGGCTGGAGCTGGCCGAGCGGACGGGGCTCACCCCTCAGGCGGTCAGCAAGATCACCGCCCGGCTGCGGGCGGACGGGCTGCTGACGGAGGCGGGGTACCGGGCCTCCACCGGGGGCAAGCCGCGTACCGTGCTGCGGCTCGTGCCCGACGCCGGGCACGCGGTCGGTCTCCACCTCGACCGCGACGAGCTGACGGCCGTCCTGTGCGACCTGACCGGCACGGTGGTCGGGGAGCGGCGGGCGGAGCTGAACCTCGGGGCCGGGGCGGACGCCGTGGTCGAGGGCGCGGCCCGTGAGGTGGAGGCGCTGCTGGCGCGGGCGAGCGAGGGGCGTCCGGCGGCGTCGAAGGACCCCGACGGCGATGCCCACGGCTCCTCACTCCTGCCTGTGCTCGGCGTCGGCGTCGCCCTGCCCGGCCCCCTCGACCATCTGCACGGCGTGCTGCACCGGGTCACCGGGTTCCCGGAGTGGGACGGGTTCCCGCTGCGAGCGGCGCTGGTGCGGCGGCTGGGGATGCCGGTGGTGGTGGACAAGGACACCAACGCGGCGGCGCTGGGGCTCGCGGCGACCGCCGGGGCGCACGGGTCCTTCGCCTATCTGCACCTCGGTACGGGGCTGGGGGCGGGGCTCGTGATCGACGGGACGGTGCATCGGGGGGCGCGGACCCGGGCCGGTGAGTTCGGGCACCAGGTCGTCCAGCTGGACGGGCCGCTGTGCGAGTGCGGGAACCGGGGGTGCATCGAGGCGCTGTGCCTCGCGGCGGTGGGGCGCGGGGACGTGGACGAGGCCGCGCGGGTGCTCGGTGCGGGGGTCGCGAATCTCGTGGGGCTGCTCGACATCGAGCTGGTGCTGCTGGGCGGGCGCACGGTCGAGGCGTGGCCCGACGCGTTCGTGCGGGGGGTGGGGTTCGTGCTCGACGAGTGGGCTCGGCGGCAGGGGGAGGATCCGGCGGTTCCGGTTCGGGTGGTGGGGGGTGGGACGTCCGCGGTTGCGGAGGGGGCGGCTCAGCTCCTGCTGGCGCCGCTGTTCGGGCGGGAGGACGGGTGAGGTGAGGTGAGGGGTGGGCGGGGGCCTGGTGGGCGGGTGAGTGCGGGTTGGGTGCAGTTGCCCGCGGAGGTTTCCGCGTAGGCCTCGCGCAGGTTTCCGCGTAGGCCTCGCGCAGGTTCCCGCGCAGGGCCTCACGCCCCTGAAAGCCGGTGCTGCCGTGAGCCACGGGCGGCGCCCAGCGGCATTGCGGGCTTCCCCCTTCTACTCCGCTGATCGAGCGGACTTGGCCCCGAACCTCATCGCCCCAAGGCGTGGCGGCGCTCCCCCGCGCAAGTAGATGGCATGGTCATGTGTTCATGCGACCGTCTATCTGTCTGACCGCTCTTGTTCTTGCCGGCGCAGCCGCCCTCGTCAGCGGTCCCGCGGTGGCGCTCGGCAGTGTCCCCGCTCCCGGTGGGCCCGCGCGCGCGGTGCTGGACGACCGGCGGCCCACGTGTGCCGGTGCCGACAGGGGAGCCTTTCCCCTCCGGACCCGGATCCGCGGCGGGCCCGCCACCTATGTCGCCGGCGGCGGCTTCCACGACTGGGCGCTGGAGTTGACCAACACCACCACCCGGACCTGCGGGAACATCCACCCGGTGGTCGTGCTGGTGGACGCCGCGCGCACGCTGAAGCGGACGCAGCCGCAGCTGGAGTACTACGCGGACGCCGAGGACACGGCCCCCCGGCCGGTGACCTTCGAGCGGACCGACTCCGACGAACTGGTCGGGGTCCTCGGCGGAGACGGAACCGGCTTCACCGTGCCCGCGGGCCGCACCCTCACCGTCCGGGTCCGCCTCTCCGTCACCTCCGACGCGGTCGTACCGAACGACGTCGTGGCCAACGCGGCCGTGGTCGAGCGGCGCGGCGACGACAGCGAGTGGGTGGGGGAGTCCGGCGACTACCGCTTCCGGATCACCGGCGGCGAGGAGGAGGACGGGAGCGAGCAGGAGAACGAGGAGGGGAACGAGCACGGCAAGGAGCGCAACGGCCGGGACGGCGGCGGGACCGCGAAGGAGGGCGGCGGCGTCGTACGCGGCGAGCCGAGGCCGTACCCCGAGGAGCGCCCGGACGAGCTGGCCGCGTCGGGTGTCCGCGCGGCGCTGCCGTACGTGACCGGACTGCTGCTCCTGTCCGTCGGCGGGCTGCTGGTCGCGGCGGTCCGCCGGCGGGCCGGCTGACTCCGGGACGCGGCTCGACGCCTGAGACCCGTACACACCCCCGCTGACCTGATGAGGACGGTCTCAGCGGCCAAGATCGGCCTCCTCTTTTCGGCCAGGCCTCACTAGGGTTGGGGCGGGCCCGGAACGCATGGACGTACGCGGGAATCAGCACAGGTCGGCAGGAGATCGCACATGGCAGAGCGCAAGCCCATCGAGTCGTGGCTCACCGACATGGACGGTGTGCTCATCCACGAGGGCGTGCCGATCCCCGGCGCCGATGCCTTCATCAAGAAGCTGCGCGAGTCCGGGCGCCCCTTCCTGGTGCTCACCAACAACTCGATCTACACCCCGCGCGACCTGCACGCCCGTCTGTCCCGCATGGGCCTGGACGTGCCCGTGGAGAACATCTGGACCTCCGCCCTCGCGACCGCCCAGTTCCTGGACGACCAGCGGCCCGGCGGTACGGCGTACGTCATCGGCGAGGCCGGACTGACGACCGCGCTGCACGACATCGGGTACGTCCTCACCGACCACGAGCCCGACTACGTGGTCCTCGGCGAGACCCGCACGTACTCCTTCGAGGCCATGACGAAGGCGGTCCGGCTGATCAACGACGGCGCCCGGTTCATCGCCACCAACCCGGACGAGACCGGCCCCTCCGCCGAGGGCGCGCTGCCCGCGACCGGAGCCGTGGCCGCGCTGATCACCAAGGCGACCGGGAAGAAGCCGTACTTCGCGGGCAAGCCCAACCCCCTGATGATGCGCACCGGCCTGAACACGATCGGCGCGCACTCCGAGACCAGCGCGATGATCGGCGACCGCATGGACACCGACGTCCTCGCGGGCATCGAGGCCGGGATGCAGACCTACCTCGTCCTCACCGGCCTGACGACCCCGGAGCAGATCGAGAAGTTCCCGTACCGCCCGTCGAAGGTCGTGAACTCGATCGCGGACCTGGTCGACCGCATCTGAACGCGATTCCGGCCACCTGAAGACGACTCCTGCCACCTGAACACGACTCCCGCCACCTGAACACGACTCCCGCCACCGGATAAACCCCCCGACACCCGGACGGAGCAGTCGCGGCCCCTCCCCGGGTGCGGCCCGGCGGGCGGTGGGGGAGTCTCAGGGTGTCTGGAGGTTCACCATGGGCTCACCACGAGTCACTCTCTGTGCCGGTGCGGTGGTCGCCGCCGCACTGACCGCGTCGGCACCCCCGGCCCTCGCGGCCGACCCGGGAAACGTCTCGGTGGTACCGGCCTCGCCGTCCCCCGGCAGCGACATCCGGGTGCGGGCCACGGGCTGCGGGGGGAAGACCGCGACGGCCGTCTCGGAGGCGTTCGTCGCGGACGCGCTGCTCACCCGGACCGGCGCCGAGGGCTTCGGCACGCTCGCCGGAGAGACCCGCGTACGGTCCTCGCTCGAACCCGGCACCTACGAGGTGCGGCTCACCTGCGCCGGCGAAGTGGCCGCGGACCGGATCAGGGGGACCGTCAAGATCGGTCACGGCAGGCCCGAGGCCGCCGGCCCCTCGGCCCCTCGGCCGCCGGGCACCGAGTCCGAGTCCCCCCGGCGGCCCATGTCCCCGGCCTCCCCGGTCGCCCCCGTGCGCGCGGGCGGCGGCGGAGCCGCGGAACGGCTCGCGGCGGCCGGTCCGGTGGACGCGCGGGGCTCGGCCGACCCGGCCAGCTCCATGGACGACGCCCGGCACGCCGGTCCCGGCGCCCGCCACGCGGTGGTCGGCCTGGTCCTCGCCGGGGTCGCGGCGGCGGTGGTCGTGGCGCGGGGCGCGCGCCGCAGCCGCAGTCACGGCCACGGCCGCGGTACGGAGTAGGGGTCACCGTGTCGAAACGGGACTACTCCGACGACGGGAGCACGCTCGGGGCGATCGCCGGAAGCCGGTCGGGCGGCGGCACCGGCCGCGTCGTCGCCGGTGTCGCCTGGGCCGTGTTGCTGCTCGGTCTGTGGCTGTGGGGCCGCGAGATCACCGACGTTCGTGCGGGCGAGTCCGCGCCCACCACCGGAGACGTCGCGGCGGTCGGGCGCCCCGCCCAGGCCGAACTGCCGCCCGCCGCACAGCCGTTGCGAGACGCGCGGCCGCAGCGGCTGGACATCCCCGCGATGGGCGTACAGGCGCCGGTCGTGGCGCGCGGCCTCGACCGCGACGGGGCGATCGAACCGCCCTCCTACGGTCAGCCGGGCGTCGTCGGCTGGTACGCGGGCGGTGCGCGGCCGGGGGCGACGGGCGCCGCGCTGTTCGTCGGACACGTCGACACCGAGACCCGGCCCGCCGTCTTTTACAAGCTGAGCGCGCTGAGCATCGGCGAGAAGATCCGGGTCACCCGCAGCGACGGCAGGATCGCCGAGTTCACCGTGGACGACGTCCAGGTCATCGGCCGCGACGACTTCGACGCCGAACGGGCCTACGGCGTACGGCAGTCGGGGCGCGCCGAACTCCGTCTCGTCACCTGCGGCGGCACCTTCGACAAGACGACCCGCACCTACACGGCGAACGTCGTCGTCTCCGCGTACCTGAGCGGCACGGGACCTTGAGCGGGCACCTGGCCCGGTCGACGACCCGCTCCCCCCGGGGCCGTCGGCCGGGCCGGTCCTCGACCGTGGGCGCCGGGCTGCGGGAGTGACCCGGCGCCGACACGGGAGGTTCGCGACGCGGCGGCCCCGGGGCCACGAGAGGCCGAGGCCGGGGCCGTATCCCTCCCGACTCTAGAGCGCGTGGGCGCCACCGGCCAGAGGTCGGCCGCTGCCGGAACGGCGCCCGTGACTGGGCGTCATAATCGCGGCACGGATGAGGAGTTGCGGCGGAAGCCCGCACTCCGGTCGGTGCTCCGCGGGGCCGTACGAGCGGTTTCCGCCCCTGTCCGGACGTGTCGCCCCACCATCGTGATCAGGAGTCGACAGCACCTGGCCAAGGCCGTGACGACCTCGTGGGCGAGGCGGGATTTATGCCAGGATTGGGGCTTACGACACGGTGCACCCAAGGGGGAGTTGGATGTACGGCAGTAGGGGGGCCGGGGTTCGGGCGTCCGTGGCGGTGGTGGCGGCGTTATCGCTCGCCGGCTGCTTCGGGGGAGACGACGGCGACGGCGAGAAGAACCGCGCCTCCGGATCCGGCATCACCCAACAGCCAAGCGGCACGGACCCGTTCTGGGTCAATCCGCGGGGGAACGCGGCGGCCCAGGTCGCCGCCTACGAGAAGGCGGGCAAGGACGAGGACGCCCAGCTGATCCGCATGATCGCCGAGCAGCCCACCGGCGAGTGGATCGGCCCCGAGAACCCGGAGCGGGAGGCCAGAGGCTTCACCGAGGCCGCGAAGGAGGCGGACCGGGACACCGTCCTCGTCCTCTACAACATCCCGCACCGCGACTGCGGCCAGTACTCCGGCGGCGGCGCGGCCGACGGCGACGCGTACCGGGCGTGGATCGACGGCGTGGCCCGGGGCATCGGGGACCGGGCGGCCACGGTCGTCCTGGAGCCCGACGCGGTGCTCCACGTGGTGGACGGCTGCACCCCGGAGGAGTTCCACGGCGAGCGGTACGACCTGCTGAAAGGCGCGGTCGAGAGGCTCGGCGCGCTGAAGAACACGAAGGTGTACCTGGACGCGGGCAACGCCGGGTGGGGTGACCCCGAGGAGATCTACGACCCCCTCAAGTGGGCCGGGGTCGAGCAGGCGGACGGCTTCGCCGTCAACGTCTCGAACTTCTACACCACCGAGGACTCCATCGAGTACGGCAGGCAGCTCTCCTCGAAGATCGGCGACAAGCCGTTCGTGATCGACACCAGCCGCAACGGCAACGGCCCCTGGACCGAGGGCGACGAGGACGAACGCTGGTGCAACCCCCCGGGGCGGGCCCTCGGGGAGACCCCTACGACCAAGACCCCGGACGAACTGGTGGACGCGTTTCTGTGGGTGAAGCGCCCCGGTGAGTCCGACGGCGAGTGCAAGGGCGGGCCCAAGGCGGGGGAGTGGTGGCCGGAGTACGCGCTGGCCTTGGCGAAGGCGTCCGACTGAGACCAAGCCGTCCGACTGACGGTCCGGTGGGGGCGGGTCGCGCGGTTCCCCGCGCCCCTGAATTTCAGGGGCGCGGGGAACCGCGCGACCCGCCCCCACGCCCCCGCACCCGGAAACGACCCCAGGACCAACCCCCGACCAACCCCTACGGCACCTTCACCCACCGCGCGGCGCTCGGCGTCCCCGCCTCGTCCGTCACGAACAGCATGTACCACCCCGACTGCACCAGATTCCGGTTCTTCGGCACGGTCACCGTGATCCGGTCGCCGTCCGCCACGAAGTCCACCTCGATCGACTTCTGGTCCACGTCCGTCACATGCGTCGACGCACTCGGCCGGATCAACCGGGCCGACCTGACCGACGAGGCGTCCCGCGCACCGAACGTCGCCGTCCCGCCGCGCGCGACCGTCTTCGGCCCACCCGTCAGCGTCGGCCGTGCGTCCCGGAACAGATACGGCGGCGTGTAGATCTCGATCCGCTGCTCGAACTCCCCCGGCTTGGTGTTGGCCTTGTCGGCGTACAGGGAGTCCGACCCGAAGAAGACGACCCGCCCGTCCGGCAGCAGGATCGACCCGGAGTGGTAGTTCCGGCCGACCAGCGGGTCGGCCACCCGCCGCATCCCGCCCGTCCTCGCGTCGTACAGCCGCGCCTCCAGGATGTTGGAGTCGCCGCGCCCGCGATAGTCCTCCGAGCCCCCGGAGATGAGCACCGTGTCGTCGGGCAGGATCGAGGCCTGCGGATACCGCGTGCCCTTCGCCATCTCCGGCCCGTCCACGAACCTCGGCTCGTCGGCCAGCAGGTCGATCAGCCGGGTCCGCTTGCTGGACCGCTCCGACTCACCGACCCCGCCACCCCCGATGACCATGTACTTCTCGTCCTGCGCCGGAGGCAGCAGCACGGTCCCGGCGGTTTCCAGCAGCTTCCCGTCGCTCATGCCGGGCAGCTTCGTGAACGTGTTGGTCCTCAGGTCCCAGACACCCGGGTCGCGCCCGATGTCGTCCGGCCCGTACCCCGCGTTCGCTCCCGAGTAGAACAGCTTGCCGTTCTGCATCAGGGAGATCGCCGGGTACGTCGGGAACTGCTGGACGCCCTTCGTGTACGTCCACTTCTTCGTCCTGGGGTCGTAGGTCTCGTTCTTGCCCGGCACGAGCTGACCGATCTCGTCGAGGCCGGACAGCGACAGCACGGTGCCGTCCGACAGCGTCGTGAGCGTCGGGTACCAGCGGGCCTCGTTCATCGGGTCGACCTTGATGTACTTCTCGGCGACCGGGTCGAACTCGTAGGCGTCCCTGATCCCCTGGAAGTCCTTCTTGTCGAGAGCGAGCTTCTGCGCGATGCCGTACGTGTTCCGCGCGTCCTCGCCCTTCAGGCCCACGACCCGGTAGTTGTCCTCCGTACCGGTCTCGTACCTCTTGCCGCGCCGCTCGGCCTCGACGTAGGCGCGCGCGATTCCCGGCTTGTTGCCGGTGAACTTCCCGGTGTCCGGATCGAAGGTCTTGACGGCCTTCTTGATGTCGACGGTGTCCTTGAGGACGAACGTCCTGCCGTTCTCCTTGCCGACGAACCGGGTCCCCGCCTCGATCCTCATCCGTTTGTCGGGGTTCTCGTTGTGGATGATCATCAGCCCACCGGCCTTGGTGACGTCACCCTTCAGCTTCTCGTAGCGCTTGGTGCCGCCCGCGATCAGCAGATTGCCGTTGGACAGCTGGGTGTGCCCCGTGCAGAACAGGTCGGCCGGGGTCGGCACCCGCTTGATCGTCTGCTTGACCGGGTCCCAGACGCGGGTGTCGAACTTCTTCTTGTCGAAGTTGTCGGCGTCGTTCCCGGAGCCCGCGATCAGCAGGATCTTGCCGGTGTGCAGAAGCGCGGCGTGGATCGTGTTCTGCCGGTACTCCGGCGGGAACTCGACGACCTTCCACTGCCCGTTGGCGGCCTTGTACTCCGGCCTGTTGATCTTGTACTCGTGGTACTTCTCCGTACTGAAGCGGTACACCCAGGGCCCGTTCGTCCCCGCGAGCGCGAGGACCACCGCCCCGCCGATCGCGAGGCGACGGGCGCGGCGGCGGCCTGCACGGTCCTTCATTCCTTACGTCCCCCCAGTCCGCCCAGGGCGATCTGCATGGTCTGCTCGCTACCCCCGCTGCCTGACCCGGACGCGGCCCAGCTCGGCTTGTGATGGGGAGCGTGGGGTGCGGGTGGGGCGTGTGGTGCGGGCTGTGGCGCGAAGGGCGCGGGCGCCGCCTCGGGCGGTGCCACCATCGAACCCCGCAGCTCGGCGGACGCGGAGGCCTTCTTCCTGTCCTGCCGCAGCATGTAGCGCCAGGCGACGATGGGAAGAGCGGTGATCATCATGGCGAAGGTGGCCCAGATGATCATCGCGGGGTGCGAGTTGCCGAAGACGAAACCGGCGGCGATCGAGGCCCCGAAGATGAGGATGAAGTACCAGTGGTACCGGAAGGTGCCGAACCATCGGTCGGGGCTCGCCGAGTCGCCCTTGGGCGTGACCACGAACTTGCTCTTGCGGCGCAGGGCCGAGTCGATCAGTGCCTTCGCGTAGAGCGGCGCGGACAGCGCGGACATCACCATGCCGGCCACACCTCCGGAGCCCTCCGGCTCGTGCGGGGAGACGTTGTGCCGGCGGTTCCAGACGTACAGGCCTATCTGGAGCGCCGAGGCGTTGCCGTAGAGCATCAGCCACACGGTCGGATCGATGTTCACGCCCGAGGCGCCCAGGCCCAGGAACAGGGCGCAACTCAGCGCCGCCAGGATCCAGTTGAGGGCGGACATCGGGTAGAAGATGATCATCATCGTGTAGTTGAACAGCTTGCTCGGCGGCAGCGAGTACCAGCCCTTCCAGTACTGCTTGAGAATCGTCTCGTAGGTGCCCCGCGACCAGCGCATCTGCTGGGTGAAGAAGTCCGTCCAGGCGCTGGGTCCCTCGCCCACCGCGAGCACGTCCGGCGTGTAGACCGAGCGCCACTTCCTGCCCGTGGCCGGGTTCTTGTGCCGGTGGATCTCGAAGCCGGTCGCCATGTCCTCGGTGATGGAGTCGTAGAGCCCGCCGATCTGCTTGAGCGCCCTGATCCGCACGGCGTTGGAGGTGCCGACGAACATGGGGGCGCCGTACCGGTTGCCGGCGCGCTGGATCAGCGCGTGGAACAGGAACTGCTGGGACTCGGCGGCCTTGGTGACGAAGTTGTCGTAGTTGCCGTACACCTGCGGGCCGATCACGAAGCCGATGTTCGGGTCGCGGAAGAAACCGAGCATCCGCTCCAGGTAGTTGGGCAGCGGGATGTGGTCGGTGTCGACCGAGGCGAAGAAGTCGTAGTCGTCGCCGTGGGCGTCCAGCCAGGCGTTGTAGTTGCCGTGCTTGGTCTTGGCGCGGTGCGGGCCCTTCGGCTGGTTCCACTTCGCGATGCCCTTGCGGGAGAAGTGGTGCACGCCGAGGCGCGCGCAGACCGCCTTCACGGCGGGGTCGTCGCCCTCGTCGAGCAGCCACACGTGCAGCAGCCCGCGGTGGCGCAGCCGCACCGCGGCCTCCAGGGTCTTCGTCACCATCTCCAGTGGCTCCTTGCCGGGCACGAAGGAGGTGAGGAAGGCGACTCTGGTGCCGGTCTCGGGCACCACCGGGATCGGGTCGCGGGCGACCAGGGTGGCGTGCGCGTTGGACAGGACGTTCATGCAGCGGAAGAACTCGATCAGGCCGATCGAGACCAGCATGACCATGTCGAGGGCGGGCAGGAAGTCGTACTCGACGTAGTCGCGCTTGGTCCAGTGTTCCTGCTGCAGCAGCCAGCCGAGCAGGACCAGGGAGAGCAGCGGCGCCGCTGCCAGCATCAGGGCGACCCGCAGGCGGTGCGGCTCCTGCGAGATCAGGGAGCGGTACTGCACCGTGTAGGGCTTGGTCGGATCGGGCTGGGTGAGTGGTCCCGCGAGGCGGCTGTAGTGCTCGTAGTCGTATCTGGGAAGGTTCTTGCGCAGCTTGCGGAATGCTCCGGTCCGGTGCGACGGCATCTTGGGCCGGGTCGTTTCGGATGGATCGTTGCTGTGCCGGGCGCCCGTCGGCGTCGACGTCATGAGTCATTCCCCCCGCACACACATCGAGTGTGTGTTCGTCGGTCTTTCATCCGAATCGGTCCCCCTCGACCGTTACGGACACATCAGTGCGTCATCGTCACCATGTGATCTACACCATGGAGACACGGGACGGCGGCCATCCGGTTGCATTGATGCCCCCTCGGCATCTTTTGTTCCTGAGCGCCTACGTCATGTGTTTTAGTGCGGGCGCGTCTTCGGTACTTACCGGTCGTAACGCCCTCATGGGGGCATTGCCGGAGAACCCGTCGGGGCGTGAAGGGGAGGGTGCGCGTGCGGATAGGCGCACATAAGGAGAGGCCCCTCGCGCTCGCGAGGGGCCTCTCCAGGTGGTGCGCCGCCAGGGACTCGAACCCCGGACCCGCTGATTAAGAGTCAGCTGCTCTAACCAACTGAGCTAGCGGCGCGCGAGGAAAAGTCTAGCGGAGGGGCGGGGGTGCTCCTGACCGCCTGCGCCCGGGCGCATCGGACGGGAAACGGCCGGTCGCCCGGCTCCCGGCAGGGGAGTCGGGCGACCGGCCGGCGTGCTCAGCCCTTGACGTAGAACTGGCTGATCGTCCGGTTCCTGACCTCGAACACGTTGTCCGCGCGCAGCATGCTGTTGCAGACGTCGTCCCCGTGCCTGGAGTTCAGGACGTCCTGGGAGTACCACTCACAGGTCACGTTCTGCAGCCGCTGCCGCGAGCCCCACCTCACGCCGAGGTTCACGGTCTCCTGCGGAGGGTTGCCGACCCGGTCCGTCCTGTTGATGGCGACGTCACAGGCGACGCCATCGCTCTTGGGCACCTCGATCACCCGGGACCAGGTGACTTCCTTCTGGCCGTTGTCGTAGTAGCCCGTCCAGTAGTTCCCGCAGATACGGGAGCCGGACTGGGCCTCGGCCGTGCCGGGGACCGCGAGGGCGAACAGTGCCCCGGCCGCCATTCCGGCGGCGGCCAGCATCGCCGTGCGCCGCTTCACGAGCTTGATCCTCATGCGTGTCTCCTTGGCTCGGAAAAAGAATGTGTAAGTGAACTGCCGCGTCACATACGGCCGTTGACGGCGTAGCCGACCTTTTCCTTCTCGAACACGTTCCGGGTCCAGCTGCCGAAACGGGCGCTTCCGTCCCATTCGTAGGTGGTGCCGCCCTGGCAGCCGCGGTTCGTCCGTACCCAGCCGCCGGAGAAGTCGCCCTGGGTCCAGCGGCGGACCGCGACCTGAATGGGCTGGGCCACGTCACCGCCGTTGAGGTGCACGGTCCACGTGAAGTTGGTGCTGATCTCGGTGTTCTTCTGATAGCCGCCGACCAGCGGAAGGACGACGTTGTACCACTTCTTGGAGGGGGAGCTGGCGTTACCGAGATCGGTACCGCCGCCGACCGCCCAGCCGGTGTTCGTCGTCTTCGACTTCGACCACGCGTAGTCGCAGGTCCGGCCCCGGGGGCACTGGAACTCGGTGCCGCGCCAGACCCAGTCGTCCCAGGTGTTGGCCGCCCGCTGGCGGGTGATCGAGCGGGTGACCTGGCCGCCGCCGGTGCCGGGGACGATCTGCGCGCCGTCGGAGTAGTTCTGGCTGAAGCACTGGGTGGCGGCACTGGCCGTGCCCTCGGTCGTGGCCAGTGCGGCGACGGCGAGAGCCCCGCACATCAGCATGCGATGCCACATCGCTTTACCGGGCATGATCATGTCCTTTCCTGGAGGATGATGTACCGCGTGAATGTCGAGCGTGCCGGGAGGCGGGCGGTCACATACGGCCGTTGACGGCGTAGCCGACCTTTTCCTTCTCGAATACGTTCCGGGTCCAGCTGCCGAACCTGATATCACCGTCCCATTCGTAGACGGTGCCTCCCTGGCAACCCCTGTTCGTCCGTACCCAGCCGCCGGAGAAATCGCCCTGGGTCCAACGTCGAACCGCTACCTGAATGGGCTGGCCGATATCGCCGCCATTGAGATGGACGGTCCAGGTGAACGAGGTCCTGATCTGTGTGGTCTTCTGGTAGCCGACCACCAGTGGAATCAGGGCGTTGTACCACTTCCCGGAGGGAGAACTGGTGTTGCCCAGATTGGTGCCGCCGCCGATGGCCCAGCCGGTCGTGGTCGTCTTGGATTTCTCCCACGCGTATTCGCAGGTCCGGCCTCGGGGGCACTGGAATTCGGTGCCGCGCCATATCCAGTCGTCCCAGGTGTTGGCCGCCCGCTGGCGGGTGATCGAGCGGGTGACCTGGCCGCCGCCGGTGCCGGGGACGATCTGCGCGCCGTCGGAATGGCTCTGGCCGAAGCACTGGGTGGCCGCACTGGCCGTGCCCTCGGTCGTGGCCACCGTCGCGAGGACGAGCGCTCCGCACATCAGGACGCGATGCCACATCGTTCTGCCGCGCATGTCAGTACACCTGCGACCACTCGACGGGCGTGCGGTTCGCCACCTGGCCGATGAGGTCCACCCGGTTCATGGTCAGGCACGGGTCCTCGCCGTACTTGTCGTTGAACAGGTCGCCGGCGTCCTCGCAGGTCCAGGACCGCAGGGGCTGGCGCGGGTTCCACGTCACCTTGCCGTAGCCCGGCAGCTCCCGGCCGTTGATGCTGTTGGTCTTGTCGATGACGCGCAGGCAGATGCCGAAGTCGACCTTGGGCACCTCCAGCACCTTGGCCATGATCCCGACCGTCTTGCCGTTGGCACGGGCCTCCCAGTAGTTCCCGCAGATGCGGGATCCCGACTGTGCCGCGGCCGTGCCCGGCAGCGTGACCGTGGTGGCCGCCGCCGCTGTGATCACAAGAGCGGCCAGGACCGCCTTGCGCCTGAACGGGAGTGCGATCGCCATTGATGTCTCCTTGGGGTCCGCGAAACGGGCCTCCGAAGAGGTCCGCATTCGAGGGTGGGGGGTGGTCGGCCATCAATATGGAGCGCCTTGCGGTGTGAAGTCAAGACTTCAAGAACCTTATTCGAGCGGCTTCTGAAATCGCGTCAGAAAGCTATTCCCGGGCATGCCGAAGCACCCCTTGAGCGTCTCCGGAAAAGGGCAGGGAAACGCGAAAAGGGGTCGCGAGAAGAAGGCGCGAAAAGGGGTCGCGAAAAGGGGTCGCGAAAAGGGTGGCTCTGCGCGTGTGCGGGTGGGGGTGGGTGGGGGTGGCTCTACGGCTCCCAAAGAAGGTGGGGGGTCTTTGGTACACGGCTCTGGTGCAGCGCTGATCATGCAGCCGGCGGAGCCCGAGCGTCAAGATCAGTCGTCAACGGACTCAATGAACGAAACGCTACCCTGCAGTCACTTTCGCGTAATTACCGGACCGTCGGGTAACCATTCATTACTGGACCGTCCGGTAACCGGGAATTGCTGAAAGGTTTCTTCTTTTTTCGGCGCACCCACGGGTTGCGGTCGGTGACCCTCCGAGGCTCCTCCGAGGTCCCCCCGAGGCCCCGCCGAGGTCGCCGGCCGGCGGCACCGGGGGACTCCGGGCGACAGTGAGCGGCACCGAGGCTCCGTCACTCCGTCGCGGCCGGTGTCGACCGGACGCGGCGCGGGCGTGTACATCATTTGGACCGTCAGCATGCGACACCGGAGGACAGTTGAGAAACTGACGGGCGTGCAGAAGCGTGCAATTCTTCGGTCGGTTCGCGAGGGGAATCGTATGGGGACTCCGGTATTCGAGGAGATCGATCCCGGGACCGATTGCGAATGCCCCGGCTGTGTCCACTGGCGACGGGTCATGCCCTATGCGGCCCACTACGCCCATGCGAGTCACCCGGCGGCCAGAACTGTCAGGAACGCCCTCGTCGTGGCCACCGCCGCCGGTGCCGCACTCGGCGCGGGGCATGTCGTGCCGGCCGTCGCGGCGGCCCATGGCCCGGCTCGCCCAGGTGTCGTTCCCGCAGGTGAGGGCCCTGACACCCCGCAGGGTAAGAAGGCTCCGCTGCACGGCCCCCGCGGTCGTCCGGCGGACGGGGAGAAGCCGCCGAGGGAGGTGACGATGCCGCCCACCACCCGCGCCGAAATCATCAGGAGAGCCAAGAGCTGGATCGAGGCCGAGGTGCCGTACAGCATGCGCGAGTACTGGTCCGACGGTTATCGGCAGGACTGCTCGGGGTTCGTCTCGATGGCCTGGAACCTCCCCGGGAACGAATGGACGGGAAGCCTCGACAAGTTCGCGCAGCGCATTTCGAAGGACCGGCTGGAGCCGGGCGACATGCTGCTCTTCCATAACCAGAAGGACCCTCGGAAGGGCTCGCACGTCGTCATTTTCGGCGGCTGGACGGACGACGCGGAGACCCGCTACATCGCCTACGAGTCGGCCCGCCCGTACGCCCGCAGGCAGGCCACCCCGTACGGGTACTGGGACAACGCCGCCCGCTATGTGCCGTACCGCTACAAGGGGCTGATCACGGACGACGGCGCGGAGCGGCCGGACGACGGGACGGACGACGCCGGGGGCACCGGCACGTCCGCCGAACCGCCGGAGGCACCGCGGACGCCGGGCGCGAAGGGGGCCGCCGGGCCGTCCGGCGAGGACCGCTTTCCGGGCCTCGAGGCCTTCGGGCCCGGCGCGCAGAACACGTACGTGGCCCGGCTGGGGCAGATGCTGGTGCAGCGCGGCGGGGCCCGCTTCTACACCGGCGGGCCGGGGCCGGTCTGGTCGGACGCCGACCGTAGGGCCACCCGGGCGTTCCAGCGGGCGCAGGGCTGGTCGGGCCACTTCGCCGACGGCATTCCGGGGCCCCTGACCTGGTCGTATCTGGTCACCGGGCGGGGCCGGAACATTCCGCCGGCCGGAAACCCGGGCCCGAGCGGGAAGCCGGCGACGCCCAAGCCGCCGGTGGTGCACCGGCCGTCGGGAAGGCTGGGAGCGTCCGGGATTTCACGCCCGCCCGGCACCTCCGGCACCACTGGCACCTCCGGCACCTCCAGGACCCCGTTGGGAAGGCCCGCCCCGCCCGGCGCGCCGCAGCGGCCCGCGATCCCCGGAAAGTCGGCCCCGCCGAGGATCGCCGGGGAACCCCTGGCTCCAGGGGCCCCCATGGCTCCCAGGGCCCCCGTGCCGCCCGCCTCGCACGGCGTCCTCGGCTATCCGGGGCGTGGCATGTTCCGGCCGGGCGCGGACAACGCGTACGTCACCCGGCTGGGGAAGCAGCTGGTGAAGAAGGGATTCGGCAAGTACTACACCTCGGGCCCGGGGTCGCGCTGGGGCGAGTCAGACCGGCGGAACGTGGAGGCGTTCCAGCGGGCCCAGGGGTGGCGGGGCGGCGCGGCGGACGGCTATCCGGGCCCCGAGACCTGGCGCCGGCTGTTCTCCTGACGGCAGACGACCGACAGCCGGACCCGCTCTCTCCGGACCCGCTCCCTCCGGACCCGCTCTCTCCGGACCCGCTCCCTCCAGACCCGCTCCCTCCAGACCCGCTCCCTCCGGACCCACGCCCTCCAGAACGCGGACCTACCCCTCGCCCTCTCCCACCCTCGGCCCACCCCTCGCCCTCGGCCCACCCCTCGCCCTCTCCCACGCTCTTCTCCCCCTCTCCACCGAAAGCTCTCAGCACGGTTCTTCCTGCGCGGAGGCATGGAGGCACGTATGAGTACGACCACCCCACTCACACCGGAGCCCGAGGGGCCCGCGCGGCCCGCGCGGCCCGCACGGCTCATCCAGAACGAGACCACCACCGAGATCCCCGTACACCTGCTCTTCCGGGACGACCCCGTCCCGGTCGTAGTCCCGGTCACGCCCGCCGTCGTGGGCCGGCGGCGGGGTACCGGCGAGCAGCCGCGGGTGCGGCAGGGGCCCGCGTCCGCCAAGCCGCGGCCCGCCGTCGAGGTCGACCCCGAGCTGGTCGAACGGCCGGCGCGGGTGGTGCCCGGAGTGCTGGGCGTGCTGGGCGGGGCCTGTGGGATGGCCGGATGCGTCCTCACCTCCTGGTGGGCCGGGGTGCTGCCGGAGCTCGCGGCGCGGGGGCTCGGACTGCCGACGGCGTACGCGGGTGCCGGACTCGGGCCGGCGCAGTGGGCCGCGTACGCCGGGGCCGGGGCCCTGACGATGTTCGGGTTCGGCGGGCTGGCGCGGGGGCGGACCGGAGGGGCCTGGGTGCTCGGTCTCTTCGGGCGCTACCGGGGGACGGTCCGCCGCACCGGCCTGCTCTGGGTGAACCCCCTGGTGCTGCGCCGCCGGGTCGACGTACGGCTGCGGCACTGGCGCAGCGAGCCGATGGCGGCCGTCGACGCGAACGGGGTCGCGATGCGCGTCGTCGTCCTGGTGGCGTGGCGGGTCAGGGACACCGCGCGGGCGGTGCTCGGGGTCGAGGACCACGAGCGGTATCTGCGGGAGTGCGTGGAGGCGGCGGTCTCCCGGGTGCTGGCGCAACTGCCCGCGGACGTACCGCCGGGCGCGCTGGTCCGGGACGCGACGCTGCGGAACACGGAGGCGGTGGGCGAGGCGCTGACGCGGCTGGTGGCGGCGGACGCGGCGCCGGCCGGGGTGGAGGTCTTCTCGGTCCAGCCGACCCGCATCGAGTACGCGCCCGAGGTGGCCGCCGTGATGCAGCGCCGCCGGATCGCCGCGCTCGACGCCCAGCACCGCGACACCGTCCTCACCTCCGTCGTCGACTCGGTCGAGGACACGGTGACCCGGCTGACCCTGCGCGGCCTGGTCGAACTGGACGACTACGAGCGCAAGGCGCTGGTGAAGGACCTGACGGTGGCGTTCTACACAGGGCGTCGCGAGGTGTCGCCCTGAACTGCCGGAGTCTGCCCGAACCGCCGAAGCCGCCCCGCACCGCTGAATCGACATGGCCGTGCTTTTGATATGGACACGGCCAACGGTCGCCCATAATCTGGGACTTGGTCTAGACCTGGAAACTTCCCCACGTACTCCAGGGAGCGGCAGCATGCGCCATCACGCGCGTAACAGGACCAAGTGGTACGCGGCCGCGGTCGGCCTGGCCACCACCGGAGCGTTCGTGCTCTCCAGTGGTGGCGCCACCGGCCACGGCTACACCGACCTCCCCGTCAGCCGGCAGAAGCTCTGCCAGAACGGCTCCGTGACGAACTGCGGCGACATCCAGTGGGAACCGCAGAGCGTCGAGGGACCGAAGGGCTTCCCGGGCTCAGGGCCGGCTGACGGCCGGCTGTGCTCCGGTGGCAACAGCAGGTTCAACCAGCTCGACGCGTCCACCAGGCCGGGCGGCGGCGCCTGGCCCACCACCAGGGTGACGGGCGGTCAGAACTACACGTTCCGCTGGCAGTTCACCGCCATGCACGCCACCACGGACTTCAAGTACTACGTCACCAGGGCGGGCTGGAACCAGAATCACGCCCTGACCCGCTCCGACCTCAACCTGACCCCGTTCTTCACCGTCCCCTACAACGGGCAGCGCCCCCCGTCCACGCTCTCCCACACCGGCCGTCTGCCGTCCGGGCTGAGCGGCCACCACGTCATCCTCGCGGTCTGGACGATCGCGGACACCACCAACGCGTTCTACGCCTGCTCGGACGTCACCTTCTGAGCCTCGGCACCGCCGGCCCCGCGAGTTCTGAGCCTCACTTGAGCTGCGCGGGGCCCCCACCCGGGTACGTTCCCCACACGCCGCCTACCAGGGCGGCCGCCGAATCCGGGGGGAACACCATGGACGCCTTCTTCTACCTCATTCCCGTGGTCATGATGACCTTCATCGGCTTCATGGCGTTCCGGGTACTGAGTCGCTGGCTGCGCATCAGAAGGGCCTGGAACAGCGGGCTGACGGCCGAGGCGCGCTGCCTGAGGACGTTCACCACGGTCAGCCGGAACGCGGGCGGGCACAGCAGCGTACACACGACGATCCACCACGTGTACGAGTTCACGACCCGGGACGGTCGCGCCATCCGCTTCGAGGAGGAGGACGGGCCGATGGCGACGGTCGAAGGCGACTTCGTGACCGTGTACTACACCGACGGCCCGAACGTGATCGCCACGGCCCACGCCCCCGGCGAGCGGGTCAAGCAGGCCGCGGCCGGCCTCGGCATCCTGGCGTTCCTCGGGGTGGCCTTCGCGTTCTGCGTGTTCTTCATGGTCACCTACCACCAGTACTCCACGGACTCCTCGTTCCCGACGCCGTGACCCTCCTCAACTGACGGTCCGTCAACTACCGTGCGCGGACATGGAGTCCACGAGGCGCACGGTCGCACAGCTCGTCGCCGACCGGTGGGACGACCACCGGCCCGGGCTGTGGTTCGAGGAACAGATCCTGACCCACCACGAGGTCGCCGCCGGAGCCGCCGCCCGCGCGGCCCTGCTCGCCGACCTCCTGCCACCCGACGCCGAACCGCACCTCGGCGTCCTCCTCGACAACACCCCCGAATTCCCCCTCTGGCTGAGCGCGGCGGCCCTCGCGGGCGCCGCCGTCGCCGGTATCAACCCCACCCGCCGGGGCCCCGAGCTGGCCCGCGACATCCTGCACACCGAATGCCGGCTCCTCATCACGGAACGGGCCCACCTGCCCCTGCTGGAGAACCTCGACCTCATCGGCGTGCGCGTGCTGGTGACGGACACCCAGGCGTACGCCGACCTGCTCGCCCCGTACGCCGACGCCACACCCGACCCGACCCGTGCCACCCCCGCCGACCGGCTTCTCCTCTACTTCACCTCCGGCTCCACCGGCGCCCCCAAGGCCGCCCTCTGCTCCCAGGGCCGGCTCGCGGCGGCCGGCCGGGCACTGGTGGACCGCTTCGGGGTCCGGCGGGACGACGTGCACTACATCTGCATGCCGCTGTTCCACGGCAACGCGGTCATCGCCGACTGGGCCCCCGCCCTGGTCGCCGGCGCCGGGATCGCGTTGCGGCGCCGGTTCTCCGCCTCCCGGTTCCTGGACGACGTACGGGCGTACGGGGCCACGTACTTCACCTACGTCGGACGCGCCGTGCAGTACGTCCTCGCCACCGAACCCCGCCCCGACGACCGCGACCACCCCCTGCGCATGGGTTTCGGCACGGAGGCGGGGGCCGTGGACGCGGCGGCGTTCGAGAAGCGGTTCGGGGTCCGGCTCGTGGAGGGGTACGGGTCGTCCGAGGGCGGGGCGGCGATCCAGCGGACGCCCGGGGCGCCGCCGGGGGCGATCGGTCGGGCGGCACCCGGCGACGACCTCGCGGTGGTCGACCCGCAGACCCGCGAGGAGTGCCCGCCCGCCCTCCTCGCCGACGACGGCCGCCTGCTCAACGGCAGTGCGGCGATAGGGGAGTTGGTCAACCGCGGCCCCAACCCCTTCGAGGGCTACTGGCGCAACCCGGAGGCCGACGCCGCCCGCCGCCACGACGGCTGGTACTGGACCGGCGACCTCTTCTACCGCGACCCGGACGGCTTCCTCTACTTCGCCGGCCGCACCGACGACCGCCTCCGCGTCGACAGCGAGAACCTCGCCGCCGCCGTCATCGAGAACATCCTCGCCCGCTACGAGGGCGCCGAGGCCGTCGCCGTCTACGCCGTCCCCGACCCGGTCGCCGGAGACCAGGTCATGGCGACGATCGCGGGCGACTTCGACCCCGACGGCTTCGCCGAGTTCCTCGTCTCCCAGCCCGACCTGGGGACCAAGATGACCCCTCGCTTCGTACGCGTCGTCGCGTCCATGCCCGTCACCGCCACCAACAAGATCCAGCGCGCCACCCTCCGCCGGGAGGGCTTCCGCTGCCCGGATCCGGTCTGGTGGCGTCCACCGGGGAAGTGGGCGTACCGGAAGTTCTCGGCGGTGGATCTGGCACGGCTGGTGACGGAGTACCGGGCTCGGGGGCGGGAGGGGTTGCTGGTGCGGTAGAGGGGTGGTGGCGGGCGGGGCGGCGGGCAGGTATGCCCAGCCCCACCCCCCGAACACCCCCCACCCCCATGGCCACCCCCGGCCGCCCCCGCCTACCGTGACGACCATGATCCGAACGGTCGTACGGGATGTGCCGCGCGCGGTGGCGTACCTGCTCAGCGGCGTGCTGGTGGGTGCCCCGCTGCTGCTGGTGCTCCTGGTTCTGGGTGCCCTGGGACTCGCCCTGGCGCCGGTCCTCGTCGGGCTGCCGCTGCTCGCGGTGGCCGTCCTGTCGGGTATCCCCGTCGGCGCGCTCGAACGGCGGCGGCTGGCCCTGACGCGCACCCCGTCGCCGCCCGACCCGCACGCCACCCCGGCCGAACCCGGACTCGCCGCGTGGGCCCGGCTGCGGCTGGCCGAGCGGGCGACCTGGCGCGAGCTGGCGTACACCGGGCTCCTCGGCCTCGTGCTGTGGCCGCTGGACGCGATCGTGGTGGCGGGGGCGCTGGGCCTGCCCGGCGCGATGATCGCGGCGCCCGCGCAGCTGGCGACCAGCGGCAGTGACAGCGCGGACGCGCGGATCGCCAAGCTCTGGCTGATCGACTCCTACGGCCAGGCCCTGCTGTGCACGCTCGCCGGCGTCGTCCTCCTCCTTGCCTTGCTGTGGCCCCTCGTCCGGTACGCGCGGGCCCGCGCCGCGCTCGCCCGGCTGCTGCTCGGCCCCAGCGAGGCCGAGGCGGAACGGCGGCTGGCCGAGGTGACGCGGTCGCGGGCGCGGCTGGTGGCGGCCTTCGACGCCGAGCGGCGCAGGATCGAGCGCGATCTGCACGACGGGGCGCAGCAGCGGCTCGTGTCCCTGAGCATGACCCTGGGCCTGGCCCGGCTCGACGCCCCGCCGGACCTGGCCGGCCGGTTGGCCGCCGCCCACCAGGAGGCCGAACAGGTCCTCGGCGAACTACGCGAGTTGATCCACGGCATCCACCCCCAGGTCCTCGCCGACTACGGCCTCCCGGAGGCCCTCGCCGACGCCGCCGACCGGTCCGCCGTACCCGTGCAACTGGACGTCGACCTCCCCCGGTTCGCCGAATCCGTCGAGTCCGCCGCGTACTTCGCGGTCCGGGAGGCCCTCGCCAACATCGGCAAGCACAGCGGGGCCCGTCGGGCCCGGATCGTCGGACGGTACGCGGGCGGGCTGCTGCGGGTGGAGGTGGAGGACGACGGGACGGGCGGTGCCGACCCCGCACGGGGGACCGGCCTCACCGGACTCGCCGACCGGCTCGCCGTGCTCGATGGGACACTGTCCGTCCGCAGCCCGGCCGGCGGCCCGACCGTCCTGTCCCTGGAGATCCCGTGCCCGCAGCGCTGAAGATCGTGCTCGCCGAGGACAGCGTGCTGCTGCGGGAAGGACTCGTGGGTGTCCTGACCCGGTTCGGGCACGAGGTCGTCGCGGCGGTCGGGGACGCGGAGATGCTGGTCACGGCCGTACGGTCATACGTTCCCGACCTCGTCGTCACCGACGTACGGATGCCGCCCGGCCTCTCCGACGAGGGTCTGCGCGCCGCCCTCGCACTACGTGCCGCGAACCCCGCCCTGCCCGTCCTCGTCCTCAGCCAGTACGTCCAACGGGCCTACGCCGCCGAGCTGCTGGACACCGGAGACGGCACCGGCGTCGGCTATCTCCTCAAGGACCGTATCGGCCAGGTCGAGCAGTTCGCGGAGGCGGTGGAGCGGGTCGCGGCCGGGGGGACGGTCGTCGACCCCGAGGTCGTACGGCAGCTGCTGCGGCGCCGGCGTGATCCGCTGGCGGCGCTCACCCCGCGCGAGCGGGAGGTGCTCGCGCTGGTCGCCGAGGGGAGGTCGAACGGGGCGATCGCCCGCGAACTCGTCGTCACCGAGGCGGCGGTCGGCAAGCACATCGGCAACATCCTGGGAAAGCTGGACCTCCCACCGGCCGAGGACACACACCGTCGGGTGCTGGCGGTCCTGGCGTACCTGCGGGGGTGACGTGACGCGCGGAGGAGGAGAACCGCGCAGGAGGAGACACGCAGAAGGCCCCTCGCCGGAGCGAGGGGCCTTCTTGCTGTGCGCCGCCAGGGACTCGAACCCCGGACCCGCTGATTAAGAGTCAGCTGCTCTAACCAACTGAGCTAGCGGCGCAGACTCTGTCGCCTTCGTGCTTTCGCGGCTGGCGACAGAGAAAATACTACCTGGTCCGCGGGGGTGCCTTCGACCACTTAAACGTGAGCTGGATCTCCGACGGGGGGCGGGCGACGGGCGACGGGCGACGGGCGGTGGACGGCGGATCGCCGACGAGTCGCCCGGCCCCGCTAGATCGCCAACGACAGCAGCACCGGCGCCGCCCCCCGGTTCAACGTGTTCGCCGCCGCGCGCAGCCGGTGCGCGTGCTCCAGCGGGAGGGACAGCGCGAGGCAGCCGACTGCGGAGCCCGCGGTGATGGGGACGGCCGCGCAGACCGTGCCCGGCGCGTACTCCTGGAGGTCGAGGACCGGGACCGTGGGGGTCTGCGCGTCGAGCTTGCTCAGCAGCACCTTCTCGTTGGTGATCGTGCGGGCGGTGAGCCGGGCCGGGCGGTGGCGCGAGAGATGGTCGCGCCGGCCGTTGAGGTCGAGCTGGCCCAGCAGGCCCTTGCCGAAGGCGGTGGCGTGGGCGGAGGAGCGGAAGTCGACCCACTCGTGGACCGCGGGCGTGTCCGCGCTGTCGGCCCAGCCGGTGACCTGGATCTCCCCGTCCAGATAGCGGGTGACGTAGACGGCGGCGCCCACCGAGTCGCGCAGCCGGTCGAGGGTGTGCTGGAGCTGCTCGCGCAGGGCCTGGTCATGACCCTCCGTGGAGTCCAGCCGGGCGAGTGCGGCACCGCTGACGTAGGCACCGTCGGTGGTCTGCTCCACATACCCCTCGCGCCGCAGCATCCGCAGGAGCGCGGTCAGCCGCTCGCTGTCGACGCCGGTGCGACGGGCGATCTCGGCGTCGGTGACGCCACCTGCGTGCCGCGCCACCGTCTCCAGGACGCGCAGGGCGTCCTGGGCCGAGTGGTACGGCGCGGTCGGCTCGTGCTTGAGCGCCACGGTTTCCCCCTGCGCTTCTCGGGCCGTTTTTCGGACAGCTTGCCGCTTCCCACGATACGGCCCAAGAGCCGTGCACGGAGGGGTTGTTCACGAGAATTTCCGCCCGCCCCCGAGCCTCCCAACTGCCGGACCAGCACTCTGGCATATGTCGAGGGCATGGCCCGGCGAGCGGACCTCGCATGTTCCCACGCGTTCACCCGTTCACTCGGTGTAGTCAGTTGACCGCGCCGAGGAATTCGCGCGTACGTTCGTGTGACGGATCGCCGAAGATCTTCTCGGGACTGCCCGATTCGATCACCTGGCCGGAATCGAACATCAGAACTTGATCCGAGATGTCCCGGGCGAAGTTCATCTCGTGGGTCACGCAGAGCATCGTGATGTCAGTGGTGCGCGCGATGTCCCTGAGCAGGTCGAGGACGCCCGCGACCAGCTCGGGGTCGAGCGCGGAGGTCACCTCGTCGAGGAGCAGCACCTGCGGACGCATCGCCAGCGCCCGCGCGATGGCCACGCGCTGCTGCTGTCCACCGGAGAGCTGGCTCGGGTAGGAGTCGCACTTGTCGGCGAGTCCCACCAGGTCGAGCAGCTCGCGGGCGCGCGCCTCGGCCTCGTCCTTGGACAGCCCGAGGACGGTGACGGGCGCCTCGGTGATGTTGCGCAGCACCTTCATGTTGGGGAAGAGGTTGAACTGCTGGAACACCATCCCGATGTTCTTGCGGACCTCGCGGCACTGCTTGTCGCTCGCCGGGTACAGCTGCTGCCCGCCGACGGTGATCCTCCCCTCGTCGGGCTTGGCGAGGGTCATCAGCAGCCGCAGGATCGTCGTCTTGCCGGAGCCGGACGGGCCGATCAGCGTGACGTGCTTGCCGGCGTCGACCGAGAAGTCCAGCCGGTCGAGGACGGTGTTGCTGCCGAATCGTTTGGTCACGTTCTCGAAGCGGATCAGTTCCTTCGTGTCCGCCACGCGCGCGTCGGAGGAATCGGGTTCGTTCATCAGCGGGGTGTCAGCGGACAAGACGACGCTCCAGGGCTCGCAGGAGGAGGGAGGCGGGGTAGGCGATGACGATGAAGGCGAGGCCGACGGTCACGATGGCCTCGTTCATCTGGAAGGTCCGGGAGCCGAACTGGCGGGCCTCGCCGAGCATCTCCAGGACACCGATGGTCATGAGCATCGGCGAGTCCTTCAGCATCGCGATGACGTAGTTGCCGAGGGCGGGCACGACCCGGCGCAGCGCCTGCGGCAGGATCACCGCGGTCCAGGTGCGCGAGCGCGGCAGGCTGAGCGCGGTCGCCGCCTCCCACTGGCCGGCGGGCACGCCGTCGATACCGGCGCGGTACACCTCGGCGGTGTACGTCGAGTAGTGCAGCCCGAGACCGAGCACGCCGGTGGCCAGCGCGGACAGGGTCAGGCCCCACTCGGGCAGCACGTAGAAGAGGAAGAACAGCTGCACCAGCAGCGGGGTGTTGCGGATGAACTCCGTGACCGCCTTGACCGGCCAGCGCACCGCCTTCAGCGACGAGCGCTGGGCGAGGGCCCAGACCAGGCCGAGGGAGAAGGCGAGCAGCGCACCCCACAGCAGGGCTTGCAGGGTGACCAGTACGCCGTCGCGGAAGGCCGGCATGAAGTCGCCCAGTGTGGACCAGTTCCAGGTCATGAGGCACCTCCGGGGGCCGACGTCTTCGAGGCCGCTCCGGCACCACCGGCTGCGGCACCGGCTCCGGCACCACCGGTTGCGGCGCCCGCTCCGGCCAGGTCCTGCGGGCGTCCGGTGACGGCCGCGCGCGGCCCGGGGACGCCCTCGGCGGGGGCCCGGCCGACGCCGGCCTTGGCCCGTCGCTCGACCTGCCGCATCACCCGGGTGATGGCGAAGGCGAGGAGGAAGTACATGACGAGGATCACCGTGTAGACCGGGGCGCTCTGCCCGGTGGCGTTGCGCACCAGCTGGGCGGCGAAGGTCGTGTCGGCGACGCCGAGCACGGACACCAGGGCGGTGCCCTTCAGCAGCTCGATGAGCAGGTTGCAGAAGGGCGGCACCATTTCCGGCCAGGCCTGCGGCAGCACGATCTTGCGCATCCGCTGGGCGGGCGTGAAGCTCAGCGCCACCCCCGCCTCGCGCTGCGCCGCCGGCACCGCGGCCACCGCGCCCCGCACGATCTCCGAGCCGTACGCGCCGTAGGTGCAGCCCAGGGTGAGCACGGCGGCCCACATCGGGACGAGCTGCCAGCCGAGGGTCAGCGGCACCACGAAGAACACCCAGATCATCAGGACCAGGGCGGAGGTGCCGCGGAAGATCTCGAAGTACGCGCCCGCCACGAACCGCACGGCCCACAGCCGGTGCTGCCGGGCGAGGCCCACGGCGAAGGCGACGGCGGCGCCGAGGGCCGCGCCGTACACGGTCAGCTGGACGGTGATCCACACACCGCGCAGCAGCAGCTCCCACAGACCCGAGCCGAAGGCGAAGTCGTCGAGGAGCCCGGCGGTGGTGACCTCATGGGCAGACCCGGCGGTGGTCGCCTCGTGGGCGGCGCTCATGTGCGCCGTGTCGTTCAAGGCGCTCATGAGCGGCACTTCTCCTCTGCCCTGATGTCGGTCATCTGGTCCTTCGTGAACCCGAAGGGCCGCATGACCTCCAGCAGCTCCCCGCTCCGCTTCATCTTGTGCAGCTCGCGGTTGAAGGCGTCCCGCAGATTGCGTTCGGGCATGCGGAACGCGAAGCCGCCGACGTCGATGACCGGCTTGCCGTCCACGAGCGGGGTGACCTCGTCGGTCGCCTCCGCCTTCGTGCTCCCGGTCTGCTCGACCACGTTCCGCACGGTGACGGCGGTGCCCGCGAACACGTCGACGCGCCCCTGTTCGACGGCGAGGAGACCGGCCAGCTGGTCCGGCAGGGTGTCGATGTGCTTCACCCCGGCCTCCTTGGCGTAGTCGATCTCCGCGTAGCCGATGCCGGCCGCCATCCGGGCGCCGGTGCGGGCGATGTCGGCGTAGGTGCGCAGCTTCTTCGGGTTTCCCTTGGGCACGATGAAGGCGTCCTTCATCTGGTACTCCGGGTCCGCGAAGAGCACCTGCTCACAGCGCTCCGGGTTGATGTACATGCCGGCGGCGACCACGTCGTACTGCAGCGAGTTGAGCCCGAAGATCAGCGAACCGAACTCGGTGGGGAACGGTTCGACGTGATCGACGCCCAGTCTGCGGAAGATCCGGGTCGCGATGGCCGGCGCGGAGCCGGTGACCTGACCGTCCTTGCCTATGTAGCCGTACGGCTGCTCGCCGGCGATGCCGAGCCGTACGGTGCCCTTCGCGCGCAGCTGCTGCAGGAGCTGCCCGCCGTCGCCGGTGTCCGCGGTGGCCACCCGGCTGCATCCACTGCTCGCGCCCACCACCGCGCCCGTGCCGACCAGGGCGGCGGTGCCGGTGAGCAGGGTGCGGCGGGGGATGCCGGGTCTGCTGGGATGTCGGCTTTTCCTGTCGTGTGTGTGCAATCGAGCCATGGCCGCGCGGCTACCCGACGCGGCAGGGGGTATGCCAGGTCTTTTCCGGTCCTTCACGCGCGGGTTGAAGCCCGGGATACCGGGCAGGCGCGGGGCGGGTGTGTCGACGCGAGGAGGCTGCGGTGGCGGAACCGGCGGAACGGCACATCGAGATCGCGCTCGACCGGCGCGGGGTCCGCTGCACGGCCCTGCTGCTCGACGACCGCGCGCCGATCACCTGCGCCGCGGTGTGGGACGCGCTGCCCCTGTCCGGCGACGTCTACCACGCCAAGTACGCCCGCAACGAGATCTACGCCCTCTTCCCGCCCTTCGCCGACCGCGAGCCGCCCCTGGAGAACCCCACGGTCACGCCCATCCCGGGCGACCTCTGCTACTTCTCCTTCGCCGGCACGGAACTGGCCACCGGCGCCTACGGCTACGACCGCGACGTCCGCCCCGACGCGACCCTCGTCGACCTGGCCCTCTTCTACGAACGCAACAACCTGCTGCTGAACGGGGACGTGGGCTGGGTACCCGGCATCGTCTGGGGCCAGGTGACCGAGGGCCTGCGCGAGATGGCCCAGGCCTGCAACGATCTATGGCGATCGGGGGCCTTGGGCGAAACCCTGACCTTCCGCCGAGCCTGACATCCGGCTGCGGCCCGGTGGGGCTTCTCGCGCAGTTCCCCGCGCCCCTGAAAGACCAGCCCCCACCGTGCCGGCAGCCGGGGGGTCGAAGGGGCGCAGCCCCTGGGTAGGGGAGGGAGGCGGGGGCGGATCAACCCCCCGAAGAACCGACGGCCCCCGGCACCCCCACCCCCGCAACCCCCGCCCCGTACAACGCATGAGCCACCCGCAACACCAGATCGTCCCGATACCGAGCCGCCACCACCTGCACCCCCACAGGCAACCCACCCCCGTCCACCCCCACCGGCACACTCGCCGCAGGCTGCTGCGTCAGATTGAACGGATACGTGAACGGCGTCCAGGCAGTCCACCGCCGCCCCCCGAAACCCCCCGGCACCTCCACCCCCGCCTCGAACGCGGTCACCGGCAGGGAAGGCGTGACAAGAACGTCGTACCGCTCATGGAACGCCCCCATCCGCCGCCCGACCTCCATCCGCACATCCACCGCGGCCAGATAGTCCAGCGCGGACAGCCGCGCCCCGAGATCCCGCACCTCCCGCAACCCGGGATCCAGCAGACCCCGCTGCCCCGCCCCGAGCCGCTGCGTCACCCGAGCCGCCCCGCTGAACCACAGCGTGTGGAACGCCGCGAAGGGATCGGAGAAGTCGGGATCGGCCTCGCTGACGTACGCGCCGAGCCCGGCGAGCCCCTCCACCGCCCGCCGCACGGCGCCCGCGACGCCGGGCTGCACCGCGACCTGCCCGCCCAGCGACGCCGAGTACGCCACCCGCAGCCCCCGCACCCCACCGTCGAGCGCGTCCACGAAGGAACCGGAGGGCGGTCCGAGCCCGGACCAGTCCCGCGCGTCCGGCCCGGAGATGACGTCCAGCATCAGCGCGGCGTCGGCCGCGTCCCGGGTCAGCGGCCCCACATGGGACAGCGTGCCGAACGCGCTCGCGGGATACAGCGGCACCCGCCCGTACGTCGGCTTCATCCCGAACACCCCGCAGAACGCGGCCGGGATACGCACACTGCCGCCCCCGTCCGTGCCCAGCGCCAGCGGCCCGGCCCCGAGCGCGACGGCCGCGGCGGCACCCCCGCTGGAGCCCCCCGCCGTACGCGAGAGGTCGTACGGATTGCGCGTCACACCACTGAGGGGTGAGTCGGTGACGCCCTTCCAGCCGAACTCGGGCGTCGTGGTCTTGCCCAGGAAGACCGCCCCCTGTTCCCGCAGCCGGGCCACGGAGGGCGCGTCCTCGTCCCAACTCCCCTCCGCCGAGACCGTTCTGGAGCCCCGCAGTGTCGGCCCGCCCCGCACGAGCAGGATGTCCTTCACCGTGACGGGCACCCCGTCCACCGCCCCGGCCGGCTCCCCGCGCCGCCAGCGCTCCTCCGACTCCCGCGCCTGCGCGAGGGCGGACCCGGTGTCGATCCGCACGAAGGCGTTCACCTCCGGCTGCACCCGCTCGGCCCGCTCCAGCGCCGCCCGCGCCACCTCCACGGGACCGAACTCGCCCTTGCGGTACCCCTCGACCAGTCGTACGGCGGACAGTTCCGTGAGCTCCGACATCCGGCCCCTCCCAGGGGAGTTCAGTGCCCGGGCACGTACCCGCGCTGCTTGTCGACCACGTTGGGCAGCGGTTTGCCCGCCTCCCACAGCTCGAACAACTCCACGAACTGGGCGCCGAGTTCGTCCCGCCACCCCACCGTGTCCCCGCTCATGTGGGGAGAGACGATCAGCCCCGGCACCTCCCACAGCGGATCGTCCGGTCCCAGCGGCTCCCGGTCGAAGACGTCCAGCGCGGCCCCCGCGATCCACCGCTTGCGCAGCGCCTCGACGAGCGCGTCCTCCACCACGAGCTGCCCACGCCCCACGTTGACGAACCACGCGGACGGCTGCATGACCCCGAACCGCCGGGCGTCGAACATGCCGTACGTCGCCTCCGTCAGCGGCGCGGCCGCGATCACCCAGTCGGCGCGGGCCAGCAGCCGGTCCAGCTCCCCCGGGCCGTGCACCCCCGCCCGCGCGGCCCGGCCCACCACGGCCGTGTGGAGGCCGAGCGCCTTGAGGTACCGTGCGATCGCCCGCCCGATCGGCCCGGACCCCACCACACAGGCCCGGCCACCGGACACCCGCAGGGCCTCCCGGTGGCGCCACTCCCGCCGCCCCTGCAGCTCCCAGCTGCGCGGCAGATCCTTGGCCATGGAGAGGACGAGCGCGGCGACGTACTCGGCGATCGGCGCCTCGAAGATCCCGCGCGCGTTCGTCACCACCGTCTCCTCGTCGGCGACGAGCCCGGGGCCCAGCAGATGGTCCACGCCCGCGCTCGCCGTGTGCACCCAGCGGGGCCGGGGCCCGCCGCGCGGCCAGGCGTCCCGCACCGCGAGGGACGCGAAGTCCCACACCAGCAGCACATCGGCGTACGGCAGCCGCTCGGCCAGCGTCGAGGCGTCGGCGTACTCGACGGTGGCCCGCCCGGTGAGCCGCCCGAGCCGGGGACGTGGTTCGGTGTCGAGGACGAGGAGGCGCGGGCGCTGCGACGAGGTCATGGGCGAAGGCAACCCCTCACGATCGAAAAGCGGCTCTACCGCCACCACGAAGATGCGTGTGACGTGCACTGATTGACCACGCTCGCACCCGAACCTACCTTCGTCAACACGGACTTGCGCACGTTCTGTCGTCCGCACATCTCTCTCCGTGAGGCCGGTGACCGTCATGAACGTCTCCTTCCTCGGTGGGCCCCGGCCGCAGCGCGGCATCGGTGTCATCGCTCCCTTCGACTTCGCCCTCGACCGCGAACTGTGGCGGTGGGTCCCGGACGACGTCTCCCTGCACCTCACCCGGACCCCGTACGTCCCGGTCGAGGTGAGCCTCCACCTGGCCCGCCTGGTCTCCGAGCACGAGACGCTCCACGAGGCGGTCCGCGCCCTGAACGAGGTCGCGCCCGAGATCGTGGCCTACGCCTGCACCAGCGGCAGCTTCGTCGGCGGTGTCGCGGGGGAGCGCGCGATGGGCGAGGCGATGACCCGCGCGGGCGCCGCGCACGCGGTCACCACCTCGGGCGCGCTGCTCACCGCGCTGGCCGAGCTGCACGCGCGCCGTGTCGCCCTCGTCACCCCCTACACCGTCTCGGTCACCCGGTCCCTGGAGGAGTACCTGGCCGAGGCGGGCATCCTGGTCACCGGCCGCGCCTCGCTGGGCCTGGTCCGGCACATCTGGAAGGTGCCCTACCGCGACGTGGTCGCCATGGCCCATCGGGCCGTCCGCGCCACGACCCCGGACGCCCTCTTCATCTCCTGCACCAATCTGCCCACGTACGACGTCATCCCCCAGCTCGAAGCGGAGCTGCGGATGCCGGTGATCTCGGCCAACCAGGTGACGATGTGGGCGGCACTGCGTCATCTGGGTACCCGGCCGGCGGGTCCGTACCAGGCTCTGCTCGACGAGTCGGCCAGGCAGTCGTTCGGTGCGGGGCCTGTTCCGCCACCGCCGGTACTGCCGGAAGAACAGGAAGGTTGGGCATGACCGCACTCGGTTTCCTCTACCCGGGCCACTCCGCCGAGGACGACTATCCGCGCATGGAGCAACTGCTCGGCAGCGACATCCGGGTGGACGTGGTGCACACCGACATCGGCGAGGACGCCCACCGCGTGGACGCCCTGCGTGAGATGGGCGCCCCCGAACGCCTGGCCGCCGGCTGCGAGGCCCTGCGCCTCTCCGGCTCGGAGGCCGTCGTCTGGGCCTGCACGAGCGGCAGTTTCGTCCACGGCTACGAAGGCGCCCACGAGCAGATCCGCGCCCTCGCCCGCGCGGCGGGCCTCCCGGCCTCCTCCACGTCCTTCGCGTTCGCCCACGCGACACGGGAGGTCGGCGCCACGCGGGTCGCCGTGGCGGCGACCTGCCCGGACGATGTGGCCCGCCTCTTCGTCGACTTCCTGGCGGCGGCCGGCGTCGAGGTCCTCTCCGTGCGGGGCGCCGGGATCGTCACGGCGGCGGAGGTGGGCACCTGGGGTCTCGACGAGATCCTCGCCCTCGCCCGCGCGGCCGACCACCCGGAGGCGGAGGCCCTGCTCCTCCCGGACACGGCCCTGCACACCGCCTCCCACCTCCCCACCCTGGAGAAGGAACTCGGCAAACCGGTCCTCACCGCCAACCAGGTCACGGTCTGGGAGGCCCTGAGGCTGGCCGACAGGAGGGTCAACGCACCACGACTGGGCCAACTGTTCACCAGGGAACCGATCGTGCAGGTGTGACCACCCGCGCCCCTGGACGGGCCGCAGGCCGTTCAGGGGCGCGGGGAACTGCGCGAGAAGCCCCACCGGACGGGCGGCTGGAGGTCGAAGGGGCGCGGCCCCTGGGGGATGGGACGGGTAGGGGCGGCGGGGGCGAGGGAATAACCGGAGTCACCCTCCTGTTACCCCACCCCGTACGCGCGCACCCCGCACGAACCCCGGCACCGAACCCCCGCACGCCCCAGGAGGCCCCACCGTGACCACAGCCGAGATACGAGGCGAAGCCAAGGGCAGCGCCCCGGTCCCCCTCTCCGTCCTCGACCTGGTCACCGTGGGCGCCGGCCGCACCGCCACGGACGCCCTCCGCACCAGCGTCACCCTCGCCCGCCAGGCCGAAGCCCGCGGGTTCCACCGCTACTGGGTCGCCGAGCACCACTCCATGCCTGGCGTGGCCTCCTCCTCGCCCGCCGTGATCCTCGCCCACCTCGCCGCCCACACCACCCGCATCCGCCTGGGCTCGGGCGGCGTGATGCTCCCCAACCACGCCCCCCTGGTCATCGCGGAGCAGTTCGGCACGCTGGAGGCGATGGCCCCCGGCAGGGTCGACCTCGGCCTCGGCCGGGCCCCCGGCACGGACGGCGCCACCGCGGCCGCCCTGCGCCGCTCCGCCCGCCTCCACGAGGGCGCCGACGACTTCCCCGAGCAGCTCGCGGAGCTGACCCGCTTCCTGGACGACGACTTCCCCGACGGCCACCCCTACCGCCGTATCCACGCGGTCCCGGGTCCCGTCCAGAGCACCTCGCCCGGCGGCGTCCAGTCCCCGCACCGCCCCCCGATCTGGCTGCTCGGCTCCTCCGGCTTCAGCGCCCGGCTGGCCGGCTCCCTCGGCCTGCCCTTCGCCTTCGCCCACCACTTCTCCGCGCGGAACACGATCCCGGCGCTCGACCTGTACCGCGAGTCGTTCCGCCCCTCGCCGGTCCTCGACGCCCCGTACGCGCTGATCGGCGTCTCCGCCCTCGCCGCCGACGAGGAGAAGGAGGCCCGCCGCCAGGTCAGGGCCGCCGCCCTCAACATGGTCCGTCTGCGCACCGGCCGCCCCGGTCTGGTCCCGACACCCGAGGAGGCGGAGGCGTACGAGTTCAGCGCGGTCGAACAGGACTTCATCGACTCCTGGAACGCCGACGTCGTCCACGGCACCGTCGACGAGGTCCGCACCCGTCTCGACGACCTGCACAAGCGCACGGGCGCCGACGAGCTGATGCTCACCTCCCACGCCCACAGCCCCGACCTGCGCCTGCGCTCGTACGAACTGATCGCCGACGCCTACGACCTGCCGGGAGCCGGGGGCGCCCCTCAGGCCTGAGGGCAGGCCGCGGCCCCCAGCAGTTCCGCGATCCGTTCCGGCGACACCGCGCGGGAGTACAGCCACCCCTGCCCGGTGTCGCAGCCGAGTCTGCGCAGCCGGGAGGCCTGCGCGTCGGTCTCCACGCCCTCCGCCGTGACCGACAGCCCGAGCCGGTGGGCGAGCTGGACGAGCGCCTCGACGATGATCTCGTCGGCGGGGTTGGGCTGCCCGGAGTCCTGGTCGTCCCCCGCGGCGGGGCCCTCCTGCGCGCCCTCGTACTGGAACCCCCGGACGAACGCCCCGTCCAGCTTCAGCACCGACACCGGCAGCCGGCTCAGGTAGGCGAGGTTGGAGTACCCGGTGCCGAAGTCGTCGATGGCGATGCGTACGCCCATGTCGCTGAGGGCCCTGAGCGCCTGGAGGGGGCGGCCGGCGGAGCCCATGAGCGCGGACTCGGTCAGCTCCAGCTGCAGCAGATGCGGGGCGAGGCCGGTCTCCGCGAGGATCTCGGCGACGTCGGCGACCAGGTCGGAGTCCCAGACCTGGCGGACGGCCACGTTCACGCTGACGAAGATCGGCGCCCGGTCGGGGTGGTCGATCTGCCAGCGGCGGGCCTGCCGGCAGGCGGTGGCCAGAATCCACCGCCCGAGCTGGACGATCGAGCCGTCCTCCTCGGCCAGTGAGATGAACCGATTCGGCGTCAGCAGGCCGAACTGCGGGTGATGCCAGCGCACCAGCGCCTCGACCCCGCGCACCTCGCCCTGCGCCATGCCCACCAGCGGCTGGTACTCCAGGACGAACTCGCCCCGCCCGACGGCCGCCCGCAGGGTGGACGACAGGGCCTGACGGGTCATCCGGTGGGCGTTGCGCTCCGGGTCGAACAGCGTCCAGCGGGCCTTGCCGTCGGCCTTCGCCCAGTACAGCGTCGTGTCGGCGGCCTGCATCAGCCCGGTCGCCGTCGTGCTCGTCGACTGCCGCTCGACGACCCCGATCGACGCGGAGACCGACAGCCGCTGACCGGCCAGGTCGAAGGGCGCCTGCAGCGCCTTGAGGACCGAGTCGGCCAGGTCGGCGAGCTGCTCCGTGCCGGTGGAGTCCTCCACCAGCAGCGCGAACTCGTCACCGCCGAGTCTGGCCACCAACGGCGCCCCGGCGGTCGTACCGGCCTTGCGCTGGAGGGCGGCCTCGTCGGCGCACCGGGTGAGCCGCTCGCCGACGGCCGCGAGGAGCCGGTCGCCGACACGGTGGCCGAGGGTGTCGTTGACCGCCTTGAACCCGTCCAGGTCCAGATAGACCAGGCCGATCCGCCCGGTGCCGACCTCGTCGTAGGCCTCCCGTTCGAGGGCGGCGGAGAGTTGTTCGAAGAAGAGGGTGCGGTTGGGCAGCCGGGTCACCGGGTCGTGCATCTGCAGGTGACGGAGCCTGGCCTGAAGCTGACGGGTGGCGCTGATGTCGGCGACCGAGAGAAGCACCGCCCGCTCCTCCTCAGGCAGCGGAGCCACCGACACCTGGACCCACAGCCAGGTGCCGTCGGGCTGTTTGAGCCGGCGCGTACAACGCAGCCGGGCCTGCCTGCCGCGCAGCACCTCGCGGTACGCGTGCCAGGTGCGGGTGTCCGAGGCGAGGTCCACCAGATCGGCGGCGACCCGCCCGGCCAGCGGTTCCGCGCCCGTGCCGAGCAGGGTCCCCATCGCCCCGTTGGCGGTGACGACCAGCCCGTCGCGGTCGACGACGGCCATGGCCAGCGGCGCGACGGAGAAGGCGGCGGGTGTCGTGGGACTCTCCTCCGACGACCGTGTCGGCTGAGCTGACGCATTGGCGTGACGCTCTGTGATCGCCGGCCGGGCGAGGTCTGGCGCGGGCGCCGGCCCTTGGGACGTTCCGCTCACCGTTCGCTCCCGCAGTGCACTCGTTTTCGTACGGATCTCATGTGTCTCGTCGGAGCGGCCGAACCGGTACGTAGGGGCGCTCAAGCCGTGTCCGTGCAGGAAAGTGTGCCGATCATAGAGGCTGCCCCCAAGGCCTTCCAGCCACTCTCCAGTCTCCCTGAACAACGACCAGATCTGACAGATCGTTTCTGCCCCGAGCTGAACGGCTTCCCCGCTCCGTCGACCGCTTGTGACGTTCCGTGAGTGTCCGGGGTGTCGGCCATCAGGGGTCATCCGGCTCCCTCTCGCCTCGTCCTCACCCTTCTGGTGCAGACAAACAGGGCAAAGTACTACTAATTCAGAAAATCTGGATGCGGTATCCACAAGATCCGCATCCGGAGGTCTCCGTGCAGCGTCCGCTCCTCTGGAAGGAACTCCTCGGCGACCGGGCGCCCGCTCTGCGCAGTACAGCGGCCATGCTCACCTCCCTCACCGCGCTCGCCGCGACCTCCCTGATCGCGGCCCCCTCCGCCGTGCCGCTGTCGGAGCCGTGCACGCTGCGACGCACCCAGGCGCACCACTCGGAGGGTCTCGACACCTGGAACTCCGCGTATCCGCGCCCCACCCGCGACCTCGACGCCGTACTCGTATTCTTGTCATTCCCGGACGCGGCCCCTCTCACCACACCGGCCGAGCTGACCGCGGATCACTTTCCGGCCACCAGTGAGTTCTTCGAACGCGCGTCGTACGGCAAGTTCGCGCTCCACCCCCATCCGCGCCGTGAGTGGCTGGAGATGCCCAGGCCGTCGACGGCGTACGCCATACGACGTGACTGGAACGCGACGCACCGGGCCGCCTACCTCAGGGACGCGCTCGCCACGGCCGACCCGCACGTCGACTTCTCCCGCTACGACGTCGTGTACTTCGTCGCCGACCCGCACGCGCCCGGTGTCGACTCGGACGCGACGAAGGTGGTCAACCTCGAAACCCCGCTGGACATCGACGGGACGGGCCTTCGCCGGGTCGTCACCGTGTTCGAGCGGCACCCCCCGGACCGTCTCGTCCTCGCCCACGAGACAGGCCATGTCTTCGACCTCCCCGACCTCTACCACCGCCCCGCGGACGGCAAGGGCGACTGGGACACCCACGTCGGCGACTGGGACCTCATGGGCAGCCAGTTCGCCCTCGCCCCGGACCTGTTCGCCTGGCACAAGTGGAAGCTGGGCTGGCTGGAACCGCGCCAGGTGATGTGCGTACGGGGAGCGGGGAGCACCCGGTTGACGCTGGAGGCGGTCGGTGCGGGGCCGAGGGGGGCGTACGAGGGGGAGGCCGAAGGGGGCGGGACGGGCGAGGCCGGGGACGGTCAGGTCGTCGGGCGGGCGGGCGGCGGGGCCGGTGGCGGGGTGGTGGCCGGTGCCGGGGCGCGAGCCTTCGGCGCGGGACGGGGGACGAAGCTGGCGGTCGTCCGCACCGGTCCGGACAGCGTGCTCGCGATCGAGGCGCGCGGGGCGGTCGGCAACGACGGGTCCGTCTGCACGCAGGGCGTCCTCGTCTACCGCATCCGCGGCGGGACCGAGTCGGGCGGCGGCCCCATCGAGGTGCTCGACGCGCATCCGCGCACCGAGGCGTGCTGGGAGGAGTCCGTCTATCCGCCGCTGGCCGACGCCCCGGTGGCGGTGGGCGAGAGCTTCACGGTGCCGGGGGAGGACGTGCGGGTGACGGTGGAGGGGCGCACGGCGACGGGGGCCTGGACGGTGCGGATCACGACGGGGGTGTAGGGAGCGGGCGCAGGGGAGTGGGGGGTGCCGGAGCGCGGGGAGTGGTCGGTGCCGACGTGACGAAAGAAGCCCCCCGCTTCCGCGAGGGGCTTCTTTCGTGTCGTGCGCCGCCAGGGACTCGAACCCCGGACCCGCTGATTAAGAGTCAGCTGCTCTAACCAACTGAGCTAGCGGCGCCTGCTGACGTCGTAGACCTTAGCACCCTGATCGGCGGGAGGAAAAATCGATACGCGCACGGTCGCGGAGGCGCTCGCGCGGGCCGCCCGGACGGCCGCCCAGAGCACCACCTCGGGCCCCGGAAGCCAAGGTCGGCGGGTGTCCGGGGCGACGAGCCAGCGGGTTCCGAGCCGACTGGTTCCGGGTCCGTCCGGGGCGCCGCCGCAGCCCTCGCCGGTGTCGGTTCCGCCGTCCTCGGAGGCGGTGCGCAGCACGGCCGGGACGGTGACCGCGTCGCCGGTGCCGTGACAGAGGAGGGGCGGTACGGCTCCGGTGCGGCCGGGGGAGCCCCACTCCTCCCACTCCAGCAGGGTGGGGAGCCGTTGGGCGGTGCCGGGGGAGGCGAACAGCAGCATGCGCCCGCGGTGGACGGCGACCGGTCCGGAGCCGGGGCCCTCGCCCCACAGCCGGTCGAGCATGCGCCGCCCGAAGATCGCCGGCACGCTGACGACATCGAAGACGCTCCCGCACGGCAGCACCACCGGCGCGGACGGCCGCTCCTCCCACAGGGCAAGGGTGCTGCGCGGATACGTTCCTGCCGAGGCCAGCCAAGCCGCCCCGTCCGCCGTGACCCCCGCGACGTCGTCCCCGTCCTGCGGGTACCTGCCCGTCCCCACTCCAGCGCTCATGCATCCAGATCTACCGCCCGTGAGCGCCCGACTCCGGGCAGTTGCAGGAAACTGGGACGGGAGGTGGGCAAGTGGGGTATCTTGCCCACCCGGCATATGCCAGACGCTGTTTTCGGCCCCGTTCTCCCAGCTGCGGGCGGGTGTGCCGCACGGGCGGCGGGAGTGGCCGCGGCCTTGCGGGAGTGGCCGCCGGACGGCGAGAGTGGCGGCGGGCGCCCGTCGAGCGCCGGTGCACCACACCCGGCCGCGCTCGGACCGGGCTGGATCACCCGCCGCCGCGTCCGCGCGGCCCGTCCGTCCCCGGTCCTCGGATCATCCCGCCCCGCGATCCCCGCTCAGAGGGACTCCGGCCCGCTCACGTCCCGCCCCCGCAGCAGCTCCCGCCCGTACTCCACCATCTTCCTGGCGTAGTCCTCGGTCCACTCCGCCCGCTCCGCGATGTCCGCCGAGGTCAGCCGGTCGAACCGCCGGGGGTCCGCCAGCTGTGCCGCCGCGATCGCCTGGAACTCCACGGCCCGGTCCGCCGCCGCCCGGAACGCCTGCGCCAACTCCGTCGCCCGCGACAGCAGGGCCCGCGGATCGTCGATCGACTCCAGATCGAAGAAGTGCTCGGGATCGCCGGCCGCTTCCGCCGGCTCGAAGAGCAGGGGCGCGGGGCGTAGCCGCGGTTCGTTCCGACGCGACGTGGGCTCCGCCATGTCTTCTCCTCCTCGTACGACGGTTCGGTGGGCCGGTCCCCGGGGGTCTCCCGGGTGGAGGGCCACCGTCCATTCTCTCGTGACCGCGCAAGTGGGCACCGACCCTGCCCAGGCTCCCCACCCGCGGCCCCCCACACACCTACGTCCCGCAGGCGCCGCCCCGCTCAGTTCCGCCCGAGCCCGAAGGGGGAGGGGACCTACGGCCGCCAGCCCACCCGGTGCTCCGCCAGCTCCGCCAGCACCGCGTGGTTCGCCTCCCACCCGTCCGGGAACTTCACGGTCACCCCCAGCTGCACCGGCTCGGTCGAGGGATGGTCGTCGAGCAGGTCGGTGACGCCCGCCCGGCACACCACGACGCACGCGTGCCGGTGCCGGGAGGCGAGGACGCACAGCCGCCCGGTCTCCAGGTGGAACGCCGTCGCGTCGGGCCGCCCGGACAGCGGGTGCAGGACGACCGTGACGTCGTACTCCCGCCCCTGCAACCGGTTCGCCGTGTCCACGACCACGTCGCGGACGCCCAGCTCGGCCAGCGCGGCGCGCACCGCGGCGGCCTGGTCGCGGTGGGCCGTGCCGACGGCGATCCGGTCGGCGGTCAGTGGCACGGGCTCCTCGGACCGCTCGGAGGTGGCCGCCCCACCCCGGTCGAGGAGCCGCCGTACGACCAGGGCGACCGCACGCACCGCCTCCGGGTCGGTCCGTGGCGTGTGCCGAGCCGGCAGCTCCAGCAGCCCCCACCCCGACTCGGCCGCCTCGTCGATCACCCGGTCCGGACCGGAGCCGTCCGACGGCACCGCGAACCCGAGCCGCCGGTCCCCGTGGCCCGTACCGCTGCGGAAGGGGGTGAACGGATAGAACGCGTCGGACACCAGGGGCGCCGCCGACGCCGGAAGCCGCCACGACACCGGCAGCCGGTGCTGGGGCAGCTCGGGATTGTGGGCCAGCAGCGTCGTCACCGCCGAGGCCGACGGGTCGTACGACAGCCCCGCCCACTGCTCGCTGCCCACGATCGCGAACGGGTCCAACTGCCCGGGGTCGCCCACGAACAGCGCCCGCTCGAACAGCCCCGCCACGGCCAGCAGCGCGTCCGACCGCATCTGGTACGCCTCGTCGACGATCGCGTGCCGCCACGGCTCGACGCCCTTGACGTGCGCCCACTTCGCGGCCGTGGAGATCACCACGTCCAGCCCGGCCAGATCGGTCGCCTTCGTCGACTTCCGTACGTTCGCGAGTTCGTCCAGCGCCTTGTCGTACGGGTCGCTGTCGCTGCTGTGCAGCCGGCCGACCGGGAGGTCAGGGTCCTTCTCGGCGAGCCGGATCACCAGGTCGTCGACCTGCGCGTTCGTCTGCGCGATCACCATCAGCGGGCGCCCGGCGGAGGCGAGTTCGAGCGCGGCGCGGACGACGAGCGTCGACTTCCCGGCACCGGGCGGCGAGTCGACGACGACACCGCGCGCGTCGCCGTGCAGCGTGTCGCGCAGGATGGCGTCGGTGGCCCGGCCCGCCGCGGCCCCGGGGTCGAGCACGGCCTCGGTGGGGCTCACAGGACGTCCTCCTCGGTCACCGGGTCCGGCAGCGGCACGGCGCCGGGCTCACCCGGCGGCCCGCCGTGCGTCCACGGGGTCTCCTCCGGGTCCGGCAGCTTCGCCCCGCCCCGCTGGTCGTGCTCGAACAGGGTGAAACAGAGCGCGTCCCCCTTCTCGGGGACCGACCCCGCCTCCGGCTCCTTGCCCCGCCCCATCTTGTCCATGATCCGCAGCACCACTAGGCCGCCGTCCGGGCCCTCGCCCTCCGCGTCCGTCTCGTACCCCACGAACTCGGCCGTCTGCGGCTTCCCGCCCAGCGAGCGGTACACCTTCGCGCGCTCCCCGAGATGCGGCCGGTCCTCGGTCCGTACGGTGACCAGCGGCCGAGGGCTCGGCCGCTTGCCCTCGCTGTACGCCATCACGACGTCCGTGACCTCACCGGCGAACGCCTCCCCGGCCAGCCGCCGCCCGGCCATGACCAGGGGGTCGTCCAGGGCCTCCTGGGCGTCGAGCCGGGCCTGTTCCCGCTCGCGCGCGGCCAGTTTGTTCGCCGCCGTGACCGCGTCGTCGATCCGGGGCTGCGGGGGTTCCCCGGCGACGATCCGGTCCCGGTGGCCGGTGAAGGACCAGCGGTCGCGGGTCCACCGGTCGGCCGCGTGGGCGCCCTCCGGCAGGGCGCGCAGCAGGTCCAGGCCGTGCCAGACCGCGTCCCAGGTGGGCCGGGTGCGGCTCTCCACCAGGGCGCGGATCTCCCGCTCGGCGGCGGTCAGGGAGCCCAGCCGGTCGTCCGCCTCCAGACCGTCCTCGGCGGCGGCCAGCGCGAGCCGTGCCCGGTCGTACCGCTCGATGGCCGGGGCCAGCAGCCTGTTGTCGAACGCCGGGTCGGTCGCGGGCCCGGCGGGCGGGCACAGCAACTGGCCCTCGGCGTCCCGCGCCAGCTCGGCCCGCCGCGCCGCCACCTCCCCCGACTCCCCCTCCGGGGGGTCGATCCAGGCCAGCAGCGACCCCAGGTGCTGGTCCTCCACCCCGGACTGCCCGGTCGCCCAGTGCCGTGACAGCAGATCGGTCAGCGCGAGCAGCAGCGAGGAGCCCGGCACCCGCGCGCGCTCCCCGAAGTGGGTGAGCCACCGCCCGAGCAACGGCACGCGCGGCGGCGCCGGATGGGGAGCCTCCGGGTCCTGCTCGGCGGTGCGCCGGAACCGCATGGAGCGCCCGAGGAGCCGTACGAGATCGATGCCCGTCCGGCTCGGCAGGATCAACTGGGGGGCGTCCGCGCACAGTTCGACCTCGACCTTGACCCGCTTGCCGGTCTCCGGGTCGGTCTCGCTGCGTTCGGCGGCCTCCACGACGTCGGCGTACGAGTCCACGTACGGCAGCACGATGTCCGCCAGCTCGGCCAGGAACGCGAATCGCAGGTCGCGGTCGCGGGGCTGGGGCACCACCAGCAGCCGGGGCGCGTCCCGGTCGGTGCCGACGAGCGCGCCGAGCGGGGCCCCGGCCTCACCGGCGGTGGTGAGCGGCACGAGGACCAGGGGCCGGTCCGACAGATGTCGGTGCAGGACGGTGGCCGTGGGCTGGGCGCGGCCCGAGCTGACGGCTTCGAGGCGGGCGAGGGTGGTGATCAGCGACACGCGGCGCCCTCCCGTGCCGCGCCCGCGGTGCCGAGCGCCTCCGCCCGCAGCTCCGCCGCCCGGCGCAACGCCGCCACGGCGGGGTCGTCCGGGTCGCCGGCCCTGCCGTGGGCGGCCGCCAGGACCTCGTCGACCGTCGTGAGGCCGCCCAGCTCGGCGCGCGCGCCCCGGCCCAGGGAGGTCACCGCGCCCTCCGTACGGGAGCGGTCCCGGCAGTGGAAGGCCAGCTCGCAGGCGGCGAGACACTCGGGGGCGTAGGTGGCGGACAGCGCCTCGACGGCCGTCGTCAGCCGCTCGCGCGGGAGGTCGGTGGCGAAGCAGGTGCCCTCGGGGAGGGTGTCCGCGATCTCCTCGATCCGGGTCAGCCGTGTCAGCTGCCGGCGGGTGACCGCCCGCTGCTTGCGGATGTCCACCGCGGCGGCCGTCGGGAGGTTGGAGAAGTCCCTGGGGCAGACGAGCAGCACCCGGTGGCGGACCTCGGGCGCGGGGGCGCCCTCGCGCGTCGCGCCGCCGAGCCGGGCGGCGACCTCCTCCAGGGCCAGCACGTACACCGCGGACTGGCGGGCCGCCGCGCTCACCTTCGCCGCGTCCGCCGAACCGTCCAGCATCGGGAAGGACTTGATCTCCACGACCGACCAGGTGCCGTCGGGGTGGACCACCACCGCGTCCGGCTCCAGGAACGCGGGCGTACCCGCGACGTCGAGCGCGAGCATCGGGTGGTCGAGCAGCGTCCAGCCGCCGGTGTCGGTGGCCTCGCGCAGCGCCAGGGCCGTGCGGGCGGCGCGGCCCTCGGGGCCCACGGCCGTGAGGTCGGGGACCGAGGCCGAGGCCGGGGGCTCGGCGCCGGGGTCCAGTCTCTCGTGCACCAGCCGCAGCAGCTCGGCGCCGCCGTCCGCCTTGACGCGGGCCTCGAAGGCGTTGCCCCGCATGAAGGCGAACTGGGACTGGCCGAAGGCGGAGGGCGAGCCGAGCGCGTCGGCCAGCACCGCCTTGTTCACCCCGGCGCCGTCCAGCAGCGCGCGGCGCTCACAGCCCGGGTTGGCAGCGAGCGCGGCGAGGGCGCGCGCGTCCAGCGCCTTGGGGGGGACCTCGGGGCCGCGCAGCTCAGCGAGCCGCTGCCGCAGCGCCGTCCCCTGCTTCCGCGGGGACGGCACCCGGCTCGGGCTCGATGATCCGCTGCCGTGGAATTCGCTCACCCGGGGAAGTCTGGCACTCCCCACTGACAATGGGGGAGACCGAGCCCCGCGAGGCGGCGGTGGCGGGAGCGACGGGCTCCTCCGCGGGCCGTCCGCCGAAGCCGCCGAACCGGTCCTCGGCCGCCGCCGCGAGTCCGAGCGCCGCCCGGCACCGGTCCGCGGTCCGCAGCACCAGCGGTGTCAGCAGCAGACCCGCCCCCATCACGGCGGCGCCCGCCACCGCGTCGAGGAAGTAGTGGTTCGCGGTGCCCATCACCACGATCGTGGTGATCAGCGGGTACGCGACGGCTGCCGTCCGCACCAGGCGCGAGCCGCTCCCGAAGCGCCACAGGATCACCCCGCACCACAGGGCCCAGCCGACGTGCAGGCTCGGCATCGCCGCGTACTGGTTGGTCATGCCGCCCAGCCCCCGGGGCGCGCTGGCCTCGCCGCCCCACCAGCCCCACGCGCTGTACTGGGCCATCGTGTCGACGAAGCCGTGGGCGGGGTCCAGCAGCCGGGGCGGGCAGGTGGGGAGCAGGGTGAAGCCGATGAGACCGATGAAGGTGGAGGTCAGCAGCCAGGTGCGGGCCGCGCGGTAGCGCACGGCGCGGGACCGGAACAGCCAGACCAGCAGCGCGGGCGTGACCAGGTAGTGCAGCGACGCGTACCAGAAGTCGGCGGGTATCCCGATCCAGGGCTCCCGGGTGAACAGGCGGTTCAGCGGGTGCTCGGCGTCGAGCCACAGGGCCTTCTCGATCCGCAGGATCGACAGACCGTGGTCGACGGCGTGGGCGGTGTCACCGCGCGCGAGGAGCCGGCCGGCCGAGTAGGCCCCGTACACCAGCAGGATCAGCGGCAGCTCGGTCCACCAGCGGGGCCGCGCGGCCGGCGCCTCCTCGGTAACCGGTGCGCCGGTCCTTCTGGTAACCGGTGCCTCGGTCGCCTCGGTCTGCGGCATCCGACGTCTCCCCCATCTGCGTGCCTCGGTGGTCACCTGCGTGCGGTGTTCATCCATATGTGGTTCGGCTGTGGCCCTTGTGCAAGACGATGTCCAAGACGCACAGATCGCCTCCCGGGTTGCCCCCCGACAGCGTGAGCGATGATGGACGCATCCGCCTCCCCATTCTTCCTTCTCGCAGAAGGCCCCCGAAAGGTCGCTCATGGCACCGCGCATCCTGCTGGCCCGACACGGACAGACGGAATGGTCCCTGCTCGGGAAGCACACCGGCAGGACGGACATCCCGCTCCTCGAAGAGGGCCGGCGCGGTGCCAAGCTTCTCGGGGAGCGCCTGCACCGGGCACCCCTGGACGGGCTGCCCGGCGTCGACGTCAGGACGAGTCCCCTCTCCCGCGCGCGTGAGACCTGCGATCTGGCGGGCTTCGGCGACCGCGCCACCGAGTGGGACACGCTGATGGAGGTGGACTACGGGGCGTACGAGGGGCTGACCCCCGCCGAGATCCAGACCTTCCGGCCCGGCTGGCTCATGTGGCGTGACGGTGTTCCCGAGGGGGAGACCCTCGAACAGCTCTCCGCGCGCGCGGACGAGGTGGTCGCGTGGGCGCGTTCCGCCGAACGCGACGTCCTCGTCTTCGCCCACGGGCACGTCCTGCGCTCCATAGCCGCGCGCTGGCTGGGCCTCGACCTCACCTTCGCCGCCCGGATCCGCCTCAGCCCCACGTCCCTGTCGGTCCTCGGCTGGGCCTACGGCGACCCGGCGATCGAGTCCTGGAACGACACCGGGCACCTGGCGGGCCACTGACGGACCCCGGCGGCCGGGGACGGCCCGCTACGCCGTCCGCGCGACCCCCGCGTGCCGTTCCAGGAACGCCGACACCCCCGTGGCCCGGCGGTGCGGCAGGAGCACCCGGGCCGTGCCCGCCAGCATCTGCTGGACGCGGGAGGACTGGACCTCGTCGAGGAGGTCGAGGACCCGCATGCCGGCCGCCGCGGCCTCGTCGGGCCGGCCCCCGCGCGCGAGGTCGTCGGCCAGTTCGGCCGTGTAGAGCGCGATGTTCCGGGTGAAGTGCGGGTTCTGCAGACCGGCCGCCCGGCGCGCGTGCCGGGCCGCCCGGGGCCAGTCGCCCAGCGTGGACCAGCACTGCGCCTCCAGGCCCTCCAGCTCGGCCTCCCCGTAGAAGCTCATCCACTCCGGGTCGGCCTCGGCGGCGCCCCGTCCGTACAGGGCGTGCGCCCGGGCCAGCGCCTGCTCGCACCCGGTGCGGTCGGCGAGCCCCGCCCAGCCGCCCGCCTCCCGCAGCGCCAGCAGGGACATCAGCCGGGGCGACCCGAGCGGCCGGGCGACCCGCTGCGCGGCCTGCGCCGCCCGTACCGCCTCGCGCGGCCGGCCCGCGTCGCGCGCGAGGAACGCCGTGTTGCAGAACGCGTGCGCCTCCAGACCCGGGTCCCCCGACATCCGGGCCGTCGCGAGCGCCTCCGCGTAGTGCGAGCGGGCGTCGTCGAAGCGCCCGGAGTCGTGGGCCAGCCAGCCCACGGAGATGGCCAGTTCCCCGGCTCCCGCGTACAGCCGGTCGGCGGTGGCCTGCCGGGTGGTGCCCGCGTCGAGCAGCGCGTACGCCGCCCGCAGCGGTGCCGAGGCCCTGCGGTACAGCCCGTCGGCCCCGTGCCGGTCGTCCAGCAGCCGGATCTTGCGCACGGCGGCTTCGAGCGCCCCCGCTTCCCCCGTGCCCGCCCGGTGGACGGGGCGGTCGGCGGCCGAGGCCGCGCCCCCCAGGGTGAAGGGGCCGAGCGAGGCGGCCGCCATCGCGGCGGTACCCCCGGTCATGAATGCGCGACGTTGCACGTCGCTCTCCTCGTGGTTCCGGTACGTGTGCTGCGTGCCCCGCCGGCCGCGCACATAGCCCGTGTCGCCCCGCGGGTCCTGCATGTCGTACATCTCTTGCGTGTCATACGGCTCGTACGTCCCTTCCGTCTCACCCCTCACTCCGGGTGCGGGGTGAGAACGGCTCTCGTTGCGAGGGGAGGGCGCGTCCTCGGCGGCGCGCGCCCCCCGACCGCGTACCTCCGCGCGGGGCGCGAACCCCAGGTCGGTCAGTGTCCGGCCGGGGAACATGTGCAGGAACACCCGTTCGTAGGCGTAGTTGGGGCAGCGGATCTCGCCCGACTCGACCCGCCCGACGTAACGAGCGTCACAGCTCACCCGCTCGCCGATCTCCAGCGCGGCCCGCCGCACCGCCGAGGCGAACTCGCCCGGCGAACGCTGCCCGCGCAGCCGTCTGAAGGCGAGGTTCGGCCGCTGTGGCCGGGGGAACTGGGACGAGGTCACCGATGACGACGTCATGGCCGGGCCCTCTCTCGCGAACCGTCGAACCATGCCGGATTCAGGAGGACTTGTGTGCGTGCTGCACGGTTGGTTCCGCTGTGTCCGGCGGGGCAAGAACGTACCCGCCCGATCGAGGCCCCCACGCGAGGTTTGGCTACAAACCGGATATCTCATCCCGGATATGCCATGAACTGCCATCCTTTGCGGCGCAGTTTCGCCGTAGCCGTTGACGGGGCGGCGCGTTGGGCAGGGGGCTGGTAGGCGTGGGAGGCCCGGATGAAGAACCACGAACCCCGTTCCGAGTGCGACCTGGTGACCGTGCCCGCGCGGCAGGGGCTGGAGGCGGTCGACATCCTCCGCCGGGGCGCCCTCGACGTGGTGGGGCCCGTCATGGCGGTCGGGCCGGTACTGCACGACGACACCTGCGACACCCTCGGGTTCCTGGTGCCGCCCGGTACGGCCGACGCGTGGGACGTACCGGGGAGCACGTGCACGCAGAGCGACGGGCGCGGGGCGGTCCTGGTCCCCGCGGACGGGGCGGACTGGCTGCTGCCGCCGGGGGAGGCGGACCTCGCGACGGATCCGGCGGTGCTGCGCGCCGCGCTGGGCGAGGCGGCGCGGTTGATCGAGGCGGCGGACAACTGCCGTTGAGGTGCGCGTCCTCGACGTAGGGCTTCCGGGTGTCGGCGGGTGCGGATTCGTCGTGGCTTGTCGCGCCCACGCGGCGGAGCCGCATATGTCAGAGCCCCGCGCCCCTGAAGGGGCCCTTCCAGGTGCCCGGTGCGTCGTGGGGCCCTCCACCCTCGATAATGGGTGAATGGGCAGGTCGAAGAAGGGGCAGGGGCAGGGGCGGCGTGGGCAGGGGGCCGACGCGGTCGTCGAGGAGGTCGACGGGGGGCTCGCCGAGCTGCTGCCGGACCGGGACCGGCCCCGGGCGTGGACGTTGCTGGTCGACGGGGCGCCGCAGTCGCACGTCGATCTCGACGATCCCGCGTATCTGTCGTTCGAGTACCAGCGCCGGATCGGGCACGTCATCGATCTCGTCGCCCCGGCCGGCCGGCCCGTGCACGCCGTGCACCTCGGCGGAGGCGCCTTCACCCTCGCCCGGTACGTCGCCGCCACGCGCCCCCGCTCCACCCAGCAGGTCGTCGAGCGGGACGCGGCCCTCGTCCGGCTGGTCCGGCGCGAACTGCCCCTGGACCCCAACGCGCGCGTACGCGTGCGGTCCACGGACGCGCGCGAGGGGCTCGCGAAGGTGCCCGACGGGTGGGCGGACCTGGTCATAGCGGATGTGTTCAGCGAGGCTCGCACTCCGGCGCATCTGACGTCGACGGAGTTCCTCACGGAGGTGCGGCGGGTGGTCAAGCCCGACGGGTACTACGCCGCCAACCTCGCCGACGGCCCGCCGCTGGCCCATCTGCGCGGCCAGATCGCCACCGCCGCCGTCGTCTTCCCGGAACTGGCGCTGATCGCCGACCCCACCGTGCTGCGGGGCAGACGGTTCGGCAACGCGGTGCTCGTCGCCTCCGGCCTGCCCCTGCCCGTCGCCGAACTGACCCGCCGCGCCGCCTCCGACCCGCACCCCGGCCGGGTCGAACACGGCAGGGCGCTCACCGACTTCACGGGCGGGGCCCAGCCGGTGACGGACGCGGGCGCGGTGGCCTCACCCGCGCCGCCGTCGTCGGCGTTCCGCTGAGGTTCCCCGATTTCCAGAAGTAACGGCCCTGAGGGCGCCGCTTCGTGGACGCCTCGCTTCGTGGACGCGTCGGCCCGTGGGACGCGTCGGCCCGTGGGACGCGCCGGCTCGCGGGAGGCGCCGCTCCTCCTCAGAAGTTCTGCACGTCCACCCGGGGCGCGCTGTCGTGCCAGGTGCAGAACACCGACACCCGGTCCGCGCCGGCGGCGAAGTCGACCCGGATCCAGGTCTCCGTCTTCCACACCTGCATCGACCAGCCCGAGCCGGGTGTCGCCGACACGAGCGTCGCGTACTGCTCGCCGAGCGAGAGGACGACCCGGCCGCCCTCGGTGTCGTACGCCTTGATCTCGCCCTCATCGGCCGGGGCGCCGGTGCTCGGACCGGGGCCGGGCTCCGCGGACCCCGGCGGCTGCGAGGGGGTGGGGGACGGCTCGTCCGCGTCGCGCCTCGCCGGTGCCCTGGCGCTCTTCGAGGGCTCCGGCAGGGGCGCCGTGGTGACCGGCGTCGGGGCTGCCTCGGCCCGTGCGTCGGCGGCCGTGATGGGCAGGGCGCGGGGCGGGTCGTAGGCCGTGCCGGCCATCACCGTGTGGACGCCCCACCACGTCACCGTGACCGCCGCGCCCGTGGCGAGCAGCCAGGCCAGTACGTGTAGGAGTCCTCTGCGCATCGCGGCCATCCTGCCCCACGCGCCCCGGCGGTGTCGTGGGGCAGGGGGTCGCCGGTCCGTTCACGGGCCTGCGCGCGGGGCTCCCGCGTGAGTTGTCCACAGGCCCCGACCGGGCTCCCGCGCATGGCGTACGGTGCGGCGCATGGCAAGTGTGCTCGTGGTCGAGGACGACCCGTTCGTACGCTCGGCGCTGATCAGGCATCTGACGGACGCCGCGCACACCGTGCGCAGCGTCGGTACGGCCCTGGAGGCGCTGCGCGAGGTCGCGCACGTCCGTTTCGACGTGGTCGTCCTCGACCTCGGGCTGCCGGACCTCGACGGCTCGGAGGCGCTGAAGATGCTGCGCGGCATCACGGACGTCCCGGTGATCATCGCGACGGCGAGGGACGACGAGGCGGAGATCGTCCGCCTGTTGAACGCGGGCGCGGACGACTACCTGACCAAGCCGTTCTCGGTCGAGCACCTGTCCGCCCGGATGGCCGCCGTACTGCGCCGCTCCCGCGCCTTCGCCGGTGCGGGGCCCCCTTCCACGGTCATCCGGGTCGGCGGCCTCGCGATCGACCCGCTGCGCCGTCAGGCCGCGCTGGACGGCGTACGACTCGACCTCACCCGGCGCGAGTTCGACCTGCTCGCGTTCCTGGCCGGGCGGCCCGGTGTGGTCGTCGCGCGCAGGGAGCTGCTGGCCGAGGTGTGGCAGCAGTCGTACGGGGACGACCAGACCATCGACGTGCATCTGTCGTGGCTGCGGCGGAAGTTGGGGGAGACGGCGGCCGAGCCGCGCTATCTGCACACGCTGCGCGGGGTCGGTGTGAAGCTGGAGCCGCCGGGGGCGGGAGCGGGGCCATGAGGTGGGCCCTGGTCAAGGTGTGCCTGGCGGTGACGGCGATGGTCGTGGTGGCCTTCGCGGTGCCGCTCGGGCTGGTCGTCAAGGAGATGGCACGGGACCGGGCCTTCTCCCATGCCGAGCGGGAGGCGGCCGCGATCGCCCCGGCGCTCTCCATCACCACCGGCCGGGAGCAGCTGGAGCGGGTCGTCGCCTCGGCCGGCTCGGACGACGGGATGGCGGTGCACCTGCCGGCGGACGGCACGGGGACCGCCGCGCTCGACCTGGGCCGGCAGCGGGCGTCCGACCGGGACATCGCGACGGTCCGCGAGCTGGGCCGGGCCTCCACCACGCGGGTGCCCGGCGGGTCCACGCTGCTCCAGCCGACCGCGATCGGCTCCGGCGCGATAGCGGTGGTGGAGGTGTACGTGCCCGCGTCGGAGGTGAGCCGGGGGCTCGCCACGGCGTGGGCGGTGCTCGCCGGGGTGGGTGCCCTGCTGATCGTCGGCTCGGTGGCGGTGGCCGACCGGCTCGGGGTGCGTATGGTCCGGCCCGCGCGGCGGCTGGTGGAGAGCGCCCGCGAACTGGGGGAGGGGCAGTTGGGCGCGAGGGTTCCGGAGAAGGGGCCGAAGGAACTGCGCCTGGCGGCGACGGCCTTCAACGCGATGGCCGACCAGGTGGTGCAACTGCTGGCGAACGAGCGGGAGTTGGCGGCGGATCTGTCGCACCGGCTGCGCACACCGCTGACCGTGCTGCGGCTCAACGCGGCCTCGCTCGGCGACGGGCCGGCCGCCGAGCAGACGCGGGCGGCGGTCGAGCAGCTGGAGCGGGAGGTCGACGCGATCATCCGTACGGCGCGGGAGGCCAAGCCCCGGACGGCGGTGGCGGGGCCCGGCGCCGGGTGCGACGCGGCCGAGGTGGTGCGGGAGCGGATGGCGTTCTGGTCGGCGCTCGCGGAGGACGAGGGCCGCACGTGGCGGGTGGCCGGGGCCGAGCGGCCCGTCCGCATACCCGTCGCCCGGGCCGACCTCGCCGCCGCGCTGGACGCCCTCCTCGGCAACGTCTTCCGGCACACGGACCAGGGCACGGCCTTCGCGGTGGACGTGCACAACGCCGAGGACGCGGTGATCGTCCTGGTCTCCGACGCGGGGCCGGGCATCGCCGATCCCGAGGCCGCCATGGCCCGTGGGCGGGGCTCCGGCAGCGACGGCTCGACCGGGCTCGGCCTGGACATCGTGCGCAGGCTCGCCGAGTCGACCGGCGGTGACGTCCGCCTCGGGTCGTCGGTGCTGGGCGGCACCGAGGTGCGGATCTGGATCCAGCTCGACGGGGGCGGGGCTGCGGGCGGCGGCGGGGCGCCGGCGCGCAGGGGACGCCGGGGAGTGCCGATACGCCGACGCAAACACTTCGGAACGGCCTCCGCGCGGGTGGGGGACGGCGGTGGCTGACCTCGGTGGGCGATCTTGCGCGATCACGTGCTCCATGGATGCGGCCCCGCCCAGGTGTGACACGGGTCACGTATGTGTCGGTCACGTTTCGACATCCAGGGATTACGTTTCAACAAAGGGGGACAAGAAGTCTTGACGCATGACATGACATAGAGCTGTTATGGCGGCCACCGATGTTCGGTCGAGTTGGTTTCTGATTGTTTTCGATCAGTCGCCGGCGAGGGCCATTGAGACCGAACGACCTGTCCCCAGGGAGCCGTACATGCACCTCACACCTTCCGGTCTCTCCGTCCCCGGCCCGAGCCGCCGCACTGTGCTGCGCGGCGTCGGCGGGGCGGTGGCGCTCGGCGCCGGCGTCCCCCTGCTCAGCGCCTGTGGCGGCAGTGGCAGTTCGGCCGGTGACTCGAAGACCGTCTCGCTCGGCTCCAACGCGTCGGACGCGGTGCCGAAGAAGGCGTTCGCCGAGATCTACGCGGCGTTCAAGAAGCAGTCCGGGATCACGGTCGACGTGAACACCAAGGACCACAACACGTTCCAGGAGCAGATCAACTCCTACCTCCAGGGCACCCCGGACGACGTGTTCCACTGGTTCGCGGGCTACCGCATGCAGTTCTTCGCGGCCAAGGGCCTCGCCAGCCCGATCGACGACGTGTGGGACAAGATCGGCGGCAACTTCCCCGACGCGATGAAGAAGCTCAGCAAGGGGGCGGACGGCAAGTACTACTTCGTGCCGCTGTACACCTACCCCTGGGCGCTCTTCTACCGCAAGAGCGTCTTCCAGGAGAAGGGCTACGAGGTTCCCACCACGTGGGACCAGCTGATCGCCCTGTGCAAGCAGATGCAGAAGGACAAGCTCGTCCCGATCGCCTTCGGTGACAAGGACGCGTGGCCGGCGATGGGCACCTTCGACCAGCTGAACTTCCGCACCAACGGCTACGACTTCCACGTCGAGCTGATGGCGGGCAAGGCGTCCTGGACCGACGCCAAGGTCCGCAAGGTCTTCGACCACTGGAGCGAGCTGCTGCCGTACCACCAGGAGGGCGCCGTCGGCCGTACCTGGCAGGACGCCGCGCAGACCCTGGTGTCGAAGAAGGCGGGCATGTACCTGCTGGGCACCTTCGTGGGCCAGCAGTTCACCAACAAGGCCGACCTGGAGGACCTGGACTTCTTCGCCTTCCCGGAGATAGACCCGGCGTACGGCCAGGACACCGTCGAGGCGCCCACCGACGGCTACATGATGAGCAAGGCCCCGAAGAACAAGTCCGGCGCGGCCAAGCTCATGGAGTTCCTCGGCACCCCCGAGGCCGAGCAGATCTACCTCAAGGCCGACCCGAACGTGGTCGCCGCCTCCACCAAGGCGGACACCTCCTCGTACTCGCCGCTGCAGAAGAAGGCGTACGAGATGATCTCGGGCGCCAAGAGCCTCACCCAGTTCATGGACCGCGACAGCCGCCCCGACTTCACCTCCACGGTGATGCAGCCGGCGCTGCAGAAGTTCATCCGCGACCCCAAGGGCGTCGACAGCCTGCTCTCGTCCATCGAGCGCCAGAAGAAGACGATCTTCGCGTCCTGACGACCGTCCTGACGACCGACCGTCCTCACGACTGGATGACCTCCTGACATGACGACCACCCCCACCGAGAGCCCGGAGGCGGCCACGCCGCCTCCGGGCTCCGGCCCTGCCGCAAAAACCGCACAGAACGGGAAGGCCGCCAAGGTGCCCCAGGGGCATCGGCGGCTCCTCACCCGCCGGGACCGGCTGACGCTGGGCCTGATGGCCGGTCTGCCGACGTTCCTGCACGTCGCCCTGGTCTGGGTGACGGCCTTCGCGTCGATCCTGCTGGCCTTCACCACCTGGGACGGCATCGGCTTCGACTCCATCAAGTGGGTCGGGCTCCACAACTTCCAGGAACTGTTCACCAACAACCCGCAGTTCTGGCCCGCCGTCGAGCACAACATCATCTGGTTCGTCGTGCTCATCCTGATCCCGACGCCGCTGGGGCTGTTCCTGGCCGTGCAGCTGGACAAGAACATCCGCTTCAGCCGCGTCTACCAGACGGCGTTCTTCCTGCCCGTCGTGATGTCGCTGGCGGTCATCGGCTTCGTCTGGCAGCTGATCTACAACCCCGACACGGGCCTGATCAACAGCCTCATCGGCGCCAACGAGCCGGGCCACTACATCGACTGGATCGGCGACCCGGACCTCAACCTCTGGGCCATCCTCATCGCCGCGTCCTGGCGCCACACCGGCTACATGATGATCCTCTACCTGGCCGGCCTCAAGGGCGTCGACCCGTCCCTGCGCGAGGCCTCCGCGCTGGACGGCGCGAACGAGTGGCAGACGTTCAAGAACGTCATCTTCCCCACCCTGCGCCCCACCAACACCGTCGTCCTGGTCGTCACCATCATCGAGGCCCTGCGCGCCTTCGACCTCGTCTTCGTCTTCAACAAGGGCGCCGAGGGCACGGAACTGCTCTCCATCCTCGTCACCAACAACATCATCGGAGAGTCCAGCCGTATCGGATACGGATCGGCGATCGCCGTCGTCCTCCTGGTGATCTCCCTCGCCGTGATCATCCCGTATCTGATCGCGACCTTCCGGAAGGAGCGGCAAGCGTGAGCACCACCGTCGACACCACCGCCGCGGCCGTCGCTCCCAAGGAGCGCACACCCCTGCGCCCCGCCCGGATCCTGCTGCACGTCTTCCTCGTCGGCATGTCACTGGCGTGGCTGGGACCCCTGCTGTGGGCCCTGTACGCGGCCCTGCGCCCCTACGGCGAGACCAGCGAGAAGGGCTACGTCTCGTGGCCCGACACGCTGAACTTCGAGAACTTCACGAACGCGTTCACCCAGTCGGACATGACGCACTACTTCGTGAACACCCTGATCATCGCCGTCCCCGCGGTGCTGCTGACGCTGTTCCTGTCCTCGATGGTGGCGTTCTACGTCAGCCGCTTCGACTTCCGCGTCAACCTCTTCCTGCTCCTGGTCTTCACGGCCGGCAACCTGCTCCCGCAGCAGGTCATCATCACCCCGCTGTACCGCATGTACCTGCTCATCGACCTGCCCGGCATCACCATGTCCGGCAAGCTCTACGACTCCGCGCTCGGCCTCGTCCTCATCCACGTGGCCTTCCAGTCCGGGTTCTGCGCCTTCGTGCTCAGCAACTACATGCGCTCCCTGCCCCACGAGCTGACCGAGGCGGCCCTCGTCGACGGCGCGTCCGTGTGGCGCCTGTACTGGCAGATCGTGCTGCCGCTGTGCAAGCCCGCGATGGCCGCCCTGGCGACCCTGCTCTCCATCTGGATCTACAACGACTTCTTCTGGGCGCTCGTACTGATCTCCACCGGCGAGAACATGCCGATCACCTCGGCCCTGAACAACCTCTCCGGCCAGTACTTCACCGACCCCAACCTGGTCGCCGCCGGCGCCCTGCTCACCGCGATCCCCACCCTGATCGTGTACTTCGCGCTCCAGCGGCAGTTCGTCAGCGGACTGACCCTCGGCGCCAACAAGGGCTGACCGCTCCCGCGGCGGCCCACTGTGTGAAAGAGAAGTTCTCGTGCACCACCCCTTCACCCACGTGGCCTCCGTGCCCGTGGACACCAGTACGGCACGGGTCCACGAGGAGGGCTGGCAGTCCTGGAGCCCCAGCGGCTCCTACGCCCTCGACGCGACCCCGTACCGTCCGACCGGCGACAACTGGGCCACGGTCTGCTACCGCCCGGGTGTCACCGCCCCGGCCGGCACCTTCCAGGGCGAGGGACTGCTGGCCCTCGACCCGGGCGACGGCACACCGGTCCGCCTCTGGGCCGCCCCCGACCCCGCCCACCAGGTCCCCTCGATCCGCCTGACGGTGAGGGACCAGGTCGCCGAGGTCACCTCCGACGGCCCGGTGAAGGAGTGGACCGGCACGGACATCCAGGCGGTGCTGGGCGAGTGGGCGGCGAGCCTCGGCCTCGCGGCCCCGCGCCCGGCCCCCACCGTCTGGTGCTCCTGGTACGAGTACTTCACCTCCGTCACCGAGGACGACATCCACGAGAACCTCCGTGCGATGGACACCCTCGACCTCCCCATCGACGTCGTCCAGATCGACGACGGCTACCAGAAGGCCCTCGGCGACTGGCTCACCCTCTCCGGCCGCTTCCGCTCCCGCGCGGGCATCGCCGACACCATCCGCGCCCGAGGCCGCCGCGCCGGCATCTGGACGGCGCCCTTCCTCGTCGACCCGTCGAGCGCCCTGGCCGCCGAGCACCCCGAGTGGCTGGTGCGCGACGAGGACGGCGGTCCCACGCACGCCGGCCACAACTGGGGCCACGACCTGTACGTCCTCGACACCACCCACCCCGCGGCGGCGGCGTACCTCACCGAGGTCTTCACCACCCTCCGCTCGGAGGGCTACGACTACTTCAAGGTCGACTTCCTCTACGCGGGCGCGCTGGACGGCGTACGCCACGCCTCCGTGGACGCCCTCACGGCGTACCGCCGGGGCATCGAGCTGATCCGCGACGCCATCGGCCCCGACGCCTACCTCCTCGGCTGCGGCGCGCCGATCCTGCCGTCCCTCGGCCTGTTCGACGCCATGCGGGTCAGCCCCGACACGGCCCCGCACCGCCGCCCCGAGGCGGACGACCACAGCCAGCCCGGCCAGGACTCCGCCGAGTTCACGGGCGCCGGCCGCCAGTGGCAGCACGGGCGCCTCTGGGTGAACGACCCCGACTGCCTGATGGCCCGTCCCGCCGTCGAGACGCGCGAGCGCTGGGCGGCGCACGTCGAGGCGACGGGCGGCCTGACGGCCTCCAGCGACCGCCTGCTCTCCCTGGACACCTGGGGTGTGGAAACGACCCGCCGACTGCTGACGAAGGGCCCGGAGGCCTCCGAATGAAGCGCGAACTGAACGTCCCCGGCATCGCCTACGGCGGGGACTACAACCCCGAGCAGTGGCCCGAGGAGGTGTGGGCCGAGGACGTACGCCTCATGCGCGAGGCGGGCGTGAACATGGTCAGCGTCAACATCTTCTCGTGGGCGCTGCTGGAGCCGCGCGAGGGCGAGTACGACTTCTCCCGCCTGGACAAGATCCTCGCCCTGCTCCACGAGAACGGCATCGCCGCCGACCTGGCGACCCCGACGGCGGCCCCGCCGGCCTGGTTCTTCGTCAAGCACCCGGACGCCCTGCCGGTCGACAAGGACGGCCGCGCCCTCTCGTACGGCAGCCGCCAGACCTTCTGCCCGTCCAGCCCCGCCTACCGCGAGGCCGCCCTGCGGATCGCCCGCGTGCTGGGCGAGCGGTACGCCGACCACCCGGCCGTCGTCATGTGGCACGTCCACAACGAGTACGGCTGCCACAACGGCGAGTGCCACTGCGACACGAGCGCGGCGGCCTTCCGGCTCTGGCTGCGCGAGAAGTACGACGACCTGGCGGCGCTCAACCACGCCTGGGGCACGACGTTCTGGAGCCAGTGGTACTACGACTGGGACGAGATCATCCCGCCCCGCCCGACGGGCGCGGTCCCGAACCCCACCCACCAGCTGGACTGGCGCCGCTTCTGCAGCGACGCGCTGCTCTCGCTGTGCAAGGCGGAGCGCGAGGTGCTGCTGGAGGCGGCCCCCACCACCCCCGCCACCACCAACTTCATGGTGATGTTCAACTTCGACAAGCTCGACTACTGGCGCTGGGCACCGGAGTTGGACATCGTCTCCAACGACCACTACCTCCAGTCGACGGACCCCGAGTCCGAGATCGACATCGCGATCAGCGGCGACCTGGTGCGCTCGCTGGCCGGCGGCAGTCCGTGGCTGCTGATGGAGCACTCCACCGGCGCGGTCAACTGGCAGCCGGTCAACCGGGCCAAGACGGCGGGCGAGCTGCGCCGCAACGCCCTGTCCCATGTGGCCCGGGGCGCCGACGGCATCGCCTACTTCCAGTGGCGGGCGGCCAAGGCCGGCGCCGAGCAGTGGCACTCGGCGATGCTCCCGCACGCGGGCACCGACAGCCGGATCTGGCGGGACGTGGTGCGACTGGGCGCGGATCTGGGCTCGTTGGCGGAGGTGCGGGGCAGCACGGGCGTCGCCGAGGTGGCGATCGCCTGGGACTGGAGCGCCTGGTGGGCGGTGGAACTCCCGTCCCAGCCGAGCGGCGAACTCCGCTTCCAGGACCTGGTCCGCGCCTGGTACGAGCCGCTGTGGCGGGCCGGCGTGGCCGTGGACTTCGTCCGCCCCGACGCGGACCTGTCCGCGTACAAGCTGGTGCTGGCGCCGAGCCTGTACCTGGTGGACGACGCGGGTGCGGCGAACCTCACCGGTTTCGCGGAGACCGGCGGCACGCTCGCCGTCGGCTTCCACAGCGGCGCGGTGGACGAGAACTGCCACGTCCGGCTGGGCGGTTACCCGGGCGCGTTCCGCGAGGCGCTGGGCGTGCGCACGGACGAGCTGTTCCCGCTGCTGCCGGGCGAGTCGGTGGGCCTGAGCGACGGCGGTACGGCCGGACTGTGGTCGGAGCGGGTCGCCCTGGCGGGCGCGGAGGCGGTGACCTCGTACACCTCCGGCCCCCTGGCCGGGGTCCCGGCGGTCACCCGCCACACCCATGGCGCGGGCACCGCCTGGTACGTCGCCACCCGCCCGGACCCGACGACCCTCGCCGCCCTCCTGGACCGCGTCCGCGAGGAGGCGGGCGTGACCTCGGTGCGTACGACCCCCGCACACGTCGAGGCGGCCCTGCGCCGGGGCCCGGAGGCGGACTACCTCTTCCTGATCAACCACGGCGACGACGACGCCGAGGTCGAGGTCGCCGCCGGGTCCGTCGAGCTGCTGACGGGCAAGCCCGTCACCACGACCGACGCCCCGGCGACGGTGCTGGTACCGGCCGGGGACGTGGCGGTCGTCCGCGAACCCCGCTGACCCCGCTCATGACGGCCGCAGGGCCGCGCTCCTTCGGGGGCGCGGCCCTGCGGCGTTCCGAGGCGCGACGAGCTGCTGCGGTGACGCCCCGACGTCACGCCCAGCCGTACAGGGACATCCGGGAACCGCCGGCCAGGTAGCCGCGCAACGCGCCGGCGTTGCCCTCCACGAAGTCTTCGGGCAGGGAGTCGGTGGCGAACCAGCGGACCTGGGCGTGCTTGTGCGGTTCCCGGTTCCCGGGCTCGCCCGTCCACTCGTGGGCGACGAACACGACGGTGAGATAACCGTCCGGCGCATCGACGCCGCGGGCCGCGTGGATGAGGTGCGCGACCTCCAGCGCCTCCGGCTTCACGGTCAGCCCGGTCTCCTCGTACAGCTCCCGCACGGCGGTCCCGGTGACGGGCTCCCCGGGTTCGCTCTTTCCGACGGGCAGATCCCACCTTCCCCGGGCGAACCTGGCGTGCTCGCCCCGCTGGAGGAGGAGGACCCGGCCCGCGGCCCGGTCGTGGACGATGACGGCGGCGACCAACAGCGTCACGGGCACGTCCTTTCTGGTCGGCAGGCCCTAGCATGACGCGTATGGAGTGCTTCGCGTCCTGGCGTACCCGCCACTGAGGTCGGCCCACCGACACGTCTCACGTGACCGGCGGGCCAGAGGCGTCCCTTTCCTCCCTCGGTTCCCAAGAGGTCCACTCCATGCTTGTCCGCGCATTGGGTCAGGACGATGTGGCCCGACTGGCCGAACTCACCATCGACACGTTCCGCCCGTTCTTCGAGGACTCCGTCGGATCGCTGCTCGACGGGCTCGTCCTCGCCGCGCTGCACGCCGACTGGCGTGACGACTACCGCGCCCTGGTCCCCACCCTCCACGATCCGGCCCAGGACAAGTACGTGGCCGTCGCCGAGGCCGACGGCGTCATCGCCGGCTACGTCGCCTGGAGGGCCGGCCCCACCCGCCGCCACGGCGAGATCACCCTGCTCGCCGTGGACGCGGAGCACCGCGGCGACCGCGTCGGCACCGCCCTGTGCGAGCACGCCTTCGCCGATCTGCGCGGACGCGGCACGAAGCTCGTCGAGATCGGCACCGGTGGCGACGCCTTCCACGCTCCCGCCCGCGCCCTCTACGAGAGCCTCGGCTGCGTCCTGTTCCCGACCGCGCACTACTACCGGCGGCTCTGACCACCCCCTCCGGGGCGCGGCGCTTCCCCTATGCGCGCCGCGCCCCGGACCCCCGGCCCCCCGTTCCCCCCAGGGGGCTCCCCAGCCCCCGGCCCTGTGGTCCGTTACGCCGGTGTCGTCACCAGCGGCGGCAGCGCGCCCGTCTTCGCCGCCTGCGCGTACCAGTACGCGCTCGACTTCGGGGTGCGCGTCAGGGTCGCGTAGTCGACGTACACCGCGCCGAAGCGCTTGCCGTACCCGTACGCCCACTCGAAGTTGTCCATCAGGGACCACAGGTAGTACCCGCGCACGTCCGCCCCCTCGGCGATCGCGCGCCGGACCGCCCGCAGATGGCCGTGCAGGTAGGCGATGCGCTCGGGGTCGTGGACGCGGCCGTCCGAGTCGATCTTGTCGTCGTACGCGGCGCCGTTCTCCGTCACGTACATCGGCAGACCCGGCGCCTCCCGCGAGTAACGCATGATCAACTCGTGCAGGCCCGTCGGGTCGATGGTCCAGCCCATCTCCGTACGCTCGCCCGGGGTCTGGTGGAACAGGACGTCGTCCGCGCCCGGCCACGGCGAGTGGTTGCTCGCCCCGTGGCCGTCCGCGCGTGGCCCGACGGCGTCGGCGTCCGCCGCGCCCACCAGCGTCGGCGTGTAGTAGTTCAACCCCAGCGCGTCCAGCGGCTGGTTGGCGGCCGCCACGTCACCGTCCTGCACGAACGACCAGTCCGTCAGCGACGCGGTGGCGGCGAACAGGCTCTCCGGGTACGCCCCGTGCAGCATCGGCCCGTGGAAGACGCCGTTGGCCAGGTCGTCGATCTTCCGGGCCGCGGCCACGTCCTCGGGGGCGCTGGTGATCGGCCGTACCACCGAGGAGTTGAGGCTCACCGCGATCGAGTTGCGGGCGGGCATCGCCGAACGCAGCGCCGAGACGCCGAGCCCGTGCGCCAGGTTCAGGTGGTGGGCCGCGCGCAGCGACGCCACCGGGTCCGTGCGGCCCGGCGCGTGCACCCCGGAGCCGTAGCCGAGGAACGCCGTGCACCACGGCTCGTTGAGGGTGATCCACTGCTCGACCCGGTCGCCGAGCGCCTCGCCCACGATCCGCGCGTACTCGGCGAAGCGGTGCGCGATGTCCCGCTCGGGCCAGCCGCCCGCGTCCTCCAGCTCCTGCGGGAGGTCCCAGTGGTAGAGGGTGACGGCCGGCTTGATGCCCTTGTCGAGCAGCTCGTCGACCAGCCGGCGGTAGAAGTCGAGGCCGCGCTGGATCGCGGGACCCCGGCCCGTGGGCTGCACCCGCGACCAGGAGATCGAGAAGCGGTACGAGTTGAGGCCCAGGTCCGCCATCATCGCCACGTCGTCGCGGTAGCGGTGGTAGTGGTCGACAGCGATGTCACCGGTCTCGCCGCCGGCGGTCTTGCCCGGCGTGTGACTGAAGGTGTCCCAGATGGAGGGCGTACGGCCGTCCTCCCGCACCGCTCCCTCGATCTGGTAGGCGGAGGTGGCCGCGCCCCAGAGGAAGGCGGGAGGAAAGGTCACCGGGGTGGCCGGGTTCACGGGCTCAGGCATGGAAGCGCTCCCATTGGTGGTCGTGTGGACCGACGGAGGTGGGTGGGGGGAGTGGTGCACGCGCGAAGGCGAAAGCGCGAACGAAGGCGAAGAACGGGGGTCGAGGCGGCGGTGACCCGACCCCCGGTGAGAAGACGTACGCGGGCGAACCCGGGCCTCAGCCCTTCACCGCGCCCTGCATGATGCCCCCCACGATCTGCTTGCCGAAGATCGCGAAGACCAGGAGCAGCGGCAGGGTGCCCAGCAGTGCACCCGCCATGATCAGGGACTGGTCGGGGGTGTACCCGCGTCCCAGGCCCGCGAGAGCGACCTGAACGGTCGGGTTGCCGGTCTGGCTCAGCACCAGGAACGGCCACAGGAAGTCGTTCCACGTCTGGACGAACGTCAGCATGCCGAGCACCGCCATCGCGGGGCGCGCCGCGGGGAACACCACGTGCCACACCACGCGCCAGCTGCTCGCGCCGTCCATCCGGGCCGCCTCGATGATCTCGTCGGGCAGTGCCTGGATGAGGTATTGCCGCATGAAGAACACACCGAACGCGCTCACCAGCGACGGCAGGATCACCGCCTGAAGCTGGTCCGTCCACTCCAGCTTGGCGACCATCATGTACATCGGGATGATGCTCAGCTGCGGCGGCACCATCATCGTGCCGATCACGATCAGCATCAGCGCGCCCCTGCCCCGGAACCGGAGCTTGGCGAAGGCGAATCCGGCGATCGTCGACAGGAAGACGATGGTTGCCGCCGAAGTCCCTGCCACGATGGTCGTGTTGAAGAACGCCTTACCCATGTTCGCGTCGTTCCAGGCCAGATCCAGGTTGTGGAAGAGGTTGGAGCCGAACACGAACGGGGGCGGGTTCTCCGCCAGCCGGTTGTTGTCGCGGGACGCGGCGATCGCCGTCCACACCAGCGGGAACAGCGAAACGATGGTGAACACGCCCAGGATGATGTAGGCGATCGGTCCGGCGTGCATGTGCCCGCCGGCCCGGGCGGACTTGGGCCGGAGCGCCTTCCGGGCCGTCGGCACGGCGTCCTCGGGCTCCACGGACTTCGCGGTCGTTGTCGTCGTCGTCACGGCCGGTACTCCTAACTACTGGCGCGCAGCCGGCGCGAGATGACGTAGTTGACGATGCCGATCACGATCAGGATCAGGAACATCGCCCAGGCGATGGCCGACGCCCGGCCCAGGTGCTGGTTCACCCAGCCCTGCTCGTACAGGTACAGGCCCAGCGTCTGGAACTGGTGCTCCGCGCCGCCCGACGCGCCCTTGTTGGTGTCGAACAGCAGCGGCTCGCCGAAGACCTGGCTCGCGCCGATCGTCGACACGACGACCGTGAACAGGATCGTCGGCCGCAGCGACGGCAGCGTCACGTGCAGGAACTGCCTCCAGCGGCTCGCGCCGTCCAGCGCCGCCGACTCGTACAGGTCCTGCGGGATCGCCTGCATCGCGGCCAGGTAGATCAGCGCGTTGTAGCCCGTCCACCGCCAGATGATGATCGTCGACACCGCGATCTGCGACGGCCACTTGTCGTTCTGCCAGTCGATCGCGTCGATCCCGACGAAGTGCAGCGCCCAGTTGATCATGCCGTAGTCGCGCCCGAACAGCAGCACGAAGACCAGCGAGGCGGCCGCGATCGAGGTCGCGTACGGCGCGAGCATCACGACCCGGTAGAAGGTCGAGGCGCGCAGCTTGTAGTTGAGGATGTGCGCGATGCCCATCGCGATCGCCAACTGCGGAACGGTCGAGATGACCCCGATCATCAGGGTGTTCTGCGCCGCGTTCCAGAAGAAGTCGTCGTCGAAGATGCGCGAGTAGTTACGCATCCCCACCCACGTCATGTCGGTGGGCGCGGTCAGCTCCACCTGGTGCAGCGACGCCCAGCCGGTGTAGACCAGCGGGAACAGGCCGAACGCGACGAACAGCAGGAAGAACGGCGAGACGAAGGCGTACGGGCTCCAGCGCTTGTCCCGCCGCCAGCGGCGGGACAACCGGTCCCGGCGCCGCTGCTCCGCCTCCGTGGGAACGGCGGGCGGGCGGCCCGGGGCCGCGCCCCCCTCCTTGACGGGGGACGCGGCGGTGACGTGGCGGGTGGTCATCCGGGTCACTTGTCCAGGTTGTTGTCGATGGTCTTGGTGGCCGTCTCCCAGGCCTCCGCCGCCGACTTGCCCTTCGTCACCAGGATGACGCCGTTGTTGGCCAGGCCGTCCTGGATGACCTGGTCCTTCGGGCCGATCACCTGCACCGGGGCGGTCTTGGCGGCCTCGGAGAAGACCGTGCCGATCGGTGAGTCACCGGTCAACTCGTTCTTGGCGCCGGTGACCTCGGGCATCGCGTACGCGGCCGGCGCGCTCGGGAAGTTGCCCTGCACCTTGAACAGCTTCGCCTGCTGCTCGGGCGCGGTCAGCCACTTGGCGAGCTCCGTGGCCTCCTTCACGTGCTTTCCGCTCTTGGGCACACCCAGGAAGGCGCCGCCCCAGTTTCCGGACTTGGGCGCGACGGCCACGTCCCACTTGCCGGCGTCCTCGGCCTTCGCGCTCTCCTTGAGGGTGCCGAGCATCCACGGCGGGCAGGCGACGGTGGCGAACTTGCTCTGGGAGATGGTCGTCTTCCAGGCCGGCGTGAACTGCGACTGGGGCTGGACCAGGCCCCTCTCGGCGGCCTTCGCGGTCAGGTTGAACGCGTCCCTCACCGCCGGGTTCGTCTTGTAGATGATCTCGCCGGAGGCGTCGTAGAACTTCTCCTTCTCACTGCTGAGGACGGCGTTGAGCAGGCCGCCGGGGGAGTCCATGAAGAACGTGCCCGCCTTGGCCTTCTTCTTGTACTGCTCGCCGACGTCGATGAACTTGTTCCAGTCACCCGACCACAGCGCGCCGACCTTCTCGGGGTCGGTGGGCAGACCGGCCGCCTTGAAGAGGTCCTTGCGGTAGCAGAGGGCCATCGGGCCGACGTCGGTGCCGAGCCCGATCGTCTGGCCGTCCTTGGTGCTGGCCTGCGACCACTTCCATTCCAGCCACTGGCTCTTGTCGATGCCCGAGACCTTCGACAGGTCCTCGAACTTGGCCGCCTGGGTGGCCACGACCTCGGCGATGTTGCCCACCTCGATGGCCTGGATGTCCAACAGGCCGCTGTTGGTGGTGAGGTGGTTGACGAGCGCCGGGTAGTAGTTCGCGTTCTCCACCGTGACGTTCTGGGCGATCTTGATGTCGGGGTGGAGCTTCTCGTACTCGGCGTAGAGCCCGGCCTCCTGATAGCCGAAGGTACCGAACAGGCCGAGCGTGATCGTGGTCTTGCCCTTGCCGCCGCCCGACGCCGGGTCGTCGGACTCGTTCTTGCCGTCATCGGCACAGCCGGCCAGCAGCCCGGCGCCCAGCGCGGCGACGGTCGCGACGACCACCGCCCTGCGCGTCCTGCGGGCGGTGCGGGTGCCCCCGCCCGACCGGAGCCGGGAGTGCGGGAGGGTACGTGCTCGCATTGCGTCCTCCTGATGCCCTGACGTGCCGACCCCCCGGCCAACTGCGTTGTTGGGCCCTGTCGTTCATGCTGCGGCTCGGGCGGGGAACGTGCGGGATGTGTAAGTGCCAGGTACTGTGGGAGCGCTCCCACGAGTGATGTGTTGAAGAGTCGTCGGTTCGTGCGGGGGTGTCAAGGGAGCGAACGCGGAGAGATGTCTTCGGTTATCGGGCTGTTAACTAACCCGGTGCCGGTGGCCGATCATGCCCGAAATCGGTCGGGCGGGGCCCCACGGGGCGTCGAAGATCGACGGAACGGCCCCTGTACGGGGTGCCCGGGCCGGTACGGACGGACGGGGCGACGGCGCCGGCCCGCCGCCGGAACGCCGGATTCCGGGACGGCGGCACTGTTGGACTCGTGTAACCAGTCGTCGAACGGCCGTCCCACGCGGGACGGCCGGCGCGGGAGCCGGACCGGCGTCACGACGGCGCCGAGTCCCGGACGAGCACTTCCGGGACGTCGTACGAGGATCAGGACTGTTAGATTCCACGCCAGCGCGGTGTTGACGGGAGGCGACCATGGTGGCAGGCCACGGAGCACGGGGCCGGAGCGGTGGGCGGCCCACGTTGGAAGAGGTGGCCGCACGGGCCGGAGTGGGCCGGGGGACGGTGTCGCGGGTGATCAACGGCTCGCCCCGGGTCAGCGACGCGACCCGGGCGGTGGTCGAGGCGGCCGTCGCGGAGCTGGGCTATGTCCCGAACACGGCGGCCCGCGCGCTCGCGGCGAACCGCACCGACGCGATCGCCATGGTCGTGCCCGAGCCGGAGACCCGGTTCTTCTCGGAGCCGTACTTCTCCGACATCCTCAAGGGTGTCGGCGCGCAGCTGTCCGACACGGAGATGCAGCTTCTGCTGATCTTCGCGGGCAACGACCGCGAGCGCCGGCGCCTCGCCCAGTACCTGGCCGCGCACCGCGTCGACGGTGTCCTCCTGGTCTCGGTCCACGCGGACGACCCGCTGCCCGATCTGCTGTCGCAACTGGAGATCCCGGCGGTCATCAGCGGCCCCCGCTCGGAGCACGAGACGCTTCCCTCCGTCGACTCCGACAACTACGGCGGCGGCCGCTCGGCGGTGGAGCACCTGATCGCCCGGGGATGCGCCCGGATCGCCACCATCACCGGGCGCCTGGACGTCTACGGTGCCCAGCGGCGCATCGAGGGCTACCGCGACGCCCTGGAGGACGCGGGCCGCGAGGTCGACGAGCGCCTCATCGCCCCCGGCGACTTCACCGAGGAGGGCGGACGCAGGGCGATGCGCGAACTCCTGGCCCGCTGCCCGGACCTCGACGCGGTCTTCGCCGAGTCGGACGTCATGGCCGCCGGCGCCCGCCAGATCCTGCGCGAGGCGGGCCGCCGTATACCCGACGACGTGGCGCTGGTCGGCTACGACGACTCGGCGATCGCCCGCCACATGGACCCGCCCCTCACCAGCGTCCGCCAGCCCATAGAGGAGATGGGCCGCGCGATGATCGACCTCCTCCTCGACGAGATCGCGGACCGCCGGCCGGCGGTGTCACGGGGATTGGAGCGGCGGCAGGTGGTGCTGCCTACGGAGCTGGTGGGGCGGGACTCGTCCTGAGGGCGGGTGCGGGGCCGGGGGTGCACCCGGCTCTTGGGCGCTCGGACGGGGCTGCTGACGATGTGTTGTCAACCGGCGTCGTCGGCAGGCTCGGCGGCGGCGCGTTCGATGACGAACGAGCCCTTGCCGACGACCGTCCGCACGTAACCCATCTCGGCCAGCAGCACCAAGGTCTTGCGGGCCGTTCCGCGGGCGATCCCGAACTCCTGCGTCAGCCGGTCGACGCCGGGCACCGCGCGGCCCAGTGCGTAGGTGCCGTTGCCGATCCGGGCGATGAGCACTGCCGCGAGCTGAAGGTACAGCGGGTCGGCCGCTTCCGGGTCCAGCTCGGAGTCCGGGCCGTAACCCTTTGGGATGTCCACCATGGCTAGACCGTATGTGCCCATGCAAAACAGTGTTCTTCTGTGTCATGCCATGGCAGGGCAGGGCATGACCAGGTTGCGCCAACGTCGGGTGTGACACGAAACGACCCCCGCGACGCGGCGAACGTCCGGGGGCGTGGCCACCAGCTTCGAAGGAGCCGACGACAGCGAGCATTATCCACGCGTTCCTGCGATGGGCCCTGGGCGTACTCGTCCCCGGCACCGGGAGGCGCCGGGCCGCCCTCCCCGCCGTATCACCGCCGATCTCCCGTCCCTGCACGGCGGCTGCGGCTCCGCCACGACCCTTGTCCCAGCGATCCCCTTACGGCCTCCACGACCCGCTCGACGGCGGGGCCGCCGTCATGGTCCGGCCGTACGTGGTCGAGGCCGAGCGGGAGCAGCACCGGCAGTCTCGGCGCAGGCTCGCGCTGGTGCTCGCGGCGGACTTCGGTATCGACCTCGATGCGCACGTCATCGGCGCGGAGGCGGTGGCATGAGGGGCGCCCGCGAACCTCCCCACCACCCCGGGACGCCGCTGGTGGGCGTCGGCGACACCGTGCGGGACGAGGGAACCGGACGGATCGGCAAGGGGATGGGATTCGTCGGCCCGTACGCGCAACTGCGTCCGGTCGGAGGCGGGCGGGAGTGGGACGCCCGACCGGAACGGCTCATGTCGGTGACCCGGTCCGCAGCGCTGAGTGAGGGCGTCGCCAGGAGCAACGCGCGGTCGAGAGGCGAGAGGCTGTAGCGGCGGGCCTGACGTCCGGGCGCCTGTGGCGGCACACCCCGCTGTGGCGGGGGCGTGCTGCTGGCAGCCTGGCCTCCATGGAGAACCTTGGTGGAGGGCAAAGCGCGGGCAGCCACCCGCTGTTGGGCCTGGAACGGATCGACGGCCCGGCAACGGAGTGTCTCGCCCGGATCGGCGACGTCTTCCGGGTGTTCGGGAGACAGGACTCGGGGTGCAGGGCCTACGGCGTGCGGCTGCCGGACCGCGGTGAGCGGTGGTTCGTGAAGACGGCGTTCTCCGCCGTGGGCCGGCGGTCGCTGGAGCGGGCCTGGGACTTCCACCGGGCCGTGCGGCACCCGGCGATCGTCCCGCAGGTGCACCGGATCGCCCTGCGGGACGGGACGGCCGTGGTCATGCCGTGGCTGGACGGCGAGGTGCTGTACGACCCCGCCGAGCGCGGCAGCGGGGACCGTACGAGCCCCGGCAGCCCGATGACACGCTTCCGTTCCCTGCCCGTCGACCGGATCGAGGCGGCCTTCGCCCGCGTCCTCGACGCCCACCTCGCCGTCGAGGACGCCGGCTACGTCGCCGTCGATCTCTACGACGGGGCCCTGCTGTACGACTTCGGGGCCGGGGAGATGCGGCTGATCGACCTCGACGAGTACCGGCCCGGCCCCTTCGTGCTGGACGCCGACCGGCTGCCGGGGTCGACCCGGTTCATGGCCCCGGAGGAGTTCGAGCGCGGTGCGACGATCGACATCCGCACCACCGTGCACGCGCTGGGCCGTATGGCCCGGCTTCTGCTGGACGCGGAGGACGAGGAGCGCGCCTGGCGGGGCTCGGCGGCCCAGCTGGGCGTGCTGGAGCGGGCCACGCACCCGGATCCCCGCGAACGGTTCGCGGCCGTACGGGAGTTCGCGGACGCCTGGCTGAGGGCCACGGGGGCCTGAAGTCCCCCCGCCCCGGCCGTGTCAGGATGCCCTCCGGCCGCGGTGGACGCGCGAGGCCGGTGTCCGGCGCTACGACGACTGCTGAGTGTCCTTCGGGGGGCACACGAACGAGCCCCGACCTGTTCCCAGGTCGGGGCTCGTACTTCAGGGTGAGTGACGGGACTCGAACCCGCGGCATCCTGGACCACAACCAGGTGCTCTACCAGCTGAGCTACACCCACCATGACCGGCGGTTCATCCGAAGGTTTCACCGACCGGCCGAGAAAAAGTGTACAGGGTCCGAAGGGGTGCCCGCGCACACGTTTCGGTGGGGGGCGTTCGGGGGCCCGGAGGGGCCCGGTGGACGGGGTTACAGCGCGGGCAGGACGTGCTTCGCGGCGATCGTGCGGGCCGTGTCCGAGTCGGGGCCGGGCTGCGGGACGAAGATCGCCTCGCGGTAGTAGCGCAGCTCGGCGATGGACTCGCGGATGTCGGCGAGGGCCCGGTGGTTGCCGTTCTTCTCGGGGCTGTTGAAGTACGCCCGCGGATACCAGCGGCGGGCCAGCTCCTTGATCGAGGAGACGTCCACGATGCGGTAGTGGAGGTGGCTCTCCAGCGTCGGCATGTCCCGCAGGAGGAAGCCGCGGTCCGTGCCCACCGTGTTGCCGCACAGGGGGGCCTTGCGCGGCTCCTTCACGTGCTCGCGCACGTACGCCAGGACCTGCGCCTCGGCGTCGGCCAGTGTCGTGCCGCCGGCCAGGGCGTCGAGCAGGCCGGACGCGGTGTGCATCTCGCGCACCACCTCCGGCATCGTCTCCAGCGCCGAGTCCGGCGGGCGGATGACGATGTCGACACCGTCGCCGAGCACGTTCAGCTCGGAGTCGGTGACGAGGGCGGCCACCTCGATGAGCGCGTCGTCGGACAGCGAGAGGCCGGTCATCTCGCAGTCGATCCACACCATGCGATCGTTCATGTGTCTCACCTTACGGCCCGTGACAGCCGTACGGCCCGGTCCTGCACCGGGGTGATCAGGTGCGGGACCGGGCCGTACGGGCCGATCGGTGCTACGGGGCGCTGCGCTGGCCCGGCAGGCGGCCCGTCGCGTACAGCTCCGGCTTGGCGCCCTCCGTGGACAGCGACGCCGACGGTGCCAGGGCGCTCGCCGCGGCCGTGCGCCGTGCCTGGAGCGGCACCGGAGCGTGCTCCGGCGACACCGAGGGCCCCGGCACGCCGTGCGGACCGTCATGGTGGTCGCTGTGCTTCTCGCCCTGGGGGCGACGGGCGCGGTAGGCCGCCCGGTACGCCGCCGGGGACGAACCCAGCTGCCGCCGGAAGTGCCCGCGCAGCGCCACCGGCGAACGGAAGCCGCACCGGCCCGCGACCTCGTCCACCGAGTAGTCCGACGTCTCCAGCAGACGCTGCGCCTGCAGTACGCGCTGAGTGATCAGCCACTGCAGGGGAGCGCTCCCGGTGAGCGAGCGGAACCGGCGGTCGAACGTACGACGGCTCATGTACGCCCGCGCCGCGAGCGTCTCCACGTCGAACTGCTCGTGGAGGTGCTCCAGCGCCCAGGCGACGACCTCGGCCAGTGGGTCGGCGCCGATCTCCTCCGGTAAAGACCGGTCGAGGTAGCGCTCCTGGCCGCCCGATCGACGGGGCGGGACGACGAGCCGGCGGGCCAGCGCGCCTGCCGCCTCGTTCCCGTGGTCGGTCCGCACGATGTGCAGACAGAGATCGATTCCGGCCGCGGTGCCGGCCGATGTCAGTACGTCACCGTCGTCCACGAAGAGTTCTCGTGGGTCGACGTGGACGGACGGATAGCGCTTGGCCAGCGTCGGCGCGTACATCCAGTGCGTCGTCGCGGGCCTGCCGTCCAGCAGGCCGGCGGCGGCCAGCACGAATGCGCCGGTGCACAGCCCGACGATGCGGGCTCCCTCTTCGTGCGCTCGGCGCAGTGCGTCGAGCGCTTCCTCCGGCGGCGGTGAGGTGATCGAACGCCATGCGGGCACGACCACCGTGCCCGCACGCGAGATCGCCTCAAGGCCGTTCGGTGCGGTGAGTTCCAGGCCCCCCGTGGTCCGCAGCGGGCCTTCCTCGCCCGCACAGACCAGCAGCCGATAGCGCGGTACGCCGGCGTCCTGGCGGTCGATCCCGAACACCGACAGTGGTATGGAACTCTCGAAGATGGGGCCGCCGCTGAACAGCAGCACCGCGACGATCTCCTTGCGGCGTCGCCCGGACAGTTTCCGGGCCGCGGCTTCCGGCGCGGCGGTGGAGTCGTGGCTCATACTGCTAAGCCCCCCTCGGTGGTCGCGGCTCCTCGGTTGTGTCGCTCCTGCACGTTTCCCCTTGGTCCTGCACGAGTCCCCCGCCGTAAGACAGTCATGATCGAATCTACTGTGTCCCGTGGTGCCGACGTGACCAGATCGCCAACCGGCACATTGTCGACATGGCAACTTGGCGTAAAGCATTCGATCACGAAGCGTTGCACTCGTGGGCCGTGCAGGGAAGTACGCCTCGTCCCCGTGGCCGGTCCACGTAGGGTGCGCGAGGCCCCCGGACCCCTTTCGGCGCAGGTCGAACGGGGGGTGGGGGGGTGTTCGACCAAGGAACACGCAGGTAACCGAAGTTGGCTGAAAAGATACGGGAGTGTGCGCGGAAACCGGTCAGTCGACCGGCGTACTCGGACCCGGATTCCGTCCGCCCCTGTGCGCCCCGGAAGCGGGGCGTCCGTGCCGGCCGCGCTGCGGGGCGCGATCTTCGGCCATCGAACGGGCGGGCATCGCATGGGCGGGTGTCGTGCGGGCGGACGTCGCATGGGCGGGCGTTGCGCGAGGCGCCGGCGGGCGGGCCGTGGTGGCGTGGGCCGCGCGGGCCGCGCCGCGTTCGGACTGGCGCAGAAGGACGCGGCAGACGCCGGTGACCGCGGCCAGGCCCAGGGCCGCGCCCGTCGCGCCGGCGAGGGAGGTGCCGTACCAGACGAGGACGATGGGCACGAGGACGCAGCTGAACGCCGCCCAGCGAACCACGTCCGTGGCGGGGTCGGCGAGATGCGGTGCGGGCTGGGGGGCGCGTTCGGGAGTGCGTTCGGGGGCGCGCGGCGGCTGCGGGGGGATCTCGCCGGTGTCGGTCTCAGGGGCGGACTGGGGCGCGGTGCGGTGCGCGGACACTGCGGGCTCCCTCCTGGCTCCCGTGCGATCGGCTTACCGGGGTTCAACGCGTGTTCGACCTGTCGGTCACTGGTACCGCTTGATCGGGTTGCCGCGGGGCCCGGGTTCACTCACCCGCGCCGGGCACCGAGACCCGGCGGACCGGGTGAACCGGCTGTACGTGGCAGCAACCATTGCGTTACGGGGTGGTGCTCGTGCATGCTCCCTGGAACCCCGCGCAGCCGGTGCGGGATCTGGGCGGAGGAGGCGTGCGGTCGTACCCTTGGGGGTATGGGGTGGGGAAGATGATTCCCGGACACCGCTCCGCCGCACACTGACATCCCATCCACGTCGTCCCACACGAGGATCCGAACGCCGAGACACCCATGGCCGGTCAAGAATTCTTCGAATCCGCGGACCGCGAGCGGCGGCCCGTCGCCGATCACACGGCGGCCGAACCCCTTGCGGCGGAAGAGGCACGTCCCTCCTGTGATCCCGCCTTCAAGCACGGCGTCGTCGTCGGCTTCGACGGTTCGACGTCCAGTGAGCGCGCCCTCGCGTACGCCATCGGCATGGCCCGCCGCTCCGGCTCGGGCCTGATCATCGTGCATGTCGCCAACCGGCTGCCCACGACCGTGTGGGCCGGCTGCGAGCCGCCCGTGTTCGTGGACGTCCCCGATCACCGGACCGAGGTCCTCGGCCTCGAACTCGCCTGCGCCGACTATCTCGCCGAGGTGCCCTGGATCCTCGTCGAGCGTGGTGGCGACATCTGCCACGAACTCGAGGAGGTCGGGCGGGAGTACGAGGCCGACGCGATCGTCGTCGGGTCCACGCACGGGATCGTCGGGCGGATCTTCGGATCCGTCGCGGGGCGGCTCGCCAAGCGGGCGCAGCGGCCGGTCATCGTCATTCCGTGACGTTCCGTCCGCCCTTCCGTTCATCCGGGCGTCCTTCCGCCCGCTTCCCGAAGCGCGTAAGTCTACTGGCGCGTAGAGGTGTTTGTGCCCTTGTGAAGGGCATAACCCGCGTGATGCCTGACAAAGTGGCGTGACGGCCACGGGTAGTTGGCAGCGGCGTCGGGATGTTGGGCGACCCCGGCGCGTCGTGAACGGACCCCCACGTGATGGGGCATCACGTGGGGGTCCGTTGTCGTGTGTCGCGCGGGGGACCTACTCCACGGTCACCGACTTCGCCAGGTTGCGCGGCTTGTCGATGTCACGGCCCAGGGCCAACGCCGTGTGGTAGGCGAGGAGTTGCAGGGGGATGCCCATGAGGATCGGGTCCAGCTCGTCCTCGTTCTTCGGGACGACGATCGTCTGGTCGGCCTTCTCCTGCTCCTGGTGGGCGACGGCGAGGATCTTGCCGCTGCGGGCCTTGATCTCCTCCAGGGCGGCGCGGTTCTTCTCCAGCAGGTCGTCGTTCGGGACGATCGCGACCGTGGGCAGGGCGGGCTCGATGAGGGCCAGGGGGCCGTGCTTCAGCTCGGAGGCGGGGTAGGCCTCGGCGTGGATGTACGAGACCTCCTTGAGCTTCAGGGAGGCCTCACGGGCCACCGGGTAGCCCCGGACGCGGCCGATGAAGAGCATCGAACGGGCCTCGGCGTAGCTCGCGGCCAGCTTCTTGATCTCCTCCTCCTGCTCCAGCATCTCGGCGATCTGGGCGGGGAGCTTGCGCAGGCCCGCGATGATCCGCTTGCCGTCGCGGACGGAGAGGTCGCGGGTGCGGCCCAGGTGCAGCGCCAGCAGGGCGAAGGCGACGGTGGTGTTGGTGAAGCACTTGGTGGAGACCACGCAGACCTCGGGGCCGGCGTGCACGTAGATGCCGCCGTCCGCCTCGCGGGCGATCGCCGAACCGACGACGTTCACCACACCGAGGACCCGCGCGCCCTTGCGCTTCAGCTCCTGGACGGCCGCCAGCACGTCGTACGTCTCGCCGGACTGGGAGACGGCGATGTAGAGGGTGTCGGGGTCGACGACCGCGTTGCGGTAGCGGAACTCCGACGCCGGCTCGGCGTCCGCGGGGATGCGCGCCAGCTCCTCGATCATCTGGGCGCCGATCATGCCCGCGTGGTACGAGGTGCCGCAGCCGAGGATCTTCACCCGGCGGATCTGGCGCGCCTCGCGGGCGTCCAGGTTGAGGCCGCCGAGGTGCACGGTGGAGAAGCGGTCGTCGATCCGGCCGCGCAGCACCCGGTCCACGGCGTCGGCCTGCTCGTGGATCTCCTTGTGCATGTACGTGTCGTGGCCGCCCATGTCGTACGAGGCGGCCTCCCACTCCACGGTGGTGGGCTCGGCCGTGGTGCGGGTGCCCTCCGTGGTGTAGGTGCGGAAGTCGTCGGCCTTCAGTGTGGCCATCTCGCCGTCGTCGAGGGTGACGATCTGGCGGGTGTGGGCGACCAGAGCGGCTATGTCCGAGGCGACGAACATCTCCTTCTCGCCGATGCCGAGGACGACCGGGGAGCCGTTGCGGGCGACGACGATGCGGTCGTTGAAGTCGGCGTGCATGACGGCGATGCCGTACGTGCCCTCGACGATGTGCAGCGCCTGGCGGACCTTCTCCTCCAGGGTGGTGGCCTGGGAGCGGGCGATGAGGTGGGTCAGAACCTCGGTGTCCGTCTCGGAGAGGAACTCCACGCCGTCCGCTTCGAGCTTCCTGCGCAGGTCGGAGGCGTTGTCGATGATGCCGTTGTGGACGACGGCGACCTTGTTGTCGCCCGACATGTGCGGGTGGGCGTTGACGTCGGACGGGGCGCCGTGGGTGGCCCAGCGGGTGTGCGCGATGCCGGTGGTGCCCTTGAAGCGCGCGGGGACCTTGGCCTCCAGGTCGCGGACCCGGCCCTTGGCCTTGACCATCCGCAGACCGGCCGTCTTGGGCGAGGTGACCACTATGCCCGCCGAGTCGTAGCCCCGGTACTCCAGGCGCTGCAGGCCTTCGAGGAGCAGCGGCGCCACGTCGCGCTTGCCGATGTAACCGACGATCCCGCACATATAGACGTATCCCCTAGCTGTAGGTGGTCGGCCCCGGCCGGCCGGTCGCGGCCGGTCAGCCGTAGACGATGCGGCGCAGCTGCCGGAGCGTGAGCTCCGGCGGTGCGACCGCCCGGTACTTCAGGTCCGCCTCGATCCGTTCGAAGATCGTCGCGTTGACCAGGCCCTGGGCCTGGAGTTCGCGGTGGCGGCGACGGACGTAGGCCTCGGTCGTCTCGTCGAAGTAGGCGAGCACGTCCTGGATCACCCGCAGCGCCTCGCCCCGGTTGAGGGGCGAGGATCGCGTCAAATGATCAACGAGGTCGTCGTGCACTCGGTAGATCCTGGGGGAACGGCGGGCGTTTCGCAAGAATCCTGCCCGATATCGGGCAGGGCGCAGTTACCGCCTCTTGGGGGAACGTTGAATGTGTTATGAGTGGCTGTTCGTGCGCCGTCCATCCGGCGTCCCGCATCTCGTCGCCTGAGGCGACGACTTTCGGACACCATGGACACACCTCGTATGGGCGTACCCGAGCGGCTGGCCGAGCGCATGAGCATGGCCGAGCAGCACGAGTACCTGCGCTCCACGTTCTCCCGGCGCTCGATGATCAGAGGCGGCGCGGTCACCCTCGGCGCCGTCGCGGGCGGCGCGTTCGTCCCGGCCGCGGCCCAGGCCGCCACCCCGGCCGCCCTCCGCACCTCGGCGCCCGCCCGGGCCACCGCGAGCGCCGAGCACGTCGACGGCTCCTTCGTCGCCCCCTTCGGCCGCCACCTCGCCTACGGCAACGACCCGCGCACCGAGATCACCGTCTCCTGGCAGGTCCCGCTCCCGGTGAAGAAGCCCTTCGTCCGGGTCGGCACCCACGCCTCACACCTCTCGGTCAAGATCGACGCCGAGGTCCGCACCCTCCACACGCCGGCCGGCGTCGGCGCGAGCGGTGACCACACCCAGTACTACGTGCACGCCAAGCTGACCCACCTCAAGCCCGGCAGGACCTACTTCTACGGCGTCGGCCACGACGGCTTCGACCCGGCCTCGCCGCGGTTCGCCGGCACGATCGGCACCTTCACCACCGCCCCCGCCCACAAGGAGCCCTTCACCTTCACGGCCTTCGGCGACGAGGGCGTCGGCTACCACGGCCTCGCCAACAACAGCCTCCTCCTCGGCCAGAGCCCGGCCTTCCACCTGCACGCCGGCGACATCGCCTACGCCGACCCGGCCGGCCAGGGCAAGACCGCCGACACCGGCTTCGACTCCCGCGTGTGGGACCAGTTCCTCGCCCAGACCGAGTCCGTCGCCAAGTCCGTCCCGTGGATGCCCGCCTACGGCAACCACGACATGGAGGCCTGGTACTCGCCCAACGGCTACGGCGGCGAGGAGGCCCGCTGGAACCTCCCCGACAACGGCCCCGACCCGAAGAACCTGCCGGGCGTCTACTCCTTCGTCTACGGCAACACGGCCGTCGTCTCGCTCGACGCCAACGACATCTCCTTCGAGATCCCGGCCAACCTCGGCATCTCCGGCGGCACCCAGACCACGTGGCTGGAGGCACAGCTCAAGAGGTTCCGCGCCTCCAAGGACGTCGACTTCGTCGTGGTCTTCTTCCACCACTGCGCCTACTGCACCTCCACCGCGCACGCCTCCGAGGGCGGTGTGCGCCAGGAGTGGGTGCCGCTGTTCGAGAAGTACTCCGTGGACCTCGTCATCAACGGCCACAACCACCAGTACGAGCGCACCGACGTCATCAAGGCGGGCGCGGTCACCAAGAAGCTCCCGATCGGCGGCACGGCGTACCCGGAGACCGAGGGCGTGGTCTACGTGACGGCGGGCGCGGCCGGCCGCAGCCTCTACTCCTTCACCGCCCCGCTGTCGTACGAGGGCCACGAGAACGAGGTCGAGTCCGTCCCCTCCTACATCAACACCAAGGCGGGCAAGCAGAACGAGACCGTCACCTGGTCGCGGGTGCGGTACCTCGACTACTCCTTCCTGCGGGTGGACGTGAAGCCCGCGCCGAAGGGGCACTGGGCCACGCTGACCGTGCGGGGGATCGCGGAGACGGGGGCGCGGGTCGACCACTTCACGGTGGCGCGCAGGGCCAAGTAGTGCCGTGGGTGCGCCCGCTCGTCGTCGACAGCGCCATGCCGACCCGTGCGGGATGCGGCCGGTCGGGGTCACGCCCGACCGGCCGTCCCGGTGGTGCGCGGGTTCGCGCCGGCGGTACACGCGTGCGCCGGGCCGGTGGCAAGGGACGCCACCGGCCCGGCGGGCGATCGGCTCGGGTCAGCCGAAGGTCAGCCCGGTCGTCTTGTTGGACATGTCGCCCATGGTCGTCATGGAGCGCTTCGGGCCGGTGGTGTCACCGCCGTTGCGGACCTGGTGCTCGTAGTGGTTGACGTCGCAGGTGTTGAAGCCCTGGAAGGACGAGATCCGGTCGTTCCACGAGGGCCAGGCGTCCCGGACGTCGTTCACGGTGAAGTCCCGCTGCCCGTCCTCCACGCAGGGCCCGCCCGCCGTGATGGTGAGGGAGCCGCCGGAGGGGCTGAGGTTGGCGATGTCGTACTCGATGGACAGGACGTAGTCGACCGCTGCGGCGGTGGACTCCCTCGCGGGCATGGGCCCCTCCAGCCGCCTCAGGAACGACGTGTCGGAAAGGGCTGTACGGGCCACGGGCGACGCGTTGGTCACCTTCCCGTTGGTGGCGTCGACGACGGCCGCGCGGAAGGTGCTGTGACATGCCGTAGCACCCGTGGACACGTTGTACACGCAGTGTCCGTTGGTCCCTTCGGCAGCCCCTGCCTGTCCCGGTACGGCGACGACGCCGCCGAACAACAGGCCTGCAGCGAGAACCGATCCGGCTGATGCACGCAATGCGTTCATGTTTTCCCCCATTCCGGGCCGATGGTCGACCGGCCCGTTCCGATACGGCGCATGCGGTGAATTCACTGGTCAGGCATTGACCGCATGTACAGGTCAGTTCCCTAACCGTCACACGATCTCCCACTCACCACAAGAATGCTTTTCTGTCACGGCAGGCGCACGAGGCACGGGAAATCGGCCATTCCGCCTTCGCGTACATCCCTCGAGAGCCCCTTCTCCCCGGTGGGTCTGACGCGACTTCAGGGCTGCCGGTCCGGCCAGGTCGACCGGACCGGACGACCGTCAGACGAGGACGTTCTTGTAGAAGACGTTGGAGAGGCGTTCGCCCTCTTCCTCACCGGAGGCGAAGCCGAAGAAGAGGCGGGGCTCTCCTCCGGCGGTGGTGTAGACGGCCATGCCCTCCGGTTCACGGAAGGCGAGGGTGGAGCCGGCCCCGGTGAGGAACTCCTCCGCTATCTGTCCGGTGTTCATGTTGACGCTCCAGAGCACCGCGTCTGTGTTGGCCTCGCCGGTGACGTCCTTGCTGTGGCCCGTGAGGCAGTACAGGTACTGGCCGTATGCCGTGTACCCCTGGAAGTTCGCGGCGTCGATCCGGGACGGTTCCTGGAAGTCCACCAGGCGGCTGCCGAAGTTGCCGTTGGTGGCGTCGGTCAGGTCGTACGCGGCGAAGCGGTGGGTGGCCGAGCCCGTCGGCCGGTAGCGCACGATCAGGCGATTGTGCGTGGGGTCGATGGCACAGGTGTGCCGGTTCGCCGAGGAGACGGGCGTGTGCTTCGTGACCGCCGACGACGAGGCGCTCAGCGTAGTGCCGGCGGTGTACTTGAAGCGCCCCAGCCGCTGTCCGAAGCCGCTGGTGTCCGCGACCGCGTCGACCCACAGATACGTCGAGGAGCCCACGGCCTGCGCGCCTATGGAGACCGCGTGGCCGAAGCCCGTCAGGTACATGTGGCCGATCGCGTTCCAGGTCGACCAGGAGAGTTCGGTGATGCACAGGTCGCCCGAGTCGGCCCCCGAGCCCTGGCGCAACTGGGCCACGAACAACCGCTGGTTGGTCTGGTCGAAGGCGAAGCTCTGCATCACCGTGCCGTCCCGAAGCGCCCGGCCCCGGTAGAGGTCGTTCGAGGAGGTCGTGGTCAGCGTGAACCGCTGAGAGGTCGGTACCGCGGCCGACGCGGCCCCCGTGCCGTATCCGAGCCCTACCGCGGCCAGTGAGAGACCTCCTCCCGCGCGGAGCAGGGTGCGGCGGCTCAAGGCGTCGTTCATGGGTTCTCCCGTTGGTTGGTGAGAGCTGCTTGATCAGTGTGATGAGCCTATGTAAAAGGGCCCTGGAGGAAGATCTCCCGGTCGTGGACGACGCGTGGGCGTCGGTCAGCCCCGGGCCGTGGGCACGGACGACGAAACCTGTCATGCCCCCGCTTGACTGGGGCGGAGACCACTATGCACGCGGGCGGGCGCGGAACGATCTCCGAGCGGGCGTGCGCGGCGACTTCGCACACGACAACTACGTGGCGGATATCTCCCTGTGCTGTGACGCCGGGTCGCGGGGCCCGACAGCCAACCCACAGGCTTTCCACATTGATTGATTCTTCATCACTCCGACACCTCCCGACCCTTGTGCATTACCCGCGAGTAAGGCGAACCTGACCTGCGCATGCCATCCCCCGTCGGCGTGCCCCCACCCGGCTCCCGGCCGTCTCCCCCCGCGCCGCGGTCCATCAGGAGGTCGCAGTGAAGACAGGTTCGCGCACGCGTACTTCGCGTCGTTTCCGCAGATCCGCAGTCACCCTGGGCGCCACCGTCGCGCTGGTCGTCGGTGTCGCGGGCAGCGCGTACGCGGCACCGCCCGCCGCACTGCCGGCCAACGCGGACACGCTGGAGAAGACGTGGCAGCCGGCGTACGACTACGACACGGACGGCTGTTACCCGACCCCCGCGATCGGCCCGACGGGCACGGTCAACGGTGGCCTCAACCCGACGGGTTCGCTCAGCGGTGACTGCCGGGACGCGTCCGACCTGGACAACACCAACGGCTACTCGCGCTACAAGTGCAACAACGGCTGGTGCGCGATCATGTACGACCTCTACTTCGAGAAGGACCAGGCGGTCGCGGGCAGCAGCATCGGCGGCCACCGCCACGACTGGGAGCACGTCGTCGTCTGGGTGCAGAACGGCACGGCCCGGTACGTCTCGACCTCCAACCACGGCGGCTTCACCGTGCACGCCGCGTCGTCGGTGCGCTGGGACGGCACTCACGCGAAGATCGTCTACCACAAGGACGGCATCCGGACGCACTGCTTCCGCCTCGCGGGCTCCAACGACGAGCCGCCGGAGAACCACAAGGGCACCTGGCAGTACCCGCCGCTCGTCGGCTGGAACGGCTACCCGTCGACCGCCATCCGCGACACCCTCGTCGCCTACGACTTCGGCAGCGCCAACTTCGGCCTCAAGGACGGCAGTTTCGCGTCCAACCTCACGGCGGCGATGCCGTCGGGCATCACGTTCGACCCGAACGCGTAGCCCAGCGGGGTGCCCTTCGGCCGGATCAGCGGCGTCGCCCCGCGGGCGGCGACGGCCGTCCGGCCGGGGCAGCGCGCGTCTGCCGATGCCGGGCGCCATCGGCATCGTGCCGGCCGCCGCCACAGGCGGCGGCCGCGTCGGCCGGACGGCCGGTGCAGCCCGGCGGGCGGCATCGCCTCACGGCGGCGAAGCCGCCGGGCGCCCCTCCCCCCGAAGAACGCGCAACCGACCGGATGCCCTCGGCCCGAACGCGCCGCCTGCCGGAAGCTTCCGCGCACGACGACGACCTGCGCACCCTGGCCTACCGGCTGATCGACGCCGCCGGTCTCCAGCGTGGCCGCCTGACCGGACTCGCCCTGCGCGGCGACGACCTGGCCGACGCCGACCAGGTCGCTGAGCAGATCAGCCTCGACCAAGCGCGGGAGGACCGGCTGGTCGCGGAAGCGGTCAGCGACCGCATCCGCAAGAGGTTCGGGCCCGGCGCGATCGGCCCGGCCGCCGCCCTCCTGCGCGCCTCCCGGCCCCGTCGACCTGATCCGTGCAGTGCCGGGCAGGCGGTCCATCCGCGCGTCAGATGCGCTTGAGGACCGCCTGTTTGGCTCTCGTGAACTCCTCGTCCGTGAGCACCCCGGACCGGTGGAGGTCGCCCAGTTCGCGCAGCCGGCGCAGCAGGGCGTCGTGGTCCACCTCGGGGGCGGGCCGGTCCTGGGGCGACGGGGACGGGGCGAGCCGTTTCGGCGCCGGGGCCGCGGGGTGCGGGAGCCGTGCCTGGACGGCCGCCGCGACCAGGGCCATCAGGGGGTCCTTCTTGAAGCCCCACAGCTCCACGGAGTGGGGGTCGTACTTGGGCGGGGCCTTGGTCGGCGCGTTCCGCACGGTGAAGCGTAGGCTGCCGTTCTCCAGGCCGACCGAGGGGTGCCACTCGACGCCGGCTATGTCGGCCAGCGGCAGCGTCCGCGGCCCGGACGAGGCCTTCGCGTCCTCGGTCTTCCAGTTCCACTCCAGGCGTACGTGGTCGCCGTCGAAGCTCACGGTGCCGTCCCCGGCGGAGACGGAGAGCGGGACGGCCGGCCCGGCGAGCAGATACGTGTCCACCGCGTCGCCCGGCACCTCGTCCAGGAGGAGCGCGTTACGCACCTCGTCCACGACATACTCGGCGACGCCGTACCGGTCGGAGTCGACGCTCAGCTGGTACGGGTCGTCGGAGTCGGTGAGCCGGCCGCCGGTGGCCTGCAGAAGCGGGTCGGAGCCGTCGCGCAGCCGCAGCCTCAGCCGTCCCGACTTCCTTCCCTGCTCGAAGGAGACGCCCGCCAACGCGCCCAGGGGAACGGTGAGTTCACCCAGGGTCTTGCGGAGCAGGCTCACGCCCTTGTCGCGGCCCGGGGTCAGTCGCAGGGTGTCGCCGTCGAAGGTCCACGTGCCGTCCCGCTGGATGATTTCCGCCATGCGCAGGATTGTTCCACCGGCTGCGGGGCAATGTGGTCTAGACCTGGAGGGGGTGCAGGGGCGAGGGTGGGGAGCGCACAGTTCGATGGGTGGAGGGAGCACGCCGTGAATCCGCGCCACAGATCGACCCGCCTGCTCGGCTCGCTGCTGCTGGTGGCGACCGGGATGTTCGCCGTGGGAGCCGCACCCGTGTCCGAGAACACGCAAGCCGCCGCCGTCACGATCCCGCTCGGGCAGGTCATCCCGGCCCCCGCCTCGGTCCGGCCCGCCGGATCGCCGTACCGGCTGACGGGCGCCGCGCGCATCGTCGTGGACGGCGGGCCCGAGGCCCGCCGGATCGGGGAGTACCTCGCGGGCGTCCTGCGGCCCTCGACGGGATACCGGCTGCCGGTGACCGACCGCCAGGAGGCCGGAATCCGCCTGCGGTTGGCCGCAGAGGAGACGAGTCTCGGCCAGGAGGGCTACCGCCTGGAGAGCCGCCCCTCCGGGGTGACCCTCACCGCCCGCGCGCCCGCCGGTCTCTTCCACGCCGTGCAGACCCTGCGTCAGCTGCTGCCCGCCGCCGTCGAGAAGGACTCCGTGCAACCGGGCCCCTGGCTGGTCGCGGGCGGCACCGTCAGGGACCTCCCGCGCTACGGCTGGCGCGGCGCCATGCTGGACGTCTCCCGCCACTTCTTCGGCGTGGACCAGGTCAAGCGCTACATCGACCAGCTGGCGCTCTACAAGTTCAACAAGCTGCACCTGCACCTCTCCGACGACCAGGGCTGGCGCATCGCCGTCGACTCCTGGCCGCGGCTGGCCTCGTACGGCGGCTCCACGCAGGTCGGCGGTGGTCCCGGCGGGTACTACACGAAGGCCGACTACCGGGAGATCGTCCGGTACGCGGCCTCCCGCCATCTGGAGGTCGTCCCCGAGATCGACCTGCCCGGCCACACCAACGCGGCCCTCGCGTCCTACGCCGAGCTGAACTGCGACGGGGTCGCGCCGCCGCTCTACACCGGCACCGAGGTCGGCTTCAGCTCCCTGTGCGTCGACAAGGACGTGACGTACGACTTCGTGGAGGACGTCGTACGGGAGCTGGCCGCGCTCACGCCGGGGCGGTACCTGCACATCGGCGGTGACGAGGCGCACTCCACCAGCCACGAGGACTACGCGACGTTCATGGACCGGGTGCAGCCGGTGGTCGAGAAGTACGGGAAGACGGTCATCGGGTGGCACCAGCTGACCGGTGCCACTCCGGTGCGGGGCGCTCTCGCGCAGTACTGGGGGCTGGACGGTACGGAGGCGGAGGAGAAGGAGCGGGTGGCCGCCGCCGCGCGGAACGGGACGGGGATCGTTCTGTCGCCGGCCGACCGGATCTACCTCGACATGAAGTACGACAAGGACACGCCGCTGGGGCTCGACTGGGCCGGGTACGTGGATGTGCGGCGGGCGTACGACTGGGATCCGGGGGCGTATCTGGCGGGGGTGCCGGGGGCCGCGGTGCGGGGGGTCGAGGCGCCGCTGTGGACGGAGACGATCGATTCCTCGGCGGACGTGGAGTACATGGTGTTTCCACGGTTGCCGGGGGTCGCGGAGTTGGGGTGGTCGCCGGTGTCCGCGCTCGACTGGGCGGGGTACCGGGTGCGGCTCGCTTCGCAGGGGCCGAGGTGGGAGGCGCTCGGGATCGGGTACTTCCGGACGTCACAGGTGCCGTGGCCCGCGCGGTAGAAGTCGGGGGCTTCTCGGGCGCCGGGCGGGTGAGATGCGGCGTCGTGGGCCCGGCGATAGCATGAACGAAAGCCGCGCGAGCCCAGTGTCAGGTGCCGAATCCCCGTGGCGTTTCCTTGCGTTCCTCGTGTTCGATCCTTCGCGCGCCTGAGTGTTCCTCCCGTTCCCTGGGCCCGCACACCGCGGGAGAGGAGATGGGACACGATGGGTCAGACGGACACCCTCATCGCGATCGAGACCACCGAAGTGGGATACCGCGAAGGTTTCTCGAACGGGCACTACAACAACCATCAGAAGTTCTCCCCCGCAGTTCCCGGACTGGAGTGGTCCCAGAACCAGGCCTGGTGCCAGACCTTCCAGTCCTGGGCCTTCCAGCAGGCCGGCGTGAAGAGCCTGGCTCCTGTGACCGCCTCTTGCGTCGCGGCGGTCAACTGGTACAAGAGCCGCGGCAGGTTCTCGTACTATCCCGCGATCGGGGCGATGGTGTTCTTCGGCCCTTCGGGAGGGCAGCACGTCGGACTCGTCCACAAGTACGACGCGGACTACACGTACACCATCGAGGGAAACACCAACGCCAACGGTTCGGCCGAGGGCAACGGGGTGTATCTGAAGAAGCGTGCCCGCCGCGACTCCCATCTCTATGGATACGGGCTGCCGCAGTTCGAGGAGGGCGTCGTCACGGCCGATCCGGGGCTGAAGAACAGACCCGGATTCACCTACATGGCCACCGCCGTCTCCCGTGAGTCCGACGGTCTGTTCGCGGCGGAGGCCGAGGAGGCGCTGCCCTGGGTGTCCGCGCACCAGATCACCTGGGCGGCCACGCACCCCACGGCCGAGGACCAGGTGACGGGCAACGGCCACGGCGCGACGGCGGACGACGTCGCTCTCGTCCAGGACGCACTGGAGAAGGTCATGGGCGTCGCCCCGGACGACCCGCACTCCGTGTTCGAGGTGGATACCCAGGAACTCTTCGAGCGGTTCCGTGCGGAGAAACTGGGGCACTCCGGCGTGAACGGCCACGGCGTTCCCCAGGCGGGAGAGCTGGCCGAACTGGGCAGGCGGTCGGACCTGTTCAACGTCCGAGCGGGATCCTCCCCGGCCGCGGAGCAGCCCTTCGTCAGCCTGAACCAGGTGGTCTGGGCCTCGACGCACAGTGCCGAGGAGGAGCGGGCGCAGCCGGGCGGGGACGCCGGCCCGAAGGCCGATGTGACGCTGGTGCAGGACGGGCTGGAGAAGGTCATGCACACGGACGTGGCCGACGAACGCGGGATCTTCGAAACCGGGACCCAGGCCCTCTACGACGAGTTCCGCCGGACGGTGCTGCACTTCTCCGGCAGCGACGCCGTCGGGACCCCCGGCATGCAGTCGCTGACGGAACTCGGGCAGCGCGCCGGGCTGTTCCGGGTCCGTGCAGGGTTCCCGGCGGGCGGGCCGTCGGGTGGGGGCGGCATCGAGGACCTGGGTCAGATCGACCCGAAGCAGGTGACGTTCCACCGGTTCACGGGCGAGGGCACGCTGGAGGAGTGGATCGACCAGGCGAGCAGGGCGGCCGGAGTCCAGGCGAGCCGCTACTGGGTGAATGGCTTCACGTTGGCCGTCTCGCGTGAGTCGTCAGGCAACCCCAACGCGTGCAATCTGTGGGACTCCAACGCCAGGACACCTGCCGGCTTCAGCAAGGTCAAGGACTACGGGGACGGTTACCGGAGGGACGGGATCGTGCGGCTGAACGGCGCGCTCACGCATTTCCAGTGCTCCCGGGGCATCGTGCAGTGCATCCCGCAGACGTTCGCCCAGCGTCACGCCCCCGGTACCTCGGTGAACATCTATGACCCGGTGGCGTGCATCGCCGCCGCGATGCGGTACGTCCGCAACCGGTACGGCGTCGCCATCGACGGGTCCAATCTCGCCAGGAGGGTCCAGCAGTTCGACCCCAACCGGCCTCCCCACGGGTACTGACGACGAGGCCGCGCCCGTACGGGGAGCGGCGGAACGCGACGGGCACCTCGCAGGACCGTACTGCGAGGTGCCCGTCTGCTCGTCGGGGCCGTGCCCGGGGCTACAGGCCCGCGATGGGGTTCTTCAGGGTGCCGACGAGCTGGAGCGCGCCCGCGGGGTCGGCCAGGTCGACCATCTGCTTGTTGTTGCGGAGCTGTAGACGGTTGAGGCAGGACAGTGCGAACTCGGGGGCGAACATGTCGTACTGGGCGAACTTGTCGGCGAGTTCGGGCATCGCGTGCTGGTAGTCACGGACGCACTCGGCGACCGTGCGCCAGAACTCCTCCTCGCCCAGGACCCCTTCCTCCGCGAGGTTCGCCGCGAGGAAGCGGAAGAAGCAGTCGAAGACGTCCGTGAAGAGCGAGAGGAGCTTCATGTCCTCGGGGACGTCCACGCGCAGGCGTTCGACCGTCGGCGGGAGCACCGCGTCCGGGTCCATGACCGCGATCTCCTCGGCGATGTCCTTGTAGATCGCCCGCTCGACCACGCCGTCCCTCAGGACCAGGATCACGTTCTCGCCGTGCGGCATGAAGACGAGGTCGTAGGCGTAGAAGCTGTGCAGCAGCGGGGTAAAGTAGGCCCGCAGGTAGCGGCGCAGCCACTCCGTCGGGGGCAGGCCCGAGCGGGCGATCAGGGCCGCCGCGAAACCCTTGCCCGCGTGGTCGACGTGGACCAGGGAGGCCATCGTCGCCAGGGACTCGCCCTCCCGGAGCGAGGCGACCGGGCTCTCGCGCCACAGCGCGGCCAGCATCTTGCGGTACGGGGAGTACGTGTCGGTGGCGGCCTCGTACTCCAGGTGCCGGTAGCCGACGGCGGCCCGCTCGCGGATGATCGACAGGCCCGTCGACCTCAGGACCGGGTCGTTGTCGATGAGCCCGGCGAGCCAGTCGTTGATGGCCGGGGTCGCCTCCATGTACGCCGCCGAGAGGCCGCGCATGAAGCCCATGTTGAGGACGGAGAGGGCGGTCTTGACGTAGTGCTTCTCGGGGGCGGACCTGTTGAAGAAGGTCCGGATCGACTGCTGGGCGAGGTATTCGTCGTCGCCCTCGCCCAGACACACCAGGTTCCGCCGCGCGACCTCCGCGGCGAAGGTGACGGTGAGCTTGTTCCACCACTGCCAGGGGTGCACCGGGATGAAGAGGTAGTCGGCGGGGTCCAGCCCCAGGCCGGTGAGGACGGCGTGGAAGCGGGCGACCGTCTCCGCGCCCAGCTCGTCACGCAGGAACGTCTCGTACTCGATGCCCACGCCCGCCGTGAACGCCGCCCGTGAGCGGTGCGCGGCCAGCCAGACCAGGCGGACCGGGCTCGCCGTCTCGGGGGCGTACGCGAGGTACTCGTGGACACCGAAGCCGAGGCGGCCGTTGTTGGCGACGAAGCAGGGGTGGCCCTCGGTCATCCCGGTCTCGACGGCCTGGAAGCCGGCGTCGACCAGCTCGGCGACCGGTGTCTGCGGTGTGGTCAGCTTGTAGCAGGTGCCGGCCAGGGTGGAGGAGATCTCCTCCAGGTAGACCGGGAGGATCTCGTCGCTCAGGCCGAGGGACCGCTTCAGCTCGACGAAGAAGTCCAGCGCGGCCAGAGGGAGGTCGACGCCGTCCCGGTGACGGGTGATCGAGTCGGCGTCGACCTGCCAGTGGTCGAGGGCGCGCCGGACGGCGGTGAATCCGTAGCGGGTCGTACCGTCGTCGCTGCGGACCTCGAAGCGGCCGTCGGCGGTGGCCTCCGGTGTGAGGAGCCGCTCGTGGGCGAACTCCGCGAGGGCCTTGCGGATCAGCAGGCGGTTGGCCCGCGCCCAGCGGTGGGGGGACAGATGCGCCACGGCATCGGACAGGGTCATACGGTGACTCCTCGGGCAGCCTCGACGAACTGCTCTCGCGTGCAGAAGCTCAGCAGTGCGCGCTTCTCCGGCTTGTCGATCTCGCGGTCGGGGACGAAACCGACGACTTCGTTGAGGGCGTGCACGGCCTTGTTGGACACGTCCGGCTCGACGACGACCCGGCGGGTGGCCGGGTCCGCGAAGAGGTGCGCCATCACGGCGGTGATGACGGCCCTGGTGAAGCCGTGCACCGGGGTGTTGGTCGGCGGCACCAGGAAGTGCATGCCGACGTCACCCGGCTCGGGCTCGTACAGGCCGACCAGTTCGCGGTGGGCGGGGTCGTACCGCTCCATGAGGAACACGGGCTCGCCGTCCAGCAGCCCCAGCAGGGCCTGCTGGTGCGGGTCGGCCACGACCTCCAGGTAGGTGCGCTCGACGTCCTCCAGCCGGGCGTCCTGCATCATCCAGTACGCCGCCTTGGGGTGCGTCACCCAGCGGTGCAGCAGCTCGGCGTCGTGCGGCGGGTCGAGGGGGCGGAAGGTGAAGGACGTGCCGTGCGGGCCGCTCATACGGCGAACTCCTGGAAGGCGATGGACTTCTCCACCGGGTAGTACTCCGTGCCCAGCAGCTCGCGGATGATGTACGCGTTGCGGTACGGGCCCATGCCGAGGTCGGGTGAGGTGATGCTGTGGGCGTGGACGGCCGCGTTCTGCAGGAAGACGCCCCGGCCGGTGGTGTCGATGGCGTAGTTGCGGGCGACGTCGAAGTTGCCCCGGGAGTCGTAGCGCAGACGGTCGCGGACGGGCTTGAGGAACTCCGGCTCGGCGTACTTGTAGCCGGTGGCGAGGATCAGGCCCTGTGAGTGCAGCTCGAAGTCCTTCTCCTGCTCCTCCTGACGCAGACCGAGGGTGTAGGTGCCGTTCTCGTGACGCACGCTGTGCAGGGCCGAGTTGGTGAGCAGCCGGGTGGGGAGCGGGCCGCCGAGACTCTTCCGGTAGAGCAGGTCGAAGATCTCGTTGACGAGGTCTGCGTCGATGCCCTTGAACAGCCCCTTCTGCTCCTGGGTCAGCCGGTAGCGGGTCGGCTCCGGCAGCTCGTGGAAGTAGTCGATGTACTCCGGGGAGGTCATCTCCAGCGTGAGTTTGGTGTACTCCAGCGGGAAGAAGCGCGGGGAGCGCGTCACCCAGTTCAGCCGGTAGCCGTGGACGTCGATCTCGCTGAGCAGGTCGAGGTAGATCTCGGCGGCCGACTGCCCCGAGCCGACGAGGGTGATCGACTCCTTGCGCTGCAGCTCCCGCTTGTGCCGCAGGTAGCGGGAGTTGTGGATCCAGTCGCCGTCCAGGCCCTGGACCGCCTCCGGGACGTACGGGGGAGTGCCCGTGCCGAGGACGAGGTGCCGGGCGCGCAGGACATCGCCGTCGGCCGTCCGTACGGCGTAGACCTCGTCCTCGTCCTCGTACGTCACCTCCGTCACCGTCGTGCCGAAGCGGACGTTGCTCAGCCGGTTCGCGGCCCAGCGGCAGTAGTCGTCGTACTCGACCCGCAGCGGGTAGAAGTTCTCGCGGATGTAGAACGAGTACAGCCGGCCCGAGTCCTTGAGGTAGTTCAGGAAGGAGTACGGGGAGGTCGGGTCGGCGAGGGTGACCAGGTCCGACATGAACGGGGTCTGGAGGTGGGCGCCGTCGAGGAACATCCCCGAGTGCCACTCGAAGGTCGGCTTCGACTCCAGGAAGACGCCGTCGAGTTCGGCGATGGGCTCGGTGAGGCAGGCGAGGCCGAGGTTGAAGGGTCCCAGTCCGATGCCGATGAAGTCGTGGACGCGCAACGTGGATTCGGCGGGTTCAGGAAGCGACGCGGTCAAGGGATTCTCCCAGGTACTGCTCGGCATGGCCAGCGATCAGGTCGAGCACGGCGGCGATATCGCCGGCCGTGGTCTCGGGGTTGAGCAGGGTGAACTTCAGGTAGTGGCGGCCGCCCACCTTGGTGCCCGCGACCACGGCGTCGCCGGAGGCGAACAGGGCCTTGCGGGCGTACAGGTTGGCGCGGTCGATCTCGGCCGGGTCGGTGACGGCCTCGGGGATGTAGCGGTAGACCAGCGTGGACAGCTGGGGCTCGACGACCACGTCGTAGCGCGGGTCGGCGGCGAGCAGCCGCCAGCCCTCCCGGGCCAGGTCGCAGACCTCGTCGAAGAGCTGTCCGACGCCGTCGGCGCCCATCGTGCGCAGCGTCATCCACAGCTTGAGCGCGTCGAAGCGGCGGGTGGTCTGCAATGACTTGTCGACCTGGTTCGGGATGCGCTCGGTGACCATGCGGCGGGGGTTGAGGTACTCCGCGTGGTAGGTCGCGTGGCGCAGCGTGGCCGCGTCGCGGACCAGCACGGCGGACGAACTCACCGGCTGGAAGAAGGACTTGTGGTAGTCCACGGTGACGGAGTCGGCGCGCTCGATGCCGTTCAGCAGGTCGCGGCGCTTGCGGGACACGAGCAGGCCGCAGCCGTAGGCGGCGTCGACGTGCATCCAGGTGTCGTACTGGGCGCACAGCTCGGCTATCTCGGGCAGCGGGTCGATGGAGCCGAAGTCGGTGGTGCCCGAGGTGGCGACGACGGCCATGGGGACGAGGCCGTCGTTCCGGCAGCGCTCCAGCTCACGGGCGAGGGCGACCGTCTGCATGCGCTTGTTGCCGTCGACCGGGACGCAGACGACGGCGTCCTGGCCGAGGCCCAGCAGTTTCGCCGACTTCTTCACGCTGAAGTGGCTGACCTCCGAGGCGAAGATCCGCAGTTTCGCGGCGTCGTCGGTCTTCGCCTCCTCACGGGCGAGGAGCAGGGCCTGGAGGTTGGACTGCGAGCCGCCGGAGGTGAACACGCCGTCGGCGGACGGTCCGAAGCCGATGCGCTCGTTCGTCCAGTCGATGAGCTTGCGCTCGATCAGGGTGCCGCCCGCCGACTGGTCCCAGGTGTCCAGGGAGGAGTTGACGGCCGAGAGGACGGCCTCGCCGAGCACGGCCGGGATGACGACCGGGCAGTTGAGGTGGGCGAGGTAGCGCGGGTGGTGGAAGTAGACCGCGTCGCGCAGATAGACGTCCTCCAGCTCGTCGAGGACGGCGGCCGTGTCGTGCAGCGGCTTGTCGAGGTCGATCCTCTCGATGGCGGGGGAGAGGGCGTCGACGGTGACACCGGTGAACGGTCGGTCGGTGGTGGCGATTCTGGCCGCCACCCGCTCCACGCCTTCGGTCACGGTGCGGCGGTACCGCTCCGCGGTCGTGTCATTGAGCAGGTGCGAGCGCATGGGGAGGTCCTCCGAGCGGGGCGGTCCGGATGGGACGGAGAGGTGAGGGGGTGACATCACATCGTCCAACTTAGGTAAGCCTAACCTAACTAACTTGCGCGAAGCCCTGGCCCTGCCGTGACTGTGATCACTTCACCCACTCCGGCTTCGGCGTCCGCGCGAGCCTGACTACGCGCCGCGTTCCCGCAGTTGCTCCTCCGTCAGACCCTCACGCCAGTACCCGACGAAGGTGACGCGCCGCTTGTCGATCCCGCGCTCCCGCACGAGATGACGGCGCAACTCCTTCACCCGGCCGGACTCGCCTGCGATCCAGGCGTACGTCGACTGGCCGGCAGGGAACCGCGCGGCACGGACGGTGTCGAGGGCGGCCGGCGCCCCTTCGCTCCGCACGAGCCAGGTGATCTCGGCGTCGGCCTCGGTGGCCAGGTCCTGGATGTCCCCCGCGTGGTGGACCTCCAGCCAGACCCGGGCCGGCGTACCGGCCGGCAGCGACTCCAGGATCGCCGAGGCGGCGGGCAGCGCGGTGTCGTCGCCCCAGATCAGCACCAGGTCGGTGTCGGCCGGCGGACGGAAACGGATCGCGCGGTTGTCGGCGATCGCGGGCCCGAGCAGCACGACCCGGTGGCCGGTGGCGGCCTCGGACGCCCACCGCGAGGCGGGCCCGGCGGGCACGGCGGCCCCCGGCTCGACCCCGTGCAGCACGAAGTCGATGTCGATCTCGACGGTGTCGCCGTGGGCGTCGGAGCGCAGCCCCCGCAGCGTGTACGAGCGCATCACCGCCCGCACGTCGTCCGGCAGTTCCCGCCACGCCTGCCACCAGCCGTCGCCCAACTCGTAGGGCACGGCCGGGGCTTCCTGCCCCGGGTGCGGCAGGAAGAGGGAGAGCGACTGATCCTTGCCGTCGGAGAGGAAGAACCTGAGGTCGTCCCCCGCGAACGAGACACGCACGAGAGACGGCCCCAGCCGCTCCGTCCGCACGACCTGGAGGGAGAAGAAACGGAAGGGAGCGGCTACGGCCGTCGTCATGGGGGCTCCTGGATAGGGGGCGGGAGCGTGTGCGCGGGAGGGCTGGCCCGGGAGACTCGGGGGTGCGGGTTCGTCGGTGGGTGCGGGTGCGGGTGCGGGTGCGCGTGCGGGTCCGGTGGGGGCTGGTCGCGCAGTTCCCCGCGCCCCTGAAAAGCAGGGGCTGCGCCCCGTGCTTCTTCAGCGGCCCGCAGGGGCCGTTGCTTTCACGAGCGACCCCGACGCACGCGCAGCTCACCCACGGTCTCGGCCCTAACCGACCTTCTTCGCCTTCTCGATCGCCTCGGCCAGCTCCTCCAGCAGCGGCGCGCACTTGTCGTAGGACAGGATCGGCTCGGGGTTTCGCCCGATGACCTGACCGGCCTTCACCGCGGGAAGCTTCTTCCAGGTCGCCTTCTCGATGGCGTCCGGCTGGATGGCCGAGGTGCGGTTGTCCATGATGATGAGGTCCGCGTCGTACTTGTCGACGTTCTCCCAGCTGAGGTTCTCGAACCAGCCGCCGCTGGCCTTCAGCGCGGCGGCGCTCGGCTCGACGAAGTTCACGCCGAGGGCCTTGAAGTACTCCAGGTCGATGGAGAGGTTGGAGCCGGAGACGTAGAAGATGTCCTGGCTGGCGGAGCCCGCGAGCACCTTGATGCCGGGGTTGGCCTTGGTGGCCGCGCGCAGCCGGGCCGCCGCGTCCTCGAACCGCTTCTTGGCGGCGGTGATCTTCTGCGACCCCGTGTCCGCGCCGAGCGACTTGGCCAGCTCCAGCATGCGCTGCAGGGGCTCGGTCATCTGGCGGTCGTAGACGGAGATGCCGACGCTCGGCGCGAGCCCCGCGATCTTGTCCTTGGAGGTCTCGGGCACGTACCAGAGGGTGCCGGCGTCGTCGAAGATCGTGGTGATGAGGACGTCGGGCGCCAGGGCGGCGTACTTCTCGACGTTGAACTCGTCCCAGACGTTGCCGAGGACGGTGACCTTGCCGATGTCGAGGTCGCCGGCCTGGACGTCGGCCTTGCCGTCGGCCGTTCTGGTGGGCCCGAAGACGCCCTTGACGCCGATGCCGTAGTCGTGGAGCGCGGCGGCGACACCCACGAAGGCGACGATGTTCGCCGGGACCTTGTCGGTCTTGGCGGTCACGCCGCGGTCGTCCTTGAACGACCAGGGGCCGGACGTGGCGGCAGCCGTCTCCTTGCCGGAGCCAGTGCCGCCGCTCGTCGACTTCTCGTCCCCGCAGGCGGCGAGCGCGGCGCCGAGACCGAGGGCGCCACCGGCGGCGAGGACGCCACGGCGGGTGAGGTGAGCGGCTCTGGCGTTGGACATGTGTATGGCTACTTTCGAACGGGGCGGCGGGCCGCCCGAGGGCGAGTTCGAAGGTAGGTTAGCCTAACCTCACTGCTTGTCCAGCGAGGGGTTCCAGGAAGTGGAGTTCCCGCGTCCAGCTCCACCTCAATCTTTGAATTACCTGTGAATCAAAGGTCGGTCGGGCTCGCGGGGTGTCATTGATCTTTCAAGTGCTGGGTTGTGTCGCTGATGCGCAGGGCTTCGTCCGTGGTTGGACGGCCTCTCGTAGCGGACGAAAGGGAACCCGGCTCGCTGGCGGCGGGCCGGGTGGGGGGATGCCGGAGCAGCGCCGTCCCGGCGCGCTCCGACCATCATTCGAACACAAGCTGTCTGTCGGGGCTGTCCGTCAGCCGACGAGGCCCAACTCCCTGGCGATCAGCATGCGTTGCACCTCGCTGGTGCCCTCGCCGATCTCCAGGATCTTGGAGTCGCGCCACATACGGGCGACGGGGTACTCGTTCATGAAGCCGTACCCGCCGTGGATCTGGGTGGCGTCGCGGGCGTTGTCGACGGCGACGGTGGAGGAGTACAGCTTCGCCAGCGCCGCCTCCTTCTTGAAGGGTTCGCCGGCGACCAGGCGGTAGGCCGCGTCCCGCCAGGACAGGCGGGCCGTGTGGGCCTTCATCTCCATGTCGGCGATCTTGAACTGGATGGCCTGGTTGGCGCCGATCGGACGCCCGAACGCGTGCCGCTCCTTGGCGTACCGCACCGACTCGTCCACACAGCCCTGGGCGAGACCCGTGGCGAGCGCCGAGATGGCGATGCGGCCCTCGTCGAGGATGCGCAGGAACTGCGCGTAGCCGCGGCCGGCTTCGCCGAGGAGGTTCTCCGCCGGGACCCGGACGTCCGAGAAGGACAGCTCACGGGTGTCGGAGGCGTTCCAGCCGACCTTCGAGTAGGGGGCGGCCACCGTGAAGCCCGGGGTGCCGGACGGGACGATGATCGAGGAGATGAGGGGCTTGCCCTCCGGGGTGCGGCCGGTCACCGCCGTCACCGTGACCAGGGCCGTGATGTCCGTGCCCGAGTTGGTGATGAAGCACTTGCTGCCGTTGATGACCCATTCGTCTCTCGACTCGTCGAGGCGGGCCGTCGTCCGGGTCGCGCCCGCGTCCGAGCCGCCGTCGGGCTCGGTGAGACCGAACGCGCCCAGCGCCTCGCCGGAGCACAGACGCGGCAGCCACTCGGCCTTCTGGGCCGGTGTGCCGAAGAGATGGATCGGCATCGCGCCCAGGGAGACCCCGGCTTCGAGGGTGATGGCCACGGACGAGTCCACCCGGGCCAGCTCCTCCAGCGCGATGCCCAGCGCCAGGTAGTCGCCGCCCATGCCGCCGTACTCCTCGGGGAACGGCAGCCCGAACAGCCCCATGCGGCCCATCTCGCGCACGATCTCGTACGGGAACTCGTGCCGCTCGTAGAAGTCGCCGATCTTGGGCGCGACGACCTCGTGCGCGAACTCCTCGACCGTGCGGCGGAGTTCTTCCAGCTCGGGGGAGAGGCGGTGGTTCATGGACGTCACTGCTCCTTGCTGTCCTCGATGCCCTCGTCGTCCTCGTGGGACAGGGCTCGTACGGTGCGGGACGGGCTGGGTCGGCCCAGGTGTCCGGCCATCCACGCGCTCGTGGCGACGAGGCGGCCGAGGTCGACGCCCGTGTCGATGCCGAGGCCGCGCAGCATCCAGACGAGGTCTTCGGTGGCGAGGTTGCCGGTGGCGGACTTCGCGTACGGGCAGCCGCCCAGGCCGCCCGCGGAGGCGTCCACGGTGGTGACGCCGTGCCGCAGCGCCGCGTAGGTGTTGGCGAGCGCCTGGCCGTAGGTGTCGTGGAAGTGCACGCCCAGCTTCTCCACGGGGACGTCGAGTTCGCTCAGCAGCGCCCCCACGTGCCCCGGGGTCGCCACCCCGATCGTGTCGCCGAGGCTGAGTTCGTCGCAGCCCATGTCGAGCAGGGCGTGACAGACCCGGGTGACCTGCGGGATCGGGACGGCGCCCTCCCAGGGGTCGCCGAAGCACATCGACAGGTAGCCGCGGACGTGGACGCCGTCGGCCTTCGCCCGGCCGACGACCGGTTCGAACATCGCCAGCGCCTCGTCGACCGTGCGGTTGAGGTTGGCCTTGGCGAAGGACTCGGTGGCGCTGGCGAAGACGGCGACCCGGCGGGCGCCGAGGGCGAGGGCGCGGTCGAGGCCCCGCTCGTTCGGGACGAGGACCGGGAGGTCCACGGCCAGGTCGGCGACCTGCGGGAACAGCTGCTCCGCGTCGGCCAGTTGAGGCACCCAGCGGGGGTGGACGAAGCTGGTGGCCTCGATGGTCGTCAGCCCCGCGTCGGCCAGGCGGCGGACGAACTCCGCCTTGACCTCGGTGGGCACGGTCGACTTCTCGTTCTGCAGGCCGTCACGGGCGCCGACCTCGTGGATGCGGACCCGGGCCGGCAGACCGGGCTCGGGGACCGTCATGGGCAGGGTCACCGCGCCACCTCCTCGTGCTGCTGCTCCTGCTCCTCGTGCGGTGCGATCACGGCCAGCACCTGGTCCATGGCGACGGTCGCGCCCGGCGTCACGTCCAGCTCGGCGACCGTCCCGGCGTGCGGCGCGGAGACGACGTGCTCCATCTTCATCGCCTCCACCACCAGCAGGCTCTGACCCGCCATCACCTCGTCGCCCACCGCCACCTTCACGACGGTGACGGTGCCGGGCATGGGGGCGGTGAGCGAGTCGGCGCCCGCGTGGGCGGACCGGTTCAGCGACGTGGCCACCGGGTCGTGAGCGGACACCTGCCAGGCGTCTCCGTCGCGGCCCAGCCACTCGCCCGCGTGGTGGAAGGTGTGGGTGAGGCCGTCGAGAAGGAAGGTGAACCGGCCCGTGTCCCCGCCGGGCCGGGGCATGCCCCCGGACCCCCGCAGAGGCGTCTCGGCCCCGTCCGGCAGTACCTCCGTCCCGCCGTCCGCTGTGCCGCGCACCCGTACGGTCACCGGGTCGTGGCCCGGCAGCCGCAGGTGGTGGGCCGTCCAGGCCGGTTCGCCGCCCAGCCGCCAGCCGACCGCCGTGTCGAACGGATCGGTCCAGCCGGTGCCGTCGACGCGGGCCGGGGTCAGAGCCGCCTGGCGCAGCAGCGCCGCCGCCGCGTGGACCTCGACCGGCACCTCCCGCGGGACCAGTCGCTCGACCTCGCGCTCCACCAGCCCGGTGTCCAGCTCGCCCGCCACCACCGCCGGATGGGCCAGCAGCCGCCGCAGGAAGCCGGCGTTCGTCTGCACGCCCAGGGTGACCGTCTCCGCGAGCGCCGCGCGGAGTCTGCGCAGGGCGGTGGGCCGGTCGGGGCCGTAGGCGATGACCTTGGAGAGCATCGGGTCGTAGAGCGAGCCGACCTCCGTGCCCTCGGTGAGACCGGAGTCGGTGCGCACACCGGCGCCCTGGGGCTCGCGCAACCGCAGGATCGTGCCGCCGGAGGGGAGGAAGCCCCGGGACGGGTCCTCGGCGCAGACACGGGCCTCGACCGCGTGCCCGGTGAGCGTGACGTCCTCCTGCCCGAAGGCCAGCCGCTCGCCCGCCGCGACCCGCAGCTGCCACTCCACCAGGTCGACGCCCGTGACCAGCTCGGTCACCGGGTGCTCGACCTGGAGGCGGGTGTTCATCTCCATGAAGTAGTACGAGGAGGGGTCGCCCCCGGGGACGATGAACTCGACCGTGCCCGCGCCGGAGTAGCCGCAGGAGCGGGCCGCCTGCACGGCCGCCTCGCCCATCGCGGCACGGGTGGCCTCGTCGAGCAGGACGCTGGGCGCCTCCTCGATGATCTTCTGGTGGCGGCGCTGGAGGGAGCACTCGCGCTCCCCGAGGTGGACGACGCCGCCGTGGCCGTCGGCGAGGACCTGGATCTCGATGTGCCGGGGGCGGTCGATCCACCGCTCCACCAGGAGGGTGTCGTCGCCGAAGGAGGCGCGGGCCTCGCGGCGGGCGGCGGCGATCTCCTCGGCCAGCAGCCCGGCCTCCCGCACCAGCCGCATGCCCTTGCCGCCGCCGCCCGCGCTGGGCTTGAGCAGGACCGGCATGCCGATCTCCCGGGCGGCCTCGGCGAGTTGGGCGTCGGTCAGGCCGCTGCCGCTCGAACCGGGCACGACCGGGACCCCAGCCGCCCGGACCGTCTCCTTGGCGCGGATCTTGTCGCCCATCAGGGAGATGGCGTCGGCGGGCGGGCCGATGAAGACCAGGCCGGCCTCCGCGCACGCCCGCGCGAAGGCGGCGTTCTCCGCGAGGAAGCCGTACCCGGGGTGGACGGCCTGGGCGCCGGTGCGGGCGGCGGCCTTCAGCAGCCGCTCCACCGACAGATAGCTCTCCGACGAAGGCGCCGGACCGATCCGTACCGCCGTGTCGGCCTCCCGCACGTGCCGGGCGTCGGCGTCCGCGTCGGAGAAGACCGCGACCGAGCGGACGCCGAGGGCGCGCAGGGTGCGGATGACGCGGACGGCGATCTCGCCCCGGTTGGCCACGAGGACCGTGTCGAACATGCTCACCTTGAGAGCCCCCTCACATCCGGAAGACGCCGAACTGGGGGTCGCCCAGCGGCGCGTTGGCACAGGCGGTCAGGGCGAGGCCCAGGACCTGACGGGTCTCCAGCGGGTCGATCACGCCGTCGTCCCAGAGGCGGGCGGTGGCGTAGTAGGCGCTGCCCTGGCGCTCGTACTGGCCGCGGATCGGGTCCTTGAAGGACTCCTCGTCCTCGGCGGACCAGGAGTCCCCGCGTGCCTCCATCTGGTCCCGCTTCACGGTCGCGAGGACGGAGGCTGCCTGTTCGCCGCCCATCACCGAGATCTTGGCGCCGGGCCACATCCACAGGAAGCGCGGTGAGTACGCCCGGCCGCACATCGAGTAGTTGCCCGCGCCGTAGGAGCCGCCGATCACGACCGTCAGCTTGGGGACGCGGGTGCAGGCCACGGCCGTCACCATCTTGGCGCCGTGCTTGGCGATGCCACCCGCCTCGTAGTCCCGGCCGACCATGAAGCCCGAGATGTTCTGCAGGAAGACGAGCGGGATGCCGCGCTGGTCGCACAGCTCGATGAAGTGGGCGCCCTTCTGGGCGGACTCGGAGAAGAGGATGCCGTTGTTGGCGACGATCCCGACCGGGTGCCCGTGGATCCGGGCGAAGCCGGTGACGAGGGTCTGCCCGAACTCCGCCTTGAACTCGGCGAACCGCGAACTGTCGACCACGCGCGCGATGACCTCACGCACGTCGTACGGAGTGCGGGAGTCCACCGGCACCGCGCCGTACAGCGTGTACGGGTCGACCTTGGGTTCGACGGCCGGCTCGACCGACCAGGGCAGCGGGCCCCGGGCGGGGAGGGTGGAGACGATGGTCCGCACGATGCGCAGGGCGTGGGCGTCGCTCTCGGCGAGATGGTCGGTGACGCCGGAGATCCGGGAGTGGACCTCGCCGCCGCCCAGCTCCTCGGCGGTGACGACCTCGCCGGTGGCGGCCTTCACCAGCGGGGGACCGCCGAGGAAGATCGTCCCCTGGCCCCGGACGATGACGGCCTCGTCGCTCATGGCGGGGACGTACGCGCCGCCCGCCGTGCAGGAGCCGAGGACGGCGGCGATCTGCGGGATGCCCGCGCCCGACATCCGCGCCTGGTTGTAGAAGATGCGGCCGAAGTGCTCGCGGTCGGGGAAGACCTCGTCCTGCATCGGCAGGAAGGCGCCGCCGGAGTCCACCAGGTAGAGGCAGGGCAGACGGTTCTCCAGGGCCACCTCCTGGGCCCGCAGGTGCTTCTTCACCGTCATCGGGTAGTACGTGCCGCCCTTGACGGTGGCGTCGTTGGCGACGACCACGCACTCGCGGCCGGAGACCCGGCCGATGCCCGCGATGACACCCGCGGCCGGCGCCTGGCCGTCGTACAGCCCGTCGGCGGCCAGCGGGGCCAGCTCCAGGAAGGGCGAGCCGGGGTCGAGGAGGGTGTCCACCCGGTCGCGCGGCAGCAGCTTGCCGCGCGCGGTGTGCCGGGCGCGCGCCTTCTCGCCGCCGCCGAGCCGTGCCGCGGCCAGCTTGGCCCGCAGCTCCTCGCCCAGCGCGCGGTGCGCGGCCTCGTTGGCCCGATACGCCTCGGCCGCGGGATCTGCCGCGGTCGTCAGCTCCGGTGCCTGGTCCATCGTGCGGTCCCCTCACCCAGTGGATTCCTGTTAATGAGCGTTAACGCGTTTCCCTCAGGTTAACGACCGCTAACCTCCCTGTCTAGAATTGGCTCCATGGCCACGAGAACCGACGCGCCCACCCGTCGCGAGCAGATCCTCAAGGAAGCCGCCCGCCTCTTCGCCGAGCGTGGTTTCCACGGTGTCGGCGTCGACGAGATAGGGGCGGCCGTCGGCATCAGCGGGCCGGGCCTGTACCGGCACTTCGCGGGCAAGGACGCGATGCTCGCGGAGCTGCTGGTGGGGATCAGCGGGCAGTTGTTGACCGGGGCGAAGCGGAGGGTGGCCGAGGCCGACGGGGTGCCCGGGGCGGAGGTCCTGGACTCGCTCATCGAGGGGCACATCGACTTCGCCCTCGACGACCGTCCCCTCATCACCCTGCACGACCGCGAGCTGGACCGCCTCCGCGACAGCGACCGCAAGCTCGTACGGCAGCTGCAGCGGCAGTACGTCGAGCTGTGGGTCGGGGTGCTGCGGGAGGTGTACCCCGGGCTGGCCGAACCGGCCGCGCGCTCCGCCGTCCACTCGGTGTTCGGCCTGCTGAACTCCACCCCGCACCTGGGCCGGGCGGGGTCGCTGCCGGGCCGCGCGGCCATGGCGGAACTGCTGCACCGGATGGCCCGGGGGGCCTTCGGGGCGGCTGCGTCCGGCTGAGCGGGGGGCCGGTGGTCCCCGCGGTCCGGCAAAAGCGTGACGAGCGTTACGGGGGCGACCGTCTGGACGCGTGTCCCTACCCGCCGGTACCTTTTGATCTGAGCAAGCGCTTAGCCGTGCGAGGCGGTGGGCGCTTGAGCACATCCGAAGGTACTCAGGTGGAGGTGGCGGCGGTGCGTCGTACGGTGTTCAACGAGGATCACGAGGCGTTCCGGGAGACCCTGCGTGCCTTCATCGAGGCCGAGGTCGTGCCCGAGTACGACGAGTGGCTGGCCGCCGGGCAGGCGCCGCGCGAGTTCTACTACAAGCTCGCCGACCTGGGCGTCTTCGGTATCCGGGTGGACGAGGAGTACGGCGGCGCCGGCATCGACTCGTACAAGTTCGAGGCCATCCTGTACGAGGAGACCGCCCGCGCGGGCATCACCTTCGGCGGCTCCGGCGTGCACGTGCTGCTCGGCCTGCCGTACGTCAAGCTGCTCGCCACCGACGAGCAGAAGAAGCGCTACCTCCCGAAGTTCGTCTCCGGCGAGGAGATGTGGGCGATCGCGATGACCGAGCCGGGCACCGGCTCCGACCTCGCGGGCATGAAGACCACCGCCAAGCTGAGCGAGGACGGCACGCACTACGTCCTCAACGGCTCCAAGACCTTCATCACCGGCGGCGTCCACGCCGACCAGATGATCGTCTGCGCCCGCACCGCCGCGCCCAGCGCCGAGGACCGCCGGCACGGCATATCCCTGCTCGTGGTGGACACCAAGTCCGAGGGCTACTCGATCGGCCGCAAGCTGGACAAGCTCGGCCTGAAGACCTCCGACACCGCCGAGCTGGCGTTCGTCGACGTCAAGGTGCCCGTCGAGAACCTCCTCGGCGAGGAGAACAAGGGCTTCTCCTACCTCGGCCACAACCTCGCCTCCGAGCGCTGGGGCATCGCCTACGGCGCCTACGCGCAGGCCAAGGCCGCCGTCCGGTTCGCCAAGCAGTACGTGCAGGAGCGCACCGTCTTCGGCAAGCCCGTCGCGCACTTCCAGAACACCAAGTTCGAGCTGGCCGCCTGCCAGGCCGAGGTGGACGCGGCCGAGGCCGTCGCCGACCGCGCCACGGAGGCCCTCGACGCCGGTGAGCTGACGCCCGCCGAGGCCGCCAGCGCCAAGCTGTTCTGCACCGAGGTCGCCCACCGCGTCATCGACCGCTGCCTCCAGCTGCACGGCGGCTACGGCTTCATGAACGAGTACCCGATCGCCCGCCTGTACGCGGACAACCGCGTCAACCGCATCTACGGCGGCACCAGCGAGATCATGAAGACGATCATCGCCAAGGACATGGGTCTGTAAGGCCCCGGAAAAACCGGCTCTGTACAACTGACCCCATGAGTCAGGAACCACTGCAGTCCCTCCTCGATCTGCTCGACCTGGAGCAGATCGAGGAGAACATCTTCCGCGGCCGGTCCCGGCCCGCCATCGTCCCGAGGGTCTTCGGCGGGCAGGTCGCGGCCCAGGCGCTCGTCGCCGCCGGACGGACGGTCCCCGCCGACCGGCTCCCGCACTCCCTCCACGCGTACTTCCTGCGCATCGGGGACGCCGGCGCGCCGATCGTGTACACCGTGGAGCGCATGAACGACGGCCGCTCCTTCACCGCGCGCCGCGTCGTCGCCGTCCAGCACGGACAGCCGATCTTCGCCCTCTCCGCGTCCTTCCAGCGGTACGAGGACGGCCTCGACCACCAGGCCCCGATGCCGGCCGCGCCCGACCCGGAGTCCCTGCCCACCGCCGAGCAGCGGCTCCCCGCGTACGACCTCGAACCGGCCGTCGTGGAGAAGATGCTGGAGGCCCGGGCCGCCGTCGACCTGCGCTACGTCGACGACCCGCCCTACGGCCGCTACGGCGAGCCCCGTGAACCGCGCTCCCAGGTCTGGTTCCGCGCCAACGGCAAGCTCGACGACGACCCCCTCCTGCACGTCGTCCTCGCCACCTACGTCTCCGACATGACGCTTCTGGACTCCATCCTGCTCGCGCACGGGCGCGGCGGCTGGGCCGTCGGCGACGTCGTCGGCGCCTCGCTCGACCACGCCATGTGGTTCCACCGGCCCTTCCGCGCCGACGAATGGCTCCTGTACGACCAGGAGTCACCGTCGGCGTCGGCCGGCCGGGGCCTCGGCCAGGGCCGCATCTACACGCAGGACGGGCGGCTCGCGATCTCCGTGATCCAGGAGGGTGTCGTACGCGTGCCGCGGGAACGGCCGGGGGCGCCGGGGGCTACGCCTCGCTGAGCCCCGCCTGCTGGAGCAGGTACGCCGACATCGGGTCGTAGTGGCGGGGGCTGACCACATGGTCGTCGAGCGGGACCACGGCCTGGAGGGTGCCCTCGGACTCGCCGAGGAAGAGGGCGGGGTCGTTGGAGTCCGCGTAGCCGACGGAGTCGACGCCGAGCTGGCCCGCGCAGCCCGCCCAGCCGTGGTCGGCGACGACCAGGTCGGGCAGCGGGCGGCCGGCGCCCTCCAGGCCCCGCAGGATCGCGCGCATCGGCTCGGGGGAGTGGGTGTGCCAGAGCGTGGCGCCGTGTTCGAGGACGGCCACGTCCGCGAACTGCATGACGTACCCCTCCTCCGTCTGCAGGCCGTCCGGGATGACGACGATCTCGCAGCCGGCGGCGCGCAGCGCCCGCGCGGTCTCGTGGTGCACCTGGAGCAGTCCGCCGGGGTGGCCGGTGGCGAACAGCACGCGCTGACCGCCTTCCGCCGCCTTGCGCAGCCGGGCCGCCATGCGCTCCAGCGCGTCGACGGTCAGGTCCGGGTCGATGGTGTCCTGGCCGTAGCGGTACCCCGGGTCGTCGTTCACGCCGACGCGCTCCGCCATCACGGCCAGCACGTCCTGCTCGTCGCTCCAGCGGTCCCCCAGCTCCAGGCCGAGCCAGTAGTGGCGGTTGCCGTTGGCCAGTTCGCGGTAGTGGGAGAGGTTGTTCTCGCGCGGCGTGGCGACGTCGCCCGCGATACGCGTCCGTACAAGGTGTTCGACTAGCTCGGCGCGGCTGGGGGTCCCGGATATCGGCATGGCTCCATTGTGAGGCAGACGACTGCGGGAGTCGCGGGCGTCCCGCCCGCTGCGACCTGCGTCACTCCGCTCGGCGCGCGGAGACGACCGCGTGGATCGCGGCGATCCGCCCGGCGAGGTCGCCGGCGGGCACCTCGACGAGTTCGTGGCCGAACGCGCGGTAGGTGTCCTCGTGGATCCGCTCGAACTCCAGCGACTGCCGGAAACCGATGCGGCGTGCGGCGGTGGGCTCGCAGAAACCCAGGTTGCGGACGAAGAACACCTGCCGCTGGTAGACGCCTTGGCCGGTGACCCGCTCGACCTCGGCGGTCAGCGCCGGGGACGGCGGGCGCCCCTGATAGGTGGCGAGCGCGAGCGTGCACAGCGGTGAACGGTCGTACACCTGGACGTCGTCGGCGGTCGAGGCCGCCAACTGCCGCTGTTTCTGCAGCTCCACGATCTCGTCGACGAACCACTCCCGGGTCCACGGCTCGTCCTCGCCGCGCGCCTGCGCCCGGGCGATGACCTCGGTGGCCGCCTCCTCGACCACCGTGTGACCGAGCGCGGCGAGCCCCCGCAGGAGGGTCGTCTTGCCCGCCCCGGGGGTGCCGGTGAGCACGTATCTGCGCATGCCGCCAAGACTAGGTCTCGCAGGAGTGGGTCGGGAGCGCGCGCTGTGCGAACCGCGGCGCTGTCGGGAGGACCGCGGCGTGGTACGGACAGGCGTCGGCGCGGTCCGGCTTTCCGGTCCCGAACATGGCGTCTACGCGGCGGCCAAGGCGTTCGTGCCGGACTTCACCGAGGCCCTGTGGCAGGAATCCCGCGGCACCGGGCTGCGCGTGCTCGCGCTGTCCCCCGGCGCGACCGACACCGAGTTCGTCGACGTCATCGGCGAGGATGACGCGGACGGCGGTGCCGGACGCCAGTCCCCGCGGGAGGTCGTGGAGACGGCACTGCGGACGCTGGACCGCCGCCCCTCGACGCCGAGTGTCGTCTCCGGGCGCCTCGACCGTGTGATGGTGGGCCTGGGCAGGGGGTTGAGCAGACGACGCGCGGTGCTGCTCATGGGTCCACGACCGCCGCCCACCAGGGTTGAGACCGGTCGGCCGCAGGGGCGGCGCGTAGGTCAGCCCTGGCGCAGTGCGAACCACAACTCCATGCGGACGTCCGGGTCGTCGAGGTCCGTGTCCAGCAACGTGGCGCAGCGGGCGATGCGTTGGCGGACCGTGTTGCGGTGGACGGTCAACGCTACGGCCGTGCGGTCCCAACTGCCGTGCAGGGAGAGCCAGGTGCGCAGGGTCTCGACGAGGGCGGCGCCGCCCGGCGCGGCGGTGAGCGGGGCCAGCAGGGCAAGGGCGTGGGCGGTCGCGTCCTCCGTCGGCACGAGCTGGGCCAGTGTCGTCGGCCGCCCGTGCCGGACCAGCGCCGTCCGGGTCGCCCTGGCGCGGGCCAGCGCACGGGCGGCCTGCACGTCGGCGGTCGGCCACGCGTGCGGCTCGGCGGCGGCGCTCACCCCGCACGTCCAGCCGGGCTGCTCGGGGATGTCGCGGTCGGCGGGGACGAGGACGCGTACGTCGTCGCCGTGGACGTCGACCAGCGCGGAGCCCAGAGCCGCGCCGAGGGCCGCCGCGGCGAGGGCCTCCGGCGGGGGGGCGCCCTCGGCGGGCCGGGCGTGGACGACGTGCCAGTGGGTTCCCGTGCCCAGCAGGGGAGCGACCTCCTGCGGCTCGGCGCCGAGCAGGAGCCGCACCAGCGCCGAGGTGCGGGCCGCGCCGGTGCCGCTCTGGCGTTCACCGGTGAGGAGGGAGAGCAGGACGGCGGCGACCGAGGCGATGGTGTGGTCGCCGGGGGTGCGGTGAGGGGAGGCCACGCCGAGGGTGAAGTCGTGGCCGGCGCCCAGCGCGTAGGTGGCGAGGTGGACGCCGTCGACCGTGTCGGTGCCGGAGGTGGGGGCGGAGGTGCGCGGGGAGAGGGTGGGCGATGGGGGCGTGTCGGCGGGCGCGGGTGCGTGGTGGCTGGTCGCGCCCGCGCGGCGGAGCCGCACATGACTCGGCCCCGCGCCCCTGACGCCGGGGCGGACCACGGTGGCCAGTGCCGCCAGGCCACGGTGGACCGCTTCGCCGTACTCGCCTCCGTACGACGCCAGTTCCGTGCCCTCCGGGCCGTACAGGACCGCTCGGCCGGAGAGGCGCCGGGCCAGTTGCCGCAGGACCGCGCGGGCCGGGTCCGGGCGGGACGCCGCCGCCGCCAGGCCCTGCTGTGCCTCCGCCACCCGGCGGAGTTCCGCGTGCCTGGCCCGGGCCATCAGCTGCCACACCGCGCGGGCGACGCCGGAGAAGGTGGTGCCCGGCGGGACCTCGATCAGGGGCAGGCCGTGGGCGTCGCAGGCGGCCACCAGGGCACCGGGGACGCTGTCGTGGACCGGGGCGACGCCGAAGCCGAGCGCCGCGCCGCCCGCCGCGACGACGCGCGCGACGTAGGCGTCGAGGTAGCCGCCGAAGGGGTCGGCGACGGAGGTGCCCGAGCCCGCCGTCTCCGGGATGTGGACGCCGGCCGTCAGCAGCAGCTCGCCGCCGAGCAGATACGGGTACGGGTCCGGCATCTCCGAGGTGTGCGCCCCGTGGATCGCCGTACCCGTGTCCACCGGGCCGGCGATCTGCCGCAGCCCCAGGTCGCCATGGGCCAGCAGCGCCGAGAGGGGCACGGGCGGGGTGGGCGGGACAGCGGGGGCGGTGGGTGAGGTCGGGTCCGGCACGGTGTGCGTTCCTTACATCCAGATCGGCTCGAATGGATGAAACGTACACTTCGCAGTCGCTCGTCGGCCACCTAGTGTCGGTGCCGCCACCGGCCCGGTGGCAGAGTCGTACCGAGTGGGACATACGCGGCACACTCGCGGCGAGACGTGCGAAGGAAGGCAGAACATCATGAGCGACCCCGAGACGCCCCGCGGCCCTGTCGGCACGCCCGGCCCCGTGGACTCGCCCCGAGGCCCCGTCGACTCCTCGCGCATCCCGCGCTACGCCGGGCCCGCGACCTACGCCCGGCTGCCGCGCCTCGACGAGGTCGGCCGTACGGACGTCGCCGTCGTGGGTGTGCCGTTCGACTCGGGAGTCTCCTACCGGCCGGGCGCCCGCTTCGGCGGCAACGCGATCCGTGAGGCGTCAAGGCTGCTGCGCCCCTACAACCCGGCCCAGGACGCCTCCCCCTTCGCCCTCGCCCAGGTCGCGGACGCCGGGGACATCGCCGTCAACCCGTTCGACATCAACGAGGCGGTGGAGACGGTCGAGGCGGCGGCGGACGAGCTGCTCGGCACGGGGGCCCGGCTGATGACCCTCGGCGGTGACCACACCATCGCGCTGCCGCTGCTGCGCTCGGTCGCCAAGAAGCACGGCCCTGTGGCCCTGCTCCACTTCGACGCGCACCTCGACACCTGGGACACGTACTTCGGCGCCGAGTACACCCACGGCACGCCGTTCCGGCGGGCGGTGGAGGAGGGCATCCTCGACACCGAGGCCCTCTCCCACGTGGGCACGCGCGGCCCGCTGTACGGCAAGCAGGACCTCACCGACGACGCGAAGATGGGCTTCGGGATCGTCACCTCGGCGGACGTGATGCGGCGCGGCGTCGACGAGATCGCCGACCAGCTGCGGCAGCGCATCGGCGACCGGCCCCTCTACATCTCCATCGACATCGACTGCCTCGACCCGGCCCACGCGCCGGGCACGGGCACGCCGGAGGCCGGGGGCATGACCTCCCGCGAGCTGCTGGAGATCCTGCGCGGCCTCGCCTCCTGCCACCTGGTCTCCGCCGACGTCGTCGAGGTGGCGCCCGCGTACGATCACGCCGAGATCACCGCGGTGGCCGCCTCGCACACGGCGTACGAACTCACCACGATCATGTCCCGCCAGATCGCCGGGGCCCGCAAGGAGAACGAGGGCAAGTGACCCACGACCACGACCTGGTGCTCCGCCCGACGGCCGCCCAGACGGAGGCCGCGCTGAACCCTCCCGCCGGCCGCCACGGCGGAGACCTGGTCGTGGAGACACTGGCCGGGCTCGGCGCGACGACGGTCTTCGGGCTGCCCGGCCAGCACGCGCTGCCCTTGTTCGACGCGCTGCGCCGCTCCGACCTGCGGTACATCGGGCTGCGCGTGGAGAACAACGCCGGGTTCGCGGCGGACGCGTACGGCCGGATGACCGGCGAGGCGGCCCCGCTGTTCCTGTCGACCGGTCCGGGCGCGCTGACCTCGCTCGCCGCGCTCCAGGAGGCGGCGGCCGCCTCGGCGCCGGTGCTGGCGATCAGCGGCCAGATCCCCACGGCGGGCCTCGGCGGGGGCCGTCACGGCTACCTGCACGAACTCCCCGACCAGGCCGCCTCTTTCAGGGGCGTGGTGAAGTCCGTCCACACGGTCCGTACGCAGTCCCAGATCCCCTCCGCGATCGCCGCCGCCTGGCAGTCCGCGCTCACCGCCCCGCACGGCCCGGTGTGGGTGGAGATCCCGCAGGACGTCCTGCTGGCCGAGACCCTGATCCCGGTGGTGACGGGCGGCGACGCCTTCCCCGAGGAGCTGCCCCCGCGCCCCGAACTGACCGCCCTGGCCGCCCACCTGCTGTCCACCGCCGCCCGCCCGGCGATCATCGCGGGCGGCGGGGTCGTACGGGCGGACGCGTCCGGCAAGCTGCGGCAGCTGGCGGAGCGGCTGTCGGCGCCGGTCGTGACGACGTACGGGGGGAAGGGCGCCTTCCCGTGGACGCATCCGCTGTCCCTCCGGTCCTGGCTGGAGGACCGGCACACGACCGACTTCCTGGAGGACGCGGACGTGCTGCTGGTGGTCGGCTCGGGGCTCGGTGAACTCTCCTCGAACTACCACACGTTCAAGCCGCGCGGCCGGGTGATCCAGATCGAGGCGGACCTCGGGAAGCTGGAGTCCAACCACCCGGGGCTCGGCATCCACGCGGACGCGCGCCTGGCGCTGACGGCCCTGCTGGAGACGATCGAGGAGCCCCGCGAGGACGCGTCCGCGCCGGACCGCGTCCGTGCGGTGCTCGACCTCGTCCGCGCCCGCATCGACGCCCAGGAACTCACCCTGGAACAGGACCTGTTGGCGTCGATCCGCCGGGCCCTCCCGGCCCGCGCGCCGTCCTTCTGGGACATGACGATCCTGTCCTACTGGGCCTGGGCGGCGTTCGACCCCAAGGGCCCCAACACCCTGCACTCCGCGCAGGGTTCGGGTGGTCTCGGCTACGCCTTCCCGGCCGCCCTCGGCGCGGCGACGGCCGACCCGACCCGGCCGGTGCTGGCCGTCTCCGGCGACGGCGGCGCGCTCTACTCGATCGCCGAGCTGGCCACCGCCCGGCAGTACGACCTGAACGTCACCTGGCTGATCGTCGACGACGGCGGTTACGGCATCCTGCGCGAGTACATGACCGACGCCTACGGCGAGCCGACCGGCACGGAGCTGTCCCGCCCGGACTTCGTGGCCCTGGCGGAGTCCTTCGGCGTCCCGGGGGTGCGGACGACCCCCGAGTCCCTCGCGGACGACCTGGCCACGTCCCTCGCCGCGCCGGGGCCTGCGGTGGTGGTGCTCCCGGCGGTGCTGCGGATGTTCGCGCCGACGCACGTCTGACCGGGTCGGGTCAGGGGCGCACGCGGGCGGCCAGGCCCCCGAACCGCCCCGGCTCCGGCCCCGGCCTCGCTCCGGCCCCAGCACCGCCCCGCCCCCGGTCCGGCCCCGGCACCTCACCGTCCGGCGTGACCGCGCGCGGCCGTCACGCCGGACCGGGTCAGGTCAGCGCAGGAAGGCGCCGAACATCGCGTCGGTCGCCGGGGCGGACACGTCGCCGGGGCCGAACGCGAGCGCCGACGTCGTGGTCAGACCGGTCGTGGTGCCGGGGAGGACCCAGACGGCCCCGTTGTCGCTGTTCTCGGCGGGGGCGCCGACCGCGAGGTCGGGGTGGCCGTTGCCGTCGAGGTCCACCAGGGCCGTGGTGGTACCGAACTTGTCCTCCGCCTCGGCGGCGCCGGGGACCCCGGCGGTGTTCTGGTGGAAGACCTGCGTGCCGGCGCCCGTGACGCCGGCGGCGCTGCCGGGGACCAGGGCGACCGAACCGGTGTTGGTGATGTCGCCGACGTCCTCGTACGCGATGCCGAGGGCGAGGTCGGCGTAGCCGTCGCCGGTGACGTCGGCGACGGAGACCGCCGAGCCGACGAGGTCGCCCTCCTCCTGCGCGCCGGGGAAGCCCGGCAGGTTCTGGTCGAAGGTCTGGACGTTGGACTCGGAGGTGCCGGTGGGGGAGCCGTAGGCCACGCGGACCTGGTCGGTCCAGCCGTCGGCACCCACGACCACGTCGTCGTAGCCGTCGCCGTTCACGTCGCCCACGCCCGTGCCCGCCGCCGCGCGGGTCACGTCGTCGCCGGGCGCGAAGCCGCGCTTGAAGCCCGAGGCGCCGCCCAGGAGCAGCCGGTTGCCCCAGGTGCCGTCACCCGTGTAGTACCACTGGACCAGGTCGTCGCGGCCGTCGCCGTTGACGTCCCCGACCTGGCCGGAGACGACCGGCCCGGTGATGGAGGACGGCCCGTTCTCGCAGCCGTGGCCGGTGGCGCAGGAGGCGTCGTCCTCGTACCAGCCCCACCACAGGGACTTGTCGAGGAGCGGGAGTACGGCGGCGGGCTTGGCCGCGCGGGAGATCGGGCCCTTCCACAGGGCCGCCGGCGCGCCCTCGGGGTCGTCGCCGCTGATGTCCTGGGCGGAGAAGAGGGCGAGGTCGGTCTTGCCGTCACCGTCGAAGTCGCCCGCCTGCGGGGCCGACCCGAACTTGGCGATGCTCGTGCCGCCGGTCAGCCCGGAGGCCGACCCCCAGAGGATCACCGAGCCCGCCGTGCCGCCGGCGATCACCAGGTCGCCGTAGCCGTCCCGGTCCAGGTCGCCCTTGGTGAACGTCGAGCCGAAGCGCTGGTTCGCGGTGGCGGCGCCCGGCACCCCGCTCGTCGAGCGGCTGATCAGCTTCTTCTTCGCCGCGGAGGCCCCGCTCTTCGAGCCGTACAGGACGGTCACGTAGCCCGCCCTGGCCTTCCCGGACACCTTGGCGTTCGGGGCGCCGACGACCAGGTCGCCGTAGCCGTCGCCGTTGAAGTCGTCCGCCACGCCCACCTTCGCGGGCGCCGCAGCGGCCGGGCCGAGCGACAGGGCCGTCAGGCCTCCGGTCAGCAGCACCACCGCGGCGATGGGGGCGCTCAGTCGTGCCGCGCGGGTGCTGCGTCGTGCTCCTGCTCGTGACATGCACGTGCCTTTCGAGTCGGTGGATCCGGCGTGGCGGAAGTGCCGCGTCCGTGTAGTCCGACTCCAGGCGCCCTTCATCGGTTGTACGTCCGAATGTCATGGATGGGTAACTGGTCGAGAGCCCTCACCCGGACGCGCCGCCGGTGCCGGCTCGCCCCCGCGCACAGCGGCGGGTGCGGAGGCTTCCGCGCCGGTGGGACGTCGAACCCCCGGCCCTCGTACGGGGACCGGGGGTTCGACGTGCTCGGCGAGCGTCTACCAGATCGCCTCGACCCACTCCGGGTGGTCGATGAACGGGTTGCGGTTGTGCTGGTAGGTGTCGTAGATGACCTGGTTGCGGCGCTCCTCGAAGGCGCTCGGCGGGTCCGCCTCGTTCCAGGCCTTCAGGACGGAGAGCTTGCCCATGTACGGGTTGGAGCCGTTGTTGACCTTCTCGTTCGGCTCCAGGTCGGCGAAGCCGTCACCGCCGTCGTAGCGCACGGCCATGTAGAGGATGATGCGGGCCACGTCACCCCGGTCCGCGGCGCGCGGCGCGAAGGAGTCGGAGTCGACGGTGCTGCCGCCGCCGTTGGTGACGGCGCTGCCGCCGTTGTCGAAGTCGAGGTTGCCGCGGGTGCTGTTGACCTGGACGTCACAGGCGCGCAGGTGGTGCAGGTCGGTGCCCGGCCCGATGGCCTCGCCGAAGTCGCCGTGCGACTTGGCCCAGGTGTGCTCGCGGTTCCAGTCGCCGACGTCTCCGCCGTTGAGGGACTTGCTGCGGGAGACACCGCTGTACAGCAGGAGCACGTTGCTGCTGTTGTTCGGGTCCTGGTCGGTGACCTTCAGCGCGTCCCAGACCGCGGAGTACGAGATCTTCGAGACGTTGGCGCTGATGATCGTGTGCAGGGAGGACTTCAGGGCCGTACCGGTCTTGCCGACCGCGTTCTTGTAGTACGTCGCGTCGTAGGCGGTGGTCGTCGCCGAGGCGGGGGAGGCCGTGGCGGCCGGGAGGACGATACCGACGAGCACGGCCGACGTTGCGAGAGCGACCGACTTCCAACTGCGTATCCGCGCAGCGGGCATGAGGGGTGTCCCTTCCCAGAGGGCCGCGCAGCACGAGGAGTTGCTTCGGGGAGTCTCGTTCTACGCGGGTTGACTGTGTGGGCAATCGAGAGATTGGCATGGACGGGTCAGTCCGTGTGTTACGAAGGGAAGGCGATTTGGTGACGTTCTGGCCAACGGGGCAACCCTCGGGCCCCACGCCCCGCTCGCGTGCCCCGACGCGAGGGGAGACCCCCATTGACGTGCGAAATCAGGCGTGCTGGGCACGTGCGCGGCGGGTCGGCCGACTGTTCGAGCCGCCGGCCGGCCCGTGGGCCGGTCCGGCGGAGTGCGGGGGGCGCTCTATGCCTTCCCGAAGCCGTCCACGATGCTGGTGGGGAGGCGATGGCGCCCAGGGGAGAGTGGGGGACGGATCAGTGGACGACGTGTGGACGGACTCCATATCGCGAGCCGGACGCGGTGCCCGCGTATCCGATCGTGCGAGCAACCCCGAGGGGTGGTCGTCGGTCTTCCCAGGAGTGACCCCGCTGGTCCCAGATCCCTCGCGCGGTCCCGCCCGTCGTGAACCGCTTCCGTCCGCCCACGCCCTCCACCGGAAAGTCATGCTGCGCACCACGAAGAGACCCGGCCCGTCGTACCCGACCGAGACGACGGCCGGATAATTGATATCCATGGTCCCGCGGGTGTTCCCGCGCATACGAAACGCGTTCGCGTCCGTCGAGTGGCGTCGGCCGAGGGTGATTCTGTGGGCCGCGGCGAGTGTCGCGACCGTCGGATTCATTCTCGCGCTGGAGATCGTCTCTCGTGGCTACGGACTGCCGGGTCCGATCACCAACCAGGCGCGAGAGGTGATATTCGCCCCCAAGTCGGGGCCGTTGCTGTACGCCAGCATGGCGTTGACGATGGTGGTGCTCACCTGGCGGCAACGGTTCATCGCCCTCGGCGTCGCGATCGGGATCGACGTCGTCTTCTTCCTGGTGCGGTGGGCTCTCGACGCCAAGATGATGTTCGGCAACGGCGCGCTGTGGGTGCTGCTGGGCTGCGCGGTCATCGCCGTCACCCGCCGCACCGGCCGGGAACGGGCCCTGCTGCTCAAGGGCGTCGGGCTGGGCCTGCTGCTGGTGGCCGGCCGCAAGACCGGGGACGCCTGGCTGCTGATCACGTCCAAGACCCGCCCGACGGTGCTCGACCCGTATCTGGCGACCGCCGACCACGCGCTGGGCAACCCGTCGTGGCTGGTGGGCCGGATGGTCAGGGCCACCGGCCCGGTCGGCACCCATCTGCTCGACTGGGTCTACATCCAGCTCGCGGTCGCGGCGGTCGGCGTCGCGCTCTACCAGCTGCGCCACGTGGCCGCCGAGCGCCGCTTCCCGCGCCACCACCTGGTGCGCACGTTCCTGGTGATCGGCCTTCTCGGGCCGGGCATCTACATGATCTTCCCTGTGGTCGGACCGGTCTTCGCCTACGGCTCCGGCGCGTTCGGCACCGGCGGCGGACACTGGGCGCTCGCCGACCTGTGGCCCGACGTTCCGCCGCCGGTCGGGGTCCCGCACTCCATGCCGTACGACGACATCACCCCACGCAACTGCATGCCCAGTCTGCACACGGCGTGGGCCACGGCGATCTTCGTCCACTCCCGCGGCGGCCCGCGCCTTCTGCGGTACGCGGGCACGTTCTGGCTGATCGCCACGCTCACCGCGACGCTGGGATTCGGCTACCACTACGGCGTGGACCTCATCGCCGGAGTCGTGTTCACGCTCACCATCGAGGCGGGTCTGCGCACGGTCGACCGCGGCTGGGACCGGTCGGGAGCCCGGCTCGTCGCCTACGGCGCGACGGTGTTCGTCGCGCTTCTGCTGGCCTACCGCCATCTGCCGCTGGAGATGGCCCGGCACCCGTGGGCGTACGGCCCGCTGCTCCTGCTGATGATGGCCTCGGTCGGCTACGGCTACGTACGGAACGAACGGCGATGGGACGGGAAGCCCGTGCCGACGGCGCTGCCGGAACGGCCGGCGGAGCGGCAGCCCGAGCTGGTGTGAGAGGCGGTTCCGGGGGTGTGTCCGGATCACCGCGTGGGCCGCGCCGAGACTTCGGCGCGGCCCACGCGGCGCGGTCGGTCCGCCGCGCGGGCCTCAGCCCCGCAGGCGCTCCCGCAGCTCGTCGATGTCGGCCAGGAACCACGTCTGACGATTGCGGTTGCACTCCCGCACGAAGTCCCGCAGCGACGAACTGGCCTCCGTGTAAGGGGAGATGTCGCCGATCACGGCGAGGCGGACACCGTACTGGACGAACTTCTGGATGATGTCGCCGGCGACGCGCGTGCGCAGCCGGAAGAACGCCTCGTCGAACCTCTCGACGGGGACGACGACCCAGGTGGCGCCCTGGTACCCGGCGTTGCCGATGAGATCCAGGGCGTCGCTCTCGCGGGCGATCGTCTCGCCCTCGGGGGCGCACATCAGCACGGGCACGTCGTGGATCGTCTCCAGGGTGGTGGTCATGGCGTCGAGCCTACGGTCCGGCGGTGGCCGGGCGACTGATTTTCCCCACCGGTCGCCCGGGAGGCAGGTTGCGCGAACTTCTCCGTGTACACGCGAAGTTGCTCCTGGTACGCCGTCGTGAACCGCCGCTGCCGGCCGGCGCTCATGGTGGTGCCGGGCAGCGTTGCCGGGAGAGGGCCCGGTATCTCCCGGTACACCTCGACCACCGCCTTCCAGTGATCCGGGCCCAGTGTCCGGGCTGCGAGAAGCTGCTCCGGCGGCAACCGCAGCGCCTCCTTCACCTGGTGGGCGGTATCGCCTTCGGCGAAAACTCCTGCGGCGGCCGGGAGAGGGCCCGCCCGTACCGATCCCCGATCAGGCGAACACATGTACAACCATCGCGCGCCCTCGCGAGTCGACTGAGGTGAATCCGCCCGTGGCGGGTTCCAGTCGCTCAAGGGGATGGGAAAAAGGTAGATGACTCACCGGATATCGGGGGTATCCCGGGTGTCGCGTACGTCCAGAAGTGCGCGTGCGGTAGCTGCGGGGATCGGCGTCGGGATGGTCGTGTCGTCGGCGGCGGTGGCGTTCGCGCCGGCCGCCGCGGCGGCGCCGGCACCGCAGGTCAGTTGTACGTCGAAGCAGGCCGGGCTGGCCGAGAAGCTGCAGAAGGACATCACCGCCGCGCTGGGGAACCGGAAGGGGACGGTGGCCGTCGGGCTGTCCGAACGGACCACCGGCACCACCTGCACGCTGCGCGGCGACACCGCCTTCGACTCGGCCAGCGTCGTGAAGGTGACCGTGCTCGCCGCGCTGCTGTACGACGCGAAGAAGACGAACAGGTATCTCACCGACCGTGAGACCAAGCTCGCCACCGCCATGATCACCAAGTCGGACAACGCCTCCACCAGCACCCTGTGGAAGCAGCTCGGCATGAAGAAGATCAAGGCGTTCCTCACCGCCGCCAAGATGACCCAGACCAAGCCGGGCGCGGACAACTACTGGGGCCTCACCCAGATCACCGTCCGGGACGAGCAGCGGCTGCTCGCCCTGCTCACCGCGAAGAACACCGTGCTGAGCGACAACGCCCGCGCCTACACCCTGAAGCTCATGAACCAGGTCGTCGCCTCGCAGCGCTGGGGCACCCCGGCCGGGGCCCCCTCCACCGTGAAGGTGCACGTCAAGAACGGGTGGCTGTCCCGCGCCACGCACGGCTGGCGGGTGCACAGCGTCGGCACGTTCACCGGCGGCGGGCGCGACTACACGATCACCGTCCTCACCCACGGCAACCCGGACATGCAGTACGGCGTCAACACCATCCAGGGTGTCGCCAAGGTCATCCACAAGGATCTCGTGCCCGTCGCCAAGAGCGCCTCGGGTGCGCCGAGCGTGCAGCGCTACGTGCCCACCGACCGGCCCCAGGAGGCGACCGTGCCGGTGCCCGAGACCGAGTAGACCGCGGCGAGTGGCATCCGGACGTTCACGGCGAGGCCATCCACGGATCACCGGCGTCGTCCTACCGTGACGCCATGCCTCTCAGAAGCCTTGTCGCGACCCTGACCGCGGGCCTGGCGGCGGCCACCACCCTGGCCGCCGCCGGGCCCGTCCACGCCGGCCCGCCGCCGAGCCACGCCTGTTCGCCGTCCGTGTCGATCACGGCGTACTCCGACGTCCTCGACAAGACGACCTACGAGGACACCTTCGTCGGGAACCTCTCCGGCCTCGCCGTCGACCACGACGGCTCGCTCCTCGCCGTCTCCGACCGGTCCTCCCTCTTCACCCTCGACCGCCGCACCCTGCGGCCGAGGAGCGTCGTCCCGCTCGCCACACAGACCGGCGCCGCGCTCGACTCCGAGGCACTGGCCGTCGACCGTGACGGCACCCGGCTCGTCACCTCCGAGACCGAGCCGTCCGTCCGTCGGTACGACCGGGCAGGGCGGCTCCTCGGCACCCTGCCCGTACCCGCCGCGCTACGGGTCGCCCCGGCCGGCCGGGCCGTCGCCAACCAGACCTTCGAGGGGCTCACCCTCCTGCCCGGCGGGCGCACCCTGCTCGCCTCGATGGAGGGCGCCCTCGCCGGGGACGCCGCCGGGATCGTCCGCCTGCAGACCTGGCACAGGCACGGCGCTCGGGACTTCCGGCTCGCCGCCCAGTACGGCTACCGCGCCGACACCGGACTCGGCGTCGTCGAGGTGGCGGGCCTGCCGGGCGGCCGGCTGCTGGTGCTGGAGCGCGGCTTCACCGCCGGGGTCGGCAACACGGTCCGCCTCTACGCCGCCGACCCGCGCCGCGCGACCGACACCGGTGGCGTGGACGTCCTCACCGGCCAGGACGGCGACGGCGTGACGCTCGTCGGCAAGACCCTCCTCGCCGACCTCGTGCACTGCCCCTCCCTCGGCGCCACCGCCGAGCAGCCCCAGCCGAACCCGCTGCTCGACAACATCGAGGGGATGGCCGTCACCGGGCAGCGGCGGCACGCGGCGCACGACGGGCACGGGCCGGGACGGCTGGACGTACTGCTGGTCAGCGACGACAACCAGAACGCCGTACAGACGACCCGCTTCTACTCCCTGCGGGTGCGCGTGGGCTGAGCGCCGCCCCCGAATTGTTGCGGCGGGATGAAATCCCGGGCCCCGCGTGTTGGTCTCCTGCGGAGACCAGGACGAACGGAGGGCACCGGCGTGGTAGCGCAACAGGGGGGCGACCGAGGTTGGGCGCGCAGACTCGCCGGATACGCCTGGCGGTACCCCAAGGACGTGATCCTCGCCCTGGGGTCGTCCCTCGGCGGTATGGCCGTGATGGCCCTGGTGCCCCTGATCACCAAGGTGATCATCGATGACGTGATCGGGGACCGGACCCGGGAGATGGCCCCCTGGGCCGGGGCCCTGATCGGCGCCGCCCTCCTGGTGTACGTCTTCACCTACGTCCGCCGCTACTACGGCGGCCGGCTCGCGCTCGACGTCCAGCACGACCTGCGCACGGAGATGTACGGGACGATCACGGGCCTCGACGGACGGCGGCAGGACGAGCTGTCCACCGGGCAGGTCGTCGGCCGCGCCACCAGCGACCTCCAGCTGATCCAGGGCCTGCTCTTCATGCTGCCGATGACCATCGGCAACATCCTGCTGTTCCTGATCTCCCTCGTGATCATGGCGTGGCTGTCCCTGCCGCTGACCCTGGTCGCGGTCGCCGTCGCCCCCGCGCTGTGGTGGATCGCCCGGCGCAGCCGCGCCAAGCTGCACCCCGCCACCTGGTACGCCCAGGCCCAGGCCGCGGCCGTCGCGGGCGTGGTCGACGGCGCCGTCAGCGGCGTCCGCGTGGTCAAGGGGTTCGGGCAGGAGGACCAGGAGACCGGGAAACTGCGGGAGGTCGGCCGCCGGCTCTACGCGGGGCGGCTGCGCACCATCCGGTTCAACTCCCGGTACACCCCCGCCCTCCAGGCCGTCCCGGCGCTCGGCCAGGTCGCGATGCTGGCGCTCGGCGGCTGGCTGGCCGTGCGCGGGCACATCACGCTCGGCACGTTCGTCGCGTTCTCCACGTACCTCGCCCAGCTCGTCGGTCCCGTCCGCATGCTCGCCATGGTCCTCACCGTCGGCCAGCAGGCCCGCGCCGGCACCGAGCGCGTCCTGGAGCTGATCGACACCGAGCCGGCCCTCACCGACGGGACCAAGACCCTCCCCGCCGACGCGCCCGCCACCGTCGAGTTCGACGACGTGTCCTTCGGCTACGAGGGCGCCCACGGCACGACCAGCCCCGTGCTCGACGGCCTCAGCTTCGAGATCCGCCCCGGCGAGACCCTCGCCGTCGTCGGCTCCTCCGGCTCCGGCAAGTCCACCGTCTCCCTCCTCCTCCCGCGCTTCTACGACGTGTCCCGCGGCGCCGTCCTCATCGGCGGCCACGACGTCCGCGAGCTGACCCTCGCATCGCTGCGCGCCGCGATCGGCCTGGTCCCCGAGGACTCCTTCCTCTTCTCCGACACCGTCCGCGCCAACATCGCCTACGGCCGCCCCGACGCGACCGACGAGCAGATCGAGGCCGCCGCCCGCGCCGCCCAGGTGGACCGTTTCATCGCCGAGCTGCCCGACGGCTACGCCACCAAGGTCGGCGAGCACGGCCTCACCCTCTCCGGCGGCCAGCGCCAGCGCGTCGCCCTCGCCCGCGCGATCCTCACCGACCCCCGCCTGCTCGTCCTCGACGACGCGACCTCCGCCGTGGACGCGCGGGTGGAGCACGAGATCCACGAGGCGCTGACCCATGTCATGGAGGGCCGCACCACCCTCCTCATCGCCCACCGCCGCTCCACCCTGAACCTCGCCGACCGCATCGCCGTCCTCGACGAGGGCCGCCTCGCCGACATCGGCACCCATGAGGAGCTGGAGGGCCGCTCCGCCCTCTACCGCCGGCTGCTCACCGACCCCGACGAACTCGGCGGCGTCTCACCCGGCCACCTCCCCCCGGCCTCCCTCACCAAGACCGACGACACCCCCGTACGCGACTCGATAAGGGACGAGCTGGACGCGGAGTTCGACGCCGAGCGCGGCATCACGCCCCGGCTGTGGACCGGCGACCGGGAGCCCCGCGACACCGCCTTCGCCGGCACCCCCGCCACCCCCGAACTCCTCGCCCAGGTCGAGGCGCTGCCCCCGGCGACCGGCACCCCCGGCGTCGACGAGGCCCGCGCGGTCGCGCCGGAGGAGTCGTACGGCCTGAGGCGGCTGCTGCGCGGCTTCGGCCTGCCCCTGCTGATCAGCCTGGCGCTCGTCGCGGTCGACGCGGGCACGGGCCTGCTGCTGCCCGTGCTGATCCGGCACGGCATCGACGACGGGGTCTCGCAGGCGGCCCTCGGCGCGGTCTGGGCCGCCTCCCTGCTGGGCCTGGTCGCGGTGTTCGCCCAGTGGGCGGCCCAGGTCGGCGAGACGCGGATGACCGGCCGCACCGGCGAGCGCGTCCTGTACTCCCTCCGCCTGAAGATCTTCGCCCAGCTCCAGCGCCTCGGACTCGACTACTACGAGCGGGAGTTGACCGGCCGGATCATGACGCGGATGACGACGGACGTCGACGCCCTGTCGACCTTCCTGCAGACCGGCCTGGTCACGGCCTTCGTCTCCGTCGTCACCTTCTTCGGCATCATGGTCGCCCTGCTGGTGCTCGACGTGGAGCTGGCCCTCGTCGTCTTCGCCACCCTCCCGCCGCTGATCGTCGTCACGTTCTTCTTCCGCCGGGCGAGCGTGAAGGCGTACGAGCTGGCCCGCGAGCGGGTCTCCGTGGTCAACGCGGACCTCCAGGAGTCGGTGGCCGGGCTGCGGATCGTGCAGGCGTTCCGGGGCGAGCGCGCGGGCGGCGAGCGGTTCGCGGCCGGCAGCGACAGCTACCGCCGGGCCCGGGTCCACGGCCAGTGGCTGATCTCCCTGTACTTCCCGTTCGTGCAGTTCCTGTCCTCGGCGGCCGCGGCGGCCGTGCTGATCGTCGGCGCCCACCGCGTCGACGCGGGCACCCTGACGACCGGTGCCCTGGTCGCCTACCTCCTCTACATCGACCTGTTCTTCGCCCCCGTCCAGCAGCTCTCCCAGGTCTTCGACGGCTACCAGCAGGCCACCGTCTCCCTGGGCCGCATCCAGGAACTCCTCCAGGAGCCGACGTCCACGAAGTCGGCCGCCGAGCCGCGGAAGGTGGGCTCCCTGCGCGGCGAGATCACCTTCGAGGACGTGGACTTCGCCTACGGCTCCGCCGACGGGGAAGCGGCCCTGAGCGGTGTGGCGCTCACCGTCCCCGCCGGACAGACCGTCGCCTTCGTCGGCGAGACCGGCGCCGGCAAGTCGACGCTCGTCAAGCTCGTCGCCCGCTTCTACGACCCCACCGGCGGCCGGGTCACCGTCGACGGCACCGACCTGCGCGACCTCGACCTCACCTCCTACCGGCACCGCCTGGGCGTCGTCCCGCAGGAGGCGTACCTCTTCCAGGGCACCATCCGGGACGCCATCGCCTACGGCCGCCCCGACGCGACCGACGCCGAGGTGGAGGCCGCGTCCCGCGCGGTCGGCGCGCACGACATGATCGCCACGCTCGACGGCGGCTACCTCCACGAGGTGGCCGAGCGCGGCCGCAACCTCTCCGCCGGGCAGCGGCAGCTGATCGCCCTGGCCCGCGCGGAGCTGGTGAACCCCGACATCCTGCTCCTGGACGAGGCGACGGCCGCGCTCGACCTGGCCACCGAGGCCCAGGTCAACCACGCCACCGACCGCCTGGCCGGCCGCCGTACGACCCTCGTCGTGGCCCACCGGCTCACCACGGCCGCCCGCGCCGACCGCGTCGTCGTCATGGACCGCGGCCGGGTCGCGGAGGACGGCACCCACGACGAACTCCTGGCCCGCGAGGGCCGGTACGCGGCACTGTGGCGCACGTTCGTGGGCGAGCCGGCTCTGAAACCGTAGCGGCCCTCCGTAGCGTGTCCCCTTGAGCGCGCAACCGTTCGAGGGGGGTTGTGCGTCCGTACATCAGTACGGGTGTGTGGCGGGAGGGGCTGCAGTGAGCGGGCGGATACGTCGGCGCATGGCGCTCGGACTGGCCGTGCTGACGACCGCCGGGCTGCTGACACTGGCGGGGCCGCCGGCGAGCGCGGAGGCCGCCGCGTCCTGCGGCGGGCGCAAGGTACGGACCCTGACCTTCGCCACCGGCACCGTGCGGGTGTACCGCAAGGGCGGCCGGTACGTGTGCGCCGTGCTCGTGCCCAGGAAGCAGGCCCGCCAGGGGACCCTGCGCATCCGGGCCTGGGGCGGCCAGTGGGTGCGCAACGTCAAGAGCCCCGCCGGTCCCGTGACCGTGCACGCGGGCCGACGCCCCGTGTGGATCAAGGCGAAGGCCGGCGGCCGGAGTTACGACTCGGGCTGGATCCTGCGCTGAACCGCACACAGGGTTTTCCCTATCCCGCCCATCTGCGGCCGAAGGCAGTCCAGTTGGCCCCTTTCTTCCCTGGTGCCCCGGCGGTGGCTCCGATAGCTTCCGGCGCACAGCCGCTGCATAGGGGAGAAAACGCATGCGCAAAGCACTCAGGTGGGTGCTGTCGCTCGTGGTGCTCATCGGCACGTTGAGCACGGCGGGGGCGGCCACGGCCGCCGGGTCGGACACCGCTGACATCAAGGACCGACTGCTCGCCATCAAGGGCGTGAGCCTGATCCAGGAGAAGCCGTACCCGGGTTACCGCTTCTTCGTCCTCAACTTCACCCAGCCGGTGGACCACAGGAACCCGAAGAAGGGCACGTTCCAGCAGCGGATCACCGTGCTGCACAAGGACACGGCCCGGCCGACGGTCTTCTACACCGGCGGCTACAACGTCTCCACCAACCCCGGCCGCCGCGAGCCCACCCAGATCGTGGACGGCAACCAGGTCTCCATGGAGTACCGCTTCTTCAACCCCTCCCGCCCCGACCCGGCCGACTGGTCGAAGCTGGACATCTGGCAGGCGGCCAGCGACCAGCACCGGATCTTCAGGGCGCTGAGGAAGATCTACCGGCAGAACTGGGTCTCGACCGGTGGCTCGAAGGGCGGCATGACCGCCACCTACTACGAGCGCTTCTACCCGCACGACATGGACGGCGTCGTCGCGTACGTCGCCCCCAACGACGTCGTCAACCAGGAGGACTCGGCCTACGACCGGTTCTTCGCGAAGGTCGGCACCAAGGAGTGCCGCGACCGGCTGAACGCCGTGCAGCGCGAGGCGCTGGTGCGCCGTGAGCCGCTGGAGAAGAAGTACGCGGAGGTCGCCGCCGCCGACGGCCTCACCTTCGAGACGATCGGCAGCCTCGACAAGGCGTACGAGGCGGTCGTCCTCGACTACGTGTGGGGCTTCTGGCAGTACAGCCTGCTCGCCGACTGCGACAGCGGCGTCGTCCCGAAGGACGCCAAGGCCGCGACGGACGACGAGATCTGGACGTCCATCGACACCATCTCCGGCTTCTCCGCCTACGCCGACCAGGGCCTGGAGCCGTACACGCCGTACTACTACCAGGCCGGTACGCAGCTGGGCGCGCCCGACATCACGTTCCCGCACATCGAGAAGAAGTACATCCGCTACGGCTACCAGCCGCCCCGGAACTTCGTCCCGCGCGACATCGAGATGACGTTCCAGAAGAACGCGATGCGGGACGTCGACACCTGGGTCCGGAACAACGCCAAGCAGATGCTCTTCGTCTACGGGCAGAACGACCCGTGGGGCTCCGAGCCGTTCCACCTGGGCAAGAAGGCGCGCGACTCGTACGTCTTCACGGCCCCCGGCGCCAACCACGGTGCCAACGTCGCCGGTCTGGTGAAGGCGCAGAAGGACCTGGCCACGGCCCGGATCCTGAAGTGGGCGGGCGTCGCCCCGGCCGCCGTCCAGGCAGACCCGAGCAAGGCGAAGCCGCTGGCGAAGTTCGACTCCAAGCTCGACAAGCGTGACGTCGAGCGGGAGATGACGCTCCGGCCGTAGCCCGCCGGAGCTGTGAGCGAGTGGGGCCCGGTGGCCGCCGTCCGGCGGTGACCGGGCCCCACACGTTCCCGGACGTCACAGGGGCACCGCGCACCCCACCGGCCGGTCCCCGCCCAGCCGTACGTACAGGTCCGTGGTGGCCGGGCACCGCGCCCTCGTGCCGACGGCCGTCGTCACCTCGTACTCCGGGTCGTGCTCGCCCCGGCCGTCGCAGGCCGTCTCGCGGACCTCGCCCCGACCGGAGCCGTAGACGCAGTCGCCGACGATGGTGCGGGGGCCGCCCCCGCCGCCCGGGTCGCCCGGGTGGGGCGGCTGGAGCTTGCGCATACAGGCGTAGCCCTGCGGCACGGAACCGTCGCCGTCCTCGTCCGCGCCGGACGCGCCGGAGCGGCCGGACCCGTCCGAGGGGGGCCGGGACTCGCTGATGTGGAGGACGAAGTCGGTGGTCGGCGGGCAGAGCGGCCCCTGGCCGACCCGGTCGTCGTGCCGCGCCACGACCCGGGCGGCGGCCCGCTCGCCCGCGCACGGCACCTCCGTGAAGCTGGTCGTCCCGAACGAACTGCACTCGTCGACCCCGAGGAAGACCGTCCCGTACCCGGACGTCGGCGTGGGCACGGCCGTGGCCGTCGGCTCCGCCGGCGTCTCGCCCACCCCGTCCGGCCAGGCCTGACACCCCGAGAGCGCGGCGACCGCCAGGACGACGGCGGTCACCAGCCCTCCTGCGCGCACCCTTCGAACGCGACGCGTCCCTCGCATGGCCCTCCCCGATGAACCCCGTCCAGCGTGACCTCGGGGAGGGGGGCACGCCGGACATACCGTGCGCTTTGCGTCACTTGGGGCCGGTGTGCGAATGATGCGGCGTAGGCCCTCTACGTCAAGGTCCGTAGGTCAGGCCATGCCCGATCGGGTAGAGCACCCGCGCCGGGTCGTCGGCCCGCTGCACCGGCACCGGCAGCCTGCCGCGCGGCGCGACCCGCCCGGCCAGGACCCGGGCCGCCGCCCGCACCTCCGTGTCCGTCCAGGTGTACGACGCCACGTAGCCCTTCACCGCCGGGAGTTGGGCCACGTCGTACGGGTTGCGGATCGCGACCGCCACCACCGGGACCCCGGTGGCGAGGAGCCGGGTGACGAGGGTCCGCTGGGTGCCGGCCGCCGTCACGTTGTACGTCGCCACGACCACCGCGTCCTTGCCGGCCGCCGCCGCGACGGCCTGGTCGACGACCGCCTGGGTGGGAGCCGTACCGGTCGACAGCCGGGTCGTCGTGAAGCCGAGGGAGGTGAGTTCGGCGGCGAGGACGGCCGTCGGCGGGCCCGTGGTGCCCGACGGGGACGCCGGGTCGGCGCCGACCACCAGCACGTTCCTGTGCCTGCGGCGGGACAGCGGCAGCAGCGCGCCCTCGTTGACCAGCAGGGTCGTGGTCCGCTCGGCGATCCGGTCGGCGGCGTCGAGATGCCGCGCGGTCCCCACCACCCGGTCGACACCGGCGTCACTGACGTACGGCCGCTCGAACAGCCCGAGCTTCGCCTTCAGCCGCAGGATGCGCAGGACCGACGCGTCGAGGCGGGCCTCGGTCAGCCGGCCGGCGCGCACGGCGGCGAGGACCGCGTTCCACGCCACCTCGATCGAGGGCGGGTTGAGGAGCTGGTCGACACCGGCCCGCAGCGCCAGCACCGGCACCTGGTCGTCGCCGTACTTCTCCCGTACGCCCTGCATGCCGAGCGAGTCGGTGACCACGACCCCGTCGTAGCCCAGCTCGCCGCGCAGGATGCCGGTGAGGATCGGGCGGGACAGGGTGGCCGGGTCGCCGGAGGGGTCCAGGGCGGGGACCATGATGTGCGCCGTCATGATCGAGTCGATGCCGGCGCGGATCGCGGCCCGGAACGGCGGGGCGTCCAGGGCGGACCACTGGGCCCGGGTGTGCTCGATGACCGGGAAGCCGTAGTGGCTGTCGACGGCCGTGTCCCCGTGCCCCGGGAAGTGCTTGGCGGTGGCCGCGACCCCGGCGCCCTGATACCCCTTCACCTGCGCGGCGACCAGCTTCGAGACGGCCTGGGGATCGGCGCCGAAGGACCGTACGCCGATGACCGGGTTGGCGGGGTTGACGTTCACGTCGGCGACCGGCGCGTAGTCCTGCCGGACACCGAGCGCGCGCAGTTCGGCGCCGCTGACGCGTCCGGCCTCGCGGGCGTCGCTCGCGGAGCCGCCGGCGCCGAGGGCCATCGCGCCCGGCAGCAGCGTGGCGGGCCTGCCGACCCTGGCCACGGCGCCGTGCTCCTGGTCGGTGGAGACGAGCACGGGCAGGCCGCGGGGGAGGGCGAGGGAGGCGCGCTGGATGCCGTTGCTCAGGGCGGCGATCTGGTGGGGGTCGCGGGTGTTGTGCGCCCAGGAGAAGTAGATGATCCCGCCGACCCGGTACTTCGCCAGCAGCTCGGCGGCCGTCTTGACGCCCAGCTCCTGGAGGTTGGCGTCGATGTCGGCCTGGTCGGGCGCGGTCGCCGAGTGCCCGTAGACCCGCATCACGAAGAGCTGGCCGACCTTCTCCTCAAGGGTCATGCGCGAGATCAGCCGACGGAGTCTCTTGTCGTCGGGGCCGCTGCCGGCCCGCGCGTCGGTGCCGAGCGCGAGGGCCGAGGTGACGCCCGCCGTGGCGGCGAGAACGGTACGTCTGGAGGGCACGTGCGTCGCTCCTTCCGGAGGTGGGGGAGAGGGAGCTGCTGCTGATTACTGACTGGTGACTGCTGACTGCTGAAGGAAACTTCCAGGTGTCACGATTATCCGGAAAGTTTCTACCGGTCAAGGGAGGGCGCGCGGCGGGGCGGGATGGGTGCGTTGCGGGTCCCCGTCGTGGGCGGGTGCGGCTCCGGTGGGGCTTGTCGCGCAGTTCCCCGCGCCCCTAAAAGACACAGGCCCTGCGGGCCTGAAAGCCACACAGGCCCTGCGGGCCTGAAAGCACGGGGCGCAGCCCCTGCTTTTCAGGGGCGCGGGGAACTGCGCGAGAAGCCCCCGGGCCGGCAGCCGATCGTCCACCCCCCCGGGCCGGCAGCCGATCGTCCACCCCCCGGGCCGGCAGCCGATCGTCCACCCACCGGGCCGGCAGCCGACAGCCCCCCGGCCCGCCGGAGGCCTCCGTTAGCCTCCGGGACATGACAGCCTCCGAGCCCACCATCGTCGCGACCTCGGGCGGGCACCGCCTCGGTGACCGCACCCGGGTCACCTTCCACTCCCTGGTGCACCACGCGGTGGACCTCTCGGGCGCGCACGGCCGACGCCCGAGGGTGATGTACATCGGCACGGCGATCGGCGACGCCGAACACATGACCGCCCGCATGAGCGAGGCCGCACGCGTGGCCGGCTTCGACCTGACACCCCTCGCGCTCTTCCCGATGCCCAACATCGAGGACATCGAGTCGGCCGTCCTCGAACAGGACGTCGTCTGGGTCATGGGCGGATCGGTCGCCAACCTGCTGGCCGTCTGGCGCGTCCACGGCCTCGACCGCGTCCTGCGCCGTGCCTGGGAGTCCGGCGTCGTCCTCAGCGGCGTCAGCGCCGGCTCCCTCTGCTGGTTCCGGGGTGGCACGACCGACTCCTTCGGCCCCCGACTCCGCCCCGTCACCGACGCGTTGGGCTACCTCCCCTACGGCAACGGTGTCCACTACGACAGCGACGAGGGCCGGCGCCCCCTGGTCCACGCCCTCGTCTCCGACGGCACCCTCCCGGAGACGCACTGCACGGACGACGGCGTCGGCCTCGTCTACCGGGGCACCCGACTGGTGGAGGCCGTCGCCGAACTCCCGGGCAAGGGGGCGTACATCGTGCGCCGGGAGGGTGGCACGGTGAGCGAGGAGCGGGTGGAGCCCCGGCTGTTGCCGGAGCCCCGCCGGTAGGGGCGGTCCGGGACGGTCACCGCAGGGTGAGGGGGGTCTCGGACTCGGCTCGGGAGAGTTTCTGCGGGTTGCGGACGTAGTAGAGGCTGGTGATCCGGCCGTCCTCGACGTGGATCGCGACGATGCCGTCCAGTTCGCCGTCGAGGTGCACGGCGAGAGCGGGGGCGCCGTTGGCGACGGTGGGGACGACCCGGACCGGGAGGTCGTTCTTGCGCAGGCCGCCGAGCAGGAAGCGGGAGACCTTGTCGGCGCCGGTGATCGGCCGGACCGCGGCCTGCTTGATGCCGCCGCCGTCGCCGATCAGGACGACGTCGGGGGCGAGCACGTCGAGGAAGCCCTGCGGATCACCGGTCTCCAGGACGCGCCGGAACGAGTCCAGGGCCTTGCGGGTCTCGCCCACGGAGACCGCCTGCCGCGGCCGGCGGGCGTCCACGTGCTTGCGGGCACGGGAGGCGATCTGCCGGACCGCCGCCGGGCTCTTGTCGACGGCGGTGGCGATCTCGTCGTAGCCGAGGTCGAAGACCTCCCGCAGCACGAAGACCGCGCGCTCGGTCGGCGACAGTGTCTCCAGCACCAGCATCAGCGCCATCGACACGCTCTCGGCGAGCAGCGCGTCCTCCGCGACGTCGGGCGTGGTGAGCAGCGGCTCCGGCAGCCACGGGCCGACGTACGCCTCCTTGCGGCGGCTCAGCGCGCGCAGCCGGTTGAGCGACTGCCGGGTGGTGATCCGCACCAGGTAGGCGCGCTGGTCGCGCACCTGCCCGAGGTCGACGTCGACCCACCGCAGCCAGGTCTCCTGGAGGACGTCCTCGGCGTCGGCCGCCGAGCCGAGCATCTCGTAGGCGACCGTGAAGAGCAGATTGCGGTGGGCGACGAACGCCTCGGTCGCCGGGTCGGCGGTGTGCTCGCTCATGCTTCGATCTTCCTCCCGGCGGTCGCCGGGGCCTCGTGGCGTGCCGACTCCAGCAGCCGGCGCCGCTTGCTGCCTCCCGAGACGCGGTGCAGGCCGTACGCACCGGGCTCGCGGGCCTCACCGCTCAGGTGCTTGATGATGCCCGTGCACACCAGTTCCTTGATCTTCGCGCCGGTGCGGCCGTCGATGTGGAACCACCGCGGTACGTCGTCGCGGTGGGCGAACTGGAAGATGCCCTCCCCACGGCCCAGGCTGATGCACTGCCCGGCGAACAACTGGTTGAGGGGCGCGGGGCGCTCGCCCTCGATCCGGGCCAGCACCGTGTCGGCGGCCCGCGCGCCCAGCGGGATCGCGGCCTGGCAGCTCATCCGCAGCGGCAGGCCCGACGGCGCCGAGGAGTCGCCGGCCGCGACGATCCGCGGGTCGTCCACGCTGGTCAGCGTCTCGTCCGTGAGCAGCCGCCCCAGCGCGTCGGTGCTCAGCCCGCTGCGCGCGGCCAGGTCCGGCACGCCGAACCCGGCGGTCCAGACGGTCACCGCGCTCGGCACCTCGCGGCCGTCGCCGAGCCGGACGGCCGTGTCCGTCACCGCCGTCACCTTGGTGCCGGGGCCGTCGAGCACGCTCACCCCGAGGGCGGTCAGCCGCCGGGCCACCGCGCGCCGCCCCCGGCGGTGCAGGTACGGGCCGAGCACCCCGCCGCAGAGCAGGGTCACGGGGCGGCCCTGCTCGGCCAGTTCGGCGGCGGTCTCGATGCCGGTCGGGCCGGCGCCGACCACGGCCACCGGGGCCGCCTGGGCCGTGGCGTCGAGGACGGGCCGCAGCCGCCGCGCCTCCTCCAGGGAGGCGATCGGGTAGGCGAACTCGGCGGCTCCGGGCACGCCCGGGTCGGCGCTGCCGCTGCCCACCGCGTAGACCAGGTGGTCGTAGTCGACCGTGGCGCCGCTCGCCAGGGTCACCCCCCGCTCGGCCGTCTCGATCCGTGTCACGGTGTCGACCACCAGCCGGACGCCCTCGGCCAGGACCTCCCGGTAGGCGACCACCGCGTCGTCGGACCCGCCGACCAGCTGGTGCAGACGGACCCGGTTGACGAAGTCCGGGCGCGGGTTGATCAGCGTCACGGTCACGTCGTCGCGTCGCGTGAGGCGGTTGGCCGCCATGACCCCGGCGTATCCGCCACCGATCACGACCACCGCGGTGTTCTTCGTCATGATGTCTCCTCCGCTTCCTGGGGATTCGACCTCTAGACACCGCAGGGGCGGCGGTTGTGACAGCCTGGCGCGGATTTCCCGGAAGATTCTTCGACGGGCCGCTCGGAGCGCTGTCACCACTGCTGGGCACGGCCTCCCGCCTGCTGCTGGCGGTAGGGCTGGGGCGGGGGTTGCGGCCGGCGGGACCGGGGGTCGAAGAGGGAGCCGGCGGAGTCGTCGTCGGGGTGCTGGAGCGGGACGTCGGGGCGGTCGGCGCGCCTGGGCTGCCGCGGGGCGGCGGGCTCGCGCTCCCTGTCCCGGGCGGCGGACCGGTCCCAGTCGCCCTCGCCGAGCACGAGCATCGGGTCGAACATCACGACCACCCCCGCGAGCAGCAGGAAGATGACCGGTCCGATGAGCATGGGCAGCAGGATCGAGGTGGGCGACTCACCGGTGAACGTGCCGGGGGCCGTGCTGTGCAGGTGCACCCCCACCGCGGCCATCCCCGTGTAGTGCATCCCGGACACGGCGACCCCCATCACCAGGCTGGCGCCCAGGCTGGTCAGGAAGCCCCGGATCGACACGGCCGCCCAGAGCGCGGCGGTCGCGGCGGCGATGGCGATGCCGATGGAGAGGGCGACGACGGCGAGGTCGTAGCGGATGTAGCCGTTCAGCTGGATGGCCGCCATGCCCAGGTAGTGCATGGCGGCCACCCCGAGGCCCGTGACGATTCCCGCCGAGCACAGGGAGGCTGTGCTGACCCCCCGGTAGCCCACGGCGAAGACCCCGATGCCGACGACGGTGACGGCCACGACGAGGCTGAGCACGGTCAGCGCGACGTCGTAGTGGATCTCGCTCTCCCTGACCCGGAAGCCGATCATCGCGATGAAGTGCATCGTCCAGATGCCGCAGCCGATCGACGCGGCCCCGAGGGCCAGCCAACCGGGCTTCCAGGACTGCTCGTTGTAGACCGACCTGACGACGCAGCGCAGTCCGAGCGCCGCGCCCAGGCAGGCCATGACGTAGGCGGCCACCGGGGTGACCGCGCCGTAGCTGAAACCGTCGACCGTGCCTTGCATATGCCAAATCCCCCCGATGCATGGCCAGTTGTGCCTGACAGGCGCGGGAGGTAAGTCTGCTGTAAGGACGGGCCGCAGCGCTCCGTTTTCCAAGAGTTACTGTCGGTACTTGCTCGGCACCTGATCGATCCTTGCTCGGCGCGTGATCGGCTTTGGGTGAGTCGATGCTGATTCGCGGTCAAAATCCGCGCCGAGCAGGGCCGAAGGAGGCCTGGGCTTGACCTGCCAAGCTCAGGCCATGGCCTTACGCCGCGTCGTTGAGGAGCCGTCCGAGGTGTTCCCGGCCCGCCGCCAGCAGCTCCGGCAGCGGCGCGGCCTCCTCGTACCACCGCTTCTCGTACTCCCAGCACAGCCACCCGTCCCAGTCCTTGCGGGAGAGCAGGTCGACGCACTCGCCGAGCGGGAGGACGCCCGCGCCGAGCGCGAGCGGGGTGGTGTCGTCGGGGGAGGCGATGTCCTTGACCTGGACGTAGCCGAGGAAGGGGGAGAGGGCGGCGTAGGACTCGGCGGGCTGTTCGCCGCCGAGCCAGGTGTGCATCACGTCCCACAGCGATCCCACGCTGCCGTGGCCGACCGGGCCGAGCACCCGGATCGCGTCGGCGCCGGTGCGGTGCGAGTCATGGGTCTCCAGCAGGACCCGTACGCCCCGGTCGGCCGCGTCCTCCGCCGCCGTCCCGAGCCGCCGCGCCGCGATCGCGTCGGCCTCGTCCGCGCTCTGCCCGCCGGCCAGGTCGGCGCCGGGGAAGACACGGACGAAGGGGGCGCCCAAGTCCTTCGCCAGGTCCAGGAGTTGGCGGATCTCGTCCAGTACGGGGCCGTCGTCGCCCGGCGCGGCGACGCGCGCGTACCCGGCGACCCCCAGGATCTCCACGCCCGCGGCCTTGAACGCGGCGGCCACCTCGGCGCGTTCGCCGGCCCCGATCCCCGGGTGCACCGGCTCCTCGGGATGGGCGCGCAACTCGACGCCGTGATAGCCGTGCGTGACGGCGAGCCGTACGACGTCGGCGATGGGGAGACCGGGGACACCGAGGGTGGAGAACGCGAGTTTCATGCCTTCGGACCGTACACGTCGTCCGGCGCGGTGCGGCACCCCGCCGGGGTGTGGGGGACACGGGTCGGCCGCGCACGCCGAGGAGCGCCGGGGCCGCGAAACCCGGGCCCCGCGCTCCTCGGCGCGCGCGACCCCCGTATCGACCCCCGTATCGACCCCCGCATCAGAGGTCCCGCCCTTCCAGCGGCTTCGTCGCCGGTCCCTGCACGATCCGGCCCTCGACGTCGAAACGGGAGCCGTGGCAGGGGCACTCCCACATGCGTTCCGCGCGGTTGAAGCCGACCAGGCAGCCCATGTGGGTGCACCGGGCGGAGACGGCGTGCAGCGAGCCGTCCTCGTCCCGGTGGACCGCGCAGTGGCGGCCGCCGACGCGGACGACCGCGCCGTCCCCGGGGGCGATCGCGTCCACGGAGGCGTCCCCGGGCGGGCTGATCCGGTCGCCGACGAAGTGCCGGGCGACCTGGGCCTGGTGCTTCAGGAAGGCCGGCGCCTCCCGCACCGCGCTGAGCACCCGGCGCGGGTCGTACAGATCGCTCCACGCGGACTTGTGCCCGGTGATCAGCCCGGCCAGCAGCCGCCCGGCCATGATCCCGCCGCTCATGCCCCAGCCGCCGAACCCGGTCGCCACCCACGTGTGGCGGCTGCCCGCGTGGAAGAGGCCGACGAGCGGCACGGAGTCGGTGGAGTCGTTGTCCTGCGTCGCCCAGCGGTGGGTGAAGTCCAGCGGCCCGAAGCGCTCGGCCGCCCAGTCCGCGAGGAGTTCGAACCGTGCCTCGACGCCGGCCGTGCCCGGGGTGAAGTGCTCCCCGGTGACGATCAGCAGCCGCCGCCCGTCCCCGTACGGGGCGGTCCGCGCGGAGCGGGTGCGCTGTTCCTGGGTGATGTACATGCCGTGCGGGTCGGCACCGGCCGGGGCCGGCGCGGCGAGCACGAGTTCGCGGCGCGGGGAGAGCCGGGTGAACAGCAGCGCCCGGTCGAAGACGGGGTAGTGCGTGGCGATCACGACGTCCTCGGCGGTCACCGTGAACCCCGCCTCGGTGGTCAGCCGGCACGGCGAGCCCTCCTTGAGCCGCACCACCCGCGTCCGCTCATGGACCGACGCGCCCTGCCGCACCAGATCCCCCACCAGCGCCAGCAGGTACTTCCGGGGATGGAACTGGGCCTGGTCGGCCACCCGCACCGCCCCCGCGACCGGGAACGGCAGCCCCGTCTCCGTCACGAACTCGGCGGGCAGCCCGGCCTCCCGCGCCGCCTCCGCCTCGGCCCGCAGCTCCGCGACGCGCCCCTCGTCCTCGGCGTAGGTGTAGGCGGCCGCGTCCTCCCAGTCGCAGTCGATGCCCAGCTCCTCCACCAGCGCGGCGGCATGCCGGACCGCCTCGTTCTGCGACCGCGCGTACAGCGCGGCCGCCTCGGCGCCCCGGGTCCGCCGCAGTCGGTCGTAGATCAGCGTGTGCAGCGCCGTCACCTTGGCCGTCGTGTGCCCCGTGACCCCCGCCGCGACCCGGTCCGCCTCCAGCAGCGCCACCCGCCGCCCCCGCCGCGCCAGCTCCCACGCGGTACTGATCCCCGCGATGCCCGCGCCCACCACCGCCACGTCGACGACCAGGTCCCCGTCGAGCGCCGGGTGCTCGCTCCCGTGCGGCGCGCTCTCGATCCAGTACGACCGCTGCTGGGGTTGTGTGTGCTCCTCGGGCTGCATGGCTTCGGGGTCCTTTCAGGAGGGGGGCGGCTGCGCGGGGCGGGAGTCGTCCGGCTCGGCAGGGTGCCGCTGGGCGCGACGGCGGTGGCTGGTGTCGCACCACGGGTGGATCCGGCTGCGGCGACAGGTGCACAGGGCCACGCAGAAACGGTCCGACGACACGGTCGTCCCGTCGTCCAGGGTGACCTCGACCGGCCCCTCGACCAGCAGCGGGCCGGGGCGTTGCAGGGTGACGCGGCGGCGTTCAGCGGGGACGTTCGGCACGGATGACCACCAGCTCTTCCTTCTCGTCGCCCTCGGCACGGCCCTCGGCCCCCAGCAGCCCGCGCCCGCGCAGCCAGTCGCCGCGCTCCCGCAGGACGGGTCCGAACGCGACCCGGCGGTGCTCCACGACATCGGCCCGCAGTCCGGCGGCCCCCAGCTGCGTCAGGGTCCGCTCCGCGTCGCTCAGCGCCGAGTGCACCAGCAGCAGCACCCCGCCAAGCCGCAGCAGCCCCGGTGAGTCCCGGCAGATCCGGTCCAGCAGGAGTCGGCCGTCCCGTCCGCCGTGCCAGGTCCGCGCGGCTCCCCGTGCGTGGCCGAGTCTGTCGGGCCTCGGCGCCGCGCCGGGACCCTGACCTGGCCCCCGCCGTCGCCTCGGTTCCGGGCCCGGCACGTACGGCGGGTTGGACAGGATGAGGTCGAAGGACCGCTCGGCCACCGGGCCCAGCAGGTCGCCGCGGACGACCGTCAGCGGCAGCCGCGCCAGTACGGCGTTGACCCGGGCGTTGAGCACCGCCCGCCGGGAGATGTCGACGGCCGTGACGTCCGCGCCCCGCCGCGCCGCCGCCAGGGCGACGGCGCCCGTCCCCGTACCGACGTCCAGGACACGTGCCCCCGGGGCCAGAGGTTCGCGCCCCAGGGCGTGGACCAGGAGTTCGGTGTCGTCCTGCGGGGCGTAGACGCCGGGCAGGGACACGGGGAGGGAGAGGGAAGGGAGGGGAATCACGGGGATGGGCCTCCAGGCAGGTGCGTCGGCGGGAGTGCGGACGGGGATCGGTGTCGTCAGACCGGCGTGCGCAGGGACGAACGGCCCGCCCGCCACGCTCCGAGAAGACGGTCGGCGAGGGCGTCCTCCAGATGGTTGGTCGCATCGACGCCGAAGGCCACGTCGGCGTCCAGCTGCGGCTCCTCCTCCAGCAGCCCGGCGACGACGTCCCGCCGGACGATCTGCTCGTGTACGGCGTCGGCCTCCACGTGCTCGTCGTAGAAGTGCTCGGCGGCGGGGCCGGCCCCGGTGCGCCGCATGGCACGGGCGAGCCGCCGGGACCCGGGGGAGGAGGTGATCTCGACCGTCGCGAAGTGCCCGACCAGGGCGCCGCGCAGCGCGCGGTGCAGCCCGAAGAGGGACATCAGGTTCACCAGGGCGAGCGCCTCGGCACCGGCCGCGTCCACATAGCGGCCGTACGCCGGGTCGAGGTCGAGGTCGGTCATGAGGTCGGCGAAGAGGCGCGCGTGCACCCGTTCGGCCCGCCCCCCGCCGAACTCGTCGAACTCCACCGCGGCCATCCCCGCCTTCGCCCGCCCCCACAGCCGGGGCAGCACCCAGGCGTGCGGGTCGGCCTCCTTCAGGTGGTACAGCGAGCGCTGCGCCGCGTACTCGCGCACCTGCCACAGCTCGCCCTTGTCCTGGAGGAAGTCACCGACCCCGCCGCCGTCGTCGGCCGCCGGTTCCACGAGCAGGTCGTCCAGCGCCTCCTCGGCGCTCACGTGCCGGGTCGCCCGATCGCGCAACGACTCCAGGAACGGCCACTCCAGGGCCGCCCGGCAGCGCAGCAGTTCCGGGTCCCATTCGAGGTCGGCGTCGACGCCGGCGAAGCCCCGGTAGTGCAGCTCGTAACAGAGGTACAGGGCGAGCTGGAGGTCCTCGCCGAAGGGGTCGGCCCCGGCGATCGTCCGACTGTCGGGAGGGGTCCCCTCGCCCCGCAGGAACCCCACGACCGCAGCCGAGATCGGCCCTCTGCTCTCCGGCAGCGCCGGTCCTGCCACCCGAGTCTCCATGGGCGCCGGGTACCCGTGATGCACGAGTTCTCACCTGTACGTCCCTGCTCACGGCGGTGCCGGGCGCCGAGGGCGGGAGGCGGCGCCCACGGCGACGGGGGCTCCCGTCAGGGGAGCCCCCGTCCTCGGCCGCCGCCGCCGCGGCCCGGGGTCGGCGGGTCCGTGAGGACCGCACGCCGTTTCGGGCCACCGGCCGCCGGCCGTACGCCTACGCGTGCCGCGCGACCGCGGGGGCCGTCGCGCTACGCGGCCTCAGACGCCGTCGCGCTGCGCCGGGCGCCGCGCTTCCTGCGCACGCTCCTGCACCTTGCCCTTCATCTTCTTGGCCTCACCGCGCACCTGCTGCATCTTGCCCTCGGCCTGCTGCTCGCGGTTGCCGGTGACCTTCCCGGACATCTCCTTGGCCTTGCCCTTGATCTTGTCCATGCTGCCCTTGTCCTTGGCGGCCATGGTTCCTCCTCTTCGGTGGTGGGGGTGAGGCGAATGGCTCTCCCGCCCAACGTAGGACGGACCGGTGACTGTCGCGCGCCGAAGCGTCACGCTGCGTGAGGGGTGGCTCGGGGTCGGACCTCGGCCCACGTGTCGAACCCGTCCCGTCGCCCTGGATCTCCTCGCGGCGGAACCGCCGGCCCACCGGCGAAGTCCGCTCAGGCGTGGAGTCCTTCCTCTTCCTGGTCCTCGCCCTCGCCCCGTTCCTGGCACCGTTGGTCGTCGCTGCCACGGCCTCGGCACTCGCGGTGCGCGCGCATCGCCGGGAGAAAGGCGGCGGACGGCGCCTGCCGGACGCCGGTTCGTGCGCCCTGCTCGCTGTGCTGGCCGCTGCGATCGCCCTCGGCGTGTACGGGGTCGGCGTGATGTCGGGCTTCTACATCCTCGACCCCGAGCAGATGTGCGCGGCCGCAGGCGCTCCCGGTGACTACGTGGTCACGCGCACGACCCTGCCGGTCAGCGCGCAGTGCGTCACGGAGAAGGGCGTCGGCACCGAACTGGTCCCCGACTGGGTGAACCCGACCGTCTACGGCGGCATCACCCTCGGCACGCTCGCCCTGGGAGCGGCCGTCTTCCAGGGCCGTCGCAGCACCCCGCACTGATCCGGCGCGCCGTCGACCCGCCTGCAGCGGACCCCGAACCCGTCCGACCGACCTGGCCCGCCCCGTCCGACCTGGCCCAACCCGCCCCGACCAACCCGCCCCGACCGACCCCCGCCCCGGTCAGGACCGACCGCCTCCGCCCCGCCCACTCCGCCCGACCAACCCGCCCCGACCGACCCCCGCCCCGGTCAGATCCCGCCCCGGTCAGGACCGACCGCCCCCGCCCCGCCCAGCCCGCCCCTCAGCCCTTCCGAGGCCCCCCACTGGACCCCCGCACCATCAACTCCCCCCGCACCGTGGCGATCCCCCCGGGCGGCGGCTCCTCGCGGCCCATGGCGATGCGGCCGGCGCGCGCCCCCGCCTCCGTCAACGGCAACCGCACCGTCGTCAGCGAGGGCACCGCGTCGATGCTGAAGGGGAGGTCGTCGAAGCCGGCCACGGAGACGTCGTCCGGGATGCGCAGACCGGAGTCGCGCAGGGCGGCGCACGCCCCCAGCGCGACCGTGTCGTTGGCCGCGACCACGGCCGTCAGCGACGGGTCGCGCCGCAGCAGCTCCAGCGTCGCCTCGTAGCCGGAGAGGCGGTCGTAGCGCCCGTACACCGTCCACCGGGGGTCGTCCTCGATGCCCGCGGCGGCCAGCGCCGCGCGATGGCCCTCCAGGCGGTGCCGGGTGGTCGTCCGCTCCTGCGGCCCGGCGATGTAGCCGAGTCGCCGGTGCCCCAGCCCGATCAGGTGCTCGGTGAGCCGCTGCCCGCCGCCCCGGTTGTCGAAGGTGATCGCGATGGCCTCCGGCGTCGGCGGCCGCCCGCACAGCACCACCCGCGTCCCGGCCTCCGACAGCTTCCGCAGCTTGTGGCCGACGGCGGTCAGGTGCGCGGGATCCTCGATGGCCCCACCGGTCAGTACGACGGCGGCGGCGCGCTGGCGCTGCAACAGCGTGAGATACGTCAGCTCGCGCTCCGGGGAGCCGCCCGTGTTGCACACCACCCCGAGCCGCTCCCCACCCGCACGCCCGCCGGGCCCGCCGATCTCGGACTGGATGGCCGCGGCCATGATCCCGAAGAAGGGGTCGGCGATGTCGTTCACGAGGATGCCGACCAGGTCGGAGGTGGCTGCGGCGAGCGCGCTGGCCGGGCCGTTGAGGACGTAGTCCAGCTCGTCCACGGCCTTCAGCACCCGCTCGCGCGTGGTCGCGGCCACCGGGTAGTTGCCGTTCAGCACCCGGGAGACGGTCGCGGGCGACACCTGCGCACGGGCCGCCACGTCCGCCAGGGTCACAGTCATCGTTGCTCGTCCTCCGGTGCGCGTGATGTTCGGGCTGTCGGGGAACCTTACGACCGCGATCGCCGTTCGCCCCCTCGAACAACTCGACCCCCTCGCGGTCTTGTATAGACCGCTGCCCAGAGGCTAGCTTCTAGTTGGATAGAAAGCGCTTGCTGTGACGCTCACCCTTTCGTCGGGCGTACGCGGCGCCGGACGCGTACGCAGACACGAACGCACACCAACGAAAGGACCGGCCGTGACACGCAGAACCGTACGGATCGCCATGAACGGCGTGACCGGACGCATGGGCTACCGCCAGCACCTCGTCCGCTCCATCCTCGCCCTCCGCGAGCAGGGCGGCCTGGACCTCGGCGACGGCACGGTCCTGTGGCCGGAGCCCATCCTCGTCGGCCGCCGGGAGCACGTGCTGAAGGCGCTCGCCGAGCAGCACGGCCTGGACCCGGAGAACGTCTCCACGGACGTCGACGCGGTCCTCGCCGACCCGACCGTCGAGATCTACTTCGACGCCCAGGTCACCTCGGCCCGCGAGGAGGCGATCAAGAAGGCCATCGCCGCCGGCAAGCACATCTACACCGAGAAGCCGACCGCCACCGGCCTCGACGGCGCCCTGGAGCTGGCCCGCCTCGCGAACGCCGCCGGCATCAAGCACGGCGTCGTCCAGGACAAGCTGTTCCTGCCGGGTCTGCTGAAGCTCAAGCGCCTCATCGACGGCGGCTTCTTCGGCCGCATCCTCTCCATCCGGGGCGAGTTCGGCTACTGGGTCTTCGAGGGCGACTGGCAGGAGGCCCAGCGCCCCTCCTGGAACTACCGCGCGGAGGACGGCGGCGGCATCGTCGTCGACATGTTCCCGCACTGGGAGTACGTGCTCCATGAGCTGTTCGGCCGGGTGAAGTCCGTCCAGGCCCTCACCGCCACGCACATCCCCGAGCGCTGGGACGAGCAGGACAAGCCCTACGACGCCACCGCCGACGACGCCGCCTACGGCATCTTCGAGCTGGACGGCGGCGCGATCGCCCAGATCAACTCCTCCTGGGCCGTCCGCGTCAACCGCGACGAGCTGGTGGAGTTCCAGGTCGACGGCACCGAGGGCTCGGCGGTCGCCGGTCTGCGCAACTGCCGTGTCCAGCACCGCTCCGCCACCCCCAAGCCGGTGTGGAACCCCGACATCCCCGCCACCTACTCCTTCCGCGACCAGTGGCAGGAGGTGCCGGACAACGCCGAGTTCGACAACGGCTTCAAGGCGCAGTGGGAGCTGTTCTTCAAGCACGTCTACGCCGACGCGCCCTACCACTGGGACCTGCTGGCCGGCGCCCGCGGCGTCCAGCTCGCCGAACTGGGCCTGAAGTCCTCGGCCGAGGGCGTCCGTCTCGACGTACCGGAGATTCAGCTGTGACGATCCAACTCCCTGCTACGGGAGGGCAGTTGCGCGCCTACACCCCGCGCACCGAGCCCCTGGCGGTGTCCCCTGGCACCCTCCTCACCTCCCGTACGGTCTTCTCTGCGGCGCACGTCGTCGCGGACCCCTTCGCGGACGTGTCCCCGGACTCGCCCGCCGCCGTCGACTGGGACGCCACCCTCGCCTTCCGTCGCCATCTGTGGTCGCACGGCCTGGGCGTCGCCGAGGCGATGGACACCGCGCAGCGCGGCATGGGCCTCGACTGGGCGGGCGCGGCGGAGCTGATCCGCCGCAGCGCGGCCGAGGCGAAGGCCGTCGGCGGCCGGATCGCCTGCGGTGTGGGCACCGACCAGCTCACCGACCCGGCGGCGGCCTCCCTGCCGGAGATCCGCAAGGCGTACGAGGAGCAGCTCGCGCTCGTCGAGGAGTCGGGCGCCCAGGCGATCCTGATGGCCTCGCGCGCACTGGCGGCGGCGGCCTCGGGCCCCGAGGACTACCTGGAGATCTACGGCCACCTGCTCCGCCAGGCCGCCGAGCCGGTCGTCCTGCACTGGCTCGGCCCCATGTTCGACCCGGCGCTGGACGGCTACTGGGGTTCGTCGGACCTCGACGCGGCCACGGAGACCTTCCTCGCCGTCATCGCCGCCCACCCCGACAAGGTCGACGGCATCAAGGTCTCCCTGCTGGACGCCCAGCGCGAGATCGACATCCGCCGCAGGCTCCCGCAGGGCGTCCGCTGCTACACGGGCGACGACTTCAACTACCCCGAGCTGATCGCGGGCGACGAGCAGGGCTTCAGCCACGCGCTGCTCGGCATCTTCGACCCGCTGGGCCCGCTGGCGGCGCAGGCGGTCCGCGTCCTGGACACGGGTGACGTGCAGGGCTTCCGTGACCTCCTGGACCCGACCGTCGAGCTGTCCCGCCACCTCTTCCAGACGCCCACCCGCTTCTACAAGACGGGCGTGGTGTTCCTGGCGTGGCTGGCCGGCCACCAGTCGCACTTCACGATGGTCGGCGGCCTCCAGTCGGCCCGCTCCCTCCCGCACTTCGCGCGCGCCTACGAACTCGCCGACGGGCTGGGCCTGTTCCCGGATCCGGCGCTGGCCGAGGCCCGGATGGGGAACCTGCTCGCGGTGTACGGAGTGGCCCAGTGAGCACCAGTACCAGTAACGGACTTGAGCGCTTCTCCATCAACCAGATGACGGTCAAGCAGCTGTCGATGCCCGAACTGGTCGACGGCTGCGTGGAGTTGGGTATCGGGGGCGTGGGCCTCTGGCGCGAGCCGGTGGCGGCGCACGGCCTGGACGCCACGGCCAAACTGGTCCGCGACGCGGGCCTGTCGGTCACGACCCTCTGCCGGGGCGGCTTCTTCACGGCCATCGACCCGGCCGAGCGGGCGGCGGCGCTGGCCGACAACCGCAAGGCGATCGACGAGGCGGCGACCCTGGGCACGGACACACTGGTCCTGGTCTCGGGCGGCCTCCCGGCGGGTTCGAAGGACCTGCGCGGCGCACGGGAACGCATCGCGGACGCGCTCTCGGAGCTGGGCCCCTACGCCGCCTCCAACGGCGTACGCCTGGCCATCGAGCCGCTGCACCCCATGTTCGCCTCGGACCGCTGCGTGGTGTCGACGCTCTCCCAGGCGCTGGACATCGCGGAGCGCTTCCCGGCGGACCAGGTGGGCGTGACCGTGGACACGTACCACATCTGGTGGGACGACACGGCCCCGGCGGCGATCGCCCGAGCGGGCGCCTCCGGCCGCATCCACACCTTCCAACTCGCCGACTGGATCACCCCGTTGCCCCAGGGCGTCCTGACCGGCCGGGGCCAGATCGGCGACGGAGCGATCGACATGCGCGAGTGGAAGGCGTACGTCGAGGCCGCGGGCTACACCGGCCCCATCGAGGTCGAGCTGTTCAACGACGAGCTGTGGGCGGGCGACGGCCGCGAGTTGCTGGCGCAGACGGCGGCGCGGTTCGTGGAGCACGCGGCGTAGCGAGCCGGTGATGTGGTGACGACGGCCTGTCCGCGGGGGCGGACAGGCCGTCGGCGTATCAAGTCCGGGCGGCGGCACGGATCATGTGAGCGGGAGTGGACGCAGAGGCAAGACTTCTGTGGATCTACCACCAATGACAAGGTCGGTGCCCACGGCACATGCTGCTTCCGTGCACGGCGATCGATCACGCCGTGGTCCCTGCTCACGGAGCCCACGGAGGCGCGATCCATGCGACGACTGTCGACCCCTCGCACGTCGATGACGGTGGCGATCTGCAGCCTGTTCGCGGTGCTGGCCGCGCCGACCGCGAACGCGACCCCGGTCCCGGCCTCGATGGCCGGACCGGCCCAGGTGAGAGCGCTGGTCGCGTCGATAGGTGCCGACCGTACCGGCGGCACCTTCTACGACGGCGACGGGCAGCTCGTCGTCGCCGTCACGGACGAGGCCGCCGCGCGGACCGTCCGTGCCCAGGGCGGCACCGCCAAGGTCGTCGAGCACAGCACCGCCGACCTGAACTCCGTGCGCACCACCCTCGACCGGCGGATCGCCGACACCGACCCGATCCCCAACACCGCCTGGGGCGTCGACCAGAGCACCAACCAGGTGACCGTGTCGATCTTCGACGGCGTCTCCGCCGCCGACCACAAACGCCTCACCGACCTCGTTGCCGGTTACGGCGACAAGGTGCGTGTCGAGGAGCTGCCCGGCGGGATCAAGGAGACCGCCTACGAATCCCTCGGCGGTATCGGCATCGTGGCGCCGTACGGCCCCACGAACTGCACTCTCGGGTTCAACGTCCGCGACTCCTCCGGCAAGAGGTACTTCGTCACCGCCGGGCACTGCGCGAGCACCGACGACGAGAGGTTCTGGCACCGGGAGGCCGGCGGCATCTACCTGGGCAAGCGCACGGAATGGTGGGACTTCGGCGAGGTCGACAAGGACTACGCCGTCATCGAGTACCTCAACGACGACGTCGCCGCCTACGGGGCGGTCCGGGCGGCCGGCGCCACGTTCGAGATCACCGACTCCCGCTACCCCCAGGACGGTGAGTCCGTCAAACGCGCCGGCGCCGTCAGCAGCGACCTGGTGGGCCAGGTGATCAACCCGAGCGTGACCTTCACCTTCCCCAGCGGCAAGGTCATGAAGAACATGATCGAGACCTCGCACTGCGCCCTGCCCGGAGACAGCGGCGGTCCTCTGTGGGCGGGAACCGACGCGCTCGGCATCACCTCCGCGACCAACACTCCGAAGGATGCCTCGTGCAACAGCGCCCAGAACCAGTACCGGACCTTCTTCCAGCCGGTGCACTGGGTGCTGGCCCGCTACGGGCTGAGCGCGTTCTAGCAGGAGTTGGCGGAGAGGGTTCGCGGGGCCCTGCTCCGGCGACGCGGGATGTATACGTCACGTATACTCGCCGCGTGTCCGATGTCATGATCCGTGTGCCCGCCGAAGTCCGTGACCAGCTCGCCGCCGTGGCCGAGGCTCGCGGCACCAGCCTTCGCGCGCTGATGCAGGACATAGCGGCGCAGACGCTGACTCCCGAGCAGATCAGGGAACGGGCCGACCGTATCCGTGTCCTGCTCGCCGATCGGTTCGGACATGACGTGTCCGACGAGGAGTCCGCCGAGATGCGGCGCAAGATGCGGGAGGCCACCGCGGCTCACCGGGTAGCTCTCGCCGAAGCGGAGTCGTCCCGTTGAGGGATACCGAGCACTACGTCCTCGACACCCCGACTCTCTTGGCGTTGGGAGGCGACAAGCAGGTCTCCGGTCTCGTCCACGCGGCGGCGGCGAGCGATGACGTTCGCCTGTGGGTGCCTGTTCTATGTCTCCTGGAAGCCGAGCGTCTGCGTTCGGGCGTGGTGGAGCACGTGGGCGTACTGGTGGACGTACTGCATGTCCTCGACGACGACTACGCCATGGCCGTCACCATCGCCGACCTGAGCCGCGCCGGCGTCTCCCACAGCGCCTCGGCCGCGGTCCACGCCGCCAGACCGAACCAGACGATTCCCATGGGCGCGCTGATCGCCACGGTGGAGCCGGACGCCTATCAGGGGCTCGGGGTCGGGGTCATGGACCTGACTCGCTGACGGACGGGCCGCGGCCGGTTCCGCCGGGTGGCTGGGGCCGCGGGCCGGCCCGAACGCGCCGACCCTCCGCCAGGATGGGCCTGACCACCTTCCACCTGCCCTTCCTCGGCCAGAGTGCCCCCGGCCGCGCCTGTGCGTCCACGGGCACGTTGTCGACGGGTCTACCCCGCCTCCCGCACGGCCCCCGCCTGTACCAGCACGCGGTACTCCATGGGCGACACCCCGTACGCGCTCCGGAACGCCCGCGTGAAGTCGGAGGCGCGGACCATCCCCCAGCGGGTGGCGATGGTGTGGACGGGCGTGGAGGTGAGGTTGGGGTCCGCCAGGTCGCGGCGGGCGCCTTCGAGGCGCTGGACGCGGATCCAGGCCGCGACCGTCTCGCCGGGGGTGTCCTCCTGGAAGATCCGGTGCAGATAGCTCAGCGAGATGTGATGCGCCGCCGCTATCACGGGCGGTGCCAGCTCGGGGTCGTGCAGGTTCTGGCGGATGAACGCCCGTACGCGCGTCGCCAGAGCCCGCTGGCGGGTCTCCGGCGGCAGCGCGTCCTCCGCCTCCAGCACCTGCGCGAACCACGCCGACAGCAGGTCGATCAGGACGGTGCCGAGGCGGGGCGCGTCGGACGGCTGGAGAACGTCGCCCTGCTGCTCCAGGCCGGTGAGGAACCCCGTCAGCAGGGCGCCCACCCCCTCCCGCCCCGGCAGCCGCCGTCCCAGCAGCTGCTGGATGCGGGCGGGCGGCAGGGGCACCAGCGCCTTGGGGAAGTCCACACCCACCCCCGTGATCACCTGGCGGCCCCGGTCGGTCGGCAGGTGCACCTCGTACGGCCGTGAGGTGTCGCTCAGCCACAGATCGCTCGGGCCGTACGCCTCGGCCCGCCCCACATGCTCGAACCCCAGGTCACCGCCGAGCACCAGCGACAGGTGGTACATCTCCGGGTCGGACTGCCGCACCTGCTTCTCGGTACGCCGGAACCCCGTCGGCAGGTGCGACGTCGGCCACACCAGCACCGGGCCCAGCTCCATCAGCCGCTGTTCCGCCCAGAAGTCGTCGGCGAACAGGCTGCTCATGTGACTGGGCGCGATCGCCCGGTGCATCAACTCGCCCCAGTACTCGAACCGGTGCTCCTTGGGCACGTCGTCGCTCCGGAAGACCGTTCCGATCATGTCGGGGTCAGTCCTGAGCGGCGGCGTACGGGACGAAGTCGGCCCAGGCGGTGGGGGAGAGGGTGAGCCGGGGGCCGGGTTCGGTGTTCGTCTTGGAGTCGCGGATGTGGATGGCGTGGGGGAGGGCTACGGCCACCTCGACGCAGTCGTCGCCGGAAGCGCTGCTGTAGCTGCTCTTGAACCAGACCAGTTGGGTCGCACTCATAGGTCCCCTCGCATCCGCCGCAACAGGCTCACGGAGTCTTGGATGGTGAGAGCCTGCGAACGCATCCTGACATACCGCTGCTTAAGGACGCTGACCACTTTCGCGTCGGAGATCAGCTGACCGCTTTCCTGTCCCTCGTTGTAGGCGAACCACCGGTTCTCTGGGCTCTCCGAGAGCCGGATCGGCCCGTGCAACCCGGAGTGCGACTCCTGCACCAGAGGCATGATCTGGATATCGACATTGCGCAGTTCGGCGACTTGCAGCACCCGGTCAAGGAGCCCTCGCGTGACTGTGGCCCCTCCTGTGCGTCGAAGGAACAGGTGCTCTTCGAGGATGAAGCTGAAAGCAGTGTTCGCGCGTTCCGCGAAGCGCTGCTGTCGCTCGGCACGAGCGGCCCAACGCTCCTCGATCTGCTGGTCATCCATGGGCGGGAGCTGGTCGGCCGACATCGCCCGCAGATACGCCTCGGTCTGCAACAGGCCCGGGATCATGCGGCATTCGTACGTGTACAACGTGATCGCCCCCGCCTCCAACCTGGCCCATTTCCTGAACCACGCCGCCAACCCCGGTTGCCGCCCGAGGTGTTGGGCTGCCCGTACCAGCGCCCCCGTATCCCCCAGCTCCCGGTCCACCCCCTCCACGAACGCCGCGTCCGGCATCCGTCGTCCCAACTCCACCGACGCCACCATGTGCTTGGAGTACCCGACGGCGTCGGCCAACTCCTCGCGGCCCAGCCCCGCGTGCTCCCGCAACGCCTGGACCATCGCCCCGAACGTCCGCAGGCTGTCGGACGCCTCCGGCTCCCCGCCGCCCATCCCCGTCGCCGCCATGCCGCCGCCGCTGTCGGCCACCATGGGCCACCTCCCGCGCACCCGCCCGCCGAACCACACCGTTCCCCGCTCATGGTCACAGCACGTCACCGGTACCGTCCAGTGAGTAACCGCGTACGCTGCCTCGGCGTACGCGGCGTGAAGCTGGCGAACCGGGCTTCCCGCAGGCCACATTGGCGACATGACCGCACCGCCCGCCGCGCGCCACACGCTGACGGCACCGACGTTCACGCAGCGCTTCAGCTCGACCCCGCTGGGCGCCCGCCTGGCCCGGCACCTGGCCCTGAACCAGCTGCACGCCTGGGGCATCCGGTACGGGTCGGACCCCTCCGACCGGGCGGCGGCGGTCGTGGCCGAGCTGGCGGCCAACGCGGTGACCCACGGCCGCGTCCCGGGCCGGGACTTCGAGCTGCGCCTCTCCCTGCCCACCGGCTCCCTCCGCATCGAGGTCACCGACACCCGCGCCGAACGCCTGCCGCCACGCCCCGGCACCGTACGGCCGGCCCGCCCCCTGGACGAGGGCGGGCGCGGTCTGGTTCTGGTCGACGCGCTGGCCGACCGCTGGGAGGTCCAGGACGGCAGACCGCCCGGCAAGACCGTCCTCGTCGAGATCGACCTGCCGGACTGGCGGTCCCTGATGAGACGGCTCCCCGAACGCCGGCCCTGCAAGAGGCGCGGCTAGCGACATCGGAGACCGGTGGGAAGACGGAGCCCGAGGGGGCCTGTCAATCCGGCGCTTTACAGGTGTGGGCCGATGTGAAGTCGCCCTACCGTTTGCCTCCAAGCACCTCGGCCGTCGTGCGGCGCCGGGCGCGCCCCGGTGACAGATCTGCCGCACGTCGTCCGTTCCGCAACGATTGAGGGGGCATACATGACGCGTACACCGATCCGGAGAAGGGTCGCAGCGATAGCCGCAACCGCGTTGCTGGCGCTCGGTACGGGAGTGCTGTCGGCGTCGCCGGCCTCGGCGGCCCCCGCCGGCTGTCCGTCCGGCGCCGCGTGCATCTACGGCGGACCCAACAGCAGCGGTGGCGTGACCAACGAGTACTGGTCCCGAGGGGTTCACAAGCTCTACAACCAGGTGGGCCTCCACACCGTGTTCAACAACCAGACGGACGGCTGGAAGTTCCGGCTGTGCCATGGCTGGAACGGCGAAGACTGTGACTGGACCTTCTATCCAGGTGCCTGGACGGACGTCGACCTCACCACGTACAACTCCGTCATCGTCACCCCGTAAGGTGTCGCGGCAGTCCCGGGAGGGAGCAGACCTCCCGGGACTCACGCGTGTTCACGCTCCGCAGACCCGCCTCGCCCGCTGGTGCTCCGCCGGACACCGCCTGGGCGAACGTGGGGCCGAAGAGCTGGACCGCCTGTTGCGGCACCGGCCGTCGAGGTGCTCGCGTGAGCCGTCACCGGGACGGCGAGTGCGGCGGTGGTGGCCATGGCGGCGGTCAGCGCGCCGCGTCGGGTGAGCGGAGAGCGGTCCATTCCGTGCCCTTTCGGCGAACGCCTGGCATGCGTGCGGCAGGCGGCGGGCCGGGTACGGGAGTGCCGGGCCTCCGCTCGCGGTGCGGCCACGCTCCGCACGGTCACCGGTCAGCAGCAGGACCGTCGTGTACGGCACGGGGCCGCCCGGCAGTGCCGACCAGGGCACGCTGACGCGCCGCGTGTAGCCCGCCGGAGCCATGGAAGCGCCAAACGATGCCGGCCGGGCGGCAATGGTTTGCCGCCCAGCAGTCGGGCTCTCATGGTCGGGTGGTGCGTTTCCGCAGTTCGGACGGTTGCGTCCGGGGTCCGGGTGGGAGACGGCCGGCGTCCAGAAACCGTCCAGTTCTTCTGACGTCCCTTGTTCCTAGAGTCGAGATGCCGGCGAGAGGCACCCACACAGGCCGTCAAGTCGCGCGGTCCAGCCCTGCACTCGAACTCCTCATGAGGGGACATCCATGTTCGCTTTTCTCAGAGAGCGGTCGCCTTCGGTCCGAAGGTGGAAGGCCGGTCTGATCGCGGCGGTTTCCGCTGCTGTTCTCATGCCGGTGCTGACGGCCCAGTCGGCTGTGGCCGCAGAGAGCGCTCGCGCCGCCTCCGACACCCCGGTCGCGAGCGTCGTCGTCACCGGCAACCGAACCGGCATCCTCACCACTGACGGCATCGTCTATGTCCAAGAAGGCTTCGCCGAGTGGGTCCAAGTCTTCCAGGGCGTCAGTTCGATGGCCCTGTCCGGGGACCGGATCGGTGTCGTCCAGCGTGGTACCGGTAATGCCTTCGTGCAGGAGGGTGACCTCTCGGCGCCCTGGGCTCAGGTGTCCAGGGGCGTCACTTCGATGGTCCTGTCCGGGAACCGGATCGGTGTCGTCCAGCGCACCGGTGATGCCCTCGTGAAGGAGGGCGGTCTCGGGGCGAACTGGACTCTGCAGAACCAGGGCGTCACTTCGATGGTCCTGTCCGGGAACCGGATCGGTGTCGTCCAGCGCACCGGTGATGCCCTCGTGAAGGAGGGCGGTCTCGGGGCGAACTGGACTCTGCAGAACCAGGGCGTCACTTCGATGGCCCTGTCCGGGAACCGGATCGGTGTCGTCCAGCGCACCGGTGATGCCCTCGTGAAGGAGGGCGGTCTCGGGGCGAACTGGACTCTGCAGAACCAGGGCGTCACTTCGATGGCCCTGTCCGGGAACCGGATCGGTGTCGTCCAGCGCACCGGCGATGCCCTCGTGAAGGAGGGCGCCCTCGATGCGAGCTGGACTCGGGAGTCCCAGGGCGTCGGTTCGCTGGTCCTGTCCGGGGACCGGATCGGTGTCGTCCAGAGCGGTAAGGCCTTCGTGAAGGAAGGAGCCCTCGACGCCGCCTGGGTTCCGCAGAACTTCGACTAGCTCGGCCAGTTCGGCCCGAAGGCGGATCACGTAGGGCACCTCCCCGGCGGGGAGGTGCTCTGCTTCAGCTCCCCTGCATGCTCCACGTAAGTTGCCTGCATATAAAGGAAATTGACATGACGTCAGCGTACTTTTGCCTGAGATTTTTCGGTCAGTGGTTGGCGGAGAAAGATCTCTCCAAGGGACGGCTCGGTCACGTACTGTCATCCATCCATGGCGGGAGGTTTCGCCTGGTGAGGCCGCCGCCGGTGGCGGGCGACGTGGATGCGGGGAGAAACAGGGGCGGATGCCTGAGCAGTTGGGGGCCTGGCTCCGTGACCGTCGGGCGCAGCTGGGACTGAGCCAGCGGCAGCTCGCCGAACTCGCCGGGGTCAGCACCCGCAGCATCCGCGAGATCGAGCGGGGCCGGGCGCGGTCACCGCACAGTCCCTCGGTGTTCAGGCTCATGAAGGTACTGGAACCGGACACTGCATCGGAGCCCGGCGACAACCGGCGTCTCCGCGTCGACGTCCTCGGTCCCCTCGTCCTCCACGTGGCGGGCCGGCCCGCCGAACCCGGCGCGGCGAAACAGAGCGCTCTGCTGGCCCTGCTGGGTCTGCACCCGGGCACCGCCGTACCGCAGGACGAGATCGTCGACACCCTGTGGGGCGGCCGACCTCCGGCCAGCTCCCTGAACTTGGTCCACACCTACGTGGCCCGGCTGCGCCGGCTACTCACCCCGGCGACCGGCCCGGCGGTGTACTGCGCCGGACCCGGACCGGATACGTACTCGACCTGGACGAACAGGACTCGGACGCGGCGCGTTTCACCGTCCTGGCCTCGCGCGCCCTGCCCTGCCTCACCCACGACGGGGGCGAGTCCACCGACCGTACCGAGGCGTACGCCCGGGCCGAGGCGGCCCTGCGGCTGTGGCGCGGTCCCGTCCTCCAGGGCTCGGCGCCGGGATTGCGTGAGCACCCCTCGGCCATCGCTCTGTCCCGGCTGCGCCTGTCCGTGGTCCAGGCGTACGCGGATCGTGCCCTCGCCGAGGGCACGACGGAGAACGCCCTCCATGAACTGCGCAGGACGGCCGATCTGGAGCCCCTGCACGAAGGGGTGCACGCCCGGCTGATGCTGGCGCTCGCGGCCTCGGGTGAGCAGGCCGCCGCCCTGAGCCTGTACACGGTCCTGCGCGACCGCCTCGACGACCAGCTCGGCGTCCGTCCCGGTCCCGAGCTGACCGACGCCCATCTGCGGGTCCTGCGCCGGGACCTCCCACGGCCCGCCACCGCCCGTACGACCGTGTCCCCGGCACCCGCACCCTCCACCCCGCCGGTCGTCCCCGCGCTCCTGCCCTACGACGCCGCCTTCTTCACCGGACGTGCCGATCACCTGGCCCGGCTGGACGCCCTGCTGCCCGCTTCCGGGGAGGGTCCCGCCGGGGGGAGCGGGGTCTGTGCGCTGACCGGGGCCGGGGGAGCGGGCAAGACCGCGCTCGCCGTGCACTGGGCGCACCGGGTGCGCGACCGCTTCCCCGACGGCCAGCTCTTCGTGGACCTGCGCGGCCACTCGCCGGAGGGCCCGGTACGCCCGGTGGAGGCGCTCACCCGGTTCCTGTTGGCGCTGGGGGTGGCCGCGGAAGCCCTTCCGGGGACGCCGGAGACCGCCGCCGACCTGTACCGGACGCTGGCCGCCAAGCGGCGGCTGCTGGTCGTGCTGGACAACGCCGTGGACGCGGAGCAGGTACGGCCGCTGCTGCCCGGCGGGCCCGGCTGTCTGGTGCTGGTCACCAGCCGCGACCGGCTGGCCGGGCTGGCGGCACGTGACGGCGCCCGGCGGATCGGAGTGGACGTGCTCAGCCCCGAGGAGTCCCGGCTGCTGCTGCATGGCACCCTCGGCGCGGAGCGCGTGGACGCCGACCCGCGGGCGGCGGCCGAGCTCGCCCACGCCTGCGGGTACCTCCCCCTGGCGCTGCGGATCGCCGCCGCCAACCTCGACCACACGCCCTGGCGCACGCTGGAGGAACAGGCCGCCGAACTGCGTGACGGCGACCGGCTGTCCGCGCTGTCCGTGACCGGTGACGCGACCACCGCCGTACGGAGCGCCTTCGACCTTTCGTACCACGCCCTCGACGCCCCGGCCCGGCGGATGTTCCGGCTGCTGGCCCTGGTGCCCGGCCCGGAGACGGGTCTCGAAGCCGCCGCGGTCGTCGCGGGCCTCGCCCCCGCGGAGGCCGCCGGGCTGCTGGAACGGCTCACCGCCGCCCATATGCTGCGGGAGCACCGGGCGGGCCGGTACCGCCGTCACGACCTCGTCGCGCTGTACGCGGCCGAGCGGCTGCGCCTGGAGGAGACCGCCGCCGACCGCCGCGCCGCCTCCGAGGCCCTGTACCGCTGGCTCCTGACCGCCACGGGCCACTGCGCCCAACTTCTGTACCCCGGCCAGGCACCCCTGCCTCCCACCGGCACCGACGGCGACGGTGGCGTCGGCCGCGGTGACACCGAGCCCCCGCTCCGCATCCCCGACGCCGCCGCGGCGATCCGCTGGCTGGACGACGAACTGCCCAACCTCGCCGCCGCCGTCCAGCAGGCCGCCGCCGAGCGCCACCCCGCCTCCTGGCGGCTCGCCGACGCTCTGCGCGGCCACTCCTGGACCCGCAAGACCGCCGTGGACTGGGCGGCCCTCGGCCGGGCCGCCCTGGACGCCGCCCGTGCCGCCGACGAGCCCGTGGCCCAGGCCGCCATGCACAATCTGCTCGGCGCCGCGGAACTCCACCAGAGCCTCCCTTATGCGGCCATCCCTCACTTCGAGCAGACGCTCGCCCTCTCCGAGGCAGGCGGCTGGCCGGAGGGTACGGCTGCGGCGCTCACCAACCTCGCCAGTGTGAACTGGCTCGTCGGCCGGCTGACACGCAGTGCGGAGTACCTGGAACGGGCCACGGAGATCGACCGGCGCAACGGCATGCCGGACGGCCACCCGGTCGTCCTGCTCACGCTCGGGATCACGCTGCGCGACCTGGGCCGGCTGACCGAGTCGCTGGACCGTCTGCGGGGGGCCGAGCGTGCTCCGCGCAACCTCGGCTCCCAGCACAACGGGATCCTGACCCACGCCAACCTGGGACGCACCCTGTACCTCCTCGGGGATCCCGCGCGGGCGACGCACCACCTGGCGACCGCCCTGACGATGGTCCGGGAGAGCGGCGAACAGGGCAGCGAGGCGTACGTGCTGCGGTTCCAGTCCTCCGTCCACCGCGACGCCGGTGACCTCACCACCGCCCTGGACATGGCGACGACCGCCACGCGTCTCTTCGACCAGGATGGCGAGGAGTACTACCGGGCGGACGCCCGCATCACCCTCGGCAGCGTCCTGCTCGCCCTCGGCCGCCCCGGCGAGGCGGATGTCGTCTACCGGGAGGCGCTCAAGCTGGCCGAGGAACGCGGCGCGGACGAACTGCGGGCCCGCGCCCTCCTCGGCCTGGCCGCCATCACCGACCCGCCCGACCGTGAGCAGATCTCCCACGCCCTGGACGTCGCCCGCGGCACGGAGCACCTGCTGGTGGAGGCGGAGGCCCTGACCGCCCTGGCCGATGCCGAACTGCGGCACGGAGAGGCGGCCACCGCCATCGCCCGCGAGGCCACGCGGTGCACCGCTCCACGGGCTGGCGCAAGGCCCAGGCCGAGGCCCTCGACATCATCGGCCGCGCCGTCGCCGCGACCGGGGAGGAGGACCCGGCCCCGTACCGGACGGAGGCCGCGGAGATCTTCCGGTCCCTCGGCATCCCGCAGGGGGACCCCCGGTGACCCGGGCGACGGCGGTCCCAGGCCACCGTCACCATCATCGTCACGTGGCGACCGTCAGCAACTCCCGCTGATCCTCCGGCAGTTCGACCTTGTCCGCGTACAGCAGCGCATGCCCCGGGTCGAAGACCAGCGCCACCTCGCCCGCCAGCCCTCCGTTGCCGCTCAGGACCTGCACCACCTGGTCGCCGAGGCGGACGTCGTACTCGTAGCGGGAGCCGACGTAGGAGCTGGTGACGACCTGGGTGTCGAGCCTGTTCATGCCGGCCGGGGTCTCGGCCGAGGCGACGACCTCCAGGCGCTCGGGACGGACCGCGACCGTGACCGAGTCGCCCGTCGGGACGCGCCGGTCGCTGTCGACCCGTACGACCTCCCCGCCGGCGTCGAGGAGCACGGTGTGCCGGGTGCCGTCGACGCTCACGACCTTGCCGGTGAGGAAGTTGCAGCGGCCGACGAAGGCCGCCACCGCCGGCGCGGCGGGCTTCTCGTAGATCTCGTGCGGGGTGCCGATCTGGATCATGTTGCCGCCCTCCATGACCGCGATCCGGTCGCTGAGTGCCAGCGCCTCGTCCTGGTCGTGGGTGACGTAGACGGTGGTGATGCCCAGCTCCTCCTGGAGCCGCTTGAGCCAGGCGCGGGCTTGTTCGCGGAGTTTGGCGTCCAGGTTGGAGAGCGGTTCGTCGAGCAGCAGGACGGTCGGGGAGTACACCAACGCCCGTGCCAGGGCGACGCGTTGCTGCTGGCCGCCGGAGAGCTGGTGGGGGTAGCGGCCGCTGAGCGCGGCCAGGCCCACCTTGTCCAGCGCGTCGTGGATCAGCGTCCTCTGCCTGTCCTTCGGCACCTTGCGGATGTTCAGCGGCAGAGCCAGGTTCTTCGCGATGGTCATGTGCGGCCACAGCGCGTACGACTGGAAGACCATCCCGAGGTTGCGCTCCTCGGGCGGAAGGAAGATTCCCGCCCCCGCGTCCACGAACGGCCGCCCGCCCACCGCGATCGAGCCCTCCGTCGGCTGCTCCAGGCCCGCGATGCAGTTCAGCGTCGTCGACTTGCCGCAGCCGCTCGCGCCCAGCAGCGTGAAGAACTCCCCGTCCTTGATGGTGAAGGTGACGTCCCGCAGGACGGAGTTGTCGCCGAACGTCTTGGCGAGGTTCTTGACGGTCACCTCAGGCATGGTGCTTTCCCTTCATGAGCAGTCCGGCGAGTGCGACGAAGACCGCGGTGATGCCGATCTGGAGGGTGGCCAGCGCGGCGACGGATCCGGCCCTGCCCTGCGTCCAGAGACTGAGCATGGTGGTGCCGAGGACGTTGTTGTCGGCCGAGGAGAGGAAGACGGCCGGGGAGTACTCCTTGAGCATGATCACGAAGGTGAGGACGAGCGCTCCCGCGAACGCCGGTGTGACCAGGGCCCGCAGGACACGGAAGAAGGTCATCAGCCAGTCGGCGCCCGAGACCCGGGCCGCGTTGTCCAGCTCGCCGCCGATCTGCATGATCGCCGGGGCGACCGAGCCGAACGCGCTGGGCAGGGCCCGCATGCCGAAGGCGATGACGACGGCGTAGAGCGTGCCCTGGAGCACCGAGCCCATCCCGAAGGGCGCCAGCGCGAAGGCCCAGAAGAAGCCGATACCGATGATGATGCCGGGCAGTGACTGCGGGATCAGGGCCAGGTACTCCACCGCCCGGCCGAAGCGGAACGTCGACCGCCGGGCCACCATCACCGCGAACACGGCGAGGGCGGACACGACCACCGAGCCGACCCCGGCCACGATCATGCTGTTGTAGAGCGACTGCACGTAGTTGTCGGAGTCGAGGACCAGCTCGTAGTTCTTCGTCGTGACCGTCCTGAACGGCGACTGCAGCGGCGTGAACACGAGCGTGAAGGACCGCATCACCAGGCCCGCGATCGGGACCAGGGCACCGAGGATCACGTAGACCCAGATGCAGGCGATGCTCACCCACTTCAGCCAGCCGAGGTCCAGCTTGCGCGGCCGGGTCACCTTGCCGCGCACGGACACGAACCGGGCCGCGTCCTTCAGCAGCTTCGCCTGGACGGCGACCAGGCTCAGCGTGACCACGAGGATCACCGTGGAGGCCGCGCCCAGCATCGTGTAGTCGGGGTCCACCGACTGAAGTCCGTTGTGGTAGAGGAAAGTGGAGAAGACGTCGATGCTCACCGGCTGGCCGTAGAGCAGCGGCACGCTCAGCGTCTCGATGGAGACGGAGAAGACGAGGATCGCCGAGTACACGATCGGGGGCCGCAGCAGCGGCACGACCACCTGCGCGAGGATGCGGAAGGGACCCGCCCCGCAGACCTGGGCGGCCGATTCGAGCGAGGCGTCGGACTGCCGCAGGGCGTTGGCGCAGAACACGTACGCGATCGGGGCGAGCGCCACGGCCTCCGTGAGCGCCATGCCGGGGATCGAGTACAGGTTCCACGGCACCCCGCCGAAGACCTGCTGCACCTTCACGCTGACGAACCCGGCCGGGCCGTACATGATGATCCAGCCGAAGCCCAGGATCAGCGACGAGATGAAGAACGGCCACTGCATCGCCAGGGCGACCAGCCGGCCGCCCGGCAGCTTCGTGCGGACCACCACGATCGCCATGGGGATGGCGATGGCCAGGCTGAGGACCGTCGTCAGCGAGGCGAACAGCAGGGTGTTCAGGGCGACTTCACCGAAGCCGGCCTCGGTGAAGAGGTCGGTGTAGCCGCTGAGGGTGAAGGCCCCGCCCGCCTCGTAGAGCGGGCGGTTGCGGATGCTCTGGTAGAGCGTCGGGACGATCGGGGCCAGCACCAGGACGGCGAGGAACGCCAGGACCGTGTACTGGACGACCGTGTCCCGTCCGATGCCGAGGGGGCGGCGATAGCGCGGCGGCCTGAACGTGTCCGGGGGTGGCGCGCCGGCCGGTGTGCGGGGCGGCTGGGTGAGGGTTGACATGTGAGGTGACTCCGATCGTCCCGAAGGCTGCCTGCTCGCGCGCCTACTTGCGGAGTCCGTCGAAGCGCTCCAGCCAGGCGGCGGCGTCGTCCTTCCCGACCGGCTTGTACTCGACGTGGATGATGTTCTCCTCGCCGACCGCGTCCACGACCTCCTGGTAGGTGTGCAGGCCCTCGCCCTTCACGCCCTCGCGGTACGAGGCCAGTCCGCCCTCGGCGACCGCGCGCTGGCCCTCCTCGGAGAGGGCGAAGTCCAGGAAGAGCTTCGAGGTCGCCGGGTGCGGAGCCTCGGCGGCGATCCCCAGGCCGCGCGGCAGGACGACCGTCCCGTCCTTCGGGAACACGATCTTCACCAGGCCCGCGCTGTCCTCGACCACCGGGTAGGCGGGGGAGGCGCTGATCAGGAAGCCGGCAGTGTACTCACCGGCGACGATCTTCTCCAGCTGGGTGCCGGAGGAGGTCTCCGGGCGGGTCAGCGGGAGGATCTTCTCCAGGTCGTCCCAGGACTCCGGGTTGCCCTCGGTGAGCGCCCGCGTGACCGTGAAGCCGAACGAGCCCTCCGGGTCGCGGACCGTCACCTTGTTCTTGTACGTGTCCTCGTCCGACGTGAGGATCTCGGCGAAGTCCGTCAGCGTGGTCGGCGGGGTCTCCATCAGCGACGTGTTGTACGCGATCGTCATCGGGTCCTGCGACATCGAGTACACGCTCGGCAGCAGCTGCGCGCTCGCGCCCAGCTCCTTCAGCTCCGGCGACTCGTACGACAGGACCGTGTTCTTCCGGGCCGAGAAGTCCGCCCAGGCGGTCGCCGCGCTGGAGATCAGCACGTCCGCCGGGGAGGAGCCGGCCGCGTTCTCCGAGAGGGTCTTCTGGAACAGCTCGTCGCTGTCCAGCTCGTTGACGGAGACCGTCTTGACGAAGCCGTACTTCTTCTTGAAGTCCCGGACGATCGGGGCCATGTTCTCGTCGCCGAGGTTCGAGTAGACGGTGAGCTTGCCGCCCTCCTTCTCCGCGGCCGCGATCAGGTCGGCGTAGCCGGCCGGGTAGTAGTCCGGCACCTTGCCCGCCGAGATCTTGTTCTCCGCCACCTTCGGCGCGGCGTCGTCGCCACCGCCGCAGGCGCCCAGGGTGCCGAGCGCGAGGGTCGCGGCGAACGCCGCCGCGAGGGGACGCCGGTATGCCGTTCCCCTGCCGGTGACGACGAGGTGCCCGGTAGCGGTGTGGCTGGATCTGGCCATGGTTCTCCTCCTGGCGCGTGCCTTCTGGCAGCTGTTGCCGGGAGGTTAGGGACCCAGGTCAGGCCGGTAAATGGCATTCCCGTCAGAGCTCGTACTGCTCGTAGTGGTCGTTGAGTTAGTGACGCGAGTCACCCGTGCTGAGCAGGGGTGGATGGCCGGGAATGATCGCCCTTCAGATGTGCCGTCAGCTGCTGGAGCCGCCCCCACGCCTCGGTGTCCGCGCCGTCCCCGAGGGGGTAGTGCAGCGCCGGGCGGGCCGCCGGGCCGAGGGGGACCGCGCGGACCTCGACCGGGGGCCGCCGCGCGCGGTCCGGCCCGATCGTGTGGACGTCGTCCGGGCCGAGGGTGAAGGCCACCGGCAGCGGCGGGCCCTCCAGACGGGGCGCGGTCGTCAGGTCGGCGCGCGCCACGCGCAGCGAGGTCAGCATGGTCCGCAGCCCGTGCTCCCGGACCAGGGTGTCGGCCAGCGCCTCGATCCGGTCCAGCGGCGGTTCCTCATCGGCCGCGTACCCGAGGGTCAGGACCGCGTCCTCCTCCACGCCCTTCGTCGTCCGCGTCACCCGGACCGTCGCCATGGCCGGCCGTTCCGGGGCGCCGACGACGACCAACTGCGACGGCTCCGGCGCCCGCTCCCGGGCCAGGTCGGTCAACTGCCGCCGCGACCACGGAAGGTTGACCGGTTCGGCGGTGCCCCAGCCCGCCGGCGCCGCCCCCGTCAGCTCCTGCCAGGCCGCCTCCAGGGCGCCGCCCAGCAGCAGCCGCTCGTCGGCCCGGTGGACCGTACGCAGGGCGACGATCAGCTGACGTCCGAGCGGCTCGTCCCCCGGACCGCCCGCCGCGCCTTTCTCCTTCGCGCCCTTCTCCTTCGCGCCCTTCTCCGACACGTGCGCCGGGCGCGTGAACGCGGCGGCCACCGCCGCCGTCCCGTCCTCGGCGAACGCGGGCGAGAACGCCCCGTCCCGCCAGCGCAGCACCGCCCCCGACAGGCCGTCGTAGTAGCCGCACTCCGGGTCCCGCACCACCCAGCGGTGGGGGACGCGCGCGAGCGTCGTACGGGCCGCCGTGGTCAGCCGCACCCCGGGCGGGGTGACGATCTGCAGGGACCGCCGGGACGCCACGGCCGTCCGCATGATCTCCGCGAGCCAGCTGGTCAGGGCGACCACCGGCCGGTCGACGAGGACCACGGCCGCGTGCTCGGTCACCACGTCCACGGCGGGCTGTCCCGACCCCGCCGACGGTACGGCGGACACGTCCACCACCTCGGTGCTCGCCGCCCCGGGCGGCCAGGTGGAGCCGCCCAGCAGGGCGTTGAGCCGCCCGCACACCACACCCGCGAGCCGTTCCGCCTCCGGCACCGCCGTGGACGCCCGTGCCTCCGTCCACCAGAACGGGGCCCGCACGGTCTGCCCGAGCAGCCGCTCCGCCTCACCGGGCACCTGCACCAGCACCGGCGACTCCACGGACACCAGCGGACGCCCGCCCGGCCCGTGCAGCTGGACGACCGCGCCGTCGGCCGCCGCCGACATGTCCAGGTCGGAGCCGCCGGCGTACAGACTCGCCATGAGGGCCCACACGTCGGGCATCTTCGGGGTGAGCGCGATGACGTCCCTGGTCACGGGCGGTCGCCCTCCTCGCTGTCGAGTGCCGTCTGGATCAGCTGATGGGCCCGCCCCCGGCGGACCAGCGTGCCCCGCCCCGGCGGCTGCGCCGAGGCGTACAGGCCCGGGAAGAGCTGCCCCTCGCCGCGCTCACCGGTCATCAGCAGCGCGGCCGTACCGGTCTCGCGCAGGGTCTGCAGCAGCGGCTCGTACATCGCCCGGGAGGAGCCCGCCACCCGGCGGGTGATCACGAAGTGCAGTCCGATGTCCTGCGCCGAGGAGACGTACGGCAGGAACGGAGCCAGCGGCTGCTGCCCGGCCGTGGTGAGGATGTCGTAGTCGTCTACCAGGATCACGATCCGCGGGCCCTCGAACGCGGGCTCGTCGGTGAGCGCGTCCGGGTCGGCGCTCTGCGGCATCCGCTTCTCCAGCTCGCCCGCGATCCCGCTCGACAGACCCGCCGCCAGCTTCGCGTTGTGCGCGTAGCCGCCCCGGTACGGCTCCGGGATCACGCCCCGCAGCCCGCGCCGGGGGTCGAAGACGCCGAAGACCAGCTCCTCGTCCGAGTACCGCTCCACGAGCCGCGCGGCGACCAGCTTCAGCAGGTTCGTCTTGCCGCACTCGTTGTCGCCCAGTATCAGCAGGTGCTGGTCGGCGCCGAAGAGGTCCAGCAGGGCGGGCGCCAGGGCGTCCTGGTCCACGCCGATCGGCACCCGGTGCGGCTCGGCGAGAACCGACGGCAGCCGGCCGGACGGCAGCCGGGTCGGCAACACCCTTACGGGAGCCGCCAGTTCACCGTGCCAGGTGGAGCGGATCGTCCGGGCCGCGTCCTCCAGCGCGGGACCGAGGTCGCCCGTGGACGGCCGTCCGTCGAGGCGCGGCAGCGCGGCCTGCGCGAACAGCTTGCCGTCGGTCAGGACCCGCCCCGGCGTGTCCGGCGACAGCGTCTCGGAGAGCTTGCGGTCGACGCTCGAATCGCTCGGGTCGTTCAGCCGCAGCTCCACCCGCGTCCCGAACATCGACTGCGTCGCGATCCGTACGTCGTTCCAGCGGAGCATGCCGCCGACGACGTGGATGCCGTACCCGCCGCCGCGCTTGAGCAGGTCCACGACCGTGTCGTCCAGCTCGGCGAACTCGTCGCGCAGCGCCCCGAACCCGTCGACGAGCAGCACGATGTCGGTCGACCCCAGCTCGCGCAGTTTCCCCTGCGCCCGCAGCTGCCGCAGCTGGTCGACGGAGTCGATGCCGTGCTCCCGGAACAGCTCCTCCCGTTCGTTCAGCATCGTCCGCACCTCGGCGACCGTCCGCGCCGCCCGCTCGCGGTCGGCCCGCCCCGCGATCCCGCCGACGTGCGGCAGCCCGGCGAGCGCGGACAGTCCGCCGCCGACCAGGTCGAGCCCGTAGACGGCCACTTCGGCGGGCGTGTGGGTGGCGGCGAGGGAGAGCGCGAGGGTCCGCAGCAGGGTCGTCTTGCCGGACTGCGGGCCGCCGATCACCGCCGCGTGCCCGCCCGCGACCGTCAGATCGAGCACCCAGTGCCCCTGCCACTGCTTCGCCGGATCGTCCAGCACCCCGAGCGGCACCCGCAACGGCCCCTCGGCGGACGCCAGCCGCAGCCCCCGCTCGTCCACCCGCACGGGCCCGGCCGCCGCGTCCAGCGTGATCGCGTCCGGCAGCGGCGGCAGCCAGATCCGCCGCACCGGCCGGGCGGCGGAGGCCAGCTGGTCCACCGTCACCGACATCACCGTCGGCCCGGTCTCCCGCTTGGTCGCCTTCGGCCCCTCGACGACCTCGGTGTCGGTCCGCGCGCTGTCGAGCGTGTTGTACGTCGGATACGTCCACGCCAGCGGCGTGTCGTCCTCCTGCGCCACCAGCGCCGGGCCCCGGTACGCGCCCGACACGTACCCCGCCTTGAACCGCTCGTACGTGGAGGTGTCCACCTTCAGATAGCCGAAGCCCGGCAGCGGCGGCAGATGGAACGCGTCGGTCGTGTCCAGCACGGTCCGCGACTCGTCGGCGGAGAAGGTGCGCAGTCCCAGCCGGTACGAGAGGTAGGTGTCCAGGCCCTTGAGCTTGCCGCCCTCGATGCGCTGGCTGGAGAGCAGCAGGTGGACGCCGATGGACCGCCCGATGCGGCCGATGGAGAGGAACAGGTCGATGAAGTCCGGCTTGGCGGTGAGGAGTTCACCGAACTCGTCGATCACCACGAAGAGGTGCGGGAGCGGTTCGAGGTCGGGCCGACGGGTGGCGCGCAGGGCGGCGTAGTGCCCGATGTCGGCCACGTTCCCCGCGTCCTTGAGCACCTGCTGCCGCCGCTTCACCTCGCCCGCCAGGCTGGAGTGGACGCGCTCGACCAGTCCGGCCTGGTTCTCCAGGTTGGTGATCACGCCCGCCACGTGCGGAAGTCCGGTGAACGGGGCGAAGGTCGCGCCGCCCTTGTAGTCGACCAGGACGAGCGCCAGGTCCTCGGGGGAGTGGGTGGCGGCGAGCGCCAGCACGAGGGTGCGCAGCAGCTCGCTCTTGCCGGACCCGGTGGCGCCGACGCACAGCCCGTGCGGGCCCATGCCCAGCTCCGAGGACTCCTTGAGGTCGAGCAGGACCGGCTCGTGACGGTCCGTCAGGCCGATGGGTACGCGCAGGAACTCACGCTCGCCGCGGGGCGCCCACAGCTCGTGGAGATCCAGTACGGCCGGGTCGTCGATGCCGAGGAGGCCCGGGAAGTCGACGGGGCCGGTGACCGGGGTGCCCTCGGCGGCCGACTCGGCGGACAGCCGGAGCGGCGCGAGCAGCCGGGCGAGGCCCTCGGCGCCGGCGGCGGTGACCTGGTCGCAGGTGCCGTGCGCGGGCGGGACGGCGGTGGGGGCCGTGATCGCCGAGGGGTCCGGATCGCGCAGGTCCTCCACCACGACCTCATCGCCCCGCACGGTGATCCGCACCGACACGTGGTCGGGCTCGTGCACCTGCTCCGCCAACAGATGCAGCACGGTGACACCCATGTCCGCGAGCCCCACCGCCGTGTCCGGACGCGGCAGTTCGGCGGCCGTCTCCCCGTACTCGTCGCTCACGACGAGCATCCGGGACGCCAGCCGCAGCGCCTTGCGGTCGGCGAGCCCGCGGCGCACCTCCGCCGCGTACGACGCGCGCCGGCCCAGCTCGTGCCGGAAGTGCCGGGCCAGCTGCGGCAGGCTCGGCGCGATCCGGCGGGCCGCCACCGGGCCGTCGTGCTCCTGCGCGTCCAGCACGTGCGGCAGCCACTTGGCCCACTCCCAGTCCGCCAGCCGCTCGCCCGGGACGCCGAGCGCCACCGCCACGTCGTCCGGCGCGTGCGCGACGGCCACCTGGACGAGGAGCGCGCGGGCCACCCGCAGGACACCCTCCCGGTCGCCGACCACGCTGACGTTGCCCGCGCGGTCCAACGGCACGGTGACCGGGCAGTCGTTGGCGACCGAGTAGCGGGCCAGCAGCGCGCGGGCCTCGTTCAGCATGAAGGGGTCCGGCGGGGTCATCACCCCGCCCTGGTTCTGCCCGATGACCAGGTCCGCCACGGGGACGTCACCGGTGCCGACCCGCACCCGCAGGAAGTCCGGGTCCTGCCGCCGCCGCTCCCACAGCCGGGCGGGGTCGCGCACCAGGTCGTACAGCGCCTCCGGGGGCGGATTGAGCACCCGCGCGAGCGCCCGCCGTTCCCGCTCCTCGGCCCCGAACCCCTCGCGCAGTTCCTCCAGATACTCCAGGTACCGCTCGCGCTGCGCGCGCCGGGTGCGCTGGGCCTTGCCGCGCTGGGAGAGGAAGAGGGCGACCGCGCCGAGCAGCGCGAACACCAGCACGATCGCGCCGAGTGCCGCGAACTGGCTGTTGCGGATCACGGTCATCATCACGACCGAGCCCATGACACCCGCCATCGGCAGCAACGCCGTCGCCGCCGTCCCCGCCTTGCCCTCCGGGAGGTTCGGCGGCGGCTCGATCGTGCGGGCCCCCGCGGCCCCGAGCGGCCGGGTGCTGCGCGCGGGCCGGTGGATCAACTGCTGGGTCACGGACGGACCCCTTCTGCCTGTTCCTTCTGTTCTTCCTGCCCGTGGTCGTTCAACGCATCCGCACCGCCCGGGTCATCGCCTCCGCCGCCAGCGTGATCGCCGCCGCGCGGGTCTCCCGGCCGAGCAGCGCGGTGCGGATGGGGCCGCCCTGGGCGAGGTGGCGGTCGTAGGGGACGGGGACGACGTGGACGCCGGACTCCTTGAGGTGGGCGACGGCCGTGTCGCGGTCCAGCGTCACGTCGGGGGAGTTGGCGGTCAGCGCGACCACCGTCGAGCCGAGCGCCGAGTGCGGCAGCTGGCCGAGCCAGTCCAGGACCTGGCGGGTGCCGTTGACGCCCTCGGCGGTCATCGGCGCGACGACCACGCGCGCGTGGGCCGTGTCCATCGCCGTACGGGCCACCTCGCCGGGCAGGGTCTCGCAGTCCACCACCGTCACGGCGAAGTAGCGCCGCAGCGCGAGGGTCACGGTGCGGTACGTCCGGATGTCCAGCGGGGCCCCGACCCGGCCCTGGCTGCCGGGCAGCAGCCAGCCGCCGTCGGACACCGGCACCAGGTACCCGGTGACATCGGTGAGCTGCATCGCCGGGTTCAGGATGCGTGCCAGATCGGCCGCCGCCCAGCGCACCGAGTCGGCGCCCATCCGCACCGGGAGCGTGCCGAGGGCGGCGTCCGCCTCCATCGTGAGCACGGGGTCGTGCCGGTAGTGGTTGAACGTCCGCCCCAGCAGCGCGGCCGTCGTCGACTTACCCACCCCGCCCCGGATCGACGTCACGGCGATCACCCGCCCCGTCGTCACCGGCTGCTGCAACTCCCGCGCGATCCGGGTCTCCTCGGCCACGTCCTGCGCGGCGGAGGAGGCGAGCTTCCGGATCGAGCGCCCCGTACGCCGCACCACGGAGTCCCCGTGCTGCGGCCGCCCGAGCGCGTGCGCGAGCCGGGGGTCGATCGTGGGCACGGAGTCGGGGGCGCGCAGGGGCGTCTGCGGCACCCGCGCACCACGAGCCGCCGGCACGCCGCCCGACGCCCCGTCCCCACCGGGCGCCTCCGGCACGTCCCCGCCACCGGGCACATCGGCCGACCGCACCACGGCACCGTGCGCTCCGGCAGGGGGGCTCACGACGGGTGAGTGCGGCACGGGGGGTGTGCCGGTGGGCTGCACCGGCGGCTGTGCGTAGTGCCCTGGCTGTAGCGGCGGTGGTAGGTCGGGGTTCGGCTGCGTGGGCGGTTGCTCGACGGGTGTCACCTGTACGGGCGGCTGTACGGCGTGCCGCGGCTGTACGGGCGGCTGTACGGCGTGCCGCGGCTGTACGTGCGCCTGTACGGGCGGCTGTACGGCGTGCCCCGGCTGTACGGGCGGCTGTACGGCGTGCCCCGGCTGTACGTGCGCCTGTGCGGCGGGCGTCGGCCGGCCCGGCTGCTGCCCGAGGGGGCTCTCCTGCGAGGGCGGCCAGGCGACGTGCCCGGTCTGAACCGGCGGCTGTGCGGCGGATGCCCGCTGCACGGCGGGCACGCCCTGCCCCGGCGGCTGCGCAGCCTGCCCCGGCCGTACCGGCGGTGGTACGTCGTGCCCCGGCTCCACCGGCGGCTGCGGCTGCGCGAAGGCTGCCTGCCGCACCGCCTGCGGCCCGACCGGCACACCCTGCTCCGGCTGCCCCGCACCCGGCCTCAGTGCCTCCTCGGCCGCGGTGGCGTACCCCGGCACAGGCCGAGCGAACCCCTCGCTCCCGGCACTCTCGGCGAACCCCGGCCCCCCGGCCGCGCCAGGCACCGCCGCGTCGGACCTGCCCACCGCCCCGGGCCCGCCCGTCGGCTCGGGCCCGCCCGCCGACTCCGCCGACCCGGTCGGCTCGACCGGCTCGATCGGCACCGACCGCACCAACCTCAGCGTCGGCTCGCCCCGCCGGACGGGCGTCACCGGCGCGGCGGGGGCGGTGTTCTCGCCCCCGGGCGCCGGATCCTGCCCGCCCAGCTCGCGCAGCACATCCCGCTGCCAGTCCCCTGCCTGTGTCATGTGCGGCCCCCAGCCCCTAGGCGAACGTGTCGAGCAGTCGTCCGTACACGCCGAACACCCCGATGAGCAGCGGGAACAGAGTGATGACGCCGATGGATTCGAGGGTGTCGCCGAAACGCCGGAGCCGTACGCGTACGTGCTCGGCGGGCTGCACGGCGAGCACCAGCAGCGGAAGGGCGGCGAGCAGGACGAGGACGGCGAGCGGACCGGCCGCCCCGCCGGAGTGGTCCAGCCACGCCGAGACCAGCCGCACGGCGAGCACGGCCGCCGCGCCGAGCAGCACCACGACCTCGGCGACCAGCGGGAAGGCCCGCGCGCGCAGCGCGAGGACGACCGTGGTCACGACGGTCAGCAGCACCGTCCACCTGGTGGGCGCGCGCAGCGCGAACACTCCGGCCGCGGTCGCGGAGACGGCGAGGGTGACCGTCGCCAGCGCGAGCCCCCGGTGCGTGGCGGTGAGCGCCGCCGACACCTGGAAGCGGCTCACGGAGGTGCCGCCGGAACGCCGGTCGTCCAGCCCGGAGAGCCCCGACGCCATCAGCGCCAGCCTGGGCAGCAGCCCGAGCAGGACCACGGAGACGACCGCGAGAACGGCCCCCGCCTCGGCCTGCTCCGCCACCGTCGGCGACACCGCGCCCGACACGGCCGCGGCGACCCCGAGCCAGCAGAGCGAGATCCCGCCGAGCGCTCCCGCCCCGACCAGCCCGCCCCGCCCGAGCGGGGTGAACAGCCCGAGCAGGGCGAGCGTGCCGACCCCGGCCGTGGCGAGGGCCGCGACCTGTGCCGTCCCGGACCAGTGCTGTGCCTCCGCCGACGTCCACGCGCCGAGCAGCCCCAGCGCACCCGCCGTCGCGATCAGGGTCGTCGCCAGGCCCCGCTTCCCGGCCCGCCCGAGCAGCGCACCCGCGAGCGCGGCCACCAGCGCGACACCGAGCAGCGTGGCGGCGACCACCCCGGGCTCGTACGCGGCCCGTGCGAGGACGCCGGCGGCGAGGGCCCAGCCGGCCGTGGCGAACCCGGCGGTCACCCGGCGTGCGGCCGGCCGCCAGCGGCCGGCGCGGGCGTCGAGATCGTCGGCCGCCTCGTCCGTGACGTCGTGCACGACGGGCGCCGACGGCGCGTCCTCGGCCCGGACCAGCCGCAGCACGGCGCCGTCCGGAATGCCGGCCGACTCCAGCGTGCTGTCGTGCGCCAGCGCGGAACCGTCCGTGGTGACGAGATGCCGCAACTCCGGCCGCCCGCCCACCCGGTCGTCGAGCAGCCGCATGATCTCCGGCAGCAGCAGTCCGACCGGTTCGCGCGACGGCAGCACGAGATCCACCCGCCGCCGCTCACCGACCAGCGTGACCCGGCTGAGCGCCGTCCGCGCCCCGCCCGTGGCCTGTCCCAACGTCCCCGTAGACATCACGCGATCGAACCTATCACCGGGTAGAAGTGCTGGTCGGGGCTGTGGAAACCGCTGTGGAGACAGTGGGGGAGGGGGTGACGGACGGCTGCACCGAACCCCCGTACGGGCTCTTGCCGATGATGCGGTTCGACACGAAGGACCACCCCACACACCCCGCGCACAACACCGCCGCGATGACGATCCCGGCGAAGATCTTCCCGATCCGTTCGTCCACGGAACGCCGCTGCCGCTGCGCCCCGAACAGCAGGGCGTCCCGCAGCCGTCGACGCCGCACCGACACCGACTCCAGCAACTGGCTGTCGTAATCCTGCGCTGCCACGGCTACGGAACCCCGCTCGTCTCTCTGTCGGCCGACCGGCCGGTCAGCCGATCTGGTCGACCGCCGCGCGGGCCTTGGCCAGCGTGGACTGGGCGGTGCCGTCGTTCTGGTCGAGCGTGGTGCGCACGAGACGGATGATCTCGCGGACCTCGCCCGCCGCCTTCTTCCAGCGCTCTTCCTTGCCGTGGTAGTCGTCGGAGACGCCGTCGGCCTGGAACTCGGTCATCGCGCCCTTGACGGCGGCGTCACGGTCGCCGAGGACCCGCTCCAACTGCCCCACGATCGTGCCGAGCGCGGTCTGCACCTCGCCCGAGGCTCCGGTGTCGTACGAACGGCGGTCCTGGTTCTGCGCCATGTGGATGTCCCCCTGCTGATGCTCTCGATGGCTTATCGGGCGCCGAAGCGGGCCGCGTCGAAGTTGGCCAGGCCCATGTTCTGGTTGGCGTTGTCCTGGGACTCCACGTCACCGGTGCCGAACGCGTTGTCCATGCCCGACTGACCGCCCAGGATCGCGGCGAGCGAGCCGTTCAGATCGGCCGTGATCTCGTCCGCGCGGTTCTTGAACGAGTCGAACGCCAGCTTGCCCGCGCCGTTGAACTTGCCCTCCAGCGGTTCCGCCGCGCTGATCAGCAGCTGGATCAGTGTCCCGAGGTCGTCGCTCGATCCGAGCGTGCTCTTGCCGAGGTCCGCCAGGGTTGTCGACCCCATGTCGAACTTCACGTCGTGTCCACCCCCGTGTGTCCGGTTCACCTGCGTCCCGAACATGCTCTCCCACAACCCGTTGCACCCGCAACGAGGTTGCCGGTGAAGTGACATCATCGGGACATAATTCGAACACCCTTGTGTCGCCGACCACGTTGGCATACCAAAGAAATCTCAGGACACCGTGCAACCCTCCCCGCACTTCGCGGGTCGTATGTGGCATCAGAACGTCTCGGACGGGGGATCCGGGGGGATCGCGGGACTTCTGACGGGGAGGGAAGCCGAGGGGCCCGGTCCACTGGACCGGGCCCCTCGAAACGTCCTCACCGCCGCCCCGCACCGCCGACACTCACGTCGATGCCCGATGCCCGATGCCCGATGCCCGATGCCCGGTTCACCGGCTCAGAAGAACACCCCACACCGCAACAGCACGTTCGCGTACGGCCGCGCCTCCCCGGTCCGTACGATCAGCCGCGCACCCGCCGACAGCTCCTTCAGCTTCTCGTGGGAGACCAGTTCCAGATCGGGGAAACGGTCCTCCAGCAGCGCCGTCGCCTCCGGGTTCGCGCTCCGGACCTCGCGCGCGGCGGTCGCGCTCTCGACCACGAGTTCGTCGAGCAGCCCGTCCAGCACCTCCGCGAACGACGGCACCCCGGCCCGGAACGCCAGGTCGACCACCCGTGGCCCCTCCGGCAACGGCATCCCCGCGTCGCACACCAGCACCCCGTGCCCGTGCCCCAACTCCGCGAGGGCGCCCGCCAGATGACGGTTCAGTATCCCGGCCCGCTTCACAGCGCCGCGACCTCCTCGGCGGTCGGGAACGACACCTGCGCCCCGGCCCTGGTGACGGCCACCGCCCCCACCCGGGCCGCGTACGCGGCGGCCTCGGCCGGCTCCGCGCCCGCCCCCAGTTTCCACGCCAGCGCAGCGGTGAACGCGTCCCCGGCCCCCGTGGTGTCCACGGCCTCCACCCGCACGGCGGGCACCCGCACACTGCCCTCGGCGGTCGCGACCAACGCGCCCTGCGCGCCCAGCGTGACGACCACCGACCGCGGCCCCAGCGCCAGCAGCGCCCGCGCCCAGTCCTCCGGCGAACCCGCCAGCTCACCCCCGACGATGACCTGCGCCTCGTGTTCGTTGACGATCAGCGGATCACAGGCGGCCAGCACCTCGGCGGGCAACTCCCGGGGCGGCGACGGGTTCAGCACGAAACGCGTGCCCTCCGGCAACCGCCGCACGACCTCCACCACCGTCTCCAGCGGGATCTCCAACTGTGCCGAGACCACCCGCGAGGCCCGCAGCAGCGCGTCCGCCGCCCGCACGTCCTCGGGGGTGAGCCTGCCGTTGGCGCCCGGCGACACCACGATGCTGTTGTCGCCCGACGGGTCCACCGTGATCAGCGCGACCCCGGTGGGCGCCCCGCCGACCAGCACCCCCGCCGTGTCGACCCCGGCCGCGCGCTGCGAGTCCAGCAGCAGCCGCCCGTGGCCGTCGTCACCGACCCGCGCCAGCAGCGCCGTACGTGCCCCCAGCCGGGCCGCGGCGACGGCCTGGTTGCCGCCCTTGCCGCCCGGATGCACGGCCAGGTCGGAGCCGAGCACGGTCTCCCCGGCCCCCGGCCGCCGCTCGACACCGATCACCAGGTCGGCGTTGGCCGATCCCACGACCAGGAGGTCGTAGTCGTACATGATCCATCTCCCTGTGCAGGTGGACTGGAGCCGCCCGGCGGCCGGTCACGCCGACGGGCGGAACGATCGAAACACGCGGCGGAACCGAAGCGCCCCGAACGACCCGGCAGAACTGGCGGGCCCCGAACGACCCGGCACAACCGACGCGCCCGGAACGGCCGAGGCGGCCGGACGGGGTCACGCGCTCCCCGTCCGGCCACCGCATCGTGTCAGCCGCCGAACTCGGCCACGTTCTGCGACGTGACCACCTTCACCGGCACCATCACCGACTTCGCGACCTTCTCGCCCTCGGCGGCCTTCACCGCGTTGCGCACCGCGATCCTGCCGAGTTCGGCGGGCTGCTGGGCGACCGACGCGTACAGCGTGCCCGCCTCGACGGCCTTGAGGCCGTCGGCGGTGCCGTCGAAGCCGATGACCTGGACGGACTTTCCGGCCTTGGCGCCGAGCGCCTTGATCGCGCCGAGCGCCATCTCGTCGTTCTCCGCGAAGACCCCGTCGACGCCGGAGTTGGCCTGGAGGAGGTTCGTCATCACGTCGAGGCCCTTGGTGCGGTCCCAGTCGGCCGGCTGCTTGGCGAGGACCTTGATGCCCGGGTAGGCCTTCAGCCCCTCGGCGAAGCCGGCGCCGCGCTCCCGGCTGGCGGAGGTGCCCGCCTGGCCCTGGAGGATGACGATCTCGCCCTTGCCGCCCAGCTTCTCGGCGAGCGACCTGGCGGCCAGCTTGCCGCCGCTGACGTTGTCGGAGGCGACGAGCGCGGCCGTGTTCGCGCCGTTGACCGCCCGGTCGACGGCCACCAGCGGGATGTCCGCCTTGTTCACGGCCTTCGCCGCCGGGGTCACCGCGTCGGAGTCCACCGGGTTGACGATGATCGTGCCGAGGCCCTCGCTGGTGAAGTTCTGCAACTGGTTGGCCTGCTGCGAGGCGTCGTTCTGCGCGTCGGTGACCGACAGGTCCACGCCCAGCTTCTTCGCCTCGGCCTGCGCCCCGGCCCGGATCTGCACGAAGAACGGGTTGTTGAGCGTCGACAGCGACAGCCCGATCTTCTCGCTCTTGGCCGCCGACGACCCGCCGTGCAGGAAGGAGGTCGCGCCCACGACGGCCGCCGCGACCACCGCCGCGAGCACGTACGTCAGCGCCTGCCTGCGCCGCTCCCCGGCCCCGCCGGTACCGGCCGCGACCGGGGTCGCCCCGGCCTTGCGGCGCACCGTGTCGAGCAGCACCGCCAGCGCGATGACGACACCGATGACGACCTGCTGCCAGAACGCCGACACCGACAGCAGGTTCAGCCCGTTGCGCAGCACCGCCAGGATCAGCGCGCCGATCAGCGTCCCCGACGCCTTGCCCGTACCGCCGGCCAGCGAGGCGCCGCCGATGACGACCGCCGCGATCGCGTCCAGCTCGTAGCCCTGCGCGGCCTGCGGCTGCGCGGAGGACAGCCGGGAGGCCAGCACGATGCCCGCGGCGGCGGCGAACAGCCCGGACAGCGCGTAGATCGCCAGCTTCTGCCGCTTCACCCGCAGCCCGGACAGCCGGGCCGCCTCCTCGTTGCCGCCGATCGCGTACATGGCCCGCCCGATGTACGTACGGCCCAGGACCACGGCCGTCACACCACCCAGCACGAGCATCACCAGGACCGGCACCGGCAGCCAGCCGCCCAGGTTGTCCCCGAGGTGCGAGACCGACTCCGGGAACGCGATCGGGCTGCCCTGCGAGATCACCAGCGACAGACCGCGCCCCACCGACAGCATGGCGAGCGTCGCGATGAACGGCGGCAGCTTCCCGTACGAGATCAGGAAGCCGTTGACGAGACCGCACGCGACACCGGTGACGATCGCGAGGATCACGGCTATCAAGACCGGGACGCCCTCGGACGTGGCGCTCCAGGCCAGCACGGTGGCCGACAGGGCCGCCACCGAGCCCACCGACAGGTCGATGCCCGCCGAGACGATCACGAAGGTCACACCGAACGCCAGGATCGCCGTGACCGCGGCCTGGACGCCGATGTTCAGCAGGTTGTCGGCCGTCAGGAAGTCGCCGGAGAGCACCGACATGGCGACGACGAGGACGATGAGCGCGGTCAGCGCGCCGTTGTCGAGCAGGAGCCGGCGAAGCCCCGACGTTCCCGAGGCGCTACGCGCGCCCCGCGTGCTCTTGAGCGTGTCAGCGGCCACCGGGGGCCTCCGTTTCCGTCGCAAGGGTGGTGGGGTTCGAGACGGCGAGCGCCATCACGGTGTCCTGGGTGGCCTCGGCGGCGGCGAGTTCGCCCGCGATCCGCCCCTGGGCCATGACCAGCACCCGGTCGCTCATGCCGAGCACCTCGGGCAGGTCACTGGAGATCATCAGTACGGCGGCACCGGCGGCCGTCAGTTCGTTGACCAGCTCGTAGATCTCGACCTTCGCGCCGACGTCGATGCCGCGCGTCGGCTCGTCGAGGATCAGCACGCGGGTGTCCGCGAGCAGCCACTTGCCGATGACGACCTTCTGCTGGTTGCCGCCGGAGAGGGTGCGCACCTGCTGGTGCAGCCCGGCCATCCGGACCCCGAGCCGCTCGGCGACCCGGGCCGCGTTCTCCCGCTGCCCCTTCAGGTCGACGAACCCGCCCCTGGTCGCGCCCCGCAGGGTCACCAGTCCGAGGTTCTCCTCGACGGAGGCGTCCAGCAGCAGCCCCTGGCCCTTGCGGTCCTCGGGCACGAGCCCGATCCCGGCGGCCAGGGCGGCGCCCACGTCGTCCTTGGGAACAGCGCAACCGCCGACGCGCACGGCCCCCTGGTCGTACGCGTCGGCGCCGAACACGGCCCGCACGACCTCCGTACGACCGGCGCCCACGAGCCCCGCGATGCCGACGACCTCACCGGCCCGCACCTCGAAGCTCACGTCGTGGAACACGCCGTCCCGCGTCAGCCCCTCGACGACGAGCAACGCCTCCCCGGCGCCGGAGTCGCCCCGCTGCCGCGGGTACTGCTGCTCGATGGAGCGCCCGACCATGAGCCGTACCAGCTCGTCCTCGGGCGTGGAGGCGGGCACCTGCCCGACGCTCCTGCCGTCCCGGATGACGGTCACCCGGTCACCCAGGGCGGCGATCTCCTCCAGATGATGGGTGATGAAGACGACGCCCACCCCGTCCTCGCGCAGCCGGCGCACGATCGCGAAGAGCTTCTCGACCTCCTCGGTCGTCAGCACGGCGGTCGGCTCGTCCATGATCAGCACGCGCGCGTCGAGACTCAGCGCCTTCGCGATCTCGACCATCTGCAGCCGGGCGATGCCGAGTTCACGCACCCGCGCGCGGGGCGACACCTTCACCCCGACCCGCTCCAGCAGTTCGGCGGCGTCGGCCTCCATCCGCTTCCGGTCGATCATCCCGAAGCGGCGCGGCTGCCGCCCGAGGAAGATGTTCTCGGCGACGGTCAGATCGGGCACCAGGTTGAACTCCTGGTAGATGGTGGCGATCCCGAGCCGCTCGGAGTCCTGCGCACCGTGGATGCGCACCTCCTCGCCCCGGGCCAGGATCCGTCCCGCGTCGGGTGTGTAGGCGCCGGAGAGCATCTTGATGAGCGTGCTCTTGCCCGCGCCGTTCTCCCCGAGCAGGACGTGCACCTCGCCCCGGCGCAGATCGAAGTCGACGCCGTCCAGCGCGACCACCCCGGGGAAGGTCTTCCGGATGCCTTCGATGCGCAGCAACTCGTCCGGGTCGCTCACGACGTGCTCCTGTTCGTCACGGGGGACGGCTCTGAGGGAGTGGACTCGCCGCACGACAGACGTACGACGAGACGTGCGGGGAGGGTGACGGACTGCGGAGGCCGCCCCTCGATGCGGTCGACGAGCGCGCGGACGGCGGCCCGCCCCAGCTCGCCCGTCGGCTGGGCGACCGCCGTGATCGGCGGATCGGTGTGCACGAACCACGGGATGTCGTCGAAGGCGGCCAGCCCGATGTCCTCGGGAACCCGCAGCCCACGCGCGCGGACGGCGTCCAGCGCGCCCAGCGCCATCAGGTTGTCCGTCGCGAACACGACCCGGGGCGGCTCGGGCAGGTCGAGGAACCCCTCGGTGACCCGCCGCCCGCTCTCGGCCTGGAAGTCGCCCTGCCCGATGTAGGCGTCCGGCAGCGGCAGCCCGTGCTCGGCGAGGGCCTCCCGGAACGCCTCCACACGCTCCCGCCCGGTGGTGGTCGCGGCCGGACCGGCGATGATCGCGAGCCGCCGGTGCCCGAGCCCGTGCAGATGCGCGACGAGGTCCCGCACGGCCGCCCGCCCGTCGGAGCGCACCACCGGTACGTCCACCCCCGGGATCCACCGGTCCACGAACACCATCGGCGTCCCGGCCCGCACGGCGTCCAGCATCAGCGGCGAGCCCCCGTCGGTCGGCGACACGAGCAGCCCGTCGATCCGCCGGTCCAGCAGGGTCCGTACGTGGTGGTCCTGCAGCTCGGGCCGTTCGTCGGCGTTCCCGATGATCACGCTGTACCCGAGCGCCCGCGCCTCTTCCTCGACGGACCGCGCCAGCTCCGTGAAGTAGGGGTTCATCACGTCACTGATGACCAGTCCGAGGGTGTGGGTCTGGTCCGTCCGCAACGACCGGGCGACGGCGTTCGGCCGGTACCCCAGCACGGCCACGGCGGCCCTCACCCGCGTACGCGCGTCCTCACTGACCGACGGATGGTCGTTCAGGACCCGCGACACCGTGGCGACGGACACCCCCGCCTCGGCCGCGACGTCCTTGATGCTCGCCATCGCCGCTCCACCTCCTCGTGGAATCGATTACATCGAGGTCATGAAGGATTGGAATCGATTCCACGGGGATGGGCAAGGGGGTGGCGATGGCCGAAATTGAATCGTGACCGAGGTGCGGTGGCTGACCGGGTTCTCCCGGGAGGTGTCTCCTCTGCGCACCGTCGACAGGGGCGGACGCGGCACCGAGGCAGTGCGCTTCTTCGGTGCGGCCACTGAACGGACGACGCCGACGGGGTGCGCGAGGCACGAGGCTCCTGTGCCCGTCGGGGGACTCGCCCCCCGGGCACAGGAGCCCGGCACCAGGATCCGGATCAGCCGGTCAACTCGGCGCGGTGCGCGGTGAAGTAGTCGACGACGGGGGTGGCCGGCCGGCCGGTGAGCCGTTCGACGGTGTGGGTGGTGATGTCGTACCAGCCGTCGCGTTTCGCCCTGCCGGCGGCGCTCCACGCGTGGGCGAAGTGTTCGGGGAACCCCTGGTCCATGAGTCGCCGGGGGTGTACGTCGTCGGAGACCTCCTCGTGGCGTACCCGGCGGCCGGTGGCCTCGGACAGCGCGGCGGCGATGTCGGCGTCGGTCACCGCCTCCGGCCCGGTGACCTCCAGGATCTCTCCCTGGCTGCCGCCCTCGGCCAGGACGGCGGCGGCCACCGCGGCGCTGTCGTCGCGGGTGAGGTGGCCGATACGTCCGTCCCGGCTGTTGCTGGGCAGGACCCCGGTGGCCACGGCCCGAGGGGCCACTCCGACCAGGTTCAGCATCTCGGCCCACACGTTGAAGCGCAGCACGGTGAACGGTAATCCGGATTCCGCCAGCAGCCGTTCGGTGGCCCCGTAGTCGGGGACGAGGGGATTGGGGTGGCCCGGGTCGCCGGCGCGCGTGATCGAGGTGAAGAGGACGTGGCCCACGCCCGCCTGCACGGCGGCGTCGATCGCCCGGACGTGCTTGGGCAGCCGGTCGTCGGTCCCGATGCTGATGATCAGCAGCCGTTCCACACCGTCGAGGGCCCGGACCAGCGCGTCCGGTTCGTCGAAGTCGGCATGGCGAGCGCGTACGCCCAGGTCGGCGCTCGTGTCCGGAGTGCGGGACAACGCCAGGACGCGGGCGGCGTCGGTGCGTTGGACGAGATGACGGACGGTCGAGCTGCCCAGCTTCCCCGAGGCTCCGCTCACTGCGATCAAGAAAGGCTCCTCTGTCGTGTGTGTAGCCTGAGGATCAGTGATGGCGTGCTGGTCTCGTAAGAAGGCACATTGATGTCACCCCTCCACGGAACTTCGGCGGACGAACCCTTCGGCGGCGTCACGGTGCCGGTCACGGTCGCTGACCACGAGGGGTGTCCGGCGACGGTGCTGCTGCGCCGGATCGGCGACAAATGGAGCCCTGTGCTGCTGTCGTTGCTGGCGGAGCGCAGTTACGGCTTCAACGAGCTCGACAGGTCGGTCCAGGGCCTCAGCCGCCGCATGCTGGTGCGTACTCTGCGGTCGCTGGAGCGCGAAGGACTCATCAGCCGGACCCTTCACGCCGACATCCCCCCACGGGCCGAGTACGCGCTGACGGACCTGGGGCGTTCACTGCGGGAACTGCTGGTCACGATCGGACAATGGGCCGTCACCCACGAGGCCGACGTGCTGGCGGCACGCGCCCGGTACGACGCCGCCGACTAGGCCGCCGCCAGCTCGCACCACACGTACTTGCCCCGCTCGCCGAACCTGGCCGACGGCATCCATCCCCAGTGCGGCGTGCACGCCACGACGAGCCCCAACCCCCGCCCGTCCTCCCGCTCGCCCACCGCGTCCAACGGCTCCGGCGGTCGCGGCGGTTCGGGGTCGGCGTCCCACGCCCCGATCCACACCACCCCCTCCGCGGACCGCCGCACCCGCAGCGCGGCGGGCCCCTTCGTGTGCCGTACGGCATTGGAGATCAACTCCGCCGCGAGCAGCTCCGCCGTGTCCACCAGCCCGATGAGCCCGTGCAGGGTGAGGATCAGCCGCAGGGTGCGGCGGCAGACGGTCACGGCTCTGAGGTCGTTGGGGATCTGGAGGGTGTAGTCCCAGGTTTCGGGCATGGGTCGTCAACTCCGTTGCGGTGAGGGGAATTTCGGGCGCGGTGGCATTGCCGACGTGGCCATGCGTGGCGGATCGGTGCGCTTCCGTACCGTGTTCGTAGCGTCACTGACGGTATGGGTAACGTGTAACCCGAAGCAAGCCGGTCGCGAGATCCGGCCCCGAAAGAGGAGGACTGCACATGGTCCAGCGGAGCGAACCGACGGCCAGGCAGGTGCGTCTGGGCACCGAACTGCGGAGGCTTCGTGAGACCGCCGGCCTGACAACCGTGCAGGCGGCGGCGCTTCTTGGGGCGAACAGGGTGCAGATCAGCCACATCGAGCTGGGGCTCATCGGAGTGAGCGAAGAGCGGCTGCGCCGGCTCGCTTCGCATTACGCCTGCACCGACACGCAGTTCATCGATGCCCTGGTGGCCATGGCCGGGGACAGGTCGCGGGGTTGGTGGGAGGAGTACCGGGGACTGTTGCCCACGTCGTTCCTGGATCTCGCCGAGTTGGAACATCACGCCGAGTTCTTGCGGGAAGTGGCGATCCTGTATGTCCCGGGCATGCTCCAGACGGAGGACTACGCGCGCTCGGTCTTCTCGTCCAGAGTCCCCGAACTCACGGACTCCGAGCTTGAGTTGCGTGTCCGTCACCGACTCGCGCGCCAGCGGTCCGTGATCCCGTACGAGTTGGTGATCCATGAGGCGGCCTTGCGCATCAGAGTCGGCGACCGTGCCGCCTCCCGTGCTCAACTCGCCAAGCTCCTCGGTCGCTCCGAAGCGGATCACATCGTCGTGCGCGTCATCCCCTTCGACCTGGACGGCTTTGCCCGAGCGGCCAGCACCATGACGTACGCGGGCGGATCTGTGCCCCGACTCGACACTGTGGTGAGAGACGTGCCCACCGGCTCGGCGTTCATCGACTCCGAAGCACAGCTCAACGCCTTCCGAACACGCTTCCTTAAGGTGGAAGCCGTGTCGCTCGACCCCGATCGGTCGCGCGACTTCATCGATCGGCTGGCGAAAGAGCTGTGAGGCGCCTCATGTGCAACTGGCGGAAGTCGTCCTACTCCGGCCCGGACGACGGCAACGCCTGCGTCGAGATAGCCCCCACCCCCACCCGCATAGCCGTCCGCGACTCCAAAACCCCGTCCCGTGCCACCCTCACCTTCTCCGCCCCCGCCTTCGCCTCCTTCCTCGAAGCACTCAAGACCCGTTCCCGGGACTGATCCGCCCCCGGCTGTCGTACCCCACCGGTACCGTCGGATCATGGCTCAGCAGGCGGGAAACCCCCCGGGCGAACGACGTCTCGCCGTACTCGAAGGCGTCCTGGAACGCGTCACGTACGCCAACGAGGACAACGGCTACACGGTCGCGCGCGTGGACACCGGCCGCGGCGGCGGCGATCTCCTCACCGTCGTCGGCGCGCTGCTCGGCGCCCAGGTCGGGGAGTCCCTGCGCATGGAGGGCCGCTGGGGCTCACATCCGCAGTACGGCAAGCAGTTCACGGTGGAGAACTACACCACCGTCCTCCCGGCCACCGTCCAGGGAATCCGCCGCTACCTCGGATCGGGCCTGGTCAAGGGCATCGGCCCGGTCTTCGCCGACCGCATCACCCAGCACTTCGGCCTGGACACGCTCCAGATCATCGAGGAGGAGCCGAAGCGCCTCATCGAGGTCCCCGGCCTCGGCCCCAAGCGCACCAAGAAGATCGCCGACGCCTGGGAGGAACAGAAGGCGATCAAGGAGGTCATGCTCTTCCTCCAGACCGTCGAGGTGTCCACGTCCATCGCGGTGCGCATCTACAAGAAGTACGGCGACGCCTCGATCGGCGTGGTGAAGAACCAGCCCTACCGCCTGGCGTCCGACGTCTGGGGCATCGGCTTCCTGACCGCCGACCGGATCGCCCAGTCCGTCGGCATCCCCCACGACAGCCCCGAGCGCGTCAAGGCGGGCCTGCAGTACGCCCTTTCGCAGGCCACCGACCAGGGCAACTGCTACCTCCCCGAGGAGCGGCTGATCGCCGACGCGGTCAAACTCCTCCAGGTCGACACGGGCCTGGTCATCGAGTGCCTGGCCGAACTCGCCCTGCCCGACGAGGAATCCGGCGAACCCGGCGTCGTACGGGAGAAGGTCCCCGGCCAGGACGGCGGCGACCCGGTCACCGCGATCTACCTGGTCCCCTTCCACCGCGCCGAACTCTCCCTCTCCGCCCAGCTGCTGCGCCTCCTGCGCACGGACGAGGACCGGATGCCCGGCTTCCACGACGTGGCCTGGGACAAGGCGCTGACCTGGCTGAGGGGGCGTACGGGCGCGGAGCTGGCCCCCGAGCAGGAGGCGGCCGTACGCCTCGCCCTGACCGAGAAGGTCGCCGTGCTCACCGGCGGCCCCGGCTGCGGCAAGTCCTTCACCGTCCGCTCGATCGTGGAGCTGGCCCGCGCCAAGAAGGCGAAGGTCGCGCTGGCGGCCCCCACCGGCCGCGCCGCCAAGCGTCTGGCCGAGCTGACCGGCGCCGACGCCTCCACCGTCCACCGCCTGCTGGAGCTGAAGCCCGGCGGCGACGCGGCCTACGACAGGGACCGCCCTCTGGACGCCGACCTGGTGGTCGTCGACGAGGCCTCCATGCTGGACCTCCTGCTGGCCAACAAGCTGGTGAAGGCGGTGGCGCCGGGGGCGCACCTCCTCTTCGTCGGAGACGTCGACCAGCTTCCCAGCGTCGGCGCCGGAGAGGTCCTGCGTGATCTGCTGGCCGACGGCAGCCCGATCCCGGCGGTCCGGCTCACCAAGGTCTTCCGCCAGGCCCAGCAGTCCGGTGTGGTGACCAACGCGCACCGGATCAACTCGGGACAGCACCCGGTCACCGAGGGCATGAAGGACTTCTTCCTCTTCGTCGAGGACGAGACGGAGGAGGCCGGCCGGCTCACCGTGGACGTGGCGGCCCGTCGCATTCCGGCCAGGTTCGGGCTCGACCCGCGCCGGGACGTACAGGTCCTGGCACCCATGCACCGGGGCCCGGCGGGCGCGGGCAACCTCAACGGCCTGCTCCAGCAGGCCATCACCCCGGCCCGCCCCGACCTGGCCGAGAAGCGGTTCGGCGGCCGGGTCTTCCGCGTCGGCGACAAGGTCACCCAGATCCGCAACAACTACGACAAGGGCGAGAATGGCGTCTTCAACGGCACCGTCGGCGTCGTCACCGCGCTCGACCCGGTCGACCAGAAGCTGACGGTCCTGACCGACGAGGACGAGGAGGTGGGGTACGAGTTCGACGAACTGGACGAGCTGGCGCACGCCTACGCGGTGACGATCCACCGGTCCCAGGGCAGCGAGTACCCGGCCGTGGTGATCCCCGTCACCACGGGGGCCTGGATGATGCTCCAGCGCAATCTGCTCTATACGGCGGTGACCAGGGCGAAGAAACTGGTGGTCCTCGTCGGCTCCCGCAAGGCCATAGGCCAGGCGGTCCGCACGGTCTCCGCGGGCCGGCGGTGCACGGCTCTCGACTTCCGGCTCGCACCACGGGTTTTGTAGCCGTGGGCGGCCTTGGGGGGAACCTCTCGCGCCGTTCCGGCGACCCGTGAGTGAAATTTGATCGATCAAACGAGTCGTAAAGGTCACACAGCCCTTCCGGATGGCGGACGGAGGGGGCAGGATGGGCAAGTTGGCGGCACTCAGTGCCGCCGATGGGCCCGATGGTCGACCCCGAGTGCACTCTCCAGAGCCAATTGGGGGATGGTAGAGACAGTCAGGGCACCTCGAAGAAGAGGCACTACGTCGGTGAGGGATGACGTGAGCGACAACTCTGTAGTACTGCGGTACGGCGACGGCGAGTACACCTACCCGGTGATCGACAGCACCGTCGGCGACAAGGGCTTCGACATCGGGAAGCTCCGGGCCCAGACCGGTCTGGTCACCCTGGACAGCGGCTACGGGAACACCGCCGCCTATAAATCCGCCGTCACGTATCTCGACGGTGAGCAGGGCATCCTTCGGTACCGCGGCTACCCGATCGAGCAGCTGGCCGAGCGCTCCACCTTCCTGGAGGTGGCGTACCTGCTGATCAACGGCGAGCTTCCGACCGTCGACGAGCTCTCCACGTTCCAGAACGAGATCACGCAGCACACCCTGCTGCACGAGGACGTCAAGAACTTCTACCGGGGCTTCCCCCGGGACGCCCACCCGATGGCGATGCTGTCCTCCGTGGTCAGCGCCCTGTCGACGTTCTACCAGGACAGCCACAACCCGTTCGACGAGCGGCAGCGCAACCTCTCCACGATCCGCCTGCTCGCCAAGCTGCCGACCATCGCGGCGTACGCGTACAAGAAGTCGATCGGTCACCCGTTCGTCTACCCGCGCAACGACCTCGGTTACGTCGAGAACTTCCTGCGCATGACCTTCTCGGTCCCGGCCCAGGAGTACGACCTGGACCCGGTCGTCGTCTCCGCGCTCGACAAGCTCCTCATCCTGCACGCGGACCACGAGCAGAACTGCTCGACGTCCACGGTCCGTCTGGTCGGCTCCTCGCAGGCGAACATGTTCGCCTCGATCTCCGCCGGCATCTCCGCGCTGTGGGGCCCGCTGCACGGCGGCGCGAACCAGTCCGTCCTGGAGATGCTGGAGGGCATCCAGGCCAACGGCGGCGATGTCGACTCCTTCATCCGCAAGGTGAAGAACAAGGAGGACGGCGTCCGCCTGATGGGCTTCGGCCACCGGGTGTACAAGTCCTTCGACCCGCGCGCCAAGATCATCAAGGCCGCCGCGCACGACGTCCTCTCCGCCCTCGGCAAGTCCGACGAGCTGCTGGACATCGCGCTGAAGCTGGAGGAGCACGCGCTCTCCGACGACTACTTCGTCTCGCGCAACCTCTACCCGAACGTGGACTTCTACACGGGTCTGATCTACCGCGCCATGGGCTTCCCGACCGAGATGTTCACGGTCCTCTTCGCCCTCGGCCGCCTCCCCGGCTGGATCGCCCAGTGGCACGAGATGATCAAGGAGCCCGGCTCCCGCATCGGCCGCCCGCGCCAGATCTACACGGGCGTGGTCGAGCGCGACTTCGTGCCGGTCGAGGGTCGCTGAACCGAGTACGCGTAGCAGAGGGGTCCGTGCGGAGAGCCGTCCGTACGGGCCCACTGCTTTGCCCGGCCGTCCCGCTACGGAAGAGGGCGCCCTACGGCGAGTGAGCCGAAGGGGCGCGCCTGTGTCGAGAGCGCGAGCGCGCGGAGGCCCCGACGAAGGAGGGGTCGAGCACGGTCGCGCTCTCGACACAGGCTTCTGCGCCCCGGAGGCGAACCGAGCCCCAAAAAAAGAGATGAGAGAAGGCGCCCTGCAACGCTGGTCCCCCCACGGGCCGGCGAGCAGGGCGCCTTCCCATGTCCCGGTGCGGATTCCCCCCACGGGATCCGGCCGGGCGTCTGGTGGACCAGCGCCTGAATCGCTGAGCAGAACGAGCAGAACTCGGCCTACTTGTATGTAGCTGTTGTGCGGCGGTGTGCGGTCTGCCGGGACGCGTACGTACGGGAGGGCCGCTCAAAGCTCCCCGGTGCACGAGCCCCGGCAACGCAATTCCGGGAACGTCCCCCAAGACATCCCCAGATGCCAGTCACGCCCCCCAAGACGCTTCTGACATCGCCAACTTAGACTCACGAACCCCTTCGGTGGTTACGTTCACACCACTGTGATCTGCGTCTCCCGCCGTATCGCCTGAAGATACGCAAGAGGCACGAATCGGTGATCGAGGCCCCAGCGTAAGGATGATGCGCGAGCCTTGTGAAGAGCTTATGTGAGGCTGCTTCCGGACTCTAGAGGGACTTTTGCCCGGCGGTCATGAAAATGTCCTGAGTCGCAAGCTGTTCGTTACCACGAAAACGGACGAAAAGGCCATAGTCGCCCCCGCGATCATCGGGTTGAGCAATCCGGCGGCGGCCAGCGGCAGTGCCGCGACGTTGTAGCCGAAGGCCCAGGCCAGATTGCCCTTGATCGTGGAGAGGGTGCGCCGCGACAGCCGGATCGCGTCGGCGGCCGCGCGAAGGTCCCCGCGGACGAGCGTCAGGTCCCCGGCCTCGATCGCCGCGTCGGTCCCCGTGCCCAGGGCGAGCCCCAGGTCGGCGGCGGCCAGCGCTGCCGCGTCGTTGACCCCGTCCCCGACCATCGCGACCGTACGGCCCTCGCTCTGGAGTCGCCGTACGACGTCGACCTTGTCCTCGGGCAGCACCTCGGCGATCACGTGCTCGGGGGAGATGCCGACCGCGGCGGCCACGGACCGGGCCACCCGCTCGTTGTCGCCCGTGAGCAGGACCGGGGTGAGTCCGAGCGCCCGCAGGCGCCGTACGGCCTCGGCGCTGGTCTCCTTGATCGCGTCGGCGACCGTGACGACACCGAGTGCCACGCCGTCGCGGGTGACCACGACCGCCGTGCGGCCCGCGGCCTCGGCGGCCTCCTTGGCGTCTCTCAGGGGCTCGGGGAGCGGTCCGTCGAGGATCCGGCCCACCTGGACGGTGCGGCCCTCCACGCGGCCGCGTACGCCCTTTCCGGGCAGGTTCTCGAAGTGGTCCACGGGCGGGAGCGCGCCCAGGCGGTCCTCGGCGCCCGCGGCGATCGCCCGGCCCACCGGATGTTCGGAGGCGTGTTCGACGGCGCCCGCGAGGCGGAGCAGGTCCTCCTCGGTGACGCCCTCGGCGGCATGAGCACTCAGGAGCGTCATCCGGCCCGTGGTGACGGTGCCGGTCTTGTCCAGGACGACGGTGTCGACGCGGCGGGTGGACTCCAGGACCTCGGGGCCCTTGATCAGGATGCCGAGCTGGGCGCCCCGGCCGGTGCCGACCAGTAGGGCGGTCGGGGTGGCGAGGCCGAGCGCGCACGGGCAGGCGATGATCAGCACCGCGACGGCGGCGGTGAAGGCGGCGGTGGTGTCGTCCGTGGCGCCGAGCCAGGCGCCGAAGGTGGCGATCGCGATCAACAGGACGACGGGGACGAACACCGCCGAGATCCGGTCGGCGAGCCGCTGTGCCTCCGCCTTGCCGTTCTGCGCGTCCTCCACCAGCCGGGCCATCCGGGCCAGCTGGGTGTCCGCGCCGACCCGGGTGGCCTCGACGACCAGCCGGCCCCCGGCGTTCACGGTCGCACCCGTGACGGTGTCCCCGGCCGTCACGTCCACCGGCACCGACTCGCCGGTGAGCATGGACGCGTCGACGGCGGAGGCGCCCTCGACGACGGTCCCGTCGGTGGCGAACTTCTCCCCGGGGCGTACGACGAAGCGGTCGCCGACGGCCAGGTCCGCCACCGGGATCCGCACCTCGCGCCCCTCGCGGAGCACCGAGACGTCCTTGGCGCCCAGCGTCAGCAGCGCCCTGAGCGCGGCGCCCGCGCGACGCTTGGAGCGGGCCTCCAGATAGCGGCCGAGCAGGATGAACGCCACCACTCCGGCGGCCACTTCGAGGTAGATCGCCGACGAGGCCGACGCGCGCGCCTCGGCGCCGCTCCGCAGCGCGGTGAGGGTGAAGCCGTGCCGCATGCCCGGCATGCCCGCGTGCCCCAGGAAGAGGGCCCACAGGGACCAGCCGAAGGCGGCGAGCGTGCCGACGGAGACGAGGGTGTCCATCGTGGCCGCGCCGTGCCGGAGGTTGGTGAACGCGGCCCGGTGGAACGGCAGCCCGCCCCACACGACGACCGGCGCGGCGAGCGTCAGCGAGAGCCACTGCCAGTTGTCGAACTGCAGGGCGGGGACCATGGACATGAGGATCACGGGCACCGCGAGCAGCGTGGAGACGGAGAGCCGCTGCCGCAGGGCGGCGAGTTCGGGGTCGTCGCCGTCCTGGTCGCCGGCGTCCTCGCCGCTTCCGGAGGCCGTCGCCGGAGCCGGGGCGGCCACCGGGGGAGCCGGGGGCGGTGGCTCCTTCGCCGTGTAGCCCGTCTTCACGACCGTGGCGATCAGGTCGGCGACCTCGATCCCCTCGGCGTACGCGACCTTGGCCTTCTCGGTCGCGTAGTTCACCGAGGCGGTGACCCCGGCCAGGCGGTTGAGCTTCTTCTCGACGCGGGCCGCGCAGGAGGCGCAGGTCATCCCGCCGATGGCCAGCTCGACCTCGTGGACGGGCCCGCTCGCCGGGGCTGTTGCGGTGGTGCTCGTCATGTCCGTGCCCGTGACGTCCGTACCGTGGCCGGTCTCAGACCTTGCCGACCAGCTCGAAGCCCGCCTCGTCCACGGCGGCGCGCACGGCCTCCTCGTCGAGCGGGGCGGCCGAGACCACGGTGACCTCGCCGGTGGAGGCGACGGCCTTGACGGAGGAGACGCCGGCCAGCTCGGTGATCTCGCCGGATACGGCGCCCTCGCAGTGCCCGCAGCTCATGCCGCTCACCTTGTAGACGGCGGTGACGGAGCCCTGGGTGTCGGTCTCGGCGGTCATGTCGTACTCCTTGAGGGGGCGGGTGGGGTTCGAGTAACCCTTCTGTTCGTTCAGCTTATACCCCCTAGGGGTATGAATCCAAGAGAGGTCCGGCCGGGGCGGCGGGCCGGGTGGGTCAGGGGGTCGGGGTGCGGACCGGGGCGCCGGGGGTGCTCGAAGGTGCGGCGGGGGCGCTGGAAGGGGTGGCGGGCGGGCAGTTGCCCACCAGGGGCTCCAGGTAGCGGAGCAGGACGTTCTTCAGCTCCTGCACATAGGCGTCGCGCTCGGCGCCCTCACGGCCGAGCACCAGCTCCAGGCCGGCCTTGTACATGGCCACGCAGACGTGCGCGGTACGCGAGATGTCTGCGGCCGGCGCGTCGGGCAGGAACGGGGTGAGCAGCGCCTCGATCCGCGCGAGCAGGGCCGTGTGCACCGCGTCGTGCTGCTCGGCGATCCGGCCGGGTACGTCCGGGCCGTGCATCAGCGTGAAGATCACCGGGTGTCGGCAGTTGAAGTCGATGAAGCGGTCGACGGCGGCCGCCACGGCCTCCTCCAGCGGGGTCGCCGGATCCACCGGGGCGAGCGCCTCGCCGTACGTCTCGCGCATCTCGTGCATGAGCCGCTCGCTCAGCTCGATCGCGATCGCTTCCTTGTTCGGGAAGAACTGGTAGAGCGTCCCGGGCGAGACCCCCGCCTCGCGGGCGATGGCGTTGGTGCTGGCGGCGGCGTACCCGGTCGAGCAGAACACGGAGGCCGCGGCTTCGAGGAGCTGGGCGATGCGGCGCTCGCCGCGTGCCTGACGGCGGCGCGGCTGTTCCTTCTCCTGGTTCACGGGCACGAGTTATCCCCAGCTTTCCGGACGTGATTGACAAACACGAGTGGTCGCTCGCATTCTGGTGAAACGCGAGCGATCTCTCGTGTTTTCCAGTGTATGGCTCGGTGCTCCCGTGGCACCCGGCCGCGCGCGGCACGGGTCGAGCGACGGACCAGACTGAAGGGGACACCGCACCATGACCGAAGTCAACCGGCCACCCCGGGTGGGGGGCTGGACCCGGTTCGTGACCGCCCGCCCCCGGCTCTCCCTGCTGGTCGCCCTGGTGCTCACCGCTCTCGCTGTGATGGCGGGCAGCGGTGTCGCCGACCGTCTCGGCAGCGGCGGCTGGGAGGACCCGGCCGCCCAGTCCACGTACGCGACGAAGGCCCTGGAGCGCGAGTTCCCCGACTCCCAGCCGAACTTCCTGCTGCTCGTCGACGCGGGCAGGGCCTCGGTCGACGATCCGGCCGTCGCCGCCGAGGCCAAGCGGCTGACCGAGCGGCTCGCCGCCGAGAAGGGAGTCAGGGGCGTCGCCTCCTACTGGCAGACGCGCGCCCCCGCCCTGCGCGCGAAGGACGGCGGGGAGGCGCTGATAGCGGCCCGCCTCACCGGCGACGACACCGCGGTCAACAAGACCCTGGACCGCATCGCCCCGGAGTTCCGCGGCACGCACGGCCCCGTCGAGGTCAAGGTCGGCGGCATCCTCGCCGTGCGCCACGAGATGCAGACCACCATCCAGGAGGACCTGCTGCGGGCCGAGATGATCGCCCTGCCGGTGACGCTCGTCCTGCTGGTCATGGTCTTCGGCAGCGCGGTCGCCGCCCTGCTGCCGCTCGGCGTGGGCATCGTCGCGATCCTCGGCACCAACGCGATCCTGCGCGGCCTCACCGAGGTCACCGACGTCTCGGTCTTCGCCCTGAACCTCACCACGGCCATGGGCCTGGGCCTGGCGATCGACTACGCGCTGTTCATCGTGCGCCGCTTCCGCGAGGAGCTGGCGGGCGGCGCCGACTCCCTGACGGCCGTCGCCACCACCCTGCGCACCGCCGGCCGCACCGTCCTGTTCTCCGCCCTCACGGTCGCCGTCTCCCTGGCCGCCATGATGGTCTTCCCGCAGTACTTCCTGAAGTCCTTCGCCTACGCGGGCATCGCGGTGGTCCTCCTGGCCGCGGCGGCCGCCCTGATCCTGCTCCCGGCGGCCCTGGTCCTCCTCGGCGACCGCGTCAACGCCCTGGACCTGCGCAAGCTGTTCCGCCGCCGCAAGGGCGCGGACCCCGGCGGGGCCGACGCCCCGGCCGTGGAGGAGGGCGCGGCCTGGGGCCGTACGGCAGCCCTCGTCATGCGCCGGGCCCCCTACTTCGCCGTCGCCACGACCGCCGGCCTGCTCCTGCTCGGCCTGCCCTTCCTGGGCGTGAAGTTCGGCACGGCGGACGACCGCCAGCTTCCCTCGACCGCCGAGTCCCACGTCGTCCAGCAGCACCTCCGCGAAGGCTTCCCCGGCACCCCCGGCGGCGGTCTGGCGGTGCTGACGGAAGGAGGGGCGACGAAGACGGAGTACGCCACCTACCGGCAGCGGCTGGCCGACCTGCCCGACGTGCTCAGCGTGGAGGGCCCCCTGGTCCACGGCGACTGGGCCTACTTCACCGTGCAGCCCGAGGGCGACGCGGTCGACGAGGCCGCCCAGCGCCTGGTGCACGACATCCGGGCCATGCGCACCCCCTTCGACACCTCGGTGACGGGCACGGCGGCGGTCCTGGTCGACACGAAGTCGGCGATAGGCGACGGCATCCCCTGGGCCCTCGGCTTCATCGCGACGGTCACCCTGATCCTGGTCTTCCTCCTGACCGGCAGTGTGCTGATCCCCCTCCAGGCGGTCCTGCTGAACGCCCTCAGCCTCACCGCGATGTTCGGCGCGCTGGTCTGGGTCTTCCAGGACGGCCACCTCACCGGGCTCCTCGCCTTCACCAGCCCCGGCTCCATCGAGACGACCCTCCCGGTCCTGATGTTCTGCGTGGCCTTCGGCCTCTCCATGGACTACGGCGTCTTCCTGCTCTCCCGCATCAAGGAGGAGTACGACCACACCGGCGACCACATCGCCTCCGTCCGCTTCGGCCTGCAACGCACCGGGGGCCTCATCACCGCCGCCGCGGTCATCCTCGCCGTCGTCATGATCGCCATAGGCACCTCCCGGGTCACCAACACCAAGATGCTCGGCCTCGGCATAGCCCTCGCCGTCCTCATGGACGCCATGGTCATCCGCAGCCTCCTGGTCCCGGCGGTCATGCGCCTGACCGGCCGCGCGACCTGGTGGGCCCCGGCCCCGCTGCGAAGGTTCCACGAGCGGTTCGGAGTGAGCGAGGGCGGCCGACCGCCCGAGCCGGAGCCCCACCCCGAGCCGGAACGGGAAAAGGTCACCACCCACTCCACCCCCTGAGGGGGCGGGCAGGCCCGAAGGTCCCCGCCCCCTCAGGGGGCGCGGGGAACGGCGCGAGAACCCCCACCGGGCCTGCGGCTGCGGGTCGAAAGGGGCGCAGCCCCTGCTTTTCAGGGGCGCGGGGAACTGCGCGACAAGCCCCCACCGAGCCGTCAGATGGGGGTCGAAGGGGCGCAGGCCCCTGGGGGATGGGAAGGGTAGGGGCGGCGGGGGCGAAAAACCCCACCCACCCACAATGCGATGCTGGCCGGGCCCGGCAGAGATCACCAGCCACATGCGAAAGGCGGGCGCACATGCGCGCAGTCGTGTTCGAACGGTTCGGAGAGCCGGCCACGGTGCAGGACATCGCGACCCCCACCCCGACCCCCCACGGCGTCGTCGTCCGCGTGGAGGCCACCGGCCTCTGCCGCAGCGACTGGCACGGCTGGCAGGGCCACGACCCCGACATCACCCTCCCGCACGTCCCCGGCCACGAACTGGCCGGCGTCGTGGAGGCGACCGGCGGCGCGGTGACCGCCTGGCGCCCCGGCGACCGCGTCACCGTCCCGTTCGTGTGCGCCTGCGGCACCTGCCCCGCCTGCGCGACCGGGGACCAGCAGGTGTGTGAGCGCCAGACCCAGCCGGGGTTCACCCACTGGGGCTCGTTCGCCCAGTACGTCGCCCTGGACCACGCCGACGTGAACCTGGTGGCACTGCCGGACGAGCTGTCCTACGGCACGGCGGCCGCCCTGGGCTGCCGCTTCGCCACGGCGTTCCGCGCGGTCGTCGTACAGGGCCGCGTCGCGCCGGGGGAGTGGGTCGCGGTCCACGGCTGCGGCGGCGTGGGCCTCTCCGCGGTGATGATCGCGGCGGCGTCCGGCGCCCGAGTGATCGCCGTCGACGTCTCTCCCCGAGCCCTGGACCTGGCCCGTGACTTCGGCGCGGCGGAATGCGTGGACGCCTCGGCCGGCCCCGACACCGCCGCGGCCATCCGCGACCTGACCGGCGGCGGCGCCCACCTCTCCCTCGACGCGCTCGGCTCCCCGGCCACCTGCGCGGCCTCCGTCAACAGCCTCCGCCGCCGGGGCCGCCACATCCAGGTGGGCCTGCTCCCGTCCCCGGAGGGCACCACCCCCGTCCCCATGGCCCGGGCGATCGCCCTGGAGCTGGAGCTGCTGGGCAGCCACGGCATGGCGGCCCACGCCTATCCCGGAATGCTGGAGCTGGTCCGGGCCGGCGTCCTGCGCCCCGACCTCCTGGTGACCTCCACGATCTCCCTGGACGCGGCCCCCGCCGCCCTCGCGGCCATGGGCACGGCACCGGGCGGCGGTGTGACGGTCATCGAGCCGTGGAGCTGACCCGATCGCCGCCGGGGGCGTCCCGGCGGCCGACGGGACGCCCCCGACGGGCGGCCCACTCCGGGGCGAGGACCGACATCCGTACGGCGTCGATCCACGTCCCGTCCTGCCACAGGGTCTGCCGCTCGATCCCCTCGGCGACGAAGCCGGCCTTCTCGTAGGCGCGCCGGGCCCGGGGATTGTGGGTGAAGACGTACAGCGCCACGCGGTGCAGCCCGACCTCCTCGAAGGCATGGCCGACCATCAGCCGGACGGCCTCCGTGCCGAGCCCCCGGTCCCGCCCGCCGGGGCCGATCAGGATGCGGAAGCAGCAGCTGCGGTTGGCCTCCTCCCAGTCGTTGAGGACGACCTCACCCACCAGTTCGCCGCTCGCCCGGTCCACGACGGCGAGGTCGAGCCGATCGGCGTGGTCGTTGCGGCTGCCGTACCAGGAACGCAACCGGTCCGTCCCGAACTCCCCGGTCGGGCTGCCGGTGAGCCGCAAGACCTCCGGGTCGGCCAGGATCCGCGCCATCGCGGGCGCGTCGTCCTCGGTGAACGGCCGCAGGACGGCACGCTCACCGGTGAGTACGGGCTTGTGGGAAAAGCTCATCCCCGGATCCTGGACGGCGAACGGATCCGGGGACAAGCGAAATTGGTCACGAGGAGCCGGAAGGGCTGCGAGCAGCCGGCAGCGGCGGTCGGCGGGAGTCAGTCGCCCCTGCGCCCCCGGTTGCCCGGTCTGGAGGCGACCCAGGCCCGCACGGTGTCGGCGTACCAGTAGGGCTTGCCGTTCTCCATGTGGTCGGGCGGCGGCAGGAGCCCGTGTTTGCGGTACGAGCGGACGGTGTCGGGCTGCACACGGATGTGCGCCGCGATGTCCTTGTACGACCAGAGGCGTCGGTCGGTCATCAGAGGCACCTCCCCGCGCGCGCCACGGAGGCGGCCGGGAAGCCGTCGGGGGAGCCGGGCGCTGCGCTGGCGATCACTAGCCTGTGACCGGCCAACGACAGCGGGTGAACACCGGCAAGGGCCCGTGGACCACGCGTGACGGAAGACCCGCGTAGACGTGACACTCGTGACGCAAAGGTGTCTTTTGTGACACGAGTGACGAAATTGAGCACCGCTCAGGTACGGCACTCCGTCAGGCACGCTCCGTCAGGCAGGCCCAGCCGCAGCGCCCCCTCAGGGGCGCGGGGAACTGCGCGACCGGCCCCGGGCCACCCGCGGCCCGCCGCCGACCCCGCAGTCCCCGGCGCTTCCCGGCACGCCGGCCCCCGGCGGAGCGCCTACGCCCCGCAGGACCTCAGGAAGGCCCGGGTCCGCTGGGCGATCGGCAGCGGAGTGTCCGGCTCGCACGGGTACATGTCCTGCTCGACGATCGCGAACAGATCCACGTCCAGCTTCGCCGCGGCGGCCAGCACCGGCCCCAGCTCGGGCACGCCCTTCGGCGGCTCGCACATCACGCCCCGGGCGACGGCGGGCCCGAACGGCACCTCGTTCGCCCGCACGTCCGCCAGGATCTCGGGGTCGACCTGCTTGAGGTGCAGATAGCCGATGCGCTCGCCGTAGGTCTCGATCAGCTTGACGCTGTCGCCGCCGCAGTAGGCGTAGTGCCCGGTGTCCAGGCAGAGCGAGACCACCGAGGAGTCGGTGCCGTCCAGGAAGCGGACGACGTTCTCCTCGCTGTCGATGTGGGTGTCGGCGTGCGGGTGGACGACGATCTTCAGGCCGTACTTCTCCCGCACCTCCCGCCCGAGCCGCTCGGTGAGCTGGGTGAGGTGCCGCCACTGCTCGACGGTCAGCTCGCTGGGCTCCAGTACCTGGCCCGTCTTGTCGTCCCGCCAGAACGACGGGATGACGACCAGGTGCTCGGCGCCCATGGCCTGCGCGAGGACCGCGTTGTCGGCCACGTGCGCCCAGGTCTTCTCCCAGACGTCGGGGCCGTGGTGCAGCCCGGTGAAGACCGTGCCGGCCGACACTTTCAGGCCGCGCCTGGCGGTCTCCTCGGCGAGGACCGCCGGGTCGGTCGGCAGATAGCCGTACGGCCCCAGCTCGATCCACTCGTATCCGGAAGCGGCGACCTCGTCGAGGAAGCGCTGCCAGGGGACCTGCTGGGGGTCGTCGGGGAACCAGACGCCCCAGGAGTCGGGCGCCGAGCCGACTCGGATGCGCGAAAGTGAGGACTGAGGTGACAACGACGTCATGGGAGTCAGCTTCAGCCTCGAAGCTGAGGGTGTCAATAGGTAGTCCGAATGTCTGGACAAAGTATTGACAGGGTCGCTCCGACAGGGCTAGACCTTGACGGACCCGGCGGACGGACCCGGCGCGTGAAGGGAACTCGATGGCGTACGACCTGATCACCATGGGGCGGATCGGTGTGGACCTCTACCCGTTGCAGACGGGGGTCCCGCTGCCGCAGGTGACGTCCTTCGGCAAGTTCCTCGGCGGATCGGCGACGAACGTCGCGGTGGCCGCGTCCCGCCTCGGCCGCTCCACCGCCGTCATCACCCGCACCGGCGAGGACCCCTTCGGCGAGTACCTCCACCAGGCACTGCGCGACTTCGGCGTGGACGACCGCTGGGTCACCCCGGTCCCCGGCCTCGCGACGCCGATCACCTTCTGCGAGGTGTTCCCGCCGGACGACTTCCCGCTGTACTTCTACCGCCGCCCGAAGGCCCCCGACCTGGAGATCGACGCCCACGAGCTGGATCTCGACGCCATCGCCGGGACCAGGATCTTCTGGGTGACCGGCACCGGCCTGAGCGAGGAGCCCAGCCGTACGGCGACGCTCGCGGCGCTCGCCCACCGGGCCGGGGCCGGCACGACGGTCTTCGACCTCGACTGGCGCCCCATGTTCTGGAACGACCCGGCCGAGGCCCGCCCCTTCTACGAGGAGGCCCTGCGGCACACCACCGTCGCGGTCGGCAACCTCGACGAGGTCGAGGTCGCCACCGGAGTCCGCGAACCGCACGCCGCCGCCCGCGCGCTGCTCGACGCCGGGGTCGAACTCGCGGTCGTCAAGCAGGGCCCCAAGGGCGTCCTCGCGGTCAACAGCAGGGGCGAGTCCGCCGAGGTCCCGCCGCTGCCCGTGAACGTCCTCAACGGCCTCGGCGCCGGTGACGCCTTCGGCGGCTCCCTCTGCCACGGCCTGCTCGAAGGCTGGGGCCTGGAGAAGATCATGCGGCACGCCAACGCGGCCGGGGCCATCGTCGCCTCCCGTCTGGAGTGCTCGTCCGCGATGCCCACGGTGGACGAGATCGAGGCGGCGGTCACGGCGGGAGCGGTCCTGTGACTCCCGCACGCCCCGTGAGCCCGCTAGGCCCCGTCGACGTCTCCGCCCTCGTCCGCACCCGCGTCCACCACCCCGAGGCCGTCGCCGAGGCCGCCGCCCGACGCGTCCGGCGCCCCCTGATCGGGGACAGCGGCCGACTGATGATCGTCGCCGCCGACCACCCGGCCCGTGGCGCGCTCTCCGTCGGTGACCGCAAGCTCGCCATGGCCAACCGCGTCGACCTCCTCGAACGACTGTGCCTGGCGCTGTCCCGCCCCGGCGTCGACGGTGTCCTCGCGACCGCCGACATCCTCGACGACCTGCTCCTCCTCGGCGCCCTCGACGGCAAGGTCGTCATGGGCTCGATGAACCGGGGCGGCCTGGCGGGCGCCAGCTTCGAACTGGACGACCGCTTCACCGGACACCGCCCCGAGGACATGGAGCGCCTCGGCTTCGACGCCGGCAAGCTCCTGCTGCGCGTCGACTACGACGACCCGGGCTCCCTCACCACCCTGGAGTCCACCGCCCGTGCCGTGGACGCCATGGCCGAGCGGCGGCTGCCCGTCTTCGTCGAGCCGTTCATCAGTCGCCGCGACCCCGTCACCGGCAAGGTCAGGAACGACCTGAGCGCCGACGCCGTCACCAAGTCGATCGCCATAGCGGCCGGGCTCGGCGGCACGTCGGCGTACACCTGGCTGAAGGTGCCCGTCACCGACAACCCCGACGACATGGCCCGCGTGATGGAGACCTCGACGCTGCCCGCCGTCCTCCTCGGCGGCGATGTCGGCGAGGACCAGGACGGGGCGTACGAGAAGTGGCGGGGCGCGCTGCAACTGCCCACCGTGCAGGGCCTGGTGGTCGGCCGCTCGCTGCTCTACCCGGCGGACGACGACGTGACCGCCGCCGTGGACACCGCCGTAGGACTGTTGTGAGGGCCGCATGACACACAAGACCGAGCTGTACGTACCCAAGGGCGCGACCGCGAACGCCCGGTACGCCGTCGACATCGACCCGAAGCGGGCCGGCTGGACCCACAGCAGCCTGCGCGTCGTGGAGTTGGAGCCGGGTGGCTCGCACACGTTCACGACCGGGGACAGCGAATGGATCGTGCTGTCCCTGGCCGGCGGTTGTACGGTGCGGGTGTCGGAGGAACCGGGCAGTTCAGACGGCGGCGGCAGCGCCGAGTTCGAAGTCCTGGGCAGGGAGAGCGTGTTCGCCGGAGTCTCCGACTTCGTCTACGCGCCCCGTGACGCCCGGGTACAGATCGCCTCCGGCGCGGGAGGCCGCTTCGCTTTGGCAGGAGCGAAGTGCGAGCGACGACTCCCCGCGCGCTACGGCCCCGCGCCGGAGGTCCCCGTGGAGGACCGGGGCAGCGGCAACTGCGCCCGCCAGGTACGCAACTTCGCCTCCGCGGACGCCTTCGAGTGCGACAAGCTGATCGCCGTCGAGGTCATCACCCCCGGCGGCAACTGGTCCTCGTACCCGCCGCACAAGCACGACGAGAACCGGCCGGGGGAGGAGACCGAGCTGGAGGAGATCTACTACTTCGAGATCGACGGTCCCCACGGCTTCGGCTACCAGCGCGTGTCCCCCTCCCGCGAGGGCGGCTCCGAGGTCCTCGCCGAGGTCCGTTCCGGTGACGCGGTGCTCGTGCCCGACGGCTGGCACGGCCCGTCCGTCGCGCAGCCCGGCCACAGCATGTACTACCTGAACGTGATGGCGGGTCCCGGTTCCGAGCGGAAGTGGCAGATCTGCTTCCACCCCGACCACACGGAGGGCTACCGATGAGCCCGACCACGACCACCACGCGGCTGACGGTCGCCCAGGCGCTCGTCCGCTTCCTGTCCGCCCAGTACACCGAGCGCGACGGCGAGCGGCGGCGGCTGATCGGCGCCACCTGGGGCATCTTCGGCCACGGCAACGTCGCGGGCCTCGGCCAGGCGCTGATCGAGTACGTCGACGACATGCCGTACCTCCAGGGCCGCAACGAGCAGTCGATGGTCCACGCGGCCGTCGGCTACGCCCGGCAGTCGAACCGGCTGTCCACGCACGCCGTGACGACGTCCATCGGCCCCGGCGCCACCAACCTGGTCACCGGCGCCGCCCTCGCCACCATCAACCACCTCCCGGTGCTGCTGCTGCCCGGCGACACCTTCGCCACGCGGCCGGCCGACCCGGTCCTCCAGCAGCTCGAAGTCCCCTACGCGGGCGACATCAGCGTCAACGACACACTGCGTCCGGTGTCGCGGTACTTCGACCGGATCACCCGCCCCGAGGCCCTGATCCCGGCCGCGCTGCAGGCGATGCGCGTCCTCACCGACCCGGTAGAGACGGGGGCCGTCACCCTCGCCCTGCCGCAGGACGTGCAGGCCGAGGCGTACGACTGGCCGGATGAGTTCTTCGCCGAGCGGACCTGGAACGTGCGCCGCCCGGCCGCCGACGTCGCCGAACTGGCCGCCGCGATCGCCGCGATCCGCGCGGCCCGCCGCCCCCTGATCGTCGCCGGCGGCGGCGTCCACCACGCCCGCGCCGAGGAGACCCTCGCCGAACTGGCCGCCGCCACCGGCATCCCCGTGGCGTCCACCCAGGCCGGCAAGGGCTCCCTCCGCTTCGACCACCCGCAGGACGTGGGCGGCATCGGTCACACCGGCACCGCGACCGCGAACGAACTCGCCCGCACCGCCGACCTGGTGATCGGCGTCGGCACCCGGTACACGGACTTCACCACGGCCTCGAACACCCTCTTCGCCGCCGACGACGTGCGCTTCCTCAACCTCAACATCGCCCCGTACGACGGCCACAAGCTCTCCGCACTGCCGCTGATCGCGGACGCCCGGTCCGGCCTGGAGGCGCTCGCCGAGGCCCTGGGGCTGCACGGGCACCGGGTCGCGGACGGCTACGTCGCCGAGTACGCCCAGGACAAGCAGCGCTGGGAGCACCGCGTCGACGCCTGCTACGAGGCAGACGAGCCGGACACCCGGCCCACCCAGGCCCAGGTGCTCGGCCTCCTCGACGAGATCGTCGACGAGGACGACATCCTCATCAACGCGGCCGGCTCCCTCCCCGGTGACCTGCACAAACTGTGGCGTACCCGGTCCCGGGACCAGTACCACCTGGAGTACGGCTACTCCTGCATGGGCTACGAGATACCGGCCGCGATCGGCGTCCGGCTGGCCGCTCCCGGGCGCCCGGTGTGGGCGCTGGTCGGCGACGGCACGTATCTGATGATGCCGACCGAGATCGTCACGGCCGTGCAGGAGAACGTCCCGATCAAGGTGCTGCTCGTGCAGAACCACGGGTACGCCTCCATCGGCGGGCTCTCCGAGTCGGTCGGCGGTGAGCGGTTCGGTACCGCCTACCGGCACCGCAACCCTGACGACGGCACGTTCACGGGCGCCCCGCTGCCCGTGGATCTCGCCGCCAACGCGGCCAGTCTCGGCATGCGCGTCCTGCGCGCCAGGACGGTCCGTGACCTGCGCGCCGCACTCGCCGAGGCGCGGGCGGCCGACACTCCCACTTGTGTCTACGTGGAGACCCAAACGGCAGACACTGTGTCGGGCCCGCCTCCCGCGCAGGCCTGGTGGGATGTACCTGTGGCCGAGACCGCGACCCGCGCGTCGGCGGTCAAGGCACGCGAGGAGTACGACCGGCACGTCTCAACCCGACGCCGCCATCTGTGAGAAGGAGTTTCTCGGCATGACGAAGATCGTCAACCACTGGATCGGCGGCAAGACCGTCGAAGGCGCGTCGGGTACGTTCGGGCCGGTCACGGACCCGGCGACCGGCGCGGTCACCACCCAGGTCGCCTTCGCGACCGTCGACGAGGTCGACGCGGCGGTACGCACCGCCAAGGAGGCCTTCGTGACCTGGGGCCAGTCCTCGCTGGCCCAGCGCACCTCGATCCTGTTCAAGTTCCGCGCCCTGCTGGACGCCAACCGTGACGCGATCGCGGAGCTGATCACCGCCGAGCACGGCAAGGTGCACTCGGACGCGCTCGGCGAGGTCGCGCGCGGCCTGGAGATCGTCGAACTGGCCTGCGGCATCAACGTGCAGCTGAAGGGCGAGCTGTCCACGCAGGTCGCCAGCCGCGTCGACGTCTCCTCCATCCGCCAGCCGCTGGGCGTCGTCGCGGGCATCACGCCGTTCAACTTCCCGGCGATGGTCCCGATGTGGATGTTCCCCATGGCGATCGCGACCGGCAACACGTTCGTGCTGAAGCCGTCCGAGAAGGACCCCTCGGCCTCCATCAAGATCGCCGAACTCCTCTCGGAGGCCGGCCTCCCCGACGGCGTCTTCAACGTCGTCCACGGCGACAAGGTGGCCGTCGACCGCCTCCTGGAGCACCCGGACGTCAAGGCGATCTCCTTCGTCGGCTCGACCCCGATCGCCCGCTACATCCACACCACGGCCTCCGCCAACCACAAGCGCGTCCAGGCCCTCGGCGGCGCCAAGAACCACATGCTGGTCCTCCCGGACGCCGACCTGGACGCGGCGGCCGACGCGGCGGTCTCGGCGGCCTACGGCTCGGCGGGCGAGCGCTGCATGGCGATCTCCGCGGTCGTGGCCGTGGGCGCGATCGGCGACGAACTGGTGGACAAGATCCGCGAGCGTGCCGAGAAGATCAAGATCGGCCCCGGCAACGACCCGACGTCCGAGATGGGTCCGCTGATCACGGCGGTCCACCGCGACAAGGTGGCCTCCTACGTCGAGGGCGCGGCGGCCGAGGGCTGCGAGGTCGTCCTCGACGGCACAGGCTTCACGGTCGACGGCTTCGAGGACGGCCACTGGATCGGCATCTCGCTCCTCGACAAGGTCCCCACCTCGGCGAAGGCGTACCAGGACGAGATCTTCGGCCCGGTGCTGACCGTGCTGCGCGTCGACACCTACGACGAGGGCATCGCCCTCATCAACGCCTCCCCGTTCGGCAACGGCACCGCGATCTTCACCCGTGACGGCGGCGCCGCCCGCCGCTTCCAGCTGGAGGTCGAGGCCGGCATGGTCGGCGTCAACGTCCCGATCCCGGTCCCCGTCGGCTACCACAGCTTCGGCGGCTGGAAGGACTCCCTCTTCGGCGACCACCACATCTACGGCAACGACGGCACGCACTTCTACACCCGCGGCAAGGTCGTCACCACCCGCTGGCCCGACCCGGCCGACGGCCCGTCGGCCGTGGACCTGGGCTTCCCGCGCAACCACTAGCCCGTACCCGCGCAACCACTAGCCCGTACCCACGCTTCCCCGCGCCCGAACGGGCGCGGGGAAGCGTGCGAGAAGCCCCACCGGACCCGCGCACGCCCGCCTACCCCGATCTGCCCCGACTTATCAGGTTGCTGTCAGGCCCGCCCCACCCCCGCATACCGCACCCGCTGTATACCGAATTCCCCCCGTACGACCGTGGGATACCCCACCCCTCCCCCCTGAGGGGGCCGTGACCCACCACCACGCCCCCGTACCGTTGACGCATGGATCTTCGACTGACCGGCCCGCGCCTGCGCGGAGCGCTCCGGCGGAGGCCGCGTCGCACCCTCGCCGCCGCGGCCGCCGTCGTCGTGCTCGCCGGCGCCGGTACCTGGACGGCCACCGCCTCCGACGAGGCGGCGCCGGTGAAGCGCTCCGACCGGGCCATGGACACGGCCGAGGGCGTACGCATCGACACCTCGTACTTCACCTCCGGCGGTGACGGCCGCCGCCCGGCCGTCCTGCTCGGCCACGGCTTCGGCGGCAGCAAGAACGACGTCCGCAAGCAGGCCGAGACCCTCGCCCGCGACGGCTACGCGGTGCTGACCTGGTCCGCCCGCGGCTTCGGCGACTCGACCGGCAAGATCGGGCTGAACGACCCGAAGGGCGAGGTCGCCGACGTCTCCAAGCTGATCGACTGGCTCGCGAAGCGCCCCGAGGTCCAGCTCGACAAGAAGGGCGACCCGCGCCTCGGCGTCGCCGGCGCCTCGTACGGCGGCGCGATCTCGCTGCTGGCCGCCGGGTACGACGACCGGGTCGACGCCATCGCGCCCGCCATCACGTACTGGAACCTGGCGGACGCCCTGTTCCCGAACGGCGTCTTCAAGAAGCTGTGGGCCGGTCTGTTCGTCAACACCGGCGGCGGCTGCGAGAAGTTCGAGAAGCAGCTCTGCGAGATGTACCAGCGGGTCGCCGAGTCCGGGCAGCCGGACGCGCAGGCCGTGAAGCTCCTCCAGGAGCGCAGCCCCGAGGCCGTCGGCGATCGCATCAAGGTGCCCACCCTGCTGATGCAGGGCCAGACCGACTCCCTCTTCCCGCTCGGCCAGGCCGACGCCGCCGCCCGGGCGATCAAGGCCAACGGCGCGCCCGTGGACGTCGACTGGATCTCCGGTGGCCACGACGGCGGCGACATGGAGACGAGCCGGGTCCAGGCCCGGACACAGGCCTGGTTCGACCGCTATCTGAAGGGCGACAAGAGCGCGGACACCGGCTCCGCGTTCCGCGTCACCCGCACCCTCGGCGCCGGCTCCGGCGACGGCGAGCCCCGCCTCGCCGGTACGACCGACGACACCTACCCGGGCCTGGAGGGCGACCCCACGAAGATCGCCCTTGCCGGCCGGGAGCAGAGCTTCGAGAGCCCGGCCGGCGCCAACCCGCCCGCCATCTCCGCCCTGCCCGGCCTCGGCGCCGGCGGCGGCCTGGCCCAGCTGTCCTCGCTCGGCGTCGGCATCTCCCTCGACTTCCCCGGCCAGTTCGCCGCGTTCCAGTCGAAGCCGGTCGCGGACGACCTGCAGATCACCGGCTCGCCCACGGCCACGGTCCACGTGAAGTCGACCAGCGAGGACGCCGTCCTCTTCGCCAAGGTGTACGACGTCGGCCCCGACGGCAGGTCCCAGGTCCTCCCCTCCCAGCTCGTCGAGCCGGTCCGGGTGCGGGGCGCGAAGGCCGGCAAGGACGTGACGCTCACCCTCCCGGCCGTCGACCACGAACTCGACGACGGCCACCGCCTCCGTCTGGTCCTCGCCTCCACCGACCTCGGCTACGCCTCCCCGACGACCCCGGCGACGTACACCGTCTCCCTCAAGGGCGGCCTGGAGGTGCCCACGCCCCTCGCCGGGGCCGACCGCACGGACGTCCTGCCCGCCTGGGTCTGGTACCTGCCGATCGCCGGCGCCGTGATCGCGGCCGTCCTCCTCGTCACCGGACGCCGCCGGATCGTCACCCCGGCCCCCGACCCGGCGCTCGCCGAGGTCCCGCTGCAGATCACCGACCTGAGCAAGAAGTACAGGAACGGCGACCGCTACAGCGTCCGCGACCTCTCCCTCCGCGTCGAGAAGGGCCAGGTCCTCGGCCTGCTCGGACCGAACGGAGCGGGCAAGACGACGACCCTGCGCATGCTGATGGGCCTGATCCAGCCGGACGGCGGCCAGATCCGCGTCTTCGGCCACGCGATCGTGCCGGGCGCCCCGGTCCTCTCCCGGGTCGGCGCGTTCGTCGAGGGCGCGGGCTTCCTCCCGCACCTCTCCGGCCGCGAGAACCTGGAGCTGTACTGGGCCGCCACCGGCCGCCCGGCCGAGGACGCCCACCTCGACGAGGCCCTGGAGATCGCCGGCCTCGGCGACGCCCTGGCCCGCGCGGTGCGCACCTACTCCCAGGGCATGCGCCAGCGCCTGGCCATCGCCCAGGCCATGCTCGGCCTGCCCGACCTGCTGATCCTGGACGAGCCGACGAACGGACTCGACCCGCCGCAGATCCGCGAGATGCGCGAGGTCATGATCCGGTACGCGGCCGCCGGCCGCACGGTCATCGTCTCCAGTCACCTGCTGGCGGAGGTCGAGCAGACCTGCACGCATCTGGTCGTCATGGACCACGGGCAACTCGTCCAGGCCGGCCCCGTGAGCGAGATCGTCGGATCCGGCGACACGCTGCTGGTCGGCACCTCCGAGCCGGTGGACGAGCCGCTCGTCGAGAAGATCGCCGCGCTGCCGGGCGTCGACTCGGCCGTACCCGCCGACGGCGGTCTGGTGGTCCGCCTCGACGCCGGCGGCAGCGCCCGGCGTCTGGTCGCCGAACTCGTCCGGCTGGACGTACCCGTGGAGTCGGTCGGCCCGCACCGCCGCCTCGAAGACGCCTTCCTCACCCTGATCGGAGAGTCCGCATGAGCACGCTGGCCGAGCGTGCCGAGCACGCAGAACCCGGGCCCGCCCGGCCCGTCGAGGTCGCCGACGGCTACCGCGCCGGCCGCACCCTGCCCCTCGGGGTCGAACTGGTCCGCCAGCTGAAGCGCCGCCGCACCCTGGTCATGGGCGGCATCCTGTTCGCCCTGCCGCTCGTGCTGCTGATCGCCTTCCAGGTCGGCGGCACGCCCGGCGAGGGCAACAACCGGGTCAACCTGATGGACACGGCCACCGCGTCCGGCGCGAACTTCGCCGCGGTGAACCTGTTCGCCGCCGCGGGCTTCCTGCTCGTCATCCCCGTCGCGCTGTTCTGCGGCGACACGGTCGCCTCGGAGGCCAGCTGGTCCTCCCTGCGCTACCTTCTCGCCGCGCCCGTGCCGCGCGCCCGGCTGCTGTGGTCCAAGCTCGTCGTCGGCCTCACCCTCAGCCTTGCGGCGCTGGTGCTGCTGCCGGTCGTCGCCCTCGCGGTCGGCACCGCGGCCTACGGCTGGGGCCCGCTGGAGCTGCCCACCGGCGGTGGACTCGCCGCGGGCGCCGCCGCCCAGGCGCTGCTGATCACGGTCGGGTACATCTTCGTGTCCCAACTGGTCACCGCCGCCATGGCGTTCTGGCTCTCCACCCGGACGGACGCCCCGCTCGGCGCGGTCGGCGGTGCCGTCGGCCTCACCATCGTCGGCAATGTGCTCGACTCGGTGACCGCCCTCGGCGACTGGCGCGACTTCCTGCCCGCGCACTGGCAGTACGCCTGGCTGGACGTCGTCCGCCCGCAGCCCGAGTACACCGACATGATCCAGGGCGTCTCCGTCTCCGTAACGTACGCGCTGGTGCTGTTCGCCCTGGCCTTCCGCGGTTTCGGCCGCAAGGACGTCGTCTCCTAGGTCACCGGAGGATCACCCACCGGTCTCGGCGGGCGCCCGCCGTGGCCGCTTCGAGACGCATCCGCAACACCCCGTGGCGCACATCCGGGCCCCCCGCGCCGTCACAGTCACAACAGCCGCCCGCGAGAACCCGCGGAAGGCGACGGACGACGTGGCTAGGGGGCCCGGATGCGCGCGTATCGCAGGAGCACGCCGACGACGAGGACGACGGGGCCGACGACGAGGCCGAGGCGGAGGGCCGGGCGGCGGACCGGCACCGCGTTCCTCGCCCTGGGCGCAGCCTGCGCCCTGCTCCTCACCGGCTGCGGCGACGGCGGTGACGGGGGCAACTCCTCCTCGTACGACCGGGGCGGCAGCGGCGGCACGGCGGACGGCTTCCCGGCTCCCGCGCCCGAGGGCCCCGACTCCGGCGAACAGGGCGACGACTCCGGCGACTTCGCCCCGTCCCCCGACCACCTCTCCACCTTCGCCCTCGACGTCGACACGGCCTCCTACGGCTACGCCCGCCGCACCCTGGACGAGGGCAGCCTGCCCGACCCGGCGACGGTCCGCCCGGAGGAGTTCGTGAACAGCTTCCGCCAGGACTACGAACGCCCGGACGGCGACGGCTTCTCGGTGACCGTCGACGGCGCCCGCACCGACGCCGAGAACTGGTCCCTGGTCCGGGTCGGCCTCGCCACCCGGGCCGCGGGCGGCGACGGCGAACGCCCGCCCGCCGCCCTCACCTTCGTCATCGACGTCTCCGGGTCCATGTCCGAACCGGGCCGCCTCGACCTCGCCCAGGACGCCCTGCGCACGATGACGAACCGGCTGCGCGACGACGACTCGGTCGCCGTCGTCACCTTCAGCGACGAGGCCGAGACCGTCCTGCCGATGACCCGCCTCGACGGCAACCGGGGTGAGATCCGCGAGGCCGTCGACAGCCTGGAGCCCACCGACTCCACCAACCTCGCGGCGGGCGTCGAGACCGGCTACGAGACCGCCGTCGAGGGCCTGCGCAAGGGCGCCACGAACCGGGTCGTCCTGCTCTCCGACGCCCTCGCCAACACCGGTTCCACCGACGCCGAGACCATCCTCGAACGCATCGCGGGCGAACGCCGCGACCACGGCATCACCCTCTTCGGCGTCGGCGTCGGCAGCGACTACGGCGACGAGCTCATGGAACAACTCGCCGACCGGGGCGACGGCCACACCACCTACGTCTCCACCGAGGAGGAGGCCGAGCAGGTCTTCTGCGAGGAACTCCCGCGCCACGTCGACCTCACCGCCCGCGACGCCAAGGCCCAGGTCGCCTTCGACCCGGCCACGGTCGAGGAGTTCCGCCTGATCGGCTACGACAACCGGCGGGTCGCCGACGAGGACTTCCGTGACGACCGGGTCGACGGCGGCGAGGTCGGCCCCGGCCACACCGTCACCGCGCTCTACGTCGTCCGCACCAAGGACGGCGCCGACGGCGGCCACCTCGCCACCGCCACCGTCCGCTGGCTGGACCCCGACACCCGCACCCCGCACGAGGAGGCGGCGGGCCTGGAGGTGTCGGCCCTGCACGACGACCTGTGGACCGACTCCCCGTACGGCCTGCGGGTGGCCGCCGTGGCCGCCTACTTCGCCGACTCCCTCCGCCAGGAGGACGGCCGCCGGCCCGACCTCCCGGCCCGCCCCTCCCTGCACCGACTGGGCCTGCGGGCGGACGATCTGGCGAGGGACCGCGAGGACAAGGACGTCTACGCCCTCGCCGAGGCGGTCAAGTCGGCGGAGGAGCTGATGGGTTAGGGCTTCACGACCGGCGCGCAGACCGAGGGCGACGCCCGCACCAGCCCCTGCCCGTGCAACCGGTCCAGCCGGTGGTCGACCGCGGACCACACCGCCGCCACCCGCAGCCGGGGCGCGCACGACGCCCCGGCCCGCAGAGACTCCGTCTCCTGGAGCGCGCTCAGCAGCCGGGTGGTGATCCGGTCGAGCACCGGCCGCACCTCCTTCACCAGATCGGGCCGCTCGGTGGGCCGTTCCTCGGGGTGCGCGTCCCACCGGGCGTAAAGGCCGCGCTGCACCAGCTTGTTGGCCTCGATCTGGTCCCGGAACACGGCGGTGACCGCCTCCGGGTCGAGGCCGAGCCCGACCGCCCGCGCCGCCACGTCGTCCAGGATCGCCTTCTCCCGCACGGGGTCGTCGATCGGCGTGGTCGTCCCGTACTTCGCCGCCGCGACCTTGTCCGCGACGAGCAGCCGCTCGGCGAACAGATCCGTCACCGCGGTGAGCGACCGGGCGCCGGGAGCCGTACGAGGAGGGGCGGAGGACGACTCTGCGGCGACCGGCGAAGCACCGGGCAGGGCCGCGGCGGACGAGGCACCGGCGGACAGACAGACGCAGAGGGAGGCGACGGCGGAGATCAGGGTGGAACCGAGGCGGTGGGGGCGCATGATCCACACCTATCACGCGCCCGTTCCCGAGCCTCGCAGTCGTACCGAAGCATTGATATTTCCTTACGTACCGGTAAGTTGACTCGCCAGTAACGTGGACACGTGAGACCTCGGGGAGCGGTGATGGGCGTACGCAGGGACTTGAACCGGGCGAAACAGCGCGGCGGCCTGTCCGACCGTGCGAAGGTCGAGGTCGTCAGGGACGCGCGGGGTGTCGTCCGCGAGGCGCGCACACCCGCCCTCGCGCCCCGCCCGACCGGCGGCAGCATCGCCGACCTCCCCTTCGTCAACGCCACCGAGGCGCCCGGCGCCGTGGTCCTGCGCCGGGCAGACCAGCACGGCACCTACCATCCGGTGACCGCCGCCGCCTTCGCCCGCGAGGTCACCGAGACCGCCAAGGGGCTGATCGCCGCCGGCCTCGAACCGGGCGGCCGCGTCGCGCTGATGTCCCGCACCCGCTACGAGTGGACGGTCCTCGACTTCGCCGTCTGGGCGGCCGGCGGCCAGTCCGTGCCCATCTACGCCACGTCCTCGCCCGAGCAGATCGAGTGGATCGTCCGCGACTCCGGCTCCCGCTTCGTGGTCGCGGAGACCGCCGGGAACGCGGAAGCCGTCGCCACCGCCACCGCCCGCCACTCCCAGCCCCCGCACGTCTGGCAGATCGACCGGGAGGCCCTCGCCCACCTCGCGGACCTCGGCCGGGGCGTCCCCGACGACGAGGTCACCAAGCGCCGCGCCGCCCTCACCCCGGACACGGCCGCGACCATCTGCTACACCTCCGGCACCACCGGCCGCCCCAAGGGCTGCGTCCTCACCCACGCCAACCTCCACGCGGAGGCCGCCAACACGGTCGAACTCCTCCACCCGATCTTCAAGGAGATCACCGGCCAGGCCGCCTCCACCCTCCTCTTCCTCCCCCTGGCCCACATCCTCGGCCGTGCGATCCAGATCGCCTGCCTGATGGCCCGCATCGAGATCGGCCACTGCCCGAGCATCAAGCCCGACGAACTGCGGCCCGCCCTCAAGAAGTTCCGCCCCACCTTCCTCGTCGGCGTCCCCTACCTCTTCGAGCGGATCCACGCCACCGGCCGCGCCACCGCCGAACGCATCGGCCGCGGCGCCTCCTTCGACCGCGCCCACCGCATCGGCGTGCGCTTCGCCAAGGCCTACCTGGACAGATTCCTGGACCGGGGCCCCGGCCCCACCCCTGGCCTGTACGCCGCCTGGGCCCTGTACGACCTGCTGGTCTACCGCCGCATCCGCAGGGAACTGGGCGGCCGGATGCGCTACGCCATCAGCGGCGGCTCCCCGCTCGACCGCGACCTCAACCTCTTCTTCTACGCCGCCGGGGTCATCGTCTACGAGGGCTACGGCCTCACCGAGACCACCGCGGCCGCCACCATCGTCCCGCCCCTCAGGCCCCGCCCCGGCACCGTCGGCCGGCCCGTCCCCGGCACCGCGGTCCGGATCGCCGACGACGGGGAGGTCCTCATCAAGGGCGGCATCGTCTTCGGCACCTACTGGAACAACCCGGTCGCCACCGACGCCGCCCTCACCGACGACTGGTTCGCCACCGGCGACCTCGGCGCGCTCGACGAGGACGGCTACCTCACCATCACCGGCCGCAAGAAGGACATCCTCGTCACCTCCGGCGGCAAGAACGTTTCGCCGGCCGTCCTGGAGGACCGGCTGCGCAGCCGCCCCCCGGTCGGTCAGTGCATGGTCGTCGGCGACAACCGCCCCTTCGTCGCCGCCCTCATCACCCTCGACCCCGAGGACGTCACCCACTGGCTGCACGTGCGCGGCATGTCCCCGGACACCCCGCTCTCCGAGATCGTCGCCGACCCCCGGATGCGCGCCGACGTCCAGCAGGCCGTCGACTACGCCAACCAGGCCGTCTCCCGTGCCGAGTCCATCCGCGAGTTCAAGCTGGTCGAGGGCGAGTTCAACGAGGAGAACGGCCTGCTCACCCCCTCCATGAAGATCAAACGCCACGCGGTCACGGCGGCGTACGCGGCGGCGATCGAGTCGCTCTACGCGAAGAGGTGACCCGGGGCCGACACCTGCGGGGACGCGGCGAAGCGGGCCGCCGGTGAACTCGGCGACCCGCTTCGGTGTGTCCGGTGGTGGCGTCAGTGGTGCTTCGCGCCGTTGTCGCCGCCGTTGTTGTTGCCGTTGCCGTTGTCCGAGAGGATCGGGATGTCCGACAGGATGTGCGACAGCGGCTCGTCGCCCTTGGCCTGGGTGGAGTTCTCGGTGCACTGCTGGTTCTGCGGGGCCGACAGGATCGGGACGTCCTGGGCCAGGGCCGCCACCGCGGCGAGGTTGGCCTTGAGCGGCAGGCCGATGCAGGGCTTGTTGAGCGACCCCTGGACCAGCGAGAGCTGCGGGCTCATGTCGCCCTTGGTCACCGAGTTGCCGAACGCCTGGCTGGCGCCGTTCCCGCTGAAGCTCGTGGTGCCGCCGTCGTCGGCGAGAGCCTGGGGGGCGGTCGCGGCCCCGAGGCCGGCAATGGAAACGGCAACAGCCGCGGTAGCCCACAGCTTCTTCATGTTCGATCCCTTCGGAAAGCGGACTCCGTTGCGGAGTTGCGCCCTGATCAACAGGGCATCCGGCCAACGGTTGCGTTGATTGCCCCTATTGGCGCAATAGGCGGCTTATCGCGGGTGAGTCGCCGAGCCGGCCGACGGCTCACCCGTGCGGTGGTGGCCTGGGCGCTACTTCCCGCCGCCGTTGTTGTTGCCGTTGCCGTTGCCGTTGTCCGAGAGGATCGGGATGTCGGACAGGATGTGCGACAGCGGCTCGTCGCCCTTGGCCTGGGTGGAGTTCTCGGTGCACTGCTGGTTCTGCGGGGCGGACAGGATCGGGACGTCCTGGAGGAGGGGCGCCGCGGCGAGGTTGGCCTTGAGCGGCAGGCCGATGCAGGGCTTGTTGAACGAGCCCTGAATCAGTGCCATCTGCGGGCTCATGTTGCCGTACGTCGTCGAGTTTCCGTACACCTGCTGGGCGTCGTTCCCGCTGAAGCTCGTGGTGCCGCCGTCATCGGCGAGAGCCTGAGGCGCGGCGACGGCCGAGGCTCCGACGGCGGAGGCGGCGATCGTGGCTACGGCCATAATTTTCTTGATCACTTGCGATCCCTTCTGAAAAACCCCGTTTCCACCGGAGCGCCATGGACAACTTGCTCCGGACTCCCGAGTTGCTCTGATTCACTCCGTCGGCTCATTCGGAGGGGGTGCAAGCGGGGCGTGTGGAGCGTTTGTCGTTTTTGGAGTTCGCCGGTGCGAGCGGGGCCGAACGGGTGATGTGTCGAAACCGATACGGATGTACCGCCGTTGCTGCCGGAGCAGGGATCCGCGGGTCCCGCCAGGAAAGGAACGCGAAATGCTCAAGAAGGCAATGGCCGCCGTTGCGGTCGCCGCTTCCATCACCGGCCTCGGGGCCGCGACCGCCCCCCAGGCTCTCGCCGATGACGGCGGCACCACGAGCTTCAGCGGGAACGGCGCCAGCCAGGCGTTCGGCAACTCGGTGACCAAGGGCGACATGAGCCCGCAGCTCTCGCTGGTCCAGGGGTCGCTCAACAAGCTCTGCGTCGGCCTTCCCGCCAAGGTCAACCTCGCCGCGGCGCCCCTCCTCCAGGACGTCCCGATCCTGTCCGCCCCGCAGAACCAGCAGTGCACCGAGAACTCCACCCAGGCCAAGGGCGACGAGCCGCTGTCGCACATCCTGTCGGACATCCCGATCCTCTCGGACAACGGCAACGGGAACGGCAACGGCTGATTGTCGGACCGCAAAACGGCTCGGGCCGCCCGCACGGTGTGTGCGGGCGGCCCGAGTTCGTCGTCTTTAGCCGTATGGGCCGATCGAGTGCCGCCGATAAGACTGTTCGACAATATTGCGGGGCGATCGGGTGAATTACCCCACCCCCCGCGTTCCTCAGTTTCCTCCGGTGTCTATTCCTCGTTCGCAGACTGCAGGTCATGATGCGAGCCGTTCATGCTGTGCTCGCTCGGTTTCGGCCGTCAATTGAGGCATGACCGCAGAGAAGGGAAAAGACGTGAAGCTCAAGAAGAGCGCTGCTGTCGTCGCCGGCGTGATCATGGCCATGGGTCTGGCCACCCCGGCCTTCGCCGACGCGGAGGCCCACGGTGCCGCCATCGGCTCCCCGGGTGTCCTCTCGGGCAACGTGGTGCAGATCCCCGTCCACGTGCCCATCAACGTGTGCGGCAACTCGATCAACATCATCGCCCTGCTCAACCCGACAGCCGGCAACGTGTGCGTCAACGACTGACGTCGTAGCGCATCGCAGCAGCCGTTCGGCTGTGCCTCAGCCGGTCTTGGAGTGTTCTCAACGGCTCCAAGGCCGGCTTTTCCCACTTCTTCGAGCAGGAAGAAAGAGAGATGCGACAGAACCTGCGCAAGAGAATGGTCGTGGCCGCCGCGACGACGGGCCTGCTGTCCCTCTACGGCACACCGGTGCTCGCGGACACGGGCGCGCACGGGGCTGCCTCGAACTCGCCCGGCGTCGCGTCGGGCAACACGGTCGAGGTGCCGGTCACCGTCCCGGTGAACGTCTGCGGCAACACCGTCGACGCCGCGGCCCTCGGCAACCCGACCCTCGGCAACGAGTGCGGCAACACCGGCGACCACGCCCCGGAGAACGCCCGGAGCACCGAGAACGCCGAGCGCGCCCAGACCACCGAGAGCGCCCCGGAGCGCCACGCCACCCCGGTGGCGGAGCCCGAGTACACGCCGGCCCCGGCGGCGGACGCCGAGGAGCCCTGGGAGCAGGCGTACGAGGAGTACACGCGGCCGGACGCGTACTACGAGGAGTACGACGAACCCGTGGAGCACCCGCAGAGCTGGGACGAGGAAGGCCACGGGAGCGACGAGGGCTACGGGAGCGACGAGGGCCACGGGAGCGACGAGGGCCACGGGAACCACGACGGCACGCCGAGCGGCCACGACGAGGCCCCCGGCGACTACGGCGACGCCCCGGACACCGACGAGGACACCGAGGTCGGCTACGGCGACACCCCGCCGACCAAGCCCCCGCACCAGCCGCCGACGAAGCCGCCCACGACGAAGCCTCCGACGCACAAGCCGCCGACCGGCGGTCCGAGCCCCACGGGCAAGCCCCCGACGGAGAAGCCCCCCACGCACAAGCCGCCGACCGGTGGTCCGAGCCCCACGCACAAGCCCCCCACGGGCCACCCCTCTCCCACGGGCCACCCCACCCCCACCGACAAGCCTCCGACGGACAGGCCCCCCACTGACCACCCGCCGACGGACCACCCCCCGACGGATCACCCGCCCACGCTCCCCGAGACCGGCAGCGACCGTGAGGCCCTGCTCGCGGCCGGGGCCGCCAGCGTCGCGCTGATCGCGGGTGGGGGCATCCTGTACCGGCGGGGCCGGGCCGCTTCCCGTCGTTGAGTCCACGTGGGTGCCGGGACGCGCGGCGCGCCTCCCGGCACCCACGTGCGTCACGCCCCGGCGGTGGACGCCAGGTCCGCCCGCGCTCCCGGCACCGGGACGCGTCCGCCGGGCACCCCGGCGCGCAGCCGTCGCCGCACCCCTCGGACGAGGGTCGGGGCGGTGAACGACGCGCCGTGCACGAAGCGCATCGCGGGGCCGAAACCGGCCGCGGTGGTGAGGCCCGCGAGGAACAGGCCGGGGACCGAGGACTCGAAGTCCCGCCCGACCGCGGGCGAGCCGTCGGCGAGGGGCACCAGATCCGCGCGCACCTCACGCGCCAGCAGGTCCAGCCGCTCGCAGGTGGCCCGGAACCCCGTGGCCGCGATGACGTGTTCGGTGTCCAGCGAGGCCGGCTCACCGCCGCGGCCGACCGTCTCCAGGCGTACGGCGCCGCCCGTCTCGTACGCCGTCGCGACCTCCTGGCCGAGCCGTACCTCGACGGCCGGCTCGACGCGGTCGCGGACCCACCAGGCGCCCGCGGGGCCGAGCGCCTCCGCCGCGATCCGCACCCGTCTCGCCTCCGGCAGGCGGCGGTACCAGCCCGGACGCTCCGCGTAGAACCAGTTGCGCCAGCCGCAGCCGAGGCCGCTGTGCGGGGAGCGGACGGAGTCCCACGGCCGGCGCTCCAGCGGGGGCGGGACGTCGTTCCAGCGCAGGGCGCCGGAGCGGGCCAGCACACGGACGCGTGTGCCCTGTTCGGCCAGGAGCGCGGCCGTCTCCAGAGCCGCCTGGCCGCCGCCGATCACCGTGACGTCCCTGCCCCGGAAGCGGTCGAGGTCGCTGTGGTGGCTGCTGTGGGAGACCCGGTCGGACGGCAACTCCCGTAGCGCGGACGGGACTTCGACGAACGGCACGACACCGACGGCGAGGGCCACCGTGCGGGCGCGGACCGTCTCCCCGTCGTCCAGGACCGCCTCGAAACCGCAGTGGTGGCGCCGCAGCAGCGTGACCATGCGCTCGTCGACGGGCGGGAGGGCGTTGCGGGCGAACCACAGGCCGTACGAGGCGAACGTGCCGACCGGGATCGGCCGGCCGTGCCGGGCCTCGAAACCCTGTTCGGCGCAGTACGCGTCGAGCCGCCAACGCCCCTCGGGATCGCTCAGGTTGGAGGCCCAGGGCTCGGACTTGAGGAACATGCCGGGCGGCATGTGGTCGCGCCAGGACGCCATGGGGCGGCCGAGGACGCGCAGGCTGAGCCCGGCGGCCGCGGCGTGGGACGCGATGGACAGGCCGTACGGGCCGGCGCCCATCACCAGCAGGTCGTACATCAGGGTCTGCTCGCTTTCTCGTTCTCGGCGCGGTTCTCGGCGTGGTTCTCGGCACCGCTCCCGGCGCGGACCTCGCCGGGAGCGTGGTCGCGCTGGAGGGGAAGCGGCGGGCGGGGTGCCAGCAGGCGGCCGAGCGCGCGGCGTGGCCACAGCGACCACAGCGCGAGGCCGGGGGCACGGTCGTCCCGCGCGTACCAGGCCAGCTCGCGCGCGCCCGGCCCGGACGGCGGGTACGACAGGGACGTCCGGCGCAGCGCGGCGAGCGGCGCGTAGTTCTCCACGACGAAGGTCCGGCCCGGCACGGGGGCCCCGTCCGGGACCCGGCGGCCGGTCAGGTCCAGATGCAGGGCGCGGACGACGTCGATGCCGGCCGCGTCCGTGAAGAGGCGGAACTGGGCCCCGGGACGCGGATTGAAGTCGAGCAGGTGGTACGCGCCGGTGCTGCCCTCGCGGCGGAAGTCGAGGTCCAACACGCCCCGGTAGCCGAGCGCGCCGGTCAGCCGCTCGGCGAGGGCCCGCACCTCGGGGTTCGGGGTCCAGCGGCCGACGGCGGTCAGGCCGGCGCCGCGCGGCCAGGCAGCCAGCTTCCGGCCGGTGCCGCCACCGCACACGGCCCCGGCGCGGTCGGCGTACCCGTGGAAGAACCAGTCGTGGTCGAGCCCCGGCGGCAGGAACGCCTGGAGGAGCAGTCGGCTGCCGGCCTGCTCCGAACGCCGGAACAGGGCCGCGGCCTCTCCGGCCGAGCGCACCACCACCGTGCTGCGCAGCCCCGCGTCGGCGGGCAGCAGCCACGGGCGGCTCCACTTGGCCACCACCGGCAGGCCCAGCTCCCGCGCGGCGGCGGCGGCCTCCGCCGGGCTGCCGGGGACCACCGTCGCCGGGTGGGGGAGGTCCAGGCGCCCGCACAGCGCGGCCAGTTCCGCCTTGTCGGCCACCTGTTCGGCGAGGGCGGCGGGTCCGGCCGGAAGCAGATAACCGTCCGTCAGCTCCGCGCGCAGCCGGCCGGTGGCCACGGCGCTCGCGTCGTCCAGGGCGATGAGCACCGCGGGACGGCCGACCCGGTCAGCCACCCGGCGCAGCACGGCCGCGAATTCGTCGAGGGAGGCACCGAGCCGGGGCGGGGTGTGCGTCGCGTGGAGGAACCGGGAGCTGCGCACGGGGCTGCCCTCGCAGTCGGCGACCAGGTGCACCTCCACACCGGCGCGGCCCAGGGAGCGTACGGCGCCCAGGGTTCCGTGGTGAAAGGGATTGCGGTCCGTTCGCAGCAGAACGGCCGGAACGCGGGTGTCGAGTGGCGACAGGTTCATTTCGTCGGGGTCCTCGCACATTTCTTTGACGTCGGGTCACCCGTGCGGGCGATTCGGACACCCGAAGGCCGGAGCCCCAGTTGGCGGAGTTCGTATTCGTATGACTGATTGTCAGTAGGTGGAAATCGGCGGCGGAAAGCAGTGAAGTGAACAGAGCGGAGAGGGGAGCGGACATGGCTCCACAACAGCGGCGGCCCCGGCACAGGAGACCCCGCACCAGACGGCTGGCGCTCGTCGCGGCAGGCGTGGTCGCGTCGTTCGCCCTCGCGTCGGTCCCGGTGCACGCCGTGGGCGCGCGGGTGGCGGGCCGGGCGACCGACCCACCGGCACCCCCGGTCCCGGCCGCTCCGGTCAAGCCCCCGGTCCCGGCCGCTCCGGTCAAGCCCCCGGTCCCGGCCGCTCCGGTCAAGCCCCCGGTCCCGGCCGCTCCGGTCAAGCCCCCGGTCCCGGCGGCGCCGGTCAAGCCCCCGGTCCCGGCGGCGCCCGCCGCCGTCACCCCGGCTCCGGTCGCCAAGACGCCCGCTCCGGTCGTCCCGACGGCACCGGCCGCCCCGAGCGCCTCCGTCCCGCCGCCGGCGGGCTCGCCCGTGCCGGCCACGCCCTCCGCGACCCCGAAGCCTCCCGAGCAGTTGCCGGCCATCGGCGCCTACCTGCACTACGGGCCCCGCGGGGTCGCCCGGATCGCCGAGCTGAGCGACTGGCTGGGCGGCTCCGACCTGCGGGTGGCGCACACCTACCTGCCGGGCGACCGCTGGTCCAACATCGAGGGCCTGCCCGGCTTCCTGGACTCCTGGGCCGAGTGGCGGCGCGACGAGGACGACCGGATGTTCGTCCTCAACGTGCCCATGATGGAGCGCAACGAGGAGGGCGTCTCCGACCACGAGGTCCGCGCGCTGCTGCGCCGCGCCGCCGCCGGTCAGTTCGACCACCACTACCGCCGGCTCGCGGAGCGACTGGTCGAGCTGAAGATCCCGGACACGGTGATCGTGCTCGGCTGGGAGATGAACGGCATCACGTACACCCATCGCTGCGGGCCGGACCCGGAGAGCTGGAAGAAGTACTGGAACAGGATCGTCACCACGATGCGCGCGGTGCCGGGTCAGAAATTCAAGTTCGACTGGACCCCGAACCGGGGCAGGGACGCCATTCCCTGGACGCAGTGTTATCCGGGAGATGACACCGTCGACATCATCGGCATGGACTCCTACGACCAGCCGCGCGGAATCACCTTCGACGAACAGGTGAAGGAGCCCTACGGCCTGCAGGCACACGTCGATTTCGCGAAGGCGCACAAGAAGCCCATCTCCTACGCGGAATGGGGACTCTTCCGCAACGGCGACAACCCGGAGTACATGCGGCGCATGCTCGCCTGGATGGACGAGCACAAGCCGCTCTACAACACGCTCACGGACTACTGCCCGCACGGTGTCTGGCAGTGTTCGAGCAACCCGAAGGCGGCGCAGGTGTACCGGTCGATGCTCTTCGGCCGTGACACGGCCGGGACCGCGACTCCGACGCCCACTCCCACCCCCACACCGAAGCCGGCTCCCACCACGCCCGTACGTCCGCCGAACTGTTCGCCGCTGGAGCTGGGCGACTGGGTGGAGTACTGGCTCGGCGGGAAGCTCTGCGTCCGTACGGACTGGTGGTCGCGCTACCGGTGATCCGGAGCCGGCGGCGGGCCGCTCAGGGCCCGCCGCCACCGCGTTCCTTCCGCTCCGGCCGGTCCCCGCGCTCCCGGTTCTGCTCGGCGCCCTTCCTGGCCCGCCACCGGTGGAGCAGTTCCTTGCCCCGCAGCCGGGCCGCCGCGTCGCAGGCGACGGCCGACAGCAGGGGCGCGGTGCGGCGTCGGGCGAGCAGCAGGCGCTGGTTGACGACGGTGTCCGGGCGCCAGCGCAGCTTGTACGGCTCGGCGCCCCGCAGCAGACTCAGCACCTGGTGGACGCCGGAACCGACATGCCCGGCGCAGGCGTTGAGCAGCATGGTGGCGACGTCGGCCTTGCGTTCGCGCAGCCGCGGATGGGCGCCGTAGAGGTAACCGCCCGCCAGCCGGTGCGACAGCAGGGTGACGTCGACGGCCATCACGTCGCCGTCCAGCCGGAACTCGGTCACCACGGCGTCCCCCGAGCGCACCATCGGCCCGACCGCGCGGGACAGATGCTCGGAGAAGCGGGGGCGCATGTGCTCGGTGGTCACCTTGCGGTCCTGCCACTGCAGGCGGTGCAGGTCCAGCATGGTCCGCAGGGCCGCGTCCACCTCGTCGGCGCCCACCGCGCGCGGCTCGATGCCGAGGTCGCCGAGCTTGCGGAGCTTGGCGCGCACCCGCTGGGCCCGGGAGCTGGGCAGCCGCTTGAGCAGCTCGTCCATGGGCCGCGCGGGCAGTTCCAGACAGACCGAGTCGGCCACCTTGCGGCGGGGTCCCCGCCAGCGGTCGTAAATCTGTTCGACGGCAGCGCCCGGCCGTACCTCGCGGAAGTCGATCAGCGCGGTCCGGGCGGCGGCCGACAGCCCCTCGGCGAGCGCCGTCGACGCCTGCTCGGCGTACTCGTCGTCGACGATCACGTCCGCGAAGTCCGAGATCGGGCAGCCGAGCGGGACCAGGGCGGGCAGCGGACGCCGTACGAGCATCAGCGGGGCGACCGCGCGCAGCTCGGCCCCGTCGCGGACGAGGACCAGCCGGAGCCTGCCGGGGGTGCCGTACGACAGCCACCAGGAGTGCAGCCAGGCGTGGTTCTGGAACGGGGTGGCCGCGCCGCACCGCCGGTACAGACGGTCCCAGGGCCCGGCCAGCTCGCCGAACTCGCGCTCGTCGGTGCAGAGTTCGGCGCGCAGGGTGGTGCTCGTCCCCGTCTCCAGGACGCTGGTCACAGCTGTCCGTGGGCGTCGGCGGCGAGAGCGGGACCCGGTACGGAGGCCGACGGCGGGGCCCCGGGGGCGCGGCGGGGCCGGATCAGCAGGGCCAGCCCGCCGAGCAGCCCGCCGGCCGCGGTGCCCACCAGACCGGTCACCGTCGGCGACGCCGAGGACGCCTCGGTCGGCCTGGTCGCGCGGGCGAACTGCTGCAGTTCGACGCGCGTGGACCTCTTGGTGTCGTTCGCGTGCCGGGTCAGGGCCCGGGAGACGGCGTTGGCCATGTCGGCGGCGAGGTCCGGCCGCGAGGAGGTGGCGGAGACGGCGACCATCGGCGCGTCCGGCGAGGTCGCCGTCCGCACGTCCTTGCGCAGCGTCTCCACCGGCACCCCCGCCCACACCTGCGCGTCCCCGAGCACCGCGACCTGCGTCGCCACCCGCCCGTACGCCTGCGCGAAACCGAGCGCCGACTGGGTGTCCGACCCTTCGGCGGGCACGACGACGAGATAGCTGGTGGCGGTGTAGACGGGCGCCTTCACCACGCCGTACGCGCCCCCGGCCACCCCGCCGAGCAGCGCGCCGGCCGCGAGCACGGACCAGGAGGGCAGGGACCGGGCGCGGCCGCCGTGGGCCGGCCCGCGGTGCGGGCTGTCGGACATACGTTCAGACGTACGGTCGGTCATACGGAACTCACTCCCAGGGGCGGGGTCGGCGAGGGCGTGCGGGAGACGGCGGCCGCGTACACGTCCATGAGCTGGGCGGCGCTGCGGGTGATGCAGTAGTGCTGGGCGGCGGCGGGGACGGCCCGGCTGCGCGCGCCCTGCGCGCGGAGGTCCAGCAGGGCGCTGACGAACGACTCCGCGCCCCCCTGGACGCGCCGGGCGCCGACGGTCGCGTCCGGCGGCAGGTCCTCGATCGCCGGGCAGGAGACATAGAGCACGGGCAGCCCGGACGCCATCGCCTCCACCACCGCGAGCCCGAAGGCCTCCTCGGCGCTGGGCGAGGCGAGCACGTCCATGGCGTTCATCAGCGAGGGCAGATCGGCCCCGGGGGCGCCCGCGGCCGGCCGTTCCCCGGTGAGGAGCACCCGGTCGGCGACCCCGGCCCGCTGGGCGGACCGCCGCAGCACGCTCTCCTCCGGGCCACCGCCGGCGATCAGCAGCCAGCAGTCGTCCGGTAGCCGGCCGAGCGCCCGGACCAGCACGTCGAACCGCTTGCCGGCCGCGAGCCGTCCGACACCGCCGACGACGTACGCGCCCTCGGGCAGCCCGAGCCGCCGCCGGGTCAGCTCGCGCAGGTCCGGATCGAAGCGGAAGCCGGCGAGGTCGATGCCGTTGGGGACGACCTCGATCCGGGGGGCCGGCACGCCCCAGCGCCGCAGCCGGTCGGCGACGGTCGGCGAGACGGCGACCGTGGACCGGCCGAGGCGCTCACTGGCGAGATACAGGGCGCGCACTCCGGCGGACAGCCGGCGCCCCTCCATCTGCGAGTCGCCCAGGGAGTGCTCGGTGGCCACGACCGCGCGGACCCCCGCCAGCCGGGCGGCGAACCGGCCGTACACGCAGGCCCGGTAGAGGTGGGTGTGGACGAGGTCGTAGCCGCCCCGGCGGATCAGCCGCACCAGACGGGGGAGCGCGGCGAGGTCACGGTTGCCCGCCATGCCCAGATGAGTGACACGGACCCCGTCGGCGGTGAGACCGTCGGCGACCGGGCCCGGGTTGGTCAGTGTCACCACGTCGCAGTCGACCGGCAGATGACGCAGCAGCAGCCGCAGTTGCTGCTCCGCGCCCCCGACGCCGAGGCCCGTGATGATGTGCAGCGCCTTCACGTCGGCCTCAGACCCCCTCGACGGGACGGCGGCGCAGCCGGTGCAGCTTCCGCTTCAACAGCAGCCGCAGGGCCGTGTCCTCCTCGCCGATGTGCACCCGGGGCAGCGCGTACGGGCCGTTCAGCGGGCCGGGGTCGATGGCACAGGCGTACGCGTACCCGGCGTCCCGCACGGCGTCGGCGGCCCGCTGGTCGAGGGTGCCGTACGGGTAGCAGAAGCCCTGGACGGGAGCGCCGGTCAGCTCCGCGAGCCGCGCTCTGCTGTCGGCGGTCTCGGCGCGCAGGGTCTCGTCGTCCGCCTTCGTGAGGTCGACGTGGGTCAGCCCGTGCGAGCCGACCTCGATGCCCTCCGTCCCGGCGGCCGTCCGGATGCCCTCCTCGTCCAGCAGCGGCTTGCGCGGGCCCAGCGGGTCCCAGGCGTTCTCGCCGCCGAGCCGTCCCGGCAGTACGAAGAGCGTGGCCCCACAGCCGTGGGCGCGCAGCAGCGGCAGCGCGGTGTCGACGAAGTCCGTGTACCCGTCGTCGAAGGTCAGCCCCACCAGGCCCCGGCCCTCGCCCCGGGCGCGGGCGGCCAGCAGCTCGGCCATGCCGACCCCGCGCAGCCCGCGCCGCCGCAGCCAGCCGAGCTGGGCGTCGAGGCGGTCGGGCGAGACGGTGATGCGGTAGGGGTCCTCGGAGGAGTCGCCCACCGAGTGGTACATGGCCACCCACAGCGGGGTGGCGGCGGTCGTCGGTCTGGGGTCAGCGGTTACGGACATACGGCAGCCTTCGTGTGACGGAACGGAGGGCGGGGGTGACGCCGGAGGCGCCCAGGGCCGAGGCCAGCAGGACGAAGACGAGGGCGACGACCACGCCGCCGACGGCGAGGCCGAGCACGGGGGAGTCGAACCGGTCGGCGCAGTACATCCCCACCACGCCCGCGGCCACGGCCGCCCGCACCGGCCGGCTCATCTCGCCGACCACCTGCCGGGTGCGGATCGGCACCGCCCGGCCGCGCATGCCGCGCAGCAGGAGCAGGGCGGTGAGGGTGATGCCGATGGCGTTGGCGGCGGCGATGCCGAGGACGCCCCAGGAGTCGACGGTGGCCGCGCCGATCCACGAGGTCGCGACGATCCCGGAGGCCATCGCGGCCAACGGGTACCAGGTGGGCCGGCCCGCCGAGAAGTAGGAGCGGACCAGTGCGCTCACCAGGGCGTGGCCGAGCAGCCCGAGGGCGTACACCCGCATCACGGCGGCGGTGGCGGCGGTGTCCCGCGCGGTGAACGCACCGCGCTGGAAGAGCAGTTCGATGATCTGCGGACCGCAGGCGAAGATCGCCGCCGCGCCCAGCAGCACGATGCACGACACCAGCGCGAGATCCTTCTCCACCCGGCTGCGGGCCCGCTCGGTGTCGCCCTCCGCCATCGCCTGCGCCACCACCGGGAGGGTGACGGTGCACAGCATCAGCGAGAACGTCATCGGGATCTGGGCCACCTTCTGCGCGTAGTTGAGGTGCGAGATGGCTCCGGAGGGCAGCGTCGAGCCGAGGAAGCGCTCGATGAGGACCTGGGACTGACGGCACAGCGCGAACAGCAGCACGGTGGTGATGAGGGTCAGCTCGACGGGCCGGGCGGCGTCCCGGTCGTCCCCGGACGCGAGCGCCTCGGGGCACACGGGCGGCGCGGGGGCCCCACGGTCCCGCTTCGGGCGGCGCAGCTGCCGCAGCAGGGCCGGCAGCTGCGTGGCGATCATCAGCACACCGCCCACCGCGACCCCGAGGGCCGCCGCCCGCACGCCCCAGCGCCCGCCCAGCACGAACATCGCCGTGATGATCCCGACGTTGTACGCCACGTAGATCGCGGCGGGTGCCACGAACCGGCGGTGGGCGCGCAGGGCCGCGCTGCAGTAGCCGGCCAGGCCGAAGGTGAGGACACAGGTGCCGGTCAGCCGGGTGCAGTCGACGGCCAGGCGGGGATCGGGCAGCCCGGGTGCGAGGGCCTCGACGAGGTAGGGCGCGCCGAGGATGAGCAGGACGGCCGACGCGGCGAAGGCCAGCGCCAGCCGGGGCAGCGTCGAGGCGACCAGGGAACGGACCGGGTCGGCGCCCGCGCCGCCCCTGGCCCGCCGGGCCACGGCCACGCTGAACGCGGGCACCAGCACGAACGCCATGCCGTCCTCGATCAGCAGCGTCGCCGCGAACTCCGGCACGGTCCACGCCACCAGGAACGCGTCCGTCTCGCTGCCGGCCCCGAACAGGTACGACAGCGACTGGTCCCGGCCGAGCCCCAGCAGCGCGGCGGCCGCCGTGAGCGCCGCCGTGACGAGCGTCGCCTTCGCGAGGAACCGCCCCGTGGGCGGCGCGACCTCCGAGGGCTCGGCGGCCCGCGCGCCGGGCACCGAGGGGGCGGGGGCCGGGGGAACGGGGTCGACGGTGTGCGAAGGGGGCGGCACCGGGTCCACGGCGCCGGAATCCGGTGCCGCCGGAGGTGTCTGCCGCGGTGCGTGCGGGGGAGTTCCGGTCATCGTGCCCCGGCCCCCTCCGGTACGCGGGACGCGACGGCCCCGGCCGGGGCGGCACCCGTGGCGGTGCGGTCCGCCAGCGCCCACCACGCCACGAGGCCGAAGCACACGGCCGTCAGCACGGTCGTCGGCCCGCCGATGTCCGCGTACAGGAAGTCGACCAGCACCCAGGTGATCAGCCCACAGGCGACGAGCCCGCAGTCGAGCCCGCCGGTCCGGCGTGGCCCGCTCTCGTGCCGGGCCCGCGCCAGCCCCCGCACCCCGCACACCGCCAGCGCCAGCCAGCTCCCGGCGAGTGTCGTCAGGCCGATCAGCCCCTGCTCCCCCAGGACCAGCAGGTACATGTTGTGGGGGGAGAGGAGCGGCTGCTTCTGGTAGGCGGTGCCGGCGCCGGCGATGTCGCTGCCGGCGGACAGCGCCAGCGAGGCGTGGCCGTCGCGGTGCTCGGGGAAGCCCTTCAGTCCCACGCCCGCCAGCGGCTGCTCGCGCCACATCCCGGCGGCGGCGGCCCACATGGTGTACCGGTCGGTGACCGACTGGTCCGGCGTGTCGGCGACGTGGGTGATGCTGCTGATCCGGTCCTGGATCATCGCGGACCCGATCCCGAGCCCGCCGACGAGGACCACGCCCACGGCGGCGACGGCAGCGCAGACCACCACCGCCCGCCGCAGCCCGGCCAGCAGCACCTGCAGTCCGCACGCCGCGGCCGTGGCGATCCACGCGCCCCGGCTGAACGACACCGCGAGCGGCAGCACCAGCAGCACCGAGCACACCACCGCCCAGGCCCGCTGCCGCACCGTCGCGGGCGCCAGCGCCAGCCCGACCGCGCACACCAGCCCGAACGACACGACGGTCGCCATCCCCATGACGTCCCCGGCCCCGAAGGTCCCGACGGCCCGGATGTCCTCACCGGCGTAGCTGGCCCCGGTCCCGGTGGCGAACTGGTGCACCCCGACGGCGCCCTGCCACAGCGCGAGCCCCACGAACGACCAGGCCACCACCCGGAAGTCGGACCGGCCGCGCACACACAGCAGCACCGCCACCGGCACCAGCACGAAGATCTGGAGATACCGGCCGAACCCCTCGACCCCGGCCCCCGGGTCGCCCGCCCCGGCCGTCGCGATCGCGAGCCCGACCACCGGCAGTCCGAGGACCACCGCGGCCGTGCGGGTCAGGGGGCGCCGCCGGTCCCGCAGCAGCCGCACGGCGCAGAACAGCACCAGCAGCCCCGAGACGGCGTCGGCCGGGGTCGCGCCGCCCTCGGCGCCCTGCGTGATCGGCAGCGCGAGCGCGGCGACCACGGCGACCACGGGCAGGACGGGCGCCGCAGCGCGCACAGACGTCACGGTCAGCTCCCCGTCGGACGGACGAGCGCGGCGGCCGTGCGCACCAGGATGCAGAGGTCCTGCCACAGCGACCAGTTGTCGATGTACGCGTTGTCGAAGCGGGCCCGGTCCTCGATGGAGGTGTCGCCGCGCAGCCCGGTGACCTGGGCCAGGCCCGTGATGCCGGTCCGCATCCGGTGCCGGGCCGCGTAACCGGGGTAGGTCTGGCCGAACTTGGCCACGAAGTAGGGCCGTTCGGGGCGCGGGCCGACGAGGCTCATGTCGCCGCGCAGCACGTTCCACAGCTGCAGCAGCTCGTCCAGCGAACTGCGCCGCAGGAAGCGGCAGAACCAGCCCATCTCCTGCTCGTTCGCCACACTCCACCGGGTCGCCGCCTCGTGCGCGTCGGCCGGGCGGTGGGTGCGGAACTTCAGCAGCGTGAACGGCAGCCCGTCCCGGCCGATCCGCTCCTGCCGGAACACCACCCCGGGCCCGTCGCCCAGTCGCAGCGCCACCGCGCACACCAGCAGCAGCGGGCTCACCAGCAGCAGCAGCGCCCCGGAGACCGCCACGTCCAGCAGGCGCTTGCCGAAGGCCTCATGGCTGACCGTCAGTTCCAGTCGCCGGCAGGCGAACCCGGCGAGCAGTTCGGTCGAGCCGTCCCGGTCGTAGGAGGGGGACTCGGGGTCCACCTCCCACAGCGCGCAGCCGTCGTCCTGGAGGGTGCGCAGCAGCGGGGCGCGTTCGATGCGGGAGCCGACGACGAGCACGGCCCGGACGCCGTTCTGCACGGCCGCCCGCCGCACCTCCTCGGGGGTGGTCAGCACGGGCAGGCCCTCGGTCCCGGAGGCCTGGTCGGCGACCACACCGACGGGCCGGATGCCGCATCCCGGGTGGCGCAGGAACGCGGCGGCCACGCGCTGCGCGGTCGCCGCGGGACCCACCACCAGGGCCGTGCCGGGGCGTCTGACGAGCGCCCGGCGCCGGTGCCAGTGCACCGTGCCCCGGCCGAGACAGGCCGCCGCCGAGTGCAGGGCGCAGCCGAGGGCCAGCTCATGGGCGGCGAGCGCGTGGTCGGGGGAGTGCGCGGCCACCCCGGCGCCGAGCACGCACCAGCCGAGCACGATCCGTCCGCACACGGCGGGCAGTTCGTCGAGCACGGCGGGCACGGCGGGGGGCCGGTAGAGGCGCGCCCGGGCGTTCAGCACGGCCACGGCCAGGGTCAGGACGGCGACCATCAGCGGCCGCCCGGCAGTCATGTCGTCGGTGAGTGCCAGCACCGCGAGCAGGGCCGCGCCGCCGTCCGCGGTCAGCAGTGGCAGCCCCGAGGGAGGCCGGGCGACGGGCCGCCGGCCGGCCGGGAGGGCCGGGCCGCCGAGGGTCTCGCGGGGCGGGACCACCGAGACGGACGAGCCGCCGAACTCGCGTTGCTGTCCACCGGGGGAGTGGACGGTGCTTTCCGTACGTTCCGCAGTCACGTGTGGATGGACTCCCTGCACTCGGTGGCTTTCCCGCGTCGGCCGTCCGTACCGCCGAGCAGTTCGCGGTACACGTCCGCGACGGCCTCGTTCGTGTGCCGCACGTCGTGCGTGGTCAGTACGTGATGGCGGCCCTGGTGGCCGAGCGACTCGCGCAGCAGCGGATCGCGCAGCAGCCGGGCGACCGCCCCGGCGAGCGCGGCGGGGTCCTCGACCGGCACCGGCTCCTGACCGGGCGGCAGACTCTCGCGGGCCCCGTCCACATCGCTGAGCACGACCGGCCGCCCGCACGCCATGGCCTCCAGCGGCGCCAGTGCCATGCCCTCCCACCGCGACGGCAGGACGACCAGATCGGCGGCCTGGTACCAGGGCACGGCGTCCGTGACACCCCCGGCGAACAGCACGCTCTCGGGGGCCAGGGCCCGCAGCCGCTCACCCTCCGGCCCGTCGCCGACCAGCACCAGACGCGCCCCCGGCACCTGCCGCAGCACCGCGTCCCAGGCCGCGAGGAGCACGTCCTGCCCCTTCTGCCGGCACAGCCGCCCCACGCACACCACCAGCGGAGCGGCCGGATCGACACCGGCGAGCAGCGGGATCCCGGCGCGCACGGTGTCCACGGCCGCGGGGTGGAAGCGGCCGGCGTCGACCCCGTTCGGGATCACCGTCCAGCGCGCCCGTACCTCGGACACGAGTGCGGGGCCGGGCGAGCGGGTCGCCGCCCAGAGCCGTACGTCCGCGCCGAGCGCGCGCAGGGCCGGGGCGAGCGGGCCGTCGGGGCAGGCCACCGCGACGCGCAGGCCGTCGGCGAGCTGGGCGCGCACGAGGTCCGTCACGACACGGGCCACGCCGCCGTCGACCGGCTGGGTGATGTGCAGGACCCGCGACGGAGGGTCGGATGGTGACAGTTGCATGCGGGTTCCTTGCTCAGGGGCGGCGCCGGGCGGCGCGCGTCACGGCTTGGCGTCGACGGCGACGAAGAGCGCCCCGACCCAAGCCGCGTCCCGCTGCGAAACGAGCCGGAAGGCCAACTGGTCACCGCCGCGCCGGATTTCGTCGTCCAGTTCGAGCACGTCCGAGTCGTATCCGAGCGTGTTCGAGTACGTCGGCGTACGCCCTGCGGCGAGCGTCCCCGGTTCGCCGATCGTGGAGTTCAGGACGTCGTCACGCGGGTTGGCCGCGTCGCCGAGCGCGACGGCCGGACCGCGTCCGGTCGAAACGGTGAGCGAATCGCCCCGGCTCCCCCGGTCCCCGTCGTAGGCGACCAGGCCGACGACCCCGCGCGCGCGTTCGGGCAGCGCCATCGCGGTGGACCCGATGCGCTGCTCCCCGTTCGGCGCGAGCGTGTCGAACCCGTCCCACATCGCCAGGTGCCGCAGCGGCTCCGCCGCGTTCTCGTACGCCACCATCAGCGTCCAGCCGCCCCACGCGCCGGCCGCCGAACGGCCCATGGCCACATTGACCTGCGCCACCGTGTAGAGCCCCGACCCGCTGGAGCGCACCAGCTCCGTGACGTCCGCCGAGGCCTGGAAGGCGTCCGCGCCCCGCGTCACCCGGTGCCCCACCACCGAGTCGGCGAGCACCTCCTTGTACGCGCCGCCGGGCTCCGCGATCAGCACCCGCCCGTTGTCCTTCGGCGGCTTCTGTTCTCCCACCCGCAGGTTCCCGCCCCAGTACAGCCGCGCGTACGACACCCGCGCGCCCGGCGGCAGCCGGACCTCGCCCCGGCTGGAGTTGTAGGTGTTCGGGTCCCGGTCGACGTCGATGTAGAACATGTCGAAGTCGCCGTTGACGGCCGTACGCCCCGCACGCGCGTCGGCGCACGAGGACACCGCGGGAGCGACCGCGGGAGCGGGCGTGAGTGCCGCGGGCGCGGCCGGTGTCGTGGAGGGTGCGGCCGCGGGCGAGGCGGCCGGCACCGCCGCACGGCAGGTGATCGAGGAGTTGGCCGCGCGGACGATCCCGCCGTGCTGCAGCGCCCGGTAACGCTGTCCGAACGCCAGGCGCTCGGCCTCGGGGGAGGGGGCGGGTGGCGCGGCCGTCGCGGGAGCGCCGGGCCCCCAGAGGGCGGCGAGGGCGCAGCAGCCCACCATCGCGCGGCGCAGCAGAGGACCCGGGTGAATTCGCATGACCGGCGGTGCCCTTTCGGGAGCTCGTTCGGGTGCTTGTCGGGGAAAGGCCGCGGACCCTCGACGGGCAGAAAATGTGCGGATCTGATAAAGGCCGCGGTGTTGTGAGGAGATGCGCACTCTATCCCGCTATGCGTACTTATCTACGGAACGCGCCAACTGTGTCGGAACGGTGAAGCGGGCGTTCTGCGAGATCACTCCTTTGGAGGCACAACCCCGGACGCATGCCACGCGTTGACTCACCGCCGGGCACCCCCGCCCGAGTGTTTTTTGCATCAACTCCAAGGAGCACCTCTCCATGTCGCGTATCGCGAAGGGCCTGGCCCTGACCTCCGTTGCTGCCGCGGCCGTGGCGGGCACCGCCGGCGTCGCCACCGCCGACAGCGAGGCGAAGGGCTTCGCCGCCCACTCCCCGGGCGTGCTGTCGGGCAACGTCGTGCAGGTTCCGGTCCACATCCCGGTCAACGTGTGCGGTAACACCATCAACGTCATCGGTCTGCTGAACCCGTCGTTCGGCAACAAGTGCTTCAACGACTGACGTTCGAGGACTGACGTCCCCGCACTGACGTCTCCGGACTGACGTTCGCACGTTCCACACGAACCGGCCGTTCTCCCCACGGGGAGGGCGGCCGGTTCGTGTTGCTCCGGATGGGCCCCATCGGTTGCAGTCGGCGATCAGCGATTTCACGGTGAAAACACGATCCCTCGCACCGATGAAAGGAACATCCATGCGTGTTCTGCCCGCACGGCGTCTCGCGGTCTCCGCGCTCTGCGCCACGCTCCTCCTCGGCGTCACCGCCCCGGCCGCCCTGGCCGCCGACGTCGAGTCGGCACGCGAGCGCGCCCGGTCGGCGGCCCCCGTCCCCGGCGCGGACGCGCTCCAGGACCAGCTCAAGGGTCTCGGCGACCTCGGCGGGGTGCTGAAGCCGGTGACCGATCTGCTCGACGCCGTACTCGAGGCGGACAACGGCCAGCTCTCCGCCGACCGGGCGGCCGAGCTGGGCAAGGCGGTGCGGGACGCCATCGACCGGGCCAAGGCGGGTGCGCCGGTGACCTCGCCGGCCGTTCCTCCGGCGGTTCCGCCGGTCGCCCTGCCGGTGGCCCCGCCCGCGCCCGCTGTTCCGCCCGCGCCTGCCGTTCCGCCCGCGGCGACGACGCCCACGGTCCCGTCCGTCCCGGCGGCTCCTTCGCTCCCGTCGGTGCCCACCGCCCCGGCGGCCCCCGTGGTGCCGGCCGCTCCGCAGCAGGCGGTCACGCTGCCGGCGTTCGACCGCGCTCTCGTGCGCCCGGCCGGCAGCGTCGCGGCGAACCCCGTGACCGACGCGCTCACCGCCCTGCAGAAGGCGGTCGACACCCTGCTCAAGGCGGTCACCTCCGGTGACCTCGCCCAGGTGCTGCCCGCCGTCAACAGTGTGGTCGCCGGTCTGGTCCAGCTCATCGGGTCCATCCTCCTGGGCAGCGGCCTGCCCGCCCCGGTCGCCCTGCCGGCCGTGCAGTCCCCGGCGGAGCTGCCGGTGACGCCCTCCACGGACACGCTGCCGGTACGGCCGCCGGCCGTGCCGCCCGTGCGCTGAGAATTCCGCTGGCAGCGGCTCTCCGCAGGCCGTCGGGCCGACCGCCGTCCGGGTCGGTCCGACGGCTGTTTCGTATGACCTGTTGTTCGGCGTCAGATATGACCTGTCCGAAACGGGGTTTCCGTCGGCGCGGGGGCTCGTTGGACACGGCGCAGTGCTTCCAGTATCCGAGGAGAGGAACACGATGAAGTCGCTGAAGGCCGCCGCTGTCGTCGCAGGGTCCCTGGCCATCGCCGGTGCCGCCGCACCGGCTTTTGCCTACGACGCCACGGACGTCACGCCCACCAGCCTCAACGGCGCGGTGAACACGCTCTTCAAGGGGCCCATCGCGCCCGCTCCGATGCAGCAGCAGTCGAACGCGCTCGACACGGAGAACAAGGACTCCGTCCTCCACACGGTGAGCGGCGCGACCAAGGCCCTCAACGCCCCCGGCGGCCCCAGCAAGCTCCTGGGCGGTCTGCCCCTCCAGGGCTGACATTTCCTTTCGCAGTGTGTGCCCAGGGCCGGTTCCGCGGAAAAAGCGGAACCGGCCCGACGCGCTTTCCGCTCCTCCGTCGAGTGAATTCCCCGGTGTTCGAGGCGTGTCCCTCGTTCGTGTGGTCGGTCGTCGCCTGTCGCCCGGTCGGGTGAAAACACGGCCCAGTCGTTTGGCGGGCGTGGATAGGGTTCCGCGGTGACTTCAACTTCCGCTGAAACCCGCCCTTTCCGTCCCGCCGACCTCGGAACGCTCGTCGTCATGGCGTGGAGCGGTGAAGCCCCCGACGGAGACATGCCCTATCTGCTCGCCTACACCCTGGGCGACGGCCGGAACGGACCGGAGGGCTCCACGGCCGCCGTGGCGGATCTGCTGACCGGTCTCGGCCTGTCCATCGGCGAGAAGGTCGTCGACGGCGCCGCCCACCCCAGCCTGCCGGTCACCCTGCTCGTCGAGGCCGGCCAGGCCGTCATCACCCTGCCGCAGCTCAACGCCCAGTGCCCGGCCCCGCCGGAGTGGCTCGCCGCCGTCGGCACCCGCGGCTTCGCCTACCTGCTGTTCGCCACCCGCCCCTGGCCCGAGGCGCGGCCCGGCATGCCCGTCGAGCCCGCGGCCCTCGCCGCCTTCGCGGGTGACCCCGAGACACTGACCAGCGCCGCCCACGTCCTCCTGCCGGCCCGCAGCCTGCGCGGCTGATGGCCGTCCCGGCAGGGCGGCCGGCGCGCACGGCCGGCGGCGGCCGTGCCTTCGCGATCCTGCTGCTGCTCACCGGCGCGGCCGGTCTGCTCGCGTCCTGGGTCATCACGCTCGACAAGTTCAAGCTGCTGGAGGACCCGAACTTCACCCCCGGGTGCAGCCTCAACCCGGTGGTCTCCTGCGGCAACATCATGAAGAGCGACCAGGCCTCCGCCTTCGGGTTCCCGAACCCGATGCTCGGACTGGTGGCCTACGGGGTCGTCGTCTGCGTCGGCGTGAGTCTGCTGGCCGGAGCGGTGTTCCCACGCTGGTACTGGCTGACCTTCGGCGCGGGGGCGCTGTTCGGGGTCGGCTTCGTGACCTGGCTGCAGTTCGAGTCGCTGTACCGGATCAACTCGCTCTGTCTGTGGTGCTGTCTGGCGTGGATCGCCACGATCGTTCTCTTCTGGTACCTGCTCTCCTTCGACGTCCGCAACGGTTTCCTGCCCGCGCCGGCCTGGCTGAGCGGCTTTCTCGTCGAGTTCACCTGGGTGCTCCCGGTGCTGCACCTCGGAGTGATCGGGATGCTCGTCCTGACCCGATGGTGGGACTTCTGGACAAGCTGACCTGCGGATCGACAGGTGAGTGGTGCAATGGGCCGATGGGCGGCAGGCCGACGGTCAAGAGACCGATGAGGCAATAGGACATCGAGGCAATAGGACATTGAGGCAATGGGTCGATGCGGCAATGGGCCCATAGGCCTCTCGGACCATTGCGGCAGTCGGGCGAATCTTGAACTGAGGGAGATCCCCGGATCGTTCACCCGGTACGGGCGCCGAGCCCCGCAGCACGGCTCGCGAACCGCCGATTCCGTATCCGCCGATCCGGCCGATTCCCACGGTCGCCGATCGCGGATCCGCCCATGCTCGAAAGGGACCGTACCGAGATGAAGCCGACCACACGAGGAACCCTTGCCGCCGTCGTCACCGGTGTGGCGGCCGCGATGGGCGCCTCCGCCGCCCCCGCCGTCGCGGCCGAGACGGTCCCCGTCCCCCTGCCGCTCGAAGGGGTGGAGCACTCCCTGAACGTGAAGGCGCCCAAGCTGAGCGGAGAGCTGCCGCTGCTCATGCCGGGCGCTCCCCAGGGAGGACCGAAGTACGTCGAGGGACGGCTGCTGCCCGCGAGCAGCCTGCCCCAGGTGCCGCTCGGCACCGCGCTGCCGGGGCTGAAGGCCGAGACCCCGCTGCCCCGGGTCGTCGGGGAGGGCTTCGAGCGGCTCGGCGTCGACGCCCCCGCCGCCGACCTGCGGACCCTGACCCCCGGGCTGAACGTGGACACCCCACTGACCGCGCCCGACCCCCACGCGCTGGGCCTGCCCAGCCTGAAGGACCCCCAGGTGGCCGTCCTCACCCCGCTGCTGCGGACGGCGCCGACCGCGAACCTCGGGCTCGTCTGAGCCCGCGGCGACACGGAGACGAGGCCCGGGGCCCTGACAGCCCGGGCCCGGCCGTCCGGGGGTCACCGCTACCGAACACGACGAGGAGAGAGTGTTGTTCGTCAGCAGAGTGACGGTGGACCCCGAAGCCGGCCGGAGCAGAACGCGCCGCAACGCGCTGCGCGTCCTGGGCGCGTCGGCCGTCGCCCTGGCCGTGGCCCCCGTCGTCGCCGCCGCGTGGCCCCGCCGGTCGGCGCGGCCCGGGGAGGTCGACTTCGACGAGACGTTCCGGGGCCGCCGTATCCGGGGGGTCAGGGCCGACACGGGCCAGACGGCCTATCTCGGGGCCCGCACGCCCGGCCCCGGCGAGTGGGACGTCACCGTCGACGGGCGCCCGCTTCATCTCATGCGCCGCGCGGACGGCACGTACCTGAGCATGATCGACCACTACCGCTCGTACCCGACGGCCCTGGAGGCGACCCGCGCCGCCGTCGAGGAACTGGGGACCACGCAGCGCCTGCGCGTGGGGGAGACGTCGGAGGGAGCGGTCGGCCATGGTCTACACGCGTAAGGACGTCAGCACGCTCACGCGCACGGAGCGGCGGCGGTTCGTGGGCGCGCTGCTGAAGCTCAAACAGCGCGGCGAGTACGACGAATTCGTGCGGATGCACATCGACCACTACGTCTCCGACGGCGACGGCGGTCTGCGGGCGGCCCACATGGCTCCCTCCTTCCTGCCCTGGCACCGCCGCTTCGTGCTGGAGCTGGAGAAGGCGCTGCGCCGGATCGACGACTCGGTGACCGTGCCGTACTGGGACTGGACGCGGGACCGTACGACGACGTCGGTGCCCTGGACGGCCGATCTGCTCGGCGGCAACGGGCGGCGCTCCGACCTGCGGGTGACGACCGGCCCGTTCGCGTACGGGACGGGCCGGTGGACCATCACGGAAGGGCTCACGGACATCGAGTACCTCACCCGGGACTTCGGCTACCCGCGCAACCCCGTCGGCCTGCCCACCGCCCGGGACCTGGACGCGGCGCTCGCCGAGTCCGTCTACGACAAGGCTCCGTGGAACTCGGTCACCCGCGGGGGTTTCCGCAACCGGCTCGAAGGGTGGGGCCAGGGCACCGGCAACGGCTCCTGGCTCAACCACAATCGGGTGCACCGATGGGTCGGCGGGCACATGGTCGGCGGCGCCTCCGTCAACGACCCCGTCTTCTGGCTGCACCACGCCTTCATCGACCTGCAGTGGACGCGCTGGCAGCGGCGTCATCGGGGCGCGCGCTACCTGCCGGCCAAGCCGCCGGGCAAGGGTGACTCCCAGCGGGGGCGGATCGTCGCGCGCGACGAGCGGATGCCGCCCTGGAACGTGACCCCGGGCGCGCTGGAGTCGATCGGGCACGTGTACCGGTACGGGTGACCGGCCGCGGTCTCCGGGTTTCCGCGCGGCGTGAAGCCCCCGACGGTGGGACACCGTCGGGGGCTTCTTGTCACTGCCGTGTCGCTGCTGTGACGCTCGGGGCTGTGGGCCCCGTCAGTGGCCGTAGCCGGACGGGCCGGGGTTGCCCTTGTGGTTGTCGTGGCTCTTGTTGACACAGACGTTGCCGAAGGCCGGGTTCAGGAGGCCGACGACGTTGATCGTGTTCCCGCACAGGTTGACCGGCACGTTGACGGGGACCTGGATGATGTTGCCCGACAGGACACCCGGCGAGCCGATGGCCTTGGCCTCGGCGCCGGCGTCCGCCGCGGCCAGGCCGGCGCCGCTGAGCACGACGGCGGACGTGCCGAGGGTGACGACGGCTGCCTTCGCGATGCGAGACATCACGTTCTCCTTCTTGATCGGTGAGCACGACCCCCACTTCGTGGCCGCACGCCCCTTCAACGCGCCCGCGCACCGCGGGTCACGGCGTCCGGCGGGGGATCACCCGTTCCGAACGGGAGTATGGGGCGGGGCGGGCGGCCGGTCGTGGGCCAATCGGGGGGGCCGGTCGGGCGGCCGGGCGTGGGCCAATCGGGGGGCCGGTCGGGCGGCCGGGCGTGCGGTCGGCCGGTCGAGCGGCCGTTCGTGCGGAGATCCGGCCGAAGGTGCTCAGGACCGGGTGTCGTTCTCGGTGATTTCGGCGATCAGGGCCTCGACGCGGGTCCTGATCCCGTCGCGGATGGGGCGGACCGCCTCGACGCCCTGTCCGGCCGGGTCCTCCAGTGCCCAGTCGAGGTACTTCTTGCCGGGGAAGACCGGGCAGGCGTCGCCGCAGCCCATGGTGATGACGTAGTCGGAGGCCTGGACGGCCTCGGTGGTCAGCACCTTGGGCGCGGCGCCGGCGATGTCGACGCCGACCTCCTTCATGGCCTCCACCGCGGCCGGGTTGACCCGGTCGGCGGGGAGGGAGCCGGCCGAGCGGACCTCGATCCGGTCGCCCGCGAGGTGCGTCAGGAAACCCGCGGCCATCTGGGAACGGCCCGCGTTGTGGACGCAGACGAAGAGCACGGAGGCGAGGGGGGAGGTCATGGCGGGGTCGCTTCCTGTGATGGCTGGTTCTGGTTCTGGTTCTGGTTCTGCTTCTGTTTGTGGTTGCGGGTCGGCTCGCATCAGCCTGAGGTGATGTGACAATATCAGCGCATGCTGACGTCAGTCGATGCTGAATCAACGCAGGGCCCGGACCGGGACCCCGACCAGGATCCGGACCGGGACGCGCTGCGGGACCTGATCCGGGTTCTGGCCGATCCGCTGCGCCTCAGGATCGTCACCCTGCTCGCGCGCGAGACCCTCTGCACCACGCATCTGGTGGAGGAGACGGGCGCCAGACAGACCAATCTCTCCAACCACCTGAAGGTGCTGCGCGAGGCCGGGATCGTGGAGACGGAACCGTGCGGGCGGTGGACGTACTACCGGCTCCGGCCGGAGGCCCTCGCCTCCCTCGCGGGCGGCTTCGCCGAACTGGCGGAGGCCGCGCGGGTGACTGTCGAGAACGACGTGAAGCGGTCCTGTTCCTGAACCGGCGTCGCCGGGTGATGTCGAGGAGTGGTGTTGGCTGCCATCGAGGAGAGTGTCGCGGGGGCCGGGGCCGGGGCCGGGGCCGGGGCCGGGGCCGGGGCCGGTGGGCCGGTCGTCGACATCGGCATCGACACGGTCGCCGTCGCGCCCGGGCGTACCCCGTTGGGGGCGCGCGTCGCCGCCGAGTTCGTCGGTACGGCGGCACTGGTCACCGTGGTCGTCGGGTCCGGCATCCAGGCCACCGCGCTGACGCCTGACGTCGGGGTGCGGTTGCTGGCGAATTCCCTGGCCACCGTCTTCGGGCTCGGGGTGCTCATCGCCCTGTTCGGGCCGGTCTCCGGGGCGCACTTCAATCCCGTCGTGACCTCGGCCGAGTGGTGGACGGGGCGGCGGCGCGGCGGTGTGCGGGGCCGGGAGGTCGCGGAGGCGGCGGGCGCCACGGGCCTCACGGCTCGGGAGGCGGTCGCCTACGTCGCCGCGCAGACCCTCGGGGCGATCGCCGGAGCCGTACTCGCGGACGCGATGTTCGCGGAGCCCCTGGTGAAGTGGTCCACGCACGAGCGTTCGGCGGGGCACCTGCTGCTGGCCGAGGTGGTCGCGACGGCGGGCCTGGTGCTGCTCGTCCTCGGCCTCGCCCGTTCCGACCGGCTGCGGTTCGCGCCGGTCGCGGTGGCGTCGTACATCGGTTCGGCGTACTGGTTCACCTCGTCCACGTCCTTCGCCAACCCGGCGGTGACGGTGGGGCGCGCCTTCACCGACACCTTCGCGGGTATCGCGCCGGGGTCGGTCGCCGGGTTCGTGGGGGCGCAACTCGTGGGTGGGGCCATCGGGTTGGGACTGGTAGCCGTCATCTGGCCATCTTCGAGCCGCCTCGCGGAGCGCGTGCGGCGCGCCGCCGCCCCGTCGGTCGCCGACCGGCGGGTGTGACCCGGCCCCGGAGGGGCATGTGGTCCGAGCCGCCGTGGCAGAAAAAAGCCCTCCCGGGAGGAGGGTGAGGTGTGGGCGCCCCCGGCAGGACTCGAACCTGCGGCCAAGCGCTTAGAAGGCGCCTGGCTAGTAGGAGCCTCGACAACCTCTGAGCTGGGCAATTGCGTTGCTCGACCAGCTAGAAGGACGCCCTTCGACACGCACTCGACAGGCCGAGGCTAGATCGCTTTCGCTGGGGCACCTGTGGCTAGCCTTCCTGGAGCTCAGTCCGCATGAGTTCCCCGAACTGCCTGACAAGCCGCTGCATCGTGTCGAGGTCGTTGGCCTCTGTGGCCGCCCGCCATGCCTCAGCGAAGTGGCGAGCCTCCTCGCTGCCGAACGCGTGCAGGGCGATGAGGGCTTCCATGCTCATTTCGATGCGTTTGGTCTTCGTCCAATACTGCTCGACTTCTCGGAGCTTCTCGATCTTTCCGGACCGTTCGTACCTCAGGCGGCGCACATCGAGGACGGCCACGCGAAGGGCTTCGAAGTAGGCATCGCGCCGCTCCCTTCGTAGGTAAGTGTGCTGCTCGGCTTCTCGTGACTGCGTAACCATGCGCTCTGCGTGTGTTCTACCTTGCGCTCCGGCGAGCCATGTGAAGGTGACGCCGAGGGCTCCTGAGACTCCGGTTACCACAGCGGGGATCCACTCCGATGCCATGTATTCATCTTGCCCAGATGAGTCAGCACCCAAGGCGATCTAGAGCTAGCGGTTGATCGGGATCTCGTAGACGATCTCGCAGTGCGCGGCGGGCACCACGATGTCCGCGGTTTCCACGGGCCGCCCCTGGTCGCTGTAGTACGTCCGCCGGATGTGCGTGACGAGCGCTGCCTTCTGGACGCGGAGAAGCGACGCTTCCTCGGCGGTCGCCAGCCGTGGCTCAGGCTGCTCCACGGCGTGGCTGACGGTGATACCGATCGCGGCCATGCGGTTCACGACACCCGCCCCGGCGTGTGGCCCTCCCTCAGGGAGGACGACGAGTGAGCCAGCCGTGAGGTCGTACGGCTCCCAACTCGTCGAGAGTTGCACGGGCCTGCCGTTGGCAAGAAACTCGTACGCCGTTCGGACGCACAGGTCGCCTTCGGCGATTCCGAGACGCGCCGCAATCTCCGCCGGTGCCGGCACCTTGGCATCGGTCCGGCTCTCCCAATCCCCTTGGCTGCCGGCAGCCCTCATATCCACGCGGAACGGGGACCCGTCGGACTGCTCTCGCGCCGACGAGCGGACGACTCGCACCCGGTGCCTGGGCTCGGCGACGTACGTGCCGGACCCGGCCCGACCCTCCAACACGCCCTGGGAGATCAGCAACTCCTGCGCTCGGCGCACCACGTTCTCGCCCACGCCGCACTCCTGGCCGATCTGGGCGCGGGAGGGCAGGCGATCCCCCGGCTCCCAGACGTGCTCCGCGATGCGCCGCCGAAGTTCGTCGGCGATGCGGAGATAGGGCGGCTGCTCAGACATATGGAAAATCTAGTCCACTTCTAATCTAGTTAACTAACTTCACTCAAAGTGATCGCCGGTGACGGAGGCTGCCCTGTGCCCGCTTCGGGAGTTAGCGCGGCGTCCCTCGCCGCCCGGCTGTCCGCCATCGGGCTTCTCACGCGAGTGGAGGAACACCCCCGGCACACGTCGGTCGAAGCGGAGGTGCCGGAATCGCTCTCCGCCGACTTATGGCAGGAGGCCCTGGAAGTAGTGGCCGCGGCCGACCGTTTCGGTCTCCTCGCCACCAGCCTGAACGGCCGCACCCTCTGGGCGGTCGTACGCAAAGCGGTCCCCACGACGGGCGATGTTGGGGGACCGAGCCATGAGCGATAGGAGCTGAGCAGCGTGCTCAACCGTATCCGCCGTGCCGTCTCGCTCACCAGAGAGCGGCACTTCCCCAAGGGCAGGCACCGCCGCCCCTTAACGTCCACCAGGCCGTCGCCGGCCTACGCATCCCCTGCGCCCGCGGAGGAGCCGACGGCTGTTCTGAGGAGGGGCCCAGACTCGGCGAACCTCGTGGGATCGCTCAGGGGTGAGGACGTCGCGCTCGTCCGCCCGTACGTGCTGGCCTGGGAGAAGCGCGGACAGCCGCGGCGTTCGGTGATCGTGGCGGCCCATCTGCCGTCCGAAGCCTGGTCGGTCCTCCAGGGAGTGCACTGATGCCTCCTCGCCGACAGCCTCACGTCACAGGCACTTCGTCCGTCCCCTACCGATCGACCGCATGCCGAATCGGCACTCACCACGCCTGCGCGGAGTCCTCCCCGACGGTCGCGCCGGTCGACCTGCCGGTGATCTACGAGGTGTGTGACTGCCCGTGTCACGCAGCGCCCAATCGGTCCACGCCTGCGGAGGTGCAGCGGTGAGGCAACGGGCACCCAGCGGCGTACTGGTATCCCAGCCCGTGGAGATCACCTCAACCACTGTGCAGCGCGGCGACATCATCCAAGTCGGCGGCCGGGCGTGCCGGGTGAGCAACCTCTTTCAACTGCCCCAAGGCGCCAAGCAACTGCTGTTCGAGTCGGGCGAGCTGCTGACCATGCACACGCGGAGTCGGCTCCTCGCCGTGCGGATCCTGAGAAGGCGGTGATACGGACCGTGCCCCCTCGCCGTCACGACATCGCCGATGACCTCAGGCGTCAGATCACGGCCGGTCGCATCAAGCCTGGCGCCCGCCTTCCGCCTGAGTCCGGACTCGCCGGCCAGTACAAAGTCAGCACAGCGACGCTGCGGAGCGCCCTCGCGGTACTTCAAGGGGAAGGCCTCGTCGAGAAGATTCACGGCAAGGGGAACTTCGTCCGCCACCGCCTCCGCAAGATCATGTACGTCGGCGGCTGGGGGACGCTGGACCCGTGGACAGCCGCTGAAACGGCTCTGCGCGTCACGGACCGCGCCACTGCGATAGAGGCACGTGGACACCTGGCAGCCCTACTGCGAGTGCCGAACGGTAGCCCGCTGACCGAGTTCCTCAGCATCAGCTACCAGGGAGAGTCCCCGCACAGCCTGGCCCGCATCTACGTCCCGCGCGACCTGGAGCCCACCGAAACGCTCGGCGACGGCGCCTCATCCATACGGACAGAAGAGAGCTTTGCTGTTCTGAGCCCTCTGTCGGCGGAGGTCCGGGAGACGGTCTCCGCCCGCCTCCCGACACCAGACGAGGCGTCCACCCTCCGGATCAACCCCACCGCTGCGGTGCTCGCGATCACACGCGTTGCCGCCGACACCGCCGGGCGCGTCGTCGAGGCCGCGCTTCTGGTGTTCCCGGGGGATCGCGTCGACGCGGTCTTCACCACCCACCACGTGATCGATGAGAGGCAGACGCAAGGATGACGCCACAGAACGAGCTGCGGCTTCTCCCGTGGTCGGGGCCGGAGGGCAAGCCCTGCTACCTGAGCACCGACGACAGGGACGGCTACATGTCCCGCTTGGCCGACAACATCGAATCGGAGCAACTCGAAACGGCGGCCGAACTGCTGAAGCAGGCCGCGGAAACCCTCGGTGACGAGCACACCGGCCCGGAGGACACGCAGCTCTTGGCGAAGGAACTGACCGGAGCCTTGCGAGACGTGCTCCGCGTGGCCACCAGCCGCGGTCACCTCCTGGCGGTAAGGGAACCTGACCGGATTTGAGGAGGACGGTCGGCAGGGCGGTGACGGGGACAGCCTCCCGTTCCGTCTGTGCTGGGAGAGGGGCCTGGATAAGAATCTGGGCTCCTCTCCCTGCTCCTGGGCCTGGAGCGTGCGTTGCTCTGCCTCGTACTTCAACTGAGCCAAGCGGGTCTCTCGTGCCTGCTTCTGCTGTTCCTTTTCCGAGCGGGCCTGCTCCCGCTCCCGTTGCTCGGCAGCGCGCTGCCGCTCGGCTTGGCGCTTCGCTAACTCGCGCTCGATACGGGCAACCTCACGCGCCTGGGCAGCCTGTTCCCGCTCAAGGTGCTTCTCTCCTGCGGCCAGCAGGCGGGCGTGCTCGGCCTCGGCCTTGGCGGCCACACGCTTCTGACTGCGCCGACGCTCCTCAGCAGCCTTCGCTGTCCTCTGCTCCTTCTGCTGGGCGCGCTTCAATTCAGCAGCCTTGGCCTGTTGCTTCGCCTTGTACGCCTCAGCGAGCACTTGCATCACTGTCTTGCGGCGCCACGAGTCCCCCACCTGTACTCACGCAACCTTCGAAGCTGCACTCAAGACGGCTCGCCCCGTCGGGGCATCCCTCAGCAATACCCAGGCCCGCTGAGCGGAAATCGTTGCGCTCGCCGACCGTGGTCTGACCACCGCAAAGCCATGAGCTTGGGAAGTTCGGATGATCTATGGTCGGTTGCAGTGGTGACCTGGACGAAGCAGAGGCGGGCTAGCGTCTTGTCCCCGTGGTTGCCCGCACGATCTGGCACGCGTCTGGAGCGACCTCTTCGTCCCGAACTCTCGGCTGAGAGGTCATCGAGGTGCTGGTGGACTAGTCAGCAGCCATCGAGGAGTATTGGCGGTCAGCTGCGGTCAGCTGCGGTCAGCTGCGGTCGGCTGCGGTCGGCTGCGGTCGGCTGCGGTCGGCTGCGGTCGGCTGCGGTCGCGCTGGTCGCTGTACTTCGCTGCTGTACCGCAACGGCAATCACGAGGAGCTGGACCACACGAGGCCCACTGGCAGACGAGGCTTTTCGGCGTCATAAGTCGGTTGCCGCGCCTGGTCAGCTGAGCTCTGTGGTCTGAACGGAGGGGGATCGGCGATGCCGCTGGAGTTTGGGCTGTGGCGTGTGGACGACAAGCCCGTGCGAGTCGCGACGCGTCCGATGCCTTTGGAGACCCGGCTGGAGGAGCTCATTGAGGCCGATCCCGGCATCTTGGGGCATCCGTTGCTGCTGATCGGTCGGCAGGTGCTCACGCAGCACGGCAAGGTCGTTGACCTGCTGGGCATGGATGCTGAGGGCGGCCTGCACGTTCTGGAGCTCAAGCGAGACCGCACGCCTCGCGAAGTGGTGGCTCAGGTCCTCGACTACGGTTCCTGGGTCCAGGAGCTCACCAACGATCAGATCCGCGACATCTACACCTCCTACGCCCGCGGCAAAAGGACTGGCGGAGGAGTTGGACGAGGCGTTCGCAGTGCGGTTCGGCGGCACTCCGCCGGAAGCTCTCAATTCGACTCACGCTCTCACCATTGTCGCGAGTGAGATCGACGCCGCGACGGAGCGGATCGTCACCTACCTGGCTTCTGGGTTCCAGGTCCCGGTCAACGTTCTCTTCTTTCGCTACTTCGAGGACGATGGGCGCTCCTATCTAGCCCGCACATGGTTGATGGACGAGGCCGAGGCCGTGATGCCGTCAGCCGGAGCGAAGGGCCGTGGCAAGCAGGAGCCGTGGAACGGGTCGGATTGGTACGTGTCGTTCGGCGATGAGGCCGGGGGCCGAAACTGGGACGACGCCCTTCGCTACGGCTTCGTGTCCGCCGGCGGCGGGGAGTGGTTCTCCCGGACGCTCCGGTCCCTGCCGCTGGGAGCGAGGGTGTTCACGCATATCCCTAAGGTGGGCTACGTGGGCGTCGGCACAGTCTCCGGCGAACCGCAACCGTTTGAAGACGCGGCCCTCAGTAGCGAGAGTGAAACCCGCCGCATGTCCGATCTCTCCTTGGCGGGCACCTACCGACGTGCCGGGGACAGAGCCGAGAGCGGTGCGGAGGATCCTCGTGAGTGGATCGTCCCCGTCACTTGGGAGCGTGCTGTGCCACGCGAAGAGGCTTTGTGGCGCACGGGCTTCTTTGCCAACCAGAACTCCGCCTGCAAGCTCCGCGCCCGCTTCACCATCGAAGAGGTCTCCCGACACTTCGGCATCGATCAAGGCTTACCTGACGCCTGACACAAGGCAGCCATAGCCCCATGCAGCAGCCCTGGGTTCGGCTGCATAGAAGGTGGCGGCAGACACCCATTGACGCGGAGCGCGCCTCGCGCCCACGGCTCCGGAGGCCGCTTGGGCCCCGGGCAAAGCAGCAGGTCACTGCCCCGTATGTGGCAGATCAGGCGGGGGGCGAGTCCACGGGTAGGCCACGGCTAGCTGAGCGCTTTAGGAGGTCGCCCCAAGACTGCATCGATCGTTGCCGTCGACCGGTGGGGGGAACCTCACAGAGACGCTGGTCTTCGCGCTCAACCTCTGGCTAACAGGCGCTAACACAATGAGACAGACGGTCCACTGTCGGGAGCACGTGTTCGTATGGCGCTGCGAGCGGGGCTCTCGACGGCGCCATGTGTCCTGGTCGCCTTCAAACGGTTCGAGCCGACTGCTGTGGGCGCACGAGTACTCGGCAACTGCGGGTGGAAGTCGACAGGTTGCGCTGACTGGCAGCGTGTAGTGTCCGGTTGCGTGCTGGCTGAACGACGACACCAACTCATCCTGCAGGCCCTGCGCTCGGGCGGCACGGCGTCCGTGACTGACCTCGCCGAGCAGCTTGATGCCAGTGCGGCGACGATCCGTCGAGACCTCCTAAAACTGGAGGGGGACGGGTTGCTTACCCGGGTGCATGGCGGAGCGGTCGTCGAGGAGGATCAGCCGCCCTTCGACGAGGCCGCCTCGGTTCAGGTGAGAGAGAAGGACGCGATCGCCGCCCAAGCGGCCACGATGATCGAGGACGGCCAGTCGGTCATTCTCGACAGCGGAACGACGGTGCACCGGCTGGCGCTTCAGCTGCATGGCCGCCGACTCACTGTGATCACCAACAACCTTGCGGTCTACGACGAGCTCATCGATGACGAGAACATCGACCTGATGTTGCTCGGTGGCATGGTCATCCGTGAATCACGCATGTTGGATGGCTTCATGGCCGAGGATAACCTCCGGCAAGTCCATGCAGACTGGCTGTTCATGGGAGCCTGCGGCCTTCGACCTGGCGGCCAGGTCATGGACACCACCGTGGCCGAGGTGCCCGCCAGGCGCGCCATGATTGCCGCCAGCGACAAAGTGGTCCTTCTAGCCGACAGGAGTAAGTTCCCGGGAACCGGCATGGTGAAGATCTGCGATCCGGAAGACCTGGATGTGGTCGTCACCAACGCGTCGGAAGACGACGCGACCTGTACGGCCCTGCGTGAGGCCGGCGTGAGGGTGATACCGGCAGCTCCGGATGCAGTCGGTGGCTAACAACGGCTAACTGAATGAGCTGAGTTGCCGGTGCGTGATGAGGCAGCAGGTGAGTTTGAGGAACGCTTCGTGTATGTCGGCTCGTCGCTCCCAGCGGATGCGTAGGCGTCGGAAGCCGTGGAGCCAGGCGAAGGTCCGCTCTACCACCCACCGGTAGGTGCCCAGGCCGGTGCCGTGCCCGGTGCCCCGGCGGGCTATGGCCGGCACGATGCCGCGAGCGCGGACCTGGTCGCGGTAGATGTCGTGGTCGTAGCCGCGATCGGCGAAAAGTGAGTCGGGTCTGCGGCGGGGACGTCCGACGCCGCCGCGGAGCGGTGGAATGGCGTCGAGCAGGGGCAGGAGCTGGGTGACGTCATTGCGGTTGCCGCCGGTCAGCAGGACCGCGAGCGGAGTGCCGTGCCCGTCAGTGATCAAGTGGTGTTTTGAGCCTGCCCTGCCCCGGTCCACCGGCGAGGGGCCCGTGTGCTGCCCCCTTTTAGCGCCCTGACGTAGGAGGAGTCGACCACGCACCGGGACCAGTCCAGGCGCGAGGCCGCGTTGAGCTCGGCGAGCAGCACTTCGTGCAGTCGCTGCGACACGCCGGCCTCGTTCCAGTCCCGCAGCCGGCGCCAACAGGTCATTCCCGAGCCGAATCCGAGATCCTTCGGGAGGTACTCCCACTGGATACCGGTGTGCAGCACGTACAGGATCCCGCACAGCACCTCCCGGTCCGGTAACGCCTTGCGACCCGGGTATCGGAACCGCCGCTCGCGCCGCGGCAGCAGCGGCTCCAGGCGATCCCGCAGCTCATCCGGCACGATCCATGGCGATGTCCCCACACCTGGCCGAACGTTCAACTCTCGCTCGGGACACGGCCATCAGCGCCGAACCACCTTCTTGTGTTAGCTGTTGTAACCCGGCAACCAGACGATCCCAGCTGTACGACAGCGAATTACCACAGCAACTGCCAGTATCAGACGTTGGCTCCCACGGAACCTGATGCGACGGGTTCGGTGGCCGAACGTAGTTCGTCGAACTCCTTGAGGCGGGGTGCCTCTAGCCAAGCCCAGGCCCGGCAGAGCCTTTAGTCAGGCTCTTTCGTAGTTACCTTTTCAACCTGCGTTAAATTGCGGCCAGTTGAGACCGAGTGTAGCGTTATGAATGCTTAGCTCTGCACCGGAGGGCAGCCCAATGGGTGGCATGACGAATCCCCGAACCGTCCTGACGCAGGCAAGCCAAGGTCCTGTACCGGAGAATTGGCGGGTTTTCACCAAGAAGCGGGGGAAGCTATCCGGCTTCCTGCGCGGAACATCTGATGACCCGGATCCGCTGCTGGTCATCACCCCTGACGAGGTCATCGAGTACAAGGACGAACGCAAGCCGCTGACTATTGTCAATTTCTGTGATCTAGCTGGAATAACGCTGAAAGCGACCGCAAGTACCTCCTCCGGGAGCATGCTCGCGGATCTTGACGTGTGGGTGGACCTCAACTATCGCGACGGTCGGAAGGGGAAATGGCAATCCATATCCTTTGCGGACGACCTGCAGACGATTCAGGGGTTCATTGAGGCGTACGTTGTCCACAAGGCGCTTCAAGGGCGCTACTGACCTCTGGCGCCACATGGATCGCCTGCTCAGGAGACGCCTTATCCGCGAGTGGCCGCCCGCGTTGATGTCAGAAGTGGATGTCAAGGCCCCGGACCATGATCGGTCCGGGGCCTTTTGGCTGGTGCCCCCGGCAGGATTCGAACCTGCGACACCCGCTTTAGGGGAGAGGCTGGAGAACCCTCGGGCTGACCTGGGACTTCGATACCGGGTGAGGTGGCGGGCAACGCGAGCGTGAGACACCCTCGGTGACCGACGCGGGCGCCGTGAACTTCCGTGAGTACGCCGAGAAATGGGTCGAGGAGCGGGAATTGGCCGTTCGCACGGTTGACCTGTACCAACACCTTCTTCGGCTCTACATCCTCCGGGCCTTCGGCGCGCTCGAACTGGAACGAGATCACCGCCCCTCGCGTCCGCGAATGGCGCGCTGAGCGGCTGCGGACAACAAGTGCCAAGACAACCGTCGCCAAGGCGTACAGGCTGCTCAAAGGCGTCATGGAGACGGCCTTGATGACGACCTGATCAGCCGCAATCCGTGCCGGATCAAGGGCGCGGGGAAGGAGTCGGCGGCTGAGCGCCGGATCGCCACCGTCGCCCAGGTCGACGCACTTGCCGACGCGATCGGTATCCGTTGGCGTCTCATGGTCTACCTGGGCGCCTACGGACCGATGCGGCCCGAGGAGCTGGCCGGCCTTCGGCGCCGAGACGCCGACCTCGACAATCTGGTGATCCGCGTCCGTGCCGCCGAGCCTGAGCGGACCAACGGCAAGCGCGCTCCCGGTGCCACCAAGTCCGACGCGGGTGCCCGTCTTGTCGTGCTTCCCGCCTTCCTGGAGAAGGACGTGAAACGCCACCTCGCCTGGTACGCGGAGAAGGGGCCTGATGGCCTCGTTTTCGTCGGCGAGAAAGGGGCGGCCTTCCGCCGTACGTCCTTCGGGCGGAAATGGCGTCGTGCCCGACTGGCAGCGGGTCTGCCGGACGGCTTCCGCTTCTACGACCTTCGTCACACCGGACACACGCTGTCGACGCGTTCCGGCGCGACGCTGAAAGACACCATGGTCCGGGCCGGGCAGTCCTCCGAGAAAGCCGCGCTGATCTATCAGCACTCCGACGACGAGCGGCAGCGTGAGCTGGCGGCCGGGCTCGACGAGATGGTGCGCGCCGAGCGTGCGAAGCGCCACAAGGACAACTCCGCGCACCACAAGGAGGACGATCACTTGTTGACCTCGGCGGTGCACTTGGTCCCCGGGCATGAGCAGCTGGAGCCGGGCGGTCCCGCGCAGCTCGTTCACCAGCAATGCCCTGTCCACCAGGGCCGGTTCCCCATCATGCACCCATGATGCAATGGTGTCGGGGCACCGTTTTAGGAGTTCGATCCGGGCCGGCTGCGGCTGCGACCGTCGGCTGGTGCGACGGCCGGACAGAGTTGCTGGTGTATGCCCCCGTCCGGCGTCGTTGATGTCACACGTGGATGTCAGAAGCCTTCTGATCTGTAGCTCTGGAGAGATCGGTCATTTGAGGTCATGCAGGCTCCGGGGAGGGCTTTGAAAGCCAGTGCTGGGCGATGGCGGTTGCTGGGCTTGCTGTTCAGCTGGTTCCGACCGGGGTGAGGTCATTGAGCGGGGACAGTTCGAGTGGCCTGCTGGGAGGTGGCGACGAGGCGTCGTTGGCCGCCCGGCTGCACCCTGACCGACACTCTTACGTCGTCTGGGACTGAAAGAGCGAGCTGGCAGGCACGGATTTGCTGGCCAGCGCCCTCGGATCGTGGCTTCCCCTGCCATAGGTACAGCCGTAACACGCGCCGTGTCAGAACGTGCGCCGAGACCCTCGAAGTGGATTCGCTAGAAACCTACAGGACATACTTCAAGTCCGAGTGCCCGAGCCTTTCGAATTGCCTCGATCGCTTCACTGTCGAACTTATCTAAGAAGTCGTTGGCTCGGTCCTCGTTTCCGTTCTCGGCCCAGTCGACCGCGACCTGGAAATGGCGTCCGGCCGAATGAGCAATATGGTAGGTGTCGCGGATCTCGCCTCCTGCGATGGGAGGAACATCCACTGCATGCCATGCAGCTAAGGCTTGGAGGATGACATCCCTCCGCTTCTTCATGTACTCGTGATACACCTCTCCCTGTTCCTGCCAAGGCTCATCACCAAGTGCCTTAAGCGCAGGAATGGAGCGGCTGCAAGCCTCGTCCGCCTCCTGTACGTAGCTACTAGTGAGCCATGCTTTCACCGTGTGGTTAAAGATGGCGTCACCGAAAAGAACTGTGATTACCGCAAGGGCGAGAGGTATCGCCACCAGCGGGTTTCGGTACCAGGGCCGCTCGGATGTCGGGATGGGATCGGGTACTGGTGTGGGCGTAGGCTCCGGAGTGCCGGAGCTCCCCCCTGCGCCGCTGCTCATGGAAGCCTTTCCGTTACTCAACCCTTTGCAGAGGAGGGTAGCTGACCCTCAGCTATTTCAGCCAGACTCCGTTTTTACGCAATCGTTTTTTCGGGAAGATGATCAAACCTTTGCCTCAGTAATCCCTGGTGCCTCAGAGTCAACAAAGAGTTAATTTGTAATGTGATGTACTCATCTTCGGTCGAAATCTGAGCAGAGGAAGACGCCGAAGGCATGCCCGTCCGCAGTGTGGAAGCTGCGGTCTGGGCGCGGTCTTTCGCTTGTCTGGCTCAGGGCTCTTCGTACGGAACTGCTGGCTGGAAGGGCGTTAGAGGGTTGCTTGGCTGGTCGCTCGGCCGTCGAGGAGTAACGGTGTCATCTCGCACCGGGGCACCGGGGCACCGGTGCACCGGCCTTCGGCCCTTCAGGACGTGGCAGCAGCGTGCCCGAGTAGTCATCGGCTCCGACAAGCCGGACGCGGAGATCGCCGCCGACATCTGGGATCTGCCCGACGGACTGCGTCCGACTCCGGTCGTCGTCCTGGTCGACGAGGTTGCCGAACTCGCCCTGTACGCCAGCAAGGAGAAGGAGAAGCGGCGGGACCGGATCATCACCGCCTTGGTGCGTCTCGCCCAGCTCGGCCGCGCTGCCGGCATCTACCTGGAAATCTGCGGACAGCGCTTCGGCTCTGCACTCGGCAAGGGCATCACCATGCTCCGCGGGCAGCTCACCGGCCGTACCGCCCACCGTGTCAACGACGAGTCCTCGGCGAATATGGCCTTCGGCGACATATCCCCGGACGCCGTCCTCGCTGCCATCCAGATTCCGGCGGAGATGCGAGGAATCGCCATCGCGGGCGACTCCTCTGGAGGCTGGCACCGCATCCGGGCTCCGCACACCTCGCTGCGCCAGGCCGTGAACCTCCGCGACCGGCACGCTGACCGGACCCCGGACCTGCCCGAGCTGGCGCCGTTCCGGCCCGCTCTCCCCGGCCCCGCCGCAGCTGCTTCCGTGCCGTCGGCCAAGCCTTCTCCGGCCACCGCCTGATCTCTCGCTCGCCCCCATCGGTCGGCGTGACCGTCTTCGCGCCAAGTCCCTACCCCGCCATGCCTGATGAAGGGAGAACTCGGCATGTGCCCGAACTGCGAGGACTTCGCCCGGACCGTGCTCCTCCTCGGTCAACTCGCCCTGTACGCCGACATGGGCGGCGCCGACCTCGACTTCGTGGAAGCGGTCAGTACGTCGCTCGCCGTCTCGTTGCCCGAGCCGCCGCCTGGCATGTTCCCGTCCGGCGACGACCTCGACGGCGGCCCCACCTACTCCGGTGAGGACTCCTGATGGGCGCCCGTCACGGCCTCCGTGTCGACGCGGTGCTGGTTCAGGCCGTGATCGCCGGTGCCCTGTCCTTCGCCCACCTGCACGACCTGGCCGCCGCTGCCGGACAGAACGGCTGGAAGGCGTGGGCCTACCCGGTCAGTGTCGACCCGCTCCTGGTCGCGGCCTGGCGGCGCTTGCGCAGTGAGGGCGGGCCCGTCCCGGCTGGCCTGGTGCTGGTTCCTCATCGCCCTGTTCGCCTCGCTCGGCGCCAATGTCGCTACCGCCGGGTTTCTCGACCTGGCCGACCCGCCCGCCCTGCTCCGTGTCGGCATCGCCGGGTGGCCCGCGCTCGCCTTCCTCGGCGGAACGCTCCTCGCCCACTCGTCGGCCGCGGAGTCGGAGGCGGCGCCGATTCCGCCGGCACGCGTCCCGGACACCCCGGACGCCGAGCCCCGGCTACTGGAAGCAGCCGTGCCCGAGCCTGACGCGGTCCCGTCTCCGGCTCCCGCCTCGATTCCCGCGCCGCCGGTCCGGCCGCGTGGAGGACAGCGACTGCACGCGTTCTTCGCCACGCTGTACTACTGCGCTCTGCGACCGGAGGAAGCCATAGCCATGCGAGTGCAGGACGTGACGCTGCCCGGCCCCGACGGCGGGGACCAGTGGTGCGAGCTGCTGAGCCACACGGCGACTCCGGAGGTCGGCAAGCAGTGGACCGACACCGGAGAGATCCACGAGGAACGCGACCTGAAGGGCCGTGCCGAGGGCGAGACGCGCACCGTGCCAGGGCATCCCGCCCTGACGCGCATCCTGCGGCAGCACATCGAGGACGAACAGCTCAAGCCGGGGGATCTGCTGTTCCAGGGAGAGGCAGGCGGCATTCTCGCGGGCTCGGTCATCCGCCGGGCGTGGCGCAGCGCCCGCAAGGCCGTCCTGCTCCCGCACGTCTTCGACTCGCCCACAGGGAGGCGGGTGTACGACAACCGGCACACGCGCCTCACGAAGTGGCTCAATGACGGAATTCCACCCGCACAGGTGGCCGAATGGGCCGGGAACAGCGTGCCGGTCCTGCTGGCCGCATACGCACGGTGCGTCGAGGGTCAGCTGCCTGACCTGAAAAGGCGCCTGGAGGCCGCTGGAGACCTGCCCGAGCCGGCCGACGGAGACTGAGGCTTCTCGCCAAGAATTTCGACACGTATTCGACAGGGTCACCCGCGAAAACCCGGTGACAGCCGGACAGCCCCGGACCCTCCCCTTGATCGTCGGGGGAGGGTCCGGGGCTTTGTCGTGGCGAGCGGTACCCGCTGTGACCAGCAAAAAACCCTCCCAAAGGGAGGGTGGAGACTTGCGCCCCCGGCAGGACTCGAACCTGCGGCCAAGCGCTTAGAAGGCGCCTGCTCTATCCACTGAGCTACGGGGGCCGGGTGTGGTGGCCTCTGTCCTGGTGCCCGGGTGTGGGCTGATCCGTGACGTTGCCGGGGACAAGGATAGGGCTCCCGAGTCCTTGACCCTGTTGCTTCGCCTCCGTGGCTCAATGTGGAGGTTCGGTGAAGCGGTCCTGATAATCGCAGGCAGGTACGAATCGTGCACCTCTTTTGGCGCCTCGGGCCTCGCATGTTGTGCACTCGTTATGCCTGCGCCCCTCTCGTCCCCTCCGTCCCCCTGTGTCCGGTCGGCGCGCAGGCGTGCTCATATGCTTCAGAATATTCCCAAAATTGGGCATTCTTCGCATGTGGTGACCTTGGACGTACGGCCTCAGCTGCTCGACGCGCTCTCCGCCCTGCGCGACCGTGTCGCCGCCGCGCGCTTTCCGCTGCCCCTGGCAGGGGCTCCGCGCGCGCGTGCCAACCGCGACGAACTGCTCGCGCAACTCGACGACTACCTGGTGCCCCGGTTGCGCCAACCCGAAGCGCCGTTGCTGGCCGTCATCGGGGGGTCGACCGGAGCCGGCAAGTCCACTCTCGTCAACTCCCTGGTGGGGCGGAAGGTCAGCGAGGCCGGTGTGCTGCGGCCGACGACCCGTACGCCCGTCCTGATCTGTCATCCCGAGGACCATCACTGGTTCAGCGGGATGCGCGTCCTGCCCAACCTCACGCGTGCGTGGGCGCCTCCGCGGGAGCCCGGTCAGGATCCGGACGACGAGTCGTTCCCGCCGGGCGGGGACGGCGGCAAGGAGGGTGAGCGCGTCCTGCGCATCGAGACCGCCGACAGTCTCCCGCCCGGTCTCGCCCTCCTCGACGCACCCGACGTCGACTCCCTGGACGCCGACAACCGCGTACTCGCCGCGGAACTGATCTGCGCCGCCGACATCTGGGTGATGGTGACCACGGCCTCCCGCTACGCCGACGCCGTGCCGTGGCATCTGCTGCGGTCCGCGAAGGAACACCGGGCGACCCTGGTCACCGTGCTCGACCGGGTGCCCCACCAGGTGGTGTCCGAGGTCTCCCGGCAGTACGGGGCGCTGCTGACCAAGGCCGGGCTCGGCGACGTGCCGCGGTTCACGGTGCCCGAACTGCCCGAGTCGGCCTGGGGCGGGGGACTGCTGCCGGGTACCGCCGTCGCACCGCTGCGGGCCTGGCTCGTCCAGCAGGCGACCGACGCGGGGGCCCGGCACGAGACCGTGGCGCGCACCGCGCACGGGGTCCTCGACTCGCTGAGGTCCCGGATGCCCGAGCTGGCTGGCGCGGCGGCCCAGCAGTACTCCGCCGCCATGCGGCTCACCGCCGCCGTCGACACGGCCTACGACAGCGAGCACGCGCGCGTGAAGGGGCGTCTGCAGTCGGGGGCCGTGCTCGCGGGGGACGCCCTCAAGCGGTGGCGCAGCTATCCGCTCGACTGCACTGCCGGTGAACTGCTCGACGCCCTCGTCGAAAGCCTCGGCACCCTGCTGCTCTGTGCCGTCACCGCCGCCGACGAGCGGGTCGGTGAGGCCTGGCGCCGCGAACCGGCGGCCGTGGACGCCGGGCTGACCGAACGTGACGCCCTGCGCGAGAGCGTCGAGGACCGGATCGGGATCACCGTACGACGCTGGCGGCGCGTCCTGGAGGAGTACGCCGAGGAAGAGGTGCGCGACCTCGACCGGAGTGTGGCTCCGGACGTGGAGGCGGTGGCCGCGCTGGGCGCCACGGCCCTGCTGGGCGGACGGCGGGCCCGGTCCGCGGGTGAGGGCCTCGCCGAACGGATCGGGGCGCACGGCGCGCTGCGGCTGCGCGACCGGGGCGGACGGCTGCTCACCGAATACCTGGAGCGGGCCCTCGACACCGAGCGCGAACGCCGTCTCGCCCCCCTCGACGCACTCGACGTACATCCCGAACCACAGGCCGAACTCATCGCCGCCCTGTCCGTACTGCAGAAGGAGAGGTGACCGCCGTGACCGCCGTCACTGACCACACGGATCAGACCGGAGACGACGTCCCCGACAAGGGTGACGACAGGACGGGCGACAGGAGGGGTGACAGGAGGCCCGTGGACGGCGGGGCCGGCCGTCCCCGCGACACGGGTGCCGGGGCCGCGCGGCCGAGGAACCCCGACGGCGGGCCGTCGGAGAGGGTCGGTGGCGCGCGGTTCGAGGAGCGGCGCGCGGTGCCGGACCGGGCCGCCGGTGAGCCTGCCCGGCCGAGCGAGCGGCGTTCCCAGGGGGAGGGGGATGACAACCGCGTCCACGCGCGCGTGCCCGAGCGGTCCGGCCCCGGTGGTGCCGCGCCCGGTGATCGGTCCGCCGACCGGGCCGGTGATCGATCTGGTGATCGATCTGGCGATCGGCCCAGGGATTCGTCCGGTGATCTGTCCGGTGATCCGTCCGCGCGGACGGAGTCCGGTGACCCCTGGGACGACGGGCTCATCGCCCGGCGTGCCACCGAGGCGGGCGCGGGCGAGCGGGCCCCGGGCGTGGAGACCAGGGCTCCGGTCGTCCAGCCGGTCATCCCGCTCGCGTACGACGGACGCCTCAGGTCGCGGCTCGACGCGCTGCGGGAGCTGGTGGGGCAGTCCCGCACACGACTGGACAGCACGACCCTGGCGGAGGCCGGACGGGTGCTGGACGAGGCCGCCGCGCGGCGCAGGCTCTCGGGGCAGCACACGGTCGTCGCCATCGCGGGCGCCACCGGCAGCGGCAAGTCGATGCTGTTCAACTCCCTCGCGGGGGTGACGATCTCGGAGACGGGCGTACGCCGGCCCACCACGGCCGCGCCGATCGCGTGCAGCTGGAGCGACGGCGCGGCGAGCCTCATCGACCGGCTGGGCATTCCGGGCCGGCTGCGGCGGCGGCCGTGTCAGAGCCCGGAGGCGGAAGCCCAGTTGCGTGGCCTCGTGCTGGTGGATCTGCCCGACCACGACTCGGCGGCGGTGCAGCACCGGGAGCAGGTCGACCGGATCCTGGCGCTGGTGGACGCGGTCATCTGGGTCGTCGATCCGGAGAAGTACGCCGACGCCATCCTCCACGAGCGTTATCTGCGGCCCCTGGCCGGTCACGCGGAGGTCATGTTCGTCGTCCTCAACCAGGTGGACCGGCTGCCCGGCGAGGCGGCCCACCAGGTCCTCGACGACCTGCGACGACTGCTCGACGAGGACGGGATCGCGCTGGGGGAGCACGGCGAACCGGGCGCCACCGTGCTCGCGCTGTCCGCACTCACCGGGGACGGCGTGGGAGAACTGCGCGAGTCCCTCGGGCAGTTCGTGGCCGAGCGGGGCGCGCCCGCCCGCCGGGTCCGCGCCGATCTGGACGCGGCGGCCGCGCGGCTGTGGCCCGTGTACGCCAACCAGCGGCGCACGGGGCTCAGCGAGCGGGCCCGGGACGAGTTCGCCGCGCGGCTCGCGGACGCCGTCGGTGCCGCCGCCGCGGGCGAGGCCGCCGAACGCGTCTGGCTGCGCCACGCCAACCGTGCGTGCGGTACGCCCTGGCTACGGCTGTGGCGGTGGTACCAGGACCGGAGCGAACCCCCTACGGGGCGGCTCGCCCTGGCGGCGCCCGTGGACGAGGAGGCCACCGCCCGGCAGCGCGTCGAACACGCCGTACGTACGGTGGCGGAACGCGCCGCGGCGGGGCTGCCCACACCCTGGGCCCAGGCGGTGCGCGAGGCGGCCGTACGCGGGGCGCAGGGGCTGCCCGAGGCGCTGGACGAGCTGGCCGTGCGGGTCGGGGCGCCCACGGGACGGCCGCCGCGGCCGGGCTGGTGGCCCGCCGCGGTGCTCGCGCAGGCGTCCATGACCCTGCTCCAGGTCGTCGGCGGGCTGTGGCTGCTGGGGCAGATCATCGGCTTCATGGCACCGAACCTCGGGGTGCCGGTGCTGCTGATGGTGATCGGCATCGTCGGCGGCCCGGCCGTCGAGTGGGGCTGCCGGCTGGCCGCACGCGGTCCGGCGCGGCGGTACGGCCAGGAGGCGGAACGGCGGCTGAGGGAGGCCGCCGCCGGGTGCGGACGGGCGCTGGTGCTGGATCCGGTGGCCGCCGAACTGCTGCGGTACCGGGAGGTGCGGGAGCAGTACGGGCGGGTGCTGGGGGCGGCGCCGGTGGGGTGAGGCGCGGCTCCGGCGGGGTGAGGCGCGGCTCCGGTCGGGGCGGTTCACCCCGTCGGGTGACGGAGTTGTCCACAACCGGCGGGTAGTGCACAGGGCTCCGCGGGCTCGGCCCGGCGGCGGCAGTCTGAACGGGCGGCGATCACAGCACCGCCGCACGACAGACGCAGCAGCCGTACGGGACGGGCCCGTACGCGTGTCCGTCGGCGCCGGCCTCGGTGCCGACGTCGAGGAGGGGTTCGCGAGATGAACGAGACGATGGTGTGCGTGGTGGGGAACGTGGCGACCCAGCCGGTCTGCCGGGAGTTGTCGACGGGTTCGTCGGCCCGGTTCCGGCTGGCGGTGACCTCGCGGTACTGGGACCGGGAGAAGAACGAGTGGACCGACGGGCACACCAACTTCTTCACGGTGTGGGCGCGGCGCACGCTCGCGGCGAACGTGGCCTCGTCCGTGGCACTGGGGGATCCGGTGGTGGTGCAAGGGCGGTTGAAGGTGCGCACCGAGCAGCGGGACGGGCAGAGTTGGGCCTCGGCCGACGTCGACGCGGTCGCCATCGGGCACGATCTCTCACGGGGCACCTCGGCGTTCCGGCGGACGCCCAGGGGCGAGACCCCGGCGGATCGGTCCCCGTCCCAGCCGGAGCCGAACTGGGAGACACCGCCACCCGGCGGCCCGCTCGATCCCGCCGCCGAACTCAGGCCGGAACCGGCCGGGGTGACGTGACCTCAGGCCGTGGCGGCGCGGTCGTGGGAGATCGGCGTACGCGTGGTGAAGGCTCCGTGTGCGAAATCGAGGGATTTGTCGACAAGGGCTGTTCACGAGCGGTGCAAGCGATAACGATTCCGATTCGGATCGGTTGTCCGACGATACGACTGGGAAGAGTGGTGCGCCTCGTCCCTAGGATGCCGGGCATAGCTCACGGGGCTTCTGATTCTGCTGGTGGGACCACAACCCCCCACGTCAACGGGTCCTGCTCGAAGGGAAATTCTGTGCTTTCTTCGTTCTCGGCGTCGTTCTCCGGGTGGTCCGGGTGGGCCGCGCGCAGGCGAGGGGCTGCCCGCCTCGCCGCCGTGTCACTCGCGTCCGGCCTCGTCGTCGCGGGCGCGGTCGTCTCGGCGGGCTCGGCCGCCGCCGACGACACGGCGCCGAGTTCGGGCGGGGCGACCGCGACCATAGGTGGCCTCAAGACGTACGGCACCGCCGTGCTCCGGACCGAGGACGGCCAGGAACAGCAGCTGCCCGCAGGGCTGTTCGAGATGTTCGTCGACGGCGGTGGCACCCTGCAGACCTACTGCGTCGACGTCCAGAACCCGACGCAGAAGGACGCCGAGTACCGGGAGACCCCCTGGAGCGGCACCTCCCTCGGTGCCAACGAGCAAGCGGGCAAGATCCGCTGGATCCTGCAGAACTCCTACCCGCAGGTGAACGACCTCGCGGCGCTCGCCGGCAAGACCGGGGCCAAGGGCCTCACCGAGGAGGACGCGGCGACCGGCACGCAGGTCGCGATCTGGCGGTACTCGGACGGGGCCGAGGTGACGGCCCTGGACCCGGAGGCGGAGAAGCTCGCGGACTACCTGGAGAAGAGCGCGCGGAACCTGGCGGAACCGACCGCCTCCCTGACCCTCGACACCTCGGCGGTCTCCGGCCGGCCCGGCGAGCGGCTCGGCCCCGTCACGGTGCACACCACCGCGGACGCCGTGACCGTGACCCCGCCCTCGGACGCGACGGCGGACGGCGTGCGGGTCGTCGACGCGAAGGGCGAGGCCGTCACCTCGGCCGGGGACGGCGGCGAGCTGTACTTCGAGGTGCCCGAGAAGGCCGCGGCCGGCTCGGCCGAGCTGACCGTGGAGGCCTCGACCACCGTGCCGGTCGGCCGCGCCTTCGCCTCCGAGACCCGCAGCCAGACCCAGATCCTCGCGGGCTCCAGCGAGTCGACGGTCTCCGCGACGGCGACCGCGCACTGGGCCGGGAAGGGCGCGATACCGGCGCTGTCCGCCGAGAAGAACTGCGCCGCGGGCGGCCTGGACCTCACCGCCGCCAACCAGGGCGACGAGCCCTTCACCTTCGAGCTGATGGGGATCACCTACACCATCGAGGCGGGCGAGACCCGCACGGTGACGATCCCCTTGCAGGAGGACCAGGCGTACGACTTCACGATCGAGGGGCCGAACGGCCTCGCGAAGCAGTTCCGGGGCGTGCTGGACTGCAGGACGGAGACCGCGGCCGGCGCGGACGGGGAATCGGTCCAGACGCTGAGCGAGCCGAGCCCGGCGACGGTGGGCGGCGGCGAGGCCGCCGACACCGCCACCGACCTCGCCGAGACCGGCAGCTCCGGCGCCACCCCGGTGATCGGGGGCCTCGCCATCGGACTGGTCGTGATCGGCGGCGCGGTGATGATCCTCCTCCGCAAGCGGAATCCCTGAGCGGAATCCCCGAGCTGAACCCGTGAGCGGAGCCCGTGGCGGAGCCAGTGAGCGGAACCCCTGGACGACCCCCTGAGAGAAAGTGCTCCTTGGCAACTCAACAGTGAGTGACCGCGCGATCACGCACGCGTGCGATGCGGCCCCGGTACGCCCCCAAGGCGCCGGGGCCGCGTCGTTCGTCCGGGGGGCTTCACCATCCGGTTTCCGTCGAGGGCTGGCCGTGCGGCAAGATGGGTGGTACTGCCCACTGCCAGATTTCAAGTTGCCGGACGGTTTCTCTTGGCTGAGTACATCTACACGATGCGCAAGACACGCAAGGCGCACGGCGACAAGGTGATCCTTGACGACGTCACGCTGAGCTTCCTGCCCGGCGCGAAGATCGGTGTGGTCGGTCCGAACGGTGCCGGTAAGTCCACCGTTCTCAAGATCATGGCGGGTCTCGAGCAGCCCTCCAACGGTGACGCGTTCCTGTCGCCCGGCTACACCGTCGGCATGCTCCTGCAGGAGCCGCCGCTGGACGAGTCGAAGACGGTCCTGCAGAACGTGCAGGACGGCGCTGCCGAGATCATGGGCAAGCTCCACCGCTTCAACGAGGTCGCGGAGCTCATGGCGACCGACTACTCGGACGCGCTCCTCGACGAGATGGGCAAGCTCCAGGAGGACCTGGACCACGCCAATGCCTGGGACCTGGACACCCAGCTGGAGCAGGCCATGGACGCGCTGGGCTGCCCGCCCGGCGACTGGCCCGTCACCAACCTCTCCGGTGGTGAGCGCCGCCGCGTCGCGCTGTGCAAGCTGCTGCTCGAAGCCCCCGACCTGCTGCTCCTCGACGAGCCCACCAACCACTTGGACGCCGAGTCCGTGCAGTGGCTGGAGCAGCACCTCGCGAAGTACCCCGGCACCGTCGTCGCCGTCACCCACGACCGGTACTTCCTCGACAACGTCGCGGGCTGGATCCTGGAGCTGGACCGCGGCCGCGCGATCGGCTACGAGGGCAACTACTCCACCTACCTGGAGACCAAGCAGACCCGTCTCAAGGTAGAGGGCCAGAAGGACGCCAAGCGCGCCAAGCGGCTCAAGGAAGAACTGGAGTGGGTCCGCTCCAACGCCAAGGGCCGCCAGGCCAAGTCCAAGGCCCGTCTCGCCCGTTACGAGGAGATGGCGGCCGAGGCCGACAAGATGCGGAAGCTGGACTTCGAGGAGATCCAGATCCCGCCGGGCCCGCGCCTGGGCAGTGTGGTCGTCGAGGTCGAGAACCTGAGCAAGGCCTTCGGCGACAAGGTCCTGATCGACAACCTCTCCTTCACGCTGCCGCGCAACGGCATCGTGGGCGTCATCGGCCCGAACGGCGCCGGCAAGACGACCCTCTTCAAGATGATCCAGGGTCTGGAGGAGCCCGACTCCGGTTCGATCAAGGTCGGCGAGACCGTCAAGATCTCCTACGTCGACCAGAGCCGCGAGAACATCGACCCCAAGAAGACGCTGTGGGCCGTCGTCTCCGACGAGCTGGACTACATCAACGTCGGCCAGGTCGAGATGCCCTCCCGCGCCTACGTCTCCGCGTTCGGCTTCAAGGGCCCGGACCAGCAGAAGCCGGCCGGGGTCCTCTCCGGTGGTGAGCGCAACCGCCTCAACCTGGCGCTCACCCTGAAGCTCGGCGGCAACCTGCTCCTCCTCGACGAGCCGACCAACGACCTCGACGTCGAGACCCTGTCGTCGCTGGAGAACGCGCTCCTGGAGTTCCCGGGCGCCGCGGTGGTCATCTCCCACGACCGCTGGTTCCTGGACCGGGTGGCGACGCACATCCTCGCCTACGAGGGCGAGTCCAAGTGGTTCTGGTTCGAGGGCAACTTCGAGTCGTACGAGAAGAACAAGATCGAGCGGCTCGGCGCCGACGCCACCCGTCCGCACCGCGCCACCTACAAGAAGCTGACCCGGGGCTGATCGATCTTGCGGCACATCTACCGCTGCCCACTGCGCTGGGCGGACATGGACGCGTACGGCCACGTCAACAACGTGGTCTTCCTCCGCTACCTGGAGGAAGCCCGTATCGACTTCTTGTTCCGCCCGGAGAAGGACTTCAAGCAGGGGTCCGTGGTGGCGCGCCACGAGATCGACTACAAGCGACAGCTCGTGCACCGGCACAGGCCGGTGGACATCGAGCTGTGGATCACGGAGATACGAGCGGCGTCGTTCACGATCACCTACGAGGTCAAGGACCCCGAGCAGGTCTACGTCCGGGCCTCGACGGTGATAGTGCCGTTCGACTTCGCGACCCAGCGGCCCCGCCGGATCACCGCCGAGGAACGCGAGTTCCTGGAGGAGTACAGGGACGACGAGGAGAGGGCCGTCGCCGCATGACGGTGCTCCACCTCGCCGACGAGGGGGAGGCGGCGGATCTCGCGGCCTTCCTCTCCCGGCTGCTCCACTACGACCGTGGGGCCGCTGTGCGCCTCCAGGTGGCGGGCACCGCGCTGGCCGTCTTCGGCCGGCCTCCGTCCTTCGAGGTCCTGGCCATCCGCTCCGCGCGCCTGGCCAAGCCCTACGAGAACGGGCTCGACGTCACGCTCGACGTGACCGTGTCGGCCGGTGAGCTCCTGGAGTCCGTCGACGAGTCCGCGGGCACGGCGGTCGTCCCGGAGGCGGTGACCGGGCCTCCGTGGGCCGGGGTGCTCCCCCCGCGTGGTGGCTGGCGGCCGGAGGCGGGGCTGCCCGCGCCGGACGCGTTGCGGGCGATGGTCTCCACGGCCGTACGCGAATTCCGCTCCCGCACCGAGGAGCTGGCGCCCGAGCGGCGTACACGGGCCGAACTCGACCGGATCGGGCGGGAGATCTGGTCCCGGACGGTCGGGGACACCCCTCTGCCGGTGCGTGCCGTGCACGCGGCCCAGTCGCTCGGCTTCCTGCGCACCGCACGGACGACGCCCGGCGCGCCCGAGCAGGCGACGCCGGGACTGTTCTCGTCGGGCGCGTGGCTGCGGCTGCGCACCCCGTACGGGTCGATCGCCGTGCGCAGGGCGGGACTCGGGGCGTTCGACGTCAGCGTCCGCTGACCCCGCGCCGGCGCGGCCGGCTCAGCCCGGGGCGTTCACCATCGAGGCGGCGGCGTACGTCAGGTAGTTCCACAGGATGCGCTCGTGCTCCTCGGAGAGCGACAGTTCGTCGACGGCGTCGCGCATGTGCTTCAGCCAGGCGTCGTGGGCGGCGCGGTCGACGGTGAAGGGGGCGTGACGCATGCGCAGCCGGGGATGCCCGCGGTTCTCGCTGTACGTGGTGGGGCCGCCCCAGTACTGGATCAGGAAGAGGGCGAAGCGGTCCTCGGCCGGGCCCAGGTCCTCCTCGGGGTACATGGGGCGCAGGATCGGATCCTCGGCGACGCCCTCGTAGAAACGGCGCACCAGGCGCCGGAAGGTCTCCTCGCCACCGACCTGCTCGTAGAAGGTCTGCTCCTGCAGCGTGCCGCGCCGAATCTCGTTCACGTCACCCATGGTCTCAGACGCGTGGGAGGAGGACTGGAGGCTTAGGACCATCCCACGGCGGACCGGGAGCACGGGCCGGTCGATTCCGGACCGGTGCGGCGTGGTACTCGCCTCCGGGGGCGTCCGGCCGCACAGTGGAGGTATGGGCACGCGCGCTGTGGACCACGACCTGGAGCGTCTCGCCGCCGAGTCCCGGTCGGCGCTGGTGCGCGAGATCGAGGCCAGTGGAGCGTGGGACGCCGACCCGGTGTGGCGCAAGGCCTTCGAGAGCGTCCCCCGGCACCTGTTCGTGCCCTACTACTACGTGAGCGCCAGGGGCGGCTTCGAGCGGCTGTGGGGCGAGGAGCGCGACCCGCGGCGGCGCGACCGCTGGGTGCGCGGCGCGTACGCCGACGCCCCGCTCGCCACGCGGCTGCGCGACGGGCGGCTGATCTCCTCCAGCAGTCAGCCCTCGCTGATGGCGAAGATGCTCGCCGAGCTGGAGGTGGAGGACGGCGACCGGGTGCTGGAGATCGGTGCCGGCACCGGGTACAACGCCGCCCTGCTCGCGCACCGACTGGGGGACGACCTCGTCACGACCGTCGATCTGGACGCGGACATCACCGAGGCGGCGCGCAGACATCTGGACGCCGCCGGCTACCACCCGACCGTCGTCACCGCGGACGGGGCGCGCGGGGTGCCCGAGCGGGCGCCGTACGACCGGATCGTCGCGACCTGCACCCTGCCCTCGATCCCGCGCGCCTGGCTCGCCCAGTGCACCCCCGGCGCACGCATCCTGACACCCCTGGCCACGGGGCTGGTACGGCTGCGGGTCGAGGACGCGGAGCAGGCCGAGGGGCGCTTCCTGCACACGTCTGCGTACTTCGTACCGCTGCGTGGGGGCAGTGAGCCGGAGGCGATGCATCCGCACCTCGGCGGGCTGCCGAGCCGCGCCAGGGACGACGAGCTGTTCCGGTTCCTGCTCGCCCTGACGGCGGGGAGCCTCGACCCGCACGAGGCCCTCGCCCTGTGGCAGCGCGAGGGCATGCCCTCGCGTGAGCGCTACGGCATCACGGTCCGCGGCGACCACGCCTGGGCCTGGCTGGACGACCCGGAAGGGCCGTACGCCTGGCCGCTCCCGGACTGAGGACGCGGCCCCCGGCGCGATCCGGAGCCCGAGAGAGGGGCCCGAGAGAAGGGTCAGGGCCGGCCGAAGCCGCTCGGCCGGCCCTGACCTCTCGCTGGTGGGGCGGGTCAGCCCCGGCGGATGGTGATCGTCGTCCACGCGCCCACGTGTACCCGGTCCCCGTCCTGGAGGGGGATCGGGACGAACGGCTGGATGGGCTCCTCGGAACCGTTGACGGTGGTTCCGTTGGTGGAGTTCTGGTCGACCACGGCCCAGCCGCCGTCCGGCTGCTGCACCAGCACCGCGTGCTGGTGGGAGACGCCCGGGTCCTCCGGCGGCACCGACAGATCGATGTCCGGGACGTCACCGGTGGAGTGGCGACGGCGCCCGATGGTGATCTGGTTGCCGGTGAGGGCGCGCCGCTGCTCCGGGGAGTAGGCGGGCAGGTTCAGGCCCGCCGCCTCGGGGCCCGAGCGCTGCATCATCGCCATGAAGTAGTCGCGGTCCGGGCCGATGGTGGCGCTCCAGGACGTCGGCGCCTGCTGGTACGCGGGGCCGGGCGGGGCCTGGGTGGCACCGGGCTGCGGGTAGCCGTAGCCACCGGGGCGGGCGCCCGCACCACCGTGTCCACCGGGACCGGCGGGCCCACCGTGTCCACCGGGGCCGGTCGACGGCGGGGAGATCACCCAGTCGTCATCGGCACCGAAGGCGGGGCCGCCACCGGGGCCCTGGCCGGGGCCGCCGGGCTGCGGTCGGCGGGTCTCCTGCGGGAAGGCGGGCGGGGCCGACGTCCCGGCCTGCTGGAACGCCTGCTGGCCCCCGCCGGGGCCCCGACCGTCGGGACCCTGACCACCGGGACCCTGACCACCGGGGAAGCCGGGGCCGCCGGGCCCGCCAGGTCCACCCGGCGTAGGGCCGGGCGGAGGCGGAACCGGTCGGGAGGGATCGCCGCCGAAGCCCGAGGGGCCGGGGCGTGAGGGGTCACCGCCGAAGGCAGAGGGCCCAGGTCGTGAGGGATCCTGGCCGAACGCGGACGGACCGGGCTGGCCGGGCTGGCCGGGCCGACCCGACTGCCCCGGACCGGGCTGGCCGGGCTGCCCTCCGGGCCCGCCACCGAACCCGGAGGAACCCCCCGGCCCCGACGGGCCACCAGGTCCACCGGGACCCCCCTGACGGCCGGGGCCGCCGGGGCCACCAGGCCCACCGGGCCCGCCGTACCCACCGTTTCCGCCCTGACCGCCGGGTCCGCCCGGACCGGACGGATCGCCGCCGAACTGGGGTCCCGGCGGGATCGGCTCGGCGGGGCGGTTCATCTGCGAGGGCCGGGAGCTCTGGTAGTCGTACCCGTCACCGCCGCCGTAGGACGGCGGAGGCGGTTGCTGCTGCTGGAACCGGAGCGCCGGGTTCCCGCCGGGGCCCTGACCGCCTCCGGGGCCCTGACCGGGGCCGCCTCCGGGGCCCTGACCGGGACCGGGGCCGGGACCGCCCGGACCCGCGCCGGGGCCGGGTGCCGACGGCCGGGGCGCGGCCGGGGTGTACGTCGTCGCGGTGTTGGTCAGGAAGTTCCACCGGCACTCCTCGCAGAAGGGCGCGCCGCCCTCGCGGGGGGTGCGGCACTGCGGGCAGAGTTCCGGCTGGGCGGCGAGGTGCGGGCGTCCACCGGGACCCCCCGGGCCCCCGGGGCCCGGACCGCCCGCGCCCGGAGGCGGCGGAGGGGAGCCGGGCGGCGGGTATCCGTAACCGGCGCCCGGGGGCGGCGGTGGTGGCGGCGGGGGTACGGCACCGGCCATACGGTGACCGCAGACCTCGCACCAGTCGTCGGAACCCGACTGGTGTCCGTTCGGGCAGGTCGGCATGTCGGCGCTTCCCCCTCTCCTTTCCGACCTCGCGGCCGGTTCCTGTGGCCACGACGGGCCGGTGTGGCCGGTTCTGTCCGGATTCCCGGTGGGGAAGCCAGGCTGACGCGCGGCGATGCTTCGGGTTGTTTCTACCTACTTCTTTACACGAACAGTCTTTGTCGACCGCGTTTCGAGAGTCATCTCGTCGGCCTCCGTGACCTTCGCCTTCAGTCGCACAGTACCTGTCGCCGCATCGACCACGTCCACCACCTTCGCAAGCAGTTTCGCAGTATCCGCGTTCCCCGACGCGCTGGCGAGCTGTACGGCCCGTCCCAGCTTGGCCGTCGCTCCGTCGAAATCGCCGGATTTGCGAGCGTCCAGCCCTTGTTGGATGACCTGTGCCAGTTCGGCCTGACCTGTGTAGTGCGCGACCTGGGGGTTGATCGACGTGGACGCGACCATGTCGTCGGTCCACACGGCCTTCACCAGACCCTGGGCGCCGAGGTTCTGCGCGGTTCCTCCGTCGGGCTGGGGGATGACCAGGGAGACGCGGGCGGCCAGCATCTCCTGGCCGAGGGACGCGGCCGGGACCTCGACGCACACGTGGTAGTCGCGGGACTCGTCCCCCCACGAACCGGTCGGGTAGTCGCCGGCGCGCGGCCCGGCCTCGGTGCGACGGTCGGTCAACTCCACGACGGTGGGCGCCACTTGCTTCACGAACTTGATCTGGGTGCCGACCGGGGTCCACAGCCGCAGGGCGACGTCCGCGACCTCCTTGCCCATGGCCGTCTCCATCATCTGCGTGAAGTCGGCGGAGAGGGCGGCGGGGTCGGCGACGATGTCGGCGGTGCCGAGGAGCGCGGAGGCGATCTGGGTGACCTCCCTGACCTCCCAGTCGGTGCCCACTCCACGCGCGTCACACGTGAACCGCCCGGAACAGGCCTCCAGCGCGGCCTTGAGGTCCTCCGGCGACTCGTGCTCGTTACGGCCGTCGGTCAGCAGGATGCCGTGACGGATGGCGACGTCCGCCGAGGCGAGCAGCCGGTCCGCGAGCTTCAGCCAGGTGCCGATGGCGGTGCCGCCGCCCGCGCTGAGTCGGCGCAGCGCCTGCTTGGCCTGGTCCCGGGTGGCGGAGTCGGCGACCGCGAGCCGGCCGCCGCCGGGATAGACCTCCCGGGCCACATGGGTGCCGTCGATCACCGCGAAGTGGACGCCGTCGCGCAGGGTGTCGATCGCGGCGGCGGTGGCGTCCCTCGCGTTGCGCATCTTGGTCGGCGGGTAGTCCATCGACCCCGAGCAGTCGACCATGAGCGCCACGGCGGCGGACGGGCCCTGGCCCGGCGAGTACAGGTGCGGCGCGGCGACCGCGCTGCCGATGGTGCCGCCGCCGGTCGCGCTGACCGTCACGATGGCGTTGACCTCACGGCCGCCCTCGGGCAGGTACTCGTTCTGGTACACCTCGACCGAGAACTGCGGCACGTTCGACTTCGAGAATTTGGCCATGCCTACTCTGATCCCCCTAGCAGCACCACTGTTGGCCCCACAGCCCGTGGGGTGATGACTGTGCGTGCCTGTCCCGGACCGGTCCCCTCCGGTCCGTCGGCCCTTTCCCGTCCGGCCGCCGAGGCGCCCGCGAACATCCCGCCCGCGAGCACCCTCAGGCCGATCCTGCCCCCTGAGGCGGGGCCGGGAACGGCAGGACGGCCACTGTTACGTTGTCGTGGCCCCCGCCGTCGAGGGCCCGGCCGACCAGCACCTGCGCGCAGTGCAACGGCCGCTCGGCCGCGTCCAGGGGCACGGCCTCGGCCATCTCCTCGGCGGCCTCCGCGTAGTTCCACAGTCCGTCGGTGCACACCACCACTACACCCGGCCGGTCCGGTTTGAAGGAAGCGGTGTGCGGCTCCAGTTCGTACGCGTCCGCGCCGAGCCAGCCGGTGATCGCGTGGGCGCGCTCGTCGGCGTACGCCTCGGCCTCGTTCATCAGTCCCGCGGACACCATCTGCGCCGCCCACGAGTCGTCCTCGGTGAGCCGGGCCGGGGGCGCGCTGCGGTCCACCGGGACCCAGTAGGCGCGGCTGTCGCCGACCCAGCCGACGACGAGCAGGGTCGGGGTGATCACGGAGCCGACGATGGTGCACGCCGGGGCGTTCTGGTGCGGGGCGTGCTCCTGGGCCGTCTCCGGCTCCTCCGCCAGGGCGTTGACGGCGCTCGCGGCGGCGACGATCGCGTCGTGCATCGCCTGCTGCGGGTGGGTGCCGCGCGGCAGCGACTCCAGCACCGTCTCGTTGGCGGCGCGGGCCGCGGCGAGCGAGGCGTCGTCGGGGCGGGTCGCGGAGGACACGCCGTCGCAGACGATCGCGACGACCGCGGGGGAGCCGTCGGGCAGGGCGGTCGAGGAGATCGCGAACGAGTCCTCGTTGCGGTGGTGGCGCAGACCCCGGTCGCTGACCGCGGCGACCGCGCCCAGCTCCAGTTCCATGTGGTCGCGTTCGCGCGGCTGCGCGTGCCCGCAGTTCTCGCAGTAGCCGTCCCGGTCGACGTGGCCCGCGCGGCAGGCCACGCACACCTTCGTACCGGCCGGCGGGGTGGCGAGGTCGCCGGTGCGCGGATCCGGCGGCTGGGGCGCGGCCAGCGGGTACTCGTCGGGCTCGCGGGGCCGGTCGAACCGTACGCCCCGCCCCGCACCGGGCAGTTCGCCGCCGCCGGAGTCGGTGCCCGGGATGTCGGTGGGGCGGACCACCGGCGGCGGGGTGTCGGAGCTGGGCGGGGAGGCGAGCGGCCAGTCCACGGACGAGGCCGCGTCGGGACCGTCGCCCGCCGTCCCGTTCATGGTGAGGGTGGGATGGTCCTCCGGCGGTGCGGGCACCGCCGAGAGGTCATGGCCGCACGCACCGCAGAAGCGGTCGTCCGAAGCGAGGGGCCACTCGCAGATCGGGCACTTCGTCAGCGCGGTCGGCTGGGGCATCTGCGACATCAACTACACCCACGTCCGGGGGCGGTAACGATTGGCACGTTCCACCAGGTCGATCCTCTCCTCGCCGCCTGGGGCGAGCCGGGCCAAAGTGCGGTACGACCGCTCCAGTCCGAAGCGGAGGCCGCGCTCGTCCAGCGCGCTGCCGAGCAGCATCCGCTCACCGGCCGGGGGCGCGGCACCCTGGCTCCCGGAGAGTACCCAGTCCAGGGCGCAGCCAAGGACCTCTGTGGACAACTGCTCGCGGCGCACCGCGTCCAGACCGTACCCGCCGAGCGCCTCGATCTGCCCGGCGGCCGCGGTCAGGTCGTCCAGGAACGGAACGTCCGGCGCGGCTTCGGCGTTCCCGGCGGCCCCGGCAGGGGGCGGAGCCGACACTGCTCCGAGCGTCGCCTCCGGGCGATGTCTGAGCCGCGCCCGTACGGCGGCGACCCGGGCGGCGGTGTAGTGGATGGACGCCTCCGGCACGGACTCCAGGGTGTGGACGGCGTTCTGCCGGTCCCCGGCGGTCAGCCGCACCCGGGCGAGCCCGAACGCGCTGCTGACGAAGCTGGGGTCGGTCGTCCACACCAGGCGGTAGTACTCGGCGGCGTTGTCCAGCTGCCCCAGCACCTCGGCGCACAGGCCGAGGGCCAGCTTGGGGGCCGGTTCGCCGGGGAAGGCGTCGTAGATCGCGTCGAAGGACAGCGCGGCGTTCTCGTGGTCGCCGGTGGCGAGCGCGGCCACGCCCCGGTACCAGACCACCCGCCAGTCGTCGGGGTGGTCCCGCTCCAGGGCGTCCAGGGTGGCCAGCGCGATGGTGAACTCGCCCATCTCCAGCCGGGCCCGCAGTTCGCGCAGCCGCAGCTCCAGTGAGCCGCTGGGGGCCGCGTGCAGCGCCGTGATCAGCTCGGTCGGCGCGGAGGTCATGAGCCCCGCCAGGAACCCGGCGTTCGGGTCCCCGGCGTCGACCCGGGGGACCGGCAGCGCCAGGGCCGCGGCGGCGGTGTCGAGCGCCCGGGTGAGCCGGGCGGGGACGGCGGCACCGGCGGTCAGCAGCGCGGGCGGGGCGGAAGGTGAACTTCCGACGGAAGGCGAACTTCCGTTCCTCGTGCTCGCCTTGTCGCGGCGCCTCCCCAGCCGGGACACGTCCCCGTCGAGCTTCGCGAACAGTTCCGTGTCCGTCACCCGCACCTCGGGGCCGAAGATCGTCGACAGGGCGGGGCGGGCCCGGCCCGTCTGGAGGGAGACGACCTCCCGCAGCACGCCCGTCAGCTGCTCCGCCATCTCCTGCGCGGAGGCGAAGCGACGCGCCGGGTCGGGGTCGGTGGCCCGGACCAGCAGCCGGTAGAAGGACTCGTACTGGCGGAAGACCTCGATGGTGTCGGGGTCGGGCAGGGAGTCCACGAAGACGTTCGTGTAGCCCTGGAAGTCGAAGGTGAGGACCGCGAGCGTCCGGGCGACCGTGTACAGGTCGGAGGCCACCGACGGGCCCACGTCGGCGACCTCGGGCGCCTGGTAGCCGACCGTGCCGTAGATGGCGGACTCGTCGTCGTCCATCCTGCGCACCGCGCCCATGTCGATCAGCTTGAGCTGGTCCTCGGTCTGGATCGCGTTGTCGACCTTGAAGTCGCAGTACAGCAGGTTGCGGCTGTGGAGGTGACCGAGCGCCTCCAGGGCCTCGATGCCGTACGCGCACGCCTGCTCGACCGGCAGCGGGTCCCGGCGCCCGTCCGCCGTGCGGCGGTCGTTGGCGATCTCCTTGAGGGACTTGCCGCCGACGTACTCCATGACGATGTACCCGTCCAGCGAACCGGTGCGCTGGTCGAGGTGCTCGACGAAGTTGTAGATGCGGACGATGTTGGAGTGCTCGATCTCGGCGAGGAAGCGGCGCTCGGAGATCGCGGCGGCCATCGCGTCCTGGTCGCCGGTGTCGAGCAGGCCCTTCAGCACGACCCAGCGGTCCGACACCGCGCGGTCGATGGCCAGGTAGATCCAGCCCAGACCGCCGTGCGCGAGACAGCCCACGACCTCGTACTGGCCGCGCACGATGTCGCCCGAGTGCAGCTTCGGCACGAACGAGTACGGGTGGCCGCACTTGGTGCAGAAGCCCTCCGTGCGACCCGGCCGCTCACCGCGCGCCCGGCCGACCGGCGCCCCGCAGTCGGAGCGCGAGCAGAACCGCTTCCGCTCGGGCACCTCGGCGGTCTCCAGGACCATCGAACGCGGGTCCGGGCGCGGCACGTCCGGGACCTGGACGAGACCGACGCCGAGGCGGGCCCGGCCCGAGGAGCCGGCGGTCTTGCCGGAGCTGCGCACCGACACCGAGCGGCCCGTGGTCCTGCCCGACAGGGCGCGCGAGAGCCGCCCGGACACCGAGCGCCGGGACTGCGAGGAGCGCGCGGAGGTGCGCGAGGAGCGCGCACTGCTGGAACCGGAGCCGCGAGAACCCCTGCCGCCCCCGGTGATGCCGGTGGGCGGGGAGTTGACCATGCCGCTCGCGGAGACGACCGGGGCCAGCCCGCACGTGTCGCAGTACAGCTCACCGCCGCCCATGTCCTCGTACGATCCCGAGCAGCCGGGCCGCTGGCACGACTGCTGCGGAGCCTCTTCGCCCGCCGGGGCCTCTCCCGCGGGGACCTCGCCCGCCGGGCTCTCCTCCGTCTGACTCACGATTCCTCCTCCCTCCGGTCCTGGGGCGCCCCCTGCGCCGGCACCGACGGGCTCAGCACCTCGGCGGCCGCGTGCTGGTAGCGCAGCACCGCCGTCTCGGCCACCCGCAGGTCGCAGGGGGCGCTCCACAGCATGCGCCGCGCCGCGTCGTACCGCTCGACCAGCAGCGCGTCCTCCGCGAAGCCGTGCCGGGCGACCTTCGCCTTGTACGCGTCGAGCCGGCCGCGCAGCTCGGCGCGGACCGCCAGCGGCGCGGTGACCGCCGTCAACGACTCGCGGGCCCGCAGCAGTTCGTCGTCCGCCTTCTGCTCCAGGGACTCCAGCAGCGGCGACAGCCGGTGCCACTGCGCGTGTCTGCGGTACTCGGCCGCCATCGCCAACTGCTCTTGCAGCACCGTCGGCGGGCCGCTCACCGCGGGCACCTCGCTCGCGGCGATCTTCGCCAGCACCTCACCGCGCGCGCTGCGCGCCTCGGCGAGCGTACGGTCCGCGCGGCTCAGCACGTCCCGCAGCTTCACCAGCCGCGACTCCGCGTCCTGCCGGACCGTCAGCACGGCGTCGATCTCCCGCCGGACGTCGTCCAGGGCCCGTGCCTCGCGGTCGTACGTCGTGGTGTCCGGGCGGCCGCCGCCGGGCGCCGAACTGCCCGGCGAGGGGACCCAGAAGGCCAGCGGGTCGGAGACGACCTGCTCCCGGAGCCGGGTCAGGGTGCGGGTGATCCGCTCCAGGTCGTCGCCGGCCGGGTGCTCACCGGGGCGTACCCCGACGGAGTGCGCGAGCTGGCGGGTGCGCTGGAGCTCGGCGGCCAGTAGATCGATCCGGGCGGGCAGCGCGGACCACACCGCGTCGGCGGCCACGACCATGTCGAGCGAGGACGCGTACAGATCGTTCATCCGGTCCACGAGCGTGACCAGCGAGAACTGCTCGCTGAGCCGGCTCGTGCCCTGCAGTGTCGGCGCGTTGGCCATCGCGGTGGCACTGCCCGCGACCGTCACCGCCTCGCCGCGCAGCAGTTCGGTCAGCTCCACCAGGTCCTCACGGCTCGACCAGCGGCGCCGCGAGCGGATCTCCCGGGCGGAGCGCAGCGCGTCCGAGTACGCGTCGAAGTACGCCCACAGCAGCGTGATCGACGCGTCCGCGGCCGTCCAGCGCTCCTGGGTGACGCCGGTCAACGCGGCGCCTTCGAGCAGCCTGCGGCCCGCGTGGTCCTGCAGGGCGAGCAGCGAGGTCTCGATGGCCTCGTGCTCCGCGCCGAGCCGCGCGAGCGCACGGTCCACCTCGTCCCGGTCCATCACCGGCCCGGTGGATCCCGCGACGCCCATCGATCACCTCTCGCTGCTGTCGGTGTCCCTCAGTTGAATGCGGTCCTCGTCGGTCGGTCCCGCCGTGTCAGTCCCGGTACCGCTGGGGGGAGGGCGGACGGGACTGCTCCGCGTTCCCGCCCATCGTGGCGGACAGCCAGGTGGAGTACGAGTCCTGCCAGCCGTCCTTGAGATAGTCCACCAGCACCTGGTTGACCCGGCGTACCAGATCGTCCGCCTCCAGGTTCATCGCCACGCCGTAGTACTCGGTGGTGAACGGCTCACCCTTCAGATCGACCGTCGGGTCCTGCGCCGCCTGGCTCGCGGCGAGGGCGCCGTCGGTGACCACGGCGTCGACCTGGCCGAGCTGGAGCCGCACCAGGCAGTCGAGTTGGTTGGGGACCTGCAGGGAGATGTCGGCGGAGGCGGGCACCTCGCCCGACTCCTTACCGGCGGTGAGGGCGGACAGGGCCGTGGAAGTGGCCGCCGTGCAGATCCTCTTGTCCGCCAGCGTCTTGTCGTAGCCCTTGATCGTCGAGGACTTGGGCGCCAGGATCTGCTGTCCCGTCCTGAAGTACGGCTGCGAGAAGGCCACATCCTTCATGCGCTCGCAGCTGATCGTCATCGTGCGGACCACCATGTCGACCTCCCCGTCCTGGAGCGCGGGGATGCGCCGACTGGTGGGGATCGCCTTGAAGCGCACCTTCGTCGGGTCGTCGAGTATCTCTTCGGCGATCCTGTGCACGATGTCGATGTCGAAGCCCTCCAGCTGGGCCTCGTCGTTCTTGCCGTTCGGATCGCGGTAACCCCAGCGGTAGCTGTTCTGGTCGACGCCGACGGTGATGAAGCCGTTGTCCTTGATCCGCTGAATCGTCTTTCCGGACTCGTCCGAGGAGGGCCTGAGACTCCGGTTCTGCGGGTCGTTCTTCTTCTCGCAGTCGTCCGCCCGCGCCTGCGTCCCCCGGGCGACCCCCTGGCCCCCGGTGCTCGTGACGCCGTCGCGTGTCCCGCTCACCGGCAGCACCAGGGCGAAGACCACGGCCAGCGCGCAGAGGACCGCCATCGCGCCCACCCCGCCCCAGCCCCTGAGACCGGCCCGCAGGCGTCGTACCGCGTTCATCGCGACCCCTTCCACCGCGCCTCCTCCCGCCGCCGTCACCGGTACTCCGAAAGCCTGCGCCCGATGCCGAGCACCGCGCCCGCCGCGCCCAGCACGGCCAGCACCGCGGCGCCCACGGGGAGTCCGAGCATCGCGGCACGGCCGTCCTGGGCCGCCCGCTCGAACTCCTTCGCCTCGTACGCGCTGGCGATGCCCAGATTCTTGTCGACCTCGTCGAAGCACTCGCCGGTCGGCTTGTCGCCGTTCTCGCAGCCGGGGGGCGACGTGCCACCGATCACCTGGGCGAGAGCGCACTGGTACTCGCCCTCGTTGTCGGCCTCGCGAGCGTTCCCGTGCCGCTTCTTCCACTCCTCCATACCGGCGCCGGCGGCCTTCAGCGGCTTCTCGCCGCCGGCGTCGTCGGCGATCCGCTCGGCGGCGGCCAGCTGCTTCTCGAGCGTCGCCATGCTGGTCTCGAAGGCGTAGTCGAACTTGTCCACGCTCTTGCCCTTGGCGTTCTCGGTGGTCTCCGCGCCCCGGCTGATCAGGGTCAGGTTCTCGTTGCCACGCGCGGTGAGGGAGGCGATCCGCGCGTCGTTCAGCACGGTCAGGGACCGCACGCCGTTGTCGTAGGAGTCGTTGAGTCCCGAGCGGGCGAGGGTGTGACCGCCGGCCAGCCACAGCAGGACGACGGCCGACGCGGCCGTCGCCGCCACGAGACCGTGGTTCAGCACCCGGTTGGTCCGCCGGTAGTTACGGCGCTGGGCCCACACGAGGCCGCCGAGGGCGAGCACCCCGAGACCGATCGCGGCCCACGGATACGCGGTGGCGTCCTCGTAGTCGTCGCGGAGCCGCTCGTTCTCGTTGTCGTAGATGCTCCGCGCCTCGCCGAGCATGCCCTGCATCTTGTCGTTCGCGTAGCGCAGATAGGCGCCGCCCAGCGGGTAGCCCAGGCGGTTGTTGGCACGGGCCCGCTCGACCAGGCCCTTGTACTCGGGCAGCAGGGCGTTCAGCTTGGCGATGCGTTCCTCGGAGTCCGAGCCGACCTCCGACGCGGTCGCGGCGAGGGCCAGCTGTTTCGCCGCCTCCCGCATCTCCCGCTCGTAGTCCTTGCGCGACTCCTCGGTCTCCTGGCCGCCCGCGAGGAACCCGCTGGAGGCCGCCGTGTTGGCGGCGGCCAGGGAACTGTAGATCTCCGCCGCCGCCGAGCTGAGGGGCTGGCTGCCGTGGAGCACGTCGTCGGCCGCGGCCGAGCGGTCGTTCATCTGCCAGGCGGTGACGGAGCCGAACGCGACGACCAGGAGGGCGAGCAGGGCGCCGATGATGCGCAGCCGGCCCGGCTCGGTCGTCGCGGCGGCGCGCAGCAGGTCGACGCCCTCGGCGAACGCGGTCCTGCGGGGCGGGCCGCCGTCGGGGTCCGGGGACGGCACCGGGGGCCTCGGCGTGTGCGAGGCCTGGGACGGCACGACCGGGCCCGGCCCGGCGGGTGGTGCCGTAGGAGCCGCGCTGCCCTCCGGAGTGAATGTCACCTGACCTCCCCCTGGTCATCCGTCCGTCACGCCCGCCCGCTCCCACGGACGGAGGTGCACGGCCGCAAGTATCGCCGCCGGGAGTGACCACGCACAGACCTTGACTCGATCTTGTTCCCCGATCGTGTCCGTACGTGCCGTGCCTGTCGAATTCCGGCGCAGCACAAGGCTTCCCGCACCGCCCCCTGCCCATGAATACGCGGTTCGGCCGGGTTCGGTTCCCTGGGGGTCGAACGCGTTCGAGGAGGAGGGGCGGGGGGTGGCGCGGGCTGCCGGGTCACCCTCCTTCGTAGTGCGCCCGCACGCGCGCGTGCACGGTCCTCGGCGCGCCCACGCGGTCCAGCCCGAGCAGCGCCGCGCCCAGCACCGGGGCGGCCGTGACCACCCGGGGGACGGCCTTGGGCGCGGCGGCCGCCAGCGCCTCGCGGACCCGGGCGTCGAGCAGGGGGTGCCGGGCGGCGAGGACACCGCCGCCGAGGAGGACGGGGGTCTCCTCCCCGAGGAGGTCCAGGCGGGTCAGGGCCACCGTCGCCATGGCCACCACCTCCTCGGCCATGCGGTCCACCAGCGAGCGGGCCACCGGGTCGCCCCCGGCCGCCGTGGCGAAGAGGACCGGGGTCAGCTCGTGGCGGCGGACGGCCGGGATGTGCTCCAGGTGCAGGGCCTCGACCAGGGCGTACACGGTGTCCAGGCCGAAGTGCGCGGGCAGCGCGGCGGCCAGGGCCGTGGGACCGCCCCGGCCGTCCTCCGCGCGGGCCGCGTGCCACATCGCCTCCTCGGCGAGGCCCCAGCCGCCGCCCCAGTCGCCGGAGATGCGGCCGAGCGCCGGGAAGCGGGCGGTGCGGCCGTCGGGGCGCATGCCGACGCAGTTCACGCCGGCACCGCACACCACGGCCACACCTCGCGGCTCGGCCACGCCGGCGCGCAGGATGGCGAAGGTGTCGTTGCGGACCTCGACGGTCGCGCCCCACGCGCGCGTGCCCAGCTCCGCCGCGAGCCGTTCCTCCTCGACGGGGAAGTCCGCGTTGGCCAGACACGCCGAGACATGGTCGACCGAGCCGACCCCGGCCTCGGCGAAGGCCCGCCCCACCACCTCCGCGAGGCCGTCGACCGCGACGCCCACGCCCACGGCCGGCGGCTGGAACCCGCCGCCGCGTGCCGCGCCCAGCACCTCCCCGTCCGGCGCGACCACGGCCACGTCGGTCTTGCTGTTGCCCGCGTCGACGGCGAGCACGCTCCCGCGCCCGGCCGGCCCGGTGCCGCCGCGCACGCTGTCGGTCACGCCCACGCGAGGTGCTCCCGGTTGTGTGCGATCAGCCGGTCGGTGAGGGTCTCGGCGTACGCGTACTGCCCGATCAGGGGATGCGAGAGCAGTGCGCGGAACACCCGGTCCCGGCCGCCGCGCAGGGCCGCGTCCAGGGCCAGATCCTCGTACGCGGTGACGTTCGCCATCAGACCCGCGTACAGCGGGTCCACGGTCTCCACCGGCAGCGGTGCCGCCCCCTGACGGCCCACGGCGGCCTGCACCTCGATCACCGCGTCGGCGGGGAGGAAGGGGAGCGTGCCGCCGTTGAGGGTGTTCACCACCTGGTACGGACTGCCGCCGTCGCCCAGCAGGGACGCGGCCAGGTCGACGGCCGCCTCGGAGTAGAACGCCCCGCCCCGCCTGCCGAGCAGCGCGGGCTTCTCGTCGAGCGCGGGGTCCGCGTACATCTCCAGCAACTCCCGCTCCATCGCGGCCACTTCGGCGGCCCGCGAGGGCTTGGTGCCCAGCTCCCGGACGACCTCGTCGTGGGCGTAGTAGTACCGCAGGTAGTAGGACGGGACCACGCCGAGGCGGTCCAGGACCGGGCGGGGCAGCCGCAGGTCGGCGGCGATGGTGTCGCCGTGGCCGGCCAGCAGCTTCGGCAGGACGTCCTCACCGGAGGGGCCGCCGAGGCGGACGCCGGTCTCCCAGGTGAGGTGGTTCAGGCCCACGTGGTCGAGGTGGACCTCGGCCGGGGTCACGCCGAGGTGCGCGGCGAACCTCCGTTGCAGGCCGATCGCCACGTTGCACAGGCCGACCGCCTTGTGGCCGGCCCGCAGCAGGGCGCGGGTCACGATCCCCACCGGGTTGGTGAAGTCGATGATCCAGGCGTCGGGGTTGGTCCGGCGGACCCGCTCGGCGATGTCCAGGACGACCGGGACCGTCCGCAGTGCCTTCGCCAGGCCGCCCGCGCCGGTCGTCTCCTGGCCGACGCAGCCGCACTCCAGCGGCCAGGTCTCGTCCTGCTCGCGGGCGGCCTGGCCGCCGATGCGCAGCTGCAGGAGGACGGCGTCGGCGCCCTCGACGCCCCGGTCCAGGTCATCGGTGGTGACGATCCGCCCGGGGTGCCCCTGGCGGGCGAAGATCCGGCGGGCCAGCCCGCCGACCAGCTCCAGCCGGTCGGCGGCCGGATCGACGAGCACCAGCTCCTCGATCGGCAGGGTGTCCCTGAGCCGGGCGAACCCGTCGACGAGTTCGGGTGTGTAGGTCGAGCCTCCGCCGACCACGGTGAGCTTCATAGCTGTATCAACCCTTTACTCCGGTCAGGGTGACGCCTTCGACGAACGCCTTCTGCGCGAAGAAGAACACGAGGATCACGGGGGCCATGACCAGCACGGTCGCGGCCATGGTCAGGTTCCAGTCGGTGTGGTGCGCGCCCTTGAAGGACTCCAGGCCGTAACTGAGGGTCCAGGCGGCCGGGTTCTCGGAGGCGTAGATCTGCGGGCCGAAGTAGTCGTTCCAGGCGTAGAAGAACTGGAAGAGCGCGACGGCCGCGATGCCGGGCTTCGCCATCGGCAGGACGACCCGCAGCAGGGTGCGCAGTTCGCCGCAGCCGTCGACCCGGGCCGCGTCCAGGTACTCGTCGGGAATGGTCGTCAGGAACTGGCGCAGCAGGAAGATGGAGAACGCGTCCCCGAACGCCATCGGGATGATCAGCGGCCACAGCGAGCCGGACAGGTCCATCTGCTTGGCCCAGAACAGGTACATCGGGATCACGACGACCTGCGGCGGCAGCATCATCATCGAGATGACCAGCATCAGGGCCAGATTGCGGCCCCGGAAGCGGAACTTGGCGAGCGCGTAGGCCACGGGGACGGACGACACGACGGTGAGGACCGTGCCGAGGCCGGCGTAGAGGAGCGTGTTCTTCCACCAGGTCAGGAAGCCGGGGGTGTCGAGGACCTGGCGGTAGTTGTCCCACTCCCAGGTGTCCGGGACCAGGTCGCGGGTGAGTGTCTGCTGGTCGCCCATCAACGAGGTCAGCACGACGAAGACGAAGGGCAGGGTGAAGAAGAGCGCGGCGGCCACGCCCAGCGAGTGGACGGCGATCCACTCCAGGAGCGCCCGGCGGCGGGCGGTCCGCTCGCTCGCCGTGGCGGCGGCACGCGCCACCGGCCTGTCGTGTACATCGAGTACCTGGGTCATCGGTCACCCGCTCCGATCAGTCCGCCCCGGCGCCGCATCAGCAGCGCCGTGAACACCATCGACAGGGCGAACAGCACGAGGGCGACCACACAGGCGGAGCCGTAGTCGAAGCGCTGGAAGCCGAGGTTGTAGACGAGCTGCGGCAGCGTCAGCGTCGACTTGTCCGGGTAGCCGGGCTCGAACTGCTGCCCGGAGCCGCCGATGACGCCGGAGGCGACCTTTCCGGCCACCAGGGGCTGCGTGTAGTACTGCATGGTCTGGATCACGCCCGTGACCACCGCGAACATCACGATCGGCGAGATGGTCGGCAGTGTCACGAACCGGAACCGCTGCCAGGCCGACGCCCCGTCCAGCTCGGCGGCCTCGTACTGCTCCTTCGGCACGTCGAGCAGCGCGGCCATGAAGATGACCATCAGGTCGCCCACGCCCCACAGCGCGAGCGCGGTGAGCGCCGGCTTGGACCAGGCGGGGTCGGTGAACCAGCCGGGTGCCGGCAGGCCGAGCCCTTCGAGGACGGAGTTGACCGGCCCGGTCCCGGGGTTGAGGAGGAAGACGAAGGCCAGCGTCGCGGCGACCGGCGGCGCGAGGTACGGCAGGTAGAAGAGGGTGCGGAAGACGCCCGCGCCGGTCTTGATCTTCGTGATCAGCAGCCCGACGCCGAGCCCGAACAGCACCCGGCAGGTCACCATCACGAGGACCAGCCAGAGCGTGTTGCGCAGGGCGGGCCAGAACAGCGGGTAGTCCTCGAAGACGTAGGACCAGTTGCCGAGGCCGCGGAAGGCCGGGGTACCGAAGCCGTCGTACTTCATCAGCGAGAAGTACACGGTCGACACGAGCGGATAGGCGAAGAAGACGCCGAACCCGATCAGCCAGGGGGACAGGAAGGCCACGGTACGCAGCGCCGACCGGCGGCGCTTCGAACGCAGCGTGGGCGTGGACGCGAGGGCCACCCGCGGGGAGTGCGTGGACATCGGAGGGATCCCGTTCCCGTACCGCTACTTCGCCTGTGCGATGTCGGTGTCGATCTGCGCCGCGGTCTTCTCCAGCCCCTTGTGCAGGTCCTTCACCTTGCCGGACTCGTACTGGTAGCCGAAGTCCTGGAGCGTCGTCTGGTAGGTCGAGCCGTTGATGGAGGCCGGCGGGGTGTTCGAGTGCGGGTTCTGGGCGATGTCCAGGAACGTCCTGAAGCCCTCGTCCACCTTCAGGTCGGGCGACTTCAGGGCGGCGAACGTGGACGGCACGTTGTGGATGGCGTTGGCGAACGAGACGACGGCCTCGGTGTCGGTCGTCAGGTACTTCACCAGCTCCCAGGCCGCGTTCTGCTTCCGGCTCTGGGGGGCGATGCCGATGACCGTGCCGGAGAGGAAGCCCTTGCCGTACTCGGCCACCTCGTCGTCGGCCACGGGCATCGGCGCGGTGCCGATCTCGAAGTCGGTCCCGGCCTCCTTCGCCATCCCGAGCCGCCACTCGCCGTCCAGCTGCATGGCCACCTGGCCGGTCTGGAAGGGGTGCTTGGCGCCCCACTCGTCACCGAAGGTGTTCCGGTACTTCTCCAGCTTCGCGAAGCCGCCGAGCGAGTCCACCAGCTTCTTCTGGTACGTGAACATCTCCGCGAACGCCGGGTCCTCGGAGATGTTCGACTTGCCCTCGGAGTTGAAGTAGGAGTGGTCCCACTGCGACATGTAGTGGTCCACGACCGTCTCGTAGCCGTGGTAGTTCGGCATGAACCCGAGCTGCGCGTAGCCGTCGCCCTTGGTCTTCGTCAGCTTCTTCGCGTCCACGGCGAACTCGGACCACGTCTTCGGCGGCGCCTTGATGCCCGCCTTCTCGAACGCGTCCTTGTTGTAGTACAGCCCGTACGCGTCCCCCAGCAGCGGCAGCGCGCACCGGGTGCCCTCGAACTGCGTGTAGTCCAGCATCGGCTTCGGGATGATCTTGTCGAGGTCGAGCTTCGACTTCTCGATGAAGGGCTTGAGGTCGGCGAAGGCCCCGGAGGAACAGAACTTGCCGATGTTGGACGTGGTGAACGAGGACACGACGTCCGGCCCGTTCGAACCGCCCGCCCGCAGCGCCTGGTTGAGCTTGTCGTCGTTGATGTTCCCGACGACCTTCACCGTGATGTTGGGGTGCTTCTTCTCGAACCGGTCCACGTTCGCCTGGATCGCCTTCACCTCGCCGGGCGCGCTCCACCCGTGCCAGAAGGTGATGGTCGTCTTGGCGTTCGGGTCGTCGGAGGAGGTGGTGTCCGCCTGGCCGGTGCAGGCGGTGGCGAGGAGGGCGAGGGAGGCGGTGGCGGCGAGCGCGATCGCCGCGTTCTTGGATATTCCGGACATGGCGGGGTCTCCTGAGGGAGGGGAGGGGTGATCGGGAAGGACGGGGGCGCGCCCGGGAAACCTCAGGGGCGCGAGGCGGTGTCGAGTGCGGCTCCGCCGCGGGGGCGCGACCGGCCGCGACGGGCGGCCGGTTCTCGAAGAAACTGGAACGCGGCCGAACTCAGCGGAGCGTCAACGTGTCGAAGACTTCGTCCCGCGTCGTCGCGAGAGCACTCTCCAACGCCCCCCGCAGTACGGGGTGTTCGAGTACGTCACCGAGGACCAGCCGCGGTCGGGAAGCGGCCAGTTCGCCCAGTTCGGCCGCCACGAGAGCCCGCAACGGCTCCCCGCCGGAGGCCAGCGCCGAGCCGCTGAGGACGATGAGTTCGGGATCGAGTACGGACACGAGTGCGGCCAGACCGGTGGCGACGGCGGTGGCGTAGGTGGCCAGAAGTCGCCGGTGCGGACCGGAGTCGACCGTGGCGGCCCGCGCCACGAGGGCGGCGGCGACCTCGGCGTACGGGCCGTCGGGGATGTCGGTGATGCCCAGCTCACGGGCGAGCCGGGGGATGACCTGCGAACCGGCGAGTTCCTGGAACCCCCCGCTGTTCGCCTTGGTCACCTGGCGCACCAGGGGCACACCGGGGACCGGCAGGAAGCCGACCTCGCCGGCGCCCCCGGTGAACCCCCGGTGCAGCCGTCCGCCCAGGACCACCGCGGCGCCGAGACCGCCCTCGTTCCACAGCAGGACGAAGTCCTCGTGGCCCCTGGCCGCGCCCAGCCGTTGTTCGGCGAGGGCGGCGAGGTTCACGTCGTTCTCGTACTCCACCGGCATCGGCAGCGCGGCGGCGAGTGCGTCGAGGAGGGCGGGGGAGTGCCAGCCGGGCAGGTGCGAGGCGTACCGCAGCCGCCCGGTGCCCGGGTCGAAGGCGCCCGGTGTGCCGATGACGAGCCGGCGCACGTCCGCCCGGACGAGCCCGGCGGCCTTGACCGCCCCGTCGAGGGCGGTGGTGACCTGGTGTACGACGGGTTCGGCGGGGCGTCGTCCGGGGGTGGGGACGGCGAACTCGCCGACCGTGCGGCCGGTGATGTCGGCGACGGCGGCCAGGACGCGTTCGGGGGTGACGTCCAGGCCCGCGGCGTACGCGGCGGTCGGGTCGACCGCGTAGAGCTGGGCGTTGGGGCCGGGTCGGCCCGCGCCGGAACCGCTCTCGCCGGGTCCGCCGGTGCCGGACCCTTCCGTGCCGGTGCCCGTGGCCACCACGAGCCCGGCGGCTTCGAGGCGGGCCAGGAGCTGCGAGGCCGTCGGCTTCGACAGCCCCGTCAGCTTGCCGAGCCGGGTCCGGGAGAGCGGCCCGTGCTCCAGCAGCAGATCGAGTGCGGCGCGGTCGTTCATGGCGCGCAGTACGCGGGGTGTTCCTGCCATGGTCCGCCACCTGCCAACTGTTAGGAAAGTTTCCTGTCGGATGCCAGGACGATAGGACTAGACCAGGTGGGCGTCAATATCCGGCCAGTAAAAACCGCCCCCGGGCAACGGAGTCGTTACCCGGGGGCGGTGTGGTCGGCGGCGCGCGAGGCGGTGCGGTCGCACCTCACCTCACGTACGTCACCTCAGTTCACTTCGATCCGCTTCACATCACTTCACGTCGACGAGGTCTCCCGCGGACTTCACGGCCGCCGTGGTCGACGTGCCCGCGAACACGTAGCGGTAGGTGCCGTCCTTCGACGCCTTCACCGTGGTGGACAGGGCGCCGGTGGTGCCGGAGGTCACCGTCTTCACGTCCGTGTAGGCGGCGGCGCCCTTGGCCTTGAACTGCAGGGTCACCTTCTGGCCCTTGTAGCCCGCGTAGCGGCTGGTGTTCCAGTCGGCGCGGGTGAGCGTGCCCTTGACGGTCAGGGTCCTGCCCTTGACGGCCGGCTCGGGGGTGGCGTTGACGGTGGCCTTGGCGAGCCGCTGGAGCTTGGCGGTGCCGAGGTTGCCCCAGATGTCGCTCCCGAGGTGGAAGCTGATGTGGTCGTCGGAGTCGTCCTCGTCGATGGCCTGCTCGCTGTAGAAGGCGGCCGCCTTCCAGGTGGTGGCGTCCGCGCCCTCGAAGAGGCTGTCCCGGGGATCGATGGTGAGCTTCGTGGTGCAGGACTCGGTCACCGTGGTGTCGGTCGTCGCCGTCGGGGTGCAGACGGGCTTCTTGGGCGGGCCCTCGATGGCGTTGTCGGGCTCCGCGAGCCTGCCTCGGTAGAGGGCGACGCCCAGGAAGTTGTTCTTGTAGTCGACCGTGAAAGCGGTCGGCCGGGTGAGGCTGTACGTGACCGGAACGGTCACCTCGGCCTTGGTGCCGATGACGATCGGCTTGCCGTTGTTGACGGTGACGGCGCCGAAGGTCAGGTCCGGCGAGTCGGCCAGCGCGGCGGGCGCGGCCAGGCCGGTGAGAGCCAGGGCGCCGGACACGGCGGCGCCTATGGCGAGCTTGCGCATGAGTCCCCACATTCGAGGCGGGCCCCTGGGCGTTGCGCTCCAGAACAAGGGCCGCCTGTTGGAAGTGACACTAGGCGATCACTAGTGCGAGGGGAATGCGGGGTACTTGTGGAGACGGTAACGAAAGCGCAGGTCAACCGGATGCGGGCGTTCCGGGTGCCCCGCGGGAGGAGGCACCCGGCCATGCAAAAACCCGGACCGTCAGGCGGAGATGCCGTCGATCCGGGCCATCGCGTCGTCCGCGCCGAACGGTTGCAGGTAGGGCAGCCAACGCGGGTCCCTGTGGCCGGTGCCGATGATGCGCCAGGCCAGCCCGGAGGGCGGAGCGGGTTTGTGACGGAGCCGCCAGCCGATCTCGACGAGATGGCGGTCGGCCTTGACATGGTTGCAGCGGCGGCATGACGCGACGACGTTGTCCCAGACGTGCTTGCCCCCGCGACTGCGCGGGATGACGTGGTCGACGCTGGTTGCGACGCCACCGCAGTACATGCACCGGCCCCCGTCGCGGGCGAACAGCGCCCGACGGGTCAGAGGAACGGGCCCCCGATAGGGAACCCGGACGAACCGCTTGAGCCGGACCACGCTGGGTGCGGGGACTGTGACGGTCGCGCTGTGCAGATAGGCGCCGGATTCCTCCAGGGAGACCGCCTTGTTCTCCAGGACGAGGACGAGCGCGCGGCGGAGCGGTACGACACCGAGCGGCTCGTACGACGCGTTGAGGACCAGGACGTGCGGCACGGATGCCTCCTTGTACGCCGGCGGCGCGTGGCTCGCGCCGTGGACGATCCGTAGTCAGTCTCCCCTCATGCCTGGTGGAAGCGCCACCATGTCCCGGTAACGGGCTGGGAGTGTTTTCGACCACACGTTGATTCATCCCCCGCCGCGTGCGCCCTTCACTCCCTGGTGAGCGCCTTGTCTCCCTCGGACATGGCGACGACCTCCACACAATGCCCCGTTAGTGTGGTGGGCCTGCCCGTCCGGTGACCCATCCGTGACCTGACGGATCTTGACCGCCGTACCGGAGGGCAGATAGAGCACCTGGAGGTATCCCGCCGTGTCGTCCGTTTCTTCCCTGCCCCTCCTACCGGCCGCCGCCACGCCGACGCCGTCCCCCTCGGAGACGTCGACGACCCCCGCGGTGCCGTCGCTGGAGGACGCCCAGGAGAGCGCGACCAACGCCGCCAGCTGGGTGGAGGAGAACTGGTCCACATGGCTGGCGATCGGTCTCCGCGTCCTGCTGATCGTGGTGATAGCGGCGGTGCTGAGAGTGTTCGTCCGGCGGGCGATCACCAAGCTCATAGACCGGATGAACCGCTCCGTGCCGGGCGTCGAGGGAGGCACCCTCGGCGGGCTGCTGGTCAACGTGGAGCGCCGCCGCCAGCGCTCCCAGGCCATCGGCTCGGTGCTGCGCTCGGTGGCGTCCTTCCTCATCCTGGGCACCGCCGCCCTGATGGTCCTCGCCACCTTCGAGATCAACCTCGCCCCGCTGCTGGCCTCCGCCGGTGTCGCGGGCGTCGCCATCGGCTTCGGTGCCCGGAACCTGGTCACGGACTTCCTCTCCGGCGTCTTCATGATCCTGGAGGACCAGTACGGCGTCGGGGACACCGTCGACGCGGGCGTCGCCTCCGGCGAGGTCATCGAGGTCGGCCTGCGCGTCACCAAGCTGCGCGGCGACAACGGCGAGATCTGGTACGTCCGCAACGGCGAGGTCAAGCGCATCGGCAACCTCTCCCAGGGCTGGGCCACGGCCGGCGTCGACGTCATCGTCCGTTACGACGAGGACCTCGACAAGGTCCGCCGCACCCTCCTGGAGGTCGGTGAGGCGATGAGCAAGGAGGACCCCTGGAACGAGCTTCTGTGGGGCCCCATCGAGGTGCTCGGCCTCGACGACGTGCTCCTGGAGTCGATGGTCGTCCGCGTCTCAGCCAAGACCATGCCCGGCAAGGCCCTCACCGTCGAGCGTGAACTGCGCTGGCGCATCAAGAAGGCGTTCGACGCCGCCGACATCCCCATCGTCGGCGGCACCCAGGCCCTCGCCGCCGACAACCCGGACGCCGACCCGGCCGCCGGCGTGGCGGCCCCGTCCGTCTACTCCAACACGACCTCGCCCCAGTCGGAGCGGGCGACGCCGATCGCGCCCTCGGGGGTGCCGAAGTAGCGCACGCGCGCACGCGCCTCGCGGCGGCCCAGGAGCACCCCCGTGTCCCCTGGGCCGCCGCTTCTTCGGATCTACGCGTACCGCAGCTCCGCGGGCCGGATCGTGCGGCGCAGCAGCGGCAGGGACGTGGCGGCCGCGAGGAGGCAGGCGCCGTAGGCCGCGACAGGCACCAAAAGTGAGCCGTAGGCGATCCACAGGGTGCCGGTCAGGGCCGTGGCGTACGCGACGGCGATCGCCGTACCGCACAGGCCCGCGACGAGCACCGACGGCGCCAGAGGCAGGGCCGTCTCCAGCAGCAGCGCACGACGCAGCACCTCGTACGGCACCCCGGTGGCGACCTGGGCCGCCAGGCCCCGGCGGCGGGTCGCGAGGGACTCGGCGGTGCCGACGGCCAGCCCGAAGAGGGTGATGGCGAAGCCGACGAGGATCGCGGCGGCGGTGAGGTTCAGGCCGGTGGTGTAGAAGTCGGCCCTGTCCCTCAGGTAGTCGTGCTTCTCGACGGCCGCGAGCAGCGCATGCCGGATGCCGAGGAATCCGCTGCCGACCACGGTCCCCGTCACCACCGCCGCGTGGGTGCGGGCCGAGGCCCACGGGTCGTCGCGCAGCCGCTCGGCGGCGATCAGCACGGCCGGGGTCTCGGCGCGCGCGGCGAGCAGACGGCCGGTGGACTTCGAGACCGCGCCCGAGAGCCACACCGCGCCCGCGCCCGCGGCGAGCAGCACGCCGGAGATCGTCAGCGGGGCTTGCACGGACGAGACGTCCGGCATGTCGCGGTTGGTGTGGGCGACGAAGAGCAGTGCCCCGAGCACCACCAGCGCGACCGCGCCCAGGAACACCCGCCCGGGCCCCCGGCCCGTGCTCGGCCGCGCCCGGCGCACCCGGCCCAGCGGGGAGGCCACCACGTGGCGCAGCGCCGACGCGCTCGCGACCGCGCCCAGCGCCGGTACCCCCAGCGCCACCAGGGCGATGCCGACCCAGGCCAGGGCGGGCGGCGTCCATGTGCTCAGCACGAGCAGCACGAAGAAGACCGTGACGACCAGGGAGCCGACCAGACCGGCCGCCGCCGTCTCCAGCGCCGCGATCCTGCGTACCTGGGTCACCGACGCCCCGGCGAGCCGCAGCCCGGCCAGCCGCCGGTCACGGTGCACCGCACCGACACGGGTGCACTGCGCGAGGAGCCCGAGCACCGGGACCAGCAGGAGCAGCAGGGTGACGATCACCCCGGAGCGCCCACCGGGTTGGTTCAGCAGACCGTTGCCGAACTGCACGCTGTACCGGCCCTCCAGCGAGGCCAGCGCGGCCGCCGCCATGCCGAAGCCGGTGGCCAGGGCCGCTCCGAGGGCCGTCAGCAGCACCCGCCACCGCTCGCGACGGTCGGTGCCCCGGGTCAGCAGAACGGCCAGCCGAAGATCGTTCGCGAGCGCCTTCACCGGGTCACCCCCAGCGCCGCGTCGGCGTCCGACACCACGGCTCCGTCCTTCAGCGCGACCTCGCGGTCCGCGTACGCCGCGGTCTGCGCGTCGTGGGTGATCAGCAGCACCGCCGTGCCGGACTCCCGGGCCGCGTGCGTCAGCGACGCCATCACCTGCTCGCTCGCCAGCGAGTCCAGCGCCCCGGTCGGCTCGTCCGCGAACACCGCCTTCGGCGCGGTCACCAGGGCCCGCGCCAGTGACACCCGCTGCGCCTGGCCGCCGCTCATCTCGCCGGGCCGCTGTTCCTCCTGCCCGCGCACGCCGAACCGCTCCAGCCACTCACCGGCCCGCTCCCGTGCCTCCTGACGGGCCGCGCCGGCCAGCAGCAGCGGCAGCGCGACGTTGTCGACGGCCGTCAGTTCGGGTATCAGCTGCCCGAACTGGAAGACGATCCCGAAGTCCGTCCGGCGCAGTTCGCTCAGTTCCTTCTCCGGGAGCCGGTCGAGCCGCTTCCCGGCGTACGTCACCGAACCCTCGTCCGGCCGGACGATGCCCGCGAGGCAGTGCAGCAGGGTGGACTTGCCGCTGCCGCTGGCCCCGGTGACGGCGAGGATCTCTCCCTCGCGCAGCTCCACCGAGGCGCCGCGCAGCGCCTGTGTCCTGCCGTGCCGCTTGGCGAGACCCCGGGCCATGAGCAGCGGCCCGGGGCCGGGGTTGTCGTGGGGGTTGTGTTCGTTCACGCTGTGTCGACCTCCGCGGTCAGGGTGGTCAGCCGGGCCGCGGTGGTGTTCATCCAGCGGAGATCGGCGTCGAGATGGTTGAGGGCGAAGTCGGCCCCGAGCACCGTCGCGAGATCGGCTCCCGGCGCGGTCTTCACGGCGGTCAGCTCCCGCATCCGCGCCATGTGCGCGGTGCGCTGCGCCCTCAGGTAGGCGGCCGGGTCGCCCCCGGCGAGGATCGAGACGACAAGCTTGGCGAAGATCTCGTTCGTCACGAACGGCGCGGGCGCGGTGATCTCCCCGGCCCACTCGGTCAGTTCGCGGGCCCCCTTGTCCGTCGAGCGGTACATCGTCCGCTCCGGACCGCTGTCCGCCTCGGTGCCGTCGATCTCGGCCAGTCCGTCGCGGACCAGCCGCTGCAGGGTCGTGTAGACCTGGCCGTAGGCCAGCGGACGGGCCTGCGGGAAGCGTTCGTCGTGCCGTCGCTTGAGGTCGTAGCCATGGCTCGGCCCAGCGGCGAGCAGGCCCAACAGGATGTGACGGGTGCTCATGGTGATCACTATACATCGAGTACATGTACTGAGTGAATAGTGCGCTAGGGGGCTGGGGCGAGCCGGGGGAGGAGCACCGGCGCGAAAGTGATCAGAACCACGATGTCCCCCCACCCACGTCTGCGACGCCGCCCGCTGGGTAGGGCTGGAGTACCCCGGACCCGCACCCCATCGCCGTACGACGACAAGGAGACCCCCGTGGCCGCACCGGCTCATCTTCCGGCCCCCGTCCGCTCCAAACGCACGCCGGAGCCCTTCGAGCTCCACGAACCCCACGTCTGCGTCTTCAGTGCCGAGGGCCCCTGCGCCGACGTCCCGCTCACCAGTGAGCCCCCGCTTCCGGACGCGGAACCCCTCACCAGCGAGCCGCCTCTCACCGACGCGGCCCCCCTCACCAGTGAACCCACGTCCCACGGCGCCGCATCGGGGGTCTAGATGCACGAAGACCCAGGGGGTTCGAGCCCGATGGCCGAGACCCCGCTGGCCCGGCTCGCCGCCCTGTGCGGCGTCGCCACCTCCTACAGCCCTTCCCCGGACCACACGGTCGCCGCCTCGGACGGCGCGGTCGTGGCCGCCCTCGCCGCGCTTGACGTCGACGCGAGCACCCCCGAGTCCGTCGCCGCCGCCCTCGCGGCCCGCGAACGGAGTCTCGGCGAACGGCTGCTGCCGCCGACCGTCGTCCACTGGACCGACGGCGAGCCCCCGGCGGCGCTGACCGCCCTCCCGGACGGCACCCGGCTGCGCATCGAGACCGAGCAGGGCGAACTCCGCTCCGGCATCGAGAAGCTGCCCCCGGGTGTGCACGCCCTGCGCGCCACCGCTCCCGACGGGCGCACCGCCGACGCCCACCTCGTGGTGGCCCCGGCCCGGCTGCCCGCCCCGCCCGGCCGCACGTACGGCCTCCTCGTCCAGCTCTACTCCCTCCTCTCGCAGCGCAGCTGGGGCATGGGCGATCTCGGCGACCTCGCCGAACTCACCGCCTGGGCGGGCCGCGCCCTCGGCACCGGTTTCGTCCAGGTCAACCCGCTGCACGCGGCGGTCCCCGGCGCCCCCACCGACCCCTCCCCGTACCGCCCCTCCTCCCGCCGCTACCCCGACCCGGTCCACCTGCGGGTGGAGGACGTACCGGAGTACCCCTACGCCCTCGCCTCCCCCGAGGAGCGCGACCGCGTCGGCGGGCTGCTGGAGCGGGCCGTGCGGCTGCGGGAATCCGTCCTGGCCAAGGGCGAGCTGATCGACCGGGACGCGGTGTGGGCCCTCAAGCGCGAGGCCCTGGACCTGGTGCGCGCCGTGCCGCTCGGCCCCGGGCGGCGGGCCGCCTACTGGGACTTCCTCGCCGAGGAGGGCGAGGCGCTGGAGGACCACGCCACCTGGTGCGCGCTCGCCGAGGTCTACGGCTCCGACTGGCAGCGCTGGCCGGCCGGCCTGCGCGACCCGCGCTCCGCCGAGACCGCCCGCGCACGCGGGGAACTGATGGACCGCGTCGACTTCCACACCCGGCTGGCCTGGCTGACCGACGCCCAGCTCGGCACCGCCCAGCGCTCCGCGCGCGACGCCGGCATGCCGATCGGTCTGGTGCACGACCTGGCCGTCGGCGTACACCCCGGCGGCGCCGACGCCTGGGCCCAGCAGGAGTACTTCGCCTCCGGCATGTCCGTCGGCGCGCCCCCCGACGCCTTCAACTCCCGGGGCCAGGACTGGGGTCTGCCGCCCTGGCGCCCTGACCGCCTCGCCGAGTCCGGCTACGCCCCCTACCGCCACCTCCTGCGCGCCCTCCTCCGTCACGCGGGCGCCCTCCGCATCGACCACGTCATGGGCCTGTTCCGCCTCTGGTGGGTCCCGCAGGGCCAGGCCCCGACCGAGGGCACGTACGTCCGCTACGACGCCGACGCCATGCTCGCGATCCTGGTCCTGGAGGCGTCACGGGCCGGCGCCCTGGTGATCGGCGAGGATCTCGGCACGGTCGAGCCGGGTGTGCGCGAGGCCCTCGACGCGCGTGGGGTGCTGGGCACGTCCGTCCTGTGGTTCGAACGCGACTGGGAAGGTACGGGCCGGCCCCTCCCGCCCGAGCGCTGGCGCGCGAACTGTCTCGCCACCGCCACCACGCACGACCTCCCGCCCACCGCCTCGCGGCTGACCTGCGACCACGTCGACCTGCGCCACGGCCTGGGGCTGCTCACCCGGTCCCTGGAGGAGGAGCGGGCGGAGGCCGCCGCCGACGCGGGCGAATGGCTGGCCCTCCTGGCCAGGCTGGGTCTGCTGGACGGCGCCGGCGGGGGCATCTCCACGACGTCCGAGGAGGAGCGGATCCAGGCCGTCCACCGGTTCCTGCTGCGAACGCCCGCCCGCATGATCGGGCTCTGGCTGCCCGACGCGCTCGGCGACCGCCGTCCGCAGAACCTGCCCGGCACGTGGGATCAGTATCCGAACTGGCGTCTGCCGATCGCCGACGCGGAGGGCCGTCCGGCGACGCTGGAGGATCTGGCGGCGTCGCCCCGCCTGTACGCGCTGGTGGATGTGCTGCGGGGGGTGTCGTAGCTCGGGGGTGCCTCATGGCTCGGGGGTGCGGGTGCGCCGGCGGGTGCGGCTCCGGTGGGGGCCGTTCGCGCAGTTCCCCGCGCTCCTGAAAAGCAGAGGCTGCGCCCCGCGCTTTCAGGCCTGCGAGGCCTCCGCACTATCGGACCCGCGAGGCTCCCGCGCTTTCGGACCCGCGAGGCCCCTGCACCTTTCGGACCCGCGAGGCTCCCGTGCTTTCAGGCCCGCAGGCCCCGCGCTTTTCAGGCCCGCCAAGCCCCGTGCTTTTCAGGTCCGCAGGGCCTGGGTTTTTAGGGGCACGGGGAACTGCGCGACCAGCCCCCCGCACCCGCACCCGCCGACGGACCCGCCACCCCCACCCCCTTAGGCGCCCCCCGCCCGAGCGAACCCCCCGCGCGTTCGTTACCTTTAGCGCGTGGACAAGAAGAACGCCCTGCGCGCCGGCGCCCTGGCTGCCGGTACGACGCTGATGATGCTGCTCATGTCGTCCCCCGCCCTCGCGCTGACGCCCGACGACGGCGCCGACCCGGGCCCGGGCCTCAGCGTGATCGAGACGCTCGGCCTCTTCGTGGTGGCGCCGATCGGCCTGTTCGCCGTGATCGCCGGCCTCGTGTGGGTCCTGGACGGATCGACGGACCGTCAGCCGAAGGCCAAGGCGAAGGCCTGACCACCTCCGCTCCACCTCGCTGAGACGTTCCATCGAGGGCACCCCCGGCGCACGCGCACACCCGCGCGCCGGGGGTGCCCTCGACGCGTTCCGTCATGACCCCGTGCCCACCACCAGCAGCCTCAGCAGGCCGGCCAGTTGGCCGGCCTGTTCGTCGTCCAGGGCGGAGAGCGCCTCGGTCTGGACGGCCAGGCCCGCCACGACCGCCTCGTCGATCAGGCGCAGCCCCTCGTCGGTGAGGGTGACGTGAAGGGCCCGGCGGTCGTGCGGGTCGGGGGAGCGGCGGAGCAGGTGCGCGCGTTCGAGCTTGTCGAGTCGGCCGGTCATCCCGCCGGTGGTGAGCATGAGGGCGGCGGAGAGCTGACGGGGCGAGAGGGTGTACGGCTCCCCGGACCGCCGCAGGGTCGCGAGCACGTCGAACTCGCCGCGTGAGATCCCGAACCGCGCGTACGCCTTCTCCATCCGGTCTCCCAGCGCCCGCGAGAGCCGGTAGACCCGGCCGAACACCTCCATCGCGGTGGTGTCCAGGTCGGGTCGGGCCACGGCCCACTGGTCGACGATCGTGTCGACGGGGTCGCGAAGGGGCCTGTCGGGCTCGGGGCGCGCGTTCATGGGGTGAGTATCGGATGCCGATGGGTCGGCCGCAAGAAAGTAGCTTGACGGAAAGTGGCTTAGTACTAAGCTAATCGCAAGCAAGCCATACCCCGCACCCCACCCACCTGCCTGCCGACCGAGCCGCCCTCCCCGCCGCGAAGGACGCGTCCCATGACCGCGCACACCGCGCACACCGCCAGTCGTCTCCCCCTCATCGCCCTGACCGCGCTCGCCCCTCTCTCCTGGGGCACCACCTACGCCGTGACGACGGAGTTCCTGCCGGCCGACCGCCCCCTGTTCACCGGCCTGGTGCGGGCGCTCCCTGCGGGCCTGCTGCTCCTGGCGATCTCGCGCACGCTGCCGCGCGGGGTCTGGTGGTGGAAGGCCGCGGTGCTGGGCGCGCTGAACATCGGCGCCTTCTTCCCGCTGCTCTTCCTCTCCGCGTACCGGCTGCCGGGCGGTATGGCGGCGGTGGTCGGCTCGACCGGGCCCCTGTTCGTCGCGGGACTGGCGGCCCTGCTGCTGGGCGACCGGCCGACCGTACGCACGCTGCTCACCGGCATCGCCGCGGCCCTCGGCGTCAGTCTGGTCGTCCTGAAGGCGGCGGGCGCGCTGGACCCGGTCGGACTGCTCGCGGCGCTCGCCTCCACCGCCTCCATGTCCACCGGCACGGTCCTCACCAAGCGGTGGGGGCGCCCGGCCGGCGTCAGCCCCCTCGCCCTCACCGGCTGGCAGCTGACCGCGGGCGGCCTCCTGATCGCCCCGCTCGCCCTGCTGGTCGAGGGCGCGCCCCCGGCCCTGGACGGCCCGGCGATCGGCGGCTACCTCTACCTCATGCTGGGCAACACCGCCGTCTCCTACTGGCTCTGGTTCCGGGGCATCGGCCGCCTCTCCGCCACCCAGGTCACCTTCCTCGGCCCCCTGTCCCCCCTCACCGCCGCTGTCGTCGGCTGGGCGGCGCTCGGCCAGTCCCTCGGCCCTCTCCAGCTGCTCGGCATGGCCATCGCCTTCGGCGCGACGATCGCCGGCCAGCTCCAGCCCCGCACGCCGACGCCGGCCGACGGGGGAGGGCACGTGCCTCGGCCGCGGCACGGCGGCGAGTCGCAGGCCCCGCTCGTCGGCCGCCCCGGCCGCTGACGAACGACAGGGGCGCCCGGTGAGAGATCACCGGGCGCCCCTGTCGTCGTACGAGCGGCGGTGGCTACTCCGTGGCCGCCGCCGCGTCCGCGGCCTGGGCCCGCAGCGCTCGCTCCACGCCCGAGCGGGACTCCGAGATCAGGCGGCGGAGGGCCGCGTTGGGCTCGGCGGCGGTCAGCCAGGCGTCCGTCTTGTGCAGGGTGTCGGCCGAGACCTGGACCGACGGGTAGAGGCCGATCGCGATCTGCTGGGCGATCTCGTGTGAGCGGGACTCCCAGATGTCCTTCACCACCTCGAAGTACGGGTCGGTGTAGGCGGCGAGGAGGTCGCGCTGGTCGGTCTGGACGAAGCCGCCGATCACCGCTTCCTGCAGCGCGTTGGGGAGCTTGTCCGACTCGATGACCTGCGACCAGGCCTCCGCCTTCGCCTCGGCGGTCGGACGGGAGGCGCGGGCGGTGGCCGCGTGGCGCTCACCGGCGGCGGTCCGGTCGCGCTCGTACTCGCCGGCGATCTCCGCCTCGTCGTAGCGGCCCACCGTCGCGAGCCGCTGTACGAAGGACCAGCGCAGCTCGGTGTCGACGGCCAGGCCCTCGATCGTCTGCGTGCCCTCCAGCAGCGCCTCCAGCAGGTCCAGCTGCTCGGGCGTGCGGGCCGTCGCGGCGAACGCGCGGGCCCAGGCCAGCTGGTGGTCGGAACCGGCGGCCGCGGCCCGCAGATGCGCGAGCGTGGCGTCCGTCCAGCGGGTCAGCAGCGCCTCGCGGGCCGTGGGGTCGGCGTACATCTCGATCGCCAGCTTCACCTGGCGGTGCAGCGACTGGACGACACCGATGTCGGACTCCTTGCCGATGCCCGACAGGACGAGCGACAGGTAGTCCCGGGTCGCCAGCTCCGCGTCACGTGTCATGTCCCAGGCCGAGGCCCAGCACAGCGCGCGGGGGAGGGAGGCCTCGAAGTCGCCGAGGTGCTCGGTGACGAACGCGAGCGACCGCTCGTCGAGGCGGACCTTCGCGTACGACAGGTCGTCGTCGTTGAGGAGGACCACGGCCGGGCGGCGGCGGCCCACCAGCTGGGGCACGGCGGTCAGTTCACCGTCGACGTCCAGCTCGACGCGCTCGTCGCGGATCAGCTTGCCGCTGTCGTCGTCGAGTTCGTACAGGCCGACCGCGATACGGTGCGGACGCAGCGTCGGCTCGCCCTTCGCGCCCGCGGGCAGCGCCGGGGCCTCCTGGCGGATCGCGAACGCGGTGATGACCCCGTGCTCGTCCGTCTCGATCTCGGGGCGCAGGACGTTGATGCCCGCCGTCTCCAGCCACGCCTTCGACCAGGCCTTCAGATCGCGGCCGGAGGTCTTCTCCAGAGAGCCCAGCAGGTCGGACAGACGCGTGTTGCCGTACGCGTGCGCCTTGAAGTAGGCCTGCACGCCCCGGAAGAACTCGTCCTGCCCGACGTACGCGACGAGCTGCTTCAGGACGGAGGCACCCTTCGCGTAGGTGATGCCGTCGAAGTTGACGAGGACGTCGTCCAGGTCGTTGATCTCCGCCATGATCGGGTGTGTGGACGGCAGCTGGTCCTGCCGGTACGCCCAGGTCTTCATGGAGTTGGCGAACGTGGTCCAGGAGTGCGGCCAGCGCGAGCCGGGCGCGTCCGCCTGGCAGGCGATCGACGTGTAGGTGGCGAACGACTCGTTCAGCCACAGGTCGTTCCACCACTCCATCGTCACCAGGTCGCCGAACCACATGTGGGCCAGCTCGTGGAGGATGGTCTCGGCGCGGACCTCGTACGCCGCGTCCGTCACCTTCGAGCGGAAGACGTACTGGTCGCGGATGGTCACCGCGCCCGCGTTCTCCATCGCGCCCGCGTTGAACTCCGGCACGAACAGCTGGTCGTACTTCTTGAACGGGTACGCGTAGTCGAACTTCTCCTGGAACCACTCGAAGCCCTGCCGCGTGACCTCGAAGATCGCGTCGGAGTCCAGGTGCTCGGCGAGGGACGGCCGGCAGTAGATGCCGAGCGGCACGCTCTGCCCGTCCTTCTCGTACACGCTGTGCACCGAGTGGTACGGGCCGACGATGAGCGCCGTGATGTACGTGGAGATCCGGGGCGTCGGCTCGAAGACCCAGACGTCGTCCTTGGGCTCCGGAGTCGGCGAGTTCGAGATGACGGTCCAGCCCGTCGGGGCCTTCACGGTGAACTGGAACGTGGCCTTCAGGTCCGGCTGTTCGAAGCTCGCGAAGACACGGCGGGCGTCGGGGACCTCGAACTGCGTGTACAGGTACGCCTGGTCGTCGACCGGGTCCACGAACCGGTGCAGGCCCTCGCCCGTGTTGGTGTACGCGGCGTCGGCCACGACCCGCAGGATGTTGCGGCCCTGGAGCAGCCCGGGAAGCGCGATCCGGGAGTCCGCGAAGACCTCCGCCGGGTCCAGCGCGTCGCCGTTGAGGGTCACCTCGTGGACGGTCGGGGCCACCAGGTCGATGAAGGACGTCGTGCCGCTCTCCGTGACGTCGAAGCGCACGGTGGTCACGGACCGGTAGGTGCCTCCCCCGCTCTGCGCGCCGGAGAGGTCGAGATCGATCTCGTACGAGTCGACGGTGAGCAGCGCCGCCCGCTGCTGAGCCTCGTCGCGGGTCAGGTTTGTGCCAGGCACGCGGTCATCTCCTCGGTATGTGTGGGTTGCGCCATCCTTCCATGACCGGTGTCCTCGCACGGATGCCGATTCCCGCGCGAACACCCTTACCCCGTCCTTCGAACACGCGAAGGGGCGCCCACCGCCATCCGGTGGGCGCCCCTTCCTCGCGTACCGTCCGCCTACTCGCTCAGCTCCGCCGCCACCAGCTCCGCGATCTGGACCGCGTTCAGCGCGGCGCCCTTGCGGAGGTTGTCGTTGGAGACGAAGAGGGCCAGGCCGTTGTCCACCGTCTCGTCGGCGCGGATGCGGCCCACGAAGGACGGGTCCTGGCCGGCGGCCTGCAGGGGGGTCGGGATCTCGGAGAGGGCGACGCCGGGGGCGCCGGCCAGCAGCTCCGTCGCGCGCTCCACCGTGATCGGGCGCGCGAAGCGGGCGTTCACCTGGAGGGAGTGGCCGGAGAAGACCGGGACGCGGACGCAGGTGCCTGAGACCTTGAGGCCGGGGATCTCCAGGATCTTGCGGGACTCGTGGCGGAGCTTCTGCTCCTCGTCCGTCTCGTGCAGACCGTCGTCGACGATCGAGCCGGCGAGGGGGACGACGTTGAAGGCGATGGGACGCTGGTAGACGCCCGGCTCGGGGAAGTCGACCGCCGAGCCGTCGTGCGTCAGCTTGTCCGCGTCCCCGACGACCTTCTGGACCTGGCCGTGCAGCTCGGCGACGCCCGCCACGCCGGAGCCGGACACCGCCTGGTAGGTGGCGACGACGAGGGCTTCGAGACCCGCCTCCTCGTGCAGCGGACGCAGGACCGGCATCGCCGCCATCGTCGTGCAGTTCGGGTTGGCGATGATGCCCTTGGGGCGGTCGGCGATCGCGTGCGGGTTCACCTCGGAGACGACCAGCGGTACCTCGGGGTCCCGGCGCCACGCGGAGGAGTTGTCGATCACGACCGCGCCCTGCGAGGCCACCTTCTCGGCCAGCGCCTTCGAGGTCGCGCCGCCCGCGGAGAACAGGACGATGTCGAGGCCGGTGTAGTCGGCCGTCGCCGCGTCCTCGACCGTCACGCCGTCGACGACCGAACCGGCCGAACGGGCGGACGCGAACAGGCGCAGCTCGCTCGTCGGGAAGTCGCGGTCCTTGAGGATCCTGCGCATGACCGTGCCGACCTGACCGGTGGCTCCGACGATTCCGACCCTCACGGCGACTCCTTCTACGTGGCTCTGGTGTGTCTGCGGCATGGCCGAGGCCTTTCCATCATGCGGTCAGGCCGGGCCCGCCTGTCCAATCGATTGACCGGCTGGTCCGACAGACGGGACGCGACAGACCCTGCCACCGGGACCGCTTCTTTGGCCGCCACCCCGGCTGAGCTGGAGAAATTCGCCCTACGGTGGCCCCGTACCGCAAGCTGTGCTGCCCCGACCCTGCCCACGGCATCCGGGCGCACGCGAAGGTGTGACGTACGCCTCTGCGCTCCGCCGGGAAAGCCGGGCCGAACCCGCCGAACGTTTCGGCCCGGGGCGGCGTCGTAGGGGAAACGCGGGAGGGGAGGGGGGACTGTGCTGCGCAGAAAGGCGCGCCACGTCGAGAGCGTCCGGGAGGTTGCGAGCGTCCGGGAGGCGCACGACCCGCTGGACGAGGCCCAGGAGCGGCGGGTGCGGGCGGTGCTCGCGCTCGGCGGTGTGCCGCAGTCGGACCTGCTGGACGGGGTACAGCAGGTCCGACTGCGGCTGCTGGAGCGGGCCGCGAACGGCCAGGAGGCACCGCGGGACGTGTCCGCGTGGGCGGCGGTGGTCGCCTCCAACCTGGCGATGGACTGGCACCGCGCCAAGCGGCGCCAGGAGCGCCTGGGGGAGCGTCTGGCCTCGCTGCGCCAGCACGAGCTGCCTTCGGGGGAGGACTCCAGCGTGCTCTCGCTCGCCGTCGCCCGAGGCCTGGACGAGCTGCCCGACGCCCTGCGTCAGGTCCTCGTCCTGCGCTTCTACGCCGACCTGCCGGTGCGCGGGATCGCCGACGAACTCGGTATCCCCGAGGGCACGGTCAAGAGCAGGCTCCACTCGGCGGTCCGCGCCCTGCGCACCCGCCTGCACGAGGACGAGGTGGTGTGACGTGGCCGCCCGGGACGACAGCAGGCGCGACGCCGAGTACGAGGACGTCGCGCGGGACGGCGTCGAGCGAGACGGCCTCGCTCGCGGGGACGGTGCCCGTGAGGGCCTCGCCCCCGGTGACGGCGCGCGCCGCGCCGACGACGAACACGAGGGCGCTCGGTCGTACGACGACAGCGGTCACGACGGCGCTCGGCGGTACGACGACAGCGGTCACGACGGCCCCGTCCATGCCGGTATGGACGCGCTGATGGCCGCCCTTCTCGACGATCCGCTGCCCGAAGAGGCGCTGCGGGACGCGGAGTTCATGGCGGCGCGGGACACGGCCGCCGCCGATGTCGCGCTGCTGCGGGAGCAGCTGGGGATCATCGGCGAGGCGCTGGCGGTGACCGGCGACGACGCCCTGGCCGGGGCCCCGCCGGGGCGATTCGCGGCCGCGCGGCCGGGGGACGCGGCCGGTGCCCAGACGGACCCCGGGCGGGTGTCCGGGACCGCGCCGGCCCCCACCGCGTCGGTGACGCCCCTGCTGCCGCGGCCGGACCGTGCCCGGCGGGTCGCGCGCATCGCCTTCGGGGGCCTCGCCGCCGCGGCGGTCGCCTCCGTGGTCCTCGGCGTGGGCTGGGGCGTCATGCAGGACGGCGGCGCGGCGGACACGAAGTCGTCCGCCGACTCGGGTGTGTCCCAGGAGTCGGCGGGTCGCGACGACGGCGACGCCCACAAGGGGGACGGCGGCGGCGACTCGGCCTCGCTCAGCCGGGAGGGGTACGTCGCCTGTGCCCGCTTCATCGTCGAGGGCACCGTCACCGAGGTCGAACCGGTCCCCGGCGCCGCGCAGGACCGGATCACCGTCGAGGTGGACCACTGGATCAAGCCCGACAAGGGCGGGGAACGGATCGTCTTCCCCATGGACCAGGACGTCGATCCCCGGCTGAAGCAGGGCGACCACGTCCTCGTGGGCATCCCCCAGGACAGTGCCCACCCGGACGTCTGGACCACGAAGGAGGCGCAGATCGCCCACGAGCGGGCCTGGATGGAGGCGGCGCTGCCCGCATCGGAGAAGCTGTCGTGCGAGTGACCCGGTCAACGTACCCGGGACTGAAGTCCCGGGTTTGCACAGCGGGCGCCACTGGCTGTGGTGCTGTGCTTGCGTCCTGTCCCGCCCTCGGGTGTCGGGGGTGGGTCTGGGGCGGTTGACTGCGCCCCGCGTCGCCACAACTCTTCCGTGCGGGCGCGGATGTTGCGGGAGCCGTTGCGGTCTGCGTGATCAACGAATCCGCAGGACCGGCACGCGAACCAGGCCTGGGAGACCCGGTTCGCTCTGTCGATGTGGCCGCACTCGGCGCAGGTGCGGGAGGTGTACGCCGGATCGACGTACACCACCGGCACCCCGGCCTTCCTGGCCTTGTACGCGACGAACTGCCCCAGCTGGGCGAAGGACCAGCTGGAGTCGGTGGCCCGTTGGGGCCTGCGAAGCCGTACCCGTTCGCGGATGCCCGTCAGGTCCTCCAGGGCGATTCCGCGTCCGGTGCGTTCTGCCTCGGCCACCACATGTTTCGCGATCTTGTGGTTGATGTCCCTGGCCCGCCGTGCTTCCTTGCGCCTGCGTTTCTTCAGCCGGCGCCTGGCGGACGGGGTGCTCTTGCGGTGCAGCTTGGTGCGCAGGGCGCGCTCACGCAACCGTCCCCGGTTCAGCGCGCGCCCCGCCATGATCTGGCCGTCACTCGTGGTGGCGACGTTCACGATCCCCAGGTCGATGCCGAGGAAGCCGTCCGGGTCGGTGTTCAGGGGCGCTTCGGGGATCTCGCAGGTCGCGTTCAGGAACCACATGCCGTCCCGGTACAGCAGGTCCGACTCGCCCTTGCGGTACAGAGCCAGAGGGGCCAGCTGCTCCGGGGAGGCGGTGAACACCACCCCCTTCACCCGCCCCGACAACGTCCAGAGCGAGACGGTCCGGTCGGTGATCCGCCAGGACAGCATCCGGTCGTCATAGGGCTGCGCGCCCTCGGGCCGGAAGACGATCGGCTTCTCTGCCGCCCGCCGGTACCGCTTGGACCACCGCTTGCCGAGGTTCCCGGCCTTCGCATTCGCCGCCAGTGTGCGGTAGGCGTCGCAGGTCTTCTTGATCACGTGCTGGGCCGCCTGGGAACCGAGCCCCCAGCGGTGCCTGATCTCGGCGTAGGTGTGCTCGCGCAGCGCGAAGTTCCGCTTCACATCCTTGTCGAAGGCGACCTCGGACGCCCAGGACGCCGCCTCGTTGCAGGCGTGCAGGGTCGCCTCAAGCGCCGCCGCCTGTACGGGCGTCGGCAACAGCTTGACCTGCACCACCAGCTTCATGACACCCGAACCTCCCCAGCCGCCCGCACAGACGGACGACGTCCGCACACCCACCCCGCCATCCAGCGACCCACCGACCGTACGTTCGATATTGCCCCGGCTCCGCCGGACAGCCCTACCGACGCTCCGCGCCCGAACTCCCGGACACCGCGACGCTCCGCGTCGCCACCACACGATGCGATTCCTCCCAGGCGTAAACGCCCGGGGTTCCTCGCAAGAAGCACGCTGAACAGTGACCCGCTGAACGCCGAAGGGGCGGGTGTCCTGGTGGACACCCGCCCCTTCGTCACTCACGCACTACCGGCGCGCTACGGCGTGACCTTCTCGATCCGCACGCTGCCGGTGCCCGCGGCGGTGCCGCGCGCGTTGACCAGCTGGACCTGGCCGAAGAACTCCCGGCCGGCCGGGGCCTGGGCGGCCGCGACGACGTCACCGGAGACGGTGGTCGACTGACCCGTGCCGAGCTTGACGGTGGCACCCGCGACCTTCACCTCGCCGAGGGCGGAGGAGAAGAACACGTCGCGGTAGTCGTACGCGGTGGACCCGGACGGGACCGCGTAGCCGACGACCTCGATGGTGTAGGTACCGGCGGCCGGCGACGGCAGGGAGACGGACTCCTCGGAGTCGCCGTCCGCGGAGCTGCCGACCTGGGTGCCCGCGGCGTCGTAGACGTACAGGTCGAGGTCGGCGCCCGTGTCGGCCGTGTTGCCGATGGAGACGTCCAGGGACTTGGCGCCCGCGGGCACCGTGACCGTGGAGGTCTGGGTGGCACCGGTGGCGATGGTCGGCCGGTCGGTCTTGGCCGAGCCGAGCGGGCCGCCCGTCAGCTTGCCCTCGATGGGGGCGAGCTTGTTGATCACCTTCCAGGAGGCGGCGGTCGGGGTGCCGACCTTGGCCTCGGGCACGGTGACGACCTCGGGGTCGAAGTTCGCCCCGTACACCGCGAAGTCGAGCTTGAAGGGGTTGTCGAGCAGCGGAGACGTCCGGCGCGACTCGACCTCGAACTCCCAGACACCGGGCTGCGGGTTGGCGTACGAACGCACGTCCGGCTTGCAGCCGCCCCCGTCCTGGAAGTTGTTGTAGCAGGTCAGGGAGCTGGTGCTCTCGACCGCGACACCGTACGGGTGGTTGGCGATGAAGCGGGTCTGGCTCTTGTCCTTCAGTCCGCCGATCGCGACCTCAAGGGACTTGGCGCCCTCGGGGACGGTGACGAAGTACGACTTGAAGGCGTTGCGCTGGACCGTGCCGGACACCGAGTGGGTGTACTTCAGCGGCTTGGAGACGACCACCGTGTTGAGGATCTGCTTGTCGACGCCCACGGTCTTCGGGTCGTCGACCTCCAGGATCACGCTGCTGATGCCGGCCTCTTCGGGCGTGGCGGCGATCTTCACGGTGACCGGCTTGTTCAGCGGCAGGGAGACCGTGTCGCCGCCGACGATCGAGAACGCGTCGTTCTCGTCGTTCTTGAGGCGCAGGTCGTGCGCGATCGCCTTGTCGGCGCCGGTGGTGCGGGTGACGGTGACGTCGTACGTCTTCGTCTGCCCGGCCTTCAGGCCGCCCTCGCGGTCGTAGACGCCGGTGCCGAAGCCCGGGGTCTTCAGCGCGAAGTCGATCGCCGTGTCGACGGGGGCCTTGACGGTGTACTCGTGCGCCGAGGCGCCCGCCTTGATCGACTTCCAGGCGGCCTCGATGTCCATCAGGCCCGCGCCCTCGGCGTACGCCTGCACGCGGCGGATGTGGTCCGCGGTCGAGGTCAGCGCGGTGCGCAGCTTCGCGGGCGGCAGGGCGATGCCCTTCTGCTTCGCGGCGCTGAGCAGCAGTGCGGAGGCACCGGCCGCCTGCGGGGAGGCCATCGAGGTGCCGTTCAGCATCTGGTAGCCGGCCGGCAGGGTGTAGCCGGCCTCGGGGGCGATGACGCCGGGCAGCCAGGTCTGGGCGGTGTTGACCGCGGCGCCGGGGGCCACCAGGGTCGGGGTGAAGCCGCCGTCCTCACGCGGGCCGCGCGAGGAGAAGTTGAACAGCTGGTAGCCCTTGGCGACCTCGGAGCCGTAGTTCGAGGCCCAGGTCTCCTTGGAGATGGACGCGCCGACCGAGATCACCTTGTCGGCCAGACCGGGGTCGCCGATGGTGTTGGCGCCGGGGCCCGAGTTGCCGGCCGAGATGACCAGCTGGACGCCGTAGGTGTCGATGAGGCGCGTGTACAGCTCGGCGCGCGCGTTGTTGCCGTCGTTCAGCGCCGGGAGGCCGCCGATGGACATGTTGACGATGTCGACGCCGCGGTTGACGACGAGGTCGATCATGCCCTCGGTGAGCGCCACGTTGGTGCAGCCGGGGCCGAACTCGCAGGCGCGGGACGAGACGATCTTCGCGCCGGGGGCGGCGCCGTTCATCTTGCCGCCGAACAGGCCGTTCGCGGCGGTGATGCCGGCGACGTGGGTGCCGTGCTCGCTGGAGATGAGGCCGATGTTGACGAAGTCGGCCTTCTTGCCGACCCAGTCGCCCCCGAAGGGGTCCATCGGGACGTCCTTGCGGTACTCCACGACGAACGGCTGACGCTCGGCGACGTCGGTCGCCGGGTTGTCCGTGCCGAAGTAGCCGATCTGGTAGCCGTCCTTGTACGGCTTCATCGGCTTGTCGTCGCGGAAGTCGAAGTTCTGGTTGACGTCGACGGTGACCGTGCCGGCCGCCGCGTCGTAGAGCACGCCCCACGCGTCGGTGGTGTCGCCGTCGCGGTTCACGTCGCCCGCCGCGTCGCCGCCCGCCGTGGCGGACTCGCGGAAGGTGTTGACGGAGTAGGAGCCCGCGGGGGCGGTCCAGGTGCGGCCGCCGAAGGTGAACGTCGGTCCGGAGACCGAGTTCGTCATCGGACGCCAGCTGAGGTCGTTGTCGACGATCGGGTCGGTGGACGTCACCCAGTCGACGATCTTGCGCTCGCCGGTGGTCGTCTTCTGCAGCGCCGGGTGCGCGAGGTCGACGCCGGAGTCCAGGACGCCGATGGTGATGCCCCGGCCGTCGGCCGTCGGGTTCTTCCGCACGAAGTCCACGGCGCCCGTCTCGAAGGACGGGTTGTACGGGTTCTTTGCGGGGGTGTTCTTGTCCGGGCCGGGGTAGGTCTCGGCGACCGTGCCCTGCGTCTTCGCGCTCTTCGCGGTGTCCGCGGCCGGCGAGGGGTCGTCGAGGACGATCTCGTGGCGCAGGTCGATGCCCTGCACGGAGGAGAGCTTCGCGGCGGCCGAGATGGCCGCGTCGGCGCGCTTGGTCGGGACCGTGGCGCGGACGTAGCCGAGCTTGTCGTAGGTGCGACCCACGGAGCCGCCCTTGACCGCGTCCAGCTGCTCGGCGACCTGCTCGGTCTTGCCGGGGGCGGTCGCGATCATCATCGTGACGTTCTTGTCGCCGTCGGCCTTGGCCTCGGCGAGGAGGTCGGCGTCGTTCGAGCCGAGCTTGTCGTGCGCGGACTTGACACCGCCGTCGGACGGGACGGTGGTGGACGGGTTGTCCGCCGAGAAGGCCATGGGTATCGGCCCGGCCGCGGAGAGCGCGGCGACCAGACCCGCGGCCACGGCTGTGCGGGCCACGCGTCTCGAACCCGGCCGGGGGCCGGGCTGGGGGGTGAGGGTCATCGACATCCCTTGTAGGTAAGGAATTCAGTGAGCACGGGCATGGGTGATCCGAGCGGCAGGTTCGGATCGGTCCGGTCCGTTATGTGGTCCCGGCTGATCGCCCAGTCTTACCAAAGTGATAGATGTTTGGGGAGAGCTGACCGCAACGGATCCATTTCATGGGGTTAACCCTCAACCCGTCATGGGTGCAATGGCCGCGCATGAGCGGACATTGTGGGTAACGTGCGTGCATGCGTGAGCAGTTGAGGGTGGCGGCCTACGCCGTGTGTGTCCGTGACGGGCAACTGCTGCTGGCCCGCTGGGTCTCCCGGGAGGGCGTGCGGAGGTGGACCCTGCCGGGCGGCGGTATGGAGCACGGTGAGGACCCCTACGACACGGTCGTCCGCGAGGTGGCCGAGGAGACCGGCCACGCGGTCGAACCCACCGCCCTCCTCGGCATCGACACCATCAGACGCGAGGACCCCCGCCGCCTGGGCACCCGCGTCGACTTCCAGGCCCTCGGCATCGTCTACGAGGCCCGCGTCACCGGCGGCGACCTCCGCCACGAGACGAACGGCTCCACGGACATGGCCGCCTGGCACCCCCTGACCGAGATCCCGGACCTGGACCGGGTGGACCTGGTGGACGTGGGCCTGCGCCTGTGGAGGGAACGCCCCGGGCACGGCAGGCTGTCGCCGCGGTGACTTCCCGGGCCCACGGCGAAACAGGTGCCGTACCCCCGCAGATGAACAAGGAGTGACCGCCTTCCCTCACTCCCGCTCACATTCGGGAACCCCCGGTGACGCGCACCGTCGCCGTAGATCCACGTACGGTGATCGGCGCTGTCCGTTGCGACGTCGTTAACGTCCAGGCCACCCCCGCTGCCAAGCATTCGAGGAAGAGCGGGAACCTCACTCCGGCCCCACCGCGGAGCGGCCCCGCGACCACTTCCGACGCGTTCGCACTCGGGGAGACCGCGCCATGTCGCGCATACGCTCAGTCGCTGCCGCCGCCACCAACCCTGACCGCCGGGCCTTCCTCGCCGCCACCGGCGCGGTCGGCCTCGCCGCGGGGGCCGGCTTCGCCCTGCGGCCGGAGACCGCCGCCCATGCCGCCTCCACCGCCGCCGAGGCCACCGAGATCCCCCTGACGAACCTCTCCAACAGACAGGCTCCGGCCGCACCCCTCGCGCCGTACACACGGGGAACGACCCTCGCCTCGGTCGCCACCCCGCGGGGCTCCTCCGGCTACCGTCGTCTCGGCTCCGGCCCCGCCTGGGCGCGGGTCGTCCGCGGCGACCTGGCCACCCCCAAGTCCGGCCGCGAGAAGCGCCGTACGGCACTGGCGTCCTTCGTGCAGTTCACCGACCTGCACGTGGTGGACGTCCAGCACCCGCTGCGCTACGAGTACCTGCGCGCCCAGACCGCCAGCGCCTGGCGCCCGCAGGAGGCGCTGTCCGTGGCCGGGGCGGTCTCGCTCGTCGAGCGGGTGAACGCGCTGCGCGGAGCCCCGGTGACCGGCTCCCCCCTGCACTTCGTCATGACGACTGGCGACAACACCGACAACAACTCCCGGACGGAACTGGACTGGTTCCTGAAGGTGATGAGCGGCGGCCGTGTCACTCCCAACTCCGGTGACCCGCGCCGCTACGAGGGTGTCCAGGACAGCGGTCTCACGCTCTACTGGCAGCCGGACGCGGCCCTGCGCGACGCCGACAAGCAGCTCGGCTTCCCGCGGCTGAACGGCTTCCTCGCCGCAGCGATCCGCGAGGTCAACAGCCCCGGCCTGAACGTCCCCTGGTACTCCACGGTCGGCAACCACGACTCCCTCCCCGGCGGCTGCTACGCCCCCGGCGACTCCTTCTTCGCCGACTTCGCGGTCGGCGGCCGGAAGCTGATGACGCTGGACGAGCGCGTCGGCAAGGCACTCTGGGACAACGTCAAGAGCGGCGGCGACCCCCGGGGCGCCGAGTGGAGGGCCGTCCTCAAGGCCCAGGCGAAGAAGATGCGCGCGGTCACCCCGGACGAGGGCCGCGCCCCCTTCACCCCGCAGGACTACCTGAAGGCCCACCTGGACCCGGCCCACACGGGCCCAGGCCCGGTCGGCCACGGCTACTCGCAGGCCAACCTCGACGCCCGCACCCAGTACTACGCCTTCCGCGTCGGTGACGACGTCATCGGCATCAGCCTCGACTCCACCGACCCCGGCGGCCACTACGAGGGCTCCCTCGGCACGGCCCAGCTCACGTGGCTGGACCGCACGCTGAAGGAGGCCGCCAAGAACGGTTCGTACGCCGTCGTGTTCAGCCACCACACCAGCGCGTCGATGCGCAACCTCCGCAAGGACCCGGCCCGCCCCAAGGAGGCCCGCCACGGCGGTGACGAGGTGCTGTCCCTGCTCGGCCGCCACCGCAACGTCCTGGCCTGGGTGAACGGCCACAGCCACCGCAACCGCATCACGCCGCACAAGTCCGTGAACGGGTCCTTCTGGGAGATCTCCACGGCCTCCCACATCGACTTCCCCCAACTCGCCCGCGTCATCGAGCTGGTGGACAACAAGGACGGCACGATCTCCCTGTTCACCACCCTGATCGAATCGGCCGCCCCGCACGCCACCGACTTCACGGACCTCTCGCAGACCGGCCTCGCCGCCCTCTACCGCGAGCTGTCCTACAACGCGCCCGGCCGCCGCGACACCCTCACCGGCACCCCCGGCGACCGCAACACGGAGCTGGTGCTGCGGAAGGGCTGAAAACAGCTCAACCGGCGAACACCGCTCAACCCGGCACGCACCGCCCGTGTCCCTCTCCCCGACCGGCCCGTTCCCGGAAGAGCCGGGAACACCGGGCGAAGGGGGAGAACGACATGGCGGTACGCACGGCCCGTACGACGCGCACGGCTCTGCTGGCGGCGACCGCCGTGACCGCCGCACTGGCGCTGGCCGCCCCGGCGGTGGCGGCCGTGCCCACGGGGGCCTCGGCGGGAGGCGACCACCGCGCCACCCGCGAGGCGATGGACGCCCAGGTGAAGGACGGCGTCGTCGGCGTCGCCGTCCAGGCGAAGGACGCCCACGGCGTCTGGAAGGCGGCCTCGGGGACCGGCGACCTGAGGACGGGCGAACCCCGCTCCGCACGCGACCACTTCCGCATCGGCAGCATCACCAAGACCTTCGTCTCCACCGTGCTGCTCCAGCTGGAGGCGGAGGGCAGGCTGTCCCTGGACGACAAGGTCGACAGGTGGCTGCCGGGCGTGGTGCGCGGCCGGGGCCACGACGGCCGCAAGGTGACCCTGCGCCAACTCCTCAACCACACCAGCGGAATCGCCGAGTACACCTCGGACGAGCGGTTCGTCGAGGACGTCTTCCTCGCCGAGGGCTTCCTCAAGAACCGCTACCGCACCTGGAGCCCGCGCGAACTCGTCGGCATCGCCATGAAGCACGAGCCCACCTTCGCCCCCGGCACCGACTGGAGCTACTCCAACACCAACTACGTACTCGCCGGCATGGTGATCGAGAAGGTCACGGGCCGCGGTTACGGCGACGAGATCCGCGGCCGCATCATCGAGCCCCTCGGCCTGAGCGACACCAAGGTCCCCGGCACGTCCCCCACCCTCCCGGGCCCGCACAGCCGCGCCTACTCCAAGCTGGCGGAGACGTCGGACGGCAGGACCTACGACGTCACGAGACTCAACCCCTCGATCGCGGGCGCGGCCGGCGGGATGATCTCCGACGCCGACGACCTCAACCGCTTCGTCTCGGCCCTCCTGCGCGGCAAGCTCCTGCCCAGGAAGCAGCTCGCCGAGATGAAGGACGTGGTCCCCCTCGACGGCGACCGCGGCGGCTACGGCCTCGGCCTCATCACCTACAAGCTCTCCTGCGGCGTCCAGCTCTGGGGCCACAGCGGCGGCATCCACGGCTCCCTCTCCGAGGCCGCCACCACCTCCGACGGCCGCCACACCCTCGCGTACAACTTCAACAGCGACTGGGCGGGCGACAGCCTGCCGATCATGGAGGCGGAGTTCTGCGCCCAGTAGTCGCCCCGGCACGAGGAAGGGCCGCCGAACGGGCGGCGGCCCTTCCTCTCCCCTCCTGATGTCCCCGGGTTACCCGATCTACCGGGGGAGCACCACGACGTACGCGGCCGGATCGCGGTCGCCCGACGCCATCAGCGCGGTGCGGACGACGGCCGCCTGCTGCTCCAGGGAGTCACGCAGCTTCCTGGGAGTGATGTGGACGACGGTGATGCCGAGCCGCTCCAGCATCTCGCGCTTACGGGCGTACTCGGACCACAGCGCGTCGTCCTCCTGACGCGGGGCGCGGGTGTCCAGCTCGACCGCGACGGCCTGCTCCGGCCAGTACGCGTCGAGACCGCCGAGGTGCGGGCCGCCGGGCAGACGGAGGTCGACGTTCCAGACCGGGTCGGGCAGGGCGTGTTCGCGCACCATCCGGTACAGGTGGTCCTCCGCGATCGCCCGGCCCTCGGCGACCAGCGAGTCCACCGCGTCGGCGACGTGCGGACGGTTCAGCAGCCGCGCCTCGGTCAACTCCCGCACCACGGCGACCGGTTCGGTGTGCCCGCCGCGCACCGCCTCCGTCAGCAGCCGGCGCACCACGCCCGCGTCGTCGAGTTCGGCGACCGCGTCGGCGAGGGCGCGCGGCACGGGCGCCACGGGCAGACCGGTGACGTACGACGGGGTCGGCACGGCCGGGGTGCGGACGATCCGGGCGCAGCCGGCGGTCCGCAGCCGGCGCATGCGCGGCACCAGGACGTCGATCGTGTCGAGGGAGGGGAGCGGCGGCGCGGAGGTGAACCCGTGCAGGGTCAGGGCGGCCAGGCCCGTGAGCACCGCCTCCGGGTAGCGGGGTGCCGGACGGGGCTCGTCGGCGTTCGGCTGCGCGGGTACCCCGGCGGCCGTCTCGCGGAAGGGGGAGCGGGCCGCGTAGGACAGCACCGCGTGCAGGCGCTCCTCGGAGGTGGGCGGGCCCGGGTGCAGCAGGAACACACCCGGCAGGATCTGCTGCCAGGGTCCACCGGGCCGGCACTGCTCGTTCGTGTCGGCGGCGGTGACACCCTGCGCGCGCAGCTGCGCGGCCGTCAGCACCCGGCGCGTGACGTCCGGGAGGCGACGGAGGGGGCGGGGGGAGAGCGGGGTGTTGTGGGTCATGACCCGGAGGTTCCCGCTCCGGCGCCGCGGATTAACCGCTGTTACACGCTCGTCGACAAATCCGGACAAGACCACACTAAAGTACGTGCGTTCGACTGCCGATATCCGCTGGTCCGGACGCGATCGGAAAAGGTTACGGCTCCGATTACCCGAATTCGGTAACCCTCAACCGGGCCGGATCCGCGCCCATGAGCGCCCCCTCACGCGCACCCGGCCCCTGCCCTGCGGCAGCCGCCGGGTGCGCAACACACCCCGCCCCGAAGGCAGTTACCCCTCGGTCCCCGCCGCCGCGTCACACGCCTGCGCCCGCAGCGCCCGCGCCAGATCGTCCCGCGCCTCCAGCACCAGCCTCCGCAGCGCCGGCGCCGCCTTCTCGTGCGCGGCGAGCCAGGCGTCCGTCGCGTCCAGCGTCCCCCGCGAGTCCTGCAGCGAGGGGAACAGCCCCCGCACCACGTCCATCCCGATCTGGATGGACCGCTCGGCCCACAGCCGCTCGATCACCGCGAAGTACTTCTCGGCGTACGGCGCCACCAGCTCCCGCTGGGACGGCCGCGCGAACCCCGCGATCGTCGCCTCCACCAGCGCGTTGGACATCGCGTCCGACTCCACGACCGAGGCCCACGCCTGCGACTTGACCGCCGCGGACGGCCGCGCCGCCAGGCACCGCACCTGGTGCCGCTTCCCGGACGCCGTGTCGTCCCGCGCCAGCTCCGCGGCCAGCGACGCCTCGTCGGCGGCCCCGTGCGTCGCCAGCGGCTCCAGGAACGCCCACCGCAGCTCCTGGTCGACGTCCAGCCCGTCGATCTTCTCGGTCCCGGCCAACAGCCCCCGCAGCAACGCCAGATCACCCTCGCCCGAGGCCACCGAGGCGAAGAACCGGGCCCACGTCAGCTGATGCTGGCTGCCCGCCTCGGCCGCCCGCAGCTCACGCAGCGCGCCCTCCGCCAGCAGCCGGCCCCCGGCCGCCCGCCACCCGGGCGCCGCGTAGTGCGTGAGCGCCGAACCGGCCCAGGCGTGCAGCATCTGCAGCACCCCGATGTCGGACTCCCGCCCCGCGAACCGCAGGACGAGGTCGACGAAGTCCCGCGCCGGAAGCAGCGCGTCCCGCGTCAGGTTCCACAGCGCCGACCAGCACAGCGCCCGCGCCAGCGGGTCGGAGACGTCCCCGAGCCCGGCCCGCAGCGTGTCCAGCGACCCCGCGTCGAACCGGATCTTGCAGTACGTCAGGTCGTCGTCGTTGACCAGCACCAGCTCGGGCGCCTCGGCCCCGGCCAGCTCGCCCACGACCGTACGCGGCCCGTCCACGTCCACCTCGGCCCGCGCGTACCGCTCCAGCGTGCCCCCGTCGCCGGCGCGCCGGTACAGGCCGATCGCGACCCGGTGCGGCCGCAGCTCGGGGTGCGACTCGGCGGCCTCCTGCACCACGGCCAGCTCGTCGACGCGGCCGTCGGCGGCGAGCAGCACCTGCGGGGTGAGGGAGTTGACCCCGGCCGTCTGCAGCCACGCGCGCGACCAGGAGACCATGTCCCGCCCGCTGGTCTCCTCCAGCACCGACAGCAGGTCGCCCAGCTTCGTGTTGCCGTAGGCGTTCCGCTTGAAGTAGCGCCGGGCGCCCTCCAGGAAGGCGTCGCGCCCCACGTACGCCACCAGCTGCTTGAGCACGGAGGCGCCCTTGGCGTACGTGATCCCGTCGAAGTTGAGCTTCGCGTCCTCCAGGTCACGGATGTCGGCCGTGACGGGGTGGGTGGAGGGCAGCTGGTCGGCGCGGTACGCCCAGGACTTGCGGTTGTTGGCGAAGGTGACCCAGCCGTTGGTGAAGCGGGTCGCCTCGACCATCGAGAAGGAGCCCATGAAGTCGGCGAAGGACTCCTTCAGCCACAGGTCGTCCCACCACACCATGGTCACCAGGTCGCCGAACCACATGTGCGCCATCTCGTGCAGGATCACGTTGGCCCGCCGCTCGTACGACGCCCGGGTGACCTTGCCGCGGAAGATGAACTCCTCGCGGAAGGTGACGAGCCCCGGGTTCTCCATCGCGCCGAGGTTGTACTCGGGCACGAACGCCTGGTCGTACTTCCCGAACGGGTACGGGTAGTCGAAGTGGTCGTGGAAGAAGTCCAGGCCCTGCTTGGTGATCAGGAAGACGTCGTCGGAGTCGAAGTAGGGGGCGAGACCCTTGCGGCACATCGCGCCGAGGGGGATCTCCAGCCGCGTACCGTCCTCGAAGACCCGCTCGTAGGTGTCCGTCACGTAGTGGTACGGGCCCGCGACGAACGCCGTGATGTACGTCGAGATCGGCTTCGTCTCCGCGAAGCGCCACACCCCGTCCGTCAGCTCACCGGCCCCGTTGCTCCACACGACCCATCCCTCCGGCGCGCGCACCTCGAAGCGGAAGGGGGCCTTGAGGTCCGGCTGCTCGAAGTTCGCGAAGACCCGCCGGGAGTCGGCCGGCTCGTACTGCGTGTAGAGGTAGACCTCGCCGTCCTCGGGGTCGACGAAGCGGTGCATGCCCTCGCCGGTGCGGGAGTAGGCGCACCGGGCGTCGACCACCAGCTCGTTCTCGGCGGCCAGGTCGTCGAGGGCGATCCGGGAGCCGTCGAAGACCTCGCTCGGGTCGAGGTCCTTGCCGTTGAGGGAGACGGCCGTCACACTCGGCGCGATCAGATCGGCGAAGCTGCCGGCGCCCGGCTCGGCGCAGCGGAAGCGGATCGTCGTCACCGAGCGGAAGGTGCGCGGCTCGCGGGCCGCGCCACCCGCGTCGCCGACGGCGGACCGCAGGTCGAGAGAGACCTCGTAACCGTCGACGGACAGCAGTGCGGCCCGCTCCTGGGCCTCGTCGCGGGACAGATTCTCACCGGGCACGGGGGCACTCCCTCGGGGTGGATTTCAAGCGCTGTTCAGCATGCGGACAGGTCCGATCCTGTCATGCGCACCTGACGGGGGGCAGGTGGGAATGCGACGCGCGGCCGTCGGTGTTGCGAGCTGAGACGACTGCCGTCCGAATGTCCTCCCGAGGAGAACCATGTCCGAGCAGACCTCCGGCAAGACCCCTGTCGACTTCTGGTTCGACCCGCTGTGCCCCTGGGCCTGGATGACCTCGCGGTGGGTCCTGGAGGTGGAGAAGGTCCGGGACATCGAGGTCCGCTGGCACCTGATGAGCCTCGCCGTGCTGAACGAGCCCAAGATCGACGAGCTGCCCGAGGAGTACCGCGAGCTGCTGGAGAAGAAGGCGTGGGGTCCGGTACGGATCGTCATAGCCGCCCAGGAGGAGCACGGCGCCGAGGTCCTCGGCGACCTCTACACCGCGCTCGGCACCCGCATCCACAACCAGGGCGAGGGCCCGGAGAAGGAGACGGTCGCCGCCGCCCTGAAGGACGTCGGCCTCCCCGACTCCCTCATGGACCACTGGGACTCCACCCCGTACGAGCCGCAGCTGCGGGCCTCCCACCAGGAGGGCATCGACAAGGTCGGCCAGGACGTCGGCACCCCCGTCATCGCCGTCCCCGGCGCCGACGGCGAGCAGATCGCCTTCTTCGGCCCGGTCGTCACCCCCGCCCCCAAGGGCGAGGACGCCGCCAGGCTCTGGGACGGCACCCTCCTCGTCGCCTCCGTCCCCGGCTTCTACGAGATCAAGCGCAGCCGCACCCAGGGCCCGGACTTCAGCAACCTGGTCTGACCGGGGGCCGGCGACCGGCGACCGGGTCAGCGGAAGGACTCGGGGAGGGTCAGGCCCTCCCTCTGCCTTCCGTACGGCTGGACGAACAGGCAGCGGCCCTTCTCCCCGTGGTTGGCGCAGCGCCACCAGCCGGCCGGGTTCTTCCCCAGGGACGCGAGGTACTGCCGCACCTCCTTGTCGGCCTTGTGGAACGGCAGGGGCTTGCCTCCCCCACAAGGAGGACAGTGCTTGTAGCTCGTCTCCATGCGACCTCCCGGGTCCGGTCGGCCGGATCGGGAATCCGGCCGGAATACGGGAGCATAGGGCGAATGTCCGGAAATCCGGCAGACCGGAACCCGTCCCGCCGGTGGCGCGTTCCGGCGCCCCGGGAACGCGAAGAACCCCCGCGCGTCACGTCCTCGCGGGGGTTCTCGCCTGTGGAGCATCCGTGCCGTGCCTACGCGGCCACGGCGACCGCCTCCTGCCGTGCGGCCACGGACGTGTAGTGCGAGGCGTCGCCCTCGATCGAGCGGCTATCCGTGCCGTCGATGCCCACCGGCACGTCACCGGCGACGGTCACCCGGTGCAGCCGGCGCGGCAGACCGTCGTAGTTGTCGATGGCGTAGTGCTGCGTGACGCGGTTGTCGAAGACGACGAGCTGGTTCTCCGACCAGCGGTGGCGCAGCACGTTCTCCGGCCGGGTCACGTACGACTGCAGCAGGTCGAGGAGCTTGCGGGACTCGCCCAGCGACAGGCCCACGATCCGCTGCGCGAACCCGCCGATGAACAGCCCGCGTTCACCGGTCAGCGGGTGGACGCGCACGACCGGGTGGGCCGTGCGGTACGTGATCGAGGTGAACCGGGCGCGCTGCTCGGCCTTCTCCGTGTCGATCTCCTCGTCGGGCACCGCGTAGTCGTAGTCGTTGGTGTGCTCGGCCCACAGGCCGTCGGCCAGCCGTCGCAGCGGCTCGGGCAGGTCCCGGTAGGCCGCGGCCGAGTTGGCGATCAGGGTCTCGCCGCCGTACGGCGGGATCGTGATGCTGCGCAGGGTGGTGGCCTGCGGCGGGTTGAGGACGAACGTGACATCGGTGTGCCAGTGGTTGGCGCGCCCCCGCTCACTGTCCACGGGCAGGACGCTCGCGGCACCCTCGACGGCGGCCACCGTCGGGTGGGCGGTGGTGATGTCGCCGAAGTGGCGGACGAAGGCCTGGTGCGACTCGTCGTCGAGGTGCACGTCGTCGAGGACGAGCGCCTTGTGCACGTTGAGGGCCTCCCGGAGGGCGGCGACCGTCTCCTCGTCGAGGGGCTTGGAGATGTCGACGCCGGAGACACGGGCACCGATACGGGCGGTGACCTTCTGGATCTCGATGGTCATGACGTGCTTCCTTTCACGGACCGGGCTGCCGGTCACGGACCGGGCTGCGGGATCAGACGAGGGCGGGTGCGGACGCGTGGACGTGCTGGTTGGCGGGGCGAGGCAGGCCGTAGCGGTCCCGCAGGGTGCGGCGCGGGCCGTACCGGGTGCGCAGCAGACCCCGGGCGCGCAGGAGAGGGACGACGTGGTCGACGAACGCGTCGAGGCCGGACGGCAGGACCGCGGGCATGATGTTGAAGCCGTCGGCGGCACCCCGCGTGAACCAGGCCTCGATCTTGTCGGCGACCTGCTCGGGCGTTCCGGCGAAGGTGAGGTGCCCGCGCCCGCCGCCCAGCCGCCCGATCAGCTCCCGCACGGTGAGCCGGTCGCGCCGGGCCAGCTCGACGACGAGCGTGTAGCGGCTCTTGGCACCCTCGATCGAACTCTCGGGAGGGAGATCGGCAGGCAGCGGGCCATCCAGATCCAGGGACCCGGCGGGCAGTTGCAGCAGCCGCTCCAGATTGCCCACGCCGTGCGTGTACACGATGTGGTCCTCCAGGACCCGCTCGGCCGCCCTCGCCTCGGCCTCCGTCGACCCGAGGACCGGGACGATCCCGGGCAGCACCTTGATGTGCTCGGGGTCGCGGCCGGCCGCCGCCGTACGGGACTTGAGGTCGGCGTAGAAGGCCTGCGCGTCCTCGATCGTCTGCTGCGCGGTGAACACGGCCTCCGCGTACCGGGCCGCGAACGCCTTGCCGTCCTCGCTCGACCCCGCCTGCACGAGCAGCGGGTAACCCTGCGGCGAGCGCGGCACGTTGAGAGCGCCCTCGACGCTGAAGTACGTCCCCCGGTGCCGGGGCGGATGGATCTTCGTGTCGTCGGCCCAGACCCCGGACTCCTTGTCGGCGACGATCGCGTCGTCCTCCCAGCTGTCCCAGAGCTTCAGGGCCACGTCGAGGAACTCGGAGGCCCGCGCGTACCGCTGGGCGTGTGCGGGCTCGGCGTCCAGACCGAAGTTGCGGGCGGCCTCCGCGCCGGCGGTGGTGACGATGTTCCAGCCGGCCCGGCCGCCGCTGAGGATGTCGAGCGAGGCGAACTTGCGGGCCAGGTTGTAGGGGGAGTTGTAGGAGGTGGAGGCGGTGGCGATCAGTCCGATGTGCTCGGTGGCCGTCGCCAGCGCGGTCAGCAGGGTGAGCGGTTCCAGGGCGCCCGCCGGTCGCTGGCCCACGCTGCCCCACAGCTGCGGCCCGTCGGCCAGGAAGAGTGAGTCGAACGTGCCGCGCTCCGCGATCCGGGCCAGCCGGACGTAGTGGTCCAGCTCGACGTGCGCGTACGGGTCGGACTCCGGCAGCCGCCACGACGCCTCGTGGTGGCCGGTGTTCATCAGGAACGCGTTGAGGTGGAGCTGTCGTGCGGGCACGTGTCTGTTCTCCCGGGTCACTGGTGGTCCTCTTTCACGCCGAGCGCGGCCAGCAGCCGTTCGCGGTAGTCGCCCAGCAGGGGGTCCCGGTACGAGCGGGGGTGCGGGCGGTCGATGGTCAGGTCGAGGCCGATGCGGCCCTCTTCGAGCACGAGGACCCGGTCGGCGAGCACGATCGCCTCGTCGACGTCGTGGGTGACGAGCAGGACGGAGGGCCTGTGGCGCTCCCACAGCTGCCTGAGCAGGCTGTGCATCCGGATCCGGGTGAGGGCGTCCAGGGCGCCGAACGGCTCGTCGGCCAGCAGGAGTTCGGGGTCGCTGACCAGGGAGCGGGCCAGTGCGGCGCGCTGGGCCTCACCGCCGGACAGCTCGTTCGGCCAGGCCCGCTCGCGGCCCTTCAGGCCCACCTCGGCGAGCGCCTCGCGGCCCCGGCCGGCGGCCTCCTTGCCCTCCGTGCCGAGCAGGACGTTGTCGAGCACCCGGCGCCAGGGCAGCAGCCGGGAGTCCTGGAAGACGACGGACACCCGGTCGGGTGCGGTGAGCTGCCCGCTGCCCACCACCTCGTGGTCGAGGCCCGCGACCGCCCGCAGCAGCGTGCTCTTGCCGGAGCCGCTGTGACCGAGCAGGGCCACGAACTGCCCGGCGGGGATGTCGAGGTCGATGCCGTCGAGGACCTTCCGCCCGTCGAAGGACCGGGTGAGGTCCCTCAACCGTACGGCGGGCCGGGTGGCTGTGGTTGTGGTTGTGGCCGGGGCCGTGCTCGTGGCCGTCGGCGCCTCGTGGTCGGCCGGCGGCTCAGGGGTGGCCGGCCGCCCGGTGGTCGTCAGCTGCTCAGCGTGCGTCGCCATGACAGCACCCTCCGTTCGATGAGACGGACCGCGCTGTCGGAGATCAGGCCGAAGATCCCGTAGACGACCAGGCCGACGAGGATCACGTCGCTCTGGCCGTAGTTCTGGGCCTGGAACATCATGTAGCCGAGTCCGTTGGTGGCGTTGATCTGCTCCAGCACGACCAGGCCCAGCCAGGAGCCGGTCACTCCGAGCCGCAGGCCCACGAAGAAGCCGGGCAGTGCGCCGGGGATGACGATCTGCCGGACGAACCGGAACCGCGACAGGCCCTGGACCTCGGCGAGTTCGACGAAGCGGCTGTCGATCCCGGCCAGCGCGGCATGGGTGTTGAGGTAGATCGGGATGTAGACGACGATGGCGATGATCGCGATCTTGAAGGTCTCGCCGATGCCGAGCCACAGGATGAACAGGGGGATCAGCCCCAGCGTCGGGATCGCCCGGTTGAGCTGCACGGTCCCGTCGATCAGTGCCTCGCCGACCCGGCTGAGCCCGGCGGCCAGGGCGAGCGCGACACCGGCGGTCAGCCCGATCACGAAGCCGGTTCCGGCCCGCTGCAACGAGGTCAGGATGTCCGTCGTCAGCGTTCCGTCGGTCCACAGGTGCACGCCCGTCTCCAGCACCGTCCAGGGCGCCGGGACCGCTGCCGGATCGAGCTGCCCGGCGGCGGAGGCCAGAGCCCACAGGGCGAGGAACAGCACCGGCCCGACGAGCCGGGACGCGGGCAGCCGTTTGCCGGGGGACAGGCGCCGACGCCTGCGGACCTGCGCGGTCCGCTCGGTGGCGAGGGGGGCGGCCTCGGCGGCGGTGGCGGGGACGGCCGTGGGGCCCCGCCCGGTGGTCGTCGAGGTGCCCGTCGCCGTCGGCGCACCCGTGGTCACGGCGCTCACTTCCGGTACTCCGCGGGCACGGCCTTCGCCGCGATCTGCTCGAACCGCCGGTCGAAGAGCGAAGCGACGTCGAACTCCTTCACGAAGCCGCCCTCCGCCAGCAGATCCGCGGTCTCCTGCTCCCACTTGATGGACTCGTCCCAACTCGGCGGGAAAAGCGGCTTGTTGGCGAGTTCGGTGATCGACTCCGCCTGGGGGAGCGTCAGGTTCTGGGTCTTCACGTAGAACTCCTTGTTCCAGATGTCCGGGTTCTCGTACTGCCAGACCGCGCCCTTCGCCCAGTACGGGATGTACGCGGCTACGGCGGCCACCTTCGCGGAGTCGCCCAGCACGGAGGCCGGCGCCCACAGCAGGTTGAGCAGGTCCACCACATCCGTGGGGATGGTGCGGGCACCCTTGGCCTTGTACTGCTGCAGATAGGCGGGCGCCTGCTGGTTCGCGAGCGGGGCGACGTCCACCTGGCCCGACTGCAGGGCCGTCAGGAACTGGTTGCTGGTGAGCGGCACGAGTTCCGCGTCGTCGTACGCGAGCCCCGCCTCCTTCAACGCCCGCAGCAGGACGACGCCCTGCGCCTGCCCCTGGGAGAAGGCGAGCTTCTTGCCCCGGAAGTCCTTCACCGAGGCGATGTCGCTGCCGGGCTTGGTGGCGAAGAGATAGTTCGGCTTCCGGGTGACGTTGATCGCGACGATCTTCGCGTCGTATCCCTGGTAATGCGCCTGGATCGGCGGAATTCCCGCGTTGTTGGCGACGTCCAGCGAACCGGCGCGGAAGGCGTTGATGACATCCGGTCCCGCGCCGATGTTCGCCCAACTACTCACCTTGAAAGGCAGATCGTCGAGTTTCGCGAGCTTGAGCTGCAATTCCTGCTGACTCTGGAAGGAGGCGATCTTCAGGCTCGTACCCGAGGGCACCTTGGTGGGCAGCGGCGCGTCGGCGGCCGTCCGGGCGGTCGCCGCGCTGCTGTCGGCGCACCCGCTGAGCCCGGCCGCCGCGGCCGTGACGCCGAGGAGGGAGGTGAGGAAGAGTCGCCGGTCGAAACCGGGCGCGGCGGAAGTGGACATGGGAGGACCCCCAGGGGAAACGGTGGGAAGGAGCGGGAAGCAGTGGGAAGGCGCACGGAATCGTGCACCGGCGCCGCACGGAACCGCACACGGAATCGCACAGGAACCGCGTACGGCTCAGTGCGCGAATCGCGCAGGGGTGGAATCCGCGGAGGCTGACGGAAGGGGAGCTGCGGAAGAGGAATTCACGCAGGAGGAAGTGCCGCGTCGGTCGGAGCGCGAAGGGCACTCCGGAACGTCAACGTGTCAGCAACAGAGGGTGCGACAACTCGTGAGCAGCATGAATACGATGTTCCCGGTCTTCGGTATTGCCTGTCAACATTCGGAGTTTCTGAATTAACCGGCCTGGGCGGAAGCACGGTCGAGACGGGCGAGGGCCCCCAACGGGTCCCGGTAGAGCACGTCCAGGGCCACCGCCCCGCCCGCCGCGGCCAGCACGGAGTCGGGGAAGCTCGTGGGCCCCACGGCCGCCGCCCGGTCCGGTCCGACCGTCTCGCGCAACGCCGCTAGACAGTCCTCCCGGCCGATGATCCCGACCTCGGTGACGACCACGGTCTCGGGGTTCAGCACGTCGAGCAACAGCTCCACCGCCCGCCCCACCAGCCGCGCCCGCTCCACCAGCAGCCCTGCGGCCACCGTGTCGCCGTCCGCCGCCGCCTCCAGCACCCGCATCGGGTTCGACCCGTCGATGACCCCGGCCGCCCGCGCCCGCCGGCACAGGGTCAGTTCGCTCAACTCGGCCTGGAGGCAGCCGGTCCGCCCGCACGCGCAGGCCTCGGTGCCGCCGGGCAGGGGCAGATGGGCGATCGCCCCGGCCTGCGAGCGGGGACCGTGGTGCACCTCGTCGTTGGTCGCGAACGCCGCGTCGACCATGTTGCCGACGAACAGATGCAGCACGCTCCGGCTGCCCCGCGCCCGCCCGTACAGCTGCTCGGCGCTCACCAACGCCCGTGCGTGCCCGTCCACATGGACCGGCAGCCCCGTCCGGGCACGGAGGATCTCCCGCACCGGCACCTCGCGCCAGCCCAGCAGCGGATGCTCGACCACCGTCCCGCTCTCCCGGTCCACCCAGCCGCCGGCCGCGAAGCCGACGGCCAGGGGCCGGCAGTCCGGTGCCGCGTCCAGCAGGGCGCGGAGTTCGTCGGCGGCCCGCGCCAGGACCGGGGCGGGATCGGTGGAGTCGTGCTTCAACCGCCGCTCCTCGACGACCCGTCCGCGCAGATCGAGCAGCGCGACGGTCGTGTACGGCACGGCCACATGCACCCCGCCCACCAGGAACCGCGAGTCGTCCAGGTCGAGAGGTACGTGCGGGCGCCCGGTCCCCTTGGTCCGCCGGGGCGGTTCGGTCTCGCGGATGAGACCGAGCCCCGCGAACCGGGCGCAGTAGTCGGTCACCGAGGCGGGGGACAGGCCTGTCACCCGGGCGATGTTGCTGCGCGCCACGGGCCCGTGCTCCAGCACGGACCGCAGCACCACGCTGGCACTCGTCCGCCGCCGGTCGCTGTCGGCGACGCGCGGCACGGGAGAGGAGGCGAACGAGGGGGAGGGAGAAGAGGCAGCGAGAGAAGGAGAGGGAGAAGGTGAGGGAGCGGGAGCGTACAGGGTGGGTGCTGCCGCGGCTTGGGGCATGACGATCATCCTCGGGAACGGGTCCGACACTGCGCCGTCTCGAAGGGCGAGGCGTGCCGGAGCCGCCTCACCCGGGACGGCGACAGGTGGCCGTGCCCACGCGTCGCAGGTCGACGTAGCGACGCGACGAGAAGTACCGGGCCTGAGCAACCATGGGCTCGAAGCTAGCAAAACGGCCCACCGCTGCCCAGACGGCGACCGACGGGCGAGACGGCGGCTGTCCATGCCGACGACTCGATTGGTGAAACCCTACAGAACCGATGGGGGCGCCTCTTGGTGCCCCGACCCACCTCACCTCAGTGACCGGCGTCACGCCATACCGGGTGTAACACGCATCCTTTGTTCGAAGCCCACCAAGAGGTTGTTCCCCCCTTTGTCGAGAGCTGACGGTGCCCGGGGTGCGGGCCCGGGGATAGCGTCACCGTGTCCCCGCCGTCTTCACCCGCCGGAGTGAGCCCGCACATGAGCACCGCCGCCACGTCAGCCCGCCCCGGCGAGGTCCTCGCCGACCTCCTGCCCGTCTCCGGCGCCCGCGTCCGCGACCTCGCGCTCGTGGTCGGCGGCGCCGCGCTCACCGGGCTCGCCGCGCAGATCGCCGTGCCCGTGCCGGGCTCCCCGGTGCCGGTCACCGGCCAGACCTTCGCCGCCCTGCTCGTCGGCACCACCCTGGGCGCGAGCCGCGGTGTCGCCTCGCTGAGCCTGTACGCCCTGGCCGGTCTGGCCGGTGTGCCGTGGTTCGCGAACGGCACCTCCGGTGTCGGCGTCTCCTTCGGCTACATCCTCGGCATGATCCTGGCCGTCGCCGCCGTGGGCGCTCTGGCCCGACGCGGCGGCGACCGTTCGACGGCGCGCATGGCGGGCACGATGCTCGTCGGCGAGGCGATCATCTACGCCGTGGGTGTCCCGTACCTCGCCGCCACCGCCGACATCAGCCTCTCCTCCGCCGTCGCGCTCGGCCTCACACCGTTCCTGATCGGCGACGCCATCAAGGTCGTCCTGGCCATGGGGCTGCTGCCGACGGCCTGGAAGCTGCTGAGGAATTGAATCCTCCTCTCCCTGAAGGGAGGGGATTCCTGGCTCAGGCCGCCTCCTGGAGCAGCGCTCCAGGAGGTTTTCCGCCATCAGCACCAGCCGGGTTGACCAGCCCGGACGAGCATGACGCGTGCGGAGTTCTTGTCCCGCGGGGACGCGGTTCCGCATGCGGTGCAGGAGTGGGCGCGCTCACCCAGCGGCAGGCGGTGCTTGGCTCTCGCATCGCAGTTGGCGCAGTCCATCGTGGTGTGCGCGGGGCGGACGAGGCGGATGTCCCGCCCGTGTTTGTGGCCCATCTCGATCAGGGCCTGCTTGGTGGCGCCGATGGCGGCGTCCGCGGCCTTCTCGGCCATGGTGGTCTTGGCCAGGAACTTCGGGCGGAAGTCCTCGATGGCGATGGCGATGGCGATGGCGTCGTGGTCGCGGACCACCTTCTTGGCCCACTTGCGGCCGGTGTCCTGGCGCTGCCTGGCGACCTTCTTGTGCGCCTTCGCCCGCAGGTGCTTCGCCTCGCGGTAGCCCTTCGATCCGGGGCGGCCCTTCTTCGGTTCGACTGATGAGCCCTCACGCAGCCACGGCGTACGGGCCCGGGCTTCGGTCAGCATCCTGTCGAGCTGCGCGGGGCCGCACGTCACCTTCTGGCCGGTGGCCTTGTTGTGCGCGTGTACAGCCCTGGACTTGGCGACGCATTCGTTCCACACCCAGCGGCACCGGTCCCACTCCGCCGCCAGGGCGGTACGGGCAGCACACGACACACGCAGCCGGTACGTGTGGCGGGCATGCCCGGCCTCCACAGCGCTCGCTTGCGTCATCTCGCCCCCCCACGGTCCCCGGCCGGGACACGGGTCCGTCCCGAACCCTGCGACGGACCACGTGTACGACAGCCGCACACACGCACCCCGATCCTGCGGCCACCACCCCAACCAGCGACCACGGGCACGCACGTTCGCATCCCTGGCGCTACCGACAGATGTCGGCAGCGGTACGGGCGCTCCGCACCCAGAACCGGATGCGGCGACGCTCCGCGTCGCAACACCCGGATGCGATTCCTCCCCGGCGTGAACGCCGGGGCCTCCTCGCAAGAAACAGGTGACACAGGGGCTCAGCCCCGCCGAGCGGGCGCCACGCGGGAAGTAGCGCCCCTCACCAGGAGGTTCGCCGGGTCGACGCACCGACCGCCCCCCGGCGAGCCTCCTCCGCTTCGCGGCACCGCAGGGCCGGGCCCGCGCGGCCTTCGCGAGCGCCGCGCCCGGCCCGCACCACCGACCCGACGGTTTCCGCCCCTCTTTCCCTCTCGGCCCTTCAGCCCTCCTGGCGGGCCCTCCGCTGGTTCCACCACAGGCCCGCCGCGCCGGCCGAGACGAGCGCGGCGCCGACCAGGCCGAGCGGCAGGATGCGATCGGCCGGACCGGTCTGGGGCAGCTCGTCCGGTTTGCCGTCCTTCCCGTTACCACCACCGCCACCGCCACCGTCGTCGCCCCCGCCGTCACCGCCGCCCGGGGTGACCGGGCTGTTGTCGGTGCCGAGGAGCAGCGGCGTGGCGGGCTCGTTGGGTGCCTGGTTGGTCGCGCCGAACGGCACCGGGCCCTGCTGCCACCAGGTCTTGGAACCGTCGGCGTTCTGGACCGGAAGACAGATCTTTCCCTTCTTGCTCAGGTCGTACGTGGCGTCGATCGCATACGTCTTCGACTTTCCGGCCGCCAGGTCGTCGATCGCGCACGCGAAACCACTGTTCGCGCCGTCGGGAAGATCTCCCTCCGGAATGGCCGAACATCCCTCGACGTTCTTGACCGTAAGGCCGTCGAAACCGACCACGAGCAATCGGATTTCGCCGCTGGCCTTGCTGCCCTCGTTCTTCACGACGCCGGTGATATCCGTTTCCTTCGACTTGTTGTCGACTTTGATCTCCTTGGACAGCAGTGTCGAGAGCTTCACTCCGGCCGGTACCGCGTCCACGGTCTTTCCGCCATGCTTGCTCAATCCCCCCTCGTCGTCCGCCGACGCCGCGAAGCCGAGGATCATCACCGACGTGAACGACGCGGTGAGCAGCGACCCGGCGATGACAGTCCTACGATGAGAACTCATGTTCCATCCCCCTTGCGTCCCCCTGACCGTGCCTGAATTCACGGCCTCTGAAGAGGTACCACAAGATTTCTCGGCACTATGCTGGTGCGGCACGAAGTGTGACCAATGCGCGACCTTTTGTTTTTTCTGTGGCAAATGAGGTCACTTGTTGAAGGGGGGCACGGGGGTGCCGGAAATAACGCGGGGCGGTGTTCCGGGTCTTGTGGTGGCCGACCGATATCGCCTGGTCGAAAGCATCGGTCAGGGTGGAATGGGCCGGGTCTGGCGGGCCACCGACGACATCCTCGACCGGCAGGTCGCCGTCAAGGAAATGCGGATCGACGGTCTCGACCCGGAGGACAGCCGCACCCGGCGCGAGCGAACCCTGCGGGAGGCCCGGGCCACGGCCCGTATCGACCACCCCCACGTCGTACGCGTCTACGACGTCGTCGACGCGGGCGACCGGCTCTGGATCGTCATGGAACTGGTCGACGGCCGCTCCCTGGAGCAACTCGTGGCGCAGGACGGCCCACTCGACGTACGGGCAACCGCCCGGATCGGCCTCCAACTCGTCGACGCGCTCGGCCAGGTGCACGCCCAGGGTGTCCTGCACCGCGACATCAAACCGGCCAACGTCCTCGTCAAACGCGCAGGAGCCCCTCACGCCGTCCTCACCGACTTCGGCATCGCCGCCCTCCATGACGCCGAGGCCCTCACCATGGCCGGCATGCTCGTCGGCTCCCCCGACTACATGGCCCCCGAGCGGGTCTCCGGCCGTCCGCAGGGGCCGCCCTCCGACCTGTGGTCCCTCGGCGCCACCCTCTGCGCGGCGCTCGGACGCCGCTCCCCCTTCTCCCGCGCCACCACGCTCGCCACCCTGCACGCGGTCCTCTACGAGGAGCCGGAACTCCCCACGGCCGCAGGCCCCCTCCACGACCTCCTCGCCGCCCTCCTCAAGAAGGAACCGGAGTCCCGTCCCGGCGTGCGCGAACTCACCGAGACGCTCCGCCACATCGCCACCGACCCGCCCACGACCACCCCGACGACGTGGCCGGGGCCGTCGGACGACGCGGAGGAGCCGGAAGCCGCCCCCGCGCACCCCGCAGCGAAGCCCGCGGTGCCCCCGGAGCCCACACCCACCGCCCGCTCCACCCCCATACAGCCGACGCCGACCGTACGGAACCGACCCACCCCCGAGCCCGCACCGCACCCGCATCCGCACCCCGAGCCCGCACCGCACCCCCGCACACACCCCGACCCGCGACAACCGACCCCGCCCGCGTCGGACCCGTACGCCGCCCCCACCCTCGCCCCCACTTCCCAACCCGACCGACCCACCACCCCCGTCCTCAACCGCACCCCCTCCCCGCCGCGCAGCGCCTCCTCCGAGGCCCCGCCCGTGCCATCAAGCCACCCAAGGCACACGGAACCCGCAGAACCCGCGAAGCCCACAGAACCCGCAGACCGCGCAGAACCCGCCACCCCCACAGCACCCCCGGCCCCCCGGCCGAAGCACCGCCGCCCGGCCCTCGTCGCGGCCACGACCCTCGCCGCGACCGCTGCCGTAGCCGCGGTCCTCGTACCAGCGCTGAACGGCTCGCGCGACGAGAGGACCGACAAGCCGTCGTCCTCGGCGTCCCACTCCAGCGAGACCCCCACCGGCACCCCCGCCCCCACCGTCGCCGGCACCTCCCGCCCGCCCCGACTGCCGCCCGGTGCCCGTACGGAGGCCGGAGTGTTCGCCTGGGTGCCGCCGGACGGCTTCTCGCGGGAGGTGCACGCCGGGGCGGAGGTGCACTACACCTCGCCCGACGCCCGGCAGGAGATCGTCGGCAAGGCCTCCCTCGCGCGCGGCGACCTCATGGAGCAGTGGCGGAAGAAGGAGAGGAGCACCGGTGAGGGGCCGGGATACACCCGGATCCGTCTGGAGGAGACCGAGTTCCGGGGCGAGCCCGCCGTCGTGTGGGAGTACACCGTGACCGCCCAGGAACTGCCCTGGCACGTCCGGTCCCTGGGCTTCAACACCGGCGGCAAGTCGTACCAGCTGACCACCTGGTACCACCCCGACATCGAGGACCGCGCCCTCCCGGTCTACGAGAAGGTCGAGAAGACCTTCACCCCTCTATAGGGCCCGGACGACTCCGTAGGCCCCCGGACGACGAAACGGGGCCCGGCGGCGGACGAACCGCCACCGGGCCCCGGAGCACGCCAGGATCTCAGTGCACCTTGTCGCTCACCTCGGTGGCGGCGGACTTCCGCCCGCCGAGCCTGTCCTTGACGACCGCGATGCCGACGACGACCGCCGCGACCAGCAGCGACAGCAGCAGGATCTCGCGGTTGCCGTGCTCGGTGTCGGTGAGCATGTAGCCGAGGACGAAGAGGATCAGTCCGATCGTGGCCCACGTCAGATACGGGTACAGCCACATCTTCACGACGAGCTTCTCCGGCGTCTCCCGCTCGATGATCTTGCGCATGCGCAGCTGCGAGAAGCAGATGACGAGCCACACGAACAGGGCGACCGCGCCGGAGGAGTTGACGAGGAAGAGGAAGACACCCTCGGGGAAGAAGTAGTTGAAGATGACCGCGACGAACCCGAACACCACCGAGGAGAGGATGGCCGCCATCGGCACACCGCGCGCGTTCGTCCGGCCGAACGCGCGCGGCGCGTCCCCGCGCTCGCCCAGCGAGAAGGCCATGCGCGAGGCCGTGTACAGACCGGAGTTCAGACAGGACAGCACCGACGTCAGCACGATGAAGTTCATGATCTGACCGGCGTGCGCGATCCCGAGGGAGTCCAGGGCGGCGACGTAGGAGCCCTTCTCCTTGATCGACGGGTCGTTCCACGGCAGCAGCGTGACCACGACGAAGATCGAGCCGAGGTAGAAGACGCCGATCCGCCAGATGATGCTGTTGGTCGACTTGGTGACGGCCTTCTGCGGGTTCTCCGTCTCCCCGGCGGCCAGCGTGGCGATCTCGCTGCCCATGAAGGAGAAGACGACCAGCAGGACACCGATGAGGATCGCGCCCGGGCCGTGGGGGAGGAACCCGCCGTGGTCGGTCAGGTTGGACAGCCCGGCCTTGTCGGTGTCGGCCCCCGGCAGTACGCCGAACACCGCGAGACCGCCCACCACGATGAACGCGGCGATCGCGACGACCTTGATCCCGGCGAACCAGAACTCGAACTCACCGTAGGAGCCCACCGAGACCAGGTTCGTGGCGGTCAGCACGACCATCACGATCAACGCCCAGCCCCACTGCGGCACCGCCGGGATCCAGCCCTCCAGGATCACCGCACCCGCGGTCGCCTCGACCGCGAGCACGACGACCCAGAAGAACCAGTACAGCCAGCCGATCGAGAACCCGGCCCAGCGCCCGAGCGCGCGGTCGGCGTGGGCCGAGAACGACCCCGACGTCGGGTTCGCGGCGGACATCTCACCGAGCATCCGCATCACCAGCACCACCATCGTGCCGACGAGCGCGTAGGACAGGAGGATGCCGGGACCGGCGGTCCTGATGCCGGAACTCGATCCGACGAACAGGCCGGCCCCGATCACACCGCCGATCGCGATCATCGACAGATGACGGTTCTTGAGGCCGGCGTGCAGACCGGGGGAGGGGGGAGAGGACGAGTCTGGATCGTCCGCCTGGGGAGGCAGGGTCGGCTGCGAGGTCATGGGGGAGGTTTCCTTTGCGCCGTCGTGGGGACTTCCGTGCGTCTGCCCAGCGACCCCCGATCGACTCTCGTACGAGCGGGAAACGAGAGTCGGCAGCCGGGAGCCGGGTGGGCCGCCATAAAGATCGGTCCAGTGAATCGGAGGCGAAAGTGTTCCTGGGCCTTTGAATCCAGATCGTTACTTGAGGTTTACTTGAGGTTCTCTGGCCCGGTGTCAGGTTTCGCCGGTCAGCACCCCGTCGTGCCGCGCCGAAACGCGCGTGTCACACTCGGACCATGCGCGTCTACCTCGGCTCTGATCACGCCGGATACGAACTCAAGAACCACCTCGTGGAGTGGCTGAAGGCCGCCGGCCACGAGGCCGTCGACTGCGGTCCCCACATCTACGACGCCCAGGACGACTACCCGCCGTTCTGCCTCCGCGCGGCGGAGCGCACGGCCGCGGACCCCGGGTCCCTCGGCATCGTCATCGGTGGCTCCGGCAACGGGGAGCAGATCGCCGCGAACAAGGTGGCCGGCGTCCGCGCCGCCCTCGCGTGGAGTGCCGAGACCGCCGCGCTGGGCCGCGAGCACAACAACGCCAACGTCGTCGCCGTCGGCGCCCGCATGCACTCCCAGGAGGACGCGACGAAGTTCGTCGAGACCTTCCTCAACACCCCGTTCTCCGGTGACGAGCGCCACATCCGCCGCATCGACATGCTGGCGGCGTACGAAACAACCGGCGACCTCCCGCCCATCCCGGCACACCACCCCCAGGGCTGAGGCGCCCCCCGCGCCCCTGGCGTGCAGAGGGCGCAGCCCCCGCACGCCAGGGGCGCGGGGAACTGCGCGGGCAACCCCCACCCCACCCGCACCCGAAATCGCACGCCTGCCACCCCCCACCCCCCACCCCCCTGCCGAACCCCCGGAGGACCCCGTGCCGGAGGGGCACACCATCCACCGACTCGCCGAAGACTGCCTGGCCCACTTCGGCGGTGGCGGCCGGCCCACCCACGTCACCAGCCCCCAGGGCAAGTTCAGTGACGCCGCGGCCCTCCTCACCGGCGCCCCACTCCACACCGCCGAGGCCCACGGCAAACACCTCTTCCTGCACTTCGGCGACCCGGACGCCGAGGAACGGGTGCACATCCACCTGGGCCTCTTCGGCAAGGTCACCTTCGGGCCGGCCCCCGCGCCCCCGCCCACGGACACCGTCCGCCTGCGGCTGCGCAACGACACGTCGTACATGGACCTGCGCGGCCCGACGACCTGCGCCCTGGTCACGGACGCCGAGAAGCAGGCGGTGCACGCGCGCCTCGGCCCCGACCCGCTCCGCGCCGACGCGGACCCGGCCCGCGCGTACGCCCGTGTCTCCCGCAGCCGAACGACGATCGCGGCGCTGCTCCTGGACCAGAAGGTGATCGCGGGCGTCGGCAACGTCTACCGCGCGGAGGTCCTCTTCCGGCACGGCATCGACCCGTACCGCGCGGGCAGGGACATCACCCCGGCGGAGTGGGACGCGATCTGGGCCGACCTCGTCGGCCTCATGCGCGAGGGGGTGCGGCACAACCGCATCGACACCGTCCGCCCGGAACACACGCCCGAGGCCATGGGCCGCCCGCCCCGCGTCGACGACCACGGCGGCGAGGTGTACGTGTACCGCAGGGCGAGCATGCCCTGCCATCTGTGCGGCGGCGAGATCCGCACCGCCGACCTCGCCGCCCGCAACCTCTTCTGGTGCCCGTCCTGCCAGCAGAGGTGAACCCCCGGCCCACCGGGTCGGGTTCGGGCTCCGCGCCCTAGAACCCGTGCGGCAGCCAGGGCGCCGGCCCCGACGCGAGGAACCCCACGGACGCCTCCGCCAGCGCCCCCTCCCGCAGCTCCCGCACCAGCCCGGCCGCGGCCAGGGCGGACAGGCTCACACCGCCCAGATAGGCCGACCCCAACTCCCGTACGGACAGGGAGAGATCGGCGGCGTCGGCGGTCCGCTCGCAGGTCGCGCCCTTCGGGTCGCCGGTGAGCCGCCAACGCCCCTCGTTCCAGGGACAGAAGGAGTCCTCGACCTCGAACACCACGTCCAGCGGCGCCTGATAGGTCCGCAGACGCAGGGCCGCGCCGACGTCCACCAGCCGGAGATACAGGTCGTCCGTCATCCGCAGTCCGCAGCGGCGGATGTCCGACACCAGGTGCAGCGCGGGCTCGTCCACGGGCAGCCGGTGCGCGACGACGCGCGACGTCAGGTCGATGTCGAAGAGGAACCGCCACAGGGCGGCGCGCGCGGCGGGGTCCAGGGCCTGGAGCGCGCTCACCTGGACGACGCCCTCCGCCCCGCTCGGCCCCCAGTCGGACTTGATCCGGAACCGCGCGTACCCGACCACACCGGAACCGTCGCCGTCGGCCCGCTCGGCCACCACGCACTGCAGGGGCGAGGCCCCGTTGCGATGGCGTTCCGTGTCGAGCAGGTCCGCCTGCGCCCAGCCGGGCCGCCGGGCCAGCATCCCGGGCCGCTCCGGCACTTGCCGGGCGTACACCGCCTCGCACGCGTCGAGCACCTCCGCGGGGTCGGCGTAGCGCAGCCGTACGTCATCGGTGCCCGGCGGTACGGACAGCCGTACCCGGGCGGTGTCGATGTCGGCGGTGAGCCGGCGCGTGGCGAGGCCGTATCCGAACCGGCCGTAGATCGCCGGCTCCGACGCGGTCAGCACGGCCAGCGGCTCGCCCCAGGAGCGGATGTCGTCCAACTGCCGCCGCATCATGGACGTCAGCACCCCGCGCCGACGGTGCGTGGCCGCGACACCGACCATCGTGACGCCCGCCGCGGGGACGACCGAGCCGCCGGGCACCGCGAGACGGAAGTCGAACGCCCCCGCCGTACCCACGCATTGGTCCCCTTCCCACACGCCGACGGAGCGGTCGTACGGGGTGAGCGCCTGCCACAACTCGCGCTCCTCCGGCGGTTCGGGGGTGCCGCCGAAGGCGCGGACGAGGTTGTCGTACCAGACGTTCCAGTCTTCCTTGCGCAGTGGCCGCAGCTCAGTCGTCATACGCCATGCCTAGCAGGGCGCTCCGGCGCGAGCGAGCGAATTTGCCCCGCGCGTCGCGGCGCGACGTGGGATCCTTCCCAGGTGCCGCACGGAGGGCGCACGGGGGCCGAAGGACGCGTTCCGGTGTGAGATCTGTGTGAGATTCGTCGTGAACCGGCCCTCGGAAGGGGGACAAGTAGGACCTCCTGTGCACAGGGGCTGGTCCGATGGATAAGGTCCCGAACAATGGCAGCAGGACGAGAGCGGCGCGCGGCGGCCGATACGCTCACGGCCCGGATGAAGAAGCTGGTTCACCGGGTCCGCACCGGCGTGCGCAAATCCGCCGTCGACTACTTCCGCGGGGACGGCTCCGACTGGATCGCCCTCGTCGGCCTGCTGATGATGATCCCGCTGATCGCCTGCCTCACGCTGATCAACGAGGTCTGGTTCTCACCCGCCGTCCTGGTCCTGCCCATCGTCGCGGGCGGCCTGTTGCTGCGGCCCGCCAGCCTCCTCGGCCTGTACGCGGCCGCCGCGACCGCGCTGATCGTGGAGTCGGTACGGCTCGGCCCCTATCCCGAGGGCCCGGCCCGGGTGACGCCCGGCATCGTGCTCGTGGTCGCCGCCTGCGGTTTCTTCGGCCTCCTCATCGCCCAGTTCCGCAGCCGGGTCGGCGTGCCCTGGCGGCGCGGCGGCACCATGCTCTTCGACCTGCGCGAACGCATCCGGGTACAGAGCAAGCTGCCGCAGCTGCCCGTCGGCTGGCACCGCGAGATGGCCCTGCGCCCCGCGGGCGGCCAGTCCTTCTCCGGTGACTTCGTCGTGGCCGCCCGTACGAACGGCGGCCGCACCCTCGAAGTCGTCCTCACCGACGTCTCCGGCAAGGGCATGGACGCGGGCTCCCGCGCCCTGCTCCTGTCGGGCGCCTTCGGCGGACTGCTGGGATCGCTCCCACCGCACGCCTTCCTCCCGGCCGCCAACGGCTATCTCCTCCGCCAGGACTGGGACGAGGGCTTCGCGACCTCCATCCACCTCGTCCTCGACCTCGACTCCGGCGACTACGAACTCTTCTCCGCCGGCCACCCCCCCGGGCCTCCAGCTCAGCGCGGGCACCGGTCGCTGGGAGGAGAAGGCCGCCGAGGGCCCCCTCCTGGGTGTCTACGACGGTGCCCAGTTCGACCCGGTCAAGGGCTCGTTGCGCCCCGGCGACGTCCTGATGCTGTTCACCGACGGACTCGTCGAGACCTCCGAGCGGGACATAGTCGAAGGCATCGACCGCCTCACCGGCGAGGCCGACCGCTACGTCGCGGGCGGCTTCCACGGCGCCGCCTGGCACCTCATCGAAGCCGTGGCCAAGGACGTCAACGACGACCGAGCCCTTCTCCTGATCTGCCGAGAAGGCCCGACGGCGACACGGTAGGTGTCCCTGAAAGGGGCGCGGGGAACGGCGCGAGAACCCCCACCGGACCGGCAGACGGGGGTCAAAGGGGCGCAGCCCCTTGAGGATGGGACGGGTAGGGGCGGCGGGGGCGACATCCGGACCGCCACCCGCCACACCCACCCGCCACCCGCCACACCCACCCGCCACCGACCACCCGCCTCCCGCCACCCGAAGGAGCCAGGAACCCGATGCCCCCGACCCCTCTCTCCCTCCCCGAAGTCGAAACCCTGGCCAGAACCGCCCACGCCACCCAGACGGACAAGGCCGGCCACCCCTACACCGAGCACCTCCAGGCGGTGGCGGACGGCGTCACGGCACGAGGCGGCGACGATGACCAGATCGCCGCGGCCTGGCTGCACGACGCCGTCGAGGACGGCGCCCTCACCGAGACCTGGCTCACCGAGGCCCCCCTGACCGCCCGCACGAAGGCCATCGTGCGGGCGCTGACCAAGCGCGAGGGCGAACGACCGGAGGCGTACGCCGCCCGCATCCTCGACACCCCGGGCGCCCTCCTCGTCAAGCAGTCGGACCTCGCCCACAACGCGAACCCGGCCCGCCTCGCCGTCCTGGACGAACCCACCCGCACCCGCCTGACCCACAAGTACGCCCACATGCGAAACCTCCTCGGCCTGCCGGACGAACCGGCGGCCGAGGAGGCCACGGGGAACAACTGAGGGCGAAGAACCCGGCGCCGGGGCCGGGAACGGAACCCGGGTGCCTACGACCTGGCGCCGGCCTTCCCTCGCTCACGGGCCAGCTCGGTGGCGTCCCGCTTGAACGCCCACTCCATCTTCGGCTCCATGGCGAACCGGAACATCCGCTGCACCGGCGGGGTGCACAGCACGGTGATGACGGCCGCCGCGAAGAAGGTGGCGAACAGCTCGCCGAGCGGCTGGTACACCCACGCGTTGGCGTCGTACCAGTCCCAGAAGCGCGAGCCCTTCGCGAGGAACCCGTGCAGCAGGTAGCCGTACAGCGTGCCCGCGCCCAGGACGGTGAACCACATCTTGCGCCGGGGCACCCAGGCGAAGAAGCACGTGGTGAGCACCATGGAGCAGCCGAACAGCGCGAAGGTCATGACGATCCCGGCCCACCACGGCGCACCCAGCTCCTGCGCGCTGTCACGGTGGTAGAACCAGGCCGAGTTCATGTCCGGGCCCAGCCAGTACGCCATGGCCAGCGCGCTCCCGGCCACCGGCAGAGACAGGATCCGCACCTCACGGCGCCGCATGAACTGGAAGTGCGCGGGCTTCATGAAGAGACCGACGACGAAGAACGGCAGGAACTGCAGGACACGTTGCAGGTCCAGGTCGTCCCCGATGTCGGGGGAGACGGAGGCGAGCGCCGCGATGGCGAGGGCCACCGGGACCGGCCAGCGCACGACCTTCCACAGCGGCGTCGTCAGCCGCCACACGAACAGCGCGATGAGGAACCAGGTGAGGTACCAGGGGTCGAGCAGACTGATCGGGTGGGAGGGGTCGTCGTCGCCCCACCGCTTGAAGAAGGAGTAGGCGATCTCGAAGAGGACGTACGGCACGGCTATGCCGGTGACCAGTCGGCGGAGCCGGTCGGGGCGCATGTCGAAACTGCGCGAGAAGTAGCCGGAGATGATGATGAACGCCGGCATGTGAAACGTGTACACGACCATGTAAAGCGCCTCGGCGGCGCGGCTGTGGTCGGTGAGCGGCTCCCACGCGTGCCCCATCGCCACGAGCACGATGGCGAGGTACTTGGCGTTGTCGAAGAACGCGTCACGTTGTTTGGCCGGTCTGGCCTCCGGGGAGGCGCCACTCGGCGCCGGGTGGGGGGACGAGGACTTCAGCGAGCGCGGACTCGGCACTCCGTCGGCGGACGGCTGTGGTGACTGTGCCGGCGGGAGCGGCGTCCCGGACCGGCCGTGCGGTCGCAGCGAGTTCGTCACAGACCCTCCCGCCGGAAACTCCGGAAGACGGTCCGAGCACTCGCTGCGCAAGCGGGGGACGAGGCAGCGGTGAACATCTGAGGCACCCTAGCGTTGTCTGTGCGATTACGTAAAACCACCCACGTGAATCCTGTATTGAGGGGTACGTGTGCCTCACGCGTACCCCGGATTCGTGAAGTCATGACCGGGTAGAGCATCACCGTGTGTACACCGTGCGGCGGTTGCCATCTGGCGGTCTGTCCGCATTCATCCCGACTAAATGGTGCATAACGTGCGCAGGCGACTCCGGTGAAATGTCCGGTTAATTACCGTCCTGGCCCTGCCTCTTGATGTGTCTGTGGCAACAATTCGAATTACCTGCGCACGGGTTGTGTGTGCACGGAAACGATCATCCCGAATTCACTCCCGGCACGCTCCCGTTGACCGGGGGCGGAGGTGGCGCGCGTGCGGTGCCGTGACCGACGTTGTCTCACCTGCTGCATATGACGGCCCCGTTGGTGGCACGATGGTTCTGGCGGGGTGCGCGTGGGGTCGGCGCCCCGGGCCGGGTGCGGACCGACCGAGGGTGTGATCTGTGTGGCCATTTCGCTGTCAGTGGTGCTCTTGCTGGGGATCATCCTGGTAGTGCTGATGCGGGGAGGGACGATCAAGGCCGGACCGGCCGTCGTCGCCATCCTCTTCGGCTTCTTCCTCGCCTCGACGGGTATGGCTGACGACATCCAACGCTTCCTGAACTCGATAGCGGACACGATCAACTCGATCCAGTTCTAGTGACCGCCCGAACACGCGCCGTGCGCACCCGCGCACGCGTCGTGCGAAGGCGGACACGCGCCGTACGACGGCGGAGCGGTCGGTCGGCGAACCGCGAGGCGACAAAAAACCTCCGGCCCGGTCCGAGGGATTCCCTCGAACCGGGCCGGAGGCCGTTGGAGCGGGCGACGGGAATCGAACCCGCGTAGCTAGTTTGGAAGACTAGGGCTCTACCATTGAGCTACGCCCGCACAGCTCGCGCCGCAGGTCGGGCGACCGCGGCACTGAAGGCATCGTAGCGGGTCGGGCGCCACCGCCGCACACCCCTTCCGGGCCGCGCCTGTCGTCCGCCGTCGCACACGCCCGCGCACTCGGTAAATGCGGCAATCCCATGGCCTGCGGGCATGTACCCTACGTGTCGCACCAGACGGGGTGTGGCGCAGCTTGGTAGCGCGTCCGCTTTGGGAGCGGAAGGCCGTGGGTTCAAATCCCGCCACCCCGACCACCGTGCCGGCAGGCGCGCCCGCCACCGGCAAGATCACCTTTTGGGGCGTGTACCGCCTGCGGCTACTATGCAAACTGCGCGCCCGTGTGTCTGCACTCTCACGTCTCTCAAGGGCCGCGAAGTCCGCTGAAGCCCCGCCCACCGGCGGGGAAGGTCAGCAGAACCCCAAGAAGTCAGCCCCCAAGGAGACCGAACCGTGAAGAGCGCCGTGGAGACCCTGAACCCGACCCGGGTTCGGCTCAGCATCGAGGTGCCCTTCGAGGAGCTCAAGGACAGCCTCGACGCGGCGTACAAGAAGATCAACCAGCAGGTCACGGTGAAGGGCTTCCGCAAGGGCAAGATCCCGGCCCGCGTCATCGACCAGCGGTTCGGCCGCGGTGCGGTTCTGGAGGAGGCGGTCAACGACGCGCTCCCGAAGTTCTACACGGACGCGGTCAACGAGGCCGAGCTCAATGTCCTGGGCCAGCCCGAGGTCGACATCACCGAGCTGAAGGACGGCGAGACGCTGAACTTCACCGCCGAGGTGGACGTCCGCCCGGCCATCGAGATCCCGGACTACTCCGGCATCGAGGTCGAGGTCGACGCCGTCGAGGTCACCGAGGAGGACATCGAGAAGGCGGTCGAGCAGCTGCGCGAGCGCTTCGCCTCCACCTCCCCGGTCGAGCGTGCCGCCGAGGACGGCGACGTCGTGACGATCGACCTGGAGGCCAAGGTCGACGGCGAGATCCTGGAGGACGGCGTCGCCGAGGGTGTCTCCTACACGATCGGCTCCGGCGAGCTGCTGGACGGCATCGACGACGCCGTGAAGGGCCTGGAGGCCGGTGGCGAGACCACCTTCGCCTCCGAGCTGAAGGGTGGCTCGGCGGCCGGCAAGGAGGCCGAGGTCACCGTCAAGGTCACCCAGGTCGCCGCCCGTGAACTCCCGGCCCTGGACGACGAGTTCGCCCAGCTCGCCTCCGAGTTCGACACCCTCGAGGAGCTGCGCGCGGACAGCCGCAAGCGCCTGGAGAACATGAAGCAGTACGACCAGGCCACGCAGGCCCAGGAGCGTGTCCTGGAGAAGCTGCTGGAGATCGTCGAGGTGCCCGTCCCCGAGAAGCTGCTCGAGGACGAGATCAACACCCGCAAGCACAACCTGGAGCACCACCAGCTCGGCCAGATGGGCCTGGACCTGGAGAAGTACCTGGAGATCCAGGGCAAGACGGTCGAGGAGTTCGACGCCGAGACCAAGGAAGCGGCCGTCAAGGGCATCAAGACCCAGTTCGTCCTCGACGAGCTGGTCGCCAAGGAGAAGCTGAACGTGAACCAGGAGGAGCTCACCGAGCACCTCATGCGCCGCGCCGCCTCCTCCGGCATGTCCCCGGACGAGTTCGCCCAGGCGGTCGTCCAGAACAACCAGGTCCAGCTCCTCGTGGGCGAGGTCGCCCGCGGCAAGGCCCTGGCCCTGGTCGTGGAGTCCGCCACCGTGAAGGACACCAACGGCGAGGTCGTCGACCTGGACGACGACGAGGACGAGGAGACCACGGAGGCCTCCGCCGAGTCCGCCGAGGAGACCCCGGCCGCGGCCGAGGCCGAGGAGAAGGCCCCCGAGGCCTGATCGCTCCGCTCGTGACGCCTTGACGGGCCCCCGGGACACCCTTGGTGCCCCGGGGGCCCTGGTGCATTTCAGGGGCGCGGGGAACTGCGCGGCCCGCCGCGTACGAGCCGCACTCGCCGACGCCCCTGGCGTGGCAGACGCGTCCGCGGCTCGTGGCGGGCCGGTCGCCCAGATCCCCGCGCCCCTTCGGCGGGGGCGGGGGCGACCAGGCCCCCGCTCGACCAGCGGAGCACATGCGCTGACAGCGAACAGTTCCCTTTGCGGGATTCACCGGCGGAGCCACCGCGTTAGGGTCCATGAAGACGAGGGCTGGGCTGTCGATGAACGGCTCGGCCCCCGGAAGGGAAACGTGAAGACGGCCCGGCGCCGTCGTAAGACGAGCAGGTGGATACGTGACGAATCTGATGCCCTACGCCGCCGGAGAGCCTTCCATCGGCGGTGGCCTCGGCGACCAGGTCTACAACCGGCTGCTTGGCGAGCGGATCATCTTCCTCGGCCAGCCGGTCGACGACGACATTGCCAACAAGATCACCGCACAGCTGCTGCTCCTTGCCGCGGACCCCGACAAGGACATCTACCTCTACATCAACAGCCCCGGCGGCTCCATCACGGCCGGCATGGCCATCTACGACACCATGCAGTTCATCAAGAACGACGTCGTGACGATCGCCATGGGGCTCGCGGCCTCGATGGGCCAGTTCCTGCTCAGCGCGGGCACCCCCGGCAAGCGCTTCGCGCTGCCGAACGCCGAGATCCTGATCCACCAGCCCTCGGCCGGCCTGGCCGGTTCGGCGTCGGACATCAAGATCCACGCCGAGCGGCTGCTGCACACCAAGAAGCGTATGGCGGAGCTCACCTCCCAGCACACGGGTCAGACCGTCGAGCAGGTGACCCGTGACTCGGACCGTGACCGCTGGTTCGACGCCTTCGAGGCCAAGGAGTACGGCCTCATCGACGACGTGATCCCCACGGCCGCCGGTATGCCGGGCGGCGGCGGCACCGGGGCCGGGCAGGAGTGACGGCACCCGCCGGCACCTCCACCCCCGCAAAGCCCCCAGCCGACCGCCTCAGCCCCTCTCAGGCTCCCAGGAGACCACAGTGAACGACTTCCCCGGCAGCGGCCTCTTCGACGGCCCACGCTCCCAGTACACGGGCCCGACGGCCGAGTCCCGTTATGTCATCCCGCGCTTCGTCGAGCGCACCTCGCAGGGCATCCGTGAGTACGACCCGTACGCGAAGCTCTTCGAGGAGCGGGTGATCTTCCTCGGGGTGCAGATCGACGACGCCTCCGCCAACGACGTCATGGCGCAGCTGCTGTGCCTGGAGTCGATGGACCCCGACCGGGACATCTCGGTCTACATCAACAGCCCCGGCGGCTCCTTCACGGCGCTCACCGCGATCTACGACACGATGCAGTTCGTGAAGCCCGACATCCAGACGGTCTGCATGGGTCAGGCGGCCTCCGCCGCCGCGATCCTGCTGGCCGCGGGTACGCCGGGCAAGCGCATGGCGCTGCCGAACGCCCGGGTGCTGATCCACCAGCCGTACAGCGAGACGGGCCGCGGTCAGGTCTCCGACCTGGAGATCGCCGCCAACGAGATCCTCCGGATGCGTGCCCAGCTGGAGGACATGCTGGCCAAGCACTCCACCACGCCGATCGAGAAGATCCGCGAGGACATCGAGCGCGACAAGATCCTCACGGCCGAGGACGCGCTGGCGTACGGCCTGGTCGACCAGATCATCTCCACGCGGAAGATGAACAACGACAGCGTCCGCTGATTGCGAAAAGGATGTATCGTCTGCCGCCCCTTGGCATGGTTGGCACCATTTGACCCAGTGCACGACAAGGTGCACGTCAAAGCGAACCGTGCCAAGGGGGGCCCGAACGAGGGGCCCGGCAAGGTACCGTCGACATAAGGCAGCACCAGGAGCCGCTGGATTCCAATCGTCCAGTCGACTCCCAGGCGAAGGGGAAGCACACCGTGGCACGCATCGGTGACGGCGGCGATCTGCTCAAGTGCTCGTTCTGCGGCAAGAGCCAGAAGCAGGTCAAGAAGCTCATCGCAGGGCCCGGTGTGTACATCTGCGACGAGTGCATCGACCTCTGCAACGAGATCATCGAGGAAGAACTCGCGGAGACCAGCGAGGTCCGCTGGGAGGAACTCCCGAAGCCCCGCGAGATCTACGAGTTCCTCGAGGGCTACGTGGTCGGTCAGGAGGCGGCCAAGAAGGCGCTCTCCGTGGCCGTGTACAACCACTACAAGCGCGTCCAGGCCGGGGAGAACGGCGGCGGTCAAAGCCGCGAGGACGCCATCGAGCTGGCGAAGTCCAACATCCTGCTGCTGGGCCCCACGGGCTCGGGCAAGACGCTCCTGGCCCAGACCCTCGCGCGCATGCTGAACGTCCCGTTCGCGATCGCGGACGCGACGGCGCTGACGGAGGCGGGGTACGTCGGCGAGGACGTCGAGAACATCCTGCTGAAGCTCATCCAGGCGGCCGACTACGACGTCAAGAAGGCCGAGACCGGGATCATCTACATCGACGAGATCGACAAGGTCGCGAGGAAGAGTGAAAACCCTTCCATCACGCGTGACGTGTCGGGCGAGGGCGTCCAGCAGGCCCTGTTGAAGATCCTGGAGGGCACCACGGCCTCGGTTCCGCCCCAGGGCGGCCGCAAGCACCCCCACCAGGAGTTCATCCAGATCGACACGACGAACGTCCTGTTCATCGTGGGCGGTGCCTTCTCCGGGCTGGAGAAGATCATCGAGTCCCGGGCCGGCGCCAAGGGCATCGGCTTCGGCGCGACGATCCGCTCCAAGCGCGAGCTGGAGTCCAAGGACCAGTTCGAGGCCGTCATGCCGGAGGACCTGGTCAAGTTCGGCATGATCCCGGAGTTCATCGGCCGTCTGCCCGTCATCACCTCGGTCCACAACCTGGACCGCGAGGCGCTGCTCCAGATTCTCATCGAGCCCCGCAACGCGCTGGTGAAGCAGTACCAGCGCCTCTTCGAACTCGACGGCGTGGAGCTGGACTTCGAGCGCGAGGCCCTCGAAGCCATCGCCGACCAGGCCATCCTCCGCCAGACCGGCGCCCGCGGCCTGCGCGCCATCATGGAGGAAGTCCTGATGTCGGTCATGTACGAGGTCCCGTCCCGCAAGGACGTCGCCCGGGTCGTCATCAACGCGGACGTCGTCCGCTCCAACGTCAACCCGACCCTGATCCCCCGCGACGCGCGGGGCCGGGGCCCGGGGGAGCAGAAGACGGCGTAGCCGCCTGCCTTTGACCGAAGAGGGCACCCGACGTCTCACGTCGGGTGCCCTCTTCGGTCAGTCTCCATCCAGATCAGGCCAGGCCCAGCCGAAGGCCTAGTGTCATGATCACCTTAAATGATCTCCTGTTCGCGCCTCAGAACCGACCTCTGAGACGGAACGAAAGGATCATGACGTGAAGGTAAGGCGCTTCCTGGCCGCCCTGGGTGTGGCCGCAGCGGCGGGGATCGTGCCGGTGGCCGCGGCTGGCACGGCGCACGCTGATGCGTTCGACTGTGTCGAGTACCTCAAGGACAAGGGGTACAGAGTCGGCCCGGTGGTAACCAGCGCATGCGGTTATCACAGCGTCATCGGATTCAATCCGGTCTGCATAGTCAAACTGCAGGACGTTGGTGTGAGGGCGGGACACGCGAACAGGGCATGCACATTGGCCTGAGGCCTTGAGGCCGGTCGGCTTGCGCCAGAGGCCAGAAGCGACGGAGGGGCACCCCGAGTCGGGTGCCCCTCGTGCGTGGGAGAGCTGTCAGACCGCGACGCGAACTTCCTTGCGGAGCTTGGCGGCGGTCTCGGCGGCCTCGTTCGGGTCCGTCGACTTGCCCGCTGCGAGATCCGAGTACTCCATGGGCATCACGAAACCCAGAGTGCTGTGGTCGCCCCAGACGCAGTAGACCAGGTTCATCTCGCTCGGTCCGCCGCTCGTCGTGTCGCCCTCGTCCAGCTTCCCCTTCGCCTTCTGGCACTTCATGACGGCGCCGTCGAGCGAGTCCGGTGTGTACTCCTCCGCATCGCCGACGAAGGTGATGTCGTTCTTCGTGGCCTCTTCCTTCTGCATGGCGAGGAAGCTGTCGACCGCCTTCTCCGGGTCCTCGATCTCGCCGTAGACGCCGCCGTAGTTGATCATCTTTCCGGCCAGGGGGTTGCTCTTGTCCCCCGACTGGTAGTTGGCGCTGACATCCTTGGGGTTCTTGATGCCGAAGGCCTCGGCCTTCTTCAGCTCCTCGTCGGTCATCTCGTCGCCGGACTCGCCGGACTTCTTGTAGTCCCCGAGCACCGTCGCCGGCGTAGTCAGCTTGTGCGGGCCGTCGTCCGCGATGTCCGCGCTCCCGCTTCCGCCGAGGACGAGGTACGCGCCCACCGCCACCGCCGCCACCACGGCGACCGCGCCCAGGATGATGCCGACCTTCTTGCCGCCGCCGCCCGAGGGGACCGGCGGCTGGGGGACGGTCGGGTAGGGCTGCTGGCCGTAGGGGGCCTGGGGCTGGCCGTAGGGCGGGGTCTGGGGCGGGACGCCCTGGGGGGCCTGCTGGGGGTACCCGTAACCCGGCTGCGCCGGCGGCGCCTGCTGGGGGTGGCCGTAGCCGGGCTGGGGGGCGGCCTGCGGCGGCTGCTGGCCGTAGGGGCCCGGCTGGCCGTACGGTCCGGGCTGCTGGGGCTGCCCGCCGTACGGGCCCGGCTGGTTGTAGCTCATGTTCTGGGTTCCCCTCCAGATGCTTATGTGTTCCTGACATCCTGGCGCAATCTCGATGGGTCCCACGCACCGGGGGGCACACCGTTACGGAAGAATCGGGTTTCGGGACCACCCCGTGACACCCCTAAACTGAGCGGGTGACCGAGAACGCTCAGCAGCAGCCTCCAGCGCCCGCCACCGATCTGCCGACCCAGTACGCGCCGGCCGATGTAGAGGGGGCGCTGTACGAGCGCTGGGTAGAGCGTGGTTACTTCGCGGCCGACGCCAAGAGCGACAAGCCCGCGTACACCATCGTCATCCCGCCGCCGAACGTCACCGGCAGCCTGCACCTCGGGCACGCCTTCCAGCACACCCTCATGGACGCCCTGACCCGGCGTAGGCGCATGCAGGGGTACGAGTCGCTGTGGCTCCCCGGCATGGACCACGCCGGCATCGCCACGCAGAACAAGGTCGAGCAGCAGCTCGCCGAGGAGGGCAAGTCCCGCCACGACTTGGGACGCGAGGAGTTCGTCGAGCGCGTCTGGCAGTGGAAGGAGGAGTACGGCGGCAAGATCCTCGGCCAGATGCGACGGCTGGGCGACGGCGTCGACTGGGACCGTGAGCGGTTCACCATGGACGAAGGACTGTCCAAGGCCGTCCAGACCATCTTCAAGCGGCTCTACGACGACGAGTTGATCTACCGCGCCGAGCGCATCATCAACTGGTGTCCCCGCTGTCTCACCGCGATCTCCGACATCGAGGTCGAGCACCAGGAGGACGCCGGCGAGCTGGTCTCCATCCGGTACGGCGAGGGCGAGGACTCCCTCGTCGTCGCCACCACCCGCGCCGAGACGATGCTCGGCGACACCGCCGTCGCCGTCCACCCGGACGACGAGCGGTACCGGCACCTCATCGGCAAGCTGATCAAGCTGCCGCTGACCGATCGCAGCATCCCGGTCGTCGCGGACACCCACGTCGACCCCGAGTTCGGCACGGGCGCGGTCAAGGTGACCCCCGCCCACGACCCGAACGACTTCGCGATCGGCCAGCGCCACGACCTGCCGTCCATGACGATCATGGACGAGCACGGTGTCATCACCGTCCACGGCCCCTTCCTCGGTCAGGACCGCTTCGAGGCCCGCTCGGCCGTCGTCGGCGCGCTGCGCTCACAGGGCCGCATCGTCGCCGAGAAGCGCCCGTACACCCACTCCGTCGGCCACTGCTCGCGCTGCAAGACCACGGTCGAGCCGCGGCTGTCCATGCAGTGGTGGGTCAAGGTCGCGCCCCTGGCCAAGGCGGCAGGTGACGCCGTCCGCGACGGCCGGGTCAAGATCCACCCCGAGGACATGTCGAAGCGCTACTTCGACTGGGTCGACAACATGTACGACTGGTGCATCTCGCGCCAGCTGTGGTGGGGCCACCGCATCCCGGTCTGGTACGGCCCCGACGGCGAGACGGTCTGCGTCGGTCCCGACGAGCAGCCGCCCGGCACGGAGGCCGAGGGCTGGACCCAGGACACCGACGTCCTGGACACCTGGTTCTCCTCCGGCCTGTGGCCGTTCTCCACGCTCGGCTGGCCCGAACAGACCGAGGACCTGCGGAAGTTCTACTCCACCGACGTCCTCCTCACCGGCCACGACATCATCTTCTTCTGGGTCGCCCGGATGATGATGTTCGGCCTCTACGCCATGGACGGCGAGGTCCCCTTCAAGACCATCGCCCTGACCGGCCTGGTCCGCGACGAGCGTGGCAAGAAGATGTCGAAGTCCTTCGGCAACGTCGTCGACCCGCTCGACTGGATGGACAAGTACGGCTCCGACGCGCTCCGCTTCACCCTCGCGCGCGGCGCCAACCCGGGCACCGACGTCCCGATCGGCGAGGACTGGGTCCAGGCCTCCCGCAACTTCGCCAACAAGATCTGGAACGCCACCCGCTTCGCGCTGATGAACGGCGCGACGGTCCAGGGCCCGCTCCCGGAGGCGTCGAAGCTCTCGGCGACCGACCGCTGGATCCTCGCCCGCCTCAACGAGACGGTCGCGCAGGTCGACGCGTACTACGAGGACTTCCAGTTCGCCAAGCTCAGCGACGCCCTGTTCCACTTCGCGTGGGACGAGGTCTTCGACTGGTACGTCGAGCTGTCCAAGACGACGTTCCAGGCGGGCGGCGAGGCGGCCGAGGTCAGCCAGCGCGTCCTGGGCGAGGTCCTGGACGTCACGCTGCGTCTCCTGCACCCGGTCGTCCCGTTCGTCACGGACACCCTGTGGACGACGCTGACCGGCGGCGAGTCCCTCGTCATCGCCGAGTGGCCCAAGGCCGTGTCCGTTCCTGGCGCTGACGCACCGGGCGGCTTCCGCGACGACGCCGCCGAGCGCGAGATCGAGCTGGTCCAGCAGGTCGTCACCGAGGTCCGCCGCTTCCGTGCCGACCAGGGCCTCCAGCCCGGCCAGCGCGTCCCGGCCCGCCTCACGCTCGACGGTACGGCCCTGGCACCTCACGAGGCCGCGATCCGTCAGCTCCTGCGCCTCCAGCCCGAGGGCGAGGGCTTCTCGGCGACCGCGACCCTGCCGGTGGCGGGCGCCGAGGTCGCGCTCGACCTCTCCGGCGTCATCGACGTCGCCGCCGAGCGCAAGCGCCTCGCGAAGGACCTCGCGGCGGCCGAGAAGGAGAAGGCCCAGGCCACCGCCAAGCTCGGCAACGAGGCGTTCCTCGCCAAGGCCCCGGACAACGTGGTGGACAAGATCCGCGGGCGCCTGGCGAAGGCGGACGAGGACATCGCCCGCATCGCCGCGCAGCTGGACCGGCTGCCGCAGGCGTAGCCGTTCGCAGGTGTGGGAGACCCCCGGTGCTCTTGGGGCACCGGGGGTTTCCGCCTGCCGGGGGCAGGGGGCGCTTGCCGGGCGCCGCCTGCGCCTGCCCGTGCCGCCCAGCGGCACGCCTGCCCGCGGTCGTGGAGGGCGGGGAAAGGGCGCAGCCCTTCCAGGGGCGCGGGGAACTGCGCGATCAGCCACCATCCACCCGCGGCCGCCCCCACAACGCGTACCCCCGAGCTGTGAGGCTCCCCCAGCGCGGCGGAGCCCGACTCGTAGACTGACCCCGTGAGCGAACGCAGTGACACGCAGCCCGACCCGATCGACCCGTTCGAGGAGATCATCGCCGCGGAGACCGACAGGGATCCCGACCTCGCGGTGATCGAGGCCGGCAGCCGCACCCTGCGCACCCGGGGCGGCGCGTCGCAGGACGACGTCCCGTCCCGCCCCACCGACCCGGCCGTCGACAAGGCACTGCGCGCGGTCGAGACCGACCTCGCGACCCGCTGGGGCGAGACCAAGCTGGAGCCCTCGGTCACCCGGATCGCCGCGCTGATGGACGTCCTGGGCGAGCCGCAGCGGTCGTACCCCTCCATCCACATCACCGGCACCAACGGCAAGACCTCCACCGCCCGTATGATCGAGGCCCTCCTCGGCGCCTTCGAGCTGCGCACCGGCCGGTACACCTCCCCGCACGTGCAGTCGATCACCGAGCGCATCAGCCTCGACGGCGCCCCGATCTCCGCCGAGCGGTTCATCGAGACGTACGAGGACGTCAAGCCGTACATCGAGATGGTCGACTCCCAGCAGGAGTACCGGCTGTCCTTCTTCGAGGTGCTGACCGGCATGGCGTACGCCGCCTTCGCGGACGCGCCCGTGGACGTGGCCGTCGTCGAGGTCGGGATGGGCGGCACCTGGGACGCCACCAACGTCATCGACGGGGACGTGGCCGTCGTCACCCCCATCGACCTCGACCACACCGACCGGCTCGGGACGACCCCCGCCGAGATCGCCCTGGAGAAGGCCGGGATCGTCAAGCAGGACGCGACCGTGATCCTGGCGCAGCAGTCGGTGGACGCGGCGCAGGTGATGCTGAAGAAGGCCGTGGAGGTCGACGCGACGGTGGCCCGCGAGGGCCTGGAGTTCGGTGTCGTCGGGCGGCAGGTGGCGGTCGGCGGGCAGATGCTGACCCTGCGCGGCCTCGGTGGCGAGTACCCCGAGGTCTATCTCCCGCTGCACGGCCCGTACCAGGCGCACAACGCGGCCGTGGCCCTCGCCGCGGTCGAGGCGTTCTTCGGTGTCGGCTCGCAGCGCCCGGAACCCCTCGACCTGGACACGGTCCGCAAGGCGTTCGCGTCGGTCTCCTCACCGGGACGCCTCGAAGTCGTGCGCCGGTCCCCGACCGTCGTGCTCGACGCCGCCCACAACCCGGCGGGCGCGCGGGCCACGGCCGAGGCGGTCGGCGAGGCGTTCGACTTCAGCCGGCTCATCGGTGTGGTCGGTGCCAGCGGCGAAAAGGACGTACGGGGTCTCCTGGAGGCCTTCGAGCCGATCTTCGCCGAGGTCGTGATCACGCAGAACACCAGCCACCGGGCGATGGACGCCGACGAACTGGCCGGGATCGCGGTCGAGGTGTTCGGGGAGGAGCGGGTGCAGGTCGAGCCGAGGCTGCCCGACGCCCTGGAGGCGGCGATCACGCTCGCCGAGGAGGAGGGCGAGTTCGCGGGCGGTGGCGTCCTCGTCACCGGTTCCGTCATCACCGTCGGCGAGGCCCGGCTGCTGCTGGGGAAGGGCTGAGTTCCACGATGCGTACCCTCTGTGCTTCGACCCTGATCGGCGAGTTCTTCGTGATCGGCTTCGCGGGTCTGGTCGCCATGAAGGATCCCGAGCTGGCCGTGTCGACGGTCTGGACGGTCAGCGGCGTCGCCATGTTCCTGTGCGTCCTGCTGTGCGGCCTCGTCACCCGGCCCGGCGGCGTCCAGCTCGGCTGGGCCCTGCAGATCGCGCTGATCCTCTCCGGTTTCTTCGTCCCGACCATGTTCTTCATGGGCGCGGTCTTCGCCGCCCTGTGGTGGGCGTCGGTCCACTACGGGCGGAAGGTCGACGAGGCGAAGGCCCGGTTCGCGGCCCAGGCGGCCACCGAGGCCGGCGCCGGAGCCTCCTGAGCCGGGTCGAGCCGGGCAGAGGCCCGGGGCAGCCCGGTCCTCCTGACGCTGCGTAACACCGGGGCGGAGGCGCCCTGTAGCCTCTGAGCTCCGCACCCGTGTGAATTGAAGGAGTCACCACCGTGAGCCAGCGCACCCTCGTCCTGCTCAAGCCCGACGCCGTCCGGCGTGGCCTGACCGGCGAGATCATCAGCCGTATCGAGCGGAAGGCCGGCTGGCAGATCACCGCGCTGGAGCAGCGGACCCTGGACCAGGACACGCTGGAGCAGCACTACGGCGAGCACAAGGGCAAGCCGTTCTACGAGCCGCTCGTCGCGTTCATGGCCTCCGGACCGGTCGTCGCGCTGATCGTCGAGGGCGAGCGCGTCATCGAAGGGGTGCGGGCGCTGGCCGGCCCGACCGACCCGATCGCCGCGCAGCCCGGTTCCATCCGGGGCGACTACGGCGTGATCGTGCGGGAGAACCTGATCCACGCGTCGGACTCGGAGGAGTCCGCCGAGCGCGAGGTGAAGATCTTCTTCCCCGGGCGCGCGTAGCGACCCGCGCGACGGCGGGGGCCGGTGATCCGTCCCGTCCCCGCCGCCCTTACTCTTCTCGCGACACTCGGCCACCACCCACCCGGCCTACACCGGCTGACCAGCCGTCCCGCGCGAAATCCGGCCGTACAACGGCATATGCGCGGCGATCGGGGGAACGCGCACCCCCGATGGATCGTCTCCAGAGGCGAGGCGACGCATCGCATGCCCACAATGGCGAAGACCCTCGCGCAGTGTTCGTGCGGGCGAGACTACGATGTAAGCCTTCACGTCACAGCACCCACTTCGCCGACCCGAAAAGCCTGAAAAGCTCTCAAAAGCCGTCAGCGCTCCACGTGGGAAGGCCACACGAATCCTGATGGGGAACTCAATGTCGTTCATCGGCCGTGACATGGCTGTCGACCTCGGGACCGCCAACACGCTGGTGTACGTCAGGGGTCGCGGGATCGTACTGAACGAGCCGTCCGTCGTCGCGATCAACACCAACACCGGTGGAATTCTCGCGGTCGGCGCGGAGGCCAAGAAGATGATCGGGCGGACGCCCGGCAACATCGTTGCCGTACGTCCGCTGAAGGACGGTGTCATCGCCGACTTCGAGATCACCGAGCGGATGCTCCGCTACTTCATCCTGAAGATCCACAAGCGGCGGTATCTCGCCCGTCCCCGGGTCGTCGTCTGCGTGCCGTCCGGCATCACCGGTGTCGAGCGCCGCGCCGTCATCGAGGCGTCCTCCCAGGCGGGCGCCCGTCAGGTGCACATCATCGAGGAGCCCATGGCCGCGGCCATCGGCTCCGGCCTGCCGGTCCACGAGGCCACGGGCAACATGGTGGTGGACATCGGCGGCGGCACCACGGAGGTCGCGGTCATCTCCCTCGGCGGCATCGTCACCGCCCAGTCCATCCGCGTCGCGGGCGACGAGTTGGACAACGCGATCATCCAGCACATCAAGAAGGAGTACTCACTCCTTCTGGGTGAGCGGACGGCCGAACAGATCAAGATCACGATCGGTTCGGCGTACGACCTCGACGCTGACGAGCACACCGAGATCCGCGGCCGGGACCTGGTGTCCGGGCTGCCCAAGACCGTCGTCATCTCCGCGGGGGAAGTGCGGAAGGCGATCGAGGAACCCGTCAACGCCATCGTCGATGCCGTCAAGACGACCCTCGACAAGTGCCCGCCGGAACTCTCCGGCGACATCATGGACCGCGGCATCGTCCTGACCGGTGGTGGCGCCCTGCTCCGCGGTCTCGACGAGCGGCTGCGCCGGGAGACCGGAATGCCGATCCACATCGCCGAGGACCCGCTGGACAGCGTGGCGCTCGGCTCCGGCAAGTGCGTCGAGGAGTTCGAGGCGTTGCAGCAGGTGCTCGACGCCCAGCCCCGCAGATGAAGTAACACTTCGATTCCGCCGTACGGGACGTTCTCTTCTCGTGCGGCGGATCGTTGATATCGAGGCATAAGCTCCGACAAAGCGCCCCTGTCGTTCCCGTCTCGGGATTCTCAGGGGCTACCCGAATTCCCCCATTCCTGTCGAATTCCTATGAGGAAGGCACGGCCGCCGCACGTGAGGGACACACGAGAGAGCCGGCTGCTCCTGGTGCTGCTGATCGCCGTCGCGTTCGCGCTGATCACGGTCGACATCCGCGGCGGGGAGGACTCACCGGTCGACGGTGCCCGACGTGGAGCCGCCACCGTCTTCGGCCCGATCGAGGACGGCGTGTCGACCGCCGTCGACCCCATCGGCAACGCCATAAGCGCCGTCCGTGACTCCGGCTCCCGCCACGACCGCCTCGCCGCGCTGGAGAAGGAGAACGCCGAACTGAAGGCGTCCCTCGGCAGCGACGACCGCAACCGCAGCCGGAGCAAGCAGCTCGACAAGATCCTCAGGACCGCGGCCAACGGCCGGTACGGCATCAAGGGCGCCGAGGTCATCGCCATAGGAGCGGCCCAGGGCTTCTCCTGGACGGTCACCATCGACATCGGCAGCGACGACGGCATCACCCGCGACATGACCGTCCTCAACGGCGACGGGCTCGTCGGCCGCGTCACCACCGTCGGACCCAACACCGCCACCGTGCTCCTCGCCAACGACCCCGACTTCACCGTCGGCACCCGTATGGAGTCCACCGACGAACTCGGTTTCGCCTCCGGCCAGGGCGACCGCCCGCTGCGCGTCGAACTCCTCAACGGCAAGGCCAAGGTGAAGGCGGGCGACCGCCTCGTCACCTTCGGCTCCCAGGCCGACAAGCCGTTCGTGCCGGGCGTCCCGGTCGGCCTCGTCTCCCGCGTCGACCCCTCCGGCGGCGACCTCACCCGCACGATCTACGTCAAGCCGTTCGTCTCCTTCACCCGGCTCGACATCGTCGGCGTCGTCGTCCAGCCGCCCCGCAAGGACCCGCGCGACACCGTCCTGCCGAACAGGCCGAAGGCCACGCCCACCCCGACCGTGACGGTGACGGTCACCCCGGGCGCGGACGACCTCGCCGAAGGCGCCGACGGACAGCCGCAAGAGCAGTAGACGTAGGACAGTAGGAGCTGACCCCCTGATGCGCTTCAACCGGATGCTGCTCTCCACCACCCTGGTGATCGTCGCCCTGGTGATCCAGGTGAGCGTCCTCGCCAGACTCCATCTCCCGGGCGCCGTACCGGACCTGGTGCTCCTCACCGTGCTCGGCCTCGCCCTGGTCTACGGCCATGTCGGCGGCGCCCTCATCGGCTTCGGCGCCGGGCTGCTGTCCGACCTCGCGCCACCCGCCGACCACGCGGCCGGGCGGTACGCCCTCGTCCTCTGCGTCATCGGCTACCTCGCCGGCCTGGCGAAGCCCGAGACGGGCCGTCTGAAGTCGGCGACCGGCCCCATGGCCGTGGTCGTCGTGGCCGCCCTCGGCGCGACCCTGCTGTACGCCGGTGTCGGCGCCCTCGTCGGCGACGACGCGGCCCGCCATGTCGGGCTGTCCAGCCTGCTGTTCACCGCCGCGCTCTACGACCTGCTGCTCGCACCGTTCGTCGTGCCCGGCGTCATGGCGCTCGCCCGCCGCGCCGACAACAACCCGCTCGCCGAGACGGGCGGCGCCGCCAAGACCTCCGACGTCGCCTCCGGCTGGCTCTCCTCCGGCACCGGACTGCGTATCGGCAGCCAGCGCGGAGGACTGCGGATGAAGGCCGCGCGCTCACGGGCGGCCAGGGCGGGGCGCATCAAGGGGGTCAAGCGGCTGTGACGGCAGGGCACCCGGCACCCGGGACGGACGAGGGAACCGATCACCGCCGAGCGGTGTACCCCATGTACCGGCACCACGCGCACCACCCGTACGGGCGGCATCCGTACAAGCAGCATTCGTACGAGCAGCATCCGTTCGCGCTGCATCCGTTCGCGCACCACCTGTCCGCGCGCTGAGAGGGGGAGACAGGCAGTGACCAACATCCCGGAGACCGGGCGGACCCCACGGGTCCAGATCCGGCTCGTCATCATCCAGATCCTCGTCTTCTCCCTCCTCGGCACCCTCGGCGGCCGCCTCTGGTACCTGCAGATCCGTGAAGGCGACGCCTACGCCAAGGAGGCCTCCGGCAACCACGTCCAGCAGGTCGTCCAGCCCGCCGTGCGCGGCTCGATCCTGGACGCCCGCGGAGTGCCCATCGCCGACAACGAGACCCGGCTGGTCGTCTCCGCCTCCCGCACCGACCTGCTGAAGATGGACGACGACGGCAAGGCCGTCCTCACCAAGCTCGCCGGTGTCCTGGACATGAAGCCCCAGGACGTCATGGACAAGGTCCGCCTCTGCGACTCCGAGACCCCCCAGCCCTGCTGGAACGGCTCGCCCTACCAGCCCATCCCCATCACCGACGAGGCCACCGCCAAGCAGGCCCTGCAGATCCGCGAGCGCTCCGAGGACTTCCCCGGCATCACCGCCGAGCCCCAGGCCGTCCGCCGGTACGCCAGCCCCGGCGGCTCCAAGACCTCGCAGGTCCTCGGCTACCTCTCGCCGGTCACCGACGAGGAGATCACCAAGGCCCAGGACACCGACTCGCCGTACCTGCGCTCCGACCAGGTCGGCCGCTCCGGCCTGGAGCGCCAGTACGACAAGGAGCTGCGCGGCAAGGCCGGCGTCACCCGCTACGAGGTCGACAACCTCGGCCGCGTCATCGGTGAGGCCGAGGCCGACCCCGCCCAGCCCGGTGCCAACCTGGTCACCAGCGTCGACGCCCGCGTGCAGCGCATCGCCGAGTACGAACTCAACGAGGCGATGAAGGAAGCCCGCAAGCAGAACGACCGCAACACGGGCACGAACTACAAGGCCGACTCCGGCGCCGTCGTCGTGATGGAGGCCAAGACCGGCCGCGTCGTCGCCATGGCCTCCAACCCGGACTACGACCCCAACGCCTGGGTCGGGGGCATCTCCGCCAAGGACTACGCCAGACTCACCGGCAAGAAGTCCAACTACCCCCTGCTGAACCGCGCGATCCAGGGCCAGTCGGCCCCCGGCTCCATCTTCAAGGTGGTCCCGACCGCCGCCGCGGTCAACGCCGGCTACTCCTTCAACGGCCCCTACGAATGCTCCAGTTCGTACTCGATCGGCGGCCAGGTCTTCAAGAACTTCGAGTCCCAGAGCCACGGCGGAATCAGCCTCGGCAAGGCGCTTGAGGTGTCCTGCGACACCGTCTTCTACCGCCTCGCCCACGAGGAGTGGAAGCGCGACGGAGGCATCAAGCCCAAGAAGGGCGCCAACAACTGGTTCTACAAGACCGCCCACCAGTTCGGCCTCGGCGCCGAGACCGGCATCGACCTGCCCAACGAGGTCACCGGCCGCATCCCGGACCGCAAGTGGAAGCTGGACTACTGGAAGGCCAACAAGGACGCCTGGTGCAAGTACGGCAAGAAGGGCGGCACGTACGCCGAGCAGATCGCGTACGAGAACTGCCTCGAAGGCAACCGCATGCGCGCCGGTGACTCCGTCAACTACTCCATCGGCCAGGGCGACACCCTCGTCACCCCCATCCAGATGGCCACCATCTACGCGGCCATCTCCAACGGCGGCACCCTCTACGACCCCACCGTCGGCAAGGCCGTCATCAGCGCCGACGGCAAGCGTGTGCAGGAGATCGCCCCCAAGTCGCACGGCAAGCTGCCGATGACGAAGAAGACCCACGACGAGATAGACGAAGCCCTCGAAGGAGTCGCGACCCGCGGTACGGCAGCCTGGCGCTTCCAGGGCTGGCCGCAGGACAAGATCCCCATGCACGCCAAGACCGGTACGGCCGAGGTCTACGGCAAGCAGACGACGTCCTGGTTCGCCACCTACACCAAGGACTACTCGATCGTCATGACGATCTCCCAGGGTGGTACGGGCTCCGGCGCCTCGGCCCCCGCCGTGCGCAAGCTGTACAACGCGCTGTACGGCGTCTCCGAGGACGGCAAGATCGACAAGAGGAAGGCGCTGCTGCCCACCCCGCAGAAGGGCCTGCCGAAGATCGAGTCCGACGGCTCCATCGACAGCCCGAAGATCGGCACCTACCCGCCGAAGAAGACCGAGAAGGACGCCGCGGAGGACGGCACCCAGACCGTCGCCGCCGGGCCGCTCGCCCAGCCCGTGTCCTTCGACGGCCCGCCGGCGATCGTGAGCACGCGCGGCGGCAGCGGCAACCGGGCGGCGCGACGGCGTACCGGCTGCGGGCGCGCCCCGAAGGGGCGCGGGGAACCGTGCGACCAGCCACGACGACGTCGAAGCCGACCGACGACGGCGTATCCCGGCACCCCCGGCGGAGCGCTCACGCGGAGGAGGTCCGTATGACCGGCAACAGCTTCTCCGTCTCCGGGTACGGGCCCGAGCGCTCCGGGTGGACCCGGCTGTTCGCCCGTGACTCGCTCGCCCGCCGGCTCGACTGGCCGATACTGTTCTCGGCCATCGCGCTCTCCCTGATCGGCGCCGCCCTCGTCTACTCGGCCACCCGCAACCGCACCGAACTCAACCAGGGCGACCCGTACTACTTCCTTTTCCGGCACCTGCTCAACACCGGCATCGGCTTCGCCCTGATGATCGGCACGGTCTGGCTGGGACACCGCACCCTGCGCACGGCCGTCCCGATCCTGTACGGCATCTCGCTCCTGCTGATCCTGCTGGTGTTGACCCCGCTGGGCGCGACGATCAACGGCGCCCACGCCTGGATCGTCATCGGCGGTGGCTTCTCGCTCCAGCCCTCCGAGTTCGTGAAGATCACGATCATCCTGGGCATGGCGATGCTGCTGGCGGCCCGGGTGGACGCGGGCGACAAGGCCCACCCCGACCACCGCACGGTCGTGCAGGCCCTCGGCCTCGCCGCCGTGCCGATACTGATCGTCCTGCTGATGCCCGACCTCGGCTCGGTCATGGTCATGGTGGTCATCCTGCTGGGCGTCCTGCTCACCTCCGGCGCGTCCAACCGGTGGGTCCTCGGCCTCATCGGCACGGGCGCGATGGGCGCGATCGCCGTCTGGCAGCTCGGCGTGCTCGACGAGTACCAGATCAACCGCTTCGCCGCCTTCGCCAACCCCGAACTCGACCCGGCCGGCGTCGGCTACAACACCAACCAGGCCCGCATCGCCATCGGCTCCGGCGGACTGCTCGGCACCGGGCTGTTCAAGGGCTCGCAGACCACCGGACAGTTCGTGCCCGAGCAGCAGACCGACTTCGTCTTCACCGTGGCGGGGGAGGAACTGGGGTTCGTGGGCGCCGGACTGATCATCCTGCTGCTCGGTGTCGTCCTGTGGCGTGCGTGCCGCATCGCCCGCGAGACCACCGAGCTGTACGGCACGATCGTCGCCGGCGGCATCATCGCCTGGTTCGCCTTCCAGGCCTTCGAGAACATCGGAATGACCCTCGGCATCATGCCGGTGGCGGGACTGCCCCTGCCCTTCGTGTCGTACGGCGGATCGTCGATGTTCGCGGTGTGGGTGGCGGTGGGACTGCTGCAGTCCATCCGGGTGGAGCGGCCGATGTCCGCCTAGGGCTCGCGCCGCCCCGGGGCGGGCTTCCGCGCTCCTGCCGGAGCACGGTGGTCTGCCCCTTTGCCTGAAGCAGGACTAGATTCATTTCATGGCGGACATCAAGCGTGAGATCGAGCGGAAGTACGAGTCCGACGAGAGCGGCCTGCCCGATCTCACCGGAGTGGCCGGGGTCGCGACCGTCATGGACAAGGGTGTGGCGGAGCTGGACGCCGTCTACTACGACACCCCCGACGAACGCCTGGCCGCCGCCTCCATCACCCTGCGCCGCCGCACGGGAGGCAGCGACGCCGGCTGGCATCTGAAGCTCCCCGTCTCGGCGGGTGTACGGGACGAGATCCGGGCCCCGCTGTCCGACACGCTGCCGCACGAACTCAAGGGACTCGTGCGCTCCCGGGTCAGGGGAGCCGAACTGGTCCCGCTGGTCCGCCTCCTCTCCACACGCGACGTCAGTGAACTCCTCGACGCGAACGGCGCCCTCCTCGCCGAGGTCAGCGTCGACGCCGTGGTCGCCGAGCGGCTCACCGAGGACGGCCGGACCTCCCAGTGGTCCGAGATCGAGGTGGAACTCGCCGACGACGGCGACCCCGCCTTCCTCGACAAGGTCGACAAGAAGCTGCGCAAGGCCGGTGTACGGCCTTCGGACTCGCCCTCGAAACTGGCCAGGGCACTGAAGGAGACGGCACCGAAGAAGGGCGGAAAGAAGAACCGGAAGAAGGCTGGGGCGGCGGCTCCGGGCGAGCCCGTCACCCCCGGGGATCATGTTCTCGCCTACGTCCGCGCCCAGCGTGACGCGATCGTCGAGCTCGATCCCGCCGTCCGCCGGGACGTCTTCGACTCCGTCCACAGCATGCGGGTCGCCACCCGCCGACTGCGCAGCACCTTCAAATCGTTCGGGAAGGTGCTTGACCGGACCGTCACGGACCCGATCGGCGAGGAGCTGAAGTGGCTCGCGGGGGAGCTGGGCGTCGACCGAGACCACGAGGTTCTGACGGAACGGCTCACCGAGGCGCTGGACGGCCTCCCCGAGAGCCTGGTGACGGGCCCGGTCCACGCACGGCTGCGCGCCTGGTCGCGGAAGGACGGCGGTACCGGCCCCCGGAGCGAACTGATCGAGGCACTGGACGGAGAGCGGTATCTGGAGCTGCTGGAGTCCGTCGACGCCGTGATCGCGGACCCGCCGCTGCTCGCGGCCGCCGAGGGCGATCCCGAGAAGGTGATCACCAAGGCGGTCAGGAAGGACTTCGCCAAGGTGGCGGCCCTGGTGGAGGAGGCCCTGGCACAGCCGTCCGGCGCGGACCGCGACCTCGCCATGCACGAGGCCCGCAAGAAGACCAAGCGCACCCGGTACGCGGCCGAAGCGGCACACCCCCTGCTGGGCAAGCCGGCCAAGGCACTCGTCAAGGACATGAAGTCCCTGCAGAGCCTCCTCGGCGACCACCAGGACAGCGTGATGGCCCGCGAGGTCCTGCGCGACCTCGCCCACCAGGCCCACGCGGCACCGGGGGAGAGCGCCTTCACGTACGGACTGCTGTACGGCAGGGAGGAACGGCGGGCGGAGCTGGCGGAGGAGGCGCTGCCGGAGACGTGGGCGAAGGTCAGCGCGGACATGTCGTTCTGAGGTCGGGCGCACCGGCCGTCCGCCGGTCCACCGGTAAACGGGCGTGCGAGGGGTGTCTCCGGGGGCGTTACGCTAGATGGTCACCCCCCGTCCGCTCACGAAGGTAACCCCCGCGATGTCTGTCGAGTCGGTCTTCCCACAGCTCGAGGCCCTGCTGCCGCATGTGCAGAAGCCGATCCAGTACGTGGGCGGTGAGCTCAACTCCACCGTCAAGCCCTGGGAGTCCAGCGACGTCCGCTGGGCGCTCATGTACCCGGACGCGTACGAGGTCGGTCTGCCCAACCAGGGCGTCATGATCCTCTACGAGGTGCTGAACGAGCGCGAGGGCGTCCTGGCCGAGCGCACGTACAGCGTCTGGCCGGACCTGGAGGCGCTGATGCGGGAGCACGGCGTCCCGCAGTTCACCGTCGACAGCCACCGCCCGGTGAAGGCCTTCGACGTGTTCGGTCTGTCCTTCTCCACGGAGCTGGGCTACACCAACATGCTGACCGCGCTGGACCTGGCCGGGATCCCCCTGGAGTCCAGGAACCGCACGCTCGACGACCCGATCGTGCTGGCCGGCGGCCACGCGGCCTTCAACCCCGAGCCGATCGCCGACTTCATCGACGCGGCGATCATCGGCGACGGCGAGCAGGCCGTGCTCGACATGACCGAGATCATCCGCGCCTGGAAGGCGGAGGGCCGGCCCGGTGGTCGCGAGGAGGTCCTCTTCCGCCTCGCCAAGACCGGATCGGTGTACATCCCGGCGTTCTACGACGTGGAGTACCTCCCCGACGGCCGCATCGGCCGCGTCGTACCGAACAGGTCCGGTGTCCCGTGGCGGGTGTCCAAGCACACCGTCATGGACCTGGACGAGTGGCCCTACCCCAAGCAGCCCCTGGTCCCGCTCGCCGAGACGGTCCACGAGCGCATGTCGGTGGAGATCTTCCGCGGTTGCACCCGTGGCTGCCGCTTCTGCCAGGCGGGCATGATCACTCGCCCGGTCCGTGAGCGTTCCATCACGGGCATCGGCGAGATGGTCGAGAAGGGCCTCAAGGCGACGGGCTTCGAGGAGGTCGGCCTCCTCTCCCTCTCCTCCGCCGACCACAGCGAGATCGGCGACATCGCCAAGGGCCTCGCGGACCGGTACGAGGAGGACAAGATCGGTCTGTCCCTCCCCTCGACCCGCGTGGACGCCTTCAACGTCGACCTGGCGAACGAACTGACCCGCAACGGCCGTCGCTCCGGCCTCACCTTCGCGCCCGAGGGCGGCTCCGAGCGCATGCGCAAGGTCATCAACAAGATGGTCTCGGAGGAGGACCTGATCCGGACCGTCTCCACCGCGTACGGCAACGGCTGGCGCCAGGTGAAGCTGTACTTCATGTGCGGCCTGCCGACGGAGACGGACGAGGACGTCCTCCAGATCGCCGACATGGCGATGAAGGTGATCGCCGAGGGCCGCAAGGTCTCCGGCCAGAACGACATCCGCTGCACCGTGTCGATCGGCGGATTCGTCCCGAAGCCCCACACGCCGTTCCAGTGGGCTCCGCAGCTCTCCGCGGAGGAGACGGACGCCCGTCTCGAAAAGCTCCGCGACAAGATCCGCGGCGACAAGAAGTACGGCCGCTCCATCGGCTTCCGCTATCACGACGGCAAGCCCGGCATCGTCGAGGGCCTGCTGTCCCGCGGCGACCGCCGCATCGGCGCCGTCATCCGCGCCGTCTACGAGGACGGCGGCCGCTTCGACGGCTGGCGCGAGCACTTCTCCTACGACCGCTGGATGGCCTGCGCCGACAAGACCCTCCCGGCCTTCGGCGTCGACGTCGACTGGTACACCACCCGCGAGCGCACCTACGAGGAGGTCCTCCCCTGGGACCACCTGGACTCCGGCCTCGACAAGGACTGGCTCTGGGAGGACTGGCAGGACGCCCTCGACGAGACCGAGGTCGAGGACTGCCGCTGGACCCCGTGCTTCGATTGTGGGGTGTGTCCGCAGATGGACACCTCCATCCAGATCGGCCCGACGGGGAAGAAGCTGCTGCCGCTGTCGGTCAAGCAGCCGGTGGGGAGCGGGCAGCACAGCCACTGAACCTCACGGTCATGGACGTGGAACGGTCATGGCGTGAGGGAGCTGGATCGTGAGGGGTGTCCGGAGGGTCGGGTCGGCCGACCTCCGGGCACCCCTGTTCGTGTGCTGCTTACCGGCCGGTCACGCGGGGTGTGACGGTGGAGCCGCCGTTGATGATGCTGTCCGCGGGCTGGAGTTCGACCCTGTACCAGGGGCGCGGGTTGCCCTGGGCGTCGTCGCAGTTCAGGGTGGCGTGCGGCGTGGTGTCGACCGGCACGCAGGTGGTCTCCCAGATCTGGCCCACGGTGGTGACGAGGTTGAACTTGACGAGGCCCTTGTCGGCGCTCGTGTGGTCGCCCTTGTTCTGACCCTTGCCCTCGCCGTGGTCCTGCCCGGAGCCGTTCGTGCCGGTGCTCTGGGTGTGACCTTGGCTCTGGCTCTGGCTCTGGCTCTCGCTCTGGCTCTGGCCCTGGTACTGACCCTGGCCCTGCCCCTGCCCCTGCCCTTGGCCCTGGCCCTGCCCTTGGCCCTGGCTCTGCCCTTGGCCCGTGTTCTGGGCGTGGTCCTGGCTCTGGCCCGTGCTCTGGCTGTGCCCGGTGCTCTGACTGTGCTCCGCGCTTTGGCTGTGTCCCGTGCTCTGACCGTGGTCCTGCCCGGTGTCCGTGCCCGTCTCCTTCTGCCCGTGGCCGGTGTAGGAGTGGGTGTTGACGGAGACGCCGCAGGCGTAGCCGACGTCGCGGCCCTGTGAATCACGGCCGCCCGAGGGGAAGTTGGGGTGGGTGCTGAGGTCGGTCCACAGGAAGGGGTGGGCGGTCGCGCCCGTCAGGTCGCGGATGCCCGCGAAGACCCGTCCCTCGGTCAGTACGACCCGGAACTCGAGCTTCTTCGAGTCCTGCACCGCGTCGATGTCGGAGCAGGGGCCGGCGGGTCCGGTCGCCCCGGTCGCGCCCGTGGCTCCGGTGACACCGCCCGCGGGCCCGGTGGGTCCGGTCGGGCCGGCGATGCCGTCGGCGCCTGTGGGTCCGGTCGGGCCGGCGATGCCGTCGGCGCCTGTGGGTCCGGTCGGGCCGGCGATGCCGTCGGCGCCTGTGGGTCCGGTCGGGCCGGCGATGCCGTCGGCGCCTGTGGGTCCGGTCGGGCCGGCGATGCCGTCGGCGCCTGTGGGTCCGGTCGGGCCGGCGATGCCGTCGGCGCCCGTCGGTCCGGTCGGACCCGTGATGCCGTCCGCGCCGGTGGGTCCGGTCGGACCCGTGGCGCCGGCCTCGCCGGTGTCGCCCTGGGGGCCGGTCTCCCCTTGGGGGCCGGTGTCGCCTTGGGGGCCGGTCTCGCCTCTGGGGCCCGTGGCGCCGGTCGCTCCTGGAGGGCCGGTCGGGCCGGTGGGACCGTCGGGACCTTCCTCGCAGTGGTCGTCGTTGCCACCGAGGGCCGCGGTGCGGTCGCGGTCCCCCTCGTCGTGCCAGTCGGGCGACGAATCGTCGTGGTCGGCCTGCTGCCCGCCGTGCTCGTCGTGGTGCTGGCCGTGATCCTCGGAGGGAGGGCACTCCTCGTCGTCGGCCCTCGTCAGGGTGGAGTGGTCGGACATGCTGCGTGTGGTCGCGACGGCGGGGGCGGCCAGACCGGCTGTCACCACCAGCGCGAGCGAGGCAAAGGTGCTGACCTTGGTGATCCTGTCGCGAGCCAGCGGGCCTATCAGCGAGATCGTCCTGCGCTCAGGACTCATCTATGTGCTCCTTGTTTCAACCGGTTTGGGGCTTTTCCCCTCACTCGATCGTGAGCCTCACCCCTGTCCACCGAGCCGACCAGCGCGCTGGACCGGACGGGGACGTAGATCATCAAGTCGGCGTAACCGGGCGTCCCGGGTGGGCTAATTCGACGGCGTCGGCAGTCGTTTGTGAGATATGAGGAGGTATGTCGCGCAGCCGCTCGGGCAGCGTTCCAACGTCCCCGGGACCGGTGAGGCCGTGAAGCCGCAGACCATCTGCCTCTGCATGATCGTCAAGAACGAGGCCCGGGTGATCGAGCGCTGCCTCGCCTCCGTGCGCCCCCTGATCGACACCTGGGTCATCTCCGACACCGGCTCGACGGACGGTACGCAGGACCTGATCCGCGAGGCGCTGGAGGGCATCCCGGGCGAACTCCACCAGGACCCGTGGGTCGACTTCGGGCACAACCGGACGCGGAACATCCAACACGCCCGGGGCAGAGCCGACTTCCTGCTCACCATCGACGCCGACCACGTACTGCGCCAGGACGCGCCACTGCCCCGGCTGACGGCCACCTCGTACATGCTGCGCTACGACACCCCGGGCACCCAGCACCGCTTCAAGCACCTGATGCGGGGGGACCGGCTGTGGCGCTACGAGGGCGTCACCCACGAGTACCCGTGCACCGACGGGCCCGACGTCCAGGAGAACCTGGACGCGATCGTCATCGAGGACCATGCCGACGGCGGCTGCCGCGGCGACAAGTTCGAGCGCGACGCGCGTCTGCTCAGGCGCGAACTCGACCGCGACCCCACCAACCCCCGCACCGTCTTCTACCTCGCCAACACCGAACGCGACCTGGGCCACGCGCGCGAGGCGATCGCCCTGTACGAGCGGCGCGCGGAGATGGGCGGCTGGGGCGAGGAGGTGTACTGCTCGCTGCTCGAAGCGGGCCTTCTCCGAGCGGAGAAGGAGGAGGACTGGCCGGGAGCCATGGACGCGCTCTCGCGGGCCTGGGAGGCACGCCCCGAGCGGCTGGAGGCCTGTTACGAGTTGGCCTCCCGGCTGCGGCTGCGCCGCCGCTACCACACGGCGTACGCCCTCCTCGTCGACGTCGTCGACCGGCCCGCCCCGGACGACCTCCTCTTCACCAGGCCCTGGGTCTACCGCTGGGGCCTGCTGTTCGAGTTCTCCATCGATGCCCACTGGGTGGGTGACCACGCCGGGGCCCTGCGGGCGTGCGACCGTCTGCTGGCCATGCGGGACCTGCCCGAGCACGTCCGCCGCCAGGTGGAGAGCAACCGGGAGTTCTCCGCCCCCCACGCCTCCCGGGGGCAACTGTCCGCCGTGGTGCGCCGCCCCGAGGCCCCCCGGGCCGGCGGGTCGGCCGAGTCCGCCAAGCCCGCCGAGTCCGCCGAGTCCGCCAAGCCCGCCGAGTCCGCCAAGCCCGCCGAGTCCGACAAGTCAGCGGGGGCTTCCGGGCGCAGGCGGTAGCGGCCTTTTCGGCCGATCCACCCGGGCACGGGCGTGGGGACACGCGTGCGAACGGCGTGGAAGGTGCAGCCGCGTAGTCGCATCCGTACGGGCCGCTGAGGCGTCTACGTCGTCATGGACCTGGAGAAGAGGCCCCCTGTCCGGCCGTCGGCCGAGCCTCCGGCGGCGCGCCCGCCCGAGCGGCAGCGCCCGCCCGAGGGACACCAGGCGCCCGAGCGACAGCAGGCGCCCGAGGGATGCCTCACGGCCGCGATCCGGATTCCCGTGCGGATCGTCGTGCTCGTCCTCGTCGTGCCGGTGCGGATGGTGTGGGACGTGCTCGTGGTGGTCGGCCGGTTCCTGAGGGACGCCGTGGGGCGGCCGTTGGGGCGGGCGTCGCTGTGGGTCGCCAGGGCCGTCCTCGTCCGGCCGTGGGTGGCGCTGTGGCGCTACGCCGTCGTGCCGGCCGCCCAGGGGCTCGGGTGGCTCGGGCACCGGCTGCTGGTCGTGCCGGCGGTATGGGTGTACCGGTATGCGCTGACGCCCGTGGGGCATGCGGTCGCCTGGGCGTTCGCCGGGACGTGGGGCGCGGTCGTCCTGCTGGCCGGTGGGCTCCGGGCGGGGCTCGGGTGGCTGTACCGGTGGACGCTGGCGCCGTTCGGGCGGGGCATCGCGTGGCTGGCCAGGGGAATCGGGGCCGGGACCGTCGCCGTCGCGGTCGCGCTGTTCACGGCCCTGGCCTGGCTGGCGCGGTACCTCCTCGTCGTGCCGGCGGTGTGGGTGTACCGGTATGCGCTGACCCCCGTGGGACACGCGATGGCGTGGGCGGCCCGGGGCGCCGGGTGGCTCATGCGGATGGTCTTCACCGGGATCTGGCTCGGGTTCTCCTGGACGGCACGCGTGCTGCTCGTGGTGCCCGCGCTCGCCGTGTGGCGGTGGGTGCTGGTACCGGTCGGGCGGATGCTCGCCGTCGTGGGCCGGGAGCTGGGGGACGCCCTCGGACACGCCTGGCGCGTGGCCGGGCGCCTCTCGCGCGCCGTGGGGCGGTTCCTGGCCGGTTTCGTCCGGTGGCTCCTCGTCGACCCGGCGCGGTGGCTGTACCGGACCGTGCTCACACCCGCCGGCCATGTCGTGCGGGACGCCGTGTGGAAGCCGGCCACGGCGGCCGCTCGCGCTGTGGGCAGTGCCTCGCGGCAGGCCTGGGCCACCGCCCGCGAGTCCGCCCGCCAGGCCCGCGCCGCCGTGCGCTCGGCACTCCTCGGGCGGCCGGCGGAGCCGAAGCCCGTCCCCGGGCGGGAACCGGCGGCCGCCGGGGCACGTACTCTTGGTAGAAGTACGACCGCTCTCACGAAGGACTGAACGACACTGGGCAAGCGACAGCCCGAAGGCCCGCCGCCCGCACCCGCGGTGCAGCGCATCCGACTGCGTTACACCAAGCGCGGCCGCCTCCGGTTCACCAGCCACCGTGACTTCCAGCGCGCCTTCGAGCGTGCGCTGCGCCGTGCCGAGGTGCCCATGGCGTACTCGGCGGGGTTCACGCCGCATCCGAAGGTGTCGTACGCCAATGCCGCACCCACCGGCACGGGCAGTGAGGCGGAGTACCTGGAGATCGCGCTCACCGACGCGCGCGACCCGGAAAAGCTCAGGATGCTCCTCGACGAGTCGCTGCCCACCGGGCTCGACATCGTGGACGCGGTCGAGGCCCGGACCTCCGGGCTCGCCGACCGGCTCACGGCCTCCGTGTGGGAACTGCGCCTCGACGGCGTGGACCCGGCGGACGCCGCGCGCGCGGCCGAGGCCTTCACGGCGGCGGACCTCGTCGAGGTCCAGCGCAGGACCAAGAACGGTCTGCGGACCTTCGACGCCAGGGCCGCCGTCGTCGACCTCACCGGTCGTGACGGACGGGACGGAAGCGACGGAGCCGACGGTTCTGAGACGCCCGGTCCACAGGCTGATAGGCCGACGGACCAGCCCTGTGCGATACTGCGGCTGGTTGTTCGGCACGTGACGCCTGCCGTACGACCCGACGACGTCCTGTCCGGTCTCCGCGCCGTGGCCGACCTGGCGCCGCCGGTCCCCGCTGCGGTGACCAGGCTGGCGCAGGGGCTTTTCGATGAAGAGACCGGCACGGTGACCGACCCGCTCGCGCCCGACCGCGAGGCAGCGCCGGCCCTCTCAACGGCCGAACCCACTGCCGCCGCGAAGGCGTCGGCGCCGGTGGGCCCCGCGTAGGGACGGACGTCGTAGCGTCGCCCTTTGATCCGGGAGCCACCTGGGTCGGGCAGCGCACCGACCACAAGACTTTCGCCAGGCCGTACGCAACATGGCGTACGGAACCGGCGAGACAGGACACAGAGAGCTCCCGTGCGGCGCCCGCGCCCCGGACGGCGGCAGTCGCGCACGACGCGAGCCGCGGACGTCACCGGCCCTGCCGGACCGGGTGCGGCGCCCGGGAGCCTGACGGGAGAAACGCCCGCATGCCCGAATCGATCGAATCCGCAGAGCCCGCGCAGGGCTCCGAGCAGAACACGCCGAGCGACACGCTGCCGCCGCGCCGTCGCCGCCGCGCCGCGTCCCGCCCCGCGGGACCGCCGTCCGCCGGCGCCGAGGCGGCCGCGGAGAGCACCGTGCCGGCCATACCGGCCGCCGAGTCCGAGGATCTCGCGACCGCCGACGCGACCGCCGAGCCGGACGAGGAAGCCGCCGAGACAGCGGCCGTCGAGGAGGCGGCGCCCCCCGCTCGTACGCGCCGTCGTGCGACCCGCCGCGCCTCCGCGCCCGCCGGTGCGCCCAAGGAAGCCGAGGCCGTCGAGGTCGTCGAGACCGTGGCGCCGGCTGCCGCCACCGCCGTGGCCGAGAGCGCCGAGACCACCGAGGTTGCCGCCGAGGCGCCGGCCGCCGTCGAGGAGGCCGCGCCGGCCGCTCGTACGCGTCGTCGTGCGACCCGTCGGGCCACTGCTCCGACCGCTGCGCCGCAGGTGGCGGAGGAGAGCGCCGCCGCGCCCGAGGCCGCTGCCCCGGTCGAGGTTCCGGCCGTCGAGGTGCCGGCCGCTGTCGAGGAGGCCGCGCCGGCCGCTCGTACGCGTCGTCGTGCGACCCGTCGGGCCACTGCTCCGACCGCTGCGCCGCAGGTGGCGGAGGAGAGTGCCGCCGCGCCCGAGGCCGCTGCCCCGGTCGAGGTTCCGGCCGTCGAGGTGCCGGCCGCTGTCGAGGAGGCCGCGCCGGCCGCTCGTACACGTCGTCGTGCGACTCGCCGGGTGACCACGCCCGCCGGGGCGCCCGAGGGCGAGTCCGCCGAGGCGGCCGAGTCCGTCGCCGCCCCGAGCGCCGCGCCGCAGGAGGCGCCCGCCGCCGAGACCGCGCCGGCCCAGGCCGTCCAGGAGGCCCCGGCCGCCGAGGCGGAGGACGGCGGGCCGCGTCGGGCCCGTCGCCGGTCGGCGCGCAAGGCCGCCGTCGGATTCTCGGCGCCGCCCCCGCCCGCCGCGGAGGACGCGCCGTCCCGCCCGTCCCGGCCCGCCGTGGCCGTGTTCCAGGCGCCGGTGTTCACCGAGCCGATGTTCCAGACCCCCGAGCGGGCCGCCGCGCAGGCCGCCGCCGAGGCGGAGGTCGAGCCCGTGGAGGTCGAGGAGACCGTCGAGACCGCCGACCTCGGCGGGTTCGCCGAGGAGGAGAACACCGGCGGCCCGCGCCGCCGTCGTCGCCGTCGGAGCGAGCCCGTCGAGGCGGAGCAGCCCGCCGCCGCCGTGGTGATCGAGGAGGAGCCGGAGGAGGCCGAGGAGCCCGAAGAGGACGCCGGAGACGGTGACGAGTACGGCGAGGAGGAGTCCACCGGATCGCGTCGTCGCCGCCGCCGGGGCGGACGCCGCCGCCGTCGGGGCGACGCGGCCGACGCCGACGACGCCGAGGGTGACGAACTCGCCGCCGAGCAGGCCGCGCAGGACACCGAGGACACCGCCGAGCAGGTGGACGAGGACGCCGAGGACGAGGCCGACGAGCGCGAGGACTCCGGCTCCGGCTCCAGCAGCAGCCGTCGGCGCCGTCGCCGTCGTCGTCGCGCCGGTGACTCGGGCACCGAGGCCGAGGCCACGCCCGACGACCCCGAGCGCACGGTCGTCAAGGTCCGTGAGCCGCGCGAACGGCGCGCCAAGGAGACCGAGTTCTCCGACGAGGTGCAGTCCATCAAGGGCTCGACCCGTCTGGAGGCCAAGAAGCAGCGCCGCCGCGAAGGCCGGGAGCAGGGCCGCCGTCGCGTCCCGATCATCACCGAGGCCGAGTTCCTCGCCCGGCGTGAGGCCGTCGAGCGCGTCATGGTCGTCCGCCAGAGCGGCGAGCGCACCCAGATCGGCGTCCTGGAAGACAACGTGCTCGTCGAGCACTACGTCAACAAGGAGCAGTCGACCTCGTACGTCGGCAACGTCTACCTCGGCAAGGTGCAGAACGTGCTGCCGTCGATGGAGGCGGCCTTCATCGACATCGGCAAGGGCCGCAACGCCGTCCTGTACGCCGGTGAGGTCAACTTCGAGGCGCTCGGCATGGCCAACGGGCCGCGCCGTATCGAGTCCGCCCTGAAGTCCGGTCAGTCCGTGCTCGTGCAGGTCACCAAGGACCCGATCGGCCACAAGGGCGCGCGCCTGACCAGCCAGGTCTCCCTGCCCGGCCGCTACCTGGTCTACGTCCCCGAGGGGTCGATGACCGGGATCAGCCGCAAGCTGCCCGACACCGAGCGGGCCCGGCTGAAGACCATCCTCAAGAAGATCGTCCCCGAGGACGCGGGCGTCATCGTGCGCACCGCCGCCGAGGGCGCGAGCGAGGACGAGCTGCGCCGTGACGTCGAACGGCTGCAGGCGCAGTGGGAGGACATCCAGAAGAAGGCGAAGAACGGCAACGCGCCGACGCTGCTGTACGGCGAGCCGGACATGACCGTCCGCGTCGTCCGCGACATCTTCAACGAGGACTTCTCCAAGGTCATCGTCAGCGGCGAGGAGGCGTGGGAGACCATCCACGGCTACGTCTCGCACGTCGCGCCCGACCTGGCGGAGCGTCTGCAGAAGTGGACCTCCGAGGTCGACGTCTTCGCGACGTACCGCATCGACGAGCAGCTGATGAAGGCGCTGGACCGCAAGGTGTGGCTGCCCAGCGGTGGTTCGCTGGTGATCGACAAGACCGAGGCCATGATCGTGGTCGACGTCAACACCGGCAAGTTCACCGGCCAGGGCGGCAACCTGGAGGAGACGGTCACCAGGAACAACCTGGAGGCGGCCGAGGAGATCGTGCGTCAGCTGCGGCTGCGCGACCTCGGCGGCATCGTGGTCATCGACTTCATCGACATGGTCCTGGAGTCCAACCGGGACCTGGTGCTGCGGCGCCTGCTGGAGTGCCTGGGACGCGACCGCACGAAGCACCAGGTCGCCGAGGTCACCTCGCTGGGTCTGGTCCAGATGACCCGCAAGCGGGTCGGACAGGGCCTGCTGGAGTCCTTCTCCGAGACCTGCGTCCACTGCAACGGGCGCGGCGTGATCGTGCACATGGACCAGCCGACGGCCGTCGGCGGTGGCGGCAAGCGCCGCAAGCGCGGGCGCGGCGGTGCCGAGCACGACCACGACCACGACCACGTGTCCGCTCACGAGGCCGTCGAGCCGGTGGAGCAGGCCGAGCTGGTCGAGGCCGAGGTGGCCGCCGAGGTCGCCGAGCCCGTGGCGCTCCCCGCTCCCGAGTTCGAGCCCGACGAGGAGCTGTACAGCAGCGTCGCCGAGGCCGAGGCGGCGGTCGGGCGTGGTCGTTCGCGGCGCCGCGCGACCCGGCGGGCGTCCGCGCCCACCGGTGCGCCGAAGTCCCGCGAGGCCGTGGCCACCACCGTCTCCGAGGATCGTGCCCCGAAGCCGCGGGAGGCCGCCGAGGCGGAGCCCGTGGCCGTGGAGGACCCGGTCGTGGAGACGCCGGCCGCCGTGAGCACCGAGGACGCCGCGCCCAGGGGCCGTACGCGTCGCCGGGCCACCCGGAAGGCCACCGCCCCGGCGGGCGCCCCGGCCGGAGCGGCCGCGGAGGAGACCGTGGTGACGGTGTCCGAGCCGGTCGCTGCCGAGACGACGGTGACGGTGTCCGAGCCGGTCGTGGCCGAGGAGGCCGCACGGCCCGAGGAGCCTGCCGTCGCCGAGAGCGCGGCTCCGGCCCGTCCGCGTCGGCGTGCCGTGCGCAAGGCGACGGCGCCCACGGCGTCGGCGGAGGCGGCCGTGGTCGTGGTTCCGTCGGTGTCCGCCGAGGACGCGGTCGTGACCCCGGCCGAGGCGCCGGTCGAGGAGGCCGCCGAGGCCGCCGAGGAGACCGGGGCCGAGCCGCCCGCCAAGAAGACGGCGGCGCGGAAGACGGCCAAGAAGGCGACGGCGAAGAAGGCCGCCACCAAGAAGACGGCGGCGGCCAAGAAGACGGTCGCGAAGAAGGCCACGGCCAAGAAGGCGGCCACGGCGAAGAAGACGGCCACGAAGAAGACCACGGTGGCCGCCGAGCAGTCCTCGTCCACGGTCACCGCTTCGACCGACGAGAGCTGAGCCCCGGGCGGAGAAGCCGTCCGCTCCGACCGGTGCCCCTGCCGGGTGGGAACACCACCCGGCAGGGGCACCGGCGTGTGGAGGCACCGCCGGGGCCGGGGAGAGCAACCTCACACAGGGCGCGCTGATGTGGGGTCGGGGGCAGGACGGGGACGGCTCGTGCGGCACGGAAGTGCGCGTGGCGCGCGAGGACTCCGGCCCCGGCCGGGAAACGGCCGTCGGTGGGCGGTGAGATGTCGGTCACGTGGCGGGCGAAGGGCTCGGTTTGACCCCTTCGGGCGTGGCCCCGTAACCTTGACCGTCGGCGTGTCCGTAGGTAGAGACGCGTCACATCCCCGTAAACCTCATTCCTTCCGCGCGCCGGGCGCCGTGGGAGAGGCCGTTCGCATGTCGGGCGGCTGGACTGCGGGGGTGCCGTTCCCGAGCGAGAGAGTGAGATCCGCGTGTACGCCATCGTGCGCAGCGGTGGTCGCCAGCACAAGGTTGCTGTCGGCGACATCGTTGAGGTTGACAAGATTTCCACCGCCAGTGTGGGCGACACGGTCGAGCTCTCGACCCTGCTCGTCGTCGACGGCGACGCTGTGACCAGCGACCCGTGGGTGCTGGCCGGCATCAAGGTCCAGGCCGAGGTCGTGGACCACCACAAGGGCCAGAAGATCGACATTCTGCGCTACAAGAACAAGACCGGCTACCGCCGTCGTCAGGGCCACCGCCAGCAGTACACGGCGATCAAGGTCACTGAGATCCCCGCGGCTGCGAAGTAAGGGACTGAGGAGACATGGCACACAAGAAGGGCGCATCGTCCACCCGGAACGGTCGCGACTCCAACGCTCAGCGGCTCGGCGTGAAGCGCTTCGGCGGTCAGGTCGTCAACGCCGGTGAGATCCTGGTCCGCCAGCGCGGCACGCACTTCCACCCGGGTTCGGGCGTCGGCCGCGGCAAGGACGACACGCTGTTCGCGCTGAACGCCGGTGCGGTCGAGTTCGGCACCAGCCGTGGTCGCAAGGTCGTCAACATCGTTCCGGCCGCCTGAGTCTTCTGACTCGCCCGGTCTTTCGACCAAGGCTTCCGTAGAGCGATTCGTCGAGGCGGACCTCACTTCTTGTACGGGATTCCGTACGGGAAGCGGGTCCGCCTTTGACGTGTTACAGGTAAGACATTTCCGAACACCACGCACAGCGCGTATCTGGAGGCACCCACCATGACCACCTTCGTGGACCGCGTCGAGCTGCATGTCGCCGCGGGTAACGGAGGCCACGGCTGTGCCTCCGTCCACCGGGAGAAGTTCAAGCCGCTCGGCGGCCCCGACGGCGGCAACGGCGGCCGGGGCGGCGACGTCATCCTGACCGTCGACCAGTCCGTGACGACTCTCCTCGACTACCACCACTCCCCGCACCGCAAGGCCACCGCCGGCAAGCCCGGCGAGGGCGGCAACCGGTCGGGCAAGGACGGGCAGGACCTGGTCCTTCCCGTGCCGGACGGCACGGTCGTCCTCGACCGGCAGGGCAACGTCCTCGCCGACCTCGTGGGCCACGGCACCTCCTACGTCGCCGCGCAGGGCGGCCGGGGCGGCCTCGGCAACGCGGCCCTCGCCTCCGCCCGCCGCAAGGCGCCCGGCTTCGCGCTGCTCGGCGTGCCCGGCGACATGGGCGACATCGTTCTGGAGCTGAAGACCGTCGCCGACGTGGCGCTGGTCGGCTACCCGAGCGCGGGCAAGTCCTCGCTGATCTCGGTGCTGAGCGCCGCCAAGCCGAAGATCGCGGACTACCCCTTCACGACACTCGTCCCCAACCTGGGCGTGGTGACGGCCGGCGAGACGGTCTACACGATCGCCGACGTCCCCGGGCTCATCCCCGGCGCCAGCCAGGGCAAGGGGCTGGGCCTGGAGTTCCTGCGCCACGTCGAGCGCTGCAGCGTCCTCGTCCACGTCCTCGACACGGCCACGCTGGAGTCGGACCGCGACCCCGTCTCCGACCTCGACATCATCGAGGAGGAGCTGACGCAGTACGGCGGGCTCGACAAGCGGCCCCGGATCGTCGTCCTCAACAAGATCGACGTGCCCGACGGCAAGGACCTCGCCGAGATGGTGCGGCCGGACCTGGAGGCCCGTGGCTACCGGGTCTTCGAGGTGTCCGCCGTCGCCCACACGGGTCTGCGGGAGCTGTCGTTCGCGCTCGCCGACCTCGTGGGCCGGGCGCGTGCCGCCAAGCCGAAGGAGGAGGCGACGCGGATCGTCATCCGGCCCAAGGCCGTCGACGACGCCGGCTTCACGGTCGTGCGGGAGGAGGACGGGCTGTTCCGCGTCCGGGGCGAGAAGCCGGAGCGCTGGGTCCGTCAGACCGACTTCAGCAACGACGAGGCGGTGGGCTACCTCGCCGACCGTCTGAACCGGCTCGGTGTCGAGGACGAGCTGATGAAGGCGGGCGCCCGCTCCGGCGACGGCGTCGCCATCGGCCCCGAGGACAACGCCGTCGTCTTCGACTGGGAGCCGACCGTCATGGCCGGCGCGGAGATGCTCGGCCGCCGTGGCGAGGACCACCGCTTCGAGGAGCCCCGCCCGGCCGTCCAGCGCCGCCGCGACCGCCAGGCGGAGCGGGACGAGCTGCAGAAGGAGTACGACGACTTCGAGCCGTTCTAGGCCTGCCGCCGGGCAGAGCCCGCGCACCGCGTACGCCGAAGGGCCCCGGATCTCTCCGGGGCCCTTCGGCGTACGCGGTGCGTGCCCGTGTCCCTAGGCGAGTGCCTCGCTCGGCTCGCCCTCGGTGAGTTCGTCGCCGGCCTCACGGGGCGACGGCAGGTCGTTGACGAGGCGGGACTCCATCCGCACCCGGCGGTCGTCGGCCTCGGCGCAGAGCGCCTTCACCGCGGCGTCGAAGCGGACCAGCGACGGCGGGTCGGAGGGACCCAGCAGCTGCTCCTTGAGGTCGGCGCGTGCCTTGGCGAAACCGTCCTTCTCGGGGTTGCGGACCGCGTCGAGCAGGGCCGCGACGCCGTCCGCCCCGGGCGTCAGGACGACACCGGCGGAAACCGTCGGGAAGGCCGCGCGGAAGGCCGCCTCCGGCAGTCCGGAGGTGTTGGCGACCGCGTACGGCTTCTCACTGGACAGCCAGTCGGAGACCACCGAGGAGACATCGCTGATCAGCAGGTCCGACACGTTGAAGCAGGCGAAGATCGCGGGCCGCGCCTCGGTGACGATGCCGTGCTCCCACTCCGGGAAGGACGCCCAGTACGCCCTCTCCCACGCGAGCGTCGCCTCGGAGATCACCGCCTCGCGGTCCCCGCTGGGGGTGCCCTGCAGCAGCATCCGCTCCATCTCGTCCGCGCTGGCACGGAACGACGTGGAGGTCAGCTTGTCCAGCTCGGCCGTACGACGGGCGAGTTCGGCGGCCGCCTCCGCCCCCGGCCGCGCGCCCGAGCGCTTGGCGTTGGCCTCGCGGATCATCGCCTTGATGCGCTCGTTGGCCACGCCCGCGCGCGGGTCGACCGAGCCCGTCATCGGGTGCGGCTTGTAGAGGAGCCGCACCTTGTCGTCGGCGAGGAGGCCCCGGACGATGTTCTCGCCGGCCAGCACCACGGAGGTGTTGCCCGGGTTGCCGTCCCAGCCCTCCCAGGTGGGGGCGTAGAGCACGGTCGTGTACGTGCCGGTCGGCGGGCCGGCGTACGGGCGGATCGGCGACAGCTGCGGCCGGCCGACCTCGACGATGTCCTTGTCCTCGACGCCGACCTCGGCGAGCGCGTACCGCTCGCGCGCCGCGGGACCGGCCACCCACACCTCGTCGTACGCCTTCGCGTACGGGTTGCAGGAGGACAGCTTGTCGCTCTCGCCGTGGTTGATGAAGGCGTGCTTGACGGTGGGGATGCGCAGCACCTGGGAGGTCTTCGCGGCGTTGGCCGGGTGCAGCATCATCTTCAGCGTCGAGGTCTCCAGCGAGAACATCGTGGCGACCTTCGGGAAGCAGATGATCGGCACGTCCGTCGCGTCGATCTTCTGGACCATGAAGCGCTCACGCAGCACGATCAGCGGCTTCTCCAGCTTGGAGAGCGTGGAGAGCCACATGTTCGCCTGGTACGCCGACGACGTACCGCCGGAGAAGTACATCGCGGTGGTCGGCCGGTAGTCGGCGAGCCACGCGTCCAGCCACTCCATGACCTGCTGCTCGTTCTTCGCGCGCTTCTTCGGCAGCAGCCAGGTCGCCAGGTACGCGGTGCCCGCGACGAGGAGGGTGAGACCGGCGCCGAGGCCGACACCGCCCCAGGTGGCGTCCTGCGTGGCAGCCGTGAGCACCAGACCGGCCGTGATCGGCAGCGAGAAGGTCAGCAGCCGGTGGGCCTGGCGGCGGGCCAGTATGCGCGGCGGGGAGACCGTCAGGCGCAGCGCGGAGGCGTCGATGTTGCGGGTCACGATCGGCAGGGTCCGGGTGCGGCGCACGAGCACCGAGACGGCCTGGCAGGTGAAGTGGACCGCGTAGAAGAGGACGAGGCCGACGAGGAGCGGGGCCTGCTCGCGCAACGGGTCGATCCCGTCGATGCGCAGCAGTCCCACGAGGATCAGCATGTCGCGCATCAGCTGGCGCACCAGCGCGTCGAAGCGGACCTTGCCCAGCAGCGCGAGCAGTCCGGGATCCCGGTACTGCAGGAACGTGTCCAGAAGGAGGCCCGCCGCGCTGGCGGCGACGAACACGGGAATGTTCGGCAGCAGCGCGGAAACGATCTGGGCCGTGAAGAGCGCGAACATCGCGAGCAGTGCGCAGAGCTGCGCGATGCGGCGGGGTGGGAGGCCTGCGGAGGGCACGGGCTGGGCTCCTGCGGAGGGTGTGACGGACGGAGGAGGGGAGGTGACGCGGAAGGTGGCCTGCGGGAGGCCGATCCCTGACCGTATGACCTAGGGCGGCCGGGGAGCAATCCGCCGTGGGAACAATCACCGGTAGCCGGACATAACGCACGCAACCTCGACGTCTGCCGAAGCATCTCCCCCTGAAGCGCCCGGCGCGGGCCCCGCGCCGTCCGCCCCGGGGCCCCGCGCCGTCCGCCCCTCGAAATGAGAACGCGGGAGGTCCGCACGCTCCCGTAGATTGCGAAGTGCACACACCGGGCTGTTCGGAGCATTGAGGAGAGGCGTGTCAGCGGCTAGGCAGGCAGTGGCGCAAGCGCACCGGATCGTCGTCAAGGTGGGCTCCTCGTCGCTGACGACGGCGTCCGGCGGCCTCGACGCGGACCGGGTGGACGCCCTCGTGGACGTCCTCGCCAAGGCCCGCAGCGGGGGAGAGCGCGAGGTCGTCCTCGTCTCCTCCGGCGCCATCGCCGCCGGGCTCGCGCCGCTGGGCCTGCGCCGCCGCCCCAAGGACCTCGCCCGGCAGCAGGCCGCCGCCAGCGTCGGCCAAGGCCTCCTCGTGGCCCGCTACACGGCCTCCTGCGCCCGCTACGGCATCCGCGTCGGCCAGGTGCTCCTCACCTCCGACGACATGAGCCGCCGCGCCCACCACCGCAACGCCTCCCGCACCCTCGACAAGCTCCTGGCGATGGGTGCCCTGCCGGTCGTCAACGAGAACGACACCGTCGCCACGGACGAGATCCGCTTCGGCGACAACGACCGCCTCGCCGCCCTCGTCGCCCACCTCGTACGCGCGGATCTGCTGGTCCTGCTGTCGGACGTGGACGGCGTGTACGACGGCGACCCCGCCAAGCCCGGCACGTCGCGGATAGCGGAGGTCCGGGGGCCCGAGGACCTCGCGCACGTGGAGATCGGCAGCGCCGGCAAGGCGGGCGTGGGCACCGGGGGCATGGTCACCAAGGTCGAGGCCGCCGCGATCGCCACCGGTGCGGGCATCCCCGTGGTCCTCACCAGCGCCGTCCACGCGGCGGACGCGCTCGGCGGCCGTGACACGGGCACGTACTTCCACCCGACCGGCAGGCGCTCCGCCGACCGGCTGCTGTGGCTCCAGCACGCCTCCACCCCGCAGGGCGCGCTCATCCTCGACGACGGGGCCGTGCGCGCGGTCGTCGAACGCCGCACGTCACTGCTCCCGGCCGGGATCGGCGGCGTCGAGGGTGACTTCACCGCCGGTGACCCCGTCGAGCTGCGCGACGGCACGGGCCGGGCGGTCGCCCGCGGGCTCGTGAACTTCGACGCCAAGGAGATCCCCCGGCTGATCGGCCGCTCGACCCGGGAACTGGCGCGCGAGCTGGGTCCCGCGTACGAACGAGAGGTCGTACACAGGGACGATCTCGTCCTCCTGCACCCCTGACCAGCGGCCTCGTGGAGGGAGCAGAGCGCGGGCCCCGGCGGTGCACGTTCCGTAAAACCGCCACGCGAAGCCCCTGAGCCTGCTCAACTTTGACGCAGGGAGATTCCGCACGACCTGTTGCGAAGCTCGAATCGTTGCGAAGGAGGCCGTCGTGAGACGAGTGCGCCCCGGGGCCGCGGCGTCCCGTGGTGGTGGTCCCTCCCGTGCGGCCGGCGAGGAGCGCAAGCTCACCAGCGTCGCCGCCTCGGACACGTACGAGAGCGAGGGCGCCGAGAAGCCGCAGGACCTGCCCCGGCTCTGGCACGTCACGCTGAGCGTCTCCGGGGCCGAGGCCCCCCTCGCGGAGGTGCGGCGCGGCCTGGAACAGCTCGCCCACGACCACCCCTTCCTGCTGACCAGCCGCTATGCCAACGACCACGCCGAGATCCGCTACTGGGAGGAGGCCCGCGACCTCCACGACGCGGCCGCCGTCGCCCTGCGCCTGTGGGGCGAGCACCGCCGCACGGCCGGGCTGCCGCCCTGGGAGATCGTCGGCCTGGAGGTCATCGACCGCCAGACCTACCACCAGCGCATCGCCGAGGGGTACGGGTCGCCCCCGGCGACACCCGTAGGGGTCCATCCCTACTGACCGTCCCGGCGGGAGCCCGGCCCCGCCCAGGAGTGCCCCGGCGGGTCCCCCGCACGGCGTGTCTCGCGCTGTGGAACACGCGCTGGACCCCTCCGCCGGGCGCACTACCCTTCCTGTATGACCTCGCTCTCGCCGTACGACTCCATGACGCCGGTCACCCGGGCCGCCTACCGGGCCAAGGCCGCCGCCGCCGACCTCGCGCCGCTGCCGCGCGCCGACAAGGACGACGCGCTGCTCGCCATCGCCGACGCGCTGGAGGTCCGTACGAGCGACGTCGTGGAGGCCAACGCCAAGGACATCGAGCGGGCCCGTGAGGCAGGCACCAGCGAGGCGATCGTCGACCGGCTCACCCTGACCCCGGAGCGGATCCGCGCGATCGCCGCCGACGTCCGTGACGTGGCCGCGCTGCCCGACCCGGTCGGCGAGGTCGTGCGCGGCTCCACCCTCCCGAACGGCATCGACCTGCGCCAGGTCCGCGTCCCCCTCGGCGTCGTCGGCATCATCTACGAGGCCCGCCCGAACGTGACCGTGGACGCCGCCGCCCTCTGCCTGAAGTCCGGCAACGCCGTCCTGCTGCGCGGCTCGTCCTCCGCCCACGAGTCCAACGCCGCCCTCGTGCGCGTCCTGCGGGACGCCGTCGGCGGCGCGGGCCTGCCCGCCGACGCCATCCAGCTCGTCCCCGGCGAGAGCCGCGAGTCCGTCCGTGAGCTGATGCGCGCCCGCGGCCTGGTCGACGTGCTCATCCCGCGCGGCGGCGCCTCCCTGATCCGTACGGTCGTCGAGGAGTCCACCGTCCCGGTGATCGAGACCGGCACGGGCAACTGCCACGTCTACGTCGACGCGGTCGCCGACCTCGACATGGCGATCGAGATCCTGATCAACTCCAAGGCCCACCGCGTCAGCGTCTGCAACGCCGCCGAGACCCTCCTCGTCCACCAGGACATCGCCCCCGAGTTCCTGCCCCGCGCCCTCGACGCGCTCGCCGACGCGGGCGTCACGGTCCACGCCGACGAGCGCGTGCTCGCCTACGCCAAGGAGAGCCGGGCCACGGTCGTGGAGGCCACCACGGAGGACTGGGAGACCGAGTACCTGTCGTACGACATCGCCGCCGCCGTCGTCGACTCGCTCGAGCGGGCCGTGGAGCACATCCGGCTGTGGAGCTCCGGCCACACCGAGGCGATCGTGACCACCTCCCAGCAGGCCGCCCGCCGCTTCACCCAGCTGGTCGACTCCACCACGGTCGCCGTCAACGCCTCGACCCGGTTCACCGACGGCGGCCAGTTCGGTTTCGGCGCCGAGATCGGCATCTCCACGCAGAAGCTGCACGCCCGGGGCCCGATGGGCCTGCCCGAGCTGACCAGCACGAAGTACATCGTCACCGGCGACGGACACGTCCGCCGCTAGCCGGCGCGGATCGCGCGGGGCGTCTGCCCGTTCCTGTGAACGGACCGGCGCCCCGTTCGGCGTAACGGATGAATTTCCTTACCGTCTGCCCAAATTGACCACCCCGGTCTACTCTGGATCCGTGCCGGAGGACGTGGGGGGCACGCCGTTCCCTGACGGCTGGGAGCCCGACGACGACCGCGACCGCGGGGGTATGGACGAAGAGTTCGCCTCCGTGGTCTTCGACGAGGACTTCGTCCGGGCGGCCGTGGTCCACGAGCCGACCGCGGTCGAACGTCTGCTGGCGGCGGCGGAGGCCCGTGCCGCGGCCCAGGAGGCCGAAGCCCGCCGGTCGCACTCCCGAGGAGTACGCGGCGACGACGACCGTTACGACGACGGCTACGGCCCCGACTACGGCCACGGCCGCGACGACCTGGACGACCTCGACGACTCCGAGATCCTGGAAGGCCGCTACGGCGCCGACGGGGCCTACGGCAGGCCGTACGGCAAGCAGACCCGCTGGCACAGGCCCGTCGCCTGGATCCTCGCCCTCGTGATGGGCATCGGCATGGTCGCGCTGGCCTTCACCGCCGTCTACCGCGGCACCTCCTCCGGCCGCGGCGACCGGGTCCCGCCCCCCGCCACCACCGGTGTCGAGCAGGGCGCCCCGACAGGGCCCTCCGCCTCCGCCGACTTCTCCCAGCCGGTCGTCTCCGCGGACCCCCGCACACCCTGACAGGGCCTCGCGCGGGCCCGGGAGAGCGGTTCGCCGGTCGTGCGCGAACCTGGTGAGGACCTGTCAGAAGTTGTCGTGCACCGGTGCGTTTACCGGAGCTCCCGAAGACCTACTCTCAAGGTATGGGCGGGCCAGGAAACCCACCTGAGGGGACTCCCGAGGGCGCCCCCGGCGGTGGCGAGGACGAATACCGATCCGTCGTCTTCGACGAGTCGTTCGTCCGCGCTGCCCGCATCCAGGAGTTCTCCGCCCACGAGCGCCTCTCCGACCACGCCCCCGCCGTCCGCCGCCGCCCCGTCGTCCGCCGAGGCCTCTCCCGGCAGGCCCTCGTCCTCGTCCTGCTGGTCGCCCTCGCCTTCGGCACCGCCGTCTACATGGGCGTCCGCCACCCGTACGACACCCCGGCCGCCAAGCCCACCGAGCCGCTGCGGATGACGGTGATCCCGCTGTCCCCGCAGTCCACGGTGCCCGGCGCCCAGAACGCCGAGACGCTGTACACGCACAGCCCGGCCGCCCAGTTCCGGATCGGCGCCGAGGGCATCACGATGCCGGCCACCCGGCGCACCGCCCACTTCACCGACAGCCAGGTCGTCTCCGCGCTGACCATCTCCAAGGAGTACCTCGTCGCCTCCTCGCTCGACCCGGAGGTGCTCGGCGGTGTCACCGTCCAGCCCGTGCGGCGGCTGCTGGACGGGGAGCAGCTCGACCAGTTCGAGCAGAGCTTCGATCACCCGGCGGCCGACGGGCGGCACGCCCCGACCGGCTGGCTGGTCCGCTTCGACCCGTCCCGCGCGGCCCTCGCCGACCACCGCATCCGCGTCCAGGGCACCCTCCAGGCCGCCGAGTTCGACTCCGGCACCCTGGAGGTCGTCGCCGCCCACACCCTGGTGTACGCGCTGCGGCCGCCCGGCGACCGGACCGACGCCGAGGCCTCGCTGTTCACCGTCCGGCGCGAGCTGCACTTCCGCTTCGACCAGGACGACCTGCGCACCCACCAGGTCGAGGTCGTCGTCTCCTACGTCCAGGCCGGGCCGCTGGCCTGCGCCGACGACGCCACGAACCATCTGCGCCCCCTCCTGGCCGGTCAGACCGCCAAGGAGGGCGGCCCCTCCGCGGGCACCGACCCGTACGGCACGGGCGCCGCCACGGCCCTGTGCGGCACCCTCGCGGAGAGCGCACAGCCGAAGGTGTGAGCCACATGGGGGTGGGGCCGGCCGCGCGGTTCGCGCGGCCGGCCCCACCCACCGTCAGTCGTGCCGTACGTCACTCCTCGTCGCGGCGCCTGTCCTCCGTGGCGGTGTCCGTGCCGCCGCCCTGGCCCGGATCGGTGTCGGTGGCCGTCGCGCCGCCGCGCGTGGCGTTGCCGAAGCCGCGGCGGACCCGGCCGCCGAGGTCTCCCGCGCCGCCCGCGATGTCGGTGACCAGCTTCATCAGCGGGTCCTTGGAGTTCTTCACGCTGCTCGTGTAGTGCGAGGCCGACTCACGGAAGGAGTCGGTCACCGAGGTGTCCTTGTCCTCGCTGCGCCGCGGGTAGTGCCCGTCCATGATCCGCTGGTAGTCGCGGGACTCGGCCCACTTCTTCAGCTCGGCCGCGCGCACGGCGGTGAAGGGGTGCGAGCGGGGCAGCACGTTGAGGATCTTGAGGACGGAGTCGCGCAGGTCGCCCCCGGCCTCGTACTCCTCGGCCTGCGCGAGGAACGCGTCCACGTTCATCTCGTGCAGGTGGTTGCCGCCCGCGATCTTCATCAGACCGCGCATCGACGCCTGGACGTCCTGGCCGACCAACAGCCCCGCACGGTCGGCGGACAGCTCCGACTTGCGGAACCACTCGCGCAGCCCGGTCACGATCGCCATGATCGCGAGGTTCCCCAGCGGGATCCAGGCGATCTTCACGGCGAGGCTCGTCAGGAAGAGCAGTATCGTGCGGTACACCGAGTGGCCGGAGAGCGCGTGGCCCACCTCGTGCCCGATGACGGCCCGCATCTCCTCCTCGTCGAGCAGCTCGACGAGCCCGGTGGTGACGACGATGATCGGCTCGTCCAGGCCGATGCACATCGCGTTCGGCTGCGGGTCCTGGTTCACGTACATCGGCGGGACCTTCTCCAGGTCCAGGATGTAGCACGCGTCCCGCAGCATGTCGTTGAGGTGGGTGAACTGCTGGTCCGAGACCCGTACGGAGTCGGACAGGAACAGCAGCCTCAGGCTGCGTTCCGGCAGCAGGCCGCTGAGCGCCTTGAACACGGTGTCGAAGCCGCTGAGCTTGCGCAGCGCCACCAGCGCCGAGCGGTCGGCGGGGTGTTCGTACGCCCGGGAGGAGATCCCCTCGAAGCGCCTGCGCTGCCTGCTCGGCACGTTCTCGCGCCCGTTCTGCTCGTGGCTTTCTTCCGGCATGTTTCCCCCATGCGTCTGTGTGCCCGAGTTGCCCCCGAAGCGGGGTCCAGCCTAGGCGGAGTTACCGTGGCAGGGCATCAACCGTAAGGAGCGATCTCATGGGGCATCTCCCGCACCTGCCCGCGTCCGCCTGGCTCACCGAGGCCGCGGACGCCGCCGCGAAGGAACAGGGAGCCGGCAACCTGCTGCGTGTGGTGCTGATCGTGATGGTCCTGGGCTCCGTCCTGGTGGCGTGGTTCCTTCTGCGGGGATACAAGCGGGACGACTGACGCCCGCCGACGGGAAGGACGTACGGCACGCGCGAACGGTTGCTCGCACGCGAAGTACGCGCCCGGCGGCGCCCGCGTTCACTCCTGGACGGAGTCGGCGTGATCGCGGCGAAGGCTCCCGCTTACGATGGGCGGGTCTCCATCCCGATCCCACCACCGGATAGGTCACGCCGACGATGAGCTTCCACAGCACCGCTGCCGACTTGGTCACTTTCGCCGCCGAGGGCGGCGGGGAGCACGGCGGCAACCACGACAGCCTGAGCCCCTACCTGACCGGCGGCGGAGCCTTCTTCGCCCTGATGCTGCTGCTGTGGATCACCACCCGTTTCAACCGCGATCGCTAATCCGCGCAAAAGGACGTTCGAACGGTCTGCGTCGGCCGGGCCGGTAGGCTCTCCACGCATGGGAGAGCAGGAAATGCCTACCGGTCCCGAGCACGACAAGGCGGCTGACCAGGCGCACGACACCACGGACGGCCGCACCGACAGTGCCTCCGGCGCACCGGGAAACCGCCCGTCGCAGCCCGGCCGCCGCCGTCTCGGCGTCATGGGCGGCACGTTCGACCCGATCCACCACGGGCACCTCGTGGCGGCCCAGGAGGTCGCCTCCCAGTTCGGTCTCGACGAGGTCGTGTTCGTACCGACCGGTCAGCCGTGGCAGAAGTCCCACCGCTCGGTCTCGGCGGCCGAGGACCGCTATCTGATGACGGTCATCGCCACGGCCGAGAACCCCCAGTTCTCCGTGAGCCGGATCGACATCGACCGCAAGGGCCTCACGTACACCATCGACACCTTGCGCGAACTGCACGACCTCAACGCCGACTCGGACCTCTTCTTCATCACCGGCGCCGACGCGCTCGGCCAGATCCTCACCTGGCGCGACGCCGAGGAACTCTTCTCCCTCGCGCACTTCATCGGGGTCACCCGTCCGGGTCACACCCTGGCCGACCCGGGCCTTCCCGCGGGCGGGGTCTCCCTGGTCGAGGTGCCGGCACTGGCCATCTCCTCCACGGACTGCCGTGCGAGAGTCGCCAAGGGCGATCCCGTCTGGTACCTGGTGCCGGACGGCGTGGTGCGCTACATCGACAAGCGGCAGCTGTACCGCGGCGAGTGAGCCGAGAGGGGCACCGGTGAACGACCGATACGACGCCGGCTACGGAGGCGACCAGAGCTACGAACTCGTCGGCTACGACGAGTTCGGGCAGCCGGTGTACCGACAGGTGCCCGCCCAGCAGGTGCCTCAGCAACAGGCGTACGACCCCTACGGGGCACAGCAGCCCCAGGGGTACGTCCAGGGCTACGGCTACGACCCGTACGCGACCGGCCAGGTCCAGCAGCAGCCCGCCCAGGGCTACGGCACGGGCTACGACCAGGGTCAGCAGGCACCGGCACCCGCCTACGACCCGTACGACCCCTACGGGCAGACCGCGGCCACCGGCCTGCAGACGCCCGTCGCCGGGCAGACCGCCTACATCCCGCAGCAGTCGGCGCCCCCGGGGACCGCCGAGGGCAGCGACCCGCGGACCGGCGATCCCTTCGCGGAATCGAACCCGGCCGAAGCGGACTCCGCCGAAGCGGGCAGCGCCGAACCGGACTACCGCACCGAGCAGTTCGCCTTCGTCGAGGAGCCCGACGGCGACTCCGAGGACGTCATCGACTGGCTGAACTTCACCGAGAACCGCACCGAGCGCCGCGAGGAGGCCAAACGGCGGGCCAGGACCCGGATGGTCGCCCTGGTCGTCGCCCTCGCGCTCGTCGCGGTCGGTGGCGTCGGCTACCTGTGGTGGGCGGGCATGCTGCCCGGCTCCTCCCCGGACGAGCGGACCGGCGCCACGACCTCCGCGGCCGCCCAGAAGCGGGACGTGGTCGTCGTCCACCTGCACGACACCAGGAACGGCGGCACCTCCACGGCGCTGCTCGTCGACAACGCCACCACCCAGCGGGGCGCCACCGTCCTGATCCCCAACGCCCTCGCCCTGACCGCCGACGACGGCACCACGACCACCCTCGCCAAATCCGTCGACGACGACGGCTCCTCCGGGACCCGCGACGCGCTCGACACCGTCCTCGGCACCGACATCGAGGGCACCTGGCGGCTGGACACCCCGTACCTGAACAACCTCGTCGGACTCGTCGGAAACATCGACATCGACACGAACGCGAACGTGCCCGACCCCGAGGCGAAGAAGAAGACCGAGGCCCCCCTCGTCACCAAGGGCAAGGCACAGACCCTCAGCGGCAAGATGGCTGTCGCCTACGCCACCTACCGGGCCCCGGGCGAGACGCAGGACGCGCAGCTCAAGCGGTTCGGGCAGGTCATGCAGGGCGTGCTGCGCAAGCTGTCGTCCGACGCGCAGGCCGCCACGGTCACCGTGCAGACGCTGGCCCAGATCCTCGACCCCTCGCTCGGCGACAAGGACCTCGGCACCTTCCTCGCCAAGCTCGCCGACCACGCCAAGGGCGGCGACTACAGGACGGAGCTGCTGCCCGTCCAGCAGGACGGCACGCTCAGCGCCGAGGACTCCGACCGCGTGGTCAAGGACCTGCTCGGCGGCGCCGCCAAGAGCCCCGACGCCGGGGACGCCGTCCGTGTCGGCATCCGCAACGCCACCGGCGAGAAGGACGCCACCGAGCAGGCCCGCGTGGTCGTCCTCAACGGCGGCTACACCTTCCTCGACGCCGGCACGACCGCCACCGCCGAGGCCACCTCCCGGGTCACCTACTCCGACGCGGCGCGCAAACAGGACGCCGTCGAGGTCGCCAAGACCCTCGGCCTGCCGACCAGCGCCGTGAAGAAGGGCGAGACCACGTCCAACGCCGACGTCTCCGTCGTCCTCGGCCAGAACTACGAGACGACGGGCACGACCGGGACGACGGGAACGACGGGAACCACCGGCACGACGGGCACGACCGGGACCACGGGGTGACCGTGCCGCGCTGACCGCACCGGCACGACCGCACCGGGATGACCGCACCGGGGTGATCGACATCGGAGTGATCGACATCGGGCCCCGGAGCCGCCGCATCGGCGTCGCTCCGGGGCCCGATCGATTAACGCGTGGGGCGGTGTCGGTGGGCCGTGAGACCCTTGGGGTAGCCCGTGAGGGTTCCTGACCGACGACCGAAAGCCGTGTAGTGACCGCCACCGACCGCTCCCTCGAGCTCATCACCACCGCCGCGCAGGCGGCCGCCGACAAGCTCGCGCACGACGTCATCGCGTACGACGTCAGCGATGTGCTGTCCATCACGGACGCCTTCCTGCTCGCCTCCGCGCCCAACGACCGCCAGGTCAAGTCGATCGTCGACGAGATCGAGGAGCGGCTGAACAAGGAGCTCGGCGCCAAGCCGGTCCGCCGCGAGGGCGACCGCGAGGCCCGCTGGGTGCTGCTGGACTACGTCGACATCGTCGTCCACGTCCAGCACAGCGAGGAGCGCGTCTTCTACGCGCTGGAGCGGCTCTGGAAGGACTGCCCCGAGCTGGAACTGCCCGCCGACGCCAAGGCCACCCGGGGCAAGGGCGCCGAGCACGCCAAGCTGCGCGCAGCCGAGGAGGAGGCCGAGCTGGACGGGGAGCTGCGGTGACCGCGGGCACCGAGGCGGCCTCCCGCACGGGGAAGGGCCGCCGCCTCATCCTCTGGCGGCACGGCCAGACCTCGTGGAACGTGGAGCGCCGCTTCCAGGGCACCACGGACGTCGAGCTGACCGAGACCGGACTCGGCCAGGCACGCCGGGCCGCGCGGCTGCTCGCCTCCCTCAAGCCCGACGCGATCGTCGCGTCCGACCTGCGGCGTGCCGCCGACACGGCCGCCGAGCTGGCCGCGCTCACCGGTCTGGAGGTCAGCCACGACGAGGGCCTGCGCGAGACCTACGCGGGCGTCTGGCAGGGCCTCACACACGACGAGATCATCGCCCGGCACGGCGAGGAGTACGCCGCGTGGAAGCGCGGCGAGCCGATCCGCCGCGGCGGCGGCGAACTGGAGACCGAGGTCGCCGACCGTGCCGCCCCCGTGGTGCTCCGGCACGCCGACAAGCTCCCGGAGAGCGGCACGCTCGTGGTCGTCAGCCACGGCGGCACCATCCGCACCACCATCGGGCGCCTCCTCGGTCTGGAGCCCCGCCACTGGGAGAGCCTCGGCGGCCTCTCCAACTGCTGCTGGTCCGTCCTCGGCGAGGGCGCCCGCGGCTGGCGGCTCCTGGAGCACAACGCCGGCACGCTGCCCGAGCCGGTGCTCGGCGACGACGACTGACCCCGTACGCGGCCCCGTACCGGGGCCGCGGCCCGGATTTCACTTTCCGGCTGGTCGCAGGCTAAAGTTCTTCTTGTTCGCCCCGCCGAGCGGGACCGGACACCACGCGGTTCACCGCGTGACGCAAGGGGCTATAGCTCAGTTGGTAGAGCGCCTGCATGGCATGCAGGAGGTCAGGAGTTCAATTCTCCTTAGCTCCACAGATCGGTACAGAAGATCCCGTTCCCGCGAGGGGACGGGATTTTTCGTGTGTGACCTGCGTCCCTTCTTGAGCAGTCGCCGCTCCGGAGGCGTATAGCTCTGAGGACGTCTTCTTTCCCGCTCCTCGCCCGGACTGGTACGAAGGCGTCGCTGACCGTATTGGTCCGGCCGTGGCAGAATCAAACGGCCGGAAGGGGGCGCGGCCCGACGGGAGGGAGAAGCGATGCCTGCGAGCATCCGCGGGAGGGTCCACGACCTTCCCGTGAGGGTGGTGATGCGGAGCAAGACCACCCTCCTCTGCCCTTCCTGCGGCTCGCTCCACGTGGCCCAAGTCCTCGGTGACAACGGAGGGATCTCCTACGTGTGCACGGCCTGCGGCCACAGCTGGAGCTGAACGATGGGTGCACACAGGAGAAAGTGCGACTGGTGCGGCAGCGGCACGCCCATCGTCCGCGACATGGAGCCTGTCAACGCCGACTACCAGTACTGGTGCGAGGAATGCGCGCGGGCGCTGATCATAAAAGGCGACCCGATCGAGACGTACCGTGAGCTGGAGGGTGAGCCGATCTACGGCCGGCTCTTGGAGGAGCACTGCACGCTCAAGCGCTTCTATTCGTTCGTGACGGCCTGAGCGTCAACTCCGCGGCCCTGCCCGGCCCCCGCCCATGGCGGGGGCGTCAGGGGTGCTCCGGTGCCCTTGTGGCGGCCCGACGGCGGCCGTCGTCGGCGGTCGTGAACGGCGGGCGGGTGACCGGGGGTTCGATATCCGACATTCAGCATCAAATCAACTCCTCTTTCGGGTCCGCCGGAATCGATTTGGTGGTGCGCGTGAGGGACCGGTAATGTTGGCGTCGTCGCCGGGGAGACCGGGCGGACAGCACGGCAAGGGGCTATAGCTCAGTTGGTAGAGCGCCTGCATGGCATGCAGGAGGTCAGGAGTTCAATTCTCCTTAGCTCCACAGAAAGGACCCCGTCCCAAGTGGACGGGGTCTTCGCGTTGGTGGCGCCACTCGGTGGACCGCAGAGGCGCTCGGTGGACCGCAGTGGAGTCTCGGCGGCCGCGGCGGAACGGAGAAGGGCGGGTCGCCCCCGACCGGGGTGACCCGCCCTTCGGCGTCCGTGCGTCAGCGACCGCTGCCCAGGGCCCGGCGGCCACGGCCCGGGGAGAGGACCGGGAGGTTGCGGGACGGGGCGGAGGCGCGGTTGTCCTCCTCCAGGCGCAGGGCGAGCGCGGGGCAGCGGCGCACCGCGCGCAGGGCCTTGGCCTCGGCGTACTGGGGGACCTTCGCCTGGGCGACGGTGGGGAAGCCGTCGGCGCCGAGCTGGAAGACCTCGGGGAGGATGTCGGCGCACAGGCCGTGACCCCGGCAGAGCGTCCAGTCGACGAAGATCTTCTGTCGGCTGCCGGTCTCCTCCTCGCCGGCACCGCCCGGGATGCCGGTGGGCATCCTGCCGCCCTCGAAGAGCGGCAGCACGCCCTCGACGGGACGGCCGCAGCCGTTGCCGAGGACATGCGCGGCGAGGTCGTCCGTGAACGCCTTGATGGTCGATTCCAGGAACATCGCGGAACCGTCGGGGTGCGAGCACGCGCCGCGCCGCTTGACGTTCTTCGCGACCTGCTTGAGGGCCTCCAGGGCGGCCGGACCGCCGCCGTTGAGGATGTCCTCCATGCCGCGCGCGGCCGCCGGCAGACCGAGGTAGCAGGGGCCGCACTGTCCCGCGCTCTCCTCGGCGAGCCACTTGGCGACCTGGAGCGACTCGCCGAGCGGGCAGGTGTCCTGGCTGATCGGCAGGATCGCGCCCGCGCCGAGCGCACCGCCCACCGCGTCCAGCGAGTTGCGCGAGACGACCGCCTCGTTGACCGTCGCCGCGTCGATCCACTTGCCGTGGTAGCCGCCGGTCAGCACGCCCTGCGGGACCGGCGGCGCGCCGGCCAGCTGCAGGATGTAGCGCAGCGGCACGCCGGTGGGTGCCTCGATCACCATGGGGCGGGCGACCGCGCCGGACACGGTGAGCATGACGGTGCCCGGCTCGTCGTACAGGCCGGTGTTGCCGTACCGCTCGGAGCCGATGCGGGCGCCGATGGCGAGCTGGGCGAAGGTCTCGGCGTTGGAGAGCAGCGTCGGCGCGCCGCCGACACCGCTCTTGGACGCGCTGGTCTTGCGGCCCGGCGGGATGGGCGGCCCGCCGTCGATGGAACGGATCAGCGAGCCGGCGGCGCCGGTGACCATCCGCACCGGGTTGCGCTGCACGCTCGCGCGGATGGCGGCGCCGCGCCGGTTGCTCAGCCCGCGCTCGGCGAGTGCCGCCTCCATCGAGCGCTCGGTGGATTCACGTGTCACCCCGATGACGAGCTGACGTGCGCCCAGGGCCTCGGCGACGAGCAGGGCGCCGTCCAGGATGAGGTGCGGGGCACGGTTGATGAGCACCGTGTCCTTGCGGCAGGCGGGTTCGTCCTCGCTGCCGTTGACGACCACGACGGGCCGGATGCCGCGCTTGATCGCCGACTCGGCGACCGACCGCAGTTTCTTGTGGAACGGGAAGCCCGCGCCGCCCCTGCCCTTGAGGTTGATCCGTTCGGACAGCTGGGCGAGCTGTTCGCCGCCCATCGGTTCGAGCGGACCGTGCACCTTGAGGTGCATGGGGAGGTCGAGTCTCTCGACGAGGTCGAAGCCCGAGGTGAGTTGGGGGAGCCCCACCACTCGGACTTCGGGGACGTCGGGAAGGGCCTCGTTCACTTAAATCCTCCGGAAGGCGCGTTCCAGGGTTCGCCTGAGCCCGGCTGGTTGTAGTCGTCGTAGCCGGACAGCGTTTCAGTGGCGGGACCGCTGTTGTACGTGTCGTTCGGGTTGTACGTGCCGTAGGGGGCGTTCGTCTCAGCGGTTCCGTAGGGAGTTTCTGAGACACCCGTGTTGTACGTCTCGCCCTGGTAGGTCTGGCTCTGGTACGCCTGGCCCGGATAGGTCTGCCCGCCGAGCGGCTGTCCGGCGAACGTGTCCTGCATCGGGTCGTACGACGACGGGGGCGCCTCGCCCACCGGCGGCGGGGACGGGGCCGGCCAGCGGGTGCTCCCGGTGGTCGAGCCGTCGTCCATGCGGGGCATGGCCTGGGTGGGCTGCATGTCCAACGGCGGCTGCTGCTGGGTCAGATAGGGCGCCGTGGGCTCCGCCGCGCGCGGGGTCATCGACACCGCGCGGTAGGCGGCCGCGAAGCCGGGGCCGCTGTCGGCCACGGCGGCCGCCCCGCGCTGCGGGGGCACCAGCGGGTCGCCGAGCGGGGGGTTGCCCTGTCCGCCGCCGAAGCCGGGCAGCGGGAACTGGCCGGTGTCGCGCATCCGGTCGCGCTGTCCGCCTTCGCGCCGGCCACCCTCGCGGCGTCCGCCGGGCTCGTCCGTGCCCTGCAGGGCGGAGCGCGACTTCACGAGGTCGTCGACCTCGGGGGGACGCTGGCCGTCGGTGCCGAGGACGGCGGCGATCCGCTCGACCACCTGGCGCTTGACCGGGCGCGGCGCGGCGCGCAGCAGCAGGGCGGCGGCGACGGCGACCAGGCCGAGGGAGTAGAGGGTGATGAAGATCGGCTTCGCTTCGCGACCCGCGTAGAGTCCGTGCACGAGCGCGAAACACCAGGCCGGGTAGGCCATCATGTGCATCGCGCGCCAGCGTGCCGCGACCGGCGCCGGGGACGCGAAGTTGCTGCGCAGCGCGCCGGTGATGGCGACGAAGATCATCATGGATCCGGCGGTGGCGCCGAAGCCGATGAGCGCTCCGGTGCCCGTCACGCCGAGCGCGAAGGGGAACAGGGCGATCGCGGAGACGTGGTTGAGCGCCAGCTTGACCGTGACGTGCAGCACGAGGAACGCGACGGACGCGATGGCGGTCGTCCGGTGGACGGCCTGGCCGATGATCCGCTGGCGCACGGTCAGCAGGGTCCGGTCCTGGGCGACGAGCCCCCAGAGCACCGAGCAGGTCAACGAGACGAGCGAGAGCACGCCCGCTCCGAAGTCGAGGAACTCCCGGTACGCGTCACCTCCGACCAGCACACTTACGGGTATCAGCAGTAGAGCGGCAGCCGTGGCCATCCCGTAGGCCGAACGGCCGGTCTGGGGCATCGAGCTGTTACTGCGACGAGGGTTCATGGGGGCAACTCCGAACAGTTCGGGAAAGCGGTCCCGTCGTCGAACTGTAAGTGGTGCCAATACCGGGCGGTACGAGGTTTGAGTTATTGCGTTGTTATCAAGGACCAATCTCACATCTGTGATGCCCGTTAGTGGTTGTTACGCGAAGTAAGTTTTGAATAAAGTTCAACTTTTTTGGCCGGAACCTGTGGCGGACACGCCGCTGGTTCCGGCCCGCCGAGGGGCCGGAACCTCGTCGCGACGGCTGTGACGGCTGCGGTACCCTGAGCCCATGCGTGCCGTACGCCTTCTGCTTAGTGAGCCGCGCTGATCAGTCCCGACCGCCGATGAACGGCGTGGTCGGCATCGGCGCGGCGTCCCCTCCTGTGCGAGGGGATTTTTCGTTTTCCGACGACACAAGCCGCTGGCAGAGACGATCGATGGAGCTTTGAGGATCATGAGCGAGACGAACCCCGCTGCCACTGACACGGCGGTGGACGCAGCGCCGCACCGCTACACGGCCGCCGTCGCGGCCGACATCGAGGCACGCTGGCAGGACTTCTGGGACGCCGAGGGCACCTACGCGGCCCCCAACCCGACGGGTGATCTGGCGGGCGACCCCGGACTGGCCGCCAAGCCCAAGAAGTTGGTCATGGACATGTTCCCGTACCCCTCCGGTGCGGGCCTGCACGTCGGTCACCCCCTGGGCTACATCGCCACCGACGTCTTCGCCCGCTTCCAGCGGATGACCGGCCACAACGTCCTGCACACCCTGGGCTTCGACGCCTTCGGCCTGCCCGCCGAGCAGCACGCCGTGCAGACCGGTGAGCACCCCCGGATCACCACCGAAGCGGCCATCAACAACATGAAGTCCCAGCTGCGCCGGCTGGGCCTGGGCCACGACAAGCGCCGGTCGTTCGCCACGATCGACCCGGACTACTACAAGTGGACCCAGTGGATCTTCCTGCAGATCTTCAACTCCTGGTACGACGACGAGGCGAAGCGGGCCCGCCCCATCGCCGAGCTGGTCGCCCAGTTCGAGTCCGGTGAGCGCGCGCTGCCCGGCGGCGGCTCCTGGAGCGGGCTGAGCGCCACCGAGCGTGCCGACGTGCTGGGCGGACACCGCCTGGCGTACGCCTCCGACGCGCCGGTCAACTGGTGCCCCGGCCTGGGCACCGTGCTGGCCAACGAGGAGGTCACCGCCGACGGCCGCTCCGAGCGCGGCAACTTCCCCGTCTTCAAGGCCAAGCTGCGCCAGTGGAACATGCGCATCACCGCCTACGCCGACCGCCTGCTGGACGACCTGAACGAGCTGGACTGGCCCGAGGCCATCAAGCTGCAGCAGCGCAACTGGATCGGCCGTTCCGAGGGCGCCCGCGTCGACTTCCCCATCGACGGCGAGCACATCACCGTCTTCACCACCCGCCCCGACACCCTGTTCGGCGCGACCTACATGGTCCTGGCCCCCGAGCACCCGCTGGTCGACAAGTTCACCCCGGACGCCTGGCCCGCGGGCACCCACGACGTGTGGACCGGCGGCCACGCGACCCCGGCCGACGCCGTCACCGCCTACCGCGCACAGGCCGCCTCCAAGTCCGACGTCGAACGGCAGGCCGAGGCCAAGGACAAGACCGGCGTCTTCACCGGCTCGTACGCGACCAACCCGGTCAACGGCGAGAAGATCCCGGTCTTCATCGCCGACTACGTCCTGATGGGCTACGGCACCGGCGCGATCATGGCCGTCCCGGCGGGCGACCAGCGCGACTTCGAGTTCGCGCGCGCCTTCGAACTGCCCGTCACCTGCATCGTCGAGCCCACCGACGGCCGCGGCACGGACACCTCCACCTGGGAGGACGCCTTCGCCTCGTACGACGCGAAGATCATCAACTCCAGCGGTGAGGGCGTGTCCCTGGACGGCCTGGGCGTCGTCGAGGCCAAGGCGCGCATCACCGAGTGGCTGGAGCGGTCCGGTATCGGGCGGGGCACCGTCAACTTCCGCCTGCGCGACTGGCTGTTCAGCCGCCAGCGCTACTGGGGCGAGCCCTTCCCGATCGTCTACGACGAGGACGGCGTCGCGCACCCGCTGCCCGAGTCGATGCTGCCGCTGGAGCTGCCCGAGGTCGAGGACTACTCGCCGCGCACCTTCGAGCCGGACGCCGCCGACACCCGGCCCGAGACGCCGCTCTCGCGCAACGAGGACTGGGTGAACGTCACGCTGGACCTGGGCGACGGACGCGGCCCGCGCCCGTACCGCCGCGAGACCAACACCATGCCCAACTGGGCCGGTTCCTGCTGGTACGAGCTGCGCTACCTGGACCCGCACAACTCCGAGAAGCTGGTCGACCCGGAGATCGAGCGCTACTGGATGGGTCCGCGCGAGGGCCAGCCGCACGGCGGTGTCGACCTGTACGTCGGCGGCGCCGAGCACGCCGTGCTGCACCTGCTGTACGCGCGCTTCTGGTCCAAGGTCCTGTTCGACCTGGGGCACGTCTCCTCGGCCGAGCCGTTCCACAAGCTGTTCAACCAGGGCATGATCCAGGCCTTCGTCTACCGCGACAGCCGTGGCTTCGCGGTACCGGCCGCCGAGGTGGAGGAGCGCGACGGCGCCTACTACTACCAGGGCGAGAAGGTCAGCCGCCTGCTGGGCAAGATGGGCAAGTCCCTGAAGAACGCCGTCACTCCCGAGTCGATCGCCGAGGAGTACGGCGCGGACACGCTGCGCCTGTACGAGATGGCGATGGGCCCGCTGGACGTCTCCCGGCCGTGGGACACGCGCGCGGTGGTCGGTCAGTTCCGCCTGCTGCAGCGGCTGTGGCGCAACGTCGTCGACGAGGCCACCGGCGAGGTGACCGTGGTGGACGACGAGCCCGGCGAGGACACCCTGCGCGCGCTGCACAAGGCCATCGACGGCGTACGGCAGGACCTGGAGGGCATGCGGTTCAACACCGCGATCGCCAAGATCACCGAGCTGAACAACCACCTGACCAAGGTGGGCGGCCCGGTGTCCCGCCCCGTCGCCGAGGCCCTGGTCCTGCTGGTCGCGCCGCTGGCCCCGCACATCGCCGAGGAGCTGTGGCGCAAGCTGGGCCACACGGACTCGGTCGTGCACCGGGACTTCCCCGTCGCCGACCCGGCGTACGTCGTCGACGAGGCCGTCACCTGCGTCGTCCAGATCAAGGGCAAGGTCAAGGCCCGCCTGGAGGTGTCGCCGGCCATCTCCGAGGAGGAGCTGGAGAAGGTGGCTCTGGGCGACGAGAAGGTGGTCGCGGCGCTGGCCGGGGCCCCGATCCGGAAGGTGATCGTGCGGGCGCCGAAGCTGGTGAACATCGTCACGTGAGCGGGGCGCCCGGCGGAGTGCTCCGCCGGGCGCTGCGGGACCACCGGCGGTGGTCCGTGGGGTGCTGCGGGACGACTGGTGGTCTGTGGGGTGCTGCGGGTGATCCGTGGGGCGACTGGCGGTGGTCTGAGGACGACCGGCGGTAGTCGGTGGCGGCCGGCGGTGGCCTGAGGAGGACTGACGGTGGTCCGCGGACGACTGACGGTGGTCCGCGGACGACCGGTGGTAGTCAGCGGCGGCTGGCGGTGGTCGTTCGGCTGACGGCGGGTGGTGGATCTGCTGCGGTAGGTCGTGCGGCCGCGGGTGATCGTGCGGGTGCTGACTGCGGTGGTTCGGGGTCGTCCCCTACGGGCAGGTTCCGGGTTCCGGTGGAACTCGGAACCTGCCCGTTGCGTTTACCGTTGAAGAGCGCCGCAGCACATGCCGTGCCGGTCGGAGGAGGAGCGCGTCGTGGAAGCCGTCATCGCAATCGTCGCCCTGTTCTTCGTGCTGTTCGTGGCGCTGGGCGTGTACGCCACGGTGAAGGCGGTCGGCGCGGCCAAGCGTGGCGTGGACCGTACGATCACCCAGGCCAAGCGGACCGTCGAGGACACCACCCTGCGCGCCAGAAGCCTGGCCCAGCCGGGCCCGGCGGGGCAACTGGCCGATCTGCGGCTGAAGTTGCGTACGTCGATGCGGGCCACCCAGGAGGCCTTGCAGGCGGGGGTGGGTGAGGACGAGTCCCTGAAGGAGTCCCTGGCCCTCTTCGAGCAGCTCAGCAAGCACGGCCGGGAGCTGGACGGCGAGCTTCGGCGCCTGGAGCCCGAGCCGGACCGGAGCAAGCTGGCCCAGCGGCTGCCCGCGCTGCGCGAGCGCACGGAGCGGGTCGTCAAGTCCGCCGACTCCCTGCGCTGGGCTGCGCACGACAGGGCGCGCAGGTTCGCGGAGGACGACCTGGACACACTCAGTGCGCAGATCGACGTCGAGGCGGGCGCGCTGCGGCACTGGACGACGGAACCCGCCGCGGTGTGGCCCGAGGCGCCGAAGCCCGAGGCCACCGCCTCCACCGGGCAGACCTGGCAGGAGACCCCCGCGTCGCGCACGGCCGAGCCTCGCGCCGCCGAGTCCCGTGGTGGTGAGTCCCCCGGCGGCGAGGGGCCGCCCAAGCCCGCGATCGCCCCGGCGAGCGCGCGGCCGACGTACCCGTGGCAGAAGAAGCCCCGCCCGGAGAGCACGACTTGATCCGGTCGCCACGGCGGACGGCTCGCCCGGGACGGTCGACTCGCTCCGTACGGTCGCAGGTGAGAGGGGCCGGGCTGCCGTCGACGGGGCTGGGCGGGTAACCTCCAGCTCATGTCCCGCCATGTCGCGATCGTCACCGATTCCACGGCCTACCTGCCGCCGCCGGAGATGGAGCGTCACGGCATCATCGCGGTGCCCCTGACCGTGGTCCTCGGCGACCAGGCGCTCGACGAGGGTACCGAGATCTCCGCACGCTCCCTGGCCCAGGCGCTGCAGAAGCGACGGTCCGTCACCACCTCGCGCCCCAGCCCCGAACTGTTCGCCGAGACCTACCGCAGGGTCGCGGAGACGGGCGCCACGGGCATCGTCTCCCTCCACCTCTCCGCCGAGTTCTCGGGCACCTACGACGCGGCCGTGCTCGCGGCCCGCGAGGCACCCGTGCCGGTGCGCGTGGTCGACACCGGGATGGTCGCGATGGCCCTCGGGTTCTGCGCCCTGACCGCCGCCGAGTCCGCCGAGGCGGGCGGCACGGTGGACGAGGCCGTCACGGCCGCCGAGAAACGGGCCGCGGGGACGTCCGCCTTCTTCTACGTCGACACCCTGGACTATCTCCGCCGGGGTGGACGGATCGGCGCGGCCCAGGCGCTGTTCGGTTCGGCGCTGGCCGTCAAGCCGCTGCTGCAGCTCGACGGCGGCCGCATCGAGATGCTGGAGAAGGTCCGTACGGCGTCCAGGGCGATCGCCCGCCTGGAGGAGATCGTCGCCGAGCGGGCGGGGGGCGCGCCGGTCGACATCGCGGTCCATCACCTCGCCGCGCCCGAGCGGGCCTCGGCGCTCGCGGACCGGCTGCGGAGCCGGGTGCCCGGACTGGCCGACCTGCATGTGAGCGAGGTCGGAGCGGTGATCGGGGCGCACACGGGGCCTGGGCTGCTCGGGGTCGTCGTCTCACCTCGGTGAGTCGGTGAGTCGGTGAGTCGGTGAGTCGGTGAGTCGGTGAGTCGGGGCTAGGGGCGCGGGGGTGCGGGGGCGTCGAGACTTTCACCGCTCGTGTGGGTGACGGAGTTATCCACAACCCGGTAGTAATCCACCGTAATTGAGCAAGATCATCGCGACGGGGCGAGTCTGCCCGATCCTCGTCGCATGGCACTTCGATCACGTTCACGCACTGCGACGGTCACCAGCGGCCCCGGCAGGGGCCCGTCCTCCGACGGACGCGCCCGCCACCGCCCTCGACAGCCTGGGGGCAGGGCCGGCCGCCGGGCGACGGCGGAGACGCTCCGCCTGCGCGCGGAGGCACTGTTCCCCGAGAGGGCGCGAGAACCAAGGGAGTTGGGGCACGGGCCGCCGGGAGCGACCGGCGGGACGCCGAGGGGTGGCAGCGAGGGCCGCGCGGTCCGGGCTCTCGCCGCGGAGGGGACCCTGAGCTCTGGGGCTTCCGCGGAGCTTGGTGACGTCGATGTCGATGAGGCCGCCGAGACCGCCGAGACCGCCGAGAAGCAAGCCGTCGTCGTCGGCAGGGATGACGCTGTCACCGGCAGGACCGCTGGGGCGGACAGGTTCGCGACCGGTCGTGACGTCGGCTTCGGAGATGCCGATCGTGCGGCGAGGGGTGCGTGGCGGGAGCGGATGGGGCCGGCCCTGCGGGAGCGGTTGCCGCTGTGGTTGCAGGTGCGGTGCGCAACCGAACGCAAGAGCGTGGCCGCGCTGAGCGTGGTGCTGGTCGTCGCTGCGCTGTTCGCGGCCCAGCACTTCTGGACGGGCCGGACCCAGACCGTGAGCGCGCCGGAGGTGGTGCGGGCGGGTGCCCCAGGCGCTTCCGGGGGCCCGGCGGCCTCGTACGGTGAGGCGGGGGACGGCCGGGCGGCGGCGGTGCCGGACGCCTCGGTCGGTGCGGTCGCCTCGACGGGGCCCTCGATCGTGGTGGACGTCGGCGGAAAGGTCCGTCGGCCGGGCATCCAACGGCTGCCGGCCGGCTCCCGGGTCGCCGACGCGCTACGGGCGGCGGGCGGTGTCCGGCCGGGGGCGAAGACCGACGGGCTCAACCGCGCCCGAATCCTTGTGGACGGCGAACAGGTCCTGGTCGGACGTCCGATGCCGGTGTCCGGGCCGGGCGCGATGCCCGGGGCGGGTGCGGTCGGGGCCGGTGGCGCCGTCACCGGAGCCGCGCCCACAGCCCCCGTCTCCCTCAACACCGCCACCGCCGACCAGCTGGACACCCTGCCCGGCGTCGGCCCCGTCCTCGCCCAGCACATCATCGACCACCGCACCCGCCACGGCGGCTTCCGCTCGGTCGACGAACTGCGCGAGGTGAACGGCATCGGGGACCGCCGCTTCGCCGACCTGCGCGACCTCGTACAGCCGTGAGTACGACGCAGGAGGGGGCCACGGCGGCAGCCGATGCGGGGGTCGCTCCGCCGCGGCCCGCCGTGCACGCGGCCGCCGGCACCCGGCTCGGCGACGCCCACCCCAGACAGGAGGGACCGACGGACCTGCGTCTCGTGCCCCCGGCGCTGGCCGCGTGGGGGACGGCGGCGCTCATGGTGCACGCCTCGCCCGGCTGGGTCACGGGAGTGGTCGTGACCTGCCTGGTGGTGGGCTCGGCCCTGCTGGTTCTTCGGCAGAGGCCGGGGCGCGCGGACGGGCCGGTACGGGGTGGGACCGGGGCTCGGACGAAGGTGTCCGTCGCCGCTGTGCTGCTCTGTGCCGGAGCGGCCGCCGCCTCCGCCGGACTGCACGGGGCGGATCTGCGGCGGGGGCCCGTCCCCGCTCTGGCCGAGCAGTACGCCCGGGTGACCGCGGAGATCCGGCTGACGGCCGACCCACGGCTCACCCGCCCCCGCATCAGGGGCAACCACGCGGCCCCGGCCGCCGTGCTCCTCCAGGCCGAGGTACGCCGGGTGCGGAGCCCGGACGGGACGGACGTGCGGACACGCACACCGGTGCTGGTCATGGTCGACGTGGACGAGCGGTCCGGTCGAGCGTTGTGGCTCTCGCTTCTGCCGTCCACGCGGGTGCGGGTCGCGGCGCGGGTCGCGCCGGCCATGGTCGGCGGCGACCGGGTGGCCGCCGTGCTGCGGGTGCGGGGCGGTGGGGCGCCGGTGGTGACGGAGGAGCCGAGCGCCGTGCAGCGGCTCGCGGGACGGCTGCGCGCGGGACTGCGGGAGGCGACCGACGGGCTGGACGCCGACGCGCGGGCGTTGCTGCCGGGGTTCGTCGTCGGGGACACCTCGCGGGTCCCGGCCGAGCTGGACGAGGCGTTCAAGGCGACCGATCTCACGCACCTCCTCGCCGTCAGCGGAGCGAAGGTTGACGAGGAGGGTGGGTGACAGTTAGAGATCTTCGCAGTTCAGGGTGGCGGAGGTGGCTACTGGTGCGACTTGGGGCTGGCCTGGGTGATCTCGTCGACGAGGTGGAGCATGTCGTCCAGGCGTCCGCGTAGGCGTTCGATGATGAGGATGAGGTTGGCAGGGGGCAGGCGGGCCAGTTCCTCGGTGCGGGCGGAGTCGTTGCGGGCGAAGTCGATGATCATGGCTTGCGTGGGGGTGAGGGGGCTGCCCTGAGTGGGATCGGGCTGCTCGGTCATGTGTGAGGTCACCTGTGGTGCGGGCGCTGCGGGGTGGCGCGGGGCGGACGGCTGGTGCGGGGGTGGGGGTAATGATCAGGTAAGCCTCTGGCCTGAACAATGGTCAAGATACAACGTCACTCGAACGGGCGTTTTATTCAGGTATAGGTTGCGGATGGCCGTGGTCTTCGTTCCGTGAATGTCCCATCGATGGTACAGACATCGATCTCGGGCTTGACCAGCGTTGATCCGTGCCAACCGACCCCATGCCCGACTGGGTACTCCTGCAACGTCGAGCGATCGGGGACCGAGTCCGCGCCGAACGCACGCGCCACAAGCTGACACAGGAACGCCTCGCTGAGAACGTCGGCCTGGACCGCAAGACGGTCAACCGGATCGAGCAAGGCACACACGCGACACTGATCGACCACCTGGCGCTGATCGCCCACGCCCTCGGCGTCCCCCTCGCGGACCTAGTGCGGTGAGCCCGCCGCCTCGGGGGTCGAGCGGCGGGCCCACCCAGGCCGCCTCCAGCGCAAGGCGGCCACCCACACGCCAGCGTTACCGGGCGCCGGCGCGAGGGGGTCTCAGCGGCCGAGGCCGGATGGGGCTGTCTGGTACGGCTGCTTCCGGCACGGCCGCTGGTGGAAGTACACGACCCCTGCGGCGGTCGACGCCGCGTCTATGGGGTACGACCTGTACTCCTCGCCGTCCCGGATCGACTGCTGGCAGTCTCCACAGATCTTGATCACGGCTTCCTCACCTTCGGGGAAGGATGGCATTGGCAGGTGCAGCGCTTCTGGAGCAGCACGCCCACGGCCCCGGGCAATGGAACGTCTTCCTGCCGGCAGTCGGCGTGCAGGCTGTCGTACTCGGCGCGCCGGGCAAGCTCACACTCGGGCGACAGATCGCCAACACTGGCGGCCGGGGCGCTCATCGGGCGTGCTCCATGTAGAGGCGCCGCAGGGCACGGACGGTCTCGCAGCCCATCGGGTTGTCGACGCACGATTCGCATATGGCGGCGTGCGCGCCCGCGGTCTCGGCGGCCTGGTCGGCGATGCAGCGGGGGCAGGCGCGGGGGAAGACCTTCGTGCCGTCGAGACGGTGGTCGCCGAGGTTGACGGCGTCCACGCCGAGGGACTCGCCACCCCACACGCAGATCGCGCCGCGCCGCTGCGGCCCGGACAGGCCGACCAGATCCAGCGGCAGCAGGGATAGCGGCGGCGGCTGTGTGACGGCTTCTTTCGGCATGGCGCTCTCTCCCCGACCCGACTCGGTGTGATCGAGACAACATCGTGGGAGTGGCGGATTCTCGAACCCATATCACCGTCGTATATCTGCGTCGTATCGTCGTCACCATGAGTGGTCAGCAACCCTGGGGAGACGGACGCCTACGAGCCGCGTGGGCGGCCCGCGACTGGCCCGCCGTCTTCCGCCGCTACCGGCACCTGGCGGGCATCTCACAGCGGCACCTCGGCGAACTCGTGGACATGACCCAGGGCTACGTCTCCAACGTGGAACGGGGACGACACCAGATCAGGAGTGCCGAGGTCGTCGCCCGAATCACAAGGGGCCTGAAGGTGCCGACAGAACTGGGCGGAGTCACACGAGACCGCACCCTGGACGAGTGGGGGCCATCCGCCGAACTGCGAGAGCGGCTCGCGCACGCCCACACCCGCGGCCGAGGCGACCTGCGCACCGCCGACTGGATCGGTGTCGTCCTCGCCCAACACCGCCGCGCGGAAGACGAAGTCGGCGGCATGGACCTGTGGCCCATCGTCCGCTCGCAGCTGGACCAGGTCACCGCGCTGATTCCCGGCACCAGCGGCCCGGCCGCGGACCGGCTGCTCCTCCTCGCCGCCGAGCATGCGCACTGGCTGTCGTGGGTGTCCTGGCAGGAAGACAAGCGCGGTCCGGCGCTGGCGTGGATCGACCTCGCGCACGGGTGGGCCGTCGACGGCGGGCACCCGGACATGGCCAGCTGGGCGCAGCGCGTCCGTTCCCACTACTCGCTGGAGTACGGCGACCCCGTCCGCGCCCTACGGACGGCGGAGGGCGCCCGGTTCGCCGGCCCCCGCCCGCTGTCTCCGGCAGCCGAGGCCGCCGCCGTCCACCAAGAGGCGATGGCTGCCGCGCAGCTCGGGGAGCGGGACCGGGCCGTACGCCTCGCGGAGGAAGCTCACGGGCTCGCGCTGCGGGCGCCGGACGAGGAGGAGCGGCCAGGCTGGCTGTACTGGCTCGACGCCACCCGCGCCCGGCTACAGGCGGCGGATGCGGCGTACGCCTGCCAGCGTTGGGCGGATGCGGCGGCCGGCTTCCGTGAAGCACTGCCCGCGCTGGCCGGGTTCCCGCGCGACCACGGCTACTACCTGGCCCGGCTGGAGGACGCAGAGCGGCGGGTCTAGAGCTTCTCGGCTCCGGTGAGGACGCCCGCGCCGTCGGTGTGCTCGTCGATCAGGTGGTGCAGCTTGTCGAGGATGGCCTGCTCGTCGGTCTTCTCGTCGAGACCGTCGGTGTCGGCGTCGAACTCCTCCGTCTTGGACCGGACGGGCGTCTCGCCGAGCATGGCGTCACGGTTGGCGTAGGTCAGCTTCCAGCGTTCCACGGCTACTCCCGGCAGTAGGGCGCCCCCGGGGGTTCGGGCCCCGGAGGCGGTGAACGGCAGCATAGTCGTGGGGTGTGACGGCGGGGAGGGCGGCGGCTAAAAGTCGCCGAGGCCGCCATGCGTATCTGGGGTGGCCGGTCGATAGTCTGGGGTCATGCCCCCCAACCTTCCGGCCTCTGGCCCCGTGCGCTCTGCTGCGGCCATCAACGCCGAGATCAGGAGCCTGTGGGTGGATCCGCGTGTACCTCTGACGGATGAGCAGCGGGCGCGGCGGGACGAGCTGTATGTGGAGTGGGCGGAGGCGGTACGGGCTGAGGTGGTGGAGGCGGCGTAGCTGGTCAGGAGGTTCTTACGGAGGTCCGTGAAAACCCCTCATCACTTTGTCGGTGCCGACAAAGTGAAAACCCTTGTCAGTTTCGAGGCTCCGCGAAAGTGATCGCCGGGCTTCCCGCTTCCACTGCCGCTTCTCCCGAGCCCGCTGCGCCCTCTTCGACCGCCCCGCGTCCGGGCAGTCCACCCCAGCCGGGCCGCGACGGCACACCGGACAGAACGACGGCGACACCCGCCTCAACATCCGGGCCACGAGCCCACCCCTCACCGGTTGCCGATCGTGAGGTAAATCGACCGCTCATCGATCAACCCGCCGACCGTAGTGATCTGGCAGACCAGCACATACGCGCCATCCACCGCCCCGCCCGACACCCGCTGAGTGACAACCCCCTCGTCAACCACCGGCGACCCCACAGCCGTCAACCCAGCAGGTACAGCCACCGTCGCAGAACTGATCGTGTCCGCAACCTGAGCAAGCCACTCCGACCAATCCCAGCTGTAATCCAACAACGCAGCAGGGTCCTTGACATACGCGTTCGACATCCCGCCTACCTCACAATCAGGGTGCGATCCTCGGCAACCACGGCAAACACCCGACGCTCGGCGGGGACCTGGTAGGTGCGCTCCAAGCTGGGCGCGGTGACGGACACCGCCGACAACGCACGCGCCGCATCCATCTCCACCGCAGGCGCCAACACGGCCGTCTTCACACCCGTCAGCGGCAACGCCACCTCGACCGCCCCGGCCACACCCAGGACCGCAGACACCGTCCCGCTCAGGGCCTGCGCAGCCTCCTGCCCCACAGCCGGTGACAGCACCGAAGCCTTGGCACCCGAGAGCAGCAGTGCAGACTCCACCGCGGCCGCGCCGCCGAGCGTGGCCGCCTTCGCCCCACTCAACGGCTGCGCGGCGGCCGCCTCCGCTGCAGCGGTGAGCGTTGCGGACTTGGCGCCGGCGAGACTCTGCGCCTCGTCGGTCTCCAGGGCGGCTTCGAGAACCACGCCGGCTGTGACGTCTGCGGCGGCGAAGTCGTCGAATCGCAGGGCGCCGGCGGATTCGGAGCGGATACCGACGCTCGTGCCGGTCACCACGTGCGTGTTGGTGAGCGACACGCGTTCGACGCCGTTGACGAGCGCTTTGATCGTGGAGCCGACGGCCTGCACCTTCGCGACGTCGCCGGGTGCTGCCGCTGCCGCGTAGCTGCCGATGGCTGTGAAGCTACCGCCGACGACAGAGAACAGATCCCACGTGCTGCCGTCGTTGCGCCACAGGTAACCGGAGGAGATGTTGCTGTTGCCGCGACACCACACGCCCTGACTTGCGGCCACCGTCGCAGCGATCGTGACCTGCGCATAGTTGTCGTCGGTGTCCATCGCACCGGCAGCCCGCAGGATGATCGTGCCGCCCGCCGCGCCGGGCGAGAGCTGCTGGGAGACGATCGACCAGTCCCCGGACACCTCCACCCACCCGGCGCCCAGGTCGCTGCTGTCGGCCCGGTTGAAGTCGTCGCTGAAGCTGGCCACGGCTAGGCGCTGGAGCTGGCGCGGAAGAAGTCCGTGATCGCCAAGGTGAAGTTGTTGCCGTCCGGCGACCACGTCAGATCGTGCTTGGTCAGCGGAATCAGATCCGCGTCGGTGCCCGTGCCAGTGTCCGCGTCGTAGCAGATCACCACCGCGCCGACAGCGTTCCCGGTCGGCGACGTCCAGGTGACATCGGCGGCGTCGACGTCGACCCTGTTGTCGGTGTCGTTGACCGTCACCGTCACCGACGCGAGCGTCTTGCGGCCCACCGTCGTCTGCTCGTTGGACGCGCCGGCGAGGAGATCGGCGAGGGTGTCGTAGTCCCGCATCGTCGAGTCCGCGACCAGCCCCGACGCCTCCAAGGGCACGAGGATCAAGGCGTCGGACGCGGCACCGAGCGCGGCCAGCGATGCGACGCGGCCGAGGGCCACGTTGAAGACGAGGTTAGCCATGACTCACTCCAGTTCACACGTTCGGTTTCATGCGTACAGCCTGCGTTGCGGATCAAGGGCTACAGCCTGCGGGGCGTTACCGTCGGGCTCGTCGGGTGCGCTGTCCCGCCGGCAGACCAGCGCGTCCGGGTCGTCGGCCGGCGGCTGGAGGCTGTAGCCGTCGGGGCAGGCTGGTCCGGGCGGGCCCTGCTCGCCCGTATCGCCGGTGTCCCCCTTCTCCCCGCGTTCGCCCTGCGGACCGACAGGCCCCTGCGGGCCCACGTCACCCTGCGGGCCCGTCGGGCCGGTGGCGCCGGGCGGGCCTGTTGCTCCGGTCTGGCCGTCGTTGCCTGGTGTCCCCGAAGGCCCGGTCTTGCCCGGCTCGCCGTCCTCCCCGTCCTCTCCGTCAGGCCCGGCCGGTCCCGGGATCGGCACCGGTACCTCAGCCCGATCCGGTAGATCCTCCACCGCCGTCGTCGGATCCGGCGCCACCGGTATCTCGCCTTCGCCCAGCACCTGCTCGCGCAACGCCCGCACATCACCCGCCAACGTGCTCACGGCCGTGCCGCGGAGGTCCGCCTCCGTCGCAAGCTCCCGACGGGCATCCGCCTCCCGGCCGATCAAAATCAGCGACAGGGCCACCCCGCCGCCGAGCACCAGCAGGACAGCCGTCAGCAGCAGTAGCCGCCGGTTGCGATACAGCACCAGCTCGGTCCGCGTCATGGCGCGCCTCCGAGCTGCTGCACGAGGAGCCGCAGCCGGGCCGACTCCAGCTTCTCCGCCGCCAGTTCCGCGCGCACGGTGGCGATCTCCTGCTTCAGCTCCTTGCGTTCCTCCTGGAGTTCGTTCGTCAGGCTGCTGAATCCGGTCACCGCGTTGCCCTCCCGAGCCGCCCGGTTCGCGCCGCGGCTGCCGTACATGACGCCCGCCGCGGACAGGGTGCCGACGACCACCGCTGCGATCGCCGTCACCATGGCCGCGTCCACGCCACCACCACCTCCCCGACGCGCTCACGGGACAGGTCAGGCAGCCTTGACGAACGTGTCCTGCGCTCGTCCGGCCACGCCGACGGGCTTCCACAGGCCGAAGTGGCTGAGCACGCCGGTGGCGAACGCGACGAGCGCGAGCACCGCGGCCGTGCCGACGTCGTAGCCGGGCCCGCCCGCGACGTACTCGACGAGGAATCCGTCGAGCCCGGACAGGGCGAGGAGGAGGACGGCCTTGACTCCAGCGTGGGTGACTCTGGTGGTGACCAGGCCGACGAGGACAGGCAGGATCACGGAGACGAGGAGGCCGATCCAGTAGGCCTGGTCGAGGTTGACGTTCATGGCGTTCTCGCTTTCGGGTCAGACGTTGGGGACTTGGAGCCGGGCCCAAGAGGTAGGGCCGGGAGTGCCGTCGGCGTCAGCGCCGGAGTAGCCGAGCTTCCGCTGCCAGGCGGCGTAGGACCGTTCGTCGCCGCTGCCCCACACGTCGGCGTTCGCCTGCGACGCGTACCGGTTGCAGCCCTCGGCGACAAGCCGCTTGTGCATCGCCGCGATGATCGGGCTATGGCGGCCGGCCGCGAAGAATCCGACGCCCGGGAATGGCTCGTGCTTCGGCTTGGGCGGTACGACGACGGGCTCCGTCGGGAACGCCGGCCAGGACAGCGGGTCCACGTGGTCGTTCTCCGGAACGGCCTTGTGCGGGAACCAGCCGCTCTTCGTTGCCCAGTTCGTTGCGTTGCGGGTGCAGTTCTCGGGGCGTCCGTTCGGCCACGCATCGGCGACACCCCAGGACTTCACCCACGCGTGGAGTTCGGTCCAGCCCTTGCAGGGCGTGCCCGCGAGGGTCGGGTACACGGTGTCGCCGACCCGGCAGTACGGGAAGAACAGGGCCTCGATCTGGAGGACGACGGAGCCTGCACGGTTGGTGCGCGTGCCGCCGGCCCGGTCGGCGAGGCTCTTGCTGCGGGAGTTCGCGGGCAGGAACTGGGTGATGCGGCCGGTGAACGGGTCCCACAGGATGTGCGGGCACGCGGCCTTGCCGCCGCCGGAGAAGTAGCCGCGGAGCCGCTCATAGGGGATGAGGTCGGCGGGCTTGGCGGCGGTGGCGTTGACGTCCCACGTGATGTGCGCGATGGCTTTCGCCGGTCCGCCGTCGGTCGCGGCGTGGTCGCCGATGTCCAGTCGGGTTGCTCCCGGCATCCACAACTCGGCCATGATCAGGCCCCTTTCAGTAGTCCCACGTGGTGCCGACGAACTGGGCGTGCTCCACAGCCCAGGGCTCGTGGTGGTCGTGCCATACCTCGACGCCCACCGGCTGGCCTGCCTCCCCCGCGAAGGGCCACGTCACCGTCTGCCATGACCGGCCGGGAGTGGCCATGCGGTCGTCGGCGCCGGTGTCGTCACCGATGCCGTGCGGGTCGCGGATGAAGCGGGACATGAACTGTCGGGGCCGGGTGTCGCCTTCGGGGATCGTGATCGCGGCCCACCGGAGGTTCCGGGACCACAGGAAGTCCCCGTCGAACGGCGGCATGACCAGGGCCAGGTCGCGCGCCATGGACCGGTCGTTGCGAATCCGCTTCTCGAACGTGAGCAGTGTCCACACGTTCGGCGGGATCAACTGCGGCGTCTCGCCTCGGTAGAGCTTGCACTGGGTGGCCATCACGCTCTCCCGATCGCGTCCGTGTGTGCCCTGTCGGGGAAGGTGTGGGGTCCTCCCGTGGCGCGCATTCCTTCAAATCGTAGCTTGTACTTGCGTTTTTCCTGCGAATCGTAGGATGGTTCGTGCATCCCTGGCTCAAGGGATCGCGGCAGGGGTGTGTCCGTGCGGGTCGTACCCCTGCCGCATCAAGACCCGCACCCCACCCGCACGAACCCGCACAGGAGTCACGCCATGACCGAGCCCCGCACCGCAGGCTCCCCGCTCCGCGAGCAGGTAGAAGCCGCCATCCGAGACTTTCCGTTCGACAACTACGGCATGGACGAGGTCTCGTACGCACTGGAAGACGACCCGGACGGTCAGGACTGGGTGCCCGCCCTGGCCCGCACGGTGTTGAAGGTCTTCAGCCAGCGGGCCGGAGCCGAGGCAGCCGGGGGCGAGTCGTGAACTACCTGTGTGCCGCGTTGTCGTTCCTGTTCGCATACCTGGCGTTCGTTCCGCCACCTGTGGTGAACGTCGAAATGACGCCCGTCATACGGAGCAGCCGATGAGCCGCCGATGCGTCCGCCCCGAGTGCGGCGGTGAGCAGCACACCGACCCGTGGGGCACGCCCGTCCAGTGCCCCCACGCCGAGCCTGCGGTTCAGGCGGACACGGGGCGCCGTTGCCCGCGCTGCGACTGCCCGGACGGCCACGAACAGTGCCAGCACTGCAAGGCATGCCCGCACGCGCGCCAGTTGGGAGACGCCATGGCCGAACCGGACACAGAGACGGACGACGAGGGCCGCCCCGAGCAGCCCGCCGAGGAGGAGCTGAACCCCGCGCTCCCCGTCCGCCCGGACCCGCGTCAGCCCGCCTACGACGCCGTGTACGAGTACATCCGGCGGCTCGGCACCTACCTGCCGCCCGACCCGGTGCACCGGAATGCGGTCATCTGGCGGGCCGTACACGCCGCGCTGGGGGCCACGCCCGTTGGCCGCTGCGTGTCCTCCCACTGCGTTGAAGGCGGCCACATCCTCCCCGTCGAAGGGGAGACCCCGTGACTGCCGTCTACATCACCGTGATCATCGTCGTCGCGCTCGTCGCCATGGCCATCAGCAACTCCATCCGCGACGTCGCCCTCGCCAAACACCAGACCCGGCACTGCAACGGCTGCACGTGCACCAACAGCAAGGAGAACGAGGCATGAGGATCGCTGTCACGGGAGGCGCCGGATTCATCGGCGGACACGTCGTCGACGAACTCGTCGCACGCGGCCACCAGCCCGTCATCTTCGACACCGCCGGACGCAGCGCCCACGGGCACCCCGTCCGCATGGGCGACGTCCGCGACGAGGTCGCCATGGCGGAACTCGGCGCCCACGTCGACGGGATCATCCACCTGGCCGCCTGCCTCGGCACCCAGGAGACGATCCAGAACCCTCGGCCAGCCACCGAGACCAACGTGAAGGGCGGGCTCAACTTCCTCGAAGCCATCACCCAGTACAAGATCCCCGGCGTCTACATCGGGGTGGGCAACCACTGGATGAACAACACCTACAGCATCTCCAAGACCACCGTCGAGCGGTACGTCGCCATGTTCAACAAGGAGCGCGGCACCCGCTGCAACATCGTCCGGCTCGTCAACGCCTACGGCCCTCGCCAGTCCGTCGCCCCACCGTTCGGCCCGGCGAAGGTCAAGAAGATCACGCCTTCGTTCGTTTGCCGCGCCCTCACCGGCCAGCCGATCGAGATCTACGGCGACGGCGAGCAGGTGTCCGACATGGTCCACGTCACCGACGGGGCGAAGGCCCTCGTCACTGCCCTGGAGAAGGCTGCCAGCGGCATCGTGTTCGAAGACAACGACAAGACCCCCCGCCCCGTCGAGGTCGGACCCGCCGACCACCGCACTGTGAACGAGGTCGCCGAGACGGTCGTCAAGGCGGCCGTCGCCCTGGGGTACGACGAGGTGCCGCTCGCGCACACGGGTTGGATGCGCCCTGGGGAAGTAAAGGGTGCGCGAGTCACCGCCGACACCAGCACGCTTCCCCTCGTCGACATGAGCGCGGACACGCTCGTCGACCTGGATGCGGGCATCGCGGACGTCGTCGCCTGGTACGCCGAGAACTGGCTGCCGAAGTGGCGCGCGGAGCAGGAATGAAGCGCTGCCCCGACTGCGGCGAGACGAAGCCGCTGAACGCCTTCTACTCCAGCCAGAGTCACACTTCGACCACGAAGACGTCCGCGCACTGCCGTGAGTGCAGCAGGCGGCGCAACCGTGAGTACCGGGCGAGGAACGCGGAAGCCATCACGGCGCGCCGCCGCGCGGCGCGGCAGACCCCGGAAGGACTCCGTAAGAGCCGGGACCGGGATCTGCGTCGTCACTACGGAATCAGCCTCGTCGACCTGGAGCGCATGATCCACGCGCAGGAGAACCGCTGCGGGATCTGCTCGGACGAGTTCACCTCTCACAAACAGACTCACGTCGACCACTGCCACAGGACAGGAAGCATCCGGGGCATTCTCTGCGCGACGTGCAACCTCATGCTCGGCCACGCCAAGGACGACCAGCAGCGTCTACTCGCGGCCGCTCAGTACCTGGAGCCGCCGTCATGGTGAGACTGCGTTTCTTCCCCCCTCGCGAGGCGGTTGGCTGATGGCCCGTTTGCAGATCCTCGAACTCCCCGAAGGCACCGGCGACGACCGGCCGCCGTTCGTCCTCGTCGTCGACGAGACGGTTCCACAGCGCATCATCCTCGGCCAGGACATGCCGTTCGGTGACTACTGGCAGGGCATCGCCGACAAGATCGGTGCGCGCGCCGCCATCGTCACCCCGGAGACCGTGGAGATCCTCGGCAACAACGCGGCCCCGGTCGCGGTCGACGATCGCGAGGGGGATGCGCAGACCGGTGAACTCATCCACGCGCACGAGCAGACCCGGCTCGCCCTCTGCGACGCCCTGCTCCTGTCGCGGGACACGACGTGGCACCAGCTGATCGAGCAGGTCGGCGAGCGGCAGCGGGAACTCGCGGGCTTCTACCAACGGCTGGACGCGGCCAGGTCCGGGCCGGGCGATGCCAAGTCGACGGGGCGTCCGACGCACCCCGACGGCACCCCGTCCCGCTTCCACGAGATCAAGGCAGGCGGGTGGGGGCACTGCGACGGCTGCCACGCCTGGGGGCAGTGGACCGCTGAGGAGCCGCACGAGTGCCCCGGAACGTTCAACCACGGGCCTGTCGTGCCGACTCCTGGGGGCTGAGATGGGCCGCTTCCACTTCTGGGCCGCCGACACCGCCGGATCGTCGTACTACCGCGCACAGCTCCCCGGCATCAGCCTCCAATGGCTCGGCCACCAGGTCAGCGGCGGCATGCGCCTCCCCCACGACTGGCGGGACTTGGACGCGCTCGTCGGCTGCCGCGTCGCGAAGCCCGAGCCCACCCAGATGTGGCAGCACTTCAAGCAGGAGACGAACACCCGCCTCGTCCTCGACTTGGACGATGACTACTTCCACATCGACCCCACCAACCAGCACGCCGCCCAGACGTGGGACAAGGCGATGCTCCAGCGGCTGGCCGACAACATGGCGCTCGCCGACCTCGTCACCTGCTGCTCCGAACCCCTCGCGCGCGTGCTGCGGGACTACGCGGCTGACGTCCGGGTGATTCCGAACGGTCTCCCCGCCCAGCTCCTCGGCAAGCCGCGCGACTACCGCGCTGACGGCCGGCCGCTGTCCGTCGGCTGGGCCGGCACGAGCAGCACGGTGGCCGAGTTGCCGGATGCGGTGCGGGCGCTGAATCGGATCGCGACCTATCGGCGTCCGGGTGGGGTGCAGGTGCGGATCGTGGGGATCACCGCCGAGCACGCGATAGGTCTCGGGTTGAAGGGGCGCGGGGTCGGCGCGCTGGGCTGGGTGCCGAGCGTCGACAACTACCTTCAGGCGTGCAGCGACTGGGACGTCTGGGTGGCGCCGTACCGGGACACGGCGTTCAACCGGGCGAAGTTTCCGACGAAGTGGCTGGAGTCCAGCGTCCTGGGCATTCCGTTGATCGCGTCGGATATCGAGCCGTACCGGCGGGTGATCCGTCATGGCGAGAACGGCTTCTTGGTGAAGCACGAGCACCAGTGGGGGAAGTTCCTCAAGCTCCTCGCAGACGATCCGGAGCTTCGTCAGCGGGTCGGGATGGCGGCGCGGGGCGAGGCGTCGGGGTCGATCATGCAGGCGCTGCACGTGCAGTGGCAGGCGGCTCTTACGGCGCCCGTGGGGGTGACGGTGTGAACGACCAGACAGCGGTCCGCTTCTGGGCCAAGGTCAACCGCTCCTCAGCGGATACCTGCTGGGAATGGACGGCCTCCCTCAATGTCCGCGACGGCTATGGCCAGTTCAAGCTTGCGGGACGTACACGCAGGGCGCACGTCGTGGCGTACGAGTTCGCTGTAGGTGCGGTACGCGAAGGCCTTGTCCTAGACCACACATGCCGCAACCGGCGATGCGTGAACCCCGCCCATCTGGAGCCGGTCACACAGGCTGAGAACATCCGGCGCGGCATGACGCCTACAGCAATCGCTGTCAGAACCAACCGCTGCGGCAGGGGGCACGAGTTCACCCCCGAGAACACGATCACCCGAAGGAACGGGAAGCGGCAGTGTCGCGCCTGCGAGAACGCTGCACAGCGCCGCCACCATGCCAGGAAGCAGGCTGCCTGATGGCTACTGGACCGGATCACTACCGCGAAGGCGAACGCCTCCTCGAAGGCCAACCCGTCAGCGACGAGGAACAAGCGCGCGGCATCAAGCCGGGCATCTGGCCGCCCAGCCATCTGGACGTCCTCGCCGCCCAAGCCCACTTCACCGCCGCGCTCGTCGCCGTCCTCGCCGAGGCCAAGCTCACCGAGTACGTCTCCTGGCAGAAAGCGGTGGGCTGGTGAAGGACAACGAGATCGCCGCTCAGATCGCCGCTTCCATGGCCGCCTCGGCGTCGGCAGCTGCGTTCACCATCGTCACGATGGCCTCCGGCAACCGCGAATGGGCCGCCGTCGCGATCCTGTCCGCCTTGGCCAGTCTCGCCTTCCTGGGGCCAGTGCTCCGAGACCTCTGGAGGCAGCGCCCGTGAACATCCTCGTAACCGGGGCATCCGGATTCATCGGCACCCACCTCGTCCGACAGCTGACCGCCCACGACCATCGGGTCACCGGCATCGACAAACGCCACGGCCGACCCACCACCGACCTTGCCGCGCTCCAGAAGACCGTGGACGCCGCCCAGCCCGACGTCATCGTCCACCTCGGCGCCAGCTGCTCCACGGCCGTCAGCCTCGCCGACCCGGCCGCCGACTTCCGGGACAACGCGCTCGGCACCTTCAACGTGTGCGAAGCCGCACGCCAGGCCGGGGGCGTGCCCGTCCTGTTCACGTCCAGCGTCAAGGTGAACGCCGGCGCCGACGGGAAGATCGCCCCGCTCGGGCTGTCGAAACGCGTCGGCGAGGACTACCTCCGCCTGTACGGCGACCTCTACGGCCTCCCGTCGGTCATCCTCCGACCGTCCACCGTGTACGGGCCCGGACAGGACGGCAGCGCCGAAGCAGGCTGGGTCACCTGGTTCCTCCGCGCCACCCTCGAACGCCGCACCATCACCGTCCACGGCGACGGCACCCAGTCCCGCGACATCCTCCACATCGACGACTTCACCCGCCTCCTCGGCGACATCGTCGAAAACTTCGACGCCTACCAGGGCCGCACCTACGACGTCGGCGGCGGCCCCGACAACGAGGTCAGCCTCCTCGGGCTCCTGGAACGCATCGACTACAGCGACGTGCGCCACGCCGAACGCCTCCCCGGGGATCTTCAACGAGTCGTCACGGACAACTCCCCCGTGAGCGCAGTCCGCGGCTGGGAGCCCGCCGTCGGGTGGCAGCAGGGCGTGGCCCGCACCTACCAGTGGATGGAGCGAACGCGATGAAGATCGGCGTCATCATCCCCGCCCGCAACGCTCTCCCCTACCTCGAAGAGATGCTCGACTCGGTCCAGGGCCAGACCCACGCTGCGCACGCGTACATCGCCGAGGACCGCTCCGACGACGGCACCTACGAGTGGCTGCGTGAGCACCCCGACCTGTGGGCCGGCATGCGGCGGAATCGGAAGCGGGTCGGCTGGGCGGGCAGCCTCAACGCCGCCGCCCGCCTCGCACTCGCCGACGGCTGTGACGCGCTGTTCACCGCCTCGGCAGACGACCGGCTGCACCCGGAGTGCATCGCCCGCTGCGCGTCCGCCCTAGGTGCGGACGGCGGCCGGGACTTCGTCGTCCCGCACGCGCAGCAGTTCGGCGAGGCCGACCACGTGCAGGCCAGCCTCCCGGACGCCACGCTGGACGACTTCGCGCAGTGGCCGCCGCTCATCGACAAGGCGCTGATCCGCCGCAGGGTGTGGGAGACGGTCGGCGGCTACTCGCCGGACGCCACGCCGCCCGGTACGTACGGGACGGCGGAGGACTGGGACTGGTGGATTCGCGTCTGGAAGGCAGGCATGCACCGGTACGCGGTGGTGGAGCAGCCGCTGTACTTCGTGCGCGTCCACCCCGGCCAGCTCTCCGACGCCCGCAGCGAGCATCACGCGGCGACCGTGGATCTCCTGCGGAAGCTGCACCCTGACCTGCCGTGGACCGACGCGTCCGGGCAGTGGCCGCCACAACACCGCACCACGAGGAGGAACCCGTGATCGATGGGAAGCGCGTCATCGCGTGGACACCGTTCGGCCGGCGCCGGACCTTCAGCCTGCTCATCAAGTACCTGGAGCGCGACCATGCCCGCGGCTTGGTCGACGAAGCGTGGCTGTACCTCAACACCGACCCGGTCGGCCAAGAGGACGACATCGCCTACGCCCACGAGCTGGACGAGCAGTTCGACTGGGTGAAGCTGAAGCACCGGCCCGAAGGCGTCGACCTCGGCAACCTGCCCAAGCAGAGGTACACGGGCCTGGCTTACCGGGAGATGATCGACCCGGAGGCCGTCTATCTGAGGCTCGACGATGACGTGATCTACCTACACGAGGACGCGATTCCCAACCTCGTCCGGGCCCGCCTTCAGATGCCCGCGCCTACCGCGATCTTCCCGATCATCTTCAACAACGCGATCTGCTCGCACTTCCTCCAGCACTGCGGGAAGGTTCCGCGCGAGTGGGGCGAGGTCGGCATGTACTGCATGGACCCCAACGGCTGGGCCAACGGCCCGTTCGCGGTGAAGCTCCACGAACTGCTCCTCGACCACATCGAGCGCGGCGCCGTCGAAGACCTCTACCTGTACCAGGACTTCCCGATCCAGCCCGGCACCCAATTCTCCGTCTCCTGCTTCGCCAGCCTCGGCAGCATGTACGCCGGACTCCCGCACGGCCCCGGCGTCCTCGTCCCGGACGAGGAGGAGAGTTTTCACACCATCCACCACCCGCTCGCCACCGGCGCCCCGAACATCCTCCGCGGCGACGCGATCGTGTCGCACTGGTCGTTCTTCACCCAGCACGCGTTCCTCAACGACACCGACCTCCTGGACCGGTACCGGGACCTCGCAGACAAGGCGGTCACCGCATGAACCAGCCCCAGGGTCAGCAGATCAGCGTCGACGACGCGCTCCCCGTATTCCGGCAGCGGTGCGGTGAACTCTTCGACGAAACCCTCCTCCTGCGCGCGAAGGTCGCCGGGCTGGAACGCCAGCTTGCCGCCGCGCAGGAGGAGAACCAGCGGCTCCAGCAGGCCAAGCCCGACCCATCGACGTTCGGCCCGGACCTGGCCGCGCAGCCGGCGTACCCGGCCGACGACCACGGCTAGGCGGCCGCCTCGTACGTGACGGTGATGCGGAGCTGGGACCCGTTCGCGAACGTCTCCGGCACGGTCGGTGTCATGCCGGCGAGCCGTGAGTCGCCGGACGCGGTGGAGAAAAAGGGGTTGGACGCCGACTGGTTGGGGCTGATCACGAACTGGCCTGCCCACCGGGCAGTGCCGAGAAGGTGAGCCTGACCGATGTAGGTGGCGCCCGCGTTCGCGCTCGTAGCCGGTAGCGCCCACGAGTAGGTGCCCGTACCGAATGTCGTGGTGGAGCCAGGGATCAAGTTGATCTGGCAGACGATGGTGCGACCGATGCGGGCGTACCGTCCCACGAGGGTGCCGTTGCCGAGGGCGGGCTGGGTTCCGCTGCTCGTCCAGGTGGGCGTGTAGGTGGTCCAGGCGCCGGTGTTGAGGTTTGCGGCGGAGTTGATGTTGCCGGTGACGGTGAGGTCGATGTCGACGGTGAGGCTGTCGCCGGTGCGGAGGATGTTGGCGGCTGACCGGTAGAGGGTGACGTCGGTTGCGGCTGAGGCGCCCGCACCCCAGTTGATGGAGCCGTCGGTGTCGACGAGGAACCGGGACTGGGTGTCTCCGGTGACGCGGAGACTGATGGCGTCGGTGGTGGTGGCGGCGTTGACGACGGCGATGCTGGCGGTGCTGCTGCTGGTGCCGATGTTGACCTGTTTGCCGCTGGTGAGGTCGAGGTCCGCGTCGTACGTGCTGCTGCTGTTGGGGATCTGCACCCACGACGCGGAGGCGGGCGCGGTGCCGTTGGAGAAGTACGTCCGGTAGCTGGTGTTGGACTCGGCGATGCCCTTGCCGCTGTACGGGCTGGAGGGCCGGGTCCCCGAGGTGACGACTTGGAAGCCTGCGGCGGCGTCGACCTTGTCCCAGTTCTGGCCGATATCTTGCGAGTAGTCGACCAGTTCAGAGCCGTCCGACAGGGATTTGTACAGGCCGAGCCTGGTGGTGGGAGCGTCAGGCACGGGGGCCGCCCTTCAGGAAGTCGGGGTTACGGGTGGTAGGGCGCTGCGGGGCACGGCCCTGAGCGACCAGCCGCCGCTCCTCGACCATGCGGGCTTTCACGGCGACGCGGGCCGGGTCGATGCCGTGCGCCTGCCGGATCGTGTTGAGCGGGTCCCGGCCGGCCTTCGGCGGGACGACCCGCACCCGGTGGGCTTTGGTGTGCTCGATCCGTATCCGGTGCGCCTCACGCGCCGCGGCGGTGTCGGCAGCCGTGTACAGGGTCGTCGGTACAGGGTCGCCCTTGCGGGTCGTGCCGCGCGAGACGAGCGCGGGCGACAGCATGCCCGCCGCGCCGGCCGGGTCCTCGCCGTCCGGGTCCTCGGGGTTGGGTGCGAACGGCTGGTGCATGGCGATGTCGAGGAGGTCGTCCACCGCTGTCGGGTCGATGCCGTATTCGGCGGCCAAATTCTCCAAGGTCATCTTGGGGAAGACGTGCCGGTGCAGGGTGCCGTCCGGTTTGAGCATGTCGACGTACCAGCACGGGTTGTCGGGGTTGGGCCAGTACTCGCCGACCGTCTGGACGATGTATTCGCGTGGTGGCATGTCAGATCCTGTAGCACCAGAAATAAACGGACCAGCCGCCGTCGGCGGCGCCGGAGAGTTGGGTGGTGAAGCCGGTCGTGTCGGAGGCGCTGATGCAGAACCCGCGCGTGTTGGCGACGGCAGGGGCGTCGCGGACGGACACGATCGGTACGAGCTGGGTGTCCATGGTGATACCGAACCCCAGGGACAGGCTGGAGGCACTCGCGGTCCCGGCGACGGTGCCGGTGAAGATGCCGTCGATGCTGCCCGGGGCTGCGAAGTCGGCCCACCTGCCGATGTGTACGGTCCGGTTGGCGAAGTGCAGCCAGTAGTTGGCGGTGGCGTCGGTGCCGTTGTCCCATCCGACGATGGCCTGCACCTCGTCGCCGTAGAACTTGCCGCCGTCCACGCCGCCGCGCTGGTAGCCGGCGGAGAAGGCGCCGGGCTGGGCGATGACGTAGCCGCCGCGGCGTTCCGCGGTGTCGGATCGGATGACTTCGAGGCGGGCGGCTGTGGGCGTGAGGTAGGCGCGGGATGTGCAGGTGACGCCGCCGTCGTCGAACGGACTGGAGTTCATGCCGAGGCTGACGTCGGTGCCTGCGGAGACTCCGTTGATGAAGCCGAAGTCGCTACCGGAGTTGGGGTAGAAGCGGATTTCGGGCAGGAAGGTTCCGGTGGGGTTGATCTCCAGTCGCTTTCCGGTTGTACCGGAAAGGAGCTGGCCGATGATCGACACGTCGCCGGTGGAGGCGTCGGCGAAGAAGGTGCGGCTGCCGGCGGTGTTGTACAGCTCGTAGCCGTCGGCGGACATCCGGGCGCGGGCGCCGGTGTCGGCGGTTTTGATCTCCCCGGCCATGACCCACGACGCCGTGATCTCACCGGCGGTGACTTTGGAGACGGTGAGGTCGCTGATGTGGGCGTCGTCGATGAGGAGTGCGGTCGCCGACGCCGCGTCGCTGGGCCCGCTCTTGTTGCCGGTCTTGTCGACCGCGACGACCCGCACGTACCGGGCGGACGTCTCTTCCACCTGGGCGGTGAACACGACGGGGATCTCGGCTTGGATCATGCCCGCGTTGGCGACTGCTTTGCCCTTGAGGGTGGTCGTGGTCGGTGTGAACCCGGGCTCGTAGTCGGCGTGGATCTCAAGGTGGTCGAGATCCGACTCTAGGTTGAACGTGCCGCCGCTGGCCTTGCCCAACTCGTGCGTGATCTGCACTGCAATCCGCGACCCGGCCACCGACGGGGCGGCGGGAGTGGAGGGCGGCAGGTTGTCGGACGAGGCTACGAACGTCGTCACCGGCGACCAGGCGCCGGTGTTGCCGGTCCTGTCGACCGCCCGGATCTGCACGTCGTAGCCGACCCCGGGCGAGAGGTCTTGGAGTTGGGCGGTTGTCTCGCCCCAGGCCACGAACATGACCTGCCAGTCGTCATCGGGCGCGGCGAACGGCTGGCTCCAGGTCTGGAGGTCTTGCCAGCGGACCTGGGAGACCTGCGTCCAGGTGGCTGGGTACAGCATGTCGGTGTCGACGGCGTAGCGGATCTCGTAGTGATCCCCGTCCAGGACCGTGGATCCGTCGACGTTGTTGGGGGCGTTCCAGGTGAGGATGACGCGGGCGCGGGTGAAGCCGCGGTTGTCGAGGTAGGCGAGGCCGGTGAACGGTTCTACGAACACCGGCTGGCTGGGTACCGAGGTGTCGGCGTTGGGTCGTGACCCGATCGGCTCGGTCGAGGAGTTGGTGAGTTGCCGGGAGAAGTCCCCGACGGTGACGGTGGACGTGCCGTCGGTTTCGAAGTCGATGTACTGCGTGAGGTCGGTCCAGGTGCCGTCGGCTGCCCGGTAGGCGACCGTGTATCCCTCGGTGATGGACCATGAGGTCTCCGTCACCTGGAGCTTGAGCGGGTTCAGCCGCAGGCCCCGGAACGTGATCTCTGTCGATGTGTCGACAAGACCAGAGTCCGGGTCGTACACCCACACCCGGTCCCCGACCACGAACGACCCGTGGACGTCGTAGTCCGCAGTCGACAGCGTGAGGGCGTTCCGTGCCGACGTGAACCGCGACAGCTGCAACGCAGCCCGGGTCTCCGCGTTCGTCGACGTCGTATCCGACTCGGACACGAGGCGGGTCAGCTTCAGCGGGTTGCCGTGGATGTCCTTGAACCCGGTCGCCGGAGAGATGTCCGCCGCCCCCGTGGCGATACTCGCCCCCTCACCCTCGGCCAGCAGGACGACGCGGGTGGAGTAGTCCTCCATATCCCGGGTGACGTCCATGCTGCCCGGCAGGGCCCGTAGCGCCATGTCCTCGCCGGCGCCGCGGGTGACGATGACGCACGTCGGGTTGGTCACGAACAGATCGGAGTCCGGCCCGGCGTCGAGGGTGCCGTCGCCGTTGACGCGCCAGGAGACGGGGACGCTCTCGGACGACATGGTGTCGCAGACGTAGCCGATCGCGGTGCGGGGCGTCTCGTACTGGTGTCGGCCGGTGTACGTGCCGGACACGGAGTGGATGGTGCCGGCGGTGACCGCGCCGGACGCGGGGAGCAGCATGTTGATGGCCGTGGCGAAGCTGGCGCTCGCGGGTTCCACGGCGTTCTCGAAGACGTCGCCCTTGCTGTCCTCGTCGCCGAGCCAGAACGCCATCCCGACGCCGCCGACGCTGAGGTTGTCGCCGGGGGCGTTGGTGCGACCGTCGTCGCCGGTCGTGCGCGTGCGGACGACGCCGACGTAGCGGGCCACGTCGAGGAGGTTGTCGCCGTACTGGGCGGGGTCGAGCCGGCCGGGGACGATCGCGACGTGCCCGAAGTACTGGATCGCGTCCAGGGCGTCGCGGGGGATCGACGGGAGCAGACCGATCTCCCACGAACCCAGAGCCTTCAGTACCTCGTTGACGGCCACCCGCGCTACCTCCGGACTCCGTAGACGGCTTCCGGCATGCAGGCGACGTACTGGTTCCGCAGGTCGGTCGCGGCGTCCCCGGATATAGCGCTGCTCCCGCCGGCCGCTACGCCGATCCAGAAGTCGATGCTGGTGGCGCTGCTCTTGATGACGCCTCCGTTGGTGTGGGCGGTGAACGATCTCGCGGAGCCTGCCGCGAATTTGTTGCCGTCGGCATCGTCCGACGTGGCGACGACGTACCCGGACGCGGCGAAGCTGGTGTTGGTCTCCAGGCTGCTGCGGTAGGCGGCGAGCGTGGCAGAGGTGCCGGTCTGGAGGTAGCCCTCGACGAAGCGGGAGCCGCGGCGGAGGGTGAGGTCGAGGGTCGCGCGGCCCGGCGCCAGGCCCTTGATCAGCCGCACGATGCACATCTCGGGGTCGTTGCGGAGGAGGGTGGCTCCGTCCCACGTCGTGATCGAGGAGGCGGACCCGGCGGCGCTGACGTTCCAGAGCTTGGAGTGGTAGGCACTGCCGGTGTACGCCTGCACGTCCAGCGTCGCGGACGCGCCGGGGGCGACGTTGACGAGGCCATTCGACAGCGCCCACCCGGTGGCGGCGAGCGGCACGTCGACGCCGTACACCTCCTGCGCCCCGGTGGTGGTGACCTTGACCCGGCCGGTCAGGTACGACGTCGGCGCGCAGCCCCAGCGTGGGGACACGTTCGCGGGCACGCTGCGGTAGACGGTCATCGCCCCGTCCGCGCCGGTGCGGGTCATCGTCGTCGCGTTGGTGGAGCCGGTGTAGTAGCCGTAGTGCCCGATCGGCGGCGCATGCCAGCGCTCCCCGGTCAGCGAGAAGTCGTTGACGCGCACGGCCCCGGTAAGGCGGCTCTGGAGGTCGGTCTCCGAGTCGGAGCCGACCCGCTCCAAGCTGACCTTCCAGTCAGTAGTGACGCGCTCGTTGAGATGCTCGCTGTACGTCGCCCCCGCGCTCTTGATCGTGTAGTAGCCGGACCGCTCTGGCTTGTCGGTGAACGTCACCGGCACGCACTGACCGATCTGGAGCGCGTTGATGCCGTCGTGCCGGGCGATGACCTGCGCGCGGGTGAGCGGCGGGTAGGACTCCTGTCCTTCGAGGTCGAGGCTGCGGGACTCGCCGCCCGACTCGGTGACGGTGAACGTCTCACGGAGGGGGATGCGGCCGAGTTGGACGTCGCCCCAGTTGTAGAGGGCCATCAGGCGCGGCTCCTGTCGGACTTGCGGATGGCTTCCTTCATCTCGTCGACGAGGGCGTTAGCAGCCGCTCGACGGGAGGCAGGTGTGGAGAAGTCGAACGTGCCAGCCACCGTGATGTTCTCGATCGTCACGCCACCAGCAGCGCCCCCGCCCGCGACGAGCTGCTCGAACAGGGCAGTCTGCTGCGGGTCGAGGATCCGCTCCGGTCGGCGGGTGGCGTTGATGGCCATCGTCGCGCCGGGCTGGAGCAGGCCGCCGGAGTCGAACTTGGCGGCGGGCGCGAAGCCCCACCGGGACGTGAACATGCTGTCCCTGTAGGAGCGGGCCCGCTTCCCGATGACCACGCCGTCGCCGCCGCGGCTCTCGACGTTGACGCCGGCGATCGTGCCCGCCGTGTGGCCGACGCCGCTGTTCGTGATGCCGATCATGTACGGGCTGTTCAGGTTCCGGACCCATCCGGACGGCCCGTTGTTCCCGACGAAGCTGCCGGTGGCCCACCGGCGGTGCGGGCGTTCCCCGCGGATCACGGACTCGATCGCGGAGGTCAGGCCGGAGCAGTCCCAGCTGGGGTTGCCGTTGCCGCCCCACTGGTACTTCTTGCCGTGCTGCGTTTTCGCCCACGACAGGGCTTTCTGAACGCCGGGCCCGCCGACGGCCTTCTTGTCCTCCTTGCCGAACCAGCCCATCATCCCGTCGACCGCCTTGTTCGACAGGCCGCGCATCAGGTTCCCGATGCCGGTGTTGGGGATCTTCCCGATGAGCGGGCGTACCAGCGAGGAGAGGGCCTTCTTCGCGGCGTCCTTGAGGCCGCCGACGACGAGGTCTTTCGCCCAGGAGGTGACGTCGCCGACGACGTTGCTGATGCCGCCGGTGACGTTGCCGACGATGCCGCCCACGTCGAAGTGCTGCACGGGCTGCTGCTGTCGGCGGCGTTCCTGCTGCCGGGTGGGGTTCCCGCCGGTCTTCGTCGGGCGGTCCTGGCCGAGCATGGCGTCGATGCCGCGGTGGCCACCGAGGGCGGTGACTTGGCTGGTGGAGAGGACCCGTTCGCCGGGGGTGAGCATGGCGGGGACGGTGTCGCGGTTGCCCTGGCCGGGGACGACGCCGCCCTTGTTGAAGCCGAGCTTGATCGCGGGGAGGGTGATCCCGGAGTTGATCTTTCCGGCGATGGCGTTCCACATGCGGCGGATGCCGTTGTTGTAGACGGTGCCGACGACGTACCGCACCGGCGAGGCGAACTTGCTCTTGATGCCGTCCCAGATCCGGCCCAAGCTGTCCCGGAGGGACGTGAACGCGGTCCGCATCCCCGACTTGAACGAGTCGACCTTGCTGCGGATCGTCGAGAAGATCGACGTCACCTTGTCGCGGGCGCCGTTCCACAGGTTGCTCCACGTGCTGGAGATCGACGTCCGCAGGTTGCTCACACTGTCCCGGAGCGACTTCCACGCCCCGGAGACCGCACCCCGTAGCCCGGACCAGAAGGAGTTCCACCGGTCTCGTACCGAAGCCCACAGGTCCCGCCAGGTCTTGACGACCCAGTCCTTCAATGCGGTGAAGATCTTTTTTGTGTTCGTCCACAGCGACGTGAACCACCGCGTGATGTCCCGCACCAAGTCCGGGATGATGGAGTGCCCGACGAGGGTGTCATACAGCCACTCGAACTTGTCGACAATCCAGCCGACGACCTCGCTGACCTTGTTCGCGAACGTCGTCAGCCAGCCCACGACCGTCGTGATCGCAGGCACCAAGATGTTGAACGCGCCCGCCAAGACGCCGGACATCATGCCCGCCAGGCCCACGATCAGCGGAAGCATCGGCTCGATCACCGACATCGCCAGGTTGATCAGCGCGGCCGCCATCTGCCCCAGTACCGGGATCAGCGGCGCGAACGCCGCATACAGCGGCACGAGCATCGGCGCCAACTGGCCGATGAGACTCCCGAACGTCCCCACGGCCGGGATGAGCGCGGCGATGACCGGCTTCAGCCCGGTGACGAGCGCGCCGACGAGCAGCGTCACGATGTCCCCGACAACCGGCAGCACCGGCGCCAGCGCGGACACGACCACCGCAAGAAGTTCACCGATCGGCTTCAGCAGCGGCATGATCGCCTGCACGACGTCGATGAGGACGTCACCAAGTTCCTCGACCACCGGCAGCAGCGCATCCATGATCGGCATGAGCGCTTCGCCCAGCGCCTCCGCGAGGGAGGCCAGGACCGGGCCCAGCTTCTGCGCCAGCTCAGTGACGACCGGCGCGAGCGCCTCCAGCAGCGGCAGGGCTGCCTGAAGTACCGCGCCCAGCGTGCCCGCGAACAGCTTCGCGATCTCGTTGACCGCCCGAAAGATCGTCGCGAGCGCCTGCTGCACCTCCGGCATCGCCGTGATCCGCCGCAGCTCCGCAAACACCTCGCCCAACGTGCCCAGCGCATCCCCGCCGCCCTCCCCGGCGGCCTTCATGATGTTCCCGAGCGTCCCGAAGATGTCCCCGAGCAGCTGCCCGAACTGCTTCGCGACGTCGATGCCGCGGTTGATGGACTCTTCCAACTTGCCCGACGCAAGCCCATCGGAGATCTTCTTCGAGATCCGGTCCCCGGCGTCCCCCGCCGCCTTCGTCAGCCGCCCGAAGGCGGGTGACGCTGCGATGGACAGCTCGGTCAGGCCCTTCAAGAACTGGGCGGGCACCCGGTTGAGGTTCGCGAACCCTGCGTTCAGGCCGTCGAACATCTGCCGCAGCCTGCCAGTCTTCGACAACTCGATGACCGCGCTGGCCGCGTTCTTCCCCATCGCGTTCAGGTTGTCCGCCATCCCCACGAGGCCGGCCGTCAGCGGCGGCACGACAGCGGTGGTGAGGTTGGTGAACGTGGTCCCGAGGCCGCGGAACAGGGCGTCCTGTACGTCGAGCTTGAGGCCGCGCCAGGCGGCGCCCTGGGAGATGACGGCGTTGACGAACTCACGGGCGTTCGGGCTGAGCCTCGCCATCGCGTCGGCGAGCTTGTTGACCGCGGTGGCGCCAGACGTCTGCGCGTCAGCAACCGCGCGGGCTGCGTCGGCGACAGCCATCTGCGCGTCCCTGATGTCGCGGGCCCCGTCCACCGCCGCCTTACGCGCAGCCTCACGAGCGTCGGCGACCTCGCGTTCAGCGCGGGCGACACGCTGCACCCCGTCCTGCTGCGTGCGGGCCGCCTCCACAACCGCATCACGTACGGCACGGGTCCGGTCCAGGACCGCCCGGTCGGCGTCCGCTACGCCTTCCTTGGCGCGCTGAACCTTCTCCGAGCCCTCCACCCCGGCCTTGTTCGCGGCCGCGGTTTCCTCTTCGAGACGCTTCGTCTCGGTCCGCTGCTCGTCCAGGTTCTGCAACGCGCGGTCGTAGGCGAGCTGCGCCTTGTCGATGTCCTCCTGCGACGCCTTCGTCCCCTTCGCCTTGACCGCCGCCAGCTCCTGCTCGGCGTCCTGGAGGTCGAGGACGGCCTGGCGCTCGTCGAGCTTGGCGCCGGCCAAATTGTTGTTGAGGTCTTCGAGTTCCTCGGCGGCGTCCTTGCGGGCCTGGGTGAGGTCCTCCTGCGCCTGCCGTGCGTCTTTCTGCGCGTCGGCGAGGTCGCGTTCGGCGTCGGCGATCTGACGGGCCGCGCGCCGGTTGGCGTCGGCGACGTCCTGGATCGTGGACTTCAGGTTGAGCTGGGCGTCCTTGATCTGCCGGGCCGCCTGCACCCTGGCTTCGGCCGCCCGGACTTCGGCGTCCTTCACACCCTGCTGCGCCTTGGCGAGGGAGCGTTGCGCGTTCTCCACCTGCCGGATCGACGACGTGGCGGCGCCCGCGCTCGCGGTGGCCGGCGCGAACGCGGCCTTGAACGCGTCACCGATACCGGCTGTGCCGACCTTGACCGCGGCGAACGCGGTCGCGAGCGACAGGATCGCCGGCGCAGCGACCGCGGCGGCGGGACCCATGGCGGCGATGGACTGGCCGAGGGAGGCCACGGTGGGCAGTGCGCCGATGGCGGCGGAGGCGAGCATGACGAGCCGGGAGGAGAGGAGGCCGACTCCTCCGGCGCCACTGGAGGCGTTGCTGCCAAGTCCTGCGAGTCCGGCGAGGCTGCCGATCATGCGGGCGCGGACGTTGACGTTCCGGTCGCGGGTGAGGAAGTTCAGAGCGGTGTGCGCGGCGGCGGTGTCGGCGCGGGCCTGCACGGTCATGGTGCGGCGTCGGGTGAGGTTGGCGATGCTGTCGGCGGCGACCCTTGTGTCGACGTCGATGCCGATGCGTACCTGGCGGCGGGCGGTGAGGTTGCGGATCTCGTCGGCGGCGACGCGGGTGTCGGCGGACGCGCGGATGATGACGGTCCGGTCGGCGGTCAGCTTGTCGAGCTTGGCGACGACACGGTCATAAGCCGCCTGATTCAACTCCGTCAGGATCTCGATCGTGTCCGGGAGTGCGGTCAGTCCAGCGAGCGCGGTCCCATCGAAGTCCACGTCGACGCGGACGGTGCGCGAGCGGGTGAGGAGATCGATTTCTTCAGCTGCAACGCGAGTGTCAGCGTCCGCACCGATCCGTGTAGTCCGCTTCTGGGTAAGGTTCTTCAGCTCATCGGCGGCAACGCGAGTGTCGGCGTTGGCCAAGAACTTGACCTTGCGGTCCTTGGCCAACTTGTCGAGCTTGGCGACGGCGTCCGCATCGTCAATGTCAACGCCCACCTTGACGGTGTGCTTCTTCGCCTTGAGGCGGTCCATCGCCTGGTCGTAGCCAGACTCGTCGGCGGTTACTTCCACGTAACCTTCGGCGATCCTAAAGCTCCCGGCCATCAGGAACCGCCTCCGGAGAGGTAGTTGACCGCCCTAAAGAACAAGGCGACGTCCTCTTTGAGCATGCCGATGGCGGCGTTGCAGTTCTGGCAGAGCAGCCCGCGCACTCGCCCGGTGCTGTGGCAATGGTCGACGCTGAGGCGCCGCTCGCGGGCGCAGGGCTGCTTGCAGATAGCGCAGCCGCCGCCCTGCTGTTCGAGCATGCGGTCGTACTCGCCGAGGGCCAGCCCGTACTTCCGATCCCTCATGCAGTCCAGGCACATGTGCTGAATCCCGCGCGCCTTGGTGCGGTTGAGGGCGAAGTCCCCAGTGGGTTTCTCGGTCTTGCACCGCCCACAGAACGCAGAGGCGGGGAGCGGCCTCACGTCGGCATGGTCAGCGTTACGGGCCCGCCACTCAGCGGCGTAGGTCAACGTGCACGTCTTGCACTCCGAGGCATAGGTCCGGTCGGCCTTGCGGTGCGGGCGCCGGTTGACCTTTGAGTAAAAGTCGGAGAGGCGCTTGACCTCGCTGCACCGGGTGCACTGCTTGGTGGTCACCCTGCCCCGCCTCCCATGCTCACCAGTCCGGGGAACTGCATCCGGAACGTCGTCAGCGAGACCTCTCGGGCGTCGCTGTCCGCGCCCTCGGGCGCGGGGGTACTGCTGGTGCGGGTTGGGGTCGAGCTTGTCGGCTGCTGCTCTTCGCGTTCGGCTTCAGCGCGGGCCGCCATCACGCCCGAGTAGGCGGTCAGCCGGTGCGCCAGGGCGAAGTAGCGGCGGGCGTCAATCTCGTCGCGTTCGAGGTCGATGTGGTAGATCGCAAGGAAGTCGGCGTCGATGTCGTCCTGGTGGTCGAGGACCCAGATGATCTGTCCGGTCCGCTCTGCGATCGCCTCCAGCCACGGCAGGGCGGTGATCGCCCCGTGGAGCGGGGTCAGCCACTCTGGGCTTTTCCCTTCCCGCCCTCCTGCCTGCCGAGGGCCTGACCGACGATGATGTCCACGATCGATTCGAGTTGCTCGTCGGTCAGGGCCTTGGACTTCTCCAGCGCCTCGTAGGCGTCCTCGCCGAGCACCCGGATCAGCAGGGGCGCGGTGGCAAGTTCATGGCCGCGCTCGCCTGCCTGCCGCAGGTACTGGAGGGCGACACCCTTCGGGATGCGCTTGGGGATCGTGTACTCGTCGTCGCCGATATAGAAGAGCGGGACCCGCTCCTCAACGACCTCGTCGTCGGCAGCGATCCGGACGGGCTCGAAGTCGACGTCGGGGTTGAGAGTTTTGGCCGCGTTCCGCTTGGCGGCGGCAGACTGGCGGGTGCGTGCGGTGGTGGATGCCATGGGTGGTTCTCCTCGTACGGGCAGGGGCTAGGGGCTGGTCAGTTCTGGTCGACGATGTGGAAGGGGGTGATCACCGAGCTGACGTAGTGCCCCGTGAACTTGACGGGGATCAGCGTCTGCTTGTCCTTCGTGTACGCCAGTTCCGTCGAGTCGGTGTTGAGCATCCGGCGGCCGATGATGCGACGCGTGCCGCCGGGGCCGTAACCGTCCATGATCACGGCGAAGTAGTTCGGCTGCGTCGCACTCGACGTAACGTTCGGATCGAAGCTCTTGTAGCCCGACCCGGACGCTGCCGTGCCGCCGTTGAGGGAGATCGACAGGTTCTCCAGCGTCGCCTCCGCGAGGGAGGTCTCGATGGTGAAGTCCTGCTTCGTGAGGCGGCTGCCGACGCGGAGGGTGATCTGGTCGACCTCCAGCTCCGAGTAGGTCTGGTCGACGCTGAGCTTCACGCCGTCCTGCGTACCGCCCAGATCCGTCCACGAGGACGCGGGCGGGGCCGCGTTGACGGCCGTGTCAGCGGGCTCGGTCGCACCGAATGCCCCCTTGTAGAGGGTTGCGGGGCCCTGGATCAGGTTGGTCGTGGTCACCGACATAGGTCAGCTCTCCTTGCTTCCGGCCGTGCCGGCGATGGTCTTCTTCTCGGGAGGGGCAGGGGCCGCCGTGGCGGGTGCGGGAGTCTCCGGGGTGTCGTCGATGAGGAGGCCCTGCCGCTTGAGGTCGAGGTAGTCGGCGTCGGTGACCTCGATCTCCCGGTCGGGCTGCATGGTGGTCCGGACGGTGGGCATCAGGGGTAGTCCTCCCGACAGAGTGGAAAGCGGTGGTGGCTGAACTGCGGGTGGAAGCGCAGTTCGATGGTCTGCTCGGGCGGAATGGAGCGCGGGCAGTCGACGATGCGGATGTCGCCGGTGAGAAGGAACTCCAACTCGTCTCGACTGTTGTGGACGATGACGCGCCCGTTCCAACTGAGGAGCTGGCCATGCGGCTTGCGTTCCTGGACGGCGTAGCAGCTCACGAGGGGACCTCCGTCCAGGCGATGACGAGCCCGGGGATCGAGTAGCGGGCGTACGACGAGGCGTCGTCATGGATCCGTCGGGACTCGCCGACCGTGTACGCGGACAGAACCCGCGCGGCCGGATACCCGGCGGGCAGGGTGACGGTCTGCGGGATCGCCGTGTGGTCGTAACAGGCGGCCTGGATCGCCTCTGCGAGCACGGCGGCCTTGTTCCACGGCGGCTTCTGGCTGTCTGGGTTGAAGGCCCAGCAGTCCACGCCCATCGCCGGATCCCGCAGCGGCACGTACAGGTTCGGGGTGCCGCCGGCCGTGACGAGGGTGCAGAACCCGGACGCCGCCCACGAGGTGTTGTCCTTGGGCAGGGTCGTGGCGACGCGGTCGCCGACGACGGTCTTGAGCCAGGCGGTGGCGACGAGTTCTGGGGTGGCCCGCAGTTGGAGGCTCACGGCGTCCTCCGCTGGAACAGAGCGGGACGCAAGTACGGCATGGGCGGAGTGCCGGGGTGGTTCACGCGGGCCACGGGGTGGTCAGCGCCAGGCCAGTACAAGGCCTTCTTGTTGCGGGGCACGATCACGTGCGGGGCGGTGCCGAGTTCGACGTCCGTCGAGTAGTTGCAGTCGAGGGAGCCGACGCGCAGCACCTTGTCGTGGCACTCGGAGCGGAGGGAGTCGTGCAGGCGGCCGGTGCGCTTGTGGACGTAGTCGCGGGCGTCTCCGAGGATGGCGACGCCGATGACGTCTCCCATCCAGTCGTTGATCGCCGCGTCGACATGCGTACGCGCCGACGGGTCGATCCGTACGCCGGATCGCGCCATAGTCGCCGCCTCCTCTCCGAAGGTGGTGTCGTGCTGGCCGGGCCCGGTCTCCCCGGGCGCTGGTGGCCGATGCTGTTGTCAGGTCGTGCGCCGCAGATCCAGCCGCAGATCAGCGGTCATCGCGGGGTTCGCCATCGACGACGGGGCGTCGACGATGTACACGGCCCCGGTGCGCTCATCACGCACCCGGTCCTGATCCCGGATATCCGTGCCAGCAGCCACACGGGCGACGGCGTAGCGGACGATGCGGGGGGTCGGGTTGTCGCGGGTGGTGACCCGCCGGGACTGCTCGGTCAGCGAGGCAGGGATGCCGGTGAGGACGGGGGCGTCGGTGTCCTGCTCGTCGCCGTACACGTCGGTGGTCGTGCCGCGCAGCACGGTCAGGAGGGTGGTGGCGATGGCCTGCATCAGTGGCCCCCGTTCCCGACCGGCGCCCAGTCCAGCTGGTCGTCAGCCGCGTCCGAGAGGACGTTCCCGACCGGGCCCGCACCCTCGACCGCCGAGCGGATGTGCACGGTCCGCGACCGCATCCACGACACCTTCCGCAAAGCGCGGGCTGCCATGGGTGCGAGGACCAGGCCGTCGCCCGTGAGCGTGGTCGACACCTGGTCCTGCTGGATCTGCGTGGCATCCAGCCGCGTCTCCAGACCGAACTGGCCCGCCGCCCACGCTGCCTGCCGGGCGACGGCCCGGCCCAGCCAGTAGAGATCCCGCGTCCGGATCCGCGCCGTGTCGGCGTAGACCCGGCTGGTGAAGATCTCGATGTCGTCCTGCGCCTGGGCAAGCTGCGCATCGGTCACCGACACCCCTGTGGTGTTCAGGACCTGCTGCGCGGTAGCCCAGGCGTCGACCATGTCAGGCCTCGGCCTTGCTGCTGCTGGTGTCGCCGCCGGCGTCTTCGATGACGTCGCGCGGGGTGGTCGTGTCCTCCGGGGAGTGGTCGATGGAGGACGGCACGGTCTCCACCGAGTAGGTGAGGGTCACGGACGCGCCGTCGGGGTGATCCTCGGCGCCGTCGAAGGTGGCCTCGCCGCGCGGGTGGAGGCCGCGCTGGATCGCCTCGTTGGCGACCGCCGCCCTGTTCGCCTCGTGCTGGTACTCCTCGCCCGTCCAGGTGTCGCCGAGGACGACGAACTCCTTGACGTGGCGCGTGCCCTCGGCGCCGTCCGGGGACCGCTTGTCGACCTCGACTTCCGGCGCGCCGGCCTTCGCGGGGAACTGCTTCTGCTGGAGCTGCTCCTCGCTCTCGGCTGGCTTGTCGGCCGTGGTCTTGCTGCTGGTGGTCTTCCTCGCTGCCATGGCTCACCTCCCTGTGTTCGGTGGTGTGCCGCCCGGAGCCGTCGGGCGGCACACCACAATCGGGGCGGTCAGCCGACGAGGATGGAGGCGCCGTTGGGGTGGCCGTAGGCGAAGCCGCGGCGGGCGCGCATCTTGAGGATCGACTCGTCGGTCAGGGCGGACAGGCCGTCGCGGCCGTCGATGAACACACTCTCGGGGCCGGAGCGGACGCCGAGGAGCAGCAGCTCGGGGTTGACGAACGCCATGATCGGCCGTCCGGTGGGCGCCGAGGTGGCGGTCGCGGACAGGCGTGCGCCGAGGGACCAGCGGACCGGGACACTGAAGATGGTGTCGGGGGTGCCGGACAGGCCTTCCATGAAGATCGGGCGGCTCTGGTCGTCGAGGACGCCTCGCAGGCTCTTGCGGAACGCCGGGTGGGCGATGGCGACCATGTTGCCGGGGTCGAAGTAGTCGCCGCCCTCGACGTCGCCGATGGCGGTGGAGAACTCGCCGTAGGTGGGGGCGCCGGAGCTGGCGGCGGTGGTGATGTTGTCGCCGCCGGTGTAGCTGAGGGTGGCGTCGGTGGTGTTCAGCAGCTGGTACAGCGACGTGAACGGGATGGTGGTGCCGTTCTCGGCGGCGGACACAGCGAGAGACGCGTTGTCGATCATCTTGGCGTAGGACCGGCCCCAGCCGATCATCTTCGCCTCGATGACGTCGGCGACCGAGTCGTCGATGTCCTCTTCCGCGATCCTCGCGGCCTTGCCGAACTTGCGGGCCGTCAGCAGGACTTCGTCGTTGAGACTGACGTCCTCACCGTAGGCGCCGCCCTTCGCGACGACGTCGACACCCATGCCAGCGGTGCGCGGGACGTGCTTGGTGTCGGAGCCCATGGTGATGCGGGCGGCGAGTGCCTCGACGGCGGACATCTGGTTGATGCCCTGAATGACCTTGGATGTCTCCCACTCTTCGGGGATCCATGCCTCAAGGGTGTTGCGCGCCATGATGGCCCTCCTGCGGGCGGCGTGATGGGGATACGAGTTGGGGCTCGGGCCCCATCACGGGCGCCTTCGCAAGCAAGGGCGGCGGCCTACTCCGATCACCGGAGCAATTCACCTGGTGATGAATATACCTGTTGGCGTCAAGCCTTTCCGAGGATCCGGTTCGCATGGATCTCCGCCGTACTCTTCGGCTTCTCCACCGCGGCAGGCCGGGGCGCGCCCGTCGGCCGGGCCTTCGGCTTCCGGGCTGGCGCCGAGAACAGCTCCGGATAGTCCCTGCGCAACTCATCGACCGCAGCGTCCAGACCCGACACCGACCCGTCGTCGTCGATGTCGAGGGCGTCCGTGTCGACCAGCTTCAACAGCCGCTTCAGGCGCGACTCGCCTTTCTCGCGGGCAGCCTGTGACTCCGGTTCCTTCTCATCGGAGAGGAACGCCAGCGCCCCAGCCTCAACGAGCGCGGACCTGGCCGCGGTCTGCACCAGCGGGGCGCGGTACTTCCGCTCACCTTCCTCGCGCGCCTCCCGCAGCGCCTTCTCGTGGTCGGACTCGTCGCCGCGCGCCTTGTCCTCCAGCTCCTTGTTGCGGAGCCGGTGCCGCTTGGCGTCGTCGTTGGCCTTCTTCAGCGCGGCCTGGGTGCGCGCCCATTCCGTCTTGGAAGGCGGCTCGTAGTCGTCGTCGCCGGGCTTCGGGTCGTCCTTCTTGGCGGGCGGCTTGGGCTTCGGCTTGTCGTCCGGCTCCGGCTCAGGGTCGGCCTCCGGCTCGGGCTCCGGGTCGTCATCGGGCTCGACTTCGATGTCGGGCTCGTCGTCGGTCTCGGCGGCGCCGGCGATGACGTGGATCGGCCGGCCGTCGGCGCGGTAGCCGAGGATGGTGCCGGGCGGCACGCTGATGCCGGGCAGCGGGTCGGTGGTGTCGGGGTGGATGCCCATGATGTTCTCCCATCGCGGGGGTGGTTGGCGGCGGCCCGTCGCGGGCGCCGGGGGTTTATGCGGCGGGGGCGAAGCGGCCCTCGCGTACAGCGGTTCGGGCGCGTGCCTCCACGGCGGGCAGCAGGCCGGGCTCGGCGCGCAGGAGTTCCCGGGCCGCGCGGATCCGGGCCGTGCGGGACTCCGATGGGCGGGCCCGGCCGTAGGCGATCGACCGGTGCGCCTCACGGCGCAGGGCGAGCGGGAACGGGATCCCGCTGGTGGTCCACGCGTCGTTCCATGGGACGGCCCGGCATCGGCAGTTCGCGTGCAGCGGCGGCCCTTCGACAGCGGCCACTGTGGTGCGGCGCTGCCGGGGGTCCCAGGACAGACCGCCCGGGAACGGCTCGTCGACGGCCACGACCCGGCCGGTGTAGGCCAGGCAGCGGACGCAAGCATCCGCCTCCGACACCCACAGCCGTTGCGGGGCCGTCGCGCGGGCGACCGCATCCCAGCCCTGCGAGACCGCGGTGTTGATGACCCACGCCACGTGAGCCCGGACTGCGGGCAGTGCGGCGCGGGCGGCGCCGAGGCCGGCCAGCAGATGCGACCAGCGGTTCACCCGATCCGGATGCAGCAAAAACAGGGCGCGGTCGCGGCGCTGCTCCACCAACTCACGGATACGCAGCGCCTCGTCCCGCAGCACCCGGGCGGCGCGCGGCACGGCAGGCGCGGGCAGGCTGTTTCCGGATGCGGCTCGTACGAACGCCGTCCCCTGCTCGACCCCCAGCGCCAACGCCCCGGCGAGGGCGCTCCACAGCGCGGTGGGGCCGCGGCCGGCGACCTCGCCGAGGAGACGTCGGACGGCGGAGCGGGCGGCGGCGATGATCCGGCGGAGTGTCTCGCCCGACAGCGCATCCTGGTCGGAGCTGCCGAATGCCTTCACCCAGGCTGCGAGGGTCCGCCGGATCAGGTCCTCGAACGCGCTGTCGCCGTCACCGATCACGCTGTCGGCGATCTGGTCTTCGATGTCGGTGACTTGGCTCGTGTGCTGGCCTTGGACGAGGCGGGCCAGGCGGTCGCTGCGATACGCCATCAGCCGCCCTCCTCCTGCGCGCCAGCGAGGACTTCGAGATCCGACAGGGCCCCGGCAAGAAGCGCCTTGGCCTGGTCGTCAGAGATGACGCCGAGGGTCGCGGCCGCGCCGAGCTTCTGCGCGGAGTCGGCCAGGCGCGCGAGGATCTCGACGCGGCGCTGAAGCTCGGCGTCGTCGACCTTGGCGAGCCACGCATCTACCTGCTCGGCCCGGTACCCGGCTTCCATCAGGGCCTGCCTGCGCGGGACCCCGGCGTCGATCTTCGCCTTGACGGTCTGCCAGCCCTGCGCGTCGGTGACGGACCGGGCGGGAACCCAGTCGACGGTGACGACCGGATCGGGGATGCCGAGGCGGCGCAGCGCGAACACGAACGCCGCGTGCGTCTCGGCCCCGTAGGCGGTCTGCCGGTCCTCGATCTTGCTGATGAACGGGGAGTCCTCCTCCTGGAAGGAGACACCAGACCGCTGGCTGGAGGACTGGGGGTCGAACATGCGCAGCGGGGTTTCCGTGATCTGCGCCATCGCCTTCACGTTGAAAGTGATCGGGTCAAGGAACACGTCCGGGTCCGCGGCGTCGAACTGGCCGACGGACTTGTAGCCGCGAAGCAGCCACATCTCGCCAGGGCCGGCCTTCAGGCTGCTGTCGTCGCCGGAGTCGCTGGGCCCCGCGCCCGCGTCGTTGGGTGGCCAGTCGTCGTCATCGAAGTCGCCGGGCTCCAGGTCGGAGGTGTCGGTGGTGGCGGTTTCGGTGAGTGCGTAGCGCTGGGGTGCGCCCTGGTAGTCGACCGTGCCCATGTGGGTGGCTTGGAGCTTGGTGATGGCGTTCTGCGGGCCGTAGGCGCCGAAGTGTTCCGGCACCCCGTAAGGGCGGTCGGTGCGGAAGTGGAAGACGGGCTGCTCACCCCAGTCGTGGTCGATCACCCACGACTCGGAGTCGTCGGGGTCGGCCGGCCAGGGCATCCAGTCGTTGGGCCTCTCGCCGGTGGAGCCCTTCGCGGTGGTCCACCGTTCGGTGCGGTCGTCGTAGTACAACTCGGCCCGCAGGTACGGCCCGTCGCACCACCGTTTGATCGTGAACTTTTTCCGCCGCGGGTTCTCCTCGTCGTAGATCACCCGCACGGTCTGCGGCGAGTTGTAGAACATCTCGACGCGGATGACGTTGCCCTTGGTGTCTTCGACGGGCAGCACCATGAGGTAGGCGTCGCCGTATTCTCCGGCCCGGCGGAACAGGTTCTTCATCTCCAGGTTGAGCTGGTTGTCCTGCCAAATCTTGGAGATGAGGGTGTTCGTCGTCTCGTCGGGGCTGGTGATCGAGGCGATCTTCAACCGGTTGGTGACGGCGTTGACGGGCGTCTTGGCGAAGTTCAGGTCGAAGTCGATGTTGTGGACGGCGAGCGCGCGGCGTAGGCGGGCGGAGGTGAAGACCTCGGGGACCTTGCCGTCGTAGTAGGTCTGCGCCTGGTTGTAGCCGGGGCGGGCGTCGTCCAGTTCGGCGATGCCGGACATGAGGTCGGCGCGGGGGTCGACGCTCGGCTCGTCTTCCAATGCGACCTCCTAGACGTGACCTTTGAATCGAAGGATAACGCCCCCATCGAATGCCGGTAGATGCGCAGCGAGTCGATTGCCGCAAACGAATCGCAGGCTAGACGTAGCTGGCTCGCCTCGCGCTCGGCGGCTCCTGCTTCTTCGCCGCCGGAATGAACCGCCGCACGGCGCTGCCCACCGCGTCGACCATGTCGTCGTTCGGGCCCTTCGGGAACGTGCACATCTGCTGCTCCAGCTCCGGCAACTTCCGCGCATGCAGCACCCGACCCCGCTGGTAGTGGTTCAACACGCCCTCGGCCCGCGCGAACTTCGGCTCCGACTGCGACACCGGCTTCACCTTCACCGGCATGTGATGCAGCACCGACAGCCACGTGTCGTGCCCCTGGTTCACCTCCAGCAAGATCAGCCCGATCTGCGGAAACTCGTCCAGGATCGCCAGCACCCGATCCCGCAGCAGCGGCCCCGGCGTCAGCTTCACCGCCCACGCCGCATGCACCGTGCACCGCTGCCGCTGCACCGACCACGACACCACCGCCAGCCCGGTGAAGTCACTGGACTTCTTCGCGGTGACCGCGGGATCGATGCTGAGCATCATGTGCGTCGCAGGGTCCGGGCCGTCCTCGCCCGGGTAGCGGAAGTCCTCCGGCGTCCACAGCGCCCCGTCCGCGGCAAGCGGATCGTTCGCCATGTTCTTCGCGTACGACCTCGTGTGCCGAGTCTCCGCCAGATAGGTCATCGGCCACTTCGCCGGCCACATCGACCGCTCGGTGCCGTCCGGGCGCTGCACGATCGGCAGGCTGTGGTGCGCCCGGATGCCCTCCTCCCGAACCCACTCCTCGGCCTGGACGCCCTTCGCGGCCCGGACCAGCTGGTGGATGATGCTGCCCGGCATGGTGACGGTCCCGCAGATCACGACGCGGGCGTACACGTTCAACGGGAAGATCGCATCGACCAGCGTGGTACGCCGCTTCCGCGCCAGCTCCGCCGAGTACGACGACTCGTCCGGCTCAATGTCGTCGCACAGCAGCAGGTCGGGCCGCTTCTCCTCCACCTTCATGCCGAGGCTGGAGCTGTCGATACCGCGGGCCGCGAACACGAATCCGGACTTGGCGACGTACATGTTCTGCGTGTCGGCGACGTTCGCGCCGGACGGCCGTTTCGCCGGGGAGCACAGGTCCGGGTAGTCGCGGCGCAGGAGCGCGTTGTTGTCGATCTCCCGCTTGAAGGTGGCCAGGTGGGTTTCGGCCTGGGTGGCGGACGCGGCGAACGCGGCAGCGAACCGGACGTGACCGTGGGCGGCAGCCCACATCGGCAGGAGCAGGAACCACCAGGTGCTCTTGCCGGTGTTCCGGGGCGCGATGTACGCGTCCCGCTCGGCGGCCGGCTCTGACGGGGGACGAACCCAGCGTCGGCCGGCGCGGCACCAGTCGAGATGAGCGTCCCCGAAGGAGATGCGGCCTGCGGTGTCCTTCAGGTGGTGGCGGAGATAGGTGAGAGCGAACAGCAGCGGGTCGAGGCGGGTGAGAGTGCGGCGCCCTTCGGGGTCGGCGAGGAGATCAGGGTTGAACTGGGCGAGGTACGCGTGGAGGTTGAACGTCTCGGCGTCCAGCCCGTCGAGGTAGCCGGCGGTTGCGACGGCCGCGGTCACGGTCAGGCCTCGCCGCCGGCGCCTTCGCGGAGTTCCTCCTCCTGCGCGGCAACGTGGGCCTTGGCTTCGCGGAGCATCTCCTGAAGTTCGAGGTCCTGCTGGGTGACTTCGGTGACGGTGGCGTCGACCTTGACGGGCATGTCGAGTCCGAAGAGTCGGCGCAGGCTCTCGTTGTTTTTGAGGCGCGCGTCTTCGATCTTCGCGAGGCGGTCGATGGCGGCGAGGACCGGGCCGTCGTCGAGGAGGGGTTCACCGTCGTCGAGCGTGATGATGCGGCCGTTGTTGACGGTGATGTGATGCCGTTCCAGCACCTTGTGGGCGGCGGCTTCCATGCGGTCGAGGCGGGCGTGAGCCGCTTCGAGGCGTTCGACGACGATGGCACGCCAGGCGTCGACTTTGGGGTCGACGCGGCGGGCTGCTTCGTCGCGGACGAGGTCGCGGGCGGTGCCGGCGGGGACGCGTTTGCCGCCGGTGGGGCCGTTGGGGTCTTGGGTGGCTTCTTCGATGGCGCGGAAGGAGAGGCCCCGGAGTTTGAGGTCGAAGACGAGTTCGGCGAGTTCGGCGCGTTCGGCGCGGTTGTTTTTGCGGTAGGGGGCTGGTCCTCCTGGTCCTCCGGCCATCCTTCACGCTCCTCGTCGTCCGTTGATTCGTCGGAACATGTCCGCTCTTACCTTCGAATCGTAGGGCATGGTGCGCAAAGCGGCCCCGACTGTCGAGTCGAGGCCGCAGACGTCACGAGAGATGGCGGCTACCCCTTGGCGGCGGCAGGCTTCCTGTGCGGCCAGTCGAGGAGGGCGACGTGGACGACCCCGGTGATCAGGTACGCCCACGTCGTGTAGCGGATGACCTCCCGCCAGAAGGTGCCCCACTGATGGACGTCGACTTCGGCGACCGCGCCCGCGATCGTGATGCCGCTCAGCGCCGTGTACACGGCGAGGGTGCGCCAGCCGACGACGTGCCGGCGCCAGGCGACGATGAATGGGACGAACGTCAACGCGGTGGCACTGACGGCTGGTACGGCGGCCCAGGCCCAGCGTTGCCAGGGGCGGGGGTACATGGGGCGTCTGGCGGATGACGGCACGGCAGCTCCCTGGTGTGTGCGGGTGCTCAGCGTGCCGTGCCCGGGGCGGCGCGCGTGGCCCCGTGACCGAATGGAGACTTAGGCGCCCTGTTGCTTGTCGCGCTGTTTGAGCAGGTGAAGCATCTTCCGCCGGGTGTCCAGGACGAGGAGCAGGACGGCGACAGAAACGATCAGACTCACGACGGCAAGGATCATGTTCGCGGGCTCCGCGTCTCTGCCGCTCGCTCTGTGGCCTGGTAGCGCCAGTAGCTGGCGAGCGCCTGACGGTCGCGGCGGCTGTTCGTGTGGCCTGTTGCCAGGTAGCGGATGACCCGCCAGGTCTCCGAGGCGATGTGCGCGATGAGTTTCATGCGGCTGTTCCGTTCAGGAGGTTGGGCTGGACGTCAAAGTTGAGGGTCACCGGGACCGGGCCGTCGGCGAACCCTTCGGCGTCGAGGACTTCGGCCCGGATACGGAGGTACAGGTCGTAGCGGGTTTCGCCGGGGTCGGGGGTGCAGGTCCCGGAGCGGGAGCCGACCTGGTCGAGGGTGAGGAGCCAGTGGTGGGTGCCCTGCTGGTGGAGGGGGGCGATTCTGTCGGGCATGGGCCCCTCCTTGCGTTCAGGTGCTGGCGTGAATGCGTGGGTGCCAGCGCACGGTCAGGATCACCGACTCGGCCTCGGCTTGCCAAGCATGCGGGGTGCCGGGGCCGAAGTACGTAAAGTCGCCCTGCTGCTGAAGCGTGACGGTGTCGGGGTCCTGGCCGGGGAAGTCGAGGCGGAAGCGGCCGGAGATGAGGATGGTGATGCTGGCCGTGTCGGCGGCTTCGGAGAGTTCGTGTCGGTGGTCGCCTGCGGGGTGGCGGCTCCATTTCAGTTCGAGGTCTTCGGTTTTGAGGGGGCCGTGGGTGTCGTCGAGGAATCCGCCGACGAACCAGCCTCGGGTGGGGGTGAAGTTTTCGGCGTTGCCGATGTGGATGGTCACGGGGGACCTCGCGGGGTGCGGGTTGGATGGTCGGGGTTGAGGGCCCGCCGAAATCCCAGACGGGCCCTCTGGCGTGCGGCAGGTCAGGCGTTGGCGCGGAGGATCTGGTAGCGCAGCTCAGCCTCGGGCGTGCGGTCGTTGAGCCAGCCTTCGCCGTGCTGCGAGCAGTACCGGCTGCCGTCGTCCTGCTCGGAGCCGATCCAGCAGTTCCCGTGCTCGTCGACGCGGGGGCAGCACCCGCACGTGGCCTCGCAGCACTCGTCGTCCGGGTCGTCGGCGGTGGGGGCCGTGCAGTCGGCGCAGCGGTCGCCGGTGCAGTAGGGCACGCTGCGTGCCTCGTTCTCGGCGAGGGCTTCGGCGTGCAGGCAGTCCATCAGCCGCTCGGGCAGCTCGGTCATGCGGTTGCTCCTGTCGTGTCGGGTGGTCAGGTGGCGGGCCGGTAGGGGCCCCAGTCTCCGCGCATCATCGGGTTGTGCGGGCGGTCTTCCAGTTCGACGGGCAGGTCGGACCAGACGAGGTGGGTGATGCCGAGGTCGACGGGACTCCGATCGGGCGGCGATGGTCAGGTGTTGGTGCGGCGGTCGATTTCGTCGCTGATCCGGTCGGCGAGGTCGGCGTGGAACTCGATCACCTGGGTGCTGCCGGCGTAGTGGTCGGTGGTGAGGAGGAGGCAGGCTTCGCGTTCGTCGTGGAGGCCGTTGGTGGTCAGGGTGGCGAGGTTCTCGGTGCGGGTCACGGTGGGCCTCCTCAGGCGGTGATCGGGGCGGCGAGGTCGTTGGTGAACTCGGCGATCGTGTCGGCGGCCTCCTTCTCGCTGTCGGCGATCCAGTGGCAGGCGGGGTCGGTGCGGGGCTTGTCGCTGTCGTAGGGGTTGAGGTTGAGGATCCAGCCCTCGATGAGGGTGCGGCCGTCGGGGAGCGGGGTGGCGGTGACGAAGCCGCCGGGGCAGGGCGTGAACGCGGGGACGGGCATGACGGGCTCCTGGCGTAGCGGGTGGTCGGGCTGGTCCATCTCGTGCCCGGTCTCCAACTGGTGGGTGTCGAGGGCGGAGCGTTCGGTGAACGTCTCACCGCAGGTTCCGCAGAAGTCGGGCACGCTGGTCTGGGTCGTCTGCTGCGCCGTGGAGTTGGTCTCAGGCCGCCTCCGCGTACGTGTCGGCGAGGAGGTGCTGGGTGCCCTTGTAGCTGAAGAGGCCGGTGTACAGGGCGTCGTCGACGACCCCGTAGGCGTAGACGTGGATCCACTTGCCGGTCGTCCGGTGCTGCGTCCAGACGCGGACGGTGTCGCCGCCGTGCTGCGCCCGGTACGCCTTGGCGACGTGCCGGCCGAACCAGGCCTTCTGGCCGTCCTTCAGGTCGCCGCCGCCGACCCGGTCGAGGAAGTCGCCGGTGCGGATGAGGCGGCCGGCTTCGACGTGGGCGGCGATGATGCCGGAGAGGGTGCGGTAGCCGAGGGCGCGGCTGGTGTGGATGGCGGTGCGGAGGGTGTTGCGGCGGGTGCGGGTGGCGGCGGTCATCGTGATCCCCCTTGGTGCGGTGCGATGACTCCATCATGCCACCCCTGTTGGCCTATGGCAACACAGTTGGCATGTATGGGTTGCGTTGGCCACTAGAACGCACATAGGCCATGTGACACCATGGCCCCATGGACATGAAGGACCTCGAAGACGTAGCCCACCGCTACAAGAAGGCCACCGACGCGCTCGACCTTGTCCGCACCGAGATGCAGGGGACCGCCGTCGCGCTCCTCCAGCAGGATGGTGTGAAGCAGGCCGACGTCGCACGCGTCACCGGATGGAGCCGCGAGCACCTGCGACGCCTGAAGGAGAAGGCAGAGATGGAGGCGCTGCGCCGGAGGGTCGAGGAGCTGAGCACCGCCAAGGAGCCGAGCCCCGCCGCCGCTGCGCCTCGGCAGCGGGTCACCGAGACGCTTCCCGACGACCCGGCCCCCGAGCCGTCCGAGCACGTAGGCGTCTCCCCGGAGGTCGCCGCCCTGTCGTACGACGAGGCGCAGGACCTGTTCAGGGATGCCGAGACCCGGAATATCCAGTGGGCGTTCAAGATGCGGCGGACGTTGGGCACCGTTCCGCCGGGGCGGCGACCCTATCTAGGGGTTCAGGCTGGCGTGGACGAGGGCCTCATCACCCTCCCGGAGCGCCCGGTGAGCGGCGAGGAGACGAACGGATGAGCGAGAAGCCCGCCCCCATCACGCCCGAGGAGCAGATCGACAACCTCAAGCAGCGCGTGCAGCAGCTGGAGGACACCGTCCACTACCTGTCCAACACGCTCGCCATCCACGGGATCCTCAACGAGGCCGAGGCGTCCGTGGCAAAGAAGATGCGGCGCGAGGGACAGGAGATCCTCGCGGGCGAGCAGCAGCGCCTCCGCTGGAGCTTCCGGATCCGTGAAGCGAACAAGGAGCGCTACCTCAGCGCGGGCCCGGTGCGCCCGGACGAGGAGCCCACCCCATGAGCGACACGGCCACCCTCTACCCGCAGCCCCGCGAAGGCATCACCGGCACCGAGCGCACCGAGGACGACCTCCTCGCCCTCGCCGACAAGGCCATCGCCCGCCGACTCCTCATGATCGGCACCGTGAAGGCTCTCCACACCGCCACACTCGTCGGCAACCCCGCACCCGTAGTCGCCGACATGTACGCCCGCATGCGCGACCCGCAGCCTGGCGACCTCGTCATGGAAGTGACCGGGTTCTACCGGCGCGACACGGACGCGAAGATCAAAGGCTTCGGCATCCTGATCGCCCACCGCGAGGAATGGGCGTCCACCGATGAGGAGTGGGCGGCCACGCTCGCGGAGGAACCCGACCTGATCCGCGACGACGAGCGGTTCCACGATCACGCCTGGTACGTCCAGTACGGGCCTGCCGCCGAGGACGTGTGCCGGTGGACGAACTGCGAGTTCATCGCGGTCCCGACATAGCCCACCGCATGACGAAGGCCCCGCCCAACCCGGCGGGGCCTCTTCGCGTGCGGCTACGGCATCGGCCACACCGTGCACGCTGGGTCTTCCGTGCACGCGTCCAGCTCGTCCCGGTTGGCCTGGTTCCGGGCCTGCAATGCTTCCGCGTACATCGTCGCCTGACCCGGCAGCCCCTCACACACTCCCGGCCGCGCGTCCAGCCCGCGGTCAGGGTCGTAGCCGTCGGCCGTCATCACCTTCAGCCACCCGTCCACGCACGCCTGCCGCGCCTCCGCATCCGACAGGGACGGGCTCGCGGTGACGGTCACGGTCTTCGCGGGCTCGTCCTCCCCCGACGACGAGCATCCGGCGAGCGCGAAACAGACGACGGCGAGCAGGGCAGCAGCAGTGTGGCGCATGGTCCCCCCAAGGACGTACGGAGGACCGGATCGTAGCGGCACACGCCGGGCGTACGGCACCCAACCGCACGAAAGAGGCCCTGCCCGCCGGCCGGGGGGACGGACCGGGGGCAGGGCCACGGGGGTGATGCCAGTGTGGCAGGCCAGTCCCCCACCCGGTCCCCCAGACACGGAAACCCCCTCCCGCAGGGAACCCGTAGAGGGCTCTCAAGGGAGGGGGTAAGGGACCCCGCTGCACGCCTTCCGGCCTGCGGTTTCACCCGCTCAGGGCACGGAGACCGCCTGCGCTTCCCACGCCCCTGCGGGCACCATCCGCCACGTCCCCGCGTCCGTCCGTTCCACGTCCGGCTTCAGGCCCTCGATCGCCTTCAGCACCTGCCGCTCGTCCAGGCCGGCCGCTATCTCCAGCTCCCGGCGGGTGGCGTTCCCGTACTTCGTGAGCGCGGCCCGTACCTTCTCCTGATTCGTCGCGCCGGACACCGGGAGGATCAGACGCTTGCCGACCGGCGCCCGCACCGTCGTCGCGCCGATCCGGGCGACCTCCGCCTTGAACTCCTCCCCCGTCAGCCACATCCCCTTGTACGGCGCCGCGACCTGATGGACCGGCGACTGGAGGAGGAACTTCCCCGGCTGGTCCAGCTTCCCAGGCTCCCAACCAGGGGTGTTGCCGAAAATGAACCGGCGGTGGTCCGCATCGTTCATGCGCGTGGACAGTCGGTTCGTGTAGTTCCCGCGGGCGTCCGTCGTCCCTCCGAAAACCTGCCTGGACGGCTGCTGTGTGGCCGACAGCTTGTGAATGCCGGCGAACCGCAGGAGCGCCAGCAGTGACTGGTTCTTCTTCGACGCCGGGTTCTTCTTCCACGGCCCGTCGTCGCCCTGCCGGACCAGCTCGGCGAGTTCGTCCTCGATGACCCAGATCGCCGGGCGGCCGTGCTTGGCCGGGTCCCATTCCTGGTCGCCGGCCTTGGCGAGAATCTCTCCGCGCTCGGCGAGTTCTGCCTTCAGCCAGTCGAGGAGGGCGTGGGCCTGCTCGGCGGTCGTGGCGAGGTCTTGCAGGATCGGCAGCATGGGGGTGAGTTCGGGGGCGCCGGGCTTCATGTCGATGCCGTACAGGACGACGTCGGGCCGGTCCGCGAGCTGGACCGCGATGGACCGGACCAGCGTGGACTTTCCGAACTTGGATGAACCGGCGATCAGGGTGTGGTTGTAGGCCAGGTCGAGCCAGACCGAGTTCAGGAACCGGTCCACGCCGAGGAGGACCGGTTCGGTGAACCGGGCTGCGGTGGACCGGACGTAGGGGACCACGTCGGCGAGGGGGTCGCCGTCGATGAACTTGGCGACGAGCTGGTTCGTGAGCGCCCCGTCCTCCAGCATGAACTCCCCGGCCACGCCCATCCCGGACGCCACCTTGGGCCAGCCGGACCGGAGCTTGTCCCGGTCCAGGCTCACGGGCAGGTCCAGGACCGCAGTCCACCCGGTCCGCGTGCGTTCCACGGTGCAGCCCGGCAGTTCGGCGGCGAACAGTTCGTGGACCACGGTCCGCAGCCTGGTCTCTTCCACGGTCCGCCCGGTCAGGTCCGGTCCGGACTGGACCGGTTCCGGGGTGGTCTTCTGGACCAGGGCATGCTGGGCCATCTGCTGCCGGATCAGCGTGGTCTCCAGGCGGGCGGTCTCGTGGTCCAACTTGATCTGGTCGTGGCGGGTGTCGTGCCGGTGCTTGACCATCGCCGCGAACACGGCGGCCGCGCTGATGGCGTACCCGTACCAGGCGGCGAACCCTCCGACCGTGCCGGTGAGCCACGCCTGTCCGGAGACGCCGGCGAGGGCGAGGCTGCCCCAGGCGAGGGAGGGCGGCCACTTCTTCGAGAACGACGTCCACGACAGGGAGCCTGCGGCGATGGCCGTGCCGAACTCGATGGCGGCGGCGGTGGTGCCGTAGATGCCGTCTGCGGTGAGCGCGGCGGCGGAAACGAGGCCGGGGACGGTGATGGCGGTGACGATGTCGGTGCGGTCGATCTTCACGGTGTGGGCTCCGCAGAGACAGGCGGGCCCCCGCACGGTGGCGGGGGCCGGGCGGGCGGTCAGCGGTACGTGTTGAGGAGGGCCTGGGCGGCGGTGAGACGGCGGTAGGCGGTGGACTCGGGGATGCCGAGGATCTCCGCGGCGCGGGCCTTGGTGATGTGCTCGCCGACCTTGAGGCGCTGGTGGAGTTCAGCGACCTGGTCCTTGGTCTCGACCGGGCGGACCGCGGCCTGAGCCGTCTGAACCGGGGCCGGTTCGGGGGTGGCCTCGATCTGGTTCGCGAGCTGGTCGGGGGCCTGAACCGCGGCCTGAACCGGCGTGGACTGCGGCGGGTTCACGGTCCGGCTCACTGTGAGCTGCGGTGGTTCGGGCGGCTGGTTCAGGGCGTACCGCTCCCGCTCCCGCTCCACCTTCGCCACGGCCATCTGCTCGGCCCGCCGGGCGTGGACCTCGCCGAGTTCGGCGTTGAGCCAGGCCTGGGTGTCCTTGTCGAGCTGGCGGCTGGTGACGTACATCGTCAGCCACCACAGACCCTTGGCGAGGGCGGAGACGAGGGCGCCGAACAGGCCGATCCACTTGGCTTCGAGGAGCGCCCCGTGGGTGAAGATCGCGGCCATGGAGATGAAGAGGGAGAGCCAGCCGATCCGCTTGGGGATCTTCTGCCGGGCGGGTTCGAAGCGGAGGACGTACTCGATGGCCATCGCGACGATCCACGTCAGGTCGAACACCCCGGCGATCATGTAGGCGGCCCACTCGGGCGCGACCTTGCCGAGCATCGCGCCGACGCTGACGGTGGACCAGACGAGCGCGCCGGTAACGACGATCGCGGTGGCTACCCCGACGGCCCGCATGATGATCTCGTCGGGGGTGAGCGGCGGGAGCTGTGCCGGCTCTTCGACGTGGTGGGTGCGGCCGTTGCGGGTGACGGCGCGGACGATCGGGGTGTTCACGGGGTTCCTCCGTTAGGTCCGGGCTCGGGCGGTGCGGGGCGGGTGCTCGTTCGTGAGGTGCCAGGCGGCGAGTGCGGCGATGGCGACGAGGACGGCCGGCGTGGTCATGGCCCAGGCGGTGACCGCGACGGCGGCTTCGAGGACGGCGGGGATGCCGATCGTCTGGTGGAGGAGGAGGGTGAGGGCTCCGATCAAGAGCCAGGCGCAGCGGGGCATCGGGGTCTCCGTTCGGGGTGGTGTGGGCTGGTCGGATTTCCAGGGCCCGCGTACCGGTGAGGGGACGTGGGCCGTGGGCTACCGGCCAGTCACTTCCGCTTGGTGCCGCCGCTCCAGAACGACACCTTGGCGGCGGCCTCGTTCGCGGCGGTGTTCAGCCGCTGGTACTCGGGCGTCTCGTCCCGGATGCCGGCCTTGAACTCCCGGGCGGAGTTGGCGTTCAGTGCGCGGTCGGCCGCCTTCATGTCGGCGATCGCGGCCTTCTCCTCGTCGGTCTTCTTGAACAGGCCCATGTCGGGTTCCTTTCGGTTAGCGGCGGTAGTTGGAGCGTTCGTTCTTCGCGGTCAGTTGGTCGATCTCTGCGGCGGCGAGGTCGCCTTGGGCGCGGGTGCGGGCTCGGATGGCGTAGTCGCGGCCTTCGTGGTCTTCGCCGCGGCTGGTCATGTTGCGGACGGTGCGGTCCCACTTCTGTGCGCGCTGGCGTGCTTCGGCGGCGTCGGCTTCGGCTTGGCGTTCGCGCTGTTCCAGGGTGTTGCGGAGTGAGGCGTGGAGTTCGGCGTCGGTCATGCCGTTGCTGTTGACGTGCGGTTTACGGCTGAACAGGCCCATGGGGGGGTCCTTCGGGTGAGGGGTTACTGGTGGGTGCAGGTGCCGGTGGGTTCGACGATCACGCGGCCGTCGGTGGGGGTGTAGCCGTCGGCTTTGAGTTCGCCGATGATTCCGGTGGCGGCGGCGTTTTCGGTGAGGGCGCAGACGGGGGTTTCGACGGTGCCGGCGCGGCCGTTCGGGTCGGTGACTTCGACGAGGGTCTTCCAGGAGCGCATGGGGTTCCTTCCGTAGGGGTGCCGCGCCCCGGCCGGGGGTGGTACCGGGGCGCGGCGGCTTGGGGAGGTCAGCTGGTGTCGGGGTCGATCCATCCGCCGCATTTGCCGCAGACGAGTTGTTGGCCTTGTTGTTGCATGGGCTTGCCGCAGCAGGTCACTGGTGGCCCCTTCCGCCGCAGGTGGTGCAGGGGCGGAAGACGGTGGTGTGGCCGCCTTCGGGGGTGGGGGTGGTGTCGGGGTAGCCGCCTTGGCCGCCGCAGCCGGTGCAGGTGGGGCCCTGGTAGCTCACTGGGTGGCCGCCTGCCGGGGGAAGGGGTTGGCCGCGAGGTGCGCTTGGAGGGCGCGGCCCTGCTTCGCTTGGGCGGGGTGGCGGTAGATGCCGCAGGGCTGGCAGGTGCGCGGGTCGTGCTTCGGGGGTTGCGGATCGCTACGATCGGCCATGGTCACTCCTGGTGAGATCAGTAGTGGCTAGCCCGGCAGGAAGGTGAGATTTCCTGCCGGGCCGACTTATTGGTGCTGTACGACCGTAGCTCTTTGTTGCGTTCAACGCAATAAAGCTGGGAGGATGAGCCATGCCCGAAGACACGCCACAGGGAGAGGAGCAGCCCACGATGCTGTCCTTCACCGAGGCTGCCGAACGGCTCGTCGAGGACCGCATCGCTCCGAACATGACCGCCGAAGGGCTACGCAGACTCGCGCGCGACCCGAAGTCCGGTTGGCCCATCGGCCCCGGCGACTACCGGGTGGTCGGGAAGACGCGGACGCTGCCGTATGACGTGCTCGCCGAGTACATGCGGGAGCGGCTCGGAAAGCGGCGGGGGCGCGGTCCGGACACGAAGAAGCGCAGCCCCAGGCCCAAGCAGGGAGAACCAGTGAGCCACACCGTTGATCCGCGTATTGCGATCCTGTCCGACCTGAACGACCCGCCGTACAACGCGACGGCCGAGAAGCGGTGCGTGCCGTGGGATGAGGCGGTGAAGATGCTCGCCGCCTACCGGGCGGCCGAGCTCCGTGACTTCCTGTGGCGGCTGGAGCAGTCGTCCGGGGACGCGGTCGCCGCGAAGCTGGTGGAGGACAATCCGGATCTCGCGGAGCTGCTGAACGCGACGGAGACGGAAGGGGCCTGAGGTGGCACGTATCGACGCCAGGCCCGCGCTGAACGTGCACTACGCAACCGATCCCCGCATCCGGCATCTCGCCGAGGTGGCGTGGCGGTTGCGGACGGGCGGCACCCGTGAGGAGTGGCTGTGGCTCGGCAAGGACAACCCGGAGGCGCTGATCTCGGAGGCGCGGGAGTGGGTGCGGGCGGCGGTCGCCGGCGGGCTCCTCGAACCGCCCAGCGACGACCCGGAATGGAAGAACGCTGCGTGGGCTGCCGCCAACGCCGACGAGTCGGAGCCGTCCGATGGTTGATCTTGTGCAGTGGCTGACAGCCTGTCTCGACGAGGACGAACGGAAGACGCGCGCCATCCCCGTAGACCTCGGGCACGAGTGGTCCGATCCGGGCCCGTGGGTCATGGCCGGAAGCGGGGGCGGTGGGCGCGAGGCTGAGGTCGCGAAGGTAGCGGACGGCTTGGAGATGCCTCTCGCGGAGGTGGTCGCGCACCACATCGCGGTGTGGGATCCGGCTCGGGTGCTGCGGGAAATCGACGCCAAGAGGCGGATCGTGGATCGGTACGCGTGGCTGCGCGAGCACGGCGACACGGGTGGCACCGAGTGGGTACTTCCGCTCCTCGCCTTGCCGTACGCGGACCGGCCCGGCTACCGCGAGGAGTGGCGGCCGTAGCCGCGTACGACGAAGCCCCGCCTCGGTCTGAGGCGGGGCTGTCGTATGCCCCGGGACGAGGCAGGCCTCCCGGCGTGCAGCAGCATGAACGGCGGGCGGCCTCGCCAGGGTACGGCGGGTGTCTGACAACGGCGAGTGCCCCGCTCGGGGTGAACGGGGCACTGCGTGTCTCCGGGGGCCACTGCCCGCGCGGCTGGCCTCTGCGGTCTCCAGGTTACCGGCTCCGGTAACCTGGCTGACCTGCGGAGATGCATGTTCGCGGGAGGGTCCAGTCACCTGGTCCCGACCTGATCCCGGCAGACGGTGCGGTCTCCCGTCACGGGGTGGGACAGGGAGACCGCAGGGCCAGGATGCCACGCCGGTCAGCCTGGTGTGGGTCGTCCGGGGCAGTGCGCGTCCTGCCCGTCCGGGAGTGGCCGCGGGTCGTGCCAGGGATGGGGGCCGTGGTCGGCGGGGACGGTGCACGTGGACCAGGGGCGTGCGGATGTGCTGGCTTCGGTCGCTTGGGTCGCTGTCGGGTCGGGCTGTCCGTCGAGTGCGGCGTGGATGAGGGCGGTGTCGATGCCGGCGGGGTGCTCGTCGGCGATCGCCTGGATGCGGGCGAGGGCTTTCTCTGCGGCGGCGAGTCGGCCGGCGATCCCGTCCGGCCCGTAGACGCGTTCGGCGACGGTGGCGGATGCGACGGTGATCGCCCCGTCCGACCAGCCGATGACGATCCAGCCGTCGTAGAGGGTGCGGGGCCCGTCCGACGTGTGGATGATCGGCCGGTCGGCGTGCCAGTGGTGGCGGCGGTCGAGCCAGTCGGGGAGGGTACGGTCGCCGGTCCACGTCCAGCGGTGGGTGATGTCGGGCGGGGTCACGGGGTCTCCAGGGCGGGTGCGGTGAGGGCGTCGCACATCGAGCAGGTGAACGCGGGCGGCCGGAGCTGGCCTTGTGCGAGGGGGCAGGTCTGGGCGTGCAGGCGGCGGGCTTCGGCGAGCTGTGCTCCGAGCTGTGCGGCGCGGACGGTGGCGGATGCGAATGCTGCGTCGGCGATGCGAAGTTGCCGTTGCGACTCTGTGTCCTCGGCTGCTTCCAGCTGCTCGTACAGGGCGTCGAGTGCGTCGCTGGTGATCGTGTTGACGGTGTGGCGGTCGGTCATGTCCGGCTCCTGCGTGCGGCTGTTCGTTGGCGGCGGGCGTCTGCTGCGGCCATCCGCTGGAGTGCGCGTTCGATGACGACGGCGCGGACTTGGCCGGGGTAGCGGGTGGCGAGGATGCGGGCCGCGGTGTCGGTGAGGAGTTCGCGGGCTGGCGGGCGGCGCTTCGGAGTGGCGGTCATCGCCGCGCCTCCTCGGGGTCGTGGCACACGCACGGGCAGTCGGTCTCACCTTGCTCGCAGCAGTCGATGGTGACGCCGGAGACGTGGTGGAGGGCGGCGCGCCGTCGAGCGGCTCGGTCTGCTTCGTCGGCGGCCGTGGTCATCGCTGCGCCTCGGCTTCCGGCTTGGCGCAGCGGCAGGCGCAGTTACCCGTGGGTTCGGGCTGGCCGGTTGCCGTGGCGTGTGCGCGGTCTTCGTCGTCGGCCCACGGGTGCGGTTGTGGCGGGTCGTAGTGCTGGTCGAACTGGCAGGGCCAGCAGCGGCTGTAGCAGACGATCGCGGGTGCTTGGCCTTGGAGGGCGGCGAGGAGCGTCTCGGCTTCCTCGGGTGTGGGCTTGGCGGTCATGGGTGTCTCCTTGGTGGGGTGGGGTGTCGGGCCCGGTGCAGGCCCGACACGAGACGCGGGGTGGTCGGCTCAGATTTCCTTCCAGACCCGTCGGTTCCTGATCATCGAAATGAGGGAGGGGCTTACGCCGTACTCGTCGGCGAGTTGCCGGGGCGTCGTCTGCTCAGGGCTCTGCCGGATCTGCCGAACCTGTTCCTCGGTCAGCTTTGCGCCGGAGCGAGAGCCATCCCGCATCGCTACGCCGCGTCTCCTCAAGATTCGGCCTACCTGCCGCTTTTCCAAGCCGAACCGTGCGGCAATGGCCCGCACGCTGAGCATTTCCTTCTCGTACAACCGCTGCATTTCGGCACGGTCGGCCTCGATGCCTTCTCTGGGCTTCGGGCGAGGCAGCGGCTCGATTTCGATGCGCTCTGTGATCAACTCTCGGCGGCGAGAGGAGTAGTCGGCATCGCAGACGCTGTCCTTGGGGCGAAGGCCTGCCAGACGCCGCAGCTCAGCGGGGCCAATTCCGTGCGTCTTGGACATGTGGCCAGCCAGCATCTTCCATGGTCCCGCGCCGCATGCGGGGCACATCTGGGCGTCGATCGCCTGCTGGTACGCCTCGGGAGTCGTGGGTAGTACATGATCGGCCTGGCCTGCGGCGGTGTGCGCTCTCCGCGCCTGCTGGGTGAGGTTCCGATACCCACGGGCTCTCGTGCTCTTGGCGCCGCCCTCGAAGCTGCCTTGCACTTCCCGTCGTTGGGAATCTGGATCGCGCATCGATCTTGCCTTCCATCTGCTGAGCACGAGCGTGGTTGGATGGGCGACGGGCGCCCCCCGATTGCTGCGGGGGGCGCCCTGCCCGTTCACGGTGTTGCCGCAGGCGGCACAACGGGAAGGTCGCGCAGCTGTAGGCACTTGGTGCAGCGCCGCTGATGCGACGCGATCGGACGGATGTTCTCGCGGGCCACTTCGACCCCGCACGGGGTGAGGTACACGCCCTCACGGACCATGCGCGCCGAGTGGTACACGGCGTGCCCCATAGCCCGGACGTCGACCGGCCACGGGTTCTCGCTGGCCGCAAGACCGAGGCGGAGAAGGACTTCCTTGGGCGCCTCGTACCCCCGGGCTACGCGCTCGGGGAGGATGACTTCGCGGGCTGCCTGCACGGTGTCGAACATCCGGCAGGACTTGATCCGGTTGCAGACGTGGCAGGCCAGGACCCAGTTATCGCGGGGGCTGCGCGCGAGGTAGGCGTAGGGCACGAAGTGATCCCAGTTGAGGCGCAGGATCACGGTCTTGCTGTGGCGCCATATGGGCGTGCCGATCGGTATCTCGCAGTAGAGGCACTGGTTGTTCTGCTTCTCGATGGCGCGGTTGCGTTCGGCGACGCGGGGATATTGCCGGGTTGTGACTCCGTTGGCGGGGGCGCGGCCGTAGACGCGTAGGCGCCAGTCTCCGGGAGGGAGGGGTTTTGCTGTCACCTTTCAACCTTTCTTAGGCGACCTGAACTACTCCATCCTAGCATTCCTGAACTACTCCAAGGGGTTACCGTGTGCCAATGGACATCAGCCGATACATCGACGCTGACCAGGTAGCGAGCCGTCTGGGGATCTCCCGGCAGAGCGTCTACAACCTGGTCAACAGGTCGCCCGACTTTCCGAAGCCGACCAAGGTCGGACGGGCCTCGCTCTGGCTTCCCGGAGAGGTCGACAAGTGGCGGGCGTCGCACCCGGCCCGCCGGCCCAGAGCACCCAAGGAAGATCCAAAGCCCTGAGCGCCCGCCTGAGCCACGCAAACTCGCCCGATGCGGCGCGGTAAAGAAACGCCCCCTCATCGCCTCACAGCCCCCGTCACACCCTTTCTCGACCCCTCTCCGGACCAGGACGAGGGGTCGTCGTGCGTTTCCGAGGTGCGACAGCGGCGAATCACAGCCACCACCGCCCGCCAGATCCCCCACCCGGCCACCACGACCGCGTACAGGCCGACCGTCACCGCCACCACCCCGACGACCACCCACGCCGCCTCCAAGGCTTCGGCGATCACTGCGTTGCTCCCGGGCATCGGTCAGCGGAGTGCGACTGGCGGGTGGTCTTCGCAGCGGACCAGTGGTGCTCACGGCACTCGGCGGCGACCTCGTCCTGCACGACGAGCCCGCACGGGGCCTTCGGGCAGGGGCACCGGTCTTCGATCTCGTGGGTGGTCCAGGAGCGGCCGATGTGGTTGCCGCTGAATCGGTCGGCCATGTCAGTTCTCCTTGCCGGGCTGGGCCACAACGGCGGGCGCGGCGGCAAGCAGTTCCCGCAGCACCTCGGCAACCTGGTGCGGCCCGACCGGACGCGACGCGGGCCAGCCGTCGGGGCCCTGCTCCTGGCGGCGCATCTCGGAGAACGGATTGCCGAGCGCGGTGAAGCGTTCGGTGAGCGCGGCTTCGAGACGGGCAGGCAGACCCTCGGCGTCCGGTGTCTCGGCGTGGGGTGCCTCGGCGGCCAGCGCCTGCACGGTCGGGCACGGCCACGGGATCCATCCGCCGCTGATCTGGTTGCAGTGCGCGCAGTAGACCTGCGGGTCGCCGCCGAACGCGTACTCCTGGTGCAGGGCGCGAACCCGAGCCTCGGCGGCCCGGTCTGCGGGCGCAGGCAGCACAGCCAGCACCGCATCGGCGACCTCGCCGTACTCGTCGGGCTCCAGCATGTCCGTGCCCCAGGCGAAGCCGAACCCAGCGGCCTCGCACAGCGCGCGGCGGATGCAGTCCCGGAGTGCGGTCTGTTCGGTGGTGGGCGGCGCGGCAACAGGAACAGCAGCGGTGCGCGTCGGGTCGATCAGGTCGACGATCCGCCCCACGAACCGGGCCTTCTGCCCCGTCAGGTCCAGCTCGTCCATGCGGAGCCGCTGCAAGGCGGCGAGTTCCTGCGCGTGGAGGCAGAGCACGCCGTCGATGACGTCCTCAGGCAGGCCGTGCCGGTCGAGCAGCGCGCGGGCGGACTCGGGTGTCGGGTCGGTGGTCATGGTGGTCCTCACGGTTGGGGTGGCCGGCCGCCACCGTGAAGCGGCAGCCGGGGAACGGACGGGCGGTGTGATGGACTTCGGGTGCGGCCGCCCCTGATAGCGACAGGGGCGGCCGTCCTGCGTGGTCATGTGCCGAAGAGGCTCGGCGTGTGGTGCAGCTCGTCCAGCCAGCCGGTGAGCCGGGCGAGGTTCTTGTCCGGGCCGAACGCCAGATACGTGCCGTCCGCGCTGTCGCAGCCGAACCACTCCGCTGTGCGCAGCCGGGCGAGGGAGTTCACGCGGCCCATGTGGACGGCCACGCCCCGCTCCCGCGCTTCCCGGGACAGGCGTTCGGCGATCGGGCCGGTCTTCCACTCGGTGTCCCCGGCGAGGAACAGCACGTCGAACTCGCCCCACGGAATGAGCCCGTACTCGCAGCCGTTCTGTGCGGCGAACGCGGCCGGTACGCCGAGTTCACGGATGCGGGCGAGCCACGGCCGGGACTCGTCGAGGGTGGCGGCGGCATCGAACGGGACGTCGGGAGCGAGCGCCCACAGGCACCGGTCGGCGCCGTACCGCTCCACGGTGCGCTCTAGCCAGTCCCACCAGCGTTGGGTGCCGGGCCAGTTGCGGCCCTTGCCGTCGCAGCCGAACTTGCCGTTGTCGCACGCGTACAGCGCGCCCTCGGGGATCCGGTTGCCTTGGGCCGGGGTCGTCATGCAGCCGATGAGCCCGGCACTCATCGCGGCCCGCACGTCAGGCCCCGACGGAGTGCCGAGATACCGGACCACGGCGCACCTGCCGGATAGCGACGACGAGCAGGACGGGCAGGAGCGTGGCCCACAGCGCCTTGCCGACCAGTTGGCCCCAGAACACGGGCCACTCGAACGGGAACGGGGCGAGCCGCAGGAACACCGCCGTGTCGACGATCGCGCCCACGATCCCGGAGAGGAGGGCGGCCCGTGCCCACCCGCGGGAGCGGAGCGGGGTGTAGACGCCCCAGTCGAACAGTTCGGCAAGGACGAACGCGGCCACGGAAGCCACGGCCAGGGCGGGCGACATGACGGCCGTGAGCGCGCCTCCGGCAGCGATGCCGACGAACACCCAGGCGGTGCCGGCGTAGTCCTGCACGACATCCCGGAGCAGTAGGGCGAGTCCGGCGGCGTAGGTGCCTGCGGTGGTGGCGAGGCCGAAGCCGGTGGGGACGATGCCGTAGCGGGTGGTGAGCCAGTTCGCTGCGGCGATGGCGAGGATGTAGGCGGTGAGGGCGAGGGTTCGGCGTGTGTTCATGGTGTGGCTCCTTAGGCGGGGTTCAACGCGCGACGGCTAGACGGCGGGGTATCCGGGTGGTCGCGCGGTGGTGATCAGTTGCGGGTCAGGCGGCGGGCTGGTTGGTGGTGCGGCGGTCGATCGCGGCGACGGTCGGGCACGGCCACTCGTAGCGGTCCGGGCGCCAGGAGGGTCCGTCGCCGTCTTCGTTCTCGCAGTCGCCGCAGACGTGGCCGTGGAACTTCTTCGAGCAGAGGTAGCGGCCGTCGTCGTCGCTCTCGCCGTGGTCGCTGTCGTAGTCCTCGGCGTTCTCGTCGCATCCGCAGTCGTCGGCGACCGTGTAGATCTCGATGCGGGAGTGCTCGAAGCGCAGCAGCAGTTCGGGGTGGTCCCGCTCGGCGACGTACCGGATGCGGGCGAGTACCTGGGCGGCGGTCTCGTCGTCGAGGGGTGTGATGTTGAGGGCTTGCCAGGCGACGGCTTCGGCGGCGTGGACGCGTCGGCTGAGCATCTGGTAGCCGATGCGGTTGAGGTCGTCGTTCATGGTCACGACGCGGGTCCTTTCGTGGTGTTTGTGCTGGTTGTCTGGCGGTCGGGGTGCACAACAGGTCAAGCGGCTTGTGCGGGTCGTATGAGGCGGAGGGCGGGGCGTTGGGTGTCCGGGGCGCCGACGGCGTCGCAGAGGGCCTGCCAGTGGGCGTCTTGCTCGGCGGGGGTCCATGGCCGGCGGCCGGTGCTTGTCCTGGGCGTGGACGGGGCGGGTGGCGGTCGGGTGGGGATGTCTTCGGCGAGGAGCCGCTCCAGCGGGGTCACGGCTTGGGCTCCGTCCGCTTGGCCGCCTGTTCGTTCCACTCGACCCAGCCGCAGACGGCGTCGTGGAAGGCGTCCAGGGCGGTGACGACGCCTTCGGGGACGTTGGTCCGCTGAAGGTTCTTGATCGCGTGGTGCCAGTCGCCGACGTCTTCGAGGAGGGCGCTCGCGATCTGGGCGCCCGGGTTTTCGGCGAACGAGATGATGACGGCGTCGGGGTCGTCCATGGCGCACATGAACATCCACGGGGCGTGGACGGCGGGGTGCGGCTTGAAGGCGGTCACCGGTCGGCCTCCGTCTTCGTGATCTCCGTGAAGCCGCCGGTGGCCTGGTGGATCGACCAGTCGCCCTCGCCGTACTCGTAGGGCTCCCACTCGTCGCGGAAGAAGCGCCAGCCGAGCGCGGTGCGTTCACCGTCGGCCGGGTGGGTGGTGATCATGTCGACGCGGAACTTCCACCCGTGGCTCTTGGCATAGGTGTGGCCGGGCTCGTAGAAGTCGGCAGTCATGGGCTGGTCCTGTTCTCGGCGGCGGTGCGGGCGGTGTGGGCTTGGAGTCGTGCGTCGTGGGATTCGATGGCGAGGCGCCGGCCGCGGGGGCTGGTGCAGCGGGCGCCGGGAGGGGCCTGACACCACGGGCAGCGGATGGACCAGGCGGGCGGCTTGTCGGTCACGGGGCGTCCGTCTTCCGGATCTGGCTCTTGAACTCCTCCAGCTCGGCACGCTCCTCAGGAGGTAGCTGGCCGAGGTAGGCGGCTGCGGCTTCTTTGCGGGCGGCGATCTGGGCGGTGTCTTCGCGGGGCAGTTCGTGGGCGTCGCGTGCGGCTCGGCGGCGGGCGGCGTGGGGGACGGTGCGGGGGTGGCCGTTGGTGCGGCAGTGCCGTCCGAGGGGTGCCAGGCAGGCGGGGCAGGCGACGGTGAGCGGGCCGACGCGTACCGGCCGCCGGCTTCCAGCGGTGTCGTCGTCGGGTACGTCGCGGCCGATGGCGGTGAGTTCGCGGAGCAGTCGCGGGTCGGGGGTGCCGGGGTTGAGGGCACGGAGTCCGGTGTCCGGTCCGATGCGGCCGTCGGCGAGGGCGGCGGTGCGGGCGCGGAGCCGGGCAAGGTACTGGGCGGGGGTTTCGTCGGGGTCGCCGTCGTAGCGGAGGTTGGCGACGCGTTCGCGGCGGGCCCGCTTGGCGATGTCGATCAAGTCGACGGCGGTGACCCGGTAGCGGTCCTTCGGCTGGCGGCTGGCCATCTCCTGGTAGAAGACCGTCAGCGCGGCCTCAGCATCGTTGCGGGTGAGGCCTGCGGCGGTGAGGTCGGCGTGCCAGGCGAGGACATCGGCGCGGCCGACGGTGCGCTGGTCGCGAGCAGCAGCGAGGCCGAGGAGTGTTGAGGCGTCTTCGAAGGTGATCACTGGGCCTCCTTGTGGGCGGCGTCGTATTCGGCTTGCATCTGCCGGCCGAGGTCGAGGGCGGCTTGGACGCGGGCGTCGGTGGTGGAGGGGCGTGGTGGTGCTTGTCCTCCGCCGGGGAGGGCGACGAGGAATGCGCCCTGCTGGGTGCGGGTGCCGCGTTCGGTGGCGCGCTTGGCGTCGTCGCGGATCCACTTCTGCCAGGCGTCCGGCCACGAGGAGCGGCGGGCGGCCGTGGAGCGGTAGTGCGAGACGAACTGGGCGGTGGCGTGGTCGATGTCGACGAGGTCTGAGTAGCCGTCGCGCTTGGCCCAGCGGCGCATGGCGTCGGTCAGCTGGAAGCCGTCGATCTCGATCGGTGTGGGCGCGTGAGCGTCAAGATCAGCGGCCCTACTACCGGTAGTTCCCCCACCTACATCAGCCACGTCGTAGTTATGGGAGGGGAGGGGAGGGGAGGGGACAACCGTGACACCCTCATGGGTGTCACGCCGTGACATGTCGTCGTGACCTGCGGGTTCATCATCAAACAGGGGGTCATTTCGTTCACGATTCGGAGCGGAATCGGATCCGTTTCGGCTCCGAATCGGGCTCGAAACGCGCTCGGAATCGCGTGCATTCCGGTTCGCGCGGGCCGTTTCCCGACCCCGGTTCTGCCGCTTCCGGGCCGCTTCACGGGAGGCCTCGATCTGCGCGCGGGACTTGTTGTAGTCGAGGTAGTCGTGGATGACGAAGTCGCCGTCGGCCGGCTGCGGGCAGCGCATGCAGTCGTGGCCGTGGCCGTGGAGCATGCCGACGGCGACGAGCTTTTTGATGTTGGGTCCGGTGCCGTAGCTGCGGACGATGTCGCCGTCGAGGTGCCCTTCGGTGAGGTGCCTGGTCGCGTGGACGCCGAGGCGCACGAAGAGGCCGACGGCAGCGTTGCCCGCCTTGCGCACCTTGGGGTGCGTGTCGAACCCGTCATCGAGGGCGAACCAGGCCATGAAGTGCTTCTCTCGTCCGTACTGATCAGGGAGGGAAGCGGGGCCGCCGCGTGGACGGCCCCGCGGGTGCGGCTACTTGGGCTCGGGGTACGCCTCGGGGGTGGCGCCGCCCGGCTTGTACGTCAGGAGTTGGACCTGGCGGCCGTCGCGGTAGGCGTTCCACGCCTTGATGGCGAGGGCGGTGAGGTGCTCCTCGCCGACGCGGCCCTTGTCCTTGGCGAAGTTCTCGATCACGCGCCGGAGGGCGTAGATCGGATCGCCGGGCACGAGGCCGGCGTGGTCGACGAGGCGGGCGAAGAAGAACGCCGAGTCGCTCTGGTCGATCCGGCTGAACAGCCAGTGGCACAGGCCGCCAGAACTGGCCGACAGCGGGATGGCGGTCCTGACCCGGCTGCCGATCTCGGCGGAGCGCCGCAGCTCGGGGTGCTCTTCGAGGAACTGGAGGAGCTGGCGGTGGGTGGGGCGGGCGTTGTTCGCCTTCATGCTGCGCCGCTGGCCCTGCACCTCCCACAGGTAGACGCGGAGGAGGATGGCCGCCAGGGGCACGTAGCGCTCTTCCCCGCGGAGCTTGAGGACGTCGCCGAGGACGCGCTTGGCGCCGGTGTCCATGGTTTCCTGCGTGCTGTCGGACAGGTTCGTGACGACGAGCATGCGGACGGTGGTGTCGGCTGCGACGACCGCGCTGAGACGGTGCTGGCCGTCGAGGAGTGCGCCGCCGACGATCGGGGGTTCGTCGAGGAGGACGGTGTTGCCCTTGGCGAACTTGATGCTCTGTCCGTCCTCGACCCAGTTCCCGTCGCGCATGTCGGCGGCGTAGCCGTTGACGACGCGCTCGCGGAGGTTGCGGTTGTGGATGTTCTGTCCGAGCCAGTCCTTGGCGAGGTCGGGGGTGATGTCGACGACGGTGTAGACCGGGCCGTCCTGGCCGGTCATGGGTACGATGGAGCTGGTCATTACTTCTCCTGTTCGAGGGAGTTGGCGACGCCGGTGAGGGCGTCGGAGATGTTGTGGAGGCTCGTCGCCCACCAGCGGCGGGCCTCCTCGCTTGTCTCGGCCGCCGGGAGATCCATGTCGGCGGCGAACTGGGCGATGGAGTCCAGGGCCCGGACGATGTCGGAGGCCCGGTGGTGGGTCTGGTGCCGGTTGCGGGTGAACCGGTCGTCCTGGCGCAGGCGGTCGAAGCGCTCCGCGATGCGGACGAAGTCATGGGTGGCGTCGGTGAACGCCTCGGGGAGCGGGCGGCGCTTCGGCTTCGGCGGCTCAGGCCGGGCGGGTTCGAGGCTGGGGTTTGCGGCGCCCGTCCACTCGCGGCCGTCGAGGAGGTCCTCGTCCGACGGTGGGTCAGACTCGGCGGGGGGCGTCGTGCGCGGCTTGGTGCGCACCTGCTCTCGCCCCATGGAGTCGATCCGGGTGGCGGGGACGCTCGCGTTATCAGAGTTGATAACGCGTTGCAGGTCGCCCGAAATGGTGGCTTGAGAGACGCCCAGCGTCTCGCTGATCTGGGTCTGACTGAGACCGCCAGCGGCCAGTTGAGCGGTCAGCTCGGGACGATCCGCACGCGGAACGATGATGGCTGCGCCGCCATAGACGGCCTCCCGCATGTCGTCCCACGATTGATATCCCAGCGCGATCCACGCGCGGCCGTTGATCTGCCGAACGAGTTCATCTGCGGCGTCTTGCAGACTGCGCTTCGTGCGGTCTACGGATGCATGCGCCTCTGCTTCCGTCATCAAGCGGGTGATTTCTTCAGACACTGTCCGTCTCCGTGGGATAAGGGCTTTGAGTGGATTCGGTGTCCATCTCCTCCACAGCGAGGCGGTGGATGGCGAGGAGCGCTTCCAGAGAGGCCAGGCGTTCGCGGGCACGTGGCGCGCGCGTACCCGGGTCTAGACGCCAGTTGAAGAGGTTCGTCATGAACCCTGCGCCGGAGAGAGATTTGACCTGCGGGTAGGCATCTGCGACCGGCTGCACCTGCGCCCAGTCGCACTCCATGCCCACGAGAAGACTGGTGACGCTCTCGTCCTTGTGGAGAGCCCACCATCGGCCGTAACCGTCTGCCTGCTGGAACGCCTTGCGGATCTCCGAGGGCTTCTTCAGCTCCTTCTTCAGTTCGATGAGAACCGGGCTAGCGGCTTCGGTGGACCGCAGTACGAGATCGATGCGCCCCCACCCGGGGATGACCACTTCCTCCCGGGCGAGCCAGCCGTACGCCTCGGCCAGCTGGCGGAAAGCGGTGCGTGCGTCGGCTTCCGTCGAGTAGGCCATCGTGATCTTTCCGTCGGCAATCCGGACGGCCGATCGCCGTTCGCTGTTACTCATGAGACGAGAATACCGTTCGCGACCGCGCTTCGCGACCCCATAGCGCGGACGCGTAGCGCGACCGTGACAAGCTGTGCCACCATGAGGGTCATGACCAGCGATGCCGAGACCCAGATCCGGGAAGCCACCCGTAAGCGCGAGAAGTCGAAGGCCGCCTTCGAGCGGGACGACGCCGCGCTGCGCGAGCTGTTCGTGACCTGGCGCGCTCAAGGCGTCGGGCCGTCCGACATGGCCCGCTGGTCCGGCATGACCCGTGAGTGGGTTGCGAAGATCGCGCCCGATCCGAAGCGCGCCCGTGACGCCAACGCCGCCCGCAACATCGCCGAGTCCTGACACCCCTCCTCCTCCCTGGCCCCGCACCGTGCGTGCGGGGCCTTCGTGTTGCTCAGCGGTAGTTGTGGATGACCAGCCAGGCGGGCGCCGGGTGGTCCGGGCAGCCGACGCTGACGGCCGCCTGGTGGAGGGCGGTGTCCCACGCGGCCTGCTCGGCGGGCGGTGCGAGGGTGTCGATGCTGAGGCGGACGAACTCGTTCTCGTCGACGCGCGTGCACCGGGTGGCGAGGAGCAGGTGGTCGCAGTCGCCGACGACGATGTAGCCGACGCTGTCGGGGTTGTAGGGCTGGCCCTGTAGTGCGCGGTCGATCTCGTTGACGTCGGTCTTCGCGGGGATCTCGAAGCCGTACGCGAGGTTCACGGAGTGGTAGAGGCCCATCAGACGGCCGCCTTCCGGATGCCGCCGCCGCGCCCGCGGAGGGTGACGCCGGCTTCGAGGAGGAGGACGCGTGTGCCGCCGTAGGAGCGGCCGAGTTGCTGGGCGACGGAGCGGATCGTGCAGCCTTGCCCGTACAGTTCGGCGGCCTTGTCGCGGGCTGCGGTACGGACGTCGCCGGTGAGTTGGGTGCCGGGCTTGTAGTCCCTCATCGAGGGCTCCTCTCGTGGTGGCTGGTGGTCCGGGCCCGCCCCTCGTTGGGGGAGGTGAGGAGCGGGCCCGGTGGCGGCTGCTGGGGGGAGGTGCAGCCGCCGGTCGGTTAGCTCAGGTGGGCGTCGAGGGCCTGGCCGATGCCCTGCACGAACGCGGTCCGCATCTCCTCGGGCATGCCGGGTTCGAACGCGAAGTGGATGCGGACGATGGGCCGCTCGACCCCGTTGTCGGCGTTGACGGTGATCAGGTGCTCGTCGCTGGGCTCCAGCCCGTCGGCGCCGAGGTTGATCGCCCACTCGGACACGTCGGCCGCGCCGTTGATCAGGTCGTGGATCTGCCGCTGTGCCTCGCCGAACGCTTCGTAGCTGGCCCCCGCGCCCTGCGGGACGAGGAGCTCCGTCCACGTCAGTGACGTGTCGCCGTCCTCGGTCGACGGGACGGGAGCGTCTTCCATCTGCTCGCCGACGCCCATGAAGTCGGGGTCCTCGGTGAGGGCGACGTGCTGGCGGGCGGCTTCGGTGCGGAGGTCTTCGTCGGTGTACGGGCGGTCAGTCACGGTGTTCTCCTTGGGGTGGTGCCCGCCGGATAGCCCCCGGCGGGCGCTGTGGTTGGGGCGGGTCAGATGAGGTCGTCGAGGAGGAACTCGCCGAACCAGACGAGGACCGCGACGACGAGGCCGATCACGGCGGTCCACAGGTGGCTGGACGAGATCACCCAGGTGATGAGGGCGGCACTCGCTCCGAGGAGCAGGCCGAGGAGGAAGCGGTTCACGGGTTGTCCTTTCGGGTGCACACCGTCCGGTGCGCTTCGATCGGGGAGGAGTTGAGGAAGTCGACGACCATGGCCCGGCCCGTGACCCGGCGGTGATGCATGCACACGGCGCACAGGAAGTCCGCGACGGCTACCTGGCCGCGGTCCATCCGCCGTACAGCGATCCCGCCACGCCACGGGCCGGGCATCAGGCCGCCCGCCCGAAGATCCGCCGGTACATGGCGTCTGCCCGACGCATCGGCTCGTCCGTCGCATGCGCTGGCGCCACACACCACGACTGGCCGCAGCCCGGCAGCACACGGCCGACCGGCAGCCGGCCGTGCTCAAGCTGGAAGCCGACCCGGCGGGCGGAGTAGTTCCGCTTGCGGTGGACGAGGTTGGGGGTGATGCCACGGACGGCGCCGGTCCAGCGGATGTGACCGCCGGTGACGGGGTGTGTCCACTTGTTCCACTTGTGTTCGATGGCGGTGCCTTGGATGCGCACCGATTTGGGGAGGCCGAGTTCGGTACGGATCCGGGCGGCCCGCTTCGGGTTGGTGTGGAGGGTGCGGCCGATGTACCGGTCGGAGTGGCCGTCGTGGAGGAGGGCGACGATGTCGGCGCGCGGCACGCCCGGGGGGCCGGCCATCAGACGGCGACCTTCGTGGTGCCGGTCCTACGGAGCCGGTTGTCGGCGTCCGCGTTCGCCTGACGGCAGTCGGCGCACGGCGCCTCACCGTTACGGCGGTGCCGGTTGTATCCCGGCCGCGTGCCGCAGCGCTGCCGCTCGGTGTCGTCCTCCAGATGTGCCGGCTGCACACACCCGCGGACCTCGCACGTCCGCTGCACCAGCCCCTGCGGGTTGCGGCCGCGGTCGGCGATGAACGCGACCTGCCCCGGCGTGAACTGCCGGCCCTGGTAGATCGGTGTCTTCGCGCCGATCCACATCAGGTGTCCGCCTGTGGACGGGTTGGCGTGCCGGGCGAACAGTTCACCGAGGGAGTCGGGCGGCGGGACCCGGGGCCCGGGGGGCTGGGCGGCGCGGTGGGGCTGGGGGGTTTGGCGGAAGATTTCCCAGCGTTCGTCTTCGGTGAGGCCGCCCCAGACGCCATAGATTTCGCGGGTGTCGATAGCCCAGTCCCGGCAGCGTTCGATGGCGGGGCAGCGGCGGCAGAACGACTTGGCGTGCTCGATCTCGGCGCCCTTGCTGCTGGGGAACATGGCGTCCGCGTCGTCCTTGCAGGGGGCGGTGGCGCGCCAGTCGGCGGGGCGGGGGCTGGTGAGGCCGTGTACGGATCCGAGAGTCATCGGGTCACCTGCTCGTGGTCGGGCCACTGGCAGCCAGCCAGCCCGACCGTGTCCAGCAGGTCCTCGCCCGGCCCCAGGCCGCGTACGACGAGGACGAGCTGGCCGCCCTTCACCTTCGTCCCGAGCCGCATGTCCGGGCCGACGACGCGGGTGTGGTCGTCGTCGTCGAGGAGGCCCGCGTCGACGATCCCGTCGACCGCGGCCTTGAAGCTGGGGTACCAGTTCGCGGGGTCGCAGCGGCCGTTGGTGGCCGGGTGGAGGATGCCGAGGATGTGAGCGCGCTGGAACAGCGGGCCGGGCTTCGCGGCGGCGAGAGCAGCCATGAGGGTCGGGTTGTCGCTGACGGCTTCCATGGCGGCGGCGCGGAGTTCGGCGGTGCGTTCGCCCTTGGGCCTGTGGTGGAGGCGCTGGTTGGAGTTGAGGAGCTTCAGGCCGGCGGGCAGGGTGATGGTGTAGGCCGGGGGCCCGGCCGCCGTGGTGGCGGCCGGTGCCTCGCAGTTGAGCAGGCTCATTCGGCACCGTCCTTGGCGAGCTGCTGGGCCAGGGGAAGCGCCTCGTCGAGCGTGTACCGGGTGTCGTCGCGCTGCGCCTCGTCGCGGATGCCCTGCGACTCGTAGACCCAGCCGTGCTCGCGGTGCCAGCGGCGGCCCTCGCGGTCGCAGATGGCCCAGCGGTCGGTGTGGCCGTGGCTGCGGCGGAGTTGCAGCGGGATGCCGGTGCCCGGGCGCGGGATCTCCAGGACGGTGGCGAGCGCGAGCTGCTGCTCCAAGGCGACCGCGATCGAGCGGGCGCGTTCGAGGTCGGCGAGCAGCTCGGTGGTGGTGGGCGTGGTCACTGGTCCCCCGTCGGGTTGGTGGTGGTGTGGTCGCCGCCGCTGTACGTGGGCAGGTCCCACAGGAGTTCGAGCGCGTCGAGGTCGGCCGGGCTGCCGGCGGTCGGCGTCTCGTCGGCCCAGTCGCCTGCGCCGTCGTCCCAGCGGGCGGCGAGGTACGGGCGGCGGCGCGCGTGACGGCCGAACAGGACCGCGGCGACGATGCCCAGGACCAGCCAGCAGCCGAGGAAGAGAAGGGCGTCCCTCATGCCGCGCCCCCGTTCTTCGCGCTCCGCCGGTTGTCGTCCGACTTCGCTTTCCGGCACACCGTGCAGCGGCAGCCGAACCGCCAGCCGCGCATGCCGTGCTCGTCCGCGCGGAGGACCGCCGGATGTGCGCGAGGCAGGAGCCCGAGTGCGGCCAGCAGTTGGGTGGCGTCTGCTTTGTCGACGGCCTTGGAGGCGACGTGCAGGGCGGCCGCGCGGCGGGTCTCGGCGGTGTTTGTGGGGACGCTGATGAACACGTCCAACGTCTTCGCGTCGAGGCTCACCGGACGCCCCCTGCGGGGGACTCGGTGCCGCACACCCAGCAGCGCCGGCTGTCCGGGCTCACGGCGTGCGCGGTGAGCCGGTCACAGACCGGGCAGTCCGCGCACTCCAACACCTCAGCCTTGTCCTCGTCGAGGAGCCGCAGCAACTCGTCCTCGTCGAGGACCACGTGCGGGACAGGCTCCGCGCGCGGCGGGATCGGCTCGTCGGGCAGCAACACCGGCCGGAGACGGTGCCGGCCGTTCGGGGCGACGACCTGACGCAGGAAACGGATCGGGCTCGTCACGACGCACCGCCGATCGGGCGCAGCGGCCAGGTGCCGTCGATGACCGCGTCCGGGTTGTGCTTGTCCCCGCTCTTGGCCGGGTCTCGCAGCCACGCCTGGTAGGAGGCCGCGTCGTCGGCCGCCCACCGGATCTGCCGCTGGTGCAGGCCTTCGACGGTGACGTTGGCGAGGTCGTCGAACCGGTCGTACGGGCCGCGCCGGTTGCGGAGCGCCTTGACCCAGTCGGGCCGGTGCTCGGGCGGGGTGTGGGCGATGATCCCGATCCGGTACGCGGCACGGGCGGACATCAGGGCGTCGTACTCGGCGCCGTGAGCCGCGCTCTCGTCCCAGGGCAGCTCGTACGTCTCGGCGGTGGTCCGCATCTGGTACGGGCCCTGCTTCTCCGACACGCGCCGCCGGTACGGGGCGGCGTGCTTGTCCAGCACCATCGTGTCCAGCACGCGGGTGAGGGGCTGCCGGCAGACGCCTTCGAGGCTGTCGCCGAGGTGGCGCATGCACTCGTGGTTCAGAAGGTTCAAATCGAAACTTCCGAGATTGTGGCCAACCAACGGCGTCCCCGCGGCGACGACTTCGGCCACCGACTTGGCGATCTCCCCGACCGCTTCCGGAGCCGGCGTGCCGTGCTCGGCGAGGTGCTCATCCGTCAGCTTGTGCACGGCGATCGCGCCCGGCTCCTGCGCGATACCCGGGTTGACCAGCCAGGTGCGGGTGTCGGTGGGCAGTCCGCCGCCGACGAGGATCAGGGCGCAGGACACGATGCGGGCGGTCTCCGGCACTTTGTCGGAGCACTCGAAGTCGAGGGCCGCAAGCCTCTGGGTGAACCAGGGAGGTTCGGTGTGGGTCATGGGCGTGGTCTCCTAGGGGAGGCCGAGCCCCCGCCTGTTATCGGCGGGCGGGAGCTCGGCAAGGGCGAGGGGTCAGGCAGGCGGTTGGGCGACGGCAGGCCACTGCTGGCCGGGCTCGTCGTCGACGAACTCGCCCTCGATCGGGCCCTCGTCGTCCATGGCGTCGTCGCCGTCATCGGGCAGGTCGACCTGCGGTTGCGGGAGCGCCGGGGCGAACCCGGACGGCAGCTCGGCGGCGACCTCGGCTTGCGCCCGGAGCTGCTCGCGCATGAACTCGGCGGACGTCGGCACCCACTTGGCGAGGCGGCGGGCGGCTGTCTTCAGCCACATCGCTTCCTCGTTGGTGTTCCACGGGGAGAACTCGCTGTTGCGGCCGTCGGACTTCGCCTTCGCCGACATGACCTGCGCCCGGTTGAGGATGACGACCTTGCTGGTGGCGCCGTCCTTCATGACCGCGTACGCGTACACGCCGACCAGGTCGCCGCGCTCGCCGCCGAACCAGTCGACGTCGTGGACGGGGCGCTCGTCGCGGCCGATGACGTACCGGAAGGTGTCGCGTTGGCGGACGGTCTCGACGACGACGGAGGACACGGCGCCGGCCCGGTAGATCAGCTCGATGATTCCCTGGTAGCCGACGATCCCCTTGATGATCTTCTGGCCTCGGTGGGCCTTCGACTTGCGGGGCGTGAGGTAGAACTGCTCGGTGCCGGGCTCCAGGCCGAGACGGGCGGCGATCTTCAGCTCCCGCAGGAACACGCCGATGTCGGTCTTGGCGGCCTGCTCCAGGTCACGGTTGCCGCGGATGGCTCCGACGGCGAGGCGGACCCATTGGTCGGCGTTGACGTGGGAGGGGACGAGGGCGGCGTACTCCTCGCGGTACTGCTCGACCATGGCGCCGGGGCCGGCATCACGGACGGCGACGGCATTGGAGACGGTGTTGTCGGTCATCGGGCGTTCCTTCGGGTTCGGGCAGGCATGAGGGAGTAGGTGGAGCCGTTGCGGACGGTGCGGGTAGCGATGCGCTGTCCTTCGCAGACGGCCCGCTGGCCAGTACCGACCGCGTCGAGAAGCTCGCCCTTGCAGGCAGTCAGCTCGTCCTCGGCGGTCCAAGCGGCGTCTTGGGCGGCGTAGAAGCGGTCGCGCAGCAGGGTGGGGATCTCCACGTCGACCGGGTCCATGCCCTCAGGGATCTCGCGGATCGCCTGGTACGTCGCGGAGTGACCGTCGATGCTGGGGCGCTCGTCGTCGGCGAGGGTCCGCATGAACTCGGTGGCGGCTTCCCGCATCTTCAAGGCGTCGGCGGGGTCGTAGTCGACGACGTACTCGCGGTACTCCGACCCGGCGATCAGCACCGCGACGTGGCAGCGGGGCACGACCAGGGCGTCCATGTACCACTGGCACTGGGCCCGGTAGTGCACCGGGATTTCGGCGGTGCCCTCCTCGCCCCAGCCCTCGGCGTCGCGGCTCGTCTTGGCCTCGACGATCGCCGTCGTCTTCCACTCGCCATCGAGGATCAGACGGTCTGGGTTGACGACCTGCCACGGCCGTCCGGCCGCGGCGTACGTGGGCGACGGGCGGACTTCGCCGTCGGGGTGCCGCTTGGCGAACTCGGCGCAGATCGCGGGCTCGTGGATCTTCCCCCAGTACATGACGTCGCTCTCCTCTACCGGGCCGATCAGGCCCTTCTTGCGGTGCCAGAGGGAGAACCGGGACTCGTACGGAGACAGGCCCATCACGGCGGCGATCTCGCTGCCGCCGATGCCGTTCGCTCGGGCGGCGTGCCACTGATCCGAACCCGGCTCGAAGAAGCCGAGGACGGTGGGGCCGGCGGCCGGGGCGTCAACCCCGGCCTGCGCGACGGTTGCCATCAGGCGGTGCCGCCTTTCTGGGGTGCGAGGGTGTACAGGCGCCCGTTGTCGGGGCCGCGTTGCACGAGGACGCCGCGGCGGGCGTAGTACTGGAGGTCGCCGCGGGCCGTGCTCCGGGACGGGCCCCAGCCGGTCGCCCGGTAGAAGCGGTGGGCCTGACCGGAGGTGATCTCGCCGCCGATACGGTGGATCTCGGCGAGGAGACTGAGGCGGCGAGGACGCTCATCCACGGCCTTCACCCGCCTCCGTCCAGCGGGGGTAGTCGTGGTCCCACAGGCGTTCCATGCGGCGGGTGCCGTCGGAGCGGTGGAGCCAGCCCCACGCCTCCCGGTCGCCGACCTTCGGGTCGGTGGTCAGGTGCTCGCACACGAACCTGAGGTGGAGGCCGAGCCGGTTGGTGCGGGTGTAGACGCGGCCCGGGACGAAGAACTTCTCGTCGGGAGTGGCCGTCGCCGCCGCAGCGGTGGCCTCCTCACCGGCGAGTTCGCGGAGTTCCTCGACGACACAGCCTTCGGCAGCCCGACGCCCCCGGTCGAAGTCGGTGACGATGTCGGCGCGTGCGAGACGCCGCTGCTCGACGTAGTCGGCGGCCTCGTTGAGGACCCGGGAGCGGTGGGCGTCCATGGCGTCCCGGTAGTGGCCCGTCCCGAGGAAGGCGCGGACGGCGCCCCTGTCGACCTTGGACGCGAGGTCCCCGATCGGGGTGCCCTCGGCGGCCTTCTTCACCAGCCAGGCGACAACCTCGATCTTGGCCTCGGCCAGGATCTCCGCGCGGTAGGCGTCCACCAGCTGCTCGGCGTGGGCGACGTCCGCCAGGGTGGCGATCCCACCGAGGCTGTCCTCAGACAGGGCGGCGATGAGGTGACGACGGGCGTTCACGCGGCGCCCGCCGATCGCTGGCCGGGCACCGAGCGCGGGGCCGTGATCTCCGCCGCCGCGTCCCGCAACTGGTGCAGGCCACCCGCGTACAGGCTGATCGTGCCGCCGTCCGCGAACTCGTCGAGCAGCTTGTTCATCCGCTCGTCGAACTCGTGACGGGCATGCGAGTCCCGGCCTTGCGTCTGTGCGGACTGCGCGAGGGCGTGCATCTCCGCGAACTCGGCAGCGAAGCTCTCGGGGTCGGAGTCGGCGGCGTTGAACAGGTCGAGGAACACGGCCCGCAGGAACGGGGCCACACCCAGCTCGGCGCCGTCGTCGGTGGCCTTGAGGGTGAGAGGGGTCGGACCCTCGATCTTGTACGTCATCGGGTGGCCTCCGTCACCTTGGTCATGGGGCCGAAGTCGCGGGCGACAGCGGTCGCGTCCTCGCACCAGCGGCCACAGTTGGGGTCAGGCGTGTCCTCGTCGGCGCGCTTGACGTGACGGAGCTCCTCGATCCCACCGAGGTAGCGCCACGTGTCGCCGTGCCGGTCGATGTACTCGGCGCTGTCCACGAGCTCCTCGCCGTCGGCGTCGAGCGGGATGGGCGCAGTGGTCTCGGTCATCGGAGTGCCTCCGGTCGGACGGTGAGAAGAGCGAGGAGCGCGGCGCAGGTGATCGCGGCATCACGCAGGGCCAGGCGGGCGTTCACGGCCTCGACGAGCAGCCGGTCACCGGCACGGCCGAGAAGCGGACGCGGGTCGAAGTACTCGACATCGGCGGGCGCGAACGCCAGGGCGAACGCGATCAGGCTGATCGCGGAGACACCCAGCGACAGGACGGACGCCCACTCGGCGAGACTGTGCGTGGCGCTCATCGGAGGCCGCCCTCGGGCAGGTCCCGGCCGAGCCGCCAGTCGTGATGCACCGACCCGTAGAACTCGGGCTCCGGCTCACGCAACGACGCCACCGGCACAAACACCGCCGTCAGCCCGTCCACCGGACGCTCCGACGACAAGACCGCGACAGGATCCGGCACTACATCCGCGTCCGCGCCCCAGCCCTCGTCGAACTCGTCACGCACCTCCAGCCGCGCCACGGTGAACCCGGTAGCCGAAGACACCTCCTGCGAAGTCCACGCGTACAACTCGCGGATCCCGCCCGGCCGCTTTCGCCACGAGAAGGGGGTGGCGGCGCTGTACCCGACGGTCCGCCCCAGCGCGTTCTCGCAGTGGTGCAGCGCGTCCTCGCTCTGCCCGTACAGGCCGAGCACCCGCGAGTCCCGGCACGCCAGGAACGCCACCGGCAGAGGCTCCTCCGCCTCCGGCGCGACCGGCACCGGCATCGGCAGGGCGCCCAGCTCCGCGACCGCAGCCGCCAACTCGTCGGCGCTCATGCCGCCACCGCCGAAGACTTGACCTCGGTCAGCGACCACGCACGGAACGGCACACCGTCCACGACGCCGTCCGCCAGCGTGTACTCGTCGTCCTCGCCACAGCCTCGCCGCAACACCGTCAGCGAGAAGTGCTCGGCGAAGACCCGCACCGCCTCGGGGTCGCGGTGGAAGTACAGGAGCACCCCGATCGACGGGGCCGCCCAGTCGGAGTGACCGTCGACCCGCAGGTTCGACGGCGTGATCGGCGACTCGGCGGTAAGCCGCTCGGCCACGGAGAGCGCCGCCATCAGGCGATGGGTCTTACTCTGAGCGGTAGTCTGTTCGGTCATGGTGACCTCTGCTTTCTGAAGTTGAAGGGGTCGCCGAAAGTCGTGGGCTCGCCGGGCCTGGCAGTCGGGCGGGCCTTCGGCATGTGTGGGATCAGGCGGCCTTCGAGGCCGCAGCAGCCGGCGCTTCAGCCGCCTTGCGGGACTGCAAGCGGGCCGCAGCCGGCGCGAGGATCGGCCGGAGCCGGCGAATCAGGCCGACCTTGTCCTCGGACGGCGCGTTCGTGAAGTCGCGGACGGCCTCGTCGACGCCTTCGTGGATGTGCTCGATGGCCGCGTCGCCGAGGAGCGCCCGGCGCTGTTCGCGGGTCACGCGGCGGCCTCGATGGGGACGCGCTTGATGACGGTGCGCAGGTCAACGTCATATGCCTCAGCGAGGCGCATGGCCGAGTTCAGGTCAGGCTGGGTCTCGCCGTTGAGGATCCGATAGACGGACGATTCGGTGATCCCGGTCCGGCGGTAGATGGCGGCGCGGGTCTTGTCGCCGTGAAGCGCGGCGACTTCGAGGATCTTGGCGGTGTCCAGGCGGAACACGTACTCACCTCCCTCGGGGGGTGGTTGGCAGGGGTTGTCACTGGTGGAAGGGGGTTCCTTGCTCACGAGGGAGACTCTGTCATGAAAAACCCTCCCTCGCAAGGGAGGATGCAGGTCCGATAGGGGTGGGTTTTAGATGAACTTTCACGCAGTTTCGGGCGTGGCCTGCGTTAATGCAGGTAGGTGGCCCGATAGAGACTCTTGCGCCTCAGGGATTTTCTGGATACTCCCTAACTAGGGAGGTACAGTTTCGGAACATGACCGATGCGACCCCCACGCTCGCGCAGCGCTTCGCCGCCGTCGTCGTGCCCGCCGCCATACGCGCCGGCTACACCGGCCACGGCCGCCAAGCCCGCCTCGCACGCGCCACCGGCATGACCGAGAGCAGCATTGGCCGAATGTGGAACGGACAAGCCATCCCCGAGCCCCGCTTCTTCGAGCCCCTCGCCGAGGCTGTAGGCCTCCACCCTGCGGCTCTCTTCGTCGAAGCCGGGCTCATGTCCCGCGAATCTCTTCAGTCACTGTCCGAAACTGACCGATCGCAGGTAGGCTCTGACCTCACTCCGGAGGAAGTAGCCGACGGGCTCGGAATCCAGGACGAAGTGGGACGCCAGATGTTCTTCGCAACCATCGACCGTCTCAAGCGCCTGGAAGACGACCAGCCCACCGAGCGCAACAACCCCGGAGAGGCAGCAGCAGAAATGTGATCGGGGGATGCGCATGGGTCTCACGGGCGGAACACGAGCCACAGCCACAACAGGAGCGGCAGCCCTGCTCGCAGGAGCGGCAGTAACCCTCCATGCAGTAGTCCGCGGCGACCCAGCACAAGCCCTCGGCGGGCTCTGCCTGGCCATGGTCGCGCTCACGCTCATAGCTCTGCTCTTCATCCACCGCTGGTTCACCAACACCAGCGAAGAACGACGCGCCCTCGCCGACGCCACACGCGCCGCCGACGACGAGAGGAACCGTTACGTCTCCTTGGAAGCGGCCCTGGAAAACGAACACGGGCGCCGCACCCAAGCCGTAGCTGCCGAACGCGCCGCCCTCGCCGTCCGCCTGGCAACCGAAAGGGAGGCACTGCACTCCGAGTTCGAAGAGCGCCGCGCCTCCCTCATCGCGGAAACGATGGAAGCCACCGTCCGCATGTACCGCAACGGCAAGTTCGCGCCTCAGCCGGCCGTCAAGGGCAACCTCATTCCGTTCCCTCAGCAGCAGCCGGAGCGGGAGAGGTCGCGCGGACATAACGTGGTTGGTCCCTGAACCCGGGCTGCCCGAAGAACCGCAGCGTGACCCGGCCTGGCTCAATCGAGCGCACACCCCGAGCCCTCGCCCTGTTCAAACGGATGTTGACCACCGCCCGCAGCACCGTCCGCTGCTGCTCGATCGTCAACTCCTCGTCCCAGACCTCCTGAACATCCGGCCGGCCGACCAACCTGCGCACCAGCGGCGGCGCGTCCATCTCCTGAGCCTCGCGCCGCGCCGCCTCGATCTGCGGCACCAGCCGGTCCTCCTGAACCGCCAGCGACGCCAATGACAAGCGCGGCGTCACCCCGTCCTCCTTGAACGTCGCCGACATCTCCCGCGCCTCGTCCAACTGCCGCTGCAACGCCTTCTGCCGGGCGCGTGCCCGCTCGGCCCGCTTGCCCTGCTCGTCCGACTGGAACGCAGCCACCGCGGCCCGCGATCCCAGCCACTCCACGACCGCTTCCTCGACATACGCGTCGAGCTTGTCCTTGTTCATCTGCGAGTCGAACTTGGCCGAGCATCCGTACGTCAGATAGCCGCGCGACTTCCCCACACGCAGATGCGGGTGATCGTCACACTCGCCGCAGCGGGCGATCCCCGACAGCAGATGCTTCACCGCATAGTCCCGGACCGTGTTCCGCGACTCAGCCCCGATGATCTCCTGCACCTGCTCGAACAGCTCCTCCGGCACCAGCGCCGGCCACGTCGCCTCCCCGAAGTCCTCGCCGCGGTGCAGGCGGCGGCCCTTGTAGCCGACGTTCCGCAGCATGTTCGGCAAGTGGTAGTAGCCCCACTCCTGCCCCGGCGTCCGCTCGCCGCGCGTCCGAAGGTCCTGGAGGATCGAGTACTCGGTCTCACCCGCGGCGACCCGCTCGAAAACCTCCAGCACGATGGCGCTCTGCTCGGGGTGGGGGTACTGCTCGATGAGGTCGCCGGTGTCGGGGTCGTAGCGGCGTGCGTACCCGTAGAGGAGGCGGCCGTGGGGAAGACCTTTCTTGGCCTGGGCGCGGGTGGAGCGGAGTACGCGGTCGCGGATGCCTTCGGCTTCGTCCTCGGCGGCGATGGCATCTTGGGCGGTGGCTTTGCGGTCCTCGCGCTTGGAGAGGTCGTAGACCTGGCCGTTGTAGCAGAGCAGGACGTCGTTGGCCATGCAGGCGTTCCGCAGCCGGATGTATGCCTCGATGTCCCGGTAGTAGCGGGAGGCTTCGAAGGCGACGACGATGCGGCCCTTCTTCGCTTCGATGGCGGCGATGAGTGCCTCGAAGTCGTCGCGGGTCCGGCGGGCGTGGCGGGAAGCAGAGCGGTCGATGTCCCGGAAGGTTTCGGCGACGGGCCAGCCGTTGGCGTCGCAGAGTTCGTGTCCGGTGTCGAGCTGGTCGCCGACGCTGCGGCCCTTTTTGCGGGGGTCGCGGGAGGCGCGGCCGTAGAGCAGGGCGTGGAAGACCGTGTCTGGGTAGACCAGATGGAGGTATTCGGGCGCGATCGGCATGGCCTGAGGATAGCGACCGACTCACCTGTCCGGTACATATTCTCAGGGGCCAACTTCACGATTCTCTTGGCCCTGTTCATCGGACCGCCGGGATTGGCGCAGCGGGCCGAGCGACGGGGACTCGCACCACGGCTCGGCATCTCTCTGCGGGCGACCGCGCTGGCGGGTGGTGCGCTGACGCTCGGGTTCGTGATCGTGTGCCGGCCGGAACCCAGCGTGGTGCGGGCCGCCGCGTGCGGTGCGATCGCGCTGCTGGCCATCGCGACGGGACGCCGCAGGTCCCTCGTCCCCGCGCTGGCGACGGCGGTCCTGCTGCTGGTCCTGTACGACCCGTGGCTGGCCCGCAGTTACGGCTTCCTGCTGTCCGTCCTCGCGACCGGAGCGCTGCTCATCCTCGCCCCGCGCTGGAGCGCCGCGCTCCAGCGGCGCCGGGTGCCACCGCGTCCGGCCGAGGCGCTGGCCGCGGCGGGAGCCGCGCAGGCGGTGTGCGCGCCGGTCGTCGCCGTGCTGTCGGCCAAGGTGAGCCTGGTGGCGGTGCCGTGCAACCTGCTGGCGGAGTTCGCGGTGGCCCCGGCCACGGTGCTGGGGTTCGCCACCCTGGCGACGGCCCCGGTGGCGATGCCCGTCGCCGAGTGCTTTGCCTGGTGCGCGAGTTGGCCCGCCGGCTGGATCGCGGACATCGCCCGCACCGGGGCGTCGCTGCCCGGCGCGGGAGTGGACTGGCCGGGCAGCTGGACCGGTGCGCTGCTCCTCGTCCTGGTCACCGTGGTGGTCGTCCTGATCGGGCGGCGCCTCCTCAGCCATCCGTATCTGGTGGGTGCCTGCCTGCTGGCCTTTCTGTTGGTCGTGGTGCAGCCACCGCCCCTGACCAGGGTGATCACGGGGTGGCCGCCGCCGGGCTGGCACCTGGTGATGTGCGATGTGGGGCAAGGGGACGCGAGCGTCCTCGCGGCGGGCGACGGCGCCGGAGTGGTCGTGGACGCCGGTCCCGATCCGGTGTCGGTCGACCGCTGCCTCACGGCACTCGGCATCACCCGGATCCCGCTCGTGGTCCTCACCCACTTCCACGCCGACCACGTGATGGGGCTGCCGGGAGTGCTGCGAGGGCGTGCGGTGGGGGCGATCGCGGCGACCGGCTTCGAGGAGCCCGAGGAACAGGCCGAGTTCGTGCGCAGGGAGGCGGCGTACCGGCGGATCCCGCTGACCCGGGCCGTGGCGGGGGAGGAGCGCCGCACGGGCAGCCTCACCTGGCGGGTGCTGTGGCCACCGGCCGACGCCGCCGCACCGGACGGGCCGAACGACGCCAGCGTGACCATGCTCGTCCGCTCGGCCGGGCTGACCCTGCTGCTCCTGGGCGACCTGGAGCCACCGGGCCAGCGGGAACTGGCGGGATCACCGGAGGCCGCGGCGCTGGGAGCCGTGGACGTGGTGAAGGTCGCCCACCATGGTTCGGCCTACCAGGACCCTGGACTGATACGTGCGATGGCTCCACGGTTGGCCCTCATCTCGGTCGGCGCGGACAACCCGTAGGGCCTGTGACTGGCAGTTCTAGCACGTCGTCCCAGGCCAGCGCGAGACCCCAACAGGGGGAATCGGCCCCGAAAATGGGCGTGCGAGCGTCCCTGAAAGTGCCCGGCCACGTAATCTGATCAAGTCAAAAACAGTGCCCCGGCGGGAAGGGTGAAGGCTTCCGCACCGGGGCTAACCGACTGGATTGGAGTCGGCGTGACTGAGCCTATCGGCAGGCGCCTACCGTGGAACGGGCCAGCGGGACACGCAGAGTACGCAGTGCCCGGCGAAGGTGTTGACCTGATCGCGGATCGCACCGAAGCGCACATCATCAGCGCAGCGCGCAACGATGCCGCCTACGCGCTGACGATGGTCCAGCGGCCGGAGATCTCACGCGCTGAGCTTTGCTCGCTGGTCGAGAAACTGGCCGGAGCCGTGAAGGACGTCGCTGGCGTAGCAGAACTGCGCGGGGAACGGCTGAACGCTCCTGTGGCTGTGGCGCTGGCAGACGCTTTGCGCGGAGCCCTGAGCCAGCACTGAGGCAGCAAGGAGCCCCGTTTCACTCGCCAGCGTGGGAGAGCAAGTGAAACGGGGCAGTCTTCGGCGCTGGGCGCTCAGTCGTTCTCGCGGTACGGGTTGCCGTCAGTCGGAGTCACGCGCCAGAAAGTCTCCGTCGTGGCCTTGAACTGCCGGTGCGTCGGATTCAGCCCCGTGTGCTTCAACGTCCAGACCTCAACTGGCAAGCGGTCATTGTCAGTTGGCTGAGCCTGGGCCCCACACGTGATGCACTCGGCGGAGTAGATGCCCTGCGTAGCACCCTGGGCGGTTTCCGGCCCTAGCGTCCACTCAGCGGCCCTGATGATCGAGCGCGTCACAGCGTCCCCCTGCTACGTCGGTTCGCTTCGGCCAGCAGAGTGCGGAGTCTGCTTTCGCTGCCCCTGTGGCGCGGGCAGGCGCACGGTGGGTATTCGCTGGAGAGATCCGGCACGCTCGCAGGCTTCACCGTGTGCTGCGCGCGTACGAGGGTCTGAGCGCCTGTCTGCGGGTCGATCCGGTACACAGCGATGGTCATCACTGGGCACCACCCCAGGGCGCTTCCTGGGTCAGCGCGGAGCGCCTGTGCCTGCCTGGTGTGCGTCGCCGGAATGCGGCTCTCACTCGTTCGAGCGTTCGTGATAGACCCATGGTGACTGCCTGCCTTTCTCAGGTGGCCCACGCCCCCGGACGTTCGCAGCGTCGCGGGGGTACTTACGCTCCTCGACCCTTCCGCCCCAAAAAGCAGCGGCATAGCGGCCCCCTGTAGGCCAACTGTCGGCCAGACTTGAGGCATGGGCAGCGACATCGGGGCCAACATCCGGCGGTACCGCGAAGCGCGCGGGTGGAGTCAGGCACGTCTAGCGCATGAGGTCTGCCGTACCGCTGGGGTTGTTGGCGAACCAGTCGGGCGCCAAGAGATCAGCCGATGGGAGACGGGCAAGCGCACGCCCCGTGAATGGCTTCCGTTCCTCGCTGCTGCTCTCGGCGTACCCGTAGACACGCTGCGCGCGCCACAGAAGCCCGCTGAGCCGCCTTTGCCGACCCTCGCTGACTTCCTGCCCGAAGGTGACCCGCTAAGCCCGCTGAGTGCCCGTACAGGGCGCCGGATCAGCATGGGCCAGGTGGATGACCTACAGCAGCGAGTGCACGGGCTCAGGCTTGCCGACGACGTTCTAGCGGGAGGCGACCTAATCCGGCCTGCGCTGCGTGAACTCCGCTCCGCCGTGAAGCTGTACCGCGAAGGAACCCATACCAGCGAAGTAGGGCGCCGACTACTCAGGCAGATAGGGGAGTTGGCGCAGATTGCCGGATGGATTGCCAGCGACGCCGGCCAGCACAGTGAAGCTGAACGCATTTACCGGGTCGGAATCAGCGCAGCGAGGCAGGCGGAGGATCACACGCTTGCCGGGAACATAGCCGGATCGCTGGCCTACCAGATGAGCAACACTGGGCGGGAAATCGAGGGTGTCACGCTGGCACAAGCGGCGCTATATGACGCTGGCAGCGATGCCCCGCCGAAGGCACGCGCACTGTACCTCGACCGCGTGGCATGGGCGCATACGAAGGTCGGGGGAATCGACCATGCAAGGCAAGCGATGCGCGCGCTGGGGGAAGCCGGGCAAGCACTCAGCGAGGACAGCGCCGCAACGGAGTCACCCGCGTACCTGTATTGGGTGGACGCTGGCGAACTGCGGGTCATGGAATCACGCGTTTACACCGAGCTTCACCGGCCCTTGCGCGCTGTTCCCTTGCTCCGTGAAGTCCTCAGCGGCTACGACGCAACGCATACCCGCGAAATGGCTCTGTACCTCTCTTGGCTGGCCGTGGCGCTGGCCGATGCAAACGAGCCTGAGGAAGCGGCAACGGTAGCCGAGCGGGTCATTTCTCTCGGAGCTGACACCCTGTCAGAGCGAGTGGCGGAGCGAGTGCGTGTCATTCTCAGCCGCTTGGAGGATTACGCAGAAGTGCCGGAAGTCGCTGCCCTACTCGCTGAGCACCAGGCAGCCTGAAACACGAATACCCCTGCACTGGCCACCGAATGGCAGCGAGTGCAGGGGCTTGACTACGTGGTTGCAGCGAGTGCGGTTCGGATGCGCTGAGCGCGGGACTGACCGATACGCAACTCGGCTTGCAGCGTGCGCAGCGGTACGGGCTTGCCGTTGGCTGCATAGAGCTTCCGCGCATCCGGCAAGAGCGGGTCAGCGGAGTGCGCAGGCTTCGCAGCCGTAGGCGTCTGTACGGGCTTCGCAGGCTCTTGCGGCTCCGGGACCACTGGCGCAGGCTCCTGGGGCGCTGGCGGGGCGCTCAGCGGCTCATGTAGGGCGTGCACTCGGTACAGCACCAGGGGCGCAATCGCGCTGACAGCGATCACCAGCGGGACGGACACCGGAATGAGGTCTGCACTCACCAGATGCGCAGCCGCATTCACCAGCACCAGCGCAACCACAGCCGCAGCCACATCCCGCTGAACCTTGAATGCGCGGATGCACCAGACATCGAGTGCGGCCGGAACGCATCCCGCGACCCATTCGCCGTATCCGACTGCGCGCGCTAGCTCATACTCTGCGCTGGCCGTGGCAATCAGTGCAGCGAGTAGCGCAGCCGACCCGAGTAAGTCTCTTTTCTTGGCCATCTGGCGCCCCTCAGGCATGAAAATGCCCCCGAATCCAGTGAAATTCGGGGGCGATTGGCGGGTATTCGTGTCTAGTCGCGCTCGGGGCGCTGGTGTCGAATCGCCGGCTCGCAGCGCCAGGAACGTCCGGCAGTGCGCATTCGGTCTTCGTGGGCAGCGAAGGCTGTGAGGTGTGGGCAGTCCGACCAGCGGCATGCGGCGTGCTCGGCCCGGATGCGGTCTAGGCTCGGATCGTCGGTACCTAGCTTCATGTCAGTGAGGGCGTGAAAGATGCTCACGACGTACCCCAATCTGCTGTCACGCTGTGTTATGGCCAGACCGCTCCGCAGGTCACGGAACGGTAACGAACGGGGTCTTTGAACCGGGCGGACCTGACAGCGCCCTCCCCCGCGCTGTCCAATCCCAGTCGATCAGGGTCCCTCCCCCTACCCTGTGTAGTCACTCGACACAGTGAGTGATTATGGGTGAGACGCCAGTGACTACAGCGCGTGAGCTAATGGCCGAATGATTCGCCAGCGGTCTTCCGTGAATGGCATGGCTTACACAGCGCTTGCCAGTTGGCCGGGTCGAATGCGCGCGGACCTTGCAGCCCTAGCCCGTCGATGTGGTCTACCTCGCTGGCCGCTTTCCGCAATGGCTCAGGTTTGGCCGCGCATCGCTCGCTGACGCACAACGGATTCTCGCGCAGATAGGCACGACTGGCTATATCCCAGCGCTTACGGCGGGCCGATCCCGCGTTATAGCTGTCGCTGTAGCGCCTTCCCCTGCTATTGCTGCGCGCATGGGCTCTACAATTGCCCTTCCATGTGAGGCATGGACACCCATGAACGGGGCATGTCTGCATGGCGCCGCGAGAACCCTTGGGCCTTTCGCCAGGATCACAGGGCGGATGGTCGGCCAGCGGCTCAGGCTCAGCGGAATTCGGCACTGTGTCACGCCAATTACCGTCAGCGGGCAGGACCAAACCGCTTCGCAACATCGCAATGGCCACGTCGTCCGCTATCTCGATCTCATCGCCGCCCGAATAGGTCTCGCCGGCGAACACGAACTGACGACCGAAAGCGACTCGCAGTCGAACAGTCATGGCTTATCCCTTCCGCAGAGGGGCCCAGGTGTACGACCCAGGGCCCTTTGCTCAGCGGTTACGCGCCGGTCTTCCCTCGCGCAGCCGACTTACGGGGAGTAGTCGCAGGCTCGATTACCTCGACGCTCACGAGTTCTTCCCGCCGGACCATCCTGCGGAAGTGCGCAAGCTGTTCGCCGTTCTCATCGAGTGTCATTTGCACGGTCTGACCGGAGTTGTTCACGATTTCAACGGGCACGAGTGCCATGGATTCTCCTAATTGGTGTGGGAGAGGGCCCAGAAACGGTTTCTGGGCCCCGTTGCTGAGCGGCTAGTCCTTGCGCATCGGGATGGTGACGGCATTCCCGCTCGCGTCCAGCACGCGCCGCATTTCCACGCTGGCATCCGGATCGCCTACGCCGAGGTTCTTCATGTGCAGCCGCGCGTGCGCAATTCGGTCTTCGTCCCGTCCGGGCATGTACTTCGGCGCCCCGGTCTGCGACCGCACCACACCACGCTTCATGAGGCTCACGTAGACCAGCGTGTTGACCATCGCAGCGTGATTGCTACGCGCGGCCCGGAACGCATCCTCGGCCCTACGGAGCGCATCCTCAGCGGCGCCCAAGGCTTCGGACACTTCGCTTTCGGCCTGCGGCAGTACGGCGACCCATTGCCGATAGATCTCGCGGTCGCACTGGCGCACACGGTCAGCGAGGCCATTCACCAGGCCAACGGCCCTGCCTCGCGCAGCGGTTACCCGCGCTACTTCGCTGGGGATCTCGTCTGGGTCGGAGCCAGCCAGAACAGCCGCGCGGACGTTCGCAGCATCGCGAGCCTGAGCCGCTGTGATGTAGTCCTGGCGAAGCACATCGTCGTACTTGATCAGCGCATCGCCGTAGGCGTCATACGCCGTGTCGCGGGCGGCCAGAGCCTCAGCCAGCGCAGCGGGAATGGTGATTCCCTTCGGGATCAGGTCCATATCGGCTTCGGTGTACGTGATGTACAGGCTGTCGGTCATAGGAGAACCTCTCAGTGGTCGGTGGTGTAGGCAGGCGCCAGGGAAACGCCATGCGCGTAGGTCTCGGAGCTACCGGTTCGGCCACTCACGACCACGCCCACAGCTCTGAGCACCCCTTTCACGGCCCTGTACGTCACTCCGCCGGTCACGCCCATGTGCGCCAGCACGGCACGATGGACTGCGGGAATCGGAACTGTGTGGCCGGGCGCAGGGTCAAGCACAGCCGTGAGCGCACGTGCTATCTCGTCGGACATGGCTACCTCTCATCACATCGGAAAATTCGTATGTGGTCGGGTGGGCGGAACAGCGCGCAAGCGGGGGTGTCAGAAAAACGTGCACCGGTCTAAACCCTCTTAACGTGTTAGGGAGTTATGACCGGTGCACGATTTCTTTGCACCCTCCGCATGCGCTGTCGTCTACGCGCTCAGCGGCTGGCCGAAGATGTCTGACACCCCGTCATCACGCTGCGCTGTGTCGCTCGGCCGGTCGTCGGGGAACCGAATCCCGCCGTATACCCAACCGGCACCCTTCGTGCGGCGCTCGGTGATTCCCCGGTTGAGTAGGTGTTTCTTCACGCTGCTCGGGGAGTACTTCGCTGACTTATCGCCGTTGGCTTCCCGCCACTCCTTGAGCGCCCCGTTGAACGCCGTACGGGATACCTCACAGCCTTCGTCATACTCGAAGAGGTCGCCGACCAGAGCGCGCAGCGGATCAACTTCCGCTTTGTGCATCTCGGTTGCCTGCGTGACTTCGTCGATATCCGCCAGCCGGCCCGCTGCGTAATACGCGACAGCGCCACGGACGACCCATGCGGCGAACCCCTCGACTTCGGGGCCCTGAATCGTCGGCTCTAGTGCAGGGTCTACGCGGTCGCCCGTGAAGCTCTCGCCGAAGAGAATCGCCTTCGTACGAGCCCAGAGAGCGGCACCACCAGCGCTGAACTCAGGCAAGTGGTTGGTCGCCAGCACCAGCGTGAACGTAGGCGCGAAGGTGAACTCACGTCCGTACAGGTGTCGCGCCTGAATCCGATCGCCGCCCGTGTGGCGCTTCAGTCGCGCTGTGTTCATCGGCACGTCCGCTTCGCCCTCTTGGGCAACGACCATGCGCGCCCCGCGAAGTGCCGCTAGTTGCTCGGTGTGCGGTTCGCGGCCCCGCCCGCCTTCGTACAGCCCGAAATCGACTTCACGGACGATCTCAGGGCCGAACGCAGCTTGCATGGTCCGAACGGTCGTCCCCTTACCGTTGCGGCCCTGAGAGCCGTACCAGACCCCTAGAACGTGGTCGCGGACTTCGCCCGTGATGCACAGGCCGAGGAGCCGCTGATAGTAGCTCTGCACATCAGGCTTGCCGGGGAAGATTTCTTCGATGAACCGCTCCCAGCGAGGGGCCAGCGCATCGGGCACGTAATCGACCAGCGCGCACAGCGTCAGCATGTCCGCCGGATCATGGCTGCGCAGTTCGCCCGTGCGTAGGTCTACTGTGCCGTTCGGAAACGTCAGCAGATGGCGCGCTGTGTCGAAGTCATCGACGGTCGCCCGGAATTCAGGCCGCGCAGCCATTTCGCGGACGATGACAGAGCGCTCTCGGCCATTGAGCATTTTGCCCACCGCTGCGCCGGCCCAGCCCCGATCATCCTCGCTGTCACGCATGCGCTGAATCAGCACGTCTGACGCTTCGGTAATCGCCTGTAGGGCTGCGCCTTCGTCGCCGGTCGGTGCCCATATCTTACCCGTCCAGCGGTACCAGCCGAGTCCCGTGACGAACTTCAGCGAATGCGCGCTGTGCTCGGCGACGAACTTGGCGAAGTTGGCATGGCGCACTTCATGCGAGACGTTAATGTCCTTCGCAGTGCGCGCCCAGTAGGTGTCATTGAAGTCGGTCACAGGTAGTCCCTCGCAGCGTCAGCGTTCCGGTCAGCGCTGCGACGCTTGCGCGCTTCCTTCTGAGGGACTTCGAGCCCGTTCGCCGCATAGAGGGAGCGCTGAAACTCCGTAGCATCCGCTGTGGCCGCTGACAGCGCGAGTAGGGCGTGAACGTGCGAACTGGCGATCATGTGCGCCCGCTGTTCCCCGCTGTGCCTATAGCTCAGCGCTTCGCCGGATGTGGAGTGAACAATGTCGGGTTCATTGGCCGAAGCCAACAGCCCTTCGGCGCGCTGATAGTGCTCATAGCCGTTCATGAGGGTCGCCTTTGTGTGATGCCTCGCCAGCCAGCGGGATTGCGGGTCGGCGTAACCCACGCATGCAGCGCGGGAAGACAAAAAACGGCCCTATCCGGGGAGTCCGAACAGCGGGGCATCACTACCGCCGTGCAGACTCAACCCGGATAGGGCCGTTATTGGTGCGTGGTATCAACCGCCACGCTGCGGGGCCAAGGTGCGGACTGGAGTGATGCCATCCGCTGAGAAGCGCTGTGCGTCTCTACTGTGGAACTGTCATGTCGGGTACGCGAAGCGCTGTGCCCTGTCAGTAAGTAACTGTCGAGTCATGGACGCGAAGGCACGTTCGCGCTGGTCACACCAGTTATACGTATAACTCCAGCGCGCACGCGAGGGCCCCCGCCGGAAAGGTTCCCAGCGGGGGCCAGAGTGGGGCGCTCAGGCTCTGTGCCTGCGTGCCGGGGGTTCCTGGGCCAGTGCGGCCGGATCGCCGCAGAGAACTGCCTGTAGGGCCTCGATCCTGCCTACGCGCTGTCTGGTCAGTTCACTGGTGTCGCCCTCGAACTGAAGCTTGTACAGCGCGTTCAGCTTGCGGTCGAGATAGTTCCATTCCTCCTTGCGGAGCCGTACAGCATCGAACTCGTCCATTTCGGACTGGAACGCTTCACGCGTCGCCCATGACATAATGCTGTCTCCTCTTCAGTGAGGATGCCGGGGGTGTTCTGGATTGGCGTCTGTGCACCCCCGGCACCATTGGTTTCTAGCGCTCTGCCGATTCCAAGTCGGCGATCATTGCTACGTGGTCTGCCGCAGCGTCAGCGAAGAACGGCTGTCGTACTTCGAATTCGACCCGCCGCAGGTCAAGTGAGTGCCACCTACCGCGTGTTGCCCGCTTCACGATCAGGTGCGCCCCTGCCTCTTGCAGCATCCTCCGCTTCACTTCGGTGTCGGCTTCGGCCCACACGTCTGCGTAGGTCTTTCCGGTGCTGGTTACCTCAGTGCGCGGTTCGACCTTTTCGCGGCCTTCAAGCTCAGCGAGTCGCGCGTCAAGGGCATCTGCGCGCCTCTGCCACGCTGACTGGGCCGCAGTCGATTTCTGGCGCCCTTGCTGTGCCTGGTGGTCTTCGAACTCGGCGAGAGTGGCGTCAATCTCGGGTTGCGGGTCATAGCCCGGAATGGTGCGGTGCTGTGTCACTTCCAGTGAACCGAGTAGCCGCAGAAATTCACCCTCTACGTACTCGTCCGCCCATTCGCGCTTGATGATGGATTGTGCTTTGCACACCACACCCTTGATGTGCGCTGAGCACTTATAGGTTGCTGTCTTGCTGGTGCTCTTACTCGTGCTGGACGGGACGTGAAGGTACATGCGTTCGCCGCATCCATCGCAGTGAATTACGCGGAGGAGGAGCGCCACAGTGTCACTTCGGTCTACTTTCTTGTGTGAGCGCTCAGCCAGCGCAGCGCCGATGATGTCGAATTCCTCGCGGGTGAGGATCGGCTCAGCAGTCGCCATGACCGGCGCGCCCTTGTCATCCCGTACCGGGTTGGCCCCGTGGATCTTCCACCCCATAAGGCGCTCGGATGTGAGAAGTTCCTTGACGCTGCTGTGCAGCCAGCCGAAGCGGTCGCGTGTGACAGTCTCGCCAGGACTCCCGCCGGTCTTCCCCCCTGTCTGGCGACCCTTTTTCATGCTCCAGTGGTCGCGCGGTGAAAGAATCCCATCGGCGTTCAGCCCCCTTGCGATGGCCGCAGTGCTCTTTCCGAGGATTCCCGCGCTGGGATCGCCCATGAGTTCCCGCATGATGCGTTCAAGGACTGCAACGGCTTCCGGATCCTGAACCAGCGTCCATCCCCCGCCTTCGAGCGGAGCCGGCATATAGCCATACGGCGGACGGGAACCGCGCCAGCGAAGCGGCATGACGCGCATTGCTGCCTGGGCGCCGGTTACGCGCTCACGAATTGCCTGCGCTTCCATCTGGGCCGCAAAGGCGAACAGCGTGACCATGAGCTGTGCCATGGGGTCCAGCGGGTTGCGGAAGTCCAGCACCAGGCGCCCGCCGGGACCTTCGGCGAACACGATCATTTTGCGGTTCTCGCGGGCCCACAGCGACAGCGTATGCATGTCGTCCATGGACCGAACTGCGCGGTCAAAACGCCAAAATACCAGCGCATCAAAGTCGTTCGGGCGGCGAAGCCATGCACCCAATTCGGGGCGCTCGAACGGCGTGGTCTTGCTGGCGCTTACGCCGAGATCGACGGCTTCACGGTCGGCAAGGTCGATCCCCAGCGATGCGGCGGCGACCTGATTGGCTTCGCGCTGACGCTCGGGGCTAGTCGTTTCGTCGGTCAGGACACTGAGGCGGAGCGCAGACACGCCCCTGAGAAGAGGGTTCATGCGCCCGCTCTGTCCTGTGGTGCACGCGGGGCCGCTGTGAGTGTTCATACGCGTGCTCTGTTGAGTCGGGTACGCGGGGCCGCTGACCTGCGGCGATGCAGCCATGCCAGGTGTCTCCTTGAACTACCAGTCGGAGACCCTTCGGAAACCCGTACGGCCACCCGGCGCCCAGTACGGTCGCCGCGCTGCGGGCCGGGGGCGCCACGGTGCTGCGTACGGACGAGGACGGCGCGATCGCTGTCGCGGGTACGGCGAAGGAGTTGCTCGTGGCGCGAGACTGACCTCATGGACACTGCGGAGCTTGACGCCTACCTTCGCCGCCTCGGAGCCGAGCGGCCGGCCCGGCCCACGGCCGACGTGCTGCGTGAACTGCACCTGCGCCATCTGCGGGCGGTGCCGTTCGAGAACCTGTCGATCCACCTGGGTGAGGAGATCGTCCTGGAGGAGAAGCTGCTGCTGGACAAGGTGGTGGGGCGACGCAGAGGCGGGTTCTGTTACGAACTGAACGGGTTGTTCGGGGCACTGCTCGCGGCGCTCGGGTTCGACGTGACGCTGCTCGCGGCGCGGGTGTACGGCGAGCAGGAGCGGCTCGGCATCCCGTACGACCATCTCGCGCTGCGGGTGGGGACGGTGGACGGGGGTGACTGGCTGGTCGATGTCGGGTTCGGGGCGAACAGCCACTGTCCGCTGGAGTTCGGGAATCGGGGGGAGCAGAAGGATCCGGGAGGCACGTTCCGGGTGGCCGAGGCGGACCGGCAGAGCGGGGGGCGGGAGTTCGGGGACCTGGACGTGTTCCGGGACGGCAAGCCGCAGTACCGGCTGGAGGTGCGGCCGAGGGTCCTCGGGGACTTCGTGGCCGGGGCCTGGTGGCACAGCACCTCACCGGCCTCCCACTTCACCCGGTCCCTCGTCTGCTCCCGGGTCGCCGAGGACGGCGGCCGCGTCACCCTCAGCGGCCGCACCCTCACGGTCACCTCGGCGGAGGGCGACCGGGAGGTGACCGAGCCGGCGACGGACGGGGAGGTGCTGGCCGTGTACCGGGAGCGGTTCGGGATCGAGTTGGGGCGGGTGCCGGAGGTGGGGGACGGGAGGGGGAGCTTGGGGTAGGGCGGGGGAGGAGGGTGGGGGGAGGGGGAGGGGAGGGGCCCCGGAGGAGCAGGGGGAGGGCGGACGGAAAATGGGGGCGTGAGCGATGTGAGACATGTGTTGGTGCTGCCTGATCGTGACGCGGCCGAGGCGGCGGCGGAGGCGCTCGGGGAGCGGTTCGGGCTGGACGAGGAGCCGCAGCTGGTGCGGGACGCGCTGGCGGGGGAGGACGACGCCGAGGACGCGCAGTGGCTGTTGGTGCTGCGGGACGAGCGGGGGCGGCTCGATCCGGTGGCGTTGGACGAGTTCGCGGGGGAGTGGGAGGGGTGGCGGGAGGAGCCGTGACGCCCCGGTGTCGGGAGGAGCCGTGACGCCCCGGTGGCCGGGGAGCGTCGGGGAGTGCGGGGATGGTTCGGCGGCTGCTGGTCGGTGGGGGTGTCCGCGCGGTTCCCTGCGCTGTTCCGGGGTGCCGGTGCCGGTGCCGGTGCCGGTGCCGGTGCCGGTGGCTCTGCCGTGCGGGGCGGGGTGGGTTGTCAGTGGGGCGTGGGATGCTTTCCGGGATGGCCAAGAAGACTGCGAATGACGATCCTCTCGCCCCCGTGACGCTTGCCGTGGGGCAGGAGGAGCTGCTGCTCGACCGTGCCGTGCAGGTGGTGGTGGCCGCCGCGCGGGCCGCGGACGCCGACACGGACGTACGGGATCTGTCCTCGGACCAGTTGCAGCCCGGCACGCTGGCCGAGCTGACGAGTCCGTCGCTCTTCGCGGAGCGGAAGGTCGTGGTCGTACGCAATGCGCAGGATCTGGCGGCCGACACCGTCAAGGACGTGAAGGCGTATCTGGGGGCCCCTGCCGAGGAGATCACCCTGGTGCTGTTGCACGCGGGGGGTGCCAAGGGGAAGGCGCTGCTGGACGCGGCGCGCAAGGTGGGGGCGCGGGAGGTGGCGTGCCCGAAGATGACGAAGCCGGGGGATCGGCTGGCGTTCGTGCGGGGGGAGTTCCGCACGCTCGGGCGGTCCGCGACACCCGAGGCGTGCCAGGCGCTCGTCGACGCGATCGGGAGTGATCTGCGGGAGCTGGCGGCCGCGGCGTCGCAGTTGGTCGCGGATGTCGAGGGGACGATCGACGAGGCGGTGGTCGGGCGGTACTACACGGGGCGGGCCGAGGCATCGAGCTTCGAGGTGGCCGACCGGGCCGTCGAGGGGCGGACGGCGGAGGCGTTGGAGGCGCTGCGGTGGTCGTTGGCGACGGGGGTGGCGCCGGTGTTGATCACCAGTGCGTTGGCTCAGGGGGTGCGGGCGATCGGGAAGCTGTCGTCGGCGCGGGGTGGGCGGCCGGGGGATCTTGCGCGGGAGCTGGGGATGCCGCCGTGGAAGATCGATCGGGTGCGGCAGCAGATGCGGGGGTGGACGCCGGACGGGGTGGCTGTGGCGTTGCGGGCGGTGGCTGAGGCGGATGCGGGGGTGAAGGGTGGGGGGGATGATCCCGAGTACGCGTTGGAGAAGGCGGTTGTGGTGATCGCTCGGGCGGCTCGGTCTCGTCGGGGCTGAGTTCTTCGCCCCCGCCGCCCCTACCCGTCCCATCCCCAGGGGCGCTGCCCCTTCTACCCCGGGAGGGTGGGAGGAGCGTGGGGGGAGGGGGAGGGGGCGTCTGTGCGTGGGCGGGTGCGGGAGCGTCGGGGCTTGTCGCGCAGTTCCCCGCGCCCCTGAAAGCCTGCGGTGCTCCACGTCCTGCGAGCATGCCGCTCCCTGGGCTCACGCAAGCCCGCCGATCCCCCCATCGCAGAGAAGCCCCGCAGCTCTCGCAGTAGGAGTCTCACCGCCCCCCCGCCACAGAGAAGCCCTGTAGCTCCCTCTGGCGGACGCCGATCTCGCTGCCGAGACACCCTGCGCCCCTTCTCCGCGCAATCCCGCCGATCCCCCACGGCAGAGAAGCCGCGCGGTTCCCTCAGCCGGGAAAGCCGCCGACCCCGCTCCCAGAAGCCCTGAGCCCGTGCGTGCCTGGGGAACCGCCGTCCCCGCTCCCGAGAACCCCTCCCGCCGTCTCTGTCGACGGGCAGGTATGACGGAAGCCCCGTCTCCGTCCCTGGGGAAGGGATGGGGGCGGGGCCTCGGTCAATGCTTGTGGACCTGTACCCGCGTGGCGAACGCAGGCCGCGTACGGGTCCGGGGTGCCGGGTGGGAGCGGAGAGAGAGGGCCCGCTCTGGGTCCAGCCGGCGGTCAGATCAAAGGGGAGCTCAGCCCTTGAGGGCCACGACCTTGGAAGCAAGCGCCGACTTCTTGTTGGCGGCCTGGTTCTTGTGGATGACGCCCTTCGAGACGGCCTTGTCGAGCTGGCGCGCGGCAGCGCGCTGGTACTCGGTGGCCTTCTCGACGTCACCCGCGGCAGCGGCCTCGCGAGCCTTGCGGATCGCGGTCTTGAGCGACGACTTGACGGCCTTGTTGCGAAGGCGCGCCTTCTCGTTGGTCTTGTTCCGCTTGATCTGGGACTTGATGTTCGCCACGAATGAGCCTTTTCAGCTACAGGTGTGCGAGACCGTGGAGGTCGTGCAGGACACGCCGCGCACGCCTCGGACACCGTTTGATTTCCTAGGGACGTGTCTCCTGCTGAGAGGGCATGAGACACAGCCGCCCACGCTACCAGCCGCCCACGGGTCGGCCCAAACCGGTCGCAGTTCTCCGCCCGTGGGACCATGGTGCCTACGTACAAGACCCGCTAGATCCGACCCGAGACCGCAGACGGCTGCGGACACCTCAAGAATCAGGACCCTGCGTGCCCGCGATCCCTAGCCATGTGCCCGAGCCGAGCCGTACCGACCCGGCTCTGATCCGCAACTTCTGCATCATCGCGCACATCGACCACGGCAAGTCCACGCTCGCCGACCGGATGCTCCAGCTGACCGGTGTGGTCGAGCAGCGGCAGATGCGTGCTCAGTACCTCGACCGCATGGACATCGAGCGTGAGCGTGGCATCACGATCAAGTCCCAGGCGGTGCGTCTGCCCTGGGCGCCGACCGATGATCCGGGCACCACGCACATCCTCAACATGATCGACACCCCTGGGCACGTCGACTTCACGTACGAGGTCTCGCGGTCGCTGGCGGCCTGCGAGGGGACGGTCCTCCTCGTCGACGCGGCTCAGGGCATCGAGGCCCAGACCCTCGCCAACCTCTACCTGGCGATGGAGAACGACCTCAAGATCATCCCCGTGCTGAACAAGATCGACCTGCCGGCCGCCCAGCCGGAGAAGTTCAGCGAGGAGCTCGCCAACCTCATCGGCTGTGACCCGGCGGACGTGCTCAAGGTCTCCGCCAAGACCGGTCTGGGCGTCGAGGCGCTGCTGGACCGGGTCGTCGCCGAGGTCCCGGCCCCGGTCGGCGTCCAGGACGCGCCCGCGCGGGCCATGATCTTCGACTCGGTGTACGACTCCTACCGCGGTGTCGTGACGTACGTGCGTGTCATCGACGGGCAGCTCAACAAGCGTGAGCGGATCCGCATGATGTCCACCGGCGCGACCCACGAGCTGCTGGAGATCGGCGTCTCGGCCCCAGAGATGAAGGCGGCCGACGGCCTCGGGGTCGGTGAGGTCGGCTATCTGATCACCGGTGTGAAGGACGTCCGTCAGTCCAAGGTCGGTGACACGATCACCACCCTGCACAAGGGTGCCACCGAGGCGCTCGGCGGTTACAAGGACCCGAAGCCGATGGTCTTCTCGGGTCTGTATCCGCTGGACGGCTCCGACTACCCCGAGCTGCGCGACGCCCTCGACAAGCTCCAGCTCAACGATGCCGCGCTGGTGTACGAGCCGGAGACCTCCGCCGCGCTCGGCTTCGGTTTCCGCGTCGGCTTCCTCGGTCTGCTGCACCTGGACGTGATCCGTGAGCGGCTGGAGCGCGAGTTCGGGCTCGATCTGATCGCCACCGCGCCGAACGTGGTCTACCGCGTCGTCATGGAGGACGGCGCGGAGCACACGGTCACCAACCCGAGCGAGTTCCCCGAGGGGAAGATCGACGCCGTGTACGAGCCCGTCGTACGCGCCACGATCCTCGCGCCCTCCGAGTTCATCGGCTCGATCATGGAGCTGTGCCAGACCCGGCGCGGCACCCTGCTCGGCATGGACTACCTCTCCGAGGACCGGGTCGAGATCCGCTACACGCTCCCGCTCGCGGAGATCGTCTTCGACTTCTTCGACCAGCTGAAGTCGAAGACGCGCGGCTATGCCTCCCTGGACTACGAGCCCACCGGTGAGCAGAGCTCCAGCCTGGTCAAGGTCGACATCCTGCTGCACGGCGACAAGGTGGACGCCTTCTCGGCCGTCACCCACAAGGACGCCGCCTACGCCTACGGTGTGCGGCTCGTGGCCAAGCTGCGCGAGCTGATCCCGCGGCAGGCCTTCGAGGTGCCCATCCAGGCCGCGATCGGGTCGCGGGTCATCGCCCGCGAGACCATCCGCGCCATCCGCAAGGACGTCCTCGCCAAGTGCTACGGCGGTGACATCTCCCGGAAGCGGAAGCTGCTGGAGAAGCAGAAGGAGGGCAAGAAGCGGATGAAGATGGTGGGCTCTGTGGAGGTTCCGCAGGAGGCCTTCATCGCCGTTCTGTCCAGCGACGACAGCGCCGGCAGCGGCAAGGGCAAGAAGTAGCCACCGGGCGGCGGGGGCCCCGGTCCGCGGGGTGACCGCTGTTACCCCCGGAAACTCGGGCATGATGCGGGCCCGTCGCGTTTCGGCGCGACGGGCCCGCAGGTCGTCAGGGAGATGCCGGTGCGTGTTCGTAGGGTCGTTCTCGGTGGAAAGTGACTGCCCGCCGCCCCTTACGAACCAGCCGACCTCGCTCTACCCTGATCACCACTCGATGGTTACTCGCGAGTTAAACAACAGCCGCTTTGAGCCAGCCGCGCAGTCCTGAGCACACAGTCCATGAGCCAGCCGCGCTGTCGCGTGCCCCGGAGGATGTCGTGAGCGACACACAGACCCTGATCGAGAACCGCCCGCCGTCCATGGCGGCCCTCTTCCTGGAGCGCGTGGCGGCCACACCGGAGGCCGAGGCCTTCCGCTACCCCGTGGCGCCGGCCTCGGGCCAGGGCCCGTCGGACTGGAAGTCGCTGAACTGGGCCCAGGCGGCCGAACGGGTCAACGCCATCGCGGCCGGCCTCGTCGAGCTGGGCGTACAACCGGAGCAGCGCATCGCCCTGTCCTCGGCCACCAGGATCGAGTGGATCCTGTGCGACCTCGGCATCATGTGCGCGGGCGCGGCCAACACCACGGTCTACCCGCAGACGAACGCCGAGGAATCCGCGTACATCCTGTCCGACTCCGGCAGCCGGGTCCTGATCGCCGAGAACGCGGCGCAGCTCGACAAGGCCCGCGAGAAGAAGGCCGAGCTGCCCGAGCTGGCCCATGTCGTCGTCATCGACCCCGAGGGCGCGGACCTCTCCGAGGACTGGGTGCTCTCCCTGGCCGACCTGGAGAAGCGCGGCGCCGCGTACCTGGAGAAGAACCCCGACCTGATCAAGGAGAAGGTCGGGGCGATCACCAAGGACCAGCTCGCCACCCTCATCTACACCTCGGGCACCACGGGCCGCCCCAAGGGGGTCCGGCTGCCGCACGACAACTGGGCGTACATGGCGAAGGCCATCGGCGCGACCGGTCTGCTCGAACCGGCGGACGTGCAGTACCTGTGGCTGCCGCTCGCGCACGTCATGGGCAAGGTGCTCCTGGCCGGACACATCGAGGTCGGGCACATCACCGCCGTCGACGGCCGGGTCGACAAGATCATCGAGAATCTGCCGGTCGTGCAGCCGACGTACATGGCGGCCGTGCCGCGCATCTTCGAGAAGGTCTACAACGGCGTCGTCGGCAAGGCGCGCGCGGGCGGCCCGGCCAAGTACAAGATCTTCCAGTGGGCGGCCGGGGTCGCCCGCGAGTACGCCAAGGTCAGCCAGGACAACTTCCGGCGCACGGGCACCGCGTCCGTCCCGTTCGGGCTGGAGGCCAAGCACAAGGTCGCCGACGCGCTGGTCTACAAGAAGCTGCGTGAGGCGTTCGGCGGCCGGCTGCGCGCCTGTGTCTCGGGTTCGGTCGCGCTGGCGCCCGAGATCGGCTTCTTCTTCGCCGGCGCGGGCATCCCGATCCTGGAGGGCTACGGCCTCACCGAGTCCTCCGCCGCGTCCTTCCTCAACCCGGGCGAGGCCTTCCGTACGGGCACGGTGGGCAAGCCGCTGCCCGGTACGGAGGTGCGTATCGCGGACGACGGCGAGATCCTGCTGCGTGGCCCCGGCATCATGGAGGGCTACCACGGGCTGCCGGAGAAGACCGAGGAGGTCCTGGAGGCCGACGGGTGGTTCCACACCGGTGACATCGGGGAGTTGTCGCCCGACGGGTACCTGCGGATCACCGACCGCAAGAAGGACCTGTTCAAGACGTCCGGCGGCAAGTACATCGCGCCGACCGAGATCGAGGGGCAGTTCAAGGCGCTCTGCCCGTTCACGTCCAACGTCATGGTGATCGGCGCCGACCGCAACTTCTGCACCGCGCTCATCGCCCTCGACGAGCTGTCCCTCCAGGGCTGGGCCGTGGAGAACGGGCTGGCGGGCAAGTCCTACGAGGAGATCATCTCGGCGCCGGCGACGGTGGAGATGATCGAGGGGCATGTCGCCCAGCTGAACGAGGGGCTGCAGCGGTGGCAGACGATCAAGAAGTTCCGGCTGCTGCCGCGGGATCTCGATGTCGAGCACGGTGAGCTGACACCGAGCCTGAAGCTGAAGCGGCCGGTGGTGGAGAAGGAGTACCAGCACCTCATCGACGAGATGTACACGGGCGCACGGGAGGCGTAGCGCCCGCCGCACGGGAGCGGGGGACCGATGACGAGGCATGGTCCGGGAGGGCCGGTCGTGCGGCCCCCGCGTCCCCGCGTCTCGCGCGTCCCCCGGGTCACGGGCTGTGCTCTCCCGCCTCTCCTGCCACCAGCTGACGGAGGTCCTGGATCTGTATTCGGACCTCCGTCAGGTCCGGGGCGGACTGGGCCAGTTGCTTGTCCAGGGCCGCGAGGCGCGCGTCGACCTGTTCCGTGTGTTCGCGCCGTCTCGTCATCAGGCTCTCCAACTGCCGGGTCTTGCGGTGCAGTTCCAGGAAGACGCTCACCTTCGCCCGTAACACCCAGGGGTCGAAGGGCTTGGTGACGTAGTCCGCCGCGCCGGTGGCGTAGCCGCGGAAGGCGTAACCGGCGTCGGCGTCCGTGCCGGTGAGGAAGATGATCGGGACGTCCTTGGTCTGGTCGAGGCGCTTGATGTGGGCGGCGGTCTCGAAGCCGTCCATGCCGGGCATCCGGATGTCGAGGAGGACGACGGCGAAGCGCTGTCTCAGGAGGGCCTTCATGGCCTCCTCGCCCGAACGGGCGCGTACCAGCGGCTCGTCGAGAGATGCCAGGACGGCCTCCAGGGCGACCAGGTTGTCCTCCATGTCGTCGACGAGGAGGATGCCCGCGCGTCCGTCGGTCCGGTCCCGAGTGGTCATGGCGAGGGTGCCTCGTTCTCGTCGGTGCGTTTCTCGGGTGCCGTGTCCGCCGGGTTCCGCGTGCCCTGCGTGCCCTGTGGGCTCTGCGTGCCTTGCGCGTTCGCCGGGCTCTCCGGGTCCAGGACCGCGCAGACGACCGTGAGCAGTTGGTCGACGTCCACGGGCTTCGGTACGTAGTCGTTGGCGCCGCGGGCGATGGACTTGTCGCGGTCGCCGGGCATCGCCTTGGCGGTGAGGGCGACGATGGGCAGGCCCGCCCAGCGTGGGGTGCGGCGGATGGCGGAGATCGTCTCGTAGCCGTCCATCTCCGGCATCATGATGTCCATCAGGACGAGTTCGACGTCCGGGTTGCGCTCCAGGGTCTCGATGCCCTCGCGGCCGTTCTCCGCGTACAGGACGGGCATGCCGACACGGCCCAGGACGTGGGTGAGCGCGAAGACGTTGCGGATGTCGTCGTCGACGATCAGCACCCGGCGGCCGGGCAGCACCTGGCCGGCGCGTCCCGCCTTCCACGCCTCCAGTTTGGTGGGCGCGGGCCAGGTGTCGTCGCTGTCGTGCGCGGCCGGGTACGGCTCGGTCGTCAGCTGCTCGGGTACGAGGGTGCCGGGCTCCTCGGCCGCGGCGGGTCCCGGCAGCCCGTGGCCTGGGCTGAAGACGGGCACGTACAGGGTGAAGGTGGAGCCCTTGCCGGGGACACTCTCGGCGATGATGCGGCCGCCCAGCAGACCGGCGATCTCCCGGCTGATGGACAGGCCGAGACCGGTGCCGCCGTACTTGCGGTTGGTGGTGCCGTCGGCCTGCTGGAACGCCTCGAAGATCACCGGGAGCTTCTCGGGCGCGATACCGATTCCGGTGTCGGAGACCGCGAAGGCGATGACCTCGTCGTGGTCCTCGCGGGTGAACCGGTGGTCGGGGTCCTTGACGCGGTTGACGGCCAGCTCGACGCGCCCCGACGCGGTGAACTTGATGGCGTTGGACAGGAGGTTGCGCAGGATCTGCTGGAGGCGCTGCTCGTCCGAGTACATCTCGCGCGGCACGTTCTCGCCGACCGCGACCTCGAAGGCCAGGCCCCGGTCGAGGGTGAGCGGGCGGAACGTGGCGTGGACGTAGTCCAGGAGCTTGATGAGCGGCAGGCGTTTGGGGCGTACGTCCATCCGGCCGGCCTCGATCTTCGAGAGGTCGAGGATGTCGTTGATCAGCTGGAGGAGGTCGGAGCCCGAGCGGTGGATCGTGGTCGCGAACTGCACCTCCTGGTCGGTGAGATGGCCGTCGGGGTTGTCGGAGAGCAGCCGGGCCAGGATCAGCAGCGAGTTCAGCGGGGTGCGCAGTTCGTGGGACATGTTCGCCAGGAACTCCGACTTGTACTGCGAGGAGGTGGCCAACAGGGCGGCCTTCTCCTCCAGTGCGGCGTTCGAGCGACGCAGCTCCGCCTGCTGTTTCTGGAGTTCGTCGGAGCGTTCCTGGAGCTGCATGGCGAGGCGCTGGGACTCGCCGAGGAGGGACTCGGTGCGGGAGTTGGCGATAATGGTGTTGATGGCGACGCCGATGGTGTTGACGAACTGGTCGAAGAACGCCAGGTGGACGTCGGAGAAGCGGGAGAAGGACGCCAGCTCGATCACGCCGAGGAGTTTGTCCTCGAAGAGGATCGGGATGATCACGACGCTGGACGGGGAGGCCTCCCCGAGACCGCTGTTGATCTTGATGTAGCCCGGCGGGGCCTCCTCCACCAGGATCCGCTTCTTCTCGCGGGCCGCCTGCGCCACGAGACCGTGCACGGGGAGGCCGCCGGTCTCGACGGTCGCGCCCTGCGCCGCGCCGTAGCCCGCGATGAAGGCGAGGCCCTTGGTGGGCGCCACCGGGAGCGGGGCCGCGCCGTCCTCGTCGGGGTCGGCCAGGTAGAAGGCGCCGTACTGGGCGTTCACCAGCGGGGTCAGCTCGCGCAGGATCAGGTCGGCGACCTCCATCAGGTCGCGGTGGCCCTGCATCAGGGCGGCGAGACGGGCGAGGTTGGACTCCAGCCAGTCCTTCGCGCGGGTGGTCTCGCGGAGGTTGGCCACCATCAGGTTGATGTTGTCCTTCAGCTCGGCGACCTCGCCCTGTGTCTCCACCGTGATCGAGCGGGACATGTCGCCCTGGGCCACGGCGGAGGCGACCTCGGCGATCGCGCGGACCTGGGTGGTCAGGTTCGAGGCGAGCTCGTTCACGTTCGTCGTCAGGCGCTTCCAGGTGCCGTAGACGCCCTCGACCCGGGCCTGGCCGCCGAGTCGGCCCTCGGAGCCGACCTCGCGGGCCACGCGGGTGACCTCGGAGGAGAAGGAGGACAGGGTGTCCACCATCGTGTTGATGGCGGTCTTCAGCTCCAGGATCTCGCCGCGCGCGTCCACGTCGATCTTCTTGGAGAGGTCGCCGTTGGCCACCGCCGTGGTCACCTGGGCGATGTTCCTGACCTGCGAAGTCAGGTTGTCCGCCATGTAGTTGACGTTGTCGGTCAGGTCCCGCCAGACACCCGACACGCCCTGCACCTGGGCCCGGCCGCCGAGCGCGCCGTCGGTGCCGACCTCGCGGGCGACCCTCGTCACCTCGTCGGCGAAGGCCCGCAGCTGCTCCACCATCGTGTTGACGGTGTCCTTCAGTTCCAGGATCTCGCCGCGGGCGTCGACGGTGATCTTCTTGGAGAGGTCGCCGTTGGCCACGGCGGTCGTCACCTGCGCGATGTTGCGGACCTGCGAGGTCAGGTTCAGAGCCATGAAGTTGACGTTGTCGGTCAGGTCCTTCCAGACGCCCGACACGCCCCGGACCTGCGCCTGACCGCCGAGGTTGCCCTCGGTGCCGACCTCGCGGGCGACGCGGGTGACCTCGTCGGCGAAGGCGGAGAGCTGGTCGACCATCGTGTTGATCGTCGACTTCAGCTCCAGGATCTCGCCCTTCGCCTCGACCGTGATCTTCTTGCCGAGATCCCCCTGGGCGACGGCCGTGGAGACGAGGGCGATGTTCCTGACCTGGGAGGTCAGGTTGTCCGCCATGAAGTTGACGTTGTCGGTGAGGTCCTTCCAGACGCCGGAGACGCCCCGGACCTGCGCGCGGCCGCCGAGGTTTCCTTCGGTGCCGACCTCGCGGGCGACGCGGGTGACCTCGTCGGCGAAGGCGGAGAGCTGGTCGACCATCGTGTTGATCGTCGACTTCAGCTCCAGGATCTCGCCCTGCGCGTCGACCGTGATCTTCTGGCTCAGGTCGCCGTTGGCGACGGCGGTGGTGACCTGGGCGATGTTGCGGACCTGCGAGGTCAGGTTCGACGCCATGAAGTTGACGTTGTCGGTGAGGTCCTTCCAGACGCCGGAGACGCCCCGCACCTGCGCGCGCCCGCCGAGCCGGCCCTCGGTGCCGACCTCCCGGGCCACCCGGGTCACCTCGTCGGCGAAGGCGGAGAGCTGGTCCACCATCGTGTTCACGGTGAGCTTCAGCTCCAGCAGCTCGCCGGTCGCCTCGACGGTCACCGTCCGGGTGAGGTCGCCGCGCGCCACCGAGGTGGTGACCAGGGCGATGTCCCGCACCTGCGCGGTCAGCCGGGCGGCCATGGTGTTGACCGCCTCCGTCACGTCCCGCCAACTCCCGGACAGGCCACGGACCTTGGCCCGGCCGCCGAGGCGTCCCTCCGTGCCGACCTCGCGGGCGACCCTCGTCACCTCGCCGGTGAACAGCGACAGCTGGTCGACCATCTTGTTCACGGCGCTGCCCAACCGCCGCAGGTCGCCGCGCAGTTGGCGGGTTCCGTCGTGCAGGTCGACACGCTGGGTCAGATCGCCGCCGGCCACCGCGTCCAGCACGCGTGTGGCGTTCGCGGCGGGGGCGACCAGGGCGTCGAGTGTCTGGTTCACGTCGTCGACGCGGGTCGCCCAAGCGCCCTGGCCCGGACTGGCGGAGAGCCGCTCGTCGAGGCGGCCGTGCCGGACCAACTCGCGCCGTACACGCTGTACTTCGGAGCCGAAGTGGGTGCTGCGGTCGATGATCTGGTTGAAGAGGGCGCACAGTTCCGCGACCGGCGCGGGACCCGTCTCCGGGACCTTCGTGAAGCTGCCGTCGCGGGCCGCGGTCATGGCCGCCGCCAGCGCGCGGAGATCGGACGCCCGGATCAGACCGTCCGTTTGGCTGTCCTTCCGACCGTTTTCGGACAACCGCGTACCACTGTTCTCGCTCATGGTGGCCCACTTCGGTAACTCGGCGCTTATGGGCGTGGTCAGTCTGTCACTCTGGCCGTGCCGCCTGAGGCCTATTCGTCCGAACTTTCTCAGGGAGCCGCTCAGTGGGGGCCATTCCGACGCAACGGGACACCGTGTCCTGCGCTTCTGATGCGCCGGCGCGCGTCGGTTCCGAGTCCCTGTACGCCGCGCCCGCGTACGCGGGGCTCGACCGGCGCGCGACGGCGCACCTGTCGCTTTCGGGCGGGCCGCTCGCGCCCGGAGCCGCCCGGCGCTTCGTGGGTGCCGCGCTCACGGAGTGGACCGAGCTGGGCCTGCCCGGCGCCGCCGCGCTCTCGGCCCGCCTCGTCGAGGACGTGCTCGTGGTGGTCAGCGAGCTGGTCACCAACGCGGTCGTCCACGCCGGCACCGATGTCGAACTGCTCTGCCGCCTCGGCCGCGACGCCCCCACCGCCCCCGGATGGCTGCTCCTGGAGGTCTCGGACCATCACCCCTCCCGGGCGGTACGGGGCGAGGGCGCCGAACGGCCCTACCTCGTCGAACGGCCTTACGGGGCAGCCGAGTACGGGAGGGGCCTGCGCCTGGTCGCCGCGCTCTCCGAAGCCTGGGGGATCACCTACCGGACCGGCGTGAAGACCGTCTGGGCCCGGCTGTCGGTCGACGGGGCGATGGCGGTGGAGGGGGCGTTCGAGCCGTACGGCGGGGACGGGGGCGGCTCGGCGGCCGAAGGGGCCCTGGGGGACCGTGCCGACGACGCCTGGGATGCGCGGGCGTACGCCGGTGACTCCGCACAGAGCGTGCGCCCGCTCGATCTGGTCGCGCCCGTGCCCCGGCCCGGTGGGGAGCGCGATCGGGAGTGGCTGAACCGGGGCGCCCTCTCCTTCCTCGCCGAGGCGTCCGATCTGCTCACCGGGCAGCTGGACGAGGACCTGGTCGCCGCACTCGCCGGGCAGCTGCTCGTGCCGAGGCTGGCCGACTGGTGCGCGGTGTGGCTGGAGGAGGAGGGTCTGGGCTGGCGCGCGGGCGACGCCTCGTTCGGCCCCGCGCCCCGCCTCGCCCGCGTCTGGCACGGCAGCGAGAACCGCATCGAGGAACTGCGCCGAGCCCTGGAGAAGAACCCCCCGAGGCTGCCCGACGCGGTGCGATCGAGGGCAGTGCCTGTGCCGTGGCCGGAGCTGGGGGAGGGGGCGGAGGCCGAGGCGACGGAGCCGGATTCGGGGCGCGGGGCCCGGTCCGGACGGGGCGCGGGGTCGGCTACGGAGGATGGGGCGGCCGGGGTTGCCCGGGGTCCGGCTCCTGACGTGACGCCTGGACCGGCTGAGGAGACGGGGACCGGAGCCGGGGGCGGACCGCGCTCGGCGGCCGGCACGGGCAGCGGGACGCACGAGGCAGAAGGCGTGTCTGCGCGGGAGGGCGAGGACAGGCCCTCGACGGAGGGGGAGGGCGGGGCGCCCAGGTCCGAAGCGGGGCCGATGGCGGGCGTCGCCGGCCAGGTGGTGGTCGGTGCGGGCGAGGCCCCCCAGGGCGAAGCCGTGCCGGTGCCGGAGGCCGGCGTCGGGGTGCTCCCCGGTGCGGTCGGGCCGGTGGAGCGCGGGGCACCCCACTGCGAGGCCAGGCCGGCCGCGGTGGGCGAAGGCACGGCGTCCCGGGGCCCGGCCCGGCCTGGACCGCAGGGTGCAGGAGGGCCGGTCGCGGACGTGGCCGGAGTGGCCGACGGGCCCGGAGTGGCCGCCGAAGCCGGAGTGACCGACAGAGCCGGAGTGGCCGGGGCGCCCCGACGCGCACCCGGACCGCCGGCGGAGCACGGAGGCCGAGCGGCGCGTGGCCGAGGCGGCTCGGGCCCGGAGGGCGAAGGCGGGGCCGCGCTCGCGTATCGGCTCATCGCCGGTGGGCGGCCGCTCGGCACGCTGGTGATCGGGCGGGCCGGGCTGCTGCGGTTTCCCGACGAGGTGACCGGGCTGGTCGAGGACCTCAGCCGACGGATCGCGCTGTCCATCGGCGCGGCCCGCCAGTACGCCCGTCAGGCCACCATCAGCCGTGTCCTGCAGCGCGGACTGCTGCCGGGCGCGGTCGCCGAGATCCCCGGCGTGTCGAGCGCGCTCGTCTACGAGCCGTGCGACAAGGGCGGACCCAGCGGCGACTTCTACGACCTCTTCCCGGCGGGCCGGGGCCGCTGGTGCTTCGCGATCGGCGACGTCCAGGGCAAGGGCCCCGAGGCGGCCGTCGTCATCGGCCTCGCCCGGCCCTGGCTGCGGCTGCTCGCCCGCGAGGGCTACGGCGTCGCGGACGTGCTCGACCGCCTCAACCAGCTCCTCCTCGACGACGCCACCGAGGCGGCCGACGCCGCCGCCCGCGCCCTGGTCACGGCCGGAGACCCCGGCCTCGTCGACCCCGACGGCCCGCAGACCCGCTTCCTCTCCCTCCTCTACGGCGAACTCGTCCCCGTCGACGGCGGCGTCCGCTGCACCCTCGCCTCCGCCGGGCACCCGCTGCCGCTGCTCCTGGGCCCCGACGGCGACGTACGGGCCGTCGCCGAGCCGCAGACGCTGCTCGGGGTGATCGAGGACACCGAGTACGTCTCCGAGACGTTCGAGCTGCGCCGCGGCGACACACTGCTGTGCGTGACCGACGGCGTCACCGAGCGGCGCAGCGGCCCCCGCATGTTCGACGACGGGGACGGTCTGGCCTGCGCGCTCTCCGGCTGCGCCGGGCTCGACGCCCAGCTGATCGCCGAACGCATCCGACGACTCGTCCACGAGTTCGGGGAGGGGCCACCCGACGACGACCTCGCGCTGCTGGTGCTGAGGGCGGAATGAGGACCGGCGGGGGTGCTGGACAATGGGGGACATGCCTTCCGCACTCCCCGACGGTGAGCCCGTCCCCGACGACGGCGCGCTGCCCGCGCGCGCCCTGGCCGGCGCGGCCGAGCGGCCCCTCGGGTTCTATCTGCACGTCCCGTACTGCGCGACCCGCTGCGGCTACTGCGACTTCAACACGTACACCGCCACCGAGCTGCGCGGCACCGGCGGCGTCCTCGCCTCCCGCGACAACTACGCGGACACGCTCCTCGACGAGATCCGTCTCGCCCGCAAGGTGCTCGGCGACGACCCGCGCCCCGTCCGCACCGTCTTCGTCGGCGGCGGCACGCCCACGCTGCTGGCCGCCGACGACCTCGTACGGATGCTGGGGGCGATCCGGGACGAGTTCGGTCTCGCGGACGACGCGGAGGTGACGACGGAGGCGAACCCGGAGTCGGTCGACCCCGCCTATCTGGAGACCCTGCGCGCGGGCGGCTTCAACCGGCTCTCCTTCGGGATGCAGAGCGCCCGGCAGCACGTCCTGAAGATCCTCGACCGTACGCACACGCCGGGGCGCCCCGAGGCCTGCGTCGCGGAGGCGCGCGCCGTCGGCTTCGATCACGTCAACCTCGACCTGATCTACGGCACACCGGGGGAGTCCGACGACGACTGGCGGGCCTCCCTGGACGCCGCGCTCGGGGCCGGACCGGATCACGTCTCGGCGTACGCGCTGATCGTGGAGGAGGGCACGCAGCTCGCGCGGCGCATCCGCCGGGGCGAGGTGCCGATGACCGACGACGACGTCCACGCCGACCGTTACCTCATCGCCGAGGAGATGCTCTCGGCCGCCGGGTTCGACTGGTACGAGGTCTCCAACTGGGCCACCTCCGAGGCCGGACGCTGCCTGCACAACGAGCTGTACTGGCGCGGCGCCGACTGGTGGGGCGCGGGGCCGGGCGCCCACAGCCACGTCGGCGGCGTGCGCTGGTGGAACGTCAAGCACCCCGGCGCGTACGCGGGCGCGCTGGCGGCGGGGAAGTCGCCGGGCGCCGGGCGCGAACTCCTGGCGGACGAGGACCGCCGGGTCGAGCGCATCCTGCTGGAGCTGCGGCTGCGGGAGGGCTGCCCGCTGTCCCTGCTGCGCGAGGACGGCCTCGCGGCGGCCGGGCGCGCCCTGTCGGACGGGCTGCTGGAGGCGGGCCCGTACGAGGAGGGGCGCGCGGTGCTCACCCTGCGGGGGCGGTTGCTGGCGGACGCGGTGGTGCGGGACTTGGTGGACTGATCACTCGGGTGGGTGAATCGGTGCGGAACGGGAGTTCGGTACCTAATCTGATTCGTAGGCTGCCGCCGACAGCAAGCGGCGGATATGGAGGCCATGGAGATGACCGCTGTGGACGAGCGCGGAATGACCAAGTACTTCGAGGAGCTTGAGCCTCCCGAGGGCGTCAAGGTCGAGCTCCTCCGGGGGGAAATCGTGATGATGGCTGCTCCCGATCTGGTGCACAACCGGATCGTGGCGGACGTGCAGGATCAGATCCCGCGCAAGCGCTGGGAACGGCTCCAGACGACGGATGTCGACATCGTCGGCGAAGCCAGCGAGCCCATTCCGGACCTGCTGGTGCTGGAACGCGGTGTGGCTCCTGCCTCGGGGAATCTGGTTCCCTCTCAGTTGGCCACCTTGGTGGTCGAGGTGGTCTCGAAAACGAGTGTCGACCGGGACTATGGCGTCAAGCGATCTGTCTACGCGGCAGGCAGGATCCCCGCTTATCTGATCGTCGACCCCATTGTGGCGCACTGCGTTCTCTTGACCGACCCGGTAGGACAAGGGGACCAAGCTGACTACCGTGGACAGTGGATCACCAAGTTCGGTGATCCGGTGGTGCTCGAATCGCTCGACCTGAAGCTGGACACGAGCGAGTTCGGGACGGTCACCGGGGTGCGGCTTCACCGGCTGCCGTGACGAAGTCGATCAGCTCCTCCACCCTCCCCAGCAACTCCGGCTCCAGATCCCGGTAGGACCCCACCCGCCCCAGGATCGCCTGCCACACCGCCCCCGTGTTCTCCGGCGGCCACCCCAGCGCCCGGCACACCCCCGTCTTCCAGTCCTGCCCGCGCGGTACGCGCGGCCACGCGGGGATGCCCACCGCGGACGGCTTCACGGCCTCCCAGATGTCGATGTACGGGTGGCCGACGACGAGCGCGTGCTCGCTGGTCACCGACGCCGCGATCCGGGACTCCTTGCTGCCGGGGACCAGATGGTCGACCAGGACCCCGAGACGGGCGTCCGGGCCCGGCGCGAAGTCCGCGACGATGGCGGGCAGGTCGTCCACGCCCTCCAGGTACTCCACGACCACGCCCTCGACGCGCAGGTCGTCGCCCCAGACCTTCTCGACCAGCTCGGCGTCGTGGCGGCCCTCCACGTAGATGCGCCCGGCACGGGCCACACGCGCGCGGGCGCCCGGGACGGCCACCGAACCCGAGGCGGTGCGGGAGGGACGGGCCGGGGCCGTCGACGAGGGCCGCACCAGCGTCACCACCCGGCCCTCCAGCAGGAAGCCCCGGGGTTCCAGCGGGAACACGCGGTGCTTGCCGAAGCGGTCCTCCAGGGTCACCGTGCCCGCCTCGCAGCGGACGACCGCGCCGCAGAAGCCGGTGCCGGGTTCCTCGACGACCAGACCGGGGTCGGCCGGGACCTCGGGAGCCGGAGAGGGCTTCTTCCAGGGAGGGGTCAGATCGGGCGAGTACTGGCGCATTCGAGTGACGATAGGAGAAGCCGCACCCGGATGCCCGCGCCCTCGGCCCGACACGCCGGAACCCCTCAGCCCGACACGCCGAAACGGCGGGCCAGCGCGTCCCGCTGGGCCCGGACGAACGTCGCGTCCACCACCGCCCCGTGGCCGGGCACGTACAGCGCGTCCTCGCCGCCGAGGTCCAGCAGCCGGTCCAGGGCGGCCGGCCAGCGGGCGGGGATCGCGTCGGGGCCCGCCTGGGGTTCGCCGGACTCCTCCACCAGGTCCCCGCAGAACACGACCTCCCGTGAGCCGTCCGGGGTCCCCGGCACCAGGACCGCGAGGTCGTGGCCCGTGTGCCCCGGCCCCACGTTCGCCAGGAGGACCCGCAGGTCACCGCCCAGGTCGAGGGTCCATTCGCCGGACACGTGATGGCGGGGCCGTACGAGGAGGTCGGCCGCCTCCGTGGCGTCCGCCGGGGGGAGGCCGTGGTGCACGGCGTCCGCGCGGAGGGTCTCGCGGTCGCGGGCCAGGACGCCGTCGACCCCCACCGCGTCGAAGACCTCCACCCCGGCGAACGCGGCCGCTCCGAAGACATGGTCGAAGTGCGGATGGGTGAGCGCGAGATGTGTCACACGGGCGCCACCGAGCAGCCGACACGCCTCGGCGCGCAACCGCGCGCCCTCCCGCAGGCTCGAACCCGCGTCGATCAGCAGGGCCGCACCGTCCCCGACCACCAGCCCGGCCGTGCAGTCCCAGCCGGGCAGGCGGCACCGTCCGACCCGGGGTGTCAATCCCTGCCACCCGCACTCTTCCCAAGTCACCGTCATGGGCCGACGCTAGCCGTAGCTCCCCGAGGCGCACCGCGGCTCCCCGCCGCTTTTCGGCCGCCGGAGGGGGCCGGCCGTCGCGTACCCGGCGGTAGGGCGAGGTCCGGCGGTCGCCCGACATCGTCGGACAGGTCGGTACACGTCGCCATGACATGGCTGGACCGGCCTTGCCGGGGGCGTACCCCACCGCCGTACACTGGGCGGGGAGTGTTGGCACTCGCCCGGGGTGAGTGCCAAGGGGAAGCCACAGGAGAGCGAGCTGGAGGTGTGCGCGGTGCTCAGTGAACGCAGGCTGCAGGTGCTGCGCGCCATCGTCCAGGACTACGTGGGCACCGAGGAGCCGGTCGGTTCCAAGGCGCTCACGGAGCGGCACAACCTGGGCGTCTCCCCGGCGACCGTCCGCAACGACATGGCGGCGCTGGAGGACGAGGGCTTCATCGCCCAGCCCCACACCAGCGCGGGCCGCATCCCCACCGACAAGGGGTACCGGCTCTTCGTCGACAAGCTGGCCGGCGTCAAGCCGATGACCCCGCCCGAGCGGCGCGCCATCCAGAACTTCCTGGACGGCGCCGTCGACCTCGACGACGTGGTGGCGCGGACCGTACGGCTGCTCGCGCAGCTCACGCGGCAGGTCGCCGTCGTGCAGTATCCGTCGCTCACACGGTCGACGGTGCGGCACGTGGAGCTGCTGTCGCTGGCCCCCGCCCGGCTGATGCTCGTGCTGATCACGGACACGGGACGGGTGGAACAGCGGCTGGTCGACTGCCCGGCGCCGTTCGGAGAAACGTCACTCGCGGATCTGCGGGCCCGGCTCAACAGCAAGGTCGCGGGCCGCCGGTTCACGGATGTGCCGAGACTGGTCGAGGACCTGCCCGAGGCCTTCGACCTGGAGGACCGGGGCACGGTCTCCACGGTGCTCTCCACCCTGCTGGAGGCGCTGGTGGAGGAGAGCGAGGAGCGGCTGATGATCGGCGGAACCGCCAATCTCACCCGCTTCGGACATGACTTCCCCCTCACCATCCGGCCCGTTCTGGAAGCCTTGGAGGAGCAGGTCGTCCTCCTCAAGTTGCTTGGCGAGGCCGGGGATTCGGGCATGACCGTACGCATCGGTCATGAGAACGCGTATGAGGGACTCAACTCCACGTCCGTCGTCTCCGTCGGCTACGGTTCGGGCGGCGAGGCAGTAGCGAAACTGGGCGTGGTCGGACCTACGCGCATGGACTATCCGGGAACGATGGGAGCGGTACGAGCGGTGGCACGGTACGTCGGACAGATCCTGGCGGAGTCTTAAGTGGCCACGGACTTTTACGCCGTGCTCGGCGTGCGCCGCGACGCGTCCCAGGACGAGATCAAGAAGGCGTTCCGGAGGCTCGCGCGCGAGCTGCACCCGGACGTCAATCCCGATCCGAAGACCCAGGAGCGGTTCAAGGAGATCAACGCCGCCTACGAGGTGTTGTCGGACCCGCAGAAGAAGCAGGTCTACGACCTCGGCGGCGACCCCCTGTCCCAGGCGGGCGGCGGCGCGGGCGGCTTCGGCGCCGGCGGCTTCGGGAACTTCTCGGACATCATGGACGCCTTCTTCGGCACGGCGTCGCAGCGGGGTCCCCGCTCGCGCACGCGCCGGGGACAGGACGCGATGATCCGGCTGGAGATCGACCTCGACGAGGCGGCCTTCGGCACGACGAAGGACATCCAGGTCGACACCGCCATCGTCTGCACGACGTGCAGCGGCGAGGGCGCGGCCCCGGGCACGACCGCCCAGACCTGTGACATGTGCCGCGGCCGTGGTGAGGTCTCGCAGGTCACGCGGTCCTTCCTCGGCCAGGTCATGACCTCCCGGCCCTGCCCGCAGTGCCAGGGGTTCGGCACGATCGTCCCCAACCCGTGCCCCGAGTGCGCGGGCGACGGACGGGTGCGGTCGCGGCGGACGCTCACGGTCAAGATCCCGGCCGGTGTGGACAACGGCACGCGGATCCAGCTCGCCGGTGAGGGCGAGGTCGGGCCCGGCGGCGGTCCCGCCGGTGATCTCTACGTAGAGATCCACGAGCTGCCGCACTCGACGTTCCAGCGGCGCGGAGACGATCTGCACTGCACGGTGACGATCCCGATGACGGCGGCGTCGCTCGGCACGAAGGTGCCGCTGGAGACGCTGGACGGTCTGGAGGAGGTCGACATCCGGCCCGGGACCCAGTCCGGGCAGTCGATCCCGTTGCACGGCCGGGGTGTCACGCATCTGCGGGGCGGCGGCCGGGGCGATCTCATCGTCCACGTCGAGGTGCAGACGCCGACGAAGCTGGATCCCGAGCAGGAGGCGCTGCTGCGGCAGCTCGCGGTGCTTCGGGGTGAGGAGCGGCCCACGGGGCAGTTCCAGCCCGGACAGCAGGGGTTGTTCTCCCGGCTGAAGGACGCGTTCAACGGGCGCTGACCGGTTGTTCGTCGGGTGCGGCCGAGTGGGGCTTCTCGCGCAGTTCCCCGCGCCCCTGCTTCTCAGGGGCGCGGGGAACTGCGCGAGAAGCCCCCACCGAGCCGAGGTCGAACAGATGGCCGCACTCGATTCGGCTGGGACCCCTGGGCATGGCAACATGCCGTCATGTCCTCCGCGCTGACCGATCTCGTCCCGCTGCCGATCGTGCAGGCCCCCATGGCGGGCGGCGTGTCCGTGCCGCGGCTGGCCGCCGCCGTGTCCGAGGCGGGTGGGCTGGGGTTCCTCGCCGCCGGGTACAAGACGGCCGACGGGATGTACCAGGAGATCAAGGCGCTCCGGGCCCTGACCTCGCGCCCCTTCGGCGTGAACCTGTTCATGCCGCAGCCGGAGTACGCCGAGCCGGCCGCCGTCGACGTCTACGCGGAGCAGCTGGCCGGTGAGGCCACCTGGTACGACGCCGAGCTGGGCGACCCGGACAGCGGACGCGACGACGGCTACGAGGCCAAGCTGGCCGTGCTGCTCGACAACCCCGTCCCGGTGGTGTCGTTCCACTTCGGCTGTCCGACCCCGGAGGTCGTGGAGTCCCTCGCCCGCAGGGGCACGCTCACCCTCGTCACCGCGACCTCGGCGGAGGAGGCCCAGGCCGTGGAGCGGTCCGGGGCCCACGCCGTGATCGTGCAGGGCGTCGAGGCCGGCGGCCACCAGGGCACGCACCGGGACGACCCCGAGCGGGACTGCGCCGGCGTCGGTCTGCTCGCCCTGGTCGCACAGGTCCGCGAGGCCGTGGCCCTGCCGATCGTCGCGGCCGGCGGCATCATGCGCGGCGGTCAGATCGCCGCCCTCCTCACGGCGGGCGTGAGCGCCGCCCAGCTCGGCACGGCCTTCCTCGCCACCCCCGAGTCCGGCGCGCACACCGTGCACAAGCTGGCCCTGACCGACCCCCTCTTCGTCCGCACCGAGCTGACCCGCGCCTTCTCCGGCCGCCCGGCCCGTGGCCTGCTCAACCGCTTCCTGCGCGAGCACGGCCCGTACGCGCCGGTCGCCTACCCGGAGGTCCACCACCTCACCTCGCCGCTGCGCAAGGCCGCCGCCAAGTCCGGCGACGCGCAGGGCATGGCGCTGTGGGCCGGGCAGGGGCACCGGATGGCCCGGGACCTGCCGGCCGGGGAACTGGTCGGGGTGCTGGCCGCCGAGATCGCCGCCGCGCAGGCCGAGCAGGCCGCCGCGCGGGTCGGCGGGACGGGCGGGGCCCGGGGCGGGAGCGAGGGCCGATGACCGCGCCGGTGTTCGTGGTGGACGGGTTCGACGGCCTGGGACCGGAGATCGTGGTCGACGGCCCCGAGGGGCGGCACGCCGTCTCGGTGAAGCGGCTGCAGCCCGGTGAGGACGTCGTCCTCACCGACGGGCGGGGCCGGTGGCTGAACGGCGTGGTGAAGGCCGCCGAGGGCAAGGACCGGCTGGTCGTCATGGACACGGGGGGCCTGGTGGAGGAGCTTCCCGCGCAGCCCCGTCTCACCGTCGTCCAGGCGCTGCCCAAGGGCGACCGGGGCGAACTGGCCGTGGAGACCATGACCGAGGTCGGCATCGACGCGATCGTGCCCTGGGCCGCCTCCCGCTGCATCACGCAGTGGCGGGGCGAGCGGGGGCTGAAGGCGCTCGCCAAGTGGCGGGCCACCGCGCGGGAGGCGGGCAAGCAGTCCCGCCGGACGCGCTTCCCCGAGGTCGCGGACGCGGCCACGAGCAAGCAGGTCGCGGCACTGCTGGCGAACGCCGACTTCGCCGCCGTCCTGCACGAGAGCGGCGACGAGACACTGGCCACGGCCGAGCTGCCGACGGCCGGGGAGATCGTGCTCGTCGTGGGGCCCGAGGGGGGCGTGTCGCCGGAGGAGCTGGCGCTCTTCGGCGAGGCGGGCGCGGGGGCGTACAGACTCGGGCCCAGTGTGCTGCGCACGTCGACCGCCGGGACGGCGGCCGGGGCGCTGCTGCTGGGCAGAACCGGACGCTGGTCCTGACCGCCCCGGTCCGGGCCCCGTCCCCACAACCCCTGGGAGCATCGTGGAACTCGCCCAAGTAAGGCTGCTCGTCTCCGACTTCGCCGCGTGCTATCGCTTCTACGCCGATGTCCTCGGGCTGAAGCCGCAGTCCGGGGCGGCCGAGGGGCCCTACGAGAAGTTCAGTCCGGCGATCGGGTCCGCGGGGATCGCCCTGCAGGACCGGGCGATGATGGCGGAGGTCCTCGGGGAGCTGGCCGACGCGGCGAACGGGCACCGGTCGCTGGTCGTCCTGCGGGTCGACGACCTCGACGCGTACTGCGAGCAGATCACCGAACGCGGCGCACGCCTCCTGCACGGGCCCGCGCCCATGACCGACCGGATGCGCGTGGCCCATCTCAAGGACCCCGAGGGGAACTTGGTGGAGCTGCAGGAATGGCTGCTGATGCGCGGCTGAGGCGGCCGCGCGCCCGCGCAACCCCGGTTCACCCTTCCCGGCGGCATGGCCGCACGCGGTCTTCCGTGACGCGGCGGGCGGTGGCAGGCTGCCGTGCATGCGGGTATGGAGGCGTGTCAGGTCGCACCGGACCGGCGGGCGCCGGCTCCTGCTGGGAGCCGGGCTCGGACTCGGCGCTGTCATGAGCCTGGTGGCCTGCGAGGGCGGCGGGCTCAACACCGGCGCGGTCGCGTTCACGACGGACCAGCTGGCCACCAAGGAGCTGGAGCGGGAGGGCCTCGACGTCCGGTGGCTCACCTGCACGGCCTCGTACGACGGCGACGCGGGAAGGAAGTCCGGGTCGCCGTCCGCGTCCGTCGCCACCGTCGCGAACGTCGACTGCACGGGCGAGGACAAGGAAGGCCGGGACATCAGCCTCACCGGGAAGGTGACGAAGGAGGTCAACGGCAGGTGCGTACGCGGGGACCTGACCGCGAAGGTCGGCGGCAAGGAGTGGTTCCACGTCGAGGGGCTCGGCAACTGCGACGCCCCCGCCCCGAGCAACGGGCCGCGCGATCCCGACCGGCCGGGACCGACCGTGACGGTCACCGTCACCCAGACCATCTGGTGCCAGAAGGACCCGGCGTGCGCGCCCGTGGGCAAGTGAGGCCCCGCGCGAGGGACATGGTTCCGCGCGAGGGACATGATCCAAACCCCTCCCAATCAGGCCGAACGCTGCTTACAGTGACCGGGTGACTCAGCTCGCGTATTTCCGGTATCCGCACCTGCACGGCGACCTGGTCGCCTTCACCGCCGAGGACGACGTGTGGGTCGCGCCTCTGGACGGCGGCCGTGCCTGGCGGGTCAGCGCGGACAACGTGCCCGTGAACCATCCCCGGATCTCCCCGGACGGCACCACCGTCGCGTGGACCTCCACGCGGGACGGCGCGCCCGAGGTGCATGTCGCCCCCGTCGACGGCGGTTCGGCCAAGCGCCTGACGTACTGGGGCAGTTGGCGCACCCAGGTGCGCGGCTGGACGCCCGAGGGCCGGGTCCTCGCGCTCAGCACCCACGGACAGGCCAGCCTCCGGCGCAGCTGGGCACGCGCCGTCCCGCTCGACGGCGGCCCGGCCACCACCCTCCCGTACGGGCCGGTCGGTGATGTCGCCCACGGCCCCGCGACCGTGCTGCTGTCCGCGCCGATGGGCCGCGAGGCCGCCTGGTGGAAGCGGTACCGGGGCGGCACGGCGGGCAAGCTGTGGATCGACCGCGCGGGTGGGGACGGCGAGGGCGCCGGCGAATTCGCGCGGCTGCACGCCGACTTGGACGGGAACATCGAGTACCCGCTGTGGGTGGGTGACCGGATCGCGTTCCTCTCCGACCACGAGGGCGTCGGGGCGCTGTACTCCTCCCTCGCGGACGGCTCGGACCTGCGCCGCCACACCCCGCTCGACGGTTTCTACGCCCGGCACGCGGCCACCGACGGCACCCGGGTCGTGTACGCGTCCGCCGGTGAACTGTGGCTCCTGGACGACCTGGACGGGGCCGAGCCGCGCGGGCTCGACATCCGGCTCGGCGGACAGCGCGTCGACCTCCAGCCGTTCCCGGTGAACGCCTCCCGCTGGCTCGGCTCCGCCTCGCCCGACCACACGGCCCGGGGCAGCGCCGTCTCCGTACGCGGCTCGATCCACTGGGTCACCCATCGCTCCGGCCCCGCCCGCGCGCTCGTCGCCGAGGACGGCGTACGGGCCCGGCTGCCGCGCACCTTCCGGGTGGAGGGCGAGGAGTGGGTGGTGTGGGTGACGGACGCGGAGGGCGACGACGGGCTGGAGTTCGCCCCGGCGACCGGTCCCGCCCCGGGCGCCACCCCGCGCCGGCTCGCCGCGGGGCAGCTGGGCCGGGTCCTCGGGCTCGCGGTCGCGCCCGACGGCAGCCGGGTCGCCGTCGCCGCCCACGACGGCCGGGTCCTGCTCGTCGAACGGGAGACGGGGGAGGTGCGGGAGGTCGACCGGAGCGAGGACGGCGAGGTGTCCGGGCTGGTCTTCTCGCCCGACTCCGCCTGGCTCGCCTGGTCGCACCCCGGCCCGCGCCCGCTGCGTCAGCTCAAGCTCGCCAACACCGCCGACCTGTCCGTCACCGAGGCGACCCCGCTGCGCTTCCAGGACTTCTCGCCGACGTTCACTCTCGACGGCAAGCACCTCGCCTTCCTCTCCGCCCGCGCCTTCGACCCCGTCTACGACGAACACGTCTTCGACCTCCACTTCGTCAGCGGGGCCCGGCCGCACCTCATCACGCTCGCCGCGACCACGCCGTCGCCCTTCGGGCCGCAGCGGCACGGCCGCCCCTTCGAGGCGCCCGACAAGGACGAGACCCCGGACAGCGAGGGCGCCCCGGCGACCCGGATCGACCTGGACGGACTCGCCGACCGGATCGTCCCCTTCCCGGTCGAGGCCGGCCGCTACTCGACCCTCCGCGCCGCCAAGGACGGCGTCCTGTGGCTGCGCCACCCCGTCACCGGCGTCCTCGGCCACTCCCGGGCCACCCCCGACGACCCCGACCCCAAGACGTCCCTGGAGCGCTACGACCTCGCCCAGCGGCGCCTGGAGTACCTCGCCTCCGACGCCGACCACGTCGCCGTCAGCGGCGACGGCAAACGGGTCCTGCTGTGGACCGACGGCAAGCTCAAGGTCGTCCCCAGCGACCGGCGCGCCTCGAACGACGACGAGAGCGACAGCAACATCACCGTCGACCTCTCGCGCGTACGGCGGACCGTCGACCCGGCCGCCGAATGGCGCCAGATGTTCGACGAGACCGGCCGTCTGATGCGGGACAACTTCTGGCGCCCGGACCTCGGCGGGGTGGACTGGGACGCCGTCCTGGCCCGGTACCGCCCGGTCCTGGAACGCGTGGCCACCCACGACGACCTCGTGGACCTGCTGTGGGAGGTGCAGGGCGAGCTGGGCACCTCGCACGCCTACGTCACCCCGCGCGGCCGGGGCGCCTCCGGCGACCGGCGGCAGGGGCTGCTCGGGGCGGACGTCTCCCGGCACGAGGACGGCCCGCAGGGGTCGGCCCTGTGGCGCATCGACCGGGTGCTGCCCTCCGAGACCTCCGACCCCGACGCGCACTCGCCGCTCGCCGCGCCGGGTGTGGCCGTGCGGGCCGGGGACGCGATCGTCGCCGTGGGCGGGCAGCCGGTCGACCCGGTGGCCGGGCCCGGACCGCTGCTCGTCGGCACGGCGGGCAAGGCGGTCGAGCTGACCGTCCTGCCGTCCGGCGGCGGGGATCTGCGGCACCCCGTGGTGGTGCCCATCTCCGACGAGGAGCCGCTGCGGTACCACGCCTGGGTGGCGGACCGGCGGGCCTACGTCCACGAGAAATCCGGCGGCCGGCTCGGATATCTGCACGTACCCGACATGGTCGGCTCCGGCTGGGCGCAGCTCCACCGCGACCTGCGGGTGGAGGTCGCCCGGGAGGGACTCGTCGTGGACGTCCGGGAGAACCGGGGCGGGCACACCTCCCAGCTCGTGGTGGAGAAGCTGGCCCGGCGGATCGTCGGCTGGGACCTGCCGCGCGGGATGCGCGCGACCAGCTACCCCGACGACGCGCCCCGGGGGCCCGTCGTCGCCGTCGCCAACGAGTTCTCCGGGTCTGACGGGGACATCGTCAACGCGGCGATCAAGGCGCTCGGGATCGGGCCGGTCGTGGGGACGCGGACGTGGGGTGGGGTCGTCGGGATCGACAGCCGGTACCGGCTGGTGGACGGGACGCTCGTGACCCAGCCGAAGTACGCCTTCTGGATGGAGGGGTACGGGTGGGGGGTCGAGAACCACGGGGTCGACCCGGACGTGGAGGTCGTGCAGGCGCCCCAGGACCACGCGGCCGGGCGCGACCCCCAGCTCGACGAGGCGATCCGGATCGCGCTGGAGGGGCTTGAGTCGACGCCGGCGAAGGTGGCGCCGCCGCTGCCGTCGTAGGGGCCGGGGGCTCGTTGTCGGGTGCGGGTGCGTGGGGGCTGGTCGCGCAGTTCCCCGCGCCCCTGAAAAGCAGGGGCTGCGCCCCCTGCTTTTCAACGGCCCGCAGGGGCCGTTGCCTTCAGGGGCGCGGGGAACTGCGCGAGAAGCCCCACCGGACCCGCACCCGACGACGCACCCTGGCGATAGCATGCCCCGGTAGGCGATCACCGGTGGCTGGGAGGCAACGCATGGCTGGGGAGCCGCAGGACGACTGTCTGTTCTGCAGGATCGTGGCGGGACACGTACCGGCGACGATCGTGCGGGAGACCGACACGACGGTCGCGTTCAGGGACATCAATCCACAGGCACCGACCCACGTCCTGGTCATCCCGAAGGCGCACTACGCCGACGCCGCGACCCTCGCCGCCGCGGCCCCGGACCTCGCCGCCGACGTCCTGCGCGAGACGAAGGCCGTCGCCGACGAGGACAAGCTGGAGAGCTACCGCATCGTCTTCAACACCGGCACCGGCGCCGGCCAGACCGTGTTCCACGCGCACGCCCACGTCGTCGGCGGCCGCGGCCTGCAGTGGCCCCCCGGGTAGAGCACCGTGTCCGTACGTGAACTGGTCGTCCTCGGCACGGCCAGCCAGGTCCCGACCCGGCACCGCAACCACAACGGCTATCTGCTGCGCTGGGACGCGGAGGGGCTGCTGTTCGACCCCGGGGAGGGCACCCAGCGGCAGATGCTGCGCGCCGGGGTCGCCGCGCACGACCTGAACCGCATATGCGTCACCCACTTCCACGGCGACCACTCGCTGGGGCTGGCCGGTGTCGTCCAGCGGATCAACCTCGACCGGGTCCCGCACGACGTCACCGCGCACTACCCGCGCTCCGGGCAGCGGTTCTTCGACCGCCTGCGGTACGCCACCGCCTACCGGGAGACGGTCCGGCTGATCGAGGCGCCGGTCGACGGCGAGGGCGTGACACTGGCCGCCACACCGTCGTACACCCTCGACGCACGCAGGCTCTCGCACCCCGTCGAGTCCTACGGCTACCGGCTCGTGGAGCCGGACGGGCGCCGGATGCTGCCCGAGCGGCTCGCCGAGCGCGGCATCAAGGGGCCGGACATCGGACGGATCCAGCGGGAGGGCGCGGTCGGTGACGTCACGCTGGACGACGTGAGCGAGCCGCGGCGCGGCCAGCGGTTCGCGTTCGTCATGGACACCCGGCTGTGCGACGGGGTCTACGCCCTCGCCGACGCGGCCGACATGCTCGTCATCGAGTCCACGTTCCTCGACGAGGACGTCCAACTCGCCGTCGACCACGGGCATCTGACGGCTGGTCAGGCAGCCTCGGTGGCCCGTGACTGCGGCGTACGGCATCTCGTGCTCACCCACTTCAGCCAGCGGTACTCCGAGCCCGCCGAGTTCGAACGGCAGGCGCGGGCCGCCGGGTTCGAGGGCGAGCTGACCGTGGCGCACGACCTGATGCGGGTGGCGCTTCCGAAACGGCGGTAGAGCGGCCGTACGATGCTTTGATGTCCCTCCCCAAAGCTGAACTGCACCTGCACATCGAAGGCACCCTGGAGCCGGAGCTGGCGTTCGCGCTGGCCGCCCGGAACGGGGTGGCGCTGCCGTACGCGGACACGGACGCGCTCCGCACGGCGTACGAGTTCGAGGATCTGCAGTCCTTCCTGAACCTGTACTACGAGCTGATGGCCGTCCTGCGCACCGAGCGGGACTTCGCCGACCTCGCCGACGCCTATCTGGCCCGCGCCGCCGCCCAGGGCGTACGGCACGCGGAGATCTTCTTCGATCCGCAGGCCCACCTCGCGCGCGGTGTCGGGATGGGGACGGTCGTCGAGGGGCTGTGGCGGGCGCTGGGCAGGAGCGAGGAGACGCACGGGATCTCCACCCAGCTGATCATGTGCTTCCTGCGCGACGAGTCCGCCGCGTCGGCCCTCGACACCCTGGAGGCCGCGAAGCCGTATCTCGACCGGATCGTCGGGATCGGGCTGGACTCCGCCGAGGTCGGGCATCCGCCGGTCAAGTTCCGTGAGGTGTACGAGGCGGCCGCCGCGCTGGGGCTGCGGCGGGTCGCGCACGCGGGGGAGGAGGGGCCGCCGGAGTACATCACCGAGGCCCTCGACGTCCTCGGTGTCGAACGTGTCGACCACGGCCTGCGGTGCATGGAGGACCCGGCCCTCGTCGAGCGGCTGGTACGGGACCGGATCCCGCTGACGCTGTGCCCGTTGTCGAACGTCCGGCTGCGGACCGTCGACACGCTCGCCGACCACCCGCTGCCCGCCATGCTCGACGCGGGCCTGCTCTGCACGGTCAACTCCGACGACCCGGCCTACTTCGGCGGCTACGCCGGCGACAACTTCGACGCCGTGGGGCGCACGCTGGGTCTCGGCGAGGAGCGGCTGCGCGAACTGGCCCGCAACTCCTTCACCGCCTCCTTCCTGGAGCACGACGAGGAGCGGCGGGCCCGGTATCTCGCCGAGGTGGACGCCTACGAGTTCGGGTGAGGGGCGACGCCGTCAGGCCGAACGGCGGAAGCCGATCGTGGGGACGGCCCGGCGCAGCGGCCAGGGGCTGACGTGGTCCTTCGGCAGGAGGTCCGCCAGGAAGGCGTACCGGCGCAGTGCTGCGGGGTCCTGGTCCTCCAGTGACCGCACCCGGTGCCACCACGCGGCCAGTTCCGACCAGCCGGGGGCGGACAGCGAACCGCCGAACTCCTGGACCGACAGCGCGGCGGTCAGACCGGCGAAGGCCAGCCGGTCCGCGAGGGGCCAGTCGGCGAGGGTGCCGGTGACGAAGCCGGCGACGAACACGTCACCCGCGCCCGTGGGGTCCAGGGCCTCCACGGCGATGGCCGGCACCTCCGCCGTCTCGCCGGTCCGGCCGTCCACGGCGTACGCGCCCTCCGCGCCGAGGGTCACCACGGCCACCGGGACGTGGTCGGTGAGGGCGCGGGCGGCGGCCCGGGGGCAGTCGGCGCCGGTGTAGCGCATCGCCTCGGCGGCGTTGGGCAGGAACGCCTCGCAGTGGGCGAGATCGGGCAGGGCCGCCAGGTCCCAGGCACCGGTCTCGTCCCAGCCGACGTCCGCGAAGACCCGGGTGCCCTCGCTCGCGGCGCGCACGATCCAGGGGGCGCGCACGCCGGGCGTGAGGGAGGCGACGGCGGCGCGGGCGTGCGGCGGGTACTCCGGCTCGGACTGCTCCGGGGGTGCCGCGTGGCCGTGGGAGACCATGGTGCGTTCGCCCTCGTAGGCCATGGAGACCGTGACCGGGGAGTGCCAGCCGAGGACCGTGCGGGAGGCGGAGAGGTCGATGCCCTCGCCCTGTTCCAGGGCGTCCCAGCAGTACTCGCCGTAGTGGTCGTCGCCGAAGGCCGCCGCGAGGGAGGTTTTCAGGCCCAGCCGGGCCAGGGCCGTGGCCATGTTGGCCACGCCGCCGGGGCTCGATCCCATGCCGCGGGCCCAGGACTCCGTGCCGCGCACCGGGGCGGAGTCGAGGCCGGTGAAGATGATGTCGAGGAAGACGGTGCCGGTCAGGTAGACGTCCCAGGGCGGGTCGTCCGGTGCTCTCAGGGACCTCAGCGGGTCCACCTGGTGCCGGTGCGGTCGCTCTCCCCTGAACGCGGTCACGATGTGCTCCCTGGCGTGGTGCGGATCCAGTAAGTCTGCACCAAGTGCTCCGCTGGGGGGCGGGGGGCGCGGGGTGGGCCCTGGGTGTGTGGTGCGGGTGGGGGCGTTCTGCGGGGGCTGCCGCCCCTGTGACCCCGCAGAACGCCTTTCGGATCGGTCCCTTCCGGATTCTGGCGGCCGCGGGTGCGTGGGGGTTGCTCGCGCGGTTCCCCGCGCCCCTGAGAGGCACGGGCTGCGCCCGGCGCCTTTCAGGCCCGCGGCCCTACGTCTTCAGGCCGCAGCCCGGCGCTCTCAGGCCCGCTGGGCCTGGTGCTTTCAGGGGCGCGGGGAACTGCGCGAGAAGCCCCACCGGGCCGCGGCCGACGAACGACCCACCGCCGCTACCAGCGAGGCACTCGCGGTGTCACCCACCCCGGTTCGGCGACCCGCATCGCCGCCGCGTCGTCGCGGTCCCTGAGGGCGCCGTCGTCGTTCAGCCAGCGGCGGTGCAGGCGGTCCAGCTGGTCGCGGTCGAGTTCGACGCCCAGTCCGGGCGCGTCCGAGACCCGGACCGCCCCGTTCTCGAACGTGAGCCGGGAGGTGAGGACGTCCTCCGACTGCCAGGGGTAGTGGGAGTCGCAGGCGTGGTGGAGGTCGGGGACCGTGGACGCCACGTGCGTCATCGCCGCCAGGCTGATCCCCAGATGCGTGTTGGAGTGCATGGACACCGCGACACCGAACGCCCGGCAGATCGCGGCGAGTTCACGCGTGCTGCGCAGCCCGCCCCAGTAGTGGTGGTCGGAGAGGACGACCTGCACGGCCCCCTTGGTGAACGCCTCCTCGATCTCCGCGACGGTCGTCACGCACATGTTGGTGGCCAGCGGCACGGACGTCCCCGCGGCCACCTCGGCCATCGCGGGCGTTCCGAGCGCCGGGTCCTCCAGGTATTCGAGGACGTCGGCCAGCGCGTCCGCGACCTTGAGGGAAGTCGCCACGGACCAGGCCCCGTTGGGGTCCAGCCGCAGCGGGTGCCCGGGGAACGCCTCGGCCAGCGCGCGAACCGCCGCGATCTCCTCGTCCGGCGGGAAGACACCCCCCTTGAGTTTGAACGACGTGAACCCGTACCGCTCCTTGAACTTCCGGGCCTGCTCCACGACCCCGGCCGGGTCCACGGCCGCTCCCCAGTCGTCCTTCTCGCAGGAAACGCCCTCGGGATGCTCCGCCCACCTGTAGAAGAGGTACGCGCTGTACTCCACGCGGTCGCGCACCTTCCCGCCGAGCAGCGCGTGCACGGGCAGCCCCAGTGCCTTGCCGAGCGCGTCGAGGCAGGCGACCTCGAACCCCGACACGACCGACAGCCGCAGCTTGTCGGCGGTCTGGACACCGCGCAGCCCGCCCACGTCGACCTGCCCGGAGACCCGTGCCCCGTCGACCGCCACCTCGTCGGCGAGAGCGGACAGCCCGTTCAGATCGCCGACCGGCCGGCCGACCAGCTTCTCGGCGAACGGCCGTGCCAGCTCCAGGTACTTGGTGTCGCCGTACGTCTCACCGACTCCCGTGGTCCCGTCGGCGGTGACGACCTCCACGATGAGCCGGGGGGTGTACGGCTGGTGCACGCCCTGCGTGTTCAGCAGCGGCGGGTCGGCGACCAGGATCGGGGTCAGCCGGACCTCGGTGATGGTCAGGTCGCGGGTCACAGGGCGGCTCCTGCGGTCGGGACGGCGGACGCGGCGGGGGCGGAGGTGAGGCCGCCGACGAGGTCGAGGCCCTCTGCGAGCAGCTTCTCCAGGTCCGCGAGGTCGGCGGGCGAGGGGTCGGTGAGCGGGGCGCGTACGGGGCCGACGGGACGGCCGCGCAGCCGGGCCGCCGCCTTGACCAGCGAGACCGCGTACCCGGGCCGGCGGTCGCGCAGCTCGACGAGCGGGACGTAGAACCCGCGGAGCAGCCGGTCCACCGCCGTGTCGTCGCCGCGGCGCAGCGCGTCGAAGAAGGCGCCGGCGATCTCGGGCGCGAAGGCGTGCACGGCGGAGGAGTAGGCGGGGACGCCGACGGCGGCGTACGCGCGGGCCTGGATCTCGGCGGTGGAGGCACCGTTGAAGAAGAGGAAGTCCGCGGGGGCGGCGAGGGTGAGGCGCTGGAGCCGGTCGAGGTCGCTGTGGCCGTCCTTGAGGCCGACGACGTGCGGGATCCGGGCGATCCTCCGCAGCGCATCGGCGGTGAACGCGACCTGGCCGCGCTGGTAGGCGACGAGCGGCAGCCGGGTGCGGGCGGCGATCTCCTCCAGCTGCCGGACCAGGCCCTCCTGCGGGGCGGCGACCAGGTAGTGCGGCAGCACGAGCAGGGCGTCGGCGCCCGCCTCCTCGGCGATCCGCGCGAACCGTACGGCCTGCGCCCAGCCGTAGCCGATGCCCGCGACGACGGGCACCCGGCCGGCCGTGACCTCCACGGCGGCGGTCACGACCTGCCGGTACTCGTCCTCGTCGAGCGAGAAGAACTCACCGGTGCCGCAGGCGGGGAAGACGGCGCCGGGGCCGGTGGCGACCTGCGCGTCGAGGTGCGCGCGGAAGCCGTCGAGGTCGAGGGAGAGGTCGGAGCCGAAGCTGGTGAGCGGGAACGACAGGACGCCCTGCGTCATGCCGTGCCGCAGCCGCCGGACCGCGTCCGTGAAGCGGTCCGTGACCGGGTCGTTCCCCGGTTCGGCCGCCGAGTCCGTGTCGAGGCCCACGCGCATCATCTTCCTATGGAGACGTCATCTATGTATGAAGATGGAGATTAGGTAAGTGAACGAGGGGCGTCAAGAGACGCCACCGGCGTGCGGCGCGGCCCCGCATACGATCGGCCCATGGCGGAGACAGACGGCGCCGGGGGCGTCCGCGAGGTGAAATCGGCGGCCCGTACGGTCGAGGTGCTGGAACTTCTCGCCGCGCGCGGCGACCGCCCCGCCCGCCTCCAGGAACTGGCGGACGAGCTGGGGGTCCCGCGCAGCTCGATGTACGCCCTGCTGCGGACCCTGATCGACCGGGGCTGGGTCCGCACCGACACCACCGGCTCCCTCTACGGCATCGGTATCCGCGCCCTGCTCACCGGCACCAGCTACCTGGACTCCGACCCGCGCGTACGCGCCGTACGGCCCTATCTCGACGAGGCGTCCGAGGCGCTGGGGGAGACCATCCACCTCGCCCGTCTCGACGGCACGGACGTCGCCTACCTGGCCACCCGCGAGTCCCACGAGTACCTGCGCACGATCAGCCGCGTGGGCCGCCGCCTGCCCGCCCACGCCGGCGCCCTCGGCAAGGCCCTCCTCGCCGAACGCCCCGACAGCGACCTCCCCGAGGGCCCCTACGAGGCGCTCACCCCGCACACCCGCACCACCCGCGACGCCCTCGCCGCCGACCTCGCCGGTGTCCGCGCCCGCGGCTACGCCGTCGACCGCGAGGAGGGCGTCACCGGCATCGTCGGCTTCGGCTTTGCCCTGCGCACCGACACCCCGGCCGAGGACGCCGTCAGCTGCTCGGTCCCGGTCGCCCGCCTGACCCCGGAGCACGAGCGGCGGATCGTGGACGTCATGCGGGAGATCCGCGCGAAGATCGAGGCGACCACCCCGGGAGGGGCGGGGGCGCCGGTCTGGCGCTGAAGGCCGGGGCCGGCCCCGAGCGGCCCCGGAAAAGCCCTACAGCACTGTCACCGCCGCGTCGTACCCTGGAAGAAGGGGCGACACCAGCCCCACCGCGTCAAGGAGGAACCGCGGCCCCAGAGCCGGCTCATGACTCAGACACCCACAGCTCACACCCCCGCGCAGGGCAAGGCGAGAGCACAGTTCACCGTCCCCGCGGCGCACCCCATGGTGACCGTGCTGGGTTCCGGCGACTCCCTCCTGCGCGTGATCGAGAAGGCCTTCCCGGCGGTCGACATCCATGTCCGGGGCAATGAGATCAGCGCGGTCGGCGACGCCCCCGAAGTCGCCCTCGTCCAGCGCATGTTCGACGAGATGATGCTGGTGCTCCGCACCGGACAGCCGATGACGGAGGACGCAGTGGAACGCTCGATCGCCATGCTGAGAGCGAGCGAGAACGGGAAGAGCGACGGCCAGGAGACCCCGGCCGAGGTGCTGACGCAGAACATCCTGTCCTCGCGTGGCCGCACGATCCGCCCCAAGACGCTCAACCAGAAGCGGTACGTCGACGCCATCGACAAGCACACCATCGTCTTCGGCATCGGCCCCGCCGGCACCGGCAAGACCTACCTGGCCATGGCCAAGGCCGTCCAGGCCCTGCAGTCCAAGCAGGTCAACCGCATCATCCTGACCCGCCCGGCGGTCGAGGCCGGCGAGCGCCTGGGCTTCCTGCCCGGCACGCTCTACGAGAAGATCGACCCCTACCTGCGCCCGCTGTACGACGCGCTGCACGACATGCTGGACCCGGACTCGATCCCGAGGCTGATGGCCGCCGGGACGATCGAGGTCGCGCCGCTCGCCTACATGCGGGGAAGAACGCTGAACGACGCCTTCATCATCCTCGACGAGGCCCAGAACACCTCGCCCGAGCAGATGAAGATGTTCCTCACCCGCCTCGGCTTCGACTCGAAGATCGTCATCACCGGTGACGTGACCCAGGTCGACCTGCCGAACGGCACGAAGTCCGGTCTGCGTCAGGTCCAGGACATCCTGGAGGGCCTGGACGACGTGCACTTCTCCCGGTTGTCGTCGCAGGATGTCGTACGGCACAAGCTCGTCGGCCGTATCGTCGACGCGTACGAGAAGTACGACAGCGAGCACGGCACCGAGAACGGCGGCCACCAGGGCGGCCGGGGCAGGCGGTCCGGGCCCAAGGGGAAGTAGACAGACACCGCACCATGTCGATCGACGTCAACAACGAGTCCGGAACCGAGGTCGACGAGCAGGCGATCCTCGACATCGCCCGCTACGCGCTGACACGGATGCGCATCCACCCCCTCTCCGAGCTGTCGGTGATCGTGGTGGACACGGACGCCATGGAGCAGCTGCACATCCAGTGGATGGACCTCCCCGGTCCGACCGATGTCATGTCCTTCCCGATGGACGAGCTGCGTCCGCCGTCGAAGGACGACGACGAGCCGCCGCAGGGCCTGCTCGGTGACATCGTGCTGTGCCCCGAGGTCGCCGAGAAGCAGGGCAGGGAAGCGGACACGCAGCACTCCATGGACGAGGAGCTCCAGCTCCTCACCGTCCACGGGGTGCTGCACCTGCTGGGCTACGACCACGAGGAGCCCGACGAGAAGGCCGAGATGTTCGGCCTGCAGGCCGCCATCGTGGACGGCTGGCGCGCGGAGAAGGGCTTCACCGGCCCCTCCCCGGCACCGACCGTGTCATGAGCGCGACTCTCATCGCGGGTGCCGTCGCCCTGGTGGTCGTCGCCTGGCTCGCCGCCTGCGCGGAGGCGGGCCTCGCGCGCGTCTCCAGCTTCCGTGCCGAGGAGGCCGTACGGTCCGGGCGGCGCGGCAGCGCGAAGCTCGCCCAGATCTCGGCCGACCCGACCCGCTATCTGAACCTCGCGCTGCTGGTGCGGGTGGCCTGCGAGATGGCCGCCGCCGCGCTGGTCACCTACGCCTGCCTGCAGGCGTTCGACAGGACCTGGCAGTCCCTGGCCGTCGCCATCGCCGTGATGGTCCTCGTCAGCTATGTGGCCGTCGGGGTCTCGCCCCGCACCATCGGCCGCCAGCACCCCATGAACACGGCCACGGCGGCGGCGTACGTGCTGCTGCCGCTGGCCCGGGTCCTGGGGCCCATTCCCTCGCTCCTGATCCTCATCGGCAACGCTCTGACGCCCGGCAAGGGCTTCCGGCGCGGCCCGTTCGCCTCCGAGGCCGAACTGCGCGCGCTGGTCGACCTGGCCGAGAAGGAGTCGCTGATCGAGGCGGAGGAGCGCCGCATGGTGCACTCGGTCTTCGAGCTGGGCGACACCCTCGTCCGCGAGGTGATGGTCCCGCGCACCGACCTGGTCGCCATCGAGCGCTACAAGACCATCCGTCAGGCCCTCACCCTCGCCCTGCGCTCGGGTTTCTCGCGCATACCGGTCACCGGTGAGAACGAGGACGACATCGTCGGGATCGTGTACCTGAAGGACCTGGCCCGCAAGACACACATCAGCCGGGACGCCGAGAGCGAACTGGTGTCCACGGCCATGCGCCCCGCCGTCTTCGTCCCCGACACGAAGAACGCCGGCGACCTGCTCCGCGAGATGCAGCAGGAGCGCAACCACGTCGCCGTCGTCATCGACGAGTACGGCGGCACCGCCGGGATCGTCACCATCGAGGACATCCTGGAGGAGATCGTCGGCGAGATCACCGACGAGTACGACCGCGAACTCCCGCCCGTCGAGGACCTCGGCGAGGACCGCTACCGCGTCACCGCCCGCCTGGACATCACCGACCTCGGGGAGCTGTACGGCCTGGAGGCCTACGACGACGAGGACGTGGAGACCGTGGGCGGCCTCCTCGCCAAGGCCCTGGGCCGTGTCCCCATCGCCGGTGCCTCCTCGGTCGTCGCCCTGCCGGACGAGCGCGAACTGCGCCTCACGGCGGAGGCCGCGGCCGGCCGCCGGAACAAGATCGTCACGGTGCTGGTGGAGCCGATCGGTCCCGCCGAGGCGCCGGAGGGGGAGAAGAAGTCCGAGTGACCCCACAGGAGTTGCGTACCTTCTGCCTCTCCTTCCACGAGGCCGTCGAGGACTTTCCCTTCCGTCCGGAGATCTCCGTCTTCAAGGTGCTCGGCAAGATGTTCGCCCTCAGCTGGACGGACCAGCGTCCCCTCAAGGTCAACCTCAAGTGCGACCCCGAGGACGCGGTCCGGCTCCGCACCGAACACCCCGGCCTCATCGCCCCCGGCTACCACATGAACAAACGCCACTGGAACACCGTGACCCTCGACGGCGACCTCCCCGACCACCTCGCCAGGGAACTGATCGAGGACTCGTACGACCTGGTGGTGGCGGGCCTGCCCCGGGCGGAACGGCTCCGTCTCGACCGGCCCTGAACACACCCCGTGGCGTGGTGGGCGGCCCCGGTCTCCGTATGCTCGGCTCATGACCGACAGCAGCGCGCTCGACCCCGAGGACCGCAAGATCGTGACCCTGGCCCGTTCCGCGCGGGCCCGCAACGCCGTGCCGGAGGGGGCGGCCGTCCGCGACGAGACGGGCCGTACCTATGTCGCCGGGACCGTGGCCCTCGACTCCCTGCGGCTGAGCGCGCTGCGCACGGCCGTCGCCATGGCGGTGGCCTCCGGCGCCACGTCCCTGGAGGCGGCGGCAGTGGTGACCGCCGCCGACACCGTCTCCGACGAGGACCGGGCCGCCGTACGGGACCTCGGCGGCCCGAAGACCCCGGTGCTCCTGGCCGGACCGGACGGGTCGGTACGCACGACGCTGACGGCGGGCTGAGTACGGGCCCGGAGTCGCCCGTCCTAGCGTGTTACGGCCGGTAACAGTCCGCCGAGCTGCGGGAGAACTCATGCGCGGGCGAGTGGACACCGGGCCCGGCCACCGGTGAAACCGTGCGGGGCGGGACAGATCGGCCCACCCGCGCGGCCCGACGGGCGAGCCGGCCGGTGTCGCCGGCGAACGGGTTCGGCCACTTTCGACGGCCCCGGCACAACCGGCGGACCGTCTCTTGCAATCTTGGGCCGCCCGCGTCTCAATGGAGCCGTTCTCCTGGCGGACCGTCATATTCCGCCGCGCGGCCGCGCATTGCACCTCCCCCACATGGCAACGCCCGTACCGGGACGTACGGGGCTCCCCCATGCCCCCGTGCGCCGTCCCGTACCAGGGAAGGGAATTCGCTCGATGAGACGCATACGACTCGGAGCCGCCTCGGCACTCGTGGCGGGGACGCTGGCCGTCACCGGCCTCGCGCTCGCCCCCACCGCCGTGGCCGTCACCCCTGACGTCGCGACGATCAACGCCAGCTGCACGATCGGCGGTTCCGGAGTGGCCACGCTCACGGCCACGCAGGACGGCACCTCCGCGACCGTCACCGTCACCTCCGAGGAGATCACCGCGCCGATCGCCCTCGCCGAGGACTCCATCCAGTCCACGCTCACTTTCGTGAACGCGAGCGGCGGCACCGTCGCCTTCACCGGCACCGAGAACCCGGCGCTGGCCGCCGGGGACGGCGTGGAGGTCGGGCCCCTGACCGGCACCGTCGCTCCCGGGGACTCGCTGGAGGCCTTCGGCGGCTCGCTGCAGATGGTGATCTTCGGATTCCCGGTGACCTGCACCGCCGGCGCGGCCCAGTCGCCGGGGCCGTTCGTCTTCGACTGAACCGCCGCACGCACCTGAATCACGGGTGAAGGGGTGGTGCCGCCCACCGGCGGCACCACCCCTTCACCCGCTGTTCCGCCCGCTCAGAGCGCGTCGGGACCCCGCTCGCCCGTCCGCACCCGTACGACCGTCTCCACCGGCAGCGCCCACACCTTGCCGTCGCCGATCTTCCCGGTGTGGGCGGCCTTCACGATCGCGTCGATCACGGCGTCCGAGTCGGCGTCCTCGACGACGATCTCGATCCGGACCTTGGGGACGAGGTCCACCTGGTACTCGGCGCCCCGGTACACCTCGGTGTGACCGCGCTGTCGGCCGTAGCCGCTGGCCTCGCTGACGGTCAGACCGTGCACGCCCATCTCCTGCAGGGCGGTCTTGACCGCGTCGAGGCGGTACGGCTTGACGATCGCGGTGATGAGCTTCATGCCTTGGCCTTCTGCGTGGAGGACGGGGAGGACGTCGAGGACGATGACGAGACGGACGCGCCGACCGGGGCGCCATGGCCCAGGACGCCGTGATCGTATGCCGTCTCGGCGTGCACCGTAAGGTCGAGGCCGGTGTGCTCGTGCTCCTCCTCCGCGCGGAATCCCAGCACCTTGTCGATCAGCTTCCCGACGCCGTACGTGACGAGGAAGGCGTACGCCCCGACGGCGGCCACGGCCACCAACTGCCTGCCGAGCTGGGCGAGTCCGCCGCCGTGGAGCAGACCCTCGGGTCCGCCGGTCATCGACTCCACGGCGAAGACGCCGATCAGGACCGTGCCGACGACCCCGCCGACCAGATGGACCCCGACGACGTCGAGGGAGTCGTCGTAGTTCAGCCGGAACTTCCAGCCCACCGCGTAGGAGCAGACGACGCCCGCGGCCAGGCCGATGACGAGTGCGCCGAGCAGGGAGACCGAGCCGCAGGACGGGGTGATGGCGACGAGACCGGCGACCGCGCCGGAGGCCGCGCCCAGTGTCGTCGGGTGTCCGTCGCGCTTCTGCTCCACGAAGAGCCAGCCGAGCAGGCCGGTGCAGCCGGCGGACAGGGTGTTGAGGAACGCGGCGGCGGCCAGCCCGTTGGCGCCGAGCGCGGAGCCGGCGTTGAAGCCGAACCAGCCGAACCAGAGCAGGCCCGCGCCCAGCATGACCATCGGCAGGTTGTGCGGTCGCATCGCGTCCTTCTTGAACCCGAGCCGCGGTCCGAGGACCAGGCACAACGCCAGGCCGGAGGCGCCGGAGGTGACCTCGACCGGCAGGCCGCCCGCGAAGTCGAGGGCGCCGAGGCCGTCGAGGATCCAGCCGCCCGGCCCCCACACCCAGTGGGCGACCGGAACGTATACGAGCAGCGTCCACACCGGCACGAAGACCAGCCAGGCCCCGAACTTCGCCCGGTCCGCGATCGCGCCGCTGATCAGCGCGGCCGTGATGACCGCGAAGGTGAGCTGGAAGGTGGCGAAGAGGAGGGTCGGGACGGTGCCGTGGACGTCGGTGGGGCCGAGGTCGGCCATGCCGAGGTGGTCGAGACCGCCGATGAGACCGCCGAAGGCGTCGTCCCCGAAGGCGAGCGAATACCCGGCGGCCAGCCACACGACGGTGACCAGCGCGATCGACACGAAGCTCATCATCAGCATGTTGAGGACGCTCTTCGTCCTGACCATGCCGCCGTAGAAGAGGGCCAGGCCGGGGGTCATCAGCAGGACGAGGGCGGTGGCGGCGAGCAGCCAGGCGGTGTCGCCGCTGTCGACGGCCGGTGAGGCGAGGGACGCGGCGATCGGCGTGGCGAGTGGCGCGGCGAGGGTCACGGTCGGCACGGCCTTTCTCTGGCGGGGCGGGGGCTCGTCAGAGGGTGATCGGCGTGCGTTTCCGGACGCGTACAGGTGTGTTTCGGTGACGTTTCGTTGCGTGGGGGTTTCGGAAAACTCACCGTCGGTGCCGGGTGCGGTGGGACTCCGTGGATCAGGGAGAATGGGCGCCATGAGCGTCCGTACCCAGTCATCCGAGCAGCCGGCCGAGGCCGCCCACCGCGCCGGCTTCGCCTGCTTCGTGGGCCGCCCCAACGCGGGCAAGTCCACCCTCACGAACGCTCTGGTCGGCCAGAAGGTGGCGATCACGGCGGACCAGCCGCAGACCACACGGCACACCGTACGGGGCATCGTGCACCGGCCGGACGCCCAGCTGATCCTGGTCGACACCCCCGGCCTGCACAAGCCGCGCACGCTGCTGGGCGAGCGCCTCAACGACGTGGTCCGCGCGACGTGGGCCGAGGTCGACGTGATCGGCTTCTGTCTGCCCGCGAACGAGAAGCTCGGCCCGGGTGACCGCTTCATCGCGAAGGAGCTGGCGTCCATCAGGAAGACGCCGAAGATCGCGATCGTCACGAAGACCGACCTCGTCGAGAGCAAGCAGCTCGCCGAGCAGCTGATCGCCATCGACCAGCTCGGCAAGGAGCTGGGCTTCGAGTGGGCCGAGATCGTGCCGGTCTCGGCGGTCGCCGACAAGCAGGTGGATCTGCTGGCCGACCTGCTCGTCCCCCTCCTCCCGGAGGGCCCCGCCCTCTACCCCGAGGGCGACCTCACCGACGAGCCCGAGCAGGTCATGATCGCCGAGCTGATCCGCGAGGCGGCCCTGGAGGGCGTCCGCGACGAGCTGCCGCACTCCATCGCGGTCGTCGTCGAGGAGATGCTGCCCCGCGAGGACCGTCCCGCCGACCGCCCCCTCCTGGACATCCACGCCTTCGTCTACATCGAGCGTCCGAGCCAGAAGGGCATCGTCATCGGCCCCAAGGGCAAGCGCCTGAAGGAGGTCGGCATCAAGTCCCGCAAGCAGATCGAGGCGCTGCTCGGCACCCCGGTCTTCCTGGACCTCCATGTGAAGGTGGCCAAGGACTGGCAGCGGGACCCGCGTCAGCTGCGCAAGCTGGGGTTCTGACAGCGAAGCGGACGAGCGAGGGGTGCCGTGACCCGCACCGGCGCCCCTTTCGTTTACAGCACTGGTCAAGTTTGACTAGAGTGGAGTGATGGGCGAGAAGACGATCCCGATCCTTCCCTGCCGGACACTCCGGCCCGTGCTGGACTTCTACGAGGCCCTCGGCTTCGAGGTGACCTTTCGACAGCGCAGCCCCAACCCGTTCGCGGTGGTCGAGCGGGGTGACATCGAACTCCAGTTCTTCGGACTGAAGGCGTTCGATCCCGCCCGGTCCTTCAGCACGTGCTACGTGATCACGGACGACGTCGACGGCCTCTACACGGCCTTCAGATCCGGGCTCAAGGAGACCTACGGACGGATACCGACCCGGGGACTGCCGCGGCTCGGGCCGCTGAAGGACATGTCGTACGGCGTGCGGCAGTTCCTGCTGACCGACCCGGGCGGCAACTGCGTACGCGTCGGACAGCCCACGAGCGCGGACCAGAGTCACCGGCCCGCCCCGAAGGAGACCTTCGCGCGGGCCCTGCACCACGCGTCCCTGCTGGCCGACTCGAAGGACGATCCGGCGGGCGCGGCGAAGGTGGTCGACCGGGTTCTGGCGATGGCTCAGAAACCCGCGGAGCCCCTGTTGCTGCGGCTGCTCGTGCTGCGGGCCGACGTCGCCGTCCGGCTCGGCGACGAGGAGACGGCGACCGCCGCGCTCGCCCGGGCCGAGGCGGTGCCCCTCACCGCCGCGCAGCGGGAGACGGCCCACGACGCCCTGCTGCGGCTGGCGGACCTGCGGGGCCGGGAGCCGGTGTGAAAGGAGCCGCCGCCCCGGTTCTCCGGGGCGGCGGCGTTCGTCTCGTGCGCGGTCAGGCGACGGTGGGCGTCAGCGCGTCCACCAGGCCGCCGAGGTGTTCCGCAGGGTGTTCGTACCGCAGTGGATCTCACCCATGCCGAGGTGGTACGTCTCCCAGTCGTCGAGGTACGACACCTTCATGCCGGCGCTCGCGTACGCGGCGGTCACCGCCTCGGTGAAGATGTCCTTGCCGCCGATGACGGGACCCCACTGGCGCGGCGCCAGGTAGTGGGTGCGGCTGAGGACGATGCCGTTGACGGCGCCCGGGACGTAGGCGCTGGTCATGACGGAGGGCGCCGGGGCCGCCGGGGAGGCCGCCGCCGAGCTGTCGGGCGTCAGGGCGCCCCGGTCGGCCCGCGGGTCGTCGAGCCGGCGCTGCTGGCCGTACTCCCGTGCCGCGTCCGGGAGTTCGGAGCCGGCGCCGAGGCGGGTCAGGCGGGGGAGACGGATCTTCTCGTCGCCGCCCGACTGCGACTCGCCGACCATCTCCCGGCCCCGGGTGTAGAGGGCCGGGACGCGGACGATCTCGGCGTCCGTGACGCCCGTCTCGCGCTTGAGCACCGCGAGGTTGGCCTCGATGCGGCGCGTGGCGAGGTTGTTGTCGGAGACCAGGTGCTTGGAGCCGAGGGCCTCGGAGATGCTCTCCCAGGGGACGCCCGGCAGGGAGAACATCGACGTCGAACCGTGGCCCGCGGCCTTCGCGTCGCGCAGCAGCTTGAGCCCCGCCTCGGGGTCGGCGATCGCGATCTTCCAGCCGCGCGGGGTGTCGGCGGGCAGGAACTGCACGAACTCGTCGACGTGGCCCACGTGCAGCCAGGAGGTGTCGAGGAACAGCGGGTCCTGCAGCCCCTGCGACTTCAGGAACGTCCGCATCACCTTCGCCGGCTTGGAGCCGGTGTCCGGGCGCTGGCCCATGATGATCCGGCCCGCGGGGAACGAGCGGTCGCCCTGCGCGTACGGCGGAATGGTCTCCAGGTTGCCCATGGAGTTGAGCGTCCACTCCTCCGACTCCTTGGCGCCCGTCACCTGCACGGCACCGATGTTCGGGCCGCGCATCTTCTCGAACAGCTCCCGGCCCGACTCCCGGTCCAGTTGGGCGGAGCGCAGCATCACCCGCATGGCCTGCCGCTTGCCGTTCGTGCCGGTCATGCTGACGTAGGCGGGCTCGACGAAGTCCTGCGCCCAGATGTCGCCGTACTTGGTGAAGTTCACCGTCGGCTGGGTGATGCCGGCGCTCTTGGCCGCCTTGTCCAGGCCCTCGCGGAAGGCACGGTTGAGCTTGCCGTAGTTGCCACCGGAGACCTTGGTGACCAGCATCTGCTGGGCGTTCTGCAGGTGGTGGTGGGTCAGGAGCGGGGCGACCCGCAGAGTGACGGAGTCGGCGGTGGTGCCCTGGGAGGACTTCACGGTCAGCCGGACCCGGGCCGTCCCGTCCCACTTCGCGGTGTCCCGGATGACGTCACGGGCCTCGACGCCGAACTCGACGCCCGCCTTCAGCTCGGCCCGCGAGAGCCGGGTCCTGTCCGTGACGAGCTCCCACTTCGTGCCCCGCTTGACGAAGACCCGGGTCTGCTGGGCGCCCGCCGTGATCTTCACGCTGCCCTGCGCCCCGGCGGGGACGCTCGCCATCGGTACGGACCGCACGCGGGCCAGGTCGGCGGCGTCGGCCGTGCCGTTCACCTTCGTGTCGGAGGCGTCGTTGCAGGCGGCCAGCTTGGCGTCCGAGAGGGGCTTGCCCTTCGGGCCGGTCACCGGGCAGCGCTTGGTGTCGTCGTCGATGTTGGGCAGCATCAGCGCGCCCCGGGCGACGGTCCAGCCGTTCTCGCCGGCGGTGTCGGTGGTGCCGGTGACGTCGACCGTCCCGTCCCGGTTCGTGTCCACGCGCAGATCGGTCGGGGGCGCCCCGGCCGCGAACGCCGAGGGCGCCGCCAGCGAGGGCGTCGCGAGCAGCGTGCCGGACACCGCCAGCACGGCTATCGCCTGCCGTGCGGGGCGGGTTCGGATTGGTCTGGTTGAACGCGTAGGCACAGAGCGTCCCTTCGGCGGCGAGCGTGGTCAGCACTGAAGACGGGGGAAAGGACGGATCCGTTGTCTGTGCACCGGCTGTGAAACGCGTGATCTTCCGCACTCCGCCGGAGTGAGAGGCCGCACTTCACCGGAGCGAGCGGCCGTACTCCGCCGGAGCGAGCGGCCGTACTCCGCCCGCCCGGTCTGCCGCACGCCGCCCGCGCGCCCTACTCCACCGCGCGGATCCGGCCCACGAACACCGCCCCCGCCAGCCCGATCACCGCCGCCACCAGATACAGCGCCCGGTAGCCGCCGAGATAGGTCACGATCGGCGCGGCCAGGACCGGGGCGGCCACCTGGGGCAGGGAGTTGGCCACATTGATGACGCCCAGGTCCTTGCCCCGGTCGAGGGCCTTCGGCAGGACGTCGGTCATGAGGGCGAAGTCCACCGAGGTGAACACCCCGAAGCCCAGGCCGAGGAGGGCCGAGGCGACGATCGTGCCGGGCCAGGTCGGCCACAGGGCGATGACGCCGGTGGCGGCCGCCATCACCATCCCCGACCAGTACACGAACGGCTTGCGCCGCCCCACCCGGTCCGACCACACCCCGGAGACCACCACCGTCGCCAGCAGCGTCGAGGCGTTCACCACCGTGAGGATCAGCACGCCCTCCTCCGGGTCGGGATACCCGACGCGGTCCCGCAGGTAGAACAGCAGGTAGAGCAGGCCGATGCTGTTGCTCAGATTGATCAGGAAGCGCGTCAGCCACGCCCACGCGAAGTCCGGGTGGCGCCGCGGGCTCAGCCAGAAGCCGCCCAGGAACCCCCGCCACGACCACGGCGGGCGGACCGTCGCCGGCAACCGCGGATCCCGGTGCCCCAGCACGTACGGCAACACGCCCACCAGGGTGAACACCGCGCACGCCGCGTACCCGGCGCCGACACCCCCGCCCAGCGTCGCCAGCCCGGTGCCGCCGACCACGCCGAGGATCTGCGCCGCCCCCAACCAGCCGCCCACCGCGCCTCGTTGGAGCCGGGGCACCCGGTCCGGGACCGCCGCCGTGACCGCCGCCCAGGACGCGTTCAGGGTCAGCTGCACCAGACACCAGCCGGCCGTCACGGTCCACAGCCCGCCCGCGCCCGCGAGTAGCAGCAGCGACACCGCCCCGCCCGCCGACCCCACGACGATCCAGGGCGTACGGCGGCCCCAGCGGGACGTCGTCCGGTCCGACAGCGCCCCGAACAGCGGCGTGGCCAGCAGCGAGACGACCGCCCCGGCGCCGGTCACCCACGCCAGCATGGACTCCTTCGACATGCCGGCAGCGGGCGCGAAGTCCTCCGCCTGGGAGGCCAGCAGGATCTGCAGCGGGCCGTACCAGCCCACCCAGATCGCCCCGTTGGCCAGCGCCAGGGCGGAGGTCCAGGCCCCGCCGACCCGCTCGACGGGCTCGGCGAGGGCGTCCGTCGGCCGTGTCGTGGTCATCTTCCGCCCTGGGCCCGCAGCAGGTCCCGGTACCAGGCGTACGAGGCCTTCGGGGTCCGCTCCAGCGTCTCGAAGTCCACGTGGACCAGGCCGAACCTGCGCGCGTATCCCTCGGCCCACTCGAAATTGTCGAGCAGGGACCACACGAAGTAGCCGCGGACGTCGACGCCCGCCTCGGTCGCCTCGTGCAGCGCGCGCACATGGCCGTCGAGGTAGGCGATGCGCTCCTGGTCGTCGACGCCCTCGTAGGAGCAGCCGTTCTCGGTGATGACGACCGGGGGCAGCCGGTCGCCGTAGCGCTCGCGGAAGGTGGTGAGGAGTTCGGTGAGGCCCCCGGGGACGACCGGCCAGCCGAAGTCGGTCGTCGGGGCGCCCTCGATCTCCTTGACCGTGAAGGGGAGTTCGGCCGGGATGGTGATGCCGCCGAACTCGATGTCCGCGCCCTCGGGCGCGCCGACCCGCGTCGGGGCGTAGTAGTTGACGCCGTACCAGTCCAGGGGCTCGGAGATGACCTTCAGGTCGGCCGAGATGTCCGTGCCCGGCATCAACTCCCCGATCCCCTCCGGGTATTCACCGAGGATGATCGGCTCGGCGAAGAGGCGGTTGAGGAGCAGGTCGTAGAAGCCCGCCGCCTCGACGTCCGCCTGCTCCTGCGAGGCCGCCCACGTCGGCCCGTGGGAGTTGGCGATGCCGATGTCCGTGACACCGGCCGCGCGCAGGGCCCGTACGGCCAGGCCGTGGCCCAGCAGCTGGTGGTGGGCGGCCGGGAGCGCGTCGAACATCAGCTGCTTGCCCGGCGCGTGGGTGCCGAGGGCGTGGCCCAGCAGGGTGTGCTCGGCGGGCTCGTTGATGGTGATCCACTTGGTGACGCGGTCGCGGAGCCGGGCGGCCACGACGGAGGCGTACTCGGCGAACCGCTCGGCGGTGTCCCGGTTCAGCCAGCCGCCCGCCTCCTCCAGCGACGAGGGCAGGTCCCAGTGGAAGAGGGTGGGCACCGGCCGCACACCCGCGCCGGCCAGCTCGTCCACCAGGCGGTCGTAGAAGTCCAGGCCGCCCGGGGAGTTCACCCGGGTCCAGGAGACCGAGAAACGGTACGCGCCCACGCCCAGATCGCGCAGGAGGGCCACGTCCTGCGGGTACCGGTGGAAGTGGTCGCAGGCCACCTCCGCCGTCGAGCCGTCCTTGACGTGCCCCGCCTCGGCCGTGAAGGCGTCCCACACGGACGGCTCGCGCTCGGCCGCGGCCCCCTCGATCTGGTGCGCGGAGGTCGAGACGCCCCACAGGAAGTCTGCGGGGAACTGGGGTATCGGGTTCGTCGGGTTCGTCGCCATGGGCGGATCATCCGTACCACTGGTAACGGAAGTCAACGCCCGAGGGTGAAGTGCCCGTTACGCGCCCCCGGCGCCCCTCCCGGGCTGCTCACGCACCCTCCTTGAGCACCCTCGTGATCAGCTCCCGCTGCTCCTGTGTCAGCCCGGGATCCGCGCAGTACGCCGTCCTTCCGTCCACCGTGATCTCGTAACGGAAGCCGTCCGGCACCCCGAACGGCGGCGAGCCCCGGTCGGCCGCGAGCGCGCACTCGGCCAGGGCCCGCCACTCCTCCGCATCGGGCCGTCCGGCGGTGTCCACCACCGCGTGCCGCTCGATGCCCGCGAAACCGCCCGTGCGCCGCACTTCGATACGCATGGGTCATGTCTAGTACGGATCGGGGCCGGACCGCAGCACCGCGTCCTGCGGTGCACCGGGTCCCCCGACGCACCGAGTCCCCGATCCCCGTCCTCACAGCGTCCGCACGCCCACCTGCTCCCAGGCCTTCAGCACCGCCGTCAGCTCGTCGCCCTGCCCGTAGCGGTCCTTCGCGGCCTTCACCGTGAGCGTGGCGAAGTCGACGAAGAGGGCCTGCTTGCTCAGCTCGCCGCCGGTGAGGACGTCGTACCAGATCTGTCCGGCGCGCTCCCAGGCCTGTCCGCCGAGCGCGGTGGCCACGAGGTAGAACGCGTGGTTGGGGATGCCCGAGTTGATGTGGACACCGCCGTTGTCGCGGCCCGTGCGGACGTAGTCGTCCATGGTCGCCGGCTGCGGGTCCTTGCCGAGGACGTCGTCGTCGTACGCCGTGCCCGGGGCCTTCATCGAGCGCAGGGCGGTGCCCGTGACGCGCGGGGCGAGCAGGCCCGCGCCGATCAGCCAGTCCGCCTCGGCGGCGGTCTGGCCGAGCGTGTACTGCTTGATGAGGGCGCCGAAGACGTCCGACATGGACTCGTTGAGCGCGCCCGGTTGCCCGAAGTAGGTCAGGTTCGCCGTGTACTGCGTGACGCCGTGGCTCAGTTCGTGGCCGATGACGTCGATCGGGATGGTGAAGTCGAGGAAGATCTCGCCGTCGCCGTCGCCGAACACCATCTGCTCGCCGTTCCAGAAGGCGTTGTTGTAGTCGCGGTCGTAGTGCACGGTCGCGTCCAGCGGCAGTCCGTTGCCGTCGATCGAGTCGCGCGCGAAGGACTGCCAGAACAGCTCGTACGTGGCACCGAGGCCGGCGTACGCCCGGTTGACCGTGGCGTCCTTGCCGGGCTCGTCGCCCTCGCCGCGCACCTTCCTGCCGGGCAGGTCCGTGCCGTGGCGGGCGTCGTGGATCGTGCGGTGCGGCCGGCCCGTCTCGGCCCCGACGGGCGCGGCGATGCTCGGGGCGCCGATGACCGTGGTCAGACGGCGGTGGGTGCGCTCGAAGGCGTCGCGCTCCAGGGTCCTGCGCGCGGCGTCGGCGAGTGCGGGGTCCTCGGCGCGGGTGAGCTTGTCGAGGACGTGGGGTGGTACGACGGTGCAGAAGACGGGCTCGTGGCCCCCGTTGGTCGTCATGTTCCGCACGATCGCACTCCGTTAGGGGCATGTCACTAGGGGCAACCATGATTGGTGAAATGTCGCCGTATGGGTTGCGAATCGTCACCGCCGTGTTACTGAGGGTTGAGTGTGGGGGTTTCTGTTCGTAGGGGTTCTCGCACGGTTCCCCGCGCCCCCAAGAGGGGCGCGCTGTCGTACCCGGTGTGGCCTTGCGCACCTTTTGTCCGGATCGGTTCCTCGGTCCCGCATACTGATACGACCCCGCGCGGCAGGGACGGCTCGGCTAAGCTGCTCCGCATCATGCGTTTCGGGCTGCTTCTCCTTAGCTGCCGCGGCGAGGGCCTGTAGTCGAGGCCGACCCCCTCCCCGCGGTGCTCTGGCGTTGCGTCGGCCGTCCTTTCCGGACCATCGAGGAGCCCACGCATCATGGCGAACCGCCAGCAGCCCACGTCCATGCCGATCCACAAGTACGGGCAGTACGAGCAGGTCGACATCCCCGACCGCACGTGGCCGAACAACCGGATCACCGTCGCCCCCCGCTGGCTCTCCACCGATCTGCGCGACGGCAACCAGTCCCTGATCGACCCGATGTCGCCCGAGCGCAAGCGCCGGATGTTCGACCAGCTGGTCACGATGGGCTACAAGGAGATCGAGGTCGGCTTCCCCGCCTCCGGCCAGACGGACTTCGACTTCGTACGGTCGATCATCGAGGAGCCGGGGGCCGTCCCGGACGACGTCACCATCTCCGTACTGACCCAGGCCCGTGAGGACCTGATCGAGCGGACCGTGGAGTCGTTGAAGGGCGCCAAGCGGGCGACCGTCCACCTGTACAACGCCACCGCGCCCGTCTTCCGGCGGGTCGTGTTCCGGGGCTCCAAGGACGAGATCAAGCAGATCGCCGTGGACGGTACGCGCCTGGTGATGGAGTACGCGGAGAAACTGCTGGGCCCCGAGACCGAGTTCGGCTACCAGTACAGCCCGGAGATCTTCACCGACACCGAGCTGGACTTCGCCCTGGAGGTCTGCGAGGCGGTGATGGACGTCTACCAGCCCGGTCCGGGCCGCGAGATCATCCTCAACCTGCCCGCCACGGTGGAGCGTTCGACCCCGTCGACGCACGCGGACCGCTTCGAGTGGATGAGCCGCAACATCTCCCGCCGCGAGCACGTCGTCATCTCCGTCCACCCGCACAACGACCGCGGTACGGCCGTGGCCGCCGCCGAACTGGCCCTGATGGCCGGCGCCGACCGCGTCGAGGGCTGTCTGTTCGGCCAGGGCGAGCGCACCGGCAACGTCGACCTGGTCACCCTGGGCATGAACCTGTTCTCACAGGGCGTCGACCCGCAGATCGACTTCTCCGACATCGACGAGATCCGTCGCACGTGGGAGTACTGCAACCAGATGGAGGTCCACCCGCGCCACCCGTACGTGGGCGACCTGGTCTACACGTCCTTCTCCGGCTCCCACCAGGACGCCATCAAGAAGGGCTTCGACGCCATGGAGGCCGACGCCAAGGCCAAGGGCGTCACCGTCGACGACATCGAGTGGGCGGTCCCGTACCTGCCGATCGACCCCAAGGACGTCGGCCGTTCCTACGAGGCCGTCATCCGGGTCAACTCGCAGTCCGGCAAGGGCGGTATCGCCTACGTCCTGAAGAACGACCACAAGCTGGACCTGCCGCGCCGGATGCAGATCGAGTTCTCGAAGCTCATCCAGGCCAAGACCGACGCCGAGGGCGGCGAGGTCACCGGCTCCGACATCTGGGCGGTCTTCCAGGACGAGTACCTGCCGAACCCCGAGAACCCCTGGGGCCGGGTGCAGGTCCGCAACAACCAGTCGACCACCGACAAGGACGGCGTGGACACGCTGACCGTGGAGGCCGTGGTCGACGGCACGGAGACCACCCTGGTGGGCACCGGCAACGGCCCGATCTCGGCGTTCTTCCACGCGCTGCAGGGCATCGGCATCGACGCGCGACTGCTGGACTACCAGGAGCACACGATGAGCGAGGGCGCCTCCGCGCAGGCCGCCTCGTACATCGAGGTCGCCATCGAGGACAAGGTCCTGTGGGGCATCGGTATCGACGCGAACACGACGCGTGCGTCGCTGAAGGCGGTCGTCTCCGCCGTCAACCGCGCGGCCCGCTGACCAGCCCGACCGGCGGTTTGAAGGCCCCGTTCGCCGGATTCCGGCGGGCGGGGCCCCGTCGTTTACCGGCCAAACCCTGTGCGGGTCGCGGGAAGGCCTCGTCCGGAGTACTGACTGCGCCTCACGGATGTGGCTAACATCACCAAGCGCGGCAATGTTGCCGAGGGGGCACTTCCCGCGCCCAAGGGGCCGTGTGTGGGGGAGTTACGGAGGTGCCACGTGCTGCCAGGACGGGACCCGATCGGCGATGCCGCCGCGCTCGCCGGCGTGGGGTGCACCAGCCGTGCCACCGGCCTGTCGCGGGTGATGGGGACGCGGATCGCGTGGACGGGCGTCGGTGACGGCGAGTTCTTCTGTCCGGGCTGCGGGGGCGACCGCAACTACCAGCGCCTCACCGGCCGCCGTCGCTTCACCTTCCTCGGCGTCCCGGTCCTGCCGCGCGGCGAGACGGGCCCCGTGGTGGAGTGCGCGGCCTGCCGCCACCACTACGCCATCGACGTCCTCGACCACCCGACCACCACCCGCTTCTCCGCGATGCTCCGCGACGCCGTCCACACGGTCGCCCTGGCGGTCCTCGCGGCCGACGGCAGCGGCTCCCGCGCCTCCCTGTCGGTGGCCGCCTCCGCCGTCCGCTCCGCCGGCTTCGACGACTGCACCGAGGACCAGCTCGCCGCCCTGGTCCAGGCACTGGCCGCCGACACGGGCCGCGTCCACGGCGAACCCTGTGGGCCCGGCCTCGCCATAGAGCTCCACGAGGCCCTCGACCCGCTCGCCCCCCACCTCGCCGCCACCGGCCGTGAGGCGATCCTCCTCCAGGGCGCCCGGATCGCCCTGGCGGACGGCCCCTACACCCCGGCCGAGCGGGACGCGCTCGCCACGGTCGGGGCGGCCCTGACGATCTGCTCGGACGACGTGACCCGTCTGCTGGCGGCGGCGCGCACGCCGTCGTAACCGTCCGCGGCCCGCGCGGGCCTACAACAGCCCCGCGACCGCCAGGTACTTGCCGATCCGCTCGACCTCCGCCTCCGACAGCGGGATCTGCGGTTCCGCCGTGGCCGGGCAGGCGATGACACCGCGCAGGTGGAGGGCCGCCTTGAAGGCGCCGAGGGCGGAGGAGCCGGCGCCCATGCGGGACGGGGCGCCGACGCCGGTCAGGCCGAAGAGCGCGCACAGGCGTTCCTGTTCGGCGCGGGCCCGGTCAGCGTCGCCGGCGCGGCAGAGGCGGTCGAGGCGGACGTACCCGGCGGGGTCGACGTTCGCCAGCCCCGGCACCGCGCCGTGCGCGCCGAGGGCGAGGGCGGAGTCGACGAGCAGTTCGGAGCCGGTGAGGACGCTGAAGCCGCTCAGGGCCGGGTTCGTACGGGCGCCCGTGACGACCGCGCGGAAGGCGGCCAGGTCGCCGCTGGAGTCCTTGAGGCCGGCGACGGCCCCCTCCTCCGCCAGTTCCAGGACCACGTCGGCGGGCAGCTTGGTGTGCACGGCGGCCGGAATGTCGTAGGCGAGGACGGGGACGGGGGAACCGGCGGCGAGCAGCCGGAAGTGGCGGGCGATCTCCGCCGGGTGGGTGCGGGCGTAGAAGGGGGCCGTGGCCACGACGGCCTCGGCCCCGGCGGCGGTCACGGCGCGGACGTGGTCCAGGACGCGGGGCGTGGTCATGTCGATCACCCCGGCGAGCACGGGCAGTTGACCGCCGACGTGCCCGACGACCGACTCCACGACCCGACGCCGCTGCGCGTCCGTCAGATACGCCGCCTCCGACGACGAGCCGAGCACGAACAGCGCGTCCACACCGCCCGCGACCAGATGGTCCACGAGCCGCACGAGCGAGGGGACGTCCACCTCGCGGTCCGGTGTCAGGGGGGTGCAGACGGGCGGGACGACACCGGTCAGCGGGGCGGGGACGGTCATGGCGGCTCCCTCGGTCCTCTACAGCGCGTGAGGAGTCCGGCGCGGGCGCGGCCTCCGCCTGGGCGACCAGGTCACGCGTCGACTCCTGCTCCTGCACAGGATGGTGGCAGCGGAAGCGGTGCCCGGGGGCCGACGCGGCCGAGAAGTCCGGCACGATCCGCGCGCACACCTCGCCCGCCTTGCGACGAGGAGACGGCGGCCGCCGCGCCCAGCGCGCCGGAGTACTTCAGAGGCGACCGGCGGGTCGGCGCCGGGGCGTCACGGATCACGTCGCGCACGGGTCCTCCAGGGCGGGAGATACGACGTCCCACGTCCTAGGGGCAGCGTGACCTTGGGAGCACCCGCAGGGGCGGTCAAGCGATCGCACACGAATGGCGTACGTGCCGGAGATGCGACCGATGACGGATCAACATCGGTATGACATAAGGACTGTTGAGGGATCGTCAGGGGTGGTGCCCCACGGTCGCCCCTGGGCGTTACCTGGCGTTCCCCTGGCCGGTCCACGTGGTTTCCGTCCGGAGGTGGGACGTCGGATGTCCGGCGAGCGTACGATGCGGCGCATGTCTCAGGAGAGCGCGGCCGGCGCCGGCCCGAGCGGCGGGTGAGCAGCCAGATCCAGCACGAGGTCATGCAGCTCATCCTCGACCAGGGGCTCCGGGCGGGCGCGCCGCTGCCCACCGAGACGGAGCTGATGGAGGGCCTCGGCGTCAGCCGCAACTCCGTCCGGGAGGCCCTGAAAGCCCTGCAGGCCCTCGACATAGTCGACATCCGGCACGGCTACGGCACCTATGCCGGAGAGGCCTCCCTCACTCCCCTGATCGACGGCCTCACCTTCCGCACCCTCGCCCGGCCCGACGGCGACACCGCCGCGCTCGCCGAGATCCTCCAGATCCGCGAGATCCTGGAGGACGGCCTCGTGCGCAGGGTGGCGGGCACCCTCACGCGGGACGAAGTGGACGCCCTCGCGGCCGTGGTGGACCGGATGGAGGAGGCCGGGAAGGCGGGCGGGTCCGTGGCCGAACCCGACCGCGACTTCCACGAACTCCTCTACGCCTCCCGCGGCAACACGCTCGTCCCCCAGCTCCCCGGCGCCTTCTGGACCGTCTTCCTGCGCGTCGCCGGCGCCCGCGGCTGGACCGACGACCCCACTCCCGAACTGACCATCCGCCGGCACCGCGACATCGTGGCCGCCCTGCGCGCCCACGACGTCGAGGGTGCGCGCCGGGCGATGGCCGACCACTTCAGGGGCATCGAGACCAGGGCCGCGCAGGCGTCGCGGGGGGTGGGCTAGGGCCATGGCGGAGCCGATCGAGCCCTGGGACCCGGCCGGCCCCGGTGTGCTGCGGCTGCCCTCGGGGCGGCTGGTGCGCGGCCGGGGGCTGCGCCACCCGCTCCCGGACGGCAGCGTGCCCACCTACGCCGTGTACTGCCTCGGCAAGGAGCCGCCCGAGGTCCCCTGGGCGGCCCGCTGGCTGCGCTGGCCCGACTTCCGGCTGCCCGCCGACCGGGCGGAGGCGGCGCGGGTGCTGCGCGACGTCTGGGACCGGGCGGCCACCGAGCGGGTCGAGGTGGCGTGCGGCGGCGGCCGGGGCCGCACCGGCACGGCGCTGGCCGCGCTCGCGGTGCTGGACGGCGTACCGCCGGACGAGGCCGTGGCGTACGTGCGCCGGCACTACGACCGGCACGCGGTGGAGACCCCCTGGCAGCGGCGGTACGTACGGCGGTTCGGGGCCTGAGCGGCCGCGGCGGGCAGCACCACCGCGCCCCCGCCGCCCCTGCCCGTCCCATCCGCGCGGTGCTGCCCCCGACCCCCGCTACGGGGTTCGCCGCCGGGGCGGCGACGGGAGACGGGGTGCGGCCCTCAGAGATGGGACGGGTAGGGACGGCGGGGACGGCAGAGCCCGGCGCGGGCCACCGGGCTAGGCGCCGGCCCTCGCGGGTCCGTACAGCGCGTTGGGGGCGCCCGTCATCAGCGCCCAGTACCGGTCCCCGTACGACCAGTGCCACCACTCGGTGGGGTAGTTGACCAGCCCCGCCGTGGTGAGGGCGGCGCTCAGGGTGCGGCGGTTGCCGCGGGCGGTGTTGGAGATGTTCGGCGCGTCCGTGTAGCAGGCGTCGTCGCTCTCCTCGGGGCTCGCGTCGAGACGGGTGCCCATGTCGAGTTCCTCCCCGGCGGCGGTGCACAGGGTGAGGTCGACCGCGGCGCCCGCGACATGCGGCCCGATCTCCGGCGGCGAGAGGGAACGGCTGGCCTGGACGTGGAGGTGCTCCTCGGTCCAGTCCGGGTGGGCGAGCCGCAGCTCGGCGGCGTACGCCTCGAAGTACTCGATCTGCAGGGCGAGCGGCCGGTACCCCTCGGTGACCAGCAGCCGCAGCCCGTCGGGGAGCAGCCGGGCGGCGCGGGCGAGGCGCCAGGCGACGCCCTCGCGCAGGTGCGCGTACGACCCCTCGGGGTCGGCCTGGCGGGAGTCGACCACCACGAAGGGCAGCTCCCTCAGGTCGACGAGGGGCTCACCGCACTCCTGGACCGGGACACCGGCGACCTCGGGGTCGCTCATGAGGATGATCGAAGCCATGGATCGTCTTCCACCGGGCGGGAGGGGTGCGGCGGCGGGGTGCGTGGCAGCACCCCGGGGAGGGACCTGATCCCCTGATGTCCCTCCCCGGGGGCTTCCCCCCTTGAGTGGTGGTCTGCGGTCTGGAGCCGGGTGTTCCCCCAGTCCGTCCTGCTGTTCCGAACCCACTGTTGTCACGTTCCCACCGGTCCGTCCCCTGTGCGCTCCGGTGGGCCGACCGGCCGGGCGGTGGTCGCCCGGCCGATCCGTTGTTCCCCCGAGGACACCGAGAATGGCGCACTCCGCTGGAAGTTCTCTGCAAGTCGGCCGCAAGCGGGTTTCGGCCTGGCCGAGGGGCGTGAACGCGCCCCGTCACCCCGCCGGACACGCGCGGAGCACCCCGAGCACCCGGAGCACCCGGATCGGGTGGATCACACCCACGGCCACGGCTCGTGGCGTTCGCGGGCCTCGCAGGCGTCGAACACCGTCATCGCCTCGGCCCGCAGCGCCTCGGCGCCCTCCTTGTCGCCGAGCGCGGCCCGTACGACGGACAGGTTGCGCAGGGCGCGGGCCCGGGGGAGGGGCAGCGCGAGCACGCCCCAGAGGGCGGCGGACGCGGTCAGCAGCCCCTCCGCGTCCGTCAGCCGCCCGTCGGCCAGCGCGCACTCGCCGAGCGTGCGCAGCGTCAGGGCCTCGCCGAAACGGTCCTCGTGGACCCGGCAGACCTCCACGATCTCGCGCAGCTCCGCCTCCGCCTCCCGCACGTGCCCCAGCCGCAGCCGCGCCTTGGCCCGGGCCCGCAGGGCGTACGCCGCCATGTGCGGGTCGCCGATCCCGCGCAGGATCTCCAGTGCCCGCTCGGCCACGCGCGCGGCCTCCTCGTACGCGCCGAGCGAGCGGTGCACCAGGCTGAGCGTGCGCAGCGCCAGCGCCTCGCCGCGCCGGCTGCCGAGCCGCCGGTACGCCCGCAGCGACTCGTCGAGCAGCGGGAACGCGCCCTCCTGGTCGCCGAGTTCGAGACGTACGGATCCCCCGTACCGGCAGGCGACCCCGACCCCGGTGTCGTCGCCGACCCGCCGGAAGCCCTCGGCCGCGTCGGTCAACGCCCGCTCCGCCTCCCGCAGTTCGCCGACCTCGCGGCAGGCGCTGCCGAGGCCCGCGAGGGCGGCGGACCGGCCGCGCACGTCGCCCAGTTCGGTGCAGACGCGCTCCGCGGTGCGGAAGTACTCCTGGGACTCGGCGATGCGGTCCTGTTCGTAGCGGAGCTGCCCCAGGCCGATGATCAGCAGGGCCTCGCCCGAGCGGTCCTCGGCGCGGCGGGCCGCGGCGAGGGCGGCGTCGTGGCTGCGCCACCAGGCGTCGAAGCGGTTCTTGATGGCGAACGAGGAGGAGCACAGGGCCGCCGCCGCTTCACAGGCGAGGGTGTGCAGGCCCAGCGCCGCCGCGCGCTCGACCGCGTTGGTGAGGGTGTCGGCCTCCGCGTCGAACCAGGCGAAGGGGTCTTCCAGGGCTCGGCGGGTGGTCCGTTCGCCCACCGGGGTGGGGGCGCTCGCCGGTTCGCGGCTTCCGGTCCGTTGCGGTCGCCCGCGCCCGCGCGGCGGAGCCGCGTGTGTCACGGCCCCGCGCCCCTTCGGGGCGAAGCCCTGTCGCAGAGTCACCGCGCCCGAAGGGGACTTCTCCGTCACCCGGTCCATCAGCCACAGGCCCGCGCCCAACGCCCTCTCCACCGCCGCCGTGCGGTCGTCCACGGGGTCCTCGGTCTCCGCGCGTTCGGCCGCGTAGACGCGGACCAGGTCGTGCAGGCGGTAGCGGGGCTGGCCGACCTGGTCGGTGCCGGGGCAGTTGATCAGCTGGGCGTCCAGGAGGCGTTCGAGGACCTCCTCCGCCCGGTCCTCGGGCATGCCGGAGAGCGCGGCCACCGTCCACACGGCGACGTCCGCCGAACCGAGGGTGGCGATGCGGCGCAGGACCCGGCGGGCGCACTCGTCGAGCGCCCGGTAGCTGAGGCCGAGACCGGCCCGTACCTCCAGGTCGCCCACGGACAGCTCGTCCAGGCGGCGGTGTTCGTCGGCGAGGCGCTCGGCGAGCACGCTGGGCGTCCAGTGGCGCCGGGTCGCCAGGCGGGCCCCCGCGATCCGCAGGGCCAGCGGCAGCCCGCCGCACAGCTCGACGATGCGCCGCGCCGCGGCCTGTTCACGCGGGTCGTCCGGGGTGCGTTCCGGGCCGGTGACCCGGGTGAGCAGTTCCAGGCCGCGCGCGTCGTCCAGGACGTCCAGGTCGGTGCGCCGGGCGCCGACGAGCCCCCCGAGCCGGGCCCGTGAGGTCACCAGGACCCCGCAGGTGGCGCTGCCCGGCAGCAGCGGCCGTACCTGGGCCTCGCCGTTCGCGTCGTCCAGGACCAGCAGGATCCGCCGCCCGGCGACGAGGCTGCGGAACAGGTCGCCGCGCTCGGCGGTGTCCTCGGGCGGGTCCGCGCCGAGCGCCCGCAGCAGCCGGCCCAGCACCTCGGCGGGAGGTACGGGCTCGCTGAAACCGTGCAGTTCGGCGTAGAGCTGCCCGTCGGGGTAGGCGTCCGCCACCCGGTGCGCGGCCTGCACGGCGAGCGCCGACTTGCCGACGCCGGCCGCCCCCGACACCACGACGACGGGCATCGCCTCCCGCGCGCCCCGCAACGCCCCGACGACCCCCGCCAGTTCCTCCTCCCGGCCGGTGAAGTCCCCGATGGCGGGCGGCAGGAGCGACACCGGCCGGGGGGTGGCGGCGGGCCGCGGGGCGGCGGGGGCCGTCGTGGCGGTGAGCAGGGCCGGGTCGGCCCGCAGGATGGCCTCGTACAGCCTGGTCAGCTCCGGGCCCGGGTCGAGCCCCAGTTCCTCGGCGAGCGCGGCCCGGCCCTCCGCGTGGACGGCCAGCGCGTCCGCCTGCCGGCCCAGCCGGTACAGCCCCAGCATCAGCTGGCCGCGCGGCCGCTCCCGGGTCGGACGGGCCTCGACCAGCGAGGTCAGCTCCGTGACCAGCTCCGCCTCGTGCCCGCCGGTCTCCAGCTCGGCGGCGATCCGTTCCTCCAGGGCCGCCTGCCGGGCCTCCTCCAGCCGCCCGGCCTCACCGCGCAGCGCGTCCCCGACGCCGCCGAGCGCGGGGCCGTGCCACAGCTCCAGCGCCTGTCGCAGCAGCCGGGCCGCCTCCGCGTGGTCCCCGTCGGCGGCGGCGCGCCGCGCGTCCGCCGTGCATGCCTCGAACTCCGCCAGATCCACCCGCCCGACCCCGGGCCGCATCGTGTATCCCGGGGGCCGGGTCTCGATCGCCTCCGCCGCCTCGGGCGGCAGGGCCCGCCGCAGCGCCGACACATACGTCTGCACCAGCGCCCGCGCGGTGTCCGGGGGCTCGTCCCCCCAGATCACGTCCACCAGCGCATCCGCGGGCACCACCTGCCCGGCCCTCAGCAGCAGTACGGCCAGCAGCGCGCGCGGCTTCGGCCCGCCCAGCCGCAGGGGTCTGTCACCGTGCCATGCCTCGACCGGGCCGAGCAGTCGGAATTCCAGCTCCACGGGTCCCCATCTTCCGTGCTTTCGGACCGCCGGGACAGCGGTTGCTCACGCAGTGCTCGACGCTCATGTACGCCGAGTGGTTTCCCATGACACGTGATGCGTCGACGAGTTGTCGGAAAACGGGGGAACCAAAGGGAATCTTAGGTGGACAACACGGAGATTCCCCTCGTATGTGAGGACCGCCTGTGACGATGCTGTGAGGACCGCGCCCGATCTCGTCCCTGGCCTTCCAGGTCCGTCGACCCCGACCCAACGCTTTCGCGCCGCCCCGTAGTTGTACGGGACAGACTGCCGCCGAGTTTAGGCACCAAGGGTCACCGGAGAGATGCGAAGAGTGAAATTCGACGGTGTGGGGGAGCACCGTGAAGGCGGCGGGAGAAGGTCCGGCGGGCGGAACTCGGCGGGCGTGTCGAAGAGGCGGAGGAAGCGGTGGAGGAATTGCGGCGGACGGCCGGAAAGGCAGGAATTGTTCTGTCGGTACCGGGTATTTCGGCGGCGGCCCTGCGGTGAGCGGACACGGGAAGAAGCCGGCGGTCGGCACCTACGCGGTCGACACCCGCACGGGCAGGGTCGGCCGGGTCATGGGCCACGAGGGCCCCTACGTCCAGCTGCGGCCGATCGGCGGCGGAAGGGAGTGGGACTGCGCCCCCGACGCCGTCCGGGCCGCCACGACCATAGAACGGCTGCGCGCGGCGACCGCGTACGAGAACGCCCGCAGTCGGGGCGAGGTCCCTTGAAGGGGTGGCCGTAGGCGAGAATGGGCGGCATGAGTCCGTCCCGCGACGCCCCCGTCGTCCCGCGCACCCGCAAGCCGGGTGCGGCGGAGCGGATCGTGCTGCTGTCTTCCGGGGGGCGGCCCCCGTGCCCTCGGCGGGGGATCTGCGGGGGTGGGCGATGAGTCTGTTCCGTGACGACGGGGTCGTGCTGCGTACCCAGAAGCTCGGTGAGGCGGACCGGATCATCACGTTGCTCACCCGGGGGCACGGGCGGGTGCGGGCGGTGGCCCGGGGGGTGCGGCGGACCAAGTCGAAGTTCGGGGCGCGGCTCGAACCCTTCTCGCACGTGGACGTGCAGTTCTTCGCGCGGGGCAGCGAGCTGATCGGACGCGGGCTGCCCCTGTGCACCCAGAGCGAGACCATCGCCCCCTACGGCGGCGGCATCGTCAGCGACTACGCCCGCTACACCGCCGGGACGGCCATGCTGGAGACGGCCGAACGGTTCACGGACCACGAGGGCGAGCCCGCCGTGCAGCAGTACCTGCTGCTCGTCGGCGGGCTGCGCACCCTCGCCCGCGGCGAGCACGCGCCGCACCTCGTCCTCGACGCCTTCCTCCTGCGCTCGCTCGCCGTCAACGGCTACGCCCCCAGCTTCGGCGACTGCGCCAAGTGCGGCATGCCCGGCCCGAACCGCTTCTTCTCCGTCGCCGCCGGGGGATCGGTCTGCGTGGACTGCAGGATGCCCGGCAGCGTCGTACCCTCACCGCAGACACTGCGGCTGCTCGCCGCGCTGCTCACGGGAGACTGGGAGACCGCGGACGCGAGCGAGCCGCGGCACGTGCGGGAGGGCAGCGGGCTGGTGTCCGCCTATCTGCACTGGCATCTGGAGCGCGGCCTGCGCTCCCTCCGGTACGTGGAGAAGTCGTAGGCGGCACGCGGCCGTCCGGCACGGCACAGCCGTCGAGCAGCAGCACACAGTCGAGCACCACAGAGTCGAGCAGCACAGAGGAGACGAGAAGCACATGGTGGTACGCGGGTTCCTGGGGCGTCAGCGCCGCGAGTACGAGGCACCGACGCCGCATCCGTCCGGCGCCCGCCCGCCCAAGCTCCCCGGCGAGCTGATCCCCAAGCACGTGGCGATCGTCATGGACGGCAACGGCCGCTGGGCCAAGGAGCGCGGGCTGCCGCGCACCGAGGGCCACAAGGTCGGTGCCGAGCGCGTGCTGGACGTCCTGCAGGGCTCGGTCGAGATCGGCGTGCGCAACATCTCCCTCTACGCCTTCTCCACCGAGAACTGGAAGCGCTCGCCCGACGAGGTCCGCTTCCTCATGAACTTCAACCGCGACTTCATCCGCAAGACCCGCGACCAGCTCGACGCGCTGGGCATCCGGGTCCGCTGGGTGGGCCGGATGCCCAAGCTGTGGAAGTCGGTAGCCAAGGAACTCCAGGTCGCCCAGGAGCAGACCAAGGACAACGACCGGCTGACGCTGTACTTCTGCATGAACTACGGCGGCCGTGCCGAGATCGCCGACGCGGCCCAGGCCCTCGCCGAGGACATCCGCGCGGGCCGCCTCGACCCCTCCAAGGTCACCGAGAAGACCTTCGCGAAGTACCTCTACTACCCGGACATGCCGGACGTCGACCTCTTCCTGCGCCCCAGCGGCGAACAGCGCACCTCCAACTACCTGCTCTGGCAGAGCGCCTACGCCGAGATGGTCTTCCAGGACGTGCTGTGGCCCGACTTCGACCGCCGTGACCTGTGGCGCGCCTGCCTGGAGTTCGCCTCCCGCGACCGCCGCTTCGGCGGCGCGATCCCGAACGAGGAACTGCTCGCCATGGAGGGCCGGACGGAGGACTGACCCTTGGCCGAGGCCGGTGGGGAGAACGTGGAGCTGGAGTCACCCACGTCGAGGAGATCATCCCGCTCGCCGCGCTGATGGGCCTGCCGGGCAGCACGAAGGGTGCCACCGCCGGGCGGCCGTACACCTACGCGGACAGCCCCTGGCGCGGGGCGGACGTGGCTCCGCTGGGCGCGAACATCCAGTGGGACGTCTTCCGGAAGGGCTCCACGTACGTGGTCCGGACGCTCCACAACGAGAAGGAGACGCCCTTCAAGGCCGGCTGCCGCCCGGTGTCGAGGCACAGCGCCTTCTACGACCTGAACGAGCTGGAGCGCTGCTTCGGCCGCAAGGCCTAGGCGGAGCGGGCCGGGCCGGGCCCGGCTCCGGGAGGCCGGGCCCGATGCGGCCCGGCCGGCCTCACGAGGTCTTCGCCGCGCACTCCTCGCAGGTGCCGAAGATCTCCACCGTGTGGGCCACGTTCACGAAGCCGTGTTCCGCCGCGATCGCGTCGGCCCACTTCTCGACCGCCGGGCCCTCCACCTCCACGGCCTTGCCGCAGACGCGGCAGACGAGGTGGTGGTGGTGCTCGCCGGTGGAGCAGCGGCGGTACACCGACTCGCCGTCGGAGGTGCGCAGGACGTCGACCTCGCCCGCGTCGGCGAGGGACTGGAGCGTGCGGTACACGGTGGTGAGCCCGACCGAGTCGCCCTTGTGCTTGAGCATGTCGTGGAGTTCCTGCGCGCTGCGGAACTCGTCGACCTCGTCGAGAGCCGCGGCCACGGCCGCCCGCTGCCGGGTGGAACGACCTCGTACGGGTCCGGCGGTCGTCACCGTTGCCTCCTCACGTAGCGGTCTTGCGGGGCCATTGTGCCAGCCCGCGCGCACCGGCCGGGTTGCCGCGGACGCCGGTCAGCCCGTGGACCCCTCGACGGAGGCCCGGCTGGCCGGGACCGTGTCCTTGGTCCTTACGGCTCCTTCGGCCGCGCCGGTCTGCGCGATCCCGCACTCCGCCGGGTCGCCGGCCAGCGCCTCCAGAGCCTTCGCGCGCCGCCTGGCCAGCGGGGTGGCCAGCGCGGTGAGCAGCATGAACGCGGCGATGGCGAGCAGCACGATGGTCGCGCCGGGCGGCACGTCCTGGTAGTACGAGGTGACCGTGCCGCCGATGGTCACGCAGACCCCGATGGCGACGGCGACCGCGAAGGTCGCCGCGAAACTGCGGGTGAGCTGCTGGGCGGCGGCGACGGGGACGACCATCAGCGCGGACACCAGCAGCAGGCCGACGACGCGCATGGCGACCGTCACGGTGACGGCCGCCGTGACCGCCGTCAGCAGGTTCAGCGCGCGCACCGGCAGGCCGGTGACCCGGGCGAACTCCTCGTCCTGGCTGACCGCGAACAGCTGCCGCCGCAGGGCCAGCGTCATCACGATCACGAACGCGGCCAGGACGCAGATCGCGGTGATGTCCTGTTGTGACACGGTCGACAGCGAGCCGAAGAGGAACGACATCAGGTTGGCGTTGGTGCCGCCGGGCGCGAGGTTGATGAGCATCACACCGCCCGCCATGCCGCCGTAGAAGAGCATGGCGAGCGCGATGTCGCCGCGCGTCCTGCCGTACCAGCGGATCAGCTCCATCAGGACCGCGCCGGCCACGGACACGAGCGTCGCCGTCCAGACCGGGGACCAGGACAGCATGAAGCCGAGGCCGACGCCGGTCATCGCGACATGGCCGATGCCGTCGCCCATGAGGGCCTGGCGGCGCTGGACGAGGTAGATGCCGATGGCGGGGGCGGTGATGCCGACGAGGACGGCGGCCAGCAGGGCCCGCTGCATGAAGGCGTAGTCGAGGATGTCCATCGTGGGTGCCTTCTCAGCTCAGCAGGCCGGTGCGGACCGGCTCGATGCCGGGGGCCGCGTGCGGGTGGACGTGGTCGTGGCCGGGCAGGGCGTGCTGGCCGACCGCCTCCGGGGGCGGGCCGTCGTGGGTGACGCAGCCGTCGCGCAGGACGACCGCGCGGTCGATCAGCGGCTCCAGCGGACCCAGTTCGTGGAGGACCAGCAGCACCGTCGTGCCCTTGGTGACCTGCTCGCGCAGGGTGGCGGCCAGGACCTCCTGGCTGGCCAGGTCGACGCCCGCCATCGGCTCGTCCATGATCAGCAGCTCGGGTTCGCAGGCGAGGGCGCGGGCGATGAGGACGCGCTGGTGCTGGCCGCCGGAGAGGGCGTTCACCGAGTCCTTGGCGCGGTCCGCCATGCCGACCAGCTCCAGGGCGCGCCGGATCGCCTCGCGGTCGGCCCTGCGCAGGATGCCGAGGCGGGTGCGGGAGAGCCGGCCCGAGGCCACGATCTCCGTCACGGTCGCCGGGACACCGCCCGCCGCGGTCGTGCGCTGCGGTACGTACCCGACGCGCCGCCAGTCGCGGAAGCGGCGGCGCGGGGTGCCGAACAGCTCGATCTCGCCGTCGCTCACCGGTACCTGCCCGATCACCGTGCGGACGGCGGTGGACTTGCCGGAGCCGTTGGCGCCGAGCAGCGCGACGACCTCACCGCGGTGGACGGTGAGGTCGATGCCGCGCAGGACCGTGCGCGAGCCCAGTTCGGCGCGGACGCCACGCAACGAGATGACGGGCTCGGTCATGCCTGCTGCCTCCGGATGGTCGACGAGGTCATGTGGCTCCCAGGGCTGTCCGGAGGGCCTTCAGGTTGGCTTCCTGCACCGCGAAGTAGTCCTTGCCGCGCGACTTCGCGGTGATGCCCTCGATCGGGTCGAGGACGTCGGTCCTGAGGTTCGCGTCGGCGGCGATGGTCTTCGCGGTCTTGTCGCTGACCAGTGTCTCGTAGAACACGGTGGTCACGCCGTCGGCCTTCGCCATGGTCTCAAGTGCCTTGACGCGCGCGCCACTCGGCTCGGACTCGGGGTCGAGGCCGGAGATGGCCTCCTCGGTGAGGCCGTAGCGCTCGGCGAGGTAGCCGAAGGCGGCGTGGGTGGTGATGAACACCTTGGTGTCGGTGTTCTTCAGACCGTTCTCGAACTGGTCGTCGAGCGCGCCCAGCTTCATGACCAGGGCCTCGGTGTTGGTCTTGTACGTCGAGGCGTGGTCCGGGTCGGCCTTCTCGAAGGCGGCGCCGACCCCCTTGGCGACCTCCGCGTACTTCACGGGGTCGAGCCAGATGTGCGGGTCCTTGCCCTCCAGCTCCTCGTTCTCGTGGTCGTCGTGCTCGGCCGAGTGGCCGCCGACCTCGTTGCCGTGGTGCTCCATGGCGGTCAGCGTCGCGGCGTCGATCTTCGTCCCGACCTCGGACTGGGCGACCGCGTCGTCGACGGAGGGCTGCAGGCCCTTGAGGTAGAGCACGGCGTCCGACTCCTGGAGGGCGGCCGTCTGCTTGGCGCTGATCTCCAGGTCGTGCGGCTCCTGGCCGGGTTCGGTCAGACTGGTGACGTGCACGTGCTTCCCGCCGATCTGCTCGGCGAGGAAGGCCATCGGGTAGAACGACGCGACGACGTCGAACTTGTCCGTGTTGCCTGCGGCGGCGCTGTCGGTGGAGCATGCCGAGAGGGTGGCGAGGCCGAGTGCGGTGGCCACCGCCGCGGCGGTCCCGGATATGAGGGGACGCGGGCGTCGTCGTACGTTCATGACAGTCATTTTCATCTTATCTGGAAACGATTGTCAACAAGCCTGGTGGTAAGCCCTTGGTAAGGCCTTTGTCCGGCTCTCGTCCCCTCCTTCCCGTCTCCTTCTCCGAACCGATTTGATCGGAGGGCAGCCCCCGCCGGTAACCTGAGGCATTCGCTCTGAAGCGCGTTCGCTTCCCTCCAGGAGCGCATCGCTTCGTCGCCCGTCGTCGTAATGAAGAGAGCACCGTGGCCGCCGACAAGATCGACACCATCGTCAGCCTGAGCAAGCGCCGTGGCTTCGTATTCCCGTGCAGCGAGATCTACGGCGGTCAGCGTGCCGCCTGGGACTACGGACCGCTGGGTGTCGAGCTCAAGGAGAACATCAAGCGTCAGTGGTGGCGCTACATGGTGACGTCGCGCGAGGACGTGGTCGGCATCGACTCGTCCGTCATCCTGGCCCCCGAGGTCTGGGTCGCCTCCGGCCACGTCGCCACCTTCTCCGACCCGCTCACCGAGTGCACCTCCTGCCACAAGCGGTTCCGCGCGGACCACCTGGAAGAGGCGTACGAGGCGAAGAAGGGCCGTCTCCCGGAGAACGGCCTCGTGGACGTCAACTGCCCCAACTGCGGCACCAAGGGCCAGTTCACCGAGCCCAAGCAGTTCTCGGGTCTGCTCTCCACGCACCTCGGCCCCACCCAGGACACCGGCTCCGTCGCCTACCTGCGCCCCGAGACCGCCCAGGGCATCTTCACCAACTTCGCCCAGGTGCAGACCACTTCGCGCCGCAAGCCGCCGTTCGGCATCGCCCAGATGGGCAAGTCCTTCCGCAACGAGATCACGCCCGGCAACTTCATCTTCCGCACCCGCGAGTTCGAGCAGATGGAGATGGAGTTCTTCGTCAAGCCGGGCGAGGACGAGAAGTGGCAGGAGTACTGGATGCAGGAGCGGTGGAACTGGTACACCGGTCTGGGCATGCGCGAGGAGAACATGCGCTGGTACGACCACCCGGCCGAGAAGCTCTCCCACTACTCCAAGCGCACCGCCGACATCGAGTACCGCTTCCAGTTCGGCGGCAACGAGTGGGGTGAGCTGGAGGGCGTCGCCAACCGCACCGACTACGACCTCTCCGCCCACTCCAAGGCCTCCGGCCAGGACCTGTCGTACTACGACCAGGAGTCCAGCGAGCGGTACACGCCGTTCGTCATCGAGCCGGCCGCCGGTGTCGGCCGCACGATGCTGGCGTTCCTGCTCGACGCCTACACCGAGGACGAGGCGCCCAACGCCAAGGGCAAGCTGGAGAAGCGCACCGTGCTGCGCCTGGACCACCGCATCGCGCCGGTGAAGGTCGCGGTGCTCCCGCTCTCCCGCAACCCCGAGCTGTCCCCGAAGGCGAAGGGGCTCGCCGCGGCGCTGCGTCAGAACTGGAACATCGACTTCGACGACGCGGGTGCGATCGGCCGCCGCTACCGGCGCCAGGACGAGATCGGTACGCCGTACTGCGTGACCGTCGACTTCGACACGCTCGACGACAACGCGGTGACTGTGCGCGAGCGGGACTCGATGAAGCAGGAGCGGGTGTCGCTGGACCAGATCGAGGGCTACCTCGCGGGCCGGCTCGTGGGCGCCTGAGGGGTTGCCTCGCACGTGTGATTGAGCGGCTGCGGGTTCGTCGTAGGTCGTAGCCGGTCGCGGAGTTCCCCGCGCCCCTGACGGGGCCGGGGAACTCCGCGTTTGCAGGTCACGCCCACGTTCGTCACCCTCGCCCACGACTGCGGGCCGAACATGAGGCAGTCGGGCTTCTGCTCGTCCCGCCTGCCGGTGCCGTGGGTGCCCGACGGGCTCGCCCCCGGCCTTCACCTCGAACTCGGGGCAGATGTGCGACCGCGCGGACGTGATCGGGAACCGGCTGAGGACGCCGACGTCGATGCCACGGCTGTCGTTGAGCGGGATGTCCGCGTCGACCTCACCCCGCACCCGGACGGTGTTCTCCACCCCGTCCCAGCCGATGTCGTCCCGCGCCAGCTCGGCCCAGCCGGCCCACTTCGGCCGCCCCATGGCGATGATCCTGACGGCCCGCGCCTCCGGCCGGGGACACCGATCAGCTCGGCGATCCGCTCCCATCGCGAAGCGCCTACTGCGGCCTGGCCGGACGCCCTGCGATGGGTAGGGGACGACGGGTGACAGATAGCAGCTGACAGATATTGATATCTGTCAGCTGTCATGTCATCGTGGTCGCATGACGACGACACCGAAGACCCGCACCCTCGGCGCCACCGGTCCCCAGGTCTCCGCCCTCGGCCTCGGCTGCATGGGCATGTCCGCGCTGTACGGCGGGGCCGACCGGGCCGAGTCCGTCGCGACGATCCACGCGGCTCTCGAAGCCGGTGTGACCCTGCTGGACACGGGCGACTTCTACGGCATGGGCCACAACGAACTGCTGATCGGCGAGGCCCTGCGCACCGCGCCCGCCGCCCACCGCGAACAGGCCCTGACCAGCGTCAAGTTCGGGGCGCTGCGCGACCCGGACGGAGCCTGGTCCGGGTACGACGGCCGCCCGGCGGCGGTCAGGAACTTCGCCGCGTACTCCCTCCAGCGCCTCGGCACGGACCACATCGACGTCTACCGCATCGCCCGGGTCGACCCCGACGTGCCGATCGAGGAGACCGTCGGCGCCATCGCCGAACTGGTCGAGAAGGGATACGTCCGGCACATCGGCCTCAGCGAGGTCGGCGCGGAGACGATCCGCCGCGCCGCCGCCACGGCCCCGATCACGGACCTCCAGATCGAGTACTCCCTCGTCTCACGCGGCATCGAGGACGAGATCCTGCCGACCGCCCGCGAGCTGGGTATCGCGATCACGGCGTACGGCGTCCTCTCCCGCGGCCTGATCTCCGGTCACTTCACCCGGGACCGGCAGCTGGCGGAGGGGGACTTCCGGGCGTTCTCGCCCCGGTTCCAGGGGGAGAACCTCCTGCGCAACCTGGACCTGGTGGAGGCGCTGCGGAAGATCGCGGAGGAGAAGGGGGTGTCGGTCGCGCAGATCGCCATCGCCTGGGTGCTCTCGCGCGGCGAGGACGTCGTACCGCTGGTGGGCGCCCGCCGCCGGGACCGCCTCGCCGAGGCGCTGGGCGCGCTGGAGGTCACCCTGGACGCGGCCGACCTCGCGGCGATCGAGGACGCCGTCCCGGCCGGCGCGGCGGCGGGCGAGCGCTACCCCGCGGCCCAGATGGCACACCTCGACAGCGAGCGCTGATCCGTCCGCCGGGTACGGTTCCCCCATGTCACCGACCTCCGAGACCCTGACCCCCGAGCGCATCCTCGAAGCGACCGAGGAGGTCCTGCGCCGCCACGGGCCCGCCAAGGCCACCGTGGTCGACGTGGCCCGCGCGCTCGGCGTCAGTCACGGAAGCGTCTACCGCCACTTCCGCACGAAGGCGGTGCTGCGGGAAGCGGTGACCAAGCGCTGGCTGGACCGTACGACGGCGACCCTGACCGCCGTCGCCGCCGAGGACCGCGACCCGGAGGCCCGGCTGCGCGCCTGGCTGTCCGCCCTCTTCGCCGCCAAGCGCCGCAAGGCCGGGGACGACCCCGAGCTGTTCGCCACCTACCAGGTGCTGACGGACGAGAGCGGTGAGGCCGTCGGCGCCCATATCGCCGACCTGACCGGCCAGTTGGCCGACATCGTCCGGTCCGGCGTCGCCGCCGGCGCCTTCGCCGCCACCGACCCCGCCGCCACCGCCCGGGCCGTGTTCCACGCCACCGCCCGCTTCCACGACCCCTCGTACGCCCCCACCTGGCGGCAGCCGGACATCGAGGCCCAGTTCGAGGCGGTCGTGGAGCTGGTGACGCGAGGCCTGCGGGCCTGACGCCGGGCCCGTCCGGCCCGGGCCTACGCCACGCAGAACTCGTTGCCCTCCGGGTCCCGCATCACCCACCAGTGCCCGGCCGGGCCCCGGTCGAACTCCTCGACCCGGGTGGCGCCGAGTGTCTCCATGCGGACGGCCAGCGCCTCCAGCCCGTCCGGGCCGGCGTGGACGTCGATGTGGAGACGGTTCTTGCCCGACTTGGGTTCGGGGACGTCCTGGAAGAGCAGACGACGGCCCTTGCCGACACCGGTGAACGGGTCGTACGGGTCGTCGGGGTGGCGGACGGCGGCGTAACCGCGGAAGACGCGGTGGCCGTCGTGCTCGGCGACGGCGGCCTCGGGAAGGTCGCCGGTGGCCAGGAGATGGCTGATCAGCGTGCTGGGGTCCTCCACCTCGTAGCCCAGCGCAGCGGCCCAGAAGTCTGCCAGGGGCTGGGCGTCCCGCGAGTCGATGACCAGTTTCCAGTTCAGTGCGGCAGTCATGTAACCGGTTATATTGGTTACATGGGTTTGTCGTCCAGGGCATCGGCCCCGAAGGGGGCGTCGGGAGTGTCGGGCATCCGGTTGCGGTCCTACTCCGGGAACGTCTTCCGGTTCGATCCGGGCGCCCTCTGCCTGGAGCTGCTCATCACCGGCGGCCCCGGCGCCCTGACCCGCTACGAGGTGCTGCACACCCCCGGCGACCTGGTCGCCTGGGCCGAGCAGTCCCGGCTCACCCCGACGCCCCCCGCCCTCGATGTCACGGAGGACGATGTGGCGTACGCCCGCCGGCTGCGCGACGCGCTGACCCGTACGGCCGTCTCCCGTGTCGTCGGCGGCGGGCTCCCCGAGCTGGGCATAGCCCCGGCGGACACCGCCGACCTCGACCTCGTCAACGACGCCGCCGCCCGCCCGCCGCTGGCTCCCGCCATCGGCGCGGACGGCACCCGGGGCTGGGCCCCGGGCCCGGCGACCGGCCCGCAGTTGCTGTCCACGGTCGCCCGGGACGCCGTCGACCTCCTCACCGGGCCGTACGCGCAACGGATCCGCATGTGCGCCGGCGACCGCTGCTACCTCCTGTACGTCGACACCTCACGCCCCGGCCGCCGCCGCTGGTGCTCGATGGAGCACTGCGGCAACCGTCACAAGGTCCGCGCCCACCGCGTACGCCGCTCCGGGGCGGGCCCGGTCGAATGAGCGGCTGGAACCGGGCGGCGGGTACACCGGCCGGGAGCGGTCCACGAGAAAGGATGAACCCCATGACCACGCGATCCACCGGACTCACCAGGGACGCCGGATGGGAAGTCGGCGTCTCCCGCACCCTGCCCCAGTCGCCCGCCGCCGTCTGGGAGTTCATCAGTGGACCGCGCGGGCTGGAACTGTGGCTCGGGGCCGGGGCGCGGCTCACCCCCGAGCGCGGGGCGTCCTACGAGACCGCCGCGGGCGCCACGGGCGAGGTGCGCGGCTACCGGCCCGGTGACCGCATCCGCGTCACCTACGGCGACACGACCGTGCAGGTCGCCGTGTCGGCGGCGGGGGGCGGCCGGTCGGTGCTCGTCTTCCATCAGGAGCGCATGGCGGGCCCCGAGGAGCGGGAACGCCAACGGGCGCACTGGCGGCGGGTGATCAAGCAGGTCGCGGAGGCGCTGGACCGGCAGGGCTGAGGACTCGCCGGCGGCCACGAGCCCGCAGGGCGGCCTGGGGTGCCGGGGCGGTCGCGAGGCCGCCCGGGCGTGAGGGGCGGGGGACGGTCGCGAGGCCGCCGGGTCCGTGGTGCCGGGGCGGTCGCGAGGCTGTCCGGGCTGGTGGTGCCGGGGGCGGTCGTGAGGCTGTCAGGGCGTGAGGGGCGGGGGACGGTCGCGAGGCCGCCGGGTCCGTGGTGCCGGGGCGGTCGCGAGATCGCCCGGGTGTGAGAGGGCCGGGGGCTGGTCGCGAGCCACCCGGGCCAGTGGTGTTGGGGCGGTCGCGAGGCCGCCCGGCATGAGCGGGCCGGGGTTCGGTCGCGAGCTTGCCCAGGGCTGTGGTTCCCGGGCGGTCACGAGGCTGCCGGGCCAGTGTCCCGGGGCGGTCACGAGCCCGCGGGGTTCACCGTCGCCTGGTGGGCCTCGGCGAGGTGTTCCTCCGCCTTCAGCCACGGCAGGAACTGCGCGCCCCTGCGCCAGCCGCAGGTGTCGCAGCGGATCGTGCGCTGCACCCCCGTGCGCTGGACCCGCACGGTGTGCTCCCGCCCGTGCTGGTCCCAGCGGCTCACCCTGCTCGTGTTGATCTGCCGCATGACCCCTCCGGCCGACACCCGCGCGGTCCCGTTCCACGTCCGTGAGGAGTGTGCGGCACGACCGACATCAACGGGGCGGATCGCACGAGGAGTTGTCCCAGGCGTTACCTATGTCGTCGCGCAGGGCCCCGGCGTTCGACCCGACCGGGACCGCAGATCCGTAGCAAGCCGTAGCAAGCCGGAGCAAGCCGGAGAAACCGCTCGCACCGGCGGCCGCCCGGCCGTCCCGGCGCTCAGCGCCGGCGACCGCGACCGCGGAGAGGGTGTCGAGGGCTACGACCCGACCTCCGCCGCGTCCCGGACCTCCGCCGCCTCCAGGCGGCGGGCCGTCCGGTCGGCCGTCTCCCGGGCCCACACCCCGGTGGTCAGGGCCCCCAGCACCAGCACCGCGAAGCCGCACGCCGCGACGATCCACCAGGCGGGGCGGGCCGCCGACACGAACGCGTCGGCGTACGAGGACGAGCCGAGGCCCGCCGCCAGCACCGCGCCGATCACCGCGACCCCCAGGGTCTGGCCGATCTGGCGGCTGGTGGAGGCGACCGCCGCGGCGACCCCGGCCTGGGCGCGCGGCATCCCGGACACGGCCGTGTTGGTGATGGGCGCGTTGACGAAGCCGAAGCCGAGGCCGAACAGGACGTAGCCGATGACGAGGGTGACGTTCCCGGTCTCGGCCTCGAACGCGGCGAAGAGCACCCCGCTCGCGGTCATGGCGATCCCGGCGACCAGCAACGGCAGCCGCGGGCCCCGGCTGCCGACCAGCCGGCCGGCGACGGGCGCGCAGACGAAGCACAGGACAGCCATCGGCAGCATCCACAGGCCGGCGTGCAGGGCGTCCAGGCCGCGCACGTTCTGCAGGTACAGCGTCGACAGGAACAGGAAACCGCCGAGGCCGGCGAACGCGCTGACCGCTATCACCGTCGCCCCGCTGAACGGGGCCGAGCGGAAGAAGCGCAGGTCGATGAGGGGTTCGTGGCGGCGGGGTTCGTACCGCAGGAGGCCGAGCAGCGCCGCGAGGGCGACCATGCCGAGGGCGAGGGTCTCGCCGAGCGGGGCGGTCGGCGCCTCGATGATCGCGTAGGTGAGGGAGCCGAGCAGCGCGATGACGAGGAGCTGTCCGACGGGGTCGGGGCGGCGGGCCTTCGGGGCGCGGGACTCGGGGACGAACCGCCAGGTCAGCAGGAGCGCGGCCAGCCCGACCGGCAGGTTGATCCAGAAGATCGAGCGCCAGCCCACCGACTCCACCAGGAGGCCGCCGATGATCGGTCCGGCGGCCATCGAGATGCCCACGACCGCACCCCAGGCGCCGATCGCCCGGGCCCGCTCGCGCGGGTCCGTGAACGTGTTGGTGATGATCGACATGGCCACCGGGTTGAGCATCGAGCCGCCGACGGCCTGCACCATGCGGAAGGCGACCAGCGACTCCAGGTTCGGCGCGAGGGAGCACAGCAGCGAGCCGACCGCGAAGACGACCAGGCCCGCCATGAAGACCCGCTTGCGGCCGATCCGGTCCGCGGTGGAGCCCGCCAGCATCAGCAGGGCCGCCAGGACCAGGGTGTAGGCGTCGATCGTCCACTGCAGGCCCGCGAGGCTCGCGTCCAGGTCGCGCTGCATGGAGGGCAGGGCGACGTTCAGGACGGTGTTGTCCAGGCTCACGATCAGCAGGCTGGTGCAGCAGATCGCGAGCACGAGCAGACGGTGGCGGCGGCCGAGCTCGGGCATGCGGCCCATCGTACGCCCGACTCTATAGTGCGCCTAACTAATGAATCGCGGGCATGCGTCCAGGTGCGCGACAATGGGGGAATGTCCACGCCCGTCTCCCTCGCGCCGGCCCCCTTGCGGATCGGCCCGCACACCGTCACCCCGCCCGTCGTCCTGGCCCCCATGGCCGGCATCACGAACGCGCCCTTCCGCACCCTGTGCCGGGAGTTCAGCGGCGGCAAGGGCCTGTTCGTCAGCGAGATGATCACCACGCGGGCGCTGGTCGAGCGCAACGAGAAGACCATGCAGCTGATCCGCTTCGACGCGACCGAGAAGCCGCGCTCGATCCAGCTGTACGGCGTGGACCCGGCGACCGTCGGCAAGGCCGTCCGCATGATCGCGGAGGAGGGCCTCGCCGACCACATCGACCTCAACTTCGGCTGCCCGGTCCCCAAGGTGACCCGCAAGGGCGGCGGCTCCGCCCTCCCCTACAAGCGCAACCTCCTCCGCGCGATCCTCCGCGAGGCGGTGAGCGGCGCCGGTGACCTCCCGGTCACCATGAAGATGCGCAAGGGCATCGACGACGACCACATCACCTACCTCGACGCCGGGCGCATCGCCGTCGAGGAGGGCGTCACCTCCATCGCCCTGCACGGCCGCACCGCCGCCCAGCACTACGGCGGCACGGCGGACTGGGACGCCATCGCCCGTCTCAAGGAGCACGTCCCCGAGATCCCCGTCCTCGGCAACGGCGACATCTGGTCGGCCGAGGACGCGCTGCGGATGGTCCGCGAGACCGGCTGCGACGGCGTGGTCGTCGGGCGCGGCTGCCTGGGGCGGCCGTGGCTGTTCGCGGACCTGGTGGCCGCGTTCGAGGGGCGCACGGAGGATCTCGCGCGGCCCGCGCTCCGGGAGGTCGCCGACGTCATGGTCCGGCACGCCACCCTGCTGGGCGAGTGGAGCGGCGACGAGTCCAAGGGTGTCGTCGACTTCCGCAAGCACGTGGCCTGGTACCTCAAGGGCTTCGCGGTCGGCTCCGAGATGCGCAAACGCCTCGCCATCACCTCCTCCCTCGCCGAACTCCGTTCCGGCCTGGACGAGTTGGACCTCGACCAGCCCTGGCCGACCGGCGCCGACGGCCCACGCGGCCGCACCTCCGGCAACAACCGCGTAGTCCTGCCGGACGGCTGGCTCAAGGACCCGTACGACTGCGCGGGCGTAGGAGAGGAAGCCGAACAGGACACGTCCGGCGGCTAGCCGCCCCGTTCTGCCGACGCTCCGGCCGACCTGAGCGCCCCGCCAGGGACGCGAGAAACGGCGCGAGCACCTCCCGCAACCGGCACCCGCCCAAGCACCCGCACCCTCCGAGCTGTCAGGCGCAGCCCGCGCCACCGGGCACGCGCCCCATCAGGGGCGCGAGGAACGGCGCGAGCAACCACGCAGGACCCGCACCCGCCGAAGCACCCGCACCCCCCGAGCTGTCAGGCGCAGCCCGCGCCACCGGGCACGCGCCCCGCCAGGGGCGCGGGGAACGGCGCGAGCAACCCTCCACAACCGGCACCCGCCCAAGCACCCGCACCCCCCGAGTTGTCAGGCGCCGCGAGCGCGACGAACCCGCACCCATCCACCACCCCACACAACAACGCCGCCCCCCACCCCACCCAGCGGAGCGCTCACGCTCCGCCGACCGCAGTGAGCAGAGCCAACGGCGCCGCCGCAGACCGCGACTCCCGCACACACGCGTGCGGATACGGAACCGGCTCCGGATGCGTGTCCCGCCCGTACCCGGCCAGCACCTCCGGCAGCCGATGCCCCGCCGCCGTCGCCGCGTCCACCATGCCGGAGGCCACCGTCCGGGCCTCGTCGTGCAGCCCGTACCGCGCGAGCCCCAGCGTGATCAGCGCGTTGTCGTGCGGCCACACGGAACCCCGGTGGTACGACAGCGGGTGATACGCGGGCTGCCCGGCGGCCAGCGTCCGCACCCCCCACCCGGAGAAGAAGTCCGGTTCCAGGAGCCGTCGGCCCACCAGTTTCCCGTACTCCTTGTCCAGCAGCCCCGACCACAGCAGATGCCCCGCGTCCGAGGCGAGCGCGTCGACCTGCCTGCCCTCACCGTCCAGCGCCAGCGCGGGGAAGCCGTGCCGCGGCATCCAGAAGTCCCGCTGGAAACGGTCACGGAGATCACCCGCCGCCTGTTCGAGCAGCGCCGCGTACACCTCGTCCTCCCACACCGTGCGCGCCAGGACGGCGGTGCGGCGCAGCGCGTCGTACGCGTACCCCTGCGCACCCGCCGCCATCACCGGCCCGGCGGCGGGCCGACTGCCGTCGGCGGAGCAGATCGAGCCGGGGGAGTCCTTCCAGTTCTGGTTGGCGAGGCCGCCCTGGTCGGCGCGGTAGACCAGGTAGCCGCGCGAGGTGAGCCCGCCGTGGTCGAGCATCCAGCCGACCGCGGCCCGCGCCTGCGCTTCGAGACGGCGGGCGAGGGTGACGTCCCCGGTCTGCTCCACATACGCGCCGAGCAGCACGAGGAACAGCGGCGTGGCGTCCACCGAGCCGTAGTAACGCCCGTACGGCACCTGCCCGAAGTGCGCCAGCTCACCGTGCCGCACCTCGTGCACGATCTTGCCGGGCTGGGCCACCGAGCCGACGCCGACCTCCGTCGCCTGGGCCGCGGCGAGCGCGAGCAGGGTGGCGGCGGCCGGCTCCGGCCGGTAGGGGAGCGTGAAGAGCGAGGTGAGCAGGGCGTCCCGGCCGAGCAGGGTCAGGAACCACGGCGCCCCGGCGGCGGGCACCCGCAGGACCTCACCCTCCGGCCCGGTCGCCGGCACCTGGAGCGCGGCCAGATCGGCGAGCCCACGCGCACACGCGGCGGCCAGCTCCGGCCAGCCGGTGGGGAACGCCACGCCCTCCATGAACTCGCCCTCCACCGCCAGCAGCCGCTCCCGCTCGGCGCCCGGCGAGCGCGGTACCCGCAGGGCCCGCCGGTCGCCGTGCGGCCGCGCCATCACCCGGCAGGTCAGCTCCACCGAGCCGTGCGGCGCGACATCGAGGGCCCAGACCAGGCGCCGCGCCCCCGTCCCGGTCTCCTCCACACCGTCCGGCGCGGGCTCGGCCGTCACCGTCGTGCACGACCGCCACTCGCCCCGCCGATAGCTGAACTCCACACCGTCGTCGAGGACTTCGCGCTTCCTGACGACACCGCTCTTGGCGTAGGTACGGAAGTCGGAGCGCAGCTCGAACTGGTCGGTGAAGTCGGCGTCCGCGGTGATCGCGATCCGGACGGTCGTCGCCACCGGACGGTTGCTGGTGACCCGCAGCGTCTCCACGAACGCGCTGTCGGAGACGGCCTGTTCACGGAAGAGCGTGTACGCGGGCGGCTCCCGGCGCCCGCCCCGGGGCACGAGCACACAGCGCGCGGTGTCCCCGTCGGCGACCGGTGTGAGCGTCTCGGGGACCGCCCCGTCGACGGTCAGCTGCCACCGGCTCAGATGCCGGGCGTCCCGCACGAACAGCCCGTCCGGTGCGCTGCCGCCCCGCACCCCGCTGATGTCGCCGCCGTCGCCCACGGCGGCGAACGTCCCGCCGCGCACGAGCAGGTGATGCCGGTCCGTCATCCCCGGTCCCCTCCCTGGTCACTCATGCCGTCACTCATGCCTGCCGTCACTCACGCGTCACTCATGCCGTCAGTGATGTCCTCAGTGATGTCGTCACCCATGCCGAACACGACCTCGTCGTCGCGCTGGCGCTCGTCGTACGGTCCGTGATGCCACCCGTGGTCGAGGCCGTCGGCGCGTCCATCGACATGGCCCCCGTCATGCCCGTGCCCGTGCCCGTGGTCGCGGCCGTGGTCCCGGTCGTCCCCGTGCAGCAGGTCGACCGTGAGCGCGGCGGTCCAGCCGAAGCCGAGCGCCCCGCAGGCCTCGCCCGTGTACGGGTCCACGTACTCGGCGAACCCGGACGCCCCCGCGATCTCCAGCAGCGCCGCCCGCAGCGCGTCGGCCCGGCCCGTCTCCCCGTGCAGCCTGAGCCCCCGCTCCAGCAGCCAGTTCGTGTTGAACCAGGCGGGCCCGCGCCAGTACCGGTGCGGATCGAAGGCCTCCCCGGTCAGGTCGTACGACGGCACGAGCCGGGTGGTCGCGCCGAGTCCGAAGTGCGGGCCGTGGAGCGTCCGCACGAGCCCGGCCGTGATGTCGCGCGGAAGGCCGGGGAGCAGGAGGGGGAGGAGACCGGAGACGCCGCGCTCCGGCACGAGGGCGTCCGTGGTGACGTCCCGGCACAGGAACATCTCCCGCGCCGGGTCCCACAGCCGCTCCACCAGCGCCGCCGTCAGGCGCTCCGCCCGTGCGTGCCGGGCGGTCCCGGGGGCGCCCAGCTCCTTGGCGATACGCGCGAGGGCGTGTTCGGAGGCGATGAGGAGGGCGTTGAAGGCCGGGTCCTCGACGGCGAACCCGCCCTGCCCGTCGGCGTACCAGGCGTCCCGGTAGTCCGCCGCGAGGCGCACGTACCGCCCGTAGTCCAGATCCGTCGGCCGGTCCTCGGCCGCGCCGTGGTCGAGGTCGGCGCGGCGGAAGGAGCGGGCCGGGGCGGGGGTGATCCGGGCGAGGGGCGCGTCCCAGGCGGGGCTGTTGTCCATGCCCTGCTCCCAGGGGTGGACGACCGACACCAGGCCGCCCCCGCCCAGGTCGCGGCGGTGCAGCAGATAGCGGTGCCAGGCGGCCAGCCGCGGATACATCCGGGCCAGGAAACCGCGCGCCCGGGAGAGCCCGGGGTCCGCCCGGTGCACCAGCCACGCCGCCAGCGCGTGCACCGGCGGCTGCACGATCCCCGAGGTCTGCGTGGTGCGCGGGGCGCCCGCGGCGCGTCCCGCGGTCGAGGAGCGCCAGAAGTCGGGGCTCGGGAAGTACGCGTCCAGCGGCACGGAGGGGTTGAACACGATGTGCGGGATCCGCCCGTCACCCCACTGCGCGCCGAGCAGGGTCTCCAGCTCGGTCTGCGCCCGCAGCGGCGACAGATGGCGCAGCCCGATCGCGATGAACGCCGAGTCCCACGACCACTGGTGCGGATACAGCGTGCGCGACGGCACCGTGGACCGGCCCGTCCAGTTGTCGGCCAGCACCCGCGCCGCCGCGCGGCGCAGCGATCCGTTCGAGAAGGCTGAGCCGTTCGAGAAGGCTGAGCCGGTCGAGAAGGCTGAGCCGGTCGAGCCGGTCGAGCCGGTCGAGCCGGTCGAGCCGGTCGAGCCGACAGAGCCGGTCGGGGCGGTCGCCGCCGTCGCCGGCGCGACCGGATCGTATACACCGCCGCCGACGTGCGCGCCTGTCCCTGGCCGACGGGCGGTGAGCTGGGTTGTGCGATCCACGCAGGGCTCCTGGAGAGCAAGGTGCCGACGGGTTCGGCAGTAGCTACCGTAGGGTTACGTCTACTTAACACGCAAAACTCAATATGTAATGCAGAGTTGGTGAACGCAAGAGGGTGCGCGGGAGTGAATGTCCGTAGGGGCCGCGACAATGGCGGCATGAGCAGAAGGGCCGTGAGGGTGGGCAGTCATGCCGGTGCCGGAGATCTGCTGGAACTGGTCCGCAGCGGCCGGGCCACCACCCGTGGCGCGCTCCAGCAGGCCACCGGCCTGTCCCGGGCGACCGTGGGCCAGCGTCTGGAGCGTCTCTTCCGCGCGGGCTGGCTCCGCGAGGGCGCCGGCGGCCCCGTCGACTCCCCGCTCGGCGGACGCCCTTCCATCACCCTGGAGTTCGACGACGCGCACGCCCTCGTCCTCGCCGCCGACCTCGACACCCGCCACGCCCGGGCCGCCCTCGTCTCCCTCACCGGCGAGATCCAGGCCGAACACACCGGCACCCTGGTCATCGACGAGGGCCCCGACGCCGTACTGGACGAACTGGGCCGCTGGTTCGCCGAGTTGCTCGCGAAGGAGGGGCGCCCGGCGCACGCGGTCTGCGGCATCGGCCTCGCCGTGCCCGGCCCCGTCGACAGTGACACCGGCCGCGTCGTCCAGCCGCCGATCATGCCCGGCTGGGACGGCTACGACATAAGAGGCCGGCTGGCCCGCGCCTTCACCGAACACGCCTGCGGCCCGGCCGGCGTCCCGGTCCTCGTCGACAACGACGCCAACCTGATGGCGTACGGCGAACAGCGCACCGGTTACGCCGACTGCTCGGCCTTCGCGCTGGTCAAGGTGTCCACGGGCATCGGCGCGGGCGTGGTGGTCGGGGGTTCGATATACCGGGGCATCGACGGCGGCGCCGGCGACATCGGCCACATCCGGGTCCCGCAGGGCGCGGACGCGCTGTGCAAGTGCGGCTCGTTCGGCTGTCTCGCGGCGATCGCGAGCGGCGGCGCCGTGGCGCGACGGCTGGCGGAGGCGGGGGTGCCGGCGGCATCCGGCTCGGACGTACGCGACCTGCTGGCCGCCGGGCATCCGGGCGCGACCGCGCTCGCGCGGGAAGCGGGCCGGGCCGTCGGGGACGTGCTGGCGACGGTGGTGACCCTGCTGAACCCGGGCGTTCTGATGATCGCCGGAGATCTGGCCGGAACCCCCTTCCTCACCGGCGTCCGTGAACTGCTCTACCAGCGCGCCCTGCCCCGCTCCACGGCCCACCTGGACGTGGTGACCTCCCGGCTGGGGGAGCGGGCGGGCCTCGTCGGGGCGGCGGCGCAGGTCGTCGAGTACTTGTACGCGCCGGAGCGCGCCGAGGAACGGCTGGCGGCGCTGGGGGTGTGAGGCGGGCGCTGCCCTCCTGAGCCGGTGGGCCCGCCCTCGCCACTCCGGCCGAGGGGACGCGCACGACCGGACCGAGTGATCGGACCCGTACGACCGGACCGTACGACCGGACCCGTATGAGCGGACCCGTATGAGCGGACCCGAGCGGCCAGACTCGTATGGCTGGACGGGATGACGAGCGTGTTTCTGTCCCGAGCACTGGTCCGCATGGTGAAATCCGGGCTGCCCGGAGGGCGTGATTCTCGCCACCCTTGATAGGGCTTGCGCTCAGATGAGCGAATCATGGGCGGTTCCGCGACTTCAAAGGGTGGCACTCGGTGCCACCCTTTGATCGTTCATCGAGCGAACTCAGGCGTGCCGAATGGTGCTCAGGTGAGCGCTTTGCAGGCCTGTTGGGCGGGGTCGCGTTCAAGAGGTGAACACATCGCGGCACTGTTCCTTGCCAAGCCTTGACTTTCGATCTACTGGCGGACGGGTGGTTACAGGCGCATGACGCGCAAGTGGACGTACCCAGGAGCCTTCGATCTGGGTATGTTCCTGGCCGTCAGGGCAGCCACCGCGTCCTCAAGGAGTTGGGACCTGTGTCGGAAAACAAAGATCCCCACGTAGGCCACGTAGCTCAGAGCGTTGAGGGCGTGAAGTTTGTTTATGACTTCACCGAAGGCAACAAGGACCTCAAGGACCTCCTCGGCGGCAAGGGCGCGAACCTCGCCGAGATGACCAACCTCGGTCTCCCCGTGCCTCCCGGCTTCACCATCACCACCGAGGCGTGCAAGGTCTACCTCGACAGCGGCGACGAGCCCGCGGCACTGCGTGACGAGGTCACCTCCCACCTCGCCGCGCTCGAAGAGAAGATGGGCAAGAAGCTCGGCCAGGCCGACGATCCGCTCCTCGTCTCGGTCCGCTCCGGCGCGAAGTTCTCGATGCCCGGAATGATGGACACGGTCCTCAACATCGGCCTCTCCGACAAGTCGGTGCAGGGCCTCGCCCGGCAGGCCGGCGACGACCGCTTCGCCTGGGACTCCTACCGCCGGCTCATCCAGATGTTCGGCAAGACGGTCCTCGGCGTCGACGGCGACCTCTTCGAGGAGGCGCTGGAGGCGGCGAAGACGGCCAAGAAGGTCGTCGTCGACACCGAGCTGGAGGCGGCCGACCTCAAGAAGCTCGTCACCAAGTTCAAGAAGATCGTCAAGACCGAGGCCGGCCGGGACTTCCCGCAGGACCCGCGCGAGCAGATGGACCTCGCCATCCACGCGGTCTTCGACTCCTGGAACACCGACCGCGCCAAGCTCTACCGCCGTCAGGAGCGCATCCCCGGCGACCTCGGCACGGCCGTCAACGTCTGCTCGATGGTCTTCGGCAACCTGGGCCCCGACTCCGGCACGGGCGTCGCCTTCACCCGCGACCCCGCCTCCGGCCACCAGGGCGTCTACGGCGACTACCTCCAGAACGCGCAGGGCGAGGACGTGGTGGCGGGCATCCGCAACACCGTCCCGCTGGCGGAGCTGGAGGCGATCGACAAGAAGTCGTACGACCAGCTGATGCAGATCATGGAGACCCTGGAGAACCACTACAAGGATCTCTGCGACATCGAGTTCACCATCGAGCGCGGCCAGCTGTGGATGCTGCAGACGCGCGTGGGCAAGCGGACCGCCGGCGCGGCCTTCCGTATCGCCACGCAACTCGTCGACCAGGGCCTGATCGACGAGGCGGAGGCCCTGCAGCGGGTGACGGGCGCCCAGCTCGCGCAGCTGATGTTCCCCCGCTTCGACGAGGACGCGAAGGTCGCGCAGGTCGGCCGCGGCATCGCCGCCTCCCCGGGCGCGGCGGTCGGCAAGGCGGTCTTCGACTCGTACACGGCCGTGAAATGGTCGCGTTCGGGCGAGAAGGTCATCCTGGTCCGCCGTGAGACCAACCCCGACGACCTCGACGGCATGATCGCGGCCGAGGGCATCCTCACCTCGCGCGGCGGCAAGACCTCCCACGCGGCCGTGGTCGCGCGCGGCATGGGCAAGACGTGTGTGTGCGGCGCGGAGGAGCTGGAGGTCGACACCAAGCGCCGGCGGATGACCGTCCCCGGCGGCCATGTGGTGGAGGAGGGCGACCTCATCTCCATCGACGGCTCGTCCGGCAAGGTCTACCTGGGTGAGGTCCCGGTCGTCCCGTCCCCGGTCGTCGAGTACTTCGAGGGCCGCATGCACGCCGGCGCCAACGACGCCGACGAACTGGTCGAGGCCGTCCACCGGATCATGGCCTTCGCGGACCGCAAGCGCCGGCTCCGCGTCCGCGCCAACGCCGACAACGCCGAGGACGCGCTGCGCGCCCGCCGCTTCGGCGCCCAGGGCATCGGCCTGTGCCGTACGGAGCACATGTTCCTCGGCGACCGCCGTGAGCTGGTCGAGCGGCTGATCCTGGCCGACACGGAGGCCGTGCGCGAGGAGTCCCTGAAGGCGCTGCTCCCGCTCCAGAAGCAGGACTTCGTCGAACTCTTCTCCGCGATGGACGGCCTGCCGGTGACGGTGCGTCTCCTCGACCCGCCGCTGCACGAGTTCCTGCCCGACATCACCGAACTCTCGGTCCGCGTCGCCCTCGCGGAGTCCCGCCAGGAGCCCCACGAGAACGAGCTGCGCCTGCTGCAGGCCGTCCACCGCCTGCACGAGCAGAACCCGATGCTGGGCCTGCGGGGTGTGCGCCTCGGCCTGGTGATCCCCGGTCTCTTCACCATGCAGGTGCGGGCCATCGCGGAGGCGGCGGCCGAGCGCAAGAACGCCAAGGGCGACCCGCGCGCCGAGATCATGATCCCGCTCGTCGGCACGGTCCAGGAGCTGGAGATCGTCCGCGAGGAGGCGGACGCGGTGATCGCGGAGGTCGAGGCGGCGACGGGCGTGGCCCTGAAGCTGTCGATCGGCACGATGATCGAGCTGCCGCGCGCCGCCCTGACGGCAGGCCAGATCGCGGAGGCGGCGGAGTTCTTCTCCTTCGGCACGAACGACCTGACCCAGACGGTGTGGGGCTTCAGCCGCGACGACGTCGAGGCCTCCTTCTTCACGGCGTACCTGGAGAAGGGCATCTTCGGCGTCAGCCCGTTCGAGACGATCGACAAGGACGGCGTGGGCTCCCTGGTCAAGCTGGCGGTGGAGGCGGGCCGTGCGACCCGCCCCGACCTCAAGCTCGGCGTCTGCGGCGAGCACGGCGGTGACCCGGAGTCCGTCCACTTCTTCCACGAGGTGGGCCTCGACTACGTCTCCTGCTCCCCCTTCCGCATCCCGGTCGCCCGCCTGGAGGCCGGCCGCGCGGCCTCGCAGTCCACAGGCAGCGACCACCGCTGATCCCTGACAGGCACGGCACAAGACCCCGGAACCACCGCTCGTCCCCGACCGACCCTCACCGATGGGCGGCGGTTCCGGATCACGAAGAGGGCGGCATCCCGTGCGGGGGGGTGCCGCCCTTTTGGTTGCGCGGGGGCGTGCTTCAAGATCACCTGATTCGGTGGTGATTGGGTAGACTGATCGTTTCTTTGCGTGCTCGTGCAGTTACATTCTGTGACTCGTGGTGGCCATGGGGGCTGCCGTCGGTGCGGAGGTGCGTATGAAGAGGGCGATTGCCGGGATCATGGCTGCAGGACTGGTCCTCACGGGAGCGGGAGCCGCGCTCGCCGCACAGCGCGGAGCGATCCCGGTGCTGGACACGAAGGGCGCCGAATTCTTCGCCGGGCGCTACAAGTTCAACCCCCCAGGTACCAACCACGGAGCCTTCGAGTGGTCCGGGGTGCTCCGGGACACCAAGCCCGGTGACGGTCACAACGTCTACGTGCAGGTCAGGGTCGAAGGGCACGGCTGGGCCCGGTATTACGGGAGGCAACGGAGCTCGGTCCGCTTGAACCACTCGGACTGGAGTGGGGCTCAGCGGTACACGGACGACGCGAGCATGCGAGTGTGCCGGGACCGTGGATCTCTGCGCCCAGACAACTGTTCGCCGGCCGTGGACTTCCAGTTCCTTCGTGACTGAGTCATTCCCGTACCCACAGCCCAGGCGCTCCCGCCTGGGCTCGTGCTCTTCCTGGGGGAACGAGATCGATACATCAGAAGTCCTTTCCGCCAAGGGGGTCGACCTTCTCTACGGTCAGACTCCTGCCGTCCGGAACGCGGAGATTTCCCTGCGCCGGGGCGAGGTCGTGGCGATCACCGGCCAGAGTGGTTCCGGTAAGTCGTCTCTCCTGTATTGCCTGGCCGGTGTGCTGCCGGTCGCTCGCGGCGAGGTTCGGTTCGAAGGTCGTCGGCTGGCTGAACTCGACGACGAGGAGCTCAGTGAGCTGCGCAGGGAAAAGTTCGGGTTCGTCTTCCAGTACGGCGAACTGCTCCCGGAGCTGACGGTGGAGGAGAACACCGCCCTTCCACTGAGGCTCGCTGGACAACGCAAGAAAGAGGCGCTCGCCGCAGCCGGAGAGGTGCTGGAACGGCTCGGTCTCACAGACCTGCGTGAGCGACGCCCTTCACAGATCTCCGGCGGTCAGAGCCAGCGGGTCGCGGTGGCCCGGGCGTTGGTGCACCGGCCCGCAGTGGTCTTCGCCGACGAGCCGACCGGATCGCTCGACACCTCCAACGCCGCTGCCGTACTGGAGGAGTTCCTGACTCTCGCCCGTTCCCAGGGGACGGCCGTGGTGCTCGTGACGCACGATGCTCAGGTAGCGGGACAGGCAGACATCCGGTTCACCATGTGCGACGGCATCCTCGCGGCCGAGGTACGGGAGGTGTCGTGAAGGAACTCCTACTAGGACTCAGGCTGTTACTGGGGGCCGGACGTGGCAGCCGTGTGCGATTTCTGCTCATGGTCGGGGGGAGCGCCATCGGGGTGTGCTGCCTGGCTGTCGTCCTTGCGATTCCGGGGATCCTGGACGCGCAGGACAGCCGCAAAGCGGATCGTGCCCCGGACTGCATCCGGGAGGTGAGCAGACCGAAATGCGTTGTCTCCGGAGGAGACGCGTTCGAACTCACCAGGAGAGACCCCTACGGTGGAGAACCCCTCACCCGAGTCTTTCTTGCCGCAGGCACCAAGCGCATCGAGCCTCCCCCCGGTCTTCCCGAAACCCCCGCCCCAGGCGAGTTGTTCGTGTCTCCCCGATTGCGCGAAGAGCTGCAGAGGGAACCCGCCCTGGGCCAGCTCCTGCCGGGTGCGTACGTGGGGACCATCAGCGCCCAAGGACTGGCGCACCCGGACGAGCTGTACGCGTACGTGGGCGTCGATGTGGACGAACTCGATGGCGGTGGCCGGCGTGTGACGACGTTCGGCAAGAGCTACCCCGACATTCCCACGGTGGAACCCTCGACGCTAGACATCGTGCGCTTCACCCTTGCCGGCGTCGTACTGCTCCCTCTCGCTGTGTTCCTCTCCGTCTGCGCCCGGCTCTCGGCGGCTGCCCGGGTCCGACGGCTGGCTGCCTTGCGACTGCTGGGCCTGAGCAGGAAGGGCACGCAGAGAGTCAATGCGGCCGAGACCGTCGCTGCCGCGTTGCTCGGTGCCGTGCTGGGCCTGGGCGCTTACTCGATCGTCAATCAACTCGTCTCGCGAGTCGGTCTGCCCGGTTTCAAGTGGTACCCCTCCGACGGTGCGCTGTCCCTGTCCACAGCTCTCGTCTGCCTGGTCGGCTGCCCGGCGCTCGCCTGGTTCGTGGGCCGTGCAAGCGCCAGCAAAGCCGCGGCGAATCCGCTGGCGGTGCGGCGCAGCGCCGTGGAGAAGCCGCCGGGTAAGTGGGGTCTGCTGCCACTCGTGCCAGGGCTGGGCATCGTGGCCGGGTACTGCGTGGCAGGTGCCACGGGGCACCCGCCCAGGGACACCGCACTCTCGTCGATCCTCATGCCCCTCGCCGTCGTTTTGGTCGGCCTCGGCCTCGTGATGCTCCTGCCGGTCTTCTCACGCACCCTCGCCCAGAAGGTGGCCGCCTCCACCCGCTCGGTCTCCCTCGGGCTCGCCATGCGCCGCAACGAGACCGAACCCGGTGGCGCGCTGCGGGTGGCGACCGGACTGGTGATCCTGGTCTTCGTGGCGTCGTTGGTGCAGGGCGTGCTGATCGAGCTGGATCAGGTCTCCAAGAACACGTCCTCCGTCCAGACGTACGACATCTCCCTCGCGGGGACCTCGGCAGACCGGCAGAAAGCCTGGGAAGAGGTGAAGGGTGTCCGTGGCCACGTGGTCGTGATGCTGTCACGGGCCCCTTCCGATGCCGATCGATGGGCTCCAAGGCTCGAAGCGGTGGTCGCCACCTGCGCTCAGGTGCGTGCGATGGTGGCGAAGGCTGATGGATGCGTGGACGGTCGCCCGATGCGGCTGTGGGACCCGGCCCAGCTCCAGGACGAGGTCCAGAAGCCAGGAACCAGCTTCTCCTTCGACCTGCGGCACGAAGGGCAACGGCGTGCCATGGAAGTGAAGGTGCCGCGCGAGGTGCTTCGGTTCAGCGACGACATCGACATCCCGGTCTTCCACAGCGGTTCCGTCCTGCTCCCCCCATCCGCGATCCCCGCTGGCCACCGCCCAGACGTCGCCACCCTCACCCTCCTCAGCAGCTCCGCCCCCGAAACCGTCCGTGCGGTCCTCGACGGGATCGGGGGTGTGGACCCGACCACGGAGGTCGGGACGCCGGGTGTCGTCGTCACCTCTCTTCAGCAGATCACCGTGGTGAAGAGTCTTCTGGGCATCGGTATGGTCCTGGGGCTGATCATCGGGGTCGCCGCCTACCTGGTGGCCGCTACGGACCGTGCCGTGGAGCGGAAGCCCCAGGTCACCGCGCTGTCGCTGCTCGGTGCCCGGCCGCGCACCCTGCGCACCGTCCAGGTCGCCCAGGTGGTCGTTCCCTTGGCCGTCGGTCTCGCTCTGGCCGTGGTGCTGGGCAAGCTCGCCGAGTCCAGCTATCTCGTGACCGGGGGCGGGGCCATCTACTGGGACGGTGCCGGGGTTCCGCTGCTGCTGGCCTGCGCGGTCGGGGCGGTGGTGGTGGCCGCTGCCGGGGCGCTGCCTCTCGTCGGGCGACGGATCGACCCGGAGCTGATCCGACGGGACTGAGCGGCGCGGCGGTAGTGCGGAAGGGGCAGCACCCCGTGTGGGGCGCCGCCCCTTCCGCGTCGGACAAACCCTGTGGCCCGGGCGCCGAGTCTCTGGATACCGTCGGGCCCCGGCCGGCCGAACCCGCGGTCGCCGTGTGTCCGGAGAGCGAACCGAGCCCGTGCGTACGCAGCGAGAGACGACCACCCTGTGGCGGCCCACCGGGCCCGTGGAGTTGGAGTTGGTGCGGGAGACGGGGTGGCGGGCCTGGCCGCCCCGGCTTCCCGAGCAGCCGATCTTCTATCCGGTCCTCGACGAGGCGTACGCGGTGAAGATCGCGCGGGACTGGAACGTGAAGCACGACGGGGCGGGATACGTCACGCGGTTCGAGGTCGGGACGGAGTTCCTGCGGCGGTATCCGGTACAGCGGGCCGGCGGGGAGACGATCCTCGAACTGTGGGTCCCGGCGGAGGAACTGGAGGAGTTCAACGCGCACATCGTGGGCGAGATCGAGGTCGTGCACGAGTTCCGATGAGCCGGGTGACGGGTGACGGGTGACGGGTGACGGGTGACGGGCGGGGGCTTGGGGGCCGCCCCCCGCCGCCCTGGCCGCCCGCCGCCGCCCTGGCCGCCGCCGCCCCCCGCCGCACTCGCGGCCCCCGCCGCCCGGGTCAGCTCCTCACGGTCGTCGCCGGCCGGGTCGGCCTGGGGATGGACACCGGCCGACGGCCCGCGCCGCGCTCGCCCCCGACCTCCAGCAGGACCCGTACGAGTTCCTCGTGCAGGGCGTCGCTGATCTCATGTGCTTGGGGGGTGTCGACGTGCAGCATGTTGACGTGAAGGCCCGTGGCGGTGCGGTGGAACCAGTGGCTGATGCCGTTGCCCCGGGCGGCCCAGACGTGCAACATCGGCTTCCAGAGCGGGTGTCGGTGGCCGCCGGGGGTCCTGCGGAAGTCGATGTAGGAGAAGAAGTTCACCGGGAACGGCCAGTGGTGGAGGGTGAAGGACTCGGGGGCCAGTAGTTCCCACGCCCGTACGAAGGGGATGCCGGCGTGCCGCTGCAGCTCGCCGTACGCCGTGCGGGCCCGCGCGATCGTGGCCGCGTGGTCGCTGCTGCCCTCACCCACCCGGAACTCGATCGGCATCGTGTTCACGAACCAGCCGATGGAGTGCTGCCATGGATTCGGCGACCCTCCCGCGGCCCCGCCGTCCTCGTCCGCACGCTCGCTGATGGGGAGCAGGCCCCGGTAGACCCCCGGCCCTCCGAGGCGGTGCTGAGCCGTCGCCGCGGCCGCCAGTACGGCCGTGAAGACGCTGCCCCCCGCTGCGCGGGCGCCCGCCGCGAGCGCATCGGTGCCAGGGGTGTCCAGGAGCGGGAGGGCCCGGTTCACCAGGGGGTACAGCTGGTCTCCCGGCACGCCCAGGTCGAAGGGGAACCGGGGGAAGAAGCCGCCGTTCCCGCGGATGAAGTCCTTCCAGTACGTCAGACGCTCGTCGTCGGCGCCGAGGGAGGCATAGCGGTGACGCTGGTCGTCGCCGAAGGTCAAGTAGCTTCCTGCGGCGGGGAGTTGCGGGTTCCGTTCGGCCACGAGGTCGGCGTACGCGGACTGGAGCTCGTTCACGACGACGGGCATGGACAGGCCGTCGCACACGATGTGGTCGAAGCAGAGGTAGACCGTGGCGCTCGCCTCCCGGACCACCGCGCCCATGAGGAACAGCGGCCAGGACAGCGTGTCGATGCTCTTGAACGTCTTGTCGAGGTGGGTGTGCAGGTCGTCACCGCTGTGGAAGCGACCGACCTCCTCCGCCTCCAGGACGATGGACTCGGCAGCCAGCGCCGTGCAGTTCAGGTCACCGGCCAGGCGCCGGAACTCGCTGCGGAGCACCTCGTGCCGTCGTACGAGGAGCAGGAGCGCCGATTCGAGAGCCCCGAGGTCCAGCGGGCCCGCGATCTCGAAGGTCACCGTGATCGAGCTGGCGATTCCGTCGCTCGTGCTCCGCGTCGCCTCGGAGGACGAGTGGTGCTTGTCCTGATTGAAGGACGCTGACTTGAGCGGGGACGAGGCCGATTCGGGAGAGGAATCCTTCCCGTCCCGAGGGGAATGCTCCATGCGCAAGGACCAGGAGATGACGGTCCCAGGTTCGATGTCGGCGTCGGAGAAAGGAATCTGCAGCACTCGGGGGCTCTCTGTTCGTGACGTGGGGAAAAGTCGGGATTCGGGAGACGGATTCCGGAGACGGGAGTCGGGAGGGGGAGTCAGGGGATTCCCCGGGGATATTGAATTGATCAAGTGAGAAGGGCGCAGAGGGAATTCACCGCTGCGTCGACACCGTTCTCGGACCGGACGAGAGGGGCGATCTCACCGGCCCGGTGTCGCAGGTGCCGGTCCGTCACCGCCGTACTGATCGCTTCCGCGAGTCCGTGTGCCGTGAGGGTGCGGGCGGCGAGGGGGGCGGGAGCCACGCCCAGTGCCCGCATACGGGCGGACCAGTGCGTCTGGTCGCCCATGTGGGGGCACAGGACCTGAGGTCGGCCCGCGGCCAGGGCGGCGCCGACGGTGCCGGGGCCGCCGTGGTGGACGACCGCGGCCGTACGGGGGAAGAGCCAGTCGTGCGGGGCCTGGTCGATCGTCAGGATGTTCGGTGACGGGGAGCCGGTCGTGGCCGGGGAGGCGGACGGGCCCGCCGCCGCGCCGATGCCGCCCCAGCCCGTCGCGACCACCGCGCGGACGCCGGTCAGGCGGATCGCCTCGGTGACCAGCGCGTGGTTGCGGTCGGCGCGGGTGCCGGTCATGCTGCCGAAGCCGATGTAGACCGGGGGCGGCCCCTCGTCGAGGAAGCGGGCCAGCTCCCTGGGGGGCGTCCAGTCGGGGCGGGCGGGCAGGTACCAGAAACCCGTGGTGCGCACGGAGTCGCCCCAGGCTGGGTCGACCGGTGTGACGTGCCGGCTGAACGACTGCAGGACCGGGCGCCGCCTGCCCTCGGGGTCCCGCAGCCACCGCCGGGCACCGTGGCGGCTTGGGGGCAGGCCCAGTTCGGTGGTTCGCCAGCGTTCCACCTCGCGGGACCGCTGGGCCGCCACGACCACGGCGTACGTGCTCCGGTTGAGCAGGCGCGGCACGCGGGGGAGCGGCAGCAGCGGGCAGGGGAAGGTGTCGGTGGGGATCCAGCCGGGCTGCAGCGCCACGACCACGGCGGGTACGTCCAGTATGTCGGCCACGTGCTGGGCGGGGAGCGCCGCCGAATGGACCACCGCCGCCAGGTCGCCGTGGTCGTGGGCGATGGCCGCCACGTCCCGCAGCGGAGTGATGAGCAGGCGTTTGAGGCGGGCGACGGTCCGGGCGGCCGCGACTTTGCCGCGTACCCCCGTCAGGCCGTCGTCGATGACCCTGCGGGTGGGCGTCTCGTCGAGGATTCTGGTGGGGCCGTCGTCGATCGCGGCGAAATCGACTCCGTACGCGGCGGCTTCGGACGCGTATGAGGAGGGGGCGGCCAATAACGGGTGATGGCCGTGGCGACGCAGCGCCACGGCCAATGCGAGAAAGGGTTGTACGTCCCCGCGAGTACCGCATGCCGCCAGGAGAACCTTGCGCGGGCGAGCGCCGACTCCGAGGCTCTCCGGCCCCGATTCTTTGGGCATGACCACGCGCCGAACCTAGCAGAAGAGAATTCGAACGAGTTTTGCCTGATGATGAGTTCGAATACTTCTGGGATGGTCATTCATGGGTTTTTGATGAATGGGTGCGTGCGGTTGTAGGGATTTATTATCAGGTGCGGAACGGGCCCGTCACCTCGTACGTGATGCCGCCGGACGAACTGCCGCTCGTGCCGCGCTGGCTGGAGAAGTAGAGGCGGCGGCCGTCGGGGGAGAAGGCGGGGCCGGTGATCTCGGAGGCGGACTGGCCGTCGACGCGGAGGAAGGGGGCGACGGTGTCGTCCGGGGTGATGAGGCAGATCTCCATGGTGCCGCCGTCCTCGGCGACGTAGAGGTCGCCGGAGGAGGTCCCGGTGATGTTGTCGACGCCGGTGAGGGGAGCCGTGCCGGAGGTGACCAGGGAGTCGTCGTACGCCAACTCGTAGGTGTTGGTCGCGAGGTTGAGCTGCCAGACACGGTTGTCGCCCTTGGTGGTGAACCAGACCGTGTCGTCGGCGTAGTGGCAGCCCTCGCCCCCGTTGAAGGACTTCGAACCCGAGACCTGGGTGCGCGTGCTCGTCGGGGAGCCGTCCGGGTCGGGGACGTTCGCCCAGGTGTAGGAGCCGGAGGCGGCGGTGCCCGCGACCATGACCTGGAGGGTGCCGGCGGACAGGTCGCCCCAGGTCGTGGGGACGAAGCGGTAGAAGCGGCCGTTCGTCTCGTCCTCCGTCAGATAGACCACCCGGCGGACCGGATCGGCGGCCGCCGCCTCGTGCTTGAAGCGGCCCATCGCGTCCCGGCGGACCGCGGTGTTCACGCCCCACGGGTCGGTCTCGTAGACGTAGCCGCGGTCGACCTCCTCGCAGGACAGCCAGGTGTTCCACGGGGTCCTGCCGCCGGCGCAGTTCTGCCGGGTGCCGGACAGGACGCGGTACGCCGACGTGACCGTGCCCGTCGAGGAGAACCGCACCGCGCTCGCGCCGCCGGACGGGTTGATCTCGGAGTTGGAGACGTAGATCCAGCCGCTGCCGTCCGCGTAACAGGCGCCGCCGTCTGGGGCGTTGTGCCAGGTGTACGACGTGCCGGGGACCGTCTGGCCGGAGCGGGCGATCACCCGGCTGGTGAAGCCGCCCGGAAGCCTGATGCCGTTGGCGTCGGCCGAACCGAGCGCCCCGTACGGGCCCGCGCCGGGCTGGGCGGGCGCGGCGTACGCGGCGCCGCGCCAGAGGGTTCCGCCGAAGGCGGTCGATGTGCCGCCGAGCACGGCCGCGCGCAGGAGAGTACGACGTTCCACTGTCGCTCCAAGGGGTACTTCGAACGGCCCGCCTGCCGGTCGGCGGCGGGGTCGCGCGCTGATGGACCTTAGGGCACTCTGATTGACAGAGCATGGACAACCCGTGACTCTACGGCGGCGTTCACGGATGGCACATGGGTGGGACGTGGGTGGCGCAGGGGGAGGGGCGGGCCGGCGCCAGTTCACGCCGGCAGCGGCGGGGCCTCACGGCGTCGTTTCCCCGGCCGTCCTCCGGACCCGTGCCCCTGACCGTGCCCTTGTCCCTGCCCATGCCCCTGCCCGTGTCCGTGGGGATGGGTCGGCGGCTCCGCCGAGGGAAGGCGGACGACCGCGTCCAGCCCGCCCGTGGCCGCTTCCCGCAGCGCCACCTCCCCGCCACTGGCGTGCGCGAGGCGCTGGACGAGGGAGAGACCGAGACCGGTGCCGCCCTTGGGAGCGCCGGGGGCGCGCCAGAAGCGGTCGAACGCTCGGGCGCGCTGCTCGGGCGTCATACCGGGGCCCTCATCGGTGACATGGAGGTCGACCCAGTGCGGCCGGGCATCGCGCAGGGCCCGGCGGGCGGGGACGTGGAGCCGCAGTTCCATGGTGACCGTGCTGTGGGCGGGGGAGGCGCGCAGGGCGTTGGAGAGGAGGTTGTCGAGGATCTGCTCCACGGCGCCGGGGACGGCCGTCACCGGGCCGACCACCCCGGCGAACAGGACCAGCGAGACCCCACCGCGCTCGAACAACGGCCCCCACGTACGGTGCCGTTCCGCGCAGACCGCACCCAGGTCGACCCGGGCCGGGACGGCCGCCGCCTCCTCCAGCCGGGCCATCGCCAGCAGACCCTCGACCATCCGGGCCAGCCGGTCCGTCTCCGTGACGGCGGCGTCGAGGCTGGGCCGGGCGCGCCGGGCGATGTCCGGTTCCAGGTTCTCCAGCCGCAGCCGCAGCGCCGCCAGCGGGGTCTTCAGCTGGTGCGACGCCTCGCCGGCGAAGGCCCGCTGGGAGGCCAGCAGGTGTTCGAGGCGGGCCGCGGTCGTGTTGAAGGCCGCCGCGAGGCTGCGTACCTCCGGCGGGCCCGAGGTGACCACCACACTCGTGGCCGCACCGCCCTCGGCCAGCCGGTGCGTGGCCTCCTCCAACTGCCGGATGGGGCGCCCGGTCCAGCGCGCGAACGCGAACGCCACCGCGGCGACCCCGGTGAGCACCGCGAGCCCGGCCAGCACCAGGAGCAGCCAGACCGCGAACACCCGGGCGTGCACCATGGTCGTCGGGAGGGTGACGCGCACGGCGCCCTGGGCCGGCGCGGCGGTCATGGCCGTGGTGGTGGTCGTGGCGGCGGCCGTGGTCGTGTTCGGGGGCGCGCTCGGCGTCGTGCGGCCGACCGGAGCCGCCACCGACAGGTAGTGGACGCCGCCGGTCGTCGTCGTACGGACGTCCGTCGTGGCCCGGCCGCGGAGCGCGGCGGAGATCTCGGGCTGGGAGGGGAGGGTCTGCTCCTCGTCGTCGGACAGGGAGTGGGAGGACGCCAGCAGCCTTCCGCCGGCGTCGACGATGACGACCTTCCCGCCGATGCGCTCGGCGCAGTGCCTGGCCCGCTCGACGAGTTCGTCCTGCCGGCCGGCGGCGAGGGAGAGCGCCGCGTACGCGGCCACCGACTCGGCCTCGTCGTTGGCCGAGTTGACGATCCGCTCGCGTTCGGCCCGCGAGTAGACGAAGCCCAGCGGGATCTCCAGGCCCAGCAGGACCAGGGCCGCGAGGCTGAGGTAACTCAGCAGCAGGCGTCGGGTCATGACGCCGACGCCCTGGCGCCGGGGGTGCGATGCCTCCCGGAGCCCGCGCCCAGGCCACGGCCGCGCCCCGGCCCGGAACTCTGGGGCAGGCCCTGCCCCGGCGCCTGCCCGGGGGCGCGCACGGCCAGTCGGAAGCCGACGCCGCGCAGGGTCTGGATCCATGCCGGGTCGCCCAACTTGCGGCGCAGGGTGGCGACATGGACGTCCAGCGTCTTGGTCGGGCCCTGGTAGTGGTCGTCCCAGACGCGGTTGAGGATCTGCTGCCGGGAGTACACGGCGCCGGGGTCCTCGGTGAGCAGCGCCAGCAGTTCGAACTCCTTCGGCGTCAGCGCGACGGGCACCTCGCCCACCCACACCTGCCGGGTCCGCCGGTCCACGACCAACGGGCCGGGCGGCGGAGCCGAGCCGTCGTCACCGGCGGCCGGCCCGGCGGTGGGGGGACGCGGTCCGGGCGGGGCCTGTTCGTACATGGGGGGCTCGTAGGCGGGGGGTGGGGGGACGGAGGGGGCGTAGGCAGGGGGTTCGTAGGAGGAGGGTGCGTAGGCGGGGTTGCCGTACGCCGGGCTTCCGTACCTCGGCGAGCCGTGCGGGGGTGTGGCCTGCGCGGGGGTGATGTCGAACGCCGGGTCACCGAAGACCGGGTCGACGGGGGTGGGCGGTGCCTCGTACACAGGTGTCTCGTACGCCGGTGCCTCGTGGGCAGGTGTCTCGTGTGCCGGTGCCTCGTGCGCGGCGGACCAGTCGTACTCCGGCCCACGCGCCCCCACACCGAAACCGGCCCTACGGCGGCCCGTGCCCCCACCGTCGGGACGTCCCCCACCGCCCTCGGCCCCGACGGCGAGACCACCCGACTCAGCGGATCCGAAGCTGCCCGCGCCCGTGCCCGCGCCTTCGCTCCCGAGGCCGTCCCCCACCTCGAAGGCGCTCGTGGCCGTGAAGTCGTTCTCAGCCCCGAAACCGACCCTCCCCGGCCCCGCCTCGGCCACCACGCCCCCGGCGACCACGTCGGGTGCGGTCCCGTTCGTCGACCGCCGGCGGCGGCGTGACACCGCCCGTATACGGGCGACCAGTTCGCGGATGCTGAATGGTTTCGCCAGGTAGTCGTCGGCGCCCAGCTCCAGGCCCAGGACGCGGTCGGCCTCCTCGCCCCGCGCGCTGAGGATGATGAGGGGGACGTCGGAGACCCGGCGGATACCGCGGCAGACGTCGATGCCGTCCATGTCGGGCAGACCGAGATCCAGCAGGACGACATCGCCGTGCGGACCTCTCAACCCGTCCGCACCGGTGGCCACGTGGTGGACCGTCAGGCCGAAGTGCCGCAGCCCGTCGGCGAGCGGCTCGGCGATCGTCTCGTCGTCCTCGATGAGCAGCACTCGTACGCCCATGGCCGCCTGTCTCTCCAGAAAGTCGGGACAACACGGGACCCGTGCTGTGGGGCGCCACGCTACAAGAGAGCGGACAAGAACGCGTGGGGAATCCGAAGCATTGTGAAATGACCCTCAGAAATCGCTTGTATTCGGCGGCCCGACCTGCGGAGAAGGGGTGTGTGGCTGAAATCTGTGGAAAACCTGGCACCGCTTTAGTGTTCGCTTAACCTTCCTCTGGTCATCGCCGCCCTACGGTCGTAAGAGCTGGTCGGAACCGCTTCAGGGAGGCAGGATGAAGGCGCTGCTGGATCGTGCCCGGTCGTTCAAGCGACGGGTCGACTTCGAGAGCGACGAATACCGGAAACTCGCCGTCGGGCAATTTCCCGAGGCGCTGTTCATCACCTGCTCGGACTCGCGGGTGATTCCCGCCCTGATCACCGGGGCGCGGCCCGGTGAGATATTCGAACTGCGAAATGCGGGCAACATCGTGCCGCCGCACGACGCGTACGGGACCGCCTCCGGTGAGGCCGCCACCATCGAGTACGCGCTGGAGGTGCTCGGCGTTCAGGAGATCGTGGTGTGTGGCCATTCCCACTGCGGCGCGATGGGCGCGCTGACGTACGGCGCCGACCTGTCCGGCCTGCCCAGGGTGGACGCCTGGCTCGACTACGCCCGTCCCGCGCTCGAACCCGTGCTCGGTGAGCACAGCGGCGGACAGGGCGGTGAACGCGGCGGCGGACAGGGCGGCGAACCCGGCGGCGACAGTACCCCGGGCACCACCTCCTCGTCCGAGGACCCCGCCCTGCGCGAGGTCGTCCAGCTCAACATCCGCAACCAGCTCGCCGTGCTGCGCGACTATCCGGGCGCCCGGCGGCAACTCGACGCCGGACGGCTCCGGTTGCACGGCTGGTACTACGAGATCGACACCGGAAAGATCCACGAACTGGACGCCGACGGCGACTTCCAGGTGCACGACTCATGAGTGGCGCCCACGGCCGACGCCATGAGGCGGGCACCCGGACCGCGGCCGGTGACCCGGAGGCCGCGGACGCCTCGCAGGAACCGAACGGCTCCCGGCGCCCCCGCGCCACGGCCGCCCGCCCCGCCGCGGCCCTGCGCGCCATGGCCCCCGGCGGCCGGGTCGACTTCGCTACGGAGATCACCGCGTCCCTCGTCGTCTTCCTCGTGGCGCTGCCGCTCTGTATCGGCGTGGCCGTGGCCTCCGGTGTGCCGGCCGAGCTGGGCATCATCTCCGGGGTGATCGGCGGTCTGGTGGTCGGCGCGGCGCGGGGCAGCACGCTCCAGGTCAGCGGGCCGGCGGCCGGGCTCGCGGCACTCGTCGCGGAGACGGTCATGGAGTTCGGCGTCGCGATGCTCGGCGTGATCGTCCTCTTCTCCGGCCTCCTCCAGATCGTGCTGGGCCTGGTGAAACTGGGCCGGATGTTCCAGGCGATCTCCCTCGCCGTCGTCCAGGGCATGCTCGCCGGCATCGGTCTGCCGCTGATCTTCAGCCAGCTGTACCCGATGTCGGACTCCAAGGCGCCGGGCACCCCCCTGGAGAACATGGCGGGCGTCCCCGGGCTGATCGCCGACACCGTCACCGATCCGCAGGCGCTGATCGCCTTCGGGCTCGGAGTCGTCACGATCGTGCTGAGCTTCCTGTGGAAGCAGGTGCCCGGGCCTCTCCGGAAGGTGCCCGCCGCACTCGTGGCCGTAGGGATCGGGATCGCGGTCGCCTCCCTGCCGGGCATCGAGGTCAAGACGCTCCAGGTCGGCGATCTGGCGGCGTCCGTGGACGTGCCCGGGGCGGAGCAGCTGTCCGGGCTGGCCGACGCCGGGATCATCACGGCGATCCTCACGTTCACCGTGATCGCCTCGGCGGAGAGCCTGTTCACCGCCGCCGCCGTGGACCGGATGCACAACGGTCCGCGCACCCGTTACAACACCGAGCTGATCGCGCAGGGCGCGGGCAACACGATCGCCGGTCTGCTCGGCGCGCTGCCCATCACGGCGGTCGTCGCGCGCAGCTCGGCGAACGTCCAGGCCGGTGCCAAGACACGCCTCTCCCGGACCCTGCACGGCCTGTGGCTGCTCGCCTTCGCGCTGCTGCTGCCGCAGGTGCTGGCACTGATCCCGATCTCGGTGCTCGCGGGTGTCCTCGTGCACAGCGGGTGGAAGCTGTTCGCGCCGGACGAGTTCCCGAAGATGTGGCGCCAGGACCGGGGCGAGTTCGCGGTGATGACGCTGACGACGCTGGTCATCACGGTGACCGCGCTGCTCGAAGGGGTGCTGTTCGGACTGGCGGCGGGTGTGGTGCTGGCCGCGCTGCGCATGTCGCAGACCGTCGTCCGCCAGCACATCGAGGACGACACGGCGAAGGTGGTGATGGCGGGCAACGCGACGTTCCTGCGGCTGCCGAAGCTGATCGACGCGCTGGAGGGCGCGGCGGCCTCCGGCAAGCCCCGTATCCGGCTCGACCTGCTCGGGGTGACCCACCTCGACCATGCGTGCCGCAGCCAGGTCGAGGAGTTCGTGGCGCAGCAGCGGGGGGCGGGGGTGCGGGTGGAGCTGCTGATGCCCGACCTCACAAGGCCGCCGGGGGCGAAGGAGGAGCCGGAGGCCACGTCGGCGCCGGCGCCGGACCCGGTGTCGACGCCGATGCCGGCGCCGGTGTGGGACTACGCGACGGTCGGGACGGCGGCGGTGGGGGGCACCGGACCGCTGCCCCCCGGCCCCGGGCCCGGCCCCGACGCGGAGTGGTTCTACCTCGACACCCGCCCCGTGCCGGACGTCCCGGGCGCCCCGCCGCCGCTGCTGCGCCGGGGGCGCGACTGGGCGGACTGACCTTCGGCTCGTCGGCGGCCGCGGCCCGGTGGGGGTTCTCGCGCGGTTCCCCGCGCCCCTGAAAGACAGGACCCTGCGGGCCCCCAGGCCCAAGCCCCTGCGGCCCTGAACGCTCGGGCTCCCCCGGGCCGGCAGGACGACAGGCCAGCGGGCCTGGAAAGCAGTGGGCGCAGCCCCTGCTTTCCAGGGGCGCGGGGAACTGCGCGAGCAGCCCCACCGGACCCGCGGCCGAGCCCGACCCCCCCCGCAACCGGGGCCGACACCCTCCCGCAACCCCCTCGGCGAGACTACGCTGAACACCCGCTCAGGAGCGTTTCGGGAGGTGGCGTCATGACCGGCGGCTGGAACGTACGCGACATCCCCGACCAGCACGGCCGCACCGCGGTCGTCACCGGCGCCAACAGCGGCATCGGATACGTGGCGGCACGGGAACTCGCCCGCCGCGGCGCCCACGTCGTCCTCGCCTGCCGCAGCGAAAAGCGCGGCGCGGCCGCACTGGACCGGATGAGCGCCGAAGTCCCGCACGGGAGTCTGGAGTTGATCCGGCTCGACCTCGGCGACCTGAGTTCCGTCCGGGACTTCGCGGACACCTACGCCCGCACCCGCGACCGCCTCGATCTGCTCGTCAACAACGCGGGCGTGATGGCCGTCGCGCAGGGCCGCACGGCCGACGGCTTCGAGACGCAGTTCGGCACCAACCACCTCGGTCACTTCGCGCTGACCGGCCTGCTGCTGCCGTTGCTCCTGGCCACTCCCGGCGCCCGGGTCGTGACCCTCTCCAGCACCATGCACTTCAGGTCGAACATCGACATCGACGACCTCAACAGCGAGCGCAAGTACGGGCGTTGGGTCGCCTACGGCCGCTCCAAGACCGCCAACCTGCTGTTCACCCACGAGCTGGCCCGGCGGCTGGCCGCCCACCACTTCGAGGTGGTCGCGGCGGCCGCGCACCCGGGCTACGCGGCGACCAACCTCCAGACGGCCGGAGCCACCGCCGAGGGCCGCAAGGGCGTCGAGCGCTTCATGCGCGTCGGCAACAGCGTCTTCGCCCAGTCCGCCGAAGCGGGCGCCCTGCCCACGCTGTACGCGGCGACCGCCCCCGGCGTACGCCCCGACGCCTTCATCGGGCCGTCCTTCCTGATGTGGCGCGGCGCGCCCGGCCCGTCCAGAAGGGCGCCCTGGGCCCACGACGACCGGGCCGGCGAACGCCTCTGGACGGCCTCCGAGCAGCTGACCGGCGTCACGTACGAGCAACTGAAGGCGTGACGCGGCAGCCGTGGCCCTGCCTACGCGGCGCGCACCTCGTACGCCGTGATCCGTACCGCCTCGTCGTCCAGGCATTCCCCGCTCGCCAGGTCGAAGCGCTGCTTCAGCAGCGGCGAGGCCACGAACGGGCGGCCCTGGTGGCTGCCGGTGAGACCCCGGGAGAGGACGGCGGCGCCGCCGAAGGGGTCGCGGTTGTCGATGGCGTACAGCCTGCCCGCGCGGTCGAGGAACAGCGCGGCCTGGTTGCCGTCGGGGAGCAGGGCGGCCACGCCGCGGCCCGGGATCAGCAGGGTCAGGTCGCAGACCGTGAACCAGCCGTCCGCTAGCCGCAGCTGGACCTTCACATCGGTCTTCTCGGGGGCGATCGTCATCGCTGGGCGCTTCCTTCCAGGACATCGGCGGGCCGCAGGCCGATGGACAGCAGCGGCAGGTCGGGCTTGATCTGGTCGCGCTCGGGGACGAAGCCGACGACCGGGTCCGGGGTGTCCGGGGCGTTGACGAAGGACACGAACCGGGCGAGCTTCTCGGGGTCGTTGATGGTGGAGGCCCACTCGTCGGCGTAGGCCGAGACGTGGTCGGTCATCAGGGACTCCAACTCCTCGCAGATGCCGAGGGAGTCCTCCATGACCACGTCCCGGACGTGGTCCAGGCCACCGGGGATCCGCTCCAGCCAGGTCGAGGTGCGCTCCAGGCGGTCCGCGGTGCGGATGTAGAACATCAGGAACCGGTCGATCAGCTTGATCAGCTGGGCGTCGTCGAGATCCTGGGCCAGGAGGTCCGCGTGGCGGGGGGTGGCGCCGCCGTTTCCGCCGACGTAGAGGTTCCAGCCGTTGGAGGTGGCGATGATGCCGAAGTCCTTCGACTGGGCCTCGGCGCACTCGCGGGCGCAGCCGGAGACCGCCGACTTGAGCTTGTGCGGGGAGCGCAGGCCCCGGTAGCGCAGCTCCAGGTCGATCGCCATGCGGACCGAGTCCTGGACGCCGTAGCGGCACCAGGTCTGCCCGACACAGGACTTCACCGTGCGCAGCGACTTGCCGTAGGCATGGCCGGACTCGAAGCCGGCGTCCACCAACCGGGCCCAGATGAGGGGGAGTTGCTCGACGCGCGCGCCGAACATGTCGATCCGCTGACCGCCGGTGATCTTCGTGTAGAGACCGAAGTCGCGGGCGATCTCGCCGATCACGATCAGCCCCTCGGGGGTGATCTCGCCGCCGGGGATGCGCGGGACGACGGAGTACGAGCCGTTCTTCTGCAGGTTGGCCAGGAAGTGGTCGTTGCTGTCCTGCAGGGCCGCCTGCTCGCCCTCCAGGACGTAGCCGCTGGCGCCGATCGTCGGGGCGAGGGAGGCGATGATCGAACCGACCGTGGGCTTGCAGACCTCGCAGCCGTCGCCGCCCTTGGCCTCGTCGCGGCCGTAGCGGTCCAGCAGCTGCTGGTAGGTGTTGATGCGCAGGGCGAGGACGATCTCGTACAGCTCCTCGCGGGTCTGCGAGAAGCAGCCGCACAGGCCCTTGTCGACGACGATGCCGCCGGCCTCCAGCTCGGCGGTGACCAGCTGGCCCAGCACCTTCACACAGCTGCCGCAGCCGGTGCCGGCCTTGGTGCACTTCTTGACCTCGGGCACCGTGGTGCACTGGTGGTCGGTGACCGCGCCGCGGATCGCGCCCTTGGACACGTTGTGGCAGGAGCAGATGATCGCCTCGTCCGGCAGCGCGGACGGGCCGAGCTGGGCGCCGCCGCCGGAGCCCGCCGGCAGCACCAGCGACTCGGGCGAGACCGGCGGGACGGACCCGGTGAACGCCTTCAGCGTGCCGTACGCCTCCGCGTCGCCGACCAGGATGCCGCCGAGCAGCTCGCCGTCGCGGCCGATGACCAGCTTCTTGTAGACGCCCGAACGGGAGTCGGAGTACACGACGTCCAGGCAGTCGGCACTCGCGCCGTGCGCGTCGCCGAAGGAGGCCACGTCCACGCCGAGCAGCTTCAGCTTCGTCGACATGTCCGCGCCCGTGAACGCGGCCTCGTCGGCGGCGATGGTCGCGGCGGCCGTCTCGGCCTGCTCGTAACCGGGGGCCACCAGGCCGTACACGCGGCCGTCGGAGGCCAGCGCGCACTCGCCGATCGCGAACACGTGCGGGTCGTTCACGGTCCGGCACTGCTCGTCGACGCTGATGCCGCCGCGCTCGCCGACCGTCAGGCCGCAGTCGCGGGCGAGCTGGTCGCGGGGGCGGACGCCGGCGCTGAACACGACGAGGTCGGTGGCGAGTTCGCTGCCGTCGGAGAGCTTCATCCCGGTGACGGCACCCTGCTCGTCGACCACGATCTCCTGGGTGCCGACGCCGGTGTGCACGCTCAGGCCCATGCTCTCGATCGTGCGCAGCAGCGCGGCGCCACCGCCGTCGTCCACCTGCACGGGCATCAGCCGGGGCGCGAACTCCACGATGTGGGAGGTGAGTCCGAGGCCCTTCAGCGCGCCGGCCGCTTCGAGTCCGAGCAGACCGCCGCCGACCACGGCACCGGTCTCGGCCGTCTTCGCGTACTCCTCGATCGCGAGCAGGTCCTCGATCGTGCGATACACGAAGCAGCCGGTGGCGTCCTTGTTCGGGACCGGCGGCACGAAGGGGAACGAACCGGTGGCGAGGACGAGGATGTCGTACTCGAAGACCTGCCCGGAGCGGGCCGTGACCTTCCTGGCCTCGCGGTCGACCGTCTCCGCCGGGTCACCGACGAACAGCTCGATGCCGTGCGTCTCGATGAACTCCATGTCGGTCATCGACAGGTCCTCGGGCGTCTTGCCCGCGAAGTACGAGGTGAGCGCCACGCGGTCGTACGCCGGGCGCGGCTCCTCGCACAGCACGACCACGCGGTGCGTGGCGGTCAGACCGCGCTCGGCGAGCGCCTCCAGGAAGCGCTGGCCGACCATGCCGTGGCCGACGAGCACGATCGTGGGGGTGGGCCCCAGGGTGGCGGACATTCAGGAGCCTCCATCGTTGGTGAGCAGGTGGAGCAGGGGAGCGCCGTCTCCGGGGAGCGGCTCCGCTCCCTCCCAGGCGCGGGCGAGCGCGCCCACCGTGCCGAGTTCGCCGACGAGCACCCCGCCGACCAGGCGGTTCTCGCGGACGACGACCTTGCGGTAGGTGCCGCGTGTGGCGTCGGTGAGCTGGATGACGTCGTCGCCGGGCAGCGGTTCGGGCTCGCCGAACGCGGCGAGGTCGAGGAAGTCCGCTCCGGCGAGCGTCAGCCGGGTCAGGGCGCGGGTGCCGGTGTAACGGGCGGCCGGGGACGCGGCGTCGCCGGCCAGCAACTCGGCCAGGACGTCGGCCTGTTCGAGCGCCGGGGTGGCGAGCCCGTAGACCGTGCCCCGGAACTGGGCGCAGTCGCCGATCGCGTGGATGTGGGGGTCGGAGCTGCGCAGCTCCTCGTCGACGATGACGCCCTTGTGCACGGCGAGCCCCGCGTCCTGGGCGAGACCCACCCGGGGATGGACCCCGCAGGCGATGACGACCAGGTCCGCGTCGAGCGTGTATCCGTCGGCCATCGACACCGACCGCACGGTCCCGCCGACGCTGCGCACGGCACGGACACGCGTCTCGGTGTGCACCTCCACGCCGAGGTCGGTGAGGTGGCGTCGGACCAACTTTGAGGCGGACGGGTCGAGTTGACGTTCCATCAGTCGTTCGCCCTGCTGGGCGAGGACGACCTGGGCGCCGCGCAGGGCGAGCGCGCGGGCGGCGGAGACCCCGAGGAGCCCGCCCCCGATGACGACGGCCCGTGCCCCGGGCCGTACGGCCTTGGACAGCCGCAGGCAGTCGTCCATGGTCCGGAACGCGTGCACCCCGTCGGGGAACTCGTGCCGCTCCGGGTCCCAGAGGCCGCGCAGCGGCGGCAGCACCGGGTTCGAACCGGTCGCGAGGACCAGTCTGTCGTACGCGATCTCCGTACCGTCCGCGAGATGTACGGCTCGCATCTCGCGGTCGATCCGGACCACCCGGCCGTTCACCAGCCGCGTGGGCTCGGCGGGGGCGGGCAACGCGATGACCTCGGGGGCGTACCGCCCGGCCAGGACCTCGGCGAGCAGCACCCGGTTGTACGGTGTGTGCTCCTCCTCGCCGACCAGCGTGGCGGGCATGCCGAACTCTCCGAGCCGCCGGGCGAGACGTACGCCCGCGAGGCCGGAGCCGATCACCACCACACGCTCATTCGAGGTCATGTCCTTGAGCCTGCGGTGCCGGTGTTACCCGACCGCATCGCGTCTGTTTCCCACGAGGAACGCTGCCCTCCCCGCGGCCCCGGTCCGGGTGTGAGGGGTTTCCGGGAGGGTGCGATGGGGTGTGAGGACACCCGGGATCACGCTGCTGACCTGGCCATACGACGGCCGCGCGGGCGTATACGGGAGGACGGGGCGGGGCGCGGGGAGGCGGGGGCGCGCCGGGCCGCGGTGCCGTAGGTCACGTCGGGCGGGCAGTCACGGCGCGACATCAGGCACGTCGGCGGGTGCCGGGTGCCGGGTGCCGGGTGCCGGGTGCCGGGTGCCGAACCCGTGAGGATCCTCACCTCAGACCTCACCTCAGAAGATCCTCAGGTCGATGGACAGCGCACGTATCGCACCGCATAGGGTCGCGGTCGTGCCCGACATATCGCTGACCATGGTCGTAGTCCTCTGCCTCGCCGCCCTCGCGGCCGGCTGGATCGACGCCGTGGTGGGCGGCGGCGGGCTTCTGCTGCTGCCCGCCCTCCTCCTGGGTCTGCCGAACGGCGCCTCGGCCGCGCAGTACGCGCTCGGCACCAACAAGGCGGTCGCCATCGTCGGCACCACGGGCGCGGCGGTCACGTACGCCCGCCGCACGCCCGTCGACGTGCGGATCGCCGTACGCATCGGCCTGGCGGCATTGGCGGGCTCGACGGCCGGCGCGTTCGTGGCCGCCGGTCTGAGCACCGAGGTGCTGAAGCCGGTGGTCATGGTCGTCCTGCTCGCCGTCGGCGCGTTCGTGATCCTGCGCCCCTCCTTCGGCACGACGGCCCCCGCCACGGGCCCTGTCCCGGCACGCCGCGTCCTCGCCGCGATCGGCCTGGCGGGCGTCGGCATCGGCTTCTACGACGGCCTCATCGGCCCCGGCACCGGCACGTTCCTCGTCCTCGCCCTGACCGCCCTCCTCCACCTGGACCTGGTCACCGCCTCCGCCACCGCCAAGATCGTCAACTGCTGCACCAATGCGGGCGCGCTCGCCACGTTCGCCTGGAAGGGCACGGTGTACTGGCAGTTGGCGGCCCTGATGGCGGTCTTCAACCTCGTCGGCGGCACCGTCGGCGCTCGGACCGCCCTCAAGAAGGGCAGCGGCTTCGTCCGGGTCGTACTGCTGACGGTGGTGTTCACGCTCGTGGCGAAGATGGGGTACGAGCAGTGGATGGCGTGAAGGCGTGAAGGCGTGAGGGCGTGAGGGTTGAGGGCGTGCGGGTTTGAGGGCGTGCGGGTTTGAGGGTTGTGGGGGGTGCGGCGCTCGCCGGTGCTGGGGGCGGCCGGTGCCGGTGCTCAGCCAGGGCGACTGCCCGTGAGATGGGCGAAGACGACCACGTTGCCCTGGTAGCCGGTCGCCCGCGAATACCCCCCGCCGCAGGTGATGACCCGCAACTCCGGCCTCGTCGCCGCCCCGTAGACCTTCTCGTCGGGGAAGTCCCGTGCGTCGTACACCTCCACCGCGTCCACCGTGAACACGGCCGTCCCGCCGTACCGCCGGTCCACCTCGACGATGGCGCCGCGCTTCAGGGCGCCGAGGCGGAAGAAGACGGCGGGCCCCTCGGCGTTGTCCACGTGTCCGGCCACGATCGAGGTGCCCCGGGCGCCGGGGCTGGTGCCGGCCTCGTACCAGCCCGCGAGGTTCTCCTTCGCGGCGGGCGGGACGTCCAGGCTGCCCGCGGGCGTGAGGCCGAGACCCATCAGCGGCGCGTCCACGCGGAGGGAGGGGATGCGGATGCGGTCGGGCGGAGAGGGCGGCAGTGGCACGGCTGCCGGGGCCGTGGACGCGCCGCCCGGCTCCGGCGAGGCACTCGGCGTACCGGACCGGAGGTGGGCCTGCGCGGCCGACGGCTGGGGAGGCGCGTGCGAGGCGGTGCCGCTGCGCACCAGCCACGCGCCGCAGAAGAGGGCGACCACGGTCACCCCGGCTATGACGGAGTCGGAGAGCCGACGCACGAGGACCTCCTCACGGCCGTGCGGGCGTTCGAAACGGTCCCGTGTCCTCCCCTCCGGGCCGAGGGGCATCGGGCCCGGAGGGGAGGGGGACGGCGGTACCGGCGGACGGACGGCGGAGGGTGTCCGTCAGATCCCGTCGCCTCTCGCCCGGCGATGCAGGAGCCAGGTACCGCCCGCGGCGGCGACGGCCAGAGCCGCCACGCCCGCCGCGGTCTGCACGGGGTCGGGACCGAGTGCGCCACCGACCCCCGTCTTCACACTTCCCCTCGGATACGCCGACGGCGCGGTGCGCGTGCCGGTGAGCGAGACCACCAGGTCGCCGGTGACCCTGCGGCCACCGTCGGCGCAGGTCGCGACGATCTCGTACGTCCCCGGCTGCGCGCTCGGCGGCACCTCGAACCGTCCGTCGAGCCGCTGCCGTCCTGAGTCGGGCGCCAGCGGGAAGGAGCCGGCGCCGACCGCGCCGGCGTCCCCCGTCGCCGTGCCGCCCGCGCCGCAGGCCGTCGTACGGACGGTGACCTCGTCGCCGGGGACGACACCGGCCGGCGAGACGTCGAGTCGCCCGGTGCCCTCACCGCCGTACGCGGGTGCGGCGGCGAGGGCCGCGAGGGCGACGGCTAGCGCGGTTGCGGTCAGCGGCCGGACGGTACGTCGCATCGTGCTGGCTCCTCCGAGAGTCCTCCGTTCCTTTCCGAGGTAAGTGGCACACCGTGTCGAGCGCCTGCTGATGGCCCGTCAGAAATGATGTGAATGGGTGTCAGGGGGGCGGAGGAGCAGGGCGAGTGGCGAGGTGTTTGGCCAGGTCACCGAGGTGAGGTGAGGGTCCGGCGGCAGAGAACGCGATCGAGGGGGCCCGGGGGTGTGAACGGGTGACCGGAGGTCGGGACGGGGCCTCGGTGGGTCGTGGCGGCCACGGGCTTGACCTCAAGCAAGGTCGAGGTACGAGGGTGGTCCCCATGCAGACCACAACGGACACGCACACCGACATCGCGCCCGTCTCCTCCTCCGCCACCCCGGTCCGGGTGACGCTGGTCATCGGCAGCAACCGCACCGGCCGCTTCGGCCCGGTGATCGCCGAGTGGCTGCTGGGGAGGGTGCGGCGGCACGACGGCTTCGAGGTCGACGTGGTGGACGTCGCCGAGGCCGACCTGCCGACGACCTTCGCGACGACCCCCGAGAGCACGGCACGGCTGGCCGAGATCACCCCGAAGCTGGCGGCGGCGGAGGCGTTCATCGTGCTGACGCCCGAGTACAACCACTCCTACCCGGCGGCCCTGAAGAACCTCATCGACTGGCACTTCCACGAATGGCGCGCCAAGCCGGTCGCGCTCGTCTCCTACGGCGGCATGTCGGGCGGCCTCCGCGCGACCGAACACCTCCGGCAGGTCTTCGCGGAACTCCACGCCACCACCGTCCGCGACACCGTCTCCTTCCACCAGGCCCACACCGCCTTCGACGAGACCGGCCACCTCAAGGACCCGTCCGCCCCCAACTCCGCGGCCCACGCGATGCTGGACCAACTGTCCTGGTGGGCCCACGCCCTACGCGAGGCCAAGAAGAGCCGCCCGTACGGGAGTTGAGGGCATGAAGGGGGTTGACGCTGACCCGGGGAGGTCGGCCGGGTGTGGGAGGCGAGGCCTGGGCGGGCCTGGGGGTGGTGGTCCGGTGAGGTGGACGGGCGGGCCTGGGAGTGGTGGTCCGGCCCGGTCCGGCGAAGTGGACGGGCGGGGCCTCTCGGGGGTGGCCCCGGGACTCTGGCGAGGTGGACGGGCGCGGAGGCGCCGGTCCGGCGGGGCGTACATGATGGTCCGCCGGGATGCCGGGCCGGTCGGTCCGAAAAGCGAAGCGGGACGAAGCCCCGCTTCGCTTTCAGGGGCGCGGGGAACTGCGCGAGCGACCACGACGCACCCGCACCCACCCACGAGCCTCACACCCCCCGGCCTCCTGACCTCCCGCCCCAAGGGGGTCGAAGGGGCACCGCCCCTGGGGATGGGACGGGTAGGGGCGGCGGGGGCGAGAAAAGACACCGCCACCACCCCACCCCGGCCAAGACCTCAGCACCCGCCCCCATGCCCAGGCTCCGGAACCTCAGGCACCTCCTCCACCGGAGGAACAGGCACCTCCGCCCCCGGCACAACCACCTCGGGCGGCCCAGGCGCCTCCACCACGGGCGGCGCCTCCTCGACGGGCGGCACCTCCTCCGCGGGTGGTGCCTCCACCACAGGTGGTGCCTCCTGCACGGGCGGCGCCTCCTCGACGGGCGGCACCTCTTGCACAGGTGGTGCCTCCTCGACGGGCGGCACCTCCTCGGCCGGCGGCGCCTCCTGCACGGGCGGCGCCTCCTCGACGGGCGGCGCCTCTTGCGCAGGTGGTTCCGTCACGGGCGGCGCTTCCTCGGCCGGCGGCCCTTCTTGCACGGGCGGCGCTTCCTCGGCCGGCGGTGCCTCCTCCACGGGCGGCGCCTCCCGCACCGGCGGTGCCTCCTCCACGGGCGGCGCCTCCCGCACCGGCGGTGCCTCCTGCACGGGCGGCGCTTCCTCGGCCGGCGGCGCCTCACGCACCGGCGGCACCCCCCGCACAGGCGGCGCCCCCTCCACCGGCACCCCCACCCGCACCGACACCCCCTCACCCCCACCCGCACCGAGACCACCGGGCAGACGCGACCCCACCCCCACCACCACACCCCGGCGCTCGACAACCTCCGGCGACCGCCCCTCGGGCCGATGCGGCACCGGAGCCTGCGCGACCGGCACCCGCCGAGCCGCCCCCGCGTCCGAGTCGAGGGGCGCGAGAAGGGCACCGGCCACCACGACGACGGCCGCCGCAGCCACCCCCACGGCCGCAACCGCGGGCACCTTCACCCCGCCAGCCCCACTCGCCCCACTCGTAGCCACCTGCCGCACCGCATGCAGCAGTTGTCCGCCATACGCGCCCGCCCCACCGGTCCCGCCCGCCCCACCCAGCGCGGTGACCGCCCCTGCGGACCCCGCCGTCAGGGAGAGCAGCAACTTGCCCCCACCCCCACCCACGACGAACACCACAAGCGCCGGACCGACGAGCGCGGGCAGCCGGTCGTTCGTGCGCATCAGCACCGCGAGCCGCGCCCGGCAGTCGTCGCACACGTCCACATGGCCGAGCAACTGCTCGGACTGCCGCGAGGTCGCCGTACCGCGCACGTACGCCGGCATACGCCCCCACCGCACCTGACACGCCGGATCGACCGGCGCCCCCGGCTGCTCGCGCAGGAAGGCCTGACGCATCCCCTCACGCGCCCGGTGCAGCAGCACCGCCGTCGCGCCCTGCTTGGCGCCGATCCGCTGCCCGACCGTCTCCAGCGGCTGCCCCTCCGCCTCGGCCAGCCACAGCGCCCGCACCCACCGCTCGGGCAGCTGGCCCAGCACACGCACCAGCAGATCGACGGAGGAGACCTGTTCGGCGGGGTCGGCGAGGTCGGCGGCACCGGCGGCCACCCGCACGTCGGCCTCGACCCGCTCGGGAGCCGTCGGATCCAGCGGCGTCTCCCGCGTGGCGGCCGTCCCCGCGGCGGTCGCGAGATGCCGGACCGTCGTCGTCAGATAGGCCGGGACGTTGTCGATCTCGTGCCCCGCCGACAGCCTCCGCCACACACGGAAGTGCGCCTCCGCGACGAGGTCCTCGGCGGTCCAGGAGTTCCTGGTGAGGGAGCGCGCGTACGCGACGAGGCGCGGGTGCTGTTCCTCGAAGATCCGGGTGTACGCGGCGGTCGCGGACGGGCCGTCGGTCATGGCGGGGACGCTCTCCAGTCACCTGCTGATGGGTTGTGGCTGATTTTGTATGTCGCAATGACAAAAATCTCAAGTAATCACACAAAGTGACGCGCATCACAGCGGGTTACTTCCATGGCGGCGTAATACAGGGGGACTTGGCGCAGTCGGACCGGGTGTCACCCGAAGAGACAACTGACGAACACACGAGCCCGCGGCCTCCGAGCATCCGAAGGGCCTGAACCGCATGAAGAAGTCGAAGCGCCCGAAGAACCCGAAACCCCCGACGGACCCGCAGCACCGGCCGCACCCGAGGAACGCGCAGCAGCCGAGGAACGCGCGGCACCCGAAGGACCTGACGTGCTTGAACTGGAGACCGCTCATGCACCCCGCGCAGCCCACCATGCCCACACCCCCCGCTCTCGAACAACGCGCCCGCGCCCGCCTGATCACCCCCGACTACGACGAGGTCCCGGTCCGCACCACCCTGCGCTACACCCCGGACGACCCCTTCGCCGTGCACATCGACTTCCCGGCCGGCGTCTCCGCCGACGACGTGAACGTGACCTGGGCGTTCGCTCGCGCCCTGCTGGCGGAGGGGCTGGACAGGCCGACCGGTATCGGCGACGTACACCTGTGGCCCTACGGCTCGGCCCACACCGTCGTGGAACTCCGCTCACCGCACGGCATGGCCATGATCCGCTTCGACACACCCACCCTGCGCCGCTTCCTGCGCCGCTCGTACGCCGTCGTCGCGCTCGGCGGCGAGACCCTCGGTCCGGCGTTCGAAGGCGGCCTCGCGTCCCTGCTGGACGGGGTCTGAGACGGGCCGCCCGGAGCGCCCGCTATGTTCGACCCGAACGTCCGGATGTGCGGAGTGGGCATGCAGAAGACAGATGAACCGGCCGAAGCGGCGGCGACGGCCGGGCCACACGGGACGGCGGCCGACCCGGAAGCGGCGACGGCCGGGCGGATGACACCCGCCGGCACCGACGCGGCCCCCGGCACCGACGCGGCCCCCGGCACCGACGTACCCGCCGACACCGACGCGGCCCCCGGCACCGACGTACCCGCCGACACCGACGCGCCCGCCGACCAGACCTGGCCCCGTCACTGGCCCCTGCTGCTCCTCGGCGCGGCCGTCGTCCCCGGTGTCGCGCTGTTCGCCATGGCGAGGTGGATGGAGGAACCGGCCGTACAGGCGTGGCGGACCGTCTGTCTCTCCATCGCCGTGCAGGCGCTGCCGTTCCTGCTGCTCGGTACGGCTCTGTCGGGTGCCATCAACGCGTTCGTACCGGCGCGGGTGTTCACCCGGGTACTGCCCCGCAGGCCGGCGCTCGCGGTCCCGGTCGCCGGTGCCGCCGGGGTGATCCTGCCCGGGTGCGAGTGCGCCTCGGTGCCGGTCGCGCACAGTCTGATCCGGCGAGGGGTCAGTCCGGCCGCCGCCTTCGCGTTCCTGCTGTCGGCGCCCGCCATCAACCCGATCGTCCTGACCGCCACGGCCATCGCCTTCCCCGGCAGCCCCGAGATGGTGCTGGCCCGGCTGCTCGCCTCCCTCGTCACGGCCGCCGGAATGGGCTGGCTGTGGCTCTGGCTGGGGCGTGAGGAGTGGCTCAAGCCGGTCGCGCGGCACACGGGACACCGGCCCGGGCAGAGCCGCTGGAACGAGTTCCGCACCGGCTTCCAGCACGACTTCCTGCACGCGGGTGGCTTCCTCGTCGTCGGCGCGATGGCCGCGGCCACCTTCAACGTCCTCGTCCCGCGTACGGTGCTCGACACCTTCGCCGACTCGCCCTGGCTGTCGGTGCTGTTCCTCGCCGCGCTCGCCATCCTGCTCTCGGTGTGCTCCGAGGCCGACGCCTTCGTCGCCGCGTCCCTCACCGGCTTCTCACCGACCGCGCGGTTGACCTTCATGGTGGTCGGGCCCATGGTCGACCTCAAGCTGATCGCCCTGCAGACGGGCACCTTCGGCCGGGCATTCGCGGTCCGCTTCTCCAGCGCGACCGTCGTCGTCGCGATCCTGTGCAGCGTCCTGATCGGAGCCGTCCTGCTGTGAAACGACCCCTGCAGGCGCTCCTTCTCCTCCTCTGCGGCCTCGGCCTCCTGCACGCCACCCTCCTCACCGACCACTACCTCCGATACGTCAAGAAGGGCATGCATCCCCTCCTCGTCGCCTCGGGCGCGCTGCTGCTCGTGCTGGGCGCGGCCGAGGCGTGGTCACTGTGGAGGCGGAGCAGGACCGTCGCCCAGGACCGCCACGACGACGGGCACAGGCACGACGGCGAGCGCAAGCACGACGGCGAGCACGAGGGCGGCGACGGCGAGCACGAGGACGGCCACGGCGAGCACGAGGACGGCCACGGTCACGATCACTCCACCCCGCCCCGAGTCGCCTGGCTCCTGCTCCTCCCCGCCCTGAGCCTGCTGTTCTACGCCCCGCCGGCCATCGGCGCGTACACCGCCTCCCGCGAGCCCCCCAAGGCGGTGACGATCACCGAGCAGGACGCGTTCGACCCCCTGCCCAAGACCTCACCGCTCCCGATGACCCTCACGGACTTCACCCGCCGGGTGCAGCAGGACCGCGACCGGGCCATCGCGGGCCGCACGGTCGAGCTGACCGGCTTCGTCACCCCGGACAAGGCAACCTCCTCCGGGACGGGCGGCGGCGCCGGGGACGCCGGCTGGTACCTCACCCGCGTCATCTTCAGCTGCTGTGCCGCCGACGCCCAGTTCGTGAAGGTACGCGTCCACGACACCCCGGCCCCGCCCGCCGACACCTGGGTCACCCTCACCGGTACCTGGCACCACGCCGGCACCCTCGGCACGAGTTCCGCCGAGGCGGCCCTCGACGCCCACAGCCTCAAGAAGATCCCCCGCCCGTACAACGACTACACGGACGGCCTCCCCCTCCCACCCTCCTGATCCGCTCGACCCGCCCGAGGAGTACGGTGCTCCCCTTCTTCGTCTACGGCACCCTCCGCCCCGGAGAGGTCAACCACGACCTCTTCCTGCGCGGCCGCACCCGCGCCGAGCGCCCCGCCAGCATGCGCGGCATGGCCCTGTACGACGGCCCCGGGTACCCCTACGCCGTGGAGGAGACCGTGCAGGAGACCGGCGGGGGCCGCGGGGGAGGAGGCGCGGTGACCGGCGAACTCGTCACCGCCCGGACCGAGGCCTACGCCGAACTCCTGCGCGCCCTGGACGAGCTGGAGGAGTACGCCCCGGGTGACCCCGCGAACCTCTACGAACGGGTGGTACGCCCGGCGACCCTCGACGACGGCACGGTCGTACGGGCCTGGGTGTATGTCGCGGCCCCGGCCGTCGCCGCCGGGCTGCGGGCCGGCGGGAAGCTGATCGAGGACGGCGACTGGCGGGGCCGCCGCCTGCCGCCCTCCGCCTAGGCCGCGCCGCCCCGTACCCCTTCCGGCGACGCGGAGGGTGTCAGCCTCAGCAGCAGGACCGACGGGGCTTCGGGCAGGCGCACGCGCAGGTCCGGTCCGCCCCAGGCGGCCGTACCCCTGGTCGCGGACGGATGCAGGACGTCCACCCGCGGCGCGCCCGTGCCGGCGCGGGGGACCGCGAAGGGCCCCATGGTGAGGGACCGTTCGGTGTGGCCGCCCCGCCGCCAGACCGTGACGTACACCGGCCCCGCGCCCGCCACCGGCGGTCTCAGCCCGAGCGCGATCCAGTCGTCCGTCCAGCCCGGAAGTCCGAGGGGCCAGAAGGGCAGGGAGGTGCGCAGGTCGGCCCGGATCGCCTTGTGCACCGTCAACGCGTCGCGCACCAGCCCGATCTGATGATTCGTCATGCCATCCAAGTGGCCGGACAGATGGATGCGGCCGAGCAGCGCGGAGCCGAGCGTGAAGGCGATCTCCTCGTCCGTGAAGGACGGTTGGGGGTAGGCCCAGACGGCACCCTGCTCCGGGGGCACGGCGGTGGGGGCGGCGGCCGCGATGGGCGGGTAGCGCAGGGGGTCCTGCTGGTCGGAGGTGGACTGGAGCTGGGCCACGGCCAGCGACGCGCCGTCCATGCGCATACCGCCGGACGCGCAGTTCTCGACGACGAGCCCGGGATGGCGGTCCAGGATCGAGGTCAGCCAGGACAACCAGGCCCGGGAGTGGGCGAGGTGGGCCGACGCCGAGGTGGTGATGTTGTAGTCGAGCTTCAGATAGCCGACGCCCCACTCACCGACGAGGCGGTCGACCGTCCCGTCGAGGTGGGCGCGGGCCGCCGGGTGGGTCAGATCCAGCTGATGGCGGCCCTGTTCGGTCACCCGGGTGCCATCCTCGTGCCGGAGGAAGGCCTCGGCGGGCAGCTCACCGGCGAGCGGACTGCGGGCCCCGATGACCTCCGGCTCCAGCCACAGCCCCGGCACCATCCCACGCTCCCGGATCCGGTCGAGCACGCCCCGGACGCCCGCGGCGGGATCACCACCGCCACCGTCGCCGGTGCCCCCCACGTCACCACCACCGGGGAAGCGCCGCGCCGAGGGGAGCCAGGCGCCGACGCTGTCCCACCACCCCCCGGGCGAGTCGGCGTCGTCCGTCCCCGCGCTCTCCCCGCGCCCGCCGTCCTCCCCGCCGTCCCCGTCGTCGTACCACCCCGCGTCCACGCAGAAGTACTCGGCGCCCGCCTCCGCCGCCGCGTCGATGAGCGGCAGCAGCTTCTCCGTGGTCGGGTCTCCCATCAGGGTGTTCATGTAGTCGTTGAAGACCACCGGGAGCCGGGTGTGGTCCGGGTGGGGGCGGCGTACGGCTCGACGGTAGGAGGTCAGGGCCGCCAGGGCGCCGTCGAAGCCGGTGCCGAGGGCGAGGGCCGCCCACTCCGTCGTGAAGTCGGCGCCCGGTTCCAGGACCGCGCGCCACCGGTGCTCGTCGTACGTAGGGCCGCCGAGCGCCAGATACGTCCGGCCCGCCGACTCGCCGGCCTCCCAGACCCAGCTGGACGCCGACTCGATCTGCCACAGCCAGGTGCGGTCGTCCGTACGGTGCCGGAGTGCGCCCATCGCGAGATGTCCGTCGGTGGGCCAGCTGCCGCGCCCGGCGAGGCGTGCCGCCGCGTGTCCGTTGCCGCCGTGCACCCGGTGGTCGATGTCGGGCACGGAGTCCCGTAGCGGCTCGGTGTACCAACGGCACTCCGCGAGCCAGTCGTTGCGCGCCCGCAGGACGGACAGCTCGTCGGGGGAGGGGAGCCCGCCGAGGAGGAGACTGCCGACGGAGCGCACGGTGACCGTCCCGGCGCCGTCGTTGCGCAGTCGGACCCGGGAACGCAGCACGGGGACGCCGTCCGGCGAGGCGTACTCGACGAAGGCGGTCAACCCGCTGACCGGGTCGTGCAGTTCGAACGTCAGCCGATGCCAGCCGTCACTCTCGCCAGATCCGGAACCAGACCCCGAGCCGGAACCAGCCCCCGAGCCGGAACCAGCCCCCGAACCAGAACCAGACCCGGAGTCGGCGGCGGACCCGGAGTCGGCGGCGGACCCGGACCCGGAGTCGGCGGCGGACCCTGACGCCGCGGCCGACCCCGCCGCGTCGAGCCCCGCCCCGTACGTCGAGTGGTGCGCCCGGTACCGCAGACGCCCCCCGATCGCCGTCCCCGTGAAGCGGGGTCTGGCCCAGCCCGTGCCGTCGCCGAGCAGAACCAGGTCCACCAAGGGCAGCGAATGGTCGGTCCCGGCCTCCCCGGGGCCCGGCTCGGGTTCGGGTTCGGGTTCGCCGGGGTGGCGGACGCGCAGCAGCCGGGGCGTGTCACCGCTCAGGTCGAAGTCGGCGGTCAGCGCGGAGTGCCCCCAGCGGTAGGAGAGGCTCCACGGGAACGAGTCGGTCCAGCGGTGACTGTCGTTGTCCTGTTCCGGCATGCGATCCCCCCGGGTCGGCTGCACTCCCATGTGGTCACGGCGAGCCGCGCCCGCGCCGTCCCCACCACGGCGACGCGTCGGGACAACCACACGGGATCAACGTAAGGGAAAGCATGAACGTTCAAGCGCCGTCAGCCCCACCCCGGGCGCGACCTCACTCGCCCACGGTCTCCACCCGCACGGCGCACGTCTTGAACTCCGGCATGCGGGAGGTGGGATCGAGGGCCGGGTTGGTGAGGGTGTTGGCACGGCCCTCGCCCGGCCAGTGGAACGGCATGAAGACCGTGTCGGGGCGGATGGCGGTCGTGATGCGCGCCGGGGCCACCGCCCGGCCCCGGCGGGAGACCACGGCCAGCGGGGCACCCTCCACCGCGCCGAGCCGCTCGGCCAGCCGGGGGTGCAGCTCCACGAACGGGCCGGGCGCGGCGGCGTTCAGCTCGTCGACCCGCCGGGTCTGGGCGCCCGACTGGTACTGGGCGACCACGCGCCCGGTGGTGAGCAGCACCGGGTACTCGGCGTCCGGCTCCTCGGCCGCCGCCCGGTGCGAGACGGGCACGAACCGGGCCCGGCCGTCATCCGTGGCGAACCGGTCGAGGAACAGCCGCGGGGTGCCGGGGTGCGCCTCGGCGTCCGGAACGGCGGGCAGGTCGCCGGCGGGCAGGTCGCCGACGGGCGCGGGGCAGGGCCAGAACACCCCGTTCTCCTCCGCGAGCCGGCGGTAGGTGATCCCCGAGTAGTCGGCGGGGCCACCGGCGCTGGCCCGCCGCAACTCCTCGAAGACCTCCTCGGGATCGGTCGCGAAGCCCTTCTCCACGCCCAGCCGGTCGGCCAGCCCGTGCATGACCTCCAGATCGCTGCGGACCCCGTCGGGCGGGCTGATCGCGCGCCGCCGCAGCAGCACCCGGCCCTCCAGATTGGTCGTCGTGCCGGTCTCCTCCGCCCACTGCGTCACCGGCAGCACGACGTCCGCGAGCGCCGCCGTCTCCGACAGCACCACATCGCACACGGCCAGGAAGTCCAGTGACTTGATCCGGTCCTCGATGTGCGCGGCACGCGGCGCCGACACCACCGGGTTGGAGCCCATCAGCAGCAGCGACTTGATGTCGCCGCCGAGCGCGTCCAGCAGCTCGTACGCGCTGCGGCCCGGTCCGGGGAGGCTGTCGGGGTCCACGCCCCACACCTCGGCGACGTGCCGGCGTGCCTCGGGGTCGACGAGCTTGCGGTAGCCGGGCAACTGGTCGGCCTTCTGGCCGTGTTCGCGCCCGCCCTGCCCGTTGCCCTGCCCGGTGAGGCAGCCGTACCCGGACAGCGGCCGGCCGGCCCGGCCCGTCGCCAGCGTGAGGTTGATCCACGCGCCGACGGTGTCCGTGCCCTTGGACTGCTGCTCGGGTCCGCGCGCGGTGAGCACCATCGCGTGCTCCGGCTCGCAGAACAGCCGTACGGCCTCGCGGAGTTCGGGAACGGACACCCCCGTGATCCGTTCCACGTACTCCGGCCAGTGCGCCATGGCCGCCGCACGGGCCTCCTCCCACCCGCTCGTCCGCTCGCGGATGTACTCCTCGTCCGTGCGTCCCTCCGCCACGATCAGGTGCAACAGGCCGAGGGCCAGGGCCAGATCGGTGCCGGGACGCGGCGACAGATGCAGGTCGGCCTGTTCGGCCGTACGGGTGCGGCGCGGATCGATGACGATCAACGTGCCGCCGTTCTCGCGCAGTTCCGTCAGATACCGCAGCGCCGGCGGCATGGTCTCCGCGAGATTGGAGCCGACGAGGATCACGCACCCCGTCCTCGGGATGTCCTCCAGCGGGAACGGCAGCCCCCGGTCGAGCCCGAACGCCTTCATCCCGGCGGCCGCCGCCGAGGACATGCAGAACCGGCCGTTGTAGTCGATCTGCGAGGTGCCGAGCACCACCCGCGCGAACTTGCCGAGCGCGTAGGCCTTCTCGTTCGTCAGCCCGCCGCCGCCGAACACTCCGCACGCGTCCGGGCCATGTTCCGTCCGCGTGCGGGTGAGCCCCTCGGCGATCCGGTCGAGTGCCTCGTCCCAGGTGGCGGGCTCCAGGACGCCCGCCCTTCTGACCAAGGGACCGGTCAGCCTGACCCGGGACGAGAGCACCGCCGGCGCCGTACGGCCCTTGCCGCACAGCGCTCCCCGGTTCACCGGGAAGTCCGCGCGCTCCGTGACCACTACGACCCCTTCGGTCCCGTCCGCACCGGGCGTCAGGTTCATTCCGCACTGCAGGGCGCAGTACGGGCAGTGGGTGGGCGTCGCGGAGTTCGGCATACCGCCCAGCGTGCGGCGGACGTGTTACGCGCCGGGACGCTCCCCGTTACGCCACCGGCACGGGGACCTCCCGGCGCGCCCGCGCCCGGCGTGAGGAGCCGGTCGGCGCCGTCGCGGCGCGAGGGGTGAACGACGGGTGTGACGATGTCCCGGTTCTGTCACCGTAGGCGGCCGCGCAAGCACTTACCGTCCACGTGTTCGGCCCGTGCGTGCTAAGAACTACAGGCGCCACCGACAACGGGGATCGAACGGGGACCGAGCCGCGAGCCCCGGCGTGGCGTACGTCCTGTCACAGGGCCCGTGCGAGGGCCGTAGGGGGAAGAGGAAACACCGTGAACCGTATGCGCACCACCGTCGCCGTCCTGGGGGCCGCCGGCGCTCTCACCGCCGCCCAGCTGGGCCTCGCCGGTGCGGCGTCCGCCGCGTCCACCGGGTCGCAGCCCACCGTCGGGACGCAGGCGGCCGCGAGCTGCCCGATCAAGATCACCTACCTGAAGAAGTTCTACGTGGACAACAACAACTGGGTGACCAACGGCGGTCTCCGGTTCGGTCTCAAGAACTCCAGCAAGAAGGTGACCTTCAAGGACGTCAGCCTCAAGGTGACCAACACCAAGAGCCTGCGCTTCGGCAAGGCGACGGTCACGACCAAGGGCGCCAGGATCACGCAGAAGACCAACCAGATCGTCAAGGTCGCCGCCAAGACGCTGAAGCCCGGCAAGAGCGCCGCCTTCAAGGTCAGCACCCGCATGCTGCGCACCGACCTCTACGAGGTGAAGTTCGCCGTCCACGGCAAGACCACGGACGGCAAGAAGTGGGGCTGCGCCGTGGACCAGGGCACCTGGGGCACCGTCCAGCACTGACGCGCGCTCACCGACCCGCTGACGCCAGCGCCTTCGAGACCCCCGTTTCCTCGGGACCGAGGAAACGGGGGTCCGGCTCGAACAGCGCGTCCAGGGAGGCCTTGCCCGCCGCGAACAGCTCACGGGTGGCCCCGTAGTACCAGGTCGCGTCGTGCCGGTCCTGCACGCCGACGCCGTACGACGCGACGCCCGCCTCCTGGCACAGCGCGACCGCCCGGCGGATGTGGAAGCCCTGGCTGATGAGCACCGCGCGGTCCACGCCGAAGATCTTCCTGGCGCGGACGCAGGAGTCCCAGGTGTCGAAGCCGGCGTAGTCGCTGACGATGCGGTCGTCGGGCACGCCGTGCTCGGTGAGATAACCGCGCATCGCGTCCGGCTCGTCGTACTCCACGCGGCTGTTGTCCCCGGTGACCAGCACCACCTTGATCCGCCCCGAGCGGTACAGCTCGGCCGCCGCGTCCAGCCGGCGCGCGAGGTAAGGGGACGGCTCGCCCTGCCACAGCCCCGCGCCGAAGACCATCGCGACCTCGGTGCGCGGCACGTCGGCCGTGCTCCGCAGCCGGTCGCCGGCCGCCGTGAACATCCATGTCGAGGGCAGCAGTGCCAGCACGCACAGCAGCATCACCACCTGCACGGCCCGCCGCCGGCCCGTCCGCGTACGCGGCAGCCGCACCACCCGCCCGACACGCCTCACGGCGGCCCACCCCCGTCTCCCGGACCCCGAAGGCGTCCGGCGAATGTGTCCTGGTTGTTTCCGACGGGCCCCACCACGCCCGTCCTTCCGACCAACGAAGACGTCATCCGTGTCGCTCCGGTTCACCGCCAGGCGTGACAAGCTTCACTCGAACGAGTGGAAACGCCAGGTCACGTGGGTTCACACACCCTCATCCCGCGCGGTGAACCGCTGGAAAACACCCGTGACCACCGTGCAACGGGCAGGCAACCTCCCCCCGGCACCATTGCTCCATGACGGCGACGACGAGCAAGTCGAACGCGGACCTCGACAGTACGGCGCACATCATGAACCTGATCACCGACCAGCTGGCCGCCCAGCTCAGCCGCGTCTCCCGCGACGGAAACCGGCGCCCGGCACCGCCCGCCCTGGTCCTCGTGGCCCACGGCAGCCGGGACCCGCGCGCCCTGGCGACCGTGCGCACCCTCATGGAGCGCGTCCGCGAGCGGCGCCCCGGCCTCGCCGTGCACCTCGGCCACATCGAGCTGAACGAGCCCCTCCTCCCCGACACCCTCGCCGCCCTCGGCGACCGGGAAGCGGTCCTCGTCCCCCTGCTCCTCAGCCGCGGCTACCACGTCAAGCAGGACATCCCCGAGATGGCGGCCGCCGCCGAGGCCCGCACCCGGATGGCCGCCCCCCTCGGCCCGCACCCCCTCCTCGTGGAGACCCTGCACGCCCGTCTCGTCGAGGCCGGCTGGCGCACCCGGATGAGCGCCGCCACCCGCCGCACCAGTGCCGTGGTGCTCGCCGCCGCCGGCTCCCGCGACCCCGAGGCCGCCGAGGACACCGGCCGCACGGCCCGCCTCCTCGCCGACCGCCTCGGCGTCCCCGTCCTCCCCGCCTACGCCTCCGCCGCCGCCCCCACCGTCCCCGAAGCCGTCCGCGCCCTCACCGCCCAGGGCCGCACCCGCATAGCCGTGGCCTCCTACTTCACCGCCCCCGGCCGCTTCGCCAGGGAATGCGCCGAAGCGGCCCCCTGGATCACCGCGGCCCCCCTGGGCGCCCACCCGGCCATGGCGGCCCTGGTCCTCCACCGCTACGACGAGTCCCTGACGAGCAGGACGAGGCCACTGCCGGCGCTGGCCACGGCATAGGGGGCCGTGGAAGCGTCGAGCGGCAGGAGCGCCCCCTCTGGGGCGCGGGGATCTGCGCGACCGGCCACGAACCGACCCACACCCGCCGAAGAGCCGCACCCGGCAGACGAGTAGGCACCCATTTGTCACACCCTCCCCGTACTGTCGAATCATGGAAGGCACCACACCCCCCAGCCACGCCACCCCCGCGAGCCACGACACCCCGCCCGCCTACGACCCGCCCTCCGCGGAGCGCTACGCCCCCGAGCCCGACAAACGCCCCGGCCGCACCGCCTTCCAACGCGACCGCGCCCGCGTCCTGCACTCCGCCGCCCTGCGCAGACTCGCCGGCAAGACCCAGGTCGTCACCCCCGGCACCCGCAACCTCGCCTGGGACGCCAGCCCCCGCACCCGCCTGACCCACTCCCTGGAGTGCGCCCAGGTCGGCCGCGAGCTGGGCGCCGCCCTCGGCTGCGACCCGGACCTCGTCGAGGCGGCCTGCCTCTCACACGACCTCGGCCACCCCCCGTTCGGCCACAACGGCGAACAGGCGCTCAACGAGTTCGCCGAGGACTGCGGCGGCTTCGAGGGCAACGCCCAGTCCCTGCGCCTGCTGACGAGGATCGAACCCAAGCGCTTCGCACCCTCGGACGCCACCGGCGAACTCGTCAGCGTCGGCCTCAACCTCACCCGCGCCGCCCTGGACGCCGCCACCAAGTACCCCTGGCCGCGCGGCGCCCACCCCACCGACCCGGCGTCCTCCAAGTTCGGTGTCTACGACGACGACCGCCCGGTGTTCGACTGGGTCCGCAAGGACGCCCCCGGCACCAGCACGACCTTCGAGGCCCAGGTCATGGACTGGTCCGACGACGTGGCGTACTCCGTCCACGACGTCGAGGACGGCCTGCACGCGGGCCACATCGACCCCAACTGCCTGCACGCCGAGCCCGAACGCCAGGCGGTCTTCGAGGTCGCGCGCGGCCGCTACGCCCCCGCCGGCACCGAGCCGGCCGAGCTCGCCGCGGCCCTCGACCGCCTCCTCGACCAGGAGTGGTGGCCGCACGGCTACGACGGGACGGCCGTCGCCCAGGCCCGGTTGAAGGACGCCACCAGCCAGCTCATCGGCCGCTTCTGCCTCGCCGCCGAGGGCGCCACCCGGCAGGCGTACGGCAGCGGCCCCCTCACCCGGTACGCCGCCGAACTGGTCGTCCCGCGCGAGACGCGCCTGGAGTGCGCGGTCCTCAAGGCCGTCGCCGACCGGTACGTGATGCAGCGCGCCGAGCAGGAACGGCTCCGCGCCGACCAGCGGATCGTCGTCGCCGAACTGGCGCAGGCGCTCACCGCCCGCGCACCGGAGGGGCTCGAACCCCAGTTCCGCGCACTGTTCGACGAGGCGCCGGACGACCGTGCCCGCAAGCGGGTGATCGTCGACCAGATCGCCTCGCTCACCGACCCCTCCGCGCGCACGTTGCACGCGAGACTGACGGGACGGACGGGACAGGGGTATACGGGGATATGACTGACACGTGACCCTCCGTGGCCTGATCGGGTCACTCCCTCTTCCCGCATCACGCTGTGTGCGGGACGCTCGCATGTGGACGCACCCTCAAGAGGAGGCATCAAGTGGTCGACGCGGATCAGACATTCGTCATCGTCGGTGGCGGTCTCGCCGGCGCGAAGGCGGCCGAGACGCTCCGAGCGGAGGGCTTCACCGGCCGTGTGATACTGATCTGCGACGAACGGGACCACCCCTACGAGCGCCCGCCGCTGTCGAAGGGCTACCTCCTCGGCAAGACCGAGCGCGACAGCGTCTTCGTCCACGAACCGTCCTGGTACGCGCGCCACGACATCGAGCTGCACCTCGGCCAGACCGTCGACCGCATCGACCGTACGGCCAAGACCGTCCGCTTCGGCGACGACGGCACCCTCGTCCAGTACGACACCCTCCTGCTGGCGACCGGCGCCGAGCCCCGCCGCCTGGACATCCCGGGCACCGACCTCGCGGGCGTCCACCATCTGCGCCGTCTCGCCCACGCCGAACGCCTCAAGGGCGTCCTCGCCGCGCTCGGCCGGGACAACGGCCACCTCGTGATCGCGGGCGCAGGCTGGATCGGGCTGGAGGTTGCCGCCGCGGCCCGCGAGTACGGCGCGGAGGTCACCGTCGTGGAGCCGGGACCCACCCCGCTGCACGGCGTGCTCGGCCCCGAGCTGGGCAACCTCTTCGCCGAACTGCACCGCGAGCACGGCGTCCGCTTCCGGTTCGGCGCGCGGCTCACCGAGATCGTCGGCCAGGACGGCATGGTCCTCGCGGCCCGCACCGACACCGGCGAGGAGCACCCGGCGCACGACGTCCTCGCGGCCATCGGAGCGGCACCCCGGGTCGGCCTCGCCGAGGCCGCCGGACTGGAGCTGGCCGACCGGTCCGAGGGCGGGGGCATCGCGGTGGACGCGCAGCTCCGCACGTCCGACCCCTCCATCTACGCCGCCGGTGACGTCGTCTCCTTCCCGCACGCCCTGTTCGGCACCCGGCTGCGGGTCGAGCACTGGGCCAACGCGCTCAACGGCGGCCCGGCCGCCGCGCGCGCGATGCTCGGCAGGGACGTCACCTACGACCGGGTGCCCTACTTCTTCTCCGACCAGTACGACCTGGGAATGGAGTACTCGGGCTGGGCGCCGCCCGGGTCGTACGACCAGGTGCTGATCCGCGGGGACGCCGGCAAGCGCGAGTTCATCGCGTTCTGGGTGAAGGAGGGGCGGGTGCTCGCCGGGATGAACGTGAACGTGTGGGATGTCACCGAGCCGATCCGGAAGCTGATCCGGTCCCGGGCCGCCGTGGACGTCGAGGCGCTCGCCAACCCCCAGGTACCGCTGGAGAGCCTGATCGCCTAGCCGACCGCCGGAGGGGGCCGGGGCGGCCGCGGACCGTGTGCGACCGGCCCCGCGGGTCCCCGCGCCCCTTCCGCAGCACATCCGTGTCAGTGGGCCACCGTAGAATCACCGCGTGGCAGGACGGATCAACGACGAGGACGTGAAGGCGGTTCGGGACGCGGTCCCGATCGACGCCGTGGTGTCCGAGTACCTCCAGCTGCGGAACGCGGGCGGCGGGAACCTCAAGGGCCTCTGCCCCTTCCACGACGAGAAGTCGCCGTCGTTCCAGGTCAGCCCGAGCAAGGGACTGTTCCACTGCTTCGGCTGCCAGGAGGGCGGCGACACCATCACGTTCGTGATGAAGGTCGACCACCTCTCCTTCTCGGAGGCCGTCGAGCGCCTCGCCGCCCAGGCCGGCATCACCCTGCGCTACGAGGAGGGCGGGTACAACCCCTCCCACCAGCGCGGAGAGCGCATCCGCCTGGTCGAGGCCCACAAGATCGCCGCCGAGTGGTACGCGGAACAGCTCGCCACCAGCCCCGAGGCCGACACCGGCCGGATCTTCCTCGCCGAGCGCGGCTTCGACCAGGCCGCCGCCGTCCACTTCGGCGTCGGCTACAGCCCCCAGGGCTGGGACCACCTCACCCGCTTCCTGCGGGGCAAGGGCTTCGCCGACAAGGAACTGCTGCTGTCCGGGCTGTCCCAGGAGGGCCGCCGGGGCCCCATCGACCGCTTCCGGGGCCGGCTGATGTGGCCCATCCGCGACATCGGCGGCGACGTGGTCGGCTTCGGCGCCCGCAAGCTCTACGAGTCGGACAACGGCCCGAAGTACCTGAACACGCCGGACACGGCGATCTACCGCAAGTCCCAGGTCCTCTACGGCATCGACCTGGCCAAGAAGGACATCGCCAAGGCCAGCCGGGCCGTCGTGGTCGAGGGCTACACGGACGTGATGGCCTGCCACCTCGCCGGGGTCACCACGGCCATCGCCACCTGCGGCACGGCCTTCGGCGGCGACCACATCAAGATCCTCCGCCGGCTGCTCATGGACAACGGTTCGGCCCGCGTGATCTTCACCTTCGACGGCGACGCGGCCGGTCAGAAGGCGGCCCTGCGCGCCTTCGAGGACGACCAGAAGTTCGCCGCCGAGACCTACATCGCCATCGCCCCGGACGGCATGGACCCCTGCGAGCTGCGCCTGGCCAAGGGCGACGACGCGGTGGTCGAACTGACCGAACCCCGCACCCCGCTCTTCGAGTTCGCGCTCCGCCAGATCGTCGCCCGCTACGACCTGGAGACCCCGGCGGGCCGTGCCTCCGCCCTCGACGAGGCGGCGCCCGTCGTGGCCCGCATCAAGAACAGCGGCGCGCAGCACGAGGTCGCCGTACAGCTCGCCGGCATGCTCGGCATCCTCGACACCCAGTTCGTCGTCAAGCGCGTCGCCCAGCTCGCCCGCTGGGCCCGCGACCGGGGCGGCCAGGGCCCCGCCCCCACCGCACAGCGCTCGGCCCGGCCGTACGAGTCCACCGCCCGGCCCCCCTCCGGCCCGGCCCTCACCCTGCGCAACCCGGTCTACGCCACCGAGCGCGAACTCCTCAAACTCGCCCTCCAGCGCCCGGAGTTGGTCGCCCCCGCCTTCGACGCGTACGGGGTCGACGAGTTCACCGCCGCCCCCTACGCGGCCGTCCGCGTGGCGATCATCGAGGCCGGTGGCGTCGAGTACGGCGCCGAGGACCCGCAGGAGTATCTGGTCCGGGTCCGCGAGGCGGCGCCGGACGACACGGTGCGGGCCATGGTGACCGAGCTGGCGGTCGAGGCGATCATGCGCAAGACGGTCGACGAGGTGTACGCGGGCGCGCAGTTGGTCACCGTGCGCCGTCGGGCCGTGGAGCGCCGGGTGCGCGACGTCCAGGGCAGCCTGGCGAGGGCGGCCGCCCAGGGCGACCCGGCCCAGCTGGCCGCCGTACAGAACGAGTTGTGGGTGCTCCAGCAGTACGACCAGGCGTTGCGGGAGCGGGGCGCGGAGGCGCTCTGAGCCCGTGCCGGCACGCGCCCCCCGCCGCGCACGTCCCCGGAGCACATGCCAATCCGCGCCGGAGCCACCCCGCTCCGAACGGCCCACCAGCGCTGCACGGCCCTCCCAGCAGCGCACTCGTACGCCACGGTGACCGCGCGGTCACGGGCCGGACGCAAAAAGTCACCGCACGCCCCTCGTGGCGGCTGTGTGTCGTACTCCACACTGGGTGGCGGTGCCTGAGTCCTCGGAGCGCGGCCGACCCGTCCCCCATGGGTCCGAGATCCCCGCGGTTCCGCTCGATGAGTACGGGATGGACGGCGGAGAGGCCGCCCGCGCCATCCCAGACGTACCGCTGCCGCATGCCCGGGCAGCGACATTCCTGGAGGTCGCCCCCGTGCAGACCCAGACCCTCGTACAGAACGACACCGGTACGGCCGTCGGCGGCGACGGCGCGGAGCCGGACGCGCAGACCGATGTCATCGGCGCGGTGCCCGCCCAGAGCCGCGCCGCGCACCACCCCGAGGCGGCCCCGGACGACCCGCCCGAACTCGACGGGCCGGCCGAACTCCCCGAGTCCGAGCCCGTGGAACTGCCGCGCGTCCGCACGGACACCAGTGGCCCGTCCTCCGACCTGTTCCGCCAGTACCTGCGCGAGATCGGCCGCATCCCCCTCCTGACGGCCGTGGAGGAGGTCGAGCTGGCCCGCCGCGTCGAGGCCGGCCTCTTCGCCGAGGAGCGGCTCGGCAACGCCTCCGACCTCGACACCCGGCTCGCCCTCGACCTCGACAAGCTGGTCGTCATGGGCCGCATGGCCAAGCGCCGCCTCATCGAGGCGAACCTGCGGCTCGTGGTGTCGGTGGCGAAGCGTTACGTCGGCCGCGGGCTGACCATGCTCGATCTGGTCCAGGAGGGGAACCTGGGCCTCATCCGCGCCGTCGAGAAGTTCGACTACGCCCGCGGCTACAAGTTCTCCACGTACGCGACCTGGTGGATCCGTCAGGCCATGTCCCGCGCCCTCGCCGACCAGGCCCGCACGATCCGTGTCCCCGTCCATGTGGTCGAGCTGATCAACCGGGTCGTCCGCGTCCAGCGCCGCATGCTCCAGGAGCGCGGTTACGAGCCCACGCCGGACGAGGTGGCCGCCCATCTCGACCTCGCCCCCGAACGCGTCAGCGAGGTGCTCCGCCTCGCCCAGGAACCGGTCTCCCTGCACGCCCCCGTGGGCGAGGAGGACGACGTGGCCCTCGGCGACCTCATCGAGGACGGCGACGCGGCGAGCCCCGTGGAGTCGGCGGCGTTCCTCCTCCTGCGCGAGCACCTGGAGGCGGTCCTCTCCACCCTCGGCGAACGCGAACGCAAGGTGGTGCAACTCCGCTACGGCCTGGCGGACGGCCGCCCCCGCACGCTGGAGGAGATCGGCCGCATCTTCGGGGTGACCCGGGAACGCATCAGGCAGATCGAGTCCAAGACCCTCAACAAACTCCGCGACCACGCCTTCGCGGACCAGCTGCGGGGCTACCTGGACTGAGGGGGCGCGTCGCCGAGCGCGACTCGGGTGGGTCTGAGAAGCGGTGGGCGCAGCCCCTGCTTCTCAGGGGCGCGGGAACCGCGCGACCAGCCCCCACACACCCGCACCCGACAACGCCCCCCTCGGCCCACCCCCCTCAGTCCACCTCGGCCACAGCCTCGACGAACTGCGCCTTGTACAGCCGCGCATACGCCCCGTCCGCCGCCAACAGCTCCTCGTGCGCCCCCTGCTCCACGATGGAACCGTTCTCCATCACCAGGATCGTGTCCGCATCCCGAATCGTCGACAGCCGATGCGCGATCACGAACGACGTACGCCCGTGCGCCAGCTTGGCCATGGCCTTCTGGATCAGCACTTCGGTACGCGTGTCCACCGAAGACGTCGCCTCGTCCAGCACCAGGATCACCGGATCCGACAGGAACGCCCGAGCGATCGTGATGAGCTGCTTCTCACCCGCGCTCACCCCGCTCCCCTCGTCGTCGATCACGGTGTCGTACCCCTCGGGCAGCGTCCGCACGAACCGATCCGCGTGCGCGGCCCGAGCCGCCTCCTCGATCTCCCCGCGCGTCACCTTCCGCGAGGCGGACGCCCCGTACGCGATGTTCTCCGCGATGGTCCCCCCGAACAGCCAGGTGTCCTGGAGCACCATCCCTATCCCGTCCCGCAGTTCGTCCCGGGACATGGACGCGACATCGACCCCGTCCAGGGTGATCCGCCCGCCCGTGACCTCGTAGAACCGCATCAACAGGTTCACCAGGGTCGTCTTCCCGGCCCCGGTCGGCCCCACGATCGCCACGGTGTGGCCGGGCTCGACCACCAGCGACAGATCCTCGATCAGCGGCTTGTCGGCCTCGTACCGGAAGGACACCCCTTCCAGAGCGACCCGCCCCCGCAGCTCCTCCGGCCGCACCCCGGGCACCGCGTCGGCCTCCTGCTCCTCCGCGTCGAGCAGCTCGAAGATCCGCTCGGCGGAGGCGACCCCGGACTGCACCAGGTTCGCCATCGAGGCGACCTGCGTCAGCGGCATCGAGAACTGCCGCGAGTACTGGATGAAGGCCTGCACGTCACCGATGGACAGGGCACCGGAAGCGACCCGCAGTCCGCCCACCACCGCGACCAGCACATAGTTGATGTTCGACACGAAGAACATCAGCGGCTGCATGATCCCGCTGTTGAACTGGGCCTTGAACCCGGCCTCGTACAGCCGCTCGTTCTCCTCGGCGAACTGCTGCGCCGACTCCTCCTGCCGCCCGAACACCTTCACGAGCGTGTGCCCGGTGTACATCTCCTCGATGTGCGCGTTGAGCTTCCCGGTGACCCGCCACTGCGCCACGAAGTGCGGCTGCGACCGCTTGCCGACGCGGGTGGCGACCACGAACGACACCGGCACGGTCACCAGCGCGACCAGCGCCAGCAGCGGCGACACCCAGAACATCATCACCAGCACACCGATGATGGTGAGCAGCGAGTTGACCAGCTGCCCCATGGACTGCTGGAGCGTCTGGCCGATGTTGTCGATGTCGTTGGTCGCCCGGCTCAGCACCTCACCGCGCTGCCGCCGGTCGAAGTACGACAGCGGCAGCCGCGACAGCTTCGCCTGCAGCTCCTCGCGCATGTGGTAGACGGTCCGGTTGATGGCCCGGTTGGAGAGCCGGGTCGCCGCGGCCATCAACAGCCCCGCGACCAGGAAGATGCCGAGGGCAACCAGCAGCACCGCGCCGACGGCGTCGAAATCGATGCCCTTGCCCGGGGTGAAGTCCGTGCCCGACAGCATGTCGGCGACCGCGCCCTCCCCGCGCTCGCGCATGGAGGCCAGGACCTCGGCCTTCGTGGCACCCGCCGGCATCTCCCGCCCGACGACCCCCGCGAAGACGAGGTCGGTCGCCCGGCCGAGGATGTACGGCCCCAGCACCGAGAGACCGACGCTGAGCACCGCGCACACGATCATCGCGTACATCGTGAACCGCTCGGGCCTGAACTGCGCGAGCAGCCGTTTCCCGGACCCCTTGAAGTCCATGGAGTGCTGATCGGGAGCCCCGGCCCCCGCCATCCGTGCCAACGGCCCGGCCATCAGGCTGCCTCCGCTTCCGTGAGCTGGGAGAGGACGATCTCCCGGTAGGTCTCGTTCTGCGCCATCAGCTCGTGGTGGCGTCCGGTGCCGACGACCCGGCCCTCGTCGAGGACGACGATGCGGTCGGCGTCCCGGATGGTCGCCACCCGCTGGGCCACGATCACCACGGTCGCCTCGGCGGTCTCCCGCCCCAGCGCCGCGCGCAGGGCGGCGTCGGTCGCGTAGTCCAGCGCGGAGAACGAGTCGTCGAACAGGTAGATCTCCGGCCGCTGCACCAGCGTCCGCGCGATCGCGAGCCGCTGCCGCTGCCCCCCGGACACGTTCGTCCCGCCCTGTGCGATGGGGGAGTCCAGCCCGTTCTCCAGCCGCTCCACGAACTCCTTGGCCTGCGCCACCTCCAGCGCGTGCCACAACTCCTCGTCGGTGGCGTCGGGATTGCCGTACCGCAGGTTCGTCGCCACGGTCCCCGAGAAGAGGTACGGCTTCTGCGGCACCAGCCCCACGGTCCTGGCCAGCAGTTGCGGATCGAGCGTCCGTACGTCGACGCCGTCCACCAGCACCTCGCCCTCGGTGACGTCGAACAGCCGGGGGACGAGCCCCAGCAGCGTGGACTTCCCGCTGCCCGTGGACCCGATGACGGCGGTCGTCTCACCGGGCCGAGCGACGACCTCGATCGACCGGAGGACCGGCTCCTCGGCGCCCGGATAGCGGAAGCCCGCGCCCCGCACCTCCAGGAACCCGTGCCGCCGCAGCTCCCGGACGGGCGCGACCGGCGGCACCACACTGGTGTCGGTGTCGAGCACCTCCTGGATGCGCTCGGCGCACACCTCCGCGCGCGGCATCATCATGAACATGAAGGTGGCCATCATCACCGCCATCACGATCTGCATCAGATAGGCGAGGAACGCGGTGAGCGCGCCGATCTCCATCCCGCCGCTGTCGATGCGATGGGCGCCGAACCAGACCACGGCGATCGACGACAGGTTGATGACGGTCATCACGATCGGGAACATCAGGGCGAGCATCCGCCCGGTGCCCAGGGACACCTCCGTCAGCTCGGCGTTCGCCTTCCGGAACCGGTCCTTCTCGTAGTCGTCCCGTACGAAGGCTCGGATCACCCGGTTGCCGGTGATCTGCTCCCGCAGTACCCGGTTCACGGTGTCCAGCCGCACCTGCATGGCCCGGAACAGGGGGCGCAGCCGGCGCACGATCAGGCTGACGGAGATGCCGAGCACCGGTACGACGGCGAGGAGCACCCCCGACAGCGGCACGTCCAGCCCGAGCGCCAGCACGATGCCGCCGACGCACATGATCGGCGCCGACACCACCAGCGTGAACGTCATGAGCACCAGCATCTGCACCTGCTGCACGTCGTTCGTCGTCCGCGTGATCAGCGACGGGGCCCCGAAGTGACCGACCTCACGCGCCGAGAACGACTGCACCCGGTCGAACACGGCCGCCCGGATGTCCCGGCCGACCGCCGAGGCGGTGCGGGCGCCGTAGTACACGGCCCCGATGTTGCAGACGACCTGCACCAGCGAGATGCCGATCATGAGCGCGCCGAAGGACAGGATGTAGCCCGTGTCCCCCTCCACCACGCCCTTGTCGATGATGTCCGCGTTCAGTGTGGGCAGGTAGAGCGTGGCGCACGTCTGCACGAACTGCAGCAGCACCAGCAGGGTGATCGGTGTCCGGTAAGGACGAAGATGACTTCTCAGCAATCGTATGAGCACGCGAGATCTCTCGGAGTCGACGGGGTTCGGGACGCACCACCCCCCATCGTCGAACACTCCCCCCGCGTTACCTCAACCGAATTAACCCGACGGTGAAGCTCCGGTGACCGGACCGCGCGGCCGGGAGCCGGGTCCTCATGCCCGGAACGCCCCGGGATGCGTCTGCTCACGCACCGCCACGTACTGCTGCCGTACCGCCTGCCCCACCGCCAGCTCGTCCCCGGGGTCCAGCACCTGTGCCGCCGCCCCCGGCCACATCGGTGGTGTACGCGGATCGAGCGCCCCCTGCGAGACCCCGAGCGCCCACGCGGCCTGCCGCGCCGCGCCCACCGCCGCGTAGTCCGCCGGCTGCGGCACCACCACCTGCACCCCGAACAGCGCCGGCGCCGCCGCCTGCACCGCCGGCAGCTCCGCCGCCGCGCCCAGCAGGAAGATCCGCCGTACGTCGACACCCCGGCCGCGCAGCACGTCCAGCGCGTCCGCGAGCCCGCACAGCATGCCCTCGAACGCGGCCCGCGCGAAGTGCTCCGGCTTCATCGACTCCCGCCGCAGCCCGGCCAGCGTCCCCGCCGTGTGCGGAAGGTTCGGCGTCCGCTCGCCCTCCAGGTACGGCAGCATCACCAGCCCGTGCGACCCCGGCGTCGACTTCATCGCCAGGTCGGACAGCGCCTCCAGATCGGGCACGCCCAGCAGATCGACGGCCCCGCGCAAGGTCCGTACGGCGTTGAGCGTGGTGACGACCGGCAGATGCATCCCGGTCGCGTCGGCCAGCGAGGTGATCATCCCGGAGGAGTCGACGAGCGCCGTCGTGTGCACGGCCATGACCGATCCGGAGGCCCCCAGCGACACGACCGCGTCCCCGAGCCCGATGCCGAGTCCGAACGCGGCGGCCATGGTCTCCCCGGTGCCGGCGGAGATGAGGAGCCCCTCCGGCGTCGTCCCGGCGGCGTCGGAGGGGCCGAGCACCTCCGGCAGCATGACCTGGTGCCCGAGCGCCATCTCGACGAGGTCCGTGCGGTACTGCCCGGTCGCCGCGTTCCAGTACCCGGTCCCGGACGCCCCGCCCCGGTCCGTCGTCCTTCTGACCGGCCGCCCCAGCAACTGCCAGACCAGCCAGTCGTGCGCCTGCAGCAGGACGGCCGTCCGCATCGCGGCATCCGGTTCCGTACGGCTCATCCAGCGCAGCTTCGTCACCGGCTGAGCGGCTCCCGGTACGCAGCCGACGGCCTCCGCCCACGCGCCGCGTCCCCCGAGCGCGTCGACGAGGTCGGCCGCCGCGACCTGGGTCCGCTTGTCGGCGCCGACCATCGCCGGACGCACGCTGTTGCCCTGTGCGTCCAGCGCGATCAGCCCGTTCTGCTGGGACGAGACCCCGATCGCCTGCACACCCTCCAGCAGCCCACCGGTGGCCGCCTCGCCCAGGGACAGCAGCCAGGCCTGCGGGTCGACGTCCGCCGGACGCCCCCCGCCCTCCGCCGGCTCCAGCGGGTGCGGGGCATACCCCTGCCTGAGCACGGCCCCTGTGTCCGAGTCACAGACGACAATGCGCGTAAAATCGGGCGAACTGTCCAGCCCGGCGACTATCCCCATGGCGGAAATTCTGCCGCACCGGAAGGGGTGGGGGCGCCGCGCGTCGGTCCGGCCGACCCGATCCGGTCCCTAGGTATTGCTCGTTCCCCAGTCGTCCGCGGCGGAGCCGTTCGCGTTGCGTTCACGCAGCGAGCGAACCCGCTCGGCGACCAGGTCGGGCACACGGTCCCCGACCTTCTCGCTGACCACGTGGTACGCCTTGCCCGCGTAGACGCGCCCCTGCTGGGCGGCCGACTCGGCGGTGTTGCGCACGGCGGGGTTCTGCGCGACCTGTCGCGCGGACTTCTTCAACTGCTCGTAGCGTTCGCGTCCGGCCTTCGTCCCGAGTACGTAGCCCAGGGCCAGTCCGGCAAAGAACGTGAGCCGATAGCGCATGGCGGCCACCCTTCCCTTACGTCTGCGTCGGTCCCTTGCGTGCCCTGCGCGCGCGACGGGCGCGGGGGATACCGATTGGCGGAGCACCCCCCTGCTTGCGCTAATGTATGTGTCGCAGCGAGCGCACGCCCCCTGGCGAATACCCAGGGAGTCACGTTCGATGCAGCGAGGCAATCCTCCGTAGCTCAATTGGCAGAGCAGCCGGCTGTTAACCGGCAGGTTACTGGTTCGAGTCCAGTCGGGGGAGCTTCGATCTTCCGTAGCTCAATTGGCAGAGCAGCCGGCTGTTAACCGGCAGGTTACTGGTTCGAGTCCAGTCGGGAGAGCAGTGAGGAGGGGCCCCGTCGGGGTCCTTTTTCATGTCCGGGGGAACCGCGTGCGCGCCGCCGAAGTCCTCAAGGTCAACAAGCGCATGCGAAGGCCGACCATCCGAAGCAGGAGATCGTATGAGCGGCTATGCTGCGGCAGACGGCGCGCACACATGTACGCGACACGCCGTACGGGGCGGTAGCTCAGCCGGTTAGAGCAGCGGACTCATAATCCGTCGGCCGTGGGTTCGAGTCCCACCCGCCCCACTTCAGTAGGTCTCTGACCTGCGGAAACGTTCATTTTGTCCTGGCGGAGCGTCAACTTTGCCTGAGCGGGCTGAATCCGCTGCTCGTAGGTTTGAGGTCCGGCAGCGTTCCGGGGAGATCCAACCCCTCTGACCTGCGGCGGAGTAGTTGTCTAAGGTTGCCGCTCTCGGTCCGGGCGACTGCGCTGCGGGTCGTCCCCAAGACCCAGGGGCCATACAGGGGCCGGGAGGGCGCGGCCGGGGTCAGGCCGAGAGTGTTTCCGGGCCGATTTCGTTGTCCCGTTTGCTGGTTCGGAGGCATGGAGCTGCCGTCCACCGTGCGGACGGTCGAGTGCCGGGCCGGCACTGGAGGCGGCGCGGATGTGTGCGTCGGGCAGACAGGCCCGAGGTCAGGGAAACGGCCCGAAGAGGAAACGGTCCCGTGGACGGCGCACCGCGTTCGTCAAGGCTGAGCCACGTGCGGTCAGCGCACCATCTGGCGCCGTTGAGGAGGATCGCGGCCGAGCTGGAGCGCAGCCCCTCGACGCCGTCGCCGCCGAACTCGACGGCCGACCACGCAAGACGCTCGGCTGGGAAACCACAGCCGAGCGCCTGCATACACTCCTCACGACCGCCTCACACTGACCACGTGTTGCAACGACCGCTGGAATCCCTCCGGGCGGGGGCGTGGCACGGCCGGACCACATCACGGTCCGCGATGCGAACGTGTACCGGCGCTGGAAGTCCCGGGCGGAGCTCGCCGCGGAGGCCCTGCATGACACGGCTCGCCAGGAGCCGGAATTGTGCGGTCTCATCAGGCGGCGATATGTCGACTCCCTGCACCAGGTCATCGAGGGCGTGCTGGCACACGCGGTGGAGCGCGGCGATCTGCCCCCGCGCCAGGCCGATCCATCAGGAGGTCGCTCGATGGCGGTCTCCGCCGCCGTCGCTCTGCTGCTCCACTGGGGGCTTGTCCGCGACCGGCGGGTCAGCGGCGACGACATCGCGGCGATCGTCGGCGACGTCCTCATGCCCTTGCTCTGACGGCCATTCGTGCATCGTCACCGGCAGGCGGAGGGCGCGGCGCGCGCTCCGCGGCGTCCGTGTGTACGTCTGTCAGTGCGCCGTCCTGGTGTCCCCTTCGTGCTCGACGCCGAGGAGGGCGAGGGCGTTGCGGATGCCCTGTTCGAGGACTTGATCGGCGAGATGCGGGTCGGCGAGGGCTCGTGCGAGCTGGAGCGTGCCGGCCATCATGGCGTACGCGCCGAGTGCCATGGTGCGGACCGGGAGTGGGTCGCCCGGCGCCAGGCGGGCGGCGATGCCGTCGGCGACCACCAGTACGCCCTCGGTGTAAGCCAGCCTGGCCGGGTGGGTGCAGCGCCCTATCTCGTCGAGCAGGGCGGCGGAGGGGCAGCCGAGGTCACGGCTGTCACGGTGCCAGGGGGACAGGTACCGGCGCACGATCTGTTCGAGGCCGGTGTTCTCGATTCCCAGCTCGAGGACCTCGTCGGAGAACTTCCGGTCGGAGAGCGCGCGGGACAGCTGCAGCGTTCCCACCATCATCGTGAAGAGCCCGATCGCTTGGCCGCGGGCGGACTGCGGATCCTCGAGTCCCACGCGGCCGGGCCGCAGCCCGCCGAACTGCTTCACCAGCGGGGATCGGAGCCGCGCGGCGCGACCTCGCGGTCATCGCCGGTACACCGGTGCCCGACTGGGTCGTACGTACGCCGAAGTGCCCGAGGAAGGCGACTTCCTCGGGCACAAGGCGTTCCGGTCAGGCGGCGTAGGCCGGGTAGTCGGTGTAGCCGGCCGTGCCGCCGTCGTAGAAGGTGGCGGGGTCGGGGGTGCTCAGGGGTGCGCCGGCGCGGATGCGCTCGACCAGGTCGGGGTCGGCGAGGGCCATCGAGCCCACGGTGGCGACGTCGGCGATGCCGTTGTCGACGCCCTTGGCGCGGGCGGCGATTTCGGTGCCGGCCCGGGTTGAGGATCAGCGTGTCAGGACACAGCTCGACTCACGGGTGCGTTTGCTGTCATACCCGCGACCGATATCGGTCCCCGGTACAGCTGATGGTATGGCGTACATAATTTTACGATCCAGGGCCACATACTTGACCGTCCCGCCGGGCATCCGCCGCGGCGGCACGGCTCGTTGCCAGTGGGCCTCGGAAGGTGCGCCGGTAGGCCAGTGGTGTGACGCCGATGGCGGCGTGCAGGTGTTCGCGCAGCGAGGTGCCGCCGGCGAAGCCGACCTGGCCGGCGATCTCGTCGACCGGCAGGTCGGTGGATTCCAGCAACTGCCGGGCCCGGTCGACGCGTTGCTGGATGAGCCAGCGTCCGGGGCTCAAGCCGACTTCTTCTTTGAAGCGGCGGGCGAAGGTGCGCTGGCTCATGTTCGACTGCTCGGCAAGGTCGCTCAGCGTCAGCGGCTTGTGCAGGTTCTGCAGCGCCCACTGCCGGGCGGCGGACGTGTCGTTCGCCGTTGCGTCGGGGACCGGGTGTTCGATGTACTGCGCCTGGCCTCCGTCGCGCCACGGGGGGACGACGCAGGTGCGGGCCACACGGTTGGCGATCTCGCTGCCGTGGTCCTTGCGGACAAGGTGCAGGCAGACATCGATGCCGGCAGCGGCACCGGCCGAGGTCAGCACGTCGCCTTCGTCGACGAACAGGACGTTCGGGTCGAGTTCCACCTGCGGGTACCACTCCCGGAAGAGGCCCGTGGCGTGCCAGTGCGTGGTGGCCCGGTGCCCGTCGAGCAGCCCCGCCGCGGCCAGCACGAAGGCGCCGGTGCAGGTCGACACGATCCGGGTGCCGGGGGCCACGTACGCGAGGACTTGCGCCAGGTCGACCGACGTCTGCCGGCGGGGGTTGCCGGTGTGGAACGGCGCGATGATGACGGTGTCGGCGGTGCGCAACGCCTCCGGGCCATGATCGACGCTGATGGAGAAGTCCGCGTTGGTGCGCACCGGGTGACCGTCGATGGTGCAGGTCACGACCTCGTAGCGGCCGTCCGCGGCGCCGAAGACGCGGTGGGGAATGCCCAGGTCGAACGGGTACACCCCGTGTGAGGCGAGGACAACGACCCGGTGCACCTTGATCACGGCAGGATCCCGTCGAAAATTGGCGATCACGCCATTGTAGGGGCCTGTGACGGCGGCCAGGCTGGGCCCATGACGGACACCGAGACCATGCGAGCCATCAGCCAGGACACCTACGGCGCCCCCGACGTGCTGCAGGAGACCCTGCTGCCCAAACCGGCGCCAGGGGTGAGCGAGATCCTGGTCGCCGTCCACGCGGCCGGGGTCAACCCGACCGACTGGGGGAACCGTGCCCAGTCCGCGACCATCGCCCGGATGCCGCTGGTGCTCGGCTGGGACGTCTCCGGCGTCATCGAGGCCGTCGGCGTGGGCGTCACGCTGTTCAAGCCCGGCGACGAGGTCTTCGGCATGCTGCCCTACCCGGGCGGAGTCGGCTCGCACGCCGAGTACGTGACCGGGCCGGCCCGCGTCTTCACGCACAAGCCCGCCGGCATCGACCACGTCCAGGCGGGTGCGCTGCCGCTGGCCGCGCTGACCGCCTACCAGGCACTGGTCGACACCGCCGGCGTCCGGGCCGGGCAGCGAGTCCTGATCCACGCGGCGGCCGGCGGCGTCGGTCACCTCGCCGTCCAGATCGCCAAGGACCGCGGCGCGTACGTGATCGGCACCGCCAGCGCCGCCAAACACGACTTCCTGCGATCCCTCGGTGCCGACGAGGTCATCGACTACCACAGCGTCGACTTCACCGAGGTGCTCAGCGACATCGACGTGGTCCTCGACCCGATCTCCCGTGACTCCGCCGCCCGCGCCCGATCCGTGGCCGTGCTGCGCCCGGGCGGCACCCTCGTCTCGATCCTTCCGGTACCCGTCGACGCCGGCGAACTGGCGGCGATCGCCGAGCGGGGGATCCGCTACGAGTCGCTGCTGGTCGAGGCCGACCACGCCGGCATGCAGGCCATCGCCGCCCTCGTCGAGACCGGCGCACTGCGCGCCCACGTCGACGCCACCTTCCCGCTCGCCGAGGCCGCGAAGGCGCACACGCTCGGCGAGACCGGCCGCACCACCGGCAAGATCGTGCTGACCGTCCGAGACAGCAAGGCGCAACTTGCCAGCCAACTGCTGCATGACGTGTTCGTCCTCGGGGACACGGCCATCGTCGATCGGGTCGTGCGGCCCGATTCCTACATCCAGCACAACCCCCTGGCGCCCGACGGAGCCGACGCCCTCAAGTACTTCAGCGGCGCCATGCGACAGCAGTTCCCGCAGGCCGCCTTCGAGCCCCGCCGGATCATCACCGACGGCGATCTGGTGCTGCTGCACTCCCGCTACGTCATGGTGCCGGGCACCGAGGGTCTGGCCGTGTTCGACCTGTTCCGCTTCCAGGACGGCAAGATCGCCGAGCACTGGGACGTCATTCAGGAAGTGCCCGCCAGCACGGCCAGCGGCAACGACATGTTCGCCACGCTCAGCGAGCCGCGGACCGACGCGGTCGGGCAGCGCTGGTTCACCGCCTACCACAAGGAACTGGTCACCGCGTTCGTCGACCAGCTGCTGGTCCGCAAGGACCTGACCGCCATCGACGCCTACGTCGGCGCCGACTACCACGAACACAGCCCGAACATCTCCGACGGCGCGGCCGGCCTCAAGGCCGACCTGGGCAGCTACTTCGACAAGTTCCCGCAGTCGAGTGTCACACCGAAACGCGTCATCGCCGAAGGCGACCTGGTCGCCGTGCACAGCCACTACGTCGACACGCCGGGCGAGCGTGGCCGGTCGGTCATCGACCTCTTCCGGGTCCGCGATGCCAGGATCGTCGAGCACTGGAACTCCGAACAGGCCGTGCCCGAGACCGCCGCCAACGACAACACGATGTTCTGACAGCCGCCGGGGGCGGGGCGAATCGTGTCCAGCCCCCACAAGAGCGACCGGCATCAGGCCATCAGCGCGGCGATCCCCGAGCCGTCGATCCCGTCGCTCCCGAACCGACGCCCAGCCGTCTCGATGATCCGCCGCCGCGTCTCCTGCTTGCGCTCTCGCCCGTATCGGGCCCCGCGCCTCCTTCACTCGTCCAGCCGGCCGCCGGCCGCCACCCCGGGCCCCACTCAAGTGGTTCTTCGGGGGTGGGGGACACGCCCAGGACGTGCCGTTCGCCTTTCGCGCGCGGCTGGTTACTCGTCGAGGAACTGAAGCGCGCGCTGGCGCACGGCAGCAGCGATCAGCCGGCGGCACGGCGCCCGGAAGCCCGACCGCGGTCGACCGACACAGGGCCGACCACCCGAGGGTCAGACGTCCCCCGATCCCGTCAGCTCGCCCTGGGAGAAGGCTACTGAGCTGGATAGGGTGACGAGGCAGCGTTTGGCCTGCGGAAATGGCCGCAGAGGCTCCGCCCGGAGTAGAGGGTCGGGGCCTCTGCGCGTTGGAAGGGAAATCCGCTGCTGGTGAGTTCAAAGGGCGTGGTGATCGGTGTTGGTTGGAACCGCTCTGACCGGCATACACGTATCAGCCCACTGCCGGCGCAAGCCGCCGCAGGAGGGCTCTGCGAGCGAGTGGACGCCGAAGTTGGGACGCTGATGGGACGCAGGTCAGCGGAAGTGGCTGCCTGGGGACCTTCGCCTACGCTGCTCTGGCCGTGGGCGGCGGGGTCGGTGCGGTGTGGTGGCGGGCCACCGGGATGCTGGGCGACTTCCGGCTCACCGGGGCTGCCGCCGCCGTCGGCTGGGAGCGGTTCGTGAGTGGGTGGTTCTGGTGTCGCCTGATGGTGTGGGCGCGGGCGGAATCCACTGGTACAGGCTTCCCACCCAGCCCCGCCTCGCCCGACCTGCCCGAGCACCGCTGCCCAAGAGCATCGAAGGCACCCGCACCACGCTGAAACGCTTCGTCAGGCTCGGCGTCCTCACCGAGATCGACACCGGCAGCTTTCGTCAGGAAGCAGTAACCGACCAAGGCCCGCGACCAGCCTGGGAGGGATCATGCTCCGCCGACGTTCGGCCCGCGACTACGAGCGCCTCCCCGCCGGCTCAGAAGCGTGATCCACAGTGCCTCGATCGACGACCTCGCCTGCGTCGGCGATCCCGTCGGCGGGTGCTTCGACGGGTTGCGGCCCCGGGTAGCCAACTTGCATGGGGGCGTGGTCCTGGCAGCCGCCCGCCCCATAACTGTTTGCGGTCCTGGGGACGCTGTCTCCAGCGCCGGGGTCAGCGGGCGAGGACGCGTTTCAGCCAGGCCAGCAGGTCGCTGACGATCTCCTGTTTGTTGGTCTCGTGGAACAACTCGTGGCGGGCTGCGGGATAGATGAGGTAGGTCACGTCGGTGAGGCCGGCCTCGCCGTAGCGTTCGACAAGCAGGTTGCTGAGTGAGAGATCGGCGTTCAGCGGGTCGTGATCCCCGACCAGGACGCAGATGGGCAGATCTGCCGGGATGCCTTTGGGCTGGGCAAGTGACGCCGAGGCGATGGTGATGTCGGCCATGCCCTGGGCGTCGAGGCTGAAGCCGCACATGGGGTCGGCGAGGTAGGCGTCGACGGCCGGTTCGTCCCGGCTGAGCCAGTCGAACGGCGTGCGGCTGGGCTGGAACGCCTGGTTGAGCGCGAGCAGCGGGTCTCCTCCCTCCGCGTCCGCCTGCGCCTGTGCCGCGAGCATGACGTCGACCGCGGTGGTACCGGCGAGGGCAAGGGCGTCGATCAGGTGGGCGTGGTCCAGGACGTACTGCTGTGAGGCGAAGGAACCGAGGCTGTGTCCGAGCAGCACCAGGGGCAGGCCGGGGTGCTGCTCGCGGATGGTCTCTGACAGGGTGACCATGTCACCGACGAGTCGGTTCCAGCCGTCGTCTCCGAGATGACCGGGCTCGGCGTGCCTGCTCAGCCCGTGTCCGCGGTGATCGTTGGCGTAGACGGCGTAGCCCCGAGTGGTCAGTGCTGCCGCGAGTGGGGCGTAACGGCCGGCGTGCTCTCCCATGCCGTGGGCGATCTGCACGACGGCTCGCGGTGGGGTGTCCGGCTTCCATTCGTGCACGTGGATCTGGACGCCGTCTTCGCTGTGGAAGGTGAACATCGGATTCCTTGTCTTGGGTACGCGGGCAGCCCTGAGCGTCCGGCCGGGTTGTACAGGTGGGCCGGCCCGAGCGGTTGAGGCTCATGGCGGTTGTGGCGCACGGCGGTTGTGGCCGCCCGGCCGGGTCAGGCGTGCTGCTCGCCGAGGTAGCCGGCGATGATCCGGGACTGGTCGGCCCGGAGTTCCCGGGCCGTGGCGTGCGTGGTGATCTCGCCGTGGGAGAGGACGTAGCCGCGGTCGGCGATGTCGAGGGCGAGGCCGACGTGCTGTTCGACGAGCAGCACTCCGCAGCCGGTGTCGTCGGCATAGTGCCTGACTATGGGCAGCAACTCCTCGACGATGATGGGTGCCAGGCCGAGGCTCAGCTCGTCGAGCAGGAGCAGCTTGGGGCCGCGGGCCAGGGCTCGTCCCATGGCGAGCATCTGCTGCTCGCCGCCGGAGAGCAGTCCTGCCCTGCGGTCCTGGAGGCGGGACAGGGCGGGGAAGTAACGGTGGGCGGCCGAGTGGTCGAGGCGCTCGCCCCGGTGACCGAGGCGCAGGTGTTCCGCCACCGTGAGGCCGGAGAAGATGCCTCGTCCTTCCGGAACGTGGGCGATGCCGAGGCGGGCGCGGGTCGCCGCCGGGATCCTGCCGAGGTCCGTTCCGTTGAACGTGATCGTGCCGGCGAGGGGGCGCAGCAGGGCGGAGACGGCCTTGAGCGTGGTGGTCTTCCCCGCTCCGTTGGCCCCGAGGAGGGCGACGACCTCTCCCGCGCCCACTTCGAGGTCGATCCCGCGGACGACGGGGGCTCCGTCGTATCCGGCGGTGAGGCCGGCCACCTCCAGGACTGGGGTGCTCATGGTGTCTCCGGGGTGCTGGTGACGGTCTTGGCGGAGCCGGCGTTCGACGTGCCGGACGCGGTGGCGGGCCGGGCGGTGGATGCCCCGAGGTAGGCGGTGACGACGGCGGGGTCGGTTCGGACCTGTGCCGGCGTCCCGGAGGCGATCACCTTCCCGAACTCCAGTACGACGACGTGGTCGCAGACGCCCATCACGAGGCTCATGTCGTGGTCGATGAGGAGCAGCGCGGTGCCGGCGTCGGCGACCGCGCGCAGTCGGCGTCCGAGTCCGGCGCTCTCCGTCGTGTCCAGGCCGGCCGCGGGTTCGTCCAGACAGATGATGCGGGGCCGGGCTGCCAAGGCCCGTGCCACACCGACGAGTTTGCGTCTGCCCTGGGACAGTTCGTGCGCCGAGGCGTCGGCCAGGTCCTCGAGTCCCAGGGCCGCAAGGGCCTCCCCGACAGCGGGGTTCGGGGACGGGCGGCGGCCGAAGGTCTCGCCGAGCGCGGTCCACCACGTCGAAGGGTCCGCCGTGACCTGGAGGTTCTCCGCGACCGTGAGGTCCTCGAAGAGTTCACTGCTCTGGAAGGTGCGGGCGAGTCCTCGGCGGGCTCGTACATGGGGCGGCCGTCCGGTCAGGTCCTCGCCATAGAGTTCCACTCTTCCCCGGGAGGCGACGAGGCCGGTGACGGCGTCCACGAAGGTGGTCTTGCCGGCCCCGTTGGGGCCGATGAGCCCCACGAGTTGGCCCTCGCCGACCTCCAGGGAGACATCGTTGAGCGCGTGGACGCCGCCGTAGCTGACGCCCAGCTGCTGGACAGAGAGCACGTTCACGGTGCGACCTCCTTGGCGTCGGCAGCGGTACGGCCGAGGTGGATCCGCGGGGAGCCGACGGCGGCCGCGCTGTCGGACGGTGGCCCTGTCGTGGCCGCCGCGCGTCTCGCCCTCTTCGCCGTCTTCCGGCGGTGAGCGGCGCCCGCGATGCCGTCGGGGTTGGCGATCAGCGTCACGATCAGGGAGACGCCGCCGAAGAGCAGGGCCCAGGTCCCCTTGATCCCGAACCACTTGTCCAGCGCGTGGGGCAGCAGCGCCTCGGTGGACATCAGCCCCGCGATCACGGCTCCGGACACCATGGTGATGCCGCCGATGTAGGCGAAACCGATCAGCCCGAGGGCGGCCAGCGCGGTGAACCGGGCGGCGCTGACCGAGCCGAAGTTGTAGCCGTAGAGGGTGCCGGCCGCGCTGGCGATGAAGGAACTGATCGCGAACGCGGCGATCTTCACGCCCCGCACGTCGACACCGGCTGCCGCCGCGGCGCGTTCGTTGGAGCGGACGGCGAGCATCCGGCGGCCGAGTCCGGTGCGCCTGAGATGGGCGACGTACAGTCCGAGGGCGACGGTGACGGCCAGGACGAGGAAGCCGAACATGGGGCTGGGTTCGTTGCCGTCCAGACCGCGGAAGTCCGCTTTCGGTCCGAGGTCGATCCCGAACAGGCGCGGCGGGGGTACGGACACTCCGGCCGTTCCGCCGAACGAGGTGTTGTTGAACAGCGCCTGTTCCATGGCCAGGGCCGCGGCCAGGGTGACGACGGCCAGGCTCACACCCCGCACCCGCAGGGCGGAGACGCCCGCGGCCACTCCGAGCAGTGTGGCCAGCAGCATCGCGCCGAGGGCGGAGAACGGGAACGGGATCCCCAACCGGACCGAGAGGTGGGAGAGGACGAAGCCCGCGGTTCCGGAGAGCGCGAGTTGCATCACGGAGATCTGTCCCACGTAGCCGGTGATGACGACGTAGGACAGGACGATGACCATGCCGATCATCGAGTTCGTGAGTGCCTGGCGGAAGTCGAACGGGAGCACTGTCAGTGCGGCGGCGGCGACCGCGGCGGCCATCAGGGCGGGACGTAGCAGCCGCTCGGGCAGGGGCACCGCGGGCAGCCGCTGTTCGACGAGTTCACCGCGGCGCGGCAGACCGGCGCCGCGCACGTACAGGGCGACGACCATCAGGAGGAAGACGAGGAGCTGCTGGAGGCCGGGCATGGCGTTGCCGTTGTCGGTCGGGAACCAGCTCTGCGTGGACAGGTAGTACACGATCGACTGGAGCACTCCGATGAGGATGCCCGTGGTGCAGGCGATCCACAGCGAGGTGAAACCGGCGAAGAGGGCGGCGGCCAGGGCCGGGACCACCTGCAGGGGCAGCGTCATGGAGTCGACCTGGACGATGGGCGCGGCCAGGACACCGAGGAGCCCGGCGACCAGGGCGGCCAGGAGTGTGTTGGCCATCGAGACGCTGTTGGGCGACAGGCCTGCCAGAAGAGCGGCCTGTTCGTTCTCCGAGGCCGCGCGGGTGGCCAGGCCGAAGCGGCTCCACCGGTACAGGGCACCCAGGACCAGGGCGATCACGACGACCAGTCCGGCCAGGACGAAGCGGTCGGAGGGTGTGGTGACGCCCAGCATGGTGACGGTGTCGGCCGGAAGGATGCTCGGTGCCTGCTTCGGCTGCACCCCGAAGACCAGGAGCACGGTGGCCTGCAGGGTGAGCAGGATGCCGAGGGATGCCGCGAGTTTGGCCAGGGGCGAGACGGTGCGTAGCGGCTTGAAGACCGCCGCCTCTGTCAGGACTCCGACGGCGAGTGCGACTGCGAGGGCACCGGCGAGAGCGAGTCCCACGGGCAGCGTGAACCCGAAGAAACCGGTGGTCAGGGCCCAGAAGGCATAGGCCGAGGTCATGGCGACCGCGCCGGTGGACAGGTTGATGACGCCCGAGCCCCGGTAGGTGACCACCACGCCGAGCGCGATGCCGGCGATCAGTGCCCCCTGGCCGAGGCCGAGCAAGGCGAAGAGCAGGATCTGTTCCAATTCATGACTCCTGTCATGAGCACGCACATCCGCGAGTCCGTGCTGCTGAGGCCGCGTCCCGCGAGGGCTGCGGCCTCAGCGGCGGCGGCGGGGCGGGCTGGGGCTCACTGGGGCGGGCGGATCCAGTCGGTCAGGGGCTTGAACTGGCCCTTGCCTTCGTACCGGTAGAACCTCGCCTGGTCGTTGCAGACGGCGAGGGCGTCCGGGTACTTGCCGCACTTGACCTCGGCGGCGCCCATGACGACCGGCCCGGGGAACTTCTTGAGCTGCTCGGTCACCGACGCGGGGGTGATCTTGTCCGGGCCGATGGCGTTGAGCACCTTCGCGTACGTCAGGACCGTGCTCCAGCCCAGCGGCGCGAAGACCTTGGACTGGTCGTCCTTGTCCAGCCCCGCCTGCGCCGAGGCCTTCAGGAACGCCTTGGAGTCGGCGGCCGAGGAATCCGTCGGCAGCGTCTGGGCGACGCCGTACGTCCAGGTGGGCAGGTCCCCGCCGAGTCCCTGGGCGACATCGGGGGACATGCACAGCGGCGTGGAGACCACCGGCTTGGTGACATTGAGCTGCTTCAGTGCCTTGGCGATCCCGACGCATCCGCCACCGACGGAGATGGGCACCACGACATCTGCGGTGTTCGCCCCGGCCGCGGTGACCGGGCCGATCAGATCGGTGGACTGCGCGTCGAATCCGACGGACCTCACCTTCAGACCGGCGGCTTCCAGGCCCTTCACCGCGGCCCCGGAGGCGATCTTGTCGCCGGGCGTGTTCGTGTGGATCACCGCCGCGGTCTTCGCCTTCAGTGCGTCACGGGCGTACGTGCCCCAGGTACCGAAGATGTGCGGCAGGTCGCCGAACGTACTGAAGGTGTTCTTCGCGGTGGGCATGGTCGGGCCCGTCGCCACTCCGACCAGTACGGGCTTCTTCCCCGCGATCACGGAGTTGAAGGACGCGTCTCCGAGGTAGAGGTTGCCCACACCGATGGCGGAGACCTCTTCGGCGCCGAGCAGTTGCTGGCCGCACTTCTGCCCCTCCTCCTCGGCGGACACCACCGTGCAGACGTTCAGCTTCAGCGGGTGCCCGCCGATACCGCCCAACCTGTCGTTGACGTACTTCACGGCGGCACGGGCACCCAGGGTGGCCTCGGGGTTGCCGCCGGGGCCGCCCTCGACGTTCACCCAGCCCAGGGTGACCGGGTCGAGCCCGGCGTCGGCCTTCCCCGCCTTTCCGCCGACGTAGCCGAGGTAGTCGGTCACGACGTCACTCGCCGAGCGGGAGTCCGCACTCGCGGAGGAGCCACCCCCGGAGGCGCCGGACGACGAGGGTGCGTTGGTGCCCGATCCGCCGCATGCGGCGATGCCCAGCAGGGGCGCCATGGCGGCGGAGACGAGGCCGAGTCTCAGGGGACGTGAGGTTGCGGGCATGCAGGATCCTCCAGGATCGGAAAACGGCAGGGCGGTGCCCGGCACGGCATGCGGGGAGAGCGCGGAAGGCAGAGGAGGGCAGGAGGGCGCACAGGGATGACCGGTGCCTGGGTCCAGCCCGAGGTGCTTCGAAAGGCCAGGTGATCGGCGCTTTCGAGTTTCGTAACTTTCTTACGGATCGGGAATCTAGGTGTACGCTGGCGCCCTGTCAACGCCCCGGTTCACGCCGAATTAACGATCACGCAACGGGAGGGGAAGGACATGGCGGCGGACGCCGTGAGACGCAGGCTCCCTCGGCGCACACCCGAAGAGACCCGGGCTCTCATGCTGGAGGCGGCCACCGAACTCGTCTGCGCCGGCACCTCTGACACGAGTGAGGCGGCTGTCTCCGCAGCCCTTGCTCATATCCGCGTCAAGCGGGTCACCGAGGAGGCCACCCGCATCATGCGGGAGAGGCTGGGCGACGACACGGCACCGGCGATCACGACCGGATCCATCTACCAGATCTGGCCCGCGCAGGCCGACTTCCAGGCAGATCTCCTCTTCCACCTCACCAGCCGACAGGCCGAACTGGTCCCGGGGCTGCCGGAGAGCATCCGTCGTTTCAAGGAGGCGGTCGACAGCGGCACGACCTGGCAGGAGGCTCTCAACGACGTCCTGGCGGACAACCACGAGAACCACCGCGTGGACCCGATCTACCGCGTGCTGCTCGGCTTCTACGCCAGCGCCGCCAACCCACGCGTCCGCGACGCCCTGGGGCACTATGGCGAGTCGTTCACCGAGGTCGCCTGCGAGGCGTACCAGGCGCTGCTGGACGCCTACGGGCTGCGCATGCGCGCGCCCTACAAGGTCGAGCACCTCGCCACCACCATCGCCGCCCTGCTCGACGGCTTCCACATGCGCTGGATCGCCGGACACCCCAACCTGGAGGACCCGGAAGGAGAGGACCGCTGGTCCCTCGCCACCCGCGCCGCCGTGACGGTGTTCGACCAGTTCACCGAACCGGCGTGATGGTGTTCGGCCAGTGCACCGAATCGGCGTAGGTGGGTTCGCGCGGCCATGCGTCGCTGGGCGCGGAGGTCTGCCCATGGGAAGGGCGATCCGCTGCGGACGGGTTCGAAACCCACCTCCGAGCTGGCGTTATCGCCCGAAAGTTCGGTTTCCCTGGCCCTCCCGGGGGTGAGATCGGGACGCAGTTGGGACGCAAGGATAGGAGCAGACCGGCAGAGGCGGAGGCGCGGCGCACCCAGCCTGACCAGCAAAAATATCGTGAAACGCACGCTGATGGGCAAGGACCGCCAAGATCCTCAAAGGACTCATAAGCCGTCGGCCGTGGGTTCGAGTCCCGCCCGCCCCACTATGCACCCCTGTGACCTGCGGAAACGCCTCATCTGGGGTGCGGATTCAGGGTGTTGGTCCACGGGGTGGAATCCGCTGCTCGTGAGTTCGACTCCGCTGCCATCAGCGTTGGTTGAGGTCGCTCTGACCTGTGCAGACGTATCAGCCCACGGCTGGAGGATGGCGTCGTGGGCTGTGCGAGCGTCTGGGCGTCGAATTCTGGACGCTGGCTGGACGCGAGGATCCGGAGGTGGTGTCGCCCGGTGACCTCTGGGTGTCGGGAGCCGGTGGCGGACGATGATCAGGGCGCTGGGCGCCCCATGGATCGCGGCGTAGCCGCCGACCTCGGGGCGGCGAGAAACGGCCCGTACAGGAAACAGCACCAGGGGACACTCGGGGTGCGCGGAGACGACTGTGGACGTTCACCCCGTTCCGTACGAGGTGCTCGTCCTTTGGTGCCGCTCTCGGAGGGCGGTGCGTGACTTGATGTCCGTATTGCCCTGTCGGCTGGGGTAGGCAGGCTGCTCCGAGGGCCGCCGGGCAGCTATGGCCGCGGCTGGGCGAACAATCCCCGCTCGGTCTCGACCAGGATGCCGCGGGCGGTCAGTCGCTTGAGTTCCAGGCGGGTGTTGTTGATGTTGTTGGGCGCGGTCTCCATGTCCATCGCCTCGCAGACCTGCCGTGCCCGCAGCGGGGCGTGATCGCCGGTGTGGCCGGGGGGTGCAAAGGGGCGGGCACAGTGTCGCTGGTCGGGCGCCTGTCCATGGGGTGAGTGGGGCTGCCGCATGGACAGGCGTGACCGTGGCCTCAAGCCGCTTCGAGGAAGGGGTAGTCGGTGTAGCCCTCGGCGCCCGGCCCGTAGAACAGTTCCGGCCGCGGCTCGTTCTCCGGGTGGCCACCCTGCCAGCGCTCGACCAGGTCGGGGTTGGCGATGAGGGCCCGGCCCACGGCCACGGCGTCGGCGTGGTCGGCCTCGATCTGCCGGAGCGCCCGCTCGCGGGTGGTCTGCCCCCCGCCGAGGGGGCCGTTGTTGACGATCAGCTTGCCGCCGAAGCGCCGCCGCAGCTCCTGCACAAGGTCGCCGCCCGGCTCGGCGTGCAGTACGGAGAGGTAGGCCAGGCCCAGCGGGCGCAGTCGGTCGAGCAGGGTGCCGTAGGTGGCCAGGACGTCGTCCCGGTCGGTCTCGAAGACGTCCCCGAGGTCGACCTCCGGCGAGATCCGCAGCCCGACCCGCTCGGCACCGACGGCCTGGGCGACCGCCGTGACGACCTCGACGACGAAGCGGGCACGGTTCTGCGGCGAGCCGCCGTAGCCATCGGTGCGCTGGTTGGCCGCCGGGGAGAGGAACTCCTGGAGCAGGTAGCCGTTGGCGCCGTGGATTTCCACGCCGTCCGCTCCCGCGTCGATTGCTCGGCGGGCCGCGGCGACGAAGTCCTCCCGGGCTGCCCGGATCTCTGCGGTGGTCATTGCTTCCGGTACGGGGTAGGGCTGCTCGCCCTTCTCGGTGAACGTCTTGTTGTCGATGGCGATCGCGCTGGGGGCGAGGATACGGCGGCCGCCGTTGATGTCGGGGTGGGTGCCGCGGCCGGCGTGCATGATCTGCAGGACGATGCGGCCGCCCTCGGCGTGCACCGCCTCGAACACCCGCTGCCAGCCGGCCGCCTGCTCGTCGGTGGCGATGCCCGGCTCACCGACATACCCCTGCGACGCGTGGTCGGGGTAGGTGCCCTCGGTGATGATCATTCCGACGCTCGCCCGCTGCCGGTAGTACTCGACCATGAGGTCCCCGGGGATGCCGGAGGAACCGGCCCGGACCCGGGTCAGCGGTGCCATGACGATGCGGTTGGCGAGCTCGATCTTCCCGAGAGAGACGGCGGAGAAAAGCGAAGAAGCGGGCGAAACTTCTGAAATATTGACAGTCATGGGTTTCTTTCTTTAGTGCGGTGGTAAACGGGATGAATGTCTGCGACGCAGAGGGGATCCACGCTGCCCGGCGGTGGCGCGGATGCGCTCCTCGGGCAGGCACGGGGTTGGCGGCGAACGCGGCGAGAGCCGCATGCCGTCGGCGTCGGCGTCGACGCCGTTCCAAGCACAACTGCCCTCCGGAGTAAGGGTGTTCGCTCCTTGCGCACGATCAGCGGCCGGCCGGCTGACGAAGTCATGGGTGCCGCCGCCGGAGTCGGTACGGATCGGTGTCTGGAGGCCGCGCCGCGACCGACTCCCTCGACGCGCCCCCGCGAAGAGGACCGATCCACGGCTTCACCTGGAACGCGCTTTGGGCAGTGGCGGGAACAGCGATATCAGCGATCCTCGTTCTCGGCCTGAGGCGCTTCCGCCGGCCGATCGCCCATCGGACAGCCTGCTTCACGAAACCGCGAGGCTAGTTGAGCGGTACGTCCGCGACGGCCTTGAGGTGACTGAACGTCTCGAGGGAGTACCGGCCGTGGTACCGGCCCATGCCGCTTTCGCCGACGCCACCGAACGGCAGGCCGGTCATGAGCAGTTGCATCACCGGCTGGCCCCAGGCGACGCCGCCGGAGGACGTCTCGTTCAGGAGGCGCGACTTGGTGGCCTCGGAGGTGGTGAAGGCGTAGAGCGCCAGGGGCTTGTCGCGTTCGTTGATGAAGGCGATGGCGGCATCGAGGTCTTCGACTTCCACGACGGCGATGATCGGGCCGAAGATCTCCTCCCGCATGACCGGCGATGCGGGGTCGACATCGGTGAGCACGGTCGGTGCGATGAACAGGTCGTCGCGGTCGTGCCGGCCTCCCACCGCCGCCCGGCCGGAGTCCAGCAGGCGGGTGAGCCGGTCGAAGTGCCGCTCGTTGATGATCCGGCCGAAGTCGGCTGCCGTCTGCGGGGTGGTGCCGAACTGGGCTTCGATAGCCGCGCGGAGGGCGGGGACCAGTGCGGCGGCGGTGGCCGGATCGGCCAGTACGTAGTCGGGGGCTATGCACTGCTGCCCCGCGTTGCCGAACTTGGCGCCGACCAGCCGCTTGGCGGTCTCGTCCACGTCGGCGTCGGGCGCCACGAAGACCGGTGACTTGCCTCCGAGTTCGAGTGTGACGGGGGTGAGGTTCTTGGCGGCTGCGGCCATGACGATCCGGCCGACGGTGCCATTTCCGGTGTAGAAGATGTGGTCGAAGCGTTGTGCCAGGAGGGCCGTGGTCTCCTCGGCGCCCCCCTCGACCACGGTGAGCACGTCGGCGTCGAAGTACTGTCGCAGGAGGCGTGAAGCCACCGCCGATGTGTTCACCGAGATCTCGCTCGGCTTGGCCACCACGGTGTTTCCGGCGGCCAGGGCGCCGATGATGGGGTCGATGAGAAGGTGCAGCGGGAAATTCCAGGGAGCGATCACCAGGACGACCCCGAGCGGGTCGTACGTGGTGTACGCCGTTGTCGTGGGACCGAAGTGGGCAGGAACCTCCACCGGGCGAGGCTGAAGCCAGCTCTCGAGATTCACCAGCGTCTCGTCGATGTCGGCGACGGTGAAGTCGATCTCCTGCGTCTTCGCCTCGGCGGCGTTCTTCCTCAGATCCGCCCAGAGCGCTTCGATCAGCTCCTGCTCGTTTTCGACCAGCAGTGCCCGCAGCCGCTGCAGCTGGTTGACGCGCCAGTCCAGTCCGCGGGTGACGCCGGTGTTGAACGTCGCACGAAGACGGCCGACCACCTCCGCGGCCGTTTCCGTCTGGTGGGTCCTCGACTCGGTCCCCTGTGTTGCGGTCATGGGGTGTGCTCCGTTCTTGATGCAAGCCACGCCCCGGCTGCCTTCCAGCCGGGCACGGTCTCCAGCGTGCTGGACGATCCGGTATTCACCCAGGTCACGGCATTGCGTATGCCCGCGATGCCTACCACTGGCTGGGTCAGGCTGGTGTGCGTCCGGCCGTGGATACTCGAGGCATGGACGAATACCTCGAACCGGTGCACGAGCCCGCCGCCGGCGCGCTGGACCCGCGTGCCGAGCTCAGCGAGTTCCTGCGCACACGACGGGCCCGGCTGAAGCCGGAGGACGTGGGCCTGCCGGACTTCGGACGGTACCGGCGGGTGCCGGGGCTGCGCCGCGAGGAGCTGGCGCAGCTGGCCGGAGTGTCGGTGGCCTATTACACGCGGCTGGAGCAGGGCAACGGGCGGCATGTGTCGGCGGAGGTCCTCGACGCCATCGCCCGCGCGCTGCGGCTGAGCGACGCCGAGCACGCCCATCTCACGCACCTGGCGAAGCCGAAAAAGCACAAGAAGAAGCCGGCCGGCCAGGCCCAGCAGGTGCGAGGCCCCCTGCGGACGCTGCTGGACACCATGGACGGCGTCCCGGCGATCCTCGTGGGGCGGCGCTCGGACATCCTCGCCTGGAACCGGCTGGCCGCGGCGGTCTTCGGTGACTGGGCCGAGCTGCCGGCGCACGAGCGGAACTGGGCGCGGCTGGTGTTCCTGAGGCCCGAGTACCGCGACCTGTTCGTGGACTGGGAGCACAAAGCGAACGACGTCGTCTCTCAGCTGCGCATGGACGCCGGCTCCCATCCGGACGACCCCCGGCTGTCCGCTCTGGTGGGCGAACTCTCCGTGAAGAGCGAGGAGTTCCGGCGGCTGTGGGCCACCCACGACGTCAAGGAGAAGTGCCACGGCATCCAGCGCCTGCACCACCCGCTCGTCGGCGAACTCGACCTCCGCCTCGAGTCGTTCCACCAGGCCGACGCCCACGAACGGATGCTCGTGACGTACCACGCCGAACCCGGTTCCCCGTCAGCGGAGGCACTACGACTGCTGGCCAGCTGGGGCACCGACGCGACAAGGGCGGGAGCCGGGATGCCGCCGGCACGCACGGCCTGATGAACAGTTGATCATCGGTAGTTGGCTGCGCGCCACGCCCAGCGTCCCTTCGCACGCCAGACGCCTCCGGGGGCGGTGTCGGAGTCAGGACGGCGCGGGCGTGCTGCGGGTAGGCAGCGGAAGAACGGTGCCGCCGCTGCGCAGGGCGACGTTCTCGAGGGTCAGCCGGCGGATGGCCTCCTCGTACGGGTTCCGGCGGGCTGGCGTCTCCCCGCACGTCTGCCGCGTCGACATCAGGTACCGCTCCAGGTGACGCACCCGCAGCTCCTCCACCCGTCGCGGCGGTTCCGTGAGCCCGTTGACCGTGGACACCTCCCGGTCCCAGCTCGTGTCCTACGGACGAGGTCCACGCTCGTCGCGACGACGCCACCACTCGTACGCCGCCCGGCCATCCATGGACGCGTCGCGCCGGTCACGCCGGCCCCGCGCGAACCACGGAGAGTCGAAGTACGTGCGCAGATCCCGGGCCAACCAACTGACTACAGCCTTGGCCAGCTGCCCAACGCGAGGTTCGCGACTTGCAGCAGCTCAGGGCGGGAACTGCCACTCGCGGCCTGGACGGCAATCCCGTTGGCGACTGTTCTCAGGTAGAGCGCAAGCAGATGAGGATCCGCGGAAGGCGGAAGGTCACCGGCGTCCACCGCCTGTTGAAACCGGCGCGTCAAGTGGGCTATCCCCTCCTCGCGCCATGCGATGAGTGCGTCTCGGACCGGGCGGCTCTCATCCCCGGTGGCCAACGCACCCAGCACGCCAAGACAGCCCGTGGGGAGTCCCGGCGTGGTTGCCGCCTCGACCGTCCCTCGGAGCACAGCAGTAGCCACCGCTCCACTTGTGGGTTCTGCCAGAGCCCGAGCGAAGTAGGAGGTCAAACCCTCGGTGTACCGCTCCAGCGCCTTGTAGAAGAGGTCTTCCTTGTTGCCGAACGCCCTGTACAGGCTGGGGCGGCTGATACCCATCGCTTCGGTGAGGTCGTCAAGGCTGGCGCCCTCGAAACCCTTTGACCAGAACACCAGGACCGCACGATCGAGTGCCTCGTCGATGTCGAACGCGCGAGGCCTGCCAGGAGGGACCGGTGTCGTCGAGCTCATTCCTTCATCCTACCCCTTCGATACCGATCGGTACGGATGTGCTAACGTGTTTCGTACCAATCGGTACGGTATACAGAGAGGCGGCATCATGTCGCAGACCGTGCTCATCACGGGCGGAACCTCAGGCATCGGCTTGAGCCTCGCGCAGTCCTTCGTGGGGCTCGGGGCGTCTGTCGTCGTCTGCGGGCGTTCGCAGGCTGCGCTTGACCGGTTCGCGCAGGCACACCCGCAGGCGCTGGCCGTGCGGGCTGATGTGACGAACGCGGCTGACCGGGCGGCGTTGTTGCAAGCAGTCGCCGATCGCTTCGGGCGTCTGGACGTGTTGGTCAACAACGCCGGTACGTTCGAGGAACGAGACTATGCAGCCGGCAAGAACCCCAATGCGACTCTCGATGCCGAGGTGGCGTTGAACCTCACCGCCCCCATCCAGTTGACGGGTGAAGTGCTCGAGCGATGGCCATCGCCCGACGCGATCGTCTTCATCACCTCGGGGTTCGCTTTGGTCTCGCCCACTCGCGCGCCCACCCACGGCGCGGTGAAGGCCGGCCTGCACGGCTTTGCGGACGGCTTGCGCCGTCAACTCGCCCCGCAGGGCACCCATGTCCTCGAGGTCCTCCCACCGTCTACGGACACGCCCATGAACGCCGAAGCCACGGGGAAGAAACTGACTCCCGCACAGGTGGCGGCGGTCACGATGAAAGCTCTTCGGCGGGGGCGGAACATGGCGTTCCCCGGTCAGACGAAAGTCATGCCCGCCATGCTGCGCATCGCGCCGGGCACGCTACGACGCGTCGTCGCCGAACTCTGAACCCATGGAAATCGTCGCGGGTGCCGGAGACGAGGCCCAGGTTCCTGCCCAGCCGCGGCAGGCGCCGCGGCGGTGATTCCGGCGACGAGGAGGGTGAGGCCGGGGGCTGCGGCTTTCGGCGTACGGCCGTACCGGTCGACGAGCCGGCCGGTCAGCGAGGAGGGCAATGCGGACATCAAGTCATGTATCGCCCTCTGGGGCGGATGATCTCCTGGACACCCTCAATGAGCCGGCCCCGCGCACGGGGATAGCTCCAAGGCTGGCGTCGAGGGCTCCGAGACGGTCGAGTCGGCCCTGCGTATGCGGGGATGGTCGGCCGTGGGTTCGAGTCCCACCCGCCCCACCACTCGCTACGCGAGAAGAATCCTTCTGACCAGCGCTTCTGTTGGTCGAGGTGACCGCGTGAGCGTCCTGTCGATCAGGTGTCGACGATCGGCAGGACGATTGTGGGACGCGGGTTCACGTCGAGTCGTGCTGTGCGCATCGGATGTCCCGTTGTCCGGGCGATCGCTTCGAGCGCGTGCGGCCGCCGTCGGCGGGGCGAGTCCACGGTCGTGACCGGCGGGGTACGTCAGGCCCCGCGTCGGCGTGAGCGCAGGGGTGGTCGCGGGCCTCGGACTCCGGTGAGTGAGCCCTGGAGACCCGCTCGAAATCGGTCGCATAGGCTGGCCCCGCGGTCGCCGGTGAAGAGGCGCAGGCCGCGGCGGCGAGCGCTCGCCGTCCGTCCGAGGGAGGCGTTCGAGTGGCAGCGGCTGGTGGCCGGTCGACGAAGCGGCTCCAACGGGGAACCCTCTCCCAGGGGCTCATCGTGGCGACCGCGCTGCGGATCCTCGACGACGACGGGCCGGACGCGCTGACCTTCCAGCGGCTCGGCCAGGAGCTGTCCGCCTCCGCGACCGCCGTCTACCGGCACTTCGCGAGTCGCGACCACATCATGGTCGCCGTCGCGGAGGAGCTCGACCGGCTCTCCCTCGACGGGTACGAGCCGCGCGAGTCGTGGGCCGAGTCGCTGCGGGACCTGGCGATCCGTGCCTGGAACACCGCCCTGGACCACCCGGCCGCCGCCGCGCTGTGCATGGGGAGGGTCACCCGGGGCGTGCACGAACTGCGCGCCGTCGACGCCATCCTGGAAGCGTTCCACCGCGGCGGCTGGCGCGGCCGGGCGGCAGTCCTGCACTATCAGGCGTTCGCGAACTTCGTCCTCGCCGTGGCGAGCAACAACGCCTGGCAGCTCGTCAACCAGCGGTTCGGTGCCGAGGTGAACTGGGTGCAGGAGTACCAGCCTGCGAACCCCGCCACCTACCCCTACGCCGAGGCGGCGAAGGAGCACCTGCGCAGCATCGACATGACCGATGTCTTCCACCGGCAGATGGACATCCTCCTCGCGGCCCTCCAGGCGGAGGCGGCGGCGCTCCCGCGCGACTGACGCGCCCCCTCCGACGGGCTTCGCCGCTCCGGCGGGGCATCAACCGGGCTTCGCCGCTCCGTGCGGCACCAGCCGGGCTTGCCGCTCCCGTGCACCCTCCGCCGGGCTTCGCCGCTCCGCGCCCGCGGCATCAGCCGGGCTTTGCCGCTCCGTGCGGCATCAGCCGAGCTTTGCCGTTCCCGTGTCGGCATCAGCCGGGCGTCGCCGCTCCCGCGCGGCGACGGTCCGGGCTCACCGCGCCCGTCCAGCCACGTTCCAGGTATCTCACCCCTCCTCCCGTCCAGCCGCGTTCCAGGCCTCGCCCCTCCTCCCGTCCGGCCACGTTCCGGCTCGGCGCGAGCAAAGATAGTTAACGCTATTGACTACGCCGTTCACTTGGCTGCATCCTCTCCCCACCGAGTGCTCCACGGTTCGCTCCCACGCAGCGTCCGCCGAGCGCCGCGCGCACCGCCTCCGCCCCGAACTGCTCGCGCTCGTCCCGCCCGATCCCGTGCGACCCGCGCAGAGCGCGACACCCCTCTCCAGGAGCACCCATGCGCCACACCCGTACCCGCGCGGTCCCGGTGACCGCGGCCGTAGCCATGACGGCCGTACTCGCCGGCTGCACCACCACGGGCTCGACGTCCGGAGATCCGGGCGGCGGCGATGCCGCGGCCACGACGAGGATCCGGACGACGATCGACGTGCCGGCCGGCTTCGACCCGGCCAAGGCCCTGTCCCTGCCGGACTACCTGCTCGCCCGCAACAGCTACGACACCCTCGTGCGCAAGGACGACGGCGGGCTCGTCGGCGGGCTCGCCGCCGAATGGAAGAACACGCCGACCTCGGCCACCTTCACCCTGCGCACCGACGCCACGTGCGCCGACGGGACACCGATCACGCCGACGATCGTCAAGGCCTCCCTCGACCGCTTCGCCGACCCGAAGACGGCGGCGCCCGACCTCCCGACGGTCTTCGGCCCCGGCAACACGGTGAAGGTGACCGCCGACGACGCCGCGCACACCGTGAAGATCGCGCTGACCAGGCCGTGGGGCGACATGGTCACCGGCCTGTCCGTCGCCAGCACGGGCATCGTCTGCCCGGCCGGGCTCAAGGACCTCAAGGCCCTCGCCGCCGGAAAGGCCAAGGGCTCGCAGTCCGGCCCCTACCTTCTCGGGAAGTCCCAGTCGGGCGTCTCGTACTCCTACACGCTCCGCCCGGAGTACAAGGCATGGCCGGCCTGGCGCACGAAGATCCCCGGCAAGGTCGCCACGACCATGGAGTACCTGGTCTCGCCCGACCCGACCGCGACCGGCAACCTCGTGACCAGCGGCCAGCTCGACATCGGCAAGATCGACGCCTCGGGCATCCCGCGCTTCGACGGCGTGGACGGCCGCAGCGTCAGCATCAGCCGGTTCTCCGACTTCTACCTGCTCTTCAACGAACGCCCCGGCACGGTCTTCGCGGACGTCGACACCCGCCGGGCCGTCGCCCAGGCCGTCGACCGCGCCGCCTTCACCAAGGTCGTCTCCAAGGACACGGGTGAGCCGTCGACGATGTTCGTGCAGAAGAACATCCCCTGCAACGACCCCGGCTCCTCGTTCCTCGTACCGAAGGACAAGGACGCGGCGGCCGCCGTGCTCAAGGGCAAGAAGATCCGCCTCGTCGGCCCCCAGGTCGTCGGGCCCGCCGGCGCCGGCAACCAGTACATCCAGGAGGCGCTGCGGGCCGCGGGCGCGGAGGTCACCCTCGCCAACGTCGACGTCGGGGCCTGGGTCGGGACCGTGTTCGGCAAGCCCGACGCCTGGGACCTCACGGTCTTCGCCGACCTCAACTTCCTCGGCACCCTCGCCAACCCGCTCGGCCACTTCGTGGGCCCGACCGTGCCCGAGGGCGGCGGCAACCTCGGCGCGGTGAAGAACCCCGTGCTGGACAAGGCCTTCGCCCAGGGCGCCGAGGCGACGAACGAGGGCGCCCGCTGCGCCGCCTACCAGAAGGCGGCCAAGGCACTGATCTCACAGGTGGACGCGGTGCCGCTGGTCAACGACCCCTTCATCTACGCACTGCGCAAGGGCTTCGGCGCGCAGATGCTCGGCGGCTCGCTCGACGACCCGATCCTGCGCATCACCGGTTGAGCGTCACGGCTGAGCATCACCGGCTGACGGACAGACCGCCCGTGCACCGCCGCGCAGGCCCACGCGGTCGGCCCCCGTCCCGTACCCGGCGGGCCGCCCGTGCCGCTCCGACGCCCCGCATCCCCCGTGCCCCGTTTCCGACACAGGAGCCCCCTGGTGATCGACCCTTTCAGCACCGCCCAGCAGATCGCCGACCTCATACGCACCAAAGAGGTCAGCCCGGTGGAGGTGGCCGAGACCTACCTCGACCGCATCGAGCGGATCAACCCCGCCGTCAACGCCGTCGTCTGGCTCGACGCCGACGCCGTACGCGCGGCGGCCGTCCGGGCCGAGCGGGCGGTGCTGCGCGGCGACCGGCTCGGCCCGCTGCACGGCGTCCCCGTCCCCATCAAGGACCTCAGCTCCGTCGCGGGACAGCCCAACACGATGTCCTCACTGGCCATCCGGGACACCCCGCAGACGGTCACGGACCCCGACGTCCAGCTCCTCCTCGACGCCGGCGCGATCCCCCTCGGCCGGACCAACTCGCCGGAGTTCGGCGCGCTGACCGTCTCCGAGAACGCCCGGCACGGCAAGACGCGCAACCCGTGGAACACGGCCCACACCTCGGGCGGGTCGAGCGGCGGCGCGTCGGCGGCCGTCGCGGCCGGGCTCGCCCCGGTGGCGCACGCCGGCGACGGCGGCGGATCGATCCGCGTCCCGGCGTCCGTCACCGGCCTCATCGGACTCAAGCCCAGCCGGGGACGCGTGCCCGCGTTCGTCCGGGCCTGGGAACACTCCACGACCGAGGGCGCGATCACCCGCACCGTCGGCGACACGGCCCTCCTGCTCGACGTCATGGGGCGGAGCGACCGGCTCTCCTGGTACAGCGCGCCCGAACCGGTGCGCCCCTACCTCGACGAGGTCGGTGCCGACCCCGGGCGGCTGCGGATCGGCCTGCTCCTCGACGCGCCGACCGGGCTGCCCGTCGACGAGGAGTGCCGCACGGCGGCGCTGACGACCGCGCAGGCACTGCGCGACCTCGGCCACGACGTCGTCGAGGCCCGCCCGAAGATGTTCTCCTACGAGGCCATCATGGGCTTCACCTGGACGATCATCAGTGCCTCCACCTACGCCATCGAGGTCGACGACCCCGACGCGGTGGACCCCTACATCCGGCGCCGCCGGGAGACCGCCCTGGAGGTCACCGCGGGCGACTACGCCCGGACGGCGGCGCGCCTGCAGGCCGAGTCCCGCGAGGTGGTCGCCCAGTGGGGCCGGGACTTCGACGTTCTCCTCACTCCGACCACGGCGGTCGTGGCGCCGCCGGTCGGCCCCGTGTACGACGAGGCGAACTCCGACCCGGACGGTCCCCGGGCCACCGAGACGCGGATGGTCTCGTTCACGGCGTTCGTCAACATCGCCGGGCTGCCCGCGATCTCGCTGCCCGTCCACACGACCGCGGACGGGCTGCCGGTCGGTGCCCAGCTGATCGGCGCGCCCTACGACGAGGCCACGCTGCTGCGGCTGTCCGCCCAGCTCGAACCGCGGTTCCGCTGGTACGAGCGGCACCCGGACGACGCGGCGCTCGCGGGGGCGCTGTGAGCGCCGGGTCCGCGGTCCCGACGGGGCCGCTGCCCGCCGCGGCCGGCCGGCGGGTTCCCCGGCTGCGCCTCGGCGGTGGCTGGGCCGGGTTCGCCGTGCGCCGGGCGGGCGGGCTGCTGATGTCCATGCTGCTGCTCGTCGTCGTGACGTTCCTCATCGTGCCGCTGCTGCCCGGGGACCCGGCCCGCGCGATCGCCGGCACCAACACGTCCCCGGCCACGCTCGCGTCGATACGCGAACGACTGGGCCTGGACGAGCCGATGGCGACCCGGTTCGTCCACTATCTCGGCGACATCGCGTCCGGGCGGCTCGGCACCTCGTTCCGGTTCGACACCCCGGTCGCGGACATCGTCGCGACCCGGCTCCCGTACACCGTCCAGCTCGTCATCCCGGCCGTCCTGCTCTCCCTGCTCATCGCCGTCCCCCTGGGCATGGCCGTCGGCGTCCTCACCCGTGACGGACGCCGCCGCCGGCTCGGCGTGGGCTTCGGCACGGTCGCCGGACTCCTCGCGTCGGCGCCGGTCTACGTCGTCGCGACCCTCCTCATCGTCCTGTTCTCGATCAGCCTCGGGCTGCTGCCGTCCGGCGGCGCCACGACACCGAGCGCGCTCGTCCTGCCGATCGCCGCGCTCTGCGTCGGCCCGGCCTTCGCCATCGCCCGGGTCGTCCGGCAGGAGACGGGCTCGGTGCTGGCCCAGGACTACATGAGGACCGCCCGCGGCCACCGCCTGGGATCCGTGCGCCTCCACCTCCGCCACGCGCTGCCCAACCTGGTGACGAGCGTCCTCACCCTGAGCGGACTCGTCCTCACGTCACTGCTGGGCGGAACGATCATCCTGGAGAACGTCTTCACCTATCCGGGCCTCGGCACCGAGGTCGTCCAGGCGATCATCTACAAGGACTATCCGGTGATCCAGGGCATCATCCTCGTCGTCGGCATGCTCGCCCTGCTCGTCAACCTCCTCGTCGACGTCGTTCTCGGCATCGTCGACCCCCGCACCCTTGAGGGAGGTCGTCGTGGCCACTAGAACGACCGTGCGCCGATGGCGCCGCAACCCGTCGCTGCTGGCCGGCGCCGTGATCCTCGGACTGCTCCTCGTCGTGGCCCTCGTGGCCCCGCTGGTACTGAGCGGTTCCGCCGAGACGCTCACCGACAACGCCCGGCTGGGGCCCGGTGCCGAGCATCTCCTCGGCACCGACGCCTTCGGCCGTGACGTCCTCGCCCGTGCGCTCGTCGCGACCCGGCTCACCCTGCTCATGGCCGCCGCCGCCACCGCCGCCTCGTTCGTCGTCGGCGTCGCGATCGGCGCGCTCGTCCACCTGGCCCCCGGGTGGCTGCGCGAGACCTGTCTGCGGCTCATCGACTCGGCGGTGGCCTTCCCCTCGCTCGTGCTCGCCCTGGTCATCGCGGCGGTGCTCGGACCGGGCACGGGGTCCGCGATCGTCGCGATCGCCGTCGCCGGCGTCCCCGGGTTCGCCCGGCTGACGGCGAATCTCGCCGCGACCGTCGCGGACAAGGACTACGTGCTCACCGCGCGGCTGCTCGGCGTTCCCGGCCCGCGCATCCTGGGCCGGCACGTCCTGCCGAACATCAGCGGGCCGCTGCTGGTGCTCCTCAGTTCGAGCTTCACCCTGTCCCTGCTCGACATCAGCAGCCTGTCCTTCGTCGGCCTCGGTGTGCAGAGCCCGCAGTACGACTGGGGCCGGCTGCTCAACGAGGCGCTGCCGTCGATCTTCGCCCAGCCGTCGGTCGTCCTCGCCCCGTCGATCATGCTCATCGTCACCGGTGTGGGCGCCATGCTCCTCGGCGACGGCGTGGCCTCACTCGTGGACCCGCGCACCCGCGGCACGGCGCCCGCGGTGACCGGGGCGGTGGACGCGGCCGGATCGGCCGGCCCGGCGGAGGAGTCCCGCGCGCTCCAGGCACCGGACGGTGCGGGGGCCACGGCCGGCGCGGAGCCGGACGGTCTGCTGACCGTCGACGGGCTGACCGTGCGGGCGGGTGACCGGACACTCGTCGACGACGTGTCGTTCACCATCGGGGCCGGCCAAATCGTCGGCCTCGTCGGGGAGTCGGGCTCGGGCAAGTCCACCATCGCCATGGCGGTCGCGGGCCTGCTCCCCGAGGGCGTACGGGCGCACGCGTCGCGCCTCGCCCTCGGCGACCTCGACCTGCTCGGCACACCGCCGGAGCGACGCCTCGCGACCGAGATCGGCATCGTCTACCAGGACCCGATCGGCACGTTCAACCCGGCACTGCGGCTCGGTACCCAGCTCACCGAGGTGGCCAGGGCGCATCTGGGGACGCCTCGGCGTCAGGCCACGCGGGACATGGTCCGTGCCCTCGCCGACATCCACGTCACCGAGCCCGAGCGGCGGCTGCGCCAGCACCCGCACGAGCTGAGCGGCGGCATGCTCCAGCGCGCCTCGATCGCCTCCGCGATGACGACGAACCCGCGGCTCCTCATCGCCGACGAGCCGACGACGGCACTCGACGTCACGGTCCAGGCGGAGGTGCTGCGGCAGTTCCGCCGCATCAACCGTGAGCACGGCACGGCGATGCTGTTCATCTCGCACGACATCGGCGTGGTCGGCGTGCTCTGCGACACCGTCCTGGTGCTCCACGGCGGCCGGGTCGTGGACCGTACGACGGGCCGTGACCTGCGGCAGGGGACCGTCACCCACCCGTACACCCGCGCGCTGCTCGCGGCGACGCCCGCCGCGGTCGAGGCGGGCGGGACGCTCAGCGCGGTCCGGTGGACGGCGGACGCGCGGTCGGTTGATGCGCCTGCGGCCGATGCACCTGGCGTCGACGCGCCTGCGGTTGATGCGCCTTCGGCCGATGCACCTGGCGTCGACGCGCCTGCGGCGGGCGTGCTTTCGGCTGACGTGCCTTCGGCAGATGTGCCTTTGGCCGACGTGCCTTCGGCAGATGTCCTGTCGGCCGACGCGCCTGTGGCCGACGTGCTGACGGCCGACCTGCTGGGGGCCGACGCGTCTTCGGCCCCCACGAACCGGAAGCCGCTGACCGGGACGCCGCCGAAGCGGAAGCCGCAGGACGGAACGCCGCCGAACGGGGCGCCGGCGGGCGACCCATCCGACACAGCCGCGGGCCGCCCCCCGGCCGCGGAAGGGAGCCGCTGATGTCCGCCACAGCCACCACCGCACCGGACGCGGGGACCGCCGACCGGCTGCTGCGCGTCGAGGACCTCACCGTCGAACTCGGCCACGGCGCCGCGGCCCGCAGAGTGCTCAAGGGGATCTCCTTCGACATCCCCCGGGGCAGCACCCTCGCACTCGTCGGCGAGTCCGGGTCGGGCAAGACCACACTCGCGCGGACACTCGTCGGCGTCCACCGGCCGTCGGGGGGCCGGATCCTCGTGGACGGCGCCCCGCTGCGCGCCGCACGCGGACGGGCGGGAGCCGCGACGGTCCAGATGATCCCGCAGGACCCGTACTCCTCGTTCGACCCGCGGCGCACCGTCGCGCAGTCGCTCGCCGAGGCACTCGATCCGATCCGGGCCAGGGTCGCACCGGTCCGGCCCCGGATCGCCGAGCTGCTCCGTCAGGTGAGCCTCGACCCGGACGGCATGGACCGCTACCCGCACGAGTTCTCCGGCGGCCAACGCCAGCGGCTGGCCATCGCACGGGCCCTGGCGCCGGGTCCCCGGTTCGTCATCGCCGACGAGATCACCTCGGCCCTCGACCTGACGACGCAGGCCGAGATCCTCAACCTGCTCGCCGATCTGCGCCGCCGGCTCTCGCTGACGATGCTGTTCATCTCGCACGACCTGGCCGTCGTCCGGCACGTGAGCGACACGGTCGCGGTCCTGCTGCACGGCGACCTCGTCGAACTCGGCCCGACCGGAGCCACCTTCGCCGAGCCGAACCATCCGTACACCGCTCGACTCCTCGCGTCCGTCCCGGGCGACCCGAGGTTCCGCCTCGACGACGAGCCCGCCACGGTCTGAATCGGCGGACGCGGCGCGGCCTCCGGCCCGCCGACCGGCTCGGGCCGGTCGGCGGGCCGCGGCATGTTCCGCCCGCGCCGCGACCGGCGCGGCACCCTCGTCGCCCCGCCGAACACCCCGCACCGGCCCGGTCTCCGGCCGCGTGATCCACGCGATCCGCGTGATCCATGCGCTCCAAGCGATGGGCTCTCCTCCCTCGCCCCCTCGTCCTTGCTCGATTCCATCGTCCAGACGCTTGAATCGAGCATCTGAATCCGGCATGGTGCTTGAAACAAGCACACGGCTTGCCGTTCACACGGGGGAGAGGTCCGCATGGACGACATCGACCGGGCCATCCTGAGGGAGTTGCAGGTCGACGGCCGGATCCCGTACGCCGACCTGGGCCCGAAGGTGGGGCTGTCGCCCTCGGCCGCGAGACTCCGGCTGCAGCGGCTGATCGACACCAAGGCGGTCCAGGTCGTCGGAGTGACCGACCCGATGACCATGGGCCAGCAGGCGATGGCACTGCTGGGCCTGCGTGTCGACGGCGATCCCCGCGCCGTCGCCGACGAACTGTCCCGGCACGACGAGGTCGTCTACACGGTCCTGACGGCCGGCGGCTTCGACCTGTTCGCCGAGGTGGTGTGCCCCGGGCCCCGGGACCTCCTGGATTTCATCAACGACGTCGTGCGGCCCGTCGAGGGGGTCGCATCCGTGGAGAACTTCCCGTACTTCGGGATCCACACCCACCGCTTCCTGTGGCACGTCGACTGAGGCGGCGCAGTGTCCGAGCACCGCCCGAGCCCCGTCCGTCCGACCGCACCAGCCGAGGAACCCCGCATGCTGCCCGACGAGCACCGCACGATCGACTTCTTCACCGAGGGCGCCCTTCCCGCGCCCCGCCTGACCCCGGCCGAGGCCGAGCGCATCGCCGCCGAACGCCTCGGCGTCACCGCTCGCGCGCAAGGGCTGGGCAGCCAGCAGGACGCCAACTTCCTGCTGCGCGCCGACGACGGGACGCCCGCGGCGATCCTGAAGATCGCGAACCCCGCCTTCGGCGCGGCGGAGATCGAGGCCGCGGACGCGGCCGCCGACCTGATCGCCTCGGCCTGCCCTGACCTGCGGATCGCCACGGTCCTGCGCCGCCCCGACGGCTCCCCCCGGCGCACGACGGTGGACACCGACAGCGGTCCGGCCGTCGCGCGCCTGCTGCGCCACCTGCCCGGCGGCACACTCTCCGGACCCCGGCACCTGTCTCCCGGCACCGTGGCGGCCATGGGCACGATCGCCGGCAGGGCCAGCACCGCCCTGCGCGACTTCCGGCACCCGGGCCTCGACCGTGTGCTCCAGTGGGACCCGCGGCACGCCGATCGCGTCGTCGCCGAACTCGCCGGGCACATCGCCGAGCCCGACCGGCGCGCCGCCGTCCGGGCCGCGACCGCGGAGGCCTGGGCCCAGGTCGACAGGCTCGCCGCGGCGCTGCCGTCGCAGGCCGTGCACCTGGACCTCACCGACGACAATCTGATCCGCTCGCCCGACAGCCGTCCGCCCCTGCCCGACGGGGTCATCGACTTCGGTGACGTGACCACGAGCTGGGCGGTCGGCGAACTCGCCGTGTCCCTGTCCTCGATGCTCCACCACGACGGCATCGAGCCCCACCACGTCCTGCCGGCCGTCCGCGCCTTCCACGCCGTCCGGCCGCTCCGCGCCGAGGAGGCCGAGGCGGTGTGGCCGCTCGTGGTGCTGCGCGCCGCCGTCCTGGTGGCCAGCGGGCGGCACCAGGCCGTCGTCGACGAGGACAACGCCTACGCCAAGGACGCGCTCGACCGCGAATGGCGCATATTCGAACAGGCCACCAGCCTGCCCCTGGCGGTGATGATCCACCTCGTCAGGAACGCGACCGGCACGGGTGGCATGGCCGACACGCCCACCCGGACCGCGCGCGCCGACGTGCCGGTACGTCCCCTCCTGCGGGACCTCGCCGCCGACGGCATCACCGTCCTCGACCTGTCCACCGACGCCGATTGCCTGGACCACGGAGCCTGGACGGACCCCGGCACCGAGGCCCGGCTGACGACCTCCGCGCTCGCGGACGGAGCGGCCGCAGTCGCCACCCGGTACGCCCGTGCGCGCCTGACCCGGACACCGGCGCTGTCGGCGCGGTCCGCCGCCACGGTGCCCACCGGCATCGACCTCCGGCTCGGCCGGGACGCCGTGGCGCAGGCGCCCGCCGCGGGCAGGGTCCTCGCCGCGGGGCCGGGGCAGGTGGAACTCACCTACGGCACACGGGTGTTGACGCTGTCCTTCCCCGACACGGTCCAGCCCGTGGTGACGACCGGTGCGACGGTGCGGGCGGGCGAGGACATCGCCCACCTCGGTGCCGGTGCCCCGGTCCACGTCGCGCTGCGCGCCGCCGACGGCCCCGCCGTCCCGCGCCTGGTCCGTCCCGAGTACGCCGCCGGCTGGCTCGCGCTCACCGCCGACCCCGCCCCGCTCCTCGGTCTCCCGGCCGACTCCGGCCGTACGGGCGAGCGGGACCTGCTCGACCGGCGCGATGCCGTGTTCGCCACCGTGCAGGGGCACTACTACGCCGACCCCCCGCGGATCGAGCGCGGTTGGCGCCATCATCTGCTGTCCACCGACGGCCGGTCGTACCTCGACATCGTCAACAACGTCACACCACTGGGCCACTCCCACCCCCGCGTCGAGCGGGCGGTCTCCCGGCAGTTGCGCCGGCTCAACACCAACTCGCGTTTCCACTACGCCTCCGTCGTGGAGTTCACCGAGCGCCTCGCCGCGCTCCTGCCCGACCCGCTGGACACGGTGTTCCTCGTCAACTCCGGTTCGGAGGCGGTGGATCTGGGCCTGCGCCTGGCCATCGGGGCCTCCGGCCGCCACGACGTCGTGGCGCTGCGCGAGGCGTACCACGGCTGGACGTACGCCTCCGACGCGGTCTCCACCTCGCTCCAGGACAACCCCGAGGCCCTGGCCACCCGCCCCGGCTGGGTGCACACCGTGGACTCGCCCAACTCCTACCGCGGCCGCCACCGCGGACCGGACGCCGTGCGCTACGCGCCCGAGGCCGTCGCCCTGTTCGACGAACTGGCCGCCACCGGCCGCCCGGCGGGAGCGTTCATCGGCGAGACCTTCTACGGCAACGCCGGGGGAGTCGCCCTGCCCGACGGCTATCTCGCCCAGGTCTACGCGGCGGTACGGCGGCACGGCGGCCTGGCCGTCGCCGACGAGGTCCAGGTCGGATACGGCCGCCTGGGACACTGGTTCTGGGGCTTCGAGCAGCAGGGGGTCGTGCCCGACATCGTCTGTGTCGCCAAGGCCATGGGCAACGGACACCCGCTCGGCGCCGTCATCACGTCCCGGGCCGTCGCGGACCGGTACCGCGACCAGGGCTACTTCTTCTCCTCCACCGGCGGCAGCCCCGTCTCCAGCGTCGTGGGCCTCACCGTCCTGGACACCCTGCGCGACGAAGACCTCCAGGGCAACGCGGCCCGCGTCGGCGGCCGTCTGAAAGCCCGCCTGGAGGCACTGGCCGAGCGCCACGGCATCATCGGCGCCGTCCACGGCTCGGGCCTCTACCTCGGCCTCGAACTCGTCCGGGACCGCGTGAGCCTGGAACCCGCCACGGAGGAGACCGCCGAACTCTGCGACCGCGTGCTGGACCTCGGCGTGATCGTCCAGCCCACCGGGGACCATCTCAACATCCTCAAGATCAAGCCACCGCTGTGCATCGACTCCACCGCGGTCGACTTCTTCACCGACATGCTCGACCTGGCCCTCACCCAACTCGGCCACTCCCGCTGACGCGGCACATCCGAAGGCCGGGCGGACGGCGGGCTGTTGGCCGGTCGAGTACGTACCTGGAATACGTACTCCTACCGACGCGCCCCTGACCCCCGTGCCGTTTGCTTGCGTTCACGAGGACACCGCGCGTGCGGGCGCCGGTCTCTTCACCACATCAACGGGCCTTGCCGCGGGGGCAGTCCGGCAGGGCCGACCGACCTCATCATGGGGGGAACCACTTGCGTACACACACTGTGGCCACCGTCGTCTCCGGCGCCGTCGTGCTCTCGGCGCTCGTTCTTCCGGGTGCCGCGCAGGCGGCGGAGCACTCCGGTGCGGCGACGGATCTGCGAGCGGTCACCTCGCAGAGCCTCCGGCCGAAGGACGCGCTGGGCGGCACCACCTTCAAGAACGGGGTCGTCAACAAGGGCAAGGACATCGTTCTCGGAGTGAAGGGCAAGAAGGCCGTCCCCGTCACGTTCACCGCCTTCGACGAGGAGGGCGTCGCCCTCACGCAGGCCTTCCTGTGGCAGGGCACCGACAGTTCGAGCACGGACACCATCACCGGCGCCCTGGAGTCGGACGCCCTGCCCACCTGCACGGAGACGCCGGTCCAGGGCGGCTACAGCTACAGCTGCACCACGGTCTTCACCATCGACCCCGCGGTCGCCTTCAAGGACGGCAACGGCACCGCGGGAACCTGGAAACTCTTCCTGGGCGCCTACGACCTCTACGCGAACGCCAGTTACGACGACGACGTCGCCCGGACCCGGATGAAGCGTGCCGCCGCGCTGACCGCCAACGCCTCCCCGGAGCCGGTGAGAGCGGGCCGGACCATCACGGTCACGGGCAAGCTGAGCCGCGCCAACTGGAGCACCGGCAAGAACGCGGGATACGGGGAACAGCCGGTGAAGCTGCAGTTCCGCAAGAGGGGCAGCAGCACCTACACCACCCTCAAGACGGTCAGGACCAGCGGCACCGGCACCCTGAGCACCACCACCAGGGCCGGCTCCGACGGCTACTACCGCTTCGTCTTCGCCGGCACCGGCACGACCGGCTCCGCGACGGCGCCCGGCGACTACGTCGACGTCAGGTAGGCACACTCCCGGCCGGGACGGCGGTGGTCGGTGCGCGGGGGCTCACCGACCACCGCCGAGGGCACCCGGAGCACGCTCATTCCCGCCCCGCGCGGGCATCCCCGAAGCGGCTCCCGGTGCGCCGGCGGGCCATCAGACCGGCCAGGGCGGTACGCGAGGAGACCCCGGTCTTGCGGAAGGTGCGCGAGACATGGGTCTCGACGGTGCGCCGGCTGAGGTAGAGCCGGTCCGCGATGGCCTGGCTGGTGAGCCCCTGCGCCACCAGCTCGGCGATCTCCAGCTCCCTGGCGGTCAGCGTGGCCAGCCGTTCGGTGACGTCGGCGCGGTCCGGGGAACCGTACGGGGCCTCGGCGCCACCACCGGGCGGACGGGTGGCGTCGGCGAGGCCGACCAGCAGGGCGCTGCCGCCCGCCTCGGCGAGCCGGCGCCCCCTGAGCCAGGCGTGCGTGCCGTCCCGGCCCCGGCCCGCCGCCGCTTCCAGCGGGGCGCCGAGCAGCAGGGAGTGGGCCTCCCAGAAGACAGCGCCGCAGCGGGCGCTCTCCGCCGCGGCCTCCGCGAACAGGTCCGCCGCCGCTGCCGTGTCGCCCTGTGCCAGCGGCAGGTGGGCGCTGCTGCGCAGCGCGGAGGCCCGCTGCATCGGCAGCCCCAGTTGTTCCGCCTCCTTACGGGCCCGCTCGGCCCAGCCACGGGCCTCCTCGGGCAGACCCGTCACCAGAGCGGACGTGACCAGGATCTCCAGGTAGAGCGGCCGCATCGAGGGCTGGATGCGCTGCAGTTCGGGGCCGCCGGCCCGGAGCATCGCGTCCCTGGCGCGGACCGGATCGCCGGCCATGAGCGCGGCCCAGCCGAAGATGCACCAGGCCGTGGAGGCCCACCAGTCGACCCCGTTCCCGGCCGCGGCCACCGCCTCCTCGGCGACGGCCAGGGGGCGCGGATCGCCCGGCGGGCAGCCGGCGACGAGCGCCGCGGCCCTGCTCGCCAGGACGAACGCGAGCAACTGGTCGCTGCCGATCCCGCGGGCGACGTCCTCGGCCCGGTCGGCGAGTTCCAGCGCCGACGGGATCCGGCAGGTCTGGACCCGGACGTGGGACAGGCACAGCAGCAGATGGGGCACGACATAGAGCTGACCGCTGCGGCGGGCGATGTCGAGGCCGCGCTCGGCGTGCCGCTCCGCGTCGGGGTAGTGCTCCAGGAACGCCTCCGCCCAGCCGAGCCGGGCCAGTGGTTCGCACAGCGCGGTGAGGTCGTTGTCGGGCAGGGAGTCGACCAGGGCGGCGGCCTGCCGGGCGAGCCGGTGCGCCGCGCTCATGTCGCCCTCGTACGCCTCTCCCAGGGCGGCGACGGAGAGGACGCCCGCCTCCCCGACCTCGTCCCCCGTCGACCGGGCCGCCGCGAGGGCAGCCTCGACCTCCGTGCGCACCTGGGCGTACGAGGTGGCGCTGTCCAGGGGCGCGGCCGAGCCCAGCTCCAGGCCGAGCCGGACGACATGGGCCGGCGCGGGGCCGCGGGCCAGTTCGCGGCGCAACAGTGCGACGGCCTCGGTGGAGCGCCCCAGATGACGCTCCACCAGCGCGCACAGGACGACCGCGCGCACCCTGAGGCCCTGGTCCTCGCCGGTGGCCGGGTCGTCGGGCGGCGCCTGCGGGGTGGCGATCAGCTCCTGGAGCAGGGTGCGGCTCTCGCGCAGGCCCCCGCACGCGGCCAGCGCGCGGGCCCGCCTCAGAACCAACTCGCGCCTGCGGACGTCGTGTTCGGGAGTGTCCGGGAGGTGGCGCAGGGCCACATCGAGCCAGTGGGCGCAGCTCGCCGGGGCCGTGCGGGCGGTGCGCGCGGCGGCCTCGTCGAGCACCGCCACCGCCGCCGGGTCCCAGGAGGTCAGCGACTGTTCCACATGGTGGGCCCGCTCGGCGGCCGAGGCACCCACCCGGGCCAGTTCCCGCGCGGCGAGCCGGTGGATCTCGACGCGCCTCAGGAAGGGCGTGCTCTCGTGGACGAGGGTCCTCACGACCGGATGCCGCAGGGTCAACAGCCCCGGTGGGGTGGGGCGCAGCAGGTCGCGGCGGGTGAGCGCGTGGACGTCGTCGACGAACGCGGGGCCGGAGCGGCCGGTCACCCGGCCCACCATCGCCGGGGTGGCGTGTTCGCCCAGGACGGCCACCGCCTCCACGATGCCGCGCCGGGCGGGGGTGAGCACGGTGAGTTCGTCCAGCAGCAGGGTGCCGAGGCCGGGCGGCTCGGCGGACCCGGGCGCCGTACCCGCGCGGTGGGCCTGGAGGAGGGTCAGGAAGTAGAACGGATTGCCCTCGCTCGCGGCGTACAGCGCGGCGGTCTCGGCGGGCGGCAGGCCGGGGCCGGCCAGTTCGGCGCAGTCGCGTGCGCTCAGCGGTCGCAGGGCGAGTCCGACGACCGCGCCGGTGTCGCGTCCTCGGGTGAGCCCGGCGGTCAGGGACTCGGGACTCTGGCGGTCACGGCGCGTCACGGCCAGGACGACGGGGGCGTGCACGGGATGCCGTACGAGATGGTCCAGCAGCTCCAGTGACGCCGGGTCCGCCCAGTGCAGGTCGTCGAGGGCCAGCAGCAGCCCGGACGGGGCGGCGAGCCGGGCGAGCAGGACGGCCGTGGACCGGTGCAGGGCGAAACGGTCGACCGCGCCGCCGCGCTGCAGCAGGGGCGCCACCGCGTCGGCCTCCGGGAAGCCGTCCAGGGCGCGGGGGCCGAGGTGGGCGAGCGCGTCGGTGAACACCTGGAAGGGCACCCGCCGCTCGTACTCCGTGGCCCTGCCGCGCAGGACCGTCATGCCGCGCCGGCGCGCCCGTGCGCAGACCTCGCCGAGCAGCCGGCTCTTGCCGATGCCGGCCACCCCGGTGATGTCGACGAGCCGGGAACGGCCGCCGTCGGGGAACTCCCCGCCCTCCGCCGTGCCGCCCGCGTCGCCCGCCGCACGGTCGAGCAGCGCGTCCGACCGGGCCAGCTCGGCGGAGCGGCCCAGCAACGGGGCCCTGTTCCCGCCGTCCCCAACTACCCCATCGGCGCCCACAGTTGCCCCCTGTCTTCACCTTTCCCCACACATCATCATCTCCCGTTGATCGTCGTGACCACCGCGCCGGCGCAACGGAACGGACGGATGTCACACGGCGGGCCGCCGGTCCGAGGTCCCGCGCCGTCCGAGCGCTCAAGGGGCGCTTAAGACGCGCTCGGCACGCTCGGGACGGCCACCGGCAGTGGTGGTGGGTCCGTGTCCGGGATGGGGTGCGGACCCGCGTCGGTGCTCCCGGGGGACCGGGAGGGCCGAGCGACGGGCGATTCAGTGAATGGAGACACCATGGCCACGGTTGTGAGCACCGCCGTGGGCGAGCGGACCGGACCGCTGGACCGGCTGCGCGCCCTCCATGCCGAAGGACGCCTCGCCGACGCGTACGACGAGGTGCCCGGTCTGCTGTCCGAACTGGCCGCGGCGGGGGACCCCGCCGGACCTCCGGCACCCGACCTGGCGCGAGCCGGGCAGCTGCTGTCCCGGCTGGACCGGGACGAGGTGCTGCGCGAGCACCCCGGCACCGAGACGATCACCGTCGCCGTCACCGGCGGCTCCACCCTGAGCGGGCTCACCGCCCCGCTGACCGCCGAACTCGCCCGGCACGGCCTGCTGTCGACGCTGCACGAGGGCGACTACGACTCCTGGCGCCGCGATCTGCACAACACCGGCAGCGAGATGTACGACGCCGATCTGGCGCTGTGCGTGCTGGACGCCGAGATCGTCTTCGGTGAACTCCCGCACCCCTGGCTGGTGGAGGACGTCCAGCGCGTCACCGCCGGGAAGCTGAACCTGATCAGCTCGCTGGTGGAGCGCTACGTCACGCGCGGTGGCGGCACCCTGGTCCTCAACACCGTCCCCCTGCTGCGCGGCCATCTGCGCCGCCTGGTCGACGCCCGCTCCAGGGCCCGGCTCGGGGTGATCTGGCGGGAGTTCAACGCCGGCCTGCTGCGGCTGGCCGTCGTGCACGAGCGCGTCCACGTCGTCGACCTCGAACCGCTGGTCGCCTCCAGCGGCCCGGTCAACGAGCCCCGGCTCGCCGCCTACGCCAAGGTGCAGTTCGGCGAGGAACTCCTGGCCGGGTACGCCCGGGAGATCGGTCACCTGGCCCGGGTGCTGCGCGGGCGCAGCAAGAAGGTGCTGGTGGTCGACCTGGACAACACCCTGTGGGACGGCATCCTCGGCGACGACGGCCCGGACGGCATCGCCGCCGCCACCACCTACCGGGGCGAGGCGTTCGGCCGGTTCCAGAAGACCGTCGGGCAGCTCGGCGCGCAGGGCGTGCTGCTGGCGGTGTGCAGCAAGAACGACATCGAGCCGGTCCGCGCCGTGCTGCGCGAGCACCCCGACATGGCTCTGCGGGAGACCGACTTCGTGCAGGTCACCGCCAACTGGGAGCCCAAGGACCGGAACCTGCTGGAGATCGCCCAGCGGCTCAACCTCGGCGTGGACAGCTTCGTCTTCGCCGACGACTCGCCCTTCGAGTGCGGTCTGGTCTCCCGCAGCCTGCCCGGCGTCGCCGTGGTCCGGCTCGACGAGGAACCCGCCCTGCACATCGAACGGCTGCTGGCCGACGGCTGGTTCGACGTACGGGAGCTGACCGCCGAGGACCGGGCCCGCTCGACGCAGTACCGCACCGAGGTGGCCCGCCAGGACCTCCTGGAGGGCGCGGACTCCATGGAGGAATACCTCGCCGAACTGGGCGTCGAGGTCTCGCTCTCGCCCCCGCGCGACCACGAGATCCCGCGGGTCTCGCAGGTGACGCTGCGCACCAACCAGTTCAACCTCACCACCGAGCGGCTCCAGCAGGCCGATGTGCGGGCCCAACACGAGTCCGCCGACGCCCTGGTGCTGGCGATCCGCTCCGCCGACCGGTTCGGGGACAACGGACTGGTGGGAGCGGTCCTGGTCAGCGGCGTCGGCACGGACGGCGGGACGGACGGCGGCGGCTGGCACATCGACAACATGCTGTTGAGCTGCCGGGTGTTCGCGCGCGGCATCGAGCAGGCCTGCCTGGCCGCCGTGCTGCGCGAGGCGCGGGCCCGGGGGGCGGGCGCCGTGTACGCCCGCTACCGTCCGACGGCCAAGAACCACCGGGTGCGCGGTCTGTACCCGTCGCTGGGCTTCGCCGAGACGCGCGAGGACGCCGACGGCACCGTGTCGTTCCGGCACGACCTGTCCGAGGAACACCTGCCGGCGGCGCCGGTGCACGTCCGTCTGCGGACGGACTTCACCCGGCGCTCGTCCTGAGGCGGCCGGCGTGGCCGCTTCGCCCGGCAGCGGGTGGTGGTCCGCGCGCCCGGCGGCGCGACGGATCCGCAAGGGCGTCGTCACGTTCTTCGTGGACGGCTTCGGGGCGCTCGCCGTCATCTTCGGCATGGTGCCGCCGGCCTCCGTGGAGCAGGCCAAGCAGTGGTGGCTCGACGACGCGGGCCCCGGGAGACCGGCCGGCGTGCTCCCGCTCGACGAGCCGCCGCCCGCGCACCCCGAGCGCCTGGTCGCCGATGTCCCGCTCTCCCCGCGCGAACGGGAGCTGTGGGCGCAGCTGGAGAGGCACGGACGGGTGGAGGACGGCCCCGGCCGGCGGGAGTGACGCCGGCCGCAAGAGGGGCTTTAGAGACGGACCCGACGATCGGACGACGGGTCCGGCGGACAGTCGGCCCGACCGGGCCGACCGATGTCAACGCGATACGAGTCGCTTCGAGGCGAGGGGAAAGACGGTGGCGGAATTCGGTTCATTCGCGGAGGTCGTGCTGACGCGGTCGGACGAACGGGGTGACACGGACGCGTTCGTGTTCCTCGCGGACGGCGTACGGGGCAAGGAGCCCGAGCGACTGCCGTACCGGAACCTGGACCGCGCGGCCAAGGACATCGCGTCCTGGCTGCAGGAACGGGGTCTGGCAGGACGTCAGGTCCTGCTGCTCTACCCCTCGGGCCTGGACTTCGTGAAGGCGTTCACGGGCTGCCTGTACGCCGGGGCCGTCGCGGTGCCGGCGCCGCTGCCCTCCGAGCAGGGCCAGCACTTCCGCCGGGTGTCCGGGATCGTCCGCGACGCCCGGGTCGGCGCCGTACTGACCCTCGCCGAGCACGCCCCGGAGGTGGAGGCGTGGCTGGCGGCCGAGGGTTTCTCGGACGTGGTGTGCCTGCCCACCGACCAGGGGCCCGTCGGTGACGCGGCCGCCTGGCGCGACCCGCGGCTGAGCCCGGAGCACCTGGCGTTCCTGCAGTACACCTCGGGATCCACCAGCGCCCCCAAGGGCGTGATGGTCTCGCACGGCAACCTGCTCGCCAACGAGGCGGCCATCGCCCGCTCCACCGGCAACACCCCCGACACGGTGATCGGCGGATGGCTGCCCTTCTACCACGACATGGGCCTGATCGGGCACATCCTCCAGCCGCTGTGGCTGGGCACCACCAGCGTGCTCATCCCGCCGGTGTCCTTCCTGCGCAAGCCCGCCCGCTGGCTGGAACTGGTCAGCGAGTACGGCGTGAACGCCAGCGGCGGCCCCAACTTCGCCTACGACCTGTGCGTCCGCCGGGTCACCGACGCGCAGCTGGAGGGCCTGGACCTGTCGTCGTGGCGGACCGCCTGCAACGGCGCCGAACCCGTCAGGGCCGAGACCCTGCAGGCGTTCACCGAGCGCTTCGGCCCCTACGGGTTCCGGCCGGAGACCATGTTCCCCTGCTACGGCATGGCCGAGACCACCCTGCTGGTCACCGGTACCCCGAAGACGCGCGGCGCGCTGCTGCGCGAGGTGGACGCGGCCGGACTGGAGCAGGGCACCCTGGCGGGCCCGTACCTGGGCGCGCCGCGACGGACCCTGGTCAGCAGCGGGGTCGCCCTGGCCGAGGACTTCGAGGTGCGGATCGTCGACGCCGAGACGCTCGCCGAGCGGCCCGAGGGCCGGGTCGGGGAGATCTGGGTGCGCGGCGCCAGCGTGGCCTCCGGCTACTGGGAGCGGCCGGAGGTGAACGCGGAGATCTTCGGCGCGCGGATCGCCGGCCAGGAGGAGCTGGGCACCTGGCTGCGCACCGGCGACATGGGCGTCCTGGGCGGCGGCGAGCTGTTCGTGACGGGCCGTCTGAAGGAGATGGTCCTGATCAACGGCCGCAACATCTACCCGTACGACGTGGAGAGCGCGGTGCGCGGCCTGGACCCGGCGATCGGCGCCGGGGCCGTGTTCGCCGTCGACACCGGTGGCCAGGAGCACCTGGTGGTGATCCACGAGATCCGGGCCGCTGCGGCCGGCGCGGAACTGAAGGACGTCGCCACTCAGATCCAGCGGCACATCGGCATGGAGTTCGCCGTCCCGGCGGGCAACGTGCTGCTGGTCCGCCCCGGCACCGTGCGCAGGACCACCAGCGGCAAGATCCAGCGGACGCTGATGCGCAAGCTGTTCCTCCAGGGAGCGGTCACCGCGCTGCACTCCGTGCTGGACCCGTCGGTGCGCTCGCTCGTCGAGGGAGACCCGGACGGCGCCCACGGCGCCCAGGGCACCCCGGCCACCGACCCGGCCATGGCACCGGTGGGCTGAGCCGTGGACCATCCTCCCTACAGAGTCGCGCAGGAGCTGGAGTCGCTGCTCGGCGACCCCGAGGCCCCCGGCACGGTCTTCTCCCACGCCCGCAGCCTGGAACTGGACGAGAACGAGGAGTTCCCGGCCGACCTCTGCCGGCTGCTGGAGGGCTGGGGGCTGCAGGAGTTCTACATCCCGGCCGAGTACGGCGGCAGGCTCACCGACTACGAGACCGTGATGCAGGTCATGCGGGTGGTGGCCCGCCGCGATCTGACCGTCGCCGTCGGCCACGGCAAGACCTATCTGGGCGGGGTCTGCGTCTGGATCTCCGGCACCCCCGAGCAGGCCCGCGGCCTGGCCGCGGACATCCGGGCCGGGGTGCCGGTCTCCCTGGCCCTCACCGAGCGCGCCCACGGCAGCGACCTGCTCGCCGGGGACGTGCGGTGCGAGGCCGACCCCGCGGGCGGCTGGCGTGTCAGCGGCGAGAAGTGGCTGATCAACAACGCCACCCGGGGCAGCCTCCTGTCGGTGCTCACCCGCACCTCCGAGGACGGCGGGCCGCGCGGCTTCACCGTGCTGCTCGTCGACAAGCGGCGGCTGACCGAGGGGGAGCACTACCGGCACGTGGACAAGATCCGCACGCACGGCATCCGGGGCGCCGACATCAGCGGGATCGTCCTCGACGGCGCCCCGGTCCCGGCGGACGCGGCGGTCGGCGGGGAGGGCGGCGGCGTCGAGACCGTGCTCAAGGCCCTCCAGCTCACCCGCACCATGTGCGCCTCGCTGTCGCTGGGCGCGGCCGACCACGCGCTGGGCATCGCCCTGGACTTCGCCGAGCGGCGCGAGCTGTTCGGACGGCGGCTGATCGACCTGCCGCAGGCACGGCACGTGCTCGCCTCGGCCGCGGCGGACGTCCTGGCCGGGGAGGCACTGGCCACGGTCGCCGCCCGGTCCGTGCACACCGTCCCCGACGAGCTGAGCGTGGCCGCCGCGGTCACCAAGTACCTGGTGCCCACCGGGACCGAGGGCGTGATCGGCGAGCTGACCCGGCTGCTCGGCGCCCGGGCCTTCCTGAAGGACGTCCACGCCCGGGGCATGTTCCAGAAGGTCGACCGCGACCACCGCATCGTCGGCCTCTTCGACGGCAACACCCTGGTCAACCTCAACTCCCTGGTCAACCAGTTCCGTTCGCTGTCGCGGGGCTGGCTGCGCGGCGGCGGCGACACGGAGGGCGCCGTCCGCGCCTTCGACCTGGCCACCCCGCTGCCCCCGCTGGACCCGGCACGGCTCTCCCTCGTGGCCCGGCGCGGCAGCGGCATCATGGCGACGCTGCCGACGTCGGTCGCGGCACTGCGCGCCGAGGCCGCCCGGCGGCCGGAACTCAAGGGCGCGCTCGGGGCGGCGGAGCGACTGCTCGCCGTGACCGGCCGGGTCCACGAGGCGATGGACGCGCACCGCGCCGTGGTCTCCGACGTCCCGCCCGCCGCCTTCGACGTGGCCCGGAGCTACGGCCTGTGCCTGGCGGGCGCCGCCTGCCTCGGCCTGTGGACGTACAACCACCGGGCGGCGGACGCCGGACGCACCGGGGAGCTGTGGCGCGACGGGGTGTGGCTGTGGCCCGCCCTCGACCGCCTGCTGGTGAAGCTGGGCGAGCCGGACGCGGGGGACCCCGACGCCTACCCCGCGCTGCTGGAGCGGCTGCGGGCCGCGCGGGAGGCGGGCGAGCTGTTCTCCCTGATCCCGTTCACCCTGGGCGGGACCACCGAGCGGGACACCGGGGGACCCGGCGGTGACGCCCGGAGCACCCACGCACCCGGCGGTGACGCCCGGAGCACCCACGCACCCGGCGGTGCCACCCCGCGCACCCACGCACCCGGCGGTCCGCCGGCCGCCGTACCGCACGGACACACCGACAACCGGGCCGCCGTCGGCGGCACCCGGACACCCGAGGGGACGTCATGCTGAGTGATCCCGCGGTCCAGGGGCTGCACGGCAAGGCAGCCCCGGCCGGTACCGCACCTGTCACCGACCCGGCCACGCATCAGGCGCCCGAGAGCGCGGTCCAGGCGAGGATCGCCGACCTGGAGAACCGTTTCGGAGACCCCCAGGACCCCGCCAACCCGCTCGGCGCCGCCGGACTGCTGGCCGCCGACGAGGCCGGGGAACTGCCCGCCGCCGGTGAGCGGCTCCTCGACGACGTGGTCCTCAACGCCGAGTTCGTGCCCACCGACCTCGGCGGGCGGCTGGACCGGCTCGACACGCTCGTCCGCGTGATGCGGCAGGTCTTCCGGCGCGACGTCGCCCTCGGCCTCGGCTACGGCATCACGTCCTTCATGGCCGCCGTCAACGTGTGGACGGCCGGCAGCGAGGAGCAGCGCCGCCGCACGGCGGAGCTGCTGCTGGACGGATCGAAGGTCTCCGTCGCCTATCACGAGCTGCCGCACGGCAACGACTTCGTGCGCAACGAGTTCCGGGCCGCCCCCGTGCCCGGCGGCTTCCGTCTCGACGGCCGCAAGGAGGTCATCAACAACGCGGACCGGGCCGACGCCTTCGCCCTGTTCAGCCGTACCGACGACAGTCCGGGCAGCCGCAGTCACTCGGTGCTGCTCGTCGAACGCGACCAGCTCGACCGGGAGCGCTTCGCGGTCCTGCCCCGCTACACCGCCGTCGGGGTGCGCGGCTGCCGGCTGTCCGGGCTGGACTTCACCGACTGCCCGGTGCCCGACAGCACCCTGCTCGGTGCCCGGGGCCAGGGCGTGGAACTGGCGCTGCGCTCCTTCCAGATCACCCGCAGCGCCGTGCCCAGCATGGCCATCGGCGCCCTCGACACGAGCCTGCGCACGGTGGTGCGGTTCGCCCTCGGGCGTCAGCTCTACCGGCGCTCGGTGATGGAGATCCCGCACGCCTCCTCCACCCTCACCGGCGCCTTCCTCGACCTGCTCATCTGCGACAGCATGGCGACGGTCGGCACCCGGGCGGTGCATCTGCTGCCCGACGAGACCAGCGTCTACGCGGCGGCCGTGAAGTACCTGGTGCCCAAGATGCTCACCGACACCATGTACGACCTGTCGATCGTGCTCGGGGCGCGGTTCTACGTGCGCGAGGGGGAGTTCGGCCTCTTCCAGAAGCACGTCCGCGACCTGCCGGTGCTCAGCCTCGGCCACGCCGGCTCGGCGGCCTGCCAGGCCACCATCATCCCGCAGCTGTCCCGGCTGGCCCGGCGCGCCTGGTTCTCGGGCGACGAGGCACCGCAGAGCCTGTTCCGGCCGCGGGAGGGGCTGCCCGGCATCCCCTTCGGGAGCCTCGCGCTCGCCAGTGGCCGGGACAGCCTGAGCGCCTCGCTGGTCGCCGCCGCCGACGGGCTGCCCAGCGGCTCCCCCGAGGAACTCGCGGTGCAGGCCCTCGTCATGCGGATGCTGGACCAGCTGCGCCAGCTCCAGGAGGACAGCCTGAACCTCTCCCCGCAGAACCGCACCGCGCTCGCCAGCCCCGCCAGCTTCGCGCTCGCCGACCGCTACGCGGTGTTCCTCGCGGCCGCGTCCGTGCTCGGCGTCTGGCGCGGGGCACAGGGCGGTGACGATCCCTTCCTGGCCGACCCGGCCTGGGTGGCCGCCGCACTGCACCGGCTCGCGCGCCGGCTCGGGCAGCGCCCGGCCGACCTGCCGCCCGGGTGCGAGGGCCGGGTGCACGAGGAAGTGCTCCGGCGCTTCCACGAACGCCGCAGCTACGACCTCTACGACACCCCGCTGGCCGGCTGACCGCCGGCCGAGCGGACCCGACGCGCCTTCACCGAGGAGTTCTTCCATGACTGTCCCCGCGACCGACCGCACCGCGAACAACGAGCACACCGCACACACCGTCGAGTCGCTGAGCAGCTGGCTCGCCGACCGGATCGCCCTCTACCTCAGGCGCACGCCGTCCGAGATCTCGCCCACCGTGCCGCTGGCCGAGTACGGGCTGGACTCGGTCGCGGCGCTGAGCCTGTGCGGCGACATCGAGGAGGACTTCGACCTCGTCCTCGAACCCACCGTGGCCTGGGACTACCCGACCGTCGCGGCACTGGCCGAGCACCTGGTGGAGGAACTGCGGGCGATGGAGGGCGAGAATCGATGAGGCCCGTCGCCATCGTCGGCATCGACTGCCGGTTCCCGGGGGCGCCCGACCCGGCCGCGTACTGGGACATGCTGATGCGTTCCGGCGACGGGGTGGGGAAGGTGCCCCGGCAACGCTGGGACGCCCGTGACTTCCACTCGCGCGCCGGCGCGGAAGGACACTCCAACACCACCGAGGGCGGGTTCATCTCCGACCCGGACGCCTTCGACAACGAGTTCTTCACCGTCTCGCCGCGCGAGGCGGCCGCGATGGACCCGCAGCAGCGGCTGCTGCTCCAGTGCGCCTGGCGTGCCGTCGAGGACGCCGGCATCGCCCCGCAGCGCCTGGCCGGCACCGACACCGGCGTCTTCGTGGGCATCATGGGCAACGAGTGGGCGCACCTGCACATGACCGACTACGCCCAGGTCACCGCCCAGCTCGGCTCCGGCAACGGCTACTGCATGACCGCCAACCGGGTCTCGTACCACCTCGACCTCAAGGGACCCAGCCTGGCGGTGGACACCGCCTGCTCCTCCTCCCTCGTCGCCGTCCACCTGGCCTGCAACGCGCTGCTGGCGGGGGAGTGCGACACCGCCATCGCCGCCGGGGTCAACGTGGCGCTCACCCCGGCGCTCGGCATCTTCTACACGCAGGCCGGGCTGTCCGCCCCCGACGGCCGGTGCAAGCCCTTCAGCGCCGACGCCGACGGCATCGGCCGGGGCGAGGGGGTCGGCGCGGTGGTGCTGCGCCGGCTGGAGGACGCGATCGCCGACGGCCAGCCGGTGTACGCGGTGATCCGGGGCACCGCCGTCAACCAGGACGGCCGCAGCAACGGCATCACCGCCCCCAACCGCTGGTCCCAGCAGGAGGTGCTGGCCGCCGCCTACCGCCGGGCCGGTGTCGAGCCGTCCGACGTCGTCTTCACCGAGGCCCACGGCACCGGCACCGTCCTGGGCGACATGATCGAGACCAAGGCCCTCGGCCAGCTGCACGCCGGGCGCTCCGGGCGCCCGCTGGCCCTCGGCTCGGTCAAGGGCAACATCGGGCACACCGAGGGCGCCGCGGGCATCGCCGGGCTCATCAAGGTCGCCCTGTCGCTGCATCACAAGACGGTCCCCGCCAGCCGGTTCGCCGCCCGGGAGAACCCCGCGCTGAAACTCGCCAAGCTGGGGATACGGCTGCTCAAGGCACCGCTGCGGCTGCGCTCGGGGCCGGCGATCGGCGGCCTGAGCAGCTTCGGGATGGGCGGCACCAACGCCCACGCCGTCCTGGAGTCCGCGCCGCCCTACGCCGCGCGCCCGGAGGCGGAGGACACCGAGCCGGGGCGTACCGGCCGGACCACCGGTGCCACGGGGCTGGGTGCCGGCGTCTTCACGCTGACCGCCCCCTCGACGGCCGCCCTCCGCCGCAACCTGCTGGTCCAGGCCGACACCCTGGAGAAGCGCAGGGTGCCGGCGGGCCCGCTGTCCTGGAGCAGCAACCGCACCAAGACGGGCCACCGCTACCGCTTCGCGGTGCCTACCCGGGACACCGGCGAACTGGTCACGACGCTGCGCGAGGCCGCCGGCGACGACGACCTGCTGGCCCGGCTCGTCGGCAACACGGCGGGCAGGCCCCAGGTGGCGCTGCTGTTCACCGGCCAGGGCTCGCAGTACCCGGCGATGACCGCGCGGCTGTACCTGCAGTCGCCGCTGTACCGCAGGTTCCTCAACGAGGCCGACGAGGCGCTCGCCCCGCACGTCGGCGGCTCGGTGCGCGACCTGCTGCTCGCCGGCGACGAGGCCGTGCACCGCACCGGCTGGGCCCAGCCCGCCCTGTTCGCCGTCGAGTACGCCGTGGCGGCGAGTCTCGGCGAACTCGGGGTGCCGCCCGCGCTGCTGCTCGGACACAGCGTCGGCGAGTACGCCGCAGCCGTCCTGGCCGAGGTCTTCCCGCTGGAACAGGCCGCCCGGCTGATCGCCGCCCGGGGCGCCCTGATGGAGCGGCTGCCCGAGGGCGGCGGCATGCTCGCCGTACGGGCGCCGCTCGCGGAGCTGACCGAACTCGTCGCCGCCGACCCCCTGGTGGGCATCGGCGCGGTCAACGGCCCCCGGGCCACCGTGCTCTCCGGGGACCTGGCGGCGCTGGGACGGATCGAGGACCAGCTCACCCGACGGGGCGTCAGGACCCGGCGCCTGGAGGTCTCGCACGCCTTCCACTCGCCGCTGATGGATCCGATGCTGGACCGGTTCGCCGCGCTCGCGGACGAGATCGGCGGCGGAGTACCGAAGCTCCCGGTGTACTCCACCGTGCGCGGGCGGCTCCTGGAGGCGGAGCCGATGGACGCCAAGTACTGGACCGAACACATCGGCGCCCCCGTGCTGTTCGGTGACGCGATGACCCGGCTGCTGGAGGCGGGACCCACCCACCTGGTGGAGGTCGGCCCCCGCCCGGTGCTCAGCGGCATGGCGCGCTCCCTGCGCTCCGCCGCCGGAGCCGGGGTGCACGCCGTGGCCCCCGTGTCGGGCGAGGACGCCGACGGCCGTACGTTCGCCGAGGCGCTGGCCGAACTCTTCCGCAGCGGACTCGACCCCCACTGGGACGCCGTCTACCCGCAGGAGGAGCGGCAGCCGCAGCGGCTCGCCCCCTACGCCTTCTCCGACGCCCACCGGTTCTGGACCCGCACCGCCGTACGGGCCGCTCCGGCGGCCGACCTCAGCGTCGTACCCGACCGCCCGGACACCGGCTCGCCGCACCCCCGGGAGCAGCCGGCCGCGCACGGTGCCGTCCTCACCGCCGTGCTGCCCACCGCCGCGGAGGACGTGTCGGCGACGCCGGTGGCACGCGCCGTCGTCGAGGCCGTCGCCGAGGTGGGCGGCTACGCCACGGACGAGGTCTCGCGGCAGTCCCTGCTCTACGAGGACCTGGGCTTCGACTCGGTGATGATCATGGAACTCAAGGACCGGCTCCAGGAACGGCTGGACGGCCTGGAGACGATCAGCGTGCAGGACCTGCTTCCCCGGCTGTCCTCGGTCGGCGACCTCGCCGACTACCTCCAGGACCGCGCCGGTTCGGCCGTCGCGTAACCACCCCGTGGTCACGGCAAGGGCGTCGCACCGTGACGGACTCCAAGGAAGGACCGCTCGTATGCAGTCGGAACACCCCACCCAGCACGGCTCCGCCCCCGGCGGGCCCGTCTCCTACCTCGCCGCGGTCGGCACCGCGCTGCCGGGCGACCCGGTCGACAACGCGGCGCTGGCGAGGACACTCGGCGTCAACGAAGAGTGGATCGACGTGTTCATCGGCACCCGGACGCGGCACTTCGCCCGGGACCTGGAGACCGGCGAGGTGCGCTGGTCGCTCGCCGACCTGTGCGCCCAAGCCGCCGAACGGGCGCTCGCCGCGTCCGGTCTCGACCCGCACGAGATCGACTTCGTGGTCATGGGCACCGCGACCCCGGACCACCTCATGCCCGCCACCGTCAACCACGTCGCCGACCAGCTCGGCCTGGACCAGATCCCCACCTACCAGCTCCAGTCAGGCTGCGCCGGCGCCGTACAGGCCCTGCAGCTGGGCCACACCCTGGTCACCGGCGGGGGACACACGGCGGGCCTGGTGATCGGCGGCGACGTCTGCAGCAAGCACCTCGACCTGAACCGGGACCTGTCCGCGGCCGCCCCCAGCGACCTCGTCAACTACGTGCTGTTCGGCGACGGAGCGGGCGCCGCCGTGGTCACCTCGGAGCCGCGCGGACAGCGCCTGGCCCTGCGCAACGTCCTCAACCGGTTCACCGGCCTCGGCCGGGAGCCCGGCCAGATCATCGACTGGTTCGGGCTCGCCGACCGGCACGAGGACCGGCAGGCGGTACGCGAGGACTACAAGGCCATCGAGGAGTCCGTCCCCGTCATGGCCGTGGAGATCCTCTGGGAGCTGCTGGAGGACCTCGACTGGGCCCCCGAACAGGTCGACTTCCTGCTCCCGCCGCAGCTGTCCGGCCGGATGACACGGCGGATCGCGGAGGAACTCGGCCTGCCCGGCGCCGTCGAGGTGTCCTGCGTCGCGGACACCGGGAACAACGGCAACGCCCTGCCCTTCCTCCAGCTGGAGGCGCTGCTGGAGAAGATCGGCCAGGGGCAGCGCGCGCTGGCGGTCGCCGTCGAGTCCAGCAAGTGGATCAAGTCCGGTTTCGCCCTCGAAAAAATCTGACCGTCCCCCCACGCACCCCCCTGCACACCCGACCCCACAGACCCGTCCCGCCACACACCCGCCCCGGAGGGCCGTACGCATGGACACCATCGACGATTTCGTCCGTCTCGTCAGGGACGAGCTGGGTATGCCGCTGGAGGAGTACCAGGTCTCCGCCGACCTGGACCAGCTGCCCGAATGGGACTCGCTGTACCTGCTGAAACTGGTCACCGCCCTGGAACAGGCCGCCGGCCGCTCGCTGCCCGTGGGCCGGCTGCTGGAGGCCCGCAGCCTCGGCGAGATCTACCAGCTGGCGGCCCGGCCGTGACCGGTTCCGGGGCCGGCGGGAACCCGCCGGCCCCCGCCCGGGCGCACCCCGAGCGCCGGCGCAGGCACACCCTGTACTTCCTGGAACACGCCGCCCGGCAGCGGCCCGTCCACCTCGACACCGACATCGACATGACCCGGATCGAGGCCCACCGCGCGGCGGCGCGGGCCGCCGGGCGGCGCTACTCGGTCGTCACCTATCTGCTGCACGCCACCGGCCGGGTGCTGCACCGGCACCCGGAGGCCAACGCGGCACTCGCGCCGGCGCGGCTGTTCGGGCTGCGCGGACCGAGGACCCTGCGCTTCACGGAGGTCACCGCCAAACTGGCGCTGGACCGCACCGTGGACGGGGAACGGACCGTGCTCTCCGCGCTGCTGCCCGCCCTGGAACGCGCCGGCCTGGACGAGATCCAGCGGCGCGTGGACCGCTACCGCGGACCCGGCACCGAACAGCTGGCCGAGTTCCGCGGTGTCCGGCTACTCGGCCGGCTGCCGGTGCCGCTCGGCCGGCTGGCCTTCGCCGCCGCGACGCGCGACCCTGCCCGACGGCCGGGCGTCTTCGGCACCGTGGCCGTCAGCTCGCTGGGCCACCGCCCCGTCGACGGCTTCCACTCCAGCGGAGGCACCGCCGTCACCCTGTGCGCGGGCCGCGTCGTCGACCGGCCGGTCGTCAGGGACGGGCGGCTGGCGATCGCCCCGGTGATGCGGCTCGGACTCACCTTCGACCACCGGATCATCGACGGCGGAGCCGCCGCCGACGTACTCGGTGATCTCAAGCAGGAAATGGAGGGCTTCGATGACGGCGCGGAGGACGACGGCACCCAGCCCATCGCTCGGGGAGCCGGTGCGGATCTCCGGTCGTGACGGAGCCTGGGACCAGGTGCGCGCGGACCTGGAGAAGCACGAGGTCGCGGTGTTGCACGCCCGGCTCGCCGACTGGCGGCCGGACCGGGCGGGCGGCCCGCGGCTGCGCGCCCTGCTGGGCCGGGACTGGGACCGCTACCTGGAGATGACGCACCCGGACGTGCGGACGAGGTTCGCCGCTTCCCGGGTGCTGCTGAAGTTCGCCGCCGCGGTGGCGCTGCGCGTGCCCCCGCAGGCCGTCGAACTCGGCTACGGCCCCACCGGCCGGCCCTATCTGCGGGGCTACGACGCGGTGGACATCAGCCTCAGCCACACCGAGGACCTGCTGCTCATCGGGCTCGCCACCAAAGGGCTGATCGGGGTGGACGCCGAGCGGGCGGACCGTCCGCTCTACACGCGCGGGCTGCACCGCCACGTCTGCACGCCGCACGAACTGACCGTCCTGGAGCGGCTGCCCGCGCAGCGGCGGGGCGCGGCGCTGGTGCGCATGTGGACGCTGAAGGAGGCCTACAGCAAGGCCATCGGGCAGGGGCTGCGGTTCCGCTTCACCGACTTCGGCTTCAGCGGCGACGGCCGGCCCGCCCGGGTCCTGGCCCCGGACGGGGCACCGGGCACGGGTGTCGAATGGCAGTTCCGCACCTTCTCCGTGGACGGCGGCTACGTCGTCAGCGTCGCGGTGAGCGACGCCGGATTCGGAGGCACACGGGACACGGCCGCGCGCACCATGCTCGATCCGCGGGTGGTCGCGGCGGTGGCCGAGGCCCTGGGCGACGACGCGGAAGCGGAGGACCGGGACGGGGAGGACGAGCTGCTGGACTGGTGAGGGCCGACGACGGCGCGCTGGTGCGAAGAGGAGTCCCTTCGTACCAGCGCGCCGCCGTGTGCCGTCGTGCGGGTGCGGGTGCGGGTGCGGGTGCGGGTGCGGGTGCCTGTGTGCCGCCGGGGCGGTCGACGGCACCTCCCGCGCGGCGCTTAGCGAGGCGCAACCCGTGCGCCAGCCCGGCTTAAGGGACGGCGGCCAGCATCGTCTCCGGGCGGGCCGCCCAGCCGGGGGACGTCCCCCGCTCCCGGCCGGGGGCCCGCCCGCCGTACGACCGGACAGCCCCGCCCGCCGCCGGTACGACCAGGAAGGCCACCGAGCCCTCCGGCCGCATCCCCCGGGCATCGGCCCCGCACCCCGGAGGAGACGGAGAACAGCGATGGACCATCTCGGAGAACTCAAGGAGTTCGCCCGGCTGCACGCCCGCGGCCAGGGCATCGGCGACCGGCAGGTGGCCGCCGTACTGCCGAGGATCACCAACGACGAGCCCGGGCACCCCGCGTCCTGGGCCCGGGTGTGGACCGGCGAGGCCGACCGGCTGGCCGTCGCCGGCCGCCCGCTCGACGCCTGCCGGCACTACGCGCTCGCCCGTTTCCCGTACCACGGCGACGACGTCCGCCGCCGGGCCCAGGACAACTGCGTACGGACCTTCGACGACTGGCGTCGCCGACGGGGCGTCGAACGCCTGGTCCTCGACCACCCGGACGGCACGGTCGCCTGCTGGGCGAGCGGGCTCGACGCGCGTCGCCCGCGGCCGCTGCTCGTGGTCATGGGCGGCATCGTCAGCGTCAAGGAGCAGTGGGCGCCCCTGCTGCCCCGGCTCGCCCGGCTGGGGTACGCGGCGGTGGTCACCGAGATGCCCGGCGTCGGGGAGAACACCCTGCGCTACCACGCGGACTCCTGGCGGCTGCTGCCGTTCCTGATGGACCGGCTGGCCGGCCGCGCCGCGGTGACCCGTACCTCGGTCCTCGGCCTCAGCTTCAGCGGCCACCTGGCGCTGCGCGCGGCGGCCGCGGACCCGCGCATCCGCTCCGTCCACACCGTGGGCGCCCCGGTGGCCGGGTTCTTCGCCGATCCCGCCTGGTGGCCCGAGGTGCCGGGGATCACCGTCGCCACGCTGCGCCGGCTCACCGGCGCGGCCTCCGACGACGCACTGCGGTCGCTGCTCGCGGACTTCCCGCTCGGCCCCGACGTCCTGGGCGCGGTCGACATCCCGGTCGGGTACGTGGTCAGCGCCCGCGACGAGATCATCCCTCCCACGGAACGGCGACTGCTCGCCACCGCGCTGCCCCGCGTGCGATTCAAGGAGTTCGACGACGTGCACGGCTCCCCGGCGCACCTGGGGGCCATGCGCAAGTGGCTGATCGGCTCGCTGCTACGGGCCCGCCTCACGAACCGGTCCGCCCCCCGCCACGCCGCCCCCACGACGAGCGCCGGGAGACCGCCCGCGGCGACCGGCACCGGTGCGGCCGGTCTGTCCGTCGGGGCCGGAACCGGTGCCTCCGCCCGGACGGGAGCCGGTGCCGGGCCGTCCGTCGGGGTCGGCGCCGGCGTGGCCGCTCCGCCCCGCACCACCGCGCCCGGCACCGGTCCGACGATCCCGGCCGGTCCCGGAGCGGCCGGCTACGCCGACGCCGTGCCCCGGCAGCCACGGCCGACCCCCGCCGAGTGACCGTCCGGCGCCCGTCCGTCGGCTCCCTCGGGATGGGCGCCCCGCGTCCGTTCCTCGGCTGTCGTCGGGTGGGAGTCCCGAGTCCGTTCGTCGGCTCCCGCCGGGTGACTGTCCGGCGTCCGTTCCTCGTCTGCCGTCGGGTGGCCGTCCCACACCCGTCCGTCGGCTGTCGTCGGGTGGGAGTCCCGCGTCCGTTCGTCGGCTCCCGCCGGGTGACCCTCCCGCGCAAGCCCGCCGGCTCCCGTCGGGTGCGCGTCCCGCGTGCCGACCACCGGCTGTCGCCGGGTGGGCGTCCCGCGTCCGAGTGTCGGTCGCGGTCGGGTGAGGGTCTCGTGCGTGTCCGCCGGCTCCCGGCGAGCGCGCGTCCCCGCCCGTCCGCCGGCTCCCCAGGCCGCACGCCGCCCGGCCGAGCGGCAGCGATCCCGCCTTCCTCCTCGCACACCTATCCAGAGGTGGCTGTCATGTCCTCCGTGCACACCCTCCGCGCTCCCTCCTCGCAGGCCCAGGTGTTCGCTCCGTGGCGGACGCGTACCCCCGGGCAGGCGCAGCCGTGGCGGTCCTTGATGTCGCTCGGGCTCGATCCCGAACCCGACCCCGAGAGCGTCCCCGTCGCCCAGCTGCCCGGCGCACCGGACGTCGTCGAGTCCGCACCCGTCCCGCGCCGCCCCGTCCGTGACCGTCACCCGATTCCGCAGGAGGCCTGAACCATGGCCGACGCCCCCTTCACCGCCCGCTCGGCCTTCCGGCCCAGCCACCAGCCGGGGCGGCCCGGACCCCGTGCGGTGGGCCGCAACGAGGTCCGCGTCCGCACCCGCCACCTGCACGGTTACCGCTTCGCCTACCGGATGGCCGGCAAGGGCGAGTCCGCCGTGGTGCTCATCCACGGCATCGGCGACTCCTCCGCGACCTGGGCCGACATCATCCCGGGCCTGGCCGCCCGTCACCGGGTCGTCGCCCCCGACCTGCTCGGCCACGGGGCGTCGGCCAAACCCCGCGGCGACTACTCACCCGGGGCGTACGCCAACGGACTGCGGGACCTGCTCAGCGCCCTCGGCATCGAGCGGGCCACCCTCGTCGGCCACTCGCTCGGCGGCGCGGTGGCCGCCCAGTTCGCCTACCAGTTCCCGGAGCGCACCGAGCGCCTGGTCCTGGTCGGCAGCGGAGGCATCGGCCGCCAGGTCTCCCCGCTGCTGCGGGCCGCCACCCTGCCCGGCGCCGAGCTGTTGCTCTCCGCCCTCCAACTGCCCACGGTGCGCTGGCAGTTGCAGATGCTCGTCAAAATCATGAAGACGCTGGACACCGGCCTGGGCGTCGACGCGCCGGATCTGCTGAGGGTGGTCGACGCCCTGCCGGACGCGAGTTCGCGCAGCGCCTTCGTACGGACCCTCCGGGCCGTCGTCGACTGGCGGGGGCAGGTCGGCACCCTGCTCGACCGGTGCTATCTGACCCAGGGCATGCCCACCATGCTGCTGTGGGGCGGCCGGGACATGGTCGTCCCGGCCCTCCACGCCGGCCTCGGCCACGTCTCCATGCCCGGCAGCCGGCTGGAGATCTTCGAGGAGGCGGGACACTTCCCGTTCCACTCCGACCCGGAACGCTTCCTCGGCGTACTCCACGACTTCATCCGCCGCACCGAGCCCGCCCGGTTCAGCGCCGAGGAGTGGCGGCAGCTGCTGCGCACCCGCCGCGCCCGTCACCGCGGCGCCCACCCCCTCCAGGGGCGGGCCACCGGGTGACGGCGGGCCGCGCGGTGTCCGGAGAGGTGCACCGCGCGGCCCGCGCACACCGCCGGCCGCCCGGGAGTCCGGGAGCCGGCGGACAGGACGTCAGGCGGCCCCCGCCGGGGTCAGGGCCGAGCCGGCCGTTCCGATGAGCCACATCCCCGGGCGGACCTCGACCGCGTGCGCGAGCGGGGACGGGCGGCGGGAGGAGTCCGGTGCCAGGCGGGCCGCGGTGCGACGGACGTACTCCGTCCAGCGGCGGTCACCGAGCCGTTCCGCGGCCCGCCGGCACTGCTCCAGATGCCGCATGGCCACCTCCGGGCGGCCCCGCCGCAGGTTCACCAGGGCCAGCCCGTTCAGCGCGGCCACCTCGCCCCGCAGGTCCCCTTCCGCCGAGCACATCGCGAGCGCCCGCCCGTACCGCCGCGCGGCGGGTTCCGGCAGACCCTGGCCGAGCAGGACGTCGGCCGCGCCGATCCGGCAGCGGGCGACCCCGGTCCGGTCGCGGACCAGCTCGAACGCGTGCTGGGCGGCGGTGTGGTGGCGCAGCGCCCGGTCGGCCTGGCGGCGCTGCCAGGCGAGGTCGCCCAGCGAGTACTGCACCACCGCCTCCGCCTCGACGCTCCCGGCCCGCCGCGCGGCGTCCAGCGCGAGCCGGTGGGTCTCCTCCCACTCCTCCCACGCGGCGCGGGCGTGGAAGTATCCGGCGGCGCTTCCCGCGAGCTGCCACACCAGGGACCACAGCCCCGCCGCGTGCGTCTGCCGTACGGTCTCCACCAGGCCGGTGGCCTCCTCGCGGAACCATCCCAGGGGGCTCGCGCCGACGATCGCGGCGGCGTCGGACCCGGGAGCCGCGTCGAGGGGGTGGGACCGCCAGTCCCGACCCGGGGTGAGCCGCCCGTCCGCGTGGCGGGCCAGTGCGACACAGGCCCGGCCCAGCCGCTCTACGGCGTCCCGTCGCGTCCGGGCGGCGTCCGGTTCCGCCTCCCGCAGTTCGGTGGCCAGCACCCGCAGCAGCGAGTGGAAGCCGTAGCGGACCGACTGCCCGTCGGTCCGGGCCTCCAGCAGCTGGGCCCGTACGAGCTCCTCGGCCGTCTCCTCCGCCTCCGCCGGCCCGGTGCCGAGCAGGGCCGCGACGGTCCACCCCGTGAAGTCGGCGGCCGGAGCCAGCGACAGCAGACGGAAGGCGCGCCGCAGCGCGGGCCCGGCCTCCTGGTACCCCGTCAGCAGGCTGGAGCGCAGATCGAGATCGCCCTCGCGCAGCACGCCGAGGCGGGTCCGCTCGTCGCGCAGCCGGCCCGCCAGTGCGGCGGGCGTGGTGTGCGGCCGGGCCGTCAGGGCCGCCGCGGCCACGCGCAGCGCCAGCGGGAAGCACGCGCACAGCCGGGCGATCTCGGCGGCCGCCACCGGGTCCTGCGCCATCCGCTCGCCACCGGCGGCGAGCAGGAGTTCCACCGCCTCCTGTGGCCGTACGGCGTCCAGCCCCAGATGCTCCGCGCCGTCGAGGGCGGCGGCCCGGCGCCGGCCGGTGAGGATCACCGTGCCCTCGGCGAAGGCCCGCAGCAGCGGTCGTATCTGCTGTTCCGAGGCGGCGTCGTCCAGGATCAGCAGCATCCGGCGTCCCCCGAGGGCGCGCCGCAGCCGGTCCGTCAGCTCCTCGGGGTCGGTGAGCGGGGCGTCGGAGACGTCGTCGGTGAGGCGGCGCAGCAGGGCCGCTCCCGCCTGCGAGGCGCTCAGCGGACGACCCTGCGGTCCGCGCAGCCCGATCAGCAGCCCGCCGTCCGGGAACAGGTCCGCCGTCCGGTGGGCGAGCTGCAGGGCCAGCGCGGTCTTGCCGACGCCGGCCGGCCCGGAGACGGCCAGGACCCGCGCCGGAGGCTTGCCGGCACTCCCGCGCAACGCCCGTTCCCCGTAACCGAGTTCCTCGTGCCGGCCGACGAACCCGGGCGGTGCGGAGGGCAGCGCCGGAGGCGGACCGGGCAGAGGACGCGGTCCGCCGGCCGTCCCCGCCGCACGCCGGGGCGTACCCGGGTGCACCGGCGCGCCGGTCCCGCGGCCCGTGTCGACGCGGCCGGTGTCCCGCGTGCCGCGGGGTGGCTGCCAGTCCAGGGAGGGGTCCCGGCGCAGGACGCGTTCGTGCAGCCGGGACAGGCCCGGGCCGGGTTCGACGCCGAGTTCCTCCACGAGGGAGTGGCGCAGCCGCCCGTACACCCTCAGCGCGTCGGATCCGCGGCCCGTCCGGTACAGCGCCACCATCAGATGTCCGTGCAGGCTCTCCCGCAGCGGGTACTCGTTGGCCAGGGCCAGCAGTTCCCCGGCGAGTTCCTGGTGGCGGCCCAGCCGCAGGTCGGCGACGATCCGCTGCTCCAGGACCTCCATCCGCAGCTCGTCCAGCCGGATGGCGGCGGACTCCAGCCGCACACCGTGCGGGATCCCCGACAGGGCCGGGCCGGTCCACAGGGCGAGCGCCTCGCGCAGCAGCCGGGAGGCGCCGTCGAAGTCCCCCTCCTGGTACGCCGTGCGGCCCTGGGCCCGCAGCTGTTCGAAGCAGGGCAGGTCGAACTCCCGCTCGGGCACCGCCAGGAGGTAGCCGGGAGCCCGGGTCAGCAGCTCCCCTGCGGGCGCCGGACTGCCGCCGTCGGCGAGCACCTTGCGCAACTGGGACACGTACACCTGGAGGGTGGTGGTCGCGGTGCGCGGTGGCTCCGTCCCCCACAGTTCGTCGATCAGGCTGTGCACCGGGACCACTTCACCGGCCTGCACGAGCAGGGTGGCCAGCAGGGCGCGCGGTTTCGCCGCGGAGGGAGTGCGGGGCGACAGACTCACCGGCCCCAGAACCCGGAAACGCATCGGAGAGCTCCTTGATCAGGAAAACGAGTGGGATGGGAGGGGAGAGCGTCGGCCGGTCCGGGCGGCGGCGTGCTGTCAGCAGTCCTGCAGCAGGACGGCCGAGGCGGTGCACAGGACGCGGCTGCCCTGGCTGAAGGCGAGCCGGGACCGCACGGTGGGCCGGCCCGCCTCGTCGCGAACCGGCTCGTCCGCGACGACCGTGCAGGTCAGCGGAAGGTCGGCGTCCCCGAAACCGCGGAACGACGCCCGCCACCGGGTCAGCATGGCGTGGGCGGGACGCAGCCCGTGCAGTTCCTCGGCGGCGAGCAGCGAGGCCTGCCGGGAAGCCTCCAGGAACACCGGACCGGGGACGTGGTCGCCGGGTACGGCCGCGAAGACCTCGTGACCGGGATCGCAGGCCACGGGCAGGACGAACTCCCCGTAGGGCGCCCGCAGCGGCGGTCCCACGACGACATTGCGCGGGTCCTGGCGGCCGACCGACCCGGGCGACACGGCGGGCGGCTCCTCCTGGGAGGCCGCCGTCATCGAGGCCAGCGGGCGCACCACCGGGGCGGTGCTCCGCAGGCTCTCCTGGCGCCCCACCTCGCGGTGCGACCGGTACACCCCGGGCATGAGGAACTGGATCCGCGCGGAAGCGCTCCCACACCCGACACCGTCGATGGCCACGTCACCACGGCAGTCGAGGCCGCGCGGGACGCCGTTGACCACGTCCACGGGGACCAGGGTGATGTCCAGGGTCAGATGGGCGGGCCCGCCGGTGGGACGCCACGGGGTGAGGTCGAGGACGTCGAGCCCGCTGGAGACGAAGACCGCGGGGCGCTCGGCGGGGACCCGGAAGTACTGGTGGGCGACGAAGTGCGTCGCCTCGCGCAGCGTCTCGGCGACGAAGAGCAGATCGTGGAAGGTGCCCGGCCCGTCGTTGAACGTGCCGTGTCCGGTGGGCAGTTCGGCGGAGAGAGCGAAGTGCTGCTCCACCGGAGCGGTGGCGTCCAGCAGGAAGCCCTCCGGTGTGACGGGTCTGTGCAGCAGATGGAGCGGTGCGGCGAGACCTCTGGAGTCCGGAGTGGACGCGGCGGGCTGGGAGGTGAAGGTGATGTCCATTGCAGCTCCTTCTGAGATGGCCCGGGGTGCGCGCGGCGCGGGGCACGGCCGACGAGGCCGGCGCGCACAACGCCACAGGGCGGTGGCGAAAAGATTCCGCCACCGCCTCCACGGTGTCCTGGATCACTGGTATCGGCCTGTACCTGGCCTGGAACCGGGCTGTATCACGGCGGAATCGGGCCATCCAGGGGCCGAACACCGGGCACTGCGGGCCTGCGTGAGGCCCGTGCGACGCTTGCCTGAGGCCTGCGCGAGGCCTGCGCGAGGTCTACGCGGCCCGCGCGGAGACCAGGGGGTGGTCGGCGGCGAGCGGACCCGCCGCGCTGGCTCCGCCGGGTGATCCGAGGTCGGCGAAGACCTCCGCGTCCACCGACCGGTAGCCGCTCCACTCGGCCGGCACGTCGTCCTCGAAGAAGATCGCCTCCACCGGGCAGACGGGTTCGCAGGCACCGCAGTCGACGCATTCGTCGGGCTGGATGTAGAGCTTCCTCGGTCCCTCGTAGATGCAGTCGACCGGGCATTCGTCGATGCATGCCCGGTCCTTGACGTCGACACAGGGCTGAGCGATCACGTACGTCATGTTGTCCCTCCCCGGGATCGTGCGGTGAAGCGGTTGTGGTCGGACGGTCGTGGTCGGGTGGTCGCGGTCAATGGGCCGCGGGGGATGCGGCGGGCCGGGCGGAACGCCCGACCGTCCAGGTGTCCTTGCCGGTGAGGAGTGCCGACAGGTCGCCTTTGCCGTACTGGTCGATGGCGGTGTCGAGTTGGTCGGCCATCTGGGTGTCGTAGACGGGGCGTCGGACGGATCGCAGGACGCCGATGGGGGTGTGGTGGAGGGTGTCGGGGTCGGCGAGGCGGGAGAGGGCGAAGGCGGTGGTGGGGGAGGTGGCGTGGGCGTCGTGCACGAGGATCGTCCCCTCGTTCTCCGGTGTCACCGCGACGACGTTCAGATCTCCGGTCGCCGGGTCCCGTACGACGCCCTTGGAGCGCTCGGCCCCGAACCGGATCGGCTGCCCGTGCTCCAGCCGGATCACGGCGTCCTGGGCCGAGTCGCGGTCCTTGAGCACCTCGAAGGCGTTGTCGTTGAAGATGTTGCAGTTCTGGTAGATCTCGACGAGCGCGGTGCCGGGGTGTGCGGTGGCCTGCCGCAGCACCTCCGTCAGGTGCTTGCGGTCGGAGTCGATGGTCCGTGCGACGAACGACGCCTCCGCGCCCAGAGCCAGCGACACCGGGTTGAACGGCGCGTCCAGCGACCCCATCGGCGTCGACTTGGTGATCTTGCCGGTTTCGGAGGTGGGGGAGTACTGGCCTTTGGTGAGGCCGTAGATGCGGTTGTTGAAGAGGAGGATTTTGAGGTTGACGTTGCGGCGCAGGGCGTGGATGAGGTGGTTGCCGCCGATGGAGAGGGCGTCGCCGTCGCCGGTGACGACCCAGACGGACAGGTCGCGTCGTGAGGTGGCGAGTCCGGTGGCGATGGCGGGGGCGCGGCCGTGGATGGAGTGCATCCCGTAGGTGTCCATGTAGTACGGGAAGCGGGAGGAGCAGCCGATGCCGGAGACGAAGACGATGTTCTCCTTGGCCAGGCCGAGTTCGGGCATGAAGCCCTGGACGGCGGCGAGGATCGCGTAGTCACCGCAGCCGGGGCACCAGCGCACCTCCTGATCCGACTTGAAGTCCTTCGGCTGGAGCCGGAGTTCAGTTCCCACGGATCGTCTCCCGCAGTGTGTGGGCGAGCTGGCCCGCCTTGAACGGTGAACCGGTGACCTGGGTGCAGGACTGCACATCGACCAGGTACTTCGCCCGGATGAGCAGGGCGAGTTGGCCGAGGTTCATCTCGGGGACCACGACCTGCCGGTACCGGGAGAGCACCTCGCCCAGGTTCCTGGGGAAGGGGTTGAGATGGCGCAGATGGGCCTGGGCAATGGGTTCCCCCGCCGTCCGCAGTTCCCGGACGGCCGCGGTGATCGGCCCGTAGGTGGATCCCCAGCCGAGCACGAGGGTGTCGGCGTGGTGCGGGTCGTCGACCTTGATGTCGGGCACGTCGATGCCGTCGGTCTTGGCCTGGCGGGTGCGGACCATGTGGTCGTGGTTGGCGGGGTCGTAGGAGATGTTGCCGGTGCCGTCCTGTTTCTCGATGCCGCCGATGCGGTGTTCGAGGCCGGGGGTGCCGGGGATGGCCCAGGGGCGGGCGAGGGTGTGGGGGTCGCGTTTGTAGGGCCAGAAGACTTCGGTGCCGTCGTCGAGGGTGTGGTTGGGGCCCTGGGCGAACTGGACGGTGAGGTCGGGGAGTTCGTCGGTGTCGGGGATCCGCCAGGGCTCTGAGCCGTTGGCGAGGTAGCCGTCGCTGAGCAGGAAGACGGGGGTGCGGTAGGTGAGTGCGATCCGGGCTGCTTCGAGGGCGGCGTCGAAGCAGTCGGCCGGGGTCCTGGGTGCGACGACGGGTACCGGGGCTTCGCCGTTGCGGCCGAACATGGCCTGGAGCAGGTCGGCCTGTTCGGTCTTGGTGGGCAGGCCGGTGGAGGGGCCGCCGCGCTGGATGGCGACGACGAGCAGCGGCAGTTCGAGGGAGACGGCGAGTCCGATGGTCTCCGATTTCAGTGCCACGCCGGGTCCGGAGGTGGTGGTGACGGCGAGTGATCCGCCGAAGGCGGCGCCGAGTGCGGCGCCGATGGCGGCGATCTCGTCCTCGGCCTGGAAGGTGCGGACGCCGAAGTTCTTGTGGCGGGAGAGTTCGTGGAGGATGTCGGAGGCGGGGGTGATGGGGTAGGAGCCGAGGTAGAGAGGCAGGTCGGCCTGGCGGGAGGCGGCGATGAGGCCCAGGGACAGGGCGAGGTTGCCGCTGATGTTGCGGTAGGTGCCGGGGGGGAAGGCGGTCGCGGCGGGGGCGACTTCGTAGCTGACGGCGAAGTCCTCGGTGGTTTCGCCGAAGTTCCAGCCGGCGCGGAACGCGGCGAGGTTGGCGGCCGCGATCTCGGGTTTCTTGGCGAACTTGGCGGCCAGGAACTTCTCGGTGCCTTCGGTGGGCCGGTGGTACATCCAGGACAGCAGCCCCAGCGCGAACATGTTCTTGCTGCGTTCGGCTTCCTTGCGGCTGAGGTCGAAGGTCTTGAGGGCTTCGACGGTCAGGGTGGTCAGGGGGACGGGGTGGACGCTGTAGCCGTCCAGTTGGCCGTCGTCGAGGGGGCTGGTGGTGTAGCCGACTTTGTGCAGGGCGCGTGGGGTGAATTCGTCGGTGTTGACGATGATCTCGGCGCCGCGGGGCAGGTCGGCGATGTTGGCCTTGAGTGCGGCGGGGTTCATCGCGACGAGGACGTCGGGGGCGTCGCCGGGGGTGAGGATGTCGTGGTCGGCGAAGTGCAGCTGGAAGCTGGAGACGCCGGGCAGGGTGCCGGCGGGGGCGCGGATCTCGGCGGGGAAGTTCGGCAGGGTGGAGAGGTCGTTGCCGAACGACGCCGTCTCGGAGGTGAACCGGTCACCCGTGAGCTGCATCCCGTCACCGGAATCCCCGGCGAACCGGATGACCACCCTGTCCAGGCGGCGCACGTCCTTGGTGCGGATCCCGGCCGGCATCGGCTCGGCCTGTTCGATGTCCACGGTGTCTACCGTCACGCGTCTCGTCTCCTCTGGCTTTCCGCTGTCCGGCGCCGCTGCGTGGGCCGGGCCCTGCCGCCGCGCCCCCGTCGTCCCGGTGGGCGGGAACGTGCCGACAGGACCTGCCTGACCGGGACGCTAGGCAGGCCGCCTTGCGCCGGGCCAAAGCGCCCCGCGCGGGCCTCCGGCTAGCGCTGCCGCCCGCCCGCCGCCGGTTCAGCGGAGGTTCAGCGGTTCTCCAGAGCGGCTCGCGACCCTGTCCACGGCCGGTGGACAGCCGGGTTCGGCGTTCTCTGCCCCGGCGGGGCACCCACGGCCCCCGCCCGCCGCCACCGCGCACCGGCCTGCCCGACTTCCCCTCTTCGCCCCGTACGAAGGAGCACCCCTTGGACGCGTCAGCTTCGGCCTCCCGCCGGACCCTGCTGAGAGTCGCCACCGCCGCCGGCCTGGGCGGGGCGCTCGCCGCCACCCCCGTGCCGGCGTTCGCGAAACCCGCGCGCTGCCCGCTGCCGCGCAGCCTCACCGTCACCGCCCCGGGCCTGTACCCGGAGGGCGTCGCCTGGGACCCCACGAGGAAGGCGTTCCTCGTGGGGTCCAGCGCGCAGGGCACGATCTCCGTGGTCCGGGCGGACGGCACCGTGACCCCTCTGGTGGCCCCCTTCGCCCGGGCGTCGGTCCTCGGCATCACGGTCGACGCGCCCCGCCGCCGGGTCCTGGCCGCCTACACCGACTACTTCTTCCGGCTGATGGGCATCGTGGACCCCTCGCTGCCCCCGGTCTCCGGGGTCGGTGTCTTCGACCTCGCCACCGGCGCCGTACAGCACCTGGTGGACGTGTCCGACGGACAGCCCCTGCCGCGTGCCAACGACCTGACCGTGGACCGTAACGGCACCATCCACGTCACCGACACCGGCGTCGACACGGTCACCACGGTGAGCCGCGACGGCGAGGTCCTCCAGATCCTCCGCGACGACCGCTTCACCACCGCCGACACCGGCCCCAACGGCATCGTCCACCACCCCGCCGGCTTCCTCCTCATGGGCAAGTACGAGGGCGGCCGCCTCTTCCGCATCGACCGTCCCTGCTCGGCGCGGCCGAAGGTCAGCGAGGTCCGTCTGGACGGCGCGCCGCCCTCCCTCGACGGCATGGCCCTGCGCCCCGACGGCTCGCTGGTCGTCGTCTCCAACGACCTGTCGCTCTCCGGCGGACGCCAGAGCCGGGACGCCGTCCTGGTGCTGCGCTCCACCGACGGCTGGCGCACCGCGCGCACCGTCCAGGACCAGACCTGGCCGCACGAGGACCCCACGACGGTCGCCGTGACGCCGTACGGCGACTACGTGGTCAGCGGCGGACTCCGGGAGATCCTCACCGGCGTCCCCTCGACCACGCCCGGCAAGTTCCACCTGCGCCGCCGCTGACGGCACCGGTCGGCGTCCCGGGCGTCCGGGGCCGCGTACGGCGCCGCGGGTGCCGTAGCCGACCCGGCACGCACCTCACCCACCCCGACGTCCCGGGAGCCCCCATGACCTCAGTGACCAAAGACAACCAGCCCCCCGAAACCGCCCCGCCCTCCGGGGCGTTCACCGCCCTCGCCCGGCTGGCCGCCGGCCGTGCCCGTCTGCTGCTCGTGCTCACCGTGGTCCTGCTGGCCGGGGCCGTCGTCCTCGGCAGCGGCGTGGCCGACCGGCTGCGCAGCGGCGGCAGCGGCGGTGTCGTCGACCCCTCCTCCGAGTCCTCGTACGCCGCGGGCGTCCTGGAGCGGGAGTTCCCCGGGGCCCGCCCCAACCTCGTGCTGCTGGCCCGTGCCGACGCCGGTGTCGACGACGCCGACGTGGCGCGTCAGGGGCGGGAGCTGGCCGCCCGGCTCGCCGACGAGCGGGGTGTCACCGGCGTCACCTCCTACTGGGACACCGGCTCCGGGGCGCTGCGCTCCGAGGACGGCAGGGAGGCCCTGGTGGTCGCCCGGCTCACCGGGGACGAACTGGAGGCCGACCGCACCCTGGAGGACCGTGTCGTCGGGCACTTCGACGGACGGCAGGGCGATCTGACGGTCCGGATCGGAGGCAGCGTCGCCGTCCAGAACGAGCAGCAGACCTTCATCCGCGAGGATCTCGTGCGTGCCGAGGTCATCGCGTTGCCGATCACGCTCCTCATCCTCATGGTCGTGTTCGGCAGCGCGGTCGCCGCGCTGCTCCCGGTCGGCATCGGGGTGATCGCGATCCTCGGCACCAACGCGGTGCTGCGGGTCCTCACCTCCTTCACCGACGTCTCCGTCTTCGCCACCAACCTCACCACCGCCCTCGGCCTGGGCCTCGCCATCGACTACGCGCTGCTGATCGTGCGCCGCTACCGCGAGGAACTCGCCGCCGGCCGGGACATGCCCGGCGCACTCGCGGTCACCCTCAACACCGCCGGCCGGACCGTGCTGTTCTCGGCCGCGACGGTCGCCGTCTCGCTCGCCGCGATGCTGGTGTTCCCGCTGTACTTCCTGCGCTCCCTCGCCTACGCCGGGATCAGCGTGGTCGTCCTCGCCGCCGTCGCGGCCCTGGTGGTGCTGCCGGCCCTGCTCGCCGTCCTGGGCCGGCGGATCGACGCCCTCGACGTACGCAAGCTGGTCCGGCGCCGCTCCCGCGAGCGCCGGGAGCCCGCGGCGGCCGGGGCAGGCTGGGCCCGGCTGGCCCGGGGGGTGATGCGGCGGGCCCCGCTGGTGGCCACCGGCACCCTCGCCGTGCTGTTGCTGCTGGGGGCGCCGTTCCTGAACGTCGACTTCGGCACCGCCGACTACCGGCAGCTGCCCGCGTCCGCCGACTCCCGGGTGGTGCAGGAGCACATCAGGGACCGTTTCCAGGGCAGTCCCACCGGCGCGATCGAGGTCGTCACCCGCCGGGCGCCCGCCGCCGGACTGGGCGAGTACGCCGAGCGGCTGTCCCGGATCGAGGGGGTGCTGCGGGTGGACGCGCCGACGGGCACCTACACGGACGGCCGGGCCGCCGGACCCGCGCAGCCGGGCCGGACCGCCGGCGAGATCGCGTACCTCACCGTGGTGCCCGGCGTGGAGGCCGTCTCCGACGAGGGCAAGGACCTGGTGCGGGACGTCAGGGCGGTCCACACGGACTTCCCCGCGTCCGCCTCCGGAACGACCGCGGCCCTGGTCGACAGCCAGGCGGCCATCGGACGCGGTCTGCCGTGGGCGGTCGGCATCATCGTGCTCGCCACCCTGGTCCTGGTGTTCCTGCTGACCGGCAGTGTGCTGGTGCCGCTCCAGGCCGTCCTGCTCAACGCGCTCAGCCTCACCGCGATGCTGGGGGCCGTGGTGTGGGTCTTCCAGGACGGGCATCTGTCGGGGCTGCTGGGCTTCACCCCGACCGGGAGCATCGAGACGGCCCTCCCGGTGCTGATGTTCTGCCTCGCCTTCGGACTCTCCATGGACTACGGGGTCTTCCTGCTCTCCCGGATCAAGGAGGAGCAGGAGCGCACGCACGACCACCGGGCCGCGGTGATCGAGGGGATCCGCTCCACCGGTGGGGTCATCACCGCCGCCGCGCTCGTCCTGTCGGTGGTCATGGTGGCCATCGGCACGTCCCGGATCACCAACACGAAGATGCTCGGACTGGGGGTCGCCCTGGCCATCCTCATGGACGCCATGGTGATCCGCACGCTCCTCGTCCCCGCCGTGCTGTCGCTCACCGGCCGGGCGACCTGGTGGGCTCCCGGGCCGCTGCGCCGGCTGCACGCCCGGTTCGGCATCCGTGAGGGCGGCCCGGCCCCGGCCGCCGCCGTACAGGCACCGGACGGTCCGGTCGAGCCGGCCGCGTCGGTACCGCGGGAGAAGGAACGGGCCGGCACGGTCGGCGCGGCGGCCGGAAAGCCGTCCGGCTGACGGTACGTCGGACCGGCGAACACAGGGTGCGGGAGGACCTCGACAGGTCCTCCCGCACCTCTTTGCCCGGGCACAAGCGATCGCCGTTAGCGTCCGGGCAACGCGTCGGGCGGACGCCGCGGCGGCAACGGGCGCACGCCCGGCCACCGGCCGCCCCAAGGCCTACGGCGCCGCCGGGCCCGCACCGGGCCCGCACGAGCCCGCACCGGGACCGGACGCGCCGGAACGCCGGCTCGGCCGTTCCGGCGGCACCTGCCGTTCACGTCAGGACCTCCCGCACGACACCCGCCGCCCGCACCGGCACGCGCCGCCCGGGTCCGGGCCTACGAGATCCACAGGGCCCGGGGCCCCCGGAGTCCCAAGGGATCGACGAGACACACGAGGCACAGCCCCATCAGCCCCATCAGCCCCAAGAGACCGACCAGACCCACCAGCCCTACCAGCCCCACCAGGCCCGAAAAATCGACCAGACGCACCAGACGCACCAGACGCACCAGACGCACCAGACGCACCAGATCAACCAGAGCAAGGGGGACCAGTCCGATGACATCCACACACCAGACCGGGCCACAGGCGCGGTTCGTACGCCGCGTCGCGGTGGGCGAGGGGAGCGCCATGGCGGTCGACACGATCGTCGTCGACTACGGAGGAGTGCTGACCAACCCGCTCGTGGAGACCTTCGCCGCCTTCGCCGAACTGGCCGGCATCGAGGCGGGCGACCTCGCCCAGGCGTTCCTGGCGGCGACGGAGCTGCACGGGGAGACCCCGATGGCCGCCCTGGAGACCGGCGAGATCACCGAGCGGCAGATGGTGGACCGGATCCTCGCGCAGCTCCCCGAGGGCGCGGGCCGGATCCTGGCGGACGGACGCGGCTTCGGCGAGCTGTGGTTCCGGGGCCGGCGCCCCAACGAGCCGTTCCTGTCGTTCCTGCGCGCCCTGCGCCGCGACGGCTACCGGCTCGCCCTGCTCACCAACAACGTCCGCGAGTGGGAACCGCTGTGGCGCGCCCAGGTCCCCGTCGACGAACTCTTCGACGTGGTCGTGGACTCGCACCGGGAGGGCGTGCGCAAGCCGGACCCCGCCGTCTACCGGATTTTGCTGGACCGGCTCGGCACCCCGGCGAAGCGGTGCCTGTTCGTCGACGACACGGACGAGAACTGCCGGGCCGCCGCCGAACTCGGCATGCGGACCGTGCTGTTCGCCGACACCGACAGCGCCGTCCGCGAGATCTCGGCGCTGCTGCACCGCCCGGTGGCCGTGGCCGCCGCCGCGGCGGCGGGAGGTGCCCGGTGACCGCCACGCCCGTCCTCGTCGTCGGCGCCGGGCCCACCGGGCTCAGCGCCGCATGCGCGATGTGGGACCTCGGTGTGCCCTGCCGGGTCGTCGACCGGCGCCCCGGCCCCGGCATCGCCCCCAAGGGGCTGGTGCTGTGGAGCGGCGCGCTCGAATGCCTGGAGCGTCTGGGGGTCGCCGAGAAGCTCACCGGGACCGCGCTGCCGCTGGCCGGGGCGTCGTACTGGTCGAACGGCAGGCGCATCGCCGGTGCGCGGTTCGGCACCCTGACGAACACCGCGTTCCCCGGCCCCCTCTGTGTGCCGCAGCCGGTCACCGAACGGGCGCTGCTGGACCGGCTGACGGAGCTGGGCGGCACGGTCGAGTGGGACACCGAGGTCACGGCGGTGACCGTGCGCCGGGGCGGCCCCGAGGAGTCGGTGACCGTCGCCCTGAGCGCGGCCGGGGGCGAGGAGTCGGTGACGGTGCCCTGGCTCGTCGCCGCCGACGGCGCCCGCAGCCTGGTGCGCGACAGCGTCGGCATCCCCTTCGAGGGGCACACCTTCGACCGTACGTTCCTGATCGGGGACGGCAGGCTGGAGGGCGCGTCCGCCGAGGCCGAGGTCCAGCACCACATCACGCCCGACGGGGTGCTGGTGATCGTCCCCCAGCCCGACGGTCACCGGGTCTTCTTCGACACGGAACCGGACGAGCGGACCGAACCGCCCTCCGAACAGCTGCTGCAGCGGCTCCTCGACGAGCGGGGCCCGGGCGGGCTGCGGCTGCACGGCACCTGGTGGACCAGCCGCTTCCGGGTGCACGCCAAGGTCGCCCCGAGGTTCCGTGAGGGCCCGGTCCTGCTGGCGGGCGACGCGGTGCACGCCCACACCACCGCCGGCGGCCAGGGACTCAACACCGGTGTCCAGGACGGCTACGACGTGGGCTGGAAGCTCGCGAGCGTCGTCCGCGGCGGTGACCCGGCCCTGCTCGACAGCTACGAGGCGGAGCGCCGCCCCGCGTCCGTCCGGGCGGTCGCGAACGGCGACCAGCAGACCCGGATGTGGCTGCTGCGCAGTCCGGCGGCCCGGCTCCTGCGGAACACGGTCATGCGGGTGCTGTCCGCGACCGGCCTGCTGGAGCGCAAGGTGATCCCCCTGCTCGCCCAGCTCGACCTGGACCACTCCGGGAGCCCGGCGGTGACCGCGTCCGACGCGGTGGCCGGCGCGCCGCGCACGCTGAGGCCCGGGCGGCGGGCTCCCGACGCGGCACTGACCCCGGTGCGCGGCACGGCCGCGGCGACGCTGCACGATCACCTGGCGGCCGGGCGGCACACCCTGCTGGTGCACGGCGCCGGGGCGGCCGGTGCGGTGGCCGCGCGCGCCGCGGAGGCGGTGCGCGAGCGCGGCGCCGACGACATCGCGCAGGTGCTGTGGATCCGGCCCGCGGACACCGCCGACGCGCAGGTACCGCACGGGGAGGGCGAGTTGATCGTCGCCCGGGAACAGGGCGACACGCTCGGCGGGGCCGGCTCCCCGTGGATCGCGTACGTGCGGCCGGACGGTGTCGTCGCGGCCCGCTCCGCCCCGGCCGGCCTCGACGGGCTCCTCGCCCGGCTGCCGTCCCGTCCGGCCCTCACGGCGCCGGTCCCCGCCGAGCTGCCCTGACCGGCTCGGCCCACCGTTCGCGACACCGAGACTTTGTTGGAAGGACCGACCATGAGCATTTCCACGTCCGCCCTCGCGTCCGAGACGGCACCGGTGTGCCCACGAACCCCCGAGGCGGAGCTGAGCTACGACGCGACCGTTCCCCGCACCCTGGTCCACCGGGCCTCGATAGCCGAGGTCTTCGTCACCGACTCGGCGCAGACGGGCGAGGACACGTACGCGGTCGCCGCCCAGCTGCCGCGCGGCCATCTGATCGGGGAGTCCTCCCCGTCGTACGACTTCACCCTGCTGGTGGAGGTGGTGCGGCAGGCCGGGGTCCTGATCGCCCACCGCCACCTGGAGGTCGAGCTGGGCTCGGCGTTCATCTTCCGGGACCTCCGGCTGCGGGTCACCGCGTTCGAACCGTTGCGCATCGGCCGGCGGCCGGCCGATCTGCGGGTCGACGTGAGCGTGCGGACCCGGCGCAACAGGGCGGGCCGGATCCAGGGGTTCACCTTCACCGGGGACGTCGCCGTCGACGGGCGGCCCGCGATGCGCGGAGAGGGCGGGCTGCTGATCCTGTCCAAAGCGGCGTACCGGGCGATGCGCAGCAGGCGGCAGCTGCCGGACCATCCCGGGTTCCTGCTGCCGCGGTTCACGGCGGCCGAACCGTGCTCCGTGGGGCGGCGCGACGCCAGGAACGTGTTCGTCACCGAGCCCGTCGCGGACAGTGAACAGGGCCGTTTCGCCTGCCAGTTGGTGGTGGACACCAGCCATCCGCACGTCTTCGACCATCCGCTGGACCATGTGCCGGGCCATCTGCAGATGGAGGCGGCGCGTCAGCTGGCGGTGGCCTCCGTGGCCCGGCTGCACGGCCTGGACCCGGGCAGCCTGTCCGTCGCCTCCATAGAGACCGATTTCACCGACTATGCCGAACTGGACCGGATCACCAGCCTTCGGGCGACGGTGGGCGGATTCCGGTCGGACGAGGCCCTGGGCGCCTTCACCATCCCGGTCGCGGTGGAGGCGGTGCAGGAGGACACGGTCACCACCGCCATGCGGCTCGAAGTGGCGCAGTGCCCCCGCAATGAAGATGAAGTTTAAAGGAAATCGCTCTCTGATCTTTTACGCACACTCTGGGTCAAGTAGTGTCCTCGTCGAACGGGCCGTCCTGATCGTCTCGGCCCGACGGGGGGAGCACAGTGATCCGCATCCTGCTCGCCGAGGACATGCACATGGTCCGGGGGGCGTTAGTCGCCCTGCTGACCCTGGAGGATGACCTCACGGTGGTGGCCGAGGTCGAGCGGGGGGACCGGATCGTCCCCGCGGCGCTGGAGTGTGAGCCCGATGTCGCCGTCATCGACGTGGACCTGCCCGGTCTCGACGGACTGAGCGCCGCGGCCCAGCTGGCCAGGCAACTGCCCTCGTGCCGCACGCTGATCCTGACCAGCCTCGGCCGTCCCGGCACGCTCCGCAAGGCGCTCGCGGCCCAGGTGGGCGGCTTCCTCCTCAAGGACGCGCCGCCGGACCGGCTGGCCGACGCGGTGCGGGACGTCGCGGCGGGGAAGCGGGTGATCGACCCCCAGCTGGCCCTCGCGGCCTTCGACAACGGGGAGAACCCGCTGACGCCCCGTGAGACGGAGGTGCTGCGGATGGCCGCCGACGGAGCGGAGGCCGCCGACATAGCGAGCCGGCTGTTCCTCTCGGTGGGCACGGTGCGCAACTACCTGACGACCGTCGTCACCAAGCTCAACGCGCGCAACCGCGTCGACGCGATCCGGGTGGCCAGGGAGAGCGGCTGGCTGTAGCCCGGCGCGCGGCGCCGAGCGGCCAGGGGGACCACGAGGGCCGGGCCGGTGGCACGACCACCCGCCCGGCCCTCGCTCCCTTCCGCTGCCCGTGACGCCGGCGCGGGCGCCGCGCACCCGCCCGGAGGCGGGTGCTCAGGTGCTGTGACGGGCGCCCCGGCGCAGCGGGGCGGTGGCCCGCAGGACGAACCACCCCTGCTCGTCCAGTCCGGACGCCAGCCGGCCGCCGACCGCCGTCAGCCGGAACTGCAGATTGCCCAGACCGCTGCCGTCCGCGCCGGAGGAGGGGTCCCGGAAGCCCGTGGCGGTCTTCTGCACCCCGTCGTTGGCGATGGTCAGCTCCAGCTCGCCCGAGGACGTCCTGCGGCTCTCGATCCGGCAGTGCTCCGCCTTGCTGTGGCGCAGCAGGTTGGTGATGGCCTCCCGGAGCACGGTGGCCATGATGGTGTTCACGTCCCCCTCGGGGAGGTCCACACGGCACCGCACCTCCGCCTGGATGCCGGCGGCCGCCAGGACGGCCTGCGCCGACACCGCCTCGGTGGTCAGCGACATGTCCCGGTAGCCGCGGGCGACGGTGCGGACGTCGGCGAGCGCCTGCCGGGAGATCTCCAGGATGCTCCGGAGCTCCTCCAGGGCCCGATCCGGGGCCGCGGGCACCAGACGGCACGCCAGTTCGCTCTTGAGGGTCACGGCGGACAGGCTGAAGCCGAGCAGGTCGTGCAGGTCACGCGCGAAGCGGAGCCGCTCCTGGGTGACGGCCAGCCGGGCGAGTTCCGTCTGGGCCGCGTGCACCTCGACCACCAGCTGGGCGAGCCGGTTCAGGCCGTACACGATCAGCCCCGTCAGCACGGTGGAGACGGCGATGTACACCGAGCCGACGAGGTCCATGCCCAGCAGCGGCCCGGTCGCGGCGGCCGCCACGGCGACCAGCCCGAAGAGCGGCCAGGCCACCGTCTGCCGGAGCACGAGCAGGAGGGAGGCGCCCAGGAATCCCGCCATCCCGCCCCACCCGAAGCCCAGGGCGAACAGCGGCAGATAGGTGATCAGGGCCTGGAGAGTGAGTGTCCACCGGTACCAGCGGGCCCTGAACCGCCGGAACCGCTGTGCGGTGTGCACCAGTTGGAGAAGGAAGACCAGGCTGAAACCGAACGCCGAGGCGACCAGGGTGAGCGGTCCCGGCTCGGCGTCCGCGATGTTCAGGAAGCCGGTCAGGACGAACCCGCACTCGACGACGAGGACGACGCTTCGGGCGAGCCGGGGCGGCGGGGCACTGAGGCCCAGGAACCGCACCGCCGCCGAGAGAGGGGGATTGCCGCCGACCCCGCCGTCGGCGGTGTCCCTTAAGGAAATGTCGGCGTCTGTCTCCGCGTCCGGCGCGGCTGCCTCCATGAATACCCCTCACACGAACGGGATCAAGGAGCGATCAGTCTATGCGGGAACTATGAACTTTAAGTGTTAGATGCAGGACTCATGGATCAACTGTGTGCTTTACGTGGATGCTTGGTGACGGCTGAGGGGACACGCCCAGGGCGAAGCCGCCCACGCTCGGCTCGGTGAGCCAGTCCGTTCCGGTGGTGCGGGCGGCCAGTTCGATGTCGCCGCTGCCGAGGGCGCAGGAGGCCAGGCCCATCGCGGTCCCGATCAGATACAGGTTCTGGATCACCGCGCCGACGTGCTTCAGCGTCAGGGAGTAGGGGAGACCGCTGTACTTCCACGACAGCCGGTGGATGCGCGAGGTGATGGTGATGACCACGGCGGGCGGTGCGTCCAGCCCGGCGCTGATCTGCGCCTCCGCGAGCAGCTCCGCCGTCGTCGCGTCCGTCGCACCCTCGCCGAGATGCACCAGGCAGTGCTCCAGCGGCGCGTAGTAGTGGGTGCCCGAGGGGATGCCGGCGCAGTCCCGGACGGTGAGGTAGAACTCGAGTTCGTAGGCGCGGCCGCCGCTGGGATACGGCCGGTCGGTGTACCCCTCCGCGTGCCGGCCCTCGCCGGGCCGCTCGTGCAGGCCGCGGACCCGCAGGGCCCGGTACAGGAACTCGCCCAGGACGGCGGCCGTGAGCGGCTCCGAGCCGTAGGACCGGATGCTGTGCCGCTCCTCCACCACGGTGGTGAGCGGCGGATCCGCGGCCGCCACCTCGCTCAGGGAGGGCCGGGGCAGGGAGAAGCGCGGTCCGTCCGGCAGCGGCTTGACGGCCGGGGCCGGGGGCAGGCGGTCGGCGAGCGGATAGGTGGCGCCGAAGTCCGCGTCGTGCCGGCCGAGGGTGGAGCGGCTGTGGAAGAGCAGGTCGACGGCGCCCCACGACAGCAGCGCCGGGTCCTGGTCCTCCGCGAACGTCGGGACGGCGGCGACGCCGCCTCTGCCGTCCTCGTCCGCGCCCACCCGGCCCGGGAGGTCTCCCTCCGCGGGCACCCGCTCGGAGGCGAGGAGCATGCCGGTCCCCAGCAGATAGGCGATGATCTCCGCGACCGCCGGGGCGGGCAGGGGGACGGCCGCCGTGATCTCGTCGACGGTGTGCGCGCGGCCGAGCATCCCGATCACCCAGGCGGCCTCCGGACCGTGCACCACGACCCGGTACAGCGACACGGGGCTCTCCAGGACGAAGCCCTCGCCCTCGCTGCGCAGGAACGCGAAGCGGGACAGCCGCACCGGTCGGTCCCGGTCGACGGTGTCCGGCCGGTACCGCGCGGACTGCACGATCGGGACCACCGACAGCAGCGGCTGCTCGGCGTCCTCCAGCATCAGCGAGCGCACCACCAGGTGCCGCAACCGGTGCAGCAGCATCAGTATCTCGGCCTGCTCGTCCGCGGCGCCGGCCGTGCGCCCCCCGGGCGAGGAGGGGCGCACGGTGCCTTCGGCGGCCATCTCGGCCACCACGTTGGCCAGCGAGATCGGGCCGAGGCTCATCCGCCGCAGGGCCTCGCGCACCAGCGGGCCCGCCCGGAGCAGCCGGGACTCCCCCCACCGCCCGGAGAGCACCACGGAACCGTCAGCACCCCCCATGTCCACCAGGACGTCCTCGCGGAGCGACCACAGGGCGACACAGCGCCTGTCGCTCCGCGTCGTCGCGGCTGAGCTGAACGGCCTTTCGGCGGACATCGGGGGCTCCTGAGGGACGGGAACGGCGGTGGGGCGCCGTTCCGGACGAACAGTCAGACGAACAGGGGGACGGGATTGAGGTCCTCGTACGGGGTCGGCGCGGCCAGCCGGCCCAACCGCACCGGTACGTCGAACAGCCGGCCGGGCGCGTACCGGGCCCAGAAGTGGCGCAGCCCCGGTACGACGACCTTCATGACCGGAATCCCGAGGTCGGGCCTGGTCTGGTCGAGCACCAGCAGATCCATGCCGTGCCCGCGCAGCAGCTCCACCGCGTCCTCGACGTCCTCCCGCAGGTCCTGACGGTCGCGGAAGACGAAGTCGGCCGGGCCGCGCGCCGGTTGCGCGGGGTCGGGCAGCAGGTAGGGCTGGGTGGCGACGGTCGCCCCCCACCACCAGCCGAGCGGCTCGGGGTCCGTCGAGCCGTAGCCCGTGCCGTCGGGCCCGGCGCCGATGACCGCGGGCAGCAGCTGGTTCATCTCGGTCAGGGCGCGGCGCAGCGCGACGGCCGGGTCGAAGTGCGCGCCGAACCCGAACATGATGTCCTCGGCGGGCTTGTCGGTGCGCCGCGAGAGGGCCGCGAACACCGGAATGCCCAGGTCGGCGGTGAGGTCCAGTGCCCACACCTCACGGTTCAGGTGCCGGTACACGTCGAGCAGTTCCTCGCTCCAGCCGTCGCCGAAACCGCCCGGGCCGTCCAGCCGTACACCCGGCTGGCGGGTGCGGTTGTACCACCACAGGGCCACGGCGTCCCGCTCGACGAGTTCCAGGAAGCCGTGCAGGATCGCGTCCTCGGGACTGCTGCCGGCGGCGTTGCCGTTGGAGTCGGCGCGCAGCGAGCGACGGCCCGCGACCGGCGGGGACGCCCCGTCCAGCGAGCCCGGGAAGTACAGCATGCCGGTGGGCAGCAGCCGCTGCCGGCCCTCGGTGAGGGACCACACCGGGGTCCAGTCGACCGGAGCCCGGTCGTCGAAGGGTTCGGGAACGTACTGGAACGCGCCGTGCAGGGCGTTCCACCGCTCGCGGTCACGGAACTGCCGGGCGGCGAACAACTGGCAGGCGTCCGGGGAGACGGCCGCGTCCCCCAGACCGCGCAGGCTGTCCCTCACGCGCGGCTCGTCCCCCTGGAGGGTGCCGCTGTACCGCTCCAGCGCCTCGCACATGGCGCTCACCTCGGCGTCCAGCGCGGTGGCGCCCTTGCCGCCGCTGAGCTGACGCAGACCGGCCCGCAGCCGTGCCAGGTCGGTCCCGCCCAGCGCGGCGTTGCGGCCCGCCAGGTAGCAGTGCAGACCTTCCGGGGCCCGCGGGTCCCGGCGTATCTCCTCGATCACCCCCGTCACCGGGCTGACCAGGTGCAGGTAGCGGTCGCGGACCTCCTGCGGGGAGTGCGCCCGATGTCCCCCTCCGGCGCGCGGCGCCTTGGGCCGCGAGGCGAGCGTCACCGGCTGCCGCACCTGCCGCGCGACGAGGCCGGGGTCGCCGCAGTCCGGGCACTGGGGGCGGCGCCGCAGCTCGTGATGACGGGTCGTCAGGGCGAGGGTGTCCAGGGTCAGGACCGCCGACTGGCCCGGATAGCGGTAGCCGGCCAGCCACTTCGCCGTCTCCAGCGCGGTGAGCTGCGCGGCCGCGGCGGCGGTCGGCGGCACCTGGGCGGCGGGCCGGGGCACCGGCCCGGCCAGACCGAGCGCCCGCCGCACCGGGGCCTCGCACAGCCGGTGGCCGCGCAGCCGGTGCGCCAGGCAGGACCAGCAGGGGCCGGCGCCCGGCCGGAAGACCGGGCCGACCCACGCGGTGGAGGCACCGGGCCTGGCCAGCAGCCAGGACCGTCCCGTGGCCCGGTGCAGGGCGTCGATCTCGCGCAGCTCGGGGTTCAGGTAGTCGTCGCAGACGACGAGGGACAGCCGGGTGGCGTCGTCCCCGACCACGCGGTGCGCACCGTGGCCGTCACCGGAGACCGCCAGTCCCGCGGCCCGGCACGCCTCCACCACTTTCTCGGCGTTCGCGCCGCCCACCGTCAGGACGTCCAGCGGAGCGGCGGCAACCCGCCCGAGGGCCGCCGTGCCGTCCAGCCCGGCCAGCTCCCAGTACGCGTGGGCGGGCCGCGTCGGGTCGTCGCAGCCGCCGGCCGGGGCCGGCGCCGAGTACCCCACGAGACCGGCCTGCGCGAGCCGCCCGATCAGGCGCCCCACCCGCTCGGGAGGGATCTCGGGGGCCGCGTCCCGCAGCACGGACGTCAGGTCCCTGGTCCCGTCCAGCAGGGGCACCAGAGCCTCTATGTGATCGCCCTGCAGAGCGGTCACCCCCCGGTCGGACAGCAGATAGGCCGCGTCGTCGGCGACGACCTCCGCTCTGAGATGGCTGCGGAAACCCACGAGCCGCCGGTCGTGCGTTCTCGGTACCTGCGCCGGACGCTCCCCGTACAGGGCGGTCACCGCACGACCGCCCGGCTCCCGGCCCCCGCGCCCGTGAACTGGTGGGCCGGGATCGGGTTGTCGGGCGACAGGCAGAAGCAGAGGAACGCGTGGGCGCTCGCCGGCCGCGAGAGTTCCTCGATGGTCAGCTCGCACGCCGGGTTCTCGGGCAGCGCGGGAGGCTGCTCTCCCTGGGCCAGCGTGACGCCGAACTCGTCGAGCACCGAACGGGCGTCCACCTGGTAGCGGCGCGAAAGCTCGGGCTCCAGCCACGCCTGTGCGACCAGCTCCATGAAGCGCAGTTCCTGGGCGGGGGTGCGGTCGAGACCCACGGCCTGGTCCATGTCGCACGCACCGTCGAGAGTGGAAATAACGCCTTCGTGCACGTTGCCCTCCGTTGAACCTGTGTGTGGTGGATCGGACGTCGCCGTGGTCGGACCGGCAGACAGGATTCTTCGGGGACGAGGGTCGTCACCGACAGTGTTCCGTTCATGCCTCACGTGTGAATTCGTCATGGGTCACCTCCTCGGTAATTCACGCGTGAGCGATGAAGCGATCACTGGGACGGCGCGGGCCGCCATGCCACTGTGGAGAGCCCCGAAACGCATCCCGAGCGGTTTTGGCTGGAGGGAGTCCACATATGGAGATCCGGGTCCTGGGGCCGCTCGTCGCCCAGCTCGACCACACGTCCGTGGTGCCCAGCGCGGCCAAGCCCCGTCAGGTGCTCGCCCTGCTGGCCCTGCACGCCGGCCAGGTCGTGACCGTGTCCACCCTGCTCGACGAACTCTGGGGGGACGCCCCGCCGCGCACCGCGCCCGCCACCCTCCAGACCTATATACGGCAACTGCGCCGCAGGCTGGGCACGGTGCTGGGCCCGACCGCGGTACGCGGGCCGAAGGACATCCTGTGCACGCGCTACGGCGGCTACGCGCTGGACGTGGCCGGGCCCGACGACGCCACGCAGTTCCAGCGGCTGTCCGTGGCCGGGCAGACGGCGCTGCGCGAGGGCGCCGCCCGGGAGGCGTCCGCGCTGCTGCACCAGGCGCTGGCGCTGTGGCGGGGACCCGCCCTGGCCGATGTGCAGATCGGCCGGGCGCTGGAGGTCGAGACGGTACGGCTGGAGGAGACCAGACTGGGCGCGCTGGACGCCAGGATCGAAGCCGACATGCGGCTCGGCCGGCACGCCGCGCTGCTCGGGGAGCTGACCGCGCTGGCCGCCCAGCACCCGCTGCACGAGACCGTGCACGCGCAGCTGATGCTCGCGCTCTACCGCTCCGGCCGGCCCTCCCACGCCCTCGGCATCTACCAGCGGCTGCGCCAGTGCCTGATCCGGGAACTCGCGCTGGAGCCGTCGACGCGGCTGCAGCGGCTGCACCAGGCGATCCTGCGGGCCGACCCCGTCCTGGAGTCACCGGATCCGGCCGTGTCCGCCGGCGACGGACTGCGCGTCGTACCGCTCACGCCCGCCTCGGTCTGAGCCCCGCCTCTCCGAGGCGGGGCTGGAGCCTTCCTCTCCGCGCCCTGGGCGTTTGGCGGCCCTTAAGCGCCGCTCCCGACGCTGTGGGTACGGCGGGTACCGGCCACCTGGTGGCCACCGCGCAACGAGAGGAGTTCCGGTCACTATGACGCGATATCTGAGACGCGGTGGTCCACGCCACGACGGTCGCCTGCGCATGTTCTGCTTCCCCTACGCGGGCGGGGGCGCCTCCGCCTACGCCGGGTGGCAGCGCCGGCTGGGAACCGGGGTCGAGGTGCTGCCGGTGCAACTGCCCGGCCGTGAGGGCCGGATGACGGAGCCGCGCTTCACCGATCTCCCCGCGCTCGTGGCGGACCTGGACCGGGAGCTCGGCGAGGAACTCGACCACCCGCACGTGCTGTTCGGGCACAGCATGGGGGCGCTCGTCGCCTTCGCCCTGGCCCAGCACCGCCGGGCCCGCGGCGAACGGCTCCCCCTCGCGCTCCTCCTCGGGGCCCACCGCGCCCCGCACCTGCCCGCCCCGCCCCTCACCCACGGCTACGTGGCGGACGACGCGGAACTCATGCGCGGGCTGGCCGCGTTGGGGGGCCTGCCGCGGGTGCTGCTGGACCGGCCCGAGTGGCTGGCGGCGCTGCTGCCCGTCGTCAGGGGCGACCTGATGCTCTGCGAGGGCGCCGGGAGCGTGGACCGTACCCCGCTGCCGATTCCGCTGCACACCTTCGCCGGGGCCGACGACCGCCTGGTGACGGTCCCGGAGGTACGGGAGTGGTCCCGGTACTCCACCGAGGACTGCGAGACCGTCGTGATTCCGGGCGGCCACTTCTACATCAGGGAACAGGAGAGCGCCTTCCTCGACCGGCTCTGCGAGGCGCTGCGACGCTACGAGACCGTCCACCGCACCGGTGTGGGCGGCCGCGACTTCGTGGCGACCCCTCAGACGGTCGGCGTCTGACGCACCGCGCACACGACCGGCGGGCCGTCCGCTCCGGGATCGGAGCGGACGGCCCGCCGACGTTCGGGGAGGAGCGGCCGGGTGCGCCGGGCCCTCGTGCGATCCGGTCAGTGCCGCAGCAGCCACCAGATCCTGTCGTACGCGCAGACGTGGTAGACCACCAGCACGATCAGGTAGTACTTGGCCACCTGCAGGGCTCCGATGTGCCGCAGCGCGGCCCAGGCCCCGCCGAGCACGGCGAGTTCCAGCAGCAGCCGCAGCGGACCGGGGGTGTCGAAGGTGGTCTCCCCCGACCGGGCCTCGTCGCCGGCGGTGGCGAAGTTGCCCCACAGCATCGCCATCGCCACGGGGACGGCGATCGCGGCGACGAAACGCAGCGGCCCCGGGACCGCGCGCCAGCCCCACACGGCGTAGCAGCCCAGCGCGAACACCTCCAGCAGGAACCGCAGGGCGAGGAAGAACGGGTTGTAGGCCAGTGCGATGGTCATCGAGTCGATCCCGCCTTCTCCGCCTGGGACTTGAGGGCCGCGGTCCAGTCGGCCAGGACGGCCCGCAGTTTGTCGCTGCTGTAGAGCAGGCCCGCCAGCGGACCGCCGATCGACTCCTCGGACCGCACACGGGTGCCGCCGTGCGCCGGCTCCAGCAGGAAGCGATGCACTCCGCGGGTCCCGGCGAGCGTGCCGGTCCACGACAGCTCGGAGCCCGGCCGGACCACGGCCAGCGTGGACTTGACGCGCATGCCGTTCAGCACCCAGCGGAACGGTACGTCCGGCGCGGGTTCGCCGTCGGGGCGCGCCTCCCGGACCCCCGGTACCCAGGAGGGCCATCGAGCGATGTCGGCCAGCAGTTCCCACACCTCCGACGACGGGGCTCGGACAGTGACTTCGCAGGACGCGAGAACGGGCGCACCGGCGTCGACGGTCCCGTGCTTGGCGTACTGCTCGTGCAGGGTCCGCAGTGACGGGCCGACATACAGGGCTCTGCCCAGGAACGAGCGTTGCTGAACGGTCATCTGGTGAATCTCCTCATGCTGTTCGTGGTGCCGGCGCCACGCGAACGGGGCACGGGACGACCAGGTCTCCAGCGTCGCCCCCGCCGCTGGAGAATCGCTGAAGCGGTCGCCGTCACGGCCGTACGGGTACGGCACGCGCTCAGGCTCGGGGGCGGGCGGCGCCCGGGTGGGCAGGGGACGGTTCCGTCTCACGGGGGCCGGCGGTCGACGGCGCGACGGCCGCCTCGGCACCCGCCCGCCCCGGCAGCAGCAGCGCGGCGACCACCGCACCGCAGGCGACGGCCGCCGCCGCGACACCGAGCCCCGCCGCCGCCGCGTCGTCGAAGGCCCGGCGGGCGGCGGCGGCCAGGACGTGCCCGGCCTCGCCCCCGGTCCGCTCGGCCGCGCGCAGGGTCTCGCCCACGGTCCCGGGCGCGCCCGCCAGGGCGTCGGCGTAACGGCCGGCGAGCACGCTGCCCACCACGGCCACCCCCAGGGCGGTGCCCAGCTCCTGCATGGTCATGTCCAGGGAGGCGGTGGACCCCGACCGCTCCGGGGGCACCAGGGACATCACCACGTGGGTGGTGGGGGCCATGGACAGACCGAAGCCCACTCCGATGAGCACCAGACCCGCGAACACCGGCGGATACCCCTCGCCCCACTGCCCCAGCACCAGCACACCGCACGCGGCGGCCGACAGGCCCACGGCCACACAGCCCCGCGCCCCGGCCCGCCGGTCCAGCGCCGGACACAACAGCGTGCCCAGCACCACCGCGAGGGCCACCGGCATCACGGCCAGCCCCGAGCGCAGCGGGGTGTACCCCAGCACGAACTGAAGCCGCTGGGTGAGCACGAACAGGGTGCCGGCCAGCCCCAGCATCAGGAGCAGAATGCTCGCGCTCGCCCCGATGAACGCCGGTCGGCGCAGCAGGTCCGTGTCGAGCATCGGATGCGGGTGCCGCCGCTCCCACACCACGAACGCGGTGCCCGCCGCGGCGGGCACGGTCAGTCCGCCGGCCACGGGCAGCGAGGCGAGCGCGTGCCCCGAGGTCTGGATGACGCCGAACACCAGCCCCGCCATGGCGGCGGTGCCGAGCAGCGCGCCGACCGGGTCGGGTGGCCGCGGCGCCCGGTCGGCGGACTCGCGCAGCAGCAGCGCCCCGCCGACCAGGACCACGGCCACCGGCACCAGGTTGACCAGGAAGATCGACCCCCACCAGAAGTGGCCGACCAGGGCACCGCCGACCACCGGGCCGGCCGCCACCCCCAGGGCGGAGACCCCGCTCCACACCCCGATCGCCCGGGCCCGCTCGCTCTCCGGGAAGACGTCGACGATGAGGGCGAGCGTGCCGGGCATGATGAAGGCGGCGCCCAGGCCCATCACGACCCGTGCCGTCATCAGCTGGCCGGGGGTGTCCGCGCCGAGCGCGATCAGGGAGCCGGCCCCGAAGACCGCCGCGCCGCCGAGCGTGGCCCGCTTGCGGCCGAACCGGTCGGCCACCGCCCCCGCGGTCAGCAGGACGCCGGCGAAGGCCAGGGCGTAGCTGTCGACGATCCACTGGGCCTGCCCGATGTCCGCGCCCAGATCGCGCATCAGCACCGGTATCGCCACATTGAGCAGCCCGTTGTTCAGCACGATGGCGAACAACGCCAGGGACAGTATCCCGAGCATCCACCACCGCCTGGGGTGTGCGCCGTCCCCCTCGGTCCTGTGCATGTGCCGGCTCCTTTCGGCGGCCTGAACGCGGCGTTCCGAACGTCACGCGCCCCGAGCCTGGGCGGGGTCGCTGAAGCCGCACTTGCGCCCGCACGCCAGGGGCCCCGGCGGTCTCCTTCTTTAGCCGGGCCAAAGCCGTCACCCACACGATCCGCCTGAGGGCTCATCTCCTGACACGACACGACGCCGAGAGATCAGCCACCGATGATGGGAGGACCATGCGCTGGGAAAGCGTTTACGTGGCGGCCACGGGATCCTGGCTCCCGGAGCCGTATCCGACACGTGCGGCTGTGGAAGCGGGCAGGTACGACCCCGAGCAGTTCGAGGCCGACGCCCTGCTGTCCATCCGGGTGGCCGACGAGGACGTCGCACCGCCCGACATGGCCGTGCAGGCGGCCACCACGGCACTCAAGCGGTCCGGGCTGGACCCGGAGACCGTGAGCCTGCTGCTGCACAGCTACGTCTGGTTCCAGGGGCAGACCCTGTGGCCGGTGGCCTCGTACGTCGCGGACAAGGCGCTCGGCAGGGACGTCCCCGCGTTCGAGCTCAAGCAGGAGTGCAACGCCGGGACGGGCGCCATGGAGCTGGCCGCCCGCCACCTGGCCACCACGCCCGGTGCCACCGCCGCGATGCTCACCACCGCGGACCGCTTCGGCGAACCGCTGATCGACCGCTGGCGCGACGAGGCCGGCATCGTCTACGGCGACGGCGGCACCGCGCTGCTGCTCTCCAACCAGGGCGGATTCGCCAAGCTGCTGTCGACCGCCACCCGGGCCGACAACTCGCTGGAAGTGGTCACCCGCGGCCCCGGGTTCACCCCGCTGCCCGACGACAAGCCGCTCGGGCTCGCCGAGCGGCTCGGTCACTACCTCCAGCACCACGGCAACCTGCGCGAGGCCACCCAGCGTCTGGTGGGCGTGGCGGTGGCCGCCGTCGACGCGGCGCTGGCCGACGCCGGCAAGGAGCGCGAGGACATCACCTGGGCCGTGATCCCGGCGAGCGGCCGCAGCAAGATGGAGTGGCAGGCCGGCACCGTCCTGGGGCTGGCGGAGGACCGCACCAGCTGGGAGTTCGCCCGGCGCAGCGGACACCTGGGCGCGGGCGACCAGTTCGCGGGGCTCGACGACCTCGCCGAGCGCGGGCTGCTGCGGGTCGGCGACACGGTCCTGCTGATCGGCGCCGGTTCGGGGTTCACCTCCACCTGCGCCGTGCTGGAGATCACCGAGGAACCCGCCTGGCAGAACCCCGCCGCGCACGACGAGGAGGCGCGGTCGTGACCAGCACACTGACCTCCTTTCCCGCCTCGGCCCTGATCGACGACGCCGTCGGGACCGCGACCGCCCCCCGGGTCGACAACGCCGCCGAGGTGTTCCTGACGGCCGCCGCCGCCCGGCACCCCGACGCCCCCGCCGTGCGGGACCGCTACGGCATGTGGACCTACGCCGAACTCGACGCCGCCGCCGACTCCTTCGCCCGGATCCTGGACGGCCACGGCATCAAGCCCGGCGACCGGGTGCTGGCCCGCGTCGGCAGCAGCCGCGAGTTCACCGCCCTGCTGTACGGAACCTGGCGCCACGGTGCCGTCCTGGTGCCCATCAACCCCGGCATGAAGGCCTTCCACCTCCAGTCGGTGCTCGCCGACTCCGAGCCCTCGCTGATCGTCGTCGAGGACGCCGAGCGCGACGGTGCCGACGGGCTGAGCTGGCCGTCCGGGGTGCCGGTCGCCGCCGTCTCCGAGCTGGACCTGTCCGGTCCGGCCGACCCGGCCGCCCGTACCCAGACCGAGGTACCCGCCGACCGGCTCGCCCTGCTCATCTACACCTCGGGCAGCACCGCGGCGCCCAAGGGGGTGGCCTGCCCGCACGGGCCCGTGGCGTTCGCCGCCCGCGCCATCGCGGCACGGCTGAACTACCGGCCCGACGACATCGTGCTCACCGCCGTCCCGCTCTCCTTCGACTACGGCCTCTACCAGGTCTTCCTCAGCGCGCTGGCGGGCGCCGAACTGCTGCTGTCGGGCCCCGCCGACCACGCCCGGCTGCTCGGTTTCGCCCGGGACCACGGGGCGACCGTCCTGCCCCTCGTGCCGTCCCTGGGAGAACTGCTCGTCAAACTCGCCTCCCGCGACCAGCGGCCCACCCGGATCCGCCTGTTCACCAACACCGGGGCCGCCCTCAACGCCCCGCTCATCGCCACGCTGCGGGAGACGTTCCCCGGCGCGTCGGTGGCGCCCATGTACGGCACCACCGAGTGCAAGCGGATCACCATCCTCGAACCCGACGGCGATCTGGCCCGCCCCGGCTCGGTGGGGCCCGCGCTGCCCGGCACCGAGGTGCTCGTCGTCGACGACGACGGACGGCCGCTCCCGACGGGGGAGACCGGCGAGATCGTGGTGCGCGGCCCGCACCTGATGGCCGGCTACTGGCGTTCCCCCGAGCAGACCGCCCTGCGGTTCCGGCCGGGCGCGGACGGCGGCCCGGTCACCCTGCACACCGGTGACTACGGCCGCCTCGACGAGGACGGGCACGTCTACTTCCAGGGCCGCCGGGACGACCTGTTCAAGCGGCGCGGCTCGCGGATGACCTCCGTCGAGATCGAGGCCGCCGTGCTCGACATCGACGGCGTGCGGGAAGCGGCGCTGCTCGTGCCGGAGGACGACCGCGACATGGTCCTCTTCGTCGTCGGCGAGAGCCCCGACGTGAAGGGGGAGCAGGTGCTGGCCCGGCTGGGGGACCGCCTCGAAGCCGCCAAGGTGCCGGACGTCTGCCATGTGCTGGACGCCCTTCCGCTCACCCCCAACGGCAAGACCGACCGCAAGGAGCTGCGCCGGCGGCTCTTGGAGGGCACCCATGTCCACTGACCGCGACCGCACCGGGCCCCCCGGCGACGACCTGACGCTCCGCCGCCTCGTCGAGCAGTACGGCAGCCCCCTCTACGTCTACGACCTGGCCCGGGTGCGCACCGCGCTGGAGGACCTGCGGGCGGCCCTGCCCCAGCCGTCCCGCGTCTACTACTCGCTGAAGGCCAACTCGCACCCCGATCTCGTCGCCGAGCTGCGCCGGGGCGGTGCCCGCGCCGAGGTGACCTCACGCGGTGAACTGGCCGCGGCCCTCGAAGCGGGTCATCCGGCGGCGGAACTGATGTACTCCGGCCCCGGCAAGGTCCCGGCCGAGCTGGACGAGGCGATCGCGGCGGGGATGCGCACCTTCTCCGCCGAGTCCTTCGGCGATCTGGACCGGATCGGCGCCGCCGCGGACGCCCACGGCGTCACCGCGGACTGTGTGCTGCGGATCAACGCGGCCGGGGCGCCGGGCCAGGGCGGCCTGCGGATGACCGGGGGCCCGTCCCAGTTCGGGTTCGACCTCGACGATCTGACCGAGCGCGGGGCCCGGCTCCTGGTGAAGGGCGTCCGGATCATCGGCATGCACTTCTTCCCGCTCACCAACGCCCGGGACGAGGACGGCCTCCTCGCCGAACTGGCCCAGAGCGTGCGTACCGCCGCCCGCCTCCGGGACGAACTCGGCATCCCCCTGCACCTGCTGGACCTCGGCGGAGGCTTCGCCGCCCCGTACGCGACCCCGGGCGAGCGGCCCGCGTACCCCGGTCTGCGGTCGGCGCTGTCCGCCGTGCTCGACGAGAGTCTGCCGGGCTGGCGCGACGGCGAACCGGTGGTCGCCTTCGAGTCCGGCCGCTATCTGGTGGGCGACAGCGGCCGGCTGGTGAGCACCGTCACCGACGTGAAGAACAGCCGCGGCAACACCTACGCGGTGCTCGACTCCGGCATCAACCACCTGGGCGGCCTGTCGGGCCTGGGCCGTCTGCTGCCCCTGTCCGCCCAGCCGCTGTCGGGTCCCGGCCCGGTGGCGGACGAGGCCGGTGACCGGGAACCCGCCCCGGTCACCCTCGCCGGTCCGCTGTGCACCCCCGCGGACATCCTCGCCCGCGCGGCCGACCTGCCGGGGCTGCGCCCGGGCGACCTGCTGGCCTTCCCCAACGTGGGCGCCTACGGACTGTCCGCGAGCCTGCTCGGCTTCCTCGGCCACCCGGCGCCCGCCGAACTCGTCGTGGACGGCGCCGAGACCGTCTCCGCCAGCCGCCTGGCCCTGCGGCGCCACACCGTCTCCCCCCTCACCGCATCACGTACGGAGGACATCACCGCCATGACCGAGACGACCACGGGGACGACGCCCGCCGGCACGGCCGACGAACCGGCCGCGCCCTGGGACCCGACGTACACGGCACTGCTCCAGGAGGCCCTGCCCCGGCTCGCCGCCCAGGGCGAACTGAAGCCCGACACCAGCCTCAAGGCGGCGGGCCTGGACTCGCTCGCGATGGTGGAGGTCCTGGTCCGGGTGGAGGAGACGTACGGCATCGCCGTCCCGGACTCCGAGCTGATGGCCGACACCTTCGCCACCCCCGCCTCGCTGTGGCGCGTGGTGTCCGCCCTGCGCGAGCAGGCCGCGGGCCGTGTCTGAGCAGGGTGCCGGCGACAGGCTGCGGTCCCTGCTGGGCCGCACCGGGCTGAGCGAGTGGCTGGCCGCCGTCTCCCGCGTCGAGGGCGGCGCGGCCGACAGCCTGCTGCGTCACCGCCACATGACACCCACCCCCGCGGCAGGGGTCCGACGGTGTCCGGAGCCCGCGGGCTCCGGACACCGGGCCTGACCGCCGCCGGAACCACATCGGTTCCGGCGGCGGTCGTCCGCCCCCCTTCCGACCGCACACCAGGGCGCGGGCTCGCGCCCGTGATCCCAAGGTGAGAGCAAATGACCACGACTCATGAGCGTCCGGCGGACGCGACGGCCGAGGGGGGTGCAGGGACGGCGAGTCGGCGGGTCGTCGTCCTCGCCTTCCTGACCATCTTCCTCGACGGATTCGACACCGCGTCGCTCGGCTTCGTCGTCCCGACGCTGGCGCGGGAGTGGAACCTGGACGAATCGGCGTTCACCCCGGCGCTCGTCGCCACGAACCTCGGTGTGGTGATCGGTTACCTGTGCTCCTCGCGTGCCGCCGCGCGCTTCGGGCGCAAACCCCTGATCGTCACCGGGACCCTGGTGTTCGCGGCGGGGTCGGCACTGACCGTGCCCGTGGACTCGGTGACGACGCTCGGCGTGGCGCGTCTGGTGACCGCGCTCGGTCTCGGCGCGGTCCTGCCCGCCTGCGTCTCCCTCACCGCGGACCACGTGCCCCCCGCCCGGCGGGAGTCCGCCAGTGTCGGGGTCGTCCTCGCGATCGCCGTCGGCGCCGTCGCCGGCGGCCTCGTCAGCACGCCCCTGATCACCGCGTTCGGATGGACCTCCGTGTTCTGGGCCGGCGCCCTGCTGCCGGCGCTCATGGTGCCGCTGCTGGTGCGGGGACTGCCCGGCACCCCCGCCTCCTCCGTACCGCGCGCGGAGGCGGCGGACCCCTCCGTACGCCGGCTGTTCGAGCGGGGCACCGCCGTGCAGACGGTCCTGCTGTGGTGCTTCGCCCTGCTGATGTACACGACGAACTACGGCCTCCTCACCTGGCTGCCGACCCTGCTCGCCCGGGGGTACGGCTTCACCCCCGAGCAGGCACCGGTGGGCACGTCGATGATCGCCGTGGGCGGGGTGATCGGCGGTCTGGTGATGGTTCCCCTGTGCGCGCGGCTCGGTACGCCGCGCGCCCTGACCGTGATGGCGCTGACGGCCGTCGTGTTCCTCGTCGCGACGGCGTGGGCGGACACCGGCCGCGCGGCGTTGCTGGTGATGCTGGCCGCGGCCGGTGCCGGCATCGTCGCGGGCGTGCTCGGCCAGACGGCCCTCGCGGTGACCCTGTACCCCACCGCGACCCGCACGACCGGTGTCGCCTACGCCGCCGCGCTCGGCCGCACCGGCTCCATCGTCGGTCCGGCGGTCGGCGGCGGGCTCCTCGCCTTGGACGTCCCGGGCCGCGAGATCCTGCTGCTGGCCGCGGTGCCGCCCGCACTGGGAGCGGCGGTCGCCTTCGCCTTCGTCGTACGGGCGCGTTCCACGGCCGTACGCGAGCGGACCTGACGCGCTCCGCCCGGCAGCCTCCGGCTCGCCGCACGTGGGCCCCGGCCTGATCAGGCCGGGGCCCACGTGCGTCCGCGCTCGGACGGCCGGCCACTCGTTCTGCGGGCGGCTCGGTCAGCCTCATGGCGTCGACGCGTGTGTACGTACGTCACGCCACCCGCACGAACGCCCCGGGCGGGGCCGGAGGACCGGCCCCGCCCGGGGAGCTGTGTACCGCGTGGAGAAGGTGTCGTACGAGGGTGTGTCACCAGGTGACGGGCAACGCGGTGATGCCGTGGACGAGCATCCCGGACGGACGGGGCAGCTCCTCCGGCGCCACGGCCAGCTTGAGGGTCGGGAAGCGCTCGATGAGCGTGCCGATCGCTATCTGGAGCTCCAGACGGGCGAGGCCGGAGCCGATGCAGTAGTGCGGGCCGTGGCTGAAGGCGAAGTGCGGGTTCGTCGGCCGGTGGAAGTCGAGGCCGTCCGGGTCGCTGAACTGGCTCGCGTCCCGGTTGGCCGACGCCAGGCCCGGCAGCACGGCGCTGCCCGCCGGAATCAGCACACCGCCGAGCTCGACGTCCTCCGTGGCGATCCGCAGCAGGGCCTCGTCGCCGGGCGGGTAGGCACGCAGCATCTCCTCCATGGCGTTGCCGATCAGCTCCGGATCGGCGCGCAGGGCGGCCAGTTGTTCGGGGTGGGTGAGCAGCGCGACCACGCTGTTCGCGATCTGGTTGACCGTCGTCTCGTGGCCGGCCACCAGCAGGCTGATGCCCAGGAAGATCAGCTCCTCGTGGCTGAGCCGGTCACCGTCCTCGTCGTGGATCTGGACCAGGGCCGAGAGCAGGTCCTCACCGGGGTTCTCGCGCTTGGCCTCGACGAGTTCGGAGAGGTACGTGAACAGTCCGATCTGGGCCTCCAGCATCTCGTCCTTGGTCCGCGAGGTGGTGGCCAGGAAGGCGCTCGCCCAGGCGGCGAACTTCTCCCGGTCGTCGAAGGGCACGCCGAGCAGCTCGCAGATCACGATCACCGGAAGCGGGAAGGCCAGGGCCGGGATGAGGTCCAGCGGGCCCTCCTGCTCGGCCATCGCGTCCAGCAGCGCGTCCGTGTGCTCCTGGATCCGTGGGCGCAGTGCCGCGACCCGGCGGGCGGTGAACTCCCGGGAGACCAGCTTGCGCACCCGGGAGTGCTCGGGCGGGTCCATGTTGAGCAGGCTCTTGAACTTCTGCGGGGCGGCCGCCAGCCGGGGGGCGCCGTCCTCCAGCGTGGCGGCCCGGCTGAACCGCTGGTCCGACAGGACGGTGCGGACCTCGTCGTACGTGGTGACCAGGAAGGCCTGGTCGCCGCTGGGCATCCGCACCTTGGACACGGGGCAGGTCTCCCGCAGGTCCTTGTACACCGGGCAGGCCTGCATCGCGGACGGCCGTTCGAAGGGGTACGGACGTACCGTCTCGTCGTCGGGGGCGGAGTGCGCGGGAGCCGTGTCGGGTGCTGTCTCGGGCTGTGCGGTCATGGTCGTGAGTCCTCTTCGTAGCGCGTCGGAGTCGGGCGGCGTGGGGCGGCCGGGCAGGCCGCGGGGTCAGACGTCGGACGGGTCGGCGCCGAGGCGGGCGGCGGGCACGGGGGGCGCCACCCGCACCTGGGTGCGGCCGGTGCGGTGCGCTTCCTGGAGCGGGTAGTAGATGCCCGCGACGATCCGCCGCTTCAGGGCGTCGTTGGAGCTCACCAGCCGGTAGGCGAGCTTGCGCAGCGCCACCGGCACGGTGCCGGAGAGCGCGAACGCGCGTTCCTGGCGCAACTGCAGGTCACGGGAGCGGGCCACGGCCTGCTCCCGCTCGTGCTGGAAACGCTCGGTGGCCCTCAGCAGCGCCGACCGGTGGTCACCCGAGCCCCGCAGGACGGGAGCCACCAGGGGTGCGAGCATCACGGCGTCGGTGATGGCGTGGTTCACGCCCTGCCCGAGCACCGGTGTCAGCGTGTGCGCCGCGTCGCCGATCAGCACCAGGCCGGGCATGGACCAGCGGGACACGACCGTGGTGAAGATGTCCAGCATGGAGGTGTCGGACCAGCCGGTGACGGACTCCCGCACCTCCTGGGAGATCTCGGGGGCCAGCTCGTCGATCCGCTCGTACAGCGCGGGCAGGCCCTGCCCCCGCATCTCCCGCAGGCCGCCCTTGGGGATGTTGAAGCCGACCCGTACCAGGTCGGGCACGGTGGGGATGAACAGGCCGTGGCGGTTCCCCCGGATCCGTACCCGGTAGGTGTGCGGGTCCCAGGCCTCGGGCACCGGCACCTTGAACCAGACGAAGTCCCGCTCCAGCGGGATCTTCTCGAACGGCAGGCCCGCCATCTGGCGCACCTTGCTGAACCGGCCGTCCGCGCCCACCGTCAGCGCGGCCCGCACCTCGACCTCCCCGTCGGGGCCCCGGACCCGGGCGCCGGTCACCGCCTCGCCGTCCCGCAGCAGTTCCACCGCGGTGCTCCGCCGCAGCAGGGTGAACCCCGGAAGCGAGGCACCCTCCTCGGCCAGCGCCGTCAGCAGCGGGGGCTGCGGAAGCTCCATCGGGTAGCGGCACGGCTGGTCGAACGCGGAGAAGTCGGCGTCCAGCACCACCCGGCCGCCGTCCATGATCTGCATCCGGCGGGTTTCCAGGGTCTGGTCCCGGACCTTGTCCAGGATCCCCAGACGTTCCAGCAGCCACACCGAGTCGGGTGAGATCGACTCACCGCGGAAGGAGCGGTCGAAGTGGCCGCTCTGTTCCACGACGACGACCTCGACCGAGCGGCGGGCCAGTTCGAGGCCGAGTGTCATCCCCGCCGGTCCGCCGCCGATGATGCACACCTGGGTGTGCACCGCCGCGTTCCCGGCCGGCCTGGCCCTGTCAGATCCCGTCACGGGCTGTCCCTCCTGCACGTCGGCCCCTCGTCGGGGAGAAGTCGGCCTCACGGCCCAGGGGGAAGCCCTGACGGTGTCGCGCCCCGTCGGCTGCCTCCCCGACGGCTCCGCCCGGGGCACTCCCGGGCGGAGCCGCACCGCGCCGTGGTGCGGGCCGGCCGGACACGGGGCGGTCCCGGCCGAGGCTCGTCGTACGCGGCGCCGCCATGCTTCGGGCGCCTCCTAAAGCCGGTCTTGCGTCCTTCGCCGCCGCGCGCGCCCACGGGGCCGCCGCACCTGGCGCACAGGGCCGCCGCACCTGGCGCACGGGACTGCCGCACCCGGCCCGCAGGGCTGCCGGACCTTGGCGCACGGGACTGCCGCACCCGGCCCGCAGGGCTGCCGGACCCTGGCGCACGGGACTGCCGGACCCGGCCCACAGGGCTGCCGGACCCTGGCGCACGGGACTGCCGGACCCGGCCCGCAGGGCTGCCGCACGTGGCCCACGAGGCCTGGCGCCCGGGCTTCAGTGGGAATACAGCGCCGTGCCCGATGCTGGCCGTCGCGCGTGACGGTCGGCGGGAGCGTCCCGGCCGATGCGGACACCGCGCCCGCCCGCGTGCCCCCCACCAGCCCGTCCCGGGCAGCCAGCGCATCCTCCACGGCCCTGCGGATCACGGCCCGCAGGCGGGAGGAAGAAGGAAGGAAACATGTTCTCCGCTCTGGGCTCGGCCCTTCACCGCCGAAGGATCGCCGTACTTCTCCTGTCCCTCCTGGTCACCGCCCTGGCCACGGTCTACGGCGGCACCGTGGCGGAGAAACTCTCCAACGGCCTCTCGGACTACGACGACCCGGGCGGCGGCAACGTCGCGGCCCGCGAGATCATCGAACGGGCCACGGGCAGCGACCCCCAGCAGGGCCACGTCCTGCTGGTACGCACCGACGAGCGGGTCGAGGCCACCACCGCCCCGCCGGAGGCGGTCACCGCCGCCGTGGCGCTGCTGCGCTCCCGCCCCGAGGTCGAGTCGGTCGTGGACTACACCTCCCCCGACGGCGCCGCGCTCATCGCCCGTGACGGGCGCAGCACCGTGGTCGTGGGCTCCGTGGGGTCCCTGACGGACGCCGAGAGCGTACGGGCCGAGGCGGAGCTGCAGAAGGCCATCGAGGACGATCCCGCCCTGCGCGGCCGCACCTGGCTCGGCGGCGCCACTCCCGGCCACGTCCAGGTCGCCGAGGTCTCGGACACCGACCTGACCCAGGCCGAACTCCTCGCCACCCCGGTGATCCTGGTGGTCCTCTTCCTGGTCTTCCGAGGGCTGGTCGCCGCCCTGATCCCCCTGCTGGGCGGCATCGTCTCGCTGCTGCTCACCATGGCGGGCCTGCGCGTCGCCACCGAGTTCATGAACGTCTCCACCGGCGCCATGAGCCTCGCCTTCGCCCTGGGGCTCGGCCTGTCCATCGACTTCGGCCTGCTGCTCGTCTCCCGCTACCGCGAGGAACTGGCGGAGCGGGGACCGGGCGCGGAGGCGGTGCTGCGCACCGTCGCCACCGCGGGCCGCACCGTTCTGTTCAGCGCCCTCACGGTGGCCGCGGCACTCGCCGCGCTGACCGCGTTCCCGCAGCCGTATCTGCGGTCCATGGGGCTGGCCGGCGTCATCACCGTGGTGTCCGCCGCGCTGTTCGCCCTGCTAGGGCTGCCCCCGCTGCTGGCCGTCCTGGGCAGGCGGGTCAACTCCCTCGCCCCGCGCGGCTGGCAGCGTACGGCCGGTGCCGCGGGGGCCACCGAAGGGCGCTGGTACCGCCTGGCGCAGACCGTGATGCGCCGCCCGGCGGTGTTCGCGCTGCTGGCCACGGCCGTGCTGCTGGTGATCGCCTCGCCGCTGCTGGGCGTCCGCTTCACCGGCGTGGACCCCACGCTCCTGCCCGAGGAGACCAGCGCGGGCAAGGTGGCCGCGGTGCTCGACGAGGAGTACGACTCCCGGGCCACCTCACCCCTGCAGATCGTCCTGGAGACCGGCGGCGCCCCGGACACCTCCCGGCTCGGTGACTACACGGAACGGATCGGCGCCGTACCCGGCGTCGAGGCGGTGGGCACCCCCGTCGAACTGGACGACCGGCACTGGGAGATCGACGCCGTCCTCACCGAGGACCCCCTGGCCGACACGTCCCTGGACGCCGTCGACGCCGTCCAGGACCTGGCCGCCCCCTACTCAGCCCGCTACACCGGCCGGACGGCGGACTTCCTGGCGCAGCGTCAGAGCATCGGCGACAGCCTGCCCCTGGCCGGCGGCATCCTGGTCGGTGTCACCCTGCTGCTGCTCTTCGCCTTCTCCGGCTCGGTGGTGCTGCCGCTGAAGGCCCTGCTGATGAACCTGCTGTCCACCGGCGCCGCGTTCGGCTTCCTGGTGTGGGTCTTCCAGGACGGCAATCTCGGATTCTCCGCGCAGACAGGGCTGGAGGCCACCACGCCCGTCCTGGTCTTCGCGCTCGCCTTCGGACTCTCCACGGACTACAACGTCTTCCTGCTGAGCCGGATCAAGGAGGCCCGGGCGCAGGGCCTGGACAACCGTGAGGCGGTGGCCCAGGGGCTGGCCCGCACCGGGGGGATCGTGACCTCGGCGGCCGTCCTGTTCTGTGTGCCGGTGGGCGCGCTGGCGATGTCCCGGCTGGTGTTCATCCAGGAACTGGGCCTGGGCGCGGCGTTCGCCGTCCTCGTCGACGCGACCGTGGTCCGCGCCTTCCTCGTCCCCTCCCTCATGGCCCTCCTCGGCGCCGCCAACTGGTGGGCCCCGTCCCCCCTGCGCGCCCTGCACCGCGCGCTGCGCCTCGACCGGATGGAACACTCCACCGCCCCCGCCCCCGCCCCCGATCCCGCACCCGCTCAGGCTCCGGAGGCTCCGGACAAGACCTCCGCACCCGTCGCCTGACGGTCCGCGGCCGGGCGGCGCGACTCGGGTCCGGGGCCGTAGGAGGCCCCGGACCCGAGCGCCTCGTGATCAGCGAAGAACCCACGCGTCCACGACGACGAAAGGCCGCCCGCCCATGCCGAAGGTCACCGAGGCCCATCGAAACGCCCGGCGCCGGCAGATCCTGGACGCCGCCCGCTCCGTGTTCGCCGAGAAGGGGTTCGTGCGGGCCTCCACCGGCGACATCGTCGCGCGGTCCCGACTGTCGAGCGGGGCGATCTACAGCTACTTCCCGAGCAAGGACCACCTCGTGCAGGCGGTGTGCGAGGACACCATCCACCGGGCGCTGGACCACGTCACCTCGCCGGACCTGTCCGCGTCGCCGGAGCGTGTCCACGGCACGGGTGACGGGCGGGAGCACGCGCGGCTCATGGCACAGATCTGGGGCGAGGCGGCCGTCTCCCCGAGCCTGGCGGAACAGGTCCGCCGCCACCTGGCCACCGCCCACGCGAAGGCCGCCGACCTCATCCGCGACGAACGCACCGGGCACGGACTCTCCGACGACCCGCACGCCACCGGCGCGGCGAACGTGCTCCTGGCCCTCCTCACCGGATACACCCTGCGCCTGGCCATGGGCGACGACGCCGACCCCGACGAGTTCGGCCGGGCGATCCACACGCTCATCAAGACGCCCTGACGGCCGGTGCGGGGCCCCAGCCGGACCCCTCGTGACAAACTGGGGTGGCCGTACGACGTCCCCGCCCCGCCCCCGTACCTCCGAGGTTGTCCCGTGACCAAGCCCGTGGCCCGCGAGCCGCTGCGCCGTAATTCGCGGTCCAACCGGGCGCGCATCCTGGCCACGGCCCGTGAGGAGCTGGGCCGCGACCCCGACATCACGCTGGAGGAACTGGCGCGGGCCGCCGGGGTCGTGCGGCGCACCCTCTTCGGTCACTTCCCGGGGCGGGCGGCGCTGTTGGAGGCCCTCGCCGAGGAGGCCGCCGAGACCTTGCGGACCACGGTGGCGGCCGGACCGGACCCGGCGGAACCCGCGGAGCGGGCGCTCGCCCAGTTCGTGTTCTCCCTGTGGCCGGTGGGGGACCGCTACCGCATGCTGCTGGCGCTGGCCCGGCGGGACCTCGGCTCCGAGCGCGTCGCCGAGGTGCTGGCACCGGCCCGTGCGGCCGCCGCGACCATCCTGGAGCGGGGGCAACGGGACGGGGTCTTCCACTCCCACCTGCCGCCCGCCGTGCAGAGCGCCGGCCTGGAGGCGATGCACGTCGCGCTCCTGGAGGCCGTCAACACCGGCGCGCTGGAGGACGACGGGCGCCTGATCGCCACCGCCACCCTCATCGCGGCCGGCGTCCCCGAGAGGCGGGCGAGCGCGGTGGTCGAGGAGGTCGCGGCACGGACGCGCCCGGTCCCGGCCGAGGACGCCTGAGGCTGCGGCCCTGTCCCGCCCTGTCCTGTCCCGTCCCGCCCTGTACCCGTCCCACGACGACTGACAGGGCTGCCCCCACCCCGATGTGAGTCCCCGTCAGGGGCGGCCGGCGGGTTCGAGGGGTTTCGGCGCCCGCGCCCCGGTCACCCGCACGAGGTCGGACCGCGGACCTTCGCGGCGGCGGTGTCGGGCGCCACTCCGACGGCGACCAGGGCGGCGAGGGCGGCGCCCGTGCCGTCGTCGGACCAGACACCGCGGTCGACGCAGTCGAGCAGGGTGAACAGCTGGGCCTCGACGGCCCGGCCGAGCGGACCGGGCGGGACCGTGGTCGGGAAGGTGCCCTGCCGCTGACCCTCGGCGAGGACGCGGGTGACCGAGTCACGCAGCGGGGCCAGCAGTTCGTCCACGCGGTCGGCGCCGAGCCCCTGGCGGACCGGCCGGACGAGAGAGCGGAACCGGTCGCCGACCGGCCACACGGCGAGAACGAGCCGCGCCAGGTCGGCCGCGGCGTCCCCGGTCGCGGCCGGGACGCCCAGGACGGCGAGCCGGACCGCCTCCGCGGCCTCCGCCGCCAGCCCCTCGACCAGCGCGGCGCGGCCCGGGAAGTGGGCGTGGACGGTGCGCCGGGCGACACCGGCGGCCCGGGCGATGTCTTCGAGACGGCTGCCGGGGTCCCGGGTCAGCTCCCGCCGCGCCGCCTCCAGGATCCGGGCGCGGGTGGCGTGTGCGTCACGGCGCCGTGCCGGAAGGGGCGTCGGGCGCGGAGGCTGAGCCGGCCGGGCGGTCACACGGCACCTCGGAAGGGACGGGGGAGGGAGTCACCGCGATAGTTGCACACTGATGGGCAATAAACTAACCTGCACATCGATGGGCAATTAAGTGATGCCGCCCGTCCTCCCGTCCCCCTAGGAGCTTTCGATGCCCTTCCTCGCGACCACCCCCGTGGAGAAGACGACCGGGCCGTACGCGCGGCGCTGGTGGGCGCTGCTCGTGCTGTGCCTGAGCCTGCTGATCGTGGTGATGGCGAACACGTCACTGATCGTGGCCGCCCCCGACATGACCACCGACCTGGGCCTGAGCAGCAGTGACCTGCAGTGGGTCGTGGACGGCTACACCGTCCCGTACGCGGCGCTGATGCTGGTCCTCGGTTCGATCGGCGACAAGTACAGCCGGCGCGGGGCGCTGGTCACCGGTCTGGTGATCTTCGCGGGCGGTTCGGTGATGGGCAGCCTGGTCGACGAGACCTCTCTGGTCATCGCCGCCCGCGCGATCATGGGCGTCGGCGCCGCGGTCGTGATGCCGGCCACGCTGTCGCTGCTGGTCGCGACCTTCCCCCGGAGCGAGCGGGTCAAGGCCATCACCGCCTGGACCGCCACCTCCGGCCTGGCGATCGCCGTCGGCCCGCTGGTCGCCGGCTGGCTGCTGGAGGACCACGCCTGGGGCTCGACCTTCCTGATCAACGTGCCCATCGCCGTGGCCGCCGTCGTCGGCGCGCTCGCCCTGGTGCCGCCGTCGAGGGCGGAGGGCATGGGCCGGATCGACTACGTCGGTGGTCTGCTGTCGATCGTCTCCGTCGGCTCCCTGGTGTACGCGGCCATCGAGGGCCCGCACTTCGGCTGGGGCGTCGGCCCCGTCACCGCGGCCGTGGTCGCCGGTGCCGGTCTGCTCGCCTTCGTCGCCTGGGAGCTGCGCCACCCGCACCCGATGCTGGACGTCCGCAGGTTCGCGCTGCGGCCCTTCGGCGGCTCGATGCTCGCGGTGCTGTTCTTCTTCTTCGGCACCTTCGGCGCGATCTACTACTCCACCCAGTTCCTGCAGTTCGTCCTCGGCCACGACGCCCTGGACACGGGTGTACGGCTGCTGCCCCTGGCCGGCGCGGTCTTCCTCGGCGCCGTGGTGACCGGGAAGCTCACCCCGAAGCTGGGCGTGAAGGCCATGGTCGTGGCCGGCATGGTCGTCGGCACGGCGGGCGTGTTCCTGCTCACCCGGATCGACGAGGGCTCGACGTACGGCGACTTCCTGGCCCCGATGACGATGCTGGGCTTCGCGATCGGGCTGAGCGTCTCCCCGGCCACCGACACGATCATGGACTCCTTCCCCGAGTCCGAGCTGGGTGTCGGCGGCGGTGCCAACGACACCGCGCTGGAGCTGGGCGGGGCGCTGGGCATCGCGGTGCTGGGCTCGCTGCTCGGCACGGCCTACCGGGACGAGCTGACCGACCTGGTCGGCGACCGGCTGCCGGCGGCCGCGATGCAGACCGCGCAGGACTCGGTGGGCGGCGGACTGGCCGTCGCCGAGCGCGTCGCCCAGGACCCCTCCGCCGGCCCCCGGCAGGCCCAGGCGATCGTGGACGCCGTCCACCAGGCCTTCGCCCACGGCGTCGCCCAGACCAGCCTCGTCGGCGGGATCATCATGGCCGCCGGCACGGTGATCGTCCTCGCGGTCCTGCCGGGCCGCCGCGCGTTCGGCGGGAAGGCCGAGCAGGAGGCCGAGGCGGCGACGGGCGAGAAGCGCGCGGCGGAGCACGCCGAAGCCGTGCGGTAGAGCGGCCGGCCCGCCTCCCGCGCCCGGTCAGGGCGCGGGTGGCAGCCCCCGTCGCACCGCGGCGAGCCGGAGCGCCTCGACCAGGGCCGACGTCCGGGGCTGCGGGCCGGACGGCGAGGCCGGCCAGACCGCCGCGATACGGCGATGACCGGCGACCGGGACCGTCGGGAGGGCCACGGTCTCCGGCGGGGCGTCGGTGAGGGCGAGCGTGGGGACGACGGCCGCGCCGAGGCCCGCCCGGACCAGGGCGAGGGCCGTCGGGAACTCCAGGGCCGTGTGCGCGCGGCGCGGGGTGAAGGCGTACTGGGCGGAGATACGGGCCAGCGCGCGACCGCAGGCGGTGCCGGGCGGGGCGGTGACCCAGGGGCGCCCGGCGAGGTCCCTGACCGAACGGGGCGGCGGCGACCAGTCGGCGGGGGTGATCACGCGGTACGCGTCGTCGGCGACCGGCGCGGACGCCAGGTCGCGCCACTGCTCGTCCGGGTCGGGATCGTCACCGTCGTACTCGACGACCAGCAGGTCCAGCCCTCCGGTGCGCAGATCGCGCAGGGCCTCGGCCCCCTCGGCCTCCACCACCCGCGGTTCCAGCCCCGGATGGGTGCGGGCGAGGGCGCCGAGGGCGGGGACGAGCAGATGGCACACCGCGGAGGAGAACGCGGCGACCGTCACCGGCCCCGTCGAGCGGCCGGTCAGTTCGGCCAGTTCCCGGCGGGCCTCGGCCAGTTCCTGCTCGATGCGCTCGGCCCGCGCCGCCAGCAACCGCCCCGCCGGGGTCAGTCCCGCCCGGCGCCGCGAACGGTCCACCAGCGGCTGCCCCACCTCCCGCTCCAGCTGCGCCAGATGCTGCGAGACGGCCGAGGGCGTCAGATGCAGCACCTTCGCCGCGTCCACCACCCCGCCGCGCAACGCCACCGCACGCAGGACGCGCAGCCGGCGAGGATCCAGTTCCATAAGCCGTACTGTAGTGCCGCTTCAGTAAATCTCGCTTGTGGTGAAGTCGTACTGCAGGGAGGATCGGGTCATGAGCGAGCACAGCGACGACCAGGGCGGGAGCGCCGTACGGCGCGGCGACGGCGACCGGAGCGGCACCGGCGGGCAGTGGCGGATCCGGTTCGACGCCGAGGTGGTCTTCGGCAACGGCGGCGGGCTGGAGACCCGGGGCTTCCTGCTGGACGTACCGGACGCGGAGATCGGTGACGGCGAACTGGCCGAGCTCTTCGTCCGGCACCTCGGGCTGCTCATGGTCGACAAGGTGCACATCAGGAGCCGGGAAGCGGTACGGGAGCCGCACAAGGGGTCACGCGGGGTGACGGACACCGCGGGCGGGCCGCGCGAGTCCGTACGGGGGCAGGGCGCCCGCCGGATCGTCGACCTGAGCCACACCATCCGGCACGGCATGACCACCTACCCCGGGCTCCCCGGCCCCGAGATCGGCGAGCACCTCACGCGCGACGCCTCACGGGAGGTCTACGCGCCCGGCACCGAGTTCGCCATCGGCCGTATCTCGATGGTGTCCAACACCGGCACCTACCTCGACAGCCCCTTCCACCGCTTCGGCGCCGGACACGACCTCGCCGCGCTGCCGATCGACAGGTTCACCGACCTCGACGGCGTCGTCGTACGCGTCCAGGACACCGGGGGCCGGGCGGTGGACCGGGAGGCGCTGCTGCCGTACGACGTCCCGGGGCGGGCCGTGCTGATCCACACCGGCTGGGACCGGCACTGGGGCACGGACCGGTACGGGCACGGCCACCCCTACCTCACCGCCGGCGCCGTCGCCCTGCTCGTCGAGCGGGGAGCCGCCCTCGTCGGCATCGACTCCCTCAACATCGACGACACCGACGACGGCACCCGCCCCGCCCACACCGGCCTGCTCGCCGCCGGCATCCCCGTGGTGGAACACCTGCGGGGCCTGGACCGACTGCCCCCGCGGGGCTTCCGGTTCCACGCCGCGCCCCCGGCCGTCGAGGGCATGGGCACGTTCCCGGTACGGGCGTACGCCCTTCTCGACGACGACGGCGACACCAACGACGACCACGAGCCCGGCGCGGACCCTGCCTAGGCTGCCTCCATGACCGATCTCGACATCAGGCGCCTGGACGCCACCGCGAGCGACGAGGACCTCGAAGCCTGGCGGTACGTCCACAACACGATCATCCCCCCGCATCAGCTCTCGCTCGACGACGTGCGGCAGCGGGCCGCGCGCAACGACCTGGAACTCGCGTACGCCGACGGCGTTCTCGTGGGCAACTCCACGGTCCGCCCTCCCGGCCCGGACACGGCGACGGCCATGGTCATCGCGCGCGTGCTCGCCGAACACCGCCGGCGCGGATTCGGCGAGCGGCTGTACGAGCGGGCGGTGCGGCGGGCGCGGGAGCTGGACGCCCGGGTGATCGAGACCTGTGTCCTCGCGTCCAACGAGGACGGCCTGCGGTTCGCGCTCGGCCACGGATTCGTCGAGACCGAGCGCTACCTGCTGGACGGGGACACGATCCCGTACATCGACCTCAGGCTCCAGGAGACGGTGCCGGGCGACACTCCCTAGCGCGCCCCTAGAGCTTCCCCGCGATGTCCAGCGCGGCCACGTAGCCGAACGTCATCGCGGGCCCGATCGTCGAGCCGGCGCCCGCGTAACTGCGGCCCATCACGGCGGCGCTGGCGTTGCCCGCCGCGTACAGTCCGGCGATCACCGTGCCGTCCGGGCGCAGGACCCGGGCGCGGGCGTCGGTGAGGAGGCCGCCCTTGGTGCCGAGGTCGCCCGGGACGATGCGCAGGGCGTAGTAGGGCGGCAGCCACAGGGGCGCGAGGCAGGAGTCGGGGCGCACGGACGGGTCCGTGTAGTAGTGGTCGTACGCGCTGTCGCCCCGCCCGAAGTCCGTGTCGTCCCCTTGCCGGGCAAGGGAGTTGAAGCGGTCGACGGTGGAACGCAGGGCGGCGGCGGGGACACCGATCGCACCGGCCAGCGCGTCGATCGTCCACGCCTTGTGGGCGGCCCCGGCGTCGTACCACTCGTCCGGGAACGGGAAGGTCGGCACGATGTCCTTGAACAGGTACCGGTTGCGGTAGTTCTGGTCGACGATCAGCCAGGCCGGGATGTGCGAGGCGGACGACGTGTCCTTCTCGTACATCGTGTGGACGACGTCGCTGTACGGCCCCGCCTCGTTGACGAACCGCGCACCGGCGCCGTTGACCAACAGCCCACCGGGCAGGGTGCGTTCGGCGAGACAGAACCAGGCCTGCCCCGGGGTGTCGATCGCGGGCCCCCACCAGGCGTCGTCCATCAGCGCGAGATCGGCGCCGGCCCGCTGACCGGCCCGGATCCCGTCCCCGGTGTTCTCCTTCGCCCCCACCGTCCACCGCGTCCCGACCGGCTGCTCCTGGTACTGCGCCCGCATGGCCGCGTTGTGCTCGAAGCCGCCGGAGCCGACGACGACACCCTTGCGGGCGCGGACCAGCCCGGTGGAGCCGTTCCTGGTCACGACCGCCCCCGCCACGGCCCCGTTCTCCAGGTACAGGTCCGTCAGCGGGGTGTTCAGCCACACCGGCACACCGGCGCCGAGCAGTCCTGCCCGCAACCCGCCCGCCAGCGCCTGCCCCATGGTGAGCGGCTTCTGCCCGAGCAGCGCGGCCTTCGTCCCCCGGGCCAGGCACTCGGTCGCGACGGCCAGGCCTTTCGCGCTCACGGTGGTCAGCGCGAGCCACTTGTAGTCGGCGCTGAACACCACCATCCCGGCCGGAGTTGCCAGATAGGCGGGATTGAGCCGGGCCAGCTCCTCGCCCAGCAGGTTCCCGTCGAACTGGTCCGGTTCGACGGACCGCCCGTTCGGCAGTCCGCCCGGCAGCTCCGGGTAGTAGTCGCTGTACCCCTCCATCCACCGGAACCTCAGCGGGCTGTTGGCCATGACGAACGACAGCATCGCGGGCCCGTGGTCGAGGAACGCCTTCTGCCGGTCGGCGGGTACCTCGGGCCCGACCACGGCCGCGAGGTACTGCGCCGCCTTGGCGGGAGTGTCCGGCACCCCCGCCGCCTTGATCACACTGTTGTTGGGCAGCCAGATCCCGGCCCCCGACCGCGCCGCCGACCCCCCGAACGTCGGCGCCTTCTCCACGACGACACAACTCAGCCCCTGCTTCGCCGCCGTGAGCGCGGCGGTCATCCCGGCCGCGCCGGAGCCGACGACGACCACGTCGTAGGTGCCGAGGACCGGAGGGGCGGCGGCCACGGCCGGACTCCCCACGACCCCGCCGGCCGCCACGGCGGCTCCCGCCCCCGCGGCCGTACCGAGCACCCGCCGCCGACTGGGGCCGGCCTCCGCCCCCGTACGTCTCTCAGGATCCGCGCTCTTGGACATGCCGGACGCTCCAGCCTCACGAAGGGATGGTGGCCGTGCTGCCGCCCCGGCGGCGACGGTCCCGTTCGCGCCGGGCGGTGTGCGGAGCCTCGAATCTGACGGGAAGGGGTGGTGAAGTCAAGACGTGTACTGACGCTTCATCAGATTCCGCTGCTCAGGCCCTGCTCAGGCCCTGCGTGGGCCCCATTTGACCTGCGTGTTCGTTTCGCGGGGTGGGCGCGCGGGAAATGTTCGGGCAGCGTGGTCCCGGTCTGCGGACCGAGGGAGGGGGACGCTGTGCATGACCTCGTACGGACGCCGGACCACGTCCGGACGGCCGACGGGCGGCGGTTGCGGGTCGAGTGCGCGGGGGATCCGGGCGGACGGCCGGTGTTCCTGTTGCACGGCATGCCCGGGAGCAGGGTGGGACCGAGACCCCGGTCCATCTTCCTCTACCACCGCGGCGCTCGACTGATCAGCTACGACCGCCCCGGGTACGGCGGTTCGGACCGGCGACCGGGACGACGGGTCGTGGATGTCGTGGGGGACGTCGAGGTGGTCGCCGACGCGCTGGGGCTGGACCGCTTCGCCGTCGTGGGCCGGTCCGGCGGGGCCCCGCACGCGCTGGCCTGTGCCGCTCTGCTGCCCCACCGGGTGACCCGGGCCGCCGCACTCGTGACGCTCGCGCCGCAGGACGCGGAGGGCCTTGACTGGTTCGCCGGCATGGCCCCGCACAACGTCCGTGAGTTCCGCTCGGTCCTCACCGACCCCCGGGGCTTCGTCGCCCAGCTCATTCCCCGGTCGGCCGCCATCCGGTCCGACCCCGCCCGGCTGCTCGACGAACTGCGCGGCGATCTCACCGACGAGGACCGGGCGATCGTCTCGGACAACGGCATCCGCTCGATGCTGCTGCGCAACTACCACGAGGCGCTGCGGACCTCGCCGTACGGCTGGATCGACGACGCGCTCGCGCTGACCGGCCCCTGGGGTTTCGACCCGGCGGAGATCAGGGTCCCCGTCCTGCTCTGGCACGCCGGAAAGGACGTCTTCACCCCCTCCGCCCACTCCTCCTGGCTCGCCGACCGCATCCCCGGCGCGGTCACCGTCTACGAACCCGCCGCCGCCCACTTCGCCGCGATCCGGGCCCTGCCGGGCGTCCTGAGCTGGCTCCTCACCGCCACGGCGCCGGCCGCGGCGTGAACGGGCCGCTCGCGCGGGCCGCCGTGCCCCGAACACACCGGGCGCACCCCCTCACACGGCCAGCGGCTCCAGGTCCCGGTACACCCGCCGCCGCTGACCCACCAGACGGGTGATCCCGTTGCCCTCGCCCAGCTTCTGGCCGAGCCGGCGCAGCTCCGCGAGGGTCGCCTCGCGCAGGCGCTGGGCCTCCTCCTCACGGCCCAGGGCACGCAGCGTCAACGCGGAGTTGCTGACGACGGCGAGGGTCTCGGGGTGCTGGGGGCCGAGGAGGGACTTCAGGACGTTGCGGGACGGCTCCTCCAGGGCCCAGGCCTCCTCCGGACGGCCCTTCTCCGCCAGTACGTTGGCGTGGTTCGCGCGGGCGAAGAGGGTGTGGGGGTGCTCCTCGCCGAGTCCCGCCGCCATGCGCTCCGTGACCTGCTGGAACACCTCCTCGGCCTCCTCCGCGTCCCCGCAGGCCCACAGGTAGATGCCGAGGTTGTTGAGCGCGGCCTGGGTGTAGGGATGCTCCCTGCCCGGCACCTGCACATAGTGCTCCAGCACGCTCCGGACCGTCTCGCGCGCCCGGTCCGGCTCGTCGGCGGCGTACAGGTCGGCCGCCAGGTTCAGCTCACAGGCGAGCGAGTCGGGAATCGGCTCCGGGTACTTGTCCCTCGTGTACTGGGTCCGGTACTGGGTGAGTGTCGCCCGGGTCAGCCGATGCGCGTCCACGAACTGGCCCGCCCGCCTCAGCGACACCGCGAGCGACTTGGCGCAGCTGAGCGTGCCGGGGAAGTCCTTGCCGAGAATCCGCTTGTGGATCTCGTACGCCTCGGACAGGACCGCCACCGAGTCGGTGTAGCGGCCGACCTCGCGCAGATCGCGGCCGAGTCCCTGGGCCGAGATCAGCGTGTAGGGATGGTCGGGCCCGAGTACCTCCCGGCGACGGGTGTAGGTGTCCTGGTCGACGTCGCGGGCCTCGTCGTAGTGACCGACCATGCGCAACGCGAGCGCGAGGTTGTTCGCGGCGTTGAGCGTCCGGCCGTGCGACTCGTGGAAGATCTGGCTGAACCCCTGGTGGGCCTCGCGGGCCAGCTTCACCGCCTTGGTGTACTCGCCGAGGGCGGCGAGGTCGCTGGCGAGGCTGGAGGTGGTGACGTAGGTGTGGGGATGGGTGGGGCCCAGCACCCTCAGCTGCCGCTCGCGCACCTCCTCGTCGATGTCGCGTGCCTCCACGAAACGCCCCTGGGTGCGCAGCACGTTGGCGAGCTGGCCGTGCAGGTACATGTACTGCATGTCGTCCTCGCCGAGCGTCTCCTTCCAGTACGCCAGCAGGTCCTCGGCGAGTCTGCGCGCACCGGGGAAGTCGCCGCGCTTCCACAGGTAGCGGACCCGGTCGATGAGCAGCCGGCGGGGTTCGACCTCGTGGCAGTCGCGCAGCTCGGAGGCGTTCAGATGCGGCCAGATGATGGCGAAGCGGGGCCAGGTCTCGGCATCGTCGATGGGTTCGTCCCCGGGCGGACGGGCACCGACGAGCATCGTGTGGACCACGTGCCGGGCCTGCCGCTGCTCCTCCTCGGTGAGCCGGGAGCGGATCACGGCCTGCACCAGACGGTGGACCTGGATGCTGGTGCTGGCCTGGTCGACCTTGGCGAGGGCGAAGCGGCCGATCTCCCGGATGACCCGGCCCAGCATCAGGCTCTCCTGCAGACTCGGGTCGACCTTCTTCAGCTCGTCGAGCATCTCCCGGCTGTACAGCAGGTGCGAGGAGATCGGCTCGGGGGCCATGAAGGCGCACAGCTGCAGCAGCCGCACCGAGGCGGGCGAGCGATCCCGCAGCCGGGTGATGGAGATGTTCCAGGTCGCCGCCACCGTCTGCGGGTAGTCGGCGGGCTGGTTGAGGTCCAGAACACCGGTGGTCTGTTCGTTCAGCTGGCGCAGGTACTCCTCGATGGGAGTGGCCGTCTCGGCGAGCCAGGCGGCCGCCTGCTCCACCGCCAGCGGCAGGTCGCCGACCGCCTCCGCCACCCGGTCCGCCTCGTCGGCGCTCAGCCCGGGGGCCCGCCGCGACAGGTGCTCGACGCTCTCGTGCCGGGGGAAGACGTCGACGGGCAGCGAGGTGCCCCGTTGCTCCCAGGTCTGGTTGCGGGAGGTGACGAGGATGTGACCGCCGCCGCCCTGCGGAAAGAACCTGGTCAGTTCCTCGGGGTTGTCGGCGTTGTCGAAGACCAGGATCCAGCGCTTGGTCGGCACCCCCTCGGCGAGCATCCGTACGGTCTCCTGGCTGACCAGTGTCATGTCGTCGCCGCCGGGCGCGTGGATGCGCGCGCCGAGTTCGGCGAGGGCGGAGGTGACGCCGTCGCCGTGCTCGGCGGAGATCCACCACACCAGGTCGTAGTCGGCCATGAACCGGTGCACGTACTCCAGCGCGACCTGGGTCTTGCCGACGCCACCGAGACCGAACAGGGTCTTGGGCTGGCTCCCCACGGCCGACACCCCGCCCCGCAGCTGTTCCCGCAGCTCGTCCAGGATGCGGCTGCGGCCGGTGAACGTGGTGTTGCGCTGCGGCGCGTTCCACACGGTCGGCGCGCTGCCCGGGAAGCGTGGTTCCACGACCACGAGGTCGTCGGGCCGCTCGGGCAGCTTCAGCGCGCCGAGCAGGGCGGAGACGCACTGGCCGGCGTCGAACCGGTAGAGGTCCACCGGCTCGTGGTCGACGTACGCGTCGGGGAAACGGACCTCGTCCACGCGCAGCGGCACCGTGGCGGCGCGTGGCATCGCCAGGGCGGTGTCGGCCAGGGAGCGCCAGACCGACAGGGCGTGCCGGGACTTCTGGAAGGCGTGGGACACCAACAGCAGGGCGCGCGTGGCGGTGTCCAGGCGCTCCGGGGGGCCGGTGGACACGTCGTGCAGGGTGACGTTGCACCCGGCCTGTCTGAGGACGGCCTCCACCCAGTCCGCCCACATCCGGTTCTCCGCCGCGTACACGATGAGGATGTCCGTCATCGGCTGCCGCCGGGTGAACGCCTCCAGACAGCGCTGGCGCACCGGTTCGGGGATCGGTGGCAGCGCGGTGACCTCACCGTCGGAGATCACCTTCGTCAGCCGTTCGAAGGCGGACAGCAGGGAGTTGGCGATGTTGCTCTTGTCGCCGACGGTCGCGAGCGTCTCCTCGTACGCGTAGAACGGGACGTACGGAATCTCCATCGCGCCCCAGTAGGCGTCCTGTTGCTCGGCGCCGAACTCCTCGCCGTCGAGGCCCCTGGGCAGCCCCTCGAACCGCAGCCGTGCCAGGGCCCGGCCCGCGTCGACCTTCCGCTTCTCGCCCTCGTCGATGCGCATCAGCACCGGCAGCACCCTGATCCGCCGCTTGTGCTGGCCGCCCTCGACGCTGCGGGCCACGGCGGCGGCCCCGTCCAGCGACTGACCGCTGAGCGTGAAGCAGTCGACGAGCACGTCGGGCATCTGGATGGTGCAGATGTCCGCACTGTCCGACAGGCCGGTGCGGCTGTCGATGAGGACGTAGTCGTAGGACCCCTTCATGTCCTCGCGCAGCGCGTCCAGGAACTGGCCGCCGCCCAGCCGCTCGTAGAAGTTGTCCCATTCGAACGACGACACGGTCGCCGAGTACTCCCGGTTCCGCCGGCCGGCCGACAGGAAGTCGAGCGAGCCGCCCTCGGGGAAGGACAGCCCGAGCCGCTCGGGGCCGAGGGACACGGCGTGCTGCTCGACCCGGGCGTAGTCCCGGTGCCAGGGTCCGCTGCGCGGGCCTCCGGTGGTCGCGGCCCAGCAGTACTCGGTGATCATGTCCAGGACGCCGGTGGTGGACGCGAGGACGCTCGGATCGAGGAACGGCTGGAAGAAGCGGTCCAGGCCCGGTGCCTCCAGATCCCAGTCGACGGCGAGCACCCGCTTGCCGTTGGCGGCCAGGATCCAGGCCGCGTTGGCCAGGGCCATCGTGCGGCCCGTACCGCCCTTGTACGAGTAGAAGGTGATGATGCGTCCGTCCTTACGGGCCGTCATGCTTCTCCTCCGTGGTCGGAATCCGCATCGGGGTAGGTCGGATCGGCGAGACTCAGCCGGGGCCTCGGGGTGACCGGGCCGGGGGGGCGGGTGGGCCTTGGCGTGTCTGAGGAACTGCCGGGTCGCCTGGGCCACGACCACCGGCAGGATCTCGGTGAACTGCTTCAGCGTGGGTACGCCGTTGACCGCCGCCCAGCACTTGGCGCGGCGCCCCCGCTCCAGGATCACCGGCAGGGTGTCCTCCAGCTGCTCCTTCAGCCGCTCGCCCTGTTCACCGCGGCACTGGAGGTCGAGGCGGTTCCAGGGGACGATCACCCCGACCCACGGGTGAGCGGCCGAGTCGAACGTCTTGAGCCGGTGGCGCCGGTCCCGGTCGAGCAGGGCCCAGCGGTCGAGCAGCAGGATGCCCGGATGGGGTTCGAGCGGCTGCCCGGTGCCGTCGGCCTCGGTGTCGCCCGGGGTGAGACCGTCGGTGCCGGGGTCCGGCAGATCGAAGTCCGACACGGTGATCCGGTAGTCCAGTGACCGGATCAGTTCCTCGGCCAGTGCGGACAGCGGTCGCCTCGACTCGCTGTGGTAAGGGTTCCACTCCGTGGCGTCCTCGCCGTAGGGGACGGCGTCGCGGCCTTCCGGGACCGAACTGCGGCTGGGCGCGGCCACGGTGAGGTGGATACGGCGTGGCCCCTCGCCGTGCGGCCGGAACGCGCTGTGCGTGGACTCGTAGGGCCGGGGCCGGCTCGACGGCAGCGGGGTGTTCTCGGCGACCTGCACGATCCGCTGGGCGAGACCGAACACGATCTCCTCGTACTCGTCCCGCAGCCGTTTGAGTTTGATCAGCCCGTAGATCCCGTACGACGTGTAGCGCTCGCCGTACTGGGAGCGCTCGACCTGGATCTGTCGTACGGACTCGGGGAGGTTTTCGAGGTCCATGCTCGTCCACAGGGCCGGGACGATGGCCGGGATGTCGCCGAGGCCCGCGTTGCGGGCCTCGCGTATGCGCTCGTCGAAGGCGAACCACTCACGGCCGCAGTTGTCGCTGGAGAAATAGCGGGGCGAGTACAGCGGGACGAACACCCGGCAGTGCGCGAGGTTCTCACTGAGCCGGTCGGGCCAGCCCTCCCCGGACCGCATCTCCCGGTCCAGGAATCCCGCGGGCGTCCCCCGCGGATGAGCGGTGAGGGCCAGGACGTCCGCGCACAGATCCTTGTAGAGCAGGTGCACCCAGTGGTCGGGATCGCCGCTGTCGGGTCCCGAAGGCGGTGTGTGCGCGTAACTGAGAAAGAAGTACGGCCGATTGTCCGGAGCCCGCCCCCGCGCAGATGTGTCCACACGCCCCCGCCTTTCGATGCCTCGTGCCCCCCGCCCAGGCGCCCTCCAGCCGGAACCAACAATGTGCCCGATCAACCCCCGGGCACATGGCTCGTTTCACGTCATTTCAGAGCGATATCCGGACATCAGATGCCGGGCCGCGTCGACAGCATCGCGTATCTCGAACAGAAACGTCGGTTTTCCCGCGAACTCCCTTTCCGTGAACAAAGCATGCGGTAGTCGAGCGCCGATCGCCGCGAAGTCGCCGTCGAACAAAGAGAGATCCGGATACTCGATCCAATTGCCCTTGTCCTCCACCACACAGCGATACGTGCGGGTGGGCGGCGGCGGGGTCATCCGGTACTCGGCGAGATGGAAGGCGGTGCACACCTCGAACCCGACCCGCAGCAGCAGCACCTGCGCGCCCGCCTCGTACAGCGCCGCCAACGGGGACCGCTCACCGAGGTGACAGTACGGGTCGTGGCCGGCGAGAAGCTCCTCGGCGCGGCGTCCGATCGCGGCGAACGAGGTCTGCGGATGCGCGCTGCGCACCGCCCCGGGAGTGGTCCGCACACACTCGGCGAGCGCGCCCATGGTGGGACAGGGGGTGGCGTTCGGTTCGAACGGGGGCATCGACGCGCGGAACTCGGCCTTCTCCCGCTCGGTCATCCCCTCGGTACGGCGGTGATGGGCGGGGGAGGTGTCGGAGTTCTCCGGGGTGAAGGCGGGGACGACGAGTGTCCCGTCGGGGCCGAGGGTGTCCAGCAGGGCGTTGCGTACCTCGGTGGGGCTCCATCCGGTGCCGCGCAACGAGGAGTGGACCATGAGGACACCACCGGGCCGGACACCGATGCCGGCGAGCGCGTCGCGCGGCCGAGTCGTATCAGCCATGCACCACCGCCAGTTCCGCACGCAGCTCGTCGACCAGGTGCAGCCCGCTCGACGTGAGGCGACGGCCCGAGGAGGTGGAGACGAGCCTGTCCAGGGCGTCCTCCGCCCGTCGGCGCAGCGACGCGGCGGTGTCGTGGGGGGCCGAGGCCAGGCCTCCCACGCACGCACTCGCCTCGTCGAGCAACCGCCCGGCGTCGCTGCCCGGCACGCACAGATCCGTGACCTCCCGCAGGGCCGCGAGCCTGGATCTGCGCCCCAGGAGCGGCAGTTCCCGTACGAACGCGTCCGGTTCGAAGTCGACGGCCACACCGAGCGCGCCGAACGCGTGGGTGCCGAGCCGTAGTCCGCAGCCCGGGGCGAGCGGGGTGATCGTGGTCACGACGAGTGCGTCGGCGGCCTTGCGCCAGCCGGGCTCCCGCGCGTCCAGCGCCTCGTGGGCCGCCTGCAGCCGCTTCACGAAGAGGGCCAGGTCGCTCGGAGGCAGGGGGTCCGCGACCGGCGCCTCGAAGCGGTCGCGGGAGGGATCGGCGTCGTCGAGGAGCAGCGCCGGTCCGTCGAGGAGTTCCACCGTCTGCGACGGCCGCCACCCGGCGGTGAGTTCCGTGCCGTCGTCCCCCGTGCCGTGTACCTGGAGACCGTTCGCCGTGCTCACGCACTCCACCCGCCCGGGGCCCGACAGCCGCACGGTGCCGAGGGTCGGCAGGTGGAGGTCCGGGCCGGGCTGCCGCCAGGTGAGGGTGGCCTCCGCGCCCGCCGACACGGCGGCCGCCGTGACCGCCGCCAGCAGTCGGGGGAGGTCCGCGGGGCCGTCCAGGGAGCGGCGCAGCACGGTCCGCAGATACGGGTGGGCGAGGACGGTGTTGAGGTGCGCGGCGGTGGCGCCGTCGGCGTCCAGCCGGACCAGCACCCGCCAGGCCGCGTCCCAGTCGGGGTCGCCCGCCAGCCGCGCGTTGACCCGGGCCAGCAGGTCCCGGTCCAACCGCAGTTGCGCCAGCCGCAGTTCCTCGGCGTCGGTGACCGCCGGGTGGAGCGCGTGGTCGGTGATCCGCTCAGCGATGCCCTCCACCAGGCCCCGCAGGTCGGCGCAGAACACCGACGGGTTGTCGAAGCCCTTCTCCTTGCTGTGGCGATGGGCGTAGAGGCCGCCGCCGCAGGACTCCACGACCGGGCAGCGGCGGCAGGTGTCGCTGATGCCCGCGATGCCCAGCTGGCGGGCCCGGACACCGGGATGCTCGGCGAACTCCGCGAAACCGTGCCGGAAGACGTCGTAGCCGGTCGCCGGGGCACCCTCGTACGCCGTCTTGAGCGAGTCCGCCTGCTCGAAGGTGCCGTCGGTCTCGATCACGGCCAGGTCGGACGGCGCGAGCCCCAGTGCCTCGGTGAGACTGGGGCCGCCGCGCAGCGTGCTGAGCACCGACTCGAAGGTGCGCACCGGCATGGGGCGCCCCTGTTCCTCCCACCGGTCGAAGACCCTCAGCAGCCAGTCGGCGTAGGGCGTCGGCGGTCCCCCGGCTTGCTGACCGGGGGGCGGGAAGTCCCAGGTGGAGTGGGGGAGCAGGTAGTCGATCCGGGGCGGATCGAGCGAGGTCAGCGCGTCGTGCACGGCGACCGGGTCGTTGGCCACGTCCACCGTGCACAGAAGGCCCTGGTAGAGATGCCGGTGTTCGGGGAGGCGGAGGAGTTCGATCGCCCGCAGGACCCGGTCGTAGCTGCTGCGGCCCCGACGGTCGAGCCGGTGGCGGTCGTTGGCGACACGGTCGCCGTCGAGCGAGACCCCCACCTTTACCCGGAATTCGTCGAAGATCTGCAAATGATCTCTGTTCAACCGTACGGCGTTGGTGTGAATACGCAGATCGAGGGCGGTGACCGGGGCGAGGGCAAGGGTGAGTTCCGCGCAGATTCGCCGGAGCCGGGCCGGTCCGGCGAGGAGCGGTTCACCGCCGTGCAGAATGACGGTGACGGAATCCAGATTTCTCGCCAGCACGTACTCGGTGAGGCGTCGGGCCACTTGGACGACGGTTTCCTCGGAGATGACGGTCGGCCGCGAACGCCACGACTGGTCGGAGGCCTCATACACGTAACAGTGGTCGCACGCCAGGTCGCACCGACTGTGGATCTTGAGTACCAGTTGCTGGATCGCGGGGTCCCTCACTTCGGCAGTGTAAGCCCTCACGTCATCCGGGGAAGACATGACGACGGGGCCCAACTTCCTTGATCAACAAGGAGGTTGAGGCCCCGGCCGACCCGTGTCAGATGCTGGAGGTGAAGCCCTGCCTGGCGAGGTCCAGGTCGCGAGCGTCCGTCACCCGTCCGGTGGAACGCTGGGTGCGGGGCTCGTGTGCGGCGACCGTCGCGAGCGGGGCGAGCCTCCTGTGGGCCGACCGGGTGGTGTCCGATCCACGTGTCGTCTTCGTGAGGGAAAGGTTCATCGTCGCTCCAGTTCGAAAAAAGGGACGCTGTCATCGGTCCCTTGCTGACGAGATCCTTTTGGTCGAGGCTCGGACATGAGGGGGGACGACAGACTACAGACGTGCGCGTTTCTATCATGCGCCGACAGGTGTTCGCTGCGCGATATGAGCGGGAGGCGGCCTGGCGCGAATTCAAGATTGACGAGAGCATGACCATTCCGTCGACTTCGGCATCCGTACGAGGTGTGCATGGCTGCGACGCCCGGCCCCAGCACCACGGTGAGTGATCGAGATCTGTCCCCGTTGTTCCACGTGTGCGACGAGAAGGCGGTGACCCATCAGGGGGAATCCTTCAAGGTCGTCCGTACGCAGCTGGTCGTGCTGCTGCTCGCCACCGCGACCGCTTCCCTGGCCGAGCGGATGGGCAGCCGGGTGCCGTCGGCCGTGGCGGCCGTGCTGTACGCCCTGACGATGGGGATCGGGGTCTACGCGTCCCGTCGTCGTGCCCGGGTGCAGTGGCAGGCGCATCGGGCGGCGGCCGAGGTGGTCAAGTCGCTGGCCTGGCAGTTCATGGTGCATGGCGGGCCGTTCCCCTCACGGCTCGTCAATCCCGAGGCGCTGTTCGCGGAGCGGCTGGAGGAACGGCTCAGCGAGCTGCGCAAGGTCGGGTGGGACGACCCCCGGGAGGCCGTCACCGAACTCGGGCTCGGGCAGATCACGCCCATGATGCGCGCGGTCCGCGCCAAGCCGTTCGCGGCGCGGCGCGACATCTATCTCCGCGACCGCGTCCTGGAACAGCTCTCCTGGTACGGCAACAGCGCCGGGGAGGCGCATCGCTCGTCCGTGCGATGGTCGGGCATGACGACCTTTCTGACGCTGCTGGCGCTGGTCACCGCCGTGTTGCGGGCCCTGGGGACGATCGACGGCCGCTGGGACCCCACCGGGGTGCTGAGCGCCGCGGCCGCCGCGGGCGTCGCCTGGCAGGAGGTCCGGCGGCACCGGCCGCTGACGTACGCGCACAAGCTCGTCGAACAGGACCTGGACACCCTGCGCGTCGCCATGAGCACCACCGTCGGTGAGGACGGCTGGGCCGACGCGGTCGCGGAGGCGGAGCGGGTCGTCTCGCCCCAGCACACGGACTGGCTGGTGCGGTTCGGGTCCTGACCGCCACGGCGAGACGGCGAACGGTACGGGAGGCGGGACGGGAGAACGGGACGTCAGGCGCGGCGTACGCCCGGGCTCCACAGCACGGTCACCGGGACGCACGTGAGGCGGGCGTAGTCGACGATGTCGGCCGTCCCGCCGAGGCCGCGGGGCGGGTCGCCGTCCCAGACGGCGATCAGGCGGTCGGCGTGGTCGACGATGTAGCGGCCGGCCGCGTGGTACGCCTCCTCGTGGGTGCGTTCGCGCGGCAGTTCCACGCGTTCGCCGCAGCACTTCAGGAGCCGGCGGTAGGCGGCCCTGACCTCGTCGTCGCCGAGGTGGGCCTCATAGTCCATGCCGGGAATGACGGCGGTCAGTTGCAGACCGCTCTCCAGGGCGATCTCCGCGAAGAGCTGGTCGGCGCCGGCGGCGAGGCTGCTGAGGGCCCGGGTGGCGGCGGGACGGCCCCCCAACTCCGCCCGGAGGCCGGCGCGGACGGCGGGGAGGGCGGCGTCCGGGATCTCGCGGTGTCCGGTGATACCGATCCGGGTCACGTGGCCTGGCATCCGAGCGCTCACCTCCGTGGCCGCGTTCCTCCGAGTAACCCTAGCGTCGGACGACGTCCGCGAGAACGACACGTACGGGCGTTCGGTGGGGCGTCACGGGCTCACGGGGGCGACCGCCGGGCGACCGCCGTGGCGCCGACCGCCCTCACGCGCTCCGCGTGCTGCGGCTGGCAGGAATGCCGACGGGGTGGCCGTAGACGTGTTCGCCGGGTGCCGAGTGGTGGCGGCACGGTGGGGCGGCCGTGCGGTGCACGGTGGCACGGCGGGTCGGCCGTGCTCCGGCCGCGCCTGCCCGCCGTCAGTCGCCCACCGGGTCCAGGCTGATGGGGGCGATACGGCCGTCCAGCATGGCACCGATGCCGAGGGCGGCGCAGACGTCGGGGCGTTCGGCGATGTGGACCGGCATGCCGGTGGCGTGCCGGAGCATCTGGTCGAAGCCGGGGAGGAGGGCGCTGCCGCCGACCATCATGATGCCGCGGTCGGCGAGGTCGGCCACCAGGTCGGGCGGGCAGTCGCGCAGCACCTTGCCGATGCCGTCGACCACTGCGGTGAGCGGGGTCTGGATGGCGTCGCGAACGGCCGCGGTGTCCACCTGGACGGAGCGTGCGAGCCCGGTCGCCACGTCGAGGCCGTGGATCTCGGTGGAGGCGGGGCCGTGCGGGGTGAGGCCGTTGCCGGAGAGGGCGAGCTGGAGCGGCCGTACGGACTGGCTGGGCAGCGTCAGTTCGTGACGCAGCCGCAGGTGCTGCACGATCGCGTGGTCGATGGCCTCACCGCCGACGGGGATGCGTACGGCGCTGACGACCGAGCCGAGGGAGAGGACGGCCAGCTCGGTGGCCCCCGCACCGCAGACCATGATCATCGTGGCCTCGGGCTGCTCGACGGGCAGCCCGCAGCCCACGGCCGCCGCGATCAGCGTGTCGACCAGTTCCACGCGCCGGGCGCCGAGGCCCACCAGGGTCTCGATCGTGGCGCGCTGGGCGAGCGGGTCCGCGTCGTGCGGGGTGCAGGCGGCCGCGCGCAGGACGGGCTTGCGGCGCAGGTTGCGGCGGACCCGGTCGCCCAGCAGCTGACGCAGCATCCGCTGGGCCATCTCGATGTCGACCACCGTGCCGCTGGAGACGGGCCGGACCACCCTGATGTAGTCGGGCGTACGGCCCATCATCTTCTCGGCGAACTCCCCGACGGCGATCAGCGCGCCCGTCCGGGTGTTCACGGCGGCCACGCTCGGCTGGTCCACCACCAGGCCCGCGCCCTTCACGTACACGCGGGTCCGCGCGGCTCCCAGGTCGACGCCGAAGTGGCAGCGGCGCAGCTGCTCCAGACTGGCGGTCATCGCGGTCATTGCGGATCCTCCCGAGAGCACGGACCGAGCGGGCCGCCGCCGGTCGGCGGGTCCCTGGTTCCCTTGCATCGTGCGCGGGCCGGCGCCGGGCTGCCCGCTGGGGTGGGCCGGGTGGGGTGCCGCTGGACGGGTGGTTCGGGTGACGGCAGGTCAGGCGGCGACGGCCCGGCAGGAGCGGGAGGACGGGCCGGAAAGGGGCGTGAGCGGGTGGGTGTCGGCCGGGGACGGCCCGTCAGTCGGGTGGGCGCGTCGTCGCGGGTTCGGCTCCCTGCCGTGCTAGCTCCCCCACGACCCCCCGCACCACCCCCAGCTCCACCAGGTCCTGGGGGCGCACGCGCAGTTCGTCCGCCGTCGCCCGCACCAGCTCCTCGGGCCGCTTGAGGATGGCGGCCGCCAGTTCCGGCGCGATCACCGAGAAATAGCTGTCCGGGGTGGCCCAGGTGTTGCCGGGGGCGGCGAGCGCGAGGGCGCCGCCGGAGCCGCCCTCGCCGATCAGGAGGGTGGTGAGGGGGGTGCGGGCGGTGGCGACGGCGGTGAAGAGGTCGGCGATGGCGGGGCCCGCGGCCTCGCGTTCCGCCGCGGCGTCGTTCGCCGCGCCGGGGGTGTCGACGAGGGTCAGGACGGGGATGCCGAGGCGGTCGGCGAGACGGATCAGACGGGCGGCGGTGCGGTAGCCCGCCGGGCGCGTCGCCGTGCCGCACTGGGCCGCGTAGGCGACGGTACGGCCCTCGTGCTCGCCGAAGCCGCACAGCACGCCGGGGTCGGTGCCGCCGGCGCGGTCCCCCTGCAGGGGGGCTCGGCGGGTGAAGTAGGCGTCCAAGTAGGTCTCGGCGCGGGGGCGTCGGGGAGAGCGGGCGCGTTGTACGGCTTCCCAGCCTGTGGTGGGCAGGGGCGCCTTCTGAGGTGGGGGGTTCGGTTGGACGGCGGCTACGGGTGGGTGGGGGCCGGTCGCGCAGTTCCCCGCGCCCCTGGAGGGCCTGGGGCCCTCGGGGAGGGCGTGGGGCGGAGGTGCCGGGGTGGTGGAGGGGGTGGTCAGGAGGGTCAGGTAGAGGGCGAGGACGCGGCGCAGGGCCGGCGCGGGGACCACCGCGTCGATCGAACCCGCCGCGAGCTGGGACTCCGCCGTGTACGCCGCCGGGTCCGCGTCGGGCGGGCGTACCCGGGAGCCCGCGAAACCGACCTGGGCGTCGGGGAGGGCGAGGGCGATGTCGGCGCCCGCACCGAGCGTGGCCCAGCCGCCACCCGTCGTGGGGTCGCGGAGCACCGCGATCCGGGGCAGCCCGGCCGCCGCCGTCAGCGCCGACTCGCGTGCCACGCGCTGGAGTTGGCTGAGGGCGCGCATGCCCTCCTGCATACGGCTGCCGCCGGTGGCGACCAGGGAGACGACCGGGAGGCGGTGCGCGCGGGCGTGGCCGTACGCCGCCTGAAGACGGTCGCCGGTCCGTTCGCCGAGCGAGCCGCCGAGGAAGCCGAACTCGAAGGAGATCAGCACGGCCGCCGTACCGCCGATCACCGCCCGCCCCCACACCACCGACTCCTCCTCGCCGGTGCGCTCGGCGGCGCGGGCGCGGGAGGTGTCGTAGCCGTGCCAGGCGAGCGGGCCGTCGGGGGCGTGGTCCCGTTCGGGCGTGGGGAGTTCGGTGAAGTCGTCGGTCAGGGAGGCGAGGGCCTCGCGGGCCGTCACGCGCCGCTCACTCATCCGTCTTCAGCGCCCGCTTCATGATCTTGCCCATGTCGTTGCGGGGCAGGGTGGAGAGGTAGTGGACCCGTCGGGGGCGCTTGTGGGGCGACAGGTGGGTGGCCACATGGGTCGCCAACTCGCCCGCCGGGGGCGGGGACTGGGGATCCGCCGGGACGATCCAGGCGACGACGCGCTCGCCGAGGTCGGGGTCCGGTTCGCCGGTGACGGCGGCTTCCCGTACCCCGGGGTGTTCCAGGAGGGCGTTCTCGATCTCGCCCGCGCCGATCTTGTAACCGCCGCTCTTGATGAGGTCGGTGGCCTTGCGGCCGACGATCCGTACATAGCCGTCGGGGTCGCGGACGGCCATGTCGCCGGTGCGGAACCAGCCGTCGGGGGCGAACGCGGCGGCGGTCGCGTCGGGACGGTTGAGGTACTCGGTGAAGAGGTTGGGGCCGCGCACCTGGATCTCGCCGACCGACTCGCCGTCGTACGCGGTGAGCGGCGTGCCGTCCTCCTCGACCAGCCGCAGCTCCACGCCCGGCAGCGGGAGTCCGACCGTGCCCGCGCGCGCCTCGCCGTCCGTGCGGACGCTCGTGTTCATGAGGGTCTCCGTCATGCCGTACCGCTCGATCACCCGGCGTCCGGTGGCCGCCGTGATCCGTTCGTGGTCGTGCACCGGCAGCGCGGCCGAGCCGGAGACGAGGAGGCGGGCGCCGCCGAGCGCCTTCGCCAGCTCCGGGTCGGTGGGCAGGGTCTCCGCGATGCGGTGGTACATCGTGGGGACGCCGAACAGCATCGTCGCGCCGGCCGACAGCTCCCGGGCCACCGCGGCCGTGTCGAACCTGCCGAGGTGGCGGACCGCGCCGCCGCGCCGCAGCGGGCCCAGGACGCCCAGGATCAGGCCGTGGACGTGGAAGAGGGGGAGGGCGTGGACCAGTACGTCGTCGGCGGTCCACTGCCAGGCGTCGGCCAGCGCGTCCAGGGTGGTCGTGACCGCCCGGCGGGGGATGACGGCGCCCTTGGGCGGGCCGGTGGTGCCGGAGGTGTAGACGACGAGGGCCGCGTCCTCCTCGGTGGCCGTCTCCTCGGCGGCGGCCGTCCCGGCCGGGGCGGCCCGGCCTCCGGCACCGTGCGCGTCGGCCTCGGCCTCGACCTCTACATCGATGCGTGACAACTTGCCCAGCGGGGACGGGAGTTCGTCGTTCGGTGCGGCGAGGACGAGTGACGGTGCGCTGTCGCCGAGGATGTGGCCGAGTTCCTTCTCCCCGGACTTCGGGTTCAGGGGTACGGCGGGTACACCGGCCCGTAGCGCCGCCACCACGGCCACGGCGGTCTCCAGTGTGGGAGTCGCCCAGACGGCGACCCGGCCGGCGCCCCGCAGGCGCTCCGCCAGGGTGTCGGTGACGGCCGCGAGTTCCGCGTACGTCAGGGACCGGTCGCCGAAGCGCAGGGCGGGGCGTCCGGGGGTCCGGGCTTCGCCGGTGAGTGCCGGGAAGAGAGGGGACACGTCTCGTACTCCTTGGTTGTCGTCGTCCGGGTACCGCTACCGCGCAGGTGACTACCCGAACCCCGGGACCACCAGCACCAGCCACATCACCGCGGGTACCACCGCCACCACGATCCCTCCGTAGACCATCAACTGGCGGAAGAAACGCTCGCGGTCCAGGTCCGGTGCCGCGGCCAGGACCAGCGCGCCGTTCGTGGAGAAGGGGCTCACGTCCACGACCGTCGCGGACACGGCGAGTGCCGCGATCATGCCGACCGCGCCGATCTCGCCCTGCGCCAGGAACGGTACGGCCAGGGGGATCAGGGCGCCCATGATGCCCACGGAGGAGGCGAAGGCGGACACGATCGCGCCGATGTAGCAGAGCAGCAGGGCGGCGAGCAGAGGGATGCCGATGCCGCCGACGCCCTCGCCGGCCCAGGTGATGGTGCCCATCTCGTCGAGGACGCCCACATAGGTCAGGACGCCGCAGATGAGGAGGACCGTGGACCAGGCGATCTGGCCCACCGCCTTGCGGCTGTCGTCCGGCCAGACCGCGCTGAGGACGGCGGCGAGGGTCACCGCGGTGAGGCCCGCGTCCAGGTCGAAGGCGAGGACCGCGACGACCAGGACGGCGAGGGAGGAGAGCGTGGCGATGCGGGCGGGGGTGAGGACTGCCTCGGTGCCCACCGTGGGGGCTGGCCGGGTGCCCACCGCGGGGCCGGTCTGCGTGCCCACGGCGAGGCCGGTCGCGGGGCCGGGCCGCGTGCCCGCCGCCGGGCCGGTCGTGGGGGCGACCTGTGCGTCCGCCGCGGGGGCGGCCTCGGGGTGCTTGGTGTCGGGATCGGCGGCGGGGGGCCGCTTCCACAGCTTCAGGCCGCCGAACAGCACGAACACCACGCCCGCGATGACCAGGTTGGCGATCAGGGAGATCAGGAAGAGGGCTGTCGCGTTGCCCGGGAGGTTCTCGCGTTCGACGATGCCGTTGACGATCGTGCCGTAGATGCTGATCGGGGAGAAGCCGCCGCCCTGGGCCCCGTGGACGACCATCGCGCCCATCAGCAGGGGGCTGATGCCGTACCGCGAGGCGAAGCTGAGCGCGATGGGGGCGACGATCGCGACCGCGGCCGGGCTGACCGCGCCGATCGCCGTGAGCGCGCCGGTGACGAAGAACATCACCCAGGGGATCAGCGCCACCCGGCCCCGCACGAGCCGGATCGAGGCGTGCACGAGCCAGTCGGTGGTGCCGTTGGAGCGCGCGATCGCGAAGAGGTAGGTGACGCCGACGAGGACGACGAACAGGTCTCCGGGGAAGCCGGCGAAGATGCCGTCCGCGTCGAGGTCGGCGACCAGTTCGCCCACCCCGAAGGCGGCGGCGAAGGCGAGCGCGCCCATGTTCACGGAACGGGTCGTGGCGATGACGAACACCACGGCGAGGACGAGGATCGAGATGAGTTCGGGGGACATGCGGGCTCCCGTCGTTGGGTCCCGGGACAGAGAGGGCTGAGCAGGCGGGCGAGTGAGGTGAGTGGACGAGTGGCTGAGCCACTCGCGGTTGGGCCAGCGTGGGGGCGTAGGGCGGTGGCGTCAAGAGGTCGCGCGGAAATTGGCTCAGCCACTCGGCCACCGGGCCACTGGTGCCCGCCGGTGTTACGCTCCCGGCGAGCGGTGCCGGACCAGAGGGGGAACCGTGAGCGACGCCCTGCGCCCCATGGCCAAACAGCGGCTCTACGAGCAGGTCCTGGACCGGTTGCGTCAGTACGTCGCCGAGGGCGGTCTGCGGGCGGGGGACCGGCTGCCGCCCGAGCGGGACCTCGCCCAACGGCTGGGGGTGAGCCGGGCCTCGGTCAAGCAGGCCATCGTGGTGCTGGAGGTCCAGGGCCTGGTGGAGGCGCGGCACGGCGGGGGCACGTATCTCGTCCGCGACAGCCTCGACGTCGAGCCCGTGGAGGACATGGTCGAACGGCGCCGACGGCTGCCCGATGTGCTGGAGGCCCGCGAGGCGCTGGAGACGAAGCTCGCCGAACTGGCCGCCGAACGCCGTACGGAGGACGACCTCGCCGCGATGCGGGACGCGCTCACCCACATGGCCGGGGAGATCGAGCGGGAGGGGCACGGCATCGAGGGCGACCGGCTGTTCCACGCGGCGGTCACGGCGGCCGCGCACAGCAGTCTGCTCGCCGAGTTCATGCGGTCCATCGCCGACCAGATCGCCGAGAGCCGCACCGAGTCCCTGCGCCAGCCCGGCCGCCCCGACCGTTCCCTCGCCCAGCACCGGGCCATCCTCGACGCCATCGCCGCCGAGCAGCCCACACAGGCGGCCGCGGCGATGCGTCGCCATGTGCGTACGGTCGCCAAGGTCCGTCTGCTGGACTGGGACCCGGGGGACTCGGCGCCCTGAGCCCGGCTCCCGCGCCACTGTCGGTGGTGGTCGGTACAGTCGGCCGCCGAGAAGCGGGCAGGCGGATGTGCACGGGACATGCGGGGCTGGGGTGCGGGAGTTCGCGGGGGAGTTCGAGATCCACCTGACGGTGGTGATCGGGGACGAGTCCCGGGGCGGGGGCGAGTCTTGGGGCGAGGGCGAGGGGCGCGTACGTCGGTGGGCACAGCGGCACCGGGTCAAGTACACACGGATCGTGCTCGACCGGGGCGCGACGCCCGACCAGCCGATGCTGACGGTGCGCGGCGAGGGCTCCCTGTCGGCGCAGCGCGCGGCCGCGTCCGAGTGGGCCGAGCGGCTGGGCACCGAGGGGTTCGGGGTGGCGCGGGTGAAGATCGAGGCGGCACCGTGGAACGAGGACGTGCCGCTGACGGCCGCCGAGGCCCGCGCCCTGCCTCCCGGCTGCTACTTCGAACACCATGTCAAGCTCGCCCTCGCCGACGACACCGAGGTCGGGCCGGTGCGCGCCCTCGCCGAGCGGCACGCGGCCCATGTGTCGCGCAACGCCCGCCGTGCGGTGGGTGGTTGTGGCGGGGGCGGGCACGAGCGGTTCGTCACCCAGCGCTGCCGTGACGTGGGCCGCCCCGAGGCCCGCCGCCGGCTGGACGCCCTCCTCGACGCGCTCGCAGAGGCGGGTTTCAAGGCTGTCGAGGTGGAGGAGGAGTTCGTCGTGCACGACGACCGCCCGGACCTGGACAGCGGGTGGATCGACGAGGGGGCGGCAGGGCGGGCGGACGTGCGGGCGGGGGCGCGGAGGGACCTGCGGGCGGAGACCTCATGACCTCGTCCGGGCGGTGGCGGGCCGCCCATCGGGCGGTGCTCGACCACCTGGTCCGGCTCGTCGCCGACTCGCCCCTGGGGGACGATCTGGTGCTGCGCGGGAGCATGGTCATGCCGGCGTGGGTGGGGGCCGGGGCACGGGAGCCCGCCGACCTCGACTGGATCGTTCCCCGGCCGCTGCTGGTCCCGGTGGACGCCGCGCACCCCTATCCGTACGTGGAGGGGCTGGAGGCCGTACAGCAGTGGCCGGAGGCGGCCGACGGCGCCGGGCGGTACGAGATGTGGAAGTTCGAGGAGTTCGACACCCAGGGCCTGCGGCCGGCGGTCCCGCCCGAGGGGCTGCACTGGGTGGTCGAGGCGGAGCCGGAGGAACACCCGCCGCACCTGGCGGTGCTCGACCTGGTGCGGGAGCGACCGGTGGCCGCGCCGGGGGTGGTGCTCGACGCGTCCGCCGCCCGCCCCGACGGCACCTGGACCTACACGGAGTACGAGACTCCCGGCACCCGCCTGACCATCCCCTGGGCGGTGGAGGGCCTCCCGCCCGGCGAGGCGCGGCTGGACTTCGCCCGCGAAGAGAGGCTCCCCGAGCCGCCCGTGTGGACGGCGGTACCCCGCGGCGACGGCTCCGGCCGCACCGTCGTCCGCACCCCCGGCCCCGGCCTGTCCCTCGCCTGGAAACTCCTGTGGCTGCACACCGACTGCGCCACCGAGGGCCGTGGCCGGGCCAAGGACCTCCACGACGCCGTCCTCCTCGCGGAGGCGGACGTCACCGAACTGTCCCCGCGGCTGCTGCGCGAGGTCTTCCGCCACGGTCCCGGCGACCCGGCGGTCGCGGACGCCCCGCGCCTGGACGCCGTCGTACTGGACCCCGCCGACTGGACGGACTTCCGCGCCGCCCATCCGCAGGTGCGGGGCACGGCCGAGGAGTGGCTCGAACGCCTGAACGGGGCACTGGAGGCGATGCCGCGGCGTGCCGCCCGGCGGGCCGGACCGTAGGGGCCCCAGCCGTCCCCGTCACCCCCGGGGCGTCCCGGCCCCCTCCCGCACCACGTCCGCCACCACGCAGCTCACGTTGTCCGGGCCGCCCGCCCCGTTCGCCTCGCGGACGAGGGCGTGCGCGGCGGCCTCAGGGTCCTGGGCGGTGGACAGGACGCGCCGGATCTCCGGGTCGGGCACGACCGTCGACAGGCCGTCGGAGCACAGGAGGTAGCGGTCGCCGGCGTGGGCGTCGTGCAGGCGCAGGTCGGGGGTGGCGACGGTGTCGCTGTTGGTCAACGCCTTGAGCAGCAGGGCGGGTTGGGGGTGGGTGGTCGCCTCCTCCGGGGTCAGCCGGCCCTCGTCGATCATCGACTGGACGACGGTGTGGTCGTGGGTGATCCGGAACAGCTCGCCCTCGCGCAGCAGATAGGCGCGGGAGTCGCCGATGTGGACGAGGGCGAGCTGGGAGCCGGTCCAGAGCATCGCGGTCAGGGTCGTCCCGTCGTCCCCGGTCCCCGCGACGTCCCGGACGGCGGCGCTCGCGCCCCGCACCGCGTCCTCCAGCAGGTTCAGCACGCCGCCCGCCGGCAGGGTGTCGCGGTCCAGGGTCTTCAGCGCCTCCACGGCGGCCGTGCTCGCGGGGGCGCCCGCCGGGCCGAAGCCGTCGGCGACGGCGAGGACGCGGGACCCGGCGTAGGCGGTGTCCTGGTTGGCGGCGCGGACCAGGCCGGTGTCGGAGAGGGCGGCGTAACGGAGTTCCAGCATCGTGGTGTCCTCCTCGGACGGGTGGGTGAGGTGGTGCACGAGGAAGGCCGCCAGATCGCGACGGGTCGCCGTCTCGCCCTCGACCCCGGCCCAGTACGCCCGGATCTCCCGGGCCGCCGGGCCCGGCTCCAGCGCGCACACCGTACGGATACGGGCCAGCGGCATGCCGAGCCGGCGCAGCCAGGCCACCAGCCGGGCCTGTTCCAACTGCGCGGTGGCGTAGTAGCGGTAGCCGGTGTCGGGGTCGACGTGGGCGGGCCGGAGCAGCTCCAGCTCGTCGTAGAGCCGCAGCGCCTTCGGCGACAGCCGGCACGCCTTCGCGAAGGCCCCGATCGTCAGCATCTCCATGACTCCCCCTGGCTCTCACCGGCCGGCTCTCGGCTCCTTCGGCCCTGACCGCTCCTCGTTCCGCGATCGATGCTGGGGCTTCACCGAAGGGGAAGGTCAAGCGGTGGTGCGGAGCCGTGCCGATCATCCGTTATCTTTTCGTGACTGACTCGGCCACATCCGATCACATATCGATCACACTCTGAAGGAACATGACCGCCCACCACGCAACACCTTCCGGCAGGCGTACCCGCCGCGGCGGCCCGCCGCGTGTCACCGCGCAGGATTCCGCCAAGGCGACGGCCACGGGCAGGGGGAAGGGGCCGGGGCGCAGACGCAGAGCCCCCGAGCGGCGCGGGAAAGGGCCCCTGTGGGGTGGTCTCGGGGTCGTGGCGGTCCTCGGCGTCGCCGGGTTCGCGGCGGTGAGCTGGATGAACGGCGGCGCGCGGGAGGTGGCGGCCGAGGCGGAGCCCACCGCGTCGGCGGAGCCCTCGTCCGAGCGGTCCCGGCGCTCGGCCGACCCCGACCCCGGCCCCGGGGGCGGCAAGGGTTCCACGGGCGGCAGGAGTTCCGGCGCCGACGCCCCCCGCAGCCCCTCCTCCTCCCCTTCCTCCTCCGCGGCCGCCTCGCCCGACACGTCTCCGGACGAGTCGAAGGCCCCGTCCCCGAGCCGCAAGCCGGTGACCATCCCGAGAACCGGGCCCGGGACGTTCGGCACGGCCTCCGGCGGCAGCGGCAAGGTGGGCAAGGGCACGCCCCTGCGCTACCGGGTCGAGGTCGAGAAGGGGCTGTCGCTCTCCCCCGCCGACGTCGCCGAGGAGGTGGAACGGGTCCTGGCCGACCCGCGCGGCTGGACGGCCGGCGGCGACCACGCCTTCCAGCGGGTCTCCGGCGGCACCTTCGACTTCGTCGTCAAGGTGGCGACCCCCGGCACCGTCGACGACGTCTGCGGCGAGGGCGGGCTGGACACCGGCGGCGAGTTCAACTGCAACGTGAACGACAAGGTCATGGTCAACCTCGAACGCTGGGAACTGGCGACCCCCGTCTACGCCAAGGACGTCGAGGCCTACCGCGCCCTGATCATCAACCACGAGGTCGGCCACTTCCTCGGCCAGGGCCATGTCGGCTGCCCCGGCGAGGGCGAGCCAGCCCCGGCGATGATGCAGCAGATCAAGGGCATGAACGGCTGCGTCCCCAACGTCTGGCCGTACGACGGCGACGGCCGCTTCCTCACGGGCCCCGCCGTGCCGTGAGCGGGACCGCGCTCGCGGAAAACCCCTTCCCTTCCCGGCACGCGCGGTTGTTAGCCTGCGCCCAGGACCCCCTGGACACCCGCCCGGGGGTCACCCGCAGCCGTCCGAGAATGGAGCCCCCGTGGCCCGCACAGCCGCCCCCCGAATCGCCGTCGCCACCTACGACCCCGGTCCGGGGACGAGCCACGACCGGGACCTGCCGGTGCTGGTGCGGGCGCTGGGGGAGGCAGGGGCCGAGGCGGCGGCCGTGCACTGGGACGACCCGGCGGCCGACTGGGCCGGGTACGACCTCGTCGTCATCCGGTCCACCTGGGACTACAGCTGGCGCGCGGCCGAGTTCGTGGCCTGGGCGGAGAAGGCGGGCGCGGCCACCCGGCTCGCCAACCCGGCCGGGGTCGTGCGCTGGAACACCGACAAGCGGTACGTCGGTGACCTCGCCGCAGCCGGGGTGCCCGTCGTGCCGACGGCCTACCTCGCGCCGGGCGAGCCCGTGGAGCTTCCGCGGACCCACGAGTACGTCGTGAAGCCCACCTCCGGCGCGGGCGCCCGCTTCGCCGCCCGCTACACGCCCGACCAGCGGGACACCGCCGCGGGGCATGTCGAGCGGATGCACGCCGAGGGGCTCACCGCGATGGTGCAGCCGTTCGTGACCAGCATCGACACCGAGGGGGAGCGGGCCCTGCAGTTCTTCGGCGGCCGGCTGCTGCACGCCAGCCGCAAGGGGGCGGTGCTCGCGCCGGGCACCGCCTACGACGCCGACAAGATCGCCCACCCGGACCTGGAGCCCTGGACCCCGAGCGAGGCCGAACTCGCCGTCGCCGAGCGGGCGTTGGCGGCCGTACCCGGAGAGCCCGAGCTGCTGTACGCCCGCGTCGACCTCGTCACCGGGGAGGACGGGCGGCCGTGCGTGATGGAGTTGGAGCTGGTCGAGCCCAACCTGTTCCTGTGGCTCCACCCCGACTCGCTGCCCCGTGTCGTCGAGGCGATCATGGCGGCGGCGACCAGCGGCTGACCCGCGGCACCCGCTCCCGGCCCCGCGAGCCCTCCTCACCCGAAGAGGCGGGAAATCCACGAAGCGCGCGTCCCGCCCGTGCCCGCTGCCCGCCCTTCGCGGTTACAACAGCGCGTACGGGAACCACAACTGAGGGCGTGAACGGCATCGTGGGCGGATCGGAGTCGCGGCGCCCGTCCGGTTTCCCGGCGGAGCTGACGAGCTTCGTGGGGCGACGGGACGAGGCCGCCGATGTCAGAAGGCTGTTGGCGGCGGGCAGACTGCTGACCCTGACCGGACCCGGCGGGGTGGGCAAGACCCGGCTAGCCGGACATGTGGCGGGCCAGGTCGCCCGGGCCTTCCCGGACGGCGTCTGGCTCGTGCCCCTGGCCGCCCTGAGCGACGAGGCGTTCGTCCCGCACGCGGTGAACGACGCGCTCGGCGTGCGCAACGAGACCGTACGGCCCCCGCTGGAGATCCTCGTCGACCACCTGCGCGAGCGGCGCCTCCTCATCGTGCTCGACAACTGCGAGCATCTGCGGCGCAGTTGCGCGGTCCTCGCCCAGGCCGTACTGGCGGCCACGGAGGGCGTACGGATCCTCGCCACCAGCAGGCACCGGCTCGGTCTGGCCGGGGAACAGCTCTTCGAGGTGCCGCCGCTGCCCGCGCCCGAGCCGGAGGAGCTGACCCCGTCGGCGGTCGACTCCTTCCCCGCGCTCAGGCTGTTCGCCGACCGGGCCGCGGCCGTGGTCCCCGGCTTCACCGTCGGCGAGGCGAACCAGCGGGCGGTGGCCCGCCTCTGCCGTCGCCTCGACGGACTGCCGCTCGCCATCGAACTGGCGGCGGTCCGGGTGCGCGCCCTCGGCGTGGACCAGCTCGTCGAACGCCTCGACGACCGCTACCAGCTCCTCACCTGCGGCAGCCCGACCTCCGCGCCCCGCCACCGCACCCTGCGCTCCGCCGTCGACTGGAGCCATGAACTGTGCACCCCGCAGGAGCAGTTGGTGTGGGCGCGGCTGTCGGTGTTCGTCGGCGGCTTCGACCTCGCCGCCGCCGAGGCCGTCTGCGCCGGGGAGGAGATGACCGCGGGCGCCGTCCTGGACGCCGTCGCCGGGCTCGTCGACAAGTCGGTGCTCGTCCGGGAGGACCACGCCGGACAGGTTCGCTACCGGCTGCTGGTCTCCCTGCGCGACTACGGACTGGAGAAGCTGCACGGCCTCGGTGAGGCGACCGGCACCCGGCGGCGCCACCGCGACCACTTCGCCCGTCTCGGCGCCGGGTACGAGCAGGCATGGTTCGGCCCCGACCAGGCGGAGATCACCGAACGCCTCCGCATCGACCAGGACAACTACCGGGCCGCCCTCGACTTCTGCCTCACCACCCCGGGCGAGGCCCAGCACGGCCTGCGGCTCGCCGCCCGCCTGTGGTTCCACTGGGTCGCGGGCGGCATCTGGGGCGAGGGCCGGCACTGGATGGACGGCGCCCTGCGGGCCGGGGCCCGGCCGGACGTGGCGCTGACCCGCGCCATGTGGGCGGGCGCCCTGACCTCGCTGGTCCACAGCCGTTCCGCCGCCGTCCTGGCCGGCCTCGCCCCGGTGCGGGCGGCGGCCGCCGCCGACGACGGGGAACTCCCGATGCCCGCGCCCCCGCCCGTGCCCGCCGGTGCCCTCGCCCCGGGCCGGGCCCGCGCCTCCACCGCCTTCGTCGTCCTCACCCGCGTCGAACTGGCCTGCACCCTCGTCAGCCGGGGCCGCGCCGCGCAGGCCATCCCGCTGTGCGCCGAGGCCGTCGCCCTCTGCGAGGCGCACGGCGAACAGTGGGCCCGCTCCTGGGCGTTGCGCACCCTCGCCCTCGCGCACTGGTCGGCCGGGCAGTACGACCGGGCCGCCGAGCAGGCCCGTGCCTGTCTGCGGCTGCCGTACACCGTGCGCCAGCACCAGAGCCTCGCCCGCACCCTCGACCTGCTCGCCGCCGCCGAGGCCCTCGCGGGCGACACCGAGCGGGCGGGCGTCCTGCGCGGCGCCGTCGACCGCATCTGGCACGACATCGGCGGCAACCCCATGGACGCCCTGGGGCCCGGCCGCCCCCGCGCCGCCGAACAGCACGCCCGCCGCGCTCTCGGCGACCACGCCTACACCCTGGCCCACCGCCGGGGCGGCCGCCTGACCCCGGAGCAGGCGGTGGCGTACGCTCTCGGCGAGCCGGCCCGGCGTCAGGCGCCCGGCGTGCGCGCGGCGGAGAGTCCCGCCCCGGCTCCCCGGACGCGGGCCGCCTCCACCGGGTGCGCGGGGGCCGCCCCGGCCGGGAGACCCGCGGGCGCGGCCCCGGAACCGGGTGCCGATCACGTGAGCGCCGACCCGGTCCCCCTCACCCCCCGTGAACTCCAGGTCGCCGCCCTCGTCGCCCAGGGCCGTACCAACCGACAGATCGCCGATCACCTGGTCATCGCCCGCCGCACCGCCGAGGGCCACGTCGAACGGATCCTCGTGAAGCTCGGCTTCCACAACCGCAGTCAGGTCGCGGCCTGGTTCAGCGCGCGGGCGGGGCTGTAGCGGAGCCCGGCAGGGGCGCGGACAGGGTGACGAGGGTGCCCTGCTCGGTGCCGCGCACCCGGAGGGCACCGGTGCCCGGCACCGCGCCCGCGAGCAGCGCCCCGGCGAGCCGCGGCCCGAGCCCCGTGGGCCGCCCCGCCGCGGGGCCGGCCCCGTACCCCGTCACCTCGCAGCGCAACTCGCCCTCGTCCACGCGGAGTTCGACGAGACCGGCGCCGCTTCCGTGCTCCACGGCGTCCGTCGCGATCTCCGCCACGGCCTGCACGAGAACCCCTCGGACTGCGGCGGCGAGACCGGCCCGGACGCAGGTCTCCTCGACGAGCGAGCGCAGCAGCGGGAGATCGGCCGCGCCGAACTCCGTCCGCAGCAGCGCAGCCCCGCTCACCCGGCGTCTCCCCCGTCCCCTTCCGCCTCGACGCTGACCAGCAGCTGGGGCACCTCGTCGGCGCCCAGCTGCTCCAGCACCAGCCCCAGCAGCTCGCCGCAGCGCACGGTGACCTCGCTGCCGGCCGGGAGCGACGCGGCGAGGCTGATCAGCTGCCAGGCGCAGTGGGCCTCCATGAAGCACAGGTCACGCAGGTCGAGGACGAGGTGGCTGGGGCCGGCCTCGTCACGGCGTTCCAGCGCTTCGCGCAGGGCCTCGACGAACTCGGTGCGGGTGCTCAGCTCGGCGGTGCCGGCGATCCGCCCGCCGTCCGGGGTCTCGGTGACCTCCAGGGCGTCGAGGCGGTCCGTGACCCGCAGCGGGTGGACCTTGCCGACGCGGGCCGTCAGGTCGTCGTCGAAGCGCCGGCGGTCGTACCAGCAGATCGCGGTGAACAGCGGATCCGCGAACAGCGGCGCCACGGACGCCTCGTAGTCGAGCAGCCGGTCGTGGCCGACGTTCATCCGGGGCGCCCAGCTCATGTCGGCGGTGACCCGCAGCCCCGTCCAGCCCTCGTCGCGGGCGCGGTCGACCTCGGAGGCGTAGGTGTCGATCGTGCGCCGCTCCCGGAAGCGGCCGTCGGGGGCGTAGATCTCGGTGTTGCGCCTGAGCGACAGCTGACCGCCGGCCCGCGCCGCCACGACCTGCCCGCTGCCCCGGTCCAGCAGGGCGACCACCTCGTCGTCGCTCAGGTCGTCCGGGTCCATGACCAGCAGGACCTTCTCCCCGCGCGCCAGACTGGTCCGGGTGTAGGCGGTGAACACCTTCCACGGGGACTCCCCGGCGTCCTCCAGGTCCCCCGGCCCCATGCACGCGTGATCCCCCAGTCGCAGCCGTTCGACGGGCACGGTTCGCTCCGCGGGGTGCCGGGTCGTCATGGGGCTGCCTCTCCGTGGGATCGCAACGTGAGATCGGAACTCTTCACGGACAGTAGGCCCAGCGGTGTCCCGCACGGCTCGATGATCGTCAATCTTCCGCTTGGGGTGCTCTTGCGAGCGGTTGGGGAAGAAGGTGATCGGCGGTGTGCGTGAACTGACGAGGTGCGATCAGGTGCGATCCGGCGCTGTCAGGGCCGCGCGTCCACCGTGGCGATCCGCTGCAACAGCCCCCACGTGAACTCCGCGACACACTCCCGCCGCACGCCCTCCGCATCGGGCGCGGAGAACCTGAGCCCCCACCGCGTCGGCGCGGTCCCCTCCAGCGGCCGCGCCGGCGCGAAGGCCCGCGCCACCTCGTCCACCGTGCAGGACCACGGCGCCAGATCCTCCAGCGCGCGCAACGCGGGCCCCGCCACTCCCGGGGCCCGCACCAGCCACTCGTTCCACACCGCCCCGTTCGGCGCGAGCAGCACCTCGAAGCGGAGGTCGGCCCACAGCGGCACCGGCCACAGCCAGGCCTCGCAGTCCAGGTCGCCGATCTTCTGGACCGTGACGGACTCCGGCGCCCCCAGCACCGACCGGTACCGCGACGCCGAGCCGCGCGACCGGGGCGAGCGCACCATCGCCTGCCACCGCCGGTTGGCCTCCCGCATGTCCGCGACGGAGACGCCCAGCGCACGGCGGGCGTCCTCGACGAGTCCCGGATTGTGGTCGGCCATCCGGCGCAGCATCACGAGCTGGAAGTCCAGGGGGGTGAACGGACCGGAGGGCCTATCGGGGCCGGGGCGCTTCGCGGAGGGCATGGGGTCCATCGTGGCGTACGGCACCGGACGCGGCCCGGCGGCCACCGGCCCGCTCACCCGGGCGGCGCCCGTCCGGCAGGAACAGCACCGAGTTGACGTACCGCCCGGCGAACGGCAGGACACGCCGGAGCAGCCCCTTGGACGCCCGGTGCGACGTGCGCGCCTGGTGCGCCTCCAGGGTGGCCGGGACGAGGGGGAGCCAGGTGCCGGCGGGCAGGACCCAGCCGGTGTAGCCGAGGCCGGTCAGGAGGTCGACGACCGGCGCGATCGGCTGGATACGGGCCTCCAGCTCGACGAAGAGGGCGGGGCGGTCCCGGGCCAGCAGGTCCGACGCGCCGCGCAGCACGGCCAGTTCGTTGCCGTCGACGTCGATCTTGACGAAGCCGACGTCCGTCAGGCCGAGCCCGTCCAGGGTGACGCAGTCGACGTCCAGCGCGCGGGCGTGGATGTCCCGGCGGACCAGGGAGGACACCCCGCGGCCGCCGTCGTCGCCGGACGGCAGCCACAGGCGGGCCGTGCCCGGGGCGTCCGAGGCGGCGGCCTGGACGACGCGGACGTTGGCGGGGGCCGACGCGGCGAGCAGCCGGGCCAGCCGGGGCGCGGGCTCCACGGTCACCACGCGCGCGGCCCGTCCCGCCAGCCGGTGGGTCCAGGGGCCGTACCAGCCGCCGACGTCCACCGCCGTCCCGCAGTCCGGCGGGCACAGCTCGTCGAGCCGGGACAGTTCCGGTTCGAAGCGCGGGTAGAGCAGCCGTGCGGTCGCGGCGACCAGCCGGTCCGGCAGGAGCGGCGCCAGCCGTGCGGCGAGTGTGGTCATGAGCCCGTCCTCCTCAGCAGTGCGGAGAGCTTCTCGTGCTCGTCCTCGGTCACCTGCTCGCCCGACGACGGAAGCAGCTGCGGAATGCCGTCGACGATCGGGTAGCGGCGGTGCAGCCGGGGGTTGTAGAGCGACTCAGACCCCGGGGCCTCGGCGGTCGTGGTCCCGGGCCGCATCTCCTCCTCGTGGACCACCAGGTGCAGCGGCCCCTTGTCCAGCGGGCACGCCAGGATCCGGAGCAACGGGTCGTCGGGGTTCATGGGAGGTCAGCTCCTTGGCCGGTACCGGGGGTGGGGGCGCCGGGGGCGCCGGGGTGTCGTGCTTGGGCATGCTCAGCAGTACGGCGACCGCCAGCACCGTGCCGGACAGGCGCAGGGTCAGCCGCAGTGGATCGTCGGGCAGCGACTCGCCGAACGACAGCGTGCCGAGCACCGCCGTGAACAGCGAGGTCACCGTCGTACAGACCGGCACGATCAGCGAGGCCCGGCAGCGCTGCAGCGCCGCCTGCGACATCACCAGACCGAACGCGCCGGTGACGAGCAGGAGATACGGGTACGGGGAGCGCAGCAGGCCGACCACCGCGTCCCCGGCCCCGCCGGTGGTCAGACGGCTCGACACGCCCTTGATCGCGAGCGAGCTGACGCCGTACAGCAGGCCCACGGCCACGCCGTACTCGACGCCCGTGGTGGGCAGCCGGTGCCGGTGCCGGGCGCGCCGTTCGGCGGACCGGTACAGCCCCACCCCGGCCGCGAGGGCGGGCAGGCAGATCGTCAGGACCAGCGCGTACGGCGCCCCCCGGCCGACCGTGTCGGAGCCCTCGTCCAGCGACAGCACCACCATCAGCAGCGCGGCGAGGATGGCGCCGAGGGCGTACCGCTCCCGGCCCGTGGTCCGCTCGCCGAGCAGCCGCGCCGAGAGCAGGACCAGCAGGACCAGCCCCGACACGAAGATGCCCTGGGCGGCGGCGATCGGCAGGGTCCGGTACACGGCGAGCTGGGCGGCGAACCCGGCGGCCAGCGACAGCGAGCCGGCGATCCACAGCGGACTGCCGACGACCTGCCGCAGCAGCTTCACCGGTGCGCGGACCGACACCGGCGGCATGGCGGTGAGCGCCCGTTTCTCCAGGACGAACCCGGTGCTGTACAGCGCGTTCGCCAACAGGGCCGCGGCCACTCCCCACCACATCGCCTACGTCCTCCGGGCGTGCAGCAGCAGGATCGACGCCACCGAGGGGGCGGCGCAGGCCAGGCGGTCCAGTGGCCGCAGCGGGCGCGGTACGTCGTGGAAGGGCGCCCCGCGCAGCCGGACGACCTCGAAGCCGGACGCGGCCACGAACTCCCGCAGCGCGCGGGCGGTGTAGAGCCGCAGATGGCCCACGACCTCCTTCCCCGGGCGGCCGTGGATGCCGCGCAGGCTCACCTCCGAGAACACCGGCTGGACGCCCGCCAACAGCAGGGCGCGGTTGTACCAGGCGGCGAGATTGGGGGTCGACAGCATCAGATGGCCGCCGGGGCGCAGGACGCGGCGGATCTCGTCGAGGGCCGCGTCCGGGTCGACCAGGTGCTCGATGACCTCGCTGAACAGGACGGCGTCGGCGGACTCCGCCCGCAACGGCAGCCCGCCGTCGGTGAGTTCGCCGCGGATCGCGTACGGGATGCGGGTGCGGGCCCGCCTGAGGGCGTCCTGGGACCAGTCGACGCCGATGACGCGGTGGCCGGCGAGGAGGGGGGCGGCTGTGGCGGCGGCGGTGCCGTCGCCACAGCCGATGTCGAGGACGGTACGGGGGCCCGTCGTGGCCGCCGGGCCGAGGGCGGCGGCCAGCATGCGGGCCTGGGCGAGGCTGCGGGGGGTGCCGGAGGCGACGGGGACGGAGGGGTCCTCGTAGAAGTCCCGCAGGCCCCGCGCGGGCGGCTCGGTCGACGTGGGGGTGGGCGAGGTGGCCGGCGTCAACGGGTCTCCTCTTCCGTCGTGTGCAGATAGTGCTCGAAGAGGTCCCGGAGGTGGGCTCCGTCACCGTGGCTGAGCAGGGCGCGGGACCAGCGCAGGGCCACGTGCAGGCGGCCCGCCGTGGAGGCGGTCGTGACGGTGAGGCCGCGCGGCATGCGGGCCGGGGCCGAGAACCACACGGCGTGGGCGCGTCCGGCCTCCTCACCGAAGTCCAGCGCGTAGGGGATGCGGCCGATGTTGCTGAGCAGGGTGGTCGACGTCCAGGGGGCCGCGGCTCTGCGCAGGCCCCGGGTGACGGCCGCCCGCCAGGAGACGGGGACCACCGGAGCCGTCAACAGGGAGGCTCCGTGGCCGAGTTGGGGCCGGGGGAGCGACTTCAGGGCGCGGGTGCGTTCGGCCGTGCGGCGCAGGAGCGCGGGCAGCGGGGTGTGATCGGTGCGCAACTCGGCGGGGTGGAAGGCGACTTCGACCAGACGGGTGCCGTTGCCGATCGCCATGTCCGTGTCCCTCGGCCGGTCGTCCACGGGCATGGTGATGCGCAGGGGGCGGGGGTGGGCGCCGTGTTCCCGGTTCCAGTGGGCGAGCGTCAGGGCGGTGGTGACCATGAGCTGGTCGTTCACGGTGTAGGGGGCGCCCTTGGGGCGGCGGGGCACGGGCAGTTCGGTGACGAGCAGGCCGTTGCCGGGCGAGGGTTCGGGGCTGCCGGCCGCGACGCGGGCGGGCCGGGCCCAGGGGGAGGGGGTGTCCGCCTCGGGCGGGGCCGGTTCGGCGGGGGCGGGGGTGGGGCGGACGGGCGGGGCCGTGGGGGCGTTGTCCTCGCCGCCATAGAGCTGGGCGGCGGTGGCGAGGATGCGGAGGCAGGCCGGGCCGTCGAGTGCGGTGTGGTTGACGGTGAGGAAGAGGACCGTGCCCTTCGGGCGTCCGGGGCCGGGGGAGGCCGGAGGAGGGTTCCGCCGCTCGGCGGGCCGCGGCGCCGTCGCCCCGCCGGCCCGACCGCCCGCGGTGAGGCCGACGGCGTCGGTCGCCTCGCTTCCCACCGCGGGGCCCGCTCCCTCCACCACCTCCAGGCGGATCGGCGGCGACAGCGTCAGCGGGGGCGCCTCGACCAGGGCCCTGGTCCGCGCGTCCCGCAGCGCGTGCGGGCCGGCCGGCGGGAAGGCCACCACTTCGACGTCCGGCCCCGCGGTCAGCTCCCACTCGTAGCGGCGCCTGTACCAGCGCCCCGGCGCCTCCCGCATGAGGATGCGGGGGTGGGCCCGCAGGGCGGTGACGAAGGCCGTGCGCAGTCGGTCGGGGTCGAGCCGGCCGGGAAGGTGGACCTCGATGTGGACGGTCTCGGGTTCCTCCTCCTGGGCGCAGTGCCGGGACACCTCGTCGACCACCGGGAAGGGGATGCGCACGGGGCCGGGGGCGGCGTCGTCCCGCGCGGGGTGGTCCAGCGTCGTCATCCGGGCTCCCCCTTACCGGTACCGCCGCCTCCCGCGGGGCCGCCGTCCTCCGGCGCCCGGGGCTTCGGCTTGGTGAACGCGATCCGCCGGGTCGGGGTGTCCGGGTCGCCCTGCGGGGAGCCCGGCCCGCGCGCCGAGACCGTCGGACCGGCCACGGACCCGTCGCCCGCGCCTCCCGGCCCGCCGTTCAGCGTCCGGTCCACCCGCCTGCGCTGCGGCAACGGCTCCGTCGGCGCCTGTGCCCCCGGCGGTACCGCGAACCGCCGTGTCGTGCCGGGCCGTCCGGGTCCGGCCTCCACCCCGGTCCCCACGCTCACCAGCGCCGCGAACAGGCCGGTCAGCGCGAGGAGTTGGGCGAGGTGACCGAACGCTCCCTCGCCCGCCGCGACCGGCTCACCCGCTCCGAACGCGGCGGCGACACCGGCGCCGACCAGAGCGAGGAGGGCGATCGGGACGAGCAGGGTGTGCCGCTTCCAGGCCAGCAGGGCCAGGAGCGGGACGAGGAGGCCGAGGAAGCCCGCGACGACGATGCCGACCAGGGTGAGGGCGACCGTGCCGAGCCAGAGGCCGGGCCCCGGTGGCGCCTGCTGGGGCGCGTCCGGGTTGGGCTCCTGGCGGCGCCACAGGGCCAGCCCGATCAGGGCCGCGAGGCCCACACCGGCGCCGATCAGCCCGGCCTCGTACGTCACGGACGGCTCGAACGACAGCCTGACGGTGCCGCCCGCGCCGCCGGGGACGCGCCAGCCCTGCTGCCACCCGTCGAGCCGCACGGGGGTCAGCTCACGGCCGCCCAGCGTGGCCCTCCAGCCGTCGTTGAAGTTCTCGTACGTCGTCAGGTAGGAGGCCGCGCCGTCGCCGACGGTGACCTCGCGGCGGTCGCCGAGCCAGTCACGGATGTCCAACTCCCGTCCACTGACGGCGGGTTCGGCGATCGTGCCCCGGGTGAGGGTCACGGTGGTGACGGCCAGCGCGCCGGTGTCCTCGGACTCGAAGGTGTGCCGGTCGTCCGCGCCGAGTTCCAGCGCGCCCTGGGCCTTTCCGTCCCGGCAGAGCGTCAGGTCGACCGGCCGTCGCTCCGTCAGGTCCCGTACCGTCCCCCGTGCGCTCGTCTCGTACAGCGTCCCGTCGACCTCGACCGCCGGACCCTCGCCGCAACCCAGCTCGAACTCACGGGTCGGGGCGGGCTGCGGGGTGCGGAACTGGTCCAGGGCCGGGACGTAGGCCTCCGTGAGGCCGACCGGGAGCTGCAGGTCGTCGTCGGCGACGGGGTTGTGGACGGTCAGCGGGGCCGTCTCGGTGACGGTGATGTCGAGCCGGTCGGTGGTGATCGGGTCGAAGCGGACCCAGCCGTTCTCGTCGACACCGGCGACGGCGGCACCGTCCGGGGAGCTGATCTCGACCTGGGTCGGCCGGGCCGACAGGCCGCCCGCCGGGGCCAGGACGAGCGAGCCGACCGGCCACTTGTCGCCCCAGGCGAGGTGGATCGTGGGGTCGTCGCCCGCGATCCACGCCGTGGTCAGGTCGCCGTCGGTCAGGTTGCGCGGCGAGAGCCCGGCCCCGAGGGAGGCCGTGGACTCCGCGCTCGCCTTGATCTGGCTCTGCTGCTCGGGGGCGGCCTTGTAGAGCAGCTTGTCGAGTTCGTCGCCCGGCACGGGGACGGCCGTCGCCTTCACCTCGTACGTCCCCGCCGTGCTGGTGCCGAAGGTGCGGTGCAGCCCCGGTTCCGTGCCCGTGGGGGAGAGGCCGGTCGGGTCGGCGGCCCGCCGCAGCGAGACCACCTCGGCGGAGGCGGCCGTGCCGTCGGGGTCCTGGGCGTCCGTGGGCAGCCGCAGCATCCGGGTGACCCTGACGCCGGGCAGGTCGATCTCGGAGAAGCCGGCGCCGACGAGTCCGGTGTGCCGCTCCGCCGAGTCGAGGATCGTGATCTTCAGCCAACTCGTGTCGCCGGGAGCGGCATCGACCTTCTGGGTGGATCCGTCCGCCTGGAGGTTCGTGGAGCGTGAGCCCCGCTCGGTCTCCACCTTGATCCGGGTCGGCGCCGACCGCACCCCGTCCTGCGGCAGCGGTGTGACCTCGAAGGCCGCCGGGAGGTCCTGGCTGCCGTCGAAGTCGATCCGCAGCCACTGCCCGTCCGCCGAACCGGCCGCGCCCTCCGCCCAGGCGGTGCCCCGGTCGCCGTCGAAGGCGTTCACCGGGTCGTACTGCGGCAGATGGAACAGCCAGTTGCCGCTGGTCGACGCGGTCACCGACTTGGCGCCCCGCAGCTCGGCCACCGTCTGGTGGTCGAGGCCCGACACCGGCAGGATCTGCTTCGGCCGCGCACCGGGGTCCTGCACGCTCCCGCTCGGGTTCCGCTCGTTCGCCGTGTACGTGTACGACGTGTTGGCGTTGACCAGGCCGAAGCGGGTGTCCGCGCGGCGCAGCCCGTCACCGACCACCTGCACGGCCGGCGTACCGAGCCCGGGGTGGTTGTCGCCGGTCAGCACGGTGGCACGGTCGCGCAGTTCCGGGTCGGCGGCCAGCGGCAGCAGCGACTCGGGGCCGCCGGAGACGACGGCCGTGTCGGCGATGGCCTTCAGCCCGGCCTGGCCGGGGCGCGGCACGTCCTCGGCCGGGCGGTAGATCTCCACGGCCCGCTGTCGCGCGTACAGGCCCTCGACCTGCATCGGGGTGCCCTCGGCGATCCGTCCGCCGGTCATCACCGGCCCGAGCCCGGTCACCCGCTCGTACCCGGACTGCTCCAGGGTCCGCTTCACGGTCGCCGTCGGCACCGCGCCGATCTGGTCGGGGTCCAGATCGTTGCGTACGACGACGTAGTACAGGCCCGCACGGCTCAAGTAGTCGCCCAGACCGGGGACTTCGCCCCCGGTCAGCAGTGCCTGCTCGACGGCGTCCATCGCGCGCCGGTTGCCGGGGGTGCCGAAGGGGACGTAGTCGCGCTGTGCCCAGCGGGAGTCGGCGAGGACGTCGAGGGGCTGGTCGACGGTGGTGCCCCAGGTGTAGATGCCGTGCGCGGTGGCCGGTACGACCAGTGCGCGGGAGTCCGGGGAGTACTTCTCCAGCCAGTTCGCCGTCGCCTGCCAGTACTTGGGCAGCTCCTGGAACGAACCCGGCTGCAGCACCGATCCGTTGAGGTACGGCCACAGCAGCCCCGGTACGACCAGGACGGCCGCGACCAGCGGCGCGAACCGCCGCCCCCGCACCCGCCGGGCCCCCTGCGCCGAAGCGGCCACGCCCACCAGGTGCGCCAGCCCGAGGACGAGCGCGAGTGCCAGCCCCGTCTGGAACTTGTAGATGTTCCGGAAGGGCACGAGGCCCCCGTTCAGCCAGTCCTGGACCACCCCGTGGAAGGGCGCCCCGAACGCGCCGCCGTACCCGGCCAGGGTGAACAGCGCGACCACCAGCACGGTCAGCACCAGCCACCGGCGCTCGGGCATGTCCCGCCGGGCCAGCCCGGCCAGGCCCAGCCCCGCGGCCACCGTCGACGCCAGGATGACGACCACGGACGCGGCGACGGACCAGCCGGCCGGCAGCCAGGGCTCACCGAAGTTCAGATAGCCCACCCAGTTCCCGGCGCCGCGCAGTGCCTCGGTGGCGGACATCGTGGCCGTCGTCGTCTGCGAACTCTCCACGTAGGGAAGGAAGTTCTCGCCGTAGAAGCCGAGCAGCAGCAGCGGGACCACCCACCACGCGGTCGCCAGGAGCACCCCCGGCACCCACCAGGCGATCAGCCCGCGCTGCCGGGGTCCCGGCCTGCGGGTGAGCAGATACAGCCCGACGGGCAGCAGCGAGGCCAGGGTCGCGGAGGCGTTGACCCCGCCCATGAACGGGATGACGAGCGCCGAACGCAGGGCGGCCACCCGCGCGCTGTACCGCTCGTTCGTCAGCGGCAGCAGCACCCACGGCAGGAACGCCCCCGGCAGCGCGGCGGCCGAGGTCGACCCGACGACGGTGGTGAACACGGGCCACAGCGCGTAGGCCGAGGCGGCGAGCAGCCTCGACGCCGAACTTCCCACGCCCAGCCGCTCCGCCAGCCGCAGCGCGCCCCAGAAGGCCACCGACACGATCAGCGACAGCCACAGCCGCTCCGCCAGCCACACCGGCAGCCCGACCAGATCGGTCAGCCCGTAGTACGGCAGCATCGGCCACAGGTATCCGACGTACTGGTCCTGGATGCCGCCGAACCCGCCCCGGTCGTGCCACAGCTGACCGAGGTCGGAGACGAACTGCCAGGGGTCGGTGGTGACGCCGAGCTTGGTGTCGAAGGTCTGCCTGCCCGGTTGGGCGGCGACCAGCAGGACGAACACCACGGCCCAGAATCCCAGCAGCCAGCGCCGCGACCGAGGGCCCTCGGGAGGTCCCTCGGTCGTGCCCGCGGGCCGTACCGGCGCGGGGGGTGGAGCCTGGACCGTGCTCGTCATGGTGGACACCGCCGGAGGATGAGGAGGAGGTTCCAGGTGGCGAACTCACGCAGTCCCGGCGCCTTCACGACGGTCTCCGCGAGAAACGGCCAGTAGCGGGAGCGCGCCGACACGACCGTCACGTCGTCCCGGCCGCGCACCTGCCGCAGAGTGCGTCCGATGTGCACGGCGAAGAGGTTCTCGCCGAGGGTGTGCTTGGCGTCCTTGCCCGTACGGCGCCGATAGCGGGCCCGCGCCCGGTCGGCCCCCAGGTAGTGCCAGGGTGCCCACTCGTGCCCGCCCCAGGGGGACAGCCAGTTCGTGAACGACACGTAGATCAGCCCGCCGGGCCGGGTGACCCGCGCGAGTTCGCTGAGGAAGGTCGGCGGATCGGCCACGTGCTCCAGCACGTTGGAGGTGAAGGTGACGTCCGCGACCCCGTCGGCCAGGGGGAGGAGATACCCGTCGGCGACGACGGACCCGTCCGGCGGCTTGGTCCCCAACTCCCGTAGGTCCGGCTCGAAGAGGTACGCCTGGGCACCCCGGCGCCGGAACTCCTCGGTGAAGTACCCGCTGCCACCGCCGACATCGACGACGGTCAGCCCGTCCACGGGCCGGCCGCCGTACGCCTCGACCTGGTCGACGGCGTCACGCGCGAGCAGCGTGTAGCAGTACTCCGGGTCGTCCTGCTCCCGCATGAACGCCCGGAAGAGGGACACGGAGCGTTTCACAGAGGGGTCCCGAACGGGGCGCGGGGCTGTGACCTGTGCGGCTCCGCCGCGATGGGGGAGCGACCAGCCACCACGCACCCGCGCTCGCCAACGCGCTGTCGCGGCACCCCGTCTCGCGCTCACGGCGACCAACCCCGCACCGCCTCCGCGGCCACCGCCCGGAACTGCCGGACCGTGTGCCCCCACCGGTAGTGCGCGGCCCGCTCCCGGGCGGCCTTCCCCATCAGCACCCGCCGATCGGTCGACAGGGCCAGCGCACCCCACGCGGCGGCGAAGGAGGACTCGCCCCGGGCCAGCACCCCGGTCTCCCCGTCCACGACGGAGTCCCGCAGGCCGGGCACGTCGAAGGCGATCGAGGGCGTCTCCCGCACGGCGGCCTCCGTGACGACGAGCCCCCAGCCCTCCACGGCGGAGGGATGGAGCAGCAGCCAGGCCGCGCACAGCAGCCGGTGCTTCTCCTCCTCGGACACGTGCCCGGCGAACTCGACCCCGGGCCCGGCCATCGCCTGCAGCCGCGCCCGCTCGGGCCCGTCCCCGACGATCACGAGCCTCCCGCCCGTCACCGGCCGCACCCGTTCCCACAGTCGCAGCAGCAGATCGATCCGCTTGTACTCGACCAGTCGGCCCACGGCCACGAACAGCGGCTCGGCCGACCGCTCGGCACGCGGCCCCGGCTCCTCGACCCCGTTGTGCACGACGCGTATGCGCTCCCGCTCCACCCCGATGTCGCGGAGCGCGCCGGCCGTGGAGGAGGAGACGGCGACCACGAGATTGCGGCGCTGCGCGGCGGTTAGCGACCAGTGTTCGAGTCTGCGGCCGAGCCGCGCGGCCGGCGCCAGCGCGCCGCCGAACCGCAACTGCCACAGATCCGTGTGCACATGGTTGACCAGGCACAGCGTCGGGCCCTGGTGCCAGAGCGGGGCGAGGTAGGGCATGCCGTTGCACACCTCGACCAGGAGGTCGCAGTCGCCGACCTGCCGGGCCAAGGCCGATCTGGCGCGCAGATGGTGGCTCAGGTCGCCGCCCGCCGACACGACCCGGTAGTCGCGGTAGGCGGCGGGGCCGCCGCACAGCAGGGTGACCTGGTGGCCGAGCCGGGTCAGGCCGTCGGCGAGCCGGTCGACGAGGAGCTCGGAGCCCCCCGCCGCCGGATTACCGAGGTCACGGCGGGCGAGAAAGACGATCCGGCGGGGCTGCGGGGGGCCTGCGGACCGGTGCTGATCAAGGCGCGGAAACACCTCGACCAGCGAGAACGGCACGTGCTGGGGCATGGGTGCTCCAACTCGTCTCGGGGTGCGGAACTCAGCGGGGAGAAGGACGTTCGCCGTGGGGGATGTTCCGGTGGGCGGGGGGTCCGGGTGGGGTCGTTCGGCTCTCTCGTTCCTCGAAGGTGCTGGAAGGTGCTGGAAGGTGCTGAAAGTTGCTTGCAGGTGCTCGGAGTTGCGGGGGAGTGCCGGGAGTCGCTGTGGGCGAGGTGTGGGTGGGCTGTGCTCAGGTGGGGTGGACAGTTTTCGCCCAGCGGTACGAAGCTGCTACTCACCGGCGTGACAATTTCCGGGGTTTGTTCAACTGACGCCCTGTCACATCGTGATCTCTTCCTGGGACGACTCGGGCGTATCGGGGCGCCGCCTGCCACGTGCGACCAGAACGCCACCGGCCACGGCGAGGACGAAACCGACCACAGTGGCACCGATCGGCACCGTCTGCCCCACCAGGCGCAACAGTCCGCTGTCCTTCTCCGCCTGGTCCACCGCGAACTTCTGCGTCGCCGGGGTGAAGGCGAGCTTCCGGCTGTCGAGCAGCACCGCCGCGTCCTCGGTGCCGCCCGGTGCCCGCAGCGTCCGGCGCGGGCCGGTCTGCGCGTAGAGCACGCGCCCCGTGCTCTGGTCGACGACCAGTTCGAGACCGTGGTTGGCGTACCACTCCTCGGCGAGCACCTGCGGCCGGCCCGGCTCGTCGACGAGGGCGCCGGGGACCAGCCGGGTGCCGGTCTTCGTGGCCGGAACCTTCGCCGTGAAGCGCAGCCCCTCGTAGCCCCGGATCTTCTTCCGGCCCTCGTAGTGGAGCGTCACCGTCGCGCCGAGCGTGTTGTCCCACCAGCGGTAGGAACGCTTCTGCACGTCGAAGGGGAACTTCAGGTACGCCTCGCCCTCGATGTACGGCTTCTCGTCGCAGCAGTGCACGGGCCGGTTGGTCTTCCGGTCGCTGACCCAGCGGTGCGGGGAGAAGTCCAGCGCGTCGTGCGGATCGGCCGCCGGCAGTGACTTGTCGGTGTCGACCGAGGTGATCACGTCCCACACCGCGGCCCCGCTGCGCTCACTTTCGGCCACATCGCCGCGTACCCGCTGGGTCACGGTGATCTCCTGGTCCGGCACGGTCTTCACCTGCTCGACGTCGAAGACGCTGCCGGTGCCGGAGTAGACGGCGGTCGTGTCGATGTCGATCGGATTCACGGCGGCTCTCGGCTCCACGTACCAGGCGAGCAAGGGCGCGAGGACCAGCAGAAACGTGCCGAGGCCCAGCAGGACCAGCGAGAGTGGTGAAGCTGTACGGCGCATCCGGGCACTCCAGGGGGCGTTGGGAGGTGCGACTCGGGTAGGCGTGCGGAAAGTGCGACGCCTGGGGGAATGTGCGCGTGCGGACGGGGGCTGGGTGTGGGGGCTGTGTATGGGCCGGGAACCGTAGGCGGAGTCTTGACGCAGTGTCAATGCATTGCTGACACTGAGTCCGCGGGGTGCCCTGGGTGGGGACGACCTGTCGACCGAGAGGCTGCCCCTGCGATGTCCAGACTGCTCGCCGCCGCGTTGACCACGGCGGTCGCCGCCGCTCTCGCCGTGGGGGCCGCGTTCGGCGCCGTCGCCCTGCTCGACGCCACCCCGGACCAGCCGAACACCCCGCTCATCACCTACGAGAACGCCGGTCAGGAGCGCTGAGGGGTGACGACCGGAGGCCCGGGAACCGTCACCGTCCGCTCCGCCTGGCACGACGTGCCGCGTCTGCAGGTGCGCGAGTTCGCCGCGATCGCCATGGCCGAGGCCCCCGCCCTCGCCGAGGAGATCCTGCGCGAGATCCGCCGCGAGTACCCCCACCTTCCCGTCGTCCTCGACGACTCCGGCGAGCCGATGGCCCTCATCGGCATCCGCCGCGCGATCGAGGTCTTCGTCCAGCATCTGGAGACCGCCGAGGGCCGGCCGCGCGTTCCTCCCGGCGTCTTCCAGGAGTTCGGCCGCGGCGAGGGGCTGAACGGCCGCAGCCTCGACTCGTTGCAGGCGATCTACCGGCTCGGCGTACGCCTGGCCTGGCGCCGTTTCGCGGAGATCGGCCAGCGTGTGGAGATCCCGCCGCCCGCCATGTACGAGCTGGTCGACGCGGGATACGAATACCTGGACGGTCTGGTGGACCAGTCGGTGCGCGGCTACGCGGAGGCGGCGGCCCGGCAGGCCGGCGAACGGCTGCGACTGCAACGCCGGTTGATGGAACTCCTCCTCGCCGAGCACCATCGGGGCGACCCGGCGGACGCGCTCACCGAACGCGCGGCCCGGATCGGCTGGACCCTGCCGGAGAAGGTCGCGGTCGGGGTTCTGTTACGGCCCGCCCGCGAGGCCATGGCCCCCGCCGTCGGCCAGGGCGTTTTGCTGGACATGGAGTACGAGCAGCCCCGCATGGTCGTCCCCGAACCGGACGCGGCCGGCCGTCCCGAACTCCTCCACCGGGCCCTGACCGGCTGGTCGGGCGCGATCGGCCCGCCGGTGCCGCTGGCCGACGCGGCGAAGTCGCTGCGCTGGGCGGAGGCCGCCGTCCGTCTCATGGAGCGCCGGCTGCTGCCCGGCGGCGAGGTCCTGCACTGCACCGAGCACACCGAGGCCCTTGTCCTCCTCCAGCCCGAGGAGCTGATCGACGACCTCGCCCTGCGCTGCCTCGCGCCCCTGGCCCACTGCGGCCCCACCCATGGGCGCCGCCTCGCCGAGACCCTCCTCGCCTGGCTGGAGACCCGCGGCGGAGCGCCCGAGATCGCCGCGCGCCTTGGTGTGCACCCGCAAACCGTTCGCTATCGCCTCCGGCAGATCCGAGAACTCTGGGGCGACGAGATCGACGACCCCGACCGCCGCTTCGAGCTGGAACTGGTGCTGAGGGCGCAACGCCTGCGGGGGGAACTGGGAGATCCGCGCCCCCGACGGTGAGCGGCACCGGGTGGGTGGGGGGTGCGTGCCGGGGGCGGGGGTGCGCGCGCCGGGTGAGTGGGGGTGCGCGAGGGGTGGCGGGTGCGGCTTCGGAGGGGGTTCTCGCGCAGTTCCCCGCGCCCCTGAAGGGCCCCGGACTCGGCGGCTTTCGGCGGCACCAGGCTCCCTGGGCCGGTATGGCGAGACTCTTGTGAGTCTGGGGCGTGGCGGTTCTGTGGGGGTGAAAAGCATGGGGCGTAGCCCCTGCTTTCCAGGGGCGCGGGGAACTGCGCGAGAAGCCCCACCGCGCCCGCACCCGACCACCGACCCCCGGATCGGGCCGCCCCCACGCAAACCCCGGTTGCCCCGGCCATTGCCCGGTCATGGGCACTATGACTAGCCTGTGTTCGTTATGCCGATCGACAGTTGAAATCTCGAACACTCGCCGCAGACAGACTCAAGGGAGGGGGCCGACCATGGGACGCCTAGTACCTGCCGTGACCCGGGCGCTCGACATATTGGAGCTCTTCCTGGACGGGGACGGCACGCTGTCCGCCCCCGACATCGTGCGCAGACTCCAACTGCCCCGCACCACCGTGCACGAGCTGGTCACCACGCTCGCCGCCAGGGGATACATCGTCCAGGTACAGGGACAGCCGGGACGTTACCGCCTCGGAGTCCGCCCGTACCAGCTCGGCAGCCGTTACGCCGAGCAGCTGGACCTCGCCGCCGAGGGCCAGCAGGTGGCCAGGTCCGTCGCCGAGACCTGTGACGAGACGGTGCACGTGGCGATCCTGGAGTACACGGACGTCATCTACATCGCCAAGGTCGACTCCACGCACGCCGTGCGCATGGTCTCCGCCGCGGGCCGCCGCCTCCCGGCGCACTGCACCTCCGTCGGCAAGATGCTCCTCGCCTCCCTTCCCGAGGCCGAGCTGAACGCCCGCATCCCGGACGACGCCGACCTGCTCGCCATGACCCCCAACAGCATCACCGACCCGGCCGCCCTGCGCGAGACCCTGGCCCGGATCCGTGAGCGGGGTCTCGCCGTGGAGAACCGCGAGTCCAACCCGGACGTCTCCTGCGTCGCCGCGCCGGTCCGCGACCGCACCGGCAGGGTCGTCGCCGCGATCTCCATCTCCGTCCCCATGATCCGCTGGAGCGACGAGCGCCGGATCGAGCTGGAGCAGCTCGCCGCCAAGGGTGCCGCGGAGCTGTCCGAGCGCCTCGGCCACCGGATCGTGGCATGAGCGCCCGCACGAGTCACCCGGGCTACGAGGTCGCGGTCCGGGAGTACGCGGCCCTCGGTGAGGGCCCCACCTGGGACGCCGACGCCCAGCGCCTGATCTGGATCGACATCCTCGGCTCCCGCGTCCACACCTACGACCCCGCCTCGGGCCGCCGCACGGTGTTCGTCACCGAGCAGCACGTCGGCGCGGTCAAGCCCCGCGCCGGCGGCGGCCTCGTGCTGAACCTCCGTGACGGCGTCGCCCTGACCGACCCCGACGGCGGCTTCCGGTGGCTGCACCACGAGCCCGTCCCGGGCCGCCGCGCCAACGACGCCGCCGTCGCACCCGACGGCTCCCTCTTCGCCGGCACCATGCGCTACGACGAGGCCCCGGGCGGCGGCACCCTGGCCCGCTTCACCGCCGACGGGCTCGCCACCACCGTCCTCGACGACGTCGCCGTCAGCAACGGCACCGGCTGGAGCCCGGACGGACGGCTGATGTACTACATCGACTCGCCGACCCGCCGGATCGACGTCTTCGACCACACGGACCCGGGTGCGGCCACGGGCGGAGGCGCGGCGGACGGCCGTCTGCCCGTGAACCGGCGCCCCTTCGTGACCATCGAGGACGGCGGCGGTTTCCCCGACGGCCTCACCGTCGACGCCGAGGGCTGTGTCTGGGTCGCCCTCTGGGAGGGGAGCGCCGTCCGCCGCTACACCCCGGACGGCACCCTGGACCGCGTCGTCCCCCTGCCCACCCCCCGTCCCACGGCCTGCGCGTTCGGCGGCCCCGACCTCACCGACCTCTACATCACGACGGCCCGCACGGGCACGGACACCCCGCACCCCCTGTCCGGCTCCCTGCTCGTCGTACCGGGCGCGGGCAAGGGCCTGGCCCAGCCGGCGTTCGCGGGCTGATCCGGAGGAACGGCATCGCCGTGGTCGCCCGCCGCGAGGTGGGCGACCGCCCTCACCCACGACGCCGATGACGGTCCCGGTGCCCCCGTGCGAGCACATAGGCGGCCGGAGTCGTCCCGTAGAACTCCTTGAAGTTTCTGATGAAATGACTTGCGTCCGCGAAATTCCAGCGGGCCGCGATCTCGGAGACCCCGGCAGCGCCACCCGCCCGCATGAGGTCGTCGTGCGCTCCCTGGAGCCGGAGGCGACGAGCGAACGACATGACGGAATCACTCGAACCGGAGAAGGAGCGATGCAGCGTCCGGAGCGAGATGCCGAGGGCCCGGGCGATCAGTGCGGGAGAGAGGTCGGGCCTGTCGAGATGTGTCTCTATGGCATGCATCGCGGCCCGGAGCGTGGTCTCCCGATGATCGTTCGAGCCGGATTCGGCTTCATGGGACGTGGCCAGTATTCCCGCCAGTAGGGTGGCGCAGGAATCAAGGGCGATGCTCCGCGCCCCCGCAGACCGATCCAGACCGTCGCAGGACTTCTCCAGCGCCTCCAGGAAATTGACGAAGAGGCCGACCTCCGGGGATCCGGCGTCCTTGATGTGGGCATGGTCGAGCTTCTTCAGCGATCCGATGCGTGCGGTCAGCGCATGACGGGGTATCGAGACCACGCGAACACGCGTGGCCGGTGCACAGGAGAAGCGCCATGGGGACCTGGTGTCCCGAATGCAGATCTGCCCCGGCAGGACCGGGTATTTTCTTCCCTCCCTACTGAAGTCAAGCCTCCCGGAGACCACCAGATCCGCCACGATCGGATCCTGGTCCAGATGTCTCCCGGAAACACCGGTCAGCGCATCGGAATGAAAATCGATCGAGATCAGACCGCCGAAGTCGTGACCACGCGCGGACAAGCGGAAGCCGTGGGGAGCGGGCTCGATGATGTGCAGTTGAGTGAGATGCTGTAACGGGCCGATCTTCCACTCGCGGAACAATCGGGTCGAATCTCGGATCTCCGGATCAGTGATATCCGATTCGATCTCGAATTCTATGGCTCGACCACATCTCGGTGAACCGGTGGGGTAAAGGTCCGACGCCCGGTCACTCATGATGCGTCTCCTCTCGGCCGCTCGATCGGATGCGTCGAGCAGGCTGCACACCCACCCGTCGTCCGATCAAGAAACCAGCCCGGTGTCCACGACCCGTTGACGCCCGCTCCACGGAGCGTTGACGTCCGTTTTCGTCCCGGACCACACGTCGACCGGGCCCGGCCGCCGGCATCCGGCCGGCCGGGCCCGAAGCGAGAGCCGACTACGAGTCGGTGAGCACCACGCCCGCCTCGGCGGAGCCACTCGACTCGGCGAGCCGACGGAGCCGCGTGCGCAGGGACTCGGCGTCCGGATGGCCGAGCCGCTCAAGGATCTCCAGCGCCTCGGTCCACGCGGCGCGGGCCTGTTCCGGGTGGCCCGCGCTGACATGGGTGTCCCCGAGCCGCTTGAGGGTTCCGGCTATGAACCAGGGGACGCCGCCGTGCCGGCGGTAGAGGGCGAGGGCGTCGCGGAAACCGGTGACTGCCTCGCCGTACTGCCCGAGATGATGGTGGGCGTGGCCGATGCTGTCGCAGCTGTGTGCCGCGTTGGTGTCGTCGCCGAGTTCCCGCTGCAGGGCGAGCGCCTCCCGGCAGGGGGCGAGGGCCTGTTCGTACTGGCCGAGCAGTATGTGGCACCAGCCGACCGAGTTGAGCGCGGACGCTGTCGCCGACCGGCCGCGGGTGTCGTCCGCGGCGGGGCCGCCATGAGCCCGGTTCAGCACGAGGGCTCGTTGAGCGGCGCTGAGCGCGGCTTCCAACTCGCCCTGCTGCTCCGCCAGCCAGGCCAGCGTGCGATATGCCTCGGCGCAGTACCTCGTGTCGCCCGATTCGGTGAACAGTTCGACGGCCTGTTCTCCGTGAACCCGTGCCTCGCCATTACGGTCCTGACCCGTCAGGGCGACGGCGAGACCGTGGTGGGCATGAGCCTGGGCGGCCCGGTCGCCCAGTCGGTGAGCCGAGTCCAGGGCGGTGAGGTGCAGGGCCTCATGCTCCCGCCACAGACCACGCAGGTGCAGATGGTTGGACACGGCCCAGGCGAGTTGCCAGGCGTGGACGTCGTACCGGTGGACGGCGGCGTTCTCGACGACCGCGATCAGCACCGGGTGCTCGGCGGTGAACCAGGCCGTCGCCTTCGCCGTGTCGTCGCCGAACCTCTCGGCACGCACGTTCTCGACCGCGGGAGCCAGGAGGATCGGTGCCCGCGCACGGGTGGTCAACGCGGTCGCCGCGCAGGCGGTGTGCAGATAGTGGTCGAACATACGGCGCCGGGCCGCCCGCACCTCGTCGCGGGGTTCGTCGGCCTCGCCCAACTCGATGGCGTAGGAGCGCAGCAGGTCGTGCAAGGTGTGGCGGCCGGGGGCGGGCTCGTCGACGAGGTGGGCCTGCAGCAGCTCGGCCAGCAGTTGCCTCGTGTGCGGGACGGTGAGCCCGGCCAGGTCGGCCGCGGCGGGCAGGGAGATGTCGGGGCCGGGGTGAAGGCCGAGCAGCCGGAGCAGGCGGGCGGCGCCGGGGGTGAGGGAGTGGTACGACCAGGAGAAGACGGCGCGCACGTCCGCCGCGGTGTCCCCGTCCCGGAACGCGTCGAGGCCGTTGGCGCTCTCGCGCAGTTCGGTCGCGATCGCGCTCAACGGGAGGGCGGACCGGGTCGCGGCCCGGGCGGCGGTGACCGCCAGGGCGAGCGGGAGGCGCGCGCAGCGGCCGATGATCTCCTCCACCGCGTCCGGTTCGGCCGCGACCCGGTCGGGCCCGAGGCGCCGGGCGAGCAGCCTGCGGGCCTCCGCCACGGAGAGCACGTCGAGATGGAGGGGATGGGCGCCGTCCAGGGCGACCAGCCCGGTCATCCGGTTGCGGCTGGTGACGATGACCAGGCAGTCGGACGCACCGGGCAGCAGCGGCCGGACCTGCGCGGCGTCCCGGGCGTTGTCCAGCAGCACCAGTACGCGCTTGCCGGTGAGCAGGGTGCGGTACAGGGCGGCGAGTGCGTCGACGTCGTCCTGCGGCAGGGTGCGCGCGTCGGCGCCCAGGGACATCAGCAGGGTGCGCAGGGCGTGTTCCGGAGTGACCGGAAGACCGACGGGGTCGAAGCCCCGAAGATTCAGGTACAGCTGGCCGTCCGGGAAGCGGTCGGCGACCTGCCGTGCCCAGTGCACCGCGAAGGTGGTCTTGCCGACACCGGCCATACCCGCGATGGCGCTGACCACCACCGTGGTGCCCGGCGTCAGTCCGGCCACCTCGGCCAGTTCGGCATCGCGTCCGACGAAGACCGGCAGCCCGGCCGGTAGTTGGGCGGGTGCGGGTGCGGGTGCGGGTGCGGGTGCGGGCGAGGGCGAGGGCGGGTTCGGCGGAGCGAGGAGCGCTGTGTCCGCCCGTAGCACCCGCTGGTACATCGTCTGGAGGGCCGGGCCGGGGTCGACCCCCAGCTCCTCCACGAGCAGGGTCCGCGCCTCGCGGTAGGTGGCCAGGGCCGCCGCCTGCCGCCCCGACCGGTAGAGGGCGAGCATCAGCAGCTCCCGGAACCGCTCGTCCAGCGGGTGCTCGGCGACCAGCCCGGTCAGCTCCGCGGCAGCCTGTGCGGCGGCGCCCAGGTCGAGTTCCGCCGTGAGGCGGGCCGCTTCCGTGGACAGCCGCAGCTCGGCGAGCCGCTGCCGCCGGTTCCGCGCGAACTCGCCGCGGACACCGGCCAGCGCCGTCCCCCGCCACAGGGCGAGCGCGTCCCGCAGCTGGTGCACCGCACCCTCGATGTCTCCCGCTCGTCGCTCCCGCTCCGCCCGGGCCAGCCCCTGGCGGAAGGCGGCGAGGTCGAACTCGTCCGGCGCGACCTGGAGTCGGTAACCGTCCCCCGTGAAACGGATCACGGACGCCGCGGTGTCCCCGCCGGGCTCCAGTGCCTTGCGCAGCCGGTGGACGTACGTCCGCAGGATGCCGAGGACGGAAGCGGGTGCCCTGGCTCCCCACACGGCGTCGACCAGGCCGCTCGTCGGCACCTGCGCACCCTCCGCCAGCAGCAGCACGGCCAGCACCGCGCGCTGCTGGGGCGGCCCCAACTCGATCTCGGTTCCGTCGCGCCACGCCCTGACCGGCCCCAGCACCGAGAACCGTAATCGCCCTTCCACCCGCATCCTCCTCGCGGAATGCCCGTCCGGTACCGGCGAGCAGGTCCGTTGTCTGGTCACCCGTGCAGAGACAGCCGCGACATCCCGCGCGGCAATGTGGCACCACAATCCCATGCGTGACGCCCAGGTTCAATACACCTCGTTTCGCGTGTAGTTGACTGCGACTCATCGAAAGGAAATCGACGAGAAGAGGAGAGTTCTCATGTCCTGGACTTCCAAGCGGACGCGGACGGCGATAGTCGCTGCGACGGCGACCCTGGCTCTCGGTGCGGCGGTGACGGACGCATCCGCATACCTCCAGAGAACAGGGAACGGGACCACCGGTACGTGTGCCAACTTCCAGCTGTGCCTGTACCAGCACACGGTCTACAACGGCGATATGGCCGGATTCACCGGCGTGGAGGGCGCGTCCTTCAAGTGGGTCTCTCCGGTCAGTGGTAATTCCTGGACGGACACCTACATGAACGACAAGATCTCGTCCATGGTCAACAATTCGAGCAGCGCCTTCTGTTTCTACGAGCACTGGGACCTCAAGGGTCTGACTTTCTTGATCCACGGCAACGAGGACTGGCCTCACCTCAACAGCTACATCGTGGACAAGATCAGCGCCTTCCACCCCGGAAACTGCTACTGATCGCCGACATCGAGCCACGGTTCCACCGGACGGAAGGAGTTCTTCGAGATGTTCAATTTCTCTGAGCGGATGAAGCGGGTGGCGGTCGTCGCGGCGGCCATCGCGGTGGCCGCCGTTCCGACGCAGGCGTCCGCACAGGCGTGGTACAACCTGACGGGAAACGGGACGCCGCGCACGTGTGACGGGTACACGCTCTGCGTCTACGAGCACACGACCTACAACGGCCGGTTGCTCGCTCAACTCGGCGACGGCCAGTCCTTCAGCCTCCCCGGGCACTACATGGACAACAGGACCTCGGCGATCGTCAACAATTCGAGCAGCGGGTACTGCTTCTACCAGCACTACTACTTCGCGGGGCTGACCTTCGGGATCGGCGGTCATGAGAACTGGCCGAACATCAACGCCTACATGCAGGACAAAATCAGCGTGTGGCGCCCGGGAAATTGCTGAGGACCGGCCCTGTGTCCACGAATACCGTTCTCCCCGACACCTTTGCCGGAAAGCACCACCGCCTCGCCCGGGCATCGGCCGTGTCCCTCTGCCTGAGCGCCGCCGTGCTCTCCGGCTGCAGTCCTGCGAAGCCTGCACACGGGTCCGGCTCCCCGGGTTCCGGTTCGCCGTCGGCACAGCAGATGGTGCACGTCCTGGAAGCGCTGCTCCCCGAAGGGAGGCTTTCGGGGCAGCGGGGGCAGGGGCTGGGCAGCGGTTCGGCGGCGCCCTCCGCCGCGCTCGTCTACGGACGGGACGGGAACCAGGCCAAGGTGTCGGTTTCCCTGTACCGATGGGGCCTTCCCGTTCCCTCGCTGGTCCTGCAGTGCCCCGACACCGCGTACGCGCCGTTCAGCCGGTGTACGGAGACAAGGTTGCCCGACGGCGGAAGGCTGACCATGGACCGGTCGCCCGAGGACGGTTCCGAACCGTCCGGTGTCGAGGTTCTCACCGCCCAGTTCACCTACGGCGGTGGCGAACAGGTCGTGGTGAAACAGACCGAGACGCGGCCCGGCCAGTGGGCCGCGGATGAAGACGCGTCCCTTCCGCTGGCCGGCGAACAGCTTTCGGCCGTGGCGACCTCACCGCGGTGGAAGCCCGTTCTCTCGAGGATGCCGAAGCCGCCCGACACGGAGCGGACCGAATCGAGTCCAGGGGTGGCCGGAAAGGAGATCGCCCGCACCCTCGCCGTGTTGCTCCCGGCCGGCCTGCGAGCCCGTCGGCCCGCAGGCGCGGAGGGCTTCGGACATGTCGTCGTCGACGACGGCCGTGGCGAGAGCCTCGTCGCGGCCAACGTGCAACGCTGGAAGCCCGGCGACGACCGGATGGCGAAGGTCTTCGAGAAGTCGACCACCCTGCCCGACGGCACCCGCGTCAGAAGCGCCAAGGAGCCTTCTGCCCACGGCGGGAAGGGCGCCGTCGAATGGTCCGTCGACATCCTTCGTGACGACGGCTTACGGGTGGTGGTCATGGCGGTCAACGCCAGAGGCTACGGAGTGAGCGCGAGTCGTACCGAACCCGCCCTCACCCTCCGGCAACTCAGGCGGATCGCACTCGACAGGACGTGGCGGGACGTCGCCGGGTGATCGCGCGCGTGGGCCCGCGGCGGGGCTGAGGACGTCTCGGACGGCGAGAAGGAGTTCACCGGGTCGCGTGACGGGAGGGCAGACCGCTCGTCGGGGGACGTTCACTCGTGCGCGGGCACACCGCGCTCGGCGTCAGCGTCGGCGTCGGCGAGCGCCCGTACGGCCTCGATCTCGTCGGGCTCACGCAGGACCAGGGACACGGCCTCGATGTCCTGGAGCAGATCGGTGAAGTCCGTCGCGACCGCGAACGCGGGGAAGGCCGCCCGACCGGGCGCGCCCTCGGCGTCCCCCGTCACCGGCAGGCCGTGCACACCCACCGCGAGCCCCGGAAAGACGAGCGGGCCCGAGGTGAGCGTGGCCGTCGTCCCGCTGTCGGGCGACCGCCTCCGCGCGGCCACGGCGTCCTCGATCGTGACGGCGGCGGCCAGGGCCTTGGCCCGGCCGGGCTCGTGCCCGAGGCCCAGCGCGATGTCGTACGCGCGGCGTCGCAGGTCCTCGTCGAGGTGGCGGGTCAGCCGGAGCAGGGCGTCGCGGATGAACGTCTCCCGGCGGGTGAGGCGCAGCTCCGGGGTGGCGCGCAGGGCGAAGGGGACGCGGGAGTCGTCGACGGTCCGGGTCAGCAGATACAGGGGCCGCAGCCGTATGTGGCGTGCCCGCACCCTCCAGCGGTCCCGCAGATACTGGCCGCCGTGCGGAAGGATGAAGCCCACCGCGATGCAGATGGCCGCCAGGGCGGCGACCGGCGGCGCCACATGCGTGCTCAGCCAGTCCAGGTCGTGTCCCGTCCAGCGGGCGACCACGGCCGTGAGCTTCGCGGCGTCGAACGCCAGATTGAGCGCGCAGCCCAGGCCCAGCGCCCGCAGGCCGCCGCGCAGCCACCGGTCGAGGCCGTCCGCGCGGACCCAGTTGCGGATCAGCCGGTAGGTGACCACGCAGGCCGCCGTGTGCGCGCCGAGGTAGAGCAGGATCTCCTCGCGCATGAAGGGCGTGGTCGCGTAGTACGTGTCGAGGTCGCGCAGCCGCTCCCGGGGGACGTCCGCGAGCGCGAACAGCACCCACAGCACGACGATCACCGCCACGTACACGGCGACGACCCACCGCATGAGGCGGCGGGTCGCCGGGGACCGGTCGGCCGGGCCGTTGCGCCAGGCGACGATCAGCAGCAGACAGCACGCGCAGAACGCGGTGATCAGCGAATACACCCAGGGCGCAGCGACGTTCGGGACGCCCACGGTCCGGTTGGTCCACGCGATGACCGACGGCACCGCGAACACGAAGACGGAGCAGGCGAGGAGCAGCAGCCCGCCCACCGCCCGCAGCAGCGAGTCCCGCCACAGCTTCACGATGCTGGGCAGCTTGATCACCAGGGCTGCGGTCAGTACGGCCGTGGGGATCCAGAACGAGATGTACAGCTCACCGAAGAAGGCCGCGGGGCTGAGGGCCCCGGTCGTCGTCGCGGGCACGGCCGTCCCCCTCATCCGCGGGGTCGGCGATAGCCGAGGGACGCCTGGATGGCCTGCCCGACGGGGTCGGCCGGGTCGCCCGGATCCGCCGCGTCGGCCGACCCGCCCGGCCCGGCGTCCACCCAGGGCCGGAAGGCGGTCGCGAGCCGGTGCCCGAAGTCCTCGGCCTCCTGCTCGTCCGACTCGTGCGAACCGTTGCGCGCGGCGATGGGTGTGCCGCCCTGCCCGAGCGCGGCGGACAGCTCGGGGGAGAGCGGCGGCAGCGCGGACGCCGTCCCCCCGACCGAAGCGTGCGACGCGTCCGGCGCACCGGGCTCATCCCGCTCGGCCACTCCGTCCGACAGCGCGAGCGAGGCGGAGTCCGGGCCCGGCAGCGGGTGATGACAGTGCCCGGCGTGCATGTGCCACAACTCGTGGCCCAGGATGACCAGTTGCTGCACGGTCTCCGCCCGCTCCTCGACGATCACCAGGTCGAAGTCGGGGAACTCCATCCACAGTCCGGTCACCCCTATCCCGTCCGGGAACCGCTCGAACCGCAGCTTCACCGGCCGCCCGCCCCGCCGCGCGCTCATCTCCGCACACAACGCCGCACCCAACTCCCGTACGTCGACGGGCCCGTCGAGCCTTCCCCGCACGGCCTTGTTGAGCCCGGCGGTCAGTTTCCGCATCTCGGCGGCGGACCGCGAGGGCGCCAACGCGGCCCGGACCCGGCCGACGACCCGGCGCAGTCCCGCCCCGCCCGTACCCCGGGCGACACGCCCGGCCCGGCCGCGCCGTTCCGCGCCATGGCTCGGGTCGGCGCCGCGGCCTCGGTCGGCGCCATGGCTCATCGGCGGGCCTCCTCGTCGTCGACACCGAGCAGCCCTTCGAGCATGACGGCGAGCGCCTCCTGTTTGCGGGGGGTCAGCCGATGGCCGCGCAGCGCGAGCGTGACGACCCCGTGCCGGGTGGCGAACTCCACCAGCGGCCCGTCGCCGTCCGTGTCGCCCTCAAGTCCTGCGAGCAGGCGCCCGAGTTCCCGGTTCAGGACGGCCGCGGCCGGGTCGGTGAAGAACCGGACGCCCTCCTCGACGCCGAAGAACTCCGCGAGCGCGGTCAGGTCGGGCACGTTCGGCATCTTCTTGCCGAGCAACAACTGCCGGGCCCACTCGGGACTGATGGAGAGCCGCTCCGCCACCTCCCGGCCGACCTCACCGGCCCGCTTGCCGCTCCGCGCGGCATACGCCTCGTGCAGTGCGCGCACCCGCCCCCGCACCCGGTCGTCGACCCGGTCGGCGGCGGGCCCGTGCCCGTCGAGCAGCGCCCGCACGACGTCCTCGGCGAGGGCGGTGCGGTCCGCCAACGCCCGCGCGTCGAGCAGGAGACCACGGTCGGCGCCGGCCTCCGCGATACGGGCGTCGAGTCGTCCCAAGGTCTCGGCAAGGGTGTCGGGCAGCACGGGCACGCGCCGACCCTACGTGCCCGGGGGACCCCGGCACCATGAGATTCCAACGATCGTTGAATTTTGACGAACGATGGTTGAGCCACCCGGCGGGGCCCACGGCCGCGGCCCCTCCCAGGCGCGGACGGTGCCGAGCCCGCACCGGTCCTCGGCAGCCCGTATCGGCCCCGAACAGCCCGCATCAGCCTTCGGCAGGCCCCCGACAAGCCCTCAATAGACCCTCAACAGACCCGCGACGGGCTGTCGGCCCCTCGCCCCATTGACTGGTCCCGACTTCGACCCTAGCGTCCCGTTCGGCTCAACGATCAGCATCCGCAATACCGAACGCCCGCACGTCGCACACCGCACACCGCACGCCGCACGCCGCACGCCGTACGCCGAACACCGAAGGGGCCCCCTCCATGACCCGCACCGCCCGCTTCACCCTCGACCCCGCGTTCAAGGTCGGCGAGGTCAACCCCCGGCTCTTCGGCTCCTTCGTCGAGCACCTCGGCCGCTGCGTCTACACGGGCGTCTTCGAGCCGGGCCACCCCGCGGCGGACGAGGCGGGCCTGCGCACCGACGTACTGGACCTCATCCGTGAGCTGGGCGTCACCACGATCCGCTACCCCGGCGGCAACTTCGTCTCCGGCTACAAGTGGGAGGACTCCGTCGGCCCCGTCGAGGACCGCCCCCGCCGCCTCGACCTCGCCTGGCGCTCCACCGAGACCAACCGCTTCGGCCTCTCCGAGTACATCGGCTTCCTGAAGAAGATCGGCCCGCAGGCCGAGCCCATGATGGCCCTCAACCTCGGCACCCGGGGCGTCGCCGAGGCCCTCGAACTCCAGGAGTACGCCAACCACCCCTCCGGCACCGCCCTGTCCGACCTCCGCGCCGCCCACGGCGACAAGGACCCCTTCGGCATCACCCTGTGGTGCCTGGGCAACGAGATGGACGGCCCCTGGCAGACCGGCCACAAGACGGCGACCGAGTACGGCCGTATCGCCGCCGAGACCGCCCGCGCGATGCGCCAGATCGACCCGGGTGTCGAACTCGTCGCCTGCGGCTCCTCCAGCCAGTCCATGCCGACGTTCGCCGAGTGGGAGGCGACGGTCCTGACGGAGACGTACGACCTCGTCGACCACATCTCCCTGCACGCCTACTACCAGCCCGAGGACGGCGACATCGACTCCTTCCTCGCCTCCGCCGTCGACATGGAGTCCTTCATCGAGAACGTGGTCGCCACCGCCGACCACGTGGGCGCGAAACTCAAGTCCAAGAAGAAGATCAACCTCTCCTTCGACGAGTGGAACGTCTGGTACATCTCCAAGTGGCACGAGATCGAGAACTCCGGTGAGCGGGACTGGGCGGAGGCCCCCCGTCTGCTGGAGGACAACTACAGCGTCATGGACGCGGTCGTCTTCGGCTCCCTGCTCATCGCGCTGCTCCGGCACGCCGACCGCGTCACCGTCGCCTGCCTCGCCCAGCTCGTCAACGTCATCGCCCCGATCATGACCGAGCCGGGCGGCCCCGCCTGGCGGCAGACGACGTTCTTCCCGTTCGCGCAGGCCGCGAAGTACGGCCGGGGCGAGGTGCTCGACGTACGGGTGGACTCGCCGACGTACGGGACGAAGAAGTACGGCGAGGCGGATCTGCTGCACGCGACGGCGGTGCGGGCCGAGGACGGTTCGGTGACCGTGTTCGCGGTCAACCGGGGTCGTACGGACGCGCTGCCGCTCGAAGTCGTTCTGAACGGACTGGAGTTGACCCGAATCGTCGAGCACAGCGTGCTGGCCGACGCGGACCCGGACGCACGCAACACGCTCACGGACCCCGAGCGGGTCGCTCCGCACGCGGGTGCGGGGGCCGTGCTGCGGGACGGCGTACTGAGCGCGGTCCTGGAGCCGCTGTCGTGGAACGTGATCCGGCTGGGCTGAGCCGCCGTGCCCGGTCCCGCGCCCCCTGCGGAGCGCGGGACCGCCGTGCCGTCCGCGTGGCCGACAATGGTGGCCATGAGGATCTCGGCACGGGCGGACTACGCCGTACGCGCGGTACTGGAAGTCGCCGTACGGCAGGACAGCGGCCCGGTGAAGGCGGAAGTCATCGCGACCGTCCAGGAGATTCCGCACAAGTTCCTGGAGGGCATCCTCGGCGATCTGCGGCGAGGCGGCCTGGTCACCAGCAGGCGGGGCGGCAGCGGCGGGTACCGGCTGGCGCGTGAAGCCGCCGCCATCACCGTCGCCGACGTGATCCGGGCCGTCGACGGCCCGATCGTGTCGGTACGCGGCGAACGCCCCACCGGCCTCACCTACACCGGCTCCGCCGAACCGCTGCTCCCCCTGTGGATCGCCCTGCGGGCCAACGTCCGGCGCATCCTGGAGGGCGTCACGGTGGCCGACATCGCGGCCGGCACCCTCCCCGATCCGGTGAAGAACCTGGCGGCGGAACCGGCGGCCTGGGAGAACCCGTGACCCCGCCTCTCACCCGCCCTGACAGGGCCCTGTGGTGGAAGGCTAGTGAGCCTGTGGCCGGCCGGCCAAGTCCGTACGCATCACGTCGCGCAGGCGCTCTTGGCTGTCCCGGACCGCTTGCTCGCCCGCCGCGTATTCGCCGATGCCGATGAGGTATGCGTTTCCGACGCAGTCCCGGAGGTCGCGCATGGCGATCGTCGCGGCCCGGACCTGCTCCACCACCGGTGCCGGAGCGCTGATCACGAGTTGTGCCCTCAACGGATACAGGGATTCGGCCCCGTAGGCATCGTGGGCCGCTTCCAGCAGGGCGTCATCGCCCGGATGTCTCACCCCCCGGGCCGGCAGGTGCAGTCGTTCACCAGCTGTGTGCGGTGCCGACAGGTACTCGCCGTACAACTGCCGACGGGCATTCCGGTCCTGAGCCTGCACCTGCTGCCGCCATTGGCCACGTTGAGCCAGGAGAGTCCCACCAGCACCGATGACGGCCCCCAACAACGCGGAGGCCGGAGACATCCAGTCCACGTGACGACTGTGGCAGGTCCCGCCCCTGCCGTCCACGGAGGAGGAGTGGGCCAGGTTCGTGCAGGCGGGACCGCCGCGCTCGGACGCAAGCGGAGGCAGAGCGCGTCCTGCCGGCCCGCCTCACGAAGAACCGCCTGCCGAACCCCGCTCGCGGATCGAGGCCGGAGGTGGGTCAGGTCGTGCCGCGTACACGCAGGCTCGGTGTCAGGACGATAGGGGGTGGCAGTTCGCCTGTGAGGAGTCGGTCGACCTGGTGAACGGCCAGTTCGCCCAGCCGTCTCTTGTCGAGGTGGAGGGTGGTCAGTGGCGGGTCGACCAGATCGACGACGCTCAGCCCGTCGTAGCCGACCAGTGCGCAGTCGTCGGGTACTCGGACGCCGAGCCGGCGGGCGGCCCGGAGAGCACCGATCGCGACCAGGTCGTTGAAGGCGACGACGGCGGTGAGGTCCGGGCGCGCGGCGTGCAGCGCCTCGAAGGCGGCGGCGCCCCCGGCCGGGGACTGCTCACCCATGACGATCCAGCCCTCGTCGACGGGCAGCGCGTGTTCGCCGACGACGTCGAGGAAGGTGCGGCGCCGGACCAGGGGGGCGCTCACGCACTCACAGTCGATCATGCCGATCCGGCGGTGACCCCGGTCGACGAGGTGCTGCATCCCGGCCCGGATTCCGGCCGCGGTGTCGACGTGGACCACCGCGTGGTTCGACGAGTCCAGCCCGCGATCGACCAGAACCAGCGGCACGGTGCCCACGTACGGCTCGAGCTGGGCATCGGGATGACTGAGGTAGCCGACGAGGGCGTCGACCTGTCCGCCGAGTGAGCGGACCAACGTCAGCTCCCGGGACCGATCGTTCTCGGTGCTGGCCACGAGCACCTGCCAGTCGCGTTCGTCCGCGGCCGCGATCACTCCTGCCACGAACTCCGGGAAGAAGGGGTTGACCACGTCGGGGACGATGAGCCCGACGGACACGACGTCCGGGCGGACCAGCCCTCGGCCGAACCGGCTGGGCCGGTAACGCAACTGCCGCGCGACATCGAGCACGCGTTGCTGAGTCTTCGGGTCGATCTCTCCCTTGCCGTTGATCGCCCGGGAGACGGTCTGATGGGACACGCCTGCCGCTTGGGCGACGTCGCGGAGCGTGACGCGCTTGACGGTTTTCACACCCCGCGCCCGCTGGTCTTCCGTATCCCGCTGTCCGGCCACGCTGCCCACTCACTTCTGTTCCTGTGCCGCCCCGCGCCAAGTCAACCAGGTTCGCCGGTGTGCCGCGCCATCACCGGTCCGGCACCGCCACGCGGGCGGGGCAGCGCCGGCACGCCATCGACGGATCGTGAGCCGTCCGGCGGCGGGCGTTGACGAGGTCGGCAGTCCTGGGTCAGAATCCCGTTAACGGTAACGTTAACGGTAACGGAGAAGCGGACGAAGGAGACGCAGTGGCTTGTTCGAGAGGCGCTCTACCGCGCGAACCCCACCCGATGTTCCGTGGCGTGTTCCGCGCCTGGCACACGGAAGCGGGCGTATTTTCGGCGCTGCCGGACGCACCCGTGGAGCTGGATGATCCGCAGCCCTGGTGGCGTCGGCTGAGGGTTCGGCTGCGGAAGGCGAGGAGCGGTGCTTCCGCGCTCACGCGGTCAACGGCGCGCCCCCGGGCGCGTCCCGCTCCCAGTGGGGGTGGCCGAAGCTGACGAGCGGGGGGTGTTCCGTGGTTCGAGGTCCGATCCCTGGCGAGGGGCTGACCGAGGGTGGGGCCGTCCGCATCGGGGGAGATCGGCCGACGCCGGCCGTTGCGGGACATCGGAGTCGGGCCGGGTTCCTCGCAACCCGTCCGTCCTGACCCGAGGGGCCCTCACCCCAGCCGCACGGCCAGCGTCACCTCGGCCCCCGCCCCCGTGATGTCCGTCGTCACCGTCATGCGGTCCGTGACCAGGTGGGCCAGCCAGAGGCCGCGGCCGGGGCAGGTGCCGAGGCCGGGAAGGAGTTCGGGGAGGGTGGGGGTGAAGCCGGGGCCGTTGTCGGTGATGCGGCATTCCAGTTCGTGGGCCAGGCGGCGGAGTTCGAGGCGGCCCTGGCCGCCGGCGTGCTCGACCGCGTTGGCGGCGATCTCGCTGACCGCGAGGGTGAACTCGCCGAGCCGTACGCCACACAGACCCGCCGCCGCGGCCGTGTCCTCCACCTGGGCGCGTACCAGGGGCAGGTTCTCGCCCGTGAAGTGGCGCTTCAGCAGGAGTGTTCCGGGGGCGTGGTCCGGGCTCTCGCCGCTCGGGCCGCCGATCGTTCCTGTACCGCTGTCCGTCTCCCCGCCCGGCATCACGGCCGCCTCCTCTCGATGGGACTCGATGGGTACGAGCACGGGTGCTGGGCGTCAAAGGCGAACTGCCGCACCTCGCCCACGCTAGCCGCGCTCGTCCGATGCGTACCCAGGAGATCGAGAGGACATCGTGCCTGGTCAAAACCTTACGATTTCGATCGAGTCGTGATCGAGCCTGCCCGACCTCGGCTGATCAGTTGGCGTTCGGTGTTCGGTGTTCGGCATCCGTCGCCGGCTCCCTCCCGGACGGACCGGGAGGGAGCCGGCGCCCCGGAGGGGAAGGGCCGGCCACGTCAGCCCGACTCCACCCCCACCGTCAGCGACCCCGCGTACCCGGCCGCCGGTGAGCCGCCCAGTGCCGTCAGGGTGAGAAGGCCGGACGCGGCGCCCCCCTCGTCGTAGATGGAGTCCTGGGCGAGGGTGGTGCGGGGGACCGTGTTGGCCGCGTACGGGGAGAGGGCCCCGACCCGGGCCGTGATCGTCTCGCTGAAGAAGAGCTGGCCGGTGTGGAGCTCCTGGCCGCCCGTGAACGAGCCGTCGGAGGTGAGGGTGACGTCCGTGTGCACCTTGAGGTGGATGTGGACGCAGCGGCCCCGGTACCAACCGGGGTAGACCGTCGTGATCTTCGCGACTCCGCTGGAGTTCGACAGGACGGCGCCGCGCAGGAACGTACCGTTGTCGGGCTCGTCGTGGCCGTTGGCGCCGACGAAGCCGGAGTACTCGCCGAGCGCGTCGCAGTGCCAGATCTCCACCAGGGCGCCCTTGAGCGGCGCGCAGGTGTCGTCGTCCACGACGGTGAGGGTCAGCACCAGGGGAAAGCCGGTCTTGTCCTCGCGGATGTCGGGGCGGACGAGCTGTCCGTCGAGGTGATAGGGGCCTTCGGTCATCTCCTTCGTGAGGGTGCAGACGGCCGCGGCGGCCACGGGGGCGGTGTTCCCCGCGTCGGCCGTCCTGGCTGTGGGGGCTCCGGGTGTGGCGGCGGCGCCCACGGCCAGGGTGGCGGCCGTGGCGCCGGTGGCGATCAGGACGGTACGGCGTCCGATCGGTGTCGGTGTCGGTGTCGGTGTCTCTGTCGCGCCTGTTGCCTCTGAGGGCATTGGAGTATCTGTCATGGACACGGCACCGTAGGAACGGATGCTGTAGGTCAGCTGTCAGTCCGGCAAAGTCGGTGACCGTCAAGTCGCTTGTAAGACAGTCGTGTTGACGGCGAGCGGCGCCAGGGGCATGGCTCGATCAGCCCCGTGGGGAACCAGCCGGAGGCGTGCGTGCGGCGGGGTCCATCGGTACCCGTGCCCATCCGGCCGGGCGGTCGTGGGGTCCGGGCAGGCGCGAAATGAGCACTGGACCCGATGGTGACCCCGCGCGGGCGTGTGTGACCGTGGCCGTACCGCCCAGCCACCGGTCCGGAGGGAGGAGCCATGACGCGGCCCGACACCGAAGCGCCGTCCGCTCCGGAGCAGGGGACGCGGCGCAGCGGTCCTCGGGGGCGGCTCGCCCCTCCGCTCCCGCCACGCGCGTACCGGCGACGACGCGGCCGTGCCTGGGCCCTCCTCGCCCTCTCGCTGGTGATGCTGATCATGGGCATGGCGCTGCCGCAGGGCCTGCTCCTCGCATCCGGCCTGGTCACGGCTGGGATCGCGACACATCTGCTGGCACCGCCGGATCACCCCGACCGCCCCGACGCCCCTCACCATCTCGACCGCGTCGACGCTCCCCTCCACCTCGACCGCGTCGGCCGCCCCGACAACTCCGACCGCGCCGGCCACCTTGACCGCCCCGACCGCTCCGGCTCCGCGCCGACGCGCCCCTGAGACCCGCCTCGCCCGGCCTCGCTTCGCCCGGCCTTGCACGCGCTCGGTCCTGCCTCGCCGCGCCGCGCTCGGCCCCGCCTCGCCCTGCCGGCGGCGATCATCCCGCCCTGACCGGCCGCGTACGCGTCGGCACGCCCCGCCCGCCTACTTCGTCGCCCTCGCGATCGACTCCAGCACCTCCCGCGGACTGCCGTCCGGCGCCACCGCCTTGCCGATCCGCTTGCGGATGGTCGCGGCCACCTCCGACCAGTTGGTCTCGGCGACGGGATAGAGGCGGAGGTTCTGCAGGGTGTCGAGGCCGCTCCACAGCGCCCGGTGCGCCTTGTCGGCCCGCATGGCGTCGGCGGCGGAGGTGGTGACGGGGAGCAGTTCGTACTGGGCGGCCTGCTCGGTCACGTACTTGTCGGTGTAGAGGAAGTCGAGGAACTGCCCGATGGCGGCGCGATGGTCGTCGTTCTTGAAGGCGAAGACCCAGTCCGCGGTGCCCATCGTGGGCGTCTCCTTGCCGTCACGGCTCGGCAGCGGGACGGCGCCGTAGGGCACGGAGTCGGAGGAGTCCGCGATCTGGCGGACCAGCGACAGCGGGGCGTTGACCATGGCCGCGTCACCGGTGAGGAAGGCGTCCACGGCCTCCCGGCGGTTCAGCTCGCCGGGCGCGACCGGGCCGGTCAGTCCCTCGCCGACCAGGTTCTCCTTCAGCCAGGTCAGAGTCGCCACATTGGTGGGGGAGGCGATGTCGTAGCGGTTGGTGGAGTCGGTGTAGCCGCCGTCGCCGGCCAGCAGCCACATCAGCGTCTCGGCCTCCGCCTCCTCCGGCCCCAGCGGCACGGCGATCGGGTACTTCACCCCCTGTGCCTTCAACGTCCTTGCGGCGGTGAGGAGTTGGTCCCAGGTCTTCGGTGGCTTCAGGCCCGCCCGCTCGAACAGGTCCTTGTTGTAGTAGAGCAGCCGGGTGCTCGCGGTGAACGGCAGGCCGTACTGCGCCCGGCCCATCTCCCCGGCGTTAGCGAGACTGCGCACGAACGAGGCCTGCACCGGGACGGACAACACCTCGTCCGCGCTGTAGAGGAGGTCCCGCGCGGCGTACTCGGAGTAGCTGTCCGTCTGCACGATGTCGGGGGCCTCGCCCCGCTCGACCAGCTCCGCGACCTTCTTGTCGACCTCGTCCGGGCCGTAGACCCGCACGTCCACGTCGATGCCGGGGTGTTCGGCGCCGAACGCCAGGGTGACGCGGTCCCAGTAGCCCTCGGAGTTCTTGCGGACGCTGTCGCCGTAGTTGGTCGCGACGACGGTCAGGGAGACCGATTTCGACTCCGCGTCCGCGCTGCCGCCGCAGCCGGACAGACCGACCGCGAGCCCCAGCACGGCCGTGACCGCCACGACCGCCTGGGTCCGGCGACTCGTCCGGACCCCCCGGCCCGTCCGGCTCGTCAGAACCGCCCGGCTCGCCCGAGGGCTCGTCCGGGCCTGCCGACTCGTCCGGACCCGCTGACTCGTCCGGACCTGCTGATTCGGCCGGGTCTTTCGACGCACGGTCCACCCACTTCCGGCTGCCAGTCGCACCTGGCACATGTGTAAAGGAGCAGAGAACGGGCTTGATCGTAGGGCGCGCACCGGCGCGCACGGGGCCGGGGGCGTTGCGTTTTGATTCCGACGGTGTGACGGCCCGACGGCGGTGACCGGGATGCCCCACCGGCGTCAGGGAGTACGGATCCGGCGCGAGCGTCGTTCACCCGGCCCGGGAGAGCCAGGTCCGAGGCGTGGCCGCGGAGCGAACTCCGGGACTCCCGCGGGGTAACGCCGGATGAAACCGGCTCCGCGCGTGTTCAGGCACACCCTCACCGGCGGCGCCGACTCCGACGGTCTGTACGGCGACTCCGCAACGACACCCTGCGCGGCCGGGCCGGGAGCGACGCCCTCCACGGCGGCAAGGGCGACGACGCGCTGTACGGCGAGGACGGCAACGACAAGCTCTACGGCAACAGCGGCAACGACGTCCTGTACGGCGGCAAGGGCGACGACACCCTCTCCGGCGGCCCCGGCCGCAACAGGCTCCACCAGAACTGACGCGAGCCGCCCCCTCGACCGGGGTCGCCGGGCCGGCCCCTCCGGCCCCTCCGGCGGCCCCGGTCGCACGGCAACAGGGCGACGCCCCCGACCGCGGCCCGTACAGGCCGGTCGGGGGCGTCGCCCCATGGGGTCCGTCAGGGGGAGCCGGAGGAAGCCGGGCTCACCCCACCTGGTTGTAGACCGCCCCCGCCGCGGGCCACCCCTGCGGCTCCTCCAGGGGGTCCGGCTGGGTGCGGCCGCGTACCTGGGCGGCGGTCAGACCCTGGGCCGCGCCCATCGTGCGGCGGCCCTGGGCGGCGGTCGCGAGGCCGGGCATGCCGGTCTGGGCGACGGGCTGCAGGCCGGGGACCGGCATGGCGGCGGCCGGTGCGGCGGGCATCGGGGCCTGCGCGGGAACCGGCATCGGCATCGGAGCCGGCATCGGGGCCGCAGCGGGTGCCGGGTTCGGGAACTGCATCGGCGCGGCGGGCGCCGGGGCGGGGGAGGTGAACTGCATGGACGCGGCGGCGGGGACGGGCGTCGGCGCGGGGGAGGCGAACTGCATGGACGCGGCGGCGGGGACGGGCGCCGGGGCGGGGGAGGCGAACTGCATGGACGCGGCGGCGGGGACGGGCGCCGGCGCGGGGGAGGCGAACTGCATGGAGGACGCGGGCGCCGGGGCGGGCATGCTCATGGCCTGCGCCGCGAGGTTGTGCATCCCGGTGCCGTTGGTCTCGCTCATCAGCCGGTCCACGGCCGCCGTACCCGAGCTGTAGCTGGTCCCGGTGCCCAGCTCGGGTACGGCGGCTCCCCTCCTGGACCCGTAGAGAACCGACTCCAGGCCGGACACCAGGCGACGCACGTCCACCTGGGGCCGGACCACGAGTCGCAGGAAGCGACTGGACGAGCCGACCTTGTTGCCGCACTCGCGGACCAGGACCCGGTGCTCGGTGAGGAGCCGGTCGCGGACCACGGTGCCCTCGGCGCCCACGGGCAGGCGCACGAAGAGGAAGTTCCCCTGTGACGGGTAGACCGTCAGCCCGGGGAGGGCGGAGAGCTGGCGGGCCATGTCCAACCGGTCGCGGCGGACCTGGTGCAGACTCTCCATGTACTCGGGGCCGTGGTTCTTCAGCATGAACACCACGTGCTCGGCGAAGGAGTTGAGGTTCCACTTCGGCAGCATCGAGCGGACCTTGCCGGCGAGCGCCGGGTTGGCGACCAGGTAGCCGAAGCGGATGCCGTGCAGGCCGAAGTTCTTGCCGAGGCTGCGCAGCACGACCACGTTGGGCCGCATGACCGCGTCCTGCACCGTGGACGGCTCGGACTCGGCGTCGGCGAACTCCAGGAACGACTCGTCGATGACGATCAGGTCCAGGTCGGCCATCGCGTCCATGAACTGCACCAGCGCGTGCCGGTGCAGGAAGCCGCCGTCGGGGTTGTTCGGGTTGCAGATGACGGCGACCCGGGTGCCCCGGGCCCGGATGAACTCGGCGTACTGCGCGAGGTCGAGGGCGAAGCCGCTGGACTCCTGCAGCGGGAACATGTCGACCCGTTTGCCGGTCTCCATCGGCTGGTCGGTCCAGCGGCCGAAGGTGGGGACGGGCACGGCGAGGGACTCACGGACCATCAGATGGTCGAGCCAGGTGATGAGTTCGGTCGAGCCGTTGCCCATCGCCACGCACTGCGGCGGGAGTTGGAGCAGATTGCACAGCTCGGCCGTGATGGTGTCGGCGCTGCTCGGGTAGTACGTGATGATGTCGCGCAGTCTGCTCGCCATGTCGTCGAACATGGCGGGAGTGGGGAAGTACGGATTGCACGGGATACAGAAGTCCACCGGCCCCACCCCGTCGCCGCCCTCACGCGTCAGCGCAGCCATCGAGGGGCTGTGCGCCGCGGTGCTGCGGAACAACGAGGTGACGTTGTCGGACATGGAACCTCCGTAGGGGGCGGGCCCGTTGGGGACGACCGGGCCCGACGACCAAGGGCGGCCCGTGCGGGGGAGCACGGGCCGCCCCTACATACGGAGGCCGGGGAGGTTCCGTTCAACCGCTGAAATTCAGGTAAGAACTTGTGAGTGATCTGTGAAAGGCCACCGGGGTCGCCGTCGAGCCGCTGTCAGCCGAACGCGTGGACCGTCGTGGACCGGTACGTCTGCCCGGGTCGCAGCACGGTCGACGGGTACGACGGCTGGTTCGGCGAGTCGGGGAAGTGCTGGGTCTCCAGGCACAGCGCGTCGCCCTGCCGGTAGCTCCTCCCGGAGGCTCCCACGAGCGTGCCGTCCAGGAAGTTCCCGGAGTAGAACTGCAGCCCCGGCTCGGTCGTGGAGATCCGCAGGATGCGGCCGGACGCCGGGTCGGTGAGGGTGGCGGCCCATTCCGGCTCGGCCGTGACGCCCTTGTCCAGGACCCAGTTGTGATCGAACCCCTTGGCGTGCAGCAGCTGCGGATCGGCCCTGCGCAGGTCGTCGCCGACCGCCTTGTCCGTGCGGAAGTCGAAGGGGGTGCCCGCGACCTCGGCCGGTTCGCCGAGGGGGATCAGGCCGGAGTCGACCGGGGTGTAGCGGGCGGCGGGGATGGTCAGCCGGTGGTCGTGGACCGGGCCGCTGCCCTCGCCCGCGAGGTTCCAGTACACGTGGTGGGTGAGGTTGACGACGGTGGTCCGGTCCGTGGTCGCCGTGTAGTCGATCCGCCACTCGCCCCGCTCGGTGAGTGTGTAGAGGACCTGGACGGTCAGGGTGCCGGGGTAGCCCATCTCGCCGTCGGGGCTGGTGTACGACAGCCGCAGACCCACGTCCGGGCCGTCCGTGAACGGCTCGACGTCCCACACGGCGCGGTCGAAGCCGTGCGTCCCGCCGTGCAGGCTGTTCGCGCCGTCGTTGGCGGGGAGTTCGTGGGTCTCGCCGTCCAGCGTGAAGCGCCCGGCGCCGATCCGGTTGCCGTAGCGGCCGATCAGCGCGCCGAAGTAGGGCGATCCGGCGACGTAGTCCTCGATGCTGTCGAAGTTCAGCGAGATGTTCGCGTACCGGCCGTCGCGGTCCGGGGTCTCCAGGGACTGCACGATCCCGCCGTAGGACAGGACCCTGAGACGGGTGCCGCCGTTCTCCAGCGACCAGCGGTGGATCTCGGTGCCGTCGGCGAGCTTGCCGAAGAGTTCCTTCACGGGTGACGTCCCGCCTTTCTCCCATGGGAAAGGGGCCCCGCCGTTTCGGCGAGGCCCCCTTGCGGTGCGGTCAGTTGCCGCCCTTGCGCTTGTTCCACACGTCGAATCCGACGGCCGCCAGCAGGACGAGGCCCTTGATGACCTGCTGCCAGTCGGTGCCGATGCCGACGAGGTTCATACCGTTGTTGAGGACACCGAGGACGACACCACCGATGATCGCGCCGAGGACGGTGCCGACGCCGCCGCTCATCGACGCGCCGCCGATGAACGAGGCCGCGATGGCCTCCAGCTCGAAGTTGAGGCCCGCCTTCGGGGACGCCGCGTTGAAGCGGGCGGCGAAGACCAGACCGGCCAGCGCGGCCATCATGCCCATGTTCAGGAAGATCAGGAAGGTGACCTTCTTGTCCTTCACGCCGGACAGCTTGGCGGCGGGCAGGTTGCCGCCGATGGCGTAGATGTGGCGGCCGATGATCGCGTTGCGCATCACGTAACCGAAGCCGACGACCAGCGCGCCGAGGATCAGCAGGACGATCGGGGCGCCCTTGTAGCTGGCGAGCAGCATGGTGACGGTGAGCAGGGCGGCGGAGATCGCGACGAGCTTGAGGACGAACAGGTTCATCGGCGGCACGTCGAGCGCGAACTCCTGCTGCCGGCGCCGGTCGCGGAACTCCTGGAGGACCACGAAGGCGATGACGGCGAAGCCCAGCAGCAGCGTCAGGTTGTGGTAGTTGGTCTCCGGGCCGACCTCGGGGAGGAAGCCGTTGGCGACCTTCTGCAGGCCCTCCGGGAACGGGCCGAGGGTCTGGCCCTTGAGGAAGATCTCGGTGAGACCGCGGAAGACGAGCATGCCCGCGAGGGTCACGATGAACGACGGTATGCCGAGATACGCGATGAAGAAGCCCTGCGCGGCACCCGCGGCGGCGCCCACGGCCAGACACAGCAGCACGGCCAGCGGCCACGGCAGGTCGTTGTCGACCATGAAGACGGCGGCCATCGAGCCGATGAACGCGGTCAGGGAGCCCACGGACAGGTCGATGTGGCCCGCGATGATGACCAGCATCATGCCGATCGCGAGGATCAGGATGTAGCTGTTCTGCAGCACCAGGTTGGAGACGTTGCGCGGCAGCAGCAGGTCACCGTCGGTCCACACCGCGAACAACGCCACGATCAGGCCGAGGGCGATCAGCATGCCGTACTGCCGCATGTTGCGGCGCATGCCGTCCAGTACCAGCTGGAGCAGGCCGCCGCCGGCCGCCGTCCCGCTCTTGCCGGGCGGCGCGGGGGCCGGGCTCTTGGCGGTCACATCGGTGCTCATCGGGTTACCTCTTTGTCCTTCGTCATCTGACGCATCAGCGATTCCTGCGTGGCCTCGGCACGCGAGAACTCACCCGTCAGCCTTCCTGCGGCCATCGTGTAGATGCGGTCGCACATCCCGAGCAGTTCCGGCAGCTCGGAGGAGATGAAGACGACCGCCTTGCCCTCCGCCGCCAGCTTGTCGATGACCGTGTAGATCTCGTACTTGGCGCCGACGTCGATCCCGCGGGTCGGCTCGTCCAGGATCAGCACATCGGGACCCGCGAAGATCCACTTGCTGAGGACGACCTTCTGCTGGTTGCCGCCGGACAGCTTGCCCACCGGCTCGAAGACGGTCGGCGCCTTGATGTTCATGGAGGTGCGGAAGCGCTCGGCGACCTTGCGCTCCTCGTGCTCGTCGACCACCCCGGCCTTGGCGACCTTGCCCAGCGCACTGAGCGAGATGTTGCGGTTGATGGTGTCGATGAGGTTGAGACCGTAGTGCTTGCGGTCCTCGGTGACGTAGGCGATACCGTTGTCAACCGCCTCGGGGACGGTCCTGGTACGGATCTCCTTGCCGTCCTTGAGGACCGTGCCGCCGCTGTAGCGGCCGTAGGTGCGGCCGAAGACGCTCATCGCCAGTTCCGTACGGCCGGCGCCCATGAGGCCCGCGATGCCGACGATCTCACCGCGCCGCACCTGGACCGACACGTCGTCGACGACCTTGCGCTGCTGGTCGATCGGGTGGTGCACGGTCCAGTTGCGGATCTCCAGGGCGGGCGAGGCGCCCTGCTCCGGCTCGTGCGGGGTGCGCTCCGGGAAGCGGTGCTCCAGGTCGCGCCCCACCATGCCGCTGATGATCCGGTCCTCGGTGGTCTCCGCGGCCTTCACGTCGAGGGTCTCGATGGTCTGGCCGTCGCGGATGATCGTCACCGAGTCGGCGACCTTGCGGATCTCGTTCAGCTTGTGGGAAATGATGATCGAGGTGATGCCCTGCTTCTTCAACTCCAGGATGAGATCCAGGAGTTTGTCGCTGTCCTCGTCGTTCAGGGCGGCCGTCGGCTCGTCCAGGATGAGGAGCTTCACCTTCTTCGAGAGCGCCTTGGCGATCTCCACGAGCTGCTGCTTGCCCACGCCGATGTCGGCGACGCGGGTGTCCGGGTGGTCGGAGAGCCCCACCCGGCGCAGCAGTTCGGTGGCGTGCCGCAGCGTCTCCCGCCAGTCGATGAACCCGCCCCGGGCGTGCTCGTTGCCGAGGAAGATGTTCTCCGCGAGGGAGAGGTACGGCGACAGCGCCAGCTCCTGGTGGATGATGACGATGCCGCGCTGCTCGCTGGCCCTGATGTCCTTGAACTCGCAGGGCTCACCCTCGAAGAGGATGTCGCCGTCGTAGCTGCCGTGCGGGTGGACGCCGGAGAGGACCTTCATGAGGGTCGACTTGCCGGCGCCGTTCTCGCCGCAGATGGCATGGACCTCGCCCTGCTGGACGGTCAGTGTGACGTCCGACAGCGCTTTGACGCCGGGAAAGGTCTTGACGATCGAGCGCATTTCCAGGACGGGTCCCGCCATGGTCGTGCCTTCCAATCAGTGGTCGGTCGGGGAAGCCGTCGTACTACTTGAGGTCGCTCTCCTTGATGTAGCCGGAGTCGACGACGGTCTCCTTGTAGTTCGACTTGTCGACGCTGACCGGCTCCAGCAGGTAGGCGGGGACGACCTTCGAGCCGTTGTCGTAGGTCTTGGTGTCGTTGACCTCGGGCTTCTTGTCGTTCAGCAGCGCGTCGACCATGTTCGAGGCGACCTTGGCCAGCTCACGGGTGTCCTTGTAGACGGTCATCGACTGGTCGCCCGCGATGATCGACTTCACCGAGGCGACCTCGGCGTCCTGGCCGGTGACGATCGGCAGCGGCTTGCTCTTGGAGCCGTAGTCGTCCGACTTCAGCGCGGACAGGATGCCGATGGAGATGCCGTCGTACGGGGAGAGGACGGCGTCCACCGGGTCGCTCTTGTACGCCGAGGTCAGGATGTCGTCCATGCGCTTCTGGGCGGTGCCGCCGTCCCAGCGAAGGGTGGTGACCTGGTTCAGCTGGGTCTGGCCGGACTTGACGACGAGCTGCTTCTTGTCGATGTAGGGCTGCAGGACGTTCATGGCGCCCTGGAAGAAGTAGCGGGTGTTGTTGTCGTCGTTGGAGCCGGCGAACAGCTCGATGTTGAAGGGGCCCTTCTTGGAGCCGTCCTTCAGGCCGAGCTTCTCCAGGATGTAGTTGCCCTGGAGCTCGCCGACCTTCTCGTTGTCGAAGGACGCGTAGTAGTCGACGTTCTTCGTGCCGAGGATCAGGCGGTCGTAGGAGATGACCGGGATGTCGGCGTCGGCGGCCTGCTGGAGCACGTTGTTCATCGACTTGTTGTCGATGGCGGCGACGATGAGGGCCTTCACACCCTGCGTGATCAGGTTCTCGATCTGGCCGACCTGCTGGTCCGGGTCGTCCTCGCCGTAGACCAGCTTGGTCTTGTAGCCCATCTTCTCGAGGTTGGTCACGACGTTCTTGCCGTCGGCGATCCAGCGCTCGGAGGACTTGGTCGGCATCGCGATGCCGATGGTGGCGCCCTCGGTGCTGCCGCCCTTGTCCTCGCTGCCACCCTCACCGCTCTGACCACAGGCGGTCAGGGTGAGGGCGAGGGAGGCGGTGGAGGCTATGGCGGCGAGTGCGGCTCGGCGAGTGCGCATGATCATCATCCTTGATGTCTTGAAGGCTCTGTACGTTCTGGCGTGGACGGCACTTCATGAGCCGAAAGGAGCCAGAGGAGATGTGGGGGATTCTGTGTGACTGCGTCTTCTTCTGTGAAGCCAGTTGTCCGCTTCGTTATGAGGGATTTCCGAACCGCTTCAGATCTCCGGGCAAACGGGTACCGAGCGGAGCCATGTCGCCGTCCGCTCCGTGGCGCGCCAGAAGGTCCAGGGCCAGTCGGCCGCGCCGTACGCGTTCCTTGGCCGTGGACAGGGTGAGGTCCCGCATGTGGTGCCCGTAGGGGTAGATCCCGGGGGCCTTCGACAGGCCGAACTTCAGGTAGATCGGTGCGCCGCGCCGGATCAGCTCGGCGACCTCGTACATCCTCACATAGCCGCCGAGGTCGTCGGGCGCCTCGATGTACATGTCCATGGGAGCGCCGGACACCCGCCGGATCTCGGTGAGGTGATCGAGCGTCAGATCGCTCGGCACGTTGATCGAGTCGCCGCCGAGGTTCTCGTACACGGCGTACGCGGTCGGGTTCACCGGTCCGATCAGCGCCGACACCTTGAAGGTCGTGTCGGCCGGGATGATCCCCTCCACCCGCGCCCGGTGCAGCGTCCACAGCACGCCCTCGTCGGCGACGAGGAGGCACTTCACGCCCAGCTCGGTCGCGCGCACGGCGTCCTCGACGCACCCGGCCACCGCGTCGTGGCCGCGGGCCCGCAGACCGCCGCCCTTGGAGTCGGTACGGGTGGAGCCGCCGATGTCCCAGGTGCCACGCGGGCCGGTGAACAGGCAGAGCTCGATGTCGCGCTCGGCCGTCGCCTCCACCATCTCGGTGATCTCGGCGTCGGTGAGCATCCACACGCCGCTGCCCTGGCTGATCCGGTGGATCGGCACGTCGAGCCGCGAGGCTTCCTTGAGGACCACGCCGAGTGCCTCGGGGCCCTCGACGGAGGGCACCTCGGTGCGCCAGCGGCCGCCGCCGGGGAAGGAGTGCGGGGAGGCGTCGGAAGGGTCGAGGGCGGGTGCGTTCAGCCCGAGCGCGGCGAGGGCCTGCTCGCCGGGTCGGCGCGGCGCCGGAGCGGTGGTGTCGGTCACAAGCTGTCCTTCATGTTCGATATTTCGGACAAGGTTCGCGGCTCTTGGTGCACAAAGCTCTTGGGTGTGCGCCGGTGCGAAGTCGTCAGGTACCCCGCACCGGCGCACGGCTCAGGGGTGTGTCATGGCCGCAGCAGGACCTTTCCGACGGTCGGGTCGCCGGACCCCACCAGCTCGATGGCCTGCGGGAACTGCTCCAGCGGCAGCTCGTGCGTGACGAGCGGCAGCGGGTCCAGCAGCCCGGCCCCGAAGACCCGCACGGTGTGGGCCCAGGCGTCCGGCGCCGCACCGAACACCGTGTGCACCTCCAGCTGCCGTACGACGAGATCGGTCGGGTCGAGCCCGTCCGCGCCCGCCGCCGGGATGCCGGTCAGTACCAGCCGCCCGCCGCGCCGCAGCAGGGCGGCGGCGGTGCGCGCCGCGTCCGCGGACCCGGCGGTCTCGATGACGACGTCGAAGTCGCCCGGCAGTTCCTGGTCCTTGGTACGGAAGTCCGTGGCCCCGAACCGCTTCGACAGCTCCGCCCGGTCCGGCCGGGTGCCCACGACGAGCAGCTCGGCCGGGGACGCCGCCTTCAGGAACTGAACGGCGAACATGCCGAGCGTTCCCGTGCCGACCACGGCCACCCGCTCGCCAGGGACGGCGTTCGCCTTGAGCGCGGCGGCCGCGATGCACGCGGCCGGCTCCAGCAGCGCCGCCGCCGACAGGTCCGCGTCGTCCGGGAGGACGTGCAGCAGGCGGGCGGGGAGGGTGAGGGTCGTGGCCATCGCGCCGGGCTGGGTGAACCCGGTCTCCTCGTACCCCGCCGAGCACAGCGTGGTCTCGCCCGCGTGACAGCGGTCGCACACCTGGCAGTTCCGGAAGCCCTCGCCAACGACCTTACGGCCTACAAGACTTGAAGGAACACCGTCACCGACCGCCGTGACCGTCCCGGACCACTCGTGGCCCGGTGTGAGGGGGTAACGGACGTACCCCTCCGGCCTGTTGCCCTGGAAGACCTCGCGGTCGCTGCCGCAGATCCCGGAGGCGTGCACCCGGACCAGGGCCTCGCCGGCCGCCGGCTGCCGGGGCTCGTGCGGCACCAGCCGGTGCTCGCCCGGTGCCTCGATGACGACGGCGGTGGCCGGTGAACCGGCGTCGGCCGCGTCGGGCGAGGCGGTCACTGGCTGCCCTTGGGCTTGCGCTGCTCCCAGCCCTCGGCCCAGAGGTCGAAGCGGGCCTGCTGCTGCGGGAACTCCGCCGCCGCGTCCACGTCCAGCTCGACGCCGAGGCCGGGCTTGTCGGACAGGTGGAAGTAGCCGTCCACGACCTCCGGGGCCCCCGAGACGACCTTCTTGATCTCCGCGTCCGCGAAGTCGTTGAAGTGCTCAAGGATCTTGAAGTTCGGGGCGGTGAAGCCCACCTGCAGCGAGGCCGCCGTCAGCACCGGACCGCCCACGTTGTGCGGCGCGACCAGCGTGTAGTGGGTCTCGGCGGTGGCGGCCAGCTTGCGGGTCTCCCAGATGCCGCCGATGTGGCCGACGTCGGGCTGGATGATGTCCACGGCCTGGCTCTCGAAGAGCTCCCGGAACTCGATCCGGTCGTGGATGCGCTCACCCGTGGCCACCGGGATGTCGACCTTGGCGGCGACCTTCTCCAGCGCCTTCAGGTTCTCCGGCGGGCACGGCTCCTCCAGCCACGCGGGCTTGAAGGGCGCCAGGTCCTTGGCGAGACGGACGGCGGTGGAGGGCGAGAACCGGCCGTGCATCTCCAGCATCAGCTCGGCGTCCGGGCCGATGGCGTCGCGCACGGCCTCGATCAGCGAGACGGCGTACAGGCTCTGCTCGTGGTCCAGCTCGAAGTGGCCGGTCCCGAAGGGGTCGATCTTGAGCGCCTTGTAGCCGCGCTCCATGACGCCCTGCGCCGCCTTGTGGTAAGCCTCCGGTGTGCGCTCGGTGGTGTACCAGCCGTTGGCGTACGCCTTGACCTTGTCGGTGACCTTGCCGCCCAGCAGCTGCCAGACGGGCACGCCGAGGGCCTTGCCCTTGATGTCCCAGCAGGCCATCTCGATGACGGCGATGCCCGACATCACGATCTCGCCGGCCCGGCCGTAGTCGCCGTACTTCATCCGCTTGACGAGGTCCTCGACAGCGAACGGGTCCGACCCGAGAATGTGATTGGTCTGTGCCTCGTGCAGATAGCCGAGCAGCGCGTCGGTGTGGCCCAGCATGCGGGTCTCGCCGACGCCGGTGAGCCCCTCGTCGGTGTGCACCTGTACGTAGGTCAGGTTCCGCCACGGCGTCCCGACCACGTGCGTGCTGATTCCCGTGATGCGCACGGTACTCCCTGTCCTTTGTGGTCTGTTCGAAATTTCGTCGCTCGTTCGAAATGCTGATCGCGACAGTAAGGACGACCCGGTCTGAGTGTCAATGGGTCGAACGCACAACGGTTCCGGGTCGAGGGGGCCGAAGGCGCGGACAGCGGGCAAATAGGGCCGATCATCTCGCCGCGACACCCCGGTCCACGAGGTTCCTACACAACTTTCACGGGCCCACCCGGGAACGTCACCGGTGCGGAACATAATCTTCCGGCGTCATGGATTACTGCCACCCGTGCCAACGGCACCTCAATGGCGCCCTCTCCTGCTCGGGGTGCGGCGCGTCGGCCGAAGAGTGCCGCACCCATCCGGACGCCCTGTCCGCCGGGGACGACACGACCGCGGACCCGCACGAGAGTCCTTTCGGGCACGCCGAAGCCGCCCCCGTGAGTCCGGGCGGACGCCGCGCCCGGGGCCGCGGTCGCGGTGCGCGTGCCGCGCGGCAGGCCCCGGACGTGGACGGACACGCCGGCGCGTCCGAGCAGGTCACCGAGGGTGACGACCCGGAGGCCGACGGGCCTCCCGGCCGGTCCCGGGGGCGTGGCCGCGGGCGGGACGCGCGAGCCGGACGGCGGGACCGCAAGGCCGCCGCGCACCGGCGCCGACGTCGGCGGGTGCTGATGGTCGGGGCCGGTCTGCTGCTCGCCGCCGGCGGACTGAGCCTCGCTGAACTAGGCATGGAGGCGCCGCCGAAGGAGCCGCGCGCGGCCTCCGTCGACGACGTCTCCGACGCCTCCCCGTCGGCCTCGGCGGACGGCGCCGAGGAGGCCGGCGAGGGTCCGGTCGGGCCGGCCGACACCGAGAAGGGCAGGAAGAAGCCGGACAAGTCGCCCTCTCCGTCCGCCTCCGAGTCGGGAAAATCCAAGGACGAGGACGCCGATGAGGACGACGACAAGCCTGCGGACCGCTCGGCGTCCAACGCGACGGTGAGCCCCGCCCCTCCGGCCGGAAATCCGACCCCGGACCCCGAGGACGCCGACGACCCGACCGCCGAACCGACCGCGGACGAAACCGCCCCGCAACCCAGTCCCTCGGCGACGTGCAAGCAGTTCCTGTGGTGGTGCTCGTAGGGAGAACGTGCAGGTCAGAGCCCCCGGGTTGGAGTCCGTGCCCGGGGGCTCCGGCATGCCCCGGCCGCCCTCTCCGAGGGCCCCGCGGACGGTCGCGTTACGCAACCGTAACGACTTCCCTGACGCAGCCCTCTTGACCGGCATGAATTGTTAGCGCTCACAATGACCTCCGCATTCACCAGTCGACGCCCCAGGGCATCCGAGGAGGTACGAGCGTCTTGCCGGCACCGTCCCAACTCGCATTACCCGCGGCTGACCTGGGGTTTTCCGGGACCCCGGCGTGAAGCCGACGGCGCGGAACCATCCGCCCGCCGCACAGGGCCCGTCCGTGGCGCGGGAACCGTCGCCACCACAGGACTTACCCGCAGCACCGAACCACCCGCAGCACAGGACCCCGTCCACCGTCGACCGCCGAGGAGGTGTGGCCGTGACTTACTCGCAGCTCCGGCCGCCCACCATGGCCGACGTGGCACGTCAGGCCGGTGTCTCCCACCAGACCGTCTCGCGCGTCCTGGGGGACCACCCCAACGTGCGGGACGAGACCCGGACCAGGGTGCAGCGCGCGATCGAGGAGATGGGCTACCGTCGCAACTCCTCCGCACGGGCCCTGGTGACCCGGCGCACCCAGACGCTGGGCGTGGTCGCCTCCAACACCACGCTCTACGGGCCGGCCAGCACGCTGTTCGCGCTGGAGGAGGCGGCCCTGGCCGAGGGGTACCTCGTCTCGACGGTCAGTCTGCGCGAACTGACCGTGGAGACACTCTCCGAGGCGGTCGACCGCCTCAGCGACGGCGGCGTGGACGGAGTGATCGCTCTCGCCCCGCAGCGGTCGGCGGTCGCGGCCCTCGCCGAACTACGGCTCCCCTCCCCGGTGGTGGCCGTGGGCACCGGCTCGGGCTCGGAGGTCCCCAGCGTCAACGTGGACCAGGAACTGGGCGCGCGGCTGGCCACCGGCCATCTGCTCGCCGCGGGGCACCGCAAGGTCTGGCACCTCGCCGGACCCGAGGACTGGCAGGAGGCGGCGGACCGGACCGCCGGCTGGCGGGCCACCCTCGAAGAGGCGGGCATCGAACCGCCGCAGCCGTTGCGCGGGGACTGGAGCCCGCTGTCGGGCTACCGGGCGGGCCAGGAACTGGCCGGCTGGGTGGGCCGGGGGCTGACCGCGGTCTTCGTCGCCAACGACCAGATGGCGCTGGGGGTGTTGCGCGCGCTGCGGGAGGCGGGCGTACGCACGCCGCAGGACGTGGCGGTGGTCGGCTTCGACGACATCCCGGAGTCGGAGTTCTTCGCCCCACCGCTCACCACCGTCCGGCAGGACTTCGCGACGGTGGGCCAGCGGAGCATCGCCCTGCTGCTCGACCTGATCGAGGGGCGGCCCCCCGCCGGACCGTCCTCCATCGCCATCGAACCCCAACTCGTCGTCCGCGCCAGCACCTTCCCGTACCTGCCCCCGCCGGGCTGACGCGGCATCGAACGACCGAACGCTTTTCATCCCTCAGTGTGGCCGACATTTCGAACAATGATCGACAGGTTGGACGCAGTGCGGCCGGTCCACCACGAGTACCAACGGTCCGTTCCCGGACCGGCTCTTCAAAGGAGAAGACATGCTCAACAGACGTAACTTCCTCACCGCGGCGGTCGGAGTGGCGGCTGCGACGGGCCTCGCGGCCTGCGCCAAGGAGGACAGCTCCTCCGGTGGCTCCGGCTCCGGCGGTGGCGACAGCAAGAAGATCACCCTCGGCTTCTCCCAGGTCGGCTCGGAGAGCGGCTGGCGCAGCGCCAACACCGACTCGGTGAAGTCGGCGGCCAAGGAGGCGGGTTACAACCTCAAGTTCTCCGACGCGCAGCAGAAGCAGGAGAACCAGATCTCCGCGATCCGCAGCTACATCACCCAGGGCGTGGACGTCATCGCCTTCTCCCCGGTGGTCGTCACCGGCTGGGACGCGGTGCTGAAGGAGGCCAAGGCCAAGAAGATCCCGGTCGTCCTGACCGACCGCTCCGTCGAGACCTCCGACGAGTCGCTGTTCGTCACCCTGGTCGGCTCCGACTTCACCGACGAGGGCCGCCGCGCCGCCAAGATCCTGGAGAAGGTCCTGGAGAAGGCCGGCCACAAGGGCAACGTGAAGATCGCCCAGCTGGAGGGCACCACCGGTGCCGCCCCCGCGATCGAGCGCGCCAAGGGCTTCAAGGAGGTCATGGACGCCGAGCACAAGGACGACTGGAAGATCGTCGTCAGCCAGACCGGCGACTTCACCCGCGCCGGCGGCAAGCAGGTCATGGCGGCCTTCCTGCAGTCCAACCCGGACATCGACGTGCTGTTCGCGCACAACGACGACATGGGTATCGGTGCCATCCAGGCCATCGAGGCGGCCGGCAAGAAGCCCGGCAAGGACATCCTGATCGTCACGGTCGACGGCGTGAAGGACGGCTTCATCGCGATGTCCGAGGGCAAGATCAACGCCATCGTGGAGTGCAACCCGCTGCTCGGCCCCCAGCTGATGGAGGTCGTGGAGAAGGTCAAGAACGGCGAGAAGGTCGAGCGCTGGATCAAGACCAAGGAGAGCGACTTCATGCAGGACCAGGCCAAGGACGCCCTTCCCACCCGCAAGTACTGACCCACCCCACCGGCAGGGAGTCCCCGTCGGACCGGCCCCCCGGTCCCGGGGCTCCCTGCGGGCCTGGACGACTTCGATGAATTCCATGAGGAGCGCTGCCATGGCAGAGCCGCTGCCCGTCCTGGAGATGACGGGCATTGTCAAAGAGTTTCCGGGGGTACGGGCTCTGTCGGGCGTCGACTTCCGGCTCTTCCCCGGCGAGATACACGCTCTGATGGGCGAGAACGGCGCCGGCAAGTCCACCCTGATCAAGGTGCTCACCGGGGTCTACACCCTGGACGGCGGAACGATCACCCTCGACGGCGAGTCCGTGCGGTTCGCCAGCCCGCTGCAGGCGCAGCAGGCCGGGATCAACACGGTCTACCAGGAGGTCAACCTCTGCCCCAACCTGTCGGTGGCGGAGAACATCTTCATCGGCCGCGAACCCACCCGCTACGGCCGCATCCAGTGGAAGCGGCTGCGCCAGGAGGCCGCGGAGCTGGTCGACCGGCTCGGCCTCGACATCGACGTGACGGCCCCGCTGTCCTCGTACCCGCTGGCCGTGCAGCAGCTGGTCGCGATCGTACGGTCGGTGGGCACCGGCGGTGAGGAGGGCAAGGGCACCAAGGTCCTCGTCCTCGACGAGCCGACGTCCAGCCTCGACCGCGACGAGGTCCTCGAACTCTTCCGCCTGATGCGGCGGTTGAAGGACGACGGCGTGGCGATCCTCTTCGTCTCGCACTTCCTCGACCAGATCTACGAGATCTGCGACCGCATGACCGTCCTGCGCAACGGCACTCTCGTCGGCGAGCACATGGTCAGCGAACTCGACCAGGTCGGCCTCATCCAGCTGATGATCGGCAAGGACCTGGACCAGCTGGAGGAACTGCACGAGCAGCAGCTGCACGCCGACGTCGGCGAGACCCTGCTGCACGCCGAGGGACTCGGCCGCACGGGCGGGATCGCCCCCTTCGACCTGGACATCAAGAAGGGCGAGGTCGTGGGCCTCGCCGGACTGCTCGGCTCCGGCCGCACCGAACTCGCCCGGCTGCTCTTCGGCGCCGACCAGCCCGACAGCGGCAAGGTCACCGTGGGCGGCAAGCAGGTCCCGATGCACGCCCCGAACGACGCCATCGGCGCCGGGGTCGCGTTCTGCTCGGAGAACCGCAAGGCCGAGGGCCTGGTCCCCGATCTGACGGTCCGGGAGAACATCATCCTGGCTCTCCAGGCGTCCCGCGGCTGGACCCGGCCCATCCCGGCCGCCCAGCGCGACGAACTGGTCGCCAAGTACATCAAGGCCCTCGACATCCGGCCCGCCAACCCCGAGGCCCGCGTCGGCCAGCTCAGCGGCGGCAACCAGCAGAAGGTGCTGCTCGCCCGCTGGCTGATCACCCAGCCGAAGCTGCTGATCCTCGACGAGCCCACCCGCGGCATCGACGTCGGCGCCAAGGCCGAGATCCAGAAGCTCGTGGTGTCCCTCTCCGAGGACGGCATGTCCGTGCTCTACATCGCGGCCGAGCTGGAGGAGGTCCTGCGCCTCAGCCACACCATCGGCGTGCTGCGCGACCGCAAGCTGGTGGCGAAGCTCACCAACGGGCCGGAGATCACCACCAGTCGGATCCTGGAGACCATCGCGAGCGGAGAACACCAGTGAGCACCCCACCCGTGGCGACGACGGCCACGACCGGCACGGCGGCCCGCTGGCGGGCGCTGACGCACCACCACCTCTTCTGGCCGGTCGCGGTCCTGGTGGCCCTGCTGCTCGTCAACGTCCCCTTCACGCCCGACTTCTTCGCGATCAAGATGACCGGCGGGCACCTCTACGGCAGCCTCGTCTCGATCGTGCTGTTCGGCTCGCCCCTGATCCTGGTGGCGGTCGGCATGACCCTGGTCATCGCCACCGGCGGCATCGACCTCTCCGTGGGCGCGGTCGTCGCCATCACCGGCGCGCTGACCTGCTCGTACATCAGCGACCAGGCCGACCAGAACGCGCTGTCGGGGGTCTTCCTGGCCATGGGCATCGGCCTGGTGGCGGCCGTGGTCTGCGGCCTGTGGAACGGCTTCCTGGTGGCCCGGATGGGCATCCAGCCCATCATCGCGACCCTCATCATCATGGTCGCCGGCCGGGGCGTCGCCCAGCTGATCACCGACGGCCAGATCATCACCATCAACAGCGAGCCGTACAAGCTGATCGGCGGCGGCTACTGGCTGACGCTGCCCTTCTCGATCTTCGTCGTCGCGGCGGTCGTCGCCATCACGGTGGCCCTGACCCGCAGGACTGCCCTCGGCCTCCTCGTCGAGTCGGTCGGCGGCAACGCCGAGGCCAGCCGTCTGGTCGGCATCCGCTCCATGCGCATCAAGATCATGGTCTACGTCTTCTGCGCCCTGTGCGCGGGCATCGCGGGCCTGATGATCAGCTCCAACACCTCGGCCGCGGACGGCAACAACGCCGGCCTGTGGATCGAGCTGGACGCGATCCTCGCCGTGGTGATCGGCGGCACCTCGCTGCTGGGCGGCCGGTTCTCCATCGGCGGCACGGTCGTCGGCGCCCTGGTCATCCAGACCCTCACCACGACGATCTACACGATCGGCGTGCCCACCCAGACCAACCTGGTCTTCAAGGCCGCCGTCGTCATCGTCGTCTGCCTGCTCCAGTCCCCGAAGTTCCGCGCGAAGGTCTTCGGCGCCCGGTTCGGCTCCAAGCCCGGCGCGACCGGCGGCGGCACGCCGCCCGCGGCCCCGGCGAAGACCGCCGCCGCGCCCGCCGACGCGGCCCCGAAGATGGAGGTGTCGTGATGACCGCGACCACCAAGACCCCGCCGTCCCAGGACAGCCTCGCGGCAGCCGCGTCCCCGTCCAAGGTCTCGGCGCTCCTCGCCGACCGGCGCCTGCCCGTCCTGGTGACCGCCGTGCTCTTCCTCGCGATGTACATCACGGGCCTGGGCCGCTACCAGAACTACGGCTTCGGTGAACCGCAGGTCTTCCTCAACCTCTTCATCGACAACGGCTACCTGCTGGTGGCCGCCGTCGGTGCGACCTTCGTGATCCTCTCCGGCGGCATCGACCTGTCCGTCGGCTCGGTCATCGGCTTCACCACGATGTTCACGGCCTGGCTGGTGGAACGCCAGGGCCTGCCGATCCTGGCGGTCATTCCCCTGGCCCTGGCCGTGGGCGCCCTGGGCGGCTTCCTGATGGGCTACGTGATCCAGAACTACGAGATCCAGCCCTTCATCGTGACCCTGGCCGGCCTCTTCCTCTTCCGGGGCCTGTGTCTGGTCATCAGCAAGGAGTCCATCGCCATCGACGACTCGACGGTGAGCAGCCTGGCCCAGGCGCAGGCACAACTGGGCGTGGGCTTCCTCTCCGTCGGCGCGATCGTCGCGCTGGTGGTCCTGGCCGCGGCGTTCTACGTCCTCCACTACAGCCGCTTCGGCCGGCGGGTGTACGCCATCGGCGGCAACGAGCAGTCCGCGATGCTGATGGGCCTCCCGCAGGGCGGCACCAAGATCGCCGTCTACACGGTGTCCGGCTTCTGCTCGGCCCTGGCGGGCCTGCTGTTCACCCTCTACATCCAGTCCGGTGACCCCCTGCACGCCACCGGCATGGAACTCGACGCGATCGCCGCGGTCGTCATCGGCGGCACGCTGCTCACGGGCGGCTCCGGCTACGTCGTCGGCACCCTGTTCGGCGTCCTCGTCCTGGGCCTGATCAAGAGCATCATCCAGTTCGAGGGCACCCTCAGCTCCTGGTGGACGAAGATCGCCACGGGTGTGCTGCTGTGCGCGTTCATCCTGATCCAGCGGGCGATGACGGCACGCAAGAAAGCCTGAGTGTTCCTGAGCAGGAGGGGACGCACGCCCGGAAAGGGCGTGCGTCCCCTCTCTCATTTCTCCCGGTCCGCGGACCCGGCGACGGCCCTCATCACCCGGTACATGCCTATCGAACCGTGCGTGGCGGTGTCGGCGAAGCCGAACTTCTCGTAGAGGAAGCGGGCGGGGCCGTCCGCGATGAGGGAGACGTACGCCGTGGCGGGCGCCCGGCGCTCCAGCTCCTCGGTGAGCGCGGCCATGATGCGCCTGCCGAGGCCGCGGCCCTGGTGGGCGGGGTGCACGCAGATGTCGACGATCTGGAACGCCGTACCGCCGTCCCCGATGACCCGCCCCATGCCGATGGGCTGCCCCGCGTGGCGGAGCAGCACCCCGTGCCAGGTGTGCGGCAGCGCGAGCGCGACCGCCTCGGGGGCCTTGTCCGACAGGCCGGCATCGGTGCGCAGTCGGCGGTAGACCTCGACGGAGGGCACGCCGACGCTCACTTCGTAAGGGTCATCAGGGTTTGGCATGCATTACATGCTATCCCTGGACGCCCCCCACCATCCGCCGCAGCAGATCCCGCAGCACCTCCCGCTCGCCCGAGCTGAGTCCCGCCAGCGGCTCCCGGGCGAAGTCCAGGGAGTCCCGCAGGCTGCCGGCCACCCGGCGCCCCTCGGCCGTGGCCGCCGCCAGCTTCACGCGGCGGTCGCCGGGGTCGGGGCGGCGCTCCACCAGGCCCCGGGCCTCCAGCCGGTCCACGATGCCGGTCACGTTCGACGGTTCGCAGCGGAGTTTCTGGGCGAGGCGGCGCATGGGCAGCGGTTCCAGGGAGAGGAGGCCGAGGAGGCGGGCCTGGGCGCCGGTGAGCGTGTGTTCGGCGGCGGCGTCCTCGTACTCCTCGTGGTAGCGGGCCACCACCGTCCCGATGAGTTCGACGACCTCCATGGTCAAGGGGTCGATGCGGGGGGTCGTCTTCTGCGTGGGCATGGGGTCGAGGCTACCTCTTTACTTGACAACATGAAATATTAAAGCGCATGGTTGTTTCAGGCACTGAAGTAACCGTGCGGTATGCACCACCGCTCGCACCACGCACCCGCAGGAAGGCACACCCCCATGGCCGACACCCCCGCCCTCCCCGCCACCAGCCGCGAATGGCACCTGCTGAGCCGCCCCGTCGGCTGGCCCAAGGACGAGGACTTCGCCCTGGTCGAGGCGGAGATCCGGCAGCCCGGCGCGGGTGAGGTCCTCGTACGGAACAAGTACCTCTCCGTGGACCCGTACATGCGTGGCCGCATGAGCGACGCGAAGTCGTACGTCGCCCCGTTCGAGCTGGGCAAGGTCATGCAGGGCGGTGCGGTCGGCGAGGTCGTCGCCTCGGCGGCGGACGGCATCGCCGTCGGCGACCACGTGCTGCACTTCGGCGGCTGGCGCGAGTACGCCACCTTCGACGCCAAGCAGGCCGTGAAGGTCGACCCGGACGCCGCGCCGCTCTCCACCTACCTCGGCGTCCTCGGCATGACCGGCCTCACCGCCTACGCGGGCCTGCTGCGGGTCGGCGCCTTCAAGGAGGGCGACGCCGTGTTCGTCTCCGGCGCCGCCGGTGCCGTCGGCAGCCAGGTCGGCCAGATCGCCAAGCTGAAGGGCGCCTCGCGGGTCATCGGCTCCGCCGGCTCCGACGAGAAGGTCAAGCTGCTGGTGGAGGAGTACGGCTTCGACGCCGCCTTCAACTACAAGAACGGCCCCGTGTGGGAGCAGCTCAAGGAGGCGGCCCCCGACGGCATCGACGTCTACTTCGACAACGTGGGCGGCGAGCACCTGGAGGCCGCGATCGGCGCGCTCAACCTGCGGGGCCGGGCCGTGATCTGCGGCATGATCTCCCAGTACAACTCGACCGAGGTGACCCCCGGTCCGCGCAACATGGTCAAGATCCTGCAGAACCGCCTCCGCGTCGAGGGCGTCCTCGTCGGCGACCACTACGACTTCCAGTCCCAGTTCGTCCAGGAGGTCGGCCCCTGGGTCGCCTCCGGCGCCCTCAAGTACCGCGAGACCGTCGTCGAGGGCATCGAGAACAACCTGGAGGCCTTCCTCGGCGTCCTGCGCGGCGACAACACCGGCAAGATGATCGTCAAGCTCTGATCCCCACCCCGTGACGGACGCCCGCTCACGTTCGTTGCACATGACGGAGTCCGCACCCCTGGACGTGGGGTGCGGACTCCGTCGTGTGTGGACTCCGTGGTGCGCGGGTGTCTCAGGGCGCCGACGCCAGCGCCGCCGTGTGCACGGCCCGGACGAATCCCGTGTTCTCCGGCGCCGCCCCGCCGGGGAAGGCCATCCGGCGGCGGGTGTAGCCGTAGGCGAGGCCGCTGCGGGGGTCGGCGAAGGCCTGGGAGCCGCCGGCGCCGCTGTGGCCGAAGGTGCCGGCACCGAGGAACGGGTAGAGGTTCTCGGCGGTCGCCTGGAAACCGAGGCAGAACGCCTTGGGGGCGCGGGCCACCAGGTCGTGGCCGACGGAGTGGATCTGGCCGAACTCGCCGACGGTGTCCGGCTTCAGCAGCGGCGGCCGGCCGTCCACCGTGCTGATGGCCGCCGCGTACATCCCGGCGAGCCCGCGCGCCGAGGCGACACCGCCCGCCGACGACTGCCCCTTCGCGCGCACGACACGGGCGTTGGGGAAGTCCGTCAGCTCTCCCGGCTCCGGCACCTGGGAGTTGAACGCTATCGACGCCAGCGTGTGCGGCCCGCTCGGCACTGCGTCCCGCTCGGCCTGCTGCGCGGGCGTCGGCGTCATCGGCAGCACGCTGCGGAAACGGTGCTCGTGCTCCTCGGGCAGCCCCAGGAAGAAGTCGAGCCCGTACGGGGCGCGCACCCGCTCCTCGTACACCTCCTGCAATGTGCGGCCCGTCGCCCGCCGTACGACCTCTCCCGTGAGCGCGCCTATGACGAGCGCGTGGTAGCCGAAGGCCGCGCCGGGGCGCCAGAACGGGCGCTGGACGGCCAGGCGTTCGGCGACGAGACGGTCGTCCGCCAGCTCCTCCAGGGTGAACCCGGCGTCGGTGCCGAGGAGCCCCGCACGGTGTGCCAGCAGCTCCCGCAGGGTCAGCGCGCCCTTGCCCTCGGCCGCGAACTCCGGCCAGTAGTGGGCGACTTCGCGGTCCAGCTCCAGCACGCCGTCCTGGACGAGCAGCGCGACGACGAGATGCGCGGCGCCCTTGGTGGAGGAGAACACGCCGTGCAGCGTGTCGCCGCCCCTCTCCACCTCCGCCTCGGGACCCGCCCACAGGTCCACGACCCGTCTCCCGTGTACATAGGCGACCAACTGCCCCTCGTAGTCGGCCCGTTCACCGGCGACGAACACGGCGAACTCCTCACGCACCGCCTCGAAGCCGTCGGCGACACCGCCGTGCACGACAGCGGTCCGGGTCCCCTCGGTCATGCGCGCTCCAGTTCCTCGACTCCGGCTGTACCCACACGGTCAGCAACGCCGGTGCCACCCGCGGGAGTTCCCCTTCGGGCGGCGCGAGTGCCCGGAGGCCGTAGGTGGTCTACCTGTTCGACTCCCGGCCGACAAGCGGGCGCAGGCGGCACGACCGCCCCGATCACGCTTCTCCGGCCACGGAACCCGGTGAGGTGCTACGCATCGGGGATGAACTCTCCCGGCATGTCACGCGGCGCGCGTCTGACCGCCCACCACGCGGCCTCGACCACCCTCGCCCTGCACAGTGATCGGTCCCTCAGCCGACTCCTCGACACCGCCACCCCGTTCGGCTCCGGCATCGGCGGCACGTCGGCACTGCTGGACGTCGACGGAACACCGGTCTTCGTGAAACGGGTGCCCCTCACGGACCTTGAGCGACGACCGGAGCACGTCCACTCCACGGCGAACCTCTTCGGCCTCCCGTCCTTCTGCCAGTACGGCGTCGGTGCCGTCGGCAGCCCCGGCTTCGGCGCCTGGCGGGAACTCGCCGTTCACACGATGACGACGAACTGGGCGCTCGCGGGGGAGTACGACGGCTTCCCGCTCATGCACCACTGGCGGGTGCTGCCGGACTCCCCGCCTCTGCCCGGGGAACTGGCCGACATCGAACGGGCCGTCGCCCACTGGGGCGGCGGCCCGGGCGTGCGCGAGCGCATCGAGGCGCGCGGCAAGTCCTCGGCGAGCGTCACACTGTTCCTGGAGTACATCCCGCGCACCCTCCACGACTGGCTGGCCGAACAGACCAAGGCCGACGCGGGAGTCGTCGACCGCGCCTGCGCCCTGGTGGAACGCGAACTGGCCGCCGGTATCGCGTTCATGAACAGCCGCGGCCTGCTCCACTTCGACGCCCACTTCCAGAACATCCTGACCGACGGCCATCGCCTCTACTTCACCGACTACGGCCTCGCGCTCTCCTCCCGCTTCGACCTCGCCCCGCAGGAGTGTGCCTTTCTCGACCGCCATCGCGGCTACGACCGCTGCTACACCCTGAGCCACCTGGTGAACTGGCTGCTCAAAGACCTCTACGACCACGATCGTGAGGAACGGGAGGTTCGGATCCGCGCGTATGCCCAGGGGGAGCGTCCCACCGGCATCCCGGACGCGGCTGCGGCGGTGATCACCCGCTATGCCCCGCTCGCCAGGGTGACGGCGGACTTCTTCCGGCGTTTCGAGGACGAGACCCGGCGCACTCCTTACCCCGAGGAGGAGCTTCTCCGGTGCCTGAGCGCTCTTGCCTAAAGATGGATGCCTCTTGCCTAAAACTTTTAGGCAATTGCATACTCGTCAAGTAGATCTCGTCGCCGAACGATGGAACGAAGGACGGTCATGGCACGCGCAGGGCTCACCCCGGAGCGGCTCGCCCAGGTGGGGGCGGAGTTGGCCGATGAGATCGGCTTCGGGGAGGTGACTGTCTCCGAACTCGCCCGGCGGTTCGACGTGAAGGTCGCCAGCCTGTACTCGCATGTGCGCAACTCCCAGGACCTCAGGACCCGGATCGCCCTGCTCGCCCTGGCGGAGATGGCCGACCAGGGTGCCACCGCGCTCGCCGGGCGGGCCGGGAAGGACGCGCTGGCGGCGCTGGGGAACGTGTACCGTGACTACGCCCGCGCACACCCCGGCCGCTACGCGGCGGCCCAGCTGAGACTGGACCCGGAGGCCGCCGCGGCCGGTGCGGGCGGCAGGCACGCGCAGATGACGCGGGCGATCCTGCGCGGCTACGACCTCACCGAACCGGACCAGACCCACGCCGTCCGGCTCCTCGGCAGCGTCTTCCACGGGTACGTCAGCCTGGAGTCGGCCGGCGGCTTCAGCCACAGCGCCCCGGACTCGCAGGAGAGTTGGGACCGCATCCTCGACGCCCTCGACGCCCTGCTGCGCAACTGGCCCGTTCCGCCGCCCGATTGATCCGCGAGTCGGCTCCACCAGCAGTCTCGCCGGGTAGGGTGCCCGGTCCTTCAGGGCCGGGGTGAATGCCCGTCCCCGCGTAGCGGGGCAGGAGCAGCCGGGTCGCCTCCGGGGCGATCCGGCGTATCGGAGGACTCGACCGCCTGGCGCAGGTACCACAGCATCTGTCCATGGGCGGAGCGTCCGTCACGCTCGGCGGCAGCCTTGACGGCTGCGTGCAGGTCGTCGGGAAGGCGGAGATTGAAGTTCACCATGCACCCAGAGTAGACCCGGAACGGGTTTGATATGCACCCAATGTGCACCCATAATGGGTGCATGAGCCGTTTCCGGATGTACCCGACGCCCGCGCAGGAAGAGCAGATGCTCTTGCACTGCGCGCACGCCCGGTACGTCTGGAACCTCGCCGTCGAACAGCACTCACACTGGCGCAAGGGCCGCAAGGCGGCCCCGTCGTTCGCCGAGCAGTGCCGCCAGCTCACCGAAGCCCGCGCCGCGTCCCAGTGGCTCCGCGCCGGAAACCAGACCGTCCAGGCCCAGGCCCTCAAGGACTTCGCCAAGGCCAAGAGCGCCCGCTTCACCTCGGGGTTCGGTGAGCCGACCTGGCGCAAGAAGTTCCGGCACCAGGGCTTCCGCGTCATCGGCGACGACCGCGTTCCGGAGTTCAACGACGACGGCACCGTGAAGCTCAACGCGAAGACCGGCAGGCAGGTCCTGGGCCGCTCGGTCGTGGTGCAGAAGCTGAACCGTAGGTGGGCGCAGGTGAAGATGCCCGGCTGCGGCTGGGTCCGCTTCCGTCTCAGCGCCAAGGGCAAAGGCGCCCGACTCCCGTCCGCGAAGACGTTCCGCGTCACCCTCAAGAACGGGCAGTGGCACATCGCCTTCGCGGTCGTCCCCGACCCGATCGACGCGCCCGGTACAGGTGAGGCCATCGGCATCGACCGGGGCGTCACCGTCACCGCAGCACTGTCCGACGGGCGCACCCTCAGCTGCCCCCAGCTCACCACCCGCGAACGGGCACAGATCCGCAAGCACCAGCGCCGCGCCGCACGCGCGAAGCAGGGCAGCCCCGAGAAGACGGCCGAGTACGCCAAGGCGGCCCGGCTCAAAGCGCGCGAAGCCGACCGTCGCAAGGACTGGTGCGAGAAGACCTCGACCATGCTCGCCCGCACCTACGACCTTGTGCGGTTCGAGAAGCTGAACATCAAGAACATGACCCGCTCGGCCAAGGGCACCGTGGAACAGCCCGGCAGGAACGTGGCGCAGAAGTCCGGCCTGAACCGGGCGACCCTCGCCCGGGGCTGGGGACTGCTCCGGCAGCGCACCGAGCACAAAGCCCCTGGCCGGGTCGAGGATGTACCCGCCCCCTACACGAGTCTGCGGTGCAGCGCCTGCGGATGGATCGACAAGAACTCGCGCAAGAGCCAAGCCGAGTTCGAGTGCTCCTCCTGCGGCTTCACCTGCAACGCGGACACCAACGCGAGTATCAACGTCGCGGCAGGACAGGGCGGGATCCCCCGCCCCCGGCGAACAGCCGGTGCCGGAGGGACGACACCCCGCAAGGGATCGAGCGTCCGTGAACCTCAACTCAAACGGGTTGGAATCTCCTCTTTTCAAGAGGGGGAGGATGTCAACGATCGTCAGGTCAGGTCACGCCTACCCGCCCCGTGAACCCCTCGAAAACCGAGAACCCTATGAACCCCCGCTGGATCACCACCCCCCTCACCGCCGACCTCCTGCGCGGCGCCCTGGAGTTGGAGCGCACCGAGCGCGGTGTGCTGCCCCACCGGCTGCCGGCCCGGGCCCGCGCCCAGTGCACCGATCCGCAGCTGGCCGTCGTCGAGTCCCAGCCCTCCGGCGTACGCCTGGTCTTCCGCACCCGCGCCACCGCCGTCGAACTGGACGCCCTGCGCACCAAGCGCGCCTACGTGGGCGCCCCGCCGCGCCCGGACGGCCTGTACGACCTCCTCGTCGACGGCCGGCTGACCGCCCGCGCGAGCGTGCCCGACGGCAACACCGTCACCCTCGACATGACCACCGGGCAGTCCGAGCACCGCTCCGGCCCACCCGGCACGGTGACTTTCACCGGCCTCCCCGCCGGCCCCAAGACGGTCGAGATCTGGCTCCCGCACAACGAGACCACCGAACTCCTCGCCCTGCGCACCGACGCCCCCGTCGAGCCCGACCCGGACCGGGGCCGCCGGGTCTGGCTGCACCACGGCAGCTCCATCAGCCACGGCTCCGACGCCGCCGGCCCCACCGAGATCTGGCCCGCCCGCGCCGCCTCCCTCGCCGGCGTCGACCTCATCAACCTGGGCCTCGGCGGCAGCGCCCTGCTCGACCCCTTCACCGCCCGCGCCATCCGGGACACCCCCGCCGACCTGATCAGCGTCAAGATCGGCATCAACCTCGTGAACCACGACGTGATGCGGCTGCGCGCCTTCGCCCCCGCCGTCCACGGCTTCCTGGACACGATCCGCGACGGCCACCCCACCACGCCCCTCCTCGTCGTCTCCCCGATCCTCTGCCCCATCCACGAGGACACCCCCGGCCCCAGCGCCCCCGACTTCACCGACCTCGCCGAAGGGCGGCTCCGCTTCCGCGCCATGGGCGACCCGGACGATCTCACCCCGGGCAAACTCACCCTCCGGGTCATCCGCGAGGAACTCGCGGCGATCGTCGCCCAGCGCTCGGCCGAGGACCCCGCCCTCCACCAGCTCGACGGCCTCAGCCTCTACGGCGAGTCCGACGCCGCGACCCTCCCGCTCCCGGACGACCTGCACCCGGACGCCGAGACCCACCGCCTCATCGGCGAACGCTTCGCGAAGCTGGCCTTCGAGCCGGAGGGAGCCTTCGCGCCCACTGCGGACCCCCCGCACCCCGCTGGGTAAAATTTGCCCCATGCGTGATTTCGGGGTGGGTTTCCAGTACCTCGTGCAGGGCCAACGCTGGGTGGCCAGGCACGGCAAGCAGTACGGCTTCGGCCTGATCCCAGGCCTGATCACACTCGTCCTCTACCTCGGCGCCCTGGTCGCGCTCGGCGTCTGGGGCCCGGACTTCGTCACCTGGGCTACCCCCTTCGCGGACGACTGGTCCAGCCCCTGGGCCGGTCTGTTCCGCGGCCTGCTCACCGCCGTGCTGTTCGCCCTCGCCCTGGCCCTCGCGGTCATCACCTTCACCGCCATGACCCTCCTCATCGGCCAGCCGTTCTACGAGAACCTCTCGGAGAAGGTCGACCGGGACGTCTCCCCGGACGGCACCGCCCCGGAGTCCGGCCTGCCCCTGTGGCGGGAGTTGTGGATCTCGGGCCGGGACAGCCTCCGTATCGTCGTACGGGCGCTGCTGTGGGCCCTCCTGCTGTTCGGCCTCGGCTTCGTCCCGTTCGTCGGCCAGACGGTCGTCCCGGTGGTCGGCTTCATGGTGACCGGCTTCTTCCTCACCGAGGAACTGACCGCCGTCGCCCTCCAGCGCCGCCGCGTCGAACTCCGCGCCCGCCTCACCCTCCTGCGCTCCCGCAAGACCATGATCTGGGGCTTCGGCACCCCGCTGGGCCTCGCCTTCCTGGTGCCGTTCGTCGCCGTCTTCCTGATGCCGGGCGCGGTCGCGGGCGCCACCCTCATGGCCCGCGACCTGCTGGGCGAGGAGACGACCGGCGAGGACGAACGCAACCGGGTCCCGCAGCAGAACGGCATGTTCCGCAAGCCCGAGGTCGGCGCCTGAACGAGACCCACGCGGCCGCCGTGTCCCCCTCGCCCGGCCGGAGGCCTCAGCCTCGCGTACTCCCCGTCGTACCGGGATCCGTCGTACCGGAACCCCTCGCGCCGGACCCCGCCGCACCGGCGTCCACCGCGACCGTCACGATCGATCGCACCTGGGCGATGATGTCCAGCCGGTTCCGCACGAACTCCGGATCGGTCACCGCCCCGGTCGCCGGGTCGGTGTTGCCGGCGCCGAACTGCAGGACGGGCGTGTGCACATGCCCGCCGGGCAGCCGGGGGCCGAGCCCCAGCCGGTCGCGCAGGAGCGTCGCCCGGTAGGCGATCTCGTTGGAGAGGTAGTCGCCGCCGCCCCCGGCCCGCGCGGTCGAGCCCGGCGTCGGCCCGTCCGGCCGTACGACCGCGGCCGTGCCGCCCGCGGGGATCTCGGTCACGCTCGTGTTGTCGTACACCGGGAAGCGGCCCGTGTCCGCGGCGACGATGTCCGCGTACGGCAGGGTCGTGGTCGTCCACTGGGGCTGGGTGGCGGGGTCGGTCACCGGGACGGTTCCGGTGCGGCCGATGTTGTCGTTGTCGGCGAAGCCGCCGCGCCAGGCCCCGTTGGTCCGCTCGATGTCGAAACGGCCCACCCGGCCCTGGCTGACGGTCGCGAAGAGGTCCACGCGGGGCAACGACCCCCGCAGGGTCCGCTCGACCGTGCCGTCCGCGAAGTCCTCCCAGCGGACCGGGAAGACGGCGGTCTCGATGCGCGCCGGCCCGTCGGCGGTCCGGATCACCGTGCCGTCGAGAGCGAGCGCCGTGGCGCCGGACGGGTTGGAGATCCGCACGTCCCGGTCCAGTGTGAACGGGTCGAAGCCGGTGACGAGGATCCGCTTCGTCCCCTTGGCACCTCCGGGGTACCGGATGGAGTCCTGGCCGCGTGACGCCCGCTCCAACGCGCCCAGCAGCACGGCTCTCTGCGGTTCCGTCAGCCCGAACTTCGGCTTCCAGCCGCGCACTTCCCGCGTCATCCCCAACCGCGCCCAGTACAGCGGCCGGTCGTCGTCCCGGCTCAGATCGCCGCCCGCCGGCCCGCGCCCCTGCGCCCGGTCCACGGCCCGCGTCCACAACCGCGCACCCTGCCGTTCCACGATGCGCTCGGCCTGGGCGTACGACCGCGCGCCGGCCAGGGCCCGCCCGAACTCCGGTGCCACGGCGTCGAATCCGGACCGCCGCAGGATCTCCTGGGGTACGGCCCGGTCGAGCCGTTGCTCCTCGACGGTGAGGGCCGCCGAGGCGGAGGCGGAGGCGGCGGAGGTGGGGGCGCAGAGGCCGGCGAGCAGGGCCGCCAGGGCGATCGTCGCTCCGCGTGCCCGTCGGGAAGTCAGGGGAGATATCAGTGGGGACATCAAGGGAGTCGAGGTCCTTCCGTCGCTGTCGTGCCGTGGGGGTGTCGCTCCGGACGGCGGCAGTATCGCGTGACGGAAGGGGCGTACGCCATGCGGCCGCGGCGCGACAGCCGGTCGTAGGCGGTGAACGGCCGGTCTCGCGCGGTGAACGGCCGTTCGTACGCGGTGAACGGCCGGTCTCAGCCCGTGTCCTCGCCCAGCAGCGTCAGGAAGTCCCGGAAGGCCCCCGGCATGTCCACGGACCCCGGATCCAGCAGCCACTGGTACTGCAGGCCGTCCATCACGGCCACCAGCAGCGGCGCCACGCGCTCGGGTGTCAGCCCGCTCGGCAGCCGGTCGCCGTACTCGTCGCGCAGCACCTCCACCATGCTGGCGCGCACCCGGTCGTAGCGCCCGGTGAAGTACTCGCGTGCCGGATGCCCCTCCGTGACGCTCTCGCCGAGCAGCGCCGAGAAGGTCTGGATGATGGCGGGCCGCATCGCGTTGTACTCCACGAGCGAGGCCAGCAGATCGAGCCGCCACGCGGTGTTCGGCACCGCGTCCCACTGGTCGCGTTCGTGGAGCACCGCGACCAGCAGCGCCTCCTTCGTCGGGAAGTGGTGCAGCAGCCCCTGCTGGGTGAGCCCGACCCGCTCGGCGACGGCCGCCAGGCTCGCCCCCCGGTAACCGCGCTCGGCGATCACCTCCAGGGCGGCCCGGACGATCTCCGCTCGCCGCTCCACACTCCTGGCCCTGCCGTTCATGGCGCCACCGTACGACATCCCCCGGGCCTGAAAGTAACGTAAAGGTAACGAAACCTACCGCTCTACAGGTAACGGATGCACGATGGGGGTGGTTCACGGACGAACCGCACGGACCGACGGATCCGAACCCAGGAGGACCCCATGGCGGGCACACACACCGATCCGGCAGACGAGGCCCGTGAGGCGGCCGTCGAGGCGGCCCTCGCCAAGCTCGACCTCGACGCCAAGGCGAGCCTGCTCTCCGGCCAGGACATGTGGACCCTGCCCGCGCTGCCCGAGATCGGACTCGACTCCCTCGTCATGTCCGACGGTCCGATCGGCGTGCGAGGAGTGCGCTGGACCGCCGACGACCCGTCCGTGGCCCTGCCGTCCCCGACCGCCCTCGCCGCCACCTGGGACCCCGAACTCGCCCGCCGGGCAGGGGTGTTGCTGGCTCAGGAGGCCCGCCGCAAGGGCGTCCACGTCCTCCTCGCCCCCACGGTCAACCTGCACCGCTCCCCGCTCGGCGGCCGCCACTTCGAGGCGTACAGCGAGGACCCGTACCTCACGGGCGAGATCGGCTCGGGCTATGTGACCGGCGTGCAGGCCGGCGGGGTCGGCACCACCGTCAAGCACTTCGTCGCCAACGACGCCGAGACCGACCGCTTCACGGTGAACAACCTGGTCTCCCAACGCGCCCTGCGGGAGCTGTACCTGGCCCCCTTCGAGGCGATCGTGGCGAACGCCCACCCCTGGGGCATCATGACCGCCTACAACACGGTCAACGGCACCACGATGAGCGAGCACCGCTACCTCGTGAACGAGGTCCTGCGCGGCGAGTGGGGCTTCGACGGCTTCAACGTCTCCGACTGGATGGCCGCCCGCTCCACGGCCGACGCCCTCACCGGCGGCCTCGACGTCGCCATGCCCGGCCCGGTCACCGTCTACGGCGATCCCCTGGCGGCCGCCGTCCGCGCAGGCGACGTCGCGGAGTCCGAGGTCGACGAGGCGGTCCGCCGGGTCCTGCGCCTGGCCGCCCGCGTCGGCATCCTGGAGGGCGCCGATCCGGTGGTCACCGAACTGCCCGCCCCCGTCGACGGCGAGGCGCTGGCCCGCGAGATAGCCCGCCGGTCCTTCGTCCTGGTCCGCAACGACGTGAGGGACGGCCGGGCGGCCCTGCCCCTGAAGCCGGGTGCGCAGGTCGCCCTCATCGGCGCGGCGGCCCGCGACGCCCGCGTCCTCGGCGGCGGCTCCGCCACGGTCTTCCCCTCCCGTGTCGTCTCCCCCCTCGACGGCCTCACCGCCGCCCTCCCCGACGGCGCCCTCACCTACACGGTGGGCGCGGACCCCAACGAGGAACTCGGCGTGGCCGACAAGGGATTCACCCTTCGGGCCGTCTGCCGCGACACCACCGGGACGGTCCTCGGCACCGGCTCCGTACCGAGCGGCCAGCTCCAGTGGATGGGCGCGGACCTGCCCGAGGGAGTCACCCTCCCCCACTCTCGGCCTCGCTCGAGCGGGGGGACCTCCACCGCCCTGCACACCGTCGAGCTGACCGGCACCTTCACCCCGCGCGAGGCCGGCACGCACACCTTCGGCATCAAGGGCCTCGGCGCCTTCACCCTCACCGTCGACGGCACGACCCTCTTCGACGGAGTGCAGACCACCGACACGGACGACCCCTTCGTGACGTTCTTCGGCGCCCCCGTCCCCCGAGCCCGGGTCGAGCTGACGGCGGACACCCCCGTCGAGGTCTCCCTCACCCATGTCACGGAACTCCCCGCCGACGCCCTCTTCAAGGCCATCGCCTTCTCCCTGTGCCACCAGGACCCGCAGCGCGACCCCGACGAGCTGATCGCCGAGGCCGTCGAGGCCGCGCGCGCCGCCGACACCGCCGTCGTGGTGGTCGCCACCACCGAGCGCGTCGAGTCCGAGGGCTTCGACCGCAAGGACCTGCGCCTCCCCGGCCGTCAGGACGACCTGGTCCGCGCCGTGGCCGCCGCCAACCCCGACACCGTCGTGGTCATCAACGCCGGTTCCCCGGTGGAACTCCCGTGGCGCGACGACGTCGCCGCCGTCCTCCTCACCTGGTTCCCCGGCCAGGAGGGCGGCGCCGCCCTCGCCGACGTCCTCACCGGCGCCCACGAGCCCGGCGGCCGGCTCCCCACCACCTGGGGCTCCCTGGCCGAGGCCCCCGTCACCCGGGTCACCCCCACGGACGGCGAACTCCCCTACGACGAGGGCGTCTTCATCGGCTACCGCGCCTGGGACAGGCACTCCGCGACACCCTCGTACCCCTTCGGCCACGGCCTCGGCTACACCGACTGGACCTACGAGTCCCTCGACGTCACCGGCACGACGGCGACGGTACGCGTCCGCAACACGGGCACCCGCGAGGGCCGGGAGACCGTCCAGCTCTACCTGGCTCCCACGACTCCCGACGACAACCGCCCGACCCGCTGGCTGGCGGGCTTCGCGACGGTGAGCGCGGCGCCCGGGGAGACGCGGGAAGCCGTCGTCCGACTCCCGCGCAGGGCCTTCGAGATCTGGGACGAGTCGGCCGACGCGTGGGTGCCGGTGGAGGGTTCGTACGAGGTGGAGGCCGGCCGCTCGATCGAGGACCGCCGCGTCAGGGCGACGGTGAACTACGCACGCACCCCGAACCCGTAGACCGTCTCCGACCGGTACACCGCCCCCGGCCGCAGCTCCGTACCGGGAAACCGCGGCCGGTTCGGCGCATCGGGAAAGTGCTGCGTCTCCAACGCGATCCCGTCTCCGGCTGCACGATCCCGCCGTACGTCAGGATCCGCACCCGGGCGCCGCCCCGCTCCAGAGTCCAGCGGTGCACGGGCCTGCCGTCAACCCTAGGCCACGGCAGAACCGCAGGTCACGCGCCCTTCCCGCGGATGATCCGGTACGCGATCTCGGCCAGTCGCGCCTGCCCGTCCACGCTCGGGTGGAACCAGTCCCACTGGCTGAGCTGGGCCTGCCCGAAGCGGTAGTCGAAGACGGCGCCCCCGTCGTAGCGGCAGTGGCGGTCCTTCTCGCACACCTCGCGCAGCACGTCGTTGTACGCCTCCACCCGGCTCTGGACGGCATCGCGCCGCTCGCCCGCCGCCGTGGTGAGGAGGTCGGGGTCGGCCAGCATGGACGGGCAGATGCCCAGCTTCCAGACCTGCTTGCCGACCGGGTTCGAACGGCCCTCGGACCACAGCCGCTTCAGGTCCGGCACACTCGCCACGAACACCTGCGTCCTCGGCAGGCTGTCCCGCAGGGTGGCCATCGCGTCCTCGAAGTCGGCGCGGAAGTCGGCGACCGGGGTCATGGCGGCGGCGGTCGCCCGGCACGCGTCGTTCGCGCCGATCATCACCGTGACCAGCTCCGGCTCACGGGAGACCGCCCGCGCCACCTGGCTCGGCAGATCGGCCATCCGCGCCCCGGTCACCGCGTAGTTCCAGCTCCGCCGCGTCGCCCCCGACGCGCCCAGCAGCCGTAAGGCGAGACTGTCGACCGAGGCGTCGGTGCCGGTCGCCCAGGACACCTCGGGGCAGTCGGAGAGCACCTGGCACGCGTCGAAGCCGCGGGTGATGGAGTCGCCGACGGCGGCCAGCGACTCGGGGCTGCTGTCCCAGGCGGGGGTGGGGGTGGGGGAGGGCTTCGCCCGCGACCCCGTCCCCTCGGGGCCGGGAGAGTCGCCACCGGTGGCGTCGCATCCCGCCACGGCCAGCAGGACCGCCGCCAAGGCCGCGCCGAACACCGCCCTCGAACGGTGGCGTCGCTTCCGCATCCCCTGGTCCCCTCGGTCGGTCCTACACGTGCAAGCTCCCACCCATGACAACGCGCGGGAGTTCCCGGAAAGGCGGAGCCGGGGCTTCGACGCGACGGAAGGTGCAACTGTTCCCTCCGTACAGGCGTCCCCTCGGGTGAAACCCGCGTTCATCCTGACGCCTGCTCCGACGGTACGTCACACTCCTTGCCCCGCCGCACGGTAGCCTCGCCACGTGGCCGCCCTGCCACCGTCGATCCGTCGAAAAGCGAACCGTCCTGCTCTGTGGAGGCCCCGGTGACGACACGTGGAGTCCTGTACGTGCACTCCGCGCCGCGCGCGCTGTGCCCGCACGTCGAGTGGGCCGTCGCGGGCGTTCTCGGGACCCGCGTGAACCTCGACTGGATCCGGCAGCCGGCCGCGCCGGGCACCTGGCGCTCCGAGTTCTCCTGGCAGGGCCGGGCCGGCACCGCCTCCACCCTCGCCTCCGCGCTGCGCGGCTGGCACCTCCTGCGCTTCGAGGTCACCGCCGAGCCCTGCGCCACCGCCGAGGGCGAGCGCTACAGCTGCACCCCCGACCTCGGCATCTTCCACGCCGTCACCGGTATCCACGGCGACATCCTCATCCCCGAGGACCGCCTGCGGGCCGCCCTGACCCGCTCCCAGCGCGGCGAGACCGACCTGGAGGCCGAGATCGCCAAGCTCCTCGGCAAGCCCTGGGACGACGAACTGGAGCCCTTCCGGTACGCGGGAGAGGGCGCCCCGGTGCGGTGGCTGCACCAGGTGGTCTGACCCCCCGTTCTCGATCTTTCGACGCACCCACAGATGTGGCCCGAATCCCTGAAAGGGACCCGGGCCACACGCGCGTGGGGAACGAATCAGATCGTCCGGAACGCCAGCACCACGTTGTGCCCACCGAACCCGAACGAGTCGTTGAGCGCGGCGATACGGCCCTCGACCGGCAGCTTCCGAGCCTCCCCACGGACGATGTCCGCGTTGGCCTCGGCCTCGGGGTCCAGGTCGTTCACGTTGATCGTCGGCGGAGCCACCCGGTGGTACAGCGCGAGCACCGTCGCCACCGTCTCCACACCGCCGGCGCCCCCGAGCAGATGCCCGGTCATGGACTTCGTCGCCGACACCGCGAAGTGGTCGGTGTCGTCACCGAACACCTTGCGCAGCGCCTTCAGCTCGGCGATGTCACCGGCCGGCGTCGACGTGCCGTGCGCGTTGACGTGCACGATCTCCGCCGGGTCCAGGTCGGTGTTCTCCAGCAGGTGCTTCAGGGCCTGGGCGATGCCCCGCCCCTCCGGCTCCGGCTGCACGATGTCGTGGCCGTCGGCGGAGATGCCCTGGCCCACGGCCTCGGCGTAGACCCGGGCACCCCGCGCCGCCGCGTGCTCGGCCGACTCCAGGACGACGACACCGGCACCCTCGCCGAGGACGAAGCCGTCACGGCCGGTGTCGTACGGACGGGAGGCGCCCTGCGGGTCCTCGTTGTTCTTGGACATCGCCATCATGTTGCCGAACGCGGCGATCGGCAGCGGGTGGATGGCCGCCTCGGTGCCACCGGCGACCACGACGTCGGCGCGGCCGGTGCGGATCATCTCGATGGCGTAGCCGATGGCCTCGGCGCCCGACGCGCAGGCGGAGACCGGGGTGTGCACACCGGCACGCGCGCCGACGTACAGACCGACGTTGGCGGACGGGCCGTTGGGCATCAGCATGGGCACGGTGTGCGGGGAGACGCGGCGTACGCCCTTCTCCTTCAGCACGTCGTACTGGTCGAGCAGCGTCGTCACTCCGCCGATACCGGAGGCGATGACCGCGCCGACACGGTCCGCGTCGACGGTGCCGTCGTCGGCCGAGGTCTCCGTGTAACCGGCGTCGGCCCACGCCTCCTTGGCCGCGATCAGCGCGAACTGCGCCGAGCGGTCCAGACGGCGGGCCTGCGGCCGGGGGATGACCTCGGTCGGTTCCACGGCGATCTGTGCGGCGATGCGGACCGCCTGGTCGGCGGCCCACTCCTGCTCCAGGGGACCGACGCCGGACTTGCCGGCGACCAGACCCTCCCAGGTGGAAGTCGCGTCGCCACCCAGCGGTGTGGTTGCGCCGATACCGGTGACGACCACGGTGCGATTGGTCGAGTTCACGGGAATTTTCTCCAACGGTTACGAGGATTCAGCGGCGCCACCGCCGGGTGGCGGGGCAAACGGGCCGGTCAGGGACCGGCCCGACCCGATCCGCGGATCAGGCCTGGTGCTTGAGGATGTAGTCGGTCGCGTCGCCGACCGTCTTGAGGTTCTTGACGTCGTCGTCCGGGATCTTGACGTCGAAGCGCTCTTCGGCGGCGACGACGACCTCGACCATGGACAGGGAGTCGACGTCCAGGTCGTCGGTGAAGGACTTGTCCAGCTGGACGTCCTCGACCGGGATGCCGGCGATCTCGTTCACGATGTCGGCGAGACCGGCGACGATCTCTTCCTGGGTGGCGGCCATGTCGGGCGCTCCTTCGTTGTTTTCCAGAGGGTGGGCGGCCCGCCGCGTCAGCGGCAGGTTGTGCGTTTTTCCCGCGCCGGACCCGAAGATCCGGCAGCGGTGCCTAGGGGAGGGTAACGACCGTCGCTGCGTACACGAGACCCGCCCCGAAGCCGATGACGAGCGCGGTGTCGCCGCTCTTCGCCTCACCGGTCGCCAGGAGCCGCTCCATCGCGAGCGGGATCGAGGCGGCCGAGGTGTTGCCGGTGGTGCGCACGTCACGCGCGACCGTGACGTGCTCCGGCAGCTTGAGTGTCTTCACCATCGAGTCGATGATCCGCTCGTTGGCCTGGTGGGGAATGAAGACGTCCAGGTCGTCCGAGGTGATCCCGGCCGCGTCCAGCGCCTGCTGCGCGACCTTCGCCATCTCGAACACGGCCCAGCGGAACACCGCCTGGCCCTCCTGCGTGATCGCGGGGAACTTGACGTTGCCCTCGCTGTCGAGCGGGAGCTTCTCCAGGTCGCCGACCCGGTACTCGTTCCACGGGATCGTCTGCTTGATCGTCTGGGACTTGTCGCCCTCGGAGCCCCAGACCGTCGGGCCGATGTGCGGCTCCTGGGAGGGGCCGACGACGACCGCGCCGGCACCGTCACCGAAGAGGAAGGCCGTGGCCCGGTCCTCCAGGTCGGTGAGGTCGGACAGCCGCTCGACCCCGATGACGAGGACGTACTCCGCGGAGCCCTCGACGACCATGCCCTTGGCGAGGGTGAGGCCGTAGCCGAAGCCCGCGCAGCCGGCCGAGATGTCGAAGGCGGCGGCCTTGTCCGTGCCGAGCTTGTCGGCGATCTCGGTGGCGACGGCCGGGGTCTGGCTGAAGTGGGAGACGGTCGAGACGACGACCGCGCCGATCTGCTCGGCGGTGATCCCGGCGTCGGCGATGGCCTTGCCGGACGCCTCGACCGACATGGCGGCGACGGTCTCCTCGTCGTTCGCCCAGTGCCGGGTCTCGATGCCGGAGCGGGAGCGGATCCACTCGTCGGACGAGTCGATCTTCTCCAGGATCACGTCGTTGGGCACCACCCGGACCGGGCGGTAGCCGCCCACGCCGAGGATGCGTGCGTACGGGGCGCCCTTGCTCGGCCTGATCTTCGACATAGGTCCAGGGCTCCTAATTCTGGTGCTCGGCGATGAGCGCGCGAGCGGCGTCGAGGTCGTCGGGTGTCTTGAGCGCGACCGTGGCCACGCCCGGCAGGGCGCGCTTGGCGAGACCGGTCAGCGTGCCGCCGGGGCACACCTCGATGATCGCGGTCACGCCCAGCTCCTTGAAGGTCTCCATGCACAGGTCCCAGCGGACCGGGTTGGCGACCTGACCGACGAGACGGGAGAGCACCTCGGCGCCGGTGGCGACGACCTGCCCGTCCTTGTTCGAGACATAGGTGACCGTGGGGTCCTTGGGCGACAGCTCCTCGGCGGCCTTGGCGAGGGTGTCCACGGCGGGGGCCATGTGGTGCGTGTGGAAGGCGCCGGCGACCTTGAGGGCGACCACGCGGCGCACGCCCTCGGGCTTGTCCGCCTCCAGGGCGGCCAGCTGCTCCAGGGTGCCGGCGGCCACGATCTGGCCCGCGCCGTTCACGTTCGCCGGGGTCAGACCCAGCTTCTCCAGGTGCGGGATCGTCACCTCGGGGTCGCCGCCGAGCAGCGCGGACATACCGGTCTCGGTGATCGCGGCGGCCTCGGCCATGGCCAGGCCCCGCTTGCGTACGAGGGTCAGCGCGGACGTTTCGTCGAGGACACCGGCGAACACGGCCGCGGTGATCTCGCCGACGCTGTGTCCGGCGACGGCACCGGGGGTCACCTCCCCGAGGATGGATCTCCCGAGGGCGAGGGCGGACAGTCCACCGGCCGCCACGAGCAGCGGCTGGGCCACGGAGGTGTCGCGGATCGCGTCGGCGTCGGCCTCGGTGCCGTAGTGGACGAGGTCCAGCCCGATGGCGTCCGACCATGTGGCGAGGCGGTCGGCGGCACCGGGGAGGTCGAGCCAAGGAGTCAGGAAGCCGGGCGTCTGGGCGCCCTGGCCGGGAGCGACGAGTACGAGCACTCTCACACTCTCTCTTGAGGACGGCTCGGGCCGCCCGTGGGGACAGGGACGAAGAACACGTAGGGGTTTTGTAGCACCTCGACAAAACCCTAGAGCTGGGGTTCCCCATCGACCAGACGCCCCAGGATCAGCGCGATCCGCAAGGTGAAGGCCGAGCGTACATCCGAGGGCGACCAGCCGGTGACGTCAGTCACACGTCGGAGCCGGTAGCGCACGGTGTTGGGATGGACGAACAGCATGCGGGCCGCGCCCTCAAGACTTGAGGCTTGTTCGAGATAGACACTGAGCGTCTCCAGGAGAGCGGAGCCGGCCTCCTCCAGCGGTCTGTAGATCTCCTCCACCAGTTGCTCGCGCGCACTGGGGTCCCCCGCGATCGCGCGCTCCGGAAGCAGATCGTCCGCCAGAACGGGGCGGGGCGCGTCCTGCCACGCCGTACACGCCTTGAGTCCTGCGGCCGCCGCCTGCGCGGAGCGGGTCGCGGCCAGCAGGTCGGGAACGATCGGCCCGGCCACCACCGGCCCCGCCGCGTACGGCCCGATCAGCGACTTCGCGACCTGCAACGGGTTGTTGTCGCCGCCGGCGATCACCACCAGCCGGTCGCCCAGCACACCGGTCAGCACCTGCAGCTTCGCGTGCCGGGCCGCGCGCCGGATGGCCTCCACGGTCAGCTCGCTGTCGCCGTCCGGGGCGGTGCCGAGGACCACGCAGACATGGTCGGGGGAGTTCCAGCCGAGCGCGGCGGCCCGGCTCACCGCGCCCTCGTCGGCCTCACCGCTGAGCACCGCGTTCACGACCAGTGACTCCAGGCGGGCGTCCCAGGCGCCGCGTGCCTCGGCGGCCTGCGCGTACACCTGCGCGGTCGCGAACGCGATCTCCCGCGCGTAGACGAGCAGTGCCTCGCGGAGCACGCTCTCGTCGCCGGGCGCGGCCACCTCGTCGATGGCGGACTCCATGACCTCGATGGTCGTGCGCACCATCTCCACGGTCTGGCGGAGCGTGATCGCCCGGGTCAGTTCACGCGGCGCCGTCCCGAACACGTCCGTCGAGATGGCCTGCGGGGCGTCCGGATGCCGGAACCACTCCGTGAACGCGGCGATACCGGCCTGGGCGACCAGCCCGATCCACGACCGGTTCTCGGGCGGCATCGCCCGGTACCAGGGCAGCGTTTCGTCCATCCGCGCGATGGCCTGCGCGGCGAGGCTTCCGGACGACTTCTCCAGCCGCCTCAGGGTCGCGACGTGCGCGTGGACGGGCGGGGTGGATGCGGGCCTGCTGGTTTCGGGTTCGGGCACGGGACAAGACTGCCTTATCGCTGCGCTCGCTTGTGCCGGAGGGTGTGGGCCGGGGGTGCGAGTCTGCCCGGGGGTGGGTGTGCCAGGGGCTGCCGCCCCCGGACCCCCGCTGTCGGCCTGCGGCCTCGTCCTCAAGCGCCGGACGGGCTGGGGGGCGGAGGGTGTGGGCCGGGGTGCGAGTCCCCCCGGGGCGCTGCGCCAGGGGCTGCCGCCCCCGGACCCCCGCTGTCGGCCTGCGGCCTCGTCCTCAAGCGCCGGACGGGCTGGAGGGTGGCGGCCGGAGCCGGGTATGCCCGGCGGCGCGGGTGTCCCGCCAGGGCGGTGTGCCGAGTCGCCGGCCCGCGTCTGCCGCCCAGCCCCACATCGGCCGCCCGCCACCGAGAGGGCGGCCCTACCGGCCCCGCCCCACACCGAGCGAGCCCCCATCGCCGACCACCGAGGGGGCGGCCCCGGCCCCGCCCCACACCGAGCGAGCCCCCATCGACGACCACCGAGCGAGCCCCCTACCCGACCACCACCGAGCGAGCCCCCTACGCCGCCCGACACCGACGGAACCGACCGGAGGGATACCGTGGAGGGGTGATGGAGTTGCGGCGTGCCGGGGCGCGCTACCCCGGGGGGGATCCGGAGGCCGGGATCGCCTCGTTGCACGCCTTCTCCTTCGGCGCGCACTACGACCCCGACAACCTCCGGTTCGGCGCCGTGATCGCCTGCAACGAGGAGCGGCTCGACCCCGGTGCCGGGTTCGACGAGCATCCGCACAGTCACACCGAGATCGTCACCTGGGTCGTCGAGGGCGAGCTGACCCATCGCGACACCGCCGGGCACGAGACGGTCGTCCGCCCCGGTGACGTCCAGCGGCTCAGCGCGGCCGACGGGGTGCGGCACGTCGAGCGCAACGACGGCTCCGCGCCCCTCACCTTCGTACAGATGTGGCTGGCCCCCCTGGACCCGGGCGGCGACCCCGCGTACGAGATCGTCCGCGGCATCGCCGACTCCACCCCGTACGCCGTCCCTGAGGCGGGCGCCATGCTGCACGTACGGCGGCTCGGCGCGGCGGGGGAGCGGGCCGAGGTGCCGGACGCGGCGCGGGCGTACGTGCACGTCGTGCGGGGGGCCGTACGGCTCGGGCCGCTGGGGCTGGAGCCCGGGGACTCGGTGCGGGTGGCGGGGGAGAAGGGGCTGGAGCTGGTCGGAGTGTCGGAGACGGCGGAGGTGCTGGTGTGGGAGCTCTCCGACTGACGTCCCGTCAGTTCTCGGTGATCGGCTCCTCCGCGTTGCGCCACACCGTGATGTCCACGGAGACGTAGTCGCTGGGGTCGCCGCTCGCCGCCGCGCCCTGGAAGGTGACCAGCCCCATGTGCCCGGAGTTGGTGCGTACGCACATCTGGGAGCCCTTGGTGACCTGGCCGAGCTTGACGGAGGCCGTGTACCGGGTCTCGTTCCGGCAGGTTGCGAGGGAGCCCTTCTGGGAGTTGTTCAGCAGGACGAGCTTCTCGCTGCTGCTGCCCAGCTTCTTCTCCCCGAACAGGCTGTCCGAGTAGTAGTAGAAGTCCCCGTCGTCCTCGTACGACACGCCCATCTCGCTGTCCAGGGGCTTGGGCGGGGAGTCCGCGAAGCGCACGTAGTAGTTGCCGGGGATGTTGACGCCCTTGAACGTGACCGGCTTCGGGTCGGCCTTCGGCTTGGACTCCGAGGAGCCGGAGGAGCCGGAGGAACTGCCGCCGGCCGACGTCCCGCCGGAGGAGCTGCTCGACGAATCCGTGAGGTCCTTCACGAGCGAGGCGCAGCTCCCGAGCACTCCCAGGCCGACCACCGCAGCCACCCCGATGCCGATCCACTTGCCGACCTTGCTGCGCGGCGGCGGGAGGGGCAGCGGACGGGGATGGCCCTGCGGATGGCCCTGGGGGTACGGCTGCTGCCAGCCGCCGGGCTGCGGGTACGGCGCCTGGTGCCCCGTCGGCACGGTGTGCGGCCCCGACTGCGGGTGGTACGGCGCCGAGGGCGGACCCGGCGGGGGCGGGGTCGCCGGCCCGGAGTGCGGGGTCGGCCCCGCGTGCATCGTCGGCGCGCCGTGGTCCACGGACGGCGCGCTGAGGTGGGTCACCGGCGCGGTGGCCGGCGGGGCATGTGTCGCCGAAGCGGCCGCGGTCTGCGCGGCCTTGTCGCGTGCGGCCAGCAGGTCCGCCGACGCCGAGACCCGCCGGGTGATGTCGGCGCCGATCGCCTCCGGCAGCCAGGAGCCCGACTGGACCAGCGGGGTGGGCGACGCCTCCTGGCAGAGGGCGACGACCTCGGCGGGGGAGGGACGGTCCGCCGGGTCCTTGGCCAGGCAGCGCTCGATGAACCGGAGTTCGTCGGCGAGCCCGCTCAGGTCCGGCTCCTCGTGGACGATCCGGTACAGCACGGCGTGCGAGGGGCCGTCGCCGTACGCGCCGGACCCGCGTGCCGCGAACGCCGCGACCTGGCCGAGCGCGAAGATGTCCGACGCGGGCGTGACCGGCTTCCCGGCCGCCTGCTCGGGCGACATGAACGCCGGGGTTCCGATGGAGACACCGGTACCGGTCAGGGCGGTGGCGTCGGCGGCGCGCGCGATGCCGAAGTCGATGACCCGGGGCCCGTCGGCGGCGAGCAGCACGTTGGAGGGCTTCAGGTCGCGGTGCACGATGCCCGCGCCGTGGATGACCGACAGCGCCTCCGCGACCCCGGCGAGCAGCAGCAGGACCGAGTTCAGCGGCAGCGCGCCGTGCTCGGCGACGGCCGCGTGCAAGGACGGGCCGGGGACGTAGGCGGTGGCCAGCCAGGGCTGCGAGCCCTCGGTGTCGTGGTCGAGGACGGGGGCGGTGTAGAGGCCCTGCACGCGCTGGGCGGCCTGCACCTCCTGCTTGAACCGGCGCCGGAACTCGGGGTCCTCGCTCAGCTCGGGCCGGATCGTCTTCAGCGCGATGGGGTGGCCGCCCGGCGTGTACGACAGGTACACCGTGCCCATGCCGCCCGACCCGAGCCGTGCCGCGAGCCGGTAGGTCGCCACGGTCGTCGGGTCACCGGCCTCCAGCGGCCTGAACTGCCCGCCCGCGCGAACCTCGCCCATTGTTCTCCCCCGAATGCTGTGCGGCCGATGTGCACGGGGGAGGCTAGCGGACGGATCGCCGCCTGTGGCCGACCGGACCGGGCGCCGGGGCCTTCCGTCGAAGAGTTGTCGCTTCCTTCACCAATCAGACACTCTTCCCGACTTCGGCGAGCACAGCGTCCGTGAACGGAGTCCACGCCTCGACCGCCCACGGCCCGAACGCCCGGTCCGTCAACGCGACACACGCCACCCCCGCCACGGGGTCGATCCACAGGAACGTCCCCGACTGCCCGAAGTGCCCGAACGTCCCCGGCGACGACGAAGTCCCCGTCCAGTGCGGCGTCTTGGAGTCCCGGATCTCGAAGCCGAGCCCCCAGTCGTTGGGGTTCTGGTGTCCGTAGCCCGGCAGCACGCCCTTCGTGCCCGGGTACTGCACGGTCATCGCCTCCGCGACCGTCCGCGGGTCCAGCAGCCGGGGCGCCTGCACCTCGGCGGCGAACCGGACCAGGTCCGCGACGGTCGAGACGCCGTCCTTGGCAGGGGAGCCGTCGAGGGAGGTGGACGTCATCCCCAGCGGTTCGAGCACCGCCTGGCGCGCGTACTCCGCGAACGGGATGTCCGCCGCCTTGGCCACATGGTCCCCGAGCGCCTCGAACCCGGCGTTGGAGTACAGCCGCCGCTCCCCGGGCACCGCCGTCACCCGGTGCTCGTCGAAGGCCAGCCCCGAGGTGTGCGCCAGCAGATGCCGCACGGTCGACCCCGCCGGGCCGGCCGCCTCGTCCAGCTCGATCGCCCCCTCCTCGTACGCGACCAGCGCGGCGTACGCGGCGAGCGGCTTGGTGACCGAGGCCAGCGGGAAGCGGTGCCCGAGGGGACCGTGGGTCCCGAGGACGGTTCCGTCCGCCCGGACGACGGCCGCGGCGGCCGTGGGAACCGGCCAGTTCTCGATCAAGGCGAGGCTCTGCAGAGACATGACCACGAGCCTAGGCGGCTCACAGGTCCAGCTGCATCAAGGGGTCGGATCTGCGCCGGAAGCCCATCGACGCGTACAGCGGTTCCGCCTCGGGGGACGCGGTGAGGTGGACGTGGCCGGCGCCCCGTTCACGGAACCAGTCCAGGAGCGCGTCCATGCAGGCGCGGGCGTACCCCCGGCGGCGGGCGCCGGGGTCGGTGGCGACGCTGAAGACGTGGCCCACCGCGCCGTGCGGGTTCCCGGCCCGCCCGATCCGGTAGTCGATCGTCCCCGCCACCAGTGCGGCGAGCGTGCCCGGCCGCTCCGGACGGTCGACCACGAAGGCCGCGAAGTCCCCGTCCGGGTCGGCGAGTCGGCGGCGTACGGTGGGCAGGGACTCGGCGTGCCAGTCGGTGGAGCGGTCCGCGCCCCGCATGGAGTCGATCATCACCTGCCGCAGCCGGAGCAGTTCCCGGGCGTCCTCGGCCGTGGCGCGTCGTACGAGACTCATGCCCGCACGCTAACCAGTGGGATCACGTCACGTCCTCGTGTTTTCTCACCGGATTCGCTTGCTTCGAGCGCACTCCAAGGTTTTAGCGTGGGGGGCATGACGGTGATGGAGACCACGAGTACGCCGAGTGCCACGAGTACCGCCGGTACCGACAGTTGCGCCGGTCCGCCACTGAAGCCCCGGCGGCCGGACGGGCAGGACAGGTACACGATCAGCGAGGTCGTGGACCTCACCGGTCTGACGGCGCACACGCTGCGCTGGTACGAGCGCATCGGGCTGATGCCGCACATCGACCGCTCCCACACCGGCCAGCGCCGCTACCGCAACCGTGACCTCGACTGGCTCGACCTCGTCGGCAAGCTCCGGCTGACCGGCATGCCGGTCGCCGACATGGTCCGTTACGCGGAGCTGGTGCGCGAGGGCGACCACACCTACACCGAGCGCTTCGACCTGCTCAAGTCGACCAGGGACGACGTCCTGTCCCGGATCGCGGAGCTGCAGGACACCCTGAACGTGCTCGACCGAAAGATCAACTTCTACGCTGACGCCGGGCAGGCCCTGGCGTCGGAGAGGGCCTCATGACGGACGGCAGGATCGCGAAGGCACGACTGGGCGCCGACGGCCCCGAGGTCGGCGTACAGGGCCTCGGCTGCATGGGCATGAGCTTCGCGTACGGCCCCTCGGACGCCGCGGAGTCCAGGGCCACGCTGGATCGCGCCCTGGAGCTGGGCGTCACGCTCTACGACACGGCGCACGCGTACGGCGCCGGGGAGAACGAGAGGTTCCTCTCCCCCTTCTTCAAGGCGCACCGCGACGAGGTCGTCATCGCCACCAAGTTCGGTCTGGCGATCGACCCCGACGACCCGACGAGGCGGATCATCCGCAACGACGAGGCGCACATACGGGAGTCCGTCGAGGGCAGTCTGCGCCGCCTCGACGTCGACGTGATCGACCTCTACTACATGCACCGCCGTGACGTGGAGGTGCCCATCGAGGAGAGCGTCGGCGTCATGGCCGACCTGGTCCGCGAGGGCAAGGTCAGGCGGTTGGGCCTCAGCGAGGTCACGGCCGCCGAACTGCGCGCGGCCCACGCCGTGCACCCCATCGCCGCCCTGCAGTCCGAGTGGTCGCTGTTCAGCCGCGACATCGAGGCGAGCGTCGTCCCCGCGGCCCGCGAACTCGGCGTCACCCTCGTCGCCTACTCGCCCCTCGGCCGCGGTTTCCTCACCGGTTCCTTCGCCAAGGCCGAGGACCTCACCGCGGACGACTTCCGCCGTCAGCAGCCCCGCTTCACCGGCGACAACGCCACCGCCAACGCGACCCTGCTGGACCCGGTCCGCAAGGTCGCGGAGGCCCACGGCGCCACCCCGGGCCAGATCGCCCTGGCCTGGGTCCAGCGACAGGCACCCCTGCACGGCCTTCCCGTGGTCCCCATCCCGGGCACCCGCAAGCCGGGCCGGGTGGAGGAGAACACGGCGGCCACGCGGATCGTCCTCGGCGAGGACGACCTGTCCCTGCTGGAACCGATCGCGGCCCAGGTGGCGGGCGACCGCTACGCGGACATGCGGTTCACCTCCGCGGGCAGGGAGTAGCGCCGAACTCCGCCGGGGCGGGGGAGCGCGGGCTACAACTCGGCCAGCAGCTCCGCCTTCTTCACGCTGAACTCCTCATCGGTGACCAGCCCCGCCTCGTGCAACTCCCCCAGATGCCGGATCCGGTCGGCGATGTCGGCCGGATCCCGCCGGGGCCCGGCCTCGACCGACTGCGTGCCCCCCGCGGAGCGGGACCGCACCGAGGCCAGCACCGCCGCGGCGAACGGCAACGACTCGTGCACCGGCCCGTATCCCAGCCCGAACACGACGGCGGCCGGATCGTGATCCGGCTGAGCCTCCCGCTCGCCCGCGGCATCGCGGCGCAGCAGCCGCAGATACCCCTCGAACGCCTCCGGCGACCGCCACTCGACCCCGCTGAGCGCGCTCACCGGAAAACTCTGGTCCCCGGCCTTCCACTTCGCCGAGGACGCACCCGTCCAGGACCACCGGAACGACACCGACCGCCCGTCGAACGACGCCTTCCCGTCGTACGCCTTGAACTGCAGGGGCACTTCGGGCGCCGCCACCAGGAACCGGTCGGCCGGCCCCGACTTGGTCAACCGGGCCCGCAGCTCGTCGGCGTAGTACTCCGCGAGCGTCTCCCGCTCGGCCGGCAGCACCAGCCGGTACGGGTCGGAGCCCTCCTTGAGCTGGTCGGCCGCCACCTCCATCAGCGGATCGGCGCCCGGTCGCGGCACGGCACGCAGGACGACGGTGCCCCGCTTCCCGGGCGTCAGTGTCACCCCCGCGATCGCCTCCAAGGGGACGCGCCGCTCACCGAGCGCCTGGAAGAGCTTCGGCGTGCGAATCCCCCGTTCGAAGCGGATGAGCACGGAGTCGGACTCGAACTCCCAGGCGGCATGAAATCCGGCCAGTACGTCACCCATGCGGCTCATCGTATGCGGGCGACGCGGGGAAGTCCCGACCGTGGCGAAGCGCACTTCTACCCCTCTCTACGCGCGTCAGGCCGCAGCGCTGTCGGACAGACCCGCCAGACAGGCGTCGTCCTTCCGCGCGCAGCGCACCGACGCGTAGGCGCCGATGCCGATTTCGGCGAAGTTGGACAAACTCTCCGTGCCCGGCTCGAAATAGCCGCTGTGCCCCTGGGCGTCGGCGGCCGACAGGATGCGCGCCCCGAACTCCGAGGAGACCGGGTCGGCGCCGTGGCCGAGCCCGCCGACCTCCAGATAGGGCACGTCCTGGATCCAGTCGTCGGCGTCCCGCATGGCCCACACCCGGGCCCCCGTCCGCAGCTGACCGACTGTCTCGGCGCGCATGCCGGGGCTGCCGGCGACCGCGATGTCGGTGACCCGGGACGGCAGCGAGGACGCGGCGACCCCGCACACGACGGAGCCGTAGCTGTGGCACACCAGCGCGACGGTGGAGCCGCTGGGCAGGCTGCGCACCAGCGCGTTCAGCCGGACCGAGCCCTGTTCGGCGCGGAGCGCGGTGGCCGAGTCGAGGCCGAGGCCGGTGGGGGCGGTGTAGTCGGCCCAGGCGATCACGGCGGTGCGCGTGGCGGGGTCGGCCGAGCGTTCGGCGTCGTAGAGCGACTCGGCCATGCCGACGGGAGCGGAGAACCGGCGGTTGGTGCGCTGGAAGTTGATGATGTTGGTGTCGACGCCGGGGACGACGACCGAGACGCGTTCGGCCTTGTCGAGACTGCCGAAGACCTCGGCGACCCGGCCGTCGCCCTGGGGGTCGAAGGCGAGGATGTGCCGCTTCTGCACGGCGAGCATGTCGAAGCGGTGCATCCGGCGGCCGGCCTCGTACCGGCCGGTCTCGGAGAGCCGCTGGTCGTGCATGCGTTCGCGTTCGCGCGCGCTCTGCTGCTTGAGCGCGAGGCGGTTGGCCCGGTACCGCAGCTCCACGGGGGCGCCGGCCATGTTGCCCACGGCGAGCGGATAGCGGTGGGCGAGCCTGCCGCGCTGGTGCGCGGTGAGCGAGGCGAAGAAGGCGGTCAGGCGGTGCGGGGCCGCGTCGGCGTCCGGCAGTTCACGGCCGTCGAGGTGTCCGCGCTGCCACGCGGAGAGCGACGCCTGCAGCGGCGACTCCTCGCGGTGGCTGCGGATCGCGGTCCAGCCGGTGGTCGCCAGCATCACGAAAACCACGGCCAGCGCCAGCAGTGCGCGCCAGACGTTCAGTTGCGGGGAGGAGTCGAAGGAAGTCACTGAAAGGACACACTAAGAGAACGGAAGGGTCTCGCGTTAACCAAGTGAGAGGGATCACGTTTCGATCACGCACCTTCCGTGTGCCGCGCACGGAAGGTCGCGATGATGCCGTTCCTTACGCTTTTCAGTCAGAACGCCACTTCTCGGCCAACGTCGGCCGTACGGCGTCCAGATGTGCGGCGGTCAGCGCGCGCATCGCGTCCTTGCTGAGGTCGCCGCCCTGGGCCCACATGCGCTCGGTCACCCGCATCACCCCGCCGAAGAGGGCCACCGCCACGCGCGGCCGGGGGTCGGTGCGCACGTCGAGCCCCTCGCGCTCGGCGACGATCCCCTCCAGTTCCCGCGCGACCTCGTCCGAGCGGCGCAGATGGGCGGCCAGCAGCGCCGGCGTCGACTCGACCATGCCGTAGACGCGCAGATAGAGGTCGACGGGAACGACCCGGTCGATGGCCTCACCGATGGCGTCCCAGCCCTCCAGCACGGCGTTGCGCAGCGCCTCCAGCGGCGCCTCGTGCGCCGGGCGGGCGCGCACGGCCGCCAGGAAATGTGCCTGAGTGAGGTCCATGACCGCGAGGGCCGCCTCCTCCTTGCCCGCGAAGTAGCGGAAGAAGGTGCGCTGGGAGACGTCGACGGCCTCGGCGATCTCGTCGACCGTCGTCGTCTCGTACCCCCGGGTCGTGAACAGCTCCAGGGCCGCCCGCAGCAGCGCGTCGCGGGTGCGCTGCTTCTTGCGCTCGCGCAGCCCCGGCCGCTCCCGGTCCGTCGCCGCCGTGGCAGCCGTCTCCATGAACCCTCGTCTCCACCCGCCCCTGCGGCGAGTGACGTGACAGTTACCGACTTGTGAACTGGTTTGTCAACTGTCAGTCGCTGTCATTAGTCTCGCGCGTATGACTAGTCAGACCACTGTCGACAAGACGGGACCGGGGGACAAGGCGCCAGGCGTCCCGTCGGACCCGACGACGAACCAGGGCCGGGGCCTGCGCGGCCATCCCTGGTTCACCCTCCTCACCGTGGCCGTCGGCGTCATGATGGTCGCCCTCGACGGCACCATCGTGGCGATCGCCAACCCGGTCATCGCGGACGACCTCAAGGCGAGTTTCGCCGAGGTCCAGTGGATCACCAACGCGTACTTCCTCGCGCTGGCGGTCACCCTCATCACCGCGGGCAAGCTGGGCGACCGCTTCGGCCACCGCCAGACCTTCCTCATCGGTGTGGTCGGCTTCGCCGCCGCCTCCGGCGCCATCGGCCTGTCGGACTCGGTCGCCTTCGTGGTGACCTTCCGCGTCTTCCAGGGTCTGTTCGGCGCGCTGCTGATGCCGGCCGCGCTCGGCCTGCTCCGCGCCACCTTCCCCGCCGAGAAGCTGAACATGGCGATCGGCATCTGGGGCATGGTCATCGGCGCCTCCACCGCGGGCGGCCCGATCCTCGGCGGCTTCCTGGTGGAGAACGTCAGCTGGCAGTCGGTGTTCTGGATCAACGTCCCCGTCGGCGTCCTCGCCCTGGTCCTCGGTGCCTGGATCCTGCTGGACCACCGCGCCGAGAACGCCCCGCGCTCCTTCGACATCCTGGGCATAGCCCTGCTGTCCGGGGCCATGTTCTGCCTGGTCTGGGCGCTCATCAAGGCCCCGGAGTGGGGCTGGGGCGACGGTCTGACCTGGACCTTCGTCGCTGCGTCCGTCGCCGGATTCGGTCTCTTCGCCTTCTGGGAGACGAAGGTGAGGGAACCGCTGATCCCGCTGGGCCTCTTCCGTTCCGTACCCCTGTCCGCGGGTGTCGTCCTGATGGTCCTGATGGCCATCGCCTTCATGGGCGGCCTGTTCTTCGTGACGTTCTACCTCCAGAACGTGCACGGGATGAGCCCCGTCGACGCGGGTCTGCACCTCCTCCCGCTCACCGGCATGATGATCGTCGGTTCGCCGCTCGCGGGCGCGCTGATCACCAAGGCCGGACCGCGCATCCCGCTGGCCGGCGGCATGGCCCTCACCGCCATCGCCATGTACGGCATGTCGACGCTGGAGACCGACACCGACAGCGCCGTGATGTCCCTCTGGTTCGCGCTCCTCGGCCTCGGCCTCGCCCCGGTCATGGTCGGCGCCACCGAGGTCATCGTCGGCAACGCGCCCCTGGAGCTGTCCGGTGTCGCCGGTGGTCTCCAGCAGGCCGCGATGCAGATCGGCGGCAGCCTCGGCACCGCCGTCCTCGGTGCCGTGATGGCCTCCAAGGTCGACGGCGACCTCCCGGGCAACTGGACGGACGCCGGTCTCCCGCCGCTCACCGAGGCCCAGCTCGGCAAGGCCTCCGAGGCCGTCCAGGTCGGTGTCCCGCCGGTCGCCGAGGGCACCCCGCCGGAGGTCGCGGCGAAGATCGCCACGGTCGCGCACGCCACGTTCATGTCCGGCATGGGCCTGGCGTCCCTCGTGGCCGCCGGGGTGGCGGCCGTCGCCGTCCTCGTGGCGTTCCTGACCAAGCGCGGCGAGAACGCGGAGGCGGGCGCCGGAGCGGCGCACATCTGACCGCTCCACCGCCGCTTCACGCGCGGGTTTTCGCCCGCGTTCGCCTATCAGGGTGACAACGCTCAAGCTCGCTTCCACCCGGTACGCGCCGCGGGTCACAGTGGGTCAAGTCCTCCGCACGGCATGGCCGTTGCCGGCGGAACGACCCCGGGGGTCCGCGGCGCGCTGCCGGAGGGGGGCAGCGCGCGCGGCCGGCTCCGCCAACACTCCCTGGTTTCAACCACTCCGCGGGGGTACCCGTCGTTCTGTACGCGAACTGACCGCGAGGTTCAGGGAGTTGTTGACGATGGCGGGCTTCGGACAAGGTACGCGCAGGCACCCCCGAGCACGTGGCCGGACGTGGTCACGGTCCGGGCCGGATCGCGCGACCCTCGGGATCATCGGCGTCATCTGCGCGGTCGCGGGATTCTTCGTCCTGGGCATCATCCTCGGCCCGGTGGCGATCCTCTGCGGCTGGCTGGCGATGAACCGCACCTGGTCCGGCACCCGCCCCGTCCCCGCGGTCGTCGCGGTCGTGCTCGGCGCCATCGACACGGTCCTGGCCCTCATCTGGCTGGCCGGCGCGACCGGGCCGGGAACCGGCCTGTTCTGATGGCGCGGGTACGCGAGGGCCGGTCGCGCAGTTCCCCGCACCCCTGAAAGCCCGGGCTCCGCGGGCCTGAAGGCGAGGCGCCGCGAGCCTGAAGTCGCGGCGCCGCGAGCCTGGCAAGCGGGGCCGTTCGGCCGGAGAAGCAGTGGGCGCAGCCCCTGCTTCTCCGGGGCGCGGGGAACTGCGCGAGAAGCCCCACCGGACCCGCACCCACCGACGCACCCCATCCCGCCCCACCCCACGCTCAGCGGCGCTGCTCAGGCACCGCCGACCCGGAGGCCCGCAACGCCAGGACCTCCGCCCGCAACAGCCGCACCTCCTCGGCCAGGTCCGCTATCGCGGCCGTCTGCCGCCGCTCCTCGGCGTCGTCCTTCTCGAACCGCGCTATGAACCACGCCGCGATGTTCGCCGTCACCACACCCAGCAGCGCGATCCCGGACAGCATCAGCCCGACGGCGATCACCCGCCCCAGCCCGGTCGTCGGCGCGTGGTCCCCGTACCCCACCGTCGTCATCGTCGTGAACGACCACCACACCGCGTCCTCCAGCGTGCGGATGTTGCCGCCCGGAGCTTTCCGTTCCACGGACAGCACCGCCAGCGAACCGAACATCAGCAGTCCGACCACCGCCCCGCCGACGTACGTCGTGAGCCTTATCTGCGAGGCCATCCGCGCCCGCTGCCCGACCAGCAGCAGCGTCGCCACCACCCGCAGCAGCCGCAGCGGCTGGATCATCGGCAGCAGCACGGCCACCAGGTCCAGCCACCGCGTCCGCACGAACTCCCGGCGCCGTTCGGTGAGCGCGAGCCGGACGACGTAGTCGAGCGCGAACGCGCCCCACACCACCCACTCGGCGACGTCGCACCACCGCCGCACCTCCCCGCTCGCCTCGGGCCGGACGATCGGCACGGCGTACGCCACCGCGAACAGGGCCGCCAGAACGAACAGCGGCCGCTGAGTGTGCTGCTCCCACCGGACCTGTGCCGAGACCGCTCGCTGCTTCATGGGCGCATAGTAGAAAACGTGAAGGGGTGGTGAACCCACCGGTTCACCACCCCTTGACCACGAAACGGATGCTATGCGTCGCCTCCGGCGGCGCCCGGGTCCGCCGCCGCCACGTCGAGCAGCTGGTAGCGGTCGATGGCCTGCTTCAGCAGCGAGCGGTCGACCTTGCCCTCACGGGCCAGCTCCGTCAGGACGGCCACCACGATCGACTGCGCGTCGATGTGGAAGAAGCGCCGGGCCGCGCCCCGGGTGTCCGCGAAGCCGAAGCCGTCCGCGCCCAGCGACTGGTACGTGCCCGGCACCCACCGCGAGATCTGGTCCGGCACCGACCGCATCCAGTCGGAGACGGCCACGAACGGCCCCTCGGCGCCGCTCAGCTTCTTCGTCACGTACGGCACGCGCTGCTCCTCCTCGGGGTGCAGCAGGTTGTGCCGCTCCACCTCGACGGCCTCGCGGCGCAGCTCGTTCCAGGAGGTCGCCGACCAGACGTCCGCCTTCACGTTCCAGTCGGCGGCGAGGATCCGCTGCGCCTCGACCGCCCACGGCACGGCCACGCCGGAGGCGATGATCTGCGCGGGGATCGAGCCCGCCTCTCCCGCCCTGTAGCGGTGGATGCCCTTGAGGATGCCGTCGACGTCCACGTCCGCCGGCTCGGCCGGGTGCTGGATCGGCTCGTTGTAGACGGTGAGGTAGTAGAAGACGTCCTCGCCCGGCTTGCCGTCGGCACTCTCGCCGTACATCCGGCGCAGGCCGTCCTTCACGATGTGCGCGATCTCGTACCCGAACGCCGGGTCGTACGCGACACAGCCCGGGTTCGTCGAGGCGAGCAGCTGCGAGTGCCCGTCGGCGTGCTGCAGACCCTCGCCGGTCAGCGTCGTCCGTCCGGCGGTCGCGCCCAGGACGAAGCCGCGTGCCAGCTGGTCGGCCATCTGCCAGAACTGGTCGCCGGTGCGCTGGAAACCGAACATCGAGTAGAAGACGTAGACCGGGATGAGCGGCTCGCCGTGCGTCGCGTACGCCGAACCGGCCGCGATGAGGGAGGCCGTGCAGCCCGCCTCGGAGATGCCGTCGTGCAGCATCTGACCCGTCGGCGACTCCTTGTACGCGAGCAGCAGATCGCGGTCGACCGCCTCGTACTGCTGGCCGAGCGGGTTGTAGATCTTCGCGCTCGGGAAGAACGAGTCCATGCCGAAGGTGCGGTACTCGTCGGGGGCGATCAGCACGAACCGCTTGCCGATCTCCTTGTCCCGCATGAGGTCCTTCAGCAGCCGTACGAACGCCATGGTCGTGGCGATCGACTGCTGACCGGAGCCCTTCTTCACACTCGCGTACGTCTTGTCCTCGGGCAGCGGCAGAGGCTTCGCCCGCACGACACGCGTCGGGACGTACCCGCCGAGCCCCTTGCGGCGGTCGTGCATGTACTGGATCTCCTCCGAGTCCCGCCCCGGGTGGTAGTACGGCGGCGCGCCGGACTCCAGCTCCTTGTCGGAGATGGGCAGGTGGAGGCGGTCGCGGAAGCCCTTGAGGTCGGCGACCGTCAGCTTCTTCATCTGGTGCGTGGCGTTGCGGCCCTCGAAGTTCGGGCCCAGCGTCCAGCCCTTGACCGTCTTGGCCAGGATGACCGTCGGCTGGCCCTTGTGCTCGTAGGCGGCCTTGTACGCCGCGTAGATCTTGCGGTGGTCGTGCCCGCCACGGCCCAGGTGCAGGATCTGGTCGTCGGTCATGTTCGCGACCATCGCGCGCAGCCGGTGGTCGTCACCGAAGAAGTGGTCCCGGATGTACGCGCCGGTCTCGGTGGCGTACGTCTGGTACTGGCCGTCCGGCGTGGTGTTCATCCGGTTGACCAGCACACCGTCGCGGTCCTGGGCGAGCAGCGGGTCCCACGAGCGGTCCCAGACCAGCTTGATCACGTTCCAGCCGGCGCCCCGGAAGACCGACTCCAGCTCCTGGATGACCTTGCCGTTGCCGCGCACCGGGCCGTCGAGGCGCTGGAGGTTGCAGTTCACCACGAAGGTCAGGTTGTCGAGGTGCTCGCGGGCGGCGATCGTGAGCTGGCCGAGCGACTCCGGCTCGTCCATCTCGCCGTCGCCGAGGAACGCCCAGACATGGGACTTGGAGGTGTCCGCGATGCCGCGCGCCTCCATGTACCGGTTCATCCGCGCCTGGAAGATCGCGCCCAGCGGGCCGAGGCCCATGGACACCGTCGGGAACTCCCAGAAGTCCGGCATCAGGCGCGGGTGCGGGTAGCTGGACAGCCCGTACGGCGCCTTCGACTTCTCCTGGCGGAAGGCGTCCAGCTGCCGCTCGTCGAGCCGGTCCAGCATGAACGCGCGGGCGTAGATGCCGGGGGAGGCGTGGCCCTGGAAGAAGATCTGGTCGCCGCCGTCGCCCTCGTCCTTGCCGCGGAAGAAGTGGTTGAAGCCCACGTCGTAGAGGGAGGCGGAGGAGGCGAAGGTCGCGATGTGGCCGCCGACGCCGATGCCGGGCCGCTGGGCGCGCGACACCATCACGGCGGCGTTCCACCGCGTCGCGTTGAGGATCTTCCGCTCGATCTCCTCGTTGCCCGGGAAGAACGGCTCGGCCTTGGTCGGGATGGTGTTGACGTAGTCCGTGCTGCGCATCTCGGGCACGGCCACGCGCTTCTCACGGGCCCGCTCGATGAGCCGGAGCATCAGGTAGCGCGCGCGCTCACGGCCGCGCTCGTCCACGGCGGCGTCGAGCGAGTCGAGCCACTCCTGGGTCTCCTCGGGATCGAAGTCAGGGACCTGACTCGGAAGGCCGCCAATGATGATCGGATTGCGATCGGATCCGGAAGCCACGCTGTTCCTTAGCTGTCAGAGGGCCGCTCTTCAGGGGTTCTGCAAGGGTGTTCTCTAGGTGCCTGCACCGCCACCATCGTGTACCTCAAGGACGTAAACGTCACCTCTACCGGGAGGTAACCAGGGTGGTCGTCCGCTCGACAAAGGTAGTAAAGGTATTCGATGCTCGTACCCCCGGATGGTTGCCGAATGCGCAAAACGGGCAGAACGGTGTGGCGTGCGTCACGTGAGGCGGTGAATCGGCGCAGAGAGTTGCGGTGACACGGCCCGGATCGTCACCGTTTCGGCGGTCTGGAAGGCTGGGTACTTGCGCGATCGGTCCCGCCCGTGTGGACTACGGCCATTGCTTCGCGCACGCGCGTGGCTCATTCCCCAGGGGGCGACCCCACCCGAACATGATCAGGAGGCAACCCGTGAGCGCGACCGCGGACCACGCGGAGGAGCGGACGAACCCTGCCGCAAGGCTGGGGTTCCAGCCCGAGCAGGTGGTCCAGGAGATCGGCTACGACGACGACGTCGACCAGGAGCTCCGCGAGTCCATCGAAGAAGTCGTGGGCAGTGAGCTCGTCGACGAGGACTACGACGACGTGGCCGATGCCGTCGTGCTGTGGTTCCGAGACGACGACGGCGACCTGACCGACGTACTGGTGGACGCCACCACGTACATCGAGGAAGGTGGCTCGATCCTGCTGTTGACGCCCAAGACCGGGCGGGACGGCTATGTGGAGCCCAGCGACATCTCCGAAGCCGCGACGACCGCGGGGCTGTCCGCGTCGAAGAGCGTCAGCGTCGGCAAGGACTGGAGTGGGAGCCGGCTGGTGACGCCGAAGGCGGCGAAGTCGAAGAAGTAGTGACGTGAACCCGCGCCCCTGGAGAGAGGGCCCCCACGGGGGCCACCCCTCCAGGGGCGCGCCGTTTCCCCTGCGTAGGCTGGGCCACCCGAACGGTCCATGAAGGGACTCAGGAACATCATGGCGATCCAGGTCGGCGACAAGGCTCCCGACTTCGAGCTGAAGGACAACCACGGGGCCACCGTGCGGCTCGCGGACTTCCGCGGCGAGAAGAACGTGGTGGTGCTCTTCTACCCGTTCGCGTTCACCGGGGTCTGCACCGGCGAACTGTGCGAGCTGCGGGACAACCTGCCGAAGTTCGTCAACGACGACGTGCAGCTGCTGGCCGTGTCGAACGACTCGATCCACACGCTGCGGGTCTTCGCCGAGCAGGAGAACCTGGAGTATCCGCTGCTGTCGGACTTCTGGCCGCACGGCGAGGTCTCCCGGGCGTACGGCGTGTTCGACGCGGACAAGGGCTGCGCGGTGCGCGGCACGTTCATCGTCGACAAGGAGGGCATCGTCCGCTGGTCGGTCGTCAACGCCCTGCCGGACGCGCGGGACCTGAACGAGTACCTCGCCGCCCTCGACACCCTGTGATTCCTCGGTTCCAGGACCTTCGGGGATCGGGAACCCGTCACTAGGATCGACACGTTGATCCGACACCAACGCAACGCAGGGGCTCCCCGCCCCTGAAACCAAACGGAGGACTTCGTGGGAGTCAGCCTCAGCAAGGGCGGCAACGTATCGCTGACCAAGGAGGCGCCGGGCCTGACCGCGGTCATCATCGGACTGGGGTGGGACATCCGCACCACGACCGGCACCGACTTCGACCTGGACGCCAGTGCCCTGCTGCTGGACGCGTCGGGCAAGGTCAGCAGCGACGCCAACTTCATCTTCTTCAACAACCTGAAGAGCCCGGACGGCTCGGTCGAGCACACCGGTGACAACCTCACCGGTGAGGGCGAGGGCGACGACGAGCAGATCAAGGTCAACCTCGCGACCGTCCCGGCCGAGATCGAGAAGATCGTCTTCCCGGTCTCGATCTACGACGCCGAGAACCGCCAGCAGTCCTTCGGCCAGGTCCGCAACGCGTTCATCCGCGTGGTGAACCAGGCCGGCGAGGCGGAGATCGCCCGCTACGACCTCTCCGAGGACGCCTCCACCGAGACCGCCATGGTCTTCGGCGAGCTGTACCGGCACGGCGCCGAGTGGAAGTTCCGCGCCATCGGCCAGGGCTACGCCTCGGGTCTGCGCGGGATCGCCCAGGACTTCGGTGTGAACGTCTGAGTCGCGGGGGAGTACCCCCTGGACTTGCCGACTCACCACGTCCGGCGCCGCTGTCGTCACCGACGGCGGCGCCGGACGCGCTCGTACGACGGGGGCGGGCCGTCCACGCGCGTACGCACACAACTGAACAGTTGAGCAACTGAAGCTCGAAAATCGGGGAGGACCAGCACCATGGGCGTCACACTCGCCAAGGGAGGCAATGTCTCCCTCTCCAAGGCCGCGCCGAACCTCACTCACGTGTTGGTCGGCCTCGGCTGGGACGTCAGAACCACCACCGGAGCCCCTTTCGACCTCGACGCCAGCGCTTTGCTGTGCCAGGGCGGCCGGGTGCTGGGCGACGAGTGGTTCGTCTTCTACAACAACCTCAAGAGCCCCGACGGCTCGGTCGAGCACACCGGTGACAACCTCACCGGTGAGGGCGACGGCGACGACGAGTCGCTGATCATCGACCTCTCCCGGGTGCCGGTCACCGTCGACAAGATCGTCTTTCCGGTCTCCATCCATGACGCGGAGAACCGGGGCCAGGCCTTCGGCCAGGTCAGCAACGCCTTCATCCGGGTCGTCAACCAGGCCGACGGCCAGGAGCTCGCCCGCTACGACCTGTCCGAGGACGCCTCCACCGAGACCGCGATGATCTTCGGCGAGGTCTACCGCTACGGCGGCGAGTGGAAGTTCCGAGCGGTGGGGCAGGGGTACGCGTCCGGTCTGCGAGGCATCGCACTCGACTTCGGTGTGAACGTCTCGTAGCGCTATATGCGCAAAAGCCGGGGCCGTGTGGGGTGCGAGGGGTACCCGACTAGACTTCGGGTTCAAAGTTTCGTAAAGCCGCGCGCGGCGCGGGGGAACCCCGTACACACACGATTGGGTAGCCAGTGGTTCTGAAAACCTTCGGCTGGTCGTTCGCGGTCACCGCGCTCGGCTTGGTAGCAGCGGTTCTCTACGACGGATGGACGGCGCTCGGGCTCGTCGCGATCCTGTCGATCCTGGAGATCTCGCTGTCGTTCGACAACGCGGTGGTCAACGCCGGGATCCTGAAGAAGATGAATGCCTTCTGGCAGAAGATCTTCCTCACCATCGGCATCCTGATCGCCGTCTTCGGTATGCGGCTGGTCTTCCCCGTCGTCATCGTCGCCATCAGCGCCAAGCTGGGTCCGATCGAGGCCGTCGACCTGGCGCTCACCGACAAGGACCAGTACCAGCAGTACGTGACCGACGCCCACCCGTCGATCGCGGCGTTCGGCGGTATGTTCCTGCTGATGATCTTCCTGGACTTCATCTTCGAGGACCGGGACATCAAGTGGCTGGGCTGGCTGGAGCGCCCGCTGGCCAAGCTCGGCAAGGTCGACATGCTGTCGGCCTGCATCGCGATGATCGTCCTGCTGATCACCTCGATGACCTTCGCGACGCAGGCGCACCAGCACGGCGGCGCCCATGTCGACAAGGCGCAGACCGTCCTGATCTCCGGACTCGCGGGCCTCATCACCTATCTCATCGTGGGCGGTCTCTCCGGCTACTTCGAGAACAAGCTGGAGGAGGACGAGGAGCGCGAGCACGAGGAGGAGGAAGCGGCGGCGCGCAGCGGCAAGCAGCGCTCGGCCGTCGCCCTCGCGGGCAAGGCCGCGTTCTTCATGTTCCTCTACCTGGAGGTCCTGGACGCGTCCTTCTCCTTCGACGGAGTCATCGGCGCCTTCGCCATCACCAACGACATCGTCCTGATGGCGCTGGGCCTCGGCATCGGCGCGATGTACGTCCGGTCGCTGACCGTGTACCTGGTCCGCCAGGGCACCCTCGACGACTACGTGTACCTGGAGCACGGCGCGCACTACGCGATCGGCGCCCTGGCGGCGATCCTGCTGATCACCATCCAGTACGAGATCAACGAGATCGTCACCGGTCTCATCGGTGTCGTCCTGATCGGCTGGTCCTTCTGGTCCTCCGTGCGCCGCAACAAGGCGCTGGCGGCCGAAGAGGGAAAAGCTGACGCCGCCGACAAGGCGGCGGTCTCCTCCGGGGTGTGACCACCCGTGCGGTGAGGGCAGGCTCTGAGCGGGGCGGCCGACGAGGACTCGTCCTCGTCGGCCGCCCCGCTGGTGGTCGACGCGACGAGACGGCGGGTGTGGGGCGGGCATGAGTTTCCTGGACAACCTCTGGCGGGGGCGGGCCTCGGAGTTCGACGCGGGCAACGCGGCGACCAACGCGATCGAGCTGACCAAGCGGCACCAGAAGGTGTCCCTCTCCAAGCAGAACGCCGCGGCGGGCCATCTGCGCGTCAACCTGTCCTGGCGGATGCGGACCTCCGACATCGGCGCCCCGAAGCGCCAGAGCGTACTGCGGCACCCGTTCAGGGCGCTGCGGCCGGAGGAGGTCCAGGCACACAGCCAGAGCATGGTGAACGTCGACCTCGACCTCGGCTGTCTGTACGAGCTGGCCGACGGGACGAAGGGGGTCGTGCAGCCGCTGGGCGGCTTCCTCGGCGACATCAACGAGCCGCCGTACATGCGCCTCAGCGGGGACGACCGCTTCGGGTCGGGGTCCGGCGAGACGATGTACATCAACCTCGACCACCGCGAGGCCTTCCGGCGGATGCTGGTGTTCGTCTACATCTACGACCAGACGCCGGCGTTCGACCGCACGCACGCGGTGGTGACCCTGTACCCGAGCAACGGTCCGCGCATCGAGATAGGCCTGGACGAGAGGCATCCACAGGCCCGGTCGTGCGCCGTGGTGATGATCGAGAACGTCAAGGGGGAGATCACCGTGCGCCGGGAGGTGAAGTTCGTCTACGGCTTCCAGGCCGAGCTGGACCGGCTGTACGGGTGGGGGCTGCAGTGGGGGCGCGGGTACAAGAGCAAGGCCGAGCGCTCCTAGGGAACCCCGGCGCCCCCGTCGTCAGCGGCCGATGAACTGCGGTCCCTGCGGCGGCAGACGGAAGTCGGGGTCCAGGGCCGCCGCCGTGTGCTGGGGGTAGCCGTACGCCGGGCCGTTGGTGGTGGCCGGGGTCGGCTGGGGGTGCGGATAGCCGTAGGCCGGCTGGCTGGGCTGCGTGGGGGCCGCCGGAGGGTAGCCGTACCCGGGCTGGGACGGGACGCCGGCCGGGGGCTGCTCGGGCGGCAGCGGGGCGGAGGTCTCGGGGGACGGGGGCTGGGAGGTGCCGCTCTGGTCGGCCCCCGCGGCGGTCGTCTCGTCGACCATGATGCCGAAGTTCGTGGCGAGACCCTCCAGGCCGTTGACGTACCCCTCGCCCAGGGCGCGGAACTTCCAGCCGCCGCCGCGGCGGTACAGCTCGCCGCAGATCAGGGCGGTCTCCTCGCCGGTCTCGGGCTTGACGTCGAAGTACGCCAGCGGCTCGGCGTCGGCGACCGTGGCGTCGTACAGCAGGATGCGCAGGGACGGTACGCGGTCGAAGGCGACGTCCCCGGCGGAGGCGACCAGGAGAATCTGGCTGACAGCGGACTCGACACCGGCCAGGTCGGTCTGGATCGTGTCGGTGGGGCCCTCGGCCACCCGTTTCTGGCCGAGCCGCCACACCTTGCCGGAGGGGTGGCGCGGCTGGTTGTAGAAGACGAAGTCCTCGTCGGACCGTACGCGGCCGTCGGGGCCGAGGAGCAGCGCCGAGGCGTCGACCACCGGGACGCCCTGCCCGGGCGCCCAGCGCAGCACGGCGCGGACCGCCGTGGCCTCGATCGGGATGTTCGACCCCTTCAGCATCGCGTGCGTCATGCGGTCATCCTGCCCTCTCGGTCCTGATCACGACAACGCGGGGGCGGCGAACCGCCGGTGGAATCGTTCAGCACCCGACATGGCCGGGTTACCAGAACTTCACGCCCGGTGGAAACTGATGTCACACATTTGTACGTACTATTACCGGCCACGATCGTGACCGGACGCCCAGCAGCCACGGGGGAACCACATGCGTCATTTCGGGCACATCGCCCCTGAGCAGCGCCAGCGCCTGTTCTACCGGGAGCCGGGAGTCTTCGACGCCGACTCCCCGGCCCGTGTGCTCTCCGCCGCGCTCGGCGCCACGCTCTACAGCCCGGCCACCCGGGAGCGGCTGGCCGACGACGTCGTCAAGCAGGCCGGACGCGGTGTGGTCTCCATGGTGCTGTGCCTGGAGGACTCCATCGGTGACGAGGAGGTCGTGGACGCCGAGGAGAACCTCGTCCGGCAGTTCGCCGACCTCGCCGAGCGGCCGGACGCCGAGCTGCCGCTGCTGTTCATCAGGGTCCGCCTCCCCGAGCAGATCCCCGACCTCGTACGCCGTTTCGGTCCGTCCGCACGCCTGCTGTCCGGATTCGTGTTCCCGAAGTTCACCGAGGAGCGGGGTGTGGCGTTCCTGGAGGCGCTCACCGCCGCCGAGTCCGCGAGCGGGCGGCGGCTGTTCGGTATGCCGGTGCTGGAGTCGCCGGAGCTGATGTACAGGGAGACGCGCGTAGAGGCACTCCAGGGCATCGCCCACACCGTCGACAAGTACCGCGACCGGGTCCTCGCGCTGCGTCTCGGCGTCACCGACTTCTGCTCCTCCTACGCCCTGCGCCGGGCGCCCGACATGACCGCCTACGACGTCCAGATCGTCGCCTCCGTGATCGCGGACGTGGTGAACGTGCTCGGGCGGGCCGACGGCACCGGGTTCACGGTGACCGGGCCGGTGTGGGAGTACTTCCGGGTCCAGGAGCGCATGTTCAAGCCGCAGCTGCGCACGAGCCCCTTCCTGGCGAACCGGGCCGGTCAGCTGCGCGAGTCGCTCATCGAGCACGCGCTGGACGGCCTGCTGCGCGAGATCTCCCTGGACCAGGCCAACGGGCTGCTCGGCAAGACCTGCATCCACCCCTCGCACGTCCTGCCCGTGCACGCGCTGTCCGTCGTCAGTCACGAGGAGTTCCACGACGCCCAGGACATCGTGCGGCCCGACCGCCACGGCGGTGGCGTACTGCGCTCCGCGTCCCGTAACAAGATGAACGAGGTGAAACCGCACCGCGCCTGGGCAGAAAGGGTTCTGCAGCGTGCCGAGGTGTTCGGTGTCGCCAACGAGGACATCGGGTTCGTGGACCTGTTGGCCGCGGGTCTGCCCGACTGACCGCCACGACTGAGGAATCGATGATCAACGCAGCGAACGACACGACCGGTACGCCCGACCCGTCCGGCGGGGTCTGGTCCGGCACCTGGGTCCGTGCGCGGCTCGGGGTCGAACTGGTCGGGGACGCGGAGCTGAGCGGGCTGCTCGGGCTCGCGCTGCGACGCAACCCCAAGCGGGCGCATCTGCTGGTGTCGAACGTCCTCGGCAAGCATGTGCCGCAGTCGCCGGCCGTCGTCCACGGGCACGGGTTCGCGCTCGGCCGCCGGGTGCGGGAGCTGCTGGGGGAGGCCGGGGCGCGGACCGCGGTCGTTCTCGGGTACGCCGAGACGGCCACCGGGCTCGGGCACTCGGTCGCGGACGGGCTGGGCGAGGCGCCCTATCTGCACTCCACCCGGCGCCCGGTCGAGGGCGTCCACCGGGCGGGCGGCTTCGAGGAGTCCCACTCGCACGCGACCTCGCATCTGCTGCTCCCGGAGGACCCCACCCTGCTCGCGGGGCGGGGCCCGCTGGTGCTCGTCGACGACGAGTTCTCCACCGGCAACACGGTCCTCAACACCATCCGCGCCCTGCACGACCGGTACCCCCGCGAGCGGTACGTCGTCGTGGCGCTGGTCGACATGCGGTCGGCCGCCGACCAGGGGCGGCTCACCGAGTTCGCCCGGGAGATCGGGGCGCGGGTGGACCTGGTGACCGCGGCGAAGGGGACCGTGCGGCTGCCGGAGGGCGTGCTGGAGAAGGGGCAGGCGCTGGTCGCGCGGTACGAGACCGCGTCCGCCGCGCCGGCCGGGAGGAGCGGGGCCGCGCGGGTCACCCGGGTCGAGCTGGGGTGGCCGCAGGGTCTGCCCGACGGCGGGCGGCACGGCTTCACCCCGGCGCACCGCGCCCGGCTGGAGGGCGCGCTGCCCGCCATGGCCGCCCGCCTCGCCGACGCCCTGCCGCCGGGTGCCCGGCGCGTGCTGGTGCTCGGTTTCGAGGAGCTGATGTACGCGCCGCTGGCGCTGGCCCGCGAACTGGAACGGCTGGTCGAGGGGCGGGCCGCCGGGGCGGAGATACGGTTCTCCACCACCACACGGTCACCCGTCCTCGCCGTCGACGACCCCGGCTACGCGATACGCAGCCGCCTCGTCTTCCCCGCCCACGACGACCCCGCGGACGGGCCCGGGGAGCGGTACGCCTACAACGTGGCCGGTGGCGGCTTCGACGCCGTCGTCGCCGTCGTCGACTCGACGGCCGACACCCCCGCCCTGCACGCCACCGACGGCCTGCTGGCCACCCTCGCCGCCCACACCCCCGCCGTGCTGCTCGCCGTGGTGCCCTCGTACGTCCCCCCGAACCGGTACGGCCGCGACGCGCGGCCCCGGCCGGGCACCCTCGGTGCGCGGGAGCCCGGGGCGGCTGCCCGTACCTCCGGACGCCGGGCGCCGACACCCCCCGACCCGCACCTCACCGAAAGGCCCTCCATGCTGCCCGACCCCCTGCGTGGTCCCGACTTCTCCTCCTACGCGGCCGACGAGGTGGGCTGGCTGCTGCGGGACCTCTCGGACGTCACGCTGGAGGCGCCCACCGAGGAGCGGGAGGAGGCCATCCAGAGCGGGGGCGCGCACTACGCGGAGTCCCTGCCGGTCGAGTACCAGCCGAGCGAGCAGTACCAGGCCCTCTTTCACAGCGCCCTCGACACCTCCGCCGAGCGGATCGCGGCGGCCGTCGGCGTGGTGACCGAGAGCGTGCTGGCCGAGCGGTCCGCGCGGCCCGTCCTCGTGTCACTGGCCCGGGCCGGGACGCCGGTCGGTGTGCTGATGCGGCGATGGGCGCGGTACCGGCACGGCATCGAGGTGCCGCACTACGCCGTGTCGATCGTGCGGGGACGCGGCATCGACGCCAACGCGCTGCGCTGGCTGGCCGCCCATCACGACCCCGCCGACGTCGTGTTCGTCGACGGCTGGACCGGCAAGGGCGCGATCACCCGTGAACTGGCCGCCGCCCTGCTGGAGTTCGAGAAGACCGACGGCGTCACCGGGTTCGACCCGGAGATCGCCGTGCTCGCCGACCCGGGGTCGTGCGTGCGGACGTACGGCACACGGGAGGACTTCCTCATCCCGTCCGCCTGTCTCAACTCCACCGTCTCCGGGCTGATATCGCGGACCGTGCTGCGCGCGGACCTCGTCGGGCCCGACGACTTCCACGGGGCCAAGTTCTACCGGGAGCTGGCCGGTGTGGATGTGTCGGTGGCCTTCCTGGACGCCGTCTCCGACCGCTTCGGTGACGTCCGGGACGCCGTGGACGCCCGCGTCGAGGAGCTGCTCGCCGCCGACCGCACGCCCACCTGGGAGGGCTGGGCGGCCGTCGAGCGCATCAGCGAGGAGTACGGCATCCACGACGTGAACCTGGTCAAGCCCGGTGTCGGCGAGACCACTCGGGTGCTGTTGCGCCGGGTACCGTGGAAGATCCTCGCGCGAGCCGGGGCGGGCGCAGACCTCGACCACGTACGCCTGCTCGCCGAACAGAGAGGGGTACCGGTGGAAGAGGTGGCCGAACTGCCGTACACATGCGTGGGGTTGATCCATCCGCAGTACACGCGGGGCGCGACCGGCGCCGACGGCAGGGCGGTGGCGGTCTGATGCCGGGTCCTCGGGTTCTCGTCGCGAGCGATCTCGACCGTACGCTCATCTACTCGGCCGCCGCGCTCGCGCTGACCATGCCGGACGCGCGGGCGCCCCGGCTGCTCACCGTGGAGGTGCACGAGAGCAGACCGCTGTCGTACATGACGGAGACGGCCGCGGAGCTGCTCGCCGAAGTGGGGGACGCGGCGGTCTTCGTGCCGACCACGACCCGCACACGCAAGCAGTACCAGCGGATCAACCTGCCGGGGCCGCCGCCCGCGTACGCGATCTGCGCCAACGGCGGGCATCTGCTCGTGGACGGCGTCACGGACGTCGCCTGGCACGAGCGGGTCACCGCCCGGCTCGCGGACGAGTGCGCGCCGCTCGCCGAGGTGCGGGCGCATCTGGAGGCCACGGCGGACCCGCTGTGGGTGCGCAAGCACCGGGTCGCGGAGGATCTCTTCGTCTATCTCGTCGTCGAGCGTGAGCTGCTGCCCGAGGAATGGGTGAAGGATCTCGCGGTGTGGGCCGAGAACCGGGGCTGGACCGTGTCCCTCCAGGGGCGCAAGATCTACGCCGTGCCGAAGCCGCTCACCAAGTCGGCGGCGATGCGGGAGGTCGCGCGCCGGACCGGGGTGGAGCTGACCCTGGCCGCGGGTGACTCGCTGCTCGACGCGGATCTGCTGCTCGCGGCGGACCGGGCCTGGCGGCCCGGGCACGGGGAGCTGGCGGACGAGGGGTTCATGGGGCCCGGGGTGACCGCGCTGCCCGAGCGGGGAGTGCTCGCCGGGGAGCGGATTCTTCGGGAGTTCCTGCGGGCGTCGCGGGAGCGGTGAGGTTTTTGGCCGTGTCGGTCAGGGGGTGGGGGTGCGGTGCGTTTCGGGCCGCGGGTCGTTCGTGGCTTGTCGCGCAGTTCCCCGCGCCCCTCGACCCTGGCTGCCGCGGTCCTTCTTCAGGAAGCGGACCAGGACGAAGGCCAGTAGTGCCAGGGCCGCCCCCGCCAGGACGATCTTCGAGTACGTCGAGGCGATCGCCGTCACCTCGGTCCAGTTGGCTCCGAGGAAGTAGCCGGCCAGGACGAACGCCGTGTTCCACAGGGCGCTGCCCAGGGTGGTGAGCAGGGTGAAGACGGGCAGGGGCATGCGCTCCACGCCGGCCGGTACGGAGATCAGGCTGCGGAAGACGGGGATCATGCGCCCGAAGAAGATCGCCTTGGTGCCGTGCCTGAGGAACCAGGCCTCCGTCCTCTCGATGTCCGAGACCTTGACGAGGGGCAGCCGGGCGGCGAGGGCGACCGTGCGGTCGCGGCCGAGGAGGGCACCGACGCCGTAGAGGGCGAGAGCGCCCACGACGGAGCCCGCGGTGGTCCACAGCAGGGCCGCCAGGAGGCCGATCTGCCCGGTGCTCGCGGCGAAGCCGGCGAGGGGGAGGATCACCTCGCTGGGGATCGGCGGGAAGAGGTTCTCCAGCGCGACGGCGATGCCCGCGCCGGGCGCGCCCAGCAGATCCATCAGACCGATGATCCACAGGGGCGCGCCGCTCATCGACTCCTCTTGCATGGCTGTCATGGGGGGCACGCTAGGTGAGCGAAGCTGAAGAGAGCCTGAGGGGACCGGGAACGCCGGGGAGCCTGGCCGAAAGTATGCTTGAACAGTCAGTGCCGCGGGGGACCGCTGAACGCTCCCGGGGCGGTGGCCGTTGATCGGGGTGTGTTGATCAACCGCAGCAGCCGCCACCGCAGCAGCCTCCGCCACCACCACCGCCCGCCCGGGGCGCGGGTGCGGACGGGGCGGCCGCCCCTCCGACGGCGACCGTCGACAGGAGTTTGACCGTGTCGGAGTGGCCGTCGGGGCAGTCCGCGGGGGCGGACGACTCGGCCATCGGGCGGGTCAGTTCGAAGGTGTCGCCGCAGGTCCGGCAGCGGTATTCGTAGCGAGGCATGGGCCCAGGCTAACCGGCGTCCGCGCGGCGGCAAGGGTCCTGCAAAATGGCTGGTCGGTCACATCGGCCAGATTTTCACGCCTCTGACAGAAGCAGTTGTGAAAGTGACTGATAATTTGTGGTCGCTGTGTGGAGGCCGGAAGGCTGGGGGAACAGGGGGCTCATGGTCGCGCGAGTGGCGACTGTGACCGACCGCACGGGCGATGCCAAGTGGGGAGGGGGGACAGTCATGACCGCTGTCCTTTGTCGATCGGGAGCCACGTCTCCCGGTCGAACAGTTGCCGTGCGCGGGCGAAAGGTTGCCGCGCACCGCCGAATTGTTGCCGCGCATCGCTCGGGCCGCCGGTACGAGGGGGTCCGCCTTGGCTAGCCGGAGGAACCCGGGCGGTTCCGAGGGCGAGGACCGCGCGCGCCGTCGGCGTGCCCCGGGGGAGGGCCGGCCGGAGGAGGTCCGGGAGTCCGACCTCACGATGCAGCTGAAACTTCCGCCTGCCCCGGCGGACGAGACCATGCAGCTGCGACTGCCCGAGCCCGGCTCGTTCGACCTCCCGCAGGAGGAGCCGAAACCGGGAGGACGCGGTCGGCGCAAGGCGCCCAGGCCGTCTGTTCTGGCCAGATTCACCGCCGTCGCCGGCGCCCGGCTCGCCCCGTTCGCCCCCTTCATCGCCCGGATGCGCCCACAGTACCCCCGCCCGGGCCGCGCGGACTGGCGCCGCTGGGTGCCGTCCTGGCGGCAGTCGCTGGGCGCCGCCGGTCTGGCCGTGGGCGCCAGCGGCATGTTCCTCACCGTCGCCTACGCCGCCACGGACATACCGGCCGACCTCAACACCTTCGCCACACAGCAGGACAACGTGTACTTCTGGTCCGACGGCACGCCCATGGCCCGTACCGGCTGGGTGCGGCGCCAGGCGATGCCGCTGAAGGACGTCCCCGAGGACGTGCGCTGGGCGGTCCTCGCGGCGGAGAACGCGAGCTTCTACTCCGACCCCGGCATATCCTTCAGCGGTATCACCCGCGCGCTGGTCCGCACCGTCGGCGAGGGCGACACCCAGGGTGGCTCGACGATCACCCAGCAGTACGTCAAGAACGTGTACCTGTCCCAGGACCGCTCGCTCGGACGCAAGTTCGACGAGGCGATGATCGCCCTCAAGCTCGACAACAAGATGAGCAAGGACCAGATCCTGGAGGGCTACCTCAACAGCAGCTGGTTCGGCCGCGGCACCTACGGCATCCAGCGCGCCTCCCAGGCGTACTACGGCAAGGACGTCAGCGAGCTGAACGTCAGCGAGGCCGCCGTCCTCGCCTCCCTCCTGAAGGGCGCCGGCCTCTACGACCCCTCCCTCAGCAAGGCCAACCACGCGCGGACGGTCTACCGCTGGGAGTGGATCCTGGACCGGATGGTGGACATCGGGAAGCTGTCCAAGTCCGAGCGCGCCACGTACAAGAAGTTCCCCGAGCCGCTCGACCAGTCCAACCAGTACGACACCGGCAAGCAGAGCGACTACCTGGTGGAGCTGGCCTCCCAGTACGCGAAGAAGGCCGCGAACGTCACCGCCCAGGACTTCGACCGGGGCGGCTACCAGATCTACACGACCTTCGACAAGGGTCGCCAGGCCGAGCTGACCGACGCCGTCACCAAGGAGCGCGAGAAGGTGCGGAAGGAGAGCCCGAAGAAGGCGAAGACCGCCCACTTCGGCGCCTCCTCGGTCGACGCCGACGGACGGATCCTCGCGGTCTACGGCGGCCCCGACCACCGCAGACAGGGCTACAACGAGTCGAACGCGACCACCGTCCCGTCCGGCTCGGCCTTCCTTCCGTTCGTCTACGCCGCCGGCCTGGAACACGGAGTCGTCAAGGAGCGCGGCGGCGAGGCTACACCTGTCACCCCGCAGACGATCTACGACGGCAACGACGGCGTCCCGGTGACGACGCCCGAGGGGCCGTACTGGGACCGGGACGGCGACCGGGTCTCCGCCCACAACGACGGCAAGAAGTCCTGGGGTCCGATCAGCCTGCACGACGCGCTCGCCGGATCGGTGAACACGCCGTTCATGCAGCTCGGCATGGACACCGGACTGGCCAAGGTGCGCGGGACCGCGGAGGCGGCCGGACTGCTCTCCTCCAGCTTCGGGGCCCAGGTACCCGCGCTGTCCGTGGGCAGCGCCACGCCCAGCGCGATCCGCATGGCCAGCGGATACAGCACCTTCGCCGCCCTGGGCAAGCACACCGAGCCGTACTCCGTGCGGAAGATGACCCACAACGGGTCCCGGGTTCCCCTGAACACGCCGAAGCCCCGGCGCGCGGTGGGCCCCGGGGTGGCCGCCGAGGTCACCTCGGCGCTCACGGACGCCTTCCGCGCGGACCACCCCACCTCGCCCGGCGCCGCCTCCTACGAGGTGGCCGCCAAGGGCGGCACCACCCAGGACGACAAGGCCGCCTGGTACGTCGGAACGGCCGACGACGTCTCCACCGCCGTCGTCGTCTACCGCATCGACCTCACCAAGAGCCTGGAGCCGCTGCGGCTCGACGGGATCGCCGGAACACCCAATGCCGGGGTCCCCTACGACATCTGGTCCCGTGCGATGCGTATCGGCTGACCACCGATGAGCACCCGCACCCGCCACCCTCGCAGAATGAGCCGCACATGAACCCTGGCAGCAAGCCGCACAAGGGCCGCCGTCGCAAGGCACGCCCGCAGCGTCGCCGTACCACCCGCCCGCAGTTCCTGACCCTGGCCGCGCTCCTCGTGGTCGCCTCGCTGGTCGGCGGCTACATGGTGCTGAACCGCACGGCCGACACCGCGCCGACCGCCTCCTCGTCCGGCAGCGGGAACACCAAGGGGTCCGCGAAGAGGGAGCCCGTGTGGGACGGCAAGACCAAGGTCATCGGGGACGGCTCGACCTCCTACACGGGCCCGCAGAAGGGGCGGCTGAAGGCCGTACCGCTCAAGAAGGGTGAGAAGCCGCCGCAGTTCGTCGTCTTCTCCTGGGACGGCGCCCTCGCCGGCGACGACAACCTCTTCGAGCACTACCGGCAGATGGCGAAGACGTACAACGCCCACATGACGTTCTTCCTGACCGGCATCTACCTGCTGCCCAAGGCGAAGCGGGACCTCTACGACCCGCCCCAGCACGACAAGGGCGCCGCCGCGATCAGCTACCCCACCGACGAGCACATCCGCACGACGCTGGACGAGCTGGGCAAGGCCTGGAAGGAGGGCAACGAGATAGGCACCCACTTCAACGGACACTTCTGTGGCCCCAAGGGCGGCGGCGACTGGAGTGTCGCGGAGTGGAAGCAGGAGATCAAGGAGTTCAACGACTTCCTCGCGAACTGGAAGACCAACACCGGGGACACCGACCTCGACCCGCTGCCCTTCACCGTCGACGCCGTCAAGGGCGGCCGGGCCCCCTGCCTGGAGGGCCAGGACAACCTGCTGAAGGCGGTCAAGGACTTCGGCTACCGCTACGACGCCAGTTCTCCCGGCGCCTACCAGGTCTGGCCCAGCAAGAAGAACGGCATCTGGGACTTCCCGCTGCAACTGCTCCCGTACGACGACGAGTACCAGGCGCTGTCGATGGACTTCAACTTCCTCCACAACCAGTCGGGCGGTTCCACCGAGGGCGACCCCGCCCAGTACCCGGTGTGGCAGCAGAAGACCACCGACACCTACATGGCCGGCTTCAACCGCGTCTACTACGGCAGCCGGGCACCCCTGCTCATCGGCAACCACTTCGAGCAGTGGAACGGCGGCATCTACATGAACGCCGTCGACGAGGTCATCAAGAACGTGTGCGTGAAGAAGGACGTCAAGTGCGTGTCCTTCGACGAACTGGCCGACTGGATGGACGTCCAGACGCCGCAGACCCTGGCGAACCTGCGCGGACTCGACCCCGCCCAGGCACCGGCCGACTGGGCATCGGTCGTGAAATAGCCCCACAGATACCCATGTTGCTCACTTGTTACACCCCCCGGCCTCACTTCGCTTGAGGAGGTCATGTAAAGATTCGTACCCGGGTACGACCAACTCGGGGTCAAGGAGATTCCCAGTGAGAAGAAGGACGTTGAGCCTCGCAGGCTCGACCCTCGCGGCAGCCGTGGTGGCCTCCGCACTGCTGCCCGTCGCCGCCGCGAGTGCCGCCGCGTCGACGCCCAAGGTCACCAAGGCGACCAAGGACGCCTTCGGCCGTGTCGCGGACAACGTGCTGACCGACCGCACGGCCGTACTGCTCGGCGGCAAGGCCGCCCGCAAGGCGCTGAAGCCCACCGGTGGCGTGTCGCTGTCGTCCGGCCAGAAGAAGGCCGAGGACGGCAAGCTGTCCGCCCTGAAGGGCACCAAGTCCCGTCTCGCCGCCCTCGGTGAGGCCTACACCTCGGCCGACACCAAGGTCAGCGTCGACAGCGCCAAGCTCAAGGGCAAGAAGGCCACGGTCAAGATCACCGAGACCACCAGCCTCAAGTACAAGAAGATACGTGGCGACGAACCCGCCTCCACGGGCTTCGACGCGCACCACGAGCTGGTCTTCACCGCCCAGGCCGGTGGCACGTGGCAGCTGACCGCCATGCGCTCCACCGACGGCGGCGCCTCGCGCATCAACGACCCGGTGGTCCCGGCCGCCGACGCCAAGCTGAGCCGTACGCCGATGGCCGTGTTCCAGGCGCCGAAGGCGGCCACCAGCTGGCCCGCGGCCGCCGCGCCGAAGACGATCAACGGCGGCAAGTACAACTACACGGCGATGGCCGCGTACACCGAGAAGTACTGGAAGAACTACAACCCGGCGTACCGCAAGTACAACTCGCTCGGTGGCGACTGCACCAACTACCTCAGCCAGGGCCTCCTGGCGGGCGGCTGGCAGCAGATCTCCAAGGTCACGCCGGAGGAGTACGACACCTGGTACTACGCCTCGAACGGTACGGCCGACGCCTGGATCGGCGTCAACGAGTGGTCCTGGTTCACCCAGACCGCCAAGCGCACCACCCCGCTGGCGAACGTCTACCAGATGGACGTCGGTGACGTGCTGCAGGTCGACTTCAACCGGGATGGCGACAAGGACCACTCCATGATGACGACCTACCGCAGCTCCAGCGGCGTGCCGTACCTGACCTACCACGACGCGGACACCTACCGCCGTTCGGTGCAGAGCATCATCGCCTCGTACCCGAACTCGTACTACTACGCGTACCGCACCTGATCCACGGCCTCCGGGCCCTCGCAGGTGTCAGTCGGCGCCCTTCCCGTCCGACCCGGATCCCGACGAGGATCCCGGCCCGGACCCGGGGAGGGCGTCGGCGCGTTCCAGCTTCGCCATCCCCACAGCGGCCTTGCGCCGCATCTCGCGCTCCGACTCCTCCGGGTGGCGCGCCCGCCAGTACGGGCTGTCGTGCGGCAGCGCCGTGCCGACCCTGCCGTACATCCCGAACGTCATCAGCAGGACGCCGACGACAAAGCTGAACAGGACGTTCTGGATCCGGAACGCCAGGAAGTTGGAGTCGGTGTCCAGCAGGGCCAGGTTGGCGAAGCCGCTCAGGACGAACAGCACGCCGAGGGTCATGTTCAGCGTGGAGGCGAAGTTGCCGCCGATCACCATGCCGACGAGCAGCAACAGCCCCACCGCGATGGACAGCACGCTCAGCGTGCCGTTGGTGCTCAGCCCCACGACCTCGTCGCCCCGGGTGTCGAACCAGCCCACCTTGTCGATGAGGCCGAAAACGCCGAAGACGAGCAGGAACAGACCCATCAGGCCCGCCCCGAACCGGTAGACCCGGCTGAGCCGGTGGTCGACGGGCAGATGCTCGTCGATCCTGATCCGCCGCCGGGGAGGACCCGCGTGCCGGCCCCTCGGACGCAGCGTGTGCGTGGCGTGCGTGGCCATGTCCGCCTCCCATCGGGTGTGAGCGGAGGCCTGCGTACCCCTTCAGCATCCGTCGGGGCCTCCCGCCGGGCAACCTCGGCCGGGACGTGACGGTACGTCTCAGGGGGCGCCCGCGCCGCGCTCCTTGCGGATCTGGTCGACGACCCGGGCCACGTTCTGCCGTACGGCCTCGGTCTCGGTCAGGAAGTGCCAGTAGTCGGGGTGGCGCCCCTCCAGGGAGGCGATCGCACGGTCCAGCCGGCCCACGGAGTCGTCCAGCGGGCGGGCGTGACGCGGGTCCGGGGTGGAGCGGCCGGTCATGGCCAGGCGCTGGGCGTCCCGGATCGCGAACCGGGTCCGGTCGATCTCCTGCTGCGGGTCCTTCTGCACGGCGTTCAGCCGCCGCAGCCGGTCACCGGCCGCCGAGACCGCCTCGTCGGTGTGGTTCAGCAGCGCCCGTACCGTCGACAGCAGCGCGGTGGCGTCCGGCCAGCGCTGGGAATCCCGCGCGGCCCGCGCCTCGCGCAGCTTCACCCGGGCCTGCTCGACGTCCTGTGCGGCCTGGTCCGGCACCTGCTGGAGGTCCTGCCAGCAGGCCGCCACGAACCGCCGCCGCAGCTCGCTCAGCACCTGCGGCACCTGGCCCGCCCGGGTGCCCAGCGCCTCCGCGCGGGTACGCAGCGACACCAGCCGGTGATCGATCTCGGCGGCCTTCTCCGGCAGCCGCTCGGCGTCCGCCCGCACCGCCTCCGCCTCGCGCACCACCCGGTCGGCCCGCTCCAGCGTCTCCCGTACGCCGTGCTGCCCCGCGCCCTGGTTGAGCTTGGTCAGCTCCGGGGCGAGAGCCGCCAGCCGCGCGGCGAGATCGTCCGCCTTCAGCTCGGAGGCCCGTACGGCGTCCAGGGCGTCGGAGGCGGCGAGCAGGCCCTGCCGGGCGCGCTCCACCGCCGGGACCAGCCGGGCCAGCTGCGTCTCGGCCGTGCCCAGCAGCGGACCGAGCCCCTCGGCGAACCGGTCCAGCTCCTGCTTGACCCGCCCCAGCTCCTCCCTGGCCGCGGTCAGCTCGCTCCGGGCGCGGGCGGCGACGGAGGCCTCCAGGTCGTCCCGGTCCAGGTCGTGGGCGTCCACGGCGTTGATGTACTGCTGGCTGACCTCGTTGATGCGCCGCCCCAGCGCCTCGAAGCCGTTGGCCGCCCGGCGGGCGCCGGGGGAGTCGTCCACCGCCGTGATCGTCTCTATCGAGATCCGCAGGTCGCGCTGCGCGGTGTCCAGCTCGTAGAACGCGGCCGCCGCCGCGTCCTTCGCCGCCTGCGCCTCGGCCCGCTGCCCCTCGGCCCGCCCCCCGAACCACCGCCGGGTACCCCCGCCGGCGAAGGCGCCGGGCACGACGAGTAGGGCGAGGAGGGGGAGAGCGAGCAGGGCGAGCGCGTCACGGCCGGCCGAGGGCGCTCCGGCCGGCCGTGGTGCACGGCTGTGGGGTTGTGGTGCGCTCGGCACCATCGACGTGTACGGCTGTGCAGGTGTCGCCGTCACTTCCCTCTCCCGTGCTGTCATCCACCCTGACCGGTTGCCATTCTCCCACCGGTCAAGGACGAAAACACGGGGCGATCGGTTCGGGCTTGCCGGGCGGTGTTCAGTCCGTGCCGCGCACCTTCACCGAGCCGTCCTCGGTGTGGGCGGTCACCACGTGGGAGCTGTCCCGGTCACGGGGGACCGACACCTCCACGGAACCGTCCTCGCTGCCGGTCTCCACCCGGTACGACGCGTCACGCGGCAGCCCGATGCTGATCGAGCCGTCGTCGCTGCGGGACTCCACCAGGTCCGGCACGACGCCGAGTTCGAGCGCGACCGAACCGTCCTGCGTGCTCACCCTGACGCTCCGCGAGGCGACACCGAGCGCCCGCACCGAACCGTCGTCGGTGTGCAGCTCCAGCGGACCGGTGGAGTCGCTCACCCGCACACCGCCGTCGGCCGACCGGACCTCCAGCGGCTCCGCGAAGCCCTTGGCGGCCACACTCCCGTCGTCGCTGCGCACCACGACGGCGATGCCGCGCGGCACCTCGATGCGGTGCTTGGCCGCGCAGTCGGCGACCATGCCCGAGCACTCCAGCCGCAGCTTCAGCCGGTCGTCCTTCATCTCCCACGTCACCCGCGGCTTCCCGCCGACCATGACCCGGCCCTCGAACCACCGGGTCACCTCGACCTCGTCCACGTCCGCCGCGACCAGTTCGAGCGCGGAGTCGTCCGAGTCGACCGTGAGCGTGCGGCCCTCCAGGGCGAAGCTCCGGTGCTCCGGGTCCCTGTCCTCCCCGGCGTCCGCCCCGCACGCGGCGACGGAGGCCATGAGCGCGACGGCGAGGCCGGCGACGGCCACCGCGCCCCGGCGTGAGCTGCGATCCGTACGAGCCGTGCGTGCCATGACGATCTCCCCCTGGGCCTGGTCCCGCGCTGTCCTTTCGACCGTACGGAGCGGGGGTCCGCAGGGGGATCCGGGCCGCTCCCGGAACAAGGGTGGGGATAACCCCCGACTATCGGTTTGCCGGGCACCGGCCAGCGCGATGTAGGCTGTCGACTCGTACTCGGGCGTGTAGCTCAGGGGTAGAGCGCCTGCCTTACAAGCAGGATGTCGGCGGTTCGAAACCGTCCATGCCCACCGTGGAGACGAAGACCCCGGCCGGTCGGCCGGGGTCTTCGTCATGTCCGGGCGGGCTCAGGCGTGTTCGGTCTGTCCGGCGGTCGTCGGTCGTGTGCGGTCGTGTTCAGGATTCGCGGGTGTGCTTCAGCCGGGTCCGGGCGTCGACCTTCTCCTCGGTGGCGACCTCGGCCCAGAAGCGGTGGCAGCTCACGAAGACCGCCAGTTCACGCTCGCGCTCGCGGAGCTTCTCCACCTCGGCCTGCTCGTCGGGAGTCCAGCCCGGGGAGGCGGGCCGCTCGATCTTCCGCCAGCCGTTGTCGTCACTGAAACCGTCCAGGGGTTCGACCGACCAGGGCAGCCGCTTCAGCAGTGCCAGGAGCTCGGCCCGGACCTGATGCAGCTCCTCCTGACCGGCGAGGAGGTCGCTGGGGAAGTCATAGGTCTTAGCCACACGGCAATGCTACGCCTGTTCGATTTTGGGATGCGAGTTCCTTCTGGCACTTCGGCCTCCGCTTCATACGAACGGGTGAGGTGGGGGAGGGGGCCCTGGGAAGTGGGTTCATCGCCCAAGCTCGACCTTGGGTATCGTCCCCGCATGACCCTCGACGATCTCCGTGTCTTCGTCGCCGTCTGCCGGGCCGGAAGTCTCAGCGCGGTGGCCCGTGACCTGGGCTGCACCCAGTCGGCGGTGAGCCAGCACGTGCGGCGGCTGGAGCGGGAGACCGGCGTCGGGCTGGTGGAACGGCAGGCCCGCGGGGTCGTGCCCACCCGGGCCGGACGCGTGCTCCAGGAGGCGGCGGCCGAGGGCATCGGCGGCCTCGACCTCGCCCTGCGCCGACTGGCCGAAATGGTGCGCGGCGACGGCGGTGTCGTACGGATCGCCACCGGCGGCACGACCGTGCGGCACTTCATGGCCCAGGGCATCGTCGACTTCCGGCGCGCGTACCCGGACGTGGGTCTGGAGTTCCAGACCGTACGGTCCAGCGCCGGGTGCCGCGACGCGCTGGCCGACCCGGCGCGCGACCTGGACCTGTCCTGGCTGACCCTCGGACCCGCCGTGCGCGGCATCGAGCAGCGGCCGGTGGCGGAGCTGCCCTGGGTGCTCGCGGTCCGCTCCGACGACGAACTCGCCGGGCGGGAGCGGGTGGCGGGCGCGGAGCTGGACGGGATGCGGCTCATCGGACTGCCGGAGAACTCCACCTCGTACGCCCATCTCGACGCCGCCTACCGGGAGTTGGGCATCTCCGTCAGCACCTCCGGCGCCGGTGTCGCCGACTGGGACACCGCGATCCTCCTCGCCGAACTCGGTGTCGGGCCCGCCGTCGTCCCCGCGCTCCCGGGCTGGACCGGCCCCGGCCGCCCCGGGCTGCGCTTCGTCCCGGTCCCCGATCTGCCCCCGCTCACCGTCGGCTGGGCCGTACGGCGCTGGGATGCGCTGTCACCACCGGCCCGCGCCTTCGCCGACACGGTGGCCCGGCACGCGGTGCGGGTGGGGGGTGGGGTGCGGGGGGTGTAGGCGGCCGGCCACCGGCCGACGCGGGTGGCCGTCCTGTCGTCGTCCTGTCGTCTCCGTTCGTCTTCCGTTCGTGGTTCGGTCATCGTCCGGTGCTCGTTCAGTGACCCGCCGCGCGCAGCTCCGCCACCACCTCGGCCGTCGCGGGTACGGGGACGCCGTGCCGCTCGGCCGCGCGGAGCAACGCGCCGCCGATCGCGTCCAGTTCGAGCGGCCGGCCGGCCTCGGCGTCGCGCTGCATGGAGGACTTGGTGGTGGGCGGGAAGGCGTCGTATCGGCGCAGGGCCTCGGCCGGGTCCACGGGGGCTCCGGCGGCCGTGCTGACCGCCGCCGTCTCCTGGACCAGGGCGGTCAGTTGCGCACGGTGGTGTGTGCGGATCTCGCCCAGGGGCAGGCCGTGGCGGGTCGTCAGCAGGGCGAACGGAGCCAGGAACGACATCTTCGCCCACAGCACGGCCGTCTCGTCCGTCGCGCCCGCGAGGACGCGGACGCCCACGCCGGACCATTCCAGGGCCCCGGCAAGGGGGTTGAGGCGGTCGCGGGGGACCGTGTCGCCGGTCAGGTCGACCTCCGCGAAGGGGCTGCCGTGTTCGATGACGCCGGGGGCGACGCGGGTGGACTCGACGCGGATGGTGGCGGGGGCGACGGCGGCGGTGTCGCCGTAGTGGGCGCGCAGGAGTGCCGGGTGCTCGACGCCGTTCAGGAACGGCACGACCAGGGTGCCGGGGCCCAGGGCCCGTGCCGGGAGCCGGTCCAGGGCCGTCGCCAGGCTGGTGTGCTTCACCGCGATCAGGGCCGCGTCCACTGGTTCGCCGAGTTGGGTCGCGGTCTCGACGCGGGCGGTGAACTCGCCGAAGCGGGGGCTTGTGACCTCGATGCCGTCTCTCCGCAGGAGCTGTGCGGTGGTCTCCCCGGCCAGACAGATCACCCGGTTCCCGGCGCGGGCCAGCAGTGCGGCGAGCAGGCCGCCGACGCCGCCGGGGCCCAGGACCGCCACCGTGAGCCGTTCGTTCGTCATGATCCCCTCGTTTCTGTCCGCCGCCGGGTGGGGTCGAGGCGGGCTCGGTGATGATCACAAGGGGTGGCTGGCGGAGTCAATCCTCGGGGAAACTTGCCGATGCCCAAGGGGCCGCTTGGGTACGGCGGTGACCTGGGTGGCCGGGCTGGGGTTGGGCGGTCGTACGCGCGAGACTGGGTGCATGTGCCGCAGCATCAAGACCCTTCGTCCGCCCGTCCTGCCCGAAGAGGCCACCGAGGACGACATCCGTGCCGCCGCCCTGCAGTACGTCCGCAAGGTCTCCGGCTTCCGCGCGCCCGCCGCCCACAACCGTGAGGTCTTCGACCACGCAGTGGAGGTGATCGCGGCGGCGACGGCGGAGTTGCTGGACGGCCTGGAGGTACGGGGCGCTCCGCGGCGGGCCGGGTAGTTCCCCAGCCCTGCCTTCGGCTGGGCGGGCTTGGCTGCCCCTGGGTTGGGGTCCTTGCCTGCGGGTCGGTGGGGGCTGGTCGCGCAGTTCCCGCGCCCCTGGAAGCCCTGGCCCTGCGGGCCTGAGGGGCTGGGTGGGGTTGTTGGCTGCGGGTGGGTGTGGGGGTTGGTCGCGCAGTTCCCCGCGCCCCTGGAGGGCGGTGGGGTGGGGCGGGGCTGGATGGTGAGGGGCCTCGGCTCGCGCCCGGCGACGTACGCGGACCCGCGCGGACGTCAGTCCGTGGTGCGTGGGTGGCGCATGAAGTACGCCGCCCCGGCGCCCGCGCCGAAGAGGGCCGCCAGGGAGACCGCCGTCGCGAGCCAGGTCGGGCCGAGCCACTGCGCGCCGAGGTAGCCGAGGGCGACGCTGTAGGCGGCCCAGGCGAGACCGGCCACGGCGGACCAGGGCAGGAAGTCGCGGGCGCGATGGCGGGCGGCGCCGGCGCCGAGGGAGACGACGGACCGGCCGGCGGGGGCGAAGCGGGCGACGACGACCAGCAGGCCCCCACCCCGGGCGAGCGCGGCGCCGAGACGTTCCTGCGCCGTCGTCAGGCGGCGGGAACGGGCGATGGCACGGTCGAGCCAGGCACTGCCCCGCCAGGCGAGCCGGTACGCCACGAGGTCACCGAGTACGGACGCGGTCGCCGCCGAGAGCAGAAGCACCAGGATGTCGGGGACCTCGCGGGCCATCGCCCCCGCCGCCGTCTCGGCCGCGGCCGCCGTCGCCACCGTGACGACCAGGACGCCGCTCGGCAGGACCGGGAGGAACACGTCCAGCACGATGGACACGCCCACGACGGCATAGATCCATGGGCCGACGGCCAGCCAGCCCAGACTCTCAAGCACCGCGCACTCTCCTGTTTTCCCCCGGCGTCACGTAACCCGTGACAGCCGAACAGCGTACGCCCCGGGTGGCACAGAAGGCCCGCTGGGGCTCATGTGTCTGTCACACCGTGTTCAACGGCTCGGCTCGGATCGGGGGCGCGGGGAGAGGGGCGAGGGGAGAGGGGGCGGGTGGGGCCGCCGGGGGTGAGTGGTACCCCCGGCGGGCCGTTCGTGCCGGTGGTGACCGGGGCGGGTCAGGCCGCTACGGGCGCCTTGCCCCTGTCGGCCTTGCCCGCGGACGCGGCCTGGCGCCGGGCGAGGAACTGGTCGAGGCCGAGCGCGCCCGAGCCGGTGAAGATCAGGAGGAACATGGCCCAGCAGTACAGGGCCGCGCCCTCCCCGCCGTTCTCGACCGGCCACAGGGCCTGCGGCTGGTGGACCTTGAAGTACGCGTAGGCCATGGCGCCCGAGGCGATGAACGCCGCACCGCGGGTGCCCAGGCCGAGGAGGACCAGCGTGCCGCCGACGAGTTCGATCACGGCCGCGTACCAGCCGGGCCAGGTGCCCGCGGCGGCGGTCGCGCCCTGTCCGTCCACGCCGCCCAGGATGCCGAAGAGACTCTTGGCGCCGTGGCAGGCGAAGAGCAGGCCGATGACGATGCGGAACAGTCCGAGGACGTATGGCTGGGCGCTGTTGAGGCGTCCGGTCATGTGGGGGACTCCTTCGGTAGTGACCCGGTCCTTGTGGGACCAGTGGGGACGGTTCTTACCGGTGAGTCACCACGGTAGGCAGGCCTAATCGATGCTTACAAGTTCAACATCTGGCCAGCTCCGCACCGGCCCACCGGGCGTTGTCCCAGGCGTCGCCGCACGTAGAACCGCTCGCGCCACGGCATCGGCGTCCGAAAGTGTGACCGAATCAACTCCTGGGCGCGCGCCCGCCGCCGTCACCCAGTGGACGCCCTCCGTGGGCACACCGAACGCGAACCTCCTTGCGTGCGAGCGATCTTGACGGTCTATCAGGTGATAAGGGCGAGGGGTCACGTCCAGTCCGCCCGTCTCGTAACCGTTCGTCCGGTGCGGTCGGCACCCTCCCGTCGCGAGCAGGTGGGCGAGCAGACCGTCGGCGGTTCTGCGCAGGTCCGCTTCGGGGAGCCGGGCCTCGACGACCGTCGTCACCCGGACCGCCGACCCCGGCACCTCGGGCGAGCGCGCCAGCCAGGCCCCGCCCTCGGGCCGTACGTCGAGCCGGGGGCCGAGCACGGTCAGCACACCGGCCTCGATCAGCGCGGCCATCTCCTCGACACGGCTGCGGGGCGGGCCGATCGACAGGAAGGCGTTGAGCGGCGTGTACCAGCGGTCCAGATGCTCGCGGCGCGACGCGCCCGCCAGCCCGCCGTGGTCCACGATCAGCCGCAGTTCGTTCCGCAGGTCCCGCAGCACGTCTAGCGCGGCCTTCACCGGCCCGTCGACGTTCCCGAGCGCGGCCTGTGCCGCGTCCTGCCGCAGATACTCCAGCAGCCACTCCCGCCACTGCGCCGCGTCCGCGAACTCCCGCCCCGTGTACGGCCGCGCGATCCGGTCCCACGACCACCGGTCCGCCTCCTCGACCCCGAACTCCTCCAGAACGGCGGACTCCTGGGCGGAGCGGTGGGGCGTGGCGAGGAAACGGTCGCGGAAGGGAAGGTCCGCTCCTGGGCCAGGTGCCTCGCCGACGCGGGGTGCCTTCAACACCCCTTCGTAGTAGACCGTTTCGACCTCCTTCGCCACCAACGGCCATATCTCCGCCAGGAAGTCGGGAGCCTCGCCGGAGTCCGCGCGTTTACGGAAGGCCGCGACGACCTCGGGGGTCAGGACGAGCGGGGTGTGGCGGCCGTAGGGGCCCTTGGCGTTGTCCCCGCGTGCCTGGTACGGGATACCGCGCCGGGAACCGGCGTACAGACGGGGCTCCCGGCCGGAGGGGGCGTACCGCAGGCTCCCTTGCGCGGCATCGTGGACGAAGCGGCCGCCCCGGCCGGTCGTCAACAGGGCCATGTGGTCGAAGAAGTTGAGGCCGAGGCCGCGCAGCAGCACCGGTTCCCCCGGGGCGAGGGGGGAGAGGTCGAGGTCGGCCGGGTTGGCCGGCGGGAAGTGGCGCAGGCCGTGGCGGGTGGCGTGGGCGGCCAGGTCGGCCTCGGCTCCGTCCGGGAGGGTGGGCAGGTGGCCCTGGGTGAGGACCACCGCGGCGAGGCCGGTGAGCACGCGGCCGCCGGCGAGGGTGAGCCGCTGGCCGCCGCCGGCGTCCTCGGGATCGTCGTCGAGGCGGACCGCGCGGGTGCCGTGCACCTCGACCCGGATCTCGGGCGGCGCGCCGCGCACCACCTCGGCGAAGACCCACTCCAGATAACGCCCGTACCGGGCCCGGGTCGGATAGTCGTCGGGGCCGAGGATGTCCCCCTCCCGGCCGGTCGCCCACGCGTACAGGCTCGGGCCCGGCCGGATCGGGCCCGAGCAGTCCACGCTGTCGTCGGTGAAGAGGGTGACCTGGGAGGCCACCGTGTTCATCAGCAGGTGGGGGGACTGGTCGGTGCGCCAGACCTGGCCGGGGCCGGGCGGCGCGGGGTCGACGACGTGGACGGTCAGACGGGTGCCGGGACGGAGCAGTTCGGGGGCGGAGGCGCAGAGGCGTTCCAGGACGCTGGTGCCGCGCGGGCCGGCGCCGACGAGAGCGATGCCGATGTCACTGGTCCCTGGGAAACCTGGAATGTCCGGCAAGGGGCAACTCCCGTGCGTGTGGGGCGCATGGTGGGGCGCGGCGCGGCGGACCGCCCGCCGGGAAGCGGACGGTCCGCCTCATCATGCCGCCGTACGTCACGGGAACAGGGCTCTGAAACCCCTGGGCGCGTCAGGTGTGGGATGCCTCACGGGCATCTCGGACAACAGGGGTGACAACCGTGCGCAACAGGTGGATTAAGGGGCGAGCGTCGAGTCGGATCCCGTTTCCAGCCGCGCCCCGCCGTCCCGCCGGGCCCGCGCGCGGTCGAGCCGCAGCCGTGCCGAACGGCCCCGCAGCGTCAGCGTCATGAGGTGGTTGCCGAACCAGGGGCCGTCCGTCCGGCGCCAGTCGATCGACGGCCGCGCACCTCGCCCGTGCCGCCCGAACCACCGGCCGAGCGCCCGCCCCGTCCCGCTCCAGCCGAAGCGGAAACCGAGCTTTATCGAGAGCGGGATGGAGTTGTGCACGGGCGAGCAGGTGAGTTGCAGGACGCGCGCGTCGGGGCCGCCGCCCGGACGCCCCGCCCCACCGTAGGTGACCCCCTTCGGCCACGACGGTTCGGCGACGTACGCGTGATGCACGTCCCCGGAGAGCACGAGCACCGTCGCCGGGGCGTCGTCGCCCGTACCCGCCTCGGCGATCAGCCGGGTCAGGTCCTCGAAGGAGGAGGGGAAGGCCGCCCAGTGCTCCAGATCGGCGCCCCGGCGCAGCTTCTCCCCGAACCGCGCCCAGCGCTCCCCGCGCTCGCCCCGGCACAAGGCCGCGCTCCACGCCTCGGCGTCGTGCACGAGGTGGGGAAGGAGCCAGGGCAGGGAGGTGCCGATGAGCAGATGGTCGTAGGAGCCGCGCGCGTCCAGGGCCTGGGTGCGCAGCCACCGCGCCTCGCCGGGGTTGAGCATCGAGCGGTCGCGCTCGTCGAGGACGCGGGCGGCCCGGCTGTCGAGCATCAGCACGCGTACGCGTCCGAAGTCCCGCCGGTAGCTCCAGCGGACCGAGGCGGGGTCCTCGTCGGCCGTGGCGGCGTGGGCGCGCAGCGCGTCCGTGCCGTCCGGGGTGGCGCGTACGGCGGCGTACAGGGGGTCGGCGGCCAGTTCGACGGGGGAGAGGTTGCCGAGGTGCTGGTGGACCCAGTACGACATCAGGCCGCTCAGGATCCGCTCGCGCCACCAGGGGGTGGCCCGCATGTCGGTGAGCCAGGACTCGCTGGTGTTCCAGTCGTCGATGACGTCGTGGTCGTCGAAGATCATGCAGCTGGGGACGGTGGAGAGCAGCCAGCGGATCTGGGGGTCGAGCCAGGACTCGTAGTAGAGGTGGGTGTACTCCTCGTAGTCCGCGACCTGGTCGCCCGGCGGCTCCTTCAGGTCGCGGCGGGCAGCGAGCCAGCGGCGGGTGGCCTTGGAGGTCTCGTCCGCGTAGACCTGGTCGCCCAGGAGGAGGAGCACGTCGGGGCGCTCGGCCCCGGGTACGGCGGCCAGCCGGACCGCCAGGGTGTCTAGCGCGTCGGGGCCCACCGGGTCGGGCTCGCCGGCGGGCGGCGCGGCCCAGCGGCAGGAGCCGAAGGCGACCCGGACGGTGTCGCCCTCGGCCGGGGTGCGGATCTCGGAGGGCGGGAAGGGGGAGTCCGGCTCCGGCCACACGGGCGCCCCGTCCAGGAGGACCTCGTACGCCGAGGCCGTGCCCGGCGTGAGGCCCGTCACCGGGACCAGCGCGTAGTGGTGGCCGGCGATCTGGAACGTGCGGGCCTCGCCGCGCCCGCCGCCGGCGCACCGTACCTCGGCGACGCACGGACGGCTCGCCTCGATCCACACGGTCGCGGACGAGCCGTCCACATAGCGAAGCAGTGGTCCCAGGCGTAGCCCGGTCATCGCGATCACCTTCCTCCGTCGCCCCGTACGGTACGGAACGACGGAGGCGATCGGCGAGGTTCCGGACCGTTTCCGGGCCACATTGTTCGCCGGATCCGGGGACGCGCCGCGGACGGCCACGACGGCGGCCCGCCGGGCGGGTGGGTCAGCAGCCCGCCAGGTAGCTGGTGAGGGCGCTCTTCTCGGCGGAGTCGACGGAGAGGTCGTAGTAGTACTTCACCTGGACCCAGGCGCGGACGTACGTGCAGCGGTACGCCGTGCGCGACGGCATCCACTCGGCCGGGTCCTGGTCGCTCTTGGACTGGTTCACGTTGTCCGTGACGGCGATGAGCTGGGGGCGGGTGAGGTCGTTGGCGAAGTTCTGGCGCTGGGTGCTCGTCCAGCCGCCGGCGCCGGAGTCCCAGGCCTCGGCCAGCGGCACCAGGTGGTCGATGTCCAGGTCGGCGGCGGCGGTCCAGGTGGCGCCGTCGTAGGGGGAGTACCAGCTGCCGCTGGTGGCGGCGCAGGCGGAGCTGGTGACGACGTTCGTACCGTCGCGCTTGAGGACCGTCTCGCGGGTGTTGCAGGTGCCGCTGATGGTGATCCAGTGGTTGAACAGGTCCCGGTCGTACCCGGTGCGGTCCTCGGCCGCCACGGTGAGGGTGGCGAGGTAGGAGCGGGCGGTGGCGGCGCTGACCGGGGTGGGGAGCGCGGCGGAGGCGGCGGGGGCGTTGAAGAGCGCGGCGGAGGCTATCAATCCGCTGAGCGCCGCGAGTATGCTGACTCGTCGACGCGCGTAGAACCTGCGCATGTGAACTCCTTGTGGGGCCGGGGATGTTGAGCGGGGCGGGGCGGTGGGGGGCGCGAGCGATTGAAGGGTCGCGTCGTTGTGTTACCGGCGGATGTGCGTCTGGTGAGAAGCTAGTGACGTGTGCATGACACGACAAGGGGTGCGGCGGTGATTTGATGCCGGGGCCTCCGGCGTGGGCGGGTGGGGCGTGGGGTGGGTTCGGGTGGCGTGCGGGTGCGGTGCGGGCCCGGTGGGGGCTGGTCGCGCAGTTCCCCGCGCCCCTCAAAAGCAGGGTCGCGAGAAGCCCTCACCGGACCCGCGGTCGACTGTGTACCCCCGACGCACCCGCCCCTCGCGCGACCGGCGTACCATGGACGGCGCAGAAGGGGAGTAGCTCTTCGCCGGACCGTCGACATACTGCTCAGCTCGTCTGAGCCGGCGCCCGGAGGCAGGTTCCGTCGACCGGAACCGGCCAGCGAGACCTTCGGCAAGCAGTGCACCGTCCGTGCCGCCCGGTACGGACCGTCCGTGTGCTGCCGTGCCGAGGTGTCGATGTCGCGTCAGCGGATGATTTCTCTCGGTGGGGTGGCCCGACCGTCTGAGGAACCTTGATCAGCTTCAGTGTCACGGCGCTCGTCTTCGGCGTCGTCTTCCTTGCGGAACTCCCCGACAAGACCGCGCTCGCCGGTCTCGTCCTCGGCACCCGCTACCGCGCCTCGTACGTCTTCGCCGGTGTCGCCGCCGCCTTCGCCGTGCATGTGGTGCTCGCGGTGGCGGCGGGCAGCGTCCTCACCCTGCTGCCGCAACAGATCGTGCAGGCGCTGACCGGCGTGCTGTTCCTGGGCGGCGCGGCGGTGCTGCTCAGGACGAAGGGCGGGGCCGATGACGACGCGGAGGTCCGGCGGCCCGAGGACCAGAGCTTCTGGAAGGTCTCGGGGGCGGGGTTCATGCTCATCCTGGTCGCCGAGTTCGGCGATCTCACGCAGATCATGACGGCGAACCTCGCCGCCCGGTACGACGACCCGCTGTCCGTCGGACTCGGCGCGGTGCTCGCCCTCTGGGCCGTCGCGGGGCTGGGCATCCTGGGCGGAAAGGCGCTGATGAAGCGGGTGCCGCTGAAGCTGATCACGCAGGTCGCGGCCGTGCTGATGCTGGGGCTTGGCGTGTGGAGCCTGTGGGAGGCCGTGACGGGATGAGGGGCCGGGCGGGTGACGGGGTGGCGGGGAACCCTGTTTGTTTTGTACCGTGGGTGAACAAAGTGGCTCCCGCCCGCATTCCCTGACCGGTGGGCGGGGCCGCCTTGTCCCTGCGGGCCGCCTCGCCGGGCCCGATCGTCCGCGGCCCCTGCTCGCCCCTCGCGTTTTGGAGCTGCTGATGACGGCCACGACCGTTCTGACCGCCCGCGCCCTCCTGCTGGACATGGACGGCACCCTCGTCAACTCGGACGCCGCCGTCGAGCGGGTCTGGCGACGCTGGGCCGAGCGGCACGGGCTGGACGGCACCGAGATCATGAAGGTGGTCCACGGCCGCCAGGGGTACGCCACCATGGCCGTCCTCCTGCCCGACCGGCCCATGGCGGAGAACCTCGCGGAGAACGCGCGGATGCTGGCCGAGGAGACCGCCGACGTGGACGGTGTCGTCCCGATACCCGGCGCGCCGGAGTTCCTCGCCGCCCTCGTCGCCGGAGGCGTGCCGCACGCCCTCGTGACCTCGGCGGACGTCCCGCTGTCCACGGCACGGATGGCCGCGGCCGGGCTGCCGCTGCCCGAACTGCGCGTCACCGCCGAGTCGGTGGGTGCGAGCAAGCCGGACCCCGAGGGTTTCCTGAAGGGGGCCGCCGAACTGGGCATCGCGCCCGAGGACTGCGTCGTCTTCGAGGACTCCGAGGCCGGCATCGCGGCGGGGCGCGCCGCGGGGATGCGGGTCGTCGGCATCGGCGAGCGCGCACGGTCCCACGGCCCGGACGTGGTGGCGCCCGACCTGACGGCGGTGCGGGTCGAGGTGGCGGGCGACGGGGCGGTACGGCTGCACGTGCGCGGCTGAGGGGGATGGGCGGGGTGCCCGCGCCCCCTCGCGGTGATGTCGGTGTTCCGGCTTCCGGGCAGAGCCGGCCGGTGTCGTCGTGAGGCCGAACCGTGGGATGGCCGGTCGCGCATCGCAGACGTTTCTGTGGTTGGCGGGTTGGCGGGTTGGCGGGTTGGCGGGTTGGCGGGGCGGCCGACGTGTCCCTGTTGGTAGGCCCGGCCCATGCCGGCCCCCCCGCCCACGCCGGCCCCCCGCCCACGCCGGTCGGTGGGCCAGGTTTCGGCTCTCGGCGGTGCCGACCGGCGGCGAGCGGGTCGGCGGCCGCCTGGACCGTCCGTGTCTGTGGGGAGGGTGGGGCGGGGGTTCCGGGGCTCCCCGGACGGCGTCGGCCGTCGCCCTACCCGTCAGGGCCGGACGGGGGTGATCGGCTCGGGGTCGTCGAGGACGTCCGTCAGGCGGGTGAAGCCGTCCGTGCCGTGGCCTCGGGCTATCGCTCGGCGGGCGAGGCCCTCGGCCGACCGCATGATGCTCGCGTCGATACCGTGGGACTCGGAGACCTGGACGATGTGGGCCATGGTCGACACCGCCGAGGTGAGCGGATTGCCCTCGCCGGAGTGCCGGCCGCTGTCGACCTCCTCCGCCCCCGCCTCGAACAGCGCCGGGAGGATCGCGGCGATCCCCTGGGCGAACGGGGTCAGCTCCCGCGCGCCGACCCCCTCCGCACGGGCCAGCGCCAGGGCGTGGGTGTAGCCCGCGATCGAGGTCCAGAAGAGGTCGAGCAGCGCGATGTCGTACGTCGCCGCTCGGCCGATCTCCTCGCCGAGGTGGGTGTGGGTGCCGTCGAGCGTGTCCAGCACGGGCCGGTGGGTGCGGTAGAGGTCCGCCGCTCCGCTGTAGAGGAACACACCGTCCGGCGTGCCGATGGTCGGCGTGGGCGTCATGATCGCCCCCTCCAGGTAGTCGACGCCGTGCTCGGCCGCCCAGCCGGCGGTGGAGCGGGCCCGGTCCGGGGTGTCGGCGGTCAGGTTGACCACCGCGCGGCCCTTGAGGGCCCGGGTGACCGCCGGGTCTCGCAGTATCGCGTCCGAGGCGTCGTAGTTCACGACGCAGACGACGGTCAGCGCGCTCGCCGCCACCGCCTCCTCGGCCGACCCGGCGCCGACCGCGCCCCGCGCGACCAGTTCGGCGTCCCGGCCCGGCGTGCGGTTCCAGACCGTGGTCCGCACCCCGGCGTCGAGGAACGCGTCGGCGAGGGCACGGCCCATCGGACCGAGGCCGAGTACGGTGACGGCGGGGGCGGGGGTGGCCGTACCGGTGGCGCTGCTGGTGGGCTCTACGGTGTGTGCGGGCATGACTCGGTAACTCCTGTGGAAAATAGGTGGGTTGTCGATTCGCCACGAACGGGGCGAGGGGGAGCGAGAATGTCGCGCAAACGTGCCCAGGACCCGAATGTCTGCGGGGTGACCGCGGCGATCGCCGTGATCGAGGGCAAGTGGAAGACGTCGCTGCTCTGGCTGATGGAGTCCGGCCCGCACCGCCCGGGTGAACTGCGCCGGATACTGCCGGGCCTCAGCGAGAAGGTGCTGACTCAGGCACTCCGGGAGATGGAGGCCGACGGGCTCGTGCACCGGGAGGTGCACGACGTGCTGCCGCTGAAGACCGTGTACAGCCTGACCCCGTTCGGCCGTGAACTCTCCGAGGCGCTGGGGCCGTTGTCGGACTGGGGGCACCGGCGCCTGGAGACCCTCACGGGGGTCGAGGACGAGACCGTGTGCCGCCCGGCTTCGTGACGCCTCACGCCGTCGTCATCGTCGGCATCGTCGTTGCCTCATCGTTGTGATCGCCGTCGCCGTCGTGTTCATCGCGTTCGCCTTCGGTCCCCTGGTCCGTGCCGTGCGACCTGTCGGCCGCTCCTGCTCCACAAGGGTCGCCCGACGGGCTCCGCTCGCCAAGTACCCACAAAAAGGTGGGTACTCGGCGGGACCGGCTCGCCCCCGCCCGGCGGCGCTTGCGCAGCCGTCGGACGGGGGCGAGGGGGTGGGTGTGGGGAGTGCTGGTGGTACCGGTGACGGTGTCCGTCAGGAAGCGGTCTTCGCGCCCGTCTGCTGGATGACCTCGAACGTCCAGACGGACGAGTCGGAGGCGGCCGGCCGGGGGCGGTCGCCGCCGCCCTGGTGGGCCTGCTTCATGGGGCCGTCCATCCACGCCTGGAAGGCGGCCTCGTCGCGCCAGCGGGTGTAGACGAGGTAGTTGTCGGTGCCGTCGACGGGACGCAGCAGCTCGAACCACTCGAAGCCGTCGGAGTTCTCGACCACTCCGGCGCGGGAGGCGAACCGCTTCTCCAGCACCTCGCGCTGCTCCGCCGGAACAGTGAGGACATTGATCTTGACGATGCTCATGTCCTCATCCTGCATCACCCACGACGAGGGGACGTCGGCCGACCCCCGCGCCGCCCCGTCGATCGTGCACGGCCCCCGTCGGCCCCGTCGCTCCCGGGCTCCGCGCCGCCCCGTCGGTCACGGCTGCTTCGTCTCGGACTCCAGCCGCTCCCGGGTCACCAGGCCGTAGACGCCCGGCTCGTCCTGGTCCTTCGTGATGCCGCGGCTGCTCTGGTAGAAGAGGACGGCCTGTTCGACCTGATCGTCGTAGTTCTCGTCGATGTCACCGGTGTAGAGGCCCAACTGACGCAGTCGCAGCTGGAGTTCGCTGACCTCGGGGTCGTCGTCACCCGGGCGGAGCGTCTTGGGCGCGACGATGCGGCTGTCCTTCGACCCGTCCGAGCCGGTGGCCGACGAGCCGGTGGAGGCGCCGGCGCTGGGCGAGCCGCTCTGCGTGGGGTCGGCCGAGACCGACGGCGACGGCGAGCCGGACGCCTCCGACGCCGAGGGCGAAGGGGACGGGCTCCGCGTGGGGCTCGGGGTCGTCGCCTTACCCGCGCCACCACCCGGCGCCGGTGCGGGCGCCCCGCCCCCGCCCTCCCCGGACGGCCCCGCCGGTGACGCCTCCCCGTCCGGCGACGCGTCCGGGGCGCTCGCCCGCAGGTCGTCCGGCAGCGCGCGGTCGCGTTCCGGGGCGCTGTACGAGAACAGTCCGCTCGCGAACCCGGCGGCGGCCATCACCCCCGCGGCGGCGGTACCGGCCAGGACGACGGCGATCCCCGCCCGGCGGCGTCGCCGACGACGTACGGGGTGCCCCGCGGCGGCGTCCGGCGAGGAGGCCCGCGTCGATGGCTGCGACGGCGGTGCCGGGAACAGTGCCCGGGTCGAAGCGGCGGAGTGCGACGCACCCCGTGTACCCGGCGCACCCGCCGCACCCGCCGCACCCTGTGTACCCGCCGCACCTGGCGCACCGGACGTACCAGCTGTACTCGACGTGCCCCACACGTCGAATCCCGCCCCGCCCGCGCCCTCACCCTGTCGGCCGAACGCCCGTGTGTCCGTCGGGTCCGGCCCGGGAGCCGTTGTCGCCGTCGTCGTGGCCGCTGTCGCCGCCGTGGTCATCGGCATGGCGATCGTCGACGTCCGGTCGGGTCCCCGTCCGTCACCCGCCGCGACGGCCGAACCGTCGCGCCCGTCGTGTCCGTCGCGTTCCTCGCCCAGTTCCACGTACGGGCGAATCCGGAGGGGGTCGAAGTCCTCCGCGGCCGCCGCCTCGGCCGTACGGGTTTCGAGCAGGGCCTCGGACGCGCGGCGGCCGCACGCGCAGGACGGCGTGCCGTCCGAGGCCCGGGGGGTGGAGCATTCCGGGCATATGTGACTGGTCGGTTCACTCACGTGTCGTTCCTCCCCGTGAAGACTCCAGAGTTTAAGCAAATGGCCGACACAGAATCTCCCAGTTGCCCTTGGAATCAAGGGTTCCGGAACAGCTCGACAGGCCATAACCGGTCACACCGACCACGATGGAATGGACATGGAGGAAGAGGAAACCCAAGGACGTTGTACGAGCACGCTGTGGGAGACCCTCGGCCCCACGGGAGGTCTGCATGACCGACGACACCAGCCACGCCCCCGCCGACGGCGGCGACGAGCACGCGAACGCCGCCGCCGACGCGCGTGCCGGCACCGCGAGCACCGGTGACGGCACCGGCGACACCGGCCGCGCCGCCGGGGGCGCGCCCCCGCCCGGCCCCCGTGGCCAGGGCGTTCCCGTCGCCGAGGGGGTGCCCGGCGGGGTGATGGTCTCCATCGGGGCCCTGCTGCTGGGCATGCTGCTGGCGGCGCTGGACCAGACGATCGTGTCGACGGCGCTGCCCACGATCGTGAGCGACCTGGGCGGGCTGGAGCACCTCTCGTGGGTGGTCACGGCGTACATGCTGGCCGCGACGGCGGCTACCCCGCTGTGGGGCAAGCTCGGCGACCAGTACGGCCGCAAGCGGCTCTTCCAGACGGCGATCGTGATTTTTCTCATCGGGTCGGCGCTGTGCGGGGCGGCGCAGAACATGCCGCAGCTGATCGGGTTCCGGGCCCTGCAGGGGCTCGGCGGCGGCGGGCTGATGGTGTTGTCGATGGCGATCGTCGGCGATCTCGTCCCGCCCCGCGAACGCGGGCGCTACCAGGGGCTGTTCGGCGCGGTCTTCGGCGCGACGAGTGTGCTCGGGCCGCTGCTCGGCGGGCTGTTCACCGAGCATCTGAGCTGGCGTTGGGTGTTCTATGTCAACCTGCCCGTCGGAGCGGTGGCGTTGCTCGTCATCGCCGCCGCGCTGCGCATCCCGCGCCGGGCCGAACGGCATGTCATCGACTACCTCGGCACCTTCCTCATCGCCTCCGTGGCCACCTGTCTGGTCCTGGTCGCCTCCCTCGGCGGCACCACCTGGGACTGGGACTCACCGCAGATCATCGGCCTCTCCGTCCTGGCCGTCCTGCTCGTCGTCGTCTTCGTGACCGTCGAGCGGCGGGCCGCCGAACCCGTCCTGCCCCTCAAACTGTTCCGCGTCCGCACCTTCACCCTCTCCGCCGTGATCAGCTTCGTCGTCGGCTTCGCGATGTTCGGCGCGATGACCTATCTGCCGACGTTCCTCCAGGTCGTCAAGGGCGTGTCACCGACCATGTCGGGTGTGCACATGCTGCCGATGGTGTTCGGGCTGTTGCTGTCCTCGACGGTCTCCGGGCAGATCGTCAGCCGTACGGGCCGCTGGAAGGTCTTCCCCGTCGCCGGCACGGCCGTCACCACGCTCGGCCTGCTGCTCCTGCACCAGCTCGACGCGGACAGCGGCACCGGTGAGATGAGCGCGTACCTCTTCGTCTTCGGGCTCGGGCTCGGTCTCGTCATGCAGGTCCTCGTCCTGGTCGTGCAGAACGCCGTCCCGTACGAGGATCTCGGCGTCGCCACCTCCGGCGCGACCTTCTTCCGGTCCATCGGCGCCTCGTTCGGCGTCGCCGTCTTCGGCACGGTCTTCGCCGGACACCTCGGCGCCAAGCTCACCGACGCGCTCGACGGGGCGGCGCTCCCCTCCGGCGTGAGCGTGGACGGGCTGCAGGCCGACCCGCGCGAGATCGGCCGGCTCCCGGCCTCGCTGCGCCCCTCCGTCCTCGACGCGTACGCCTCCTCCATCACCGACGTGTTCGTCTACGCGGCTCCGGTCGCCCTGCTCGGCTTCGTCCTCGCCTGGTTCCTGCGCGAGGACCGGCTGCGGGCCTCCGTGACGGCGCCCGACGCCACGGAGACGCTCGCCAGCAACCCGGTCGAGCGGTCGTCGTACGACGAGGTGTGCCGGGCGCTGTCGGTGCTCGGGTCGCGGGAGGGCCGCCGTGAGGTCTACCGGAAGATCACCGCACGGGCCGGCTACGACCTGTTGCCCGCCAGCAGTTGGCTGCTGCTGCGGATCCGGCGGTACGGCTGGGCCGAACCGGCCGTGCTCGCGGAACGCAGCACCGTGCCGCTCGATGTGATCATGGCCGCGACGCGGCAGGTGGAGGAGCGCCGCCTCGCCCGCCGCGACGGCATCGACCTCGTCCTCACCGACGCCGGCCACGAGGCCGCCGACCGGCTCGCCCAGGCCCGCGAGGACTCCCTCACGGAACTCCTCGGCGACTGGTGGGGGCCCGACCGCCCCACCGACCTCATCCGTCTCGTCGGGGAACTCAACGCCGAGCTGTGCGGCTCGGACGCGGAACGCCCGCACGACGACGGAGCGATCACGCGACGGCCGTCGGGCGGGACGGCCTCGGGTACGCCGCCCACGCCACCCCCGCCCCCCGCGGCCCCCACGTCTACGTCAGTGTCTTCGTGAACCAGTGCTCCGCGTACGCCTGGTCGTTGTGCGGGGCGCTCTCCTCGTAACCCAGCCGGGCGTACAGCGCGCGGGCCTCGACCAGGTCGCCGCGGGTGTCGAGGACGATCCGCTCGGCGCCGAGTGCGCGGGCCGCGTCCTCGGCCGCGTTCACGAGGAGCGCGGCACCGCCCCTGCCGCGCGCCTGCGGCAGCAGGAAGACCCGCTTCAGTTCGGCCGTCGCGGTGTCCGTCAGCCGCACCCCCGCCGTCCCGGCCGGCTCGCCCCGGTAGCGCGCCACCAGCAGCAGCCCGCCCGGCGGCGCCAGATACTCCCCGGCGTCCGCCGCGATCTCCCGCTCCAGCTCGTCCGGGTCGGTGGCGTGCCCCTCGTGCAGCAGGTACCAGCGGTCGCTGACCTCGGTGTAGTACGCCCGCCAGAGCGCGGCGGCCACGGGGGAGTCGTAGGGCTCCTCGGCCACGGACCAGCCGGGCGGCGTGGGGACGGTGCGAGCGGGGTGGGCGAGGTGGGGAACGGGGGCGCTGTGGGTCATGGCGGTCATTGTCGGAAGCGGGGGCGGGTGGCCCGCAAACGATTTACGCCGTTGTCCGCCTCCCACGCGCTTGCCGTTTGAACGACCGGGTTCGGGCAACCCGGTCCGAAACGGCCCGATGGGGCGAGACGCCCGGGCCGAGGACTCTGGAAGGCATTCATGTCCACAGGCTTGATCATCGCTTTGATCGTGATCGTGGCGGTCGTGGTCGTTGTGGCGGCCGTCCTGGCCGGGCGTGCCCGTGCGGGTACGGGTGGCGGCGGATCGCTGAAGCGGCGGTTCGGACCGGAGTACGACCGGACCGTGACCCGCCATGACGGCGACGAGCGTGCCGCCGCCCGGGAGCTCGCGGAGCGGGTGAAGCGGCACGGCTCGATGGAGAAGCGTGCGCTGCCGAGCGCGGAGCGCGAACGCTACGAGTCCCGCTGGGCGGCAGCCCAGGAACGCTTCGTCGATTCGCCCCGTGAGGCGGTCGCCGAGGCCGACCGGCTGCTCTCCGAGGTGGCCGCGGCGCGCGGCTTCCCGGACGGCGGCCACTACGAGACCCAGGTGGAGGCGCTGTCCGTCCACCACGCCCACCATGTGCACGGCTACCGCAGGGTGCACCTTGCGGCGCACACCACCGGCGACGGCGCCCACGGCCGTACCGGCACCGTGGACGGCGCCGGCCCCGGTACCGGTACCGGTACCGAGGAGATGCGCGAGGCCATGATCGAGGCCCGCGCCCTGTTCGAGGACCTGGTGACACCGGGCCGCCGGGACGCGCGCGCGGACCGGCACGACACCGCCGGGCGACAGGACCCGGCCCACCACGACGGCACGGTGCGGCACGACGAGCGCGACGGAGCGGCCGGTGACGGCCACCACCGGTCCCATCTGCCATGGGCGCTCACCAGGCGCCACGCGAAGGGGAGTTGAGGACGATGACTGACGACATGACCAGGGGCGACGGCATCCGGGAACGCGGCACGCGCGAGACACCGGGCACGGACCCGAGGCGTGACGGGGTCCGGGGCAACGGGATCGCGCCGGGCACGCGGACGGCCGACGCGACCGGCGCTGCGGCCGGCACGGGTACCGGGGCCCCGCTCGTCGCGGGGCACGACACCACCAAGGGCCGCACCGACGACCGTGTCGGCCGGACGCTGGGCGCCGAAGACGAGCCCGGCCGGGACCGCGGCGAGGACCGCACCAGGGGCACCACCCCCGGCGGCTCCCGCTCCGGGGGCGCCGATCTCCTGCCCCACGACGAGACCGACAAGCTGACGACGCGGCTGCAGCACGCGGTCGGCGGGTTCGTCGACGAGCCCCGGTCCGCCGTCGAGGAGGCCGACCAGGTCCTCGAAGAGGTCACCGCCCGCTTCACCGACGCGATGACCCAGCGCCGCCGCACCCTGCGCACCTCCTGGGAGACCACGGCGGCAGGCCACGGCTCCACCGACACCGAACAGCTCCGCCTCGCCCTGCGCGACTACCGGGAGCTGACCGAACGGCTGCTGCGGCTGTAACACCGCGGACAGCGACAGACGAGGCCGCGCCCCGGTTCGTGCACCGGGGCGCGGCCTTCTGCGTGGGCGGGTGCCGGGACCTCACTCACCGGCGTTCGCCGGGTCACGCCCCTCGCGCCGCTCCCGTCCCGCCCGCCACTGCCGTACCACCTCTTCCACGTCGTACGGCTTCAGGCCGAGTGGTGGGCCCGGGGGCGGTTTGAACATCATGTCGCGGATCTTGGTGTTGATCTCGGTGATGATCTTGCGGACGGCGTGTTCGGAAGGGGCGTCGGCGGCCGTCGTGAGGGCGTCCTCCGCCTCCTTGCGCAGGGCCAGGGTCGGGGGCAGGACGGAGAGGCCCTCGCGGGCCATCTTCCGCTTGATCCACCAGAGTTCGTCGTAGGTGGTGTTGTCGTCCGGCAGGGGGCGGCCGGCGCCGGGGAGGGTCGTGAAGTCGCCGCGCGCCTCCGCGTCGCGGATCTGTTTGTCGACGAAGGACTCGAAGCTGACACCGGGGGGCTTGCGCTCGGTCATGCGTCCATTGTGCCGGAGCCCGCACAGCAGGACGATCCGGCGAATTATCATGCGGCGGCGGCACCGCAAACGCGCCGTGCGCAGCGACAATCGGAGTTTGACCCGTTAGGAGCGGTACGTGCTCGAACTCACCATGGCCTCGGTCTCCGAGGCGGACGCCGGGGCGACGGCCGGCATGCAGATGGCCGACGCGCCCAGCGAGCCGGGCGGCGTGCTCCGGGTGGGCCGCGATCGGGCGGTGTGCCGGCTCGCGACACCCGACGACTGGCTCTTCGTCTCCCGCGTGCACCTGGAGTTCCTGTGCGCCCCCGACGGGAGTTGGCAGGTCACCTGGCTGCGGGGCTCGCACGCCGACCCCTCCTCCGAGGTGCGGCTGACCCTGCTCGGCCACCAGCCCTCGCCGCTCCCGTACGGCGGTACCGCGAAGCTCCCGCACGGCAGCTCCGGCGAACTCGTCATCTACGACCGCACGGGCCCCCGCAGCGTCAACGTGGGCTTCTACCACGAGGCCTGACGGGGACCCCGGGGAGGTCAGTCCAGCACCCGGGCCAGCGCGAACCCGTCGTACCCCTTGCTGCCCACCGTCTGGATCGCCGTGCCGCTCAACTTCGGGTGCGTGGCGATGAGTTCGATGGCGGCCCGGGTGCCGCGCACGTCCGGCTCGGAGCTGTCGGCGTCGGTGACCCGGCCGCCGCGTACGACGTTGTCGACGACGATGACGCTGCCGGCCCGGGTGAGGCGCAGGGCCCACTCGACGTAGTGCGGGTTGTTGGCCTTGTCCGCGTCGACGAAGACCAGGTCGAACGGCTCGGGGTTCTCGTCGGTCAGCTTGGGCAGCGACTCCAGGGCGGGGCCGACCCGTACCTCGACGATGCCCTCCAGTCCGGCGCGCGCGATGTTGCGGCAGGCGACCTCCGCGTGCCGGGCGCTGTACTCCAGGGAGATCAGCCGGCCGTCGGCGGGCAGCGCCCGAGCCAGCCAGATGGTGCTGTAGCCGCCGAGGGTGCCGATCTCCAGGATGCGGCGGGCACCCTGGATCCGCGCCAGGAGATGAAGGAACTTGCCCTGGTTGGCGGCGACGTCGATGGCCGGGAGCCCGGCCGCCTCGTTGTCGCGCAGCGCCGCCTCCAGGGCCTCGTCGTTCGGGGCGAGGTGGGTGGTGAAGTAGGCGTCGACGTCGTCCCAGGTCCGCGACTCGCTCATGAAGCTGTGCCTCCCGCGCCTTTCATCAGGACAGTTACTTAGATCAGCTAAGTAGGTGCGCTAATGAATATAGGCGCGGGGCGGCCTTCCTGTCAGCGGTTCCCGGGGCGTGTTTCAGCCGTTCGGTCCGGAGTTCGGTCCCGGGCGGGGTCCGAGCTTCGGGTCGGCCGGAGCGGCGGGCGCCTCCGGCCGGTACGGCCCCGGCGGGTAGGGCCCCGGTGCCCCCGGCGGGTAGGGGCCGGCGGCCTGCGGGAGGGCGCCCGGCGGGTACAGGGCCGCGCCCGGCGGTGGCACGGGCGGCGGTTGCCGCTTCGCGTTGCGTCGGAGCACGAACCCGACGGCCACCGCCTTGATCGCCAGCACGGCGATGCCGATGCCGAACGACACCAGCCAGCCGGGGATGCCCCACACGGTCCACATCTCGTCCACGTGGATGACCTTTCGATAGGTGTCGTCGGCCGCGGCCCGCCGCAGCGTGTGATCGCCGGAGATCAGCTCCGGCCGCGGAAAGTCCTGCTCGACGGCGGTGAGGAAGTCCGTACCGCCCTCGGTGAGGTCGCCGAGCGGGCCGGCCTGCCGGCCGAGGCGCCCGGCGAACGTCACCACCGGCTCGTCCCCGCCGATCGAGGAGCCGGGCTCCATCCGGTGCTCGGCGAGCACGTACAGGTCGAGGGCCTGCGGGGTGCCGGCCAGCCGCGACAGACGCATCGGGTAGACCAACTCGTCGCCGGCGAAGGTGAGGTGGAGCGGGTCCAGCGTGCCCGTGAGCGGCAGACCGGCGGCGGTGTCCTCGGGGGCCAGCCGGATCGCCACGTACTCCCACTCCTGCCGGACGTACGGCTCCAGGGCCGTGTCCAGGCGGTCCGGGAGAGCGAAGCCGTTGTCGTCGAGCCAGTCGCCGAGCGCGCCGGAGTCGGTGGCGGTCAGCCGGGCCACGTCGAACGGGCCGAGCCGTTCGCGGCCGACGACATCCACCGGGGCGCCCGGACTCCGGGGCGCGGCGTCCCCCGCCGTAACGTCGCCCTCGAACATGTCGAACGGCCAGTCGCCCGAGCGCGGCCAGAAGTACTCCCGTCGCTCGTACACGGGCGCGGTCTCCTCGTCGAGCCGCTCGAAGACGGCCGCGTCACCGAGCCTCACCGTCGCCCGGTTCGGCACCGGCATGATCCAGGCGGCCGTGCGGGCGTCACCCGAGACCGTCAGGCTCATCACGATCTGTTCCTCGCGGCCGTCCCAGCGCACGACGGACCTCTCGCGGCTCACGTACACGTTCCGCCGGTCGTCCGGCACCATCGCACCGCAGCCGCAGGCGTACGCCGGTGCCACGAGCGACGCCAGCTGCAAGCCCAGCAGGGCGAGTACGACGACCAGTAGCCGTCCGCGCCCCCGTACGCGACCGTTCATCCCCCGTGCTCCCCCCGCTTGTGCGCTGCCGTGCGCCGCCTTGGCGTTCATGCCGACAGCCATGCTTTCAGGTATTTGTCAGTGGCCTGTCACGACCCCGCCCGTGGTGGGCATCCGTGATCCACGTCGCGCCCTTGAGCGTGGGGGCGGCTCTCCGCGCACTATCGTCATCCGGACAAAACAGGGGCGACTCTCAGGTGAAGAGAGGGTTGCCCGCGTCCCGCCCGGGGGCGGTGCGAGCCTCGCCGGGGGACGTCGACGGGTCGGGAGGACGACAGCGCGTGGCCACGGAGCAGAGCAGACCGGGCGGTGCCGCCGGAGCGGGCCCGACGGCGGGCCGGCTGGGGACGGTACGCGCCGTGCTGTGGCTGGTCGCCGCGATCCTGGCGGCGCGCCAGATCGCCGTCGTGCTGCGCACACCCAGGGGTGAGCGGCTCACGGATCTGGAGACCTGGGTCGGGGCCGGCGGCGTCCTGCATGTGAACGGCTCCCTCTACGACTCGACACAGTTCACCGGCACCCCCTTGGCCGGCCTCGTCCTCAAGCCCCTCACCCGAACGGCCGAACAGGCCCTCGGCTGGGGCTGGACCTTCGGCACCCTCCTGCTGGTCGTCGCCCTCGGCCTCGTCGCCGCCCGCGCCCTGCCCCGGCCCGTCACCCGCCGGACGGCCCTGCTCGCGGCCCCCGTCGCCGTCACCCTGCTGATGCTGTCGCTGCCGGTGCGCAACACGCTCCACCTGGGCCAGACCAGCGTTCTCCCCGTCCTGCTCGTCCTCGTGGGCTGCTTCGTCGTCCGGGGCGAGCGCGCCAGCGGCGTCTGCGTCGGGCTCGCCGCCGCCTTCCAGCCGACCGTGCTGCTGTTCGTGCCGCTGCTGTGGTTCACCGGCCGCAGGCGCGCCGCCGCGGGCACCGGCATCACGTTCGCCGGGGCCACCGCCCTCGCCTGGGCCGCGATGCCGCACGACTCGTACACCTACTGGGTGCACCACCTCGCCGGCGTCGGCCTCGGCGGCCGGGCGGACGGCCTCGCCAACCAGTCCCTGCACGGCGCGCTGCTCCGGCTGGGCCTCACGGGCCCGCTGGAGATCGCCGTCTTCCTCGCGCTGGCCGCCGCCGTCGCCGTACTCGGCCTGCGCCGGGCCGTCCGCTACGCCCGCGACGGACAGCTGCTGCTCGCGGTCGCCCTCACCGGCTGTGTCGTGGTCGCCGTCTCGCCGACGTCCTGGCAGCACCAGCTGCTGTGGGTGCTGCTCGCGGCGGTCGGCCGGGTCGGCCGGAAGGCCTCGTCACGGTACGTGTGGCCGGTCGCCGTCGTCCTGGTGACGACGCTGCCCGCGAAGATGACGGTGCCGAACGGGGCCGTCCTGCATCCGGTGCGTGACAACGTCGTCCTCCTGACCGCGCTCGCCGCCGCGCTCACCGTGCCGTTCCTGTCCCGCACCTCGGTGTACTACCGGGCGCCGATCCCGACGGAGTACGCCCCCGCGGTGGAGACCCGCTTCAGCTGGGCGCCGCTGCTGCGCCGGGTGGCGACCCGTCCCAACCTGCTCCTGGAACTGCTGCTGATCCGCGTCACGTACGCCGCCTACCAGCGCACCCGGCTGGAGGCCACCGGCAGCCGGGCCGCCGCCGAGGAGCACGCCGGGCAGGTCCTCGCCGTGGAGAAGGCCCTGTTCCTCGACATCGAGCACTGGGTCAACCACACGGTCGTCGGGATCGACCGGCTGCGGGACTTCTTCGACTTCTACTACACGTCGTTCCACTTCGTGGTCCCGCTGACCGTCCTCGGCGTCCTCTACTGGCGCCGCCCCGCCGACTACCGCTGGGCCCGCACGGCCATCGGCTTCACCACGGTCCTCGCGCTCGTGGGCTTCTTCTTCTACCCGCTGGCGCCGCCGCGCCTGATGCCCGGCCTCGGCATCATCGACACCATCCACGGCGTCCAGGACTTCTCCCGGCCGGACTACGGCAGGCTGACCGAACTGACCAACCAGTACGCGGCGATGCCGTCGCTGCACTTCGGCTGGTCGCTGTGGTGCGGGCTCACGATCGCGCTGGTCGCCCCCCGGATGTGGATGAAGGTGCTGGGCCTGCTGCATCCCTTCTTCACGGTCCTGGCGATCGTGGCGACGGGCAACCACTGGATTCTCGACGCGGTCGGCGGCGCGGCGGTGGTGGGCGCGGGCTTCGGCCTGACGTACCTCCTGACGGGGCCGAGGGCATCCGGGCCCCGGCAGGTGCCCGGAGAACCTGGCGAGCCGCCGCCGGCGGACCGCGGCCTGTCGCCGGCCTCCCGGCAGAACGACGGAGGCAGGGGCGGGGCGTAGGGGGGTGTGCGCCCCTGCCTCCATCGGGTCGGGCCGACGGCGCCGGGAGGCCGTCGGCCCGAGCACTGCGGGGGTGGGGCGGTCAGGCGGTGGTCACCTGGAGGTGTTTGACCCCGTTGATCCAGGCCGAGCGCAGCCGGCTCGGCTCGCCGACCAGCCGGAGGCCGGGCATCGCGTCGGCGATCGCGTGGAAGATCAGGTCGATCTCCAGGACGGCCAGGGACTTGCCGAGGCAGAAGTGCGGGCCTCCGCCGCCGAAGCCGAGGTGGGGGTTGGGGTCACGGGTGATGTCGAAGGAGTCGGGGTCGGTGAAGACGTCCGGGTCGTGGTTGGCGGAGGCGTAGAAGATGCCGACGCGGTCCCCCTTCCTGATCTGCTTGCCGCCGAGTTCGAGGTCCTGGGTGGCGGTGCGCTGGAAGGAGTTGACCGGTGCGGCCCAGCGGACGATCTCCTCGGCCGCCGTCGCCGGGCGTTCGCGCTTGTAGAGGTCCCACTGGTCGGGGTGGGTGAGGAAGGCGTGCATGCCGTGGGTGATCGCGTTGCGGGTCGTCTCGTTGCCGGCGACCGCCAGCATCAGCACGAAGAAGCCGAACTCGTCGGAGGCGAGGTTGCCCTCGTCCTCGGCGGCCACGAGCGTGGTGACGATGTCCTTCGCCGGGCACTGTTTGCGGTCGGCGGCCATGTTCATGGCGTAGGCGATGAGTTCCATCGCCGACTGCTGGCCGACCTCCTCGGTGATCGCGTACTCCGGGTCGTCGTAGGAGATCATCCGGTTCGACCACTCGAAGATCCGGATGCGGTCCTCCTGCGGGATGCCGATCAGCTCGGCGATGGCCTGCAGCGGGAGTTCGCAGGCGACCTCGGTGACGAAGTCGAAGGGCCCGGCGTGGGCGCCCGCCTCCCGGGCGATGGTGAGGGCGCGGTGGCGCAGGTTGTCCTCCAGCGCGCGGATCGCCCGCGGGGTGAAGACGCGCTGCACGATCTGGCGGACCCGGGTGTGCTCCGGCGGGTCCATGTTGAGCAGGATCAGCCGCTGGGCGTCGATCGCGTCGCGCTCGATGTGCTCGTTGAAGCGGATGATCGCGGTGTTGACCGTCGAGGAGAACAACTCCGGGTGCGTGGAGACGTACTTGACGTCCGCGTGCCGGGTGACGGCCCAGTAGCCCTCGTCCGCGAAGCCCGCGATGCCGGGTGCCTGCGGGATCCAGTGGACCGGTTCCGTGCGGCGCAGTTCGGCGAACTCCGGGAGGGGGACACGGTGGTGCAGCAGGTCGGGGTCGGTGAAGTCGAACCCGTCGGGCAGCGCTGGACAGGGCATCGGCCACTCCTGACGGAGCATCAGACAGAGGGAATTGCGGTGACCGTAGTAACGGGTTCTAGAACAAGCAAGGGGTACGGGGCTTTCGTTCGGCTTTTCAGTTGCCGCACGCCCCTTGCGGTCCCGGAGCCGCGCTCAGCAGACTGCTGAGGAGAACTAGAACGCGTACTAGTTCTGCGTGGCGGGCCGGGCCGGGACGCCCCGCGCCGCGCGGGTAACCGTTGAGAGGAATCCCCATGGCCGCGGAACCCGTGATCGTCGAAGCCGTGCGCACCCCCATCGGCAGGCGCGGTGGCGCGCTCGCCAACCTGCACCCCGCCTACCTGCTGGGCGAGACCTACCGTGAACTCCTCGGCCGCACCGGCATCCCCGCCGACTGCGTCGAGCAGATCGTCGGCGGCACGGTGACCCACGCCGGCGAGCAGTCCATGAACCCCGCGCGCACGGCCTGGCTGACCATGGGCCTGCCGTACGAGACGGCCGCGACCACGGTCGACTGCCAGTGCGGCTCCTCGCAGCAGGCCTCGCACATGGTGGCCAACATGGTCGCCGCCGGTGTCATCGACGTCGGGATCAGCTGCGGGGTCGAGGCCATGTCCCGGGTGCCGCTCGGGTCGGGGTCCAAGCACGGGCCCGGCAAGCCGTTCCCGGAGGAGTGGAACGTCGACCTGCCCAACCAGTTCGAGGCGGCGGAGCGGATCGCGCGGCACCGGGGGCTCACCCGGGAGGACGTGGACGGGCTCGGGCTGCTCTCCCAGGAACGGGCCGCCGCCGCGTGGGCCGAGGAGCGGTTCAAGAAGGAGACGTTCGCCGTCCAGGTGCCGACGACCGAGGCGGAGCAGGGGGCCGGGCAGGGCATGTGGCGGCTCGTCGACCACGACGAGGGGCTGCGGGACACGTCGGCGGAAGCGCTGGCCCGACTGAAGCCGATCATGCCGACGGCGGTCCACACCGCGGGCAACTCCTCCCAGATCAGCGATGGCGCGGCGGCGATCATGTGGGCGTCGAAGCGGATGGCGCGTGCGCTGAAGCTGCGGCCCCGGGCGCGGATCGTCGCCCAGGCGCTGGTCGGCTCCGACCCCCACTTCCACCTCGACGGGCCGATCGACGCGACCAAGGCGGTGCTGGGGAAGGCGGGGATGTCCCTCAAGGACATCGACCTGGTCGAGATCAACGAGGCCTTCGCGTCGGTGGTGCTGAGCTGGGCGCGGGTCTTCGACCAGGACCTGACGAAGGTGAACGTCAACGGCGGGGCGATCGCCCTCGGGCACCCGGTGGGCGCGACGGGCGCCCGCCTCATCACCACCGCCCTGCACGAACTGGAGCGGACGGACAAGGAGTTCGCGCTGGTGACGATGTGCGCGGGTGGAGGCCTGGCGACGGGGACGATCATCCAGCGGTTGTGAGGTGGGGCGGCGTGCGGGGTGACGGCTGGGAGGCACGGGGGAGGAGGCTCCGCCGCTTCCGTCCGCCGCGCTCCCGTGCACCGCTGGTGCCCCGTCGCCGATGGCGGGCGTGCCGCCTGACGGCTCCCGGGCCGGGGCCCTACGGCCGATGCGTGACGGCTGACGGGTGACGGTCGATGCCTCGTGGCCGCCGTCCGGTTGCCGACGGCCGTACGGCTTCGCGTCGGCTGCCCCGCGGCGATGAGGCGGAAGCCGTCCTCTTGTCGGCCCGTGGCCGTCCGGCGCTCGCCGGTGTCGGGTCGCGGGTCGTTGCCCTCGGTCGGTCGGTCGGCCGGGCCCGTCGGACCGACGGCCGGTGCCCCGCCCGGCCGGGCCCGTCGGACCGACGGCCGGTGCCCCGCCCGGCGGTGGGTCCGTGGGACGTCCGGCGGTTGGTCCGTGCCCCGCCCGGCTGTCGCTCCTCGCCGTCCAGCCGTCCAGCTGTCCAGCCGTCCGGCGGGCCCGAGGACTGAGGTGGCCCTGCTGGTCGTCCCGCGACCAGCAGGGCCTTCCCCCGTGCGGCAAGTCCCCCGTGCCGCCTCTTTCCCCCGTGGCGGCCGGTCGTGCCGCCCCGTTCCCCCGTGGGCGGCATGTCCCCCGTGGCCGTACCGCCCGCACCACCTATTCCAGCGGGTCGCGCATTGTCAGGCAGGGGGGTCGGGCCTGCCAAACAATGGCCGGACGCGATCTCTCCGCTTAGGTGGCCGGATGCGTACGGTGGGGTGTCCGGGACAGTACGGGTGCGAGAGGGGATTCAGCACGGTGGCGGGTCGTCGTGAGGTGCCGGTCGATCCGGGGGCCGGGCCGGTGCAGCGGTTCGCGTTCGAGTTGCGGAAGCTGCGGACCGAGGCGGGCGGCCTCACCTACCGGGCGATGGCCGAGCGGGCGGGCTACTCGATCACCACCCTCTCCCAGGCCGCCGGCGGCGAGCAGCTGCCCACGCTGCCCGTGGCCCTGGCCTTCGCGCGGGCCTGCGGAGGCGACCCGGCGCAGTGGGAGAGCCGCTGGCACCAGGCGGTCGAGGAGGCCGCCGCCTTCGACCCGGAGAACGACGGCGGGGACGCGCGGCCGCCGTACCGGGGGCTGGCCCGGTTCGAGACCGACGACAGCGGACTCTTCTTCGGCCGGGACCGCCTCACCGCCGAGCTGGCCGGGCTGCTGCGCCGCCGAAGGTTCGCGGCGGTCTTCGGGCCGTCGGGGATCGGCAAGTCCTCCCTGCTGCGCGCCGGCCTGATACCCGTCCTCCGGGAGGCGCGGGAGTCGCCGGAGCCGCGGGAATCCCCGGAACACCCGGAACCGGGCCCGCGGCTGTCCGGGATCCGGATCCTGACCCCCGGCGACCACCTGGCCCGCACCCATGACCTGCTGCGGGAGGCGATCACGCCCGGCGACGGCACCGGCGACACCCTCGTCGTCGTCGACCAGTTCGAGGAGGTCTTCACCCTCTGCCACGACGTGGCCGAACGGACGCGGTTCATCGACCTGTTGCTGACCGCACGCGACCCGGAGAGCCGGCTGCGGGTCCTGGTCGCCGTGCGCGCGGACTTCTACGGCCGCTGCGCCGAACACCGCGAACTGGCCGGGGCGCTCGGGGACGCCAACCTGCTGGCCGGGCCGATGAGTCCGGCGGAGCTGCGCGAGGTCGTCGTCAAGCCCGCCGCGGCCGCCGGACTGACCGTGGAACGGGCCCTGACCACACGGCTGGTCGAGGAGATCACCGACGCGCCCGGCGGTCTGCCGCTGCTCTCGCACGTCCTGCTGGAGACATGGCGTCGCCGGAGGGGCAAGACGCTGACCCTCGCCGGGTACGAGGCGGCCGGCGGGCTGGACGGGGCCATCGCCAAGACCGCCGAGGACACGTACGGCCGGTTCACCGAGGGCGAGGCGGTGACGGCCCGCCGGGTGCTCCTGCGGCTGATCTCCCCCGGCGACGGCACGCCCGACACCCGCAGGCCCGCCGACCGGGACGAGCTGGAGACCACGGGAACCGGCCGGGCGGAGGTCGCCCGGGTCCTGGAGGCCCTGGCCGGGGCCCGCCTCCTCACCCTCGACGGCCCGAGCGTCGACCTCGCCCACGAGGCGCTCATCACGGCCTGGCCCCGGCTGCGCGGCTGGATCGAGGAGGACCGGGACCGCCTGCGCGCCCACCGGCAGCTGACCGAGGCGGCCCGCGCCTGGGAGGAGCTGGGCCGCGACGCGGGCGCGCTGTACCGGGGGAGCCGGCTCGCCACGGCACGGGAGTACTTCGGGGGGCCGCGCCACACCGACGAACTGACCGACCGGGAGGCCGCGTTCCTCACCGCCGGCATCTCCGCCCTCGACCAGGAGGAACGCGCCCGCGCCCGGACCACCCGCCGTCTGCGCGTCCTCGTCGGCTCCCTCGCCTGTCTCCTCGCCCTCGCGCTCACCGCGACGGCCGTCGCCTACTGGCAGCGGCAGAGCGCCCTGGACGCCCAACGCGACGGACTCTCGCGCCAGTTGGCCGCCCAGTCCGCCGCGCTGCTGGAGAGCGACACCGATCTCGCCTCGCTCCTGGCCATCAAGGCCTACCGGACCAGCCCCACCCGCGAGGCCACCCGGAGCCTGTACGCGGCCGCGGCCGTCCCGCTGGAGCACCGGCTGACCGGACACACCTCGACCGTGTCGACCCTGGCCTACAGCCCCGACGGGAAGACCCTCGCCGGCGGCGGTTTCGACGGCACGGTACGGCTGTGGGACCCGGCGACCGGCCGCACCCGGAAGGTGCTCGCCGGCCCCGAGGACAAGGACGACCCCGCTTTCGTACGCACCCTCGCCTTCGGCCCGGACGGCAGGACCATCGCCACCAGCGGCAACGACGACGCGCGACTGTGGGACCCGGACACCGGGCGCGTCAGGGCCTCGGTCGCCGTCCGTGAACCCGACGACGACAACATGGCGGCGGTGGGCTTCGACCACGACGGGCGCGCGCTGGCCGTCACGGAGAGCGGGCAGGTGCTGGACGTGGCCGGCGGCCGCGTCACGACCACCCTCAGGGGGCCCACCGGCCTGGAGATGGCGGTGGCGTTCGGTCCCGACGGGCGCACCCTCGCCACCAGCACCCGGGACCACACCGCGCAGCTGTGGGACCTGGCCACCGGGCGCGTACTGCTCACCCTCAGGAGCCGTACGGGAGTGGTCAGTTCACTGGCCTTCAGCCACGACGGCAGGACTGTCGCCACCGGCACCGAGGACGGCACCGTCCACCTGTGGAACACGGCCGACGGCAAGCAGCGGACCACCCTCACCAGCGCCAGCAGCCGCGTGGAGTCCATGGCGTTCGCCCCGGACGGCACGACCCTGGCCGCCGGTAGTTACGACGGCACGGTACGCCTGTGGGACCTCGCCACCGGCCGCGCCGCCACCACCCTCACCGGCCACACCAGCCCCGTGATGTCCGTGGCGTTCAGCCCGGACGGTACGGAACTGGCCACGGGCGACGAGGCCCACGGCTCCGGCGGCGGCGATGCCGGGGTCCGGCTGTGGAAGGTGGGCACGAACCGCCCCCGCGCCACGCTGGACGTGCCCGGCGGGGATCTGCAGTCGGTGGCCTTCAGCCCCGACGGCGACACCATCGCCACCAGCAGTGTCCGGATGTCCGCCCGTGACGCGAGGACCGACGGGGTGGTCCGGCTGTGGGACACGGCCACCCGCCGTGCGCGAGCGACCCTCGCCGACGGGCTGACCGGCGCAGGGTCGGTCCTGTTCAGCCCCGACGGCAGGACCCTGGCCATCAGCGGCCTCCCGCGAGGACAGCTGTGGGACGTCGCCACCCGGCGGCCCCGGACCACTCTGCCCGTCCGTCTCGTCAACGGGATGGCGTTCAGCCCCGACGGAAAGACCCTGGTGACGGTGGGCGACGGCCTCGTGCTGTGGGACGCCCGCACCGGGCGGCCCCGCGTCGAACTCCCCGAGGCCGAGGAGGGCTCGCCGCTGGCGTACAGCCCCACGGGCGAGTTCTTCGCCACCACCGGGGGCCGGAACCGGGACATCCGGCTCCGCGATCCCGTCACCGGGCGGGTGCGGTCCACGCTCAGCGAACCCGAGGGCAGCGCCTCGCCGAAGGGGGCGAGAGGCGACCTCCCCTTCTTCTACCGGCAGGTGGAGTCGATGGCGTTCAGTCCCGACGGCCGCACTCTCGCCTCCGCCGAGTCCGACGGCACGGTACGGCTGTGGAACACCGACACGGGACACCTCGACGCCACGCTCACCGTCAGCCTCACCGAGGGGCCCATCGAGCTGGCGTTCAGCCCCGACGGCCGCACCCTCGCCACGGCCGGCGGCAGCGCGGTACGGCTGTGGGACACCGCCACACGGTACGCGCGCGCGAGTTTTCCCGGCGCGGACGGTGCGGCGAGGCTGGCGTTCAGCCCCGACGGCCGCACCCTCGCGGTCGGTGACCACCGCGATCGTCTGAGCCTGTGGGACGCGAAACTGCCGCTCCCGGCCGAGGCGGTCACCGGCATCTGCCGAGCGATCCACCGCGACCTCACCCAGCAGGAACGGGCGCTGTATCTGCCGGACGGGGAGCCGGGCCGGGTCTGCTGAAGGCGGGGGCGGGGGCGGGGCCGTGGCCGTGGCCGGGACGGTGGCCGTCGGTGACGCTCACAGCTCCGGTGGGTCGAGGGTCGTCAGGTCGGAGGGGAGCAGTTCGGGGTGGTGGGCGGCGAGGGCGGCGCCGCCGAGCCACCAGCCCCGGTGGACCAGGGCCCGGCACAGCGACGGGCTGAGACGGTCGAAGACGGTGGGGACGAGGGCGAGGTCGCGGCCGTCGTGCGTGCGGTGTTCGGGGAAGGTCGCGCGCCAGGTGCGGGGGAGCGGGTCCGCGGCCGGGAAGTCGGTGGCGAGCTGGACCAGGATGCCCCGGCGGGCCCCGGGCGGGAGTTCGCCGACGGGGCCGAGTGCCGCGGCGCGCCGGAAGCGTTCGACGGTGGCCCGGGTGCGCAGGGCCGTGCTCTGGCGGTAGAGGAGGGAGTTGGCTCGCGCGAGGTCCCGGATCACCGGGACACGGCCGTACATGCCGGGACGCAGCAGGCCCCCCGCGTTGAGCGCGCACAGGAACGTGTGCCGGTAGGTGTCGCTGTCGATGGCTTCGAGGCCGGTGTTGTCGTACGTACCGCCGTCCAGCAGGGCGGGGCGGTGTGCGGCGCAGGGGAAGGGGGAGGCGTCGAGGACCACGGGCGGGAAGGCGCCGGGGACGGCCGCCGAGGCCGAGACGGCCCGGCTGAGGCGCAGACCCGTGCCGTTCGTGCGGGCGAGGCCGATGGAGTAGTCGCCGTACACGTCGCGTTCGAAGGTGAAGCGGACGCCGGTGGTCTGGTTGGCGGCGTTGACGATCCAGCGGACCTGGGGATCCAGGTTCTCCAGCTCGGTCCCGTCGTAGAGCCAGTCGTCGAGGCGGCGGGCCAGCAGGTCCGTGCGGGTGGTGGGGCCGAGGGTGCGCCAGATGTCGCGCAGGAGCGTCCGCTTGAGGGAGTGGGAGGAGACGCGGTCGACGAACGGGGCGATCACCAGCTCGTCCACGGCCTGCGGGGTGAAGTCCCGTGCGCGCAGCGCCGGCCAGGCGGTGGCCAGGCATCCGTTCGCCAGCGAGCCGCCGGACACGGACGACGAGTAGCGCAGGTGACGGAGCAGCCCGGTGCCGGCCAGCAGACGGACGAAGCCCAGGGCGGAGAGCGTGGCGCGGAAGCCTCCGCCGGAGAGGGCGAGGGCGACCGGGATGCCGGCGGCGGGCGGCGGCTCGGCCGGGCGGAGCGGGTCGCCGCAGGGCCGGACGGTCAGGCCGGTGCCGAGGGCGGGGGAGTCGACGGCCCACGCCGGGCCGTCGGGCGGGCCGGTGTGCCTCTCCCGGGAGGGGTCGGCGAGCGGTGGGGCGGGGTCCGGGGCGGGTCGGGTGAACGTGTCCTGCGCGTGCCGGGACTTGGTCATGGCCGGTCTCCGATCGTGATGACGAGCGCCTGGTCGGCGGGCCCCCTGACATCGACCTCGAAGGCCCTGTCCGTGCGCAGCCGCGCCAGCGCCTCCTCGGCGAAGGGGATGTGGTTGGTGAGGTGGACGACGTACTCGTCCTCGGGCGCGCGGGACTCGACGAGCCATCGCAGGGTGTCCTCGCCCGGGTGATGGTGACGGACGCCGTCGGCCGAGACGACGTAGTGGTCGGCCCGGATCCGTTCGAAGAAGCCGGGCTCCACGTTCCGGTCGCTGCCGTGGTGCGGGAGCTTCAGCAGGTCCACGTGGAGCGGGGCGGCGTCGTCGAGCAGGTCGAGGGCGCGCAGTCCGGCGAGGACGTGGTCCCCGCGGGCGTCGCCGGTGAGCAGCGCGGTGCCGTCCGCGTGCCGCAGGAGCAGCACGATGCTGGAGAGGTTCGGCACCGAATCGTCCGCGTACGCCGCTGAGATGACCTCCGGGTCGCCGCGCCGCTTCGCCTCGCGCCACCTCTCCGCCAGCTCGGCCAGCGCGCCCTCGTCCGGCGCGACGACCGTGACGTCCAGGTCGTGCAGGGTCGTCTCGGCACCCTCGGTGAGGGGGCCCCGGAAGGGGGCGTTGCCGTCCAGGCGCAGGGCGGCGGCCGCGTTGCGGATGTCCCGGCCCTGGTTGTAGCTGGCGGTGACCGCCGTGCCGGAGGCGGCCGCGCGTTCGAGGAGCGGATGCACGGAGGCGCTCAGGCCCGGGGCCCGCTGGTCGACCAGCTCCTCCACGGAGTTGAACCACAGCGCGTCCACCTCGTACGGCAGGGCCTCCCCGTCCTGCTGGGCCTGGCGCATGTCCCGGAAGAGACGTACGAGCCCGCCCGCGTGGTCGTCGTCGACATGGGAGAGACAGACGACGTCGAGGTGGGGAGGGGTGTCGCTCGGCGGAGGGTCGGGCGCGGGGCCACCGTGCCCGCCGGTGAGCCGGTGCAACCGGCCCTGGAGGGAGGCCCGGTAGACGCCGGCGGGGCCGCCGTCGACGAGCATCACGCGCTCGTGGTCCGGGCCCGGCGCGCCCGGCGGGGCGGGTCCGTCGTGGTCCGCGTCCCAGCGCACGAGGAAGCAGTCGCCGTGGCGGGCGTCGAGGAAATCGAAGGTCAGCATGGTCGCCTGCCTCGCCGGACCGGTGCTCGGCCGTCACACGGACTGCATGGCACGCAGTACGTCGACGAGCCCATGGCCCTGGAAGTCGCGTTCTCGGGCGAGGTCGGTCGCCGTCGCGCAGAGGATCTCCTTCACGCGCTCGGGGCGGCCGAGCAACTCGCGGTAGCGGGCCAGCAGCATGGCCGCGGCCCCGCTGACGTGTGCCGCCGCCTGGCTGGTGCCGTGCATGGCGGCGATGCCCTCCCCGGGGATCGGTCCGTCGATGTCCTCACCCGGCGCCACCAGGTCGGGTTTGGGCCGCCCGTCTCCCGTGGGGCCACGGCTGGAGAAGTAACTGACGCCGTGGCGGTGGGGATTGCTGCGGTGGGTGGAGCCGACCGTGATGACCGACTCCGCGTTGCCGGGATCGGAGATGCTGATGTCGTGGAAGCCGGAGCCGAGGGTGCGTACGGCCCCGGTGAATCCGGCGTTCCCGGCCGCCGTCACGACCACCACCCCCGACCGGGACAGCCGGTCGCACTCGACGCACACCGGTGTCCACCCGGTGGAGTGGGTGGCGACGTCGTGCGGCACCGACAGGCTGAGGTTGACCCCGGCGATGACGAACCGTCCGGCCTGCTCGTTGATGTGCCGGATCGCCTGCAGCGCGGTGACGATGGAGAACTCGTCGCCCTCGCCGTCGTCGTTCAGCACCCGGAAGTCGTACAACCGGATGCGCGGACAGATGCCCCGGAACTCCAGCTCCGGCCACCACCCGCCGATGATCCCGGCGATGTGCGTGCCGTGCTGGTCGGCGGGCGGTACGTACGCGTCCGGCTGCCCCGGCGCGGGCGGGCCGGGGGCCGGAGCCGTCTCGACGGACGGCAGCGCCGCCGACCAGTTCACCAGCCCGTTGACCAGCGCGTCGTCGGGGAGCTTCGCCCGTACGCAGGTGAAGTCGAAGGAGCGGGCGATGCGCGACTCCAGTCGGCGCGGTGGCGAGACGGTGGTGTCCCACTCGTGGAACGCCGAGTGCCGCGCGTCGATGCCGCTGTCCACGACGGCCCAGCCGAGGGAGGCACTGTCCACCGAGAACACCTGCTCGGCGGCGTCGGCCTTGATGGTCCGCCGGGACCGTACGACCGCGTGGGTCGCCCGGCGGTTCGTCGTCACGGACACGATGGGGTACTTCAGCCGCCGGTCGACGACCTGCCCGACGGGGCTGTGGGCACCGCGCACCGGGTACGCGTCCGGGGCGGACTCGGCCAGCATCCGCACGAGGGTGCCGGTCACGTCGTGTTCGCCGGCGCGCGGGCCGGCCTCCGCCAGGACGTGGGCCAGCAGGTTGAGGAACCAGGTGAGTTGCCGGCCGCGTTCCTGCCGGCGCTGCATGTTGTCGTGGATCTCGCTGGTCGCCGGTGCCCGGATGTGCCCCGCGAGTGCCGCCTCGATCCCCTCCGCCCCGCTTTCGACGGCGAGTTCGTGGGCGACCCGCACCACCCCCGCGAGACTGGTCAGCGGCAGCAACGCCGTCACCAACTCCTCCAGCGTCACCTGCGCCACGACGAAGCTGCCGGCCGCGACCGGCCGGCACGCGTCCGTCAACCGCAGCTCCCGCAACCGCTCCAGGGCCCGCTCGACGCCGTACTCCTCACGCACGGCGAGGATCAGATCCTGCCGGTACGACGACGACGGCGACGACGGTGGATGGGACGCCGGCGGTGATGCCGACGGTGATGCCGGCGTCGGCGTGGGTGCCGACGGCGGCGAGGGCGGCGAAGACTCGGCGAACGCCAGCCACACGTCGAAGTGCACGGGACAGTCGGTCGCCCAGAGAACAGGGACGGGTCCCTCCCCGTAGAACACCGTCAAGAGTTCCGTTCGGTCCATCACGGCTCCCGATGCGCGTGGCGTGGGAGGGAGTTCAGGGACTCCCTCCATTCTCCGCCCCGGTCAGGGCCACCGCATCCGGGACGGGGACGACGAAGAAGGCGGCGGCCCCGGGGATCGGGGGCCGCCGCCTTCGCTCTGGGTGGTGGTGCCGGTGGTGCTGGTCGTGCGGGGGTGCGGGTGGTGCCGGGCGCGCCGGATCAGTACCAGTTGTTGGCCTGCCAGAAGTTCCACGCGCCACAGGGGCTGCCGTAGCGGTCCTTCATGTAGTCCACGCCCCACTTGATCTGGGTGGCGGCGCTGTTCTTCCAGTCGGAGCCCGCGGAGGACATCTTCGAGCCGGGGAGGGCCTGGACCAGGCCGTAGGCGCCGGAGGACGAGTTCGTCGCGTGGATGTTCCAGTCGCTCTCGTGGTCGACGATGTGGGAGAAGCACGTGTACTGGGCCGAGTCCGCGATCATCTTCTTCGCGACAGCCTGCGCCTGAGAGGCCTCCGACGCGGCCTGGGCGGGCGCGGCGACGAGCAGGGCACCGGTGGCGGCAGCGGCCAGGGTGACACCGGCGAGGGCCTTCTTCGGGGAGGCGATGCGGCGGAGAGCGGAGCGGGTCACGGGGATCCTTTTCTACGGGGACAGGGCCGTCGCGGGCATGCCTTCACCACGTGGTGTGCGGTGGGGGCGTACGTCGGCGCCGAGGCCCGGGTGGGCTCGTCGGCGCCGTGCGACTCCTCCAGAGAAACAGCCCGGACGGCCGTCCGCAATGACCCTTTTTGCTAGTTGTGGTCGTATCCGCGTCCGAGGCCACGTCTGTGACGTGGCTCTCAATGCGCAGGTCGGTACGGGTTTCTTCATGCGCATGCCACGCGCTTCGATCTACGACCCCGGTTCGTATGTGATGTGGGTCCTGTGGGGTGGTTCACGGCTCACGCAACGCACGGTGCCCCGGACCTCACAGGGGGTTCACCGCGAGGGCGGATCGAACGTGACGGCGCTCTCGAAGGCGGCCCTGCGGGTGGCCCGGCGCAGCGCCTTCAGGAGCGGGGTGCCGAGGGTGAGGGTCAGGACGACGGTGACGACCGCGCGGCCCAGGTCCCAGCCGAGGGACGTGGCGAGGCAGTACGCGACGAAACGGGCGAGGTTCGCGGCCGGGGCCGCCGACGCGTCGAAGGCGATGTCCGAGGCGAGCGTGTCGATGAAGGGCCAGCCGTAGAGGTTCATGACCGTGCCGTAGGCGAAGGCGGCGACGAAGCCGTAGGCGGCGAGCAGCGCCAGTTCGCCGCGGGCGCGCAGACGGTGCGCGCCCGGCAGCAGCCCGGCACCCATCGCGAACCATCCCATCGCCAGCATCTGGAACGGCATCCACGGCCCCACACCACCCGTGAGCAGCGCGGACGAGAACATCGTCACCGCGCCGAGGGTGAAGCCGAAGCCGGGGCCGAGGACCCGGCCGCTGAGCACCAGGAGGAAGAACATGGGCTCGATGCCGGCGGTTCCGGCCCCGATGGGGCGCAGCGCGGCACCGGTCGCCGCGAGCACCCCCAGCATCGCCACCGCCTTCGCGCCCAGCCCGGCCTCCGACAGTGTCGCGCCGACCACACCGACCAGCAGCACGAGCAGTCCCGCGAACAACCAGGGCGCGTCCCGCGCGTGCGCGGTGACCTGCGAGCCGGGGTCCGCGAGGAAGGGCCAGCCGAAGGCCGCCGCGCCGACGAGGCCGACGAGGAGGAGGGCGGCGACGGTGCGGGGCGAGAGAGGGACGGGACGGGGGCGTCGGCTGGGGTTCGCGGGGGAGGAGTCGCTCATGGCCGTTCCTCGGGGTGGGGCGGGGCGGGGTCTCCGGGCGTGGCGAGGGTCTCCGGTGCGGCGGCGGCCTGCCGCGCTTCCGGGGTCGGGGCCGACCCGGGGGCCAGGTCCGGGGCCGGGTCCGATCCGGGGGCCGGGTCCGCCGCCCGCAGGGCGCCTCGTACCTGCGCCGTGGTCAGCCAGCTCTGGGGCGCGAGGATCTTCGTGACCTGAGGGGCGAAGGACGGGGAGCCGACCACCACCTCGGGGGTCGGACCGTCGGCCACGATCTCGCCGTCGGCGAGGATCACGACGCGATGGGCCAGCTCGGCGGCCAGTTCCACGTCGTGGGTGGCCAGGACGATCGCGTGGCCGGCCGCGGCGAGCGTACGCAGGGTCGCGACCAGGCGGGACTTGGCCGCGTAGTCCAGGCCCCGGGTCGGCTCGTCGAGGAGCAGCAGCGGCGGGCGGGCCGTGAGGACGACCGCGAGCGCGAGGGCCAGCCGCTGCCCCTCCGACAGATCCCGGGGGTGCGTGCCGTCCCCGACCCCGGGCAGCAGCTCCGAGACGAGCCCCCGGCACGTGCCCGGCTCCGCCCCCGCGTCCCGGTCGGCCGCCGCGCACTCCGTCGCGACCGTGTCGGTGTAGAGGAGGTCGCGGGGCTCCTGCGGCACGAGCCCGACCCGGCGTACGAGATCTCCGGGCGCCGTCCGGTGCGGGACCAGCCCGCCCACGCGCACCGAGCCGGCCGCCGGTTCCACCAGCCCGACCAGTGCCGCGAGCAGTGTGGACTTTCCGGCGCCGTTGCGGCCCATGAGCGCGATCGTCTCGCCGGGGGTGACGGTGAGGTCGACGCGGGTGAGGGCGTGGACGTGGCCGCGGTGGACATCGAGGGCCGCGACGACCGCAGGTTCGGCGGTTGGAGGGGCGGTCGGAGGGGCGGGGCGCCTGTCCAGGAGGCGCCGGAGGAGGGAGGAGGAGCGAGGGGAGGAACGGGAGGAGGGGCGAGGGGAGGGGCGGGCCGGGGGCGGAGCGGGGGCTTCCGCTGGGCGCGGGGTGCCGGTGCTTCGTGGTCCGTCGCGCAGGTCCCCGTGCAGGTCCCCGCGCAGGTCCCCGTGCCTCTCCAGGGTGCGGGGGGCGTCCGGGGTGTGCGCCGTGAGGCGATCCCGCAGGGGGCCCGCCCGGCGGCGTGCGTCCCGCACCGTCAGCGGCAGCGGGGACCAGCCCGCCAGTCGCCCGAGCTCCACCACCGGCGGAGCCACCGGGGAGACGGCCATCACCTCGGCCGGGGTGCCGAGGACCGGCGGGGCGCCGGGGGCCGGGAGGAGGGCGACCCGGTCGGCGTACTGGATGACGCGCTCCAGGCGGTGCTCGGCCATGAGGACGGTCGTGCCGAGGTCGTGGACGAGCCGCTGGAGCACGGCGAGGACCTCCTCGGCGGCGGGCGGGTCCAGCGCGGAGGTCGGCTCGTCGAGGACGAGCACCCGAGGGTGCGGGGTGAGGACCGACCCGACGGCGACCCGCTGCTGCTGACCGCCGGAGAGCGTGGCGAGGGGACGGTCGCGGAGACCGGCGAGGCCCAGCAGGTCGAGCGTCTCCTCCACCCGTCGCCGCATCACCTCCGGAGCGAGCCCCAACGACTCCATGCCGTAGGCGAGTTCGTCCTCGACGGTGTCGGTCACGAAGTGCGACAGCGGGTCCTGCCCCACCGTGCCGACCACGTCGGCGAGTTCACGCGGCTTGTGCGTGCGGGTGTCCCGCCCGGCCACCGTGACCCGGCCGCGCAGGGTGCCGCCGGTGAAGTGCGGCACGAGCCCGCTCACCGCGCCGAGGACCGTCGACTTGCCCACGCCCGACGGGCCGACAAGGAGCACGAGTTCACCCTCCGGGACCTCGAAGTCGACTCCCCGGACGGTGGGTTCGGTCGCTCCGTCGTACGTCACGGAGACACCCTCGAAGCGGATCACGCGGGTTCCTTCGTCGGTGGGACGGCGGTTGGTGGGACGGCGGTCGGTGGACCGGCCGTCGGCGGGGGACCGGGCCGGGCGGGCCTCGGCGGGGCGGGCACGGCGAACGCGGGAACCAGGCCCAGCAGAATCGCGGCGGCCGGGCGGAGGGGGAGGTCCGGGGAGGCGAGGGGGACGACGCCGGGGTGCAGGGCGGCGGAGTCGTACGCGGCGAGGACGATCAGCAGCACGGCGACAGCGGTGCCGGACCCGGCCACCAGCCAGGCGCGCACGCCCCACACGTCCGGCCGGTAGCGGGTGCGCGGCGAGCGCCGGCCGCCCAGTCGCAGGCCCGTGAGCGCGGCCACCAGTCCGGTGAGCAGGACGGGCAGGCCGTAGGTGCCGCCCTCGGCGGTCAGCACGCCGTACGTTCCCGCGCAGACGCCGAGCAGCCCGCCCAGGGTGAGCGCGGCGGTCGTACGGCGGACCCGGGCCGGGACCCGAGCGGTACGGCCGTAGCCGCGCGAGTCCATCGCGGCGGCGAGCGCGACGGACCGCTCCAACGCGCCCTCCAGCACCGGCAGTCCGACCTGCAGCAGTCCCCGCACGCCACGGTCGGGACGCCCGCGCAGCCGTCGCGCGGCCCGCAACCGCTGGACGTCCGCCACCAGATGCGGCGCGAACGTCATCGCCACCACCACCGCGACGCCCGCCTCGTAGAGGGCGCCGGGAAGCGACTTGAGCAGCCGTGCCGGGTTCGCGAGGGCGTTCGCGGCGCCGACACAGATCAGCAGGGCGGCCAGCCGCAGCCCGTCGCACAGCGCGAACAGCACCCCCTCCGCCGTGACGCGGCCACCCAGCCGGATGCCCTGCGACCAGGCGGGGAGCGGTACTTCGGGCAGGGTGACCAGAGTGTGCGTACCGGGGACGGGCGAGCCCAGCGCGACCGCGAAACCGAGGCGGACGACCAGCACCGCCAGCCCCAGTCTCACGAACGCGGCGTACGACCGGGCCCACGGCGCGTCCGTCCGGTGCGTGGCCACGACGTACCCGGAGACCGCGATGAGCAGGCAGAGCAGCAAGGGGTTCGTGGTCCGGGACGCGGCGGTCGCCAGCCCGAGGGCCCAGAGCCACCAGGCGAGGGGGTGCACACCGGGGCCCCGGGGCGCCGGCCTGTCCGCGGGCTGCCGCAGCGCAGGGCCGAGGGCGCGCCGCTCGGCCGTCCTCGCCGCGGGCAGCCGTGCCGTCGGGACGCCACGGGCGGGCGCCGCGACACCTCGTACCGCCGGGCCGCGGGACCGGCCCCCGGCAGGCGCCGCCTCCGGGCGCCGGGTGAACCACCGCATCACGCCTCCTAGCCCCGGCGCCGGCGCGCCTGCCACACCGCCGCGCCGCCGAGCACGGCGACCACACCCACGCCGACGAACAGCCCGACGGAGGGCCCGTCAGGCGGCCCGTCTCCCGCGTCGGAGGCGGCAGCGGACCGTGAACTCGCTGCAGCGCCACGGCTGTCGGCATCGGCACGGCCATCGGCGCCGGCGTCGGTGCCGGCATCCGCATCCGTATCGGCATCCGAGCCGACCGCCTCACCGCACCCCTGCCCCGGATACCCGGCGATCGCGCAGAGCATCGCGTTCGTGTCGTATCGCAGCGGTTTCGCGACGGACGCCAGCGCCTCCGCCGTACTCGCGTCGTCCGGAACCCGCGCACACGCCGTACGCGCCGCCGGAGGCGTCTCGCCGTCCGGCGCGTCCGCCGCCGTACCGAAGTCGACGACCAGCGCGACCCGCTTCTCCCCGCCCCGCGCGGCCGTTCCCCCGCAGACGGCGGCGAAGTCGGCGCCCCCGCGCGGCCGGGCCGCGTCCGCGGAGTCGCGGCTGACCGCGAACCGGAACCCCTGCACATCCCCGTCGGACGGCCGCGCGGTCGACGGCCCCTGCGTGGCGTAGGTCCAGGCCGAGCCGTCCCGCTCCCAGAACGACCAGTAGCGGTACGCGGCGGCCCGGGCCTGCCCCGCGCCCACACTCGTCAGCACGAGCAGGACTCCGGCCAGCACGAGCAGCACACCACGCGGCCGGAGCAGCGGCCACGCGGCCGAACGCGCCACGGTGTCCCGCCGACGCCCGGTCACGCCTCCCGCCGCTTCCGGCCGGCCCGCACCGACACGAACCCGACGACGGCCGCGACGACGGCGAGCCCGAGTCCGACCGCCCACCACGTGCCCGCGCCCGGACCGTCGCCGTCCACCTCGCCCGCCGTGTCGTCGCTCGGCACGGAGGAGTGGTCGTCCACGTCGCGCGCGGGACCGGTGTCCTGGAGGCGGGCCACCAGGTCCGTGCCGCCGAAGTCACGCGGGTCGGCACCGGCGGCGTGCGCGGCGAAGACGAGCTGGGCGTACGCGGCGGGCCCGGCCCCGGCCGCCCAGGCGCCGTGGTTCTTCGCCAGCCAGGCGAGCGGTTTCTCGGTCGCGTCCAGGTCCCCGGCGGCGGCGAGCGCGACGACCGCGTCGGCGGTGTTGCCGTGATCGGGCTGGTCCTTCGCGCCCGCGAGGGCGGACGTCAGGTAGCCGTCGGCGGCGAGGTCACCGGCCAGGTGGACGGCCCCGTTGTGGGCCAGATCCGCCGGGGAGCCACCCGGGACACACTTCTCGGCGAAATCCTCTGGGGCGGCCGGCCCGTCGCCCGGCCCGGCCACGAACCCCGCACCCAGGCTGCCGAGTACGGCGGCGGCCGTGGCGTCGGCGTTCGCCGCGAGAGCGCCCTTCTTGTCGGGCTGATAGGCGAAGGCGCCGCCGTCCTTCTTGCCGCCGGCGCCACCCGTGCCTCCCTTGCCGCCCTCGCAGGGCAGGGCCAGGGAACGGAGGGCGTCGTAGGGCGAGTTGCCGGCCTTCTCCTGCTTCTCGGGGGCGTCGCCGACGGCGGTCAGCGCGCCGATGACGACGGAGGTCGAGTTCGCGTCGCTGGGCCCGCCGGCGGTGTAGCCCCAGCCGCCGTCCTTGTTCTGGCTGTCCTTCAGCCAGCGCACCGCACGCTCGGCCTCGGCGTCCCGCCCGCCGAGCGCGGCCAGCGCCTGCACCGCGGCGGCCGTGCTGTTGGTGTCGACCGCCGTCCCGGCGACGCACCGGGCGGTGGCGTCGGCCCGGTACGCGGCGAACGCCCCGCTCGCGCACTGCTGCCCGACGAGCCACTCCACGGCCCCGGCCCCGGGCTTCTCGCCCACGGTGTCCAGCGCGAGCAGGGCCAGGGACTGCCGCCAGACACCGTCGTACGTGGGGTCGGTGGAGCCGTACAGACCGGTGGGGACCGCCTGCGACGGCGAGGCGGAGGGAGCGGGGGAGGAGTCGGCGGACACCGAGGTCGCGTCGGCGGCGGAGGCGACCGGCGTGAAACCGGCCCCGGCTCCGGCACCCGGTCCGGTCCCGAGTCCGGCTGTGACGGCCAGTACGGCGACCACCGTGGCGCTGCGGCGGACATTCATGATCGGCTGCTGCCTCTCCCTGACGGGAGCCGGACGCACGGCGAAGCGCCGGGCGGCTCGGCTCCGTATTCCTCGACGGTGCCGTACACCGGCGGGCCGCCGGTGACGCGAGCCGGTCACAATTCCGTGCAGGGCAGTCCGACTTGCCGCCCCCTGCCGGGGGAGGCTCACGGTTGCGGGTCAGCGCCGGATTTGCACCGGCTTCCCCCTGTACGGGTGTGATGACGACCCGGTCACTGTACCTGCCGGTAGCAAAACCCCTGAGGGCCGCCGGAGCCCCGGGATAGGTTCGGGCCATGCGTACGGGGAGACTGCTGGGCTCGGGCCGCACGGCCGACGTGTACGAACTCCACCCCGACGAAGGCGAGTCCACGCCCCCCGCCCCCGCCCCGCTCACGGCCCCCGGCGAACCGACCGCCCCCGAGAGCCTCGACGACCGTGACGGAGTCGACAGACATACCGGACGCGGCCCCGGCGAGATCGGCGGCCCCGGCGAGATCGGCGGCCTCGGCGAACGCGCCGAAACGGGCGGGCCCGTCGGCCGGGAAGGGCCCGTCGGCCGGGAATGCCCCGCCGCCCCCGGGAAATCCGCCGAAGCCTGGGTGTTGCGGCGCTACCGGAACGACGACTGGGGAGACGCGGCCGCCGAGGCCGAGGTCATGGCGTACGTAAGGGGCCACGGGTACCCCGTCCCGCGCGTGCGCTCGGCGACCCGTACGGAGATGGTGCTGGAGCGCCTGTCCGGCCCGACGATGCTGGAGGCGTTGGTCACCGGCCTGCTCGACCCGGCGCGGGCGGGCGCCACGTCGGCCCGCCTCCTGCACGCCCTCCACGCGCTCCCGCCCCGCGACCGGGCGATGCGCTTGCCCCCCGACCGGACAGCCCCCGGGCCCGGCGCACCAGGTGACGAGACCTGCCCGGCCCCCACCGGGGCAACTCCCACCCGCCACGTCCTCCACCTGGACCTGCACCCCGACAACGTCATCCTCACGCCCCACGGCCCCCAGGTCATCGACTGGAGCAACGCCGAGGACGGGCCGCCCGGCCTCGACTGGGGAATGTCCGCCGTGATCCTCGCCCAAGTCGCCGTGGACACCGCCGACTTGCGCGCCGGGATCGCCCGGGCCACCCTCGTGTCCCTTCTCGCCCACCAGCCCGGCGGCCCCTCCGCCCTGACGGAGGCGGGGCTGGTCGAGGCGGGGCGGCGCCGGGCGGCCACCCCGACGATGACCGCGCCGGAGATTGAACTCATCGGAGAGGCGCAGGAGTTGGTCCGCTCCCTCGCGAGCCGGGAACGATGACCCGAGCGTGCGGCGGCAGGCCGGGCACCCCTGACCGGCGCCCCCTCAGACCGCCACATACGTGACCGGATCGCTCCCCGTCACCGCCTCCGCCCGCCCCAGCTTCACCAGCCGCCGCAGATGCGCCTCCGCCTCGGAGACCGCGATGTTGCGGGAGCCGAAGGGGATCTGGGGCCAGGGACGGTTCCACTCCATGCGTTCGGCGAGCTGCCAGGGGGTGAGGGGGGTCGCGAGGAGGGTGAGCAGGCCGGTGAGCCGGGACTCGTGATGGGCCAGCAACTCCCCCACGCGGGCGGCGGTGTCCGTGAACGCGTACTGATGGGCGGGCAGGACCTCGGCGGGACCGAGGCGGCCGACGCGTTCCAAGGAGTCGAGGTAGTCGCCGAGAGGATCGGTGACCGTGTCGTCGTCGGGGTCCTCGTAGAGGCCGATGTGCGGGCTGATCTCGGGGAGGAGATGGTCGCCGGAGAACAGGCGTCCGTGGCCCGGCAGTTGGGAGGGGTGTGCCTCCTCCAGGTGGAGGCAGACGTGCCCCGGCGTGTGCCCCGGCGTCCAGATCGCGCGGACGCGGCGGCCGGGCAGTTCGAGGAGTTCGCCGGGGACGATGTCGCGGTCGGGGAGCGCGGGGGAGAAGCCGGGCAGGGCGCGCGGGCGGCGCGGGGCGCGGAGGGCGGCGAGGTGCTCCTCCGGAGCGCCCGCCGCCGTGAGCTTGTCCGTCATGTACGTGAACCAGCGGTCCGGGCCGGTCCCGCGCGTGCGCCGCACGATCGCCGTGTCCGCCGCGTGCATCGCGATCCACGCCCCGGACACCTCGCGCACCGCCCCCGACAGGCCGTGGTGGTCGGGGTGGTGATGCGTGATCACGACCCCGTGGATCTCCGCGACCGACGTACCGCACGCCGTCAGTCCGGCGGCGAGCGCGTCCCACGCCGCCGGGTCGTCCCAGCCGGTGTCGACGAGGACCGGCCCCCGGTCGGTGTCGACGACGTACACGAGGGTGTGGCCGAGCGGGTTGTCCGGGATGGGGACCTCGATGGACCGTACGCCTCCGCCGTGGTCGGTCACCTGTGTCATGAAGTCACTATAACTAGAACGAGTTCCACCAGGGATGGGCGTGCGAGCCCGCCGTCGCGGCCGTCCGTCGACGAACGACATGGACTCCTCCCCCCGGAACTGGTATCAGTTCCCTACCAGAAACTGACGGTACGTCAGAGAAGTGGCTCCGGGAGGCAGCGGCCATGACCGAACTCGTGGAACACGGACAGCTCTTCATCGGCGGGGAGTTGACGGACCCCCTGGGCACCGACGTCATCGAGGTGGTCTCCCCGCACACGGAGGAGGTCATCGGCCGCGTCCCGCACGCGTCGCGCGCGGACGTCGACCGGGCCGTGGCCGCCGCGCGCCACGCCTTCGACCACGGCCCCTGGCCGCGCATGACCCTCGACGAGCGCATCGAGGTCGTCACCCGGATCAAGGACGCCTTCGCCGTACGCCACGAGGAGTTCGCCCGGATCATCAGCTCCGAGAACGGCACCCCGGTCACCTCCAGCGTGATGGTGCAGGCGCTCGCCTCGATGCTGGTGTGGGACGCGGCGATCACGACGGCGCGCGGATTCACGTACGAGGAGCGGCGCGACGGCGTGCTCGGCAAGATCCTCGTGCGGCGCGAGCCGGTCGGGGTGGTGGCGGCGGTCGTCCCCTGGAACGTCCCGCAGTTCACCGCCGCCGCGAAACTCGCCCCCGCCCTCCTCACCGGCTGCCCGGCGATCCTGAAGGTCTCGCCCGAAACCCCCCTGGACGCCTACCTGTTGGCGGAGATCGCCGCCGAGGCGGGCCTGCCCGAGGGGGTGCTGTCCATCCTCCCCGCCGACCGCGAGGTCAGCGAGTACCTGGTGGGGCACCCGGGCGTCGACAAGGTCTCCTTCACCGGCTCGGTCGCCGCAGGCAAACGGGTCATGGAGGTCGCCGCCCGCAACCTCACCCGCGTCACCCTGGAACTGGGAGGCAAGTCGGCGGCGGTGATCCTGCCGGACGCGGACGCGCAGACGGCCGTCAACGGCATCGCCCCCTTCGCCTGGATGATCAACGGCCAGGCCTGTGTCGCCCAGACCCGCATCCTCGTGCCCCGCTCCCGCTACGACGAGTTCGCCGAGGCCTTCGCGGCCTACGCCTCCGCGCTCAAGATCGGCGACCCCCTCGACCCGGCCACCGAACTCGGCCCGCTGGTCGCCCAGCGCCAGCAGCGCCGCAGCCTCGACTACATACGCATCGGCCAGGAGGAGGGCGCCAAGATCCTCACCGGCGGCGGCCGTCCCGCCGGCCTGGACCACGGCTGGTACGTCGAGCCGACCCTCTTCGGCGACGTCGACAACTCCATGCGCATCGCCCGCGAGGAGATCTTCGGCCCGGTGATCTGCCTCCTCCCGTACGGCGACGAGGCCGAGGCCGTACGCATCGCCGACGACTCCGACTACGGCCTCAGCGGCAGCGTCTGGACCGCCGACGACGAACACGGCATCGACATCGCCCGCCAGGTCCGCACCGGCACCTACTCCGTCAACACCTTCAGCCTCGACATGCTCGGCCCCTTCGGCGGCTACAAGAACTCCGGCCTGGGGCGGGAGTTCGGACCCGAGGGCTACGGCGAGTACCTGGAACACAAGATGATCCACCTCCCGGCCGGATACGAGCCGCCCGCCGAGGCCGACGCCGAGTCGACCACCACCCACACCGCCGCCGTCGACGGGGAGGAGTGACCGGCGATGGGTGACCGCTGGCACGTGGAGGTCGACCGCGCCCTCTGCATCGGCTCCGCCCAGTGCACCCACCTCGCCCCGGACGCCTTCCGCCTCGACTCCGCCATGCAGTCCCACCCCACCGCCCCCGACACCGACGCCAACGAACGCATCCTGAAGGCGGCGGAGGGCTGCCCGGTGGAGGCGATCGCGATCGCCCTGCCGGGCAGCGGGGAGCCGGTGTTCCCGCCCGAGGAGTAGGGGCCTACGCTCTGCGGTCGGTAACGGGACGATCGGGAAGCCGGGGCGGGGAACGTGGAGAAGTCCGAGGCCGGGGAGCTGATCGAGCAGGCGTACGCGGCCTGGGACGCCGAGGAGTGGCAGCGCGCCGCCGACCTCTACGAGCAGGTGCTCGCCCATTTCCCGGACGAGAGGCCGAGTGCGGAGTGGTGGTACGACGCGGCGCTCGCCCACAAGTTCCTGCGCGACTGGGACAAGGCGTACGAACTCGGTGTCCAGGCCGCCGCCCGCGCACCGCGCGGCGAGGGCGACCCCGCCTTCTGGAACCTGGGCATCGCGGCCACGATCCGCCGCGACTGGGCCGTCGCCCGCGACGCCTGGGCCGGCTTCGGCATCCGGCTGCCCGAAAGCGGGGGTGAGGGCGAGGGCGCGGGTGGGGATGAGGGCGAGATCCATGGCCGCTTCGGCCAGGCATGCGTCCGCCTGGACACCGGCGGCGCCCGTGAGGTGGTGTGGATCGACCGGCTGTGCCCGACGCGCGGGCGCGTGCTGAACGTCCCCGTGACCGGCGGCCGCCGCTTCGGCGAGATCGTCCTCCACGACGGGCAGCCGAACGGCGAACGCGTCGTCGACGGCACGACCTATCCCGTCTTCGACGAGCTGCTCCTCTTCGAGCCCTCCGACCTGCCCACGTTCCAGGTGACGGTCGCGGCCGCCGAACCCGGCGACCTGGAAGCCCTCACCACCCTCTTCGCCGACCACGACTTCGCCGCCGAGCCCGCCGGCACCCTGACGACGCACTGCGCCTGCTGCAGCGAGGGCACCCTCCACAAGGAGCCCCGGCCCGCCCACGCGGGCGCCCAGCGCGTCTGTCTGGCGGCCCCGGAGGAGGAGGCCCGCCGTCTGCTCGACCGATGGGTGGGGGAGAAGGCGATCGGGCGGAGCTGGAGCGGGCTGGAGGCCGTGGCGTAGGGGCTTGGGCGTCGCCGAGTACTTCGCCTCGAATGATGGAAAAAATCCCCTTTGAGGGGTTGCATTCCCGTACGGGCGTTCTATCGTAGAAATCAGCCTACGAGACGAGTGAGGGAGCCGACCGAAGTAGCCGACAGCGGCGAGAGGTAGCAGATCCGCCGGTGCCGACGTCGACGGTCGGGCTGAGAGGCCGGAAGGCGGCACAACAGGGCCGGACGGTGACCCTCGGCACCTGATGCCGGATGAGTGGTACCGGCGCAGGGAACCCGTCTCGTAGGTCTTCTGTGCTGCCGTTTCCCCGCCATCCTGTTCCCGCCGGTTCCGGCCTGCTTCAAGGCTGCTTCGAGCCTGCTTCAAGTCTGCATCCGCCGGTCCGGCGCCGTCAGGTCGATGAGGCGGCACACCGTCTCGATGTCGATCTTCACCTGGGCGATCGAGGCGCGGCCGGAGAGCCAGGTGATGAGGGCCGAGTGCCAGGTGTGCTCGATGACGCGGACCGCCGACAGCTGCTCCGGGCTCGGGTCCTCCAGGCCCATCGCGTCGAGGATGATCGCGGTCGTCTGGTGGGAGACCTGGTCGACCTCGGGGCTGACGCTGCGGTCGGCGAAGGTGAGGGCGCGGACCATGGCGTCGGCGAGGTGGGGCTCGCGCTGCAGGGCGCGGAAGGCGCGCATCAGGGTCTCGGCGACGCGCTCGGCCGCCGTCGCACCGCTCGGGGGTTTCTTGCGGAGCGTGCCGTGCATGTGCTCCAACTGGGCCTGCATCGTGGCGACCAGCAGATGGATCTTCGAGGGGAAGTAGCGGTAGAGCGTGCCGAGCGCGACCTGTGAGGATTCGGCGACCTCCCGCATCTGCACCGCGTCGAAACCGCCCCGGCTGGCCAGCTGGGCACTCGCGTGCAGGATCCGGCGCCGACGGGCCTCCTGCCGCTCCGTGAGGGGCGGTGAGTCCGGTCGCCCGGCGCCGGCTTCCACCTTGACTTCCGCAGGCATGGGTCTCGTTCCGTGACAGTCGTGACGATCGGTGAGGGTATGCGATCAAATAGCATGCCAGGGCGTGTGCCGTGGCGTGAATCACCTGATCCACCTCTCACAGCCGTTCTACCAGCCGGTAGATTCAGAGCCTCTTGAACGATCAACTCTGAAACTTGTTCTAGATTACCGTCTCGTCGTAATCTCACGGGAAATCGCAGTGAGAAGGGGGCCAGGAGTGACCGCGGAGGCCAGTCAGGCGGGGTCCCGACGTGACCTCGCCGCGGACGGCGAGCGACCGCTCAACATCGCGCTCCTCACCTATAAAGGGAACCCGTTCTGCGGGGGACAGGGCGTCTACGTACGGCACCTCTCGCGCGAGCTGGCCCGCCTCGGCCATCAGGTCGAGGTGATCGGCTCCCAGCCGTACCCCGTACTCGACGAGGACGCCGTACCCGTCGACGGTCCGGGCGGGATCTCCCTCACCGAGCTGCCGAGCCTCGACCTCTACCGCCAGCCCGATCCCTTCCGCACGCCGAAGCGGGACGAGTACCGCGACTGGGTCGACGCCCTCGAAGTGGCGACGATGTGGACCGGCGGCTTCCCCGAGCCCCTGACGTTCTCCCTCCGCGCCCGCCGCCATCTGCGCGCCCGGCGCGGGGAGTTCGACGTCGTCCACGACAACCAGACCCTCGGTTACGGTCTGCTGGGTGACGTGGGCGCGCCCCTCGTCACCACCATCCACCACCCCATCACCGTCGACCGCCAGTTGGAGCTGGACGCCGCCGAGGGATGGCAGCGGCGGATGTCCGTGCGCCGCTGGTACGCGTTCACGCGCATGCAGAAGCGGGTCGCGCGGCGGCTGCCGTCCGTGCTCACCGTCTCCGGCACCTCCCGCCAGGAGATAGTCGACCACCTCGGTGTCCGCGACGACCGGATGCACGTGGTGCACATCGGCGCCGACACCGACCTCTTCTCGCCGAATCCGGCCGTGGCCGAGGTGCCCGGCAGGATCGTCACCACCTCCAGCGCGGACGTGCCGCTCAAGGGACTCGTCTTCCTCGTCGAGGCGCTCGCCAAGGTGCGCGCCGAGCATCCCGCCGCCCATCTCGTCGTCGTCGGCAAGCGGCCCACCGAGGGCCCGGTCGCGCAGGCGATCGAACGGTACGGCCTCGAAGGCGCCGTCGAGTTCGTCAAGGGCATCTCGGACGCCGAGCTGGTCGACCTGGTCCGCTCGGCCGAGGTCGCCTGTGTGCCCTCGCTGTACGAGGGGTTCTCCCTGCCCGCCGCCGAGGCCATGGCCACCGCCACGCCGCTGGTCGCCACCACCGGCGGAGCCATACCGGAGGTCGCCGGACCCGACGGCGAGACCTGCCTCGCGGTGCCCCCGGGCGACCCGGGCGCCCTGGCCGCCGCCCTGAGCAGGCTCCTCGGCGACCCGGAACTGCGGCGGCGGCTCGGCCGCGCAGGCCGCGAGCGGGTGCTCCGGCGGTTCACCTGGGCCCGCGCCGCAGAGGGCACGGTCGCCCACTACCGCGAGGCCGTCGCCCGCGCGGGGGTACGCCCGGAGAGGGCCGTCACGAGCGTCGGACCGGCGGCCGATCCAGCCGTCGAGACCACTGCGACCGTCAAGACCACTGCGACCGCCGAAGCGGTCGACGCAGCCGCGATCAACAGGGCCGGCGACCCCCACGGGGGCGTCCCGACCCACGAGGGTGTCGAGACCCACGGGTCCGTCGAGACCCATGGGGCTGTCGCAGCCGCCGACGACGTAGTCGAGACCAACCGCGAAAACGCCAACCGCGAAAGCAGGGCCACGTGCTGACCGTCGATTTCTCCCGCTTCCCCCTCGCCCCGGGGGACCGGGTCCTGGATCTCGGCTGTGGAGCGGGCCGGCACGCCTTCGAGTGCTACCGGCGCGGCGCCCGCGTCGTGGCCCTCGACCAGAACGGCGAGGAGATCCGCGAGGTCGCCAGGTGGTTCGCCGCGATGAAGGAGGCCGGGGAGGCCCCGGAGGGCGCGACCGCCACCGCGATGGAGGGCGACGCCCTCGCGCTGCCCTTCCCCGACGAGTCCTTCGACGTCGTCATCATCTCCGAGGTGATGGAGCACATCCCCGACGACAAGGGCGTCCTCGCCGAGATGGTCCGGGTGCTGAAGCCCGGCGGCCGCATAGCCGTCACCGTCCCGCGCTACGGCCCCGAGAAGGTCTGCTGGGCACTCTCCGACGCCTACCACGAGGTCGAGGGCGGCCACATCCGCATCTACAGGGCGGACGAACTGCTCGCCAGGATCCGCGAGGCGGGCCTCGAACCGTACGGCACCCACCACGCGCACGCCCTGCACTCGCCCTACTGGTGGCTGAAGTGCGCGTTCGGCGTCGACAACGACAAGGCGCTGCCCGTGCGGGCGTACCACAAGCTGCTGGTCTGGGACATCATGAAGAAGCCGCTGCTCACCCGGGTCGCCGAGGAGGCGCTGAACCCGGTGATCGGCAAGAGCTTCGTGGCCTACGCGACCAAGCCGCACCTGCCGACGCTGGCCGACAGCGACACCACCGGCGTGTCCGAGGCGGCCGCCAAGTGACGACGCCCCGGACAGAACACCTGGTCCTGCCCGGGGTCCTCACCGCAGAGGAGGCCGCCGCCACCGTGCGGGGCATCCTCGCGGTGCAGCGCGCGGACGGTGCCATCCCGTGGTTCCGGGGACACCACCTCGACCCGTGGGACCACACTGAGGCGGCCATGGCCCTGGACGCGGCCGGTGAGCACGAGGCCGCCGGACGCGCCTACGCATGGCTGCACCGACACCAGAACAAGGACGGTTCCTGGTACGCCGCCTACGCCGACGGGGACGCCGACGACGTCACCGACCGCGGCCGCGAGACCAACTTCGTGGCCTACATAGCCGTCGGCGTCTGGCACCACTACCTGGCCACCGGCGACGACACCTTCCTCGACCGCATGTGGCCGGCCGTCCACGCGGCGATCGAGTACGTCCTACGGCTCCAGCAGCCCGGCGGCCAGATCGGCTGGAAGCGCGAGGACGACGGCACTCCGGTGAACGACGCCCTGCTGACCGGCAGTTCGTCCATCCACCACGCACTGCGCTGCGCCCTCGCCATCGCCGAGCAGCGCGAGGAGCCGCAGCCCGACTGGGAGTTGGCCGTCGGCGAACTCCGGCACGCGATACGCCGGCACCCCGAGCGGTTCCTCGACAAGGACCGCTACTCGATGGACTGGTACTACCCCGTGCTCGGCGGCGCGCTCACCGGCACCGAGGCCAAGGCCCGTGTCGAGGAGAGCTGGGACCGCTTCGTCGTGCCCGGCTTCGGCGTCCGCTGCGTGGTCCCCAACCCGTGGGTGACCGGCGGTGAGTCGGCCGAACTCGCCCTCGCACTCTGGGCGATGGGCGAGTCCGACCGCGCCCTGGACATCCTCCAGTCCATCCAGCACCTCCGCGACCCCGAGTCCGGCCTGTACTGGACGGGTTACGTCTTCGAGGACCGGGCCGTCTGGCCCGTGGAACTGACCTCCTGGACCGCCGGGTCCGTGCTGCTGGCCGTGGCCGCGCTGGGCGGCGACGAGGCGACGTGCGCGGTGTTCGGCGGAGAGCGGTTGCCGCGGGGGCTGGACGACTTCGACGACTCGGAGTGCTGCTGAGCGGGTGCCGCTGAGCGGAGCGCCGCTGGGCCGGGGGATCCGTCGTCGGCTGCCGGGCGGGTGGGGCTTCTCGCGCAGTTCCCCGCGCCCCTGAAGGGCCTGCGGCCTTTCAGGCCGAAAAGCACGGGGCACAGCCCGTGCTTTTCAGGAGCGCGGGGAACTGCGCGACCAGCCCCCACCGGAGCCGCACCCGCTCAATGCCGGTGCATCCGGTTGGCGATGGCGTGGCCCACGAACAGGTACACGACGGCCGCCAGGCCATAACCGGCCACCACCCGAGCCCACTGCTCGTCGAAGGTGAACAGGTCGTGCGACCAGCCGGCGAGCCAGCGGGCCGCGTCATGGATGAACTGCACGAAGTCGTTCGCGCCGTTCGCGCCCAACAGATACATCAGGATCCACAGGCCCAGGATGAAGGCCATGACGTCGGCCACGATCGCTATGACCCGGCCCGCCTGGTTGGAACCGCTATATCGAGACATGCTCAACGGGTTGCCCGCATGCCGTCGTTGAAACCCGGACACTCCCTATGAGTTGAGCTCCGCCAGCACCCGCAGCGTGTGCGGATCCGGGGACAGCACCAGCAGATCCGTCACCGGCCCCTTCCGCCACGACTCCAGCCGCTCCGCGATCCGTTCACGCGGCCCGACCAGGGAGATCTCGTCGGCGAAGGTGTCCGGCACGGCGAGTACGGCCTCCTCGCGCCGCCCGTCGAGAAAGAGCCGCTGGATGCGCCGGGCCTCCTCCTCGTACCCCATGCGGGCCATGAGGTCGGCGTGGAAGTTGCGCTTGGCGTGCCCCATGCCGCCGATGTAGAAGCCCAGCATGGCCTTCACGGGCAGCAGCCCCTCGGTGACGTCCTCGCAGACCTTCGCCCGGACCATGGGCGCGATGAGGAAACCGTCGGAAACCTCGGTCAGCGACGCCTCGTGGACATCGGTCCGGCTCGGCGACCAGTACAGCGGCAGCCAGCCGTCCGCGATCCGGGTCGTCTGCGCGATGTTCTTCGGCCCCTCGGCGCCGAGCAGGACGGGCAGGTCCGCGCGGAGGGGATGGGTGATGGACTTGAGCGCCTTGCCGATGCCGGTCCCGTCCGGGCCGTCGTACGGGAGGGGGTGGAAGCGTCCGTCCAGTTCGACAGGGGCCTCGCGCCTGAGGACTTGGCGTACGACGTCGACGTACTCCCGGGTCGCGGTCAGCGGGGACCTCGGGAACGGCCGCCCGTACCAGCCCTCGACGACCTGCGGCCCGGAGAGCCCTAGCCCGAGCAGGGCGCGTCCGCCGGAGAGGTGGTCCAGGGTCAGGGCCTGCATCGCGGTCGTGGTCGGCGACCGGGCGGCCATCTGCGCGACGGCCGTGCCCAGCTTGATCCGCGAGGTGTGCGCGGCGATCCAGGTGAGCGGGGTGAAGGCGTCCGAGCCCCACGACTCGGCCGTCCACACCGAGTCGTAGCCGAGCCGCTCCGCCTCCTGGACGAGCGGGACGTGCTCCGCGGAGGGACCACGCCCCCAGTACCCGAGTGCCAGACCGAGCCGCATGTGCCTGCCTCCTGACGGTGCGTCAGCTGTACGGGCGGGAGGCGACTGTACGCCAGTGGCCCCCCGCTCGGAAGAGCGGGGGGCCACTGGCGTACGGCTGTGCACCGCGTGATGATCAGCCGCGCTGGATACCGCTGGTGTCCTGCAGGACGCCACGACGGCCGTCCTGCGTCTGGGCCACCAGGTTGGCGCCGCGCTGCTCGACCGCCAGGTACCAGGTGCCCGGCGCCAGTTCGGCGATCGTCGACTGGGAACCGTCCTCGGCGAACAGCGGACGGGCCACCGGCACCGCGAACCAGAACGGCGAGAAGTCACCGGCGGGCGGCGGGGCCGCCGCCTGCTGCTGCTGAGGACCACCGAACGGCGCCCCCGGCCCCGGCTGACCGGGCCCAGGCTGACCGGGGCCCGGCTGGCCCGCACCGAAGGGACCCGGCGCACCGGCACCCGGGTACCCGTAACCACCGGGCGGCTGGGCCCCGTACGGCTGCGGCGCGACCGGCCGCGGGGCGCCGACGAGGGCGACCTTGAGGGCGGGGACTAGGGGGGTGGCGACGGCGGCGCCGGCCATGACCAGCGTGGCGATGAGGGCGAGGATGAGACCCATGCCGGCGTCGGTGCCGCTGCCACTGGTATCGCTGAAGTTGTCACCGCCACCGGACGGATCGAAGATGTTGCCCAGCGCGCTCCATGCGGCGAAGATCGTGAAGGCGATGCCGAAGTGGCCGAGGTCGATCCCGGCGATCTTGGGCGCCTGCGGCAGACCTCTGGCGACAACGATGAAGACGGCGCCGATCAGACCCGCCAGGACCACGCTCAGCAGCACCGGTCCGCTCTCCCAGAGGATCGGGAGATCGATGCTGTCGGGGATCCCGTCGATGGAGTAGTTGTCGAGGAACGACGCGATGAACAGCAATACCGCTGCTCCGATCACGACGCCGTCGCCTCTGGTGAGGGAGCGGATATTCACTTCAGGTCCTTCGTCAGTCGTCTCGTCATCGGTGGAGGCGTCGCCGTCACCATGTCGCCGTCAGGCCGTGGTGGGAAGCGCGGGGGTGGCTCCTCATCGTAGGGACGACCTTATCGTCCGACCGACTTGGGTGTCCTCCGGGATCATCTCGATGATCACGACCCGCCCGCTACCCTCGCAGGAAACTCACGATTCCCTCAGAGTTCCCCCGCTCCGCTTTCTGCCGCCACGCACCGCTGGTCAACGGTGCCGGGTCATGGATATCGCGCATCGCGGTACGTACGACGAACACGGCGGGAACCGTTGACAGATTGAGACCGCGCGCACTTCATTCCGTGGCACTCGGGGTTAGCCGCCGGAGTTCCCCAAAGGGGAGAGTCGTTCAATTTTCGAGGAAGCTCGTGATGCCGTCCGAGATTCCCCGGGCCGCTTTCTGCCGCCAGGCTCCGCTCGTGAGCAGGGCCGCGTCCTTGCTGTCGCGCATGTTGCCGCACTCGATGAACACCTTGGGCACGGTGGAGAGGTTGAGGCCGCCGAGGTCGGTGCGGGTGACCATGCCGGTGCCGTCGCCGACGTAGTTGGAGGGGGCGCTGCCGGTGGCGCGGACGAAGAAGCCGGCGATGCGTTCGCCGAGGTCACGGGAGGGGGCGACGATGGGCCGGGTGTCGGCGGCGCCCTCGTTCACCGAACCCGGCAGGATCACGTGGAAGCCGCGGTTGCCGGCGCCGGAGCCGTCGGCGTGGATCGACACCACCGCGTCCGCCTTCGCCTCGTTGCCGATCCGTGCCCGCTCGTCGATGCACGGACCCCAGGCCCGGTCACCGTCCTGCGTGAACTTCACCGTGGCGCCCTCCTGTTCGAGGAGCGTCCGCAGCCGCCGGGAGACGTCCAGCGTGAACCTGGCTTCCAGGTAGCCGTCGTTGGTGGTCGTCCCGGTCGTGTCGCATTCCTTCGCGTGCGTTCCGATGTTCACCTTGCGGTTGATCTCGGTCGTGTGCTGGAAGTTGCCGGGGTTGTGACCGGGATCGATGACGACGACCTTGCCCTTGAGGGGGCCGGTGGCGGCGGGCGCGGAGGCCGAGCCGGAGGGGCTCGCCTTGTCGCCGTCCCCACCGCCGGTGCCGTCCTTGCCGTCCTTGCCGTCGTCCGAGGCGGTCGGTGCGCCGGACGGGCCGGAGGAGGAGGCCGGGGTCTTCGCCGACCGGGTCTGCGGCCCCGCCACACTGCCCGAGCCGCCGTCCCCGCCCCCGGAGTCCCCGACGGCCTGCCAGACCCCCCACCCGGCCACCGCCCCCACCACGACCGCGGCCACCGCCACGGTCAGCGGGCGGCGCAGCGCGGAACGGCGGGGCTGGGGCGGATCGAAGTCCGGACCTACATACGACACGCCTGCCACCTTACGGGTCGGGTCCGGTGCGCAGCGCCCCCGCTCCGTGGTGCGGGCGGAGCCGGGGCGCTGACCAGCGGTAGGCGTACGGGCCGTCGCGGGATAAAGTCGGGCGGTTACGTCTGGTTGTGGGGGCGGGGCCTCGGCGCGCGGTCGGTGGGCTCCGGTGGGAGGGCCTGTAGCGCATGAGTCGTCGCTCCAACGGGTTGGCCGGGATCTGGGCCGAGGCACAACGCCAGCAGCAGCGTCAGTCGGAGGAACAGGCCCGCCAGCAGCGCGAGTACGAGCGACAGCAGCGCGCGTACCAGCGGGAGGTCGCGCGCAGCCAGCGGGAGCAGCAGGCGGCCTACCGCCAGCAGCGCGAGGCGGAGGCGCGCCGGCGCACGGAGGAGCTGGACGCGCAGGTCCAGGCACTGGAGGGGCTCCTGGTCGCCGGCTGCCGGGCCCCGGCGTTCCGGTCCGCCTCCCTCACCCGCACCGAGCGGCTGGAGCCGTTCTCCCCGGGGCCCCTCGCCCAGCCCGTACCCATGCCGGACCCCAACCACTACCAGGCGCAGGGCGGTTGGACCGCCCAGCGCCGGGCGCAGGCGCAGGCCGAGGCGCGCGCCCGGTACGAGCACGACTGGCACGCCGCGCAGGCCGCCGAGCAGCAGCGACAGCGTCAACTGGCCCAGTATCAGCGGCAGTACGAGCAGTGGGCGGAAGGACAGCGGGCGGAGATCCGGCGGCACAACGCCGGGCTCGCACAGATGGCGACGGCCCTGCGCGACGGCGACCCGGAAGCCGCCGTCGACTACTTCTCCGCCGCCCTCTACGCCTCGCCCGCCTGGCCCGACGGCTTCCCCCGGGGCGTCTCCGCCGCCTACGACTCGGCGGCCCGGCAGCTGGTCCTGGACTGGGAGCTGCCCAGGTACGACGCCGTCCCCGAGGCGAAGAGCGTCGTCTACATGCCGAGCGTCGACCAGGACAAGGAGCGCCCGCGCCCGGTCACCCAGCGACGTGCCCTCTACCGGGACGTCCTCGCGCAGTGCGTCCTCCTCGTGCTCCACGACCTCTTCGCCGCCGACGAGTTCGGCGCGCTGGAGTCGGTCGTCCTGAACGGCTTCGTGGACGACCACGACCCGGCGACCGGCCGCCGCACCCAGATCTTCCTGGCGACCGTCACCGTGCCCCGGTCGGTCTTCGCCGAGCTGCATCTGGAGCAGGTGAGCGCCGTGGACTGCCTGACGGACGGCCTCCGTGGCCGGCTGTCCGCCCGCCCCGACCAGCGCACCCCCGTCCGCCCCGAGCGCAGGCCCGACGACGTGGGCAACGGCGTCGTCACGCACGGCGGCGAGGACGAGCCCGACCTGATGGAGATGGACCCCCTCGCCTTCGAAGCCCTCGTCGCCGAACTGTTCCGGGCCATGGGCATGCAGGCGGTCACGACCCAGCGCTCGGGCGACGGCGGGGTGGACGTCGACGCTCTGGATCCGGCCCCGATCCGGGGCGGCAAGATCGTCGTGCAGGTCAAGCGGTACCGCAACACCGTCCCGCCGACCGCCGTCCGCGACCTCTACGGCACGGTCCAGGACGCCGGCGCCAACAAGGGCGTCCTGGTGACGACGTCCAAGTTCGGGCCCGGTTCCCACACCTTCGCCAACGGCAAGCCGCTGGAGCTGGTCTCGGGGCGCGAACTCGTCGACCTGCTCCACCGGCACGGGCTCCGGGGGCGCCTGGGCACCGGCGAGCGCCCCGCGCCCGCGTCCCCGACCGCTCCCACCGTGGTGCTGCCCACCCAGCGGACCTCGGCGGACGCCGCGGGCGCCGCAGATGCCGCGGACGGCGCGGACTCGGACCCGGCCTCCGTCCCGGACGACCACAGCGTGCTCGGCATGTACTGGACCGGTGGCGTCGCCCTGGACGTCTGCGCGCTCGTCTGCCACGGCAACCGGGTCCTCAGCGACGACCACTTCGTGTTCTACAACAACCTCGGCACGCCCGACGGCACCGTCCGCGCGGTCCCGCCGACCACTCCCGACAAGGCCGCGATCCTGGTCTCCTTCGACGCGCTGCCGACGGAGGCCGACCGTCTCGTCCTCGTGGCGGCGATCGACCCGGCCGTGAACCCCGACGCCGACCTCTCCGGCTTCACCGACGCCGGCATCCGCCTCCTGGACCCCGCCCGGGCCGAACAGGGCCGCCTCGACGTCTCCGACGGCCGCGCCGACGAAACGGCCCTCACCCTCGGCTCCTTCCGCCGCCGCGCCAACGGCGACTGGGACTTCGTCGTCGGCGGCAAGGGGTACCGGGGCGGCCTGGAGGAACTGGTCCAGGACTACGGCATAGAGGTGGGGTAGCCCAGCGGCCCAGGAGTGGTGGTGCAGGGGTGCCGCTGGTCAGATACCGGTCCCGGTCCGCCGCAGTACCCGCAGGGAGTCCGTCGCGGAGACCTCCGTGAAGGCGCCGGAGGCGAGGGCGCGGAGGTAGACGCGGTAAGGGGCCTGGCCGGTGAACTCGTCCTCGGGGTCCGGGAAGACGTCGTGGATGACGAGAAGACCGTTCGGGGCGACGTGCGGCGCCCAGCCCTCGTAGTCGGCGGTGGCGTGCTCGTCGGTGTGGCCGCCGTCGACGAAGACGAGACCGAGGGGAGTGCCCCAGAAGGCGGCGACCTGCGGGGAACGGCCGACGACGGCGACGACGTGCTCCTCCAGTCCCGCCCGGTGCAGGGTGCGGCGGAAGGTGGGGAGCGTGTCCATGTGACCCACCTCGGGGTCGACGGTGGACGCGTCGTGGTACTCCCAGCCCGGCTGCTGCTCCTCGCTGCCCCGGTGATGGTCGACCGTGATCGCCGGCACGCCCGCCGCACGGGCGGCGTCGGCCAGCAGGATCGTCGAACGGCCGCAGTACGTCCCCACCTCCAGCAACGGCAGCCCCAGCCGCCCCGCCTCCACCGCCGCCGCGTACAACGCCAGCCCCTCGCCGGCCGGCATGAACCCCTTGGCCGCCTCGAACGCGCGGAGGATCTCCGGCTCGGGCGCCGGCGAGGTCGGGGGGCTCGATGCCGCGGACATGGGGTCCTCCGTGTGGTCGTACGTCAAGGGGGCGCCTCATGCTGTCATGCGGTGATCGGGGGAGGGCTGGGGGGATTCGGTCGGCCGGCGGGCGCGGGTGAGTGGGGCTGATCGCGTGGTTTCCCGCGTCTCTTGTAGGCCCAGGGCCCACTCGGGCCGAAAAGCACGGGGCTCGGCCCGTGCTTTTCAGGGGCGCGGGGAACTGCGCGACCAGCCCCCACCGGACCCGCAGGCGGCCTCGACGGGCACGCCGCCCCCGGCCTACCGGGCGACGGCAGCCCGGTCCTCCCTGGAAACCAGGTCGGCCCCGTCGGCCTCGTCGACGACGTCGGCCGACTCGGCACCCTCGCTGCTCGCGAGCAGCCGATGCCCGGTCGCCCGACGGTCGCGCCCCGGCAGGAACAGGGCCAGGAGGAGGCCCACGGCGACCGCGCCGGTGGCGATGAGGAAGGAGACGCGGAAGCCGTGCATGGTCGGGATCGCGACCCCGCCCACGTGGTTCGCGGTGTTGGCCAGCACCATCCCGATGACGGCGCTCGACACGGACGTTCCGATGGACCGCATGAGCGTGTTGAGCCCGGTCGCCGCACCCGTCTCGGACGGGTCCACGGCGCCGATGATCAGCGCCGGGAGCGAGGAGTAGGCGAGGCCGATGCCCGCGCCCAGGACCACCGACACGACCACGGTCTGCCAGGCGGCGCTCATCAGGCCGAGCCCGGCGCCGTAGCCGACCGCGATGATCAGCAGGCCCAGGATGAGGGTGCTCCTGGGGCCGTACTTGGCGGAGATGCGGGCGTAGACCGGCGCGGTGAACATCATCGTCAGGCCGAGCGGAGCCACGCACAGGCCCGCGACGATCATCGACTGCCCGAGGCCGTAGCCGGTGGCGGAGGGCAGCTGGAGGAGCTGCGGCAGGACGAGGGAGACGACGTAGAAGGAGACGCCGACCATGATCGAGGCGAGGTTGGTGAGGAGGACCTCGCGGCGGACCGTGGTGCGCAGATCCACCAGCGGCGCGGGGACGCGCAGCTCCCAGACGCCCCAGAGGAGCAGTACCAGGGCGGACGCGGCGAACAGGCCGAGCGTGGTCGTGGAGGTCCAGCCCCAGTCGCTGCCCTTGGTGATCGGCAGGAGGAAGAGGACGAGGCCGGCGGAGAGGCCGACCGCGCCGAGGTGGTCGAAGGTGCCCGGTGCGCGGGTCTTCGTCTCCGGTACGGCGATGAGGGTCAGCACGATGGAGAGGACGCCGAGACCGGCCGCACCGAAGAAGAGGAGGTGCCAGTCGGCGTTCTGGGCGACCGCGGCGGCGAGCGGCAGGGCGAGTCCGCCGCCGACGCCTATGGACGAGCTCATCAGGGCCATGGCGGAGCCGAGGCGTTCGCGGGGCAGCTCGTCGCGCATCAGGCCGATGCCGAGCGGGATCGCGCCCATGGCGAAGCCCTGGAGGGTCCGGCCGACGATCATCGGGAGGAGCGCGCTGGTGAACGCGCTGATCAGCGCCCCGACCACCATCACGGCGAGGCTGGCGAGCAGCATGCGGCGCTTGCCGAAGAGATCGCCGAGGCGGCCCATGATCGGGGTGGCCACGGCGCCGGAGAGGAGGGTGGAGGTCAGTACCCAGGTCGCGTTGCTGGGGGAGGTGTCCAGCAGCTGCGGGAGGTCCTTGATCACCGGGACCAGCAGGGTCTGCATCACCGCGACGACGATTCCCGCGAAGGCCAGCACCGGGACGATCGCTCCGGGGGCTCGTGTCGCGCCCGTGGCCCCGGTGGCGGGCCCGTCGGTCGGCGGCGGTGTCTGCGGTTGCGTCATTGAGCGAGGCCTCCTGGCCGGGTCTACGTATGTGTGCCATCTGAACCTCGTGTGCCTGGGCAACTATTCCGTTGTTTTGAGTGACTAACGAAAACTTGACCCGCTCATGGGGAAGTGACGGCACGTCAGGGCTGGCGGGGCCGGCTCGAAAAACTCCGCCGCGACGGGGCAACGAATCCGATCCCTCGTGGCTGTTCAAAGCATTTAGAGGTCGTCTCATTTGGGCTGTTCGATAGTATGCCGTCGTGGGGATCGTTGAGCGTCTGGTGCCGGATGAGTTGTGGGAGCTGTTCGAGCGGGTCGTGCCGCCTGCTCCGTCGCGGCCGCAGGGCGGTGGCCGACGACGGTACGGGGACCGCGAGGTGCTGGCGGCGATCGTCTTTGTGGCCACGTCAGGCTGCACGTGGCGGCAGCTGCCCCCGTCGTTCGGGCCATCGGGTCCGACGGCCCACCGGCGGTTCACCGAATGGAGCAAGGCCCGGGTGTGGGCCAAGCTCCACCGCCTGGTCCTGGACGAACTCGGTTCCCGCGGTGAACTGGACTGGTCCCGGTGCGCGATCGACTCGGTGAACATGCGAGCCCTGAAAGGGGGGACCTGACAGGTCCGAATCCTGTCGACAGGGGCAAGAAGGGCTCGAAGATCCACTTGATCACCGAGCGAACCGGTCTGCCCCTCTCGGTCGGTATCTCCGGTGCGAACCTCCACGACAGCCAGGCACTCGAACCACTGGTCCGTGGTATCCCGCCGATCCGCTCCCGCCGCGGACCCCGCCGACGCCGCCCCGCCAAGTTGCACGCGGACAAGGGCTACGACTACGACCACCTGCGGCGATGGCTCCGCAAGCGAGGCATCCGCCACCGCATCGCCCGCAAGGGCATCGAGTCGTCCACACGCCTGGGCCGACACCGCTGGACCATCGAACGCACGATGGCCTGGCTCGCCGGCTGTCGCCGACTTCATCGCCGCTATGAGCGCAAAGCCGAACACTTCATGGCCTTCACCAGCATCGCTTGCACCCTCATCTGCTACCGCAGGCTCACCAAATGAGACAACGTCTTAGGAGGTGCTCGATGGGGGATCGGAAGCAGGCGAGGGCAGCTCGGGACGAGGAGTTCCGGAGCTTCCTCGTCGGCCGCTGGCCACGACTGATGCGTACGGCGCTTCTGCTCACCGGAGAGCAGCACGCCGCGGAGGACCTGGTGAAGGGTGCCCAGGCGAGCTGGTTCGTGGCACTGGCGCCGGGAGGGGTGGGTTACCAGTCTGCGGACGTGACGACGTGACGACGTGACGACGTGACGACGTGACGACGTGACGACGTGACGACGTGACGACGTGACGACGTGACGAGGTGACGAGGTGACGAGGTGACGAGGTGACGAGGCGACGAGGCGACGAGGGGGCTCGGGCCATCCTGTTCTGTCTGGCGGGGGCGGGGCTAGAGCCACCCCTGCTGCCGGGCCTCCCGCATCGCCTCCATGCGGTTGCGGGTGCCGGTCTTGCCGATGGCGGAGGAGAGATAGTTGCGCACGGTGGACTCGGAGAGGTGGAGCCGGGCGGCGATGTCGGCGACCGTGGCGCCGTCGGTGGAGGCGTTGAGGGTGTCGCGTTCGCGGTCGGTGAGCGGGTTGGGACCGGCGCTCAGCGCGGCAGCGGCGAGGGCCGGATCGACGACGGTCTCGCCGGTCAGCACCCGGCGGATCGCCTGGGCCAGCTCCTCCACGGGCCCGTCCTTGACCAGGAACCCGGCGGCGCCGGCGTCCATGGCCCGTCGGAGGTACCCCGGCCGGCCGAAGGTGGTGAGGATCAGCACCCGGCAGTCGGGCACCTGGTCCCGCAGCTCGGCGGCGGCGTCCAGACCGCTCATCCCGGGCAGCTCGATGTCCAGCAGCGCGACATGCGGCCGGTGGATCAGCGCCGCGTCCACGATCGCGTCCCCCGCCCCGACCTGCGCCACGACCTGGATATCCGCCTCCATGCCCAGCAGCAGCGCCAGCGCGCCCCGCATCATCCCCTGATCCTCGGCGAGCAGAATCCTGATGGACTTGGTGGTCCGGTGATCCCGGGGCATCTCGTTCACGGCCCAAGAGTAGGGCGGGGGCGTCGCTTCGGACGGGCGAGTGACGCGGGTCGTGCGGGGACACCACTACGGATACCGCCCCCTCTCCGAGCCCGCAGCCGCCCCCGTCGGCCTCTCGTCGTCCGCTCCGTGCGCGGTGAGCGGCAGTTCGGGGAGGGGCAGCTCCGCCGTGACCGTGAAGCCGCCTCGCGGTGCGGGCCCGGCCTGGAGCGTGCCGCCGGCCATGGCGAGACGTTCGGTGAGGCCCCTCAGGCCGTTGGGGGTGGTGCGTGCGGGTGAGGGAGGGGTGAGGGGGCCGTTGTCGGTGATGGTGAGGCGGGTGTGGGTGGAGGTGGTGGTGAGGGTGATGTCGCAGGCGGTGGCTCGGCTGTGGCGTAGGACGTTGGTGATCGCCTCACGGACGACCCAGCCCAGCAGGGCCTCGGCCTGTGGATCCGGAGCCGGTCCGCGGCGGCGCACGGTCAGGGTCGTGCCCGCGGCCGAGAGCACGGGCCGGGCGTGGTCCAGTTCGGTCGTGAGGCTGCCCTCGCGGTACCCGGTCACGGCCTCGCGGATCTCCGTGAGGGCCTGGCGGCCGACCGCCTCGATGTCCGTGATCTGGGCGAGCGTCGCGTCCGCGTCGTGCGGGGCGAGACGACGGGCCGCCTCCGACTTCACCACGATCACCGACAGTGTGTGGCCGAGGAGGTCGTGCAGGTCGCGGGAGAAGCGCAGCCGCTCCCGCTCCACCGCGCGGTGGGCGAGTTCCTCGCGGGCGGCGCGCAGTTCGCGGACCGCCTCCACCAGGGAGAGGATCGCGGCCGTCACGACGATGGAGATGAAGGTGCCGTAGGCGACGTTGATCGCGGCCCAGCCCTCCCGCACCGCCGCGACCCCGCCCGCGAGCACGGTCACCGCCAGCCCGGTCCCGCGCAACAGTCGGCCGCGCATGGCGGCGCCCACGGCAAGGCCGAACAGGGGGAGGAAGTTCAGCCAGCTGCCGCCGTAGGCGAGGGCGAGACCGTAGGCGATCAAGCCGACCACGGCGAGTGCGACGCGGGTGGAGCGGGACTCGCGCTTCTCCTTCAGGAAGGCGCGGATGACGACGTAGATGTAGAGGGAGTTGAAGATGAAGATGCCGAGACCGCCGATCCAGGGGTTCGGGGCGCGGCCCTGGAGGAGGTTCGCGTACGCGCCCATTCCCATGAGCAGCCACGGCACCAGGGTGAGCCCGGTGGCGGGCGGCCCCGGTTCGTCCGACGCCGCCCGCCCGCCCCCACGCCACGGGAGCCATGCCGCCCTCCCCGCTGGGCGCCGGCTCTCGCACCCGGTGTCCTCGGCGCCCATGTCCCCGGCACCCGCGTCTTCGGTACCCGCGTCCCCCGTACATGCGGCGCCCGCACCCGTCGGGGTCGCCGTAGTCGCTTCTCTCCGCCTCATGTGTTCGACAGTACGAAGACCGGACGCGGCCCGGCAGATGCACGTGTACGGAGTTCGGCGGGACAAATGTCCTGGGCGCTGCGGCACGTATCTGACGTAGTGTCAGGAGCCTTCACAAGTGCATGTGGCTCGGCTATACAGAGGGTCGCCGGACTGGAACGCGTTCTAGGTGGACGGGTTCCGGGTCGGCGGTGACGACCTCGGTGCGACCGCTGGTGCGGACGGTCGTACCGAGGTTTCTCAGCGCGAGCCACCCACCACCCGCCCCGCGCCGTCCGACCCTCCGCCCCCACGCCGTCCGACCCCCTTCTGCCCTCAACCCCCTCAACCCCCTCAACCCCCTCAACCCCCTCAGCCACCCTCCGCCCCCGTCGCACACAGGAGCCCCATGCCCATCGACGCAGCCAAGGCGCTCGCGGCCGAGCCCCGTTCCGCCGAGATCGCGTGGAGTCGCAAGGACGTCCTGCTCTACCACCTCGGCATCGGCGCCGGTGTCCCCGCGACCGACCCCGGCGAGCTGCGCTACACGCTGGAGTCCCGGCTGCACGTCCTGCCGAGCTTCGCGACCGTCGCGGGCGCGGGCTCGCCGGATGTCATCGGTGGCCTGAACGCACCCGGCGTCGACGTCGACCTGGCGAAGGTCCTGCACGGCGGTCAGCGCGTCGAGGTGCACCGGCCGATCCCGGTCGAGGGGCGGGCGACCGCGACCTCGCGGGTGGCGGCGGTGTACGACAAGGGCAAGGCGGCCGTTCTGGTGATGCGGACCGAAGTCGCCGACACCGAGGGCCCGTTGTGGGTGAACGAGGCGCAGATCTTCGTACGGGGAGAGGGTGGCTGGGGCGGTGAGCGCGGGCCGTCCGCCCGGCAGGAACCGCCCACGACCGCGCCCGACAAGGAGGTCGAGCGGACCGTCCGGGAGGACCAGGCGCTGCTCTACCGCCTCTCGGGCGACTGGAACCCGTTGCACGCCGACCCGGAGTTCGCGGGGCGGGCCGGGTTCGACCGGCCCATCCTGCACGGGCTGTGCACCTACGGGATGACGCTGAAGGCCGTGGTGGACACGGTGCTCGGCGGGGACGTGGGCCGCGTCCGCTCGTACGGGACGCGTTTCGCGGGTGTCGTCTTCCCGGGCGAGACCCTCCGCATCCGGATGTGGAGGCCGGACGACCGCTCGGTGCGGGTGACGGTGAGCGCCGTCGAGAGGGACGACGCGCCGGTGCTGGCGGACACGCTGGTCGCACACGAATGAGCCCATCGGTACAGACGTAGGTCAGGTACTCCTGAGGGGAGCCGCACCATGCGCGCAGCGGTACTGCACGAGATCGGCCAGGACAAGCTCGACGTGCTCGACGACGTCGAGGCGGTGGGCTTCGGGCCGGGGCGGGTGAGGATCCGGGTGCGGGCCACGGGGCTGTGCCACTCCGACCTGTCCGCGATGGCCGGGGTGCTGCCGCAGCCCGGACCGTTCGTGCCGGGGCACGAGGGCGCCGGCGAGATAGTCGAAGTCGGGGAAGGCGTCACCCACTTGAAGCCCGGTGACCGGGTCGTCGTGTGCTGGCTCCCGGCCTGCGGCACCTGTCCCGCCTGCAAGCGCGGTCAGACGCAGCTCTGCCTCGCCGGATTCCTCAACGCCGGTACGCCCAACTTCAAGCGGCCCGCCGGGGACGTCTTCGGCTTCGCGGGCACCGGCACCTTCGCCGAGGAGGTCGTCGTCGACGCCGGCTGCGCGGTGCCGATACCGGACGACGTGCCCTTCGACATCGCCGCCCTCATCGGCTGCGGAGTCACCACCGGTCTCGGCGCGGCCCTCAACACCGCCGATGTGGAAGCCGGTTCGTCGGTCGCGGTCATCGGCTGCGGAGGCGTCGGCATCTCGGCGATCCAGGGTGCCCGGCTCAAGGGCGCCGCCGAGATCGTCGCCGTCGACCCGGTGGTCTCGCGGCGCGAGGCGGCGCTCAGGTTCGGCGCCACCAAGGCGATCTCGCCGGAGGAACTGGCCGACACCAAGCAGTCCGTCACCGCCGGCGAGGGCTTCGACTACGTCTTCGAGGTCGTCGGCCGTTCGACCACCGCCCGCACCGCCTACGAGGCCACCCGGCGCGGCGGCACCCTCGTCGTGGTCGGCGCGGGCGCGCTGGACGACTTCCTCCAGCTCAGCATGTTCGAGCTGTTCTTCGACGAGAAGCGGATCCTGCCGTCCATGTACGGCGGCGGGGACGTCCTGCGCTCCTACGAGCGGACCATCGCCCTGTGGCGGGCCGGCCGTATTGACCTCGCGGGCCTGATCACCCACCGGGTGCCCCTGGCCGACATCAACGAGGCCCTGGACCAGATGCGGACGGGCGTGGCGCTCCGGACCTGCATCGAGCTCTGACCACCGCGGACGAGAACGGATGGCAGTTGAGGAGAGGGGAGAGGGGCTCGGGATGACATCGACACTCGGCGGACGGCCGCTCGAAGGACTGTCCGCGATCGTCACCGGCGCGGGGCGCGGTCTCGGCCGGGCCGAGGCGCTGGAGCTGGCCCGGCTGGGCGCGGCCGTCGTCGTCAACGACTACGGCCGGCCGGGGCGGGACGGTTCCGGTGAGGTGTCCACGGGGCCCGCCGAGGAGGTCGCGGCGTCGATCCGCGCGGCGGGCGGCAGCGCGGTGGCGCACATCGGTGACGTGTCCGACCACGAACAGGCCCGGGAACTGGTCGCGTCGGCGGTCGCCCGGTTCGGCAGACTCGACATCCTCGTCAACAACGCGGGCATCCTGCGCGACCGCATGGTCTTCTCCATGTCCGAGGACGAGTGGGACTCGGTCGTGCGCGTGCACCTCAAGGGGCACTTCAACACGACCCGGTTCGCCTCCGCCCACTGGCGGGCCCGGGCGAAGTCGGGCGAGGGCGCAGGGCGGGTCTACGGGCGGATCGTGAACACCTCCTCCGAGGCCTTCCTCGCCGGCTCCGCCGGACAGCCCAACTACGCCGCGGCGAAGGGCGGGATCGTCGGGCTGACCACCTCCACGGCCCTGGCGCTCGCCAAGTACGGCGTCACCGCGAACGTCATCTGCCCGCGCGCCCGGACCCGGATGACCGAGGACGTCTTCGCGGGCCTCCCGGGGGCGGCGGGAGAGGGCGACGGCACCGGCCTCGACCCGCTCGCGCCCGAGCACGTCGCCCCGCTCGTCGGTTACCTCGCCTCACCCGCCGCCGCGCGGGTCAACGGTCAGCTCCTCGTCGTGCACGGCGGCATGGTCGCGATCGTCGAACGACCGCGCGTGCGGGCCAAGTTCGACACCAAGCAGGACGCGTTCACGTACGACGAACTGGACGGCCTGCTCACGCCGCACTACGCCGACCGGCCGGAGGGGGAGACGTTCGCGGCGGCGGAGGTGCTGGGGCTGAGGCACGGCCGGGGGGCGGCGGAGGGATAGGCGGGAGCCCCCGCGCCCGTCCCCGCGCCCGCCTGCCCCTCCGCCTCCGCGCGGGCCGTACCCGGAACGGCGAAGCCCCGCTCGTCGGCGACGAGCGGGGCCGGGTGCCGTGGTGATCGGCTCTGGCGTCGCATGGACGTTTCTCCAGAGGCGACCGAGGAGACGAGTGCCGCCGGTCAGGCGGACGTCGTCGGCTCCATGTGGTCCGCCGGCTTGCGGTGGCGCCCGCGAGGGCTCGTCTTCTCGGCCTCCTGGGCCGAGAGCTGACCCCGGTGCTTTCCGTGGCCGTCCGCCTCGTGGGAGTCGGCCGTGGGCGGCTGGATGGTGTGCACGTCGCTCATTGGAAGTGTTCCCCGTCGAATGATCTTCTTATCGGCGGGTGATTTTAACGGGCGAACCCGAGGGTCTCGAAGGCGCCCGCGGGCGTGTCGCCCGCACCGCGGCCACTGTGCCCGAGCCCCGCACCGCACCTTCACCCGACGGTCACCTCCTCGGGTACGCGCCCCTCCAACGGCGCCTGTTGCAACGGCACGGGCCGAGCGACGACAGGCACGGACGGCTCCGCCCCGGGCGCCGGCGCGGCTGACGCTCCGGCCCGGAGTGTCCCGTCCGAATCCTCCGGCCCCGGGGCCTCTTCACAGTCCGCCCGGCCCTCCCTTTCGGGGGTTGCCTCCGGTGACCCCTCCGGCTCGTCCGCGTCCCAGGCCACCCCCATCCGGGCCACCCCGCACCTCACCATCCCGGTCGCGTACGGCAGGTGCAGCACCCCCTCGCGGCTCCACAGCCCCGCTCCCGCCAACCAGCCCTCGGGAGCGGGCAGATGAAGGATCCGTCGTGCCGCCGGGCGCCAGACGCCGACCCAGCTGCCCCGGGGGCCGTCCAGGCGCAGCGCGACCGCGCAGCTCTCGGGGGTCAGGATCTGACCCGGCTGGATGGCGAACGGGGTGACGCGATGACCGTCGGGCACCCGCAGGCACTCCGGGAAGCGGACCGGGAGCGTACTGCCCAGCACGCCCCAGCCGAGCCGGTCGTGCCCGGGGGAGGGCGCGTCCGAACGGATCAGGAGCAGCCCGCTGTCGGGGTCGGCGAGCAGGACCCGGTCGTTGCTGTCGTCCGCGATCTGCAGCAGTGGCGAGACCGCGCCGCCCTGCTCCAGATCGACCACCACCGACTTGGTCCGGCCCTCCCATTCCTGGTCCAGGGCGAGCATCCGGCCCGTCCCGTCCAGCCAGACCCCGCCCGAACACCGCCCCGGCACCTGCGCCAGCACCTCAGGGCCGAAGGCCCCGCCCGCCACCAGCCACACGGTCGTGGCGCTCCGGCCCAGGGCGAGGGCGTACGCCCGCTCCCCGCACGGCGCGGGCGGCAGCAGACGCAACTCGGCCGTGGGGTCGGCGCATTCGACCGCCCCGAGCGGGAGTTCACCGGTGCCGGGGCCGGTCGGATAGAGCAGCGAGAACAGATGCCGGTCGGCGGCCAGCCGGTGGATGAGGACCCGCCCGTCGGCCAGCGGCAGCAGTTCCGTGCCGGGCTCCTCGGGCTGGTTGCCGGGCAGGGGCACGGCGTACGGCTCGGGGCCGTCGAGGGTCCAGCGCTCGGGGAACCAGGATTCCCCGTCCAGCGCGAGGCGCGCCGCGTACGACCCGTCGGCGGCGATCACACAGCCGGGTGCGGGTGCGGGCGCCGGCCGGCGCAGCCGGCCGTCCCCGCCACCACCACCGCCCCCCGCGTGCGCCTCAGGCCGCCCCGCGTGCGCGTCGGCCCCCGCGTCGGTCACGAGCCCCTCGCTTCCGAATCTCTCCCCGGTAGCGTCCGCGTCCTTCTCCTCGTCCCCCTGTCCCGACTCGTTCCCGTGGCCCGTCGAGGGTGGTGGGGAAGCGCAGGCCGTCATGGTTCGATCACCTCCGGTGACGAAGCTAGTTTTCGCACGCACAGACGTGGGACAGCTCGCACCCCCTTCACACATAAGGGTGCTCGTCCCCCGATTCGCCTGAGGGAACGGCGATTCATGTGCTGCCGGACGGCCGGGAGGGGGCGGCCGTGACCCCGGGGCGGGTGCGGCGGCCGAGGGGCGTCCGGCCAACCGACCCGCGGCCGGTCGGGGACGGCAGAGGTGCAGGTAGCCTTTGTCCGTGCCCCGTCTGTCTGAAGTCATCGCCGCGCTCGACGCCCTCTGGCCGCCCGAGAGGGCCGAGGGGTGGGACGCGGTCGGCACGGTCTGCGGAGACCCCGACCAGGAGATCACGCGGGTCCTGTTCGCCGTCGACCCGGTGCGGGAGATCGTCGAGGAAGCGGTGAAGCTGGGCGCCGACCTGCTGGTCACCCACCACCCGCTCTATCTGCGCGGTACGACGACGGTGGCGGCCTCGACCTTCAAGGGCCGGGTCGTGCACACCCTCATCAAGAACGACATCGCGCTGCACGTCGCCCACACCAACGCCGACACGGCCGACCCCGGCGTCAGCGACGCCCTCGCCGGCGCGCTGGACCTCAGGGTCGTACGCCCCCTCGTACCGGACCCCGCCGACCCCACCGGCCGGCGCGGTCTCGGCCGGGTCTGCGAGCTGGACCACCCGCTGACGGTCCGGGAGCTGGCTGCGCGGGCCGCCGAGCGGCTGCCCGCCACCGCGCAGGGCATCCGCGTCGCGGGCGACCCCGAGGCGGTCGTCCGCACGATCGCCGTCAGCGGCGGCTCCGGCGACAGCCTCTTCGACGCCGTACGCGCGTCCGGTGTCGACGCCTTCCTCACCGCGGACCTGCGCCATCACCCCGCCTCCGAGGCGGTCGCCCGCACCACGGAGGGCACCCACACACCGCTCGCGCTGCTCGACGCGGCGCACTGGGCCACCGAATGGCCCTGGTGCGAGCTGGCCGCCGCCCAGCTCGACGAGATCTCCGACCGGGAGGGCTGGGACCTGCGCGTCCACGTCTCCAAGACGGTCACCGACCCCTGGACCGCCCACGCGGCGTCCTCCACCACTTCTGACCCACTGGGAGCCCCCAACTGAACGCCGCGCCCGCCGACCAGATCCGCCTCCTCGACGTCCAGGGCCTGGACGTACGCCTCCAGCAGCTCGCGCACAGGCGGAGGTCGCTGCCCGAGCACGCCGAGATCGAGTCGCTGACCAAGGACCACACCCAGCTGCGCGACCTGCTCGTGGCCGCGCAGACCGAGGAGAGCGACACCGCCCGCGAGCAGACCAAGGCCGAGCAGGACGTGGACCAGGTGCGTCAGCGCGCCGTCCGTGACCAGCAGCGCCTGGACTCGGGTGCCGTCTCCTCGCCGAAGGACCTGGAGAACCTCCAGCGCGAGATCGCCTCCCTCGCCAAGCGGCAGGGTGACCTGGAGGACATCGTCCTGGAGGTCATGGAGCGCCGGGAGTCCACGCAGGAGCGGGTCGCCGAGCTGACCGAGCGGGTCGGTGCCGTCCAGGGCAAGATCGACGACGCGACCGCGCGCCGGGACGCCGCGTTCGAGGAGATCGACGGCGAGGTGGCGAAGGTGACCAAGGAGCGCGAGGTCATCTCGGCTGCCGTCCCCGCGGACCTCCTCAAGCTCTACGACAAGCTGCGCGACCAGCAGGGCGGCGTCGGCGCGGCCAAGCTGTACCAGCGCACCTGCCAGGGCTGCCGCCAGGAGCTGTCGATCACCGACTTCAACGACGTCCGCAAGGCCTCGCCCGACACGGTCGTCCGCTGCGAGAACTGCGGCCGCATCCTGGTGCGGACCTCCGAGTCCGGCCTCTAGAAGCGGCGAAGGGGCTGTCGGCGTGCGGGAGTTCATCGTCGAGGCCGACGGCGGTTCCCGGGGCAACCCGGGGCCCGCGGGCTACGGTTCCGTGGTCCTCGACGCGGTGACGGGCGAGACGTTGGCGGAGGCCGCCGAGTACATCGGGGTCGCCACGAACAACGTCGCCGAGTACCGCGGGCTCATCGCGGGTCTGAAGGCGGCGTACGAGCTGGACCCGGAGGCGTCCGTCCGGGTCCGCATGGACTCCAAGCTCGTCGTCGAGCAGCTGTCGGGCCGCTGGAAGATCAAGCACCCCGACATGAAGCCGCTGGCCGCAGAGGCCGCGCGGGTCTTCCCGCCCGGCCGCGTCACGTACGAGTGGATGCCGCGGGAGCAGAACAAGCACGCCGACCGGCTGGCCAACGAGGCGATGGACGCGGGCAAGCGCGGCGAGCAGTGGTCGCCCGCCGCGTCCACCGCGGACCTGGACACCCGCGCGACGCGCACCGCCGCCACCGCCGCGCCCGAGCCCTCGGGACCGCCGGGGGACGCGACGGCCGGCGCGGCGAAGGCCCGTGCGGCGCTCGCGGGGGCCACGACCGCGGCACGCACGGACGGTTCCCGGGCCGCTGGAACGGCCGCCGGTCCCCGGGCCGCCGAAACCGCCGCGGACGTCCGGGCCGCCGAAACCGTCACCGATCCCCGCGCCGCCGTAACAACCACCGATCCCGATGCCGCCAGAACAGCCGCCGACCTCCGCGCCGCCAGGAACGTGGCGTCGGCCGCCCCCGATCTCGGCACTCCCGCCACCTTCGTCCTGCTGCGGCACGGCGAGACGCCCCTCACCCCCCAGAAGCGGTTCTCCGGGAGCGGGGGTTCGGACCCGTCCCTCTCCGACGTCGGCCGGTACCAGGCGGAGCGGGTCGCCGTCGCCCTGGCCGCCCGCGGGACCGTCCAGGAGGTGGTGTCCTCACCGCTCGCCCGCTGCCGAGAGACGGCGGGGATCGTCGCGGCCCGGCTCGGGCTCGGCGTGACGGTCGAGGACGGGCTGCGGGAGACGGACTTCGGCGCGTGGGAGGGCCTGAGCTTCGGTGAGGTGCGGGAGCGCTACCCGGACGACATGAACGCCTGGCTGACCTCCCCGGACGCCGAACCCACCGGCGGCGGCGAGAGCTTCGAGGCCGTCGCCCACCGCGTGGCCGCCACCCGCGACGAGCTGGTCGCGGCGCACCGGGGCCGTACGGTCCTGCTCGTCAGCCATGTCACGCCGATCAAGACCCTCGTCCGCCTGGCCCTCGGCGCGCCCCCGGAGTCCCTGTTCCGCATGGAACTCTCGGCGGCCTCCCTGTCGGCCCTGGCCTACTACGCCGACGGCAACGCCACGCTCCGCCTCCTCAACGACACGTCACACCTGCGCTGAACGACGCTCACCCAGGCCCGCCGCCTCCCGCGCCAGCCGCTCGATCCGCGCCCAGTCCCGTGCGGCCACGGCCTCGGGCGGCAGCATCCACGTACCGCCCACACAACCGACGTTGGGGAGGGTGAGGTACTCCGGGGCGTTGCCCGGCCCGATTCCGCCGGTCGGACAGAAGCGCGCCTGCGGCAGCGGCCCGGCGAGCGACTTCAGATACGTCGTACCGCCCGCCGCCTCGGCCGGGAAGAACTTCATCTCCCGCACCCCGCGTTCCAGGAGCGCCACGACCTCCGAGGCCGTCGACACCCCCGGCAGGAACGGCACCCCGGACGCCCACATCGCCCGCAGCAGCATGTCCGTCCACCCCGGGCTGACCAGGAAGCGCCCGCCCGCCGCGACGGACTCGGCCACCTGCGCGGGCGTGATGACGGTACCCACGCCGACCACCGCCCCCGGAACCTCCGCCGAGACGGCCCGTACGGCGTCCAGCGCGATCGGCGTCCGCAGGGTCACCTCGATCGCCGGCAACCCGCCGGCGACCAACGCCCGCGCGAGCGGCACGGCGTCGGCGTGGTCGTCGACGACGACCACGGGCAGGACGGGCGCCAGGTCGAGGACGGAGACGCGGGGGGACGGGGGCGAGGGCGGAGGCGGGGGTGGGGACGAGGGCGGGGGTGAGGACATGCCGTCATCCTGCCCGCGGCGAACAGCATGCACAACGCGCGTTGCGCATGTTGCAATGAGGAGGCGGCGACGGGGACGGGGACAGGGACGGGGACGGGGACGGAAACGAAAAAGGGGGTGATCAGTGGACCTCGTCCACCAGCACATCCAGCGTCCACGCCTTCCCGGCCCCCGCCGGAGGCTCCACCTCCACCACGTACCCGAGGTCCCGCAACGCCGCCACCAGCTCCGCCGGGCCCTTGGGCGCGATCCCGGCCGACAGCAGGCTCCGTACGATGCGGCCCTTGGTCGCCTTGTTGAAGTGGCTGACGACCTTCCGGGTGGGCGCGTGCAGCACCCGTACGGTCGCGGTCCGGCCGGCCACCTCGCCCTTCGGTTTCCACGCGGCCGTGTACGCCGAGGACCGCAGGTCGAGGACGAGTCCACCGCCGGCGGCCTCGGGCAGCGCCGACGCCATCGGCGTACGCCAGTGCGTGCCGAGCGCGCCGAGACCGGGCAGCTTCACGCCCATCGAGCAACGGTACGAGGGGATGCGGTCCGTCACGCGGACGGCGCCCCACAGCCCCGAGAAGACCAGCAGCGAACGCGCCGCACGCTGCTTCGCGGCGGTCTCCAGGGTGGCGAGGTCGAGGGCGTCGTACAGCACCCCCGTGTAGACCTGCCCGGCGGGCCGCGTGCCCGCCGTCAACAGCTCCGCGTTCTTGGCGACCTCCCCGCGCAGTCCCTCGCTCAGCCCGAGCACCTCACGCGCCTTGTCCTCGTCCCCGGCGCACAACTCCACCAGCTCCGCGATCACCGCCTCCCGCGCCCCGTTGAGCGCCGGCAGTGAAAGCCCCTCCAGCTTCAGCGGAGCGCCACCCGCGGAGGGGGCCTTGCCTTCGGAGGGGGGCAGCAGGACGAGCACGGGGGCTCCTTGTTCTCGGGGGTTCCCGGGGCTCTCGGGGTGTTCTCGGGGGCTTTCCGGGGGTTCGGGCTCCCGCGACAGCGTACGGGGTGCCGACCGGAGCGCCTCGCGCCCGGGGGAGCCGCGCCCCGCACAGGCGGCCACGATCCCAGGGCCGTCCGCCGGCCCACGACAGGGTGCCGTCCCGCCCACCCGGCCCTACGCTCGACCCATGCCCCGCCGCCATCTCCGCGTCAAGGGCGCCGCCGAGGCTCCCCTCCGGGCGGCCCTGCGCGCACTGCGCGGGGAACTCGGCGTGCCCGACGCCTTCCCGCTCCAGGTCCTCGTCGAGGCGGAGCAGTCCGCGAAGTCACCGCGCCTGCCGTCGTACGACGCCACGGACCTCCCCCTCTTCACCGTCGACCCGCCCACCTCCACGGACCTCGACCAGGCGATGCACCTGTCGCGACGCCCGGCCGGCGGGGGCCACGGCGGTTACCGCGTCCGCTACGCCATCGCCGACGTCGCCGCCTTCGTCACCCCGGGCCACGCGGTCGACGCCGAGGCCCACCGCCGGGTGACGACCCTCTACTTCCCCGACGGCAAGGTCCCCCTCCACCCCGCCCGCCTCTCCGAGGGCGCGGCGAGCCTGCTCCCGGGCCACACCTGCCCGGCGGTTCTGTGGACACTGGACCTCGACGCGGACGGCCGCACCGAGAGCGTCGACGTTCGCCGGGCCCTCGTACGCAGCCGCGCCAAGCTGAACTACGGCGGCGTACAGCAGGAGATCGACGCGGGCACCGCCGAGGAACCCCTCGCCCTGCTGAAGGAGATCGGGCACCTGCGTGAGCGCCTGGAGGTCGAACGCGGCGGCATCTCCCTCAACATCCCCGAGCAGGAGATCACCGAGCACACCGCCCCGGGCGACGGCGGCGAGAGCTACGAACTGGCCTACCGCACCCCGCTCCCCGCCGAAGGCTGGAACGCCCAGATCTCCCTGCTCACCGGCATGGCCGCCGCCGAACTGATGCTCGCCGCAGGCACCGGCGTACTCCGCACCCTCCCCGCCGCACCGGACGGCGCGGTGGGCCGCCTCCGCCGTACCGCACAGGCCCTGCACATCGACTGGCCGCACCACGTCTCGTACGCGCGGCTCGTCCGCTCCCTCGATCCGCACGACCCCCGCCACGCCGCCTTCCTCCTGGAGTGCACGACCCTGCTCCGCGGCGCGCACTACACACCCTTCCGCGACGGCCGCCTCCCCGACATCACCACGCACTCCGCCGTAGCCGCCCCCTACGCCCACTGCACGGCCCCCCTCCGCCGCCTCGTGGACCGCTACGCCTCGGAGATCTGCCTCGCGGCGGCAGCAGGCACCCCGACCCCCGACTGGGTTCTGCCGGCCTTCGACACCCTCCCCGCCGAGATGACCGAGGGCACCCGGAGGGCCGGACGCGTGGAGCGCGAGTGCGTGGACATCGTCGAGGCGGCGCTGCTCAGGGACCGGGTGGGCGAGGTCTTCGAGGGGTGCGTGGTGGACGTGGAGGAGGACCAACCCGCCGTCGGAGTGGTCCAGTTGGAGAACCCGGCGGTCATCGGCCGCGTCACGGCCACCCCCGGCGGCCGACTGCCACTGGGGGAACGGCTGCGGGTACGGCTCACGCAGGCCGAGCCGGGAGCGGCGAAGGTGCGTTTCGTTCCGGCGTGAACTCCCGCACCAGACGCGCGAGTTGATCGGACTCATCGGCGTGGAAACGCACCAGACGCACTTCTCTGGGACGCCCGAAGAAGGTCAAGTACGTCACAGGCGAGGCCAGTTCGATAGTGACGGTGGTCTGCGAACCCACCTCCAGGTTCAGCTCACCGTCCCGCTTCTCGTGCGTCGTACGCAGCTCACGACGCACCGAGGCCACGGCGTCGAGCGGCACGCGCAGATCCACGGTGGCGAAGCGGCGCAGGCGCAGGGTCGTGCCGGTGAGGACGTGGGGGCGGGTCACGGAGGCCGCGTGAAGCCCGACGACGATGAGGATCGTGTAGAGGTCGAGGACGAGGAAGACTCTGTGCACCAGCGGATGATCGTGAAGCAGGACGGCCAAGGCCACGGTCTCGACGACACACACGAAGCCGAACCCGAACATCATGGCCCCCTGCCCGCGCGCATACCCGAAGGCCCGCCCGCCGTCCCCGACCCCGTGCGGCCGCCGCGCCGTCCAGCGCAACAGGCTGCCCAGCAGCAGGAGTTCATGACGCACGAGAGTGCGCCCGACCCGGTAGGCGCTCCTCATACCCGTCGCTGTCCTCGTGATCCTCATGGGCGGTCCTCCCGCAGAAGCTGAAGCGTGCGGCGGATGGCCTCCGCCTGGGCCGGGGCGAAGTCGGCGTAGAAGGCACGCAGAAAGCTGCCGTGGCCGCCGCCCTCGCCGGTGTCGGTGTCCGGCGGGACCATCTCGGGCGGGACCAGGTCGGCGAGCAGGCGGGCCGCCTCCGCCACGCGGGGGTCGTCGGGCTCGGCGTCGGCGAGCGCGTCGAGCAGCGCGTACGCCTCGTGCGCCCGCTCCACCGCGCCGGGGGCGGTCATCATGCGCTCCAGCGAGGCGACCATCTCGGCGCGGACCTCCGGCGTCGCGGTGGTCTCCAGCAGCGCGAAGACCTCCCGGTCCTTGGCGGCCATCGGCGACTGCGGCACGGGCCCGAACCTCCCGAAGAGCGCGGCGAGTTCGGGCGACACGGGCCCCTCGGCCGGCAGCCGCCCGGCCCGCGCGTCCTCGATCAGGACCCGCAGTCGCTCCCGCCGCTCCCGGATCCCCTCCTCCTGCCGCGCCAGATCCTCGTCCAACTCCCCGAGCACCTCGACGAGTTCACGCCCCGCATCGTCCGCGAGCACGTCCCGCACCTCGGCGAGCCCGAGCCCCAGCTCCGTCAGCCGCCTGATCCGCGCCAGCACGACCGCATGCCGCAACGTGTAGTCCCGATACCCGTTGGTCCGCCGCTCCGGCTCCGGCAACAGCCCGAGATGGTGATAGTGCCGCACGGCCCGCGTCGTGACACCGACGGCCGCGGCCAGCTCTCCGATCCGCATACGACCAGTAGAAACGTTGACGCTGCGGCAGGGTCAAGCGACGGGCCCGGTCACCGTCAGTGGCCCGGACCGGCGACTGACGGTGACCGGGATCATGTGCCACGATCGAGGGAACGGTTCCCGATCTCACGGCCGGACGGTTCCTGATCTCACGTCCGGGCGATGCACGTTTCCGAGGAACGGGGCGAACGCCGACGTCCGCCGACGGTATGAAAGCCGGGCCCCAAGGTGTTGCACCCTCAAGGCCATGGAAAGGGGTGCGTGAGGTGGGCCAGGGCAGAGACGGACAGACGCGGTGGACCCGGGCCACCCTCGGGCGCCCCGACCGCCCCCTCGACCTCCTCACCGCCCGCTTCGACCGCCACCGCTACGCCCCGCACACGCACGAGGAGTTCAGCGTCGGCATCTGTGTGCAGGGTGCCTCGTGCATCGACTACCGGGGCGGCGCCCTCACGGTGGGGGAGGGCTCGATCGTCGTCCTGGCCCCCGGCGAGGTCCACACCGGCGAGTCGGCCTACGGCACCTACGCCTACCGCGCCCTCTACCCGGCCCCCGACCTCCTCACCGACGGCATCCTCGGCGGCACCCCGCACTTCCGCGACCCCCTCCTCCACGACCCCGAACTCGCCGCCGCCCTGCGCACCGCCCACACCGAGCTGAGCACCGGCCCCGACCCGCTGGAGGCCGAGTCCCGCCTCCCCTGGCTCCTCACGGCCCTGGCCCGCCGCCACTCCACGGCCCGCCCCACCAGCGACACGATCCCCGGCGCGAGCGGCATCGCCCTGGCCGTCCGGGACCGCCTGGCCGACGAGCTGGTGGCTCCCCCGTCCCTCGCCGACCTCGCCACCGACCTGGGCCTCTCCCGCTACCAGCTCCTCCGCGCCTTCCGTACGACCATGGGCATGCCCCCGTACGCCTGGCTGGCCCAGCACCGGGTGAGCCGGGCCCGGACCCTGCTGGAGGCGGGCGGTCGCCCGGCGGAGGTGGCCGGGCAGGTGGGCTTCGCGGACCAGGCCCATATGACGCGCTGGTTCAGGAAGGTGCTGGGGGTGACGCCGGCGGCGTACCGCAACAGCGTTCAAGACGTACACCGCTGAACGGGCGAAAATCGTTTCATGACTGCACGCGGCTGGGCGTTGTTCTCCCTGATGGGAGTCCTCTGGGGCATCCCCTACCTGATGATCAAAGTGGCCGTGGACGAGGTGTCGCCGTCCATGGTCGTCTTCGTACGCTGTGCCCTGGGCGCGGCCCTCCTGCTCCCCTTCGCGATCCGCCAGGGAGGGCTGGTCCGGGTGGTCGCGCAGCACTGGCGCCCGATGCTCGCCTTCGCCGTGATCGAGGTCATCGGCCCCTGGTGGACCCTGACCGACGCCGAACGCCACCTCTCCAGCTCCACGGCCGGCCTCCTGATCGCGGGCGTCCCCATCGTGGCCGTGCTCCTCGCCCGCCTCTTCGGCGACACGGAACGGCTCGGCGCCCGCCGTATGACGGGCCTGGCGCTGGGCCTGGGAGGCGTAGGGGTCCTCACCGTCCCGCACCTCACCGGAGGCAACATCCTCTCCCTCACCGAGGTCCTGATCACGGTGATCGGCTACGCGACGGCCCCGCTGATCATGGCCCGCCACCTAACCAAGGTCCCCACCCTCCAACTGATAGCCCCGGTCCTGCTCCTGGCGGCGGTGGTCTACGCCCCCGCCGCAGCCCTCACCCGCCCGCCCACCCTCCCCTCGACCCCGGCTCTGGTCTCCCTGGCCGCCCTGGGCGTGATCTGCACGGCCCTGGCCTTCGTGGCCTTCCTGGAACTGATCCGGGAGGTGGGCCCGACCCGGGCGACGGTCTTCACGTACGTCAACCCGGCGGTGGCGGTGGCAGCGGGCGCGATCTTCCTGGACGAGCGCCTGACCCCCGGCATCCTGGCGTCCTTCGCCCTGATCCTGGCGGGCTCGTTCCTGGCGACGGCGTCCAGCGCTTCGACGGGACAGAAGACCGGCGGGCGCCGGGTAGCATGGTCGACACGGCAGACGAGCCGGGCGGACGGCCGCGTGGAGTCCCCTTGACGGGGGTCTTCCCGAGGAACGTCCGGGCTCCACAGGGCAGGGTGGTGGCTAACGGCCACCCGGGGTGACCCGCGGGACAGTGCCACAGAAAACAGACCGCCGGGGACCTCGGTCCTCGGTAAGGGTGAAACGGTGGTGTAAGAGACCACCAGTGCCCAGGGTGACCTGGGCAGCTAGGTAAACCCCACCCGGAGCAAGGTCAAGAGGGGCCGCCTCTTCGAAAGAAGGGCGACCCTGCGCGGACGTTCGAGGGCAGCCCGCCCGAGTCCGCGGGTAGACCGCACGAGGCCGGCGGCAACGCCGGCCCTAGATGGATGGCCGTCTCCCCGGCCGCCGCGAGGCGACCGGGCGACAGAACCCGGCGTACAGCCCGACTCGTCTGCCGCCACCTGCGGCTTTGCCTGGGAAAGGGCCTCTGACCTGCGTCGGAGGCCCTTTCCGATCTTTCAGGAGCTTGCCGCGTTAGGCGGTAAAAAGTCCCTCGCAAGTCCCTCGGACAGAGCTGAAAGTCCCTGAAAAGTCCCTGGAGCGGAGTGGTGGGCGAGGCCTATGAGCTGGCGGTTCGCGACAGTCGTCGGAGCATGGCGTTGGAGCCGCTGGCAGGGGGTGGTCTTGGCTCGGCCGGATTACGTGGCCTCGGCGTCGGCCGTCGTGTCGGTTCGCGTGGCCTGTTGTCCGGCGCTCACGTTCGGCTCCGGCTTGGGCTCTGGCCGACATTGCCGCCCTCTCGGTCCCGCGGGCGGGCCAGATAGTCCTGAAGACGCGCGTGCCGGAATTCGTAGTAAGGGCCCGCCTCCCGCAGCACCTCCAGTCTGCAGGCATCGTCCAGAAACCGCATGGCCCGCAGCGGGAGAACCCGCTTGGCCCACAGCTGTACGAACACGACTACGGTCCGCCAACGGTGGGACACGGTGAGCCCTGCCGCGACCCCGGTCAGCAGGCTGATGACCGTTCCGGTGATGAGCCCGACCCGTATCGCGATCCCGAGCGGATCATGGCAGGCCGTGGCAAGGGCGTCGGTCAGCCCGGGGGCGCAACCCCATGGCTAGTCCGAAGACGACTCCCGTCGACAGGCTGTGCCGTCGGTGCTGGTCCCAGGCAGACGCGGGGCCCACGGGAGAGTCCGTGTCCGGCAAAATCCGGGCGATGCCATCATTCTGAGCCAATGGTGGAGCCCCCGATCGGGTGCTCCACCCCTGCGCTGAACAATCCCGCGTTGAAGGTGGAGGGTGTGAAATTTACCGGTTGACTCCGCCGACCCGGGTCGATGCGGCGAGCGACGGCCCTGGCGGGTATTTCACCGACCGTGCTGAGGGACAGCCCGATTGAGCCCGTTTTCATGATCCAGGGACTGTCCGGCGGGTAGAAGGAGCACACCAGCGCGCGTAGTCGGAACGTGCGCTCGGGGGTGAGCCCCGCAGTGCAGGCGCACCACTCGGCGGGAGCGTAGGTCTCGGACACAGGCAACAGGTCCTGGCCGAACGACAGCCTACGCGCCAGGTGTCCGGACACCGGTGGCGTGCCCAGGGTGCGTTCGGGGATGAGGGGGACCTCCTGCAAGGGAATGGTCCAGCCGTTCGCCGCCGTCATGTTGCCTCCTGCGCGGTGTAGTGCCAGCCGTTAAGGAACACGAAGGCCCCCCAGTCCCGGTATACGGGGAAGACGGCCCGTGTGGCGAGTTGCGCCCTGCGGAAGGCGGTCAGCGGAGCGGAGCCTTGCGCGATGCGCTGGTGTAGATCGGCGAAGAAGTGCGTGGCTGGCTCGAGAATCGTGCCTTCGACTGATTCGCGGAGCCAGCCTCTGGCCTGCGCCGCTCGGCGATGCTGCAATGTAGTTCGGGACTGCCCATCCCCCAACACACGGTGTCCTGGGTGCCGCGCCGTCCCCACGCGCTGGGAGGCGATGGCGATGGATCCTGACGGCTGGTCACCGGAACGGTGGCGGCGGCTGACCGAGCTGGGCCGGCTGAAGTTCGATCTGCTGGCTCGGGGCGCCCGGCTCGACCCCAGCGCCGAGACGTTCCTCTTCGCATCGGGGACCGGGCACCGTGCCGGCACGACAATCCTCAGAACCCGCTCCGGCGTGTCTGGCGGCCTCGATCTTGCCCTCGATGAGGACCTTGGCTTGTACGTCAACGTTCCCGTCCGCGAGGCGATCGCCGTGTCCTCCCCATACCGCCTCGAAGCAGCCGATGGACGGCTGTACCTCAGCGCACCAGGCAGGAAGAGACATGACGTCGTCGGAGTTCCCGAGCCGGAGTACTACGGCCGCACGGTCTCGGACGGCACCATCCCGCTTTCCCGCATCGCGCAGATGTGCTCGCCCGACCGGCTATGTTTTGGCATGACCGGCCCGGGGTGCAGCTTCTGGGCACGCCACAAGCGCTGCGCGTACTGCTCGATCGGCTTCAACTACGACGCAGACGCCTCCCGCAAGCTGGAGCGGCATTTCCTGGAGGTGGTGGAACAGGCATGGTCGGACAGTGTTCGCCCGGCTCGCCACCTGCTCATCGGCGGTGGTACGCCGCCCGGCGACGACATGGGGGCGTCCCTTGCCGCCCGGCTCACCCGGATCGTGAAGAGCCGCTACGACATCCCCGTCTACGTCATGATCGCCGCACCACTCCACAACCGGCACATCGACGAGCTCTTCGACGCGGGGGTGGACGAACTCGGCATGAACCTGGAGTTCTGGAGCGACGCCGCGTGGGACGGTTTCATCCCCGGCAAACGCGATCTGATCGGCAGGGGTCGGTACTTGGAGGCGCTGAGCCACGCGGCGCGGCTCTTCGGACCGTACCGGGCCCGTTCCATTCTCATCGCCGGGCTGGAGCCGGTCGAGGAGACCGTTCGCGGGGTCACCAGGCTCTGCGAACTCGGTGTCATGCCGATCATCTCGCCGTTCCGGCCCCTCGCCGGTACCACGCTGGCCGACCGGCGGGGTTTGACCGGCCCGGAGTACTGGAACCTGTATGAGCAGTGCCAGGAGATCGCGACCGGCGCCGGGCTGGTTCTCGGCCCGACCTGCGTCGGATGCCAGAACAATGTCCTTTCCCTGCCCACAGGACTGGCATACCGAAGCTATTGAGCGGCTTCGTAGCCGTCCTCTACCGAAACCACCAGCTCCTGTGCTGCCGTCTCGAGCGGGGCCCGGTCCGAGGAGCATCGCGTCGCGGTGGCCAGGACCGCTCCGCTCTCCACCCGTACGCCTGCCGGAGCGAGACCGGTCAGCGACCAGCCGTCGACGATTGCCGTCGTCCGGGCGGCCCCGGGTCTCCGGCTCAGTGAGTAGGAGGACCGGTTGTAGAAGACCAGCTGAGCCATGGCGAGTGCGCCCGGGGCCACGTAACGGTCCAGGTCTTCACGACCGTAAACGCCTAGTTCGGCGCCGACGGCGAGGTCAACGAAGCCCGGCCCGTTGCCGGCGGAGCGCTCGGCCAAAGCCAAGGCCCTCGTCGATGCCTGGAGACGGGGATTGAGGTCGATGGGAAAGATCCCGTCCGGGCGCGCGGTGACTAGCAGGTCGAGGCCCGCGAAGCCCCGGTACCCCCGAGCCGCGAGCGACTCGCCCACCCTGGTGGTGATCTCCCGTGCGCGGCTCACCACGCCCGCGCCGATGTCCGCCATGGCCGCAAAGTTGTTTCCGCAGTACGCGGCCGCGTGCGACGTGCACGGCGCGATACCGACGAGCTGGACCGACATCGGGGCGACCAGGATTCTCCCCGGCAGCACAGCGACGTGTGCGTTGAGCGAGTACGAGCCCTCCTCGTAGTCCGTGACCAGCACGGTGCCGGCAGCCAGTCGTGAGGCGAGTCGGCCAAGGCTCTCCGCGTCCGCCCGGACGAAGTGGGTGCCCTTGCCACCGGAGGCGCGCGGGATCTGCACCACGAGTCGGCGGCCGATGCGGTCCCTTGCCGCCAGGCTCGGGAGCTGCCTCGCGGACATCTCCCGGTAGGCAAGCCTGGGTGAACCAACGCCGTCGAAGACCTGCAGCGCCGCACGCTTGTCGTCCAGCCAGTGCCGCAGGCGCGGGGCGGGCCCGAGTAGTTTCGCGCCGGTGTCGCCGATCAGAGCGGGCAGCGCTTCGTCCATTGTGTAGGGCAGCACCGCGGCGGCTCGCCTTGCCGCCTGGCGGATCTCCGCGCCGAAGGCCGCCACCACGTCGCCCACGCTGGCCGCTCCCCACCGTTGCCGTACGCCGGTACGCGTCTCCAGGGACGGTGCGGTCCGACCCGGCCCGTGCGGCTGAGCCGTATCTGCGGAGAAGACCGCGACCGGGTGGTCACCCGCGCCGACGACGGCCCCGTCCGCCGCGCGCGGTCCGATCCACACGACTGCCGGGAAATTCCCCCTAGCCATGGGCTGCGCCTCCCACGGTCAGGGTTCCGACGGCGGCCGCGAGGGTCTCCTGCAGGCCGTGTTCGTCCCTTGCGAAGACCATCAGCTCGACTGCGCCATCCTGAGCTGTACCGACGACGACCGGCAGCACACCGGTGCCGGATCCGGGATCGACCAGCAGAGGTTCCAGCCGGCGCAGCGCCTCGGCCGGGGAGCACGGCGGTATGGTGATCGACCGGCTGAGTATCTCGACGCGGGACGCGTAGTCACTGCCGAGGACCGTGCGGGCGAAGTCATGCACGTGAGTGCCGCCGGTCCGGCGCAGGTTCGCCTCGACGACGTAGAGGTCACCGGTGGCCGTCACGATGGCGTCGATGTCGAAGTGGCCGCGAAAGCCGCGCTGTTGCAGGTGCGCCGCGAGGCGGCAGCCGAACTCGGCGAGCGGTTCGAACCAGGCAGCGTCGCGGTCCGCAGGGCTCAGCCGGACGCCGATGAAGTAGTTGTTCCGGTCGAAGATCTGGGTGCACGCGTATGTCACCACGGGCGACCTCGGCGCCGACGGCACGAAGAACTCGACGGACGGCGCACCGACGCACGGTATGAGCTGCTCGACCACCGACCGAAGCCCCAGGAACGGGCAGACCTCCAACAGGCGGGTCGTATCGATCCGCTCCAGTTCGCGAGCAGAAAGGGCCACGTTGCCGAACCCACCTTCACCGTCGTCCGCTTTGATCATCACGGCACCGGTGGCCCGGCTCAGCCGGCGCGCAGCGCCCAGCGCGGCGCCTGGCGATTCGCAGGTCGTGCCCGCAGGAAGCCGACAGGGCAAGCCGTTCAGCAGGACGGCCGCGACCTGCCGGAAACCAGACTTGCTCTCGATCCGGCGCAGGACGCTCAAGCCCTCCGGGCTCACAGTGGCGTCGTCTGCGGCGAAGTCGACCCCGCTGCTGCGAAGGGTCGCTACCAGGTCGACGAAGTCCTCAGTGGCCGCGTAACTGCTGAGGGCGAGCGGAGCGGTTCGCCCGGCTGCGGCCAGCCAGGCGATCGCGTCGTCCGACCGTGTGATGGCACGGCTCAGACGATCGTCGGGGGTTTCGAGGGCCTTGGCCGACACTCGGTAGCCGAACCGGGATTCGAGGAGCCCGATGGTGTGCGGTGGCTGGGGCAGCAGGCAGATCTTGTCGACCCCGCCCCACAGTGCCGTTCGTTCCGAGAGAGCATGCTCCTCGGCGATCATGTGGTTACGACGCGCCGGATCGGTCTCGCGCCGAAGGAACGGCAGGAAGGGTTCGCTGATGTTGGCGACGAAACAGTCCCGCCGCTTCACCGACTGGTTCTCCTCATGCGTTCCAGCATGACCTCCGGTGCCAGGCAGGGGCGCAAGTCGCCGATGCGGGCCTGGGCGAGCTCGACGGCCGAAACCGTCGTGGGTACGGTCAGGGCCCCCGTCCACCGCCCCCGTACATCGTCGGCCAGGTCGGGACGGCCAGCGTCGGCGCAGCAGGCGATGATCGCCTCCGCACAGCGCTCCAGAGCGACCGCATTGCAGGTCGAGGCGGCATGCAGCGCCTCGACGAACAGGTCGGCGGCCCCGGCATCACCGTCGGCCAAGCAGAGCCTGCCGGTGAACACTGCGACACGGGAGCGCAGTTCCCCGTACCCTTGACGGTCGTCCCGCGCCGCGTCGAGCAGGGCGGCGCGCAGCTCCGGTGAGACAGAACCGCCGGCCAGCTCCGCCTGGGCCTGGCCGAGTCGGCAGCGCAGCAGGGTGTAATGGGCGTGCATGCCTGCCGCCAGGTCGCTGCCGGCGGTGAAGTCGGCGTGGGCCTGGGCGGCGTCGAAGCGGAGCCGCGCCTCGCCCAGGCGCCGCAAGGTGTCGCACTCGTAGAAGGGCAGGTCCAGGTCTCGCGAGATGCCAAGGGCCTCCAGCGCGGCCGCCTCAGCCTGCCTCGGGTCGCCGACCGCCAGCCAGTAGTCGGAGAGGTTCTGCAGGCACTTGGCCTCTATCTCCCGGTTGCCGCGTTCCCGGCACAGCTCAAGGGTCGTCTGCAACAGGTCCCGGGCTTCGTCCGGCTGGCCACACGCGATGTGCACCAGCGCGAGATGACACTGCGGGTATGTGGCGCCATAGGGGTGCCGCAACTCCTCGAAGGTGTTTCGCGACTCACTCAGGTGACCGACGGCCTCCTGCCAGTCACCGGTGTGCCACTTCAAGTAGCCCAGGTTGTTCAGGCCCCAGGCCTCCGCGACCTTGTCGCCTGTGGCGCGTGCGCTCTCCAGCAAGCGTTGCTGGGTGTCGACCGCCTCGGCGAACTGGCCCATCCGGTCTTGGGTCAGGGCCTTGGCCTCGACGGCGATGTGCTCGAACCCCGTGGCCCGCTCCACTCGCTGCGCGTTGTCGATGGCCACAGCGGCCCAGTGCAGGGCCTTCTGGAAGTCACCGAGGTACCAGGTGTTCATCGCCAGGTACGCGGCCGCCCGTACCCGCAGATCGGGATCGGTGCAACGGGGGTCGGTGAGGATCTCGTCGAGGATCTGGGCCGAGCCGCGGTTGTCGGTATTGCGCTGCTGGCGGACCAGCGCGTCCATGTAACGCACCCAGAGGGACTGTGCCTCGCTCCAGGTGGCCTCGGTGGCCAGCGAGAGCACCGCCTCGGAAAGCTCCAACTGCGACAGCAGGGTGGTGCTTTCGATTAGCTCGCGGATCGCGACGAGGCCCGCGTCGGGGTCGTAGCGGATCTGGTGGTACAGCTGCTCGATCTGCAGCTCCCGCTGGTCCTCCGCGGACGGCCCCTTCCCGAGCAGCAGCGAGTAGTACTGGTAGGCGCGATGGTGGAGGTTGGCGTACCTGGTGGGGGCTCGCACCTGCAGGTCCTGGTTGAGGAAAGCCCGCACGGCGTCGTGGATGGCCAGTCCTCGGGCGTGCAGCTGAGTGATCGAGAGTCTCGCCAGATGCTCGAAGACGGGTGTCGGGTCGAAGCCCGGATCGGTGGCCATCTGCAGGAGAGTGTCCTCGTTGAACGACCGTACGATGGCGGCACGTTGCACCCAGGTCACCAGATCCTGTGGTACGTCCGCGAGGAAGAGGTCGACCAGTTGCTTGACCACTTCCCGGCCCTGCACTCGGCCGAGTTCCAGCTTGCCTCCCGTCTCGTTGAGCAGGTCGACTGCAATGCCGGCGGCGAGCGGCAGGCCGGCGGCAAGCTCCATGATCCGTCGGACGATCGCCGAATCCCGGACCGCCGCCTTTTCCATGAGCAGGCTCATGTCGCCGTTACTCAACGGCTCGATCGCGATCTCCTGAGTCATCGACCGCCATCGAGTCCACCCGGGCGCGAGCTGCCCGCGTCCGCCGAAGACCAGCAGCGCCGAACTGAGCCCCGGGAAAAGGCTGTTGCGGATCCACTCGTCGACGGAGGTCCCGGCCTGTTCGTACTGGTCGAAGAAGAGACAGACGCGCGAGTCGCCCCGGTGCCAGGCCTCGACGTCCTCGATGAGGGCGTGGGTGAGGGCTTCGCCCGGGTTGAACAGGAACTCCGCGTCGCCCCGGCCGACGATCTCCGCGACCTCGGCGAGCACCCGCTCGGCCACCACCGCCGACTCGCCCTGACGCACCGGGGCGTAGCTTCCCGCCGCCATCACCCGGGTGTCCTGCGAGGCCGATTCCGTGCTCTGCACGAGGCTGCGAACGGACCGCAGCCGGGCCAGCTCCCGAGCGAAGCTGCCGTTGGCGAACGTCTGGCCGCCGGGCAGCGCCGAGTCAGTCGCGGCGAGCTGCTCGAAGAGCTCGGCGAGGATCGTCTCCGGCGTCCGCTGGCCGCCGAGGTTCACCCGGGCGTAGACGATGCCATGGCGGCGGCAGTAGTCCTCCCCCGCGGTGAGGACCGTGCTCTTTCCTATGCCCGCGATGCCGGTCAGGTGCAGCAGCCTCGTCTGACTGTCGGGTTTGACGGCCGCCGCCAACGCACGCCTCTCGGCATCACGGTTGGTGAACTGCTGGAGCTGACGACGGCGCAGAAACTCCTCATTGGTCAGCCGGGTACGGATCGCCTCGGTGGCCTGCCCACCGCCCTCATGGTTCGATGCCTGTGCGTTCATGGTCCAGCTCGCCGGTCTGGTTCAGGACGAGCCGAGGTACGTGCCCCGCACTGTCCCGTCCGACCAGAGACTGGTGAGTCGGCCGAGAAGGCCCGGGGCGAGTGCTTCCCGGGCGGCTGCCGAGAAATTCTCAGCAGCCTGCTCACGGGTGCGGCAGCCGACGATGACCGTGTCAATTTTTGGTTGGCTGAGTGCGAAGCGCAATGCCAGTTCCCTGATGGTCATATCGAACTCATCGGCGATCGATGTCACTTCCCGGACCATGCTCCGGTTCTGCTCCAGCCAGTCGTCGGGCGTCCAGTCGGCGCGCCAGTCGCCCGCGGGAAAAGCACGGTCCTGGTACTTGCCGGTGAGGATGCCCGCCTGCAGCGGCGAGCGTGCGATGACCGCAGTGCCCGCTGCGGCCGCCTGCTCCAGGGTTCCCTCGGCCGCCTCCTGATAGAAGACGTTGTAGACCAGCTGGACGGCGTCCAGCCCGGCGTCGATCGCCGCATCGGCGTCCGACGCGCCGAGGTCGTCGACTGAGATGCCGTAGCCACGGATCTTGCCTGCCTGCTTCAGCTCCTCCAGCGCATCGCGCCACTCGCCGTCCACCGGCCATCCTCGGCTCCAGGTGTGCAGCAGCAGCGTGTCGACGTGGTCGGTGCCGAGGTTGCGCAGGCTCTGCTCGCAGCAGTCGCGGATCCAGGCAGCGTCGTAGCCGTCCCCAATCGGCTGCTCCGGCGGCGGCCCCCAGACTTCGTTGCGCGGAGGGACCTTGGTGACGATCTCGACATCGCCCCTCCGGCCCTTCACAGCCGCGCCGACGATGCGCTCGCTGCGGCCGGAACCATAGGACTGGGCCGTGTCGATCAGAGTGCAACCGCGATCGAGGGCTTCCAGTACGGCGGCCGTGGAGTCGGCCTCCGGCTGTTCCCCCCAGACGTCCCCCGAGAACGCCCAGGTTCCCATGCCGAGTCTGGGCATGGATTGGCGGGTCGACATCGTACTCATCGTGCTACCCCCATCGTTTCAGGGCGAACTTGGCCGGCAACGATACGTTGTATCGAGCCCTCAGCAGATCGCGGCGCCACGCGTCACGATGGTGGAGCAGGGTGGGGCGTACCTTCCGAACCAGAGACCTGAGCGACGACTCACCGTCGCGCCACAGCCCGGCGCTGTCGATGTCGATCAGTGCGACTTGTCGCTCACGGTAGCGGGGGTCGAGCGGGCGCCGCAACGCATCGACGAGGTACTCGCTCGGCAGCTTCATGGGGCTGTTACGGTACTGCGGGCCGAGCGAGCCGAGGCTACGGCCGATGACGTAGTACAGCGAACACTTCTGGCAGAGACCACAACAAACGCCCCAGAAACAGAACGAGCAGACGTTCAGCAGGTCGGGACGCCACCGCGAGAAGTCGACGAACTTGCGGTACTCGGTCAAGCCCGCGACCGGGGAGACGAGCGTCAGCATGCCCGGCTGGCAATAGGACGAGAGTCGCTGAAGTGCCGTCAGGCCACGCTCGCTCTGGGTGTCCGAACGGGGATACGAGTGGCCGTTCAACCGGAACGTGTCGGACCACCCGCTGTTCTCCACACCGAAGGCGACTGAGGCCGCGGTCCCGGCGCTCTCGCACCACCAGGCAGCGGCAGACAGCAGGAGCAGTTCGCGGCCGTGCGGCACCGTGTTCACGCTCGGGAATGAGGGGGGAACGGTGGTCCAGCCTGCTGCCAGCTCTGCCAGGGGCGGCTCCGAGACGATGTCGAAGACCGTCAGTGGCAGGCCGAGTTCGCCCGCCACCCGGGTGGCCGCCCGTTCCTCCGTCTCGCTCACCGCGACATCGCCGTTGACGCCGGTCACATGGACGGGCACTACCTGATAGCCGTTTGCATCGAGCAGCAGCGCGCTCAGCGCCGAGTCGATACCGCCGGACAGAAACAGCAGCGCGGTTCGAGAGTCGTCGCGGTCCAGGTGGGAGGGGTCCGGGCCCGCGGAACGATCGGCGAAGCACCCGTACGCCGCGACGGCACGCCCGTCCCGGTACGAGCGGACGGCGTAGAGGTAGCGCCGGAGTTCCTCCAGCCAGCCCATCGCACTGAGCGGGAGCTCCGGCCCGTCGATCTCGATGGTCCGCGCCAGCGACAGCTGTCCGGCGAACGTTGCGCAGAGGGCGGCGAAGAGCCCGCGGACGGCCGCCCCGGGCGGGTTCAGGGGCTCGCGCGCGACCATGCGAAGCCGGACCGGCGCGGCATCGTCGAAGTGGAGATCCGCAGCGAGGTGCGCGCCGGGGATCTCCACCGCCCGAAGTCGCCCTGCGAATCCCGGGCCGGGAGGCGACCGGTCAGGCATGCGCGGCGAGTTGTCCGTGCTTGCGCAGCATTGCCAGGGTCGGCTCGATGGGGAGGGCTTCCAGATGGTGGCCGTCCCTCCCGGTCATCGACTCGGCCGTGAACAGTGCATTGACGATGGCCTCCTCGGAGGCCTCGCACACGGCGCTGAACAGCGGGTTGATCACGTCTTCGTGGAAGTCTGGTACGAACGGGAACGTCGCGACGGGTCCTGGGTCACGCATGATCCGGTTTGTGGTGGAGAACGCGATGGCGAGATCTCCGCTGCCGTTGCGGGCAGTTGCGCCGGTGCGGGCCATGCCGAGAAAGGACCGCCGGGCAAGGCGCCGGAGCTGATGTGGGAGCAGAGGTGCGTCGGTGGCCACGACGAGGACGCACGAACCGTCCTCACGGCGGTCGGGGCGTCCAGCCGGATGCCGCTCCAGCTCACGGCCGACCGGGACACCCAGGATGGTCAGCTGTTCCTTGATGCCGTGGTTGGCCAACGCCAGGACTCCCACCGTGTAGGCCCGGTCTTCGGCATCCACCACCCGCGAGGAGGTGCCGATGCCGCCCTTGAAGCCGTACACCTCCATGCCGGTGCCGGCGCCGACCGCTCCCTGGAGGGCGTCGGCCGTGACAGCGCCCAGGGCTCGCTCCACATGTTCCGCATGCACGTGCCTGCCCTGAATGTCGTTCAGATAGTCGTCGCTGCACTCGGCGACGAGACAGAGCAAACCGTGTGTGTCGATGCCCACTTCCGGATGCTGCCGAATGCTCCAGTCCTGCAACGCGTCAGCCACCCTGTAGACGTTGAAGGAGTTGGTCAGTGTGATCGGGCCGATGATGAGCCCGAACTCGTGCACCAGACCGGCCCCGAGACATTCACCGAAGCCGTTGAACCACTCCACCGCCGCGGCGACGCGGTCCAGATAGGTGTCGCCCGGGTGGGGCTGGATCACGGTGACGCCAGTGCGCACCGGGCCGATGCCGGGCCGGTGCGCGCCCTGGCCTTCGATGATCGTCTCGTGTCCGACGAGGACGCCGGGAACATCGGTGATTGTGTTCCGCGGTCCGGTGGGCAACTGCCCCAGGACGACGCCAAGCTGTCGCGCGGTTACTCGCAAGGCTCTCTCTCCCACTCGTTATCCTCCGGACGCCCGGTCAATCCACATACTTGGCGGCCTTGAGCTCGCGCAACAGCGGCAGCGTGCACTCGGCCACGTCGTTGGTGAACTCATGACAGATCACGCCTCGCATGTCGCTGAGGATGCGCAGGCCACGCTGCGCAAGCAGGCACACCCGATCGCGCCCCAGTCGGCCACAGAACCAGCCGAGTTCGAAAAGCACGTTGGGACGCGGCTGCCAGTACTCCTCATCACCGTTGCGGACGAAGTCGTCGGCAGTCAGCAGGACGATGGCATAGTCCACCTCCGTCGCGGCATGCTCGAATTTCTCGATGAGTGTCATGCCCCCGCCCGCCTGCTCCTTCAGGATCCGGACGGCGACCCCGAAGTCCTGCGTCAGGATGCGCTCTACGGTCTTGAGGGCCAGTTCCTCGTGGCCGTGGACGATGAAGACGCCGATCGAAGGATCGGGTTTCGCGGGGCTGCGGCTCTGCGCCTCCTGGCTGATGTGGCGATCGGTCACCTCCCGCCCCATCAGCGCGGCCCGGATCTCGTCGCTCGCGTCGGCGTTGACATCGTCAGCCGGTACGAGCCGGCGCGCGGCGCGGGCCGCCTCCAGCATGTCCGACGTCGGCCGGTCCGTCTGGCGCACCTGGATGGTCCGGGCCTCCAGCGGGTTGATGACAGCGGCCTTGAACTGGAACGGCTTGCAGCGGCCCACCTGCCGGACGAAGTCGGCAACCTCCCGCTCGGAGAGGTTCGCGGCCATGGACCGGACGACGCCACGCTCGTCCAGCAGCAGGACGTGCAAGAACGGGGCCATGGTCATCGGCCGCCGATCCGGCGATACGTCGTCGCAAGCCGCGACACGGCTCTGTCGACGGCCTGCGGAGCAAGGCGACCGAACGTCAGGCGGACGAAGTCCCGCTCGCGGTCGCTCGGTTGGAAGAAATGGCGGCCTTCAAGCACTCGCAGGCCTGCCGAGAGCGCCACACGGGCGAAGCAGTCGTCGCTGACCGTCTCGGGCAACGGCAGCCAGGCATAGTAACCGCCGCCCGGCGGAGACCAGTCGGCGAGTTCGGGGATGTATCGGACCCCGTCGGCGAACCGCCGGCAGCGTTCCGCGTACTCGCGGCGCATGTCGCGCACATGCGTGCCGAACCGCGCGTCACGCAGGACGGCCGCCGCCATGGCGCTCGTCAGACCACCGACGCCACCGAACTCGACCCGGTTGTCAACCAGAACAGACGCGAGCGCGGCCGGCGCGATGATCCAGCCGACGCCCATGCCGGGTGCAATGATCTTCGACAACGTGCCGATCTGGATGACCGGGTGACCATCAGCGAGGGAACGCAGCGAGGGCGGCGGCGGCTCGGCGCACCAGAGTTCGTCGTAGGCGGTGTCCTCCACGACGACGATCCCACGCTGTGCACAGAACGCGAGGAACTCCCGGCGTTCCTCCAACGACCACGTGTAGCCGCTCGGGTTCTGGAACGACGGGTGAACGTACGCAAAGCTCCTCAGCGTCCGCCCGGTGGGTAACGCATGCCGCATCGCGTCCAGGTCGAGACCGTCTCGCGTGTGCCGTAGCGGCAACAGGTTCGCTCCGTGCGCCCTCAGGATCGCGCTCGCGCGGAAATAGCCGGGATCTTCGAACAGTACGGTGTCCCCCGGATCCACCATTGCGTGGGTGAGCAGCAGCAAAGCGGGGATCGAGCCGCTGGTGAGCACCATCTCGGCCGGTTCCGCCTGGGGGCGCGTCCACGTCGCGACGGCCTCGATGAGGTTCGTATGCCCGCGCAGGGGCGAGTACTGCAGTGCAGCGGACGGCGCGGCCAGGACGGCCGACGCGGCGTCCCTGATCAGGTCGAGCGGGAAGAGAGCGGGATCGGGCTCGCCGAACGACGCGTCGATGACGCCGTCCGGCAGGCTGACCTCGTCCGGTGGCTCGGCCGTGGACGCCACGCGGTGGGACAGATATTCGGCTACGTCCACCCGATCTCCTCACTCGCCATCAGCTGGGGCGATCGGGTCGGGCCCACTGTCGCTGCGCGGCTGATCCCGGAAAGACGCGTACTGTTCCGGGAACGAGCGATCGTGCCAGTGGGTCGCCGCGTCCGATCGCGCGACCTTGACTCGCAGGGTCCCGGTCTCCTCGATCGTCGCCTCGACCTCGTCGCCGTGCTCGGCCTGGCAGACGCCCGCCATGGTGCCCGTGGCTATGACATCGCCGGGCATGAGTGTGACGACCTCGGAGGCCGCAGAGACCAGATCGGCGACGGAGAAGATCATGTCGCCGGTGTGGCCGGTCATCCTGGTCTCGCCATTGACGGTCAGCGTCATCCTGAGCGCCTGTGCCTCCCCGATATCCTGCTTTTCGACCACGTAAGGCCCGATCGGCCCAAACGTGTCCCACGCCTTCATCCCGAACCAGGTGTAGGGGATCGAGCGGAAGTCGCGGGCGGACATGTCCAGAAACACGGTGTAGCCGAAGATGACCTCCGCAGCGTCCTGCGGGCGAACGTCACGGCATCGGGTGCCGATGACGGTGGCCAGCTCTAACTCGTAGTCGACGCGACGAGCGTTTTGCGGCAGCAGAACAGTGGCGCCCTCCCCGATGAGCGTGGTCGCCGGCTTGAGGAAGAATATCGGCTTCGGAAAGATCTCGGTGGCGAATTCCGCAGCGTGGTCGCGGTAGTTGTCGATCGCACAGATGATCTTAGTGGCCGGACCAGCCGGCGGTCCCAACCTGCGAACCCGGCCGGGGACGAACGGACCGGCACCGGAGATCGCGCGCTCGCAGCGGGGGCCCAACTCAGCCCAGGCGGCGATCACATCGGCGATGGTTGCGGACCTGATCGAAGGGACATCCGGCAGAAGTTCGGCCACCGACCACGATCTGCCGTCGCCGACGATCAGGGGCTGCCCGGTGTCGGCATCCACCGCGATCCGCATGCCAACTCCCTCTGGGCCTGTCCCACCCCGCCGAGGCGAACCACGTCGCGGCGATCCTATGTCTTGGGTCCCGGCCGCCCAAGCCTCGATCCAATGGTCGCCGACCATCGGCATCCGGGGCCACCGTCGGCCGTTCGTTCGGTGGTCACCCGCCGCCACACGAGGGGGATGACGGCGCCGCGTTTCCTACGGCAGAATCCCCCAGAAGTGGCTGGGAGAACCTCAAAAGCTCGTCGGGGGGCATGGTGAACAAACAGCCTGAACCGCTGGAACGGTCGGAGGTACTCGACCTCTACAAACTCGCCGTGGAAATGGCCGACCGAGTCTCGGCGCGTCGTGGAAGCGCCAACGCCTTCTTCCTCTCAGTGCAGTCCGCGCTCGTCACCCTGATCGGCTTCGGGACCCCGAAGCTCTCGCAGTCTCCTTGGTGGGTGTCCCTGGCCGTGGCCTTGGCCGGCTGCACCTTGTCTGCCACCTGGTGGATGCAGCTTCGCAGTTACCGAAACCTCAACACCGCTAAATTCACCGTCATAAACAAGCTGGAGGAAGACCTCTCGGTCAAGATCTACACTCACGAATGGCAGGCCCTGAAGAGCGAACCGACCCCCAGCCAGCGCAAGCGCTACGTGGAGTTGGGTGCCTCCGAACGCGTGGTGCCTCTGGTGTTCGCTGTAGCGCACCTGATCCTGTTTGTAGGCACACTGACCGTGTGACCTACCTCGATCGCCTCGCCGACCTGATCCGGTCCTGCCTCTCCCCGCCTGCCAAGCCTCCTGCAGACTCTGACGACCTGTTCCGCATCTACGCCGTGCTGCTGCAGGCTAAGGGAGAACAGGTTACCGACGAAGACATTCACAATGCCTGGACCGCGTGGATGCAGTAGTGAACAGCGCCCGTGGTGCCCTGGTCCCGTACAAGGACCTTGATCCAGACACACGCGCTGCCGACGCCCCCTACGCCGAGGCCGTTCGCGCAGCAGCACGCCGAACGAACCTCGATGTGGATCAGTGAGGCTTCTCAACGTATGTCTGACAGCTTGCAGCAGCCCTACTCCTACCAATACCGCGAAGCGCGGGAACCCGATCCTCATCGGCTACCGGGATGGCGTGACGTCACCGCAGCGGAGTGGAACTGCGTCCAGTGGCAGCGTACGCACTGTGTGAAGAACATAGGCCAGCTGCGTGCCCTGACCGGCAACCTCCTCAGCGACTCCTTCTTCGCCGACCTCGAGCGCGACCAAAAGGAACGTGCCACGATGTCGCTGCTCATCACACCGCATATGATCAACACCGTGGCACCGGACGCGCCGCCGCGCGGGCCGGGGAGCCTGACCGACGCCTTCTACGCCGATCCCGTCCGGCGGTACATGCTGCCCGTCTTCTCCGACCGCCGCACAGACTTCCCCTCTCACCCATACGCTCAAAGGGACTCTCTTCATGAGCGCAACATGTGGGCCGTGGAGGGACTCGTTCATCGATATCCGGCCAAGGTGTTAGCCGAGCTTGTGGCCACCTGCCCGCAGTACTGCGGGCATTGCACTCGGATGGATCTGGTCGGGAACTCAACGCCGTCGGTCACCAAGACGCGTTTCGTCCTCACTCCACAAGCACGGTTCCAAGCGATGATCGACTACTTGCGCCGAACCCCCAACGTCCGGGACGTGGTCGTCTCCGGCGGCGACCTCGCCAACCTTCCCTGGCCCCGAGTCGAGTCGTTCGTAGAAGCGCTGCTGGACATAGCATCGGTCCGTGACATCCGGCTGGCCAGCAAAGGCCTGGTCGGGCTGCCGCAGCACTGGACGGACGGCCAAGTGCTGGCCGGCATCGAAAGATTGACCTCGACGGCACGCTCACGAGGGGTGCAGATCGCTCTGCACACGCACGCCAACGCGGCACAGCAGATCACCGCGAGCGTATCCCGCGCCTCCCGGCTGCTGATGGAGGCCGGGCTTCGCGAAGTGCGCAACCAAGCAGTCCTCCTGCGCACGGTGAACGACACCTCGGCCGCCCTGCTAGACCTTTGCTTCGCCCTACTCGATTCCGCCGGAATCGTTCCCTACTACTTCTATATGTGCGACATGATTCCCAACAGTGAGCACTGGCGGACATCCGTGGCGGAGGCGCAGGAACTCCAGCACGCAATCATGGGTTACCTGCCGGGGTTCGCGACCCCGCGCATCGTGTGCGACGTGCCCATGGTGGGGAAGCGCTGGGTCGACCAGGTCTCCGACTACGACCGGCGGCGAGGCATCTCGTACTGGTCCAAGAACTACCGCACCATCCTGGACCAAGGCCAACGAGACGATCTGACGCAGTTGCACGAGTACTACGACCCCATCTACACGCTCCCAGCGGACGGCCAGAGATGGTGGAGGTCCCACGCTTCCGTCGTCGCGTCGACGGGCTGCGCGAGGACCGCGCCGGCAGAATGTCAGCCGTCCGGTGGGTGCCTCGGTGATGCATAGGTGATGTGTGTCGGTGACTGCTGGGAGCTTTATCGGCGAGCCGCTTCCCACAGAGCGGCTGAGTCTCTCTCGTACTACAGCCGGAGATCTTGTGACGGGGCCCGGTCGCTGTCGTTGACCGGGCATGATGCGGGATGTGACGGCTGAGCTGATAGCCGAGTGGCGTGATGAACTGTCGGCCCTGACCGGCTCGTTGGGGCACCTGTTCAACCGGCCGGAGCCGAGGGTGGTGTTCGCGCAGTTCGTCGAGGGCCTGCTGGCGGAGTTGCCGAGGAAGAACGGCTGGACGTTGTCCGAGCGGGCGGGGCATGCGACGGCGGACCGGATGCAGTGGTTGTTGAACGGATCGGTGTCGGACGCGGACCTGTTGCGGGACACGGTGCGCGGCTACGTCGTGGAGCATCTCGGCGACGCGGACGCGTTGTTGGTGATCGATGACACCCAGGCCCAGAAGAAGGGCACCAAATCGGTCGGGGTGGCCTTCCAGCACTGCGGACTGACCGGGGACGTGCGCAACTGCCAGACCATGGTCATGCTCACCTACGCGGCCGGCGGCGGGCACGCTTTCCTCGACCGTCGCCTCTACCTGCCCGAGGAGTGGACTTCTGACCGGGAACGATGCCGTGAGGCCGGAGTCCCCGACGACGTCGCCTTCGCCACCAAGCCCGAGTTGGCCATCGCCATGCTGACCGACGCGTTGGCCGCCGCGGTCCCCTTCGCCTGGGTGCTGGCCGATGCCGGCTACGGCCGTGATCCACAGCTGCGGGCCTTCTGCCACGAACGCGCCCTGCCCTACGTCCTGGGCGTCCCCGTCGACCTCCCTCTGGACGGCCCGCCGGGCAAGCCCCGCCAGCCGGCCGTGAAACGCGCCGACGACCTCCTGCACTACGTCAAGGTTCGTGACCAGTGGGAACGCCGTTCCTGCGGGTTCGGCGCGAAAGGCGAACGCCTCTACGACTGGACCGCGTTCGCCGTCGAGGTCAAGGACGAGACACCCGCCGAAGACTTAAGCCACTGGATGGTCCTGCGCAGATCCCCGCACCCCAACCGGCGCGGCAAGGACGGACAGCTCCACCGCGAGATCGCCTACTTCCTCGTTCACCCCCCCGCCACCACGACCATCTCGGAGATCATCGTCCGGGCTGGCCGCCGCTGGCAGATCGAAGAGGACAACGAGCTCAACAAGCAGCTCGTCGGTTTCGCCCAGTACCAGGTCCGCAAGTGGACCCCCTGGCACCGGCACGTCACCGCATGCATGCTGGCCACCGCCTTCCTCGCCGTTCAACGCGCAGCATTCCCCGAAGCCGAAGCCGCCTGCGATGGCACTCCGGAGCCGTCCGCCCCGGGAAAAGCCCCGGTCACGGCCGGGAGCGAGGCCACCGGCTGACTCCCGGACCACTCCTGCGGCCCTCTGCTCACACCATCCGGCACTGCCTCGCCGCCACCCACCTCAACCCCCGCCACCCCGTCGAAACCGTCCTGGCCTGCGAGTACTGGCGCCGCCTCCACCAGACCCGAGCTCTCGTCAGCCACTACCGCCGCCGCGGCGACCCGCTCCCTCACCGTCTACGAGCCTGGGCACACCACCAGCCGACCCCACCGATCACCGACCCCCAAGATCTCCGGCTGTAGTACTTGGCCGCAGCGTCGGCCCCGGCCGGTGTCGGGGTCGGCGGGGCTGGGGTTGGGGCCGGGGTCGGCGGGGCTGGGGTCTCGGCGAGGGCCCGCGCGGGTTCGGGTGCGGTCAGGCTCGATGTCGGCACCACAGCCGACCCCCTTTCGGCGATCGCGAGCAGGCCGCCCGTGAGTGCGGTGACCGCGCCTGTGGCCAGGCTCAGGCGGATAAGTCGTCGCACGTCGTGCTCTCCCTTGAGCGACTGCGGGGGCGGACCGCGGCTGCGCACAGCCGCGGTCCGCCCCCGCCCACCCCGTTGCGTGCGCCACTGACGGTGTGCGGGGGGAGGCACCGCCGGTGTTCATCACCAAGCGCCGCAGGCTCGGGGACCCCGGCAGGAAGGCCGAGGCGTACACATCGTCGGCGCGGCACGCGCCAAGCACGAGAGCAATACTTGCCCACGCGCCAACCAGGACGTACTCACCTGGCGCTGCAGATGGTGGTCGACGCCACTCTGTCGGCGAGTTTGGACCGCGGTGGCTGCCCCGGACTGCGGGAGGTGTCGGCGAGATCCGACCCCGCCCGGTGGCTTTCCCACTCCGAGCCGCCCACGCCTCTCCGGCCCGACGTGGCCCCGCCAGACGTTCGAGAAGCAGTCGGGGCCGGGCGCCCGTGCATGTCGGAGGCGGGGTCGGCTCGGGCCGGATTTGAACGTGCAACCAACGGCCGGTAGCGGATCCGGCGGGCGTCGTCCTCCTCGTCCCAGCGGTCGACCATCGCGTTCAGCTCGGTCGGCGAGCCGCCCCCGGGAACGGTGTCCGCGTACTCGTCTGAGTGCGCCACCGAGTACGAAGTCATGTGCGCCACTGTTCAGGCCACGTCGGTGTCCCGCTCGATGACCTGGAGGCGGTTCTTGAGCCGGTAGCTGTTGCCGTTGATCGGGACGACCTCGCAGTGGTGCAGGAGGCGGTCGTGGATCGCCGTGGCCAGTTCGCCGCCGGCCACCGTGCAGACCCGTCCGGGAAGGAACCTGGGACGATCTTGTATGGGCTCGTCGCTTTCGATGACTGAGCTGAGAGGCCGTGACCGGCAGACCGATCTCGGTGATGGCGCCGTCGGCGGACGCCGGTCAGACGGGACGTACCAGGGCGTCGAGCATCTTCTCCAATAGGTCGTTGTTCGCGTTGAAGCTGGCCACCGATGCCGCGATGTTCTCCTCTTGGTCCATGTCCTGCCAGGAGATGGTGTATCCGGCTTCGCGGGCGAGTTGGGCGAGGAAGGCGCGCTGGGTGCGGCCGTTGCCTTCCCGGAAGGGGTGGATGGCGTTCACATCGCCGTACAGGTCGGCCAGGGCTCGGATGAACTCCCGGTGGTCCGAGCTTCGCAGGTGGTTGTTGTCGGCGAGCTTGCGGAACACGTCCTTTGCGAAGGAGACGATGTGGATCGACGGGCAGAACGATGTGCCCTTGGAGATCTCAATGGTTCTCAGCTCCCCGGCCCACGGGTACACGCTGCCGAAGATCTGCCGGTGGAACGCTTGCAGGTGCGCGAGGTCGTAGCTGCCAGGCAGCGGCTCGGCGTCCAGGATGGCGAGTTCCACGGCGGCGATGTCCGCTTCGGCCTCGGAGAGCTCGGTTGCGTCGGTGATGCCGAGACTGTTTCGGAGGACGCCGTTGGGCTCGCTGTAGGGGTCGGTCACTCAGCGGCCTTACGGGTGTAGCGGGCGAGGGTGCGGGCGCGCAAGGCTGCGGCGTCGAGTTCTCCGCGGGCGTAGGCGTCGAGGCCGGCGGCGGTGTCTGCGCTGACGCGCAGCCCCTCGGCCTCGGTGGAGCCGATGGCGGAGGCGACCGCCGCTCGGCGACGTTGGGCTTGCTCGTTCTGTTCGCGTCGTCGGTAGCCCTCTAGGGATGCGACGTCCACGCGGCGGTGGGTGCCGACCATGCGGAAGTCGATCACGCCCTTGTCGAGCAGCTTGACCAGGTGCGGCCGGGAGACGCCGAGGGTCTTCGCTGCCTGGATAGTGGACAGCTCCATGCTCTTGGGGATTACCTCGACCGCGCGGCCGGACGTAATGAGCGCCATGGTCTCCATGAGGACCGCCAGGGCCTCACGTGGCACCTCGATGGTGGCCTTGCCCGCTTCGGCGACGGTGATGTGGAACGTCTCGGCACTACTGGTGAGGGCGTCACGCAGGCATGGCACGGCCTCCTCGACGCTGCGTTTGCGCTGCTCCTTACGCGTCCGCTGCGCCTGGGTCCCACGCAGTGCGGGCGGGTTCTCGGTGGGGCGCTTGCGCACCTTCTTCCGAGTGCGGGAGGTCTCGATCTGGTGGCTGAGGGTCGTCGTACTGTCGTCGGTGGGGTGCTTCTTCTGCTTGGCCGGTTTCTGTTCCTGGTGGGTCGCGGGCATAGGTGCGTCCTCAGCTTCGAGTGGCTGTTATCACCCTCAACCATATGAAACAAGTGAACCAAGTGCAATATGTGTAACGCTTGGAGCGGCGGCGCTGCCCCTTGCGGCACCGGAGGGCAGCAGTGCCATGGACTGTCCGCGCCCGGGTACGGGTCCAGGGTCTTCGCCCCGGCCTCGCACGTCCGCTCAATGGCCTGGTTCGGATTGATTTGGGCGAGGCGGCATCCCGACTCCGTACTGACTGACGGCTCGCTCCGCCGGCAGCGTCGGAGTGGTCACGGACACTGAGCCCAGGGTGTGTACCACCAACAGTTGGAGCTCGCTCCGGCCGCCGCGATCCTGGTCCTGCCGAGACCTGTGGACGGAGCGAATTCGAGTAGGGCCAGCAATGGGCGAGGGCTCCACGTCCTTCGGGCGCACGTACGCCTCCCTCACGCCTGGAGCCTCTCGGCCGAATGTCCCCGAGAAGTCCCAGCGGCCGCACCGGGCCCTCCGCCTTACGTAAAGTACCTGGTCAGGCGGGTCGGGGTGTGGTCGTCGCCAAGGTTGACCCAAAGTAGGCGTACAGCCCGACTCGTCTGCCGCCACCTGCGGTTTTACCTGGGAGAGGGCCTCTGACCTGCGTCGGAGGCCCTTTCCGATCTTTCAGGAGCTTGCCGCGTTAGGCGGCAAAAAGTCCCTCGGAAGTCCCTCGGACAGAGCTGAAAGTCCCTGAAAAGTCCCTGGAGCGGAGGGGCGGGCGACGCCTCTGAGCTGGGTGTTCGCGACAGCTGTTGGAGCATGGCGCTGGAGCCGCGGGCATCGTGGCGGTCCTGGCCCGGCGGGGTTACGCGGCCTCGGCGTCGGCCGTCGTGTCGTTCCGCGCGGCCCATTCGGCGCGGGCTGCGGTGAGCCGAGGGTGCATGGCGCGAAGCTCTTCCAGCTGCCCGGCCACCGTTTCGATGAACTCGGCCAGCTGGTCCGGACCCATCGGGCGGGTGTACATGTCGGCGGCTACTTCGACCAGTACGTGCGGGACTCGGTAGGCCGGGCTGACTGTCGAGTCCGGACTTACGGCGAGGTGTGCGCAGAGCACCTGCCAGGACTCGTACTCCTCGTAGGCCTCGGTGTATTCGGCAGAGGCCACAGCGCCGTACATCTGGTGGTGTACGTCGGCCGGGTGGGGCCTGCCCTTCATTTCAAAGGTGTGGTCCGTCGTGCACCAGGACGGGCAGGTGACGGTGTGCCGGGTGCCGTATCTGTCGTCGTACATCCAGGTGCGGTCAAGCGCTGCGGCCGTCTCGCCGGTCCGCCCGGATACCAGGCACGCGAGCTGCGTACGTGCGGCCCGGAGCTTCGCCAGGTGCGCGCTCATGTCGCTGATCAGTTCGTCGACCTCTCCGAGGTCGAGCGTCGGCCAGTCGCCGCCAGCCACGAAGTCCAGGCCGGGCGTTTCGTCGTCTACCTGGGACAATTGGAACGCCATGATGCCGTCCCTGCGCTGACAGGCGTAAGGGCGGTGAGCACCCATGGCGATTAGCGGGCCGTGGTGAAGGTGTTCGCGCGGGTCCTCGTGGTCCCTGGGGTTTCCATCGCAGAACGAGACGCCGGCGGGGCAGGCGGTCATCTGCGGAGTGCCCGATGGCTCGTGGCTGGCGGAGACCTCCACCTTGTCCGCGAGGGTCTCGAGCTCGTCGGCGAACCTGCGAAGCTCCGTCGCCTTGACGCGGGCCTCGGCCGCAGTCGTGTCCGTGTCGGCCAGACCGATGATCGGCTTCGAACCAGACAGATCCAGAAGGTGCGCATTCAGCAGCTCCCGGCCGTCATTGCCCTTGACGATGTGCAGGGTTCCGAAGTGGTCGTAGTGGTTGCCGGTTTCTGTGCACCAGTCTGGGTGGACAGTGCACGGCTGCCGGTCACTGGGCTCGAGGCTTGCCTCGGTCGGGGGCATCGAGGGGGCGTCGGCAAGTTGGAGGGTCCGGGCGGGGCAGTCCTCGTCGCTCTCAGTAGCTGTTGTTGCGATGATGCTCACGCTTCTCTCCTTGTTGCAGAAAGGCTGGGGCAGAGACGTTGGCCTGTGGGCGCGACTGTCGAATGCACGGCTGTTCTGCTGCTTCGGTCCTCGTGGTCGCCCAGCCTCGCCAAGGTCAGGCACCTGCCTCTCCGTTCGGGCGGCACTTGCCTCAGAACTGGCTGCTCGGCGGTACACTGCGCGGCTTTTGCGGCGAAGCGGAGCACGGTGGGGCGCTGTGTAGACAACGTGATGTCGGCGAAGTAGCGGCGACGCTTCGGTTGAAGGGGGGCGAGCAGGCGCCCGTTCTCGCCGTGTGAAGTGACTGGTTCCAGCCTCATGCCGCAGCACGATGTTGTGTCCGCAGTGGCGTACGCGAGAGCATGTTCGATGATCGATGAGACGTTCGTCTTGTCGGGACAGTCGGTGCGGCGGCAGGGGCTGACGCTCTGTATCGGGTGGCTCTTGGCGTGTACGGGGGTTGGGAGAGCGGTGTGACGGGGTGGGACATAGACCCGGTCGGGGTGCGCGGTGTTCTGGAGACGTCGGGTACGCATGGGAAGAACCTGTCGGAGGCGGGTTCGGCGATGCAGGGCAACCTGGAGGAGGCCGCCTCGGCGGCGGGGATGATCACCAGTCAGTACGGGCCCTACACCAGCACCGTTGGCGTGGTGGGCGCGGCGCTGGGGGAGTTTCTGCAGCAGTGGAGCCGTGACCTGCTCTATATCGCCGAGCGGGCGTCCAAGTCGCTGAGCGGGGCTGCGGAGGCCACCGGGCACTACGTCGAGGGCGACCTGACTCTGGCGGCCAACGCGCAGCGTGAAGCGGCCAAGGAGCCGAAGGTCGAGCTGCCTGGGGTCGATTCGCCGGCCAAGGGTCAGTGATGGCGGACGAGGCGAAGCTGATCGACCCGTCGGGGATACCGCAGTTCCTCGGGGATCTGTCCACCCTTGGCATCGACGTGATGTTGCTGTACGCGAACGCGGGTCAGTTCCGGGCTTCGGGCGCGGATCTGCACACCGCCTTCCAGGGGTTGTCGGCCTTCTATCGTGCCCCGGAGGCCCATGACCTGTTCTCCTCCACGCAGCCGGTGAAGGCGAAGGCGGACGCGTTCGCGGACGATCTGGAGAAGGTCGCTGGCGCGTTGGATGAGTATGGTGTCGAAGTCAGGCCGCTGGTGGAGAAGTTGGCCACCCTGAAGGCGGACGCGCGGACGTTCGTGGACTCGGTCGCGGGGGACGACGACTGGCGTAAGGACAAAGACAAGGTCGACACCAACAATGGCTTATGGCGCGAGGTCAACCAGACAGTCGCCGCCTTCCAGGCCGCTGAACGCGCCTGCCACAACAAGATCACCGCTCTCGTCGGCGGCTCCACGCTCACCGTCGATGACGGTTCGCACGGCGAGAACATGTACGGCTATCGCGCCGAGGACCTCGATCACGCCGGGGAGACCCCGTGGGGCGCGGCTGTCGAGCAGGAGTACGAGGGCTGGGACTGGTTCACGCACACGTCCGGGCAGGTCTGGGACGGTTTCTGGACCGACGGTGTGATGGGCACGGTCCATGGCGTGGGCACCCTGTTCGGCGCGGACGGCTCGGACGCGGCGGGCGAGGCGTGGACGGGCCTGGCCAAGCTCGGCACTGCCTCCTTCCTGACCAGCGCCACCCTCGGCACCTGGTGGCTGGTGCCCGACGACAAACTCCCCTCGTGGCTGCGCGATTCCCGCACCACCTACAAGCAGACCGTCAAGGGATTTGTCGCGTGGGACACGTGGGAGAGCAACCCGGCCCGGGCTGCTGGCGCCGTCAGCTTCAACGTCCTGGGCCTGCTGGGCACCGAAGGGGCGGGCGCGGCGGCCACCGGTGCCGGCCGGACCGGAGCGGCCGCTCGTGCCGTGTCGGTCGTGGGCAAGGTCGGCCGGGCCGTCGACCCGTTCACGTATGTCGGCAAGGCGGGCAAGTTCGCCTACGTCAAAGTCGGTGACGCCTTCAGCGCATTGAAGAGACTGGACTCCGGGGCAACACTGGACCTGCTCGAGCGAGGCGATGCCCTGCGGTCGCCCAAGGTTCCCGACAACGCGATCCCGTACGTCGACGACGCGACCGGAAGGGTCGTCTACCTCACCGACAAGGGCCACCTGCTCAACGCCGACGGCACCCTTCACCAGCACGCCTCCCAGGCCAAGGCCGAGCCGTCGGCCGCCGCCCGCGCCGGGGACGACTCCACGTCTCGCGCCCCGGTGACAGGAACCCGGGAGCCAGAACTCGTCGGTGCTCACGCGGGGACGAATTCCGTCGCCGACGTGGGCCGGACGGGCGAGCGCGCTCCGGGCAACGGTGTCGGGCATGGTTCGGGAGACGGTCCGGGAACGGGCAGGGGGACCCCAACCGGTTCCGGTCCTGGACATGGCGGGCCGCATGACCGCGCCACACGGTCGGCAGGGCCCGATGAGCATCGGGCGGATCGGGCGGACGGCGACGGCTCCCGTGACGAAGGACAGCGGAAGCTGACTCCTGCCGAGCGCAAGGCCATTCAGGACGAGCATGTCCGGAGGGCCAACGAAGACCCGGAGTGGCGCAAGAAGCACTACGACACCCTCGGACGCAGGAGACCCCATATCGGACTGGTGGACGGCGTCGAACTTCCCCAGCTCGCGAAGGATGCGCAAGGGCGCTTCGTGGCCAAGCACGACCTGCCGAGTGGTCCGTCCGAAACCCGGTTCGGTGCGAAGCCGCTGCCGCGGAGTACCGCCCCCGACGACGTTCTTCCGAGGCTCGACAGAAGGACCGCTGACCGTCGCGCCTATATGGACCTCATGAACGCGCAGAAGGCCTTCGACGAGACGCCCTCGACATCGAACCGTGAGGCCCTTGCCGCTGCTCAAAAGGCCTATGGAAAACAGCTCGGAGACGTGCCTCCGAACAGCAAGATCTCCGAGAAGCTGGGTGAGGACGCCTCCAGGCTCCACGCCGTTCGACGCGAGTTCCCGGACGCTCAGGAGATCGACCTCCCCAAGACGCCCACCGGGGCCCACATGTTCGACGGCGCATACAGGCTTGAGGACGACAAGATCCTGATCGTTGAGGACAAGGCGCCGGGAAACGATCTCCAATGGCGACAGGGACGAGCCGACCCCGAGGATCCTGGGCGACCGCACGTCGGCGACGACGGCGGGGCGGCCGGTATGCGAGTGAAGCAGGGAACGTATCTGTACCTGCGGACCATCCTGGGCGAGATGACGAAACGTGGCGGTCGGGACGCCGAACTCGCGCGAGAGTTCAGACAGGCGCTGAAGGACAGGAAGTTGCAGTACGTCCTGGTCAAGGTCCAGGAGCCGGACGGCACCCTCTATGCTGGCGTCGTGATCGAACACATGAAAATCAACTGAGAAAGGGAGGGGCGTGGTCATCCATATTTCCCGTCACGACTTCCCCGTGGACAACGTGGCCGAAGCCATGGCGCCGATCGTCCAAAGCAACGACGAAGCACTTGCTGAACTCGAAACGTCAGAGTTTGACCGCTTCGATGCCTTGGACTATTCACTGACTGTCGCCAAATGGAACTGCCTGACGGATCCCTCGGGTGAGGAATTTTCGACGTGGGAGGCTTGGGTCACCGCGATGCAGGTCGGATCGGGCCTGTTCATCTCTGGAGCGGCTGCGGAAGGCCCTGTCCCATGCCGTATCGGAGGAAAAGGTGAGATCAAGAACCTTCCGGCAACCGGCCCGCAGGAATATCTGCACGCCGGCAACTGGCTCACCACGTACTACTTGGCGGTGATCTGCCGGGAGAACGAGCGTCTCGACCAACTTGCCCGTGTACCCGTCTCATTCCTGCGCGCATCAGGTGTGGAGTTCGACGAGTACATCTACGCCTGGGTGGAGACCCTGCAGAATGCCTGGTTCGGCCGCCCGGAAACCTGGAACACCCTGGCCGCCGCGATTGATGGGACGGACCCCGAAGCCCCCCACATTGCCAGTGCCGAACTGATGCTGAAAATTCTCTACCCGCCGCTGGAGATCTTCCACCGCTACCAGCGGCAGGAGCCGGAGCCGTTCAACACCGCTCTTGCGGAAGCACTCACCTGGCATCGCGAGTACTGGACCGAGAACGAGACACGGTCAAAGAGCAGCGAAGGCCTGGTGGCTCTGGCCCCATTGGCCGTCGCCTGCATGGCGTTCGACGCGGACATCCCGGTCGACGTCGAATCCGCGTACCTGCCCAAGCACCTCCTCGAACGTTCCTGGGTGGGCGAGTTCCCGACGTGACCAAAGACGTCATAGCTCTCACCCCGAAGATGCCGGACACCCGCTCCTTGATCGCCGGCCTCTCAGCAGGCGGCCTCGACCTGGGGCTGACCTCTACCGGTGACGGCGGCGTCCTTCAGCTGTGCACAAGCGTTGGCCGTCCGCTGGTCTCCGTCGAGGCGCCGCTCCTGGTCCACATACCCGGCGAAGCGGAACGCCTCCTCGGCCCCGATGTGTCAGCGCCCCCGCCGCCGTACTGGTGGACCGAGACCCGCGCCTCGACCTCGGTACCCGAAGCAGAAGCTCTCGCTGAATCGTTGTGCGGACGCCTGACCACGCTGCTCGGCGGGACAGCGTGGCCACGCGCCGCAGGTACGACACGCGTGGTGGCCATCCCGCAGGACCAGTCGGCCGATGACGCACAGGAGGTCGTCGCCCCCTCCGCTCCCACCGTTCCCTCGGTCGACGTCCTGACCGACTCCACGGCGGTCGTCATCTCCGACCGCCCCGTCCTCGCCTTCACCACCTGGCTCTCCGAAGTACTCCGCACCACGAGCGCCACCAACCGCGCCCTGCATCTGGTCACCCCGCCCCAAGCTCGGCTCACTCTCCCCCTGCGCACGGCGCTGCGGGGCGCCCCCAACCGGTGGGTGGTCCAGGACCCGGCCGGCGGTTACTACGACGGCCTGTCCGGTGTCCCCCTCGCCTGGCAGCAGGGCACATTTCTCCCGACCGGCACCACGGTCGCCGACGCGTTCACCCGCCACACCGAGCCCACCCCGGAACGTCAGCTGACCCTCACGTTCCGCACGCTCCACGCCCCCACCGCCGACCTGGTCCTCGGCCGCGGTCTGGAGACCGCCTGGCGCCATCTGACGGGCTCGGCGCCGGTGGGGTGGAGTACATCGGAGCCCGTCAACCTGCCCTGGTCACCACGCCAGTTGACGGATCTCGCCCGCGAACGGTCACCTGCTCCGACCCACCTGGTCGCGATCGGCGCAGCGGATCATCCGTCCATCGCCACACTCCGCACAGCGCGTACGAAGGCCAGCGTCGCCCAGGACATCACGCTCACCCTCGGATACACGTCCGCTGCGGACGTCCCTCTGGACGCCGTCGAATCCCTTGCAGCCGCGCTGGTCGACGAGCACGGCCTGGTGTCGATGCTCACCACGCTCCGAGCAGCCCGCGCGGACCTGACGCTGACCCCGCGTCTGGAGGCCCCGCCCATCCCGGTGTCCTTCACCCTCGGCGCCCGGGACGTCAACGCCATCGGCCTCACCCACGCCCGAAGGCCACCCGTCGCCCTGCGCCCGAGACAACTCGGCACGCACAGGCACCCCGCCCTGCACTACCTCCTGGGGGACGGAACCGAGGCCGACGCATGGACCACGCTCCAAGATCTCACCACCCACCTCAAGGCCGCTTCTGGAGTGGGGTGAATCGGCCTGATGAGGAATAAGCCTCCTCCAACTTCGAACCCGCAGGTCATTGGGGCTGGTGCGAGTCAGCGATCTCATACTGGTACTGGTCGCGGGCGGTTGTTTGCTCCCAAGGGCGTGCGACTTCGGTGTGGGTAAGCACAAGCAGCGCCCGCAGCAGCGTGGTCGCGTAACGGGCCGACAGCCGAAGCCTGGTGATGATGCCCAGCATGTTTGTTGAGTGTGCAGGCAGTGCCGCCCCGTCGAGGGCGTATACGGCGTCGCTACGCGATGAGTGGCTGTTTTTGGTCTTCGACTCCACTGATCAGCCCGCACCGAGCGGCGCAGTAGGTCACAGCACCGAACGACCCCCCCTGGGCGAACCTCCGGTGCGCCCAGGAGCGCGACTAGTAGACGCGTATCCGGCTATTGCCGAGGACGTCGGCGGCCGCTGCTCGGAGGCCCTTCACGGCCTGGTACAGCAGGTGTTCCCGCTCGGCGGCGAGCGCAGTGTTCGCGGCCTTGCGGGAGGTGTCTTCCGCGTGGGCATCACGCACCATCCGTCGCATGACCTCGGCGAGGTCGTCCGCCGCGTGGACCACACCGTACAGCGCATCCACCACGGAAGGCGGACCCTCGAGGATGACGAGCTCAGCGGCTCGGTGGACGGTGCGGACCTGGGCTGCGAAGCGCTCCATCTTCTCGTCGACGTCCCGCAGATCCGGCCGGTCCGCCCGCAGCGCGTCGCGCACTGCGTCCAGGGCGACATCACGGTCGTACACCGCGCCGAGGTAATTCGCGTAAGCGTCCCGGCGGTGCTGCCGGCGCCACTGGGCGAGCTGCGAGCGCGCCGCCGCGCGCCCGGTGACCATCGCGGAGCCGAGGGTGGCAAGTGAGCCTACGGCGGCGCCGAGCAGTGCGGCGAGTCCAGCGTCCATCGGCCCATTCTGCCTGTGGCCAGGCCTGGTTGAGGCGCAACCAGAAGCGAGATCAGGTTGCGGGGCGAGGCTGAGCGCCAGGGGTAGCTCGACTTCTGCTGGGAGATGGACACCGGGAAGCTCGCCTGCCAGCTACTGCGTACGGATCTGTCTGTCCAGGACCCCGATTTCGCGCAGGTGGCCACCACGATCCCGCCCTGGCCGCCTCGGCCGGGTGGGCCACACGTCGACGGCCTGACGCCGGGTGAACCGGACGGAAGGCGGGGGGCGTTCTCGCTGTTGACCGGCAAATGGCTTACCGATCACGGCCGGCGGCACCGGGGGAACCTGTGGGTCTAGCCGGGTACCCAACTGCGTTTCGGGCAGTACCTTGCTGAACGCGGCGAGGACGCCCTGGCTCAGATCGAGGAGATGAACCTGGCCCCTATCCGAAGAGCGAGCTCAGCGAGCCGACACAGGTAGTGTGGCTGAGCGCTTCATTCGGCGAGTTGGCAGGTTGAGCACGGCCCGTTCATGCGGCTCCGAGCACTGGCCGACCACGCTGGTCCGTCACGTGAACCAGGCGTCCGGCTCATCCGGAACGGGGCGGCCTTGGTCCGGAGCGGCAGCCATGATCGTCTCTAGATATCCGGGCAGGGCCGGTGCGGGACTGATGTCGTGCGCGTCGATGATGCCGTCCATAAGCACAACCGCAGGCCCGACTTCGTTAAGGCCGGCGCGCGGGTACCGCGTGATCAGGCTCCACCAGCCGCCATGGATGCGGACAACCCGCTTCGGCTGCTGCGGTGCCCAGGAGTCGTACACTGCCACTGCCTTCACAGCAGCCTGTTCTCCTGTGGCGTATTCGGCGGCGTACTCACCGAGTTCCTGCAGCAGCGCAGCCACGAAGGGGTGCTCCAGGGGAGTGGGCACGACGAGGTCGACCAGGCGCAACTCACACGGGTCAGGATCGGTGATGCCGTCGTTGTACTCGTCCCACAGATACCGCTCGCGGTATGCCTCCCAGGTGCGCCAGTCCGCAAGCTCCCGGATGAGCCGATTGGCCAGCTCGTCGCGGGCGAACAAGGCCTTGTCCTGTCCCGGAGCCACGGCACAGGATGGCGGCGTTCTCGACCCAGGCCCGAGCGGGCCGTTCTTACGGCGTTTGCCCATGCCACCCACTCTGGCACCGCCGCAACGTCAGCGGGAGGGGGCATTAGTGTGCGAGCCCAGTCGCACACCAATGCTCAACGCCGTCTGAAGTGCAGAGTCACAGGTCTCGGTAGCGCGGGCGGCGTGCTGCTCGCCCATAACGTCGGCAACCACGACGGTGTGCCCGACGAGGGGCGGCGTGAGACGGCGTACTACCGACTTCATGCGAGCGTCCACCGTGATCGGTGGCGTGCGATGAAGGGCGATCCGGTGGCTCTCCTGACCACGGCCCGCGCCAAGTTAGGGGCGGCCGACTGGACCAGCCCCGAGTCCCTCAAGGAGCTGGTGCTGGCCGCCGGTGAGGAGCACAGCCTGAAGCTGGGCAAGGCCCAAGCCCTGGTATGCGTCGCCGTAATGGACTGCACGGTCGGCCTCCCGCTCTTCGAGTCCCTGGAGGTCCTCGGCAAGGATCGCATCCTGGCCCGGATCGACGCGGCTGTCGAGAAACTCGCTGGCTGACCACTTCTGCCTGGTTCGAAGCAGCTCAAGCCGCTTGGTGCTCGACTCGTGTACATGCACTGGCGATTGGCGCGGGTTCTGTTACGGCGGAGTGGGTGTCTACCGCGCGGTTGAAGACCGCGTGGTCAGCAGGTGCTTCATCGTGTGAGGGCATCCCGGTTTTGGTGTCCCCCACGGACGTGGGAACCGTCAGCTCGAACCAGGTCTTCTTCCCCGCCGCACAGGGGTGTGATCCCCACTCCGTTGCCAACGCTGAGACGAGGAAGAGACCGCGCCCATTCTCGTCCGCGGACCGAGCTTGAGACGGACGCACCGTAGTGGGGTCGACGTCGGTGACTTCCACGCGGAGCCGCTGTCCGGTCCACCGTACGGACACAACGCACGCGGCCCGCGTGTGCATGACCGAGTTCGCGACCAGTTCTCCGGTGAGCAACTTCAAGTCTTGGGCCAGCTCCTCGTTCAGGGCCAGCCCGAGCCGCCTTGCACGGCTCACAATTCTGTCTCGTGCAGCCGGCACCGCCTCAACCAGGGGCGGGACGGTAAACGCGTAGGGCGATTCTTCGAACGGGCGCGACATAGCTGGGACCTCTCGGTGGGCAGAAGCTAGTGTGTCAACGCGATCTCGCAAGTGAATGGATCGCTCGCCGACTTCACCAAGCAGCCCGGCAGAGCAACCGGGAAATCCAGTAAGAGCCCGGCAGGCGGCGGACGTCCACCATGGACCACAGGCAGCCTGGCTCCCTATCCCTGAAGTGATATCACCTCAGTAATGCCGCTGTGACTGTGCCAGCCACTTGCCCAGGGCTGCGACGACCGAGCGCTTTCCCCACTCGGCGAACACGCGGTTCTGCTCAGCCTCCGGCAAAGCGGCCAGTGTCGCGGTGGCTCCTTTCGGCACGAAGATTGACCACAGATCGGACCAGGATCGTGAACCGTGCCCACGATCTGGTGCCATCGCGATCGTTCCCGGCTCGCGGGTGTCGTCCGCGAAGGTGTGCAACTCGCCGTCGGCGTCCGCGTAGACCGCGGCACTCGCGAAACGGCAGGTCCGCTTCTCGGTGAGGTCCGCGAGATGGGTGAATCCGGCGGGGCCGAAAGCCTCCAGAGCCTGTTTCACCATCGGTCCCGGCCAACCACCGAACTCCTCAATGTAGAAGCCTGAATCCTCGACGAACAACGGCTGTCCGAGAATCGCGTAAGCCTGCCGGGCCTTGTGCTCCGCGATTTTCGCAACTGACGTGGTCTGGATCTCATCCAGCTCCAAAGCCACCTGTTCCACTTCAACACCCCAAGGCGCAAGATGCTCTTGGGCTGTACGATACTTCCCGCCATTCCCTGTGCACATCGCAACCGTGATACCCGGCATAATCGAAGAACCCCTCTTCGGGAACAAAACTCGCGGAACCACGTGGCCGCAGGTCCCATATGCGGCTGTCGCGTGAGGCCATTCCAACAAGATCGGGCACCATCTGCTGCCGTCAATCGTCCTCCGGGAGCACGTCGTCGGCCGTGTTCGGCATGGGCGGCAGTGGGATGGGCTCTGGTGCTGACTCGACCCCCGCTTTCGTCAGCCGATTGGTGTGCCAGGTTGATCAGTTGGTGGGGTCATAGCAGCCACTTGCGCCGGGCCGCCAGCCATCGCAGCGTGACCTCTCCGCACCATGTTTGGTGCTGACGCAGGTGCGGCGACCAATCGGCTGGGGGCTGTGCGCCGGAGACCAGGAAGAAGCCCGAGAGCGCGGCCAGAGCGGCATCGAGTTGATCGCTGTCGACTCCGCGAGCTGTGGGGTGTTTCCTGAACACAGTGGTGGCGTCGTGGCCATCAGCGTGTGCTGTGGCCAGGAGGAGTACGAGGTCGAACCAACTAGCGCCAAGGCAAGGCCAGTTCCAGTCGCAGATCCACGCACTGCCATTGGCGTCGACGAGGATATTGTCTTGGCGGAGGTCGTGGTGGAGGACTGCGTCGCCAGCGACGGCCTGCCGCCACCGGGATTCCAGCTCGGCCAGGGTGTCCAGTCGGCCTGTCGGGACCCATGTGGGGAGGACTGTGGCGCTTGTGGTGCCGGCGGCAAGCAGCCGCCAGTCGTCGAAGTCACCATCTTCGCCGAGTGGTTTCAGGCCGACCTGCTGGAATGCAGCGGGTGGTGTGGACAGTGCCTCGGCTGCGGTCGCGTATGCGTCGAGGCTGGTTGCGAGCTCGTGGGTCCTCCACGGCGAGCTGGGCATACGGCCGCTTTCAACGGCGTCGAACCCGAGGATCACCCATCCATCCAGTTCCTCACTCCACCGGTGTCGAGGCGCTGGTACCGCCTGGGGGAGGGCCTGGTTGACCTTGGCTTCTCGCCGGTAGCAGTCGGCGATGTGTGCAGAGTCTGCGCTGTTGACGGCTTTGACGAACTGGGTGCCGCCCGTTCCGGTGATCACGCTGGCGAAGCCTTGGGTGAAGCCGCTTCCGGCACTCGGTCGGGCGGCCACGCTGCCCCCGAGTCGTCGGGCGATGAGTTCGCGGACACGCTGGGGCAGGTCGTTCCACTGAGGGCGTACGGCAGTGGAGTGGTACGGCGGCCTCGGGGTGATGACGATCGGCATTCCGCAAGCGTGAGGCCAACGGCCACGTGGCCGCCAGCGAGATTCACCATGCCGTCTCTGCCTCACAAGGCGACGGCGAAGCGTGTGGAGGGTCGGCGGCCGGTCTTCTACACGCTGGCCTCCAGAGGTGTGATTGCCCAGCATCGGGATGTATGCCGAGGCCAGCCCGGTGTCGAACGCCGGCGACTACCAGGCCCGGCGCGGCAACATCTGCTACCGGCCCCGGTCGGGTCGGTAGGCGTTCGTACACACGCTGAACGCCTACGGCCTGGCCACGAGCCGTCTCGTGCCTGCGCTTCTTGAGCAACATCAGCAGGCCGACGGCACCGTGGCGGTACCCGAGGTTCTGCGGGAGTGGATCCCGGGCGGTTTCCTGGCAGCGCCGTCCCGCAACGTTGAGCCAGAAGCATCCTGACGCATGCCGTGGTGAAGCCCTGTCCTCCGGCTACGGGGAGGTCGGAGGACAGGGCAGCTCTTCACCAGGGCCGGCTACGGCAGGCCTGGGTGTGGCTGCTGGGGAGTTCGCCCAGGTGCTCGTGTGTCGTCGTCAGATGCCTGGGCGTTTGGTCGGCGGAGCGAGATCCAGGATTTCGGCCCGAAGTTGCCCGCACGCAGCGGCCGTCTCCCTGCCAGCAGACAAGTGGTGGGACACCGTCCAGCCGGTCAAATCTCGGGAGAGAGCGGCGATGAATTCCTCTTCCCTCGCGCTTGGGAGCAGCGGGCTGCCGTGCACGGGATTGAAGCTGGAGAGCCTCAGTATGAGAAAGCGCCCGGCGTAGGGAGCGAGCAGCTCGGTCAGCGCCGCTTCGTCATCGGGCCGCGTGTTGTGCTCGCAGAGAACGTAGTTCAGCACCACCGGGCGCATTTCAGCAACAGCTGCCCACAGTGGCAAGACGGTCGAAGGGTCGTCCGCTCGGGGGATGACCACCCTGCGCTGAGCGGCGTTGGCGCCGTGCAGCGAGAACATGAGGCGATCCGGCAGCCAGGAATTGGGTTTCAGGAGATTTCGCACCCAGGCCTGCGGGGCGATGCTGGTTACCTTCACCTGTCGAGCCATTCTCTGGTCGACGATCGTTTTCGCGGCGGTGGTGACGTGGTTCCAGTTGGCGGCAGCGTCACCGACTCCAGCGAAGTCGACCCAGATGAGGGGGCCTTGCTGAGGACCTACCTGTTGCTTCAGCTGCCCTACTGCAGAGGCAATCTCTTCCGCGTGCAGATTTCGAACGAAGGGAGTCCGTGCGAAGGTGGTAGCGCAATGTGCGCAGCCATACCTGCAACCCGCCTGGGCCGACATGCACACAGAATAGGCTTGGTGCTCTCCCTCCCAGAGTTGCACGGCTTCGAAGGTAGCCATGTCTGACGTTTTGAAGACGTGCTTGATGCTGCGGTCGGGTGCTTTCGATGGCAGAGTTGAGACGACCTCGACCGAAATTCCGGGCGTGGATATTCCTTCCATTGAAGGAGTTCCTTTCCCTGAGTTACTCGTGCAGGGTCGGTGGGAAACGGGACGATATTTCGTGACTGGTGTTCACATGCGTCGATTGCTCGTGAATGCATGGACTCTCTATCGCGAAAGCAGTCGACGAAAATTCTTCTATTCTTTGCGTGGGCCGAATCGATGCGAAGACCTGGCCAAAGCAGCGTAAAACACGATCGCGTCGACCAAAAATCACCGCCGTGATATCACCCAAGAAATACGATGATGAAATGGAGGCGAATCCTCTCGCGTAGTCGGCTCTGCGGAGAGAGAGTGGCCTGCCGGGTATCTCGTTGAGGGTGTCCGGATCTGATACGTGACGACGCCTTGGGACAGGGGACTCTGAAGTTCTGGATGGCGGCTGACCGTCATTACGGCCGCACGCCGCTTCGACAGGCCGCTCGTTGGCACGATCTTGCTGTCGCATCCCTGCCCACCCCGCTATGCTCAACAGCAACGCGTTGAAGGAGACGAGTAGCCGCGGGATCACGCGAGCAGAGAGAGCCGCCGGTAGCTGGGAAGGCGGTCTTGCGTCCCAAGGTGAAGACCCTCCTGAGCGCGGGGAGGAACGGCCTCGTTGAAGGCCCAATGCCCCGCCGGCCGGCCCCCGTCATCGGGCATGAATGAGGCCGTGGCTCTCTGAGCTGCGGTAAAGGCGCGGTGGCACCGCGAGTACCCTTCTCGTCCGCGCCCCCAAGGGATCATGACGACGCCCCTTGGAGGGCTGCGATGATCCACATGACTAGCCGTGTACTGGTGTCTGGCCTGCGAGAACATGTCGGGCAGACCGTTTCTGTGTCGGGCTGGGTGAACACGCTCCGCCTGCAACGCAAGATGCAGTTCGTCGTCGTGCGCGACCACACCGGCATGGTGCAGGTCACTCACAAACGCGGCGGCGAAGGCGACGAGGTTGAGACCGCGCTGGAGGGGCTGACGCCGGAATCCGCAGTCCGGATCACCGGTCGCGTGGTCGACAACCCGATCGTGAAGCTCGGTGGCCTGGAGATCATCCCCGAATCGGTCGAGGTGCTGAACCGGGCAGAGACTCCACTTCCCATCGACGAGCAGACCGGACTCGAACACCGCCTGGACTGGCGGTTCCTCGACGTGCGGCGCCGGCCCCAGGCGCAGCTGCTTTTCGCTGTACAGACCACACTCGAGCAAGGGATGCGCGAGTACGCCTATCGGCAGGGGTGCACGGAGATGCACACTCCGAAGCTGATGGGCACCGCCTCGGAGTCAGGCGCTGAGGTGTTCAAGCTCGGCTACTTCGACCGCTCCGCCTACCTGGCTCAGTCGCCGCAGTTCTTCAAGCAGATGGCGATCTCGGCGGGTGTAGACAAGGTCTTCGAGATCGGGCCGGTCTTCCGCGCTGAGCCGTCGTTCACCTCCCGGCACGCCACCGAATTCACTGGTGTGGACGTGGAGTTGGCGTGGATCGACGGAGTCGAGGACGTGATGGCCTTCGAGGAGCAGATGCTCGCGCATGCCATCGCCAAAGTCGCCGATGCACACGGTGAGGCGATCCAGGAGACGTTCGGTGTCGAAGTGACGGTACCGACGACGCCGTTCCAGCGGATCACGATGGCCGAGACACAGGAGATCCTGCGGGCCAAGGGCTGGGACCCGGCGGGCGTGAAGGAGGACCTGGACCCAGAGGGCGAGCGTGGGATCGCCTCGTACATCAAGGAACAGACAGGGCATGAGTGGGTGTTCGTCACCCACTATCCGACGAGCATCCGGCCCTTCTACCACATGCGGCCGACGGACGACCCGGGTGTGACGCTCAGCTTCGACCTGCTGTGGAAGGGGCTGGAGGTCACCACCGGTGCGCAGCGTGAGCACCGCTACGACGTGCTCTTGAAGCAGGCTGCGGAGAAGGGGATGAGCACCGAGCCGATGCAGGACTACCTGAACGCCTTCCGGTACGGATGCCCGCCGCACGGTGGTCTGGGCATGGGGCTCGGGCGGGTTCTGATGGTGATGCTCGGCCTCGACTCGATTCGGGAGGCCACGTTCCTGTTCCGTGGCCCGAACCGGCTCACCCCGTAGTCACGCCAAGAGCCTGGGCCGCTGCACCCTTTGGAGGGTGCAGCGGCCCAGGCCTGGTCAGTAGCGAACGTTTCGCAGATCGAGCTTCCACGCCTCGTCGGGGTGCTGGTCCCAGTAAGCGCGGAGTGCCAATTCACGGTCGGCGAAGCGGCCTTGGTGGCACAGGCCGCCGTGGGAGAGGGTGACGCTCATCGCGAGCGAGGACTCGGTGGTCACCCAGTGCGGGGTCAGGGCGTGGCTCCACAGTCGGTCACCGGGCCCCATCCGTAAGGACTCGCGGTCGGCCGGGTCGTGTTCGGGCGGTTCCTCTGCGGTGGTCTCGCCCACCACAGCGGCCTCGGCCGTGAGGTGCTGGTCGGGGTCCCTGTAGCTGTGGAACGTCTTCGTGCCCTCGATCTGCCACACGAGCCCGTGCGAGTTGTCGTTGTGGTACGTCGAGGAGGCACCGCCCGTGGAGATGAACAGCAGCGGCGCGCACCGTTGCCACGTGAACCCCCAGCTCGACAGCCGGGTTCGCCAGGGGACCATGACCTGCTCTTGGAATCCGCTGAGGAGTCCGTCGTAGAAGCGGGTGAGGTTGAAGTGGACGAGGCGGAACGTCCAGGTGGCCACTTCTTCGACCGGGGCTGTGCGGAAGGCCGACGTACGGTCCATGCGTACGGACCAGTCCTCGTCTCCGAGGATGGTGAAGCGCACTTCCTCGTCCTGCCGGACGGCGTCGAGGACGTCAAGGGCGGGCGGAAAGCTGAAGCCGGTGGCGGTGAGGACGTTGCTGACGCGCTTGTTGGGAGGGGTCCGCCACCGTTCGATGAACTCTTCTGGTGTGGTGACTGGGGTCGTCATCGTCCACTCACGGGGTGTCGTCGGCGCGGCAGATGGCCGCGCACTCTGGGGTGGTCCGGTCCTGCGGTTCGGCGTGGAGAAAGCGACTGATCTCCGCGCGAGGCGCGCGCACGCTCACCCCCGTTTTGCCGTAGGGGCAGCGGCGGATCTCGCCGCTTGCGGACACGTACAGCGTCGCGGACGCGCAGGAGGGCCGTCGCTCGGGGTACAGGTGCATGGCTCGCAGGGCGGTGAGGTACTCCTGGAACCGCGGGGTGAGCTGGAAGTAGCGTCCGAGAAGGTCGGTGTCCTCCCGCTGCTGGGCCAGGTAGTTGTAGAAGGTGGAGCCAGCACGCTGGCGTGCCGTGACGTCGAGCGCCACCGGGCTGAGCTGGATCTGGACTCCTGACTTGTCGACGCGCTCGTAGATGTCCTGGCACTCCTGGGCTGTGAGCTTCCAGTACGTGAGGTGGAGAACTCTCTCTGCCGTAGGGACTTGATCGAGCGTCGCGATCGCCGATGCCACGGAACGGGTGGTGCGCCCGAGTTCCATGGCACCGGCCGAGTCGGCGGACACGGTGACGTTCGCGAGTAAGCGCGCGCTGTCGGCCAACCGGTCTACGTCTTCGGGGTCTCGGGCCGAGGTGACGATCGACACGGGAATCCCGAACTGGTGGGCGAGCCGTACGAGCTGGCGTAGTTCGGGGTGGTGCGTGGGTTCGCCGCCGGTCAGGCAGATCGCCTCGACGCCGGTCTCCTTCAGCCGGGACAGTGCCCGGGTGTAGGTGGCGATGTCGAGGAAGCCGTGGGCCCGGTCGGCTCGGAAGCAGAATCCGCAGGCGATCTTGCAGTGGCCGGAGGTGCTGATGAGCGCGGAACGGAACTGCTGCCGGGCTCGTGCGGGTGGGCTCTCGGGGTGGGTGACGGTGTTCACTGCACCCCCGTGCTGTCCCATACGGCGATCTCCACGGTGCTCGTGTAGAAATCGCACATCTGTGGGTCCGGCCGGTCACCGCCGATGAGGAGTTGTTCGTTGCGTGAGGGGCCCCCGCAGATCGCCAGAGCCGGGCACTGGCCACACTCGGCGATGGGGGCGACGTGCTTGGCGATGCCGCCCAGCAGGTTCGGGTCCGCACGCAGTTCGTCGAGGGTGTGCAGGAAGGAGGGTGCGGTGAAGTTGATGTCGCAGAGGCTGACTCGGTTGCCGGGCAGCAGGGCGACGTTCAGGGTCCGGTCGCTCTGGATGTGGTCGAAGAGCATGGGGCGGCGCCGGTCGAGGGCCTGGAACGCCCGGTCGAGGACGGAGAACATCATGCCGCCACGCCCAAGGGCGACGAGACGCGCCTGGTACAGCTCCTTGGCCAGCTTCTTGCCCTTGACAGTCCAGCGACCGCTGGTGGGTATCGGGGTGTTGGCGTAGATGAATTTCAACCCGAGGTCGTCGATGATCCAGGTGACGGTCTCAGCCAGGCGGCCGATGTTCGCGGATGTGGGCGTGAGGTTGCAGCCCACGTGGATGCCGTCTGCGTCGAGCAGCCAGCGGACGTTGCGCCGGATCCGGTCGTCGGCCGCTTGTCCGCCCAGGAGGCGGCGGTTCTCGGAGTTGATGGCGGGCGGTCCGTCGATGGAGATCCCGACGCCGTACTCGTAGCGGGCGAAGTGGTCGATCATGGCCTCGGTGATGCGGGCCCCGTTGGTGACGACCGTTCGGCGGACCCGCTTGACGTCGTACTGCGCGGCGAGGGAGTCCGCGAGGGTGTCCCCGTACTGCATCAGGTCGAACCGGGTCGTCGGTTCGCCGCCGAACCACTGGATGGCTACCTCGTCGCGACCGGCGTTCGTCTCGAAGAGGTAGGTCAGGCCGTCGGCGATTTCCTGCTCGGTCATGTCCGGCTTGCCGGTGTTGGTCTCGACGAAGCAGTAGCTGCACTTCATGTTGCAGGCGTCGGTAAGGACGACGCGCAGGCCGCTGATCCGTTCGGGGACGGGATCCAGGTCGAGTTGGTGGAGCCGGTTATGGAGTGCTTCACGCTGATCAGCGCGAGGGCTGTCGGGCGTGAAGCCGAGCTCGGCGAGAGCTTTGTGGGTCGCGGTCGGGGGAACCGCGGAGAGGTCGGTGACCTCCCCGCGGTCGAGGTACACACTGTCCAGCGTGACCGGGTCGAGGAGGGCGCCCTCGCCATCCCGGACGTACTGGATGTACTTCCCCCACAGGAGCTGTGAGGTGACCACCTGTGTTACGCGGCTTCCTCTTCGAGGATGCCGCGCTCGGCCATGACCTTGCGGACGAGCTCCTCGCCGGCGGCCTGCAGCTGTGCTGAGGCCTCCGGCGAGCCTCCGTCGGCGAGGACGATCACGCCGGGGAGGGTCGGGTTCGGGGCGATGATCGTGATGCCGGCGGGCTCGGTGCTGACCACCAGGATGGCGTTCTCGACCGGGACCCAGTCCGCTTGATCCTTCACCGCTTCCAGGATCTCGGCCTGCTTGGCCTGGAAGGCGTCACGCTCGCCCATCCAGACTCCGGCCTTCTGCTTGGAATCGACGACGTCGGCGTAGAGCAGGTGATCGTTCTTGTTTCGTCGTGGTGTCGGCATGGCACTCATCTCCTGTCGCTGGCGCGGCGCATTTCGGATCTGAACGTCGTGCTGTGCAGGCCTGAAGTTCGGGCCCCTGATGAGGGTGCTCCGCATTCGCGGGGCGAGCACATCTCGGGGGTGATATCACGGCCGTGATATTCGCGGGATCACGTGAGTACGCTAAGTTGAAATCCTTCGACGCTGACACGCACTCCCCGCGCTTCGATCCAGTCGTCCGGGGCGCCCGACCACGTCCCTCACATGGGTTTGCAAGGTATCGATGCCTGGCTCGGCGAGCCGTAAGACGCTGCGAACTGGAAAACGGGCTTATCGACTATCTTCGCCGATCTCGTTTGAACCCTCGGGTGTCGGGCGCAATAGCCAACTGCGCCGCCTTCCGACGGGCATGGCCACGCAAGTGACCAAAAGGCCCTTCTTTCCTTCTACGCGAACAGCACCATCTCGATGTCGCTGGGAGTGGTCTACCGGGCCGAGCGTCACGCTGGCCATCCCGCTTTCTTCCCTGTGAGTGATGGGTCGCACGGTCGGCCTGCCGCTGTCGACGGTTGGAGCATGGGGCCTGTGAGTTCCGCCGGAGTGTTGAGTCCTGCGAGTAGTTCGACGATCTTGTCGATGTTGGTGAGTCTTCGTACTCCTGACTCCAGCATTGACAGGAAGGCTTGGCTCAGACCCGTGAGCTCTGCCATATCACTCTGGCGTAGTGAGCTGCCGATTCGCACAAGGTGGCACACTCGGCCAAAGTCACGGGCCCAGAGAGCTTCCCGGACGTCCACTCGCTTCCAAACCTCTGGTACCACCTGGGGCGGTGGCGAAGGGGTAGCTGATACGTGTCGCGAACAAGCGCTGCAGTACGGTTCGTTGTTGTATCGGCTCAGAGGCCGTCGACACCATCGACACAGGCGGGCATGCCGCTCAGCGGTGTCCGTCGCGGATGAGGGCGAAGGGCTGCTCTCCCGGCCCCTCGTTTCGACCGCCGTTGCGCCTGCGCGTATCGGGATCCTGCGGGTGTCCTCGTCAACTGCTAAGGCGAGCGGAAAGCGATGGCCGGCATCATTCGACATCGGGGGCACCAGTCTGTGACGGGAAGTCGAGCTCTGCCCACGCCGATGTGCCGATCGTGAAAGTGTCGTTCATCTTCCACCGGTCGGCCAGTGCGTCTATGAGCCGTAGTCGGGGATCTCTGTCTGGCTCCGAGGAACTTGCCGTCAACTGGCGGAATTCGTGGACTGTGTCCGACACCTCGATTCGCAGGCCACTTCGTACTCGCAGATACCGCGTCTCGATCTCTGCGCCCGGGCGCACACTGCCGTGGCGTACCGCGTCGGTTAAGAGCTCCGCGAGAACGAGGACAGCTGAGTCTTCAATACTTGAGAGGCCCCAACCGCCAAGCGCTTTACGGAGTTCACGACGCGCAAGACCGACGCAGCGCGGATGGCGACTCCAGCGGAGCACCACCGCACTGCTGTTCTTGGGACCGACGCCATCATCCGGCCGATAGATCACAGGCACTCCGATGCCTCCCCGTACAAGTGGCTTGGTCGCAACGACCGTAGGAGCCGATGGGGAGGCGGACCCGGAGGAATTTTCCGGGTCTGCCAACGAACCTCTCTACAGCGGGCTCTACCTGATGGCGCCGAGCCGCATGGCCAGGTCCTGGACATCCTGACGGCGGGATCGCTTGTGGAGCCGACGAGCTAGGTCCCGAGCGAACTCGTGTGCCTTGATCTGCTCGGGAGCGGTTCGGTAGGCGTGCTTGAGATGGTCTATCGCCTTATCTGTCCGCCCTGCCTCAGCATAGGCACGGGCAACATCCAGTCGGGCCCGACCCCGTCGCTCTACCGGCAATCCTGCCGCTCTGGCTCTCGGCGCTACGTCCACGGCCAGTTGGACGTCCTCGAATTCCAGGGCGAGCGCCAGCCGGTGGATCTCTACGTTGCCGGGACCGAAGGAGGTCCACATCGCGTTGGAGTCGCCGCCGAGCAGGTCCGCTGCTTCTTGGGCCTTCCCCATCATGTGATCTGCCAGCGCCCGGTTCCGCATCCGGGCCGCTGCGACGGCTCCGTTGAGGAACAGGGTCCCGTACAAGGAGAGAGAAGCCGGCGTGGAGCGCCACCAACCGGGTTCGAGGTCGTCTGCCGCGTCGAGGGTGACGTTCACTGCCTCTGCCGGCATGCCGGCGCCGAGTTGAACATGCGCGACACCTCGCCGCAGAGCGAGCATTGTGGCGGGGTCTTCCGACTCTGCGGCCGCCATGTCGCCTTGGTCTACAGCGGTCCAGGCCAGGTTGGTCTCACCCAGCTTTCGTAGAAGTACCGCTGCCACGTGGCAGGTCAGTGCGAACAACCGGAGTGCTTCGACGTGTTCGGCGCCAGCTGTGCGCTCCTGCGTGGCCAGCCGGGCGTCCGCGAGTAGTCCGGGCAAGCACTCTCCAAGGCGTGCGAACTGGCAATTCTGAAAGAGCCGCCAGGCTTCGTCGACTGCGAAGGAGAGACGTTCGAGGCGCACGGTTTCACGGCCGTCGTACAGCGAGCCCGCCAGCCGTCGCGACTGCATGAGTGCGGTGCGTATCGCCGGGATGCTGGCCGCGTGACGACCGCGGTCGTCCAAGAGCGTCGGCGTGCCCTGAAGATCCTCAACGTGCACTCGCAGAGCGTGTGCCAGGTCCGCGAGCATCTTCACGTTGTTCACTGGTATGCGGTCGGACTCAATCCGGTACACCCAGTCCTCGGAGCGTCCCAGAAGTTCGCCGAGCTGCCGCTGGCTCAGGCCCCGGCGTTTCCGGTAGAACCGGACTCGCTTGCCGAACGGAAGATGGTCGGTCATTCCCCGCATTGACGTGCTCCCCTCAGCCTGCCCGATCGAGTTTCACACGGCGTGAGCGCGCGGGACAGGAGAACCGTCATCTGAGGGCGCCTGTTATCTGGAACGTAGGCTGATCCCATCGGAGGGCAACGGCGGGGAGCAGGTCCTCGGCGAACATGGAGGGCGAGAGCAAGTGATCTCAACGCAGACATGGGCGGATGCCCGGCGGCTGTGGGACTTCCAGCAGATGGGTCACGAGCTGCGACCTTGCTCCGTGGCGATCGGACTCGGCAGCCACGACCTGGGAGTGGCCGACACGACCGCGGACCTCTACCACCGTGGCATGGCGCCGCTCATCGTCTTCACCGGAGCAACCAGCCGTACGACGCGTGAGCGGATGCCCCGAGGTGAGGCCGAACACTATAGGGACCGTGCGGTGGCGCTCGGAGTTCCTGAGAGCGCCATCATCGTCGAACCGAAGGCCCGGAACACGGGCCAGAACATCCGCTTCTCCCGCGCTCTGCTCGAAGCACTGCGTGTTCCCGTCTCGTCGGTCCTGCTGGTCAGCAAGCCGTACGAGGAGCGACGGGCCTACGCGACGGCGCGAAAGCTCTGGCCGGATGTCGAGTGGGTGAGCGCTTCCACACCCATGGCGCTCTCCGAGTACGTCGATTCGATCCAGGATGCCCGCCTGGTCATCGACATGCTCGTGGGGGCCCAGCAGCGGCTCATGGTGTACCCGCAACAAGGGTTCATGATCGAGCAGGAGATTCCCGACGACGTGGCGGCGGCTTTCGAACGGTTGCGTAGCGACGGCTTCACGAGCCGACTCGTACCGGAAGAGGCGGAACGGGCCTGAGTGTCGGTCCACCCCGCCTCAGATGGGCCCGCACCTGGCGGGGCAGGCTACGGTCGATCTATGTCTGTGGGCGCGAGAATCGCTGTTGTCGGTGGGGGCGTCTCTGGCCTGACCACAGGTGTTGCCCTCCTCGAAGCCGGGTTGTCCGTACGCCTGATGGCGGCGGAGGTCCCCGGCCCTACGTCCCTCGCTGCTGGGGCGATGTGGGGGCCGTACCTGGTCGAACCGTGGGCACGAGTACGCGAGTGGAGTCTCACCTCCCTCAGCGAATTCCGAAGCCTCGCAGGCGACCCCACGACCGGCGTGCGCATGGTCAGCGGGATCGAGGCGGCTCGCAATTCCACGCCGGCGCCTGAGTGGAGCACGATGCTGCCCGACTTCCGCATGTGCGAACCGGACGAGTTGCCCACCGGTTTCGCAAGCGGCTACCGGTTCACAGTGCCTCTCATCGATATGCCGGTCTACCTGGAGTACCTGCTCCGCCGCTTCAGGAAGGCAGGAGGGACGGTGCAGCACGCGACGGTCTGTTCACTGGACGAAGTCGAAGATGCTTCCGTGATCGTTAACTGTGCCGGTCTGCGAGGCGGGGATCTCGCTGGAGACCTCGATGTCCGACCGATCCGGGGTCAGCACGTGGTCGTGGAGAACCCCGGCATCACGGAGTTCTTCTCCGAAGACACGGGTCTGTCTTCCGATCTCCTCTGTATCTACCCGCACGGCGACACCGTGGTACTTGGCGGAACCGCGCTCGACGGTGAGGCGGGTCTGCAGGACGATGCCGAAGCTGCTCGAGCCATTGTGGACCGCTGTGCTTCGATCAGGCCGGAACTGGCGAAAGCACCCGTCATCGCCCACCGAATGGGGGCCAGGCCGACTCGTCCCGAAGTGCGCGTCGAGGCAGAGAACTACGGGACAAGGATCACCGTGCTTCACAACTACGGACACGGCGGAAGCGGCGTCACGCTGTCGTGGGGCTGCGCACGCGAGATCGTCGGTATGGTGGCCACGATGAATGCGCCGTGAATTGGTGCCTGACCTTCGAGAGTTCTGTGCTCTTTCAGGCGGCACCCCATTGAGCTTGGGCATCCATGTTTCTGAGCGTCTCTATGCGATACGACAACTGCTGGGCAGCAGCAGTATCTCCTTGATCCGCACGTCGAATGAAGGACCCGAGTGTGTGAAGGTCTCGGATTTCACAGAGAACCGATTGACCAGACCACTGCCGGATGTCGTAGCCGTACCGTTCGCTGAAATCATCCAGTTGACCGACGCTTCGCCCGAAGCGGACTCCCTGGAACGTATTGGCCAAGTCGATCTCTCGCGGGCCGATTGCCGCCTCGTCCCAGTCTCCGAGCCTGACGTCCTCGCCGTCCCAGAGCGTGTTGCCCGGATACGCGTCGCCGTGGATGTGCCCGTGCCCCAAGGGAAAATCCAGCTGTTCGTATGCGTGGAGGAGTTCCTGCCTGCGCTCCATGAGCCACGCCCGTTCGTTCGACGCCAGGTAGGTACTGGCTTCCACGGTGGTCTTGAGTGAGGCAAGCGGTTGGTGCCGCGGCAGTGACACCGGCGGGGACGGTAGGGAGTGCAGCGTTCTCAGTAGATCGCCCAACCGCCCGGGCGGAGGTGCGCCGTGTTCAGGTTGCGGGTAGTGACGCCAGAACGTGACGACATATGGGTCGTATGCCACAGGCTGGGGTACATCCACAGGCTCTGTCGCCGGGAAGTCGTTCGCGACGAGCCAGCGCGTCAGGGAGACAGCGGTCGCGAGGCGCTGCTGCTGTGAGGCGGGACTGACGCGCACCACAACGCCTTCCGTGGCAAGAAGGAACACGGAAGTGGCGTGGTGGTGAAGCGAGACGAGGGAGCGGTCTGTCAGACCTGACGCCTGGCAGGCCTTGCGGGCGGCGGACTCGGGAGAGACCGTCATTGTCATGAGGTGAGGGCCTTCGCTCTCGTGTCGATCACCTGATAGCCGCGAGTGGCGTCGGCGAGCTCGCGACCAACCCGGCTCCGGGCGAACCGTGGTTCTTCAAGAAGCCTAGCTACTCCCTGCACGGCGTCGCCGAGCTGTCGGATACGGCGGTCGACCGGCAGCTCCAGGATGGGCTGGAGTTGCTCGCCGGCTCCCTCGATCTCCCCAGCGGTGATGCGCGCTGTGACGATGTCGAGGCGTGCCAGTGCTTCGTCACCGTACGACCGCTGTTCCTTCGGGCCCATCTCGTACAGATCGATCGCGGCGGCAGCGTGCTGCTCGGCCCTCTCGTGTTCGCCGAGGAGAGCGTACGTTCCGCCGATGTAGTACTCCTGCTTGGCTTCCGGGAAAGTGAGCAACCCCCCGAATCTGGTGAGTCCGTTGGGGTCTGTCTGCTGCTCGCGGGCATGCTCAAGTTCCTTGAGCGCTGCCAGGGCCGTGTTCCGGTCTCCGACGCGTGCCGCGGCCCTGGCCCCGATCGCTGCGGTTCTGACCCGGGTCTCGCCGACGGGGGCGAACCGGATCGCCTGCTGTGTGTACTCGAGGGCGGTGTGCCGGTGCGTCGACCACTCTGCGATCAGTGCCGCTGTGCCCTTGACCCACGCCCGGAGATCGTCGTGGTCGGCATGCTCGGCGAGGGTCCCGGCCGTCTGGAGTTGGGCGACAGCGGAGTCCTGGTCGCCGAGATTCTGTGACGCGTGGGCGAGGAGCAGGCAACTCGTGCCGGCGAGGAGGTACAGCTCGCGGGTTTGGCGCGGGGGTTGGTGGCCGCTCAGCAGCGAGAAGAGTTGGTCTCTCGTCGTCAGCAGGTCGTGGAAGAGGGGGTACAGCGGAGCATGGACGTAGTCCGTCGCGATCCGGGTGATCCTGGATTCCAGCCCCTCAAGCTCGACGTCGCTCACGTTGCTCTTCGTGGTCACTTCCGCGAACTGCAGTGACTGGGCCGCAGCTTGTGTCGCGAGCTCGTGGAGGTCTGTTACCTGCTCGCCGGTTGCGAGCTGGAGATCGACGGCGGGTGGTCCCGCGTGCGGCAACGGCAGTGGCGTAAGGGCTGCGTGATGCTCACGGAACGGTGGGGGGAGCAAGGCGTCGGGTGTCTCGATGCCGTTGAGGAACCTCGCGACCTTGTCGAGGTTCGTCAGCCGGCGGGCTCCTGCTTCGAGCATGGACAGGAAACCCTGGCTGAGCCCCGTCATGTGGGCCATGTCGCCCTGGCGGAGCTTTGCCCGCTCGCGGATGAGACGGCTGGCCCGCCCGAAGTCCCAGGCAGCGATGGCGGACTGGACTTCCGGATGCTGCCAGACGGCGTCTGGAACGCGGGGCTGAAGGCGGGTGTCGAGACGCCTGCCGCGCGCGCACGCGGAACACCGGTCCTCATCGTTGTACTGGCTTAAGCGGCATCCGCAGTCAGCGCATACGCGAGCGTGCCTTGGCATCGCACCCCCGTTTCTCGTCCGCGCCCGACAGCGTAGGCGGGGTGCGAGCATGCCGGTATCACTCATGTAATAGGGGCAGTTGAGGCGCGCTGGCGGGCAGCCGCGATCAGGCGCGGCCGAGGGCCGTTCTGGCGATCGCGTCCAGGAGCCGTGGGACGTTTTCGAGACTGTCGAGGACCACGTCGGCTCCGGCTGTGGAGAGTTCGTCGGCAGTGGTCTTGCCGGACGCGACTCCAATCACAGGAGCGCCACCCTCAAGCCCAGTACGGACGTCTTCGAGGGAATCTCCGATGATGACCGTGTTGGAGCGGCTGAAGGCGGTGGTTCCGTACTTGGCCTGGGCTCGCTCCTGTGCGACGGAGACGAGAGCCGGGCGGTGGTCGTCGTCCGAGGAGTATCCGCCGATTTCCGTGTCAAGGAACTCGTCGAGGTGGAAGGCTTCGAGCTTCAGCAGCGCGTTGGGCTTGAGGTTTCCCGTGACGACGGTAGGAACGCAGCCCGGTAGTGCGTGCACGGCTTTGAGGGCGTCCACGGCGCCAGGCAGGAGGACGCCTTGCTCTCGCAGATCGTCGGTGTGTGCGGCGAGGCGCCGCGGCAGGAGTTCCACCATGCGCGGCACCAGGCCGGGGACGTCTGCCTCGGGGACGCCGTTGTCCAGGAGCAGGGATCGAATGGCTAGGGGCATGGTGACACCGGTGCCGCGGGCCGGAAGGCGTTCCGCGGGGCGGCCGACGATCTCGGCGAAGGTCTCCCGGTACACCTGCCGGTCGATGTCACCGACGTACAGCAGAGTGCGGTCGATGTCCCACAGAACGAGGATCTGCCTGGCGTTGGTCAAGTTCGGCTCCCTCCTGCCGTCACAGCGGCGCGTCGCTCCAGTACGTCCTGAGCGTACGGGCTGTGGGCGACGGGCTGGAGTTGTTGGATCATGCTCGTGACGTGGCTGTCGAACCGTGCCGACTGAAGCTTCTCGGCGAGGTCGAGGACCTCGTGTGCCGTGGCGCAGCCGGCTTCGATGTCGCCCTGCTCGACGTGGGCGGTTGCGGCGCGGGAGAGGAACAGGCCCCTGGTGCGGTGGTCCGCTGGGTTGAGTGCCTCCCGGGCCCTCGTGAAGCTGTCGACGGCATTGCGGGGGTCGCCGAGGTCGAGATAGCAGCTGCCTGCCTGTCCTTGGATCTCGCCCTCGTTGATCCAGTACAGCCACTGGGGATCGTGCTCTGAGCGTCCTTGAGCACAGAGCTCGGCGGCTCGTCCGAGTGCGGCGAGGGCCGCTTGCCGCTCGCCGAGTTTCGCGTGGCCGCGGGCCTGCCGGGTCAGCAGCATCGCTTCGAGGGCGGGTACGCCGAGATTCTTGACCTTCTCCCGGGCTCGTTGTACTGCTGTGACGGCGTGATGCGGCGCTCCGGTGGAGTAGCCATGGATGGCGATGTAGGACAAGGCGCCGGCGCCGAGTCGGATGTCTCCCGAGGCCTTGGCCGCGCGGAGCGCGGCATACAGGTACCCGAGCGTCTGGTCATGTTGGCCGGAGTCGAAGACGAACCAACCCACCTGGGTGGCGGTGTCGGCGATGATCGCTGCGAGCTGCCGTCCACTCACCTCGTCGTACGAAGTTTGCTCCACGAGGTGCTGGAGGAACTGAAGGTGCTTATCGCCCAGCGCGGTGAGGGTGCCACTGCCATCGCTCGCGTCCATGGTCCGCAGGCTGTCCGTGGTCCGTTGGAGTCCGTTGAGCAGACTGGGAGAGAGACGGCTTCCCCCGGCCGCGCGGTAAAGAGGTTCGGCTTCGGCTGCGTCCCACTGATTCACGAAGGCCGTGAGCGCTATGCCGCTCGCGGTGAGGAATCGTCGACGGTCCATCGCGCTACCTCCTACCGCAGTCTCCAGTGCTGCCACCATACGGGCCGTGGTCCAGGGCAGGATCGGATCAGCGTCACCAGCGAACTGGGGCGGGGACGGTTGCGACGCTTGGGCTGTGGTCCGAGGAAGGGGGAGTGGGACGAGTTCAGAAGGCACGTCCAGGCCCGTCAGGAACTCGACGATTTTGTCGATGTTGGTGAGGCGGCGGCCGCCTGCCTCCAGCATGGACAGGAACGCCTGGCTCAGGCCGGTGAGTTGGGCCATGTCGTCTTGCCGGAGGCCGGCCTTCTCGCGGACGAGGCGGCTGGCTTGGCCGAAGTCCCATGCGGCGAGCGCGTTGCGGACGTCTGGGTCGAACCAAACGTATTCCGGCACAAGAGGGGTGTGTTGTTCTAGGACCCGATAGCGAGCGCATGCGAAGCAGAGGGTGTCGGTGTTGTAGCTGCTCAGCTGGCCGCCGCAACGGTCGCAGTTTCGCAGCGACTGCTGACGCACGTCATGCCTCCCCGTGGTGAGCGACTGCAGCCCCAATTACCCCTGGTGGAGCCGCAATCACGCAAGTGATATCACCCTGGGAATGTGTACGTGGGACGTTTTGCCGCCAGTGTGGGGATCCCGCAGCGCGATGTAGAGACGAACCGACCGAGAGCGTGATCATTCGGTCTACCTGATGCTCATCGCGCTACGGGGAACGTGAACCTGTCGTTGATCCCCCCCCGGAGTCCACGTTGTCCTCCGCCACACGAACAGCGCTGTCCTCGAGCCCGCTGCTGTCCCCCCACGGTCGACCTCATGAACCTTATCTGGCAGGAACGCCCTGCCGTTGGGTGGTGTGCGGTGGCCATTAGCATCTCCGCCGTCGTGCTCCTGGGCATTCTCGTCTTCATTTTCGTCAAGAAGAGTGGACTGAATGCAGCGCACGCCATCGTGTGCAGTCTGTTCGGATTCTTCCTGGCGAGTACGTCGATGGCCCCGAGTATCAGTCGTTTCGTCACCGGAATTGCCGAGATGATCAGCCAGATTAGTTTTTGAGGTCGGCCCGTTCTGTGGTCGCGCATCGAATCCGCGTTGCGCTGAAGGCTCAAACCTCTTCCATTGAGTGCCGTTCCTCCCTCATTCTCCCGAGGCTCTCTGATGACATTGACCCCTAAACGAAAACGCAGGTTGTATCGCGCTGCACGCGTCCTTGAGGCGAGTATTGGCGGCGGTTTCCGGTCTTCGAGGTGTGACCATTTGCGATTTGAGGGCTCTTGATGCCTCTTGTGTATCACCCGGCTGGTCACGACGATGCCCTGCGGGTGGCTCTGGAGGAACTTGAGGCGGGCCGCTGGCGAACGGCCAAGAAGCTGCTGCTGGACACGGGTACTCACTGAGCGTTTTCAGCGTTGCCTCTCCAGGGTGAGGACAGCTTTGGTGATGACGCTCATGCGGTTGGGGCTGATGCGGGATCTGCGGAAGATCTGCCAGGACTTCAGCCGTGCGATGCCTCGTTCGACAGGTGCCCGGGCCGCGGACAGGGCCCGGTTCTTGGTCCGCTCGGTGAGGGTGAGTTCGCCTTTGGGCGGGCGGCGCTTGGCGGTGGTGACCCAGTCGCCCGCACCGATGTAGGCCATGTCGGCGAGGATCGGGACGCCTTGGCGCGCGCAGATCCGGAGGATCTTGTGGGTGCGGGCGGCCGTCAGATCGTGGGTCCGGCCCGGCAGTGCCGGCGACAGCCACAGGATCTCGCCAGCCGGGTCCGTGACGACCTGCACGTTCACCCCATGCCGCTTGTGCTTCGAGGAGTAGTCGGCCCTGCCGTCGCCGACGCGGTCGCACTCGGCGAGCGTGCCGTCCAGGAGGACGAAGTCCGGGTCGTGCGTGCGCAGCGTCTTCAGCAGGCCCGGCGCCTGCTCGGCGAGCAGAGCGGTGACCGCGGTGACGTAGGCGTGGGCGGTACCGACGGATATCCCGAAGCCTGTGGCGATACGGGCGAGGGTGTCGTGGCGGCGCAGGTACACGAGTGCGACCAGCGCACGGCGGTGCGGCGGGAGTTTGCACCGCCGGTCACCCTCACGGGTGACGATGAGCATCGTGACCCACTCGACCAGGGCATGCGGGAGGTCGAGTGCGACAGGATGGGGAACCAACAGGGCTCCTGTGCTGCTGAGTTGAGACTTCGAACACCTCCCTCAACGGCACGGGAGCCCTGTCCGTTGCGCACCCCGACCTCACACCGCACCGTCACCCGACCAGTGGCCACTCTGAAAACGCTCACTGGGCGCTGCGGACGTCGCGTACTCAAATGTTGGCCGTTGCTGCCGCTCGGTCGGACGTGGTCAGCGTGTGGTTGAGCGAAGAGCCCGGCAGCTACGACGCGCAACTGATGAGCGCGCGCGTGGCCGTCGAGCGCGCGTTGCGTGCGCATCGCCAACAGCACGTCCATGCTTGGGAGTTCGAGGCCAAGGCGAGACGTGAGTCACTGCTCGCCGCCAACCGTGCACCGTACGACCCCCTGCCTTGGGTGTGCCTCGTGACGTTGGCGCAGATCGACACCCGACAGGTCCGTTCCGAGCATCGCATCGTGCCGGCCGAGCCCATGCTGCCGCACGGTCCGTGGAGCTTGCTGTACGAGGTCAACCAGCGAGATCCGTACAACCGTGAGGCCTATCACCGGGTGCTGCAGTTTCTGCTCGACGTTGAAAGACCCGGGGGTGCTTCCTTGGCCGCGGTTTTCGACTTCGCAAGATGGGTGGCGTCGCAGCGGCCAGTGGGATCGCCGCTGCTGCTTCTGCCCGCGTACGCGCAGATCGAGCAGCGACGTCGATCCCGGGCTGAACCGTTGTGGCGTCAGCAGTGGGCACAGGACTCGACGCTCGGCTACACACTGAGCGCCTTTTACGAGTGGTTCCGCAAGATTCCCGCTGAACTGTGTTCGGTCGCCGATCTGAGCTGTCTCGCATATGCGTTGTGGGCAGGGAGCCAGTATCTGGAGGCGGCCGAAGTGTTCGCAGCGATGGGCCCGTACGCGGCTCGGGAGCCGTGGGTCTCAGTACACGAGGGTGTCACCAGTCCGGACCCAGGAGAGGCTCTGCTGCTCCGAGCACGTGCCGAGTCCTTCTCTTACGCCCGCTCTCACGGGCAGCGTGCCGGACCGCATCCCTGATGGGTGCCCGTCCAACCCGGATTGGCATGAACCTGCCCTGCCTTGTTTTTCACTGAGTTTATGGAGGTGGTCCTGTGTCTCGTGTGGGCGCCAGTCATCGCGCGTCGTTTCGTAAGTCCGACGACGCGTACTTGCGGGAGCTTGGCTACGAGCCGGTACTGACCCGGCGGATGGGTCCGTTCGGGAATTTCGCGATCTCGTTCAGCGTCATCAGCGTTCTGTCCGGCTGCATGACCCTGTACGGATTCGGCCTGAACACCGGCGGTCCGTCGGTGATGTTGTGGGGCTGGGTCGTGGTGGGCGCGATGGTGATGTTCATCGGTGCCGCGCTGGCCGAGGTGACCTCGGCCTATCCGACCTCGGGGGCCTTGTACTACCAGGCAGAGCAGCTCGGCGGGCGGAAATGGGGCTGGTACACGGGCTGGCTGAACCTGCTGGGCCTGCTCGGCGCGATCGCCGGCATCGACTATGGGGCCGCGCTGTTCGCGGGCGCCCTGTTCAACCTGCAGTGGGGATTCGTGCCAACGCCGGGCAAGATCATGGTGATCTTCCTGTGCATCCTCGCCCTGCACCTGGTCCTGAACCTGTTCGGGGTCCGGCTGGTCAGCATCCTCAACAGCATCAGCGTCTGGTGGCACCTCGGCGGCGTCACGGTGATCGTCGGCGCTCTGGCGATTGTCCCCTCCCACCACCAGTCCTCGGGCTTCGTGTTCGGTGAGTTCGTCAACAACACCGGCTGGAGCCCCCTCTACGCGGCGGTGCTCGGTCTGCTGCTGGCCCAGTACACGTTCTGCGGGTACGACGCCTCCGCGCACCTGTCGGAGGAGACGACCGACGCCCAGGTGTCCGCGTCCCGCGGGATCATCCACGCGATCGGCTGGTCGTGGCTGGCCGGGTTCGTCCTGCTGGCAGGGCTCACGTTCGCGATCCAGGACTACGCGGGCACCGTGGGCACGGCGACGGGGGTGCCGCCGGCGCAGATCTTCCTGGATGCCCTGGGCGTGGCGGGGGCGAAGGCACTGCTCCTGGTGGTGATCATCGCGCAGTTGTGCTGTGGCAATGCCGAGACCGCCGCGGCCAGCCGGATGGTGTTCGCGTTCTCGCGCGACGGGGCCCTGCCGGGCTCGCACCTGTGGCGGCAGGTCGACCGCCGTACCGGCACTCCGCGCATGGCCGTGCTGCTGGCGGTCGTGTGCGCCGCCGTGCTGGCCCTGCCGAGCCTGTACAGCCCGGTCGCGTACGCGGCGATCACCAGTATCAACGTAGTCGGCATCACCCCGGCGTACGCGATCCCGATCTACCTGCGCATCAAGAACCGGGACCGCTTCCGGCCCGGCCCGTGGAACCTCGGCAACTGGGGCGTGGCCGTCGGCACGATCGCCGTTGTCTGGGTGGTGTTCGTGACGGTGCTGTTCTGTCTGCCGCAGACCCGCCCAGCCGGCGGCGGCCTGGTGTCCGTGGAGACCTTCAACTACGCGCCGATCGCTCTGCTCGTCGTCCTCGCGCTGGCCTGGGCGTGGTGGCGCAAGCAGGGCAGCTCGTACGAAGTGCCGGCCCAGAACTTCGACCGCTCGGCGGCCACGTACGAAAACGAGGTCGTCTGATGACCAGAACCGCGAGCGGCAACGGCACCGTGGCACGCCTGGCTGCCGCGTCCGTCCCCGAGCAGGGCGGGCGCTCCGAGAAGGCCTTCTCCCTGTCCGACCTGCGGAACCTCGTCAAGGCGGGTGCCATCGACACGGTGCTGCTCGCCGTCCCCGATCTGCAGGGGAGGCTGAAGGGGAAGCGTTACGACGCGGACCACTTCCTCAAGCGCGTCGCGCATCACGCCGCCGAGGTGTGCGCCTACGTCCTGGCCACCGACATCGACATGAGCCCGGCGGACGGCTTCGCCCTGACCTCGTGGGAGACCGGCTACCAGGACCTGTCCGTGCAACCGGACCTGTCGACCCTGAGCATCGTGCCGTGGCTGCCACGCACCGTTGTCGTACTCGGCGATGCCGTCCACCACGACGGAACGCCGATCGACATCGCACCCCGCCAGATCCTCCACCAGCAGCTGACCCGGCTGTCGCGGCACGGTCTGCACCCCAAGGCGGGGATCGAGACCGAGTTCGTCCTCTACAAGGGCACGTACGCGGACGCGGAACAGGCCAACTATCAGGGCCTGCGGCCGTTGACGACGGAGAACCTGGACTACGCCCTCGACCACGACCCCGTATCCGACCGGTTCCTGCGCCGTCTTCAGCGGGCGCTCGCCGGCGCCGGGATGCCCGTGGAAGCGATCAAGACCGAGGCCGGTCCCGGCCAGGTCGAGGTGACCTTCCCGTACGGTGGCGCGCTCACCGCCTGCGACCGGCACCCACTCTTCAAGCACGCCGTGCGCACCCTGGGGCTGCGCGCCGGTCTGGCACCCACGTTCATGGCAGCCCCGGAAACCGGCCGAGCCAACGGCCTGCACCTGCACGTTTCGCTGTGGTCGAAGGCCATCAGCCAACTCAACGAGCCCGGCAGCGAGTACGGACTGTCCCAGATTGGTCAGCACGCCATCGCAGGTCTCCTCGCCGGCCTGCCCGAGTTGGGCCCGTTCTACGCACCCAACGTCAACTCCTACAAGCGGTTCACGCCCGGCTCGTTCGCGCCGACCACGTTCACCTGGGGCCGCGACAACCGCACCTGCGCGGTCCGCGTCGTCGGCCGCGGTGAAGGGCTGCACCTGGAGATCCGCGTGCCGGGCGCGGATGCCAACCCCTACCTGGCGCTGTCGGCGGTACTGGCGGCCATCGACCACGGTCTCGAGCGGAAGCTCACCCTTGGTCCCGAAACGACCGGCAACGCCTACCGCGCAGGCGGAATCCCCGTGCCCTCCACCCTCGGACCGGCGCTGACCGCCTTCCAGAACAGCGTCTTCGCGCAAGAAGCCTTCGGCGCCGGGGTGGTCGAGCACTATGCCCGCCTCTCCCGCCTGGAACTCACCCACGACGAGCGCCTCGTCACCGACACCGAGCGGCAGCGATGGCTGGCCCGCGCCTAACAAGCCCGCCTCACAGAAAGGACGCACAACCGTGAGTGCCCGCCCGACCCGCCCGCACGCGACGCTTCCGCTGACACCCGCACAACTTCGGATCGCCCAGAAGATCGCGGAGGGCGAGAGCACCCACGCGATCGCCTCCAAGCTGTCCATCACCGTCGGCACGATCAACGTGCAGCTGAAGCACTGCGGACAGAAGCTCGGCGTGAGAGGCCGGGCCGCCGTCGTCCACGCCTGCTTCGTCACCGGGCAACTCCAGCGTCCCGAGACGGCCACCTCCCCGGAGGCCCTCTCGGAAACGGAGATCGAGACATGGCGGATGGTCGCGACCGGTGCGACGTCACAGGAGTTCGCGGACCGGGCCCGCATCAGCCGTGACAGCGCGCTGGCGCGGGTCAGGGCCCTGCGGGAGCGCGTCAAGGCCGAGAACGACCCGCACCTCGTGACGCTCGGCTGGAGCTGTGAGGTGCTCGACGAGTCCCTGACCGAGATGGCCTCCGGGACCGTCCTCCGCGTTCCCACCCCCAGATGACCAGCTCAGGCCGCAATGTCAGTGCCCCCTGGCAAGCTACCCACCCACGACAGGACACTGAGTGCATTCGACCCGTCACCCATCGTGTCGCGGTCGGAGGGCTCGGCGAGCGGAAGGGCGCACCGTGACCGACATGCCCAGCGCACTCCACCACCTGGTGGAGTCGGTGACCGACGCGTACACGGTGGTCGCCGAGCACCCCAGGCCCGGCGACATCCGGCCTTCCGTCTGGGAGGTCAACGGGCCTGACGGCGAGAGGTGGTTCGGGAAGCTCCACGCGGGCGCGAAGCTCCACCACCGCGAGGTGACCGCGTACCAGAAGTGGACCGTGGCCATGGGCGCCGGCCGGGCACCCGAGCTGGTCGCCGCGGACACGCAGACGCGCACCGTCCTGATCGCCGCCGTGCCCGGAGGCGGTCTCGACACGCTGCGCCTGCCGGCCGAGCAGGAACGGGCGGCCTACGAGCAGGCGGGCGAACTGCTCGCCCGGTTCCACACCGCGGCAGCCGACGAGCCGACGCCGACAGCGACGGAGGAGGCGTGGGACGAGGCGGTCGCCCAACTGCTGGACCGTACGGCGGCGTACGTGCCGGAGTACGACCTCGCGATTGTGCGCACGCTCGCCGAGGAAGTTCCTCCGAGCCTGCCCCAGGTATCCCAACACGGCGACTACATGCCCAAGAACTGGATGTGGGACGAGACCGAGCAGCGTCTGCGGGTCATCGACTTCGAAAGGGCCGAGCTTCGGCCCGCCGCCTACCGGGACCTGAGCCGACTGCGCTACCGGATCCTGAGCCACCGCCCCGACCTCAACGCCGCCTTCCACCACGGATACGGCCGCCCCCTCACCACGGAGGAACTCGTCGCATGCCGGGCGTACGGGGCACTGGATGCTCTGGACTCGCTGAACTGGGGGATCAAGCACCGCGACGGCGGCCTGGTCGACGAGGCGCACATCATGCTGGAGAACCTGCGCCTGGAGACCCGCAAGAGGGTGTGGGGCGGGTGGCGTACGTGAACGTCTTCGCTCGAACGTCCGCGGCTCCGCACCTGTTCGGCGATCGTCGCGATGCCTTCACCGTCCTCACCGCCCACTGTGCCTCTGCACGCGAAGGCCTGTGATCTTTGTGGACGAAGCAGGCTGGGGCGAGACGTTGACCGCTGACGTGCTGGAAGACCGGTACGGGCTGGTCGTCGACATCGTCGAACCGGTGCACATGGGTACGGACACCATCAACCGGCGAGTCCTGACGGACGACGGGCTGCGGCTGTACGTCAAGCAGTACCCCTTGATGGCCGACCTGGACGAGGCGCGCAACGCGTGGGACATGTCGGAATACTGCCGGGCCGCGAAGCTCCCCGTTCCGCGGGTGTGGCCCGACACCAACGACAACCTGGTCACCATCGCGGGAGGCAGCGCATGGGCCGTGGTCGACGAGGCTCCCGGACGGGTGAACCCCTCGGCGATGACGGTCCCCCTCGCCGAGCACATTGGCGTCGTCATGGGACGCATGCACCGTGTGCTCGCCGCGTACCCGCTGCCGAAGCGCGTGCAGCAGACCCGCTGGCGGACCGAGCCCGTCGAGGACGCCGTAGCGAAGTGCGACGCCGTGATGGCCAGAGCCACGCGCCAAGGCCACGACCGTCTCGACCACCTACGCGTTGACCTCGACCAGCGGCGTGGGGACCTGCGGGCCCACGTCCACCTGTTGCGGGAACATCTGCCCGAGAGGCTGGCGGAACAGGCACTGCATGCGGATCTCAGCCGCACCAACCTGATCACCCTCGCCGACGCTGTCACTGGCGTCATCGACTTCCGCTGCGCCAGCGCTATGCCGGCCTGGGAGTTGGGGCGGGCGGCGTTCGACCCGCGCACCGTCGCCACCAGCACTGATTGGGCCGCTTGCGCACTGGCGATGGCCAGGGCCTACCGCTCGGAGCACCCCAGCCTCCCGATGCGGGAGGTGCGGGCATGCGCCCGGATCGCGCTGCTGTACATGCTGTTCAGCTTCTACGGCGCCACGACCGCCGAGTACGACCTGCCGGGGGACGCGGCGGCGGATCTGAAGCGGCACTGGCGCGAGCGTCAGATCACCATCCGCCGCCTGCTCAGTGACCTTGAGGGCATCGAAGACGAGCTCACTGGCCTTGAGGCGAACGGAGACACGTCCTGACTATCCAGCACCTTCCGACTGCGCTGAACGAAACGGCTGACGAGCGACAGCCTCAACCACACACGGCATACAGGGGGACGTCTTGGCGTATCAAACCGCGACCGGTCTGCACCTTGCACTCATCCGCGAACAGCGTGATCCGCTGGGATTCCGTACGACCTCCCTGGCCGGGCACCGCGTTTCGGCGGAGGGCCGGAGCCGATGACAACCATCCCGAAGCCCACCGCGACAACCGCGCCGACCGACGAGGCGGAGGTCTCGGATGAGGAACTGAAGTTCGTCATCCCCGGCGACCGCCGTATCGAGGCCGCCAACGCGATCACGACCCGTGCGATGGCCCGGCGTCTGCCCCAACTGATCCGCCGGTCCCTCGCACTGGGCTGGCAGGTCGACCGCGCCGCAGTCATCGCCCTGCTCGGCGTGCAGCTCCTTTCGGGAGTACTTGAAGCGTTCGGGCTGATGGCCACCACCGGGGTGATCAAGCCGCTGATCGCCTCCCAGCACATCAGCGGCGACCAGCTCCGCTCCGCCGTACCTTCCCTTGTCGTCCTGTCGGGGGCCATCGGTCTGCGCGCCCTGCTGGGTATCGCCTCCACCGCGCTGTCGGCACGGCTGGCCCCGCGTATCGCCCGGGAGGCCGAACTCGAGCTCCTCGACGCGGCGACCAAGGCGGAACTCGCCGCGTACGACAACCCCGGATACAACGACCGCTGGGACGCGGCCGACCGGGGAGTGGAAGTCTCCAGGGACCTCCTCACCCAAGCGCAGTACATCCTCGCCGCCTCGGCATCGCTGATCGCCTCGGCTTTTGTCCTGACCGCCGTACACCCGGTCCTTCTGCCGCTGCTCCTCCTGGCGGCCTTGCCGAAAGGCGTGGCCAGCGTACGTGCGGCGCGCATCAGCTACATCGCCTCGCTCGCCACGACCAAGGACCGGCGGCTGCTGGGCATGCTGCGCTGGTACCTGGTCGACAAGCAGATCGCCGACCAGGTCCGGTCCGGCACCATGGCGCCGTTCCTGCTCGACAAGTACCGCACGGCCGGGGCGCGGATCGACAGGACCACCGACCAGGCCACCTGGCGCTCGGCCAGGATCTCCCTTGTGGGCGGGGCAGCGGGAGGTCTCGCCCACGCGGTGGTGTGGGTGGCCCTGGCGCTGCTGGTGTCCGCCGGGCAGATCTCGGTCGCCGCCCTCGGCACCGCGTTCCTCGCATTGGGCCGCGTCAGCGCGGGACTGGACGGGGTCGTCGGCTACGGAGCCCAACTCTTCCGTACCGGAATGTACTTGGACGACTGGGCGGACTTCATCGACGAAGCCGGTGGGCATCGCATCGACCGTGGCTCTCAGGCGCCGGCCGCCCCCGCCGTCGTACGCGCCGAGAACATCACCTTTCAGTACCCGAGCGCCGACCGTCCCGCCCCTCGAGGACGTCTCCTTGGAGGTCCGGCGCGGCGAAGTCGTCGCGCTGGTGGGCGAGAACGGCTCCGGTAAGACCACCCTCAGCAAGATCCTTTCGGCTCTGTACCTGCCCGATCAGGGAGCCGTCTCCTGGGACGGCATTGACACCAGGGGCCTGGACGCGCATGCCACCTGGGAGCGTGTCGCCGTCGTACCGCAGTCCTACGCGAACTGGCCCCTGTCAGCGAGGGAGAACATCACCCTCGGCCAGGCCACCGAGGACGGAGACGCCGCAGTGCTCGCCGCGGCCCATGCCGCAGGCGCCGACGAGGTCATCGACGGGTTGCGCAGCGGGCTGAACACCCTGCTGGCCAAGGAATGGTGGGGTGGGCAGGAACTGTCCGGCGGACAGTGGCAGAGGATCGCGCTCGCCCGCGCATTCCATCGGCCGGCCGGACTGCTCGTCCTGGACGAGCCGACCGCCGCCCTCGACCCAAGGGCCGAGCACCGCATCTTCACCGGGCTGCGTCGGCTTGCCGCCGACCGCGCGGTCGTCCTGGTCACCCACAGACTCACCAACGTGACCATCGCCGACCGCATCGTCGTTCTGGACAAAGGCCGCGTCATCCAACACGGCACCCCCGAGGAGCTGCTGGCCCAGAAGGAAGGCTTGTTCCGCGAACTGTGGGATCTGCAGAACGAGCGCACCGGGCGCGTACCCGCCCCGACCAACTCCGACCAGCACGTCGAGCCAAATCAGTCTGCCCTGTTCTGAGCAGGCGGTGCGGATAGGGAGTTCCGCGAGATCGGGTTGGCCGACGGCGGGCGCATACGTCTTCGAGCACACAGTGCCGCGGCGCCGTTGGCGGCCCGGACGAGAAGACAGTTGCAGTGAACTGTTCACTGAGATTTGCTAGGAGCATGGCGCAGTCAATCTCTCCCCAGGCCCTGGTACGCCAGCGACTGTTCAGGGACATGAGCGTGGAGGAGCTCGCTGCGGCCGTCGGTGTCACGTCACGTGCCGTGCGCCACTGGGAGACGGGAGCACGGGCCGTTGGCGATCGGGCTTTCGGACGGCTGCTGGAGGTGTTGCGCTGTGATGCTCGGGAGTTGACGGGCAACGAGCCAGGCACCGAGACCCTCGCGGACCTGCGCCGCGTCGCGGGCATCAGCACGGAAGAGGCCGCCTCAGTTCTGCGGCGCAAGCGGGGCGCACAGGGTCTGCATCTCAGCGCGGAGAAGATCCGGGACCTGGAACGCGGCCGGCACGTACGCGGCTGGATGTGGCGCTCTCCCGAAACCCTGGGGCAGGTGGCGCGCATGTTGGCCCAGGTCTACGGGGTTCCCGTCCGGGTGGTGATGGACGCCTGGCACCGCAGCCGCCCGGATGACCCCCTCCCGGTACTTCCCGCGCGGCAGGCACGAAGGCCGTCCGAGGAATCGATGACCGCCTGGCAGGGTCTCAACGACCGGCAGCGCACCTACCTGACCTGCATCTTCCATCAGGACCAAGAGGCCGAGGAGGAGCAGCGGCAGAACCGCTACGTGGGAGCACGGCGCCAGCCGGCAGTCGAGTGGCGGCGTATGACGCTTGCCCTCTCCGTCCCGTCCGACGTTGTCGGCTACACCCGCATTCAGGAGCGGCTGCGCGAGGCCGGGGTGCATGATCCGGGAGCCGGGTCTTCCGTGGCTGCTCTGGAGCGACGCGGCCTGATCCGCGTGTACCGGGACCGGGTGCATCTCGACGGACTAGGGGACGTGCCACGCACCAGGGTTGAGATGACCCGGCGTGGCAGGGCGGTGACCCGCGTGGCGCTCGGTGTCTCCCGCGAAGCGGGACCGCCCGCGCCGCTCCTGTCGCCGTGGTTGTGGAAGATCATGGTCCGTGTCGCACGCGCCGGGGTGCAGGGAGTGGACGGCAGTCTCGCCGGACGTGGACCGCACTACCTCGCGGTGGGGCAGAGCCCCGACGGGCGTACCCCGAGCAGGGGCTTCATCGTCCTTCGGCATCCGGACGGAGTGGCCCACGGGCCGTACCGGTGGCTTCTCACCGACTCCGGTCGGCGCCACATCACCGACCACCTCGACGCCTACCGTGCCCTGTATCCCGGTATCGACACCCAGGGGCTCGAAGATGTTTTCGATTAAGGTCTTCGGGGGAAGGGCCACTGTCAGTGCCCTGTCGTAGGGTTCCGGCTCGTGAAGCAAGCTGATGACACGACAGGCATTCAGCAGACACATGCCCTGCTGGAAATCGTCAAGGCGTTCGCCGTGTGTGAGCACGCGATGGCCAGCGAGGAGCTGGACGGCCCGAAGCGTCTGGACCGGCTCATCGAGGCCCACGGGATCCTGATGGCGGCGTGCGGCCCCGGGCATCTGATCCGCTTCGAGGAACTGCTGGGGAGGCTCACCGGTGACCGGGCAGGCTCCCTGGAGGGGCTGCTGCCTGACTGGATCGACACTCAGGCTCTCGCCGGCGTGCGGTTGATGGACAGTGAGGGGGTCGCCACCGAGGACGGGTTCGACTTCCGGCACGAAGCCCAGCGCGTCATGCGGGCCGCGCAGAAGGTCGGCAAGTTCAGCGGCCAGGTGACGAAACCCAAGCTGGATGACGAGTACAGCCAGGAAGCCGTCTTCAGCGCGATCAAAGGCCCCTTCTACGAGAGGCACCGCACCACGCTGGTGGAGAACCCGACGGTCCTGAAGGGCGGTCTCCCCGACCTCAAGCTGCCGTCCCGGGCGAACGACTTCTACAAGCCGATCTCCCAGTACGCGCAGTACAACGGTTGGTGGTGGCCTTGTCCCGCCTGCCAGTGGCCGATGAAGGTGGCAGCCACTCGTTCTGGTGCACGCATCCAGGGCAGGGTGCGGTGCCTGTATCCCTGGCACGAGGAGACCGGCGCGTCCTACGAGTTCGTCGTGACCGCTCGGAAGAAGTCGGCACCCACCCTGAGCCCGACGTTTGGGTGCAGAGTCCCGTCCGGACGCTTCGCGGCACTGTGGACCGGGGCCCTACCGCAGGTGCCGGAGGCCAAGCCCGTCGAGGAGTACGTGGCGTTGGTGCGGCCGGTGTGGCGCTACACCGTGGTCCCCGGCCTCCCCGAACTGGCTCTTCACCGGGCTGTCTCAGCGGACCTTGAGGGCACGGCTTGGACGTCACACCTGTGGCCCAACGGAGACCAGTGCGATCACTGGATCACCCACCCGAACAGCGGGAAGCCGGCGTTCCCCGCCGACTTCAAGGACTACACGTGGGTGAACCATCTGGTCAGCAAACTCCACATGGACGGTGGCGACCGAGGAGGAGCGGATTACCTGGTCGTGCCTGACCACCGCCAGGAGCAGGTGGCCCAACTCGACATGGTGTGCCGCACGTACGGGATGAAGGCGGCGATGACCGCCACCGACTACGTCGAGATGGTCATCACGGGAGTCAAGGAGGGCCGGGTGTGAGCGGGGAGATGACAGGGCGGGAAGCCGGTCTGGCGGGGGCACTCGCACTGGCGGCGCACTACTTTCCGCGTAAGGACGACGAGGGCCGGGTGCTGGCCGGTTTCGAAGAGGCTTCCTTCTTCGCCCACCGCAAGCCGCGGGCGTGGTCGGAATGGGCGGGCCTGCCGGTGGCCGAGAGGAACGTCATCCGTCAGGTGATGGTCCTGATGTCGCCGGAGTGGACGGACCCGAAGAAGCTCAAGTCGGCGGCCCTTGCGTTGCTCGGAGCCTTCGCTCCCGATCCCGACATGGCCGACAGGACAGGTGGTTCGCTGCGACTGCCGGCCAGAGAACCCGAAACGGCCGACGCCGTGATTCCCCGGGTGGGAGGAGACTGTCTCGGCTACGCCCAGCGCATCACCGGCCCTTTCTTCACCTTCGGCAAGCGCCCCAAGGCGCAGGCGTTCGCCGGGCCGGGAACGCACAGGACAAGAACCGCCTACCTGGGCAAGGAGCACGGCACGACCAGCCGTGACATCCATATCCAGGAAACCCCCGGCTTCCGGGAGGCGCCTGGCCACGAAGCTCTGCCACAGGTGAGGACCCGTCCACAGCGCGACCGTGTGGCGCCGACGGTGAAGGAGCTTCTGAAGGTCGCCAAGATCCTCAGCGGCCAGGACAAGAGCGTCGCCTACCTCCACAGGACCCTGAAGCGCTTCTTCAAGGGCATGAAGACCACCGACGGCGAGCTGACAGAACTCGATCTGACCTCGGGGGACCTCCAGGTCCTCAACGCCCCCACGGGAAGCGGCAAGACGGTCCTGGTGCGGGTCATGGCGTCCTGGGCGGCGCTCAACGACGTCCGTATCGCCTTGGCGGTCACCGACGTCCGCGCAACCCTCGACATGGCCTGGGACATCAACAACGACCTGGCCTACCTGCACAGGGAGAGACATCTCCCCGAGCCTGCTCACTGCACTCCTCTGATGTCGCCGACGAGCATGCACCGACGGGCCATGGACTACGCGGCCCTCAGCCCCTCCACCCAGATCGACCAGTGGGATCGTCGTGCCAGGACCGACATCGGGCTCCTGTCGGCCGGCTGCGCACAGCGGGCCCTCATGGACCCACCGAGCCTGTACCCGTACGGCGAGGAGAACTGCACGTCGCTGACCTCCGCCGTCACCGGGTCCACCCGGCACACCTGCTCCTTCGCCCCGGTGTGCGGCAAGTTCCAGCAGTTCTACCGTGCCGCTGACGCGGCCGTGATCGTCACCAACCACGCGAACCTGCTGGAAGGCCGGACCCGCATCGGCGTCGTGCTGGACGGGCAGGAGTTCCGTGGCAAGGCGCGCGGTACGAGGGGCATGAGCGTGCTGGAGATGACGCTGCGGGCCTGCGACGTGATGCTGATCGACGAGATCGACGCCTTCCAGACGGCAGCCGTCAGCCGCTGCACCTCGGAGATCACCCTGGCGTCCCGGAAGCGGACGACCGCGCTTCGGGAGATCGACCAGGACGCCAAGAACCTTCCCATCGTCCACGAGATGGACCTGGTGTCTCCGGTCAGCCACGCCCGCCTGATGGCCGAGATGCTGCTGCTGTGGCTCTGTTCCGGCAGCGGATTGAAGCTGAACCCGGGCAACGAGACGGACAGCCCCGACGGAGCCAGCCGTGACAACACCGGCTGGCGCCTGGCCCGTTCCCGGGACCGCGAAATCCTCCAGCTCCTCTTCCCCGACCAGACGGCCGGCGAGGACATCCCCCCGGACCTCTTCGCCCTTCTCGAAGAGGTCATGCCCGCCCACCGGCATGAGTCCGAGTTTTATGAGGAGAACGAACTCCCCGAGGGAGCCGACTGGGAGGCCGTCCAGACAGCCCTGACAGTGCTTACCGCCCAGCGGGGCCAAGACCATCTCACCGACACGCGCGAGGAGATGCGTAAGCTCCTGGCAGGCATCGTGCCGGATGCGTACAAGCGGTCAGCGGTGGTGAACCTACTGGTCACTCGTACTGTGCTCCGGGAACTCGACGCTGCGCTGGACAGTCTGCGCGAGCGGGCACAGACCCTGCGTTACCTGGACCTCGGGTCAGTCCGCAAGATCCTCGAAACCATGCGCAGCAGTACGGTCGCCACCCTCTACCCTCTGGCGATGCTGGGCCGGTCCATCCACGGCTACCAGGTGAAGGGAATGGACAACAAGGAGAAGGAGGCGGAACTCCTCTCCCGTTCCTTCGGTGGCGACCCGCACACCTTCGTCTCCGAACTCGGCGGCCTCACCGCCCTGCTGACCGCCGGAGTGCAGCGACCGGTCATGGGCCTGTCCGCCACCGCCTACCTCCCCCAGGCCGTGCAGGAGCACATCCACGCCCCCGTGCGCTGGTGGCTGCCCGACACCCGCCCCGAGTCCATCGTCACCGTCCCCACCCCGGTTCGAGGCCGCAACGGCGACGCCATGAGGATCGGAGGACTCCCGCCCGAGCTGAAACCCAACGCTCTCCGCGACCTCGGCAGGGGCCTGTACGAGCAGCAACTCGCCAAGCGCCTAGCCCGACTGGAGAAGCAGGAACCGGAACGGGCCCGCGTCATCCTCGCCGTCAACTCCTATGAGCAGGCCGCCTACCTCGCCTCGGGGGTGGCGCAGGCCGACGGCCTGAACCACCGGGTCTGCCTGCTGGTGAAGAAACCGGAGAAGCAGAACTACGAGGAGCATCTCCCCGCCCACGTGGACAGGATGGTCCGGGAGGAGCTGAAGGAGTTCCCCCACCGCGGCGAGATCCTGATCGCCCCTCTCGCCGTCATCGGGCGAGGCCTGAACATCGTGGTCGGTACCCGTTCGGCGGTCCGCGACATCTACCTGTGCGTCCGCCCCGTCCTAAGCATCGAGGACACCGACTGGATGCATGCGAGCGTCAACGCCGCCGGAGTCAACACCCTTCCCGTAGACGGTAGCGATGAGCCCCTTCCAGTCCTGCGGAAGGCCAGCGAAGCCTCATGGAAGCAGCTCTCCAAGATCCTTCGTTCGCCGGCCCGGTTCTCCAACATGGACCACGACCTCCGCAAGGAACTCGTGGCAGGCATGCTCGTGCTGCTCATCCAACTCGCAGGCCGAGCCCGCCGCGGCGAGACCGACATGACCCTCCACATCGTGGACCACTCCATCCACGACAAGAAGTTCAGTTCGGACCTGGCCACGATCATCAAACAGATCTACGCCGACTGGAATCCGGAGCAGCGCGAGATCATGAACGAGCTCTACGGTCAAGCGCTTCAGGCATTCCTGACCTATGCGGGACTCGACCGCGACATGATTTGAACCACCCACTGCCAGTCTCCGCCTTTTCGAGACGGAGTTGCGACCGCTTCCCTCTGCCCGGGGAGAAAGACCAGAAAGACGAGGTAACGCCCAATGGGGCGAAGCAACAACCAGCGGGATCTCACCGCGCGCACCACCTCGATCAGGTGCACCAGGGAACTCCTGGACGGCATGACTGCCATGGTCTGGGACTTCGGGGACTACCACTCGCCTACACGCAAGGCATGGAGGGAGCTGAGGGGTACAGCCGCGCAGAACAGCAAATGGATCAAGAACGAACAGGAATCCGACCCGTTTCTCGTTCCGTACTCCATCGCCGTCACCGTTCTCCAGCAGATCACTGACGGCTACGTCTACCTGGACAAGAACCTGGCGTTCATGGTGACGCTCAACCCCGTGAAGCCCGAGATCCTCAGGGATGTCTTCGCCTACCTGGAAGGAGTCGTCCGCAAGGTTCCTGTGGACGAGATCCCTTTGAGGGAAGTCCCCGACCTGGCCAAGCGCATCGCGGAGACCACTCCCCAACGCCTGAGTCTCGCCGACAACATCCTGCCCAAGGACGACGGCAAGCCCGCCAGCCCCGACAGCTGGGCCTACGAGGCGGTGAGGTGGCACATCGCCAAGAAGCTGGCTTCCGTGTCGTTCCAGGACCGGGAGATGGAGCCGGTCCTTGAGGAGTACGAGGGGAAGAACGGTGAGACCAAGCACAGGACCGTCGACTGGCAGCCCTCAGGGAACGTCGCATCGTTGGACTACCGACCTGTCAGCAACGGTGACCTGATCGCCTGGGACAACCCCATCGGTCCGGTCTTCGCCGGTCTTGCCCACCCGGTGGACCTCGGTGATGCGGTCAAGGCCCGGCCTGAGAACCCCACCCGGGCACAGGTCCAGTACGCGCTCTCCCGCCTGTCGGTCAAGATGGCCACCTACACGGCCGAACCCAACCCCGTCCTGAACCTGAACGCGCACATCCGCCGTGTCAACAACACCGTGATCCACTCCAGCACCGTCCTGGTGGACCAGGGGAAGGACCGGCCGCTGCTCTCCCTGTCGTTGGACGGACGTGGCCTGCGTCAGACGAACAGGCACGCGTTGGAGATCCTGGCGAAGATGGACGCCGACAGGACCTCGCTCAACGCCATCGAGGAACGCGTCACCCACGAGCGAAGCCTGCTCAACGCCAGGGACGAGAACGGCAAAAGGATCGACATCCTGACGCCACCGCCCGGAACGATCCGGCCCACGATGCCGAAGACGGACTCCTTCGCCGTCGGCACCGGCGCAGGCACCCACCACCTGGCGCTGCTCCAGGAGCACATCGGTCGTGCTCTTGGTGACAAGGTGTCCGCCCTTGAGCTGAAGTCGAAGGGGAACATCTTCGGCAAGCGAGCCCATGAGCCGGCCACCTCCGCCGAGGGCAGGGACAAGACGCGGAAGAAGGAGAGCGGCGAGTACGTCGATCTCGTCGGCAAGCCCTCGCCCGAGGGCATCCGTCGCTCAATCGAGACGGCCGGGTACAAGACCCTGCGCATCCTGTGCTTGTGGTACCGGGACGAGACCCGGATGCGGATGATCCACGGCCTGGCCCACCCCTACGGCCTCGACCCGGACGAACTCGACCCCATCGAGGGTGAATCCGTCCCCCTCGCGCCTGGCATCGAGGCCGTCTTCTGCAACGCCGAGGAGCTTCTGGCACACGGTCCCGCTACCCAGCGGGCCTCGGACACAGAAAAGATCACCAGCCGGTTCGCGGAGCCCGGCGTTCTTCTCGCCGCCTGGTGCGAGACTGAGATCCCCGTGCGAGGCGAAGAGCACGAGGGAATGAAGCCCGCCGACGTGAAGAAGGCCCTTGAGGAAAGCGACGCCAAGCACCAGGTCGTGCGCGAACTGGCCAAGGTCACGGTGCCGTCCCAGTTCCTCGTCGGCCGCGTGTACGACCCCTTCACCAAGACCTTCAGCATCGTCAAGAGGCCCAAGAAGGCCTTTGAGGACCACCGCGTCTACATGGGCCTGCTGGATCTCTACCGGTCGTGCGGAGTCGTGGACGACCGCTTCGAGCGAGCCCTTTACCCTGACGACGACCCCTACCCGCTGCCCCGCATGGCGTTCGTCGGTATCCACATCCGCAAGCAGGCCACCGATCGCAGGTTCAAGGGAGAGCCAAAGAGGATCATCTGCGCCAGCGCGATCATCCCCTCCCGGGAACCCGGCGGCCCCTGGCGCATGCTCGGCTGGAGCAACATCCACCCGGAGTGGGAGCAGTACGCCTTGGCGCAGAGCAACTTCCACGCCGCCAACTACCCCCTTCACACGGAGGACGGGGACAGCGATTTCCAGCGCTGGGCACAGGCTGGCGAAGACGTCCAAGAGGCTCTCAAAAACCTTCACGACGAACTCGACGGACTCCCGTATGCCCTGATGATCGACGGCCACGCATGCCGCCGCGTATGGCCTGGCCTCCAGAACAAGAAGCAGGGCCTCAGCAAGGACACCGACGACCCTCGCCTGTGGCTTCCCGGAACCGGGCTTCCTCTTTCCTGGAACCCCGTCAGCATCCTTCGGATGAACTGCATGCAGGCAGAGATGCCGCGACTGGTCTCCGTCACCGAGAAACAGAAGAACGGCAAGACCGTCACCCTCAAGACCTCAAGCGACCTGTATTACCCGGAAGACCGGCCCGAAGGCCACCCCTGGTTCCTGTTCACCGTGCCCCGCAACTACGGCAAGAAGCGCCACGGACAGTGGAAGACCCGCTGGCGTGCCGACCCGGGCAAGGCGTCGAAGAACGCCGATGAGCGCAGGGACAACGAGCTGAACTCGCCGTGGTACAGCATGACCACGCGCGAGATCACCCCCATGTACACGCGGAAAGGCTACGACCGGGAAATCCTGGCCGTCGCCGCGGCCCGGCTCAGCCACCAGGCCATCTCCTGGTCAGACCGGACCCGATACCCCGCTCCGCTCCACGCGGCGCTCCAGATGGACCTCGGCCACCCCCAGTACCGACGCTCGGCGCCGAAGGACCCCGAGAGCGTCGAGATCCTGAACGCAGCCAACGGCATCGACGCGTAGACGCCAGGCATTGACACACGGCAGCCCGTGTCCCGCATCGGGGCACGGGCGCGCTCGTGCATGGTCGTGAAGGGACTCCGACCTGCAGGTGAGGAGATGGGTTGCAGCATGCGGCAGAACTAGGCGGCAGCTCTGGAGTTCCCCGGTTGGGAGGAGCTCACCTGCCCCATGGCCCGGTCGATCGTGATCTCGATGACCACGCGCTCCGGATCCGGAGAAGGCGTCCGCCCGTACCGCTTCCCGTAGCGCGCCACAGCATCCTCTACTGCGGCTGGGTGCGTGCGGACTTCGGCCGTGCCCTCCAGCGTTGCCCAGCGTCCTCCGTCCACTTGGCAGACGGCGACGCGTGCCTTGCCGGGGAGCGCTGCCTGAACGTTGGCGACTTTCCTGCTTGATTTGCGGGTGATAACCCGAGCGATACCGGCGTCGACGTCCACGGTGACTCCAACCGGCACGACGTGGGGGCGGCCATCAGGCCGGAGCGTCGTCAGGGTGCACAGATGGTACTCGCTCCAGAACTCCACGTAGCCATTTTCCTGACTCTGCATCTCGGTGCGCATGGCTGGAAGCGTAATCGCGAATTACGTCCCGACTGGCCGAAAGTGGCCATGGCCACATCTCGTCGTCTGCTGCGTGGACTGGGGATTTCACTGCCTTCCATTACTAAATGGCCGATTTGTAAGCAGTAAAAATATCTCGGATTGGTAACGAACCTGAGGCCTCCCGGTGTACTTGGCGTGAGCGTGTCATCCCTGAGAACTGCCAGTTCAAAAGCATGATCTACAGTCACGTGCGTTATTTTGGTGCGATTTGTTGGGTCGCAGTTGAGGGGTGCTTTTCAGTCAGGTCTTGGTGTGGGCTTCGCGTAGTCTCCGATGCTGTTCCCAAAGCCTGCTGCGGACGCTTTGCGATGTGTCATCGACTGTTCACGCTAGCGACGTTCGGCATCAGGTGAGTCTTGGGCGCGCACTCGTGTGGTCCAAGGATCGGGGCGTTCGCGGCAAGGGCCGACGTACTGCTCTCGCTCCCCGGAGCACCTCGGCTGCGTGGTGCAGCGGGGACTGGACATGGTCGAAACGGCGCGGCCGTCGCCCGGCTCCGTCTCGGAGTCATCAACGGCTGGTACGGAGGGATCACCGATGTGGCCTGGAAGAAGTGACCGCGACACAGCTCAGCCCAAGGCTCCTGCGGAGGACGGAGTGAGCCGCAGGCGGTTGGGACGGTGGCGTATCGCTCCGAAGCGAACGGTGGAGCGAGACCTGCACCGCCGACTACGGCGAGAGCTTCAGAGTCTCGGCATACAGCCGCCGCTGGATGTGAAGGAGTTGTGCCGGGCGCTCGGCGAGAGGCGTGGGCGCCCGATTGTCCTGCGACCCTTCCCGCTGGAGAAGCCCGGCCCATCGGGTCTGTGGGTCGACATGCCGCAAATGGACGTGGTCCTCTACCAGCACCCCCCTGCATCAGGACCACATCATCCTGCACGAGGCGTTCCACATCATCGTGGCCGAGGATGAGCCGGTCGAGGAGGGCCAGGAAGCTCCGGACGACTTCGTCGAAGGCTGGGCCACGATGATCCCGGTGCTTGACCCCGCCCTGATCCGGCGCGTGGCCCGCCGGTGTTCGTACGACGACGGGGAAGAGTGCGCTGTCGAGCTCGCGGCCACGATCATCCTGGAGTGGTCGTCGGTGCTTGATCACGTCACCCCGCTCTCCGAGGATCCCTCGGTTCGACGGGTTCAGGCGGCGTTGGGCGATCGGCGAGGGTGGCTGTGACCCGTGACCGAAGTGATCCTCCTGGCCCTCGCGGTTGCTGTCGTCTGGAAGCTGTACCAGTGGTCGCGAGCGCCTCATGACGCGCCGCTTCGTTCCGTCACGTTGTGCTTGCTGAGCGCGGCGCTGTCGTATCCCCTGGCCATGCCTGGCGGTGCCTCGGGCGTCGACACCGTGGCCGGGCACGGCACCGCGAAGCTGGTGCAGAACGTGCTGCTTCTGCTGACGGTCTACTTCCTGATGTGCTTCTACCTGTACTCGGCTGACGGGCAGGCCGGTCGGCTCCGCGCCAGGCGGGAAGCCCTCCTCGTGGCAGCCGTGGCAGTGGCGATCACGGTCGCCGCGCTGTCGGTCCCGCACAACGTGTTCGCCGGCTCCTTCAGCACGGCGGACATGACGATTCCGCAGATCGCCTTCTTCTACGGCGGCGCCGGCCTGTACCTCATGTACGCCCTCGGCGCCGCCGGCCGCTGGACCCGACGCTATGCCCGCATGTCACGGCGACCGCACGCCACGGGTCTGTGGATGGCCGCAGTCGGCCTCAGCACGATGGCGGTGGCCTGCGCTGTCCGAGCGGTCTTCGTCGCCATCCGGTGGAGCGGCGGGACCGTGCCACAGCCGCTCATGGCAGGTGTCGCGTTCCTGCTCGTGGTGTCCATCCTGCTCTTCTTCGTGGGCGTCACCTATCCGGGGGCCCGCTCGAGGGTGACGTCGGCGCGGCTCTGGATGCGGCGCCGTCGTGACCACCGTCGGCTGGCTCCGCTGTGGCAGCTGCTCGCCGAGGCATATCCCGAGAACGTGCTGCGGCCCGCTTCGTCCGGGCTGTGGGACCGGTGGCGGGCGCGCGGTGTGCACCGCCGCTACCACCGACGGATAGTGGAGTGCCGTGACGGACTGGTCGATGTCAGCCCGCACCTGGCCAACGCGCCGGAGGACACCGAAGTGCTCGATCTGCCCCCAGCCGTGCTGGCGGACCGCCTTCGGCGCGCTGTGGACACGATCGGAAAGGGAGCCCTTGTGCCTCGTCCGGCGGTACCGCTGGCGGTGCCCAAGGAGGCCAACCGGGAAGCAGACGTCCGCCAGCTGATCGCCGTGTCCGACGCACTGCGCCTGTCCGCCTGACCAACGAAGATCAAGGAGAGACCAGATGCTCATCACCGCAGGCCGAGTCCTCGTCGACTCCGGGACGTACCTGGACGACGGCGCCATTCTCATCGAGGGTGATTCGATCACGGCGGTGGGACCGCGCGCGCAGGTCGCTGAGCAGGCAGGTCAGGACGTCGCGCGCCTCGCGTTCCCCAAGGGAACGGTCGTGCCCGGTCTCATCGACGCGCATGTCCACCTCGCCTTCGACGGAGGCGCGGACCCCGTGGCCACGCTCCACGAATCCAGCGACGAGACCCTGCTGACAGACATGCGGCGCCGTGCGGAGCAGCTCCTGCACAGTGGAGTGACGACGGCCCGGGACCTCGGCGATCGCAACGGCCTCGCCCTCCGCCTGGACGAGGAGATCGCCCGCGGCATTGCTCCGGGCCCGCGGGTCGTCTCGGCGGGTACGCCCGCGACCCCACCCGGCGGGCACTGCCACTTCCTCGGGGGCGAGGTCTCCGGCGTCGCCGAGGTCCGCGACCTCGTACGGCGCAACGTCACGGCGGGTGCCGGAGTGGTCAAGGCAATGGTTACAGGGGGCGGTCTGACCAAGGACGGGCCGAAGAGCTGGCAGAGCCAGTTCACCCCGGAGGAACTTCAGGCCTTGGTGGACGAGGCCCATCAGGCCGGCGTGCCGGTGGCAGCCCACGCTCACGGTACGGACGGCATTGCCGCGGCCGTGGAAGCAGGTGTCGACACGATCGAGCACTGCACGTGGATGACGAACGACGGCTTCGACCTGCGTCAGGACGTCCTGAAGCAGATCATCGACCGGGACATCGCAGTCTGCCCGGCCGTCAGTCCTCACTGGCAGATGCTCCCCCGCTTCTTCGGCGAGGAGCGCGCGGCTGCCATGTTCGACCTCGTACGGCAGATGGCCGAGGCCGGCGCCAAGCTCATCGCCGGAACCGACGCCGGAGTCCAGCGCGCAGGGTTCGACGGACTGGTGCCTGCCCTGGCGTTCTACGCGCACCTGGGTCTGCCGAACAGCAAGATCCTCGATATGGCGACCGCCGACGCAGCTGGCGCGCTGGGGCTGGGCGATACGACGGGGCGAATCGCTCACGGGTTCCGGGCGGACCTGCTGGTGGTCGACGGAGATCCCCTTGAGGATCTCACCGCGTTGAAGGCGGTCCGGACGGTGGTGGCCGCAGGGCAGCGGCACGAGCCGCGCGAGACGACCGCACAGCCGTAGGTGACAGCACGTCCGGGGCTCTTCGGAGTCCCGGACAGGGCGCTACTCGTTCGCCTCCGGTTCTCTCTGCTCCAGCTCCGTGACCAGGTCGTTGACGAATTCCATGACGTTCGCCGGCAAACCCTGGGTGCCCGTCCCCCGACCTCTGACCCGGCCCACGGCCCCGCTCCTCGACGCTGACAGGAGCCGGAGGCCCTCGTAGACCTGACGGGCCACGGCGTCGTCCGGCTGAAAGTACATCGGGGACACGCCGAAGAAGGCGGCCAAGCCCTCAAGAACGACGGGCGAAGCCGTTTCCGCGCCGCCGATCCGGAGATCCCGGACACCCTCCCAGGTGATGACCTTCGACCCGGCATGAGAATTGACGGCGTCGGCGATCTCCGAGTCCGTCGGCGGCCCCTGCTGCCCGGGGTACGAGCGCTCCAGGATCAAAGTGATCTTCTCGCTCAGCGTGCCGGGCGCCCCCGCAGAGGCCGGGACGATCCCCGCATCCTCGGCGGATTGGCCTCCTCGGGTCTCCTGAGCCTTGGCGATTGAACGGGCCTCTGCCCGCCGGAGCTCTTCCTCGCTCACCCGGTATGCCGCCGCCAGGTCCGGAACGTACTTGTCCTTGAGTCGCCGCTCGCCGCGTTCGGCTCCCGCCACCGGCCCGGCGCTCTTGGTGCCGATCAGCGCTGCCGTCTCGTACTGGTAGTAGCCGGCATCGCACCGCAGGTCCGTCAGATCGGGCAGTCCGGTACGCGGAAACAGGTCGTCCAGTCCTCGGTTGAAGACGCGGGCCAGAGCAGGCAACTTCTCCGCATCGGGGGTCGCGTCCCCGGATTCCCAGCCAGCGACCGTGGAGTCGGCCACTCCTAGGGCCGCAGCCACCTCGGCCTGCGAGATCTCGGCAGCTCGCCGCACCGTGCGCACGCGGTGTCGGTCGAAGTGACGAGCAGACATCTCACCCTCGTTTTTCGTCAAACCGAAAGAACATCGGAGCGTTGACTTTTTCGTTGAGTCGGAATAGCTTCAGCTTAGCGAAAGACGGGGTGCGCCGCACCCCTACTCGATCTTCGCCTTCGGCCTCTCTGTGACGCCTCCGGATAGGGCTGGATCTTGGCGCGACCTGCGCATATGTTCGTCGTCGCTCGCCGGGCAGCCAGCCTGGGGAGCGACGGCAAGAAGGAGGCACGTATACGAGACGGGCATCGACCAGGCCGGGTAACCCCGGAAAACTGCACCGGCGCCCGGGAGCTACCAACTCCTGGACGCCGTGCGGGCACCCCGAGGGGCGCCGATTCACATCTCGCGGGCAGCGGGGCTTTTGCACGAGAACCGCCACACCGCGCTCCTACGAACAACGGAGTATCGCATGCTCGCCACGCCGAGCGACACCCTGGCATGCCCGGACACGGCCCGCCAGCACCGCCTCGCGGCCCAGCTCGCCGACATGATCCCCGGGGCGGCCACCATCCGCGTCAGCCTCACCGCCCCCGCGCAGAAGTGGCCTCACCCGCACACCGTCGCCAAGGACGCGGGCGGGGCAACGGTCGAGCTGAGCCGGACGACCGCCAGGGTCGCGGCACGCTGGATCATGCGGGTCTGGCCGGACGCGAACTGGACCCGCCCTCACACCCTCGACCTCACCACCGCGACCCTCACCCGCAGCGATCTCGTCGGTCGGGGCCGCTGACATGGCACGGATCCGGACCATCAAGCCGGAGGCGTTCTTCTCCGAGTCGCTCGCCGAGGTGAGCGTCGAGGCGGAGCGGACGTTCTTCGGCCTCCTCACCCAGGCGGACGACCACGGCCGACATCGCGACAACGCCGCGATCATCGCGGGGCTGCTCTGGCCCCTGCGGGCCGAGCACACGTCGGTCCACGTCGAGGACGACCTCCAGCAGCTTGCCGACGCCGGCCTGCTCTGCAGGTACACCGGCTGCGACGGTCGCCGCTACCTCCATGTCGTGACGTGGTCCGAGCACCAGAAGATCGACAAGCCCAGCCAGTCCCGACTGCCCTCCTGCCCGCAGCACCACGCGGGGGCCCGGTGCGGTCCTTGCAAGGGGACCTGCACTCGGCACCCCGAAGCGTGGCCCACCCCTACCCGAGGACTCGCCGAGACTTCGCCGAACGCTCCCCGAACCCTCGATCTGCCCGCGCAGTCCGCTCCGACGCCTCCCATACCCCGGAGCGGGACCCCGGCCGCCCGGCAGGACCCCTTGGTCGGCCTCGACGGCACCCCTGATCGCAGTGACGAGAAAGCCGCAGGTCGGGAGGCATTCGCCGAGGGCTCCCCGAAGCCTCCCCGAAGCGTCGGAGAGGGCTCGGCGCCTGGATCAAGGATCTTGGATCCTGGATCTTCATTCCCTACGGGGCGCACAGCGCCCGCCACCACCGTCTCGGTCAACGACCTGATCGGCGAGTACGTCGCCGCGTGCGACGAGCGTCCGCCCAGCGACGTGATCGGACACCTCGGCCGCATCGCCAAGAAGCTCCTCGGCGAGGGGATCGCCCCGGAGCACGTCCGCGCCGGACTGAAGCGCTTCGCGGAGATCCAGGGCCACCCCAGCCGCCTGCCGAGCCTGGTCAACGACGCCATGAACGCACGAGCGGCCGGTTTGGCGCGGCCGGGAATCCGGCCTAACGTGCCCGCTCACCAGGCGTGGACCAACCCGGTCGACGCTGCCGCCGCCTACGCCGAGGAGCTGTGATGCGTACCCGTACCCGCGACCCGCAGACCCTCGGCGGCGCAGGCACCCTGGACCGGATGGCCCGGATCCTGGCCGCCCGCAACATCGACCCGGCAGCCGTCGCCGCTCTGGTCGACGAGCCCGATTCCTTCTCGCCGCTGGATGCCTTGCTGGCCGCGATGCCCCCGCGCTACCAGGGTGCGGTCGCCGACCATCCGCAGGTCCTGGACTGGGTCTGGGACGTCGCCCAGCAAGCCGTCGCGCCCAGCCCAGGAGCCCGGCGGCAGGTCACCACCGGCCCGAGTCTGCTGATGGCCGGGGTGGTCGGCGCGGGCAAGACCCACCAGGCGTACGGGGCGGTCCGACAGCTGGTGCAGACCGGGGTGGGTGTGCGGTGGCGAGCGACCACGGCCGCCGACCTGTACGCCGACCTGCGCCCTCGCCCCGGGGTGGACAGCGAGCGGGAGCTGGCGGACGTCAGCCGGTGCCCGCTGCTGATCATCGACGACCTCGGCGCGGCCAAGGCGTCCGAGTGGGTCGAGGAAGTGACGTACCGGCTGATCAACCGCCGGTACAACCACATGCTCCCGACGCTGATCACCACCAACCTGGCGATCAAGGACCTCCGGGCCTACCTCGGCGACCGCGTCACCTCCCGACTCGCGCAGATGACCACCCGGGTCGAGTTCGAGCCGGTCGACCGCAGACGCCACCGTCCCGCCGCCTGACCCACCGCCGGCCGTACCGCCGGGCCGCGCCTCCAGCGCGCCGCCCCATGCACCTCCCGACCCAGCGCGCCCCTCCGCTAACGCCCCTGCGCGCGGAGAGCGATCGGAGCAACCCGCATGACCACCACGACGATCAGCCCTGCCCGCCACCGGTCGCTCGGTGACCACACCTGGCAGGACCAGGCCGTCTGCCAAAGCACCGAGTACAACCCGGTGGACCCCGACATGTTCTTCCCCGAGCCCGACGAGACCGCCAAGATCGCTGCGGCGAAGTCGCTGTGCGGCCAGTGCCCGGTCCGACGCACCTGCCTGGACGCCGCCCTGGAAGGCGGCGACACCCACGGCATACGGGGTGGTATGACCGAGGAGGAGCGCGAGCCGCTGCACGAGAACATCGCCAGCCGCCTCGACTACAGCCGGGTCAACGCCACCGTCGCCGGGCGCGACGTCCACCTCACCAAGGCCGAGCGCCGAGCGGTCGTCCGTGCCGCCTACCGCCACGGCCTCACCGAACAGCGCCTGGCCTGGCTCCTGAAGATCAGCGAAGAGCACGCCCAGAAGCTCTACCGCGAAACCCGCCGAGCCCTGCGCAACCGAGACCTGGAGCAGACCACGCAGAACACCCCACCCCCTGAGACCGACGGCAAGCAGCTGGGCCGCGACGACTTCGGGACGGCGGCGTGACCATCGCGAGCGCGCCGAGCACGGCGCATGTCACCGGGTGGGACCGCGCGGTCGTCATCGCCCTCGGTGGTGCGGGATGCGCCCTGTCGTACGACGCCCTGCAGCAGATGGCCGTCGCCATCCACGTCCGGGGGCTGCTGACCTACCTCTTCCCCCTGGTGATCGACGGGTTCATCGCGTACGGCATCCGCGCTCTGCTGGTGCTGCGCGACGCACCGCTGCGCGCCCGGCTCTACGTCTGGACGCTCTTCGGCACGGCCACCGCCGCCAGCATCTGGGCCAACGCGTTGCACGCAGTCAGGCTCAACGAAGAGAACATCTCGGTCACCGGGCTGCGGCTCGGAGACACGGTGGTCGCGGTGCTGTCCACCATCGCCCCGCTGGCCCTGGCCGGAGCGGTGCACCTGTACATCCTCATCGCCCGGGGGCCGGTCAAGGCCAGTGACCGAAGTGACCGCGATGGCCTCGGTCAGGCCGGTCACCCCGGTCAGTCCGAGCGTCTCCCGGTCACTCGGGCTGACCGGGTCGGCCCCCAGCAGCCGCCGCCCGGTCAGGTCAGCGCCGGACAGTCGACCACCGCCCTGGCTGACCGGCCCCGCCCGTCCCTGGACAAGCGGACCCCGGGTGCCCGGACACTGGCCGGGGGCAGCGCCCCGGCGGACAGCGGCAGCCCGGTCAGCAGCCAGCGTGACAGGGAGCCCAAGGCTGCTGACCTGGGCGGACAGCCGGACACCACCCCGGCGGTCAGTGACCGACAGACCGTCACCGAGCCGGTCAACGGCCACCCGGACAACCTCCCGTCGGCGACTGACCGGCCGGTCACTCCGCCACCGGTCACTGACGGCACTCCCCGGGCAACCGGTGGCCGGCGACCTGACCCGGACACCGAGGAGCTGCTGGAGATCGCCCGGTCAGCGGTCAGGGCCGAGGACAAACTGACCCGCAAGGTGGTCGCCCAGGCGATCCGCGGTCAGCAGATCCCGCTGTCCAGCGACACGCTGACCGCCCTGATGGTCCAGCTCCGCCAGCAGCACGGACAGTCGGTGACCACCCCCCGGAACTGACCGCACACCCCCTGGGGGTGGTGACCGAGCCGGACATCTCGGCCGGTCACCCGCCCCGGACACCCCACCCCACGACCTCCTCCCGCGAACCGGAGAGCACCGCCATGCGCACGACCCCCGCCACACCTGCCGAGGTGGACACCTGGCTGACCGTCCTGCACAAGCGTGGCCACCTCCACCGCGCCGAATCCGGTCCCGACAACACCTGGACCGTGCAACGATGCCGACACAGCCGCCCCTGGACCCTGCACCACCCGGTCCTGGCCATGGACTGGATCGAGGACATCGTCCGCGACATCCGCCAGCAGGACGCGGAGACGGGACGGTGACCGCCAATGACCCGGCGGCCACCACGTCCGGACCGCAGCGTGACCCCAACTCGGCTCCAGGCGGAGCAAGTTGTCGCGTACGACGGTCCTACGGCCCGTCGTACGCACTTGCCCCCGCCCAGAGGGGCGGGGGGAGTCCGGCTGGTCCCCGAGCGAGGGCGCACGGGGACCAGCCGGACTCCCGGCACCAGGGGGCGCCGGTCGTGGGAGGAGAAGCAGACGACCGCGCCCCGCGCGCGCAGCAGAGCCCGAGCCAACCTGCGTTCCCCGACCGCAAGCCGCGCCGACGCACCCGCAACCCGAGCCAGCGCACCCACAAGACGACCACCCGCCTGTCCGACACCGAGAAGACCGAGATCACTGCCGCCGCCAAGCAGCGCGCCGTCACCGTTGCCCGTTTCCTCGCCGCCGCCGGCCTCGCCGTCGCCCGCGGTTCGACCACTGTGCACACCAACGAACAACTCGACGCCGCCATCGACGAGCTGGCCGCCCTGCGCACCGCCATCTCCCGTGTCGGCAACAACATCAACCAGATCGCCTTCGTCTACAACGCCGGAGGGCAGCCCCGCCCCGGCGAACTCGACCGCGCCCTGACGACCCTGACCCGCGTCCTGACCCGCGTGGACGACGCGGCCGACACCCTGGTGAAGAAGCGCCTCTGATGGTCCCCAAGATCCGACGCGGCTCGCGCACCCACGGCCTGCTCGTCTACCTGTACGGCCCCGGCAAGCGCGACGAGCACACCGACCCCCACCTCGTCGGCAGTTGGGACGGCTTCGCCCCCGACCCCGGTCGCGACACCAGCCCCGACCCCGACCCCAAGGTCACCCTCGCCCGGCTCGCTGCCGCCCTGGACCTGCGGGTCAAGCAGGCCGGCGACAAGGCCCCGGCCCAGCACGTCTGGCACTGCTCGGTCCGTACCGACCCCGGCGACCGGACCCTGACCGACGACGAGTGGAACATCGTCGCCCGCCGCCTGGTCCACGCCGTCAACCTCGCCCCCGAAGGCGATCCTGACGGCTGCCGCTGGGTCGCGGTGCGCCACGCCGACGACCACATCCACATCCTCGCCACCATGGTCCGAGGCGACCTGCGCCGCCCGAGGATGAACTACGACTTCAAGAAGGCCCAGGCCGAATGCCGTCGCATCGAACAGGAGATGGGCCTGCGTCGGCTCAAGCCCGGCGACGGCACCGGAGCCAAGACGCCCACCAGCGCCGAGCGCTTCAAAGCCGAGCGGACCGGCCGACCCGAGACGCCGCGCGAGACGCTGCGCGAAGCCGTCCGCCAGGCCGTCGCCGGAGCCGCCAGCGAAGCCGAGTTCTTCACCCGCCTTCGCGAGGCTGGCCTGCGCGTCAAGCTCCGGCACGCCCCCTCCGGGGACGTCCTCGGCTACACGGTCGCGCTGCCCGGAGACCGCAACCGCGACCGCGAGCCGGTCTGGTTCGCGGGCTCGACCCTGGCCCCCGACCTTTCCTATCCGAAGATCCAGCGCCGCCTCGCCGACGGAACCCCCGACGAGGCCCCGCTGCCGGAAGCAGACAGTGGCCGGTCGAACTGGTCGCCTCCCGCACGGGGGCGACGCACCGCGACCGGGATCGCCGAGCGCGCCACAGTCCTCCTGGACAGCGACGACGACGAAGCCGCAGCCCAACTCGTCGGAGTCGGCGAACTCCTGGACGCCGTCGCCCAGACCTCCCCGGCCGCCACCCGCGCCGAACTTGGCGCCGCCGCACGCTCCTTCGAACGCGCCACCCGCAGCCACGTCCGAGCCGGACGCGCCGACACCCGGGCGATCCGCTCGGCGGCCCGGGGCATCATCCAGGCCGGCGGCGCGCTCGGCCGAGGAGAAGACGGCGGAACCACCTCCATGCTCGTCTCCACCCTCGTCCTGGTGGCGCTGGCCGCAGCACGCTGGCACTCCGCACGCGGCCACGCCCAGCAGGCCGAAGCCTCCAGGCAGGCCGCCGAGCACCTTCGCGCTGCCTACCACCAGGCCGCCGCCGCACCCATGCAGGCCATGCGCGACCAGGGCCGAGCCTTGCCCGAAGCCCAGCGCCGCGCCTACGAGACCACCATCCGCGCCGCCCTGCCCGAGAACCGCACCCGACCCGGCACGAGCACGCAGAACGACGCCTTGGCCGCCACCCTGGCTCAGGCGGAGCAGGCAGGCCACGACCCGAAGGCCCTCCTGCAGGAGGCCATCGCCATGCGCGAACTCGACACGGCCGAGGACGTGAACGACGTCCTGGTCTGGCGACTGCGCCGCCTCGCCCAGCTCCCCGCCCACCCGGGCGAAGCCACTCGACGCCCCCAAGTCGGCACCGGCCGCGCCAAACCTTCCTCCAATCGGAACGGCGTCCGGACCGCGCCCCCGGCCTCGCCTCGGCCCGCCGCACCGGACCCGCACAGCCGTCCGCCGCGCCGCTGACCAGCAGTCCGGCAGGCCCGCCACCGGCCTGCCGACTGCGAGAAACCCCTGGACAACCGATTCCACCGGCTGTTACGGATGAAGAGAAGGCCCTCGACCGGGAGATGACGCTCGTGCTCAGAACGACCGACCACCACGCAGAGCCGACCCCAGTCCTGTACACCGCCCCCGCCGGAAGCGATCCGCTGCTGCAACTCCATTACGAGACACAGCCGCCCAGCGGACCTGGCACGACGCGCTGCCTCAGCCACCCACCGGAGCTGTCCCTGCGCGGCATCCCCGTGCTGTGCTCGGCCTGCCGGGCCCGGCGCGACTGGCTGCTCATCAACCACGGCCGCAATGTCTGGGTCCGTTGCCGCTGCGGCAACCAGTGGCTCGAGCCCGAGATCAGCCGCGCCGACTTCGACGCCATGATCGCCATCCCGGATAGGACGACGTACCCGAGTGTCGAGCAGGGCCTGATCGCACTGGGCTTCGACGGCGCCTTCGCTGGCACCTACCTGGACTAACGCGCCGAACTGTATCCGTCGCAACAGTTCTCGAAATCCCGAAATCAACTGCTGTGACCTGTATGGATGTTGGCTCCGAAAGCTCAGCAGTGCTGACGTTCGCCCGTGAGGAGGGCAGCGCGAGCCGCTTCCCCCGGAGGGGGCTGCTTGGCGAATCCGGACTCGCTGTCACTGGCGGGTGGCATCCTCCGTAGCCATGAGCAGAGAAGACAGCGACGAGGCGTACGTACTGGGCATGTGTGACGAGGTTCTCGGGGAAGTCGGCCGACAGGGGCATCGGTTCGATTGGCTGCTTGGAGATCCCGGAGCCACCGGACGGCGAGTGAAGCTGCCAGTCGATTCGTACTGGCCCGGGCACCAACTGGTAGTTGAGTACCGCGAACTCCAGCACGACCAGCCGGTGCCGATCTTCGACAAGCCGGAGATACTGACCATCAGCGGTGTGCACCGCGGCGAACAGCGCGCGTTGTACGACGCCCGTCGAGACACCGAGATTCCCGCGCACGGCCTTCGACTCGTGGTGATCCGTCCGGCTGACCTCAATGCTGACGGCAGAGGCCGGTTGCGCAGGACCCGAGTATCTGACCTGGAGGCAGTGCGGAACCTCCTGGCGCGGACCAGCGACGAAGACCGCGTGATCGATGCCTTCAGGTGCTGGCTGATCGCCGAAGGCTGGACCCCAGTCACTCCCACCGACAAGTGGACCGACATCGAAGCCCTGCGCGGTGATGAGCGCTTGATCGGGGAGGTCAAGGGGCGCACGAAGGAGAAGGGCATAGACGTCGACATCGCGTACGGGCAGCTCCTGCGTCGGATGACGGACGGGTCCCTGAACACCCGCTACGCCCTGATCGTGCCGACCTCGTCGGTAAAGGCTGCCGAGCGGGTTCCGGTCGCTGTTCGACAACTGCTCAGGGTTGATCTGTACGAGGTGGCGGACGACGACACCGTGAGCCACCGGGCCTTGTAGGGCACGGAGGCTCGGGACGCCACACGGAGCGCACGAGGAAACCGAGTTCGGCAGACATGCGGTAGACCGAGACGGATGTGTCCCACGCCTCGTGCTTGTGGTCTGCTGACCGGCGAGAGTCCGCCACTGCAGGTGAGCTGCTCCGTCAGCCGCTGGCTTCACTGAGAGCCACAGCCTGGTCGATCAGGGTGTGATTACGCTCCCACAGCGCCGTGATTCGCGCGGCTGCTCGATCTGAGTACGCCGCAACGAGATCGTCTTCCTCGCCAGGGGGAGTCAAGTCGAGCTCTTCCCAACGCGGCCACTGATCCCAGAACGGCCGATCTTGCGGGTCGCAGGCGGCTGAGAGGTACTCGTTAACCCTTGGATCCTCGGCACGGATGCCCAGGAAGGGACGCAGATCTCCACCGAAGTCGAAAGGGTCAGGCTCGGCGCGGGTCCCGTAGCCAACGCCGGCCCGAGGGCTGCCGTCGGCAGTACACCATCCTGGCTTGACCAGGAGCACCGCCAACTCGGGGTACGTGCCGAAGTCTCCGCGTATCTTCTTGTGTCCAACTGCCTGGTAGGGAAACGGGCCGACAACCTTCACGGGCTCACTCAGGTCAAGTCGGTTCAGCACCGCCGCGACAGCCGTTGGCAGTTGCTTGAGCACGTCGCGTGCTGCGGCCTTGGCACTGGGCAAGTGCTCGCCGTAGGTGAGCCAGATCCGCGCCGCAGCCTGGTCTGTTGGGGCCATGCCGGTCATCCTTTCCAAGGTGTCCAGAAGATCCCCTGCCGTTTCCCTGCCACGGCGCGTATGGGGGGTGAGCGGGGCAGGGGCCTGTTCAAGAGCGCTCCGGAGCAGGCCAGCGAAGGTGCGCAGACTCATCGGTGTAAAGCGTTCGTCCGCCGGGTCGTCACCGTGGAGCGTGAGGAACACCAGCAGGAGTTCCTGCTGCTGAGCGTGGTCGTCGGCAAGGCGTTTCGTCTGCTCACGGCCTTCGTCCGCGTGCACCTTCAGCTCGACTACGAGCTTGAACGCTGAGGTGGAGATGACGATGTCCGCGCGTGAGCCCGGTTTGACGACCTCCAGGTCCACCCGGACCCGAGCGAGTCCCTCGGCTTCGACGAGGTGTGCCTTGCCCAGCACCCTCAGCATTCCGGTGAGGACGGCGGTTCCGAGGTCGTGCGGCTGGCGGGGGTCGAGCAGCCAGCCGATCAAGAGTTGGTGAGCTCTCTCTTTCCTGCTGGTTTGCAGGACATCCATCACAGTCGAGGGACCAGGCATCCAAGAACGAGCCCTACGCTGCCTTTCCAGGTCTGCCCAGACGGCGGACCACCACTGCTCGTTCAGCCGTTCGTCTCCCATGCGAGTGGCTCCCTGCTCAGCCGCGGTTGCTGTGCCTGGGCAGCTCGCCCCGGAAGTCGCAGCCGGGGCACTCGTCCTCGCCCTGGACATGGCCCTCGTACCAGCCGTGGACGGCTGCGTGGAGGATCGCCTCCTCCACCGAGGCTTCGCCGCTGCGGACCGACGCGATGGCGTTGCCGACAATCAGCCGGAGCACGGCGCTGTCGGGCGAGGGGAACGGCGGTGACGGCATCGGCGAGTCGGTCGTCATGGCCGCAGCCTACGGGCGGGAACGACTGACGGTCAGCCGGATGCGGTGCCGTCGGGAGAGGCGGTGCCGTGCAGGTCGCTGCGGAACCCTCGGCCGACCGGCTGCCAGCCCTGCAACGTGGCGGGCCTCCAGGGCTGGTCCTGCACCCTGATGTCGTCGGGCTCCGCCAGAGTGTCCCCGGCTCTTGCGGCTGCGGGTGGCCCGGACGCTGATGCCCACGTGGGCGGCGACCTCCGGATACCTCCAGAGCTGCTGCTCGTCGGCCATCGTGTCCTCATCGTTCGTCGGTGATGAGCGTGGGCGGGCGTACGGCAAGGCCGCCCCTGCCGGTTCGGCGAGGGGCGGCCTTGCGGTTGCGGTCAGACTTCGGCGAGGCGGTTGGAGAGGTCCAGGGCGACGGTGGCGACCGCGAGGGCGGCGCACAGGCCGGTCACCTCGTGGATGGTGGGGCGGACCAGGCGCGGCCAGTCGTCGGGGGCGGCGGGCCAGGAGGCGAGGAGGACCTCGGTGGTGGCCAGGCCGAGGTGGGCGGTGACGTCCCAGCCCGCGTGCGAGGCGGGCTCCCAGTGCAGGCAGATACGGCCGGGCGGGAGTTCAGGGGTGCCCGCCGGGAGCCAGGAGATGTCGAGCGGTCCCTCCGGGAGGGCGGAGACGCGCTGGACCAGTGCGCCGCGCACTCCCGGCGGCATGGGCCGCACGGCGAGGGCGTGCAGCGGGTGGGTGGTGGAAGGGTGGGGTCGCGGTGAGATCGGGGCCTCCTGGACAGGTCCGTACGGAGGGTCAGGCCCAGGCGAGGGCGTTGCGGACCGATGCCGGGAGGTAGCCCTCTTGGCCGTTTTCGGCGATGAACGCCATGCCGTCGCCCACGACGACGTCGGTGCCGACGTAGTGGGCGAAGGGCCAGTCGGGGTTGACGGCCAGGCGGATCGGCAGGTCGGGGTCGAGGTTCTGAAGTTGGCGGAGCAGGTGGCCGACGGTCAGGTGCTGGGGCAACGGGGAGCCTCCGGGATCGAGGGTGAAGCGGTGTGGTGATAGAGCGTCAGGGACGTCAAGGCAGAGTTGGTCGCGCAAGACCGTCTGCTGGGTGGTTCAGCGGCTTGCGATGAGCGCTGCGAGGAACCCGGCCACGGCTTCGGAGGGGGTGTCGGGGCCGAACTCCTCGATCCAGGGCTCGGCGTCGGAGGGGTGGACCCGGACCTGCCAGACGATGCCGCGCTTCCAGGCGGTGGTGTCCTCGGGCAGCCAGCCGACGTAGACGCGGCCGTCCGGGCTGGTGCAGTGCACATTGGCCTCCGGGGTGTCGACTATCGCCCAACCGAGCCCGCCGAGCAGTTCGAGTACCGGGCTCGCACAGTGGTCGCTGGAGAGCCAGGCGCGTTCCTCCACGGCGGGGCGGACGACGGCTGGCAGGAGGGTGCTGGAGGCGTTCACGAGTGGGCGTCCCTTCGTTGACCTGCGGGTTTTCCCGACGTCCGTACGTTGACATGCGGTGTGCCGAAGTACGTAGTCGTTTCGGGGAAGGTGGGGTCTGCCGTGGGCGAACTGGCCGCCGAGGGGGGAGGAGGCCTGCGGGCCGGGGAATGGATCGGCGCGACCGGTTGTCGTAACCGGATTGCGGCGCGGGGCCGTACAGAGCAGAAGGGGCAGGCCATGGCGGAGTCGAGCAGACACTGGGACGGTGCCGGGCTGGAGCGCAAGATCCGTGGCGCTGGGCGGCCGTGGACGGTGGGCGACATAGCGATGGTGGCCGACGGGCAGTGGGCCGTGGGCATCCAGGCGCGGAGGCAGCGTGGCGGGGAAGCCGTGGTGGAGCGTCGGATCGCGGACGGGCGGCGCGTCGAGCTGACGTTGGTGGAGCTGGCCCGCGCGATGGACTCCCGATTCGGTGTGGCCCATCGCGACGAAGACTCCCGCTGACCGGTTACCTTCCGGGCCCGGTCGTGGCCACCGTGGGGCGGACAGCGGCCGACGGGGCGGGCTGGTCCGGTGGTTGGCCCAGGGCACGCGGCGCGTGCGCGGAGCGGGCGACAGCGGCCTGGGCCAGGCTGAGCGACGGTGCCCGGTCCGTGGTCACGGCGGCTTCGCGGGCCTCGATCACGTGGCTGATCGCCTGCAGGGCTATGCGGCTCTCGGCCTGCGCGACGCGCAGGTCCACCGCCGAGCTGGTGATCCGCTCCAGGTCGTGGAAGGCCGACACATGACCGGGCTGGGTGAGGGTGTGCAGGCGGTCCTGGTGGACGGCGACCGCGTTGTTCGAGACGACGAGGCTCGAACGGATATGCATCGCCGAGCGCAGGAGCGGATCCTCGACGGGGCGGCGGACCGCGAGGGTTTCCAGCGCCTCGATGGGGCGGCCCCAGGCTTTCTCGATCATCGCGTCGGCCTGGTCGAGTGCGGTGGCGTCGGGCATGGCGGAACTCCCGGTATTCGGAGGTGCTGCTTCGGTCAGAGGCGACGTCTCGGAGGGGCTGGGGGCGGGAGTCAGCGGCTGTGCCGTGGGGCCGACGGGCTGGCCGGCGGCCTGGCCGCGGCTGCGTGTGCGAGGTTGCCCGACAGATTCTGTGTCGAAGTCGCGGTGCGACTGCGAGCGGCCACCACGCGGAGGTCGGCTGCTGTCTGCGGGGCGCGTGCGGCGCGGTGGACGGCCTGGGCGACAGCGGTGCGGCGCACGTCGAGTGGGGTCGGAGCACGAGAGATCTGAGGATCGGCGGCTTGGCCGACCGGGGCCAGTGTGACCAGGTGCTCCACCTTGCGGTTGATCTGGTGCCGCTCACGAATCGCCGGGGCTGAGTCCGACATGGCGGCTGCGGTCGCCGCGATCAGGTGGGTCGGGGTGCGGGCTGTGAAGACCGCTTCCGCGCGCGTGCCCCAACCCGGAGGACCGGCCCACAGCCTGACGGTTTCGTCGTCCCAGTCAGAGAGGCGGTTGTCGATCAGAACGCCGGCTTGTCCGTCGGGGGCGATGATCTCGACAGTGCCGCGCTCGGCCGCCCCGTCGCGGGTCCAGCCGGCATTGGTCAGCGGCCGGACGGCACCAGCCCAGTACAACGACGGGCTCGTCAAGAAGCGCGCGTTGCCTTCGGTGGCCTCGGCTTCGGCGTAGTCGCGGGCCAGAGCGCTGGTGAGCCCGGCGACGATCTCGGCCGGGGTGACGTGGTTGAAGGTTGCCGTCCAGCGGGGTGCGGAGACGGCGTCCTCGGCGGCGGTGATCTTCCACAGTTCGAAGTCGTCGCCGAACCAGCCGATCCGTATTCGCTGGTCGGGCGAGGTGACGAGGAGCTGGCAGGGGCCCTCGTCGAGATAGTGGTGCGGCCAGTGACTGACAGGGGCGAAGCCAGCGTCCCCGGTCCCGTTGGAGCCGGCCAGGTACATGGGGCTGACCAGTACCTCTTGATAGGGATGCTGGTCGTAGGGCTGGGTGTTCACGGTCGAGACTCCGAGGTGTAGGAGGGGAACGCGCCTGCGTGCGCAGAGGAACGAACGGCTGGACTGCACGGGGGCGCCGTGGCAACGGCGTGAAGCGGCTGGCTCTCAGTGCCACCCGGATCACCGGCCCCGGGAGGAGGCCGACTGAGCGGCCACGGCCACCGGTACCCGCGGTTGTGGCTGCGGGGCGTGGCTGAACAGGGAGCGGGGCGCGGCGGTGCTCCGCCGCAGGGCCGCTGAGGTACGGATGCCGTCCGACCCCGGCGGGATGCCCGTGTGGGTGCGGGTGGCCGCCGCGACCCGGACAGGGGCGGGACGTGGTGCGGCGACGGGGTTGCTCCAGTGCTCGATGGCTGCGTAGACCGGGCCCAGTGCCCCGTCCGGCTGCGGTCAGGACGTACGGATCGCCGTGGCGCGGTCCGGTGCGGGTGACTAGGCCGTCGAGCTGAAGCCGGATCAGGCGCTGCCGGGTGAAGCTGTTGTCCAGTCCTGCCTGTTGGGCGATGTGGACGAACCGCCTGGGCCCGCCCGCGTCGAGGACCTGGATCACGGCGGTCGAGTAGCGAAGGTGCAGCCGGCGCACGGCGTCCTCGACGCGCTCGGCACCGGCCACCTTGCCGAGCGGCAGGTGCGCGTGGGACCAGTCGGACAGTGCCCGGTGTACCGAAGACAGGGCGTTGCCGAACTCACTGAGCTGGTACGGGGCACCGTGGCGATCACTGGCCCGGGTCACCAGCCCCTCGTCGTGCATCTGGGCCAGCCGCTTGCCGACGAACTGCTCGCTGACGAAGGGGAGGCGGGCGGCGACATCACGCACACGCATGGGGCCGCCCTGCTGGGCCAGGGTCTGTGCCGACCAGGTGGTCCACTTCGGCGCTATCAGGGACAGTGCCTCCTCAACGCGCCGGGCGTCGACAAAGCCGATCTGGGAGGTTGCGGGTTGTGCGGGGGCGGACATGGCGGTAACTCCGTTAGGACGAAGGGTGAATCGAACGGACGGGTGCGGATCAGTGAAGGTCGCGTTCGGCGCGGAGACGCTGGAGCACCGTGCCGAGGCGGCGGTTGCTGACGTGGATGCCGCGGGCGCGCAGGCCCTGGCGCAAGGCTTCGCGGTTGAGCCGGGGGAGACGGGCGGCGACCTGGCGGGCTACGGCTATGAGGTCCTCATCGCCCGGAGCTGGGCCGGTTCGCCGGGCGGTCGAAGGCCGACGGGCGGCAGGCTGGTCCAGGAGGAGGCGGACGTCCAGCAAGTCCCAGACTGCCTCGGCTTCCGACTGCTCCCGGCGTTCGAGGTCCACGACTTCGGCCGCGTACCGCAGCACCAGTTCGTCGAGGGTGAGTCCGCCGGAGCGGCAGCGCTGCCAGGCCGCGTCGAGATTGCGGCGCGCGGCGCGGGCATGAGCGTTCGTCGTGGCCAGGCCGTCGAGCCGCCGCAGCACGATGGGCAGAACGGGATCTCCCGAACCGCCATGCGCGCTGTGGCGCTGGAGGTCCTCCAATGGGCGGCCGTACCGGTGCTCGACCAGGTGGCGGGTGTAGATCACGGTGGACATGGGGTCTTCCTTCTGAGGATTTCAGCGGGAGCGGGAGGGCTTGGCGGTCGGGCCGGCGGGGGAACGCGGGTCGCGGGGTGGACGGTCGTCGCTCAGCGCCAAGGGGCCTCGACGCAGAACTTCTCGGCGACCAGGTGCGCGCCGGGCCGCTTCGCCCTGTCGTGGGGGTTCATTCGGCAGCGTCCATTCGGGCGAGCAGAGAGCGCACCAGAGTGGGCAGGCTGTCGGGGCCCTCGCCGATTCGGACGTGATCGGTTGCCTCGCCGAGGACGTACGCGGCGTCTTCGAGCAGGCCGCTGGAGATCTCCATGCAGGCGTCGGTGATCCGGGAGGCGGCGAGCAGGGACCGCGAGAGCACCTCGACGTAGTCGCCGGGGCTGAGGTCGGCAGCCTCGGCGGCTGTGCGGATGGCGGCCAACTCCAGCGCGCTGAACGCGAAGTCGAACTCGTCGTCCTGGTCCGTTGGCGAGGGCGCGACGAAGGCCGGGTCCGGCGGCTCGGCCGGGATGCCGACGCGCGTGCAGATCTGGTCCACGGAGGCGGTCAGCTCGGCGAGGGACTCGGTGAGCCAGCCGAGCGCGGAAGCGTAGGACGCCAGGGTGAACAGACCGGCGGGGGTGGAAGGCAGCGGCTCTTCGACGACGAACTCTTCGAGCCGGTCGTTCAGTTCGCGGACCACCCGGGGACCGGCGGACAGCGCGCCGAGGACGGGATGCAGGTAGGAGCGGCCGGCGGAGGTGGGGTACTCGGTCGTGAGGACCTCCGAGACGCTCCGCGCGGCGTCGGTGAGTAGCCCGGCCAGTTCGGTGCGGTCGAGGGACGCACGGTTGGCGGTCATCGGATGGAGGCCTTTCGGGAGGCGGCCGGGGCGGCGGGGCTGGCTGCCGCCGGTGTGGTGGCCGGGAGGGACGTGGTCGGGTCGATCGCGTGGGGGGATCGGGACCGGGCCGCCTGGACTCGGGCCTCGGCCGCCGCGTCGGTGCCCTCGTGCCGGTTGGGGCCGGTGCGGTTGGTGCGGAGCTGGGCCGTGCGGTAGACCGCGTAGTCCTCCCGGGCACCGGCCGCGACGAGGTAGATCTCGCGTTTGTGGGTCGAGGTGGGTGGGGCCGGGCGGAACTGGATGACCATCCGGTAGGAGACGGCCGGGTCGACGTAGACCTTGTGGAAGCCCGCGAGGCGGCCGGTCAGCGGCAGGCAGTCGTCGCTGCCGTGGACCAGGTTCTGCAGTTCCAGCAGTGCCAGGTCGCGGACTTCGTCGGGGAGTTGTCGCAGGTCCGCGATGGCGTCCGGGTGGGGCGGCGAAGGCGAAGCGGGCGCGGCTCACATCGGCCTCCGGGGGGTCGGGCGCTGACCCGTTCCTGCCGACGGCGCGTTGCCCGTGTCGAGGCCGGCTTTCGGGATCGCGGAGGCACCCGATGATCGGGTGAGGGCGGCGCGGGTCAGCCGGGCGGCGGCCTCACCGCGGTAGTCCGGGGGCTGCGGCAGCGGACTGCTGCGGTCTTCCAGCCAGTGGCGGGCGGCGGCCTCGTCGGCGAAGGCGCCCTCGCGCATCGTGTACGTGTGGGCGTCGGGGTTCCCCTCTTCGAGGAAGACACGAATCGGTGCCTGAGCGGCGCTGGAGTCACGGGTCAGCGTCCAGGTCTCGGACGGGGCGTAGTCCGAGGTCCAGCTGTCGAGGACCTTGTAACGAGTGCCTGACTCCCGGATCTGCTGCTCGATCCAGAGGGTGAGATCGTCGGCGGGCTTCAGGGAGTCCCCCTTGGCCTGGGCGATCTGCTCGGGTGGGCAGCCATGCTCGATCAGCCAGTTCTGGGCGAACGCCAGGCTGGCGTGGTTCGCGGTCTCGAAGGTGAACGTGCGCTCGCGCAGGTCCCGCGTGATCTTGATGGCAACGAGCGCCGGATCACCGGGGACGCCCCAGGGCATCGACCTGTCGTGGGCGACGAGGTAGCTGTGCGTCCCCTCCGGGGTGGTGTGGTGCTCGGCCAGCACGGTCAGGTCTCCGGCCCAGACGCTGCTCTCGGCGAGTTCGGAGGCGGCGTCGGCAGGCTCGAAGTCGGCGAGGCGGAAGTCGGGTTCGGCGATCACAGGGTGGCTCCCGTCAGCTCGGGCGCCGGGGTGGCCAGCACGCGGTGGTTGGGCCGAGTCGGGCTCGTCGTGCATGCGGCGAAGGGGCCGTCGGGAGCACGGAGATGAACCAGGGCCTGGTCGAGGTGGTCGCGGTGCCACGTCGAGGGACCGGTGAGGCCGGCCTCGGCGTCGGTGAGCTGCTGCCACGCGAGCCAGAGCGCGTGCAGCCGGGCAACGGCCTCGGGGTGCTCGTGCCACTGGTCGCACCACGGGCGGGTAGTGCTGATCTCCCGTCCGTAGACGGGCAGGAACAGGTGGTTCACCCAGTCGCTGAGCGCGGTCAGCTCGACGGCGTACGTCTCGCCGCCCAGGGCGAGGATGAACACCGAGGCCGGGGCGGCGGCCTTGTCGGCACCGGCAGCGCCTGCGGTGGAGGTGTCCGCGGTGGGCTGAGGGGTGGAGACGGGCTCGGAGCCGAGGCGGTCGAGGATGACGCCGTGCTGGCGTACCTCCGCCATGGTCTTGGCGAGGGTGCTGGCGAGATCGTCGAGGTCGCCGTCGGGAACGCGGAACGGCTCGAGCTCGGGGGTGGCCTTGCTGGGGTCTGACATAGCGGATCCAAGGGAGTGAGCGAGCCGGGCAGGGGCGACGTGCGGCGCGCTCTTCTGGAGGTCACGGCGGTGCTCCCTTCGCAGGTCGGCATGGGCAGGAGGATGCGGAGATTCCGCGATTTGGCGCGGCCGGGGAAACCGGGTAGTGGGGCGCTACGGCGCGGTGCAGCGGGGGCAGCCTGGGAAGGGAGGTGCCAGCAACCGCACGGCTCGGGTGGCCTGTTGGGGGATCACGCCGTTGCCGAGTGCGGTGAGCTGAGCCGGTCGGCCGAGTCCCGGAGTGGCGGTCACCCAGCCAGGAGGCAGGCCCTGCATCCACTCCACGAAGTCGGCGCGCAGGCGTCCGGCGGCGTCGGTGGGCGCCGGCGCGGGGCGGGTGAGGTTCTCCCATCGGGCGATGGCGGAGGCGTACGCTCCCCATCGCCCGTCGGTCCCTCCGCTTCCGGGGCCGCCTCCGCCCACAGCGGCAGGACCACCGCCGACAGGGGCGGGCGCCAGCCCTTGCCCGGACGGCGGCCCGGGGTGCCGGTGTCGCTCGCCCTTGGGGTGGGCAGCAGCGACGCTGCCGCGCTCGGCAGTGTCATGTCCCCGTTGCCGTGCCGCTGGTTCGGCGAGCCCTTGATCCCGTCCGACGCCTTTGGCGTGGGCAGCAGCCACTCCACCTCGTCGGCCAGGTTCGGGCCGTGGCCGCCGCTCTTCCTCTTCGACGGGTGCTGGGAGCCGCCGTTCTTGCCGATGTTGCTCGTCGGGGTCTTGAGCAGGGTGCTCGGCGGGCCAGGCGGCGAGGAAGGTGCGCTCGCGACGATGGGGGGCTCCGACGTCGGAGGCACGAAGCACGAGCCACTTCGCGTCGTACCGGAGATCGGCCAGGGAGCCGAGTACGGCACCAAGTGCCCGCACAGGAGGCTGGGTTGGGTCGTCTCCCAGACACCACGGGCAGAATTCCACGTCGCCAGGGGAACCGGCGGGCGAGGTGAGGAGACCTCGGACATTCTCGATCACCACCAAGCAGGGGCGGAGGGCTTCGACCGCACGGGCGACGTGCAGCCACAGCCCCGAGCGGGTGTGGGGGTTGAGTCCGGCCCGGCGGCCGGCGACGGAGACGTCTTTGACAGGGGAAACCGGCCGTCAGGACGCACACCCGAGGCACATTGGCCCAGTCGACGGAGGTGATGTCCCGCAGGTTGGGCACGCCGGGCCAGTGCCGGGCCAGGATGCGCGCGGCGTCGGGGTTGATCTCGGCGTGCCAGGCCACGGTGCCGCCGAGCGCGGTCTGGACCCCGAGGTCCAGACCGCCGTAACCCGAGCAGAGCGAGCCGATCAACGGCATTCGTGCGGTGGTGGGTTCCATGTCACCGGCCACGTGCGATTCGGTCCGAGGGGGCTGCCACCGCCGTGGCGACGTTGGGCGGCGGCGAACCCGAAGAACGCGCGGTGGTCGCGGACCGGCTGCGGGCAGCCTGGAGCCGCGTGGACGGGGGAGAGACCGTTGCCGATGCGGCGTACAGGGAATTGGCCCCGTCGTGCAGTGCCGCGCCAGCGGTGGCGAGTGCTTCCTCCATCACCCGTACTGCTGCCTCCCGGGCATCCCTGGCGTCGGGCTGGTCGCGCAGACTCTCGGTCTGGTTCAGGAAGGCGAGCTGGTGGGCCACCGCTCCCAGGGCGGAAGCCGCTTCGCCTGCGGGCTCGACGGCGGCGGCGAAGCTGGTGATCACCCGAGCGGTGTGGGGCGCATGGTCCTGGTCGGCGGCACGGAAGAGGACCTCGTCGCCCAGATCGGTGACCAGCTTTCCGAGGTCGGAGATCTGGCGTGCGACGGCGATGACATCGGGTGAGCGGTGGGTATCTCCCGGCACCGGCAGCTTGCCGCGCTGGGCGTCGAAGGCGGAGGCCGTGGCGCGCAAGGCCAGGGCGTCGGAGAGTGGGGTGTTGTTCACGGGGCGCTCCAAGGTGGGGACGGTCGGATGGGCTGGGTTGGTGGGTGAGGACGGTTCAGCCGTGGGTGCGCGAGGGCGGTCGTGCGGCTGATGGCGTGGAGGCAGGGCCTGGGCATTCCGAGGGCTGTGCGGCCGGTCGCGCTGTGCTGCGGGCGAGGGCGGCGTGGACCTGCGCAGTCGGGGGCCCCTCGGTCGACGGCGCGGGGGGCGGCGCCGGAGCGGGGTGGCCGTTCGCGGTCTGCCAGCGGGCGCGCACGTCGTCGAGCGGCCCGAGCGCGTGCAGGGCGTGGCTGATGAGCCGTCCGGGGGCCAGGGTCTCGTTCTCGGCCAGGGCGCGGATGGCGCGGGCGGAGGCAGCAGCCGTACTGGCGACGGAGGAGCGCATGATCTGCTCGCCGAGCCACTCGGCGCTGCCGGCGCCGACGCCGTCGCAGATGGCGGTGAGCTGTTCGGTGGTCAGCGTGCCGTCGGCGAGCAGACCGCGCCGCTGGGCTTCCCACAGCACGGTTATCCGGTCGATGGGTTCGCCGCGGTGGTGCAGCGCTCCTACGCAGCGGTAGAGCTGGCCGTGGGCGGGATCGGCGAAGTCGCCTGGTCGCAGCCAGCCGACGACCTCGTCCATCGCCTTCGGCCGCTCGACCAGGACCGCCAGCAGGAACTGCTCGTCCTCGGCGACCTGGTCCGCCCGGACCGGCGGCGGCGCGACGAGTGCTGTGGAGGGCGGCGTGGCCGGGGCGACCGGGCTCGGTTCGGACCCCCAGCGGCGCGCGAGGTCGCCGAGTACCCCGGCCAGGACGTCCGCATGGTGCAGGGCTCCCTCCACCTGGCCCTGGAGGGCGTCGGCACGGGCTGCCTGGTGGAGGCGGATCGCGTGCTCGGTCACGCTGCGGTGGATCGCTCCTTCCAGCACCATCCGGCCGTACACCGGGGCGTGCTTGGGACGCGGGCAGGCCGAGATGAGGATGTGGGCGTATGCCGCGGTCAGCCCCCGGACGTGGTGGCTGGCCTCGTCGACCGCATCGGTCACCCAGGACAGCGGCACGGGTTCCTTGGTCGCCAGGGCGGGGTGGCCGTCGGTCCGGAGCTTGCGCAGGGCGGCGAACAGCGCCTGGTGGACCGGCCGGTAGAAGTGATCCGGCGCGAGCCAGTCGAGGTGCGTGAGCTGGCCGGGGTCGAGCAGCACCGAGCCGAGCACCGCCTGCTCGACACTCAGCAGCGGATTCATCGCTGCCGCCCGGGGTGGGAAGTCGGTGGATCGTCCTGCTGGGAGCGGAGATTGGCGATGGCCTGGTCCGCGGCGGCCATCGCGGCGGCGAAGCGGTCCAGCTCGCCGGTGAACGTCGGATCGGTGGCGAGGATCGAGCCGGAACCGGTGACCAGCCACCACTGGCCGCCACGCCGGACGACCGGTGACCGGGCGAGGCGTTCGGAGCGCGCCAGAGGGGAGGATGGAGTGCGCGAGGACACGAGGGGGCTCCTGAACAGGTAGAGGGGGGAGCGTCAGGCCGTGAGGTCGACATCGGCCTGGACGGGGGCGCCTGAGCGGCAGGACCAGGGCGGGCAGCCCGTCCGGCTCGCCGTTCTCCAGTTCGGCGTCCCACAGCGCGTCGAAGCGCTCATGCCGACAGCCCGAAGTCGTCGTGGCCCAGGGACTTGGCGAGGGCTCGCTCGGTGATGGTCTTCGTCGCGCGGGCCGAGGCCGGACCCACCACCTTGGCGGAGGGCTCCTTGTACCAAGGCCGCAGGTCGAGCATCGCCACCCGGATACCGGTGGCGAGCAGCAGCGCCTTGCCCTTCGGGAGCGCGCGGATCGCGTCGGGGGGCAGGACCCGCTCGGTGCGCATGCTCACCGAGGTGGACTTGCCGCTGTCGCTGGTCGACACCGACGTCGTCTGCACGTCGTGGTCACCGACCTGCCTGCTCAGACGGTCGGCGAAGTCAGCGTCGTCGATGCCACTTCCGATGATCTTGATGGTCGCGGCGGACCAGAGGGCGTCCATGCCTGCCTCGCCCCAGCACCGCTGACCCTGCCGGTAGGACTGCAGGATCGTCATCGGGATCACACCCCGTGAGCCCAAGTGGCTGTACAGGTCGGGGAGATCGGAAATTTTGCAGACGTTGGCGGCCTCGTCGAGGACACACAGGGCAGGTGGGTCGAGCCGCCCGCCGGAGCGCTCGGCGACCACCACGGCCGCGCGCATCACCGCATCGGCCGCTGCCGCGATGATCGCCGAGGCCGAGCCGCCGCCGTCCTTGCTGAGCAGGTACAACGTGTCCCGGGAGGTGGCGAACGCGGAGGGCTTGAACTCGGGAAGGTGCTTGCTGGGGGTGACCCAGGCGGCGACGTCCGGGTCGAGCAGGCAGCTGGCGTACTGCCGCGCCGTCTCATAGATGCCGTCCCGCGTTTCCGTGGCCCCGCTGACGGTGCCCTGGAGCTGGGCGGCGACCGCGTCGTGGCCGGCGTCGGTGAGCAGGTCCACCGGAGTGCGGTCAGCAGGGGAGGCGAGCCAGGCCAGGACATCGGTGATCGGGCGCCGATGGCTGGCGGCGGCCAGGAACAGCGCACCGAGAGTGTTCGATGCGGCGGTGGACCAGAAGTCGGAGCCGTTCGACTCGTCCACCGAAGCGGCGACGAAGTGCCCAGCCAAACGTTTCGCCCCGGCCAGGTCGCGGGCGTCGGCCAGGATGTCCCACCACATCTCGCGCGGATGGTGGGCGATCTGCTGCGGGTCGAGTGTCCAGATCGTGCCGACCCTGGCGCGGGCGTCCACCGTCGCGGTGAAGGCATCGTTCGCCGCCTTGTTCGAGGTCAGCAGTACCGGGCCGGGAGCGGCGAGGATCGCGGGGATCGCCAGCCCGGACGTCTTGCCGGAACGCGGGGCCATGATCGCGACGATCACGTCCTCCCAGGAGGCGCGGACCTCGGCCCGGCCCGGGGAGAGCGTGCCGACGAGGATCCCGCGGTCGGCGGGAGCGACCTCCTTCGCCTTGAGATCGGACAGGCTCGGCCGCAGGCTCCTCGCCTTGGCGGTGATCTCCTTGTCTAGCAGCGGGGCGAGATCCTGCTTGCGGGCGAGGCCGTTCCTCGCGCCGCCGCGCAGCCGCAGCCACAGGACGAGGCCGGTGATGATGAGGCAGACGGATAGCAGGCTGGGGACGAGTCGCGCGCCGACCAGCAGGGCGGTGGGGCTCAGATGCGGCCACAGCACGTCGGGGTGCAGCAGCGCGTCGGTGGCCTTGAACGGCACCCAGGGGCCGACGCCGACGAGGGAGTTGGTGAGGTTGCCGGTCAGCCAGGCGAGGGAGCCGAAGGCGATAGTGGCGCTGAGGACGCCGAACAGGAGGTAGAGGAGCGCGTCGGACCCGGTGGTGGTCGAGGGCGCGCTGCTACGCGGGGCGGGCATGGCGGATCCAAGGAGGGAGAGCGGACAAGACGGGGCGGGGCGCGCGGCGCTCTTCTGCTGGTCATCAGGGCAGCTCCTGTTCGGGGGAGGGGTCGATGATCGAGGTCATCGGGTGCGCGGCGACCGGGGCGGCGGCGCGGTGGCCGGTGGTTCGGACATCGCGTCGGCGGAGGGCGTGGCCCGCCGGGTGGCAGCGTGCGGGGAGGAGGCGCGGGCGGCTCGCTGCCGGTCTGCTCCCGGGTTCTGGGCGGCGGACGGTTTGGTGTCTGCGACCGCGTTGCTGCCGAGGACGTCGCTGAGCAGTTCCCTGGTCTGCAGGACAGGCACCTCGTCGCGGTACTTGGGGTCGCTGAGTTCCGTAGGACACGTGGCGATCATGTCCTCGGCGACCTTCAGCTCCTCCTGGACGTCCCGCAACAGGCGGGTGGCGGCGGCCAGCCGTGTCCACGTATCGAAGGTCGGGTTGTGGTGCGGGTTCTCGAAGGTCAGGCGTGCCTGGGTCCAGTCGGCAGCCGCAGCTACGAGTTCGGTCAGTTGCGGGAGGGCCCCGACCAGGGCGCTGTTGACCTCCTCGATCAATCCGGCAACCTCGCTGGGCGTTGCCGTCTCCGTGAGACGGGCGATCATCCCGGGGATGGAGTGCGGGTCGGCAGACGGGTGCGGCAGAGAGCGGACCCGCAGTGGGGTGTCAGATACGGGCAGCGGGTCGTCGTAGGCCAGCCGGATGTTGTGCTGCATCGCGGCGGCGACGGCCTCGCCGATGCTCGGGTAGGACTCGGGCACTGTTCCTCCTCGGTCGTGGTGCTGGATCGGTGCCATCCAGGTGGGGAGCACGCGCACTGCGTGCTCCCCACCTGGATGGATAGACCCCTCGGCCCTTGGCCGGTCTGATGGCGGACGAGCTGGCCAGAGCGTCGGTGGTCCGCATGAGGTAGGTGCGCGCCAGCCCGACGGAGGGAGTACGGGAGGAGAGCATCGGGATCACCGGGTCCGAGGACTGGGGACCTGCGGCGGACGTGGGGCTGTACCGACCCCCGGAGACGGAGTGCCGAGCGCCGAAGACGCCTTGGCCTTGTCCGCTGCGGGCGACGTGGCGAGAGCTGCGCTTCGGGAGTCAGGCAGAGCGGAGGACTGCGTCTGCGCCTCGGCGTGGTCCTGCTGCGAGTCGCCGACACGGTGCAATTCGTGTCCCGCTTCAATGAGTTCTGATTGCGCTGCGCTGACGAACTCCGCTGCGAAGCCGAACCGGTCGGCGAGCGCATACGCCTCGTCGTCGAGGTCGGTGATCTGCTCGCCTGCCATCTCCAGCGCTTCCCGGACGCGTTCCAGGAGGCCGTGCTCGGGATGAAGGAGGTGATCGACCGCCTGCGCAAGGCCGGCACCGTTCTCGGCGGCCCTGATCTGGTCGGTCAGCCGCAGGACTTCGGCTCCGGCGATGTAGAGCCCGAGAGGGTTGGCCGGGGTGGTCAACCGGCTGGTGTCGAGGTCGGGGTCCAGGTCGACGCTGTACCGGGCGGCGCGGAGCATCTCGGCTGCGTGGGTGGCGATGGCAGCTCGGTCAGCGGCCAGGGTGGTGGTCGGAAGGCGGTGGCGGCGGCCGTACCAGTCCTCGATCTGCTGGAAACCGGCGTGCTTGAGGAGCGTGGCGGACAAGTCGTCACTGGCGCCCTTCGCCGAGACGCTGCCGCTGGGCTCGATGTTGATGGTGATGTAGGGGGCAGGCACGTGGGTCTCCTGGGTGCGGGGTGTTGGGCGTGGGGCAGGGGGCAGGTGGCCGAGTTCGGCGGCGATACGGTGGCACTCGGTTTGCAGGCGGAAGGCGTCGCGGTAGGCGTTGTGGAGGCTGCCGTCCTCGCGGGCGAGGGTGGCCACGACGTAGACCCGGTGGGGCTGGTTGCGCAGGGCGATCCACCGGCAGGCGTCCGGGTCGCCGTCCGGGGCGATCCCGGTGGCCGCCACAACCAGGCGGGCAACGTTGGCCCACTGCGAGTCGGTCAGGTCGGGGTGCCGAGGATCGGAGCGGACCGAGCAGACCCACACCGGCCGCTCGGGCGCGCGGGCCCCGAGGCGCTCGACGGGTGCGTCGAGGGAGTGGGCAAGATACGGCAGGGCGTCGGGTTGGGCGAGCATCTCGATGGGGGCGCCGTGGCCGTCCCTGGCGATCAGACGGGGGTTGGCGTGGTTGCCGCGCTCGCCCGGCCCGTACAGATACGTGAGCAGACCGGCGGTGTGGCTGGCGCGCTGCAGGTGGGCGATCACGGCGTCTACCTCGAAGGGGAGTGGCGAACGGGAGCCCGGGTGGCCGGCCGTCAGGGAGAGAGGATCCGTAGAATCCGCGATTTGGCCCGGCCGGAGATGGGTGATAGACGCCCCAGGTCACTGTGGCTCGTCGAGGCCCTGGTAGTAGGCGAAGTCCGCGCTCGAACCTGCCGGATACCGGCCCCTGTGGGCCCGCCGCCGTGAGCGGCCTTAATGTCCTCTTCTCCTCTTTCTCGGCCTATATATGCAAAGGCTGATCAAGGGCGGGGTACTGCTGCCATCGTGGTGATGGACACAGACGGTCGGCATGGTCGGGGGCGGCATGGGACGGAACCTCAGGTGGGCAGTGGCGGGGTTGGCGACGGCCGCGGCCTTCGCCGTGCCGGCATGGCTGTGCGGTGAGGTGGTGCTGCCACCACTGCTGAAGGATCCCGCGATCCGCTGGTCGCTGGCCTCCGCGCTGGGCGCGGTGCTGGGCTCGCTGGCGGTCTTGTGGGGCCACGGCTTCGCCACCCGGGCCCCGGCGACCGGGACCTCCGGCCGCTCGGTCCGGGCCACGGCCGAGCGCGCCGTCGCCATCGGCGGCGACAACCGGGCCACCATCTCCACCGGCGACACCGCACCCACCCCGCCCGCACCCGCTCAGCCCTCTGCCGGACCGCACCCCGCCCCGCTACCACCGGCCCCGGACACGGTGGCCGCATCCGGGAACCGTGCGATCGCCATCGGCGGAACCAACTCCGGCCCGCAGTCCACCGGCGACCAGTCTGGCGGTGCCCACCCGTGAGGTGGCCGTTGCGGCGGGCCGGGACGCAACCGGAACCACCCGCCACCGAGCCTGGCCCACGGGTGGAGGCGAGCGCCAAGAGGGCCGTCGCCATCGAGGGCAACAACTACGCCCCCGTGCTGACCGGGGACCACTCCCGGGTGGTGTCCCTGCCGCCCGAGGCACTGCGGCCGCCTGCCCAGGTCTCGGCTCCGGCCGGGCTGGACAACCTGCCGGTGCGGCCGGGGCTGTTCATCGGGCGCACGGCCGAACTGGACCGGTTGGATGGGGCACTGGCCGCTCCGGGCAAGGTGGTGGTGCAGGCGGTGCACGGACTGGGCGGAATCGGCAAGAGCACCCTGGCCAACCACTGGGCCGCAACGAGCCCCCACGGCTGTACCCCGCGCCGATGGATCACCGCCGACAGTCCCACCGCCGTCCAGGAGGGCCTGGTAGCTCTGGCCGCCGCCCTGGAAACGTCTCTGACCAATGCACTCCCGCCGGAGGCATTGGCCGAGCGTGCCCTCCAGTGGCTGTCCACCCACACCGGCTGGCTGCTGATTCTGGACAACGTCAACGACCCCGCCGACATCGCCCCGCTCCTGGCCCGCGCCCAGCCCCAAGGACGCTTCCTCATCACCAGCCGCCTCGCCACCCCCTGGCACGGCATCCCCACCGTGCTACGCCTAGACGTCTTGGATGAGGCCGAATCCCTGGCCCTGCTCACCAGCATCGCCACGACCACCGGCCCCCGGGACATGGACGGCGCCGCCGAACTGTGCGCTGAACTCGGCCACCTCCCCCTGGCCATCGACCAGGCAGCGGCCTACCTCGCGCAGGACCTGCTCACCACGCCCCGCTCCTACCTGGACCTGCTTGCCCAGTACCCGGCGGTCATGTACCGCGACGGCGCGGTCACCACCCCGGTGGAGCGCACCATCGCCCGGATCTGGAACATCACCCTGGACCGCATTACCGCCCTCCAGCCCGCAGCCGCCGACCTGCTGCGCACCCTGGCCTGGTACGCCTCCGACGAAATCCCCGCCGCCCTGGCCGGTGCCTCCGTCAACCCGCCCGCGCGGAGCAAGGCGATCGGTCTACTGACCGCCTACAGCATGATCACCCCCGACCCCGCCGCCGGCACCCTGGCCGTCCACCGGCTCGTCCAGGCACTCGCCCGCACCTCCGACCCCGACGACACCCACCGCACCCCCCACCTCGTCGACCAGGCCCGCACCCACGCCACTACCCACCTTCACACCGCTCTACCTGCCGCATGGGACACCCCCGATACCTGGCCCACCTGGCGCACCCTCCTCCCCCACATCGACGCCCTGGCAGACCACGCACCCACCGACACCGACACCGACACCACCGCAGAGATCCTCAGCCGTGCCGGGCTCCTCCTGCATAACCAGGGCCAGCTCAGCCGCGCTACCAGCCACCTCCAACGCGCCCTGGCCGACCGGGTGCGGGTGCTGGGCGAAGACCACCCACACACGCTGGCCTCGCGCAACAACCTCGCCTACGCCTACAAGTCGGTGGGGGAGCTGGGCCGGGCGATCGAGTTGTACGAGCAGACTTTGAAGGACCGGGTGCGGGTGCTGGGCGAGGACCACTCCGGCACCCTGGCCTCCCGCAACAACCTCGCCAGCGCCTACGAGTCGGCGGGGGACCTGGGCCGGGCGATCGAGTTGTACGAGCAGATCCTGGCCGACCGGGTGCGGGTGCTGGGCGAGGACCACCCCGACACTCTGGTCTCCCGCAACAACCTCGCCGGCGCCTACTACACAATGGGAGATCTGAGCCGGGCGATCGAGTTGTACGAGCAGACCCTGACCGACATGGTGCGGGTGCTGGGCGAAGACCACCCACACACGCTGGCCTCCCGCAACAACCTCGCCAGCGCCTACGAGTCGGCGGGGGACCTGGGCCGGGCGATCGAGTTGTACGAGCAGACCCTCGCCGACCGGGTGCGGGTGATGGGCGAAGACCACCCACACACGCTGGCCTCCCGCAACAACCTCGCCTACGCCTACCAGTCGGCGGGGGGTCTGGGCCGGGCGATCGAGTTGTACGAGCAGACCCTGACCGACATGCTGCGGGTGCTGGGGGAGGACCACCCCGACACCCTGGCCTCCCGCAACAACCTCGCCTACGCCTGCTACACGGCGGGGGATTTGGGCCGGTCCATCCCGCTGTTCGAGCAGTCCCTCGCCGACCGGGTGCGGGTGCTGGGCGAGGACCACCCCGACACGCTGGCCTCCCGCAACAACCTCGCCACCGCCTACAAGTCGGTGGGGGACCTGGGCCGGGCGATCGAGTTGTACGAGCAGACTTTGAAGGACCGGGTGCGGGTGGTGGGCGAGGACCACCCCGGCACGCTGGCCTCCCGCAACAACCTCGCCACCGCCTACTACACGACGGGGGACCTCGGCTGCGCCGTCCCGCTGTTCGAGCAGACCCTCGCCGACTCCCTGCGGGTGCTGGGCGAGGACCACCCCGACACGCTGGCCTCCCGCAACAACCTCGCCGGCGTCTACGAGTCGGCGGGGGACCGGGGCCGGGCGATCGAGTTGTACGTGCAGACTCTGGCCGACCGGGTGCGGGTGCTGGGCGAGGACCACCCCGACACGCTGGCCTCCCGCAACAACTTGGCCTATGCCTACGAGTCGGCGGGGGACCGGGGCCGGGCGATCGAGTTGTACGTGCAGACTCTGGCCGACCGGGTGCGGGTGCTGGGCGAGGACCACCCCGACACTCTGGTCTCCCGCAACAACCTCGCCAGCGCCATCGCCGAACGCAACGGCGGCGAGCCCGAGCAGCCTTGACCTCGCCTGAGCCGCTCCGTCGCCCGCGACCGATCAGGCGGCACTCCCCAGCCGTAGTGCGACACGGCAGAGGTACTCAAGCCTGCTGTAAAGCGACACGACCTGCGTGGGACACGGTGTCTGCTGACATAACAAGCAAGGACGATGATGTCCCGGGCGGTCAACTCCGCTGACCAGGCGGTGAGTAGATAGGGGGCGAGGCCGGGCTCGCTGCGGTGGAGGTCGGCGAGCAGGTCGGTGGTGCTCTCGGTGCGCCGCACGTCGCAGCGCAGGGGGCGCTCGGGCATGGGGTATCCAGCATCACTGGCAAGGAGAGGGAGCCGGTGCCCCGCCGGGGCGGGGCACCGGGCGGTCAGAAGTGAGGGTTCTCGGTGGGCCGGTCGGCTACGGTGGCCGCCTGGAGCAGGTCGGTCAGGTCGCCGGGCTCGGAGGAGCGCTGGTCGATCCACCACCCTGCGCGGGTGATAGTGCGAGCCGTCGCCTCGATCTCCTCCCACTCCGCCTCGCTGGTCTCGCCTTCGAGGACCAGAGTGGTGTAGGCGGCAGCCAGGATCTGGTGGCGGCAGCGCACGCCCCACGGGACGGCGCGCTCGCGGCCTTCGAGGGGCGGCATCCGGTACTGCTCCGACCAGGCATCGGACTCGGCCTGCTCCTCGGCGCGCTTGGCCTCCAGCCAGGCGGCCTTGTCCTGCTCGTCGCCCTCCTTCGCGGCCCGCCAGCAATCGGTGCACTCCTGCTTGGCGAGCCACTCGGCAAAGCTCGCGCGACGGTCGGCTGCCCGGTCGGACAGGTCACGGGCGACGCTGTGCCCGCACAAGAAGTCGATGTGCCAGATGGTTTTCACGGCCATGGGAGCTTTTCCTTACGGGTGTTGGGTGTCAGCGGGTGCGGGAGAACGCCACGCGCGGGTCCACCGGGCGGGAAGCCGGGACGGAGGCGGCGGGCGTGGGGACCGGAGGTTTGCCGGGCAGGCCGGCGTGGGCGGGACTGGCGGCGAGCGCGGCGGCGTTCATGACGGGGAACTTGCGGGGGGCGATGTCTGGGCTGCGTTCATGGCGCGCTGCCGCAGACGGTGCGGGCGGGCGGTGCGCGGTGATGTCCCGGACGAGGGCGGGCTGTACGGCTACCTGGAGGTCGGCGCGGTGCATCGCCACGGTGGCCTGAGCTACCTTGCCGAGTGCCTGGCCACGGTCGGTGGTGATCGGCAGCGTGTAGATGTCCAGGTTCGCGTTATGCCGCCAACCGTGTTCTTCGAGGAGCTGGCCGCCGAGGGGGGCACCGTCGGCTGTGGCGGCGACCACGCCGAGCTGCGGATGCTCGGCGAACGCGACGTCCGGCTCAATGCGCGGGTGCCGGTCGCGGGCGGGCGCTGGTCCGGAGACCAGCGAGGGGTCGAACGCGGAGTCCACATCAACCCGGTAGCCGGCCTTGCGCAGCAGCGCGACGGCCCGTGTGGCGCGGTCCTGCCCATCACGCTGCTGGTTGGCCAGCGCGTACAGGTTGGGGTGATCGAGGACGGGGTGGAAGTCGAATCCCTTCAACATCCAGGTCCTTGCGGCCAGTCGCTTGGGACTGGAGGCGACGATGCCGAAGTCGGGGTGGCGGCCGACCGCGACGTCGGGAAGCGGGACGCGCTCGGGGGTGGGCATGGCGGATCCATCCGGTGCGGGCACGGGAAGAGGGGCGGTCGAGGGCGGGGATGGTTCTGCTGGTGCGGGACATGACGGGCTCTCCGAGGTGGGCGGCGGTCAGCGACCGGGTGCGGACGAGGGTCGGGCGGGAGGCAGGGCGGGACGTACGGCTGAAGCTGACGGCAGCGCGGCTGGGGTCGTGCGCCGTGCGGTCGGCGAGACCGCGAGAGCGGCGGCGACTCGGGGCGCCGCCTGTTCCTCCAGGGCGACTCGGTCCACCCGGGCCTGGACCCTGTCGGGGTGGTCGGTGTGCCGGTCGGCCAGGTCGCCGCGCATGGACCGAATTTCGAGCGCGTAGGAGTCGAGTTTCTTGGTGATGTAGCGCAGGCGGTTCGCGTAGTGGGGATCGGCGGGTGCACCCAGGCCCTCCCACCAGTCGGCCGTCGTGTTGAGGGACTCGACGACGCGCTGGAGAACGCCGTCATCGGGAGCGGTCAGCTCGCTCAGTGCGGCGACGGCCTCGCTCGTATGTGCCGCCGACTGGATGGATTGGGTCAGGTGGCCGAGCCGGTCGCCGAGGCTGAGCCCGTGATTGCCAGGGGGCGGCCGGCTGGGGTCGAGCAGGTCGGGGTCGCACGAGACGTCGAAGCCCTCGGCCTGCAGCATGTCGAAGGCCCGGGTCACCATTTGTCGTTGCTCGACCAGTTCGGTCATGGCGGAGGGTAGTCGGTGGAAGCGCTCGCGGAACCGGACGACGGGGACGAAGCCCGCACGGTGGAGCACCGCGTCGGCAGCGCTCTCCTGAGCGATTCGCTGGGATTTCGGTCGGGGTGGCAGGCCGAGCTGGTCCAGACGCGTGTCGATGGCGGCGAGCAGGCGGGGGACGCTGCTGCCGTGCCGGGCGTGGGGACCGTCGAGCTCCGAGTCGTAGATCACTTCGTGGAGCGTGGAGTCGTCGGGATGCCCGCGCGTCACCAACCAGCTCTCCGGATACCCCGGCGGGTGGTCGGTGGGCGGTTCCTGGGGCGGAGAGATGATCAGCGAGCTGCCGTCGGGAAGTTCGGCGTGGACGATGTAGTCACTGAGGCCGTACTCGACGGTGCAGGCCAGGCCGCGCTGCCGAAGCGGCGTGGTCAAGTGGCTGTACTGGTGCTCACGCTCCGACGTGCCAGCGGCGACTTCCGGGATGAAGGGTTCGCTGGTGCGCGCAGTGACGTGTGTGCCCTCGCGTTGGAAGGTGACCATGGTCTGATCGGGGCGCATGTGGGCTTCTCCGTAGCCGGTCGTCCCCAGCAGTCGACGGCGGGAAGCCGCAGCCGGGCGGGGGACTGCAGGGGTGGTGGCGTTCGTCGAGGATCCGGCGATCGGATGGTTTGGCCTCGCGGGAGGTCGGTGCTAGAGGCTTCAGCGCGAGCGGCGCACGGCAGGGGGGTCGGGCGTCTCCGAGGCGGGCGGCGAAGCGGCAGAGGCACCGTGCTGGCCGGAGGCGGATCGGGCCAGGGCCGCCTGGACACGCCCGGTGTGCGCGGACTGGTCATCGCCGATCCGGTCGGTCAGGTGATCGGCAGCCCTGGCCAACGCCGCTCCGCCGTAGCTGAGTTCGTCGGCGTAGTGCCAGCCTTCGGAGTTGCGGATCTCGCGGGCTCGTTGCTCGTAGAGCTCCCGCGACCCGGGCATGGACCCCTCCATGAGCGCGATGACCTGATCCCACTCGCGGCGGATCTCGCCCGCTCGCTCCAGTACGGAGTCGATTCCCTGCAGGCGCAGCAGGTCGGCGCTGATCGGGCCGTCCACGTAGTCGGCCGGTTGCGCGGCGGCCCGGACACTGGCGAGGACTTCGGGGCCGTGGGCCAGGAAGGTCTCGACGTGCTCCCAGGCGGCGGCGTCCCGGGCCACCTTGCCGTCGGCGTAGCCGGTTTCATCGACGGGCCAGCCGTCCTCGTCGCAGTACGAGTCGGAGACCGCGTCCCACTGGTCCGAAGCCTTCCTGATGCCGTCGGCGGCGGAGGCCAGGGCCTGGACACGTGCCCGCCATGCCGCCGGCTCGCCGGCATCTTGCGGCCGGCAGTCAGGGGTGGCGGAGGAGTCGGGAGAGGTGGGCATGATCGCTACTCATTTCTGTACGGGGTGCCTCACCGCGAACGCGGCAGCGAGCGCGTGACGAATGGTGGGACCGGAGCGGGGGCGTCGCTCTGCTGGCCGGGGGAGGTTCCCCGGGCCGACGCCGCTGGCGAGAGACGGGCTGCTGCTGCCGCTTGGTGCGCCCGGGAGTGGATCTCGTGGTCGACGTTCTCCGCGACGAGATGCAGCTCCTCGCCGAGGTCGGTCAACCGGGAGGCGATGGCGTCCAACTCGGACGCGCTGCTTCGGGCACCGTGGGTACGGCACCACTCGGAGGCGGTTTCGAGTATCTGGTGCAGGCGGGCCACCGCGCCGAAGTCCTCCGTGACGGCCTCGCGGAACAGGTCGGTGAACTCCTCGGTCCGGGCTGCGGCGAGGCGGTCGTTCCCGTCAGTTGCCGGTGAGTCGCTGTCCGGACTCGTGGCCGGGCCGGTCGTCGGGTGGCGCTGGAGCGGGGCGGAGTTCTCGACCGCACCGAGCCGGAGACCGGGGGCGAGCCCGGACCGGGAACCCGAGACCTCACGGGGGCTCACTGCCGGGCCTCCCTGCTCGATCCAGGAACTGAGGACTCGTCAGTTGCGGTGAACGCGCGGGGGTCTGCATGCATCCGGGCGTCCGTGTCGAACAGTTCGCGCTCGGCCGGATGCAGGATGTGCTGGGTGATGAAGCTCCGACCTGCGACTTTCCATAGGCCCCGGCCCTTGGTCAGGGCGGACACGGCCTGGGTTTCGATGCCGGTGAGGCCGAGCAGTGACGCGGCGGCGGCGAGCTGGTCGGGCTCCTGACGGTAGATGATGCGGGTGGAGCAGTCGGCGAGGAGGCCCTCGGCCAGCACCCGGCCGCGTGAGCCGGCGTCGCCCGCGCTCAACAAATCACTGAGGCGGTGGATGACCATCAGGTTGGCGATGCCGAGCCCTCGGCTGAGCTTCCACTGGCTCTGCATGCGCTCCAGCAGGCCGACGTGCCTCATCACGCGCCATGCCTCGTCGTAGATCACCCAGCGTCGGCCGCCGTCCGGGTCGGAGAGCGCGGACTCCATCCAGGCGCTCGCGCAGGTCATCGCGAGGACCAGCGCGGTGTCGTCGCCCGAGCCGCCGAGGCGGGAGAGGTCGATGGACAGCATCGGGGTGGTCGGGTCGAAGGTCACGGTCGAGGGCGCGTCGAACATGCCGCTCAAGTCGCCGTGGACCAGACGGCGCAGGGCATGCGCGAGGTCCTGCGCTGCGGCGCTCATGCGCCCGGCCTGGTCGCCGAGAGCCCGGTCGAGGCGCTCGGGCGCGCCGAGGGTGTGCGCGATCTCGCCGAGCAGGGGCACGGTGCCGCTGGCCTCGTCCTTGGTGACGACCAGGTCCAGCGCGAGATCGAGGGCCGTGTGTTCCATCGGCTGGAGATCGCGCTTCAGCACGGTGCGCGCGAGGCTGGCCAGGAGCAGGAGACGGCGCTTGCGGACCTCGGTCGACCAGTCGTCCTCGCTCACCGAGGCGGGCCGGGCCGGAGCATCCAGGGGGTTCAGCCTGCCCGGGAGCCCCGGTCCCAGCGCGATGCTGTAGCCGCCGAGAGCCTGCGCGACGGCCGTCCACTCGCCCTTGGGGTCGCAGGGCACGTAGACCCGGTAACCATGGGCGATCGCCCGGGTCGCGATGGACTTGGCCAGCGCGGACTTGCCCATGCCGATGATCCCGGCCAGGACCGCGTTGGGGTTGGTGAAGCCCTCGACCCGGCCGCTGCTGTACAGCGAGAACGGGTCGTAGCAGAACGCGGCCTCCGCGTGGACGTCGCGGCCGATGAAGATGCCCTCCGCGCCCAGGCCACCCTCGGCGAGGAAGGGATATGCCCCGGACACCGTGGCGGTGGTCATCCGGTGGGCGGGCAGGCGGAGCCTGCCACCGCGTGCCGAGGAGGAGCCCGGGCGTCCGGACGGCGGATAGGCCGGCCGCAGCTCCGGGGCGAGGCTCTCCTCGTCGCGGCGCTTGGGCGGGGTCCCTGCGAGGCGGGCCTGGCGCCGGGCCTCGGCGAAACCGGCGCGGGCGGCGCGCTGCTCGGCCCGCGACGACTTGCGGGGAACGAACAAGGGGGAGGCGCTGGCGCGAGTACGGGGCATGAACGATTCTCCAGACGGAAGGCAGGGTCAGTGGCGGACGAGACCGGTGAACGGAGCGTGGAGGTCGGCCGGGGTGGTACGGCGTCGGACCAGGTGCGCGGTGCGCTGGTGGCGCTGGCAGATGGTCAGCTCCGGTGCGCCTTCTGGCAGGCCGGCCTGGCACGCTTCGCGGTCGGGGACCTCACCGGAACCGGGCCGGGGGGCCGCGTGGTAGGCGGCGTGGACATGGTCGGCGGCCTGCCAGATCCGGGTGCGGGCGGCGCTGAGCTGGTCGCCCTCGATCGGCACGAGCTGGCCCGTGCGGGCGGCGTGGGCATCGAGCAGGCCGTGCAGCGAGACGAGGTGGGCGTGCAGGGCGTCCAGTTCGGCGCGGGTGGTGACGAGAGGACCGCCTGGCACGTTGAGCGCTCGGTGGAAGTCGAGCGCGGCGGTGGCGAAGGGCACGAAGTCCTGCGCGGTCGGGCTGGCGGTGCGGGACATGGCGGTGCTCTTTCGGAGGGGAGGAGGGCCGACATCAGACGGCGAGGGCGAGCGGCACGGCGGCGACGGTGAACGCCTCGGCCTGCTGCCAGGTGAGCGGCCGGAGGTCGAGCTGCGCGCCGACCGCCGCAGTCTCCACGACCGCGCAGGCGGAACGAAGCTCCTCCTCGGAGTCGGCCGAGACGGTCAGTAGGCCGGTCAGGGCGACGTCCGCGTGGCCCGCGATGAGCTGCCTCTCCCGGGACTTGATGTCCTGGTACTCGATGGAGTCCGCCTCGGAGTCGACCTGGCCACGCCGCGCCCGCTCGGCGGCGTCCGCGATCACACTGGCCTTCCTGCGCTGGACATCACGCAGGGCGGCGTCCAGCCCCTTCGGCTCGTACGACAGCGACAGGGTCCGCCGCACCCCGGCGGCGAACAGCAGCTGGTGCAGGAAGCCCGCCGACGTCTCGGTGCGGGGCCAGTTTTCCACCCAGTACGTGCAGTGGACGGCGGAGTCGGTCGCGATGTGGTCCGACTTCTCGACGACCAGGACCGGGCCGGCCGCGGCTGCGTCGGCCTCGGGGCGCCCGGAGGAGGACCAACGGTCCAGTGCGGAAAGGGCCTTGGGGTCGTACGCCGTTCGTACGACTGCCGCGATCTCGCGGGCGGTGAGCCAGCCGGTGGGGTTGAGCCCGGCGGTGCGCGCGGCTTGGTCGAAGGTCGAGGTCAACTGCGCCAAGACGCTGAAGGACCCGGTCAGACCACCACCGGCCTGGTTGATCAGGCGTCGCGCGGCCTTGGCGTCCAGCGAGACCGCGACGTACGCCTCGTGCGGAGCCGCGGCCGGGCCCGCGCTCTGGATCAGCTCGCTGTAGACCTGGCCGGCCACCGGGGCATCGGGCCGGCCGTGCTCCTCCCAGTACCGGCGAAGGGCGTCGCCGGAGTCCGGCACGGTGCGCTCGATCACCTGGATCCGGGCGACCTGGCCGGTGCGGGCCAGTGCAGCGAGGGCACGGCCCCAGCCGCTGACGTTGGCGTTCTGGGTGCCCGGGTCGAGCAGCGCATAGGCGCGGGAGGACACCTTGACGACGGCAGTCAGCGTGCCGGTGTGGGGGTCGTGGACCGCGCCGTACCGGCGGTCGGGTGCGGTTACCACGCGCAGGCTGGCGGCGGTACCGGGCAGATGGAGGAGTCCTTCGCGGACCGGGCGGCGGGAGGGTCGAACGAGCCAGATCAACTGGCCCCGCAGCCGGCGGAGCGCGTACCGGGTGACGATCGGCGCCCAGTCGGCCAGGGCCCGGCCTCGGTGGCGGACGAAGACGAGCACGGCGATGGCGGCCCACAGCGGGATGAGTTCGAGAGCGCCGACCACGCCACGGGCGAGGATCACGGCGAGCAGGAGAAGGCCGGTGAGGCTCACGACGATCAGTTGCGGGGCGGTGAGGCCGAGCAGGATGCCGCGCCTGCTGCGGTGCGGGAACTTCACGGTGGCCGTGGTGGCTTCGGCCTGGCGGTTGTCAGACATGGCGGTTCCAGACAGTGGGAGCGGGCGGGCAGGGGCGGAGGCGTGGCGCTCTTCTCGAGGTCATCGCAGGACTCCACCCGTGTGGTCGAGGGAGGGGGCGGGCTGGAGGGAAGCAGCCCGCCCCCTCGGTGGTGGTGGGTCAGGACCCGGACGGCGGATGGTCGGGGTAGACCCAGTTCGTCGGAGTCGGGGAGCCGGTCGCTGACGGACCGGCGGAGGGCGGCGGTGGTGCGGCGGGACCAGAGGGCGGAACGGCACCTACGCGGGTCAAGCTGCTGCCCGGAATCGACGCGCCAGCGGGCTGAGGGGCGGAGGGAGCGCCCTCGGAGCCTCCTGCTTCGCTGTCGGCAGGCCGTGTGATCAGCGCGGGGATGCCGGGGCGCTGGATCAGGGCGCGGCCCTTGTCGCCGGAGGCGTTCGGGTCCTCGCCGTACCGGAAGCGGGTCTGCGGCTTCGGAGGTCCGGCGTCGATGCCCTCCGCGCTCAGGTTTCCGCCGGTGGGGTTGATGCCGGAGGCGACACCGTCGCTGCCCGCGCCGGGGACCTTGCTCGGCCCCTGCGGAGCGGGAGTGCCGGTGCTGGCCTGCATCGCGAGGCTGCCCGCGGTCCTCGCCGCGCCTGCGGTGACCGCCATGCCGGCGACGCCGGTACGGTGCAGGTCGTCGTGTCCGCCGCCGTCACTCGCCCAGTGGACGAACTTGTAGGTGGCGTACGGGCAGAGCAGGACCAGGACCATCACGACGATGCCGGCCATCGCGTCGGAGAGGGCGGCCATGCCGTCCGTGGCGTCGGACTTGCCCATGGCCGAGACGCCGATCAGGAAGACCACGGTCATCAGCAGTTTTGACACGACCAGGGTGGCCGTTGCCTCGATCCACCCCCGCCGCCAGCGCTTGGCGACCTCCCAGCCACCACCGGCTCCGGCGAAGACGGCGAGGGCGACCATGATCAGGACGCCGACCTTGCGGGCGACCATCACGCCCCAGTACATGAACGCGCCGATCGCGCAGCCGAAGGCGACCAGGGCTGGGATGGTCCAGCCGAGGGCGTACATGGGCCCCAACTGGTTGACCTTGATGACGCGGCGGATCGCGTCGTCCACCGAGGTGTTGGCCGCTTGGAACAGGCCGTCGGACAGGGCGTCGACCACCGTGATGGCGACGGAGGTGAAGGCTACGGCGCAGAAGGAGAAGAGGACGCCGGTCATCGTGCCGATCGCGGCTTGGGCGAGTGCGCGTTCGTCCCGTCGCCAGGCCGCGAGCATCAACTGGATGCAGAACGTGCCGACGGTCAATGCGAGACCGATGGGCAACAGCAGCTCGTAGTTGTCCCGGAACCAACCGGCGTTGAGATCGATGGCAGTGGTCGCGTTGACGGCCCGGGCAGCGAGATCGGCCGCACTGGCGGCCAGCTCACCCGCTGACTTCGCGATCCAGGCCCCGATGCCGTCGGTGACGGTCCCGGCGGGGTTGGTGGCGAAGTCGACGGCGCCGCAGACCTTGTCCATCAGCGGAAAGTCGCAGACTCCCATGGCGATACCTCCTTTCTGGGTTGGGGGTTAGGGAGCGACGGCCGACAGGACACCGGCCAGGGCGCAGGGCTGGGAGGGGCGGCACTGGACCGCGAGGGTGGTGACGCGGTTCTCGGCGCCGCCGTGCGGCGAGCCTTTCCAAGCGATCGACTGTTTGCCGGAGACCGTCACGGCGTAGATGTACGCGGCGGTGATCGCCCCGGGGTCCGCCTGCAGGGCCTGGGTGAACGAGTCGGGGAAGTGCGCCTCGTTCACCTTGGCGGTGGCGAACTGGCCGTTGGCGGCCATCTCCTTCCACAGCGCGCGCGAGGGGACGAGCGCGTCGACCGAGGCGGTGTCGGCGTACTTCTTCTCGCTGGTCAGCCACCCGCGCAGGGCGGCCAGCAGCTCGCGCTGGGAGTAGGCGCGGGTGTCGTACGACCACAGCGCCACGGCTGCCGCCTTGCCGTAGGCGATCGGGTCGTGCGTGGACGGGGGAACGGGGAGTTCGCCGCGGCTGCCGTGCGGTCGTGACGAAGCGGAAGCAGAAGCGGTCGGGGAGGAGGGGGAAGCCGAACTCACCTGTGGTGCGGGAGCCTTGGAGGAGGTCCTGCCGTCGCGGGTGAGGTAGGCGGCCAGGCCGGCGAGGGCGACGAGCACCATCAGGACAGCGGTGCCGAGCAGCGCCCGGCGGCGCACGCGAGAAGCGCCGCCGGGGTTCGTGGAGCGGGAAGACATCAGCGGACCTGGCTACCCAGCGTGCTGAAGAACGCCACCACGCCGTTCGCGGCACCCAACAGGAGGGCCGCGCCGGCGCTGACCAGCACGCCCTTCTTGCCGTTGGCCTCGGCCTGGTGGCCGCCGGAGTGGTGGCCCCAGGCCCACACGCCCGCACTGACGGCGAGCGCTCCGACCACGGCGATGATCCCGAAGAGGTTGATCGAGCCCATCACCTGCTTGAGGACCGACAGACCCGGCAGCCCGCCCTCGTTCGGCTTGATCCCGGGGTCGTAGGCGAGCTGGACGACCTTGTCGACGAGGTACATAGTTGTGAACTCCAGTTCGATTTAGTGCACGCCAAAGCCCGAGGGGGCGAAGCGCCAGTGCAGGAGGGGGAGAAGCGCCGGTCAGACGACTCGGCGGGCCGCGAGAATCTGCGGCTTCCATGACGCGAGGGTCGTGAGGCGGACCACGTCGCCGGTGCGCGGGGCGTGCACGATCAGGCCCTGGCCGACGACGATCCCGACGTGTTCCGGGACTTCGGCGGTCCCTTCGGTGAAGACGAGGTCACCGGGCCGGAGAGCGTCGACCGATACCGGCTTGCCCTCCTTGACCTGCGTGTACGTCGTCCGCGTGAGGGTGACCCCGGCGGCCCTGTACGCCTGCTGCATCAGGGAGGAGCAGTCGCAGCGGCCCATGGGGTCGCTCCCGTGGGAGTCGGTGCAGCTGCCGCCCCACTGGTACGGGGTGCCGAGCTGGCCGAGCGCCCAGCGGATCGCCGTCTGGACCTTGGGCGGAGCGTCTGCCGGGATCTTGTATCCGGTCGGCACCGCGCCGGGCGGGATGGTTCCGAAGTCGGTGCCGTCCCCGCCGGCCGTACAGCCGCCTGCGGTACTCGACGCGGCACTGGCCGTGCTGTCCGAGCCGGAGGGCGAAGGGCTCGGTGACGTGCCGCCGGCCTTCGACAGCAGCGGCTCGATCGCCTGCTGCAAGGCGGTGGCCAAGGGCTCCCACTTCGCGTAGGCCTCCGGGAAGCCGGACCTCTGCACCGCCTGGGCTGCCTGGGTGATGGACAGGGACTGCCAGCCCGAGACCTTTTCCAACGCCTCGTAGAACTTCGTCGAGGCGTGCACCGGGTCGAGGATCTCGTTCGCGGTGCCCCAGCCCTGCGACGGTCGCTGCTGGAACAAGCCCAGTGAGTCGCGGTCGCCGTAGGTGAGGTTTCGCAGGCCGCTCTCCTGCAGGGCGGTCGCCAGGGCCACGATCTGGCCCCGGGCCGGGATGTTCATCGCGACGCCGGTGGCCTGGATGGTCTTGGCGTTGGGGATCTGCTCGGCCGGGTCTCCCAGGCCCGGCACGGAGACCGTGCCCTTGCTGCCGCCGTCCAGGATCGCCTGCACCTGAGCGGCAACGGCCGAGGTATCCACAGCCTGTGGGCCGCCGGTCGAGCAGGAGGCCGTAGCAGTCCCGGCCCCGACGGCGAGGACCGGAACGGCCAGCAGGAGCGGACCGGAGGCGAAGAGACCGACGACCGCTCCGGTGGTCTTCTTCATCGCCGCCGCCGTTCGCCGGGGCGGAGAACCCGGCCGGGCAGCGGAGCTGGGTCAGGGCGTGGGCGTATCAGGGCGTGCTGCATCGCAGCGACTCCTCGCGGTTCGTAGGAGGCGCGGTGCCGACTTCTCGTGCAGAGCCGTCGACACCGCGCCGATGTGAATCCGCCTCTCAGGGCGGGCCCGGGTCAGGGGAGTTGCTAACTCCCGGACGTCGGTCTCAGGTCATGCGCGGCAGCCAGCCGCGCTCGTAATCTCAGGCGGTGCACCGGGTCTCCTCACGGCTTCGGGAACGGAGAGTCAACGTGCCCTCCGGGCCGCGTTTTTGGACGCGGAAACACGGATCAGCACAGGTCAGCAGGGGTGGAGTCGGACTCCGCCTCGGTGACACGGCGAGACAGTAGACCGGGATTCCGGCCGCACCAAACGACCGCCGAGCCTGGGCCGAACCACGGCACCGGCTCGTTGGGCGCGGCCGGAAATCGCCGCTAACCTCCGGCGCAATCCCGCTCCGAACGGCCGCCGTTGACCGCCGTCCGGGGCGGGCCCAGTCCCGTCGTGCCCTGAAAGAGGCCCCGCACATGAGCTACACGCTGCACCGAGGCGACGCCCTCACCGTGCTGAAGACCCTCCCGGACGAGAGCGTCAACGCCGTCATCACCGACCCCCCGTACAACTCCGGCGGACGCACCAGCTCGGACCGCACCGGCCGCACCGCCCGCGCCAAGTACGTCACGGCCGGATCGGCGCACGACCTGCAGAACTTCCCCGGCGAGAACCGGGACCAGCGGAGCTATCGAAGCTGGCTGACCGCACTGCTCACCGAGGCGTACCGGGCCGCCACCGAGCACTCCGTCGCCATGGTCTTCTCCGACTGGCGCCAGGAGCCCACCACGTCCGACGCCCTGCAGATGGCGGGCTGGACCTGGAGCGGAACGATCCCCTGGATCAAGCCCGCCAGCCGGCCCCGCAAGGGCGGGTTCAAGCAGTCGGCCGAGTTCATCGTCTGGGGCGTCAAGGGCAGCCTCGAAAAGGACCGGGACCTCTACCTGCCTGGCCACTTCATCGCCTCCCAACCCCGCAAGGACCGTGTCCACATCACCCAGAAGCCGGTCGAGATCATGCAGCAGCTCGTGCAGATCTGCCCCGAAGGCGGCACCGTCCTCGATCCCTTCACCGGCAGCGGCTCAACGGGCGTTGCCGCCCTCCGCGAGGGCCGGCAGTTCGTGGGGGTCGAGCTCTCCTCGCACTACGCCGACGTCGCCAATGAGCGACTGTTGCAGGCAATGCAACAGCACCTCACTCGTGAGGACTTCGTCTTGGCGGGGCCAGAGGAATAAAGAATAGGAACGGAGAACGGCTGGCCCGCAGATACAGAGCGAGCGGCTGGTGGCACGTGAAACACGCGTCACCGGGGCTTTGAGAGAACCCCATCGCCGCAGGTGAGCGAGGGTTCGTGGACCTGATCTGAAACGCTTGGCCCCGATCTGGAAGCGCTCAGCAGATCGCTGCAGGTCAGCAAGGAGTCCTTCCCGTCGCTTGAGCATCCGCTCTGACACTCAGCGCACCGCCCGCACCGCTGCCTCCACGGTGCCGGGGCTGGCCCCGCGGGCAACGGTGAACGCATGAGCATCGCTCCCACGGGAGTAGGTCGGACGTTGCTGATCGTTCTGCTGTCGCACGTCAGCAGAACGATCCTCCTTGAGCAGCTGCCCGATGGGACCGCCTGGCGCCCGCTGAGCGTTGACGTACCGTCACACCGCTCGTACGCGCGTTGTTCATCGCTGGCGGCAGCCCGGCATACGCCACAGAGCCCGCCAACCGAAGTACTTGCCCGCTCCCGCTCCACGTCCCGGCGGTAAGAGGCAGACCGACATCGCCTGTCTCCGGCGCCGTCAGCGGCCTCGGACCTGTTTGGCCACCCCAGTGGTGTTGTACCGGTACCGGGCCATTTCCTCGGTTACTCCGTAGTGCTCGGCGATCTGCGCCGGCCCCCACTGACGGCGGACTGCGCCGAGCAGTAGGGGGCGGGGAAGCATGAGTGTTCCGCCAAAGGCAGTGGCTTGTTCTTCCTCGTCGGGGCGGCAGGTCCTGAAGGGCATGCCATTGACTTCGCGGATCTCGGTGAGGTCATGCTTCAGGACGAGGTGGGAGAGCTCGTGGGCCACGTCGCTGGCCCTGCGGCCCGGGGTTCGGAGCGGGTTAGTGACGACGATGTTCCTGCCGGAGACCTGAAAGGTCGCGGCGGAGAAAGCGTACGCCTGGACTCGTTCGAGTTCTTCGAGGCGGGTGCGGCTGACGAGCTTCTCGGCGCTGACGATCTTGACCTTGAGGTGGGCGGCGAGGTCGTCGACGTTCAGGGCATCGGTGTCGCTGAGGTCGAGTTCGCGGCGCAGTCGGAGGGCTTCTCGTTCGGCGTTGGCCTTGAAGCCTCGGGGGAGGGTCACAGTTCGCCTGCTTCGACGAGTCGTTCGAGCTCGGTGTTCATGTCGGTGAGTAGGTCGGCGAGCCGCTGGGGGACGCCAGGACGCAGCACCGGGGCAGCCCGGAGGTGGCAGGCGAGGGCGGGTACGGCGGGGACCGCCTCCTTCGCGAGGGCGTCGTAGAGGTCGCGCAGAACAGAGCTGATCTTGTTCGCCGCGTCGTCGGTGAGCCGAGGGTCTGCGTGGAGGTGGGTGATGGCCTGGTCGAGGGGCGACACCTGGCGGGTGGCGGTCGGGGTGAAGAAGCGGCTCGGGGAGACGCCGAGCCAGGCGCAGAGGCGAGTGAAGGTGGCGAGGTCGGGCTGAGCGCCGGCTTCGACCCGGGTGAGCGTGCTGAAGCTGACGCCCGCTTCGGCGGCGGCCTGCCGGAGAGAAAGAGGGCCGCGGTGTTCCTTCAGCAGGCGTCCGAGTTCGGCGATGTCGAACTGCTCGACAGCGTCCGGTCCGGTCATTTCGGGATCCGGGAGGGGGAGCTGGCTCCGGTCGGGGCTCATGCGGGCAGCGTAGCGCGCAGCGATACGGCGATGAAGCTTGACTGCATCGGTACGAGGTGATCACACTGGACTCACTGACGCTTTGCTGAATCAGCAGGGTGTCCCTGTACCACCCCCGAACGCCTTAGGAGATCGGTATGCCCCAGCCCCACGAGATCAAGATCACGGTGACCTCCGCCCTCGCCGAGCACCCGTACCAGCACCACTACGACCCGCAGGTAACCGCCACGAGCGTTCTGTCCGACAGCCTCACCGCCTTCGGCTTCACCAGCGACGGCACCACCCGCTACTACCTGTTCCACAACGGGCACGAGGTCCCGCCCGAGGCAACGGTGGGCGAGCTGGCCGGGCACGCCAAGGCCCTGCACCTGAAGCTGCGCACCGAGACCACCAACGGCTAGAGCCGGGGAGTCAGTCGTGGATCTCGAGAGCCGTCTGCGGCTGGCGGGCGACGTCCCGGCGGTCGAGGAGTTCCTCTCCTCGACCGCCGGCCGCCTCCACCACCGCGACCAGGACCCCGACGGCTTGTACTGGGCCGAGGTGCAACCGAACAACGGTGAGCGCGCAGCGTTCATCGCCCGGATCGAGTGGACGGTCTACCCGGACCGGCCGCCCTCCCTTGTCTTCGTCGAGTCGATCGGCGTCTCCGGAGTCGGAGCGCCCAGTGCCTGGCCGGGAGCGGATGGCTACCGCTACGGCTCGAACGACGTGTGTAAGCCGTTCACCGCCGAAGGCCAGAGGCTCCACGCCGAGTGGAGCAGCGGGCCGCACTCCTGGCGGAGCACCGGCAATCCCTTCCTTTACGTGGTGGAGAACGTGCAGGACGACATCGATCGCGTTGACGGGAGGCGTGCCGGATGACCGCCGACACGAGAAAGCTGGTGCTGCCGGCCGGCGCGGTCGACCCGGTGCTCCAGGAGATTCGGTGCCACGGGCTGGCCGACCAGGAAACCGGCGCGCTGCTGCTGACCGGGCGGTCGGACATGCAGGTGCTGGTCGTGGCGGTGGCCGGGACGACGGGGATCGTGCGGGGTCCGGGGCTGTTCACGGTGAGCGCGGTCGCGTACGACCGGCTGTTCACCTTCGCCGAGGAACGGTCCTACCGGGTGCGGGCGATGATCCACTCGCACCCCGAGGAGGCTTTCCTGTCGCGGACCGACCGCGCGTACTCGTTGCGGGTGCCGGGGTTCGTCAGCGCTGTCGTCCCGACCTACGCGGCGCCGCCCGCCGACCCGGCGTCGTGGGGGTGGTGGCGTTTCGAGCAGGACTGGGTGCCCTGCACCGCTCCGGTTGTCGACCCGGCGCTGTCCCTGGTGCGCACGGTGGTGTTCGACGAGGAGGGTGTCCGTGAGTACTGACTACAGCCGCAGCGTACGCCTGGGCGGCCTGGCCGCCGGCGTGGAAGACACCACCCTGCGGGAGCGGATGGAGGGCATCCTCATCCACCTGACCGGGGACGCGCACCTGCCCGCGGCCGCCGAGACTCTAGAAGTACTGGTGGCGGACCTGCGCCGGTGGCCGGTCCGGCTGAGTCTGGACCCCGGCCGCGGACCGGGACGGCTCGACGACGAACTCATCCGCAGGCTGGTGGAAACGGCGGCCGGGATCGATCCGGACCGGCCGCTTCGCATCGGCGAGGCCCAGAGCAGGGCGCCGCTGCATCTGCATGTGGGAACCGCACCACCGCTGGGTACTGCGGTGGCCGGTGCGCCGGACGGGCACGGGGTCCGTCTGCGGCACACCGGTCATCCTTTCCCTCGGCTCAACGCGCCCGGCACCGGGCTGGGCGTGGTCCTCACTGCGGCGATGCTGGCCGGCGAGGCGTTCAAGGTCGTTGCCGGGCTGCCGGAGCGGAAGTTCCAGGTGACCCCGGTGGTGGACTTCTGCCCCGTCCTCCCCGGTGAGCAACCCGGGATCGTCGTCGCCCCGCTGCCCGCGCTGGATCGGGTGCTGCTGGGCGGGGGCGGTGCGATCGGCACCGGCATCGCCCTGGTCCTTGACCTGCTGCAGGTCTCCGGCGAGTTGACGGTGGTGGACAGGGAGGTCTTCGAGAAACCGAACGTCACCTCGTACAGCATCGGTACCCTGGCCGACGCGGCTGCGGGCCTGCCGAAGGTGCGGTTGATCGACGCACGCCTACGGCGGATCGAGGTGACCCCGTTCCACGGGACGATCCAGGCTTCCATCGAGGCCGTCGATGCGGGCACCCTGCCGTGGCCCCGAATCGTCCTCGGCGGACTGGACAGCGTCGAGGCCCGGCACGACCTGCAGCGGCTGCAGGTCGATCTCACCCTGGACGGCAGCACCGGCGGCCCGGTCGGCACCACTGTCGCCCTGCACGAGGCACTGCCCACCGGCCCCTGCCTGCGCTGCTACTTCAAGGCCAACCACACCGGGAAGAGCGCGGAGCAACGACTGCATGAACTGACCGGGCTCCCGCTATCCCGAATCGCCCGCGGGCAGGAGCCGCTGACCGAACGGGACCTGGAACGCCTGGACAATCAACAGCGGGAGCTCGTCGGGAAGTTCCTCGGACGGCCGGTGTGCGGACTGATCAACTCGGCTGAGCTGGCCGGTAGAACGGACGACGGGTTCCGTCCTTCGGCCGCGTTCGTGGCCCAGCAGGCCGCCTGCCTGGTCGTCGGCGCCTGGATCGCACGCAGCACGGGCCTGGTCAGCGGACCTCCACGACGCATCGAGTACGACACCCGCTTCGGCCCCCGGCCCGACCAGATGATCGACCACCGGCTCCCCACCCCCGGGTGCGGGTGCCAGAAGGACGCTGCTCTCATCAACCTCATCCGAGAAGCCCGACGCACCCGCCGGTGACGCCCGGCTGGAGGTGGCGGCAGGGAGCGGAGCGCAGGGTGGTGCGGAACAGTTAAAACGGCCACTGCCGGAGCGCCGTCCCTTACGCGTTCCGCAAGGGCTGACCTAAAGAATCCTCAGGTCAGCAGGCTATCTGCCTGGCGCCGCCACTCAGCACCAACTATCCAAGACCTCACACGGACACCCATCCCGCGTCACCAGCCGTCGACGCTCGGTGAAGGACTGCCAGGAACCCGGCGCACTGGGACGCGTCGCCGTGTTGGGCGGTTGTCGGTGCGGCTCCGTAAGCTGCCGACATGAACACCGTGCGCGCCAGGGTCTGGCAGTTCGAGATCGTTCCGGGGGCGGGCGGTGATCCCAGCGTTCACGCGAGGAAGCTTGGGGGGATGGCCCTACCTGTCCATCTCGCTCGTCTGGTTCACATCAACGCGTTGGCCTGCGACTTCCGGCGAGTCGTCGACTACCGCATCCGTGTGCACGAGGCCCGGTTGCTGACCAGCTATCTCGCCGCCCCAAGCGGTCTGGCTCTTCAGGTCGACTACTCGTCTCTGCTGGCTACATCGCTGCACGTCCGACGGTTCATCAGCGAGTGCGCTGGGCTCGGGGTGATGACAGCCGGGAGTGAGAAGTTGTTCTCCTGGAAGCCTGGGCGTGACACTCTCCATAGCTTCGATGTCCTCCCGCCCGGCCCGTTGCAGACCAAGTACGGGACATTCGGCGTCAGGCCGGACCTTCTGTTCCACCTGCCGAACGGGCCCGTCGCCGGAGAGGCGCGTGGACGTCATCGCGAGGCGAAAACGCTGTTCCCAAAGAGCCCAGATTCGAACCAAAAGGAGCGGCTCCTTCAACTCGCCGCCTGGTCGGCCGACTTGAAGGATCACCCATACTTCATGAGCTGGGTATGGATCGGCGCGACCGGCGTGGGAGTTGACATCTTCATCCCCAAAGCCGGTTGGTGGGGCGGTGACGGCCTGCAACTCGGAGCGATCCAGGAGGAGTACGAGCCAGATTGGTGGATTGAGCCGCCGCGTCGGGTGCGGAGATCCGAGCTGGATGATGGTATGGACGGGCGACTCTCGGTCCCACGGCGCGGAAGGACGCGTACCAACGTGGTAGCCATCAGGGACCGCACGGACGAGAGAGTGGAGGGCGTCCTCGATACGCTCTACCGGACGGCCGGCCCGACTGTCGGAAGTTTCGCAGGCGTACCTGTACGAGGTTCCTGGGCACCAGCCGACGAACTGGGCACCGCCCGTCACGACGTCCTGATCGGCATCCTGGCCGAGTACCCATCAGGGCAGCGCCGTGCCCGCCGACGTCCCGAGGGCATCGAGTTGGCGGGGAAACGGGCGGATGTCCACTTGGAGGGCCGACTCCTCACCGTCGTCCGCGAGACCGGTGGCACCTGGCCGAGTTGGGCGCAGCTTGAGGAAGAGCTCCTTGAGGTGTGAAATAGCAACGTCCCGCCGCAGCGGCCATCACGGTTCCCACCTCGAAGGTCAGGCTGCCTCGAACGCCCGCTGGATCAGCGGTCCCGCCTTCTCCAGGTCGGCTGCCGAAGCGATACGGACCTCCAGGTCGCCGGTCCCGAGGTGGCCGATACCGCGCATGTCACGCGAGAAGCCCTCCTCGAGCTTGACCGTGTCCGGGTCGACCTTGAGGTAGACCAGGATCGCCTCGTGCTTCGGACGGAAGATGACGGAGGCGACGTTCACCATCCGGCGGTAGGCGATGTAGTGCCGAAGCTGAGCCACCTCGACCTCGCCCCAGGCGGTGAGGGCCTCGTCCAGCTCGGCGTACAGGTCCTGCAGGCAGCCAGGAACCGCACCCGCGGTGGCAGTTGCCTGAGCGGATGTCCTCCCGCCTCCGCCGGCGGCACCAGCCGTGACCTCCCGCTCGCGGCTCTGGCGACGATCCGAGACCGGTCTCGTGGATCCGGGAGTGGACTCGATCAGCAGCAGGCTCAGCAGCCCACCCTCGAAGACGCGGTAGCGCACCAGGTCGACCCGCTCGCGCAGACGGTGCACCGCGACTCGGTCGTGGTGCGAGAAGCCAGCGGCGATACAGACCATCCGAGGGTTCCGCCAGTCGATCGACTCGGCGGCCTCGGAGCCTAGCTTCTCCTTGACCAGTGCCTCGAATTCGTGACGCGCGGAATCCAACCACGACAGGTAGGAGACCGCCTGCGACAGGACACCGCTGTCGGCGCCTTTCTTGTACTCGATCAGCGCAGGTGTGCCGTTCTCGTCCAAGCCGAGCGAGTCGATCCGGCCCCGGTGCCAAGGCCCCGTCGGGTACTCCGACGCCAGGAAGCGGATGCCGAGCATGGCCTCCATGCCTGCCTCGACCCGCCGCTGCAGCTCCACCTCCAGCGTCACCGTGGAGCCACGCAGCTCGACGTCCTGGCCGTCGGCATCCAGCCGGAACAGCTTCAGGTCGGTCACCGGCGTCCCCCTCTGCGAGATCTCTACAGGAGAAGCAATGGAAATCGGGCACGTGACTATTCCGGGCGGGTATTGAGCTGCTTCGTCCGCCGGACCTGTTCTCAGGACAGACACCCGCCGTCTGTTGGCGCTGCGACGCAACATGGACGGAGCGGGGCGACATTTTCTGCAGCCGTGGCCAGCTTTCGGACTAGATCCTGGGAGCTGGTCCCAGTCCGATGTGATCACTTTCTCCTGCGGGATGCAGATCAGTAGGCTGTAGCGGTCTTCGTCGGTGTCCATGCCCCTGGTGCTTCGCTTCTTCTACGGCGGAGCGGGGGCATGCCCCGAGCGAGGGTGTGCTTTCGCTGCGGGAGTCAGGGGGTGTGCGGTGAGCGGCGCGTCTATACCGTCGCGTATCGGGTCGTACCTCGTCGAGCGGCGGCTCGGCGCGGGCGGGATGGGGGAGGTATACCTCGCCTACTCGGTCGCGGGTGAACCGGTCGCCGTGAAGGTGATCCGGCCCGACCGCACGGATCCGCATACGCGCGCCCGATTCGAACGCGAGGCGGCGATGGCGCGCACGATCTCTGGTACGGGTCGTGTGGCCCGTTTCATTGAGGCAGACCCGTTCGCTGAGCAGCCCTGGCTGGCCATGGACTACGTTCCCGGCCGCCCGCTCTCCGATGTTGTGAAGGATCAAGGCCTGCTGTCCACGCCACTCGTGGCGAGTCTTGGCGCGCTGTTGGCCGAGGGGCTTGCCGCTGTGCACGCCGCGGGGCTGGTGCACCGTGACCTGAAGGCGCAGAACGTCGTCCTCGGTGACTTCGGTCCGGTGATCATCGACTTCGGTCTGGGCGCTTTCGTCGGGGCGTCCAAGGGGTCGCTCACGCAGGCCGGCGTGGTCATCGGCACCGTGCGTTGCATGCCGCCTGAGCAGGCTCTGGGTGAGCTGGAGGTGACTCAGGCGGCTGATGTGTACGGGCTGGGCACGGTGCTTCTGTACGCGGCGACTGGGCACTATCCGTACGACGGTGCCCGGTGGGAGGCGGTGGCCGCGCAGGTTGTCAACGCCGAGATCGGCCCTGACCTGTCCGGGCTGCCCGCCGAACTGACGCCCGTCGTGTCGGCCATGCTGGCGCACAAGGCGGAGGACCGCCCCTCCCTGGAGGAGGTGACCCGGCAGTGTGCCGATTTGATGCGTCTGCTGGGCACGAGTCCGGCCCGGGCACGGCGCGCTCTGATCCAGGAGACGACGTCAAGGAACCATCCCACGATGATGCTGCCTCAGCCTGATACGCCCATGCTGGACCGGCTCGACTCGCTGGAGAGGCAGCTGCGCGAGGAGTCGGCGGCCCCGGCGGATAGCGTCCCCGCCTTGCCGTCCGATGGTGAATCCAGCCCAGACGCTCCGGCCCAGGGCGATGTCCAGAGCGACGTCGAAAGCTCGCTCGTGTCCGTGCAGGAATCCCCCAGCGGACGCCCGGCCGAACCCGCGCCGAAGAAGGGCCGTCCGCCCGCTTCCCGGCGGGTCGCCGACGAGCTGCGGAAGCGCTACGCGATGGGCCCGGCGCTCGCCTGGTCGAAGCGCTGAACCGCTCTTCCCTACCTTTCGCCGACGGGGCCCGTTCGGGGCGATACAAAGGGTGGGCAGCAGCACACCGCACATCACGAGTACACAGTCCAAGAGGAGCACCACGTGACTACGGCGATGCAGCCCGAGGTTCCTGAGGCGTGCGACGCCGATGCGGCGTCGGCGTATCCGGCCGGTGCGAAGCCGACCTTCGCGCCTGGCGCCCAGGTGCGCATCCGCCACGAGCAGTGGCTCGTGAAGTCCGTCGACGAGTCCCGCGACGGACTGATGGTCGAGGTCAGCGGGGTGTCCTCGTTCGTCCGGGGCACGGACGCGGTGTTCTACTCCGGCCTTGACCAGATCGACGTACTCGATCCTCGCAAGACCAGGCTCGTGCCCGACGAGACCTCCAGGCACGCCAAGGCCCGCCTGTACCTGGAGGCGGTGATCCGCAAGACCGCGCTGCCCCAGACCGAGCACGGCATCGCGCTCGCCGACTCCTTCCTCATGGACCGGCAGGAGCACCAGCTGCGCCCCGCCGAGCTGGCGCTGTCCATGCGTAACCCGCAACCCCGGCTGCTGATCGCTGACGTGGTCGGGCTGGGCAAGACGCTGGAGATCGGCGTCACGCTCTCGGAGCTGATCCGGCGCGGGCGCGGCGAGCGCATTCTCGTAGTCACGCCTGCCCATGTGCTGGAGCAGTTCCAGCGCGAGCTGTGGACCCGCTTCGCTCTGCCGCTGGTGCGCCTGGACTCCACCGGCATCCAGCGCATTCAGCAGGAGATCCCGGCGGGCCGGAACCCGTTCGCCCACTTCAAGCGCGTCATCGTCTCCGTCGACACCCTCAAGTCGGCGACGTATGCCCATCACCTGGAGAACATCACCTGGGACGCGGTGGTCATCGACGAGTCGCACAACCTCGTGAACAAGGGCACCCGCAACAACCTCCTCGCCCGCCGTCTCGCCGAGCAGACCGATGCGCTGATCCTGGCCTCCGCCACTCCGCACAACGGCGACGCCGAATCGTTCGCCGAGCTGATCCGGATGCTCGACCCGGCGGCGATCGCCGACCCCAAGAACTACAAGGTCGCCGACCTCGACCACCTCTACATCAGGCGTACCAAGTCCGACCGCGAGGTACGCGACGGCCTCAAGGACAAGCCCTGGGCCGAACGCGGCGACTCCCTGCCGGTGCCGGCTCCGGCGACTCGGAGGGAGGTAGCCGTCCTGGAGAAGCTTGCGAACGAATGGACGCCGGGCGACCCGAACCGTTCGTCGGTCTGCGCCGATCCCCTGGTCGGCTACAACTTCCTTAAGGCGTTCCTCTCCTCCCACGTTGCCCTGCGTGAATCCCTGGCCAACCGGCGTGCCTACCTGGACAACCCGAAGAGCGTCACGGCGAAGGGCAAGGCCAAGACCGCGCCGGACACCCCCGAGCGCCGCGCCGCTCTCGCCGCCGAGAGCAAGGCCCTCGCGGAGCTGGAGGCGCTGGTCGCGGACTTCACCGACCAGGACTCCGCCAAGCTCGACGCACTGGTCCGCACGCTGAAGGACGACCTCGGCGTCGGCCCGCAATCCGAGCGCCGCGTCGTGATCTTCTCCGAGCGGGTCCACACCCTGGACTGGCTGGCCCAGGAGGTCCCGGCCCGGCTTGGTTTCAAGAAGAAGAACCTGGCCAAGCCGGACAAGATGCGTCCCTGGAAGGCGTACGACGGCGCCGTCGAGGTCATGCACGGCGACACCACTAACGACCAGCAACAGCGGGAGATCGTCGACCGCTTCGGCCGGCGCGAGGAGCCGGTGCGGCTGCTGTTCACCGGTGACATCGCCTCCGAGGGCGTCAACCTGCACCACCAGTGCCACGACCTCATCCACTACGACCTGCCCTGGTCCCTCATCCGTATCGAACAGCGCAACGGACGTATCGACCGTTACGGGCAGGCGGTCAGCCCCGAGTTCCGTGCTCTCACCCTCACCGCCGACGTGCCCTGGCGGCGCAACGAGGAGACAGGCGAGATGCTCACGCTCGACGACCGGCTCGTCGGCACCCGTCTGCTGCGCCGCGAGGCCCAGGCGCACGAGATCGAGACCGGCGAGGGCAGCGCCGAGGCTGTCACCGGTCTCTACAACGACAAGAAGGAAGAGGACCGCCTCACCCGCGACCTCATCAAGGGCGGCACCGTCGAACGCTCCATTAAGCAGTCCCAGCAGGAGTCCGGCGGCGTCCTCGCGGGGCTCCTCGCCGGTGCCAACGCCCGGCTCGCCGACCCGACGGCCGCTCCGGCCACCCTCGGCACGGCTGCCGTGCCCGAAGCCGACGTACCCCACGTCTTCGCCGACACCAAGGCGTACTTCCACACCGCCGTGGACCTCATCTACCCCCAGGCTGAGCGCGAGGCCCTCGACTGGAAGCCCGAGACGGCCGGCGGCCGCATCGAGTTCACCCCGCCCGACGACCTGCAGTACCGCTTCCGGGAGCTGCCGAAGTCGTATCTGGAGCAGGAGAAGATCCTCACGACGCCCAAGTACGACGGCACGCTGCGCATCACCTTCGACAAGCAGTACGCCGCCGACCGGCTGGAAGCAGCCCGCAACGCCAGGCAGGGCAAGACCGACGAGCCCACGTCCCAGTGGCCCAATGTCTCCTACGTCTCCGACATCCACCCCGTGCTCGACTGGGTGACGGACAAGGTCCTCGCCAAGCTCAAGTACGACGAGGCGTTCGTCCTCGCCTACCAGCCGGACACCGCCAAGGCCGAACGGATCGACGCTGCTCTGCCTTCGGCCCTGACCGGCCCGGTTTATCTCCTCCAGGGCGTTTACTCCAACGAGGCGGGCAAGCCGACGGTCGTGGAGTGGATGGCCGTCACCGGCCTCGCCGAGGCCACTCCTCGCGTGTGGCGCATGGACTCGGCGTTCCTCGCCGCTTGCGGCGTGGGCCCTGACATGCCCGGCCGCGCCCAGCCCGTCGACCGCGACCTCCTCCAGGAACTCGTCCCCGCGGCCGTCGATGCGGCCGAGACCCACCTGCGCGAGCGCCGCGCCGACTACGACAAGCAGGTCGACTCCTACCTGGCGCCGTACGAGGACCGGGTGCAGGTCTGGGAGCAGGGTGCCCTGATCGCCGTCGGCAACCAGGAGCGTCGCCGCAAGCAGGTGTACGACACCGCCAAGCGCCGCCGCGCCCTCGTACGCCGTCTGCGGACCGACGGCGACCCGATGCTGCGGGTCCTCGCCGTCCTCGAACCCCTCCACCCCACCACTATTTCCACCGCACACGCCGAGGAGTCCGCACGATGAGCTACACCTACGACTCCTTCGCCAACCGCGGCGAGTATCTCTCGGCCCACTACTTCAGCGAGGAGCTGGAGAACACCCTCAAGAAGAGCAAGGCGGGCGACGAGGGCCTGTTCACCCTGTGGACCAGCCGCGAGACCGACCCTCACGACCCGCAGCCCACCCCGCGCGAACTCCTCCCTCGGCTCCGAGGTGAGTACCTGGCCACCGTGCGGCCCTTCCTGGCCTCCCGCGCCCAGCAGGAAGAACTCGGCAGCACCTACGACGACCCCACGGGCGAGTGGGCCGAGCACCTCACCACCTGGCACACCGCCGTCCTCAAGGCCCTCGGTTACGGCGGTGACCGGCCCGAGCCGATCACTGTGCACAACGCGGGCAAGGAGTACGAACTCCAGGTCGCCTGGCACGGAGACGGCATCCTCGCCGTCGACTGCGGCTGGACCGCCAAGCTCGACGACGCCCTCGACCCCGATGAGGCCGGACAGCTCCTCCACCCCCTCAAGACCGCCGACGGCCTCCTCGAAGTCGGCGAGAAGCTGGCGGGCTGGCTCTTCCAGAGCGAACTGCACGAGCCGGGCGGCGACGCGCCCCGCTTTATCCTGCTGCTCTGCGGCGGCGTGCTCATCCTCGCCGACCGGGGAGCCTGGGCTGAAGGCCGCTATCTCGCCGCCAGCCTGGACGCGGCCCTCGCCCGCAATGACACGGCGAAGGCCGGCGAACTCGCCCTCCTCGCCGTCCTCTTCTCCCATGACATGCTCGCGCCCCGCCCCGACGGCAAGGGCCGACGCCTCGACGACTTGCTCAAGGCCTCCCGTGACAACGCCGTCGGTGTCAACTCCGAGCTGCGCAAGGGACTCCAGCACTCGGTCGAGATCATCGCGAACGAGGTGCTCGCCCGCCTGCGCGAGGCGGAGGTCGAGCCGCGGGAGATTGAGGACCTCAAGAAGGGCCCGTTCGCCAAGCAACTCACCCGCGAATCGCTGCGCTATCTCTACCGCATCCTCTTCCTCCTCTACGCGGAGGCCCGCCCCGAGCTGGGCATCCTCCCCGCCGACGACTCGACGTACCAGACCGGGTACTCGATCGCCCGGCTGCGTGAACTGGTCGCACGGGAGCGGAAGCTGGTCGATGAGGACAGCCGCATCGGACTCCACCTCTACTCCTCACTCGACGTTCTCTTCAACAAGGTCAACTACGGTCACCGCCCGCACGGCACCGAAGCCGACGACCACAAGCCGGTCGACGAACGCAGCGAGGGCCGCGGCCTGCGCTTCGAGGCGCTGCGCAGCGAGCTGTTCGACCCGAAGGCGATCAATCTCATCGGCCGGCGCCTCCTCCACCCCCACTGGGACGAGGACGGCGACGAGCAGCCGCGCTGGCTGGACCTGCGGCTGCGCAACGAGGCCCTGCACCAGGTGCTGCGTCTGCTGACCATGAAAGAGGCCGGTCAGAAGGGCCGACAGGGCGGCTTCATCTCCTACCGCAACCTTGGTATCAACCAGCTCGGCGCCGTCTACGAGGGGCTGATGTCCTACACCGGCATCATCGCCGATGAGGAACTTGCCGAGGTCGCCAAGCCCGGCGCGAAGAAGGGCGACAAGCAGTACGGCGACCCCGAGAAGGGCTCCTGGCTCATCCCCGCCGACCGGCTGCGGGCCTACCCGGAGAACACGCACGTCGTGTACTCGTCTCAGGACGCCGAACAGTACGGCCTGCGCGGCCCGAAGAAATACCCTGAAGGTACGTTCGTGTACCGCCTGGCGGGGCGGGACAGGGAGACGTCGGCGTCGTACTACACGCCGGAGTCGCTCACCAAGGTGACGGTCGAGCTGGCACTCAAGCACCGCATCACCGACCAGACGCGGGCGAGCGAGCTGCTGCGCTACACGATCTGCGAACCAGCCCTGGGGTCGGGCGCGTTCCTCAACGAAGCGATCAACCAGGTCGCGGAGGAGTACCTCAAGCGCCGCCAGGCAGAACTCGGCGTCTCTCTGGACACGTCGAAGACGCTCGACGCCAAGCAGAAGGTGAAGGCGTACATCGCCCTCCACAACGCGTACGGGATTGATCTCAACGCGACGGGCGTGGAGCTGGCGGAGGTGTCACTGTGGCTCAACACCATGCACCCCGGCATGCGGGCACCATGGTTCGGGCTGCATCTGCGACGCGGTAACTCCCTGATCGGAGCGCGCCGTTGGGTATACGAGGCCGAGCGCATCAAGAAAGAGCGGACCATCGGCACACAGACGCCGACGAAGTTGCCGTTCCGGGACAAGGGCAGCGGCGTGGAGCAGCCGCTGCCGGACGGCGCTGTGCACCAGTTCCTGCTGCCGACGCCAGGCTGGGGTGCGGTCGCGGGGGCGAGCGGTGACGCCAAGAAACTTGCCGAGCAGCTTGCAGGGCCGCAGGTCGAGCAGCTGAAGGCGTGGAAGAACAGCATCAAGGCCAAACCCAGGACGACGGGCGGCAAGAACAGCCAGCTGGCCCGACTTCAGGCTGCGGCCAGAAGAGTCGAGTTCCTGTGGCAGCTCGTCGCCAAGCGTATGGAACTGAGCGAGCGCGAGATCGCCCGCACCATCGACGTGTGGGGCACGGGCCGGGAGGAGGACGCGGAGGAATACGCGTTCCTGCGCCGTGACAAGGAGAGCGCCGGAGACAACGACCTGCCGCTGACCAAGGAACAGGTCTTCAAGGACCTGTTCGAGGCGGAGGGGTCGCCGTACTGGCGCCTCAAGCAGATCATGGACGCATGGTGCGCGCTGTGGTTCTGGCCGCTGGACAAGGTCGGGCTGCTGGATGGCACGGACGCGGAGTACGAGACCGCGCCGATCGTGTCGATGGACGCTCTGTTGTCGGCGGGAGTCGTCGGCGAGGTCGGGACGTCACAGGAGGAGCCCGAACCCGTACCGCGTTTCGTCGAGAACGGGCTGCTGTTCGCCCTCGAAGGTGACCAGCTGTCCTTCGGTGACGATTCAGGCGACGGCGACCTTGTCGAGAAGCGGGAGATCACGAAGACGCGAGTGACCGAGGCCGGGGCGAAGAAGCGCGGGGGGCCGACCCGACGCCGCGACATCGTGCCGCTGGCCGCCCTCGATGACTGGCTCGACTTTCTCGAGTCCATGCTCGGCACCAAGGACGTGAAGCAGGGCACCATCGTGTCGTCCGTCGAGTCCCTTGAGAAGCTGAAGCAGCTTGAGGACCTGATCCAGACCCAGCCCGAGATGGACATGGACGATGCCCGAAAGGCGGTCGAGAGCCGCTATCCGTGGATGCGTGCCGTGCGCGACATCGCGAAGGAACAGGGTTTCCTGCACTGGGAGTTGGACTTCGCGGGCGTGTTCGCCAGTGAGGCTGGAGGCTTTGACCTTCAGGTGGGGAACCCGCCGTGGGTGCGGCCGCGCTGGAACGAGTCCCTGGTGCTGGCGGAACGCGAGCCGTGGTTCGAGCTGGAAGAGCGGGTCTCCACGTCGGTGAAGGCGGAGCGCCGGGACGACCTGCTGAAGGCGCCGGCCGCGGCCACCTATGTGCTGGGCGAGATCACGGACAACGCCGGACAGGTCGCGTTCTACGGGGCGCCGCAGGTGTATCCGTTGTTGGGAGGAACCCAGCCCGATCTCTACCGGGCCTTCATGTGCCAGGTGTGGGACCACGCGTCTGTGCGGGGCACTACCGGATTCCTGCACTCGGACACACACTTCACCGGGGACAAGGAAGGTGCGCTGCGGGGGGCGGCGTATCGGAGGCTGCGGATCCACGGGGATTTCGTGAACGCCGGGCAACGGTTCTTCCCTCTTCCCGTGGGCCACTCCACTCACTTCGGTGTGAATGTCTACGGTCATCCTCAGGAGATCAACTTCGACCACCTCTCCTGGCTGGTCTCCGCCGATGCCCTGCGCTTGTCGGCGAACCATGACGGTTCGGGAGAGGCCCCGGGAATCCGCTATCAGAACGGGGAGTTCGACGAGCGCCCGCACCGGACGCGTGTGGTGCGCGTCAACAGGGAGCTGCTCACGGTCTGGCAGCGGCTGTTCGGTGACACGGGTCCGGTGGAGGAGGCGCGCCTGTTGTTTCCCGTGAGCACGGCCGAGGCGTCCGCTATTGAGGCCCTGGCGAACTATCCACTGCGCCTCTCAGCTTTCAAGCCGCAGATTACGCCCGGCTACCACGAGAGCGGGGCCAAGAAGGATCGCCTGATCGACTACAACCGGCCGGACCCGAAGACGGGCGAGCCGTACGAACCCGACCGGTGGCGCCACGTGATCCTCAAGGGCACGCAAATCAGTGTTGCCACACCGGTGTTCAAGCGGCATGACGCCAACTCCAACGCGCCCTTCGGCGCCGACCTGGTCTCGCTGCCTTCGGACTTCGTACCGGACACGGAGTACGTGAGGGTGCCGGGCCGTGCGCAGGAGTACCTCAAGGCTCAGGATCGCTGGATCGACCACCATGCGCTCGAACGCCTTCGGGTGAGTGACAAGGCTGTGGCCCGTGCGCGGGCTCAGGTGGCCGAGGCGATGGGAAACGCTCCCCAGGATGCCGATCCGAAAAGCGTTGACGCGCTACTTGTTGGACGGGCGCGGCGACGGTATACCGCGTTCTATCGGGTGGCTTGGCGAGAAATGATCGCTCCTAACACGGAGCGGAGTCTCTACCCCGCTGTGGTCCCCCCGGGTACCGCTCACACCAACGTGGTTCGCAGCGCAGCCTTGCGTAACAACCACCTGTCTGTGCTCACTTCGGGACTGTGGTCCTCCGTGCCGATCGACTACCTCCTACGCATCACGGGCACGGGCCATCTCGACGTCGGTCGTGCGGGTGCCCTTCCTGCACCCGCACCGGCTCACCCCCTCGCCCCCGCTCTCCTCCTCCGTACCCTCCGCCTCAACTGCCTCACCTCCGCTTACGCCGATCTCTGGCAGGACCTCTACGACCCCACCTGGTCGGCGTACGAACCCTGGGCCATCAACTGGCCAGGCATGAACACGGAACTTCACTCCGTGACCCCGACCTGGCAGCGGGATACCCCCCTCCGTACCGAGTACGCCCGTCGCGCCGCACTCGTCGAGATCGACGCCTTGGTCGCCGTCTGGCTCGGTATGGATGCGGACGCCCTGATCGCCGCGTACAAGGGGCGATTCCCCGTGCTTCAGAAGTACGAGGCGGCAAGTTGGTTCGACGCCGAGGGGTGGAAGCTGGCGAGTAATGCCCGAACCATCGGCCAACGTCAGACCAAGGAGACCTGGACCCAGTTCGAGGCCTACCGCGAGGCGGTCGGTGAACCTTCTCCCGAAGGTGTGCTCCCGGCCGACCCCGACGCCACACTCCCTGACGCCACACCTCCCGACGGCTACACCGCCCCCTTCTACAAGGCGAACCGCGAACGCGAAATGCGCCGGGCCCACGCCTACTTCAAGCAGCGCCTCGACGAAGCCGTAGCCAAGGGTCTGTGGGACCTGGAGAAAATGGAGGTCCCGACCCCGTGAGGCCGACCCTCGAAGCACAGGGACTCAAGGAGAGCCTGCTCCAGTACCTGTCCACGACGTACGGCCTCGCGGACGAGGGCGCTCGAAAGGCCCTGAACGCCTTCCTCGGGGACGAGACGACGGGCATGTTCCGCGGACCGTACCTCCGCCTGCGTACGCCCTTCACCCCGGCGAACGACGGCTGGCAGCAGCACCTGGATTGGGTCCGTACTGACGGCTGGACGCCGTACGCCCACCAGGCCCGCGCCTTCGCCCGGCTCACCTCCAAGGACGGCCACACACCCCAGCCCACCCTCGTCACCACAGGCACAGGTTCCGGCAAGACCGAGTCGTTCCTGTACCCCGTGCTCGATCACTGCGCGCGCGAACGCGCGGCCGGGAACAACGGGGTCAAGGCGGTCTTCCTCTACCCGATGAACGCGCTGGCCACCGACCAGGCGGCCCGGATCAACGATCTGCTCACCGATTACGACGAGTTGAGCGGTGTCCGCGCCGGCCTGTACATCGGGGAGAAGGCGGCGACGCACTACGACCGGGTCTACACCCGCCGCCAGGACATGCAGCTGTCCCCGCCGGACATCTTGATCACCAACTACAAGATGCTCGACCTGCTGCTCCAGCGGGCTGCCGACGCACCGCTGTGGGACGGCAGCGACATCCGCTACGTGGTTGTCGACGAGTTCCACACCTACGACGGCGCGCAGGGCACCGACGTCGCCATGCTGCTGCGCCGTCTTGCCATCGCCGTCGATGCCAACCGGCCTGGCATGCCGCTGGGCTCGATCACCCCCGTCGCCACCTCCGCGACCCTCGCCTCCGGCACTGATGAGGACGGGGTACGCCAACTCCTCTCCGTGGCCACCAACGTCTTCGGCGCGGAGTTCACCGAGGACGCGATCGTCGGTGAGGACCGGCTGACGGTCGACGAGTTCATCCTGGGCGAGGACGAGTCGATCCCGGACGCGCGATTCCTCCCCGGCCAGGCCACGCCCCCTGAGACCCTCACCGCCCTGCCGGATCCGGCGTCCGGCCCCGAAGAACTCGCGGACCTCGCCGAGGCCGTCACCGGAAGCCGGATCATCGACCCGGTCGCCCTTGGCGCCGCGCTCAAGCGCAACCGGCTCACCTACGCCGTCCTGAACGCCTTCGACGGCACGGTGCGCACCTACGACGAGGTGCTTGACGTGATGCGCCGCAGTGGGGCGAAGAGCTGGGACGAGGCGATCACGACGCGGCCCCAGATCGCTGCGCTGGCACTCGCCCGCTTCGTCGCGCTGCTGTCCGTGGCGCGTGACCCTGACGCGCCGGACGCGATCAGCCGCCCCTTCGTCCAGGTCGAGGTGCACCAGTGGGCGCGGTCCGTCACCCGCATGCTGCGGGGCGTACTGCCGTGGCCGAAGGCCGAGTTCGCGTGGGACACGGCCGGGGCGCAGAGCCAGTCGCGTACGACGCCGGACACCACCACCTCCCGCGACACCAAGATCTTTCTGCCCGCGGTGTACTGCCGAGAGTGCGGGCGTTCCGGCTGGTCGGTCCTCGCCCCCGAGTCGGACTTCGAGGAGCTGAACTTCGAGGCCCACAAGATCCGCCGGGCCACCGTCACCGCTGAGAAGGCCAAGGTGCGCACCCTAGTGGCGGCCACCGACAACGAGGCCCGCGAGGGCAACGGCCGTACCGTCATGGACCCGGCGGCGCAGAGGTCGCTGACCACCGGCGGCGCGGGCGTGCTCATGGTGCTCGACGGCCTGTCCCAGCGCCTGCGGCTGCCCGACCCCCAGGGCGACTACGACGACGAGGGCAACCCGGCTCCTGCCGGTCCCGACTCCGCCTTCGTCCTCGTACAGCTCGGCGACACCGCGGAACGCGCCGCCAAGGACGACTGGTGCCCTGCCTGCGGCACGCACAACGCGATCCGCTTCGTCGGTACGGGTGCTGCCGCGCTCGCCGCCGCTTCCGTCACCCAGCTGTTCACCGGCGGGGAGATGGACAAGAAGCAGCGTGAGACGAAGACGCTGATGTTCAACGACTCGGTGCAGGACGCCGCGCACCGGGCCGGTTTCGTCGCCTCCCGCTCGTACACCTTCTCCTTGAGGGCCCTGTTCACCAAGCACCTGAGCGAGCAGCGGCCCAGCGCGCTCAACGACCTCGTCGCCGACGTCGTCGCGGCCACCACTGACCGTGAGACACTCGCCGCCGTAGTCCCGCCGGACCTCCACGACGACACGGGCGTAGCACGCCTGCTGTCCGGCCAAGGACGAGGCGGGGACAAGAAGACCTGGGACCTGATCGGTGAACGGTTCGCGTTCGAGGCCGTCATGGAGTTCGGCCACCGCTCCCGCAACGGCCGTACCCTCGAACTGACCCGTACCTCAGCCGCCTGGGTGGACATCCCCGACGAGCAGGCGGCCGTGGCGCTCGTACGCGCCGCTCATGAGGAGGCCGCCCTCCGCGGGTTGACGTTCACCGAACACGATGACGCCCGCTATCTGGCCTTCCTGCGCGGCCTGTTGGAGCGGCTGCGTACGCGTGGAGCGGTTGGGCACCGGTGGCTGGAGAAGTTTCTCGACGAGGCGGGCACCAGCCGCTACTTCATCTGGGGAGGCCGCCCGCGCGGTATGAAGGCCTTCCCCAAGGGGGTCTCCGCACCGAGTTTCCTGCTGGCGCGGCCCAAGCCGAGCAGCGAGTTCGACTTCGCCGCCGGACGTCTGTCCTGGTACCAGACCTGGGCCCAGCGTTGCCTCGACATGACCCGTGAGCAGGCCGACGAGTTCTGGGTGCGGCTGCTGCCCCGGCTCACCGACGCCGGGCTGCTCTCGGCGCGCACCCCGAGCGACACGGCCGCCCGCCTGTACGGCCTTCAGCCGGGTGCCATCCGCCTGCAGTTGCTGACCGACGCCCAGGTCAACGAGGCGTATGTGCGCTGCCCGAAGTGCTTCTGGGAGCAGACCGTCCATCCCTCGCTGCTGGTCCAGTACCACGGGCAGCCCTGCCAGGCGTATCGCTGTGCGAAGGGGCGGCTGGTCGCTGGTGATAGGTGGCTGGAGACCGTTGACCGGCACGACCGGGACCGCGACTACCGCGATGACTACTATCGCCGCCTGTACCGGCGAGCGGGCACCTACCAGGTCATCACCGCCGAGCACACCGGTCTGCTGTCCCGCGGCAAGCGCGAACGCGTCGAGGACGCCTTCCGCAACGGCGAAGGGTTCAACGACCCCAATGTGCTGTCCTGCACGCCTACCCTGGAGATGGGCATCGACATCGGCGACCTGTCCGCCGTCGTCCTCGGCGCCCTGCCGCGCCGTCCGGCCAACTACGCCCAGCAGGCGGGCCGGGCTGGACGCCGTACCGGCAACGCCTTCCTGCTGACCATTCCCGACCGCAAGCGCCGCGACCTGTACTTCCTCGACCGGCCACGGGACATGATCGACGGACGGATCGTGCCGCCGGGCTCGTATCTGTCGGCCATCGAGATCCTGCGCCGCCAGTACACCGCCCACCTCCTCGATCTCGCGGCGCGCGGCCGGCTGCTGCGCGAGGACGGCAGGCCGCTGGCCGCGCTGTCGCGCCGAGTCGACGAGCTCTTCGGTCCCTCCGGCTATCTCGCCGACTTCACCGACGCCGCCCTCGCCCACGGCGAGGAACTCGTCGCCCGCTTCCTCGCCCTGTTCCCGACCGGCGTGAGCGACACCGCCAAGGCGGAGCTGGAGAAGTACGCGGTCCGCGGCATCCGCAGCGCGATCGAGAAGGCCGAACGGGAGTGGGAGCGCGAGAACCAGAAGCTGCGCACCCGCATCCGTACGATCCGCTCCGCGATCGACGAGCTCAAGGACGGCGACGATGAACAGGCGAGCACAAAGGCGGAGTTGGAGGCCGAACTCGGAGCCATCTCCAAGCAAGGCGCCACACGGCAGCGTCAGCCCGCCCAGACAGTGCTGTGCGACCTCGGCCTGCTGCCCAACTACGCCCTCATCGACGCCACGACCACCCTCGACGCCACCGTCTTCTGGCCCGAGGGCACCACACCCGAAGGCCGGCCCCGCTACAAGTCGAAGTCGTTCTCCCACGGGCGTCCGCGTGGCTTCGCCCTGTCCGAACTCGCCCCCGGGAACACCTTCTACGCAGAGGGCTACAAGCACCGGATCACCGGTATCGATATCGTCACCGGCCGGGACCAGGACTGGCGCCACTGGCGCTTCTGTCCCTCGTGCGGCTATGTCCGCACCGAGAACGCCGAGAACGACATCACGCCCTGCCCGCGCTGCGGGGAGGCGGGCATCGCCGACTCGGGCAGCCTGTGGCAGATCGTCCAGCCCAGCGTCGTGACGGCCCGTGACAAGCGGGAGGACGCCAGGATCGGCGACGAGAGCGACGACCGCGACCGCCGCTTCTACACCGTCGTCGACATGGTCGACATCCACCCCGACCACTTCGCCAAGGGCAAGTCCTGGCGGCACACCAAAGAGGTCTTCGGCGTCGACTACACCCGCCGTGCCGTCATCCGCCGTATTAACGCTGGACCGCTTAGCATCGGCGCCCAGGAGAACGAGCAACTCGCCGGGAAGCCGGTGCGCATCGCCCCCTTCCACGTGTGTACTGCCTGCGGAGCCGCGAGCGCCGACGGACGACCGGTCTTCGACGACGACAGGGACGCCGTCGACAACTCCGCCAACCGCCAGCGCGAGCTCAAGCACCACACTCCCTGGTGCCCGCTGCGGCGCGGTAAGAAGGGCGTACCCCAGGAACCGGTCCTGCTCGCCCACGAGTTGGAGACCGAGGCCCTGCGCATCCTGCTGCCGGCCGCGACCGTCCTCGTCGAGGAGAAGGTCCACTCCTTCCAGGCGGCCCTGCGCCTGGGCGTGGACGGCGCCTTCGGCGGCGACCCTCAACACCTCGCCACCACCCTCGCCACCATGCCGGACCGCGACACCGCGGAGACACGGCACTTCCTGGTCCTCTACGACCGCCTCCCGCACGGCACCGGCTATCTCGACCGGCTCACCGACCCCGCGGCCTTCCGTCAGGTGCTGGAGGGCGCGCGCCGGCTGCTCGTGGAGTGCCCCTGCAACGAGGAGGGCGGACCGGCCTGCCACCGCTGTCTGTACCTCTACGCCGACGAGCAGTACATCGAGCGCGTGTCCCGCCAGGCCGCCTTGGAGATCCTCGACGAACTCCTGGGCACCGACACCGACGCCTGGAACACCAAGAAGGTCGGCAACACCGATCAGATCGGTCTCGACGGACAGGTCGAGTCCGATCTGGAGGCACGCTTCCTCAAGGCCCTGCGTGGGTGGGCCGGACAGCGCGGTGACGCCGTGCTGGAGGAGAGCGGCGACAACAGCGCCTATCTGCGTCTGGACGAGATCGGCACCGTGCACGGCTGGCGTCTGACGGCGCAACGAAACGAGGGTTACACCCGTACCGACTTCACCTTCGAACGTGTCGACGGCCCCAAGCAGAAGATCACCGTCTACCTCGACGGACACCGCTTTCACGCCTCTCGCCGGAACAACCGGCTCGCAGGCGACGCCGACAAACGCAACCGGCTCCGGGCCGAGGGGAGAATCGTCTTCCAGCTCACCTGGCACGACCTCGACGCCTTCGAGCGGCAGACGAACACGGCGGAGTCCGGCGCGGGGCGCGAGACGGCCGAGCCGGTGTGGCCGCCGTACCCGCGCAGTGCCCAGGACCTCGCCAAGCAGCTCTACGCCGACCGTGGCGGCGACGACCTCGTGGCCACCGCCTTCACCGACCCGATGACCATGCTCCTCGCCTACCTGCGCAGCCCGGACGACGCGGCCTGGGGCAAGCGGGCATCAGCCATGGTCGGCGGGCTCCTCGGGACCGGCCAGGAGATCCTCGTCGGCAACGGCACACCCGACCAGACGCGTCAGACGCTCAGCGGTCTCCTCGACGCCTGGGGCCGCACCGACGGCATCGACCCGGCCCCCGTGCAGGGCACTGGCACGCTCAACCTGTTCCAGACCAGCGACCAGTCCGGTCTCCCCGTCGCCTTCCTCGTCGATGCGGCCACCGGCCACTGGTCAGCACTGGCCTGCCTTGACGACACCGCACACGACCAGCTCGGCACGCCCGAACACAAGGCGCGCTGGCGCTCCTGGCTCCAGTGGTCCAACATCCTGCAATTCCTCGCCCACGACGGCGGCGATGGCATTCAACTCACCACAGCCACCGCGGCGCGCTTCGACATCTCGGTCCTCAAAGCCTTCGGCGGCCTTGGTGAACTCGAATCCCTCGTCGTGCGGTACGGCACCGGCACACCCGCGCCGCAGCCCGTACCCGCAGAGGCCTCCAACGAGACTCCTCTCGAAGCAGCGGTGCGGGATCTGCTGTGGGACCAGGAGATCCTCGAATACCTCGACGAGGACGAACCCGACGCTCCCCTCACCCGCCTCGCCCATGTCTTGGCCGACGGCGGCAAGAAGGCCCCCGCTTACGGCTACGAGCTCGGCGAACGCGGTTGGCTCGCCGACTTCGTCTGGGACCACGGCACCCCGCAGATCGCCGTCATGGCCGATCCGTACGACCAGGAGGACGAGGAAAGCGACAAGACCTGGAGCGCTTATCGCGACGCCGGGTTCACCATCCGCTCGGCCGACGACTGGCTCGCCGATCTCGATGCTCTGTTGAGCGTGCTCCCCGACGCCACCGCCCGTCCCGACTCCGAAGAACAGAGTGCCGCCCGATGACCGCACGTCTGAGCCTCTACCAGAAGGCCGAGAACGAGCTCTACAAGATGGACTCGTCGGTCAAGACGAAGTTCTACGACTTCTGCCATCAGTTCCGTCTTGACCCCGATCACCCCAGCCTCGACCTCAAGCCCCTCAAGGGTGACGGCCGGATCTTCCGCGCTAAGATCGACCGTTCGTACCGGGCGCTGCTGGCCCGGGCGGGGGTCGGCGCCGACGGTGTCCAGCAGTGGCTGATCGTCGCCGTCCGCCACCGCAAGGACGTCTACGAAGAACTCACCGTCGCCATCAACCGGATTACGGGCGAGATCGAGTTCGTCGACCTCGGCGTCGTCGGTCAGAGCGTCCTCCAGCGCGCGGGACTCCAACTCACGCCGGCCCAGGACGAGCACACCGCACCGGCCGAGCCCACGCCCGCCCCCGTCGTGACGCCACAACCGGCTGCCCCCGCCGAACCGCTCCTCGTCGGCTGCACCCCCGAGGACCTGCGCCGGCTTGGTGTCGCCGACGCCCTCATCGGCCCGGCCCTCGCCGTCACGACCGACGAGGAATTCGACCAGCTCATCGCCGGCGCCCCCCGCCTGACCGCTGAGGTCCTCACGGGCCTCGGCTCCGGCATGTCCGTCGACGAGGTCGAGCGTGAGATCACCGAGCCTGCCTCCGCCGAGCTCGAACCGGGCTTCGAGGACGACATGGCGGCGGCCCTCACCCGTACCGCGGTCACTACGGTCGACGACGACATCCGCAATGTGCTGGCCGAGGGCGACTTCCGGGCCTGGAAGGTCTACCTCCACCCCACCCAGCGCAAGATCGTCGAACGGAACTACAGCGGCCCCGGCCGGGTCAGCGGCGGCCCCGGCACCGGCAAGACCATCGTCGCCCTGCACCGGGTCGCCCGCCTCGCCGCGGCTCTGCCGCCAGGCCACGGCAAGCCGATCCTGCTGACCACGTACACCAAGAACCTCACCGCCGACCTGCGCTCCCGGCTCACCTCGCTCATGGACCCGGCGCTGCTCGGCCGCGTCGACATCAAGCACATCGACCAGCTCGCCCAGAGCGTCCTCAACGAGAACACCGCGCCCGGCGCACAGCGCAGCCTGATCACAGACGACCGGGCGCTGGACGTGCTGCGCGAGGTCCTCTTCGAACACGACGAGCAGCGCTGGGACGCCGAATTCCTCTTCGACGAATGGGAGCAGATCGTCCTAGGCCAGTCCCTCGGCACCCGCCAGGACTACTTCAAGGCCCGTCGCGCCGGCATGGGCCGCGCCCTCAACCGCCCCGAACGCGCAGTCGTCTGGAAACTGCTCGAACAGTTCGCCCTGCGCCTCAACGGCATGGGCCGGGAGACCTGGGCCCAGGCCGCCGAGCGCGCGGCGCGGTACGAGATGGAACGCGCCCGCAAGATCCAGACGCGGGCCGAGCGCAAGGCCGACATCGGCGGCGGCGACCTGGCCCACCTCGACGACAACAGCTCCGCGATGCGCTACCTGCGTCACCGCTACCGTCACATCGTCGTCGACGAGGCCCAGGACCTCAGCCCCGCCCACTGGAAAATGCTGCGCGCCATGGTCGCCTCCGGCCCTGGCGACCTGTTCATCGCCAGCGACACCCACCAGCGGATCTACGACCGGCAAGTCACCCTTTCCACCGTCGGCATCAACATCCGCGGTGGCCGCTCCTCGAAACTGACGCTGAGCTACCGCACCACCCAGGAGATCCTCGACCAGGCCGCCAAGGTCGTCCGCGGGGGCACCTACGACGACCTCGATGACGGCACGGACACCCTCGACGGCTACCATTCCCTGCTGCACGGCCCCGCCCCCGAGTACGTCGCCTGCGCAGACTGGACCGACGAGATCACTCAGCTAGCCGCAGCCCTCAAGCAGTGGCGCGCGGACATCACCCAGCCCACCGAGGACGGCACTGTACGCGACCCCAGCGGCACCATGGCCGTCTGCGTCGCCGACGGCGATATGGCCGGCCGCGTCGCAGCCGATTTGGAGACGAAGCATGGCATCACCACTGCGACCCTCACCAAGGAGGGGCCGCAAGGTGGCGGCGAGGTCCACATCGGAACGATGCACCGATTCAAGGGACTTGAGTACCAGAAGCTCGCGGTTATCGGCGCGAGCGACGGCATCCTCCCGCGCACTGCTGTCGTCGAGAAATACGAGGCGACTGACCCCAAACGGTACGAACGCGAACTCAAGAAGAGCCGCAACCAACTCTTCGTCGCCACCACCCGAGCCCGCGATGCGCTGCGCATCTCCTGGCACGGCAGGCCTAGTCCGTTCCTGCCGTTGTAGGCCGAGTCGGACTCTGTGCCGCTGCGACCACCGCCATGGGGCAGCGCCACTGTGACTGATCCGTGCACAACCCGGACAGGACACGGAGGGGAGTTCCAAATGCAGGTGAAGCCCGTGATAGCGCAGGCTGACGATGTAGTGGAGGACGGCGCCATGGTGACGGTGGGCGTTGATCTGGCCGGGCGCACCGGAACCACAGGCGTGTGCCGCATGACGTGGGGTCGGCGACCTACGGCTGAACTGCTTCCCGCGAAGCACGACGACGACCTGTTGGCAGCGATGCGGTCTGCGGACATGACGGGGCTGGACTCGCCCCTGGGCTGGCCGGTTGCCTTCACAGCCCTGCTCACTGCGCACCGGACCGGTGTCGAGCTACCTGCGCTCGCTAACCACGCAGCGTGCGCCGACGGTCGCCCCGGACTCGGCAATACCTTCACTCACCGGCTGACCGATGACGTGGCGTGGAAGCGCACTGGGGCGGGCAAGCAGCGTCCGCTGTCGGTGTCGGCCGACAAGCTCGGCATCGTCGCCATGCGCGCGGTCGGCCTGCTGGCTCGGCTGGCCGAGGGCGGTCCGGCGATACCGCGCGACGGCTCGGGTCCAGTTGTCGAGGTCTACCCGGCGTTCGCGCTGATCCAGTGGGGACTCGCCCCGGAGGGGACCTATAAGGGCAAGGACGCCACGGCTGCGCGGTCCCGGATTCTTGCCGGTCTCGAGGCCGGCCTAGACCTGGACCTGTCCGACCGGGTTCGTGTCCGGTGTGTGGCCAGCGACCACGACCTGGACGCCCTGATCTCGGCGGTCGTCGCACGGGCCGCAGCGTGTGGGATGACCCATTCGCCGACCACTGAGGAGGAGCATGCCATGGCCGCGGTCGAGGGCTGGATGCATCTCCCTCGACGAGACCTTCCGCTCACCGTTGTGCGGGACGGAGTAGGTCTCTGACCCTCCTCGCCAATCCGGCTGGGGAATCTCACATCGTTGGGAAGCGGTGGCTCGACCTGGAAGCCAAGTCGGCTGCCCTGTCATGAAATTCCAGGTTTGATCTGCACAACCATGCGATGTCAGTGATAGTCCTTAACGGGCAGTTATGGCAGCGAGTACCGTGCTGTCACGCGGCTCCAGTGACGTGTGCCACTGGACTGGATCAGACGCAGGAGCCTGGATACCACGTGGACTTCGCAGCATATGAGGCCTGGCAGGAGGCCCTTGAGGAGGCATTTTTCAGTCCGGAATGGGATGGCCACCCGGTCGTGATGTACGTCGATGACGCGGAAGTCGCCTCCCTGCAGAAGCGGTTTGCCCTGGACGTCTCGCTCGTTGATGCGGTGAGTCGGGGAGTGGACCCAGGCGAGTCCCATCCCTATGCCGCTATCGAGAAGTACGAAGAGTCGAAGAGGTCCGCTGACGGCGCCCCCGCTGTTCTCCCCCTGCTTGCCTGCTCAGTGATCGCTGCGACCCGCATGGCGAACGACGGCCAGCGGCGTGCCAACAACTACCACGACCACCTTTCCCAGCTCCTGACTGGCCGGGATGGGGTGCTGACCTCGGCAAAGTACCTGCCGATCGCGTGGATGTGGCAGCGGCTCGCTTCCTGGCAGCTTCAGTGGGGTGCGTACCGAGGGCTGTGCACCATCCCTTCGCCTGAAGACCTCCCCCAGCATCAGGCACGCATCGGCTACGCCCTCTCGCAGGCCGTACTGCGCGGCACAGACCGCATGCTCCTCCCTAAGTTCTTCCACGTCATGAGCCAGCGGAACAGCACGGCCTGGCCCCTGCCCGGCGCTGTCCTCGTTCGGGGGGCCAAGCTCTGGGACCAGGGCGACAAGTTCTCTACCGGATTCCGGCGGGCAATCGACGACCCCGAGATCTGTCCCATCGCCGAGCGGCTCCTTGGGAACCTTGCGAACGTCTGGGACGGGTCGGAGGAATATGTCCAGCCCGGAACGCCCAGGGCGGAGTTGCTCGTGCGCTTCGAAAACCGGCGGCTCGGGTGGCTGGCACGGCTACCGCGGTTCGGCGAACGGGATTACCAGCTCTCTGGCGGAGTGCAGCTGCAGCAGTTGGGCGACACGAGCTATTACTCGGTCGGCGGGCTGAAGCTGCCCGAGGACCGCTCTCTTCGTGCAGGTTTCCAACTCATAGGCGAGGGGATCGTCGTCAGCCGTCCGGCGTCGTCGCTGGTCGTATTCCGACAGGACGACTCCCTCGACTGCCGGACGAGTGTCGACCGGTTCGTCCCCGGCGAGGAGCACATGATCATTGCGGCTCCGGAGGCGGCAGCCGATGTCGAGGCCGTACTCGACCGTGCTGCCTCCCCGGGACGGCGGAAGGAGGCTGGGCGGCTCTCGTGGATGCCGGAGGGATGGACCTTGTACAACGGGGTCGTCTTCGACGACCCTGTGACCCTCAAGCAGGCCATCCGCAGCGTGCAAGGCGCCGTGCTCGCAGTGCAGCCGGCCCCGCAGTACAAGATGTACCTGCAGGGCGGGCTCCGGATCGCCCCCGACCTCGACCAGCGCCTGTACCTCGTCGGGGGCGAGCCGAACCTTGTCCTCCCGGACGGCGCTTCCGGAGAGGCCAAACTCGACGGTCAGGCGCAGGACCCACCCTTCAAGGCCCGAGGAGTCCCGATCCCTCTCTGGATCCGGGAGATGCCCGAGGGAAAGCACCGGATCGAGGCCGAGGAGTCGGTGGTCGAGTTCACCACCGCAGAGGACGCCCCGAGCCTCGCCACGCCGGACACCGTCGTCGGATTCCCCCTCGCCCGAGGTAAGGGCGCGGCCTACCCTGCTGCGCAGCGAGCGGGCGCGCCGGTAGTCACTGGTGCGCATTTTGGTGAGGCTGGAACGGGCGCCATACCGCGCGTCGTGCTGTGTCGACGCGGCGCGGAGACGACAATCTTCGTTTCCTCGGACGGCCGGGCCTGGGAGGTGGCCGTACCGGACTCGCCGTCCTGGTGGTCCCGCCTTCCTGTGAAACCGTCGGACTACCGCTTCGAGGTGGAGCTGCGCGGAATTGATGGCTGGATCTTGCAGAAGCGGCGCGGCAAGTGGACCGCGGAGGCCGCTTACCCCTCTGAACTGTCCTTCCACCCGACTGCCCGGCACAAGCCGTGGGCCCGCGCTGTCTTGGACGCCGCCGATGCCTGTGCTGACCCGCTCTGGCACTCCTACGTGAGCCTCGCCCAGGAGGTGGGACCGTGACCGGAATCGGGGACCTCCTCCTCCGTTGGACCAGCGAGGTCGGCGGAGGCAAAGTCGCGGACCTGCGCGCCGGGATCCTGAGCACCGCCCGCGGCCGCGGCCTCGCGCTGCGAGGAGGCGCGGAAGGCCGATGGGTACGAGATGTCTCAGCCCTCGGCCACCTCGATGTGGACTGGCGGCGCGGGCAGTGGTCCGCCGCTACCCCCGTACTCACCAGACTGCCCTTTTCCGACGGCCTGGCCCTGATCGCTGGACGCAGAACCGCTGCGTTCGACAGGGCCGTTGATGCGGCGGCCGGGGAATGGGCCGAAATCATCCGGGTCGAGAACGAGACCGCCGACGGGGACATCCCGGTGCCTGACTCGCTGCTCTTCCAGTACGACACCTTCGAAGACCTCCCGGAAGCTGCCGCCATGCTGGAGTGCGCTTTCACCCCGTGCGCCGCCCTCCAAGCATTCTCGCTCCTGCCTGAGCTCTTCGAGGGCTCCCTAGCGGCGCCGCCAGCCCCGGGCAACGCCCACACCGTCGAACGGTACAACCCCGCGCAAAGGCAGTATGAGCCCGCGGAGTCCTACAATCAGGATGGGCTGTACCGCTGGCGCGGGGCCGACTGGTCCCGTCTCGTTCAGGTGCGGCGCGGCGCCGAGTGGCGCAGTACAGAGCATGAGACCGGGGTCTACTTGGAGCTCGCCCGTCTCGGTGCAGGGGCGACGTGGTGGCAGCCGGAACCCGGGAGCGGGCGCAGTAGCGTTGGCCGCCTCGCTGTCGCCTGGGGGGCGCCGCTGCCCCCACTCCATGCCCGGGCTGCCGTCCTGTGCACGGGCCTCCAGCCACGCTTTGATCAGCTGGCCGAGACAGTCCAGTACGACAACCTGCCGTACGCGGCGGCTGAGCGATTGGCCCGCTCTCTCCAGCAGACCCTCGAAATCGAACAGCCGAACCTGGCGTCCGGGAAGGTGAAGTGATGACGGACCCGAGCGGGTTGGCGCCGACCCGGATGAGCGCCGATATCCCCGGCATCTTCGATGAGCTGCGGCGTGCCCTGATGCGCTACTACGACACCCCGTTCGGCGTCGACGACGTCTCCATTATGAAGGAGCGTCGCTCGCTCCTGGACACGGACGGCGGCGCCTGGCGCCAGCCGCTGCTGGAGCTCCGGCCGCAATACGCCTCGAGCGGTGTCTCCGTTGAGGAATCTTTCCGTGCGGCCTCAGCCCATCCCCAGGCTGCAGCGTTCGCCAAGTTCGCCCTTCCTGACGGGGTGGATAGCCTCTACTGGCACCAGCACGAGGCGCTGCTGGCTGCCTGCGGCGAAGGCCGCGACTTCGTTGTCACGGCGGGAACCGGTGCCGGCAAGACCGAGGCGTTCATACTCCCGGTCATCGCCGATCTCGTTGCCGAGTCCGCGCGCTGGACCGGGGGTGGGAGGCCTGCTCCGACCTGGTGGCGGGGGAACGGCGAGTACATGCCGAGTCGAGAGTCTGAAATAGGGCACCGATCTGCGGTGCGTGCGCTCGTTCTCTACCCCACGAACGCACTCGCGGACGACCAGCTGGTCCGCCTGCGCCGGGCCCTCGACAGCGATCCCGCCCGTGCGTGGCTGGACCGGAACCGCGCGGGACACCGTTTCTACTTCGGCCGGTACACCGGGGCCACCCCCGTGCCAGGGAACAGGGACTCTTATCCCGCCCGGAGCCGGCTGCGCACATACATGCAGGCCCTCGACGCGCGTCAGCGGCGGGCCGGGGCAGACGCGCACGAATTCATCCCTCGCATCGGTGGCGCCGAGATGCACGCACGCTGGGATATGCAGGCCGCCGCGCCAGACATCCTGGTCACGAACTACTCGATGCTCAACATCATGCTCCTCCGCCCGCAGGAAGCACCGATCTTCGAGTCCACCAGGCGCTGGCTGCACAGCACTCCCGGTGCCCGTTTCACCCTGGTCCTCGACGAGCTCCACATGTACCGAGGAACTGCGGGCACCGAGGTCGCCTACCTGTTGCGGAACCTGCGCCATCGCCTGGGGCTTGACGACGCGCCGGAGAAGTTCCGCGTCCTAGCTGCGTCTGCGTCGCTGGTGGGAGGGCGCGACGACGACTTCCTCGAGTCGTTCTTCGCTCTGCCTCGGGGGCGTCACAAGGTCATCCCCGGCAGTCTTGTCCTGCCCGCTGTCCGGCCTACGGACCTGACCACTCAGGCCCCAGCCCTCGCCCGTGCGGCTGAGTCGGCCCTGTCCGCTGGTGAGGCGGGCGCACTCCTTTCTGAGACTGGAGCTGCCGACGCGCTGGCTCTGGCGCTCGCACCCGACGGCAAGCCACGTGCCGTCGCCATGCCTGAGCTCGCCGCAGCGTTGTTTCCAAGGCTCACTGACGCAGATGCACAAGGGAAGGCCCTCCGCGGGGTCCTCCGGGCACTGGGCATGGCGGACAACCCTGCCCTGCCCAAGCTCAGGGCCCACATGTTCTTCCGGAACATCGATGGCATCTGGGCGTGCTCTGACCCGGAATGCCAGGATGTCCCCGGCGGCAGGGACCCCCGGCGGCGAGTCGGCCGACTGTTCCGTGAACCGGCTTCCCGGTGCACCTGCGGAGCACGAGTGCTTGAGCTCCTGCACTGCCAGAACTGCGGTGACTTGATGCTCGGTGGCTTCACCACCCCCTCGGCCACCGAGAAGAAGAGATTTCGCGGAGCCCTGCACACGGACTTCCCCGACTTCGACCTCCTGCCTGAAGAGATCAGCGGAACTGCGAATGCGGGTAACTACGTGGTCTATTGGCCCCGGCAATCCGCACTTGGACTGAACAGCCGTGACTGGACCGCCTCGGAGTCCAACAATGGCCCGGGCGTCACTTTCGAGTTCCGGGAGAGCCGTTACCAACCGGGCACCGGCCGCCTCGCCAACGACAAGGCGCACTACACCGGTTGGTCTTTCCACGTGGTCCCCGACATGAAGGACGGGAAGCCTGCTGTCGACCTCAGAGGTCTGAGACCGTTCCCGACCCGGTGTCCGGCCTGCGGTGACGACTGGGAGCTCAAAAGGACGCGGGACGGTAAGTGGATCGGCCTGGAGGACCCAGCCCGGCTCCGCATGGCCCCGGTGCGCCGCATGCGCACCGGTTTCTACAAGATCAACCAGGTGCTCACCACCGAGGTTCTCGGGCACATGCCAGACGGCGGACGAAAGATCATTGCGTTCTCGGATAGCCGCGACGACGCCTCCGAGCTCGCGAGTGGCCTCGCCCTGCGCCACTATCAGGACCTCCTGCGCCTCTTGACAGCTCAGGCGGTGACGGAGCAGGGGGACCCGTACGCCGACCTTCAGTTGGTCAAGGCGTTCTATGCCAGGGACGCGGTGGACCGTGACGAGGTCAAGGAGGCTGTGCGGCGGCTCCGGGGCCGTCACCCCCGGGAGTTCGCCGCACTCAAGGATATCCTGACCGACGACATCGCAGCAGAACCGGAGAAGCAGCCGGAACTCGAAGCAGTCATCGGCAATCTGCCGTCCCTGAAGGATCTTCAGTACGACATGCGAGGGCTCCTCCTCGATCACGGCACTAACCCGGGCGGTCCTGCAGCCTCGCTTCAGGAGCGAGGCGGCATCGCGTGGACGTCGCTGTTCAACTGGGCTGGCGATCGGACGATAAAGGCGGGTCTGACCCCGGAGCAGGATGAATTCCTCGCCCGTATCGAAGAGAACCTGGGTTGGGAGTTCCTCAACGGGCTCTTCTCCAGCGCGGGCCGCGACTTCGAGTCTCTCGGGCTCGGCTGGCTCAGCCTAGTCGGTGATCGTGGGCTGCTTGATTTGCCGACGGGATCCGACGAGGCGCGAGCGCGCTGTAGCCTGCGGATTCTCGGACACATGCGCCGTTTCTCCGGGGTTCGCGCCGCATCGGAGAAGCCGCCGGCCCCATTGTTTCGGTACTGGAAGCACATCGCCGACCGCGACGGTCTGGACGTCGATGTGATCGCAGACCGCGTACTGGCAGCTTGGGGCCCGGCCGTGGTCCAGTACACCATCGACCCGGCCAAGGTCGCGCTTCGTCCCGGCGATGGCCGGGTCTGGTCCTGCCGAAACTGCCGTCGGTCGCACCTCCACCCCGGCACGGGAATCTGCACGAAGTGCCGCACCGAACTCCCTGCGGAACCTGAGCGCTTTACCGGGGTGCTCAACGAGGACTACTACGCATGGAAGGCCAGGAACCGAACCGGGAACTTCCCCCTGCGTACGGCTGAGCTGACCGGCCAGACCGACCGCCTCGACGCACAGTCGCGACAGAGCCGCTTCCAAGACGTATTTCTCGGAGAAGACGACATCCCGGAAGCCGACGGCATCGAGGTGCTTTCGGTGACGACAACCATGGAGGCCGGAGTCGACGTCGGCTCCCTCAACACGGTGCTCCTCGCCAATATGCCGCCCACCCGCTTCAACTACCAACAGCGGGTCGGGCGTGCGGGCCGCCGCGACAGCCCGGCAGCCACCGCCCTCACCGTCTGCCGAGGGCGGAGCCACGACGAGCACTACTTCGCCCGCCCCGACGAGATCACGAACGCTCCTACACCGCCCCCCTACCTTGCCCTGGGCATGCCTTCCATCTTCAAGCGCGTGTTCCTCGGCGAAGTCCTGCGCCAGGCATTCGCCGCCCTGGCCGCAGGGAGTACCGACGAGGAAGCCGACATGACGCGGAACATCCACGGACAGTTCGGGCTGTCCGAGGACTGGTCCGCCCACCGTGCAGCGGTCTGCCAGTGGGTCGACACCCACCAGCAGAAAATAGAATCTGCAGCCCTGGCCCTGCAGGCTTCCACTCCCGAACCGGTCGCTTCGATCGACCCCATGACCTGTATCAAGGAGCTCCTGGACCAGGTAGACAAGGCCGCAGAAGGCAAAACCGGTCACCCGGACCTTAGCCAGCGCCTGGCGGAGTCCGGCCTTCTGCCCATGTTCGGCTTCCCCACCCGTGCCCGGCTCCTGTACACCGAGCTTCCCCAGCAGAACTTCCCCTGGCCGCCGCCCGGAGCCATCAACCGCGACCTGGCCGTGGCACTCTCCAGGTTCGCGCCCGGTGCCGAGACGCCGCGGGACGGCCGACTGCAGCAGTCGATTGGAGTCGTCGCCTTCACACCAGGCGGACGCAGTCCGAAGCCCGCTGAGGAGCCCTTCGGCCCGGAGCGCATGGTCGCTATGTGCCGCCGTTGTGCTCACATTGAGCCCCTGAACGAGGACGACGTGCCCACGGTGTGTCCTGCCTGCGGCGCCTCAGGCCGGAGTTACACCGCTTTTCCGTTCCGCGAGCCGGCCGGATTCAGGGCAGGCAAGGCCCGGGACTACGACGGCGTACGAGAGTGGGGCGGAGGCGGCTTGAGCACACGCACAGCTGCCGACCTCGAGAAAGGCGCACCGCGAGTCGACCGTGACGCCGACGACTGGCTGGTGGTGCATTGCGGAAGCGGTGACCGCTACACCATCAACAACAACGGCGGTCGCATGTTCCGCTTCAAGAAGGCGGGCTCCCCGTGGAAGGGGTACTACGCGGTCGAGAATCCCCGGGCCGTGCCGGACCTCGAGACGGCTCTTGGCGCGACCGAGCACACCGACATGCTCTTCCTCGGTGCACGTGCTCCGCTCGACCCTGCACGCGGCCTGCGTTTCGACATGGCCAAATCAGACCAGCTGTACGGTTTCCCCGATGCCTACCACGGCCGCCGCGCAGCCTGGTACTCCTTGGCTGCCTTGCTCAGGCGTGCCGCCGCCCCCATGCTCGACGTCCAACCAGAGGAATTGCTCAGCGGTATTCACGGCTCGGCGTCCTCCGCGGTCTCTCCGGTCCTGGCCTACCTCGCGGACAGCCTGGAGAATGGCGCTGGCTTCAGCACACACCTTGGATCAGCCGACCGGATTGGCGAGTTCCTCGGCGCCGTCGACGCATACCTGCAGAGGCTCAGTGGCCAACACGCAGCGAACTGCAGCGGCTCGTGCTACCGCTGCCTCCGCGACTACTCCAACATGCGGCTCCATCCCCTGCTCGACTGGCGGCTCGCCCGCGACCTCGTCGGCGCACTCCGAGGCAGGGAGCTGTCCGTCGACATCGCCCATCACGAGCTCCTGCTGCGGCGGTGGACCGAAGACCGGACAGAGATCCTTGTTGAAATCCGGCATACGCCCGTAGGGCCCATGGCTCTCCTGACGAGTCCGAGGTCTCCGAAGAGCCTGTCGCGATCGTCGCCAAGCACCCGCTCGAGGCTGCCGCCCCTGACTGCGTAGCACCTCGCCTGCAGAAATACGCGGACTTCGTTGAAGAGAACGGGTTGGCTGAGACTGTGGCCTTTGTGGATGCCTATTGCCTCGACCGCACCCCGGCCGCCGTTACGAGCGAGCTTGTTGAGTACTCGGAGGACTTGTGACAGGGGCGATGTTCTCCCATCCCGCTGGAGCAGATCCAGATCCAGATCCAGATCCAGATCCGGCCGCTCCGCCGACTCTGGAAGAGCTGCGCGAGCGTGAACGCCGACGCCGCGCTGCGCTGGCGGCGGCGCGCGAGCGGGGCGAGCTCGCCCCGCTGCGTCGTCCGGTGCAGGTAGGCGTTCCTGTCGGCGGAATACCGGTGACCTCAGCGGACCGCCCGTCGAGCAGTGACCCCCGTGAGTCAGTGGCACTCCCGGCGGAGCTGCCAACGGGTTTCACTTCCACAGAGAGCTGGCGCGCCGCACTGGCGGCTGTTGAAGCCGTCGCGGCCTACTGCCATGCCGAGGGGTACCCTGCCTCGGCGCTGCAAGGGGAGAGGGAAGACATGTCCGCCGACGTGTTGGCCCGCGCCGTAGCCAGCACCATGCGCACGCTGCCTCCAGTGAAGGCGGTCGACCTGCTCCGGCAGGTGCACGGCTCCGGGCTCTGCCTGCTCACGCCCCGGCTCACCGTGCGCGCGGAGGCGCTCTTGGACAAGAAGCCGAATCGGATTTCTGACATGGACGACTCTGACGCCGCACCGTCCGTGCTCGCTGCCGAAGAGGCGTGGTGGCTCTACCGGGACGCAGAGCGGGTCGAGTACAGCAAGATACCTGCCGAGCGGGAGCATGCCCTTGCGGTAGCGCTGCCCCTGCCCGTCGTCGACGATCTGATAGACCGCCGGCGTCTTGTCCACAGGCCGCTCCCGGGCACTGGCCAGCGCGCGCTGTACATCCGGTCTCGCCTCGCACCGACGGACCTGGACCAGGAAGACCTCGAGGAACTCGGCTGGGAAGGCGAACTGGCCCGGCGACAGTTCCGCAGCCGATTGGCAGTCGGCGACAGCTCCGTACTCCAGGAGGACCTTCACGGCCTTCCTCCGACGGATCGCGAGCTGGCCGTAGCCCTTACGAAGGCCCGTCAGTCGGGACAGATACCGCCTGCCCTCCAGGACCAGAAGTGGCTGTGGGGTGCGCTTGAGAAACTCGTGCCCCAAGCCGCAGTCAACGTCCGACGCGACCGCACCTTCGGCCCCTGGCTCCTGGTGAGACGGCTGCAGCGCGCGGTTCGCATGGCACACCGGGCATTGCTGTACGGGGACAGCAAGAAGCACCAGGCATTGATGAGGACCGCTCTGAACGAAGCCTCGGTGCTCGCGACGGCATGGTCGGATGCCGGCTGGGAGGGGCTTAACATCCTTGCCTACGTGCAGGCTGTCGGTGGGCCGGACGGCCCCCGGTACACCGACGCCTTGGACACGCTCATGCCGCAGCCGGGCAAGGGGCCAAGGGAAGACCGCCTTGCTGGCGGCGCTCGTCGCCGACTCGACGAGAATCGGAATATCCTGCGGGCGTTGATCAGGCGCCCGGACAGTTCGCATCTGCTCAATCCGTACCTCGTCCTGGGCATCCCCGACGACGCCGAGGACTGGAAGGACCACTGGCGTCAGCTCCGCCGTTCCCTCAACGACGACGGAGAGGCACAGGTCAACGAGGCGAAAGACGCGATCGAGCGCTTCCAGCGCGGGCGCAGTGAGATCCCGCCTTTCTCAGTCCCTCTCGCCCCGGAGAAGTGGGCCTTGCCCGGAGCCGACGAGTCTGTCATCCGCCGCGGTGGGGCTCCTATGCCGAGGCAGACGCCTCAGCCGGACGCAGACGAGCAGGAATTCGCCAGGGCAGAGGCAGCCCGGGGCATCGTCTGCAATGCCTGCCACAATGTCGGTTTGCCTGCCGAGCCCGAAGCCCCCGAACACTTTGTGCCAGAGAGCAGCCCCAGTGACCAGTAAGCCCAACGGCTCCCACGACCCGTCAGGAAAGAAGAGCAAGTCTTCGCCTGCGGGGAAGCACAACTTGCCCAAGAGAAAGAAGCCGAAGCCGACGGGTGCTACCGCCTCGAACAAGCGCTCTGGGGACGAGCCGTCGGTGGAGAAGCGTACGAAGCAGGACCACCGGGCCCTGTCCAAGGGCCCCTGGACTGCCGGGAGCGCCCACCCCCGCGTGGAGCCCGGCACCTTCGATGCCGCAGCCCTGCTGAAGTCCGTCCTGGCGGTGGTCGAGCCGACGATGCAGGAAGGCCTTCGTACGATCACGGAGTCGGCCCTCAGGCCGGGTGAAGACGGAGACAACAGTAAGGACGGCCGCACGCAGGTGATCCGCGCCGCAAGCCGCCAGGTCGCTGAAGCCTTGCGGACCGCTGTTGTCGAGGGCATGCGGACCAGGCAGCTCCACCTTGCTCAGCTCGCTGTCATCGACCGAGCGGCCAGCCAGGCCGGGAGCCTCTCGGAGCTGAGGAACCGAATCGATGCGGAGATCTCTAAGGCAGGGCTGCGGCGCATCTCGGATACCGACGACCTTGCGGCCTTCAACCTGGCTGACGACGGCGGTTCCGACACGGCCGTCGCCGGTTCCACACCCCAATACGAACTCCTCTCTCCGGCGTACAGCGATAGTGAGTCCGGTCGCATCGTCGAGCGAGGATGGGTCCGCACGCTCCCTGCGCAGGGGCTCTCATGGGACGGCGTCAAGGTCCATGACCGCCGACGCCATGCCCATACGGCTATACCGCACGGCGTCAGCGCTGTGCCCGCCGAAGCGGACGACGGCACGGAGACCGATGCCATCGGAGGTAGTGCCGCGTCGGATCCCTCCGTGCGGGATGTGTCCAGTCCCGGTTCGGACGCTCCGGCAGCGCCCGAAGTGCCGACGGTTACCAATGCCAGCCACGTGACCGTGGCCGTCCAAGCGGAGGAGGAACTGTCCGCGTCGCAGGAGAACGTGGACGAGCCGCAGGAGATCTCTCCGCAGGTTGCCGAAGAACCGTCAGCCGCGGGTACGCAGTCGCACGGTGGCTTCACCAAGATGATGCTCGCCAAAGTCGCGTACCGCGGCTACAAGCCGGTCGGGAGGAAGCAATGACCTACGGGATCGACTTCGGTACCAGCAACTCGGTCGTTGCCCGGTGGACCGGTGAGGAGACAGAGGTCCTGCCGATCGACGGCGAAAACCTCCCCGCCCAGTGGCGGGAGCCTGAATTCGAGGAGTTGTTCCCCTCCGTAATGTCGGTGCGTGACCTCCAGCGGACGCTCTGCTTTGGGTGGGCCGCCAAGACCACCACAGGGGAGCCCGTCGACGCTGTGAAGCGCATGCTCGGCACGCGGTCGGCGGGCGCTGAGCAGACCGAGTCCGGCACGCCTCACCTCGAAGAGCACCATGCCTGGATCGGTGGCGAGCCATTCCGCAGCACCACGGCCGCTGCTGCCCTCTTCTCACGGATGAAGAGCGCGGCGGACAACCACCTTCTGGACCTGTCCGAGGCTGTAGTGACAGTGCCGGCCAACGCCACCGGAGGCGCGCGCTACCGCACCCGTGCTGCGGCTCTGCTCGCAGGCATCAAGGTCAAGGCGCTCCTCAACGAGCCCACCGCTGCAGCGATCTCGTACGCCAATGGCAACGAGGGGGCGGGCCGTTTCCTCATATTCGACTGGGGCGGCGGCACGATCGATGTCACGGTCCTCGAACACGACGGTCGCAACTTCGACGAGCTGAGCTCCCGGGGTATCGCGGCCCTGGGAGGACTCGAGTTCGACGAGGCGCTCGCTCGTATCTTCCTTGCGAAGCTGGGAGAGGTCCCGGAGAAGCTAACGGTGAGGGAGCGCAACCGCTGGCGTCGGGATGTCGAGTTGACGAAGATTGCGCTATCGCGCCGCGATGTACGCGAAGTGCCCTTCGACCTGCCGGCACTCGGTAAGACTCTCACCGTGTCGCGTGAGGAGTACGCCGCAGCCGTCGCTCCGCTGATCAAACGCGCCATGCAGCCCATCGAGGAGTGCCTGAGCGACCTTGGATTTGACGCGCAGGACATCGAAGCTGTCTTGATGATCGGCGGTACTTCGCAGATTCCGGAGGCTCGCGAGGCGGTCGGGACCATCCTTGGCGCAGACCGCATCGTTGACCCGAGACTGTGTCACCCGATGACGGCAGTGGCCCGCGGGGCGGCGATCTACTCCGCTGCCCTCGACAACCACCTTGAGCGCGACCGCTTCAGTCTCGTCACGAACTACGACCTCGGCACGGCCTTCGACGCCGGGCCTCGGAAGGGCTTCTTCCCCATCATTGAGCGAAACCGAACTCTCATCGCTCGGGGAGAGAAGACGTTTCCCCCGGCAGCGCCCGGTGCCACCAGTGTCACGGTCGAGGTCATCGAGGGCGAGAAGGGCTTCCCGGCAGACAGCGACCGGGCTTTCCCGCTGGCCCAACTGGAGGTGAAACTCCCCAAGCCCGAGCAGGATCCGCAGCTTAACGCGATCACCATCCAGTTCCAGTACGACCACAGCGGCATCCTCAAGGTGAAGGCGGTGCATGAGCGCACGCAGAAGCTGCTGAGCGAGAAAGAGATCGATTCGTTCGGACCGGATGGGACTCCGCTCCAGAGCGGACTGGACGGCGAACTGCAGCGGCTTCTCGGGCACGTGGACACCCCCTTCATCGGGGGCGACCACGCTGTTGCTGAAGAAGGTTCTGCCCCCGGAATTCCGACGGCCGATGCCCCGCCACCGGCCCCAGGGCCCGATGCGGGCTTGTCGGTGAACGGGACTCCCCAGCATAGGTTGTAGGAGTGAGCCGCCTCACTGTACTTGGTCCGCAATTCAGATGAGAAGCACCACCAGTAGGTCAACGACGGGGAGGATGAGCAGCGCGATAACCCGATCGCCGCAGCGTTGAGCAGGCTGCTCGATGGTGTCTGGATGCGCGCGACCGGAATGGGGTGATCGGCTGTCGGCGTCGGATGAGTTCGGCCGCCGGATGGCAGGGGACAGATCTAATTCGAGTCAGAGCGACATGCTGTTTAGGTGCGAGAACGTCGGCAGATGATGGCCGCCTGCCGTCCTCTATCACGAAGAGGCAGCTGCACCAAATCACTGATTCTCCGGATTCTGATCCTGCTCGCCAGTAGTTATCCGTGCGGCTTCGCCGCGCGGTGGGCGAGAGGACGGAAAGTCCGCTGCTTCTGCAGCGCTTACCCCGGAGACACGCGATGCGTAACCAGTCCAAGTCTGCTGTTGAGGCTGCGTTCCTGAATGTTCAGGACGCTGCGAAGTACATGGGCATCTCGGTGAACACCCTCTATGTCTGGCGGCACCGCCGGCAAGGGCCGCCCAGCTTCCGGATGGGGCCCGGCGGGAGGGTCATGTACCGCCGGGACCTCCTCGACGCGTGGCTCAGCGAGCAGCAGCAGGCGGACTCACGGTCGAACCCGGCCCTCAACCCGCTGAACAAGGCCCCGCAGCAGCGTGAGCGCCGTCGGGCTGCCCGACCTGGCATAACGGCTTTCAAGAGTTCAGCAGCACTCGGAATTTCATGCACACGGAGATCGTCTGTGTGTCTGATCGCGACGCAGATCGCGCCGAGAGAAGCAAGGCGAGGCCGAGGTAAGACGGGTATGGCGGGTTACATCGAAGACCGGTGGCTCAAGAAGCGGCCGAATAAGGAGACGGGCAAGCGCGAGCGCACCGCCCTATGGGGCAAGTGCACGCGCTACCGCGTCAAGGGGATACCGGGGGTCCGCGACCGGTCATTCGACACGGTCGCGGACGCCAAGGCGTGGCTGGCTGAGGCTCAAACCGACACGCGTCGAGGTGATTTCGTCGACGCGCGAGACGGTGCGATCAGCCTTCGTGAGTACGTCGAGAAGCACTGGTGGCCGTCCCAGGTGCACCCTGCCCAGACGCTGGAGAGCATGAGGCACCGCATCTGGGGGCAGGTGCTGCCGCAGCTCGGAGACATGGCGCTCAGGGACATCGGCGTCGCGGAGCTGCGCAAGTGGTCGGCCGACGTTCAGAGGGCGATGGCATCGAGCACGGCCTATGTCGCGTGGGTGTACCTCAAGGCGATCATGCAGGCCGCGGTCGAGGACAAGCGGCTCTACCGCAACCCGTGCAAGGGCAACAGCTCGATCAAGCCGCCGAAGAAGCCGGAGCGCAAGGCTCGCGCCTGGGAGCAGGGCCGTGTCGACGCCGTACGGGAGGCGCTGGCCGCGCGGTACCGGATCACCGTCGACCTCGGCGTCGGGTGCGGACTCCGGCAGGGTGAAGTGTTCGGGTTCAGCCCAGACGATGTCCACGACGGGTTCGTGCACGTGGAGCGGCAGATCCTCATGTACAAGTCGCAGCTGTACTTCGGTCCGCCCAAAGGCGGCAAGGAACGCGACGCGCCTCTGCCCCAGGCGCTCGCGAAGCGGATCCTCATGCATCAGGAGCATTTCGAACCGATCGAAGTGACCCTGCCGTGGTTGGACCCCGAGGAGCCTGACCTTGCACGCGAGGACCGGCGCAAGGTGACGGTTCGCCTCCTCGTCTATACAGGACGGCGCGGCGCGATCAACCGAACCACTTGGAACACCAAGGCGTGGAAGCCCGCGCTCGCCGAAGTGGGAGTCATCCCGCCGCTGCCCGAGCGTCAGCCGGGCGAGAAGCCGTCGCGTGTATGGGAGCCGAGCCGCGAGCACGGCTTCCACGTCTTGCGTCACACGTATGCCTCGGTGATGCTCGAAGCCGGTGAGTCGATCGTCTCGCTCGCGAAGTGGCTGGGGCACTCCGATCCGGCGTTCACGCTCCGGACGTACACCCACTTCATGCCGCAGGCCGGCGCACGGGGACTGTCCGCGATCGAGGCGTGGCTCACTGACCTCGACTGAAAGTCCCTGAGAAGTCCCAGAGGGCGAAGCCAGCCGCCGGATGGCCGTAAAGATGCAGGTCAGAGCTTGATCGCTCCCTGAGTGGGACTCTACCCGGCGTACAGCCCGACTCGTCTGCCGCCACCTGCGGCTTCGCCTTCTCAAAGGCACTGCGACGTAGGCGCATCGAGTGCGACAGCAGTACATATCACTCCAGGGCGTGCTGACCGGTGACATCGACGTGTTGATCGCCGCAGGGGACTTGATCGAGTCGCATGGCCTGCTTGATGCCCGCCCAGGGTTCCTGGTTCGTTCAGGTGGGCTCTCTTCATGACGTTCGGAGGGCTGCTGAGCCAGTAGGGCGGGGCAGTCGCCATGCGAGGGGTTGTCGACCACGCGAGTGATCGACTCGCTGACAAATGGCTTCGGTAGGGGAGACCGGCACGGCGTCCGCTGCCGTCCCGGGTGATCATCGGTACGACTGTGCGTTCAGCCAGGTACTCTCACACTTATCGTCAACGCGGCCCGACGGGCTTCCGCTCCACCCCGGTGGAGTCTTAGAGGACATGCCCCCACCCGCACGAGTCTTTTCGTGCTGCCTGGGGGAAGTTCTTGCTGTTCCGCGCGTCCGCGAAAACGGTCGCCGTCATGGCACTCGACGGTTCGCTGTTCCTGCACCTCACCGAGCAGTTCGTCCACATGCACGGCTATCGGCCCGGAGATTCGGAGGCGCGTTCCTGGGAGCGAAGCATCCCGCTTCTGACCGCCGCGCTCAACGACGCCGGCCTGGGCGACGTCGAGGTCATGCTGGAGTACGCGCTACCGCTGAACAGCAAGCGCGCCGACGTCATCCTCGCCGGCTTGCACCCGGTCACGCAGGAGCCGTCCTACGTGGTGGTGGAGCTGAAGCAGTGGAGTCAGGCGGCTCCGCACGAGGACGACCCCACCCTGTGCCATGTCGACGCCTACACGCACCCCGTGCTCAACCCGATCGAGCAGGTGCGGCGGTACTGCGACTACCTGGTCAACTTCAACGGCGCGGTGGCCGAGTACGGTGAGCGGATCCACGGAGTGGCCTTCCTGCACAACGCCACCGAGTTCGGGGTGACGGGGCTGCGGGAGATCGAGCGCGACGGACAGGGACTGCTCTTCACCGGAGAGCGTCGCGGTGCGTTCCTGGAGCACCTCCGGTCGAAGCTGAGCGACAAGCACCCCGGCGCCCGTGCGGCGGACGAACTGCTCGCGGGCGCCACCGTGCCGTCGAAGCAGTTGATGTCCGTGGCGGCTCAGGAAGTGCGGGAGCGCCAGCAGTTCGTCCTCCTCGACGAGCAGCAGGTCGCCTACCGCATGGTGCTCAACGCGGTGGAGCGGGCGAAGCGCGCCGACCACAAGGAAGTCGTCATCGTCACTGGCGGCCCCGGTACCGGGAAGAGCGTGATCGCGCTCCAACTGCTCGGCGAGCTCTACCGGAGGGGCGTGGCCGCGGTCCACGCGACCGGCTCACAGTCGTTCACCAAGACGATGCGCAAGGTGGCAGGCTCCCGGAAACGGGAGGTCCAGGATCTCTTCAAGTACTTCAACAGCTTCATGACCACGGAGAAGAACAGCCTGGGTGCTCTGATCTGTGATGAGGCGCACCGCATTCGGGAGACGTCCGCCAACCGCTACACCCGCGCGGCGCTGAGGACGGGCAGGGCACAGATCGACGAACTCATCGACGTCGCCCACGTACCTGTCTTCTTCCTCGACGAGCACCAAGTGGTGCGTCCCGGCGAGATGGGCACCGTGGGCGAAATCCGTGAGGCCGCGTCCAGGCGGGGTATCGACTGCCATGTCGTTCCCCTGGACAGCCAGTTCCGCTGCGGAGGCAGCGACGCCTACCTACGCTGGGTGGTCCGGCTCCTCGGCCTCGAGCCCGGCGGGCCGGTCGTGTGGGAGCCCGACGACCGCATGCAGTTGCTGGTCGCCGACAGCCCTGAAGAACTGGAGGCGTTCCTCGACGCCCGCCGCGCCGAGAAATACGGTGCCCGGATGTCCGCGGGCTACTGCTGGCGGTGGTCCCCCGAGCCCAAGTCCGGCGATCCGCTCCCTCCCGACGTCGCCATCGGGGGCTGGGCCCGGCCTTGGAACCTGCGCGGGGACCGGTCGGTCTCCGGCGCGCCCCCGTCCGCGCTGTGGGCCACCGACCCAGCGGGCTTCGGGCAGATCGGCTGCGTCTACACCGCCCAGGGGTTCGAGTACGACTGGTCCGGCGTGATCATCGGCCCGGACCTGGTCTGGCGGCGTGACCGCTGGATCACCGACCGCACCGCGTCCAAGGACCCGGTGTTCAAGAAGTCCACACCGGACACCGATGTGGACCGTCTCATCCGCAACACGTACAAGGTGCTGCTGACGCGGGGGATGGTCGGCACGATCGTGTACTCGACCGATCCGGAGACCCGGGAGAAGCTGCGGGAGCTGGTGCCCGGCCGACCTGGGCCGCGGCCTGCACCGATCGAGGAGCCCCTTCTGCGGCGGTGAGCACGCGATATCCGGCCATGATGCCCGTGCTTCCAGCCGACCGATGTGTCATATGCGCTGGGAGGGTGATCACTTCCCTAGGATCCCAGGCGTCATTGCGGCCCGACGGGCTTCCCCACGTGGACATGCCCCCATCCGCACGAGTCACTCGTGCCCTGGGGGATCCACCTCGTGTCCATGCTCCTGCTGAAACTGGCAGCGCGGGATCTGCTGAACCTGAACTCGAGACGCCGTATGGTGCCCCACCTCGCCGCGAGGTGGAAGCACTTCCTCAGTACCGACGCCTCGTTGACTGAACGTTCCGCCTGGGCAGAGAGCCTGGTGCATCTTGCCGAGGATCTGGTCGCCGCCGACCGTGGGAACGTCGAGATGGTCGTCGAGTGCGCGGCCACGCTCGACGAGGCCGACCGCGCCGGGGACCCGCGACTCATCGACGTCGTCCTCGTGGGCCATCATCCCGAAGAGAACGGGCTGTCCGTCCAACTCGTCGAGCTGAAGCGCTGGTCGACGGTGACCCGGGTGGAGCGAGCCACCGCGGAACTGGTGCATGTCCCCGGTATGGGGGAGAAGAAGCATCCCGCGCTGCAACTGCGCGAGTACTACGAGGCGTTCACGGGTGACCGAGGACCGCTGCACGGACTGGAATACGAGTGCGGCGGCTTCGCCTATCTGCACAACGCCACCGACGCCGCAGTGCTCCCGCTGGTCGGCGTGGACGCGCCGACCGGTTCCTACGCCCGGGTCTACACCGGCGACCGCCGTGCCCAATTGCTGTCGGACCTGCGGAGCAGCTTCGCCGCCGACGGTGCCGACTCGGCGGCCGAGATCCTGTTACGGAGCATGGGTCTGCGCAACACCCCGTTGCTCGACGCCATGATCCGCTCCAACGGAGAGGACACGGTTTTCACCCTGCGTGGCCGGCAGAAGAAGGTCGCCGACCAGATTCTTGATACTGCCGCCAAGGTTCTTCCCGATCCCCAGCGGCCCGCGATGCTCCCCGACGAGCGGCGAGTGGTGTTCCTCGTCACGGGCGGTGCCGGTACCGGCAAGAGCGCCATCGGCCTCCAGCTAAAGGCAGAACTGGAGGCCGATGGCCATACGGTCAAGTACGCGAGCGGCAGCCGGGCATTCAACGGAGCCCTGCAGGAACATGTCGGTTACGGAGACCGGGAGTTCAAGGAGACCTTCACCTACTTCAGCAACTTTGTCACCTCGCCCGACCCGCCCCTGGACGTGCTGATCTGCGACGAGGCCCATCGCCTGCGTGACCGCTCCACCAACCGCTTCTGGAAACCCGAGGACTGGGGCACCAAGCCCCAGGTGGACGAACTGCTCGACGCGTCCCGGTTGACGATCTTCTTCCTCGACGAGGGTCAGTCCGTGCGCCCGCAGGAGGTCGGCACCGCCGCTCTCGTGGAGGACGCGGCACGGCGCTACGACGCCCAACTGGTCCGTAGCCGCCTGCGGGAACAGTTCCGGTGCGGCGGCAGCGACGCCTACATTCGCTGGGTGCGCGGCGCGTTGGGAGTGTCCGACGCGGAGGCGGAGCCGTGGACCCCGGACGGACTGATGCATGTCGAGGTCGTGGACAGCCCGGAAGAACTCGAGCGGATCATTCGCTCGGAGGCCAGGGCGGGAGCGTCCGCGCGCATGGTCGCCGGATACTGCTGGCCCTGGACGAAACCCCTGGGCAAGGAGAAGCGACTTGAGCCCGACGTCCGGATCGGTGACTGGCACCGGCCGTGGAACGCGGACAGCGACTCCTTCTGCGAGAACAAGACCGTCCCGCCCTCCAAGATCTGGTCCGTGCACGAGAACGGCCTCGGCCAGATCGGCTGTGTGTACACCGCGCAGGGCCTGGAGTGGGACTGGTGCGGCGTGATCATGGGCGAGGACATGGTGCGCCGGGGCGACCGCTGGGTGTTCCGCCGGGGCAAGGAGAGGGCGGACAAGGAGGCGGGCGTCAAGCGGGTGGCCGTTCCCGGGTCGTTCGATCCCAAGGTGAGGCCGAAGACCGTGGACGATGACGAGTTCGCCCGCCTCGTCCGGCACGCGTACCACGTGCTGATGACGCGGGCGAGCCGGGCGACCGTGCTCTACTCCACGGACGAGGAGACCCGCGACTACTTGAAGGGGCTCGTCGGCGACGTCGAGATCCACGATCTACGACCCACTTGGGAGAATCTGCCCGAGCAGGCGCGTCAGCCACATCTGCCCCGCCCCGGCCGAGGCCGACGCCGCCGGAAGCGTCAGCAGAAGGGCACTCCGCCCGGCGAATTGCGTCTCTTCTGACATCGGAACCAGTGTCTGGAGTGGCGGGCGCTCCCGGGCCCGCCACCTGCCGGTCAGAAGACCAAGCGCGCTACCACGATGAGGGCCGTCACCATCATATTGGTGATGACTCCCACCGTGACGTCGACCAAAATCTGACGAATTCGGTCACGACGTGCAAGCTTGTACTCAACGGGGTTCATCGGATTCCACTCCTGAGCGTGAGCTGGGAATGGCAGGGATCGCCCTACCGGGCATCCGCAGTCACACCGTGTGAGACACGCGATGGAGACCACTCGTTGCTCATCGCCGAAGAACGGCACCTGGAACACCGCCGACGTACCCTCCGGGAAGGTGCGCAGCGAGTAACCACGTTAATGCACGGGTCTGTTGGCACAGATTGATTTTGGCCGCCGTGGTGGCTCCGCCCACGCGTCAGCGGGTGGCGACGGAGGGACGACGTCGATCGCGATGACATCGGCTGGGACTGTGCGGTTGTCGGTCCTGCGCAAACTCATCCGAAGGTCCGGAACTACCCGGTGATCTCGACGGGCTGGGTCACCGAGCCGGGCGGCGAGATCCGTGGCTCGCGCCGAGGCTGAGGACTACGCTGGGGCGTGGGCTCGGCCCCGCGAGCGGCTGCCGAGCCGACCAGTTGGTCACGGCAACGGTCAGCCGGTGCCACGGCCCCTCCGCGCCGACCACTGGACCTTCCGCTGGCCCACGAGCACCCCCTGGGTTGCACTGATGTCCGCCGTATCCGCAACTGCGTCCTGCGGGTCTCGACCGGCACCTCGTCGGCTATCTCGACGGGACGGTCCGCCAGGCTTTGCGCAGGGGTGTGCCGCGATCGAGTGCGGTGGCGAGGTGCGGGTCAGACAGGCGAGTTCTCGGACGGTGGTGGTGCGCTGTGCGTCAGCTCATGCCACGACGTCGGCGCCGACCCGAATGCGCGACGGCCGGCCCTCACGGCCAGAGTGGCCATCGCAGCGTTGGCGCCACCACCGATCACTGCGCCGATACCGAACGGTGCCACTCGACCGAGAACGATGATGCCCTGCTTGGTCCCGTACTTCGTGACGAAGTTCTTCCCCAAGATCTTGTTGATCTGACGCAACGTCTCGACTGGCACTTTGGCGACAACCTGACGTCCCCAGTGCTGCCCCGTCCGTTCGGCGACCTTGGTGATGGTGGCGGTGCCGCTGCCGCCGAGCATGATTCCCATGACGATCGTCCGGCGGCGCTCGACCTCGTCGATGGGGACTCCGTGGGCTTCAGCGAGCGAAAGCGCGAAGAGTGCGCTCAGCTCAAGAGATGACAGGGCCTCGCCTGCCGATAGCGCCAGTGCGACTCCCGTACCGACGCCGGGCGCGGCCGCAGTTCCTCCCACCGCGGCACCCGTCCCGGTCAAGGCGCTGACGTACATCCGCTCCAGATTGCGGATTACCTGTGCCGGTGTCGCCTCTGGGTTCCGCTGGCGGGCCCGGGCGATGTTCTTGCGCACCAGAAGGCTCTGGCTGTCGATCGCCTTGTCCAGGAGGGCGAGGGCTCGCTGCCCACGTACGGCTGCTGCCGGATCCGGTCCCTCGGGGGCGGCTGTTGTCATACCTTGAGCTCCTTGGGTCGTTAGGTCCCAAGTCTCCCATCCGGGCTGCCAGTTACGGAGCGGTTTCCGACAGCTCCTACCCGTCGACACTCGGAGCGTTGCGGTGCGCATCGTCGACTGCGAGGCCACTGTCAGCACCTCCCAGGGTGAGTCGGAAGTCGCGGCTCTGCCACGGCCGTGCAGCATACGATTACATGTGACGGTGTCTCAGGAGCGCATCCCTCTCCAGAAGTAAGGGCCCGGGGAGGCACCCGACGCCTCGTCACGACGGGTGTCGTTACGATGGGTGATTACCGGTCAGCCGGGGCAGCGATGCGCGCGAGTCCCTCCTCGGCCTCCCGAACCATCCACTTGTCGTGGACTCGGGCGCCGATCTCCAAGGCTCGCGCATAGTGCTCGCCTGCCTGTGGGAGGTCACCGGGGCCCTCCGCGCACCTGGCGACGTGAATCAGACTCCAACCCGTCAGAGCGTCGTCACCGCAAGCCAGACTGACACGGAGAGCTGCTGCGTAGTGCTCCCGCTCCTGGCGGGCGTTCCCCTCGCGCTGTGCCAACTCGGCCAGCTCATGGTGGGTCCAGCCTGCGGCTGCTGGGCACCGATGGGCTTCCGACACCGCCAGGGACCGCTCCAAGAAGTCCTTGGCCGACGCCAGTTCACCGCGTGCCCGCCGGTACACGCCGAAGTTGTACAGGCTCCAGGCCTTCAGATGTGCGTCGTCGGTCTCGTCGGCAAGACGATCGGCCCGGGTGAAGAACTTCAGCGCCATCTCGGAGTCACCGTCTCGCCAGCGACAGGAACCGAGGCCGTCCCAGGCCCAGCCTTCCTTCCGTTTGGCACGGTACTGGATGGCGAGGTCGAGGGCTGACCGGTAGTGGTCCTCGGCTTGGTCGAGGGCGCCCTCGTCACGTTCTTTGGTTGCTTGTTCGAGCAGGCTGTCAATGCCGGCCGGCCCTGGACCGGCCGCGGGGAGGTATTCGGCGACCTCCCTCATCGAGGCCGCAGCGACGGCTGCCGCAGGGCGCTCAGCCGGTTCGAACCGCATGAGCTGCCCGATCAGGGCCTGCAGGGCGCCAGTGGTGCGCATGGGCTCCGGAACGCCGCGGCTGACCGCCAGGCTCAGTTGCGGGTAGGAGTCACCGGAAAACGGAGCGCGCCCCTCCACTGCGCGGTACAGCGTCGCTCCGAGCGACCACATGTCCGAAGCGGAAGAAGTCGACCCGCCGAGTATCTGCTCCGGGGACGTGTACTGCGGCGTCCCGATCACTGTTCCTGTGGGCGTAAGAGTGATCTCACCCGCCATGGTGGCGATCCCGAAATCGGCGATCACCGCCCGGCCGTCCGCGAGGAGGATGTTGGCCGGCTTGATGTCACGGTGAACTACTCCGACCGCGTGCGCGGCGGCAAGAGCCGTCGCGATCTGTTCGCCGATGCGCGCCGCCTCCGTGACGGTGAGTGGCCCCCCTTCAAGGACTTCCCGAAGAGACCGGCCGTCCACGTGTTCCATCACCATCCAGGGCAGCCCGTGGCGGTCCGAGAACTGATCGTGCACGGTGACGATGCCCGGATGATTGAGCTTTGCGGCCGCACGGGCCTCGCGCTCGGCCCGTGCTATGAGAACCTCGCGCTCCTCGGCCGATACTCCCTCAGGAAGCGTGCACTGTTTGAGTACTACCCGGCGACGCAGGTGCACGTCGAAGGCCAGCCAGGCTTCTCCCTGGCCGCCCGCCCCCAGGCGTCGCTCCCGCCGATACCTGCCGTTGACGACCGGAACCGTCTCCTCGTCCTCCATGACTGCACGTAACCACATCGATGCCACATCGGTGTCACATCCGCGAAAAGATCTCCGCCGGACCTGCTTGAGAAGCGGGGATCGCGCCTCACACGACGCAACTGGTAGATCTGGTCGCGTGGGACCAGGCCGTACCTGTCCGGCCCGGGAAGCGAGGGGATGGAAGGCTCAGCCCAGGACGAAAGGCAACCTGGACGCCAGGGATCCCAGTTCGGCCAGCTCCCCCTCCGTCGTCCCCTGCCTTCCCGTCCCCACCACCAGCACATCCTCGTCACTGAACGCCCTTGGAAAAGCGGCCCCCGCGATCCTCTCCAGCGCCGCCCGGGAATGCGCCAGCCCCTCCGGCAGCGGCCCCGGGACACCCACGACATGGGCCGTCAGGTCCAGGTGGTGCAACGTCCACTCCAGGACGTACACCGAGAGGTAGTCGTCCACCGTGAGGACCTGGTCCTGGGTGCTCACCAGGGCCGCCGGGTGCGTCAGTTCGGCGGCGCGGCCCGCCGCGGAGCCGACGTCGGACAGGTGGAACTTGAGGAGCGCCGGGTCCTCGTAGGCCGCGGCCAGGCGGATCGTCAGGGCGGCCAGGGGGTCGTCGCCGGTCCGGTCGGGGGTTGGTGCGAGACGTGCCAGTACGTCGTCGCGTCGGCCGTGGGGGCGGTGTCGGCGGGGTCGCCAGGGTGATCAGGACGTCCTGCGCGTCGATGACGAGGTGGCAGACAACGCTGTCCAGGAACGGGAGGAAAGGTCCACCTGCGCAAGGTAGTTCAATGCATTGACCCCGCGCCGGTCACGCGCTTTCATCGCCTGCACCACCCTCGTGAGTCCCGTGCGCAGGGCCGGGGCGGCGGGGGTGCGGGGGCGGCTGGGGTCGTCCTCGGCCGAAGGGGGAGCCGAGTTGATGAGACCGTCCTTACGCCTGCTCGTGAACGCCGTGCTGGTGGCTGCCGTCGTCACTCCTGTCTGGCCCGCGCATGCCGATGGCGAGGACGACATACCAAGGCTCGCGCCGCGCACCGAGCGGATCAGCGTGGCCCCCGACGGCACCACCGGCGGCAACGGCCACTCCACCGACCCCGTCGTCAGCGCGGACGGGCGCGTCGTCGCCTTCACCTCTACGGCCACCAACCTGGGGCCCGGCACGGATGTGCGCAACAGCGTGTACTACCGGACCGGCCCCGGGGAGCCGTTGCGACGCGTCGTCGTGCCGGGGGAGACGACCTCGACCCCGCAACTTTCGGATTCCGGGCGGTACTTGACCTTCGGCTCGTACGCGACCGCCACCGCCACGTCCTCCGTGTATGTCATGGACCTGAGCACTGGGGAGACGCGGCGGCTGGCGCCCGCCATGGGCGACGGCTACGAGGTGTCGTACGGCATCGCGCCGGTCAGCGCCGACGGGCGGTACGTCGCCTTCGTCGCCCGGCCCGCCGTCGACCCGAACGGGGCGTTCTCCTGCCGGGTCATGCTGCTGGACCGGAAGACGGACACCGTGAGGCGGGTCAGCCGGGACTCCGACGGGTCCAAGAACGTCCATCGGTGCGACCAGATCTCGATGAGCGCGGACGGACGCAAGGTCGCCTATCTGGAGGGTTACTCCGGGCCGTCCGACGACGACCAGGGCGACATCCTCGTCTACGACCGTAAGAGCGGCCGTACCGTGCAGGCCGACGCCACCCATGACGGGACGGCGGCCGACAGGTCGGCGATCGCTCCCGTGCTGAGTGCCGACGGGTCCAAGGTCGGCTTCAACTCCGTGGCCACCGACCTGGTCCCCGGGGCGGATCCCAACGGGGAATCCAGCCCCTCGTGGAACGCCTTCGTCCGCGACCTGCGCACCGGCACCCTCCGGCGGTACGACGGCCATGCCCCCACCGATCTCACCCTCGTGTCGGACCTGTCGGCGGACGGCTCGAAGCTGCTGCTGAACACGGCCGACGCGAACCGCACCTCACTCGGGCTGATCCTGCGCGACGCGTGCACGGGCGAGGAGCAGCTGTTGTCGCCGGGGCAGGACGGCAGACCCCTCACCGTGGGGAAGGCGGCGCTGAGCACGGACGAGTCCACGGCCGTCTTCGACTCCTACTATCCCGGCCTCGTGCCCGAGGACACGAACCTGATCGGGGACGTGTTCGTCCGCACCCTGCGCTGAGAGTCCTGATTGCCACGGCCGCGGCCACAGCCGCGGCCACGGCCGCGGCCACGGCCGCGGCCACGGCCGCGGCCGCGGCCACGGCCACGGCCACAGCCGTAGCCACAGCCACCGCCGGGCTCGACCAAGAGGCGGGGGCGGCTCATGCGGGCCGCCCCCGCCCACCCCTCATCGCCGCTGCCGCCCACCCCTCACCGCCCCCACCACGGCCGCGCTCAGCCCACCGGCTCCCCGATCCCCAGCAGGTTCCCCTCGCTGTCCCGGAACCAGGCCGCCCGCTCGCCCCGCGCCCCCTTGCTCGGGTAGTTCCCGTCGATCTCGGCGATGCCGCCCTCCGTGCGCAGACCGGGCACGTCGACCTCTTCGAACACCACCCCGCGCCGCCGCAGCTCCGCCACCACCGACTCCACGTCGTCGACCTGCCAGCCCATCTGCGTGAAGGTGCCGGGCGAGGCGCCCGTCGACGTGAACAGGGCGAACTCCGTGTCACCGCACCGGTACAGCAGTCCGCCGGGCCGTTCGTCCACGGGCTCCAGGCCCAGCTTCTCCGCGTAGAAGCGCCTCGCCCGGTCCAGGTCCTGTGCGGGCAGCCGGGTCGCCACGCTTCCCCTGACCAGACTGTTCCTTTTGTCGGTTTCCATGCCTCAGTTCATCATCTCCGCCAACCGTCCCCAAGCCTTCCGCGGCAGCACGTCCCCCGCCCCCTCCTCGATCACCTGCAGCGCCACATGGTCCGCCCCCGCCGCGTGGAACTCGTCCACCCGCGCCCGGATCCGGTCGTCGGCGCCCCACGCGTACACCGCGTCGATCAGCCGGTCGCTTCCCCCGTCCCCGAGGTCGGACTCGGTGAAGCCGAGGCGGAGGAAGGTGTTCGTGTAGTTCGGGAGGGTCAGGTAGAAGGCGAGGTGGGCGCGGGCGGTGGAACGGGCGCGGGCGGCGTCGGTCTCCAGGATCACCTTCAGCTCGGGGGCCAGGAGCGGGCCCTCGCCCAGCGCCTCGCGGGCCTCCGCGGTGTGTTCCGGGGTCACCAGGTACGGGTGGGAGCCGGCCGCGCGGTCGCGGGAGAGGCGGAGCATCTTCGGGCCGAGCGCGGCCAGGACCCGGCGGTCGGCGGGCACCCCCGCCGCGTCCAGGGCGTCCAGGTAGGCGACCATCGCCGCGTACGGGCGCCGGTACTGCTCCGCGAGCTTCGCGTGGCTGACGCCGAGGCCGAGGAGGAAGCGGCCGGGGTGGCGGGCCTCCAGCTCGGCGAAGCGTAGGGCCGTGTCGGCGGCCTCGTGCTGCCAGATGCTCTGGATGCCGGTGGCGACGGTGATGTGCGACGTGGCCTCGACCAGGGGGACGGCGTGCTGGACGCCCGTGCTGCCACCGAGCCAGATCGCGCCGTAGCCCAGCGCCTCCAACTCCGCTGCTGAGTCTGCGAGTTCGCCTCTACGGGCCGGGTCCTCCGTTCGCAGTCCGGCGCTCCAGACGCCGTACCGTCCCACCCGTGCCGTGCTCGTCGGTTTCACCATGCAGACGGCAACCCACCCGCCTCGCGGATCTATTCCGGACGGGGCGGCATGAGGCGGCGCCGGGCGACACAGGGCGAGGCGACCCGACCTCCCGTGCGGCGCGCGAGCGGACAGGGGCGCGGCGCACAGGGACGCGGACGGCGAAGTGGACGGACGAGTGGACAGAGACGTGGACAGGGAAGTGGACAGAAAATCTGTCGCATCCATTGACGTCACTCTCGCCCCACCCATACCTTCTGGCCGAAGTTACGCACAGTGTTCGCAATATCGAACACTCCGGGCAGGTCAGGAAGCCCGGCAACGAGCCGCTCTCCCGGAAGGGACATGTCGTGTTCCGCACCCGCACCCGCGCCCGTCGCTGGTCGACGCTCCGCCGCAGTCTGCTGCCGGCGGCCGCGCTGCTGGCCCTCCTCGCGTCCCTCCTGGCCGTCCAGCCGGCGTCCCCCGCCGCCGCGGCCGACGGCAAGCCGTACACCAACCCGGTCAAGTCGCAGAAGGGCGCCGACCCCTGGCTGGAGTACTACAACGGCAACTACTACCTGGTGACGACCTCGTTCACCGGTGAGCTGACCATGCGGAAGTCGCCCACGCTGGCCGGGCTGAGCACCGCGCCCAGTGTGCAGGTGTGGTCGGACACCACGAGCACCCGCAACTGGAACATGTGGGCCCCGGAGATCCACTTCTTCGACGGCAAGTGGTACCTGTACTACTCCGCCGGGCCGCGCAACTCCGCCTGCTGCGACGACCAGCGCACGTACGTGCTGGAGAGCGCCGGGTCCGACCCCATGGGGCCGTACACCTTCAAGAACCAGCTCGCCGGGTCCAACCTCAACCCGGGCGGCTGGCTGATCGACGCCAGCGTGCTCAAGCACGACGACAAGCTGTACCTGCTCGGCAGCGGGTCGGCCGGCGGCAGCAAGCAGAGCCTCGTCATCGCGCCGCTCAGCAACCCCTACACCCTCGCCTCCACCACCTTCACCGTCATCTCCAGCCCGACCCTGAGCTGGGAGACGCAGAGCGGTGAGGTGAACGAGGGGCCCGAGCCGCTCTACCGCAACGGGCGCACCTTCCTCGTCTACTCCGCGAGCGCCTGCTGGGGCCCCGACTACAAGCTCGGCCAGCTGGAGCTGACCGGCTCCGACCCGCTGCTCGCCTCCTCCTGGACGAAGAAGCAGACCCCGGTCTTCCAGCGCAGCGACGCCAACGGCGTGTACGCGCCCGGCCACAACGGGTTCTTCACCTCGCCCGACGGCACCGAGAACTGGATCGTCTACCACGCCAACGACGCGGCGGGCGACGGCTGCGACAACGGCCGTACGACCCGCGCCCAGAAGTTCACCTGGAACGCGGACGGCACCCCGAACTTCGGCACCCCGGTCGCCCTCGGCGCGACCATCGCCGGCCCCTCCGGTGAGACCGCGACGACGCCGACCGCGTACACCATCGTCAACCGCAACAGCGGCAAGTGCCTGGACGTCACCGGCGGCGGCACGGCCGACGGCACCAACATCGCCCAGTGGACCTGCAACGGCGGGGCCAACCAGAAATGGCGGATCGACGACCGCGCCGACGACACCAGCCGCCTCGTGAACGTCGCCACCGGCAAGGTCGCCGACGTCACCGACTGCGCGAGCGCCGACGGCACCGACATCCGGCAGTGGTCCTGGCTGAACAACACCTGCCAGAAGTTCCGCATGGTCTACCTCGGCAACGACTACGTCCGGATCGTCAACGCCGCCACCGGCAAGGTCATGGACGTCGCCGCCTGCGGCACCGCCAACGGCACCGACGTACGCCAGTGGTCCTGGCTGAACAACAACTGCCAGCAGTGGCGCCTCGTCCCCACCACCGCCTGATCCCGAAAGGCCCAGACAGAACATGAGACACCTCACCAGACGGGCCGTCGTGGCCGCGGCGGCCGCGCTCGCCGTGTGCACCACCATGACCACCCCCGCCCAGGCGGCCGCCCCGGCGTCCCCGGCCGTCACCTTCACCAACCCGATAGCCGAGCAGCGGGCGGACCCGCACATCTTCAAGCACACCGACGGCTACTACTACTTCACGGCCACCGTCCCCGCGTACGACAAGATCGTCATGCGCCGGGCCACCACCCTCCAGGGCCTCGCCACTGCCGCGGAGACCACCATCTGGACCAAGCACGCCAGCGGTGAGATGGGCGCCCACATCTGGGCCCCGGAGATCCACTTCATCGACGGCAAGTGGTACATCTACTTCACGGCCGGCTCCTCCAACGACATCTGGAAGATCCGCCCGTACGTCCTGGAGACCAGCGCCGCCAACCCGATCACCGGCACCTGGACGGAGAAGGGCCGCATCTCCCTGCCGCTCGACACCTTCTCGCTCGACGCGACGACCTTCACCGTGGGCGGCACCCGCTACCTGAGCTGGGCGCAGAACGACCCGGCGGTCGGCGACGGCACCAACATCTACCTGGCGAGGATGTCCAACCCCTGGACGATCCAGGGCAGTCCGGCCATGATCTCCCGGCCCACCAACGCCTGGGAGAAGGTCGGCCACACCGTCAACGAGGGACCGGCGGTCATCCAGCGGGGCGGCAAGGTCTTCATGACCTTCTCCGCCGCAGCCACCGACGCCAACTACTGCCTCGGCCTGCTGACCGCCTCCGACTCGGCCGACCTGATGAACCCGGCCTCCTGGGTCAAGACCCCCACCCCGGTCTTCAAGAGCAACGCCGCCACCGGCCAGTACGGCCCCGGCCACAACACCTTCACCACGTCCGAGGACGGAAAGTCCGACATCCTCGTCTACCACGACCGCAACTACAAGGACATCAGCGGCGACCCGCTCAACGACCCCAACCGCCGCACCCGCTACCAGAAGCTGTACTGGAACGCCGACGGCACGCCCAACTTCGGCATCCCCGTCGCCGACGGCACGACCCCGGTCCGGCTCTCCTCGTTCAACTTCCCGGACAAGTACATCCGGCACTGGGAGTACCGCGGCAAGCTGGAGGCGAACGTCACCAACCTGGCCGACTCGCAGTTCCGGATCGTCACCGGTCTGACGGGCAGCGGCACGGTCTCGCTGGAGTCGGCGAACTTCCCCGGCTACTACCTCCGCCACAAGAACAACGAGGTGTGGGTGGAGAAGGACGACGGCACCGCCCTGTTCGACGCGGACGCCTCGTTCAACGAGCGGGCCGGTCTCGCCGACACCGCGGACGGCGTCTCGTACGAGTCGTACAACTTCCCCGGCCGGTACATCCGCCACTACAACAACCTGCTCTACACCCAGCCGGTCAGCACGACCCTCGACCGGCAGGACGCGACCTTCTACAAGCAGTAGGCCGGGTACAGACCGGGTGCGGGCCCGGTCGTCCGACGAAAGCAGCTGCGCGCCGCCCCTCAGGGGCGGCGCGCAGGCGTTCTTCCGGGGCGCCCGGTGCACTACTCCGGCGGCAGCACCCGCACCAGCCCCGACTGGTACGCCATCACCACCAGCTGGGCCCTGTCCCTCGCCCCCAGCTTCGTCATCGCCCGGTGCACATGGGTCCGTACCGTCAGGGGGCTGACGTACAGCTTCTCCGCGATCTCGTCGTTGGAGCGGCCCTCGGCGGCCAGGGACATGACCTCGCGTTCGCGGGTGGTGAGCGTGGTCAGCCGGTCGGGGGTGGTGAGGTGGCCGCCGGAGGCGGGGGCGGCGAGGAAGCGGGTGATGAGGGTGCGGGTGGCGGCGGGGGAGAGGAGGGTGTCGCCGGCGGCCACCGTGCGGATGCCGTCCAGGAGCGCGTCGGCGGTGACGTCCTTGCCGAGGAAGCCGCTGGCACCGGAGCGCAGCGCCTGGGCCACGTACTCGTCGATCTCGAAGGTCGTGAGGATCAGTACGCGGGTGTCGGCCAGTTCCTCCTCGGCGCAGATCACGGCCGTGGCGGCGAGCCCGTCGGTGCCGGGCATCCGGATGTCCATCAGGACCACGTCGGGACGGTGGACGCGGACCAGCTCCACCGCCTCCCGGCCGTCGGTGGCCTCGGCGACGACCTCCATGTCCGCGCAGGAGTCGATGAGGATCCGGAACGTGGCCCGCAGCAGGGCCTGGTCGTCGGCGAGCAGGACACGAATGGTCATGGTGCTGTTCTACTTCCGCTGGTCGTGGGCCGCTTCCGCGTCCGGTTCGGGGACGGCGGGGCGGGTCCGGGTGCGGGGGCGCAGCGGGAGGTCGGTGGTCACCTCGAAGCCGCCCCCGGGGCGGCGGCCGGCGCTCAGACAGCCGCCCACGGACTGGGCCCGCTCGCGCATGCCGATGAGCCCGAAGCCCCGGCCGGGTTCGGGAGAGCCGCCGGGGCCGGCCACGCCGTCGTCGGTGACCGTGATCGTCAGGTGGGTCTCCTCGTACGCGAGACGGATGCGGGCCGCGTCCACCGCCGCGTGCTTGCTGACGTTGGTGAGGGCCTCCTGCACGATCCGGTACGCGGTCAGGTCCACACCGGGGTCGAGCGGCCCCGGAGCGCCTTCGGTGTCGACGGTGACCGTGAGGCCGGCGGGCTCGTACGCGGCCGTCAGCTCCGGTAGCTGGGCGAGCCCGGGGCTGGGCGCGAGCGGTGCCTCGGGGTCGTCGGGCCGGCGCAGCACGCCGACGGTGGACTTCAGCTCGCGCAGGGCCGAGGAGGTGGTGGTGGTCAGGTCGGTGAGGATGCGGTGGGCCTGGTCGGGGTCGGCGCGGGTGAGGTGCGCGGCGGTGCCCGCCTGGGCGTTGGCCAGGGCCAGATGGTGGGCGACCACGTCGTGCAGATCGCGGGCGATACGCATCCGTTCCTCGGTGACCCTGAGGCGGGCCTCCTCCTCCCGGGTGCGCTCGGCGTGCTCGGCGCGGGCCTGCACCGACTTCAGGTAGGCGCGGCGCACCTGCGTCCCCCGGCCGGCGGCGAGCGGCAGCAGCAGCCAGAAGGCGGGGCCGACCGTCCGCAGCACCAGCGAGAGCTGGTCCATGGAGTCGGAGAACACGGCCGCGACGGTCACCGCCGCGATGACGGTGCAGCCGTGGACGCGGGTGGTCCTGCGGCCGGTGAGCGCGGCCAGCCAGTACAGCGCCGCCATCAGCGGCGCCAGCAGCAGGGGGGTCAGCAGATAGCCCATCCCCACCGCGATGATCGTGCAGACGACGGTCACGGCGAGGGCGAAGCGCGGGTGCGCGCGGTGCTTGAGCAGGGCGAGACAGGACACGCCCATGAGGGCGACACCGAACCTGTCCTGGTCGGGCGGCCGGGCGCCGGGCAGGGTGAGCGCGCTGCCGAGGGTCGCGCAGCCCATGAGCGTGATCGACAGCACCAGATCGACGAGGAAGGGATGGCGGTCGGAGAACTCCTCCATACGGTCCGCGTAGCGCCGTTCCATGGTGATGCTCATCGTGACTCCGGTGGGTGGCCTGCGACCATGGTGGTCGACGTGGAGTGGGAACGCCCGAGGGGCCGACCGTGTGCTTCGCCACGGACGGCCCCCCGGTGGGGGAGGGGCGGTCGGATCAGGTGCGTGCCACCGCCGGCTCGGCGGTCTCGGCCGGGGCCCCCTCCGTCTCGGGCCGGCGGACGAGGGCCTCGCCCTCCACGTCGACGTGCGGCAGCGCGCGGTCCAGCCACGTCGGCAGCCACCAGGCACGGTCGCCGAGCAGGGCGAGGACGGCCGGCACGATCGCCATCCGGACGACGAAGGCGTCGAACAGGACCGCCGAGGCCAGCCCGAACCCGATCATCTTGATCATGGAGTCGCTCTCGCCGATGAACCCGGCGAACACCGCGATCATGATCAGGGCGGCGGCCACGACCACCCGGGCGCTGTGCCGGAAGCCGGTGGTGATCGCCTCGTCGGCCCGGTCGCCGTGGACGTACGCCTCCCGCATCCGCGAGACGAGGAACACCTCGTAGTCCATGGCGAGACCGAACACGATGCCCACCAGGAAGATCGGCATCAGGCTCATGATCGGGCCGGTCTGCTCCACGCCCAGCAGGTCCGCGCCGTGGCCCTGCTGGAACACCAGGACGACCACACCGAGCGAGGCGAGCACCGACAGCAGGAACCCGGCGGCCGCCTTGAGCGGGACCAGTACGGAGCGGAAGACCACCAGCAGCAGGATGACGGCCAGGCCGACCACGACCAGCAGATAGGGGACCAGCGCGGACTGCACCTTGCCGGAGATGTCGATGTTCAGCGCGGTCGTGCCGGTCACCTCGAACGTCGCGCCCGTCTCGGACTCGATCCCGGGGCGCTCGTCCCGGATGACGGTCACCAGGTCCTTGGTCTTCTCGTCGGTCGGCGCGGTGGCGGGCACCGCCGAGAAGACGGCGGTGTCGCCGGCCTCGTTGAAGCGCGCGGGGGAGACCGACACGATCCCCTTGGTGGCCCCGATCTCCTTGGCGACCGTCTCCGCGGCGCCCTTGGCGTCATCGGCGCCCTTGGCGTCCACCACGATCGTCAGCGGCCCGTTGAAGCCGGGCCCGAAGCCCTCGGCGAGCGCGTCGTAGGCCCGACGCTGGCTGGTGGAGGTCGACTTGGCCTCGTCGCCGGGCATGCCCAGCTGCAGATCGGTCATCGGGATCGCGAGGGCGCCGAGACCGACGACGCCGAGGAGCAGCACCGGCACCGGGCGGCGCAGCACGAACCGCGACCAGCGGGTGCCGGCGTTGTCCTTGACCTCCTCCTCGATACGGCCGCTCCTGCGGGCCTTGCGCGAGAGCACGGCGTTCGGCCAGCAGGCGAGGACGGCCGGCACCAGGGTCAGCGCGATCAGTACGGCGACGACGACCGCGCCCGCGGCGGCCAGCCCCATCTTCGTCAGCATGGGGATGCCGACCACGGTCAGTCCGGCCAGCGCGATGACGACGGTGAGCCCGGCGAACACCACCGCCGACCCGGCCGTGCCGGTGGCCAGCGAGGTCGCCTCCTGGGGCGTACGGCCCTTGGCGCGTTCCTCGCGGTAGCGGGAGACGACGAACAGGGCGTAGTCGATGCCGACCGCGAGGCCCAGCATCATCGCGAGCGTGCCGGTCGTCGTGGACAGACCGAAGGCCTCCGACAGGACCAGGATCGTGGCCATGCTGAGGCCGACACCGACGAGCGCGGTCAGCAGCGGCAGCCCGGCGGCGGCCAGCGACCCGAAGGTGACCAGCAGGACGACGGCGGCGAGGGCGACACCGATCACCTCGGCCGTCCCGCCGGGACCGCCCTGCTCGTCCACGGCGGCCCCGCCGGCCTCGACGGTGAGCCCGGAGTCCTGGGCCCGGTGGAGCGCGTCCTCCAGGTGGGTCCTGCTGGCGTCGCTGAGGTCGGCCGCCGTGACCTTGTAGGTGACGGTCGCGTACGCCGTCGAACCGTCCCGGCTGACCGCGCGGGCCTGGAACGGGTCGACGGCGCTCGCCACCTGCGAGCCGTCCGCCAGATCGGCGACGGTCTCCTCGACGGCCTTCTTGTTCTCGGCGGCGGTGACCTTCTCGCCGTTCGGGGCGACGAACACGACCCGGGCGGTGGCGCCGTCCGCCGTGACGCCGGGGAAGCGCTGCTCCAGCAGGTCGAACGCCTTCTGGGACTCGATGCCCGGCATGGAGAACTCCTCGTCGGAGGCTCCCGGGGCCTTGAGGGCGCCGACACCGACGGCGCCCAGGACCGCCACCCACAACAGGACGACGGGCCAGCGTTTGCGGAAGGCCAGCCGGCCCAGCCGATACAGGAAGGTTGCCATGAGGCGCAGGTCTCCACGTCAGAGGTCTCGGGTACCTGCTCAGACTCCCGTCACGGGGTCTGTCCCGTCGTCGTGCGGCTGCCGACAATCCCCGGTACTCAGAACGCAGTACGACACGGCCCGCGGGTCACCCCGGGGTATGACGGGGGCGACCCGCGGGCCGCTCTACATGGTGTGCAGGATGTCGCGGGAGGCCCGGATGAACTCCTTCAGCGCGTCCCAGAACGGCGCGTAGCAGGAGTCGAAGCGGGCGACGGCCCCGGTGTCGCCCTCGATCATCGCCTCGATCGCCTTGTGGAACGGATTCGTGGTCCGCCGGACCTTGTTGGCGAGTTCGGCGACCTCCTCGGGCCCCTCCAGCGAGACGACCCAGGTGAGGTTGCGCAGCGTGGCGTACTCCTCCCGCTGCCGCTCGCGCAGCCGCCGCAGCTCCTCGACCCGCTCCGGTCCGAGCCCGTCCTCCGTACCCCCGCCCCCGGCGCCCCGGACCACGTCGGACACCTTCCAGTGCACATCGCTCAGCCGCTGCGCCTGCTCGATGAACTCCGCGTAGGCCGTCCGCCGTGCCTGCCGCAGCCGCTCCACCCGCTGCGCGCCCGCCGTGGTGTCCGCCTGGATGCGCGCCGCCCGCGCGGTCCCCCTGCTCGTCACCCAGCTCGCGAGGACGGCGGTGCCGGCGGTGAGCGCGGCGATCCAGAACGCGCCGTCAGCCACGGCCGGAACCCAGCGAACGTTCGGTGACCCCGGCCAGATGGGCCGCGAAGACCGCGCGGGCGTCCGGGGTGAGGGTGCGCAGGGCGACGAGGGCGGTGACGACCACGTCGCACAGTTCCGCCTGGACGTCCTGCCAGGTGTGGGTGGTGCCCTTGCGGGGGTTCTGCCCCGTCACACCGATGACCGCCTGCGCGACCTCGCCGACCTCCTCCTGGAGCTTCAGCATCCGCAGCAGCAGGCCCTCCCGGCCGCCGTGCGGCTGGTCGGCCTCCAGCCACGCGTGCAGACGGGAGACGGACCGCCAGAGGTCGTCGGGGCCGTCGGGCGCTTCGTGCGCTTCGGGCGCGTAGGGGTCGGGGGAGTGCCGCTGCTCGCTCATGCGCGCAGCCTGTCACGCCCCGCTGACAGCGAGGGCCCGTCCCGGAAAGGTCACTCCTCGAACAGGGCCTCCTGCTCGCCCTCCTTCTCCTTGCGCACCCGCTGGGTGCGCATGCCCACGACCACCGCCGTGACCGCGGCCGTACCGGCCAGCGCCACCGGGACCATCCAGCCCCGGTCGACGACATGGCGCAGCGCGTGGTCGAGGGAGAGCCGGCCGGGGCCGGTGATCGCGAGGCCGGCGGCGGCCAGGCCCAGGGTCGCGGCGTACTCGTAGCCGCCCTCGGCGTTGAAGAACCCGTTGGGCGTGTGGATCGCGGTCGCGCCGGCCATCGCACCCGCCGCGGCCGCACCGGCCGCGGGGGTCGCGAGGCCCAGCGCGAGCAGCGCCCCGCCACCCGTCTCGGCCAGCCCGGCGGCGGTGGCGCTGGCCTTGCCGGGCGCGTACCCGACGGACTCCATGAACGCGCCGGTCCCCTCGATGCCGTGCCCGCCGAACCAGCCGAACAGCTTCTGCGTGCCGTGCGCGGCGAGCACACCGCCCGCGCCCAGCCGGAGCAGCAACAGTCCCAGATCACGTCGGTCGAATGAGGTCATGACCACTCCCGAACAGCAGAGGTACCGGCGGAGAACCCGACAGCGCGAACGTGCGTACGTCCCCCCGCGTATCCACCGTCGCACCGATGACACCTGCCCGGCCCGCTCGCGCGCCCGTTCGGGTGGCGCCGGATCCGCCGTGCGCCGTCCGGTGGCGTGCCCCCGCCCGCGGTGTGAGGCTGCCGCCATGACGATCGCACCCGCCAAACTCAGCGACCCGGCCGTCCGGGCCTTCGTCGCCGCGGTGAACGCCCACGACCAGCACGCGTTCTTCGCGCTCCTCACGGACGACGCGACCATGTCGGACGACGGCTCCGACCGCGACCTCACGGACTGGACCGACCGGGAGATCTTCTCCTCCCACGGCCACATGGAGGTCCAGCGCGAGTCCGCGGGCGGCCGTGCCCTGGTCGCCAACTACCGCAACGACACCTGGGGCGAGATGCGCACCGCGTGGCGCTTCACGGTGTCGGAGGACGGCCGCATCAGCCGCTTCGAGACGGGCCAGGCGTAGCGCGGGACCCGCGCCGGGGGCCGGGGGCTTGCGTTCGTGTGCGCTCCAACTCCTAACGTCCGTGGTCATGGAGACGAACACGCACACGGACCCGTACACCCGCACCCTCGGCCGCAGCGGCATCCAGGTCAGCGCCCTCGGCTTCGGCTGCTGGGCGATCGGCGGCGAGTGGCAGGCCGCCGACGGACAGCCGCTCGGCTGGGGGAAGGTGGACGACGAGGAGTCCGTGCGGGCGGTCCACCGCGCCCTCGACCTCGGCGTCACCTTCTTCGACACGGCCGACGCGTACGGCACCGGGCACAGCGAGCGCGTCCTCGGCCGGGCTCTCGGCAAGCGCCGCGCGGACGTCGTGGTGGCCACCAAGTGGGGCAACGTCTTCGACGCGGCCACTCGCACCCTCACCGGCCAGGACGACACCCCGGCCCACGCCCGCCGCGCCCTCACCGCCTCGCTGGACCGCCTCGGCACCGACCACGTCGACCTCTACCAGCTCCACCTCTCCGACGCCGACCCCGAGCGCGCGGCCCGACTCCGCGACACCTGCGAGGAGTTCGTGCGCGAGGGTCTGATCCGGGCCTACGCGTGGAGCACCGACGACCCGGACCGTGCCGCCGTGTTCGCCGAGGGGCCGCACTGCGCGGCCGTGCAGCACCGGCTGAACGTCCTGCAGGACGCGCCCGGACTCCTCGCGCTGTGCGAGGAGTCCGGACTGGCGAGCATCAACCGCAGCCCTCTCGCCATGGGGCTGCTCACCGGGAAGCACACCCCGGGGCGCGCCCTGGCGGCCGGCGACATCCGCAGCACCCCGCCCGAGTGGCTGCCGGGCTTCACCGCCGACGGCGGCGCCGACCCGCAGTGGGTGGGCCGGGTCGAGGCGCTGCGCGAGATCCTCACCGGCGGGGGCCGTACGCTCGCGCAGGGTGCCCTCGCCTGGATCTGGGCCCGCAGCCCGCGGACCGTGCCCATCCCCGGGTTCCGCTCGGTCGCCCAGGCGGAGGAGAACGCGGGCGCCCTCGCCGAGGGACCGCTCACCGCGGAGCAGATGGCCGAGATCGACCTGATCCTGAGCCGCTGAACACCACCTCGCCCGTACGACGGCGAAAGGCCCGTACGGCGGCGGAGGGCCCGTACGACAGCGGAGGGCCCGCACGCGGCGGAGGGCCCGCACGCGGCGGAGGGGGCCCGTACGACAGCGGGGAAGTGACCTCGTCCTGAAGGAAACGTCGGTGGGCAGCCGTTCCGCTCCGGTGCTTACCTCGCGGTCCCACGCGAGGTCCGCCCCCTTCCGGAGCTGGGAACGGCTGCCACCACCCCCCTCGGGTTGGTCATGGAAGCCATCGCCTCCAAGTGTGAAGCTCTCGTGGAGACGAGCCCTGAGCATATGCCCGCCACATGCCCTAATGGACCGGAGGGACAGCTTCCGTTTGTGCAAGTTGAGCCCTGGACGAATGTCGGCGCAGGCCGACGGGCGCGGCTCGCCGATCGCCGGCCCGCGTTCGGGGCCCGCCCGTCCGCGCCTCAGCCCCGTCCGACGTACGGCATCGTCGTCGCCATCACCGTCGCGAACTGCACATTCGCCTCCAGTGGCAGCTCCGCCATGTGCCGGACCGTCCGCGCCACATCGGTCACGTCCATCACGGGCTCGGGCAGGAGCTGCCCGTTGGCCTGGAGCACGCCGTTCGCCATCCGTTCGGTCATGTCCGTCCCGGCGTTGCCGATGTCGATCTGCCCGACCGCGATGCCGTACGGCCGCCCGTCCAGGGAGAGGGACTTGGTCAGGCCGGTCAGCGCGTGCTTGGTCGCGGTGTAGGCCACGGAGTGTGGGCGGGGTGTGTGTGCGGAGATGGAGCCGTTGTTGATGATCCGGCCGCCCCGCGGGTCCTGCTCCTTCATCTGCCGGTACGCCGCCTGCGCGCACAGGAACGCCCCGTTGAGGTTGGTGTCCACGACGTGCCGCCAGGCCGCGTAGTCCAGCTCCTCCACCGGGACCCCGCCCGGACCGAACGTGCCCGCGTTGTTGAACAGCAGGTCCAGCCGCCCGAACCGGTCGCGCACGGCGGCGAGGAGCGCGTCCACGTCGCCGGGCCGTGAGACGTCCGTGCGGACGCACAGCGCCTCCGGGGCGCCGGTGCCCGCGTCCGCCGTCGGGGCGGCCCCGGTCCCGGCCGCGCCCCCGGCTTCGGTCCCGGCCTCGGCCGCCGTCTCGGCGAGCTTCTCCTCGCGGCGGCCCGCCAGCGCCACCGACCAGCCGGCGCGCAGCAGTTCCACCGCCACGGCACGGCCGATTCCGGAGCCCGCGCCCGTCACGATCGCGATCTTGGTTCCTTTAGCCTTCATGGGCTCGCAGCGTAGGGGAGGCTCCGCGCTCGGCCGCGCAGGTGGGGCCCACCATACGGAACTCATGCGTCCGCCATCTGGGTGTTGTGTACGTGACAGAAGATCGTCGAACCTGGCCACTCCACTGAGGAAACACAACTACCTTAAGAAGAGGGCCAGATGCCACTCCCCACCCATGGGTCGACACAGCCCCGCTCGTCCCATGCGCCCGAACTGCGCGCCGCCGCCCGGCACTTCGACCGCCGCCGCTTCCTCACCGTCACGGGAGCCGCCGCCGCGCTCGCCTTCGCCACCAACCTTCCCGTGGCCGGCGCCGCGGCCGCCGCCACGCTGGACCCCCGCCAGATCACCGAGGACCCCTTCACCCTCGGCGTCGCCTCCGGCGACCCGCTGGCCGGCTCCGTACTGCTGTGGACCCGGCTCGCCCCGGCCCCCTACCAGCCCGACGGCGGACTGCCCGCCGAACGCGTCAGGGTCGAATGGGAACTGGCCCTCGACGACAGATTCCGACGCGTCGTCAGACGCGGCACCGCCACCGCCCACCCCGAGTTCCACCACACCGTCCATGTCGAGGTCGACTTCCTCGCCCCCGGCCGCGTCTACTACTACCGTTTCCGCACCGGCACCTGGATCAGCGAGACCGGCCGCACCCGCACCGCCCCCGGCCGCGTCCACCTGACCGGCTCCACCGAACTCTCCTTCGCGGCCGTCTCCTGCCAGCGCTACGACCAGGGCTACTACACCGCCTACCGGCACCTCGCCGACGAGGACGTCGACGTCGTCTTCCACCTCGGCGACTACCTCTACGAGTACGCCGTGAACTCCGTCGGCGGCGCCCGCAACTACACCGACCGCGTCCTGCCCGACGTCTTCAACCACGAGACGGTCACCCTGGAGGACTACCGCCTGCGCTACGCCCTCCACAAGACCGACCGAGACCAGCGGGCCGCCCACGCCGCCCACCCCTTCGTCGTCACCTGGGACGACCACGAGACCGAGAACAACTATGCGGGCGACAACCCCGACGGCGGCGAGCCCTCCGAGGAGTTCCTGCTGCGCCGCGCCGCCGCCTACCGCGCGTACTGGGAGAACCAGCCGCTGCGCCGCCCCCAGCGCCCCGACGGCCCCGACATGAAGCTGTACCGGCGCCTCCGGTGGGGCCGCCTCGCCCAGTTCGACATACTCGACACCCGGCAGTACCGCTCCAACCAGGCGCAGGGCGACGGCTGGCAGATCCCCGGCCCGGAGTCCGCCGATCCGGCGCGCACGATGACGGGCGCCACGCAGGAGCGCTGGCTCCTGGACGGCTGGGACCGGTCCGACGCGGTCTGGAACGTCCTCCCGCAGCAGGTCACCTTCTCGCAGCGCCGCAACGCCGTCGGCGAGGTCTACAAGGTGTCGATGGACTCGTGGGACGGCTATCCCGCCTCCCGCGAACGTCTCCTCGCCGGCGCCGAGGCCGCCGGCATCGAGAACCTCATGGTCCTCACGGGAGACGTCCACGTCGGCTACGCCTTCGACGTCAAGCGCGACTTCGACGACCGCTCGTCCCGGACCGTCGGCACGGAACTCGTCGCCTCGTCCGTCAGCAGCGGCGGCAACGGCTCCGACAAGCCCGCCAACTGGGACACCTACATGACCGCCAACCCCCACATGCGGTTCTACAACGGCCGCCGCGGCTACACCACCGTCACCCTCGACCGCGAGTCCGCCCGCGCCGACTTCAAGGCCGTGCCGTACGTGACGACGACGGGGGCGGGCATCTCGACGGTCGCGTCCTTCGCGGTGGAGGCGGGGGTGCCGGGGCTGCAGCCGGTGTAGAGGCCGCTTGCGCCCCGTGTTGGCCGGAGAAGGGAGGGGGCGGGCGGGGCGGGCGGGAGTGCCGCGAACGAACCTTCGTTTTGTGACGGAGACGGAGACGGAGATGGAGGCGGAGGGGAGAGGGCGGCGGGCGGAGGTTCGGTGCGGGGGCGGGCGCGGAACGAACCTTCGTTTGCGCAGGGGCGGCGGGCGGAGGTTCGGTGCGAGGGTGAGTGCGGAACGAACCTTCGTTTTGCGCAGGGGCGGCGAGCGGAGGTTCGGTTCCGGAGGAGGGCGCGGAACGAACCTTCGTTTTCGCCGGCCTTCACCCCGGCCCACACCCCCGGCCCACACCCCCCTCGGCCCACCCCCCCGGCCCCGCCCCCTACGCGAACGAACCTTCGTTCAGCCGCTCCTCGCCGGGATAGCGCACCCCCACCCGCTCCCGCAGCGCGTCCAGCGTGCGCATCACGGCGAGGGTGCCGTCGAGGGGGACGAGCGGGGACTCGGTCTCGCCGGCCCGCAGGGCCCGCATGACCTCGATGGCCTCGTGCCGGAGGCTGTTGCGGGGGCCGTCGGCCGGGTCGGCGGTGAATTCCTGCGCCTCGCGGCCGTCCCGGTGCAGCACGAACCGCTCCGGGAAGAAGAACCCGGACGGGATGTCGATCCGGCCCTCGGAACCGGTCACCGACGCGGACGTACCCGTGCCGCCCACGATGGAGCAGTGCACCGAAGCGAGGGCGCCGCTCTCCCACGAGAGCACTGCTCCGGTCTGGAGATCGACGCCCTCGTCGGAGAGCACCGCTCTCGCCGTGACGTCGGACGGCTCCCCGAGCAGCAGCTGCGCGAAGGACACCGGATACACACCGAGGTCGAGCAGCGCGCCCCCGCCCTGAGCCGGGTCCCGCAGCCGGTGCGAGGGCGGGAACGGCCCGGAGATCCCGAAGTCGGCCTGCACGGTCCGCACGTCACCGATCGCACCGTCCCGCACCACCTCGGCGAGCCGTCGCACCAGCGGATTGCAGTACATCCACATGGCCTCCATCAGGAACCGCCCGCGCTCCCGGGCCAGCGCGACCAGTTCCTCCGCCTCGCCCGTGTTCAGCGTGAACGCCTTCTCGCACAGGACGTTGCGCCCCGCCTCCAGACACATCCCGGCGGCGACCCGGTGTGCCGCGTGCGGAGTGGCGACGTACACCACGTCCACGTCGGCGTCCTCGGCGAGCGCGCGCCAGTCGCCGTAGGCCCTCGGTATCCCGAACCGTTCCGCGAAGGTCTTCGCCGAGGCCTCGCTGCGCGAGGCCACCGCCACGACCTCGGCGTCCGGCAGGTCGACGAGGTCCGCCGTGAAGGCCGCGGCGATCCCTCCGGTCGCCAGGATCCCCCACCGCACCCGTCCGTCGTTCGACATCGCCACCCCTGTCCTCGGCTGTCCTCGGCTCCGGGGCGGGTGTGTGACCCCGCCCACGTCGTACGAGCTGAGAGCATAGGTGGCGGACTGAACACAGAGGGAGGGGCACATGCCCGAGGGGCACATACCGGGCTCGGCACCCGCCGAGCCGACCACGACGGCGAGGGAGCACACGCGGCCCGCCGCGGCGGCGGCACCCCGGCCGCCGAAACCGCAGCCGTCGAAGCCACAGTCCGCGCAGCCACAGTCCGCGCAGCCGCAGCCGCAGCCGCAGCCGCAGCCGCAGCCGCAGCCGCAGCCGCAGCCGCAGCCGCAGCCGTCGACGGCGGACCCCGGGGCCGCGCGGGCGACCACCGCCCTGCGCCGTACCGGCCTCCTCGTCACCCTCATCCTCGGCGGCCTCACCGCGACGCCACCCCTGGCGATGGACATGTACCTCCCGGCCCTGCCGGAGGTCACCAACTCCCTGCACGCGCCCGCCACCACGGTCCAGCTCACCCTCACCGCCTGCCTCGCCGGCATGGCGCTCGGCCAGCTCCTGATCGGCCCGATGAGCGACCGTTTCGGCCGTCGCCGCCCGCTGCTCCTCGGTCTCGCCGTCTACATCGTCGCCACCGCCCTCTGCGCCCTCGCCCCCACCATCGAGACCCTCATCGCCCTCCGTCTGGTGCAGGGCCTCGCCGGCTCGGCCGGGATCGTGATCGCCCGAGCGGTGGTCCGCGACCTGTACGACGGCGACGCGATGGCCCGCTTCTTCTCGACCCTGATGCTGGTCTCCGGGGTGGCCCCGGTCGTCGCGCCGCTGATCGGCGGCCAGATCCTGCGCGTCACGGACTGGCGGGGCGTCTTCGTCGTGCTCACGGTCATCGGCGTCGCGCTCCTCGCGGTCGTCTGGACGAAGCTCCCCGAGACGCTCGCCCCCGCCGAACGCCACGGCGGCGGCATCGGCGAGACCCTGGGCGCCATGCGTAGCCTGGTCACCGACCGGGTCTTCATGGGCTACACGCTCGCCGGCGGCTTCGCCTTCGCGGCCCTCTTCGCGTACATCAGCGCCTCGCCGTTCGTGATCCAGGAGATCTACGGCGCCTCCCCGCAGACGTTCAGCCTGCTCTTCGGCGTCAACTCCGTCGGCCTCGTCGTCGTCGGCCAGATCAACGGAAAGATCCTGGTGGGCCGGGTGAGCCTGGACAAGGTGTTCGCGGTGGGCCTCACGGTCGTCGCCCTGTCGGCGACCGCGCTGCTGCTGATGTCCCTGGACGTCTTCGGCGAGGTCGGCCTGGTCCCCGTCGCGGCGGCCCTCTTCGTCCTGATGTCCGCGATGGGCGTCACGCTCCCCAACACCCAGGCGCTCGCCCTGATGCGGGTACGCCACGCGGCGGGTTCGGCGTCGGCGCTGCTGGGTACCTCGTCCTTCCTGATCGGCGCGATAGCGTCCCCCCTGGTCGGCGTCGCGGGCGAGGACACGGCCGTGCCCATGGCCGTGGTCCAACTGGCCGCGACCCTGGTGGCGGCGACCTGCTTCGTGACACTGTGCCGTCCTTGGAACAGGCGTACGAAAGCGGAGGGAGCGGAGAGCTGAGCGCGCCGAGACTGCGCACGGACACCCCGGAACGGGCCGGACTGGACCCCGAGGAACTGCGCCGTCTCGTACGGGACGTGCGCACGCTGACGGAGGGGGAGCGCCCCCGGGTTCCCGGTGCCGTGGTCCTCGCCGGACGCGGCCCCGTCATCGCCGTCGAGGAGGCGGCGGGCTGGGCGGTCCGCTACGAGGCCCACGACGAACACGCCGACCGGGGACGGGAACTCCCGCCGGACTCCCGCGTCCCGGTCACCCCGCGCACCCCCTTCGACCTGGCCTCCCTCACCAAGCTGTTCACCGCCGTGGCGGCGATGCAGCAGCTGGAGCGCGGCACCCTCGGCATCGACGCGAAGGTGGGGGCGTACCTCCCGGACTTCACGGGCGCCGCCGAACACGCTCTGACCGTCCGCCACCTCCTCACCCACACCTCCGGGCTGCGACCCGAACTCCCGCTGTACGACTGCCCGTCCCCGGCTGCCCGGCTGGCGATGCTCCGCGCGGAGGCCCCGACGGCGCCCCCCGGCACGGAACACCGCTACTCCGACCTGAACCTCCTGCTCCTCCAGCACGTCCTGGAGCGCCTGACGGGCCGGACCATCGACGCCCTGATCCGCGACGGCATCACGCATCCGCTGGGCATGGTGTCGACGACCTTCGGCCCCTGCCCGGCCGCCGCGGCCACGGAGGACCAGCGCCGCCCCTGGGCGAAGGCGGACCGGGGCATGGTCCGCGGCCAGGTCCACGACGAGAACGCCTGGTCCCTCGGCGGTGTGGCCGGCCACGCGGGTCTCTTCTCGACGGCCCGGGACCTGGCCGTCTTCTGCCGCACCCTGCTGGCCGGCGGCTCCTACGGCCCCGCGCGCATCCTGGGCCCCGACTTCGTCGAGCTGATGCTCACTCCGCCGGGCCTCGGCTTCGCCCTCGACCAGCCCTGGTTCATGGGCGAGTTGGCGGGCCGGGGCGCGGCCGGCCACACCGGGTTCACGGGCACGTCCCTGGTCCTCGACCCGGCGACGGACACGTTCCTCGTCCTTCTCACCAACGCGGTCCATCCCCGCCGCGGCGAGCCCGTCAACGCGGCGCGGGCGGCGGCGGGTACCCGGGTGGCGCGGGCGGTACGGGGGATGTGAGCCGCGCGGCCGCCGAGGGGGCGGCCGAGGCCCTGGAGACGAGGCTCCCTGGAGACGAGGCCCCTAGAGACAAGGCCCCGGAGAGACGAGGCTTCATGACGAGGCCCATAGAATCGCCACGTGAACGCCCCCGCCCCCGCCTCCGCCTCCGACACCCTCCGCAGCGCCCTCGCCGGCCTTCTCGACGGCCTCCCGCCCAAGTCGGCCACGCGGGCGGTGGAGCGGCTGATCGCGAACTACCGGGGGCGGACGCCGACGGACGCGCCGGTGCTCAGGGACCGGTCGGACGTGGTGGCGTACGCGGCGTACCGGATGCCGGCGACGTTCGAGGCGGTGTGCTCGGCGCTGGAGGCGTTCGCGGTGGCGGTGCCCGGGTGGGTGCCCGGCAGCCATGTGGACGTCGGCGGAGGCACGGGCGCGGCGACCTGGGCGGTGAACGCGACCTGGGCGGGCGGGCGACCGGTGACGGTGCTCGACTGGGCGGAGCCGGCGCTGGCGCTCGGCCGGGAGATCGCCGCGACAAACCCGGAGCTGAAGGCCGCCGAGTGGCAGCGCTCTCGTATCGGAGCGGCGCTCACCATCGAGAGCACCGATCTCGTCACGGTCTCCTACGTCCTCGGTGAGCTGACCGTCGCCGACCGCACGGCCGTGGTGGAGGCCGCCGCGACCGCCGCCGAGGCCGTCGTGATCATCGAACCGGGCACGCCCGAGGGGTACGCCCGCGTCATCGAGGCCCGCGACCGCCTCGTCGCCGCCGGTTTCCACATCGCCGCGCCCTGCCCGCACAGCGCCGCCTGCCCCATCGTGCCCGGCGAGGACTGGTGCCACTTCGCCGCTCGCGTCAGCCGTTCCTCCCTGCATCGCCAGGTCAAGGGCGGCTCCCTGCCGTACGAGGACGAGAAGTTCAGCTACGTCGCCGCCACCCGCGTTCCCCCGGCCCCGGCCTCCTCCCGGGTCGTCCGCAAGCCGCAGATCCGCAAGGGCCAGGTCCTCCTGGACCTCTGCGAGTCCGGGACGGACGAGGCCGGCCCCGCCCTCACCCGGACCACCGTCACCAAGCGCCACGGCCCCCTCTACCGCGCGGCCCGCGACACGGGATGGGGCGACGCCTGGCCCCCGGCCGCCGACACAGCCGCCGACCCGGCCTGACGCGCCCCCCGCCCACCCGTAAACCGCTTGCGGCTCCCGCGCCCTATCCGGCTGAATCATCGATCATGTCGACGACACCGCGCCTGGAGCCCATAACCCCCGCCAACCTCAAGGCGGCGTTCGCCGTCCGCGTCCGACCCGACCAGGAACACCTGGTGGAGCCGGTCGCGCAGTCGCTGGCCGAGGCGTACGTCCACCCCGGTGTCGCCTGGCCCCGGCTCGTCCGGGACGGTGACCGGGTCGTCGGTTTCCTGATGGCCTTCCTCGACATCGACTGGAAGGGCGACGGCTCGGGCACCGATGTCCGCTCCGGGCTCTGGCGTCTGAACATCGCCGCCGAGGAGCAGGGGCGCGGGTACGGCCGCTTCGCCGTCGAGTCCGTGGCCGCCGAGATCCGCCGCCGGGGCGGCAGCCGGCTCTACGTCACCTGGCATCCCGGCCCCGACGGCCCCGAGGCCTTCTATCTCGGCCTCGGCTTCCGCACGACGGGGGAGACCAGCGGGGACCAGACGGTGGGGGTGCTGGAGCTGACCGGCTGACCGGCTGACCGATCGGCCGGGCCTCATCCCTCCTGGCGGCCTCCCTGGCGATCTTCCCGGCCTTCCTCCCGCTGTTTCTCCTGGAGCTTGCGCAGCAGCTCCCGCTTCCGGGCCTGGGGGTCGTGGCCGCCGCCGACGCGGCCGTGCGCGGGGCCGCCGCGCAGGGCCTTGCGGCTGAGGTTCCGGCGCGAACCGCCGACTCCCAGCATGTTGCCTGCTCCACCTCGGGTCATGACGGTCTCCTCGCTGCGAGTGCGACTGCTTCTGTAGATGAAACGAAACGGTTCGTCTCGTTCATGTTCACCACGATGAGGCGAGACGCATCGTCTTGTCAACCTGCTAGATTCGCTCCATGGCCAAGAAGACCGCCCCAGACTCCACCCGGCGCAGCGAGAAGTCGCGCCGCGCCATCTACGACGCCGCCCTCGCCCTCGTGGGCGAGGTCGGCTACCAGAAGGCGACGATCGAGGGCATCGCGGCCCGCGCCGGCGTCGGCAAGCAGACGATCTACCGGTGGTGGTCCTCCAAGGCGGAGGTGCTGCTGGAGGCGTTCCTCGATCTGCAGGAGCAGGCCGCCGAGCAGGTCGCGACCCCGGGGCAGGAGCCCGAGGAGTACGCCATCCCGGACACCGGCGACCTCGCGGCCGACCTGAAGTACGTCCTGCGGGCCACCGTGGACGAACTCCTCGACCCGAAGTTCGACGTCCCCTCCCGCGCCCTCGCCGCCGCCGGGGTCGTCGACGAGAACCTCTCGAAGGAGTTCGTGGCCCGGCTCCTCGAACCCCAACTCCAGTTCTACGTCCGACGGTTGACGGCCGCGCAGGAGTCGGGCCAGGTCAGGCCCGACCTCGACCCGCGTATCGCCCTCGAACTCTTCGTCGCGCCCCTGGCCCAGCGCTGGCTCCAGCGGACGGGGCCCATCTCCCACGCGTACACGGACACGCTCGTCGACTACGCCCTGTACGGTCTCGCGCCGCGCTGACGCCGGTCAGCTCTCCGCCGCCCCGGTCAACCGCCGCCCCGGTCAACCGCCTGCCCGCCGGCCGGCTCCCCGCCCGAGTGTGATCAATCCGACCGAAGGGTGACCGCCCAGGACCCGCGACCGGACCGTATGTCCTACCAAAGCATGTGATAGCCCACCATCCCTGTCCGCGTTCCGGCATCGCCCCACCTACCCCGGATGTGGGCTCCGGCCCCCCTCGGCGCAGGATGGTGGGACCATGGGGAGATGCTGTCCGCACCACAGCGAGGCGAGGCGATAGATGAGCGCGACGTTCGGCGGCCGGACCGGTCGGCAGGGCAGGTTCTCCGAGTGGCTGCGCGCCCGTCGTACCAGCCGCCCGCTCGACGGGGCCGCCGACGAGGCCGGGCGTGAGGAACTGCTGCTCGCCGCCGCCGCTGCCGGACTCCCGCTCGCGCCCGCCGCGTATCCCGCCGGCTACCGGTGTTCCTGTGACCGCGTCGGCTGTCCCACCCCCGCCCGGCACCCGGTGTCCTTCGCCTGGCAGACGCAGTCGACCACCGACCGCGGCCAGATCGAGCGCTGGGCCCGGCATCAGCCGGAGGCCAACTTCATCACCGCGACCGGCATGGTCCACGACGTGCTGGACGTCCCCTTCGCCGCCGGGACCGAGGCCCTGGAGCGGCTGCTCGCCGCCGGGATCGAGGTGGGCCCCGTCGCGGAGTCCGAGTCCGAGTCGGGCGAGGGGCGCCTGCTGTTCTTCACCCACACCCGGGGCACGCCCGAGGACGAGGACGAGTGGTGGCCCTGCGAGCTGGACTGCCACCCGGAGACCATGGACGAGCACCCGGGGCTGCGCTGGCACTGCCGCGGCTCCTACGTCCTCGTACCGCCGGCCCGGCTGCCCGGTGACCTCGCCGTGCACTGGGTGCGCGGCCCCGAGCACCCGCTGCCGGACCCGCTGACCCTGCTGGAGATCCTCACCGACGCCTGCGCCCGCCATGTGGGCGAGCAGCCGGACTCCACGAACACGGCCTGGCCCTCCCGGAACTGACCCCCGGCCCTACGGCCGCCCGCGCCGGCTCATCGGCCCCGGCTCATGGGCCCCGCGTCACTCGCCCTTGGCCCCCGTGAGCCCGCCCACCTGGCTCAGGACCTTCACCGGCTGGTCCGAGTTCGTCTTCGCCGGATCGAGGACCGCCTGGTTGTTCACGAACTCCAGGGTCAGGGACTGCTTGGGCTCGCCCGTCATCAGCGCCCGGACCGCCGGGTCCCTGACGGGGATGCTCACACCCTGCGCGGCGGTCTGCTTCTGGTAGTGGCGGGTGGTGAAGAAGACCAGCGCCCCGCCGTCCGTGGTGCGCAGGCCGACCGGCGCGTAGTCGCCGTTGGTGAGGGCCTCGTCGATGAACTGCCGCGCGAGACCCGGCTTCGTCGCGTTCCGCCGACGCTCGGCGCGCTCCTCGGAGGTGTACGGCCCGTCCGCGAAGAGGGCGCTGTCCTCCTTCAGATACGTGACGTACTTGTCGGGCAACTGCGCGGGCGCGACGGAGAGTTCGGGGTCGTTCGGCGTGACCACCTGAGCGTGGCCGTTCTCGTCCTTCTTGAACTGGGGCAGGTCGGCGCGGGGGACGACCGTGAGGAAGGAGACCTCCCACAGGTCGGTCAGCCCGTCCCGGGTGAAGACGAACAGCCAACGGTCCGATGGGTTGCCCTTGTTGGCGGCCGCGTCGGCGACGAACCAGCGCGGCCAGGCCGCCTTCTCCGGAATCGTGTACGTGACGTCCGTCAGCTTCAGTGCCACGTGGTTCGGGTTGCCGCCGGGGTTGAGCTTCGCGCCCGAGCGGAGCTTGCCGCCGTCGATGTCGGCGAGCGCGCCGGTGACCCGGGCGGCGTCCTGGGACTGGTCGTACGCCTTGTCCGCCTTGTTGTACGCGGCGGTGAAGTCCTTCAGCGCCCGCGCCGCCTCCCCGGGCGTCGCCGTGGGGACGACCTCCAGGTCGCCGCGGACCACCACACAGCCGCTCGCCGTCAACGCCAGCGCGGTCACCGCCGTGGTCAGCAGCGCGCCACGGCCATACGCGAGAGGCCCGTCGTGCCGGCGCGTTCCGGTGTACGGACCGCGCCCGCCGAACCGGCGGAGGCCGAGGAACCGCCCGCCTGCACGCACCGGACGAACCTCACGAAGCCTTCGTGGGCTCGGAACCCCGAGAACCCTGCTCATCAGGAATCTTCACCTTCCCCTTCCCGGAGGCGAACCCTACCGGGGCGAGGAACAGCGCGAGCGTCGGGATCAGATAGAGGAGCCAGACCGTGACTTGCAGGACCGTCGGGTCGGGCTGGAAGTTGAAGACGCCCTTCAGGAGGGTGCCGTACCAGCTGTCCGGCGGGATCGTCCCGGTGATGTCGAACGCCTTGTCCGTCAGGCCGGGCAGGAAGTCGGCCTCCTGGAGGTCGTGGAAGCCGTACGCGAGGACACCGGCCGCCACGACGACGAGCATGCCGCCGGTCCAGGTGAAGAACCGGGCGAGGTTGATGCGCAGCGCGCCCCGGTAGAACAGCCAGCCGAGCACCACCGCCGTCGCCAGGCCCAGCAGGACGCCGACGAGGGGGCCCTCGGTGCCGTCGCCGGACGCCCGTACCGACGTCCACACGAACAGCGAGGTCTCCAGTCCCTCCCGGCCCACCGCGAGGAACGCGGTCGCCACCAGCGCGCCGGTGCCCATCCGCAGGGCCGCGTCCAGCTTGCCGTGCAGATCGGCCTTGAGGTGGCGGGCGGTGCGCCGCATCCAGAAGACCATCCAGGTCACCAGGACCACCGCGAGGATCGACAGGGAGCCGCCGAGGGCCTCCTGCGCCTTGAACGTCAGCTCCTGGGAGCCGAATTCGAGGACGCAGCCGAAGGCGAGGGCGAGTCCGACGGCGACGCCGATGCCGGTCCAGATGGGCCTGAGCGCGTCCCTGCGGTCCGTCTTCACCAGATAGGCGATGAGGATGCAGACGACGAGACTGGCCTCCAGGCCCTCCCGCAGACCGATCAGATAGTTCGCGAACACGGCGTCAGCCCTTCGTGGCCGATGAGGAGAACAGCGCCCGGCCCCACCAGTCGTCCGCGTCGCGGACGCCCGGCGGTACCGCGAAGATCGCCGAACCCACGTGCTGGATGTACTCGTTGAGCGCGTCCGTGGCCAGGTTGCGCTGGACCGGGATGAAGCCCTCGCGCACATCGCGCTGGTAGGCCAGGAAGAACAGGCCCGCGTCCAGGCGGCCGAGGCCGTCCGTGCCGTCGGTGAAGGAGTAGCCGCGGCGCAGCAGCGTGGCCCCGTGGTTGGAGTCGGGGTGCGCGAGCCGCACGTGCGCGTCCGGCAGCATCGCCTTCAGGAACGGCTCGTCGCGCTCCTTCGCCTTGCCGACCGGGGCGCCCTCGCCCTTGTCGCGGCCGAAGATGTCCTCCTGCTCCTGCAGCGAGGTCCGGTCCCAGGTCTCGATGTGCATACGGATGCGACGGGCGACGAGGTACGAACCGCCGGTCATCCACGCCGAGTTCGCGTCGACGTCCTTCTCGCCCACCCAGACGAACTTCTTCAGCCGGTCCGTCTCCGTGCCCGCGATGTTGCGGGTGCCGTCCTTGAACCCCATGAGGTTGCGCGGGGTCTGCGCCTCGGGCGTGGTCGAGGAGGTCTTGCCGAACCCGAGCTGGGACCAGCGCACCGAGACCTTGCCGAAGCCGATGCGGGCGAGGTTGCGGATGGCGTGCACCGCGACCTGGGGGTCGTCGGCGCAGGCCTGTACGCACAGGTCGCCGCCGCTGCGCGCCCGGTCCAGGTTGTCGCCGGCGAACTGCGGCAGGTCGACGAGGGCCTCCGGCCGCCGCCCGGCCAGTCCGAACCTGTCGAACAGGGACGGCCCGAAGCCGATGGTCAGCGTCAGCCGGGACGGCTTGAGCCCCAGCGCCTCGCCGGTGTCGTCCGGCGGGGCCTCCGCCAGACCGCCGTACGCGCCGTCGCCGACCGCCTTCCCGGCGGTCATCCGGCGCGCGGCGGCCGTCCAGTCCTTCAGCATGGCCACGAACGCGTCGCGGTCGTCGGTCTCCACGTCGAACGCGGCGAAATGCAGCCGGTCCTGCACGGGCGTGGCGATCCCGGCCTGGTGGGCGCCGTGGAAGGCGACGGCCGCCCCTGCGGCGGGGGCCGCGTCGTCGCCGGTACGGGCCGCGGCGACCGCGCCGCCGGCCGCGGCGGCACCGAGCGCGAGCCCGGCACCGCCCCAGCCGATCAGCGCACGCCGCGACGGGGTACCCGGGCTCGCGGACGCGGGACGGGGCTCGGGGGATTCCTCGGTGGTCATCGTCACTTCACCACGGCTGCCGCGAGCTGCGAGAGGGGCTCGGCGAGCGCGTTCACCGCGTCCGACAGCTCCTTCTGCTCCGCCTTGCCGACCTTGTCGTAGGAGACGAAGTCGTAACCCGTCTTGTCCTTGCGGTACTTGTCGAGCAGCGTGTTCAGGGCCGCGAACTGCTGGTCGAGTTCCTTCGTCAGCTCCGGGTCGTTCTCGGCGGCGACGGACTTCAGCAGCTCGTAGGACTCCTCGGCGCCCTCGACGTTGGCCTTGAAGTCGACGAGGTCGGTGTGCGAGTAGCGCTCCTCCTCGCCGGTGACCTTGCCGGTGGCGACCTCGTCGAGGAGCTCCTTGGCGCCGTTGGCCATGGAGGTCGGGGTGATCTCGGCCTTGCCGACCCGCTTCTGCCAGTCCTCCAGGTCGGTCACCAGCTGGTCGGCCAGCTCGGAGTCGCGCGCGGTGAGCTTGCCGTCCTTCCACAGCGAGCGCTCCAGGCGGTGCCAGCCGGTCCAGTCCTTCTCCGGGTCCTGGCCCTCCTCCAGCCCGTCCTCGCGGACATCGACCTTCGGGTCGATGTCGCCGAAGGACTCGGCGACCGGCTCGGTGCGCTCCCAGCCGATGCGGGAGGGCGCGTACGCCTTCTTCGCGGCCTCGACGTCGCCGTCCTTGACGGCCTCGGCGAACACCTTCACCAGCGGGATCGTCTCGTCGGCCTGGGTCTGCGCGTACTTCCGGTAGGAGGCGACGGCCTCGTCCAGCCGCGGATCGCGTGCGGCGACCTTGCCGCCGCCGGTGGCCTTGACGTCCTGCCGGATGCCGTCGCCCTTCATGCCCGGCTTGCAGGCGATCCGGTAGTCGCCCGCCTTCACCTCGGCGGTGACCTTCTGCTTGGTGCCGGGGCCGATGTTCTCGCGCTCGGTGACCACGCGGTCGTCGGGGAAGAGGAGGTAGACCTCGGTGACCTTGGAGCCCTTGTTCTCGATGTCCAGCTCGACGTGGCCCGCCGGGAACTCCTTCTTCGACACCTCGCACGTGGTGTCGGTCGCGGTCACCGCGATGGCCCCGTCCGCGCCCGCGCTGCTCTTCTCGGTGCAGCCGGTGAGAGCGGTCAGGGCCGCCGCTGTCGTGGCGGCGGTGACGACGGACAGTCTGAGGGGGCGCATTTCGGCTCCAAGGCAGTACACAGAGGACACACAGAGAAGGTGAGGCGGGCCTAAGTTATCTGAGGCTTACCTCACCAATTGCTGTACCCCCAGTGAAACCCCCTCTCCGGGGCCGTACGAGCACGGGCCGATCACGGTGGCTCAAAACAGCCCCCATAGTCCGGTCAAGAGCGGGTCAAGAGAGTCATTCCACGGTCAAGAACGCGGTTTCACGTCCAAGCGTCGACTTTCGCCGTGTTTCGGCGTGATCTGGACGTTGCCGGTCCGCGGGTGCGGGTGCGGGTGCGGGAGCGTGGGCGGCGGGTCGTGCCCCGCCCGGCCTCGCGGGCCCGTCGGACCGCTCCGGCCCAACCGGCTTGTCCGGTACGGTCACTTGATCCTCTCCTGGCTGGTGCCGACGCCGTCCGGTCGCCGTCCGGCGGTGTGGTGACCTGGTACGACACGGGGCTTGGTTGATGTTTCAATGCCGGAGTGACCGACTTCGACGTGCTGCGGGTGTTCTGCGGACCCCGCGGCGGATACGGCAACGAACTGGGCGTCGTCCGCGAGGGCTCCGTGATGCCCGACCCCGTCGACCGCCAGGAGTTCGCCGCCAAACTCGGCTTCAGCGAGACCGTGTTCGTGGACGACCCCGAGCGCGGGGTGATCGACATCTACACCCCCTCGCTGCGCCTGCCCTTCGCCGGGTATCCGTGCGTGGGCGCGGCCTGGCTCCTCGACGTGCCCGAACTGGTCACCCCGGCCGGGGTCGTCGGCGCCCGGCTGGACGGTGAGTTCAGCTGGATCGAGGCCCTGCCGGAGTGGGCCCCGCCCCGCACCTTCCGCCAGTACGCCTCCGCCGCCGAGATCGACGACCTGCGCGTACCGGCGCCCGGCGAGTGGGTCTACGCGTGGGCCTGGGAGGACGAGGCGGCCGGGCGCGTCCGTGCCCGCGCCTTCCCCGGCCGCGACGACGGCATCGACGAGGACGAGGCCACCGGTGCGGCGGCCCTGCAGCTGACCGCGCGGCTGGGCCGGGCCCTGAACATCACCCAGGGCACGGGCTCCCAGCTCCTCACGGCCCCGCAGCCGCACGGCTGGGTGGAGGTCGGAGGCAGGGTGTTCCTGGAGCGCTGAGAGCGCGCACCGTGAAATGGGGGCGCAGCCCCATTTCATGGGCGCGGCCAACCGCGCGAACAGCCCCCACCCACGCGCAGCCGACGACCCACCCCGCCCGTGAAAGAAGCGGAGCGCTCACGCGCTCACGCGCTCAGCGGGAACTCCTCGCCCAACGCGAGAAAGACCGCGGTGTTCAGCGCGAACGCCCGCTTGCACTCACTCACGATCCGCTGCTTCTCCAGGTCGTCGGCCCGCACCCGGTCCAGCAGCTCCCGGTACCCCCGCTTGAACGCGGCCGGGTTGGTGATCTCCTCGAAGACGTAGAACCGGACCCCGTCGCCCTTCCTGGCGAAGCCCCAGGTCTTCTCGGCCCGGTCCCGGATGATCTGTCCGCCGGAGAGGTCGCCGAGGTAGCGCGTGTAGTGGTGGGCCACATACCCCCCGGCCCACGAACGCCCGCACTCGGCGACCCGCGCCGCGTACTCCTCGGTCGCCGGCAGCGACGTGAGCGTCGCGCGCCAGCCGGGGCCGCGCAGATGCTCCAGGTCCCGCTCCAGCGCGGGCAGCCGCATCAGCTCGGGCTGGACGAACGGCCCGGCGACCGGGTCGCCGGCCAGCCCCGGCGCGGCGCTCTCCAGTGCCTCGTACACGAACCACAGCTGCTCGGTGTACCGCGCGTACGCCTCGACGCCGAGTTTGCCGCCCAGCATGTCGCCCATGAACGTCGTGGACTCCGCCTCGGTGTGCTGCTCGTGCGAGGCGGCGCGGATGAGCGTGGAGAACGCCGTGTCCGATGCGACCGACGCGTTCATGGAGGCCTCCGGTGCCGAAGTGGGAAGACGAGAAGCTGACGTCATTTTCTGTGGTTAGGGTGACCTAAGTCAACAGGTTCCCGACTCCCTGTCGGTAAGACGGTACCCCGTGTCCGGCGCGCGCACCCGCACAGCGAAAAGCCCGCCGCACGGCCGGAACCGGGGGCGGGCTGTCTCGCGGGGACGCATGTCGGTGCGAAAGGGACTACGGCAGCGTGAGGATCTCCGCGCCCGTCTCCGTCACCACCAGCGTGTGCTCGAACTGGGCGGTGCGCTTGCGGTCCTTGGTGACGACCGTCCAGCCGTCGTCCCACATGTCGTAGTCGTACGACCCGAGCGTCAGCATCGGCTCGATGGTGAACGTCATCCCGGTCTGGATCACCGTGGTGGCGTGCGGGGAGTCGTAGTGCGGGACGATCAGGCCGGAGTGGAACGACGAGTTGATCCCGTGCCCGGTGAAGTCCCGCACGACCCCGTACCCGAACCGCTTCGCGTAGGACTCGATGACCCGCCCGATGATGTTGATCTGGCGGCCCGGCCTGACTGCCTTGACGGCACGGGCGAGGGACTCCTCGGTCCGCTCGACGAGCAGACGCGACTCGTCGTCCACGTCCCCCACCAGGTAGGTGGCGTTGTTGTCGCCGTGCACGCCGCCGATGTACGCCGTCACGTCCAGGTTGACGATGTCGCCGTCGCGCAGCACGGTCGAGTCGGGGATGCCGTGGCAGATGACCTCGTTGACCGAGGTGCACAGCGACTTCGGGAAGCCCCGGTAGCCGAGCGTCGACGGGTAGGCACCGTGGTCGCACATGTACTCGTGCGCGACCCGGTCCAGCTCGTCCGTGGTGACGCCGGGGGCGATGTGCTTGGCCGCCTCGGCCATCGCCCGCGCCGCGATCCGGCCGGCGATCCGCATCGCCTCGATGGTCTCGGGCGTCTGCACCTCCGGCCCGGTGTACGGAGTCGGGGCGGGCTTGCCCACGTACTCGGGTCGGCGGATGTTTCCCGGGACGGTACGGGTGGGGGAGAGCTTCCCCGGTGCGAGCAGCGACTGGCCAGACATGCCAGCGAGTTTAACCAGCGGTGGTGGGGGACCATGTCGGAGACGACTGGTGAAGGGAACTCAGGTCATGCCCCTGTTCAAACGGCGTACGGCCGGCAAGCCCGGCGAGTGGTTCTACTGCCTGGAGCACAAGAAGGTCGAAGAGGGCCCCGACTGCCCCGGCAAGGACCGTATGGGCCCCTACGCCTCCCGCCAGGAAGCCACCCGGGCCATGGAGACGGCCCAGGAACGCAACGCGGAGTGGGAGAACGACCCCCGCTGGCACGACACCCCCGCGACGGACTCGAACACCGACTGACCGCCCCCCGGCGGCTCGGGGCGGCCCCGCCGCCCGTGACACGCGGCCGGTAGGTGCGGCTCTCCGGCGGGAGACCGGCGCGGCCGGCGAGCGCGACGACACCCGCCGACCGGGCCGCAAGCCCTGCGGGGACCCCGCCCGTACCGCCCCCACCGCTCGGCGATCGGGGCGGTACGGGCGCGGACGGCCGTCGGAGCCACGACCTGCGGCGGCCCACGGCGCCGTGCCTTCCGCGGCCGGCCCGCGCCCACCGCCCACCGCCCGGCGGTCAGGAGCGGCGTGGCGAGCGGTGGCTGACGGTGCGGACGCGGGTCGCGGCCGCGCCGCACGGGGCGGTCGTCCTCGCGGGGCGGCGCGACGCGCGGGGCCCGGGCCCCGGCGGGAGGCCCGTACCCGGTACCTGTCAGCTGGGAGGGGCGGTCGCGTCGGCCGGTGGGGCCGCCCGCTGGGACACGGTCGGTCTGCTCCACGAGACGGGCGACTTCGGCGCGTACGAGACGATCACCTTCCGCCGGGTCCCCGTGACCGCGCTCACCTGATCGCCGGCCGCGACGGACACGCACGTAAAGTCGGCCCATGACCTCTACTGACAGTGCACAGCAGCCCCCCGCGAAGGCCCCGGCCAAGGACCCCTGGGACCTGCCGGACGTGTCGGGGCTCGTCGTCGGCGTGCTCGGCGGCACCGGGCCCCAGGGCAAGGGCCTCGCGTACCGCCTCGCCAAGGCCGGCCAGAAGGTGATCATCGGGTCGCGGGCCGCCGACCGCGCCCAGGGCGTCGCCGAGGAGCTGGGACACGGCGTCGAGGGTGCCGACAACGCCGAGACCGCCCGCCGCAGCGACATCGTGATCGTCGCCGTACCGTGGGACGGCCATGGCAAGACCCTCGCGTCGCTGCGCGAGGAGCTGGCCGGCAAGCTCGTCGTCGACTGCGTCAACCCGCTCGGCTTCGACAAGAAGGGCGCCTACGCGCTGAAGCCGGAGGAGGGCAGCGCCGCCGAGCAGGCCGCCGCCCTGCTGCCGGACTCACGCGTCACCGCCGCCTTCCACCACCTCTCCGCCGTCCTCCTCGAAGACCCGGAGAGCGAGGAGATCGACACGGACGTGATGGTCCTCGGCGAGGAGCGGGCCGACGTCGAGATCGTGCAGGCGCTGGCCGGCCGTATCCCCGGCATGCGGGGCATCTTCGCGGGCCGGCTGCGCAACGCCCACCAGGTCGAGTCCCTGGTCGCGAACCTCATCTCCGTGAACCGCCGCTACAAGGCCCACGCGGGCATCCGCCTGACGGACGTGTAGCCGGCGCACGGCCCGCGGGCGGGGCACGCACACCGGCGGGCATGGGGGACACTGGACGCACCACCACCTCGTCCGACTCGACCGCCCTGTCAGGAGCCGACCCCCATGCCCCGCCTCGCCGTCTACGCGCTCGTCGTCTGTCTCCTCGCGGTCACCGCGGCCGTGGTCTCCTTCAGCCGGGGCAGCTGGCTGGGCGTGGTGTGGGCGCTGATGGCCGGCCTGTCCTCCAACATGACCTGGTACTACGCGCGCAAGGCGAAGCTGGAGCGGTCCGCCGCCCGCTGAGTTCGGGGGCCCTGCCCCACATCCCTCACATCCCGGTGAGGCAGACGTCGCTGTCCGCGCGCCAGAAGCGGTAGAGCCAGTAGCCGCAGTCGGAGAGCTGGTCCTCGATCCCGAGGCCCCGCATGAACGCGTCGATCACGTCCCAGAACACCCCGTTCACCGCCGGGATCCACAGGACCGCGAACACGAGCAGCAGCCCGAAGGGCGCCAGCGGCTCCACCTGGCGGCGGATCCTGTACGACAGCCAGGGCTCGACGACGCCGTAGCCGTCCAGGCCGGGCACCGGCAGGAAGTTCAGGATCGCCGCGGTGACCTGGAGCATCGCGAGGAAGGCGAGGGCGAAGAGGAACGCGTCCGGCACACCGTCCGTGACCCCCAGCCAGAAGGGCGCGGTGCAGACGGCCGCGAACGCGACGTTCGTCAGCGGACCCGCCGCCGAGATCAGACTGTGCTTCCAACGGCCCTGGATACGGCCTCGCTCGATGAACACCGCGCCACCGGGCAGACCGATCCCACCCATGATCACGAAGACCACGGGCAGCACGATGCTGAGCAGGGCATGGGTGTACTTCAGTGGATTCAGGGTGAGATAGCCCTTGGCGCCGATGGAGATGTCACCGCTGTGCAGCGCGGTACGGGCGTGCGCGTACTCGTGCAGACACAGGGAGACGACCCACGCCGAGGTCACGAACAGGAAGACGGCCAGACCCGGCTGCTCGGCGAACCCGGTCCACGTGGCCCATCCGGTGACCGCCATGACGGCCACGATCCCCACGAAGACGGGGCTGATCCTCCGGTCGCTCCGGCGGGACGCGGCGGTGGTCATGGGGCTCCTAGGACTCGCGGCGGACAATCGATCACTCGAACGGCCTGCCCGACGGTACCGGGCGCACGCCGAAAACGTCTCGCGATCCCCTCCCGGTTCCTAGGAAGGTGGGGGACGCACGGTCGACGGTGGCGCGGGAGCGTCCGACTCGATGCACCGGACACCCGGACCCGACTTTGACAGCGACCACCGACAGAGACAATGGACCCTGTGCGCTACCGCATCCTCGGCACCACCCAGGCACTGCAGCCCGACGGCACCCCCGTCCCCGTCGGGGGCGCCCGGCTGCGCGCCCTGCTGACCGTGCTCGCGCTGCGCCAGGGCCGTACGGTGCCCGCGGCCACCCTCGTCGACGAGGTGTGGGCCGACGATCCGCCCGCCGACGCGCCGGCCGCGCTGCAGGCACTGGTCGGCCGGCTGCGCAGGGCGCTGGGCCCGGACGCGATCGCCTCACTGAACGGCGGCTACCGCCTCACGGCGACACGGGACGACATCGACCTGCACCGCTTCGAACGTCTCGCGGAGGAGGGCGCCCGCGCGCTCGCCGACGGCGATCCGGCCAAGGCCGCCGACGTCCTCGACGACGCGCTGGCCCTCTGGCAGGGCCCGCCGCTGGCCGACCTCCCCGACCGTGCCGCCGAGGCCGCCCGCTGGGAGACCCGCCGCCTCGACGCCCACCGCACCCGCCTCACCGCCGCCCTCGCGCTGGGCCGCGCCGACTCCGCCCTCCCGGACCTCACCGCCCTCTGCGACACCCATCCCCTCGACGAACCCCTCCAGTTGCTCCGCCTCCAGGCCCTCCGGGACACGGGCCGCACGGCGGAGGCCCTGGCGGCCTACGAGGAGATACGCCGCCTCCTGTCGGCCCGCCTGGGCACGAGCCCGGGCCCGGCACTCGGCCGACTGCACGCGGAACTCCTGCGATCGGACGAACCAGCGCCCCGTCAGAGGCGCGGGGAACCGCGCGACCGGCCCGCGCCGCACCCCCACCCCACCCGCGCCCCGGGCAACCTCCGCGCCCGTCTCACCTCGTTCGTCGGCCGGGACACCGACATCGACACCATCCGCCACGACCTCACCGGCACCCGCCTCGTCACCCTTCTCGGCCCCGGCGGCGCGGGCAAGACCCGCCTCTCCCAGGAGGCCGGCGAGGCCGTCGCCGAGGCCATGCCGGACGGCGTCTGGCTCGCCGAACTCGCCCCCGTGGACGACCCCGCGAACGTCCCGGAGACCGTCCTCACCGCCCTCGGCGCCCGCGAGACCGTCCTGCGCGGCGCCCGCGCCGAGGAGATGCGCGTCGCGGCCGACCGCAAGGACGACCCGCTGGCCCGCCTCGCCGAACACTGCGCCGGGCGCCGCATGCTGCTGATCCTCGACAACTGCGAACACGTCGTGGACGCCGCCGCCCACCTCGTCGACCAGCTCCTCCAGCGCTGCCCGACGCTGACCGTCCTCGCCACCAGCCGCGAACCCCTCGGCGTACCGGGGGAGTTGCTGCGCCCGGTGGAGTCGCTGACGGAACCGCACGCGCTGCGCCTGCTGGCCGACCGGGGGGCGGCCGCCCGGCCCGGTTTCACCGTCGCCGCCGACCCGGAGGCGGCCGCCGAGATCTGCCGCCGCCTCGACGGGCTGCCCCTCGCCATCGAGCTGGCTGCGGCCCGGCTGCGCATGCTGACGCCCCGCCAGATCGCCGACCGCCTCGACGACCGCTTCCGGCTGCTCACCTCCGGCAGCCGTACCGTCCTGCCCCGGCAGCAGACCCTGCGCGCGGTCGTCGACTGGTCCTGGGAGCTGCTCGACGAGGACGAACGGTACGTCCTGCGGCGGCTGTCGGTGTTCGCCGGCGGCTGCGACCTGGCCGCCGCCGAGGCCGTCTGCGGACCCGCCGCGCTGGAGGCGCTCGGCTCGCTCGTCGACAAGTCCCTCGTCGTGGCGGCCCCTTCGGCGGTTCCCGCGGCCGGAGAGATGCGCTACCGGCTCCTGGAGACCGTCGTCGAGTACGCGGGCGAACGGCTCGACGAGACCGGCACCCGCCCGGCCGCCGCACGCGCGCACCTCACGTACTACCGCGAACTCGTCCGCACCACCGACCCGTTGCTGCGCGGCTCCGGCCAGCGTGCCGCGATCGAGCTGCTGGAACTGGAGTACGAGAACATCCGCACCGCCCTCAGACACGCCGTCGCCGAGCGGGACGAGCAGGAGGCGCTCTGTCTGACGCTCTCGCTGTGCTGGTACTGGCAGATGCGGGATCTGAAGACCGAGGCCCGGCACTGGTCCGCCCAGGTCAAGGAACTCGGCCCGGACCCCTTCACCGCACCCGCCCGCCCCGTCCCGGACCTGCGGGAGCGCACCGTCGAACGCCCGCCGCCGATGAGTCCCGCCGTCCTGGACGAGGCCCGGCGCGGGGTGCATCTCGTCCACCTGGCCTGCATGGACATGGAACTGCCCGCCTGGAAGACCGCCGAGGCCCAGGAGAAGCTGCGGGTCATCAGCGCGACCTACCGTCCGGGCCAGCCGCAGACCTGCCGCTTCCCCGGCTTCATGTGGTTCTACGCCGTCCTGCTGACCGGCGAGATGGAGAAGCTGCGCGCCGTCCTCGACGCCAACATCGACACCTGCCGCGCCCTCGGCTTCACCTGGGAACTGGGCCAGACCCTGCAGATGCGGGCCAACATCCTCGCCAACCGTACCGACTGGGCGGGCGACGCCCCCGCGGACGCCGAGGAGTCGCTGGAGATCTTCGACCGGCTCGGGGACGCCTGGGGCGCCGCCGAGGCGCTCTCGGCGCGTGGCGAGTTCCTGGAGCGCAAGGGCGAGTTCGAGCTCGCCGCCGCGGACTTCGAGCGGGCCATCGAGTACGCCGAACGACTCGGCGCCAACGCCCAGTTGGGCATGCTCGGCGTCCGGCTCGGCAGCGTGTACATCGAGAGCGGCGACGCGGAGCGCGGCGAGAAATTGCTGTTCGACGTGTTGGAGGCCGGGCGCCGGGCCGCCGGCGGGGCGGTGCCCGCCGCCCGGCTCTTCCTCGCGATCCGGCTCGGCCGCAGCGGGCGCACGGTCGAGGCCCGCGAGCAGCTCACCCTGCTGCGCCAGGACTTCCACGCCGCGGACTTCGTGCTCTTCGCCGGGTTCGTCATCGGCGTCGAGGGCTGGCTGGAGACGATGGACGGACAGCACGAGGAGGCGCTGCGGCTGATGCGCGAGGCGCTGGACCGGAGTCTGGACCGGCTGTCCCAGATGGTCGCGCCCCATATGCCCGCCATCCATCTCGTGACCGCGGCCATCTCCCTGACGGCCGTCGACGGCGGCGCCCGCGCCCTCGACGCGGCCCGGCTCATCGGCGCCGCCGACGCGCTGCTGCCGCCCGGCCACTTCTCCAGCCCGATGGAGGTCGAGTCCCGTGACAGGGCCGAGGCCGTGACGCGCGCGGCGCTGGGCGACACCGCGTACGAGCGGGCGTACGCCGAGGGCGGCGCCCTCACCCCGCGGGAGGCCGCCGCCCTCGTCTGACCCCCGTGCGGCCTTCCGTCGTCGCCGTGCGGCCCGCGGCCCCGGTGGTCAGCTCTTCGTCTTGAACTTGTGGATCGCGATCGGCGCCATCACCGCCGTCAGGCCCACCGACCAGCCGAGCGTGACCAGCAGGTCGTGCGCGATGGGGCCGCCGGTCATCAGCCCGCGCGCCGCGTCCGCCAGGGACGACAGCGGGTTGTAGTCGGTGAAGGCCTGCAGCCAGCCCGGCATCGACTGGGTCGGCGCGAAGATCGACGAACCGAACTGCAGCGGGAACAGCACCAGGAAGCCCATGGCCTGCACGGACTGGGCGTTCTTCATCGTCACGCCCAGCACCAGGAAGATCCACATCAGGGACGATCCGAAGACGACGGCCAGGCCGACCGCGCCGAACAGTCCCGGCCAGCTGGTGATGTCGAAGCCGATGAGGACCCCGACGGTCAGCAGGATGGTCGTGGCGACCAGCATGCGCAGCAGCTCGACGGAGATCTTCGCGAGCAGGACCGAGGACCGGCCGATCGGCAGGGACCGGAAGCGGTCCATGACGCCCTTCTGGAAGTCCTCGTTGAAGCCCGTGCCGACGCCCATGGCGATGTTCATGCCCATCATCGCCATCAGCCCCGGCACCACGTACTGCACGTACTGCTCCTGGCCGCCGCCCAGCGCCTGCCCGATGGAGCCGCCGAAGACGTACACGAAGAGCAGGGTGAACACGATCGGCATCAGGACCGCGTCGAACATCGATTCGGGGTCCTGGCGGATCCACAGCAGGTTCCGCCGGACGAGCGCGCCGGTGTGCCGGGCGTGCGCCCGGAGCCCGATGCGGCCGTCGGCCTGACCGGCCTCGGCGGCCCCACCGGCGGTGGGAACGGTGGTGACGGCGCTCATACGGCGACCTCTTCGTAGGCGGGGGACGGGGTCGCGTCCTGCGTCGCACCGGTCCTGTGGCCGGTGAGCGACAGGAACACCTCGTCCAGGCTGGGCAGTTCGGTGGTGATCGAGGCGATGGTCACCCCGCGCGCGGTGATCGCGCCGACGACGGCGGTCAGCTGCTCGTCGCTGAGGATCGGCACGAGGAGGGTGCCGGTCTCGATGTCCACGGTGGTCGTGGCGAGCCCGGTGATGCCCAGGCCGTCCAGCTCCGAGGCCAGCGGCCGCAGCTGCACCGGATCGGCCGGCCGGACCCGCAGCGTGCGACCGCCGACCTGGGCCTTCAGCTCCTCGATACGGCCGCCCGCGATCACCTTGCCCTTGTCGATCACGGTCAGCTCTGAGGCCAGCTGCTCGGCCTCCTCCATGTACTGGGTGGTCAGCAGCACGGTGACACCGTCGCCGACCATGCGCTTCACCTCGGTCCACACCTCGTTGCGCGTCCGCGGGTCGAGACCGGTCGTCGGCTCGTCCAGGTACAGCACGGCCGGGCTCCCGATCATGGACGCGGCCAGGTCGAGCCGCCGCCGCATACCGCCGGAGTACGTCGCCGCCGGGCGCCCGGCGGCCTCGGTCAGCGAGAACCGCTCCAGCAGACCGGTGGCACGGCTCTTCGCCTCCTTGCGGGGCAGGTCGAGCAGCCGGCCGATCATGTACAGGTTCTCGAAGCCGGACAGCTTCTCGTCCACGGAGGCGTACTGCCCCGTCAGCCCGATCACGCGGCGCAGCTGCCGCGGCTGCCGTACGACGTCGTAGCCGGCCACGGTCGCGTGGCCCGCGTCGGGGGTGATCAGGGTGGACAGGCAGCGCACGAGCGTCGTCTTGCCCGCGCCGTTCGGGCCGAGGACGCCCATCACCGTGCCCTCGCGCACGTCGAGGTCGACACCGTCCAGCGCCCTGGTCTCCCCGTAGTGCTTGACCAGCCCCCGCACGGTCACAGCGCCCTTCGCGCCGCCGGTGTTCATGTCGATTCGTGTCATGGGGACGACACTCCCAGCCCCCACCGACAAACCACCGACAGCTCACCTATACGGCCGATGCCCCGCCGACACGCCCGACGACTCGGGGGTGCGGGTCTCGTCGGCGGGTGTCGGCGGGTGGGGGCTGCTCGCGCGGTTCCCCGCGCCCCCTGAGAAGCAGGGGGCGCGGGGGAGGCCTAGTGGACCGAGTGCTCCTCCTGCGGGAACGTCCCGCCCACGACGTCCTCCGCGAACGCCTTCGCCGCGTCACCCATGACCGCCCGGAGATTCGCGTACTGCTTCACGAACTTCGGCATCCGCCCCCCGGTCAGCCCGAGCATGTCCGTCCACACGAGGACCTGCGCGTCGGTCTCGGCCCCGGCCCCGATCCCGACGGTCGGGATGTGGAGCACCCGGGTGACCTCCGCCGCCAGCTCCGCCGGAACCAGCTCCAGGACCACCGCGAACGCGCCCGCGTCCTGGACGGCCTTGGCGTCGCGCAGCAGCTGCTGCGCGGCCTCCTCGCCCCGCCCCTGCACGCGGTAGCCCATCGCGTTGACGGACTGCGGGGTGAGGCCGATGTGGGCCATGACGGGGATGCCGGACTCGACCAGCAGCTCGATCTGGCGGTGCGAGCGCTCGCCGCCCTCCAGCTTGACCGCGCCGACCCCGGCCTCCTTGACCATCCGGGTCGCCGAGCGCAGCGCCTGCACCGGGCCCTCCTGGTAGGAGCCGAAGGGCAGGTCGCCGACGATCAGGGCGCGGCTGGTGCCCCGTACGACGGCGGCGGAGAGCATGGTCATCTCGTCGAGGGTGACGGGCACGGTCGACTCGTAGCCGAGGTGACAGTTGCCCGCGGAGTCGCCGACGAGCATGACCGGGATGCCGGCCTCGTCGAAGACGGAGGCGGTCATCGCGTCGTAGGCGGTGAGCATCGGCCACTTCTCGCCGCGTTCCTTGGCGAGGGCGATGTCCCGGACGGTGATACGGCGTGTGCCCTTGCCCCCGTACAGCGCCTTGCTGCCGTCGGAGGGCTTCGTCTGGGCAGCCGAAAGCTGCGTCATCGCTCCAGCTCCTTCATGTCATCTCGAGGCACCCTGACGGCGTCCCCGGACCGCTTCCATGGTGGCACCTCCCGAGAGGGAGGGCTAGGGCGGGCGCATGTGACCGTTTCGGCATGCGGCATGTAAGAACAGGGTAAAAGATATTCGATACGAGACGGTCCCGTATCGAAATAGGTCTAGGCTCGACGACATGACTACCGCAGTCCCTGACTCCCGCATACCGGCGGCGGTGCACCGGCGCCGCTGGGTGATTCTCGGTGTGCTGATGCTGAGCCTGCTGATCGTGGTGCTCGACAACTCGATCCTCAACGTCGCCATCAAGACGATCTCCACCCCCGAGCCCACCGGCCTGGGCGCCACCCAGAGCGAGCTGGAGTGGGCGATCAACGCCTACACGCTGGTCTTCGCGGGGCTGCTGTTCTCCGCGGGCCTGCTCGGCGACCGCCTCGGCCGCAAGAAGGTGCTGCTCGGCGGACTCGTCGTCTTCGGCCTCGGCTCGGCGCTGGCCGCGATGTCGGGCTCCCCGGCCCAGCTGATCGTCTTCCGCGCGGTGATGGGCCTCGGCGCCGCCTTCGTCATGCCCGCCACCCTCGCCGTCCTGATGAACGTCTTCGAGCGCGACGAGCAGCCCAAGGCCATCGGCATCTGGGCGGGCGGCGTCGGCCTCGCCATCGCCATCGGCCCGATCACCGGCGGTCTTCTGCTCGACCACTTCTGGTGGGGCTCGGTGTTCCTGATCAACGTGCCGATCGTCCTCCTCGCGCTCGGCCTGATGATCTGGCTGGTGCCCGACTCGCGCGACCCCGCCCCCGGCCGCATCGACCCCGTCGGCGTGGTGCTCTCCGTCATCGGCCTCGTGCTCCTCGTCTACGGCATCATCCGCGGTGGTCAGCTCGCCGACTTCACCGATGTCACGGTCCTCGCCACCATCGGGGCCGGACTCGCGGTCCTCGCCGCCTTCGTGATCTTCGAGAAGCGCAGCGACCACCCGTCCATCGACATGTCGTTCTTCCGGAACAAGGTCTTCTCGGCGTCCATCGGCGTCATCGGCCTGGTCTTCTTCGCGCTGATGGGCGTGACCTTCTTCTCCGTCTTCTACACCCAGACCGTGCGCGGCTACTCGCCGCTCCAGACCGGCCTGTTGATGCTGCCGCTGGCCGTCGCGCAGCTCGTCTTCGCGCCGCGCGCCCGGCTCGTCGTGGACCGCTTCGGCAACAGCGCGGTGTGCACGGCCGGTATGACGCTGATCGCCGGGATGCTCGCCGCGTTCGCCGTGCTGGACGGGGACACGCCGATCTGGCTCCTCGAAGTCATCTTCTTCCTCATGGGCGTCGGCATGGCCCATGTGATGACCCCGCTCAGCGTCGTCATCATGCAGGCGCTGCCCCGCGAGAAGGCCGGCTCCGCGTCCGCGCTCAGCAACACCTTCCGCCAGGTCGGCGGCGCCCTCGGCATCGCCGTCCTCGGCTCGGTGCTGTCCACCGCCTACCGGAGCGACATCGAGCATCAGCTGCCCGCCGGCGCCCCGCACGCCGCCGCCGAGTCCATCGAGGCCACCCTCGGCCTCGCCGCCCGTCTCGGCGAACGGGGCGAGGCCCTGGTCGGCCCGGCCCACGACGCCTTCCTGCACGCCATGCACGTGACCGCCCTGTGCGGGGCCGGTGTCGCCCTGATCGGTGCCGTGGCCATGGCCGTGTTCCTGCCGGGACGGCCGAAGGGCGGTCAGGAGGGCAAGGAGGAGCCCGAGTTGGCGGCCGTCGACCACTGACCGGAGAATCGGTCCGGTCCCACGACGCACAGAGACGGAGTCGACCTTGAGCCTCGCCGAGAGCCACGCCGGAGACGGACGCGTCCGGGGCGCGGGCCCCGTCCGCGGGCGGCCCCGCAGCGAGGCCGTGGAGCGGTCCATCGTCGAAGGCGTGATGAAACTCCTCGAAGAGGGCGTGCCGCTCTCGGAGTTGTCGATCGAACGGGTCGCCCGCACCGCGGGCGTCGGCAAGGCGACCATCTACCGCCGCTGGAGCGGCAAGGAGGCGCTCTTCGTCGACGTCCTGCGCGCGGCCGAACCCCCGGACCCCGTGCTGCCCGGCACCTCGATGCGCGACGACCTCGTCGTCTTCCTGGAGGCGGCACGCCAACGCGGGCTGCTCAACCGGCCGTCGGCGATCCTGCACAACGTCATCGCCCAGATGAAGAGCAGCCCCAAGATCTGGGACGCCTACCACGCGGACGTCGTCGCCCCCCGCCGCCGGGCCCTCGCCGAGGTCCTGCGCCGGGGCCGGGACAACGGCGAACTCCGCGCCGACGTCGACCTCGACCTCGTCGGCGACCTGGTCTTCGGCCCCATGCTCGTGCGCACCGTCATGCGCCCGGACGCCTCCCTGCCCGAGGATCTCGCGGAGAACATCGTCGACACGGTGCTCGAAGGGCTTCGTCCTTCTGCGAAGTGAGTCACAGTGATGTGCGCGTTTCGTTACAGACGTCGGGACCTGTCCACCGGTTCGGAACTCCGAACAGCGGGTTGTGCGTCCTCGTCCCCGAACGCCCGCCGTGCGGCGGCGGGAACGACGGCGATCATCCCCTAGGGTCTTTAGGCGCGGGGAAAATGCACGGCAGGCAGTGAGGCGACGGTATGGCGCAGGCGTACATGACGGAGACGGGCGGCGGCGGCACCGGTCAGGGCCGCGAACAATCCCGGTTCCGGCGCCTGCTGGGCCGCCTCTTCGGCGGCTGGAGAGGGGACCGGCGGATCTGGCGCCGGGGCATCGTCCTCGCGGTCCTCGCCGTCCTCGTCGCCCTGGTCATGGTGCTGCACGCCCAGGTCCCCAACGCCGTCGGCAACCTCGGCAGTCTGACCGAGACGTTCCTGCCGTGGCTGGGCCTCGCGATCCCGGTGCTGCTCGTGCTCGCGCTGGTCCGCAGGTCCGCGACCGCGCTCATCGCGCTGCTGGTGCCCACGGTCGTCTGGCTGAACATCTTCGGCGGACTCGTCACCAGCAAGACCGGCGGCGGCGGCGACTTCACCGTCGTCACCCACAACGTCAACGCGGACAACGCCGACCCCTCCGGCACGGCCCGCGAGATCGCCGGCTCCGGCGCGGACGTGGTGGCCCTGGAGGAACTGACCGAGAACGCGGTGCCGGTGTACGAGAAGGCGCTGGCGGCGACGTACCCGTACCACGAGGTCGTCGGCACCGTCGGCCTGTGGAGCCGGCACCGGATGAGCGACACCGAGCCCGTCGACATCAAGCTCGGCTGGGAGCGCGCGATGCGCGCCACCGTGGCGACGCCGGACGGGCCGGTCGCCGTGTACGTCGCCCATCTGCCCTCGGTGCGGGTCAAGCTGGAGGCCGGGTTCACCGCCCGCCAGCGCGACAAGAGCGCCAACGCCCTCGGCGAGGCCATCGCCGACGAGCCGATCCAGCAGGTCGCGCTCCTCGGCGACCTCAACGGCACCATGAACGACCGCGCCCTGAACGCCGTCACCGCCCAGATGCGCTCCACCCAGGGCGCGGCGGGCAGCGGCTTCGGCTTCAGCTGGCCCGCGTCGTTCCCGCTGGCCCGCATCGACCAGATCATGGTCCGGGGCATGGAGCCCACGGCGTCCTGGACGCTGCCGGAGACGGGCAGCGACCATCTGCCGGTGGCGGCGCGGGTGACGATCGACACGTCCGGGAGCTGACCGCGCAGGTGGGGCGGTCGCGGGAGACAGGGGAATACGGCCCCGGTTCGAGTTTGTTCCGCAAAGGAACATACGATGAAACGGAACCCCGACATCCCCCCGCTCTTCCTGAAAGGTCCCGCCATGCCCTTGGCCCTGCTCGCTCTCGCCGTAGGCGCCTTCGGAATCGGCACGACCGAGTTCGTCATCATGGGCCTCCTCCCGGAGGTCGCGGCCGACCTCGGCATCTCGATCCCCGCCGCCGGCCACCTCGTCTCCGCGTACGCGCTGGGTGTCGTCATCGGTGCCCCGCTGCTCGCCGCCGTCACGGCCCGGCTGCCCCGCCGCAAGGTCCTGATCGGGCTGATGGTCCTCTTCGTCGTCGGCAACACGCTCTCCGCACTCGCCCCCGACGAGCACTGGCTGCTCGCCGCCCGCTTCCTCAGCGGTCTGCCGCACGGCGCCTTCTTCGGCGTCGGCGCGGTCGTCGCGACCGGCCTCGTGGCGCCGGAGCGCAAGGCCCGCTCGGTCTCGCTGATGTTCCTCGGCCTGACGATCGCCAACGTCGCGGGCGTCCCCGCCGCGACCCTCGTGGGCCAGCACTTCGGCTGGCGGATCACCTTCGTCGGGGTCGGCGTGATCGGCCTCGCGGCGATCGCCTCCCTGGCGCTCCTGCTGCCGGGCGACCGGGCGGAGGCCCGCCCCTCCGCCGGCCTGCGCGGCGAACTGGGCGCCCTGCGCTCGCTGCCCGTCTGGCTCGCCCTCGGCACGACCGTCGCGGGCTTCGGCGCGCTCTTCTCCGCCTACAGCTACATCACGCCCATGCTCACGGACTCCGCCGGGTACGCCGAGACCAGCGTGACCCTGCTGCTCGCGCTGTTCGGCGTCGGCGCGACCATCGGGAACCTGGCCGGCGGCCGTCTCGCCGACCACTCCCTGCGGGGCACCCTCTTCGGCGGCCTGGCGTCGCTGATCGCGGTCCTCGCGCTGTTCCCGGTCCTGATGTCCGCCCAGTGGAGCGCGGCGCTGGCCGTCCTCCTCCTCGGTGTCGCCGCCTTCGCCACCGGCTCGCCCCTGCAGCTGATGGTCATGGAGAAGGCCGCCGCGGCCCCCTCCCTCGCCTCCTCCGCCAACCAGGCCGCCTTCAACCTCGCCAACGCCGGCGGCGCCTGGACCGGCGGCCTGGCCCTCTCCGCCGGTCTCGGCGCGACGGCCCCGGCCACGGTGGGCGCGGTTCTCGCGCTGGTCGGCCTGGCGGTCGCCGGCGTGGCCTCCACCGTGGACAACCGCCGAGCGGCCGTCGCCCCGCCGCAGCGCGGGCGCGTGGTGGCGTCGCACGTGCCGGGGGAGTCGGAGACGGTGCGGGTCTGAGACGGCGCCGGTCCGAGACGGTGCCGGTCGGAAACGGCGCGGGTCCGTGACGGTGAGCGTCTGAGGCAGAGCCGGTCCGTGACGGCGCGGGTCCGTGACGGTGAGCGTCTGAGGCAGAGCCGGTCCGTGACGGCGCCGGTCGGAAACGGCGCGGGTCCGAGACGGTGCGCGCCGGAGACGGTGCTGGTCCGAGACGGCGCTGGTCCGAGACGGCGCTGGTCCGAGACGGCGCTCGTTCGTGAAGGCGCCCGTTCGTGAAGGCGCCCGTCGGCAACGGCGCGCGTCCGAGACACGCGGAGCCCATCGAAATCGCCTCGCGCACGAGCCGACTCCCGCCTACCCTCGCGGCCATGACGGCACACGAAGCGAACGAGGGCGCGCGGAGCGCACCCGCGGGAACGGCCCGGTGATCCGGCCGGAGACCGCCGACGATCACCGGGCGGTGCGCGAGGTGCACACCCGCGCCTTCGGCGACGGCGAGCGGGTCCCCGCGCTCGTGGAAGCACTTCGCGCCACGGAGGCCGCGACGGAGCCCCTGTCCTTCGTCGCCACCGTCGAGGACCGGGTCGCCGGGCACGTCCTTTTGAGCGCGGCGCGCCTGGACGCCCCGCGCCGGATCGTGGACGTCCTGACCCTGTCGCCGCTCGGCGTGCTCCCGGAGTTCCAGGGCCGGGGCATCGGCACACGGCTCATCGCCCACGCCCTCGCGGCGGCCGACGGCCAGGGTGTGCCGCTGGTCTTCCTGGAGGGGTCCCCCCACTACTACGGCACGCGCGGCTTCGAGGGCGCCGGCGCGGCGGGCTTCCGCCCACCGTCGCTGCGCATTCCCGAAGCCGCGTTCCAGGTGGCCCGTCTGTCCGCGTACGAGCCGTGGATGACGGGCACCTTCGTCTACGCGGAGGCCTTCTGGGCCTTCGACTGCGTCGGCCTGCGCGACCCGGAGGCCTGAGGGAACGCCCTCGGGCCCCGGCCGGCCCCTAAGCCTGCTCCCGCCACCGGTTGGTGATCGGCAGCCGGCGGTCCTTGCCGAACCCCTTCGGGGAGATCTTCGTGCCCGGCGGGTACTGCCGCCGCTTGTACTCGGCGGTGTCGACCATGCGGAGGGTCTTCGACACCAGCTCCCGGTCGAACCCGGCGGCCACGATCGCGTCGGCGCCCTGGTCGCGGTCGACGTACAGCTCCAGGATCGCGTCCAGGACCGGGTAGTCCGGCAGGGAGTCCGTGTCGACCTGGCCGGGACGCAGTTCGGCGCTCGGCGGCTTGGAGATGGAGTTCTCCGGGATCGGCGGGGTCTGCCCCCGCTCCGCCGCCGCCCGGTTGCGCCACTCCGCCAGCCGGAAGATCGACGTCTTGTACACGTCCTTGATGGGGCCGTACGCGCCCACCGAGTCGCCGTACAAAGTCGAGTACCCGACCGCCAGCTCCGACTTGTTGCCGGGGGCCAGCACGATGTGGCCCTCCTGGTTGGAGATCGCCATCAGCAGCGTGCCGCGCAGCCGGGACTGGAGGTTCTCCTCGGCCAGACCCGTCAGCTCCGTCGACGCCATGTACGCGTCGAACATCGGGGCGATCGAGATCGTGCGGAAGTTGAGCCCCGTCCGGCGCGCCAGCTCCGCCGCGTCGCCCTTGGAGTGGTCCGAGGAGTACTTCGAGGGCATGGACACGCCGTACACGTTCTGCGCGCCCAGCGCGTCGCACGCGAGCGCCGCGACGAGCGCCGAGTCGATGCCGCCGGACAGCCCGATCAGGACGGACCGGAAGCCGTTCTTGGCCGCGTACGCCCGCAGGCCGACCACCAGCGCCGAGTACACCTCCTCGTCGTCGTCGAGGCGCTCCGCGTACCCGCCGGTCAGCTCCGGCTCGTACGCGGGCAGCGGCTCCTCGGAGATGACGAGGCGGTCGACGCGCAGGCCGTCGTCGACGACCCCGGTGACCGGTTCGGCGGCGCCCGCCGGCAGGTCCAGGTCGAGGACGACACACCCCTCGGAGAACTGCGGCGCCCGCGCGACCACCTCGCCGTGGCGGTCCACCACGATGGAGTCGCCGTCGAAGACCAGCTCGTCCTGGCCGCCGATCATCGCCAGATAGGCGGTGGTGCAGCCGGCCTCCTGCGCGCGCTTGCGGACCAGTTCCAGGCGGGTGTCGTCCTTGTCGCGCTCGTACGGCGAGGCGTTGATGGAGAGCAGCAGCCCGGCCCCGGCGGACCGGGCCGCCGGGACGCGGCCGCCGTCCTGCCACAGGTCCTCGCAGATGGCGAGGGCGATGTCGACGCCGTGCAGCCGCACGACGGGCATGGTGTCGCCGGGCACGAAGTAGCGGAACTCGTCGAACACGCCGTAGTTGGGCAGGTGGTGCTTGGCGTAGGTGAGGGCCACCTCGCCCCGGTACAGCACCGCCCCCGCGTTGCGCGGAGCCCCCGCGGGCTGACCGTACTTCGGGGCGGCGGACTCGGAACGGTCGAGGTAGCCGAGCACCACCGGCAGCTCCCCGAAGCCCTCGTCGGCGAGCCGCGCGGCGAGCGCCCGCAGCGCGGAGCGGGAGGCCTCCACGAAGGACTGGCGCAGCGCCAGGTCCTCGACGGGATACCCGGTCAGCACCATCTCGGGGAACGCGACCAGATGCGCTCCCTGCTCGGCGGAGTGCCGGGTCCAGCGGACCACCGCCTCGGCGTTCTGGGCGATGTCGCCGACCGTCGAGTCGATCTGATTCAAGGCGAGACGAAGTTGAGGCACGGGACCCAGTGTAATCGTCAGAGCGACGCTATGGGGTGTGGGGCGCCCCACGTTCGGCGCGCCCTCGCGCCCCCGCGCGCCCGCGCGCCGGGCGAGGCGCTACCGGCGCGCTACCGGGGCGCGGCCCCCCGGTCCTTGAGCATCCCCGTCATCAACGAGATCTCGGACTCCTGGGCGTTGACCATGCCCTGCGCGAGCTTCTTCTCCACGCCGACCGTGCACTTCGAGACACAGCCCTGCGCCATGTGCACGCCGCCCTTGTGGTGGTCGATCATCAGCTGGAGGAAGAAGACCTCGGCCCGCTTGCCGTTGAGCTTGCCGAGCTCGTCCATCTCGGCGTCGGTGGCCATGCCCGGCATCAGCGCGCCGTCCTCGCCGGAGGCCATGCCGCCCATGCCCATCCAGGCCATCGGCTCGTCCGACGACACCTTCGGCAGACCCCACAGATCGAGCCAGCCGATCATCATGCCGCGCTGGTTGGCCTGCGTCTGCGCGATGTCGTACGCGAGCCGCCGGACCTCCTTGTCGTCCGTCCGGTCGCGCACGGTGTACGACATCTCGACGGCCTGCTGGTGATGGACGGCCATGTCCCGGGCGAACCCCGCGTCGGCGGAGTCGGCGGCGGGGGCCTTGAGCCCGGACCCGTCACCGTCGGCGACCGCGTAGGTGATCGCCCCGGCCGCGACGAGCGCCGCCGCGGCCCCGGAGGCGATCCAACCGATGTGCTTCATGCTTCCCACTGTCCCAGGCCCGCTGCCGCTAGGAGATGCCGTTGGTGCAGGCGGCACCCGGCTCGGGCGTCTGCTCGCCCTGGACGTAGGACTCGAAGAACTTGTCGACGTTCGGGTCCTTCGCGCCGGTCACCGTGCGCTGATGGCCCCACGCGCTGAGCATGATCGGGTCCTTCTGGTCCTCGACCGGGCTCATCAGCGTGTACGGCGTCTTCTTGACCTTCTCCGCGAGCGCCTTCACGTCGGCCTCGGAGGCCTTGCTGTTGTACGAGACCCAGACCGCGCCGTGCTCCAGGGAGTGCACGGCGTTCTCGTTCTTGATCGCCTTGTCGTAGACGTCGCCGTTGCAGTTCTGCCAGACCGGGTTGTGGTCGCCGCCCACCGGGGGCTCCATCGGGTACCTCACGCTCTTGGTGACGTGGTTCTGGGTGAGCTTGGTGCTCCAGGTCTTGACGCCGTCGGACCCGGTCTTCCACTTGCCCGACGACTTGGAGTCGCTCGCCGTGCTGCCGCTGTCGTCGTCGGACTGCGAGCGGATCAGGACCGTCCCGCCCACCACGAGGCCGGCGACTATCAGCACGCTGGCGCCGATCGTGAGGATCCGGGTCCGGCGCTCGCGGGAGCGCTCGGCACGGCGCATCGCCTCGATGCGCGCCTTGCGGTCCCCGCTGCTGTTGGTCTTGGCGGCCATGGGGTGTGTCCTTAGTGGGGGATGGGTCGGATGGGACGGTCGGATCAGCTGATCGTAAGTTGATCCGCTCCCTCGCGTAAACGAGGGATCCCGCCTCCCATGCTGCCCCGCCGGCCCCGCGGACCGCCCACGGAACGACACGGGCGTTACGGATGTCGGTCCGAGCAGGCAAGATGGGCGGCAGAGCGGTTGAGCGGCACAGGGAGCGGTACTCCCGCACAGTGGGAGGTACACCTGCCGTGCACCGGGCGTTCGGCCGGAGGTCGGTTCGCCGATCAAGGTGCGCAACGCGCATGAAATGGTGTTGTGGTGGGATGCTCAGGTGCCCGACCACCTCCCGTCGCTCGGGAGCAAGGCGGCCTGACCAGCAAGGAATGGGTGGAAGCGGAAGATGGACAAGCAGCAGGAGTTCGTGCTCCGTACGTTGGAGGAGCGCGACATCCGTTTCGTACGCCTGTGGTTCACGGACGTGCTGGGCTTCCTGAAGTCCGTCGCCGTGGCCCCCGCCGAGCTGGAACAGGCGTTTGACGAGGGCATCGGCTTCGACGGCTCGGCCATCGAGGGCTTCGCCCGGGTGTACGAGTCCGACATGATCGCCAAGCCGGACCCGTCGACCTTCCAGGTCCTGCCGTGGCGCGCGGAGGCCCCCGGCACCGCCCGGATGTTCTGCGACATCCTCATGCCCGACGGCTCCCCGTCCTTCGCCGACCCGCGCTACGTCCTCAAGCGCGCCCTGGCCAAGACCTCCGACCTGGGCTTCACCTTCTACACCCACCCCGAGATCGAGTTCTTCCTGCTGAAGGACAAGCCGACCGACGGCTCCCGCCCGACCCCGGCCGACAACTCGGGCTACTTCGACCACACCCCGCAGAACGTCGGCATGGACTTCCGCCGCCAGGCGATCACCATGCTGGAGTCCATGGGCATCTCGGTCGAGTTCTCCCACCACGAGGGCGCCCCGGGCCAGCAGGAGATCGACCTGCGCTACGCCGACGCGCTGTCCACGGCGGACAACATCATGACGTTCCGCCTGGTCATGAAGCAGGTGGCGCTGGAACAGGGCGTCCAGGCGACCTTCATGCCCAAGCCGTTCTCCGAGCACCCCGGCTCCGGCATGCACACGCACCTCTCCCTCTTCGAGGGCGACCGCAACGCGTTCTACGAGTCGGGCGCGGAGTACCAGCTCTCCAAGGTCGGGCGTTCCTTCATCGCGGGACTGCTGAAGCACGCGGCCGAGATCGCCGCCGTGACCAACCAGTGGGTCAACTCCTACAAGCGCATCTGGGGCGGCTCCGAGCGCACCGCGGGCGCCGGCGGCGAGGCCCCCTCGTACATCTGCTGGGGCCACAACAACCGCTCCGCCCTGGTCCGCGTCCCCATGTACAAGCCCGGCAAGACGGGCTCGGCCCGGGTCGAGGTCCGCTCCCTGGACTCCGGCGCGAACCCCTACCTGGCCTACGCGATGCTCCTGGCCGCCGGCCTCAAGGGCATCGAGGAGGGCTACGAGCTCCCGCCGGGCGCCGAGGACGACGTCTGGGCCCTCTCCGACGCGGAACGCCGCGCGATGGGCATCGAGCCGCTCCCCCAGAACCTGGGCGAGGCCCTGTCCCTCATGGAACGCAGCGACCTGGTGGCGGAGACCCTCGGCGAACACGTCTTCGACTTCTTCCTGCGCAACAAGCGCCAGGAGTGGGAGGAGTACCGCAGCGAGGTGACCGCCTTCGAGCTGCGGAAGAACCTGCCGGTGCTGTAGGCGCAGGTCGGAGCGCGCTCACCGCCGCGCAGACCGCTGGGGCCGACGGTCAACGACCGTCGGCCCCGCGTCATGTCCCGCTGGTCCGCGCGCGTGCGTGCCGCTGGCGCTACCGCCGCTCCGCCAGGTCCGCCAGCACCCGGTGCAGCGGTTCCGAGACCCGGCGGCGGTACTCCTGGATCGCCCACCCGTTGCCGTCCGGGTCCTTGAAGTACATGAAGGTGGCGCCGTCGTCGGGGGCGTACTCGACGGGTTCGGAGACGTCCAGGCCGCGTTCGCGGAGTTCGGCGTGGGCGGCCTTGATGTCGGCCACACAGAGCTGGAGGCCCTGGTAGGAACCGGGGGCCGGCTTGACGCCCTGGGCCATGTCCCAGATGGCGTCGCCGAGGGCGATGGAACAGCCGGAGCCCGGGGGAGTCAGCTGCACGATCCGCATGCCGGGCATGACCTCCTGGTCGATGTCGACATGGAAACCGACCTTGTCCCGGTAGAAGTCACGGGCCCGGTCGATGTCGCTGACGGGCAGCGGAATCACTTCGAGCGTGTACTGCATCCCTGGTCCTCCAAGTCGCCCTTGACGGAGTGCCTGTGCGCCGGTGTGCACCGGTTCCTCAGCCGAACCGCCACCGCGTCCGGCTGAACGGCCTCCCCCTTACCGAAGCCGAAAACCGTGCCGGGCGCCACCGCGAAGACCGTGTCGGCTGTCGGCATGTCGGCTGTCGTCACAGGGCAGACCCCGCGAAGGCCGGAAACTCATCCCCGGCCGCCGCTCGGTGCGGACCGCCGACCACAGTCACACGGCGTCCGGCGGGTCGAGCGATCGGACCAGCACAGCCGCGCCGACCGGGATGGCGAGGGCGTAGCCGACCAGGAGACCGATGCCCGGGTCGGCCGTGGCGGGCAGCGCCCGGTTCAGGGCGGTGGCCAGGAGCAGGGACACCGTCGCCGGCGTCAGGAAGGCGGCGAGCGCGGCACGCCGGCGCGGCGGTCGCGCGTCGCGATACAACTGCGACGCGGGGATGGTCAGCCCGAGCGCCGGCAGGCCGGGCTCGGGCTGCCACCCGAACGGCCACCCCACCAGGGCGACGAGCCCGGCGACGGCGGCCCCGCCGGGTTCCGGCAGCACGGTGTGCGCCACCGTCTCCGAGGACACCACCGCGCGCCACGACCGGTGCCGCTTCGCACCCTCCCCGCCGCCCGGCGCGTCCTCTTCCTCCACCACATCGGCAGATCAGCCGTGAACATGGTGAATGCGGCCTCCCGGGACGACGGCGCCGGCGCGCACACCGGCCGCGGTCCGCGAAGTCCCTGGTCGCCCGGTGAGCGGGCCACCGGACCCCGCCGACGGCCGACCGGCGCTTCCTCCCGCGACTGCGGTTAGGCTCGTGCCCGTACGACCTTGATCGATGAAGTCGGGTGATCGGGTGAGCGGACGCGGACTTGATCCGACGGGAGGCCGGGGATGACGGCGCCGGGGCGCAGGAGCAGTACGTTCACGCGACTGGTGCGGCACGGTTTCACCGATCCGAGCGCCGCCGAGCGGCTGCTGGAGAGCGAGGAACTGTCCGCCGTACGCAACGATCCGGTGCTGCTGGACGCCCTGGGCGCGACCGCCGACCCGAACCTCGCGCTGCTGGGCCTCGTCCGGCTGCTGGAGGCGCAGCCGGACCGCACCGCGAGGCGGGCGGTGCTGGACACACTGATAGCGGCCAAGCCGCTGCGGGACCGGCTGCTGGGGGTGCTCGGCGCGTCCGCCGCGCTCGGTGACCACCTGGCCCGGCACGCTCAGGACTGGCAGGCGCTCGTGACGTACGAGGCGCAGGATCTGCATCCGGGCGTCGAGGAGTTCGAACGGGGACTCGCCGAGGCCACCGACCCGGTCTCGCTGCGGGTCGCCTACCGCCGCTGTCTGCTCTCCATCGCCGCCCGCGACGTCTGCGGCACCACCGACCTCGCCCAGACCGCCGCCGAACTCGCCGACCTCGCCACCGCCACGCTGCGCGCCGCCCTCGCGATCGCCGGCGCCGCCGCTCCGGAGGACGTGGCCCTGTGCCGGCTCGCGGTGATCGCGATGGGCAAGTGCGGCGGCCACGAGCTGAACTACGTCTCCGACGTCGACGTCATCTTCGTGGGGGAGACCGCGGACGGGGCCGACGAGCAGAAGGCCGTCCGGGCGGCCACCCGCCTCGCCTCGCACATGATGCGGATCTGCTCGGAGACGACCGTCGAGGGCAGCATCTGGCCCGTCGACGCCAATCTGCGGCCGGAGGGGCGCAACGGCCCGCTCGTGCGCACGCTGAGCAGCCATCTCGCCTACTACCAGCGGTGGGCGAAGACCTGGGAGTTCCAGGCGCTGCTGAAGGCCCGGCCGGTCGCGGGGGACCTCGAACTGGGCGAGGCGTACGTCAGCGCGCTCCAGCCGCTCGTGTGGAAGGCCGCGGAGCGGGACAACTTCGTCGCCGACGTGCAGCGCATGCGCCGCCGGGTCGTCGAGAACATCCCGGCCGCCGAGGTCGACCGGCAGCTCAAGCTCGGACCGGGGGGCCTGCGGGACGTCGAGTTCGCCGTGCAGCTGCTCCAGCTCGTGCACGGGCGGGGCGACACCTCGCTGCGCAGCGGGACCACCCTCGACGCGCTGGGCGCGCTGGCCGCCGGCGGGTACGTGGGCCGGTCGGACGCGGCCCAGCTCGACGACGCCTACCGCTTCCTGCGGTCCATGGAACACCGCATCCAGCTCTACCGGCTGCGCCGCACCCACCTCGTCCCCGAGGACGACGACGACCTGCGGCGCATCGGCCGTTCGCTCGGCCTGCGCACCGATCCGGTCGCCGAGCTGAACCGCGAGTGGCGGCGCCACGCGGCCGTCGTACGCCGGCTGCACGAGAAGCTGTTCTACCGCCCGCTCCTCGACGCCGTCGCCCAACTCGCGCCCGGCGAGATCAGGTTGCGTCCCGACGCGGCCCGCGAACGCCTCGTCGCCCTCGGCTACGCGGACCCGGCGGCGGCCCTGCGCCATCTGGAGGCCCTGGCCTCCGGCGTCTCCCGCAAGGCGGCCATCCAACGCACCCTGCTGCCGGTCCTGTTGGGCTGGTTCGCGGACTCCGCCGACCCGGACGCCGGGCTCCTCAACTTCCGCAAGGTCTCGGACGCGCTCGGCCGGACCCCCTGGTACCTCAGGCTGTTGCGCGACGAGGGGGCGGCCGCCGAGAACCTGGCCCGGGTGCTCTCCGCCGGCCGCCTCGCCCCCGACCTCCTCATGCGCGCCCCCGAGGCCGTCTCCCTCCTCGGTGACGGCGACGGGGTCGCCGGTGGGGCCGGCGGGCTCGAACCCCGCGTACGCGCCCACCTGGAGCAGGAGATCCTCGCCGCCGTCGGCCGCGCGGACGGCGCCCAGCAGGGCGTCACGGCCGCGCGCGGCGTCCGCCGCCGCGAACTGTTCCGTACGGCCGCCCGGGACATCGTCGGCTCCTACGGCACCGAGGAGACTCCGGCCACCGCCGACCAGGGCGCCCTCGTCGACCTCGTCGGCGGCGCGATCTCCGACCTCACCGCCGCGACCCTGGCGGGCACGCTCCGTGCCGTGGTCCGCGACCGCTGGGGGGACACCCTCCCCACCCGCTTCGCCGTCATCGGCATGGGCCGCTTCGGCGGCCACGAACTGGGCTACGGCTCCGACGCCGACGTCCTGTTCGTCCACGAGCCGCGCGAGGGTGTCGACGAGCAGGAGGCGGCCCGCGCCGCGAACGCGGTCGTCGCCGAGATGCGGCGCCTGCTCCAGATCCCGAGCGCCGACCCGCCCCTCCTCATCGACGCGGACCTTCGCCCCGAGGGCAAGTCCGGTCCCGTCGTACGGACGTTGAAGTCGTACGAGGCCTACTACCGCCGCTGGTCGCTGGGCTGGGAGTCGCAGGCCCTGCTGCGCGCCGAACCCGTCGCCGGTGACGAGGAGTTGGGCCGCCGCTTCATCGACCTCGTCGATCCGCTGCGCTATCCGGCGGACGGGCTCGGCGACGACGCCGTACGCGAGATCCGGCGTCTGAAGGCCCGTATGGAGACCGAGCGGCTGCCGCGCGGCGCCGACCCGACCCTGCACACCAAGCTCGGCCGCGGCGGCCTGTCCGACGTGGAGTGGGCCGTCCAGCTGGTCCAGCTCCGGCACGCCCGCAGTGTGCCGGGCCTGCGCACGACCCGCACCCGCGAGGCCCTGGCGGCCGCGCTCGCGGCCGGCCTGGTGAGCGCCGAGGACGCGGCGACCCTGGACGAGGCCTGGGTGCTGGCCACCCGCGTCCGCAACGCCGTCATGCTCGTCCGGGGCCGGGCCGGCGACACCTTCCCCTCCGACGGCCGCGAACTCGCCGCCGTGGGCCGCTACCTGGGCTACGGCCCCGGACACGTGGGCGACATGCTCGACGACTACCGCCGGATCACGCGACGGGCTCGGGGTGTGGTGGAGGAGTTGTTCTACGGGGGGTGAGGCCGGAGCCGGTGTGGGGTGCGACCGGTGGGGTCTCTCCAGGGGTGGGACCCGTCACCGGGACCCGCGACGAACGCACCGTCGCGGCCACCCCCTCGGCCCGCCGCCGCGTCAACGCCACCCCCACGAGGACCACGACCATCCCTGCGACCACCCGCGCCCCCACCCGCTCGTCCAGGAACAGCGCGCCCAGCGCGACCGAGACCACCGGCAGCAGGTAGCCGACCGTCGCCGCGCTGGTCGCGCCCTCGTCCTCGATCAGGCGGTAGTTGAGGTAGAAGGTCACGCCGGTGCCGAAGATCCCCAGGACGGTGACCGCGAGCAGAGCGGTCACGTCCACGCCGGCCGTGCCCGAGGTGCCGGTGGGCAGGGCGAGTGCCGCCCAGCCCGTCGCGGTGAGGAGCTGCGCGGCGGACACCGCCAGCGGTGCGTCGCGGCCCGTCAGATGGCGGCCCATGTAGGCGAAGGCCACCGCGTAGCTGAGGGCCGCCCCGAGCAGGGCGAGAGAGCCCCCGGTCATCAGCCCCGCCCGCTGCCAGGGCGCGAAGATCAGCAGGACTCCGGCGAATCCGAGCAGCAGACCGGTGAGGCGGGCGGGGGAGAGGGGGCGGTCGGTGCCCAGGAGGAGGCCGAGGAGCATGGCCCACAGCGGTGTCGTCGCGTTGAGGACTCCCGCCGTGCCCGAGTCGACGGTCTGCTCGCCGACGCCGAACAACGCGAAGGGCAGGGCGTTGCAGAAGAAGGCGGCCACCAGGAGATGTCCCCAGGTCCGCCGGTCGCGGGGCAGGCGCTGGCGGGCGACGAGGGCGAGGGCGAGCAGGACCCCCGCGCCCAGCGCGCACCGGGTGACGGTGATCCCCAGCGGGGACATGCCGTGGTTGAGGGCGAGCTTGATCCAGAGGAAGCCGGAGCCCCAGAGCAGGGCGAGCACGGCCATGCGGAGTGTGGACGCGAAAGGCATGGGCACCACCATCCGGCGCCGGAGGCGTAAGGACAAGCGAAGAATCATACACATACCTTTAAGCTGGTCTACATGCTCGATGTGCGTCGGATGCAGGTGCTCAGGACAGTGGTGACCAGCGGCTCGGTGACGGCGGCCGCGACCGCCCTCGGCTACACCCCCTCCGCGATCAGCCAGCAGGTCGCGGCGCTGGAGAAGGAGGCCGGGACCGCACTGCTGGAGCGGGTCGGCCGCGGGGTGCGGCCCACGGCGGCCGGACTGCTGCTCACCGAGTACGCCTCCGCGATCGGCAGGCAGCTCGCGGAGGCGGAGACCGCTCTGGCCGACCTGCGGGCCGGACGCACGGGACGGCTGTCCGTGCGGTACTTCGCCACGGCCGGCGCCGCCCTGGTCGCCCCCGCCGTCGCCCGGCTGCGCGCCGAGCACCCCGGCGTCCAGGTCGAGCTGGGGCTCGTCGACCCCGACGACCCGCTCCCGGCCGTCAAGGAGGGCCGCGCCGACCTCGCGCTCGTCGTACGGCCGCGCGGCGCCGACCCCGAGGGCGTCACGCTGCTGCACCTGCTCGACGACACCTACTTCGCCGTCCTGCCCGCCGCGCACCCCCTCGCCGACCGGCCCGCCCTGGCGCTGTCCGACCTCGCGGGCGAGGCATGGGTCGGCAGCGAGTGGCCGGGGCCCTGCCTGGACGCGCAGCTGGAGGCGTGTGCGGAGGCCGGGTTCAGGCCCCGGTTCGTCGTCGAGAGCGAGGACTACACGACCGCGCAGGGCTTCGTCGCCGCCGGGCTGGGCGTCGGCCTCATCCCCGGCCTCGGCCTCGGCAGCCCCCACCCGGACGTCGTCGTACGCCGCCTCACCGGGCCGGAACCCCGGCGCTCCATCCACGCGGCCGTCCGCGGGACGGCTCCGGCGCAGCCGGCCCTGAGCACGTTCGTGAGGGCGCTGCGGGACGCCGCCGACGCCTCGGGTCCGCGATCGGTGGCACCCGGTGTCGGCGCTACGCCTTGACCGGCGCGAGTTCCCTCTCCCCGGCCCTCCCCGCGACCTGGCGCGGCAGTGCGTACGGCAGCGCCCCGTACCAGAGGCGGGCCACGGTGTAGCCGAAGGCGAGGCACATCATGCCGCCGACCGCGTCCAGCCAGAAGTGGTTGGCGGTGGCGACGATCACGACGAGCGTCAGGGTGGGGTAGAGCAGGCCCAGCACCCGCACCCACGGCACCGACGCCAGCGCGAAGATCGTCAGCCCGCACCACAGCGACCAGCCGATGTGCATCGACGGCATCGCGGCGTACTGGTTCGACATGTTCTTCAGGTCGCCGGAGGCCATCGAGCCCCAGGTCTGGTGGACGACGACCGTGTCGATGAAGCTCTCGCCGGTCATCAGGCGGGGCGGGGCCAGCGGATAGAAGTAGTAGCCGACCAGGGCCACCGCCGTGGTCGCGAAGAGCACCAGACGGGTCGCCGCGTAGCGACCCGGATGACTACGGTAGATCCACACGAGGACACCGAGCGTGACGATGAAGTGCAGGGTCGCGTAGTAGTAGTTCATGCCGACGATCAGCCATGTCACCGAGTTCACGGAGTGGTTGATCGTCTCCTCGACCGCGATCCCGAGGTGGTGCTCCACCTTCCAGATCCAGTCGGCGTTGGCGAGCGCCTGCCTCTTCTGCTCGGGGACCGCGTTGCGGATCAGGGAGTACGTCCAGTAACTCACCGCGATCAGCAGGATCTCGAACCAGAAACGGGGACGGCGCGGAGCCCTCAGCCGGTGCAGGAACCCCTGCCCCTGCGCGTCCGTGACGGACCGCGGGGCGGTCTGCTCCCGGCCTTCCTCCAGTGTCGTCACGGTCGCCTCACCCATGGGCACAGAGTCTGCCAGATAAGCGGTACCCCACCGATCATCCTCTGGTCGGGTTCATCACGCACGTTCGTCGGGGTACTGCACAGAGCCCTCTCCTCCGTACGTATGGCACCCACCCCCGCCTTCTCCCTCCTAGGTACGACTGCGGTCCCCAGGTGCCGAAGCGGTCGACCCCCGCACCACCAGTTCCGGCATGAACACGAACTCGCTGTGCGGCGCCGGGGTCCCGCCGATCTCCTCCAGCAACGTACGCACCGCCGCCTGCCCCATCGCCGGGACCGGCTTGCGGACGGTCGTCAGCGGGGGGTCGGTGAAGGCGATCAGGGGGGAGTCGTCGAAGCCGACGACCGAGACGTCCTGCGGCACCAGCAGGCCCCGCTGCCGCGCCGCCCGGATCGCGCCGAGCGCCATCATGTCGCTCGCGCACACCACCGCCGTGCAGTCCCGGTCGATCAGCGCGAGGGCCGCCGCCTGGCCGCCCTCCAGCGTGTACAGGGAGTGCTGGACCATCTCGGACTCGACGGTCGCGGCCGCCAGGCCCAGCAGGTCCTGCATCGTGCGGACGAAGCCCTCGATCTTGCGCTGGACCGGCACGAAGCGTTTGGGCCCGAGGGCCAGGCCTATCCGGGTGTGCCCCAGCGACACCAGATGCGTCACCGCCAGGGACATCGCCGCCCGGTCGTCCGGCGAGATGAAGGGGGCCTGCACCTTGGGCGAGAAACCGTCGACGAGCACGAACGGCACGCCCTGGGCGCGCAGTTGCTCGTAGCGCTGCATGTCGGCCGAGGTGTCCGCGTGCAGTCCGGAGACGAAGATGATGCCGGCGACCCCGCGGTCGACGAGCATCTCGGTCAGTTCGTCCTCGGTCGAACCGCCGGGGGTCTGGGTGGCGAGGACCGGGGTGTAGCCCTGCCGGGTCAGCGCCTGGCCGATGACCTGGGCCAGGGCCGGGAATATGGGGTTCTCCAGCTCCGGGGTGATGAGGCCCACCAGGCCCGCGCTGCGCTGCCGCAGTCGTACGGGCCGCTCGTAGCCCAGCACGTCGAGGGCGGCCAGAACGGACTGGCGAGTGGTCGCGGCGACGCCCGGCTTCCCGTTCAGGACGCGGCTGACAGTCGCCTCACTGACCCCCGCCTGGGCTGCGATGTCGGCAAGCCGTGTGGTCACAGCACTGGACTGTACCGGCCGCACCTGCGCTTGCCCACCGGCCCGGCCTCGGGTGCGGGCGGGGGTGCGGCCCGCTGCGGGCTGCTGCGTCATCGCGGTCCCTCGTGATTCTGGTCGGTGTCCGTGGGGGGCGCCCGTGCGCGGAAAGGGGTGACTGCCTCGATCCGCAAGGCGCTGACGGAGTGATGATTGCCGTACGCGCGTGTCGCGGCAAGAGCTTGCAGAGTCTTTCATGGCCGCGCAAAGCCCCGCTGAGCGGCCCTGACGCAGGGTTTCGGGGCAGTCAGAGGCAGGTCACGACGGGGTAACCATCACCGGTTCTTGCACTTTTTTGCAGCAAGGTCTTTCGTCCGGCTTACATCGCTGTTACGTTCGGCCACGCCCGGCGGCGGCAACGGCGCGCCGACACTCGGCGGGGACGGCAGACGGGGCCTCCCTCCCGGCACACGGGCTTTCACCCTCAAGGAGATCTCATGCGGCGTGGCATAGCGGCCACCGCGCTGGTGGCGTCGATCGCCCTCACGGCGACGGCCTGCGGCGGAAGCGACAGCGGCGACTCGGCCGACGGTCCGGTCACCATCACCTGGTGGGACACCTCCAACGCCACCAATGAGGCACCGACGTACAAGGCCTTGGTCGAGGAGTTCGAGGCCGCCCACGAGAACATCAAGGTCAAGTACGTCAACGTGCCCTTCGACCAGGCGCAGAACAAGTTCGACACCGCCGCCGGTGCCACGGGCGCCCCGGACATCCTGCGCTCCGAGGTCGGCTGGACCCCGGCCTTCGCCAAGAAGGGCTTCTTCCTGCCGCTGGACGGCACCGAGGCCCTCAAGGACCAGGGCGAGTTCCAGCCCAGCCTGATCAAGCAGGCCCAGTACGACGGCAAGACCTACGGTGTCCCGTTCGTCACCGACACCCTCGCGCTGGTCTACAACAAGGCCCTCTTCGAGAAGGCCGGCATCACCGAGGCCCCCAAGAGCTGGGACGACCTGAAGAAGGCCGCCGCCACCGTCAAGGCCAAGACCGGCGTCGACGGCTACTGGGGCTCCACCCAGGCCTACTACGCCCAGTCCTTCCTCCACGGCGAGGGCACCGACACCGTCGACGTAGCCGCCAAGAAGATCACCGTCAACTCCGCCGCGGCGAAGAAGGCGTACGGCACCTGGCTCGGTCTCTTCGACGGCAAGGGCCTGCACAAGGCGGACACCACCGCCGACGCCTACGCCCACATCCAGGACGCCTTCGTCAACGGCAAGGTCGCCTCGATCGTCCAGGGCCCGTGGGAGATCACCAACTTCTACAAGGGCTCGGCGTTCAAGGACAAGGCCAACCTGGGCATCGCCACCGTCCCGGCCGGTTCCACCGGCAAGGCGGGCGCCCCGACCGGCGGCCACAACCTCTCCGTGTACGCCGGCTCGGACAAGGCGCACCAGGAGGCGTCGCTGAAGTTCGTCGACTTCATGACCTCGGCGAAGTCGCAGGAGACCATCGCCCTGAAGAACTCCACGCTGCCCACCCGCGACGACGCCTACACCGGCGAGGTCAAGGCCGACCCGGGCATCGCCGGCTACCAGACCGTGCTGGCCGCCGCCCAGCCGCGCCCCGAGCTGCCCGAGTACAGCTCCCTGTGGGGCCCGCTCGACACCGAGCTGCTCGCGATCGCCGGCGGCAAGGAGTCCCTCGACAAGGGCCTCGGCAACGCGGAGACCGCGATCGCCAAGCTGGTCCCGGACTTCAGCAAGTGACCCCGTGTGGCCGCCGCGTCCCGCCCCGGACCACCGGAACGGACACGGCGGCCACCGGCCGGCCCCCCACGCCCCCAGCCCCCGAGCGGCCCAGCCCCTGATCCTCCAGAAGGTGTCGAACGATGACAGTCGCCATCGACCGTGCGACCGGCAAGCGCAGAGGTGAACCGGGCGGGCGCCCGGGCCGGCTCACGCGTCTGAGGCAGTCGTACCAGCGGTACTGGTACGCGTACGCGATGATCGCCCCGGTGGTCGTCGTGCTCGGCGTCCTGGTGCTGTATCCGCTGGCCCGCGGCTTCTACCTCACCCTCACCAACGCCAACAGCCTCAACTCGGCGCGCACGATCGGCGTCAACCACATCGAGGCCACCTACGAGTTCATCGGCTTCGACAACTACGCCGACATCCTGTGGGGCCCGACCTCCTACGACCGCTTCTGGTCGCACTTCGTCTGGACGATTCTCTGGACGGCCCTGTGCGTCGCCCTGCACTACCTCATCGGCCTCGGCCTCGCGCTGCTGCTCAACCAGAAGCTGCGCGGCCGCACCTTCTACCGGCTGATCCTGGTCCTGCCGTGGGCCGTCCCCACCTTCGTCACCGTCTTCGGCTGGCGGTTCATGCTCGCCGACGGCGGTGTCATCAACGCCGGCCTCGAAGCGCTGCACCTGCCGACGCCGCTGTGGCTGGAGGACACCTTCTGGCAGCGGTTCGCCGCGATCATGGTCAACACCTGGTGCGGGGTGCCGTTCATGATGGTCTCGCTGCTCGGCGGACTGCAGTCCATCGACACGACCCTGTACGAGGCCGCGGAGATGGACGGCGCGAGCGCCTGGCAGCGCTTCCGCCACGTCACCCTGCCGGGCCTGCGCTCCGTCAGCTCCACCGTCGTCCTCCTCGGCGTCATCTGGACGTTCAACCAGTTCGCCGTCATCTTCCTGCTGTTCGGCGACACCGCGCCCGAGGCGCAGATCCTCGTGACCTGGGCGTACTACCTCGGCTTCGGGCAGCAGCCGCGGGACTTCGCGCAGTCGGCGGCCTACGGCATCCTGCTGCTGGCCATCCTGATCGTCTTCACCTCCGTCTACCGCCGCTGGCTGAACCGCGATGAGCAGCAGCTCGCGATCTGAGGCAGGAGCCCCCATGAGCACCACGACCGTCAAGACCACGGCTCCCGAGGACGGGCCGGTCGCGCGGACCGCCCCGGCGCCCAGGACACGCCGACGCGGTGAGAACAGCCCCGCCGGCGCTTTCGCCTCCCACACGATCCTCGTGCTGGCGAGCCTGGCCGCGCTCTTCCCGATCGCCTGGCTGGTCTTCCTGTCCCTCGGTCCGGACAAGGACGATTACCTGCATCCCGGACGCATCTTCGGCAAAATGACCTTTGCCAACTACTCGTACGTGCTCCAGGAGACACCGTTCTTCGACTGGCTGGTCAGCACCCTCGTCGTCTCGCTCGGCACCACCGTCATCGGGGTGCTGATCGCGGCGACCACGGGCTATGCCGTCTCCCGCATGCGCTTTCCGGGCTACCGGAAGTTCATGTGGGTGCTCCTGGTCACGCAGATGTTCCCGGTGGCCGTCCTGATGGTGCCGATGTACGAGATCCTCTCGGAACTGAAGCTCATCGACAGCTACCTCGGCCTCGTCCTCGTCTACTGCTCGACGGCCGTGCCGTACTGCGCCTGGCTGCTCAAGGGCTACTTCGACACGATCCCCTTCGAGATCGACGAGGCCGGACGCGTCGACGGGCTGAGCCCCTTCGGCACGTTCGCGCGGCTGATCCTGCCGCTCGCCAGGCCGGGCCTCGCGGTCGCCGCGTTCTACAGTTTCATCACCGCGTTCGGGGAGGTCGCCTTCGCCTCGACGTTCATGCTGTCCGACACGAAGTACACCTTCGCCGTCGGCCTGCAGAGCTTCGTCAGCGAACACGACGCGCAGCGCAACCTGATGGCCGCCACCGCGGTCCTGGTCGCGATCCCCGTCTCCGCGTTCTTCTACCTCGTGCAGAAGAACCTGGTCACCGGCCTGACCGCGGGCGGCACGAAAGGCTGACCGCCGACAGGGCCGTGAGGGGCCGTCGCTCGCCGAGGCTCTCGTGGGGCCCGTCGCGCCCCGCGGCGGAGCCGCAGATGTCAGAGCCCCGCGCCCCCTCGGGGGCGCCCCAAGACCCGAGGCGGCCGCGCTGGCCATCCGACCCCGCTGTCACCGCGGCCGTCTCGCCCCCATCCGCATCCTTCCGCCCAGATGACCCGCCACGCATCAAGGACGTCATGAGCCACCAGCACTCCACCACCACCCCCACCGCGACCCCCGCCGAGGCACAGCGCAGCGACTGGTGGCGCGACGCGGTGATCTACCAGGTCTATCCGCGCAGCTTCGCCGACAGCAACGGCGACGGCATGGGCGACCTGGAGGGCGTTCGTTCCCGGCTTTCGTACCTGCGCGACCTCGGCATCGACGCCGTGTGGCTCAGTCCCTTCTACGCCTCCCCGCAGGCCGACGCCGGCTACGACGTCGCCGACTACCGCGCGGTGGACCCGATGTTCGGGTCGCTGCTGGACGCCGACGCCCTGATCCGCGACGCCCACGAGCTGGGCCTGCGCATCATCGTCGACCTGGTCCCCAACCACTCCTCCGACCAGCACGAGTGGTTCCGGCGGGCGGTCGCGGAGGGTCCCGGCTCACCGCTGCGCGACCGCTACCACTTCCGCGAGGGCAAGGGCGCTTGTGGCGAACTCCCCCCGAACGACTGGGAGTCCATCTTCGGCGGCCCGGCCTGGACCCGGGTGACGGAGCCGGACGGCACCCCGGGCGCCTGGTACCTGCACCTGTTCGCCCCGGAGCAGCCCGACTTCAACTGGGACCACCCGGCGGTCGGCGACGAGTTCCGCTCCGTGCTCCGCTTCTGGCTCGACATGGGCGTGGACGGCTTCCGCATCGACGTGGCCCACGGCCTGGTCAAGGCCGAGGGCCTCCCGGACCTCGGCGCCCACGACCAGCTGAAACTGCTGGGCAACGATGTCATGCCGTTCTTCGACCAGGACGGCGTCCACGCGATCTACCGCGAGTGGCGCCTGCTGCTGGACGAGTACGCGGGGGAGCGCATCTTCGTGGCGGAGGCATGGACCCCCACGGTCGAACGCACCGCGAACTACGTCCGCCCGGACGAGCTGCACCAGGCATTCAACTTCCAGTACCTGGCCACCTACTGGGACGCGGCCGAGCTGAAGACCGTCATCGACCGCACCCTGGACGCGATGCGCCCGGTCAACGCCCCCGCCACCTGGGTCCTGTCGAACCACGACGTGACCCGCCACGCGACCCGCTTCGCCAACGAGCCGGGCCTCGGCACGCAGATCCGCCTCGCGGGCGACCGCGCGCTGGGGCTGCGCCGAGCCCGCGCCGCCTCGCTGCTGATGCTGGCCCTGCCGGGCTCGGCGTACGTCTACCAGGGCGAGGAACTGGGCCTGCCCGACGTCGTCGACCTCCCGGACGAGGTCCGCCAGGACCCGGCGTACTTCCGGGGCGCGGGCCAGGACGGCTTCCGCGACGGCTGCCGTGTCCCGATCCCGTGGACCCGGTCCGGCTCGTCGTACGGCTTCGGCGCGGGCGGCTCCTGGCTGCCGCAGCCCGCCGCATGGGGCGAGCTGAGCATCGAGGCCCAGACGGGCGCGGCGGACTCGACCCTGGAGCTGTACCGCACCGCCCTGTCCGTCCGCCGGGAGGAACCCGGCCTGGGCGCGGGCGACTCGGTCGAGTGGCTGAAGACACCCGAGGGCGTCCTGGCCTTCCGCCGGGGCGACTTCGTGTGCGCGGCGAACACGACGGGCGAGGCGGTCACGATCCCCGCGTACGGCCGTCTCCTGCTCGCCAGCGCCGAGGTGACCGTGGCCGAGGACGAGGCGAAGCTGCCGGGGGACACGACGGTCTGGTGGACGACCGGCTGAACCTCCGCAGTACAGCGGCCGCGCGGCACCCGCGGCCGGCCTTCAGGGCCCGTCGCCCCGCACCGGGGCGGCGGGCCCTGCCGCGTCGTCCGGCCGGGGTGCGTCCCGCGTGCCTCAGGAGGACAGTGGAAGGAGGTGGGGGCGACGGGGAGATCGGCCAACACCGGGATGTGAGCTAGATGGTTGACGGTACAACGAGCGGTCGGGACCCGGCCGAGGAGACCGTCGCCCGCGACGCGTACGGGCCGTCCCGTCCCGCCCGCTCCCGCCACCGGGTCCGCATCCCCGGCTTCGCGCGTGAGGACGGGGACATCGGGCTGGGCGACGCCGTCGCCCGGGTGACCGCGGCGGTGGGGGTCCGGCCCTGCGGCGGCTGCGAGCGCAGGGCCGCGGCCCTGAACCGGTGGATGACGATCGACGGCGGACGAGAACGCTGAGCACCGCGCGAGGCGCGTGCACGACTCAGGATGCCCGGTGCGCGACCGCTCCGGGCCGGGAGCCCGACGAAGCGTGCGTGAGGAGTGACCCATGGACCCCGAGATCACCGACGGCGTCACCGACACGAGTCCTCCGTCGGAGGCCGGGCCACGATCGGCGGCACCGGCAGCGGCACCGATCCCCGCGTCCGATCCCGGCGACGCCCGACCCGTGCCCGTGGAGTCCGGTGTCACCCAGGCCTGTTGCGGCTGCGCGGAGACGGGTTCCCACCAGGGCGGCGGGACGGGGCACGGCGACACCGGCCCCGCCTACGTCTACGTCCTCGGACGCGTGCGCGCCGTGTTCCCCGATCTCTCCGTCCAGCAGGAGTTCTCTCAGGTCGCGGGCGCCGACGGAAGCCGTGACGCCACCGACGCCGACGCGCTGTACCGGGTCCTCTCCGCTCCGGAGAACCGCTACATCGCCCGGCAGATGTGCTATGTCCTGTCCGTCCAGGGCGTCGACACCTACGTGGTGGAGCCCGTCGAATCCGCGGGCCTGGACGACCTGGTGGAGGCCCTGCGCCCGGTCCGGGACTGCCGCGATCTCGCTGTGGTCGTGGGTACTCTCGGCCCGCTCGTACCGCCGGGCGCGTGCCAGGGACTCTCCGTCCCGGTCGTCCATGTCGAGAAGATCTGGGCCTTCGACAGCAGGGAGCTGATCGAGGCGATCGACCGCCCGGAGGACACCTCCCGCAAGGAGTTCGAGAGGACCGCCAGGGAGGTGCTCGACCGGGTGCTCCAGCTCAACAACAACGCCGGCCTCGACCCCACCCACCGGGCCCTCAACTACCTGACGGTGCGGGAGCAGGAGATCTACCGGAGGACCAGTGAGCTGCGCGCCGAGGGCTACGCCCTGTCCGGGGTGGAAGCGGCGCCCTCCCGGCTCAGCGTCGGGGCCCAGAGCGTCGTCACGGTCGTCCTCTCCTACACCCACCGCCGGACCAACGTCACCGAGAAGCTGTTCGTCCGGGTAGGCGTCTCCGGACTGTTCCCCTACCGGGTGACCCCGGTCCAGCGCTACTACGACCGGTGAGCGTCACGAGGCGAGAAGGAACGAAGCGACAAGGCCGACAAGGCCGCCAAGGCCGACGAGACCGACGAAGCGACGAAGCGACGAACGAGACGAACGAGACGAACGAGACGAACGAGACGAACGAGACGAACGAGACGAACGAGAAGAACGAGAAGAACGAGACGACAGGGAGAAGAGGCGAACGGACATGCGTATCCCCGGATTCGCCGTCGAGCCGACGGCGGCACGCGGAGCGAACGCCGGTGATCTGCTCGTTCCGCAGCAGTTCACCTGCGAGGAGGAACTGAGGCCGGTCTGCCGCCACCAGTGCCGGAATGCCCACAACCCCGCCGCGTGCGTACGGAAGTGCGTGGCGAGGCTCTGCGCGGAGACGTGGTGACCTCGCGATGAGCCTGCCAGGATTCACCGGCACGCCGACGGGCGTGCCGGCCGGTGACCGGATCGTCCCCCAGCACATCACCTGCGAGGAGGAGCAGGGCCCGCCGTGCACGACCCGGTGCAAGCATTCCTGGAATCCCGCCGTCTGCCGGCGCGAGTGCATCGAGGAGCGCTGCTCCGCCTCCTGGGGTGAGTCATGACCTTCCCCGGATTCGCGCGGCACTCCGCCCCCGCCGGGCCGGGTGATCTCCTGCACCCGCAGGAGATCACCTGCGAGCGCGTCGAGGGTCCGCTCTGCTGGTCGCGCTGCGAAGGGCTCGACGACTTCGAGGGCTGCTACGCCTCCTGCCTGGCGGACCGGTGCCGGGATCCGGCGTGGTGGGGGAGCGCGCCATGACGCTCCCCGGATTCGCCGCCGCGGTCCCCGGCCCACCCGTCCGGCGGGACGGGGCCGGTGACCGGCTGTACGCCCAACTCGACACGCAATGTGCCACGTTGTGCTCCAACCTCTGCGCCGACGAGTGCCAGGACGTGCCGCCCTACGAGGCCGGCGACTGCTTGAACCGCTGCGCGGAGAGCTGCCTCGCGGGCTGCCTTCCGCTCGAACCCGTGACCGAGTAGGCCGGCCGTCCGCTGCCGGGCGGCCGGAGGAGAGGGGCGTGTCCGTGGACCCCTTGGACCTGGTCGGCCTCACGCCGCTCATGGCACGCACCTCGGGTCGCCCCTCGGTCGTCGTCGGCGTGATCGACGGACGAGTCGCCGTGGACCACCCGGCCTTCGCGGGCCGCGCGATCAGGGAACTGGGCCGGTCCGCGGGCCGGGCAAGCTGCGGTCGCGCCGACGTCTGCTGCGCGCACGGCACGGCCGTGGCGGGCATCCTCGTCGGCGAAGGGGGTGTCGCCCCCCGCTGCACCTTGCTGTCCCGGCCTCTCTTCACGGACCACCCGGCGGGCGGAGGCCCCGCCACCTGTCTCTCCGGCGTACGGACCGGGGAACTGGCCGGGGCGCTCACGGAGATCGTGGACGCAGGCGCCCACGTCGTGAACCTCAGCATGGCCCAGCCCGCGCCCTCCGGAGTCCGTGACCACGCGCTGGAGGCGGCCCTCGACCATGCCGCCGACCGGGGCGTGATCCTGGTGGTCGCCGCCGGGAACCAGGGCCGGGTGGGTTCCTCCGTCCTCACCGACCACCCGTGGGTCGTCCCGGTGACCGCCTACGACCGTGCCGGGCACCCCATGCCCCGGTCCAACCTGGCCGCGTCCATCGGCCGCCACGGGCTCGGCGCCCCCGGCGACCGTATTCCGGGCCCGGGGCCCGACGGCCGCCCTTTCCTCCTGAGCGGCACGAGCGCCGCCGCGCCCTTCGTCACCGGCGCCCTCGCCCTGCTGCGCTCGGCCTTTCCGCACGCCGGCCCGGAGGCCGTACGCTACGCCGTCACCCACGGCCCCGCCCCGCGGCGTTCGGTGACCCCTCCGCTGCTGGACGCGTGGGCCGCGTACACGGCACTGCGCGAGGCGCTGGGCGTCCGGGGCCGGTTCCACCGAACCACCGGTCCCGGCTCCTAGGCCGTCAGCCAGTCACCCCCGACTCATCCGCCCGGAACCGCGACCTCACCCCGAACGCGTCGAGCGCACCTAGGGCTCGGCGACGCCGGTGCCGGACCTCGCGCCGAGGCCCGCGCCATCGCCCCCGTGGCCGCGGTCCACAACCACCTCCACGCCGACAGGCGCGACGACCCGCCCTCCTGTCCGCCTGCGAGGAGGCAGGCATCGGACCGTGGAGCCTGCGTCCCGTTCCTCCCGCTCGGCGGCGACCTCGCCGACCTCACGGGCCACCGCATCACCGAAGCGGCGCGACGCCACCGCGCCACGGTCCCCCGGATCACCCCGGCCCGGCCACGCGCCGCCTCCCCTGTCACGCCGCACCGCCTCAACTCCCCACCCCGTGAGGAGATTTCGGGCGCGTGAAGAAGGCGTGTCCGGAGGGTTGACCATGCGACAAGTGGACTCGTACCTTCCTGACGGTTGAAAGTTTTCAGCCATCTTGCAGCAAGATTCGGCAACTGATCTTGCGCGAACTCCGGCTCGCCCCCCTCTGGACCCCTTCAACGGAGAAGGACCCCACACATGACCAGCAGAACCCTCGCCGGCGCGCTCGCCCTCGCGGCGGGCGCGTCGGTCGCGCTCGCCGTGCCCGCCGGGAGCGCGTACGCGTCGCCGCCCGGGACCAAGGACGTGACCGCCGTCCTGTTCGAGTGGAACTTCGCCTCCGTCGCCAAGGAGTGCACCACCACCCTCGGGCCGAACGGCTACGGATACGTCCAGGTCTCGCCGCCCGCCGAGCACATACAGGGCTCGCAGTGGTGGACGTCGTACCAGCCGGTCAGCTACCGGATCGCCGGACGGCTCGGAGATGCCACCGCCTTCCGGAACATGGTCGACACGTGCCACGCGGCCGGCGTCAAGGTCGTCGTCGACACCGTCGTCAACCACATGTCGGCCGGGAGCGGCACGGGAACCGGCGGCTCCTCGTACACGAAGTACGACTACCCCGGCCTCTACTCCTCCTTCGACTTCGACGACTGCACCGCCACCATCAGCGACTACACCAGCCGCGCCGACGTCCAGAACTGCGAACTCGTCACCCTCGCCGACCTGGACACCGGCGAGGAGTACGTCCGGTCGGCCATCGCCGCGTACATGAACAGCCTGCTCGGGCACGGTGTGGACGGGTTCCGGATCGATGCCGCGAAGCACATCCCGGCCGCCGACCTCGCCGCCATCAAGTCACGGCTCGGCAAGCCGTCCGTGTACTGGAAGCAGGAGGCGATCTACGGCTCCGGCGAGGCCGTGCAGCCGGGCGAGTACACCGGCAACGGGGACGTGCAGGAGTTCCGGTACGCCTTCGACCTCAAGCGGGTCTTCAACAACGAGAACCTCGCCTACCTGAAGAACTACGGCGAGGGCTGGGGCTACCTGAACAGCTCCGTCGCCGGCGTCTTCGTCGACAACCACGACACCGAGCGCAACGGCTCCACCCTCAGCTACAAGGACAACGCCACCTACACCCTCGCCAACGTCTTCATGCTGGCGTACCCGTACGGCGCGCCCGACATCAACTCCGGCTACGAGTTCTCCTCCACCGACGCCGGGCCGCCGAACAACGGTCGCGTCGACGCCTGCTGGCAGAACGGCTGGAAGTGCCAGCACGCCTGGCCGGAGATCATGCGCATGGTCGCCTTCCGCAACGCCACCCGCGGTGAGCCCGTCACCAACTGGTGGGACAACGGCGGCGACGCGATCGCCTTCGGGCGCGGCAGCAAGGGCTTCGTGGCCATCAACCACGAGTCGAACAGCCTCAGCCGTACGTACCAGACCTCCCTCGCGGCCGGCACGTACTGCGACGTGCAGAAGAACACGACGGTGACCGTCGACGGCTCGGGTCGGTTCACCGCGACCCTCGGCGCCCACACGGCCCTCGCGCTCTACGCGGGCAAGTCCGTCTGCTGACCGGCTTGTAAGGCCTTACCGTTACTTTCAAGCCTCTTGCTGAAACGCTTTCGGCGGCGATACGGTCGCGCGGGGTCGGACCCACCAGAGCCGTCATCGCAAGGAGTCCATCCGTGATACCGAGATGGCCGGCGCCGTCCAGGCGCCGAACCACCCACACCGGACGGGCCGCGGCGGTCGGCGCGGTCACCGTGACCGCGCTGACCGCGGCGCTCGTCCAGCCCCTCGCGGCCGGGGCCGCGCCCGCGCCCGCGCCTCCGTCGGACGCGCGGCTGGCGAAGACCGCCGCCCGTCACGAACTCACCCGCGAGCAGTTCTACTTCGTCCTGCCGGACCGTTTCGCCAACGGTGACCGGGCGAACGACAAGGGCGGTCTGACCGGCTCGCGCCTGGCCACCGGTTACGACCCCACCGACAAGGGCTTCTACCAGGGCGGCGACCTCAAGGGCATCACCCGGCGGCTCGACTACATCAAGGGCCTGGGCACCACCTCCATCTGGCTGGCCCCCATCTTCAAGAACCAGCCCGTGCAGGGCACCGGCGAGAACGCCTCCGCCGGCTACCACGGCTACTGGATCACCGACTTCACCAAGGTCGACCCACACTTCGGCACCGACGAGGACCTGGAGAACCTGATCTCCAAGGCCCACGCCAAGGGCATGAAGGTCTTCTTCGACGTCATCACCAACCACACCGCCGATGTCGTCGACAACGAGGAGAAGTCCTACGACTACCTCTCCAAGGGCGCGTTCCCCTATCTGACCAAGGACGGCGAGCCCTTCGACGACGCAGGCGACGCCGACCACGCGGCCGGGGGCACCGGCTTCCCGTCCGTCGACCGGGACTCCTTCCCCCGCACCCCCGTGGTCCCCGCCGCGAAGAAGAACACCAAGGTCCCCTCCTGGCTCAACGACCCGACGATGTACCACAACCGGGGCGACTCCACCTGGGCCGGCGAGTCCGCCACCCACGGCGACTTCGTCGGGCTGGACGACCTGTGGACCGAGCGCCCCGAGGTCGTCTCCGGCATGGAGAAGATCTACGAGAAGTGGGTGCGGGACTTCCGGATCGACGGCTTCCGGATCGACACCGTGAAACACGTCGACATGGGGTTCTGGACGCAGTGGGCCACCGCGCTCGACGCGTACGCGGCGAGGAAGGGCCGCGAGGACTTCTTCATGTTCGGCGAGGTCTACTCCGCCGACACGTCCGTGACCTCCCCGTACGTCACCCAGGGGCGTCTGGACTCCACCCTCGACTTCCCCTTCCAGGACGCGGCGCGCTCGTACGCCTCCCAGGGCGGCAGCGCCGAGAAGCTCGCCGCGGTGTTCGGGGACGACTACAAGTACACGACCGACAAGGCCAACGCGTACGAGCAGGTCACCTTCCTCGGCAACCACGACATGGGGCGCATCGGGACCTTCCTGAAGCAGGACGACCCCAAGGCCTCCGACGCCGAACTGCTCGCCAAGGACAGGCTCGCCAACGAGCTGATGTTCCTCGGCCGGGGCAACCCGGTCGTCTACTACGGCGACGAACAGGGCTTCACCGGCGCGGGCGGTGACAAGGACGCCCGCCAGACCATGTTCGCCTCGAGGACCGCCGACTACCTGGACGACGACCAGCTCGGCACGGACCGCACCCACGCCACGGACGCGTACGACACCGGAGCACCGCTCTACCGGCAGATCAGTGCTCTCGCCAAGCTCCGCAAGGCCCACCCGGCCCTCGCCGACGGCGTCCAGACCGAGCGTTACGCGGCCGACGGCGCGGGCGTCTACGCCTTCTCGCGGACGGACGCCAGGACCGGCACCGAGTACCTCGTCGCGTTCAACAACGCCGACGACGCCGAGAAGGCCACCTTCGCCACCGGTTCGCCCCGCATGGCCTTCCGGGGCCTCTACGGCACCGGCGCCACGGTCACGAGCGACGCCGACCGCGAGGTCGCCGTCACCGTCCCGGCCGGGTCCGCGATCGTCCTCAAGGCCGCCGGCCCCCTTCCGAAGCCCGCCACCGAGCCGTCCCTCACCCTCAAGGCGCCGGCCGCCGGTGCCACCGGCACGGTCGAGATCGGTGCCGATGTCGACGGGGGACAGCTCAACCGTGTCGTCTTCGCCGCACAGGTCGGCAACGGCGCGTGGCGGACGCTGGGCTCCGCCGACCACGCCCCGTACAAGGTCACCCAGACCCTCGGGGACAAGGTTCCGGCCGGGACGGCCCTGCGGTACAAAGCGGTGGTGATCGACCGAACCGGACGTACGGCGAGTGCCGGCGCGACCTCCACCACCGGCGCCCCGCCCACCCCCGAGACCCCCACCGCCACCTCGCGCGACCACGCGATCGTCCACTACAGACGCGCCGACGGCGACTACACCGACTGGCGGCTCTACGCCTGGGGCGACCTCGCCGACGGCGAGGCGACGACCTGGCCGGACGGCCACGACTTCGTCGGACGCGACGCGTACGGCGCCTTCGCCTACGTCAAGCTCAAGCCCGGCGCCACGAACGTCAGTTACCTCGTCATCGACAAGGACGGGAACAAGGACGTCGCCGCCGACCGCTCGATCGACGTCACGAGGACGGGCGAGATCTGGGTCGAGCAGGGCAAGGAGGCCGCCTCGACGCAGCGGCCCGACCTGCCGGCCCCGGACACCTCCAAGGCCGTCCTCCACCACCACCGCGCCGACGGGAAGTACGACGGCTGGGGCCTGCACGTCTGGGCCGGCGCCGCGCACCCCACCGACTGGTCGAAGCCCCTGGAGCCGGTACGGACCGACACCTACGGCGCCGTCTACGAGGTACCGCTCACCGAGGGCGCGACCAGCCTCAGCTACATCATCCACAAGGGCGACGAGAAGGACCTCCCCACCGACCAGGCGCTGGACCTCAAGACCACCGGCCATGAGGCGTGGCTGCTGAACGGGCAGGAGAAGTACCTTCTCCCGCAGCCCGCGGGCAGCGCCGCCGCCCTCGACCTGACCAGCTCCAAGGCGATCTGGATCGACCGGAACACCGTCGCCTGGAACGGGAACGACACCGCCGCCTCCACCCAGCTGCTGTACTCCCGCACCGGCTCCATCACGGCGAAGGACGGCGCTCTCACCAGCACCGACGAGCGCTGGCTCCGCCTGACCAAGTCGGCCCTCACCGACGGCCAGAAGGCGAGGTTCCCGCACCTGAAGGCGTACACCGCCTGGACCGTCGACCCGCGCGACCGCGACCGGGTCCGTGAGGCCCTGCGCGGTCAGCTCGTCGCCTCCCAGCGCGCGGCGAACGGCGCTGTGCTCGCGGCGACCGGGGTCCAGCTCGCCGGCGTGCTCGACGATCTCTACGGCGGGAAGGCGGCGGACGTCGACCTCGGGCCGACGTTCGCCAAGGACCGCCCGAAGCTCGCCGTCTGGGCGCCCACGGCACAGTCGGTGAAGCTCGACCTCGACGGCAGGACCCTCCCCATGAAGCGCGACGACACCACCGGCGTCTGGTCCGTCACCGGCGCGAAGTCCTGGAAGAACAAGCCCTACCGGTACGTCGTGACGGTGTGGGCGCCCAGCGTCCGCGAGATGGTCACCAACAAGGTCACCGACCCGTACTCCGTCGCCCTGACCGCCGACTCCGCACGCAGCCTCGTCGTCGACCTGGGGGACAGGTCCCTGGCGCCGGGCGGCTGGTCGTCGTACACCAAGCCGAAGGCCGTACCGCTGAAGGACGCGCGGATCCAGGAGCTGCACGTCCGGGACTTCTCCGTCGACGACAAGGCCGTGCCCGCGAAGGACCGGGGCACCTACCTCGCCTTCACCGACAAGGGCGGCGACGGTGCGAAGCACCTGCGGAAGCTGGCGGCGGCGGGCACCTCGTACGTGCACCTCCTCCCCGTCGCCGACATCGCCACCATCCCCGAGAGGAAGGCCGACCAGGCGACCGTCGACTGCGACCTCGGCTCCTACGCCCCCGACTCCGACCAGCAGCAGGAGTGCGTGGCGAAGGCCGCCGCGAAGGACGCCTTCAACTGGGGCTACGACCCCTACCACTACACGGTCCCCGAGGGCTCGTACGCGACCGACCCGGACGGCACCCGGCGCACGGTCGAGTTCCGGAAGATGGTGAAGGCGCTCAACGCCGACGGCCTCGGGGTCGTGCTGGACGTGGTCTACAACCACACCCCGGCGAGCGGCCAGGCCGACAAAAGCGTCCTCGACAAGGTCGTCCCCGGCTACTACCACCGCCTCCTCGCCGACGGTTCGGTCGCCACCTCCACCTGCTGCGCCAACACCGCCCCCGAGAACACCATGATGGGCAAGCTCGTCGTCGACTCGATCGTCACCTGGGCCAGGGAGTACAAGGTCGACGGGTTCCGCTTCGACCTCATGGGCCACCACCCGAAGGCCAACATCCTGGCCGTCCGCAAGGCCCTCGACGCGCTGACCCTCACGAAGGACGGCGTCGACGGGAGGAAGATCATCCTCTACGGGGAGGGCTGGAACTTCGGCGAGGTCGCCGACGACGCGCGCTTCGTCCAGGCCACGCAGAAGAACATGGCCGGGACGGGCGTCGCGACCTTCTCCGACCGGGCCCGTGACGCCGTGCGCGGCGGCGGCCCCTTCGACGAGGACCCCGGCGTCCAGGGCTTCGCCTCCGGCCTGTGGACCGAGCCCAACTCCTCGGACGCCAACGGCACTCCGGCCGAGCAGAAGGCGCGGCTGCTGCACTACCAGGACCTCATCAAGGTCGGGTTGAGCGGCAACCTGGCGAACTACCGGTTCACCGACACCGGCGGCAAGGAGGTCAAGGGCTCCGAGGTCGACTACAACGGGGCCCCCGCCGGCTACGCGGACGCCCCCGGCGACGCCCTCGCCTATGTCGACGCCCACGACAACGAGTCCCTGTTCGACGCCCTGGCCTTCAAACTGCCGAAGTCGACGAGTCCGGCGGACCGCGCCCGGATGCAGGTCCTCGCCCTGGCGACCGCCGCCCTCTCCCAGGGCCCGGCGCTCTCCCAGGCCGGCACCGACCTGCTGCGGTCCAAGTCCCTCGACCGCAACTCCTACGACAGCGGCGACTGGTTCAACGCGATCCACTGGGACTGCCGGGACGGCAACGGCTTCGGGCGCGGACTGCCGCTCGCCGCCGACAACCGGTCCAAGTGGTCCTACGCCAAACCCCTGTTGACCGCCGTCGAGGTCGGCTGCGAGCAGATCGAGGGGGCCTCGGCGGCCTACCGGGACCTGCTGCGGATCCGCACCACGGAGGACGTGTTCTCCCTCGGCACGACCGGGCAGGTCCAGTCGGAACTGTCCTTCCCGCTGTCGGGGAAGGACGAGACCCCGGGCGTGATCACCATGGAACTCGGCGACCTCGTCGTCGTCTTCAACGCCACCCCCGAGGTGCGCAAGCAGACCGTGGACGGCCTGGCCGGAACGGACTACGCCCTGCACCGCGTCCAGGCGGCGGGCGCGGACTCTACCGTCCGGACCTCGTCGTACGAAGCCGAATCGGGAACGTTCGTCGTTCCGGGGCGGACCGTGGCCGTATTCGCACGATCCGTCCGCTAGAACGCTAGCGTGGACGGTGCGGGCGGTGAGAGGACCGCCCGCACCACCCGAGCTTCAGCGACGACGAGAGCCTCATGAGCCCGATGGCCGACGGAGCACACAGCACGGTGCTGGTGGTCGACGACGCGCCCGCCGGCCGGTACGCGATGGGCGCGGTCCTGCGCCGGGCCGGGCACCGTGTGGTCCCCGTCGCCACCGCCGGTGAGGCGCTCGCCGAACTCGACCTGCGGCTGCGCTCGGGCGCCCTGCCCGACGTGGCCCTCGTCGACGTCGGCCTCCCCGACATGAGCGGCTTCGAACTCTGCCGCCGGCTCAAGGCACAACCCCCGACGGCCGCCCTGCCCGTCGTCCACTTCTCCGCCGCGTCCGTCGCCCCCGGCGACCGCTGCCGGGGCCTGGACGCGGGCGGCGAGGCCTATCTGACGGTCCCCGCCGAGCCGGAGGAGATCCAGGCGGTCGTCCGCGCGGCCGTGCGCGGCGCCCGGATGCGCAACGACGCCGAGGCCCTCGTCCGCCGGCTCACCCTGCTGTCCGAGACCATCGTCGACGTCCAGGCCGCCCGCACCCTCGAAGAACTCGCCGCGGCCGCCGCCGAGGGCGCCGCCCGGCTCACCCGGCTGCCCGCCGCCGTGTTCGTGCTGGGCGAGGACGGCCACCTCTACAGCGGCACCTCCCGGGCCAGGGCCCGCACCACCCTCCCCGACGGCGGCGCGCACGAGGCCGTGGCCCGGCTCATCCGCCGTGTCACCGACGGCGCCCCGGGGACCGCCGACACCGTGGTCCCCGCACCCCTGTGGCCGGCCGGCTTCTTCCGGCCCGGCGTCACCGAGGACGCCCGACTGGTCCTGGCCCGCACCGAGAGCGGCACGCCCGTCTGCGTCGCCACCCCCGTGCGCGGCACCCCCGGGACCGCCGCCGGCACCACCGGCCTGGTCGGCCGCCTCGCCCAGGCCACCGCCCTGGCCGCCCAGCCCCTGCTCATGTACCAGGTCGAGCGCCATGTCGCGCTCACCCTCCAGCACAGCTTCCTGCCCAAGCGGCTACCCGAGTTCCCCGGCCTCGACGTGGTCGTGCGGTACGTGCCCGCGTCCCACGAGACCGAGATCGGCGGCGACTTCTACGCGGCCCTGTCCACCTCCGGCGGGGTCCTCACCGCCGTCGGCGACGTCGTCGGGCACTCCCTGGACGCGGCCACCGTGATGGTCGAGATCCGGCACGCCCTGCGCGCCTACTGCGTGGAGGAGTCCGACCCCGCGGCACTCGCCCGGCGGCTGGACCGGATGCTCCAGCACTACCACCCCGACGTCACCGCCACGGTCTGTCTCGCCCTCGTCGAGCCGGACACCGGGCGCGTGCGGGTCGCCAACGCGGGTCACATCCCGCCGCTGATCGTCCGCGACTCCGGAGAGGCCGCGTACGTGAAGGCCGCCGGGCCGCTCCTCGGGCTCGGACTCGACCGGCCCCCGCCCACGGAGACGACGCTGTGGCCGTCCGATCGGCTGCTCATGGTCACCGACGGGCTCGTCGAGACCCGGGGCATCGATCTCTCGCTCTCCCTGGAGCAGTTGCGGGCCGCCGCGGCCGACGCCCCGGACGGGACGGTGGCGCTGTGCGACACGTTGCTGCACTGTTTCGGGCGGGACCGGGAGGACGACATCGCCCTGCTGGCGTTGCGGCTGCGGTTAGGGTGACCCTCATGCCGCAGATCACTGTTGACTACTCCGCCGTTCTCTCCGAGGGCTTCGACCGGCCCGCGTTCGCCAGGGCCCTGCACGAGGAGGTCGTGCGCACCGCCGCCGCGAAGCCGGAGGCGTGCAAGACGCAGTTCCGGGCGACCGAGGACACGGTCGTCGGCCCCGACACCGACGGGCACGCGATCGTGCATGTCACGCTCGGCCTGCTCGCGGGACGGACCGACGCCACGAAGGTGACGCTGACCGAGAACGTGCTGGCGCTGCTGCGGAAGTTCGTGCAGGTGGGGGAGGGGCTGGCGCTGCACGCGTCGGCGGAGGTCCGGGACCTCGACCCCTCGTACCGGAAGTTCTAGATCCGGTCTCCCCGGAGGCGGCGGGCCAGGACCCGTCCGCACGGGTCTAGGGGCGTCCCAGAGCCACGAGGCGCCCCGCCAGATCGCTGAACGGGCCGTCCCGCGGCTCGTCGGCGAGTATCCCGCGGAGCAGGGCCGCCATCTCCTCGTCCTGGGCCGCGCTCACCGCCGCCAGGGCCGCGAAGTCGTGGACGAGCTGGACCTCCAGCTCCTGCCGGGGGATGCGGCGCCCGTCCAGCCAGAGGAGGGCCGTGGACTCGGCGAGGGAGATCCAGGAGCGGATGACCAGTTCGAGCCGCGCGGGTGCGGTGTCGACGTCGAGGTGCGAAAGAATCTGGACATAGGCGGCCTGGCGCACACCGTCGACGAGGGCGTTCGTGCGGGACGAGCCGACGCCCGGACCGCCGCGCATCAGAGCCGAGAAACCGGGTCCGTGCTCGTCGACGAAGTCGAAGAACCGGTGGGTGACACGGAGCAGCCGGGCGCCGAGCGGACCCTCCCGGGGTTCCACGAAACGGTGTGCGAGATCGTCGGACGCACGCGTCAACGCGGCCTCGTACAGGCTGAGTTTGCCCGGGAAGTAGTGGTAGACGAGCGGGCGTGAGATACCCGCGGCCGACGCTATCTCGTCGAGGGAGACCTCGTCGGGCGAGCGCCGGCTGAACAGTTCGAGGGCCACCCCGATCAACTGCTGCCGCCGCTCCTCCACACCCATCCTGCGGCGCGCACCGGTTCGCATACGAACACTCTACCGATTGATTCCAGCCCGCCATGGGCGGGATCCTGTCAGAGCGTTCGACGCGCGGGCGCTCACCGGGCGGGCTGCAGTCCGCTGATCTCCCGGCCGTTCGCCAGCGTGCCCTTCAACTCGGCCCGCGCACCGTCCCCGGCCGGTACGGCGAGGAGGTTGCCCGGCGCCGAACCGCGCACCCCGCCGCTCAGTTCGACGGAGACGGTGTCCCTGGCACCGGCGGCGAGCAGGTACGAGTCGCCGGTCGCCGACTTCCAGGGACCGGCCGCGAGGACGTGCGGGTCGGCAGGGCCGCAGGCCGGAACCTCGTCGGCGGCGGCCGTGACGTACGCGCCGGCCGGGGTGTCGAACTGGGTCATCGCCCGGGTTCCCGCGCCCCGCCAGGTCTCGGTGCGGGTGCACGCCCAGTCGGCCGTGCCGCTGCCGTCGGGCAGCGGCTGACGGGCGAACCGCCAGGCGTTCACGGTCCGCACACCCTGCGACCGCACGGCGGCCAGGGAGCAGGCGAACGGCGCCCAGACCGCCGGAGCGGCGGACGCGTCACGCCTCGTCGAGGCGGCCGACGGCCGCCCGATCGTGAGGTGCGCCGGCGTCACCTCCAGCAGATCGGTCAGCAGCCGCGTACCCCCCGTGGCATCGCTGAGCTGCAGCACGTCCCACGACCGGCACTCCCCGGTCCGCACCGCCGGACTGGCGAACGGCGCCGTCGTCCCGTCCTTCGCCAGCGCGAGCGTACGCACCCGGGCGCCGGGCCTGGCCAGATCCCGTACGGCCGCCTCACGCACCCAAGGGGCCGTCAGATAGCGGACGTTGCCGTCGGACCGGCCGAGGATCAGGGCGCTCGCGCCGGCGCCGGTCGCCCCGTCGGCCCGGGTCAGGTCGAGGGCGGCCATGCCCGGGTCGTCGAGCGGCTCGGCGTACCGGGCGATCCGCAGACCGTCGTGCAGCAGGACGACCCGGAGGTTGTCGACCCGGCCCGCGTACAGCAGCTGCGGCGGGCCGGGCGGGGGTCCTGCCTGGGTGCCGAGGGTGACCGAGACCTGTACGGACTCGCCGGGGCGGGCCCAGACCGCGAGGGCGCGCCGCAGCAGGGCCCTGTCCTTGACGAGATCGCCGCGCGCGGGCCAGGTGGTGAAGTCGGTGCGCCCCGTCGCCCGCCACGCCGTGGCCGTCGCCGTCGTCAGCTGCCCCGGGTCGAGGGCCGCCTGGGCCGCCGGGTTCCGCGCGTACGAGGGCGCCGCCGCGCCGTCGGGTCCCCAGCCCTCACCGGGCAGTCCGAGCAGCGCCGCGCTCACGATCACGGCGGCCGTCGCGGCCAGCGCCGCCCTCGTGTGCTGGCGGCGGCGCATCAGATCGGTGGGGCGGGCGTGCAGCGAACAGGGGTCGTACTCGGGGGAGGAGAGCAGCGCGTACTGCTGCGCCGGCACCGAGTCGGCCTCCTTCAGCGCGGCGGCCGGGGCGTCGACGCCCGCCTCCTCCAGGAGCGATGTGATCACCGGGTCGGGGAGCCGCTCCAGGCCCCGCAGGACGTAGGCGGCGCGCCCCGGCGAGGAGAGCGCCGACAGCCGCTGGTCCAGGGCCAGTTCGTCGGCGCCTCCGGAGCGGGGGAACAGCCGAAGGCCCCACACCCGCGGCAGCAACGGCGGCAGTTGGGACCGCTTCGGCCACGCCGTCCGCCGCAGGGGGAGGCCCGCCTCCAGGGCGGTGCGGACGACCTGGAGCCGGACGAAGGCGTACCCGGGGTCGCGCTCCCGGCCGGCGCCCGTCGCCTGCGCCGGGATGAGCGACGTCGACCGGCGGCTCCTCGGCAGGGCCCGCTGGGCCAGCGCGTGTGCCGTCAGCACCCGGCGGTTGCGGCCCAGGCTCGGCGGCAACGTCAGATAGGCCAGCCGGACCAGACGCGGATAGTGCTCGACGAGCGCGGCCTCCGCCTGCTCGACGTCCACGACCGACTCCTGGGCGCGGGACGATGCGGGGCGGCGCGGGGCGACATCCTGTGACTGCACGTTCAGCAGAACGAGCGAATGGTCGGATGGTCACCGCGGCGCTCCGCTGGGTGGGGCGGCTGGGGGGTGGGATGCGGGGGTGCGTTCTTCGAGAAGCCCCACCGGGCCCGCACCCGCAGAACGCACCCGAGGCCCCCCATCACGTCAGCTGCCACCCGCTGAACTCGACCAGGCCCCTCGCCCCGCTCCCCCCGTTCGTCGCGCTCATGAACAGCCCGACGTCCTGCCCCCCACTCGCCGCTCCCGGCACACTCACCGGCGCCACCACCCGCCAGGTCGCCCCCTCGTCGACGGAGCACTCACCCACGTACGCCCCCACCCCCACCCGGCTCAACCGCAGCACCACCGGCGCCTTCACCCCCGTGATCCGCCGGTACGTGTCGAGCGTCCCGTCGCCCGAGCTGTCGTACGACAGCACCACCCCGTTGGCCGGAGTGACCGCCAGATTCACGAACCCCTTCGACCCGGCCGTACCGAGCACGTCGCGCACCACGATCCCCGCCCGCGCCCAGTTCCCGGTGGCCGCCTGGGAGTCGACCCGGAGCGTCACGGACGTACCGTCCCGGAAGGCCCCCGCCCGATAGGCCGTGCCGAACTCCGACGTCCCCCGCCACAGGTCCGCCCCGGCACCGTCGATCGCGAAACGGCCCCCGAGCTGCCCGAAGACGGCCCCGTTGTTCGTGTAGGTGCGCCACCCCGGATCGAGCGCCCCCGCCTCGAACAGCGTCCCGTCGAAGCGCCCCTCGACCCGGTCCTCGCCCCGGGGCCCGTACGCGACCGTGACCGAGTAGGGCAGCGGCCGTAGCGGCCGGTCGAGCGGCGCACCCGGCGTGTGCGCGCGCCAGCGGACCGTCCCCGACCCCGCCGCCGCGACGCCCGGCAACGATGTCGGCCCCTCCGGCTCGGCCGTACCGGCGAAGCCGCCGAGCGCGAAGTCCACCCGCCCGGTGTCCCGCAGCCCGTTGACGTTGCGGAAGACCGCCGACAGCCGCGCGCTCCCGCCGGGCGGCAGCACCGGCGGCTCCGCGGTGACGGTCAGCGTCCCCTGGTACGGCGCCCGCGCCAGCACGTCCCGCACCCGCGCCGCCGTCCGGTACGCGTCACCCACCGGCCGCAGCGGATAGTCCCTGCGCTCCCGGGTCCACGGCTCCTCGAACGCGAACCAGTCCACGGCCGCCGGAGCGGTCCCCGTCGCGAGCGCGTCCTCCAGGGCGTCCAGCCACTTCTGCCAGCGCGGGACGTAGAAGTCGGCCATCAGGCCGTTCCACTCCCGGTTGCCGTACTCGTGCAGATCCCCCGCGTCGGAGGTGGCGCGCCCGCCCCACACCGTGATCAGGACCTTCGCCGTCCGCTCGAACTCCGCCCGCTCGGCGTCGTTCGTCGCCATCAGCCGCGCGTCGTTCACCCACGGCCCCAGCAGGAACGCCCCGTCCGTGCCCGTGACCTCGTCGGACAGCCGCATCAGCCGCAACCAGAGCGTGGACAGCGCGCGGAACGTCGTGAGGTCCTTGCGCTGGTGGGCCGCCCGCAGCTGCGGCAGGTACTGGCGGCTCCGGTGCGCGAGCGCCTGCCGTGCCAGGTCCACCACGTCGTACCGGTACGCCGGGTTGCGGCGCCGCCCGCCCGCCACGTCCAGCAGCCCGGCGAAGGCCGCGTCGAAGCGGCCGGGGTCGTAGGTCAGCGTGCGCGGCGCGTACTCGGCGGCGCGGTCCGCGGCGAGGTCCGGACGGGCGCAGAAGAGCGAGTCGTGCGGGTCGCTGCGTTCCACGGCCCGTTGCTGGTACGCGGTCTCGTGCAGCGCCCGCCAGGCCGCGCGGGCCGCGTCGTCGCGGCCGCCGTAGCGGAAGTCGGCGTACGCGGAGAACCAGGCGGCCCGGTCGATCTTCCCCGGTGCCCAGGCCAGTTCGGAGAAGAGCTCGAAGGCCGCCGGGTCGCGGTCGGTGGCCTCCGGCATGTACGCCGTGCCCACCAGAGCGCTGTCCGGCTTGTCCCGCCAGGCGAAGAACTTGTCGGTCCACAGGTGCGCGCGGGCCCCGATGGTCGTCCGGCCCCCGAAGTTGGGGATCGTGCCGAAGCAGTACGGGGTGCCGCCCCAGTCGCGTTCGCGGTCGGTGACACCGGCGTAGCGGTCGGAGACGCCGTCGACGATCAGCATTCTCGACCGGTCGATGGCGTCCAGCAGTTCCGGCAGCGGGTTCTCCTGCCAGCCGAGGATCACCCAGGTGGCGTCCGGGTGGGCCTTGTGGAGCGCGCGTTCGACGCCCCGCGCCGCGTCCGGGACGGGTACGTCGCCCGCGGTGCCGCCCTCGTGCAGGAGGTCCATCTTGAAGTGGGCCGCCGCGCCGAACACGTCCCGTACATGACCGTAGAAGGAGGCGGCGACCCGGGCGAAGGAGTCGGTGCGCGGATCGAGCCAGTCGGGGCGCTCGAAGCCGTGCCAGACGCCCTGCGGCACGACGTGCGCGTCACCGCCGTTGCGCTCGACGAACTGCTTGGGGACGTGCCCGTAGTAGCCGGGGAGTACCGGGGACATGCCCAGCTCGCGCAGGCGGTCGGTGATGCGCCGGCCGAGGCCGGCCCGGCGGGCGATCAGCTGTGGGGAGAGCGGGCCGCCGTACCCGGAGAGGTTCTGCAGCAGCCACCAGGGCTGGTGGGAGGGGGCGGGGAGCCAGGCGCGGGACTCCTCGTCGGAGTAGCCGAAGTCCTTCAGCAGCCGGTGGTAGACGGCCTCCATCCCCGCGACGACCAGCACCTCGTTGCAGCCGTGCGCCGCCAGGAGGTCGATCTGGTGTTCCCAGTACGTCCAGTCCGCGTACGGGGCGGTGTACCCGTCGTTGGTGTCGTTCAGGGCGAAGCGGTGGGGGAGGGCGGTGGATCCCTCCAGGGGGCGGGCGGGGGCGGGAAGACGGCTCGGCAGGTCCAGTTGGCTGCCGTTCCAGGCCAGGTGGGCCCCGCAGACGTACTTCAGGTACCAGTGGACGCCCATGAGCAGAGTGGCCGGTGTGGTGGCCTGGACCTGGATGTCTCCCTTGGTGCCTGTGACACGGAACCGGTCGACCGTGCCGCTCCGGTCGAGCAGACTGAGCCGGAACTGTCCGGCATGACCGGGCAGCAGCCGATTGAGCGCCGAGTGCGCGGGAGCCGTATCGAAGACGGGGCCCTCGCCAGGGCTCTCAGCGGCGTGGGCCGGGGCCGACCACCGCAGGTGGGTCCCGAGGCCGATGACACCGGCCGAGCCCAGCACCATGCGTCGCGACGGACTGTTCATGTCTGTGTGCCCCCTGTGTCGACAGTGGCGGCACGCTAACGGGGCGACCGTCCGTGAACAACGGTGCGCACGGAGCTGGCGCGTTCACGTCGCCTGAACGGACCCGGAGGTACGGATGAGTATGACGAGGAAGAGGCTTGCGGGGGCCGCGGCCGGCGCGGTCGCCGCCCTGCTGGCGCTGACCGGCTGCGGCGCGGGCGACGACGCCGAGGCGGCGGTCCCGAAGACGGCGACGGGGACGCTGGAGCACATCGCCGGCGAGGTGGGCTGCAAGCCGGACATGCAGACGGACGCGGACACCATCCGCCAGGCCCTGTGCACCAACAAGGACGGCGACTTCGACGGCAAGTTCGTCCTCGCGACCTTCGCCACCGACCGGGGTCAGGCGGAGTGGCTCGCCGGCGCCAAGGACTACGGCGGCTACTACCTCGTCGGCCGCAAGTGGGTCGCCGTCGGCCAGAAGAAGACCGTGGGCGGGCTGCAGGGCACCCTCGGCGGGGAGATGCAGGAAGGATCCGCGCACATGAACCCCGGTGGCAGCCACAACGACGGCAGCCACAGCGGCTGACCGTGCCGGCCCCGCTCCCGGAAACGTCGGAGCGGGAGGCGAGGGGCAGGGGATCAGGACAGACGAAAGCCGGCGGTGGGAGATCCCACCGCCGGCTTTCGTCTGTGGCTCAGAAGCGCTCGGGTACTACGTGCAGTTCTGGCCGTTGTTGATGCACTGGACCATCTTGTTCATCGTCTGCTGGTTGAAGAAGTTGATGAAGTCGTTGTGGTCGGTGATCGGCTTGTGCAGGTTCTCCGGGAAGGAGTCGACCGCGTAGGGCTTCACGACCTGGCCGTTCTGGATCTGCGGGGCCGGGACGTTGTAGACCAGGCGGACCTGGAGCTGGGGGATGGCCTGGAAGCCGTTCGAGCAGCTGCCGTCCGCCTCGACGAAGTCGACGTGCGTGCGGTGGTTGGCGCTGTCGATGTTCTTGCCGTCCCAGCAGCTCTGGAAGAAGGACGTCCGCACCACGGAGCTGCCCTGCGGGCAGATCGGGTACTTGTCCGTCACCACACGGTCCTCGAAGCCGGTGCAGCTCCAGTTCGTGTTGGCGTTGTTCAGGCCGTTCACGAAGGCCTTGGCGTCACCGGTGATGATGCGCAGGGCCTGCGGCATCGCGACGACGGGGCCACGCTTGTTGCCGACGAACTTCAGCTGGGCCTGGCTCGGCTCGACGATCTTGCCGACGTTCTTGTCCGCGCCGCCGCCGGGCTTGTTGGCGTCGATGTCGTTCGAACCGTCCTGGATGCGGATGACCGGCCAGAAGTACGACGACTTGTCGCCCTGGTTCTGGCAGGAGGTCTGCGCGTTGGCCAGGTCCTGGTCGCTCGCGAAGGCGTTGTTGCTCTGGTTGCCCACGTAGTCGTGCTGGTGCTGGGCGCCGTTGCTGACACCCGGAGCGACGATCACGTTGTCCGAGTTGCGCAGCTCGTTCTTGTTGACGCCGCAGCTGGTGGTGAAGGTGCCCCGCGAGCCACCGTTGCCGTTGGCGGCGAGACCGTTGCCGTTCACGCCCTTGGGGCCACCGTTGGGCTGGACCTGGTTGATGTTGATGAAGTCGCCCGCGACCGGGCCGTTGCCGCCCTGGCCGTTGGCACCCTGACCCTGACCCTGGCCGCCGTTCTGGCCGCCCTGGTTCTGACCGCCTTGGTTCTGACCCTGGCCGCCGTTGTTCTGGCCGCCCTGGTTCTGGCCGCCCTGGTTCTGGCCGCCCTGGTTCTGACCCTGGCCCCCGCCGGCGTTGGTCTGAGCCTGGTCACCCTTGCCCTGGCAGGCCGCGAGCTGCGCCATGCCCTGCGGAGCCTGGCCGCCCACGCGCCGGATGTTGATGGCGATCCGGTCGATGGTGGCCGTCCGCTTGGACTTCAGCGGGCCGAGAATGGCGTTGTTGACGAAGTTGGCGTCGCCCGCCTGCGCCTGGCGCGTGTCAGCCAGGCGCTTGTACGCCTCGGTGATCTGCCGGTCCAGCAGCGCCAGCTCCTTGGCGACACCCGCGCGCGCCTTCTTCGGCACGTTCGTCAGCTTCTGACCGACGTCCGGGCAGGCGATGGTGGCCACCTGGGCGGCCGCCAGCGTCGCGTTGGGCTTGGACTTCGACTCGCCCGCTGAGGCGTAGAAGTTCGCCCAGACCAGGCCGCCGCCCGCGACCGCGAGCGCCGCGGATGCGGCAATGGCCCGAACGGCCAGCGGCGAACGTCGTTTGCGTGTGTTGCGTCCCATGGAACTCCTCTGACTTCCTTGCGGGGCTATCGAGGCGCCCGACAGGAGTGAAGCGGCTCCATCAAGTACGCGGTGAGTCCCAGGAGTGTTCAGGCGACTCAGAAATTGATGAGAGATTCGTGGGACAAACTGGTTTCAACACCCCACGCGGCACCGGGAGTTGTCGATCCCCTACGGCGTGTACATGGCGAGGTGGCCAGGCGGAGCCCGTGAAAGGGGAGTTTCGGCGGCTCTGGCCGAGATGCGCGAGAACCGCCGTCCCCATGCCGGTTTGCCCGGCTAGAGCCCCAGCAGCTTCGCCTCCACCGAGGCGTCCAGCCCCACCGCCGGCCGGTCCGGTCGCCGCGGCGCGATTCCGCCGAGTTCCGTCAGCCACTCCCAGGTGTCCCGTACGGTCTCCTCCACACCCCGGCAGCGGAGCCCGTCCCGCAGGGCCCGGGACACGTCGGCCCGGTGCAGCGCGTCGTGCAGATCGCTCCCCCCGGGCACCCACACCGGCAGCTGCGTCCACGGCTCGATCCCGGCGCCGAGAATCAACTCCGGTGACGTCCAGCGGAGTTCGGCCGAACCGCCGGTCACCCGCACACAGGCGTCCAGCAGTTCGCCCATCGTGGTCGTGCCCGTGGGGCCGATCAGGTTGTACGCGCCGCTCGCTCCCTGTTCCGCGGCCCCGAGGATCCAGGCGGCGAGGTCGCGGACGTCGACGTACTGGAGGGGGAGGTCGCGGGGACCGGGCGCCAGGACCGGTCCGCCCCGGGCGACCCGGGTGAGCCACCAGGGCAGCCGGCCGATGTTCTCGTACGGACCGAGGATCAGCCCGCTGCGCACGAGGAGCGAGCGGTCGGGGCCGAACGCCTCGATCGCGGCCAGTTCCCCGCCCCGCTTGTCGTGGGCGTAGTCCGTCCCGTCGGCGTCCGGCGACGCGCCGTCCACCAGGGGTGCCCGCTCGTCGTACCCGGCGGCCGGTGGCCAGGCGTACACCGAGCAACTCGACACGTACACATACCGTTCGGCCACGCCGGACAGCAGGCGCGCGGTGTCCCGCACAGCTCGCGGTGCCGCCGACCAGGTGTCGACGACGACGTCCCACTCGCTCCCGTCGGCGCGGGCGTCGGCGAGCGCCGCGAGCCCGTCCGGCGCGGTGCGGTCGCCCAGCAGCGACCGCACCCCGGCCACGGGCGCGTGCCGTCCCCGGTGGAAGACGGTCACCTCCCAGCCGCGGGCCAGTGCCGACTCCACGACGGCGCGGCCCACGAACTCCGTACCACCCAGCATCAGAAGTCTCATACCGCCGACTCTGCCCGCCGGGCGGCCGGTACGGAACGGGAATCCGCTCTCGGGAGATCCGCTTTCAGGGGACCGGCCCCGCGGCGAGCGCGGCGGCCGTCAACGGGCCAGTGGAGGCGTGTACTTGTACCCGACCCGCCGTACCGTCTGGATCGCCTGGCGGAACTCCGCACCGAGCTTGCGGCGCAGCCGGGCGATGTGGACGTCGACCGTCCGCCCGTCGCCCACATGTCCGTAGCCCCACACCGTGGTGACCAACTGGTCGCGGGTGTGCACCCGGTTGGGGTGCGCGACGAGATGGGCGAGAAGCTCGAACTCCAGATAGGTGAGGTCGAGCGGTCGCCCGCCGACCTCGGCCGTGCGCTGCACGGTGTCGACGCGGACCAGTTCGTCCCCGGCCCCGACGGAACCGGGACCGGAACCGGAGGCGGGACCCGCGGCGGAGCCCGCGTGGTCGAGAGGCCGCTCGTCCGGGACGGCGAACGGCGGCACCGGCGGCTGCTGGTCGGCCGGCAGGAGCACCAGGTAGCCGACCATCGGCGGCCGGCCCGGAAGCGAGGGCAGGGTGTGCTGGGGGGCCGGGAGCCAGGTGGCGCCCGGCGGCAGGAAGTCCGTGATGTCCACGACCTCGTCCCGGCCCACGGCGCGCAGCCGGTGCCGGGGGGAGGCGCCGGGCGCGGGGACGGCGACGGGCGCGGCGCCCGGCGCGGAGGTCAGCGGGGCGGCGGTCGACAGAGAACGGGTGTTCGCCATGAGAGGTCAGCTCTTTCGCGCGAGAGGTTCGTCCGGGAGACCTCGGCGACCGAGCTCGTGGCCGGCCCCGCCGAGGGACGTACGTCGTTCCGCGCCGACCGAAGGCCGGGGTGTACGGCTTTAGAGGGCCGGCGCGTTCGTCGCGCGGCAACACACCCGGTCGAAGTCGTGGTGCTGACGGGAAGGCCAGAAGGGCTCCAGGTCATGGCGACCCGTCGCGCGTCGATTCTGGAAGCCGGCCATGGGTTCATTGAAGCAGACACACGCCCGTTGCAGGAGCCTCCTCTCACTGCTTGGACGCTTCTTTGACATCACACCCACGTCTCTGCCGTCACACACCCGTGCGCACCGGCCGGTCCTGGGCGGGCCGGGGACGCCGAAGGGCGCCCACCGGTTCGGTGGACGCCCTTCGGCGAAGCTCGGGCCCGTGCGGCCCGGACGGATCAGACCTGGCCGGCCTTGTCGAGCGCGGTGCAGCAGGTGTCGACGATCAGCCGTGTCACGACGTACGGGTCGACGTTGGCGTTCGGGCGGCGGTCCTCGATGTAGCCCTTGCCGTCCTTCTCGACCTGCCACGGGATACGGACCGAGGCGCCACGGTCGGAGACACCGTAGGAGTACTCGTTCCACGGGGCGGTCTCGTGCAGACCGGTCAGGCGGTCGTCGATGCCGGCGCCGTAGTTCTTGACGTGGTCGAGCGGCTTCGAGCCCTCGCCCAGCGACTCGCACGCGGTGATGATCGCGTCGTAGCCCTCGCGCATCGCCTTCGTGGAGAAGTTGGTGTGCGCGCCGGCGCCGTTCCAGTCGCCCTTGACGGGCTTCGGGTCCAGCGTCGCGGAGACGTCGAAGTCCTCGGCGGTGCGGTAGAGCAGCCAGCGGGCCACCCACAGGTGGTCGGCGACCTCCAGCGGGGGGACCGGTCCGACCTGGAACTCCCACTGGCCGGGCATGACCTCGGCGTTGATGCCGGAGATGGCGAGACCGGCCTTCAGGCAGTTCTCCAGGTGGGCCTCGACGATGTCACGGCCGAAGATCTCGTCGGCGCCGACACCGCAGTAGTAGCCGCCCTGGGGAGCCGGGAAGCCGCCGATCGGGAAGCCGAGCGGGCGCTCGCCGTCGAAGAAGGTGTACTCCTGCTCGATGCCGAAGATCGGCTCCTGGGCGGTGAACTTCTCGGCCACCTCACGCAGCGCGGCACGGGTGTTGGACTCGTGCGGCGTCATGTCGATGTTGAGGACCTCGCAGAGCACGAGGATGTCGTCGCCGCCGCGGATCGGGTCCGGGCAGGAGAAGACCGGCTGGAGCACGCGGTCCGAGGAGTGCCCCTCGGCCTGGTTCGTGGAAGACCCGTCGAAGCCCCAGATCGGCAGCTCCGCACCCTTGGCGTCGTCGGCGAAGATCTTCGTCTTCGAGCGGAGCTTGGCCGTCGGCTCGGTGCCGTCGATCCAGATGTACTCAGCCTTGAAGGTCACGGGACACATCCTTCGGGGTGGGTCACTAGGCGCATGTGCGGGTGCTGCGGCGCTGCGGCACTGAAACGCCGCGCTGATGCCGCGCAGCCTGTCAACACGCGATTTCCCGGCCGTTGCTCGAATGTGAACCCCGTGTTACCTGGGGTCGCTGTGGCGCGACTCACGTCCCGGCGGACGTGTTGGTCGTACGCGCTGGTCGTACGCGCGGACGAGGCCGGCCATCGCCGTGTGCGATGGCCGGCCTCCCGGAGTGCGGTCGCCCTCTCTTCACCTCACCGTTACGAGCGGGCCCACGCCGCCGTCCGGGCCGGCGTCACCCCACCTTCTCGATCAGCGCGCGGCGGATCAGGAACTTGCCGGGTTCCCGGACCTGTTCGAAGGCGGCGTTGTTCAGCAGGGCACAACTGCCGGAGACCGAGGTGACCTCGACGGTCGTGGACTTGTTGTTGTCCAGGTTGGTCACCCGCAGCTTCGTGCCGGCCGGGAACTGGTTGCTGGACGCGGCCGGGGCGCCGCCCTCGCCGGAGAGGGTGACGGTGGAGCCGTTGCAGACCTGCCGGCCGGCCCCGGCGTCGCCGGTGTCACCCGCGCCGCCCGCGTTCCCCGCGCCACCGGCGCCGCCCGTGTTCCCGGCCGCCTCGTCGCCCTGGGGGTCCTGAGCCGACCCCCCGGTCTGCGTGGCCGGCGCGGACGGCTGTGCGGGCGGTGCGGCCTGGGAGCCCTGAGCCGACTCCCCGACCACGCAGTCCGACGCGCCCTGCTGGACCTTGATCTGGGCGATGACCGCCTCGCGGTTGGCGATCCGCGCCGCCGACTGGGCGTCGGGCTTCGCCTTCTGGTCCGCGATGAACCGCTCGTTGTTGCCGAGCGCGGTGGCCAGCCCCTGACAGACACTGGAATCCGCCGCGGTCTGCGCCGCGTTCGACGTGGTCGCCATGGCGAAGGCCCCGCCTCCCGCCACCGCTGCCGCGGTCACGAACAGCGCGACCTTCTTCTTCGTGCCGAGCGTTCTCCTACGCGACATGCGCGCCTCCTGTTCCCGGCGGGCCTTCGGATCGGCCACCGGATCGGACGAGTACGCCGCTACGTACGAGATGTCGAACGAAGCTGCTCAACGGGCACAGCAAACTCTCAAGTGACGCACATCACGCCACGGTTGAGAGCCGGGGTGGCCGGACCACCTGTTACCTGGACAGAGCCTCCCGTACCGCCTCGTCCGTGCGGGCCACCACCGCCGTGCCGTCCTCGGCGGTGATGATGGGCCGCTGGATGAGTCCGGGGTGCTCGGCGAGTGCCGTGACCCAGCGGTCGCGCGAACCCGCGTCCCGCGCCCACTCCTTGAGGCCCAGCTCCTTGGCGGCGGCCTCCTGGGTGCGGGTGATGTCCCACGGTTCCAGCCCGAGCCGGTCGAGTACGGCGCGGATCTCGTCCTCGCTCGGGACGTCCTCCAGGTAGCGGCGGACGGTGTAGTCGGCACCCTCGGCGTCGAGCAGGCTGAGCGCGCTGCGGCACTTGGAACAGGCCGGATTGATCCAGATCTCCATGCCGCCCACGGTAGCCAACCGGGCCCGAAAACTCGTGTTCCACCTGCGTCACAGGACCCCTCAGATGCCTTCTGGCCAGGGGCGATTGTCAGTGGGGAGTAGTAAAATAGAAGCAGTGTTCGAGGGTTGCCGACGGGGGATTCCGGCGGTGCCCAGACCGCGACAGGAGGATGTCCGTGCCCGCTGCCGCACTGAAGTCCAAGCCGCTGCCCACTCAGTCGACCGTCCAGCATCCCGTCCTGCTCGATCTCCCGTACGAACCGGTGGTCAAGCACACGCTCCCGCCGGGCCGTCCGCGTGAGTGGTACATCACCCACAACCGGCGTCTGAAGGCCATGCGCCTCGCGATCGCCCTGCTCGACTCCGGCGTCCACATGCCGAACCAGGCGCGCAACGAGACGATCCGGAGCACGGCGGAGGTCATCGGCGTACATCCGCCGTCGGACACCACGTGCCACATGGTGCGGGCGCTGATGCGCTACAGCCGCTAGTGCGGTGGGGGTGGTCGGCGCGGTGTGCCGCGCCGAGCCGGCCACCCCGCCGATCCACCGAGGAAGTCGAGGGGTTCAACGGGAATGGGCGATCTCCGGCCGCCAGGGTTGGCCGGAGATCGCTCTAGCCCTGCCCGTCCGGGGTCCATACGATGCGGTCGCCCCTCGGTCTTCACAGCTGTTTCACAGACTGCGCTCGCGTGGTCCGTGTTGTCGCAGGCCGTGGGGTTCTCGCACCTGTCTATTGACATGTGCATGACTCTGATGGGAGAACCCCCCATGGTTCGTGGTCTCCTCCTGGGCGGCGCCGTAGCCGCCCTGTTCGCCAGTGCGCTTCCCGCGCAGGCCGAGTCCCCCTTCGAGGACCCGCCCCCGGACAAGATCATCATCAAGGTCGCCACGGTGAACGGCTCCGGCTGTCCCCAGGGCACGGCCGCGGTCGCCGTCTCACCGGACAACACCGCGTTCACGGTGACCTACAGCGACTACCTCGCCCAGGTCGGCGGTGGCGCCCCGTCCACCGCGTTCCGCAAGAACTGCCAGCTCAATCTGATCGTCCATGTGCCCGGTGGCTTCACCTACGCCATCGCCAGCGTCGACTACCGCGGCTTCGCCTCTCTCGCGCGCGGCGCGAGCGGCGTCGAGAAGGCCTCGTACTACTTCCAGGGCTCCCCGGACACCGCCTCCAGGACCCACACGTTCAACGGCCCGAAGGAGGACAACTGGCAGGCCACGGACGAGACGGACTGGGCCCAGCTGGTGTGGGCGCCCTGTGGGGTGGAGCGCAACTTCAACATCAACACCGAGCTGAGGGTCAACCGGGGGTCGTCGCCGGCCAGCAGCACGAGTTTCATGACCATGGACTCGACGGACGGTGACATCAGCACGATCTACCACTTGGCCTGGAAGCAGTGCCCCTCGGGGTGAGCCGGTTGCCGGGTACCCCTTGCTTTTGGGGTACCCGGCGCTTTGTGTGCGGAGGAGGGTCGGTTTTCGTCCGCGGGTGGGTGGGGGTTGGGCGCGCAGTTCCTCGCGCCCCTGACAAGCCGCCCTGTGGGCCTGAGTACCTGGGTCCCGTGGAGCTGCGGCTTCGTCCGCCTGTCGGTGGTGGGGTTCGGATGGTGCAGGTCATGGCCTCGTGGACTTGCTCAGGGGCGACACCGCCGGGCCTGTACAGCGACGGTGCTGCGCGCCGAAAAGCACGGGGCGCAGCCCCTGCTTTTCAGGGGCGCGGGGAACTGCGCGAGCAACCACGACGCACCGCACCCGCCGACGCACCGCACCCGCCGACGCACCGCACCCGCCGACGCACCGCACCCACCCCCACCACCGCACCCCACGACGCACCCGCACCCGCCGACGCACCCGGGCCCCACCAACACCCGAGCAACCCCCACCCCGGCCCCGCCCCTACGCACCCGAACTCACACCAACTCCTTCTCCAACGGTGTCCGAAAGCGTGGCGTGACCCGGGTGTCACCCACCCACCCCCGCAGCCGCGCAGCCTCCGCACGGATCGCCGTCTCGGCCTCCCGCCCCACCCCCTCCGTGTCGAGCAGCCGCCACACGACCTCGCCGTCGGACCGCTGGGCCCAGCCGCCGATCACCCGGCCGTTCCACCACACCGTCGGCCCGACGTTGCCGCTGTAGTCGAACAGGGCCGGCCGGAGTTCGGGGGCGAGATACCAGTCGCGTTGCCGCCAGCCCATCGCCGTCGGGTCGAGGGCGGGCAGAAGGGCGGCCCAGGGCTCGGCGGGGCCGGAAACCGGCTCCTCGTCCTCGGCGGTCACATACCCCGTCCCCTCGTCCAGCGCCACGGCCCGCGCCCCGATCGCCGCCAGCGCCCGGCGGACCTCGGTGACACGCCACCCCGTCCACCACTTCAGATCCGCCTCGGTCGCAGGGCCGCAGGCCGCCAACCACCGGCCCAGCAGCGACGCCTGGGCCTGCGCCACATCCAGTTCGGGATGCGCGGGGGCCACGGCCCACCGGAACTGGCTCGACGTCCAGGAGCCCAGCGGCCGCCCCCGCACGACCCTGCCCTCCACCCCCAGCACCCTCAGCAGCCGCGTCGAGACGCTGTGCGTCCCCTCGTAACTCTTCCCCGCCGCGTACACGAACCGCTCCCGCAACCTCGGTTCGTCCTCGGCGAGTTCGGCCGCCGTCGCCTGGCCCCGGCGGGCCAGCGCTGCCAGCGCCGACTCCTCGACCTCCTTCAGCCAGGCCGCGTCCGGCGCCCCGGCCGCGGCCATGTCCTTCAGCAGCGCCGCCCGCTCCCTCGCGGCGACCGCGATGCCGGTCGAGGCGTGCACCACGGCGGTCAGCTCGGTCGGGAACACGAACACGGTGTGCCGCATACCGTGCATACGGACCAGCGAGCGGTCCACGTACAGCGCCCGCTCGGTCTCGGCCACCGTCAGCCCGGGATCGGCGAGCCGCGCGCCCACCGCGAGCGGCACCGTCGCGGGATCCGAGCCGTGCAGGGCCACCAGGGAATCAGCCACCTCCTCCGGCCCCGCCGCCCGCACCAATCCGGCCAACCGCTGCCGCAGCCCCAGCCGCACCCGCCGCTCGGCCACCCCGACATATCGCAGCCGCCCGTCAGCCATGCCCACCGCCCTCACCTTCACACCGCGCCGCGCTCGCGCCCGACATCCGGAGCGCCGACCGAGCCCGGAGCCCTCGACGCATCCTCCCGGACGCCACTGACAATCGGACGCCCCGGCGCCCGGCCCGGCCCCGGCCGGCTACGCGTAACGCTCCAGCACCCCGCCCACATACCCCTCCAGCCGAGCCCCCAGGACCTCCGGCGTCAGATCCGTCCGCCCCAGCTCCCGCCAGGGCACCGCGAGCTTCTCCGCGTCCGGGGCGTAACCCAGCGCGTCCAGCAGCCGCCAGTACACGTGGTCCTGGTCCACGGCCGGCCGACGCCCGCCCCGCGCCTCGTACCGCTCCCTGAATCCGAGCCCGTGCTCCACCCCGTACAACAACGCCAGGGCGGTCGAACAGTGCGCCACATCGAGGTCCGCCGGCCCCCACGAGGTCTCCACCCAGTCCACGACCCCGCTGACCCGAAGACCACCGCCCGCACCGCCAGCCGTACCCGTACCCGTACCCGTACCCGTGAAGAGGACGTTCCCGGGATGGAAGTCCCGGTGCAGGAAGCATCCTTCGTACGCGGGTGCCTCCCGCCGGATCACCTCCACCGCCCGCTCCCACAGCGCACCGCCCGGCGTGTTGACCCGCTCGGGCGAGGTCCAGGCCTGGTACGTGCGGGGCCGTCGCTCCGGTACGACCGCGTGGATCCGGGCGAGCTGCCCGGCGAGCAGATCCAGCCGCGCCTCCAGGTCCGCGTCCTCCGCCATCCGCAACGATCCCGGCAGCAGGGACATCAACAGCGAGGGGTGGGCGGCGAGTTCGGCGGCGGGGTCGACGGCGTGCAGACGTGGAGCGGGGATGTCGTCGTACGAGGCGAGCAGCGTGAGGATCTCGGCCTCACGGTTCAGCAGCCCCGGAGCGTGCAGCCGGAAGAACGGTTTCACGAACGACCGCAGGACGAGCCCCGTCCCGTCGTCGAGTGTCAGCCCGCGCATCCGGGAGGTCCAACCACCCCGCAGATCCGTCCAGTTCCGTACGGTGCGGCCCTCCGGGAGCCGCTCGGCCACCCACGCCCGGGTCGCGGCCCACTCATGATCATCCGATGCCATGGACCCAGCATCCCCGACGCACCCCGGCCGTTCCCCGATAAATGGGATGCTCTCGCACCCGCCACACCATCATCCTGGACACACGCAGCGAAGCCCCTCGGGAACCGGGCCCGCGCAAGGCGGGCATCACTTCCCGGCGCCGGGGCTACTCTTCCCCGCACAGTCATCACCCACGCCACGCCCCGAGGAGTCCCGTCATGGGCACCTTGATCCTCTCGGCGACCGCGGTTCTGGTCGTCATGGGTTTCTCCAACCAAGTCCTCTGGCTGGCCGCCGTCGCCCTGCTCTACCTGTACGTCCGCCACGGCCGCACGGGGGGAGGCTCGGCGGCCTCCTCGTCGGGCTCCCCGCCAGGCGGCGGCCCGGCCCAGCCCGGCTCCTACCGCGCGTACCGCGATCGCCGTGACCAGCAGGCGAGGTGGGAGCGCCGCTACCGCCGCGAACGGCCGCTCGCGACCCGTCGACAGGACCGCGACAAGGGCGGCAAGTAGCGCGGCCGGGGCTCGCCTCGGCCGCGCCACCTGCCGCAGCCCCTCAGTACGACGACTGGTAGTTGATGTAGCCGATCAGCGCGATGAGCCCCGCCACGCAGCCGAAGACGATCAGCGTCGACACCCACGAGGACCGGCGCGGTCCGGCCGGGCCGGGGTCGGCGCGGAAGGGCTGGGGCGCGGGCGGGTTCTCCTTCCAGCGCGCGGCGAGCATCCGGGCCCGGGCGGAGGGCTCCTTGTGCTCGGCGCCGTCCGCCCACTTGATGTCGAACTCCCGCTCCTGGTCGTCCTGTTCGGGCATCCCCGTGTCTCCCCGTCATTCATCGAACAGTCGTGCCAGAACCATACGACGGCGCCCCCGTCCCGGAAAGCGGGAACGGGGGCGCCGTCGCACGACTCAGCGTCCGACCGGAACCACACGCCTGGGGCGCGGGCTCACGGGCTCGATCACACGTCGAAGTACAGCTCGAACTCGTGCGGGTGCGGACGCAGCTGCAGCGGGGCGATCTCGTTGGCGCGCTTGTAGTCGATCCACGTCTCGATCAGGTCCGGCGTGAAGACGTCGCCCTGGAGGAGGAACTCGTGGTCGCGCTCCAGCGAGTCGAGGACGGCCGGGAGCGAGGTCGGGACCTGCGGAACGCCCGCGTGCTCCTCGGGCGCCAGCTCGTAGAGGTCCTTGTCGATCGGCTCGGCCGGCTCGATCTTGTTCTTGACGCCGTCCAGGCCCGCGAGGAGCAGGGCCGAGAAGGCGAGGTAGGGGTTGCCGGAGGAGTCGGGCGCGCGGAACTCCACGCGCTTCGCCTTCGGGTTCGAACCCGTGATCGGGATACGCATGGCCGCGGAGCGGTTGCGCTGCGAGTACACCAGGTTGACCGGGGCCTCGAAGCCCGGAACCAGGCGGTGGTACGAGTTCACCGTCGGGTTGGTGAAGGCCAGCAGCGACGGGGCGTGCTTGAGGATGCCGCCGATGTAGTAGCGGGCCATGTCCGACAGGCCCGCGTACCCGGCCTCGTCGTAGAAGAGCGGCGAGCCGCCCGCCCACAGCGACTGGTGGACGTGCATGCCCGAGCCGTTGTCACCGAAGATCGGCTTCGGCATGAAGGTCGCGGTCTTGCCGTTGCGCCAGGCCACGTTCTTCACGATGTACTTGAAGAGCTGGAGGTCGTCGGCCGCGGCGAGCAGCGTGTTGAACTTGTAGTTGATCTCGGCCTGGCCGGCGGTGCCCACCTCGTGGTGCTGGCGCTCGACCTGGAGGCCGGACTTGGCCAGCTCCAGCGAGATCTCGGCACGCAGGTCGGCGAAGTGGTCGACCGGCGGGGTCGGGAAGTAACCGCCCTTGTAGCGGACCTTGTAACCGCGGTTGTCCTCCAGCGCACCGGTGTTCCAGGCGCCCGCCTCCGAGTCGATGTGGTAGAAGGACTCGTTCTCCGAGGTCTTGAAGCGCACGCTGTCGAACACGTAGAACTCGGCCTCGGGGCCGAAGTACGCGGTGTCGGCGATGCCGGTGGACGCGAGGTACGCCTCGGCCTTCTTCGCCACGTTGCGCGGGTCACGGGAGTACTGCTCGCCCGTGATCGGGTCGTGGATGAAGAAGTTGATGTTGACCGTCTTGTCGCGGCGGAACGGGTCGACGCGCGCGGTGGACAGGTCGGCGCGGAGCGCCATGTCGGACTCGTGGATGGCCTGGAAGCCGCGGATCGAGGAGCCGTCGAACGCGAGCTCCTCGGCCGGGTCGAAGGCCTCGGCCGGGATCGTGAAGTGCTGCATCACACCCGGCAGGTCGCAGAAGCGGACATCGACGAACTTGACGTCCTCGTCCGCGATGTACTTCTTGGCCTCGTCGGCGTTCTGGAACATCCAGCTCCTCCTACTCCCGACGTCACCTGCCGGGGTGGTAGTTCGTTCGTGCTGCCAGTGCGGTGGCACACGCTGTTCTCGACACTAGGGACGGGTGATTTCTCGTACGTGACCCATTTGTTTCGCACAAGTTAACCGGACATCCCGCCCCGCACCCCACCTGTCCGTATGGCAAAACGCTCGCAGTACGGTGGACGCGTGGACAAGAGGCAAGCACTCGGATCGTGGCTCTCCGGCCCCCGTAGCGCGGCGGAGGACGCCGGGGTCGACTTCGGATACAGGGGAGAACAGCTCGGTCTGCCGGAGGAGGGGCCCGGCTCCATCGCCCGCCCCGGCCGCCGTCTCGGCGCCCTCGCCGTCGACTGGGGCCTGTGCCTCTTGATCGCATACGGCCTGATCACCGACGGCTACGACCAGGCCACCAGCAACTGGGCCCTGCTCATCTTCTTCCTGCTGCACGCCCTCACCCTGGGCACGGTCGGCTTCACCCCGGGCAAGCGCCTCTTCGGCCTCCGCGTGGTCGCCCAGGACGCCGGCACCGTCAACCCGTGGCGCGCCCTCGTCCGTACGGTCCTGCTCTGCCTCGCCATCCCGGCCCTGGTCTGGGACCGCGACGGCCGCGGCCTGCACGACCGGCTGGCGCGCACGGTGGAGGTGCGGATCTAGCGCCGGGACGAGGGTTCGTACGAGGCCTACGACGTACGAGGCCTACGACGATGGGGCGCCCGGATCACTCCGGGCGCCCCATCGTCGTACGTGTCTCGTCGCGTCGGTACGGCCTCGTCAGCGGGCCTTCGGGCCGCCCCTCGGCATGCGCATGCCCTTGGGCATCGGACCCTTGGGGAGCGGCATGTTGCTCATCAGGTCGCCCATCGCGCGCAGCCGGTCGTTCGTGGCGGTCACCTGGGGGCCGGAGAGCACGCGCGGCAGCTTGAGCATGGTCGTGCGGAGCTTCTTCAGCTCGGTCTGACCCTCGCCGGTGCCCACGACCAGGTCGTGCACCGGGACGTCCGCCACGATGCGGGCCATCTTCCGCTTCTCGGCGGCCAGCAGGCTCTTGACCCGGTTCGGGTTGCCCTCGGCGACCAGGACGATGCCGGCCTTGCCCACGGCCCGGTGCACCACGTCCTGGCTGCGGTTCATCGCCACCGCGGGGGTCGTGGTCCAGCCACGGCCCACGTTGTCGAGCACCGCGGCCGCCGCGCCGGGCTGGCCCTCCATCTGCCCGAACGCCGCGCGCTCGGCCCGCCGTCCGAAGACGATCGCCGTCGCGAGGAAGGCGAGCAGGAGGCCCAGGATGCCGAGATAGATGGGGTGACCGATCAAGAAACCGATCGCGAGGAAGACACCGAAGGTGATGATTCCGACAGCCGCGAGTACAAGACCGATCTTCTTGTCGGCCCTGCGGGTCATCTTGTACGTAAGAGCGATCTGCTTGAGTCGCCCGGGGTTCGCAGCGTCCGCTGCGGGTTCCTTCCTCGCCATGGCAGGAAGTCTACGTGTCCGGGGAAGCGAGGACGACGGCGGTGCCGGTGGGGACCGGGATCCGGCGGCTGCGCCGGGGAAGCGGCGCCGGGCGGCGGCGGTGCCGGCGGTCGTGCTGCGGACGGGGTCGTGCGACGAGCGGGTCGTGCGGAGGGGCTGGTTACGAGGTGCGCGAGGAGACGGCCGCCTCGAGGACGCGCTCGGCCTCGACACGGTCCTTGGCGCGGCGGCGGTCCTCCAGCACGGAGGTCCAGGCGTTGCGACGGGCGGTGCGCTGGCCGCTGCTCAGCAGAAGCGACTCGACGGCACGCAGTGCATCGGTGAACGACGGGATCGGTGTGGCGCGGACGGGTGCGGCCTGCATGGGAGGTCCCCCCTCGGGATGGCTGCTCTGGCTAGGACCCTGTACCGGGTGTGAAACCAGGGTCACTCATTGGTGTTACCAGGGCATGACCGACCGGTCAAACGAGGGTGAAGCCTTGATGGGCGGCCCTTAAACCTCGACGCGGCCCTGACAGGGCCCTCATCTGCGAGGACGGTCAGGACCGCGGTCAATCGGCCATTACTGGCGAGTAGCCCCTTGTGCTGGGATTCACACGACCTGATGGCACTGCGTGCCATTTGGCGGAGCGGCCGGTGGAGGGGCTGGTGGAGGGGTCAGACGGCCTGCGAGGCGATGTACGAGCCCCGCTTCTCGACGGCCATCTGGTAGAGGCGGCCGGCGCGGTACGAGGAGCGGACCAGCGGGCCGGACATCACGCCGGAGAAGCCGATCTCGTCGGCCTCCTGCTTCAGCTCGACGAACTCCTGCGGCTTGACCCAGCGCTCCACGGGGTGGTGGCGGACGCTCGGCCGCAGGTACTGGGTGATGGTCACCAGCTCGCAGCCGGCGTCGTGCAGCTGCTTCAGCGCCTCGCTGACCTCTTCGCGGGTCTCGCCCATGCCGAGGATCAGGTTCGACTTCGTGACCAGACCGTAGTCGCGGGCCTCGGTGATGACCTTCAGGGAGCGCTCGTAGCGGAAGCCGGGGCGGATGCGCTTGAAGATCCTCGGGACCGTCTCGACGTTGTGCGCGAAGACCTCCGGGCGGGACTCGAAGACCTGCTGGAGCAGCTCCGGTACGGCGTTGAAGTCGGGGGCGAGCAGCTCGACCTTGGTGTGGCCGGTCTCACGCTCGGCGGTCTGCCGGTGGATCTGGCGGACCGTCTCGGCGTACAGCCAGGCGCCGCCGTCCTCCAGGTCGTCGCGGGCGACGCCGGTGATGGTGGCGTAGTTCAGGTCCATGGTGACCACGGACTCGCCGACGCGGCGGGGCTCGTCGCGGTCCAGCGCCTCGGGCTTGCCGGTGTCGATCTGGCAGAAGTCGCAGCGCCGGGTGCACTGGTCGCCGCCGATGAGGAACGTGGCCTCGCGGTCCTCCCAGCACTCGTAGATGTTGGGGCAGCCCGCCTCCTGGCAGACCGTGTGCAGGCCCTCGCTCTTCACGAGACTCTGCATCTTCGTGTACTCGGGGCCCATTTTCGCCCGGGTCTTGATCCACTCGGGCTTGCGCTCGATGGGGGTCTGGCTGTTCCGGACCTCCAGGCGCAGCATCTTGCGTCCGTCGGGTGCGACTGCGGACACATCGGCTCCCTGTGCTTCGATTCTTCGGCGTCCCCCAGGGTACGCCCGTACGGTTCTCGCTCTCCGGGGTGGGCAACCTTCACCTTCGCGGTGCCATTCCCCGCGCCGGCCCCGCGAGGGGTGCGCCCCGCGCTCGCCCGCGCACCCCAGCCGCTACACCGCCGTGCGCACAACCACCCGCGGCTGCAACTCCGCGTTCTCCAGCACGTCCCGCAGGTGCCGCTCGACCACGGGAAGAACCTCCGCGATGCCGATGTCCCGGCCCAGTTCCCCCGCGAGGGAGGCGACCCCCGCGTCACGGATCCCGCACGGGATGATCCGGTCGAACCACTTGTTGTCGGGGTTCACATTCAGCGCGAAGCCATGCATCGTGACCCCCTTCGCCACCCGGATCCCGATCGCCGCGATCTTGCGGTCCTCGCGCCGCTGCCCGGCGTTGGAGGGCGCGTACTCCGGCCCGTTCATCCGCGGATCGAACTCGTCGTCGGTCATCCGGGGATCGAGGTCCAGCGAGAGCCCGCCGAGCCGCCGCTCGACCGGATCGCCGAGCACCCACACCCCGCTGCGGCCCTCGACCCGCGTGGTCTCCACCCCGAACTCCGCGCACGTACGGATCAGGGCCTCCTCCAGGCGCCGTACGTGGGCCACCACGTCCACCGGCCGGGGAAGCTTCTGGATCGGGTAGCCCACCAGCTGTCCCGGACCGTGCCAGGTGATCTTGCCGCCGCGGTCGACGTCGATGACGGGGGTGCCGTCGAGGGGGCGCTCGTTGTCGGCCGTGCGCCGGCCGGCCGTGTAGACCGGCGGGTGTTCCAGGAGCAGCACGGTGTCGGGGACCTCGTCGGCGAAGCGCGCCGCGTGCACCCGGCGCTGCTCGTCCCACGCCTCCTGGTACTCGACGGCCTCCGCGCCGAACCCCATGCGGACGAACCGCAATCCACTCACGGCAAGCGCCTCCCTCGGCGGTACCACCGGGCGGCGGCACCGCGATAGCCCTGTCAGGCGCGTGACGCGCCCAAGCCACTGTACGACCGCGCGGCCGGGCGGTGTTCGAGCGGTCTCGGGCGCCGGTGCCGACGACCGTCGTACAGGGCGCGGAGGTGAAGCCCGACGCTCGTCGTACGCCCCGGCCGCCGGGCGTACGAGATGCCCAGCCGGCGCGTGACGGAGGCCGACCACGTCAGCCGTGCGGCAAATCCTCACACGATCGGATGAATGGTTGCGGAAGTGTGCGATCGGACGCTTACTCTCCGCTACATTCGCGCCGTTCACAAGGCCGCAAAAGGCTTCTCACCAGGCAATCCGGGAAACCCCGCCGACACCCGGAAGGCAGGAGACCGCACCGCAGATGACGGAACGACCCGCGCAGCGCACCCCCAACCGCCAGCTCGCCGCCCTCATCGCAGAAGCGGGGTTCTCGAACGCGGGACTAGCGCGCCGTGTGGACCAGCTCGGTCTCGAACACGGCCTCGACCTCAGATACGACAAGACGTCGGTCACCCGCTGGCTGCGTGGTCAGCAGCCCCGGGGGACGACACCCGCGCTCATCGCCGAGGTGTTCACCCGCCGCCTCGGCCGCCGGCTCACCGCCCAGGACCTCGGCCTGGACGCCTGCGCCCCCGTCTACGCGGGCCTGGAGTTCGCCGCGACCCCCGAGGAGGCCATCGACATCGTCGGCGGCCTGTGGCGCAAGGACTCCGGCAGCCACGCCGAACTCCGCAAGATCGCGTTCACGCCCGCCGGGCTGGTCGTCCCCAGCCGGGACTGGCTGATCGGCCGGGCCGACGACCGGGTGGGCCGGGGTGATCCGGGCGCGACCCGGGTCCCCCCGCAGGGCCGCCCGGTCGTCCCCCGGCAGCGCAGCCAGACCGAGCGCGGCCCCGGCCAGAAGGTCACCGGCGGGGACATCGCCGCCCTCCGCTCGGTGGGGGAGTTGTTCCGCGCCCTCGACGACGCGTACGGCGGCGGTCACGCCCGCCAGGCCCTCGTGCGCTACCTGGAACACGAGGCCGAGCCGATGCTGCGCGGCGCCTACGGCGAGCAGGTCGGCCGGCGGCTGTTCGCGGCCGCCGCCGACCTGACCCGGCTGGCCGGCTGGACCTCGTACGACATCGGCGCCCACGGACTCGCGCAGCGGTACTTCGTGCAGGCGCTGAGGCTGGCGCAGGCGGCGGGGGACCGGGCGTACGGGGCGTACGTGCTCGTCACGATGAGCCGGCAGGCGGTCTATCTGGGGCATGGGCGCGAGGCCGTGCAGCTCGCGCGCGTCGCCCAGCAGGGCGTCGGGTCGGCCGTGCCGCCGGTGGTGCAGTCGCTGCTGCACTCCGTCGAGGCGCGGGGGCACGCGGTGCTCGGCGAGGTGCGCGCCTCCACCGCCGCGCTGGTCCGGGCCGAACGCGCCCTGGAGACGGCCCGCCCCGGGGACGAGGTCCCGTACTGGGCGCGGTTCTTCGACGAGGCCCAGCTCGCCGACGAGTTCGGGCACAGCCACCGCGACCTCCAGCAGTACCGTGCAGCCGCCCAGCACGCCGAGCGCTCCCTGCAGCTGCGGGCACCCGCCTACGCCCGCAGCCGCCTCTTCTGCCGCGTCGTCCTCGCCTCCGCCCGCCTGGGCCTCGGAGAGCTCGACCAGGCCTGCCAGTTGGGCGCGGAGGCCGCCGGCCAGGCCTCCGAGATGCGGTCCGTACGGGCCGTGGAGTACGTCCGCGACTTCGAACGCCGCCTGGAGCCCTACCGCGACGCGGCCCCGGTGCGGGGGTACCGGGACAAGGTGGCGGCGCTGGGGTAGGCGCGGGACCCGTAGGACCCGTAGGACTCGCCTCAGGGGCGCCCGGCACAGTGCCGGGCGCCCCTGAGGCGTCTCCCGGGGAGCCTCACGCGGCCGTCTCCAGCGGCTCCTCGGAGAGCAACGGCCGGACGTCCAGGTCGGTCAGGACGGCGTGTGCGGCCCGCCGGGCGGAGTGCAGGGCGCCCTGGACGGTGCTGGTGTCGCGGTGGTCGCCGCAGACGTAGAGGCCCGCCATGAGGCGCACCGGACGGCGCAGGTCGTGCGGCGCGGGCATCGCGGGGACCGCCTCGGGGACGTGGTGCGCGGCGAGGAGTTCCCAGCGGGTCGTGGACGTCCGGTAGAGACGGGCCAGTTGGGCGCGGACCGTGGCGTCGAGGTGCGCGGGATCCGGGGGAGTGCCGAGGACCGTGGAGGTGATCAGGGCGCGGCCCGCCGGTGCCCGGCTCGGGTCGACCTGGCTGACGACCGCCGTGTGCGAGACGGGCCCGCTGCGGTCGGCGTCGAGGAGCAGCGCGGGTTCGGCCAACGGGGGCTCGTCGGTGGCGTGGTGCAGAACCGTCACCGGGTGGAACCCCGGCACCCGCAGGCCGGGCAGCAGTTCCGCGGCGGACCGGGCGTCGGTGGCCAGCACCACGGCTCGGCAGGTGAGTTCACCGTGCTGGGCCGTGGTCACCGAGGTCGTGCTGATCGCGGTGACCTGGACCCCCGTGCGGACCGAGCCCGGCGGCAGCGCGGCCGCGAGCAGCTCCGGAAGCGTGTCGGCGCCGCCCTCCGGGATGCACAGCCGGCCCGTCGCGAAGGTGTGCAGTGCCAGGTCGGCACAGCGGCTGGAGGTCTCCAGTGCCGGGTCGGCGAGCAGCGCGGCCAGCAGGGGGCGTACGAAACCGTCGATCGTCCGGGGCGGGAACCCCCGGGTCGTCAGTGCCTGGGCGGCCGGTACCTCCACCCGGGCGAGGAGCCGCTCGGGCGCGGTCGCGGCGAGCCGGGCCAGGGCCATGGCCAGCCGGGACTGGTCGGCGGGAGCGCCCAGCCGACCGGGCCGCGTGCCCGAGGAACGGGCCGGGGAACGCCCCTGGTTCCGGGGGAGCCTGGGGGCGCTTGCCAGGGCGCGCGCAGCCGTGAGTGCGCCCCTCGCGCTCCGCAGGACCGGGGCGGCGCCGGCGCGCTGATGACGGCCGTCGGCGTGCAGCAGGACGCCCGGGGCGAACGCCCGCAGGGGGAGCCGGTCCAGGCCGGGCGTACGGCGCAGTTCCGGGTACGACGTGGAGAGCAGCCGCGTCGTCCGGTCCAGGCGGAAGCCGTCGATCTTCTCGGTGGACATGCGGCCGCCGACGGCGGGGGCGGCCTCCAGGACGGTGGTCCTCAGCCCCGCCCTGGTCAGATGTCCGGCTGCGGCGAGGCCGGCCACACCGGCTCCTACCACGATGACGTCCACGTCCTCCGTGTCCGCCGGGAACGCCGACTGGTGCACCGACTCAAGCACGTGCCCCTCCCGAGGTCGCGCGGCTGCGGGGACGTTATGCCCCCAACATCCTTCTGAAATACCTGAGTTCGGCATGAGAGTGAAGGCGGGCGCCGGTTCCGGGGAAGGAGCGTGTGACCTCGCACGGGGGCATGGACGGGGCGAGTGTGCGCCGGGCGTTCGGGGGGGTGAACGTTGTCGGGCGGCCGCGGGCCCGCACGCGACACCGCACCCGACACCACACCCGCACCGACGACCCACCCACCCCCTCAGCCGAGCGCAGCTCGGATCGCGTCGTCGATCTCCGGATACGTGAACGCGAACCCCGACTCCAGCAACCGCGTCGGAACGGCCCGCGTACTGCCGAGCACATCGCCCGCGACCTCGCCGAGCGCGAGCCGCAGCGCCGGCGCGGGCACCGTGAACAGGGTGGGCCGGCGCAGCACCCGGCCCATCGCCGCCGTGATCTCACGGTTGGTGCGCGGGGTCGGCGCGGTCAGGTTGAACGGGCCCGACAGCGACGGTGTGAACAGCAGATGCCGCAGCGCCGCGACCTCGTCGTGCAGGGAGATGAAGCTCCAGTACTGGCGGCCGTCACCCATCCGCCCGCCCAACCCGGCCTTGAACAGCGGGAACAGCGGACCCCAGGCGCCCCCGCCCCGCGCCACCACCAGCCCCGTACGGGCGAACGCGGTACGGATCCCGGCCTCCCGCGCCGCCTCGGTCGCCCCCTCCCACTCCACGCACAGCCCGGACAGGAACTCCGAGCCCGGCTCCGCCGACTCGTCCACGACCCGGTCGCCCGTGAAGCCGTAGAAGCCGACGGCGCTGCCGTTGACCAAGACGTTCGGCGGAGTGTGGAGGGAGGCGGCGGCCTCGGCGAGCGTCCTGGTGCCGAGCACCCGGCTCCGGCGGATCGTCGCCTTGTACGCGTCCGTCCAGCGGTGGGAGGCGACCCCCGCGCCGGCGAGGTTGACGACGGCCGCGCACCCCGCGAGGCCGGCCGTGTCGACCCGACCCGCCTCCGGGTCCCAGCGCACCTCACCCGGCGCGCGGGGCGCCCGCCGCACGAGCCGGAGCACCTCGTGACCGTCCTCGGTGAGCGAGCGGGCCAGCGCGGAACCGATCAGGCCGGACGCACCGGCGATCGCGATACGAGAACCGGGCGGAACGGGCGATTCAACGGTCATGTCTCCATCCTGCCCGCCCGCACGACGGGACGGCGGGTCCGGGGTGCACGATCCGGCCGACGATTCGCCGGTGCGGCCGCCGTACAGTGGCCGCCATGCACGCACCCCACATACGCCTCGCCACCTCGGAGGACGAGGACACGCTCGGCCGACTCGACCGCGACACCTGGTCCACGCTGCACTCCGTCCAGGAACGCCCCACCCAGCCGTACGCGCCGTTCTTCAACGAGCACTACGGCCCGCAGGACCACCTGGTCGCCGAACTCGACGGCACCGTCGTCGGGTACGTCCGCCTCGCCCTGCCCTCCGGCCTCGCCTGCCACACGCACGTCCGTCAGATCCAGGGCCTCGCCGTCGCCGACCGGGCGCGCGGGGCGGGCGTCGCACGGGCGCTGCTGCGCGCCGTCCAGGACGAGGCACGCCGCCGCGGCGCCCGCCGGCTGACCCTGCGGGTCCTCGGCCACAACACCGCGGCCAGGAGGCTCTACGAGTCCGAGGGCTTCGTGGTGGAGGGGATCCTGCCGGAGGAGTTCCTGCTCGACGGGGCGTACGTGGACGACGTACTGATGGGCCGTCGGCTCTGACCCGACCGCCCCTCACCGGGCCCTCGGCCCACCAGGTCGCCCGGCCGTCGGGTCACGAGGTCACCAGGTCACCCGTGTCCACCGGGGTCGTCGCGTTCGCCGCGCGCTGCGCGTCCGGGAGGACCTCGTCGACCGTGAGGACGTAACCCGTCTCGGCGTCCGAGGTGGAGCGGGCGAAGACGACGCCGAAGACCCGGCCGTCGGTGGTGAGGAGGGGGCCGCCGGAGTTGCCGGGGCGGACGGTGGAGCGGATGGAGTAGATGTCGCGGGTCACCGAGTCGGTGTTGTAGATGTTCCGGCCGGTCGCGTCGATCCGGCTGGCGACCGTGGCCGCCTGGAGGTCCAGGCCGCCGTCCTCCGGATAACCGGCCACGACCGACGCGTCCCCGCGCTCGGCGCTGTCGTCGAAGCGCAGCAGCGGAGCCTTGAGCCCCGGGACGTAGAGGACCGCCACGTCCTTGTCGGAGTCGAAGAGCACGACCTTCGCCTCGTACGCCCTGCCCACGCCGCCCACGCGCACGCTCGGGTCGTCGATGCCCGCCACCACATGGGCGTTGGTCATCACATGCTCGCCGGCGTACACGAAACCGCTGCCCTCGCGGCCCTGGGTGCCCGCGACGCCCTCGATCTTCACCGTGCTCCGCTTGGCGGCGCCGGTCGCGGCCGCGGTGACGCTGTCGCCGGAGGGCTTGGCGACCTCGGCCGTCGCCTCGTTCTCGAACGGGTTGAAGACCTGCGGGAAGCCCGCCTCGGTGAGCGCGGACGTGGCGTCCGAGAACCAGGCCGGGGTGGTGTCCGGCATGGTGTTCTGCACGGCGCCCAGCAGCGCGGAGTTCCGGATCGAGTTGGTCACCACCGCCGACGAGGACGCCGCGAGGACGCTCGCGGCCACCCACGCCACGATGAGCACGGCGAGGGTGTTGGCCGCCGCCCCGCCGACGCCGTCGGCCACCCGCAGCGGGCTGCGGTCGATCTCCCGGCGCAGCCGCAGCGCCAGCCTGCCCGCCAGCTCGTGCCCGATCACCCCCGGCACCAGGACGGTCAGCACCGCGGTGACCGTCGCCGTGGGCGTGCCCGCCTCCACCAGCTCCATCATCCAGGGCAGCACCCAGACGCCGGTCGCCGCACCGCCCACGAAACCGGCGAGGGACACGCATCCCGCCACCAGGCCGCGACGGTAACCCGACGCCGCGTAGGCCAGGATCACCAGCATCAGCAGGATGTCGAGCACGTCCACTCCAGCCGCCTCTCTCTAGGGACCCTGTAGTACGCGCGCGGCGGCCGCAGTGATCAGCTGCGCCCCCGCGGCACCCCGCCGGTCCGCGCGAACCGGCCACCACCGCGCCACATCCGCCCTGGAACAGTGAAAACGCCCCGGACCACGGTGTTGGTTCCTTCCGCTTCCACCGGGTGGCCCACCCCACATCGCGGCGGGGGCGCATCCGGGTGACTCTGGGGACATGCGTGTGTTCCGGAGGTCACGGGGGGCGCGAATACGGCGGCACCTGCGCCGGTCGCGGGACCGCGTGCGCCTGGCGTGGGAGCGTGCGGATCCGCCCCGGCGGGTGCTCCTGCTGCTGCTGGCCTCCCTGCCCGGCCTGGCGGCCGTCCTCGCGCTGGTCATGCTGGTGTTCGGCGTGGACCGTACGGGGCAACGGCCGGGCCGGCCCGCAGCGGCCCGGCCCGCGCTGCCGCACCAGGCGCCCCGGCCGCCCATCGTGCCGAGGACCCGCTGGCTGGAGAAGGACGCGCCCAGCCAGCCACCCGCCCGCTACGACGACGAGGTCGCCGCCGTCTTCATCCACCACACGGACTCGCCCAACGGCTACGACTGCGCCGACGCGCCCCGCATCATCCGCTACCTGTACGCCGGCCAGACCGGAGCCAAGGACTGGGACGACATCGGCTACAACTTCCTCGTCGACCGTTGCGGCACCATCTACGAGGGCCGCGCGGGCGGCATCGACCGTGCCGTCACCGGTGCCCACACCCAGGGCTTCAACCACCGCACCACCGGCATCGCCGCCCTCGGCACCTTCACCGCCGGCGTCCCGGTCCCGCAGGCCATGACCGACGCGATCGCCGCCCTCGCCGCCTGGAAACTCGGCCTCTCCGACACCGACCCGCGCGGCAGCGTCCGGCTCACCTCCAGCAACAGCCTCAGCCGCTACGCCTCCGGCACCACCGTCCTGCTGCCCACCCTCGCGGGCCACAGCGACGGCTACATGACCAGCTGTCCGGGCGCGGCCCTCGCGGAACGCCTGCCCGCGATCAGGGAGCTGGCGGCCCGCCTCCAGGGCCGGCGCTGACCCGGATCTCATCAGGTTCACAGACAGCGCGCCGGGGCCTCACAGACCGCTCCAAGATCCGCGCCCTACCTTCGTGATGTCACGCCGACCGGAGATGGGGAAGTGGTGGGGAAGATGCTCGGCAGCCGTACGAAGAACGACGCGTCCCGCGACCGGCGGAGGTCCTGGTCCTCGACCCTGCGGAGCCCCTGGACGGTGGCCTGCGCGACCGCCGTCGTCGTGCTCGGCCCGTCCGCCGTCACCGCGTCCGCGCTGGACCGCGCCAACGCCGCGCCCCTGCACGGGGCCCACGCCCCCGGGCACCCCGCCCCGGGGCAGGAACGACGCCACCACGCCCAGCCGTACACCACCGAGCAGTACGCCTACCTGCCGCGCACGCCGGGTCGCGGCTCGCGGGCCTGAGAAGCCCCGCCCCGCCGGAACCGGCCCGGCTCAGCCCTCGCCCCGGAAACGCTCCCAGAGCTTCGGGCAGCGCTCCGCGAGCGCCGTCTCGTCCTCGAAGTCGAGCGGGGTGCCCTCCGGTTCGCGGGGCGGGGGCGGGATGCCGAGGTCCGGGGCGATGACACCCGTGAGCTGCTCGTACGCCTCGTCCGCGGCGTAGCCCAGCTCCTCGCCGTCCCCGTCGATCTCGTCGTCGAAGTCGTCCAGCAGACCGGCGAGCGAGTCGGGGTCGTGGACCGCGCCCTCGAAGACCTCCCGGCCCTGACCGATCAGCCAGCACCGGAAGAAGTCGAACGCGTCGTCACTGGCACCGTCGAGCAGCACCCACGCGGCGCCCCAAAGGTCCCAGGTGTAGGCGCGGTTGTAGCGGGACTCGAAATGCCGGGCGAAGTCCAGCACCGCCTCCGGGTCCAGCCGGCCGAGCCGTTCCACGAGCAGGTCGGCCTGGTCCTCGGGATCGCCCTCGGCATCCTCGCGGGCCGTGTCCACCAGCTCCCAGAACTCCGTCTCGTCCATCACGGGTCCAGCATCGTGCCTGGGCGGGTGGGACGCACGTGGAGAACGGCGGATTGTTATGTCCGCCACGGTGTCCGCGGGGCCTCACGGGGTCGCGCATACAGCCCGGCGAGCCGGCGCGCGTCGCCCGCGAAGCGCTCCCGCAGGCCCGCGGGCGCCAGCACCTCGGCCTCCGCCCCGAGCGCCGTGAGCTGCGTGTGCGCCACCTCCTCCGACTCGACCCGGAGCGTGAGGGTCGTCCGGCCGTGTTCGTCCGGCGCCCCGGCCGCCGTCAGCGCGTCCCGGGCGGAGACGGGATCCACGACGTACGGCAGTCTGCGCACGCCCTCCGCCGAGAGCCGCACGACGACCTCGGCGTGCAGGATCGACCGGGCGAACCGTTCCGCCTGCGCGTCCCAGTGGGCCGGCAGGTCGAACTCCTCGTCGCGGGCGAAGCGGTCGCCGCCGTCCTCGACGGAGAGGAAACGGTCGATGCGATAGGTCCGAAAGGAGCCGGTGCTTCCGCCGGTGAGGGGGACATGGGCGCACAGGTACCAGACCCCGGCCTTGAGGACGAGACCGTACGGTTCCAGCGCGCGCTCGACCTCGGTGTCACCCCTGCGATAGCGCGCGACGATCCTGCGGTCGTCCCACACGGCGTCCGCCACCGCGGGCAGCAGCTCAGGGGTCTTCGGCTCCTGGAACCAGCTCGGCGCGTCGAGGTGGAACCGCTGGGACGCCGTACGGGAGGCATCGCGCAGGGAGGGCAGCAGGGCGGCCGAGACCTTCAGCCGGGCCGCGGAGGCCGCGTCCTCCAGCCCCATCTCCTGCAGCGCCCCCGGCACACCGCTGAGGAACAACGCCTCGGCCTCCCCGCGGGCCAGGCCCGTGAGGCGCGTGCGGTACCCGCCGATCAGCCGGTACCCCCCGGCCCGCCCCCGGTCCGCGTACACCGGCACCCCCGCCTCCGACAGCGCCTGGGCGTCCCGGGTGACGGTCCGCTCGGACACCTCCAGTTCACGGGCGAGTTCGGCGGCGGTCATGGAGGGCCGGGACTGGAGAAGCAGCACCATCTTGATCAGCCGAGCAGCACGCATGCCTTCATGATGCCGGGCGCGTGGGGGGCCCGGGGATCCGGATGGCCCCTGAAAAGCGGTGGGCGCAGCCCCTGCTTTTCAGGGGCGCGGGGAACTGCGCGAGAACCCCCACCGGGCCGGCAGACGGGGGTCGAAGGGGCGCAGCCCCTGGGGGAGGGACGGGTAGGGGCGGCGGGGGCGAGGAGAACGCCCCCACCGCCCCGCCGGCGTCACAGCCCGTACCGCTCCCGAGCCTCCTTCACCGCCGTAGCCTGGACCTCACCACGGCGGGCGAGCTGCGCGAGCGCGGCGACGACCACGGACTGCGCGTCCACACCGAAGTGACGACGGGCGGCCTCACGGGTGTCCGACAGCCCGAACCCGTCCGCACCGAGCGACGAGTAGTCCTGCTCGACCCACTGCGCGATCTGGTCCGGCACCTGGCGCATGTAGTCGGAGACGGCCAGCACCGGCCCCTCCGCACCCTGCAACGCCTGCCGGACGAACGGCGTCCGCTCCTCCCCGCGCAGCAGCGCGGCATCCGCCTCCAGCGCGTCCCGCCGCAGCTCGCTCCACGAGGTCGCCGACCAGACGTCCGCCGCGACACCCCACTCCTCGGCGAGGAGCTTCTGCGCCTCCAGGACCCAGTGGATCGCCGTACCGGAGCCGAGCAGCTGGACGCGCGGGGCGTTCGCCACCGGGGACAGCCCCGCCGACTCGGCCGTGTTGAAGCGGTACAGGCCCTTGACGATGCCCTCGTCCACCCCGGCGACGCCCGGCTTGGCGGGCTGCGGCAGCGGCTCGTTGTAGACGGTCAGGTAGTAGAAGACGTTCGGGTCCTCGCCCGGCGCGGCCTCGCCGTACATCCGGCGCAGACCGTCCTTGACGATCGCCGCGACCTCGTACGCGAACGCCGGGTCGTAGGTCAGCGCCGCCGGGTTCGTCGCGGCGATGACCGGCGAGTGGCCGTCGGCGTGCTGGAGGCCCTCGCCCGTCAGGGTCGTACGGCCGGCCGTCGCGCCGACGAGGAAGCCGCGGCCGAGCTGGTCGCCGAGCTGCCACATCTGGTCGGCCGTGCGCTGCCAGCCGAACATCGAGTAGAAGATGTAGAAGGGGATCATCGCCTCACCGTGCGTGGAGTACGCGGTGGACGCGGCGATGAAGTCCGCCATGGAACCGGCCTCGGTGATCCCCTCGTTGAGGATCTGGCCGTCCTTGGCCTCCTTGTAGTACATCAGCTGGTCGCGGTCGACCGGCTCGTACGTCTGGCCCTTGGGGGAGTAGATCCCGAGGGACGGGAACAGCGACTCCATGCCGAACGTGCGCGCCTCGTCGGGGACGATCGGCACCCAGCGGCGGCCGGTCTGCTTGTCGCGGACCAGGTCCTTGACCAGACGGACGAAGGCCATGGTCGTCGCCACGTTCTGCGAGCCGGAGCCCTTGTCGAAGGAGGCGAACGTCTTGTCGGCGGCGGCCGGCAGCGGGGCCAGCGCGTGCGTACGGCGGGCCGGGGCGGGACCGCCGAGCGCGGCGCGGCGCTCCTGGAGGTAGCGGACCTCGGCGGAGTCGGCGCCGGGGTGGCCGTAGGGCACGACCCCGTCGACGAAGTCGCTGTCCTTGATGGGGAGTTCGAGCAGATCACGCATCTGCTTGAACTCGTCCGTCGACAGCTTCTTCATCTGGTGGTTGGCGTTCTTCGACGCGAAGCCCTCGCCGAGGGTGAAGCCCTTGACGGTCTGGGCCAGGATGACGGTCGGCGCGCCCTTGAACTCGACGGCGGCCTTGTAGGCGGCGTACACCTTGCGGGCCTCGTGACCACCGCGCGAGAGGTGGAAGCACTCCAGGATCTTGTCGTCGCTCAGCAGCTTCGCCATCTCGACGAGCGCGGGGTCCTTGCCGAAGAAGTCCTGGCGGATGTAGGCGGCGTCACGGGTCTGGTACGTCTGCACCTGCGCGTCGGGTACCTCGCGCAGCCGGCGCAGGAGCGCGCCGGTCGTGTCCAGCTGGAACAGCTCGTCCCAGGCGGAACCCCAGAGCGTCTTCACGACGTTCCAGCCGGCGCCGCGGAACTGGGCCTCCAGCTCCTGCACGATCTTGAAGTTGGCGCGGACCGGGCCGTCGAGGCGCTGCAGGTTGCAGTTGATGACGAAGGTGAGGTTGTCGAGACCCTCGCGGCTCGCCAGCGCGAGGGCTGCCGTCGACTCCGGCTCGTCCATCTCGCCGTCGCCGAGGAACGCCCAGACGTGGGAGTCGGAGACGTCCTTGATGCCGCGGCTGGTGAGATAGCGGTTGAAGCGCGCCTGGTAGATGGCGGAGAGGGGGCCGAGGCCCATGCTCACCGTCGGGAACTCCCACAGCCAGGGCAGGCGGCGGGGGTGCGGGTACGACGGGAGGCCCTCGCCCCCTGCCTCACGGCGGAAGTTGTCCAGGTGGGACTCGTTCAGGCGGCCGTCGAGGAAGGCGCGGGCGTAGATGCCGGGGGAGGCGTGGCCCTGGATGTAGAGCTGGTCGCCGGAGCCGTCCCGCTCCTTGCCCTTGAAGAAGTGGTTGAAGCCGGTCTCGTAGAGCCAGGCCGCGGAGGCGAAGGTGGCGATGTGGCCGCCGACGCCGTACTTCGAGCCGCGGGAGACCATCGCGGCCGCGTTCCAGCGGTTCCAGGCGGTGATACGGCGCTCCATCGCCTCGTCACCGGGGATGCCCGGCTCGGCGGCGGTGGGGATGGTGTTGACGTAGTCCGTTTCGAGCAGCTTGGGCAGCGCGATGCCGTTGCCCTCCGCACGCTCCAGGGTGCGGCGCATCAGGTACGCCGCGCGGTGCGGCCCGGCCGCCTTGGTGACGGCGTCCAGCGAGGCCTGCCATTCGGCGGTCTCCTCCGGGTCCCGGTCGGGGAGCTGGTCGAGCGCGCTCGGCCGGATGGCGTGGGAGTCGGTCATTGCGCCGCCTTCCTCAGTCGAAGGGGGTTCCCTCATCGGCAAGGGTTCGGGGGTTGCCCTTGGTCTTTGGCAGGACAGGGCGGTGGGCTTCGGTGCGGCGTCATTGTGCGACTCCGTCGCGCGGCCCGTCGGCGACTGTAACCCGCTGATCGATGATCGATCAAAGGGTTCCGGGCAAAATATCTTGATCACGAGAAAGTCGGCACGGGGTGCCCCCGGCGGAGACACCGGGTGCCGTGGTGGGTCGGGGTTTGTGCAGGTGGGGCGGCGTTTGAGCGGGGGTGCGCTCAGAGGGAGGGGGTGTGGGTGCGTCGGCGGGTGCGGCCGGGTGGGGGTCGTTCGCGCAGGTCCCCGCGCCCCTAAAAGCCCAGGCCCCGGGGGCCGTAGAGCCCACCGCTGCCCCCGCGGGCCCGAAAAGCAAGGGGCGCAGCCCCTGTTCTTCAGGGGCTGCGGGGAACTGCGCGAGCGACCCCCGCCGGACCCGCGGCCGAGACGTCTACGCCGGCTCGTCGTCCGTGTGCGGGGCGCAGCCCAGGACGTGGGACTTGACCAGGTCGGCGATCCGGGGGTCGCGTCGCCGGAACGCCGCGACCAGCTCCTCGTGCTCCTCCGCGTAGGACTGCTGGACCGTACCCAGCCAGCGGATCGACAGCGCGGTGAACACCTCGATCCCCAGCCCCTCCCACGTGTGCAGCAGCACCGAGTTGCCCGCCGCCCGCACCAGCTCCCGGTGGAACGCCACCGTGTGCCGCACCTGGGACGTCCCGTCGGCCTTGCGGTCCGCCTCGTACAGCGCGGCCACATGTGGCTCCAGCGCCGAGCAGTCCTCCGCCAGCCGCTCCGCCGCCAGCTCCGCGGCGATCGCCTCCAGCCCCGCCCGTACGGGGTAGCTCTCCTCCAGATCGGCCGCGGTCAGATTCCGCACCCGTACGCCCTTGTTCGGCGCGGATTCGATCAACCGCAGCGACTCCAGCTCACGCAGGGCCTCCCGCACGGGAGTCTGGCTGACCTCCAGCTCCGTCGCGATCCGCCGCTCCACGATCCGCTCACCCGGCTTCCACCGCCCGCTCACGATGCCTTCCACGATGTGCTCGCGGATCTGTTCGCGCAGCGAGTGGACGACGGGCGCGGTGGTCATGCGGGCTCCTTCGGCGGGGGACCGGCGGGGGACGAGCCCCAGGGGCGTTGACCTCTAGACAATAGAGCCGCGGCCCTCCGGTGGAGAGGCGCACGGGGGTCCTTTCGCGCAGGTGAGACGAGACTTACACGCTGCCATGGGCGGCCGGTTTGTAAAGACCCGTACCGGCCAGGCTCGGCGGTGTCTCCCCGCGGCGGAACGCGGACGCGACGGTGCCCCGCCCGGAGAACTCCGGACGGGGCACCGTCGTCCCGCGATCAGCGGCTTCTGCTCACAAGCCCCTGCTCAGAGACTCACAGACCGAGCTCGACCTCGAACTCGCCCGCCTCCAGGATCGCCTTGACGGCCGTCAGGTAACGGGCCGCGTCGGCGCCGTCGACCAGACGGTGGTCGTAGGAGAGGGTCAGGTACGTCATGTCGCGGACGCCGATGACCGCGCCCTCCTCCGTCTCGATCACGGCGGGGCGCTTGACCGTGGCGCCGATGCCGAGGATCGCGACCTGGTTCGGCGGCACGATGATCGTGTCGAAGAGCGCGCCGCGCGAACCGGTGTTGGAGATGGTGAACGTCGCACCGGACAGCTCGTCCGGCGTGATCTTGTTCGCCCGCACCTTGCCCGCCAGGTCGGCGGTGGCCTTGGCGATACCGGCGATGTTGAGGTCACCGGCGCCCTTGATGACCGGGGTCATCAGGCCCTTCTCGGAGTCCACCGCGATACCGATGTTCTCGGCGTCGAAGTAGGTGATCGTCCCCTCGCCCTCGTTGATCCGGGCGTTGATCGGCGCGTGCGCCTTCAGCGCCTGGGCCGCGGCCTTGACGAAGAACGGCATCGGGGAGAGCTTGACGCCCTCGCGAGCCGCGAAGGAGTCCTTGGCCCGGGCGCGCAGCCTCATCAGACGGGTGACGTCGACCTCGACGACCGAGGACAGCTGCGCCTGCTCGTGCAGCGCCTTGACCATGTTGTCGCCGATGACCTTGCGGATGCGCGGCATCTTGATGGTCTGGCCACGGAGGGGAGAAGCCTCCAGGGACGGCGCCTTCTTGGGGGCGGCGGCCGGTGCGGCAGCGGCGGGAGCCGGAGCGGCGGCAGCGGCCTTCGCGGCCTCGGCGGCGGCGACGACGTCCTGCTTGCGGATACGGCCGCCGACGCCGGTGCCCTTGACGGAGCCCAGGTCGACACCGTTCTCGGCGGCGAGCTTGCGCACCAGCGGGGTGACGTAGGCGCCCTCGTCGGTGGCCTTGGCGGCAGCCGACGCGGCCGGGGCAGCGGCCGGAGCCGGGGCGGCCGGAGCGGGCGCGGCAGCCGGAGCTGCCGGAGCCTCGGCGGCGGGCGCCGGAGCCGGAGCGGCGGGAGCGGCCGGAGCGGGAGCCGGAGCGGCCGGAGCCGGCGCGGCGGGCGCCGGGGCAGCGGCGGCGGGCGCCGGAGCCGGGGCGGCCGGAGCCGGAGCGGCGGCCGGGGCGGCACCGGGAGCGCCGATGACGGCCAGCTTGGCACCGACCTCGGCGGTCTCGTCCTCGGCGACCGTGATCTCCAGCAGCACACCGGAGGTGGGCGCCGGGATCTCGGTGTCGACCTTGTCCGTGGAGACCTCCAGCAGCGGCTCGTCGGCCTCGACGGAGTCGCCGACCTCCTTGAGCCAGCGGGTGACGGTGCCCTCGGTGACGGACTCGCCGAGCGCCGGGAGGACCACGTCGGTGCCCTCGGCGGAGCCGCCGCCGGTGGCCGCCTCGGCGGTCGGGGCCGGCGCGGGGGCCTCCTGCTCGGTGGAGGGCGCGGCCGCGGCGGGCTCGGGGGCCGGAGCCGGAGCCTCCTCGGCGGCGGGGGCCGGGGCGGCGGCGGGCGCGCCCGAGCCGTCGTCGATCAGGGCCAGCTCGGCGCCGACCTCGACCGTCTCGTCCTCGGCGACCTTGATGGACGCCAGGATGCCGGCGGCGGGGGAGGGGATCTCGGTGTCGACCTTGTCGGTCGAGACCTCGAGCAGCGGCTCGTCGGCCTCTACGCGCTCACCCTCGGCCTTCAGCCAGCGGGTGACGGTGCCCTCGGTGACGCTCTCGCCGAGCGCCGGAAGGGTTACGGAAACCGCCATGGTTTCTGTTGCTCCTTAACGATTGCGGAAGTCTGGATCGTCGCTTCGTCGACCGAGGGGTCAGTCGTGCGAGTGCAGCGGCTTGCCCGCGAGGGCCAGGTGGGCCTCGCCGAGCGCCTCGTTCTGCGTCGGGTGGGCGTGGATGAGCTGGGCGACCTCGGAGGGCAGCGCTTCCCAGTTGTAGATCAGCTGGGCCTCGCCGACCTGCTCGCCCATGCGGTCGCCGACCATGTGGACGCCGACCACGGCACCGTCCTTGACCTGGACGAGCTTGATCTCGCCCGCGGTCTGGAGGATCTTGCTCTTGCCGTTGCCCGCGAGGTTGTACTTCAGAGCGACGACCTTGTCCGCACCGTAGATCTCCTTGGCCTTGGCCTCGGTGATACCGACGGAGGCGACCTCGGGGTGGCAGTACGTCACCCGCGGGACACCGTCGTAGTCGATCGGAACGGCCTTCAGGCCGGCCAGACGCTCCGCCACCAGGATGCCCTCGGCGAAGCCGACGTGCGCGAGCTGGAGCGTCGGGACCAGGTCACCGACGGCGGAGACGGTCGGGACGTTCGTCCGCATGTACTCGTCGACCAGGACGTAGCCGCGGTCCATCGCGACGCCCTGCTCCTCGTAGCCGAGACCGGCGGAGACGGGCCCGCGGCCGACGGCCACCAGCAGCAGCTCGGCCTCGAACTCCTTGCCGTCGGCGAGGGTGACCTTGACACCGTCCTGGGTGTACTCGGCCTTCGAGAAGAAGGTGCCCAGGTTGAACTTGATGCCGCGCTTGCGGAAGGCGCGCTCAAGAAGCTTGGAGGAGTTCTCGTCCTCGAGCGGGGCGAGGTGCTTGAGGCCCTCGATGATGGTGATGTCGGTGCCGAAGGACTTCCAGGCGGAGGCGAACTCGACGCCGATGACACCGCCGCCGAGGACGATCGCCGACTTCGGGACGCGGTCCAGGACGAGGGCGTGGTCCGAGGAGATGATGCGGTTGCCGTCGATCTCCAGGCCCGGCAGCGACTTCGGCACGGAGCCGGTCGCCAGCAGGACGTGACGGCCCTGGACGCGCTGGCCGTTGACATCGACGGAGGTCGGGGAGGACAGACGGCCCTCACCCTCGATGTAGGTGACCTTGCGGGAGGCGATGAGCCCCTGCAGACCCTTGTACAGGCCGGAGATCACCCCGTCCTTGTACTTGTGCACGGCGGGCACGTCGATGCCCTCGAAGGTGGCCTTCACACCGAACTGCTCGCTCTCGCGGGCCTGGTCGGCGATCTCGCCCGCGTGGAGCAGGGCCTTCGTGGGGATGCATCCCCGGTGCAGGCAGGTGCCGCCGACCTTGTCCTTCTCGATCAGGGCGACGTCCAGGCCCAGCTGGGCCCCGCGCAGGGCCGCGGCGTAACCACCGCTACCACCGCCGAGGATCACTAGGTCGAAAACGGTGCTGGCGTCGTTCGCCACGTCACGTCCTCCATGCATGTGCGCCGTACGCCGGTCGTCCACGACCGCGCGGCGGCTGGTGTCCGGCCGCTCTTCTTCGGCCCTGTGGTGGGGGCCCTGTCCTGCCGAGCCCCATCTTCGCACTTGTCGAGGGCGAACGAGACGCCGGGCCGGGGTGTGAGACACCACACGCTCAGATGTGAAGGTGTGCTTCGTGACGCGGGCCGACGGCAGCGGCCCCAGGGGCGCGGGGAACTGCGCGACGAGCCACCACGGACCCGCAGCCGCCCACGCCCCTCAGGCGTCGAGCTCCTAGGCGAACATCAGCCCAGGTCACCCGAAGCGGCCCGCTCGGCCAGCCGCACCAGCGTCCTGACGGCCGTCCCGGTACCGCCCTTGGGCGTGTACCCGAAGGGCCCGCCCTCGTTGAACGCCGGTCCCGCGATGTCCAGGTGAGCCCAGGTGATCCCCTCGCCCACGAACTCCTTCAGGAACAGCCCGGCGACGAGCCCGCCGCCGTAGCGCTCACCCATGTTCGCGATGTCGGCGGTCGGGGAGTCCATGCCCTTGCGCAGGTGGTCCGGCAGCGGCATCGGCCACGCCGGCTCCCCGGACTCCTCGGCGGCCTCGTGCACCGCGGAGCGGAACGCGTCGTCGTTGGCCATGATCCCGAAGGTCCGGTTGCCCAGCGCCAGCATCATCGCGCCGGTCAGCGTCGCCACGTCTACGATCGCGTCCGGCTTGTCCTCGGAGGCCTTGGCGAGCGCGTCGGCCAGGACCAGCCGGCCCTCGGCGTCGGTGTTGAGCACCTCCACCGTCTTGCCGCTGTACATGCGCAGCACGTCACCCGGGCGGGTGGCGGAGCCGGAGGGCATGTTCTCGGCGAGGGCGAGCCAGCCCGTGACGTTGACCTCCAGCTTGAGCCGGGCGGCGGCGACGACCGCGGCGAACACGGCGGCGGCACCGCTCATGTCGCACTTCATCGTCTCGTTGTGCCCGGCGGGCTTGAGCGAGATGCCGCCCGAGTCGTACGTGATGCCCTTGCCGACGAACGCCAGGTGCTTCTTCGCCTTGGAGCTGGTGTACGACAGCTGCACCAGCCGGGGCGTGGCCGCGGAGCCCGCGCCGACGCCGAGGATGCCGCCGTAGCCGCCCTTGGCGAGCGCCTTCTCGTCGAGGACGGTCACCTTGATGCCGTGCTCCTTGGCCGCGGTCTGCGCGACGGCGGCGAAGGCCTCGGGGTCCAGGTCGTTCGGCGGGGTGTTGATGAGGTCGCGGGCGCGGTTCAGCTCCTCGGTCACCGCGATGGCCCGCTCGGCGGCCGCCTTGTGGGCCTTGTCGCGCGGCTTCGCGCCGAGCAGGACGACATCGGCGAGCGGCGCCTTGCCGTTCTTGGCCTTCGGGTCCTTGGCGTTGCCCTTGTAGGCGTCGAAGGAGTACGCGCCGAGCAGCGCGCCCTCGGCGACGGCGGCCACGGTGTCGGCGTCCCCGACGGGCAGCGCGAACGCGGCCTTCTTCGTGCCGGACAGGGCACGGGCGGCGGCACCGGCCGCGCGGCGCAGCGCCTCCGCGCCGAACGAGGCGTCCTTCTCGGGCACCGCGCCCAGGCCCACCGCCAGCACGAGCGGCGCCTTGAAGCCGGACGGCGCGGGCAGCTTCGTCACCTCGCCCTCCGCGCCCGAGGCGCCGAGGGTCTCCAGAAGGCCGGCGAGCTTGCCGTCGTAGGCCTTGTCCACGGCTTCGGCGCCCGGCGCTACGACCAGGCCCCCAGGCCGAGATGCAGAGCCCTTCGCGACACCGACCACGATCGCGTCGGCGCGGAGGCCGGGCGCGGCGGCGGTGCTGAGAGTGAGAGCAGTCACGGTGGTGAAATCTCGCTTCCGATTGAGTTTCGGTGGCCGAACGGATGGGTCGACGTGCCGAGAACGAGCCTAGGCCCTTGTTCGGCCCATCGGACCTGGGGCGTGGGCCGGTTGCGTTCCCGCCGTCCGTGCGGTGTCCGCTGCGACCAGCCTCCCCGACTTTGCGCCCCGGGCGTGCAGGGAGATCCCCATGTCTCAGGCATAGGGGGATCCCTTATCGCCGTGCGGCCGTGGCCGTTCCAGGGCCTTCGCGCACGGCACCGACGGTCTCCGCGCGTAGCGTCGGCCACCGGTCTCGCTCACTCCTGCGGGCGTTCACCCCTGGGTGGCTTCATGGTCGCTCTCGTGTCCCGTATGCCATGACCTGAGCCGCTTGCGTCCTGCAGGTGCGTGATCAGCGCATCGGTGCGCATCACTTCCCACCCGACCTCATAGTCGGCGAACCGGCCGCGCCGTACCCGGCGTGGGGGATCATCCCTGGGGTACGTTGCCGCACGCCCTGGAGCCCACCCGATGAGCCGCGCCCCCGCCCGCCGCGCCCTGCTGACCCTGATCCCGCTCCTGTTGGCGGCGGGGTGCACCACGGGGGAGGAGACGGACGCCCACTGGCGGCCGGAGCCCGGCACCCCGTGGCAGTGGCAGCTCAGCGGGCGCCTGGACACCTCCGTCGACGTCCCCGTGTACGACATCGACGGCTTCGACCACTCCGCCGACACGGTCGCCGGGCTGCACGACGACGGCCGCAAGGTCATCTGCTACCTGTCGACCGGCGCCTGGGAGGACTGGCGCCCGGACGCCGAGAGGTTCCCGGACTCGGTGATAGGCAAGGGCAACGGCTGGGAGGGCGAGCGCTGGCTCGACATCCGTGAGACCGACGTCCTCGAACCCCTGATGGCCGCCCGTATCGACATGTGCGCGGAGAAGGGCTTCGACGCGGTCGAGCCCGACAACATGGACGGCTACCGCAACGAGACGGGCTTCCCCCTCAAGGCCGCCGACCAGCTCCGCTACAACCGTCTCGTCGCCCGCCTGGCCCACGAACGGGGCCTCGCGGTCGGCCTGAAGAACGACCTCGACCAGATACCGCGGCTCGTGGACGACTTCGACTTCGCCGTCAACGAACAGTGCGCCCAGTTCGAGGAGTGCGACGACCTGACCCCGTTCATCGAGGCAGGCAAGGCCGTCTTCCACGTCGAGTACGAGAGGGAGACGGGCGACTTCTGCCCCGAGGCCCGGCGTCTGAAGCTCAGCTCGTTGCTGAAGAAGTGGGAACTGGGGGCATGGCGGAAGGCCTGCTGACCCCGACCACCCCGGTCGGCGCCCCGTGGACCCTTCCGGAGGTCCTCTTGGAGGTCCCCTCGGGGATCACCCCAGGGTGAACACGACGAGGGCCGCCGTCGCCGCCGTCTCCGCCAGGCCCCCGAAGACGTCACCGGTGACCCCGCCGAACCGCCGTACGCAGTGGCCGAGCAGAAGCTCGGCGGCACCACAGGCGACGACGACCGCGAGCACCGTACGGCCCAGGTCGTAGGGCCCGAGGAGGGCCCCCGCGCCCGCCGCCGCGCATCCGACCAGGGCGGCCGTGAGCAGCGCGGACCGAACCGGCACCACCCCCGCCACCGCCGCCCCGAGCCCCTCCGGCCGGGCCGGGGGCACGCCGGCGCGCGCCGCCAGGGTCAGTGCCAGCCGCGCGGCGGTCGCCGAGACGGCCGCCGCGAGCGCGCCCAGCGCCCAGGACTCGCCGTACGCCTCGGTGAGCGCGGCGACCTGAGCAAACAGCACCAGGACGAGGGTGACCACCCCGAACGGCCCGATGTCCGACTGCTTCATGATCCGCAGGGCGTCCTCGGCGGGCTTGCCGCTGCCGAGGCCGTCGGCGGTGTCGGCGAGCCCGTCCAGGTGGAGGCCCCGGGTGAGGGCGGCCGGTACGGCGACGGAGGCCACGGCCGCGAGCAGCGGACCGGAGCCGAGGAGCAGCAGGAGGGCGCCGAGCGCGGCCGCGCCCAGACCGACGACCAGGCCGGCGACCGGCGCGCACAGCATCCCGGCGCGCGCGGCCTCCCGGTCCCAGCGGCGCACGCTCACGGGCAGCACGGTGAGGGTGCCGAACGCGAAACGCGGGCCGTCGAGGAGCGCGGGACGGGGCGGGAGGGAGGGCTCGGGGGTCGTGGACACCGGCGCAGGCTACCCGGCGGAGCCGACGGCCTCGGCGGCGGCCGGGGGCGGCCGGGAGCGGCCGGGAGCGGTCGTGGATAAAGTTCGCATATGGGTCACTGGTGGGAGCGGAACATCATCGAGCCGGGCAAACTGCCCCTGCTTCTCGCGCTCACCGCGTTCGTCCTGACCTTCCTGATCACCCGGGTCATCACCCGCCTGATCCGTGCGGGCAAGGGCCCGTTCCGCAACATCAGCGGCAGCGGCGGGGTGCACATCCACCACGTCGTCCCCGGCATCGTCCTCACCGTCGTCGGCGGCTTCGGCTCGGTGGCGGGCGACGGGCACGGCTTCGGCGCGCTGATCTCCGCCGTGCTGTTCGGCATGGGGGTGGGGCTGGTGCTGGACGAGTTCGCGCTGATCCTGCACCTGGACGACGTGTACTGGAGCGAGGAGGGCCGTCAGAGCGTCGAGGTGGTCGTCCTGACGGCCGCCCTCGTGGGCCTGCTGCTCGTCGGCTTCCTCCCCTTCGGCGTCAACGACCTCGACGAGGAGGAGCTGCAGGACCGGGGAGCCGTCATGCTGACCATGGGGACGAACTTCCTCGTCGCCCTGATCGCCCTCGCCAAGGGCAAGGCCCGCACCGCGATCTTCGGGGTGATCATCCCGTTCGTCGCCGTCGTCGGGGCCGTCCGTCTGGCCCGCCCCACCTCCGCCTGGGCCCGCCGCTTCTACCGCCGCCGCCCGCGCGCCCGCGCCCGCTCCTGGAAGCGCGCCTACCGCCACGACCGCCGCTGGACCGGCCCCAGCCGCCGGCTGCAGGACTGGATCGGCGGCGCCCCGGACGCGGCACCGGAACTGGAGTCCGCGGCCCGCCGCCCCGCGCTCCCGGCCGGCCCGTCGGACCCGACCGGGCGCACAGGCCCGCCGGAGCCGGCCGAGCGGCCGGAGCGCCGCTGACGCGCGGCAACGACCCCGCACACCACCAGCACGGCCGCGATCGCCGCCAGATGCTCCTTGCCCGCGAGGTTCTCCTTCACCAGCACCTCGACGACCATCGCCACCACGACCGCCCCCGCCGTGAGGTACGCCCGGTGACGCCACCCCACGAACACGGCGAGCCCCACCACGGCCGCCGACGGCCCGGTGTCCACGACCCGCGCGTCCGACGCGGGCAGCCCGACCAGGAGGACGTCGGGCCCGAGCGCGATGCCCACGCGCGCGTACAGCGTGCCGGCCAGCGTGGCGACGTACGCGATCACCAGGGTCCGCCGTCGGCCCAGACAGATCTCCGCCACCCCGAACACGAGCAGGATCTGCGCCAGCGCACCCCACACGGGCAGGTCCAGCGCCGGTACGAAGAGGGAGAGCGGTGTCCGCAGCAGTGCGAGCCCGAGCGGGTCCTCCGCCCGCACGGCACCGACGTCCTCGACGAACCGGTAGCCCCAGGGCTGCCGGTGCACCAGGTGAACGGCGGCCGCGAGGCAGACGGCGGCGAGCGTCAGGGGGACCGCCCGCAGGCGACGGCCCGTCAGGGCCGGGAGCACGGCCCCGTACAGGCGGCCCCATTCGGCGCGGGCCAGACGGGCGGCCCTGTTCAACGGTCCGTCCTCATCCGTGCGACCTCGTCCGTGCGACTCCAGGAACCTGGCGCGCAGTTCCGCCCGCCATGGTCGAAGACCGCCCGGAGAGGTACGAAGTTGAGCGGGACCCACGTGATCCCGGTCTCTCCCGGCCCGCTCGTCCGGTTGCGTGTGAGGGTCGCGGATGCGGGCGGGATCGGGGGTGCGGGTGGGGCGGCGGGTGCGGGTCCGGTGGGGCTTCTCGCGCAGTTCCCCGCGCCCCTAAAAGCTGAGGCTCTGCGGCCCTGAAAAGCTCGGGGCGCAGCCCGTGCTTTTCAAGGGCGCGGGGAACTGTGCGACCAGCCCCCACTCACCCGCACCCGAGGAACCGACCCCCCGGCCGGGACTGAGGTCGACTCAGGTCGCGTCGTACTCCTCGGCCGGCTTCGCCGACTTCGGCTCCGTCGTGTCCGGCTCCGCCGGGTCGGGCTCGCGCTCGGGCAGCTCCGCCGCCCACGCCGCCGCGGCCCGCACCAACGGCAGCGCCAGCAGCGCCCCCGCCCCTTCCCCGACCTTCACCCCGTGGTCGAGCAGCGGCTCGATGGCCATCCGGTCCAGCGCCTTGGCCTGGGCCGGCTCCCCGCTGCTCTGCCCGGCCAGCCACCAGTCCGGCGCCCGGAAGGCGACCCGCTGGGCGACCAGCGCGCACGCCGCCGACACCACGCCGTCCAGGATCACCGGCATCTTCCGTACCGCGCTCTGCAGCAGGAACCCGGTCATCGCCGCGAGATCCGCCCCGCCGACGGCGGCGAGCAGCTGCAGCTGGTCCCCGAGCACCGGCCGGGCCCGCCGCAGGGCGTCCCGGACCGCCGCGCACTTGCGCATCCACGTCAGATCGTCGATCGCCCGGCCGCCCCGCCCGGTGACGACGGACGCGTCGGTCCCGCACAGCCCGGCGACGAGAACCGCCGCCGCCGTGGTCCCGCCGACGCTCACGTCGCCGAGGACGACGAGATCGGTCCCGGAGTCCGCCTCCTCGTCCGCGAGGGCGACACCCACCCGGAACGCGGCCTCCGCCTCCTCGGCCGTCAGCGCGTCCTCGACATCGATACGCCCCGACCCGCGCCGCACCCGATGCCGGACGACCTCAGCGGGCAGCGCCTCGGGGTCGCAGTCCAGCGCGAGGTCCACCACGCGCACCGGGACGTCGAGCTGGCGGGCCAGCACCGCCACCGGGCTGCTCCCGTCGAGGACGGCCCGCACCAGCTCGTCCGCCGTGCCCGCGGCCCGCGCCGAGACCCCGAGTCCGGCGATCCCGTGGTCGCCCGCGAACAGCAGCACCCGGGCCCGGCCGATCGGCCGCACCGGCACGGCCGACTGCGCCGCCGCCAGCCACTCACCCAGTTCGTCGAGGCGGCCCAGCGCCCCGGGCGGCACGATCTGCCGCTCCCGCCGCGCCTCGGCGTCGCGGCGCACCCCGCCGTCGGGGCGCTCGATCAGATCGGTGAAGTCGTCGAGATTAAGCGAGCTCATTCGCCGAACAGTACCGGCAGCGATCGAACACGACCGCGCCACACCGTGCCCCCGCGACCGGCGAACGTCCCACCGCGCCACGGGCACGTCGTTGCGCCCGGGATCCCGCTCACCTACGTACCTTTTCGGTGCGAATGTCCGTACGTCGTCACCCCGGTCGCGTACGCGATCCCGTCGTTCCCAGGAGCCGCCATGCCCCCCACCCCGCGGCCGGAGCCCGGCCGACCCGCCACGGGAGCCGACCCCTTCCACGAACCGCGCCGCGACGACTGCCCCTGGTGCGGCTCACGGCAGTTGCGTACCCGCGTGCGTGCGCCGGAGGGCAGGCGGCGCACCCCGGGCACCTTCGCGGTGGACGAGTGCCGGGACTGCGCGCACGCCTTCCAGAACCCCCGGCCCACGGCGGACGGCCTGCTGCTCAGACACCACCAGCACCCCGGAGCGGACGACGACCGGACCGCTCCCGACGAGCGCCGGCGCCGCGGACACCACCGGGGCGCCGCCCGCGCACTGCTGCCGTACTCCGAACCGGAGAGCTGGCTGGACGTCGGCACCGGACACGGCCACTTCCCGGCGGCCGCGCGCGCGATCCACCCGTACACCTCCTTCGACGGCCTCGACCCGACCCGGCGCATCGAACGGGCCTGGGAGGCCGGGCGGGTGGAGGAGGGGTACCAGGGCCTGCTCACCGACCCGGAGATCACCGCCCGGCTGCGCGCCCGCTACGACGTGGTCAGCATGTTCCACCACCTCGAACACACCGCCGACCCCCGCGACGAACTCCGCGCCGCCCACACCGTGCTGCGCCCCGGCGGCCATCTCCTCCTCGAAGTCCCGGACCCCGCCCGCCCGTTCGGCTCCCTGACCCTCGGCGACCGCCGCTACTGGAGGCCGCGCGACCGGCCACGCCCCCTCCACCTCATGCCCCTGCGCAACCTCCTCACCGAACTGCGGTCCCTGGGCTACGAGATCCTCACCGCCCGCCCCTGCACCCCGCTCCCGCCCCGCGCGCACCGCATCCTCGCGCGCCGCACCACGTGACGAGCGCCCCCGCCCGCTTCCCCATCCCGTGCCCCCGCCCGCTTCCCCATCCCGTACCTCACTCCCGTAGGGGCGAACCCGTGCCTCACCCCCGCAGGGACAGCGCCTGTCCCGCCACCACCAGCAGCACGTGCTCGCACTCCGCCCCGAAGGCCGCGTTGAGCCGCCCGAGTTCGTCGCGGTAGCGACGGCCGGAGGCGGTGGCGGGGACGATGCCGGAGCCGACCTCGTTGGAGACGGCGACGATCGTGCGGCGCGTGTGCCGTACGGCGTCGGTCAGTTCGGTGACACGCGCCCGGAGCGCGCGCTCCCCGCCGTCGGCCCACTCGGCGTCGTCCCACGCCCCCACCTCGTCCATCGCGTCCGTCAGCCACAGCGAGAGACAGTCGATGAGCAGCGGCGGCCCGTCGTCCTCCTTCAGCAGCGGGACGAGGTCGCAGGTCTCCACGGTGCGCCAGGAACCGGGCCGCCGCTCCCGGTGGGCGAAGACCCGCTCGGCCCACTCCCCGTCGCCGCCCCGCGTCCCGCCGGTCGCCACGTAGAGCACGTCCGGGAACGCCTCCAGCCGCCGCTCGGCCTCCACCGACTTCCCCGACCGCGCCCCGCCGAGCACCAGCGTGCGGCGCGGTACGTCGGGCACGTTTTCGTAGGCGCCCACCGTCAGCGTCGTCCCGTCGGGCACGGCGCGCGCGCCCGCCGCCGCGAGCCGGCGCGGCAACTCGCCGTCCGCCGGCACGTCGTGGTCGAGGTGGACGGCCACGACATCGGTCGTCGGCCCGACGGCACCCGCCCTCCGCAGCCGCGCCAGCGCGTCCGGCCGCCCGAGGACGTCGGCGAGCACCATGTCGTACGGCTGTGCGGCGTGCTCCTCCAGGCCGGCGGGCGCGCCCCTCGGCGGCAGGTACAGCAGGCGTTGCCCGCCCGGCCCGGTCACCGCGTACCCGGTGCCCGGCGCGTCCAGGGCCAGCGCCCGCACCCGGTGCCCGGTCAGCAGCGCCAGCTCCCGCCCGTCCGGCACCCGGCCCGGCTGCGGCAGCCCCGGCGGCACCTCCACGGCGGGTCCGTCGTGCGGGTGCGACAGCAGTACCTGCCGCACCCCGGTCAGGGAGTGCCCGGCGCGCGCGGCCGCGAGGGCGGCGCCCGGAGTGAGGTCGAGCAGCAGTGCGCCGTCCACGAGGAGCGCGGTCGCCCCGCGCGCGGCATCACCGAGCGCGGTCGCGCACGCCGCGCACGGACAGTCGGGGCGGGGAAGCCCCGCGGGGGCGCCGGTGCCGAGCAAAGTCAGTTCCACGCCCCCGATTTTCGCGTGTCCCGATGACCACCCGCAGGTCTTGTGCGTCCGACTAGGCTCAGGGGAGGAACCGGATCTTGCTTGGCACCCTGTGTGCGGTGCCGGGCCGGTACTTACGGAGGCTCACATGGCGGCATGGCTGTGGCGGTTCGAGAAGGCCGACGGGGCGGAGGTCCAGCCCGCGGTCCAGCCCGAGGAGTTCACGACCCAGGGGGACGCCGAGTCGTGGATCGGGGAACACTGGAAGGAGCTTCTGGAGGGCGGCGCCGACCAGGTCCGCCTCTTCGAGGACACGACGGAGATCTACGGCCCGATGAGCCTGCAGGCGTAGCGCTCCGCGGTGGGGCGGGGTCCCTGTCCGGGGCTCCGCCCCGATCCCCGTGGGAGAGCCCGGGGGACGGGGGTTCGTGGACGGGTGCGGGTGGTCGGGGGCTGGTCGCGCAGTTGCCCGCGCCCCTGAGAAGCAGGGGCTGCACCCCGTGCTTCTCAGGCCCGCAGGGCCGTGTCTTCCTGGCTCGCAGGGCTGGGCTTTCACGCTCACAGGGCCTGATGCTTCTAGGGGCGCGGGGAACTGCGCGACAAGCCCCACCGGACCGCCACCCGCCGACGAGACCCGCACCCCCCGAGCTGCCGGGCGTCCCTCAGCCCCGCACCCCGCACAGGTGCAGCAAAGCCGCCACCTGCCGATAGGGATCCGTCCGCCCCGCCCGCTCCTCCGCCGCGAGCAGCGCCTCCAGGTTCCCCTGCCCGTCGGGCACCACCGCGTCGTCCGCGGCGAGATCCGTGAACACCCGCACCCCGTACCACGCGTGCAACGGCGCCCCGATCCCCGCCAGCGCGTCCGTCAGCGTCGCCAGTCGGTCCGCCCGCACATCCAGCCCGAGCCGATTGCGGTACGCGGTGGTGTCGAAGGCGGCCAGCGCCCCGGCCCAGTCCCCGGCCAGCCCCGCCCGCATCGCGAGCGCGTCGCCGTTGCGCACGAGCAGGGACAGCAACCCCCCGGGCGCCAGCATCCGCGCAAGCCCCGCCAGCAGCGCGTCCGGCTCCTCGACGTACATCAGCACGCCGTGACAGAGCACCACGTCGAAACTGCCCGGCAGGAAGTGCACGCCCGTGTCCCGGCCGTCGCCCTCCACGATCCGCACCCGACCCCGGATGCCCTCGGGCTCCGCGGCGAGCGCCTCCCGGGCGACGGCGATCAACTTCGCCTCTCGCTCGATCCCGGTCACCGCGTGCCCGGCACGGGCCAGCCGCAGCGCCTGCGTGCCCTGCCCCATGCCCACGTCGAGGACCCGGAGCCGCTGCCCGACCGGGAAACGTCCGGCTATCTGCTCGTCGACCTGCCGGGAGACCAGCTCCTGCCGTACGACCTCACGCAGAGTGCCCAGCCGGTTCAGCCAGGCCTGCGCCGCACTTCCGGAGAAAGGGGTCGTGCTCAGGGCCGCTCTCCGCGCTTGACCTGCGGCTTCGGCAGCCGGAGGCGACGCATCTGGAGCGTGCGCATCAGGGCGTAGGCCACCGCGCCCTTCTTGTTCGCGTCGGGGAAGCGCTCGTTCAGCTGCTTCTTCAGACGGAACGCGAGAGCGACCGAGTCGACCACGATCAGCACGATCACGAACAGCCACAGCAGCAGCGCGATGTTCTGCAGCGAGGCCACCCGCACCATGCTCAGCACGAGGATGAGCACGGCCAGCGGCAGGAAGAACTCGGCGATGTGGAAGCGCGAGTCCACGAAGTCACGGGCGAACCTGCGCACGGGGCCCTTGTCCCGGGCGGGCAGGTACCGCTCGTCGCCGGTGGCCAGCGCCTGGCGCTGCTTCTCCATGGCGGAGCGGCGCTCGTCGCGGGAGCGCTTGGCGGCCTCCTTGCGCGTCGTCGGCGTATGGGCGACGCTTCGACGCTGGCCTTGGGCCACACTCCGCTTGGGAGTGGGCCGCCCCTTGGGGGCCTGCGGGTGACGGGTCTGCGGGGAGTCGGTCACCGCCGCCTTGTCGGCGGCCGATTCCTTCTCGCTCTTGGCGCGGCTACGGAACACAAAACCCAAGGGTACGGGGTGCCGGGGCATGGACCCCAGCCGAGTGGGGAACGATCCGGCAACACCCGGCGTCCGTACTGGAGACAGAGGTGGGGCGACAGTGGCCGGGGCAGCCCGGGTACCGGAAAAGGGGGAGCGCGGTGACGGTTCGTCCGTAGGAGAGGCCCGGTGTTCCGCGGGACCGGTTCGTACGCGACCCCGGGGACCACCTACTCCCTACGCCGGAGCGGTGCCGTACACAGTCGTCCTTGGGGATGAGCGCATCCGTCCCCGAACAGTGCGGTAATAGAAGCAGGGCCCGTACTGTGGGTTCTGTCGCAGACCTGTGAGCTGGAGTTCCGTCAGAAGGGGGCGCGCGAAGCCCATGAGCGGTGTCATGAAGCGTATGGGGATGATCTTCCGCGCGAAGGCGAACAAGGCCCTTGACCGGGCCGAGGACCCGCGCGAAACCCTCGATTACTCGTACCAGAAGCAGCTGGAGCTGCTCCAGAAGGTGCGCCGTGGCGTGGCCGACGTGGCCACGTCCCGCAAGCGTCTGGAGCTCCAGCTCAACCAGCTCCAGTCCCAGTCCTCGAAACTGGAGGACCAGGGCCGCAAGGCGCTCGCGCTGGGCCGCGAGGACCTGGCCCGCGAGGCGCTCTCGCGCCGTGCCGCGCTCCAGCAGCAGGTGACGGACCTGGAGACCCAGCACTCCACGCTCCAGGGCGAGGAGGAGAAGCTCACCCTCGCCGCGCAGCGCCTGCAGGCCAAGGTCGACGCCTTCCGGACGAAGAAGGAGACGATCAAGGCCACGTACACCGCTGCCCAGGCCCAGACCCGGATCGGTGAGGCGTTCTCCGGCATCTCCGAGGAGATGGGCGACGTCGGTCTCGCCATACAGCGCGCCGAGGACAAGACGGCCCAGCTCCAGGCCCGCGCCGGCGCCATCGACGAGCTGCTCGCCTCCGGTGCCCTCGACGACCCGTCCGGCATGCACAAGGACGACATCCAGGCCGAGCTGGACCGCCTCTCCGGCGGTACGGACGTCGAGCTGGAGCTCCAGCGCATGAAGGCGGAGCTGGCGGGCGGCCCGTCCGCCCAGCAGCAGGCCATCGAGGGCGGCACGGGCCAGTCGGCCCCGCAGCAGCAGTCCCAGCGGCAGGACACTCCGCGTTTCGAGAAGTAGGCGTCTCGTCCCCGAGGAGGGCGACATGATCGTACGGATCATGGGGGAGGGGCAGGTGAGGCTGGACGACGCCCACCTCGCCGAGCTGAACAAACTGGACGACGTCCTCCTCGCGGAGATGGAGGTCGGCGACGGGCAGGGCTTCCGCCACACCCTCCACGCCCTCCTGGACAAGGTCCGCGAGCTGGGCGCCCCTCTCCCCGACGACTCCCTGGAGCCCTCGGAGCTGATTCTCCCGGCCCCGGACGCGACGCTGGAGGAGGTCCGGGAGATGCTCAGCGACGACGGTCTGATCCCGGGGTGACCTCGCGGACACGGGAGACCGGCCCACGGGGCCGACCGGGGGAGTGGGGCGGTACCGACCTCGCGGCCACCACCGCGGGGGCGCGACCGGCCCCCACGCACCCGCGCCCGACCACCTCGCTGTCTCTCGGCAAGCGCGTCAGGGCCTGGCTGACGGCGCACCCCACGGCCCTGGACGCGGCCCTCGCCGTCGGCGTCCTCGCCGCGATGGTGGCGGGCGCCTTCGTCGACCCCCACGCCGAGCACGGCGACAAGTGGGGCGCCCGTACCCCCGCCGCCCTGAGCCTCGCGCTCATGGTGCCGGCCGCCGCCGTCCTGATCGCCCGCCGTCGCGCCCCCCTGGTCGTGCTGGCCGCCACCTGCGCCCTCACCCTCGCCGAACTGGTGACCGGCGACCCGCGTGCCCCGGTCGCGATGTCCGCCGTCATCGCCCTGTACACCGTCGCCTCCACCACCGACCGCCCCACCACCTGGCGCGTGGGCCTGCTGACGATGACCGTGCTGACGGGCACGGCCATGCTCGCCGGTCCGCTGCCCTGGTACGACCAGGAGAACATCGGCATCTTCGCCTGGACCGGCATGGCCGCCGCGGCCGGCGACGCGGTGCGCAGCCGCCGCGACTTCGTGCACGCCATCCGGGAACGCGCCGAGCGGGCCGAGCGCACCCGCGAGGAGGAGGCCCGCCGCCGGGTCGCCGAGGAGCGCCTGCGGATCGCCCGCGACCTGCACGACGTCGTCGCCCACCACATCGCCCTGGTCAACGTGCAGGCCGGGGTCGCCGCGCACGTCATGGACAAGCGGCCCGACCAGGCCAAGGAGGCCCTCGCCCACGTCCGCGAGGCCAGCCGCTCCGCGCTCGGCGAACTGCGCGCCACGGTCGGTCTGCTCCGCCAGTCCGGCGACCCCGAGGCCCCCACCGAACCCGCCCCCGGCCTGGTGCGGCTCGACGAGCTCGTCGGCACCTTCCGCAGCGCGGGCCTCGCGGTCGAGGTGGTCCGCGCCGACGAGGGCGTGAGCCTCCCGGCCGCCGTGGACCTCGCCGCGTACCGCGTCATCCAGGAAGCCCTCACCAATGTGCACAAGCACGCGGGCGAGACGGCGAAGGCCGAGGTCAGCGTCGTACGCGTCGGCCCGAACGTGGAGATCACCGTCCTCGACGACGGCGCCGGGCAGACGAAGAAGGACGGCGAGGGCGAGGCGGCCGGCGGTGGCGGCCACGGACTCCTCGGCATGCGCGAACGGGCCACCGCGCTGGGCGGCACCCTCACCACCGGTCCCCGCTACGGCGGCGGCTTCCGCGTCCATGCGATCCTGCCGCTCACGACCCGCACGACCGCCGCGCAGGCGGCACGACCGTGACCAGCGCCCCGGGGGACCCCGTATGACGATCCGTGTCCTGCTCGCCGACGACCAGGCCCTGCTGCGCAGCGCCTTCCGGGTGCTCGTCGACTCGGAGCCGGACATGGAGGTCGTGGGGGAGGCGTCGGACGGGGCGGAGGCCGTGCGGCTGGCGAAGCGGGAGCGGGCGGACGTCGTGCTGATGGACATCCGGATGCCGGGCACGGACGGGCTGGCCGCCACCCGCCTGATCAGCGCCGATCCGACGCTCACCCAGGTCCGCGTCGTCATCCTCACCACCTTCGAGGTCGACGACTACGTCGTGCAGTCACTGCGCGCCGGTGCCTCCGGCTTCCTCGGCAAGGGCGCCGAACCGGAGGAACTGCTGAACGCGATCCGCCTCGCCGCCGGCGGCGAGGCCCTGCTGTCACCCACCGCCACCAAGGGCCTGATCGCCCGTTTCCTCGCCCAGCCGGACGACTCGGCCGACGGCGACGCAGGTGCCGCCGCCCGCTCGGAGCGCCTGGCCACCCTGACCGGCCGCGAGCGGGAGGTGCTCGTCCAGGTCGCTGGCGGGCTCTCCAACGACGAGATCGCCGAGCGGCTGGAGGTCAGCCCGCTGACCGTGAAGACGCACGTCAACCGGGGCATGGCCAAGCTCGGCGCCCGCGACCGGGCCCAACTGGTGGTCTTCGCGTACGAGTCGGGCCTGGTACGCCCAAGGGTGGACTGAGAGCGCCCGGGACTACTCCACCCGGAGTAGGCGGGGCATAAGGAAATGGCCCTGGGGAGCGAGGGAACAGGGGTCCCCCATGGCCCAGGGTATGAGGTGAGCGCTCACATCCGCTTCACAGGGGCGACACATGGGGGGATCCAGCCGCATGTGGCACGGGCGTTCGACCTCCGCTCACGCCACGGAAGAGAGACCCTGACCCATGTCCTGGCTGTCTCGGTTCAGCCTCGCACAACGGGCCCTCGTCGGTCTGATGTCGATCATCGCGCTCGTCTTCGGGGCGATCGCGATACCCCAGCTCAAGCAGCAGCTGCTGCCCACCATCGAACTGCCCATGGTGTCCGTGCTCGCGCCCTACCAGGGCGCGTCCCCGGACGTGGTCGAGAAGCAGGTCGTCGAGCCCATCGAGGACAGCCTCGAAGGTGTCGACGGCATCACGGGCGTCACCTCCACCGCCAGTGAGGGCAACGCCCTGATCATGGCGTCCTTCGACTACGGCCCCGGCACCGACCAGCTCGTCGCCGACGTCCAGCAGGCCGTCAACCGGGTCCGGGCGCAGCTCCCGGACGACGTGGACCCGCAGGTGATCGCGGGATCGACGGACGACATGCCGACCGTCGTCCTCGCCGTGGCCTCCGACCAGGACCAGCAGGCCCTGGCCGACCAGCTCGACCGGACCGTGGTTCCCACGCTGGAGGACATCGACGGCGTCGGCCAGGTCACCGTCGACGGCGTACGGGACCTCCAGGTCACCGTCACCCCCGACGAGGCGAAGCTGGCGAAGGCCGGCCTGAGCACGACGGCCCTCGGCCAGGCCCTCCAGGCCGGCGGCGTCACCGTCCCCGCGGGCTCCTTCGACGAGGACGGCGCCAACCGCACCGTCCAGGTCGGCGGCGGCTACACCTCGCTGGAGCAGATCGAGAACCTGATGGTGCGCGGCCAGGGCGCCAAGAAGCCCGTACGTCTCGCCGACGTCGCCGCCGTCAAGGAGGAGCAGGCCAGGGCCGACTCGATCACCCGTACCAACGGCGAGCCGAGCCTCGCGGTCATGGTCACCATGGACCGCAACGGCAGCGCGGTCGCCATCTCCGAGGCCGTCGAGGACAAGCTGGCGGACATGCGCCGGGACCTGGGCTCCGGAGCCACCGTGACCGTGGTCAGCGACCAGGGCCCGGCGGTCTCCAAGTCCATCGACGGACTGACCACCGAGGGTGCCCTCGGTCTGGTCTTCGCGGTCCTGGTCATCCTGGTCTTCCTGGCGTCGATCCGCTCGACCCTCGTCACCGCGGTGTCCATCCCGCTGTCGGTGGTCCTGGCGCTGATCGTCCTGTGGACCCGTGACCTGTCCCTCAACATGCTCACGCTCGGCGCGCTGACCATCGCCATCGGCCGGGTGGTCGACGACTCGATCGTCGTCCTGGAGAACATCAAGCGTCACCTCGGCTACGGCGAGGAGCGCGAGGAGGCCATCCTCAAGGCGGTCCGCGAGGTCGCCGGCGCGGTCACCTCCTCCACCCTGACGACCGTCGCGGTCTTCCTCCCGATCGGTCTCACCGGCGGCATGGTGGGCGAGCTGTTCGGCAGCTTCTCGCTCACCGTGACGGCGGCCCTGCTGGCCTCCCTCGTGGTCTCGCTGACCGTGGTCCCGGTGCTGTCGTACTGGTTCCTGCGACCCCCGAAGGGCACACCCGAGGACGCCGAGGAAGCGCGCCGGAAGGCCGAGGAGAAGGAGGCGAGGAGCCGCCTGCAGCGCTTCTACGTCCCCGTCCTGCGCTTCGCCACGCGCCGCCGGCTGACCAGTGTGGCCCTCGCGGCCGTCGTCCTGGTCGGCACGTTCGGCATGGCCCCGCTGCTGAAGACGAACTTCTTCGACCCGGGCGACCAGGAGGTCCTCAGTCTCAAGCAGGAGCTGAAGCCCGGCACCAGCCTCGCGGCGACCGACGAGCAGACCAGGAAGGTCGAGAAGCTGCTCGCCGGCACCGAGGGCGTCAAGGACTACCAGGTCACCATCGGCTCCTCCGGCTTCCTCGCCGCGTTCGGCGGTGGCACCGACTCCAACCAGGCCTCGTACAGCGTCATGCTGGACGACTCGGCCACGGCCGCGGACGTCCAGGACACGATCGAGAAGGGCCTCACCGGGCTCTCCGGGATCGGTACGACGACCGTCGCGGTCGGTGACGCCTTCGGCAGCCAGGACCTGAGCGTGGTCGTGAAGGCCGCCGACGCCGGCGTCCTGCGCAAGGCCGCCGAGCAGGTCCGTGACGCGGTCTCGACGATGGACAACGTCTCGGACGTCACCAGCGACCTCGCCCAGAGCGTGCCCCGGATCTCGGTCCGGGTCACCGACAGGGCGGCCGCGGCCGGCTTCGACGACCAGACCCTCGGCGCCGCCGTCTCCCAGGCCGTCCGCGGGACGACCAGCGGCCGGGCCATCCTCGACGACACCGAGCGGGACATCGTCATCAAGTCGGCGAAGCCCGCCGAGACCCTGAAGGAGCTGCGCGACCTGCGGCTCGGCGCGGTGAAGCTGCGCGACATCGCGGACGTCGAGCTGGTGGACGGCCCGGTCTCCATGACCCGGATCGACGGCCAGCGGGCCGCGACGATCACGGCGAAGCCCAAGGGCGACAACACCGGCGCGGTCAGCGCCGACCTCACCGCCAAGCTGGACGGCCTGAAGCTGCCCGAGGGCGCCACCGCCGACATCGGCGGCGTCTCCGAGGACCAGGACGAGGCCTTCGCCTCCCTCGGTCTCGCGATGCTCGCGGCGATCGCGATCGTCTTCATGCTGCTGGTGGCGACCTTCCGGTCCCTGGTCCAGCCGCTGATCCTGCTGGTCTCGATCCCGTTCGCGGCCACCGGGGCCATCGGTCTGCTGATCATCACCGGCACGCCCATGGGTGTCCCCGCGATGATCGGCATGCTGATGCTGATCGGCATCGTGGTGACGAACGCGATCGTGCTGATCGACCTGATCAACCAGTACCGCCGCCAGGGCTACAGCACGGTCGAGGCGGTCATCGAGGGCGGGCGTCACCGCCTCCGCCCGATCCTGATGACGGCACTGGCGACGATCTTCGCGCTGCTGCCCATGGCGCTCGGCATCACCGGCGAGGGCGGTTTCATCGCCCAGCCGCTGGCCGTGGTCGTCATCGGCGGCCTGATCACCTCGACGCTGCTGACGCTCCTGCTGGTCCCGACCCTCTACACGATGATCGAGATCCGCAAGGAGCGCCGGGCGAAGAAGAAGGCCCTGAAGCGGGCGGGCAAGGCGTCCGGGCCGACGAAGCCGGAGTCCGGCACGGAGGCGGAGAAGCCGGAGCCCGCCGGAGTCTGACACCTCGTGAGGCCCAGGGCGGCCGGGTCGCGGAACCATAGGGTCCGCGGCCCGGCCGCCGTGCGTCGTCCTTACGTATCCTGTGCCTCTGATTGCTGGTTGGGCTGCTTGTCGGGGGGAGGGACCAGGGCGTGCCGCTGCGCAGCGACGACCCCAGATCGGTCGGCGGGTACAAGGTGGTCGACCGGCTCGGCACCGGCGGCATGGGCGTCGTCTACCGGGCGAGATCCCGCTCCGGGCGCGAGGTCGCCGTGAAGGTGGTGCACGCCCAGTACGCGCAGGACTCCGTCTTCCGCAGCCGGTTCCGCCAGGAGATCGAGGCCGTCCGCAAGGTCAGCGGCGCCTTCACCGCGGCGGTCGTGGACGCCGACCCGGAGGCGGAGCGCCCCTGGATGGCGACCCAGTACGTGCCCGGCCGCTCGCTCGCCCAGCGGATCCGCGACCACGGCCCGCTCCGCGACACCGAACTGCGCCCCCTGGCCCTGGGGCTGGTGGAGGCGTTGCGGGAGATCCACCGGGCCGGCGTGGTGCACCGGGACCTGAAGCCGGCCAACGTGCTGATGGCGGACGACGGCCCCCGGGTCATCGACTTCGGCATCTCGCGCGCCGCGGACAACCTCTCCCTGACCGAGACCGGCCAGATGATCGGCACCCCGCCGTTCATGTCCCCGGAACAGCTCACCGACGCCCGTACCGCGGGCCCCGCCTCGGACGTGTTCTCGCTGGGGACGCTGCTGGTGTACGCCCTCACCGGGCGGGGACCCTTCGACGCGGACAGCCCCTATCTGACGGCCTACCGGGTGATGAACGACGAACCCGTGCTGGACGGGGTGGACCCGCGGCTGGGCACGGTACTGACGCGCTGTCTGGCCAAGACGGCCGCCGACCGGCCCGGACTCGACGAACTGGCGCGGGAGTTCGAGGCCGTCCTGCCGGAGCCGGAGCCGGGTGCCCTGCCGAGGGTCCCCCGGCGCGAGGAGGTCGCGGCCGCCGCCACCGAGATCCATCTGGAGACCGGCGCGGACCCGGCACCCACCCCGCATCCCGCCCGCCGCCGTCTCCGCCCCCTACTGGCCGCGACCGGCACCGTCGGCGTACTGGTCCTCGGACTGACCGCCTACCTGCTGGGGCCCGACCAGGCGCCCACCGGCGACGCGGCGACGCCCGCGCCGTCCCCGACCTCCCGCTGGACGCCGCCGCCCAGTGGCTGGAAACCCTGGCAGACGACGCTGTTCGCGACGGCGGCGGCGGGCGCACGGCGGTCGCTGCCCGCGAAGGACGGCGACAACGGCGGCGCTCCCTCCTGCCAGGCGCACGGGGACGACGTCTACTGCGGGGGCGCGGGAGTCCTCCCCGTCCGCCTCGACGGCCGGACCGGCAGGACGCTCTGGCGGGCGGCCATCGCGCGGGCGACCACCGTGCGGGACCGGTACTACGCCGGCATCCTCGGTGTCCGGGACGGCACGGTGCTCGTGCAGCAGACCGTCTTCAGCGGCGAACCCGTCGTGGACCCCATCGATCTCATCGCCCTCGACGCGGACACCGGCGAGCGGCTGTGGACCCGCCGGGTGGGCAGCACCGACATCGACTCGGCAGTGATCGGAGACCTCGTCCTCACCGCCGAACCCGACGGCAGGACGCTCACGGCCCGTTCACCGCGCACGGGCGCCGAGCGCTGGTCCCTGCCGTTGCCCGCCGGCCACCACTGCGTGTTCACCTCGGCCGGAGCGGGCACGTACGCGCACTGCCGCCCGGTGACCCGGGACGCCAAGGCGGCGAACACGGAGTCCCGGGTCCTGGTCGTGGACCGCGCCGACGGCTCGGCCAGAACCGTGAAGGTGCCGCTGGAGAGCGTCCTCCTCGGCGTGAAGCAGGGAGATCTGGTCCTGGTCGGGGAGGACACCGAGCACACCGACGGAGCCTCCGACAGCGACCCGGCGTACGACACGACCCTGCTCGTGGACCTGGAGACCGGGACCCGTGTGACGACGAAGCCGGGCCGGAACGGGCTGGGCCGGGCGGCCCTGGCGGGCGGCGTGCTGGTGTACACCCGGTCCGGCGGCCAGGTGACCGCCGTGTCACCGCACACGGGCGAGCTGCTGTGGCGGACCCGGACCAGTCTGGAACGGCCGGGCGCGCCCGCGTACGACGCCGCGACGAGCACCCTCTACCTGGTCAGCGACACCGGCAGGGTCGCGGCGCTCGACAGGGTCAAGGGCACCCTGCTGTGGGAGACGCTGCCCAGGACCACGCCGACCTGGTCCGTCCAGGGCACTCCCTGGGCGAGTCCCCAGGCGGGAGCGCTGGTCGTGGCCGTCGCCGACGGCACGGTCTTCTCCCTCGACCCCGCCCACCCCGACCGCGAACCCGCCGCGTCGGGGTGAGCACGTGTCCCGCCCGGTCCCCGGGAACGGTTACGGCAGCGCCAGCATCCGCTCCAGCGCCAGCTTCGCGAACGCCTCCGTCTCCTTGTCGACCTCGATGCGGTTGACCAGGTTGCCCTCGGCCAGCGACTCCAGGGTCCAGACCAGGTGCGGGAGGTCGATGCGGTTCATGGTCGAGCAGAAGCAGACCGTGCGGTCGAGGAAGACGATCTCCTTGCCCTCCGGCGCGAAACGGTTCGCCAGCCGCCGGACCAGGTTCAGCTCGGTGCCTATGGCCCACTTGGAACCGGCCGGAGCGGCCTCCAGCGCCTTGATGATGTACTCGGTCGACCCGACGTGGTCGGCCGCCGCCACGACCTCGTGCTTGCACTCGGGGTGGACGAGGACGTTGACGCCCGGGATCCGCTCCCGTACGTCGTTCACGGACTGCAGGCTGAAGCGGCCGTGCACCGAGCAGTGTCCCCGCCACAGGATCATCTTCGCGGCCCGCAGCTGCTCGACCGTGAGGCCGCCGTTCGGCTTGTGCGGGTTGTAGAGGACGCAGTCGTCGAGCGACATCCCCATGTCCCGCACGGCGGTGTTGCGCCCCAGGTGCTGGTCCGGCAGGAACAGCACCTTCTCACCCTGCTCGAAGGCCCAGTCCAGGGCCCGCTTCGCGTTCGAGGAGGTGCAGATCGTGCCGCCGTGCTTGCCGGTGAAGGCCTTGATGTCGGCCGAGGAGTTCATGTACGACACGGGCACGACCTGCTCGGCCACGCCCGCCTCGGTCAGCACGTCCCAGCACTCGGCGACCTGCTCGGCGGTGGCCATGTCGGCCATGGAGCATCCGGCGGCCAGGTCCGGAAGGACCACCTTCTGGTCGTCGCCGGTGAGGATGTCCGCCGACTCGGCCATGAAGTGCACACCGCAGAACACGATGTACTCGGCCTCGGGTCGCGCCGCCGCGTCCCGCGCCAGCTTGAAGGAGTCGCCCGTGACGTCCGCGAACTGGATGACCTCGTCGCGCTGGTAGTGGTGGCCCAGCACGAAGACCTTGTCCCCGAGCTTCTCCTTGGCGGCGCGGGCGCGCTCCACCAGGTCGGGGTCGGACGGGGAGGGGAGGTCGCCCGGGCACTCGACACCCCGCTCGCTCCGCGGGTCGGCCTCGCGGCCGAGCAGCAGCAGGGCGAGAGGCGTCGGCTGTACGTCGAGCTCCTGGGTCTGGGCGGTGGTCACGGCACGCACCCTTTCTGTTCTGCGGCTCGCCGCCCCCGGGGAGGGTCGGCGGGACATCCGGGCGATCCTTTTCGTCGAATTGACGCTATCTATCATAACCGCTTCACGTCAGTTTGACGATGGCCATAGTGTCCATGTGACATGAATCCCGGCGGCCCGCGCCGAACGGCCTGACTCGCCCCCGGCGCGTGGCGTTGTCCACAGCCCCCCGCGACCTCGTGTCCCTGCCGCGGGCCATGTGCGAGCATGAAGAGAGACGCGTGGCATATCCGCGCGACCCGGAATGAATCCGGGGCTCCGGCGGTTGCACCCGTCGGCAAGCAGTCTCCGTACAACCCGGGAGAGATGTAGATGTCCGTATCGGACGAGACCGGCACCGTCACCGACGGCATCATCGTGACCGACGCCGCCGCGGCCAAGGTCAAGGCCCTGCTCGACCAGGAAGGCCGTGACGATCTGGCGCTGCGCGTCGCCGTTCAGCCCGGCGGCTGCTCCGGCCTGCGGTACCAGCTCTTCTTCGACGAGCGCTCGCTCGACGGTGACGTCGTCAAGGACTTCGACGGCGTGAAGGTCATCACCGACCGCATGAGCGCCCCGTACCTGGGCGGCGCGACCATCGACTTCGTCGACACCATCGAGAAGCAGGGCTTCACCATCGACAACCCGAACGCGACGGGTTCCTGCGCCTGCGGCGACTCCTTCAGCTAGGGTCCCCGCCCGCGCGCGGCAGTGGTACGCGCACGGCGACGTTCAGGTACGACGAAGGCGGCGTCCCCTCCACGGGGACGCCGCCTTCCGTCATGCCGGGCCCGGTGCGCCCCCGGTGGCGCCTACCGCGGCTCCAGCTCCGCGATGCCGCCCTTCGGGATCGCCTCGCCGTCCGACCCGACCACCTTCCGGTCGCCGAGCGGCTCGTCGAGGCGCACCGTCCGCTCCATCGCCTTGGCGATCAGGATGCAGGCCCTGCCCTCCTGCGGAGTGTCGGTCACGGTGACCCGCACCTCGCCCGACTCCTCCCTCACCCCGGCCGCGTACGCGCTGCACACCCCGCCCCAGAAGGTCACGGTCAGCTCGTCACCGTCGACCGTCCAGCCCTGGATCCGCACATCGCGCGAGGACGCGCCGGTGGAGGGTGTGTCACCCGGCCCACCGGGCTTCTCGGTCGGCGCCGAGCGGGACTCGGGGCCGGCCAGGTACGCGGGATCGATCGCCGGGTGGGTCACCGTGTAGGTGTCCTCGGCCCCGGTCGGCCGTACCTCGAACAGCCAGGACGGCACCAGCGCCGGCCGCCCGTCCACCTGGTGCGAGGCCAGCCCGAACACCGCCTTCTCGACGGCGACCGCCTCCGGCTTCGGCGCCGTGGTCACCCGCTCGCACGGCGTCTCGCCCGACGCGGCCGTCCCGCTCCCGACGACCGCCCCGTCCTCCCCCTCCAGCGGTACGGGACCGGTGCAGCCGCCGATGCCGCCGCGCTCGGTGCCGGCGCCTTCGGGGCCGATGCCCTGCCCGGAGCGGTTCAGCAGCTCCAGCGCCCGGTCCGCGTCCACAACGGGGTACGTGTCGCTCCTGACCGGCGACTTCAGGTTGCCGCTGCCGCCGAGCACCTGGCCGTCCGCGCCGATGCGGATGCCGGTCGCCCAGCCGTATGTGGGCAGCCCGCCCACCTCGGGGTCCGCGTTCACCACCCGTACGGCGCCCATGAGCTGGGTGGCGTCGAGCTTGGCGTCGTCCTGGCCGACGGCCTTGAGGACGGGCGCCGCGGTCTTCCGGGCCACCGCCTCGCTCACCGGGTCGCCGGCGCCGGCCGTGCCGCCGGACGCGCAGACGGTCACCTTCTCGCAGTCGTCCGTGCCCGGCGTGTACCGGTCGAACGTCCAGGCCCCCGGCGCCTGCCGGCCCACCCGCAGCACCGGCTCCGAACCGTCCCCGGCCGCCCCCACCCGCCAGCCCTCACCCTCGGCCGTCGGCTTGCCCGTCACCCCGAGCGCCTCGGCGAGCCGCGCCACCTCGGCGGCCGTCACCTCGCCCTTCGGCGCGTACACCGGAGCCGAGCCGGGGCCCTCGGGCAGGTCGTCACCGGCGCGGTAGGTCACCCCGTAGGGGTTCGGTTCACCGGGCGCGATGCCGTTCGAACCGCCGCCGGAGTATCCGTCGAGCGCGAGCGGCGGGGGAGTGCCGTCGCCGCCGGGCGCACCGGAACCCTTGCCGTCGCCCCCGGACCCGTCGGAAGCGGTGCTGGCGAGGAGCGCCCCACCACCCCCGACCAGCAGCACCGCGGCGGCCACGGACGCGACGATCACCCGGGAGCGCCGCCGGCCCGACCGCTCGGCACCGCCGCCCACGACCTCGGCGCTCGCAGCATCAGCATCCGAAGACTCGTCAGCATCCGTAGACGCATCCGCATCCGTGGAATCGGTCGCTCGCGCGGGCTCATCGGCCCGGTCGGCCGCCTCTGCGCCGTCCGCCTCCGCCTCGGTGGCGTCATCCCCGGCAGCCCCGAGCTCCTCGGCGGCGTCGGGCTCGGGGCCCTCGTCCGGGTTCTCGGGGTTGTCGGGTCGCTCGGAGTTCACCGCATCGCTCCTTCGGCAGGTCGTACACCACATCCCCTCTACGGGGGACAGCGATGGGACGCGGCGCGGGAGCCTGCGGTTCCCTCAGTAGCCGTACTCCGGCATCGCGTCCACCAGCCGGGCGGACGCGACGGGCACCGTGACCCCGTGAATGAGCGAAGGGGAGACCGGAGCCGTAATGACCTTCGCGGGGGCCGCCCAGTGCGGAGCCATCCGGGCGCAGTCACCGCGCAGCGCCGCGAGGCTGCCGCCGTCCGGGTCGAACGGGACGGAGCCGTGGATCTTGAGGTTCGTCATACCGGCACCGTACGCACCGCGAACCCGCGAAGAAAGACCTACTATCGGGTAGTTTCGCCTGCTTCAGAGCAGGTGAGGGACCCGGTAGCGTGAACTGTCAATCCCCTCTCCCTTCGCAGGAGTGTGTCCTCGCCGTGCGTATCGCAGTCTCCGGCTCCATCGCCACCGACCATCTGATGACCTTCCCGGGCCGCTTCGCCGACCAACTCGTCGCGGACCAGCTGCACACGGTCTCCCTCTCCTTCCTCGTCGACCAGCTCGACGTACGCCGGGGCGGTGTCGGCGCGAACATCGCGTTCGGCATGGGACAGCTCGGCACGCGCCCGATCCTGGTCGGCGCGGCGGGCTCCGACTTCGACGAGTACCGCGCATGGCTCGACCGGCACGGGGTGGACACCGCCTCCGTGCGCATCTCCGAGACGCTGCACACGGCCCGCTTCGTGTGCACCACGGACGCCGACCACAACCAGATCGGGTCCTTCTACACCGGCGCGATGAGCGAGGCCCGCCTCATCGAGCTGAAGACCGTCGCCGACCGCGTCGGCGGCCTCGACCTCGTCCTGATCGGCGCGGACGACCCGGAGGGGATGCTCCGCCACACGGAGGAGTGCCGCACCCGGGGCATCCCGTTCGCCGCCGACTTCTCGCAGCAGATCGCCCGTATGGACGGCGACGAGATCCGGATACTGCTGGACGGCGCCACCTACCTCTTCTCCAACGAGTACGAGAAGGGCCTCATCGAGTCCAAGACCGGCTGGTCGGACGCGGAGATCCTCGCCAAGGTCGGCCACCGGGTGACCACGCTCGGCGCGCGCGGCGTCCGCGTCGAGCGGGCCGGCGAGGACCCCATCGAGGTCCGCTGCCCCGAGGAGGAGCGCAAGGCCGAGCCCACGGGTGTCGGCGACGCCTTCCGGGCGGGCTTCCTCTCCGGGCTGGCCTGGGGTGTCTCGCTGGAGCGGGCGGCGCAGGTCGGGTGCATGCTCGCCACCCTCGTGATCGAGACGGTGGGGACGCAGGAGTACCAGCTGCGCCGGGCGCACTTCATGGACCGGTTCGAGAAGGCCTACGGGGACGAGGCGGCGGCGGAAGTGAAGAAGCACCTGGGCTGAGGGGGCCGGGGCGACCACCGGACTGCCGGGTCGGTTGCGCGTTGTCGGCCGCGGACGCGATGTGGCTGGTCGCGCAGTTCCCCGCGCCCTGAGGAGAGGCCTTCGGCCTCACCTTCACGGGCGCGGGGCCCCCGTCAGCTCACCCGGCGCACCACGTACGCCGAACCCCGCTCCGCCGGCTCTTCCCCCACGTACTCCTGGCCCCGCATCTCGCACCACGCCGGGATGTCCAGGCGAGCCGCCTCGTCGTCCGAGAGGACACGGACGGTGCCGCCGACCGGGACGTCGCCGATCACCTTGGCCAGCTCGATGACGGGGATCGGGCACCGCTTGCCGAGCGCGTCCACGACGAGGGCGTCCTCCCGCACGGCCGTCACAGCGGTGCTCACCGGCGCCCCCAGCTTCTCCCGTACCGCCGCGACCGCCCCCGGCAGCACGGACAGGAACCGCTCGACGTCCTCGGCCGCCGCCCCCGCCGGCAGGGAGACCCGCACGTTCCCCTCGCTCAGCACCCCCATGGCCCGCAGCACATGGCTGGGCGTCAGCGTGCTGCTCGTACAGGAGGAGCCCGAGGAGACGGAGAAGCCCTCGCGGTCCAGCTCGTGGAGCAAAGTCTCCCCGTCGACATAGAGACACGAGAAGGTGACCACCCCCGGCAGCCGGCGCTCCGGATCGCCCACCACCTCCACATCGGGCACCAGCGACGGCACCCGCGCCCGGATCCGCTCCGTCAACTCCCGCAGCCGCAACGCCTCCGCGTCCGCCTCCGCCCGCACGGCCCGCAGCGAGGCGGCGGCCGCCACGATCGCCGGGATGTTCTCGAACCCGGCGGCCCGCCCCGACTCCCGCTCGTCGGCGGGCCCTTGCGCAGCGAAGCGCACCCCCTTGCGCACGGCCAGGAGGCCGACCCCGGACGGGCCGCCCCATTTGTGCGCGCTGGCGGTCAACACCGACCAGTCACCGTTCACCCGCCCCCACCCGAGCGACTGCGCCGCGTCCACCAGCAACGGCACGCCCGCCGCCCGGCACGCCCGCGCGACCTCCGCCACCGGCTGCTCGGTCCCCACCTCGTGGTTGGCCGACTGCAGACACGCCAGCGCCGTGTCGGGGCGCAGGGCCTCGGCGTAGGAGGACGCGGCGACCGACCCCGTACGGGCCACCGCCACCCGGGTGACCGATCCGCCGTCGGCCTCGTGCGTCTGCGCCGCGTGCAGCACCGAAGAGTGTTCGACGGACGACACGATCAGGTGGCGCCCCACCCGCCGCCGCCCGGCCAGCACTCCCGCGATCCCGGAGTGCACCGCCCGGGTCCCCGACGAGGTGAAGACCAGTTCGTCCGCCCGGCATCCGACCGCCTCGGCGGCGGCCTCCCGGGCCGCGTCCAACAGCAGGCGTGCCCGCCGCCCCTCCCGGTACAACCGCGCGGGATCGGCCCACCCTTCGTCCAGCGAGGCCGTCAGCGCCTGCCGCGCGACGGGATGAAGGGGAGCGGAGGAAGCGGAGTCGAAGTAGGCCACAGGCCAACGCTAAAGCCTCGGGCCGAGGACACGGGGGCGTGGGGAACTGCGCGAACAGCCACAACGCGCGCGCACCCGCCAAATCACCCGAAGCCCCGAGCTATTAGGCGCTCGGCATGACCCGCGGAGTGTTGGGCCCCCCTCCCCGCGCGACCCCAAAACGCGTCCAGTAGGGTTTGGTCCGCATAAACATCCAAACCCCTGCCCGTCGCAGGGCGGCGACCGACCAGCGAGAAGGCCGCAGCCATACCGCGCGGGCGAGACTCTCGGGAAGGCGCTACGTGAGTCCCAACGGCTCCGACCGCTCGCCGCGGCGCCCGATGCGGCGGAAGCTGCTGCAGGCAATGACCGCAGGCCTGGTCCTGGCGACCGCCACCGGTTGCACATGGGAGGACTTCCCCCGCCTGGGTATGCCCACCCCGACCACGGAAGAGGCTCCGCGGATCCTCTCCCTGTGGCAGGGGTCGTGGGCGGCCGCGCTCGCCACGGGCGTGCTGGTGTGGGGCCTGATCCTGTGGAGTGCTTTCTTCCACCGGCGCAGCCGCACCAAGGTCGAAGTTCCCCCACAGACCCGGTACAACATGCCCATCGAGGCGCTGTACACGGTCGTCCCGCTGATCATCGTCTCGGTGCTCTTCTACTTCACCGCCCGCGACGAGTCGAAGCTCCTCGACACGTCGAAGAAGCCCGACCTCACGGTCAACGTGGTGGGCTTCCAGTGGAGCTGGTGCTTCAACTACATCGAGAACGTCGAAGGCTCCACCGGCGACGCGGCCACCGACGAGAACCTGGCCGCGATCCCGGACCGGTACAAGAAGGACTTCCCGGCGAACGCCGGCGGCGTCTACACCTGCGGCATTCCTGGCGACAAGAACCCGCAGACCGGCAACCCGGGCCCGACGCTCTGGCTCCCGGAGGGCAAGACGGTCCGCTTCGTCCTGACCTCGCGTGACGTCATCCACTCCTTCTGGGTGGTGCCGTTCCTCATGAAGCAGGACGTCATCCCGGGCCACACCAACGCCTTCCAGGTGACCCCCAACCAGGAGGGAACCTTCCTGGGCAAGTGCGCCGAACTGTGCGGCGTGGACCACTCGCGGATGCTCTTCAACGTGAAGGTCGTCTCCCAGGAGCGCTACGAGGAGCACCTCAAGTCGCTCGTGGAGAAGGGGCAGACCGGTTACGTCCCGGCCGGCATCGAGCAGACGAAGCACGAGAAGAACCGGGAGACGAACGTACTGTGAGCATCCTCAACGAACCTCAGGGTGCCGAGACGGCGGGTTCCCACTACGAGGACGAGCTGCCGGTCCGGCGCCAGCGGCGTGGTGAGATCATCGTCAAGTGGCTGACGACCACCGACCACAAGACGATCGGCACGCTGTACCTGGTCACGTCGTTCGCGTTCTTCTGCATCGGCGGCGTCATGGCGCTCCTCATGCGCGCCGAACTCGCCCGCCCGGGCACGCAGATCATGTCGAACGAGCAGTTCAACCAGGCGTTCACGATGCACGGCACGATCATGCTGCTGATGTTCGCGACGCCGCTGTTCGCCGGTTTCACCAACTGGATCATGCCGCTGCAGATCGGCGCGCCCGACGTGGCGTTCCCGCGGCTGAACATGTTCGCGTACTGGCTGTACCTCTTCGGCTCGCTCATCGCGGTCGGTGGCTTCCTCACCCCGCAGGGCGCGGCCGACTTCGGCTGGTTCGCCTACAGCCCGCTGTCGGACGCGGTCCGCAGCCCGGGCATCGGCGCCGACATGTGGATCATGGGTCTGGCCTTCTCCGGCTTCGGCACCATCCTCGGCGCGGTCAACTTCATCACCACGATCATCTGCATGCGCGCACCCGGCATGACCATGTTCCGCATGCCGATCTTCGTGTGGAACGTGCTGCTGACCGCTGTCCTGGTCCTGCTCGCCTTCCCGGTCCTCGCGGCCGCGCTGTTCGCCCTGGAGGCGGACCGCAAGTTCGGTGCGCACGTCTTCGACGCCGCCAACGGCGGCGCGTTGCTCTGGCAACACCTCTTCTGGTTCTTCGGCCATCCAGAGGTGTACATCATCGCCCTGCCGTTCTTCGGCATCATCTCCGAGGTCATCCCGGTCTTCTCCCGTAAGCCGATGTTCGGCTACATGGGTCTGATCGGAGCGACGATCGCGATCGCCGGCCTCTCCGTGACGGTGTGGGCGCACCACATGTACGTCACGGGCGGCGTACTCCTCCCGTTCTTCTCCTTCATGACGTTCCTCATCGCCGTACCGACAGGCGTGAAGTTCTTCAACTGGATCGGAACGATGTGGAAGGGCTCGCTGTCCTTCGAGACACCGATGCTCTGGGCCACCGGCTTCCTGATCACCTTCACCTTCGGTGGTCTGACCGGTGTCATCCTGGCCTCGCCGCCGATGGACTTCCACGTCTCGGACTCGTACTTCGTGGTGGCGCACTTCCACTACGTGGTGTTCGGCACCGTCGTCTTCGCGATGTTCTCCGGCTTCCACTTCTGGTGGCCGAAGATGACGGGCAAGATGCTCGACGAGCGCCTCGGCAAGATCACCTTCTGGACGCTGTTCATCGGCTTCCACGGCACGTTCCTCGTCCAGCACTGGCTGGGCGCGGAGGGCATGCCGCGTCGTTACGCGGACTACCTCGCGGCCGACGGGTTCACCGCGCTGAACACGATCTCCACGATCGCCTCGTTCGTCCTCGGTCTGTCGATCCTGCCGTTCCTCTACAACGTGTGGAAGACGGCCAAGTACGGCAAGAAGGTCGAGGTCGACGACCCGTGGGGCTACGGTCGCTCGCTGGAGTGGGCGACCTCCTGCCCGCCGCCGCGGCACAACTTCCTCACCCTGCCGCGGATCCGCAGTGAATCCCCGGCGTTCGACCTGCACCACCCGGAGATCGCCGCGCTCGAACAGCTCGCGCACGGCGGCCCGGCGGCGGACGAGCTCGCGGCCAGCGGCAAGGAGGCCGGCAAGTGAAGGTCCAAGGCAAGATGTTCATCTGGCTGGCAGTCTTCGTGCTGGCCATGGCGATCGTCTACGGCGTGTGGTCGAAGGAGCCGGCCGGTACCACGGCACTGTTCCTGGCCTTCGGTCTGTGCATCATGGTCGGCTACTACCTGGCCTTCACGGCCCGGCGGGTCGACGTGGGCGCGCAGGACAACAAGGAGGCCGACGTCGCGGACGACGCCGGTGAGCTGGGCTTCTTCAGCCCGCACAGCTGGCAGCCCCTCGCCCTCGGCATCGGTGGCGCGCTCGCCTTCATGGGCGTCGTCTTCGGCTGGTGGCTGCTGTACTTCTCCACCCCGATCATCCTGATCGGACTCTGGGGCTGGGTCTTCGAGTACTACCGGGGCGAGAACCAGAACCAGTGACACCGCGCCCGTAACACGCGCAGAGCGGACGGAAGCCCGGACACTCCGACAGGAGGTCCGGGCTTCCCCCTTTTGCCACACCGTCCGTAGCTCGGTCGGGTCACCCGGCGCGCCACGCTTGACGGGCGTTCCTACGGTGAACTCATGAGCACATCACCCCGTAACCGCACGGTCGCCGGCTGCATCCTGTTGGTGGTCTCCCTGGGAGCGGGCGTCACCGCCTGCGGTTCCGGTGGCCACCCGCTCTCGGGCAAGCCGTACGACGCCGCCGACCAGGTCTCCTTCAACACGCCGACCGGGGAGGGCGAGAAGGCCGACCCCGACAAGCCGCTGGAGGTCACCGCCGAGGACGACGGCCGCATCACCGACGTCACCGCCGTGGACGCCGCAGGACGCTATGTGGCGGGCGAACTCTCCGAGGACGGAGGCCGCTGGCACTCCACCTCACCGCTGGCCGCCAACGCCCGCTACACGGTCCGGGTGAGCACCGAGGACGAGGACGGCGCCCCCGGCCGCGAGACCCTCGCCTTCGACACCGGCCGCCCCCTCACCAAGAAGCGCCTGAACGTCACCTTCGGGCCGAAGGAGGGCCGGTACGGCGTCGGTCAGCCCGTCACCGCAGAGCTGAGCCGCCCGGTCAAGGACAAGGCCGCCAGGGCCGTCGTCGAACGCGCGCTGAAGGTGGACTCCACCCCCGCCGCCGAGGGCGCCTGGCACTGGGTGGACGACAAGAAGCTCCACTACCGCCCGAAGGAGTTCTGGCCCGCCGAGGCCACCATCCGGGTGCACAGCAACCTGGAGGGCCTCAAGGTCGGCGACCGGCTCTGGGGCGGGAAGGCCGAGCCCATCGAGCTGACGACCGGCGCCAAGATAGTCGCCGTCACCGACGCCTCCTCGCACCAGATGACGGTCTACAAGAACGACCAGGTCATCAAGGAGATACCGGTGACCACCGGCAGGCCCGGCTACGACACCCGCAACGGCGTCAAGGTCGTCCTGGCCAAGGAAGGTACCGTTCGCATGACCAGCGCCAGCATAGGCGCGTCCGACTTCTACGACCTGACCGTGCACCACTCCGTCAGGGTCACCGACAGCGGCGAGTACGTCCACGCGGCCCCCTGGTCGACCGGCTCCCAGGGATACGCCAACGTCAGCCACGGCTGCACCGGCATGAGCATGGGCAACGCCGAGTGGTTCTACGACACCATCAACGAGGGCGACATCGTCGAGGTCGTCAACTCGGCCGGCGACACCATGGCCCCCTTCGGCAACGGCTACGGCGACTGGAACCTCGACTGGAAGAACTGGCGCGAGGGCAGCGCCCTGGTCGGCGGCACCGCGGAAACGCCCTCCGCCCAGGTGCAGGCCCGCCTGAGACCGGAGTCGGTGTAGGGGCGGGCCCGCGGGGCGGGCTAGGCGCTCAGCGCCTGCTTCCGGCGCAGCAGCGACGCCAGTGCCGAGGCGAACTCCACCGGCTCCACCGGCAGCGTCACCGCCGCGTCGGCCCGGCTCCAGGTCGCCAGCCACGCGTCCTGCGGCCGCGCGATCAGCACCAGCGCGGGCGGGCACTCGAAGATCTCGTCCTTGATCTGCCGGCACACGCCCATGCCCCCCATGGGCACGGCCTCGCCGTCCAGGACGACGACGTCGATCCCGCCCTTGTCCAGCTCCTTGATGACGGCGGCCGGGGTGGCGCACTCCAAGAACTCGACCTGCGGCACGTCGGCAGCCGGTCGCCGGCCGGTGGCCAGCCGCACCTGCTCCCGGGTGCCCGAGTCGTCGCTGTAGACCAGCACCGTGGCGGTCGGCTGCATTGTTCCTCCGTTACGCAGTGGTCGGACGTCGTACGGACAACAAGACGGACAGGGCCCGATGCGCGGATGCTACTCCCTCGAACACCACGTCAGCACCGGTACGGAAGGGAGCAACACTCCGAACGGCACCCCCCGGAGTGAGGGCGGGATAAGCGACCGACATAATGTCGGTCGTGGCGACAGCAACGACAGTAGAAACCGGGCACGCGCACCCGTCGGTCAACCGGCCGAACCTCACCAGCGTCGGAACCATCATCTGGTTGAGTTCCGAGTTGATGTTCTTCGCGGCCCTCTTCGCGATGTACTTCACCCTGCGATCGGTGACCGGTCCGGAGTTCTGGCACGAGAAGGCCAGCACTCTGAACTTCCCGTTCTCGGCGACGAACACCACGATCCTGGTGCTCTCCTCCCTCACCTGCCAGCTCGGTGTGTTCGCCGCCGAGCGCGGGGACGTGAAGAAGCTCCGGATGTGGTTCATCGTCACGTTCGTGATGGGTGCGATCTTCATCGGCGGTCAGGTCTTCGAGTACACCGAGCTGGTCAAGCACGAGGGCCTGTCGCTCTCGTCCGACCCGTACGGCTCGGTGTTCTACCTGACCACCGGCTTCCACGGCCTGCACGTGACGGGCGGTCTCATCGCCTTCCTGCTGGTCCTCGGACGCACCTACGCGGCCAAGAGGTTCACCCACGAGCAGGCCACCGCGGCCATCGTCGTGTCCTACTACTGGCACTTCGTCGATGTCGTCTGGATCGGCCTCTTCGCCACGATCTACATGATCAAGTAGACCGGGCGGCCGGGCCGGGCGGACCGAACGCCTGCCTCGAACCGAGAACGACCCTTCCAGAAGCACCGACGCAGAAGATCCTGACACCGGGGTAATCCGTGAAAAAGCTCTCCGCACGACGACGCCATCCGCTGGCGGCGGTCGTCGTCCTATTCATCGCGTTGGCGGCCTGCGCGGGGCTGTACACCGCCTTCGCCCCCGCGGACAAGGCGCAGGCCGACGAAACCGCCCAGACCCTGACCATCGAGGAGGGCAAGAAGCTCTACTCGGTCGGGTGCGCCAGCTGCCACGGCAACGGTGGTGAGGGCACCACCGACGGTCCTTCCCTGGTGGGTGTGGGCGCGGCGGCAGTCGACTTCCAGGTCGGCACCGGCCGTATGCCGGCCCAGCAGCCGGGCGCGCAGATCCCGAAGAAGCCGGTCGTGTACTCGCAGGCCGAGATCGACCAGCTCGCGGCGTACATCTCGTCGCTGGGCGCCGGTCCGGAGATCCCGACCGAGAGCGCGTACGACCCCGAGGGCGCGGACATCGCCGAGGGCGGCGAACTGTTCCGCACCAACTGCACGCAGTGCCACAACTTCACCGGCAAGGGTGGTGCGCTGTCCGAGGGCAAGTACGCGCCGGACCTTGAGGGTGTCTCCCCGAAGCACATCTACGAGGCCATGCAGACGGGCCCGCAGAACATGCCGTCCTTCCCCGACACCACGCTGACGGAAGAAAACAAGAAGGACATCATCGCGTACCTCGACGCGGTCAACGGCGACGAAACCGTGGAGCCCGGTGGCCTCAGCCTCGGCGGACTCGGCCCGGTCAGCGAAGGCCTCTTCGGCTGGGTGTTCGGGCTCGGCCTGCTGATCGCCGTCGCCGTCTGGGTCGCCGCTCGGACCGCAAAGGCCAAGAAGTCATGAGTAGCCAAGAGATTCCAGAAGAGAACCTGCCCATCGAGCAGGACGCGCACGGCGCGGTGCAGGTCGCGGACGAGAAGCACCCCTTCTCGGACCCCGGCCTCCCGCCCCACGAGCACCGGGTCCAGGACATCGACGAGCGGGCCGCGAAGCGGTCCGAGCGGACGGTCGCCCTGATGTTCACGGTGTCGATGCTGGCCACCGTCGCCTTCATCGCCTCGTACCTCGTGATCGACGTACACAAGTCGATCTACGTCTGGCCGATCGGTCACATCAGCGCGCTGAACTTCGCGCTGGGCATGACGCTGGGCGTCTCGCTGTTCTGCATCGGCGCGGGCGCGGTCCACTGGGCCCGCACGCTGATGTCGGACGTGGAGGTCGCCGACGAGCGTCACCCGATCGAGGCGGCGCCCGAGGTCAAGGCCAAGGTCCTGGCGGACTTCGCGGACGGTGCCAAGGAGTCCGCGCTCGGCCGTCGCAAGCTGATCCGCAACACGATGTTCGGCGCGCTGGCCCTGTTCCCGCTCTCCGGTGTGATGCTGCTGGGCGGCCTCGGTCCGGCGCCCGGCACCAAGCTGCGGCACACCACCTGGGCCAAGGGCAAGAAGCTCCTCAACATGAACACCAACGAGCCGCTGCGTCCCTCCGACGTCGCGGTGGGGTCGCTGACCTTCGCCATGCCGGACGGCCTGAGCGAGCACGACCACGACTTCCAGAAGAACATCGCCAAGGACGCCCTGATGATCGTCCGGATCCAGCCGGACGACATCAAGGACAAGCGCGAGCTGGAGTGGTCCCACGAGGGCATCGTGGCGTTCTCGAAGATCTGCACCCACGTGGGCTGCCCGATCTCCCTGTACGAGCAGCAGACGCACCACGTGCTCTGCCCCTGCCACCAGTCCACCTTCGACCTCGCCGACGGCGGACGGGTCATCTTCGGCCCCGCGGGTCACGCCCTTCCGCAGCTGAGGATCACCGTCGGTGAAGACGGCTACCTCGAAGCGGTCAGCGACTTCGATGAGCCCGTCGGTCCTGCCTTCTGGGAGCGCGGATGAGCACTACGACCACCACCGGTTCGCGCGACAGGCGCGAGAAGGCACCGGCCGGCGAGCGCGTCGCCGACTGGGCCGACGGCCGGCTCGGGATCTACTCCCTGGCCAAGTCCAACATGCGCAAGATCTTCCCCGACCACTGGTCGTTCATGCTGGGTGAGATCTGCCTGTACAGCTTCATCATCATCATCCTCACGGGTGTGTACCTGACGTTGTTCTTCCACCCGTCGATGAACGAGGTGGAGTACCACGGCCCGTACGTCCCGCTGCAGGGCCAGCTGATGTCCGAGGCGTTCAACTCGACCATGCACATCTCGTTCGAGGTGCGCGGTGGTCTGCTGATCCGGCAGATCCACCACTGGGCGGCGCTGATCTTCCTCGCCGGCATGTTCGTGCACATGATGCGCGTGTTCTTCACGGGCGCGTTCCGCAAGCCGCGTGAGGTCAACTGGCTGTTCGGCTTCCTGCTGTTCGTCCTCGGCATGTTCACCGGTTTCACCGGTTACTCGCTCCCGGACGACCTGCTCTCCGGCACCGGTGTCCGCTTCATGGAGGGCGCGGTCCTGTCCGTGCCGATCGTCGGCACGTACCTGTCGTTCTTCCTCTTCGGCGGAGAGTTCCCGGGCGGCGACTTCGTGGCCCGCTTCTACTCGGTCCACATCCTGCTGCTGCCGGGCATCATGCTCGGCCTGCTGGTGGCGCACCTGATCCTGGTCTTCTACCACAAGCACACGCAGTTCGCGGGCCCCGGCAAGACGAACAACAACGTCGTCGGCATGCCGCTGCTCCCGGTGTACATGGCGAAGGCCGGAGGCTTCTTCTTCCTGGTCTTCGGCGTCATCGCGGTCATCTCGGCGATCGCCACGATCAACCCGATCTGGACCATGGGCCCCTACCGGCCGGACCAGGTGTCCACCGGCGCCCAGCCCGACTGGTACATGGGCTTCTCCGAGGGCCTGATCCGTGTCATGCCGGGCTGGGAGATCAACTTCTGGGGCCACACGCTCGTCCTGGGCGTGTTCATCCCGCTGGTGATCTTCCCGCTGGTCCTCGTCGCGATCGCGGTCTACCCGTTCATCGAGTCCTGGGTCACCGGCGACAAGCGCGAGCACCACATCCTGGACCGCCCGCGCAACGTCCCGACCCGTACGGCCTTCGGTGTCGCGTGGATCACCTGGTACATGGTCCTGCTGATCGGTGGTGGAAACGACCTCTGGGCGACCCACTTCCACCTGTCGATCAACTCGATCACCTGGTTCGTCCGGATCGCGTTCTTCGTGGCCCCGGTGATCGCCTTCGTCGTCACCAAGCGCATCTGCCTCGGCCTGCAGCGCCGGGACAAGGACAAGGTGCTGCACGGTCGGGAGACCGGCATCATCAAGCGTCTGCCGCACGGTGAGTTCATCGAGGTCCACGAGCCGCTCAGCCAGGAGCAGCTGCACACGCTCACGGCGCACGAGCAGTACGCGCCGGCCGAGATCGGTGCCGCGGTCGACGAGAACGGTGTCGCCCGCAAGATCACGCGCCTGTCGAAGCTCCGGGCCAAGCTGAGCAAGGGCTACTACGGCGAGGACAGCCAGATCGCCAAGCCCACCGTCGAGGAGTACAAGGAGATCACGAGCGGCCACGGCCACCACTGATCGTCCCGCTTCGCCACACCACGGTCGAAGGGCCCCCGTCCGATCTTCGGACGGGGGCCCTTCGCCGTGCTCCGACCTGGATAGGGTGGGCGCATCAGTGATTTCACGATCCGTGCGGCCCCTTCCTGCCCACGGTGACGACACCCAGGAGCGGCTATGAGCGCTGTGACCCCCGCTGGAGGCGACACCGCGGCGGGCCGTTCCTGGCCGGCGGTACTGAACGCGCTGCTGTCCGGGCACGACCAGGACGCCGGTGCCACCTTCTGGGCGATGGACCAGATCATGCGCGGCGAGGCGACGGACGCGCAGATCGCCGGGTTCGTGGTGGCGCTGCGGGCCAAGGGGGAGACCGTCGACGAGATCACCGGTCTCGTCGACGCGCTCTACGAGCACGCCAACGTGATCGAGGTGGCCGGGGAGACGGTCGACATCGTCGGCACGGGCGGGGACGGCGCCAAGACGGTCAACATCTCCACGATGTCGTCGATCGTCGTCGCCGGCACGGGCGCGAAGGTCGTCAAGCACGGCAACCGGGCCGCGTCGTCGGCGTCCGGCGCGTCCGACGTGCTGGAGAAGCTGGGCGTCAATCTGGAGCTGACGCCGAAGCGGGTGGCCGAGGTCGCCGACGAGGCCGGGATCACCTTCTGCTTCGCGGTGAAGTTCCATCCGGCGCTGCGTCATGTGGCCGCCGCGCGGGGCCAGTTGGGCATCCGGACGGTCTTCAACGCGCTCGGCCCGCTGGCCAACCCCGCGAAGGTGCGCGCCCAGGCCGTCGGTGTCGCAGACCCCCGGATGGCCCCCATCATGGCGGGCGTCTTCGCCGGGCGCGGCAACTCCTCGCTGGTCTTCCGGGGCGACGACGGTCTCGACGAACTGACGACGACGGCGACGTCACGGGTGTGGGTCGTCCGGGACGGCAAGGTCACCGATGAGGCCTTCGACCCGCGCGACGTGGGGCTGGAGCTGGTGCCCGTGGAGGCGCTGCGGGGGGCCGACGCGTCGTACAACGCGGATGTCGCGCGGCGGTTGCTCGGCGGCGAGACGGGGCCGGTGCGGGATGCGGTGCTGCTGAACTCGGCGGCTGCGTTGGTGGCGTTGGAGCCGACGTCGGCCTCGCTGGCGGAGCAGCTGCGCGGTGGGATGGAACGGGCCGCGGAGTCGATCGACTCCGGCGCGGCGCGGCAGGCTCTCGAACGGTGGGTCGCGGCCACCAACCGGTAGCCCTTCGGGCGCGGGTCCGGTGGGGCGGGGGGAAACGCACGGGGCGCAGCCCCTGCTTTTCAGGAGTGCGGGGAACTGCGCGAGAAGCCCCACAGGACCCGCACCCGCCGGCGAAACCCGCGCCCCCGACCCCTCAGGCCCTATCCGCCATCCGGACACGAGTTGCGGCGCGACGATCACCTCGCGTACGTTCTGATTCAGGTCATGAGTGACAGCCCATAGCCCCGGCTGGCTGTCCGGCAACCCTCCTTCCGTGGCGGGGTGCCCCGGGTGAAGACCGGGCCGTAGGCAGCGAGGTCTACGGCAAGCGCGGCTTCGAGGGAGTTCTTCCGTGAGCAAGCGAATGCGATAGGGCCGCCGAGCCCCGCCTCCGCGCACCCTTCTCTCTCTTTCCTCCGCATGCCTCGCTTCGGCATGCCCCTCACGGGAGTTCGCCATGTCTGTCTCCACCCTTGCCGCCGACCAGTCCGTTTGTGCCCCGCTGCCCGTTCTGGGACGGGATGTCACCGTCCCGCTCGTCACCGGTGGCGAGGTCACCTACGCCGCCCTCGACTACGCCGCCAGCGCCCCGGCCCTGCAGCGCGTCTGGGACGACGTGGCGGCGTACGCGCCGTACTACGGGAGCGTGCACCGGGGCGCCGGGTACCTCTCCCAGCTGTCGACGGACCTCTTCGAGAACGCCCGGAAGACCGTCGCCGATTTCCTCGACTGCCGGGCCGACGACCAGCTGATCTTCACCCGCTCGACGACGGACTCCCTGAACCTCCTGGCCGAGGCCCTGCCCACCGACTGCCAGGTCTTCGTCTTCGAGACCGAGCACCACGCCTCGCTGCTGCCCTGGCGGGACGCGCGGGTGACGTACCTGGACGCGCCCCGGACGCCGGAGCAGGCCGTCGCCGCCCTGGAGACGGCCCTCGCGGCACGCGACCCGTACGGGCCGGCTCTGGTGTGCGTCACCGGTGCCTCGAACGTCACCGGGGAGATCTGGCCGGTGCGCGAACTGGCCGCCGCCGCGCACGCGCACGGCGCGCGGATCGTGCTCGACGCCGCCCAGCTGGCGCCCCACCACCCCGTCTCCGTGCAGGAGCTGGACGTGGACTGGGTCGCCTTCTCGGGGCACAAGCTGTACGCGCCGTTCGGGTCCGGCGTGCTCGCCGGGCGCGCCGACTGGCTGCGTGCGGCCGACCCGTATCTCGCGGGCGGCGGCGCCAGCCGCAAGGTGACCCGGCGGACGGACGGCGGCGTGGACGTCGAGTGGCACGAGAGCGCCGCCCGCCACGAGGCCGGCTCGCCCAACGTCATCGGCGTCTACTCCATCGCCTCCGCCTGCAAGGCCCTCACCGAGGCCGGGTTCGACACGCTGGTCGCCCGGGAGCGGTATCTGATCGACGCCGTACGGGCCGGGCTCGCCGAGGTGCCCGAGGTGCGGACCCTCTCCCTCTTCGGGGACGACGCACCGCGCGTCGGCGTCCTCTCCTTCGTCGTCGAGGGCTGGAACAGCTCCCACTTCGCGGCCGCCCTCTCCGCCGAGTACGGCATCGGCGTACGCGACGGCCTCTTCTGCGCCCACCCCCTCGTCCGCACCCTCCTCGGCAGCGACCCGCAGAACCAGGGCGAGTGCGGCGCGCCCGAGGCGGCGCCCGGCGAGCGCTCCCTCAACGCGATCCGGGTGAGCTTCGGCGCGGGCACTCCCGACGAGCACGTGGAGCGGTTCCTGGGAGCGGTCAAGGAACTGGTACGGGACGGCGCGCGGTGGAACTACCGCACGGAGGACGGCCGTTGCGTCCCGGCGGTCTGACCGCCACCGCCGGCGCGTCCGACCGCGCGAGAGGCCGCTAGCCGTCCAGCCCGATGGCGAAGGCCGCCTCCAGGTCGTGCTGGGAGTAGGCGCGGAAGGCGACGTGGGTGTCCGTGCCGAGGACGCCCGGGATCTTGCTGATACGGCCGGGGATCACGTCCGCGAGGTCCTCGTGCTCCTTCACCCGGACCATGGCGACCAGGTCGTACGTGCCGGTCACGGAGAACACCTCGGTCACCGAGTCGATCGCGGCGATCGACTCCGCGATCTCCGGGATCCGGTCCACGCTGGTCTTGATGAGCACGATCGCGGTGATCACGGCTGTTTCTCTCCCTCGGGGGCCGGAGCAGGGACGTGTCCTGACGCGTCCGCTGGCGGTTTCACTCTAGCCCCACGCCCGAAACGCCCCCACGCGACGACGAACCCCAGTCCGAACCCGACCAGGTGCGCCAGATAGGCGACGCCCGGCCCCGCGGTCTGCCGCCCCGCCGCCAGCCACTGCAGACTCACCCAGAACGGCAGGGTCACCCATGCCGGGAAACGCAGCGGGAGGAAGAAGAGGAAGGGCAGGAGGCTCGTCACCCGCGCCCGCGGGAACAGGTACAGGAACGCGCCGAGGACCGCGGAGATCGCCCCGGAGGCGCCGACCAGGGACTGCGGCGACCCGGAGTGCGCCGCCGCGTACGCCACCAGCGCGAGGTAGCCGCAGCTCACGTAGAACAGGGCGAACGCCACCCGGCCCATGCGTTCCTCGGCCATCGCGCCGAAGACGAAGAGGAAGAGCATGTTGCCGAGCAGGTGCAGCCAGCTGCCGTGGACGAAGAGCGCGGTGAGGGGGGTCAGTGCCGCGCGCGGGGTGCCGTCGAAGAGTTCGACGGGGACGACGCCCCAGCGGTGGAAGTACGCGCGCTGCGCGGCGAGCAGATCGTCCCCGGTGCCGTACGCGGGGTTGAGGCCCGCAGCCGGTCCGATCAGGAAAATCGCACAGCAGGCGGCGATCAGCCCGTAGGTGACGGGCGCCGACTCGTTCCGTACGGCCCGGGCGGCCGGGGCGATCCACTTGCCGATCATGCGCAGAGCATGACGTAACGGGACCCACTCGCACAGACCGCCTCGCCGCCCCCGCGGATCGCCCGCGCCGTCGGAGCCGATCGGCGCCGCCGCCGTGGGCGAACGGGCGTCCGGTACCGGTCAGGCCGTAGGGTTACGAGCCACAAGCACCGGGACGTCGGCGCTTCACGGAGACTGGAAGAAGGAAGAGCAGCCACGATGACGGTTCCCCTGCCGACGGACACGACCCGCTGGCGCTGCACGCTCTGTGGCAATCTCACGCGGTTCGACGTGACCCGCTCGTCGAAGGTCGTCGAGTACGTGCACCTCGACCTCGCCGGGCAGCCCAAGGTCGAGGAGCGCGAGGTGGTCAGTGAGACCATCGAGTCGGTGCGCTGCCGCTGGTGCAACGCAGTGGACCAGGTGGAACTCGTGGACAGGCCGGGCGCCGACTCCTGAGGGAGCCGGTCCCGCACGGACAGTGGGGTGACGGATGGTGGAGACCGCAGGCGGGGGGCCGGGCGACGGCGCCGCCGAGGTGCTCGACCGCCCGCTGCCCGAAGGCGTGCGCAAACGGGTCGTGCAGATCGTCTCGGACGGTTTCGGCGGCCTGACGGTCGCCGAACTGCCCGCACAGCTCAGGCAGTACGCCCGGTTCACCCCGACCCGCCGGGTGAAGTTCGCCGGGAACGCCATGGCGGCCGCCGTGGAGAGCGACACGCTGTTCAGGCAGCGGATCGGGGAGCGGTTCCGGGAGACCCACCCGGAGCTGTCCGGCGCCCTCGACACGGGCACGCCGCCGCCGGCCGCGGACCCGCTGGACGTGGCGGCCGCGGCCTACGTGCTGCGCCCCACGGGCTGGGTCAAGCTGGTCGCCGCCGCCGGCGAGGAGGCCCTGCGGGCGGACGCCGAGCGGGCCGACGAGGAGAGCCGTGCCGAGCTGGAGCGGCTGCGCGAGCAGCTCGCCGAGGCCCGCGGTCACACGAAGTCCGAGACGGAGCGGTTGCGCACGGAGCTGGAGGCGGCCAAGAAGGAGGCCGACTCGATGCACCGCAAGCTCCGGGCCGCCCTCAGCGACGTCAAGCGGGGCGAGGCCGCCCTGCGCAAGCTGCACGCCGAGATGGAGACCGTACGCGCCGAGGGCCACGCCCAGGTGTCCGCCGCCGAGAGCGAGAGCCGGCGGCTCAAGGCCCGGCTCGGCGAGGCGGAGACCGCCCTGGAGGCCGCCCGGCGGGCCGCCCGCGAGGGCCGCAGCGTCGAGGACATGCGGGTACGGCTGCTGCTGGACACCGTGCTGGAGGCCGCCCAGGGGCTGCGCCGCGAGCTGGCGCTGCCGCCGGTCTCCGTACGGCCCGCCGAGACCGTCGACGCGGTCGAGCCGGGGCGGATGACCCCGAAGGACATCGCCGCCCGCGCGCTGTCGGAGAACGACCCGGCGATCCTGAACCAGTTGCTGGCGCTGCCGCAGGCGCATCTCGTCGTCGACGGCTACAACGTGACCAAGACCGGCTATCCCCAGATGCCGCTGGAGAAGCAGCGCCTCAGACTCCTCGGACAGCTCTCCCAGCTCGCCGCGCAGACCGGCGCCGAGGTCACCTGCGTCTTCGACGGGGCCGAGCTGGCCGCGCCGGTGCTGCTCGCGCCGCCGCGCGGGGTGCGGGTGCTGTTCTCCAAGCCGGGCGTCACCGCCGACGAGTTGATCCGCCAGCTGGTGCGTGCCGAGCCGCCCGGCCGGCCGGTCATCGTCGCCTCCACCGACCGGGAGGTCGCCGACGGGATCGCGAAGGCGGGTGCCCGCCCGGTGGCGTCCGCGGTGCTCCTCAAGCGGCTTACCTGAGCGTTCGGCACCGTCCGTCCCAACAGCAACAAACAGGCTCTATGCCCGAATTGACCGAAACGTTGCGCGACGTAGCGTCAACCGAGCATTACCGCATGTGCGTTGAGTGTAAATTGTGCGCCCTGGGACGGGATTTTTCCTGTGGGGGATTTGAAGTGATCACCGTTGGGTCACTAGGGTCTGGGCTCAAACCTCTGAACGGGTGATCGTCGCCGGAGTCCCCGCCGGCCGGTCGCTCACATGAAGGAGTTCACCTACCGTGGCGTCCCACCGTCGACTCAAGCAGCCGAGCCGTGCGCGCGTGACCGTGCTCACCACCGCCGCCGCCGCTGCCGTGGCCCTGAGTGCGCAGGCCGCCAACGCCGCGCCCGCGGAGAAGCCGAGCAAGGACGAGGTCAAGACCAAGGTCCACAAGCTCTACGAGGACGCCGGGCGGGCCACCGACAAGCTCAACGGGGCCGAGGAGAAGCAGGAGAAGCTCGAAAAAGAGATCTCCACGATCCAGGACAACGTCGCCAAGGGTCAGGAGGAGCTCAACGAGCTGCGTGAGGGCATAGGCCTGGCGGCCAGCGCCCAGTACCGCTCGGGCGGCATCGACTCCTCGATCCAGCTCTTCCTCTCCGCCGACCCGGACGACTACCTGGACAAGGCCGCCACGCTCGACCAGCTGACCAGCCAGCAGGTCGAGGCGCTGAAGAAGATCCAGGACAAGCAGCGCACGCTCGCGCAGCAGCGCCAGGAGGCCACGGAGAAGCTGGAGGACCTCGCGGACACCCGCGAGACCCTGGCCAAGAAGAAGAAGGAAGTCCAGAGCAAGCTGGCCGCCGCGCAGAAGCTCCTCAACTCCCTGACGGCCGAGGAGAAGGCCGATCTGGACGAGCAGGAGACCCGCGCCAGCCGCGACGCCGGGGAGCGCGTCGAGCTCGGCGACGAGGCGCCCGCCTCCAGCTGGGGCGCCGCGGCCCTCGCCGCCGCCGACACCCAGCTAGGCAAGCCCTACGTCTCCGGCGGCAGCGGCCCGAACTCCTACGACTGCTCCGGGCTGACCCAGTGGGCCTACGCCCAGGCCGGTGTATCGATCACCCGGACCACGTACACGCAGCAGAACGACGGCACGAAGATCGGCCGCGACCAGCTCATGCCGGGCGACCTGGTCTTCTTCAACAACCTCGGCCACGTCGGCCTCTACGCGGGCAACGGCATGGTCATCCACGCCCCGTACCCGGGCAAGGTCGTCCGCTACGAGTCGATGAGCACCATCGGTTCCTTCCAGTTCGGTGTCCGCGTCGCCTGACGCCCTCCCGCCCGATCAGGGCCGATCGTCACAGAACGTGACGGTCGGCCCTGTTTTTGTTCAAGATCAGGACACGGGGCCGCCCGAACGGGCGAATTCCCGTACCTCTTGCTGACCCCTTTCCCCGCTGGTGACCTGGGCCCCAGCCCGGACGTCACGCTGTGTGGCCGCCGAGGTCTTTGGCTGGGACACGGTCGCGCGGCTACTGTCGGCCGCGTTTCCCTCACCCGCCGTGAGCGCGTCCCCTCCGGGTCGCCGTCCGGCCCGGGGGAGGGCCCTGTCCGTCGTCGAAGGGAGTGCGGCTTCCCGTGGTGTCCCACAGTCGCCTTGTACCGTCCGGGTTCGACCGGGGCGCGGCCGCCGCCCTCGGTGTGCTGTCCGCCGCTGCCGCCGCCCTCGGCGCCATCCCCGTCCAGCAGGCCGCCGCCGCGCCGCACGACACCACCCGGGCCGAGGTGGACCGGCTGTACGAGGAGGCCGAGCGGGCCACCGAGGCGTACAACAAGGCCGACGAGCGCGCCGACGAGCTGCGCGACCAGGTCGGCACCGCGCAGGACTCCATCGCCCGGCAGCAGGACCGCGTCAACGTCATGCGGGAGTCGCTGGGTTCGCTCGCCGGAGCCCAGTACCGCTCCGGCGCCCTCGACCCGTCGATCGCGCTGCTGTTCTCCGACGACCCCGACGACTACCTCGACACGGCCGCCGCCCTGGACCGCATCAGTGTCCACCAGGCGGGCGAACTCCACGACCTGCGGCAGTCCCTGCGCGAACTGTCCCAGGACCGTGCGGAGGCCCGCGGCAAGCTCACGGAGCTGGAGAAGAGCCGCAAGGCCGTCGCCCGGCACAAGCGGGTCGTCGAGGGGAAGCTCGCGGCGGCCCGCCGGCTGCTCAACTCCCTCCCGGACGAGGAGCGTGCCGAGTACGACCGCGCCTCCCGCTCCACCGGCCCCGGCCGCACCGGCATGCCGGACCCCTCCGGCGCCGTCGCCCCGAACGGCCGCGCGGCCGCCGCCGTCGCCGCCGCCCGCTCCGCCCTCGGCAAGCCGTACGTGTGGGGCGCCACCGGCCCGCACGGCTTCGACTGCTCGGGTCTCATGGTCTGGTCGTACGGACAGGCCGGCGTCGGGCTGCCGCGCACCTCGCAGGCCCAGCGGTACGCGGGCACCCAGGTCCCTCTCTCCCAGGCGCAGCCCGGCGACATCGTCACCTACCGGTCCGACGCCAGCCATGTCGGCATGTACGTCGGCAACGGCCAGGTCATCCACGCCCCCTACCCGGGCGCCCCGGTCCGCCACGACCCCGTCGGCATGATGCCGATCGCCTCGGTCACCCGTCCCTGACCGCCCGCCGGGCCCCGGCCGCCCCGCAGGCCGGCGACCGGGGCCCCGTACGATCGGGAACGTGGCTGGTCGAAGGCGCACGACGCGTGCGGGGTCCGGGGTGCTCCCGGGCCGCGGAGGTGTTCTCCCGGCGGCCGCGCTCGCCCTGGCCCTCCTCGCCGGCTGCGGTGGGCCGACGGCGCCCGACACCGCCCGCTCCGAGGTGCTGCGGATGCTCGGCCGACGGGCCACGGCGGTCCTGGAACGGGACGGGGCGGCCTACCGCGCGACCGAGGCGGCGGCCCCCTCCTCCGGCCAACTGGCCACCGGGGAGGCCGAGTTCACCAACCTCCGCAGCCTGCCGCTGGCCTCCTGGTCGTACGACCTCACCGCCTTCCACCGCTCCGGCGACCGGGCCACGGCCGAGGCCGCCCTCCGCTACCGGATACGCGGCTACGACCGGGCGCCCGTCACCGCCGTACGGACGCTGTCCCTCGTCCGGGACGACGAGGGGGTGTGGCGGGTCGCCGCCGACGAGCCCTCGAAGGAGGGCACCGAACAGCTGTGGGAGCAGGGGCGGATACGGGCCGTGCGCGGGGCGCGGAGTCTGGTGCTGGGGGTCGGAGGGTCGGCGGCGGACCTGCGGGCGTACGCGGCGCTGGCGGACCGGGCCGTGCCCGCCGTCACCGAGGCGTGGGGCGAGGACTGGGCGCGGCGGGTCGTGGTGGTCGTCCCCGAGTCGCTGGAGGAGATGGCGGGACTGCTGGGGGCGCCCGCCTCCGGGTACCGGGGGATCGCGGCGGTCACCACCGGGGAGGCGGGGGGTTCGGCGAGGGCGCCGGCGGACCGGATCGTCGTCAACCCCGACGCGTACGCGCTGCTCGGTGACCTCGGCAAGCAGGTCGTCCTCACCCACGAGACGACCCACGTGGCCACCCGCGTCCACACCGACACCTCCACGCCCCTGTGGCTCTCCGAGGGCTACGCGGACTGGGTCGGCTACCGCACGGTCGGCCGTACGGCGTCCGAGGTGGCCCCCGAGCTCGCGCGCGCCGTCGCGGAGGGCCGGGCCCCGAGCGCCCTGCCCGCCGATGCCGACTTCGGCTTCTCCGGCGACTCCGGCGGGCTCGCGCGGGCCTACGAGAGCGGGTGGCTGGCCTGCCGCATGATCGCCGACCACTGGGGCGAGGGCCGTCTCGACGCGTTCTACCGGGCGGTGGGCGCGCACGGCGGGCGCGGCGGGGCGGTGGAGGGGGCGCTGGAGGAGGTGCTGGGGACGACGGTCGAGGACTTCACGGCGAAGTGGCGGGAGTACGTACGGGCCCAGCTGCGCTGAGGCCTGGGTGCGGGGGTTGGTTCGTCGGCTGCGGGTCGGTGGGGCTTCTCGCGCAGTTCCCCGCGCCCCTGGAAGGCCGGGGCTGCGCCCCGTGCCCGCTTCCCGCCGGGCCGTCGCCTTCAGGAGCCCAGGGGTTCCTGCGTGCGGGAGGGCGGGTCCGGCAGGGGGCCCGGGGCGGGTCGGGGAACCGTGTCCTGCCACAGTGCGTACGCGGCGAGGAGGCCCGCGACGACGAGCAGGCCGTTGCGGACGAACAGGAGGGTCACGCCCAGCCAGTCGCTGGCGACGACGTGGGCGAACCAGATCGGGAACTCCAGGACGGTCACGAAGGACGCCACCAGGACCATGACCGCGGGCCCGCCCATACGGCTCGCCCGGAAGCAGAGGCACACCGCGGCGAGACCGACCAGCCACACCATGTACTGCGGGCTGATCACCCGGCTCGTGGCCGTGAACATCAGCACCGCCACGAACGCCGCGTCCGCGAGCGTGTGCGCCGCGAACCGCCGGGCCCGCACCCGCCACAGCAGCAGCCAGGCGAACGCCACCCCGCTGAGCAGCAGGGCCGCGTCGCTGACCGTGTCGACGTGGGCGCCGAGGAACTCCACGGAGCCGTAGTTGAGCAGCACCTCGCCGTCCCAGCCGAAGTGCCGGGCCACATGCAGGACGAGGGCGCCCAGCGACTCCACCTCGGTACCCCGCTCGCGCTGGAACGTCAGGAAGGCGAAGGCACCGGGCATGGAGAGGGCGAAGAGGCCGGCCACCACGAGACCGGTACCCGCCGCCCACGCCCAGGCGGCGCGTCCACGGACGCCCAGGAGCAGCAGCGCCGGCCAGACCTTCAGCAGGGCCGCGAAGGCCGTCAGCGCCCCCATCGCGCGCGGATGGCGGCTGCCCGCGAGCAGGGCCGCCACCGCCACCGCCGTCACCATCACGTCGTAGCGGGCGTACGCGGTCGGGCCGAGCAGCGGAAGGCCGGCCACCCACACCCGGGCGCCGCGCCCGGACCCGCCGGGGCGGGCGCCCCCGTACAGGAGCAGCGCGAGCACCACCAGGTCGGCGAGGAACGCGAGGACGAAGAACGCCGACGCGTAGTCCAGGAAGGGCAGCAGCGCGGGGGAGAGGATCGCGAGGGCGGCGGCGGGCGGGTACTGCCAGGTGACGTCGTCCAGGGGATACGTCCCGGTGCGCAGGGTCTCGTACCACCCCCGGTAGATCACCGAGACGTCCCCGGTGACGTCGGGGCCCGGGAAGACGTACACCTTGAAGACGAACAGCAACAGCACGAGCCGGGTCGCGCCCCAGAGCGTGAGCAGCCCGAACGGGAGCCGGTGAGAGCCCGTCATGTCCTTCTGCGTCACGTGAGTCCCTGTCCGTCCGCGCCGCGTTCAGCGCCGCCTTCCGCGTCTGTGAGGGACATGATCCCCCGCCGGACTGTGAAGCGGCCGTGAAGCGTGACCGGGCCGGGCGGTGGCCGGGGCGGTGCGGCTGTGCCTGGGGACAGCCGGCCGGAAGCGGTTCGGTAGGGTCGGCGGCGATGCACAAGACCCTGATCGTGACCAACGACTTCCCGCCCCGGCCCGGCGGCATCCAGGCGTTTCTGCACAACATGGCGCTGCGGCTGGACCCCGAGCGGATCGTCGTCTACGCCTCGACCTGGAAGCGGAGCCAGGAGGGCGTCCGGGCGACGGCCGACTTCGACGCCGAGCAACCCTTCACCGTCGTACGCGACCGGACGACCATGCTGCTGCCGACGCCCGCCGTCACCCGCCGCGCGGTCGCACTGCTGCGGGAACACGGCTGCACGTCGGTGTGGTTCGGCGCGGCGGCCCCGCTCGGCCTGATGGCCCCGGCGCTGCGCCGGGCGGGCGCGGAGCGGCTGGTGGCCACCACGCACGGCCACGAGGCGGGCTGGGCCCAGCTGCCCGGCGCCCGGCAGCTGCTGCGGCGGATCGGCGAGGGCACGGACACGATCACCTACCTGGGCGAGTACACCCGCTCCCGGATCGCCACGGCCCTCACCCCCGACGCGGCCGGGCGGATGGTCCAGCTGCCGCCCGGTGTCGACGAGAAGACCTTCCACCCGGGCTCCGGCGGCGCGGAGGTCCGGGCCCGGCTCGGGCTCACCGACCGCCCCGTCGTCGTCTGTGTCTCCCGGCTGGTGCCGCGCAAGGGGCAGGACACGCTGATCCGGGCGATGCCGGGCATCCTGGCGAAGGAGCCGGACGCCGTGCTGCTGATCGTCGGCGGCGGGCCGTACGAGAAGGAGCTGCGCGGGCTCGCCCGCGAGACCGGGGTCGCGGGGTCCGTCCGCTTCACCGGCGCCGTGCCCTGGGCCGAGCTGCCCGCCCACTACGGGGCCGGCGACGTCTTCGCCATGCCGTGCCGCACCCGCCGGGGCGGTCTGGACGTGGAGGGACTCGGGATCGTCTACCTGGAGGCCTCCGCGACCGGTCTGCCGGTGGTGGCGGGCGACTCGGGCGGCGCCCCCGACGCCGTGCTCGACGGCGAGACCGGCTGGGTCGTACGGGGCGGCTCCCCGACGGACACCGCCGAGCGCGTCGTCACCCTCCTCGGCGACCCGGAGCTTCGGGCCCGTATGGGACAGCGGGGACGGGAGTGGGTGGAGGAGAAATGGCGCTGGGACCTCTTGGCGGAAACTTTGAAAACCCTGCTGTAGGCCCGTGACGGCACGGGCAACCGCGCGACCAGCCACAGGACGACCGGAACTCGTCTTTCAAGAGCACCCGGCGCCCCGGTAACGGCCGCCGGTAGGACGCGGCCTCTAGTCGGAGTCCGATAATCCGCACATGCTGCGCACATGACAGCAAAACTGATGCAGCGTCAGCTGACGAGACGTCACATACTGGGTATGGCCGCGCTCCAGACCGCGGCCACCCTCGGCCTCACCCGTATCGGCCTCCAGTCCGCCCGCGCGGCCGAGCCCGACGCGGTCGACAACGCCCCCGCGATCGTCATCGGCTCCGGCTACGGCGCCGCCGTGGCCGCCCTCCGCCTCGGCCAGGCCGGCATCCGCACCCTTGTCCTGGAGATGGGCCGGGCCTGGACCACCCCCGGCGCCGACGGCAAGATCTTCTGTTCGACCAGGGAACCGGACGAGCGGTCCATGTGGTTCAAGACCCGGACCGAGGCCCCGCTCGCCACCTTCCTCTGGCTGGACGTCGTCAACCAGGACATCAGCAGCTACCCGGGCGTCCTGGACCGCGTCCGCTACGCCAACATGTCGGTCTTCCTGGGCCGGGGGGTCGGCGGCGGTTCCCTGGTCAACGGCAGCATGGCCGTCACCCCGCTCCAGTCCTACTTCGCCGAACAGTTCCCGACCGTCGACACCGCCGAGATGTACTCCACGTACTTCCCGCGCGCCCGCTCCATGCTCGGCGTCAACACCATCGACCCCGCGTGGTTCGAGTCCACGGAGTGGTACCGCTTCAGCCGGGTCTCCCGGGCCCACGCCGAGAAGGCGGGGCTGAGGACCACCTTCGTGCCGAGCGTCTACGACTTCGGCCACATGCAGCGCGAGGCCGCCGGCACCGCCCCGAAGTCGGCCCTCGCCGGAGAGGTCATCTACGGCAACAACCACGGAAAGAAGAGCCTCGACAAGACCTACCTCGCCGCCGCCCTCGGCACCGGCAACGTCACCATCCACACCATGGAACGGGCCCGGGGCATCCGCCGGCTGGGCGACGGGACGTACGTCGTCACCGTCGACCGGATCGACGGCACGGGCGCGGTCGTCGAGACCAAGGAGTACGGCTGCACCTATCTGTTCCTCGGCGCGGGCAGCGTCGGCACCACCGAACTCCTCGTCCGTGCCCGGGCGAAGGGGACCCTCCCCGCGCTCCACGCCAGTGTCGGCGCCGGCTGGGGCTCGAACGGCAACGTCATGCTCGGCCGGGCCAACCACCTGTGGGACACGGTCGGCGCGAACCAGTCGACCATGCCGGTCATGGGCATCGACGACTGGGCCAACACCGCCAACCCCGTCTTCGCCGAGATCGCCCCGCTGCCCACCGGCCTCGAACACTGGGTCAGCCTCTACCTCGCCCTCACCAAGAACCCGGAGCGCGCCTCCTTCACCTACGACGCCGCGAGCGACTCGGCGAAGCTCGGCTGGAGCGCCGCCCAGAGCGCGGTCTCCTCGTCCATGGCCAAGAAACTCTTCGACCGGATCAACTCCGCCAACTCCACGATGTACCGCTACGACCTGTTCGGCTCGTCCAACAAGGTGTTCGCCGACGACTTCACGTACCACCCGCTGGGCGGCTGCGTGCTCGGCAGGGCGACCGACGACTACGGAAGGGTGAAGGGGTATTCGAAGCTCTACATCACCGACGGCTCGCTGGTGCCCGGCTCGATCGGGGTGAACCCGTTCGTCACGATCACCGCGCTCGCCGAACGCACGATGGCGCGGGTCCTCGTGGAGGACACCGCGCCATAGCCTCGTACGTGTGTGACTACTTCTGGTAGATCGCCTCGATCTCGTCCGCGTAGTCCTTCGCCACCACGTTGCGCTTGAGCTTCAGGGACGGCGTCAGGTGGCCCGACTCCTCCGTGAACTGGGAGGACAGAATGCGGAACTTCCGCACCGATTCCGCCTTCGACACCGCGGCGTTGCCGTCGTCGATCGCGGCCTGCACGGCCGCGTTCAGATCGGCGTCCGCGCTCAGCGACGCCGCGGTGGAGCCCGCGGGCTTGCCGTGCTCGGTGGCCCAACGGCCCAGGAACTCCTCGTCGATGGTGACCAGCGCGCCCACGAAGGGCCGCCCGTCGCCCACCACCATGCACTCCGCGACCAGGGCGTGCGCCCGGATCCGGTCCTCGATCACGGCCGGGGCGACGTTCTTGCCGCCCGCGGTGACGATGATCTCCTTCTTGCGGCCCGTGATGCTGAGGTAGCCGTCCTCGTCGAGGGTGCCGATGTCGCCGGTGTGGAACCAGCCGTCGGCCAGCGCCTCCTCCGTCGCGCCCGGGTTGTTCCAGTACCCCTGGAACAGGTGCTCGCCGTGCAGCAGCACCTCCCCGTCGTCCGCGATCCGGACGACGGAACCCGGCAGCGGCTGCCCGACCGTACCGATCTTCTGGCGGTCCCAGGGGTTGAACGCGGTCGCCGCACAGGACTCGGTGAGGCCGTAGCCCTCCAGCACCGTGAAGCCGATGCCGCGGAAGAAGTGGCCGAGGCGCTCACCCAGCGGGGCGCCGCCCGAGATCGCGAACTCGCCCTTGCCGCCGAGCACCGCCCGCAGCTTGCTGTAGACGAGCCGGTCGAACACCTTGTGCTTGATCTTCAGACCGAGGGCCGGACCCGACGGGGTGTCCAGCGCCCTGCTGTACGCGATCGCGGTGTCCGCGGCCTTGTCGAAGATCTTGCCCTTGCCGTCCGCCTGCGCCTTGGCCCGCGCCGAGTTGTAGACCTTCTCGAAGACCCGCGGCACGCCGAGGATCAGCGTCGGCCGGAAGGAGGCCAGCTCGTCGGTGAGGTTCTTGATGTCCGGTACGGTGCCCAGCTTGATCGGCGCCATCATCGGCGCGACCTGCACGAGCCGCCCGAAGACGTGCGCGAGCGGGAGGAACAGCAGGACCGAGCACTCGCCCGTACGGAACAGGGGCCGCAGCCGCTCCACCACGTTCCCGCACTCGGCGAAGAAGCTGCGGTGGGTCAGGACGCAGCCCTTCGGGCGGCCCGTGGTGCCGGAGGTGTAGACGATGGTGGCCGGGTCGTCGGCCTTCGCGATCGAGCTGCGCTCCTCGACGGCGTGATCGGAGACGTCCTGGCCGAGGCGGCCCAGCTCCTCCACCCCGCCGCCCTCGATCTGCCACACGTGCTTCAGCGCCGGCAGCCCCTCGCGCACCGACTCGACGGCCGCCGAGTGCCCGTCCAGCTCCGTGATCATGGCGGTCGCGCCCGAGTCGGCGAGGATCCACTGCACCTGCTCCGGCGAGCTGGTCTCGTACACCGGCACGGTCACCGCGCCGGCCGTCCAGATCGCGAAGTCCAGCAGGGTCCACTCGTAGCGGGTACGGGACATCAGCGCGACCCGGTCGCCCGCCTGGACCCCGGAGGCGATGAGGCCCTTGGCCGCCGTGCGTACCTCGGCCAGGAACTGGACGGCGTTCACGTCCTGCCAGGCGCCGTCCACCTTGCGGGCGATGACGGCGACATCGGGGTGCTGCGCGGCGTTTCTACGGACGATATCCGTCAGATTGCCGTCCGTCGGGACCTCGTACAAAGCCGGAAGGCTGAACTCGCGCAAGACTGCTGCTCCTCATAGGGCGCCGGCGCCACGACTCTGTGTGTGCTGCGACGGTGCGGTCCAAGGGCGGGAGAGCGCTCAGGTCCGCCTTTGTTCTTCGTTCCTGGTGGTTGAAAACCTGAGCACAACTGGACTGCCCGGACGTTACCCGTCGGTATGGCCTCTACGCGAGGGGGGTCGGGCGAGATGTTCGTCGCGTCACACGTGGGGTTCTCCCGAGCAGAATAATCCCCCAACTTACTGACTGGCCAGTAACCGCACGTCCGACCGGCTCTGTTCACGTATGCCGCACACGCCTACGCTTGATCGCCATGGCACGCACACCGGGCGGTAGAGACAGGACGCGCATTCACGTGGTCAGCGACGTGCATGGCAACGCGACGGACCTGGCCAGGGCGGGTGAGGGCGCGGACGCCCTGGTGTGCCTGGGCGACCTGGTCCTCTTCCTCGACTACGCCGACCACTCCCGCGGCATCTTCCCCGACCTCTTCGGCGCCGAGAACGCCACGCGGCTCGTGGAACTGCGCACCGCCCGCCGCTTCGAGGAGGCGCGCGAACTCGGGGCCCGGCTCTGGGCGGGTGTCGAGGAGGACCGCTCCGCCGTGATCGAGGAGGCCGTCCGCAAGCAGTACGCCGAGATGTTCGCGGCCTTCCCGGTCCCGACGTACGCCACCTACGGCAATGTCGATATGCCGACGCTGTGGCCCGAGTACGCCGGCCCGGGGACGACCGTGCTGGACGGCGAACGCGTGGAGATCGGCGGACGGGTCTTCGGCTTCGTCGGCGGCGGGCTGCGCACCCCCATGCGGACGCCGTACGAGATCAGCGACGAGGAGTACGCGGCCAAGATCGAGGCGGTGGGGGAGGTGGACGTGCTGTGCACGCACATCCCGCCGGAGGTTCCCGAGCTGGTGTACGACACGGTGGCACGCCGCTTCGAGCGGGGGAGCCGGGCGCTGCTGGACGCGATCCGCAGGACCCGTCCCCGGTACGCGCTGTTCGGGCACGTCCACCAGCCGCTGGCGCGGCGGATGCGGATCGGGGCCACCGAGTGTGTGAACGTGGGCCACTTCGCGGGGACCGGGAAGCCGTGGGCGCTGGAATGGTGAGCCTCCGCAGGCGGTAGCCTTCACGCTGCACATACGTGCGCACCCACCTCCCTCACCGGACAGTCTCTGGAGGAGCCACGGCGATGGCGGAATTCACCAGTTCGAGCATCACGATCGAGGCTGCGGCGGCCGACGTCATGGGAGTGATCGCCGACTTCGCCCGCTACCCCGACTGGACGGGCGAGGTGAAGGAGGCGGAGGTGCTGGAGACCGACGGCCAGGGCCGCGCCGAGCAGGTCCGGCTCGTCATGGACGCGGGCGCGATCAAGGACGACCAGACGCTGGCGTACACCTGGACCGGCGCGAACGAGGTCTCCTGGACGCTGGTCAAGTCCCAGATGCTGCGCTCGCTCGACGGCTCCTACCTCCTGAAGCCGGTCGGCGACTCGGTGACCGAGGTGACCTACCAGCTGACCGTCGACGTCAAGATCCCGATGCTCGGGATGATCAAGCGCAAGGCGGAGAAGGTCATCATCGACCGGGCGCTGGCGGGCCTGAAGAAGCGGGTCGAGTCCGCGGCGTAGACCGCCGAGCCGCTGTCCCGGCCGCGGGCGTCCGTGCGGCCGGGGCGACGGTGGCGGGCCCGGCGGGCCTCTCTCGGCGTCGGTGAGCACCCTTGCGCTGGGTTACCGTTCACCCTCATGCGCACCATCCTGATCACCGGGCAAGGCGGCAGCGGCCGTACGACGGTCGCGGCGGCCACGGCCGTCGAGGCGGCCCGTGAGGGCGCGCGGACGCTCGTGCTGAGCGCGGACCGGGTCGACGCCCTCGGAGCGGTGCTCGGCGTGGCGACCGGACCCGAGCCCGTCCGGGCGGCGCGGAACCTCACCGCCTGGCGGCCCGACGCCGCGGCCGGGTTCCGCGAGGACCTCGTCGCCTTCCAGGAGAGGGCCGCGTCCGTCCTCGGAATGCTGGGCGCCGCCCGGCTGGACGCCGAGGAACTCACCCCCCTGCCCGGCGCCGAGGAACTCGCCCTGCTGCGGGCGCTGCGCGACGCCGCGCTGTCGGAGGCCTACGACCTGCTCGTCGTCGACCTGCCGCCCGCCCCGCAGGCACTCGCGCTGCTCGCCCTCCCGGAGGAGCTGCGGCGCTACCTGCGGCGGCTGCTCCCGCCCGAGCGGCAGGCGGCCCGCGCGCTGCGGCCGGTCCTCGGACGGCTCGCCGGAGTGCCGATGCCCGCCGAGTGGCTGTACGAGACGGCCGGCCGGTGGGACGTGGAGCTGGCCGCCGTCGCGGCGATCGTCGAGGACCCGGGGACGACGGTGCGGCTGGTCGCCGAGCCGGGCCCGGCCGGCGCCGACCACGTACGCCTCGCGCGCGTCGGACTCGCCCTGCGGGCCCTGCCCGTCGACATGCTGATCGCCAACCGTGTGCTGCCCGAGGGCACGCACGAGACCTGGTTCGCCGGCCTCGTCTCCCAGCAGCGCAAGGCGCTGGAGGAATGGGAGGAGGCGCCCGCGCCGAGCGGGGCGCGTTCCGTGCGGCGCGTCGCCCACCTCGGCCACGACCCCCGCGGCGGCGACGACCTCGACGCCCTCGGGGTCCCCGGTACGGGTGACGTCCCCGCGCGCGTCGAGTGGGCCGTCACCGACAACCTCGGGGACGAGGGCGTGCTCGTGTGGCACATCCCGCTGCCCGGGGCGATACGGGACGAGCTGGATCTCCTCCGGCGCGGCGACGAGTTGGTCGTCACGGTGGGGCAGTTCCGCCGTATCGTTCCGCTCCCGTCGGCACTGCGCCGCTGCACGGTCGACGGCGCGGCCCTGCGCGACGGCGAACTGAGGATCCGATTCGCGCCGGACCCGCTGTTGTGGCCCCGGACACGGTGAACCGCATACCCCCGTTCGGGTAACGTCGAAGGTACGAACCGTAGGCAGGAGCCCGCCATGAGCGAAGAGCGCCCCACGTCCGACGCCGGTCGTCAGGACGCGGCCGAGGAGGCGCGGTCGGCCGAGCAGGACCGCACGACCGACCGGGTGCGCGCGACCGACTCCGACGCCTGGGCGACCGCGTGCGAGGAGGACCTCGCCGCGGAGAAGGCCCGCCGCCGGGCGAAGTACGGCCCGCCGCCGGGCTCGGCCGCCGAGGAACTGCGCAAGCTGGTCGACACCGTCGCGGAGAAACTGTCCGGGCTGCAGTCGCCGTTGCTCGGCGCGGTCGCCGGCGGAGCGGCCCAGCAGATGGTCAGCCAGGTCGTCCGACAGGCCAAGGCCGCCGTCGAACCGGTCATCGAACGCAACCCGGACGTCTTCGACCACCTCGCCTCCGCGGGCGGCGAACTGCTCGCCGCGTACCGCTCCGCCGTCGAGGCCCAGGAGCGCCGCTGGACGAGCCGGGACGCCTCCCACCGGGAAGGCCGTGGCCAGGGCGACGAACCGGGCCCCGGAGAGCGGATCGACCTGGACTGACGCCGGGCGTCCGCCCGGCGGACGCCGGGACTGCGGGGGCGGGGCCTCGGGTACGGTTGGCCGTAGCGGGGCTCGACCGAAACTGAGGGATTCATGGGACTCACCATCGGCGTCGACATCGGCGGTACCAAGATCGCGGCCGGTGTGGTCGACGAGGAAGGCAACATCCTCTCGACCCACAAGGTGCCGACCCCGGGCACGCCCGAGGGGATCGTGGACGCCATCGCCGCCGCCGTCGAGGGCGCGCGAGCCGGACACGAGATCGTCGGTGTCGGCATCGGCGCGGCCGGTTACGTCAACCGGCAGCGGTCGATGGTCTACTTCGCCCCCAACATCGACTGGCGCAACGAGCCGCTCAAGGAGAAGGTCGAGGCCCGCGTGGGCCTGCCGGTCGTCGTGGAGAACGACGCCAACGCCGCCGCGTGGGGCGAGTACAAGTTCGGCGCCGGCAAGGGCCACCGCAACGTCATCTGCATCACCCTCGGCACCGGCCTCGGCGGCGGCATCATCATCGGCAACAAGCTGCGCCGCGGTCACTACGGCGTCGCCGCCGAGTTCGGCCACATCCGGATGGTCCCCGACGGGCTGCTGTGCGGCTGCGGCTCGCAGGGCTGCTGGGAGCAGTACGCGTCCGGGCGCGCCCTGGTCAGGTACGCCAAGCAGCGCGCCAACGCCACCCCCGAGAACGCGGACCTCCTCCTCGGCCTCGGCGACGGCACCCCCGACGGCATCGAGGGCAAGCACATCTCCATGGCTGCCCGCCAGGGCGACCCCGTCGCCGTCGACTCCTACCGCGAACTCGCCCGCTGGGCCGGCGCCGGCCTCGCCGACCTCGCCTCCCTCTTCGACCCCTCCGCGTTCATCGTGGGCGGCGGTCTGTCGGACGAGGGCGAACTGGTTCTCGACCCGATCCGCAAGTCCTACAAGCGCTGGCTCGTGGGCGGCAACTGGCGCCCCGTGGCCGAGGTCATCGCCGCCCAACTGGGCAACGACGCCGGCCTGGTGGGCGCGGCGGACCTGGCGAGAGAGCCCGACCCGATCATGTAGACACCGGCTCGCGACAGCCCCGCGCCCCGCTTTCAGGGGCGCGGGGCTGCATCGATGTGCGGCTCCGCCGCGTGGGCGCGACCAGCCCCCACCGGCCGTCAGCCGAACGAACGACCCGCTCTTTCCCGGCTCTCCCGGCGGAGCGCTGCCGCGTACATTGATCCACATGACGCCACTGCCCAACTCCCGCACGAACCCCGACGGTTCGGCGATCATCCGCGTCCTCAGCTACAACATCCGCTCGATGCGGGACGACACCGACGCCCTCGCCCGAGTGATCACCGCCTGCGCCCCCGACCTGGTCCTCGTCCAGGAGGCCCCCCGCTTCTTCCGCTGGCGCAAGAAACTCGCCAGGCTCGCCGCGGCCTCCCAGCTGGTCACCCTCTCCGGCGGCGCCACCGCCTCCGGCCCCGCGCTGCTGTGCAGCCTGCGCGCCACCGTCGAACAGACCGACGACGTGCTCCTGCCCCTCACCCCCGGCCTGCACCGACGCGGCTTCGCCACGGCGGTGGTCCGCTTCGGCCGCGCCCGGCTCGGCGTCCTGTCCTGCCACCTCTCCCTGCAGAAGGACGAGCGGTACGAACAGGGCGGCCTACTCCTGGACCGGCTGGCCGCCCTCGGCGTGACGCACGCGGTCGCGGGCGGCGACCTCAACGAGCGACCGGACGGCCGCACCTTCCGCCGCCTCGCCGGAGAACTCCAGGACTGCTGGACCACCACCCCCTGGGGCGGCGAGTACAGCTCCACGCCCACCGACCCCCACCAGCGCATCGACGCGATCCTGGCCACCCCCGGCATCGAGGTCCTCGGCTGCGGCGTCCCCCTCGACCACCCCGGCATCAGCGAGGACGACCTCAGGACGGCCACGGACCACCTGCCGGTCCTGGCCGCCCTGAGGGTCCCCGCCGAGCCCTAGCCAGGGCCGGCGGGGACTGCCGCGACCCGGCCCCCGCCTCGGCTCCGTCCGCGGCGGCAGCGGCGAGGGCCCGCCCGGAACACTCCCGGACGGGCCCTCGTACGACGGTGGCCGCGGGGTCAGACGACCGCGCCCCGGCCGGGATCGTCGTCACCTTCGTCGTCGCCGTTCATCCGCATCACCAGGGTGGCGAAACCGCCGAGGAAGCCGCCGATGCCGAGGGTGGTGAGCCACCAGGTCATCTCCCAGCCGAGCAGGACGGCGAGCAGCAGCAGGACCGGGCCGCCGATCACCCCCAGCCAGGCGAACTTGGCGGTCGCGTCGGCCTCCGGCAGCGGGGGCGGCTCGGGCGGCACGAAGTGGCCCTCCCCGTCCTCGTCCTCGTCGTCGGAGTCCGGGTCGCCCGGGTCCTCGCCGACCGGGTCGGGCACGCTGTAGTCGCGCGGGCCCGCGCCGACGCCGGGGGCGAACGCCACCGAGCTGCCCAGCGGCCTGGGGGCCGCGGGGCCGGCGGCGTCCGCGGCGTCGGGGGACTTGTCCTCGGCGTCCTCCGGCTCGGCCTCCAGCAGGGCGAGATCCTCCACCGACCGGAACGGCTTGGTGCCCGGCGGGTCCGGGGGCTCGGTGCCGAACCCGGCCACGATGGCCCGCCACGCGGCGTCCTCGTCGAACGGCACGTGCTGCTCCTCACCGGCGGACCCGCCCGGCGGTTCGCCGGACGAGGCGCCCGAGGAGCCGCCCGAGGAGCCGCCCGGGGTGTCGCCGGGCGAGGCGCCGAGAGGCGCTCCCTTCTCCTCCGGCTCACGCTCGGAGTCGTGCTCAGCCACCAGTGGCCGTCCCTTCCCTCTGCTCCAAGGATCCCGGACCGGTCTGTCCCGCGGATCCCGAGTCAGACTGCTGTACGGATTCCGCGTCGGACTCCTTCACCCGCGCCGCCCCGGACTGCGTCACGAGCCGGGTGACGAACGCGAGGCTCTCCTCGAAGATCCGGCCCGCGTCGTGGTCCAACGTCGCGACGTGGTGGCTCTGTTCCAGCAGGATCTCCGTGACGTCCGTGGACGACACCCGGCCGAGGACGCGCTCGGAGTCGACGGGCGGCACCACATGGTCCCGCGGGCTGTGCAGCAGCAGCAACGGCTGGGTCACCTGGGGCAGTTCGCCGTCGACGAGACGGAGGAAACCGCGCAGCGAGTGCGCCGCGTGGAGCGGCACATGGCTGTACCCCACCTCCTCGACGCCCTCCTTCGCGATGTCGCTGGTGATCCCCTTGGTGGTGGGGACGAAGTGCCGCAGCAGGGGGAGGGCGTGCGCGGCCGGGCCGTGCACCTTGTTCGCCGGGTTGACGACCACCACGCCGTCGACCGCGTCCCCGTGCTTGGCGGCCAGCCGCAGCGCCAGCGCGCCGCCCATGGACAGCCCCGCGACGAAGACGTGCGCACAGCGCTCGCGCAGGGCCCGCAGCTCGCGGTCCACCTCCGCGTACCAGTCCTGCCAGCCGGTCGGACGGAGGTCCTCCCAGCGGGTGCCGTGTCCCGGCAGCAGGGGCAGCGCGACGGTCAGCCCCCGCGCGGCGAGATATTCCCCCCAGGGGCGCATCGACTGCGGGGACCCGGTGAACCCGTGACAGAGGAGTACTCCGACCTCCCCGCCCTCGTGGTGGTACGGCTCGGCTCCAGGAAGGACCGGCACGGTTCGGTCTCCTGTTCGTGAGAAGGGTGTGAATGAGTGCGGATGTGGTTCACCGTACGCGACCGCTCCGACACCGACCAGGGGCTTCGCCCGGTGGTGGCCGACACCGGCCAGGGGCGTAGGACGCTTCTCCGGGCGTCCGGGTTAAGGTCTGATCCTCAGAACAGAGAGAGGCACTCGGGTGTTGTACGGCGCGATGAAGGTCGCTATCGGGGGACCGCTCAAGGTCACTTTCCGGCCCTGGGTGGAGGGCCTGGAGAACATTCCGCCCGAGGGCGCGGCGATCCTCGCCAGCAACCACCTCTCCTTCTCGGACTCCTTCTTCCTCCCCGCGGTCCTCGACCGCAAGGTCACCTTCATCGCGAAGGCGGAGTACTTCACCACTCCCGGGATCAAGGGCAAGCTGACGGCCGCCTTCTTCAAGGGGGTCGGGCAGCTCCCGGTGGACCGTTCCGGGGCGCGGGGCGCGGGTGAGGCCGCCATCAACAGCGGCATACAGGTCATCGAGAGCGGCGAGCTGTTCGGCATCTACCCCGAGGGCACCCGCTCGCCCGACGGCCGCCTCTACCGGGGCAAGCCCGGCGGCCTGGCGCGGGTGGCCCTCGCCACCGGCGCGCCCGTCATCCCCGTCGCCATGATCGACACGGAGAAGATCCAGCCGCCGGGCAAGGTCCTGCCGAAGGTGATGCGCCCCGGCATCCGGATCGGCAAGCCCCTCGACTTCAGCCGCTACCAGGGCATGGAGCACGACCGCTTCGTGCTGCGGGCGCTGACCGACGAGGTCATGTACGAGATCATGAAGCTCTCGGGCCAGGAGTACGTGGACATCTACGCGACCGCCGCCAAGCGGCAGATCGCGGAGGCGGCGAAGGCCGAGAAGGAGGCCGACAAGGCCGCCAGGGCGGCCCTTGCCAAGGCCGAGAAGGAACAGGCGGCCAAGGACCGGTCGGCCGGGGAACAGCGGGGACAGGCGGAGAACACCCGGGCCGACCGGGACCGGCCGGCTTCGTAACGGCCGCTTTCCCGGGTACGGTCGCGTTCCCGGACGCGATCGTCGTGGGGTCCGGTGGGTGGGGTGGGGGATATGCCTGAGCGCGAACGAGTCATGCGCATGTCGGTCGAGCAGCCGCTGTGGCGTGCGCTCACCGGCTACCGGATCCTGACGGCGGTCTACGCCGTCGGCCTGTTCCTCAGCGCGTACGACAAGTTCCAGCGTCCATGGCTGGCCATCGCCTACCTCGCGGTGCTGGTCGCCTGGACGCTGCTGACCCTGCCGAAGGTGGCGAGCGCGGCCGACTGCACCAAGCGGTTCCTCGCGGCCGACCTCACCATCGCGATCGTGGGCATCGGGCTCACGCGGCTCGCCGACTCGACCGCGCGGGTGGAGGCGGGGGGTCCGACGCTCCCGTCCATATGGACCGCCGGCGCGGTGCTGGCGTTCGCCGTCAAGGGCGGCTGGCGCTGGGCCGCCGTCGCCTCCACGCTCGTCGCCGTCGCCAACCTGATCCACCGGGGCGCCCCCACCCGCGACACCATCCACAACGTGCTGCTGGTCTGGTTCGTCTCCATCGCCATCGGATACGTCGTCGAGGTCGCCCGCGCCTCCGAACGCACCCTCGCCCGCGCCCTGGAGATCGATGCCGCCACCCGCGAACGGGAGCGCCTCGCCCGGGACATCCACGACGGTGTCCTCCAGGTCCTCGCCATGGTCCAACGGCGCGGTACCGCCCTCGGCGGGGACGCGGCCGAGCTGGGCCGGATGGCGGGCGAGCAGGAGGTCGCCCTGCGCACCCTGGTCTCCGGCGGCCTGGTCCCCGTCTCGCGTGTCTCCGAGGACGCGGCCCAGGGAGCGCTCGTACGGGCGGTGAACGAACCGGACCCGGCCGACGACGCCGGGAACCCGGTGGACCTGCGGGCCCTGCTCGCCCCCTACGCGAGCGCCATGGTCACCTTCTCGGAGCCCGGCGGCCCGGTGCCGCTCGCCCCGGGGGCCGCGCGGGAGCTGGCGGCGGCCGTGGGCGCCGCCCTGGACAACGTGCGCGCGCACGCGGGCGAGGGGGCACGGGCCTGGATCCTGGTCGAGGACTGGCCGGACGAGATCGTCGTGACCGTACGGGACGACGGCCCCGGCATCCCCGACGGCCGGCTCGCCCAGGCCGAGGGCGAGGGCCGGCTCGGGGTGGCCCTCTCCATCCGGGGGCGGCTGCGCGACATCGGCGGCACGGCCGAACTGATCTCGGTGCCCGGACAGGGCACCGAAGTGGAACTGAAGGTGCCCAGGGCCGCGGAACGGCCCAAGGGCGTACGGGGGAAGGCGGAGAAGCGGTGACGGAGCGCGTGGAGAGCGAAGAGGGTGTGCGCGACGGCGGGCCGGTGGACGTGGGCGCACCGTCCGGCGGGCGCGGCCCGATCCGGGTCATGGTGGTCGACGACCATCCCATGTGGCGCGACGCCGTCGCCCGGGACCTGGCCGAGTCCGGCTTCGAGGTGGTCGCCACGGCGGGCGACGGCGAGCAGGCGGTGCGACGCGCCGGCGCCGTCGCACCGGACGTTCTCGTCCTGGACCTGAACCTGCCCGCGAAGCCGGGAGCGCAGGTCTGCAAGGAACTGGTCGGCGCGAACCCGGCGTTGCGGGTGCTGGTCCTGTCGGCGAGCGGGGAGCACGCGGACGTCCTGGAGGCGGTGAAGTCCGGGGCGACGGGTTACCTGCTGAAGTCGGCCTCGACGGAGGAACTGGTCGACGCCGTACGCCGTACCGCGGTCGGCGATCCGGTCTTCACCCCCGGTCTCGCGGGCCTGGTCCTCGGCGAGTACCGCCGTCTCGCCTCCGAGCCCGCCCCCGCGCCGGGCGCCGACGAGCCCAAGGCGCCGCAGCTGACCGACCGCGAGACCGAGGTGCTCCGGCTCGTCGCCAAGGGGCTGAGCTACAAGCAGATCGCCGAGCGCCTCGTCATCTCCCACCGCACGGTCCAGAACCATGTGCAGAACACCCTCGGCAAGCTCCAGCTCCACAACCGGGTGGAACTGGTCCGCTATGCCATAGAGCGCGGTCTCGACGACGAGTAAACGTCATGAATCACCCCATAGGGTGAAGGCGATTTGATCAACTTCGATCAACTCACCCTCTATCAACAGCAATTCGCCGGAATTGACCTTCCCGTGCATGTCGAAGTGACCTGGATCACTATTAGCGTGACCCTCACCAGGCAACCGCGGCGAAGGGACTTTTCCATGCGCGTCGGAGTACTCACCGGAGGCGGCGACTGCCCCGGGCTCAACGCCGTCATCCGGGGCGTCGTCCGCAAGGGCGTGCAGGAGTACGGCTACGACTTCGTCGGCTTCCGGGACGGCTGGCGGGGGCCGCTGGAGAACGACACCGTCCGCCTCGACATCCCCGCCGTCCGCGGCATCCTGCCCCGCGGCGGCACCATCCTCGGCTCCTCGCGCACCAACCCGCTCCAGCAGGAGAACGGCATCCGCCGTATCAAGGACAACCTCGCCAAGCAGGAGGTCGACGCGCTCATCGCCATCGGCGGCGAGGACACGCTCGGAGTGGCCGCGCGGCTGTCCGACGAGTACGGGGTGCCGTGCGTGGGCGTCCCCAAGACCATCGACAACGACCTCTCGGCCACGGACTACACCTTCGGCTTCGACACCGCCGTCGGCATCGCGACGGAGGCCATCGACCGCCTCCACACCACCGCGGAGTCGCACATGCGCGTGCTGGTGGTGGAGGTGATGGGCCGGCACGCCGGCTGGATCGCCATCCACTCCGGCCTGGCCGGCGGCGCCAACGTCATCCTCATCCCCGAACAGCGCTTCGACGTCGACAAGGTGTGCGCCTGGGTGACGTCCCGTTTCAAGGCCTCCTACGCGCCGATCGTGGTGGTCGCGGAGGGGGCCATGCCGAAGGACGGCGAGATGGTCCTCAAGGACGGCTCGCTCGACTCCTTCGGCCACGTCCGGCTCTCCGGGGTCGGCGAATGGCTGGCCAAGGAGATCGAGAGGCGTACGGGCAAGGAGGCCCGTACGACCGTCCTCGGCCACGTCCAGCGCGGCGGCACGCCCTCGGCCTTCGACCGCTGGCTCGCCACGCGCTTCGGCCTGCACGCGATCGACGCGGTCCGTGACCGTGACTTCGGCAAGATGGTGGCCCTGCGCGGCACGGACATCGTCCGCGTCCCGATCGCCGACGCGACGGCCCGCCTGAAGACGGTGGATCCGGCGCTGTACGAAGAGGTCGGGGTCTTCTTCGGCTGAGGGCGCCTCAGGGGGTGGGGGGTGCGGGTTTCGTCGGCGGGTGCGGGCCTGGTGGGGCTTCACGCGCAGTTCCCCGCGCCCCTGAAAAGCAGGGGCTGCGCCCCGAGCTTTTCAGACCGGCAGCCCCGTCGCCTTTCAGGCCCGCAGGGGCCTGGGCTTTTAGGGGCGCGGGGAACTGCGCGACCAGCCCCACCCACCCGCACCCGACCCACGACCCCCCACCGCCCACGCCCCACCGCCCACGCCCCACTGCCCACGCCCCACGCCCCACCGCCCACGCCCCCCACCCCCCCCGCGGCCTTATACCGCCCGCAGTGACTGAACCCCCGCCACCAGCTGACGCACCACACTCACCCCGTCCAGCGTCAGCACCGACTCCGGGTGGAACTGCACTCCCGCGAACCCGGGCCCGCGCAGCGCGTGCACCTCACCGCTCCCGCTCCGGCTGACCTCCACCCCGTGGGCCGCCAGCTCCCCGGCCGTCCCGTCGTCGCAGCGGGCCACGAAACTGTTGTAGAACCCCACGGTCTCCTCCCTCCCGAAGAGATCGATCGCGGTCTGCGCCCCCTGGTAGGGCACCTCCTTGCGCACGATCTCCAACCCCAGCTCCAACGCGATGAGTTCGTGCCCGAGGCACACCCCGAGCACCCCGTATCGATGCCCCCGCAGCACCTCGGCGGTCAGCGACCGCAGGAACCGCATCTTCGGGTCGTCGAGGTCGCCCGGATCCCCGGGGCCGGGCCCCAGCACCACCACCCCCTCGTGCGCGAGCACGGCCTCCCGCAGCCCCGGCTCGTCGTACCGCCGTACCGTGACCTCCAGCCCCGAGGACCTGAGCAGGTGCGCGAGCATCGCGGTGAAGGTGTCCTCGGCGTCCACGACCAGCGCGTGCCCGGTCAGCTCGGCCGTCCGCTCCCGCATCCGCAGCCAGAACGGCGCCAGAGCCCCCCGCCGCCCGTCCAGCGCGGCCCGCACCCGGGGGTCGTCCGCCAGCGCCGGCCCCACCCGCTCGGGACGGGGCCGCCCCGGTCGCACCCCCAGCGCGGCCAGCACCCCCGCCGCCTTCGCGTGCGTCTCGGCGACCTCGCCCGCCGGATCGGACCCCCGGACGAGCGTGGCCCCCACCGGCACCTTCAGCCGTCCGTCCGCCGCGATGTCGGCGGTCCGGATCAGGATCGGCGAGTCCAGGGTCTGCGCCCCTCCCGAGTCCCGTCCCAGCAGCGCCAGCGCCCCCGCGTAGTACCCGCGCCCGACACCGTCCCGCCCGAGGGGCTCGTACCGCTCGATCACCCGGCACGCGTTCTGCACGGGCGACCCGGTGACCGTGGCGGCGAACATCGTCTCCTTCAGCACCTCCCGCACATCCAGCGAGGACCGCCCGCGCAGCTCGTACTCGGTGTGCGCGAGGTGGGCCATCTCCTTCAGCCGGGGTCCGACCACGACCCCGCCCATGTCGCCGACCGTGCACATCATCTTGAGCTCCTCGTCGACGACCATCGACAGCTCCTCGATCTCCTTGCCGTCGGCGAGGAAGGCCAGCAGATCCTCCGGTGTCGGCCCCTCGGCCGGATAGCGGTAGGTCCCGCTGATCGGGTTCATCACGACCGTCCCGCCGGACATCCGCACATGCACCTCCGGGCTGGCGCCGACCAGCGTGCGCTCACCGGTGTGCACCACGAACGTCCAGTACGCGCCCCGCTCACCCCGCAACAGGCGCCGGAACAGCGCGAGCGCGTCGGCGCGCCCGAAGCCCGGGACCGTGCCCTCGTAGGTCCGCCGGATCACGAAGTTCGCGCCCTCGCCCCGCCCGATCTCCTCGCGCAGCACCCGGCCGACGATCTGCGCGTACTCCTCGTCGTCCACGTCGAAGCCCCCGTCCTCGACCTGGACGTCGTGCGCGGGCAGCTCCGCGAGGACCCGGTCCAGCGGCAGCTCGTACGACTCCTCGGGCACCAGCACCGACAGGGGTGTGCCGTCGTCGCGGACGTCGAAGCCGCGTTCCCGGATCTGCCGGAAGGGCACGAGCGCCAGCCCCTCGTCGGGCAGATCGGCGAGCCGCTCGCAGGTGGTCACCGGACCGATCAGCAACTCCACCGTGTCGTGGTCGTGCAGGCCCGGTGTGCGGCGGCGCAGCAGCGCGAACGGGCGGTCGTCGGACAACAGCCGGGTCAGGTCCATGGGTTCCTCTTCCCTGGGGATCACGGTCTCGCGGTGATCGAGGAGGAGCGGCCTGGCCCTGGAAACGCCGAAGGCCGCCCCTCGGGCGGCCTTCGCGAAGTCTTGCGTACGCGCAGTCAGTGGGCCGCCGGATGAGCGGTCCACCACCAGTTCTGGATCGAGTGCGCGAACATGCGCCGCACCCTACCCGACATCGCCCGGGAACTCATGCGATCGGCGCGGGGGGGTTCGTCCCGAGATCACTTACTGTTCAGTCTTGTCATGAGCGAGTCGACCCGGATGTCGACCTGTGGATACGGAAGGGCGAGTGTGTCACTCATAGGGAGAATGAGGCCCCTGGCCTGCGTCGTGGCGGCGGCAGCGCTGTTCGCCGGGCTCACCGGACAGCCCGCGGCGGCGGCGGACGAGCCGGTGATGACGAAGCTGACGCTGAGCGGCGACCGGTTCAGGATGACCGACACGAGCACCGTGTCGGCCGCCACCACCCTCGACGGCAGACTGGCGGACGCCGACCTCGCCGACGTCGTCACCACCGAGTACACGAAGAACTCCGCCGGGGCGACCGACCCCTGGATGAACCTGCGCAGCATGCGCGCGTGCGCCGGCGACGAGACGAAGGCGCTGCCGCCGGTGACCAGGAAGATCTCCTGGTGCTGGTCCTCGGCGCACGGCGACGACACCACCCCGCGCTGGTGGCCGCAGGGCATGAGCAGCACCGGCACCGCCGACGGAGCCGACGGCGCCATCCAGGACAAACGCGTCACGGCGGTCGCCTGGCACTACGAGACGTTCAGGACCAACGCGGCCGGCGACTACGAGGCCAACGACAAGTGCAGGACGAACAACCTGCTCAAGCTCACCCTCATCGACCGTGACACCAAGAAGTACCGCCACATCCTGCTCGCCGAGCCGACGGAGGGCGGCGCGGACTTCAAGTTCGTCACCGGCCACGGCGGCGGCATCGTCTGGTACGGCAACTACCTCTACGTCACCGACACCTCCAACGGCATCCGCGTCTTCGACATCGACAAGCTCGGCAAGGTCGACGCCTACGGCTCGGGCCTCAACTCCTACGGCATCGACAGCTCCGGAAAGTCCAGCGCCTGCGGCTACCCGTACGTGCTGCCACAGGTCCACTACTACAAGCAGGCCTCCCCGCCGCCCTCCGGCGCCTGTGACGCGGACGCCGTGAACGGCACCCCCGACGCCGACTCCCTGTGCTACTCCTGGCTCTCCCTCGACAAGACCGGCGGCAGCCCGTACAAGCTGGTCACCGGCGAGTGGTTCGGCACCGCGGCGGGCGGCCGGGTGGTGCGCTACCAGCTCAACCCGACGAGCGCCTCGACCAACCCGGGGCTGCTCAACATGGCCGGCGGCAAGACCGTGATCCAGGACGCGTACGCCGCGTCCCGCTATGTGGGACTGCAGGGCGGCATGACCTGGACCGACGGCGCCGGACTGCTGAACTTCGCCTTCCACAAGGGCTGCGCCCTCCAGCCCGCCGTCTTCTCGCACACCTGGGTGGGCGACACCCGGGCCACCACGGCCTGCAACCGCACGGTCGACGGGAAGGTGTACGCCAACGGCAACTGGGCGGTGGGCACGCCCCAGGCCCTGAGCCACTGGCCCAAGCTCGGCGCGGACCCGGTGGAGGAGCTGTGGGGGCTGACCGAGCACATCTGCGCCGGAACGACGCTGCGCGCGAGCTTCCCCCACGAGTTCGAGGCCGTGGAGGAACCCGACGAGAAGCAGAACGCCTGTGACGGCTACAGCGCCGCCGCCAACCTGTCGCTGCGGACGGTCTTCGCCGTCGGCTTCGACGACAGCGCGGTCATGAACCTGCACTGACACCCGCGGCACCGCCGTCACCGGCCGGGCCGACCGTCCGACGAACCCCGCTCCCGATCGAGCGGGGTTCGTCTCACTTGATGAGCAAGGGGGTGGACGCCCGACACGACCCCGTAATGTGGAGGTCGTGACCGTGAACGCTAAGTCCAGCGCGAGCGCTGGCAACACCTGGCGAGACCTTCCCGCGGCGCAGCAGCCCGAGTACCCCGACACCGAGGCTCTGCGCGCAGTCGTTGCGGAGCTCGAGTCGTATCCGCCGCTCGTCTTCGCGGGCGAGTGCGACCAGCTGCGCGCCCGGATGGCGTCCGTCGCCAAGGGAGAGGCGTTCCTCCTCCAGGGCGGCGACTGCGCCGAGGCCTTCGACGCCGTGTCGGCCGACCACATCCGCAACAAGCTGAAGACGCTGCTCCAGATGGGCGCGGTCCTCACGTACGCGGCCTCCGTGCCGGTCGTGAAGGTCGGCCGTATCGCCGGCCAGTACTCCAAGCCGCGCTCCAAGGGCACCGAGACCCGCGACGGCGTCACCCTGCCGACCTACCGCGGCGACTCGGTCAACGGCTTCGACTTCAACGAGGCCGCCCGCATCCCGGACCCCGAGCGCCTGAAGCGGATGTACCACGCCTCCGCCTCCACGCTGAACCTGGTCCGGGCCTTCACCACCGGCGGCTACGCCGACCTGCGCCAGGTGCACGCCTGGAACCAGGACTTCGTGAAGTCGTCCCCGTCCGGCCAGCGCTACGAGCAGCTCGCCCGCGAGATCGACAACGCGCTGAACTTCATGCACGCCTGCGGCACCGACCCGGAGGAGTTCCGTACCGTCGAGTTCTTCTCCTCGCACGAGGCGCTGCTGCTCGACTACGAGTCGGCGCTGACCCGCGTGGACTCGCGCACGGGCCGCCTCTACGACGTGTCGGCGCACATGGTGTGGATCGGTGAGCGCACCCGGCAGCTGGACCACGCGCACATCGAGTTCGCCTCGCAGATCCGCAACCCGATCGGGATCAAGCTCGGCCCGACGACCACGGCCGAGGACGCGCTGCGCTACATCGAGCGCCTCGACCCGGACCGCGAGCCCGGCCGGCTCACCTTCATCGTGCGCATGGGCGCGGACAAGGTCCGCGACAAGCTGCCCGAGCTGGTCGAGAAGGTCACCGCCTCGGGTGCGACGGTCGCGTGGATCACCGACCCGATGCACGGCAACACCTACGAGGCGGCCTCCGGCCACAAGACCCGACGCTTCGACGACGTGCTCGACGAGGTCAAGGGCTTCTTCGAGGTCCACAAGGGCCTCGGCACCCACCCGGGCGGCATCCACGTGGAGCTGACCGGCGACGACGTCACGGAGTGCGTGGGCGGCGGCGACGAGATCTTCGTCGACGACCTGCACCAGCGCTACGAGACCGCCTGCGACCCCCGGCTCAACCGCAGCCAGTCCCTGGACCTGGCGTTCCTCGTCGCGGAGCTGTACCGGGACTAGTAGCTGATCAGCAGGGGATGCGCCTGTTACGGGAGCGCGAGGTGGGGCGCGGATCACATACGATCCGCGCCCCACTCCACTTTTGCGCTTCGGACCCGCCGGGTAAGGTTAGGTTAGCCTCACCGATCATCGGGACGGCGTTTCGTATTCGATCCCGGCGGGAGGTGGACCGCGTGTTCGTGTGCAGTTGCTTCGGTGTCACCGAGCAGCAGGTCAGGAAACATGCGGCGGACGGCGCCTGCACCCCTCGCCAGATCGCGTCGGCCTGCAAGGCGGGCACGGACTGCGGGTCGTGCGTGCGCCGGATCCAGGCGCTCCTCGGCAGGGGCGCGTACCCGCGCCCGGAGCCGGTCGAGCAGGGGGCGGCGGTCTACGCCGAACTCGAGGAAGCGGCCTAGTCCGGGCCCGGCCCCCCTCGGCCCGCGCCTGGCTCAGCTCTCCGGCTGCTCGATCAGCTGTGCGATGTAGAGCGCCTCGCCCAGCTTCTCCAGAAGTTCCAGCTGGGTGTCGAGGTAGTCGATGTGGTGCTCCTCGTCCGCGAGGATCGACTCGAAGATGTTCGCCGAGGTGATGTCACCCTTGTTGCGCATCACCTCGATGCCGCGCTTGAGGCGGTCGATCGCCTCGACCTCGACCTGGCGGTCCGCCTCGAACATCTCCTTGACCGTCTGGCCCACCCGGACGTGGAACAGCCGCTGGTAGTTCGGCAGCCCGTCCAGGAACAGGATCCGGTCGGTGAGCACCTCCGCGTGCTTCATCTCGTCGAAGGACTCGTGACGCGTGTACTTCGCGAGCTTCGTCCAGCCGAAGTTCTCCTGCATCTTCGCGTGCAGGAAGTACTGGTTGATCGCGGTGAGCTCCGCGGTCAGCTGCTCGTTGAGGAATTCGATGACCTCGGGGTCGCCCTGCATCGCAGAAGCTCCTTCCAGGCGGGGGAACGGGGAGGTTGCGCCGCGATGATTGCACCGCAGTCGAAGATCGTCCAGTAAGTGCGAGCTTAGTAAGTAAGTACAGCCTTAGTTCTAAATGTCCGAGTCGGGTGGACCCTGGTCATGTGCACCGGTCGCGGTCTGTCAGGATGGAGTCATGGGTCAGCCGGTGGAACGCGAATCAGGAGATCGCGCATCTGAGAACGCGGCGACGTCGCAGCTCCCGCCGGGACAGCGGCTCCAGCGCGGCTGGCCGGTCACCCACTACGGGCCCGTCCCCAAGTTCCGTCCCGAGCGTTGGGACTTCCGGGTCTTCGGCGCCACCGCCGACGGCGAGAAGCACTGCTGGAACCACGACGAGTTCACCGCCCTGCCGTACGCCTCGGTCGTCGCCGACCTGCACTGCGTGACGAAGTTCAGCATGGTCGGCGCGGAATGGGGCGGCATCCCGGCCCGCACGATCCTCGGGACCGCGCCGCCCGCCCCCGAGGTCACCCATGTGATGGTGTGGGCCGAGTACGGCTTCAGCTCCAACCTCCGCCTCGCCGACTTCGCCGACGACCGCACGATCTTCGCCACCCACAAGGACGGCGAACTCCTCACCGCCGAACACGGCTTCCCGCTCCGCCTCGTCGTCCCCCACCTCTATGCCTGGAAGGGCCCCAAGTGGGTCCGCGGCATCGAGTACATGACCGCCGACCGCCGCGGCTTCTGGGAGGAGCGCGGCTACCACAACATCGGCGATCCCTGGCAGGAGCAGCGCTACTCCTACCAGGAGGAGCCCGGGGAGGGCCCCGAACTCTGACGCGGCGTGCCCCGGCCCGGGTGCGTCAGCCGTCCCGGAGTTTCTTCAGGCGCTCCACGTCCGCCGCGTGCCCTTCCTTGCCTCCGGGGGTCTCGATGATCAGGGGGACGCCCTCGGTGGCGGGGTGGGTCATCAGCGCGCGGAACGGGTCCTCGCCGATGTGACCGGAGCCGATGTTCTCGTGGCGGTCCTTGTGGGCACCGACCACGTCCTTGGAGTCGTTGGCGTGGATCAGCCTCAGCCGGCCCTCGCCGACGGTCTCCACCAGCAGGTCGAGGGTCCGGTGCATGCCGTCCGGCCCGGTCAGGTCGTGCCCCGCGGCGAAGATGTGGCAGGTGTCCAGACAGACGCCCAGCTTCGGATGGGCGTCCAGCGCCTCGAAGTACGGCCCGAAGTCCCAGGTGCGCGAGCACAGCGAGGATCCCTGGCCCGCCGTCGACTCCAGGAGTAGATACGGGTCGTCGTCGTGGGTCAACTCGTCCAGCAGCGGCAGCAGGTACTCACGCACCTGCTTCAGCGCCACCGACCGGTCCCGGCCGCCCGTCGCGCTCCCGGTGTGCACGACGACCCCCAGCGCGCCGATCTCCCGGCCCCGGCGCAGCGAGTGCCGCATCGACTCCACGGACCTCTCCGCCGTCGCCTCGGTGTGCGACCCGAAGTTGATCAGGTACGGCGCGTGCACGTACGCGGGGATCGACTCCTCGGCGCAGGCCGCCCGGAACTCCTCGTCCTGCCGGGGGTTCCCGGTCGGAGTCGCCCAGCCGCGCGGATTGGCCACGAAGACCTGGACCGTCTCGGCCCGTAGATCACGTGCGTACGTCAGCCCGACGGAGTTCAGGCCACCGGCGACCGGGACATGCCCGCCGACGGGGTTCCGGGACGGGCCGGCGGGGGTGGAGGAGCCGGAGAGGCCGGCCGACGGGCGGGGAGGGCCGGGGAGGCTGGGGGACTGCTGGGTGCTCACGGCACCCAGGGTGTCATGCGGCCGATGACACCCGGCCGGTGGCTTCGAGGACCGCCGACCCGGGCCCCCTGTCTCCTGCGGCTCCCGCCGTCGACTCGGTCCACCCGTGCCGACGGCCGCGCTGGTGGCGACTCCCGGTCGTCGACGTCCGCTCGCCGGTACCGGTCCTGCGGGGCGGCTCCGGCGGCCGCCCCGTCAGCCGATCTCGATCGTGATCTTCGAGCCCTTGGGCGCCGTGTCGCCGCCGTCGACCGACTGGCCCTTCACCTCGTCGGCGAAGAAGCCGAGGATGCCCCGGTCCTCCTCGACCTCGAAGCCGGCGGCCTCCAGCCGACGCGTGGCCTCGTCGACGCTCTCGCCCACGACGTCGGGGACCTCGACCATCACGGGGCCCTTGGAGAGCGTCAGGGTGACGGTGTCGCCCGTGCCGACCTGCTTGCCCACGCCCGGCGACACCTCGGCCACCAGGCCCTTGTCGTACTCGGAGTTGACCTGCTTCGAGGCGATCTTCACCTTGAGGCCGGCCTCCTCCAGCTGGGCGGTGGCGTCCTCGACCGAGGCACCGGCCAGCTCGGGCACCTCCACCGGGGCGCCCCGGCTGACCACGATCCGGACGGCCGCGCCCGCGGACACCTTGGTACCGGAGCCCGGCTGCGTGCGGATCACCTGGCCCCGGACGACCTCGTCGCTGAACTCCCGGTTCACCAGGCCCGGTTCGAGACCGTCGTCCTTCAGTCGGTCCTTCGCGAGGTCCAGCCGGAGGCCCTTCATGTCGGGCACCTTCACGGTCTCCGGGCCCTTGGAGACCGTCACCGTCACGGAGTCGTTGTCCCGGATCCGCTCACCGGGGGCCGGGTCGGTGCTGATCACCTTGCCGCGCTCGACCGTGTCGCTGTACGCCTCCTTCACGTCGACGTCCAGCCCCGCGCCCTCCAGCCGCTTCGTCGCGGCCGCCTCGCTCTGCTCCAACACAGCCGGGACCTGGGTGAACTGGCCCGAGTTGATGTACCAGATGCCCCCGCCCACGCCGAGGACGAGCAGCACCGCCACGACGACCGCCAGCAGCCCACGCCGGGAACCGGGGGCGGTCCGTGTGCGCCGGGAGGGCGGCGGGGGCGACTGGAAGCGGCTCGTGCGGTCGACCGGGCCGGGGTCCAGCCCCACGGACCGTGACACGGCCAGCGAGCGCGGAATCACGCTCGTCCGGTCCTCCGCGTTGTCATGACCGCCGGCTATCGCCTGCGGCGGCACCGCGTCCAGCTGCTCCTCGCTCAGCCCGGCCCGTGCCTCCAACGTCTGCGCGAGCAGCGCGACGGCGTCGTAGGGCCGCAGCTCCGGATTGCGCGCGGTCGCGGAGGCGACCAGCGCGTCCAGCTCGTACGGCAGCCCCGGCACGGCGGCCGACGGCGGCGGCACGTCGTCGTGCAGCGCGTGGTACAGCACCTGAGCGGGGGAGTCCCCGGCGTGCGGCTTGCCGCCGGTGAGCATCTCGTAGAGCGTCACACCGCACGCGTAGACGTCGACGCGGGCGTCGGTCGCGCCGTGCTCCAGCTGCTCGGGGGCGAGATAGGAGACGGTGCCGAGGACGCTGCCGGTGGTGCTGGTGACGGTGTCCACGGCCCGTACGAGCCCGAAGTCGGCGACCTTGACCCGGCCGTCGTCCCCTATCAGCACGTTCTCCGGCTTCATGTCCCGGTGCACGAACCCGGCGCGGTGCGCGGCGCCGAGCGCGGCGAGGACCGGCTCCAGGATGTCCAGCGCCGCCCGGGGCTGCAGCGCCCCGCGGTCGCGCAGCACGTCACGCAGGGTGCAGCCGGCCACGTACTCCATCGCGAGATAGACGTACGAGCCGTCCGTGCCCTGGTCGTAGACCCCCACCACGTTCGGGTGGGACAGCCGTGCCACCGACTTGGCCTCGCGGATGAAACGCTCGACGAACGTCCGGTCCGCGGCCAGCGTCGGATGCATCACCTTGAGCGCGAGCACGCGGTCGAGGCGGGTGTCCACGGTCCGGTAGACCGTGGCCATCCCGCCGACCGCGATCCGCGCCTCGACTCGATACCGGCCGTCGAGCACCTGGCCGACAAGCGGGTCCTGAAGGGTCGTGTCCACGCAGGTGAGTGTACGAGCCGCCGCCGACGGGCCCAGGGGCGGCGGGACTCCGGGGCCGTACTGCAGCAGAGCTGTGACCCGGGTCGGAGGGCTGTGACAGGCGGCCGCGCGACAGAACTCGTTCGACTGTTCGAGTGAGGGCCTGGTGGCGTGAGATCCGACTCAGAAGGCGGGACGCTCCGGATCCAGCCGCGCCAGCCCCTCGACCGGTGACGACGCCTCCGCGAAGTGCCGGCGCGGGATACGGCCCGCCCGGTACGCCAGCCGGCCCGCCTCCACCGCGTGCCGCATGCCCTCGGCCATCAGGACCGGCTCCTGGGCCCGGGTCACGGCGGAGGCGAGCATCACCCCGGCGCACCCCAGCTCCATCGCGAGGGCGACGTCCGAGGCGGTCCCCGCGCCCGCGTCGAGGATCACCGGCACGCGCGCGTGCTCCACGATCAGCTGGAAGTTGTGCGGGTTGCGGATGCCGAGCCCCGACCCGATGGGCGAGCCCAGCGGCATGATCGCGGCACAGCCCACATCCTCCAGTTTCCGCGCGAGCACGGGATCGTCGTTCGTGTACGGCAGCACGGTGAACCCGTCGTCCACGAGCGTCTCGGCGGCGTCGAGCAGTTCGATGGGATCGGGCAGCAGGGTGCGCTCGTCGGCGATGACCTCCAGCTTGACCAGCGACGTACCGAGCGCCTCGCGCGCGAGGCGGGCCGTCAGCACGGCCTCGCCCGCCGTGAAGCAGCCGGCCGTGTTGGGCAGCACCCGGATGCCGAGCCGGTCGAGCACGGACAGCACCGAGCCGTGCACGGACGCGTTCACGCGGCGCATCGCCACCGTCGTCAGCTCCGTGCCGGAGGCCACCAGCGCCCGCTCCAGCACGTCCAGGCCGGCCGCCCCGCCGGTGCCCATGATCAGACGGGACGAGTAGGTCGTACCGCCGAGGAGGAAGGGGTCGTCTGCCATGGGATCAGCCTCCTTGGACGGCGGTGAGGACCTCGACGCGGTCCCCCTCGGCGAGTGCGGTGGTCGTCCATCGCGCGCGCGGGACGACGGTTTCGTTGAGCGCGGCGGCGACACCGGAGGGCGACGCGGTGAGCGTCCGCACCAGCGCGTCGAGCGCCGTGCCGGGAGCGATCCGCCGGCGCTCCCCGTTGACGAGGACGGTCAGCGTCCCGGTGGTGTTCATACGGGCTGCTCCAGGAGTTCGCGGGCCGCGCCGGCGCGGAACCGCAGCGGGGTGAAGTCGCGTGCCTGTGCCGGCAGTTCACCGGTGGTCAGCACATGGGCCAGGACGTCACCGGTGACCGGGGTGAGGAGCACCCCGTTGCGGTGGTGCCCGGTCGCGAGGAGCAGACCGTCGAGCCCGGTGGGGCCGAGGAGCGGCGCGTTGTCCGGGGAGGCGGGGCGCAGGCCCGCGCGGGTCTCGGTGAGCGGGAGTTCGGTGATCCCGGGGACGAGTTCATGGGCGTCCCGCAGCAGTTCGTACACCCCGCCCGCGGTCACCGTGGTGTCCCACCCCTGTTCCTCGCTGGTCGCGCCGACGACGAGTTCGCCGTTCTCGCGCGGCACCAGGTAGACATGGCTGCCCCGCACCACGGCCCGTACCGTACGGCTCAGGAAGGGCGCGAACTGCTTCGGCACCGTCAGCCGCAGCACCTGCCCCTTCACCGGCCGTACCGGCGGCACCACGTCCCGCGGGATCCCGGCGAGCCGCCCGCTGAGGCTGCCCGCGGCGAGGACGACCCGCTCCGCGGCCAGCCGGTCACCGTCGCCGGTCCGGACCCCGGTGGCCCGCTCCCGGACCACCGACAGCTCCTCGGCCCTGGCCCGATGGAACACGACCCCCGCGCGTTCGCAGGCCGCGACGAGGGCCCTGGAGAGCCGCCGCGGGTCGATCTGGTGGTCCCCGTCGGCCCGCAGTCCGCCGCGCACCCCCGGCGCGAGCATCGGCTCCAGGCGGCGGCAGTCGCGGCCGCTCAGCCACTCCGAGTCCAGGCCCGACCGGCGCTGCAGGGCGTGCAGTTCACGCAGATGGGCGCGGTCGTCGGCGTCCAGCGCGACGGCGAGCGTGCCGCAGCGGCGGTAGCCGAGGTCGAGGCCGGTCGCCTCCGTCAGCTCGGCCACGAAGTCCGGATAGCGGCGCGCGGACTCCACGTTGAGCCCCAACAGCGTCTGCTCGCCGTAGTGCAGTTCGGTGACGGCGGCGAGCATCCCGGCCGCCACCTGCGCGGCCCCGCCGCCGGGCGCGGGATCGGCCACGGCCGTGGTGAACCCGCGCAGCGCGGCCCGCCACGCCGTCACGAGCCCGATGATTCCGCCCCCCACGACGAGGACGTCTGACGTGTGCGTACGCGACATGGGCGTCCAGCCCCTCCCTTCGCCGGCATGACCCGGATCAGGTTCGTACGGTCGGAGGCCGCCAGCCTCCCTCTCAGCCCGGTGCGTCCGGGCTCCCGCGAGTGCTCTACGGTGGCCCACCCTAGCCCTCGCCGTTCGTCCCAGAAAGGGAGCCTCCGCCCATGGCCCGCTCGCTCGACGGTCTCGTCCTCGCCCCGGTCGCCGACCAGGCCCCCGGTCAGGTGGGCACCCGCACCCGGTTCGTCTACCACGAGCGGGACGGCGAGATCTGGGCCGAGTACGCGGGCGGTGACGTCGTGCGGGGCCATCTCGTGGGCACGCGCGCGGGGGACCGGCTGGACTTCCGGTACGTGCAGCTGAAGACCGACGGGACCACCGCCTGCGGGCACTGCGTCTCCCTGGTGAGCGAACTCACCGACGGACGCGTCCGGTTGGAGGAGACCTGGGAGTGGGAGTCGCGGCCGGGCAGCGGGACGAGCGTGGTGGAGGAGGTCGGCGAGCGCGCGGACCCGCTGCCGGGGAGCGGCCGCCGCCCGACCGAATGCCGGTTGTCTATGGTGACCGGGTGAGCGAGCAGACGCAGCACAGGAGCGGAACGCCGGCGCGGCGCGTGGTCGTCGTGGGCGCGGGGATGGCGGGCGTGCAGACCGCGGTCGCGCTGCGCGAACAGGGCTTCACCGGCGACGTGACACTGATCGGCGCCGAGCCGCATCAGCCCTACGACCGCCCGCCGTTGTCCAAGGCCGTGCTGCTCGGCAAGGCCGAGGGCTCCGCCTTCGACGTCGACTTCGAGGCGCTCGGCATCGAACTCCGGCTGGGCCGCGAGGTGTCCGGCCTGCGCCCCGCCGACCACGCGCTCGACACGGCCGCCGGGCCCGTCCCGTACGACGTGCTCGTCCTCGCGACCGGCGCGGAACCGATCATGCTGCCGGGCGCCGAGGGCGTGCCCGGGGTGCATCTGCTGCGGACCCTGGACGACGCCGAGCGGCTGCGGCCCGTACTGGCCCGCCGGCACGACATCGTGGTCGTCGGCGCGGGCTGGATCGGCGCCGAGTTCGCCACGGCCGCGCGCGAGGCGGGCTGCGCGGTGACGGTCGTCGAGGCCGCCGACCGCCCGCTCGCGGGCGCGCTCCCGGCGGAGGTGGCCGCGCCGATGACCGCCTGGTACGCCGACAGCGGCACCACCCTGCGCACCCACGCGCGCGTGGAGCGCGTCGAGCCCGGGACGGTGGTCCTGGACGACGGGACCCGGGTGCCGGCCGACGCGGTCGTCGTGGGGATCGGCGCCCGTCCGGCCACGGCCTGGCTGGCGGGCTCGGGCGTCGAGCTGGGCGCGCACGGCGAGGTGGTGGCCGACGACCACCTGCGCGCCTCCGCGCCCGACGTCTACGCGGTCGGCGACTGCGCCTCCTTCCCCTCGGGCCGGTACGGCAGGCGCCTCCTCGTCCACCACTGGGACAACGCCCTCCAGGGCCCCCGCACGGTCGCCGCGAACATCGTCGGCGAGACCCCCGAGCCCTACGACCCGGTCCCCTACTTCTGGTCCGAGCAGTTCGGGCGCTTCGTCCAGTACGCCGGTCACCACGCGTCGGCCGACACCATGGTCCGGCGCGGCGACCCCACCGGCGCCGCCTGGTCGGTCTGCTGGCTCCGCGAGACCCGGCTGGTCGCCCTTCTGGCCGTGGGCCGTCCCCGGGACCTGGCCCAGGGCCGCCGCCTGATCGAGGCGGGCACGCCGATGGACCCGGAGCTGCTGCGGGACCCGGCCCGGCCCCTGAAGGCGGCGACGGCCTAGAGACCACCCCCGTCGGAGGAGGCCCGGCTACCCACTGTCAGTCCCAGATGGCAGTCTTGGAGACGTGACCGAGATTGACGCAAAGATCGATGCTCTCGTCCCCGCGTGGCTGACCCTGCCCGACATCGCAGAGATGCTGGACGTCGAGGTGACCCGCGTGCGGCAGCTGGTGAAGGAAGGCCAGCTCATCGCCGTACGCCGGGGTGAGAACCGCGCGCTGCACGTCCCCGCCGCCTTCATCGACGAGGACAAGGTGGTCAAGGGCCTGACCGGCACCCTGACCCTGCTGAGGGACGACGGCTTCAGCGACGAAGAGATGCTGGAGTGGCTGTTCACTCCGGACCCGAGCCTGCCCGGCACGCCGGCCCAGGCCCTGAGCGAGAATCGCGGCACGGAGGTGAAGCGCCGCGCCCAGGCGCTCGCCGTCTGACCCGGACGCCCGCCACACCCGCAGCACCGAGACAGCACCGACGCAGCCGCCCGGACGGCGTACGGGAGCCGTGGCCCATGAGGGCGGGGCTCCCGTACGCCGCACCGACGGCCCACCGCCGACGGGGGACCCACCCATGCCCGACGCCGCAGCCCGGCTCGCCGACGCCCGGCTCTACCTCTGCACGGACGCCCGCAGGCGCCAGGGCGACCTGCCGGAGTTCCTGGACGCGGTCCTGGGCGGCGGCGTGGACATCGTGCAGCTGCGCGACAAGGGCATGGAGGCCGCCGAGGAGCTGGAGCACCTCCAGGTCCTCGCCGACGCGTGCCGGCGGCACGGCAGACTGCTGGCCGTCAACGACCGCGCGGACGTCGCGCACGCCATCGGCGCGGACGTGCTGCACCTCGGCCAGGGCGACCTTCCGGTCCCCGCCGCCCGCGCCATCCTCGGTGAGCGCGTCCTCGTCGGCCGTTCCACGCACGCCGAGGAGGAGGCGGCCGCCGCGGCCGTCCAGGAAGGCGTGGACTACTTCTGCACGGGCCCCTGCTGGCCCACCCCGACCAAACCCGGCCGCCACGCCCCCGGCCTGGACCTCGTGCGGTACACCGCCGCCCTCGGCACCGACCGCCCCTGGTTCGCCATCGGCGGCATCGACCTCACCAACCTCGACGAGGTCGTCGAGGCCGGCGCCCGCCGGGCCGTCGTCGTCCGGGCGATCACGGAGGCCGACGACCCCGGAGCCGCCGCGGCGGAGTTCGCCGAGCGCCTGCGCGCCCTCTGACCGGCCCCGCCCCGCCCACGGCTGTCCAAGGCGTGGACACCAGGTCGGCAAAACGGACAAAAATCCCAGCTCTGGTTGGGGTACGGCCGTGACCTGACTAACCTGCCGGTATGGCCCTAGGAACCGCTTCGACCAGGACTGATCACGCACGCACCGTGCGCGACATGCTCGCCACGGGCAGGACCACGTACTCCTTCGAGTTCTGGGCGCCCAAGACGGAGAAGGGCGAGCGGAACCTGTGGAACGCCCTGCGCAGGATCGAGGCGGTCGCCCCCAGCTTCGTCTCCGTGACGTACGGCGCCGGCGGCTCCACCAGGGCCGGCACGGTGAAGGCCACCGAGCAGATCGCCGCCGACACCACCCTCACCCCGGTCGCCCACCTCACCGCGGTCAGCCACTCCATCGCCGAGCTGCGCAACATCATCGGCCAGTACGCGGACGCCGGGATCCGCAACATGCTCGCGGTCCGAGGCGATCCGCCCGGCGACCCCATGGGCGAGTGGATCGCGCACCCGCAGGGCCTGACGTACGCCGCCGAACTCGTCCGACTGATCAAGGAGTCGGGCGACTTCTGTGTCGGCGTCGCGGCCTTCCCGGAGATGCACCCGCGCTCCCCGGACTGGGACAGCGACGTGGCGCGCTTCGTCGACAAGTGCCGCGCGGGCGCCGACTACGCGATCACGCAGATGTTCTTCCAGCCGGAGTCGTACCTGCGTCTGAGGGACGCGGTGGCCAAGGCCGGCTGCGAGACCCCCGTCATCCCGGAGGTCATGCCCGTCACCAGCGTGAAGATGCTGGAACGGTTGCCGCAACTCAGTAACGCGGCCATCCCGAACGCCCTGAAAGAGCGGATCGTCACAGCCAAAGACGATCCGGCCGCTGTACGCTCCATTGGCATCGAGTTCGCCACGGAGTTCTGCGCGAGGCTGTTGGACGAAGGAGTCCCCGGACTTCACTTCATCACCCTGAACAACTCCACCGCGACTCTGGAAATCTACGAGAACCTGGGTCCGCACCACCCATCACGGGCCTAGACCGGTCGCACTCGCGTACGACACACTGCGGAGCGGCCACAGGGAGAGGGGCGTACATGGGCTGGACGGTCCTCTACATCGCGTTCGGTGTCGTCGCGCTGTGGCTGCTGGGTGAGGTGCTGCTGCAGTACAAGGCGCGTCTGCGCTGGCGGCTGCTCGCCTTCGCCGGTTTCCTCTGTGTCGTCCTCGGTGTGCTCATCCCCAACGTGATCGTCATAGCGTTGGGCGCGATCGCGTTCGCCACCGGGCAGACCTACGTGACCCTCTCGTTCCGCCGCGGCTTCGAGGCCGGATGGGCCGTCCGCCCGCGCACCGGCGAGGACGAGAGCGAGGGGCAGGACGGCGTCAAGCCGCCCAGGTCCGGGTTCGCCAAGGCCGGCAAGAAGCGGCGGCGCGGCGAGCCGGCCCAGGACCCGGCCCTGGAGCCCATGGACCTGGACTCCACCGCTGCCGGAACGTACCGGCAGGGCGACGACCCGCTCGACGACCGCGACGACGACGTGTTCGTCCGCCCGCAGTCCGCCCCCGCCACCGTGTACTCGCCGGAGCCCATGCCGGACGACACGAACACCTACGGCGTCTACCGCGACGACAACGCCTACGCGGGTGCCGCCGACCAGCCCTACGCGAGCGCCGACCAGTCCGCGCAGGACGAGGCCTTCGCCTACTACGGCTACGACCAGCAGGGCTACGGCTACGACCCGAACCAGCAGCAGTACGCCGCCTACTCGGACCCGTACATCGGCACGCAGACGTACGACGCCACGGCCTCGTACGACCAGTCCTACGGGCAGCAGGGATACGCGCAACAGGGTTACGGCCAGGACCAGTACGGCAACGGCGGCTACGGCGAGACCCCGCCCGGCGGTGTCTGGGTGCCGCAGCAGCGCAACAACGACGACCCCTTCGGCTCCGACCTCCCGGCGGACGAGCAGTACCCGTACCAGGGCAACGGCAACGGGAATGGCAACGGCAACGGCCAGAACGGCTACGACGAGCAGCAGTACCGTTTCTGAAGGCTTCTCCGCAGTTTTCCGAAGGACGCCGGGGCCCCGCTGAGCCCCGGCGTCTCACTGTGAGCCGCGGAAACCGGGTCCCTCCACGATCAGTCCGGCCACCAGCGCCCCCGACATCCCGGCGTGCGGGAGGCCGCCGCCGGGGTGGGACCAGCCGCCGACGGTGAACAGGCCGGGTGTCGCGGTGGAGTTGGACGGGTGCAGCCGTCTTCCGCCGGCCGCCGCGAGCGCCGGGGCCGGGATCGCGCCCCCCGGCGCACCGGTCGTCCGCGCGATGTCGGCCGGGGTGCGGACCTCGTGCCACAGCAGGCGCTCCCGCAGATCGGGGACGGCACGCTCGGCCGCGGTGATCAGCCGCTGCGCGTACCCCTCGATCGCGTCCGGCTCCCGGGCGGGGACCGCGCACGTGACGGTGACCGCCTCGTGGCCGGGGCCCGGCACCAGCGCCGGATCGTCCGGGCGCAGCACGGTGACCGTGGGCCGCGCGACCGTCCCGGGGGAGGGGCCGAACAGGAGGTCCAGCCCGGCGTCGCGGTCCTGCGCGTGCACCACCGTCCGGTGCGCCGCGCCCTCGGGCCGACCGCCGCGCAGGGCCAGCAGCACGGTCAGCCGGCTCGTCGCCCCCCGCTGCGCCGGTACCTCGCCCTCGCTCCGTACGGCCGACCGCCGCACCCCTCGGTCCAGCATCTCGGGGGCGACCCCGGCGACCACGAAGTCGGCCTCGGCGATCGAGCCGTCCGCCCGTTCCACGCCGGCTGCCCGGCCGTCCTTCTCGACGATCCCGGTGACCTCGGTGCCGAAGACGAACTCGACCTTCCGTGCCAGGCACCGCTCGTACACCGCCCGCGCCAACTCCCGCAGTCCGCCCCGGACGTACCAGGTCCCGAAGGCGTGCTCCATGTACGGCAGGACGGCCGCGCTCGCCGGGACGGTCCGGGGATCCAGGCCGTACGCGAGGGCGTGGCTCTCCAGCAGGGCCGTCAGCCGGGGGTCGCGCAGCTCCCACGCGCCGACCTCCGCGAGGGTGGTGGCGCGGCGGGTGCGCAGGAGCCGCCTGTGGGGCACCGAGGGGTACGGCTCGCGCTCGGCGAGGACCGTCCAGTCGGGCCACAGCGGCTCCTCCAGGAGGGGTCGCCGGGTGCGGTCCCACGCCTCGCGGGCCCGCACCAGGAAGTCGCCCCACCGGTCGCCGGCGCCCGGGCCGAGCGCGGCGTTCAGGGCGGCGACCACGCCCGCGCGTGAGGCGTTGGGAAGCGGCAGGTCGGTGCCGTCGGCGAAGACGTGCCGGGCCGCCGGGTCCACCTGGACCAGGTCGACGCACTTCTCCAGCGGCTCCTTGCCGGTCTTGACGAACAGGTCGCGGTAGACGGCGGGCAGCGTCAGCAGCCCGGGGCCCGTGTCGAACACGAAGCCGTCGCGCTCGAAGCGGCCCACGGCCCCGCCGTAGGTCTCCGTGGACTCGTGCACCACCACGTGGTGGCCCGCGACGGCCAGCCGGGCGGCGGCCGCCATGGCGCCGAGGCCGGCGCCGATCACCGCGATTCTTGCCATGTCGGCGACCTTATCGGGCGCCGCTCCCCGGACTTTCGCGGGAGCGGCCGGGCCCTTCGGCGAGTACGAACGCGGGCGTGATCGTCACCAGTCGGCAACAGCCGGGGCCGAGTCTGAGTACACAGGGCTGAGTACACGTACTCAGCGGGTGAGATGAGTACGCGCGCGGATGGGCTCCGACCTGCGCGAAGGAGAAGGTGGAGGCACGGGAAAGAGCGCGGCCGCGGTACCGCCGACACGGGGCGGCGGAACGGCATCCGCGCTCCGACCGCTCCTTCCGTCGACGAGAGCCGGCGGGAGCGAGGCACGGGGGAGTACGGGGAGCACGGGGGATCGGGAAAGCGCCGGTTCGAGGTGGCACGCGGGGGACGCTGCCAGTTCGGGCCGGCGCTTCTCGTCCGTCCCGACCCGGTCAGCGGTGTCCGCTCACCCGGCCCTGGAGCAGCCGGGACAGCGCCGCGTGGACATCGTCCAGGGAGCGGTCCGGCTGGAACGCCTTCCAGTCCAGCGCGGCCACCAGGACCATGCCGACCAGGGCGGACGCCGTCAGGCCGACATCGATCTCGTCGCTCAGCTCGCCCCCCTCGACCCCCTCGCGCAGCACTCCCTCGACGACCGCGACGGCCTCCTGCCGGACGACCATCAGCGTGGACTGCCAGGCACGGTTGGTGCGCCACAGTTCGGCCACGTAGAGCTGGGTGAAGGACGGGTAGCGGTCGATGAAGAGGAGGCCGGCCCGGATCATCGCGTCCAGCGAGTCGACCCTGCTGCGGCCCTCCCGCGCGGTCCGCTCGGCGGCCTCGCTCAGGGAGGCGGTGAGGAGTCCCACGCCGTGCCGCAGCAGCTCCTCGAAGAGGACCGACTTGCTCGCGAAGTTGTAGTAGACCGTGCCCTTGGCGACACCGGCGCGCTCGGCGATCTCGTCCACCGTGGTCGCGGAGAACCCCTGCTCCGCGATGAGGGTGACGGCCGCTTCGTAGAGTTTCTGCCGGGTCGCCTCGCGGCGGCCCCCGCCTGCGCCGCCGGGGGCGTTGGTGCTTTCCATGGCCCTGATTGTCACAGGAACCGTGCCGTGCGCGGTCACAGGCTCAACTCCGGGTGCAGTCGGTCCAGGGTCCACACCTGCTTGCGGCGGGCGGACAGGGCGGTCAGCGCGAGGGCGCCGGCGGTGAAGGCCACCAGCACCGCGCACGCCTGCCACACCGGGCCGAGGCCGCCACCGGTGATGAGCCTGCGGAGCGCGTCGACGACATGGCTCATCGGCAGGAAGGGGTGGACCGCGTTGAAGAAGCCGGGGCTGGTCTGCACGGGGTAGGTGCCGCCCGCGGACGTCAACTGCAGCATCAGGAAGGCGAGGACGAGGATCCGGCCCGCCGCCCCGAAGCGCGCGTTGAGCCACTGCACGATCGCCGCGAAGCACGCCGTCACCAGGAACAGGAAGCCCACCGTTCCGGCCGCCCGCGCCATCTCCAGGCCGACCGCCCAGTGCAGCACCGCCATCAGCGCGACCGTCTGCAGCACGCCCAGGGCGGCGACCGGAAGCCAGCCCGCCAGCGCGATGCGCCAGGCCGAGGCACCCGCGGCGAGGGCACGCCGGTTGAGCGGCTGGATCAGCATGTACGCCACCATGGCGCCCACCCACAGGGACAGCGGGATGAAGTAAGGGGCGAACCCGGTGCCGTAGTTGGGCGCCTTGTGCAGGTCCCTGGTGGCCAACCGCACCGGGTCGGCCATCACTTCGGTGCGCTTGTCGCGAGCCTGCTCGTCGTAGTCGGGGATCTGTTCGGCCCCGTCGTGCAGACCGCCCGCCAGCTTCCCCGAACCGTCGGCGAGCTTGTACATGCCGCCCTTGAGGTCGACCGCGCCCGTCTTCAGCGCGCCGACACCCGTGTCCAGGTCCTCCGCGCCGGTCTTGGCGGTGCCGAGACCGGTGTGCAGGGTCTTGGCCCCCTTGGCGACCTTCGTGGCGCCCTTGTCGAGGGCGTTCACCTTGGCGACGGCGTCGTCGAGGTCGGTGGAGAGGGTGGGCGCGGCCTTCGCGAGGGCGCGGGCCTGCTTCTCCAGGGTCTCCAGGTCCTTGTCGAAGGCCTTCAGGTCACCGTCGTAGTTCTTCACCACGGTGTTCACGTCCTCGGCGAGCACGGCGGCCTTCTCCGCGGCGTCCTTGGCCTTCTTCAGGTCCGCGCAGGCCGCGTCGGGCAGGACCGGCTCCTCGCAGCGTCGCCGGTACACGTCGTCGAGGGTGTCGGAGGCGGTCCGGGTGCCGGTCTCGGCGGCCGGTGCCGTCGTCACGAACGCGTCGAGGTGGTCCCGGATCGTGGCCGCCGAGTCGGCGACCAGGGTGGCGGTGTCGGCGATCGTGTCGCCGTCCTTCGCGAGGAAGGGCCGCACCTGGTCCGCCGCGGCGCCCACCTTGTCGGCGAGCTTCCCGGTGCCGTCCGCCACCTGCTGGGCGCCGTCCTCCAGATCGCCCGCGCCCTTGTCCAGGTCGTCGAGACCGCCGGACAGCTTCGCGCTGCCCTCCTTGGCCGTCCGCAGGCCGTCCGCGAGGTCCTTGGAGCCCTTCTCCGCCTTGTCGATGCCGCCCTTGAGGTCGTCGGCGCCGTCGGCCGCCTTCTCGGTCTGCCCGTGGAGGTCCGAGAACGAGATGAAGATCCGGTCCAGGAACGACCGCGACGCCTTCGTCGACGCCGCCGTCCGCACCTCCGAGAACACGGTCCGCGAGATCTGCCCGACGATGTAGTTGTTCGCGTCGTTCGTCCGCACCTGGAGGGCGCCCGTCTCCGGCACGTCCCCGGAACTCGACGCGATCCGCTCGCTGAAGTCCTTCGGCATGGTCAGCGACAGGTAGTACGTGCCGTCCTCGACACCGGCGCGGGCCTCGGCGGCGCTCACCCGGTGCCACTCGAAGGTGTCGCTCTCGCGCAGCCCCTCGGCGATGTCGTCACCCGCCGTCAGCCGCTGCTTGCCGACCGGCGCCCCCTTGTCGTCGTTCACCAGGGCCACGGGGATGCGGTCGAGCCGCCCGTACGGGTCCCAGAAGGACCACAGGTACAGGGCGCCGTACAGCAGCGGCAGCAGCAGGAGCGAGACGAGCGCGGCGCGCGGCAGCTTCCCCCGGCCGAAGCGCCTCAGCTCAAGAGCGGCGAGTTTCGGCGAGCGCATCGGCGTTCTCCTTGTCGGTGGCGTCGGTGGCGCTGTGGTCGGCGTCGTCGGTGATGTCGGCGTGGTCGACGGGTTCGGTGCCGTCGCTGTCGTCGCCCGTGTCCGCACGCGCGCGTGCTTCCTTCTCCGGCGCCGTGGACACCACGACCGCCCCCTCCGGGGCCTCGCTGCCCACCGCCACCACCGTGACGCCGGACTCGGTCAGAGACCTCAACAGGGTCCACATCTCGGCCCGTTCGGCGTCGGAGAGCTTCAGGTCGGTGTCGTCGACGCCGAGCAGCCGGGGCCGGCCGACGAGGGCGAGGGCGACGGACAGCCGCAGGGCCTCCATCCGGTCCAGGTCGCGTACCGCGGTCCGGGAGCCCTTGGGCAGGGCCTCGCGATCGAGCCCGGCGGCGGTCAGGGCGGCCTCGATCCGGCCCTTCGCCTCGTCGGCGCGCTCGGTGCGGGACCGCAGCAGCCCGCGCAGGGAGCCGTCGAACCGCCGCTGCAGCAGGGCCCGCTCGCGCAGGTGCTCTCCGACGGTCAGGGCCGGGTCCAGGTCGGTCACCCCGGGGACGTGGGCGAGGGCGCTGACGCGGCGCACGGCCGCCATCCGTTTCGGTAGCGGCAGGGAGCCGATCGTGGCGTGCCCCTCGCTCGGCTTCATGCGTCCGGTGAGCGCGAGCAGCAGACAGGTCCGGCCCGACCCGGACGGCCCCTCGACCGCGATCAGCGAACCGGCCTCGGCGTCGAACCCGACGCCCCGGAACGCCCACCCGCGCGGCCCCTTCAGCCCGAACCCCTCGGCTCCGACGGCGACGCCCCCGGCCGTTCCCTGCCGGGCGTCGGCCTCCCGCGGCTCTCCCATGCTCCCGAGCCCCTCTGCATTTCTTTGAACTGACTGGTCAGTGCAAAAACTACTCCGAACTTCTGATCGAAGCAAAAGAGCAGGTCAGAACGGATTGTCAGTGGCATACCGCACGATGGGCACATACGGCACCTCGTGTCAGAGCGTGTCGTCCGAAGACGACAGGAGGTTCGTCATGGCCAGCCACCACGCAGCAGCCGCCAACCGGCGCCGCGCCACCGGCCCTGCCCCCTCACTGACCGGCCCGGCGAGCGACGTGCACCCCGTGCTGCGCCGGGCGACGGCCCCGCCCGCCGCCCTCGACCTGCTCGCCCAGGCCCGCTCCGGACTCGACGAGGCGTCCGCCCACCAGGCGCCCAACGAGCGGTACGCCACCGCCCACCTGGCCGCCCTGCGCACCGCCGCCGCGGTCCTCGCCGCCCGGGGCCGCCCCGAACTCACCCCGAAGCGCCGCGCGAAGATCCGCAGCGCCTGGGAGGTGCTCCCCGAGATAGCGCCCGAACTCGCCGAGTGGAGCGCGCTGTTCGCCTCCGGCGCCGCCCGCCGGGCGCGTGCCGAGGCGGGCATCCAGGGCGCGGCGAACGCGCGGGACGCCGACGACCTCATACGCGACGTGGCGATGTTCCTGCGCTTGGTCGAACGGATGCTGGTGCTCCAGCCGGTGCTGCCCCAGCCCCGACGGGACGGCGAGCCGGGGGTCCCGGACGCGGGCTGACCGACCGCCCCGGCGCCGCCCATTAGGGTTGGGGCAGTCGCCACCCTCCGCCGCGGCCCCCGGGCCCGGTGGAGACGCAAGCCCATCGCTCCGCCGTACGTCAGGCGGTGCCGCGCCGAGGAGTCAACTGCCGTGTCGGACCCGATGCGCCCCCGCGCCTCCCTCCGTACCGCCGTGGTCTGGGAGGTCCTGCAAGACGCCCTCGACCGCCGGGTGAAGGCCACGGCACGCGAGTCGCTCGACGTCCTGGACACCGGGGGCGGCAGCGGCAACTTCGCGGTGCCCGTGGCCCGCCTCGGCCACCGGGTCACCGTCGTCGACCCCAGCCCGAACGCGCTGTTCGCGCTGGAGCGCCGAGCCGCCGAGGCAGGCGTCGCCGACCGTGTGCGCGGCGTCCAGGGCGACGCCCACGGCCTCTTCGACGTCGCCGAGCGCGGCGGGTACGACGCCGTCCTCTGCCACGGCGTCCTGGAGTACGTGGACGACCCTGCCGAGGGCATCGGCAACGCGGTCGCCGCGCTGCGCCCCGAGGGTGTGCTCAGCCTGCTCGCCGCCGGCCTCGGCGGCGCGGTCCTCGCGCGGGCCCTCGCCGGGCACTTCAAGGAGGCCCGGCAGGCGCTCGACGACCCGAACGGACGCTGGGGCGAGGGTGATCCGGTTCCCCATCGCTTCACCGCCGAGCAGCTCACCGCGCTCGTCGAGGGCGCGGGCCTGGAGGTCGCCGCCGTGCACGGCGTACGGGTCTTCGCCGACCTCGTCCCCGGGGTCCTCGTCGACACCGAGCCGGGCGCCCTGGACGCCCTGCTCAAGCTGGAGGCCGCGGTCGCCGAACAGCCCGCCTTCCACTCCGTGGCGACCCAACTTCATGTGCTGGGCGAGACGCGAGGGGCCGCCGGGTCCTGATCCGGCCCCCGGGACGAATGGGGTGACCCCCTGATCAGGGGCTCGGCGGCGGATGGAGTACGCCACAGGCCCCCCGATCGGGCGCTCGGAGCCGTATGATCGAGGGAGACCGTACCGGCATGACGGGCCGTCCGCTGGGGAATTCACACCTCAGCGAGTCGGGGTGCCATGGCGGGTCCCGGTTGGCGAATTGGCGTAGAGGGGCGGGTTTCAAGGGGGCGAATCCCTGCCTATCCTGAAGAGGACCCCCCGGGTCGCCCCGGCGACCGCACGATGAGGAGGACTCCGTGCCGCTCTCAGAGCACGAGCAGCGCATGCTCGAGCAGATGGAGCGAGCGCTGTACGCCGAAGATCCCAAGTTCGCGTCAGCGCTCGAGGGAAGCGGGCTGCGTACGTACACCCGGCGGCGGGTCTACCAGGCGGTCGCGGGCTTTCTGGTGGGTATCGCGCTCCTCATGGCCGGAATGGTCGCACAGCAGATCTGGGTCAGCGTGGTGGGGTTCCTCGTCATGCTGGGCTGCGCCGTGCTCGCCGTCACCGGTTGGCGCAAGGCCCCCAAGCCGGGTGAGCAGCCCGCCGGTGCCGCAGGCTCCGCAGGCGCGCGTCGGCAGGCCCGACAGCGCCGCTCCATGATGGACCGAATCGAACAGCGCTGGCAGCGTCGTCGTGACGAGCAGGGCGGCCACTGAGTCCGCCGGATCGCCGATCCGACAGTCACAGCTGAACTGAAAACGGACGAAGGGTGACCACCCGAGGGGCGGTCACCCTTCGTGTACGCCCAAAACCCGCAACCCAGCACCCGAAATCTGAAATCGAACAGCCGTACCTTCTCTGGTGGCGGCTGCTTCGGCGTGCCCGGAGCGGCAGCCGGGGTGATGCCAGCCGCCGCACAGCCCCAGCCACCGCCCAGCCCCAGCCCGCCGCCCCAGCCACGGACGGTCAGCCGTGCGCAGTACGGACGGACGCCTCGGACCCGCGCCCTCGGGCCCCCACACACGTCTGCCCCCTGGGCGAACCCGGGAGCCCACACACATCTGCCCCCTCCCGGCGAACCCGGGAGGGGGCAGATGTGCGCGGAGCCGTCGGCAGCAGCCGGCCGCCGGCCGCTAGCCGGGCCGGCCGGGCGAGGGGCGTCTCCAGGGCGGGCGTGGCGTCGGGACGCGGGCCAGCAGCTCCTCCAGGGCGTTCGTCCAGCGGGCGGAGAGGGACCAGACCACCCGAATGGTCGAACGCGGCAGCAGCAGTGCCCGCAGCTTCGTCCCGCGGTCGGCGTGCTTGCGCAGGCCGGCCCCGACCTGGTGCGCGTCCCGGGCCAGACCCGCCGGGACCTGCGGACGCGGGGCGAAGAGGACCTGTTCCACCGCAGCCGCCACCCGGTGCACCGCGTCCGCGGCCGACGGTTCGAGCTCCCCGATCCGCACGATCCGCGCGGCGGCCTTGCGAGGCGTCAGCGACTCGTCCGGCGTGATCCCGTAGTCCCAGGCCGTGTCGGTCACCTCCTGCCAGGTGGCCAGCGCATGGGCCGCGGCGGCCTCCGAACGGCCGAACCCGCCGGCTCTGCCCGCCGGGGCCGGCGAGCCCTGTGGTCCGCCCGCCTCCTCGGTCACGTCCCGGGCGGCGGCGGGCCCACGGCCACCCTTCGGCACCGCGCCGTCATGCGCGCCCAGCCGCACGGACCGGACCCGCAGCCGCCACAGCATCGGCAGCAACGGGATCGCCAGCAGCAGGAGAGCACCCGGCAGGATCAACAGGGTCCAGGGCGAGAAGAACAGCAGCCCCCACAGCGAACGCTCCTCGTCGTCCGTGTCCGCCACGGCCGCCGCGGACTCGCTCGCGCAGGCCCCCAGCTTCACCTCCTGCGGGGTGCAGCTCTCGCTCGCCGACGGCACGGCCGACGGCGCCGTGGACGCCGACTGCGAGGGCCGGGGCACGTCGGGCAGACCGCCGGTGCCGGAGTCCTCCGGCACCGTGTACGGAGGAGTCGAGCCCCGGTTGGGGGTCGGCTCGAAGCGGGTCCAGCCCACACCCTCGAAGTACAGCTCCGGCCAGGCGTGCGCGTCGCGCAGGCCCACCGACATCGTGCCGTTCGTCTGCGGGGTGCCGGGCGTGAAGCCCACGGCCACCCGGGCAGGTATGCCCAGCGTGCGGGCCATCGACGCCATCGCGAAGGAGAAGTGGACGCAGAAGCCCTCCTTGTCCTGGAGGAACCGGGCGATCGCGCGCGCCCCCGTCCCGGAACGCACCTCGGTGTCGTACGTGAACTCGCCGCTGAACGCGAACCAGTCCTGCAGCTTCACCGCGCGCTCGTAGTCGTTCGTCGCGCCCTTGGTGACGTCCAGCGCGGTCTTCGCCACCACCGGCGGCAGCGAGGCCGGCACCTTGGTGTACTCCCGCCGCAGGGACGGGGGCGGCTCCGGCGCCGAGGCCAGCTGCTCCGCCGTGGGCTGCACGATCAGGCTCTCGACCTTGTACTGCGCGCCCTTGGTGTTCTGGCCGTGGTCACCGACGAGCGTGCGTCCCACGGGCTCGTACCGCCAGTCGCCGTCGATGTCGACGCCGGTGACCGGGTACGGCATCGGCAGCCAGTTCTGTTCGTAGTCCTGCGCCGCGACGATCCGGGTCTCGATCGAGGTCCGCTTCACGTCGGAGGCGAGGCCGATGGGGGTGCCGAACTCCTCCGGAACCCCGGTGATGGAGCGCTCGGTCGGCGTCCAGGAGGTGCCGTCGAACCTGTCCAGGGAGACGATCCGCAGATACATCTCCTGCATGTTGTCCGTGTTGGTGCGGTAGGACAGGACCTGGCGGTCCTCGTCCACGTTCAGGCTGCCGCTCAACGCCACCACGGGGTTCACCGCGGAGATCGTGCCGCCGCCGGAGCCCCCGCCGATGCCGGTGCCCGTGCCGCTCAGCAGTCCCCCGTCGAGGGAGGGCAGCCCGAGGGGCACCACCAGGGCGATGCCCAGCGCGACCGCGCCGATGCGCCGACCGGTACGGACCGGGGCCACCGCGCCGCCCGCGGACTCCGCGCGCGGGCCGTGGGGCGCGCCGCCGAAGACCCGGCCCCACTGGGAGAGCCGGTCGCGGCTCTCGGTCAGGAGCAGCAGCAGATAGCCGGCGGAGGCCAGCAGGAACCACAGCCACGCGGCGCCGTCGGAGAGTCCCGCCGCGACCGAGTACAGCGCGAGCAGCGGCAGGCCGGCCGGGGCCGCGCTGCGGAACGTCACCGCGAGCGCGTCGACCATGAGGCCTATCACCAGCACACCGCCGATGATCATCAGCTGGATGCCGTCGCTCAGCGGGGCCGGGATGGCGTACCGTCCGACGTCGTCGGCGCCTGCCCGCAGCAGCTCCGCGAACTGCTGGAAGGCCTGCGGACCGGGGACGATCCCGGCCACCGCCTGCTCCCGGGCGAAGACCAGCGTCAGCATCATCAGCGCGACCAGCGCCTGCGCGGCCACGGTCAGCGGCCGGGCCAGCGGGACCCGCCGGGTGAGCGCTCCCACGCCGGTCAGCACACCCAGCATCAGGGCGGCCTGGAAGATCCAGGTCGCCGGGTCGACCAGGGGCAGCAGGGCGCACGCCGCCATGACCGTCGCGGCCCAGGCGCACAGCGCCAGCCTCGCCCGCCCGCTCATGACCGTCCCTCCATACCGCTCCCGGACATCACACCGAGACGCTGTCGGTCCGCCTGCCGCCACAGGTCCGCCAGCGAGGCGCCGCGCGGAACGGTCAGCGCCGTCCAGCCCGCCTCGTGCAGCAGCCGCAGCGACTCCTCGCTCGCGCTCCCGGCACCGGGCACCTCGCCCGTGTCGGTCGTCCACACCTCACTGTCCAGCAGGAAGGCGACCGCCCCGCCGCCGCGCTGGCGCATCTTGCCGATCACCGTCGCCTGTTCCTCGTCGAGGTCGCCGAGGAACGCGATCAGCAGCCCTTCGTTGCCGCCGCGCAGCACGTCGTACGCGGGCGAGAGGCCCGATCCGTCGGAGTGGTCGATCACCGCGAGGGTGTCCATCATCAGTCCCGCCGCGTCGGCGGACTCCTGGCTGGCGCCCGCGAACCCGTCCGCGCCCTCGCCGGGCACCGAACTGCCGGTGTCCGTCAACAGCCGTACGGAGAAGCCCCGTTCGAGCATGTGGACCAGCATGGAGGCGGCGCCGGAGACGGCCCACTCGAAGGCCGAGTCCGGGCCCGCGCCGAGGAACGCCTCGGCCCGGGTGTCCAGCAGCACCGTGCAGCGGGCGCGCTGCGGCTGCTCCTCGCGGCGGACCATCAGCTCCCCGTAGCGCGCGGTCGAACGCCAGTGCACCCGGCGCAGGTCGTCGCCGTGCCGGTAGCCACGCGGGATCACGTCGTCCTCGCCGGCCAGCGCCAGTGAGCGCTGCCGGCCGTCGCCGTACCCCTTCGCCTCCCCGCCCAGCCGGACCGGCGACAGCGCCTCCACGCGCGGGACGACGGTCAGGGTGTCGTACGTGGAGAAGGACCGGGTCAGCTCGCACATGCCGAACGGGTCGGTCAGGCGTAGCTGGAGCGGACCCAGCGGATAACGGCCGCGCAGATCGGAACGGACGCGGTACGACACCTCGCGGCGGCCGCCCGCCTCCACCCGGTCCAGCACGAACCTCGGGCGCGGACCGAGCACGTAGGGCACCCGGTCCTGGAGCATCAGCAGCCCGGTGGGCAGCCGCGAGACGTTGTCCATCCGCAGATGGACGCGGGCCTCGCCGCCGGCCGGCACCCGCGCGGGGGAGAGCCGACGGCTGCCCGCGACCCGGTAACGGGTGCGGTACAGCACGGTCGTGCAGACCAGCGGCAGCACGGCCAGCAGCAGGCCCACCCGCAGCAGATCGCTCTGCCCGAGGACGTACGCGCAGATGGCCGCCGCGATGCCGGCGGCCAGGAACGAGCGCCCGCGCGTGGTGAGGCCGGCGAGGGCCGTGCGCAGCCCGCCCTTGTCCTGCTCCGGGGTGGGCGCCGGCCCGGGGGTGGTCATCCAAGCCTCCGCGGCGGCTGCTGCGGGTACGCGGGCGTGGCGTGGACCGAGCCGAAGCCGCTCTGCGCCTGGGGCGCCTGCGGTACCGGCGTGCGCTGCAGGATCTCCTGGACGACCTGCTCCGGCGTCCGGCGATTGAGCTGGGCCTGCGCGGTCGGCAGCAGCCGGTGGGCGAGGATGGCCACGGCCAGCGACTGGATGTCGTCCGGCAGGGCGTAGTCCCGGCCGTTCAGGGCGGCGGTCGCCCTCGCCGCGCGCAGCAGATGCAGGGTGGCGCGCGGCGAGGCGCCGAGTCTGAGATCCGGGTGACTACGGGTGGCGCCGACCAGGTCCACCGCGTACCGCCGGACCGTTTCCGCGACGTGCACGCCCCGGACCGCCTCGATCAGCTTCACGATCTCGTGCGCGTGCGCCACCGGCTGCATGTCCTCCAGCGGCGAGACGCCGCCGTGGACGTCGAGCATCCGCAGCTCGGCCTCCGGGCTGGGGTAGCCGACGGAGACGCGGGCCATGAAGCGGTCGCGCTGGGCCTCCGGCAGCGGGTAGGTGCCCTCCATCTCCACGGGGTTCTGCGTGGCCACCACCATGAAGGGGCTGGGCAGCTCGTACGTCGTGCCGTCGATCGTGACCTGGCGCTCCTCCAGCGACTCCAGCAGCGCGGACTGCGTTTTCGGCGAGGCGCGGTTGATCTCGTCGCCGATCACGATCTGCGAGAAGATCGCGCCCGGCTTGAACTCGAACTCCTTGCGCTGCTGATCCCAGATGGACACGCCCGTGATGTCCGACGGCAGCAGGTCCGGCGTGAACTGGATACGCCGCACCGAGCAGTCGATGGACCGCGCCAGTGCCTTGGCCAGCATGGTCTTGCCGACGCCGGGCACATCCTCGATCAGAAGATGCCCCTCGGCGAGCAGCACTGTCAGCGAAAGCCGTACGACCTCAGGCTTGCCCTCGATCACTCCTTCGACCGAACTGCGGACTCGCTCCACAGTGCTGGTCAGATCAGTGAGGCTCGCTCGATCGTCATAGGTCGTCACCCGGCCCTCCTCGGCCCGTTCTTTCTCCGGGCCGTCGCTCTGCGATGCGGACCGGCCCACCCCGAAACACGGACACCACGCGGAAACTGCTCAGCGTGACGTCACATCCGCATTCTTGCTGCCGTTACCAATCCGTGTCACTCGCCTGTGGATAACGGTCTGCGATATGTCGGATTTGTGGTCTTTTGTGGGTCGAGATGCCAGCAGATTGACAGGAAACCGGGGCTGCGCGCGACCTCCCTCAGGCGGTAGGAGAGGGGTCACGCGCAGCCCGGCTCGACGGGCTCAGGCGGGGTCGACCTCCCGCAGCAGGCCCGTCGTCACGTCGAAGACGAAGCCGCGCACGTCGTCGGAGTGCAACAGGAACGGGTTGGTGCGCACCCGCTGCATGGACTGCCGTACGTCCTGGTCCACGTCCCGGAAGGACTCCACCGCCCAGGCCGGCCGCTGCCCGACCTCCGTCTCCAGCTCGTTCCGGAAGTCCTCGGTGAGGGACTCCAGTCCGCAGCCGGTGTGATGGATGAGGACCACGCTGCGGGTGCCGAGCTTGCGCTGGCTGATGGTGAGCGAGCGGATCACGTCGTCGGTGACCACGCCGCCCGCGTTGCGGATGGTGTGACAGTCGCCCAGCTCCAGGCCGAGCGCGTCGTGCAGGTCGAGGCGGGCGTCCATACAGGCCACCACCGCGACGCGCAGAACGGGGCGGGCGTCCATCCCGGGGTCGGTGAACGCGGCGGCGTACCGCTGGTTCGCCTCGACGAGACGGTCGGTGACGGTGCCGTCGGATATGGCGCCTTCGGGGCCGGTGGGAATTGCTGCGGAGGTCGTCATAACCATGACGGTACTGGTCACGAGCGCCGGAGGCGCTCTGTGAGAGAGGACAAAGAACGTCATCGAGGCTTGTTGTGAGGTAACCCACAGGAGTGGCCGGATCTCGACCGTACAGGTGATTTCTCCGGCATCGCCGGTTCACCCGCAGGAGGTGCCGCGACGCGCAGGCCGGTTGATTGACCGCGATATGCCGTGGACTAGAGTGACGCGGAGCGGGAGGCGAGGCCCCCTGCTGGACTCGAATCCCCAGGAGAACCGGCGACAGCCCGGCGTCTCCCCGCGTGCGCGGCGCGTACGTGCGGCTCGCGCCGGACCTGAGAGGGCCCCTTGAGCAACAGCCGCCACGTCCCCGTCATGCTCCAGCGCTGCCTGGACATGCTGGCCCCGGCCCTCACGGAGCCCGGCGCGGTGGTGGTCGACTGCACGCTCGGCCTCGGCGGCCACAGCGAGGCGCTCCTCACCCGGTTCCCCGAGGCGCGGCTCGTCGCCCTCGACCGCGACAAGGAGGCCCTGCGCCTCTCCGGTGAACGGCTCGCCCCCTTCGGCGAGCGCGCCACCCTCGTGCACGCCGTCTACGACGAACTCCCCGACGTGCTGGACCGCCTGGGTCTGCCGCGCGTCCAGGGCGTCCTGTTCGACCTGGGCGTCTCCTCCATGCAGCTCGACGAGGCCGACCGGGGCTTCGCGTACGCCCAGGACGCCCCCCTGGACATGCGGATGGACCAGACGACCGGCATCGGCGCGGCCGAGGTCCTCAACACCTACCCGGCGGGCGAGCTCGTCCGGATCCTCCGGGCGTACGGCGAGGAGAAGCAGGCCAAGCGGATCGTCTCCGCGATCGTGCGCGAGCGCGACAAGGAGCCCTTCACCAACAGCGCCCGCCTCGTCGAACTGATCCGCGACTCCCTGCCGCAGGCGGCCAAGCGCACCGGCGGCAACCCCGCCAAGCGCACCTTCCAGGCCCTGCGCATCGAGGTCAACGGCGAACTGACCGTCCTGGAGCGGGCGATCCCCGCCGCCGTGCGGGCCCTCGCCGTCGGCGGCCGGATCGCCGTGCTGTCCTACCACTCGCTGGAGGACCGCCTCGTCAAGCAGGTGCTCGCCGCCGGCGCCGCCATCACCGCGCCCCCCGGGCTGCCCGTGGTCCCCGAGCGCTACCAGCCGAGGCTCAAGCTCCTCACCCGTGGTGCCGAACTTCCCACCGAGGAAGAGGTCGCCGAGAACCGGCGCGCCGCCCCCGCGCGTCTGCGCGGGGCGGAACGCGTGCGAGAAGACATTGAGTGAGGCGCGTGAGGCGCGTGAGGCGCGTGAGCCGCATGAGGCCTACGAGGCGGCCGTACACGGTGCGTGAAGGGTGACGGTGAGTGAGTCCGAGAAGCGAACTCGCGGGGACGGTGAGTGAGTCCGGAAGCCGAACGCACAGGGAGGACGCGTGAGCAGGAAACCCGAACTGAGAGGCCGGGCCGCCCGTCTCGCGCGGCTCCTGCCCGTGCGGCCCAAGGGTGCCGCACGCACCCCGTTCGTCCTCCTCGTCGTCCTGCTGCTGGGCGGCGGCCTCATCGGACTCCTCGTGCTGAACTCCGCCCTCAGTGAAGGGTCGTTCAAGCTCGACGACCTCCAGGACGACGTCAAGAGCTACACCGACGAGGAACAGGCGCTCCAGCGCGACGTGGACGCCTACTCCGCGCCCGACGCCCTCCAGCGCCGCGCCCGCGAACTGGGCATGGTCCCCGGCGGGGACCCGGCCTTCCTGAACCCCGACGGCACGGTCATGGGCGTACCGAGCGCGGCCCAGCAGTCCGTGGCCCGTATGCCGCTCGTCCTCGCGCCCGAGATCCTGGACCCCGGCCCGCCCGCGAGCCCGGCCCCCACTCCCAGCACCACCGCGAGCCCCACGCCCCCGGCCTCCGCCACGCCGTCGCGGCAGCCCGCGCGGACCCCGGCGTCCGTGGACACCCCCACCCCGGCCCCCACGCCCACCAGCGCGTCCCCACAGTCCACCCAGCTCCCGACGAACCCCGGCAGGTGACGGAAGTGGCCGATTCAGGCAGGCAGCCCCCCCGCCGCCGCGTACCCGGGCCCGCCCGGCCCCCGCGCCCGGGCGGCCGGCAGCACCGGCCGGGCCCCGGCGCCCGGCCCGCCGCGCAGCGCCGCCCGGCCTCGCCCCGGCAGCCGGCCGCGCGCACCATCCGGCTGGGCAGCCCGCGGCCGAGGCTGCGCATGGTCAGCCTCGCGCTGACCCTGGTGATGATCGCCTTCGTCGTACGGCTCCTTCAGGTGCAGGCCGTCGACGCGAGCGAGTACGCCTCCAAGGCCGACCGGAACCGTTACGTCGGCCGGGTGCTGTCCGCAGAGCGTGGCGGGATCACCGACAGGAACGGCGTCGCCCTGGCGATCAGCGCCGACGCCAACGACATCACCGCCGACCCGACGATGTTCACGCGCGAGCAGCTGAGGGTCGACGACGGACCGGAGCAGGCGGCCGCCCTCCTCGCGCCGATCCTCGGCGCGGACCAGGAGACCCTCACCGAGAAACTGCGCACCAGGAACACCCGCTACGTCGTCCTCGCCCGCCGCCAGACCCCCCAGGTCTGGAACCAGATCCGCGACCTGAAGTCCGCGCTCGTCCAGCGGTCCGGCGACGAGAAGGGCACGGTCAACGTCCTGGCCGGCGTCTTCCAGGAGCCCAGCAGCAAGCGCGTGTACCCCAACGGCGGTCTCGCCGCCGGGATACTGGGCTGGGTCAACGCCGAGGGCAGGGGCGGCGGCGGCATCGAGCAGCAGTGGAACAGCCGTCTGTCGGGCAAGGACGGCAAGATCCGCTACGCCCAGTCCGGCGGCCGTCTGGTGCCCACCGCGGGCTCCACCGAGACCCCCGCCGTGGCCGGCTCCGACGTCGAGCTGACCATCGACCGTGACATCCAGTGGGCCGCGCAGAACGCCATCACCGAGCAGGTGAAGGAGTCCAAGGCCGACCGCGGGTACGTGATAGTGCAGGACACCCGCACCGGCGAGATCCTCGCCATGGCCAACTCGCCCGGCTTCGACCCCAACGACCTCACGAAGGCGAACCCGGACGCGCTGGGCAACGCGGCCCTCCAGGACGCCTTCGAGCCCGGCTCCACCGCCAAGGTCATGTCGATGGCCGCCGTACTGGAGGAGAACGTCGCCACACCGGACACCCACGTCACCGTGCCCAACCGGCTGCACCGCGGCGACCGCCTGTTCAAGGACGACATCGACCACCCGACCTGGTACCTGACGCTCAACGGCGTCCTCGCCAAGTCCAGCAACATCGGCACCATCCTCGCCACCGGCGAACTCGGCCGGAACCAGCGCGAGTCCAACCGGATCCTCCACTCCTACCTGCGCAAGTTCGGCATCGGCAGCTACACCGGCCTCGGCTTCCCGGGCGAGACCAAGGGCATCCTCGCCGCGCCCGGCGACTGGTCGACCTCGCAGCAGTACACGATCCCTTTCGGCCAGGGCGTGTCGATAAACGCCATGCAGGCGGCCTCCGTCTACTCGACGATCGCCAACGGCGGCGTACGCGTCGAACCGACCCTCGTACGAGGCACCAAGGGACCGGACGGCCGCTTCACCCCCGCTCCCGAGCCCGAGAAGAACCGGGTCGTGAGCGAGAAGACGGCGAAGGCCCTCGCCCGGATGCTGGAGTCCGTCGTGGACGACGAGGAGGGCACCGGCACCAAGGCGCGCATCCCCGGCTACCGGGTCGCGGGCAAGACGGGTACGGCCAACCGTGTGGATCCGGCCACCGGCCGCTACCGCGGCTACACCTCGTCCTTCGCCGGCTTCGCGCCCGCCGACAAGCCGAGGATCACCGTCTACTGCGCGATCCAGAACGCCACCAAGGGCAACTACTTCGGCGGCCAGATCTGCGGACCCATCTACAAGGAGGTCATGGAGTTCGCCCTGAAGACCCTCCAGGTCCCGCCCACCGGGGCGAAGCCGGCGAACCTGCCGGTCGCCTTCACGCCCTGACTCGCCGCCTGACCACGTCCTGATCCACCCGCTGATCAGCGCAACCAGCCAGGAACCGACTCGTGACCATGATCACTCCCGACCCCGGGAACCACACCTCCGAGCCCCGCTCGCACAAACCCTCGCTTCGCTCCCGCGGGGGTGGGCCCGGTACGCTCACCGCCGTGCCACACGCTGATCAGTCCCAAACCACCCAGAAGGACGTTCCCGTGACATATCCGGGACCGCCCAGGCCGCTCCAGGTCTCCGCCACATCCCTCGCGGACCTCGCCGGCCAGGTGGGTGCCGAGCAGCCGGGGAGCGCCGCGGAGGTCACGGGCATCACCCACGACTCGCGGGCCGTCCGTCCCGGCGACCTGTACGCCGCCCTGCCGGGCGCCCGTCTGCACGGCGCCGACTTCGCGGACCAGGCGGCCGGCCTCGGCGCCGTCGCCGTGCTCACCGACCCGAGCGGCGCCGAGCGCGCCGCCGCCGCCGGACTCCCCGCGCTCGTCGTGGAGAACCCGCGCGCGCGGATGGGCGAGCTGGCGGCCACGATCTACGGCCGGCCGGGCCGCGACCTGCTCCAGATCGGCATCACCGGCACGTCCGGCAAGACCACCACCGCGTACCTCGTCGAGGGCGGTCTGCAGGCCGTGCGCTCCACGGGGCTCATCGGCACGGTCGAGACGCGCATCGGCGACGAGCGCATCAAGTCCGAGCGGACCACCCCCGAGGCCACCGACCTCCAGGCCCTGTTCGCGGTCATGCGCGAACGCGGCGTCGACTCGGTCGTCATGGAGGTGTCCAGCCACGCCCTGGTCCTCGGCCGGGTCGACGGCTGCGTCTTCGACGTGGCGGTCTTCAACAACCTCAGCCCGGAGCACATGGAGTTCCACTCCGACATGGAGGACTACTTCCGGGCCAAGGCACAGCTGTTCACCCCGGAACGCAGCCGGCTCGGCGTCGTCAACCTCGACGACGAGTACGGCCGCCGGCTCGTCGACGAGGCCACGGTCCCCGTCGTCACCTTCTCCGCCGAGGGGCACCCGGACGCCGACTGGCGCGCCGAGGGCGTCCGGATCGGCCCCATGGACTCGACGTTCACGGTGGTCGGGCCCAAGGGCGAGCGGATCACCGCCAGGTCCCCGCTGCCGGGCTCCTTCAACGTCGCCAACACCCTGGCGGCCGTCGCCGCGCTGGCCGTCGCCGGGATCGACCCGCAGACCGCCGCGGACGGTGTCGCCGCCGTACCGGGCGTGCCGGGCCGGCTGGAGCGCGTGGACGCCGGGCAGCCCTACCTCGCGGTCGTCGACTACGCCCACAAGACGGACGCGGTCGAGTCGGTCCTCAAGGCGCTGCGCAAGGTCACCGAGGGCAGCCTGCACATCGTGCTCGGCTGCGGCGGCGACCGGGACACGACCAAGCGCGCGCCGATGGGCGCCGCCATGGCCCGGCTCTCCGACACGGCCGTACTGACCTCCGACAACCCCCGCTCCGAGGACCCCCTCGCGATCCTCGCGACCATGCTCCAGGGCGCGGCGTCCGTGCCGGCGCACGAGCGCGGCGAGGTCCTCCTGTTCGAGGACCGGGCCGCCGCGATCGCCGCGGCGGTGGCCCGCGCGCGGCCGGGCGACACCGTGCTGGTCGCGGGCAAGGGTCACGAGCAGGGCCAGGACATCGCCGGCGTGGTACGTCCCTTCGACGACCGCCAGGTGCTTCGCGAAGCTATCCAGCAGACCCAGGGATGAACTTGTGATCGCCCTCTCTCTCGCCGAGATCGCAGAAGTCGTCGGCGGGCAGACGCACGACATACCGGATCCGTCGGCGCTGGTCACCGGACCGGTCGTCCGGGACTCCCGTGAGGTGGTTCCCGGCAGCCTCTTCGTCGCCTTCGCGGGCGAGCGCGTGGACGGACACGACTTCGCGGCCGCGGTCGTCGAGGCGGGTGCGGCAGCGGTGCTGGCGTCCCGTCCCGTCGGCGTGCCCGCGATCGTGGTGCCCGACGTCCAGGCGTCGCTCGGCGCCCTCGCCCGGCACGTCGTCCGCAAGCTCGGCACGACCCTCGTGGCCCTCACCGGCTCCGCGGGCAAGACCAGCACCAAGGACCTCGTCGCCCAGGTGCTCCAGCGCAAGGCGCCGACCGTGTTCACGCCCGGCTCCCTCAACAACGAGATCGGGCTGCCCCTCACCGCGCTCAGCGCCACCGAGGAGACCCGTTTCCTGGTGCTGGAGATGGGCGCCCGGGGCATCGGCCACATCCGGTACCTCACCGACCTGACCCCGCCGAGGATCGGCCTCGTCCTGAACGTCGGCACCGCCCACATCGGCGAGTTCGGCGGCCGCGAACAGATCGCGCAGGCCAAGGGCGAGCTGGTGGAGGCCCTGCCGTCCGCGCAGGAGGGCGGCGTGGCGATCCTCAACGCCGACGACCCCCTCGTGCGGGCCATGGCGTCCCGTACGAAGGCCCGGGTGATCCTCTTCGGAGAGTCCGGCGAAGCGGACGTACGCGCCGAGAACGTGACGCTCACGGACGCCGGACAGCCCGCCTTCAGGCTTCACACACCCTCCGGTGCAAGCGATGTGACCATGCGCCTGTACGGTGAGCACCACGTGTCGAACGCGCTCGCCGCGGCCGCCGTCGCCCATGAGCTGGGCATGTCCGCAGACGAGATCGCCACCGCGCTCTCCGAGGCGGGCTCCCTCTCCCGCTGGCGCATGGAGGTCACCGAGCGCCCGGACGGCGTGACGGTCGTCAACGACGCCTACAACGCGAACCCCGAGTCCATGAGGGCCGCTCTGCGCGCCCTCGCAGCCATGGGCAAGGGGCGGCGGACCTGGGCGGTGCTCGGCAAGATGGCCGAGCTCGGGGACGAATCGCTCGCCGAGCACGACGCGGTCGGACGGCTCGCCGTCCGGCTCAATGTCGGCAAGCTCGTCGCGGTCGGGGGCAGGGAAGCGTCCTGGCTGCAACTGGGCGCATATAACGAGGGTTCGTGGGGTGAGGAGTCGGTGCACGTGTCCGACGCACAGGCGGCGATCGACCTGTTGCGCAGTCAGTTGCGCCCGGGGGACGTCGTGCTCGTGAAGGCGTCCCGGTCGGTCGGGCTCGAGAGCGTGGCGCAGGCGCTGCTCGACAGCGGCAACGAGGGTGAGGTCGCCGCCCGATGATGAATCAGATCCTGTTCGCAGGAGTCATTGGCCTCTTCCTGACCCTGGTCGGCACGCCGCTGCTGATCAAGCTGCTGGCCCGCAAGGGCTACGGCCAGTACATCCGCGACGACGGCCCGCGCGAGCACGCCAGCAAGCGCGGTACGCCGACCATGGGTGGTATCGCCTTCATCCTGGCGACGGTCGTCGCGTACTTCCTCGCCAAGGTGATCTCGGGACAGCCGCCGACCTTCTCCGGTCTGCTGGTGCTCGGCCTGATGGCGGGCATGGGTCTCGTCGGCTTCCTCGACGACTACATCAAGATCGTCAAGCGCCGTTCGCTCGGTCTGCGGGCCAAGGCGAAGATGGCCGGCCAGCTGATCGTCGGCATCGGCTTCGCGGTCCTGGCGCTGCAGTTCCCGGACGCCCGCGACCAGACGCCGGCCTCCACGAAGATCTCCTTCGTCCAGGACTTCGGCTGGACCATCGGCCCGGTGCTGTTCGTCATCTGGGCACTGTTCATGATCCTCGCCATGTCGAACGGCGTGAACCTGACCGACGGTCTGGACGGCCTCGCCACCGGCGCCTCCGTCCTCGTCTTCGGCGCGTACACCTTCATCGGCGTCTGGCAGTTCCAGGAGTCCTGCGCCAACACGCAGACCCTGACCAACCCCTCCGCCTGCTACGAGGTACGAGATCCGCTCGACCTGGCGATCGTGGCCTCCGCGCTGATGGGCGCCTGCCTGGGCTTCCTGTGGTGGAACACCTCGCCCGCGAAGATCTTCATGGGCGACACCGGTTCGCTGGCCCTCGGCGGCGCGCTCGCCGGTCTCGCGATCTGCTCGCGCACCGAGCTGCTGCTCGCGCTCCTCGGCGGTCTGTTCGTCCTCATCACGATGTCGGTCGTCATCCAGGTCGGCTCCTTCAAGCTGACCGGCAAGCGGGTCTTCCGCATGGCCCCGCTCCAGCACCACTTCGAGCTCAAGGGCTGGTCCGAGGTCCTTGTCGTGGTCCGTTTCTGGATCATCCAGGGCATCTGTGTGATCGTCGGACTGGGCCTCTTCTACGCGGGATGGGCGGCCGACAAGTGACCGACTGGCAGGGCAAGCGCGTCACCGTCGCCGGGCTCGGCGTCTCGGGCATCCCGGCGGCCAAGGTCCTGCACGGCCTCGGCGCGGCCGTCACCGTCGTCAACGACGGCGACGACGAACGCGCCCGTGCCCAGGCGGCCGACCTGGAGGCGCTCGGCATCACCGTGCGCCTCGGCGACGGCGCCACCCTGCCCGAGGGCACCGAACTCGTCGTCACCGCCCCCGGCTGGAAGCCCGACAAGCCGCTGTTCGACGCGGCCCGCGCGGCCGGCCTGGAGATCTGGGGCGACGTCGAGCTGGCCTGGCGGCTCCGGGGGCCCGACGCAGCCCCCTGGCTGGCCGTCACGGGCACCAACGGCAAGACCACCACCGTCCAGATGCTCGCCTCCATCCTGGAGGCCGCGGGCCTGCGCACGGCCGCCGTCGGGAACATCGGGGTCTCGCTGCTGGACGTGGTCCTCGGCGACGAGCCCTACGACGTCCTGGCCGTCGAGCTGTCCAGCTACCAGCTCCACTGGGCGCCCTCGCTGCGCGCCCACTCCGCCGCCGTCCTCAACCTCGCCCCCGACCACCTCGACTGGCACGGCTCCATGGAGGCGTACGCCGCCGACAAGGGCCGCGTCTACGAGGGCAACCGGGTCGCCTGCGTCTACAACCTGGCCGACAAGGCGACCGAGGATCTGGTGCGCGAGGCGGACGTCGAGGAGGGCTGCCGGGCCGTCGGGTTCACGCTCGGCACCCCGGGGCCGTCCCAACTGGGCGTCGTCGACGGCATCCTGGTCGACCGCGCCTTCGTCGAGAACCGGCAGAAGAACGCCCAGGAACTCGCCGAGGTCTCGGACGTGAACCCGCCGGCCCCCCACAACATCGCCAACGCCCTCGCCGCGGCCGCCCTCGCCCGCGCCTACGGGGTGCCCGCCGCGGCCGTACGGGACGGCCTGCGGGCCTTCACGCCGGACGCGCACCGCATCGCGCACGTGGCCGACGTGGACGGCGTCGCGTACATCGACGACTCCAAGGCCACCAACACGCACGCGGCGCAGGCCTCGTTGGCCGCCTACGAGTCGATCGTGTGGATCGCGGGCGGACTCGCCAAGGGCGCGACCTTCGACGAACTCGTCGCCGGTGCGGCCGGGCGGCTGCGGGGCGCCGTGCTGATCGGCGCGGACCGCGCGCTGATCCGGGAAGCGCTCGCGCGACACGCGCCCGAAGTGCCGGTGGTCGACCTCGACCGGACCGACACTGGGGCGATGCTCGCCGCCGTCCGCGAGGCGCGGACGCTGGCGCGGGCGGGCGACACCGTGCTCCTGGCGCCGGCCTGTGCGTCGATGGACATGTTCGTCAACTACAACAAGCGTGGGGAGGCGTTCGCGGAGGCTGTGCGCGAACTCTCCCCCGCGGACGGCTGACCCGGCCCGGCCTATCCTGGCGGCGCCGGGTGACCCTGGGAGGGACGCGTGACACGGATCCGTTCGGTCGGCGGCGAGGGCGCCCCCGATGCCCGGTAGCCGTACGAGCCGTGCGCCCCTCCAGCGCGTCACACGACGGCCGCCCGTCTCCCGGCCGCCGCGCGAGAACCCCGTGCGGCGGCTGCTCACCCGGGCACGCAAGGCCTGGGACCGGCCGCTGACCGCCTACTACCTGATCCTCGGCGGCAGCCTGCTGATCACCGTGCTGGGCCTGGTGATGGTCTACTCGGCCTCGCAGATCACGGCGCTGCAGAAGTCGCTGCCGGGGACCTTCTTCTTCCGCAAGCAGTTCCTCGCGGCCGCGATCGGCACCGCGCTGCTGCTCGCGGCCTCGCGGATGCCGGTCAAGCTGCACCGGGCGCTGGCCTACCCGCTGCTGGCCGGCTGTGTGTTCCTGATGGCCCTGGTTCAGGTGCCCGGAATAGGGCAGTCGATCAACGGCAACCAGAACTGGATCGCCATCGGCGGCTCCTTCCAGATCCAGCCCAGCGAGTTCGGCAAGCTGGCGCTGGTGCTCTGGGGCGCCGACCTGATGGCCCGCAAGGAGGACAAGCGGCTGCTGACCCAGTGGAAGCACATGCTCGTGCCGCTCGTGCCGGTGGCGTTCATGCTGCTCGGGCTGATCATGCTCGGCGGTGACATGGGCACCGCGATCATTCTCACGGCGATCCTGTTCGGCCTGCTGTGGCTGGCCGGGGCGCCGACGCGGCTGTTCGTGGGCGTGCTGTCCGTGGCCGGGCTCATCGGGTTCGTCCTGATCAGGACCAGCGAGAACCGTATGGCCCGCCTGGCCTGCATCGGAGCCACCGAACCCCGTACCGACGGCGCCGACTGCTGGCAGGCCGTGCACGGCATCTACGCGCTGGCCTCGGGCGGTATCTTCGGCTCGGGACTGGGCGCCAGTGTGGAAAAATGGGGCCAACTCCCGGAAGCGCACACCGACTTCATCTTCGCCGTCACCGGCGAGGAACTGGGCCTCGCGGGGACGCTGTCGGTGCTCGCCCTCTTCGCGGCTCTAGGCTATGCGGGTATCCGCGTGGCCGGACGCACGGAGGACCCCTTCGTCAGGTATGCCGCGGGAGGCGTGACCACCTGGATCACCGCTCAGGCAGTGATCAACATCGGTGCGGTGCTCGGTCTGCTGCCGATCGCCGGAGTCCCGCTCCCGCTGTTCTCCTACGGAGGGTCCGCCCTGCTGCCGACCATGTTCGCCATCGGGTTGCTGATCGCCTTCGCGCGCGACGAACCCGCGGCGCGGGCGGCGCTGGCCATGCGGCAACCCCGCTTTGGTAGAAAGCGTGGCGGCGGCCCTTCGGGGCCAGGGAGATGGAACACGATGCGACGGCGTGTCTCGGCACGTTCGTCCGGAGAGCGGTGAATTTCGGTGCATGTCGTACTCGCCGGTGGCGGAACCGCCGGTCACATCGAGCCCGCGCTCGCGCTCGCGGACGCCCTGCGCAGGCAGGACCCGACCGTGGGCATCACGGCCCTGGGCACGGAGCGCGGCCTCGAAACACGCCTCGTCCCCGAGCGCGGCTACGAACTCGCGCTGATCCCCGCCGTGCCGCTGCCGCGCAAGCCCACCCCCGAGCTGATCACCGTGCCCGGCCGGCTGCGCGGCACGATCAAGGCGACCGAGCAGATCCTGGAGCGCACCAAGGCCGACGCCGTCGTCGGCTTCGGCGGCTACGTCGCCCTGCCCGGCTATCTGGCCGCCAAGCGCCTCGGCGTGCCGATCATCGTCCACGAGGCCAACGCCCGCCCCGGCCTCGCCAACAAGATCGGCTCCCGGTACGCGGCCCAGGTCGCCGTCTCCACCCCGGACAGCAAGCTCCGTGACGCCCGCTACATCGGCATCCCGCTGCGCCGCGCCATCGCCACCCTCGACCGGGCCGCCGCCCGCCCCGAGGCCCGCGCGATGTTCGGCCTCGACCCGAACCTGCCGACCCTGCTGGTCTCCGGCGGCTCCCAGGGCGCCCGCCGCCTCAACGAGGTCGTCCAGCAGGTCGCGCCCTACCTCCAGCAGGCCGGGATCCAGATCCTGCACGCGGTCGGCCCGAAGAACGAACTGCCGCAGGTGCACCAGATGCCGGGGATGCCCCCGTACATCCCGGTACCGTACGTGGACCGGATGGACCTCGCGTACGCCGCGGCCGACATGATGCTCTGCCGCGCGGGCGCGATGACCGTCGCCGAACTCTCCGCCGTCGGGCTCCCGGCCGCCTACGTCCCGCTGCCCATCGGCAACGGCGAACAGCGACTGAACGCCCAGCCGGTGGTCAAGGCCGGCGGCGGACTGCTGGTCGACGACGCGGAGCTGACGCCCCAGTGGGTGCAGCAGAACGTCCTGCCCGTCCTCGCCGACCCGCACCGGCTCTACGAGATGTCCCGCGCGGCCAGCGAGTTCGGCCGCAGGGACGCCGACGACCTGCTCGTCGGGATGGTGTACGAGGCGATCGCCGCCAGGCGTGGACACCGCTAGGGAGCGGTTCGCCGGCTGAGGCGCCCGGAGGCGAACCGGGCCAGGAGAGGGAGTGGGCGTGGCCGGACCGACCACCGCCGAACGCGGCGCAGACGAGGATCTGGACCCCGGCCCGCCGCCCCGGCGGCGGCTCCCCGGCCCCCGGGTGCTGATCGCCGTCGCGGTCGCTCTCGCGCTGATCGGCGGCGCCTCGGTCTGGGCCCTGTACGGCTCCTCGTGGCTGCGGGCGGAGCGGGTGTCCGTGTCGGGTACCCGCGTGCTCACCGTGGGGGAGGTGCGCCGGGCCGCCGCCGTACCGCTCGGCGATCCGCTGATTTCCGTCGACCTCGACGGGATCGAGTCACGTCTGCTGCGGAAATTGCCGCGAATCGACTCGGTCGCGGTCACCCGTTCCTGGCCCCACGGAATCGGGCTGAAAGTGCGCGAACGTACTCCGGTCCTGATTGTCGAAGCGGCCGGAAATGCGGGCAAGTACGTCGAAGTGGACGCGAAAGGGGTGCGTTTTGCCACGGTTTCGCGCGCCCCGGAAGGGGTTCCCGTACTGGAATTGGCGGTGACCCGGTCGGGTACGTCCGCCGCCGGTCCGCGGCGATTCGGCGAGGACCGGCTCGTACGGGGGGCCGTACGGGTCGCCGGTGACATTCCGGCCGTGATCGCGCACGAGACCAGGGTCGTCAAGGTCCGTTCCTACGACTCCATCACGCTGGAGTTGACCGGGGACCGCACCGTCGCGTGGGGAAGTGCGGAGAAGGGGCGCGCGAAGGCCCGCGCGCTCGCCGCCCTGATCAAAGCCGCCCCGGACGCCGGGCACTTCGACGTGAGCGCCCCCACCGCGCCCGCGTCATCAGGGAGTTGACGCGCATCCGTGCAGGCCAGCACCCTGGTTGGGCATCGCTATGCCTGATCACATAGGGTGAAAAGAAAAACGGGAGGTTCGGCGTGTTCGTTGAACGTGCGCCACTTGTCGACTTAGTGTCCTGTTCGGAAGAGTCCAAGGAACAGTCACACTGGTAACCCTAAACTTCAGCGTTAGGGTTCGGGTCGGCGTTCGGACCGTCCCACTTCGGCATCAGTCGTCGCATCACGGGTACCCCGCGAAGCGGCGACACGTAACTCGAGGCGAGAGGCCTTCGACGTGGCAGCACCGCAGAACTACCTCGCAGTCATCAAAGTCATCGGTGTCGGCGGCGGTGGTGTCAATGCCATCAACCGGATGATCGAGGTCGGTCTCAAGGGCGTCGAGTTCATCGCCATCAACACCGACGCGCAAGCTCTGTTGATGAGCGACGCCGACGTCAAGCTCGACGTCGGCCGCGAACTCACCCGCGGACTCGGCGCCGGTGCCAACCCGGCCGTCGGCCGCAAGGCGGCCGAGGACCACCGCGAGGAGATCGAGGAGGTCCTCAAGGGGGCCGACATGGTCTTCGTGACGGCCGGCGAGGGCGGCGGCACCGGCACCGGCGGCGCGCCCGTCGTGGCCAACATCGCCCGCTCGCTGGGCGCCCTCACCATCGGCGTGGTCACCCGCCCCTTCACCTTCGAGGGCCGCCGCCGCGCCAACCAGGCCGAGGACGGCATCGCGGAACTCCGCGAAGAGGTCGACACCCTCATCGTCATCCCGAACGACCGGCTGCTGTCCATCTCGGACCGCCAGGTCTCGGTGCTGGACGCCTTCAAGTCGGCCGACCAGGTCCTGCTCTCCGGTGTCCAGGGCATCACCGACCTCATCACCACGCCCGGCCTGATCAACCTCGACTTCGCCGACGTCAAGTCCGTGATGTCCGAGGCCGGTTCGGCCCTCATGGGCATCGGCTCGGCCCGCGGCGACGACCGCGCGGTGGCCGCCGCCGAGATGGCGATCTCCTCGCCGCTGCTGGAGGCGTCCATCGACGGCGCCCGGGGCGTGCTGCTCTCCATCTCCGGTGGCTCCGACCTCGGTCTGTTCGAGATCAACGAGGCCGCGCAGCTGGTCAGCGAGGCCGCCCACCCCGAGGCCAACATCATCTTCGGCGCGGTCATCGACGACGCGCTCGGCGACGAGGTTCGGGTCACGGTCATCGCGGCCGGGTTCGACGGCGGCCAGCCCCCGGCCAAGCGGGACAACATCCTCGGCTCGGCCGCGGCCAAGCGCGAGGAGCCGGCGCCGGTCCGGCCCGCCGAGAGCCGGCCGTCCTTCGGCTCGCTCGGCAGCGTCAAGCCGAAGGAGGAGCCGGCGCCCGCCCCGGAGCCGGTGACCGAGGTGCCCGTCGCCCCGCCGGTCCCGCCGTCCCGGTCCTACTCGGACAGTGCGGCGGAGGAGCTGGACGTGCCGGACTTCCTCAAGTGATAGGACGGCACGAGCACGTGGGCGGCGCGCACTTCGCCTTCACCGACAGGTGGGGCGGGGTGAGCGCCGCTCCGTATGAGCAGCTCAATCTCGGCGGGGCGGTCGGGGACGACGCCGGCGCCGTGACGACGAACCGGGAGCTGGCGGCCAAGTCGCTGGGTCTGGAACCGGACCGGGTCGTCTGGATGAACCAGGTGCACGGCGCGGACGTGGCCGTGGTCGACGGACCCTGGGGTTCCGGCTCCGGCCCGGGCCCGGGCCCGGGCTCAGGATCCGGTTCCGGCGACATCCCGTCCGTCGACGCGATCGTCACCACCCGGCGCGGTCTCGCCCTCGCCGTCCTCACCGCCGACTGCGTACCCGTCCTGCTGACCGACCCCGTCGCCGGGGTCGCGGCCGCAGCCCACGCGGGCCGGCCCGGCATGGTCGCCGGGGTCGTCCCCGCCGCCGTTCGGGCCATGACCGAACTCGGCGCCGAGCCCGCCCGGATCGTCGCCCGGACCGGACCCGCCGTCTGCGGCCGGTGCTACGAAGTGCCCGAAGCGATGCGCGCCGAGGTGGCCACCGTCGAGCCGGCCGCGTACGCCGAGACCAGTTGGGGCACGCCGTCCGTGGATGTGTGCGCCGGAGTGCACGCACAGCTGGAGCGCCTCGGGGTGCACGACCGGGAGCAGTCACCGGTGTGCACGCTGGAGTCGCGCGATCACTTCTCGTACCGCCGCGACGGCGCCACAGGGCGACTCGCGGGATATGTCTGGCTGGACTGATGGGCATGACGGACCGTAAGGCACAACTCGCCGCGAACCTGGCGAAGGTGGAGGGTCGCATCGCGGCGGCGTGCGCGGCCGCGGGGCGCGGGCGGGACGAGGTCACCCTGGTCGTGGTGACCAAGACCTACCCGGCGGACGATGTGCGGATCCTGTCGGAACTCGGTGTGCGTCAGGTCGCCGAGAACAAGGACCAGGACGCGGCGCCCAAGGCTGCCGAATGCTCGGATCTGCCCCTTGTGTGGCACTTCGTGGGGCAATTGCAGACCAACAAAGTCCGCTCTGTGGTGCGTTATGCGGATCTCGTGCAGTCCGTCGATCGTTCCAGGCTTGTCACGACTCTGTCGAAGGAGGCCGTCCGGGCCGGGCGCGAGGTGGGATGTCTCATCCAGGTCGCGCTCGACGCCGACGCGAGCGGCCGGGGGGAGCGAGGAGGTGTCGGGCCGGACGGAATCGAAGAGTTGGCCGACCTCCTCGCGGGGGCGCCGGGGCTGCGGGTCGATGGTCTGATGACCGTCGCGCCGCTCACCGGGGAGTACGCCGGACGGCAACGGGCCGCTTTCGAGCGGTTGATGGATTTGTCGACCGACCTGCGCCGAGCCCATCCGGCTGCGAACATGGTCTCCGCCGGGATGAGTGCGGACCTCGAGGAGGCCGTCGCGGCCGGAGCGACACATGTGCGCGTCGGCACTGCGGTACTCGGAGTCCGTCCCGGGCTCGGGTAACGTCGCCAAGAAGTCGGACCACAGCAGAAAATATGGTCATTCCGTCGAGAGGCGGGCGCAACGACCTCGTGGATCGCGGGCACTTGGAAGTCGTCAGTGGATCCACCACAGAGCGGAGGACTCAGAGCATGGCCGGCGCGATGCGCAAGATGGCGGTCTACCTCGGCCTCGTGGAGGACGATGGGTACGACGGCAGGGGCTTCGACCCCGATGACGACTTCGAGCCCGAGCTCGACCCGGAGCCCGAGCGGGACCACCGCCGGCACGAGCCGGCGCATCAGGCACACCAGTCACACCAGTCCCAAAGGGATGAATCGGTGCGAGTGGTACAGCCTCCCGTGCAGCGCGAACCGGTGTCGCACGCCACTTCGCTCCCCGCGGAATCGGCGCGACCCGCCCGGATCGCGCCCGTGGCGTCCATCACACAAGAACGTTCGAGTCTGGAGAAGAACGCACCGGTGATCATGCCCAAGGTCGTGTCCGAGCGAGAGCCTTACCGGATCACCACGTTGCACCCGCGGACCTACAACGAGGCCCGTACCATCGGGGAACACTTCCGTGAGGGCACCCCGGTGATCATGAATCTGACTGAGATGGACGACACAGACGCGAAGCGACTTGTCGACTTTGCGGCCGGTTTGGTGTTTGGTCTTCACGGCAGCATCGAGCGGGTGACGCAGAAGGTGTTCCTGTTGTCGCCTGCTAACGTCGATGTCACGGCGGAGGACAAGGCCCGTATCGCAGAGGGCGGGTTCTTCAACCAGAGCTGAGACGCAGGACCGGAACAAGATGCGGGACAGGGGAGAGGGAAGCACGGATCATGAGCGTGGTTTGGCAAGTGCTCTGGATCGCTCTGATGTGTTTCCTCATCGTGCTGATCTTCCGGTTGGTCATGGACTATGTGTTCCAGTTCGCCCGCTCGTGGCAACCCGGCAAGGCGATGGTGGTCGTTCTGGAGGCCACCTACACTGTCACCGATCCACCGTTGAAGCTTCTGCGGCGGGTCATCCCGCCGCTGCGTCTCGGGGGCGTGGCGCTCGACCTGTCCTTCTTCGTACTGATGATCATCGTCTACATCCTGATCAACATCGTGGGTGGACTCGCGAGGTGACTGTGGACGATCCGGTCTTGCCGACTGCCGATGACTACGTTGAGGTGAAGAGATGCCGTTGACCCCCGAGGACGTGCGGAACAAGCAGTTCACGACCGTCCGCCTCCGAGAAGGCTATGACGAGGACGAGGTCGATGCCTTCCTCGACGAGGTCGAAGCCGAACTGACGCGCCTGCTACGCGAGAACGAGGACCTGCGCGCCAAACTGGCCGCGGCCACGCGTGCTGCTGCCCAGAACCAGCAGAACATGCGCAAGCCCCCGGAGCCTCAGGACCAGCAGCAGGGCGGCATGCAGCAGGGTGGCATGCAGCAGCAGGGTATGCAGCAGGGCGGCATGCAGCAGGGTGGCATGCAGCAAGGCGGTATGCAGCAAGGCGGCATGCAGCAGCAGGGTATGCGCGGTCCCGGTGGACCCGTACCCGCTGGGATATCGGGCCCGCCGCAGCAGATGGGGGGCCCCATGGGTGGCCCGCCCCAGCTGCCGAGCGGTGCTCCGCAGCTGCCCGCCGGCCCCGGTGGCCAGGGTGGGCAGCAGGGTCCCGGCCCGATGGGGCAGGGACCGATGGGCCAGGGCCCCATGGGTCAGGGCCAGATGCAGCAGCAGATGGGCCAGGGTCAGATGGGCCAGGGTCCCATGGGCGGCCAGCCTCCCATGCAGCAGATGGGCGGTCCGATGGGCGGCCCCATGGGCGGTCCGATGGGCGGCCCCGGCCAGGGTCCCGGCGGCGACAGCGCCGCGCGTGTGCTCTCGCTGGCCCAGCAGACCGCCGACCAGGCGATCGCCGAGGCCCGTTCCGAGGCCAACAAGATCGTCGGTGAGGCCCGTAGCCGCGCCGAGGGTCTGGAGCGGGACGCCCGTGCCAAGGCCGACGCGCTGGAGCGGGACGCGCAGGAGAAGCACCGCGTCGCGATGGGCTCCCTGGAGTCCGCCCGCGCCACGCTGGAGCGCAAGGTCGAGGACCTGCGCGGCTTCGAGCGCGAGTACCGCACGCGTCTGAAGTCGTACCTGGAGTCGCAGCTGCGTCAGCTGGAGACCCAGGCGGACGACTCGCTGGCCCCGCCGCGCACCCCGGCGACCGCGTCGCTGCCGCCGTCCCCGGCGCCCTCCATGGCTCCGGCCGGCGCGAGCGCCCCGTCGTACGGCGGCAACCCGGGCGGTATGGGCGGAGGCATGGGTGGAGGCATGGGCGGCGCCCCGTCTCCGGCCGGGCCCTCCTACGGCGGTCAGCAGCAGATGTCGCCCGCCATGACCCAGCCGATGGCTCCGGTCCGGCCGCAGGGTCCCTCTCCGATGGGACAGGCTCCCTCGCCGATGCGCGGGTTCCTGATCGACGAGGACGACAACTGACGATTACTGGTACGCCGTAGGCGTCGGCAGCGTTCAGGGCGGGGCCCCGGATTTCTTTCCGGGGCCCCGCCCTTTTGCCGTGCGGGCCCCGGGGCGGGGCGGTAGCGCGGGGATGCGCGCGGATGTGCGGCGGACACAACGCCGAAGGCCCGGGGCGCCGAGATCTCTCACGGCGCCCCAGGCCTTCTTGGTCGCCCGGGGTGGTGCGGAGCGGGGCCCTGCTCGCCGACCCGGGCGAGCAGGGCGATGGCGCTACGCCTTGCGGAGGCGGAACGCCAGGGTCAGGCCCTCGTCCGTGAAGGGCGTGCCGAAGGTCTCGTCGCCCTCGCCGGTGGCGAAGTCCGTGGCGAGGACCTCGTCGGCGATCAGCGGCGAATGTTCGGTCAGGGCGGCCGTGACCGCCGGGTCCGTGGCCGTCCAGCGCAGGGCGATACGGTCGGCGACGTCGAGGCCGCTGTTCTTGCGGGCCTCCTGGATCAGGCGGATCGCGTCACGGGCCAGGCCCGCCTGCCGCAGCTCCTCCGTGATCTCCAGGTCGAGGGCGACCGTGGCGCCCGAGTCGGAGGCCACCGACCAGCCCTCGCGCGGGGTCTCCGTGATGATGACCTCGTCGGGGGCCAGGGTGACGGTCTCACCGTCGACCTCGACCGAGGCGGTGCCCTCGCGCAGGGCGAGGGACAGGGCGGCCGCGTCGGCGCCCGCCACGGCCTTGGCCACGTCCTGGACCCGCTTGCCGAAGCGCTTGCCCAGCGCGCGGAAGTTGGCCTTGGCGGTGGTGTCCACCAGGGAGCCGCCGACCTCGGAGAGCGAGGCGAGCGAGCTGACGTTCAGCTCCTCCGTGATCTGCGCGTGCAGTTCGGGGTCGAGGGAGTCGAAGCCCGTGGCGGCCACCAGGGCGCGCGAGAGGGGCTGGCGGGTCTTGACGCCCGACTCCGCGCGTGTGGCGCGGCCCAGCTCCACCAGGCGGCGGACCAGGACCATCTGCCTGGACAGCTCGGGGTCGATCGCGGAGAGGTCGACCTCCGGCCAGGAGGCCAGGTGCACGGACTCGGGGGCCTGCGGGGAGACCGGCACGATCAGGTCCTGCCAGACCCGCTCGGTGATGAACGGGGTCAGCGGGGCCATCAGCTTGGTGACCGTCTCGACGACCTCGTGCAGGGTGCGCAGCGCCGCCTTGTCGCCCTGCCAGAAACGACGGCGCGACCGGCGTACGTACCAGTTCGACAGATCGTCGACGAACGCCGAGAGGAGCTTGCCGGCGCGCTGGGTGTCGTAGGCCTCCAGGGCCCCGGTCACCTGGTCGGTGAGGGCGTGGAGTTCCGACAGCAGCCAGCGGTCCAGGACCGGGCGGTCGGCCGGGGCCGGGTCCGCCGCGCTGGGCGCCCAGTTCGACGTGCGGGCGTACAGGGCCTGGAAGGCGACCGTGTTCCAGTAGGTGAGGAGGGTCTTGCGGACGACCTCCTGGATGGTGCCGTGGCCCACGCGGCGGGCCGCCCAGGGGGAGCCGCCTGCCGCCATGAACCAGCGGACGGCGTCGGCGCCGTGCTGGTCCATGAGCGGGATCGGCTGCAGGATGTTGCCCAGGTGCTTGGACATCTTGCGGCCGTCCTCGGCGAGGATGTGGCCGAGGCAGACGACGTTCTCGTACGACGACCTGTCGAAGACCAGGGTGCCGACGGCCATCAGCGTGTAGAACCAGCCGCGGGTCTGGTCGATGGCCTCGCTGATGAACTGCGCCGGGTAGCGGGACTCGAAGAGTTCCTTGTTCTTGTACGGGTAGCCCCACTGCGCGAACGGCATCGAACCCGAGTCGTACCAGGCGTCGATCACCTCCGGGACGCGCGTGGCGGTGGCGCCGCAGCCGTCCTCGGGGCACGGGAAGGTGACCGCGTCGATGAACGGGCGGTGCGGGTCCAGCTCGGACTGGTCGGTGCCGGAGAGGCGGCTCAGCTCCTCGCGGGAGCCCACGCAGGTGAGGTGGTTCTCCTCGCAGCGCCAGATCGGCAGCGGGGTGCCCCAGTAGCGGCTGCGGGAGAGGGCCCAGTCGATGTTGTTGTTCAGCCAGTCGCCGAAGCGGCCGTGCTTGACCGAGTCCGGGAACCAGTTGGTCTTCTCGTTCTCCTGGAGGAGACGGTCCTTGACGGCGGTGGTGCGGATGTACCAGGACGGCTGCGCGTAGTACAGGAGCGCGGTGTGGCAGCGCCAGCAGTGCGGGTAGCTGTGCTCGTACGGGATGTGCCTGAAGAGCAGGCCGCGCTGCTGGAGGTCCTCGGTGAGCTTTTCGTCCGCCTTCTTGAAGAAGACGCCGCCGACGAGGGGGACCTCCTCCTCGAAGGTGCCGTCGGGACGGACGGGGTTCACTACGGGCAGGCCGTACGCGCGGCAGACCTTGAGGTCGTCCTCGCCGAAGGCGGGGGACTGGTGGACCAGGCCCGTACCGTCCTCGGTGGTGACGTATTCGGCGTTGACGACGAAATGCGCCGTTTCCGGGAACTCCACGAGGTCGAACGGACGTTGATAGGTCCAGCGCTCCATTTCGGCGCCGGTGAAGGTCTGGCCGGTGGTCTCCCAGCCCTCGCCGAGCGCCTTGGCGACGAGCGGCTCGGCGACGACGAGCTTCTCCGTGCCGTCCGTGGCGACCACGTAGGTGACCTCGGGGTGGGCGGCGACCGCGGTGTTGGACACCAGCGTCCACGGCGTGGTCGTCCACACCAGGAGCGCTGCCTCGTCGGCGAGCGGACCGGAGGTGAGCGGGAAACGGACGTACACCGAGGGGTCGACGACCGTCTCGTAGCCCTGCGCCAGCTCGTGGTCCGACAGGCCGGTGCCGCAGCGGGGGCACCAGGGGGCGACGCGGTGGTCCTGGACCAGCAGACCCTTGCCGAAGATCTCCTTGAGCGACCACCAGACGGACTCCACGTACTCGGGGTCCATGGTCCGGTAGGCGTCGTCGAGGTCGACCCAGTAGCCCATGCGGGTCGTCAGCTCGGTGAAGGCGTCGGTGTGCCGGGTCACCGAGTCGCGGCACCTGGCGTTGAACTCGGCGATGCCGTACGCCTCGATGTCCTTCTTGCCGTTGAAGCCGAGTTCCTTCTCGACCGCCAGCTCCACCGGGAGGCCGTGGCAGTCCCAGCCGGCCTTGCGGGCCACGTGGTAGCCGCGCATCGTGCGGAAGCGCGGGAAGACGTCCTTGAAGACGCGGGCCTCGATGTGGTGGGCGCCCGGCATGCCGTTGGCGGTGGGCGGTCCTTCGTAGAACACCCACTCGGGGCGGCCCTCGGACTGCTCCAGGCTCTTGGCGAAGATCTTCTGGTCGCGCCAGAAGTCGAGCACCGCGTGCTCGAGCGCGGGCAGATCGACCTGGGCGGGCACCTGGCGGTACGTCGGCTCTGTCATGAGCGGGCTTCCTCCAACGGACTTGCTGCCTTCCGTCGGAGGGACGAGAGCTTCGATCCTTCGTACGCCGTGTGCGGCGCGCTCCCGCGGTACCACCCTCCTTGGCCCCCCTGTGCGCCGTACGCGCCGGTGAGCCCCCTCATTGAGGTCGCGATACCGGGTCTACTCGCCGCGCCCCAGGGACGGCGCCATGGGCTGCGGCTTTCTTCCGGCGGCTCCGGGGTGATCTTCACATCGCGCTGGCCCCCGGGCTTCCACCGTCCCCGGGTCGCTCTGGGCTGCGTACGACGCTACTCGTCCCCATCCACGCTTCTCGCTGCGCCCAGTGTACGGCGCCGCGCGGACGGCGGCCGACCGGTTTTCGAGGGCGCGCGGGAGGGGCGGGGCGGGGCCTTCGGCAGGCCTCGCGGCCGGGCGGGCGGTGACCTGCGGGGTGACCCGAATGGAGCGGGCGGGGCGTCCGGATCCTGGGACGTCCGGCGGGGCGGAATACCCGGCGGGGAGCTGGGCACAACGCTTGCAGGCTCGTCGCGTGACGGCCGTGAGGTGGGAGAATCGGGTGGTCTGCCCCGTTGCCGAGGGACTCAGGTCGATTTATCGTCCCAGCACGATTCGCGTGCAAGATCACCATATGTGAAGGGGCCGCGGCCATGGTGGCGAAGAAGGCGGTGGCGAAGAAGACCGCGGCCGAAGGGACGGTCGCCGCGAGGACGGCCGTGAGGAAGACCGCGGCCAAGAAGGCGACGGCGACCGGGAAGCCGACGGTGACCGGGACGACGGTGGCGGCCGAGGAGGCCGCGGCGGTCGGGAAGGCCGACGCGCACAAGCCCGCCGCGAGGAAGAGCGCGGGCAGGAAGAGCACGGCGAAGAGCGCGGCAAAGAGCCCCTCTGCGAAGAAGAGCACGGTCAAGAAGGCGGACGCGGCCAAGGCCGCCGAGACGACGGGAGCCACGACGGTGGTTGCGAAGAACACTCCTGGTACGGCTACGGCGGCGAAGCGGAAGCCCTCCGCCGTCCCCAAGGCGCGGCCCGCCGCGGTGGAGCCCGGCGAGCTGGCCGTACGGCCCGGCGAGGACCCCTGGAGCCCGGAGGAGGTCGCCGAGGCCCGCACGGAGCTGCAGTCCGAGGCCGTGCGGCTGAGGGCCGAGCTGGAGGCCTCCGAGCGGTCGCTCACGGGCCTGATGCGGGACTCGGGGGACGGCGCCGGCGACGACCAGGCCGACACCGGGGCGAAGAACATCACGCGCGAGCACGAGCTGTCGCTGGCCCACAACGCGCGCGAGATGCTCGACCAGACCGAGCGCGCCCTGGACCGGCTGGCCTCGGGCACGTACGGCCTCTGCGAGAACTGCGGCAATCCGATCGGAAAGGCACGGATGCAGGCGTTTCCCCGGGCCACTCTCTGTGTGGAGTGCAAGCAGAAGCAGGAACGCCGCTAGTGATCGCGGACTGAGCCCCTGGTCCGCGAGGGTCGTGTCGTACCTTTGTCCTCAGTCAGGAACCTAGGTTGAGGGACTCACGTGGCAGAGGCGGAGCGCATCATCGGTACGCCGGACATCCCAGACGCGGCGGGAACCGACCCGGAGCAGTCCGACGGCGGGAACGGGGCCGTGGCGGAGCAGGCCGACGCGCCCGCGCGCCCGCGCGGCAAGCGCCGTGTCGCCGTGCTGTTCGGGGTCGCCGCGCTGGCGTACGCGCTCGACCTCGTCAGCAAGATGATCGTGGTCGCCAAGCTGGAGCACCACGAACCGATCGAGATCATCGGGGACTGGCTGAAGTTCGAGGCGATCCGCAACGCGGGTGCGGCCTTCGGCTTCGGCGAGGCCTTCACGATCATCTTCACGGTGATCGCGACGATCGTGATCGTGGTCATCGCCCGGCTCGCCCGCAAGCTCTACAGCCTGCCCTGGGCGATCGCGCTCGGTCTGCTGCTCGGGGGCGCGCTCGGCAACCTCACGGACCGGATCTTCCGTGCGCCGGGGGTCTTCGAGGGCGCGGTCGTCGACTTCATCGCGCCCAAGGGCTTCGCGGTCTTCAATCTCGCCGACTCGGCCATCGTGTGCGGCGGCATCCTGATCGTGCTGCTGTCGTTCCGGGGGCTCGACCCGGACGGGACCGTCCACAAGGGCTGAGAGCGGGGCACCGCGTCGAGGAGGTCGTCCACAGGCACGGTCGGGCGGCTCTCACCCGTCCGGCATACTCGACGGGTGAGCACGATTCCCGAGATCCGTACCCTGCCCGTGCCCGACGGCCTGGAGGGCGAGCGTGTCGACGCCGCCATCTCCCGCATGTTCGGCTTCTCCCGTACCAAGGCGGCCGAGCTCGCCGCCGCGGGGAAGGTCACGGTCGACGGGTCGGTGGTCGGCAAGTCGGAGCGGGTGCACGGCGGGGCCTGGATGGAGGTCGAGATGCCGCAGGCGCCCGCGCCGGTGCAGATCGTCGCCGAGCCGGTCGAGGGCATGGAGATCGTGCACGACGACGACGACGTGCTGGTGATCGTCAAGCCGGTCGGCGTGGCCGCGCACCCCAGCCCCGGCTGGTCCGGGACGACCGTCATCGGCGGGCTCGCCGCCGCCGGGTACCGGATCTCGACGTCGGGCGCCGCCGAGCGCCAGGGCATCGTGCACCGGCTCGACGTGGGCACCTCGGGACTGATGACGGTCGCCAAGTCGGAGCGGGCCTACACCTCCCTGAAGCGCCAGTTCAAGGAGCGGACCGTCGACAAGCGGTACCACGCGCTGGTCCAGGGCCACCCCGACCCCACGAGCGGCACCATCGACGCGCCCATCGGACGGCACCCGAACCACGACTACAAATGGGCCGTCACCGCGGAGGGCAAGCCGTCGGTCACGCACTACGACCTGGTCGAGGCGTTCCGGGCCGCCTCGCTGCTCGACATCAAGCTGGAGACCGGGCGCACCCACCAGATCCGCGTCCACATGTCCGCCCACCGGCACCCCTGCGTCGGCGACCTGACGTACGGCGCCGACCCGACGCTTGCCAAGCGGCTCGGCATCACCCGCCAGTGGCTGCACGCCGTGCGGCTCGGCTTCGAGCACCCCGGGGACGGCAGCTGGGTCGAGTTCGAGAGCGAATACCCGGCCGATCTGCAGAAGGCCCTCGACAAGGTGCGCGAGGAGACGTACGCGTGAGTCCCGTGCCGGTGTCCTACGAGGTGCGCGTCGCCGACGGTCCCGCCGACCGCGAGGCGTGCTTCGCGGTGCGCAAGGAGGTCTTCGTCGTCGAGCAGGGCGTGCCGCAGGACCTGGAGTACGACGCGTACGACGCCGGGGCCGTGCACGTCCTCGCCGTCCGGGACGACGGGACGCCCCTCGGGGCCGGGCGGCTGCTGTACGGGGAGGCCGCCGCCGGCAAGACCGGTGGAGCTCCGGGCGTCGGGTCTCTCGGGCGGCTCGCGGTCCTGGCGGAAGCCCGCGGGCTGGGTGTCGGGGTCGCGCTGGTGCGGGCCGTCGAGGAGGCGGCGCGGGAGCGCGGGCTGACCGCGGTGGACCTGGGGGCGCAGACGCACGCGCTCGGGTTCTACGAACGGCTGGGGTACGCGGCGTACGGGGCGGAGTTCCTGGACGCGGGGATACCTCATCGGGCGATGCGGCGGTCGATTTAGCGTTCGACGGTGCGGGTGGGGCACCCTGAAGACTGGCCGGTCTTGATCGTCTAGCACCAGCGGAGCGCCCCATGGATCAGTTGGCCCTGTTCTTCGTGTTGCTGGTCGGGGCCGTGGTCAGTGTGCCGGTGGGGGAGCGGCTGAAACTGCCGGCGCCGGTGCTGATGACGCTGCTGGGCATCGCCCTCGCCGTACCCGGCTTCGTGCCCAACGTGCAGATCCCGCCCGAGCTGATCCTGCCGCTGCTGTTGCCGCCGTTGCTCTACGCGGCGGTGCGGCGGACCTCCTGGCGGCAGTTCACGGCGAACCTGCGGCCGATCCTCCTGCTGGCCGTGGCGCTGGTGTTCGTGACCACCGCCGCCGTGGCCGCCGTGGCACACGCGATCGTGCCCGGTCTGCCGATCGCGGCGGCCCTCGCGCTCGGCGCTCTGGTCGCGCCGCCCGACCCGGTGGCGGCGACGGCCGTGGCGGGCCAACTCGGGCTGCCGCGCCGACTGGTGTCGATCCTGGAGGGCGAGGGTCTCTTCAACGACGTCACGGCCATCGTGCTCTACCACGTGGCCATCGCCGCGGCCGTCAGCGGATCCTTCTCCTGGCCCCAGGCCGCGCTCCAGCTCGTGCTGTCGGGGGTCGTCGCCGTCGTCGTGGGGATCGTGCTCGGCTGGGCCGCCAACAAGCTGATGGACTTCCTGGAGGACGCGACGCTGCAGATCGGGCTGACCCTGCTCGTGCCGTACGCGTCGTACGTGATGGCCGAGGAGTTGCACGGGTCCGGGGTGCTCGCGGTGCTCACGACCGCGTTGTTCCTCGCGGAGTACGCGCTCGGGGCGGACGACGTCCTGACACGGCTCGCCGGGCACACCGTCTGGGACGTCGTGGACACGCTCGTCACCGGCGTCGCCTTCGGGCTGATCGGGCTGGAGCTGCACAACGCGATCCGTACGGCGTCCGGGCGGTGGCAGGAGATGCTCGGCTGGGCGGCGGCCGTCGTGGTCGTCGTGGTGCTCGTCCGGCTGGCATGGCTGCTGCCGGCCACCTGGCTGGCCCGGCGGCTGCACGCCAAGCGGGACTACGACGAGGAGATTCCCGTGTCGTGGCGTGAGACCGTGGTGATGTGGTGGTCGGGGATGCGGGGGGTGGCGTCCGTGGCGCTGGCGCTCGCGATTCCGCTGGAGACCGAGAGCGGGGCGCCGTTCCCCGACCGGGACGAGATCGTGTTCATCGCGTTCGGCGTGATCATGGCGACGCTGGTGCTGCAGGGGCTGACCCTGCCGCGGCTGGTGCGGTGGTTGGGGGTACGGGCGGATGAAGGGGCCGAGAAGGATTTCGAGAAGGTGTTGGCCGTGCGGGCGGCGAAGGCGGCGAAGCGGCGGCTGAAGGAGATCGAGGAGACGGAGGAGCTGCCGGAGGAGATGTCCGAGCGGCTGCTGCGGCGGGCCTTCGAGATCGGGGTGCGGATCAGCCCGGAGGTGGGGGAGGACGAGCGCCGGGAGGGGCACGAGCAGCGGGTGCACAGGCTTCGCCGGATGCGGCGGATCCAGGGGGAGATGCTGAGCGCGGCTCGGCACGAGGTGCTGGCCGCGCGCAGTGAGCCGGGGGCGAATCCCGAGGTGGTGGACCGGGTGCTGCGGCATCTGGATGTGCGCAGTCTGCGGTGAGTTGGCGGGCCGGCTGCGGTGAGTCGGTGGGTGTGAATGCGGGTGCGGGTGCGTCTGCGGGTGGGTGGGAGGTCTCGCCGTCGGGTCTCCCACCCGCGCACCGCCTGTGACTCCCAGGTGGAGACGCGCGGGTCTCCTGTGGGGTCGAGCGCCGTCGGCGGGTGCGCGTGCTGGTCGCTCGGCGGCGAGCCGCCCCTGCCTCCCTGGCCGCTCGCCGGACGGGCCGCCCCTGCCTCCCTGGTCGCTCGGCTGACGTGGTCCGGGGCGACGGGAGCGCGGGGCGCAGGCGCGGGTGCGGGCTCAGGGGGCGTGAACGGCCGCTGAGTCCGCACCCGCGGTCTGTCAGCCTCTGCCCGTCGACCTCGGGGGTTCGTGGACTCGGCTGCGCGTGAGGCGGGGGACGCGGCCGTCGACGTGGCCGTTGGGGTGGGTCGGGGAGAGGACCGCGTCGGCGGTGTTGACGCGGGGGAGGGCGTACGGGTGGGTCTCGGTGAGCCAGTGGACGAGCTGTTCGCGGACGGTGACGCGGACGGTCCACAGGTCGTCCGGGTCCTTGGCGGTGACGAGGGCGCGTACCTCCATGGTGGAGGGGGTCGTGTCGGTGACGGTCAGGTCGTAGTGACGGCCGTCCCACGCGGAGCAGGACCGCAGGATGTCGCGGAGCTTGTCGCGCATCGCGGGCAACGGCGCGGCGTGGTCGACGTGGAGGAAGACCGTGCCGGTCATCTGGGCGCCGCCGCGGGACCAGTTCTCGAAGGGCTTCGAGGTGAAGTACGAGACCGGCATCGTGATGCGGCGCTCGTCCCAGGTGCGGACCGTCAGGAAGGTGAGGGTGATCTCGTCGACCGTGCCCCACTCGCCCTCCACCACGACCACGTCACCGAGGCGGACCATGTCGCCGAAGGCGATCTGCAGCCCGGCGAAGAGGTTGCTCAGCGTGGACTGCGCGGCGATACCGGCGACGATGCCGAGCAGTCCGGCCGAGGCCAGCAGCGAGGCGCCGGCCGCGCGCATCGCCGGGAAGGTCAGCAGCATCGTGGCCGCGGCGACCACACCGACGATCGCCGAGACCACCCGCATGATCAGCGTCACCTGGGTGCGCACCCGGCGTACCCGGGCGGCGTCGCGGTGGACGCGGGCGTAACGGCTGTACGTCGTCTCCACTATCGCCGCCGCGATGCGGATCACCAGCCAGGCCGTCGAGCCGATCAGCACCAGCGTCAGGGTGCGGCCGACGGCGGTCCGGTGCTGCTCCAGCAGTTGCGCCTCGTCGTACGTCGCTCTGAGCAAGGCCGCGCACAGGACCAGCTGGTAGGGGATGCGGCCGCGGCGCAGCAGGCCCCACAGAGGTGTCTCGTGGTGCCGCTGGTCCGCTTTGCGCAGCAGCAGGTCGGTCGTCCAGCCGATGAGCAGCGTGAGGACGACCGAACCGCCGACGACGATCAATGGGCGGAGTAGATTCTCCATGCCTTCGAACGTAACCGGCCGCGCGGGGTCATGAACATGTGACTTCCGACGCGCTCTGGGTACGGGCGTCGCGGCCGTACGGCGAACCGGCCGCCGAACCGGCCGGCGGGCTGCTCGGGGAACCGGTCGGCGGGCCGGCTGTCGGACCCGGCTGGCACGATGGACTCATGAACATCGTGCTCTTCCACTCGACCTACGGTCTGCGGCCCGCCGTGCGCGACGCGGCGGACCGGCTGCGCGCCGCCGGACACGAGGTGTGGACCCCCGACCTCTTCGCCGGACGGACGTTCGACACGGTCGAGGACGGCATGGCCTTCAACGAGGAGCTGGGCAGGGAGGAGCTTCTCAAGCGGGCGGTCCTGGCCGCCGCGCCGTACTCGGAGCGGGGCCTCGTCTACGCCGGGTTCTCCCTGGGAGCCGCGACCGCCCAGACGTTGGCCCTGGGCGACAAGAACGCGCGCGGGCTGCTGCTTCTGCACGGCACCTCGGACATCGCCGCCACCGCGTCCGTGGACGACCTGCCCGTCCAACTGCACGTCGCCGAGCCCGACCCCTTCGAGCCGGACGACTGGCTGAGCGCCTGGTACCTCCAGATGCGCAGGGTCGGGGCCGACGTCGAGGTCTACAGATACGCCGGAGCCGGCCACCTCTACACCGACCCCGAGCTGCCGGACTACGACGAGGAGGCCGCCGAGGCCACCTGGCGGGTGGCGCTCGGCTTCCTCGAAACCCTCTAGTCCCGCGGCTGGTTCATCGCGCCCTACACGGGGTCGTACGTCCGCTCCACCTTCTGGGTTCCGCTCCGGGTCCGGTACGAGCGTGCCCAGGAGGACGTCGCGTCGGGCTTCGTACGGTCGGAGAGGACGTAGAAGTCCATCTGGGCCCGCGCGGCGGTGATGTCCAGCACGCCGTAGCCGTGGCGGTCGGTGTCGACCCAGTGCACATGCCGGTTGGCGGCGCGGATGAGCGGGGAGGCCAGCGCGGAGACGGTGCCCTCGGGGACCTTGACGAGGTCGTCGAGGTTGTCGGAGGTGACCGAGGTGACCACGAACTCGGTGGCGGCGGAGGCCGACAGCGGGTACGTCCCGGCGTTGACCGGTACGTCGTTGGCCCAGGCCATGTGGATGTCGCCGGTGAGGAAGACCGTGTTGCCGATCGCGTTCTGCCGTAGATGGGCGAGGAGTTCGCGGCGGTCGTCGGTGTAGCCGTCCCACTGGTCGGGGTTGAGGGCGAGGCCCTCCTTCGGCAGACCGAGCAGCTCCGCGAGGGGCTCGAAGAGGTCGGCCGTGAGGTTGCCGAGGGCGAACGGCGCCATCATCACCGAGTTGCCGACCAGCCGCCACGTCGTGTCGGACGACTTCAGCCCGGCCTTCAGCCAGTCGAGCTGGGCCCGGCCCGTCAGCGTACGGTCCGGGTCGTCGACCTCGCCGTCGCCCACGCCCACCTGCTGCGAGCGGAACGAGCGCAGGTCCAGCAGGGAGAGGTCGACGAGCTTGCCGAAGCGCAGACGGCGGTAGGTGGTGCCCGCGAGCGCCGGGCGCACCGGCATCCACTCGAAGTACGCCTGCTTGGCCGCCGCCTTCCGGGCCGCCCAGGTGCCTTCCGCGCCCTCGGTGTGGTTCTCGGCGCCGCCCGACCACGCGTCGTTGGCGATCTCGTGGTCGTCCCAGATGGCCACGACCGGCGCGACCGCGTGCAGGGCCTGCAGATCCGGGTCGGTCTTGTAGCGGGCGTGCCGGACGCGGTAGTCCGCGAGGGAGACGATCTCGTGGGTCGGCGCGTGCGGGCGTACGACCTTGCCGCGGGTGGCGTACTCGCCGGTGCCGTACTCGTAGATGTAGTCGCCGAGGTGCAGCCAGGCGTCCAGGTCGCCGCGCGCGGCCAGATGGCGGTAGGCGGAGAAGTGGCCGCCCTCCCAGTTGGCGCAGGAGACCACGCCGAAGCGCAGGTTGGCGGTGGTGGCGTCGGCGGCCGGGGCGGTGCGGGTGCGGGCGGCGGGCGAGTCGGTGCCGCCGGCCGAGAAGCGGAACCAGTAGTTCGTGGCGGGCAGCAGGCCGCGGACGTCGGCCTTGACGGTGTGGTCGGAGGCGGCGGTCGCGGTCGTCGAGCCCTTGGCGACGATGTTCGTGAACGCCTTGTCCAGGGCGACGGTCCAGCCGACCTCGATGTCCGGGCCGAGACCGGAACCGGGTATCGCGGCGGCGGTGGGCGTCACCCGGGTCCACAGCAGGACACCGTCGGGCAGCGGGTCGCCGGAGGCGACCCCGTGCAGGAAGGCGGGGGACTGCGCCGCGTGTGCCGGGATCACGGCGGCGAGCGGCGCGGCGAGAACGGCCCCGGCGGCGGCCGCCTTGACGACCGTACGGCGACTCGGGGCGGCCGAACCCGTGGGCTGGGCGGGGGAGTCGGGGCGGGAGTGAGATCTGCGACTGGTCACGGCCGATGAGATTACTGATCGGTAGGGCCGGGGGTAAGACAGAAGCCTGAAATCCGCGCAGAGTTCAGACGGTTGTGCGCTGTACGTCGGGTGGCGAGCGCGGGCCGGGGCGGGCTGAGGAGTCGTCAGCGGCCGTGCCACGGCGGGCCGGGCGCCGAGGAAACACCGTCCGCTGTCCCGCCGTCTGGGCCGGCGGCCGACCCACGAGCCGGCCCGCCGGTCACCGCTCGTCGGCGTATTTCCTGGCCAGTGCGATCAGGGCGGCGCGGTCGGGGCGGCCGGTGCGGTCACGGAGGCTGGCGAGGTGCTTCTCGACGGTGCGGGGGGAGAGGAACAGGTGCTCGGCGATCTCCTGGTTGCCCAGCCGGGCACCGAGCAGCCGCAGGACCTCGTACTCCCGTGCGGTCACCCCCGCGCGCCGCAGCTCTGCCGGGATGGTGTCGTGGCCCCGGCGGCGGCGGGGCACGGGGGAGCCCGCGTCGCGCAACAGCGCCCGGCACGCGGCCGACACGCGGGTCGTGCCCCGCTCGTGGAAGAACTGCTCGGCGGCACGCAGCCATTCGACGGGCCGGCCCCAGCCGTCGGCGAGCGCGGCCTCGGCACCCAGGCGCAGACAGAGATGCGCGGCCAGGGGGATCCCGGCGGTGCCGGTCAGCGCCTCCTCCGCCGCCTTGGCGGCCTCGGCGGCGCGGCCCTCGCGGCCCAGCAGGACGGCTCGGGACCAGCCGGCGAAGGGGCGGTCCCACTGGACCTGGGCGAGCCGTTCGGTGCCGGGGCCGTCCAGGTCGCCCCAGTCGGCCGTGCCGCGCAGGGTGCGCAGGAGGAGGTACGGGCCGAGGAAGCCGGTCACGCCACCGGTGCTGGGCAGTGCCCGCATGACCCCGTCCGCCTCCGTGAACTCGGCCAGCGCGCGGTCGGGTTCCTCCCGCAGCAGGGAGCAGATGCCCTGGGCCCAGCCCCACACGGAGGTGTCGGCGTAGCCCCACAGGGCCCCGGCGCTCCGCCCGGCGAGTGCGCGCTCCAGGGTGCGCAGGGTGGCGTCGAGCTTCTCCCGCTCCCCGAGCGAGGCGGCGATGATGCCGTCCACGCCGACGCCGATCAGCTCCACCTCGCGCAGCCGCAGTCTGCGGGCCGTCGCCCGGAGCCGGCGCGCGGACTCCGTCGCCCGGTCGTGTTCGTCGCGCAGGATGTGGGCCAGGGTCAGGTGCATGTCGGCCCAGGCCGTCAGGAGCACCGCGCCGGTGTCCTCGGCGGCCGCGCGGGCGGCGAGCAGCCGGTCCGTGCCGGTGAACCGGACACGGTCGAGCACGCCCAGTTCCAGCAGGCCGCGGATCCGCCACACCGGCAGCGCGTGGGCCTCGGCGGTGGCGACCAGCCGGGCGAACGCGTCCTCCGCCTCGCCGAGGTCCCGGGGCCGCAGGCAGTAGCCGAGCATGTTCAGCGCCTTGCACGCCACCTCCGGCAGCCCCACCTCCTCGGCGGTCGCGACGGCGCCCTCGGCGAGCGCACGGGCGCCCTCCAGCCGGTCCGGGCGCTGCGAGTTGAGCACCAGGTGGGCGGCGACCGCGTCCAGGGCCGCGCGGGCCGCCGGGTCGGGCGTGTCGCCGAGCAGCTCCCTCGCCCGACGTACGGCGGTCAGGCCGCCCTCCCACTGCTGGGCGGTCGCGGCGGCCCGCGCGCGGGCCAGGAAGCCCGCCGCCCGGCGCGTGGCCGGCGCGCCCGAGACCGTCAGGACCCGGTCCAGCCGGTCTCCCAGCTCGGGCACGCGCCGTACGTCTCCGGTGAGGACCAGCGTGTCGAGCAGTTCCTCCAGCAGCCGGGCCACGGCCTCGGGCGGTGCGTCCGGTGTGTCGGCGGTCAGCTCCAGACCCCGGTCGAGGAGTTCCACGGCCGTCAGCAACGCACCCCGCGCGACCGCCTGGCGCCCGGCCCGGACGAGCAGCACGGCCGCCCGCGCCGACCGCCCTCCGGCCACGCACAGCTCCGCGGCGAGCCGGTACAGGTCGTCGTCGGCGTCTCCGCCCAGGCGCCGGCGGGGGTGGTCCGACCCGGAGGAGAGGCCGACACGGTGGCTCCCGCCGCCCTCGTGTTCGCCGCGTCCGTCCCAGCTGCTCGGGCGTGTCGGATCGGTCCCGTCGGCGGTCGTCCCTTCGAGGCCCGCCTCGGCAAGGTCCGCCTCGGCAAGGTCCGCCGCGTCGAGGCCTGCCCGGTCGAAGCCCGGACCGCCGGCGCTCGCCTCCTGACGCCCCACCCCCTTCGCCGCCTCGATCGCGTCCGCCGCCGCCAGACACAGGGCCGTGCGCTCCGGCGGGAGGAGGCGGCGGGTGATGGCGTCGGCGGTGAGGGCGTGGCGGAAGGTGTGCCAGCCGGGATCCGACGCGGTGGTGGCGTCGGAGACCAGGTGGGCGTGGGCCGCGTGGCGGAGCTGGGTGAGGGCGGTGGCGTGGTCCAGGCCCGCCGCGCGGGCGGCGATGTCCACGGGAAAGCGTCTGCCGAGGACCGCCGCCGCCTCCAGCAGGGCGATGCCGGCCGCCGGCAGCTGGTCCACGCGCTGCAGGACGGCGGCGGCGACGGTGTCGGGCACGCCGGCGTCCAGCGAGCCGGTCACCGCCCAGCGGGAGTCGTCCCGGACGAGACCGCCGCCGTCGACCATGGCCCGCAGCAGTTCCTCCACCACGAAGGGAACGCCCTCGGACACGGTGTGCAGCCGGTCCAGCACCGCCGCCGGGACGTCCTCGGCGGTGTCGTGGCCCAGACACCGGGCGGCCAGCTCGGCGGTGCCGCCCGGCCCGAGGCGGGCGAGGCGGACCGTGCGGGCCGTACGACGGGACGTGGCGCCCTCGGCGAGGGCGAGCGCCGGGCCGGGCTCGCCGCGCAGGGTGGCCAGCAGCACGGCACGCTGGCCGGAGAGGTTGTCCGTCAGATAGTCGACGATGGCGAGCGTGTCGGCGTCCGCGTCGTGCAGATCCTCCAGCACCAGGACGCAGCCGCCCTCCCGGCCGAGGACGTGCAGGAGCCGGAGCACCGCCTCGGCGTACCCGACGAGCGGGGCGCCGTCCTGCGGTGCCAGCCCGCACAGCCGGGACAACAGCGGTTCGTAGAAGCCCAGATCCCCGCCCGAGGGCGCCCCCTCGCCCCGTAACCCCGAGAACACCGCCTCCGCCAGCGGACGCAGGGGCACGGCCCGCCCGGCGGACGCGGCGCGCCCGCGCAGGACCCGTGCCCCGGCAGCGGCGGCGGCCGCCGCGGCGTCCTCGACGAGCCGGGACTTGCCGATACCGGGCTCGCCCAGCACGAACACCGACGAACCCCGACCGTCCCGGGCCGCCCCGACGGCAGCCGTCAGCAGGTCCCGCTCCGCCTGTCTGCCCACCGGAGCGGGCGACGACAACGACGAGAAGGACGTGAGGGACGAGAAGGGCGAGAACGCCGGAACCGACGAGTACGCCGAGGACCGCGTCGAGGAGAACGACGACGGCATCGAAGAGAACGACGACAACTGCAGGCCCCCTGCGCCCTGTCGGGATGGTCGTGGCAACCCGCGTACGCCCCCGTACGCAACCCCCGCCGGGCACCCCTCGAATGCGCCTTCGAGGCGCGTACAGGGTAGCCCCCACTTCCCCGGGGGTCGCACCACTACATGGGGGATCTTCCCCGATATCCGGGGGCCCGGCGTCCGGCAGGCTTCTGTTCGGCAGGGCAGGGGGGACAGGGCATGACCCGGGGGGACATGCCCTGCCTGCCTCTTTTTCTTTCGGCAGGGAGGTCGTCATGCAGCGTGCCCGGATCTGGGTCGCCGCAGGAGTGCTGGGCGCGGTCCTGTGCGGGTGTTCGTCACCCGCCGCGACCACGGGGGCCGGGAGCGGCGGCGGATCGTCGTCGGGCGGGGCCGCCGCGGACGAACCGGAGGTCCCGGTGACGACCCAGGACCTGGAGCGGGTCTGCTCGGACGGGCTCGGCTTCGAAGGGCTGCCGGCCTACGACCGGGCGAAGAAGACCGTGCACCCGGCGCAGCTCATGAACAGCACCGGCGACGGCTGGACGAGCAGCGTGCCCGTCGACGGCGACTTCCCCAAGGGCTGGTTCCTCGGCTACGAGGACAAGCCGGAGGAGGCGGAGCTGGTCGTCTGCGTCGAGCGCACGAAGGCCACCGCGACCGGCAAGGTCTGCGACATGGAGGCCGACGGCAAGCCGCTGAAGATCCGGACGTACAACACCTCGTACCGGGTGCGGGTCGTCGAGGCGCGCACCGGCAAGGAGCAGTACGCGTACAAGGGCAAGGCCGAGTCCGACGAGTGCCCGGTCTACATCTTCACCTCGGACGACGAGGACGCCGACAAGTACTACAACGAGGTCCGTGCCGAGGACTACCGCAAGCGCGTGAAGCCGTACATCGCGCCGTAGCCGCCGAGCCGTCGTAGCCCCCGCAGCCGCCGCAGCCGCCGTCGGGCGGGCGCCCCGGAGCCGTTCTCCGGGGCGCCCGCCCGTTCACGCGCGCCCTGCGGCGGCCGCCTGCCGCCGCCTGCGGCCCGCTACTTGGTGACGCCCGCGTCCTTGAGCGCCTTCTCCCAGTCCGCGACCGTCGACGGATTGGCGATCACCTTGTCGTTGATCTTGATGGTCGGAGTCGACTTGACCCCGTCGGCGTCGTCGAAGGACTTGCTCATCCTCATCGCCCAGGCGTCGTAGGTGCCCTTCCTCACGGCGTCCTGGAACTTCTTGTCGTTCTTCAGCGCGTCGACCGTGTTCGCCACCTTGATCAGATAGCCGTCCTTGGCGAACTCGTCGGTGGTCTCCTCCGGGTGGTACTTCGTCGAGTACAGCGCGGTCTTGTAGGCGAGGAACGCGTCGGGGCTGACGTCCAGGGCGGCGCCGAGGGCGCTCAGCGCGTTCTTCGAGCCCTCGCCGGTGAGGTTGCCGTCCAGGAAGGTGCCCAGCGTGAAGGAGAGCTTGTAGTCGCCGTCCTTCATGCCCTTGTTCACCGTCTCGCCGACGGTCTGCTCGAAGGCGGCGCAGGCCGGGCAGCGCGGGTCCTCGTACAGGTGGACCACGTTCTTGGTCGTGGAGTCGCCGATCAGCACGGTGGTGCCGTTCTTGCCCGAGGTGTTCGCCGGGGCCACCACCGTGGCCTTGGCGGCCTCCTCCCACTTGGTGGGCTGGTTGTTCTGGACGACGGCGTAGCCGATGCCGCCGGCTATCGCGAGGACCGCGACGATCGAGGACGCCACGATCGCCTGCCGCCTGACCTTCGCGCGCTTGGCCTGACGCTCGCGCTCCAGACGCAGCCGCTCACGGGCCGCCGACTTCGCCGCGCTGCTGTTCCGCTTGCTCATGTGGATGAACTCCCTGGGAGACGCGCACACGTGGTGCGCGCAGAGATGTGAGGGGGACCTGTTCGTGCTCAGGAGGTGGTCACGCGAAGGTGACCGAGCACGGCGGTCCACGCCGCCCCAGGGAGTGCGTGTGGAGAAGGGTGCGGGCACTGGTCGTACGGTGCGCGGTGCGCGTCGGCCGGTGCTGGGCCCGCGGGGGCCGCACCAGGACCGCGGCGACCGCGATCAGCAGCGGCCGGAAACCCGCGGCGACCGCCGCGTCCAGCAGCTGGGCCAGCGCCCGCTCGCCGCGCCGCAGCCAGGCGGCGGCCAGCAGGCCGACGCCGATGTGCGCGGCGAGCAGCAGCCAGGCGACCCCCGGACCGGCGCCCGCGAGCAGCGCCGCCGCCCGCTCGGAACCGCCGGCGACCCGCGCCAGCGGCGCGCCCACACTGCCGCCGCCGCACAGCACGTCCAGCCCGACCTGGCGCAGCGGACCCGTGACGGGGCCGCCCGCCTCGCCGTAACAGGCGTGCTGACCCGCGGTGAAGACCGTGTCGGCGGTCAGCTCCAGCGGGATCAACACGCCGGCGATCCGCCCGAAGCCGCGCTCGCGGCCGGCCAGCGCGTAGGCGACGAGGAAGACGGCGGCGGTGATCGCGCCGACGACGGTGAGCGGGAGCGGGACCCCGGACAGCAGCACGTGCGACGCGGTGCCGAGCGTCACGACGACAGCCGTGAACAGCGCCGCGCGCACGGCTCTGAAGTGGGTCCCGGATATGTCCATGGCGACTGAGAGTGTCCCACGCGGGCACGTAAGGGACCGCTAAAAGGTCCCTGTGAGTGCCCGACGTCTCGTCCGCGTCGGTGTCCCTTCCGCGTGTGCTCAGTGGTTGCGCAGGCCGGGGATCCGGCCGTTGCGGAAGAGGTCGACGAAGATCTGGTGGTCCTTGCGCGCGCGAGCCCCGTAGGCGTGCGCGAAGTCCACCAGGAGCGGTGCGAAGCCCTCCTCGTCTGCGGCGATCGCCGCGTCGATGGCCCGCTCCGTGGAGAACGGCACCAGGGACTGCCCCGTCAGGTCGTCGGCCGCCGCGTGCATCGTGGCCGTGGCCCGGCCGAGGTCGGCGACGACCGTCGCGATCTCCTCCAGGTCGTCGATGTCGCTCCAGTCCAGGTCCACCGCGTACGGCGACACCTCGGCGACCAGCTGCCCGGCACCGTCCAGCTCGGTCCAGCCCAGCCACGGGTCGGCGTGGGCCTGCAGGGCCCGCTGCGAGATCACCGTGCGGTGACCCTCGTGCTGGAAGTAGTCACGGATCCGCTGGTCGGTGATGTGCCGGGAGACGGCCGGGGTCTGGGCCTGCTTGATGTAGATCACCACATCGTTCTCCAGGGCGTCGCTCTGCCCCTCCAGCAGGATGTTGTACGACGGCAGGCCCGCCGAGCCGATGCCGATGCCCCGGCGGCCGACGACGTCCTTCACCCGGTAGGAGTCCGGGCGGGTCAGCGAGGACTCCGGGAGCGTCTCCAGATAGCCGTCGAAGGCGGCCAGCACCTTGTAGCGCGTGGCCGCGTCCAGCTCGATGGAACCACCCCCCGGCGCGAAGCGGCGCTCGAAGTCGCGGATCTCCGTCATCGAGTCCAGCAGGCCGAAGCGGGTCAACGAGCGGGCGTCGCGCAGCGCGTCCAGCAGCGGGCCCTGGGCGGTGTCGAGCGTGAACGGAGGCACCTCGTCCCGCTTGGCGCCGGTCGCCACCGCGTGGATCCGCTCGCGGTAGGCGGCCGCGTAGGTCTCCACCAGCTCCGTGATCTGCTCGTCGCCGAGCGCCTTCGCGTATCCGATGAGCGCCACGGAGGCGGCGAAGCGCTTCAGGTCCCAGGTGAAGGGGGCGACGTACGCCTCGTCGAAGTCGTTCACATTGAAGATCAGACGGCCCGTGGAGTCCATGTACGTGCCGAAGTTCTCCGCGTGCAGGTCGCCGTGGATCCACACGCGGGAGGTGCGCTCGTCCAGGAACGGACCGGCGGCCTTCTCGTCGTCCAGATCCTTGTAGAACAGGCACGCCGTGCCCCGGTAGAACGCGAAGGCCGAGGCCGCCATCTTCCGGAACTTCACGCGGAACGCGGCCGGATCGGCGGCCAGGAGCTGGCCGAAGGCGGTGTCGAAGACGGCGAGGATCTCCTCGCCGCGTCGCTCGTCGTCGAGCTGTGGAACCGACATCGCGGGGTGCCTCCTGATGATCACGGGTGGGTCGAACTCTCAACGTGCGAAGCCGCGCGCGAGTGCCCGCGACTCTCTGTCGAAAGGTACGGGGGACACCCCTCGCGGTGTCAGTCCCGAGGCATAGACTTCGACGCTGTCCCCCAGACTGTCCGTAGCCCGTGGGGATGCCGTTCACGCCTGTTTCCCCTGTTGTGTCCCTTGGAGGCCGAAGCCGTGTCAAAGCCGCCGTTCACGCACCTGCACGTCCACACCCAGTACTCGCTGCTGGACGGTGCCGCGCGGCTCAAGGACATGTTCAACGCGTGCAACGAGATGGGCATGACCCACATCGCGATGTCCGACCACGGCAACCTCCACGGGGCCTACGACTTCTTCCACACCGCCAAGAAGGCCGGCGTCACCCCGATCATCGGCATCGAGGCGTACGTCGCCCCCGAGTCCCGGCGCAACAAGCGCAAGATCCAGTGGGGCCAGCCGCACCAGAAGCGCGACGACGTGTCCGGTTCGGGTGGTTACACGCACAAGACGATCTGGGCGGCGAACAGGACGGGCCTGCACAACCTCTTCAAGCTCTCCTCCGACGCGTACGCCGAGGGCTGGCTGCAGAAGTGGCCCCGCATGGACAAGGAGACCATCTCCCAGTGGTCCGAGGGGCTCATCGCCTCCACCGGCTGCCCCTCCGGCGAGTTGCAGACCCGGCTGCGCCTCGGCCAGTTCGACGAGGCGGTGAAGGCGGCCTCGGAGTACCAGGACATCTTCGGCAAGGACCGCTACTTCCTGGAGCTGATGGACCACGGCATCGACATCGAGCACCGGGTCCGCGAGGACCTGCTCCGCGTCGGCAAGAAGCTCGGCATCCCGCCGCTGGTCACGAACGACTCGCACTACACGTACGCGCACGAGGCGACCGCGCACGACGCGCTGCTGTGCATCCAGACCGGCAAGAACCTCTCCGACCCGGACCGCTTCAAGTTCGACGGCACCGGCTACTACCTGAAGTCCACCGAGGAGATGTACGCCGTCGACTCCTCGGACGCCTGGCAGGAGGGCTGTGCCAACACCCTGCTGGTCGCCGAGCAGATCGACACCTCCGGCATGTTCGAGGCCAAGAACCTCATGCCGAAGTTCGACATCCCCGACGGCTTCACCGAGGTCACCTGGTTCCAGGAGGAGGTCCGCCGGGGGATGGAGCGCCGCTTCCCCGGCGGCATCCCCGACGACCGGCAGAAGCAGGCCGAGTACGAGATGGACGTCATCATCCAGATGGGGTTCCCGGGGTACTTCCTCGTCGTCGCGGACTTCATCATGTGGGCCAAGAGCCAGGGCATCGCGGTCGGCCCCGGCCGCGGTTCCGCCGCCGGCTCGATCGTCGCGTACGCCATGGGCATCACCGACCTCGACCCGATCCCGCACGGCCTGATCTTCGAGCGGTTCCTCAACCCCGAGCGCGTCTCCATGCCCGATGTCGACATCGACTTCGACGAGCGCAGGCGCGTCGAGGTGATCCGGTACGTCACCGAGAAGTACGGCGCCGACAAGGTCGCCATGATCGGCACCTACGGCAAGATCAAGGCGAAGAACGCCATCAAGGACTCCGCGCGCGTGCTGGGCTACCCGTACGCGATGGGCGACCGGCTCACCAAGGCGATGCCCGCCGACGTCCTCGGCAAGGGCATCGACCTCAACGGCATCACCGACCCCTCCCACCCGCGCTACAGCGAGGCGGGCGAGATCCGGTCGATGTACGAGAACGAACCGGACGTGAAGAAGGTCATCGACACCGCCAAGGGCGTCGAGGGCCTGGTCCGGCAGATGGGTGTGCACGCGGCCGGCGTGATCATGTCCAGCGAGCCCATCGTCGACCACGCCCCGATCTGGGTGCGGCACACCGACGGCGTGACGATCACCCAGTGGGACTACCCGCAGTGCGAGTCGCTCGGCCTGCTGAAGATGGACTTCCTGGGCCTGCGCAACCTCACGATCATGGACGACGCCATCAAGATGGTGAAGGCCAACAAGGGCATCGACCTGGAGATGCTCGCCCTCCCGCTGGACGACCCCAAGACCTTCGAACTGCTCTGCCGCGGTGACACCCTCGGCGTCTTCCAGTTCGACGGCGGCCCGATGCGCTCCCTGCTCCGCCAGATGCAGCCCGACAACTTCGAGGACATCTCCGCCGTCTCGGCCCTGTACCGACCGGGCCCGATGGGCATGAACTCGCACATCAACTACGCCGAGCGCAAGAACGGCCGCCAGGAGATCACCCCGATCCACAAGGAGCTGGAGGAGCCGCTCCAGGAGGTCCTCGCGGTCACCTACGGCCTGATCGTCTACCAGGAGCAGGTGCAGAAGGCCGCCCAGATCATCGCCGGGTACTCGCTCGGCGAGGCCGACATCCTGCGCCGCGTGATGGGCAAGAAGAAGCCCGACGAGCTGGCGAAGAACTTCACCATCTTCCAGGCCGGCGCCCAGAAGAACGGCTACAGCGACGAGGCCATCCAGGCCCTGTGGGACGTCCTGGTCCCCTTCGCCGGCTACGCCTTCAACAAGGCCCACTCCGCCGCGTACGGACTGGTCTCCTACTGGACCGCGTACCTCAAGGCGAACTACCCGGCCGAGTACATGGCCGCGCTGCTCACCTCGGTCAAGGACGACAAGGACAAGTCGGCGGTCTACCTCAACGAGTGCCGCCGCATGCGCATCAAGGTGCTCCCGCCGAACGTCAACGAGTCCGAGCACAACTTCGCCGCCCAGGGCGACGACGTGATCCTCTTCGGCCTCGAAGCCGTGCGCAACGTCGGTACGAACGTGGTCGAGTCGATCATCCGCAGCCGCAAGGCCAAGGGGAAGTACGCCTCCTTCCCCGACTACCTCGACAAGGTCGAGGCCGTCGCCTGCAACAAGCGCACCACCGAGTCGCTGATCAAGGCGGGCGCCTTCGACACGATGGGGCACACCCGCAAGGGCCTCACCGCGCACTTCGACTCGATGATCGACAACGTGGTCGCGGTCAAGCGCAAGGAGGCCGAGGGCCAGTTCGACCTCTTCGGCGGCATGGGCGAGGAGGAGAGCAGCGAGCCGGGCTTCGGACTCGACGTCGAGTTCACCACCGACGAGTGGGAGAAGACCTATCTCCTCGCCCAGGAGCGGGAGATGCTCGGCCTCTACGTCTCCGACCACCCCCTCTTCGGTCTGGAGCACGTGCTCTCCGACAAGGCCGACGCGGGTATCGCCCAGCTCACCGGCGGCGAGCACGCGGACGGCGCGGTCGTCACCATCGGCGGCATCATCTCCGGCCTCCAGCGCAAGATGACCAAGCAGGGCAACGCCTGGGCCATCGCCACCGTGGAGGACCTCGCCGGTTCCATCGAGTGCATGTTCTTCCCGGCGTCCTACCAGCTCGTCTCGACCCAACTCGTCGAGGACGCGGTCGTCTTCGTGAAGGGCCGCCTCGACAAGCGCGAGGAGGTGCCGCGGCTGGTCGCCATGGAGATGCAGGTCCCCGACCTGTCGAACGCGGGCACCAACGCGCCGGTGATCCTCACCATCCCGGCCACCCGTGTCACCCCGCCCATGGTCAGCCGGCTCGGCGAGATCCTGACCCACCACAAGGGCGACAGCGAGGTCCGGATCCGGCTCCAGGGCCCCACCAAGACGACCGTGCTGCGCCTGGACCGGCACCGGGTGAAGCCCGACCCGGCCCTGTTCGGCGATCTGAAGGTGCTGCTCGGTCCGTCCTGCCTGGCCGGCTGAGCGAGGCCCGGCGGAGCGCGACAGGCGTGAACTTCGCGAGGGGCGCGTCCGGTGTCACGGACGCGCCCCTCGGTGTGTCCGGGCTGCAACGGCCCGGCCCGCGATGTCAGTTGTGACCGAAGCGCTTCTGCCGGCCCTTGCGGGCCATGTCGCCGGGTGTCACCTGCGGCATGCGCGTCTCGGTCTGCGACTCCAGTGAGGGCTGCTGGGTCTCCTGCCGACCACGCTCGGACTGCGGCTGCTTGCGGTCCTGCTTCTTGTTCTTGGCCATGGTGATCTGCCTCCTGAAGGGGGTCTAGGGGCCAGGGCCGCGACCAGATTCACATAGCATGACAAGGCGCGCATTTCGGAAAATCACCGTCCGTGACGAGAGTTGTCGGCCGACGTGCCGTGTCGCGGAAGGGCGCACGGCGTGGCACACGTGAAGACGCCACGCCGAAGATCGAGTTCCGGCCGTTAACCTCCGCGTGGTCGGGCAGACTCGAAGGAAGCCCGAAGCAAACCTCCCGGAAAGAGGGTGGATCGCGTGGACCGCTGCATCGTCCTGGTGGACGCCGGGTATCTGCTCGGCGCGGCCGCCAGCCTCCTCGCCGGGGAACCCTCCCGCTCCCGCATCACCGTCGATCACGCCGCCCTCATCCAGGGGCTGCGCGAGCGCGCCGAGGCCGACACCGAGCGGCCGTTGCTGCGCATCTACTGGTTCGACGGCGCCCCCGACCGCGTCCCGCAGCCCGAGCACCGCAGGCTGCGCGTGATGCCCCGGGTGACCGTGCGGCTCGGCGCGCTGACCCGCAGCGACGGGCGGTGGGCGCAGAAGGGCGTGGACGCCGCCATGCACGCCGAACTGACCGAGCTGGCCCGCAACCGCGCCTGCTCCGACGTGGTCCTCGTGACCGGCGACGGGGATCTGCTGCCGGGCATGATGGCCGCCAAGGAGCACGGTGTCGCCGTGCATCTGTGGGCCGTGCAGGCCGCCGACGGCGACTACAACCAGTCCGAGGACCTGGTCGCCGAGGCCGACGAGCGGCGGGTCCTCGACCGGATGTGGATCACCAAGGCCGTACGGGCCAAGGACCTCGGCGGGGTCTGCGCGCCGCAGCCGGTGCCGCGCCCGGAGATCGCCGCGATCCTGTCGGCGCCGCTGCCCGAGTCCGCCCTCGCGGCCGCCACCGAACGGCCGACGGGAGAGCCCGAACACACCTCGGCGGCCGGTGCCGTGCGCAACGGGACCGAGGAACGGACGGCCACGCACAAGGGCGTACCGACACCGAAGGACCTGGCCGCCATGCGGGCACCGGGGGCGCACCCCGCGCAGCACCCGGCGACGGCCACCCTGCGGTGGTCCTCCGACAAGGGCTGGGTGGACCGGCCCGGCGGCGCGGCGGAGCCGCCCGAGGCGGCGGCCATGCCGACGCTGGCGCAGCTGACGAGCGCGGAGCAGCGGTGGGCCGACCGGGAGGAGGACATCACCACGGTCGGCGGCGATCCCTTCGAGGTCGGACAGGTGTTCGCCCGGCGGTGGATGGCCCGGCTGCCCGACCAGACGCATCTGCAGAAGCTGTCGGGGATGTATCCGCGGGTGCCGCACCGCGTCGACGGGGAGCTGCTGCGGTACGCGGCCCGGTTCGGACTGCTGGCCCACAAGGACGACCAGATCGACGAGCACGACCGGTACGCGATCCGGGCCGGCTTCTGGCGGGAGATCGATGTGCGGACCACCTCCGGCGGTGGCGCGAGCACCTCCTGACCCGGGGTCGCGTGCGCCGGCGTCAGCGGCCGGGCGCCGGGGGGCCGGGGAGCGCGGCTCGGGCGACCCGGAGGGAAAAGGGCGCCCCGGACCCCGTAGGCTCGTCCCTCGTGAGTACGCGTACGGCACAGGCGGTCCGGCATGGCGGGGATGTCGTGTGCGCTGTGCGGGGGCTCACCAAGACGTATCCGGCGACCCGGGGGCGGCGGGGCACGCCGGGCACGCCCGAGGTGCGGGCGAACGACGCGGTGGCGCTGGAGGTCCGGCGCGGGGAGATCTTCGGTCTGCTCGGGCCCAACGGGGCGGGCAAGACCACGCTCGTACGGCAGCTGACCGGGCTGATGCGGCCCGACGACGGCACCGTCGACATCCTGGGCCACGACATCGTGCGCCACCCCGAGCGGGCCGCGCGGATCCTCGCCTATCTGGGGCAGGAGTCGACAGCTCTGGACGAGCTGACCGTGGCGCTCGCCGCGGAGACCACGGGGCGGCTGCGCGGGCTGGAGGTACGACGGGCGCGGGCCGAGCGGGACGCCGTGCTGGAGGAGCTGGGGCTGACCGGGCTCGCCGCGCGCCCGCTGAAGAAGCTGTCCGGCGGGCAGCGGCGGCTCGCCTGCTTCGCCACCGCGCTCGTCGGGGAGCGGCCCCTGCTGGTGCTCGACGAGCCGACCAGCGGCATGGACCCGGTGGCCCGGCGGGCCGTGTGGGCCGCCGTGGACCGGCGGCGGGCCCAGTCCGGCACCACCGTCCTGCTGGTCACCCACAACGTCATCGAGGCGGAGACCGTCCTCGACCGGGTCGCCGTCCTCGACCAGGGGCGGGTCATCGCCTGCGACACCCCGGCCGGACTGAAGGAGCGGGTCGCCGGCGAGGTGCGCGTCGAGCTGGTGTGGCGGGAGAAGGCCCCGCTGGACGTGCCCGAGGTCGCCGTGCTGCGCCCGCGCGCCGTGGAGTCCGGGCGCCGCTGGACCCTCCGGCTCGCCCCCGAGGAGGCGCGCGCGGTGGTGGCCACGGTGACCGGGGGCGCCGCCTTCGTGGCGCTCGACGACTTCACCCTCGCCACGCCCAGCCTGGAGGACGTCTACCTGGCGCTCGGCGGCAGCGCGGGCAGCGCACAGGGACTGGTCAAGGGGTGAGGGACACGGGTGTGAACCGGAGAACGGCCGGCGCGGGCGTGAACGGCCGGGCCGCCGCGGCCGTACGACAATGGGCGACAGCAGAAGCGCAGAGGAGCAGCTCGACGTGAGTGTCGTACCCGCCGAGATCCTGCCGGGCCAGGCCCTGGCCGCAGAGGGGCGTGTGGAGCGCGAAGCCGCCGAGCTGGGGCCTCGCGCGCGCCTGTGGCCCTCGCTGTGCGCCGTGTACCGGGCGCAGCTCTCCCGGGCGCGGGTCGCGCGGATCCCCCTGCTGTTCGTGGCCACCTTCCAGTCGATCGGGATCATGGTCCTGATGCGCGGAGTGGTGGACGGCGGAGCCGAGGCGCACGCCGTGGTCGCCGGTTCGGCGGTCCTGGTCGTCGCGTTCGTCGCCCTGAACCTGCTGGCCCAGTACTTCGGGCAGCTGCGCTCCAGCGGCGGTCTCGACCACTACGCGACGCTGCCGGTGCCGCCGGCGGCGGTGGTGCTGGGCGCGGCGGGGGCGTACGCCTCCTTCACCGTGCCGGGGACCGTCGTGACCGCCGTCTTCGGCTGTGTGCTGTTCGGGCTGCCGCTGACCCACCTCTGGGTGCTCGCCGCCGTGATCCCGCTCGCCGGGGCCGCGCTCGCCGGACTGGGCGCCGCGCTGGGTCTGCTCGCCCCGCGCCCGGAACTCGCCACCGTCCTCGGGCAGCTCGGCATGTCGGCCGCGCTGCTGCTCGGCGTGCTGCCGGCGGGCCGGATGCCGGGCTTCATCCAGTTCGCCCGGGATCTGCTGCCCTCGACGTACGGGGTCGAGGCCCTCGCGCGGACGTTCGGGCCGAACCCGGACTGGGCGTTCGTGCTCGGGGACCTCGCCGTGTGCGCGGGGGTCGGGGTCGTCTCGCTCGCCGTCGCCACCTGGGCGTACCGGCGGGCCGCCGTCCGGTGACGCGGCGCCCGGCCGGGCCTGGCACGATGGCAGGGTGACCGCACCGTTGACTCCCCCTCCGCCGCCGCACAACCAGCCCCCGAACGACCCCTGGGGTCCGCCGCCCACCAGCGGCGGGGGCGAGGCGGAACTCTGGTACGAGCCGCAGAAGCCGGCCGGTCCCGGACTGCGGACCGAACTGATCGAGGCCGCCGTCGTCACCGTGGTCACGGCGGTGCTCGGCGGTGCGGTGCTCGGTCTGCTGTGGTGGTGGCTCGCGCCGCACGTGCCGCTCGTCTCCGACGGGTCGGCGGTCTACTTCGAGGACACCGAGGGCGAACAGGCCGTCGGGGTCGACGGGACGTTCGTGCTGCTGGCCCTGGGCGCCGGCGCGCTGTGCGCGCTCGTCGTCTTCCTGCTGCGCCGGCGCGGCGGGGTGCCGCTCGTCGCGGCGCTCACGGTCGGCGGGCTGCTGGCGGGGGTGCTGGCGTGGCGGCTCGGGGTCTGGCTCGGGCCCGAGACCGATGTCGCGGCGCGGGCGAAGGAGGTCGGGCAGGGGGTGACGTTCTCCGCGCCGCTGAAGCTGGCCGCGAAGGGGGCGTTGCTGGCGTGGCCGATGGCGGCGCTGCTGGTGCACCTGTGCCTGACCGCGCTGTTCGGGCCGCGGGATCCGGAGCCGCCGTTCGAGGACGGGTACGGTACGTCTTCGCCGGGTGCGTGAGGGAACTCGGGGCGGTCGGGGTGCGTGGTCGAGTGGGGCCCGGTGGGGCTTCTCGCGCAGTTCCCCGCACCCCTGAAAAGCCCAGGCCCCGGAGGCCTGGAAGGCGACGGCCCTGGGGGCCCGAAAGGCAATGGGGCGCAGCCCCTGCTTTTCAGGGGCGCGGGGAACTGCGCGACCAGCCCCCGCTCACCCGCACCCGACGACGCACCCCACCCGCACCCCCGGAGGGTCACCCGCGGCCGATCGGCGCGGCAAGCGCGTCCGTCAGCTTCAGCAGGTCCTGGGGGCACAGCTCGACCTCCAGCCCCCGCCGCCCCGCGGAGACACAGATCGTGGCGTGACCCTCCGCGGACGCGTCCAGCACCGTACGGAGCTTCTTGCGCTGGCCGAGCGGGGAGATGCCGCCCCGGACATACCCCGTCGTGCGCTCCGCCAGAGCCGGATCCGCCATCGCCGCCCGCTTGCCGCCGACCGCCGTCGCCAGCGACTTCAGGTCCAGCGAACCCGCCACCGGCACGACCGCGACCACGAGCGCGCCGTCGACGTCCGCCACCAGGGTCTTGAACACCCGCTCGGGGGACACACCCATCGCCTCGGCCGCCTCCTCGCCGTAGGACGGATGCGCCGGATCGTGCTCGTAGGCGTGCACGGTGAACTCCACGCCCGCCGCGCTCAGGGCCACCGTCGCGGGCGTGCCGCCCGCCTGCTGCTTCTTCGACTTCTTCGCCATCGGCCTGTCCGTGTGCGTCAGTTGAGACTCGTCGGGCTCCGCGTCAGCTCCGACGCGGGCAACGACGGCAGACTACGGATGATGGCGGACTCGGCGCGCAGGAGTTTCAGCTCGTCGCGCAGCCGGGACGCCGTGTCCGGAGCCTGCAGCAGCCGCTGCTTGGCGGGCGTGTCGAGCATCATCGCGGCGGCGACCAGGTACGAGACGACGGCCGGCTCGTCCGGCAGGTCCGCACCCGTGGACAGCGAGCGCTCCCGGGCGCCCGCGAGCCGCTTCTGGTACTGGCGGAACGCCCGCAGGACGCCCTCCGCGAGCGCGCCCGCCTCGTCGCCCGCGTCCTCCGGCAGCTCCTCCAGGTCCGCCATGAGGAACGGGCCCGAGGCGTCCACCGAGAGGATCCGCACCCGGGTGGTCCCGGTCGCGAGGACCTCGTACGTGCCGTTGTCGCGCTCCCGGATGGTGGCCGCGTCCGCGATGCAGCCCACGGAGTGGAACGCCTTGGTCGGCTCGTCGCCGAAGCCCGCGGTCGGGCCCCGGTCGGGCTGGGCCGTCGGATCCGGCATGCCGGGGGCGCTCGGCGCGACCTCGTGGCCGTCGCGGATGGCGACGACGGCGAAGCGGCGGGGTTGGTCCTCGGGGGTCTTCAGCAACTCGCGCATCATGGCGCGATAGCGCTCCTCGAAGATGTTCAGAGGTAGCACGAGCCCCGGGTACAACACCGAGTTCAGGGGGAAGAGCGGCAGCCGGACGGTGGTCACGAGGCCAGAGCCTAATGGTCGTCGGGGCGCGCGCGTTCGTCCGTACTCGTTTGGTGACCTCCGGCGGACGCTATCCTGCGGCCCGTCCCGGCCGCTCGGGCCGTGCGCGCAGCGGGATCGAGCACGCCACTTCGAGCCGCACGCCGTCCCGCAGCTGCAGGAACTGGCCCAGCGGATCGTCGGACATCCGGTCCCACGGGAAGGACGTGGCGTACGGGCCGATCATGCGCAGCTGGGCCAGCGCGTCCGGCCAGCGTTCCAGGCGGACCAGGACGTAGGTCAGCAGGTTGCGGACCTCCGCGGGCCAGGGATCGCCCGGCGCGTACTCGGCGGAGAGAGCGATCGCGCCGTCCGCCGCCTCGTCCAGCCGCGCGCGCGGGATCACGGCACCGCCGTCCTCGGTGAGGTACGCCAGCGCCGCCCGGACCGGCAGGGCCCGGACGAGGGAGCCGGGCAGCGCGTCCTCGGCGGCCCGCTCGGCGAAGTCGAAGCACTCGCGGTGCGAGCCGTACCAGGCGGCCGAGAGGTACTTCAGGGCCGATACATGACATCCGTAGTGGTGCGGGGAGCGACGGACCGCCTCCGCCCACAGCCGCTCGAACCCGGTGTGGCCGAGGCCCGTGCCCCGGGCGTGGTCGAGCGCGATCCGCCAGGGCACCGGGTCGCGCGGCTCGCCCTCCGCGGCCGCGGCGACCAACGGGCCGACCTCGCGCAGCAGTTCGACCCGGGCGGGGGAGTCCCAGCCGCGGGCCACCGCCAGCTCGGCCCTGATCAGCAGGACGTCCGGGTCGTGCGGGGCGGCCGCGTGCCAGGCCCGCAGCCACGCGTCGCGCGCGTGGGCGAAGGTGGCGAGGCGTAACGCGTACCGGTCGCGGTTCTCCCACTCGGCGGCCTCCCGGGTGGTCGCCAGCAGCTTCGCCGCCGGCGCGTACTCACCGCGGCCCGCCGCCACCAGCGCGGGTCCGAGCCGTTCGTCGGGGGCGTCGAGCAGTACCTCGTCGTCGGCGACCAGGCCGACGGCGAGCCGGGAGGTGTGACGTGCCATCCGGACGGTACGCACGAGCGCGCGCAGCGGCCCCATGACACCCCCTTGCGCTTGAACCGGCGCCGCTTCCGCGGGCCGGGGTCCTCGCCGTCGTGGTTTCGCGATCGGGAAGATCGCGACCGGTGGTTCTGCTGGCAAGACGACGGGAGGGCGAGTCCGGTTGTGTGCTGCCCAGATTAAGGTCCGGGGCATCGAGGGGCCTCCGGAGACAACCGGTGCCAACGGGTGAGAGCGGGTGAGAACGGTTGACAACCGGTGGGAACCGGTCAGTTCCTGCTCAGGAGGCGGGTGGCGCCCGCCGCCACCGTCGTCGCGAGGATCCAGCCCAGGATGATCACCACCGCGGCCAGCCACTGCCAGCCCCCGCGCAGCTGCCAGTAGCCGACCTGGCCGAGGTCGACGATCGGCAGCAGCAGGTCCAGCGCGAACAGGGAAGGGCTCCAGTGCGGGTGCTCGCCGCTCTTCATCGGCGGATGGTCCGACTGCGAGAACGCCAGCGAGGTCAGCGCCCACAGCACCGCCATCCACACCGCCGCCCGGCCGGGCCGGTACCCGTAGGCGACGGTCCAGTCCTGTGCGTACCCCCAGAGCTTGGCCGCCAGCGGCAGGTTCTCCCGCCGGTGGCGCTGCTTGGCGAGGAGCACCTCGCGGGCGCCCTCGTCGTCCCCGCCGGCCCGCAGTACGCTCGCCAGCCGCTCGTACGGCTCCGGGCTGTACTCGGCGGTCGCCGCAGCCACCCACTCCAGCCGTCTGGCCAGCGGGAACCGGTCGCGCGGCACCAGCGACTCGTACTGGAAGCCGCCCATGTGGAGATTGCCGGGGCCGGGCCAGCTCCCCGAACTGTCGATCAGGACGCCGACGCGCGCCCCGGACAGGACGACCTTGCCGCGCTCCGGCCGGTCGCCGAGGAACCGCAGCTCGGGCACCTGCACGCGGCGCAGCGACAGCTCCTGTTCATCCGTGAAGGTGAAGCGGGCCCGCTCCAGGTCGACCGAGTCACCGAACCGCCCGTCGTCCAGCCGCACCCCGCCCGCGCACTCGAACCGCTGCACGCGGGTGCCGCGCGCGGGCGTGCTGCCGCTGGTGTGCAGCGGATTGCCGATGCCGGCCGGGGTCAGGTACAGGGTGCGCTCGACGGTCAGCTGGGGCGCGTTCAGCGCGAGGCGGCCGTAGGGGTTGGCGAGACGGCTGCCGCGCAGGCTGAGCGAGGCGCCGACGGTCGCGCCGCGCAGGCTCAGCTCGCCGTGCGACTCCAGCATCTCGGCCTGGACGTCCTGGGCGACGGTCAGCCCGTCGGCGGAGAGCGAGCGGCCGTGCCGGTCGCGGTAGACGACCGCCTGGTTGAGCAGCAGATCGGTGCCGATGTGGGCGTCCGCGAGCCGCACCCCGTTGTGGAACCGGCAGCGCGGCAGATGCAGATCGCCCTCCGTGTGCAGCCGGGCCGCCTCCAGCCGGGGCACCGAGCAGTCCACCAGCCGCACGGTCGTGAACCGCGCCTCCGGCACCAGGATCTCCTTCTCGAACCGGCAGCCCTTCATCTCCACGTACGGCACCACCTGGCCGCCCGCCAGCTCCAGGACGCCCTTGATCTGGACGCCGACCAGCTTCAGCGCCGAGACCCGCCCGGCCAGCGCGGGCGGCCCGTCCAGCAGCAGCCAGGCCACGATCCGTGCCCGCACGCTCCGCTCGGGCCCCCAGGGGTGGCCGCCGTGCGGGTCGTCCACGGCGATGTCCCCGTTGCGCAGGTCGTACACGCTGCCGTTGCGGAAGGCCTGCCACATGCCCGCTTCGGCGGCGGTCAGGTCGTCCGGCAGATCTCCCTCGTCCCGGATGCCGGGCCCCTCGCTCACGCCTGTTCCCTTCCCCGTCCTGCGCCCCTCGCGTGCACTCACGCGCATCCACGTGTATCGCGCAACTGTTTACGCTGGTGATGCCCGCTGGGTGACGTCCTGAACGCAAGACGTGAAGGTGATCTTCCAGGTTCCCCGACCGCCCCGTATCACCCAGTGGAACGCGCGGATGACGGCCGACGCGGGTCTGAGAGAATTGGGAACGTGATCTCCCGAATCGACCTGCGCGGCGACGCCCTCCCGGAGGGACCCGCCCTGCGCGACCTGCTGCCCCGAGCCGACTTCGACGTCTCGGCCGCCCTGGAGAAGGTGCGTCCGATCTGCGAGGCCGTGCATCATCGGGGCGACGCGGCGCTGATCGACTTCGCGGAGAAATTCGACGGCGTCCGGCTGACGTCCGTCCGGGTCCCGGCCGAGGCCCTCGCGCAGGCGCTGGAGCAGCTCGACCCGGCCGTCCGCGCGGCCCTGGAGGAGTCGATCCGCCGCGCCCGCATCGTCCACCGCGAGCAGCGCCGCACCACCCACACCACCCAGGTCGTCCCCGGCGGCACCGTGACCGAGAAATGGGTGCCCGTCGAGCGCGTCGGCCTGTACGCCCCCGGCGGCCGCTCGGTGTACCCCTCCTCCGTGATCATGAACGTGGTCCCGGCGCAGGAGGCCGGTGTCCCCTCGATCGCCCTCGCCTCCCCGGCGCAGGCCGAGTTCGACGGGCTCCCGCACCCCACGATCCTCGCGGCCTGCGCGCTGCTCGGCGTCGACGAGGTGTACGCGGCCGGTGGCGCCACCGCCGTCGCGATGTTCGCGTACGGCACCGAGTCCTGCCCGCCGGCCCCGATGGTCACCGGGCCGGGCAACATCTGGGTGGCCGCCGCCAAGCGGTACTTCACCGGTGTCATCGGCATCGACTCCGAGGCCGGTCCGACCGAGATCGCGGTCCTCGCGGACGACACCGCCGACCCGGTGCACGTCGCCGCCGACCTGATCAGCCAGGCCGAGCACGACCCGCTCGCGGCCGCCGTGCTCGTCACCGACTCCGTCTCCCTCGCCGACGCCGTGGAGAAGGAACTTCAGCCGCAGGTCGAGGCCACCAAGCACGTCGAGGACCGGATCCGTCCCTCGCTGGCCGGCCGGCAGTCCGCGATCGTCCTGGTCGACGGCGTCGACGAGGGCCTGCGGGTCGTCAACGCCTACGGCGCCGAGCACCTGGAGATCCAGACGGCCGACGCCGCGGCGGTCGCCGAGCGGGTGGTCAACGCCGGCGCGATCTTCATCGGCCCCTGGGCGCCGGTCTCCCTGGGCGACTACGCGGCCGGCTCCAACCACGTGCTCCCCACCGGGGGCTGCGCCTGCCACTCCTCCGGTCTGTCCGTCCAGTCCTTCCTGCGCGGCATCCACGTCGTCGACTACACCAAGGACGCGCTGGCCGAGGTCGCGCACCACGTGGTGACGCTGGCCGAGGCGGAGGACCTGCCCGCGCACGGCGCGGCGATCAAGGCAAGGTTCGGCTGGAAGGTGCCCGGCAAGTGAGCTTCGGAATCGACGATCTTCCCGTACGGGACGAACTGCGCGGCAAGAGCCCCTACGGCGCGCCGCAGCTCGACGTCCCCGTACGGCTGAACACCAACGAGAACCCCTACCCGCTGCCCGAGGCGCTGGTCGAGCGGATCGCCGAGCGGGTGCGGGAGGCGGCCCGCCGGCTCAACCGCTACCCGGACCGGGACGCGGTGGAGCTGCGGACGCGGCTCGCCGAGTACCTGACGAAGACGTCCGGGTACGGGGTCGAGGCGGCGGACGTCTGGGCGGCCAACGGCTCCAACGAGGTCATCCAGCAGCTTCTGCAGACCTTCGGCGGACCCGGCCGCAAAGCCATCGGCTTCGAGCCCTCGTACTCGATGCACGGCCTGATCGCGCGCGGCACGGGCACCGGCTGGATCTCCGGCCCCCGCCGCGAGGACTTCACGATCGACCTCGCCGCCGCCGAGAAGGCGATCGCCGAGCACCGGCCGGACGTCGTCTTCATCACCACCCCCAACAACCCCACCGGCAACGCGGTCTCGCGCGAGACCGTCCTCGCCCTCCACGACGCCGCGCAGGCGGCCAAGCCGTCGATGGTGGTGGTCGACGAGGCCTACGTCGAGTTCAGCCACGGCGACTCGCTGCTGCCCCTGCTCGACGGCCGGCCCCACCTGGTCGTCTCGCGGACGATGTCCAAGGCCTTCGGCGCGGCCGGTCTGCGCCTCGGCTACCTCGCCGCGCACCCGGCGGTCGTCGACGCCGTCCAGCTCGTCCGGCTGCCGTACCACCTCTCCGCCGTCACCCAGGCGACCGCGCTGGCCGCCCTGGAGCACACCGACACCCTCCTCGGCTACGTCGAACAGCTGAAGACGGAGCGGGACCGGCTCGTCGCCGAACTGCGCGCCCTCGGCTACGAGGTGACCGAGTCCGACGCGAACTTCGTGCAGTTCGGCAGGTTCGAGGACGCGCACGAGGTCTGGCGGAGCATCCTCGACCGGGGCGTCCTGGTCCGGGACAACGGCGTACCGGGATGGCTGCGGGTCACCGCCGGAACTCCCGCCGAGAACGACGCGTTCCTCGACGCGGTACGTGAACTGAAGAAGGAGCAGCACGCATGACTCGCCAAGGCCGCGTCGGCAGAATCGAACGGACGACCAAGGAGACCTCGGTCCTCGTCGAGATAGACCTCGACGGCACGGGCCGCACGGAGATCTCCACCGGGGTCGGCTTCTACGACCACATGCTCGACCAGCTCGGCCGCCACGGTCTGTTCGACCTGACGGTGAAGACCGACGGCGACCTGCACATCGACTCCCACCACACCATCGAGGACACCGCCCTCGCGCTGGGCGCCGCCTTCAAGCAGGCCCTCGGCGACAAGGTCGGCATCTACCGCTTCGGCAACTGCACGGTCCCGCTGGACGAGTCCCTCGCCCAGGTCACCGTCGACCTCTCCGGCCGCCCGTACCTCGTGCACACCGAGCCCGAGAAGATGGCGCCGATGATCGGCGAGTACGACACCACGATGACCCGGCACATCCTGGAGTCCTTCGTCGCCCAGGCCCAGATCGCGCTGCACGTGCACGTGCCGTACGGGCGCAACGCGCACCACATCGTCGAGTGCCAGTTCAAGGCGCTGGCGCGGGCCCTGCGCTACGCCTCCGAGCGAGACCCGCGCGCGGCCGGCATCCTGCCCTCCACGAAGGGCGCGCTGTGAACGGCCTGTCGACCGTCCTGATCGTCGTCGGCCTCTTCCTGGTCGGCGGGATCATCTCCTTCGTCAAGCAGGGGATGCCGAAGCAGCTCGTCGTGCTGCTCTCCGTCGGCGCCGCGATGTGTCTGGTCGCCGGTGTCATGAGACTGGAGGTGTGGAATTGAGCGCCCCCAAGAAGGTCGTCGTCTTCGACTACGGCTTCGGCAACGTGCGCTCCGCCGAGCGCGCCCTCGCACGCACCGGTGCCGAGGTCGAGATAACGCGTGACTTCGACCGCGCCATGAACGCCGACGGGCTGCTCGTGCCCGGCGTCGGCGCCTTCGCCGCCTGCATGAAGGGGCTGAAGGAGGCGCGCGGCGACTGGATCATCGACCGCCGGCTCTCCGGCGGCCGCCCGGTGATGGGCATCTGCGTCGGCATGCAGATCCTCTTCGCACGCGGCATCGAGCACGGCGTGGAGACCGAGGGCCTCGACGAGTGGCCCGGCGCCGTCGAGCCGCTCCAGGCCGAGATCGTGCCGCACATGGGCTGGAACACCGTCGAGGCCCCGGCCGACAGCCGGCTGTTCGCCGGCCTCGACGCCGACGCCCGCTTCTACTTCGTGCACTCCTACGCCGTCCACGACTGGTCCCTGGAGACGCACAACCCCGCGCTCACCGCCCCCAGGGTCACCTGGTCGACGCACGGCAAGCCCTTCGTGGCCGCCGTGGAGAACGGCGCCCTGTGGGCCACCCAGTTCCACCCCGAGAAGTCCGGCGACGCCGGAGCGCAGCTGCTGTCCAACTGGATCGGAACCCTGTAGCCATGGCCAAGCTCGAACTCCTTCCCGCCGTCGACGTCCGTGACGGCCAGGCGGTCCGGCTCGTCCACGGCGAGTCCGGCACGGAGACCTCCTACGGCTCCCCGCTCCAGGCCGCCCTCGCCTGGCAGGGCGCGGGCGCCGAGTGGCTGCACCTGGTCGATCTGGACGCCGCGTTCGGCACCGGCGACAACCGGGACCTGGTCGCCGAGGTCACCCGGGCGATGGACATCAAGGTCGAGCTGTCCGGCGGCATCCGGGACGACGCCTCCCTGGCGAAGGCCCTGGCCACCGGCTGCACCCGGGTCAACCTGGGCACGGCCGCCCTGGAGACCCCCGAGTGGGTCGCCAAGGTCATCGCCGAGCACGGCGACAGGATCGCGGTCGGCCTCGACGTGAAGGGCACCACCCTGCGCGGCCGCGGCTGGACCCGCGACGGCGGCGACCTCTACGAGACGCTGGAGCGCCTCGACAAGGAGGGCTGCGCGCGGTACGTCGTCACGGACATCGCGAAGGACGGCACCCTGCAGGGCCCCAACCTGGAGCTGCTGCGCAACGTGTGCGCCGCGACGGACCGCCCGGTCGTGGCGTCCGGCGGCGTGTCGTCGCTCGACGACCTGCGGGCCATCGCCGAACTGGTGCCCCTCGGTGTCGAGGGTTCCATCGTCGGCAAGGCCCTGTACGCGAAGGCGTTCACCCTGGAAGAAGCACTGGAGGCCACGTCGTGAAACCGGGCACAGCGTCATGACGTCCGAAGGCGTGCGGCGGGTGCAGAGCGGGAGTCCCTGGGAGGAGTCCATCGGTTTCGCGCGCGCCGTCGCGGCGGGCGACCGCGTCCTGGTGGCGGGCACCACGGCCTTCAGGGGCGAGGTACTGCACGGGGAGGGCGACCCGTACGAACAGGCCAAGGTCGCCTTCACCAGCGCGGTCCAGGCGCTCGGCGAGTTCGGCCTCGGCGCCGAGGCCGTGATCCGTACGCGGATGTACCTGACCCACATGCGGGACGTGGAGGCCGTGGGGCGGGCCCACAAGGAGATCTTCGACCCGGTGCGTCCGGCCGCGACCCTGCTGGTCGTCGAGGGTTTCGTCGACCCGCGCATCCTCGTCGAAGTAGAGATCGAAGCATTCAGAGGCTAGGCCCTCCAGAACTCTTGTTAGGAGCCGTGGATTCATGACCCTGGCGGTCCGAGTCATCCCCTGCCTGGACGTGGACAACGGCCGGGTCGTCAAGGGCGTCAACTTCCAGAACCTGCGCGACGCGGGCGACCCCGTCGAGATGGCGAAGGTGTACGACGCCGAGGGCGCCGACGAGCTGACGTTCCTGGACATCACCGCCTCGTCGGGCAACCGCGAGACGACGTACGACGTGGTGCGCCGCACCGCCGAGCAGGTCTTCATCCCGCTGACGGTCGGCGGCGGCGTCCGTACCGCCGAGGACGTGGACAAGCTGCTGCGGGCGGGCGCCGACAAGGTCGGCGTCAACACGGCGGCGATCGCCCGCCCCGACCTCATCCGTGAGATCGCCGAGCGCTTCGGCCGCCAGGTGCTGGTCCTGTCGGTGGACGCCCGCCGCACCGAGGCCGGATCCTTCGAGGTCACCACCCACGGCGGCCGCAAGGGCACCGGCATCGACGCCGTGGAGTGGGCCCACCGCGCCGCCGAACTGGGCGCCGGCGAGATCCTGCTCAACTCCATGGACGCGGACGGCACCAAGGACGGCTACGACCTGGAGATGATCACGGCCGTCCGCAAGCACGTCACCGTCCCCGTCATCGCCTCCGGCGGCGCCGGCCGGCTCGCCGACTTCGCCCCGGCCGTCGAAGCGGGCGCCGACGCCGTCCTCGCCGCCTCCGTCTTCCACTTCGGCGACCTGCGCATCGGCGAGGTCAAGAACGCGCTGCGGGGGGCGGGTCACCCGGTGCGGTGACCTCGCGCCCCGCCGGATCCCGGCCGCCCGAGGGGGGCCGGGATCCGGCGTTCGGGATCAGGCGGTCGGGCGTCAGATGCCCAGCTGCTTCGTCTCGTGCAGCTTGGCGATCGCCTCCTTCTCGCCCTCCAGTTCGACATCGGCGACCTGCTGACGGCCGTAGAGGAACAGCAGCAGCTCGGCGGGCTCGCCGGTGACGGTGACGACCGGGGCGCCGCGGTGGGCCACCGCGGTCCGCCCGTCGGGGCGGCGCAGGACCAGGCCGGTGGGGGAGCGGCGGCCCATGAGGCGGGCCGTGCGCTCCAGACGGGACCACAGGGCGTCCTGGAAGACGTGGTCCAGCTCGCGCGGGGTCCACTCGGGACGGGCGCGGCGGATGTCCTCGGTGTGGACGTAGAACTCGATCGTGTTCGACGCCTCGTCGATCTGCTTGAGGTTGAAGGGCGAGAAACGCGGCGGACCGGTACGCACGAGCTGGATCAGCTCCTCGTACGGCTTGGCGGCGAACTCCTCCATCACCCGGTCGAGGCGCGACGCGAGCTGCTTGATGAGTATGCCTCCGGCGGCGTCCGGGCGGCGCTCGCGCACGACCACGTGCGCGGCCAGATCACGGGTCGTCCAGCCCTCGCACAGGGTGGGGGCCTCGGGGCCCGCGGTCTCCAACAGGTCGGCGAAGAGAAGCCGTTCACGCTTGGCATGGGTAGACATGACAGCCAGCCTACGGCCGGGCCACCCCCGCGCCCAGCGCAGGTCCGGCCGATGCGTGGCCACGGATACCCGGACGGTCGCCCGGCGGACCGGTCATTCGTACGACAAGAGGGTCCGGCCTGTGGACAACGGGCGAGGCCGCCCGGCCCGGCGCGGCACAATGGCACGCATGACCAGCACGCCGTCCTCCAGCAGCCCCCACGGTCCCGGAGCCCCCGCCGGTCCCGGCACGCCCAGCGTGCTGGACCCCGAGATCGCCGCCCGCCTCAAGCGCGGCGTCGACGGGCTCCTGCCCGCCATCGCCCAGCAGTACGACACCGGTGAGGTGCTCATGCTCGGCTGGATGGACGACGAGGCCCTGCACCGCACGCTCACCACCGGCCGCTGCACGTACTGGTCGCGCAGCCGCCGTGAGTACTGGGTGAAGGGCGACACCTCCGGTCACTTCCAGTGGGTGAAGTCCGTCAGCCTGGACTGCGACGCCGACACCGTCCTCGTCAAGGTCGACCAGGTCGGCGCCGCCTGCCACACCGGCGCCCGCACCTGCTTCGACGAGGACGTCCTCAAGGCCGTGGAAGGCGTCGGGAGCGGCGCCGGTTCCGACGTACCGTCACTGGATCAGTAAGGTCAGCCGCCATGGACCTCGAGACGTTCCGCAAACTGGCCGGCGACCGCCGGGTCATCCCCGTCAGCCGCAAGCTCCTCGCCGACGGCGACACCCCGGTCGGGCTCTACCGCAAGCTCGCCGCCGAGCGCCCCGGCACCTTCCTGCTGGAGTCCGCGGAGAACGGCCGTTCGTGGTCCCGCTACTCCTTCGTGGGCGTCCGCAGCCACGCCACCCTCACCGCCCGCGACGGCGAGGCCCACTGGCTCGGCACCCCGCCCGTCGGCGTCCCCGTGGACGGCGACCCCCTCGCCGCGCTGCGCGCCACCATCGAGGCCCTCCACACGCCCCACGAGGAGGGCATGCCGCCCTTCACCGGCGGCATGGTCGGCTACCTGGGCTACGACATCGTGCGCCGCCTGGAGAAGATCGGCCCCGGCGGACGGGACGACCTGAAGCTGCCCGAGCTGACCATGCTGCTGACGAGCGACCTGGCGGTCATGGACCACTGGGAGGGCTCGGTCCTGCTGATCGCCAACGCCATCAACCACAACGACCTGGACACGGGCGTCGACGAGGCCCACGCCGACGCCGTCGCCCGCCTCGACGCCATGGAGGCCGACCTCTCGCGGCCCGTCGCCCAGCCCCCGGCGGCCCTGCCGCCCTCGGAGCTGCCCGAGTACACCGCGCTGTGGGGCGGCCCCGACTTCCAGACGGCCGTGGAGGACATCAAGGAGCGCATCCGGGCCGGCGAGGCCTTCCAGGTCGTCCCCTCCCAGCGCTTCGAAACCCCCTGCACGGCAAGCGCGTTGGACGTCTACCGCGTCCTGCGGGCGACCAACCCGTCCCCGTACATGTACCTGTTCCGCTTCGACGGCTTCGACGTCGTCGGCTCCTCCCCCGAGGCCCTGGTCAAGGTCGAGGACGGGCAGGCCATGGTCCACCCCATCGCCGGCACCCGGCACCGCGGGGCGACCCCGCAGGAGGACCAGGCCCTCGCCGACGAACTGCTCGCCGACCCCAAGGAGCGCGCCGAGCACCTGATGCTCGTCGACCTGGGCCGCAACGACCTGGGCCGGGTCTGCGAGCCGGGCTCGGTCGAGGTCGTCGACTTCATGTCCGTCGAGCGGTACTCCCACGTCATGCACATCGTGTCCACCGTCACCGGCCGGGTCGCGGCGGGCCGTACCGCCTTCGACGTCCTGACCGCATGCTTCCCCGCCGGCACCCTCTCCGGCGCCCCCAAGCCGCGCGCGATGCAGATCATCGACGAGCTGGAACCCTCCCGCCGGGGCCTGTACGGCGGCTGCGTCGGCTATCTCGACTTCGCGGGCGACTCCGACACCGCCATCGCCATCCGCACGGCACTGCTGCGCGACGGCACGGCCTACGTCCAGGCCGGCGCCGGCATCGTCGCCGACTCCGACCCCCTCGCGGAGGACACCGAGTGCCGCAACAAGGCGGCGGCGGTCCTGCGCGCGGTGCACACGGCCAACCGGCTGGGAGAGTAGGGCGCTTCTCACGTGCGCCCCGGGTGACGATCCACCCGGGGGGCAGGCGATAGTGGAGTACGTGACCGCAGCACCAGACCACCCCCGTTCCGAACCCGCGTCCGTCCGTGCCGGCCGGCGCAGTCTCGCCCTGGCGCTGCTCAGCGGTGCCCTCGGCGCGGCCGTCACGCTGCTCGCCAGCCGACAGCGCTGGTCGGAGGGCACCATCTCGCTGGCGGGCGGCGACTTCCCGCTGACCGCCCAGGGCAGCGACGTCACGGGCGTGCCGGCGGCGCTCGCCGTGGTGGGGCTCGCCGCGCTCGTCGCCGTCTTCGCCGTACGCCGGTCCGGGCGCGTCCTGGTCGCCGCGCTGCTCGCCCTCTCCGGGGCGGGCATCATCGCCGCCGCGCTGCTCGGCGCCCGGGACAGCACCGCGCTCGACGGCAAGGCGGCCGAGGCCTCCGGTGACACCGCCGCGACCGTCGACGCGCTCAGCCACACCGGCTGGCCGTACGTCGCGGCCGCCGGTGGCGCGCTCATCCTGCTCGCCGGGCTGCTCGCGCTGCGCTACGGACGGCAGTGGCCCGCGATGTCCGGCCGTTACGAACGCGACGGCACACCCCGGCCGCGCAAGGTCCGGCCGGTCGACCCCGACCGGCCCGAGGACATGTGGAAGGCCCTGGACCGGGGCGAGGATCCCACGGGGCCCGGCCCGGCCTGAGGCGCCGAGCCGCACGGAGCCGGGAACGTGAGAGTGGACACCCCCGCTCATGGCACCCGTACCCGTACGGAACAATGGACGACGAGCGTCCGACTCAGCACAGGCATCGAGCGTCACGCATCGAGCACGACGCAATGAACAACGAGGAGCAAGTCATGGCGGGCAGCAGCCACGGTCACACCCCGGCCGCCTGGACCGGCGTCACCATCGCCTTCATCGGTTTCTGCGTCTCGGGCGCCTACATGGTGATGGCCCAGCCGCTGGGATTCTGGGCCGGCATGGTCATCGTCGTCCTCGGCGGCGTCGTCGGCATGGTCATGCGTGCCATGGGCATGGGCCAGCCGAAGGACGCGCACGCCGCGTACGAGACCGCGGCGGTCCGCGCGCAGAGCGCGACCACTCCCGAGCCGGCCGGCGCCCAGGGCTGACCCCCGCCCGAGGGACGGTCCCGTGTCACCGCGGGCCGTCCCTCCGGCGCGCGTACGGCCCGCGCGGGGCACAATGCGGTGTGTGAACGCCGACACCCAGCCGACCGCGCCGCCGCCGCGCCTCCACGGCGCCGAGCCGGTCGATGCGACCGTCGCGACCGGCGGCCCCCCGCGGACCACCGGGCGCACGCTCCGCGCGCTCGCGGTGCCCGCCGGGGTGCTCGCGGCCGTCGGCGGGGCCTTCGCGTACGTGGCGGCCGTGGACCCCAACGAACCCGGCCACTACCCGGTGTGTCCGCTGTGGCGCTTGACCGGCCTGTACTGCCCCGGCTGCGGCGGTCTGCGCAGCGCGCACGCCTTCGCGCACGGCGACCTCGCGACCGCCCTCACCGACAACGCGCTGGCCGTGGTGGGTTTCCTGGGCTTCGCCGTGCTGTGGACCGTATGGGTGGTCCGTACCGCGCGCGGACGATCCCTGCGCCTGCGCCTCGGACCCGTGCAGCTGTGGTCGCTCGGCGCGTCGGCGCTGGTCTTCACGGTTGTCCGGAACCTGCCGTTCGGTGGCTGGCTCCATCCTTGATCAAACGGTGAACGTCCAGGTGGTGGGACCGCCGTCAACCGGATGCGAGGCCTACGCCCTCCTGCGGATACCATCACAGTGAACTGCCCGAACCATGAGAACCGCTCGACTGTCAATGCGTGACGGTCAAACGTTGTCACCGATTTCCACCGTCTGAAAGGGGGGCCGCTCGCGTGAGTGTGCTCGACGAGATCATCGACGGAGTCCGTGCCGACCTCGCGGAACGGCAGGCGCGCGTCAGCCTCGACGAGCTCAAGGAGCGCGTGGCGAAGGCTCCTGCGGCCAAGGACGGCGCGGCCGCGCTCCGCGGCGACGGCGTCAAGGTGATCTGCGAGGTCAAGCGGTCCAGCCCCTCCAAGGGCGCGCTCGCCGCCATCGCCGACCCGGCCGGTCTCGCGGCCGACTACGAGGCGGGTGGCGCGGCGATCATCTCCGTCCTCACCGAACAGCGCCGCTTCGGCGGCTCGCTGGCCGACCTGGAGGCCGTCCGCGCGCGCGTGGACATCCCCGTCCTGCGCAAGGACTTCATCGTCACCTCGTACCAGCTGTGGGAGGCGCGGGCGTACGGCGCCGATGTCGTGCTGCTGATCGTCGCCGCCCTCGACCAGCCGGCGCTGGAGTCGCTGATCGAGCGGGCCGAGTCCATCGGGCTCACCCCGCTCGTCGAGGTCCACGACGAGGACGAGGTCGAACGCGCGGTCGACGCCGGTGCCCGGGTGATCGGGGTCAACGCCCGCAACCTCAAGACCCTGGAGGTGGACCGCACCACCTTCGAGCGGGTCGCCCCCGAGATCCCCGACTCCCTCATCAAGATCGCCGAGTCCGGCGTCCGGGGCCCGCACGACCTCATCGCCTACGCCAACGCCGGCGCCGACGCCGTCCTCGTGGGCGAGTCCCTCGTCACCGGCAAGGACCCCAAGACCGCCGTCGCCGACCTCGTCGCCGCGGGCGAGCACCCGGCGCTGCGGCACGGGCGGGGCTGACCCCGCCATGACCGACCGCGCCTTCGCCGCCGACCGGCCGGGATCCGTCCCGGCCGGGGCGCCGGGGTGCGGGGGAGCCTCCGTATCGGCCGAGGTCACCCACACGGGTGAGCCGGGGCCGGTAGGCTGTGCTCCGATGTTCTCGATCTCCATGACGACCAGGGACCCCTACGCCCGCCTCGCGCGCGGGTGCCGTCCCCGTGGCTGCCGCGCACCCGCCCGCCGGGTCCACGGGCGCCGGGTCCGGTACGTCATCGGTGACGAGCCGGGTCAGGTGAACGGCATGCGATGGCCCCGGTCACGTGCGCGCCGATGCCCTGCGGGCAGCTGAGCCGCGTCCGCCTTCCCTGACCGCCGGGTGTTCTTCGCCTCGACGGTCACCGAGGGCGCTTCCGGTCGGTTCGGCACCGCCGACCGACACCGCCGTGATCGCTCGCCTTCGTGGCGGGTGAAACCCGCGGTGGCGGGTCGACGGCATCAAGGGCGGCGCGCGTACGTGATCACCGCGAGTCACCGCGAGTCATAGTCCGGCCAACTTCGGGGCCCTGCCCCTGCGAGGTATCCGCATGTCCAGTGAGTTCTTCATTCCCGACCCCGAGGGTCAGGTTCCCAGCGCCGAGGGGTATTTCGGCGCGTTCGGCGGCAAGTTCATCCCGGAGGCGCTGGTCGCCGCCGTGGACGAGGTCGCCGTGGAGTACGACAAGGCCAAGCACGACCCCGAGTTCGCGCGCGAGCTCGACGACCTGCTCGTGCACTACACCGGGCGGCCCAGCTCGCTCACCGAGGTGCCGAGGTTCGCCGAGCACGCCGGCGGGGCGCGGGTGTTCCTCAAGCGTGAGGACCTGAACCACACCGGGTCGCACAAGATCAACAACGTGCTCGGGCAGGCCCTGCTCACCCGGCGCATGGGCAAGACGCGGGTCATCGCCGAGACGGGAGCGGGCCAGCACGGCGTCGCCACCGCCACGGCCTGCGCGCTCTTCGGGCTCGACTGCACGATCTACATGGGCGAGATCGACACCCAGCGGCAGGCCCTCAACGTCGCCCGCATGCGCATGCTGGGCGCCGAGGTCATCGCCGTGAAATCCGGCTCGCGGACCCTCAAGGACGCCATCAACGAGGCGTTCCGGGACTGGGTCGCCAACGTCGACCGCACCCACTACCTGTTCGGAACGGTCGCCGGCCCCCACCCCTTCCCCGCCATGGTCCGCGACTTCCACCGTGTCATCGGGGTCGAGGCACGGCGTCAGATCCTCGAACGCGCCGGACGGCTGCCGGATGCCGCCGTGGCCTGCGTCGGCGGCGGGTCCAACGCCATCGGACTCTTCCACGCCTTCATCCCCGACACCGGCGTACGCCTCGTCGGCTGCGAGCCCGCCGGCCACGGCATCGAGACCGGTGAGCACGCGGCGACGCTCACCGCCGGTGAACCGGGCATCCTGCACGGCTCGCGCTCGTACGTCCTCCAGGACGAGGAGGGCCAGATCACCGAGCCGTACTCGATCTCGGCCGGCCTCGACTACCCGGGCATCGGCCCCGAGCACGCGTACCTCAAGGACAGCGGCCGGGGCGAGTACCGCGCGGTCACCGACGACGCCGCCATGCAGGCGCTGCGCCTGCTGTCGCGCACCGAGGGCATCATCCCGGCGATCGAGAGCGCCCACGCGCTCGCCGGCGCCCTGGAGGTCGGCAGGGAGCTGGGCAAGGACGGGCTGATCGTCGTCAACCTGTCCGGGCGCGGCGACAAGGACATGGACACGGCCGCGCGCTACTTCGGCCTGTACGACACCGACGCCGAGGTCGCGGCCGACGCGGCCGATCTCGCCGAGATCGAGGGGGACGCCAAGTGAGCGGGAACATCCAGCTGTTGAGCGACACCCTCGCCGCCGCCAAGGCGGAGGGCCGGTCCGCGCTCATCGCCTATCTGCCGGCCGGGTTCCCGACCGTCGACGGCGGCATCGCCGCGATCAAGGCCGTCTTCGAGGGCGGCGCCGACGTCGTCGAGGTCGGGCTGCCGCACAGCGACCCGGTTCTCGACGGACCCGTCATCCAGACCGCCGACGACATCGCCCTGCGCGGCGGCGTCAAGATCGCGGACGTGATGCGTACGGTCCGGGAGGCCTTCGAGGCCACCGGGAAGCCCGTCCTGGTCATGACGTACTGGAACCCCATCGACCGCTACGGCGTCGAGCGCTTCACGGCCGAGCTGGCGGAGGCGGGCGGCGCGGGCTGCATCCTGCCCGACCTGCCCGTCCAGGAGTCGGCGCTGTGGAGGGAGCACGCCGAGAAGCACGGGCTCAGCACGGTCTTCGTCGTCGCGCCCAGCAGCAGGGACGCGCGGCTCGCCGAGATCACCGCGGCGGGCAGCGGCTTCGTCTACGCCGCCTCGCTCATGGGGGTCACAGGCACCCGGGCGTCGGTCGGCGCGCAGGCCCAGGACCTGGTGGAACGCACCCGGGCCACGGGCTCCGGCCTGCCGGTCTGCGTCGGGCTCGGCGTCTCCGACGCCGAGCAGGCCGCCGAGGTCGCCGGGTTCGCCGACGGCGTGATCGTCGGCTCCGCGTTCGTGAAGCGGATGCTGGACGCCCCCGACGAGGCGGCCGGTCTGGTCGCCGTGCGCGAGCTGGCGGGCGACCTCGCGAAGGGCGTACGCCGGGGCGCGTGACGTTCACCCGTTTGTCGTACGGGGCTGACCGGACGTAACGGGCAGAACGCTCACTCGAACGGGTGGAAGTGGGACCGGGGAGGCGCGGTGCGCCTCCCCGGTTCGTTCTGCGGGATGTGAGCGAGAAGAACCATGAGGGAAAGCGCACCGCCCGGGAACGGCTGGCGGAGGAGCGCGAGAAGCAGAAGACCGCCGAGAAGCGCCGCAAGGTCCTGATCGTGGGTGCCTCGGTGCTGGGCGTGCTGGGACTGGCCGCCGTGATCGGCGTCGTGGCGGCGAACGCGGGCAAGGACGACGCCGACAGCGCGGGCCCGGTCGTGGCACCCTCGGGGGCCAACGGCGAGGACAGCCTCGCGATCCCCGTCGGGGACCCCGGCGCGAAGTCGACCCTCTCGGTGTGGGAGGACTTCCGCTGCCCGGCCTGCAAGTCCTTCGAGGACGCCTACCGCTCCACGATCCACGAGCTGACCGAGGCCGGGAAGCTGAAGGTCGAGTACCACCTCGCCACCCTGATCGACGGGAACATGGGCGGCAGCGGCTCCCGCAAGGCCGCCAACGCCGCCGCCTGCGCACAGAACGAGGGCGGCTTCCCGGCCTACCACGACGTGCTCTACGAGAACCAGCCGCCCGAGACGAACGACGACTTCGCCGACGAGACCAAGCTCCTCGACCTGGCGAAGAAGGTGGACGGACTGGATACCGCGCCCTTCCGCACCTGCGTCGAGGACGGCAAGCACACCAGTTGGGTCGCCAAGTCGAACGAGGCGTTCCAGAAGGGCGGCTTCTCCGGCACGCCGAGCGTCTTCCTCAACGGCACCAACATCTACGCGGACCAGTCCATGACCCCCGCCAAGCTGAAGCAGATGGTGGAGGCGAGGGCAAAGGGGTGAGCGGTGTGTGAGCCTTGGGGCTGGCGGGGGTGGTGAGGCGTCGAGGCAGAGGTGACACGGCGTTATGGACCCGTTGCCGGGCCGCCCGCCGTCGGCCGGGCCCGGCAGGGTAGCGTCGACCCTGCCATGGAACTTGCCTACATTCCCAGCCCGTCGCGCGGGGTGCTCTACCTCGGTCCCGTCCCGCTGCGCGGCTACGCCTTCTGCATCATCATCGGTGTCTTCGTAGCCGTCTGGCTCGGCAACAAACGCTGGGTCGCGCGGGGCGGACAGGCCGGCACGATCGCCGACATCGCCGTCTGGGCCGTGCCCTTCGGCCTGGTCGGCGGGCGGCTCTACCACGTGATCACGGACTACGAGCTGTACTTCAGCGAGGGTCGTGACTGGGTCGACGCCTTCAAGGTCTGGGAGGGCGGGCTCGGCATCTGGGGCGCGATCGCGCTCGGCGCGGTGGGCGCGTGGATCGGCTGCCGCCGGCGTGGGATCCCGCTGCCCGCGTACGCCGACGCCGTCGCGCCCGGCATCGCCCTCGCACAGGCGATCGGGCGGTGGGGCAACTGGTTCAACCAGGAGCTGTACGGCAAGCCGACCGATCTCCCGTGGGCCGTGGAGATCACGTCCTCCACGGACGGACGGCTGCCGGGCACGTACCACCCGACCTTCCTCTACGAGTCGCTGTGGTGCATCGGCGTCGCGCTCCTCGTCATCTGGGCGGACCGTCGCTTCACCCTCGGGCACGGGCGGGCGTTCGCGCTGTACGTGGCCTCGTACTGCGTCGGGCGGTTCTGGATCGAGTACATGCGGGTCGACGAGGCCCACCACATCCTCGGGCTGCGCCTGAACAACTGGACCGCGCTGCTCGTCTTCGTCCTCGCGGTGATCTATCTGGTCCTGTCGGCGCGGAAGCGGCCGGGACGGGAAGAGGTCGTCGAGCCGGGCGTCTCCGACGGGAACGGGGACGAGGGCGCCGCCGCGGTGGACCGGAAGGACGACGGGGACTCGGAGTCGGCGGAGGCCTCGGGGAAGGCCGACGCGAAGGATGTCGACGACGTCGAGGACGCCAAGAGCGCCAAGGACAAGAGCGCCGAGGGCGTCGAGGAAAAGAAGGATGCGGAAGTCTCCGACTCCGTGGTCGGGAAGAAGGCCGAGTCCGCGGAGAAGAGCTGACCCGTAGGTGTTCGAGCACCCATCTGCCCCCTTAGGGGGCGGGTGGGTGTTTTGGGTTCGGGGCTGGTGCGGGTCCGGTGGGGCTTTCTCGCGCAGTTCCCCGCGCCCCTGAAGAACCAGGCCCTGCGGGCCTGAAAGACCGTGCCCCTCGGAGGCGTCGGCGAGGGGCGCAGGCTTCAGTGTCCGACGGGGCGGTTGGCCAAGGTCAGGGTTCTCTGGGCGGCGGCCACCACGGCCGGGTCGACGAAGCGGCCGTCGGGGAGGGCCTGGGCGCCGGGGGTGGTGGTCGCGGCTCTGAGGGTCTCCTCGGCCGATTCCACCTCCTGCGGGGTGGGCGCGTAGGCGCGCTCGATGACCGGGAGCTGGCGGGGGTGGATGGCGGCGCGGCCCAAAAAGCCGAGGGCGCGGCCGTGCGCGCAGGAGACGGCCAGGCCTTCGAGGTCCTTGATGTCCGGGTGGATCGACTGGGCCGGCGAGGGGAGGCCGGCCGCGCGCGCGGCGAGGACCACTCGGGAGCGGGGCCAGTCGAGGGCCCGGTCGTGGTGGACGGCCAGGTCGGCACGGAGGTCCGCCTCGCCCAGCGCGATGCCGCGCAGCGCGGGATGCGCGGTGGCGATGTCGTAGGCACGTTCGACGCCCAGGGCCGATTCGAGGAGGGCGTACAGAGGGATCGCGCCCCCTTCCGCGTGAGCGGTCCCCTCCGCGACGGCGGCGACCTCGGCGGGGGAGGTGACCTTCGGGAGGCGGAGCGCCGACAGGCCGGGCAGGAGCGAGAGGGCCTTGAGGTCCTGTTCGGCGTCCGGGGTGTGCAGAGCGTTCACCCGTACGTGGACGGGCACGGGCGGCGGGGCCGAGAGGAGGTCGGCCGTGGCCGCGCGGGCGTAGGCCTTGCGGTCCGGGGCCACCGCGTCCTCCAGGTCCACGATCACCACGTCCGCGCCGGAGGCCAGGGCCTTGGTGACCACCTCCGGACGGTCACCGGGGACGTACAGCCAGGTCAGGGGGATGGGGGTCACAGGGCGCCCTCCTTGCGGAGGGTCTCGATGTCCGTGTCCGACAGGCCCAGTTCGGTGAGGACCGAGTCCGTGTCGGCGCCGTGGGCGCGGCCCGCCCAGCGGATCGCGCCGGGTGTGGCGGAGAGCCGGAAGAGGACGTTCTGCATGCGCAGCGGTCCGAGATCGGGGTCGTCCACCGTGGTGACGGTGTCCAGGGCCCGGTACTGGGGGTCGGTCATCACGTCGGTGATGTCCTGGATGGGGGCGACGGCCGCCTCCGCCTTCTCGAACACCTCGATGACCTCCTCGCGGGTGTGGCGGGCGATCCACGCGCCGACCGCCTCGTCCAGGACGTCCGCGTGGCGGGCCCGCTCCGCCCCGGACGCGAACCAGGGCTCGTCGATCAGCTCGGGGCGCCCGACCAGGCGCATCACCCGTTCCGCGATCGACTGGGCGGAGGTGGAGACGGCCACCCAGGAGCCGTCCGCCGTGCGGTAGGTGTTGCGGGGGGCGTTGTTGGCGGAGCGGTTGCCGGTGCGGGGCTGGACATGGCCGAGCTGGTCGTACCAGAGGGGTTGGGGGCCGAGGACGGTGAGGATCGGCTCGATGATCGCCATGTCGACCGTCTGCCCCTCGCCGGTCCGGTCACGCGCGGCGAGGGCGGTCATCACCGCGTACGCCGTCGCCAGTCCCGCGATCGAGTCGGCGAGGCCGAAGGGGGGCAGGACCGGTGGGGCGTGCGGCTCGCCGGTGATCGCGGCGAAGCCGCTCATCGCCTCGGCGAGCGTGCCGAAGCCGGGGCGGTGCGCGTACGGGCCGAACTGGCCGAAGCCGGTGACCCGGGCGAGGACCAGACGGGGGTTCGCCGCCGACAGCTCCTTCCAGCCGAGGCCCCATTTCTCCAGGGTACCGGGGCGGAAGTTCTCGATGACCACGTCGGCGGTGGCGGCCAGGCGCAGCAGGGTGTCCCGGCCGCCGGGGGTGGAGAGGTTCAGCGTCAGGGTGCGCTTGTTGCGGCCCAGCAGTTTCCACCACAGGCCCACCCCGTCCTTCGAGGGGCCGTGGCCGCGGGACGGGTCCGGCTTCGTGGGGTGCTCGACCTTGATGACCTCCGCGCCGAAGTCGCCGAGCATCGTGGCGGCGAGGGGACCGGCGAAGAGGGTGGCGAGGTCGAGGACGCGGAGGTGGGAGAGCGGGGGGTCGTACGCCTGGGTCATGGGTGGGGGGTCTCCCGGAGGGTGAGGTGGGCCAGGGTGTCGAAGCCGGCGCCGTTGAAGTCGGCGATCGAGGTGGCCAGGCGGTTCTTGAGGGGGGCCGTCCAGCGCTCGGGGAGCGCGTCCGGGGAGCCGGTGAGCAGGCCGGCGATGCTGCCCGCCGTCGCGCCGTTGGAGTCGGTGTCCCAACCGCCGGACACCGCGCGGCAGATGGAGGCCGTGAAGTCGCCGTCGGCGTGGGTGAGGGCGGCGGTGAGCAGGGCCGTGTTGGGCAGGACGTGGACCCAGTGGTGGTCGGCGTAGGTGGCGTGGAGTTCGTCGACGACCGTGTCGAAGTCGCGGTGGGCGGTGGCCAGTCGCAGGGCGTGGCGGATCGCCTTCGCCAGGCGGGAGTCCGGGGGGACGACCGTGAGGCCGGTGCGCAGGCAGTGGTGGATGTCGTGGGTGCCGGTGGCCGCTTCCGCGATGGTGGCCGCGACGAACATCGCCGCGTGGACGCCGTTCGCGGTGTGGGTGAGGATGGCGTCGCGGTGGGCCTGTTCGGCCGCGCCGGCCGGGTCGCCGGGGTTGGTCCAGCCGTGGACGTCGGCGCGGATCAGGGCGCCGATCCATTCGCGGAACGGGTTGCGGTGGCGGGCGGTGTGCGGGGGCTCGATGCCGCTGAGGAGGTTGCGGTAGGCGACGCGTTCGGCGGTGAAGGTGCGGCCCGCGGGGAGTTCGTCGAGCCAGAGCGTGGCCACGTCGGTGGTGGTGAAGTCGCGGCCGTGGCGGTTGAGCAGGAGGAGGTTCAGCAGGGGGTAGTTGAGGTCGTCGTCCTCGGGCATGCCGTCGATGTTCTCGGCGAGGGAGGTGGGGGCCGAGCGACGGTTCCAGGGGTGGGCGGTGAGGAGTTCCGCGGGGACGCCGCGGGCGGTGAACCAGGTGGTGAGGGGCCAGTTGTCGGCGGCCCGCGCGAGCGCGCGGATCGCGGACAGGGGAAGCTTCTCGACGGGTTTGCCGAGGAGGCAGCCGACGGCGCGGCCGAGCCAGGCGGCTTCCAGCCGGGGGAGGTACGCGGCCGGGGTGGGGCGGGGTGGTGCCGGCGGGGCGCCGGAGGATGACGGGGGCGCCGGCCAGTTCGGGCAGAGCGCCTTGATCCCGCTCAGGTCCGTGGGCTCCACCTCCCGCAACCCGCTCGGCAGGTCCGCCAGTTCGTCCAGCAGGTCCTCGGCGAGTTGCCGCAGGTAGCGGGAGACCCGCTGGGGGGAGGCGCCGGCGCGCAGGGGCGCCGGGGGGCCGCCGGCCGCGCGCCAGCGGGCGGCGACGGCCGAGGGTGCACGGCCGTCCTGTACCGCCTGGTGGAGTTCGTGACCGAGGAGATCCTCCGGCTGGACCCAGGTGAGACGGAGGGGAGCCAGGGGGGTCACCGGAGCGAGGCCAGCGCGGCGAAGGCGGACTCGTGGGCGCGGCGGCGGCGTACGTCCTGCGCGTGGATCCGGCGGGCGACCTCCGCGAGGGTCGTGGCCGGCGCGTGCAGGTCCAGGCGGCTGGCCTCCGCCACGGTCTTGGCCCAGTCGGACGGGATCTCCGAGCCCAGCGCGCCCGCGAGGGCGCCCGCCATCGTGGCGATCGAGTCGCAGTCGCGGCCGTAGTTCACCGAACCCAGGACCGCGTGGCGGTAGTCGCCGCGGGCCACCAGCAACATGCCGAGGGCGATGGGGAGTTCCTCGATGGCGTGCAGGCGGGAGGGGCGGCGGGCGCCCAGCGAGGGGGCGCGGTAGTCGGGACCGACCGTGTCGAACGGGGTCACCGCCTCGCGGAGCGGCCGGAGCGCCGACTCGAAGTCCCTGTGACGGGCGGCCACTTCGCACACGGCCTCGATCGCCGCGCGGGTGCCGTCCTTCGCCAGGGCCAGGCACGTCTCGATCACCGACTCGGCGGTCGCGCCCGGCGTGCACGCCGCCGCGACTCCCGCCGCGAACACGCCCGCCGCCTCCCTGCCGTACGACGACTGGTGGGCGCCCGCGATGTCGAGCGCCTCGGCGTACGCGCCGGGCGGGTCGGCCGCGTTGACCAGGCCGACGGGGGCCATGTACATCGCGGCGCCGCAGTTGACGATGTTGCCGGTGCCGGCCTCGCGCGGGTCGACGTGGCCGTAGTGGATCCGGGCCACCAGCCACTTCTCGGCGAGGAAGACCCGCTGCAGGGGGAGGGCCTCCGCCTCCAGTTCGGGGATCCAGCGCGGGGTCGTCATCATGTCGGGCACCAGGTGCTCGGCGACGGCGTAGGCGTCCAGGTGGTCGCGTACGCGGTCGTACACCCGGACCAGCGCGTGGGTCATCAGGGTGTCGTCGGTGACGTGGCCGTCGCCCTTGTGGTACGGCGCGATGGGGCGGGCGGTGCGCCAGTCGTCGCCGTTCCAGGGGCCGACGACGCCGTGGACGCGGCCGCCGTGGCGTTCGACGATCTGCTCCGGGGTGTAGCCCTCGACCGGGCCGCCGAGGGCGTCGCCGACGGCGGCGCCGACCAGGGCGCCGGTGATGCGTTCTTCGAGGGTCACTGCGGTGGGGGGTTCCTTCGAGGGCGTCATGCCCGAATCATCCTCCGGGGGTGGTGAGTTCCGTGGTTGCGAGAAGTTCGGCGAGGTGTACGAGATCGGTGCCGGTGAGGCGGGGGAGGGCGCACCCGGAGAGGGTGCGGCAGGCGTTCCGCCAGGAGTCGGGGATGGCGGCGGCGCCGCCGAGTGCGCCGGTCAGGGCGCCGGCGAGGGCGGGGGCGGAGTCGGCGACGCGGGAGAGGCAGGCGGCGGCGGGGACGGCCTCGGCGATCCGGCCCTCGGCGGCGGTGGCCAGGGCGAGTGCCACGGGGACGGTCTCGGCGGCGGCGATGCCGTAGCTGTAGACGTGGTCGACGATCTGGTGCTCCAGGAGCGGGACCAGAGCGAATGTTCCTTCTTCCCTGTGGCGGTGGGCGAGGTCCAGGGCGTGGCGGGCGTTGCGGCCGATCTCCGTCTCGGCGGGGAGTTCGGCCAGGGCCGCCGCCGCGCAGTCGTCGACGTTCGCGCCGACGAGCGCCAGCGCGAGCGCGGCGGCCATCGCGCGTGCGCCGTGCACGCCGTCGCCGTCCTGGGTGTAGCGGGCGTCGAACTCGGCGAGATCGGCGGCGCGTCGGGGGTAGCCGGGGTGGGCCGCGGCGAGCACGCAGGCGCGTACGCAGGCCGCGTCGTCGAAGTAGTGCGGGTTGTCGTGCCCGGTGGCGGGCGGACGCAGGCCGGTGGCGAGGTTGCCGAGGCCGGCGCGCACGGAGATACGGGCGCGCAGCGGGAGCACGGCGGACTCGACCTCGGGGGCGCGTTCGGCGGCTGCGGCGACCTCGCTGGCCACGGCGTTCCAGGAGAGGTCGATCGAGGCGCGGGTGCGGCGTTCCAGGCTGAGGTCGCCGAGGGCGGCGGCGTCGCCGGCGCGCAGCAGGGCCTCCGCGGCGAAGGCCGCCCATTCCGCGTCGTCGGAGGGGCCGAGGCGCAGGGGCTCGGGGGGCTGGTTGAGGGCGATGGGGACCGGGAGGGTGGTGGTGGCGTTCTGCTCGGCGAAGGTGTCCAGCTCGCGGGTGAGACGGCGGGTCCACTCCGGCATGCGGGCGGCCCGGTGGCGGGCGGCGGGCCAGCCGGCGGCGTCGCCCGCGGCGAGGCCGAGCAGGAGGCCCTCGATGCGGGAGCCCTGCGGGGGGCGCGGCGTCGTATCGTCCTCGGCCGTGCCTGCGGCCGGGGCGTTCCGGCCGCCCGCGCGGTGCGTGCGGATCTCGTCGTCGGGTGCGGGCGGCCCCTGCGCGGGGACCTCGCCGACCGCGTCCGCGGGTGCGGGGGTGGGCGACTTCGGTCCAGGGTGCTCGTGCGGCGGGTGGGCGGGCGTGAGCGCGGGCTCGTCGTGCCGCGTGTGCGCGGGCGGGCGCGCGGGCTCCTCGTACGCCGTCGGCGTCGGCGTACCCGTCGGCGTCGTGCGCCGTGTGTCGTCGTCTTCCGTCGAGGGGGCCGTGGGTGTCGTCTCGTCCCACGGTGTCGGTGGGGTCATGAGGAGGTCTCCGGTCGGGTGGGCGGGGCCAGGGTGAAGGCGGTCGGGGGGCGCTCGTCGTGGGGGAGGGGGCTCGCGGTGGCGGTGGCCCACTTGCCGCCCTCGCCGGGGACCAGGAGTTCGGCCACGTCGAGGACGTGGTGGCCGGCCATGGAGGGCAGGCAGCTGCCTCGCGCCGGACCGATGGCCGCCGCCCACTCGGGCGGGATCGAGGACGCGCCCCGGGTCGCCCCGGCCAGCGCGCCGGCGACGGCGGCGGTCGTGTCGGCGTCGCGGCCCATGTTGACCGCCGTCAGCACCGACTCGGTGAAGTCGCCGTCGGCCGCCGCGTAGGCGCCGAAGGCGAGGGCGACGGCCTCCGGGGCCAGGTCGGTCCAGGGATAGCCGCCGATGACGACGGCGGAGCGGACCGCGCGCTCGCCGCGGTGGGCGACCGCGACCGCCCGGCGCAGGGACCGGGCCGTCCAGGAGTCGTCCGGGACCACGGCGAGGGCCGACGCGACCACGGCGATCGTGGGGGCGCCCGCCATCGCCGCCGCCACCCCGGCCGCGACCGCCTGGCCGCCGTAGATGCCCTCGCCGTCGTGGCTGACCGACCCGTCGACGGCGACCAGACGGGCGGCCTCCGCCGGGCGGCCCGAGGCGAAGACGCCGAAGGGGGCCGCGCGCATGGCCAGTCCGTCGCTCCAGGCGTGCCGGTGCTGCGCGGAGATGGGTGCGGCGAGGCCCCGGCGGAGGTTCTCCAGGGTGCCGCGTTCGCTGAAGCCGGCGCCCCGGAACGGGCCCTCGTCCCGGTCCGCGATCCACTGGTGCCAGGCCGTCTCCACATGCGTGACGGTGAGCGCCGAGCCGTGCCGGGCCAGCAGCAGCCCGGAGAAGATGGCGTACTCGGTGTCGTCCGTGCCCGACGGGTGCTCGGCCACGTACCCCGTGATGCGCCCCCAGCGTGCGCGGATCTCGGAGGGTTTCATGTTCTCGGCGGGCGCCCCCAGCGCGTCCCCGACGGCGAGCCCGAGCATGGCCCCGCGTGCGCGCTCGCGCAGATCGGCGGCGTCCCCCGGCGCCGGTACCGAAGGAATGCAGGCGATGGAAGGCATATGGCGCCTCTCTGGCCCTGAGGGCAGGTCTGGCCCTGGGGCCGCTCCCGCCCGGTGGGCAGCTCGGGCCCGGTGGGCGGTCGATCCGCTCTGAAGATCTGCAGATGCGGAGATTCGACGATGTGGAGACCGAAGACTTCCGCTGTGAAGATCTCTGCCACACCGGGCGCCCCACCGGCTGCCGGAACGCCCTCGTATCACCCGGTCGACATCTGTGCAGCGCCCTGTACGAATGAGCGGCGGAGGTTTCTCGAACAGTCGTCGGCCCGGGTGAGTGCCCAGGTAAGTACGGCCTTCCTTGCTGGCAGAAGCAATTTTCCGAGCGTACGTTCGACGTGAAGAAAGGGGCTTGACCGTGGCGATCATCGACACCGAGGCCGCGCTGCACGAGGCGCACCGTGACAACCACACCCACCGGGACGTGAACGGCGGCTGGCTGCGGCCCGCCGTGTTCGGGGCGATGGACGGGCTCGTGTCCAACCTGGCCCTGATGACCGGTGTCGCGGGCGGTTCGGCCGGCCGGGAGGCGGTCGTCGTCGCCGGGCTCGCGGGGCTCGCCGCCGGGGCCTTCTCCATGGCCGCCGGCGAATACACCTCCGTGGCCTCCCAGCGGGAACTCGTCGAGGCCGAACTCGACGTCGAGCGGCGGGAGTTGCGCAAGCATCCCCAGGACGAGGAGCGGGAGCTGGCCGCGCTCTACGAGAGCCGTGGGGTCGAGGCGGGACTCGCCCAGGAGGTCGCGCGCCAGCTCTCGCGCGACCCCGAGCAGGCGCTGGAGATCCACGCCCGGGAGGAACTGGGCATCGACCCCGGGGACCTCCCGTCGCCCGCCGTCGCCGCCGTGTCGAGCTTCGGCTCCTTCGCGCTGGGCGCCCTGCTGCCCGTACTGCCGTATCTGCTCGGCGCGGGCGCGCTGTGGCCCGCCGTACTGGTGGCGCTCCTGGGACTCTTCGGGTGCGGGGCGGTGGTGGCCAGGGTCACGGCCAGGACCTGGTGGTTCAGCGGCCTGCGGCAGCTGGCGCTCGGGGGCGCCGCGGCGGGTGTGACGTACGCCCTGGGCAGCCTGATCGGAGCGGCCGTATGATGGATCGGATGGCTACGTATGCGAGGGACCGCATAAATAGTCGTTACCAGGCGGTTTCGAATGCTTAACCGCTGGGCATGAGCCGTAAGCGCCGCAGGCAATGACGCCTGCCTAGCAACTGAAAGCAGTGGCGACGACGCCTTCTGCGCCCCCCGGTCTGCCGACATCGATCTGTCCGGTCGACCCCCTGGTCACGCCTGTCGAAGCCTGTTCACGCCACCGCGTGCGGTGCACCCCTCCGCACCCGTGGCGTCCGCATGTTGGGACGAAGTATCCGCTTCCCGAGAACCGCTCCATCATGTAACCTGCACGAAATTTTGCACTTTACGCAGAGGGCCAACGTCGTCCCTCGGCACACGCATATGCCAGATGACGACGACGGGAGAGCCGATGCGTACGCCGCGCCAGCCGTCCCAGCACTCCACGAATGGCCAGAAGTGGTCCTTCATGGATGCTCGCCCTGCCGCGCAGGGTATGTACGACCCCCGCAACGAGCACGACGCCTGCGGCGTCGGCTTCGTGGCCACCCTCACCGGCGAGGCGAGCCATGCGCTGGTCGAGCAGGCGCTCACGGTTCTTCGCAACCTGGAGCACCGAGGGGCGACCGGTTCGGAGCCCGATTCGGGTGACGGCGCCGGCATTCTTTCCCAGGTCCCCGACACCTTCTTCCGCGAGGTGGCCGGCTTCGAGCTGCCCGAGGCCGGCTCCTACGCCGTCGGGATCGCCTTCCTGCCCGAGCACGGCGCTGACGAGGCCGCGGCCCGGATCGAGGCCATCGCCGCCGACGAGGGCCTGACCGTCCTCGGCTGGCGCGAGGTGCCCGTCGCTCCCGGGCTGCTCGGTGCCACGGCCCGCTCGACGATGCCCTCCTTCCGTCAGGTCTTCGTCAGCGACGGCTCGGCCACGCCCGCCACGGGCATCGACCTCGACCGCAAGAGCTTCGTGCTGCGCAAGCGCGCCGAGCGCGAGGTCGACGTCTACTTCCCCTCGCTGTCCGCGCGGACCATCGTCTACAAGGGCATGCTGACCACCGGCCAGCTGGAGCCCTTCTTCCCGGACCTGTCCGACCGCCGCTTCGCCTCCGCGATCGCGCTCGTGCACTCCCGGTTCTCCACGAACACCTTCCCGTCGTGGCCGCTCGCCCACCCGTACCGCTTCGTCGCGCACAACGGCGAGATCAACACGGTCAAGGGCAACCGCAACTGGATGGTCGCCCGCGAGTCCCAGCTCGCCTCGGACCTCTTCGGCTCGCAGGAGACCCTGGACCGGATCTTCCCGATCTGTACGCCGGACGCCTCCGACTCGGCGTCCTTCGACGAGGTCCTGGAACTGCTCCACCTCGGTGGCCGCTCCCTGCCGCACTCCGTGCTGATGATGATCCCGGAGGCGTGGGAGAACCACGACTCCATGGAGCCGGCCCGCCGCGCCTTCTACCAGTTCCACTCCACGATGATGGAGCCCTGGGACGGCCCGGCCTGTGTCACCTTCACCGACGGCCGTCAGGTCGGCGCGGTCCTGGACCGCAACGGCCTGCGCCCCGGCCGCTACTGGGTCACCGACGACGGCCTCGTCGTCCTCGGCTCCGAGGTCGGCGTCCTCGACATCGACCCCGCCAAGGTCGTTCGCAAGGGCCGGCTGCAGCCCGGCCGGATGTTCCTCGTCGACACCGTCGAGCACCGCATCATCGAGGACGACGAGATCAAGGCCCAGCTCGCCGCGGAGAACCCGTACGCGGAGTGGCTGGAGGCCGGCGAGATCGAGCTGTCCGACCTGCCCGAGCGCGAGCACATCGTGCACACCCACGCCTCGGTCACCCGCCGCCAGCAGACCTTCGGCTACACCGAGGAAGAACTGCGCGTCATCCTCGCGCCGATGGCCAAGACCGGCGGCGAGCCGCTCGGCTCCATGGGCACCGACTCGCCGATCGCCGCGCTGTCCTCGCGCCCGCGGCTGCTCTTCGACTACTTCACCCAGCTGTTCGCGCAGGTCACCAACCCGCCGCTGGACGCCATCCGCGAGGAGCTCGTCACCTCGCTGCGCTCGTCGCTGGGCCCCGAGGGCAACATCCTGGAGCCGACCGCCGCGTCGTGCCGCAGCGTCACCCTGCCCTTCCCGGTGATCGACAACGACGAGCTGGCCAAGCTCATCCACATCAACGCCGACGGCGACATGCCCGGCATGAAGGCGGCCACGCTCTCCGGTCTCTACCGGGTCTCCGGCGGCGGCGACTCCCTCGCCGCGCGCATCGAGGAGATCTGCGCCGAGGCCGACGCCGCCATCGCCAACGGCGCCCGGCTCATCGTCCTGTCCGACCGCCACTCCGACGCCGAGCACGCGCCGATCCCGTCGCTGCTGCTCACCGCGGCCGTCCACCACCACCTCATCCGTACCAAGCAGCGCACCCAGGTGGGCCTGCTCGTCGAGGCCGGTGACGTCCGCGAGGTCCACCACGTCGCCCTGCTCATCGGGTTCGGCGCCGCAGCCGTCAACCCGTACCTGGCGATGGAGACCGTCGAGGACCTCGTCCGCGCCGGAACGTTCCTCTCCGACATCGAGTCCGAGCAGGCCATCCGCAACCTGATCTACGCCCTCGGCAAGGGCGTCCTCAAGGTCATGTCGAAGATGGGCATCTCCACCGTCGCCTCCTACCGGGGCGCCCAGGTCTTCGAGGCCGTCGGCCTCGCGGACGACTTCGTCGAGAAGTACTTCAACGGCACGGCCACCAAGATCGGCGGCGTCGGCATCGACGTCATCGCCAAGGAGGTCGCCGCCCGCCACGCCAAGGCGTACCCGGCCAGCGGCATCGCGCCGGCCCACCGCGCCCTGGAGATAGGCGGCGAGTACCAGTGGCGCCGCGAGGGCGAGCCGCACCTGTTCGACCCGGAGACGGTCTTCCGCCTCCAGCACTCCACGCGCACGCGCCGCTACGACATCTTCAAGAAGTACACGGACCGCGTGAACGAGCAGTCCGAGCGCCTGATGACGCTGCGCGGCCTGTTCGGTTTCAAGGCGACGGAGGGGCGCGCCCCGATCTCCGTCGACGAGGTCGAGCCGGTCTCCGAGATCGTCAAGCGCTTCTCGACCGGCGCCATGTCGTACGGCTCCATCTCCAAGGAGGCGCACGAGACCCTCGCCATCGCCATGAACCAGCTGGGCGGCAAGTCCAACACCGGTGAGGGCGGCGAGGACCCGGACCGTCTGTACGACCCGGCGCGGCGCTCGTCGATCAAGCAGGTCGCCTCCGGCCGCTTCGGCGTGACCTCCGAGTACCTGGTCAACGCGGACGACATCCAGATCAAGATGGCCCAGGGCGCCAAGCCCGGTGAGGGCGGCCAGCTGCCCGGCCACAAGGTCTACCCGTGGGTCGCCAAGACCCGTCACTCGACCCCGGGTGTCGGTCTGATCTCCCCGCCGCCGCACCACGACATCTACTCCATCGAGGATCTGGCCCAGCTGATCCACGACCTGAAGAACGCGAACCCGCGGGCGCGGATCCACGTCAAGCTGGTCTCCGAGGTCGGCGTCGGCACGGTCGCGGCCGGTGTCTCCAAGGCGCACGCGGACGTCGTCCTCATCTCCGGCCACGACGGCGGCACGGGCGCCTCCCCGCTGACCTCGCTGAAGCACGCCGGCGGTCCCTGGGAGCTCGGCCTCGCCGAGACCCAGCAGACCCTGCTGCTCAACGGCCTGCGCGACCGCATCGTCGTCCAGACCGACGGCCAGCTGAAGACCGGCCGTGACGTCGTCATCGCCGCGCTCCTCGGCGCCGAGGAGTTCGGCTTCGCGACCGCGCCGCTGGTCGTCTCCGGCTGCGTCATGATGCGCGTCTGCCACCTGGACACCTGCCCGGTCGGCATCGCCACCCAGAACCCGGTGCTCCGCGACCGGTTCTCCGGCAAGGCCGAGTACGTCGTGAACTTCTTCGAGTTCATCGCCGAGGAGGTCCGCGAGATCCTCGCCGAGCTGGGCTTCCGCTCCATCGAGGAGGCCGTCGGCCACGCCGAGACGCTCGACGTGACCCGCGCGGTCGACCACTGGAAGGCGCAGGGCCTGGACCTGGAACCGCTGTTCCACGTGCCCGCACTGCCCGAGGGCGCCGTGCGCCACCAGCTGATCGAGCAGGACCACGGCCTGGAGAAGGCACTCGACAACGAGCTGATCAAGCTCGCCGCCGACGCGCTGGCCGCCTCGGACGCCACCGACGCCCAGCCGGTCCGCGCCCAGATCAAGGTCCGCAACATCAACCGCACGGTCGGCACCATGCTCGGCCACGAGGTGACGAAGAAGTTCGGCGGCGCGGGTCTGCCCGACGACACCATCGACATCACCTTCACCGGCTCGGCGGGCCAGTCCTTCGGCGCCTTCCTCCCGCGCGGTGTCACGCTGCGCCTGGAGGGCGACGCCAACGACTACGTCGGCAAGGGCCTCTCCGGCGGCCGGGTGATCGTCCGTCCCGACCGGGGCGCCGACCACCTCGCCGAGTTCTCGACCATCGCGGGCAACACCATCGCCTACGGCGCGACCGGCGGTGAGCTGTTCCTCCGCGGACGTTCGGGTGAGCGGTTCTGCGTCCGCAACTCCGGCGCCCTGGTGGTGTCCGAGGGCGTGGGCGACCACGGCTGCGAGTACATGACCGGCGGCCACGCGGTCGTCCTCGGCGAGACGGGCCGCAACTTCGCGGCCGGTATGTCCGGCGGCATCGCCTACGTCATCGACCTGGAGCGCGACAACGTCAACGTCGGCAACCTGGGCGCCGTCGAGGCCCTCGACGACACCGACAAGCAGTGGCTGCACGACGTGGTGCGCCGCCACGCCGAGGAGACCGGCTCCACCGTCGCCGAGAAGCTGCTCGCCGACTGGCCCGTCGCCGTGGCGCGCTTCAGCAAGATCATCCCCAGCACGTACAAGGCAGTGCTCGCCGCCAAGGCCGCCGCCGAGCAGGCCGGTCTCTCCGAGACCGAGATCACCGAGAAGATGATGGAGGCGGCGATCAATGGCTGACCCGAAGGGCTTCCTGAACCACGGGCGCGAGGTCGCCAAGTCCCGCCCCGTCGACGTACGCCTGAAGGACTGGAACGAGGTCTACGTCCCGGGTTCGCTGCTCCCGATCATCTCGGAGCAGGCGTCCCGCTGCATGGACTGCGGCATCCCGTTCTGTCACAACGGCTGTCCGCTCGGGAACCTCATCCCCGAGTGGAACGACTACGCCTACCGCGAGGACTGGGCGGCGGCGTCGGAGCGGCTGCACGCCACGAACAACTTCCCGGAGTTCACCGGGCGGCTGTGCCCGGCCCCGTGCGAGTCGGCGTGCGTGCTCGGCATCAACCAGCCGGCCGTCACCATCAAGAACGTCGAGGTCTCCATCATCGACAAGGCGTGGGACAGCGGCGACGTCGCGGCCCAGGCCCCGGAGCGCCTGTCCGGCAAGACCGTCGCGGTCATCGGCTCGGGCCCGGCGGGTCTGGCCGCCGCCCAGCAGCTGACGCGGGCCGGTCACACGGTCGCGGTGTACGAGCGCGCGGACCGCGTCGGCGGCCTGCTCCGCTACGGCATCCCCGAGTTCAAGATGGAGAAGCGGCACATCAACCGCCGCATCGAGCAGATGCGCGCGGAGGGCACCCGCTTCCGTACGGGCATCGAGATCGGCCGCGACCTCAAGGCCACGGATCTGAAGAAGCGGTACGACGCCGTCGTCATCGCCGCGGGCGCCACCACCGCCCGTGACCTCCCGGTCCCCGGCCGCGAACTGGCCGGCATCCACCAGGCCATGGAGTACCTGCCGCTGGCCAACAAGGTCCAGGAGGGCGACTTCGTGACGCCCCCCATCACGGCCGAGGGCAAGCACGTCGTGGTCATCGGCGGCGGCGACACGGGCGCGGACTGCGTGGGCACCGCCCACCGGCAGGGCGCGGCCTCCGTGACGCAGCTGGAGATCATGCCGCAGCCGGGCGAGGACCGTGCCCCGCACCAGCCGTGGCCGACCTTCCCCATGCTCTACAAGGTCACCTCGGCGCACGAGGAGGGCGGCGAGCGGGTCTACTCCGTCTCCACCACCCACTTCGAGGGCGACGAGGACGGCAACGTCCAGTTCCTGCACCTCACCGAGGTCGAGTTCATCGACGGCAGGCTGACCCCCAAGCCGGGCACGGAGCGCAGGATCCCCGCGCAGCTGGTGACGCTGGCCATGGGCTTCACGGGCACCGACCGCGAGAACGGTCTCGTGGACCAGTTCGGCCTGGACCTCGACGAGCGCGGCAACATCGCCCGCGACGCCGACTTCCAGACCAACGTGCCGGGTGTGTTCGTCGCCGGTGACGCGGGCCGCGGCCAGTCCCTCATCGTCTGGGCGATCGCCGAGGGCCGCTCCGCGGCCCGGGGTTGCGACCGCTTCCTGACGGGCGCGAGCGAACTGCCGGCACCGATCCGGCCGACGGACCGCTCGCTGATGGTCTGATCCCCGGACCTCCCCACACGTCCCGTACAACGGCGTACGGAACACAGACGGCGCCTGCCCGCCAGTCCCCGACCGGACGACTGGGCAGGCGCTGTCGCACGTCCGGGGCCGGCGGGAGCGGGGCTGAGGAGGAGAGGCGGCCCGGCTCTCGGGGAGCGGAGCCGCCGCCGGAGGACGCCGCTCGGTCAGGCCGTCATCCCCGCGACCCTGAGGACCGCCGCCACCACCAACAACGCCGCCATCGCCGCACAGGCCCCCGCCTGCACCAGCACCCGCCGCCGGTCCCGGGGCGCGTAGGCGAACGCCAGGGCGGTCAGACCGCCGGTCAGCAGGCCGCCGAGGTGCCCCTGCCAGGACGTCACGACCGCCGAGATGACCAGCCACACCAGCAGACCGGCCATGAAGCGGTTGAGCCCGGCCGCGTCGGCGCCCAGACGGCGGGCCAGGACGTAGTACGCGGTGCACACGCCGAAGATCGCGCCGGAGGCGCCGACCGTGCTGGTGTCGGGCGCCAGGAGGAGCACGAGGACGGAGCCGCCGAGAGCGGAGAGGAGATAGAGGGCGAGGTAACGGGCGCGGCCGAGCTGGGCCTCGACGATCCTGCCGACGTTCCACAGCGTGACCATGTTCATCACGATGTGGAGGATGCCGAACGTGCCCTCGGTGGGCGGGAGATGGAGGAAGGCACCGGTGAGGAGGCGGTACCACTCGCCGTCGATCACCCCTTCGAGGCGGAAGTCGGCGGGGTAGGAGCCCTGCCAGACGTAGTGCAGCCCGTCCGGGCCGAGCAGCCCCCGGCCGAGCATCGCGAAGTCGTCCACGACCTGCTCGCGGAGCAGCTCGGCGACGTAGGCCATGACGTTCAGACCGATCAGGACGTACGTCACCAGCGGGACGGCCGAGATCCGGCCACCGAAGGCGGTACGGGCCTGCCGGACCGTTCTCGCGCCCTCCTTCACACACTCCGGGCACTGGTGGCCCACGGCCGCGTCGCGCATGCAGTCCGGACAGATGAACCGTTCGCAGCGCGTGCAGCGGACGTACGACTCCACTTTCGGGTGGCGGTAGCAGGTGGTGACGACGGGCTCGGACGACGACGGGGACTCGGGTTCCACGGCCGGCTCCTTGGGGGTGCGGGGCTGATGACGAGCCGGTGAGGACGGCGGCGAACAAAATAGCGAACGATCAGGACAGAGGGGGCAGGGGGAGTGCCTTAATCTCGGGGCTGCCGCAGGGCCCTGAGGTCAGGAGGACCGCCGTATGTCCGCGATCAGTCTCACCAAGATGCTGGAGACCGCCCCCGCCCTCGTGGACCTCTACAAGGCGGCCGGGGCCTCCCTCGACCGACACGGGCTGCGGGGGCAGCGGGCCGCCGTCTATCTCGTGATCGACCACAGCGGGTCCATGCGGCCCTACTACAAGGACGGCAGCGTGCAGGCCCTCGCCGACCGGGTGCTCGGGTTGTCCGCGCAACTCGACGACGACGGCAGCGTGCCCGTCGTCTTCTTCTCCACCGGCGTCGACGCGGTCACGGAGATCGCCCTGGCCGATCACCACGGCCGGATCGATCGCATCGTGGCCGGGCTCGGGCACATGGGGAAGACCGACTACCACCTGGCCATGGACGCCGTCATCGACCACTACCTCGACTGTGGCGCCGAGGACCCGGCCTTCGTGGTGTTCCAGACGGACGGTGGGCCCACCAGCAAGCTCGCCGCCGAACGGTACATGTGCAAAGCCGCCCGCCTCCCCCTCTTCTGGCAGTTCATCGGCTTCGGCGACCCCGCCAGCAGGCAGTTCGACTTCCTGCGCCGGCTCGACGACCTGGCCGTCCCGGGGAAGCGCGTCGTCGACAACGCCGGCTTCTTCCATGCCGGCTCGGATCCGCGGGCCGTCTCCGACGGCGAGTTGTACGACCGGCTGGTGGGGGAGTTCCCGAAGTGGCTGGTGGCGGCTCGGGCCGAGGGCATCGTCGCGTGAGGGCGCCCCGGGGGATCAGCGGCGGCGACCGGCGTCGAGCACGGCGGCGCGGCACTCGGCCGGGGTGCCCCAGGCCGTCCGGAGCGCCCGGGCCTTGGTCAGCCAGAGGGACAGGTCGTACTCCGCCGTGTATCCGATCGCGCCGTGCAGCTGCAGCGCCGTGCGCGCGGTCGCGTACGCCGCCTCGCACGCCGTCACCTTGGCCGCCGCCGCGTCCGCCGGGTCCAGGGTGACCGCCGCCCCGAAGACCAGCGGACGCGCGAACTCCAGGGCCACCTTCGCGTCCGCCAGCCGGTGCTTCACCGCCTGGAACGAGCCGATCGGCACGCCGAACTGGGTGCGCCGGCGGACGTACACGACCGTCCTGTCCAGGAGCGCGAGTCCCACGCCGAGGGCTTGCGCGGCCACGGCCACACGGGCCCAGGCGAGGGCATGGGTGAGGGGGGCCGGGGTCGTGGGGAGGAGTTCGCCGCCTGGGGAGAGGGGGGTCAGACGGCGGGCCGGGTCCAGGGAGGTCCGGACGGGGCCGTGGCCGGGGGAGAGGCGCACTTCGCCCCTGCTCCGGTCGATCGAGAGGCGAATCGTCGCCACGTCCCCGTCCAGCGCGTACGACCCGGGCGCCGGCGCCGCCGTGGCCATCGCCCTGCCGGACAGCAGCGCCGGGAGCAGGCCCTCCGCCGGGTTCGGGTCCTGGAGGGAGGCCAGGAGGACCGCCGCCGTGGCCGTCTCCACGAGCGGGCCCGGCACCGCGTGCCGCCCCAGCTCCACGAAGGCGACGGCCAGTTCGACGGGAAGGGGGCCGACCCCCTCGTACGCCTCCGGCGCCGCCAGCGCGAAGACCCCGGCCTCCGCGAGCCGGGACCACAGCGCCCGCCCGGCCCGGTGCTCGCCCCGCCCCCACGCCCGTACGACCGACGGGGTGTCGGCCGCCGTCAGCATGGCGTCCAGCGACTTGGCGAACGCCCGCTGCTCGGTGTCCAGGAGGAAGCGCATCAGCGGCGGCCCTTCAGGAGGGGATCAGGCATCAGCGGCGGCCCTTCGGCAGGCCGAGGAGGCGTTCGGCGATGATGTCGCGCTGGATCTCGTTGGTACCGGCGTAGATCGGGCCCGCCAGGGCGAAGACATAGCCCTCGGACCAGTCGGTGTCCCTCGACTCGCCCTCCTCGCCGAGCAGGTCGAGTGCCGTCTCGTGCAGGGTCAGGTCCAGCTCGGACCAGAAGACCTTGTTCAGGCTGGACTCCGGGCCGACCGGCGCGCCCTCCAGGAAGCGGGAGGCGGCCGCGTAGGTGAACAGCTGGTAGGCGCGGGCACCGATCACCGCGTCGGCCACCCGGTCGCGGGCGGACGCCGGGCTTCCCTGGGCCTGCCAGAGGCCGAGCAGCCGGTCCGCGGAGGCCAGGAAGCGGCCCGGGGGGCGGAGCGTCAGGCCGCGTTCGTTGCCGGCGGTGGACATGGCGATGCGCCAGCCCCGGCCGGGCTCGCCGATCACGTCCTCGTCCGGCACGAACACGTCGTCGAGGAAGAGTTCGGCGAAGGCGGGCTTGCCGTCCAGACGGCCGATCGGGCGGACCGTCACGCCCGGTGCACGCAGGTCGAACATCAGATACGTCAGGCCCTGATGGGGTTTCGGGGTGCCCGGCTCACTGCGGAACAGGCCGAACGCCCGGTCCGCGAAGGCGGCCCGCGACGACCAGGTCTTCTGCCCGGTCAACAGCCAGCCCCCGTCCGTACGCACGGCCCTGGAGGTGAGCGAGGCGAGGTCCGACCCGGCCTCGGGCTCCGACCAGGCCTGCGCCCACACCACCTCGCCCGAGGCCATCGGGGGCAGTACGCGGGCCCGCTGTTCCTGGGTGCCGTGGTCGAAGAGGGTCGGGGCGAGGAGGCTGATGCCGTTCTGGCCCACCCGGCCCGGGGCGCCCGCCGCGTAGTACTCCTCCTCGAAGACCAGCCTCCGCAGCAGGCCCGCGTCACGGCCGCCGTACGCGGCCGGCCAGTCGACCACCGACCAGCGGTCGGCGGCCAGTTCGGCCTCCCAGAGGCGGTGGGCGGCGAAGCCCTCCGCCGTCTCCAGGGAGGGCAGCGGCTCGGGTGGGACATGGGCGCGCAGCCAGGCGCGGGCCTCGGCGCGGAAGGCCTCGTCGGCGGGGGGATGGGCCAGGTCCATGGGGCGCCCCTTCTTTGCCCGGCCGGCCGGCGGCCTGGCTGCCTGGTCGGCGCTGACGGGCTGAGTGGTGGGTGCGTGGGTGCGTGGATGTACCTGACACACGTCAGGCCTTCCCTAACAAGTGTTTGGTAGGTTAGCGTGCCCCCATGAACAACGTCGACCCCCCGACGTACCCTCGCGCCCACGGCCTCCTCGCCGGCCGCACCGCCGTCATCACCGCGGCCGCCGGCGCCGGTATCGGGGGAGCGACGGCACGGCGCTTCCTGGAGGAGGGCGCGCGCGTACTGATCAGCGACGCCCACACGCGCCGGCTCAAGCAGTACGGGAACGAGCTGATCGCCGAGTTCGGGGCGCGGTCCGTCCACGCGGTGCCGTGCGACGTGACCGACGACGATCAGGTGCGGGCGCTGTTCGAGGCGGGGGCCCGGCTGCACGGTGGGCTGGACATCGTCGTCAACAACGCGGGCCTCGGCGGTACCTCGGATGTCGTCGACATGACGGACGAGCAGTGGTCCAAGGTGCTGGACGTGACGCTGAACGGCACGTTCCGGTGCACCAGGGCCGCTCTGCGGCTGATGCGGGAGGGCGGTCGGGGCGGGGGAGGCGTGATCGTCAACAACGCCTCCGTCGTCGGCTGGCGCGCCCAGGCCGGACAGGCGCACTACGCTGCGGCGAAGGCGGGCGTGATGGCGCTGACCAGGTGCGCGGCGGTCGAGGCGGCCGCGTACGGGGTCCGGGTCAACGCCGTGTCGCCGAGCCTCGCCATGCACCCGCACCTGGTGAAGGTCACGACCCCCGAGCTGCTGGCCGAACTGACCGCGCGGGAGGCCTTCGGGCGGTACGCCGAACCCTGGGAGGTCGCCAACGTGATCGTGTTCCTCGCGTCCGGCTACTCCTCGTACATGACGGGCGAGATCGTCTCCGTCAGCAACCAGCACCCCTAAGGACAACGAACAGCGTGCCGACCAAGAAGACCCCCCAGGCGCCCGGCGCCGCGCCCGCCCGCCGCCGTGAACTCCTCGACAAGGCCGCCCGCGTCTTCGCCGACCAGGGGTACAACGCCACCACCATGCGCCGGATCGCGGACGACGCGGGCATGCTCGCGGGAAGTCTCTACTACTACTTCGAGTCCAAGGACGCGATGCTGGAGGAGATCCTGCGGACCTTCCTCGACGAACTCTGGGAGCGGTACGACGCCGTCCTGGACGCCGGCACGGGCCCCCGGGAGACCTTCGAGGCGCTGGTCACCGAGTCCTTCCGGGCGATCGGGCGGCATTGTGACGCCGTCCGGATCTACCAGAACGAGTCGAAGCAGCTGATCGCCCAGGAACGGCGGTTCTCCTTCCTGGAGCAGTCGCAGACCAAGTTCGAGAAGGTGTGGCTGACCGCGCTGGAGAACGGGGTCGCGCGCGAAGAGTTCCGGGCCGACCTGGACACGAGGGTCACCTACCGGTTCGTGCGCGACACGGTCTGGGTCGCCGCGTCCTGGTACCAGCCCAGCGGAAAGTACAGCCCGGAGGAGATCGCCCGGCAGTACCTGTCGATGGTCCTGGACGGGATCGCCGTACGCACCGGGCCCTGACACATATTCGGTGAACAACCTTTGACAACAAGGGAGTTGCCATGGCCGAGGCCTACATCGTCGAAGCGGTCCGGACGCCCGTCGGGAGGCGCGGGGGAGGGCTCGGCCGGGTCCATCCGGCCGACCTCGGCGCGCACGCCCTCAAAGCGCTCGTCGCGCGCGCGGGCGTGGACCCGGCCGCCGTGGAGGACGTCGTCTTCGGCTGCCTGGACACCGTCGGACCGCAGGCAGGTGACATCGCGCGTACGAGCTGGCTGGCGGCCGGGCTGCCCGAGGAGGTACCGGGCACGACCGTCGACCGGCAGTGCGGATCCTCGCAGCAGGCCGTCCACTTCGCCGCCCAGGCCGTGCTCTCCGGCACCCAGGACCTGGTGGTCGCGGGCGGCGTCCAGAACATGACGATGATCCCCATCGCCTTCGCCTCCCGCCAGGCCGCCGTCCCCCTCGGACTCACGGAGGGGCCCTTCGCGGGCAGCGAGGGGTGGCGGGCACGGTACGGGGACCGGCCGGTGAACCAGTTCGCGGGCGCCGAGATGATCGCCGCGAAGTGGGGCATCGGCCGCCGCGACCAGGAGGAGTACGCGCTGCGCTCCCACCGGCGTGCGGTGCGGGCCGTCGACGAGGGCCGCTTCGCGCGCGAGACCGTGCCGTACGGCGACGTCACCGTCGACGAGGGGCCGCGCCGTGACACCTCCCTGGAGAAGATGGCCGCCCTGAAACCCGTCATCGACGGCGGCACCGTCACCGCCGCCTGCTCCTCCCAGGTCTCGGACGGAGCCGCCGCGCTCCTCCTCGCCTCCGAGCGCGCCGTACGGGAGCACGGGCTGACCCCGCGCGCCCGCGTGCACCACCTCTCCGTACGCGGCGAGGACCCCATCCGTATGCTCACCGCGCCGATACCGGCGACGGCGTACGCCCTGAAGAAGACCGGCCTCACCCTCGACGCCATCGACCTCGTCGAGATCAACGAGGCCTTCGCGCCGGTCGTCCTGGCCTGGCTGAAGGAGACGGGCGCCGACCCGGAGAAGGTCAACGTCAACGGCGGCGCGATCGCCCTCGGCCACCCACTGGGCGCGACCGGCGCCAAACTCATGACGACCCTCCTGCACGAACTGGAGCGCACAGGCGGCCGGTACGGGCTCCAGACGATGTGCGAGGGAGGCGGGCAGGCGAACGCGACGATCATCGAACGGCTGTGACGAGCCTCGAACGACCGCGACGGTCGGCGAGGAGCCCTGACGGTCACCGAGCGTCCGTGTCCGTGACCGTCACCGAGGGGCGTCGAGTCGCCCCAGGGACGTCAGCGCCTCCTCCGCCTCCTTCATGATCCGTTCCACCAGCTCCGCGCACGACGGCAGGTCGTCGATCACCCCGGCGACCTGCCCGGCCGCCATCACCCCCAGGTCCGCACGGCCGTCCACCATCGCGGACCTGAGCAGCATGGGCGTGTTGGCGGCGAGCAGGACCTGACTCCAGGTGAGGTCCTTGCCGTGCCGCAGCGCGCGCCCGTCGCGGACCATACGGCGCCAGGTCAGCCCGGAGAGCCGCCGGAACCCGGCCGCGTGGTGCACGGCGCGCACCAGGGCGCGCGCCCGGCCGGACGCCTCCAGCGCGCTCACGAACTCCGTGCGGAGCATGCGGTGCGGCAGCCCGTCCACGGCCCTGGTGACGGTGACGTCCCTTACCGTCGCGGCCAGATAGCGGGCCTTCACCGCGTCGGGCACCGTCGAGTCCGAGGTGAGCAGGAACCGGGTGCCCATCGCCACCCCGGCCGCCCCGAACGCCAGCGCGGCCACCAGCCCGCGCCCGTCGTGGAAGCCGCCGGCGGCGACGACGGGGATGTCCACGGCGTCCGCGACCTGCGGCAGCAGTACGGTCGTCGCCACCTCCCCGGTGTGCCCGCCGCCCTCGCCGCCCTGCACGACCACGGCGTCCGCGCCCCACGCCGCCACCTTCTCGGCGTGCCGCCGGGCACCGACGGACGGGATCACGACCACACCCGCGTCCTTCAGCTCGGCGATCAGCTCCCTCGACGGCGCGAGCGCGAACGACGCCACGCGGACGCCCTCCTCGACGATGATCCGCACCCGCTCCCGCGCGTCCCCCGCGTCGGCCCGCAGATTCACCCCGAAGGGCGCGCCGTCCGTACGGGACTTCACCTCCCGTACGGCGGACCGGAGTTGCGGGGGCGTCATCGTCGCCGAGGCCAGGATGCCGAGGGCTCCCGCGTTCGCCGACGCGGAGACCAGCCGGGGGCCGGCCACCCAGCCCATGCCGGTCTGCACGATCGGGTGCCGGACGCCGACAAGCCGGGTCAGAGGCGTCTGCATCAGCCGTTCACCTCCCGCGCGCGTGTGTTCTCCGGGTCGATCACCTCACGGATCAGCCTCAGCTCGTCCTCGGTCGGTGCACGGGTGTACGGCACCTCGTCCGGGACGGCGAGCGCGAAGCCCGTCGCCGCCTCGACCTGCTCGACCGTGACGCCCGGATGCAGCGAGACCAGCCGCATGGCGTGGTCGGGGGTCGCGAAGTCGAAGACCCCGAGGTCGGACACGACCCTCGGGAGGTGGTGGTAGCGGGCGGCGGCCGGATGCTCGGCCACGCGGTCGTAGCCGACCCCGCACACCATGTCGACCTTCTCCACGAAGACCCGCCGGGAGTGCTTCGGGATCCAGTAACTGGTCGGGTTGTTCAGGGTGTTGACCGGCGCGCCCCGCACCCCGAGGAGCTGTCGCCTCGGCTGTGCCCAGTCGCCCACGCACGAGATGTTCTGATTGCCGTACCGGTCGATCTGGCTCGCGCCCATCATCACGTGCCGACGGCCGCCGGTGACCAGGGCCAGGTGCCGCCGGTAGGGCAGCCATCCCTCGACGGTGCCGTCGAGTCCGACGAGCAGCGCCTCACCGTCGGTCAGCAGCAGATCCGGCGAGAACGTCCGCTTGGCCAGGCGCGCGCCCAGGGACGGGACGAGCCCCATGGGACTGGCGAGGATCTCCCCGGCGCCGCGCCAGGCCTCGGCACAGGCGATCACGCAGTACTCGGCGCGGGTGGCACCGCTGACGGCTGCTCTGCTCATGAGTCCTCCTGGTGCCACGCCCGCACGGCCGACCGGTAGGCGGGCTCGTCCCCTGTCAGGAACCGCTCGGCGAAGTCCGCCCAGGGTGTGCTCGCGTACGCCTTCTGGAAGGCCTCGTCCCGGCCGTAGTCGGGGGCGCAGGACGTGAAGTGCGCGCCGCCCGGGGCCTCGATCACGCCGGTCACCACATGGCGGCCGACCAGCAGTGACTGGGGTGGGGCGTCCTTCGTCAACTCGGCCGTGTCCACGATCCGTTCGCAGGAGACGTACGCCGTGTCGGCGGCCTCGCAGAAGAGGTCGTCGAAGTAGGGGTCCGGGCCCAGGTACTGGCCGTTGCCCTGCCGGTCGGCCCGGTTGACGTGCACGAACGCGGCGTCGAGGCGCAGTGCGGGCATGGCGACGAAGGTCTCGCCGTCGTCGTACGGCGACGTGACCGTCTCCAGACCGGGGTTGACCCGCATCACGTCCGAGCCGATGCCCGCCCGTACCGGCAGGAAGGGCAGCCGGTGCGCGGCGGCCCGCAGCCCCCACATGAACATCGCCTCGTCGACCTCCATCAGCTCGAACGCGCCCCGCTCGCGCGCCGCGCGGAAGTGCGGTTCGAGGGGGATGGAGTCGAGGGTGGCGAAGGCGGCGACCAGTTTCCGGACACGTCCGGCGGCGGCGAGCATGCCGACGTCCGGTCCGCCGTACGAGACGACGGTGAGATCGGTGATCTCGGACCGGAGCAGTGCTCTCACCAGGGCCATCGGCTTGCGGCGCGACCCCCAGCCGCCGATGCCGAGGGTCATTCCGCTCGCCAGCCGCGAGACGGCCTCGTCGGCGGTCATCGTCTTGTCACTCACCCGGCTCCTCCTCCCCGTCCGCACTCCCCGCGACCTGCCCACGTGCCCCGGCCGCCCCGGCCGGCCCGGTCGGTCCGGGATTCTCGGCCGCCCCGGCTCTCCCACCTGCGCCCCTCCCGCCGCTCCCGCCCCTCCCCGACGTCCCGAACGTGTCGCGGACCTCGTCGGCCACCCCGCTGAGGTTCGCCTCGAAGGTGAAGCCCTGCTCGAAGCGGTAGCTGCGGCGGACGTCGACCGGGTCGATGCCGTTGATGGCGGCCTTGGCCAGCCGGAGCAGCCGACCGTCCTTCGCGGCGATCTCCCGCGCCAACTCCAGTGCCCCGGCGAGCAGTTCGGGGCGGGGGACGACCCGCCACACCGACCCGTGCGCCCGCAGCTCGGCGGCCGTCGCCGTGCGCGAGGTGTAGTACAGCGCGCGCATCAGATGCTGGGGCACGAGCCGGGCCAGATGCGTCGCCGCGCCCAGCGCGCCCCGGTCCAGCTCGGGCAGCCCGAAGGTGGCGTCCTCGCTGGCCACGATCGCGTCCGCGTTGCCCACCAGCCCGATTCCGCCGCCCAGGCAGAAGCCCTGCACGGCCGCGACCACCGGCACCTCGCACTCGTACACGGCGGCGAAGGCCTCCGCGCAGCCGTGATTGGCGCCGATCAACGCGTCCGGGCCCGCCGCCCGGATCTCCTTGATGTCGACCCCGGCGTTGAACCCGCGCCCCTCCGCCGCCAGCACCACACACCGGACCCCTGGATCGCGGCCCGCGCCGCGCACGGCGTCGGCCAGTGCGTACCAGCCTCGTACCGGCAGCGCGTTCACCGGCGGGTGGTCGACCGTGACGACGGAAATCCCCTTTTCCGGGGACGAGGTGGAGACACTCATCGGCGCATCAGTTACCTTCCACCTAACGTTTGTTAGGTACATCTCTTGAGTGGAAGGTAGCAGCGGATGCGGCTCAGCGGGAAGCTCGCGGTCGTCACCGGAGGCACGCGCGGTGTCGGGGCGGGCATCGCCCGGGCCTTCGCCGAAGCCGGCGCCGAGGTCGTGACCTGCGCCCGACGCCCGCCCGAAGTGCCGCTCAAGGGAGCCGAGTTCATGCCCCTGGACGTCCGGGACCCCGACGCGGTGCACCGCTTCTTCGCCGAGCTGCCCCGCGTGGACGTCCTCGTCAACAACGCCGGCGGCACCCCCTACCGACCCCTCGCCGAGGCCGACGCCCGCCGCCACGCGCGCGTCGTCGAACTCAACCTCGTCGCCCCGCTGACCGTCTCCCTCGCCGCCCACGGACACCTCCGGCGGGCCCGGGGCACCATCGTCATGATCGGCAGCGTGAGCGGCGACCGCCCCTCGCCCGGCTCGGCGGCCTACGGCGCGGCCAAGGCCGGCCTGGAACACCTGGCCCGCTCCATGGCGGTGGAGTGGGCCCCGGAGATACGCGTCAACACCCTCGTCCTCGGCATGGTCCGCACGGAACTCTCCCACCTCCACTACGGCGACGAGCAGGGCGTCGCCGCCGTGGCCGGCACGGTCCCGCTCGGCCGCCTCGCCGCCCCCTCCGACATCGGCGACGCGGCGGTCTTCCTCGCCTCCGACGGGGCCGCCTACATCACCGGAGCCTCCCTCCACGTCCACGGCGGCGGCGAACGCCCGGCCTTCCTGGACGCGTCGACGGCCGACCGGGGACACCCGACTGCCGACCAGGGACCCCCGACAGTCGCCCAGGACCCAGGAGACCAGGACCCGCAGGACCAGCACACAGAGAGAGGGAACCCGTGATGAGCAACAGCGCGCACCGGCTCTGCGAAGGGCGTGCCGTGGTCGTGACCGGCGCCGGACGGGGGCTCGGGCGGGCGCACGCGCTCGCGTACGCCGCCGAGGGCGCCCAGGTGGTCGTCAACGACCTCGGCGTCGGACTCGACGGCACGCCGGACCCCGACAGCCCGGCCGCCCGGGTCGTCGCGGAGATCCGGGAGCGGGGAGGGGAGGCGGTCGCGCACGGCGGGGACATCGCCACCACCGACGGCGCCGCCGGTCTCGTCCGTACCGCCCTGGACACCTTCGGCCGACTCGACACCCTCGTCAACAACGCCGGCTTCCTGCGCGACCGCATGCTCGTCAACCTCGACGAGGACGACTGGGACGCCGTGCTCCGCGTCCACCTCAAGGGCCACTTCCTCCCCCTGAGGCACGCCGCCGCCCACTGGCGCGCCGAGGCCAAGGCCGGCCGCACCCCCGCCGCCAGGATCATCAACACCAGCAGCGGCGCGGGCCTGCTGGGCTCACTCGGCCAGGGCAACTACAGCGCCGCGAAGGCCGGCATCGTCGGCCTCACCCTCGTCGCCGCCGCCGAACTCGCCCGCTACGGCGTCCAGGTCAACGCCATCGCCCCCGCCGCCCGCACCAGGATGACCGAGGGCGCCTTCGCCGAAGCCATGGCCGCCCCCGCCCCCGGCACCGCCTTCGACGCCATGGCCCCGGAGAACGTCTCCCCGCTCGTGGTGTGGCTCGGCTCCGCCGCGAGCGAGGGCGTCACCGGCCGGGTCTTCGAGACGGAAGGCGGCCGCATCACCGTCATGGAGGGCTGGCACCCGGGCCCGACCGAGGACAAGGGCGGCCGCCGAACCCCCGAGGAAGCGGGAGAGGCCGTACGAAAACTCCTGGCGGAGGCGGAGAGGCCACGCCCGGTGTACGGCGCCTCTTGACCAGGGCCGAGGCCTTCCAGGGGTGCGGCCAACCGCGCGACAAGTCCCCACCTACCCGCACCCGCCGACGCACCGGACCAACCTGCCCCTCCCGCGGCCCCACACCTACGTGTCGCACTCCAGCACCGTCCGGCACAACCCACACCGCGCCCGCACCCGCCCCCGCACCGGCACCCGAATCCGCTGATGACACGTCGGACAGGGAAACGACACCCGCATCGCCCCCCGCCCCTCGGGCGAGAACACATACGGCACCCCCTCGGGCGGCGAGGCCCACCGCAGCTCGTCCCGCGCATGGCGCCGGTCGCGCGCGTACCGCCGCCGCCACGCCCACCCCGCCGCCGTCAGCGGCGGCTGCTGCCCGTCCCGGAGAGCCCGCACCCGGCCCCGCGCGAACGCGGAGTACGCCTGCGCGCTGGTGAACCACACCGAAGGGTCCTCCCCGAACACCTGCGCCCGCTTGGCCAGCACGTACCCGAACTCCTCCGGCGTCAGATACCCCAGCTTCTGCGACGACGCGGCATCCTCCCGGTACGCGTCCAACAGCAGCCACCCCGCCCCCAGATACGTCGCCGCCGTGTCCGTGAGGATCTCGTTCTCCCGGGTGCCGGGGAAGGACAGCCCGAGCCGGTGCAGATAGACATGCATCACCTCGTGCGCGAGAGCCGCCCCGATGTCCCGCCGATGTGTCCGGAAGCGGTCGTTGAGTTCGACGAAGTACTCGGGCCCCGCCGCCAGCTCGACACTCGCCGCATGCGTCATCTCCCGGAAGCCGACGACCATCCGGGCCTCCGGCAGCCGATAGTGCCGCACCAGCTCCCGCGCCACCCGCTGCGCACCCAGATGCAGATCGTCGCTGTCGCAGAACGCCACGTCGACCGGGGCCACACTGGTGGCGAACTGCTGGATCGTGTCGTAGGACAGACGCTTGTACAGCGCGGTGATCGACGCCCGCACGGTGTCCAGATGCGGGAAGCCGTGCTCGACAGGTCCGCCGTCCGCCACGTCCGTACCCCCAAAGACGCCTCGATACGTTCCACTCTAAGCCGGTGCGGGAGCCGCACCACGGCGTCGTAGGGTGACGACCATGACCACCAGCCACACCGATGACGCGAAGACCGCGACCGCGCCGGCCGCCGAGGTCGACGCGGACGTCCGGGCGGAACTCACCCGGCTGCGCGACAGCATCGACAACATCGACGCCGCCGTCGTCCACATGCTCGCCGAGCGCTTCAAGTGCACCCAACGGGTCGGCCACCTCAAGGCCGCGCACCACCTGCCGCCCGCCGACCCCGGCCGCGAGGCACAACAGATCAACCGGCTGCGCGGACTCGCCGAAAGTGCCAAGCTGGACCCGGCGTTCGCGGAGAAGCTGCTGAACTTCATCATCGCCGAGGTCATCCGGCACCACGAACGCATCGCGGACGACGCCCTGAACGGCGGCATCGCGGACACGAGCGGCACGGCGGAAACAGTGAGCACGACGGACACCACCGGCGCAGCGCCGGACGCGGGGGAGTGACAACCGGCCCGCCGACGGGGCATCCTGCGTGAGCACTCCTTGTCAGGGAACGACTACACGCGGTGAGAGGTCATGCCGTCCGAAGCCAGGATCCTCATCGTCGACGACCACGAGGACACGCTGTACGCCCTGGAGAGCGCCCTCGCTCCGCTGGGCCACCGCCTCACACGCGCCACCAGCGGCGACGCGGCACTCAAGGAAGTCCTCCGCGGCCAGGTCGGCCTGCTCCTCCTCGACGTCCGCATGCCCGGCGTCAGCGGTCTCGACGTCGTCCACTACATGCGCGGCGTCGAACAGACCCAGCACATCCCCGTCATCCTCCTCACCGGCTTCGGCCCCGACGCCGACCTCACCGCCGCCGCCTTCCGCCTCGGCGTCGCCGACCTCGTCATGAAACCCGTCGACCCGTGGGCCCTGCGCACCAAGGTCCGCTACCTCTACGACGCCCACGCCCGCTCCCACACCCTCGAACGCGAGGTCCGCGACCTCCGCGCCCGCCTCAAGGAACACGAGAACCTGAAGTCCGCCGCCGACCACCACCGCGAACGGGGGCGCGTCCCCGCACAGCACGACGGCGCGAACGACCGGGCATAGGCCGCAAACGACCGGACGCACGGCGCACACGACCGGACATAGGTCGCGTACCAGGCCCGCCCCTGTCCTGGGCCTGAGGCATCAGGCAGCATGTCCCTCATGTCCGTACTGACGCGCGACGAAGCGCAAGCCCGTGCTCGGCTCCTCGACGTCCACCGCTACGAGATCGCACTCGACCTCACGCGTGGCGACGAGACCTTCGACTCCCGTACCGTCATCCACTTCACCGTACGGGGGAAGAAAAAGGCCGCGGACACCTTCGTTGAGCTGAAGCCCGCCGAACTGCGCTCGGTCACCCTCGACGGAGAACCCCTCGACCCCGGGACCCTCGACGGCAACCGCCTCCCCCTCAAGGGCCTCACCGCGGGCACCCACGAACTGCGCGTCGACGCCGCCATGCGCTACTCCCGCACCGGCGAGGGCATGCACCGCTTCACCGACCCCACCGACGGCGAGACCTACGTCTACACCCAGCTCTTCATGGACGACGTGCAGCGTGTCTTCGCCGCCTTCGACCAACCCGACCTCAAGGCCGTCTTCGACCTCACCGTCACCGCCCCCGAGGCCTGGACCGTCCTCGCCAACGGCATCACCGAGCGACAGGACGACGGCAGCCACCGGGCCGCGACCACCCCGCCCATCTCCACCTACCTCGTCGCCGTCGCCGCCGGCCCCTGGCACTCCGTACGCACCGAACACCGCGGCCTGCCCTTCGGCATCCACTGCCGACGCTCCCTCGCCCCCCACCTCGACACCGACGCCGACGAGATCCTCGACATCACCCGCGCCCTCTACGACCGCTACCACGAGAAGTTCGAGGAGCCGTACCCCTTCGACTCCTACGACCAGGCCTTCGTCCCCGAGTTCAACGCCGGCGCCATGGAGAACCCCGGCCTCGTCACCTTCCGCGACGAGTTCATCTACCGCTCCGCCGTCACCGACACCGAACGCCAGACCCGCGCCATGGTCATCGCCCACGAGATGGCCCACATGTGGTTCGGCGACCTCGTCACCCTCCGCTGGTGGGACGACATCTGGCTCAACGAGTCCTTCGCCGAGTACATGGGCTACCAGACCCTCACCGAAGCCAGCCGCTTCGCCGACACCTGGGTCGACTTCGGCGTCGCCCGCAAGGCCTGGGGCTACGACGCCGACCAGCGCCCCTCCACCCACCCCGTCGCCCCCGAAGCCGTCGACGACACCGCCGCCGCCCTCCTCAACTTCGACGGCATCTCCTACGCCAAGGGCGCCTCCGCCCTGCGCCAGCTCGTCGCCTGGCTGGGCGAGAAGGACTTCCTCGCCGGCATCAACGCCCACTTCACCCGCCACCGCTTCGGCAACGCCACCCTCGCCGACTTCATCGACAACCTCGCCGGCGCCACCGAACGCGACGTCCACGCCTGGGCCGACGCCTGGCTCCGCACCACCGGCGTCGACACCCTCACCCCGAAGATCACCCGCGCCGCCGACGGCACCCACACCCTCACCGTCGACCGCGCCGGCAGCCGCCCCCACCACATCGCCGTCGGCCTCTACGACCGGGACCCCGGCGACGACCACGGCCACCTCACCCTCCGCGACCGCGTCGCACTCGACCTCCCCCAGACCGCCGACCAGCCCATCGGCAAGCGGCCCGCGCTCCTCCTCCTCAACGACGGCGACCTCACCTACGCCAAGATCCGCTTCGACCCCGAATCCTTCACCGCCGTCACCGGCCACCTCAGCGGCCTCCCCGACCCGCTCACCCGCGCCGTCGTCTGGAACGCCCTGCGCGACGCCGTACGCGACGCCGAACTCCCGCCCACCGCCTACCTGGAGGCCGCCCGCACCCACCTCCCGCGCGAGACCGACCTCGCCATCGTCCAGGGCGTCCTCTCCTTCGCCACCACCCAGGTCGCCGACCGCTACCTCGCCCCCGAGCAGCGCGCCGCCGGCCTGTCCACCCTCGGCTCCCTGTGCCGCGACCTCATCCGCCGCACCGAGGACGGCGACAACCCCGGCCTGCGCCTCACCGCCGTACGGCACTTCATCGACGTCGCCGCCCACCCCGAGACCATCGCCGCCTGGCTCGCCGACGGCACCGTCCCCGGCGGACCCGAACTCGACCCCGAACTGCGCTGGCGCGTCCTCGGCCGCCTCGCCGTCCTCGGCGCGGTCGACGCCGCCGCCATCGCGGAAGAACTGGAACGCGACCCCAGCGCCAGCGGCCGGGAAGGCGCCGCCCGCTGCCGGGCCGCGCTGCCCGAACCCGAGGCCAAACAGGCCGCATGGGAGGCGATGTTCACCGGAGACGACCTCTCCAACTACCTGTTCACCGCCACCGCCCAGGGGTTCTGGCAACCCGAACAGGCGGACCTGCTGACGGAGTACGTCGAGCGGTACTGGGCCGACGCGGTGTCGCTGGCCGCTCGGCGTGGACCGGCGATCGCGGAGGCCGCGGGACGCTGGGCGTTCCCCGTGTACGCGGTGGATCCGGGGACGCTGGAACTGGGGGAGCGCTGTCTGCAGGACGGGGAGGTGATCCCGGCGCTCCGACGGAAGCTGGTGGATCAACTCGACGACCTCGCGCGAGCCCTGCGGGTGCGCGAAGTGTAGGCCCTCACCGGGGTGCGGCGTGGGGGCTCGGGGATTCTGCGGGCTTGCGGTTGTGCGTGGCTGGTCGCGCAGTTCCCCGCGCCCCTTCAGGGCGCGCTGCCGTGAAGGGTGTCCTCGCATACCCTCTTTCGGCTGTAATGAACGGCCTTTTCGGTCCCGGCACCCGATCGGCGTACAAGATGGGATTCCCCGTGCTCGGAGGAATCCATGACCGCTGCGCCCCTCGCCTCGGGACCCCAAGGTCCCGACGCGCTCCGGCCGTTGCTCGACACCGTGCTCGACGCGCTGCGGGAAGGGACCCAGGCGCGCGGCGGCCCCCTCCCCGCCGGCGGCCCGGAAGCGGTCGCCGCGCGGATGCGGCAGGCCCTCGGCGAGGCGCTGCCCGCCGCGGGCGAGCCGGACGCACTCCACCGGCTGGTCCGGGCCCTCGCGGCAGGCACCGCCGACCCCGCCGACCCCCTGTGCGCGGCCCACCTCCACACACCACCCCTGGCCGTGGCCGCCGCCGCGGACCTCGCCGCCACTGTGCTGAACCCGTCCCTCGACTCCTGGGACCAGGCCCCGGCCGCCTCCGCGCTCGAAGCGCTGGTCACCCGGGCACTCGCCCAGGAGATCGGCGCCGCCGACGCCCTGGTCACCACCGGCGGCACCGAGTCCAACCACCTCGCCGTCCTGCTGGCCCGCGAGGCCCACCCGGGAGTACGGCTCGTCACCGCGGCGGGCGCCCACCACTCCCTGCCCCGCGCCGCCTGGCTCCTCGGCCTCCCCGAGCCCGTCGTCCTGCCCACCCCGGCCGGCACCCTGGACCCCACCACCCTGGACGACGCCCTCACCCACCTCCCGGGCCCCCTCCTCGTCGCCGCCACCGCAGGCACCACCGACGCCGGACTCATCGACCCGCTCCCCGAGATCGCCGACCTCTGCGCCGCCCACGGCGCCCGGCTCCACGTCGACGCGGCCTACGGCGGCGGCCTCCTTTTCAGCGACCGGCACCGGCCCCTCCTCGACGGCCTCACCCGCGCCCACACCGTCACCCTCGACCTGCACAAACTCGGCTGGCAGCCCGTCGCCGCCGGACTCCTCGCCGTACGCGACGCACCCGACCTCGCCGTCCTCGGCCACCGGGCCGACTACCTCAACGCCGACGACGACACCGAGGCCGGCCTGCCCGACCTCCTCGGCCGGTCCCTGCGCACCACCCGACGCCCCGACATCCTCAAGATCGCCGTCACTCTCAAGACCCTGGGCCGCCACGGCATCGGCCGGCTCGTCGACCAGGTCTGCGCACTCGCCCAGGACTTCGCCGCCACCGTCGAGGCCCACCCCGCCTTCGAACTCCACGACCGGCCCACCATCAGCACGGTCCTCTTCCGGCCCACCGGCGCCGGCGACGACGCCGTGGCCGCCGTACGCCGCCGACTCCTCCACGACGGCCGGGCCGTCATAGGCCGCGCCGCACTCGACGGCCGCCTCTGGCTCAAGGTCACCCTGCTCAACCCCCACACCCGGCCGGTCGACCTCACCACCCTGCTGAAGCTCGTGGAAGCCGCCACGGCCACCGAAGCCACGGCACCCACGGCACCCACAGCACCAGCGACACCCGCGACTCGCGCAGACCTCCCCGAAGGACACACCCCCGCATGAGCACGCCCCCACGCCACGACCAGCCCGACCCCGAAGCCCCCCGCGACCTCGTCGGCATCGGCATCGGCCCCGCCAACCTCTCCCTCGCCGCCCTCGCCCACCCCCTCACCGAACTCGACACCGTCTTCTACGAACAGCGCCCCGGCTTCGACTGGCACCCCGGACTGCTCATCGAAGGCGCCACGGTCCAGGTCCCCTTCCTGGCCGACCTGGTCACCCTCGCCGACCCCCAGAGCCCCTGGTCGTTCCTGAACTACCTCAGAACCCGCGAACGGCTCTTCCCGTTCTACTTCGCCGAGCGCTTCCACATCCCACGCGCCGAGTACGACGCCTACTGCCGCTGGGTCGCCGAGAACCTGCCCGGACTACGGTTCGGACACCAGGTCGACTCGGTGCGCTGGAACCCCGAACGCGACCTGTTCGAGGTCGACCACACCCGACTGGACGCCGACGGACAGACCGCGGCACTCGGCCGCACCTACGCCCGCAACATCGTCCTCGGCGTCGGCACCGAACCCCACGTCCCCGAACCCCTCAAACCACTCGTCGAAGCGGCCGGCGTGCCCGTCATCCACGCCGCCGACTACCTCGACGAACGCGACCGCCTCCTCACCGCCGGACACATCACCGTCATCGGCGCGGGACAGTCCGGAGCAGAGGTCTTCCTCGACCTCCTGCGCCACCGGCCCCCCGGCCGGGAACGGCTCCACTGGCTCGGCCGCACCGAGGCGTTCGCCCCCATGGAGTACTCCAAACTGGGCCTGGAACACTTCACACCCGACTACACCCGCTACTTCCACGCCCTCACCGAACCCACCCGGGACCGGCTCGTCGCCGCCCAGTGGCAGCTCCACAAGGGCATCGGTGCCGACACCATCGCCGCCATCCACGACGAGCTGTACCGCCGCACCCTCGACGGCGGCTGGCCCGACGCCGTCCTCACCCCCGGCGTCCACGTCCGCACAGCCGGCCGACTCGCCACCACCAAGGTCGAACTCCACCTCGAACACGGCGAACAGGGCACCCGCTCCCGCCTCACCACCGACGCCGTCGTCCTCGCCACCGGCTACCGCGAACGCCCCCTCGACCGCGTCCTCGCCGGCCTCGACCCCTACATGCGGCGCGACAGCCGCGAACGCTCCCGCGTCGACGAGAACTTCCGGATGGTCCTCGACCCGTCCGTCACCGCCGCCGACCGCCACGTCTACGTCCAGAACGCCGAACTGCACACCCACGGCGTCGGCGCCCCCGACCTCGGCCTCGCCGCCTGGCGCAGCGCCACCATCCTCAACACCCTCACCGGCAAGGAGCCCTACCCCCTGCCGAGCCGCACCGCCTTCACCACCTTCGGCCTCGAACCCGGGCCCCGGATCCCGGCCGCCCGGCAGGCGACCACCCACACCCCACTCACACCGCTCGTCGACGTGCGCTAGCCGACAACGAGGCATCGCCGCCGCCGCAGCCGTCCCGGACCCGGAGCACCCACCCCGCATCCGCACCCGCGACGACCTCGACGACGGCGACACCCACCGTCCCGTACTTCCCGTACTAGAAGACCGGCGTACCGTTCCGCGTCAGCTTCCAGTCCACCGACGCGAACGCCGCCGGGTCGATCGACCCCTTCGCCTTCACCCACGCGATCATCGTGTTACGGATCTCGTCCGAGTTCGACCACACCATCTTCGCCGCGGCGACATGCGGGAAGTTCCCGCCGCCGTTGGCCCGGTAGTTGTTCACCGCGAACACGAACTGCCGGTCGTCCGCCAGCGCCGCACCCTCGAACCGCACGTTCGACACACGTGACCCCGCCGGCTTCGCGATGTCGATCTCGTACGACAGACCGCTCACCGCGTCGTAGTTGTAGTCCGGCGTCCCGTTCGCGTTCGTCAGCTTCGCCGGATCGATCACCGCGTCCGCCGCCGTCTGCACGAAGTAGTTCGCCGAGAACTCCAGATACGCCTTCATCTGCGCACCCGTCATCAGACGCGCCTCCAGCGTGTTCTCGAAGACGTACAGACCCGCCACATCCCGGATCGTGACGTTCCCCGCCGGAATCACCGCACTCCGCGAGAACGCCGCCGCCTGCGACAGCACCGGCAGCGACGCGTACTCGGTCGAGGCGAGCGCCTGCTTCACCGTGTCCGCCTGGATGTGGTTGATCAGATCGATGATCGCCACATCCTTGTACGGCGCCTCCACCGACGTCATCTCCGCCGCGTTCGTCCCGATGATCTGGTTGACGTACGCCACGACCTTCTTGTGCTCGTCCACGAGCATCGACACGATCTTCGGGTCCTCCTCCACCGTGTTGGAGTTGAGCACCTGCGCGCCGACCTTCTCCAGCTTCCAGGAGCCCTTGCTCCACACCATCTCGAAGTCGAACAGCGTCAGCCGCTGCCCCCACTTCAACGGCTCCGACAGCACGACCTGCTTGCCGGTCTCCTTGTTGGTGACGAAGTACTCCGGGATCTCCGTGTGCGCGTGCCCCACCAGGATCGCGTCGATCCCCGGCACCTGCTCGGCCACCAGCCCGGCCGCGTTCTCGATGTACGGCAGCTGATCACCGTACGAGGACGTCCCCGACGACCCGCTGTGCGCCGACACGATGACGACGTCCGCACCCATCGACCGCAGCTTCGGCACCCACTTCGCCGCCTGCTCCTCCAGCCCCGGGAACGTCATCTTCCCCTGCACGTTGGCCTTGTCCCAGATCGCGATACCCGGGTTCGTCAGCCCCAGCACCGCCACCTTCACATCCGGCCCGTGCGGCGTACGCATCCGGTGCATGCTGTACGGCGGGAACGCCGGCAGCAGGGTCTTGGCGTCCAGCGCGTTCGCACCCAGCAGCGGGAAACGACACTGCTTCTGGAACTTCCGCAGCACCGGGATGCCGTAGTTGAACTCGTGGTTGCCCAGCGCCGCCGCGTCGTAGTCCATCGCGTTCATCGCCTGCGCCATCGGATGCACCGGACCGCCCTTGGCGGTGATCGGGTCCACCTTCGCGTAGTAGTACGACAGCTGCGTGCCCTGGATCGTGTCACCCGCGTCGATGAGCAGCGTGTTCCGACGGCCCTTCTCCCCACGGATCCGGTTCACCAGCGTGGAGATCTTCGCCAGACCGACGTCGTTGTGCGCCTTGTCGTCGAACTCCTTGTCCGTGAAGTAGTCCCAGTTGAAGACGTTGCCGTGCAGGTCGGTCGTCCCCATCACGGTGAAGCTGTACCGGTCCGTGTCCTTCTTCCGGCCGGTGGCCTTCGCCTCCGCCGCCTGCGCGCTCGGAGCCATGGCCGAACCGGCGATGGCCACGCCCGCACCGGTCACGGCCGACTTCTTCAGAAACTTCCGGCGGTTCAAGGGCATCTCGGGTACTCCTCGGAGGAACGGGCGGATCTCGACGCGCGTAGACCATGGACGACGAAACACAACCCAAAGGTGACGACGCGCGTAGATTCTGACCCGTACCACCCCCCACGCAACAGACCCCACAGGTTGCGATCTGGTGACCTGCACACCCCTGCCACCAGGCCATCGGTGACAGAGTGGGGCGTATGACCACCAGTGCAGAGGAAGCCGCACCCGCAGCCGTCCCCTACGGCACCCCCGACGCACCCCGCATCGCCGTCCGCGGCGAAGCCCGCCTCGAAGTCGACCCCGAGATAGCCCGCATCACCGTCACCGTCCTCGCCCGCGGCAAGGACCGGCGCGCCGCCCTCGACGACCTCACCCGCCGCAACACCACCGTCCTCGACCTCCTCAAGACCTACGGCCAAGCCGTCGAACGACTGGAGACCGGCGCCTTCTCCCTCACCCCCGAACTCAAGGAGAAAGGCCGCGGCGAACGCATCCAGGCCTACCACGGCCGCGTCCACATCACCGCCGACCTCACCGACTTCACCGCCCTCGGCGAACTCACCACCCGCCTCGCCGACCTCGACCTCACCCGCGTCGACGGCCCCTGGTGGTCCCTGCGCCCCGCCTCACCCGCCCACAGGCAGGCCAGACAGCAGGCCGTCAAGGAAGCCGTCCAACGCGCCCGCGAATACGCCGAAGCCCTCGGCACCACCCTCGCCGCCCTCGTCGAACTCGCCGACATCGGCGCCGAAGCCCCCCAGCCCCTCCGCCCCGCGGCCCCCGGCGGCCTCATGCGCTCCGCCCGCGCCAAGAGCGCCGACGACACCGACGCTCCGCCCCTCGACCTCGAACCCCAACGACAACACGTCTACGCACAGGTCAACGCACGCTTCACCATGCTGCCCCCGCGCCTGTGACCTGACGCCCGGGACACCCCGGCCCCACCCGGCCGGGGCCCCTTCAGGTTCTGGTGACTACTTGTCAAATACCCTTCATCCACAGGCCGTTGAGTAGTCGCCCCCCACCACATCACTACCGGCCGGTAAGCCCTAGGCTCGCACCATGCGCCGAGCAAAGATCGTCTGCACCCTCGGGCCCGCCACCGACTCGTACGACCAGATCAAGGCACTGGTCCAGGCCGGCATGGACATCGCCCGCTTCAACCTCAGCCACGGCGACCACGCCGAACACGACGAGCGCTACCAGCACGTCCGCAAGGCCGCCGACGAGACCGGCCGCAGCGTCGGCACCCTCGCCGACCTTCAAGGCCCGAAGATCCGCCTCGGCCGCTTCACCGAAGGCCCCGTACTCCTCGAACGCGGCGACACCTTCACCATCAGCGTCGAGGACGGCACGACCGGAAACAGCGAAGGCTGCGGCACCACCCACGCCGGCCTCGCCACCGACGTCACCCCCGGCGAACACATCCTCGTCGACGACGGCAAAGTCACCCTCGAAGTCACCGCGGTCGACGGCCCCCGCGTCCACACCCGGGTCGTCGAAGGCGGAATCGTCTCCGACCACAAGGGCCTCAACCTGCCCGGCGTCGCCGTCTCCGTCCCCGCCCTGTCGGACAAGGACGAGGAAGACCTCCGCTGGGCCCTGCGCACCGGCTTCGACATCATCGCCCTGTCGTTCGTACGCTCCGGCCGGGACATCGAACGCGTCCACCAGATCATGGACGAGGAGGGCCGCCGCCTCCCCGTCATCGCCAAGATCGAGAAACCACAGGCGGTGGCCGCCATCGAGGAGATCGTGGCGGCCTTCGACGGCATCATGGTCGCGCGCGGCGACCTCGGCGTCGAAATGCCCCTGGAACAGGTCCCCCTGATCCAGAAACGCGTGATCAAACTGGCACAGCGCAACGCCAAGCCCGTCATCGTCGCCACCCAGATGCTCGACTCGATGATCCGCCACTCCCGGCCCACCCGCGCCGAGGTCAGCGACGTCGCCAACGCCGTCCTCGACGGCACCGACGCGGTGATGCTCTCCGGCGAGACCAGCGTCGGCAAGTACGCGACGGAGACGGTCCGCACGATGAGCCGCATCGTCGTGGCGGCCGAGTCGGAACTGCCGGCGAAGGGCCTACCGCCCCTGACCGAGCACAACAAACCCCGCACCCAGGGCGGCGCCATGGCCCGCGCCGCCGCCGAACTCGGCGACTTCCTCGACGCCAGGTTCCTCGTCGCCTTCAGCCAGTCCGGCGACACCGCCCGCCGCCTCTCCCGCTACCGCTCCCCGATCCCGCTCCTGGCCTTCACCCCGGACCCGGCGACGCGCTCGCAGCTGAGCCTCACGTGGGGCGTGGAGACGTTCCTGGGGCCACGCGTCGACTCCACGGACGCGATGGTCGACCAGGTGGACGAACTGCTGCTCAGGTACGGCCGCTGCAGGAAGGGAGACGTGGTCGTGATCACGGCGGGCTCACCGCCCGGGGTGGCGGGCACGACGAACATGGTGCGGGTGCATCGCATCGGGGAGGGCGGCGGTTCGAGGTAGGGGCGGGTCAGTACTTGGGGCCCACGTGGGTGTCCATGAGGGCGACGGAGGCTTTGCGGGCGATGGAGACGTTGAACGGGTCGCTGCCGCGAGCGAGAGTCGTCCACCCGACGCCGACCTTGTCGAGGGTGTCCGTGAAGAGCTTCCGGATGTCGTCGGACTTGTTGGTGAAGAAGTACCGGGGATACTCGTAGCGCTTGCGCTCACCGGCGACGAGGCGGGTCGTCCAGTGGGTGATGCGGCATCCGTCGGAGTGGATGAGGCCGCGGATGAAGTCCCATGGGTGGGCGTCGACGATGGCTTGCTGCCAGGGTTCGAGGGAGATGAGGCGGTCGTGCTTCTTTCCGGGGCCGTGCTGGGGAAACAGGCAGTACAGGTGCTTCGAGTAGACTTTCACGTTGCGGCAGCCGGTCTTGCGAACGCGGCACACTGAGTTGCCGGGAAACACGGCACGCATGGCCCGCTCGCAGTCGTCGAGAAGTCCGGGCCACGAGTCGGCGCAAGTGATCATGAGGTTGGGCACGCGATGCTCGGAGTAGTGGCTGATGTGACCGTCACCGAGGTAGAGCCCTAGCAGGTAGCTGTAGGCCGATTCGTCGAGTTCTCGTGTGCCGCAGCGCGGGCAGGGTGGGCTGTGACGTCCGGGGCATTCGCCTCGCTTAGCCCGGTCCACATGCTTCCAGTAGCCGACTGTCCCCAGTGGAACATCGAGCCTGCGGGCCACGTCCGCGTTCTTGGCGCCGCCACGCAGCAGCGTGAGGGCCTTCTGTCGCACCTCAGTGCCATGGAAGTTCATGCGGCAACTCTGTGTCACCAGTCGCGACCGTGTGCAGCAAAAAGCGGATGTTCACGAGAACGTGGACATCCGCTTTTCGGCTGGTACCGGGTGCGGGACTCGAACCCGCAAGCCCTCACGGGCAGAGGTGTTTGAGACCTCCGTGTATACCGTTCCACCAACCCGGCCGGCGCTTCGGAGAGTCTACCGGGTCACCGTGCTGCATCGCAGCTAGGTACCCTCATGTCAGCAGTACCCCTGCCCGAACAAGGAGCCCCCGTGACCGCCCCCGAGTCGCCCCAGCCCGTTGCCGACGACGATGACAAGTCGCACGTGCCTCCGCTGACGACCCGTGTCGTCATCGCCGAGGACGAGGCCCTGATCCGTCTCGATCTCAAGGAGATGCTCGAAGAGGAGGGCTACTCCGTCGTGGGGGAGGCCGGTGACGGGGAGCAGGCCATCGAGCTGGCCCGGGAGCACCGGCCCGACCTCGTGATCCTCGATGTGAAGATGCCGAAGATGGACGGGATCTCGGCGGCGGAGAAGATCGCCGAGGAGCGTATCGCGCCCGTGCTGATGCTGACCGCGTTCTCGCAGCGCGACCTCGTCGAGCGTGCCCGGGACGCGGGCGCGATGGCGTATCTGGTGAAGCCGTTCAGCAAGAGTGATGTGGTGCCGGCGATCGAGATGGCGGTGTCGCGGTTCACGGAGCTGAAGGAGCTGGAGAACGAGGTCGCCGACCTCACGCTCCGCCTGGAGACCCGCAAGCTGGTGGACCGGGCGAAGTCGATTCTGCAGACGGAGTACGGGCTGACGGAACCGGCGGCGTTCCGGTGGATCCAGAAGACGTCGATGGACCGGCGGATGTCGATGCAGCAGGTGGCGGAGGCCGTGATCCAGGACGCGGACGAGAAGAAGGCCGCGAAGGGCTGACCGACCCGGTACGTATGTCTACGACGAGGCCCGCACCCCCCGGAACGCGCAGGGGGTGCGGGCCTCGTCGTCGTACCGGGGCGGGGTCAGTCCTCGCCGAGGTAGGCCTTGCGGACCGACTCGTCGTGCAGCAGGTCGGAGCCCGTGCCGGAGAGGACGACCTTGCCGATCTCCATGACGTGGCCCTCGTCGGCGAGGGAGAGCGCGGCCTGCGCGTTCTGTTCGACGAGCAGGATCGTGGTGCCCTGGGACTTCAGTTCGGCGATGGTCGCCATGATCTTCTGCATCATGATCGGCGAGAGGCCCATGGAGGGCTCGTCGAGCATGAGCAGCTTGGGCTGGGACATGAGCGCGCGGCCCATGGCCAGCATCTGCTGCTCGCCGCCGGAGAGGGTTCCGGCGGCCTGCTTGCGGCGCTCTCCCAGGATGGGGAAGAGGTCGTAGGCGCGCTGGATGTCCTTCTCGATGCCGGGCTTGTCGCTGCGCAGGAAGGCGCCGAGGCGGAGGTTGTCCTCGATGGTCATGCGCGGGAAGATGTGCCGCCCCTCGGGGGAGTGGGCGAGTCCGAGCGCGACGATGTCGTGCGCGGGGACCTTCTTGAGCGATTTGCCGTTGAACTTGATCTGGCCGCCGACGGGCTTGAGGAGGCCCGAGAGGGTGCGCAGGGTGGTGGTCTTGCCGGCGCCGTTGGTGCCGATGAGGGTGACGACCTCGCCGGCGTTGACCTTGAAGGAGATGCCCTTGACGGCTTCGATCTTGCCGTAGGCGACCCGGAGGTCCTCTACTTCGAGCAGTGCGGTCATCGGTCGTTCTCCTTGCCGGGCACGGTGTCCGTGGTGGGCTCGGCGTTCGCTTCGGCGGCTTCGACCTCGGCGACCTCGTCCTGGCCGGGTGCGTCCTCGAAGGGTTCGCCGAGGTAGGCGGCGACGACGCGTTCGTCGCCCTGGACGGTGGCGCTGTCGCCTTCGACGAGTTTCTCGCCCTGGACGAGGACGGCGACGCGGTCGCAGAGGTTGAAGATGAACCGCATGTCGTGCTCGATGACGAGGACGGCGATGCCCTTGTCGCGGATGGCGAACACCAGTTCTTCGGTGGTTCGCGTCTCCTGGGGGTTCATGCCCGCGGTGGGTTCGTCGAGGAGGAGCAGGCCGGGCTCGCTGGCGAGGGCGCGCGCGATTTCGAGCTTGCGCTGTTCGCCGTAGGGGAGGTTGCGGGCGAGGTGTTCGGCCTTGGCGTCGAGGCCGACGAACTCCAGGAGTTCCATGGCGCGTTCGCGGGAGGCCTTCTCGGCCTTGTGGAAGCCGGGGCCGCGCAGGAGGGCGGACCAGAGGCCTTCCTTGGTGCGGGTGTGGCGTCCTACGAGGACGTTCTCCAGGACCGTCATGTTGGCGAACAGGCGGATGTTCTGGAAGGTGCGGGCGATGCCGGCCGCGGTGACCTTGAAGGACTTGGGCGGCAGGACCTGGCCCTTGTAGCGGACTTCGCCCTCGGTGGGGATGTAGAGGCCGGTGAGGCAGTTGAAGAAGGTCGTCTTGCCAGCGCCGTTGGGGCCGATCAGTCCGACGATCTCGCCGCTGTTGACGGTCAGGTTGACGTTGCGTACGGCGGTGAGGCCGCCGAAGCGCATGGTGACGCCGCGGGCGTCGAGGACGGTCTCGCCGGCGGCGCTGGAGCCGGGGGCGGTGTCCTTGGTGGTGGTGTCGGTAGTCATGGTGGTCAGGCCCCTGCCTTGCTGAGCACTGCGGGCGCTTCGGCCTCTTCGTGGAATTCGAGCTGGCGGCGCCGGTTGGGGATGAGGCCCTCCGGGCGGAAGCGCATCAGGAGGACGAGCGCGAGTCCGAAGGCGAAGAGCTGGTAGTCGTCCAGGAACTGGAGCTTGGACGGGATGAGGTAGAGCAGTGCGGCGCCGACGAGGGGGCCGCTGATGGTGCCCATGCCGCCGAGGACGACCGCGGCGAGGAGGAAGGCCGAGTTGGGCGGGACGACGGCGGCGAACTGGTACTGCTCGGGTGTCACGGTGTAGGTGACGTGGGCCTGGACCGTGCCGGCGAGGCCGGCGAGGGCGGCGCCGAGGGCGAAGGCGATGAGCTTGACGCGGAAGCCGTTGATGCCCATGGCGAGGGCGGCGGTCTCGTCCTCGCGGATGGCGATCCAGGCGCGGCCGATGCGGGAGTCGCTGCTGCGCCGGAAGACGACGACGACGACCAGCGTGATGAGGAGCATCAGCAGGAAGTAGTTGGCGAAGCGGGCGATGGTGAAGCCGAGGAAGGTGTGTTCCTGGCCGAAGTCGAACCCGAGGATGTTGAGGTTCGGGATCGAGGAGATGCCGTTGGAGCCGTTGGTGATGTCGGGGCCGGAGGTGCCGTCCATGTTGAGGACGGTGATCCGGAAGATCTCACCGAAGCCGAGCGTCACGATGGCGAGGTAGTCGCCGCGCAGGCGCAGGGTGGGGGCGCCGATGATGACGCCGAAGATCATGGCGACGGCGGCGCCGAGGATGGCGGAGGCCCAGAACGGCAGGTGGATGTCGAAGGGGGAGGAGGGGGAGCCGGAGACCATGGCCGCGGTGTAGGCGCCGACGCCGAGGAAGGCGACGTATCCGAGGTCGAGGAGGCCGGCGAGGCCGACGACGATGTTGAGGCCGAGGGCGACGGTGGCGAAGATCAGGATGTAGACGCCGATCGTCGCGTACTGGTCGTCGGACTGGGTGAAGGGGAAGGCGGCGGCCGCGACGAACGCGCCGATCATCGTCACGTTGCGGTGCTTGGCGGTGAGCGCCGAGATCCGGCCCACGAGGCCGGCCTTGGCGGCTGCGCCGAAGCCGAAGCCGGCGGTGATGAGGAAGCCGATGAACAGTTCGTCGTACTCGGTGCCGATGCCGTAGGTGAAGACGGTGAGGCCGAGGGCGAGTGCGGCGACGATGATCAGGATTTCGGCGTACGCGGGCAGCTGGCGCGCGGGGGTGGCGGTGCCGGAGGCGAAGGCCCCCTTGACGACGGTCCGCTGTTGGCGGGCCTTGTGGCGGAACTGGTCCCAGCCGGTGTCGTCGGGGTCGCCGGGCTCGGTCTCCGGTCGTGCGTAGGGCAGGGAGAGGGCGCCGAGGAGGGCCAGGAGGGTCGCGATGCCCGCGATCCAGCCGCCGGGTTCCAGGTTGACGACGCCGCCGAGCTTGGCGCTGATCGCGATGATCGTGTACCAGGCGGTGGCGAAGGTGCCGAGTGCGGCCAGCTTGAGGGCGCTGTCGGCGCCTGCGGGGGTCAGCCAGCGCAGGCCCTTGAGGCCGTAGGAGGACAGGCCGAGGAGGGTGGTGAGGGCGCCGCCGATGAGGACGAGGACCTGGAGGCCGCCGGGGTAGCCGTAGACGGTGAGGTCGCCGGGGAAGGCGGAGGTCCACGTCCAGGCCATGAAGGTGGAGACGATGGCGAGGGCTCCGCCGCCGGTGGCGAGGGCGCGGCCGAGGTGCGGGGGGATGCCCACGAGGCGGGTCGGGGTGCCGGCGGCGGTGGTGTCGCCGGTGGTCAGGGGTGCGGTGGTCTGTGTGGTCATCGGTGTCACGCCCTGTCCGACACGCGCTCGCCGAGCAGGCCCTGTGGCCTGACGAGGAGGACGAGGATGAGGAGTACGAACGCCCAGACGTTGGCCCAGGACTGGCTGCCGAACTGCTCCATGCCGGGGATGTCGGAGATGTAGGCGGTGGAGAGGGCTTCGGCGACGCCGAGGACCAGGCCGCCGAGCATGGCGCCGTAGATGTTGCCGATGCCGCCGAGGACGGCTGCGGTGAACGCCTTGAGGCCGAGGATGAAGCCCATGCGGAACTGGACCTCGCCGTACTTGAGGCCGTAGGCGACGGAGCCGACGGCGGCGAAGGCGGCGCCGAGGGCGAAGGCGACCACGATGATGCGGTCGGTGTTGATGCCCATGAGCTTGGCGGTGTCGGGGTCCTGCGCGGTGGCCTGCATGCCGCGGCCGGTGCGGGTCTTCATCACGAAGTAGGCGAGGATCGCCATGCTGATGGGGGCGGCGAGCAGCAGGAAGATGTCACCGGTCTGGATGGTGACGCTGCCGATCTGGAAGGGGCCGCCCTCGATCTGGGGGAAGGTGATCGCGGACCGGGCGTTGGGGTACCAGGCCCATACCGCCTGCTGGAGGGCGAGGGAGAGGCCGATGGCGGTGATGAGGGGCGCGAGGCGTGGTGCTGTGCGCAGGGGGCGGTAGGCGAATCGTTCGGCGCCGACCGCGACGAGTACGGCGACGAGTACGCCGCCTATGAGCATGAGGGGCAGCGCCACCCACATGGACGTGCCGTCGGGCAGCACGTACAGGTACATGGTGAGGGCGCCGAATCCGCCCACCATGAAGATCTCACCGTGGGCGAAGTTGATGAGCTGGACGATGCCATAGACCATCGTGTAGCCGATGGCGACCAGCCCGTACATGGATCCCAGTAGCAGGCCGTTGACCAGCTGCTGCGGCAGTTCGTTCACCGCATGTCCTCCGAGACTTCGGATATATCGAGGGATGTTGACCGGATGCGAGTCCGCGCGGGGCGCCAGTGGTGCGGCGCCCCGCGCGGCTCAGGGATGGGTGTGGGTGAGGGTCAGCCGGAGTAGGTGCCGGACTTGACGGCCTTCCACTCGCCGCCCTCGACGGCGTAGACGGTGAGCTGCTTGTTGGTGGCGTCGCCGTACTCGTCGAAGGAGACCTTGCCGGTCACACCGTCGAAGGAGACGTTCTGCACGGCCTCGGTGACCTTGGCGCGGGCGTCGCTCGGGAGCTTGCCGTTGTTGTCCTCGACGACCTTCTTGACGGCCTCGATGATGGCCCAGGCCGAGTCGTAGGAGTAGCCGCCGTAGGCCTCGTAGGCCTCCTTGTATCCGGCGGTCTTGTAGTTGGCGACGAACTCCTTGGCGGAGGCGAGTTCCTCGACGGGGGCGCCGACGGAGGTGGCGAGGTCGCCGGTGCCGCTGGCGCCGGCCAGCTTGATGAAGTCGGCGCTGTAGATGCCGTCACCGCCGACGACGGGGACCTTGGCGCCCGCGGCCTTGATCTGCTTGCTGAGCGGGCCGGCCTGGGGGTACTCGCCGCCGTAGTAGACGACGTCGGCGCCGGAGGACTTGACCTTGGTGGCGACCGCGGAGAAGTCCTTGGTCTCGGGGTCGATGTGCTCGGTGCCGACGACCTTGCCGCCGAGCTTCTTGAACTCCGCGGAGAAGGTGGCGGCCAGGCCGGCGCCGTAGGTCTTCTTGTCGTCGATGACGAAGACCTTCTTCTTCTTCGCGTCGTTGAAGACGTACTGCGCGGCGAACGGGCCCTGGATGGCGTCCGTGGTCGCGGTGCGGAAGTACGACTTGTACGGGCGGACCTTGCTCTTCTGCCAGTCCGGGCCCTGGGTCAGCGCCGGGTTGGTGTTGGCCGGGGAGACCTCGACGAGCTTGGCGTCGTCGAAGACCTTCTGCATGGACTCGGCGACGGACGAGTTCAGCGGGCCGACGACACCGAGGACGTTCTTGTCGGCGACGAGCTTGGTGGCGTTCTGCTGGCCCGAGGAGGGCTGCGCCTGGTCGTCGAGCGCCTCGATCTTGAAGGTGACGCCCTCGACGTACTTGTCCTTGTTGGCCGTCTTGGCGGCGAGGTCCACGGAGTTCTTGATGCCGAGGCCCAGCGCGGACAGGTCACCGGTCAGCGGGGCGTCGACGCCGATGACGACAGTGGTGCCACTGCCGGTGTCCGAGCCGCCCTTGTCCTCGTCGCGCGAACCACAGGCGGTGAGAGTGAGTGCTCCCGCCGCCAGCGCGGCGGTGATGGCTATGAGCGAACGTTGACGCACGATCAGTCCTTTCCCTGGCACGGCCCTTCCTGTTTGAAAGGGGCCGAGTCGAGCGCTGGGCCGAAGACGTGACTTCGATTCCGGTGGCGCGGTGACTGGGCGTGACTCTAAGCGGGTGTAGGGAATGTGTAGGAGAGTCTGACCAAGGCTGTGACGCTCTTGTTATGACACGAGGTAATGCAGAGCGGTACTCAGTGGGTGGATGCGCGGAATTCAGGCCGATTCGCCCTGTCCGCATAGTGAGAACGTGCAGGGTCGACGCGGGTAGGTTCAGGAGTGTTCAAGTTTTTGGTGCTGACGCGGAATCGTTGCTACAGGCGACTTGGAGGGCGTCGGAGAGGTCCCGCGCGTAGCGCTCGCCCAGCATGAAACTGTGCGCTTCTATTGCGCGCGTATTACGTAGAGTTACGTCCAGGAAAGGGAGCCCCGGGTTCTCGGGCGCTTTCCGGCATTCGGTGACGCGCATGGTGACGACGATCCTTCGGGGCCGGTCCGTCCCGATCCGTACCGGAGGGCGCGGATCCGTTCGCAGGGAGAGACCCGCGTAGGGCTGGGTCATCCGCTCGACGGTGACCGGGGGGCCCGACAGCACGCGCAGTTCCACCTCGAAGCCGAAGCTCGTGCGCGGGGATCCGGCGGGCGGGGTGACCCGGCCCAGATAGCTGACGCCGACCGCCTGGGAGGGGTAGGGCGGGGCCGTGGGCTCGGGCGGCGGGGCGGGCTCGGGGCGGGTGGCGTACAGGTAGCCGCTGCCCGTGAGCAGGGTGAGGGCCGTCGCCACCGTGAGCACGGCACGGCGATGACGGGCGTACGCCTGCGCGTACCGTCCGCGGGGAGGATCGGGCGCGACGTCCGCCTCGGAGCCGTCCCAGGTGCCCTCGCCCGGCTCCACGGGACCGATCCCGCTCACCGCCAGGGTCCCCCGCCCGGCCCGCCCGAGCGGTACCACGTCTCGCAGTCCGTCCGGGCCCGTCGGCCGATCAGCCGGTCGGCGGCCCTCGGGCCCGTGCGCCGCCGCTCGGCCCGTGCCGCGTCCACGACCGCCCGCAGGATCTCGTACTGCCCGTTCGAGAGCCCCATGGACTGGTAGTCCCCGTAGGTGCCGCTGTCGAGCACCTGCCGCGACCAGTACGACACGATCTTCGCGCACAGCTCCTCGCGCGGGGTGGTCGACGGGGACGGCGAGCCGCCGCTCCGCGCGGACGCCGGTCCGCCCGTCGTGTCCGGCGCCGCGCACCCGGTGGCCAGGACGCCGGTCAGCACCGCGAGCCCGAGCGCCACGCGCGGCCAGGATGCTCTTGCCGTTGCCATGCCCCGACGCTAGGGCCTGTGCGCCGTGCGGGACCAGAGGCGATAACGCCCCCGTCCCGGCCCGGCCCCCGCCCGCACGCATCAGCCGGACGTCCCCGTCCGCTCGCCCGGGGCCGCCGGGGCGTCGCGCAGCAGGCAGGTCAGGCGGGCCGTGCAGACCCGCTTGCCGTCCTCGTCGCTGACGACGATCTCGTACGTGGCCGTCGAGCGCCCCCGGTGCAGCGGGGTGGCGACGCCGGTCACCAGCCCGGACCGCACGCCCCGGTGGTGGGTGCAGTTCAGGTCGACGCCCACGGCGATCTTGGAGCTGCCGGCGTGCAGCATGGAGCCGACCGACCCGAGCGTCTCCGCCAGCACGGCGGACGCGCCTCCGTGCAGCAGGCCGTACGGCTGGGTGTTGCCCTCCACGGGCATCGTGCCGACGACCCGGTCCGCGGAGGCCTCCACGATCCGCACGCCCATCCGCGTGCCCAGATGTCCCGCGGAGAACATCGCCACCAGGTCGATGCCGAGGGCCGCGTACTCGTCGATGACCTCTTGCGGGAACTTCGCGTGGTGCTGCTCGCCCATGGGGCTCCGTCCGTCCTCGATCGAAAGTGCCGGCGGTCGGGTGCCGGCGCCTGAGCAAACGCTCAGTCGGTCGACGATTGTTCCAGACGGATCACGACGGACTTGCTGGCCGGGGTGTTGCTGGTGTCGGCGGTGGCGTCCAGCGGTACCAGGACGTTGGTCTCCGGGTAGTAGGCGGCCGCGCAGCCGCGGGCCGTCGGATAGTGCACCACCCGGAAGCCGTCGGCCCGGCGCTCCACGCCGTCCCGCCACTCGCTCACCAGGTCCACGTACGAGCCGTCCGCGAGCTTCAGCGCGCGCGCGTCCTCGGGGTTGACCAGGACGACCCGGCGACCGTTCCTGATCCCCCGGTAGCGGTCGTCCAGGCCGTAGATGGTGGTGTTGTACTGGTCGTGCGAGCGCAGTGTCTGCAGCAGGAGGCGGCCCTCGGGCAGCCGCGGGTACTCGACGGGCGCGGCCGTGAAGTTGGCCTTGCCGGTGGCGGTGGGGAAGCGCCGCTCGTCGCGCGGGGCGTGCGGGAGGGCGAAGCCGGCGGGGTCGGCCACGCGCGCGTTGAAGTCCTCGAAACCGGGCACCACGCGCGCGATACGGTCGCGGATCGTCGCGTAGTCCTTCTCGAACTCCTCCCACGGCGTACGGCTGTCCTCGCCGAGGACCCGGCGGGCCAGCCGGCACACGATGGCCGTCTCGGACAGCAGCTGCCCGCTCGCGGGCTCCAGGCGGCCGCGTGAGGCGTGCACCATGCCCATGGAGTCCTCCACGGTCACGAACTGCTCGCCGCCGCCCTGGAGGTCGCGCTCGGTGCGGCCGAGGGTGGGCAGGATCAGGGCCCGCGCGCCCGTGACCGCGTGCGAGCGGTTCAGCTTCGTCGACACGTGCACGGTGAGCCGGGCGCGGCGCATGGCCGCCTCGGTGACCTCGGTGTCGGGGGAGGCCGACACGAAGTTGCCGCCCATGGCGAAGAAGACCTTCGCCTTGTCGTCGCGCATGGCCCTGATGGCCCGTACGACGTCGTAGCCGTGCTCCCGGGGCGGGGCGAAGCCGAACTCCCTCTCCAGGGCGTCCAGGAAGGCCGGGGCGGGCCGTTCGAAGATGCCCATCGTGCGGTCGCCCTGCACGTTGGAGTGGCCGCGCACCGGGCAGACGCCCGCGCCGGGGCGGCCGATGTTGCCGCGCAGCAGAAGGAAGTTGACCACCTCGCGGATGGTAGGCACCGAGTGCTTGTGCTGGGTGAGGCCCATGGCCCAGCAGACGATGGTCCGCTTCGAGGCGAGGACCATGCCCAGCGCCTCGTCGATCTTCTCGCGCGTGAGGCCGGTCGCGGTGAGCGTCTCGTCCCAGTCGGCGGCGCGGGCGGCCTCGGCGAACTCCTCGAAGCCGTGGGTGTGCCCGGCGACGAACTCCTCGTCGACCGCGCCCTCGGTCTCCAGGATCAGTTTGTTGAGGAGGCGGAACAGGGCCTGGTCCCCGCCGATGCGGATCTGCAGGAACAGGTCGGTGAGGGCGGCGCCCTTGAGCATGCCCTGGGGGGTCTGCGGGTTCTTGAACCGCTCCAGGCCGGCCTCGGGCAGCGGGTTGACGGTGATGATCTTCGCGCCGTTGGCCTTGGCCTTCTCCAGCGCGGAGAGCATCCGGGGGTGGTTCGTCCCCGGGTTCTGCCCGGCGACGACGATCAGGTCGGCCTTGTAGAGGTCCTCCAGCAGGACGCTGCCCTTGCCGATGCCGATGGTCTCGGACAGCGCGGAGCCCGACGACTCGTGGCACATGTTGGAGCAGTCCGGCAGGTTGTTCGTGCCGAACTCGCGGGCGAAGAGCTGGTACAGGAACGCGGCCTCGTTGCTCGTGCGGCCCGAGGTGTAGAAGAGGGCCTCGTCGGGAGAGGCGAGTGCCTTCAGTTCCTCGGCGACGATGTCGAAGGCGCGCTCCCAGGGCACCGGCTCGTACCGGTCGCCGCCCTCGGGCAGGTACATGGGGTGGGTGAGCCGCCCCTGCTGGCCGAGCCAGTAGCCACTGCGCGTGGCGAGGTCGGCCACGCCGTGGGCGGCGAAGAACTCGGGGGTGACCCGGCGCAGCGTCGCCTCCTCGGCGACCGCCTTGGCGCCGTTCTCGCAGAACTCCGCGGCGTGCCGGTGCTCCGGCTCCGGCCAGGCGCAGCCGGGGCAGTCGAAGCCGTCCTTCTGGTTGACCCGCAGCAGCGTCAGCGCGGTCCGCTTCACACCCATCTGCCGTTGCGCGATCCGCAACGTGTGCCCGATCGCCGGCAGGCCCGCCGCGGCATGCTTGGGCTCCGCGACCTGCGGCGCGTCCTGAACCGGATCACTCTTCGGCGCCTTGCCGGCCATGGCTGCTCCCCATTCGCATACGCGTGCTGTTCGGGCGTGAGGCTACGCCTTCGATCCTCGCACGTGTCAGCGCCGGTGAAAGGGGTGGTGGGGTGGCCGGTGGCGGGGGCGCGGCTGACGGCTGCCTTCTCCGGTCCCTGCCCCTCCGGTGGCGAACAGGAGTGGGCTGGCTCCCCGGCTTCGGGGCACGTGGGGCCACGCTGCCGTCGGCGTCGGCGCCGATGAGGACAGACCCGGCGCGTCACCCCGTACGACTGCGAGGGTGCGGCGCGTGGGACCGTCCCGCGCCGTCCCGGTGGTGGCGAGCAGGACCCGACTCCTCCCGGCTTCGCTCCGGCTTCGCTCCGACTCCGCTCCGGCTTCGCTCCGACTCCGCTCCGGCTTCGCTCCGGCTTCGGGCGGCGCCCGAGGGTGCTCAAGGTGTCCTCGGCGTAAGGGTGTGAGGGCGTAAGGGCGTACGGCTGCGAGCACGCGGCGCACCGGGTCGCCCCGGCCCCCGCCCTCGGCACCGCCGAGGGCGGGGGCCGGCCGCCGGGCCGGCAGTGCGCGACCGGCCACATCCCCCCGTGCCGAACCGGTCGTCCTCGCCCGGAGCGGCCCCCCCGTCACGTCCCTGGGGTCCGGCTGTCAGTGGTACATGGCAGGATCGGGTTCGTGGCAGAGACTGGATCGAAGAAGACCGACAGCACCCCCGGCGGCAGCCGTCCGCGGCTCATGCTCATGGACGGGCACTCGCTGGCCTATCGCGCGTTCTTCGCGCTGCCCGCGGAGAACTTCACGACGGCGACGGGCCAGCCGACCAACGCCATCTACGGCTTCGCGTCGATGCTGGCGAACACGCTGCGCGACGAGGCCCCCACCCACTTCGCGGTCGCGTTCGACGTCTCCCGCAAGACCTGGCGCTCCGAGGAGTTCACCGAGTACAAGGCGAACCGCTCGAAGACACCCGACGAGTTCAAGGGCCAGGTCGAACTGCTCGGTGAGCTGCTCGACGCGATGCACGCCGTCCGCTTCGCCGTCGACGGCTTCGAGGCCGACGACATCATCGCCACCCTCGCCACCCAGGCCGAGGCGGAGGGCTTCGAGGTCCTCATCGTCACCGGCGACCGCGACTCCTTCCAGCTCGTCAGCGAGCACACCACCGTGCTCTACCCGACGAAGGGTGTCTCGGAGCTGACCCGGTTCACCCCGGAGAAGGTGTTCGAGAAGTACGGCCTCACCCCGGCCCAGTACCCGGACTTCGCGGCCCTGCGCGGCGACCCGTCCGACAACCTCCCCGGCATCCCCGGCGTCGGCGAGAAGACCGCCGCGAAGTGGATCAACCAGTTCGGTTCGTTCGCGGATCTCGTCGAGCGCGTGGAGGAGGTCAAGGGCAAGGCCGGGCAGAACCTCCGCGACCACCTGGAGGCCGTCAAGCTCAACCGCCGCCTCACCGAGATGGTGCGCACCGTCGAACTGCCCAAGGGCGTCGCCGACCTGGAGCGCGCCGCGTACGACCGCAAGGCCGTCGCGATGGTCCTGGACACCCTGGAGATCCGCAACCCGTCGCTGCGCGAGCGTCTGCTGGCCGTCGACCCGGGTGCCGAGGAGGCGGACGCCGGTCAGCCGGCCGCCCCCGGCGTCGAGGTGGACGGCACGGTCCTCGGCTCCGGCGAGGTGGCCCCCTGGCTCGCCGAGCACGGCACGGAGATCCTCGGCGTCGCCACCGTCGACACCTGGGCGCTCGGCGCGGGCTCGGTGGCCGAGATCGCGCTCGCCGTGGCCGGGGGAGCGGCCGCCTGGTTCGACCCGACCGAGCTGGACGAGGCGGACGAGACCGCGTGGGCGGCCTGGCTCGCCGACACCGCCAAGCCGAAGGTGTTCCACAACGCCAAGGCCGCGATGCGGGTCTTCGCCGAGCACGGCTGGACCGTCGAGGGCGTCGGCATGGACACCGCCCTCGCCGCGTACCTCGTCAAGCCGGGCCGCCGCTCCTTCGACCTGGACGCGCTCACCCTGGAGTACCTGGGCCGCGAGCTGGCCCCCGCCGCCACGGCCGACGGTCAGCTGGCCTTCGGGGCGGACGAGGGCGCCGAGGCCGACGCGCTGATGGTGCAGGCCCGCGCGATCCTCGACCTCGGCGTGGCGTTCGGCGAGCGTCTGGAGGAGGTCGGCGCGGCCGACCTCCTGCGGGACGTGGAGCTGCCCACCTCCGCGCTCCTGGCCCGGATGGAACGCCACGGCATCGCGGCGGACCGGGCCCACCTGGAGGCCATGGAGCAGATGTTCGCGGGCGCCGTGCAACAGGCGGTGAAGGAGGCGCACGCGGCGGCGGGGCACGAGTTCAACCTGGGCTCGCCCAAGCAGCTCCAGGAAGTCCTCTTCGGCGAGCTGGGCCTGCCCAGGACCAAGCGGACGAAGACGGGCTACACCACGGACGCGGACGCCCTGGCGTGGCTCGCCGGCCAGACGGACAACGAACTGCCGGTGATCATGCTCCGCCACCGTGAGCAGGCGAAGCTGCGCGTCACGGTCGAGGGTCTGATCAAGACCGTCGCGGCGGACGGCCGCATCCACACCACGTTCAACCAGACGGTCGCCGCCACGGGCCGCCTGTCGTCCGTGGACCCGAACCTCCAGAACATCCCGGTCCGCACCGACGAGGGCCGGGCCATCCGGCGCGGCTTCGTCGTGGGCGAGGGCTTCGAGTCCCTGATGACGGCGGACTACAGCCAGATCGAACTGCGGGTAATGGCACACCTGTCCGAGGATGAGGGCCTGATCGAGGCGTTCACCTCCGGCGAGGACCTGCACACCACGGCGGCCGCGCAGGTCTTCGGGGTGGAGCAGTCGGCGGTGGACGCGGAGATGCGCCGCAAGATCAAGGCGATGTCGTACGGCCTGGCCTACGGGCTGTCCGCGTTCGGCCTCTCCCAGCAGCTGAACATCGAGGCGGGTGAGGCGCGCGCCCTGATCGACGCGTACTTCGAGCGCTTCGGCGGCGTACGGGACTATCTGCGCAGGGTCGTGGACGAGGCGCGGGCGACGGGCTACACGGCGACGCTGTTCGGGCGCCGGCGGTATCTGCCCGACCTCAACAGCGACAACCGGCAGCGTCGCGAGGCCGCCGAGCGGATGGCCCTCAACGCCCCGATCCAGGGCACCGCCGCCGACATCGTCAAGATCGCCATGCTGAACGTCGGCCGCGCCCTGGACGAGGCCGGTCTCGCCTCCCGCATGCTCCTGCAGGTCCACGACGAAATCGTCCTGGAGATCGCCCCCGGCGAACGCGACCGCGTCGAGCAGCTCCTGCGCCACGAGATGGCCGACGCGGTCCACCTGAGGGCCCCGCTGGACGTCTCGGTGGGCCACGGCCCGGACTGGGAGTCGGCGGCCCACTAGCGGCCACGGCCGGGCTTCGCGCCCCCTCTGGAAGGCACGGGGCGCAGCCCCTGCCTTCCAGGGGCGCGGGGAACTGCGCGACAAGCCCCCACCGGCCCCGCACTCGTCGACGGAACCGCACCGATGGGCCCGCGCCCGGCGACGGAACCCGCCCCCGAGAACCGCCCCGGTGATCACCCGTCCGGCCCACACCAGGACGCCCCCGGCAGCGCCCAGCCGTAAGGATGCCCGCATGGGCATACGCACGCTCCGCCGCCGTACAGCGACAGCTGCCACCCGCCTGTCAGGGGTGCGAACCCGCCTCACCCGGGCCCCCTGGGCCCGCCCACGCGTCCGGCGGCCGCACAGCCTCTACCCCTGGCCGCTGACCCACCCCCTGGCGGCCCTCCTCGGGCACGTCCCCCCGTACGCCGCCCGCGCCGCCAGGCCCCGCTTCCCCAGCGGCACCCCGGCTCGGCGTCCGGCGGTCAGCGGCGGACCGAGCTGTCCGCCTCCGCGTCCTCCGCGTCCACCGCGGGCGCCGCAGCGGCGGGAGCCGGGCGCCGCGCCCTGACGCCGACGCCGTAGAGGAGTACGCCGGCCACGAGCCCGGCGCCCGCCCCGAAGCACACGGTCGGGATCACCTCGTACGGCTTGGCGACCGACCCCCAGTGCGCCCACCAGCGGGCCACCCGCTGCACGGCCGCGACCAGCGCGCAGCCCCCGATGACGGCGCCCGCCACCCACCGGTCGGCCGCGGAGAGCACGGGCACGCCCACGGGTTCGACCGAGGGCTGCCGGCGCAGGGCCACCACGACGAAGAGAGCGATCACGACCGCCGCGACCGCGGAGCCGCCGTACTGGAGGTACCAGTAGAGCGGCGAGCCCGCGATCTCCTCGCCGAGGACGGGCAGCAGCCGCATCCCCCACCGGTCGAGGTGGGTGAACGCGTCCCACACGACATGGGTCAGCGAGCCGAGGGCGGCGCAGACGTACCACCACAGGGCCGACGAGAGGCTGAACGGCCGCGTTCCCGCCCCGCAGCGCACCAGCGCGGCCACCCGCCCCTGCCGTCCCCTCGGCAGCAGCGCGACCAGCGGCTCGCGGAGCAGCAGCCACAGTCCGACCAGCGCCCAGGTGACGAGGACGTCGACGGTGAACACCCCGGTGAATGAGTGCGTGACGTCGCCGAACTCCATGGCCTCCGGCAGCACGCTCGCCACGTAGTAGGTCATGTCGGGCGCGAGCGAACCGGCGACGAGGACCGACGGCACCAGGGGCCCGCGCCCGGTCCCGTTCGCCCGCAGGGCGGGCAGCACGGCGGCCGCGTGGCTGAGCGTGAAGGGCAAGTCGTCCCCCTGTGACGGACTTTGGCCGGACGTGTCGGCCCGGCGATGACCGGTGGCCAGTATGCGTGACCTGTCCCCGCCCGTCCGAAGGGCGCCCGCGTGACAGTGAATCGATATGGCCAATCGGTGAATATCGGGCGCGAACGGGTGTCCGGGCGACGCGAGTTGTCGTAGGGTCGCCTGGGTCGTCGCCCCGGTCGGTGGGTTGGCCGCCGGAGTTCTGGAAAAGGAATGCCGGGACAGGGCAACCAAGACCGGAACTCCGGAGTCGGTGTACCTGTGCGGGAAAGCCGGTTCGCCGAAACCGGAAATAACGCCCGAGACGTCAAGAAGCGGTAGTACACGGCAGTAAGCGGAATGAACGTTGACGCGTTCGACCACCGGGGAGGGGTTCGCTCAATGGCGGCGCAGTTCGGTTTGAGGCTCCGCAAGGGGGCGGCCACGACCGCCCTGGCCGCGGCCACGGTGGCGGCGCTCGCCGCCTCCCAGGCCCCGGGCGTGACCACCGACGGTGCGGGCAGACAGACCGCGGGCTCGCCCTCGCCGGAGATGAGCACCCAGGCCGACGAGACCGCTTCGGGCAACTCGCGGTACTACACGGACCTGCCGCCCCTCAACAGCCCCACCCCGACCACGGGTCCGGGCACGACCGGCGCCTCCGAGAGCGGCATACCCGCGACCGTCCTCGACGCGTACAAGAAGGCCGAGGCCTCCCTGCGCGAGTCCAAGCCCGGCTGCAACCTGCCCTGGCAACTCCTCGCCGCCATCGGCAAGGTGGAGTCCGGCCAGGCCAGTGGCGGCCGTGTCGACGCCGAGGGCACCACGATCGGCAAGAAGATCCTCGGCCCCCCGCTCAACGGCAACGGCTTCGCCAACATCAGCGACACCGACAACGGCGTGTACGACGACGACAGCACGCACGACCGCGCGGTCGGCCCCATGCAGTTCATCCCGTCCACCTGGAAGTGGGCGGGCCGCGACGGCAACGCCGACGGCGCCGAGGACCCCAACAACGTCTACGACGCCGCCCTCGCCGCCGGCCACTACCTGTGCCGCTTCGACTGGGACCTGTCGAACGACGCGAACCTGCGCAGCGCGATCCTCAGCTACAACAACTCGACGGAGTACTACAACACCGTCATGTCGTGGCTGGCGCACTACCGCAAGGGCACCCACGAGATCCCGGACGGCACCGGCTCCCTGCCCCAGACGCCGAGCGGCCCCGGCAACGACACAGGCACCGGCGGCAACACGGGCACGGGGACCGGCAACAACACCGGCAACGGCAACAACAACGGTGGCTCCACGCCGAGGCCCAGGCCCACGCCGCCGAAGACGCCCGAGCCGAACCCGAGCGAGCCGGGCAGCGGCACCACCCCGCCCCCGCCCACCACCAACCCGCCCACGCCGCCGGGGACGCCCACCGACTCGGTGCACCACCTGGAGAACGCGGGCGCGGCGAGCCTCACCGCGATGGCCGGCGACACCTTCACCGGCAAGCTCGCCGCCCGCACGGAGACCAAGGCGGGCAAGGCCGTGGCGAAGGTGCGGGTCCGCTTCACCGTCGTCGGCGGCACGGACACCACCTTCACCGGCGGCGAGAAGGTCGCGACCGTCCTCACCGACAGCACGGGCAAGGCCACCGCTCCCGCGCTCGTGGCCGGTGAGAAGACCGGCGACCTCACGATCCGCACCACCGTCGTGGGCCGCGCCGTGGCCGCCCTGGACCACAAGGCGACCGTCACCGCCCGTCGGGCCGACACCCTCACCCGCGTCGGCACCACCGCGCTGACCTGCGTCGCGGGCGGCGAGTTCGCGGAACAGATCGAGGTGAAGGCCACCTACCGGGGCGAGATCGCGGACAGGGTCGCCGCCACGGCGACCCTCGTCACCTCGCTCCTCGACGCCACCGAGAACGACAAGGGCCCCTACTTCGAGGACGCGGACGGCGAGCCCGTGCGCACCTTCGCCCTGGAGACCGACGCGGGCGGCGCCCTCAAGCTCCCGAAGCTGTACGCGGACGACGCCACCGGCACGTTCCTGCTCCGCATCCAGACCGAGGGCGGCGCGACCCTCACCCTCGAACTGAAGGTGGAGGCGCCCGCCGCCACGGCCGAGCCGACCGGATCGGACGAGGCCGCGACGCCGAGCCCCGGCGCGTCCTGACCGGCACCCACCGCGTGTACGGCCGCGGCGGCGTCCCTCTCCGGAGGGGCGCCGCCGCCGTCGTTTGTGTGCGCGACGTGTTCTCATCTCGGCCGGCCGTTGCTACCGTGCCGGATCTGACGAACTATCAGTTTCTGTCGTGAGGCTCGTAGTCGGGAGGTCCGTATGCGCGCCCTGATCGCCGCCGCGACCGGTCTCGCCCTCGCCTTCGCCCTGGTGTTCACGATCACGGTGCTCGGCTCACCGACGGGCGAGACCTCACCGAAGCCGTTGCTGACGACGGTCCCCGCACATCCGTAGCCGCACCGGCCGAGGGTGGCCGCACGCCCACACAACCGTCCGGGAGGGAGGCCGAGATGCGCCGTAGGGCCGGCCTGATCCTGCTCGCGCTCGCCGTGTTCTTCACCGCCCTGTCCCCACTGGTGCGCTGGTACGTCTTCCCGCACCTGGCCAAGATCCCGGCGAACCAGTACCAGGACATGGTCCTGGAGGCGAAGGACGCCACCCTCCTCGACTACGCCACGATGACCGCCCGCACGGTCCCGAAGGTCACCATCGTGCAGACCCTCAAGGGCGACGTGGAGGCGTCCGAGGCCATCGAGAAGAACACCGGCCGGGACGTCGTCGTCTGGGACGGCCTGTCCTATGTCCAGGGCCCGGACGGGGAGATGGTCTCCCGGATCCCCGAGCGCTACATCTTCGACGCCCACACCCAGGAACCCGTGCACGCCAAGGGCGAGATGGTCGACGGCGACCCCGTGAAACGGGAGGGTCTGGAATTCAAATGGCCCTTCCTCACGGAGAAGAGGGACTACGAGTACTTCGACGCCCAGGCCCGGATCACCGCCCCCATCCACTACAAGGGCACCCGGGACTTCCGGGGCGTCGAGGTCTACTACTTCGAGCAGACCATCCCCTGGACCGAGGTGCCCTTCCCGCGCGTCATGCCCGTGAAGGGCATCACCCGCGAGACGGTCGCCGGGACGGGCACGACCCGCTGGTACACCACGGTCCGCAAGTTCTGGGTCGAACCCGTGACCGGCGCCCCCGTCTACGGCGAGGAGATCCACAAGGAGGAACTCCGCGGCGGCACCCTCCTGGGCGACCGCGAGAAGGTGACCGCCTTCGCCGGGCACGTGAAGATGCGCGAGGACTACATCGAGCACACCGTCGACCTGGTGAAGTCCCAGCGCCTGCTCGTCCTGCTCATGACGTCCTACCTGCCCTGGGGCTTCCTCGCCCTCGGCATCGGGCTCCTCGCCCTCTCCCTGTGGGTCGAGGCCCGCGGCCGGCGGCCCGGCGCGGCCGCGTCCAGCAGGCCCCCGGCGTCCGAGCCGGTCAACGCCTGAGCCGCGCGTTGGTGTACCGGGTGGGCTCGGCCGTCGCCGGGTCCTCCGGCCACGGATGCCTGGGGTAGCGGCCCCGCAACTCCGCCCGCACGGCCCGGTACCCGTCCTTCCAGAAGGAGGCGAGATCGGCGGTGACGGCGGCGGGCCGCCCGGCGGGGGACAGCAGATGCACCAGCACGGGCACCCCGGCCAGGACGGGCGACTCCCGCAGCCCGAACATCTCCTGCAGCTTCACCGCCAGCACCGGCTGCTCGGGCCGCGCGTAGTCGACCCGGATCCGGGACCCGCTCGGCACCTCGATCCGCTCGGGCGCCAGCTCCTCCAGCCGTACCGCGTCCCCCGTGGCCCACGGCAGCAACCGCTTCAGCGCCTCCCCGGCGTCGATCCGCCCGAGGTCCGCCCGCCGCCGGGCCCGCCCCAGCTCGGGCTCCAGCCACTCCTCCACGCGCGCGTGGAGAGCGTCGTCGCAGACATCCGGCCAGGGCGCGCCGAGCCGCCCGTGCAGAAAGGCCAGCCGCTCCCGCAACCGGGTGCCGTCCTGCGACCACCGCAGCAGCCCGAACCCCTCGGCCCGCAGCCCTTCCAGCAACGCCTCCCGTACGAGCCCGGGGGCCGCCTCCCGCAACGGCCGCACCACCAGCTCCACGGCCCCCAGCCGCTCCACCGTCCGGGCGACGACATCCCCGCCCCGCCACGCCACCTCCTCGCCCCGGCCGTACAGACTCCCGGCCGCCTCCCGGGCGATCTGCTCGTCGACGGCCGCCCCGAGCCGCACGCGCGCGTGCCCCGCACCCGTCGCCCGGTCTGCGACGGCCACGGCGATCCAGGGCGCCCCGCGCAACCCGGACCCCTCGCCCACCTCTGCCCGGGTCCCGGAGACCATCAGATAGCCGCCCCTGTCCTCCCGCGCCACCCGCTCCGGAAACGCCAGTGCCGCCACGACGCCCACTCCCCGCTCCTCCCCGGCACCGGCGTCCCACGTCGCGGACGCCTGCTTCGACGCCTGCTTCGACGCGGGCTTCGACGAGGTGCGCAGCCGCCGCACCTCCGTGCGCCAGCGAGCCGCGTAGGCGTCACCCCCGCGCCGGGCGGTCCGCAGCGCGGCGGTGAGATCGTCGCCGTACTCCCGCGGGGGCTCCTCGCTCAGCAGCGCGACGACCTCGGCGGCCCGCTCCGCCCCCACCAGCGGCGTCGCGTCCAGGAGCGCACGGGCCAGCCGGGGGTGCAGGCCGAGCCGGGCCATGCGCGCGCCCCGGTCCGTGGCGTGCCCGGTGGGGGAGACCGCGCCGATCGCGGAGAGGACGTCGCGGGCCGCAGCCATCGCCCCGCTCGGAGGCGGGTCCAGGAGCGCGAGCCCGGAGGCGTCCGGGTCGCCCCAGCAGGCCGCCTGCAGGGCGAACGCGGTCAGGTCGGCCACCTTGATCTCCGGCGACGGGAAACCCGGCAGACGGCCGTCCTCGGCCTCGGCCCAGCACCGGTAGACCGCGCCGGGGGCCTCACGCCCGGCCCGTCCGGCCCGCTGCCGTCCGGCCGCCCGCGAGGCCCGCACCGTCGTCAGCGTGCCGATCCCGCGCGCGTGGTCGACACGCGGCTCCCGCGCGAGCCCGGAGTCGACGACCACCCGCACCCCGGGCACCGTCAGCGAGGACTCGGCCACCGAGGTCGCGAGGACCACCCGGCGCCCCTCCCCGCCCGTCAGCACCGCGTCCTGCACGGCCGCCGGCGCCCGCCCGTGCACCTGGAGCACCTCCACGTCACCGAGACCCGCCAACTGCCCGGCCACCCGCGCGATCTCACCCACCCCCGGCAGGAAACAGAGCACGTCCCCCGCCCGCTCGGCCAGCGCCCGCCGCACCACCGACGCCACATGCGTCAGCGCCGCCGGGTCCACCCGCATCCCGTGCGGCGGCCGCACCGGACGCGGCGGCGGCGCCCACACCACCTCGACCGGGTACGAGACGCCCTGCGCCGCGACCACCGGCGCCCCGCCCAGCAGCCGTGCCCAGCCCTGCGCGTCCGTCGTCGCCGACGCCGCCACCAGCCGCAGCCCGGGCCGCAGCGCCTCGCGCACGTCGAGCAGGAACGCCGCCGCCGTGTCCGCGTCCAGATGCCGCTCATGGCACTCGTCGAGCACCACGACGTCGACGCCCGGCAGCTCCTGGTCCCGCTGCAGCCGTTGCAGCAGGACACCCGTCGTGACGACCTCCACGCGCGCGTGTGGCCCGACGACCCGCTCGCCGCGCACGGTGTAGCCGACGCTCGCGCCGACCTTCTCGCCGAGCAGCCACGCCATCCGCCGCGCCGCCGCCCGCGCCGCGATCCGCCGCGGCTCGGCGACGACCACCCGCCGCGCCGGGCCGCCGTCCAGCAGCCCCGCCAGCGCCAGGGGCACCAGCGTCGTCTTGCCGGTCCCGGGCGGCGCGACGAGGACGGCCGCGCCGTGCCCCTCCAGGGCGTCGTCCAGCGCGGGCAGGGCGGTGCGCACGGGCAGTGCGTCCAGGGCGTCGTAACGGATCACGCCCCCAGTGTCGTACGCCCCCGGAGACGCCCTCCACGCGCGCGTGCCTCTCTACCGCTCGCACGCGCGGGAAGAGGTACGCGGAACCCGCCGGACCCGCCCCCGCTCAGTCCCGCTCGCACACGAAGATCGCCGACCCCGGGATCAGGTTGCCGCGCAGCGGGGACCAGCCGCCCCACTCGGAGGTGTTCCAGGCGGGCCACTCCGGCTCGACCAGGTCCACCAGCCGGAAGTCCGCCGCCACGACGTCCCGGACGCGGTCGCCGATCGTGCGGTGGTGCTCGACGTACACGGCCCGGCCCTCCTCGTCCTGCTCCACGTACGGAGTGCGGTCGAAGTAGGAGCCGGAGACGGACAGGCCCTCCGGGCCGGGCTCGTCGGGGAACGCCCAGCGGATCGGATGGGTCACCGAGAAGACGAAACGGCCGCCGGGACGCAGGACACGACGGACCTCCCGCAGCACCCGCACCGGGTCGGCGACGAAGGGCAGCGCCCCGTACGCCGAGCACGCCAGGTCGAAGGAACCGTCCGCGAAGGGCAGGTCGCCGGCGTCGGCGCACACCAGCGGGAACGATCCGCCGATGCGCAGGGCGTGCTGGAGCTGGCGGTGGGAGAGGTCCAGGGCCACCGGACGGGCGCCCTGGGCGGCCAGCCAGCGCGCGCACTGCGCGGCGCCGGCCCCGATCTCCAGGACGTCCTTGCCCTTCAGCTCCTCGGACGGCCCCAGCAGCTCCGCCTCCACCTCGTCGAGCCCTTCCGGACCCCACACGAAACGGTCGTCGCCGAGGAAGGTGCCGTGCTCGATCTGGTACTCGTCGGCGTTGCGGTCCCACCAGCCCCGGTTGGCCCGGGAACTCTCCGTCACACCGGCCTCGCGCCGGGTGGCCTCCGCTTCGTCGGCCTCCGGCGCGCCGGGGGCCCCGTGGGCCCCGCGTACCTCGTCGGGCTCGTGGACTTCAGGCTCTTGGATGATCGGCTCCCTCGTCGTACTCTTCCGTAACCTGCGTGGCGCGACCCCCTGCGGTGGTGTCACGAATGGGGTCTGCCATGGCCTGCGTGGCCTCACGGGACAGGTTTTGTGCCGGGTATGCGGCGTTCCGCCCCGGGTGTGCGCCTTCGCGCATTGACCCTGCCTGGCTGCCCCCGTATGCTACAAGTTGCGCTGCGGGCCTGCGCACCTCAGACGTAGCAGGCTGCGCTCGCATCTGTCGTATGTCCCCTCGGTTGTCGAGGCGCCACCGGATTTCTCAAGTGGCGCTTCCTAGGCTGTCCGGCTTCTTCAGAGCGATACGGGCTCCCGGCGTAGCAGTACCTACGACTCACTGTCCGTACCGGAGCCCTTTCCCACATGACGAGCAGCACCGAGACCACCTCTACCACCCCGCAGGTAGCGGTCAACGACATCGGTAACGAGGAAGCCTTCCTCGCCGCGATCGACGAGACGATCAAGTACTTCAACGACGGCGACATCGTCGACGGCGTCATCGTGAAGGTCGACCGGGACGAGGTCCTGCTCGACATCGGTTACAAGACCGAAGGTGTCATCCCGAGCCGCGAGCTCTCGATCAAGCACGACGTCGACCCGAACGAGGTCGTCAAGGTCGGCGACGAGATCGAAGCCCTTGTTCTCCAGAAGGAGGACAAGGAAGGCCGCCTGATCCTCTCGAAGAAGCGCGCCCAGTACGAGCGCGCCTGGGGCACCATCGAGAAGATCAAGGAAGAGGACGGCATCGTCACCGGTACCGTCATCGAGGTCGTCAAGGGTGGTCTCATCCTCGACATCGGCCTCCGTGGCTTCCTGCCGGCCTCCCTCGTCGAGATGCGCCGTGTCCGCGACCTCCAGCCCTACGTGGGCAAGGAGCTCGAGGCGAAGATCATCGAGCTGGACAAGAACCGCAACAACGTGGTCCTGTCCCGCCGTGCCTGGCTGGAGCAGACCCAGTCCGAGGTCCGTCAGACGTTCCTCACGACCCTCCAGAAGGGTCAGGTCCGCTCCGGCGTGGTCTCCTCGATCGTCAACTTCGGTGCCTTCGTGGACCTGGGTGGCGTCGACGGTCTGGTCCACGTCTCCGAGCTGTCCTGGAAGCACATCGACCACCCCTCCGAGGTCGTCGAGGTCGGCCAGGAGGTCACGGTCGAGGTCCTCGACGTCGACATGGACCGCGAGCGCGTCTCCCTGTCGCTGAAGGCGACCCAGGAAGACCCGTGGCAGCAGTTCGCCCGCACCCACCAGATCGGCCAGGTCGTGCCCGGAAAGGTCACGAAGCTGGTTCCGTTCGGTGCGTTCGTCCGCGTGGACGAGGGCATCGAGGGTCTGGTCCACATCTCCGAGCTGGCCGAGCGCCACGTGGAGATCCCGGAGCAGGTCGTCCAGGTCAACGACGAGATCTTCGTCAAGGTCATCGACATCGACCTCGAGCGCCGTCGCATCAGCCTCTCGCTGAAGCAGGCCAACGAGTCCTTCGGTTCCGACCCGGCCTCGGTCGAGTTCGACCCGACCCTGTACGGCATGGCCGCGTCCTACGACGACCAGGGCAACTACATCTACCCCGAGGGCTTCGACCCCGAGACCAACGACTGGCTCGAGGGCTTCGAGTCCCAGCGTGAGGTGTGGGAGGGCCAGTACGCCGAGGCGCAGCAGCGCTTCGAGCAGCACCAGGCCCAGGTCATCAAGTCCCGCGAGGCCGACGAGGCCGCTGCCGCCGAGGGCGGCGACGCCGCGGGTGCGGCTCCGGCCGCGGGTGGTGGCTCGTACTCCTCCGAGGGTGCGGACACCTCCGGTGCCCTCGCTTCGGACGAGGCCCTGGCCGCCCTGCGCGAGAAGCTGGCCGGAGGCCAGAGCTGAACGCGGACGGCTGAGCACTAGCCGATAACACCTCGGGCCCGCATCCACCAGGATGCGGGCCCGAAGTGCGTCCGGGGGTGTATGTGCACCGCCCCGTCCGGGAGTTGCCCGCCCGGACACCGCGACGGGTGCCCGGGACGCGGAGTCGACGGCGGGGGAGCGAGCCCCGCGGCCGCGCCTTGCGCGTGCTCAACTCCGGGGCGCGGGCGGGACCGTGCCCCACGGCGCGCGCGTGCCACGGCCGTAGCGGCGCGCCCCGCACACGTGGAAGGGTCGACGGGAATGCCCCGCCCCCGATCCGCGTTGTGGAGTAGGAACACGAGGAGGAGCGGTCACAGTGCTTGATCCGCAGGGTTTGTACGCATGGGAGCCGAAGGGCCTGGCCGTCGTCGACATGGCACTCGCCCAGGAATCGGCGGGACTTGTCATGCTCTACCACTTCGACGGATATATCGACGCGGGTGAGACGGGCGACCAGATCGTCGAACGGCTCCTTGGCTCGGCTCCCCACCAGGTGGTGGCGCGCTTCGACCACGACCGGCTCGTGGACTACCGGGCCCGCCGCCCGCTGCTGACGTTCAAGCGCGACCGCTGGACCGAGTACGAGGAGCCGGCGCTGGAGGTGCGGCTCGCCCAGGACGCCACCGGAGCCCCCTTCCTGCTGCTGTCCGGGCCCGAGCCCGACGTGGAGTGGGAGCGCTTCGCGGCCGCCGTCCGGCAGATCGTGGAGCGCCTCGGCGTACGCCTCTCGGTGAACTTCCACGGCATCCCCATGGGCGTGCCGCACACCCGCCCGGTCGGCCTCACCCCGCACGGCAACCGGGCGGAGCTGGTCCCCGGCCACCGCAGCCCCTTCGAGGAGGCCCAGGTGCCCGGCAGCGCCGAGGCCCTCGTCGAGTACCGCCTCATGGAGGCCGGACACGACGTGCTGGGTGTCGCCGCGCACGTACCGCACTACATCGCCCGCTCGCCCTACCCGGACGCGGCCCTGACCGTCCTGGAGGCCGTCACGGCCGCCACCGGCCTGGTGCTGCCCTCGGTCGCCCACGCCCTGCGCACGGAGGCCCACCGCACCCAGACGGAGATCGACCGGCAGATCCGGGAGGGCGACGAGGAACTGGTCGCCCTCGTCCAGGGCCTGGAGCACCAGTACGACGCGGCCGCGGGCGCCGAGACACGGGGCAACATGCTCGCCGAGCCCGTCGACATCCCCTCCGCCGACGAGATCGGGCGCGAGTTCGAGAAGTTCCTGGCCGAACGGGAGGGCGAGGGCTGAGCCCGCCCCGCCCGCCCGCCGCGGCAGGGCCTAAGCTGCCGGGCATGCTGAAAGTGGGTCTCACCGGCGGTATCGGCGCCGGCAAGAGCGAGGTGTCGCGGCTGCTCGTGGAGCACGGCGCCGTGCTGATCGACGCGGACCGCATCGCGCGCGAGGTCGTCGCCCCGGGCACCGCCGGACTCGCGGCGGTCGTCGAGACCTTCGGCGAGGGCGTGCTCGCGCCGGACGGCGGCCTCGACCGGCCCAGGCTGGGCTCCCTCGTCTTCGCCGACCCTGAGAAGCTCGCCGCGCTGAACACGATCGTGCACCCCCTGGTGGGCGCCCGCTCCAGAGAGCTGGAGGAGTCCGCCGCCGAGGACTCCGTCGTCGTCCACGACGTCCCCCTGCTCACCGAGAACGGCCTCGCCCCGCTGTACGACCTGGTCGTCGTCGTGGACGTGGCCCCCGAGACCCAGCTCGACCGTCTGCTGCGCCTGCGCGGCATGACGCAGGAGGACGCACGCGCGCGTATGGCCGCCCAGGCGACCCGCGAGAAGCGGCTGGAGATCGCGGACATCGTCATCGACAACGACGTACCGCTGGAGGACCTCCGGCAGCGGGTGCGGGAGGTCTGGGCGGATCTCACCCGGCGGGCCCACGCGGCCCGGCAACGATCCGAACACACACAGGAATAGCCGGGTCCGGGGGCGCGTTGAACCCGTGCAGCAAGGGAAGGACTCAGCCGTGCCCGAGACCAGCGGTTCCACCGGACGTACCCCGGAGACGCACGTCATCGACTTCCGCGCCGCCGAGCAACTGCTCGCCGCGCGCGATCCGCGGGGTGCGGTCAAGCTGCTCGACAACGTCATAGCCCAGCACCCCGAGAACACGGCGGCCCGGCTGCTGCGCGCCCGCGCCTTCTTCGCGGCGGCCCAACTGCGGCCCGCCGAGCTGGAGTTCACCATCGTCCTGGAGCGCGAGCCGGACAACGCGTTCGCGCACTTCGCCCTCGCCCGCACCTATCAGCGCCAGTCCCGCGACGACGAGGCCAAGCGTCACTTCCGGCTCGCCGCGGCCCTCGATCCCAACCCGCAGTACCTGGAAGCGGCACGCTTCGACTCCTGACGGCCGCGCGCGCCCGCGCTCTCCGGGGCGCACACCTACGGGCGGGGCGTGCGCGGAGGTTCGTACGGCGGGACGTCCCGGCCCGGCTGGTAGTGCGGGCCCTGGCGGATGTGGCGCAGGACCATGGTCAGGTCGACGGTGACGATCAGCCACAACACCCCGCAGGCGGCCGCCCAGCCGGGACGGCCGGCCAGAGCGAAGGCCATCGTCCCGGCGATCGCCCAGATCAGCCCCCACACACTCAGCCAGAGCCGCATCCGCAGGGGACTGCGCGCGGTCGTCGGTTCACTGCCGGTACGCATCGGATCGCCCCTCCGTTCCCTGTCGTCTCCTGCCTCGTCCTACTCGGAAACGTACTCCCCGCCCCGTACGTTCTCCAGGAGACCGATGCGGTGCGAACGGGGAGACGACGGTGTTGCTGGACGCGGTGCGGGCGGACGAGAGGCTCGCCGACTGGCTGAAGGACCTGGAGGAGGACGGGAGCCCCCCGGCGACACGGGCCCGGCTGCCGGAGGCCGACGAACTGCCGGACGTGCTGGTGGACCTCGCCGTGCCCTACGAGGACATCAACGAGCTCGTCGCGCTCCGCCGCGCACTGGCCGCCGACGAGGGGGCGGCCTGGCTGCTCGAACGGTGCGCCGATGGTCTCGTGCGCGACATGGGGAAGATCGGCAAGGGCCCGAGACTCCTCCCGCTGCCCCTGGAGTCCGGCCCGCTCGGCCGCTACTTCCACGTCTTCGTCTTCGTCGCGGCCCTGCCGTACGTGCGCGCCCACCATCGCGAGCGCGGCATCCCCGACGACATCTCCCGGCGCACCCTCGCGGACCTCGGCCGCGGGCTGGTGCTGCACCGCCGGCGCTACGGCGTGGGCGGGCTCGTCGCGCCGGGCTGGTACGCGCTGCACTTCCACGGGGAGCTGTTCCAGCTCGGCCGGCTGCAGTTCCAGCGCTCCCGCGTGAGCGGACGGGAGGGTGTCGCCCTGGCGGCGGCGGGCCTGCCGCTGGGGCCCGGGGAGCCCTGCCTCGACCTGCACATACCCGACTACGCGGGACCCCTGACACCCCAGGCGTGCGACCGCTCGCTGGGGTCCGCCCACGACTTCTTCGCCCGGCACTTCCCCCAGGAGCGCTACACGGCGGGCTGCTGCCACTCCTGGCTGCTGGATCCCCAGCTGAAGCGGTACCTGCCGGCGGACGCCAACATCGTCCGCTTCCAGGAGCGGTTCCGGGTCTCCTGCGGCACCGGCGAACCCGAGGACGACCTGCCGGTCCGCTTCGTCTTCGGGGACCCGGACCTGCCGGTGGAGACACTGCCCCGCCGGACGCGCCTCGAACGGGCCGTGGCCGATCACCTGCGCGCGGGCGGGCACTGGTACAGCGGGCACGGCTGGTTCGCCTGGTGAGACCCGGCCGGCCGGACGGGCACGACGACCGACGCGGGGCCCCACATTCACCCCATCGGGTGACGAGTGACCGGAACGGCCCGTGTCAGCCCGGCCGTTGGACGGTTATGAGCATCCAGATGCGTGAAGGACACGAGGGGACCGGACCCGGCGCGATCACCCCGGACGGCTGCGCGGTCGAGCTGTACACGCGCCTGCCGGTGGGCGACGAGCCGGAGGTGATCGCGGGTGTCGCGCCCGCGGGCGCGCGCATTCTCGAACTGGGCAGCGGTGTGGGCCGCATGACCCACCCCCTGATCGAGCGGGGGTTCACCGTCACTGCCGTCGACGAGTCGGCGGCGATGCTGGAGCGGGTGCGCGGGGCCCGCACGATATGCGGCCCGATCGAAGAACTCGACCTGGGGGAGAGGTTCGACGTCGTGCTGCTCGCGTCGTTCCTCGTCCACACCGGCGACCCCGAGGTGCGGCGCGGGATCCTCCGGACCTGTCTGCGGCATGTCGCGGACGACGGCTTCGTGCTGATCCAGCGCGAGGGGGAGGACTACCACACGAACGTGCCCCGGGAGCGGGTCGACCCCCGAGGCTTCACCGTCCGCGTGGTCTCGGCCGAACCGGTCGGGGACGGCGTCGACTCGGTGTTCGTGGAGTATCTCTTCCCGGACGGCGAGTGGACCCAGACGTTCCGGGCGCGACCACTGACCAGGGAGCAGTTCGAGGAGGCGCTGGGGGAGGCGGGGCTCGCGGTCGATCGGTATCTGACGGAGGACCGGATGTGGGTGAGGGCGGTGCCGGCCGTGCCCGCGGGATGAGGCGGGCCGGAAATCCCGGCGGACGGCGATGAGTTCGGGGGAGGGGACCGGTCTACCTCTGTGACAGCGATCGGAACCGCTTCACACAGGAGATCCCATGTCCGAGACCACCGCTTCCGCCGCCCGCACGACCAGCACCGCACGCAGCAAGGGCGCACGGATCTCGCTGCGCGCTCTGCAGATCGTGCTCGCGCTGTTCTACGCGTTCGCGAGCGCGCTGCCCAAGCTGATCGCGCACCCGTCGGCCGTCGAGTCCTTCGACACGCTCGGCTGGGGCAGCGCGGGGATGTACACCATCGGCGCGCTCGAACTGGCGGGTGCCATCGGGCTGTTGATCCCTGCGTTGGCCTCGGTCGCGGCGGTGTCGCTGGGCGCGCTGATGGTGGGGGCGTTCATCACTCAGATCACCGCCTTCGACGGGGAGTACGCGGCGACCCCGCTCATCCTGGTGGTTCCGCTCGGCCTGATCGCCTGGACGCGCCGTCAGGACCTGGCCGGGCCGGCGCAGTGGGTGCGCCGGGTGCGACGGGAGGCGTGAGCGTCGCGGCCCCGCTTGTGCGGCGGGCATCGCCGAGGGGCTTCCCGGTGGTCGTCGGGAAGCCCCTCGGCGATGCCCGCGGCAGGGGTGGGGCGCCGGGGCATCATGGCGTGGGCTGCCAGTGCCAGTGCCAGTGCCAGTCCGGTGCAGGTGCAGGTGCAGGTGCCGCTGTCGGTGTGTTGGCGCGCACGGCCGCTCGCGGGGGCCCGGTCCGCGCTACGTGGGGCGGCGGTGGCGCTCGGCGTTCGCGGCCTCGGCCAGGCCCCGGAGGCGCTCCAGGTCACGGCGGTCGCGTTTGGTGGGGCGGCCGGTGCCTCGGTCACGGATGCCCGCCGGAGCGGTGGCCTCGCGGGGCGGGGGCGGCGGGGAGTTGTCGACGTAACACTCGGCGGCGACGGGCGCCCCGACCCGCTTGCGGATCAGCCGTTTGACGACGACGATCCGCTCGTGGCCCCCGGCCTGGCGCAGCCGCACCTCGTCGCCGACGCGCAGCGCATGGGCGGGCTTGACGCGTTCGTCGTTGACACGGACGTGCCCGCCCCGGCAGGCGGTGGCGCCCATCGAGCGGGTCTTGACCAGGCGGACGGACCAGATCCAGCTGTCCACGCGCACGGTCTCACCGCTCGCCGGACGGGCGGCCTCGGCGGCCTCGACCGCCGGTGACGCCGTCCCCGACTCGCGGGCACCCCTGTCCGCGGCGTCCGGACCGCTCGTCCGCTCCTGCGTACCTTCAGCAGCCATGCCTCGACCTTAGCTCCCCGTGGCTCCCCGATCAGGCCGCACAGCGGAGGCGATCACCGGACGTACCGTGGAGACATGGGCGGCGGCAGTGGCAGTGGCGGCAGCGGTGGTGGTGGGGCGGTGGGGCTGGCCGCGCTGGACTCACGGATCAGCGGGTGCCGGGCCTGTCCCCGGCTGGTCGAGTGGCGGGAGGAGGTGGCGCGCACCAAGCGGGCCGCGTTCGCCGACCAGGAGTACTGGGGGCGGCCGGTGCCGGGCTTCGGGCCGCCCGACGCCGCGCTGCTGATCGTCGGACTCGCCCCGGCCGCGCACGGGGCGAACCGGACGGGGCGGATGTTCACCGGCGACCGCTCGGGCGACGTGCTGTACGCGGCCCTGCACGACCTCGGCCTCGCCTCGCGCGGTACGGCGGTCGGCGCGGACGACGGTCTGGAGCTGTACGGCGTACGGATCACCTCGCCCGTGCACTGCGCGCCGCCCGCGAACAAGCCGACTCCCGAGGAGCGGAACACGTGCCGGCCATGGCTGGTGCGGGAGTTGGAACTGCTGCGGCCGACGCTGCGGGCCGTGGTCGTACTCGGGGCGTTCGGCTGGCAGGCCGCGCTGCCCGCGCTCGCCGAGGCCGGCTGGGACATACCCCGGCCGCGACCCGTCTTCGGGCACGGCACCCACGTACCGCTCGACGGGCTCGACCTCCACGGCTGCTTCCATGTGAGCCAGCGCAACACCTTCACCGGCCGGCTGACCCCGGCGATGCTGCGCGAGGTCCTGCGTACGGGGGCGAGGTCCGCGGGGCTGGCCGTCACGGCGTAGCGGCGGTGTCGGGGGCCGGGAGATAACCGGCTGCCGACCGTGCCCCGGGCCGGTTAGGGTCGCGCGATGCCCCTCTACCCTGAGATCGAACCGTACGACCACGGCCTGCTCGATGTCGGCGACGGCAACCGCGTGTACTGGGAGGTCTGCGGGAATCCGCGCGGCAGGCCCGCCGTCGTGCTGCACGGCGGGCCGGGATCCCGGGCCAACGCCTGGTTCCCGAGGCTCTTCGACCCCGAGGCGTACCGGATCGTGCTGCTGGACCAGCGCGGCTGCGGGCGTTCGACGCCGCCGGCGAGCGCGTACGAGACCGACATGGCCGTCAACACGACCGATCACCTGATCGCCGACCTGGAACTGCTGCGGCGGCATCTGGGGATCGGCCGATGGCTGGTATGGGGCGTGTCGTGGGGGTCGGCGCTCGGCCTGCGCTACGCGCAGACGCATCCACAGGCCGTGACGGAGCTGGTGCTGACCGGGGTCACCTCGGCCTCCGACGCCGAAGTCGCCCTGCTGACCAGGGGACTCGGACAGTACTTCCCGGAGGCCTTCGAACGGTTCCTCGCCGAACTGCCCGTGGACGAGCGGGGCGGGAATCTCGCGGCCGCGTACAACCGGCTGATCGAGTCGCCCGACGAGGCGGTGCGGGCACGGGCCGCGCGGGCCTGGACCGACTGGGAGACGGCCATCGCCGGACAGCCGCCCCGCTCCGTGCCGCGCTACGAGGACCCGGTCTTCCGCTACGCCTTCGCCCGTACCGTCACCCACTACTGGGGCAACGGCCACTTCCTCGACGGGAGCGGCGACGGTGTGGTCCTGCGGGACGCGCCGCTGCTCAAGGGCATCCCCGGCACCCTCGTCCAGGGCAGCCTGGACCCCGGCAACCTGCTCGGCATCGTCTGGCGCCTGCACCACGCCTGGCCCGGCAGCGAGCTGGTGCTCGTCGACGACGTGGGGCACGACGCGGGCGCTCCGGACGTGGCCGAGGCGCTGGTGGCGGCGACGGACAGGTACGCCAGGGGCTGAGCCTCCGCTTCAGGGGCTGCCGTGCGGGCCGCCGCACACCTCGTCGCCGTCGCCGTCGCCGTCGCCGTCGAACAGATGCCGCACCGTCGACCGGTAGTTGGTGCGCACGTGGGTGAGGGCGTGGGCGCGGGCGCGGGCGGGGTCACCGGAGGCGATGGCGTCGTACAGCTCCCGGTGCTCGGTGAGGAGTTGGGGCCACTCGGTGTTCTGGCTGGTCAGCCAGCGCAGGCGGCCGTCGACCGGCTCCATCACGGAGATGAGCAGACTGTTGCCGGCCATGGCGAGGACGCGGTCGTGGAAGAGGGTGTTGATGTCGGTGATCGTCTCGGCGTCGTCGGCGCGGGTCGCCTCCGCCGCCCGGTCCAGCAGCGCCGACAGCTCCGCGAGGGACTCCGGGGTGGCGCGGGAGGCGGCGAGCCCGGCGGCGTAGACCTCCAGCGCTTCGCGCAGTTCGAAGAGTTCCGCCACGTCCGCCGGGGTGAGGCGGCGGACGACCGTGCGGCGCGGGGTCTCGAAGTGGACGAAGCCCTCGGCGACCAGCGCGCGGATCGCCTCCCGGACCGGGACCCGCGAGACCCCGAAGCGGTCGGCCAGCTCGCGCTCGACGAGCCGGTCGCCCGGACGGAGGCGTCCGGCGATGATGTCCTGCCGCAGGGTGCCGAGGACACGTTCCCGTACCGCGCCCAGGGGTTCGATCTTCGCTCCTTCCGGAGCCAGGGAGCTCATGGGGCAATCTTCGCCGACTCCGGGGGGCTTTTACCGACCGTTAACGACAACGACATCGGTCAGAACCGTTGACGGGAGGACGATGAGCGCAGTTTGGTATACCAAACGGCGCGAGGTGTTCCCCTGGTCCCCCACGCAGGTGCCGCGCCCCTCCCCACCACCCGACCCCGTCTCCTCTCGCTCCCGGAGGCCCCGTGTCCCTCGCCGACCGTGCCGAAGTCACCGGCACCCCCGCGTTCGTCCCCGACCCCCGCCTCACCAACGAAGACCTCGCACCCGCCGAGAAGCGGAACTGGAAGGTCTTCGACCTCTTCGCCCTGTGGATGTCCGACGTCCACAACCTCGGCAACTACACGTTCGCCGCGGGCCTGCTGGTCCTCGGTATGAACGTCTGGCAGGTGTTCACCTCGCTGCTCGTCGGCTTCGTGATCATCTACATCGGGATGAACTGGATGGGGAGGATCGGGCAGCGCCACGGCGTGCCCTTCCCCGTGGTCAGCCGCATCAGTTTCGGCGTCTGGGGCGCCAACATCCCGGCCCTCATCCGGGCCGTGATCGCCATCATGTGGTACGGCATCCAGACCTACCTCGCGTCCGTCGCGGTCAACATCATGCTGATGGCCGCCTGGCCGGGCCTGGAGTCCTGGACGCACCACTCCTTCCTCGGCCTGCACCAGCTCGGCTGGTGCACCTTCGTCGCCCTCTGGCTCATCCAGGCGCTGATCATCAGCCAGGGCATGGAGTCGGTCCGCAAGTTCCAGGACTTCTGCGGCCCCGCGATCTGGCTCGTCATGATCGCGCTGGCCGTGTGGGTCCTCGCCAAGGCCGGCTGGACCATCTCGCTGACCTCGACCCCCCACCCGGTCTCCGTGGGCGAGCAGTGGCGGCAGTGGTTCGGCGCGATCGGACTGGTCCTCGCCACCTACGGCACGCTGATGCTCAACTTCTGCGACTTCTCCCGGTTCGCGCCCGACTACCGGACGGTCAAGCGAGGCAACTTCTGGGGCCTGCCGATCAACTCGACCGCCTTCGTGGTCGTGTCGGTCATCGTCACCGCCGGCTCGCTGGAGGTGTTCGGCGAGGCCATCACCGACCCGGCGGAACTCGTCGCCAAGGTCGGCAACACCTGGGTCCTCGTGCTGGGCGCCCTGACCTTCGCCGTCGCCACCATGGGCGTCAACATCGTCGCCAACTTCGTCTCACCGGCGTACGACCTCGCCAACGTCTGGCCGCAGAAGATCACCTTCAAGGTCGGCGGCATGATCAGCACGGTCGCGGCCCTGGTCGTGACCCCGTGGAACCTCTTCTCCAACCCCACCGTCGTCCAGTACTTCCTCGGCGGCCTGGGTGCCTTCCTCGGCCCGCTGTTCGGCGTGATCATGCTCGACTACTTCTGGGTCAAGCGCGGCCGCATCGACGTCGACGCACTCTTCGACGCCGAGCCCGGTTCGCGCTACTACTACCGCAAGGGCGTCAACCCCAAGGCCCTGTGGGCGTTCCTGCCGGCCGCGGCCGTCTCCGCGGTCCTCGCCCTGGTGCCGACCTTCGGCGAGGTCGCCCCGTACTCCTGGTTCATCGGTACGGCCCTGGCCGCGAGCCTGTACGCGGTGCTGTGCCGGGACGAGCGGGCCTCGGAGCCGGCCGTCGCCGAACCGGCAGCCGTGGAGGGCTGAGCGTGCGCATCGTCGTCACGAACTGCAACACGACGCAGGGGATGACCGAGGAGATCGTGCGAGGTGCCCGGGCCGCAGCAGGCCCGGGCACCACCGTGACCGGACTGACCCCCGCCTGGGGTCCCGAGTCCGCGGAGGGCTGGCTCGACAGCTATCTCTCCGCCGCCGCCGTCCTCGACACCCTGCGCACCTACGGGGAGCCGTACGACGCCGTCGTGATGGCCGGGTTCGGGGAGCACGGGCGCGAGGGCGCCCGCGAACTGGTGGACGTCCCCGTCGTCGACATCACCGAGGCCGCCGCCCACCTCGCCTGTCTGCTCGGCCGTCGCTACGGCGTCGTCACCACGCTCGAACGCTCCCGCGGGCAGATCCAGGACAGCCTCGACGCCGCCGGCGTGGGCCGCAACTGCGCGGCGATCGTCGGCACCGGGCTGGGCGTCCTCGACCTCGCCGACGCCGACCGCACCACCCGGGCCTTCCTCGCGGCCGGGCAGCGGGCCCGGGACGCCGGAGCGGAGGTGCTCGTCCTCGGGTGCGCCGGGATGACCGGATTGCAGCGGACGGTGGGGGAGAAGCTGGGGGTGCCGGTCGTCGACGGGGTGGGCGCGGCCGTCAAGCTCGCCGAGTCGCTGGTGGAGCTGGGGCTGACCACCAGCCGTGTGGGCGGGTACGCGAAGCCGCTGCCGAAGAGGAGGAGCTGGGGGGCCGCCGGACCGGCCGCGCCGGGGAGCGGGGGGTGAGGGCGCGGCGGGGTTCCTCCCCGTACGGCCGGAGCCCTCACTCGGCCGGGGGCTCCGGGACCACCGCCGTCGCCGTGATCTCCACCAGCTGGCCCGTGTAGCCGAGGCAGGCCACGCCGAGGAGGGTCGAGGAGTGCGGGCCCGTGCTGAGGCCGGACGCCTCGACGACGTCCCAGACCGCCGAGAGGACCGCGGGCTCGCCGCTGACGACGTACACGTCGGTGGAGGCGACATGCGCGAAGTCGCTGCCCACCGCCCGCAGTTGCTCCCCGAGGTTCGCCAGCACCTGCTCGGCCTGCCGCACGGGGTCACCCTCCCCGACCAGCTTCCCGTCGGCGTCCAACGGAACGGAACCGGCCAGGAAGGCGAGCTTCGTCCCGGCCTCGACGACGGACGCGTGCGCGTACATGGGCGGTGCGAAGAGGGCGGGGACGGTGGTGCGCCGGATCATGAAGGCTCCTCGTGGTGGTCAACCGGTCGGTGTGGTGGACAATCCGACGATGATGCGGACGCCTCGCCGCCGACGCATCCCCATTTCGGCGGACGCCACGAATGTCGCACGTGCCGCATGCGGCCGTGCGTCCGCGGCGCGGTGACCGAGCGTCCGCGGCGTCGAGCGTGCGCGGCGCGGTGAACGGCACGCGGCCACCCCGCCGTCCGCCCGGCGCCGTGGTGCCGCCGAACCGTCGCCCCGTCCGCACGCCGGGTCTTCTCCCGCGTCCGGCGCCCCTGCGTCTCCTGCCGGGCTCCCGCCCGCGAATAATCCTTCGAAGGGAGCGCGCTGACGCTGTTACCGTCTCTCGCGTGGCGAAACTCAATCAGATCATCGCAGTGGAGAAGGGCGTCAAGGCCAAGTCGCATCAGGACCTGACGGCCTCTCACCATGGGCTGCAGAAACCGGCGTTGCTGGCCGGTATCGCACGCACCTACCAGCCGAAGGACGAGGAGGGCGAGCAGCTGCCGCCCGAGTCGACCCGGGTGCAGGTGCGGGCGGAGGACGTGCTGCGGGAGACCGCGGGGATCCTCACGCGGCTGTTCGATGTGACCGCCACCAAGGACTGGGCCAACTGCACGGCACGGGCGGACGTGAAGGTCGAGGGGCGCGTGCTCGTCGCCGACGTTCCCGTGGCCTACCTGCTCTTCCTGGAGAAGCAGCTCGGGGAGATCAACACGCTGGTGCGGAAGCTGCCCGTGCTCGACGCCTCCGAGGCGTGGGCCCAGGATCCGTCGACCGACGACTGGAAGACCGAGCCCGTACGCACGGTGCGGACGAAGAAGGTCCCGCGCAACCACGTGAAGGCCGAGGCGACCGACAAGCACCCCGCTCAGGTGGAGGTGTACTACGAGGACATCCCGGTCGGTTACTGGACCACCGTGAAGTTCTCCGGAGCCCTGCCCGCCCGGCGCGTGAACGAGATCCTCGACCGCGTCGAGAAGCTGCAGCAGGCCGTGAAGTTCGCACGGGAGGAAGCGAACGGCGTGGACGTCGTCGACCAGCGCGTCGGTGACGCCGTGTTCGGCTACCTGTTCGGATAGTTCGGGTAGCCTCATTGATTCCCCGACCGGCCCCGAGGCCGGACGGGGTGCGCGAGGAGCGCAGGCTGAAGCTGAGGCTTGTCGTGAAGGAGCGGTCCGTACCCGCCGAAGAGTTCAGGGGCGGGCCGTCATCAATCTCAGACTCTTGCTCCAGACTCAGTATTCGCCGCCGATCGTCGCAACGACCGGGCCCAGGCCCCGGGACGTCGAAATGCTGGTTCAAGTCCAGCCCGCGCAGCTCGATGCGTGGTGGTCCAAAGGCAGGACGCGGCGACATGACGACTGACCTGGGTTCTTTACCGTGGCGGCGTGCCCTATGGGCGGCATCACAGGGCCCGGGGGCCGGCTACGCCCTCGGGCCCACCTTTTTCGCCGTCATGACCCGCGACACCGTTCCGCCTCGGCCCACACCCCTTTCCGCCTCGGCTCACACCCCTTTTCGTCTCGGCGTACGCGTGCACGCCCTGATTGCGTTCATAAAGAACATGGCATCTACAGGGATCGTCACATCGCGGTAATGCGAGCGTTCCATATCCTCCAGGCCGGGCACCTACGGTGGAGAGCACGAGCACCGAAGCCCTCGGCGGCGCCTCACCTGTCGTCGCCGGACCGCCCACGCCCCGGCCACCGTCGCCCGAAGGCACACCCCGCCCTCACCCGACGACAGGAGCCCCGTGTCCCGCCCCGCCGCCCTGCCCCTGCCGCCCTGGCTCGCCCATGCCCTGCGCGCCCAGAGGGGTCCGGTGCCCTGGAACGCGGTGGTGCGCGGGGCACTGGCCGGTGGGCCGTTGCTCCTGGTGGCCGTCGGGCTCGGGCGGCCCTCGGTCGGGGTCCTCGCCGCGCTCGGCGCCATGCTCGCCGGGATCAACGACCGCCCCGGAAGCAGGCGCGTGGCCGTACAGCGGCTCGGAGTGCCCGCGCTCGCGGGAGCCGTGGGGCTGCTCGTCGGCACCTACGCGGGGCAGTACACCGGCGCGGTCGTCCTCACCCTGCTGCTCACCGCACTCGGACTGCTCGCCGGCGGAATGAGCGCGGTCGGGCTCGTGGCGTCCGGAGCGGGCACGCAACTGCTGGTCGCGGCCGCCATCGGAGCCGGCATGCCCTTGCCCGAACCGGGCTGGGAGCGGGCGCTCGCCTACCTGGCCGGTGCGGGATGGCTGCTCGTCCTGCGCCTCGCCCTGCCCACGCCCGCGGTCCTCACCGCCGGTGACTACCGCTTCGACGGGGAACGGGACGCCGTCGCCGCCGTCTACGACGCGATCGCCGGGCTGCTGGACGCCGTCGGCACCCCCGACGCGCTCGCCCGGCGCTCCGCGCTGACCGCCGCCCTCGATCACGCCCAGGACGCGCTCGCCGGACCCCGGCTGCGGCGGTACGCCAGCTCGTCGGCCGAGCGGCGGCTGCACGCCCAGTACGCCGCCGCGCTGCCCCTGGCGGAGGCGGCGACCGCGCTGGCCTGGGACGGGGACGCCGTCGTCGGGCGGGCTTCCGAAGGGCCCCGGCGGCTCGCCGCGGCCGTGCGCGGCAACACCGCGACCGGGCCACTGCCCGCGCCCGTCCTCCCCGGCGCCCGGCATCGCACGGCGGCGGACACCGCCTCCGCGCCCGCGCTGCGCGCCCTCGACGACGCGCTCCTGCGCGCCGCCGAGACCTTCGACCGGGGCGGCGACGCCCGCGCCCTGCACACCCGCCGCCGTACCCTCGGCTCCCTCCTCCGGCTCGGCCTCGGGTCCGGCGGACGCGAGTACGGGCTGCGGGTCGCCCTGTCCTTCGGGGCCGCCGCGGCCGTCGCCCAGGCTCTGCACCACGAGCACTGGTACTGGCTGCCCGCTACCGCCGTCTTCCTCGTCAAGCCCGACCTGGGGCCGCTGGTGTCCCGCGTGCTGTGCCGGGCCGCCGGGACCGTGCTCGGCGCGGTGCTCTTCGCCGCCTTCGCCGCCGTACTGCCCAGGCCGGAAGGGCTCATCGCGCTCGTCGCGGTCAGCGGGGCGCTGATACCCGTGGCCACCCGGCACTTCGCCGCCCAGACCGCCGTCGTCACCGTCCTCGTCCTCGCCCTCGTCATGGTCGGCGGCGACCCCCAGGCCTCCTGGAGCCGTATCGGCGAAACGCTGCTGGCCTGCGCCATCGTCCTGATCGTCGGCCATCTGCCGATGCCGAGGGGGCAGCGGGGCGGCGGCGTACGCGCCCGGCTCACGGAAGCGGGCACCGCGGCGTACGCCTACCTCGCGCACGTCCTCGACGAGCCGCGCACGCCGGACGCACGCTCCGGGGCGGGCGGGAGTGACGCGACGGGCGGGACGGGTGAGACCGGCGGGACCTCGTCGCCGGGCGGTTCGGCCACGCCCAACGGCGTCACCGTGTCCGTCGGGTCCGCCCTGCCGGGTACGGCCGACGCGCGGGCGGCCCGCTGGGCCCTGCGCCGCGAGGCCTACCGCGCGCTCGCCAAGGCCCGCTCCGCGATCGCCCTCTCCGAGGCCGAACTGCCCGCCCTGGCCCGGCACACCGAGGGCACCGACGAGGTCGCCGCGCTCCTCGAACGACTGGTCGACACCACCACCGCCTGCGCCGTGCACCTCGACGACACCGGACGGCTCAGCCGCCACCACACCGACCGCCTCACCGCACTCCTCGACGAACTCGCCCGCCACCAGAGGCACACCGGCACCACCCTCCCCGAGCCACCGGACGTGACCGACGCACCGGACGAGACCGAAGCAGCGGACGAGGTCGACGCACCGCCGGGGAGGCAGGGCCTGAGCGCGTGAGCGGTAGGCACGGGCCGGCGCGTCCGAGCGCGCGCACGAGCCGGTGGGCGTGCCCACGTGAGCCGGCGCACATGAGCCTGCGCCCGCGGGTCCGCCCCATCGGCCCGCCCCCGTGCACAGCGCCCGCTCCGCCGAGGCCCGCGCCACGATCGTCGACGGCCACGTCGTGATGCGCGACCGCGAGCCGCTCACCGTCGACGTGCCCGCGACCGCGGCGGAACTGACGGGTCGGCTGACCGCGCTCACCGGCCGCGGTCACGGCAGGCGCATCCAGGACTACGAGAGGCCGCCCGAGTAGACGCGGCGGAAAGTCCCGCCCGACCGATGAGTTCCGCCTCCCCCTCCGGTCCACCCCGACATGACGTACCGCACCGGAGGAGGAACACATGGCGCTTCCGCGGACGCACCACTTCGTGTTCGCCCCGGAGTGGGACGCGGGCTCCCGGGACTGCTCGGCCTTCCTCGACCAGATCGGGCACCTCGCGCATCTGCGCGCGCGGGGCACCGAGTTCGCCGTCGTGTCGCGGGCGCCGTACACGCGCATCCTCCCGTTCAAGGCGCGCATGGGCTGGACGGTGCCCTGGCACTCGTCGTTCGGCAACGCGTTCGATCATGATTTCGGCGTCGTCGAGCGACCGGGCGTGAGCTGTTTCCTGCGGGAGCGCGAGCGGGTCTTCCACACGTACTCGGCGTACGGGCGCGGCCTGGAGGGGCTCGGCTCCACGGCCGGACTGCTGGCCCTCACGGCACTGGGAGCAGTGGGCGACGAGCGGATCCGCTTCCACGACGAGTGCGACGAGTACGAGGAGTAACTATTAGCGCAAGATTCGGCACGTAGCGTCACCGGAATGTGTGGTTTCTGAGAGGTACCTCACGATCCACCGTTGACCTCGTGTCAACTACGTCTCAGTACCGTCACTTCCCGAGCCGTTCACCCCGTGGTTGGCGTTTAAATCTACAAGCTGCCCGGCCGCGGATCACCGGCCACGGGCACGGCGCGACATGGAGGTGCAGCATGAACGGGAGAACGGTGCTGGGGCGCTTTCCCGCCGGCGGGCCGCGTGGCTCGTGGCCGGCGGAGGAACTGGCGCACGCGGCCCGCCTCGACGGGCTGCAGGCGGAGGTCGTGATGGACATCGCGACCGACATGTTCCTGGTCATCGTGCGCGGCGCCGACACCGCCGTGACCGCGTCGGCCTGACCTCACCCCGGCTCCGGCGAGGCAGCCTTCGCCGAGGAGGCCCCGGTCGGCGCCGGCTCGGGAGCCGTGGCCGGCGCCGTCGTGGGGACCCGCGCGGGCGCCGGCACCTTCGCCGCGAACTGCTCCGCCTGCAACGAGTACAGCTCCGCGTACACCCCGCCCGTGGCCAGCAGCTCCTCCGGGGTGCCGGATTCCACGAGACGGCCCTGGTCGAGGACGTGCACGAGGTCGGCGTGGCGCACCGACGCCAGCCGGTGCGTGATCAGGACGACCGTCTGACCGGTGCCCGCCAGGGCGCGGATCTTCTCGAAGACCTCCAGCTCGGCGCGGGCGTCCAGGGCCGCCGTCGGCTCGTCGACGATCAGGATGCGCCCGCGCCGGTACGCGGCCCGTGCGATCCCGAGTCGCTGCCACTGCCCGCCCGACAGTTCGTGCCCGCCGCTGAACCCCCTGCCCAGCAACGTGTCCAGGCCGCGCGGCAGATCCTCCAGCACGTCCTGTGCCCCGGCCTCGGCGACGGCCGCGGCGAGCCGCTCCTCGGTCAGCGGCGCCGAGGGGCGTCCGATCGCCAGATTGACGCGGGCCGTGAACGGCCACCGCTTGAAGTCCTGCGCGACCATCGCGATGCGCTCGGCGAGCCGGCGCCGGTCGGCGCCCGCCGCGTCCACGCCGTCCCACATGATCTTGCCCTGGTCGGGGGCGTACAGCCCGGCGAGCAGCTTGACCAGGGTGGTCTTGCCCGAGCCGTTCTCCCCGACGAGCGCCACGATCTTGCCCAGCGGCACGGTCAGGGTGACATCGCTCAGCGCGGGCCGGGCGGCCTTGCCCGGGTAGGTGAAGGTCACGTTCTCCAGCCGGATCTCCCGCGGGTCCTCGGGCAGCGCGTCACCGCCCTCCGGGATCGCGCGCTTGGCGGCCTCCACGTACAGGCGCTGCATGTCGCCCACGAAGAGGGCCTCCTCGTGCAGGGAGTTCACCTCCAGCACCAGGGTGTCGAGGCTGGCGGAGCCGGTGCGGATCGCGATGACGGCCGTCCCGGCCACGGACAGGGCCATCGCGCCGGCGAGCAGCAGACCGCCCAGCGTCGCGTACGTCGCCACGGTGGCCAGCCCGGTCCACAGCGCCGCGTACAGGCCCGTACGGGCCGCCAGCCGGGCCAGGCGGGCCTGTTCCGCCTCGGCCGTCTCCGACATGGAGCGGAAGTGACGCAGCAGGAACGGGCCGACACCGTGCACCCGGATCTCCGGCGCGGCCTCCGGCTCGATCAGCAGGGAGCCGATCAGATAACCCGCGCGCGCGTGCTGCACCCAGGCGTGGAAGGACGTGTACCGGCGACGGGCGATCGTCAGCGCGCTCCAGGCGCTCGGCAGCGTCATCGTGACGAGCAGCGGCAGCAGGGCCGGGTGCAGCACGGTCAGCACACCGGCCGCCGCGATCAGCGAGATCAACGCGTTCACCACGTGCGCCGAGTAGCTGATCATCCGGCGGGCGGACTGGGCGCCGTACTTCGCGGTGTCCAGCAGCTTGTGGAAGCCGTCGTCCTCGATCGCGGACAGCTCCACGGCCGCCGCCCGCTCCAGATACAGCTCGGTCGCGACGCGCTCCACCTTCGGCTCCAGCCGGCCCGTGGCGTACGTCGACGCGGCCCGCAGCAGGGTCGAGACCAGCATCACGGCGGCGATGGCGACGAGCGCGGGGGCGGCGCCCCGGAGGCGCTGCTCGACCGTACCGTCCGCGATCAGCCGGGCCAGGATCGAGTTCATCGCGAGCAGGCTCACCGCCTGGGCGAGACCGCGGCCCGTCTCGGACGCCAGCACGGTCCGGGCCGCCCAGCGGTCCGCCTGCCAGGCCAGCCGGAAACTCGACGCGAGCAGTGACGGCAGCCGTCGCACCATCGCGCGGAAGTTCAGCTCCAGAAACGCGTTCGCATGCTGCGACCAGCCCATGTCGTACCGCAGCGGCCCCCCGAACAGCAGCAGCTCCGACTCCGAGGTCTCCGGCTTGTCCCCGTCACGCGCCTTGCCCACCCACGGCCTCCCCCGAGTCGTCGCCGACAGGCCACTATCCCGGCGCACCCCGCCCCCGACCAGGGCGCACGACGACCGGACCCTCGTCCGCCCGGAGCACGCCGGGGCGCGAAGAGGCAGGGAGGAGTACGTCGCGAGGCGGGTGAAGGGGCCGCACACCGCTCGGGTGGTGGAGGCGGCAGGGGTTGCTGGGGACGCGGTAGGCAGCAGAGGGCGCGGAGGCCGCGGAAGACGCGGTAGGCAGCGGAGGACGCGGAGGCAGCGGAGGACGCGGAGGCAGTGCGCGCCGCGGAGGCAACAGAGGGCCGCGGAGTCCTACGCGGTCATCGTCCGGGACCAGGACGGTGTGGTCCCCGTGACCCGGCACAGCGCCAGGTACAGCGGTATCGGCGGGGTGTAGGCGATGGCCCCCTCCGGCCGGAGGATCAGCGCGGGCACGTCCGCACCGTCGGCGACCAGCGCGCCGGTGGTGTAGCGCACCGGGGCGGGCCACTCCAGCGCGTAGTCGGAGTCGGCGGGCACGATCCACCACCAGTGCGCCCTGTCGGCGTAGACGCACCCCACACGGGGCAGGCGGGGCAGGACCAGCGGCCCGAAGCGGGCCGGTACGGTCACCGCGTCGCAGCCCATGGGCGCGGTCATGCCCTCGGGCAGGGGGACGGGGCGGGGCGTCGCGGCGGGGCGCTGGGCGCGGCGCAGACGGGTCAGGGTGTCGAGGCTCACCACGCGAGCCACTCTGCCCCCACCGGGGGGCCGAGCGGGACCGATCGACGCGCTCACACCCATTCGGCCCCCGACCAGCGTCCGACTTCGGGCCGGACCTCGACTTCCCGACGACTCTCCGTACCCGGGCGACCCCCGGCCACCGCGAGGCCGGCGATGCCCCTGCGGACCTCGGTTCCTCCACGGGTCTCGCCACTCCGGCGGGTCGCGGTGTCCCTGCGGGCTCCGGCACCACCGCCGAGACCGTCGGCGCCCGTGAGGCGGAAGGCCTCCGGCTCGGCCTCCCGGCCCTCCGGCGGCGGCTTCTTCGCGCCCCAGCCCAGATCGGACCGGGCCGCCGTGTCCGCGGCCGGGGTCAGGCTCGTGACGGTCACCGCGCTCGCGCCCAGGTCGGGGCAGACCGTGTCGGCGAGGAGCCCGCGCGGCACGTCCGCCCACACCAGGAGCCCCAGACCGACCGGCTGCGCCCCCCAGGAACGACAGAGCGACTCTATGAGGAGCAGCCCTCTGCCGTGTTCCTCCTCCGGCCGCTGCGGCGAGGGGTGCGGTTCACCGGGCGCACAGCCCTCGTCCCGTACCACTATGCGCACCAGCTCGTCGCCGTCCAGCAGCTCGCAGACGATCTGGGTGCTCGCGGTGTGCACGATCGCGTTGGTCACCAGCTCGGACACGACCAGGGCGGCCGTGTCGCAGGTGTCCTCGCAGACGGCCCAGCCGGTGAGCTGGGTACGGGTCACACGCCGGGCCTGGGCCACGGCACCCGGGTGCGCGGCCAGCTCGAATCGAAACCGGCGCTCGGCGATTGTCTCGGGGCGCGCCCCGGCGGCCGGACCGGGACCGACACGGTCTCCGGCGGCGTCTGTTCCTAACGGCGCAGGGGGCGGAATCACGCTTGCCACTATCGCCCCGCCGTGAACACTTGGCAAGTGTCACTCTGAAAATTGCAGAGTGCCGTATGACTCTCTGAACGGTCATGGCACACTGCACGCAACAGCACGTGTAGCGGCGCCAGTTGGAAATCCCTCGCACAACGTTCTTAAGCACGCACAGTGTTCGTTTGCGTACACGGCCACACGCGGCGCGCAAGGCCCGAAACAGCGCCGCCCGGCTGCCGCAACCCGACAGGCCGGGAATCGACGCAGGTCAGCGCAGAGTCAGAGAAGAGAGGGGCGAGATGAGCGAGCCGCGGTCCGCGCCGACGGTCGGCCAGGTCGTGCTGGGCCGGCGGCTGCTGGACCTGCGCGAGCGTGCGGGCATCCGGCGCGAGGAGGCCGGACGCATCCTGCACGTCGCCGCCGCCACCGTCCGCCGCATGGAGACCGCCGAGGTCGCCCTCAAAATCCCCTACCTCCAGCTCCTGTTGAAGGCGTACGGGGTCGGCGACGAAGAGGCCGAGACCTTCGTCCGGCTCGCCGAGGACGCCAACAAGCCCGGCTGGTGGCAGCGCTACCACGACATCCTGCCGGGCTGGTTCTCCATGTACGTCAGCCTGGAGGGCGCGGCCGGCCTGATCCGCGGCTACGACCCCCACTTCGTCCCCGGCCTGCTGCAGACCGAGGACTACGCGCGCGGCGTCATGACCTCCGGCGCCATCGGCCAGACCAAGCCCGAGGACATCGAGCGCCATGTCGCCTTGCGCATGCAACGGCAGGAACTGCTCACCCGTGAGGACGCGCCCCGGCTGTGGTGCGTGATGGACGAGACCGTCCTGCGCCGCCCCGTCGGAGGACCGGCGGTCATGCGCGCCCAGATCGACCGACTGCTGGACGCCATGGAGCTGACCCATGTCACGCTCCAGGTCGCCCCCTTCGCCACAGGACCGCACCCCGGCACCTACGGGCCGTTCGTCCTGTTCCGTTTCGCCATGCCCGAACTTCCGGACATGGTCTACAGCGAGTACCTGACCGGCGCCGTCTATCTGGACGACCGCTCCGAGGTGGCGACCCACCTCGAGGTCATGGACCGCATGGCGGCGCAGGCCGCCACGGCACAACGCACGAAGGAGATCCTCAGGGATCTCCGCAAGGAGCTCTGAAGACACCGAATGGAACTCGTCAAGTCGCAGTCGCGCACGCGCAAGCAGCCGCACACACGCGTCTACAACGGCATGCCCGCCCGGGAACTCGGCAGCGAGGGCTGGCACAAGCCCTGGAGCGGAGGCAACGGCGGCAACTGCCTGGAGGCCATGAAGCTCGCCGACGGCCGCATCGCCGTACGGCAGTCCACCGACCCCGACGGACCGGCACTGATCTACACACCCGACGAGATGAACGCCTTCATCCAGGGCGCCAAGGCGGGGGTGGCCGACTTCCTCCTGTCCTGAGGCCTGTTGCGCCCTCCCTGTTGTTCAGCCGCTTTCCCTATGTTGGCCTTGAGTTGATCACCTGCCGCCGCACGTTCCCATGGAGTTCGTCATGAACGGGAGTCCCCCCGTCGAGATCGACACGAGCAGACCCCACCCCGCGCGCATGTACGACTGGTACCTCGGCGGCAAGGACAACTACCCCGTCGACGAGGCCATGGGCAGGCAGATGCTGGCCCTCGATCCCCGGGTGCCGGTGATGGCACAGGTCAACCGCGCCTTCATGCACCGCTCCACACGCTGGCTCACGGAGAACGGCGTACGGCAGTTCCTCGACATCGGCACCGGCATCCCCACCGAGCCGAACCTGCACCAGATCGCCCAGCGCGTCGCCCCCGACGCGCACGTCGTCTACTGCGACAACGATCCCATCGTGCTGGCCCACGCGGCCGCCCTGCTGCGCGGTACGCCCGAGGGGCGCACCGAGTATCTGCAGGCCGACGTGCGCGACCCGCACGCCGTCGTCGAAGGCGCCAGGAAGATCCTGGACTTCGACCGGCCCGTGGCGCTCTCGCTGATCGCGCTGCTGCACTTCGTCTCCGACGAGGACGGCGCGCACGCCCTGGTCCAGCGGCTGATGTCCGAACTGCCCTCCGGCAGCTACCTCGTCATCTCGCACGCCACCGCCGACTTCACCCCCGAGGAGTCCAGGGCCGCGACCGAGAAGCTCAAGGCCGCGGGCGTCACCCTGGCCCTGCGCTCCCGCGAGGAGTTCACCCGCTTCTTCGACGGCCTCGAACTGGTCGACCCCGGCGTCGAGGTGCCCCAGCACTGGCACCCCGAACTCGGCGAACCCGTCCCCGGACAGGACGACGGGATCATCCCGGGATACGGGGCGGTGGCGCGCAAGCCGTAGGGCTTCGCGGACGGTCACGCACGAGCGCGGCGCGAGCCTCCCGGCACGCGCCGCGCACGCATGTCGTCGCGGCGCACGTATGCGGTCGCGGCGCACGTATGCGGTCGCGCGCGGGGGCGCGCTCGGGTGTGAGGGCGCACTCGGGTGCGGGGGAGCGGATCACCCGGAGGGCAGCACCCCTCACCCGGGCGGCAGCACCCCGCACAGCGCCTCGACCGCCGCGCCGTACGCGTGCTCCGGGGGCGTCGCGTACCCCACGACGAGCCCGTCCGGCGCGTCCCCCACGGCCTCCGGATGCCGGAACTCCGCCAGACCGTCGAGCGCGACGCCCCGCCAGACCGCCGCCTTCACCGCGGAGCGCTCGCTACCGGGCGGCAACCGCAGCACAGCATGCAGTCCGGCGGCGATCCCGGTGACCTCGACATGCGGCGCGTGCGCGGCGAGGGCCGCGACGAGGCGGTCCCGCCGCGCCCGGTACCGCTGCCGCATACGCCGCACATGACGGTCGTACGCCCCGGAGACCACGAAGTCCGCGAGCGCCAGCTGCTCCGGCACACTCGCCCACGCCTCCCGCTCGCCCTTGGCCTCCAGCACGGCGCCCACGTACCGCTCCGGCAGCACCATCCACCCCAGCCGCAACGCCGGCGACAAACTCTTGCTCACCGAACCGATGTGCACGACCCGTTCGGGATCCAGACCCTGCAGGGCCCCGACGGGCTTACGGTCGTAGCGGAACTCCCCGTCGTAGTCGTCCTCCAGAATCAGCCCCCCACGCGCGCGTGCCCAGTCCACGACAGCGGCCCGCCGGACGGGATGCAGCGGACCGCCGGTGGGGAACTGATGCGCCGGCGTGAGCAGCACGGCCCGCTCCCGGCCCAGCCCGTCCACCCGGGCACCGTCCTCGTCGAGCGGCAACGGAACCGTCCGTACGGAGGCCGCCGACAGCAGCTCACGATGGAAACCCAGCCCGTACGACTCCACGGCCAGCGGCCCCCGCAGCACCCGGCCGTGGAAGAGCAGCCGCAGCGCGTGCGCGAAGCCGGAGCAGATCACGATCCGCGAGGGCTCGGCCCGCACGCCCCGCGCGCGTGCCAGGTACTCGGTGAGCGCCTCCCTCAGCTCGATCCGGCCGGCCGGATCACCGGGCCCGAACACCTCGTTGGGCGCCTGCGCCAGCGCCCTGCGATACGACGCCGACCAGGCCGTCCTCGGAAACGCCGACGCGTCAGGCGTGCCCTGCCGCAGATCGTGCCGAGGCCCACGCACGCGTGGATGTGCCTCCCGGGACCTGCGCGCGGGGACGTCCAACGGCTCGGCCCGCTCGGCGACCCGCGTCCCCGACCCCTGCCGCGCCGTCAGCCAACCCTCCGCGACCAACTCCGCGTACGCGTCGGCGACCGTGTTCCGGGCGATCCCCAGGTCGGCGGCGAGCGAGCGGTACGGGGGCAGCCGGGTCCCGGGAGGGAGCCGCCCACCGCGCACCGCTTCCCGCAACGCCCCGATCAGCGCCGCCCGCCGCCCACCCCGACCGGACAGTTCGAGATGCAGATCGGCTCCGATCCGCTCCGCGGAATTGACCCACGAATCCACCATGAGAATGCACCCTATGGCAGGTCTTTCTCTGTCATAGATTCATGGTCATGACGACGAACACGGTGCAGAACGCTACGGACACGGTGCAGAACTCGACGGGCGCGACGGACGCGACACACGCGACGGGCGCGACGGGCGCGGTGAACACGCCCCGCCTCGATTTCGCGAAGTCCGCCCGGAACGTCTTCCGGGCCCTCATCGGCTTCGACGCGGCGGCTCGCGAGGGCCTCGACCCGACCCTGGTGGAACTGATCCAGATCCGCGCCTCCCACCTCAACCACTGCGCCTACTGCCTCCACATGCACACCAACGACGCCCGCAAGGCCGGCGAGAGCGAGGACCGGCTGCACATGATCCCGGTCTGGCGGGAGGCCCGGCACTTCTTCACCCCCCGCGAACAGGCCGCGCTGGCCCTCACCGAAGCGGTCACGCTCGTCGCCGACGCCGGCGTCCCCGACGACGTCTACGCGGAAGCCGCGACCCACTTCGACGACACCGAACTGGCTCACGTCCTCGCCCTGATCTTCGCCATCAACACGTGGAACCGCATCGCCCTCTCCACCGCCAAGCGAGCCGGCACGGACACCCGCTGACCCACCCGGGTCCGCCCCCGGCAGGTCACCCCGCCAGGTCACCCCGCCAGGTCACTGCGCCGGGTCACCGCGCCAGGTCACGCCGACGACGCCGACGCGGCATGGCGACGCGGCCTGGCGACGTGGCCTGGCGACGTGGCCTGGCGACGTGGCCTGGCCATGCGGCCCGGCGCTGCGATGCCGCCCCCGGCCGGTCACGCCGTCATGGGCCGGTCGTACGGTCCGATCGGTGCCGGCAGGCGTCCCGTGCCGGTCAGTCGCCGGTCGACCGCGGCGGCCACCGCGCGGCCCTCGGCGATCGCCCAGACGACGAGGGACTGCCCGCGCGCGGCGTCCCCAGCGGCATACACACCGGGCACCGTGGTCGCGAAGTCCGGTCCCCGCGTGATCGTCCCACGCGGATCAAGCGCCAGCCCGAGCTGCTCGACGAGCCCGTCGTGACGGTCCGGCCCGGAGAACCCGAGGGCCAGCAGGACCAGATCGACGGGCAGCGACCGCCCGGTTCCGGGCCGGACCTGCCGCCGTCCATCGACCTCGACCAGGTGCAGGGCCCGTACATGCCCCGCCCCGTCTCCGGTGAAGCGGAGCGTGGACGCCGCGAAGAGCCGCGCGTCCGCGTCCGCCGCCGGCGCCGACCGAAGCTCGCGCGCCTCCTCGTGCGCCGCCGAGAGCCGGTAGACCTTCGGATACGTCGGCCACGGATCGAGGTCCTCGTCACGCTCCGCCTCCGGCAGCGGATAGATGTCCAGCTGCGTCACGGACGCGGCCCCTTCCCGCACCGCCGTCCCCAGACAGTCCGCCCCCGTGTCACCACCTCCGACGATCACCACATGCTTCCCGGCCGCGGACAGCGGCGACACCTCCAGGTCCCCCTCGCACACCCGGTCGGCCAGCGGCAGGTACTCCATCGCCTGATGAATCCCACTCAACTCCCGTCCAGGTACGTCCAGTTCGCGCCAGGCCGTGGCCCCCGTGGCGATCACCACCGCGTCGTACCGGGCCCGTAGCTCGGCCGCGCCGACGTCCCTCCCCACGGCGGTCGACGTACGGAACTTCGTTCCCTCCGCCCGCATCTGCTCCAGCCGCCGGTCCAGATGCCGCTTCTCCATCTTGAACGCCGGGATCCCGTACCGCAGCAACCCCCCGATCCGGTCGGCCCGTTCGTACACGGCTACCGTGTGCCCGGCCCGCGTCAGCTGCTGTGCCGCCGCCAGCCCGGTGGGCCCGGAGCCGACGACGGCGACCGTCCTCCCGGACAGCCGGTCCGGTGGGCGCGGGGGTGTGAAACCGTCCTCCCAGGCCCGGTCCGCGATGGCGACCTCCACGTTCTTGATGGTCACCGCGGGCTGGTTGATCGCCAGCACGCACCCCGCCTCGCAGGGCGCGGGACACAGCCGTCCGGTGAACTCGGGGAAGTTGTTCGTGGCGTGCAGCCGGTCGCTCGCCGCCCGCCAGTCCTCCCGCGACACGAGGTCGTTCCACTCGGGGATCAGATTGCCCAGCGGACAGGCGTCGTGGCAGAAGGGGACCCCGCAGTCCATGCACCGGTCGGCCTGTCTGCTGACGATCGGGAGGAGCGCCCCCGGGACATACACCTCGTCCCAGTCCCGCACCCGCTCCTCCACGGGCCGACGGCGCCACTCCTCGCGCGGCGTGGTCAGAAAACCTTTGGGATCGGCCATGGCCGTCTCCCTCACGTATGGCGTACGCGGACGGACACGGCCGCACAGGGCCGTACTCCGGCGGACTGGATCGGCATGAGAGGCATGAGAGGTACGAGAGGTACGAGAGGTACGAGAGGTACGAGAGGTACGAGAGGTGCGAGAGGCATGAGAAACACGAGGGGCTGAGGGGCATGAGGACGGGGGCGCGAAGCGCGAGGCTGTACGCCGTCGGGCGGCTCTCTTCCCGCCACGATACGACGCGCCCGCCGCCCCCGCCTCAGGCCAGCGGGAGCAGATACGACAGGGCGGCCGCGGCCGACGCGACAGCCCGGACGGTGTTCCAGGCCGTCCACCGGCCCACGTACTCACGCCAGTACGTGGCGGCCTCCGCCGTACCCGCGTCCAGCTTGGCGAGCGTCTCGTTGCGCGGCACGTTCGCCACCATCGTGACCCCGAAAGAACCGAACAGATACAGCGCACTGCCCAGCAGCAGTTCCACCCTGCCCTCGTCCGGCCACAACACGAACGTCACGACGGCCAGCACCGCACACAACACCGCCGTACCCACGAACACGAGCATGAACGCCGGCGTCAACGCGCTCACGTTGATCGCCTGCATCGCCGCCACACCCTGCGCGGGCGGCAACGACGCCAGCCCCTTCATCACGAACGTCGAGAACCCGCAGAACACGCCCGCCACGATCGCCGTCCCGAGCAGCCCCAGCACCGTCAGCACGAAGTACGGCCCATCGATCATGTCCGCTCCCACCTCGATCCCCGAATCCCCAAGATCCTGCCCCGCACCCACCGTCACCACAAGTGAACAGCTGTACAGCCAGGGTCACCCTCGCGCCCGTACGCCGGCCCATGCGCGAGCGTCCGGGCTTTCGAACCTGACGTACCCCTTTGGGGGGCCTCCCCCCCCCACCCCCCTCCCCTCACCCCACCCCCCGCCACTCCCGCAGTCTCGCCTCCACCGCCCCCGCGATCCGTCGTCTCGCCTCGTGCCGGGGCACGCCGGTCATCAGCAATCGGTCGTACGGCGTGTCCACGTGCCGGACGGACGCGATGACGGCGGAGGTCACCGCGACCTGCGTCAGCGCGCGTCCGGCCGCGCTGCGGCCCACGCGGCCGCTGCCGCGCAACGACGCGTGGGCGGCGATCTCCCGGGCCCGCTCGGCCGGGCACGCGGGGAACAGCCGTCGTACCTCCGCCGCGAACGCGTCCGTGAAACGGACGTCCTCCACCGCCCGCCGCCGTGCGTCCCGCAGTCGGCGTCGGCGTCGCGCCTCGGCGTCCGCCAGGCATCGCTCCTCCGCGCGGACCAGCGCCGCCTCCTCCACCAGGACACCCTGCCGCTCGTGACGACTTCGGCGCCGGTTGAACCGTACGACCACCGCCGACAGCGCACTCTCCTCCCGGGCGCGCCGCGTGAGCGCGGTGTCGCCCCGGGGCAGGAACACCAGGTGCCCGAGATCCGCGCAGTCCAGGCAGCGCGGCGCTCCCTCCTCCAGCACCAACAGCGCCACCGGACCGCTCCGGCACTCGGCGCAGTGCTTCTTCCTGAGCGCCTGCACGACGACAAGCCCGGTACGGGGCGGGGGAGTAGCGAGCGCTGCCATACGCGGTACTTTCCCGCTGGTGGCCGTGTGGTCACGTCGTCGTCGCACCGGCGTCCCGACCGGCGCCGGCGCGGTAGGCCGCGCGCGGCATCATGGGCCGTGTGCGATTCGAAGCGATCACCTGGGAACGGCTCGGCGACCTCCTCGCCGACCGCATCGCCGACCTGAAGCCGGACGACGGATCGCCCTGGCCTCGCATCGCCTTCGACGGTGCCCCGACCGCCCGCCCGGGAGACCTGGCCGACCGGGTGGCGGAGGCGCTGCGCATGCGCGGCCGGCCCTCGCTCGTCGTGGGCACCGAGGGGTTCCTCCGGCCCGCGTCGCTCCGGTTCGAGTACGGCCACGAGGACGTGGAGGCGTACTACGACGGCTGGTTCGACACCGCCGCCCTGTGGCGCGAGGTCTTCGGCCCCCTCGACCCCGGCGGCACGGGCCGGATCCTGCCCGACCTCTGGGACCCCACCACCGACCGCGCGACCCGCAGCCCCTACGTCCAACTCCCACCCGGTGCGCTTCTGTTGACGCACGGCCCCCTCCTCCTCAAGCACTGGTTCCCCTTCGACCTGACGGTCCATGTCCTCCTCTCCCCGGGCGCCCTGCGCCGCCGCACCCCTGAGGGCGAGCACTGGACCCTCCCTGCCTTCGAGCGCTACGAGGCCGAGACGGACCCGGCCGCCACCGCCGACGTCCTGGTGCGCGCCGACGACCCCCGACACCCGGCCTGGAACGGCTGACAGACACGCAGCGAACTCCGGAAGCTCCGCCACGTCCGGCGGTCCGGTGGGTCCCATGCGCCGGCCTTGCCCTCGGAGTGGTGGGCACCGCGTGAGCATCCGGCTCGTCGGCGGGCCCTTGGGGGCGTACCGTCCACTTCGCCGTCCGGGGTCACATCCGCATCCCACGAGGGCGGCGCGGGCCCGCCCGAGTACGCCCCCGAGTGCGCTTCACTCCGATCGCGGCAAGAATGTAGGGCGCCGGGACTAGCGGTGTGTCCTGCGCCGCGCCGGCCGTCCGGCACCGGGAGGTACTACATGACCACCGCCGGAGACATCATGCACCGCGGAGCCCAGTGGATCCCCGCCCACGAGACCCTGGACCGCGCCGCGCAGCTGATGCGCCAGCTGAACGTCGGGGCACTCCCCATCAGCGACCAGAACGAACGGCTCTGCGGCATCCTCACCGACCGCGACATCGTCGTCGGCTGTGTCGCCCTGGGCCATGACCCGTCGACGATCACGGCGGGCGAGATGGCCAGGGGAACCCCGCGCTGGATCGACGCGAACGCGGACATCGGTGAGGTACTGGAGGAGATGAAGGGGCACCAGATCCGCCGTCTCCCGGTGATCGAGAACAAGCGGCTCGTCGGCATGATCAGCGAGGCCGACCTGGCCCATCACCTGTCGGACGACCAGATCGCCGCCTGGGTCGAAAGCGTCTATGCCAAGAGCACGACACACTGACCCGACCGACCGACCGACCGACCGACCGACCGACCGACCGACCGACCGACCGACCGACCACACCACTCCGCTCCCGCGCCGTTCCCGTCCCCGTTTCTCCTCCGGGAGTCACAGCCACCCGTTGCGCTTGAAGCCCCGGTAGAGGGTGACGCAGGCGGTGGCTATGACTCCCAGGACGAGCGGGTAGCCGAACCTCCAGTGCAGCTCGGGCATGTGCTCGAAGTTCATGCCGTAGACCCCGCACACCATGGTCGGCACGGCGATCAGCGCCGCCCACGCCGTGATCCGCCGCATGTCCTCGTTCTGCGCGACGCTGACCTGCGCCAGGTGCGCCTGGAGGATCGAGTTGAGCAGTTCGTCGAACGCGGCGATCTGCTCGGTGGCCCGCAGCAGGTGGTCGGAGACGTCCCGGAAATAGGCCTGTATCTCCGGGTCGACCACCCGGATCGGCCGCGAGGTCAGTTCCAGGAGGGGGCGGGCGAGCGGGGCCACCGCCCGCTTGAGTTCGAGCAGTTCGCGCTTGAGCTGGTAGATGCGCCCGGGGTCGACGCGCGCGCCGTTCGCGGCGAACACATCCGTCTCGACCTGGTCGATGTCCGTCTGCACCGAGTCCGTGACGTTCAGATAGTCGTCGACCACGTGGTCCGCGATCGCGTGCAGTACCGCGGCCGGTCCCTTGGACAGCTGCTCCGTGTTCGCCTCCAGCTCCTCGCGCAGTGGACCGAGCGAGCCGTGCCGCCCGTGCCGGACCGTGATCACGAAGTCGGCGCCGACGAACACCATGATCTCGCCGGTGTGCACCACCTCGCTCGTCGCGGTCAGTTCGGCGTGCTCGACGTAGCAGACCGTCTTGAACACCGCGAACAGCGTGTCGCCGTAACGCTCCAGCTTGGGGCGCTGATGGGCCTCGACCGCGTCCTCGACCGCCAGCGGGTGAAGGTCGAAGAGTTCGGCGATGCCGGCGAACTCCCGCTGTGTCGGCTCGTGCAGCCCCAGCCAGACGAAGCCGTGGTCGTGCTTGCGGACCTGCTTGACGGCCTCGACGACATCGCGGCCACCGGGGGAGCGGACGCCCTTGTGGTACGTCACGCAGTTCACCACCGAGGTGCCCAGCGGGGAGCGGGCCGGATGGCTGAGGTCGACGCGGGGACGCCGTCGGGACAGCCGTGCCATCCTGCGGAGACCACCGACCTTGTCGAGGCCGGTGACCTTCCGCAGATTCCCTGCCATGGACATCTGGTTCTCCTTGCGTGAATCCCCTCGCACCGCACTCCGTGCCTTGTCGCGCCAGTTTGCCAGGGCCGAACGAGTGCCGGGTAAGCCTGTGGGAACGGAATGTTCCACTTCACTTGTAGAGGTAGACGTCCTTGCCGACGCCGGCCGTTCCTGATCCAGCTGCCCCGATCCAACCACCCGGATCCAGCCGTCCCGATCCGGTCCGTTCGGTCCGTTCGGTCCGATCCCGTCCGTTCCGTCGCCGTCCTCGCCGTCCGATCGCCGTCCGTTCCGTCGCCGTCCTCGCCGTCCGATCGCCGTCCGTTCCGTCGCCGTCCTCGCCGTCCGATCGCCGTCCTATCGCCGTCAAGGGGACGGACCTCGCGGACCGCTGGAGAGTCGCCGTGAGTGATAAGTCGGGCAAATGGGATGATCGCGGCATGATGCGAACCGACGGGTATCTCCTCGACCACCGGCAGGCCGAGACGGGCCAGGGCCCCGACGCCTTCGCCACCCTCTTCGACCCCACGACGTTCCGGCACATGGAAAGCTTCGGACTGGGTTCGGGCTGGCGCTGCTGGGAGGTCGGCGCGGGCGGCACCACCGTGGTCTCCTGGCTGGCCAAGAAGGTCGGACCGACCGGCAAGGTCATCGCGACCGACACCGACATCTCCTGGGCCGTCCCCTCGGTCACCCGCCCGCCGGTCGAGGCCCTCGTCCACCACCTGGGCGTCGACCAGCCGCCCGGCGACGGCTTCGACCTCGTCCACGCCCGCCTCGCCCTGGCCCACGCGCCGGACCGCGAACGGGCGCTGCTGTCGATGATCAAGGCTCTGCGTCCTGGTGGACGGCTCCTGATCGAGGACGCCGACCCCGCTCTCCAACCCCTGGCCTGTCTGGAGGAAACCGGCCCCGAGCACCAGCTGGCCAACAGGCTCCATGAGGCCGTCCGCGCCCTGCTCGCCGAACGTGGAATCGATCCGGCACACGGCCGGCGACTCCCGCGACTGCTGCGCGCGGCGGGTCTGCGCGGTGTGGAGGCCGACGCGTACTTCCCCGTGGCCTCACCCGCCTGCGCGGCGCTGGAGTCGACGACCATCAGCGGGCTCCGTGCGGCACTCGTCGAGGCGAACCTCGCCACGGAGGAGGAGATCGACCGGCATCTGGCCGACATCGCCGCCGGTGCCATGGACATCGCCGCCCCGCCGCTCATCTCGGCGTGGGGCCGAAAGGCATAGTGCGCGTGCTCGTGCTCCGCCCCGCACGGGCATGCGGGGGCGCAACCGCCCGACCTACGCCGCGCGAGACCCTCAGCCCACCCCCGGCGGCCGTCCCCCCACCTTCTGCACCGCCCGCGCCCCCGCCCCGCACCCCTCGATCGCCGCGACCTCGGCCTCGGCGCCCGCGAGCAGCGCGGCCAGGAATGCCCCGGTGAAGGCGTCGCCGGCGCCGGTGGTGTCGCGCGGCGTGGCCGGAGCCGCCGGAATCCGTGCCGCGACACTGCCCCCGCGGGCGACCAGCGCACCGTCGGCGCCCTGCTTGGCCACGACCAGGGGGACGAGGCGGCTCAACTTGGCCGCCGCGTCGGCCGGATCGGGCAGGCCGGTCAGCAGGCACGCCTCGTCGCGGCTGGGCAGCAACAGGTCGACCCCTTCGACGAGCGAGAGGAAACGGGCCACGCCCAGCCGCCTGAGGAAGCCCGCCGACGCGGGATCGACGCTGACCGGCACGCCACGCGCGCGTGCCGACTCCAGGGCCACGGACACCAGCGCGCGACTCGGCTCCGAGAAGAACAGATAGCCCGACAGATGCAGCCGCGCGACCCCGTCGAGCAGCGACGGTGACCAGTCGTCAGGGTCGAGCCGCAGCGAGGCGCCACTGTCGGTGAGGAACGTGCGCTCGGCCGCCTCACCCGTGTCCACCAGGCAGATCACCGTCCCCGTGGCCGCGTCCTGATCGACGACGAGACGGGGCCGTACTCCCGAAGCCCGCAGCTCCCGCTCGTGCCACGCGGCCCCGTCCGTGCCCACCCGCCCCAGCAGCCGCACGTCGGCACAGCCCCAGTGGGCCGCCCAGCAGGCCACGTTGGCACCCGCCCCGCCCGGCAGCGTCCGGATCGCGGAAGCCGTGTCGGTGCCCGGCGCGAGCGGTCCGCGGTGCCGGGCGACGACATCCGTGACGACGTCCCCCACGACGAGCAACGCCCCGCTCATGTCACGCCCCGGCCCAGGCCGCCGCGATCCGGGACGCGAGCCGTACGTTGCCGCGTACCGCCGCCAGGTTGGCGCGGAGGGAGGCGCCGTCCGTGTGCCGGACCAGATGGCTCAGCAGGAAGGGGGTGACCCCTTGCCCCGTGACGCCCTCCGCCTCGCACGCCCGCAGCGCCTCCGCGAGCACGCGTGCGTGCAGTTCGGGATCGAGCTGCTCCTCCTCCGGTACGGGGTTGGCGACGATCAGCGCCGACTCCGGTCCGTCGAGCGTGTCCTGTGCCCGCATGACGTCCGCGACCTCGTCCGGCGACCGCAGCGTCCACTCCACCGGATGACCGGAGTCGGACAGATAGAACCCGGGGAAGCGCTCCGTGCCGTACCCGGCGACCGCGACACCCAGCGTCTCCAGGCGCTGCAGGGTGGCCGGGACGTCCAGGATCGACTTCACGCCGGCGCACACCACCGTGATCCGGGTGCGGGCGAGAAGGCCCAGGTCGGCGGATTCGTCCTGGGTCGACGTCCACTCCCGGTGCACACCCCCGAGCCCGCCCGTAGCGAACACCCGTACGCCTGCCAGGGCCGCCAGTTGGGCGGTCGCCGACACGGTGGTCGCGCCGCTCGCACCGGAGGCCACCGCGAGGGGCAGGTCCCGGTGTCCCAGCTTGCGGATGCCGTCCTCGTTGGCGACCCGCTCCAACTGGTCCTTGCCGAGGCCGATGTGGGGCCGCCCGTCGAGCACGGCGATCGTCGCGGGTACGGCTCCCTCCTGCCGTACTACCTCCTCCAGTTCCAGTGCCACCTGCAGATTGCGCGGGCGGGGAAGCCCGTGCGCGATGATCGTGGACTCCAGCGCCACCACGGGTCGACGCGCGTCGACCGCTTCCCGCACCTCTTCGGACACCACCAGCACGCGCTCGCCTCCTGTCTGTCGTTCTTCCCTCATCCCTGGCGGACGGCGCGCCCGGCCAAACCCTTGCGTACTGTGGTGCAGGACACCAGCCTGACGTGCATGAAGGACAACACGACACGCCTCGACCATGTCGTCCTGTGGGTGCGGGAGCCGATCGCCGCGGCCGCCTTCTACGAGGAGGCCGTCGGTCTGGAGCCCGTGCGGGTCACCGAGTACGCGGCGGGAGGAGCGCCCTTCCCCTCCGTACGCCTCAACGACGAGACCCTCCTCGACCTCATGCCGCTCTCCATGGCCGAAACCCTGACCATGGTTCCCGGCGCCGCCGACAGCGCGGGGCACCCGGTCAACCACGTCTGCCTGGCCATGCCCGGCGACGCCTTCGACGAACTGCGCACCCGCCTGGAGGACAGGGCGGTTCCCGTCTCCGACTTCTCGTACGACTCCTTCGGCGCGCGGGGAGCGGCCCGGCGCAGCTTCTACTTCCGGGACCCGGACGGCAACGTGTTCGAGGCACGCCACTACGACCGGGCGTGATCGGTTTCCGGCCGCTCCGCGCGTGCCGGAATGCCGCCCGATGACCGATGCGCGCCCACTGCACCCGCCTTCGGTGCCCCTTGCGCTCAGGCCGGGCACGGACACGCACAGTCCGTCCACGGCCGTCTCAGAACAGGGGCTCCGGAAGCACGCCCTCCAGCGCCAGCAGCTTCCGCTTGGTCTCCAGCCCGCCGCCGAACCCGCCGATGCCGCCGTCGCTCTCGACCACCCGGTGGCACGGCACGACCACCGGCAACGGATTCGACCCCATCGCGACTCCGACCGCCTGGGCCGCGCCCGGCTGCCCCACGCGCCGAGCGAGATCGCCGTAGCCCACGACCGAGCCGTAGCGGACGCCGGACGCCAGCTCGCGCAGCACCTGGCGATTGAACCCCGAGATCAGTGACCAGTCGAGCGGCAGCTCGAAGTCATGACGCTCGCCCGCGAAGTACGCCTTCACCTGACGTATCGCCTCGGCCAGCTGCGGCGCGCCGGGTGCCTCCACGGGGGTGGTGCCCAGGCGGGAGGCGAGCCGGCCGAGTGTCTGGTCGCGCACCGCGTCCGTGGCGTGGAACACGACGTGCACCAGGCCCTCGTCCGTCGCGGCCAGCAGCAGCGGCCCGATGTCCGTGCCGACGACGGCCCATACGACCCGCTGCTCGTCCTGCGCATGGCTGTTCATGCGACCACCGTACGGGCCGCCACTGACAACGGCGGCGGCGTGCGGTCCACCCCGGCGAAACGCACGCCCTCGGCCCCGGACCGTGTCAGCCCTGCGTGGCCTCTCTGACCACGTCCGGCTTGTTGGTGATGATGCCGTTCACGCCGTAGCCCGCCACCCGGCGCGCGTTGACCGCGTCGTTCACGGTCCACGTGAGGATCTCCAGCGGCTTCCCGTGCGGACCCACCAGCGCGTGGAGCGTGGCGACGTAGGGCTCGGAGATGGTCGTGTACGAGGAGTTGATCTGGTCGCTGAACGTCGCGTACTCGGGCAGGTCGGCGATGTCCGGGGTGCCGAGGAGGCCGGTCTTCACCGCCGGGCGCAGCTCGTGCACCCGCCGGACGGCGTCGGCGCCGAAGCTCTGGATCACCAGCCTGTCCAGATGCGCCGGTCCGAGCCAGCCCTCGTTGCCGAGCACCTTGAGGGTCTCCTGCTCGATGCCCGGATAGAGCTGCGGGTTCTTGATCTCGAGGACGAGCTTCTGGTGGTTGCGCGACACACGCCTCATGTACTGCTCCAGCGTCGGAACGCGCGCGCCCGCGTACGCGTCGTTGAACCAGCTGCCCGCGTCCAGGCGCGCGATCTCCGCGGCGGTGAAGTCCGCCACGTTCCAGGGAGCACGCTCCGGATAGAGCTCCTCGACGTTGGTCGTCCGCGTCAGCGTCGCGTCGTGGACGACGACGAGCCTGCCGTCCCTGGTGCGCTGGACGTCGTTCTCGACCCACTCGAAGCCCATCTCGTCGGCCTTGTCGACGGCGGCCAGCGTGTTCTCGGGCGCGTAGGCGGATGCTCCACGATGCGCGACGACCAGCGGATTCTCGGTATCGGCGGCCGCATGGGCGGCGGAAGTGGGGAGCAGGAGGACGGTGGCCCCCAAGAACGCTGTGGTCGCGGCGGCAACTGCGCGCACGTGCATGCGTACTCCTCGCGTCGATCGATCACGGTCAGCTCAAGAGTGACAGCAGAGGGTCAACGGCAGAGGGGTGCAGGATGACCACGAATTGAATGGAGTTGCCCAAGTCCGCTCACGGGCACCGCACAAGTGAGGCAAGGGCGTGTTTCTTTGCCGGAAAATCGTTCGACCATTCCGGTGGGGGTCATACTCTCTGCGACACCCCTGACCGTCGTGGCGGTCCCGGGGCTGGGGGCACGTCAGGGAATCCAGGGACGCGACAGGGCGGGAAAGGCAGCCGCGAATGCAGGGCACGGTCGACGGCTTCAGCTACGGACTCGTCACACCGGTGGTGGCCTATCTCATGGCCTGCCTCGGTGGCGCGCTGGGCCTGCGCTGCACCACCAGATCGACGCTCGTGGACGGCCGATGGCGGATCGGCTGGCTCGCGCTGGGCTCGGCGGCCATCGGCTCCGGCATCTGGACGATGCACTTCGTGGCGATGATGGGGTTCAAGGTCCTGCAGACCCCGGTCCGCTACGACCCCCTGACGACCTTCGCGAGTCTCGCCGTCGCGATCGTCATGGTCGGCATCGGTATCTTCATGGTCGCCTCCAAGGGGGCGACCGGGGCCGCGCTCTTCACCGGCGGCACCATCACCGGACTGGGCATCGCCTCCATGCACTACCTGGGGATGGCCGGACTGCGGCTCAACGGCACGCTCGAATACAACACGCTCACCGTGGCCGCGTCGGTCGTGATCGCCGTGGTGGCCGCCATCGCCGCCCTGTGGGCCGCCGGACAGGTCCGCGGTTTCCTGTGGAGCGTCGGTGCCAGTCTCGTCATGGGGATCGCCGTCAGCGGCATGCACTACACGGGCATGGCCGCCCTCGACATCCATCTGCACAGCGCCGCCGCCTCCGCCCCGGCCGACGGATCCTCCTCCGCCGGACTGCTCGCCCCGCTGATCATCGGCCCGCTGGTCTTCCTGCTCCTCGCGGGAGTCGTCGTGATGTTCGACCCGTTCATGATCATGGGCCGGTTCTACGCGGGTCCGGTCGAGCGGCGGCCCGGCATCCCGGCCCAGGCCACCGCGCACACCTGCCGGCACCCGGAGCCCCACCTCGCCCGGGAGCACCGCGAGCGCAGTTCCCGCACCCCGCAGAACCGCTGATCGGAGCCCGTTGTCAGTGCGGGGTCGTACGGTGGATTCCATGCGGCCCGTTTCCAAGATCGAACGCACGGTGGCGCCCCTCGAGGTCGTCAGCCCCTACCAGCCGAGCGGTGACCAGCCCACGGCCATCGCCGAACTCGCCCAGCGCATCGGGGCGGGTGAGAAGGACGTCGTCCTGCTCGGCGCGACCGGTACCGGCAAGTCCGCCACCACCGCGTGGATGATCGAGAAGCTCCAGCGCCCCACCCTGGTGATGGCGCCGAACAAGACGCTGGCCGCCCAGCTGGCCAACGAGTTCCGCGAGCTGCTGCCGAACAACGCGGTCGAGTACTTCGTCTCGTACTACGACTACTACCAGCCCGAGGCGTACGTCCCGCAGTCGGACACCTACATCGAGAAGGACTCCTCGATCAACGAGGAGGTGGAGCGCCTGCGCCACTCCGCGACCAATTCGCTGCTCACCCGCCGCGACGTCGTGGTGGTCGCCTCGGTCTCCTGCATCTACGGCCTCGGTACGCCCCAGGAGTACGTGGACCGCATGGTCCCCCTCCGGGTCGGTGAGGAGTTCGACCGGGACGAGCTGCTGCGCCGTTTCGTGGACATCCAGTACACGCGCAACGACCTGGCGTTCACCCGCGGCACCTTCCGCGTCCGCGGCGACACCATCGAGATCTTCCCGGTCTACGAGGAACTCGCCGTCCGCATCGAGATGTTCGGCGACGAGATCGAGGCCCTCTCCACGCTCCACCCCCTCACCGGCGAGATCATCAGCGACGACCAGCAGCTGTACGTCTTCCCCGCCTCCCACTACGTCGCCGGCCCCGAGCGCCTGGAGCGCGCCGCCAACGACATCGAGAAGGAGCTGGGGGAGCGGCTCGCCGAGCTGGAGAAACAGGGCAAGCTCCTGGAGGCCCAGCGGCTGCGCATGCGCACGACCTACGACCTGGAGATGCTCCGCCAGATCGGCTCCTGCTCCGGCGTGGAGAACTACTCGATGCACTTCGACGGCCGTGAGCCCGGCTCCCCGCCGAACACCCTGCTGGACTACTTCCCGGACGACTTCCTCCTCGTCATCGACGAGTCCCATGTCACCGTGCCCCAGATCGGCGCGATGTACGAGGGCGACGCCTCCCGCAAGCGCACCCTGGTCGACCACGGGTTCCGGCTGCCCTCCGCCCTGGACAACCGTCCCCTGAAGTGGGAGGAGTTCCAGGAACGCGTCGGGCAGACGGTCTACCTCTCGGCGACCCCCGGACAGTACGAGCTGTCCCGCTCCGACGGCCATGTCGAGCAGATCATCCGCCCCACGGGCCTGGTCGACCCCGAGGTCGTCGTCAAACCCACCGAGGGCCAGATCGACGACCTGGTGCACGAGATCCGCAAGCGCACCGAGAAGGACGAGCGGGTCCTCGTCACCACCCTCACCAAGAAGATGGCCGAGGATCTCACCGACTACTTCCTGGAACTGGGCATCCAGGTCCGCTATCTCCACAGCGATGTCGACACCCTGCGCCGCGTCGAACTGCTGCGCGAGCTGCGGGCCGGTGAGTACGACGTCCTGGTGGGCATCAACCTCCTGCGCGAGGGCCTGGACCTCCCCGAGGTCTCCCTGGTGGCGATCCTCGACGCCGACAAGGAAGGCTTCCTGCGCTCCGGGACCTCCCTGATCCAGACCATCGGCCGCGCGGCGCGCAACGTGTCGGGGCAGGTCCACATGTACGCCGACAGGATCACCCCGGCGATGGCGAAGGCCATCGACGAGACCAACCGGCGCCGGGAGAAGCAGGTCGCGTACAACAAGGCGAAGGGCATCGACCCCCAGCCGCTCCGCAAGAAGATCAACGACATCGTCGCGCGGATCGCCCGCGAGGACGTCGACACCGAGCAGCTGCTCGGCACGGGCTACCGCCAGGGGAAGGACGGCAAGGCCGCCAAGGCCCCCGTCCCCGCCCTCGGTGGCAAGGCGGCCAGAGCCGCCAAGGGAGGAGTGAAGGAAGCCGCTCCGACCGACCGCCCCGCCGCCGAGCTCGCCCAGCAGATCGACGAGATGACGCAGCGCATGCGTGCGGCCGCCGCCGACCTGCAGTTCGAGATCGCCGCCCGGCTGCGTGACGAGGTCTCCGAGATGAAGAAGGAACTGCGGCAGATGAGAGAGGCGGGGCAGGCCTGACGGGCCTGGGCGCGCGCGGGGGAGGAGGCCCCACCGGCGCGGGCGCGCTGTGTTGCAAGACCGACACAAAGTGCCACTCGGGCTGCGGCAATGTCAGTGCCGCTGCGTAAGGTGCTGCTCATCCGCGGACTCCGCGGAAACAGGGGACAGTTCGAGAGGGGAAACAGCGCGTGACCGTCAACATGACCAAGGGTCAGGCCATCAGTCTGCAGAAGAACGACGGAGGCAGCCTGACCGCGGTACGCATGGGTCTCGGCTGGCAGGCTGCCCCCAGGCGCGGCCTGTTCGGATCCCGCACCCGCGAGATCGACCTCGACGCCTCCGCCGTGCTGTTCGCGGACAAGCAGCCCGTCGACGTCGTCTTCTTCCGCCACCTCGTGAGCGACGACGGCTCGGTCCGCCACACCGGCGACAACCTGGTCGGCGGCGTGGGCCAGGGCGGCGACGACGAGGCGATCCTCGTGGACCTGGCCCGGGTGCCGGTCCACATCGACCAGATCGTCTTCACCGTGAACTCCTTCACGGGCCAGACCTTCCAGGAGGTGCAGAACGCGTTCTGCCGTCTGGTCGACGAGACCAACGGCCAGGAGCTCGCGCGCTACACCCTCGCGGGCGGCGGCCAGTACACGGCCCAGATCATGGCCAAGGTGCACCGCGCGGGCGCGGGATGGCAGATGACCGCCATCGGCACGCCCGCCAACGGGCGCACCTTCCAGGACCTGATGCCGGCGATCCTGCCGGTTCTCTAGGCGAGCACGACGCAGCACGCGGTGAGCGACACAGGGGGAAGAAGCCGATGACGGCCGAGCTGGTCCGGGGGCAGAACCATCCGCTCCCCGAGGTCCGACTGGAGATCCGCGTCTCGGCCGGCACGCCGATCGTGGCCGGGGCCACTCTCGGCGACGAGCGCGGCCGGGTGCACGGCGTGGAGTGGGTCGCCCACCCGGGCGCACCCACCCTGCCGGGCGTCGAGGTCCCCAGACAGGCGGCGGCCGACCACCGCCTCGCCGTGGACCTCGATGCCCTGACACCGTCCGTGCACCGGGTGACCGTGCTGCTCGCCCTGCCGTCCGGCAGCGGCGGGCCGGCGCGGTTCGGTGCCGTCGCCGCCCCCTTCGTCGCGGTCACCGGCCTCGACGGCACCGAGGTCGCCAGCTACACCATCACCGACCTCGAGGCGGAGTCGGCGGTCATCGCCCTGGAGCTGTACCGCAGACAGGGCGCCTGGAAAGTCCGCGCGGTCGGCCAGGGGTACGCGGGCGGCCTCGCCGAGCTGCTCACCGACCAGGGACTGCCGCAGGCCCAGCAGCTCGCCGGCAGCATCCACGAGGCCGTGGCCCAGGGCCTCGCCCGCTCCGTGGCCGCGCCTCCGCCCCGCGTTCCGGAGACGGACCGTCCCCGCCGGACGGCCGCCCCCGCGCAGGGCCCCGACCAGACCCACGGGGATGCGACACCTCAGGGCCTGCCCGGGAACACCCCACCGCAGCAAGGACATCCACCCGCCTCCCCGTACGGCAGCACGCCCCCGTACGGCTCCTCGCCCGACGCCACACTGCCCGATCACCTCTCGCCGCAGCACGGCGGCCCCGCCCCGGCCGACCCGTCCGCCGGGCCCCAGCCCGCCGCGTCCACCACCGGCGGCCCCGTCAACTACAGCCACCCCGGCCGCCAGACCACCGCGCCGCCGCCTCCGCCGCCGACCGCGCCCCCGGCCCAGCCGGGACAGCCCGCGCGGCCCGTCGCCGGTGACGCGACCGGCTGGTCCATGGAGGAGCGGCTCTACAACCAGGTGTGGGGCATGTTCGAGGACCTCGCCCGCACCACCGCCGCGTATCGCAGCGCCGTCGATTTCGCCGAGTCGCGCATGGAGCAGGAGCTGGACAGGGCGCTGTCCGACCCGCGCAGCCGGATCGGCGGACAGGGCGACGCGGTGCGCGAGGCCGCCCGCGCCAAGCACGCCCAGCTCGTCGACCTGGCCCGGGAGGCCCTCGACCGCGACCTCGCGCAGCTTCGGGCCGAGGCCGATGTCGTCGAGCCCGCGCTGCCCCCGGCCTTCGCCGGCTGGGACAACCCGGTCTGGCACGGCTACCGGGTGCCGATGGAGATCCCGATGGCCCTGCGCCTGGGCGACCTCCGGCTGCCGGAGAGCGAGGACGTGCGCATACCGATGCTGGTCCGGCTGCCGCTGGAGCGCGGCCTGTGGATCGACAGCGGGCGCTCCGGCTCCCGCGACTCGCTCGCCGACTCCGACGAGCTGCGCCGCCGTGCGCTGGACACGGCGGTGGCGCTCGCCGCGCGCCTGCTCGCGGTCTACCCGCCCGGCGAGTTCACGGTGCACGTCGTCGACGCGGCCGGGGCCGGCGTGTCCGCGCTGGCTCCGCTGGTGGGGGCGGGTGTGCTCGCCGGACCGCCGGCCGCCGGAGCCGCGGGCGTCTCCGACGTCCTCGGGCGGCTCACCCAGCGCGTCGACCTCGTGCAGATGGCGGTGCGCGGCGGTGCGGCCGACGCCCTGCCCCCCGGCTTCGACACGGCCGAACAACTGCTGATCGTCAACGACTTCCCGCACGGTTTCGACGACCGCGCCGTCACCCAGCTCCGCTATCTCGCGGACGAGGGCCCGGCCTTCGGCGTCCACCTGATGATGGTCGCCGACCGGCAGGAAGCCGCCTCCTACGGGCCGTTGCTCGACCCGCTGTGGCGTTCGCTGATGCGACTCACACCCGCCCCCGACGACCATCTCGCCGACCCCTGGGTCGGGCACGCCTGGACGTACGAGCCGTCGAGCATCCCGCCCGGCAGCCGGGTCATGCACGACGTCCTCGCCCGCGTCGCGGACGCCCGCCGCACCTGGAACCGGTGAGCCCAGCCCTGCACCAAGCCCTCGCAAAGCCGCCTGACCTGCGGTTTTGATTCTTTCTTTGCCAGGCCCTTTACCTATTCTTGGTGATTGGGTACTCTTTTCGTGCGGAGGGGAGTACTCCCTACATGCTGCGGCGTACCCGTCAATACGGATCAATCCTGATCCCGGGGCGTCGGCCCGGCGGCACCGGACGTTGTGGAACGTCCCGGAGGACCGGGTGGAAGAGACCTCCGGTAGCGACGACGCTGAAATTTGCCGTTACGTACTGCCGGAGGCGCAGTGGATGTTTCAACGACCCTTTGGGTCCTGACAGTTGTGGGCCTCGCCGCCCTCATCGCGGTCGACTTCTTCATCGGCCGCAAGCCCCATGAAGTGTCCATCAAGGAAGCCGGAATCTGGACGATCGTCTGGATCGTCCTGGCCGCCCTCTTCGGACTCGGGCTGCTCGTCTTCTCCGGCGGCCAGCCGGCCGGAGAGTTCTTCGCGGGCTACATCACCGAGAAGTCCCTGAGCGTCGACAACCTCTTCGTCTTCGTGCTGATCATGGCGAAGTTCTCGGTGCCCACGCAGTACCAGCAGCGGGTGCTGCTGGTCGGTGTGCTGATCGCCCTGGTGCTCCGCGCGATATTCATCGCCGCGGGCGCGGCGATCCTCGCCAGCTTCGCCTGGGTCTTCTACATCTTCGGCGCGTTCCTGATCTACACCGCCTGGAAGCTCATCCAGGAGGCCAGGGCCGACGAGACGGAGGAGGAGTACGAGGAGAACAAGCTCCTCAAGGCCGTCGAGAAGCGCTTCGGCGTCGCCGACCGGTACCACGGCACCAAGCTGTGGATCGAGCAGAACGGCAAGCGCGTCATGACGCCGATGCTGGTCGTGATGCTCGCCATCGGCACCACGGACATCCTCTTCGCACTGGACTCGATCCCTGCGATCTTCGGCCTGACCCAGGACCCGTACATCGTGTTCACGGCCAACGCGTTCGCGCTCATGGGCCTGCGACAGCTGTACTTCCTCATCGGCGGGCTGCTGAAGAAGCTGGTCCACCTGTCCTACGGTCTGTCGGTCATCCTCGGCTTCATCGGGGTGAAGCTGGTGCTGCATGCCCTGCACGAGTCCGGGGTACACGTGCCCGAGATCTCCATCCCCGTGTCGCTCGGCGTGATCTGCGCGGTCCTGGTCGTCACCACGATCACCAGCCTCATCGCCTCCAAGAAGCAGGCGGAGGCCGAGGCGGCGCAGGAGAAGGCCGAAGGCACCGAGAAGGACAGCATCGAGGCCTGACGCCGGGCCCGTACCGCACAGCAATCACTGATGGGGCCCCGCACGACGGTGACGCGTATCCACGGCGTCCACCGGCGTGCGGGGCCCCTTCACGTCTGAAAGGATCACCGTATGCTCGCTCGGCTCCGGTCGCTCACGACGCGATGGACCGATGTCGTCCCGGTGGCCGCGGTCGTCCTGCTCGCTCTCAGCTGGGGACGTGATCTGCCCCCTGCGGCCGTCGCCCTGGTGACACTGGTCCTCGCGGGCGCCGTGCTGGCCGCCGTGCACCATGCCGAGGTCGTCGCGCACCGGGTCGGGGAACCGTTCGGCTCCCTCGTCCTCGCCGTCGCCGTCACGATCATCGAGGTCGCCCTGATCGTCACCCTGATGCTCGACGGCGGCGACAAGAGCGCGACCCTCGCCCGCGACACCGTCTTCGCCGCCGTGATGATCACCTGTAACGGCATCGTGGGCATCTGTCTGCTCGTCGCCTCTCTGCGCCACGGACTCGCGGTCTTCAACCCGGAGGGCACCGGCGCCGCGCTCGCCACGGTCGCGACGCTGGCCACGCTCAGCCTGGTGCTCCCGACCTTCACCACCAGCAAGCCGGGCCCGGAGTTCTCCACAGCGCAACTCACCTTCGCCGCGCTGTCCTCACTGGCTCTGTACGGCCTGTTCGTCGCGACGCAGACCGTGCGCCACCGCGACTACTTCCTGCCCATCACCCGGCTGGGCGAGGTGATCGCCGAGGACGACCACGCCGAGGCTCCGTCGGCCCGCACCGCCAAGATCAGCCTCGGCATGCTCGGTCTCGCACTCGTCGGCGTGGTCGGCCTGGCCAAGGGGGTCTCGCCCACCATCGAGTCCGGTGTCGACGCCGCGGGCCTGCCGCACGCCGTCGTGGGTGTGGTCATCGCGCTGCTGGTGCTGCTGCCCGAGACCATCGCAGCCCTGCGCGCGGCCCGCCGTGACCGCGTCCAGACCAGCCTCAACCTCGCCCTCGGCTCGGCCATGGCCAGCATCGGCCTGACCATCCCGGCCGTCGCCCTGGCCTCCGTCTGGCTCTCCGGCCCGCTCGTCCTCGGCCTCGGCGCCACCCATATGGTGCTGCTCGCCCTGACCGTCGTCGTGGCCTCGCTGACCGTCGTCCCCGGACGCGCGACGCCCCTGCAGGGCGGGGTCCATCTGGTGCTGTTCGCGGCGTATCTGGAGCTGGCGGTCAACCCGTAGGCCGGGGGCCGTCGCGCGAGGTCGTGAGTACGGCACAGAGGTGCTCACCCCGCGGCGGCCTCCGCCTGCGCCGTCGCGGTCAGGGGCACCGGCCGGGTCTCGGGGAGCAGTGCGAAGCAGCCCAGACTCAGCACGGCGATCCCGGTCAGATACGCGCCCACGCCCCAGGGCACCCGCCCGCCCTGGGCCATGGCGGTGGCCACGATCGGGGTCAGGGCACCGCCCAGCACGCCGCCGAGGTTGTAGCCGACGGCGGCGCCCGTGCAGCGCACCCGGGGTTCGTACAGCTCCGGCAGATACGCGGCGACGACGGCGAACATCGTGACGAACGCGAGCATCGCCACGAGGAAGCCGAAGAAGATCAGCAGCGGTTCACCGGTCGCCAGCAACGCGACCATCGGGAACATCCACAGCACGGTGACACCGCAGCCGATCAGGCACATCGGGCGCCGCCCGTAGCGGTCGCCCAGCACCGCCGCCACCGGCGTCAGGGCGCCCTTCACCACCACGGCGCCCATGACGCAGGTCAGCATGACCGTCCGGCTGACACCGAGCCGCTCGGTTCCGTACGCGAGGGACCAGGTCGTCACCGCGTAGAACACCGCGTACCCGATCGCGAGCGCCCCGGCCGTCAGCAGGACGAGCCGCCAGTGGCCGCGTACGACCTCGGCGAACGGCACGCGCGCGGGCTCGTCGATCCCCAGGAACTGCGGACTCTCCGTGAGCGACGACCGCAGCCACAGTCCCGCGAGGGCCAGGACCCCCGCCGCCCAGAACGGCACCCGCCACCCCCATGCGGCGAACTGGGCCTCCGTCAGAGTCGCCGACAGCGCCAGCATCACGCCGTTGGCCAGCAGGAACCCCACCGCCGGGCCGACCTGGGGAAAGCTCGACCACAGTCCGCGCCGGTCGGCCGGCGCGTGCTCCGCCGTCAGCAGCACCGCCCCGCCCCACTCCCCGCCCAGCCCGAGCCCCTGGAGGAAGCGGAGCACGAGAAGGAGGAAGGGGGCCATCACACCGATGGAGTCGAACGTGGGGACGCAGCCGACGGCCACGGTCGCGCCCCCGGTCAGCAGCAGCGAGACGACGAGCACCGGCCGCCGCCCGCGCCGGTCCCCGATGTGCCCGAACAGCACCGAGCCGAGCGGCCGTGCCACGAACCCGACCCCGAACGTGGCGAAGGCCGCGAGGGTCCCCGCCAGGGGCGAGAACGTCGGGAAGAACAGCGGCCCCAGGACGAGCGCCGCCGCCGTCCCGTAGACGAAGAAGTCGTAGAACTCGATGGCCGTCCCGGCGAGCGAGGCGGACGCGAGGCGGAGCATGGACGGCGGTTTCACGGTGCGTGCTGGTTGCATGCCGCGTCAACTACCCACGGTGACGGGCGGTTACGGGGGGCGTGCGGAGGCTCGTGCGAGGTCACCGTGTTCCGGGAGGCGTCAACGGGCCTCAGTACGTCACGGTGATGCGCCGGGCGGGACCGTCCACCCGGACCACGCCTCCGTAGGGGATGACGACCTGCGGATCGGTGTGCCCGAGATCGACGTCGAAGACGATCGTGGTGTCGGGGGCGTACGTCCGCATGGCGCGCAGGACGGCCTCCCGCTGTCCGGCCGTGTAACGGGCCGCTTCCTCCGAAGTGGTGGGCCGCTCCAGGGACCACGCCTTGGGGCGTCCCATCAGGAGCGCGGAGAACCGGTGGAGCAGGCCGCGTTCGCCCATGTTCCGCAGGGTGTTGAAGACCTCCTCGCCGCTGGGCAGTTCCTCCGAGGTCTCCAGGAAGAGCACCCCGCCGTCGAACACGGACAGGTCGCGCGGCACCTCGCGGTCGGCCATCAGCAGCCAGCCCAAGATCTCCAGACAGCCGCCCCAACTCCGGCCCTCCACCACGCGGTCGGCGTTCACCCAGGTCCACCCGGTGCCGGGCACGGTCTCCGGCTCCGCGTCGTAGGTCGCCGGGTCGGCCCAGTCACGGTCGATGTCGTTGAAGCGTTCGGCCGGTCGCAGTGCGTAGGGCCCGGAGGTGAACAGGGCGGCGCGCAGGGATTCCGCGGTCAGCGGATCCATGGCGACGGACCTGCCGAGCGCGGTCATGACGGTGCCGCCGTGGTATCCGACGATTCCGGTGGTGTGGAGGAAGGCCAACAGGTTGGTGTTGTCGCTCAGTCCGAAGAACGGCTTGGGGTTGGCCCGCAGCAACTCCCGGTCGAGCAGCGGCAGCACGGTGATCTGGTCGTCACCGCCGATCGACGTGAACACCGCCTTGATGTCCGGGTCGGCGAAGGCGGCGTGGATGTCGTCGGCCCGCTGCCGCGGTGAGGCGCCCATCTTCCGGGTTGTCGGGTACTCGACCGGTTCGAGACCGTACTCCTCGCGCAGCCGCCGCAGGCCGAGTTCGAAGGGCCGGGGGAAGAGTTCGGGCAGGCCGGCGCCGGGCGAGAGGACGGCGACACGGTCACCGGGGGAGGGCTTCGGAGGGTACGCGGGCGTGGTCATGCGGGGAGGGTACGGCTTCCTGCCGCATCGTTTCACCGTGATAAACCGGGGTCGAGCAGCGGCCCCGACGGCCGCCCACCCCGAAGGACCGGAGGAACCGTGCCCCGCAGCCTGGCCCACGCCCCGATCATGATTCTCAACGGCCCCAACCTGAACCTCCTGGGGCAGCGCCAGCCCGAGATCTACGGCTCCGACACCCTTGCCGACGTCGAGGCGATGTGCGCCGAGGCGGCGGCCGCGCACGGGGGCACAGTGGACTTCCGGCAGTCCAACCACGAGGGCGAACTGGTCGACTGGATCCACGAGGCACGGCTCCACCACAGCGGCATCGTCATCAACCCCGGCGCCTACTCGCACACCTCCGTGGCGATCCTCGACGCGCTCAACACCTGTGACGGGCTGCCCGTGCTGGAGGTGCACATCTCCAACATCCACCAGCGGGAGACGTTCCGGCACCACTCGTACGTCTCCCTGCGCGCCGACGGGGTCATCGCCGGCTGCGGGGTGCAGGGGTATGTGTTCGGCGTGGAGCGCGTCGCCGCGCTGGCGGGGGCGGGGAAGGCGCAGGCGTAGGGCTCGGTCATCGGGGGTGCGCGGTCGGGCCGGACCGGTCCGACCGGCGAGGCGGACGGTAACGCCCGATCTCCAGGTGGCCGCCCCTTGCACCCGCTCCTTGCACCCGCCCCTGGCACCCGCCCCCTGCACCGCCCGTCACAGACGGCCCGCCTCCACGATCCGGCGCAGGAACTGCCGCGTGCGTTCTTCACGTGGGTCACCGAAGACCTGCTCCGCCGTGCCGCGTTCCAGCACCACACCCCCGTCCAGGAAACAGACCTGGTCGGCGACATCGCGCGCGAAGCCCATCTCATGGGTGGCCAGCACCATCGTCATGCCGTCGGCCTTCAGGTCGCGGACGACGTTCAGGACCTCGCCCACCAGCTCCGGGTCGAGGGCGGCGGTGATCTCGTCGAGCAGCAGCAGCCGGGGGCGTACGGCCAGGGCGCGCACGATCGCCACGCGCTGCTGCTGGCCTCCGCTGAGCCGGTCGGGGTACGCGCCCGCCTTCCCGTTCAGCCCGAGCCGGTCCAGGAGCCCATGGGCTAGCTCCTCGGCCTCCGCACGGCCCACGCCGTGCACCCGGCGCGGGGCGAGGGTGATGTTGTCCAGCACCGTCATGTGCGGGAACAGGTTGTACGACTGGAAGACCACGCCGATGCGGCGGCGTACCGCGTCCTGGTCGGCGCGCGGGTCGGTGATCTCCTCGCCGTCCAGCCAGATCGCCCCGTCGTCGATGTCCTCCAGGAGATTGGCGCAGCGCAGCAGGGTCGACTTGCCGGAACCGGAGGCGCCGATCAGCGCGGTGACGGTGTGCGGGGCGACCGCCAGGTCGACGTCGCGCAGCACGACCGAGCCGCCGAAGGTCTTGCGCACGGACTCCATCCGCAGCACGGGGGACGCCTCGGGGGCGTGCGCGGTCTCTCGGGTGTCGCTCATGTCGTCCCTCCCTGCGCCCGCTGCCGGTCCATCCGGGCCGTGACCCAGTCGGTGAAGCGGGTCATGGGGATGGTCAGGGCGACGAAGACCAGTCCCGCGACGATGTACGGCGTGTAGTTGAGGCTGCGGCCCACGATGATGTCGGCGGCGCGTACGGCGTCGATCGCGCCGCCGATGGAGACCAGCCCGGTGTCCTTCTGCAGCGACACCAGGTCGTTGAGGAGGGGCGGCACCTGGCGGCGTACCGCCTGGGGGAGCACCACGTGACGCAGTGCCTGCCGGTTGGTGAGCCCCAGCGAGCGGGCCGCCGCGCGCTGTGAGGGGTGCACGGACTCGATGCCGGCCCGGAACACCTCGGCGACGTACGCCGAGTACGTGAGCGTCAGCGCGGTGCCGCCGAGCAGCACCGGATCGACGGTCACGCCCTGGAGCCTGAGCGCCGGGACGCCCAGCACCACGATCATCAGGTTGATGATCAGCGGCAGACCGCGGAAGAAGTCGGTGTACGCGGCGGCGAGCGCCCGCAGGGGGAAGAACACCGGGCCGCGCAGGGTGCGGGCGACGGCGATCAGCATGCCGAGGACCAGGACGGCGACGCCGCAGACCAGCAGCAGCCGAACGTTGAGCCACAGCCCTTCGAGCACCTTCGGGAACGCCTCGCGGGCGTACTCGGCGCTGAAGAACGTCTCCTTCGTGCGCGGCCAGCCGGGAGCGTTGACCACGACCAGATAGAGGACGACGGCCGTGGCCAGGGTCGACAGGGCGGCTACGCCGGTGGCGCGGCGGGCCCGGTCGCGCCTGTAGCGCTCCCGGTCGAGTCGTCGTGGTGAGGGGACGTAGCCGTCGTCCCCGCCGGGCATGCCGTCGTCCCCGCCGGGCATGCCGTCGTCGTCGGCGTCCCCCTGCCCGGACTCCTGCTTGACGACCGTCACTTGAGCACCGGGGCGTCGACGGCTTCGGACAGCCACTGCCGCTCGATCTTCGCCAGCGTGCCGTCCTCGCGCAGCGCGTCCACGGCGGACGTCACGCAGGACGTGAGGGCGCTGCCCTTGTCGAGGACGAGCCCGAACTGCTCGGGGGCGCCACCCTGGTTCTCGAACTGGCCGACGATCTTCGCGTCCGTCACCTCGGCCGCCGTGATGTAGAACGCGGTCGGCAGGTCGACCACGATGGCGTCGATCTGGCCGTTCTTCAGCGCGGACTTGGCCTGGTCGTTCTTCGCGTACGCGGCGGCGTCCCGGGCCGGGTTCACCACGTCGTCGATGTAGTTGAGGCTGGTGGTGCCGACCTGGGCGCCCAGGTGCAGCTTCCTGAGGTCCGCGATGCTCGTGGCCTTCGCGGCCGCGGAGCCCTTCAGCGCGACGACGGCCTGGCGCACGTCGTAGTACCCCGACGAGAAGTCCACGGCCTTCCTGCGCTCGTCGCTGATCGAGACCTGGTTGATGTCGAAGTCGAAGGTCTTCGCCCCCGGCGCGAACGCCTTGTTGAAGGGCACGCTCTGCCAGACGACGTCCGCCTTCGCGTAGCCGAGCTGCTCGGCCACGGCGTACGCGACCGCCGACTCGAAGCCCTTGCCGTTCCTCGGGTCGTCGTTCGTGAACCAGGGTTCGTAGGCCGGTTCGTCGGTGGCGACGGTCAGTTTGCCGGAGGTCTTCGTGTCCAACCCGCCCTTGGCGCAGGACGCCCCGGCCGCCGAGGCGGAGGCCGAGCCGGAGGCATCCTCCTCCGGCTGCGGGGCGCAGCCCACCGCGACGGTGGCGAGCAGGGCGGCTATGGCGGCGGAGACGGCACGGCGCGGGGAGCGCGCGGCTCGCAGGACAGGACGCATGGCGTGAGATTGACAGCGCGACGTCCTGTTTGTCGAGGTCACATGGGTAACTGTCCGCATTCTGGGAACGTGCGTTGCATTCCTGTGAACGCTGGGCGGGGCCGCCGACCGAGGGCGGGGATGGGTGGCCGGCGGCCCATCCGCGCGGGAGCCGTCATCCCGTGCGGACCTGCTTCCAGTGGACTACGCCACGGCGTACGCCGGGAGCGCGCGTGGGGCGTCGGCATGTGTGTTCGATTCACACGGGGCGCGTGCGGGCGACTCCACGCCCCCTGTCGGATGCCTCACCAACTTCCTTACGGCGCAGGAGAGTTCATCGTCCCCGTGTGCGCCACCCCGACGGGTGCGGGCGCTCCGGGCCGTGGAGCAGACGGGCGAACGCCTACGGGTCCTTCCGGGTGTTGCCCACACGGACGCCGAAGTCGGGCGTCGTGGTCACTGCGCGGCCGCCTCGCGGGCGATCTCGTCGAACCGGGCGCCCATCGCCTCGGACAGCGCCTTCGCAGCCGACAGCGGGCGCACCATCACCGTGAAGTCGTCGATCTTTCCGTGCTCGTCGAAGTGCAGGAAGTCGCAGCCCTGGAGCTTCTTGCCGCCGACGTTGGCGGTGAAGACGAAGGCGTGGTCGCGGCCGTCGGGGTTGGCGATCTCGCGGACGTAGGTGAAGTCCTCGAAGACCTGGATCACATGGCGCAGGATCGCGGCGGTCACCGCCTTGCCGGGGTACGGCGTGAAGGCGACCGGGCTGGTGAAGACGACGTCGTCCGCCAGCAGGGCTGCCACGGCGTCCATGTCGCGGGCCTCGACGGCCTTGCGGAAGGGATGCATGAGACCTCACCTGTCATAGTCAACAAGTTGAATAGATAGCGGCGAGGCTAGAGGCTGTGGGTGGTCCTGTCCAGGATGGCTGTGTAAGGGCATGCTCAATTTATTGGCTAGTCGCGTTTCTGGTAAATTGGGTCAATGGCATTGCGGAACGCGGTGATGGCCGCACTGTTGGAGGGCGAGGCGTCCGGTTATGACCTCGCGAAGGGGTTCGACGCGACGGTCGCCAACTTCTGGATGTCGACACCTCAGCAGCTCTACAGAGAGCTGGAGCGCATGGAGGCCGAGGGGCTGATCGCGGCCCGGGTCGTCGAGCAGGAGCGTCGCCCCAACAAACGACTTTTCTCGCTGACGGAAGCGGGGCGGCAGGCTGTGCGCGCCTACACGGCAGCGTCGCCGAGCCGGCCCGTGGTCATCCGGGACGAGTTGCTGGTCAAGGTGCAGTGCGCGGACGCGGGGGACGTCGAGGCGGTGCGGGCGGCTGTCGCCGAGCGCATGGAATGGGCCACGGCCAAGCTGGCCCGCTACGAAAAAATGCGCCGGCGTCTGCTCGACGGGCGCTCGGAGGAGGCTTACTTCACCGAGGCCGAGCGCATCGGTCCGTACCTCACGCTGCTGCGGGGGATGGCGTTCGAGCGGGAGAACCTCGCGTGGGGGGACATGGCGCTGCGTCGACTCCGGCAGCGTGCGGCCGCCGACACTCCGTGAAGTGACTGGACCGGGTGCGTCCTTTGACCGCGTGAGGGGAAGCCGCGCAGCGGCCACCGGTCCGCGCTCGTGGAGCCCGGACCGCCCGGACCGCCGCACCGGTCCGCTCGGCAGCCGGCGATCCGTCTCCGGGCGGCCCCGGTCGGATCAGCTGATCACCAGCCGCGGGCTCTCCACTCCGCCAGTCGCGGCCGCTCGGTCCCGAGCGTCGTGTCGTTCCCGTGGCCCGGATAGATCCACGTCTCGTCAGGCAGGGGGCCGAACACCTTCTCCTCCAGCCCGTCCATCAGGCTCGTGAACTCCACCGGGTTCGTCGTCCTGCCGGGCCCGCCCGGGAAGAGGCAGTCCCCGGTGAAGACGTGCGGATGCCCGTGCGGGTCGTCGTAGACCAGGGCGATCGAACCCGGCGTGTGGCCCACCAGGTGGCGTGCGGTCAGCTCCACGCGCCCGACCCGGATCGTGTCGCCGTCGCCGACGGGTACGTCGGTCGCCACCGGGATGCCCTCGGCGTCGTCCCGGCCCGCGAACGTACGGGCGCCGGTGGCCGCCACGACCTCGGCGAGCGCCTGCCAGTGGTCCCCGTGCCGATGCGTCGTGACGACCGAGGCGATCCCGTCGTCCCCGATCAGGGTGAGCAGGGTTCCGGCGTCGTTGGCGGCGTCGATCAGCAGCTGCTCGTCGGTGGCCCGGCAGCGCAGCAGGTACGCGTTGTTGTCCATCGGACCGACGGCGACCTTGGAGATCATCAGGTCCCGCAGCTCGTGCACATCCGCAGGACCGCCGACCTTCACCGCTCCGCTGTACGTCATGGTGGCAGCCTATAGCGGGGGCAGCGGCGGTAGAGCCCCTCCTTCGACGTGCAGCGCGGTGCCGTCGCGGCGGCCCGCGAGCCAGCCGAGGAGGGCCGGCGCGGTGCCGGTCACCGTCACTTCGGATCCGGAAGCGGCGCTACCGGTGGTCCACGCGTGCGTGCCGTCCGTCAGACGGGTGTGCGGCACGTCGGGATGCCCGGTGAAGCGGTCGACGAGGAAGCCGATCTCCCGCTCCACGAACTCACGCGGAAGATCCTCCAGCTCGTACCCGATGCCGAGGTCCACATGATGGAGCTCCACCTCGATCCAGCGCCGGAAGGGCAACCGGGACACGGAGTCCGTGACCCCGTTGCGCAGCTCGACCGTGCGGGCCCAGTCCGCGAGGAGCGCGGCGGCGTCCTGGAACCGGTCCGCGCTGTCGCGCACGTCGGCGAGCTGCGCCTGCAGAGGCCGCGGCGCGTCCCGCCCGATGTCGAGGTCCCGCGCTTCCTCGGAGCCGTACATGGGGCGCCCTTCGAGCACGTTCACCAGTGCGTCCGCGTTACGGGCGAGATGAGCCAGGACGTGACCCCGGCTCCAGCCGGGCAGCCGTGACGCGTCGGCCACAGCGGCGTTGTCCAGTCCGGCGGCTGCGGTGAGGAGCCGGTCCGTCGCTTCTCGTACAGAGGCCAGGTCACGTGCGTGATCCATCATGCCGCCGACCCTATCCCCGCCACACCTTGGGGTGAAGCAGTCCGGCCACGCCCGTAAATCGAATGCGCGTGCTATATGGTCGGGTGCGGCGTCGGGCATGCTGGAAGGCCCGGGATTGTTCTGGAACGGGGAAACAGGACCGGCGTTGTCAGTGGCTCCCCCTAGTCTGTGAAGACGGGGGCTCTGGCCCCTGTCATTCACTCAAGAAAGGTGCGGACCGGCGTGGCCGACCGTCTCATCGTCCGTGGCGCGCGCGAGCACAACCTGAAGAACGTCTCGCTCGACCTGCCACGCGACTCGCTCATCGTCTTCACGGGCCTGTCGGGGTCGGGCAAGTCCTCGCTGGCCTTCGACACGATCTTCGCCGAGGGGCAGCGCCGGTACGTCGAGTCGCTCTCCTCCTACGCCCGGCAGTTCCTCGGACAGATGGACAAGCCGGACGTCGACTTCATCGAGGGTCTGTCCCCGGCGGTCTCCATCGACCAGAAGTCGACCTCGCGGAACCCGCGCTCGACGGTCGGCACGATCACCGAGGTCTACGACTATCTGCGGCTGCTCTTCGCGCGCATCGGCAAGCCGCACTGTCCCGAGTGCGGCCGCCCGATCTCCCGCCAGTCGCCGCAGGCCATCGTCGACCGGGTGCTGGAGCTGCCCGAGGGCAGCCGCTTCCAGGTCCTCTCGCCGCTGGTGCGGGAGCGCAAGGGCGAGTTCGTCGACCTCTTCGCGGATCTGCAGACCAAGGGGTACAGCCGCGCGCGGGTGGACGGCGAGACCGTCCAGCTCTCCAATCCGCCCACCCTGAAGAAGCAGGAGAAGCACACCATCGAGGTGGTCGTCGACCGCCTGACGGTGAAGGATTCCGCCAAGCGCCGCCTCACCGACTCCGTGGAGACCGCCCTCGGCCTCTCCGGCGGCATGGTCGTGCTCGACTTCGTCGACCTCCCCGAGGACGACCCCGAGCGCGAGCGCATGTTCTCGGAGCACCTGTACTGCCCGTACGACGACCTGTCCTTCGAGGAGCTGGAGCCGCGCTCCTTCTCCTTCAACTCGCCCTTCGGCGCCTGCCCCGACTGCTCCGGCATCGGCACGCGCATGGAGGTCGACCCCGAGCTGATCGTCCCGGACGAGGACAAGTCGCTCGACGAGGGCGCCATCCACCCCTGGTCCCACGGCCACACCAAGGACTACTTCGGCCGCCTCATCGGAGCCCTCGCGGAGGCGTTGGGATTCCGGACCGACATCCCCTTCGCCGGACTCCCGCAGCGCGCGAGGAAGGCCCTGCTGTACGGCCACAAGACGCAGATCGAGGTGCGCTACCGCAACCGGTACGGGCGCGAGCGGGTCTACACGACGGCCTTCGAGGGCGCCGTCCCCTTCGTGAAGCGACGCCACGGCGAGGCCGAGAGCGACGCCAGCCGTGAGCGCTTCGAGGGCTACATGCGCGAGGTGCCCTGCCCCACCTGTGAGGGCACCCGGCTGAAGCCGATCGTCCTCGCGGTCACGGTCATGGAGAAGTCGATCGCCGAGGTCGCCGCCATGTCCATCAGCGACTGCGCCGACTTCCTGGGCAAGCTGAAGCTCAACACCCGCGACAAGAAGATCGCCGAGCGCGTCCTGAAGGAGGTCAACGAACGGCTGAGGTTCCTGGTCGACGTCGGCCTCGACTACCTCTCGCTGAACCGCGCGGCCGGCACGCTCTCCGGCGGCGAGGCCCAGCGCATCCGTCTGGCCACCCAGATCGGCTCCGGTCTCGTCGGCGTCCTCTACGTCCTCGACGAGCCCTCCATCGGTCTGCACCAGCGCGACAACCACCGGCTCATCGAGACCCTGGTCCGGCTGCGCGACATGGGCAACACGCTCATCGTCGTCGAGCACGACGAGGACACCATCAAGATGGCCGACTGGATCGTCGACATCGGTCCCGGCGCGGGCGAGCACGGCGGCAACGTCGTGCACAGCGGCTCCCTGAAGGAACTGCTCGACAACGCGGAGTCGCAGACCGGGCAGTACCTCTCGGGCCGGAAGGCCATCCCGCTGCCCGACATCCGCCGCCCGCTCGACCCGACCCGCCGGCTCACCGTGCACGGCGCCCGGGAGAACAACCTCCAGGACATCGACGTCTCGTTCCCCCTGGGCGTCTTCACGGCCGTCACCGGTGTGTCCGGCTCCGGCAAGTCCACGCTGGTCAACGACATCCTGTACACGCACCTGGCCCGCGAGCTGAACGGCGCCAGGAACGTCCCGGGCCGGCACACGCGCGTGGACGGCGACGACCTGGTCGACAAGGTCGTGCACGTCGACCAGTCGCCCATCGGCCGTACGCCCCGGTCCAACCCGGCGACGTACACCGGCGTCTTCGACCACGTCCGCAAGCTGTTCGCCGAGACCACCGAGGCGAAGGTCCGCGGCTACCTGCCCGGCCGCTTCTCCTTCAACGTCAAGGGCGGCCGCTGCGAGAACTGCGCGGGCGACGGCACCATCAAGATCGAGATGAACTTCCTCCCGGACGTCTACGTCCCGTGCGAGGTCTGCCACGGCGCCCGGTACAACCGGGAGACCCTGGAGGTCCACTACAAGGGCAAGTCCATCGCCGACGTACTGAACATGCCGATCGAGGAGGCCACGGACTTCTTCGAGGCCGTCCCCGCGATCGCCCGTCACCTCAGGACGCTCAAGGACGTCGGCCTCGGCTACGTCCGGCTCGGGCAGTCCGCGACCACCCTGTCCGGCGGTGAGGCGCAGCGCGTCAAGCTCGCCAGCGAGCTGCAGCGCCGTTCCACCGGACGCACGGTCTACGTCCTGGACGAGCCGACCACCGGACTGCACTTCGAGGACATCAGCAAGCTCCTCAAGGTGCTCTCCGGGCTGGTCGACAAGGGCAACACGGTCATCGTCATCGAGCACAACCTCGACGTCATCAAGACCGCCGACTGGGTCGTGGACATGGGACCCGAGGGCGGCGCCGGCGGTGGCCTCGTGATCGCCGAGGGCACGCCCGAGGAGGTCGCCGGGGTGCCGACCAGCCACACGGGCAAGTTCCTGCGGGAGATCCTTGGCGCCGACCGGATCAGCGACGCGGCCCAGGTGAAGGCCACGCGCAAGGCCGCGGCCAAGCGGACGGTCGCCGCCGGGGCGCCCGCGAAGAAGACGGCGACGGCCCGGACGGCCACGGCCGCCCCCGCCAAGAAGGCCGCCCCCGCCAAGAAGGCCGCCACCGCCACGAAGAAGGCGGCCACGGCCACCAAGAAGGCCGCCACCGCCACGAAGAAGGCGGCCACGGCCACCAAGAAGGCCGCTCCCGCGAAGAGGACCACGCGGGCCCGCGAGGACTGAGGCGGCATCGCGGCACCTGACCGACAGGTCCGCCGAAATCAGGAAAAGTGCGGTGGCCCGCGGGAACTCCCCGCGGGCCACCGCTCGTTCTTCCCTCAACCGCCCTGCCCCTGTGGCCGGTCAGCCCTCCCGCACCTCGGGCTCGACGAACCGCATGTCCAGTCGCACCTTGACAACATCACCGAGAAGCCCGGCCCCGAAGTCCAGCCCGTAGTCGCCGCGCCGGATCTCACCCGTCGCCTCGAACCCGGCGCGCCTGCGCCCGTCGCCGGGTGAGTCCACGAGCCCGCCGAACCGGACGGCGAGCCTCACCGGACGGGTCACGTCCCCGATGGTCAGGGCCCCCTCCATCGACCACCTCTCGCCCGCCCCGCGCACTCCCGTCGAGCGGAAGGTCATCGTCGGACGCCTCTCGACATCGAGCAGCTCGGCCGAGCGTGTGCGCGTGTCACGGTCGGCGTTCCCGGTGTCGAGGGAAGTGAGGGCGATCTCCGCGCCCACCCGCACGTCGCCGGCCGTCACGCCGATGTGCAGCTCGGCCGTGAACCGCTCGAACCGGCCTTGCACCTTGGCGATCCCGAGGTGCCGGACCGTGAAGCGCACGGCCGAGTGGAGCGGGTCGAGTTCCCAGTCGCCGGGGGACAGGGGCAGAGCGCCGGCGGTGGGCCGGCGCGGAGCGTCGTCATGCGTCATGCCTCCACCATCCGCCGTTTCGCACCCGAGCGGGCGGGCCCGGCCGGGGGTGGTGAGGCGAGGGCACCCCTCGGCAGCGGCGCACCCTGTACGTTCGACGGGTGAGCGACAACGAGTTGGCCGCCTTCCTGCGCAGCCGCCGCGAGGCCATGACCCCGACCGAGGCGGGACTGCCCACCGGTTCCCGCCGCCACGCACCCGGGCTGCGCCGCGCCGAGCTGGCCACCCTCGCCGGGATCAGCGTCGAGTACCTCACCCGGCTGGAACAGGGCCGCGACCACACCCCCACCTCTCACGTGCTCGGCGCCCTCGCGGACGCGCTGTGTCTGCCCGTGCCGGATCGGGTCCTGCTGCGCCGACTGGCCGGGGAGAGCGGCGGCGACAGGACGGTCCGCCCGCCGGCCGCTCCGCCGGCCCGGACCGTGCGCCCCACCGTCCGAGCCCTCCTCGACCGGCTGGAGCCCACCCCGGCCGTGCTCCTCAACTGGCTCGGCGACATCGTGGCCCACACCTCCGGCTACGAGCGCTTCGCCCGCCCGCTCGGTCTGCTCGACGGCGACCCGCCCAACGTCACGCGGTATCTGTTCACCGACGAGCGGGCCCGCACGGTGTATCCGGGCTGGGAGCGGCTCGCCGACGAACAGGTCGCCCATCTGCGCCACGAGGCCCCGCCCCACGACCCGTATGTCGCCGCCCTGACCGACGAGTTGACGGTCACCGCGGGAGCCAGATTCACCCTGCGGCTGAAGGGAGTGCCGGCGATGCCGATGCGCAACGGCACGGATCTCGTCGAGCATCCGCAGGCGGGACGGCTGCGCCTGGCGTACGAGACGCTCGCGCTGCCGGACGACGGGCAGCGCCTCATGGTCCACCTTCCGGCCGACAAGGCCACGGCCACCGCCCTCGACCTCCTCGCCAGCCGTGAGCCGGGCGCGCTGCGCACGGTCGGCGGCTGACCAGGCGAACATTCCAGGGCCCGCAGGAACCGTGGGCACCGACGGCGCCGAGGGCGAAAACGCCGACCGGCCCGGACAGGACACCTCGCGCGAAGGGTCCTAGACCTCGCCCACCTCTGCCGCGTACGGCGGCTCGGCGCCCGCCCGGGAGCAGGTGATCGCCGCCGCGCGGGCGGCGAAGCGGAGCAAGCGGATCCACTCGTCGGCGCCGAGGGCGGCGAGGGCCCCGGCGGAGAGGGCGTCCCGTGCCGACAGGCCGTGGAGGAGGGCCGCGTTGACCGTGTCGCCGGCGCCGATGGTGTCCACGACGTCGACCTTCTCGCCGGGTACGGAGTGTTCCGCGCCGCCGCGGGTGTGGACGGTCAGGCCGTCACCGCCGCGGGTGACCACGACCGCGGCGGGCCCGGAGTCCAGCCACTGGCGCGGGGTGCCGCCCAGCCACCGCGCGTCCTCCTCGGAGAGCTTGAGCAGCGACACCGAGGGCAGCCAGCTCCAAAAGCGGGCCCGGTAGGCGTCCGCGTCGGGAATCAGCCCCGTCCGGATGTTGGGGTCGAGGGCGGTGAACACACCCCGGGCGGCGGTGGCGTGGAGCAGCTTCTCGTAAGCGCTCGCGCCGGGTTCCAGGACGAGTGAGCAGGTCCCGAAGGAGACGGCCCGGGTGCCCGGGGGCAGCCGGTCGGGGGTCTCGAACAGGCGGTCGGCGCTGCCCTCGACGTAGAAGGAGTACCGGGCGGAGCCGTCCTCGCCGATCGAGGCCAGGGCGAGCGTCGTCGGTTCGGGCCCGCGCTGCACGGACGTCACCTCCACACCCGCGTCGCGCAGGCCGTCCAGCAGGGTCTCGCCGTAGGCGTCGTGGGACACCCGCGAGCAGAAGGCGGTGGGGGAGCCGAGACGGCCGAGCGCCACGGCCGTGTTGTAGGGGCCGCCGCCGCGTGCCGGCCGCAGATCCACGAGCGCGCCCGCACCCTGCGGGACCAGGTCGATCAGGGCTTCACCGGCGACGACGATCACGAGGCGGATCCTTTCTCGGGGACTGTCGGCCGGAAAGTATCGCAAAGGCGTGCGCACCATGACGGACGGCCGTCCTGGCGCGGGCCCCGTGCCTCCCGGCCGTCACTCCCAGTCCCAGCCGATGCCCACGACCCCCGTCCGCACCCGTGGTTCGACGAGGTGGACCGAGCGGTGCGGGCCGCTCAGAGGAAGGATCTGCCGGCCGCTGCGGGGGGCCGCGGCGGAGTGCTGGCTGAAGCGGTGGCAGCGCAGGGGCAGGGCCCGTTCGTCGAAGCGGACCTGGAGGGCGTACTGGCCGCCCGTGGATCGGAAGCCACGGACGTACTCGGTGCACACACCGGCCGTGCCGTCGTCGAAGCCGTAGCGGAAGAGGTACGTGTCACCGCTGCGCAGCCGGGTGTCGAAGAGGAGTTCGGCGACGAGGACGCCGGTCTCCCGGTCCCAGCGCACCCTGCCGCTGCGGCAGTTCTCCAGGGCGCGGACGGCCATTCGCTCCGGCGCGCAGCCCGGGTCGCCGTGATGGACGGCCACATAGCGGTCCACGCCGTCCTTGTGGGCGCGCACGATGTGCTGGGACTCGCGGCCCAGCAGCTCCCGGCCCGCACCGACGCGGACCCGCTCGTGGTGGCCGACGGTGTGGACACCGCCGTCGAGCGGCACTCGCAGTTCGCCGAGGAGGCGCTCCAGGACGTCGGAGGCCTCCACGACCGAGCGGTACGAGCGGCCGGCGGGGCGCTCCGGGCCGGGGTGGTCGTCGGCCCGGGCGAGCAGCCGGATCAGGGACTCGTCCGGGAGCTGGAGGATCTCCTCCAGGGCCCGCACGGCCCGCAGCGACTCGGGACGCTGGGGGCGCCGGGCGCCCTGCTGCCAGTAGCTGAGACTGGTGACACCGACCTTGACCCCGTAGCGCGAGAGGTGGTGCTGCACGCGCTGCAGCGGCAGGCCGCGGGCGGCGATCGCGGCGCGCAGCGCGACATGGAAGGGGCCGCCCCGCAGGACCGACTCCAACTCCGCCGTGGCGGCGTCCGTCATCGTCGCGACGTCCGCGTGCTCTGTGGCGTGCCGCATGCAGAGACCTTTCTGTAGAAGAGAGCGCGACGGGTGGTAGGACCATGCGGGCCGAGGGGGCCCAGTGGATTCTCGGGGGCCTCGCCCCTCCACCCCGCGGCCGTCGGCGGCCGTCCGTACGTACCCCCGTGCGTACCTCTGTCCTCTGTCCGCACCTCCGTCCGCGCATCCGTCCGTCCGCGCATCCGTAGGGAAGGCTCCTTGCCCCGAGTTCCTCCGCATTGAAGCGTGTTGACCAGGTCCCGACAACACCTGATGCGTCACATGGCCGGACACCGTCGGCAAGATCCTCAACGCGCCAGGGGCCCCTGATCAGGCCCCAGCAGGTCCCGTAGCGCCCGCCCCGAGAGCTTCGACTTGTGCAGAAAACCCCGGGCGGGACTGGCGGCGACGAGTTCCTCGAAGTCGTCCAGCGGATGCGTGGAGGTGAGGATGATGACGGACGCGGCGGTGCGCGCGAGCCTCGGCGCGAGCTCCAGACCGCTCTCGCCGTCGAGGTCGATGTCCAGCAGGACGAGATCAGGGGCCAGTTCCAGGGCCCGTGCCAGCGCCTCCGCGCCTGTGCGGGCCACACCGACGACGCGGATCCCGTCGCGCTCCAGCAGCGTACGGGCAGCCTCCAGGAACCGGGCGCTGTCATCGACGAGGAGACAGCGCGTGGACATGCGCACAGCCTCCCAAGGCGGTCATGGACGCACATTCCGGCTAGCGGGAAAGAGTGGGCCCCACCGCGCACCCTCCCGTGGAATGTGCCCACGTCCTGTGCCGGAACGACGGGTTCACTCTCACCCAGGGAATCGGGTGCGACACGAGGAGTAGCATGTCGCTGCCCTGGGGGCCGTACCCTCCGGTCAAGTGGGGGTGTGCGATGCAGAAACAGCGCCGGGACCTCGGAGAACGTCCCGTCCGCCGTGCCCTGTTGTCGGGTTCGGCGGCGGCCGTCCTGCTGCTCGCCGGATGCAGCGGCGGTGACGGCGGCGGCCGGGTGGACGAGGAGGGCAAGGCGGCGGCCGACACGACCTGCGACGGACGGATCGAGGGCACCGCCCACATCACGATGTGGTTCCACGCCGGGCAGAGCGGAGAACAGAGCACGCTCAAGAGCCAGGTCAAGGAGTTCAACAGGTCCCAGCGGCAGGTGCGGGTCGAACTGGTCACCCTGCCCGAGCAGCGCCCGTACAACGAACTCGTCCTGTCCGCGGCGGCCAGCGGCGACCTGCCCGACCTGCTCGACTTCGACGGCCCGAACCTCTACAGCTACGCCTGGTCCGGCACCCTCAAGCCGATCGACTCCTGCGTACCCGCGAGGATCCGCAAGGACCTGCTTCCCTCCATCCGCGAACAGGGCACGTACGACGACCGGTTGTGGGGCGTCGGCACGTTCGACTCCGGACTCGGCCTGTACGTACGGCCGTCGGTGCTCAGGAAGGCGGGCGTGCGCGTCCCGAAGGGCGTCGACGACGCCTGGACGGCCGACGAGCTGACGCGGATCCTGCGCAAACTGCGCGCACAGGGCTACGAGGCGCCGCTCGACCTGAACTTCACCGACTCCCGCATCGCGGACGAGTGGAACACCTACGCCTTCGCACCGGCCGTGTGGTCGGCGGGCGGCGACCTCATCGACCCCGAGGAGTTCCGCACGGCCGACGGATTCCTCAACGGCCCCGAGGCCGTCGAGGCACTCACCACCATGCAGAACTGGGTGAAGCAGGGCTATGTCGACAGGGACGAGAAGAAGGACAAGAGCGCGTTCGTGAAGGGTCGCAGCCCCATCTCCTGGATGGGGCACTGGAAGTACGGCGAGTTCAGCAAGGCGTACCCGGGCGACGTGGCGATCGTGCCGCTGCCCGATTTCGGCACGGGTACCGTCACCGGCATGGGCTCCTGGCAGTGGGGCATCCCCTCGGGGGGCGCCGACGGTGACGCGGTGTGGCGCTTCCTGGAGTATCTGCTGCGGCCCGAGCAGGTGGCGAGGATGAGCGAGGCCAACGGCGCGATCCCCGCGACGGAAGGGGGCGTGAAGCTGTCCCCGCTGTACGGCCAGGACGGCGCGGAGCGGCTGTTCATCGAGCAGTTGCGCAGCGGCGCCGCCCGGCCGAGGCCGCAGACACCGGCGTACCCGGCGGTCACCGTCGCGTTCTCGCACGCGGTCGCCGACATCGTCTTCTCCGGAGCGCCCGTCCGGAAGACGCTGGACAAGGCGGTCGAGAGCATCGACCAGGACCTCGCGGCCCACGACGGATACCCGAAGAGCGGACCATGACGCGAGCCGCCGGACCCCGGCGCAGCACGCCCCGCGCGGCGGGCCGGCTCGGCACGGTGCGGCCGGCCCGCCGGGCCCCGGCGGCGCTCCTGCTCTGCATGGCCCTGCTGCTCGCGGGCTGCGAGGCGGGCGGGGACGGCGACAAGGACACCCGGCGTGCCTCCGACGTGACCTGCGACGGGCGGATCGACGCCCCCGCGCAGATCACCATGTGGTACCACCGGCCGTCGGCACGCGGCGAACTGGAGGCCCTGCGCGCCCAGGTGAGGGCCTTCAACACCGCCCAGGACGACGTGACCGTCCGGCTTGTCCACCATCCGAAGGGCGACCACGACGAACTGGTCCGCGAGGCGGCCGCCGACGGCGAACTGCCGGACCTGCTCGACTTCGACGCCCCGAAACTGTTCAGCCACGCCTGGGCCGGCGACCTCCGGCCGATCGACTCCTGCGTCCCGAAGTCCCTGCGCGCCGACCTGTTGCCGTCCGTCCTCGAACAGGGCACCTATCGCGGCAGGCTGTGGGGGCTCGGCACGTTCGACTCCGGACTCGGGCTGTACGTACGGCCGTCGGAGCTGAAGAAGGCGGGCGTACGCATCCCGCGGGGTGTCGGCGACGCCTGGACCGCCGACGAGTTCACCGGCATCCTGAAGAAGCTGCGCGCGCACGGCCACGAGCGGCCCCTGGACCTCCAGCTGCAGTGGGCCGACACCGAGTGGGGCACGTACGGCTTCGCACCGGCGCTGTGGTCGGCGGGCGGCGACCTCATCGACCGCTCCACCTATCGAACGGCCGACGGTGTGCTCAACGGGCCGCGGTCGGTCCAGGCACTGACCACGCTGCAGGGCTGGGTGAAGACGGGCTACGTGGACGCGAACAAGGACTTCGAGGCCTTCCAGAAGGGCAGAACCCCGGTGTCCTGGGCCGGCCACTGGTCGTACGGGCGCTACACCGAGGCCCACCCGGGCGACGTGGCGATCGTGCCGCTGCCCGACTTCGGCACGGGCAGCGCCACCGGCATGGGCTCCTGGCAGTGGGGCATCCCCGCGGGCACGGCGGACGGCGACGCCGTGTGGCGGTTCCTGGACTTCCTGCTGCGCCCCGAGGAGATCCTGCGGATGACCGAGGCCAACGGCGCGATTCCCGCCACCGGAACCGCGATCGAGCGGACCGACGCCTTCGCCGAGGGCGGCCGCGCACGCCTCTACATAGAACAACTGCGCACCGGGACCGCACGTCCCCGGCCGCAGACCCCCGCCTATCCGGCGATCACCGAGGCCTTCTCCCACGCCTTCGCGAAGATCATGCGCGGAGGGGCCGTGCGCCCCGCGCTGGACGAGGCGGTGCGGGCCGTCGACCAGGATCTGGCGGACCACGGGCACTACCCCCCGACCGGACCGTGAGGCCCGGCCGTGCTCCGCCCGCCGTCCCACGGACGTACCCCCGCCCCGCGCCCCACCGAGGTCCGCCGGCCCGCCACGGGCGCGATCACCGTCCCGTTCCTGGCGCGGCTGCGCGTCGGCCCCAAGCTGATGCTGCTCGTCCTGCTGCCGGTCACCGTCCTGCTGTCCTTCACGGCGTTCACCGCCATGACCCAGTGGCAGGAGGCGCGGACCCTGCGCGACTTCGACACCGCGATCGAGGTCTCGTTCGCGACCAGCGAGGTCGGAGGCGCCGTGGCCCGTGAGCGGATCGCCGCGGTCGAGGCCCGGCTGGATGCCGGACCGGACACCCTGCGCGCCCGGACGCAGGCCCAGCGGGTCACCGACGACGCCCTGCGGCACGCCTTCGGGGAAGCCGTGGACCGGCAGGTGGGGTCCGACGTCGCCGGGGTCCTCGACTCCGTACGCCGCCAGCTGCACGCCCTGCGGGTCCAGACCGGCACCGGCTCGCTGGACGCCCGGACCCTGACCCAGCGGTACGAGGTGATCCAGAACAGGGTGCTCGACACGGTCGCCGGCCTCGAAGCCGGGCGGCCCACCCGGGCCGCGGGCCGCGCGGCCGACGCCCACATGGCGATGCTGCGGGCCGTCGCCGCCACCGAGAGTGAACGCGCGGAACTCGCCATCCTCTTCCACACACCCGGCGAGCGGCGCACCACCGCCGCCGCCGGTCGCTGGACCGAACTGGAGAAGTCCCAGCTCAGAAGGTTTCGGCTGACCGCCTCGGACGGACTGAACGCCGAACTGCACACCGTGATCTTTCAGGCCCCCGGACGCGAGGTCCGCACGGTCCGTGACCTGCTCGCCGCCGACACCGACCCCCGGCCCGCCGACTGGCCCTCGTACGACAGCTGGCTCGACGACTCCGCGCGCTACGTCGACGCCCTGCGCGGCATCCAGGACCGCGCCGCCCGCGAACTCGACGACACCGCCCACCGCGATCTGCGCGCCATACGGGCCCGGGCCCTGACCGAACTGGGCATCTCCCTCGCCGTCCTGACCTTCGTCACCCTGTTCGCGCTGGCCCTGCGCCGCTCGATCACCCGCCCTCTCGGCGAGGTCTCCGAGGGCGCCCGCGCCCTGTCGGAGGGCGACCTCTCGTACGACATCCACTACACCGGACGCGACGAACTCGGGGACGTCGCCGACACGTTCCGCGAGCTGCGGGTGACCAGCGGACGGCTGGCCGGCGAGATCCGGGCCATGAACACCGCGATCGACGCGGGCCGGCTCTGCCACCGGGCCGACGTCGACTCCTTCGACGGCACCTGGGCCCAGCTGCTGGGCGGCATGAACGGCACCATGGCGTCCTTCGCCGCCGCCCACGGCCGGCGCAGACGGGCCGAACAGGAGCTGGAGGGCATCTTCAACCTCTCCATGGACCTCCTCTGCATCAGCGGCGTCGACGGCTACTTCAAGCGCGTCAACCCGGCGTTCGAACGCACCCTGGGCTACCCGATCGAGACGCTGACCTCCCGGCCCCTGCTCGACTTCGTCCACGAGGAGGACCGGGACAAGACCCGCGAGGCCATCGCGCTGCTGGCGAGCGGCACCGAGGTCGCCGAGTTCGTGAACCGGTACGTCCGTGCCGACGGCACCGAACGCTGGCTGCAGTGGAGCGCCCGGCCGGTCCCGGAGGAGGGCCTCGTCTACGCCGCCGCCCGCGACGTCACCGAGAGCCGCCGGGCCGCGCTCGAACAGGCCGCGCTGCGCCGGGTCGCCACCGCGGTCGCGCGCGGCGTACCGCCGGCCGACGTGTTCGGGAAGGTCGCCGAGGAGGTGGCGTCCCTGCTGGGCACGGCGGCGGCCGTCCTGCGCCACGAGCCCGACGGCGGCGTCAAGGTCCTCGGGATCGCGCACGCGCGCGGGGACGAGGCCGCCGAGATCGTCCGTACGGCCCGCCGCGAGGCGGCCCGGAAGACCATCGACGAGGTGGCCCGCACCCGGAGCGCCGCCCGCTCGGGGACCTGTGTGGGCGCCCCCATCGTCGTCGAGGGCTGCCTGTGGGGGGTCGTCGTGGCCGCCTCGCTCCTCGACCCGCTGCCCGGGGGCACCGAGTCCCGGCTCGCCGACTTCACCGAACTGATCGCCACCGCGATCGCCAACGCCGACAGCCGGGCCCAGCTGGCCGCCTCCCGCGCGCGCGTGGTCGCCGCCGGGGACGCCTCCCGGCGGCGCATCGAACGCGACCTGCACGACGGCGTCCAGCAGCGCCTGGTCTCCCTGCAACTGGAACTGAGGATGGCCGAGACCCTGGTGGATGACCCCTCCTCGGAACTGGCCCGGCGGCTGGACCAGCTGGCCAAGGGCCTCGACGACACCTTCCAGGACCTGCTGCAGGTGGCCCGGGGCATCCACCCCTCCGTCCTCTCCAGGGGTGGCCTGGGCCCCGCTCTGCGCGCCCTGGCCCGCCGCTGCGCCGTGCCCGTGGAACTCGACCTCGCCTTCGGCAAGGCCCGCTTCCCGGAACAGGTCGAGGTGGCCGCCTACTACGTCATCTCCGAGAGCCTCACCAACGCCGTCAAGCACGCGCGCGCGAACGTGGTGACCGTGGCGGCCGAGGAGCGCTCGGGCGTGCTGGAACTGGTCATCCGCGACGACGGCGACGGGGGGGCGGAGCCCGACAAGGGCTCGGGGCTGATCGGGCTCATCGACCGGGTGGAGGCGATCGGCGGCCGGTTGACGGTCGTCAGCCCGCCCGGCACCGGGACCACGCTGAGCGTGCGTCTGCCGCTGGCGCCGCCGCAGGAGGAGGACGCGGCGGTCGTCCTGCCGCGTATGTGACGTGTGCGACGTGCATGACGTGTGTGACCGCCCGAAGCGTACGCGGTGAGGCCCGTTCAAAGGGGGGAGTTCGGGACTCGGTACGGGCGTACGTTCCGGGCGGCCGAATCGGACGGCGGAGACGGCCGTCCGGTCCCGGGGCAGGGCGGATGACTCGCCGTCTCCCGTCGGAGGCGCCGGTCCACCCGCGGCCGCACATCTGCGAGCATGGCGGACAGACGTTCAGGTGTCTTCACGGCCCTCCCCCAACTAGGCTTCCGGCTAGCCGTAAGACCCGTGTTCAGGCAGGCTGTCGAGACGAACGGGACAGGTCGGGCAAGGGGGAGGCCGAGACCATGGAGGCCGATCAGCATCCGGTGCGCGGACGGGTGGTGCTCGCGGACGACGACGTGCTGCTGCGGGAGGGGCTGGCGAGCCTGTGCGAGCGCGTCGGCTACGAGGTGGCGGGCCAGGCGGGCGACGCCGACGGGCTCATGGACCTCGTCGAGACGGAGCTGCCGGACATCGCGATCGTCGACATCCGGATGCCGCCGACGCAGTCCACGGAGGGGCTGAAGGCCGCCGGCACCATCCGGGAGCGGTATCCGTCGGTCGGGATCCTGGTCCTGTCGGCGTTCGTCGAGGTCGAGGACGCCCTGGAGCTGCTGGCCGGCGGGCGCAGCATCGGGTATCTGCTCAAGAGCCGGATCACGGTCGTGGACGAGTTCCTGGAGACCCTGGACCGCATCCGCCGGGGAGGGTCGGTGGTCGACCCCTCGCTGGTGCAGGAGCTGGTGGCGGCGCAGCGCCGTGACGATCCGCTGTCGATGCTCAGCAATCGTGAGCGAGAGGTCCTCGGCCTGATGGCGGAGGGGCGGTCCAACTCGGGCATCGGCCGTCGGCTGTGGGTGACCGAGGGGACCGTCGAGAAGCATGTGCGCAGCATCCTCGGGAAACTGCGGCTGCCCGAGGAGCCGGACGACCACCGGCGGGTCCTGGCGGTGCTGACGTTCCTGGAGACGCGTTAGAGCCCGGGGCGCGGTGCCCTCCGGCCGCTGCGCTCCGTCCACAGGGCCCCCGGGTTGTCACTCCCCGCCAGTAGGGTGTGGAGCATGGCCGATCCCTCCAGCTACCGCCCCAGCCCGGGGCAGATCCCGGACTCTCCCGGGGTGTACAAGTTCCGTGACGAGCACCGCCGGGTGATCTACGTCGGGAAGGCGAAGAGCCTGCGTCAGCGCCTGGCCAACTACTTCCAGGACCTGACCGGCCTCCACCCGCGCACCCGCACGATGGTCACCACGGCCGCCTCCGTGGAGTGGACCGTCGTGTCCACGGAGGTCGAGGCGCTGCAGCTGGAGTACTCCTGGATCAAGGAGTTCGACCCCCGGTTCAACGTCAAGTACCGCGACGACAAGAGCTATCCGTACCTCGCGGTCACGATGAACGAGCAGTACCCGCGCGTGCAGGTGATGCGCGGTCACAAGAAGAAGGGCGTGCGGTACTTCGGGCCGTACGCGCACGCGTGGGCGATCCGGGACACGGTCGACCTGCTGCTGCGCGTCTTCCCCGTACGCACCTGCTCGGCCGGGGTGTTCAAGAACGCGGCCCGCACCGGCCGGCCCTGTCTGCTCGGCTACATCGGCAAGTGCTCGGCGCCCTGCGTCGAGCGGATCTCCGCCGAGGACCACCGCGAACTGGCCGACGAGTTCAGCGACTTCATGGCGGGGCGCACCGGCACGTACATCCGCCGTCTGGAGAAGCGGATGACGGACGCGGCCGAGGACATGGAGTACGAGCGGGCCGCCCGGCTGCGGGACGACATCGAGGCCCTGAAGAAGGCCATGGAGAAGAACGCGGTCGTGCTCGCCGACGCGACCGACGCCGACCTGATCGCGGTCGCCGAGGACGAGCTGGAGGCGGCCGTCCAGATCTTCCACGTTCGCGGCGGACGGGTGCGCGGACAGCGCGGCTGGGTCACCGACAAGGTCGAGGCCGTCACCACCGGTGACCTCGTCGAACACGCGCTCCAGCAGCTCTACGGCGAGGAGACCGGCGACTCCGTGCCCAAGGAGGTCCTGGTCCCGGCGCTGCCCGACCCCGTCGGACCCGTCCAGGAGTGGCTCACCGGCCGCCGCGGGGCGGGCGTCTCCCTGCGCATCCCGCAGCGCGGCGACAAGAAGGCGCTCATGGAGACCGTCGCACGCAACGCCCAGCAGTCGCTCGTCCTGCACAAGACCAAGCGGGCCTCCGACCTCACGACCCGCTCCCGCGCGCTGGAGGAGATCGCCGAGGCCCTCGACCTGGACAGCGCCCCCCTGCGGATCGAGTGCTACGACATCTCCCACCTCCAGGGGGACGACGTCGTGGCCTCCATGGTCGTCTTCGAGGACGGACTGGCCCGCAAGAGCGAGTACCGCCGCTTCCAGATCAAGGGCCGGGTCGGGGACACGCAGGTCTGGCACGGCGAGGGCCAGGACGACGTCCGCTCCATGCACGAGGTCATCGCCCGCCGCTTCCGGCGCTACCTCGCGGAGAAGGAGAAGACGGGCGAGTGGGTCGAGGAGGACGGGGACGCGGGCGACGACCCGAACGCCTTCACCGAGGAGGACGGCCGCCCCAAGCGGTTCGCCTACCCGCCCCAGCTCGTCGTCGTCGACGGCGGGCAGCCGCAGGTCGCCGCCGCCCGGCGGGCGCTCGACGAGCTGGGCATCGACGACATCGCCGTCTGCGGCCTCGCCAAGCGCCTGGAGGAGGTCTGGGTGCCGGGCGAGGACGACCCGGTGGTCCTGCCCCGCAGCAGCGAGGGCCTGTACCTCCTGCAGCGGGTACGCGACGAGGCCCACCGCTTCGCCATCACCTACCAGCGCGCCAAACGCGCCAAGCGTTTCCGGGCGAGCCCCTTGGACGACGTGCCCGGCCTCGGGGACGCTCGCAAGCAGGCCCTGCTGAAACACTTCGGCTCGCTGAAGAAGCTGCGCTCCGCGACGATCGACCAGATCTGCGAGGTCCCCGGCATAGGCCGCAAGACGGCCGAGACCATCGCCGTGGCCCTCGCCGAGGCGGCTCCGGCCGCGCCCGCCGTGAACACGGCCACTGGAGAGATCATGGAGGAAGAGGAGCCCGGTACGACGGCGGACCCCTCTGGGGAGCCCGTGGCCGCGGGCGCCCCGGACCGGCGGCGAGGGCAGGAGACATGACCGAGCACGACGAACGACCGGAACTCCCGGAGCCCACAGAACTCCCGGGGCCCCCGGAGCGTCCGGAAGAGCAGCACCACGAGCACACGGCGGAGCGCGGGGAGGCCCACAGCGCGGTGGGCGACGGAACCCCGCAGCACCCAGCGCCACAGGAAGACGGAGCACACGTGAGTACGGGCATCGAAACAGCCGGGGTCCCCGAGGCGGCCATCCCCGAGCTGGTCATCATCTCCGGCATGTCCGGCGCCGGACGGTCCACGGCCGCCAAGTGTCTGGAGGACCTCGGCTGGTTCGTCGTCGACAACCTGCCACCCGCGCTGATCCCCACCATGGTGGAACTCGGCGCCCGCTCCCAGGGGAACGTGGCCCGGATCGCGGTCGTCGTCGACGTCCGCGGCCGCCGCTTCTTCGACAACCTCCGCGACTCCCTCGCGGACCTGGAGACCAAGCACGTCACCCGGCGCATCGTCTTCCTGGAGTCCTCCGACGACGCCCTCGTGCGCCGCTTCGAGTCGGTCCGCCGCCCGCACCCCCTCCAGGGCGACGGCCGCATCACCGACGGCATCGCCGCCGAGCGGGAACTGCTGCGCGAGCTGCGCGGCGACGCCGACCTGGTCATCGACACCTCCAGCCTGAACGTGCACGAGCTGCGCGCCAAGATGGACGCCCAGTTCGCCGGCGAGGAGGAGCCCGAGCTGCGGGCCACCGTCATGTCCTTCGGCTTCAAGTACGGCCTCCCGGTCGACGCCGACCTGGTCGTGGACATGCGCTTCCTGCCGAACCCCCACTGGGTCCCGGAACGCCCCTTCACCGGACTCAACGAGGAGGTCTCCGCGTACGTCTTCAACCAGCCCGGCGCCAAGGAGTTCCTCGACCGCTACACCGAGCTGCTGCAGATGATCGCCGCCGGCTACCGCCGCGAGGGCAAGCGGTACGTGACCATCGCGGTCGGCTGCACCGGCGGCAAGCACCGCTCGGTCGCCACCTCCGAGAAGCTAGCCGCCCGCCTCGCCTCCCAGGGCGTCGAGACCGTCGTCGTGCACCGGGACATGGGGCGCGAGTGACCGGACCCACCTCGTCCCGGCTGAGCAGGCTGAGCAGACTGCGCCGGGTCGCCCCGGAGGGCCGTGCGGACAGGCCCGTCGAGGCCCGCGGGGCCCGGCCGCGCCGCCGGGGAGCCCAGCCCAAGGTCGTCGCGCTCGGCGGCGGCATGGGCCTGTCCGCCTCGCTCGCCGCCCTGCGCCGGATCACCGGCGACCTCACCGCCGTGGTCACCGTCGCCGACGACGGCGGCTCCAGCGGACGCCTGCGGGACGAGCTGGGCGTCCTGCCGCCCGGCGACCTGCGCAAGGCGCTGGCCGCGTTGTGCGGCGACGACGACTGGGGCCAGACCTGGGCCCGTGTCATCCAGCACCGCTTCCAGTCCCAGGGCGACCTGCACGAACACGCGGTCGGCAATCTGCTGATCGTCGCCCTGTGGGAACAGCTCGGCGACCATGTCCAGGCCCTCGACCTGGTGGGCAGGCTGCTGGGGGCCCAGGGCCGGGTGCTGCCCATGTCGGCCGTACCGCTGGAGCTCCAGGCCCTGGTCAAGGGGCACGATCCGGCGCGCCCGGACGACGTCGAGACGGTCCGGGGGCAGGCGACCGTCGCACTCACCCCCGGTGAGGTGCAGTCCGTGCACGTCGTGCCGCACGACCCGCCCGCCGTGCCCGAGGCCGTCGCGGCGGTCCGCGACGCCGACTGGGTGGTGCTCGGCCCCGGCTCCTGGTTCTCCTCGGTGATCCCGCACCTGCTCGTGCCCGAGCTGCTCGACGCGCTCACCGAGACCAAGGCCCGGCTCGTGCTGTCGCTGAACCTCGCACCGCAGCCCGGAGAAACCGATGGCTTCTCCCCGCAGCGTCATTTGGAGGTTTTGGCACGACACGCCCCTAAACTCGCCCTGGACGTGGTGCTGGCCGACGAGGCCGCCGTGCCCGACCGCGACTCCCTGACCGACGCCGCCAAACGGTTCGGCGCCGCGGTCGAGCTGGCGCCGGTGGCCCGGCCCGACGGATCTCCGCGGCACGACCCGGAGCTGTTGGCCGCCGCGTACGACCGTATTTTTCGGATGCATGGAAGGATCGGCCCATGGCGATGACGGCAGCGGTGAAGGACGAGATCTCCCGGCTACCCGTCACCCGGACCTGCTGCAGAAAGGCGGAGGTCTCGGCGATCCTGCGGTTCGCGGGCGGGCTGCACCTGGTGAGCGGACGCATCGTGATCGAGGCGGAGCTGGACACCGCGATGGCGGCCCGCAGACTCAAGCGGGACATCCTGGAGATCTTCGGCCACAGCTCCGAACTGATCGTGATGGCGCCCGGCGGCCTGCGCAGAGGCTCGCGCTATGTCGTACGCGTGGTGGCGGGCGGCGACCAGCTGGCCCGGCAGACCGGTCTGGTGGACGGCCGCGGCCGCCCCATCCGGGGCCTTCCCCCGCAGGTCGTCTCCGGCGCCACCTGTGACGCCGAGGCGGCCTGGCGTGGTGCCTTCCTGGCCCACGGCTCGCTCACCGAGCCCGGCCGCTCGTCCTCCCTGGAGGTGACCTGCCCGGGCCCGGAGGCGGCGCTCGCGCTGGTCGGCGCCGCCCGCCGGTTGTCGATCGCGGCGAAGGCCCGCGAGGTACGGGGCGTGGACCGGGTGGTCGTCCGGGACGGGGACGCGATCGGCGCGCTCCTGACCCGCCTCGGCGCCCACGAGTCCGTGCTGGCGTGGGAGGAGCGGCGGATGCGCCGCGAGGTCCGGGCTACGGCGAACCGGCTCGCCAACTTCGACGACGCCAACCTGCGCCGCTCGGCCCGTGCCGCCGTCGCCGCCGGCGCCCGCGTGGGCCGTGCCCTGGAGATCCTCGCCGACGACGTCCCCGAGCACCTCGCGGCCGCGGGGCGGCTGCGCATGGAGCACAAGCAGGCCTCCCTGGAGGAGCTGGGCGCGCTCGCCGACCCGCCGCTCACCAAGGACGCCGTCGCGGGCCGGATCCGCCGTCTGCTGGCCATGGCCGACAAGCGCGCGTCGGACCTCGGCATCCCGGGCACCGAGGCCAGCATCACCGAGGAGATGGCCGAAAACCTGGTGGGGTGACAGATCGCCGGGAAGGCTCAACTCGCCGGTGCCGACGGCCACTTGTGCATGTCGGCACCGGCTTTCTGCTTTCCGCGTGAATTCCGTGATTGGCCTGTGTCGCCTCCTTGACTTGGCCCAGATCTGACATGAGCCTGGCGTCTGTTCGCTACTGGGGCGAACCACGCAAGGGGGGCTCATGAGACGAAGAGCGAGATCGATCCTCGCCACCGGCGCACTCCTGCTGGGCGGTGGCGCGGGACTCGCGCCGCTGGCCCAGGCCGCCGAGAACGACGGCTCCGACACCGACGAAGTCAAGGTCTTCCGGGCCGAGGTGACGAAGAAGCAGATACCGCTGCTGCTCGCCGCCGGGCAGGACGGTCACGAACTCAGCGAGCAGGCACCCGAGAAGGGCACCGCGTCGGTCGAGGTCTACCTCACCGACAAACAGGCGGACGCCCTGGAGGAGCAGGGCGTCAAGCTGAAGGAGCACCAGCTCACGCGTAAGGCGGAGGCGCGTGTGGACGCCGCCGCCGACGGGGTCTACCGCCCCTACAGCGGAGCCGGGAACATCAAGGAGGAGATCCTGCGGACGGGGCAGGAGAACCCGTCCCTGACCAAGGTGGTCTCCCTCGGCAAGTCCCTCCAGGGCCAGGACATCCTCGCCCTGAAGCTGACCAAGGACGCGAAGAAGACCAAGGACGGCGCCAAGCCGTCCGTGCTGTACATGTCCAACCAGCACGCGCGCGAGTGGATCACGCCGGAGATGACCCGGCGCCTCATGCACCACTACCTGGACAACTACAAGACGGACAAGCGGATCAAGAAGATCGTCGACTCCACCGAGCTGTGGTTCGTGATCTCCGCCAACCCGGACGGCTACGACTTCACCCACCGTGACGCCGCCAACCGCCAGTGGCGCAAGAACCTGCGGGACGTCAACGGCGACAACGCCATCACCGTCGGCGACGGCGTCGACCTCAACCGCAACTTCGCCTACAAGTGGGGCTACGACAACGAGGGCTCGTCCCCGTTCCCCACCAGCGAGACCTACCGCGGCGGCGGCCCCGGCTCGGAGCCCGAGACCAAGGCCCTGGACGCCTTCGAGAAGCGCATCGGCTTCGAGTACGGCATCAACTACCACTCGGCCGCCGAACTCATCCTCTACGGGGTCGGCTGGCAGGTGGCCACGCCCAGCCCGGACGACGTGCTCTACAAGTCGCTGGCCGGCACCCCGGAGAACCCCGCGGTCCCCGGCTACCACCCCCAGCTCTCCTCCGAGCTGTACACCACCAACGGTGAGGCGGACGGCCACGCGGCCAACGTCAACGGCACGGCGATGTTCACCCCCGAGATGTCGACCTGCCAGACGGCGTCGAACATCGACCCGAACGACGCCTGGAAGCCCGAGGACTGCGCCTCCGTCTTCACGTTCCCGGACGACGAGAAGCTGATCCAGCAGGAGTTCGCGAAGAACATCCCGTTCGCGCTCTCCGTCGCCGAGTCCGCCGCCACGCCCGACAAGCCGAAGTCCTCGGTCGGCGTCGACGCCCCCGACTTCACCCCGGCGACGTTCGGCACGTCGTACTCGCGCGGCAAGAAGCAGGAGGTCTCCGTCGTCGCCCGCAGATCCGTGAGCGACAAGGAGCTGAACTACCGGGTCAACGGCCGCGGCGCCACGTACCAGGAGAGGCTCAAGCCCTGGAAGGGCGGCGAGACCTTCGGCGGTGAGGACAACCTCTGGTTCGACGAGTACCGGGCCAGGGTGCGCGAGGGCGAGCCCGGCGACAAGGTCGAGGTCTGGTTCACCGGTGAGACCAAGAGCGGCAAACCCACCAAGAGCGAGCGCTTCACCTACACCGTGGCCGAACGCCCCAAGGGCGACATCCTCGTCGTCGCCGAGGAGGGCGCGACCGCGACCCAGACACAGGCCTACGTCGACGCCCTGAAGGCCAACAACAAGAGGGCGCTCGTCTGGGATGTCGCGACCCAGGGCGCTCCCGACGCGCTCGGCGTACTGGAGCACTTCAAGACCGTCGTGCACTACACGGGCGCCGTCCGTCCGGGCGTCGCCACCCAGCTCGCCCTGCGCGCCTACCTCAACGAGGGCGGCAAGCTGATCGAGGCGGGCGAGAGCGCCGGCGGCTCCGTCGACCTCGGCGACGGCACCCTGTCGAACGACTTCAGCCAGTACTACCTGGGCGCCTACAGCCGCACCTCCCTGCCCAACGCCACCGCCTTCGCGGGCCTCGGCAAGCTCGGCGGCTTCAGCGGCAAGCTCGGCGACGCGCCCGGGAACCCGCTGAACACGGCCGGCTCCTTCGGGGTCACCTCGGACGCCCTGTCCGTGGAGACGTTCCCGCAGTTCAAGAGCGCGGGAGCGGGCCAGTACCCCGGGACCGTCAACCCGTACGGCCCGTACGAGGGCGCGTCCATGGCGGCCGCCACGCACACCGACTACGCGTGGAACCGTCTCACCCGCACCATCGACCTCACCTCGGTGAGCGCGGCCGACAGGCCCACCCTGCGCAGCCAGCTGCTGTGGAGCACCGAGGAGGGGTATGACCACGCCCTCCTTGAGGCGCACACGGTGGGGGCGGACGACTGGACGACGCTGCCGGAGGCCGGCGGCGCCACCTCCACCGCCGTGCCCGTCGAGTGCGAGGCCGGGTACTTCATCCAGGGCCACCCGGCGCTGAAGCGGTACCTGACCCTGGGCTCCGGCGGCTGCACGCCCACCGGCACCAGCGGTTCCTGGAACAGCTTCACCGGGGCCTCGGACGGCTGGCAGAAGGTCGAGTTCGACCTGTCCGCGTACGCCGGGAAGAAGGTCGAGGTGTCGCTCAGCTACGTCACCGACCCCGGTTCCGGCGGTCGCGGCGTCCTGGCCGACAACGCCACCGTCGTCATCGGCGGCACGGCCGGCGCGGTCGAGGGCTTCGAGACGTCGCTCGGTGCCTGGAGCACTCCCGGTCCGCCCGCGGGCAGCCCGGCCGTGGTGAAGGACTGGGGCCTGTCGGGTGAACTGTTCAAGACCTACGGCGCGGTCACCACGGGCGACACCGTGCTGCTGGGCTTCGGTCTGGAGCAGGTCCCCGCGGCCGCCGACCGCAAGGCACTGCTCGGCAAGGCGCTGGCGGCTCTGAAGAACTGAGCGCCGACTGCGCCGAACGGCTGGAAGAAGGCCTCGTGAGCGGCCCTTGCGGACGTCTGGAATCAGATGATCGGGGGGCCGCTCAAAAGGTAATCACCTTGCAAAACCAGGGCGGTCCGTACCCCTACTGGCGAGTACGGACCGCACCGGCATGTATAGGGCATCTCGATGTCACTCGACGGGCCCGGGGGAGGTAGGGTCGTAGGCGGTCGGGGACATCCCATACAGCTCGCCGGCACTGAGCCGGCGTACCAACGAGGAGATCGGTTCGTGACGATCCGCGTAGGCATCAACGGCTTTGGCCGCATCGGTCGTAACTACTTCCGCGCGCTGCTGGAGCAGGGTGCTGACATCGAGATCGTGGCTGTCAACGACCTGGGTGACACCGCGACCACCGCACACCTCCTGAAGTACGACACCATCCTGGGCCGCCTCAAGGCCGAGGTGTCGCACACCGCCGACACGATCACCGTGGACGGCCACACCATCAAGGTCCTCTCCGAGCGCAACCCCGCCGACATCCCGTGGGGCGAGCTGGGCGTCGACATCGTGATCGAGTCCACCGGCATCTTCACGAAGAAGGCCGACGCCGCGAAGCACCTCGCCGGCGGCGCCAAGAAGGTCCTCATCTCGGCTCCGGCCAAGGACGAGGACATCACCATCGTGATGGGCGTCAACCAGGACAAGTACGACGCGGCCAACCACCACGTCATCTCCAACGCCTCCTGCACCACCAACTGTGTGGCGCCGATGGCCAAGGTCCTCGACGAGAACTTCGGCATCGTCAAGGGTCTGATGACGACGGTCCACGCGTACACCAACGACCAGCGCATCCTGGACTTCCCGCACTCGGACCTGCGCCGCGCCCGCGCCGCCGCCGAGAACATCATCCCGACCACCACCGGCGCCGCGAAGGCCACCGCGCTGGTCCTCCCGCAGCTCAAGGGCAAGCTCGACGGCATCGCGATGCGCGTCCCGGTCCCGACCGGCTCGGCCACCGACCTGGTCGTCACGCTGCAGCGCGAGGTCACCAAGGACGAGGTCAACGCCGCGTTCAAGAAGGCCTCCGAGGACGGCGACCTCAAGGGCTACCTGGCCTACACCGAGGACGAGATCGTCTCCTCGGACATCGTCAGCGACCCGGCCTCCTGCACCTTCGACTCCTCCCTGACCATGGTCCAGGAGGGCAACACGGTGAAGATCCTCGGCTGGTACGACAACGAGTGGGGCTACTCCAACCGCCTCGTCGACCTCACGGTCTTCGTCGGCGAGCAGCTCTGACCGACAGAGCAGGCACCTTCGTGTGACGTCGGGGCCCGTGCGGCGCAGGGACGCGCCGCCCGGGCCCCGACCCACGTACACAGCGGCCCTCCTACGATCACGAGCACCACACGTCCTCCTCGGGAGCCCTCTTTCATGAAGACGATCGACGAACTCCTCGCCGGGCCGGTCGCCGGCAAGCGGGTCTTCGTCCGCGCCGACCTCAACGTGCCGCTGGACGGCACGACCATCACCGACGACGGCCGCATCCGCGCCGTGCTGCCCACCGTCAAGGCACTGGCCGAGGCGGGCGCGCGGGTCGTCGTCGCCTCGCACCTGGGCCGCCCCAAGGGCGCCCCGGACCCGGCCTTCTCCCTCGCCCCGGCCGCCGCCCGCCTCGGTGAACTCCTGGGCGCCGACGTGGCGTTCGCGACGGACACCGTCGGCGAGTCCGCCACGGCCACCGTCGCGGGCCTGGGCGACGGCCAGGTCGCCGTCGTGGAGAACCTGCGCTTCAACGCCGGCGAGACGAGCAAGGACGACGCCGAGCGCGGCGCCTTCGCCGACCAGCTGGCCGCCCTCGCCGACGTCTACGTCGGCGACGGCTTCGGCGCGGTGCACAGGAAGCACGCCTCGGTCTTCGACCTGCCGGCCCGCCTGCCGCACTACGCCGGATACCTCATCGCCACCGAGGTCGGCGTCCTGAAGAAGCTCACCGACGACGTCCAGCGCCCCTACGTGGTCGCGCTCGGCGGCGCCAAGGTCTCCGACAAGCTGGCCGTCATCGACCAGCTGCTCGGCAAGGCCGACCGCATCCTCATCGGCGGCGGCATGGCGTACACCTTCCTCAAGGCCCAGGGCCACGAGATCGGCAGTTCCCTCCTCCAGGAGGACCAGCTCGACGCCGTCAAGGAGTACGTGGAGCGCGCGGAGCGGACCGGTGTCGAACTGGTCCTGCCCGTCGACGCCGTCGTCGCGCCCGGGTTCCCGGACCTGAAGAGCAAGGCCCCGGCCGACGCCACCGCGGTCGCCGCGGACGCCATGCCGACCGACCGGATGGGCCTGGACATCGGTCCGGAGTCGAACAAGCTGTACGCCTCGAAGATCGCCGACGCCGCCACCGTCTTCTGGAACGGCCCCATGGGCGTCTTCGAACACCCCGATTTCGCCGAGGGCACCAAGGCGGTCGCCCAGGCACTCCTCGACTCCGAGGCCTTCACGGTCGTCGGCGGCGGAGACTCCGCCGCGGCCGTGCGCATCCTCGGCTTCGACGAGAACGCATTCGGCCACATCTCGACCGGTGGTGGCGCCTCCCTCGAATACCTCGAGGGCAAGACGCTCCCCGGGCTCGCCGCACTGGAGGACTGACCCTCGATGACCGCTACGGAACAGAGCCGCCTGCCCCTCATGGCGGGCAACTGGAAGATGAACCTCAACCACCTCGAGGCCATCGCGCACGTCCAGAAGCTCGCCTTCGCCCTCGCCGACAAGGACTACGAGGCCTGTGAGGTCGCGGTCCTGCCGCCCTTCACCGACCTGCGCTCGGTCCAGACCCTGGTCGACGGCGACAAGCTCAAGATCAAGTACGGCGCCCAGGACCTGTCGGCCCACGACTCAGGTGCCTACACCGGAGAGATCTCCGGGCCGATGCTGGCCAAGCTCAAGTGCACGTTCGTGGCGATCGGCCACTCCGAGCGCCGCCAGTACCACGACGAGACCGACGAGATCGTCAACGCCAAGGTCAAGGCCGCCTACAAGCACGGCCTGACCCCGATCCTGTGCGTCGGCGAGGAGCTGGAGGTCCGCGAGGCGGGCAACCACGTCTCCCACACGCTCGCCCAGGTCGAGGGCGGCCTCAAGGACGTCCCCGCCGAGCAGGCCGAGACCGTCGTGGTCGCCTACGAGCCCGTCTGGGCCATCGGCACCGGCAAGGTCTGCGGCGCCGAGGACGCGCAGGAGGTCTGCGCGGCCATCCGCGGCAAGCTCGCCGAGCTGTACTCCCAGGAGACGGCCGACAGGATCCGCATCCAGTACGGCGGTTCGGTCAAGGCCGGCAACGTCGCCGAGATCATGGCGCAGGCCGACATCGACGGCGCCCTCGTCGGCGGTGCCTCCCTGGACGCGGACGAGTTCGTCAAGATCGTGCGCTTCCGCGACCAGTGAGTAGGCCCTGACGGCGTAACGTCGTACTCTTGCGGGGACCGGCCACGCGGCCGGTCCCCGCAGTCCATCAGAATCCGAGGAAGTTGGTCCAGCCGTGGTTATGGGGTTCTCGATCGCCCTGATCGTCTTCAGCCTGCTGATGATGCTGCTGGTGCTGATGCACAAGGGCAAGGGCGGAGGCCTCTCCGACATGTTCGGTGGCGGTATGCAGTCCTCCGTCGGCGGCTCCTCGGTCGCCGAGCGCAACCTCGACCGGATCACCGTCGTGGTCGGTCTGCTGTGGTTCGCGTGCATCATCGTCCTCGGCATCCTGATGAAGGTCAACAACTGACCTTTGGGCCGACACCGAGAGACAACGCGTCACGGACGCACCAATCCGCACGTAAAGCCCCATGACGGGTACGCGACTTCGAACGCGGCCTATCATGGGGCTTGCGTCTGTGGGCGGGATGTAACTCCAATCACTGGACGCGCGTTGGGCCTTACGTAGACTGAGGCGCTCGCAGCGAAGCGAAACGCCGACTCGCTTCGCCGCACCATCACGCAGGGAGTTACGACCGTGGCAAGTGGCAACGCGATCCGAGGAAGCCGGGTCGGGGCGGGGCCGATGGGCGAAGCCGAGCGCGGCGAGTCCGCACCCCGGCTGCGCATCTCCTTCTGGTGCTCCAACGGACACGAGACCCAGCCGAGTTTCGCCAGCGACGCACAGGTCCCCGACACCTGGGACTGCCCGCGCTGCGGCTTCCCGGCCGGACAGGACCGGGACAACCCCCCGGACCCACCGCGCACCGAGCCCTACAAGACACACCTCGCGTATGTGCGCGAGCGCCGCAGCGACGCGGACGGCGAGGCGATCCTCGCCGAGGCGCTCGCCAAACTGCGGGGCGAGATCTAGAAGTCGACACCGGCCGGGCACCGAAGGTGCCTGGCCGGAGCTGTTCCGGGGCTGCGGCTCGCGAGGTTCGCGTTCCTGCTGGTCAGGGCGCTTTCCGGAGCATGGCCATGTTCCGGAAGGCGCGCCGCCGACCTCGGTTGCCGTCGGCTTTCCCCGCCCTGTCCGTCGCCGTGTTGATACCGGTGCTCGGAAGGGACGTATCCGTTGTCGAACCGGACGACCGCGGGACGACAGCTCGTGTTCCCTTGTGATCAATTAGGTTGGGACCGGCAGCGGGGCAAGGTACGCAGGACCAGGTAGGAAAGAAGGCTGAAGTCCGAGATGAACGCAGAAAGCCGTACCAGGCTCGACCAGACGCCCGAATGGACCGCGCTGGCCGAGCACCGGGAGCAGCAGGGTGAGGTCCAGCTGCGCGAGCTGTTCGCGGCGGACCCCGGGCGCGGTGCCGGGTACACGCTGGAGGTCGGCGATCTGCACGTCGACTACTCCAAGCATCTGGTCACCGACGAGACGCTGCGGCTGCTGCGCGAGCTGGCCGCCGCGACCGACGTGTTCGGGCTGCGGGACGCCATGTTCCGCGGCGAGAAGATCAACACCACCGAGGACCGCGCCGTCCTGCACACCGCGCTGCGCGCCCCGCGCGACGCGGTGATCGAGGTCGACGGCGAGAACGTGGTGCCGGCCGTGCACGCCGTGCTCGACCGGATGAGCGGCTTCGCCGAGCGCATCCGGTCCGGGGAGTGGACCGGTCACACCGGGCGGCGCATCAAGAACGTCGTCAACATCGGCATCGGCGGTTCCGACCTCGGCCCGGCGATGGCGTACGAGGCGCTGCGCTCCTATACCGACCGCGACCTGACCGTCCGCTTCGTGTCGAACGTGGACGGCGCCGACCTGCACGAGGCCGTGCGGGACCTGGACGCGGCGGAGACGCTGTTCGTCATCGCCTCCAAGACGTTCACCACGATCGAGACGATCACCAACGCGACCTCCGCGCGCGAGTGGCTGCTCGCCGAGCTGAAGGCCGGCCCCGACGCCGTCGCCAAGCACTTCGTCGCACTGTCGACGAACGCCGGGAAGGTGTCGGACTTCGGTATCGACACGGCCAACATGTTCGAGTTCTGGGACTGGGTCGGCGGACGCTACTCGTACGACTCGGCGATCGGGCTGTCCCTGATGATCGCGATCGGCCCGGACCGCTTCCGGGAGATGCTCGACGGGTTCAGGATCGTCGACGAGCACTTCCGGACGGCGCCCGCCGAGTCCAATGTGCCGCTGCTCCTGGGGCTGCTGGGCATCTGGTACGGCAACTTCCACGACGCCCAGTCGCACGCGGTGCTGCCCTACAGCCACTACCTGTCCAAGTTCACGGCCTACCTGCAGCAGCTGGACATGGAGTCCAACGGCAAGTACGTGGGCCGGGACGGTGAGCCGGTGACGTGGCAGACCGGGCCGGTGGTGTGGGGCACGCCGGGGACGAACGGGCAGCACGCGTACTACCAGCTGATCCACCAGGGCACGAAGCTGATCCCGGCGGACTTCATCGGCTTCGCCGAGCCGGTCGCCGAGCTGAGCGACACGCTCAAGGCCCAGCACGACCTCCTCATGGCCAACTTCTTCGCCCAGACCCAGGCCCTTGCCTTCGGCAAGACGCCCGACGAGGTGCGCGCGGAGGGCGTGCCGGACGAGCTGGTGCCGCACAAGACGTTCCTGGGCAACCACCCGACGACCACGATCCTGGCGAAGGAACTGACCCCGTCGGTCCTCGGCCAGCTGATCGCGCTGTACGAGCACAAGGTGTTCGTCCAGGGCGCCGTCTGGAACATCGACTCCTTCGACCAGTGGGGCGTCGAGCTGGGCAAGGTCCTCGCCAAGCGGGTGGAGCCGGCGCTGACGGAAGGGGCGCAGGTGCCCGGCCTGGACGAGTCCACGAAGGCGCTGGTCGCCACGTACCGGACACTGCGCGGACGGTAGCCGTACGGGGTGGGGAAGCGGGCGGCCGCGCGACGTCCACTTCCCCACCCGGTCCGCGAGGCCGCCTCAGTGCCCCAGCCCGGCGCCCCCGTCGACCGGGACGACCGCGCCGCGGACGTACCCGGCGCCGGCCAGGAAGGCCACCGCGTCGGCGACCTCCTCGGGGGTGCCCAGGCGTCCGGCCGGGGTGGTCCGCAGCAGTGCGCCGCGCTGATCCGGTGTGAGGGCGCGGCTCATGTCGGTCTCGGTGAGGCCGGGGGCGACGACGTTGCAGGTGATGTCGCGGGGGCCGAGCTCCTGGGTGAGGGCGCGGGCGAAGCCGACCAGACCGGCCTTCGCCGCCGCGTAGTTGGTCTGGCCGGGGGCGCCGCGCAGGGCGGCCGTGGAGGAGACCAGGACGATACGGCCGTGGCCCGCGCGCAGCATGCCCCGCACCGCGCGCCGGGCGACACGGAAGGCCCCGGTGAGGTTGGTGTCGAGGACCGAGGTGAAGTCCGCCTCGGTCATCCGGACCAGCAGTCGGTCCTGGGTGGCGCCCGCGTTGGCGACCAGGACGGAGACCGGGCCGTGGGCGGTCTCCGCCTCCTCGAAGGCCTGGTCGACCTGGGCACTGTCCGTCACATCGCACCGTACGGCGAGGAAGCCCTCGGCGGCGGGGGGTTCGGTGCCCCGGTAGGTCACGGCGACCCGGTCCCCGGCCGCCGCGAAACGGCGGGCCATGGCCAGGCCGAGGCCTCTGTTGCCACCGGTGACGAGGACCGAGCGGGGCGTGGGCTGTGTCATCGCGCTGTCCGTCTCTCTCTGTCGGGTTTGTCTCTGTCGCCTACCGAGGGCCGTGTGCGCGGGCCCCCGACGGCCACCGCGCATCCGATGAGCGCGAGGGCGGCGACCGAGAGCGTGGCGGCGTACATGGTGTCGAGGAAGGCGCGGTCGGCGGTGGTGGCCAGCTAGGGCAGGGGCAGGGGCAGGGGCAGGGAGCGGGCGGCCTCGGCGGAGGCGCGGGCCTGTTCCTCGGCCGCCGGGGACGGACCCCGCGCGGCGCCGGGCAGTTCGGCGTCGGCCGTCCGGTGCCGGTAGACACCGGCGAGGATCGAGCCGGCCATGGCCACCCCCAGGGTGCCGCCGACCTGCCGGGTGACGCTGTTGACGGCCGAGCCGGCGCCCGCCGTTGCGGCGGCACCCCGCGCATCGTCACGGCCGTGACCGGTGCGCCGACCAGATCCATGCCGAAGCCCTGGATCCACAGCAGGACGGCGACGACCCAGAGGGGTGTCCAGCCAGATCAGCATCTGCGCGCAGACCACGACCAGGAGGCCAGGCCAGGAGCGGGCGGGTGGGGCGGCCGGTGTCGCGGTCGTCCGGCTCGCGGTGCTCACCGCGTGTCTCCGCCCTTCTCGTGACCGCGCGGCGCTTCGTGCGGTTCCCGGCGCCGCTCTCTGTCCGGTTCCGGGAGCCGCTCCCCGCCCAGCTCGGCGTGTCTGCGCAGGGCCCGCTCGATCAGGGCCTCGGCCGCGCCCGTGTACCGGGCCGGATCCAGCAGTTCCGAGAGCCGGTCGGGGGAGAAGCGGGCGGACAGTTCCGGGTCGGCGGCCAGCACCGCACGCAGGGGGCGACCGGTGTCGGCGGCCTCGGCCGAGGCCGTGGTCAGGAGCTTCTTCGCGCGGACCTTGCCGAGCACCGGGGCCAGCGCCACGTTCAGACGTTCGGTGACGATGGCGCCGCCGGTCAGTTCGAGGTTGGCCCGCATGCGCTCCGGGTGGACGATCAGCCCTTCCGCGAGTTCGACGGCGGTGTGCGCGGCCCCGCCCGTCAGTCGCAACGCCTCCCGCAGCGGCTGCCACTCGGCGTGCCACGCCCCGGCGGGTCTCTCGTCCTCGGCGAGCAGACACTGTGCCAGCACGAGGGCGTGCGCGGGGACCTGCCGGGCGGCCGACACGATCAGCGTGGCCAGCGCGGGGTTCCGCTTCTGCGGCATGGCCGAGGACGCGCCGCGCCCGGCCCCGGCTGGCTCCGACAGCTCACCGATCTCCGTGCGGGACAACGTCTGCACATCGAGCGCGAACTTCCCGAGCGCTCCGGTGACGAGCTGGAGCACGGCCCCGAGTTCGGCGACGGGAGTGCGGACCGTGTGCCAGGGGAGGGTGGGCTCGGCGAGGCCCAGCGCCTCGGCGAACGGCTTGAGCAGCTCCAGCCCGCCCTCACCGGTGCCGCCGTCGCCCGTTCCGGCCGGGCCCCCGCGGTCCAGAATCGCGTACTCCCGATAGGCGGCCAACGTCCCACCCGCCCCTCCCAACTGGGCCGGAAGCCGCGAGGCCACCGCCCGCACCCGCACCGACGCGTCGGTGACCAGCTCCAGCCAGCCCGCCGCCTTCAGCCCGAAGGTCGTCGGTACCGCGTGCTGGGCGAGGGTGCGGCCGGCGAGAACGGTGCGGCGGTGGGCGTCGGCCAGCGCGGCGAGGGCGGCCGTCACGCGCGACAGGTCCGCCGCGATCAGGTGGAGCACCCGGCGGCCGATCAGCATCGCCGCCGAGTCCAGGATGTCCTGGCTGGTGGACCCCCGGTGCACATACTCCGCCGCGGCCGGATCCTTCGCGGCGACGACCTCCCCGAAGACGGTCACCAGGGCGACCACCGGATTGGCGGCCGCCCGGGACGCGTGGGCGAGGGCAGCCAGGTCCAGACGTTCCGCGCGGGCCGCCGCGGCGATCGTCTCCACGGCGGCGGCGGGGGTCAGCCCGACCGCGTGCTGGGCGCGGGCCAGCGCCACCTCCGCGTCCAGCATGGCCTGCAGCCACGCCTCGTCGGTCACCTCGGCGGCGACGGGTGTGCCCGCCCAGGTGGGGGCGAGCAGGCCGGCATCGGTGCCCACGGATACGGGCATCGCGTTCACGCTCCTCGACTCCTCGTGCCTGATGTCCGATGCGGGGACGGAACGACGGTGACCCCGTGGCTTCCGGTCTCCGGCGCCGGCCCCGGCCCGGCCTCAGGCCCCAGCCCCAGCGCCGCACGCGCGATCGCGTCCGAGTCCTCCAGCGTCACCGAGCCGACGCCGGGCCTGATGCCGACCGCCGTCACCCAGCGCACCCCCTCCACCGGCACCCCGAAGGCGAACCGGCGCGGGTGTGGCCGGCCCGCCGCGTCCACCAGCCGGGGCGGGCCGTCGGTGACCGCCAGCCCGCCGGGCTCGTGCCCCGGCGCGCCCGTCAGCCGGTACGGGCCGCAGGCGCCGGACGCGAGCAGCCCCCGGAGCAGCGGGTCGGCGCTCCGCCGCAGGTCCACGGCGGGCAGCCGGGCCTCGATCAGGGCGGTGACCCGCACCGGGGGTTCGTCCACCGACTCGGCGTCCACGAGGAAACCGCCCTCGCCGATGCCCGCCACCGCGTCGGCACCGGAGGTCCACGCCCGTACCCGCATCCCCGGGCCGAGCACCTGGACGACCTCCGCCTCGATCAGCGCGATCAGCTGTTCGATGCGGAAGGCCGGCGGGCCGATCGAGGTGAAGGCGTTCAACGGGGTGTACCAGCCGTCGAGTTCGGCGCGGTACGAGTCGCCGCAGACTCCGCCGTGGTCGACGACGAGCCGGATCTCGTTGCGCAGGTCCCGCAGGGCGTCCAGCGCCGCCTTCAACGGACCGCGCACATTGCCGCGACGGACCTCGGTGACATCCCGGCGCAGATACGCCAGCAGCCAGTCCCGGAAGTCGGCGCGGCCCGTGAACCTCCGCTCACCGTAGGGGCGTTCGATCCGCGTCCAGTCCCAGCGTTCGCCGGGCGGGACCGCGTGACGGTCGAGCAGGGCCCCCTCGCCCCGCCCGTCCGGGTCCGCGCGGCACGACCGTACGAACTCCTCGGCCGCCTCCGCTCCTCGGGCGGCGCGGATCCATGCCTCGTGGTGGACGGTCCGTACCTCGCGGTCGACGAGCGGCCAGAGGTCCCGGCGGAAGCCGAGCGGGTGCCCGTCGGCCACGCGGCGCCGCAGCCCCGCGATGACGTCCGGGGTCAGGAAGCGCGGCTCGTGGCGGCCGAGCGCGCCCTTCTCGTTCTCGCCCCGGGCGTGGTACGGCACCCCGCGCCGTGAACCGGCGTACAGCACGGGCTCGTTGCCGCTCGGGAGGTACACGAGACCGGACTCGCCCTCCTTGAAGGTGCCGCCGCGGCCCTCGGTGAGCAGGGCCAGGCAGTCGAAGAAGTTCAGGCCCAGTCCCCGCAGGGCGACCGGCGTGCCCGGCGCGACACGGCTCAGGTCGGTGTCGGCCGGGTTCGCGGGGGCCACGTGGACGAGGTGGTGGCGGTCGGCGAAGGCGCGCAGGGCGCGTTCCTCCGGCGACGGCGTCACAGCGCCGTGGCCGAGGGCGAGCACCACCGCGTCCAGCCCCGCCAGGCGCTCGCCGTTCGCCAGCGCCACCCGCTGCGGCGGGTTCGCGGTGTCCTCGTCGCGCCCGGTCCCGGCGTCGTCGGTGAGTGCGACGGCCGTCGTCCGGTGGGTGCGGACCGTCACGTGCGCGGGGGCCGTGCGTAACAGGTGCCGGAAGACCCACTCCAGGTAGTGGCCGTGGAACGCGCGGGTCGGATAGGTGTCGGGGCCGAGCCGCCGGGCCTCCTCCACCGCCCGCGCGGGCAGGGCCTGTGCGACGTCCCGGCCGAAGCCGTCCTCGACGTCCTGGTCGCGGATCGCGCACGCCCACTCGTAGAGGCTCGGTCCCGCCACCGAAGGGCCCGCGCAGTCCACGCTGTCGTCGGTGAACAGGGTCACCTGCGAGGCGACCGTGTTCATCAGCAGCTCGCCCGGCTGGTCCGTGCGCCAGACCGCGCCCGCGCCCGGCGGGTACGGATCGACGAGGTGGACCTCGACCGGCCGCCCGGCCCCTCGCGCGTTGGCGCAGATCCGCTCCAGCACGGAGAGGCCGCGCGGACCGGCGCCGATCACACAGACGGCGAGGGCGTCATCGGTTCGGGTCATTCCCGGCCCAGCCCGTCGCGCCAGCTCGCTCTGACCGGCTTCCAGCCCAGGGCCGTACGGGCGCGGTCGTTGGCGGCGCCGTGCGCGGACGTGAGCTGGTGGGCCATGAACCAGCCGAGCAGCCGGGGCGCGAGGGCCGCGGGGACCGTGCGCGGGGAGGGCGCGGCCAGCGTCCGGGCGAGGTGCGGCAGCCACTGCGCGGCGGGGGCGGGGTCGTCGTCCGTCACATGGAACACCCCGGTGGCGTCGGACTCGACGGCCGTCACGGCCGCCCCCACCGCGTCCTCGACGTGCAGGAACGACATGATCCCGGCCCCACCGCCGGCCAGCGGCAGCCGTCCGGCCAGCACGGACGCGGCGGTCGCGCCGGTCCGGGCGTACGCGGTGCGCGGGCCGTACAGCGTGCCGTAGCGCAGCACCACCCCCTGCGGGCCCCCGCCCGTCACCCGCCGTTCCAGCTCGGCGACGGCCCGTACGGTCGAGGCCCAGCCGGGGTCGGGGGCGTCCACGTACAGCGGCGCGTCCTCGTCGAGGACCGGATCGCCCGCCGGGGCGGCGGCGAAGGCGATGGACTGGGCGACCAGCCGGCGCGCGCCGGCCGCGCGGGCCGCCTCGACCAGATGGGCGGTGCCCTCGGTGCGCAGCCGCGCGGTGAGGGCGAAGGCTCCGGGCGGGTCGTCGCCCAGCAGCCGCAGGGCAGACAGCTGGTGGACGACCGCCTCGGGACGGGCCGCCGACACCGCCGACAGCACGGCGGCACGGTCGAGGGCGTCGGCGACCACCACCTCGTCGGCCTCGGGGGCCCGGCTCCGGGAGCCCTGCCGCACCAGCGCGCTCACGTGATGGCCCCGCGCCCGGAGCGCGCCCACCAGCGGATGCCCGACCACTCCGGTGGCCCCGGCGACGAGTACACGCACGCCTCAGCCCTCCGCACCCGGTGCGAGGGGGGTGGCGATCCGCATGAGCAGACGGCACGCCGGGTCGCCGTCCCGCAGACAGCTCTCGGCCCGGTTCTCCGTCAGGGTCGCGCCGAGGCCCTCGGACCAGCCCGCGTGGACGGCGGTGCACGGGCAGCGGTAGCCCTCCAGGGAACCGGCCATCCGGACCATGGTGATCGCGAAGTTCCGTTTCAGGGTGAGCACGACGAGGTCGTCGTCCTCGACCTCGGTGGAGGCGTTGCGCAGCTCCGGCGGGAACATCCGGTCGCCGCACTCGTCGTAGCGGCGGCGCAGCTCCTGAAGGTCCTTGCGGCTGTCGCCGGTGTCCGGGAGCGGTCCGCGCAGCCGGGCGACGCGCTGCCCGACGTGCAGGGCGACCTTCCCCATCGCCTCCGCGTTGATCTCGTTGGCGACCTCCTGGCCGTACCGCGCGGCGACCCCCTGGTACCAGTTGGCGTCGTGCTGCCACCAGAGCCGGTACGCCTCACCGGCGCGGGCGCGGTGGTTGACGCCGTCGGCGTCGCTGTGCGTGCTCATGCGTGCTGCTCCTCGGCGGCGGTCGCGGCGGCCAGGCGGGCCGCGAACCGGTCCCGCATCACTCGTTTGAGAACCTTGCCGGTGGCGCCCTTGGCCACGTCGTCGGGCTTCATCCGCAGCGCCCGGGTGACCGGCGGGAACCCGGCGGCCGTCAGCACGGCGTTGACGCGCCCGGTCCACACCTCGTCGCTCTCCCCGTCGTCGTCGGTCCCCTCGCCGTCCGCGAGCTGGAGCAGGGCGTACGCCTCGGCCTGACCGTCGCCGTCCCAGTCCGCGCGGACGCCTTCGGGGGCGACCCCGACCACCGTGCAGTCGGCGAGCCTCGGCAGCCCGGCCAGCAGCAGTTCCTCGGTGCGGGTGCTGAAGACGATGCCGGCGCGGGTGCGCACGGCGTCCGGGACCCGGTCCAGGTGGTAGAAGTTGCCCTCCTCGTCCTGGTGGGCGAGGTCGCCGGTGAGCCAGTAGCCGCCGAGCCGCATCCGGTTCCAGGTCAGCGAGTCGTTCCAGTAACCGGGCGTGAGCGTGGGCGACCTGAGGCCCAGCCGGCCGATCTGCCCGGGTGGCAGCGGGGTGCCGTCCTCCGCCAGCACCGCGGCCTCGGCGAAGCTGATCGGCTTGCCGACGCGGCGGGAGTAGGCCGAGGTGTCCTTGGTGTGCCGGTTGTGGAAGACGGAGTACCCGGCCTCCGACGAACCGAGGCCGTCCACGAAGACCGAGCCGTCGACCCGGACCCGGCTCAGGTCGCGCCGGATCTCGGTGTGGCTCCCGTGCTCCACGAGCGCCCGGATGTGCGCCTCGTGCGCCGCGTCCCCGGTGTTGAACCACACCTGCACGCTGGACAGGTCACGTGCCGCGAGGTCCTCCGCCGCCATCTCGCCGAAGGTCCCGGCGAAGGCCAGGACGGTCGTCGGCCGGAACTCCTCGACGGCGTCCAGCACGTCCGGGCCGCGCTGGCTGGAGAGCAGCTTGATGTCCGTGCGCAGCAGCAGGCAGTACAGCAGCGTCGCCACCATCGCGTTGTGCGCGCCGGGCAGTCCCACCAGCGTGCGCTCCATGTCGGCGCCGGTGGAGAAGCGCAGCCGGTGCACCTGGGCGTACATCAGCGTGCGGTGGGTGTGCGGCACCCCCTTGGGCATGCCGGTGGTGCCGGACGAGTGGGAGATGAGCACCGGGTCGGTCGGGTCGTGCCGGTACGGGTACGACGGCGGGAGCGACGCGCGGTGCTCCGGCCGAATGTCGGCGGCGGTCACCAGGAAACCGAGGCCGGTCCCGCCCGCCGCGCCCTCGGCGTCGCCGGTCAGCACCTCGCGGTGGGCCTCGTCGGTGAAGGCGCCCACCGCGCCCTGCCGGCGGACGTACTCCCGGGCGGTCTCCGGGGCCAGGTTGCCGTTGACGAACGAGGGGACGGCGCCGAGCGAGGTCAGCGCCAGGAAGTTCACCGCGAACTCGGCGGCGGAGAAGGAGTGGACGGCCACCGGGTCACGGGGCCGCACGCCCCGGGCCGCGTACCAGCCCGCGTACGTCTCCACCACCTCGTACAGCTGCCCGAGTGTCAGCACCTCGGGCCGGCTGCCGTCCGGCGCGCGCCAGGTGCCGTCGGTGCGCAGCACCGGCTCGTCGAGCGGGCGGGCGTAGGCGCGCAGCCGCCCGAGGATGTTGCCGGCGCCGAGTTCGGTGTCGGAGCAGATCCGCGCCCGCTCCTGCCTACTGATGAGCATGGGTCTCCGTCTCGTTTCTTTCCGGGAGGCGTTCGGCGTCCAGGAGGAACGCGGGGGTCCGGGGTTCGGTGACCAGGACGTGGGTGCCGCCGTCCCGCAGCAGCCGCCGGTGGGCGGCGGCCAGGTCGAACAGGGCCTGGACGCTGCCGGGGTGCGCGAGGGCCGCCGGCCGTTCGCCGTCGTGCGTGTCCGTCGCGCGGACGGTCACGGGTACGCCGGGGCCGGGGCGGCCGAGCAGGACGGCCGCCGCCAGGGCGGCGGCCTCCGGGAGGTCCGGGACCGGCCGGCCGCTGATCGCGGACAGCTCCCGGTGCACGGCGGCCGTACGCGCGCCGCCGCCCAGTTCGACGCCCGCCACCAGGACCCGGTCCAGCTCCGGGTCCTCCAGGAGGAGGTCGGCCATGGCCAGCAGTTCGGTCACCGGATCGTCGAGCGTGGAGAGGCTGAACATCTGCCCGGTGATCCGGAACTCCCTGCTGATGTGCCCCAGCACGGAGTTGGGCGTGGCCTGCATGAACAGCAGCGGGTTGTGGACCCGCCCGGAGACCACCCGCCGGCTGGCCAGATCGGCCGTGGTGGTGTCCCCCATGAGGCTCGCCAGCACGACGGCCGTACGGGCCCCGTCCCCGGCCCGCTCGGTCAGGCACCGCGCGGCGACCTCGTACGCCAACGGGCTGAACGCCGACTCCACGAACCCCGGCAGCCGGGGCAGCGGGATGTCGTCGGGCCGCCCGGTGCCGTGCGTCGCGGTGGCGGTGGTGAGGACGCCCAGCGGCGAGCGCAGGGGCCCCTTCCCGGCCGGCACGGTCTCCTGCGTGCCGGCGGGCGCGCTTGGCCGTGTGCTGGTCGGCGTGGCCGCCGGCGCGGCTCTCCCGCCGTGGTCCGTCGTCGTCACGGCCGCTCCAGGACGAGTGCGGTGTTGGCGCCGCCGAACGCGGCGTTGATGGTCAGGGCCCGGCGCAGGTCGGCCTGCCGGGCCCGGTTCGGCACGTAGTCGAGATCGCACTCGGGGTCCGGCCGCGTGAGGCCCGCGGTCGGCGGCAGTACGCCGTCCATGAGGGCCAGCACCGTGATCACGAACTCCACGACTCCGGCCGCCTCCAGGAGATGGCCGGTGGTGCTCTTGGTGGAGCTGACCGGGACCGACCCGGCCCGCTCCGCGAGGGCGGCGCGCAGCCCCCGGGTCTCGGCGCCGTCGTTGTACTTGGTGCCGGTGCCGTGCGCGTTGACGTAGCCGAGGGCCGAACCGTCGGGGTCCCCGGCCAGCCGCAGCGCCTGCCGGGCCGCGCGGGCCAGGCCCACGCCCTCCGGGTGCGGCTGGGCGATGTGGTGGGCGTCGGTGGCCGCCCCCCAGCCGACCACGCCCGCCAGCGGCCGGGCCCCGCGCCGCCGCGCGTGCTCGGTGGACTCCAGCACGACCGCCGCGACCCCGTCGCCGAGCAGCAGCCCGGTGCGGTCCGCGCTGAACGGCCGCACCATGCCGTCCCGGGACAGCGCCCGCCCCGAGTCGAACTTCCCGAACGTCTCCTCCTCCACGAGGTAGCCGCCGGCGCACACCGCCACGTCGGTCCGGCCGGACGAGATCAGCCGGCAGGCATGGATGATCGCGGCGGCGGAGGCCACACAGGCGTTGGTGAACGTGAGCCGGGGCCCCGTCAGGCCGAGGCCCCGGGCCAGTGACTCGGCGAGGTGTGCCGGGACGGCGTCGGCGAGGTGCGCCGCCTCCGCGTCGATGGGGTCGGCGAGCCCGGGTACGGTGTCGCCGCGTCCGTCGGCGCCACCGCTCGTCTCCACACCCGGCCCCGCCGCCGCGTCCCGCCAGTGACGCGTGATGCTCGTGCAGTCGCCCGCGATACCCAGCAGGACCGCCGCCTCGGTGCCCGGGGGCAGGCCCGCCATGTCGAGCGCCTCCCTTCCGCAGTCCGCGAGGGCGGGGCGCAGGGCCCGGTGCTCGGGGCCGTCGGGGCCGTCGGGGGCGGCGCCGGCCATCGGGGTGCGGTACGGGCCGGTGTCGAAGCGGGTGGTGGGCGCGAAGGAGGGGACGCCGGCGAAGACACCGCGGCGCAGGGCGTCCGCGCCCGCGCCGAAGGCCGTGCGCACACCGAACCCGGTCACCGTCACGTCACCGGTCAACGCGGTCACCTCCCTGCGCCGCGTCCGCCGCGGACGCGCTCAGGAACTCCGTGAGCCGCCGGAGCGAGGTCAGGTTCGCGATGTCCTCGTCACCGGGCTCCACCACCAGGCCGTACCGCTCCTCCACCACGTGCAGCAGCCACACCAACCCCAGTGAGTCCAGGACCAGTTCGGAGTCGTCGCCGAGGTCGTCCGGGACCCCGGGGAAGATCTTGCGGTCGGACAGCAGCTCCCGGACGGTGCCGAGGGTGATGACGGACGGCGCGGAGGTGCCAGGGACGGACGGCGCGGAGGTGCCCGGGACGGACGGCGCGGAGGTGCCCGGGACGGACGGCGCGGAGACCTCCGCGCTCATGCCTTCGCCCCGCGCCGGACGACCTCGGTGACGAGCCCGCCGAGGGTCAGGGAGGCCAGCGGCTCGATGTCGGTGTCCGGGATCTCCACGCCGAACCGCGACTCCAGCCGCAGCGTCAGCTCGATCAGGCTCAGGGAGTCCAGCTCCAGCCCGCCGACGGTCACCGGGCTCTCGTCCGTGATGCCGTCGCGGCTCAGCAGGATGTTCATCTCGTCGATGACCGTGGTCAGGACGAACTCGCGGATCTCGTTGTCCAGGGTGGACGTGCTCATGATCGCCATCTCCATGGGGGAATGTCGTGAGAAGGTCATGCGAAAAGTCGTGCGAGGACTGCCCGTAGTGGGGTCGCCCGTCGCGGGGGTCGGCCGTCCGGCCGCTACGCGCCGCTCGCCGCCTGGAGCGTGGCCGCCCGGCGGACCAGCTTCCCGTTCGAGGTGCGGGGCAGGGTGTCCAGCACCCGGATCACGCGGGGCAGCTTGTGGTCGGCCAGCCGCTCCCGGCACCAGCGCAGCAGTTCCTCCGCCGACGGGCTCCCGGCCCCGGCGGCGACCGCCACGTACGCCTCGGTCACGTCCTCGTGGACCAGGACCGCCTGTTCGACGGCCGGGTGCGCGCGCAGCACCTGCTCGACCTCGGTGAGGTCGACCTTGAGGCCGCCGACGACGACGAGGGAGTCGGCGCGGCCGCCCACGGTGACCGTCCCGTCGGCGTCCACCGTGGCCCGGTCGCGGGTGTGCAGCCAGCCGTCCTCGTACTGGGTGCCGCCGGAGTCGAAGAGGTACGGCGACGTGTCGAGCGCGACGTCCAGTTCACCCTTGTGCTCCCGGACCAGCACACCGGGCGCGGGCCGCCCGACCGTGGGCCGGAGCGTGCCGCCGACGTCGATGGCGACGATGCCGGTCTCGGTGGTGCCGTAGGCCTCGCCGACCGTGACGCCGTACCGTTCGGCGAACCGCGCGGCGACCTCGGGGGGCATCAGCTCTCCACCGGAGACGGCGGCTCGCAGCTCGGGCAGCTCGGGCGGATCGAGGGCGGCGGCGAGCAGTTCGTAGTGCATCGGCACCCCGAACAGATGGGTGATCCGGTGCTCGGCCGAGGTCAGCAGGATCTCGCGGGCGGAGACCCGGGGCGCGAAGACGACCCGGACGCCGGCCGCCAGCGCGTGCAGCAGTCCGCCGATCAGGCCGAAGCTGTGCGCCGTGGAGCTGAGCAGCAGCAGCCGGTCGCCCTCGCCCGGCATGCCGGGGACCGCCGCGAACGACTCGATCTCGGCGGCGATCGACCCGGGAGTCCTGCCGATCACCTTCGGCCGCCCGGTGGAGCCCGAGCTGAACTGGACCAGCCGGTGCCCGCCCGCGGCCGGCCGGCCGCCCCTGCGGCACTCGGTGGCGACCTCGTACTCGGGCCGGAAGCCGAAGGCCGACCGGACGTTGGCCCCGGCCCGGACCATGAACTGCGGCCGACAGCCGGCGCAGAGCGCGTCCACCTCGGCGGGCTTGAGCCGGAAGTCGAACAGCATCACCTGCGCGCCCAGCCGCCACAGCGCGAGCAGCACCTCGACCTGGGTGAAACTGGGCGGCGTCCGCAGCCCCACCGTGCTGCCGGGCCCGATGTCGTAGCCGGCGAACACGGCGGCCTGCTTGGCCACCCGCTCCCGTAACCCGCCCCGGCCGACGGTCTCCCGCTGGTGCGTCAGATACGGCAGGCCGTCGTCCCGCGCGTCGAACAGCCTCTGGACGAGGACGCCCATCCCGTCCTCACCGGCCGCGGCCGCCACGAGTTCGCCCATGGGGCCTCAGACCTCCTTGCAGAACTCGCCGATGGGCAGACCGACATGGCGCTTGTCCGCCGCCAGATAGCCGAGCAGTTCGTCCCCGGTCCGCAGTTCGGTGACGTTGAGGACCTTGCCGCCCGGTCCGAGGACCCGTACGTGCCAGTCGTCCTGCACGGTCAGGCTCACCAGGCGCCCGTCCTCCGCGTGCGTGCGGATCTCCAGCAGCGGCCGGGACTCCAGCTTGGCCCGCCCGACCACCACGCGCCGGGTGCGGCCGTCGGCACCGACCGCCAGCAGAGTGCTGCCGGAGCCGACCTCGCTGAGGTAGTTGGTGCGGTTGTCGGGGCCCAGTGTGTACGAGTGCAGGGCGCCGGCGTTGACCCGGAACGGCCGGGTCGGCATGTACGGCAGCGGGTGCGTCTCGCTGCAGCAGAGCACGAAACCGGAGGAGTACGAACCGACGAGGATGCCCTCGTCCTCCTCGAAGTGCGAGCAGGTGTCCACGCAGACCCGGTCGCCGAGCCCGACGTGCCGGATGCTCTCCACCGTCAGCGTGGACAGCTCAAGCTGCGGGGTCGTCGCCTCCAGCAGCCGGGCCAGCGCGAACACGTCGTCCGCGCTCCGGGGGGTGAACAGGATGCCGTCGGAACCGCGTTCGAGCACGTCGAAGACGATGGCGGCCTCCTCCAGGTCCCCGACGACGGTCACCAGCTTGCCCTCGGCCGACTCGGCCGCCGCTAGCACGATCTCCAACGGGATCTTCGTCGGGTCGGCGAAATGGATCACCGTGTACGGCAGCGCCATCGCGCCCACGCACGACAGCTGGAGCGTGCGGTCGTCCCGTACGTCGACGAAGCCGGCGACGGGTGCGGCGGTGACCGGCGCTCCCGAGGCGGGCCCACCCGAGGCGGGTACTCGGACGGCGGCCCGGTTCTCCGCGGCGAGCGCGTCCAGCTCGTCCTGCGTGGAGAACCTCCGCAGCAGGACGTCGATCCCGGCGTCCGTGAGGGTCCCGCCCGCGCCGGAGGACTTGGCGTCACCCGCGCCCTTGGCCTCCTTGCCCCCCTTGTCGGCCAACTTGTCGGCCGGCTTCCTCGCGAGCGCCGCCGCGGGCTCCGCGGACACCAGCACCCGGGTCACGGTCGGCGGCAGCGTTCCCAGCAACTCGGCGTCGGCCGAGACCACTCCGGCCATCCGGGCGTGGACGGCCGCGTCCACCACCGCCTGGAGCTGCGGACGGGGGACTTCACGGAGATCGATCCACGCGAACCTCATGCGACACCTGCCACGATCGTCGAGTAACGGGGGGAGGGGGAGCGGTCATGCTCATGTCTTCGGTGATGCCGTCGCCGCCGGCCCCGTGCACCACGGCCGCGAGCCGGGAGACCAGGGAGGCGGGGGAGGGGGAGGAGAAGATCCGGCGGCCGACGGCGAGCCCCCGGCAGCCGGCCGCCATCACGGCGGTGCCGTACTCGATGAGGTCGGAGCCGTCCGGTGGACCGCCGGCCGCGAGGACGGGGATGGGGCTGTGGGCCACCACTTCGGCCATCCGCTCCACCGGCAGGGCGACGGTCGTCTTCACCATGTCGGCGCCCAGATCGGCGGCGACGTTCACGATGTGCGCGAGGAGGGCGGGGTCGTGCGGGTTCTCGATCCGGGGGCCGCGCGGGTAGACCATCGCGATCAGCGGCATGCCCCAGGTGTCGCACGAACGGGCCACCGCGCCCAGGTCGGCGAGCTGACGCCCCTCGGTGTCCGAGCCGATGTTCACATGGACGCTGACCGCGTCCGCGCCGAGCGCCACCGCCTCCTCGACATCGCCGACCAGCACCTTGGCGTCCACGTCGGCGGAACAGGCCGTACTCGCGCTCAGGTGCACCACCAGCGCGCAGTTCCCGAGGAGGTCCGGGGAGAGTGCGCGGGCCCGCCCCTTGTGGACGACGATCCCGTCGGCCCCGCCGGCCACCAGTGCCCGAAGGAGGTCCTCCCACTGTCCGGGAGGGGCGACCGGGCCGTCCGAAACACTGTGGTCGAGAGGGATGAGCAAATGCCGGTCATCACCGGCCCGAGAAAGTCTTCTCCAACGTAATGGCTTGCCAGTTTTCAGCATGGGTAATGCGCCTTCCCGGCTCTGAGGCCGCATTTCAGAAAGTTGAACCGCGGCAACCCGATGCGGTCTCCATGTCCGAAAAACGATGGTCGTAGAACTTTCAAGTTCTGCCAGGACGTCAGCATTCCGTGCGTGATCGGGAGTTGGCAAGGCGTGACCTGCGGGCAATTTTTATGCAGGTCGCCACATGATTATTTGATAACGACTTGACAGCGCCTACCGGGTTGACGCCGCCCGAAGGTGGTGTTCGTGGCACATTCTGCCGACCTGTCCGCAGGCATAGCGGGATCACACGGATCACATAGGGATCACGCGGGATCACATGCCCTATTCACCATTGTCGCGAGTAAACGCCACCTACGGGCCTGTCGAAACAATTCGACGGGGATCCGGACTGCCATTTCCGAGACTTCCTTGTGGGGATCGAATTACGCGGCCTAGGGTGACAGTCACACTCCGGTTCGTGTTTCATGCGTGGCCGTCCCCCTCTGCACCCGAGACATTCGTCCGGGCGTACCGGAAGTGAGCCCCCATGCCCGAATCCCCGCCCGGGACCGTCTCCGAGGCCGTGGACCCCGGATCGGTCGCGTTACCGTCGTCGGCCTCCCCGACGCCTGCCGCCTCGCCGCCGGCCGGGCCGAGCAAGGCGCCCAAGGTCGCCGCCGCGAGCCTCATCGGCACCACCATCGAGTACTACGATTTCGCCGTCTACGGCACGGCCTCCGCGCTCGTCCTCGGACCCGCGTTCTTCCCCTCCGGCAACGCGACCGTCTCCACCCTCGCCGCGTTCCTCACCTTCGCCGCGGCCTTCCTGTCCCGCCCCCTCGGCGTCGTCCTCTTCGGCACGATCGGCGACCGGCTGGGCCGCCGCCGCGCCCTGGTCGCCTCCCTGCTGCTCATGGGCCTCGCGACGGTCGGCGTCGGCCTCCTGCCGACCTACGAGACCGCCGGACTCCTCGCTCCCGTCCTCCTGGTGACCCTCCGTCTGCTGCAGGGCGTCAGCATGGGCGGCGAGTGGGGTGGCGCGGTCCTGCTGGCCGCCGAACACGCCCCGCCCGGCCGCCGCGCGCTGTACGCCGCCATACCCAACGTCGGCCCCTCGCTCGGCTTCCTGCTCTCCACCGCCGTCATCCTCCCCACTCTGAACATCGTGGGCCGCGAGGGCTTCACGGAGTGGGCCTGGCGCGTGCCGTTCCTGCTCAGCGCGGTGCTCGTCCTGGTCGGGCTGTGGGTACGGACGACGGTGTCGGAGTCGCCGGTGTTCACGGGCTCGCCCCCGGCGGCGTCCCCGGCGTCCCCGGCCTCTCCCGGATCAGCGGGCTCCCCGGCGTCGCGCTTTCCGCTCGGGACGCTCGTCGCGCGCCACCCGCGCCGGCTGCTGCTCGGCACGGGCGCGGCGATCGGCGGCTCGGCCGTGTACTACCTGACGATCGTCTACAGCCTGTCCTACGGTCCGAAATCGCTCGGCATCCCGCAGAACACGATGCTCACCGCCGCCAGCGTGGGGGCGGCGGCCGGGATCGCGATCACGCTGCCGGTCGCGCGGCTCGCCGACCGGATCGGGCGCCGGCCGCTGATGCTGGCGGGCGCGGCCGGCTGCGTGGTGTGGTCCGTTCCCATGTACGCGTCCCTCAGCACGGGCGACGCGTTCGTCATCACCGGCGCGTACACGGTCGGGCTCATGCTGCTCGCCCTGATGTTCTCCCCGGCGGCGGCGTTCCTCGCGGAGCTGTTCCCGGCGAGGGTGCGGTACACGGGGGCGTCGGCGGCGTTCATCCTGGCCAACACGCTGGGCGGCGGCTTCGCTCCGCTCGTCGCGACCTGGCTGAACAGTCAGTGGTCGTCGCCGCTGGTGCTCGGGTGCTACACCGGTGGGTTGTGCCTGGTGAGTCTGCTGTGCGTGTGGGCGCTGCCGGAGACCCGTGAGGACGACTTCGCGTCCTGACGGCTTGAGTGGGGTGCGTTGTCGGGTGCGGGTCCGGTGGGGCTTCTCGCGCAGTTCCCCGCGCCCCGGAAAGCCCAGGTGCCTGCGGGCCTGAACGACACGCTCCTGAAAAGCGCGGGGCGCAGCCCGTGCTTTTCAGGAGCGGGGGAACTGCGCGACCGGCCCCCACCGGACCCGCACCCGAACGGAGCTACGGCGAGGCAGGCGGATACAAGGACCGCGGCAGCTGGGACGCCGCGGCCGAATCCAGTAGCCACAAGGTCCGCGACCGCCCGTACGCACCCGCGGCCGGCGCCTGGATCTCCCCCGCACCGGACAACGCGATGGCCGCGGCCGCCGCCTTGTCCTCCCCGGCGGCGAGCAGCCACACCTCACGCGCGGCCCGGATCGCGGGCAGCGTCAGCGTGACCCGCGTCGGCGGCGGCTTCGGCGCGCCATGCACGCCCACCACCGTCCGCTCGGTCTCCCGCACGGCCGGCAACTCGGGGAAGAGCGAGGCCACATGGGTGTCCGGCCCGACCCCGAGCATCAGCACGTCGAACGTCGGCACGGTCCCGTGGTTCTCGGGCCCCGCCGCCCGCGCCAGCTCCTGCGCGTACGCCGAGGCCGCCGCACCCACATCGGCACCCCACGGCCCGTCCGACGCGGGCATGGCGTGCACCCGCCTCGGATCCAGCGGCACCGAGTCAAGCAGCGCCTCCCGGGCCTGGGTGACATTCCGCTCGGCGTCACCCTCGGGCAGGAACCGTTCGTCGCCCCACCACAGATCCAGCCGGCCCCAGTCGATCGCGTCCCGGGCGGGCGCCGTGGCCAGCGCGGCGAGCAGCCCGTTGCCGTTGCGGCCGCCCGTGAGGACCACCGAGGCGTAGCCGCGCGAAGCCTGCGCGTCCACGACCTTGGTGATCAGCCGGGCCGCCGCGGCCTGAGCCATCAGCTCCTTGTCGCGGTGCACGACCAGCTGCGGGGTGCTCACGGCGCGGCCGCCTTCTTCACGGGCGGCATCTGCGCCGGCGTGGGCCGCTCGGAGTCCTCGCCACCGGCCGGCCCCGGAGATCCCGCCGAGGAGGACGGAGTCGACGGCGCCCCCGCCGGCAACGCCGGCACGGAGCCGGAAGCCGAAGCCGAAGCGCCGGCCGCAGCGCCGGCCGAAGCCGAACCGTCGGCCGATGCGGACGAGGTGACCGAAGCCGAAGCCGTCGGCCCACCGCCGGCCGTGCTCCCCAGCGCCCCGCCCAGCCGGTCCACCCCGAACCGCAGCGCCGACGCGTACGTGTCGTCGGGGTCGAGCCTGCGCAGCTCCTCCGCCAGCAGCTCGGACGTCTCGCGGCGTTTCAGCGCGACCGCCCGGTCCGGCTGGCCCTCCAGCGTGAGGAGGGCGAGCCCCCCGGCGGGGCGGTACAGCCGGATGGGACCGGTGCTGGTGAGCATCCGTACCTCGTTGAGGCCGGGCCCGGCCGACACCCCCCGCCGTACGTGGACGTGGAGGCGGTCCGCCAGCCACATCGCCAGCAGCTCCACACTCGGGTTGTACTGCTCGCCCTGCACCTCCGCGGAGATGACCTCGCAGTCCACCTGGTCGAGCGCGGCGGCCAGCATGGAGCGCCAGGGGGTGATCCGGGTCCAGGCCAGATCCGTGTCGCCGGGCTCGTAGTTGTCGGCGCGGCTCCGCAGCTCATCGATGGGCTTCTCGGCGGCGTAGCTGTCGGTCACCCGGCGCTGGCCGAGCGCGCCCAGCGGGTCGCGGGCCGGGTCGAGCGGCGCGTTGACCGGCCACCAGACGACCACCGGCGCGTCCGGCAGCAGCAGCGGGAGCACGACCGACTGGGCGTGGTCCGCGACCTCGCCGTACAGCCGCAGGACGACCGTGTCACCGGTGCCGGCGTCCGCGCCCACCCGTACCTCGGCGTCGAGGCGGGACTTGGTGCGGTCCCGGGGGGAGCGGGAGACACGCTTGATGACCACGATCGTGCGCGAGGGGTGCTCGCGGGAGGCGTCGTTGGCGGACTTGAGCGCGTCGTACGCGTTCTCCTCGTCCGTCACGATGACCAGCGTGAGCACCATGCCGACCGCCGGGGTCCCTATCTCCCGGCGGGCCTTCACCAGCGCCTTGTTGATCTTGCTGGCCGTGGTGTCCGTGAGGTCCGTCTTCATGGCCGGCGCCAGCTCCGTCCGTCTCGTTGCAGCATCTGGTCCGCCTCGACGGGACCCCAGGTGCCCGCCTGGTACTGCGCGGGCCTGCCGCTCTTGTCCCAGTACTCCTCGATCGGGTCGAGGATCTTCCAGGACAGCTCGACCTCCTCGGTGCGCGGGAAGAGGTTCGAGTCGCCGAGCAGGACGTCGAGAATGAGACGCTCGTACGCCTCGGGCGAGGACTCGGTGAAGGACTCGCCGTAGGCGAAGTCCATCGACACGTCCCGGATCTCCATCGACGTGCCGGGCACCTTGGAGCCGAAGCGGACCGTCACGCCCTCGTCGGGCTGGACGCGGATGACGATCGCGTTCTGGCCCAGTTCCTCGGTGGCGGTGGAGTCGAAGGGGGAGTGCGGGGCACGCTGGAAGACCACCGCGATCTCGGTGACCCGGCGGCCCAGGCGCTTGCCCGTCCGCAGGTAGAACGGGACGCCCGCCCAACGGCGGTTGTCCACCTGCACCTTGATCGCCGCGTAGGTGTCGGTCTTCGACTTGCGGTCGATGCCGTCCTCTTCGAGGTAGCCGATGACCTTCTCGCCGCCCTGCCAGCCGGCCGCGTACTGCGCGAACACGGTGTCCCGGCCCAGGTCCTTCGGCAGCTTCACCGCGCCGAGCACCTTGGTCTTCTCGGCCGCGAGCGCGTCCGCGTCGAAGGAGGCGGGCTCCTCCATCGCGGTCAGCGCCATCAGCTGCAGCAGGTGGTTCTGGATGACATCACGGGCGGCGCCGATACCGTCGTAGTAACCCGCCCGGCCGCCGATGCCGATGTCCTCGGCCATCGTGATCTGCACGTGGTCGACGAAGGACCGGTTCCAGATCGGCTCGAACATCGTGTTGGCGAAGCGGAGCGCCAGGATGTTCTGGACGGTCTCCTTGCCCAGGTAGTGGTCGATGCGGAAGACCTGGTCCGGGGCGAAGACCTCGTGGACGACCTTGTTGAGATCCTCGGCCGACTCCAGGTTGTGCCCGAACGGCTTCTCGATGACCGCGCGCCGCCATGAGCCGCTGCTCTGGTCGGCCAGGCCGTGCTTCTTCAGCTGCTGGATCACCACCGGGAACGCGGAGGGCGGCACGGACAGGTAGAAGGCGAAGTTGCCGCCCGTGCCCTGCGCCTTGTCCAGCTCCTCGATGGTGTCGCGCAGCCGCTCGAAGGACTCGTCGTCGTCGAAGGTGCCCTGGACGAACCGCATGCCCTGGATGAGCTGCTGCCAGACCTCCTCGCGGAAGGGCGTGCGCGCGTGCTCCTTGACCGCGTCGTGCACCTCCTGCGCGAAGTCCTCGTTGGCCCACTCCCGGCGTGCGAAGCCGACGAGCGAGAAGCCCGGCGGCAGCAGTCCGCGGTTGGCGAGGTCGTACACGGCAGGCATCAGCTTTTTACGTGACAAATCGCCTGTGACGCCGAAGATGACCAGGCCCGACGGCCCCGCGATACGCGGGAGCCGTCGGTCCGCGGCGTCACGCAGCGGATTGCTGCTCGACAAGGTGTTCAGCCCTCCGAGGGTGCGAGGCGCCGAAGCTCCGCCTCGGTCGACTTGAGCAGGTCGTTCCAGGACGCCTCGAACTTCTCGACGCCCTCCTCCTCCAGCAGTTGGACGACCTCGTCGTACGAGATCCCGAGCTTCTCGACCGCGTCCAGCTCGGCACGCGACTGCTCGTACGTCCCGGCGATCGCGTTGCCGCGGATCTCACCGCTCTCGGCGGTGGCCTCCAGCGTGGCCTCCGGCATGGTGTTCACCGTGTTCGGCGCGACCAGCTCGTCGACGTACAGCGTCGACTTGTACGCCGGGTCCTTGACGCCGGTCGAGGCCCACAGCGGACGCTGCTTGTTGGCGCCCGCGCTCTCCAGTGCGCTCCAGCGGTCGGTGGAGAAGACCTCCTCGTACGCCTGGTACGCCAGACGCGCGTTGGCGACACCGGCCTTGCCGCGGGCGGCCTTGGCCTCGTCGGTGCCGAGGGCGTCGATGCGCTTGTCGATCTCGGTGTCCACGCGGGACACGAAGAAGGACGCCACCGAGTGGATCTTCGACAGGTCCAGGCCGCGCTCCTTGGCCTTCTCCAGGCCGGCCAGGTAGGCGTCCATGACCTGGCGGTAGCGCTCCAGCGAGAAGATCAGCGTGACGTTGACGCTGATCCCGAGGCCGATGACCTCGGTGATGGCCGGCAGGCCGCCCATCGTGGCCGGGATCTTGATCAGCGTGTTGGGCCGGTCCACCAGCCAGGCCAGCTGCTTGGCCTCGGCCACCGTGGCCTTGGTGTCGTGCGCCAGGCGCGGGTCGACCTCGATGGAGACCCGGCCGTCCTGTCCGCCGGTCGCGTCGAAGACCGGGCGCAGGATGTCGGCGGCGTCGCGGACGTCCGCCGTCGTGATCATGCGGATGGCCTCTTCGACGGTGACCTTGCGGGCGGCGAGGTCGGAGACCTGCTGCTCGTAGCCGTCACCGCTGCTGATCGCCTTCTGGAAGATCGACGGGTTGGTGGTGACGCCCACGACGTGCTGCTGGTCGAGCAGCTCGGCGAGGTTGCCGGACGTGATGCGCTTGCGCGACAGGTCGTCCAGCCAGATCGCGACGCCCTCCTTGGAGAGGCGCTTGAGTGCGTCTGTCATGGAAATTCCATCTCCTACGTGTCGTGTGTAGAGCGTCAGCGCTGAGCGGCTGCGAGCGATTCCCGCGCGACCGCGGCCACGTTCTCCGCGGTGAAGCCGAACTCCTGGAAGAGGACCTTGCCGTCGGCCGAAGCGCCGAAGTGCTCCAGCGAAACGATGCGGCCGGCGTCGCCGACGTACTTGTGCCAGGTCAGTCCGATACCGGCCTCGACCGCGACACGCGCCTTGACGGACGGCGGCAGAACGCTCTCCCGGTACCCCTGGTCCTGCTCCTCGAACCACTCCACGCACGGCATGGACACCACCCGCGTGGGCACACCGTCGGCCTCCAGCCGCTCGCGGGCCTCGACGGCCACATGCACCTCGGAGCCCGTGGCGATGAGGACGACCTCCGGCGCGCCGTTCGACGCGTCGAAGAGCACGTAACCGCCCTTGGCGGCATCCTCGTCGGCCTCGTACGTCGGCACGCCCTGACGGGTCAGCGCCAGACCGTGCGGGGCGCCCTTGCCGAACTCCTTGGTCCAGCGCCTGAGGATCTCGCGCCAGGCGATGGCCGTCTCGTTGGCGTCGGCCGGACGGACCACGTTCAGACCCGGGATCGCCCGCAGCGAGGCCAGATGCTCGACCGGCTGGTGCGTGGGGCCGTCCTCGCCCAGACCGATGGAGTCGTGCGTCCACACGTACGTCACCGGCAGATGCATCAACGCCGACAGGCGCACGGCGTTGCGCATGTAGTCGGAGAAGACCAGGAACGTGCCGCCGTAGATACGGGTGTTGCCGTGCAGCGCGATGCCGTTCATCTCCGCGGCCATGGAGTGCTCACGGATACCGAAGTGGACCGTGCGCCCGTACGGATCGGCTTCGGGCAGCGGGTTGTCCGCGGGGAGGAACGACGACGTCTTGTCGATCGTGGTGTTGTTGGACCCGGCGAGGTCGGCGGAGCCGCCCCACAGCTCCGGGATCACCGCGCCGAGCGCCTGGAGGACCTTGCCGGACGCGGCGCGCGTGGCGACACCCTTGCCCGTCTCGAACTCCGGCAGGTGCGACTCCCAGCCCTCGGGCAGCTCGCCCGCGCTGATCCGGTCGAACTCGGAGGCCCGCCCGGCGTTGCCGTCCCGCCACTCCTGCAGCTGCTTGTCCCACACCGCACGCGCCTCACGGCCGCGCTCGCCCAGGGCACGCGTGTGCGCGATGACCTCGTCCGCGACATCGAAGCTCTTCTCCGGGTCGAAGCCCAGCACCTGCTTGGTGGCGGCGACCTCGTCCGCGCCGAGCGCCGAGCCGTGCGCGGCCTCGGTGTTCTGCGCGTGCGGGGCCGGCCAGGCGATGATCGAACGCATCGCGATGAAGGAGGGCCTGTCGGTGACCGCCTTCGCCGCCTCGATCGCCGCGAACAGCGCGACCGGGTCGAGGTCGCCGTTCTCCTTGGGCTCCACCCGCTGCACGTGCCAGCCGTAGGCCTCGTACCGCTTGGTGACGTCCTCGGAGACGGCCGTCTCGGTGTCACCCTCGATGGAGATGTGGTTGTCGTCCCACAGCAGCACCAGGTTGCCGAGCTTCTGGTGCCCGGCCAGCGAGGACGCCTCGGCGGAGATGCCCTCCTGCAGGCAGCCGTCACCGGCGATGGCGAAGACGTGGTGGTCGAACGGCGACTCCCCGACCGCGGCTTCCGGGTCGAACAGGCCGCGCTCGTAACGGGCGGCCATCGCCATGCCCACCGCGTTGGCCACCCCCTGGCCCAGCGGCCCCGTCGTCGTCTCCACACCCCTGGTGTGCCCGTACTCGGGATGGCCCGGGGTCTTGGAACCGAAGGTGCGGAAGGACTCCAGATCAGCCAGCTCCAGGCCGAAACCCCCCAGGTACAGCTGGATGTACAGGGTCAGCGAGGAGTGGCCCGCGGACAGGACGAACCGGTCACGGCCCACCCAGTCGGGGTCGGCGGGGTCATGGCGCATCACCTTCTGGAAGAGGGTGTACGCGGCGGGCGCGAGGCTCATCGCCGTCCCCGGATGGCCGTTGCCGACCTTCTGGACGGCGTCGGCGGCCAGGATCCGGGCGGTGTCGACGGCCCGCTGGTCCAATTCGGTCCACGCGAGGGCTGTAGTGGTCGGCTTGGTGCTCACCCTGGGTCAGGGCTCCTCTCCACATGTGTCGTGCCGGTGTTCACAACGGCACCGGCCGTTGTCGAGCCTACCCCCGTAGGAACGCGCATCTTTTCGAGCCATTCCAGACTGCCGGGACTGTGTCCCGTCCGCCTCCCGACCAGCGGTTCGCATGCTGAGACCAGGGGGTTCCGCTGTTCGACATCTGAATACGGACCCGCTCATCCGACTGCTCAACGCAAGTGTGTCCGGCTCGCCGCGGGGCACCCCCAAACACGACCCCACCCCCTTGAAAGGCTGGCTCTGGGCAACGTCTACAGTGGCGTGGTACGCGCGAGCCGTCACGGGGAGTTCACATCCGGAGGCTTGCTGAGGAGTCTCTGTCAGGGGTGTGCGTGACGGCCGTCGAATCCCGTCCACCGGGCGTGCTGGGCGCGAGCAGCACGAGCAGCAGCCGGGGTCAGCGGCCGATCGGGGCCCGCGTCATGGCCTTCGTGGCGCTCACGAAGCCGCGGATCATCGAACTGCTGCTGATCACCACGGTTCCGGTGATGTTCCTGGCGGAACAGGGCGTCCCGGACCTCTGGCTGGTGCTCGCCACCTGCGTCGGCGGTTACCTCTCGGCGGGCGGCGCCAACGCGCTCAACATGTACATCGACCGGGACATCGACGCACTCATGGAGCGCACGTCGCAGCGCCCCCTGGTCACCGGCATGGTCACCCCGCGTGAGGGCCTGGTCTTCGGCCTCACCCTCGCGGCCGTCTCCACCGCCTGGTTCGGACTCCTCGTCAACTGGCTGTCCGCCTGGCTGTCACTCGGGGCGCTCCTCTTCTACGTCGTCGTCTACACGATGATCCTCAAACGGCGTACGTCCCAGAACATCGTCTGGGGCGGCATCGCCGGCTGCATGCCCGTCCTCATCGGCTGGTCCGCCGTCACGAACTCGATGTCGTGGGCCGCGGTCATCCTCTTCCTCGTCATCTTCTTCTGGACCCCGCCGCACTACTGGCCCCTGTCCATGAAGGTGAAGGACGACTACGCCCGGGTCGGCGTCCCGATGCTCCCGGTGGTCGCCTCCAACAAGGTCGTCGCGCGCCAGATCGTCCTCTACAGCTGGGTGATGGTCGCCGTCTCCCTGATGCTGACCCCCCTCGGCTACACCGGCTGGTTCTACACCGCGGTCGCCGCGGTCACCGGCGGCTGGTGGCTCTGGGAGGCGCACGCCCTCCAGAACCGCGCGAAGGGCGGCGCGACCGGCGGCAAGCTCAAGGAGATGCGCCTGTTCCACTGGTCGATCACCTACGTGTCGCTGCTCTTCGTGGCGGTCGCGGTGGACCCCTTCCTGCGCTGAGGCCCGCCCGGTAAGGGGCGCGGGGCTGTATCGATGTGCGGCTCCGCCGCGTGGGCGCGAGCAACCACGACGGGCCTCACGCACCCACTCACCGCAACGCGCAACGGCGAGTGGCGAAGCCCACTCGGGCCACCGTCGCCGCCCGCAGTACCCATCGGTAGCATCCTGACCATGTCAGACACGAAGCAGGCAGACGAGGCCAAGGAAGCCAAGGCCGCCGCGAAGGCCGAGCGCCGCGCGACCCGGCTGGCCAAGCAGATCGGCACCTTCGCCAAGGCCCACGGAGGAGCCGAGGCCCAGGTCGCCTACATCGGCCAGATCGGCGCCCGGATCGTCCTGGTCGGCGAGGACGGCGGCTGGGGCGACCTCGTGGCCCCCACCCACGCCATCGCTGAGGCCGCCGTGCGGAAGTCCGGCGTCACCGTCCACGAGGACTTCGACGGCGAGTTCGCGGCCAAGGTCACCACCGGCCCCTACGAGTGGTCGCGCATGGCCGGAATCCAGGTCGGCGGTCCGAAGAACAGCAACACCTGAGCCCGGCTCACCCGTTAGGCCCCGTGAACGACGGAGTCGGCCTCGGGGAGCCCGGATGATCGAAACGCCGTCCCTCGTGGACCAGTACTGCCACGGCGTACTGCGCACGGAGCTGGGCCTCGGCACCTTCGAGGCCCACCTCGCGCGCAGCGAGGGCCCGCCCGCGCCCGGCACCACCTTCTTCGACACCCAGACGGGTTTCGCCGTACGCCGCTGGTGCCCGCCCCTGCTCGGCCTGGAACCGCACTGCCCGCCGGCCCGCTATCTGGCCCGGCGCCGCGAACTGGGCGTCCTGGAGGCCGGCCGCAGGCTCCTGCGGGGCAGCGGCATCACGACCTACCTCGTCGACACGGGGCTGCCCGGCGACCTCACCGGGCCGGGCGAGATGGCCTCCACGGGAGAGGCGGACGCCCACGAGATCGTCCGCCTCGAACTCCTCGCCGAACAGGTCGCCGACACCTCCGGCACCGTCGAGTCGTTCCTGGCCAACCTCGCCGAGTCGGTGCACGCGGCCGCCGCGAACGCCGTCGCCTTCACCTCGGTGGCGGGCGTACGGCACGGCCTGGCGTTCGCGCCCGAGCCGCCCGGCCCGGGGGAGGTGCGCGGTGCGGTGGGGCGCTGGCTGGCGCACCGGCCGGTCGGCGGGGCGCTCACCGACCCCGTCCTCCTGCGCCAACTGCTGTGGATCGCCGTAGCCTCGGGCCGTCCCCTGCAGCTCCACGCGGGCCTCGGCGAACCCGGCCTGCGCATCGACGCCACCGATCCCGTCCTGCTGACCGACTTCGCCCGCGCCACGGCGGGCCTCGGCACCGACCTGGTCCTGCTCCACGGCTACCCGTACCACCGTCACGCGGCCCACCTCGCCGGGGTCTTCCCGCACGTCCACGTCGACCTGGGCGCCGAACTCGTGCGCACCGGCGCCCGGGCCGCCGCCGTGCTCGCCGAAGTCCTCGAACTCGCCCCCTTCGGCAAGCTCCTCTTCTCCAGCGGCGCCCACGGCCTGCCCGAGCTGCACGTGGTCGGGGCCCGGCTGTTCCGTGAGGCGCTGGCCCGGGTGCTGGGGACCTGGGTGGCGGAGGGGGCCTGGTCACCGGTGGACGCGCAGCGCGTGGCGGGACTGATCGCGGCGGGGAACGCCCGGCGGGTGTACGGGCTGGATTGAGCGGGCGAGACTGGCCCGCATGACAGACAGCGACGCGACCGCCGGCTTACCCGCCACCGCGACCGGGACCGCGGCCCTGGTCGGACGCTTCCTCGACGAACTGCGGGACCTCGCCCCGCTCGCCGTCTGGGCCCACGGTTCCCTCGGCGGCGGCGACTACCAGGAGGGCCGCAGCGACCTGGACCTGATCGCCGTCCTGGAGGGCCCGGTCACCGCCCGGACCGTCTGGCGGGCGGGACGTCTGCACGCCCGCCTGCGCCACGCGCCGCAGGCGGCGAATCTGCACTGCACGTATCTGACGCCCCCCACGGCGGCCGACGCCGGGCGCCCGCACCTCACCTGGGCGCACGAGCGGCTGTTCCGGCGTACGGTCACCCCGGTCACCCGGCGCGAGCTGCACACCTTCGGCCTCGTCCTGCACGGCGAACCGCCCGGGGCGGTGCTGCCGCCGGTCTCCGACACCGAGCTGGACGCCTTCGTCGTCCGCGACCAGCGGGAGTTCTGGCGCCCGGCACTCGACAGGGCCCACCTGTGGGACCAGGACATCTGGGTCGACCTGGGGTTGCTCACCTTCGCCCGCGCCACCGCCACCCTGCGCGAGGGCCGGCTGATCTCCAAGCGCGAGGCCCTGGACCTGCTGCCCACCCTGGACGCGCCGGCCGAGGTGGTCGAGGACATCAGGCGGCGCCGGTACGGGCAGCGGACCGAGGAGGTGCGGCACCGGGGCGAGCTGACCCGCCTGTTCCTGGCCCCCGCGATCGAGAACCTCGTACGGACGTACGGCTGACGCGGCGGGCGCGGGCCCGTCCCTGACTCAGCCGTGCGCGGCGACCGGCGTCTCCGTGGCGGCCGGTCCCGGCGCGTCCGCCCCGTCCGCCGGCCGTTCCCGCAGGGACAGCAGCACCCGCAGGGTCGCGATCCACACCAGGCAGGAACCCAGCATGTGGGCGCCGACCAGGATCTCGGGGAGGTCGGTGAAGTACTGGACGTAGCCGACGGCGCCCTGGGCGAGGAGGACCAGGAACAGGTCGCGGGTGCGGTTCAGCGGTTCGCGCGGGGCGTCCACCGCCTTCAGGACGAACCACAGGGCGAAGGCGAGCGTCACCACGATCCAGGCCAGCACGGCGTGCAGCTTGGTGACGTTCTCCCAGTTCAGCGGGATGCGATGGACCTTGCTGGAGTCACCCGCGTGCGGACCGGCGCCCGTGACGACCGTGCCCACCGCGATCAGCAGCAGCGTGACACCCACCAGGATCGCCACCAGCTGCCGCACCGCCTGGCCGACCACCGGACGCGGGGCGGTGTCGCCCTCGCCGGTGCGGTGCCACATCACGGCGGCCACGGCGATGAGCGCGGTGGAGAGCAGGAAGTGCGCGGCCACCGTGTACGGGTTGAGGCCGACCAGGACGACGATGCCGCCGAGCACCGCGTTGCCCATGACGACCCAGAACTGCGCCCAGCCCAGCCGGGTCAGGCTGCGCCGGTACGGCTTCTGCGAGCGCGCGGCGACGATCGCCCAGCCGACCGCCGCGCACAGCACGTACGTCAGCATGCGGTTGCCGAACTCGATGTAGCCGTGGACGCCCATCTCACGGGTCGCGGTGAGCGAGTCGTCGGTGCACTTGGGCCAGGTCGGGCAGCCGAGGCCCGACCCGGTGAGCCGCACGGCACCGCCGGTCACCACGATGACCACCGCCATGACGAGGGCGGCGAGGGCCGCCCGGCGGACCGTTCTGGGGTCCGGGGTCCAGCGGTCGGCGATGAAGGCGAGCGGGTTGCGCGCAGCGGAGACGAGGTCGTCGCGGGTCGGTTTCGGCACGCCCACCATGGTAGGCGTGCCGCTTGTGCACGCGTTCACGAGGGTACGGCCGGGGCGCTGAGCTGCGCTTACTCCCAGCGGAAGAACCGAGCCGCCGCGCCCAGCCCGAGCACCGACCAGACGGCGAGGATCCCGAGGTCGCCCCACGGCATGCCCGCGCCGTCCTGGAGGACGTCCCGCAGCCCGTCCGACAGCGCGGAGATCGGCAGCAGGTGGAGCACGCTCTGGGCCGCGTCCGGGAACTTGTCCAGCGGGACGACGACACCGCCGCCCACGAGCAGCAGCAGGAAGACCAGGTTCGCCGCCGCGAGCGTCGCCTCCGCCTTCAGCGTGCCCGCCATCAGCAGGCCGAGTCCCGAGAAGGCGGCCGTACCGAGGACGAGCAGGAGCAGCACGGCGAAGGGGTTGCCGTGCGGGTTCCAGCCCATCGCGAAGGCGATCACGGTGAGCAGGACGACCTGGAGGATCTCCGTGACCAGCACGGACAGGGTCTTCGCGGTCATCAGGCCCCAGCGGGGGAGCGGTGAGACGGCCAGCCGCTTCAGCACGCCGTAGCGGCGCTCGAAGCCCGTGGCGATGGCCTGGCCGGTGAAGGCCGTCGACATCACGGCGAGTGCCAGGATGCCGGGCGTCAGGAAGTCGACCGCCTCGCCCTCGCCGGTGTCGACGATGTCCACCGAGCCGAACAGCACCAGCAGCAGGGTCGGGATGACGACCGTCAGGAGCAGCTGCTCGCCGTTGCGCAGCAGCATCCTCGTCTCCAGGGCCGCCTGCGCCCCGATCATGCGCGACAGGGGGGCGGCACCCGGCTTCGGCGCGTACGTGCCGGTGCCGGTGCCCGTGTTCGTCCTCGCGGTCATGAACGCAGCTCCTTGCCGGTCAGCTCCAGGAAAACGTCTTCCAGGGTGTGCCGTTCCACCGAGATCCGGTCCGGCATCACCCCGTGCTGGGCGCACCAGGAGGTGACGGTCGCGAGGAGCTGCGGGTTGATCTTGCCGGTCACCCGGTAGACGCCGGGCGTCAGTTCGGCGGCGGCGGAGTCCGCCGGGAGGGCCTTGAGCAGGGAGCCGACGTCGAGGGCCGGGCGCCCGGTGAAGCGCAGGGTGTTCTCGGCGCCGCCCCGGCACAGCTCCTCGGGCGCGCCCTGGGCGACGACCCGGCCGCCGTCGATGATCGCGACGTCGTCCGCGAGCTGCTCGGCCTCGTCCATGTAGTGCGTGGTGAGGATGACCGAGACGCCGTCCGCGCGCAGGTCCCGGATCAGCTCCCAGGTGGCCCGGCGGGCCTGCGGGTCGAGGCCGGCGGTCGGCTCGTCGAGGAAGACCAGCTCGGGGCGGCCGACCACGGCCATCGCGAGGGCGAGCCGCTGCTGCTGGCCGCCGGAGAGCCGGCGGTAGGTCGTACGGCCGCAGCCGTCGAGGCCCAGGCGCTCGATCAGGGCGTCCACGTCGAGGGGGTGGGCGTGCAGCCTGGCCACGTGCCGGAGCATCTCGTCGGCGCGGGCGCCGGAGTAGACGCCGCCGGACTGCAGCATCACGCCTATCCGGGGGCGCAGCGCCGCGGCCTCGCGGACCGGGTCGAGACCGAGGACCGACACCGAGCCGGAGTCCGGCTTCCGGTAGCCCTCGCAGGTCTCGATCGTGGTCGTCTTCCCCGCTCCGTTGGGGCCGAGGACGGCGGTGACGCCCGCTCGGGCCGTCAGGTCCAGGCCGTCCACCGCGGTCTTGTCGCCGTACCGTTTCACCAGGGACCGGACCTGGACCACGGGGTCACTTCGCATGGGGCCGAGTCTAGGGACGCGGCCGGGCGCCGAGGCGGCCGGGTCCGGAGATCTCCTCCTCACGGGGACGGTGCACCGGGAGCCAGCGCTCGGCGTACGCCACCGCGTCGGCCACCGGGAACAGCCGTGCGTCCGCCCCTCCCACCCTGGTCCGGCGGACGCCCAGGTCGCGCTCGAAGTCGTGGCCCAGTTCGTCGAACCGGTCCGAGTCGATCGACACCTCGGTCACCACCTCCCAGCCGTCCGGGCCCGGACGGCCGACCTCGACCAGCGGTGCGGGTATCCGGTACTCGGCCAGGTGGAAGCTGGTGCAGGTGTCGTAGCCCGCGCCGAGCAGCAGCACCCGGGCGCCCGCCCGCTCCAGCCGGGCCAGCGGGCTGCGCTCGCCGAGGCGGCAGTCGGGGGCGTGGTCCGCGAGGATCGCCGCCGCGGCCGGGCCGATCGCCGCGAAGGAGGTCTGGGGGTGCGCGCTGCGCCGGGCGCCCGGCCAGGTCCGTACCGTCTCGGGGATCACCCCGACCCCGCGGCTGGGTGTGATCGCGGGGTCGTAGCCGGGCATGGCGACCCGAATGGGCTCCCACCACTCCTCCGGCACCGGTGGCCGGGACCAGAGCGCGGGATCCGAGAGGTCGCCGGTCTGGCTGGGGACGACCAGGGTGCCGTCCGGACCGAGTGCGTCGAGCAGCGCCCGGACGACCGCGACGGCACCTCCGCAGACCCAGCCGAGCGCGCTGAGCGAGGAGTGCACGAGAAGGGTCTCGCCGGGTTCGACACCGGCGGCGCGCAGGTCCGCCGCCAGTCCGGCGCGGGTGACAAGTGGGCCGGTGGGAGGGGTTGTCGACATGGTGTGGCAGTCTTCCGGAGCGCCCTTCGCGGCGCCAGCCCTTTGATCGATCGGTGATCGTTTCCCCAGGTCAGCTTAGGTTCACCTAAGTGATGCACGGCACCGCCGGCCCGTCCGGGCACGGCTTGCCCCTCTCTGAGGAATTACGCAACAATGGCGTTGTGAAAAACGTTGGCGAGGCTCCGCAGGAGGAACTCGCGACCGGTGAGCGGTCCACCCGCAACCGGGTCGCGCGGTCCATCCTGTCCCACGGCCCGTCCACGGTGGCCGACCTCGCCGGGCGGCTCGGACTCACCCAGGCGGCCGTCCGCCGTCACCTCGACGCGCTGGTCGGCGACGACGTCGTGCAGCCCCGCGAGCAGCGCGTCTACGGCGCGCGCACGCGCGGGCGCCCCGCCAAGGTGTTCGCCCTGACGGACTGCGGCCGGGACGCCTTCGACCAGTCCTACGACAAGCTCGCCATGGACGCGCTCCGCTGGATCGCCGACCAGGAGGGCGGGGAGCAGGCTGTCGCCGCCTTCGCCCGGGCCCGGGTCGCCGCCGAGGCCGGCGCCTACCGCCGGGCCGTCGAGGCCGCGGACCCCGAAGAGAAGACCGAAGCCCTGGCCAAGGCCCTGAGCGCCGACGGGTACGCTGCTACGGCGCGCAGCGCGCCCCACCCCCACCAGGGGGAGCAGCTCTGCCAGCACCACTGCCCGGTGGCCCATGTCGCCGAGCGGTTCCCGCAGCTCTGCGAGGCCGAGACCGAGCTGTTCGCCGAACTGCTCGGCACGCACGTCCAGCGGCTGGCCACCATCGCCCACGGCGACGGCGTCTGCACGACGTTCATCCCCAGAATTTCCACGACAGCCACCGACACCGCATCTGCACGTACCGCCGGGAGGAACCCCGCATGACGCTCCCCATCGAGGAGACCGCCCACCCCGAGCTCGAGGGTCTGGGCAACTACGAATACGGCTGGGCCGACTCCGACGTGGCCGGTGCCTCTGCCAAGCGCGGTATCAACGAGGACGTCGTCCGCGACATCTCCGCCAAGAAGAACGAGCCGGAGTGGATGACCAAGCTCCGCCTCAAGGGCCTGCGCCTGTTCGAGAAGAAGCCCATGCCGAACTGGGGCTCGGACCTGTCGGGCATCGACTTCGACAACATCAAGTACTTCGTGCGGTCCACGGAGAAGCAGGCGGAGTCCTGGGAGGACCTGCCCGAGGACATCAAGAACACGTACGACAAGCTCGGCATCCCCGAGGCGGAGAAGCAGCGCCTCGTCGCGGGCGTCGCGGCCCAGTACGAGTCCGAGGTCGTCTACCACCAGATCCGTGAGGACCTGGAGGAGCAGGGCGTCATCTTCCTCGACACCGACACCGCCCTCAAGGAGCACCCCGAGCTCTTCAAGGAGTACTTCGGCACGGTCATCCCGGTCGGCGACAACAAGTTCGCGTCGCTGAACACCGCGGTGTGGTCCGGCGGTTCCTTCATCTACGTGCCGAAGGGCGTGCACGTGGAGATCCCGCTCCAGGCCTACTTCCGTATCAACACGGAGAACATGGGCCAGTTCGAGCGGACGCTGATCATCGTCGACGAGGGCGCCTACGTGCACTACGTCGAGGGTTGTACGGCGCCGATCTACAAGTCGGACTCGCTGCACTCCGCGGTCGTCGAGATCATCGTCAAGAAGGGCGCCCGCTGCCGCTACACGACCATCCAGAACTGGTCGAACAACGTCTACAACCTGGTCACCAAGCGCGCCGTGGCGTACGAGGGCGCGACCATGGAGTGGATCGACGGCAACATCGGCTCCAAGGTCACCATGAAGTACCCGGCCGTCTACCTGATGGGCGAGCACGCCAAGGGCGAGACCCTCTCCATCGCCTTCGCGGGCGAGGGTCAGCACCAGGACGCCGGCTCCAAGATGGTCCACATGGCGCCGAACACCTCCTCCAACATCGTCTCCAAGTCGGTGGCGCGAGGCGGCGGCCGTACCTCATACCGCGGGCTCGTGGAGATCGGCGAGGGCGCCCACGGCTCCAAGTCGAACGTGCTGTGCGACGCGCTGCTCGTCGACACCATCTCCCGCTCGGACACCTACCCGTACGTCGACGTCCGCGAGGACGACGTGTCCATGGGCCACGAGGCGACCGTCTCCAAGGTCTCCGACGACCAGCTCTTCTACCTGATGAGCCGCGGCCTGAGCGAGTTCGAGGCCATGGCGATGATCGTGCGCGGCTTCGTCGAGCCCATCGCGAAGGAGCTGCCCATGGAGTACGCGCTGGAGCTCAACCGGCTGATCGAGCTGCAGATGGAAGGCGCGGTCGGTTAAGACCGTCCCTGCCGGCAGTAGCCAGATTTTCTTGACGTAGGAAGAGAGCAGACCGACAGCCATGGCTGAGGCTCAGAACATCCCCGTGGGATCCACCACCGCGGGCCAGATCGCGGTGGCCGCCGAGTCGACCGTCGCCACGCGCATGAGCGCGCCCCCGTCCTTCGACGTGGCGGACTTCCCCGTGCCGCACGGCCGCGAGGAGGAGTGGCGGTTCACCCCGCTGGAGCGCCTGCGCGGGCTGCACGACGGCACCGCCGTCGCCACCGGCGACGGCCTCAAGGTCGACGTCCAGGCCCCCGAGGGCGTCACCGTCGAGGCCGTCGGCCGTGACGACGCGCGCCTCGGCAGGGCCGGCACCCCGGTGGACCGCGTCGCCGCCCAGGCGTACTCGGCGTTCGAGAAGGCCGGCGTGATCACCGTCCCCAAGGAGACGGTCCTCGCCGAGCCCATCCGGATCGCCGTGCACGGTGAGGGCGGCACCGCCTTCGCCCACCAGGTGATCGAGCTGGGCGCCTTCGCCGAGGCCGTCGTCGTCATCGACCACACCGGTGACGCCGTGCTCGCCGCCAACGTCGACTACCTCCTGGGCGACGGCGCGAAGCTGACCGTCGTCTCCGTCCAGGACTGGGACGACAAGGCCGTGCACGTCGCCCAGCACAACGCCCTGGTCGGCCGCGACGCCTCCTTCAAGTCCGTCGTGGTCACCTTCGGCGGCGACGTCGTACGTCTGCACCCGCGCGTGACCTACGCCGGCCCCGGCGGCGAGGCGGAGCTGTTCGGCCTGTACTTCACGGACGCCGGCCAGCACCAGGAGCACCGCCTCCTGGTCGACCACAACGTCCCGCACTGCAAGTCCAACGTCGTCTACAAGGGCGCGCTCCAGGGCGAGCGTGCCCACGCGGTGTGGATCGGCGACGTGCTCATCGAGGCCAAGGCCGAGGGCACCGACACCTACGAGATGAACCGGAACCTGGTTCTCACGGACGGCGCCCGGGTCGACTCGGTGCCGAACCTGGAGATCGAGACCGGCGAGATCGTCGGCGCCGGCCACGCCTCCGCGACCGGCCGCTTCGACGACGAGCAGCTCTTCTACCTGATGGCCCGCGGCATCCCGGCCGACGAGGCCCGCCGCCTCGTCGTTCGCGGCTTCTTCGCCGAACTGGTCCAGCAGATCGGTGTCGACGACATCCAGGACCGCCTCCTCGCGAAGATCGACGAGGAGCTGGAGACTGTGTCTGGATCGGCCCGATGACCACCTACGTACGCGCCTGCGGGCTGAGCGAGCTGGAGAAGGACACCCCGAAGCGGGTGGAACTCGACGGCACGCCGGTCTCGGTCGTACAGACCGAGGGCGAGGTGTTCGCCATCCACGACATCTGCTCCCACGCGAACGTCTCGCTCTCCGAGGGCGAGGTGGAGGACTGCCAGATCGAGTGCTGGCTGCACGGCTCCGCGTTCGACCTCAGAACCGGCAAGCCGTCCGGCCTTCCCGCGACGCGCCCCGTCCCCGTATACCCCGTAAAGATCGAAGGGGACGACGTGCTCGTCTCCCTCTCCCAGGAGTCCTGAGGCATCCATGGCAACGCTTGAAATCCACGACCTGCACGTCACCGTCGAGGCCGACAACGCCACGAAGGAGATCCTCAAGGGCGTCGACCTCACCGTGAAGCAGGGCGAGACGCACGCCATCATGGGCCCGAACGGCTCCGGCAAGTCGACCCTCGCCTACTCCCTCGCGGGTCACCCGAAGTACACGATCACCGGCGGCACCGTCACCCTCGACGGCGAGGACGTCCTGGAGATGTCCGTCGACGAGCGCGCCCGCGCGGGCCTGTTCCTGGCGATGCAGTACCCGGTCGAGATCCCCGGCGTCTCGGTCTCCAACTTCCTGCGCACCTCCGCCACCGCCATCCGCGGCGAGGCTCCCAAGCTCCGCACCTGGGTGAAGGAGGTCAAGGAGACCATGCAGCGCCTGAACATGGACCCCGCCTTCGCCGAGCGCAACGTCAACGAGGGCTTCTCCGGCGGTGAGAAGAAGCGCCACGAGATCCTCCAGCTGGAGCTGCTCCGGCCGAAGATCGCGATCCTCGACGAGACGGACTCCGGTCTGGACGTCGACGCCCTGCGCATCGTCTCCGAGGGCGTCAACCGCGTCCGCGAGACCGGCGAGGTCGGCACCCTGCTGATCACGCACTACACGCGCATCCTGCGCTACATCAAGCCCGACTTCGTCCACGTCTTCTCCGGCGGGCGCATTGTCGAGTCCGGCGGCGCCGAGCTCGCCGACAAGCTGGAGAACGAGGGCTACGAGGTATACACGAAGGGTGGCGCATCCGCGTGACACAGCTGCCGGGCCTCCTCGACACCGAGGCGATCCGCAAGGACTTCCCCATCCTGGACCGCCAGGTCCACGACGGTAAGAAGCTCGTGTACCTGGACAACGCGGCGACCTCGCAGAAGCCGCGCCAGGTGCTGGACGCCCTGAGCGAGTACTACGAGCGCTACAACGCCAACGTCCACCGCGGTGTGCATGTGCTCGCCGAGGAGGCCACGGCGCTGTACGAGGGCGCGCGCGACAAGGTCGCCGCGTTCGTCAACGCTCCCTCGCGCGACGAGGTGATCTTCACCAAGAACGCCTCCGAGTCACTGAACCTCGTGGCGAACATGCTGGGCTGGGCCGACGAGCCCTACCGCGTGGACGCCGAGACCGAGATCGTCATCACGGAGATGGAGCACCACTCCAACATCGTGCCGTGGCAGCTGCTCTCGCAGCGCACGGGCGCGAAGCTGAAGTGGTTCGGCCTGACCGACGACGGCCGCCTCGACCTCTCCAACATCGAGGAGGTCATCACCGAGAAGACGAAGATCGTCTCCTTCGTGCTGGTCTCCAACATCCTCGGCACGGTCAACCCCGTCGAGGCGATAGTGCGCCGGGCGCAGGAGGTCGGCGCCCTGGTCTGCATCGACGCCTCGCAGGCCGCGCCGCACATGCCGCTGGACGTCCAGGCCCTCCAGGCCGACTTCGTGGCCTTCACCGGCCACAAGATGTGCGGTCCGACGGGCATCGGTGTGCTCTGGGGCCGCCAGGAGCTGCTGGAGGACCTGCCTCCGTTCCTCGGCGGCGGCGAGATGATCGAGACGGTGTCGATGCACTCGTCGACGTACGCCCCCGCCCCGCACAAGTTCGAGGCGGGCACCCCGCCGATCGCGCAGGCGGTCGGTCTGGGCGCGGCGATCGACTACCTGAGCGCGATCGGCATGGACAAGATCCTCGCCCACGAGCACGCGATCACCGAGTACGCGGTGAAGCGGCTGACGGAGGTCCCGGACCTGCGGATCATCGGCCCGGCCACGGCCGAGGAGCGGGGCGCGGCGATCTCCTTCACGCTCGGCGACATCCACCCGCACGACGTGGGCCAGGTGCTCGACGAGCAGGGCATCGCGGTCCGGGTCGGCCACCACTGCGCCCGCCCCGTCTGCCTGCGCTACGGAATTCCCGCGACCACCCGAGCGTCGTTCTATCTGTACTCCACCCCGGCCGAGATCGATGCCCTGGTCGACGGCCTGGAGCACGTACGGAACTTCTTCGGCTGAGGGGACGAGCGATCGCATGAAGCTGGATTCGATGTACCAGGAAGTCATCCTGGACCACTACAAGCACCCGCACGGCCGGGGCTTGCGGGACGGTGACGCCGAGGTGCACCACGTGAACCCGACGTGCGGCGACGAGATCACCCTGCGAGTGAAGTACGACGGCACGACCGTGCAGGACGTGTCGTACGAGGGCCAGGGCTGTTCGATCAGCCAGGCGTCGGCCTCGGTCCTGAACGACCTCCTGGTCGGCAAGGACCTCGGCGACGCGCGGAAGATCCAGGAGACCTTCCTGGAGCTGATGCAGTCCAAGGGGAAGATCGAGCCGGACGACGCGATGGAGGAGGTGCTGGAGGACGCGGTCGCGTTCGCCGGTGTCTCCAAGTACCCCGCCCGGGTCAAGTGCGCCCTCCTCAGCTGGATGGCGTGGAAGGACGCGACGGCCCAGGCGCTGGGCGCCGACGCCGACGTCGAAAGGAAGACGGCATGAGCGAGACCCTGGAGATGAAGCCGGCCTCCGAGGAGGAGGTCCGCGAGGCCCTGTACGACGTCGTCGACCCCGAACTGGGCATCGATGTCGTCAACCTCGGCCTCATCTACGGCATCCACATCGACGACGCGAACATCGCGACGATCGACATGACCCTGACGTCCGCGGCCTGCCCGCTGACGGACGTCATCGAGGACCAGGCCAAGTCCGCCACGGACGGCATCGTCAACGAGCTGCGCATCAACTGGGTCTGGATGCCCCCGTGGGGCCCCGACAAGATCACCGACGACGGCCGCGAGCAGCTGAGGGCGCTCGGGTTCAACGTCTGAGATCCATCGGTCATGAGTGTGGCCCCCGGCGAATACATTCGCCGGGGGCCACACTCATGTGCGGGCGGGTGTCCGGTCGCTCAGCCGAGGCCCTTCACCAGGCGGAAGAAGAAGTCCTGCCGTCCGGTGGTGTTGTAGCCGTACGGGTCCAGGACCAGCTCGAAGTTCTTGTGGCGCAGGAAGCGGTCGGGGTAGTTGACCGCCTGAAGCATCACGGCGTCCGAGTACGGGGACTGCATGGGGCAGAAGGTGGCGTCCTGGCGGAAGAGTTCCGAGCCGTCGTTGCCGCTGACGCGGAGCCGGAAGCTCTGGTGCCGTACGTAGCGGCCGTCCGCCATCTTGAAGGAGTAGCAGGAGGACTTGGCGAGCCCGGAGACCACCTTGAAGGAGGAGTCCTCCCTGGTCTCGCCTCCGCTGTACGAGCCCACCGAGTCGAGCCGGATCGCGCCGTTGCTCAGGTGCCAGTACCGGTCCGGGTAGTTGACCGCCTGGACGGACTTGCGGGTGGTCGACGAGGACGGCGGGTTCTTGGCGGGCGAGGTCGTCTTCGACGGCTTGGCGGTCGGCTTGGAGCCGCCCTGCTGCTTGTCGTCGGACGAGCCGGAGCCCTTGGAGCCCTTGGAGTCCTCGCCCTTGCTCTTGTTCCCGTCCTTCTTGGGGTCGTCCTCGGAGCCCTGAGGCTCCGACAGACCGCTCTTGCCGTCCGGTGCCGAGGTCGCGGGGGGCGACGTGGGCGGGAGGGACGCGGTGGGAACCCGGTCGTCGGCGGCGGTGGTGCGTGCGTTCTTGTCCGACGAGTGGTCAGGTCCCGAGGCCTGGAGGGTGATCGCCGTGACGCAGGAGGAGACCACGGCGAGAGCGAGGGCACCGGCCAGCCAGAGGCGGCGGGTGCCCGGTATACGGGTGTCGTTCGGGGCGACCCCGGTCTCCCACACCTTCGCGGATCTGAGCATCGGAAGGCTGGGCGGGGTCTGGTCCGGATCAGGTCCGGGCTTAGTCGGCGGCATGCGCGGTTCCCTCGGCGTCGCCACAGGCGGACGCAAATTCGTCATGCGGATCAGGGAGGGTGTTACGTGTCACCGGTGTGTGCAAACCCTGGCGGTCGTCACACATTCGGGAGATTGACCGTTGAAACAGTAGTTCACCAAGTGACGCCCGGGGAGCCCTTTCAGTGAGCGCTTCCATAACGGAACGGCCCCGAAACGAGGGCCTCTTGGGGGGCGGCGGCGGCCAATTCCGCCCATAAGCGAGCCACTACACTCGATGTGTACATCCGTACATATGATGTGTACGCTCGTACACATGGGATATCTGTTGCTCGCCGGCGCCATAGCCGCCGAAGTGGCCGCCACCACCGCCATGAAGTACAGCGAGGGCTTCAGCAAGGTGTGGCCGTCGGTCGTCACCGGCGTGGGGTACCTCGTCTCCTTCGTGCTGCTCGCCCAGGCGTTGAAGTCGATGTCCATCGGCACGGCGTACGCGATCTGGTCCGGCGTCGGCACCGCGACCGTCGCCGCGCTCGGGCTGGTCCTCTTCGGGGAGGGGCTGAGCTTCGCCAAGATCGCCGGGATCGTGCTGATCGTCGCGGGAGTGGTGGTGCTGAACCTGGGAGGCGCCCACTGATGGCCCGGCGTTACGACCCCGAGCGGCGGCAGCGGATCATCGACGCCGCGATCCGGGTCGTGGGGGCGAAGGGCATCGCCGGGCTGAGCCACCGCAGCGTGGCCGCCGAGGCGGACGTACCGCTCGGCTCGACGACGTACCACTTCAAGACCCTCGACGATCTGATGGTCGCCGCGCTGCGCCAGGCCAACGAGGGCTTCGCGAAGGCCGTCGCCGCGCGCGAGGCCCTGCGCGACCCGAGCACCGACCTCGCCGCCGAACTGGCCGCGCTGGGCGGGGAGTGGTTCAGCGGCGACCGGACGGGCCTGGAGGTGGAGTACGAGCTGTATCTCGCCGCCCTGCGCCGACCCGCGCTGCGACCCGTCGCCGACGAGTGGGCCCGCGCCTTCGCCGACACGCTCGCCCGCCGCACCGACCCGGTGACCGCGCGGGCGCTGGTCGCGCTGGTCGACGGCATCTGTCTGCAGGTCCTGCTGACGGGGACGCCGTACGACGAGGAGTACGCGCGGGAGGTGCTGGCGCGGGTGATTCCCTGAACAGACCCGCGCGCGAGCCGTGAACCTTCCTCGGCCCGACGGGGAACAGGGGGTGACAGAACACGGCGAAGCAGAGGGGGAACCCGTGACGAGCAGGGTGCCGGGTGGGGGAGAACCCGGTGAGCGGATTACCGCCGCAGGCGCAGGCGCAGGCGCAGGTCGAGGACGACGCCGAGGTCGTCGCCCCATCCCTGGAACAGCCCGAGCTGTTCGCACGGCTCTACGACCGCTACGCGCCGGACATCCACCGGTACGTGGCCCGGCGACTCGGCGACGGCATCGCCGACGACCTCACCACCGACACCTTCCTGGCGGCGTTCCGCATCCGGGGCCGCTACGACCGGACCCGGGCCGACGCCCGCCCCTGGCTGTACGGCATCGCGGGCAACCTCATCGGCAAGCACCGCCGTACGCAAGTCCGGGCCCTGCGGGCGCCGGCGCCCCCGAACGAGGGCGGCCCGTCCCACGGGGGTGGGCGGGCCGCCCGGTGTCGTATGTCCGTAAAGTGCCCGGCTCCTGAGACGGCCGCGTCGTGGGTTGGCCCGTACCGGCCCCGGACGGTTAGGTTGCCCTCATGACCGACACGACTGCTCCCCGCTCCACCGGCGCCGTGGCCGCCGGCCTCGCCACGATCGCCGCCGACGGCACCGTTCTCGACACCTGGTACCCCGCGCCCGAGCTGGCGGCCGAGCCCGGCCCGTCCGGCACCGAGCGGCTGACCGCCGAGCGGGCCGCCGAACTGCTGGGCGGGGGCGCGACCGCCGCGCTCGGTCAGGACGCGCGCCGGGGCGTCGAGGTCGTCGCGGTCCGCACGGTCATCTCCTCGCTCGACGAGAAGCCGCTCGACACGCACGACGCCTACCTGCGCCTCCACCTGCTCTCCCACCGCCTGGTCAAGCCGCACGGCCAGAGCCTGGACGGCGTCTTCGGCCTCCTCGCCAACGTCGCCTGGACCTCGCTCGGCCCGGTCGCCGTCGACGACATCGAGAAGGTGCGCCTCAACGCCCGCGCCGAGGGCCTGCACCTCCAGGTCACCTCGATCGACAAGTTCCCGCGCATGACGGACTACGTCGCCCCCAAGGGCGTCCGGATCGCCGACGCCGACCGCGTCCGCCTCGGCGCGCACCTCGCCGAGGGCACCACGGTCATGCACGAGGGCTTCGTCAACTTCAACGCGGGCACCCTCGGCACGTCCATGGTCGAGGGCCGGATCTCCGCCGGCGTCGTCGTCGGCGACGGCTCGGACATCGGCGGCGGCGCCTCCACGATGGGCACGCTCTCCGGCGGCGGCAACGTCATCATCTCCATCGGCGAGCGCTGCCTGATCGGCGCCGAGGCGGGCGTCGGCATCGCCCTCGGCGACGAGTGCGTCGTCGAGGCCGGCCTCTACGTCACCGCCGGCACCCGCGTCACCATGCCCGACGGCCAGGTCGTCAAGGCCCGCGACCTCTCCGGCGCCTCGAACATCCTCTTCCGCCGCAACTCGGTCACCGGCACGGTCGAGGCCCGCCCGAACAACGCGGTCTGGGGCGGCCTGAACGAGATCCTGCACAGCCACAACTGATCATCAAGGCCCCACGTACGGGTTACTCGGCGTGACCTTCGCGCGGTCCAGGCAGATGAACGGGCGGACACGGAGTCCGATCAGCTGCCGAGCCGACGAAACGAGGGGCCGACGAGATGAGGGGCCGAGGGATGAGGAACGACCGGGCGAGGGGCGTGGCGCGCGTGGTCACGGGGGTGCTGGCCGGGGCGACGCTGTGCTGGCTTCCGGCCGGGGCCGCGTACGCGGACGAGACCAACACCTCCTCGCACAACGGCCCCCGCATCGGGCTCGTCAACGTCGGCCAGGTCGACGACCCGATGGAGGACGTGCTGGAGCACACCCTGCTGTTCGGTGACGGGTACCGCTGGGGCTGACCCGGCCGCCGTCGGGAATCCGGGCCCGTACGCGCTCGACGCGCGTGCGGGCCCGCGGCGTTCCCCACCATCCGTTCTCCACCACCCGCACGACTTTCTTCCCCGGGGCGGCATAGCCGGGCGCGGGTCCGCGCGTCACTAGGGGCACAGGGGCGGGACACGGGGCCCGCCAGGGAAGAGAAGGTGACGATGGATGCCGCGGGGCAGGAGAGTTTCCGGGAATTCGTGGCGGGGCGGTCGTCCGCTCTGCTGAAGACGGCCGTACTGCTGAGCGGCGGGGACCGGCACGCCGGCGAGGACCTGCTGCAGAACGCGCTGATCAAGGCCGCCGGACGCTGGCAGCGGATCGACGAGCCTGAGGCGTACGTACGGCGGATCATCTACCGGCAGCAGGTCAGCCGGTGGCGGCTGAAGTGGCGGCGCCGGGAGCTGACCGTCGCCGAGCCGCCCGAGAGCGGCGCCGCCGACGGGGCGGCCGGGGTGGAACTGCGGCTGGTGATGCGCGGGGCGCTGGCCCGGCTCACCGCCCGCCAGCGGACCGTGCTGGTGCTCCGCTACTTCGAGGACCTGCCCGAGGGCGAGGTCGCCCGGATCCTCGGGTGCTCCGTCGGGACCGTCCGGTCCACGACCCACCGCTCGCTGGCCCGGCTGCGCGAACTCGCGCCCGAGCTGGCCCTGCTCGGGCCCGCCGCCGCCGAGCAGACCCCGTCCCGTGACTTCTCGCCCGTGGAGGTGCGTCCGTGAACGTCGACGAACTGGTGCGCGACTCCCTGCGGGAGCAGGCCGCCGAACAGCCGCCCCTGACCCCCGGCTTCGCCGACCGGGTGCTGACCGTCCGGCGGCGCCGCCGGAACCGGTCGATCGCGACCGTCGCCGCGGCCACCGCCGCCGTGGTCGCCGTCGCGGTGGCCGTGCCGCTGCTGGACTCCGGCAAGGACGAGGTACGGCTCGCCACCGAGATGAACAAGAGCGACATCATCGCCCACCCCGACCAGTCACCGCCGCGGGACCTGATCGCGGCCGGGGAGGTGGCGCTGGCCGCGTGGTACACCTCGGACACCGTCAGGACCTCGAAGGACACCGCGGTCAGGGCGCGTACCTACCGGATCCTCGACCAGGAGACCGGCAAGTACGTCAAGGACACCCGCTGGTCCCAGGTCTCGGTCGCCCCCGGCATGCGGACCGCCGCCGTCCTGGAGAAGGAGCTGCCCGCCGAGCGGATCGGACTCCTCGACCTGCTCACCGGCAAGGTCGAGCGCTGGATCCCGGTCGGCCGGGGCGTCGCGAGCGTGGAGTTCTCCACCGACGGCACCAAGCTCGTCGCCACCACCTACAGCAAGAACCCCGACCTGCTGAACCGGGTGGACTACGACTCCGACGGCGACGGCAAGAAGAACGACTTCGAGTCGGACTGGTCCACGTCGTACCGGACCGGCTTCTACGTCGTCGACGTCGACTCCGGAAACGCCGACTGGAGCGAGGTCGTCCCCGACGAAGGCGACGAGATGGGCGTCCTCAACGCCCGTCAGGACTTCGCCTTCAGCCGAGACGCGAAGCTGGTCTACTCAGGGCTGACCTCGGAACCGCACGATCAGTTCTACGACCTGAAGGGTGACAAGGTCGCCAAGCCGGCCAACGAGAAGTACCTGACCTGGTCGGTGGAGGCGCGGCTCTCCCCGGACGGCAAGCTCGCGGCCGGTGGTTTCGCGGGCGGGGCCAGGACGACCGCCTCCGAGATCCTCGATCCCTACACCGGCAAGCGGCTGCACAAGATCCCTGGACAGCAACTGCTCACCTGGGTCGACAACAAGCGGCTCATCGCCTGGGACATCGCGGCCGGCGACAACGAGTTCCACAACGCCCTGGTGCTCGTCACCATCGGCAGCGACAAGACGCTCACGCTCAGCGGCGCCCGCAAGGGCAACGACGGGGCGGCCGGGCGCTGGAACGCGGTCTTCGCCACCCGCTGACCACCCCTCTCAGGCGGCCACCAGGCGTTCGTACGCCCTCAGCAGCCCGTCGGTCACCTCCTGACCGGCGGGCCGCAGTGGTGCGCGGACCGGACCCGCGGGCAGACCGAGCCGGGCCAGGAGCGCCTTCGCCGTGACCGTGCCGGGCAGGCCCGAGGACATCATCAGTTCGGTGAGGGCGATGGTTCGTCGCTGGAGCCGGGCCGCCTCGGCGGTGTCACCCACGTCGAACGCGTCGATGACTGCCCGGACGTGGCGGGGGGCCGCGTTCGCGACCGTGCTGACGTAACCCGAACCGCCGATCGCGTACAGCGCGAGCACGTACTCGTCGCAGCCCGTGTAGTACGCCAACTCCGTCTGCGCCAGCACCTTCTGGGTGCCGAGGAGGTCGTACGCGCAGTCCTTCACCGCCACGATCCTCGGGTGCCCGGCCAGCCGGATCATGGTCTCCGGTTCGATACGGGTGCCGGTGCGGCCGGGGATGTCGTACAGGGCGACGGGCAGCCCGGAGGCGTCGGCGAGTGCGCGGAAGTGGGCCTCGACCGCGTCCTGCGGGGGTGTGCTGTAGTACGGCGTGACCGCCAGCAGGCCGTCCGCGCCCGCCTTCTCGGCCGCCAGCGCCAGTTCCACGGTGTGCCGGGTGTCGGCGGTGCCCACCCCGGCGACGATCACGGTCCGGTCGCCGACCGCCGCGCGCACGGCCCGGATCAGCTCCGCCTTCTCCGCGTCCGTGGTCGTCGGCGACTCACCCGTCGTACCGGAGAGCACCAGTCCGTCGCACCCTTCGGCCACCAGATGGTCGGCCAGTCGCTGGGCTCCGTCCAGGTCCAGTGCGCCGGAGGGGGTGAAGGGCGTGATCATCGCGCAGAGGGCGCGGCCGAAGGGAGTGGGGGCGGGGCGGTGGGTGAGGGTCATACGGGTAGTCTCGGGGGCCTCATTGTGAAGCTCCACTTAATTCTTCTACGGAATGTCTGGGAGTTTCGCTACGAGGACGGAGTGGGGAGCCGTGTGCGAGGCCGGGGCAGGTGGGTACGGGTGACGTTCGAGGTCGAAGCGATGTCGCAGGGGTAGCGCGGGCCGGGAAGGGTACTCGGGGCGTCCCGATGTGTGAGGAGGCGACACCGTGACCGGGACCACCGAGACCAGGCCCACGCGATTCGTGCGCTCTGCGCGATCCGAACGTCCGGGGCCGGGCGAACACGACCACCACTCCGTGGGCGAGCTGGTCGGGCAGGCCACCGAACAGCTCTCCCTGCTCGTACGACAGGAGGTCGCCCTCGCCAAGGAGGAGCTGGCCGAGAAGGGGCGGCGCGCGGGACGCGGCGGCGGGCTGCTCGGCGCGGCCGGCGCGGTCGCCTACGTGGGATTCATGACCCTCGCCGCCGCCGGCGTCGGAGCACTCTCCCTGGTGCTGGACGTCTGGGCCGCCGCGCTCATCGTCATGGCCGTGCTGTTCGTGATCGCGGGCGTGCTGGCCGCGCTCGGGCGCGCACAGCTCCGCCGGGCCACCCCGCCCAAGCCGGAGCGGGCGCTCGACAGCGTCAAGGCGGACGTGGACGAGATCAAGGGGAGGGCGCGGCGATGACGCAGGCATCGAGCAGGGCCGATGGTTCGGTCGGCGCCAAGGGCCCCGACGAACTCCGGCGACAGATCGAGGAGACCCGGGCACAGCTCGGCGACACGGTCGAGGAACTGGCAGCCAAGGCGGACGTGAAGGCGAGGGTGCACGCGGCCCAGGCCGATGTGAAGGCCAAGGCCCAGTCGGCGTGGGAGCGGGTGCCCCGGGAGATGCTGATCGTGGGCGGCGCGAGTGTCGCCGTGGCCGCGGTGGGGGTGCTGGTCTGGCGGCACTACCGCTAGGCGGGGCACGGCGTTCGCCTCCCGCCCACCCCCTGCCGCGTGCGGGGCGGGGTGGTGCGGCTGGTGCTCCTTCGGCATGGTGGGGTGCGCCGGGGGTGCCCGCTCTCGAAGAGGGCTGGATCTTCTTGACCTGTTCGCGTGCGACGGCTGCGAGCGGGTCCGTTTCGTGTGTGCGGCCCCGCTCGCAGCCGTCGCATGCGATGGCCTCCCCTGATGCGGCCCAACGACGGTGTGGCCCTCCGTGTTCCGGCGCCCGGGCGAGGTGAGACGCAGCCCCCTCGACCGCCTCGGGCGGTACGCGGAGCCCACGAGCGACCGGCGGCGGCGCCACCCCGCAAGCGGCAGCCGCGGCCGGGCGACCGCACAGAGGACCGTGCGGTCGCCCGGCCGCCCCGCGCACCCGCCCGCAGCCGGTCCCCGTCCGCGGCTGCGGGCACGTCTCTCCGCTCGGGGATCCCGTCGTCGCGCTCAGCCCTTCGTCATCGGGTCGCGGCCGGTCGCGGTGGTGGTCGTCCGGGTGCGTGCCTCTCGCAGGGCCCGTAGCCGGGGCGGCCACTTGCGGGTGTCCCGGGGTTCGACGTAGGGCTCCTCGGTGGGGGCGCGGCCCTCGGTGATGGCGAGTTCGCGGGAGAGTTCCGCGTCGAATTCGAGGCCCAGCAGGATCGCGAGGTTGGTGAGCCAGAGCCAGATGAGGAAGACGACGGCGCCGGCGAGGGTGCCGTAGGTCTTGTTGTAGGAGCCGAAGTTGGCGGCGTAGACCGCGAAACCGGCGGACGCGGCGAGCCAGATCAGCGTGGCGACGATGCCGCCGGGGCTGACCCAACGGAAGCCCCGGCCACGGACGTTGGGCGCGGCCCAGTACAGCAGCGCGATCATCAGCGTCACCAGCACCAGCAGCACCGGCCACTTCGCGATGTTCCACACCGCGATCGCCGCGTCGCCGAGCCCGATCGTCGTCCCCGCGCGCTCGGCCAGCGGGCCGGTGAACACCACGATCAACGCGCTCACCGCCAGCATCACCATCAGTACCAGGGTGAGGCCGATCCGCAGCGGCGTCACCTTCCACACCGGGCGGCCCTCCGGCAGGTCGTACACGGCGTTGGACGTACGGATGAACGCGGCCACGTATCCCGACGCCGACCACACGGCCGCGAGCAGGCCGACGATCGCCAGCAGGCTGCCCGTACCGCCGCTGTCGCTCAACTGGACGACCGCGTCCCGCAGGATGTCGCGCGCCGGGCCGGGCGCCAGATCGCCGATGTTGTCCAGGATCTTGTCGGTCGCACGCTGTCCGACGACACCGAGCATCGACACCAGCACCAGGATGGCGGGGAACAACGACAGGACACCGTAGTACGTCAACGCGGCCGCCCGGTCGGACAGTTCGTCGTCCTGGAACTCCTTCGCCGTGCGCCGCACCACTGCCCACCACGAGCGTTTCGGCAGCCCGGTGGGGCCGTCCACGCCGGTCCGCTCCTCCGCCTCCGCCCCGGTCTCCGTTGCGTCCTTCGCCCCGGAATCCGGTTCCTTCCCCACCCGCTCGGCCTCGGGCCGCTTCTCGTCCATGACCGGGCGGGTCTCCCGAAACAGGGGCCCGAATCGCGGAGTTGACCTGAATCCTGGTTGAGGTTGAAAGGTGGTCGGTGCACCCACACCGAGCACCGATCATGGGAGAGCGGCATGACCCGTCGTACGGACCTCCATCCCGTCCTCGACCGCCCCGATGTCGGGGCGCCCTTCTTCAGCACCTGGCAGGTGGGTACGCCCGAGCGGCAGCGGCTGACCGTCCAGGCCGTCGCCGACACCTGGCAGAGCCGCCCCTGGCCCACCGACGGGCTGCTGGGCTACTTCGTCTACACGGCGGACGACGGCTCCGGCCTGCTGCACTACTCCCAGTGGGCCGACGAGCAGGCGTACGAGGCCTTCGTGCGGACGCGTCGGCAGGAGCGCAACGACGCCATCGACACCGCCGTGCCCGGGATCGAGCGGGTGGGGCTCGGGCGCTACCGGCGGTACCGCAGTCTCACGGGGGACGGCGACCGTGCCGACCGGGTTCCGGGGTGCGTCGTGATCGTCGACGTCGAGTTCGAGGGGCCGGACCCGGCGCGGCAGCGGGCCTGGGTGGACGCTGTCGAAGAGGCCCTGGCGGCCGAGCCGCATCCGCACCCCGGCGGTATCTCCGCCCACTTCCACCTCGCCACCGACGGCACCCGCGTCCTCAACTACGCCGAGTGGGAGAGCGCGCGGCACCACGTCGACGCCCTCGCGTCGCCCGGCGACGGGGTCGGCTCGCCCTCGGCGCTCTGGCAGCGCGTGCAGACCTGGCCCGGACTGAGGAGCAGCACGGTCAGGCGCTACGAGTACGCGCTCGGCCTCGTCGCGGACTGACTCCGGCACCGCCTCTCACCGAACACTCCGATGTCCTGGACAAAAAAAGTTTTCGGTGAGACGGTGGGGTCATGTTGGACGTCACCGTGATCGAGGATCCCGAGGCAGCGGCGGTCTCGCTGGATCCGATACGTGCCCGGCTGCTGGCCGAGCTGGCGGCCGGGCCCGCCTCGGCCGCCATGCTGGCCGGGAAGGTCGGGCTGCCGCGCCAGAAGGTGAACTACCACCTCAAGGCGCTGGAGCGGCACGGTCTGGTCGAGCTGGCGGGGGAGCGGCGCAAGGGCAATGTCACCGAGCGGCTGATGCGGGCGACCGCCGCGTCGTACGTGATCTCCCCGCTCGCGCTCGCCGCCGTGCAGCCCGATCCGGACCGCTTCCGGGACCAGCTCTCCGCGCGCTGGCTGCTGGCGCTCGGCGCCCGTCTGGTCCGGGACGTCGGGTCGCTCGTCACGGGCGCGGCCAGGGCCCGCAAGGGGCTCGCGACCTACGCGCTCGACGGCGAGGTCACCTTCGCCTCGGCCGCCGACCGGGCCGCGTTCGTCCAGGAACTGACGGCCGGGGTGAGCGCGCTCCTGCGCAAGTACGACGCGCCCGACGCCGCGGCCGGCCGGGGGCACCGGATCGTCGTCGCGGTCCACCCCACGGTCAGGCCGCAGGCCGCCGGGGCATCGGCACCGCCCGACGGGTCCGAGGAGGCCGACCGACTCGACGACCGGCCTGACCGGCCCGCACTGTTCGACCAGCCCAAGCAGACCGAATCGCGCAAGCGGCCCGACCGGACCGAACTGCCCGACCGGACCGAACTGCGCAAGCAGCCCAATCAGACCGAACTGCCCGACCGGACCGAACTGCCCGGCCTGTGAGACCCGTTGAGGAGCACGTCATGTCCAAGGAATTCGAGATCGCCCGGGAGTTCGAGGTCGACGCCACCCCCGAGGAGGTGTGGGAGGCCGTCACCGCCGGGACGGGCGGGTGGCTGTGGCCCATGGAGGCGCCCGAGCCGCGCGTCGGCGGCAGGGGGCCGTTCGGTTCCGAGGTCACCGCCTGGGACCCGCCGCACCGGTACACCAACCGGGTCGAGGACGTCGAGGGCATCTCCGAACAGACGCGCAACCAGCTGGACTACACGATCGAACCGCGCGACGACGGCAAGCGGGCCTGGGTGAGGTACGTGCACAGCGGCATCTTCGTCGACGACTGGGACAACCAGTACGACGGCGCCGCCAAGCACACCGGCTTCTACCTGCACACCCTGCGCCAGTACCTGACGCGCTTCAGGGGCCGTACGGTCACCGCGTTCGCCACCTTCGACGCGCCGGAGACGGCCGGGGCCCCCGACGCGCTCACCACCGTCGGACGCGCGCTCGGTCTCGCGGACGACACCGCCGAGGAGGCCCGGGTCCAGGTCAAGGGCCCCGACGGACGGCTCCTCGATGCCGTGGTCGACTACCGAGACCCGTACTTCATCGGCCTGCGCACCGACGACGCCCTCATCCGCTTCTTCGGCCGCAACCACTGGGGCTACCGGGTGGGCATGAGCGTCCACGACTTCGCGCCGGGCGCCGACGCCGGGGCGGACGAGAACGCGTGGCAGGGCTGGCTGAACGGCGTGTTCAGCCAGCCCTGAGCGGCACGGACGGCCACGACCCGGCCATGATCGATCATGAATGGTCATGATCGATCATGGCCGTGGTGCACGGCCTACGGCTCGAACCGCACCACCTGCGGGTCGTGGTCGCTGATCTGGTCGTTGAACTCCGAGTTGATGTGCACGCTGTCGTACGTGAACCCGGTGGCGCGCCGGACCGAGCGGCTGACCAGGATCTGGTCGAGGACCTGGGCGTTGCCCTGGAAGACGTACGAGTAACGCTCCCGCTTCGGCAGCGACTTGATCGCCGACCACAGGACGCCGTCCTTCTCCAGCAGCTCCGCGGTGTCGGAGAACTCGAAGTCGTTGATGTCGCCGAGGGCGATGACGGACGCCTTCTTGTCCTTCGCCAGGACCTGCTTGACGAAGGTGTTCACGGCCGTCGCCTGGAGGTGGCGCTGGGTCTCCGAGCTGCGCTTCGGCGGCTGGAACTCCGAGTGCAGCGCCTGGTCGCCGCCCTTGGACGCGAAGTGGTTCGCGACCACGAAGACGGGCTTGCCGCGGAAGGAGAACTCGCCGACGAGCGGCTTGCGGCTGTTCGTCCAGGCGGCGTTCGCCGGGTCGATCCGGCCCGGGGACACCGTCAGCCGCGCCTTGCCGCTCACCTTCGTCACGCCGACGGCGGTCGTGGCGTCGCCGCCCGCGCGGTCGGTGAAGGAGACCCGCGCGGGGTTGAACAGGAAGACCTGGCGGATGTTGCCGCCCGGCTCACCGCCGTCCGCGAGGTTCACCGGGTCGATGGAGCGCCAGTCGTACGCCGGACCGCCGGCCGCCGCGATCGCGTCGATCAGCTTCTTCACGGTCTTGTCGGCGGCGACCGTACCGTCGTTGGTGGCACCGTTGTTGTCCTGGATCTCCTCCAGGGCCACGATGTCGGGCGACTGCAGGTGGTGCACGATCGCGGCCGCGTGGTCCGCGAAGGAGGCGTCCGAGGGGTCCAGGTTCTCGACGTTGTACGTCGCCACCGCCAGCTCGCCCCGCGCCTGCTTGGCGGTCGTCTCGCGCTCCAGGCCGCCCTGCTTGAGGGTGCCGATGCGGTTGGCGACGAGCGTGTAGCCGCCGAACTGGTTGTAGTCCAGCGGGCCGGCCGTCGTGCCCTTCAGAACGTCACCGACGTTCGCCTTCGGGAAGTCGGCGACCGCGCCCAGCGACTGGACCTGCAGCCGGCCGGTGTTCTGCGAGGTGTAGGAGTCGTACAGCGCGCCACCACGGCGGTTGTCGTTCTCCCGGGGCTTCACCGTGACCCACAGCTCGGTGAACGGGTCGCTGGCGCCGACCACGCGGGTGTCGGCGACCTGGACGTTCATGCCCTCCAGGGACTCGTAGTAGTCCAGGGCGTACGTGGCCGGGGCGAGCTTGAGGCCGTTGATCGAGCCGGCGGCGGCGGGGTCGCCGGCCGGGGCGTACTTCTTCGGCACGGACTTGGTGTCGATGACCTTCGCGGCCGGGACGGCGTTGCCCGTGGAGACGACCGTGATCGTCGGGCGGGAGATCTGCGTCACGGACTGGTTTCCGGACGAAGTGCCGCCCGGTATGAACTCGCCGACCGTGCCCGCGACCGTCACCGCGTCGCCCACCGAGACCGTCGGCCGGGAGCTGGTGAAGACGAAGACGCCCTCGCTCGTGGCGGGGTTGGAGTCCGCCTCGGGGTCCTGGATCCAGAAGCCGCGCGAGCCGTAGGTGCGCACGCCCGTGACGATGCCCTGGACCCCGGCGACCTGCTGGCCGGTGAGCGGGGACGTCCGGGTGGTGCCCTGGATGTCGTGGATGCGTAGCGAGTCCGCCTCGGCGGGCGAGGTCAGGACCACGGCGGACACCGTGGAGCAGATGGTGGCGACGGTCAGCGCGCCGATGCGCGCGGTTCTCTTGCTCGGCAAGGGGATCCCTCCGGGGACGTACGTGGGCGCCGGGACGAGAGTGGACGGGGTGGCCTGCGACCGGTGGGGCGGTGCGACGCGCGTAGAACCCGGCGGACCCGATGAACTCCGACGGTCGTGCCTGTGGGAGGCCCCGGAATCATCCCAGAGCTACCCGCGAGTTTCTACGCGCGTCAATCTCCTGCCTGCTCAGGCCAGTTGTCAAGGTTTCAGCCATGTCCAACTCCTGGCAGGTACATGAACCGGGCGGCATGGGTCCAAATCCGTCTAGGCTGCGTACCCGTACGCGTATCGCCTACGGAAAGCCCCCTCGCCGGGGGCGCCGCATCGCTCGGCAGTCGTTCGTCAGCACCTGTTCGTCAGCACCCGTTCCCGAGGAGATCCCCACCGATGTCAGACAGCTCGCCACTGCCGCCGGTGCGGCTCCTCCCCGAAGCGGAGCTGGCGCGGGAGGCGCTCGCCACCCCGCTGCTCTCGCGTGCCGTGCGGCTCGCCCGCTGGGCCGGGCCCGACACACGCGTGGGCACCGGGGGCGAACTCGTCGACGAGCAACTGCCCGCCGCCGCCGAGGCGCTCGGGCTCACCGGGGCGGGCGTCGACGACGGCGACGCGGCGGCCTCGGCCGGCGAGGCCTGGCGGGTGGCCGTGGACACCGGGCTCGTCGAGATCGTGAACCCTGAGGGGATTGAGGGGCCCGACGGAACCGAGGGACCCGAGGGACCCGAGGGGCCGCAGGGAGGGGCGGAGGGGGCGGTCACCGTGGGCGAGGAGCTCGCCCTGCTCACCGGCGGCGGGCCGCAGGACGTGCTCGGCATCTGGCTCACCGCCCTGGAGACCGTCCTCGCCGACGCGAGCGTGCCCGACCTCGACGGCCTCGTCGACGCGATGGAGACCGGCGGCGCGATCGACTTCTCCGAGCTGGACTGGGACCCCGAGGCCGAGGCCGAGTTCCTCGACGGGGTGCTCGGCAACCTGTACCTCCTCACCGTCAGCGAGGACGGCCCCGACGGGCCCGTGCCGCTGCCCGCCCTCGCCGCCTCGATGATCGTCCCCGACGACATGGGGGAGCCCACCAACGACGTGCTGGAGCAGGTCTCGGACGCGATGATGCGGCTGGACGACCAGTTCCGGGTGCTGGAGCCGATCGGGCTGGTGGAGTACCAGCCGGTCGACGAGGCGCTGATGACGGACGCCGAGGAGGTCGTCGCCGCCGAAGGGCCGGGCGGCGCGCCCACCGTCGACGACACCGATGTCACGCGGTACGGCATGGTCCGGCTCACCCCGCTCGGGCTGTACGGGATGCGGGCCCGGCTCCAGGAGGCGGGGGTACCGGCTCCCGCGGTCGGGGACCTCGTCGACAAGGGCGCGGACGCGCTGCTCGACGGCACCGCCGGGTTCCCGCCGGCGGCGGCCCAGGCCGAGACCGAGCAGTGGCTCGCCCGCCGGGAGCCGGCTTCCGCGGCGCGCGAGCTGCTCGCCGCCGCGCGGGGCGCCGACGCCGGCGCGCCGCTGCGGCGGCTGCGCTGTCAGCAGGCGCTGTCCCTCGTGGGGGCCGTGGCCGAGCCGGCCCTGCGGGAGGTGCTGGACGACCCCGAGCTGGGCGGGCTCGCCCGGGTGTGGCTGACCGAGAACGGGGCGGTCGACGTGCCCGTGCCGTCCGAGGCGATGGTCTTCTGGCTGACCATCGACACGGTGGCCGCGCAGCTGGCGGCCGAGGGGAACTCCGCGGAGCTGCGGGCGCTGGTGGAGGGGCTGGCCGCGCAGCACGGTTCGTTCTTCGCGGCGGCGTGGCGGGTGGATCATCCGGCCACGCCCGACGTTCTTGAGGCGATGGGGCGGATCCATCCCGACAAGAGGGTGGCGAAGGAGGCGCGTAAGGCGGCGTTCAAGGCGCGGTCGCAGATGGGGCCGGGGGCTGGGGCGCAGTAGTTCGGGGGCGGTAGCTCGGGGGTGCGGGTGCGTCGGCGTCTGCGGGTGGGTGGGGGCTGGTCGCGCAGTTCCTCGCGCCCCCGAAGGGCGGGGGGCCCTGTGCGTGCGTGGGTGCGGCTTCGGTGGGGCTTCTCGCGCAGTTCCTCGCGCCCCTGAAAAGCAGGGGCTGCGCCCCTCGCGGTCCCCCTCGCCTTCAGCCCTGCGGGCCCCGTCCTCGTTCAGGCCCGTAGGGGCTGGGTTTTCAGGGGTGCGGGGGGCTGCGCGAGGAGCACCGGAGCCGCAGGCGCCGACGGGCCGGATGTTCGAGTGGTGAGGCGCAGACCCTTGGTGGTTCATCGAAGACGGGGGGCGTCCTTCTCTCCGCGTTCAGCCCGCGTTCAGGCGCGGGCGCCACCGTGGCGCGACACCTCGGGTCCGCACCCACGGTCCTCCACCGCCACGCAGGAGACAGCATGCCGCTCACCCGCAGGGACTTCGCCAGACGATCCGCGGTCACCGGAGCCGGTGTCGCGCTGGCCGGCAGCGTGGGCGCGCTCGCCACCGCGCCGAACGCCCTCGCGGCGACCGACACCGACAGCGACCTCGATCCGGGCTCGGAGGCCGGTCACAAAGAAACAGGGCACGGGGCGGACCGGCTCGGCTACGGCCCCCTCCTGCCCGACCCTGAGGGCATCCTCGCGCTGCCCGCAGGATTCAAGTACCGGATCATCACGTACAGCGGCAGGACCAAGCTGGAGTCGGGCGAGTTCACCCCCGGCAAGCACGACGGCACCGCCGCCTTCCCCGGCCCCCGCGGCACCACCCTCCTCGTCAACAACCACGAACTGAAGGGCCCCCGGTCCAACTGGGAGTTCCCGGTGCCGCTCACCGAGGGGCTCGTGTACGACCCGGCGGCGGCCGGCGGCTGCACGGTGGTGGAGGTGCGGCCGGACGGCCGGGTCGCCGAGTGGGTCGGCATCGCGGGCACCTCCACCAACTGCGCGGGCGGCTCCACCCCGTGGGGCACCTGGCTCACCTGTGAGGAGAACTCCGACCGGGCCGGCGTCAACGGCATGACCAAGGACCACGGCTACGTCTTCGAGGTCGACCCCTGTGACCGCCGCGCCAACCGCGCCCCGAAGCCGCTGAAGTTCTTCGGCCGCTACGACCACGAGGCCGTCGTCATCGACCCCAAGCGGGGCCACGCCTACCTCACCGAGGACGCGGCCGCCCCCAACGGCCTCTTCTTCCGCTGGACCCCGCCCAGGGGATTCACCCACGGGCCCGGGAAGTTCCGTACCCTCGCCGACGACGCGGGCGTCCTCCAGGCCCCCCGCTGCTACGACTCCGGCGGCCGCTTCGTCGACGACCTGTCCCGCGCCACGCGGATCGGCACGGTGTACGGCGTCGACTGGGTCGACGTGCCCGACCGGGACGCCAGAACCGTCGCCGTGCGCAAGCAGTTCGCCGACACCGAGATCACCCGCGCCCGCAAGCTGGAGGGCATGTGGTGGGGCGACGGCGGAGCGTACGTCGTCTCCTCGTACGCCCGTGACGAGAGCCCGGTGCGGCACGACGGCCAGGTCTGGTTCTACGACCCCAAGCGCCGCACCCTGACCCTGAAGGTCCTGCTCGGCGTCAACCCGGACCCGTCCGCCGACGGCGCCCTCGACGGCCCCGACAACATCACCGTCTCCCCCTACGGCGGCATCGTCCTCGCCGAGGACGGCGAAGGGGTCCAGCACCTGTTCGGCGCCACCGACAGCGGCCGTACCTATCCGATCGCCCGCAACGACCTGAACATCGGCACCGAGGAGGAGCCGGAGTACAGCGAGTTCGCCGGCGTCACCTTCTCGCCCGACGGAACGACCCTGTACGCCAACATCCAGACGCCGGGCATCCTGCTCGCCATCACCGGCCCCTGGAAGCGGCAGAAGCGGTGAAGCGCTGAAGCGGTCATTAATTCGGTCGCCCGTTCCGCGACCGTCCTCCTAGAGTGATGCACGTCCAGGTGCGAAGGCAGGACCTACTTCCACTCGTAATGGGGAGGTCGCGGGTTCGAGTCCCGTCGCCGGCACCAACACGCCGGTGTAGCTCAGTTGGCAGAGCACCTACGTCGGTTCCGCCGAATTCGATCTCTGGACACCTCATGCTTCACGCACCTCCCGGTGCGTTTCGATCTCGGGAGGCGCGGCAGACGGTGGGTGCCCGGTGCGCAGGCAGCGGATACTTCGGGAACTGGTGGGGAGAAATCCTCGTGCGGGTTCGAATCCCGTCATCGGCCCACGGCCGATGTGGCGGAACGGCAGACGCGCCAGTTTATAAGCACCGCCGCCGACCTCGACCTCGGGCACCTTCCTTCTGTCGCGCCTCCCTCCGAAAAATGCCACGCACGACGTGCGAAGGAATTCGGGGGAATTCATCATGGCGCGGTTCAACAGCAAGAGCACCCGGGCACGGCCCACGTCGCGCGTCACCTCGACGGGACGCGTGCTCCGCACCCACCAGGGCGGTCGCGGCCAGGAGCGGGACGAGCGCTCGGAGCTGTTCCTGCTCTCGATTGCCAACTTCGTCGCGCAGAGGACGTTCTACGAGTCCGGCGAGGACCGGGACGACCGGTTCGCCGCGCTCGTCCGCCGTCTCGCCGTCACCGATCCGGAGTGGACGGCCGGCCTGCTCGGCTGGCTGCGCGGCGAGGGCAACCTCCGTACGGCCTCCCTCGTGGGCGCCGCCGAGTACGTGAAGGCACGGCTCGACGCGGGCGTCACCGACGGTCCGACGAACCGCCAGGTCATCGACTCGGTGCTCCGGCGCCCGGACGAGCCCGGCGAGCTGCTCGCGTACTGGACCTCCCGTTACGGCCGCGCCCTCCCCAAGCCGGTGAAGCGGGGTGTCGCCGACGCCGTACGACGGCTCTACCACCCCAAGTCGCTGCTGAAGTACGACACCGCGTCCAAGGGCTACCGCTTCGGCGACATCCTCAACCTGGTGCACGCGGCGCCCGACCCGGACAAGCCGTGGCAGGGCGACCTGTTCCAGTACGCCCTCGACCGGCGGCACCACCCGGACACGGCGGTCGTGCCCAAGTCGCTGCCCGTGCTCGCGGCCCACCGCGACCTGATGGCCCTGCGTCCGGCCAAGCGCCGCAGAGTCGTGACTGGCGCGGGCGGCGCCCAGCGGCTCGCGGACGCGGGCATCACCTGGGAGGCGCTGGCGGGCTGGCTCCAGGGACCGATGGACAAGGCGGCCTGGGAGGCCGTCATCCCGTCCATGGGCGCCATGGCGCTCGTGCGGAACCTGCGCAACTTCGACGAGGCCGGGGTCTCCGACGAGGTCGCGGCCCGGGTGGCCGCGAGGATCAGCGACCCGGCCGAGGTCGCGCGGTCCCGGCAGTTCCCGTTCCGCTACCTCGCCGCGTACCGGCACGCGCCGTCGCTGCGCTGGGCGTACCCGCTGGAGCAGGCGCTCGGTCACTCGCTGGCCAATGTGCCCGCGCTGCCCGGCCGGACGCTGGTCCTGGTCGACCGCTCGGGCTCGATGTTCTACTCGGGGCTGACCGACGGCTCGTCCCTCACCTACGCGGACGCGGCGGCGATCTTCGGTACGGCGCTCGCGCTGCGGGCGGCGGACGGGGATCTCGTCGAGTTCGGCACCACGAGCCGGCCGGTGTCGTACCGCAAGGGCGAGTCGGTGCTGAAAATCCTGGAGCGCTTCGGCGACCTCGGCGGCACCGACACCACCGAGGCGGTGCGCACGCACTACCGCAAGCACGACCGGGTGCTGATCGTCACCGACGAGCAGGCCACATACAGCCACCACGGCGACCCGACCGCCCAGGTCCCGGCCCATGTGCCGGTCTACACCTGGAACCTCGCCGGTCACCGGGCGGGCCACGGCCCCTCCGGCACGGCGAACCGCCACACCTTCGGCGGGCTCTCCGACGCGGCCTTTCGCATGGTGCCCCTGCTGGAGGGGGCCCGGCGGGCCGAGTGGCCGTGGGCGGCCGGGTGACGCCGCTCCGCGGACCGGCGGTCCACTAGCACGGGGGATGAGTGTGGCCCGTGTCCCATGGGGGACGCGGGCCACACTCTTGTTCGAGGGAGGGACTGGCATCTAACATTTCAGTTCATGGAGGCCATACGACCGGTCGCGCGCACCCTGCTGAGGGACCGCGCCTACCAAGCCATCCGGGACGCCATCGTGGCCGGCGAGATCGAGCCGGGCGCGGTGGTGCGGGACGCCGAGTTCGCGGAGCTGCTGGGTCTGTCCCGGGCGCCGGTGCGGGAGGCTTTCTCCCGGCTGGTGGACGAGGGGCTCCTGGAGAGCAAGCCGCAGAGCTACACCCGGGTCACGGCCGTCGTCGCCTCCGATGTGCGGGACGCCGCCGCCGTGGTCGGGGCCATGCACGAGCTGGTCGCCCGGACCGCCGTGCCCCGGCTGTTCGCGGCGGACGTCGAGATGATGCGCTCGGCCAACGAGCGGTTCGCGGCGGCCGTCCGCACCGGCGACGTCGACGCGGCCCTGGTCGCCGACGACGCACTGCACGACGTGCTCGTCCGGGTGAGCGGCAACCGCGCGGCCGCCGCCACCGTCGCCCGCTACACCCCGCTCATCCGCCGGCTGGAGCGACGGCGCTTCGGCGAGGGCGGCAACTGCCGCTCGGCCGGACTGCACGAGCAGCTGATCGCGGCCTGCGCGGACGGCGACACGGACGAGGCGGTCCGCGTCACGGCGGAGATCTGGCGCGGCCTGGCCGCACTCGCCGACGAGCCGGACACCGATCTCGATGCCGATCGGGACGCCGGTCCCAGCGCCGAGCCGGAAGAGAAGCCGGTCGCGGAGTCGGGTGAGGGGTCGGGGCCGGAGTCCGCCGAGGGAGTGGGCGGCGCCGCGTCCGCGCGCCGGCCCACCCACGAGTCCGCCCACCAGCCTGCCCCCGAACCCGGCGACACGCCCGTGCGCCGAGCGGACCACTGACCCGACCGGCCTCGCCTCAATCCGCCCCCACCCCCGCCCCGCCCCAACGCATCCCGCCTCGCCCGTCCGGCTCCGCCCCACCCCACCCGGGAGAACCCGTGTCCCTCTCGTCCTTCGAGCGCTACCCCCTCCTCTTCGGGCCCTCGCCGGTCCACCCGCTGGAGCGGCTGACCGCGCACCTCGGCGGAGCCTCCGTCTGGGCCAAGCGCGAGGACTGCAACTCCGGCATCGCGTACGGCGGCAACAAGACCCGCAAGCTGGAGTACCTCGTCGCCGACGCGCTCGCGCAGGGCTGCGACACCCTCGTCTCCATCGGCGGCGTGCAGTCCAACCACACCCGCCAGGTGGCCGCCGTCGCCGCCCGCGCCGGGCTCAAGTGCGTGCTCGTGCAGGAGAGCTGGGTCGACTGGCCGGACTCCGTCTACGACAAGGTCGGCAACATCCTGATCAGCCGGCTGGCCGGCGCCGACGTACGGCTCGTGCGGGCCGGCTTCGGGATCGGCTTCAAGGAGAGCTGGGAGCTGGCCCTCAGGGAGGTCGAGGAGGGCGGCGGCAAGCCGTACGCCATCCCGGCCGGCGCCTCCGACCACCCCCTCGGCGGCCTCGGCTTCGCCGGCTGGGCGTACGAGGTCGCCGATCAGGAGCGCGAGCTGGGCGTCTTCTTCGACACGGTGATCGTGTGCTCGGTGACCGGCTCGACCCAGGCCGGCATGGTCGCCGGCTTCGCCGCGTTGGAGGAGGCGGGCGGCAGGCCGCGCCGGGTGATCGGCATCGACGCCTCGGCCAAGCCGACCACCACCCGGGAGCAGGTCGCCCGCATCGCCCGGAACACCGCCAAGCTCATCGGCGTCGAGCGGGAGCTGACCGTGGACGACGTCGAGCTGGACGAGCGCTACCACGCCGGGATCTACGGGGTTCCGGACGATGCCACCCTCGTCGCCATGCAGCTCGCCGCCCGCACCGAGGGCATGGTCACCGACCCCGTGTACGAGGGCAAGTCGATGGCCGGGATGATCGACCTGATCGAGCGTGGCGAGATCGGCCCGGAGTCGACCGTGCTCTACGCCCACCTCGGCGGCCAGCCCGCGCTGAACGCGTACAGCGGAGTGATCCAGTAAGGGGCGGGGGCTCCGCCCCACCGCTCGCCGGCCGGGCGCCCTCCGCACGCGGGAGGCGCCCGGCGTCGCGTACGCGCGTCTCAGAGGGCCTGCGCCGCCGGCTTCACCATCCCCCTGACCGTGCGGGACTTCACGAAGTCGCCCATCGCGGTCATATCCCACTCGCCGCTGAACTGTTTGATCAGCTTGGCCATCATCACGCCGGTCTGGGCCTCGGCGTTGGTGAGGTCGAAGCGGACCAGCTCCTCGCCGGTCGCGGCGTCGAGCAGCCGGCAGTATGCCTTGGCGACCTCGGTGAACTTCTGGCCGGAGAACGAGTTGACCGTGAAGACCAGCCCGGTGACCTCCTGCGGCAGCCGTCCGAGATCGACCACGATCACCTCGTCGTCCCCGCCGCCCTCGCCGGTGAGGTTGTCACCGGAGTGCTTGATCGCGCCGTTCACGATCGACAGCTTGCCGAAGTAGCAGCTGTCGATGTGGTTGCGCTGCGGGCCGTACGCGATGACCGACGCGTCGAGGTCGATGTCCTTGCCCCGGTACGCCGGCTCCCAGCCGAGACCCATCTTGACCTGGGAGAGCAGTGGGCGGCCGCCCTTGACGAGGGAGACCGTCTGGTTCTTCTGCAGGCTGACGCGGCCCTTGTCCAGGTTGATCTTGCCGGCACCCGGGGCGGGGGCCGGGGGTGCGGCCGGCGGGGCGGGCGGCGCCGGGGGAGCCATGACACGGGGGTCCATGGCGGGGGCGGGCGGGGCCGCCGGGGGGTGCGCGGCGGGAGCGGGCGGGACGGGGGCCGGCTGGGCGGCCGGGGCGGGTTCCTCCACCGTGACCCCGAAGTCCGTCGCGATGCCCGCGAGACCGTTCGCGTATCCCTGGCCGACCGCGCGGGCCTTCCACGCGCCGTTGCGCAGATAGATCTCGACGATCACCAGGGCGGTCTCCGTGCCCAGCTGGGGCGGGGTGAAGGTGGAGATCACGGAGCCGTTCGCCGCGTCGCGGATCGTCGCCGTCGGTTCGATGCCCTGGAAGGTCTGGCCCGCCGCGTCCGGGCTGGCCGTGACGACGATCTTCTCGATCCCCGGGGGCACGGCCGAGGTGTCCACCGTGATCGAGTCGGGCGTGGTGCCGCCGCCGGAGCGGTAGGTCACGCCCGGGCCGGACGGCTGGTTGTAGAAGATGAAGTCGTCGTCCGAGCGCACCTTGCCGTCGGCGGTGAGCAGCAGGCCCGACACGTCGAGCCGCACGGGGGCGGAGACGTCCACCGCGACGCGGGTGACGGGCAGCGGGATGTTCGAGCCGGGGGTCATAGCGGTCATGCGTGGTGAACGATTCAGGCCGCTTTACCGTTCCCTTACCCGGGTGCGCCCGGCGGCCGTTCGGGTCAGCGGCGGTTGCGGGGGTGCTCCCGGGCCGTGCGTTCGTTGCCCCGGCGGTAGTTCCCGGTCCAGCGGGCCATGACGAGCTGCGGGTCACCCGCCGCCACCTCGGCGAGGAACCGGGCAGCTCGGGGGCCGCGCAGCGTGGTGGCCTCGCGGCCGTGGTGGTCGATCGTCACGGTGTGGTCGGAGTGCTCGGTGTAGGTGAATCCGCTGGGGCGTGGCATGTCCCGGATCGTAGGGGCGGCAGCGTCGGCGGCCCAGCGAATTTCGGACGCCCGCCGAGTCGCCCGGCCATCTCTGTCGCCGCCCCGCCCCTCCCCGGGCACCACGCCCTAACGCCCTCACGGCACCTACGGCACCACGACGATCTTCCGGCCCACCCCCGACGCGAACTGCTCCAGAGCCTCGGGATACCGCGCCAACGGCACCCGGTCGCTGATGAAGACCTCCGGGTCCAGGACCCCGCCGGCGAAGAGTTCCGCCGCCCGTTCGAAGCTGTGCAGCACGGCCATCGACCCGGTGATGGTGATCTCCTGGTTGTAGATCCGGTACGGGTCGATCGTGACCCGGGTCGCGTAGTCGGCCACCCCGAACTGCAGGAACGTGCCCGCCTTGGCCACCCGCCCCAGCCCGTCCTGGATCGCCGCCGCGTTGCCCGTCGCGTCCACGACGACGTCCCAGCCCTGGGGCCGCTCCAGCTCGTCGGGGCCGGCGGCGGCTCCCGAGACGCCCAGCCGCCGTGCCGTCTCCAGGCGCGCGGGATTCACGTCCACCATGTCCACGCTCGCCGCGCCCGTCCGTTTCGCCAGTTCCAGCATCATCAGCCCCATCGTCCCGGAGCCGTAGATCAGGACATGGGCGCCCAGCCGGGCGCGGAGGACGTCGTACCCCCGTACCGCGCAGGACAGCGGCTCCACGAGCGCCGCGTCCTGGGTGCGGACGTGCTCCGGCAGCCGGACGCAGTTCGCGACGGGGGCGAGCGCGTACTGCGCCGCGCCCCCCGCCGTGGTGACCCCGATCGCGGCCCACCGTTCGCAGAGGTTGTTGTGGCCGGTACGGCAGTACCGGCACTCGTGGCAGTACAGGGACGGGTCGACGGCCACCCGGTCGCCGACGGACAGTTCGGTGACCCGGCCGCCCACGCCCACCACCTCGCCCGCGAACTCGTGGCCCGGCACGATCGGCAGCCTCGGGGCGAACTCTCCCTGCAGGATGTGCAGATCGGTCCCGCACAGTCCGCACGCGGCGACCTCGACGACCACGTCACGGGGGCCCGGTGCCGGGTCCGGGACCTCGGTGACGACGGCCTTGCCCACGGACTCGATGACGGCGGCCTTCATTTGACGGCTCCCAGGGAGAGGCCCTGGACGAGTTTGTCCTGGGCGGCGAACCCCGCGGCGAGCACCGGCAGGGAGATCACGAGCGACGCGGCGCACACCTTGGCCAGGAACAGGCCCTGGCTGGTGATGAAGCCGGTCAGGAAGACGGGGGCGGTCTCCGCCACCACACCGGTCAGCACCCTGGCGAACAGCAGTTCGTTCCAGCTGAAGATGAAGCAGATCAGGGCCGTGGCGGCGATGCCGGGGGCCGCGATCGGCGCCACCACGCGGGCCAGCACGGTCGGCAGCCGGGCGCCGTCCAGGTGCGCGGCCTCGATGACCGCCACCGGGACCTCCGCCAGGAAGGACTGCATCATCCACACGGCGATCGGCAGGTTCATGGAGGTGTGGAGGAGGACGAGCAGCCAGATGTTGTCCAGCAGACCCGTGTTCTTCGCGAACAGGTAGAGGGGGAGCAGGCCCGCCACCACCGGCAGCATCTTCGTCGACAGGAAGAAGAACAGGACGTCCGTCCACTTCTTCACCGGGCGGATCGACAGCGCGTACGCCGCCGGGAAGGCCAGGAGGAGGACGAGCAGCGTCGACGCCAGGGACGCCACCGCCGAGTTGACCAGGGCGGGCCAGGGGCTGGCCCCGCCGTCCACGCCGAAGAACTCCCGGTAGCCGTCGAGGGTCAGGGAGGCCGCCCAGGACGGGGGATTGGTCGCCGCGTCCGGTTCCGAGTGGAGCGACGTCAGTGCCATCCAGGCGATCGGCAGGAAGAACAGGACCCCCACCAGCCAGGCCACCAGGCCCAGGCCGAGTCCCTTGCGTCGCACGGCAGTCGACCTCATGACCGGCCCGCCTCCTCACGGAACAGCGACGAGACCACGCGCAGGGCGAACGTCGCGATGATGATCGAGCCGATGACGACCAGGACGCCCGCGGCCGAGGCGAGGCCGTTCTCGTGGGCCTGGTAGAAGGTCTGGTAGACGGTGTACGGCAGGTTCGCGGTGCCCAGGCCGCCCGAGGTGATCGTGAAGACCGCGTCGAAGTTCTGGACGATGTAGATCGAGCCCAGCAGCGCGCCCAGTTCGAGGTAGCGGCGCAGGTGCGGGAGCGTGAGATGGCGGAAGATCTGCCAGTCGCTCGCGCCGTCGACCCGGGCCGCCTCGATCTGCTGGTGGTCCCGGGACTGCAGCCCCGCCAGCAGGATCAGCATCATGAACGGCGTCCACTGCCACACCAGGGAGGCCTCGACCGCGAGCAGCGGGGTGTCCGAGATCCAGTCCGGCTGCGGGCCGCCGACATAGTGCAACAGGCCGTTGAACAGGCCGTACTCGGGGTTGTAGAGGACGTGTTTCCACAGCAGGGCGGCCGCCACCGGGACGACCAGGAAGGGGGCGATGAGCAGGGTGCGCACGAGGCCCCGGCCCCGGAACCTCCGGTCCAGGAGAAGCGCCAGCAGCAGGCCGAGGACGAGGCCGGCGAGGACCACGGCGACCGTCAGCAGGATCGTCGTCCACACCGAGCGGCGCAGGTCGGGGTCGGTGAGCACCTCGCCGTAGTTGGCGAGGCCGGCGAAGCCGCGGGCGTCCGGGTAGAGGGAGTTCCAGTCGAGGAAGGAGATCACCAGCGTGGCCACGAACGGGAGCTGGGTCACGGTGATCATGAAGATCAGGGCGGGCAGGAGCGGGGCGCGGGTGGCCCAGGCGCGCAGCCGGGTGTTCGGCGCGCTCCGGGTACGTACGGGGGTCGCCGCCCTCGGCGCTGTCGTGGTCGCGGTCATCGTCCCTCGTACTCCTCGGAGATCTGCTCGGCGAGCGCCTGTGCCTTCCTCAGGGCCGTCGCGACGGACTGGCGTCCGGCGATGGCCGCGCTGATCTCCAGGGACACCTTGGTGCCGAGGTCGGTGAACTCGGGGATGCCGACGAACTGGATGCCCGGCGCGGGACGCGGCTGCACCCCGGGGTCGGTGGGTCGGGCGCCCTCGATGGCCTCGCGGGTCATCTCCTGGAAGGCGGCGGCCTCCTCGCGGTAGTCCGCGTTCGCGTACGTCGACTCCCGTTTGCCGGCGGGCACGTTCGACCAGCCGATCTCTTCGCCGACCAGTTCCTCGTACTCCCTGCTCGACGCCCAGGAGACGAACTTCCAGGCCTTGTCGGGGTTGCGGGAGGCGTGTTGGATGCCCCAGGCCCAGGTGTAGAGCCAGCCCGCGGACTCGGTCCTCTCGACCGGGGCCGGTACGTAGCCGATCTTCCCCTTCACGGGGGAGCCGTCCGCCTCCAGGGATCCGGCGGCGGACGTGGCGTCGTACCACATGGCGACCTTGCCCTGGGTCATGTTGTTGAGGCACTCGGCGAAGCCGGCCTGGGCGGCGCCCGACTCGCCGTGCTCACGCACGAGGTCCACGTAGAACCTGGTCGCCCGTTCGAACTCGGGGGAGTCCAGGCGTGCTTTCCAGTCCTTGTCGAACCAGGTGCCGCCGAAGGTGTTCACGACCGTCGTCAGGGGTGCCATCACCTCGCCCCAGCCGGGCAGGCCGCGCAGGCAGATGCCCTTCATGCCCTCCTCGGCCCCGTCCGCCTTCGCGGCGAGGCCGGCGACCTGCCGCCAGGTGGGGTGCTCGGGCATGGTGAGGCCCCGCTCGGCGAAGACGTCCTTGCGGTACATCAGGAAGGACGACTCGCCGTAGAAGGGCTGCCCGTAGAGCTTGCCGTCGTCGCCGGTCAGGGACTGGCGCATGGGTTCGAGAATGTCCTGCTGGTCGAAGCCCGGGTCCTTCGCGACGTAGGGGTCCAGCTCCTCCAGCCAGCCGTTGCGGGCGTAGATCGGTATCTCGTAGTTGCTGAGGGTGGCCACGTCGTACTGGCCCGCCTGGTTGGCGAAGTCCTGGCTGATCTTGTCGCGGACGTCGTTCTCCGGCAGCACGGTGAAGTTCACCTCGATGCCGGTCTCCTTGGTGAAGTGCGCGGCCGTGAGCTTCTGCAGTTCCTGCATCTGGGGGTTGTTGACCATCAGCACGTTGATGGCGTCGCCGCCGGATCCCGCCCCGCCCGCTCCGGTCCAGCAGCCGGAGAGAAGCGGGGCGAGCAGCGTCCCTGCGGCGACCGCGGCGAGTGCGCGCGGTCTCCGTCGGCTCGGGATTCGCATGGATCGCTCCTGGACGTATGGGGGATAGCGGGAGATAAGGGGTGGCGCAAGGCGCGGAGGGGGTGCGGAGGGGGTGCGGAAGGGGTTGGTGGGGTGGGTGGGGTGGTCAGACTCGGGTGACCTGGGGACCCAGCAGCGAGTAGCGGTGGGCCTCCGAGGCCGGGAGCAGGGTGCTCGTGACGATCGCGTCCAGGTCGCCCACCCCGGCGAACCGGCAGAAACTGGCCGCGCCGAACTTGGTGTGGACGCCCGCGAAGACCGTGCGCCGGGAAGCGCGCATCGCCTGGGCCTTGACCTCGCTGACGGCCGGGTCGGGGGTGGTGAGGCCGTGGTCGCGGGTGATGCCGTTGGCGCCGATGTACGCCAGGTCGATGACGAAGCCGGCCAGCATCCTCGTCGTCCAGTGGTCGACGGTCGCGAGCGTGCCGGGGCGCACCCGGCCGCCGAGCAGCAGCACGGTGGTGTTGCCGGCCTCCGCGAGCGCCCCGGCGGTGGCGAGGGACGCGGTGACCACGGTCAGCGGCCGGTCCCGGGGCAGCGCCTCGGCGATGAGCTGCGGGGTGAAGCCCTCATCCACGAAGACCGTCTCCGCGTCGCCCAGCAACTCGGCCGCCGCGGCGGCGATCCGGCGCTTCTCGGGCACGTGGCTCGTGGCGCGGAAGGCGAGCGTCGTCTCGAACCCGGCGCTCTCCACGGGATACGCCCCGCCGTGCGTGCGGCGGACCAGGCCGTGGTCCTCCAGGGCGCGCAGATCACGCCGTACGGTCTCCTTGGCCACGCCCAGCGTGACGGCGAGTTCGCCGACGTCGACCGCGCCCGTGCGGCGGGCGGCCCGGACGATCTCGCGTTGCCTCTCCTCCGCGCTCATGGCCGACACCCGCTCTCCCTCGCCGTAGTGCTGCCCGTTCGGGCCCGGTGCGGGCCCTGGGGGAAGTTCTACAGCCGGTGCGCGGCGCCGACCAGGCCTGTTGCGCGACCGATGATGCCCGTCCCTGACCGTTTCGCGGCGCCTCGGCCCGTCACGGACCTGGGGCGGGCGTGGGATCGGGCAAGGGGCGTGCCCGCATGGGGGAGCGGGCGGGCCCGTTCGGTGCCCGCCCGCTCCTTCCGCACGGCGTACGGCCCTCGTTTCCCGTACGGCGCGCGAACTCCTGGGTCCGCGCCGGTGTGGTCAGTGCGGCCAGATCGGCGGGTCGCTCACGAAGTGGCCGCCGAGGTGGGCGTGGGCCACGTTCCCGGGGTCCAGTTCGCCCTGCTCGGCGATCAGTTTCTCGGCGTACGGCTCGGAGTCGTCCCTCGGCTCGTAGCCGAGGGCGCGGGCGGTGGACAGGTCCCACCACAGGCGGGTGTTGGCGGAGGAGCCGTAGACGACGGTGTGGCCGACGTGCTCGGCGGTCAGGGCCGCGTGGAAGAGGCGGGCGCCGTCGGCCGGGCTCATCCACAGCGAGAGCATCCGGACGCTGGTGGGCTCGGGGAAGCAGGAGCCGATGCGCACGGAGACCGTCTCCAGGCCGTACTTGTCCCAGTACAGCTGCGCCAGGTCCTCGCCGAAGGACTTGGACAGGCCGTAGAAGGTGTCGGGGCGGTGCGGGGTGTCGACGGGGATCAGCGGGTCCTCGCCCAGCGGGCGGGGGGTGAAGCCCACCGCGTGGTTGGAGGACGCGAAGACGATACGGGGCACACCCTCCGCGCGGGCGGCCTCGTACAGGTTGTGGGTCCCCTCGATGTTCGCCTTCAGGATCTTGTCGAAGGAGGCTTCCAGGGAGATGCCCGCGAGGTGGATGATCGCGTCGACGCCCCGGACGGCCTCGCGCAGGGCGTCCTTGTCGGCGAGGTCGGCCGTGATCGCGTCCGGCGCGCCCTCGACGGGGAGCAGGTCCATCAGGCGAAGCTCGTAGCCGTGGGCCGGGAGCAGGTCCCGCATCAGGGTGCCGAGCCCGCCGGCGGCGCCGGTGAGCAGAACGGTGCGGGGAGCGGGCATCCGGGGATCTCCTTGCATCGCCAGCCGTGCACATGGGCGTCCAACATTCACATTCATGGACACGCTAGGGAGTGCGGTCCCGTGCGTCAAGGGGGACGCGGAGGCGTGAAATCGCTGGTGCGGCGCAGGTTGTCCGGCTTGACCGTCCATGAGGAGGCGCCTTAGCGTGCTGTTGTTCAGAAATGTAAACACTGATCAGTGACCTGGACTGGGAGAGCCCGTGGACTTGGGACAGCCCGTGACGTCAGCCCCGCTCGCCGCCCGGCTCAGGGTCCCCAGCGGACCGCTGTTCTTCCCCGTCACGGCCTACGGCCCGGACGGCGCCATCGATCTGGACGTCTATCGCGCGCACGTCCGCCAGGGCGTCGAGGCCGGGGCCGCCGCGGTCTTCGCCTGCTGCGGCACCGGCGAGTTCCACGCACTCACGCCCGAGGAGTTCCAGCGCTGCGTACGGGCCGCCGTCGCCGAGACGGCCGGCCGGGTGCCGGTGGTGGCCGGCGCGGGCTACGGCACCGCCCTCGCCGTGCGCTACGCACGTCTCGCCGAGGAGGCCGGGGCCGACGGCCTCCTCGCCATGCCGCCCTACCTGGTCGTGGCCGCCCAGGAGGGGCTGCTCCGCCACTACCGGGAACTCGCCGCGGCGACCTCCCTCCCCGTCGTCGTCTACCAGCGCGACAACGCCGTGTTCACGCCGGAGACGGTGGTCGAACTGGCCCGCACGGAGGGGATCGTCGGCCTCAAGGACGGCCTCGGCGACCTGGACCTGATGACGCGGATCGTGAGCGCCGTACGCGGCGAGGCCCCCGGCCCGGACGACTTCCTCTACTTCAACGGCCTGCCGACCGCCGAGCTGACCCAGCCCGCGTACCGGGCCGTCGGGGTCCCCCTGTACTCGTCGGCCGTCTTCTGCTTCGTCCCGGAGATCGCCCTCGCGTTTCACCGGGCGCTGGGCGCCGGGGACGATGCGCTCGTGGAGCGGCTGATCGACGGGTTCTACCGCCCCTTCGTCGACCTCCGCGCCCGGGGACGCGGCTATGCGGTGTCACTGGTCAAGGCCGGGGTACGGCTACGGGGGCTGGACGTCGGAGAGGTGCGGCCACCCCTGCACGAACCGGCCGAGGGACACGTCAAGCAACTGAGCCAGTTGATCGAGCGCGGCCACGCGCTGCTGGAAGAGTGCCAGGAGGGCAAGTGAAGGCGTCGACGTTCGTCTACCCGTGGGACGTCAACGGGGATCCGGCCGCCGCCGAGCGCATCGCGGGGCTCGGGGTACGGCAGGCGACGCTCGCCTCCGCCTACCACTCCACCCGCGCGCTCACCCCCCGCCACCCCCGGCACCGCATCGTCACCGCCGAGCACGCGGCCGTGCTGTACCCGCCGGGTGCGCGGTGGGAGGGCCGTACGCTGCGGCCCTGCGCGGCGGGGGACTGGGCGTTCGGCGACGCGTTCGGCGAGGCGGCCACCGCGCTCGCGCACGCCGGACTCGAAGTGCACACCTGGGTGGTCCTGGCGCACAACTCCCGCCTGGGCGCCGAGCATCCCTCGACCTCCGTGGTCAACGCCTACGGGGACCGGTATCCGTGGGCCCCCTGTGTCGCGCAGCCCGACACCCGGGAGTACCTGGTCGACCTGGCGGTGGAGGCGGCGGTCCGGCCCGGCGCGCGCGGCACCGAGCTGGAGTCGCTCGGCTGGTACGGCTTCTCCCACCTCCACGCCCACGACAAGACGGGCGGGGTCGGCCTCGGCGACGCCGGGCAGTACCTGATGTCGCTGTGCTTCTGCGGCACCTGCCGCGACGGGTACGCCGGCGTTGGACAGGACCCCGACGAGCTGGCGGCGGCCGTACGCGCGGCGCTGGAACCGCTGTGGCGGGGCGAGACCGTCGACGAGGGCTGGCCGGCCGTGGAGAAACTCCTCGGGACCGAGAAGGCGACGGCCACGCGGGTGTGGCGCGACGCGACCGCCCGTTCGCTCCAGGAGGAGGCCGTCGGGGCCGTACGGTCCGCCGCGCCCGCCGGGTTCCAGGTGCTGCTGCACGCGGACCCGGTCACGTACCACTGCGGGGCGAACCCCGGGGTGGACCCCCAGCACATCCTCGGCGTGGCCGACGGTGTCGTCGTGCCCTGCGCGGGCGGGCCGGGGCTGCTGCCGGCGTTCGCGAAGGCCGGGGCGGACGGGGCCGTGCTGGCCGCCAACTTCGGCATCGTGTCGGGCATGGGCGGCAGCCCGGTGACCCTGGCCGAGGACGCGGGGCGGGCGGTGGAGCTGGGGGCGACCGAACTCCGGCTGTACCACGCGGGGTTGGCCTCGGACCAGGATCTGGCGGCGGTACGGGAGGCGTTGACGGCGGTGCGGTGAACCGCCCCGTCCACCCCACCGCGCCCGGACCGCACCGCGCCGGGCGTCGGCTCAGCAGGCGATGACGTACCAGACCGGGGTCCAGAACACGTCGTTCTTGAGGGGAGCGTCGAGGGAGAACATCCAGGCGCCGTTCACGTCGTAGAAGTTCGCCCGGGTGCCCGGCGTCTGGTTGTTGTGGAGGGAGCCCCAGCCCACGAGGTTGGGCAGCGTGTACGTCACGCCGCACGTGGTGTAGTCGAATCTGTTGCCGTTGCCGCCCTTGCCGCACACGTAGTAGTACGCGCAGTTCAGCGGGGCGGCGGCGGCCGAGCCGGACCTGGCCGCCCGGGGCACGACGGCGTTCTTCATCTGGTCCGCCGTCAGCGACGGCTGCCGGACCTCCTCGGACGTGCGGACGCCGGTGCCGCCGTCGGTGCCCGCTGTGCGGGCGGCGGCCGTACCGGCCGACCCGACCGTCGAGATCGCGATCGCCGCTGCCGCGAACAGGGCCGCGGCCGTCTTGCGCAGTGCCATGAGAAATCCCTTCCCGGTGCCGTCAACTCCCGCTCCGCACGCGGAAGTCGGCGGTTCCTCACTCTCGGGCACCGGGGTCCGGCAGGCAACCCGTCACGCGGTGGGTCACGTGGGTGACGAGGCTCGTCGGACGTGCGGACAGCTGTTCCAGTTGGTCGAGCCCGGCCGCTTAGCCGTCGACCGAGACCGTGATGTCGCGGACCACTGTGCTCATGCGTCCAGCCTCCCGTACGGGTCAGCGGCGGCACAGCAGCCAGGCCGCTGTCAGGAGGAGAAGTGTGCCGAGGGCCGGCAACAGCACCGGGAGACCGGCCACGTCCACCAGGCCGGCGCCGATCGCCGTGCCCACCGCTGTCGGGGCGAAGAGGAGGGTGTGGGCGGTGGCCGTGGTGCGGCCCAGCCGGTCGGGCGGGGTCTCGCGCTGGACCGCGGTGAGCGCCGCGGTCAGGACGCAGGGGAGGCCGATGCCGATCGCCGCGCCGCAGGCCAGGGCGGCGATGTCGCTCGGGACGGTGCGGGCCGCCACCGCCGCCCCCGTCAGGGCGATGCCGTAGGCCGCGAAGGGGAGTTCGCCGAGGCGCCGCAGGAGGGGGCCCGTGGCCAGGCCGACGGCGATCGAACCGGTGCCCTGGGCGACGAAGAGGAGGCCGGTGTACGCCGGGGAGTGGCCCAGGGACTCGACCACCGCGTAGATCAGGGCGCCGTTCACCCCGGAGAGCAGCATCGTCGTGCCGCCGGCCAGGACCAGGGGGCGCAGGCGCTCGTGGGTGAGGAGCTGGCGGGCGCCTTCGGCCGTACGGGCGTACAGGCCGGGGGCGGGTCCTTCGCCGCGGCCGGGCGGGCGCGGCGTTCCCTTGCGCACCAGTCCGTACAACCCCGCCGCCGCGACGAACGTCACCGCGTCCAGCAGGGCCACCGTCGCTCCGCCGTACGTCGCGTACAGACCGGCTCCCGCCAGCGGGGCCACCAGTTTCATGCTCTCGTTGGCCGTCATGCGCAGGCCGTTGAAGTCGCCGAGGAGGGCAGGGTCGACGGCGGTGGCGACGAGGGCCGACTCGGCCGCGTCGTGGACGACGCCTGCCGCGCCGTAGACGAGGAGGACCGCGTAGAGGAGCCACAGGTCGCCCGGGGAGTCGACGGCGAAGAGGGTGAGCAGGAGGGCGGCCAGGCCCAGGTCGGTGGTGACGAGGAGGGCGCGGCGGCGGGGGCGGTCCGCGAGGGTGCCCAGGAGGGGGCCGGCGAGGAGCGGGGTCCACAGGGCGAGCGTGCACAGCGCCGCCAGCGCGTCCGAGCCGGTGAGGTCCTTGACCCAGACGCCCGCGACCAGCCACATCGCCGACGAGCCGAGGCCCGAGACCACCACGGCGGCGAGATACGGCCCCGCGTTCCGGTCCCCGAGGACACGCCTCGTGGCCCGGGCCGACGTCGATGCCGTCGAATCCATGGATGTCATGACTGGTGATCGTGGTGCTGAGGACCCGCCGCACGGATCGGACAGATGCCCTAGGAATCGTCGCCGGGAGGAACGAGTAGGGGGCGAGCGATGAGTTCCCTGGACGCCGGGGGTCTACCGACATGACGACAGAGAACACGGGCGCACCACCCCGACGCGCCTTCGAGACGTACCCAGGAGCTCCGCATGACCGACCAGGCACCGGCCCCCCTCGACCTCGCCCCGCAGGCCCGCGCCGTCGCCCGCCTCGCCCGGGGCGTCCGCGACGAGCAGCTCTCCGACCCCACTCCGTGCCCGGAGTACGCCGTGCGCCACATCCTCGGGCATCTGCTCGGGCTGTCCGTCGCCTTCCGTGACGCGGGCCGGAAGGATCTGGGGCCCACGACGGACACCAACCCGCAGGCGGCGCTGCCCGACATCGGGCCGGACTGGCGCGAGGCCCTGCCGCGAGTCCTCGACGAACTCGCCGAGGCCTGGCAGGACCCGGCCGCGTGGGCGGGGGAGACCCGGGCGGGCGGGGTGTCCCTGCCGGGGGAGATCGCCGGCGCGGTGGCCGCGGACGAGCTGGTCGTGCACGGCTGGGACCTCGCACGGGCGACCCGCCAGGCGTACGACCCCGATCCGGCGGCCCTCACCGCGACCCACGCCTTCCTCGCCGCCTCGGCCGACGACCCGGCGCGCGGCGAGATCTTCGGCCCCGTACAGCCCGTACCGGACGACGCGCCGCTGCTGGACCGGGCGATCGGCCTGAGCGGCCGCGACCCGCTCTGGAAGCGGTAGGCCGTGCGGCGGAGGGCGGAGGGCGGAGGGGAGCGCCGGGCGACGTTCCCGGCCTACGCCGCCGCCCTCCGCCCCACCCGACCCGCACCCCACCCCGTAGACGCATCCAGGACAGAACCCGCGAAACGCGGCGCGCGCCCCCTCCCGCTCCGTACGCTCCCGGGCATGCCCCTGAGTCTCACCGTCCTCGGCACCGCCTCTCCGCACCCCCGCCCGGGCCGGCCCGCCTCCGGGTATCTGCTGCGCGGCGGGGGCGCCGAGATATGGGTGGACGCGGGGTTCGGGACGTTCGCCGAGTTGCAGCGGCACACGGATCCCACTCGGCTCACGGCGATCTGGATCTCCCATCTGCACGCGGACCACTGCGCGGACCTGGTGGCCGCGTTGTACGCCTTCGCGTACGGCGGCCTCACCCTGCCCGCGCCGCTGCCCGTGTACGCGCCCGACGGCTGCGCGGAGCGCCTCGCCGGATTCTTCGGGAGGCCGGACACGACCTTCCTGAACAGCGTCTTCGACTTCCGGACCCTCTATGACGGCCACACGGTCCGGCACTGGAACCTCACTCTCACTGCCCATGCCGTCGTCCACGACGTGGAGTCGTACGGGCTGCGCGCCGAGTGCCAGGGCCGCGTCTTCGCCTACTCGGGGGACAGCGGCCCGTGCGACGCGCTGAGCCGGCTCGCCGGCAGCGCCGACCTGTTCCTGTGCGAGGCGGACCTCGACGCGCATCGCGAAGGTGAACCCCGCGTGCACCTCACGCCGGAGGAGGCCGGGACGTACGCGAAGAGTGCGAGCCGGCTGCTGATCACCCATGTGGGTCCCACGCTCACCCCGGAGGGGGCGACCGGCCGGGCGGCCGTCGTCTTCGGCGGGCCCACCGAGAGCGCGCGCGAGGGCGAGACCACGACCGTGTGATTTCAAGATCATGTGACGGTCGGCACATCTTCTTCTGTCAGAAGCATTGACGAAACATCGCACCCCTCCTACCTTCAACGCGTCGTACTTCGTACGTCATATATGAGACGCGATACGTGAGATCCCATACCTGAGATCTCACACGTGAGAACCGAGAGGCGCGCATGACCTCTGTGCCCACGCCGATCCCGTCCCGCACGCAGTTCGTGCTGGAAGGGATCAAGCACCGCATCCTCACCGGGCAGTTGACGCCCGGTCAGGCCCTGGTCGAGACCGAGCTGGCCGCGCAGTTCGGGGTGTCCAAGACCCCCGTGCGCGAGGCGCTCAAGACGCTGGCCGGGACCGGCCTCGTCGTGATGAGCCAGTACAAGGGCGTCACGGTGCGCATGGTGGACGCGGACATGGCGCGCGAGGTCTATGACGTACGGCTGCTCCTGGAGCCGGAGGCCCTGCGGCGCTCGGTGCGGCGCGGCGCTCCCTGGGACGCGGCCGCCGACGCGCTGACCCGGGCCGACGAGGCCACGGACACCGCCGAACGGTCGCTGGCCAACCGGGAGTTCCACCGCGCCCTGTACGTGCCGTGCGGCAACCCGCTGCTCGGCCGGATGCTCGACGAGGTGCGCGACCAGGCCGCCCTGGTGTCGGCCGTGGCGTGGGCCGCCGACCCCTCCTGGGAACGGGAGGCCGCCGAGCACCGGGAGATCCTGCGGCTCGCCCTCGACGGCGACGCCGACGGCGCTGCCGCCGCCCTGCACGCGCACATCGCCTCGTTCGTGGAACGCGCCTTCCCCGGGGCGCGGGAGGACGAGCAGGCCTCCGTGCCCCGGCGGCCCCAGCAGAACCGGTAAGCCCCTGTGTCCACGAGGCACGGCGCACCCGCACCTCACCGCGGACCGCCGGCCTCCGTAGTCCTCCAAGAGCTTTTCGCAGAGGAAGGTCATCCATGAGCAGCGTGACGTTCGAGACCCAACGGGCGGCCCTGGCCGACGTGGTGGCGATCCCGGTGACTCCGTTCGCCGAGGACGGCACCGTCGACCAGGGTGCCCATCGGGCCCTGTTGCGCCGGCTGCTCGACGGAGGGATCACCACCCTCACCCCCAACGGAAACACCGGCGAGTTCTACGCCCTCACCCCCGAAGAGCGGCGCCTGGTCACCGAGCTGACGATGGACGAGGCCGGCGACCGGGCCGTGATCCTGGTCGGGGTCGGCCACGACGTACCCACCGCCGTGGCCTCCGCCGAGCACGCCCGGGACATCGGGGCGCAGATGGTGATGGTCCATCAGCCGGTGCACCCGTACGTGTCGCAGGACGGCTGGGTCGACTACCACCGGGCGATCGCCGAGGCCGTGCCCGAACTGGGCGTCGTGCCCTACATCCGTAACGCGCAGCTCACCGGCGAACGGCTCGCCCGGCTCGCCGACACCTGTCCCAACGTGGTCGGGGTCAAGTACGCGGTGCCGGACGCCGCGCGCTTCGCGGCCTTCGCCCGCGACGCCGGCCTGGAGCGCTTCGTCTGGGTGGCGGGGCTCGCCGAGCCGTACGCACCCTCCTACTTCTCGGCCGGCGCCACCGGCTTCACGTCGGGCCTGGTGAACGTCGCCCCGGCCGTCTCGCTGAACATGATCGAAGCGCTGCGGTCCGGTGACTTCCCGGGCGCCATGAAGATCTGGGAGCAGATCCGCCGCTTCGAGGAGCTGCGCGCCGCCAACGGCTCCGCCAACAACGTCACCGTCGTCAAGGAGGCCCTCGCCTCCCTAGGCCTGTGCCGCCGCGACGTCCGGGCCCCCAGCAGGCACCTGCCCGAGGACGAACGCGCCGAGGTCGCCGCCATCGCCGCCGGGTGGTCGATATGAAGCAGGAGCAGCACACGAAGAGGCCGGAGGAACTCCGGAGCCACCAGTGGTACGGCACGGACGGGCTGCGCTCCTTCAGCCACCGCGCCCGCACCCGTCAGCTCGGCTACCTCCCCGAGGAGCACCTCGGCAAGCCGGTCATCGCGATCCTCAACACCTGGTCCGACATCAACCCCTGTCATGTGCACCTCCGGGATCGCGCCCAGGCGGTCAAGCGGGGTGTGTGGCAGGCGGGCGGCTTCCCGCTGGAGTTCCCGGTCTCGACCCTCTCCGAGACCTTCCAGAAGCCGACCCCCATGCTCTACCGCAACATGCTCGCGATGGAGACCGAGGAACTGCTCCGCTCCTACCCGGTCGACGGGGCCGTGCTGATGGGCGGCTGCGACAAGTCGACCCCCGCGCTGCTGATGGGCGCGGCGAGCGTCGACCTCCCGGCCGTCTTCGTGCCCGCCGGGCCGATGCTGCCGGGCCACTGGCGCAACGAGGTCCTCGGCTCCGGCACCGACATGTGGAAGTACTGGGACGACAAGCGCGCCGGGCTCATCGGCGACTGCGAGATGACCGAGCTGGAATCCGGTCTCGCGCGCTCCCCGGGCCACTGCATGACGATGGGTACGGCCTCCACGCTCACCGCCGCCGCCGAGGCGCTCGGTGTCACGGTGCCGGGCGCGTCCAGCATCCCTGCCGTCGACTCGGGCCACGACCGCATGGCGGCCGCCGCCGGCCTCCGGATCGTCGAACTGGTCCACAAGGACCGCAAACTGAACGACATCCTCACCGCCGACGCCTTCGAGGACGCCGTCACCACCGTCCTCGGACTCGGCGGCTCCACCAACGCCGTCATCCACCTGATCGCCATGGCCGGCCGGGCGGGCGTCAAGCTCACCCTCGACGACTTCGACCGCGTCGCCCGTACCGTCCCGGTGCTCGCCAACGTCCGGCCCGGGGGCCAGAAGTACCTGATGGAGGACTTCCACTTCGCGGGCGGCCTCCCCGGGTTCCTCTCCCGGATCACCGACCTGCTGCATCTGGAACGGCCGACCGTCTCCTTCGACACGATGCGCGAGCAGCTCGACGGCGCGCGCGTGCACGACGACGACGTGATCCGCACCCGCGACAACCCGGTCGCCACCGAAGGCGGCGTGGCCGTCCTGCGCGGCAACCTCTGTCCGGACGGCGCGGTCATCAAGCACATCTCCGCCGAACCGCACCTGCTCAAGCACACCGGACCGGCGGTCGTCTTCGACGACTACCGCACGATGCAGCGCACGATCAACGACCCGTCCCTCGGCATCACCGCCGACAGCGTGCTGGTGCTGCGCAACTCCGGGCCCAAGGGCGGACCGGGCATGCCCGAGTACGGGATGCTGCCCATCCCCGACCACCTGCTGAAGCAGGGCGTACGGGACATGGTGCGGATCTCCGACGCCCGGATGAGCGGCACGAGCTACGGCGCCTGCGCCCTGCACGTGGCACCGGAGTCGTACGTCGGCGGGCCCCTCGCCCTCGTGCGCACCGGCGACTCGATCACCCTGGACGTCGAGGCGCGGACTCTGCGACTCAACGTGGACGACGAGGAGTTGGAGCGCCGCCGAGCGGACTGGACGCCACCGCCCGCCCGTTACGAACGCGGCTACGGCGCCCTCTACAACGACCAGATCACCCAGGCGGACACCGGCTGCGACTTCGAGTTCCTGGCCAGACCGGGCAAGGTCCCGGACCCGTACGCAGGCTGAAGAACGCAGAGCAACCCCGTGCTTGTCAGGGGCGCGGGGAACTGCGCGACAAGCCCCCACGCACCCGCACCCGCCACCCCACAGCAAGCCGCACCCCATACCGCGCACCACATCCCCACGCACATCGAGAAAGCGCTTCCTGCACCACGACGCACCACGACGCACCGCACCACCCCGCACCGCAACGCACCACGACGTACCCAGAAACGGAGCCCCAGTCATGGCCCAAGCCGCAGCCGTGGCGAAACCGCCCGCGCCACCCCGGCGGAGCCGTGCGCGCCGTGCCTCCGCGACACCGCGCAGGCTGCCCTACCTGCTGATCGCCCCGGCCGCCCTGCTCATGCTGGGCTTCATCGCCTACCCGGTCATCAGCGTCTTCTACTACAGCCTGCAGCACTACAACCCCACCAAGCCCTGGCGGAACGGCTTCGCCGGCTTCGACAACTTCGTCCACGCCTTCACCGAGGACCCCCTCTTCTGGGACACCCTCGTCTTCAGCGCCAAGTGGGTGGTCGTCGAGGTCTCGCTGCAGCTGCTGTTCGGCCTGGCCCTCGCGCTCATCGTCAACCAGACCTTCGTCGGCCGGGCCGTCGGCCGGGCGCTGGTCTTCTCGCCCTGGGCCGTCTCCGGCGTGCTGACCTCCGCGATCTGGGTGCTCCTCTACAACTCCCAGACGGGCATCACCCGTTACCTCGCGGACATGGGCATCGGCGAGTACGGCACCAGCTGGCTCTCCGACACCTCCACCGTCTTCTCGGCGGCGGTCGTCGCCGACCTGTGGCGCGGTGTCCCCTTCTTCGCGATCCTCATCCTCGCCGACCTCCAGTCCGTCTCGAAGGACCTGTACGAGGCCGCCGAGGTCGACGGCGCCAGCCGGGTCCGGCAGTTCCTGCACATCACGCTGCCGCACCTGAAGGACGCGATCATCCTCTCCACGCTGCTGCGCGCGGTGTGGGAGTTCAACAACGTCGACCTCCTCTACACCCTGACCGGCGGCGGACCGGCGGGGGAGACCACGACGCTCCCCCTCTACATCGCCAACACCTCGGTCGACGCCCACAACTTCGGTTACGCGTCCGCCCTGACCACGGTCGCGTTCGTGATCCTGCTCTTCTGCTCGATGGTCTATCTGCGGCTCAGCAAGTTCGGAGGCGAGTCCAAGTGATCACCAAGGACGCCGAGAGGACCGTACCGGTGACGTCCGCGCCCGCGGCCGAGGAGCCCCCGCAGCGCCCGCACAAGGTCCGCCGCGCCTGGGACGAGGTGCCGCGCTGGCAGATCTACCTGCCGCTGGGGATCTACCTCGTCTTCACCCTCGTCCCCTTCTACTGGATCCTGCTCTTCGCGCTGCGCAAGCCCGGTTCGACCTCGCTCGTGCCGTGGCCGGTGACGTTCGAGCACTTCGAGAAGGTGTGGAACGAGCGCAGCTTCGGGGTCTACTTCCAGAACAGCGTGCTCGTCGGTGTCGTCACCCTGCTGATGACCACGCTCGTCGCCCTGGCCGGCGGCTACGCCCTCGCCCGCTTCGACTTCAAGATCAAGCGCGGGTTCATGCTGGCGCTGCTGTGCTCCCAGTTCGTCCCGGGCGCACTGCTCCTCGTCCCGCTGTTCCAGATCTTCGCCGAGCTGCGGATGATCAACTCGCTCTTCAGCGTCATCCTCGCCGAGACGGTCTTCCAGCTGCCGCTGTCGATCATCCTGATCAGCAACTTCATCAAGAACGTGCCGTACACGCTGGAGGAAGCGGCCTGGGTGGACGGCTGCAACCGGTTCACCGCGTTCCGGGTGGTCGTGCTGCCGCTGCTGCGGCCCGGCCTGATCGCCGTCGGCTCCTTCGCCTTCGTGCACTCCTGGAACCACTTCCTGTTCGCCCTGATGTTCCTCAGCAACCAGGACAAGCAGACGATCCCGGTCGGCCTCAACACCCTGCTCAGCGCGGACAGCGTGGACCTCGGCGCGCTGGCGGCCGGCGGCATCATCGCCGCCGTGCCCGTGGTCATCGTCTTCGCCTTCATCCAGAAGTGGCTGATCACGGGCTTCAGCGCCGGGGCGGTGAAGGGATGACCGCACGCCGCAGAGCGGCGCAGCTCCTCGCCCTCGCCGGCGTGCTGGGCGCCACGCTCACCACCCCGGCCGGGGCCGAGGCCCGGGACATCGGCCGCGACACGCTCGCGACGGACGACGGCTGGGCGGCAGCCGACGGTGGTACCACGGGGGGTTCCACCGCAGACGACGCCCATGTCTTCACCGTCCGGACCCGGAGCGAGCTGGTCCGCGCCCTGGACGGCGGCAGCGCCACCCCGAAGATCATCCGGATCGCGGGGACCGTCGACGCCAACACCTCCGACGACGGGGACCGGCTCGACTGCGCCGACTACGCGACCGACGGCTACGACCTGAGGAAGTACCTGGCCGCGTACGACCCGCGCACCTGGGGCTCCGCCAAGCCCGCCGGCCCCCAGGAGGAGGCCCGCCAGGCGTCGGCGGCGAAGCAGGCCGAACGGGTCGAGCTGGCCGTCGGCCCCAACACCACCCTCGTCGGCCTCAAGGGGGCCGTCCTGAAGGGCGCGAGCCTCCAGCTCAGGGGCGTGGACAACGTCATCGTCCGCGACCTCGAACTCCGCGACGCCTACGACTGCTTCCCCGTCTGGCAGCCCAACACCGGCGGACTCGGCGACTGGAAGACGGCGTACGACAACATCTGGGTGCGCGGCTCCCGCCACGTATGGATCGACCACGTCACGATCTCCGACCGGGGGCACACCGACCAGGACGAGCCGACGTACTTCGGCCGTAACCACCTCCGGCACGACGGCCTGCTCGACATCACCAACGCCTCCGACCTGGTCACCGTCTCCTGGAGCCGCTTCGCCGACCACGACAAGGCCATCCTGATCGGCAACGGGGACACGGCCACCGGCGACCGGGGCAGGCTGCGGGTGACGCTGCACCACAACGAGTTCGAGAACGTCGTGCAGCGCGCGCCGCGCGTCCGCTTCGGCCAGGTGCACCTCTACAACAACCGCTACGTCGTCCCGGCCGACGCCCACGACTTCCGGTACTCCCTCGGCGTCTCCACCGAGTCCGCCGTGTACGCCGAGAACAACGCCTTCACCACCCCCGGCCACATCGAGGCCGCCGACCTGGTCAAGAGCTGGAACGGCACCGCCCTGCACCAGACGGGCACCCTCTTCAACGGCTATCCGGTGGATCTCCTGGCCATCCACAACGCCTACAACTCCGGCAGCGAGCGTGATCTCACGGCCGACGTCGGCTGGACGCCTACCCTGCACCAAAAGATCGACAGCGCCGGGAGGGCCGACCGAGAGGTGGCCCGCGGCGCGGGCGCAGGGAGGATCCGATGACCCCGATGAACCGTGAGACCACCGCCTACGACACCCCGCTGCCGCTCGTCCTCGCGGGCGCCCGCGGCCACGGCCGCTGGCACCTGGAGAACATCCGGCGGCTGCAGGACAAGGGGATCGTCCGGCTCGCCGGGATCTGCGAGCTGACCCCGCTGGGCGCGGACGAGATCCCGGACGGTCTCGGCACGCCCGAGCAGTCCGCCGACTTCGGGGCGCTCCTCGACGCGACGGGCGCCGCGATCGCGGTGATCTGCACCCCGATCCCGACCCACACCGACCTGGCCCTGACGGCGGCCCGGCGGGGCGTGCACGTGCTGCTGGAGAAGCCGCCGGCCCCGTCCTACGCCGAGTTCCGCCGTATGGCGGACGGGGTCGCGGACGCCGGCACGGTCTGCCAGATCGGCTTCCAGTCGCTGGGCTCGCACGCCCTGCCCGCCATCCGGAAGATGGTCGCGGACGGCCTGATCGGCGAGGTCGTCGGCATCGGCGGAGCCGGCGCCTGGGCGCGCGCCGAGGCGTACTACCGGCGGGCGCCCTGGGCCGGCAAGCGTCGCCTGAACGGCGTGGACGTGATCGACGGGGCGCTCACCAACCCCCTCGCGCACGCCGTCGCCACCGGGCTCGCGCTCGCGGGCGCGGGCCGCGCCGAGGACGTCACGGCCATCGAGACCGAGCTGCTGCGCGCCAACGACATCGAGTCCGACGACACCTCGTGCGTGCGGGTCACCACCGCCGACGGCGGCCGGATCACCGTCGCCGCCACCCTGTGCGCGGAGGACCCGGACGAGCCGTACAACGTCGTCCACGGCACCAGCGGCCGGATCACCTTCTGGTACAAGCAGGACCGCGTGCTGGTCCAGCGGGCCGGGCACGGCCCGGAGGAGATCGAGTTCGACCGCACGGACCTGCTGGAGAACCTCGTCGACCACCTCGTCGACGGCACCGAGCTGCTGGTCCCGCCGGCGGTCACCGGCGCGTTCATGAAGGTCGTCGAGGCGATCCGGGCCGCCCCGGACCCCATCGCGCTCCCGGCCGGCGCCTGGCACCGGCTGCCCGACGAGGAGCGCCGGGTGGTCGACGGCATCGACGGCCTGGTCGCGGCCGCCGCCGACAACCTCGCCCTCTACTCCGAACTCGGCGCCCCCTGGGCGCTGCCCGAAGCACCGGCGAAAGAGGTGAGCACATGATGACCGACGCATCCCTCGTCCTGCGGGTGGCGGGCCGTCCGGTGGGCCGCTACCTCACCCGGCCCGAACTGCCGGAACGGCACTCGCCCCGCCCCTATCTGCACCCCGTCACCACCCTGTCCGGTACGGCGGTCACCGAACTGAGCCCCGCCGACCACACCCACCACCTCGGCGTCGGTGTCGCCGTTCCCGACGTCGAGGGGCACAACTTCTGGGGCGGACGCACCTACGTTCGCGACCGGGGCCCGACCGAACTCGCCAACCACGGCTCCCAGCGCCACATCGCCTTCCAGCTGCGGGACCCCGACGGTTTCGTCGAGGAACTGCGCTGGGTGGCGTCCCCCGGAGAGCTGCTGCGCGAGCGCCGTACGGTCGCGGCCACCGAACTCACCGAATCCGCCTGGGCGCTGGACTTCACCTTCTCCCTCACCAACACCACCGACGCCCCGGTCTCGATCGGCAGCCCCGCCACCAACGGCCGCCCCGGCGCCGCGTACGGCGGGTTCTTCTGGCGGGCCCGCAAGGAGGCCGCCGCACCCCGCGTCTTCACCGCCGACGCGGAGGGCGAGTCGGCGGTCCACGGGCGCCGCGCCGACTGGCTCGCCCTGGCCGGCGGCATGTGGACGCTCGTCTTCGCGGGGGCCACCGACGCCACCCGCCGCGACCCGTGGTTCGTGCGCGCCGAGGAGTACCCGGGAGTCGGCTCCTCCCTCGCCCACAGCGAGCGCCTTGCGATCGGGCCGGGCGAGACCGCCGTACGCCGGGTCGTCACCATCGTCGCCGACGGCATCCTCGACCGGGGCGAGGCCGCCGCCCTCGCGCGGAAGGCGGTGAGCGCATGAGCAGCCTGTCCGCCGCCACGACCGGTGCCGGCACCTCGTCCGCAGGCACCGTGTCCGCCGTCACCACGCCCGCCTTCTGCGCCGACCAGGGCGACGGCACCTACCGCAACCCGGTCCTCGACGCCGACTGGTCCGACCCCGACGTCCTGTGCGTGGGCGACGACTTCTATCTGACGGCCTCCAGCTTCGGCCGGGCTCCAGGCCTTCCCCTGCTCCACTCCCGGGACCTGGTCAACTGGACGCTCGTCGGCCACGCGCTCGAACTCCTGGAACCGGCAGCCGAGTTCAGGGTCCCGCGCCACGACTGCGGGGTGTGGGCGCCCTCGCTGCGGCACTTCGACGACCGCTTCTGGATCTTCTGGGGCGACCCCGACCACGGCGTCTTCCAGGTCAACGCCCCCGGCATCAGGGGCCCCTGGACCCGCCCGCACCTGGTCAAGGAGGGCAAGGGACTCATCGACCCCTGCCCGCTGTGGGACGAGGAGACCGGCGAGGCTCACCTCGTGCATGCCTGGGCCAGGTCCCGCTCCGGGATCAAGAACCGGCTCACCGGGCACCGTATGCGGCCCGACGGCACCGGACTGCTCGACGAGGGCAAGGTCGTCGTCGACGCGGACCGGCTCCCCGGCTGGTTCACCCTGGAGGGCCCCAAGCTCTACCGCCACGACGGCTGGTACTGGATCTTCGCCCCCGCCGGGGGCGTGGAGACCGGCTGGCAGGGCGTCTTCCGCTCCCGCGAGTTCTTCGGCCCGTACGAGGAACACATCGCCCTGGAGCAGAAGGACACCGAGGTCAACGGGCCCCACCAGGGCGGCTGGGTGCGCACGGCGGCCGGCGAGGACTGGTTCCTGCACTTCCAGCAGCGCGGCGCGTACGGCAGGGTCGTCCACCTCCAGCCGATGCGCTGGGATGCCGCGGGCGGCTGGCCGGTGATCGGCGACGACGGCGCCCCGGTCGCCGTCCACCGCAAGCCGGCGCTGCCGGCACAGCCGCCGGCCGCGCCCGCGACCGACGACGACTTCCCCGGCGGCCGCTTCGGACGCCAGTGGCAGTGGACCGCGAACCCCCAGGACGGCTGGGCCACCCAGCACTCCGGGGACGGGCTGCGGCTCACGTGCGTGCGCTCCGTGCACGCGCACGACCTGCGGAAACTGGCGAATGTGCTCACACAGCGGCTGCCGGGGATCCCGGCCGTGATCGAGGTGGAGCTGAGGCTCGACAGCGAGGAACCGGGGGCGCGGGCGGGGCTCGCCGTGCTCGGGGACGCGTTCCGCTGGATCGGACTCCAGCGGGGGGCCGACGGGACCGTGCACCTCGTCCACCGGTTCGCCGAGACCGTGGCGGACCGGGAACGGGACGCCGGCCATCCCCGCCCGGCGCCGGAGGGACGGGCCCGGCTGCGGATCGAGACCGCCGCCGGGGCCCGCTGCCGCTACTCCTACGACGTGGGGGAGGGGTGGCAGTCCTCGGGACAGGTCTTCGCCGCGACCCCCTGGCGCTGGGTCGGCGCCCTGCTCGGCCTCTTCGCGGTCGCGCCCACCGGCGGCGGACCCGCCGGAGCGGCCACGTTCACCCAGTTCCGGATCACCGCCGCACGCGCCACGACCGCCTGACCCCAGACTTCGTACGCCTGTTGGGAGCCGCAATGACGCACCTCCGTAGCAAGCGCTTGCCGCATCGAGGGAGAGCCTTAACCGCCGTCACCGCCCTGATCGCCTCGTTCCTGGGCGGCGCGTTCACCCCGGCCGAGGCCGCACAGCCCGCCGAGGCCGTCACCACGGCGAAACCCCGCTGGAGCGACCGGCCGCACGGCTTCGCCTCCCTCGACGGCGGCACCACGGGGGGCGCCGGCGGCAAGGTCGTGACCGTCACCGACCAGGCCTCGCTGATGCGGTACGCCTCCGCGGAGGAGCCCTACGTCATCCGCGTGGCCGGGGCGATCGAGGTGGCCCCCTTCGGCTCGGACATCGCCGTGACCTCGGACAAGACGATCATCGGCGTCGGCGACACCGGCGAGATCGTCCACGGCGAGCTGCACCTGGGCCCCGGGACCAGCAACGTCGTCATCCGCAACCTGACGATCCGGGACTCCTACGTCGAGGGCGACTGGGACGGCAAGACCACCGACTTCGACGCGATCCAGATGGACACCGTCGACCACGTCTGGATCGACCACAACCGTTTCGAGCACATGGGCGACGGACTGCTCGACATCCGCAAGGACAGCCGGTACATCACCGTCTCCCACAACCAGTTCAGGAATCACAACAAGGCCCTCGGCATCGGCTGGACCACCAACGTCCGGACCGAGATCACCATCGACCACAACTGGTTCACCGGCACCAAACAGCGCAACCCCTCCGCCGACAACTGCGCCTACGCGCACCTCTACAACAACTACCTCTCGGCGCAGGTGGCCGACGGCGACCCCGTGTGGACGTACGGGAACTGGTCGCGCGGCCGGACGAAGATGGTCATCGAGAACAGCTACTACGACGGCGTCCGGCACCCTTACCAGGCCGACGCCACCGCCGAGTTGGTGCAGCGCGGGTCGATCCTGAAGAACGTCGGCGGACGGCGGGACGCCTGGGGCGCCGCCTTCGACCCCAGGGACTTCTACCGCTACCGCCTCGACCCGGCCGCCGCCGTCCCCGCCCTGGTCACCCGGTTCTCCGGCCCGCAGAAGACGCTCGGCACCAACACCGTGCTGAACGTCCCCGCCGACCACGCGACCGTGCAGGCCGCCGTCGACGCCGTGCCCGCCGGCAACGACGGCACGGTCACGATCCGCATCGCGCCCGGCACCTACCGAGCCAAGGTCCTGATCCCCGCGAACAAGCCGAACCTGGTGCTGCGGGGGACTGGACAGGATCGCTCGGACACCGTCATCGTCTTCGACACGCCCGCCGCGAACGGCGGCTCCAACGGCAGCGCCACCGTGCGGATCCTCGCCAGTGACGTCACCGCCCGCAACCTCACCTTCAGCAACGACTTCGACGAGGCCGCCCACGAGGTGAACGGCGAGCAGGCGCTCGCGATGAAGACCACCGGCGACCGGATCGTCTTCGAGAACACGGCCTTCCTGGGCAACCAGGACACCCTGATGACGGACAGCCCCAAGCTCGACGTCGTCAGCCGGGTCTACATCCGCGACTCGTACATCGAGGGCGATGTCGACTTCATCTACGGCCGGGCCACGACGGTGATCGAGCGTTCCCTGATCAAGGCGCTCAGCCGGGGCTCGGACAGCAACAACGGCTACATCACGGCCGCCTCCACCTGGAAGGGCAACCCCTACGGTTTCCTGATCACCCGGTCGAAGGTCGTCAGTGACGCGCCCGCCGGGACCTACCACCTCGGCCGGCCCTGGCACCCGGGCGGCGAGCCGGACGCCGTCGCCCAGGTGCTCTTCCGGGACACCGAACTGCCCGCCGCGGTCAAGTCGTCGCCGTGGACGGACATGAGCGGCTTCTCGTGGAAGGACGCGCGGTTCACGGAGTACCGGACGTACGGGCCGGGGGCCGGCGTGACCGCTGACCGGCCGCAGCTCGACGCCTCGCAGGCGTCGGCCCACACGGTCACCACGTACCTCGCGGGGACGGACGGCTGGGCGCCGCACAGCCGGCGCGCCGGCCACTGAGTCCGCTCCCGGAGACAGCACAGACCCCCCCACAACTTCATCACCCTCGTATCCAGCAGAAGAGAGCCGTTCCATGAAGATCAGCAACCGCAGAAGCAGGCGCGCCGCCGTGGCCGTCGCCCTGGGATCCGTCCTCGCGCTGACCGCCACCGCCTGCGGTGACGACGGCAGCGGCGCGGGCGGCGACAAGGGCTCCGAGGGCAGCGGCAAGGGCAAGGTCCTCTTCTGGGACAACAACGGCGGTGTCCGCACCGACATCTGGAAGGAGATCATCGCCGACTTCGAGAAGGCCAACCCGGACATCGAGGTCGAGTACGTCGGGATCGCCTCCACCGAGTACCAGTCCAAGGTCGACACCGCCATCCAGGGCGGCGGCCTCCCGGACGTCGGCGGTGTCGGCGCGGCCATGGCCGCCGGGTTCGCGGCCCAGAACACCCTGGAGCCGCTCGACGACCGGCTCGCCAAGTCCTCCCTGAACGGCAAGCTCAACGAGGCGATGGTCGAGTCGCTGAAGTCCGCCGGCGGCGGCGACGCCCTCTACTCGATCCCGACCTCCGCCAACAACGGTGTCCTCTACTACCGCACCGACCTGTTCAAGAAGGCGGGCCTGGACGCGCCGACCGACTGGGACACGTTCTACGCGGCCGCCGAGAAGCTCACGAACAAGGGCAAGAACGAGTTCGGCTACACCATCCGCGGTGGCGCCGGCTCCATCGCGCAGGCCCTGGACGCGATGTACGGGCAGTCCGGGATCACCTCGTTCTGGGACGCGAGCGGTGAGAAGAGCACCGTCAACGACCCGAAGAACGTCAAGGCGTTGGAGAAGTACGTCGGCCTCTACAAGAAGGTCACGCCGGCCGCCGACCTCAACAACGACTTCACCAAGATGGTCGCCCAGTTCGACTCCGGCACCATCGGCATGCTCAACCACAACCTGGGCTCCTACCAGGACCACGTGAAGGCGTTCGGCGTCGACAAGTTCCGGGGCATCCCGCAGCCCACCGGCTCCGACGGCAAGCGGGTCCAGGTCTCCAACCCGGTCGACGGGCTCGGGCTGTTCAAGAGCTCGAAGAACAAGGAAGCCGCCTGGAAGTTCATCGAGTTCGCCACCTCGCACGAGGAGAACTCCAAGTTCAACAAGTCGGCGGGGCAGGTGCCGTCGAACAACGACGCGGCCAAGGACGGCTGGATCTCCGAGGCCGAGCCGACCAAGCTCGCCGCCGCCGCGCTGACCGACGGATCCACCACCATCGTGCAGCTGCCGTACTACCTGCCCGACTGGAACACGATCTCCAAGACCGACAACGAGCCGGCCTTCCAGAAGGTGATGGACGGCCAGACCAGCGCGAAGGAGTTCCTGGACGCCCTGGCCGACCAGCTGAACAAGGCGCAGGCCGAATGGAACGAACAGAAGGGCTGACCCTCCGCCGGTGGGCCGGGTCTCCCGGCCACCGGTTCGCACTCGGCCGGTCGCGCAGTTCCCCGCGCCCCAGATCGGGGCGCGGGGCCTACTGGAAAGGCACCCGCACGTGTCACTCACCCGTAGACAGGTCACCACCGCGGCGCTCGCCGCCGTTCCGCTCGCCGTCGCCGCCACGGGGCCCGCGTCCGCCGCGGCCGCGCCCCGCGGGGCCCGTCGGGAACGCACCCTCTACATCGCCGGCGACTCCACCGCCGCGCAGAAGTACGCCGACGCCGCCCCCGAAACGGGCTGGGGCATGGCGCTCCCGTTCTTCCTCCGCTCGGGACTGAAGGTCTCCAACCACGCGGTGAACGGCCGTAGTTCGAAGAGTTTCATCGACGAGGGGCGCCTGGACGTCATCCTCGACGCCATCGGCCACGGGGACCTGCTCGTCATCCAGTTCGGGCACAACGACTCCAAGATCGCGGACCCCACGCGCTACACCGAGCCGTGGACGAGTTACCAGGACCATCTGCGCCAGTACATCGACGGCGCGCGGGCCCGGAGGGCCCGGCCGGTGCTCGCGACCTCGGTCGAACGCAGGAAGTTCGACGCGGCGGGCACCGCGCTGCCCACCCACGGCGAGTATCCGGCGGCGGCCATCGCGCTCGCCGCGCAGGAGGGGGTCCCGCTCCTCGACATCCAGGCGCTGTCCCTCGCGCTGTGGCAGAGGCTCGGCGTCGAGGAGACCAAGAAGTACTTCAACTGGACCGCGACCGAGCAGGACAACACCCACTTCAACCCGCCGGGAGCCATCGCCGTGGCGCGGCTGGTCGCCTCCGAGCTGCTGCGGCGCCGGGTCCTGTCGCGGCTCGACGTGCGTCGGCTGACCGAGGAGATCCCCGACTCCTGGATCACCTGGCCCGAGGCGTAGCTCCCCGCGCGCGCGGCTTTCGCGCGCCCCCGAAGACCCCCCTTTGCTTCGAAAGGAACCACATCCATGCGTCCTCGTATCTGGCATGCCCACGTCATGACTTCCGTCATCGGCTGCACCGCCCTCGTCCTCGGCGTCACGGGCACCGGTGTCGCCCAGGCCCAGGGGCGTGACCTCGGCCGGCAGGTGCTCGGCGCGGGTGACGGCTGGGGCTCGGCCGAAGGCGGCACCACCGGAGGCTCGACGGCCGACGCCGGCCATGTCTACACCGTCACCACCTGGGCCGAGTTCAAGGCCGCGCTGCGGGACGGCGGTGACGCGCCGAAGATCATCAAGGTCAAGGGCATGATCGACGCCGTCTCCGAGGGGTGCGAGGCCTTCGTCGCCGGCGGCTACGACCTCCAGCAGTACCTCAAGGACTACGACCCGGCCGTGTACGGCAACGACGAGGTCGCCAAGGGCCCGCAGGAGGACGCGCGGGTCGCCTCCGCCGCCCGGCAGGACTCGGAGATCAAGGCCAACATCCCGAGCAACACCACCATCGTCGGCGTCGGCAAGCACTCCGGCATCCTCGGCGGCAGCATCCAGATCAAGGGCGTCTCCAACGTCATCATGCGCAACCTCACCATCGAGGCGCCGCTCGACTGCTTCCCCAAGTGGGACCCCACCGACGACAACAACACCGGCAACTGGAACTCCGAGTACGACGCCGTGGTGGTCTACGGCACCGACCACGTGTGGCTCGACCACAACACGTTCACCGACGGGCGCTACCCCGACAGCGAGCGGCCGGTCTACTTCGGCAAGGTCTTCCAGCAGCACGACGGGCTGACGGACATCGTGCGCGGCGCCAACCACGTGACCGTGTCCTGGAACCGCTTCCAGGACCACGACAAGAACATGCTGATCGGCAACAGCGACAGCACCGCCACCACCGACTCCGGCAAGCTCAAGGTCACCATGCACCACAACCGCTTCGACGGGATCCTCCAGCGCTCCCCGCGCGTGCGGTTCGGCCAGGTCGACGTCTACAACAACCACTACGTCGTCGGCGAGGCGCAGAAGTCCGACTACTACATCTTCGGCGTCGGCATCCGCTCGCAGCTCCACGCCAGCGACAACGCGATCACGCTGCCGGCGGGCGCGAGCGTCGGCAAGGCCCTGAAGAAGTGGAACGAGTCCCCGCTCACGGCCCAGAACAACTACGTCAACGGCAAGCTGACGGACCTGATCGCCGTGCACAACGCCGAGATCCCCACGGAGATCCTGCAGTCCGGCGCCGGGTGGACCCCCACCCTGCGCACCAAGGTCGACTCCCCGCGTGCCGTGCCGGGCATCGTCGGGAACGGCGCGGGTGCCGGGAAGGTGTGCTGATGGGGGGCTCCGGCCGCAGGGTCGGCAGACGGTCCCTCCTGACCGCCGCCCTCGGCACCACCCTCGCCCTCACCCTCACATCCCCCGCCCGAGCCGCCCACGGCCGCCGCGTCTTCGGCCGGCACGGATCGCCCGCCGCACGGCTCGACGCGCAGACGCTGTACGTGGACGCCGCAGGAGCCGGTGACTTCACCACCGTCCAGGCCGCGGTGACCGCCGCGAGCGGGAGCGGATACACGCTGGTCGTCGCGCCGGGCGTGTACCGCGAGACCGTCGCCGTCAGCGTCGCCCGTACCCGGATGACCTGGATCGGGGCCTCCGGGAACGCCCGGGACGCGGTGATCGTGTACGACAACGCGGCCGGTACGCCGAAACCGGGCGGCGGCACCTACGGCACCACCGGGTCCGCCACGACCCTGGTGCAGGCCGACGGGTTCACCGCGCGGGACATCACCTTCGCCAACGACTGGCTGCGTGCCGACCACCCGGAGATCAGCGGCACACAGGCCGTCGCGATCAAGGTGCAGGGCGACCGGGCGGCGTTCCTGCGGTGCCGGTTCCTCGGGCATCAGGACACGCTGTACGCCGACTCGATGGCCCTCGGCACCTTCGCCCGGCAGTACTTCCGCGACTGCTATGCCGAAGGGGACGTGGACTTCGTCTTCGGGCGGGCCACGGCCGTGTTCGAGCGCTGCCGCTTCCACACGCTGACCAGGACCGATCTGGAGTCCTCCCCGTACGGGTTCGTGTTCGCGCCCTCCACCGCGGGCGCCAACCCGCGCGGCTACCTCGTCACCGGCGGCCGGATCACCAGTGAGGCCCCGGACGCCTCCTACAAGCTGGCCCGCCCCTGGGTGCCCAGCTCGGACACCACCGCCCGGCCCATGCTCACCGTGCGCGAGAGTCACCTCGGGCGGGGGATCGACGCGGTCGCCCCGTACACGAACATGTCGGCCGGCTTCCCCTGGCAGGACCAGCGGTTCGCCGAGTACCGGAACACCGGGCCGGGCGCCGTCGTCTCCGTCCCCGAGAACCGGCCCCAGCTCACGCGCGCGGAAGCCGCGTCGGCGACCCGGGAGGCGTATCTCGGCGACTGGACCCCGTGGGAGAGGTGCTGACATGCGCCGGCGCACCCTGCTCACCGGGCTCGCCGGTGGCCTGGCGGCCGTCGGCACCACCCCCTCCCTCACCCATGGTCACGCCCGCCGGGTCCTGCACGTGCGGCCCGGCGGGTCCGTCCAGGCCGCCGTCGACGCCGTCACCGGCCCCGGGTGGACCATCGTCGTCCACCCGGGGACGTACCGCGAGGTCGTCAACATCCCAGCAGAGAAAGGGGAGTTGATTCTGCGCGGCGCGTCCCGCGACCCCCGCGCCGCCGTCGTCGTCTTCGACCGGGCCAACGGCACCCCGAGGCCCGAGGGCGGCACCTACGGCACCGCGGGCTCCGCCACCTTCACCTCGGCGGCGGCCGGGCTGACCGTACGCGACCTGACCCTCGCCAACGACTGGCTGCGCGCGGACCATCCGGACTACACGGGGACCCAGGCGGTCGCCGCGTACGTCACGGGGGACCGCTCGCACTTCGAGAACGTCCGGTTCCTCGGCCACCAGGACACCCTCTTCGCGGACACCACCGCGCTCGACGCCTTCGACCGGCAGTACTACCGGCACTGCCACATCGAGGGTGACGTCGACTTCGTGTTCGGGCGGGCCAGGGCCGTCTTCGACGCCTGCCACTTCCGCACGCTCCGGCGCGACGTGTCCTTCACCCCCAAGGGCATGGTCTTCGCCCCGGCCACCGCCCGCGCCAACCCCTACGGCTTCCTCGTCCTGCGCGGCCGGATCACCTCCGGCGCCGAGGACGCCGCGTACAAGATCGCCCGGCCCTGGGTGCCCTCGTACGAGACGACCGCCTGGCCCTCGCTGGTCGTGCGGGACACCTGGATCGGGCCCGGGATCGACGCGGTCGCCCCGTACACCAACATGCGGGAGGCCTACCCCTGGCAGACCATGCGCTTCGGGGAGTACGCCAACTCCGGTCCGGGCGCGGTGGTCGCGGTGCCGGAGAACCGGCCGCAGCTGACGGAGGCCGAAGCCGCGACGCACACGCGCCGGACGTACCTGGGGGACTGGAGGCCCTATGGCCACCGGTGATCCGACCGGAGGCCGTGACCCCGTGGGGCGCCGCTCCTTCGTCGTGGGCGCGGGGGCGGCGGCGCTCCTGGCGGGGGCGGGAACGGCGGCGGCCGCCGGAGGCTCCGTCCCCGCCCCGGCCGCCCCGCCGGGCACCCTCCCCGACTTCTACCCCCTCCTCAAGGACGAACTCCGCTTCCCGCTGGCCTGGGGCACCTCACCCGTCCGGGACTTCCGCACCTGGCGGCGGGTGGCGCGAGCGAAGGTCGAGGAGCACCTGTTCGTCGCCCGGGACGACACGCCGTACGCACCCGAGTTCGGCGAGCGCAGCGGCGAGGGCGACGGGTTCACGCGGGAGACGGTCACCCTCTCCCTGACCCGGTACGGCCGTGTCCGGGGTGCTCTGCTCACCCCGCACGGGACCGGGCCCTTCCCGGCCGTCCTCCTCCTGCACGACCACGGCGCCAGGTTCGACATCGGCAAGGAGAAACTGGTCCGGCCCTGGTCCGACGAGAGCCGGCTGCCCTCGGCGCAGGCCTGGGCCGACCGGTACTTCGGCGGCCGGTTCGTCGGCGACGAACTGGCCCGGCGCGGCTACGTCGTCCTCGCCGTCGACGCGCTCGGCTGGGGCGACCGGGGCCCGGTCGCCTACGAGGACCAGCAGGCCCTGGCCGCCAACCTGTACAACCTGGGTTCGTCCCTCGCCGGGCTCATGGCCAGGGAGGACGTGCGCGCGGCGGGCTTCCTGGCCGGTCTCGACCGGGTGGACCGGCGCCGGGTGGCGGCCCTCGGCTTCTCGATGGGCGCGTTCCGGGCCTGGCAGACGGCCGCGCTCAGCGACGACATCGCGGCCACCGTGAGCGTCTGCTGCATGACCGGACTCAAGGAGGTCATGGTCCCCGGCAACAACATCCTGCGCGGCCAGTCCGCCTATTACATGCTCCACCCCGGGCTCGCCCGGCACCTCGACTTCCCCGACGTGGCGAGCATCGGCGCCCCCAAGCCGATGTTCTTCCTGAACGGCGGCCTCGATCCGCTGTTCCCCGCCGACGGCGTCCACGTGGCCCACGACAAGCTGCGCGCCGTCTGGCGGTCCCGCCACGCCGAGGAGCGGCTGCGGCTGCGCACCTGGCCGGACCTCGGTCATGTCTTCACCGCGCCCCAGCAGGACGAGGTCTTCGACTGGCTCGACTCCGTCCTGTGAACGACCCCACCCGCACGAGAAAGGAACCGCTCTCCATGTCTCGTCGTACCACTCTCGCCCTGGGCACCGCCCTCGCCCTCGGCGCCGGCCTGGCCGTGCTCCCCACCCAGGCGCACGCCGCCACGGTCGTCGTCGGCAACACCACCGACCTCTCCAACGCCATCAAGAACGCCACCGCCGGCACCACCATCCAGGTGCGCGGCGGCACGTACTACCCGACGGCGACCCTCCAGTCGACGGCCAACGGCAGCTCCTCCAGCCGGATATACCTCCAGCCGTACGGCTCCGAGACCGTGAAGATCGACGGCTCGAACCTCCCCGCCGGCGGCTGGATCTTCAAGCTGACCGCCGACTACTGGACCGTCTCCGGGATCACCTTCCAGAACTCCCCGGACAGCGCGGTCGTCTGCCAGTCCTGCGCCTCCACGGTCTGGGACAACATCAAGACCATCAACGGCGGCGACTCCGGCTTCACGCTCACCGGGGACGGCACCACCGACAACACCGTCCGCAACATCGACTCCTACGGCCACTACGACGCGGCCAACCACGGGGAGAACGCCGACGGCATCGCGGTCAAGTTCGGCTCCGGCTCCGGCAACCTCATCACCGGTGCCCGCCTCTACAACAACGCGGACGACGGCCTGGACTTCTGGTCCTTCTCCTCGCCCGTCACCGTCGAGCACACCTGGGCGATGGGCAACGGCAGGAACCGCTGGGGCGACTCCGCGTTCGCCGGCGACGGCAACGGCTACAAGCTGGGCGGCGACGGCGAGACCGTCGCCCATGTCATCAACAACTCGGCCGCCTGGGACAACGCGGGCAACGGCTTCACCGAGAACAGCAACAAGGGCGCCATCGTCATCAACCGCACCACCGCCTACGCCAACGCCAAGTGGGGCTACTACTTCGCCACCGGCGCGGCCCGCCTCGGCAAGAACCTGGCGGTGGGCAACAGCGGCGGCTCGGTCAACAAGGGCTCGTCGGTCGTGTCGTCCGGCAACAACTGGGACTCGGGCGTCTCGACCCCGGCCTTCCGCTCGACCAGCGCCTCGACGACGTTCAACGCCCGCTCGTCCAGCGGCACCCTGCCCGCGACCACCTTCCTGACCACGGGCAGCACCACGATCGGCGCGACCATGAACTGAACTCCGCCGCGAAACTTTCGAACAGTTTCGCGGGCGCGCGGCAACCCTTTCCCGCCGGGCGGCGACCAGGGGAACGAAGCGGGCCGGAGCGGCCCCTCCGGCCCGCTTCGTCCCTCGTCTCCCCGAGACGCGTCGCCTGCGAAAGGAACACCGTGCGTCACAGCCACGGACGCCATCGAAGAGCGCGGACCCTGTCGATCGCCGCCGCCGTGTCCGTCGCGGCGGGGGCGGGCGGCGTCCACCTCGGCCTCGCGCACGACGACGCCCGGGCCGCGGCCGCCGCGGTCACGGTCACCGTCTCCGACACCGCGTCGCTGGAGTCGGCCGTCGCGCACGCCGTCGCCGGTACGACGATCCAGGTGCGCGGTGGCACCTACCGGCCGGCACACACCCTGAGATCCACGGCGAACGGCACCGCCTCGGCCCGGATCACGCTCACCGCGTACGGCGACGAGAAGGTCAGGATCGACGGGTCCGGGCTGGCCGCCGGCTCCTGGCTCGCCGGGATCCACGGTGACTACTGGACGGTCTCCGGCCTCACCTTCCAGAACTCCCCGGCGCAGGGCTTCGTCGCCACGTCGTCGACCGGCGGAATCTTCGAGAACCTCGTCACCGCGGACAACGGCGACACCGGGTTCACCCTGCGCGGCGACGGCACCACCGACAACCTCGTGGCGAACCTGGACAGCCACGGCAACGACGACGCCGCCGGCCACGGCCGCAACGCGGACGGCATCGCCGTGAAGTTCGGCTCCGGCACCGGCAACAGGATCACCGGCGCACGCCTGTACGGCAACGCGGACGACGGGCTCGACCTCTGGCAGTTCTCCTCGCCCGTCACCGTCGAGCACTCCTGGGCCTTCGGCAACGGCAGGGACCACCGGCACGACCCCGCGTCCGAGGGCCGGGGCAACGGGTTCGAGCTGGGCGGGGGAGGGGCGACGGCCGCCCACGCGGTCGACTCCAACGCGGCCTCGGACAACGCGCTCCACGGGTTCACCGGGGACTCCAACACCGGCGCGATCCGGCTGGACCGCAACACGGCCTACGCCAACGGGGAGAGCGGGTTCTCCTTCGCGGCGGGCACGGCCCGTCTGGCCCGCAACCTGGCGGTGGACAACGGGGCGGACAGGGCCGAGCTGGGCCCTTCCACGGTGTCCACCGCGAACAGCTGGGACAGCGGCGTGAGCGCGCCGGCCTTCAGATCGACGACCCCGACCACCGTGTACGGCGCGCGGCGGGCGGACGGGTCGCTGCCAGCCACCACGTTCCTGACCACGGGCTCCACCACCATCGGAGCGACGATGCGCTGAACCGCCGCACCACGCGCGCGAAGGCGCCCCCCGCCGGTCGTCACCGGCGGGGGGCGCTGTTCGTGCCGACCCCGAGGGGGGCTCCGGTCGGCACCGCCGCCGGCCGAGGGGGCTCGGGCCGGCAGGTCCACACGGGCGGACACCATGCCCGGACCGGGGACGTCGTACTGACTGGTGTTCGAATGCCCTGTATCGACAAGGACGCCGTACGCGCACGGGTGGTTGTTCCCCCGGTCGTACGGGGATACCCGCGGCCGATCGCCCGCGAACGCGTCCGTGCCCCCGGTCCGTTCCGCGGCTGCGGTCATGTGCCCGATCCCCCGCTGGTGGTGACTGTGCTGCCTCCTGGTCGCCACCGGTGGGGACAGGGTTGCCGCCGCCGCGGATCTTCCTACGAGTCGTCCTCGTCCGAGGAGCCCTCGCCCTTGTCGTCGTGGGCCTCGAAGTCGCCCGCCACCGAGAGGTCGTCGCCGCCGGCCTTCGCCGTCATCGCGTAGCGGTCGCCGCCCGCGTCCCGGCCGCCGCGCTCGTGGTTGTACTGCCCGGCGAAGACGAACTCGCCCTTGGGGACCGTACGGCCGTCCTTGAGCACCCAGGTGTAGACCAGGAACCCGTCGTCCGTGGCGACCGTGAGGTCGAAGTCCTGCTCCGGCAGCGAGCGCCAGGCGCCGGCCGAGGTGACCCCGCCGGTCCGGGCGATCCGCAGCTGCACGGTCAGCTCGGTGAGCTGCTCGCTCGTCTTCAGGGTGAGATTGCTCTGCGCCCAGAAGTCGTTGCTGTGCGGGTCGACCGAGCCGTCCGACCAGAGCGGACCGTCCCTCTCGTCCCCCGAGGAGGGCAGCGTCGGCGCGGTCGTGTCCTTGGCCGACGGGCTCTGCGACGGGGTCGAGCGGGGTTTCGTCTCCTGCTTCCCGCCGGCGCTCGGGCTCGGACGGTCGGGAGGGATCGGGGCCCGGCTCGTCGCGGCCGGGGAGTCGACCGGGGTCGGGGAGACCACGACGGTCCCCCGGTCGGCCGGCGCCGTCTCCTCGCCCTTCACCGCGGAGGCGACCGCGTAACCGCCCACCGCGAGCACACTCGCGACACCGGCGGTGGCCGTGACCACCCGCACCCAGCCCCACAGCGGCGGCCGGGTCGCCTTGCGGCTCCGGCGCTCCTCGGGGGCCGCCATACCGCGCTCGATCCGGGCCAGGATGCGGGCGCGGTCGGGCTCGTGCGCCTCGGCCGACTCACGCAGCCGGGCGCGCAGATCCTCGTGCACGTCCCTCATCGGTCCCTTCCTCCACTGCCCGGCGCGCCCGCACCGGTCACACTCGCGCCCCTCACGCCCCCGCCCGTGATGCCGGCGTGCATACGCCGTGGCGCGTTCTCGGTGCCGAGCAGCTTCTGCAGTTCGGCCATGCCCTTGGACGTCTGGCTCTTCACGGTACCGACCGAGACACCGAGGGCCAGCGCCGTGTCCTTCTCCGAGAGGTCGAAAGCATGCCGCAGCACCACGCACGCCCGCTTGCGGAAGGGCAGTCTGCGCAGCGCCGACTGGACGTCGACCACGCCGGGCACATCGGGATTCTCGGTCTTCTCCTCGCGCTGCGACCAGAACAGCGTGATCCTGCGGCGCTCACGGACCGCGCTGCGGATCCGGGTGCGGGCCAGGTTGGCGACGACGCCACGGGCGTACGCCACCGGATGGTCCGCCGCGCGGACCCGGTCCCAGCGGTGCCACATCGCGAGCAACGCGTCCGCGGCCAGGTCGTCGGCGGCGTCCGCCTCACCCGTCAACAGGTGCGCGAGACGGGAGAGTTCGGCATAGTGCCGTTCGAAGAAGGCGTGGAACTCCACGGAGGCTGCGTCGTCGACGACAGTGCCCACGGGACCTCTCTTCTCGCTGCGGCCACGGCAGCCCATCCGGCTGCCTGTGCGAGTCATGTGAATGACATGTGATCGTCCGAGGTCGACCCCCGACGAGATCCGGAAGAGTAGCAGTGATCGTGAACGAGGTTCGTACGCGGCTTCGAACGCCGTCTTGCAGGGAGAACTCCGTTTTCGTAACACGGAGAAAACCTGAACCAGGTTCAACGGGGGAACAATCCAGCCAGCATCCGCGCGTAGTCCACGCATGTCACTAGGAGCACCGTTCATGTCCGACGCACAGAAGGTGGCCGACCGGCCCGCAGCCGGACCACCCGGGGCGAACAGCGTCGATCGCTTCTTCAAGATCAGCGCCCGAGGGTCCACCTTCGCCCGTGAGATACGCGGCGGCCTCGCCACGTTCTTCACGATGGCGTACATCCTTGTCCTGAATCCCATCATCCTCGGCAACGCCAAGGACAAGTTCGGCCACACCCTCGACGGCGCCGAACTCGTCACCGCCACCGCCCTCGTGGCCGCGGTGATGACGATCATCATGGGCGTCGGCGGCAACCTGCCCCTCGCCCTCGCCGCCGGCCTCGGACTCAACGCGGTCGTCGCCTTCCAGATAGCCCCGCTGATGAGCTGGCCCGACGCGATGGGCCTGGTCGTCCTCGAAGGCCTGCTGATCTGCGTCCTGGTGGCCACGGGCCTGCGCGAGGCCGTCATGCACGCCATCCCGCAACCGCTCAAGCAGGCGATCAGCGTCGGCATCGGCCTGTTCATCGCCTTCATCGGTTTCGTCGACGCCGGCTTCGTCAGCCGCATACCCGACATCGCCGGCACCACCGTGCCGGTCCAACTCGGCGCCGGCGGCGCGCTGTCCGGCTGGCCCGTACTCGTCTTCTGTCTCGGTGTCCTGCTGACCATCGCCCTGCTCGCCCGCAAGGTGCGGGGCGCGATCCTCATCAGCATCCTGACGATGACGGTCGTCGCGATCGTGATCAACTCGGTGGCCGACATCAAGAGCTGGGGCCTCACCACCCCGAAGGTCCCGGCCGACCTCGTCGCCGCCCCCGAGTTCGGACTGATCGGCGACTTCAGCCTGTTCGGCTCGTTCGGCGAGACCACCGTCATCACGGTCGTCCTGCTGATCTTCACGCTGCTGCTGTCGGACTTCTTCGACACCATGGGCACGGTCGTCGGCATCACCGCCGAGGCGGGCCTGCTGGACGAGGAGGGCAAGGTCCCGAACCTCGGCCGGGTCCTCCTCATCGACGGCGCGGCGGCCGTCGCGGGCGGCGCCGCCTCCTCGTCCTCCGCGACCTCCTACATCGAGTCCGCGGCCGGCGTCGGCGAGGGCGCGCGCACCGGCTTCTCCAACCTGGTCACCGGCGGCCTCTTCGCGGTGGCGCTCTTCCTGACCCCGCTGCTGACCATCGTCCCCATGCAGGCCGCCGCGCCCGCGCTCGTCGCCGTCGGCTTCCTGATGATGACCCAGGTCAAGCACATCGACTGGGACAGGTACGAGATAGCCATCCCGGCGTTCCTCACCATCGCCGTCATGCCGTTCACCTACTCCATCACCAACGGCATCGGCGCCGGCTTCCTCGCCTTCGTCCTCATCAAGACGGTCCTCGGCAGGGCGAAGGAGATCCACTGGCTGCTGTGGGCCACCTCGGTCCTGTTCCTCGTCTACTTCGCGATCAACCCGATCCAGCAGCTGTTCGGGGTGAAGTGACACCGCTCGCCCACTGACGGCGAAGGGCCGCCCTCCGGGGGGAGTGAGGGCGGCCCTTCTTCTTCGGATGGTTCGGGGGTGCCTCAGTTCTTCAGCGCGGCCTCCATGACCGCCTTGGCCACCGGCGCCGCCAGCCCGTTGCCGCTGACCTCCGACCGGGCCGCGTTCGACTGCTCCACGACGACCGCGACGGCGACCTCCTTGCCGTCGGCCTTCGCGTACGACGTGAACCAGGCGTACGGGGTCTTGCTGTTGTTCTCGCCGTGCTGGGCCGTGCCGGTCTTGCCGCCCACCCTCGCCCCGCTGATCCGCGCGTTCGTGCCCGTGCCGTCCTCGACGACCGTCCGCATCGCCGACTGCAGCTGCTCCGCGGTGTCGGCGCTCATGATCTCCTTCGTGTCCGCGTCGGCGTCGTAGTCCTCCAGGACGTCGCCACCCCCGTCGGTGATCTGCGCCACCATGTGCGGCGAGACCAGCTTGCCGCCGTTCGCGATCGCCGCCGACACCATCGCCATCTGCAGTGGCGTCGCGGTGACGTCGTACTGGCCGATGCCTGTCAGGGCTGTGGAGGATTCGTCCATGTCCGAGGGGTAGACGCTCTCGTAGGCCCGCACCGGCACGTCCTGCGTCTTGTCGTCGAAGCCGAACTTCTCGGCCATCGCCCGCACCTTGTCCTGCCCGAGCTTGACGGCCATCCTCGCGAAGACGTTGTTGCACGAGTACTGCAGCGCCGTACGGATCGTGGCGTTCGTGCACGGCGCGCTCGGGTTCTCGTTCGACAGCTCCGTGCGCGTGCCCGGCAGGGTGTACGGGTCCGGGCTGTCGGTCCTGGTGTCCACCGACGCGTACAGCCCGTCCTCCAGCGCGGCCGCCGCCACGACCAGCTTGAACGTCGACCCCGGTGGCAGCGGCTGGCGCAGCGCCCGGTTGGTCAGCGGCTTGTCCGGGTCGGCGTTCAACTTCTTCCAGGCCGTACCGGCGGTGCCCGCGTCCGTGAGCGAGGACGGGTCGTACGACGGCGTCGACACCACCGCGAGGATGCGCCCGGTGGCCGGGTCGATCGCCACGGCCGCGCCCTTCTTGTCGCCGAGGGCGTCGAACGCGGCCTTCTGCACGGCCGGTTCGATCGTGGTGATCACGTTGCCCGGCTCGGCCCGCTCGCCGGTGACCGTGTCCATCACGGTCTTCAGCCGCAGGTCGGTGCCGTCGAGCAGGTCCTTGTAGACGCCCTCCAGCTGCGTCGGCGCGTAGGCCTGCGAGGCGTAGCCCGTGACCGCCGCGTACAGCTCGCCGTCCTTGTACGTGCGCTTGTACGCGAGGTCGCTGTCCCTCGTCCGGCCCGAGCCGGTGATCGAGTCGCCGGCCACGACGATGTTCCCCAGCGGGTCCGCGTACGTCTTGATCGCGTTGCGCCGGTTGTCCTGGTCGTCCGCGAGCGCCGTGCCCTCGTAGAACTGCACCCACGTCGCCCGCCCCAGCAGAGCGAGCACGAGCAGCAGGATGAAGACGGCGGAGCGCCTGATCGTCTTGTTCATGGCACCCGTAAGGACGAGCGGAACGCGATCGGTCGTTCCCCTCGGCCGGTTTTCTCATGGGCTCCTCATGAAAGCGGGGTTGACCCCGGGGCGTCGGCCGGGGTGCGCGCCCCGGCCGGCTCAGAGCCGCCGCGTCGCCAGCGTCAGCCGGTCCCGTGCGTCGAAGAGGGCGTCCTTGACCAGCTGCTCGTGGGCGGGCGTCAGCCGGGCCACGGGGACCGAGCAGCTGATGGCGTCACGGGCGGGCGTGCGGTACGGGATCGCCACGCCGAAGCAGCGCAGCCCGAGCGTGTTCTCCTCGCGGTCCACGGAGAAGCCCTGGTCGCGGATCTGCCGCAGCTCCTCGATGAGCCGCTCCCGGTCGGTGATCGTGTGCTCGGTCAGCGCGGGCAGGGTCTCCGGGAGCATCTTGCGGACCTGCTCGTCGGTGTGCGTGGCCAGCAGCGCCTTGCCGAGCGAGGTGGAGTGGGCGGGCAGCCGGCGGCCGACCCGGGTGAAGGGGCGCAGATAGTGCTGCGACTGCCGGGTGGCCAGGTAGACGACGTTCGTGCCGTCGAGGCGGGCCAGGTGGATCGTCTCGGTGGTGTCGTCCGACAGCCGGTCCAGCGTCGGCCGGGCCAGGGCCACCACCTCGTCGCCGTCGATGTAGGACGTGCCCACGAGCAGTGCCCGCACCCCGATGCCGTACCGGGTGCCCGTCGCGTCCGTCTCGACCCAGCCCAGCTCCACCAGGGTCCGGAGCAACATGTAGAGACTGGATTTGGGGTAACCGACGGCTTCCTGGACGGCCGCCAGGGAGTGCATTCCGGGGCGCCCGGCGAAGTATTCGAGCAGCTCAACGGTCCTCACCGCCGACTTGACCTGCGCTCCGCCGCCCGTCTCGACTGCCGACATCGCCCTTGACCCCTTCGTTGGACGGGAAATAGTCTCCGACTGAGTATTCATCATCAGAGACAGCGTTCAGCATATCGAACGACCCTGGTGAATGACCCAGAAATACCCCTGGGAATTGACCCAGATATACGTGGAGGAACCCGCGGTGGCAGCAGCACCAGTCTGGAGTGTCGACCCCCGAACCGGGAAGCAGCGCGAGCAGGTTGCGGTGGAGGCCACAGCCCAGGAGGTGGACGCCGCCGTCCGCGCGGCGCACGCCGCCCGCGCCTCCCTGGCCGACCGCACGGTCCGTGCGGCCTTCCTGCGCTCCGCCGCCGACCAGCTCCAGGCGGCCAAGGACCAACTCGTCGAGGTCGCCGACGCCGAGACGGCGCTCGGCCCGGTCCGGCTCACCGGCGAACTCGCCCGCACCTGCTACCAGCTGCGGGCCTTCGCCGACATCGTGGACGAGGGTGCCTTCCTCGACGTGGTGATCAACCACCCCGACGACACCGCCACCCCGCCCATCCCGGACCTGCGCCGCTACAAGGTCCCCCTCGGTGTCGTCGCCGTCTACTCGGCGTCCAACTTCCCCTTCGCCTTCTCCGTCCCCGGCGGCGACACCGCGAGCGCGCTGGCCGCCGGCTGCCCGGTGGTCGTCAAGGCGCACCCCGACCACCCGGCGCTGTCCGAGCTGGTCGCGATCGTGCTGCGCCGGGCCGCCGCCGAGCACGGCATCCCCGAGGGCGTCCTCGGCCTCGTGCACGGCTTCGAGGCGGGCGTCGAGCTGGTCAAGCACCCGCTCGTCACCGCCGCCGGCTTCACCGGTTCGGTACGCGGCGGCCGGGCCCTGTTCGACGCGGCCGCCGCCCGGCCCGTGCCGATCCCGTTCCACGGCGAGCTGGGCTCCCTGAACCCCGTGCTCATCACCGAGGCCGCCGCCGCCGAGCGCGCCGAGGCGATCGGCGCCGGACTCGCCGGGTCGATGACCCTCGGCGTCGGGCAGTTCTGCGTGAAGCCCGGCCTGGTGCTGGCGCCCGCCGGTGACGCCGGTGACCGCCTGCTCAAGTCCCTCACCGACGCGGTCAGCGACGTCGGCTCCGGGGTCCTGCTGGACCACCGGATGCGCGACAACTTCCTCGCCGGTGTCGCCGAGCGTGCCGAACTGCCCGAGGTGGAGTCGCCGGTGACCGCCGGCGCGGGCGGCGACCACACCGTCAGCCCCGGATTCCTGACCGTCCCCGCGGAGAAGCTGGCGACCGAGGGCGAGCACGACCTGCTCCTGGAGGAGTGCTTCGGGCCGCTCACGGTCGTGGCGCGCTACACGGACGAGGACGAGGCCAAGTCCGTGCTGTCCCGGCTGCCGGGCAACCTCACCGCGACCGTGCACGTGTCCGGTGAGGAGGCCGCCGAGGGCGGGCGCGGACCGGAGCTGCTGGCCGAGCTGACGCCGCTGGCGGGCCGCGTGCTCGTGAACGGCTGGCCGACGGGCGTGGCCGTGGCCGCCGCCCAGCACCACGGCGGGCCCTACCCGGCGACGACCTCCACGTCCACGTCGGTGGGCGGAACCGCGATCGAGCGCTGGCTGCGACCGGTCGCCTACCAGGGGGCGCCCGAGGCGCTGCTCCCGCCGGAGCTGCGGGACGACAACCCGCTGGGCTTGCCGCGGCGCTTCGACGGCCGCCTGGAGCGCTAGCGGTGCGGGCGCTCGGCCCGCTTCGGGCCGAGCGCCGGACACGGTGGTTCACGCAGCTTCCCGCGCCCCCGAAAGGCCCACTGCCGTGGGCCGGGAGCTGCGAGAATCCCCCCATGGACGTCGACATCCCCGAACTCCCGTTCTCGCTCCGTACATACGGTCCCGATGGGCACTGGTCCTACGAGGACGGGGTGCTCACCGGGTGGGCCGGTGCCCGGCAGGACCGGTTCGTGCCACCCACCGGCGAGGCGCTGGACCCCGCTTCGGACGCGCCCCGGCTGCTGGGGGCGCCGGAAGGGGACTTCCAGCTGATCGCGAGGGTCACGGTCGGCTTCGGCGCCGGATTCGACGCGGGCGTGCTGTACGTGCACGTGGGGGAGCGGGCCTGGGCGAAGCTCTGCCTGGAGTACTCGCCTGACGTGCCGACCGTGTGCACGGTGGTCACCCGGGGCCACTCGGACGACGCCAACTCCTTCACCGTGGACGGCAGTTCGGTATGGCTGCGGGTCAGCCGCACCGGCCGCGCCTTCGCCTTCCACGCCTCGCGCGACGGCAAGCGCTGGATCTTCGTCCGCCTCTTCACCCTCTCCGACCCCTACGAGAGCGGTGCCGCCCTCGTCGGCTTCATGACCCAGTCCCCGATGGGTGAGGGCTGCGTGGTCACCTACGACGAGATCGAGTTCCGCCCGAACTGGCCCAAGGACCTGAGAAACGGCAGCTGAGGCGCGCCTCGGGCCCTCACGGTGACCGGAAAGGGCGTGGCCGGGAATGAGCCGAGCTGCTTGAACGTTCACCAATCCTGGAGGCGGGGGCCGTCTCCGTCATACCCGTACGACCTGGAGAGAGCTGACACCATGCGCGTCGAGATCTGGAGCGACATCGCCTGCCCCTGGTGCTACGTGGGCAAGGCCCGCTTCGAGAAGGCCCTCGCCGCCTTCCCGCACCGCGACGGCGTCGAGGTGGTGCACCGCTCCTACGAGCTCGACCCGGGCCGCGCCAAGGACGACATCCAGCCGGTCCTCACCATGCTGAGCAAGAAGTACGGGATGAGCGAGGCGCAGGCCCAGGCCGGCGAGCACAACCTGCGCGAGCAGGCCGGCGCCGAGGGCCTCGCCTACCGGGCCGAGGGCCGTGACCACGGCAGCACCTTCGACATGCATCGCCTGCTGCACTTCGCCAAGGAGCAGGGCCGCCAGAGCGAGCTGCTCCAGGCCTTCTACCGGGCGAACTTCGCCGAGGAGCGGTCCGTGTACGCCGACGCGGACGAGTACCTGGTCGAGCTGGCCGTGGCGGCGGGACTGGAGGAGAGTGCGGTCCGCACGGTGCTCACCGACTCCGGCGCGTACGCCGACGCCGTCCGCGCGGACGAGCGCGAGGCGGCGGAGCTGGGGGCGAACGGGGTGCCGTTCTTCGTGCTCGACCGCACGTACGGGGTGTCCGGCGCCCAGCCCGCCGAGGTGTTCGAGCGGGCGCTCACGCAGGCGTGGGGCGAGCGGCCCGCGCCCCTGAAGGTCGTCGCGGCCGAGGGCGCGGACGCCTGCGGACCCGACGGATGTGCCGTGCCGCAGTAGCCGCGGTGAGGCCTGCGGCGCAGGTCAGCGGCCATCCATAAGTATCGCTTGGGGAAATCGCGCAGAACATCTCCATGGACGTGGGATGCGCGGGGGCCCACAGTGGAGCCATGGAGACCTTCGAGAGCCTCGTCCGGACCGAGTTCGCCCCGAAGAACACCTATCTGAACACCGCGAGTACGGGACTGCTGCCGGCCCGCACGGTCGACGCGATGAAGGCCGGTGTGGACTCGGTCGCGGCCGGGCAGCCGCAGGACATGTTCGCCGACGTGGAGGCCGCGCGGGCGGCCTTCGGGCGGATCGTCGGGGTGCCGGACAGCCGTGTGGCGGCCGGCGCCTCGGTCGCCGTCTACAGCGGACTGGTCGCCGCCTCGCTGCCCGAGGGCGCCGAGGTGCTGACCGCCGAGGCCGACTTCACCTCCCTCGTGAACCCCTTCCACGTGCGCGGCGACCTCAAGGTGCGCCAGGTCCCGCTGGAGCGCGTCGCGGAGTCGGTCCGCCCCGGCACGGCGCTCGTCGCGGTCAGCGCCGCCCAGTCCGCAGACGGCCGGATCGCCGACCTGCCCGCGATCCGGGAGGCCGCGCTGACCCACGGCGCGCGCACGTACGTCGACGCGTCGCAGTCCGCCGGCTGGCTCCCGATCGAGGCGGACGCGTACGACTACGTCGTCTCCGTCGCCTTCAAGTGGCTCCTCTGTCCGCGCGGAGTGACCTTCCTGGTCGTCCCGGAGGACCTCGGCGGCCTCACCCCCCTCTTCGCCGGCTGGGTCGCGGGACAGGAACCGTGGGACAGCTGCTACGGCCCGGTCGAGGAACTCGCCCGCTCCGCCCGCCGGTTCGACGAGAGCCCGAGCCTGTTCTCGTACGCCGGCGCACGCCGGTCCCTGGCGCTGATCGAGGAATTGGGCGTCCCCCGCGTGCGGGACCACGACCTGGCGCTGGCCGGCCGGTTCCGCGCGGGCCTCGCCGGCCTCGGCCACGAGCCCGTTCCGGCGCCCGGATCGGCGATCGTCTCGGTGCCCGGACTCGGCCACCAGCAGGCGGAACTGAGCCGGGCCGGCGTCGAGGTCTCCGATCGCGCGGGCCATCTGCGGGCCGCCTTCCACCTGTACAACACGCCCGCGGATGTCGACCGCCTCCTGGACGTCCTGTCCGGCTGAGTTCACGAGACCCACTGGCGCGGGACCGGGCGAGGGCGCTAGGAAGGCTTCACGAGGTGGTGGTGCCGGTGGAGCCGACGCTCGAACAGCCGTCCTTCGATGTGGAGTTGCATCGGCGGCTGGTGTACGGGGACGAGTCCGCGCTGCGTGAGGCGTACGCGGTGTACGGGGGACTCGTCCGGCGGGTGGCCGCCCGGGTCACCCGCAGCCCGGCAGCCGCCGAGGACGTGGCGCAGGAGGTCTTCGCCCAGCTGTGGAGCAGGCCGTACGGCTTCGACGCGCGCCGGGGCTCGCTGCGCACCTGGCTCTCCATGCTCGCCCACCGGCGGGCCGTGGACTGGGTGCGCGACGAGGCCCGGCACCGCAGGGACGCCCGCGCGGACGACTCCGCGCTGCACGCCGTCCCCGACCCCCGGCCCGGCCCGGACGAGGCGGTCGTCGACCGCGAGCGCTCCCTGCTGCTGCACACCGCCCTCGCCGGACTCCCGCGCCCCCAGCGGGAGGTGGTCCACCTCGCCTACTTCGCGGGCCGCACCTACCGCCAGGCCGCCGTCGAACTGGGCATACCCGAGGGCACCGCGAAGACCCGGCTCCGCTCGGCCCTGCGCACCCTGGCCCGCTCCCTCGCGGACCCACCGGACCCGGCGGCGGTGAGGGGCGCGTGATGGGGGCGTACGTGACCGCCGGGACCGCGCCGGTCGTGCGTATCGTGGACGGGGCAGGGCGAAAGGGCGGCGCGCGATGACCAACGACCACGACGGGGTACGGGAGCTGCTGGCCGCCTGGGCGGTCGGCGCGCTGCCCCCCGGCGACCGGCGGACGGTCCCCCTGCACCTGGCCGGCTGCGAGTCGTGCGCGGCGGAGGCCGAACGGCTCCGCGACACCGTACGCCTGCTGGACGGCGGGCCGGTCCCCGCCCGTGACGGTGCCGACGCCCCGGGCACCGGCGCCGACGGCGTCCTCGCGCTCGCCCTGCGCTCCCGCCGCCCCCGCGCCGCCGAGATCGCCCACCACGCCGCCCCCTACGCCGCCGCCGTGGCCGGACTCCAGGCGCTGGTACCGGAGGTGGACGGCCGCTGGGGCACACCGGTGGTGCACGACTGGGACGCGCACGCCACGGTCGCGCACCTCGTCGCCGCCGACGAGCACCTCGCCGTACACCTCGGCCTGGACCCGCCCCTGCCCGCCTCGCACATCCCGGAGGGGATGCCCGCCGGGGATGCCTGGGCCCGGCGCACCGCCGACGTCATCGCCCACGAGCACGGGCGCACCCCGGCGGAGACGGTCGCCACCTGGGCCGCGCAGGCCGCCGCGCTGCTGGCCACCCCCGAGGCCGCCGACCCCGAACTCGCCGCCCGCCCCGTCTCGGTGATGGGCCTGCGGCTGCCGGTCGCCGACCACTTCGTGGTCCGCGCCTTCGAGGCATGGATCCACACGGACGACATCGGCCGCGCGCTCGGCCTCCCCGTCCCCCCGCCCCCGGACGAACACCTCTGGTCCCTGGTCCGCCTGGCGGTCCGCATCCTCGGTCTGGCCCTCCACGACGCGGCCCCCGTCCTCTTCGAGGTCACCGGCCCCACCGGCACCAGCTGGATCCTCGGTGACGACACCGGTCCCGTACGGGCCGAACTCACCCTGGATCCCGTGGACTTCTGCCTCCTGGTCGGTGGCCGTCACACCCCGGGGGGCGTCCCCAGAGGCATCACGGGCGACGCGGCCGCCGCCCGGAACGTGCTGGACAGGGCGGCGTCACTGGCCTGGCTGTGAACGCGCGAAAGGGCCGGGCGGCCGCTCAGGGGCAGCGGCCGCCCGGCCCGGCCCGGGTGACGGTGAGGTCACCGCACGGGCCCGGATCCGGTGCTCAGCGCACCGGGGTGAAGTCTCGCGCGCCGATGAACTCGGGCCGCCGTACCGGCGCCGAGAACGGCTCGACCGCCGTGTTCTCCACGCTGTTGAAGACGATGAAGACGTTGCTGCGCGGGAACGGCGTGATGTTGTCGCCGGAGCCGTGCATGCAGTTGCAGTCGAACCAGGTCGCCGAACCGGCCTTGCCCGTGAACAGCTTGATGCCGTACTCGGAGGCCATGGCCGTCAGCGCCTCGTCGGACGGGGTGCCGGCGTCCTGCATCTGCAGCGACTTCTTGTAGTTGTCCTTGGGGGTGGCCCCCGCACAGCCGAGGAACGTCCGGTGCGACCCCGGCATGATCATCAGGCCGCCGTTGGTGTCGTGGTTCTCGGTCAGGGCGATCGAGACGGACACCGTCCGCATGTTCGGCAGACCGTCCTCGGCGTGCCAGGTCTCGAAGTCGGAGTGCCAGTAGAAGCCGGAGGCGCCGAACCCCGGCTTGACGTTGATCCGCGACTGGTGGACGTAGACGTCCGAGCCGAGGATCTGCCGGGCCCGTCCGACGACCCGCTCGTCGCGCACCAGCCGGGCGAAGATCTCGCTGATCCGGTGCACCTCGAAGACCGACCGGATCTCCTGCGACTGCGGCTCGACGATCGAGCGCTCGTCGGCGCGGATCGCCGGATCGGCGACGAGCCGCTCCAGCTCCTGCCGGTAGACGGCGACCTCGTCCGGCGCGATGAGCTGCTCGACGGGCAGGAAGCCGTCGCGCTCGTAGGCCTGGAGTTCGGTGAGGGAGACCGGGCCGGGCGTGGTGGGGGCGCCCCAGACGACCGGGTCCTGACGCGGGACCGACACCTCGGTGGCCCCACGGCTGGGGTAGAGGTCGGGCACGGTGGTGGCAGTGTTCATCGTGGTGGTCGTGGTCATGGTGATGTCACACCTCCTCGGGCTCGGTGAGCAGCGGGTAGACGCCGTTCTCGTCGTGGTCCTCCCGGCCGGTCACGGGCGGGTTGAACACGCAGACGCAGCGGAAGTCCTCCTTCACCCGCAGCGTGTGCCGCTCGTGCCCGTCGAGGAGGTACATGGTGCCGGGCGTGATCGTGTAACTCCGCCCGGTCTCCTGGTCGGTGAGCTCGGCCTCGCCCTCGACGCACACGACGGCCTCGACGTGGTTCGCGTACCACATCGACGTCTCGGTCCCCGCGTACAGGACCGTCTCGTGGAGGGAGAAGCCGACCCGCTCCCGGGCGAGCACGATCCGCTTGCTCTCCCAGGTGCCGGACGCCGACTTCACATGCCGGTCGGTTCCTTCGATGTCCTTGAACGAACGGACGATCACGGTGTTGCGATGCCTCCTAGTTAGGTGCTTCAGGTGCTTCAGGTGCTCGGGGTGACCCGGTGCGGTCTCAGACCGTCTCCCGCACGGCCCGGGCGAGGACGCGCAGCCCCTCGTCCAGTTCCTCGGGGGTGATGGTGAGAGCGGGCAGCAGTTTGACGACCTCGCTCTCCGGGCCGGACGTCTCGATCAGCAGCCCCAGCTCGAAGGCCCGGTGGGCGACCCGTCCCGCGCGGGCCTTGTCGTGGAACTCCAGGCCCCACACCAGGCCGCGGCCCCGGTACTCCTTCACGTCGGCGAGGTTCTCCTCGGTGATCGAGATCAGCGCCTCCTCGACCTGCTCACCGCGCGCCCGGGTCTGCTTCTCCATGGCGGAGCCGTCCGCCCAGTACGCCTCCAGGGCGGCCGTCGCCGTCACGAACGCCGGGTTGTTGCCGCGGAAGGTGCCGTTGTGCTCGCCCGGCTCCCAGATGTCCAGCTCCGGCTTGAACAGGCACAGCGACATCGGCAGCCCGTAGCCGCTGATGGACTTGGAGACCGTCACGATGTCGGGGGTGATGCCCGACTCCTCGAACGAGAAGAAGGCACCCGTGCGACCGCAGCCCATCTGGATGTCGTCGACGATCAGCAGCATGTCCTGCCGCTCGCACAGCGCGGCCAGCGCCCGCAGCCACTCCGGGCGGGCGACGTTGATGCCGCCCTCGCCCTGCACGGTCTCCACGATCACCGCGGCGGGCTTGTTCAGCCCGGAGCCCTGGTCCTCCAGCAGTCGCTCGAACCACAGGAAGTCCTCGACCGTGCCGTCGAAGTAGTTGTCGAAGGGCATCGGGGTGCCGTGCACCAGCGGGATGCCCGCCCCGGCCCGCTTGAAGGCGTTGCCGGTCACGGCCAGCGAGCCGAGCGACATGCCGTGGAAGGCGTTCGTGAAGGACACGACCGACTCCCGGCCCTTCACCTTCCGCGCCAGCTTCAGCGCCGACTCCACCGCGTTGGTGCCCGTCGGCCCCGGGAACATCACCTTGTACGGCAGGTCGCGCGGCCGCAGCACCAGGTTCTGGAAGGACTCCAGGAACGCCCGCTTGGCGGTCGTCGACATGTCGAGCCCGTGGGTGACGCCGTCCCGCTCCAGGTAGTCGATGAGCGCGCGTTTGAGTACGGGGTTGTTGTGTCCGTAGTTGAGTGAACCGGCGCCGGCGAAGAAGTCCAGGTACGTGCGGCCGTCCTCGTCGAACATGCGGCTGCCCTGCGCGCGGTCGAAGACGGTGGGCCAGCCGCGGCAGTAGCTGCGCACCTCGGACTCCAGGGTCTCGAAGACGCTCAGGTCGGGCTGGGTGATGGTCACGTCGAATCGCTCCTCGGTGCGTGGGGGGAGGGAGAGGAAGGGGGGAGGGGGAGTGCGGGTGGTGCTCAGAAGGACAGCGGTCCGATGCGGTGGAGCATCTCGGGCGGGTGCGGGCCGTCCGGGAAGTCCCCCGCCTCGAAGAGCACCGTGCGCTCGATGTCCGCGCCATGACGGGCGGCGTACCCGGCGAACAGACGCTCGGAGGCGGTGTTGCCCGGCGTGATGGTGGTCTCGACGGTGGTCAGGGGGTGCCGTCGTGCGACCCGTTCGGTCAGTCCGTCCAGCAGCGCCGCCGCGAGGCCGAGCCCCCGGTGCGCCTCGTCGACGGCCACCTGCCACACGAGCAGGGTGTCCGGCCGCTCGGGCCGCACGTACCCGGTCACGAACCCGACCGGCTCTCCGGAGTCGTCCCGCGCCACCACCGAGGTGTCGGCGAAGTCCCGGCACCACAGCAGATAGCTGTACGAGGAGTTCAGGTCGAGGGCTCCGGAGTCCCCGGCGATGCGCCACAGCGCCGCGCCGTCCACCACGCTCGGGCGGTCGATCCGAATCCCTTCCGCGATTTTCTGAGGGGCTTCCAGGGGTTGGGTGTGCAGGTCTGCTTGTGCGGCGGTCATACGGCTTGAATTTACCCAGCGGAATTTCGAATTGCATCGCCCCGCGGGGTTACGTATGCGCCGAGCGCGTGTTATCACGCGGGCGCGAGTGCTCCGTCGAACCGAGGTGGATCTGATGCTTTTCGTCCGGAAATTACCGTACGAAAAGGGCGCGCTGTGGAGTCGGTCACACGTGTGCAACCCTCACGAGATCTGCTCGAATTACGCCCCGCCGCGTTCGCGAAATCTTTGCGTTTAGGGAAGGGGAGAGCGGGCAGAAGAATACGGGGTTCTACCCGCTGAATTCACTGAATTACCCCGTGGAAGATATCGGAAATTCTCAGGGCGGGCCTTTTCACGCCCAGCTGCCCGCCGCTCTACGCCCAGGCCTGCGCCGCCGCGCGACGGGCCCCTTCCGGATCGACCGTCCTGCCGTGCTCGGCCAGCGCCGCCCCCAGCCCCGCGAGGGCCGCGTGCACGACCTGCGGGGTCGCGTCGGCGCCGTAGTGGTTCACGCGGATCACCTCCGAGGCGAGGGCGCCGCCGCCCGCGGCCAGCGGCAGGGCGGGGTCCGCGGCGAGCGCCTCGGCGACCAGCTCCGCCGCGTCGGCCCCGGCGGGCGCCCGCAGGGTCGTGGCCACCGGCGCCGCGTCGGCAGCCTCGTGGACGTAGGGCTCCAGACCGCCGCCCAGCGCGAGCGCCCCCGCCCGGGTCGCCGCGGCGGCGGACGCGTGCCGGGACATCACCGTGTCGAGCCCCTCCGTCTCGATGCGCTGAAGACAGGCCTCCAGCGCCAGCATCTCCAGCTGGGCCGGTGCGTGCAGGAGCGCGCGGCGGCCGCCGTCGATCCAGCGCTCCTTCCAGTCCAGCAGGGAGAGGTAGGAGCGGCGCGGGGCGCGCGGGTTGGCCGCCATCCGCGCCCACGCCCGCTCGCTCACGGAGATCGCCGACACCCCGGCCGGCCCGCCCATGGCCTTCTGCGCGCCGATGACGCACAGGTCGACACCCCACGCGTCCGGCAGTACCGGCTCGGCGCCGACGGAGGCGACCGCGTCCAGGTAGAACAGGGCGCCCTGCGCCCGGACGGCCTCGCCGATCTCCGCCACGGGGTTGGTGTTGCCGGTCGCCGCCTCGGCGTGGACCAGTGAGACGAAGTCGATCGCCGGGTGCGCGGCGAAGGCCTCCCGGATCCGCGCGGCCGTGACCGCCGTGTGGAAGGGGACGGCCAGGTCGATCACGGTCGCCCCGCAGTCCCGCAGCCAGTTGCCGAAGGTCTGCCCGTACGGGCCGGTGATCACGTTCAGCGCGGTCGTGCCGGGCCCGGCGGCCCCGCGGATCGCGCCCTCCAGCGGCAGCAGCGCCTCGCCCTGGGTGATCACGACGTCCTGCGTGGTGGAGAGCAGTCGGGCCACCCGGTCCTCGATCGACGCGAAGTGTGCCGCGCTCAGCGGGGCCAGATCCAGAAACGGGTGTGTCACGGGGTGCTCTCTTCACCTATGGGGTAGATGGTGTCGAGGGTACCGACGGCACCCTCGCCCCCCTCACCGGCGACATCCGAGGTCAAGCGGCCCGGTACCCATCGGATTGGTTTGGGGAAGTCAAACATCTCCTTATAATCGGTTGTCTCAAGTTCCCTTACAGGAGGTCTCCCCGTGAACTCGGTCCTCGGACGCCGGACCCGCACCCTGGCCGCCACCACCGCCGCGGCCGGCCTGCTGCTCGTGGCCGGCTGTGGCTCGGAGGGTGACGGCGGCAGCGGCGGCACCAAGACCGCGGCCGGCGGGGTCGAGCTGGTGAAGGCCGGTCAGCTCACGACCTGCACGCACCTGCCGTACCCGCCCTTCCAGTCGGAGATCGACGGCAAGGTGCAGGGCTTCGACGTGTCGCTGATCGACCTCGTCGCCGAGGACCTCGGTGTGAAGCAGGTAGTCGTCGACCAGCCCTTCGAGAACTTCAAGACCGGTGGATCCCTCAATGCCGGCCAGTGCGACCTCGCCGCCGCCGGTATGACGATCACCGAAGAGCGCAAGAAGAACGTCGACTTCTCCGACCCGTACTTCGAGGCCACCCAGGCCGTCCTCGCCGACAAGACCGCCGGCATCGCCTCCTTCGCCGACCTCAAGGGCAAGAAGGTCGGTACCCAGGCGCAGACCACGGGCGAGGACTACGCCAAGAGCAAGGGCATCGATTCGGTCTCCTTCGAGTCCTCCGACGCCGTCCTCAACGGCCTGCGCACGAAGCAGGTCGACGCCGTGATCATCGACTACCCGGTCGTCCAGGGCTGGCTCAAGGACAAGGCGAACGCCGACGCCTTCGAGGTCGCCGACCAGATCAACACCGGTGAGCAGTACGGCTTCACGGTGAAGAAGGGCAACACCAAGCTCCTCGCCGCCATCGACGAGGCGCTGGCGAAGGCCAAGTCCGACGGCACGTACAAGAAGCTGTACGAGCAGTGGATCGGCCCGTACGACGAGAGCGCCGCCTCCGCCTCCCCGTCCGCCTCATGAGCCAGGCCGACACGGACACCCCGCTCCAGCCGAAGAGGAAGGGCCTGAGCCGCAGTCGCAGGCGCGCCCTGTCCCGGGGCGCGCAGTACGTCGTGTTCGTCGCCGTGGTCGTCGCCTTCGCGGCGTCCGCGGACTGGGCCCGGCTGAAGAACCAGTTCGCCCAGTGGGACATCGCCGAGCAGATGTTCCCCGACGTCATCACGCTCGCGCTCAAGAACACCGTGCTGTACACGCTGTCCGGCTTCGTGTTCGGGCTCGTCCTCGGCATGGTCATCGCGCTGATGCGGCTGTCGTCGGTCGGCCCGTACCGCTGGTTCGCCGGTGTCTACATCGAGATCTTCCGGGGCCTGCCCGCCCTGCTGATCTTCATCTTCATCGGCGTCGCCGTCCCGCTGGCCTTCCCCGGCACGGAGATCCCCGGCGGCACCTACGGCAAGGTCGCCCTCGCCCTCGGGCTGGTGGCCGCCGCGTACATGGCGGAGACGATCCGCGCGGGCATCCAGGCGGTTCCCAAGGGGCAGCTGGAGGCGGCCCGTTCGCTGGGCTTCTCACCCGCGCGCGCGATGGTCTCGATCGTCATCCCGCAGGCGTTCCGGATCATCCTCCCGCCGCTCACCAACGAACTGGTGCTCCTGTTCAAGGACTCCTCGCTCGTGCTGTTCCTCGGCGTCACGCTGGAGGAGCGCGAACTGTCCAAGTACGGCCGCGACCTGGCCAGCACCACCGCCAACTCCACGCCGATCCTGGTCGCGGGCCTGTGCTACCTGCTGGTGACCATCCCGCTCGGCTTCGTCGTACGCCGTATGGAGGCCAAGGCCCAGGAGGCCGTGAAATGACCGAGAAGACCCTGGGCGGGACGTCCCCCGGCGGGCGCGCGGAGATCGAAGTACGCGGCCTGCACAAGTCGTTCGGCACCAACGAGGTGCTGAAGGGCATCGACCTGGAGATCGGGCGCGGCGAGGTGGTGTGCGTCATCGGCCCGTCGGGCTCCGGCAAGTCGACCCTTCTGCGCTGTGTGAACCTCCTGGAGGAGCCGACGAAGGGCCAGGTCTTCGTCGGCGGCACCGAACTCACCGACCCCGACGTCGACATCGACGCGGTACGCCGCCGGATCGGCATGGTCTTCCAGCAGTTCAACCTCTTCCCCCACCTCACGGTGACCGAGAACCTCACGCTGCCGCAGCGCAGGGTGCTCGGGCGCGGCAAGGCCGACGCGGCGAAGGTGGCCGCCGAGAACCTGGAGCGCGTGGGCCTGTCCGAGAAGGCGGACGCCTACCCGGCCTCCCTCTCCGGCGGCCAGCAGCAGCGGGTCGCGATCGCCCGCTCGCTGTCGATGGGCCCCGAGGTGATGCTCTTCGACGAGCCCACCTCGGCGCTCGACCCGGAGTTGGTGGGGGATGTCCTGGCGGTGATGCGGATGCTCGCGAACGAGGGCATGACGATGATGGTCGTGACCCACGAGATGACCTTCGCCAAGGAGGTCGCCGACCGCGTGGTCTTCATGGACGACGGCGTCGTCGTCGAGGACGGCGCACCGGCCCAGGTCATCGGCAGCCCGACCCACGAGCGGACCCGCCACTTCCTCTCACGGCTACTGGACCCGGCGATGGCGGACGTGGAAGAAGAGGACGACAGCGCCCCGTAGGACGCGCGGCGGCCGCGCTCACGCACCCGCGGTCGACAGGGCGCCCCGGGGGAGCCTTATCGTGCGGTGCATGAGCGATCACGCGGTGCTGCACGTGAAGGGGCGGATCCTCGTCGGTCCGCAGGACGTCCGCGACGAACTGTGGGTCGTGGACGGGCGCATCTCCTACGACCGTCCACGCGGCGCCCAGGACGTCCGTACCGTCGAGGGCTGGACGCTCCCCGGCCTGGTCGACGCGCACTGCCATGTGGGCCTCGGGGCGCACGGGCCCGTCCCCGAGGACATCGCCGAGAAGCAGGCCCTGACCGACCGCGAGGCCGGCACCCTGCTGATCCGCGACGCGGGTTCCCCCTCCGACACCCGCTGGATCGACGACCGCGACGACCTCCCGAAGATCATTCGGGCCGGCCGTCACATCGCCCGCACCCGGCGCTACATCCGGAACTTCGCCCACGAGATCGAGCCGGAGGACCTCGTCGCGTACGTCGCCCAGGAGGCCCGGCGCGGCGACGGCTGGGTGAAGCTGGTGGGGGACTGGATCGACCGGGGCGTCGGCGACCTGACCGCGTGCTGGCCCCGGGAGGCCGTCGAGGCGGCCATCGCGGAGGCGCACGTGCTGGGCGCCCGGGTCACCGCCCACTGCTTCGCGGAGGACTCCCTGCGGGACCTCGTCGAGGCGGGCATCGACTGCGTCGAGCACGCGACGGGGCTGACCGCGGACCTGATCCCGCTCTTCGCCGCCCGCGGGGTCGCCATCGTCCCCACCCTCGTCAACATCGCCACGTTCCCGGCCATGGCGGACGGCGGCGAGGCCAAGTTCCCGCGCTGGTCCGCCCACATGCGCCGACTGCACGAACGCCGCTACGACACGGTCCGCGACGCCTACGACGCCGGCATCCCCGTCTACGTCGGCACCGACGCCGGCGGCTCCCTCGCCCACGGCCTGGTCGCCGCCGAGGTCGCCGAACTGGTCACCGCCGGGATCCCGCCCGTCGAGGCCCTCGCGGCCACCACCTGGGCCGCCCGCGACTGGCTGGCCCGCCCCGGCCTCACCGAGGGCGCCCCCGCCGACCTGGTGGTCTACGCGGAGGACCCCCGCACGGACGTGCGCGTTCTGGCGGCACCGTCGAGGGTGGTCCTCAACGGACGGGTGGTCGGCTAGGAGCGGTGCCCCCACCGGCCGTACCCGGGCTCGACGCCACCACCGGCCGCCCCACCGTGTTCGCGGGGGACGACATGGTCGCCGCGGGGGTGCTCGGATCAGGGCGCACCGGGTCGACGCCCCGGCCGGCGTACCCGTACGGGAAGGGGGCTGGGCCGTGGCCGAGGACGGGGGGCCGCCCGCGGGGGAGTCGGGGCCGCGCTGGGCGCCGGCCCGCCGCGCGGACGGCCTGACCAGCGCGATCGACGGGCGCCTCAGGGGCAGGAACCGAAGTGACCCGCTGATCCGGCCGCAGGCTCCGCGCGGCGGGTTCCTCGGCCCGGAGGAAGGCCCTCGACGGTCCGCCCGCGAACCGTCGGGCCCCTTTCGCTCAGCGGTCCGCCAGCGTCATCGCCCGGTCCAGCGCCTGGAGGAAACCGTTGACCGTGACCCGGTCGCGGACCGCCAGGCGCAGCCACTCCTCGTCCAGCCCCGGGAAGGTGTCGCCCCGCCGGACGGCGTAGCCGAGGCTGCGCAGATGCCGTCGTACGGCGGTCGCGCGGGGCAGCCGCATCAGCACGAACGGGCCCTCCGCGGGCTCGGCCACGGCCAGCCCGTCGGGGGCGAACTCCCGCAGTCCGGCGACCAGATGGTCCCGGTCGGCGGTGATCCGGCGGGCCGCGTCGGCGGCCTCCGCGAGCGCCCGGTCCGACACGCACGCCTCGGCCGCCGCGAGGGCGGGCGTCGACACCGGCCACAGGGGCTGCGCCCGCTCCAGCTCGGCGATCGTCCCGGGGGCGGCGAGGACGTACCCGATCCGCAGGCCGGCCAGGCCCCAGGTCTTGGTGAGGCTGCGCAGGACGACGAGGCCGGGCACGTCCGTCCGCCCCGCCAGCGCCTCACGCTCCCCGGGCACCGCGTCCATGAACGCCTCGTCGACCACCAGGGTCCGTCCCGGCCGGGCCAGTCGGGCGACGGACGCCGCCGGGTGCAGCACCGACGTCGGGTTGGTCGGATTGCCGATGACGACCAGATCCGTGTCCTCGGGCACGGCCGCCGGGTCCAGCCGGAAACCGTCCGACGCCCGCAGCAGCACCCGGTCCACCGCGTGCCCGGCGTCCCGCAGCGCGGCCTCGGGCTCCGTGAACTGCGGGTGCACGACCACGGGCCGACGGACCTTCAGGGCGCGGGCGAGCAGCACGAACGCCTCGGCGGCACCCGCCGTGAGCAGCACCCGGTCCGCCGTCAGCCCGTGCCGGGCCGCCACCGCCTCCCGCGCCGTCCGCCCGTCGGGGTAGGCGGCCAGCCCGGTCAGCGACCCGGCTATCCGCTCCCGCAGCCAGTCGGGCGGGGTGCCGGCCCGGACGTTCACGGCGAGGTCGACGAGGCGCGCCCCGTCGTCGCGCACCTCGGCGTCGCCGTGATGCCGGAGGTCGTGCCCCGCGTGCCGGGGGGCGTGGCCGTTCTCGGTGCCGGATTCAGTGTGCATGGGAGTTCGCGTGTCCCCGGTGGTGATGATCGTGGCCGTGGTGCCCGTTCTCGTCCGGCTGGACGCGAGGCTGCCGAGGCAGCCCCGTGATGCTCCCGGCGCCGGACGGGGCGACGCCGACGGACGGTTCGCGGGATGCGCGGTTCATGTGCGGGTCGCCCTCCAGCGCCTCCCGGTACCGCTTCACGACCAGGTCGAGCAGCTCCGGCTCCGGTCCGATGACATCGGCCGACCGTACCTCGATCTCCGGGCGGGCGGCAGCCCAGCCCTCGGTCTGCTGCCGCACCCGGTCCGCCGGTCCGCCGGCGAGCGGGAAGTACGGCAGCACGACGACGCGCCGCGCGCCCAGCCTCACGCACCGGTCGAGACCGCTCGGCACGTCCGGCGCCGCCAGCGACGCGAACGCCGTCTCCACACCCGCGTAGCCGCGCCCCTCCCACAGCAGCCGGGCCGCCCTGTGCACCTCGGCGTTGGCCCCGGCGTCGGTGGACCCGTGCCCCACGAGCAGCACGGTCACCTCGGCCCGGTCGCCCGGCATCCGGGGCGTGGGCGACCCCAGCGCCTCCTCGGTGCGCCGCTCCAGGAGGTTCAGCAGCGTCGGGTGCGGGCCCGGGGGCCGGCCGCAGGTGAATCCGATCCCCGGGTGCCGCTCCTGGGCGAGGGCCTGCGCCACCGTCAGGTCCCTCCCGGCCCGCCCGGTGGGCTCCGACGTCAGCGGGACCACGACGAACCGCCGTACCCCCCGCTCCACCAGCTCGGCCACGGCTCCGCCCAGTGACGACCCGGACGGCTCGACGAGGCCGTCCCCGACGGGCAGCCCCGGGTGACGGCGCATCAGCTCACGCAGTAAGCCGCGCGACGCCTCGGCCCCGGCATCGTCCCGGGTGCCATGACCGGCGATGAGCAGGGCGGGCGGCGGGGTGGTCACGATGTCTCCTCGGATGCGGATGCGGATGCGGATGCGGAAGCGGAAGCGGCGGACGGGTGCGGGGTGCGGGTCGAGCGGTGGGTCAGGTGTGGGGGCCGGGGCGGCGGCGGTCACCGTCGTCGTACCCCTTCGGGCCCCGGTCACGGCGGCCGTCACGATGATCATCATGCCGACCGGCGGCGGGACCTGCGCGACCAGGGTCCACCGGAGCGCCCGTCCCGTCCGGCGGCGAGGTGTCCGGCGGCGAGGCGCCCCGCACCGCACCGGCCGACGCGACGGCACACGTCACCCCCGCCGGCCGCCCGTTTGCCGGAGCCGACTTCCGCTTGGGCACGAGGAGTTCGCCCCCGCCCACGAGCGCCGCGGCCTCCGCGACGGACGGGGTGCCCACGGCGGAGAGGGGCACGTCGGAGGGGTGGGGTACCGGCACCGCGGCCAACTCCCGCGCCGAGTAGGTCACCAGGGGAACACCGAGACGTACGGCGGCCTGGACGACGCCGGGTTCGTCCGCCTTGGTGTCCACGGTGGCGAGCGCGGCGACCGCTCCGGACGGAAGACCGGCCTCCCGCAGGGCCCCTTCGATCAGCCCGACGACCTCCGCGACCGGTACGCCCCTGGAGGCGCCCACCCCCACGACGACGGAGCCACGCGCACGGTCAGCCACGGCCGCGCCCCTCGGGGAACACGAGACGGCCCCACCGCCCGGACCCCACCGGCCTCGGCCCGCCCGGTCCCGCGACCCGCCCGCCCCGCTCCTCACTCGTTCGGGGCGCCGCGGCCAGGAGACCCCGCTCATCCGGTAGCAAGGACGCATGGCGGTCTTCGTGGCACTCGGCGCGTTCGTGATGACGCTGGTCGGCGGCTGGACGGCACAACGGGTGACGGACCGCCGTCACCTGGTGCTGGGCCTGGCCGGCGGCCTGATGCTGGGCGTGGTCGGCCTCGACCTGCTCCCCGAGGCACTGGAGGCCGCCGGTGACGAGGTCTTCGGCGTACCGGCCGCGCTGCTGCTGTTCGTCGCCGGATTCCTCCTGGCCCACCTCGTGGAGCGCCTGCTGGCCGTCCGCCAGGCCGCGCACGGGGCGGGGGAGCACAACGGCCGTACGCCCCAGGTGGGTCTGACGGCCGCGGCCGCGATGGTCGGGCACAGCGCCATGGACGGCGTCGCGATCGGCGCGGCCTTCCAGATCGGCGAGGGCATGGGCGTCGCGGTCGCGCTCGCGGTGATCGCCCACGACTTCGCGGACGGCTTCAACACCTACACACTCACGAGCCTGTACGGCAACGCCCGCCGCCGGGCGCTCGCGATGCTGTACGCCGACGCGGCGGCCCCGGTGGTGGGAGCCGCCTCCACTGTGCTGTTCACGATCCCGGAGGGCCCCCTCGGCTGCTACCTCGGCTTCTTCGGCGGCGCCCTGCTCTACCTCGCCGCCGCCGAGATCCTGCCCGAGGCCCACCACGCGCACCCGGCCCGCTCGACCCTGCTCTGCACGATCGCGGGCGCGGCCTTCATCTGGCTGGTGGTGGGCGTGGCGGAGTGAGAGGCAGGACGCGAAGCCGTGCGCGGCGCCGGCCGGTCGACGGCTCATGACGTCCGGCATCTCTCCACGAACCGTCTGGCGACGCCGGGTTCGGCCGCCCAGTGCGTATGCAGATAGCTCGCGTGCACCCCTCGCCGGACGAACCCCTCGACCCGCGGCCCGGGAGTCCGTACCCCCCAGGCCGGCGCGGGTCCGGCCCCCGGTTCGACGACCGTCCGGTGGAACTCGTGGGCCCGCATCCGGGTCCCGGCGGGCGCGAGCACACTGTCGCCGACGGCCACGGCGTCCCGGTAGCCGAGCGTCAGCCGCTCGTCCATCCGGGCTGTCGCGTCGAGCACCGCGCACATGGGCCGCCCGTCCAGCTCCCGGCACAGATAGAGCAGCCCGGCACACTCGGCGGCCACCGGAGCCCCGCCGAAGGCCAGCTCGGCGACCGCCTTGCGCAGCGGCTCGTTGGCGGACAACTCGGCGGCGTACATCTCGGGGAACCCGCCCCCGATCACCAACCCCCGCGTCCCTTCGGGGAGTTGCTCGTCGCGCAGCGGATCGAAGACGACGACCTCGGCACCGGCGGCGGTCAGCAGTTCGGCGTGCTCGGCATAGGAGAACGTGAACGCGGGCCCGCCGGCCACCGCGACCACCTGCCGTCCGCCCACGGGATCGACGACGGGCGGCTCCCACGCGGGACCGGACAACGGCCCCGCGCTCCGGGCGAGCGCGACCAGCGCCTGCAGATCGCACCCCGCCCGTACCTGCGCGGCCATCGCCGCGACCGCCTCCACCGCCGCGGCCTGCCGCTCGGCGACCGGCACCAGCCCCAGATGCCGGGACGGCGTGTCCACCTGAGGAGCCCGCCGCAGGACCCCCAGGACGGGCACACCGGTCGACTCCAGGGCGTCCCGCAGCAACTCCTCGTGCCGGTCGGAGGCGACCTTGTTGAGGATCACGCCCCCCATCCGCACCTCGGGGTCCCAGGAGGCGAACCCGTGCACCAGCGCCGCCACCGACCGCGACTGCGAGGAGGCGTCCACGACCAGCACCACGGGCGCCCGCAGCAGCTTCGCCACATGCGCGGTGGACGCCAGCTCCCCCTGCCCCGAGGCCCCGTCGTACATCCCCATCACACCCTCGACGACGGCGATGTCGCACCCGCGCGCCCCGTGCGCGAACAGCGGCGCGACCAGGTCAGGTCCGCACAGGTACGCGTCGAGGTTCCGGCCCACCCGCCCGCTCGCGAGCGCGTGGTAGCCGGGGTCGATGTAGTCCGGCCCCACCTTGTGCGGGGACACGGCGAGCCCGCGCTCGGTGAGCGCGGCCATCAGCCCCGTGGCCACGGTGGTCTTGCCGCTGCGCGAGGAGGGCGCGGCGATCACCAGCCGGGGCACGGAGGGCGGGGGAGCGGAGGGCGAGGAGGTCACGACGTCACCACTCGATGCCCCGCTGGCCCTTCTGGCCCGCGTCCATGGGGTGCTTGACCTTCGACATGTCGGTCACCAGGTCCGCGAAGTCGAGGAGCTTGTCCGGCGCGTTCCGCCCGGTGATGACGACATGCTGGGTCCCGGGCCGGTCGCGCAGCACCTCGATCACCTCGTCGGTGTCGATCCACCCCCAGTGCAGCGGGTACGCGAACTCGTCCAGCACGTAGAGCTTGTACGTCTCGGCCGCCAGGTCCCGCTTGACCTGCTCCCAGCCCTCGCGGGCCTTGTCCTCGTTGTCCATCTGCCCATCCCGCTGCACCCAGGACCAGCCCTCGCCCATCTTGTGCCAGTCCACGGACCCGCCCTCACCGGACGCCCCGAGCACCCGCAGCGCGTTCTCCTCGCCGACCTTCCACTTCGCCGACTTGACGAACTGGAACACCCCGATCGGCCACCCCTGGTTCCAGGCGCGCAGCGCGAGCCCGAACGCGGCGGTGGACTTGCCCTTGCCTATGCCCGTGTGCACGAACACCAGCGGACGGTTCCGGCGCTGACGTGTCGTCAGTCCGTCGTCCGGTACGACACTCGGCTGTCCCTGCGGCATCTACGCGGCCCTCCTCGGAGCTTTCTGCGTTCCCTGCGTTCGCTGTGTTCCCTGCGGTTTCTGCGTGCCCCGCACATCCCGTACCAGCCCGGCGATCGAGTCCGCCCGCAACTCGTCCAACGTCACCGCCGTACCGCCCAGTTCACCCGCGAGCCGGCCGGCGAGCCCGAGCCGGACATGGCCCGACTCGCAGTCGACGACCACGGACGCGGTCCCCTCGGCCGCGAACAGCCGTGCCGCCCGCTCCGCGAGCGCGACGGGCTCCGGGCCGCCGGTCGCCCGGCCGTCGGTGACCACCACGACCAGCGGGCGGCGCGCGGGGTCCCGCAGCCGTTCCACCCGCAGGACGTCGTGCGCCTTCAGCAGCCCGGCGGCGAGCGGCGTCCGCCCGCCCGTCGGCAGCGACTCCAGCCGGGTCGCCGCCGCGTCCACGGACGAGGTCGGCGGCAGCGCCACCTCGGCCGCCGACCCCCGGAAGGTCACCAGCCCCACCTTGTCCCGCCGCTGATAGGCGTCGAGGAGCAGCGACAGCACCGCGCCCTTCACGGCGCTCATCCGCTGCCGCGCCGCCATCGACCCGGAGGCGTCGACCACGAACAGCACGAGATTGCCCTCACGCCCCTCCCGGGTCGCCTGCCGCAGATCGTCCCGGCGGACCACCAGCCCCGGCCCGGACCGGCCCCGCGTCCGCTGATGCGGGGCCGCCGCCCGCACGGTCGCCGCCAGATGCAGCTTGGTCAGCGTGCCGCGCGGCCGGCGCGCCCCGGTGGTGCGCCCGTGCTCGGTCCGCGCCCGCGAACGCCGCCCGGCGGCACCCTCCCCGAGCCCCGGCACGCTCAGCACCTTCGTCCGAAAGGGCTCGGCGGCCCGTACGGCCGACTGCTCCCCGGCGGCCGGCGCCTGAGCCGGCACGCCCTCCCCGTGCTCGGGTCGCGCTGCGCCGTCGCCGCCCTGCGGCCCGTCGGGCTCGGAGGAGGGCGGCTGCCCGCCGCCACCGGGCCCGTCGGGATCGGGATCCTCGTCCCGAGGGTTGTGCGGATCCTCCGGGTCCTGCGGGTCCTGCGGGTCCTGCGGGTCCCGCGGGGGCTCCGCGAACTCCTCCAGGGTCTCGTCGAGCTTGTCCTCGTCGAGCCCCGGCGCGTCGAAGGGGTTCCGCCGTCGCCGGTGCGGCAGCGCCAGCAGCGCCGCCTGCCGCACGTCCTCCGCGAGCACCTCGGTCCGCCCGGCCCACGCGGCCAGCGCGGTCGCCGTGCGGGCCATGACAATGTCGGCCCGCATCCCGTCCACCTCGAAGGCCGCACAGGTCGCCGCGATCTGGCGCAGCACCCCGTCGCCCAGCACCACGGACGGCAGCAACTCCCGCGCGGCGACCACCCGTTGCCGTACGTCGGCCTCCTGGTCCGCCCAACGGGCCGTGAAGGCCGCCGGGTCGTCGTCGTAGGCGAGCCGCCGCCGGACGACCTCCACCCGCTGGTCCGGCTCCCGCGAGGCCGCGACCTCCACGGTCAGCCCGAACCTGTCGAGCAACTGCGGCCGCAGCTCGCCCTCCTCGGGGTTCATCGTCCCGACCAGCAGGAACCGCGCGGCATGCCGTACGGAGACGCCCTCGCGCTCCACGTACGAGGCGCCCATCGCGGCGGCGTCGAGCAGCAGGTCGACGAGGTGGTCGTGGAGCAGGTTGACCTCGTCGACGTACAGGATGCCCCGGTGCGCGTCGGCGAGGAGGCCCGGCTCGAAGGCCTTCACGCCCTCCGACAGCGCCCGCTCGATGTCGAGGGCGCCGACGAGCCGGTCCTCGGAGGCGCCGACGGGCAGCTCGACCATGCGCGCCGGCCGCGTCTCGAACGCCGGTTCGTGCGGCCCGTCCGGGCACGCGGGGTCCGGTTTCGCGGGGTCGCACGAGAACCGGCACCCGGCGACGACCTCCACCTCCGGCAGCAGCGCCGCGAGCGCCCGCACGGCGGTGCTCTTGGCGGTGCCCTTCTCGCCGCGTACCAGCACACCGCCGACCGCCGGCGACACCGCGTTCAGCAGCAGCGCCAGGCGCAGGTCGTCCTGGCCGACGACGGCCGTGAACGGAAACGGAACACTCACTTTGCGTCGCCCTCCAAGTCACCCTCCGGCCGCGGGCGGTTGACCCGCGGCCGGTCGTTCCACAGCGAGCCCGTGCCCGTCATCCGGACGCTCCCGGCGTTCCGGGAGCCCCCGGCGGCACGAACGGCAGACCCTTCGGCGCGCCCGACTCGATGAGCCGCCACAGCGCGTCCGTGTCCGCGTGTTCCTCGATCAGGTCGCCGAGCCGGTCCAGCTGCTCCTCGCGCAGCGCGGCGAAGGAGGTGTCGGCGGCCGGTACGAAACGGCGCCCGGAGGCCGCCGCCACCTCCCGCAGGAAGGCCCGCCGGAACCCGTCCGACTCCAGCGAACCGTGCCAGTGCGTGCCCCAGACCTGTCCGACCCGGCACCCGTCGAGGAAGGGCTCCCCGCCCAGTACGTCGGCGACCCCGTGGTGGATCTCGTACCCCTCGACGCGCTCCCCGAGGCCCTCCCCGACGGGGCGGGTGAGTGTCTTCTCCGGGGCGAACCGTACGCGGACGGGGAGGAGTCCGAGCCCGTCGACGTGCCCCCGCCGGCTCTCGACGTCGTCCTCGATGTGCTCCCCGAGGACCTGGAACCCGCCGCAGACGCCGAGCACCGGCCGCCCCTCGGCGGCGCGCCGCGTGAGGGCGTCGGCCAGGCCCCGCTCCCGCAGCCACTCCAGCGCCCGCACCGTTCCCCGGGTCCCCGGCACCACGACGAGGTCCGCGTCGGCCAGTTCCTCGGCCCGGTCCACGAACCGCACGACGACTCCGGGTTCGGCGGCGAGGGCGTCCACGTCGGTGAAGTTGGACATCAGCGGCACCGCGCACACGGCGACCCGCAGGACGTCCTCCCCGACGGGCGGTGCCACGTTCGACTCGCGGACCGTCCCGCGCAGCGAGACGCGCAGCCCGTCCTCCTCGTCGATCCCGAGCCCGTGCCGGAACGGCAGCACGCCGTAGGTCCGCCGCCCGGTGAGCCCGTGCAGCATGTCCAGCCCCGGCTCCAGCAGGGAGACGTCGCCCCGGAACTTGTTGACGAGGAACCCGGCGACGAGTGCCTGGTCCTCGGGCGAGAGCAGCGCCACGGTCCCGAAGAAGGACGCGAAGACCCCACCGCGGTCGATGTCGCCGACGACGAGCACGGGGAGCCCGGCGTTCCGGGCGATCCCCATGTTGACGATGTCGGTCCGCCGGAGATTGATCTCGGCGGGGGAGCCGGCCCCCTCACAGATCACCGCGTCATACGTGCCCCGCAACTCGGCGAGACAGTCCAACACGGTCCCGAGCAGGCGCTGTTGCCGCCCGCCGTGGTACCCGCGCGCACTCATCTCGCCCACGGGCTTCCCGAGCAGCACCACCTGACTGCTGCGCTCACCACCGGGCTTCAGCAGGACGGGGTTCATGAGCGCGGTCGGCTCCACCCGGCAGGCCTGGGCCTGCATGGCCTGCGCCCGCCCGATCTCGGCGCCCTCCTTCGTCACGAAGGAGTTGAGCGACATGTTCTGCGCCTTGAAGGGCGCGACCTTCACCCCCTGCCGCACGAGCCACCGGCAGATCCCGGCGGTCACCACGCTCTTCCCGGCATCGGAGGTGGTCCCGGCGACCAGCAACCCGCCACTCATCCCTGACTCCTCGCCCGCCGTGCCGGCCGCCCCGCGACCCGCCCCCGCACCATCGCCGCACCCGCGCTGACCCCCAGGGCGAGCCAACTCACCCTGCGGGACAGCCGGACGGCCCGTTCGATGTCCCCGACGCCGACGGCCCGCCCCTCCCCATTGAGCACGGGCCGGTGCTCGACCCGCCCCCCGTACGACAACGTGCCCCCCAACCGCACTCCGAGCGCCCCCGCGAACGACGCCTCCACGGGCCCCGCGTTGGGACTCGGATGCCTGCCCGCGTCCGCCCGCCAGGCCCGCACCGCCCCCCGGGGATCCCCGCCGGCGGCGGTGGCCAGCAAGGCGGTCAGCCGGGCCCCCGGCCACCCCGCCACGTCGTCCAGCCGTGCGGAGGCCCACCCGTAGCGCCGGTAGCGCCGCGACCGGTGTCCGACCATGGCGTCCAAGGTGTTCACGGCCCGGAACCCCACGAGCCCGGGCACCCCGCCGACGGCCCCCCACACGAGCGCCCCCACCACCGCGTCGGACGTGTTCTCGGCGACGGACTCCACGACCGCCCGCGCGATCCCGTCCGGGTCGAGCGCCTGCGGATCCCGTCCGCACAGATGGGGCAACCGGCCCCGCGCGCCCTCGACATCGCCCGCGTCGAGGAACCGCGCGATCGTCCGCGCCTCCCGCCCGAGCGAGGTCCCCCCGACGACGGCCCAGGTGGCGGCGGCGGTCAGTCCGAGGGACGCGATCCGCGACGGCCGCACGGCGGCCGAGGCGGCGGCCCCCAGCGCGACGGCGCCGCCCGCGCACACCGCGGTGTGCAGCGCGCCCCACCCCCGGTGGTCCCGCCACAGCACCCGCTCCACCGCACCGGCGGCCCGCCCGAACGCCGCGACCGGATGCCCCCGGCGCGGATCGCCGAACAGCAGATCACCGAGGAGCCCGGCGGCCGCGCCGTACGCGAAGACGCGATCGGCACGCACCGGTTCAGCCGATCACGGGGTCGGGCAGGGTCCGGACGCTGGGCCCCGAAGGGCAGCCGCACAGGGCGCACATGGCGATAGGTCCTCACTCAGGGTGTCCACGCCCTGGTTCGACGAGACCGACGGCGAGAGTTCCTGGCTCCCGGGGAGACGCTTCGAGATGTTCCCCCGGTGACAGTGGCGGGACCGCGCCGGACTCGCACCGGCTTCCTCTTCTGCCGTCGTACATGGCCCCGGCAGTCCACCACGCCCCCGGAAGACCCGTCAACTTGCTGTTGACCTGCGGCGCAGCGGTGTGCTGAGCCCCACACCGCCGAAATCCCGTCAGACGCCCGAATCGGCTCCTTCCGCGCGCTTCCCCGACGGCCCGGCCGGGAACACCCCGAGGAACGGCGGCGCATGGTCCGAGCCCGGCCCGGAACTCTGTGTACATCTTCCGCCACGCGGCGTGGTGTGCTTTTCTGGCTGGACCTGTGGACCCGGAACGGGCGGCTCGCGACGGGCCGTCCGGGGGACGGGAGGTGCACACGTGGGCGATCGGCGGAGCAGGACGGTCTCGTCGGGCACGAGGTACGGGAGCGCGCGCGGAGCGTGGGTGACGGCGGCCGCGCCCTGGGCGCTCTTCTGTTCGGTCATGGGGGTGCTGGCCGTCGGCGCGGGCGCGCTGGCGGCGCTCGTCGTCCCGGCGGGTGAGGTGCGCGGTCCGGTCTGGACACTGGTGACGGTTCTCGTCGCCGCCGGCGCGGGCCTGTGGTCGGGTCTCACCCCGGGCACCGGGCGGCTCCGGGTCCTGGACCGCGCTCCGGTCGCGCCCCGGCCCCGCGGGCCGGAGCGTCGCTGACGCCGGCCCGGGACGCGCGCGACCCCCGGGGCGCCGTACGTCGTCGGGGGTCGCTGGTCGAGCTGTCGAGAGGCCGGGAGGTCCGGTCTCAGGTCATGATCATGTCCGGTCTCAGGTCATGATCAGGGAGATTCCGTACGCCACGGCCGCCGCGCACAGCGCGAAGCACACGTACGCACCCGTGGTCGCCGCCGCCACCGAGTCGCCCCGGGTCGACGCCTCCTCCCGCTTGGAGAGGCCGACGATGCCGAGGGTGAACAGGCCGACGAGGGCCACGGTGACCACGAGGCTGACTCCGAAGACGGAGCCGAGAGCTGCCCAGTCGATGTGCATGGTGGTGATCTTCCTCAGGGAGTCGTGGGGCTCAGACGGCGGGCGTCGGCGCGGACGTGCTCGCCGGTGCCGTGGTCTCGGCGACGGGGGCCGGGATGGTCGCCGTGAGGTCCTCGGCCACGGTGCCGACCGGCGGCGGGGTCACGGCGGCGATCGCCGGCGTCACCACCCCGGGCGGCTCCTCGGTGTCGTTCACGTTGGTGTGGTCGACCACCTCGCGGCGGGAGACCAGCCAGATCGCGGCGCTGGAGGCGACGAGGAAGACCGCGACGACGGCCGTGCCCCAGGTGCCGAAGGACGTCACCCACTCGGCCAGCGCGGCGACCAGCGCGGCGGCCGGCAGGGTCAGGCCCCAGGCGACGAACATCCGGGTCGCGGTGGACCAGCGGACCACCCCGCCCTTGCGGCCGAGGCCCGCGCCCATCACCGCACCGGAGACCGAGTGCGTGGTGGAGAGCGAGAAGCCCAGGTGCGAGGAGGCGAGGATGACCGTGGCCGCGCTGGTCTGGGCGGCGAAGCCCTGCTGCGGCTGGAGGTCGGTCAGGCCCTTGCCCATGGTGCGGATGATGCGCCAGCCGCCCAGGTAGGTGCCGAGCGCGATGGCCGTACCGGCGGAGACGATGACCCACACCGGCGGGTCCGAGTCGGGCGCCAGGGTGCCGCCGGCCACCAGGGCCAGCGTGATGATGCCCATCGTCTTCTGGGCGTCGTTCGTGCCGTGGGCCAGCGAGACCAGGCCGGCGGAGGCGATCTGGCCGGCGCGGTACCCCTTGCCGGAGGCCTTCTCGTTGGTGTGCGCGCCGAGCTTGTACGTCAGCCGGGTGGCGAGCATCGCCGCGAGGCCGGCGACCAGCGGGGCGGCGACGGCCGGGATCAGCACCTTGGTGACGAGCACGTCCCCGTGCACCGCGCCCGTGCCGACCGAGGCGATGGTGGCGCCGATGAGGCCGCCCATCAGGGCGTGCGAGGAGCTGGAGGGGAGTCCGACCAGCCAGGTCAACAGGTTCCAGAGGATGGCGCCGACGAGCGCCGCGAATATGACCTCTGGCTGTATGCCGGACTCGTCGACGAGCCCCTTGGAGATGGTGTTGGCGACCTCGATGGAAAGGAACGCGCCGACAAGGTTGAGCACGGCGGACATGGCCACCGCGACCTTGGGCTTCATGGCGCCTGTCGAGATGGTGGTGGCCATCGCGTTGGCGGTGTCGTGGAAACCGTTCGTAAAATCGAACGCAAGCGCGGTGACGACCACGATCGCGAGGATCAGCGAGAAGTTTTCCATTTACCTGAGCTTCTTTCGGACGTCAGTGGCATGAGGACCGTAGGCAACCTGGATGAACGGAAGGTGAACTGGGGCGGGCGCGTGGGTGTAGTGAATGAGGTGCCACCCTTCCGCTTGTGCGCGTGCGGCGGGGTGCGGTCCGACGGGACGGCTGCCCGACGTTCGAACGCAGGCGGAATGCCGTGGTCCGGCCGCCCTTCGCCCCGCGTCCGGCCGCCCCGCATCCGGTCGCCCGTCCCTCCGCCGGGGGCGAGGTGCCTGGCAGGATCGCGGCATGGCTGAGCAGCGGCGCGACGTCCCGGACGAGCGAGGCGTGGACGAGGTGGGCGGGCATCCGCGGGATGCGCGGGGCGGGGGGCGGCGCGGTGTGCCCCACGAGGTGGCGCGCGCGTGGGACGGACTCGTCGCCACCGCCCGGCGGACCGTGGCCGACGGTCTGGTCGTCGGCACCTCCGGCAACGTCTCCGTGCGCGTGGGGGACACCGTCCTGGTCACACCGACGGGAGTGCCGTACGACCGCCTGACCCCGGACGACGTCACGGGCGTCGACCTCTCCGGCCGGCAGGTCCTCGGCACGCTCCGCCCGACCAGCGAACTCCCCATGCACCTGGCGATCCACACCACCACCGACGCCCGTGCCGTCGTCCACACTCACGCCGTGCACGCGACGGCCGTCTCCACCCTCGTGGACGAGCTGCCGCTGATCCACTACATGTCCGCCGCCCTCGGCGGACCCGTCCGGGTCGCCCCCTACGCGACCTACGGCACCCCGGAGCTGGCCGAGAACATGCTCCGAGCCCTGACGGGCCGCACGGCCTGCCTGCTCCAGAACCACGGCACAGTCACCTACGGCGGCACCCTCGACGAGGCCTACGACCGCACGGCCCAGCTGGAATGGATGTGCCAGGTCTGGCTGAAGGCCTCCACCGTCCCGCACCTCACCCCGCACCTGCTCACCCGCGAACAGCTGAACGAGACGGGCGAGCGCCTCAAGGGATACGGCCAGCCGGGCTAGCTTCCGGACCGACGGCGGCGAGCCTGCGGGGCACCCTCGGGATGCGTACACCAGCCACTCGGCCGGGCGCCCGCACTCCGCGACGCGCGCGTGGTCACTCCCCGACGCACGCCCACTGGCCCCCGGCACGGTCCGCCGGGACACTGGAGCCGTGCGTGGAGTGAGAGCGGCAGCCTCGGCCCTCGGGGTCGCGTTCGCCGCCGGCGCGGCCAGTGTCGCCGCGGGCCGGCTGGCCAGTGACGTCGCGCTGAAGGCGCCGCCGGGCGAACCGCTGCCCACGGAACCCCGGCTGACCGTGCACGCCACCGCGGCCGGCCGCATCGCGCTGACCCGGGCCTTCGCCTCCCAGCGTCCCGGCACCTACGGCCTCACCGGCAACGGCTCCCACGCGGTCGTCGGCGGTGTGCTGAACGGCGCCCCGCACGCCCCCGACGCGGTCGTCCGCCGCCTGGAGCGTGTCAGCCAGGGCACCCTGGAGCCCGGCGACAAGGTGTGGTTCACCCCGGACCTCCACATCGGCGACCCGCGCACCGCGCTCGGCCTCGACCACGACGACGTCGAGATCCCCGGCGAACTCGGCACCCTGCCCGCCTGGTTCGTGCCCGCCGCCCGGGACACCTGGGTGATCGCCGTGCACGGTCTCGGTGCCACCCGCGCGCACGCCCTGAACCTCATGGAGGCCCTGCACCGCCACCACTTCCCGGTCCTCGCCCCGGCCTACCGGGGCGACCCGGGCGCGCCCCGCTCCCCGGACGGCCTGAACCACCTCGGTGAGACCGAGTGGCGGGACGTGGACGCCGCCCTCAGGTACGCCGTGCGGTACGGCGCCGAGCGCGTCGTCCTGCTCGGCTGGTCCACCGGCGCCACCATGGCCCTGCACGCCGCCACCCGCTCCGCCCTGCGCGACCGCGTCGCCGGACTCGTGCTGGACTCACCGGTCCTCGACTGGGCCGCCACCCTGCGGGCCCTCGCCACCGCCCGCCGCACCCCCGGCCCCCTGCTGCCCCTCGCGGTCCGCGCCGCCCAGGGGCGCACCGGACTGCGGGCCGTCCCCGCCGACCACGAGCCCGCCCCCTCCGGTCTCCGGGCCCCGACGCTGCTCCTCCACGGTCCCGACGACACCGTCGCCCCCTGGGGCCCCTCCCGGCGCCTCGCCGCCCTCCGCCCCGACCGGGTCACCCTGCGCACGGTCCGCCACGCCCCGCACGGCGCCATGTGGAACGCCGACCCGAAGGCCTACGAGGAAACGCTCCGCCGCTTCCTCACCCCCCTGGTGTAACGGCCGGGGCTCGTCGAGGGCCCCGCGAAACCCGTCCGCGGCGAGAGGTACGCCACATTCCGCTTAGTGCGGTGGCGACGCGATCCTCGTCGGTACCGACCCCTGGGGACCCCGTGCGTTGGCCACCCCTGTCGCCCGCTGTGACATTCCGTTTGGGTTTTCGGACCGTCAACCGGAAGACTGCCCCCGTGACGTCCCGTAACCCGCGCGACTCCAGGCTCCGCCTCGTCGGCCCGCGAACCCTGGCCGCCGCTCCCCGAGCAGCAGTGACCCAGCGCCGCCGACCGGCCCCCCGGCCCCCGGAGGGCACCCCGCCGCCCGTGGAACTCGCCCGTATGGCCCGCGCCGTTCTGGCGGACGCGGCCCGGGTCGCCCACTGGGCCGATGCCGTCCTGCGCCCCGGCCGTGAGGGCGCGAACCCCGACGGCAAGGGCACCCTCTCCGCCGCGACCGCCGAACGGGCCGCCGTCGAACTGGGCCTGACCCCGGATCAGGTCCGCCACGACTGGGACACGGCACGACTGGCCGGCCTCATCGAGGTGCACGGCGACAGCGCGCGCCCCGGCTGGCGGCTGCGTGCCTGGCACCGCGACGACAGCGCCGTCCTGCGCGGCTGGGTCGCGTTCTTCGACGCCTGGTCCATCGCCTACCCCGAGCCCGAGGACCGCGAGCCCGCGGCGGTCGCCGAGGTCGTCTCGGCCATGCCCCAGGTGCTCTCCTTCCTCCAGCTCTCCGCCGGGCCCGTCCCCGTCGAACAACTCCTCGACCTCCTGGAGCAGCGGGTCACCGAACTGCGCACCGAGCGCTGCGAGGTCCCCTACGGCCCGCAGCCGGAGCCGAACCCCGAGCCCGCCGCCGAGGACACCCCCCTCGCACCGCTCCTCGACTGGTCCCTGCGCGCCCTCGCCTCCGTCGGCGCCCTCACCTACGGCGACGCCCAGGCCACCCTCACCCCGCTCGGCAGCTGGGCGGTCTGGGTCAAGCTGGAGCAGATCTGCGTCGCCGCGCAGAGCCCCGCCGGGAACATCGAGGTCTCCGCCGAGGACATGCTCAGAGGCTGCGCGCAGCTCCGTCCGAACGCGGCCCGCGCCGAGTACCGCGCCTGGCTCGCCGCCCGCCCCGTCGGCGGCGCCGTCACCGAGCTGATCGCCGCCGCGCGCGGCGAGGACGCCCTCATCCGGGGCCTCGCCTTCGAGGCCCTGCGCGTCGTCGGCGCCCCCGCCGAGCCCGACGTCCGCACGGTCGCCGACGAGACCCCGCTGCGCCCCTACGCCCTGCTCTGGCTCGCCGAGCACGACGGCGCCGACCCCGAGGACGCCCACGAGGTCCTCACCCGTGAGGAGTCCACCTGGCTCTGGGTGGACACCGCCGCCGCCGTCGCCGACCACGGCGAGGCCCCGCTGCTCGTGCGGCATCTGGAGTCCGCGGTGCAGCCGACGGTCCCCGCGCTGCTGGCCGAGGTCCGCGCGGTCGGCCACCCCCGCACCGTCCAGGTCCTGGTCGCCCTCGCCGCCGCCCACCCCGACCCGGCCCTCGCCAAGGCCGTCCGCCGCGCCGCCTTCCAGGTGCACACCGGGGGCAGCTGACCGGGCGGGTGAGGCGGCGGCCCGTCAGCCGCCCGTCTCGGGGGCGTAGGTGCCGAAGCTCCAGACATTGCCCTCGGCGTCCCGGGCCATGTAGTCCCGTGAGCCGTACTCCTGGTCCGTCGGGGGCGTCAGGATCTCCACGCCGTGCTCCACGGCCCGCCGGTGGTGGGCGTCCAGCTCGTCGGCGGACACGACGATGTACACCCCGGCGGGCCCCGCGCCCTTCATCGCGCCGTCGAAGACGCTGCCGCTGCCCTTGGAGCCGACCATCACCGCGCCGTTGCCCTGCGTCAGCTCGGCGTGCTGCACCACACCGTCCTCGCCCTCGTAGACCGACAGCTCGGTGAAGCCCAACGCCTCCGTGAGCTGTCTGATGGCGGCCTTGGCGTCCGCGTACAGCAGCGTCGGATAGACGCTCGGACGTCCGTCGCTCCTGCCCGTCATACCGATCACGACCTCTCCGTCGTCCGGAACACGCCCTGCGGCTCAGTTTCGCACCCACCACCGACAACGCCCCGGTACGCCGGTGACCGAGACCACGTGATCCCTTGTCATACGGGCGATAAACCGCTTGCCGCCCCCAGTTAGAATCGGCCCATGGCCATTCTCCTCGCGCATTAGACGGCGGGAACGTCCTCAGCCGCCCACCCGCCACCCCCGATCCGCCCTGGAGTCTGTCCGTGATCTCCGCCTCCGCCGTCGAGCTGCGCGCCGGTGCCCGCGTCCTCATCGAGTCCGCCACCTTCCGCATCGCCAAGGGTGACCGCATCGGCCTGGTCGGCCGCAACGGCGCCGGCAAGACCACCCTCACCAAGTGCCTGGCCGGCGAGGGCATGCCGGCCGGCGGCACCATCACCCGCTCCGGCGAGGTCGGCTACCTCCCGCAGGACCCCCGCACCGGCGACCTCGACGTCCTCGCCCGCGATCGCATCCTCTCCGCGCGCGGCCTCGACGTACTGATCCGCAAGATGCGCGACAACGAGCAGCGGATCGCCAACGGTCAGGGCGCCACCCGGGAGAAGGCGCTGAAGCAGTACGAGCGCCAGGAGACGGAGTTCCTCACCAAGGGCGGGTACTCCGCCGAGGCCGAGGCCGCCACCATCGCCGCCGCGCTGAACCTGCCCGACCGGGTGCTCGGCCAGCCGCTGCACACCCTCTCCGGCGGTCAGCGCCGCCGTATCGAGCTGGCCCGGATCCTCTTCTCCGACGCCGACACCCTGCTCCTCGACGAGCCGACCAACCACCTCGACGCCGACTCGATCGTCTGGCTGCGGGACTACCTGAAGACCTACCGCGGCGGCTTCATCGTGATCTCCCACGACGTCGACCTGGTCGAGACGGTCGTCAACAAGGTGTTCTACCTGGACGCCAACCGCGCCGAGATCGACGTCTACAACATGGGCTGGAAGCTGTACCAGCAGCAGCGCGAGGCCGACGAGAAGCGCCGCAAGCGGGAGCGGCAGAACGCCGAGAAGAAGGCCGCCGCGCTGCACTCGCAGGCCGACAAGATGCGCGCCAAGGCCACCAAGACCGTCGCCGCGCAGAACATGGCCAAGCGCGCCGACCGGCTGCTCGCCGGCCTCGACGCGGTCCGGGTCTCCGACAAGGTCGCCAAGCTGCGCTTCCCCGAGCCCGCGCCCTGCGGCAAGACCCCCCTCATGGCCGAGGGCCTGTCGAAGTCGTACGGCTCGCTGGAGATCTTCACCGACGTCGACCTGGCCATCGACAAGGGCTCCCGGGTCGTCATCCTCGGCCTCAACGGCGCCGGCAAGACCACCCTCCTGCGCCTGCTCGGCGGTGTGGAGAAGCCCGACACCGGCGAGGTGATCGAGGGCCACGGCCTCAAGCTCGGCTACTACGCGCAGGAGCACGAGACCCTCGACCCGGAGCGCACGGTCCTGGAGAACATGCGCTCCGCCTCCCCGGACCTGGACCTGGTCGAGATCCGCAAGACGCTCGGCTCGTTCCTGTTCTCCGGCGACGACGTCGACAAGCCGGCCGGGGTCCTCTCCGGCGGCGAGAAGACCCGTCTCGCGCTCGCGACCCTGGTGGTGTCGTCCGCGAACGTCCTGCTCCTCGACGAGCCGACGAACAACCTCGACCCCGCCAGCCGCGAGGAGATCCTCGGCGCGCTGCGCACCTACAAGGGCGCGGTCGTCCTCGTCACCCACGACGAGGGCGCGGTCGAGGCGCTCCAGCCGGAGCGGATCATCCTGCTGCCGGACGGCGTCGAGGACCTGTGGGGCGCGGACTACGCGGATCTGGTCGCGCTCGCCTGAGCGAGCGGCGGAGCGAATGGGCCGACCACTCGGGTTGATCAACTGCCTCTGGATCATTCGGCCCATCCGTGATCCATCATCTGTGTGAGATCTCCTCGTACCGAGGTGTGTCCTACATCGATTTCACGGCCGAGTCCTTCCGTGCGAAGGGCTCGGCCATCGTGCGTCTCTGACCTGGTACTTCGCAGAACAACCCGTTCGGGTGTACGGACAACGCTGGGCGGAATCACAGGTTCCGCTCGTGAGTACGCACTCCTGTCGTCACAACCTTGTCCCACGGACCTTGCCGAATGGGTGGCCATCACGCCCCGGAGGGGTGATCATGAGGAGACCAGAGCGCACTTCCCATGAGGAGGACCGGGTGGCCGAGACTCTGAAGAAGGGCAGCCGGGTAACCGGCGCCGCGCGCGACAAGCTCGCGGCAGACCTGAAGAAGAAGTACGACTCCGGTGCGAGCATTCGGGCGCTGGCCGAGGAAACCGGTCGCTCGTATGGCTTCGTACACCGGATGCTCAGCGAATCGGGTGTCACGCTCCGAGGGCGTGGCGGCGCGACGCGGGGCAAGAAAGCCGCCTCGGCCTGACGCGCCGGGCGGCCCATCGGCTTCGATGGTGGCCACCCGGTCGGTCGTCCCCCAGGGCCCTAGAGGGACCTGGGGGGACCGCAGACCGACCGGGTGGTTACTGTGCAGTCACTTAGCGATGTTTCATCGCTCTGCTGACCGCACTCATCGGAGGCGCCCCATGGCTTCGCTCGAACCGCTGCTCGACCAGGACGGCGTACGGCTCACCGTTGACGACGCCATCGCCACGGTGACGCTGACCAATCCGGCCAAGCGCAACGCGCAGAGCCCCGCTCTGTGGCGGGCGCTCACCGAGGCCGGACGGTCGGTGCCGGGCTCCGTCCGTGTGGTCGTGCTGCGGGCCGAGGGCAAATCGTTCTCCGCCGGCCTCGACCGGCAGATGTTCACGCCCGAAGGCATTCAAGGGGAGCCCTCCTTCGTCGATCTCGCGCGTCGTGACGACGCCGGGCTCGACTCGATGATCGCCGAGTTCCAGGAGGCGTTCACCTGGTGGCGGCGCAACGACATCGTGTCCATCGCCGCCGTGCAGGGACACGCCGTCGGTGCGGGCTTCCAGCTCGCCCTCGCCTGTGATCTGCGCGTCGTCGCCGACGACGTGCAGTTCACCATGCTCGAAACCAGCCTCGGGCTCGTGCCCGACCTCACGGGGACGCATCCGCTGGTCGGCCTCGTCGGGTACGCCCGCGCACTGGAGATCTGTCTCACCGGACGCTTCGTCACGGCGGAGGAGGCGCAGCGCATCGGGCTCGCGAACCTCGCGGTCCCCGGCGACCAGCTCGCCGACGCGGTGCGGGACCTGGCCGCCGCGCTGGTGTCCGCGCCGCGCGACGCGGTGGTCGAGACGAAGGCGCTGCTGCGAGGAGCGGTGGGCCGGGACTACGACCAGCAGCGCGCGGCGGAGCGGGCGGCCCAGGCACGGCGCCTGCGGGACCTCGCGGGGATCGCTCAGTAGCAGGCACCCGGCAGCCGGGGCGACGTGTGCACCGAGTCGGCGCCGCGATCCACGGCGGTCAGGCCAGGGCGGCCCCGCCTGTCACCGCGGTGACGAGCACCGCCACCGTCGGGTGGTCCGGCATTGCCTCGCCCACCGCCACCCGTACCTCGCGTGCCACGTCCAGGGCCCGCCGTTCCTCCGTCACCACCAGTTCCACGAGGACATGGCGGCGGGGGAGGGCGGGCCCCGTCGTGCCGGGAGCGCCGAGGACGGTGGTGAGGCGGCCGACGCCGGGGACCGCGAGCCCCGCGGCGGCGGCGCGCGCCTGCTCGTCGTCGCCGGTGGGCGGAGCGGGGGTCGCCGACGGGGGCGCGGAGAGCGGGGGGACCGCCTGCTCGTCGTCCTCCAGCAGATGGGTCAGCCGTAGATCCACCTCTGCCACCCGCAGGCCGATGCGTTCCCGGGCGGTGGTGGTGAGGACGGTCCGCAGACGGGCCGCCGTCGCGGGGAAGGGCTCGGCGGCCGGGCCCGCCAGGGCCGCGAAGTCGGCTGTGACGCGCAGCGGTCCGCAGGGGAGCGCGCTCGGCGGCGGGGGCACGGCCGCCTCGCTCCCGTCGACGTCGGCCGACGAGACGCGCAGCGGGCCGAGACTCAGCCCCCGCAGCGCCGCGGCCGCGCCGCGCAGCACCGATTCCACGGCCCGCTCCGTGATCCACGCGCCGTCCTGCGGGCCGCCCAGGGGGAGCACGCGGCCCGTCCCGAGGTGCCGGCGTACCGCCTTCGTCCACCTGTCCGCCGTCATTCCTCCAGCCTGCCCTATCCCCGGCGCGCGGCGCCGCAACCGCGCTTACTGTGGGTTGAGGGGGACGACCGGAAGGGACGTACGGCATGACTGACATGACGGAGCGGAACCGGACGGAAGGGCCCGACACCACCAAGGAGCCGCCACAGGTCGGGCGGAGGACCACCCGGCGCGGTGGCGGGGATCCCGCGGGCCGGGGGCGTACGACCATCGCCGACGGCGTCGTGGAGAAGATCGCCGGACTCGCCGCGCGGGAGGTCGTGGGCGTCCATGCCATGGGCAGCGGACTGTCACGGACCTTCGGGGCCGTGCGGGACCGGGTGCCCGGCGGGGCCAAGTCCGTGACCCGGGGTGTGAAGGTCGAGGTCGGCGAGGTGCAGACCGCGCTGGACCTGGAGATCGTCGTCGACTACGGGGTGTCCATCGGTGATGTGGCCCGCGATGTGCGCGAGAACGTCGTCGCGGCCGTCGAGCGGATGACCGGGCTGGAGGTCGTCGAGGTCAACATCGCGGTCAGCGACGTGAAGCTGCCGGACGAGGAGGACGAGGAGCCCGAGTCCCGCCTGCAGTGAGCGGGGCCCGGCCGTCGAGCACCCGGCCCACCACGTACGTCAGGAGTCTTGGAGTGTCTAGGAGCACAGGATGAGCTTGGCCATGATCGGCATGATCGCCGGCATGGCGCTGGGCTTCGCCGGGTACTTCGGCGGATTCGGCGCCTTCCTGCTGGTGGCCGCGCTGGGTGCCGTCGGCTTCGTCGTCGGCCGGTTCCTGGCGGGGGACCTGGAACCGGGCGACTTCTTCCGCCCACGTGACGACCGACGCCGATGAACCCGCCTGGCAGCGGCCGTCCCGCGGAGCGCGGGGCCGTCGAGCCCGGTGAGCGCGGGGCGATCCGGATCGCCGACCGAGTGGTCGCGAAGATCGCCGCGCAGGCGGCGCGCGAGGCAATGGTGGCGCCGACGCCGGACTCCGCGCCCCCGAACGCCACCGTCCTCGTCCATCACGAGACCGCGCGCGTGACGGTCAGTCTCGGGCTCCCCTACCCCTCGGACATCGGGGGCCAGTGCGCCGCGGTGCGTCGTCATGTCGTCGAGCGGGTAGCGACGTTGGCGGGAATGCACGTGTCGGAGGTGGCCGTCCACGTCGAACGGCTGTACCCGGCGCACGCACACGACGTGGCACAGGCGAGGACGCGATGAGCGAACCCGAGCGCTCCGAAGGCACCACGCGACGACTACCCGTCATCGAGAAGGCCGACGACACCGACGGCACGGGCGCGGACGGAAGGACCGCCGACCGCGAGCCGGACCAGTCCGCGTCCGCCGCCGCGTACGACCCGCCGCCGGTCCGCGACGGCGAGAACGGCGGGGAGAAACGCTTCTGGTCCGCGCGCAGAATCCCCGCGGGCATCCTCGCCGCCGTGCTCCTCGCGGGTCTCGGCCTGCTGCTGTACGACGTCGTCGCCGTCCGCGCCGGCCGGCCCGCCATGCAGTGGCGCCGTTCGCTGGCCGGGGAACTCGCCGAGCGCCCCCTCGACGACATCTGGGTGCTCGTCGGCGCCTCGGTCGCCGTGCTCCTCGGCCTCTGGCTGCTGGTGCTCGCCGCGACCCCCGGACTGCGTGACGTCCTGCCGATGCGGCGTGTCCACCCCCGGGTACGGGCCGGACTGCACCGGGACGCCGCCGCGCTGGCCCTGCGCGACCGGGCCATGGAGGTGTCCGGGGTGCAGTCCGTACGGGTCCGGGCGGGCCGCAGGCGGGTCGACGTCCGCGCGGTGTCCCACTTCCGGGAACTCGACGAGGTACGGGCCGACCTGGACGTCATGCTCGCCGACGGCATCCGGGGGCTCGGCCTGTCCCGGCCGCCCGCTCTGTCGGTGCATGTCCGCCGGCCCGGCCGGAAGGGGTGAGCGCGATGCTGAGGATCGTCAACCGGATGCTGCTCGCAGTCGTCGGACTCGTGCTGGCGGTGGTCGGCGGCGCCGTCCTCGCCGTCGGACTGGGTGTGGACCCGCCCTCGTGGTGGCCGCACGACGGCAAGAAGGACGTCCTGCTCAGCGACGCCGACCGCACCCGGTGGCACGACTCCGGCTGGTGGTGGCCCACCGTCATCGCCGTGCTCGCCGTGCTTGTCCTGCTCGCCCTGTGGTGGCTGACGGCGGTCCTGCGGCGCCACCGCCTCGCCGAGGTGCTCGTCGACACCGGCGACGGCGAGGGCGCGTTGCTGCGCGGACGGGCACTGGAGGGCGTGCTCACCACCGAGGCCGCCGAGGCGGACGGTGTCGAACGGGCCCACACCCGCCTGACGGGGCGCCGCAACGCCCCCGAGGCCCGGGTCCGCCTCCTCCTCCAGCCCCATGTGAACCCGGGCGACGCCCTGCGCACCCTGACGTCCCAGGCCCTGACCCATGCCAAGGACTCGGCCGGACTGGCCGCGCTCCCGGCGGAGGTCGCACTGCGCGCGGCCAGGCACCGTGCGGAGAGGGTGAGTTGACGGTCAGCCCCACCTCGCCCCGGCGCGTCCGGGCTGGTCTCCCGGGCCGTCAGAACCCGTGCCGCATCCCGCCGTCCACCGGCAGCATGATCCCCGTCAGATAGGACGCGGCCGGGGACAGCAGGAAGGCGCCCGCACGCCCGAACTCCTCCGGTCGCCCGTACCGCCGCAGCGGGATCCGCGACTCGTGCGCGGCCCGCGTCGCCTCCGGGTCCGCCGACAGCCCGTCCAGCTCACGCACCCGGTCCGTGTCGATACGCGCCGGGAGCAGCCCCACGACCCGGATGCCCCGCGGCCCCAGCTCGTCGGAGAGCGACTTGGCGAACCCGGCCAGCCCCGGCCGCAGCCCGTTCGAGATGGTCAGCCCGGGGATCGGCTCGTGCACGGACCCGGACAGCACGAACCCGATGACACCGCCCTCGCCCAGTTCCTCGGCCGCGGCCCGCGCCAGCCGGACCGCCCCCAGGAACACCGACTCGAACGCGGCGGTCCACTGTTCGTCCGTGTTGTCGGCGACGAACCCGGGCGCCGGCCCGCCCACGCTGACCAGGATGCCGTCGAAGCGCCCGAAGCGTTCGCGCGCGGCGGCGATCAGCAGCCCGGCGGCCCCGGGGTCGGCGTTGTCCACGGCGACGCCCACCGCGTTCCCCCCGAGCGCGGCCGCCGCCGCCCCGACGCTCTCCTCCTCGCGGCCCGTGACGACCACCTTCGCGCCGTCGGCGACGAGTTCGCGCGCGACCGCGTGACCCAGTCCGCGGGTCGCTCCGGTGACGATGTAGACACGGTCCTTCAGCCCAAGATCCATGGCCCTATCCTGCCTCCTTCCCGTCGAAGAGGGCGAGGGCGGTGCCCACGAGACCGACGTGGCTGAACGCCTGGGGGAAGTTCCCGAGCTGCCGGCCCGCGACGGGGTCGTACTCCTCCGCCAGCAGCCCCACGTCGTTGACCAGCCCCACGAGCCGTTCGAACAGCTCCCGCGCCTCGGCCGTGCGGCCCGTCAGATGCAGTGCGTCCGCCAGCCAGAACGAACAGACGAGGAACGTGCCCTCGCCGCCCGGCAGGCCGTCGACGGAGGTGGTCGCGGCCGTGCGGTGGTCGAGGCCGTAGCGGCGGACCAGCCCCTCGTGGCTCAGCTCCGCGCGGATCGCGTCGACGGTGCCGACGACCCGGGGGTCGTCCGGCGGCAGGAAGCCCATGAGGGGGATGAGCAGCAGCGAGGCGTCGAGTTCGCGGGAGCCGTAGGACTGGGTGAAGGTGCCCCGCTCGGGGTCGTAGGCCCGGTCGCAGACCTCGCGGTGGATCTCGTCGCGCAGGGCCCGCCAGCCTTCGAGGTCGCCGCCGGTCAGCGTCGGGTCGTCCTCCAGGGTGCGCACGGCCCGGTCGGCGGCCACCCAGCACATCACCTTGGAGTGCGTGAAGTGGCGGCGCGGCCCGCGCACCTCCCACAGCCCCTCGTCCGGCTTGCGCCAGGCCGAGCGCAGGTACTCCATCAGCGCGCACTGCATCCGCCACATGTCCGGCTTGTCGGGCAGACCCGCACGCCGTGACACGAACACGGAGTCCATGACCTCGCCGTACACGTCCAACTGCAACTGCCGTACGGCGTCGTTGCCGACCCGGACCGGACGCGAGTCCTCGTACCCGGACAGCCAGGGCAGGTCGTACTCGGGGATGCGGCGCTCACCGGCCAGGCCGTACATGATCTGCAGGTCGGCCGGGTCGCCCGCAGCCGCGCGCAGCAGCCAGTCACGCCAGGCCTCTGCCTCCTCCTGGTAGCCGCAGGACAGCAGCGCGCCGAGGGTGAGGGTGGAGTCGCGCAGCCAGCAGTGGCGGTAGTCCCAGTTGCGGACGCCGCCGATCTCCTCGGGCAGGGAGGTGGTGGCGGCCGCGACGATCCCGCCGGTCGGGGCATAGGTGAGCGCCTTGAGGGTGATCAGGGAGCGGACCACGGTGTCCCGGTGCGGGCCGGTGTACCGGCAGCGCGCGGCCCAGGCCCGCCAGTCGTGCAGGCTCGTCTCCAGCGACTCGTACGGGTCGACGAGGCGGGGCCGGGGCTCGTGCGAGGGGTGCCAGGTCAGCACGAACGCGACCTTCTCGCCCGGTCCGACCGTGAACTCCGCGTACGTGGCGCGGTCCTCGCTCCACGACCGCACCCCGGGTTCGCTGCGCAGCCACACCGAGTCCGGTCCGGCGACCGCCACACGGTGACCGTCCGACCTGCGCATCCACGGCACGGCCGAGCCGTAGTCGAAGCGCAGGCGCACGGTGCTGCGCATGGTCACCCGGCCGGACAGGCCCTCCACGATGCGTACGACATCGGGGGAGCGGTCGCGCTGCGGCATCAGGTCGGTGACCCGTACCGTGCCCTCGTCGGTCTCCCACTCGGTGTCGAGGACGAGCGAGTCGTGCCGGTAGGCCCGCCGCGCGCAGGTTCCGCCTCCTCGGGGCGCGATCGTCCAGTGCCCGTTCTCCTGGTCGCCGAGCAGCGCGGCGAAGCAGGCGGCCGAGTCGAAGCGGGGCAGGCAGAGCCAGTCGATGGAACCGTGGCGGTTCACCAGCGCGGCCGTCTGGTGGTCGCCGATGAGCGCGTAGTCCTCGATGCGGGGGTGCACGGGGTGCGGGTTCCCGGGCCCGGGGTGATCAATCCGGCGGGAACCGGAAGGGGAGGGTCAGCCCGGCCCCGCCCCCGCCGTCGTCCCTCCCACCCCGGAGAAGATCACCCCGGAGCCGGAGGGGGCCTGGTTGAGGACCCACAGGCCGAGCAGGGTGGCGAGGGTGAAGACCACGAGGACGAGGACCGCGAGGACGAGGCGGCGGTGGCGTTCGCGGCGGAGCCAGTCGCCGCGGGCCGTGCGGTAGGCGTCCGGGGCGGCGTGGACCCCGCCCGCCAGTGCGGCGAGCGCCTCGGCCAGCTCCCGCTCGGTGCGGTCCCGGCCGGTGTCGTTGCCGGTGGTGTCGTTCATCGCCTGGCCTCCATCGCCTGGGTCAGGGCGGCGAGGCCGCGTGCGGTGTGGGTCTTGACCGAGCCGCAGGAGATCCCCATCGCGGCCGCGATCTCGCTCTCCTTCAGCCCCAGCCAGTGGCGCAGCACGAGTGCCTCCCGCTGCCGGGCGGGCAGGTGCTGGAGCGCGCCGATCAGCACCCGCTGGTCGTCGTGGAGCAGCGCGGTGCTCTCGGCGGAGGCGACCGGCTCCTCGGCCGCGGGCGTCTCGACATGCCTGCGGGCGACCTGGAGGTGCCGTATCCGCATCCGGGTCAGATTGCAGACCGTCGACCGCAGATACGCCTCCGCCGCCTCGGCGTCCCTGAGGCGCCGCCACTTGCGGTAGATCTGGTAGTACGCCTCGGCCACCACGTTCTCGGGGTCGTCGGCGCCCAGCAGCACCGCGAGCCGCAGCATCGAGGAGTAGTGCAGCTCGAACAGCCGGGCGACGCCCGCCTCGCGCTCCACGTCGGCGGGATCACTGAGGGCGCCCGGCGGCAGGGCCTGGTTCGGGACCAGCCCCGGCTGCGGTATCAGGGGTTCGGCGGCGGCCGGGGCCGGCACCGGGCTCCGGGACCCGGCGGCGGTCACGGGTCCGGAAACGGCCGGGGGCACCGGCACGCGTAGGTGCTGTCTGCGTCTCACGGGTTGCTCGCTCCCGTCTCGGGGCGCCGCCTGACGGTCAGGCGGGACGGTAGGCCGGTCGCGTCGGCGCCGCGCGGGACACCGAGCCGTTCGAGGACCGCGGTGCCGACGACGGCGACGGTCAGATTGAGCAGGAGCGCGAGCAGGCCGGCGTAGATCTCCAGCGAGCCGCCGCCCAGGAGCACGATGGACGAGAACCCCTCGCGCACCACCAGGAACGTGCCGGTCACCATGCCCACGCCCCATCCGGCGAGCAGGGCCCGGGGGTGCAGCCGTCCGGTGAAGAGGCCGACCGCCACCGCCGGGAAGATCTGCAGGATCCACACCCCGCCGAGGAGCTGGAGGTTGATGGCGTCCTGGTCGCGCAGTCCGAACACGAACGCCACCGCCCCCACCTTCGCGGTCAGCGACACCGCCTTGGCGATGCGCACCTGGCGCTTGGGTGTGGCGGTGGGCTGGAAGTACTCGACGTACACGTTGCGGACGAAGCCGGTGGCGGCCGCGATCGACATCACCGCCGCCGGGACCAGCGCGCCCACGGTGATCGCGCCGAACACCAGTCCGGCCAGCGGTGCCGGCATCAGCCGGTCCACCAGCATCGGCACGGCCGCCTCCGCACCGCCCTCGGGTGCCCGCACCCCGGACGCGAGCGCCGCGATCCCGAGGAAGCCGAAGAGGGCCAGCAGCCCCGTCCAGGCGGGCAGCGCCACCGCGACCTTGCGGACCGTGCGCGGCCCGTCGGCGGCGAACCCGGCGGTGAGGACGTGCGGGTACATCAGCAGGGCCAGCGCCGAGCCGAGCGCGAGGGTGGCGTAGGCGGGCTGCTGTTCGGGGGCCAGCAGGAGGGCGGACCCCTCGACCCCGGTGCCGCCGAGCCGCCGGGCCGCGCCCTCGAAGACCGCGCCCGGGCCGCCGAACCGTTCCAGCACCAGCCAGCACACGGCGGTCAGCGACACGAAGACGGCCACCGCCTTCAGCGCCGAGATCACGGCGGGCGCCCGCAGCCCGTGCCGGTATGTCGCCACCGCGAGCCCCGCGAACAGCGCGACCATCACGAGGTCACCGGCCGCGCCCTTCGGATAGACGCCCCCGGCCGTCAGTACGGCCCTGATGCCGAGCAGCTGCAACGCCAGATAGGGCATCGTCGCGAGGATCCCGGTCAGTGCCACCACCAGGGCGAGCGGCGCCGAACCGTACCGCCCGCGCACGAAGTCCCCGGCCGTCACATAGCCGTGCCGCCGGGCCACCTCCCACAGCCGGGTCAGCAGGACGAAGGCCAGCGGGCAGACGATCACCGTGTACGGCACCGCGAAGAAGGCGGGCGCCCCGTTGCCGTACGCGAGGCCGGGCACGGCGGTGAAGGTGTACGCGGTGAAGATCGTGCCGCCCAGCAGCAGCCAGGTCCACACCGGGCCGAGGCTCCGGTCGGCCAGCGCCCAGCCCTCCAGCGAGGGCAGCCGGTCGGTGGGGCGCAGCCGGCGCGCGGTGACGGCGAGCAGCGACGCTCCGCCGATCACGGCGAGGAACGTCGCGGTCATGGCAGCGTCCGCCATGGGTCACCGTCCTTGGTGTGCCTGGGCCCTCGCGTGTTGGTTGCGCGGACGGCCGGTTCGGAGGACACGAAGCGGCGGGAAATCTTCTGGAAATTCGGTGTCAACCGGATCCGGCGGGTGGGCAACTCTTGCACAGACCCACAGCGATCGGGAGAGGAGCACAGCCCATGGAACCCCACGCTCACCAGCGGCTACGGCGCGTCGCGACCGCCGTCCTGCTCCTCGCCCCGGCCGCGGGACTGCTGTGGGTGCCCTGGTACGCCGGCGCGGAGCCCCGGCTCGCGGGCACGCCGTTCTTCTACTGGTACCAGCTCGCCTGGGTCCCGGGATGCGGCCTGTGCCTGCTCGCCGCGTACGCGCTGACCGACCGCCGTCGTCCGCGAGGACAGCGCTCGGACGGACAGCGCTCCGAGCCCCATCCCTGAGCCGCCCCCGCCCCACTCCTCCCTGCCGCACGCACACCCGCTGACATCAGGAGCCGCCATGTCCACCTCAGTCATGCCCGAATCCGGTCCGGAGTACCCGGAGAAATCCCGCATGTCGCCCAGATCGATCGCGCTGTGGATATCCGTGGCCCTCGTCGGCGCCATCGGCTGGGCCGTGCTCGCGCTGTCCCGGGGCGAGGAGATCTCGGCGGTCTGGCTGCTCATGGCGGCCCTCGGTTCGTACGCGATCGGCTACCGCTTCTACTCGCGGTTCATCGCCCGCCGGGTCCTCAAGGTCGACGACACCCGGGCCACGCCGGCCGAACGCCTGGAGGACGGCGTCGACTACCACCCCACCGACAAGCGGGTGCTGTTCGGCCACCACTTCGCGGCCATCGCCGGCGCGGGCCCCCTGGTCGGGCCGGTGCTGTCGGCGCAGATGGGCTATCTGCCGGGCACGATCTGGATCATCGCGGGCGTGATCTTCGCCGGTGCGGTGCAGGACATGATCGTCCTCTTCCTCTCCATGCGCCGGGACGGCAAGAGCCTCGGTCAGATGGCCCGGGACGAGATCGGCAAGGTCGGCGGTGCCGCCGCGCTGATCGGTGTCTTCGCCATCATGATCATCCTGCTCGCGGTCCTCGCGATGGTCGTCGTCAACGCCCTCGCCGAGTCCCCCTGGGGCACCTTCTCGGTCGCCATGACCATCCCGATCGCCCTTTTCATGGGCTTCTACCTGCGCTACCTGCGCCCCGGCCGGGTCGTGGAGACCAGCTTCATCGGCGTCGCCCTGCTGCTGCTCGCCATCCTCGGCGGCGGGTGGATCCAGGACTCCTCGCTCGCCGAGTACTTCGTCTGGAGCCCCGAGACCCTGGTCTTCTGCCTGGTCGGCTACGGCTTCGTCGCCTCCGTGCTCCCCGTGTGGATGCTGCTGGCCCCGCGCGACTACCTCTCCACCTTCATGAAGGTCGGCACCATCGCCCTGATGGCCGTCGGTGTCGTCATCGCCGCCCCGAACCTCCGCGCCGAGCCGGTCACCGAGTTCGCGCACACCGGCGCCGGACCGGTCTTCGCCGGCTCTCTCTTCCCCTTCCTCTTCATCACCATCGCCTGCGGCGCCCTGTCCGGCTTCCACGCCCTGGTCTCCTCCGGCACCACGCCGAAGCTGATCCGGAAGGAGTCGCAGGTCCGGCTGATCGGCTACGGCGCCATGCTCACGGAGTCCTTCGTCGCCGTCATGGCCCTCATCGCCGCCTGCGTCCTCGAACCCGGCCTCTTCTACGCCATGAACTCCCCGGCCGCGCTGCTCGGCCCGACCGTCGACACCGCCGCCGAGGCGGTCAAGAACCTCGGCTTCACCATCACCCCGGAACAGCTCACCGCGGCGGCCAGGGCGGTCGAGGAGGAGACCCTCGTCGGCCGCTCGGGTGGCGCGCCCACCCTGGCCGTCGGCATGTCGGAGATCTTCGCCGGGGTCTTCGGCGGCGCCGGGATGAAGGCCTTCTGGTACCACTTCGCGATCATGTTCGAGGCCCTGTTCATCCTCACCACGGTCGACGCCGGCACCCGTGTGGGCCGCTTCATGCTGCAGGACATGCTCGGCAACGTCTGGAAGCCGATCGGCCGCGTCACCTGGAAGCCGGGCATCTGGATCACCAGCGCCCTGGTCGTCGGCGCCTGGGGCTACTTCCTCTACGCCGGTGTCACCGACCCCCTCGGCGGGATCAAGCAGCTGTTCCCCCTCTTCGGCATCGCCAACCAGCTGCTCGCCGCCGTCGCCCTGGCCGTCACCACCACCGTGCTCATCAAGTCCGGCAAGCTGCGCTGGGCCTGGGTCACCGGCATCCCGCTGGCCTGGGACGTGGCCGTCACCTTCACCGCCGGCTGGCAGAAGATCTTCTCGGACAACCCCGCGATCGGCTTCTTCGCCCTGCGGGACAAGTACGCGGCGGCCATCGACAAGGGCGAACTGCTGCCGGGCGCCACGAACATGGACGACATGCACACGATCGTCCTCAACAACACGGTCGACGGAGTGATCATGGCGATCTTCCTGCTCCTGGTCCTCACGGTCCTGGTCAACTGCGCCGTGGTGTGCGTCCGCGCCGTACGCTCCCCGGTCCCGCTGCCGTCCACCGAGACGCCGTACGTGGAGTCCCGCCTCGACGCGGGGGACTCCGAGAAGGAGCTGGTGGGGGCTCGCCGGTGACCGTCCGGAACTGGGTGCGCGGGGTGCGCTGGTACCTGCGGGAGCTGACCGGCGAGGCCGAGTACGACCGCTACTGCGACCGCCACCGCCGCCACCACCCGAAGGCCCCGCTCCCGACCCGCAGGGAGTACGACGTCCTGCGGACCCGGCGGAGAGAGGAGCACCCGGAGGGCCGCTGCTGCTGAGCGCGGCGGGCAGGCCCCCTGGGCCGGCCCGCCCGGCCGGGGTGCGGGTCTCTTCGGCGGGTGCGGGTCCGGTGGGGCTTCTCACGCAGTTCCCCGCGCCCCTGAAAGCCCAGGCCCCGCGGGCCTGAAAGCCCAGGCCCCGCGGGGCCCGCAAGACCAGGTCCCGCGGGGCCACGGTCCTCCGGGCCTGGAAGCCAACGGTTCTGCGGGCCTGAGAAGCACGGGGCGCAGCCCTGCTTCTCAGGGGCGCGGGGAACTGCGCGGCCAGCCCCCACTCACCCGCACCCGACAACGCACTCCACGCCCACCCCCGACCCCGGATCCAGAGATGCTGAGACGCCACCCGTGGGACCTGCTGCCCGAGCCGGAACGCATGTTCGCGTACTGGCGGGAGAGAGCGAGGGGTGGCCGGGGCCGGACCTGAGACCCGCGCCGGGAACACGCGCGTCTACGCCGGAGCGGACGCCGTCTCCCTCTCCTCCGCGGCGGCGGTCGCGGCCTCCGCACGGTCGCGCCGCTCACGGCGGACGAGGATGACGAAGCCGATCGGGACACCGAGGGCGAAGAGCCACCACTGCAGCGCGTAGGCGTAGTTCAGCGCGGCGTTCTCGTCGCCGGGACTGCCGAGCTGCTCCGGGGTGTCGCCGTTCGGCTCGGGCGCCGTCTGCACGAGGTAGCCGCCGAGCACCCGGACGCCGAGGCGGTCCGCCTCCCGCTCGCTGTCGATCAGCATGATCTGCCGGTCCGGCAGGCCCTGGAGATCCTTGATCCCGCTCGCCTCGGTCGTCTCGTCCGGCATCAGCCGTCCCGTGACGGTGATCTCACCGGCGGCCGGCGCGGGGATCTTCGGGAACGCGGTCTGGCTCGGTCCGTCGGCCGGGATCCAGCCCCGGTTGACGAGCAGCACCTTGCCGTCGTCGAGCACGAACGGGGTCAGGACGTGGAAGCCGACCTCGTCGTCGGCGTTGACGCGGCGGCGGACGACGACCTCGTCGTCGGTGTCGAAGCGGCCCTTCGCGGTCACCGTGCGGTAGCGCTCGGCGCTGGTGACGGCGTGCCCGGGGGAGGTCAGCCGCTCCACGGGCACCGGCTTCGCGGCCAGCGCGTCGGCGACGAGCTGATTCCGGGCGCTGCGCTCCTCGTAACGATGCATCTGCCAGATGCCCAGCCTGACCATGGTCGGGATCAGGACGAGCGAGAGCAGAGTGAGGATCACCCACTGCCGGGACAACAGGAAGCGGTACACCCCACGACCGTACAACTCGGTCGTGGGGTGTTTTCGGGCGGGTGGGCGCTCGGACCTCGTCGGGCCCCGCGGGGGCGCGGTCAGACTTTGTCGACGATGCCCGCCTTCCCCTCGGCCCGCGCGCAGTGGGCGCCGCAGTACCAGTGGCCCTCGACCTCGACGCCCTGGCCGATGATCTGCACCCGGCAGTGCTCGCAGATGGGGGCCATGCGGTGGATCGCGCAGGAGAAGCAGTCGAAGACGTGCACCGCGCCCTGTGCGTGGATCTCGAAGGTCATGCCGTAGTCATTGCCGCAAACTTCGCATCTCGCCATGCGCCACAGGGTGAGCCGTCACCACCGCGCGGGCGAGCGGGCGGCGGGCGAGTCGCGCGTCAATCACCCATCCGTACGGCCGCCGCCGCGGGCCGCCGCGCCGCTCACCCGTCGGCGGGCTCGACATCGCGCAGCAGCTGTCCGAACGCCGCCTCGTCCACGACCGGTGTCCCGTACTGCCGGGCCTTGACGACCTTCGACGTGTTCGAGTCCGGGTCGTTGGTGACGAGCAGACTGGTCACCCGGGACAGGCTGGTCGCCACGTGCAGCCCGGCCTCGATCGCGCGGTCCTCCAGCAGATCGCGTTCGATCGACGTGTCCCCGGAGAAGGCGACCCGCATGCCCTGCTTGAGCGGTTTGCCGTCTTCGTAACGCCCGGGGTTGGGGTGCGGGCAGGCGGGCCGCTTCCGTGCGGGCCGCCAACTGGTGGGCCGGTAGCTGGCGTGGCCGCCGGGGCCCGCCTGCTGCCCGATCCGGGGCGCGGCGGGGCTGTCCCGCCACTCGGTCAGTGGCCGGCACTCGTGCAGCGGGAGCCGAACGTTGCCCGCGGCGGCGACCCGCAGGCTCGGCCGGAACGCCTCCGCCAGCACCCGCGCGTCGTCCAGGGCGTGGTGCGCCCGCTGCTGGACCACCCCGAAGTGCGCCGCCAGCGACTCCAGTTTGTGGTTGGGCAGCGGCAGGCCCAGCTCCTTCGACAGCGCGATCGTGCACAGCCGCTGCCGCACGGGCGCCTCGGTCTCCGCGCGCGCGTACTCGCGGGCGATCATCGACCAGTCGAACACCGCGTTGTGCGCGACGAGTACACGGTCGGCGAGCCGCGACGAGAACTCCTGCGCGATCTCCCGGAAGAGCGGCGCCCCTTCGAGCACGTCACTGGTCAGCCCGTGGATCCACACCGGCCCGGGGTCCCGCTCGGGATTCACCAGCGTGTACCAGTGGTCCTCGACCTCGCCCCGCGCGTCCAGTCTGTACACGGCCGCGGAGATTATCCGGTCGTCCCGGGACAGTCCGGTCGTCTCCACGTCGACGACCGCGTACCCCTGTGGGTACGCGGCCGGCCAAGGCGCCTGCGACGCTGCGGTCGTGTGGTCTTCGAGCATGGTCACTGAGGATACGGGCCGCGACTGACAGCCTGTTACCGCGTCTGCGGGCGAGGCAGGTCGGGCTCGGTGCCGTACAACTCCGCACGGGTGCGCGGCAGTCGCCCGAGGTGTGGGCGCCCGACGGCGCTCGCGTCGTCGGCGGGGGCGCCCCGCCGACCGTGTGCCCCGTACCCCCGTATTGGTGGAGGGCGCCAAGAAGCAAGCGCGTACCGCCGGAAATACTTGTCAGTAACACCGTCTAGCCGCCGCCGACCAGCGGATCTACGGTGCCCACATGCCGAACCTGCCCGATGTCGTGCTGTGGTCGATACCCGCCTTCGTGCTGCTCACCGTGATCGAGGTGATCAGTGTCCGGATCCATCCGGACGACGATGCCGCCGGGTACGAGAGGAAGGACTCCGCGACCAGTGTCGGCATGGGACTCGGGAGCCTCGCCTTCGACTTCCTCTGGAAGATCCCGATCGTCGCGATCTACACGGCCGTCCACGAGTTGACCCCGCTGCGCGTCCCCGTCCTGTGGTGGACGATCCCGCTGATGCTGCTCGCGCAGGACTTCTTCTACTACTGGTCGCACCGCGGCCACCACGTGATCCGGATCCTCTGGGCCTGTCACGTGGTCCACCACTCCAGCCGCAGGTTCAACCTGACCACAGCCCTGCGGCAGCCCTGGACGACGCTGACCGTCTGGCCCTTCTACGTCCCGCTCGTCGCCCTCGGCGTGCACCCGGCCGCGCTCGCCTTCTGCTCCTCCGCCAACCTCGTCTACCAGTTCTGGATCCACACCGAGCGGGTCGGGAAGCTGCCCCGCGCGTTCGAGTTCGTGTTCAACACGCCCTCGCACCACCGGGTCCACCACGCCTCTCAGGGCGGTTATCTGGACCGTAACTTCGGCGGCATCCTCATCGTCTGGGACCGGCTCTTCGGGTCCTTCGTGGAGGAGACCGAGCGGCCGGTGTACGGGCTGACGAAGAACATCGACACGTTCAACCCGCTGCGGGTCGCCACCCACGAGTACGTCTCCATCGCCAGGGACCTGAAGCGGGCGAGCGGTTGGGGCGAGCGGGCGGGCCGGGTCTTCCGCGGGCCCGGCTGGCAGCCCGCACAGCCGCCCGAGCGCGCCCCGGCGGCCGAGCGTGCCCCGGCGGCCGAGCGCGCCCCGGCGTCCGAGCAGGACGCGACGGCCCAGCAGGACGGGCCGGCCGGCCGGGGCGCGGCCGCCGTCGAGGAGACCGCCGCGTGAGACGACCGGACGGGGCAACCGCCCTCCTCGTCGCCTTCGGGACCGCCGCCGTGGTCGACCTCGGTGCCCTCGCCCTCGGCGTCACCCCCGGGCACACCGTCGCCAAGCCCCTGCTGATGCCGTTGCTCGCGGCGTACGCGTACACGCGCGGTGCGCCCCGGCCGCTGCCGGCGGCCCTGCTGTTCGGCTGGGGCGGCGATGTCCTGCTCCTCTCCGGCGCCGAACCGGCCTTCCTCGCGGGGATGGCCTCCTTCGCCGCGGGCCACGTCTGCTATCTCGTCCTGTTCGGGAGGTCCGACCCGCCCAGGCGGCTCGCGTACGCCGTCGGGTACGGCCTCGCCCTGGTCGCCGCCGTCGCGAGTCTGTGGCCCGGTCTGCCGGCGGACCTACGGCTCCCCGTCGCCGGTTACAGCGCCCTGCTGACCACGATGGCGTGGGCCGCCGCACGGCTCGGGCGCCTCGCGGGGCTCGGCGGCGCGCTCTTCGTGGTGTCGGACATGCTCATCGCGACCGGCGTGGCCGACTGGCCGCAGCCGCCCCGCCCCGACCTGTGGATCATGCTCACCTATCTGGCGGCCCAGTACCTGCTGGTCCGTGGCGTCCTCGGCAGCCCCGGCGACCGGCACCCGGCCACCCCGGCGTACGACACGGCGAACCCGCTCTGACGGACCGAACGACGAGACCACCGACCGCCCTTCGCACCACGGACCCCCGGCGCCGCTCACCAGCGGATCGGTACCGGCAGTGCCGTCAGCAGCGCCGACACCGCGACGACCGCGCCCAGTAGGGCCACCTCGGCGCGGGCGAAGGCGGCGGCGTCGGGCCGGTCGTGGGTCGGGTGGCGCAGGCGTCGCCGGGCTCGCAGGGCGAGGGCGGCGACCGCGGTGACCAGGAGCACCTTGGCCAACAGGGCGCGTCCGTACGCCGTTTGCGTCAGCTGGTCCAGGGCCGTGCCCGGTGGCATGCGGCGCAGCGTGCTCCACACGCCGGTGGCGGTGACGGCGGCCAGCAGGAGGGCGGCCACGCGCGCGTAGCGGCCCAGCAACGCGGTGCCCGCCCGCGTCGAGCGCCACGCGCCCGTGCGCAGCGTCCGCAGGACGTGCAGCAGTCCGCCCGCCCACAGCGCCGCGCACGTCAGATGCACCAGGGTCAGGCCGGTGCCGACGAGCGGGCTGTCCTCGGTGGCGGGGTGCGCCCGCAGGGCCTCCGCGACGACGAGCGCGGTCAGGGGCAGCGCCTGGGCGGCCGGCCTGCGGGAGAGCGCGAGCAGGCCGGCCGCCGCGAAGGCGTTCACCTCCAGCAGTGCGAGTCTGCCGTCCCGGGTCGCGTACAGCCCGCCCACGTCCAGGTCGGCGGGGGAGTACGGCACCAGATTGCCCGTGGCCACCACCGAGGCCAGCCCCGACGCGGCCACGAATCCGGCCACCGCCGCCCAGGGCGCCCAACTGTGCGGCGCCTCCTGCGAGGCGCCCGGCACCCGCCGCCCCAGCCACCCCACGAACAGCTCGCCCACCGGCACACACAGCGCGGCCAGCAGCACCGCCCGCAGCAGCGCGACGCCCCCGGTCCCGGGCGCCCCGGCCTCACCCGTGCCGTCCAGCGCGGCACGCGGTCCGAGCAGGGGGATCAGCGCACCCGCGCCCAGCACGACGAGCACGACGACCGCCCTGCCGGCCCGGCCTCCGGGCCCGCAGGGCGGTCGCCCGGCACTGTGCTCGGGCTCGTCCGCCCCCGCCTCCGTCGCCTCAGCGGTCCCACTCGTCAGGCTCACCCCGAAAAGTTCACCAGTCGCACCAGAACCATGCAAGTGCCGGAAAACGACTGGCAGTTCGACATTGCCCCCATACGTACGGGTGAGCGGCCCCGGTGACTCAGTCCCAGCGCGGCCCGTCCGCACCCCAGGGCCCCGGCGGCCGAGCCCAGTCGCCGGGCCCGCCCTCGAACGACACCGGCGACAGGGCGTACCGCAGCCGCCCGAGCCGGCTGTCCCGCTCGGCGAGCCACGCCTGCGGTCCCTCGTACGCCGCGCCCTCGTCCTCGCCCGGGGCATGCTCGATCCCGCCCGTCAGCCAGGCCGCCGTACGGGCCAGCGACAGCCGGACGACCCGGCTGTGTCCCTGCTCCGCCTGCTCGGTGAGCGCCCTCAGCACGGCCGCCGCCATCAGGTACCCCGTCCCGTGGTCGAGCGCCTGCGCCGGCAGCGCGCCCGGTCCTTCCTCCGTACCCTCGATCGCCGCGATGCCCGTCGCCACCTGCACCAGACTGTCGAACCCCCGCCGCCCGGCCCACGGCCCGTCCGCGCCCCACGCCGAGAGCTGCGCCACGACCGCGCCGGACCGCCGTGAGACCAGCGCGTCCGGTGACAGCCCGAAGCGGTCGAGGGAGCCCGGCCGGTAGCCGGTGACGACGACGTCCGCGGCGGCCAGCAGGTCCTCGAAGGCCCGCCGGTCGGCGGTGCGGCCCAGGTCGAGGGTCGTCGACCGCTTCCCGGATCCGGTGTCGGTGTGCTGGTCGGGGATCTCCGGCATCCCCGGCGGGTCCACGCGCAGCACGTCCGCGCCCAGCAGGGCGAGCGTGCGGGTGGCCACCGGGCCCGCGATGACCCGGGTCAGGTCCAGCACACGCACTCCGGCCGCGGGGAGCACAGGACCGCCCCCGGCCGGCCCGCCCCCGATCGGCGCGAGCACGCGCGCGTACGCCGTGTCCAGCCGCTCGTGCTCCACCAGCGGCCGGGCCGCCACCGCCCCCGCCTGCCCGTGCGCCGCCCACTGCCCGGCCGTCCGCAGGGCGACCGCCAGGCCCCCGGCCGCGTACACCGTCTCCTCGACCTCCAGGGACGCCCGCTCGACGAGGACGGCCTCGGCGTCGGCGACGGGGTCGGGGGAGGCCTCCGGCACTCCCAGCGCGGACAGCAACCGCCGCCGGTGGTGCGGATAGTTGGCGTGCGTACGCACCCACCCGTCCGCCGTCCGCCAGAACCGCGACAGCGGCGCGAAGCTGACCGGCGCCCGTCCGCCGACCAGCAGATGACGCTCACTCACGAAGGCGGTGCCGACCGCCCCGTCGTCCACCCGCACCCGCGGCACCTCCGCGAGCCCGGCCCGTCGCGCCCCGAGTTCGGCGGCCGCCAGCGCGCACACCCCGACGCACGTCCGCGCCAGCTCCCGCACCGGCAGCCGGGCTTGCAGCACCCCGTCCCGTACGACGGTCGAGACCCTCGGCAGCAGCGCGGGATCGCCGCCCAGGGCCGCCCACGCGTGATTCATGTCTGTCATGACCCGCACTATGCATCGAAGACCGGGACGGAGGGCGACAACGGAAACGGCCGGGCGGTGAGGTCACCGCCCGGCCGTACACGTCATGACCGTACCCTCTCCTCGCGGAGGGGTTACTTCTCGACGGCCTTCAGGGCGTTGACGATGCCGGCGCCGTAGAAGCCGTTCAGGTCCAGGGTGCCCTGGCACACCGCGTCCTGCGTGCCGTCACCGTTCTGGTCGTACGACGTCGGGCAGGCGTGCTTGTCCGCCTCGGCCTTCAGCAGCCGCTGCAGCCGGCCGGGGTTCGCGCCCGGGTGCGTGGACTTCAGCAGCGCGGCGACACCGGCGGCGTGCGGGGACGCCATCGAGGTGCCCTGGAGGAAGCCGTACGCGCCGTTCGGCATCGTGGACAGGATGCGGCCGTTCTTCGACGGCGTGTCCGGGATCTGGTAGCGGGCGTCGCCACCCGGGGCGGCGATGTCGACGACACCGTTGCCGTACGTGGAGTAGTACGACTTCTCGTTCTTCACGCCCGTCGCGCTGACCGTGACGACACCCGGCAGCTGGGTCGGGACGTCGAAGCACTCACTCGGGTCGATGGTGCGCGGGACCGGAGTGGTGTCGTTGGGGCTGGAGGCGTCCGCGATCGCGTCGGAGGCGAGGTCGTGGTTGGAGTTGCCCGCCGACGCCAGGTTCAGCGTGCCTTCCTTGGTGGCGTACTCCTGGGCCCGGTTGACCGCGTCGACGATCGCCCGCTGGTCCGGGTCGTCCATGCAGTTGTAGAGCCACGGGTCGACGTAGTAGCTGTTGTTCGTGATCTCCACGCCGTGGTCGGCGGCGAACACGAACGCGCAGACGACGCTCTCCGCGTAGAAGAGGCCGCTGACGCGGTCGGTCACGTTGATGCCGGAGACCTTCACGCCCGGCGCGACACCGGCGACGCCGACGCCGTTGCGGGCCGCGGCGATCTCACCGGCCACGTGCGTGCCGTGGTAGTCGTCCGCGGTGTAGGGACGCCAGGCGCCCTCACTGGTGTCCGCGACACCGCCGTTGCAGTTCGCCGACTGGGACTTGGAGAAGTTCGGCGCGAGGTCCGGGTGGGTGTCGTCGACGCCGGTGTCGATCACGGCGACGGTGACGTTCTTGCTCCCGGGGTTGATCGTCGCGGCCTTGTCGGCGCCGATCGCCCGCAGGTCCCACTGGTCGGCCTCGAGGGGCTCGGCGCCGGGCATGTCCGCCGAGGCGGCCTTCACCTTCGCGGCCTCCTCGGCCGTCAGGTAGTCGACGGCACCCACGTCCGTCGTACCGGCCGGCGTCAGCGGCGAGGTACGGGTGGCACCGGCCGACTGCACACCGCGCACGGCGCGGATCTTCGCACCGAAGGCCGGGTCGGTCGAGTGGACCACGATCACGCCGATCTCGTCGTACGTGATCACGATCTTGCCGCCGGCCTCGGCTATCGCCTCCTGGACGGCGGCTATCGTGCGCTTGTTCGTCTTCGTGTTCACGACGTACGAGAGGTTCGGGCCCTCCGCGGTCGCGGCGGTGGACTTCGCGACCGGTGCCGCCGTGGCGACACCCGGCAGGAAACCGAGCGAGGCGGTCAGCGACAGGACGACCGGCACCGCGAGAGCGAGCCGTCGTCTGGAGCGCAGATGAGCCATGGGATCTCCACATCAGCTTCAAAGAAACCGGCCCCGGGCACACGTGTGCCTGGGCAGGTACATGACGTTGGTGGTGCAGCCCGAAGCTATCCCTGGTCGTCGTCGGCCAGCAACGACTTCACGGGCGGGAGGCCGAAGTAGAGGGGTAACCCTCGAAGTCACCGCACGTCCCGGCCGCTTCCGAATCGGTTTTCGAAAGAAACACACACGGTTGAACCGGTCCCACCGCGCCGCCGTGACGTTGTGCAGGGAGCCCGAGCACGATCGTGCACCCGCCACCGAAGGAACAGAGCCCACCCCCATGTCCGTACCCCATCCGACCCCCGACCCGACGGCGAAGAAGCCACCGTCCGCCGTCGCGACGGCGGCGCAGACGCGAGGAGACTCCGTGGCAACCGACGCACCGCCCCCCTCGAAGACCGAGCATCACCTCCCCTCACCCGAGGAGTTCGCCGCGGTCCATGAGAGCGCCGAGTTCGCCGAACTGCGCCGCTCCTACCGCTCGTTCGCCTTCCCGCTGACCGTGGCGTTCATCGCCTGGTACCTGCTGTACGTCCTGCTCTCCAACTACGCGGGCGACTTCATGGGCACCAAGCTCTTCGGCAACATCAACATCGCCTTCGTCCTCGGCATCGCCCAGTTCGTCACCACGTTCCTCATCGCCTGGTGGTACTCGCGGCACGCCGCCGCGAAGCTCGACCCCAAGGCCGAGGCGATCAAGTCCCGGATGGAGGGCGGCGCATGAGCCCCGCACAGCAGACGTTCCTCGCGGCCAACGAGGCCAGCCAGCACCGGCCGCTCATCATCACCCTCTTCGGCCTGTTCGTCCTGGCGACGCTCGCCATCACCATCTGGGCCGGCCGCCAGACCAAGGACGCCGCCGACTTCTACGCGGGCGGACGCCAGTTCAGCGCCTTCCAGAACGGCCTCGCGGTCTCCGGCGACTACATGTCGGCGGCCTCGTTCCTCGGCATCGCCGGCGCCATCGCCCTCTTCGGCTACGACGGCTTCCTCTACTCCATCGGCTTCCTGGTGGCCTGGCTGGTCGCCCTGCTGCTGGTCGCCGAGCCGCTGCGCAACTCCGGCCGCTACACGATGGGCGACGTCCTCGCCTACCGCATGCGCCAGCGCCCCGTCCGCACCGCGGCCGGTACCTCCACGATCGTCGTGTCGATCTTCTACCTGCTGGCCCAGATGGCCGGCGCGGGCGTCCTCGTCTCGCTGCTCCTCGGCATCACCTCCGACGCGGGCAAGATCCTCATCGTCGCCCTCGTCGGCATCCTCATGATCGTCTACGTCTCCATCGGCGGCATGAAGGGCACCACCTGGGTCCAGATGGTCAAGGCCGTCCTCCTCATCGGCGGCACGATCCTCATCACGTTCCTGGTGCTGCTGAAGTTCAACTTCAACATCTCCGATCTGCTCGGCACCGCCGCCGAGAACAGCGGCAAGGGCGCCGCCTTCCTGGAGCCCGGCCTCCAGTACGGCGCGACCGGCACCTCCAAGCTGGACTTCATCTCCCTCGGCATCGCCCTGGTCCTCGGCACCGCGGGCCTCCCGCACATCCTGATCCGCTTCTACACGGTGCCCAACGCCAAGGCCGCCCGTAAGTCCGTGAACTGGGCCATCGGCATCATCGGCGGCTTCTACCTGATGACCATCGCCCTCGGCTTCGGCGCCGCCGCGCTGATCTCCCAGGACGAGATCATCGCCTCCAACCCGTCGGGCAACACGGCGGCCCCGCTGCTCGCCCTGCACCTGGGCGGCGTCGACTCGGCCTGGGGCGCGATCCTGCTGGCCACCATCTCCGCGGTGGCCTTCGCGACGATCCTCGCCGTGGTCGCCGGCCTCACCCTCGCCTCGTCGTCCTCCTTCGCGCACGACATCTACGCCAACGTCATCCGCAAGGGGAAGGCCTCCGGCGCCGAGGAGGTCCGCGCGGCCCGCTGGGCGACCGTCTTCATCGGCATCGTCTCCATCGGCCTCGGCGCCCTCGCCCGCGACCTGAACGTGGCCGGCCTGGTCGCCCTCGCCTTCGCGGTCGCGGCCTCCGCCAACCTGCCGACGATCCTCTACAGCCTCTTCTGGAAGAAGTTCACCACCCAGGGCGCGCTGTGGTCGATCTACGGCGGTCTCATCGTCGCCGTCGGCCTGGTGCTGTTCTCGCCCGTCGTCTCCGGCGACCCGAAGGCGATGTTCCCGGACGTCGACTTCCACTGGTTCCCGCTGAAGAACCCGGGCATCATCTCCATCCCGTTCGGCTTCCTCATGGGCTTCCTCGGCACCGTCCTGTCCAAGGAGAAGCCCGACACCGGCAAGTACGCCGAGCTGGAGGTCCGGTCCCTCACGGGCACCGGCGCACACTGACCCGGCCCACCCCGCCCGGGGCCGTCGTAGATCCCTACGGCGGCCCCGCGCCGTGTCCGGTCGTAGGGACCTACGGCGATTCCGCGCCGCATCTCGTGCGATCGGGCCGGTGATGTTGTCAGCGGTGTCACGTAGGCTCGCAAGTGTCGTCAAACCTGTGATCGCTACGAGGGAGGGGGCCCACGTGCTCATCGACACCTACGGCCGAGTGGCCACCGACCTGAGGGTCTCGCTGACCGACCGGTGCAATCTGCGCTGCACGTACTGCATGCCCGAGGAGGGCCTGCAGTGGCTGGCCAAGCCCGACCTGCTCGACGACGACGAGATCGTCCGCCTCATCGACATAGCCGTCCGCACCCTGGGCGTCACGGAGGTCCGCTTCACCGGCGGCGAGCCGCTGCTGCGCCCCGGCCTGGTCGGCATCGTGGAGCGTGTGGCGGCCCTCGCCCCCCGCCCCCAGATGTCCCTCACCACCAACGGCATCGGCCTCAGGCGCACGGCGACGGCCCTGAAGGCGGCCGGCCTGGACCGGGTGAACGTCTCCCTGGACACCCTGCGCCCGGACGTCTTCAAGACCCTCACCCGCCGGGACCGCCACAAGGACGTCCTGGAGGGCCTGGAGGCCGCCCGCGACGCCGGCCTGACCCCCGTCAAGGTCAACTCGGTCCTGATGCCGGGCCTGAACGACGACGAGGCCCCCGACCTCCTGGCCTGGGCCGTGGAACACGACTACGAGCTGCGCTTCATCGAGCAGATGCCCCTGGACGCCCAGCACGGCTGGAAGCGCGACGGCATGGTGACGGCCGGCGACATCCTCACCTCCCTGCGCACCCGCTTCGACCTCACCCCGGAGGGCTCCGAGATCCGCGGCTCGGCCCCGGCGGAACGCTGGCTGGTCGACGGTGGCCCCCACCGCGTCGGCGTCATCGCCTCCGTCACCCGCCCGTTCTGCTCGGCCTGCGACCGCACCCGCCTCACCGCCGACGGCCAGGTCCGCACCTGCCTGTTCGCCCGGGAGGAGACCGACCTCCGCGCCGCGCTGCGCTCCGGCGCGCCCGACGAGGAGATCGCCCGGATCTGGCGTCTGGCGATGTGGGGCAAGAAGGCGGGCGCGGGCCTGGACGACCCGTCGTTCGTGCAGCCGGACCGGCCGATGTCGGCGATCGGCGGCTGACGGGGAGGCCGCGCGCTCTACGGCGCCGGGGCCTCCCACTCGTCCAGCTTCACGACGTCCTTCAGGAACCCCCGCACCCCCAGGAACTGCGAGAGGTGCTCCCGGTGCTCGTCGCACGCGAGCCAGGTCTTGCGGCGCTCGGGCGTGTGCAGCTTCGGGTTGTTCCAGGCGAGCACCCAGACCGCGTCGGCCCGGCAGCCCTTGGCCGAACAGATGGGGGAGGACGGATCGGAACCGGGGACGTCGAGGATGTTCACAGGTCGACCCTAGCCGTACAAAAGGCGACGCCGAGCAGCCACGGGGGGAGCTGCCCGGCGTCGGTCTGTCGCTCCGACGGGGGATGCGGAGCGCGTACGAAGTATGTCACGGGTGTGCCTCTGCCCGGCACAGGAACTTCATGATTGATCTGAGCATTTCTTGAGCTTGGCGGGTGGCCGGATTCCGCTTCTTCCGGACCCCCGACGCTCAGAACCGCTCGCGCGACTCACCGCGAACGCCGCCCGCTGGATCGGCCGCGACGTCCTCCGGGACGGATTCCGCGAAGCGCCCCCCGGCCCCGGAACCGGCCGAGGACGCGGCGTCCGTCCCCTGCGGCGGCGTGATCATCGGACGCGTCGGTGCGTGGACGAAGGTGGACGGCAGCGAGGGCGCGTTCTCCCGTCCCGCGTTGGCGATCACCACGGCCACGTACGGCAGCACCCCGCCGAGCACCAGTGCGACGACCGCGACGTGCCGTTCGACGTTCCAGAGCACCGCGGCGGCGATCACCGCGAGAGTACGGACGGACATCGAGATGATGTAGCGACGCTGCCGGGCGCGGACGTCGTCGGTGAGGCCCTGCCGGGCGCCCGTGATCCGGAAGACCTCGACGTTTCCCTGCTTCCGCATCACGCTCCACCACCCGCCTGTATCGGACGCTCCCCGGCCCGTGCCCGCCCGCGCCGCCACACGGAACGCGGTCCCGGACACGCTCCACGGTACGCCGCGACTGCGACGCCTACGAGACCGGGGCACCCTGGGCGGAGAGTGGAGGAAATGCGCCGCGGCGCGTACGGCCGTGCCCGACATGCGGCGTATCGCGGGCGGGCCGACACTGGGCGTACTGCTCACGTCGAGCCGTACGAGGAGGCAGCCATGGGCTGGTTGTGGGCGATCATCGTGGGATTCATCCTGGGCCTGCTGGCCAAGGCCATCCTGCCGGGCAAGCAGCACAGCCCGCTCTGGCTGACGACGATCTTCGGCATGCTGGGCGCCGTCATCGGCAACGCGGTCGCACGCGGCTTCGGGGTCGAGGAGACCGCCGGGATCGACTGGAGCCGCCACATCTTCCAACTGGTCGCCGCGATCGTCATCGTGGCGTTCGGCGACATGGTCTACATGGCGACCCTGGGCAAGCGGAAGCAGCGGACCTGAGCCCAGGGACCCCCGGAAGGGGCGCGAGAACCCGCGAGCGACCACGTCCGCGCGGCACTCGCCAGGCACCCACGCCCCGACGGCGGCTAGGCCCCGGTCACCTCGACCGCGGCCAGGTTCTTCTTCCCGCGGCGCAACACCAGCCACCGCCCGTGAAGGAGATCCTCGGACGCCGGCACGGCGTCCTCGGCGGTGACCTTCACGTTGTTCACGTAGGCCCCGCCCTCCTTCACGGTCCGCCGCCCCGCGGACTTGCTCGGCACCAGACCGACCTCCGCGAGGAGATCCACGACCGGCGCCAGCTCGGGCACCTTCGCGTGCGGCAGCTCGGACAGCGCCGCGGCCAGCGTCTTCTCGCTCAGCTCCGCCAGCTCGCCCTGACCGAAGAGGGCACGGGACGCGGCGATCACGGCGGCCGTCTGCTCCGCCCCGTGCACCAGCGTCGTCAGCTCCTCGGCCAGCGCCCGCTGCGCGGCCCGCGCCTGCGGCCGCTCCTCCGTCTGACGCTCCAACTCCTCCAGCTCCGCACGGGACTTGAAGGACAGGATGCGCATGTACCCGCTGATGTCCCGGTCGTCCACGTTCAGCCAGAACTGGTAGAACGCGTACGGCGTCGTCATCTCAGGGTCGAGCCAGACGGCGCCGCCCTCGGTCTTGCCGAACTTGGTGCCGTCCGCCTTGGTCATCAGCGGAGTGGCCAGCGCGTGCGCCTGTACGCCGGGCTCCAGCCGGTGGATCAGGTCCAGACCGGCCGTGAGGTTGCCCCACTGGTCGCTGCCGCCCTGCTGGAGGGTGCAGCCGTACCTGCGGTAGAGCTGCAGGAAGTCCATGCCCTGGAGGATCTGGTAGCTGAACTCGGTGTAGCTGATGCCCTGGTCGGACTGCAGCCGACGGGCCACGGAGTCCTTCGCCAGCATCTTGTTGACGCGGAAGTGCTTGCCGATGTCCCGCAGGAACTCGATGGCGGACAGGCCCTCGGTCCAGTCGAGGTTGTTGACCATGACGGCCGCGTTCTCACCCTCGAAGGAGAGGAACGGCTCGATCTGGGCACGCAGCCTGCCGACCCAGCCCGCGACCGTCTCCGGGTCGTTCAGCGTGCGCTCCGCCGTCGGGCGGGGGTCGCCGATCAGGCCCGTCGCCCCGCCGACCAGCGCCAGCGGCCGGTGCCCGGCCTGCTGGAGCCGGCGCACGGTGAGCACCTGCACCAGGTGTCCGACGTGCAGGGACGGCGCGGTCGGGTCGAAACCGCAATAGAACGTGACGGGACCGTCCGCGAGCGCCTTGCGCAAAGCGTCCTCGTCGGTGGACAGGGAGAACAGCCCCCGCCACTTCAGCTCGTCGACGATGTCCGTCACGGTTCTCGTGTCTCCTTGATTGAGCTGGTCATCGGGTACGAGGTTATACGCCCTGGCTGACAGAACTCATATTGAAATCCGGCACCCGCAGCGCGGGCATCGCGGCCCTGGTGAAGTAGTCGCTCCACTCGCGCGGCAGCGTCTTCTCCGTGCGCCCGGCCTCGGTGGCCCGGCCGAGCAGGTCCACCGGCGACTCGTTGAACCGGAAGTTGTTGACCTCACCCGTGACCTCGCCGTTCTCCACGAGGTAGACGCCGTCCCGGGTCAGCCCGGTCAGCAGCAGCGTCGCCGGGTCGACCTCACGGATGTACCACAGACAGGTCAGCAGCAGCCCGCGCCGGGTGCTTGCGACCATCTCCTCCAGGGAGCGGTCCTCGCCGCCGTCCAGGATCAGATTGCCGATCGTGGGCACCACCGGCAGCCCGGTCAGGCCCGCGCTGTGCCGGGTGGTCGGCAGGTTCGCGATCTCGCCCCCGCTGATCCACGCGGTCTCCCGCAGCGGCAGGCCGTTGTCGAACACCGAGCTGTCGCCGCCGGAGGAGTGGGCCAGCACGAAGGGCGCGGACTCCAGGCCCGGCTCGTTCGGGTCGCTGCGCAGGGTCAGCGGCAGCTCGGTCAGCCGTTCGCCGATCCGCGTGCCGCCACCGGGCTTGCTGAACACCGTCCGGCCCTCGGCCGCGTCCCGCGCCGACGCCGACCACATCTGGTAGATCAGCAGGTCGGAGACGGCAGTCGGCGGCAGCAGCGTCTCGTACCGGCCGGCCGGCAGCGGCACCCGCCGCTCGGCCCAGCCCAGCCGTACGGCCAGCTCGGCGTCCAGGGCCGCCGGGTCGACGTCCTTGAAGTCCCGGGTGGAGCGCCCCGCCCAGGCCGAGCGCTTGCGGTCCGGGGACTTGGCGTTCAGCTCCAGCGTCCCGTTCGGCTGGTCGTGGCGCAGGCGCAGCCCCGTGGACGTACCGAGGTAGCTCGACACCAGCTCGTGGTTGGCGAAGCCGTACAGCTCCCGGCCGCCCGCACGCGCCCGGGCGAACGACTCCCCGAGTGCCGGCGCGAAGTCGGCGAACACGGCGGAAGAGGTCTCGGCCGGCGCGTCCGTGAAGTCGGGGGAGTGCGCCACGCCCGTGACCAGCGGCTGGGCGTCCTCGGCGGGCCCGGCGCCCCGCGCGGCGGCCTCGGCCGCCCGCACCAGCGGCTCCAGCTCCTCGGCGGTGACGGCGGACCGCGACACCACCCCCGAGGCGGTGCCCTCCTTGCCGTCGACGGTGGCGACCACGGTCACCGACCGGCCCCGGGTGACCCCGTTCGTGGTCAGCGCGTTGCCCGCCCACCGCAGGTTCGCCGTCGAGTACTCGTCGGCGATCACCACACAGCCGTCGGCCCGGGACAGCGCGAGGGCCCGCTCGACGATCTCGTGCGGCTTGTTGGTACGGGCGCTCATCGACCGGCCTCCTGCGTGGTGTTGAGAATGTTGACTCCCTTGAAGAGGGCCGACGGGCAGCCGTGCGAGACCGCGGCGACCTGGCCCGGCTGGGCCTTCCCACAGTTGAAGGCACCGCCCAGGACGTAGGTCTGCGGCCCGCCGACGGCCGCCATGGAACCCCAGAAGTCGGTCGTCGTCGCCTGGTACGCGACGTCCCGCAGCTGACCGGTGATCCGGCCGTTCTCGATCCTGAAGAACCGCTGCCCGGTGAACTGGAAGTTGTACCGCTGCATGTCGATGGACCACGACCGGTCCCCGACGACGTAGATTCCCCGGTCGACCCCGCCGATCAGATCCTCGGTGGACATCCCGGCCGGGTCCGGCCGCAGGGACACATTGGCCATGCGCTGCACCGGCACATGTCCGGGGGAGTCGGCGTACGCGCAGCCGTTGGAGCGCCCGAGACCGGTCAACTTCGCGATTCGCCGGTCGAGTTGGTACCCCACGAGGGTGCCGTCCTTCACCAGGTCCCAGCTCTGGCCCGCCACGCCCTCGTCGTCGTACCCGATGGTCGCCAGGCCGTGCTCGGCGGTGCGGTCACCGGTGACGTTCATCAGCTCGGAGCCGTAGCGCAGCTTGCCGAGCCTGTCGAAGGTGGCGAAGGACGTGCCGGCGTACGCGGCCTCGTAGCCGAGCGCGCGGTCCAGCTCGGTGGCGTGACCGATGGACTCGTGGATGGTCAGCCACAGGTTGGAGGGGTCGACCACCAGGTCGTAGACGCCCGACTCGACGCTCGGCGCCCGCATCTTCTCGGCGAGCAGTTCCGGGATCCGGGCCAGCTCGTCGTCCCAGTCCCAGCCGGTGCCCGTCAGGTACTCCCAGCCGCGCCCGACGGGCGGCGCCAGCGTCCGCATCGAGTCGAACTCACCGCTGGACTCGTCGACCGACACGGCCGTCAGCGACGGGTGCAGCCGTACGCGCTGCTGGGTGCTCACCGTCCCGGCGGTGTCGGCGTAGAACTTGTTCTCGTGCACGGTGAGCAGCGAGGCGTCCACATGGTTGATCCCGTCGGCCGCCAGCAGTCGCGTGCTCCACTCGGTGAGCAGCGCGGTCTTCTCCTCGTCCGGGACGGTGAAGGGGTCGATCCCGTACGACGAGATCCAGGTCTTCTCCGCGTGCACGGGCTCGTCCGCCAGCTCGACCCGCTCGTCCGACCCGGCGGCCTTGATGACCTGCGCGGACAGCTTGGCCATCGCCACGGCCTGCGAGGCGACCTTGGCGGCGGCGTCCATCGTCAGATCCACCCCGGAGGCGAACCCCCAGGTCCCGCCGTGCACCACCCGCACCGCGTACCCGAGGTCCGTGGTGTCCGACGACCCGGCCGGCTTCGCGTCCCGCAGCCGCCAGGACGCGCTGCGCACCCGCTCGAACCGGAAGTCCGCGTGATCGGCGCCGAGGGCACGTGCGCGGGCGAGCGCGGCGTCGGCGAGGGCGCGCAGGGGCAGTGCGAGAAACGTCGCGTCAATCTCATGGGGCACGATGGCCCTCCTCCTCTTCGACCCCCTTGGGCAGGCACGCCGTCGCCGAAGCGGGCGCACCGAAGTGCAATGATGCGCCACGTCGACGGATGACCGCGTCTGTTTCCCGATCGGCCGGTGATCCCGCGCCCCCTGGCGCGCGTCAGTCATATCTGATGCGCGGTTGCCTCACGGACTGTCAGGTCCTCATGGCAATATCTGGGCATGGAGGGGTGGGGACTTGAGTTCCGCACATGGTCGTTGTCCCTGGACGACGTCCGCATGCGGCGACTGCTGACGCGACACGCGTGCCTGCGCCAGCGAAGGTGTGTGCACGGAAAGACGGCGGGGGCGGTGCAGCCCGTCACCCGCCAGGAGGCCCAGTCGGCGAGGGTGTGGCTGACCAGGGCGCGGGAATCCCAGATGACCGGTACCGCACGGTGTGCGCTGGTCACAGCGGCCAGGGCACTGCGGACGGAGTACGGCTTCCCCGAAGAGGTGGTGGCCGAGCCGTCCGAGGACCAACTGGTCACGATGCTGACCGTGCTTGACCCGGAGTTCGCGCACTGCGTCGTGCTCGGCCTGTCGAACCCGGTGCTCAAGAACCTGCCTGCCGCCGCTCTCGTCACGCGCCGTCCGCAGGTGTACTTCAGGGCGGCGGACAGCGAGCCGCCGCCCGATGCCCGGGACATCGGTCCCGCACTGCGCGTTCCCGCCCCGCCCGCCGAGTCCGACCAGAAAGCGGAAGCCGCCACGATGACGTCGCCAGAGCAGCAGGACTCCCGGATCCCTGACGACGGGCAGTTGCGGGGGCTTCGGGACTCCGCCGCCCAACTGCACTCCCACGGTGCCGAGTTGGCGCGAGCGTTGCGCGAGACGGCCCAGCTGATGAGCGAGGGACGCGACCTGTCGGCGCAGGCGTGGACTGCCGACGCGGTGGCCGACTGGCGGCGGCAGCGCACGCTGCTGGCAGGGAGTGTGGCCGAGGTGGGTGGGACCTGGGGCTCGGACTCCGGACATGAGGAGCTGGAGGCCGAGTTCGACCGTCTGCAGGCCGAGGCATCGCAGGCGCGCGAGCGTCGGCTGGACGAGCTGCGTCAGCGAGAGGCCCAGCTGCAGACGATGGTCGCCGTGTCGGACGCCGCTGTCGCCGCGCATCTGGAGCAGGCCCTGCAGCAACTCGTCGCGCAGATCGCCGACTTGGAGAGCGGTCGGGGCGAGGAGAAAGCTCCGGTCGCCGAGCCGGCTGATGGGGAGGCCGAACTCCGCCCGGTGACGGAACCGGGCCCGTCGGCGGACGCAGTCCTCATGACAGCTCCCTCCCAGATCGCCGCGGTGGACGGGCACGGCGTTCCGGCCGCCGAATCCGGTGCGGCGCCCAGCGATGAAGCCGCCGCTGAGGAGCCCGATGCCCTGGGTCCGGACGAGGTGACCGTCGCCGGGGAGACCGACGCGGGCGGGATCGACGCCGGGGAGACCGACGCGGGCGTGACCGTCGCCGAGGAGACCGACACCGGACTGACCGACGCGAGCCTGACTGTCGCCGTGGAGCCCACGGCCACGCCGGAGGCCGTACCGCAGGTGCCCGCCGCGGCGGGCACCGCCGTCCCGTCCTCGCCGGACACCACCGCGGAGGACACCTCCCCACAGCCGCCTGCGGCCCCTGAGGACGGCCCGTCGACGGCCGCGGACGCCGCCCCGCCCGGCCCGCAGACCGCGGATGTGCCGTGGCCCGCCGGCATGGACCACGCGGACTGGGACCCTGCGGCTCCCTGGGAGACCAGCCAGGACTCGCCGGTGGCGCGGTTGATCGGTGCAGGGCAGCTGCCGCACGCGTACTGGATGACGGCCGCGTCCCAGGAGCCGGAACCGCGCGCCCAGGCGCTGGCCTTCGCCGCCGCGGCCTTCGGCTGTGTCGGCAGCGACGAGGCCACCCAGGTGCAGATCGACCACGACATCACGCCGGAGCGCGTCGCCGAGGACAGGGAGGCGGCGATCGTGGCCACGGTCGCCGCGCTGAGGGCCGGCCTCACCGCGGGCTGGCCGCATGTCCTGGTCAGCGACTTCGCAACGCCTTCCGGGCTGTCCGAGCCCTGGCAGCAACTGCTCACCGTGCTGGTCACGGCGGTGCGGGACTGCAGGACCTTCGTCCCCGGCGCCATCGGTGACCTGGCGGACCCGGGGGACACCGTCACCCTGGGCGATCTCGGCGAGGAGGCGCGCGTTCTGCTGGAGGACCTGCCCCGCCGGAAGATCAAGTACCAGCGGGCGTCCCGGGTGCTGCAGTACCTGACTGGTCCGTCGGGCGCGCCCCACAAGGCGCTCAAGGCGGTGGTCGAGTGGGCCCGGGGCGGCGACGCGGCCCCGCTGGCGGTACTGAGCGAGAACATGCGGCGACCGGAGTACGTGGACCGGCTCATCGAGGAGGCCGACAGCCGCTTCCGCACGCCGAAGCAGTCGAAGGAGGCCATCCATTCCGGGGCGCTGCGTCAGCTCCACGCCGCAGTGCGGTCCGTGAGCGAACTGCTGACCAAGGCCGACGCGGTGGCCTCAGCGATCCGCAGCCGCGGCGCCGCGCACGGGAGCGACCTGCCCCAGCTGGCCACCGCCATCAACCAGCTGGAGTCGTACGGTCCGCCGCCCGGCGTGGGCGGAGCCGCGCTGGGCCTGCTGCGGGACTGGCTCGTCGGCCAGTACGTCGCGGACACCTGGGCGCCGGCGGAACGCACCCCCTCCCACCACGCCCCGTCCGCGGACTGCCTGCTGCTCGCCCCGGACCTCCCCAGGGACATCGAGGGACGACCCGACCTCGCCGACCCGCGCACCCCGCGGGCGATGGCCGCGCTCCTCGCGCCCGCGTCACCCGACGCCGCCCTGAGCACCTACGTGGGAACCGGAGACCTGCACCTCGCCAAAGGGCTGATCGCGTGGGTCGAGCGCAACCCGTCCCTCCTGGCGTCCTTGCCGGAGGACTGGGCCGATGAGGCGACCCGTCGCTGCCGTGAGGCGGAGAAGGGCTGGCGCGACCGCACCGCCGAGTACCACCGCCGGGCCGCCGGACACCTCGCCCAGATCCGCACGCTCAACCTGATGGCACCGGACGTCGAACGCGACCTGACCGGCCGGCTCCAGGAGTTCGCCGACGGGGACGAGGCCGGACGCTACCGGTACGCACGCGAGCAGCTGGCCCGGCTGGTGCGGGAACTCGCGGGTCTGGTCAAGGACTCGACCGGGCGACTGCGCCAGGACCTGGAGCGCCTGCGCCTCGATCCGGAACGTGTTCTGACGGAGAACGACCACGACCGCATCCGGGCGCTCATCGACGAGGGGGACACGGTCACCGCCCAGGAGTTCCTGGCCCTGGCGAACGGCGGGCACAGCCTCCCCGACCGTCCCGAGCACGATGCGACCGAACTCGTCGAGTTCGTGTCGGGGCTCACCGGCCCCGGCATGCCCCGGCCCGGCGGCGAGGGCGTCCACGCCTCGTGGTGGGTCCACAACTACGATTCCGGCGAGCGGCTCACAGCCGCGGCGGAGCAGGCACTCGAGTCCTGGCAGGCGCTGTGCACCAAGAAGGGCCGCAGCAGTGAATGGCAGCAGCACATCCCGCGCGTCCTGCGCCTGCTGGGTCTGGAACCCGCCGGGCAGCTCCACTCCGACCGCCCTGGCCAGGGCGTCCGCCGGCTCAAGGTCCGCGCGACCGTCGCGGAGGACGCCGGTTACGTCGCGGCCCTCGGATCCCGTGCCACGTCGTACACGATCCTGCTCGTGTGGGAGGAACAACGTGCGGGCGGTCCGCTGACCCACCTGGAGGACGCCGACGTCGACGCGAACATCGTGCTGTACCTCCATCCGCTGGGCCTGGCCGGCCGGCAGGCGCTCGTCGAGGCGGCCTCCGGACGTGCTCAGCAGGCACTGGTCATCGACCCGGCCGTCTTCGGCTGGATGGTGGCCCGGGCCCCCCGCTCGTTCCGATCCCTGCAGCGGATCACCCTGCCGTGGACGTCGTTCAACCCGTACACCCCCTTCGTCGCCGGACTGGTGCCGCCGGAGGTCTTCTACGGGCGTGACGACGAGCTCCGGGAGGTCATGGACCCCAACGGGGGGCTCTTTCTCTACGGCGGGCGGCAGTTGGGCAAGTCCGCACTGCTCCAGCGGGTGGCCGAGCTGTTCCCCAGCCGGTCGGAGGCCAATGTCGCCGTCTACCTCGACCTGCTCAAGGCCGAGATCGGCCAGGCCGAGCCGCCGGAGCAGATCTGGTCGCTGCTCGCCGAGGGGCTCAAGCGGCGTGGGGTCTTCGACGCGAAGATGTCCGAGCGTGGCGGCCCCGACGTGGTGGCCAAGCGGATCCGTGACTGGCTGGACGCGGACGAGTCCCGACGACTGCTGATCCTCGCGGACGAGGCGGACGCCTTCCTCACCGCCGACTCGCGCCGTGTCTTCCGCAGCGGCGGCGAGTCGACGTTCCAGAACGTCAAGCGGTTCCAGCAGCTCATGGAACAGACCAACCGGCGCCTGAAAGTGGTGTTCGCCGGCCTCCACCAGGTGCAGCGCTTCGGCGACCTGTCGAACGTGTCCACCGCCCACGGCGGCCCCGACGTCCTGGTGGGGCCGCTCAAGCCGCACGCCGCGGTCAGGCTGGTGACCGAGCCGATGGCCGCCCTGGGCTTCGTCTTCGACCGGCCCGAGCTGGTGTGGCGGATCCTCGCCATCACCAACTACCAGGCCAATCTGGTGCAGATCTTCTGCAGCGAGCTCATTCGGACCCTCCAGGGGCGCGCGCACCCGGAGCCCGAGCGGCCCATGCGGATCACGGAGGAGGACGTCCAGGGCGTCGCCGCTTCCGAGACGGTCCGGCGGCGTCTGGCGGAGCGGCTGCGCTTCACCATCAACCTGGAGGACCGCTACCGGGTCCTCACCCTGGTGATCGCCCTGCGCAGCCTCGCCGACAAGTACCGGGGCGACTACACCGCCGAGCAACTGCTCGACCTGGCCCGGGAGGCATGGCCGCAGGGCTTTGACGGCCTGGGTGTGAAGCGGGTCGAGATCTACCTCACCGAAATGGTGGGCCTGGGGTTGCTCGTCCAACTCGGCGACCGGTCCCGGTTCGCGGTGCGCAGCCCCAACGTGGTGAACATGCTGGGCACCCGCGAGGAACTGGAACTGGAGCTCAAGGAGACGGAGTTCAGCCTTCCCTACGACTACGACCCGCGCGCCGCGCGCCGACTCCTGGGACGGGACCCCAAGGACCGTATCCAGCGATACAGCCCTCTGACCGAGGGACAACTGCACGAGGCGGCCCAGCCCGGCGTGACCCTCATCGGAGTGACCGAGTCCTATCGGCCGCCTTTGATGATCAGGGCGGCCGAGGCGTTCGCCGAGGCGCGCGGAGTGGAGGTACGCAAGGTCAAGGCACCCGATGACCTGCGCGTGGCGCTCCGGGACGCCGCACGGCTGCGACGCAACTACGTCCTGGTGGCCGACCTCTCCGGCTTGGGCAAACAGGAACTGGCCACCGCGGTGCACCTGTGCGCCGAACACGCCGGACCCGCGGCCGACGTCCGGGTGCGCTCCGCTGTCCGCAAGCCCACGGGCAACCGCTCGGTGTTCCTGCTGGGTGACGCGCTCGCGACGGGCGCACTGGCGGACGAGGCCCGCGAGGGGACGCGACTGCCGGTGCGGTTCCTGCACCCCGAACGATGGACCGTGGACAGCCTGCGCGCCTGGCCCGAATGTCCGTTCGTGTCGAGGACCGAGCGAAGGAGTCTGATCCGGGTGACCGGCGGATGGGCTCCCTGGGTCGAGCTGGCCATCACCGAGGTCTCGGTCAACGGCGCGACCCTGCACAGCTCACTGGACGCCGTGCGCCACGCCATCGGCAAGCCGGGGAACCTCGCCGCGCACTGGAAACAGACCGGACTCGACACTCGCGACGAGCAACTCCTCGGCATGTGGACGTCGTACGTCGACGAGGGGCAAGGTGTGCCGCTGGACGACGTGGCGGCGGCGATCGAGCGGCCCCTGGAGGAGGCCGGGCTCTGGCTGGGCCGTCTCGATCTGCTCGGGGTGCTGGACTCCCTGCCCGGGGGACACGCTGTGGACGCCGTCACCTTCCGCGCGGCGCGCGCTCGTACGGCCGGAGGGTGACGCGTGGAGCTCAGCGCCCGAGCGCTGTCCGAACTGCCTGGTGTGCGGCGCCAGATCAGCAGGATCGCGGCTGATCTGGCGGCAGGCGTACATTGCCTCTGGCTGCTCCCGGACGACCTGGTCGAGGGAGGCTACGCCGAGGAACTGCACCATGTGGCGCTCTGCTCCGCTCCCGACCGCCTCGACATACCGGCACGCTCCGAGTCGGAGACGGCTTCGGTCCCGCCCCTGGGAGCCGTTCCTGAGCAGACGGGCTGGGCTGTGGACGACCTCCCCCTCCTGGAGGACTACGACGACGGGTTCGACCTCGGATGGGAGCCGGTCTTCCCGCGCCAGCGCAGCGCGCCGCGACCCACCGATGCACCGGAAGCGCCGGAGTCCGGACTCCTCGCCCGGCTGGCCAAGGAACTGTCCGTGCCTCCGAGGGAGGCCGTCGACACCCTCGTGGACCCCGACCGGCGATGGCGGCCGGTGATCGGCGTCCGGGCGTGGGAGGAGTCGGCGGCAAGCGCGGCCTCCGGCGATCCGGAGCAGGAGCGCGGCCGGGAGGTGGCCCGTCTCATCCGCTCGCTCAACGCGGCGGCGAAACAGGCAGGTCTGCCGCCCGAGAACCGTCCCCGGCTGCTGGTGACGGCCCGGGTCGAGGACCTTCCGCCCCGGTTTCCCGACGAACTCGAACTCGACCTGGCCACCTCGGCCGTGCACTGGTGGTGGGGGACCGTCGATCGGCTCGACAGCGCGACGGTCGTCTCGGCCGTGGCCGCCGACGTCTCCCGCGACACCCGTCGGCCCGGCGAAATACCGCGCGACCGCATCCTGCGCGCCGTCCGCGACGAGGTGGTGAGCGAGGTGTGCGGGCCCGATCCCGTGCTCGGCTGGCGACTGGCCCGGCGCTGGGACGGCAGCCAGGGCACGCTGGAGGACAGCCTGCGGGCGTGCCTGGAGGGCATGCGGGCGGTCCCGCCGGAGGAGCCCTTGACCGTTCTCTCGGGCGTCGGCTCCGGGCACCGGCCGGCGAGCGGGCTGCGCCCGGCCTGGGCGCGCGGGCTGCTGCAGGCATGGGACGGCCGCTCACGCGTCCACCCGGTGGTCTGGTGCGGCGACCGGAGTCGCTCGGACCACTTGAAGATCCTGGTCAGCCAAGCCCAGGCACGGGTGCTGCTGCCCTGGATCGAGGAGGCTCGCCAGCGTGTGGCACTGCGCGCCCTGTCCGCGGCGACCAGACCCGTGGCCGAGCTGATCGACCGCTATGTCGAGCGGCCTCCGGCCGGATACCGCACCCGCGCGCAGGAGGTGTTCCGCACCATCGAGGTCGGACCCTTGCTCCGTGCCTGCCGCCAGGGCCACCTCAACCTCCCCGTCGAGGACCGACGGCTGCTGGAGCAGCTCGTCCTGGCCCGGAACGTGCTGTCGCACCGCGGGGTGTTGTTCGACCGCACTCTGCACATCCTGTGCGACGAACTGGCCCGGGCGGATCTGCGCTGGTCCGGGGACATGTGAGAAACCGGAGGCACCGCGTCACCGGTCGCCGCTCACGGCAGGCATGTAGGGATCCCACAGCACTGGCTGTCTCCCACTGTCGGTGCCCGAATGCCCTTGGCGGGGGACGGCCCGATAGGTTTTCGGAGAAGCCGCCTGTCATCCAGGTGTACGGGCGGGTCTGTCAGACCCCTATGGAAAGGGTGATCCGTTGAGCCGCTCGGTTCTCGTCACCGGAGGCAACCGGGGCATCGGCCTCGCCATCGCCCGCGCGTTCGCCGACGCCGGCGACAAGGTCGCCATCACGTACCGCTCGGGGGAGCCGCCGGCCGGCTACCTGGCCGTCAAGTGCGACATCACCGACTCCGAGCAGGTGGAGCAGGCCTACAAGGAGATCGAGGCCCAGCACGGCCCCGTGGAGGTCCTGATCGCCAACGCCGGCGTCACCAAGGACCAGCTCCTGATGCGCATGTCCGAGGAGGACTTCACCTCGGTCATCGACACCAACGTCACGGGCACCTTCCGCGTCGTCAAGCGCGCCAACCGCGGCATGCTGCGTGCCAAGAAGGGCCGCGTCGTCCTCATCTCCTCGGTCGTGGGCCTCTACGGCTCGCCCGGGCAGGCCAACTACGCCGCCTCCAAGGCCGCCCTGGTCGGCTTCGCGCGCTCCCTCGCCCGTGAGCTGGGTTCGCGCGACATCACCTTCAACGTCGTCGCCCCCGGCTTCGTCGACACCGACATGACCAAGGTGCTCACCGACGAGCAGCGGGCGGGCATCGTGAAGCAGGTGCCGCTCGGCCGGTACGCGCAGCCCGAGGAGATCGCCGCGACGGTGCGGTTCCTCGCCTCGGACGACGCCTCGTACATCACTGGAGCCGTCATCCCCGTAGACGGCGGACTGGGAATGGGTCACTGATCACCATGAGCGGAATTCTCGAAGGCAAGCGCGTCCTGATCTCCGGTGTGCTGATGGAGTCCTCCATCGCCTTCCACGCCGCCAAGCTGGCCCAGGAACAGGGCGCCGAGATCATCCTCACCGCGTTCCCGCGGCCGACGCTGACCGAGCGCATCGCCAAGAAGCTCCCCAAGCCCACCAAGGTCATCGAGCTCGACGTCACCAACGACGAGCACCTCGGACGGCTGGCCGACCTCGTCGGCGAGGAGCTCGGCGGCCTCGACGGCGTCGTCCACTCCATCGGCTTCGCCCCGCAGGACGCCCTCGGCGGCAACTTCCTGAACACGCCGTTCGAGTCCGTGGCCACCGCCATGCACGTCTCGGCCTACTCCCTGAAGTCGCTCACCATGGCCTGCCTGCCGCTGATGCAGAACGGCGGCTCGGTCGTCGGCCTCACCTTCGACGCGAAGTTCGCCTGGCCGCAGTACGACTGGATGGGCCCTGCCAAGGCCGCCCTGGAGGCCACCAGCCGTTACGTCGCCCGCGACCTGGGCAAGCAGAACATCCGCTGCAACCTCGTCTCCGCCGGCCCCCTCGCCTCCATGGCCGCCAAGTCCATCCCGGGCTTCGGCGAACTGGCCTCGGTGTGGGACGCACGCTCGCCGCTCGAGTGGGACCTCAAGGACCCCGAGCCGGCCGGCCGCGCCATCGTCGCCCTGCTCAGCGACTGGTTCCCGAAGACCACCGGCGAGATCATCCACGTCGACGGCGGGCTGCACGCGATCGGCGCGTAGCACTGCCCTGGGTTTCACCGGCGCATGAGGGGCGCGCATCCATTCGGGTGCGCGCCCTCGCCGTACTCCTCTTCGCGGGGACGATCACTCGTTCGGCTCATCCGGCGGGGCGCCGGGGCCCGGTGCCGCGCACGCTGGAGGTACACCGCTCAGCCGCTCGGCCTGAGGAGGTTCCCTTGTGCGCGTCTCCCGCAGCATCGCCCCGGCGGTCCTCGCCCTCGCCCTGGCCCTCGTCCCGGCCCTCCCGTCCGACGCGCATCCGGCCGACCGGCCCGACCCGTTCGGAGCGGCCTGCCGCAGCACCGTCACCGGCTCCCGGGTGATCGCGCACTGCCACAACCCCTATGTGGCCGTCGACCGCGTCCGGCTGCACATCGAGTGCGCGCGGTGGTGGGACATCGACAGCGACAGTGCCGCGGTCGCGGCGGGACCGGCGCAGACCGTACGGCTCGCCGGGCGCTGCTGGAAGGAAGTCCGCTCGGTGTGGTTCAGCCACCAGCGGGTGGAGGGCTGACCCGACCCGGGCGGCAGTGGAAGGGGTAGCCGGCCGCCTCCGCCGCCGCGGTCCCGGCGTCGCCCGCGCGGATCGCGTCCACCAGGCGGGCGTGGTCCATGTACGTCTCCGGGGTCAGCTCCTCGCCCACGTCGCCGCGCAGCCAGTCCCGCAGCACCTCGCCGAGGTCCGCGTAGACCGCCGTGACGACGTCGTTGTGGGACGCGGCCACGACCGCCATGTGGAAGGTCGCGTCGGCGGTCACGAAGGCCTCCGTGTCGCCCGACGACCACGCCTCCTCACGGCGGGCGAGGAGGGCGTCCAGCTGCATGAGGTCCTTGTCCGTGCGCCGCTCGGCGGCCAGCTTGGCGGCGTTCGACTCCAGGGCGGAGCGCAGCTCGGCGATGTGGGTCGGGTCGGCGTCCGCGAAGCGGCGGTGCATCACGCCCGCGAGTTCGCTGGTCGCGACGACATAGGTGCCGGAGCCCTGACGGATGTCCAGCAGGCCGTTGTGGGCGAGCGCGCGGACGGCCTCGCGGACCGTGTTCCGGGCGACGCCCAGCTCCTCGACCAGCTCGGGCTCGGTGGGGATGCGGGAGCCGACCGGCCACTCGCCCGAGGTGATCTGGTTCCGCAGGGCGGCGATGACCTGTTCGGACAGCGCCGATCGGCGGGGATGGCTCAGCGGCATGGCACACCTTCGCACGTGCGGGCCGACCGGGGGAGGCCGGGTTCTGGACAACCAATCATCCTATGATTCTATGATGGGTGTCATGGTGAGCGAGGAGACTTCGACGTCGGCGTCGACACGTGGACGAACGATGTCCGTGCGGTCCGTGCGGTCCGTGGGTTCCGCGCGGTCCGTGGATTCCGTCGGTTCCGCGCCCGGAGGGTCCGCGTCCGGACGCCCGGCGCGGGGCACGCGCGCGTGGACGGCACGACTGGTCGTCGTGGGCATCGTCCTCACGGCCCTCAACCTCCGCCCCGCCATCACCAGCCTCGGCGCCCTGCTCGAAGAGGTGCGCGTCGGACTCGGCATGAGCGGCAGCGTCGCCGGACTGCTCACCTCCGTGCCGCCGCTCTGTTTCGCCGCCTTCGGCGTCATGGCACCCCGTCTCGCCCGCCGCTTCGGCCCGGCCGCCGTCGTCTGCGCCGGCATGGCCGCGATCGCCGGCGGGCTGCTGCTGCGGCCGTACGCCGGCGGTACGGCCGGATTCGTGGCCGCGAGCGCCCTCGCCCTGATGGGCATCGCCGTCAGCAACGTCCTGATGCCGGTCATCGTCAAGCGCTGGTTCCCGGACCGGGTCGGCTCCATGACGGGCCTCTACTCCATGGCCCTCGCCCTCGGCACCGCGTCCGCCGCTGCCGTCACCGTGCCCATGACGGCGGCCCTGGGCGGGAGTTGGCAGACCGGGCTCGCGGTGTGGGCGGGCCTCGCGGCGGCGGCCGTGCTGCCCTGGCTGCCCTTCGTCCGGGACCGCGCACCGCGCTCGGCCGGGCCGGCTCCCGCGCGCGAGGAGGGGCCGGCCTTGCGGATCACCCGGAGCCGTACCGCCTGGGCGCTCGCCGTCTTCTTCGGGCTCCAGGCGACCGCCGCCTACATCACGATGGGGTGGATGGCCCAGATCTTCCGGGACGCGGGGGTCCCGGCCGGCCGGGCGGGGCTGCTGCTGGCGGTCACGATGGTGATGGGCGTACCGCTGGCCTTCGTGATCCCCCGGCTCGCCACCCGGCTGCCCCGCCAGGGCCCCATCGTGATCGTCCTGGGCGTCTGCGGGCTCCTCGGATACGGCGGCCTCTACGCCGCCCCGGCCGAGGGGGCCTGGGCCTGGGCCGTGCTGATCGGCATCGCCAACTGCTCCTTCCCGCTGGCGCTCACCATGGTCGGTATGCGGGCCAGGACCGGTGCGGGCGTGGCCAGGCTGTCCGCCTTCGCGCAGAGCACGGGGTACCTGATCTCGATCCCCGGCCCGCTCCTCGTGGGCGTCCTCTATCAGCACAGCGGCGGCTGGGGCCTGCCCCTCGGCCTCATGGCCGCCCTCATGCTCCCGCAGATGGCGGTGGGCGTCCTGGCGGGCCGGGACCGGGTGGTCGAGGACGAGGCGGCCCGCTGACCCGCCCCCGGACCGGCCCCCGCGACTCCGGCAGGGGGTGGGGGTGCGAGACTGGCGGCATGCCAGTGCTCGACCCGAACCCCCAGAACGGCCAGAAGAAGATGCTCCTGGTCTTCGGCTCGTTCCTCGCCATCTTCGTCGTCATCGGGATCATCGCGGCCATCGCGTCACCGTGACCCCGCCGAGGGGTGGGGAAAACCCCCCGTCCCCTAGGGGGTCGGTCTCAGGGTGAAGTGGGTGGATCACCGGATGGGCCGGGGCGCCCGCAGTCCGTAAGTTCGAGATGTGGCCGCAGGGGACCCGCGAGGGCCCACGGAGGACCGGGCCACGAGGACTCTCGGACCACGGAGGCGGCATGTCGGCCCGTACACACACCCGGCCCCACCCGGCGGCACCCGCGGCCGGTGTCGACATCCGGCTGCCCTGGTGGGCGGTCGCCCTGCCGGCGCTCGGCTTCGTCACCCTCCTGCTGCTGATCCTCGACCCCGCTCAGGCCCAGGCGGCCGGCGGAGATCCCGTGATCCCCCGCCTCCTGGAGCTCATACGGCAGGCGCTGGCGGGCCACGCGCAGTGACGAGTGACCAGCCCACCGGAAGCACCTGTACGGGTACCGGGTATCCGCACTTCAACTCCCAGCGCCCCATGGCCTGTTTCGTGCGAAGCTGGGACTCATGAGCGTCGCAGAACCCCGCAGGATCATCCTCTTCCGGCATGCGAAGGCCGACTGGCCGCAGGTCTCCGACCACGAGCGGCCGCTCGCCGACCGGGGCCGCATGGACGCCGCCGTCGCTGGGCGCAAGCTGGCCGACTCCGGTACCCCTCTCGACCTTGCCCTCTGCTCCACCGCCGTCAGGACCCGCGAGACCTGGAAGCTGGCCGTCCACGAACTGCCCGAGCGGCCGAAAACGGTCTATGAGGAGCGGATCTACGAGGCCTCGCCCGGCGAGCTGATCGCCCTGCTCAACGAGACCCCGGACGACATGCGCAACGTCGTCCTGATCGGGCACAACCCCGGGATCCAGGGCCTCGCCGACATACTCGCGGGCAGCGCCGAGGGCGACACCCGCGCGCGTATGAACCGTCACGGGTTCCCGGCCGCCGCCTTCGCCGTGCTCTCGTTCGAGGGCGTCTGGAAGAGCCTGGAGCCGGGCGCCACCACGCTGGCCGACTACTGGGCGCCGACGGAATAACCCCGCCCGCGCGACCCCACCGGCCCCCGGCACGACCGAGGCCCGGCACCGGTTCGGTGCCGGGCCTCGGTCGTGCGTACGTGCCCGCTACTCGTCGTGCGTGTCCGCCGCCTCGACCTCTTCGCGGGTCACCCCGAGCAGGTACAGCACGGTGTCGAGGAAGGGGAAGTTCACCGCGGTGTGCGCGGCCTGGCGGACGACCGGCTTGGCGTTGAAGGCGACGCCCAGACCGGCCGCGTTCAGCATGTCGAGGTCGTTGGCGCCGTCGCCGATCGCCACGGTCTGGGACAGCGGCACCCCCGCCTCGGCGGCGAACCGGCGCAGCAGCCGGGCCTTGCCCGCGCGGTCCACGATCTCGCCGACCACCCTGCCGGTGAGTTTGCCGTCGACGATCTCCAGCGTGTTGGCCTGCGCGAAGTCGAGCCCCAGCCGGTCCTTGAGGTCATCGGTGACCTGCGTGAACCCGCCCGAGACCACACCGACCTGGAAGCCCAGCCGCTTCAGCGTGCGGATCAGCGTGCGCGCCCCCGGCGTGAGCCGCACCTCGCTGCGCACCTTCTCCACCACCGAGGCGTCGAGCCCCTCCAGCAGCGCCACACGCGCGTGCAGCGACTGCTCGAAGTCCAGCTCGCCCCGCATCGCGGCCTCGGTCACCTCGGCGACCTCCTTCTCGCACCCGGCGTGCGCGGCGAAGAGCTCGATCACCTCGTCCTGGATGAGGGTGGAGTCCACGTCCATGACCACCAGCCGCTGCGCCCGCCGGTGCAGCCCCGCCGCGACCACGGCGACGTCCACGCCGAGGGCCACCGACTCGGTGACCAGCGCGGTCCGCAGTGTCTCCGGTTCCGTACCGGAGACCGCGAACTCGACGGCCGTCACCGGGTACTTGGCGAGCCGGAAGATACGGTCGATGTTGCCGCCGGTCGCCGTGATCCGGGCGGCGATGCGGGCGGTGGACTCGGCGGTCAGCGGATGGCCCAGCACGGTCACGTGCGAGCGGCCGAGGCCGCGCGGCCGGTTGTCGCCCTTGCCGGAGATGATCTCCGCCTGCATCTTCATCGACTCCGCCCAGCTGTGGACGGTCGCCCGCAGGTCACCCTCCTGCCCGGCGGGCGGCTCGGTCACGAGCGCGCACAGCACGATCCGGCCACGGGTGACGACCTGCTCGATGTCGACCACGTCGACGGAGTACGCGGCGAGGGTGTCGAACAGTCCGGCGGTGATGCCCGGCCGGTCCTTGCCGAAGATCTTGACGAGGAGAGTGGGGACGTCAGAGGAGGTCTGCGAAGCGCTCATGATGTGCCAACCGTATCCGGCGCCCCGCGCCTTTGGCCCCTGAGGTCCGCCCAGCGGACGGAGAACACTGGGTTACCGGCGGCTGAAGCGCACCTGGACCGTGTACGACGCCCCGGAGAGCCCCCTCGGATCACCCCCGTCCACCCCCGTCCCGGTGTCTCAGCGCCCCCGGGGCCCGCGCGGAGGCGGCGGTGGCGGTGGCGGCGGCGGCCCCTCCTCCGGTGGGGGCGGCGGAGCCGGCCAGACACTCGACCCCGATCCCGATCCCGATCCCGACCCCGCCCCGGACCCGGGCTGCTGCCCCGGCCGTCGCGGCGGAGGCGTGAACCGCCGCACGACCGTCGGCGCCCCGTACACATCGGGCGGCGGTGCCCCCCGGGGCTCCCGCGAGTCCGGGGCCCCCGGCGACTGCGCCCTCCGCAGCTCGTCCGGCAGCCGCAGATACGGATTGGTGTCCGGGTTCGGCGGCCGGTACGGCATGCCCGGCGTGTACGGTCCTGAGGAGGAATCCGCGACTGTGGCCCCATGGGCCCCGGCGGGCACCGCCCGGAGGCCGTCCGCTTCCCCCCGTGCCCACGGCGAGGCCCGCACCCCGGCGGCCCGCGTCCCGCACGCCAGCAGCGCCCCGACGGCCCCCGCACCCGCGCCCCAGAGCGCGCCCAGCGGCAGAGCCGTCACCGCCCGCCCGCGCAGCTCGATGCCCGCGTCGAACGCGTCGATGCCGAACAGACCCAGCGAGGCGTCCACCGACACCTCCGTCAGCCGTACCAGCAGCGGCAGCGCCACCGCCGTCGCGAGGCCCAGCCGAAGAGCGCAGCGCCCCACGAAACCGAGCGTGCCCGCGCCCCGTGCATCCGCACCGGATCCGCCCCCGGCAGCGGCGGCAGCGGACCGCCGTACGAAAGGCGTACGTACGGCGGTCAGGACCCCCGCGTACACCATCATCAGCGCGGCAGCGAGGCCCAACAGCCAGACCCTGCCGTCCAGTTCGGCGAGGCGGCCGAGCGTGACGGCTTCGCTCGTGTCGATGTTCAGCAGCTCGTCGAGCGGGTCGGGCAGGAGGTCGGCCAGCGCGCCGGTGGCCCTGCCGTCCCAGGGGACGAGGAGGCCGAGGGGGACGCCCAGCCAGACGCCGTTGGGCGCGCCGAGGAGGGCCGCGCCGGCGATCCGCCGGGGGTGGGGGTCGCCGATCGCCGCGTACGCCGCCGCCGCGAGCCCGGCCAGGACCGCCACCAGCAGCACGGAGACCACGGCGGACACGGTGGGCCGTACGACGCGGTGCAGGGCGTCCAGGGCGGGCGGCAGCGGGGTGCGGCGCGAGGCCAGCAGGGCGATGAGCAGCACGCCCAGGCACCAGGTCAGGCCGCCGAGCAGGGTCGGCACGGTGTCGACGGTGAAGCCGACCTTGGCCTGCGCGTCGGCCAGGTCGCCCAGCCGGTCCGGCAGCAGACCGCCGCCGATGTCCCCGATGGCACCGAGCCCCGGGATCTCCACGTCGTCGAGGGCGCCGCCGCCGGGCAGTTGTCCGTCGAGCCCCAGCCGGGTTCCGTCCAGGGTGACGACGGCGTTCCCGGCCCAGGCCAGCCCGCCCATCAGCGCCACGAAGAGGGCGAGCACCGTGCCCGCCCGCGCGAGGAGTTCGCCGGGGGAGATCACAAGTCCCGCGCCCCGCAGGGACCGCAGGAAGAACCAGGCCAGCAGGAGCGCCCCCACCAGGCCGACCCCCAGTGGCGCTATGTCGATGGCGGTGGTGGCCTGGGCTCCTTCCAGGCCGAAGGCGGACACGTCGCCGGACGGGGTCACCGTCCCACCTGCCCCCAGCGCCACGACCGCCGCGGTCATGGGACCGAGTTCGCCCGCCGTGTCGGCCTCCAGCAGGTGCAGGCCGAGCGCCGCCGTACCCGCCATTCCGATCAACGCCCAGCTCACGGCGGCGATCGCGGAGAACAGTACGTCCCCCCACGGCACGCCGCCGCCTCGGCCGAGATTCCGGTCGCTCATGTCGGACCCCCCGATCCGCATCGCGGCGTTGCACCGCCGATGTCCCTCTCGCGTGGGATTACCACTCTCCGGCCCGGTTTCAACCCCGTCAACGGGACCGGCCGATACCCCCGTACGCACTCTTCACAAGGCCCGACTTTCGGTCAGGGGGCCGAGCCTGAAATAGTTCCCCCCGATGTTCGACATCCCTAGACTCCCTGTGACGGGGGTAAATCGGGGGACAACTCAGTGGGGCATGGAGTGCCGGAACTCGTACTGGAATTGAACGGACAAACCTGGACGCTCGATCCGTCCAGGGCATACACCCTCGGACGTGATCCGCAGGGAGACATCGTGTTCGACGACGCCAGGGTGTCCTGGCGTCACGCCACGATCAGCTTCAGCGGCCGTGGTTGGGTGATCGAGGACCACGGCAGCACCAACGGCACCTTCGCGCAGGGGCAGCGGATCCACCAGCTGGAGATCGGCCCCGGTTCGGCCGTGCACCTCGGCAACGCGAGCGACGGCCCGAGACTCAACCTCTCCGGCAGTGCCGCGTCCGTCGCGCAGCCCCAGCAGCAGCCGTACGCGGCGCAGGGCGCGAACGCCGGCTACGCCGGCCAGCAGGCCCCGCAGCAGCAGGCGCCGCAGGCGGGCTGGCAGCAGCCGCAGGCACAGGTCCCGCACCAGCAGGGCCCCGGTGGTGGCGCGGGGGCGCCGCCGGTCTACGGTGACCGCAGCCCGACCACGTTCCACCACCTCTCGCTCGGCCGGGTCATGCGCATCGGCCGTGCGCTGGAGAACGAGCTGGTCGTCTCCGACCTGCAGGTCTCGCGCAACCACGCCGAGTTCCACGCGACGCCCGACGGGCGCTTCGAGATCCGCGACCTCGGCTCGCACAACGGCACGTTCGTCAACGGTATGCCGATCGCCAAGGGCGGCACGGCCCTCCTCGGTCCGAACGACATCGTGGGCGTCGGCCACTCGACGTTCCGTATCGTCGGCGGCCGCCTGGAAGAGTTCGTCGACACCGGTGACGTCTCCTTCTCCGCGCGCCACCTGACGGTCACCGTCGACGGCGGCAAGCAGATCCTGAAGGACGTCTCCTTCGGTGTCCCGGAGAAGTCGCTCATCGCGGTCATCGGCCCCTCCGGCTCCGGCAAGTCCACCCTGCTGAAGGCGCTCACGGGCTACCGCCCGGCCAACCAGGGTGACGTCCTCTACGACAACCGGAACCTGTACAAGCAGTTCGCCGAGCTGCGGCAGCGCATCGGTCTGGTCCCGCAGGACGACATCCTGCACAAGGAGCTGACCGTCAAGAAGGCCCTCAAGTACGCGGCCAAGCTGCGCTTCCCGGCCGACACCACGGCCGCCGAGCGTGACGCCCGCATCGACGAGGTGCTGCGCGAGCTGAAGCTCGACATCCACAAGGACAAGAAGGTCACCTCGCTCTCCGGCGGCCAGCGCAAGCGCGTCTCGGTCGCCCTGGAGCTGCTGACCAAGCCGTCGCTGATCTTCCTGGACGAGCCGACCTCCGGCCTCGACCCGGGCATGGACCGTGACGTCATGCAGCTGCTGCGCGGCCTCGCCGACGACGGCCGTACGGTCCTGGTGGTCACGCACTCGGTCGCCGAGCTGGCGATCTGCGACAAGCTCCTGGTGATGGCGCCGGGCGGCTCGGTGGCGTACTTCGGTCCGCCCGAGGAGGCCCTGAACTTCTTCGGCTACGAGACCTGGGCCGACGTCTTCTCCGCCTTCGAGAACTACCGCGACTACGACTGGGCGGGCCGCTGGAAGGGCTCGCAGCACTACCAGATGTACGCCGCGGACATCGACGCCGTCGCCCCGCAGTCGGTCCACATGCCGCCGCCGCAGTCGATGCGCCCGCCGAAGCCGCAGGGCTGGCTCTCCCAGCTCGGCACCCTGGTCCGGCGCTACGTCTCCGTCATCGTGTCCGACAAGGGCTTCCTGGCGCTGACGGTGATCCTGCCGGCCGTGCTCGGCGCGGTGAGCCTGCTCATCGACCCGGACAAGGACCTGCTGGTGCGGGGGGTGAACAAGGCGACCGGCCTGCCCGTCCCGAACGGCACGGCCACCACGGTGCTGCTGATCCTCGCGGTCGGCGCGTGCTTCGCGGGCGCCGCCAACTCGGTCCGAGAGCTGATCAAGGAACGCGTGATCTACGAGCGGGAGCGGGCCACCGGCCTGTCACGCTCGGCGTACCTGATGTCCAAGGTGATCGTCCTGGGCGCGGTTACCGTGTTCCAGGGCGCCATGGTCGGCGCGATCGGGTTCTCCAGCCGGACGATCCCGGACGAGGCCCTGATCTTCGGCGAGGGCAAGGTCGCCGTCATGCTCGAACTGTCGATCCCGATCATGGGGCTCGGCTTCACCTCCATGATGTTCGGCCTGGTCATCTCCTCGCTGGTGAAGACCGCCGAGAAGACGATGCCGCTGCTGGTGATGTTCGCGATCGTCCAGGTCGTCTTCACCGGCTGCCTCTTCGCCCTGCACGGCAGCCCGGGTGTCAACGAGTTCTCGTACCTGATGCCGTCGCGCTGGGCGGTCGCCGCCGCCGGAGCCACGCTGGACTTCAACAACATCAGCCCGCCCAAGGAGGCCGGCGACACCGACCCGCTGTGGAACCACACGGTCGGCGCCTACAGCCTCGACATGATCGCCCTGATCGTGCTCGGCGTGATCTGCGGGTTCCTCGTGGCCCGCTTCCTGCGCCGCCACGAGCCGGAGGTCATGCGCAAGTAGCCCCAGGGCCCACGGGCCGGGCACGGACGTACGAGGGGCGGCACCCGCACCGGGTGCCGCCCTTCCACGTTCTCAGAGGTCCGCGCCGACCTCAGTACGCGCTGTTGACGTTGTCGATCGAGCCGTAGCGGTCGGCGGCGTAGTTCGCGGCGGCCGTCAGGTTGGCGACCGGGTCGTACTGGCTGTGGGCCGTGCCCGGGACGTGGTAGGCGTCGAAGGTCGGCTTGATGACCTGCAGCAGACCGATCGACGGGACGCCGTTGATGGCGTTGATGTCCCAGTCGTTGATGGCGTTCGGGTTGCCCGAGGACTCCCGCATGATGTTCTTGTGCAGGCCGTTGTAGGTGCCCGGGATCTTGTGCTTCTTCATGATGTCGAGCGCCTCGCGGATCCAGCCGTCGAGGTTGTTCGGGTAGGACTTCACGGCGGCCTTGGCGATCTTCGCGCGCTGGGCGGACCGGCTCGCGGCCTCCTTCTTGGCGCGCTCCTGGTCGGCCTTCTTCTTCGCGGCGGCCGCGGCGGCCTTCGTGTCGGCGTCGGCGGCCTGGTCGGTGACGCTGGCCTTCACGGCCTGCGCCGGGTTCTGGCTGAACGCCGCCGGAGCCGCGGACACGGTCTGCGTGGTGGTCTGAGCCTCGGCCGGCACCAGCGAGAACGCGAGGGCGGCGGTGCCGAAGGCGGCCACTCCGGCGAGCGAGAGCTTGTGGGTCTTGGTCAGCGCGAGACTGTGGCCGGGCTTCTTGACGTTCTTGATCATGAGTGAGGGACCTCTTCGAATAGCGCGGAGGTCGCTCTCGTGCCGGGTGGGGACATTGCTGTTCCAGCACAAACGCCGCGGGGCGACCCGCGGCGTCGAGCGACAGCAGCAATTCTTAGCGGCCGCAAAATCGTGTGGCAAAGGTGTGACGTACGATGCTGCTTAGTTGAAACGGAAAGGGCAAAACGGGACAGAACAACCCGTCCTTCCCGCTCAAACCCCCCTTATCCCTCTCCTAGGCAGCTTCGTACGTGATGCGCACCCTATGGGCGGGCTCACAGGGCCCGGGCGGCAAGCTCACCGGCAGTTGCTGGCGCAATGCTCTGCGTGAGGGGCCTCCTCCGGCAGGATGAGGTGCACGTCCCCGAACTCGTGCCACAGGTAACGCCCCTCGGCCGCCGCCTCGTACGCGCGATCGACCGCCGCCCGCCCGGCGACCGCCTCCAGCATCAGCAGATGCGAGGCCTCCGGCTCGTGCAGCCCCGTCAGCAGCCCGTCCACCACCCGCACCCCGCGCTCCGGGGTCACCACCAGGTCCGTCCAGCCGCGCCGGGCCCGTACGACACCGTCGGGCCCGGTGGCCGACTCCACGGCCCGCACCGCCGTCGTCCCCACCGCGACCACCCGCCCACCCGCCCGTCTCCCACCCTTCGCCCGCGCCGCGTTGATCAGCCGCGCCGACGCCTCCGGCACCGCGAACCGCTCCGGGTACGGCGGCTCGTGCGCCTCCGCCGACGCCACCCCGGTGTGCAGCGTGACCGGCGCGAACTGCACCCCCCGGCTCACCAGCTCCGCCACCAGCCGCGCCGTGAACGGCCGCCCCGCACTCGGCATCTCCGCGGACCCCGCCCCGTCCCGCGACGGCAGCGCGAACACCGTCTGGTACACCGAGAGCGGCTGGTCCCGCTCCGTGTAGGAGTAGCGGATGGGCCGCCCGTGCTCCCGCAGCACCCCCGCGACGTCCGGTGCGGACACCCGGGCCCACCACAGCCGCTCGCCCCGCGCGCTCAGCGGCTCCTCCAGGACCAGCCGCACCTCCCCCGGCAGACCCACCTCCGTCCCCGCCGGCCCGCCCGCCCGCGCGCGCGTGGTGCCGCGTCCGTCCGGATCCCGCAGCTCGACGGCCCACCGCCCGTCGTCGCCCCGCGTGGAGAAATGCACCACCACGCGCGCGTGCCCCACCGTCCCGTCCACCGCCGCCGCCAGCGTCGGCGAGGTGTTGACCACCAGCAGGTCTCCCGCCCTCAGCAGCCCCGGCAGCGCCGCGAACGCGTGGTGCGACACCCGCGTACCGCACGAGACCAGCAGCCGTACGCCGTCCCGGTCCAGGCCCGGCCCGCGCTGCTCGGCGGGCACGCGCGCGTGCAACTCCTCCGGGACGCCCACCGCCACCGTGCTCATCGCCCCTCCAGCAGGGACCGCGCCCCGTACCGGCCACTGACCGGCCGCTCGTCCAGCAACCGCAGGAACGCCGGGACCACGCTCCCCGGACCGGGCCGCGGCTCGTCGTCGTCCGGTACCGCCGCGGCGTACAGGTCCGTGCCCATGTCCCCGGGATCGACGGCCCACACCCGCAGCCCCGGTTCCTCCACGGCCAGCACCGCCGACATCTGGTCCAGCGCCGCCTTCGAGGCCCCGTACCCGCCCCACGTCCCGTACGCCTCGGCCGCCGCGTCGGAACTGACGTCGATCACCGCGCCCGCCCCGGAGGCCCGCAGCAGCGGCAGTGCCTCCTGGACCAGCCCCAGCGCCGCGACCACATTGACCTCCAGGGCCCGCCGCAGCCCGTCCAGGGCCAGCTCCTCCAGCCGTACCAGCGGCTCGGCGCCCAGCGCGCTCGCGTTGTTCACCAGCAGGTCGACCCCGCCCAGCCCCCGCGCCGCCGCCGTCAGCGCGGCCCGGTGCCCGGCGTCGGTGACGTCCCCCGGCAACGCCTCCACCCGTGTTCCGTACGCCGACAGCTCCGCCGCCGCCTCCCTCAGGGCCCCGGCGGTCCTGGCGTCCAGCACCAGATCCCACCCGCGCTCCGCCAGCGCCGCGCCCAGCGCCCGGCCCAGCCCCTTCGACGCCCCCGTGATGATCGCTACGGGCATGACATCCGTCCCCTCGTCCTCGGCCGCCACCCGACCCGGGCGGCGGTGATCCCAACGTAGGAACGGGACCGCCCCCGCCGCCTCGTGCGCGGGCCGCAGACCGTCGGGGCCCTTTGCCCTAGGCCGCCGGGCGGGCCCGCGGTCCTAGGTCCGGTCGTAGGCCCCGGCCTAGGTCGCAGGGTCCGGAGGAGACCCCCACCGGCCCGATCCGCGGTGTCGGACCCCGCCGGTACGGTGAGTTCATGAGTCACCGTCCACGGTCCGGCCTCGCCGCGGTCAGCTCCGCGCTGCTGGCCATGAGCAGGCACCTGGAGGTGCGCGACGTCCTCAAGACGATCGTCGCCTCCGCGCGCGAGCTGCTCGACGCGGAGTACGCGGCGCTCGGCGTCCCCGACGACCACGGCGGCTTCGCCCAGTTCGTCGTCGACGGCGTCAGCGACGCCCAGTGGAAGGCCATCGGCCCCCTCCCGCGCCAGCACGGCATCCTCGCCGCCATGCTCCACGAGGCCACCCCCGAGCGCCTCGCCGACGTCCGCAAGGACCCCCGCTTCGAGGGCTGGCCGAGCGCGCACCCCGATCTCGTCGACTTCCTGGGCCTGCCCATCCGCGACGGCGACGAGGTCATCGGCGCCCTCTTCCTCGCCAACAAGCGCTGCCCCGGGCCCGAGGGCGGCTGCGGCTTCACCGAGGAGGACGAGGACCTGCTGTCGATCCTCGCCCAGCACGCCGCGATCGCCCTGACCAACGCCCGTCTCTACGAGCGCAGCCGCGAGCTGACCATCGCCGAGGAACGCTCCCGGCTCGCGCACGAACTCCACGACGCCGTCAGCCAGAAGCTGTTCTCCCTGCGCCTGACCGCCCAGGCCGCCGCCGCCCTGGTCGACCGCGACCCCTCCCGTGCCAAGGGCGAACTCCAGCAGGTCGCCGCCCTCGCCGCCGAGGCCGCCGAGGAGCTGCGCGCCGCCGTCGTCGAGCTGCGCCCCGCCGGGCTCGACGAGGACGGCCTCGCCGCCACCCTGCGCACCCAGATCCACGTCCTGGACCGCGCCCACAGCGCCCGTGTCACCTTCTCCGGCCGGGGCGCCCGCGCGCTGCCGGCCGCCCAGGAGGAGGCCATGCTGCGCGTCGCCCAGGAGGCGCTGCACAACGCCCTGCGGCACTCGGGAGCCGAGCGGGTCGACGTCGCCCTCGACCGGCACGGCGGCGGGGCGGTCCTACGGGTCACGGACGACGGCGTCGGCTTCGACACCCAGATCGTGCGCAGCGCGGGACGCCATCTGGGCCTGGTCTCGATGCGCGACCGGGCGAGCGGCGTCGGCGGCCGGCTGACCGTGGAATCGGCGCCCGGAAAGGGCACCACGATCGAGATGGAGGTCCCCGGTGGCTGAGACAATCAAGGTGCTGCTCGTCGACGACCACCAGGTGGTCCGACGCGGCCTGCGCACCTTCCTGGAGGTGCAGGACGACATAGAGGTCGTGGGAGAGGCCGCCGACGGCGCCGAGGGAGTCGCCCGCGCCGAGGAACTCCGGCCCGACGTCGTCCTCATGGACGTCAAGATGCCGGGCATGGACGGCGTCGACGCCCTGCGCAAACTCCGCGAACTCGCCAACCCCGCGCGCGTGCTCATCGTCACCAGTTTCACCGAGCAGCGCACGGTCGTCCCGGCCCTGCGCGCCGGCGCCGCCGGGTACGTCTACAAGGACGTGGACCCCGACGCCCTCGCCGGTGCCATCCGCTCGGTGCACGCCGGGCACATCCTCCTGCAGCCGGAGGTCGCCGACGCGCTGCTGTCGCAGGAGGGGGCCAACTCGGGCCAGGGCAGGGGAGGTTCCCTCACCGAGCGGGAGCGCGAGGTGCTCGGTCTGATAGCAGACGGGCGCTCCAACCGCGAGATCGCCCGCGCGCTGGTCCTCTCCGAGAAGACGGTCAAGACCCACGTCTCGAACATCCTGATGAAACTCGACCTGGCGGACCGCACCCAGGCCGCGCTGTGGGCGGTACGCCACGGTGTGACCTGATGATGTGCGTATTGTCCGGCAACATGGAGGGTTCCACTCCGGGCTGAGATTCATACTGTCGGGTGTATGTCCCTCGGGTGGCGCATCCTCGGGGGAGCCCCGCCGTTCTTCAGTGCGTGCTGCGTGCGACCGCCGCAGTGATCGCAAGGAAGGGCTCAACGTGAAGAACCTGAAGAAGGCCGCCGCTGTCACGATGGTGGCCGGTGGCCTCGTCGCCGCCGGTGCCGGTATGGCCTCCGCCACCGACGGCGGGGCGCACGCCGAGGGCAAGGCCATCGGCTCGCCGGGCGTCGTCTCGGGCAACGTCATCCAGGCCCCGGTCCACATCCCCGTGAACGCGGTCGGCAACAGCGTGAACGTCATCGGCATCCTGAACCCGGCCTTCGGCAACCTGGGTGTCAACCACTGACGTTCCCGCCCCGGAGCACCAGTGACCACCGGCCTTCCAGGCGCCCCTGGGAGGCCGGTCAGGCTGCCGCCCCACCCTGTTCCCCTGCCGTCCTGCCGTCTCGATGCGCCGAACGGGCAGTTCCCAACGGCCCGTCCGTGCCAGGGCGTCCGCGCCCGGCGTCGGCCGGCGCACGATCCGTGTGCGGGTCGGACCCGTACGACGCAGGAGGAACGCGGCTCATGAACTTCGCCAAGAAGGCCGCCCTGACCGTGACCGCCGCCGGTCTCGCGGCGGGCGCCTCGTCCGGCACCGCCGTCGCCGACTCGTCGGCCGACAGCGCGGCCGTCGGTTCCCCGGGCGTCGCCTCCGGCCTCGACGTGCAGGTCCCCGTCGACGTCCCCGTCACGGTCACCGGCCTCGGTGCCAACCTCGTCGCCGCGCTCAACCCGACGTTCGGCAACGTCACGGCCAACCCCTGACCATCCCCGCGCTCCCACCGGGGCCCCGCGAACCTGCCGGGTTCGCGGGGCCTTCGGCTGTGCCGCCCCACCCGGTCGGCACCCGGCCGCCTACCGCCCCCGCTCCCGCTCCTCCACGAACGCGTTGTACGCCGCCACCTGCGCCCGCCGGGCCGTCCGCTCCACCGGCCGCAGGGCGTCCGCCCGCGAGGCCATCTCCGAGGCGCTCACGGCCCCGCCGTCCCCGTGCTCGAAGGCCACCGAGACCAGCAGCCCCACCCGCTGCGCCAGCTCCAGCACCCGTACCGCACGCGGCGGATACCCGGGAGCCAACACCTCCCGCCCCCGCTCGGCCCGCGCCCGGTACGCGTCGATCGCCGCCTCGGCCACCGGCCCGGACGCCGCGACGTCCAGCCGGGACAGCACGGCGGTGGCGTCCCGCAACGCCTCCGCCAGCTCGCGCTCGGCCTCCCCGAGGGACGGCACGTCGGCCGGCGGGGCCTCCCGCACCTCCAGGCAGTGCCAGACGACCTCCACATGCTCGTCACCGGCGGGCCCGGCCGCGTACACCTCCGGCACCAGCCCCAGCGCACCCCCGTGGCAGACGACCGCCTCCTCGGCCTCCAGCGCCCGCTTGTTGAACTCCGGTGGCCCGCTCAGCCCCAGCGGATGCCCCGCCGCCGGCAGCGCGATGCGCAGCCCGCTCACCCCGAGCGCCCGCAACCGCCCCAGCGCGAGCGTCAGCCCGACCGGACCCAGCTCGCCGGGCAGCCCCTCCACCCGGTGCACCGCGTCCTCACCGACGATCGCGAGCACCGCGTCATCCGGCGAGACAAGTCCGGCAAGTAGGGCATTTCCCCATGCGGCAAGGCGTCCTGAGCGTGGTTCCGAGAGCATGCCCCCACCCTAAGGACCGACCGAGGGGATGGACGGCCCGACCGGTGGCGTAGATTTCCCTGAGGGCTGCGCCCACCCGGCGGTGGCTCCGACCACAGGCGTACGCGACAGCCGAGACAGGCCGACACTGCAAGGGGAGACAGCGCGCTCATGAGCGATGTTCTGGAGCTGGAGGACGTATCCGTGGTCCGCGAGGGCCGGGCTCTGGTGGACCAGGTCTCCTGGTCGGTCAAGGAGGGCGAGCGCTGGGCCATCCTCGGCCCGAACGGCGCCGGCAAGACCACCCTCCTCAACATCGCCTCCAGCTACCTCTACCCCAGCAAGGGCACCGCCACGATCCTCGGCGACACCCTCGGCAAGGTCGACGTCTTCGAGCTGCGCCCCCGCATCGGCATGGCCGGCATCGCCATGGCCGAGAAGCTCCCGAGGCGCCAGACCGTCCTGCAGACCGTGCTGACCGCCGCGTACGGCATGACGGCCACCTGGAACGAGGACTACGAGGAGATCGACGAGCTGCGCGCCCGCGCCTTCCTCGACCGCCTCGGCATGACCGACTACGTCGACCGCAAGTTCGGCACCCTCTCCGAGGGCGAGCGCAAGCGCACCCTCATCGCCCGCGCCCTGATGGCCGACCCCGAGCTGCTGCTCCTCGACGAGCCCGCCGCCGGCCTCGACCTCGGGGGCCGCGAGGACCTCGTACGCCGTCTCGGCCGCCTCGCCCGCGACCCGATCGCCCCCTCCATGATCATGGTCACACACCATGTCGAGGAGATCCCGCCGGGCTTCACCCACGTCCTGATGATCCGTCAGGGCAAGGTCCTCGCCGCGGGTCCGCTGGAGCTGGAACTCACCTCCCGCAACCTCTCCCTCTGCTTCGGCCTCCCGCTCGTCGTCGACCAGCTCGGCGAGCGCTGGACCGCCCATGGTCTGCCGCTCACCTGACCTCCAACTTCTCCCGGCCCTGCGCCAGTCGGATGCCCTGGGACCACAACCGGACCCAGGCGCAACCGACTTGGGCGCACTCTGCACGTGATCTTTGACCGTGCGCTCTGTTCGGCGGCCCGATCGCGGTTCTACCATGGCCGATGTGGACAGCATCGACGCATGGGTGTGGTGGCTGATCGGCGCGGCCGGGCTCGGGATCGCCCTCGTCGTGACCGCGATGCCCGAGTTGGGCATGCTCGCCCTGGGCGCGGTCGCCGGCGCCGTGACCGCGGGGCTGGGCGGAGGTGTCGTACTCCAGGTCCTCGTCTTCGCGGTCGTCTCGGTCGCGCTCATCGCCGTCGTACGGCCCATCGCGGCCAGGCACCGGTCCCAGCGACCCCAACTCGCGACCGGTATCGACGCGTTGAAGGGCAAACAGGCCGTCGTCCTGGAACGGGTCGACGGCATGGGCGGCCGGATCAAGCTGGCCGGCGAGATCTGGTCCGCCCGCTCGCTCGACACCGGCCAGGCCTACGAGGTGGGTCAGGAAGTGGACGTCGTGGAGATCGAGGGAGCCACGGCGATCGTCATGTGACCTCGCACGACGGGGTCACGAGGCGATGACGCAATGACCTGAACGACCCACCTGGCAGGCGGGGTTCTGCCAGACTCGACCAGCAAGATCTTCAACAGTCCGAACAGGCATAAGATCTTCCGGAAGCGCCACGGCGGAGAAGGGCACGGGGAGCAACGATGGAACCGATCATCATCGTCCTGATCATTCTGGTGGTGTTGGTCTTCATCGCCCTGATCAAGACCATCCAGGTGATCCCACAGGCCAGCGCGGCGATCGTCGAGCGATTCGGCCGCTACACCCGCACCCTCAACGCGGGCCTCAACATCGTCGTCCCGTTCATCGACTCGATCCGCAACCGCATCGACCTCCGTGAACAGGTCGTGCCGTTCCCACCCCAGCCGGTGATCACCCAGGACAACCTGGTCGTGAACATCGACACGGTCATCTACTACCAGGTGACCGACGCCCGCGCCGCGACGTACGAGGTCGCCAGCTACATCCAGGCGATCGAGCAGCTCACGGTCACCACGCTGCGCAACATCATCGGCGGCATGGACCTGGAGCGCACCCTGACCTCCCGCGAGGAGATCAACGCGGCCCTGCGCGGCGTCCTCGACGAGGCCACCGGCAAGTGGGGCATCCGCGTCAACCGCGTCGAGCTGAAGGCGATCGAGCCGCCCACCTCCATCCAGGACTCGATGGAGAAGCAGATGCGCGCCGACCGCGACAAGCGCGCCGCGATCCTCACCGCCGAAGGTACGCGCCAGGCGGCCATCCTCACCGCCGAGGGCGAGAAGCAGTCCCAGATCCTGCGCGCCGAGGGTGAGGCCAAGGCCGCCGCCCTGCGCGCCGAGGGCGAGGCCCAGGCCGTCCGTACGGTCTTCGAGGCCATCCACGCCGGTGACCCGGACCAGAAGCTGCTCTCCTACCAGTACCTCCAGATGCTCCCGAAGATCGCCGAGGGCGACGCCAACAAGCTCTGGATCGTCCCCAGCGAGATCGGCGACGCCCTCAAGGGCCTCTCCGGCGCCATGGGCAACTTCGGCAACCTGGGCGGCGGCCCGTCGGTCCCCAGGCCCGCCGACGGCAACGGCGAACGCCGCGAGAAGCCGGCGATCGACTGAGCACACGACCAGGGGCCCGCCTTCGAGCAGAAGGCGGGCCCCTGGTCTCTGCCTTTCGGGGGCCGGCGAAGCCCTACGCGGCTTGCTGGGAGAGCCACGCCGGAAGCGCGTCGTAGTCCTCGTGCCCCAGCGACAGCAGCATGGCGTCGGCCGGCGTCGGCTCGAACGGCTGTCGCAGCAGCGGCATACCCGCCTGCTCAGGAGTTCGGTCGGCCTTGCGGTGGTTGTCCTCGGCGCAGGAGGCGACCGTGTTCAGCCACGTGTCACCACCGCCCCGCGACCGAGGCACCACGTGGTCGACGGTCGTCGCCCGCCTGCCGCAGTACGCGCACCTGTGCCTGTCCCTCACCAGGACACCCCGCCTGGACCACGGCGCTTGTCTTCGGAACGGCACCCTGACATACCTGCAGAGTCTGATCACCCGGGGCGCCGGTATGTCGACCGCGGCTCCGCGCATGCGCAGTTCGGGGTGGGTCTGCTCGACGACGGCCTTGTCCTGCAGTACCAGCACGACGGCTCGGTTGAGCGTCACCGTCGACAGCGGCTCGAAGCTCGCGTTCAGTACCAGCGTGTCCCGCATCCCAGCCCACCTCCTGTGCCAGCCCACCCCCCGGCGGGCTTGGATCAACTCTGGCCGGGCACGCCGAGATGGACAACGCAATAAAAAATGCCCGTCTCTGATCACTTCCAAGACCAGAGACGGGCAAACGTTCAATGAACGTCCGGCTTCGTTACTTTTCCGCCTCAGCGGCGTACTCACCGATGAGGTGAGCACGAGCCAGAGTGTGGAACCGCAGGTTGAAACCGATTACGGCGGGTGAGGCGTCCGAGTCCGGACCGAGCTTCTCCTGATCCACGGCGTACACCGTGAACACATAGCGGTGCGCGGGGTCCCCGGGCGGCGGCGCGGCCCCGCCGAAGTCCTTCGTCCCGTAGTCGTTGCGCACCTGCACGGCGCCCTCGGGCAGCCCCTCGAACTTCCCCGAGCCCGCGCCCGTCGGCAACTCCGTCACCGACGTCGGGATGTCGAACACCACCCAGTGCCAGAACCCGCTGCCCGTGGGGGCGTCCGGGTCGTAGCAGGTCACGGCGAAACTCCTGGTCTCCGGCGGGAAGCCTTCCCAGCTCAGCTGCGGCGAGGTGTTCCCCTCCGCGTAGACCTGGGCGTCCTTGAGCGTCGCACCCGCCTCGACGTCCTCGCTCGTGACGGTGAACGACGGCACGACCGGGTGGAAATCGTGGGGGAGCGGCGGCCTCTTCGGCTCGGTCACCTCAATACCTCCTGATGGATCCGGGGTAGGTGTGCTCAGAGCCTAGAACCAGCTGCGCTTGCTGCCGACCTCCGACAGCCACTGGTTCAGATACGCGGCCCAGTCCGTGCCCTGGTAGTCGTGCAGCCCCACCCGGAACGAACGGAACGAGTCGCTGCCCTCGCTGAACAGCCCCGGCTTCTTGTCCATCTCCAGCACGACGTCCATCTCGCGGTCGTCGGCCACGAAGCTCAACTCCACCTGGTTGAGGCCGTGGTACTGCTGCGGCGGGTAGAACTCGACCTCCTGGTAGAAGGGGAGCTTCTGCCGGGTGCCACGGATGTGACCGCGCTCCAGGTCCGCGTTCTTGAAGCGGAAGCCCAGCTGGATGAAGGCGTCCAGGATGGCCTGCTGCGCCGGCAGCGGGTGCACGTTGATCGGGTCCAGGTCACCGGAGTCGACCGCACGCGCGATCTCCAGCTCGGTGGTCACACCGATGTTCATGCCCGGCAGGGTCTGCCCCTGGATGGTCGTGATCGGCGTCTCCCACGGGATCTCCAGTCCGAACGGCACCGTGTGGACCGCCCCGGCCTTCAGCTCGAAGGCACCACCGAGCCGCTGCTTGGTGAACACCATGTCCTGCTTGTACTCCGCGTCCTGGCCCTCCACCTCGACCCTGGCCTGCAGACCGACGGACAGCGCCTCGATCTGCTGGTCCACGGAGCCGCCCTGGATCCGCACCTCACCCTGGACGACGCCGCCCGGGACGACATTGACCTCGGTCAGCACCGTCTCGACCGAAGCCCCGCCGGCTCCCAGGCTCGCGAGCAGCCGCTTGAACCCCATGTCTGTTCCTCCCGTCAGGCAATGCCTGCATAGCTGTGTGGTTCTGTGTCTTGTGGTGTGGATCGCTCTGCGTGGCGTGGATCCTTGATCCCTACAAACGCAAACAGGCGTCGACCGGTTCCGCGTCCTCCCGCTCCACACCCTTCCAAGGAGAACGCCCTCTCGCCACCCGTCGGCACGCACCCGTCTGGACTACGCTCGGACGCCATGATCGCGAGCACCGACCGTACGCCCCTGGCCCGCGAGTTCTTCGACCGCCCCGTACTGGAGGTGGCACCGGACCTCCTGGGACGCGTCCTCGTACGCCTCACCCCGGACGGACCGATCGAACTGCGCCTCACGGAGGTCGAGGCCTACGACGGCGCGAACGACCCCGGCTCCCACGCCTATCGCGGGCGTACCGCCCGCAACGACGTGATGTTCGGTCCACCCGGTCACGTGTACGTCTACTTCACCTACGGCATGTGGCACTGCATGAACCTCGTGTGCGGTCCGGAGGGCACGGCGAGCGGGATCCTGCTGCGCGCCGGCGAGATCACCGAAGGCGTCGACCTCGCCCGCAAACGTCGAATCTCAGCCCGAGATGACAAAGAACTGGCCAAAGGACCCGCCCGCCTGGCCACCGCCCTGGACGTGGACCGGGCCCTCGACGGTACGGACGCCTGCGCATCGGGCACCGCGCCCATAACGGTCCTGACCGGCACTCCTGTTGGTCCTGACCAGGTACGCAACGGCCCTCGTACCGGTGTCTCCGGGGACGGTGGAGTGCACCCCTGGCGTTTCTGGATCGCCGACGACCCGACGGTCAGCCCGTATCGGGCCCATGCCCCCCGTCGGCGCTCAACTTGACTCGCCCCTGGGGGGTCCGTAACGTAGCCCGAGCCGCTTGAACCGGTTACGGCGATCAGCCAGCAGCCGAGAGCGGCCAACCCACTACCTACGACTTCCCCTCAGCGGGGGCGAATCAGGCATGCCCTGATTCCAGCCCGCAGAACTCAATTATGAGTTGCCGAGGGAATCGGCTAACGTAGTGAATGTCGAAAGGCCGCAAGGGAAACCGAGAGGCCAAAAGGCAGCCGAAAGGCAAACCTCCCGACTGGGAATCGGAACCGGAAACGGTCTGATAGAGTCGGAAACGCAAGACCGAAGGGAAACTGCCCGGAGGAAAGCCCGAGAGTAGCTTGGGTGAGTACAAAGGAAGCGTCCGTTCCTTGAGAACTCAACAGCGTGCCAAAAATCAACGCCAGATATGTTGATACCCCGTCCGCCGGGCAGTGTTCCGGTGGTCGAGGTTCCTTTGAAACAAACACAGCGAGGACGCTGTGAACGGCCGGGCTTATTCCGCCTGGCTGTTCCGCTCTCGTGGTTTGCACCCGATTACGGGTACACATTCACGGAGAGTTTGATCCTGGCTCAGGACGAACGCTGGCGGCGTGCTTAACACATGCAAGTCGAACGATGAACCACTTCGGTGGGGATTAGTGGCGAACGGGTGAGTAACACGTGGGCAATCTGCCCTTCACTCTGGGACAAGCCCTGGAAACGGGGTCTAATACCGGATACAACCACTACAGGCATCTGTGGGTGGTGGAAAGCTCCGGCGGTGAAGGATGAGCCCGCGGCCTATCAGCTTGTTGGTGAGGTAACGGCTCACCAAGGCGACGACGGGTAGCCGGCCTGAGAGGGCGACCGGCCACACTGGGACTGAGACACGGCCCAGACTCCTACGGGAGGCAGCAGTGGGGAATATTGCACAATGGGCGAAAGCCTGATGCAGCGACGCCGCGTGAGGGATGACGGCCTTCGGGTTGTAAACCTCTTTCAGCAGGGAAGAAGCGAAAGTGACGGTACCTGCAGAAGAAGCGCCGGCTAACTACGTGCCAGCAGCCGCGGTAATACGTAGGGCGCGAGCGTTGTCCGGAATTATTGGGCGTAAAGAGCTCGTAGGCGGTCTGTCGCGTCGGATGTGAAAGCCCGGGGCTTAACCCCGGGTCTGCATTCGATACGGGCAGACTAGAGTGTGGTAGGGGAGATCGGAATTCCTGGTGTAGCGGTGAAATGCGCAGATATCAGGAGGAACACCGGTGGCGAAGGCGGATCTCTGGGCCATTACTGACGCTGAGGAGCGAAAGCGTGGGGAGCGAACAGGATTAGATACCCTGGTAGTCCACGCCGTAAACGGTGGGAACTAGGTGTTGGCGACATTCCACGTCGTCGGTGCCGCAGCTAACGCATTAAGTTCCCCGCCTGGGGAGTACGGCCGCAAGGCTAAAACTCAAAGGAATTGACGGGGGCCCGCACAAGCAGCGGAGCATGTGGCTTAATTCGACGCAACGCGAAGAACCTTACCAAGGCTTGACATCGCCCGGAAAGCATCAGAGATGGTGCCCCCCTTGTGGTCGGGTGACAGGTGGTGCATGGCTGTCGTCAGCTCGTGTCGTGAGATGTTGGGTTAAGTCCCGCAACGAGCGCAACCCTTGTTCTGTGTTGCCAGCATGCCCTTCGGGGTGATGGGGACTCACAGGAGACTGCCGGGGTCAACTCGGAGGAAGGTGGGGACGACGTCAAGTCATCATGCCCCTTATGTCTTGGGCTGCACACGTGCTACAATGGCAGGTACAATGAGCTGCGAAGCCGTGAGGCGGAGCGAATCTCAAAAAGCCTGTCTCAGTTCGGATTGGGGTCTGCAACTCGACCCCATGAAGTCGGAGTTGCTAGTAATCGCAGATCAGCATTGCTGCGGTGAATACGTTCCCGGGCCTTGTACACACCGCCCGTCACGTCACGAAAGTCGGTAACACCCGAAGCCGGTGGCCCAACCCCTTACGGGGAGGGAGCTGTCGAAGGTGGGACTGGCGATTGGGACGAAGTCGTAACAAGGTAGCCGTACCGGAAGGTGCGGCTGGATCACCTCCTTTCTAAGGAGCACTTCTACCGATCCCTTCGGGGTGAGGTCAGAGGCCAGACCATCAGCGAACGTCTGATGCTGGTTAGCTCATGGGTGGAACGTTGATTATTCGGCGTCTTGAGTCATCTCAGGCTGTGAGTACTGTCCTTTCGGGGGCGTGGAAAGCTGATCGGAGTGGTGAGGGATGCCGGGCACGCTGTTGGGTGTCTGAGGGTATGGCCGTATGGCTGCCTTCAGTGCCGGCCCCAGTGCACTCGGACTTCTGGTTCGGGGTGATGGGTGGTTGGTCGTTGTTTGAGAACTGCACAGTGGACGCGAGCATCTGTGGCCAAGTTTTTAAGGGCGCACGGTGGATGCCTTGGCACCAGGAACCGATGAAGGACGTGGGAGGCCACGATAGTCCCCGGGGAGTCGTCAACCAGGCTTTGATCCGGGGGTTTCCGAATGGGGAAACCCGGCAGTCGTCATGGGCTGTCACCCTTGCCTGAACACATAGGGCAAGTGGAGGGAACGCGGGGAAGTGAAACATCTCAGTACCCGCAGGAAGAGAAAACAACCGTGATTCCGGGAGTAGTGGCGAGCGAAACCGGATGAGGCCAAACCGTATGCGTGTGAGACCCGGCAGGGGTTGCGTATACGGGGTTGTGGGATCTCTCTTCTGTCGTCTGCCGGCGACAGGACGAGTCAGAAACCGTTGATGTAGGCGAAGGACATGCGAAAGGTCCGGCGTAGAGGGTAAGACCCCCGTAGCTGAAACATTGACGGCTCGTTTGAGAGACACCCAAGTAGCACGGGGCCCGAGAAATCCCGTGTGAATCTGGCGGGACCACCCGCTAAGCCTAAATATTCCCTGGTGACCGATAGCGGATAGTACCGTGAGGGAATGGTGAAAAGTACCGCGGGAGCGGAGTGAAATAGTACCTGAAACCGTGTGCCTACAAGCCGTGGGAGCGTCGCGCATCAAGTTTACTTGGTGCGTCGTGACTGCGTGCCTTTTGAAGAATGAGCCTGCGAGTTTGCGGTGTGTTGCGAGGTTAACCCGAGTGGGGTAGCCGTAGCGAAAGCGAGTCCGAACAGGGCGTTTCAGTAGCACGCTCAAGACCCGAAGCGGAGTGATCTAGCCATGGGCAGGTTGAAGCGGAGGTAAGACTTCGTGGAGGACCGAACCCACCAGGGTTGAAAACCTGGGGGATGACCTGTGGTTAGGGGTGAAAGGCCAATCAAACTCCGTGATAGCTGGTTCTCCCCGAAATGCATTTAGGTGCAGCGTCGTGTGTTTCTTGCCGGAGGTAGAGCACTGGATAGGCGATGGGCCCTACCGGGTTACTGACCTTAGCCAAACTCCGAATGCCGGTAAGTGAGAGCACGGCAGTGAGACTGTGGGGGATAAGCTCCATGGTCGAGAGGGAAACAGCCCAGAGCATCGACTAAGGCCCCTAAGCGTACGCTAAGTGGGAAAGGATGTGGAGTCGCAGAGACAACCAGGAGGTTGGCTTAGAAGCAGCCACCCTTGAAAGAGTGCGTAATAGCTCACTGGTCTAGTGATTCCGCGCCGACAATGTAGCGGGGCTCAAGCGTACCGCCGAAGTCGTGTCATTCCAGCATTGAGGGCCAACGCCTGCTGGGATGGGTAGGGGAGCGTCGTGTGCCGGGTGAAGCAGCCGCGGAAGCGAGTTGTGGACGGTTCACGAGTGAGAATGCAGGCATGAGTAGCGATACAAACGTGAGAAACGTTTGCGCCGATTGACCAAGGGTTCCTGGGTCAAGCTGATCTGCCCAGGGTAAGTCGGGACCTAAGGCGAGGCCGACAGGCGTAGTCGATGGATAACCGGTTGATATTCCGGTACCCGCTGTGAAGCGTCAAACACTGAACCAGGCGATGCTAAGTCCGTGAAGCCGTTCCGGACCCTTCGGGGAAAGGAAAGTGGTGGAGCCGACGGACCAGACTTGTAGTAGGTGAGTGATGGGGTGACGCAGGAAGGTAGTCCATCCCGGGCGGTGGTTGTCCCGGGGTAAGGGTGTAGGACGTCAGGTAGGTAAATCCGCCTGGCACATAGTCTGAGACCTGATGCCGAGCCGATTGTGGTGAAGTGGATGATCCTATGCTGTCGAGAAAAGCCTCTAGCGAGTTTCATGGCGGCCCGTACCCTAAACCGACTCAGGTGGTCAGGTAGAGAATACCGAGGCGTTCGGGTGAACTATGGTTAAGGAACTCGGCAAAATGCCCCCGTAACTTCGGGAGAAGGGGGGCCATCACTGGTGATCCGATTTACTCGGTGAGCTGGGGGTGGCCGCAGAGACCAGCGAGAAGCGACTGTTTACTAAAAACACAGGTCCGTGCGAAGCCGTAAGGCGATGTATACGGACTGACGCCTGCCCGGTGCTGGAACGTTAAGGGGACCGGTTAGTCACATTTCGGTGTGGCGAAGCTGAGAACTTAAGCGCCAGTAAACGGCGGTGGTAACTATAACCATCCTAAGGTAGCGAAATTCCTTGTCGGGTAAGTTCCGACCTGCACGAATGGCGTAACGACTTCTCGACTGTCTCAACCATAGGCCCGGTGAAATTGCACTACGAGTAAAGATGCTCGTTTCGCGCAGCAGGACGGAAAGACCCCGGGACCTTTACTACAGTTTGATATTGGTGTTCGGTTCGGCTTGTGTAGGATAGCTGGGAGACTGTGAAGCTCGGACGCCAGTTCGGGTGGAGTCGTCGTTGAAATACCAGTCTGGTCGTGCTGGATGTCTAACCTGGGTCCGTGATCCGGATCAGGGACAGTGTCTGATGGGTAGTTTAACTGGGGCGGTTGCCTCCTAAAGAGTAACGGAGGCGCCCAAAGGTTCCCTCAGCCTGGTTGGCAATCAGGTGGTGAGTGTAAGTGCACAAGGGAGCTTGACTGTGAGACCGACGGGTCGAGCAGGGACGAAAGTCGGGACTAGTGATCCGGCGGTGGCTTGTGGAAGCGCCGTCGCTCAACGGATAAAAGGTACCCCGGGGATAACAGGCTGATCTTCCCCAAGAGTCCATATCGACGGGATGGTTTGGCACCTCGATGTCGGCTCGTCGCATCCTGGGGCTGGAGTCGGTCCCAAGGGTTGGGCTGTTCGCCCATTAAAGCGGTACGCGAGCTGGGTTTAGAACGTCGTGAGACAGTTCGGTCCCTATCCGCTGCGCGCGCAGGAATATTGAGAAGGGCTGTCCCTAGTACGAGAGGACCGGGACGGACGAACCTCTGGTGTGCCAGTTGTTCTGCCAAGGGCATGGCTGGTTGGCTACGTTCGGGAGGGATAACCGCTGAAAGCATCTAAGCGGGAAGCCTGCTTCGAGATGAGTATTCCCACCCACTTGATGGGGTAAGGCTCCCAGTAGACGACTGGGTTGATAGGCCAGATATGGAAGCCTGGTAACGGGTGGAGTTGACTGGTACTAATAGGCCGAGGGCTTGTCCTCAGTTGCTCGCGTCCACTGTGTTAGTTCTGAGACAACGAACAGTTGTCGGCTCAGAGCAGAACATCAACTGAAAAGTGTGCTTGTTCGCTCGAAACCAATAGGGTTTCGGTGGTCATAGCGTGAGGGAAACGCCCGGTTACATTTCGAACCCGGAAGCTAAGCCTTACAGCGCCGATGGTACTGCAGGGGGGACCCTGTGGGAGAGTAGGACGCCGCCGAACAATCTTTGAAGGACCCCTGGTCACCAGCGTACAGCTGGGACCAGGGGTCCTTTTTTGTTTTTCCGGAGCGCGCCGGGTATCCGGCTGCGCGAGAATGACTTGCGGTACCGAAGACAGGAGTCACCATGTCCACCAACTCTCCCGACGATCGACCGGAGCGCGACCAGCGGCGACGGGACAGTGGTGACCGTGGTGGTTATCGCGGCGGGCCGCGTCCGAACAACGACCGTCCGAACAACGACCGTCGGGACAACGACCGTGGTGGCTACGGTCGGCGGGACGACCGTCGTCCCGATGACCGCCGTGGTGACGACCGTCGAAGTGACGACCGTGGCGGGTTCCGGCGTGATGACCGTCGTGACGACCGTGGCGGCTTCCGTCGTGACGACAACCGCGGTGAGCAGCGCGGCGGCGGTGGCTTCCGGGGACGGGACGACCGTCGCGAGGGCGATCGTGGGCCTCGTCCCGCGTTCCGGCGCGACGACCGTCCCGCGGGTGCGGGTCCGCGTCGTGACGACCGTCGGGACGGCGGAGACCGTGGTGGCTTCCGCCGCGACGGCGACCGGCCGGCCTTCCGGCGGGACGAGCGCAGGGATGACCGGCGCGACGACCGGCGTGGTGACGACCGTGGGGGCTTCGCCCGCCGCGATGACCGTCCCGCGTTCCGGCGCGACGACCGTCCCGCGGGTGCGGGTCCGCGTCGTGACGACCGCCGGGACGGCGGAGACCGTGGAGGCTTCCGTCGGGACGACCGTGACCGGGGCGGCGATCGGGACCGTGGGTTCCGACGTGACGACCGTCCGGCCCGTCCTGAGCGTCGTGAGGGGGACCGTCCCTCCTTCCGTCGTGATGACGACCGTGGTGGTTTCCGTCGCGATGACAGCCGTGGCGGTGAGCGCACCGGCGGGTTCCGTCGTGACGACAGCCGTGGCGGTGGTGAGCGCACCGGTGGGTTCCGTCGTGACGACAACCGTGGCGGTGGTGAGCGCACCGGTGGGTTCCGCGGCCGCGACGACCGGCGTGGAGACGACCGAGGCCGTGACGACCGGCGTGGAGACGACCGAGGTGGGCGTCCGCCGTTCCGGCGTGACGACCGCGGAAGCGGAGACCGGCCCGCCTTCCGCCGTGACGACCGCCGCGATGACCGTCCGGCCCGTCCTGAGCGTCGTGAGGGGGACCGTCCCTCCTTCCGTCGTGATGACGACCGTGGTGGTTTCCGTCGCGATGACAGCCGTGGCGGTGAGCGCACCGGCGGGTTCCGTCGTGACGACAACCGTGGCGGTGGTGAGCGCACCGGTGGGTTCCGCGGCCGCGACGACCGGCGTGGAGACGACCGAGGCCGTGATGACCGGAGCCGTGGCCCCCGTCGGGACGATCGTGGTGGTGGCCGCCCCGGTGGGTTCCGTGACCGGGACGACCGGCGCGGTGGCGACGACCGGCGCGGCGGCGGGCGTTTCCGTGACGAGCGGGACCGGGACCGTGAGCCGATCAAGCGGCTGCCGATCCCCGAGGACGTCACTGGGGAGGAGATCGACAAGGACGTTCGGCAGGAGCTGCAGAGCCTGCCCAAGACGCTCGCCGACGATGTCGCCAAGAACCTGGTGATGGTCGCGCGACTCATCGACGAGGACCCCGAGGGCGCGTACGGCTACTCCAGGGTCGCGCTGCGGCTGGCGTCGCGCGTCGCCGCCGTGCGTGAGGCGGCCGGCTTCGCCGCGTACGCCAACCAGAAGTACAGCGAGGCGCTCGCGGAGTTCCGGGCGGCTCGGCGGATGACCGGCAATGTCGACCTGTGGCCCGTCATGGCGGACTGCGAGCGAGGTCTCGGGCGGCCCGAGAAGGCGCTGGACATGGCCGGTGCCCCCGAGGTGCACAAGCTGGACAAGGCCGGTCAGGTCGAGATGCGGCTCGTGGCGGCCGGCGCGCGGCGCGACATGGACCAGCTCGACGCGGCCATCGTGACCCTGCAGAGCCCGGAGCTGGCCTCCAGCTCCGTACAGCCGTGGACCGCGCGTCTGCGGTACGCGTACGCCGACGCGCTGCTCGCGGCCGGGCGTGAGGGCGAGGCGCGGGAGTGGTTCGCCAAGGCTGTCGAGGCCGACAAGGACGGCAGCACGGACGCGTCGGACCGGCTCGCGGAGATGGACGGCGTCGAGTTCGTCGACGCCCTCGGCGACGAAGAGGGCGGACACGAGGGCGACGAGGCTCCGCTGAGCGTGTCGGTCACGGACGAGCCGGCCGTCGATGACAGCCACGACGAGCAGGCCGGCCTGGACAGCGACACCGACGAGGATGACGACACCTCCGACGAGGATGACGTCACCGACGAGGACGACGCCACTGACGACGCCACTGACGACGCCCCTGACGAGGACGCTGCCGACGTGGACGTGACGGACGCGGACGTGGACGTGACGGATGAGGCGTCCGCCGACAGCGTCGATGTCGTCGACGTCCGGGACGACAAGGACTGACCTCGGCGAACCGGCGAAGGCCGTGTCAGGGCGGGATCCCGTACGACGGGGTCCCGCCCTTTCGCATGCCCGCTCCCCGGGGGGACCGGGGATCCCTCAGAGGTCCAGCGCGCGCAGCACCAGCCCCGACGCCGGTTTCGGGCCGAACGACGTGGACTTGCGGGGCATGGTGACGCCCTGGCGGGCGAGGTCGCGTACGACTTCCTCGCGGACCGGGTGCATCAGGACGGCCGTGCCGCCGTCGCGTTCCGCCTTCTCGACGGTCGCCGCCGTGTCGTGGATGTAGGCGACGTGGGCCGGTGAGTCCTCGGGGATGTGCCAGACGTGGTCGAGGAGGGTGGCGTGCAGCACGGTCGCGTCGAGGGTGCGCCACTCGGCCGGGCGGTCGGTGGGGATCGTACGAGCGAGGAGATCCGGGTCCGGGCGGTCGACGAGGTGGAAGGAGCCGTCGCCCGCGAGGAGGAAGGCGTTGCCGGCGGCGGCCGCTTCGCCCAGGGCTTCCAGGGCCTGGGGGAGCGGGACGTCCAGGCGGCGTACGCGGAACCGGCCGTCCAGGGCCGCGAGAGCGTCCGGGACCGCGAGCCGGTGGAGGAGGCGGTGGATCGCGCGGACCCGGAGGGGGTAGCGGGCGGTGTCCACGAGGAGGACCAGGCCGTAGTCCCAGGGGCTGGGGGACGGGTGTTCCGTGCGGAGCCGGAGGTAGGTGGCCCAGCGGTGGTGGCCGTCGGCTATCAGGGCCTGGTGGTGGGCGAGGTCCGCCTGGATCTCGGCCAGGTCGGCGGGGTCGGTGACGGCCCACAGGCGGTGGCTGAAGCCGTCCTCCGTGGTCGTGGCGAGGAGCGGGGCCCGTTCGGTGGTCCGCTCGACCACGGCCGTCGCTCCGGCCGTCGCACCGCCGCCCCGGTAGGTGAGGAGCAGAGGCTCCATGTTGGTGGAGGTGGCGCGCATCAGGGCCGCGCGGTCCGTGATCACGTGGGGGATGACGTCCTCGTGCGGGAGGACCACCCCGGCGGACGGCTCCGAGAGGCGCAGGGCGCCTATGAGGCCGCGCTGGAGGATGCTGCCGTCCGACTGCTCGTAGACATAGAGGCCGGGCTCCCTGTCGGCGGCGAGGACGCCGTCGGCGAGCCAGCGGCGCAGGGTGTCGGCCGCCTGTTCGTCGCGGGCGGTGGGGGTTCTGGCCTGGGGGAGTATCAGGCGGACGATGTTGTGCGGATCGGCGGATTCGAGGTGGAGCAGACCGTCCGGCCGTACGACGACGTCGTACGGCGGTGACGTCACGGCGGCCAGGCTGCCGACCCGGTCGGGGTCGTAGCGAAGCCCCCGGAACGGGGTCAGTTCGAGGCCGCTGCGCGCCGGGATCTCCTCCGCGGGACCTGCGTAGTTCATTGATGCATCGTATGGGTGCCCGTGCTGTGAGGGATGATCGGGGAAAGTGACCTAATCGATTGTTGACCCACCGGGCGATCACCGGCCCGATCACAGCCCCGTCACCGGCCCGGTCGGGGCCCGATCGCCGGACCGCCGACGGGTGACCGGCCGACCGGTGGACCGAGCGAGGAGCGGAGTGCAATGAGCCAGGCAGTCAGGACACGGCCCGACGGCAGTGGGCAGGCCCTGAGCGAGGCGTACGACACGGCGCTGCTCGATCTCGACGGGGTGGTGTACGCGGGCGGCAGTGCGATCGCGTACGCCGTGGAGTCCCTGGGCACGGCGCGCGCGGGTGGTATGCACCTCGCGTACGTCACCAACAACGCGCTGCGGACGCCCGACACGGTGGCCGCGCATCTCACCGCGCTCGGGATACCGACCGAGGCGGGGGACGTCATCACCTCGGCGCAGGCCGTCGCCCGGCTGATCAGCGAGCAGCTGCCCGCCGGCGCGCGGGTGCTGGTCATCGGCGGAGAGGGGCTGCGGGTGGCCCTGCGCGAGCGGGGTCTCGAACCGGTCGAGTCGGTGGACGACGATCCGGCGGCCGTGGTGCAGGGCTTCGGCGGCCCCGACCTGCCCTGGGGGCGGTTCGCGGAGGCCAGCTACGCCATCGCGCGCGGCGTGCCGTGGTACGCGTCCAACACCGACCTGACGATCCCGAGTGCGCGGGGCATCGCGCCCGGCAACGGGGCGGCCGTCCAGGTCGTGCGGATCGCGACCGGGGCCGAGCCGCAGGTGGCGGGCAAGCCGCTGCCGCCGATGCACCGGGAGACGATCCTGCGGACCGGCGCCGAGCGGCCGTTGGTGGTCGGGGACCGGCTGGACACGGACATCGAGGGCGCGTTCAACGGCGAGGTCGACTCGCTGCTCGTGCTGACCGGCGTGACCGACGGCGCGCAGCTGCTGGCCGCGCCCCCGCAGCACCGGCCGACGTATGTCGACGCCGATCTGCGGGGCATGCTCACCGGGCAGCCGGAGGTCGTCGAGGCGGGCGCGGGCTTCCGCTGCGGAGGCTGGACGGCGACCGCCGGCGCGGAGCGGCTGGAACTGGACGGCGAGGGCTCGGCGCTGGACGGGCTGCGAGCGCTGTGCGCGGCCGCCTGGACGGCTGCCGGGGAGGGCTCGTGCGAGCTGGACGGAGGGAAGGCGCTGGCCCGGCTGGGGCTGTGAGCGCTCGGCGGACCCTGGAGGGGGCCGCGATCGAGCCCGCAAGGGAGGGTAGGCTAACCTAACCGGGTGTTGGTCGACAGTCCTCCTGAACCGAGCGCGGAGACCGCCCCCGCGCCTGTGAACCGCCGGGCGGTACGGGCCGTCGGGCTCCTCGTGTCCGTCCTGATCCTCGTCCTGGTGGCCCTGGCGAGTATCGCGATCGGCGCGAAGGAGCTGTCCTTCGCGCAGGTCTGGCACGGGTTGTTCGAGGACACGGGGACGTACGGCGACGCCGTCGTCGGGGAACGGGTCTCGCGCACCCTCCTCGGCCTGCTCGCGGGATCCGCGCTCGGCCTCGCGGGGGCCGTGCTCCAGGCGCTCACCCGCAACCCGCTGGCCGACCCGGGCCTGCTCGGTATCAACGCGGGCGCGTCCGCCGCGGTCGTCACCGCCATCACCTACTTCGGCGTCACCTCGCTGAGCGGGTACGTGTGGTTCGCGTTCGCCGGTGCCGCCGCGGTCGGGGCGCTGGTCTGGTTCCTCGGCGGCAGCCGGGGCGCGACACCCGTGCGGCTCGCGCTCGCGGGCACCGCCATCAGCGCCGCCCTCTACGGCTATCTGCAGGCCGTCATGATCATGGACGGCGCGGCGCTCTCCAAGATGCGCTTCTGGACGGTCGGTTCGCTCGCGTCGGCGACCGACGGGACGATCACGCAGGTGCTGCCGTTCCTGGCCGTCGGCACGGTCGTCGCGCTGCTGCTCGCCCGGCCGCTGAACGCGATGGCCATGGGCGACGACACCGCCCGCGCGCTCGGCGCCGACCTCAACCGCACCCGCGCGCTCTCGATGGGCGCCGCCACCGTGCTGTGCGGTGCCGCGACCGCCGCCTGCGGGCCGATCGTGTTCGTCGGGCTGATGGTCCCGCACGTCGTCCGGTCCTTCACCGGGCCCGACCTGCGCTGGATCCTCCCGTACGCGACCGTCCTGTCGCCCGTGCTGCTGCTCGGCGCCGACGTCGTCGGCCGCATGGTGGTACGGCCCGCGGAGCTGCAGGTCGGCATCGTCACCGCGATCCTCGGCGGGCCGGTCTTCATCTTTCTCGTACGACGGCGGAGGACGGCGCAGCTGTGAAGACGCAGGTCACGAGGGAGACACCGGACACCTTCAGGAAGACGCGGGACGTGGGGAAGACCCCGGGCACGGGCGGGCACGGCGCACGCAACCGTGTGGTGCGCACCCCCGGCGGGCTGTCGTTCCGGCTGGACGTACGGGCGTGCGCCGTCGTCGCCCTGCTGCTGGTGGCGGCGCTCTCCGCGAGCGTCGTACTGATCGGCACCGGTGACTTCCCCATCCCGGCCGGTGACGTCCTCAGGACGCTGCTCGGCAAGGGCGACGCCGGACAGGAGTTCATCGTCAACGAACTGCGGCTGCCCAGGGTCCTGGTCGGACTCCTCGTCGGGGCCTCGCTCGGGCTCGGCGGAGCGCTGTTCCAGTCCATCTCCCGTAATCCGCTGGGCAGTCCGGACGTGCTCGGCCTCTCGCAGGGAGCCACCGCAGGCGCGCTGGTCGTCATCGTGCTGTTCTCCGGCAGCGCGAACCAGGTGGCCCTCGGGGCGCTCGCCGGCGGTCTGGTCACCGGGTTCGCGATCTACGCGCTGGCGTGGAAGCGGGGCGTGCACGGGTACCGGCTCGTGCTGGTCGGCATCGGCGTCTCCGCGATCGTCACCGCCGTCAACGGCTATCTGATCACCAAGGCCGACCTCGTCGACGCGGCCCGCGCGGTCGTCTGGATGACCGGATCGCTGGGCGGCCGTGACTGGGCCCAGGTCTGGCCGCTGCTGATCATGTGCGTGATCCTCGTGCCGCTGGTGCTCGGCAACGCGCGCGGGCTGCGGATGACGGAGATGGGCGACGACGTGTCGTACGCCCTCGGAGTGCGCGTCGAGCGGGTGCGGCTGCTGCTGATGGTCTCGGCCGTGCTGCTCACCGCCGGGGCCACCGCGGCCGCCGGGCCGGTGAGCTTCGTCGCCCTCACCGCACCCCAGCTCGCGAAGCGGCTGACCCGCTCGCCCGGCCCGAACCTGGTGCCCGCCATGTGCATGGGCGCGACCCTGCTGATCGTGGCCGACTGGGCCTCCCAGCGGGCCTTCGGCGCCGACCAGCTGCCCGTCGGCGTCGTCACCGGCGTGCTCGGCGGCGTCTACCTGCTGTGGCTGCTGGTCACCGAGCGGAAGGCCGGGCGGATATGAGCGCGCCGGCGGATGCGAACGGCAGCGCATCGGCGCATGAGAACAGCAGCGCGCCGGCGGATGCGAACGGCAGCGCGCCGGCGGATGCGAACGGCAGTGTGGCGGAGAACGAGAACGACAGCGGGCCTACGCACAAGAACGGCAGCGCGCCGGCGAACAAGAACGACAAGAGGAGCACCGTGAACCGCCTGTCCGCCGAGGACGTCACCCTCGCCTATGACCAGCGGGTCATCGCCGAGCAGCTGTCGGTGGAGATACCCGACAACTCCTTCACCGTCATCGTCGGCCCCAACGCCTGCGGCAAGTCCACACTGCTGCGGGCCCTGTCCCGGATGCTGAAGCCGTCGCAGGGTCGGGTGCTGCTCGACGGGCAGGTCATCCAGTCGATGCCCGCCAAGAAGGTCGCGCGGACGCTCGGTCTGCTGCCGCAGTCCTCGATCGCGCCCGACGGGATCACCGTAGGAGACCTGGTGGGCCGGGGCCGGTACCCGCACCAGGGGCTGCTGCGGCAGTGGTCCCCCGAGGACGAGCGGATCGTGCGCGAGTCGATGGAGTCGACCGGGGTCGCCGAGCTGGCCGACCGTTACGTCGACGAACTGTCCGGCGGTCAGCGCCAGCGGGTCTGGATCGCCATGGCGCTGGCCCAGCAGACGCCGCTGCTGCTGCTCGACGAGCCGACCACCTTCCTGGACATCCAGCACCAGATCGACGTGCTCGACCTGTGCGCCGAACTCCACGAGGAACAGGGCCGCACGCTGGTCGCCGTGCTGCACGACCTCAACCACGCCGCCCGCTACGCCACCCACCTCATCGCCCTGCGCGACGGCTCGGTGATCGCCGAGGGCGCCCCCTCCGAGATCGTCACGGCCGAGCTGGTCGAGGAGGTGTTCGGGCTGCGCTGTCAGGTCATCGACGACCCGGAGACGGGGACGCCGCTGGTGGTGCCGGCGGCCCGTGCGGCACGGACCGGCGCCGGGCGGAGCGTGGAGGCGGCCGCTACAGCAGCTTCCTGAGCTGGAGCAGGTCCCGGAAGCCCGCCTCCAGCTTCACCCGGCCGGAGCCCCAGGCCTTGGCGAAGTTCAGTTCGCCGCCGACGAGGGCCACCAGGTCGTCGCCCGTCATGGCGAGCCGGATCTGGGCCTTCTCGGCGGGCGGTCCCTGGAGAGTGTCGTGCACCTCGATGCGCCCGTCGCGCATGCGTCCCACGAAGGTGACGTCGAGGTCCCTGACATGGCAGCTGACCGAGCGGTCGAGGGCCGTCGCCTCGCCCACGTGTCCCTGGGCGCCTGCCATGGTGTCCGAAAGCTTTTCGAGTGCGGCGCGGCACTCCTCAATCGTTGCCATCGCGGTCGACGGTACCCCAGAGCTTCGCGGTAGCGTCTGGGCATGAGCGACTCTTTGCCCGAGGTCGAGGCCGGGGTGGAAGCAGTGGTTCCGGCGGCGGCCGACGAGTCCGTCCCCGCGTCGGAGCCCCGGGTCGCCGAACCCGGGGACGACCCCGCCGGCCCGGCCCCGCTGAACGTGCCCCGCACCCCCACCGGCCACCCCGAGGTCGACACCGCCCTCGACCGGCTGGCCGACGCCGACCACCTCGCGACCGACGGCCATGTGGAGGTGTACGAGGATGTACACCGGGGGCTGCGCGACGCGCTCACCGCGCTCGACGCCCGCCCGGGACCTCCGGGGCCCCCACGGCCATACGAGAGCAGGAGCTGAACCCACCGTGGCAGGAGTCGCACGCCGCCGTCTGGACGCCGAACTGGTCCGGCGGAAGCTCGCGCGCTCGCGTGAGCACGCGAGCCAGCTGATCGCCGCCGGGCGGGTCACCGTCGGCAGGACCGTCGCGACGAAGTCCGCCACCCAGGTGGAGACCGCCGCCGCGATCGTCGTCGTGGCCGACGACGGCGACCCGGAGTACGTGTCCAGAGGCGGCCACAAGCTCGCCGGCGCCCTCGCCGCCTTCGTGCCGCGGGGCCTGGCCGTCGAGGGCCGCCGCGCGCTGGACGCCGGCGCCTCCACCGGCGGCTTCACCGACGTCCTGCTGCGGGCCGGCGCCGCGCACGTCGTCGCCGTGGACGTCGGATACGGACAACTCGCCTGGACTCTGCGCAGCGATGAACGCGTCACCGTCAAGGACCGTACGAACGTACGCGAGTTGACGCTCGAAGCGATCGATGGGGAGCCTGTGGATCTTGTCGTGGGGGATCTGTCCTTCATCCCGCTCGGCCTGGTGCTGCCCGCACTGGTGCGGTGCGTGAAGCCGGACGCCGATCTGGTGATGATGGTCAAGCCGCAGTTCGAGGTGGGTAAGGAGCGGCTGGGCAGTGGGGGAGTGGTACGGAGTCCGGAGCTGCGCGCCGAGGCGGTGCGCGGGGTGGCCCGGCGGGCCGGGGAGCTGGGGCTCGGGGTGGAGGGTGTGACGGCCAGTCCGCTGCCCGGACCCTCGGGCAATGTCGAGTACTTTCTGTGGCTGCGTGCCGGCGCTCCCGCGCTGGACCCGGCCGACGTCGACCGAGCAGTGGCGGAGGGGCCGCGTTGAGCAAGGACCGATCTCGAACCGTTTTCCTGCTCACCCACACCGGGCGGCCGGCGGCGATCCGCAGTGCCGAACTCGTCGTCAAGGGGCTGCTGCACCACGGCATCACGGTGCGTGTTCTGGAGCACGAGGCCGAGGACATCCCGGTGCCGGAGGAGGTGGAACTCGTCAAGGAGGCCACCCCGCAGTGCCTCGACGGGTGCGAGCTGCTGATCGTCCTCGGCGGTGACGGCACGCTGCTGCGCGGCGCCGAGTTCGCCCGCGCGTCCGGGGTGCCGATGCTCGGCGTCAACCTCGGCAGCGTCGGCTTCCTCGCGGAGGCCGAGCGGGACGACCTGGACAAGGTCGTCGACCGGGTCGTGACCAGGGCGTACGAGGTCGAGGAGCGGATGACCGTCGACGTCGTCGTTCATCAGAACGGGGACATCGTCCACACGGACTGGGCGCTCAACGAGGCGGCGGTGCAGAAGGCGGGCGCCGAGAAGCTGCTGGAAGTCGTCCTGGAGATCGACGGCCGGCCGGTGACCGGGTTCGGGTGCGACGGGATCGTCCTGTCGACGCCGACCGGGTCCACGGCGTACGCGTTCTCGGCGGGCGGGCCCGTGGTGTGGCCCGAGGTGGAGGCGCTGCTGATGGTGCCGATCAGCGCGCACGCGCTGTTCGCGAAGCCGTTGGTGACGTCACCGGATTCTGTTTTGGCGGTGGAGGTCCTGCCGCACATCCCGCCGGGGGTGCTGTGGTGCGACGGGCGGCGGACCGTGGAGCTGCCGCCGGGGGCGCGGGTCGAGGTGCGGCGAGGGGCCGTGCCGGTGCGGCTGGCCCGGCTGCATCACGCGTCGTTCACGGACCGGCTGGTGGCCAAGTTCGCGTTGCCCGTTTCCGGGTGGCGGGGGGCTCGGCACTAGCGCGAGGTGAGGGGGCGGGGACCGTCGGGACCGCGGGCTCGTCGTGGTGGTCCGCGCCCGCGCGGCGGAGCCGCGTATCGACACCGTCCCGCGCCCCTTCCCGAGCGCGCCGTAGCTCTCCGGGGTGACATAGGTGCCGGGGCGCGTCGCGGTCCGCCTCCCCGACCTCGTATGGTCGTGTCCGTGTTGGAGGAGATGCGGATACGGTCGCTCGGAGTCATCGACGACGCTGTCGTCGAGTTGTCGCCCGGCTTCACCGCCGTGACGGGTGAGACGGGCGCGGGCAAGACCATGGTGGTCACCAGCCTCGGCCTGCTGCTCGGCGGGCGGGCGGACGCGGCGCTCGTGCGGATCGGCGCGAAGAACGCCGTCGTGGAGGGCCGGATCACCGTGCCCGAGGGCGCGTCGGCGATTCTGCGGGCCGAGGAGGCCGGGGCCGAACTCGACGACGGGGCGCTGTTGATCAGCCGTACCGTCTCCGCCGAGGGACGGTCGCGGGCGCACCTGGGCGGGCGTTCGGTGCCGGTGGGCGTGCTCGCCGAGCTGGCCGACGAACTGGTCGCCGTGCACGGGCAGACCGACCAGCAGGGGCTGCTGAAGCTGTCCCGGCAGCGGGCGGCGCTCGACCGGTACGCGGGGGACGCGGTCGCCGTGCCGCTCACCAAGTACGGCGAGGCCTACCGCCGGCTGCGAGCCGTGGCCGGCGAACTCGACGAGATCGTCACCCGCGCGCGTGAACGGGCCCAGGAGGCCGACATGCTGCGCTACGGCCTCGACGAGATCGCCGGAGTCGAGCCGCGGGCGGGTGAGGACGTGGAGCTGGCCGAGGAGGCCGAGCGGCTCGGGCACGCGGAGGCGCTGGCGTCCGCCGCCACGGCCGCGCACGCGGCGCTCGCGGGCAACCCCGAGGACCCGGAGGGCGTGGACGCCACCACGCTCGTCGCGGGCGCGCACCGGGCGCTGGAGGCCGTGCGGTCGCACGACCCGGCGCTCGCGGCGCTCGCCGAGCGGATCGGGGAGATCGGGATCCTGCTGGGCGACGTGGCGGGGGAGCTGGCGGGATACGCCGACGACCTGGACGCCGACCCGCTGCGGCTGGCGGCCGTGGAGGAGCGGCGGGCCGCGCTCACCGCGCTGACGCGGAAGTACGGCCAGGACATGACCGCCGTGCTGTCGTGGGCCGAGGAGGGAGCCCAGCGGCTCACCGAACTCGACGGCGACGACGAGCGGATCGAGGAGCTGACCGCCGAGCGGGACGCGCTGCGGGGGGAACTGGGCGGACTCGCGCAGGCCCTGACCGACGCGCGCACGGAGGCAGCCGACCGGTTCGCCGCCGCCGTCACCGCGGAGCTGGCCTCGCTCGCGATGCCGCACGCGCGCGTGTCGTTCGAGATCCGGCAGAGCGTTGATCCCGAGGGCGTCGAGGTGGACGGGCGTACGGTCGCGTACGGGCCGTCGGGCGTCGACGAGGTCGAACTGCTGCTCGCCCCGCACCCGGGGGCGCCGCCCCGGCCCATCGCCAAGGGCGCGTCCGGGGGTGAGCTGTCGCGGGTGATGCTGGCCGTCGAGGTCGTCTTCGCCGGGACCGACCCCGTGCCGACGTACCTCTTCGACGAGGTCGACGCCGGTGTCGGCGGCAAGGCCGCGGTCGAGATCGGCCGGCGCCTCGCCCGGCTCGCCCGGTCGGCACAGGTCGTGGTCGTCACCCACCTGCCCCAGGTGGCCGCCTTCGCCGACCGGCAGCTGCTGGTGGAGAAGACCAACGACGGGTCCGTGACCCGGTCCGGCGTGAAGGTCCTGGAGGGCGAGGAGCGGGTGCGGGAGCTGTCGCGCATGCTCGCCGGCCTGGAGGACTCCCAGACGGCGCGCGCACACGCGGAGGAGCTGCTGGCGGCGGCCCGCGCGGACGCGTAGGGCCGGACCCCGGCCGCCGCTCCGTCGGCCCTGAGCGAACAGGGCCGGGGACAGGGCGGGAAGGAGCGCGGCGGGAGGGGCGCGGAGGGGCAACCTCGTACGGGAGTTCACTCGTGTGGGTGACCCTGGGTCCGAGGTTGCCCGCCCCTCCGGTTCTCGCTCCGTCCGGCTGTGCCGGAACACCCTTGCGGCCTGGCATCCTTGGACAGGAGCGACGTAGCAGGACGTGCCGCGTGGACCGTGCGGAAGTACCTCGAACGGTCCACCCCCACCGGCCGGTCCTTCGGTACGTTTCTTCGTGACCGTCCGACCCCGAGCCAGGAGCCCCGGCCACGTGAGCCACGTGAGCAGCCACTCACCGCACGGCCAGTCGCCGCTGCGAACCGTACAAGTGCTCGGCGGTGGCAGCGCGGTGAGCAGTGCGCATGTGCGGTCGCTGGCCTCGGGACTGGTCGCCCGGGGCGTGCGGGTCACCGTGTGCGCCCCCAGTGACGCCGACGGCCGGTACGACTTCACCGGCGTCGGTGCCCACCACGTCCACGTGCCCCGCAGCAGCGACCCCGCCTCGGTGGCCAGCCTGCGCAGCGCCTGCGCGGACGCCGACCTGGTGCACGCGCACGGCCTGCACGCCGGCTTCCGCGCCACCCTCGCGCTCGGCCAGCGCACCACCCCGCTCGTCGTCACCTGGCACACGCGTTCGTACGCGGAGGGGGCGCGGGCGCATCTGCTGCGGCTGCTGGAGCGCCGGGTCGCCAAGGCCGCGGCCGTGGTCCTCGGCACCTCCTCCGACCTGGTCGACCGGGCCCGCAGCCGGGGCGCTCGCGACGCCCGGCTCGCCGCCGTCGCCCTGCCCGCGCCGGGCCGGACCGGCACCGGCGACGACCAGGACCGGCCCGCCTGCAAGGTCCGGGCCGAACTGGGCGCCACGGCACGCCCGTTGCTCATGGCCGTCGGTGCGCTCGACCGCCACCGGGGATACGACACCCTGCTCGACGCCGCCCGGGCCTGGCGCGGCCTCGACCCGGCACCGCTGCTCGTCGTCGTGGGCGAGGGGCCGCTGCGGAGCGTCCTGCAGCGCCGTATCGCGCAGGAGGAGCTTCCCGTACGGCTGGCCGGGCGGCGCGACGACGTGGCCGAGCTGATCGCGGCCGCCGACGTCGCGCTGCTGCCCGGCGGCCCCGAGGCCCGTCCCGTCCTCGCCCAGGAGGCGCTCCGCGCGCGCGTGCCGCTCGTCGCCGCCGCCGTCGGATCGGTGACCGACCTGGTCGGCGACGGCGCCGAACTCGTCCCGTACGGCGACGCGGGAGCGCTCGCCGCGGCCGTCACACGCCTGCTCGACGACCCGGCCCGCTGTGCGGGACTGCGCGAGCGGGGCACGCGGCAGGCCGCCACCTGGCCGACCGAGGACGAGACGGTGGCCCAGGTGCTCAGCGTCTACGACGAGTTGACCCGGCCGCGGCCCCTCGGCTGACGCACACCGGCCGACCCGCGCCCGAGGGGGTGCACCCTCACGAGACGTGCCGACGTGCCCGCAGGGCCAGGCTCAGGGCCAGGACGGCCTGGGGGTCGTCCAGGTCGGTGCCGAGGAGTTCGCCGATGCGGGCGAGGCGGTTGTAGAGCGTCTGGCGGTTGAGGTGCAGTTCACGGGCCGTCTCCGCCTTCCGGCCGGCGTGCGCCAGATAGGTCTCCAGGGTCGGCAGCAGCGGGGGTTTGGCGCGGTCGTCGTGGTCGCGCAGCGGACCGATCGCGCGGTCCACGAAGGCGGCGAGGTCGGGGTGGTCGCGCAGCCGCCACAGCAGCAGGTCGATGTCCAGGCGCCGGGCGTCGTACCAGGGGCGGTCGGCCAGGCCCTGCGCGGCCGTCGCGGTCTCCGCCGCGTGCCGCAGGCCCGCCGAGGCGGCCGCCCAGCCGCCGGGCACGCCCACGACCACCACGGGCGGCCGTCCGCCCGGCCGGCGCATCCCGGCCCGCTCCGCGCCGGCCCGCAGCGCCGCCGCGGCCCGGTCGGCGATCGCCGGGCGCTCCGACTCCGCGCGCAGGCCCAGCAGCAGCGGGACGCGGCCCTCCACGGGGCGTACGCCGAGCAGGAGGGGCGCACCCACGCAGGCCAGCTCCTCGGCGACCGCGCGGGCGAGGACGGCCCAGCCGCCCCCGTCGGGGGAGAGACCGTCGGCGAGCTTCATCACGACCGGGAGCAGGGGGCCTGAGCCCGGCCGGAAGCCGAGGACGCGGGCCTGCGCGGGCGCGTCCTCCGCCCGGACCCGGCCCTCGGCGAGATCGGTGAGGAAGTCGCCGCGTCCGCGCGCCGCCAGCTCCTCCTCCTGGCGGGCCTGCATCAGGACGACGGCGAGGACCCCGGCCGCGCGCTCGGCCGCCATCCGGTGCACGGGGGCCAGGGGGCCGACGACCGGGAGGAGGACCAGGCGGGCCCGGACCGAGCCCGTGCCCGGACCGCCGCCGGGCACGTCGACGAGGGTCGTCCCGGCCGGCGGTGCGTCCTGGTGCCGGTCGCGCACCCCCTCCCACACCTGGAGCGGATCGGTGTCCGCCGGGCCGGCCCCGGCGGCGTACAGGAGCTGGCCGTCGGCGGTCTCCAGGAAGACCGGGTTGCCGCTGAAGGCGGCCAGGATGTCCAGGACCTGGGGGATGCCGCCCCCGCCGAGCAGGGCCTCGGTGCAGCGGCGGTGCACCTCCTCGGCCTGCTGGAGGAGCGCGTAGTGGCCGTTGACGATCTCGGTGTGGATCTCCTCGGTGACCGTCACGAAGGCCACCTCACGGTGCAGCTGGACAAGGGGCAGACCGGCTGAGCGCGCCGTCTCCACGAGGGCCGCCGGGAGCCGGGCGAAGCGCGGGCCCAGTTCGACGACCAGGGCCGAGATGCCGCGCTCGGCGAGGGTCCGCACGAACGCGCGCTGGTCGGCGGGGCGGGTGCCGAGCCCGTACCCGGTGGTCAGCAGCAGCTCGCCGCCCTTGAGGAGCGAGGCGATGTTCGGGACCTCGCCCGCGTGCACCCAGCGCACGGTCCGCTCCAGCCGGTCGGCGCCCGCCAGGACCTCCGGCAGTCCGCCGCGCAGACCGGGCAGCTCCAGGGCCCGCCGCACGGTGATACCGCCCTGCGCCTCGCGGCCGTCACCTGGTGCGCGGCTGTCACGGGTGTCCATGCAGCGGACGGTACCCGGTCGTCAGGCCGGGGGGATGTTGTGGTTGTAGCGGAAGACGTTGTCGGGGTCGTACCGGGCCTTCACCGCCGTCAGCCGCCGGTGGTTGTCGACACCGACACCGGCCACCACACGGTCGGCGCCCTCGTCGCCGACGAAGTTGAGGTAGACCGCGCCGGTGCTCCACGGCCGTACGTCGGCGCGCACGTCCCGTACCCACCGCACGCACCGCTCGTCGTCCGCCGGATCCGACCAGACACCGAAGGGATGCACGACCCAGGGGGCGTCGCGGTACGGCACCGGGTATTGGCGGGGGCCGTCGGCGATGGCGCCGCCCAGGGGGAAGAGCACGTGCTGGGTGCCGGTCGGCACGGGCATCGTCCAGGCGCGGGTGGTGAGGACGTCCACCACCGCGTCCGGCAGACCGGTCAGATGCTCCGCCGACCAGTAGTTCCGCATCCCCGGCGGGTCGTCGATCATGCACTGCACGTCCGCGTACGGCATCGCGCCGACGATCTCGGCCTCGTGCGGCATCGCCAGCAGCGGCTGCGCGGTCTTGAGCATGTCGTCCTCGGTGCCCGCGTACGTCAGCAGGACGCCGCAGACCAGCCTGCCCACCAGGTGTTCGGGCACGAACTCCTCGGGCGGCCCGGTGAAGTACAGGACACCGCCGCTCGCCTCCCGCGGGCCCGTCTCGATGACCTCGCGGTAGACACGCATCACCTCAGGGCCGTGTTCCGGGAGGTAGAGCAGCAGGGCGATGGCGAACGCGGGCAGTTCGTGCAGCCGGAGGGTGAGCGTGGTGGCCACGCCGAAGTTCCCGCCGCCGCCGTGCAGCGCCCAGAACAGGTCCGGGTTCTCCTCGGCGCTCGCGTGGACCGCCTGACCGTCGGCGGTCACCAGGTCGACGCCGAGCAGGTTGTCGACGGCGAGCCCGAAGGTGCGGTCCAGCCAGCCGCTGCCGCCGCCGAGGACGAAACCGCCGACGCCCGTGGTCGACGCCCGGCCGCCCGTGGTCGCCAGGCGGTGGGGTTCGGTGGCGCGGTCGAGATGGCTCATGGTGGCGCCGCCCTCGACGCGGGCGCTCAGGGAGCCGGGATCGACCGTGACGGCGTGCATCCGGCGCAGGTCGATGACGAGCCCGTTGTCGTTGAGGGCCATGCCGGCCACGCTGTGACCGCCGCCGCGCACCGCGATCGGCAGGTCCAGGTCACGGGCGAAGCGCACGGAACGGACGACGTCGGCCTCGTCCGCGCACTGCGCGATCACGGCCGGACGCCGGTCGATCATGGCGTTGAAGACCGTACGGGCGTCGTCGTACCCCGGATCCTCCGGCGCGAACACGTCGCCGGTCAGATCCTCACGCAGCGCGGTGAGAGCCGCGCGCGCCTTCGAGAGGGGAGCCATGGCGAGCCGCCCCCTTTCGCTCGGGGGACTGGGCTCCTTCCAGGCTAGGCGGGGGCGGTGGATCGGTCCTGTTCGGCGGAGCCACCCGTACCGGCGGGCGCGAACGGTTGCCGTACGCGCCCGCCCGCGCGCGGGACCGCCGCCGCGCGCCCCGGTCCGCCGTCGCGCGCGCCGGACCGGAGGGCGCGTTCAGCCGCCGTACGCCCCCGAAGCGGTCAGCCGCAGGGCCGTGTCGATGAGCGGGACGTGGCTGAAGGCCTGCGGGAAGTTGCCGACCTGACGCTGGAGGACCGGGTCCCACTCCTCGGCGAGGAGACCCAGGTCGTTGCGGAGGGACAGCAGCTTCTCGAAGAGCTTGCGGGCCTCGTCCACGCGGCCGATCATCGCCAGGTCGTCGGCCATCCAGAACGAGCAGGCGAGGAACGCGCCCTCGTCGCCGGGCAGCCCGTCCACGCCCTCCTGCGCGCCGGAGGTCGGGTAGCGCAGGATGAAGCCGTCCGGGGTCGACAGCTCGCGCTGGATCGCCTCGATGGTGCCGATGACCCGCTTGTCGTCCGGCGGCAGGAACCCCATCTGCGGGATCAGCAGCAGCGAGGCGTCCAGTTCCTTGGAGCCGTACGACTGGGTGAAGGTGTTGCGCTCCTTGTCGTACCCCTTCTCGCACACGTCCCGGTGGATGTCGTCGCGCAGCTCGCGCCACTTCTCCAGCGGGCCGTCCGCGTCACCGGACTCGATGAGCTTGATCGTGCGGTCCACCGCGACCCAGGCCATGACCTTGGAGTGCACGAAGTGCCGGCGCGGACCGCGCACCTCCCAGATGCCCTCGTCCGGCTCGTCCCAGTGGTCCTCCAGGTAGCGGATCAGCTTCAGCTGCAGGAGGGAGGCGTAGTCGTTGCGGGCCAGGCCCGTCATGTGGGCCAGGTGCAGGGCCTCGGTGACCTCGCCGTACACGTCCAGCTGGAGCTGGTGCGCGGCGCCGTTGCCGACCCGCACCGGGGCGGAGTTCTCGTACCCGGGCAGCCACTCCAGCTCGGCCTCGCCCAGCTCCCGCTCGCCGGCGATGCCGTACATGATCTGCAGGTTCTCCGGGTCGCCGGCGACGGCCCGCAGCAGCCACTCGCGCCAGGCGCGGGCCTCGTCGCGGTAGCCGGTGCGCAGCAGCGAGGAGAGGGTGATGGCCGCGTCGCGCAGCCAGGTGTAGCGGTAGTCCCAGTTGCGGACGCCGCCGATGTGCTCCGGGAGCGAGGTGGTCGGCGCGGCGACGATGCCGCCGGTGGGCGCGTACGTCAGGGCCTTCAGCGTGATCAGCGAGCGGACCACGGCCTCGCGGTACGGGCCGTGGTACGTGCACTGGTCCACCCAGTCGCGCCAGAACTCCTCCGTGGCGACGAGCGAGGGCTCGGGCTCCGGCAGCGCCGGGGGCTGCTTGTGCGAGGGCTCCCAGGAGATCGTGAAGGCGATCCGGTCGCCGGGCGTCACCGTGAAGTCGGCGTAGGTGGTCAGCGCCTTGCCGTACGTCTCGCACTCGGTGTCGAACCACACCGAGTCCGGTCCGGCCACGGCCACCGTGCGCCCCTCGTGCTTGTGCACCCAGGGCACCACCCGGCCGTAGGAGAACCGCATCCGCAGAGCCGAGCGCATCGGCACGCGGCCGCTGACGCCCTCCACGATCCGGATCAGCTGCGGGGCGCCGTCACGGGGCGGCATGAAGTCCGTCACACGGACCGTGCCGCGTGGGGTGTCCCACTCGGATTCCAGGATCAGCGAGTCGCCGCGGTACCGGCGGCGGGAGGCCGTCGGCGGTTCGGCGTCCGCGGCATGCGCGGGGCCCAGTCTCCAGAATCCGTGTTCCTCGGTGCCGAGCAGTCCCGCGAAGACGGCGTGGGAGTCGAAGCGGGGCAGGCACAGCCAATCGACCGTGCCGTCCCGGCAGACCAGCGCCGCTGTCTGCATGTCTCCGATGAGTGCGTAGTCTTCGATGCGCCCGGCCACGTGCAACTCCAGTCGAACGGCCACGTCGTCGCCCCCCGAGGGGCGGTCGCTGTGCGGTGTGCGGTCAAGGGACCCATGGGATCGACAAAGGAACCATGTGTCCAGAGTGATCCAAGGGACGGTGTCGTGCGATGTCGCTCAACGATCCTCAACGCAAATGAGGCGATCGTTGCTCAACGGACTGACGAGCTCTCATGATTGCCGGAGACGGGCTGGGGTGGTGCCGTCGCGCCGGCCGCGCTCGGCAGCGAGTGTCCGAAGAGGATACGACGCAGCGGAGGGCTCCGCGTCCCGCTCCGGGCAACGCGAGTGAGCCGAACGGGTGAGCAAGGGGTGAAGGCCGTCGGGGATTCGCCGATGGTCGTACGACGTCCGTGTCGGCCCGTGCGCGGAGCGTGGCCGGAAGCGATCGTGTTCTGTCGCTGATACCCTGGTAGCCCGTGGACCGGTGGGCGCCCAGTCGAAAAAAGTCGCACGAGGGACCCCCGAACCGCAGCGAAGGCACCCCCGACGGATGAGTTCGGGCGGCGGCCGACCCGCATACCGAACCGCGACCACGGGAGCCCCCTCTTGGCCATGCCGCCCGCTGCTTTTCGAAACACGACGACCAAGCACATCTTCGTCACCGGGGGTGTCGCCTCCTCGCTCGGCAAGGGTCTGACCGCCTCCAGCCTCGGCATGCTGCTCAAGGCCCGCGGTCTGCGCGTCGTGATGCAGAAGCTCGACCCCTACCTGAACGTCGACCCGGGCACGATGAACCCCTTCCAGCACGGTGAGGTGTTCGTCACCAACGACGGCGCCGAGACCGACCTGGACATCGGCCACTACGAGCGCTTCCTCGACCGTGACCTCGACGGCTCGGCCAACGTCACCACCGGCCAGGTCTACAACACGGTCATCGCCAAGGAGCGGCGCGGCGAGTACCTCGGCGACACCGTGCAGGTCATCCCGCACATCACCAACGAGATCAAGCACCGCATCCGGCGCATGGCCTCCGACGAGGTGGACGTCGTCATCACCGAGGTCGGCGGCACGGTCGGCGACATCGAGTCGCTGCCGTTCCTGGAGACCGTCCGGCAGGTCCGCCACGAGGTCGGCCGTGACAACGTCTTCGTCGTCCACATCTCGCTCCTGCCGTACATCGGGCCGTCGGGAGAGCTGAAGACGAAGCCCACCCAGCACTCGGTTGCGGCCCTGCGCAACATCGGTATCCAGCCGGACGCGATCGTGCTCCGCTGCGACCGTGAGGTGCCGGCCGCGATCAAGCGCAAGATCTCCCTGATGTGCGACGTCGACGAGGACGCCGTGGTCGCGTGCCCCGACGCCCGGTCGATCTACGACATCCCGAAGACCGTGCACCGCGAGGGCCTGGACGCCTACGTGGTCCGCAAGCTGGACCTGCCGTTCCGTGACGTGGACTGGACGACCTGGGACGACCTGCTCGACCGCGTCCACAACCCGCTCCACGAGATCAACCTCGCGCTGGTCGGCAAGTACATCGACCTGCCCGACGCCTACCTCTCGGTCACCGAGGCCCTGCGCGCGGGCGGCTTCGCCAACAAGGCCCGCGTGAAGATCAAGTGGGTCACCTCGGACGACTGCCGGACCCCGGCCGGCGCCGCGGCCCAGCTCGCCGACGTCGACGCCATCTGCATCCCCGGCGGCTTCGGCGACCGGGGTGTCTCCGGCAAGGTCGGCGCCATCCGGTACGCCCGCGAGAACAGGATCCCGCTGCTCGGCCTCTGTCTCGGCCTGCAGTGCATCGTGATCGAGGCCGCGCGCAACCTGGCCGACATCCCGGACGCCAACTCCACCGAGTTCGACTCCGCCACCGCGCACCCGGTCATCTCCACCATGGCCGAGCAGCTCGACATCGTCGCCGGTGAGGGCGACATGGGCGGCACCATGCGGCTCGGCATGTACCCGGCCAAGCTGGCCGAGGGCTCGATCGTGCGCGAGGTGTACGACGGCAAGGAGTACGTCGAGGAGCGCCACCGTCACCGCTACGAGGTGAACAACGCCTACCGCGGGGAACTGGAGAAGAAGGCCGGCCTGCAGTTCACGGGCACCTCGCCCGACGGCAAGCTCGTCGAGTACGTCGAGTACCCGCGCGAGGTCCACCCCTACCTGGTCGCGACCCAGGCGCACCCCGAGCTGCGCTCCCGTCCGACCCGCCCGCACCCGCTGTTCGCGGGGCTGGTGAAGGCGGCCGTGGAGCGCAAGACCGGTAAGTAGAAACCGGGCGGCGCCGGAGCTTGTACGGTGACCGGGGTACGCGTCTTTCGGGACGTGTGCCCCGGTTTCTTTTGTGTAGGTGTGGGAGGACGAGTCGACATGACGATCAAGGACATCGCCGAGCAGTGGGAGGTCCGGGCGAGCGAGACGCCGTTCGTCGGCAAGAAGACCTCCGTGCGCACGGACGACGTGGTCATGCCCGACGGGTCGGTCGTCCGCCGCGACTACCAGGTGCACCCCGGGTCCGTCGCCGTCCTCGCCGTCGACGACCAGGACCGGGTGCTGGTCATCCGGCAGTACCGCCACCCCGTCCGCGAGAAGCTGTGGGAGATCCCGGCCGGGCTGCTGGACGTGCCCGGCGAGAACCCGCTGCACGCCGCCCAGCGCGAGCTGTACGAGGAGGCGCACGTCAAGGCCGAGGAGTGGCGGGTGCTGACCGACGTCTACACCACGCCCGGCGGCTGCGACGAGGCCGTGCGGATCTTCCTGGCCCGGGACCTCTCCGAGGCCGATGGTCGGCGGTTCGAGGTGGAGGACGAGGAGGCCGACATGGAGTTGGCCCGGGTGCCGCTGGACGAGCTGGTGCGGGGGGTGCTCGCGGGGGAGCTGCACAACAACTGCCTGGTGGTGGGCGTGCTTTCGCTGGTGGCGGCGCGGGCGCAGGACGGCGTCGAGGCCTTGCGCCCCGCCGAGGCGGCCTGGCCCGCGCGGCCCTTCGAGGCGTAGGACGCACGGGGCCGTCGCCTCCTGCGAGGGCATGCGGGCCGTCTCCGCGGCACCCCGAGGGCACCGGTCGTACGATCTGCTGATCCGATCGAGCGACCTCACCGCCCCGCTCCGCCCGGATCGTCGCAGAGCGTGAACTAGGCTCGGGAATCGCCCGCACCGGAGTCCCGGCGGGCTTGCTCGTGCGGTGGGACGGGAGAGTGGCCCGTGGCGGATCAGGCGGTGGACCTCGGGGGTGCCCGGGTGTCCGGAACAGGGCGGCCCCCGGCTGTCGAGGCCGCCCCCACGGACAGTCAGTTCCTCGGCCGGACACGCGAGTTGAAGGAACTGCGGGCCGACATCGACCGCGCGGGGCTCAACACCCTCGCCGGCCGCAAGGCGCCCCACGCGCGCGTGCTCCTCATCGCCGGCCGGCCCGGTTCCGGCCGCACCGCGCTCGCCGAGGAACTCGTCCGGCAGGTTACCGATGGTTACCCCGACGGGGTGCTACGGACCCGGCTCACCGAGCCCGACGGCACCCGCGTGCCCGTCGAGCGCGCGGCGCGGGAACTGCTCGGGGAGCTGGGGCTGCCGGCGCCGGCCGGCGCCGACGAGGACGACCTCGGCGAAGCCCTGCGGGAGGCGCTCGCCGACCGCCGGGTGGTGCTCCTGCTGGACGACGCGGCCGACGCCGAACAGGTCGACGCGCTGCTGCCGGCCACCCCCGACTCCCTGGTCGTGGCGGTCTCCGGGGGGCCGCTGACGGGCATCTCCGACGTCCGCCCCTGCACCCTGGGCGGACTGGACACCAAGTCCGCCGTGGACCTGCTGGAACGCTTCAGCGGCTCGGTACGCATCACCGTGGACCCTCGCTCGGCCGAGGGGCTCGCCGAGGTGTGCGGGTCCCAGCCCGCCGCACTGCGGCTCGCCGGCGGCTGGCTGGCCGCCCGGCCGACCGTGGCCGTCTCCGACCTGGCCAAGCAGCTGCGCGCCGAGGACGGCGACAGCCCGCCCCTCGCCCGGGTGCTCAAGCTGGCGTACGCCTCGCTGCCGCCCGCCGCCGCCCGGATACTGCGGCTGCTCGCCCTCGCCCCGGCGGGCCTGGTCGACCCGCACATCGCCTCCGGACTCGCCGGCTGCTCGGTCGGCGCGGCCCGCACCACGCTGGACGACTTCGTGGCCCTCGGCTTCCTGCACCAGGCCGACACGGCGCTCCCGCAGTACGAGGTCCCGGGCTGCCTCCAGCCGCTGCTGTGGTCCCTCGCCGAGAGCCAGGAGCGGCCGGGTGAGCTGCGGCTCGCCCGCGCGCGGATGCTGGAGCGGACGGTACGGCTGCTCCAGTCCTGCCGGGCCGTCACCGAGACCGACAGCCCGCTCGCCCGCGAGAAGCTCCTCGCCATGCCCAAGGCGCTGCGGTTCCCCACCCCCCGGGCCGCCGAGGAGTGGCTGCGCGCCCGGCGGCCCGCGCTGCTGGCCGCGGCCCGGCTCGCGGTCGCCGACGGGGAGCTGGACACCCTCGCCCGGCGGCTGATGTCCCAGCTGGTCCGGGCCATGGTCGCGCACTTCGGCACCCAGGCCGCGGCCCCCGACCTGTACGGCATCCACGGGCTCGTCCTCGATGTCGCCGAGCGCCGCGCCCTGCCCCGCGAGGCGGCGGCGGCCCTGCTGAACCTCGGCGACCTGGACGCCCGCACCGGCCGTACGCAGGCGGCACTGGCCCGCTACCGGGCCGCGCTCGACGCCGGACGGCGGGCGAACGACCCGTACGCGACCGGCCGCGCGATGGAATCCGTAGGCGGTGCGCACCAGGAGCTGGAGGACTACGACCGGGCCGCCGACTGGTACGGCCGCGCGCTCGCCCAGCGGCTCGCCCGGGACGAGCGCGAGGACGCAGCCCGGCTGTACGGCCGGATCGCCACCGCGCACACCTACGCGGGCCGCTACGGCGAGGCGCTGCGCAACTGGAGCTCGGCGCTCACCGGCCACCGCAGACTCGGTGATGTGGGCGCCCAGGCACGGGCGTTGGGCGAGATGGCGCGCGTCCAGGAGTACGCGGGGCGGCCCGAGGAGGCGCTGCGGACGTGTGAGGAGGCGGCTCAGTGGGCCCGGCGCGCCGACGACACCCGGTTGCAGGCCGCGATCCAGCTGCGGACCGCCGACACCCTGGAGCGGCTCGGCGATCCGGCGGCGGCCCGGCTGCACCGGGCGGCCGCGGAGCGGCTCCTCGGAGACGGGGCTTCGGACCCCGAAACCCATGAGATCGAGCCGGAACAGGACGCTAACGCCTGCGAAATCCGTAGTGCATCCCCGAAAGATTGATGCATTGAAAGGCTAGACAGCGGGGACACCTTCATTAAACTGGCTACGCCGCCGGTTCTCCTGCGGTGTCTCCCGGTGCGCTCCGATGCGTACGGGTATGTCCTGCACTGCGTGGGCATGTGCCGCCGTACGGGCGAGCCCCCACACACCCTCCGAGTCAAGGACCGTGATCGACGTGAAGGTCGGCATCCCCCGCGAGGTCAAGAACAACGAGTTCCGGGTGGCCATCACCCCCGCCGGTGTGCACGAGCTGGTGCGCCACGGCCATCAGGTCGTCATCGAGCAGGGCGCCGGTGTCGGCTCGTCGATCCCGGACGCCGAGTACGTCGCCGCCGGCGCCGAGATCCTCGCCACCGCCGACGAGGTGTGGGCCACCGCCGACCTGCTGCTCAAGGTCAAGGAGCCCATCGCCGAGGAGTACCACCGCCTCCGCAAGGACCAGACGCTCTTCACGTACCTGCACCTGGCCGCCTCCAAGGAGTGCACCGACGCCCTCGTCGAGTCGGGCACGACCGCGATCGCGTACGAGACCGTCGAGCTGCCGAGCCGCGCGCTGCCGCTGCTGGCGCCGATGTCCGAGGTCGCCGGCCGGCTCGCCCCGCAGGTCGGCGCCTACCACCTGATGCGTGCCAACGGCGGCCGCGGGGTGCTGCCCGGCGGTGTGCCGGGGGTGCTGGCCGGCCGGGCCGTCGTCATCGGCGGTGGCGTGTCGGGCTGGAACGCGGCGCAGATCGCCATCGGCATGGGCTTCCACGTGACCCTGCTCGACAAGGACATCAACAAGCTCAAGGAAGCCGACAAGATCTTCGGTACGAGGATCCAGACGGTCGTCTCCAACGCCTTCGAACTGGAGAAGGCATGCCTGGAGGCCGACCTCGTCATCGGTGCCGTCCTCATCCCGGGCGCCAAGGCCCCGAAGCTGGTCACCAACGAGCTGGTGTCGCGGATGAAGCCCGGAAGTGTCCTTGTCGACATCGCGATCGACCAGGGCGGCTGCTTCGAGGACTCCCGGCCCACCACCCACGCCGAGCCGACCTTCCCGGTCCACGGATCGGTCTTCTACTGCGTCGCCAACATGCCCGGCGCGGTGCCCAACACCTCCACCTACGCGCTGACCAACGCCACGCTGCCCTACATCGTGGAACTCGCCGACCACGGCTGGGCCGAGGCGTCGCGCCGCGACCCCGCGCTGGCCAGGGGCCTCAACACCCATGACGGCAGGGTCGTTTACCGCGAGGTCGCCGAGGCGCACGGCCTGGAGCACGTCGAGCTGGCGTCGCTGCTCGTCTGACCCGCCGCCCGGCGAGAGCCGTCGCGGGGGCCGTCCGGCGCAGGCCGCCGACCGGCCGGTGACCCGCCGGTGACCGGGCGCGGGGCGGATCCCGACCGGCTGCTTCAAGTCACCTTTCGGTAAAAGGCGATACGTCAACACAGGTCGTCAACAGCACCTTCCCGGCCGGATCTTGCCCGACAAGGTCCGGCCGGATGTGTGTATGGTCACTTTGCGACACTCGCGCAACTCGCCTCGAACGTAACCGTTCGGTTGTTTCGCGCACCGGTGAATCCTGCCGTGCGACGGCCCTACGCCCTTGACAGCCGCATGTTTCATTGCCGACACATCGGGCCGGGTCCGGCGGATTGTGTTGCTGCGGACCGCCGACACGCCATAGAGTCGCCAGCTGTCGGCATGGTGCCACGCTGACCTATCTAGAAGTTTCCTGGTCACCAAGGAGGTAAGACGACTTGTGAATGAGTCGACATTTACTCCCGGGGGTGGTCAACCAGGAATGCCTGCGCCGGTCTCGGGTCCCACGGGGTTCGCGGCTGTCGGCTCGGTCGCTGTCCGCACCTTCGCGGCCCACCAGAGTCCGCAGGCAACTCCGACAGCACTCCAGAGCATGGATGGCCAACACGTGAACGCCATGGCCGGCGACGGAAGTGGCGGGGTCCACAACCACTTCGCCGACTACGACGAGCTGCCCGACGGGCACTTCTACGACCCCGACGCCGAGTACGAGCCCGATCCGGAGTACGCGGCCACGCTCGCGCCCGACGCGGCCCGCCAGCGCCGCGAGCGCATCGGTCCGACCGGTCGCCCGCTGCCGTACTTCCCGATCCCGGGCCCGCTGACCGACCACGGTCCCGCGAAGATCATCGCGATGTGCAACCAGAAGGGCGGCGTCGGCAAGACGACGTCGACCATCAACCTGGGGGCCGCGCTCGCGGAGTACGGCCGCCGGGTCCTGCTCGTCGACTTCGACCCGCAGGGCGCCCTCTCGGTCGGCCTCGGTGTGAACCCGATGGAGCTCGACCTCACTGTCTACAACCTGCTCATGGAGCGGGGCATGTCGGCGGACGAGGTCCTGCTGAAGACCGCGGTCCCCAACATGGACCTGCTGCCGAGCAACATCGACCTGTCGGCGGCCGAGGTCCAGCTGGTCTCCGAGGTCGCGCGCGAGTCCACCCTGCAGCGGGCGCTCAAGCCGCTGCTGGCCGACTACGACTACATCGTGATCGACTGTCAGCCCTCGCTCGGCCTGCTCACCGTGAACGCCCTGACGGCCGCCCACAAGGTGATAGTTCCCCTGGAGTGCGAGTTCTTCGCACTGCGCGGGGTCGCGCTGCTGACCGAGACCATCGAGAAGGTCCAGGAGCGGCTCAACCCCGACCTGGAGCTCGACGGCATCCTCGCCACCATGTACGACTCTCGCACCGTGCACAGCCGTGAGGTTCTCGCGCGCGTCGTCGAGGCGTTCGACGAGCACGTCTACCACACGGTCATCGGGCGCACGGTCCGCTTCCCGGAGACCACGGTCGCCGGTGAGCCGATCACCACGTACGCCTCCAACTCCGTCGGCGCCGCCGCCTACCGCCAGCTCGCCAGGGAGGTGCTCGCCCGGTGTCACGCCGAGTGAGTCTGCCGGGGGCCGACGAACTCTTCCGTACGACAGGGGGAATGGCGCTGCAGCCGTCCACTCCCCGGCGGGGGGCCAACGGAGAAGCCCGTGTGCCCGCTCCCGCCGGGGACAGCGACGGGGCCGCCGCCGCGGAGGACGCTCCACCGTCCGTGCCCGTGCGGGGCGGTGACGGCGAGGGGGCCGAGCATGTGGCCGCGGACGCCGAGTCCGACGGCGAACAGCCGCGCAGCCGCTCCGCCGCCGTCGGTGCCGAGCGGGCCGCCGCGGCCGGACGTCTGCCGAAGCCGCAGGAAGGTTCAGCCGCCGCCGGGCCCCGCAAGAAGGGGCGGGCCTCCGGGCGCCGGCCCAGCGGGCGGGAGCGGCACGACGAGAAGATCACCGTGTACGTCTCCGCCGAGGAGCTCATGGATCTCGAACACGCGCGGCTGGTGCTGCGCGGGGAGCACGGGCTGGCCGTGGACCGCGGGCGGATCGTGCGGGAGGCCGTCGCCGTGGTGCTGGCGGATCTGGAGTCCCGGGGAGACGCGAGCATCCTCGTCCGACGGCTTCGTGGGCGGTAGGGGTAGCCTGCGGGGGCTATGACCTCGTTCGACTCCTCTGGCCCGGCTTCCGGTGGTTCTGCCGGTCGTCGCCGTGCGCTGGGTCGGGGGCCGTCGGCTCCGCCGGTCGAGCAGGCTGAGCCGGCCGAGCAGGTCCAGGCGCCGTCGTCGGCCGACGACGGCGGGGCGCACGCGGTGGAAACGGACGAGGTGCTCCCCGCCGAGGAGGCACTCCCTGTCGGGGAGGCACTGCTCGCCGAGGAGGCGCTCACCGCCGTCGAGCCCCAGGATCCGGACGCGCCCGACGACGGGGTCTTCAAGGTCCGGCTGGCCAATTTCGAGGGCCCCTTCGACCTCCTCCTCCAGTTGATCTCCAAGCACAAGCTGGACGTCACCGAGGTCGCGCTCTCCAAGGTCACCGACGAGTTCATGGCGCACATCCGGGCGAGGGGGCCGGACTGGGACCTGGACGAGACGACCGAGTTCCTCGTCGTCGCCGCCACCCTCCTGGACCTGAAGGCGGCGCGGCTGCTGCCCGCCGCCGAGGTCGAGGACGAAGCGGATCTCGCGCTCCTCGAAGCCCGGGACCTGCTCTTCGCCCGGCTGCTGCAGTACCGCGCGTACAAACAGATCGCGGAGATCTTCAACCGGCGGCTGGACGAGGAGGCGCGGCGGTATCCGCGGACCGTCGGGCTGGAGGCGCAGTACGCGGAGCTGCTGCCCGAGGTGGTCATCAGCATCGGGGCGGAAGGATTCGCCAGGCTGGCCGTGAAGGCGATGCAGCCGAAGCCCAAGCCGCAGGTGTACATCGACCACATCCACGCGCCGTTGGTGAGCGTGCAGGAACAGGCCGGGATCGTCGTCGCGCGGCTGCGGGTGCTGGGGGAGGCGTCGTTCCGGGTGCTCGTCGAGGACACCGACGACACCCTCACCGTCGTCGCCCGCTTCCTCGCGCTGCTGGAGCTGTACCGGGAGAAGGCCGTGGCCCTCGACCAGGAGACGGCGCTCGGGGATCTGCTCGTGCGGTGGACCGGCGGGGACGGGGGCGCGGAGCCCGTGGTCACCGACGAGTTCGACCGGCCGCCCCAGCCGCCCGAGTCGCCCAGGTCGCCAAAGACGCCGGAGTCGCCCGAGGAGGAGAAGGCGTGAGCGAGGAGAGAGCCGGCGGGCCCGGAGGCCCGCGCACCGTCGCCGACCTCGACCTCAAGCCCGCCCTGGAGGCCGTCCTCATGGTCGTGGACGAGCCCGCGACGGTGGAGCACCTGTCGAAGATCCTGGAGCGCCCCAAGCGGCAGATCGCCAAGGCGCTCAGGGAACTGGCCGACGACTACGCGGTGCAGGGGCGTGGTTTCGAGCTGCGGCTGATCGCCGGGGGCTGGCGGTACTACACCCGGCCCGAGTACGCCGCCGCCGTCGAGCGGTTCGTGCTGGACGGTCAGCAGGCCCGGCTGACCCAGGCCGCGCTGGAGACGCTGGCCGTCGTCGCGTACCGGCAGCCGGTGAGCCGGAGCAGGGTCTCCGCCGTGCGTGGAGTGAACTGCGACGGGGTCATGCGCACCCTCCTCCAACGGGGTCTGGTCGAGGAGGCGGGCGCGGAACCCGAAACAGGTGCGATCCTGTACAGGACGACGAACTACTTTCTGGAGCGGATGGGCCTGCGCGGCCTGGACGAGCTCCCGGAACTCGCGCCCTTCCTCCCGGAGGCTGAGGCGATCGAGGCCGAGACACTGGAGGGGGTCCCGTCGTTCGATCCGGACGCCCCGGATTCCGAGGACGCAGACGACAAGACGGAACTTTGATGCGAAGCAGCAGCGGCAGGAACAGCAGCGGAAACAACGGCGGGAGCCGTGGTGGCAACAGCGGCGGCCGCGGCGGGAACAGCGGTGGCCGCGGCGGGAGCAGCGGTGGCCGCGGTAACAACCGCGGTGCCGGGAACGACCGCGACGACAGGCAGGGCGGCCGGCCGAAGAACCCGCGCCCGGAGGAGCGGCGCTACGACGTGGGCCCCGGCGCCTCCCCGGAGGGGCCGAAGTCGGGCCGCGGCGCGTCCGCGCGCGGTGGCGCCAAGGGCGGCCCCAAGCAGTCCCCGGGCAGTGGGCGGGGCCGGTGGGCCCCGGCGACCTCCCGCGAGTACGACGCGCGGGCGGAGGAGCGCAACCGGGAGCGGTACGCGGACAAGAAGGACGTCAAGCTGCCCAAGACCTTCCCCGGCGCCGAGCAGGAGGGCGAGCGGCTGCAGAAGATCCTCGCGCGCGCGGGCTACGGCTCCCGGCGCGCCTGCGAGGAGCTGATCGAGCAGGCGCGGGTCGAGGTCAACGGCGAGATCGTGCTGGAGCAGGGCAAGCGCGTCGACCCGGAGAAGGACGAGGTCAAGGTCGACGGGCTGACCGTCGCGACCCAGTCGTACCAGTTCTTCTCGCTGAACAAGCCGGCCGGTGTCGTGTCCACGATGGAGGACAACGAGGGCCGTCAGTGCCTCGGCGACTACGTGACCAACCGCGAGACCCGCCTCTTCCACGTCGGACGGCTCGACACCGAGACCGAGGGCGTCATCCTGCTCACCAACCACGGTGAACTGGCGCACCGCCTGACGCACCCCAAGTACGGCGTGAAGAAGGTCTACCTCGCGCACATCGTGGGCCCGATCCCGCGCGACCTGGGCAAGCAGCTCAAGGACGGCATCCAGCTGGAGGACGGGTACGCGCGCGCGGACCACTTCCGGGTCGTGCAGCAGACCGGCAAGAACTACCTCGTCGAGGTCACCCTGCACGAGGGGCGCAAGCACATCGTGCGCCGGATGCTGGCGGAGGCCGGATTCCCGGTCGACAAGCTGGTGCGCGTGGCCTTCGGGCCGATCACCCTCGGCGACCAGAAGTCCGGCTGGCTGCGCCGGCTGTCGAACACCGAGGTCGGGATGCTGATGCAGGAGGTCGACCTCTAGGGTCGTCGGAGCGTACGAGCAGGGGCCGGTCCCGGGTTTGCCTTCGGGGGCGGCCCTTTGCCGTTCCCGGTGCCGGTCTTGCCGTTCCCTTCCCCGTAAAAGGGTTGTGCCGCCACGCCTCGTCCTTTTATAGTCGTTCTGACTATTACTCACGGTGGCCATGAAGAGGGTGATGGACATGACCTCACCGGCGGGCTACGACAAGCACGCGTACGAGCCCTTCGCCGTCACCGTCGACCTGGCCGTCTTCACCGTCCGCGCGGGCACCCTCCAGGTGCTGCTCGTCGAGCGCGGGCAGGAACCGTACGAGGGCCGCTGGGCGCTGCCGGGCGGGTTCGTGCTGCCGGGCGAGTCCGCGGAGGAGGCCGCCTGGCGCGAACTCGCGGAGGAGACCGGGGTCTCGGACGTCCCCGGCCTCCACCTGGAGCAGCTGCGGACCTACAGCGAGCCGGGAAGGGACCCGCGCATGCGGGTCGTCACCGTCGCGTTCGCCGCGCTCTTCCCGGACCCGCCCGTCCCGCACGGCGGCGGCGACGCGGCCCAGGCCCAGTGGCTGCGGTTCAACGCCATCGGCCCGCTCGCCTTCGACCACGACCGCATCCTCGCCGACGCCCACGAACGCGTCGGCGCCAAGCTGGAGTACACCTGTCTCGCCACCTCCTTCTGTCCGCCCGAGTTCACCCTCGGCGAGCTGCAGCAGGTCTACGAGACCGTGTGGGGCACTCCGATCGACCGGCCCAACTTCCGGCGCAAGGTGCTGGCCACGCCGGGCTTCGTCGAACAGGTGCCCGGCGCCGCGCGCCTGACCGGCGGTCGCGGCAAGCCCGCCGCGCTGTACCGGGCGGGCGGGGCCACCGCCCTGCACCCGCCCCTGCTGCGACCCACCACGGAAGGACGGCCCTGATGACCACGACGCTGCGTACGAAGCGCTCGGCCACCGGATCCCTGCTCGGCCTCGCCCTCGGAGACGCCCTCGGCCACCCGACGGAGTTCAACGACGTCCCGTCGATCCTCGCCACGTGCGGACCCTGGCGGAAGATGGCGCTGCCGAAGCCCGCGATCGTCACGGACGACACCCAGATGACGCTGGCGCTGGCCCACGGGCTGCGGGCGGCCATGGACCGCGGATCACTCGGCGCCGAGGCGCTGGAGCGGGCCGTCCGCAAGGAGTTCGTGGAGTGGTCCCGCTCCCCGGAGAACAACCGCGCCCCCGGCCACACCTGCCTGGTCGCCTGCGACCTCCTCGCGGTCGAGCGCCACCCCTGGCAGTTCGCCAGCCAGATCCACTCCAAGGGCTGCGGCGCCAACATGCGGGTCGCCCCTCTCGGTCTGATCGGCCCGCTCAGCGACGAACAGCGCGCCGGCGCGGCCCAGTTGCAGGCCGCCCTCACCCACGGCCACCCCACCGCCCTCGCCGCCTCCGACCTCACCGCCCACGCGATACGCCTGCTGTCCCAGGGCGCCGACCCGATGGGCCTCGTCGGCCGGCTGCGGTCGTACGCCTACGAGAACCGCGCCCACTACCACGCGCGCTGGCTCGGGGACCTGTGGACCTACAGCCAGGACCCCTCGCCCGAGCACTACATCTCCCGGGGCTGGGACGAGTGCCTGGAGGCCCTGGACCGTCTCCAGCAGGCCCTGCGGCTCCCGTCGCCCGAGACCGACCCCTGCGCGGCCACGGGGGAGGGCTGGATCGCCGAGGAGGCCCTCACCACCGGGCTGCTGTGCTTCCTGCTCTTCGTCGACGAGCCCGTCACCGCGCTGCGCCGCGCCGCCTGCACCTCGGGCGACTCCGACTCCATCGCCAGTCTCGCCGGGGCCTTCGCGGGCGCCTACCACGGCCCGGACGTCTGGCCCGCCGAGTGGGCCGACCGGATCGAGTACCAGAGCGATCTCGTGTCGCTGGGGGCTCTCTGGGACGCTTGAGGGATGACCGACGCCCTGACCGACGCCCTCGACATCGACCTGGCCCCCGTGGTGGCCGAACAGCCCGACCCCCTGCTGTTCGCCACCGTCTCCGGAGCCCACCTGTACGGCTTCCCCTCGCGCGACTCGGACGTCGACCTGCGCGGTGTGCATCTGCTGCCCGCGGCCGAACTGGTCGGGCTGCGCGATCCGGAGGAGACCCGGTCGAGGATGTGGGACCGGGACGGCGTCGAGATGGACCTCGTCACGCACGACCTGCGCAAGTTCGCCCGGCTGATGCTGCGCCGCAACGGCTATGTGCTGGAGCAGCTGCTCTCCCCGCTCGTCGTGCACACCGGTGAGTGGCACCGCGAACTGGTCGCGCTCGCCCCCGGGGTCCTCACCCGGCACCACGCCCACCACTACCGGGGGTTCGCCCTCACCCAGTGGCGGCTCTTCGAGAAGACCGGTGAACTCAAGCCGCTGCTCTACACGTTCCGGGTGCTGCTCACCGGCATCCACCTCATGCGCAGCGGCGAGGTGCAGGCCCATCTGCCCACCCTGGTGCCGGAGACCGAGGAGGCCCCCGCCTATCTGCCGGACCTCGTCGCGGCGAAGGCGGCCGAGGAGCACGGCAAGGCGGACGTCGACCGGGAGCGCGTGGCGGCGGACGTGGAGCGGCTCCAGGGGGTGTTGGAGGAGGAACAGGCCCTTTCGGTGCTGCCCGAGAACCCGGCCGCGTACGACGCCCTGCACGACTTCGTCGTCCGCGTCCGGCTGGAGGGCCTGAAGGGCTGAGGTGATCCGCGGGGCCGAGGCCCCGCGCGGCTCAACGACCCCGTGCGGTGCGCAGGGCCGACGCGCGCCGGGTCCGTACGACGAAGTCCTCGACCCCGGCCAGGTCCGGTTCCGCCGGCAGAGGGCTGCGGTCCGCCGCGTCCGCGGCCTCCGTCGCCAGCCTGGCCATCCAGGTCTCGACCCGGGCCCACGGCACCTCGCCGCGTTTCACCGCCAGCAGGGGCTCGCGCTGATCGCCCACGTCGACGGTCAGCTCGCCCGTGCGCAGCAGGTCCCGGCAGCTCATCAGGAGGCGGAGCAGATGCATCGCGTGCTTCCAGCGGGGGGCACCGTGGGTGCGGATGTCCGCGTCGAGCTTCTTGCGCTGGCCGAGGGCGTAGCGGGCGAACGTCTCGTGGGCCCGGCGGGACAGGAACGCCCCGCGCAGGGCGAGCAGTTCACGGCCCGTGGCGTCGACGTGCTCCACCAGGGGGGAGTGCAGGCACTCCAGGATGTTGGGGTTGGCGCGCAGGGCCAGATGACAGAAGCGCTCCAGCTCCCAGCCGAACTGCTCCTCCGCGGGGCCCTCCACGTGTGTGGGCGGCTTCTCGAAGCGCCAGAACAGCTCGGTGGGGGCCAGGAAGACGCCCCGCCGGTCCGTGTCGCTGTCGTCCGTCGCGAGACCGAAGGCCCGCGACCCCATCACGCAGGCGTAGATCGTGTGGTCGCGGACCAGATCGTGCGGGTGCGGGGGCTGCATGCCCGGAGCGTACGGGGTGGATCAAGGCCGCAGAATCGAATTTCCCGCGACGGTGATCTTCTCCGAGGGCAGCGGCTCGGTGGCCGGTCCGTGGACCACGGCCCCGTCCGCGACCTTGAACTTGCTGCCGTGGCACGCACAGTCGATCGTGCCGTCCGAGACGCTGCTGACGATGCAGCCCATGTGGGTGCAGACCGCCGAGAAGGCCTTGAAGTCGCCCTCCACGGGCTGCGTCACGACGATCTTCTGCTCGTCGAAGATCTTGCCCCCGCCCACCGGGATGTCGGCCGTCTTCGCCAGTTCCTCGCCGCCGTCCGCGGCGGTGCCCCCGGGGGAGGACCGCTCCGTGGTGTCGCCGCCGTCGTCCCCGCCGTACTCACCGCACCCCATGAGCAGCGCCGCCGTGCCCGCCGCGCCCGTGGTCAGCACCGTGCGCCGCGTGGAACCCATCGTCATGTCGTCACTCCGAACGTGCGGAAGAACCAGAGGGCGGAGGACAGCCAGACGACCGTGAGCGCGGTGAAGACGAGACCGCCGACGATCGGCAGGAGCCAGCCGGGGAGTCGCTCCGAACGGAGCAGCAGCATCTTCGCACTGAATCCACCGAAGAAGAAGCAACCCAGGAGGGAGTGCCACAAAACGCGTGTTTCGTACGTCTGGAAGCCGAGGGCGTACAGACAGTGCACCGCCACCGGCACGGCGAGCAGGAACGCCGCCCGCCCCGACCAGCGGTGCAGCACCCCCGACCATCTCGGGCCCGGCAGCCTCCCGTACATCATCAGCGCCGACGTCAGCTGCACCAGCGCGAAGCCGAACGCGGCCGTCGCCAGCCATGACTTCACCGCGCCCGTGCTGCTGAAGCCCGCGAGGTTGAACGCGGTGCCCGCCGGGTCGTGCGCCCTGCCGTAGACGCCGAGGGCGACCGCCACGGCGCAGGCCACGAGGGCCGGCACCAGATAGCGGGAGGCGCCGGCGGGGGCGCGCGCCGGGGTGGGCGGGGAGGGGAAGTCCTGGGTCGCGGCGTTCGGATCGACGGTCATGAGCTGCCCTCCGGGGTGACGGGGCGGGCCGTGAGCTGTTCTCCGTCGACCGTCACGGTGCCGGTCGCGGGGTCGATCTCCGGAGCCGCTGCGGGCTCGCCGTCGCGCTTGAGAATGCCGACCTGACGGCCGTCCGGCAGCACGATCCAGCCGCCGTCGACCCTGGCTCCGCGTACGTTGCCGGTCGCGCGGTACAGCCCCGAGGGCTCGACGGTCCTCGGTGCGGTGAAGTCGTACGCGTGACCGGCGATGTCGACCGTGCCGGTGATGCTCCCGCCCTTCAGGGTGCCGTTCAGCTCGGCGCCGTCGCCGCCCGTGAGCCGCATGCCGCCGTCGTCCCGTACGTCGCCCTTGAGCCATGCCTCCTTGTCGCGGCCGTCGCAGAAGTAGGCGACCGCCCTGCCGTCGCGCAGGGTCACCGCGACGGCGGCCGAGTCGTCGTCGGTGCGGCCCGCGTAGTCGGCGTCGGCCGGCGGGGCGGGGACCGGTGACGGCGAGGTCTTCGCCGACGGGCTCGGCGGCGGGCTCGGCGGCGGGCTCGGGGTCGCCGAGGCGGGCGGTGGGTCGGTCGTGGCGGACGCCGAGTCGGCGCGGGTCCCCGTCGTCGCGTTGAGCGACAGCATGAACAGGGCCAGCAACAGCCCGCCGAGAAGGGTGAGAAGTGGTCCGGAGCGCTTCATGGGAGCCTCCCCCGAGGCGTGGCGCGGACGGCCTCCTTCATGGAAGCGGACGCACGGGGCGCCGTCCAGGGGCGTACCGGGGTGTTTCGACCCAAGTGGCGGGACAGTGACGTTCGCATGACATTGTCCGGGTCTGCGGCCGTGATCCGCCCTCGTGGTCGCCTTTCGGCCAGGCTTTCGGCAGGCAGGCGTCGCGCACCGGTCCGGGCCGGATGACTAGGCTGGTCGTACTAGGCCGGGATGTACAGCAGTGAGGAGCAGAGCCGTGGCGGTACGAGCGGTCCGGGGCGCCGTCCAACTCGAACGGGACGAGGCGGGGCACATGGACGAGCAGGTGGGCGAGCTGCTCACCGCGGTCCTGGAGCGCAACGGGCTCACCCCGGACGACCTGATCAGTATCTGGTTCACGGCCACCCCCGACCTGCACAGCGACTTCCCGGCCGCCGCCGCGCGCAAGCTCGGCATCGTCGACGTGCCGCTGATCTGCGCGCAGGAGCTGGACATAGAGGGCGCCCTGCCCCGGGTCGTACGCATCCTCGCGCACATAGAGTCGGACCGGCCGCGCTCGGACATCGCGCACGTGTACCTGGGGGCGGCGGCCGCACTCCGCAAGGACATCGCCCAGTGAGAACCGCACTCGTCATCGGCACCGGGCTGATCGGCACCTCCGCCGCCCTCGCCCTGGCCCAGCGCGGTGTCACCGTCCACCTCGCCGACCACGACCCCGAGCAGGCCCGTACGGCCGCCGCGCTGGGCGCCGGCACCGACGAGGCGCCCGGGGGCCCGGTGGACCTCGCGATCGTCGCGGCCCCGCCCGCGCACGTGGCCGCGACCCTCGCCGACGCCATGCGGCGGGGCCTCGCGCGCGGCTACCTAGATGTGGCCTCCGTCAAGGGCGGCCCCCGCCGTGAGCTGGAGGAACTGGGCCTCGACCTCACCTGCTACATCGGCTCGCACCCCATGGCGGGCCGGGAGAAGTCCGGCCCGCTGGCCGCCACCGGTGACCTGTTCGAGGGCCGGCCCTGGGTGCTCACCCCCACCCGCGACACCGACACCGAGGTCCTGAACCTCGCCCTGGAGCTGGTCTCGCACTGCCGGGCCGTCCCGGTGGTCATGGACGCGGACACCCACGACCGGGCCGTCGCCCTGGTCTCGCACATGCCGCACCTGGTGTCCAGCCTGGTCGCCGCGCGGCTGGAGCACGCCGACGAGTCGGCCGTACGGCTGTGCGGGCAGGGCATCCGGGACGTGACCCGGATCGCGGCCTCCGACCCGCGCATGTGGATCGACATCCTCTCCGCCAATCCCGGCCCGGTCGCCGATCTCCTCACCGACGTCTCCGCCGACCTCGACGAGACCGTCCAGGCCCTGCGCGCCCTCCAGGCCGGCGACGAGGCCAAGCGCCGCGAAGGCATCACCGGCATCGAGGACGTCCTGCGCCGCGGCAACGCGGGCCAGGTCCGTGTCCCCGGCAAGCACGGGTCCGCGCCACGGGTCTACGAGGTGGTGGCGGTACTGATCGACGACCAGCCGGGCCAGCTGGCCCGCATCTTCGCCGACGCGGGCGCCGCCGGCATCAACGTCGAGGACGTCCGCATCGAGCACGCCACCGGGCAGCAGGCGGGTCTGGTGCAGTTGATGGTGGAGCCGAAGGCGGCGGTGGTGCTGACGGGGGCGCTGCGGGAGCGGGGTTGGGCGATCCGGCAGTAGGGGGTGGTGGGTCGGCGGCCGGAGGCCGGCGCAGGCGACGGTGGCGGTGGTGCCGAGCGGGGCTGGACGATCCGGCAGGAGAGCCCGGCGGCCGTGGGGCCGGGGCGGTGGTGGGCAGGGCCGGACGGGGCATGCGCACCCAGTACCCTTGTCCGGGGCGCTTTCCGTCCCGCCCCACCACCTCGGACCAGGAAAGGTGCTCCCCAGTGGAACGCGCCACAGTGATCGTTGCCATCGACGGCCCCTCCGGCACGGGCAAGTCGAGCACCTCGAAGGCCGTGGCCGCGCAGCTCGGGCTGAGCTACCTGGACACGGGCGCCCAGTACCGGGCGATCACCTGGTGGATGGTCAACAACGGCATCGACATAGATGACCCCACGGCGATCGCGGCCGTGGCCGGCAAGCCGGACATCGTGTCGGGGACGGACCCGTCAGGGCCGACCATCACCGTCGACGGCACGGATGTCGCCGGGCCGATCCGCACCCAGGAGGTCACCTCCCGGGTCAGCGCGGTCAGCGCCGTCCCCGAGGTGCGGGCGCGGATCACCGAACTGCAGCGGACCATCGCGGCGGACGCCGCGAACGGCATCGTCGTCGAGGGCCGCGACATCGGTACGACCGTACTTCCGGACGCCGACCTGAAGATCTTCCTGACGGCCTCCCCCGAGGCCCGCGCCGCCCGCCGCAGCGGCGAGCTGAAGGGCGCCGACGTCCAGGCGACCCGCGAGGCCCTCCTCAAGCGCGACGCGGCCGACTCCAGCCGCAAGACCTCGCCGCTCGCCAAAGCGGACGACGCGGTCGAGGTGGACACCTCGGACCTCACGCTCCAGCAGGTCATCGAGTGCGTGGTCACCCTCGTCGAGGAGAAGCGGGCGGGCGAGTGAGCGAAGCCGCCACGGGCCGGGCCGCGTCGCCCGAGGTTCCCTCGCCGCTCGGCGCCGAGGTGGGCCGGCGTATCGGCGTGGGCCTGATGTACGGGCTGTGGAAGCCGCGCGTGCTGGGCGCCTGGCGGGTCCCCACGACCGGCCCGGTGATCCTCGCCCCCAACCACTCCCACATCGTCGACGGCCCCATGGTCATCGGCGTGGCGCCCCGGCCCTCGCACTTCCTGGTCAAGAAGGAGGCGTTCGTCGGTCCGCTCGGCCCGTTCATGCGCGCCGTCGGCCAGGTGGAGGTCGACCGCTCGACCGCCGACCGCACCGCCATCACCCGCGCTCTCGCCGTCCTGGCGGGCGGCGGTGTGCTGGGCATCTTCCCGGAGGGCACGCGGGGCGAGGGAGACTTCGCCTCGCTGCGCGCCGGGCTGTCCTACTTCGCCGTGCGCAGCGGAGCGCCGATCGTGCCGGTGGCGGTACTGGGAAGCACCGAGCGGCGCGGACGGTTGGTCAAGGGGCTGCCCCCGTTGCGCTCCCGCGTCGACGTGGTCTTCGGTGACCCGTTCGAGGCGGGCGACGGCAGCGGACGGCGTACGCGCAAGGCCCTCGACGAGGCGACCGTGCGCATCCAGCAGCAGCTCGGCGCGCACCTGGAGCATGCCCGGCGGCTCACCGGCCGCCGGTAAAACGCCGGGCGTCCGATCGGGCGCTGGGCGACACTGAGTAGTGGACCATCCGACGACGAGCCGGGTGTTCCACCGATCACCACGATGAACTACGAGGTACGGACTTCATGAACGACCAGTTTCCCTCCGAGCACGAGCACGGAGAGCTTGGCGACGCCGAGTACGCGCAGTTCATGGAGCTCGCCGCGGAAGAGGGCTTCGACATCGAGGACGTCGAGGGCGCGATCGACGAGGCGGGTCACGGACCGCTGCCCGTCCTCGCCGTCGTCGGCCGTCCGAACGTCGGCAAGTCGACGCTCGTGAACCGCATCATCGGCCGCCGTGAGGCGGTCGTCGAGGACAAGCCCGGCGTCACCCGCGACCGCGTCACCTACGAGGCGGAGTGGGCGGGCCGCCGCTTCAAGGTCGTCGACACCGGCGGCTGGGAGCAGGACGTCCTCGGCATCGACGCCTCCGTCGCCGCCCAGGCCGAGTACGCCATCGAGGCCGCCGACGCCGTCGTCTTCGTCGTGGACGCCAAGGTCGGCGTCACCGACACCGACGAGGCCGTCGTCCGGCTGCTCCGCAAGGCCAACAAGCCCGTGGTGCTCTGCGCCAACAAGGTCGACGGCCCGAGCGGCGAGGCCGACGCGACCGCTCTGTGGTCCCTCGGCATCGGCGAACCGCACCCGGTCTCCTCGCTGCACGGCCGCGGCACCGGTGACATGCTGGACGCCGTCCTGGAGGCACTTCCCGAGGCGCCCGAGCAGAGCTTCGGCACGGCGGTCGGCGGTCCGCGCCGTATCGCCCTGATCGGCCGCCCGAACGTCGGCAAGTCCTCCCTCCTGAACAAGGTGGCGAACGAGGAGCGCGTCGTCGTCAACGAGATCGCGGGCACGACCCGTGACCCGGTCGACGAGCTGATCGAACTCGGCGGTGTCGTCTGGAAGTTCGTCGACACGGCGGGCATCCGCAAGCGCGTCCACCTCCAGCAGGGCGCCGACTACTACGCCTCGCTGCGCACCGCGGCGGCCGTCGAGAAGGCGGAGGTGGCGGTCATCCTCATCGACGCCTCCGAGACCATCTCGGTCCAGGACCAGCGCATCGTGACGATGGCGGTCGAGGCCGGTCGCGCGATGGTCATCGCGTACAACAAGTGGGACACCCTCGACGAGGAGCGCCGCTACTACCTGGAGCGGGAGATCGAGACCGAGTTCGGCCAGGTCGCCTGGGCGCCCCGGGTCAATGTCTCGGCGCGCACCGGCCGGCACATGGAGAAGCTGGTCCCGGCGATCGAGACGGCGCTGGCCGGCTGGGAGACCCGCGTCCCGACGGGCCGTCTGAACGCCTTCCTCGGCGAGCTGGTCGCCGCCCACCCGCACCCGATCCGGGGCGGCAAGCAGCCCCGCATCCTGTTCGGCACCCAGGCGGGCACCAAGCCCCCGCGCTTCGTCCTCTTCGCCTCCGGCTTCATCGAGGCGGGCTACCGACGCTTCATCGAGCGCCGGCTGCGTGAGGAGTTCGGCTTCGAGGGCACCCCGATCCACATCTCGGTGCGGGTGCGCGAGAAGCGCGGCAAGAAGAAGTAGTCCCACCGTCGCCGGCGCACACGTGTGAGGAGGGCGGCTGTCCGAAGGTCCGGTGACCTCGGGCAGCCGCCCTCCTCATGTGTCCCTGCGCGCCGCTTCGCGTCTCTGCGTGGTCAGAGACCTCGGCGCGGGTTCGGGGGCAGGGGCGACGGGATGTGGTGCATCCCGGTGTGTCCGGTGGGGATCCGCCCGACCGGCTGCCACACGGCCGCCGTGCCGGACGTGTGGCCGGGCTGGTTCTCGCGCTGGGTGGCGAGGTGACCCGCCGCGTGCCGGGCGGCGTACGAGGCGGAGGTGTACGACCCGGTGGCGCGCGGCCCGCCCGAGCCGTGCGACAGGTTGCCGAAGCCCGTGAACCCCATGTCCTCCTCCCCGTGCCGGTCACCCGGCAGGGTCCGGTAGGTCCTTACCCACTCCGCGTAGAGCGTGTCGTAGATGGGTGTGGACGAAGGGTCCTGAGTCGGCCGCATGGACGGGATCGACTGATAGGACTGGCGGCGGGGAACCTCGTATGCGTGCACGCCTGTGCCAACGACCCCGCCCCGGAAGGGATGCGCTACCTCAACCATTCAGCCTCCGGGAAGGGATCGCGCCCCGAGGGGGCGGGTCGTCACGGCTTCGGCGGGTGGACGCTCAGGTGCCGGCCAGCGGCAGGGTCGCCGCCACCAGCTTCCCGTTCGCCGCGGCCCTGTCGAGCGCGTCCCGCAGCAGGTCCTCCCGCGGCTGCCGCCCGATCGAGCCCACCGGCGCCGCGAACATCAGCACCTGCTGATGCTTGTTGGCGGCGGCCCGCCACGCGTCGGCCACCTGCAGCGCCTGGTGGGCCTGCCACCACGCGACCGGTGAACCACCGGTGGTGCCCGGCTGCAGGATGGCGTGCAGCTGACCCATGGCGAGCAGGACCGACCAGCCGTGCAGCACGGGCGGTACGGAGTCGATCTGGGGGAGCGGCATGAAGCCCTGCTCGATGAGCAGCGGCAGGAAGTCGTCGCCGACGCCCGTCGTGCCGGGGCGGGCGATGGGGGCGGTCGGCTCGACGACCAGCGCCGGGTGCAGCTCGCCGCTGAGCAGGATCAGTCCGCTGGTGACGCCGAGCACGGCCTGCTCGGGCGCGGCCTGGACCGGGTTGTCCCCGGCGATGGAACGGGCGGCGCCCTGCAACTGCTCCTCGGTGACCTGGACGACCTGGGAGGGCAGACAGGTGGAGTGGGCGAAGGCGAGCACGGCTGTCTCGTCGCCGACGAAGAGGACGGTGCTGGTGCGCTCCTGCTCGGAGTCGCCGGGGGTGCGGCACGACGTGCAGTCGTAGCCGCCGGGGGCGTTCTCTCCGGCGAGCAGCCGGTCGGCCTCTTCGTCGCCGATCTCGGCGCGTACCTCGTCGCTGACCTCGAGCATGCGCGGCACGGGTGGCTCCTCGGGATGCGGTGCGTGTCGGTGCCGGGTGGCGCCCGGCCCCATGAGCGCGGAGGTTCCGGCTCATGCAGATGACAACGGACGATCTGTGGCCGGAGTCACGCCCGAGGACGAACGGAATCGAACCAACCGCAGCGCAGGGTGAACTCGTGGGTGGAATCGGTTACTCCGCGCCAACTTCGCCGAGGTCCGGGGAAGTTGATCCGGTGAAGTGAGTCACAGGCTATCGGGCCACTTGGTCGACATATCCGGAAATCAGGGAATGAAATGGGTGGCCGGATCTGGCTGCTACTTGCGGTAACGGCGAACTGGCCTCGCACGACAGGCGATTGCTTGCTGACAGGTCGTCAACCTCCCTACATTCCCGGCCGTGTGCAACGAGCACCGCTCGGGTACGTCCGCCGGTCGCGCAGAGCAGGACAGCGTGCAGCACCACCGCGGCGGACGGGGCGGAGCGCGACACTCGCGTCCATGCGCGGGAAGCGCCCCGCCCTGGGGGACCCCGGGTCCGTGGAGAGGGATCTTCATGTCCGAATGTGCCGACACCACGCGCGGCAGCGCCCGGAAGACGCGTACGACGGCCGTCCTCGCCGGGGCGGCGCTGCTCGCCCCGCTGGGCCTCCTGGCCCTCACCGGCACCGCCTCGGCGGCCGACAGCGGAGTGTGGGACCGCATCGCCAAGTGCGAGAGCGGCGGTGACTGGCACATCAACACCGGCAACGGCTACTACGGCGGACTCCAGTTCGCCGCCTCCACCTGGCGCGCGTACGGCGGAACCGCCTACGCGGCGACCGCGGACCGGGCCTCTCGGGCCCAGCAGATCGCGGTCGCCACCAAGGTCCAGCGTGCCCAGGGCTGGGGAGCGTGGCCCACCTGCTCCCGTCGCGCCGGCGCGGCCGGCAGCGCGCCCGGCGCGCCCTCCGCCGACGCGGCCGCGACCGGATCGACCCGGCGGGTCACCCCCGCGCGCCCGCAGAAGTCCGTCGAGGCGGCCCCGTCGCGGCCCGTCGGACACGCGGACCGGGGTTCGTCCCGCGGCGACTACACCGTCCGGCAGGGCGACACCCTGAGCGGGATCGCCGCCCGGCACGGGACCACCTGGCGGCAGATCTACGCGGCCAACAAGGCCGTCATCGGCGGCGACCCCGACATGATCGTGCCGGGCCGGCGCCTCGACCTCTGACCCCGCCACCCGCAGGTCCGCGCTCCCGTCAGGCGAGTTCGGCCGCCTCGCCGCCGAACGCCAGGGTCCCGCGCCGCAGTTCGTACACCAGGACGCCCGGCACACCGCGCAGCCCCGACGGCAGGCGCTGTTCGGCGACGACCACACACGCGTCGAGGCGGCTCAGCAGTGCGTACGTGCGGGCCGCGACGGCCGGTGACATGCCCTGGGTGGGTTCGTCGACGAGGACGACCCGCCTGTGGGCCGACAGGGCACGGGCGAGGGCGAGCATGCGCTGCTCTCCCCCGGAGAGGGTGCCGGCGCGGCGGGGGAGCAGGGCTTCCAGCCGTGGGTAGGCGTCCAGGGCGTACGAGAGGTCCGGCGCGGCCAGTTCGAGGTTCTCGCGCACGGTGAGCGAACCGAAGACGGCCCGCCGCTCGGGCACGAGGACGAGGCCCCGCCGGGCCCGCTCGTACGCCGGTGTGCGCGTGACGTCGGCCCCGTCCCACACGACGGCGCCGCCGGAGAGCGGGACCGTGCCGGCGAGGGCCCGCAGCGCCGTCGTACGGCCGGAGCCGTTGCGGCCGAGCAGCACGGTGAGGCCGGGGCCCGGGACGGCGAGGGTGAGGCCGTGCAGGGCCTCCAGGGGGCCGTAGCGGACGCGGGCGTGGCGGAGGGCCAGGAGGGTCATCGGTCCACCGCCGGGTCGAGCGGGTCGAGGGTGCCCGGTGTGCGCAGGACGTGGTCGGCGGGGCCGGAGGTGACGATCCGGCCCGCGGCCATGACGTGCACGACGTCCGCGAGGTCCGCGACGAGGTCGAGGTCGTGCTCGACGACCAGCAGGGCCATGCCGTCGTCCGCGAGGGCCCGTAGCACCCGGGCCAGGGCGGCCACCTCGGCCGTGTCGAGTCCGGCGGCGGGTTCGTCGAGCAACAGCACACGCGGGTTCCCGGCGAGGGCCCGCGCCAGCTCGATCCGCCGCAGCGTCCCGGTCGGCAGTCCGGCCGCCGGCGCCGTCCGCACAGCCCCGTCCAGCCCGAACAGCCGCAACGCCCGTTCCACGGCTGCCGGATCGGCGCGCCGCCCCTGCTCGGCGCCCACCCGTACGTTCTCCGCCACGGTCGACGAGGGGAAGACGGCCGGCTGTTGAAACGTCCGGGCGATGCCGAGCCGGGTGCGGGCGTGCGCCGGCAGCCTCGTGATGTCCCGCCCGCCGAGCCGCACCCGCCCCTGCCCCGGCCGCAGCGACCCGGCGAGACAGTGGAGGAGGGTGCTCTTCCCGGCACCGTTGGGCCCCACCACCGCGCTGACCCGCCCCGGCGGCACGTCGAGATCGACACCGTCGAGGGCCGCGAGGCCGCCGTGGACGAGACGGAGGCGGCGGGCCCGGAGGAAAAGGGGTGGGGGAGGGGTGCCTGAGCGGGCTGCGGGCTGTGCCTCGCGCCCCTCCGCGCCGGCTTCGGCCCCGGCGAGGCGGAGAGCACCGCCCGAGGGGGGTGGGTCTCCGGCCCGCTCCGCGGGGCGGGGGGTCGCGGACCCGCCCTGGTCCGCCTCCGTCGCGCCCGGTCCGCCCCGGCCCGCCTCCGCCCGGCCGTCCGTCGAGGCCGCCGAGGCCCCGCTCATGCCCCGCCCGTCCCTAGCGGCGCTCCCGACGCCCGCCATGCCCGCGCGTACCCGCTCCCGGGCCCGTGCTCCCGTCGGCGTCAGCTCGTGACGGAGGCCCGGCCCCGGCCGGAGCCGGGCGAGGGCCGCTCGTACCGCCTCCTGGGGGCCGCCCGGGAAGCGGCCTGCCAGGACGGCCAGGACGCCGATGAGTGCCGCCGCGACGCCGCCCTTCGTGCCCGCGTCCAGACCCACCAGCAGGGCGGCCGCCGCGAGGGCGCCGAGTGTGCTGTCGGCGCCCAGGACGACGATCGCGGCGAACCAGAGGAGGCCGCGGACGGGGTCGTAGGCGCCGGGGTCGAAGGCGCGGACGCCCATGGTGAGCATGCCGCCGCCGAGGGCGGCCAGGGCGGCGCCCGTGACGAACGCCGCCAGCTTCAGCGACGGGACAGGCACACCCGCCGCCGACGCGCCCGACTCGTGGTCCCGCAGGGCGGCGAGGGCCCGCCCGGTGCGGCCCCGGCACAGGGTGTGGGTGGCCAGCAGGGCCAGGGACAGCAGCCCCAGCTCCAGGACGTAGTACGCCCGGTCGCCCTCGAACCCCGTAGGGCGCGTCGGGGTCAGCCCCGAGGTCGCGTACGGCTGGGCGAGGACGAAGCGGCTCACGCCGACGCCCACGGCGAACGTGGCGAGGGCCGGCGCCAGACCCTGGCGGCGGATGGCGGGCCAACCGGTCAGCAGGCCGAGCGGGGCCACCAGAAGGACGGCGACCAGGAGGGCGGTCAGTTCGGGGAGGGCGGGGAACAGGGGGAGGCGGCCGGCCGACAGCAGCGCGGTGAAGAGCGCGCCCAGACCCGCGTACGCCGCCTGGCCCAGGGAGATCTGGCCGCCCCGGCCCGTCACCACCACCAGGGAGAGCAGGACCACGCCCAGCGCCGGGACCTGGACGGCCGTGTGCAGGTCCTCGCCCGCGAAGCCCAGCGGGATCAGGAACAGCGCGAGCGCCACGATCCACGCGCCGGCGGGGGTGCGGACCCGGGCGGTCGCCGTGCGGGGCAGCGCGTCACGAGTCCCCACCCCGGGCAGGACGAGGGCCGCGACCAGCAGGGCGACCACGAAGAGGTTCGCGCCCACGGCCTGGAGCAGCGGTTCCGCCCGGCCCGACGGGTGGAACCGGGTCAGCTGGCTCTGGGCGACCCCGATCCCCAGCGCGACCGGCACGGCCACCCCGAGACGGCGCATCCGGGCGGCGACCGCCACGGCGATCACCTCCATCACCAGCAGCGGCAGGCCGTACGGGTCGAGGCGGACGTAAGGAGCCAGCAGCACGCCCGTCAGGCCCGCCGTGAAGGAGCCGAACGCCCAGCCCGCGGCGGCCACCCGGTCGGCGTCGATACCGCCGAGGACGGCGAGGGAGCGGTCGTCGACGACGGCGCGCAGCTCACGGCCGAAGCGCGTCCAGCGGGTGACCGCGCCGACGGCCGCCGCGACGGCCACGGCCACCGCCAGCTGACCCCAGGGGTCGGCGGACAGCACGGTCGGCACGTCGTCCCGCGCCCCCTGCCCCCACAGCAGCACGGCCCCGCCGACGAGGAGGACGAAGACGCCGATCGAGGCGACCAGCGTCTGTGCCGGGTCACCGCCGAGCACGGCGAGCGGGCGGAAGACGAGGCGCTCCAGGGCCAGGCCGAGGGCGGGGGCGACCAGGAACAGGGTCACGAGGGTGCCGAGCCAGAGCGGCCACCCCCACTCCACGGTGCACTGGCGCAGCAGGTACGCGCACACCATGGCGATCGCCCCGTGCGCGAAGTTGAGCACACCCGTGGCCCGGTACGTCACGATCAGGCCGATGCCGCTGAGGGCGGCGGCGCTGCCGACCGACAGTCCCGCCAGCGTGAGGTCGTACGTCAGCGAGGCCATCAGCCCTCCGCGGGCCCGGCGGGGTCGCTGCCGGCGGGTGCCTCGCAGATGGGGCAGGGGCGCAGTTCACCGCCGGCCAGGACGCGCGAGTCCACCGGCACCGCCTCCGCCTTGCCGGCCACCAGCGGGCAGTCCGCGCGGTGCCACAGGGTGCCGCCGGGCACCATCAGCAGCCTGCCGCTGACGGCGAGCGGGGCGGTGGCCGCCTGCCCGGACGCGTCGGCGCCGGAGGGTTCGGCGGCGACCAGGAGGCCGTACAGCTCCTCGACCCGCGAGACGGCCAGGGCGCTCCTGCCGTGGGCGAGGAGGACCGAGCCCGCGATGATCAGCGCGGCGCCGGGGACCGTGCAGGAGGCCAGGTAGGGGAGCTGGCGTTCGGCGAAGCGTTCGCCGGAGACGCCGTACCAGCCGACGACGCACAGCACCGCCCCGCCGGCGAGCGCGGCCCAGCCGGCCCAGAGAGCCCACAGAAAGGGCCGCACGCTCCGCGGTCGGGCTGTCCGCATCCGGGCCTCCACACGTCGTGTGTCTGTCCATCTCAGCCGATGGCTTGCACTATGCCCCCTGCAACCTGACCCTGAAAGCACCGGGCGTCGACCGCCCGGACCGACACCCGGTGGTGAGCCAGATGGTTCTCGGGAGCGACCTCAGGCGGGCGAGCGGGCGCGGGCCCGCGGCGGCGGGACGGGGTACGGCCTTGGCGGCCGCCCTGGTCCTCCTCCTCGCCCCGGCCCTCGCGGCGTGCAGCGACGACAGCGGTGGCGGCGGTGACACGGCACCGCCCACGCCGACCGTGGAACGGACGACCGAGGAGCCCGGCGAGACGACCGTCACCGCGAGCGGACCCGGGGACACGGCGGCGGCCGAGAAGCAGATCAAGGAGAACTGGAAGACGTTCTTCGACCCGGCCACCTCCACCGAGCAGAAGCAGGCCGTGCTGGAGAACGGCGACGAGATGGGCCCGGTCCTCGCGGCCTTCAGCGGGGACGAGCGCGGCGGGCAGGTGGAGGCCGAGGTGCGGAAGGTCACGTTCACCTCGGCGACCGGCGCCGACGTGACGTACACGCTGCTGCTGGAGGGCGCCACGGCCCTGCCGGACGCGGCGGGCACGGCCGTCGAGCAGGACGGCACCTGGAAGATCTCCGTCAAGACGCTGTGCGGACTGGTCGCGCTGAGCGGCAATGCGACACCGGGTCCGGGCTGCTGAGACGGCCGCCGCGGGCCTGCTGCTCCTGCTGGTGACGGCATGCGGCAGCCGGCTCCCGGAGAGCGACTTCGAACGCCGGGACGGCACCACGGCCTCGGCGGGCGCGGAGCCGCTGCGCGTCGGGATCGTCACCAGCGTCACCAGCCCGGTGGGCGGCACCGCGTTCACCGGGCCGCGCGACGGGGCGAAGGCCTACTTCGCCGCGCTCAACGCGCGCGGGGGCATCGACGGCCGCCGGGTGGAGGTGCGGGAGTGCGACGACGGGGGCAGCGGCGTCGGCAACAACGAGTGCGTGCACCGGCTCGTCGAGGAGGACGGCGTGGTGGCGCTCGTCGCCACCACCGCCCTCGACTACGCGGGCGCCTCCCGCGTCGCCCGCGCGCGCGTGCCCGACATCGGCGGCCAGCCCATCGGCCCGGCCTACGACACCTACCCGTACCTCTACAGCGTCTACGGCAGCCTCGCGCCCCGGAACGGCACGACGGGCTGGGACGGGAAGCAGTACGGCGGCACCGAGGTCTACCGCTACTTCGCGCGCGAGCAGGGCGCCCGCACCGCCGCCGTGGTCTCGTACAACCAGCCCGCTTCGGCGGCGTACGCGCGCCTGGTCGTGCGGGGGCTCAGGGCCGAGGGATACGAGGTGATCACCGAGCAGGTCGACTTCGCGCTGCCCAACTTCCGCGCGGTGGCCGCCGACATCAAGGAGCGGGACGTGGACCTGGTGTTCGACGCCATCGACGGCCACGGCAACGCCCGGCTCTGCGCGGCGCTCGACGCGGCGGGCGTCGAACTCACCGCCAAGGTCACCAACGTGCAGAACTGGACCTCCACGATCGCCGAGGACTACGCGGACGCCCCGCACTGCCGCAACGCCCTGTGGGCCACCGGCTCCAGCCGCAACCACGCGGACGGCGAGGACCGGGCCGTACGGGAGTTCCGCGACGCGACGAAGAGTCTCAGGACGCACTCCCAGTGGCAGCTGGAGGGCTGGGCCGCCGCGATGTGGTTCACGGACGCGGCGCGCTCGTGCGCCGGGAGCGGGGAAGGCGTCACGCGCGCGTGCGTCGACCGTTTCATGAACCGCGACGAGCCCTACAGCGCCGACGGGCTTCTCGTGCCCGTCCGCTTCGAGCGGCTCACCGAGCCGCCGAGGACCCGCCGGACCTGTGTCTCCGTGGCCCGCTGGCAGGACGGGAAGGGGTGGGTGGGCCAGGGGGACATGAACGACACCTGCTTCGACGTTCCGCAACTGCCCTATAGCCCCTGATGCGTTGAGCGGCGAACAGGTTCCCTCATCCGGCTATCGATCGGGCAACCGTTGCAGCACAAGTTGATGATGCCTTCCAACCATTCCCAGGGATGCCGGGTCTAAGCGGGTGGTGGTGGACCAGCACCGCCATGGACGGATGACCGGGGAAATCAACGGATGACCAGGGAAATCAGGGGGTTCGGGGGACGCATGCACATTTCTTTCCTCATACACAACGCGTACGGCATCGGGGGAACGATCCGGACGACGTACAACCTCGCGAACACCCTGGCCGAACAGCACGACGTGGAGATCGTCTCCGTCTTCCGCCATCGTGACGAGCCGGTGTTCGACGTCGATCCGAGGGTGCGGCTGCGGGGCCTCGTCGACATCCGGGAGGGCGGCGCGGACAAGGGGCACGCCGACCTGCGGCGCCCCGCCAAGGTCTTCCCGCGCGCCGAGGGCCGCTACGCCCAGTACAGCGCCCTGACCGACCGGCGCATCGCCGAGCACCTCGCCTCGGTCGACGCCGACGTCCTGGTCGGTACCCGCCCCGGGCTGAACGTGCACATGGCCCGGCAGACCCGACGCGGGCCCGTCCGTGTCGGCCAGGAGCACCTCACGCTCGACAGCCACTCCCCGGCCCTGCGCGCCACCCTGCGCGGCGCCTACCCGCGGCTCGACGCGTTCACCACGACCACCGAGGCGGACGCGCGCGCGTACCGCGCGAAGATGCGGCTGCCCGGCGTCCGCCTGGAGGCCGTGCCCAACCCGGTGCCCGCGCCGGGCATCGACCCGGCCGACGGCTCCGGCAAGTGGGTCGTCGCCGCCGGGCGGCTCGCGCCCGTCAAACGCTACGACCTGCTCGTCAAGGCCTTCGACAAGGTCCGTCAGGAGCGGCCCGACTGGCGCCTGCGGATCTACGGCGGAGGCAAGCAGAAGGACAAACTCCGCTCCCTCGTCGACAAGTTGGACCTCTACAACCACGTGTACCTGATGGGCCCCGCCACCCCCATCGAGCCCGAGTGGGCCAAGGGTTCCATCGCGGCCGTCACCTCCAGCCTGGAGTCGTTCGGCATGACGATCGTGGAGGCCATGCGCTGCGGACTGCCGGTGGTCTCCACCAACTGCCCGCACGGCCCCGGCGAGATCATCGAGGACGGCGTCGACGGCCGCCTGGTCGAGGTCGGCAACGTCCCGGCCATCGCCGACGGTCTGCTGGAACTCATCAACGACGACGACAAGCGGCGGCAGATGGCGCACGCCGCGCTCCAGGACTCCGAGCGCTTCGACCCGTCCCACATCGCCGAACGCTACGAGACGCTCTTCGGCGACCTCCTCGCCCGGGGCGGTGCCTCGCCATGGGGCCGGGTGCGCGGCTCACTGCACCGCACCCGTGGTGCTCTGCTCGGCAGCGCGTACGCCGTTCGGGGTGCCGGACGCTCCGCCCGCTCCGCGATCAGGAAGGCCCGCACCGCATGATGACGCTGGCTCCGCGGCGGCCCACGCACCACGACGACCAGGAGGACAGGGCCGTGCCCCCGCGCGCCGACTGCGTCGCCGACTTCGCCGGCGGCCTGACCTTCGACCTCGCCGGGCAGGGCGTGACGGACGCCGCCCACCTCCTCCTGCTCCTGCGCGACAGCGACCGGAAGGTACGCCTGCCGCTCACCCCGGCCGGCGACGGCCGCCTGCGGGCCGCGCTGCCCAGCAGCACGGACGTCCCCGAGGGCCGCTGGGACGTCTACCTCCAGGTCGCCGACGACGAGCCGCACCGGCTCTTCCCCGGCCTCAACGACCTGCGCTCCCTCGTCGACCGCGCGCCCGCGGCCACCACCGGCCGGGTCGCGGTCCGCATCCCCTACGGCACCAAGCACGGCAACCTCAGCATCCGCAGCTGGGAGCGCTCCCCGCACGCCGAGGCGGGCGCCCTCCACGTGGGCGACGACGGACTGGAGGTGACGGTCCGGGCGTACGGTGCCGAGCCCGCGCCCGAGGCGTACGCCGAGGTCACCGACCGGGCGGGGGCAGCGCCCCCCGTACGGGCCTCCCTCGCCCCGGACGACCGGGGCGGCCTCCGTTTCACCGTGGCCTACGGCGAGCTGAGGCCCGGCACCTGGGACCTGTGGCTGCGCCCGCGGGGGGAGTCCGGCCCGCGGGTGCGCGTGGCGCGGCTGCTCGACGACATCGTCGAGAAGGCACCCGTCCTCGTCTACCCCGGGAAGCGGGTCGAGACCGGGCACGGCCCGGTGGAGGCCGTGCCGTCCTACACGGCCGACAACGACCTGTCCGTCACGGTCGTCGCCGTGAGCCGAACCGACCGCATGTCGCGCTGAACGAAGCGGGGCGGTTCAACGGTCTTCTCCAGTGGTCGAGGACACGACCTGTCCTCGACCGCTGACAGACTCGCCCCATGTTGGAGACATCGGCACGGCTGCTACGACTGCTCTCGCTTCTGCAGGCCCACCGCGAATGGTCCGGCTCGGACCTGGCCGACCGCCTCGGGGTCACCGCGCGCACGGTCCGCCGCGACGTGGACCGGCTGCGCGAGCTGGGCTACCCCGTCAACGCCAGCCCCGGCACGGGCGGCGGCTACCAGCTGGGCGCCGGGGCCGAACTGCCGCCGCTGCTCCTCGACGACGAGGAGGCCGTCGCGGTCGCCGTCGGGCTGCGCTCGGCCGCCGGGCAGGGCATCGACGGTATCGGCGAGTCCTCCGTGCGCGCCCTCGCCAAGCTCGAACAGGTGCTGCCGCACCGCCTGCGCCGCCGGGTGGGCGCCCTGAACGCCTTCACCGTGCCGCTGCTGCGCGGCCCCCGGCTCTCCGCGATCGACCCCGGGGTGCTCACCGAACTCGCCAACGCCTGCCGGGACGCCGAGCGGCTGCGCTTCGAGTATCGCGACCACTCCGGCGCCGCCACCCGCCGTACCGTCGAGCCGCACCGCCTGGTGTGCACGGAGCGCCGCTGGTACCTGGTCGCCTGGGACGTCGACCGGGCCGGATGGCGCACCTTCCGCGTGGACCGGGTCACGCCCACGCCGCCGCACGGCCCGCGCTTCACCCCGCGCGAGCCACCGGCCGAGGACCTCGCCGCGTACGTCTCCCGAGGGGTCTCCACGACGGTGTACGCCTCGCACGCCGTCGTACGGCTGCTGGTGCCGCTGCACGAGGCAACCGAACTGATCTCGCCCTCGGCGGGCACCCTGGAGGCCTACGACGAGCACAGCTGTCTGCTGCGCACCGGGGCGCCGAACCTCGATGTGATGGCCATTCACGTGATGATGACCGGCGTCGACTTCGAGGTCGTCGAACCGGCGGAGCTGACCGGCACCATCAGGACTCTCCGGGACCGCCTGTCGGCCGCTCTTGACCGAACCGGGGATGCGGCGTCCGCTCCTGGCCCTTCCGGGTCTGGGGCGGCGTGATCGCCGCGAACCTCGGATGGTGCAGGTCGAACGTCGGCGCCTCGGAGCGGACCCGGGGCAGCGTCACGAAGTTGTGGCGCGGCGGCGGGCACGAGGTCGCCCACTCCAGCGACCGGCCGTAGCCCCACGGGTCGTCGACGTCGACCCGCACGCCGTACCGGGAGGTCCGCCAGACGTTGTAGAGGAAGGGGAGCGTGGACATGCCCAGCAGGAACGCGCCGATCGTCGAGATCGTGTTCAGCGCCGTGAAGCCGTCGGCCGCCAGGTAGTCGGCGTACCGCCGTGGCATCCCCTCGGCGCCCAGCCAGTGCTGCACCAGGAACGTGGTGTGGAAGCCGACGAAGAGGGTCCAGAACTGGATCTTGCCGAGCCGTTCGTCGAGCATCCTGCCGGTGAACTTCGGCCACCAGAAGTAGAACCCCGCGAAGGTGGCGAAGACGACCGTGCCGAAGACGACGTAGTGGAAGTGCGCGACCACGAAGTACGAGTCCGTGACGTGGAAGTCCATCGGCGGCGACGCCAGGATCACCCCCGTCAGCCCGCCGAACAGGAACGACACCAGGAAGCCGGTCGCCCAGAGCATCGGTGTCTCGAAGGACAGCGAGCCCTTCAGCATCGTGCCCGTCCAGTTGAAGAACTTCACCCCGGTCGGCACGGCGATCAGGAAGCTCATGAACGAGAAGTACGGCAGCAGCACCGCGCCCGTGGCGAACATGTGGTGCGCCCACACGACCACCGAGAGCCCGGTGATCGCCATCGTGGCCCCGACCAGCGTCAGATAGCCGAAGATCGGCTTGCGGCTGAAGACCGGGATGATCTCCGTGATGATCCCGAAGAAGGGGAGGGCGATGATGTAGACCTCGGGGTGCCCGAAGAACCAGAACAGGTGCTGCCACAGCAGCGCGCCGCCGTTGGCGGCGTCGAAGACCTGCGAGCCGAACCGTCGGTCCGCCTCCAGCACCAGGAGCGCGGCGGCGAGCACCGGGAACGCCATCAGGATCAGGATCGACGTGAACAGCGTGTTCCAGGTGAAGATCGGCATCCGGAACATGGTCATGCCGGGGGCGCGCATCCCGATGATCGTGGTCAGGAAGTTCACCGCGCCGAGGATCGTCCCGAAGCCGGACAGCGCGAGCCCCATGATCCACATGTCGGCCCCGATCCCCGGCGACCGATCCGCACTGTTCAGCGGCGCGTAGGCGAACCACCCGAAGTCGGCGGGCCCCGACGGCACCAGCAGCGAGCCCATCACGATGAGCCCGCCGAACAGGAACAGCCAGTACGACAGCATGTTCAGCCGGGGGAAGGCCACGTCGGGCGCGCCGATCTGCAGCGGCATGATCTCGTTGGCGAACCCGGCGAAGGTCGGTGTCGCGAAGAGCAGCAGCATGATCGTGCCGTGCAGGGTGAACAGCTGGTTGAACTGTTCGTTGTCCACGATCTGTGTGCCCGGCCGGGCCAGTTCGGCCCGCATCACCAGCGCCATCAGACCGGCCGCCAGGAAGAACAGGAACGACGTGACCAGGTAGAGATGGCCGATCTTCTTGTGGTCCGTCGTGGTCAGCCAGTCGACCACCACCCGCCCCGGCGTCCTCGCCCCCACGGGTCGTGCCACCGCCTGTACGGTCTCGGTCCCCATCGCTCGCCCCTTCGCCGCCGCGTCCTGGGCCCGTGCCGCACGCCATGATGCTCGCGCCCCCGTCGCGCCGACAGGGGGCGTACGGGGGAAGTGTGCGGGAACCGTGTATTTCCCATGGGGCGGGAGCTTCCGGCAGCCGTCCGGTAATCGGTGGGAAAAGGCTGGACATGCACCGGACACACACGGCCCGGACAGCTTTCCGACGGGCTATTCGCGATGGTGCCGAAGTGCCCGGGAATTCCGTTCGACAGCACGAGGAAGGTGTAAGGAACCGCTCGTACGTGTGACTGCGTTGGGCCGAAACGGGTGTCGTGGTTCTGTGACAGAAGCGTGACGGCGAGGGGACAGCGGAGCTCCGGCCGCCTACCGTGGCGGCCATGGCACCGATTCCCACCCCCTCAGAAGAACCCCGGGACGACCCCGACGCGTACGTCGGACTCCAGGCGCCGGACGCCGAGCGCCGAGCCGTGGAACACGGCTGGTCCACCGTCAGAAAGCTGCCGCCGGGAGCGATCATCACCATGGAGTACCGCTTCGGGCGGCTGAACCTGGAGGTCGAGGACGGCCGGGTGAGACGCGCCTGGAAGGGCTGAGGGCCGGCATCACGGACCCGGGACGAGGGGCCCCCGGTCCAGGGCGGAGACCCTGAGGCCCAGGACCGGGGGTCCTGGTGGAGGCCCTGAGGCCCTGACGGACGAAGGCCCGGCTCGTGGCGAGCCGGGCCTTCGTCCGTGCGGGGCATGGGCTGTGCGTACCGGGCCCCGCTGCCTCGTGTCAGCCGCCCGCGACCGGGCGGGCCGGGGTCGCGTTGTGCGCGACGCGGTCGGCGTGGGGCGGCCGGCGGGAGCCGGTCGGGGTGACCGGGGCCCTCTCCGACCTGGCCAGATGGGGTCCGGTGGACAGGTGCAGCGGCACGATCGGCGGATGGGCGGCGCGGGCCGCGATGCCGGTCTCCCGGACGGTCACGGGCTCCTCGACGTGCCCTCGCGCCACGGCCGTTCCCACCGCTGCGGGTGCGGGTGCGGGTGCCGGAGCGGGTGCCGTACGACGGTCGCGCAGGCTGTCGCGCAGCGAGAAGATCCAGACCTCGGCGCGGGCGATCAGCGGCTCGAACCAGGGCAGGGCCAGCATGATCAGCAGACCGGCGGCCCAGCCCAGCAGGACGTCGCTCAGCCAGTGCGTACCGAGGTACACCGTGGTGAGGCCGACCCCGAGCGAGATCACGGCGGACAGCGCGGACAGCCAGCGCCTGGCCCTCGGCGTCGACGCCAGGTAGGCCAGGATGCCCCAGGTCACCACGGCGTTGGCGGTGTGTCCCGAAGGAAATATGTCGCCGCCGAGCCACATCTCGTTGGCGCCGATCTCGGTGGCGTAGTGCGGGCCGAGCCGGCCCATGCCGATCTTGGCGGCGCCGACCGTGATGTTCAGCAGCAGCAGCGAGACACCGAGCGCCAGCATCGGGCGCAGGGTGTGCTGTCTCCACGAGCGCCAGCCCAGCCAGGCGGCGACCATCACGGCGGTGGGGCCGCGCTGGCCCAGGACGACGTAGTAGTCCAGGAAGGCGTGGATCTGCTGCCACTGCTGGTACGGCCGGAAGAACATGATCTGCCAGTCGAGCCGGACCAGCCACGAGGTGATCACGACGGCCCACACGATGGCCACGTAGAAGGCCAGGGTGGAGGCGAAGAGCACCACCCGGTGCCGGGTCATCCCCGGCACATCGATGTGAGCCGGTCGTTCCGGCTCACGGTCCAGCCTGGAGAAGACCCGGTCCAGACGGGTCGGCTTTGGTTCGGTACGCACTCAATCGACGTTACAGCGAGTGAGCTCCGACGCGGCGTGAATCACCGGCTTTGTGATGACGCCGTGATGTGGGATTCCTCTCATATTGATGTTTATTTCTGCTGAATGACGAATCGTTGCGCCACTTGGCCTTCAATTCCATGGCCTAATACGGACCGGTCGTTTTGCGACCCTTTTGAATTCGTTCACCGAATGCTTGCGTGGAATTACCCGTTCGCTCGCGGTCCGTGGCCGGCCGTCAGGGCGGACCCGAGCCGTTCAGCCAGAACGCCCCGTAGAGGGCCGACACCACCCCGGCGGCCCCGACGATCGCCGCTGACCTGGCGGTACGCGCGCCGGCGAGGGCCCGGGCGAGGGGCAGCAGCAGTGGGAAGGCCGGCATCAGCAGCCGGGGCTTGGAGCCGAAGTAGCTCGACGCGCACAGCGCCAGCGCGGTGACGACCCCCGCGTAGACCAGCAACGACAGCGGCTGCCCCTGCCGTACGCACACCGCGTACAGCCAAATGATCAACGCCACTCCGATGATCAGTCCGAGACCCGCCAGGGCCGACGGGAACGACGTGAACTTGTCGGTGACGAAACGCGCGAAGGCGTAGCCGCCGTCGAAGCCGTTGCGCCACCCCGCCTGGACGTCGAGGTAGCCGAGCGGCCCCTTGCCCGTGTGCCGGCCGACCCACAGGACGTACCCGACGGCCCCCAGGGGTGCGAGGAGCATCCCGAGGGCGCGTGGCCAGTACCGAGCGCCGTCCGACGCCTCGTCACTCAGGCTTCGCCCGGACGGCGGAGCGGGTGCGGGTCGCCGGTCCCGTACGTACGACGCGATCGCCGCCGCCCAGAGTGCCGCGACCACCGCGAGCCCCACCGGGCGGGTCAGCCCGGCCAGGGCGGCCAGGGTGCCCGCCGTCACCCAGCGGCCGGTCAGGACGGCGTACAGCGACCAGGCGGCCAGCGCAGTGAACAGCGACTCCGTGTACGCCATCGACTGCACGATCCCGACCGGCAGCACCGCCCACAGCAGGACGGCGCGGACGCCGACCCGCCTGCCGTACACATGGTCGGCGACCGCGAAGATCCCCCAGGCCGCGGCGAGCGAGGCCAGGGTGCCCACCACCAGGCCGGCGTGGGCGTACGACAGCGGGGTCACCGCCGACACCGCCCGCTCCAGCCAGGGGAGCAGGGGGAAGAACGCCAGGTTCGAGTGGACGTCGCCGTTCGGCAGGCGCACCTCGTAGCCGTAACCGAGTTCGGCGACGCGCGTGTACCAGAGCGAGTCCCAGCGGGCCGACAGCAGCGTCCACGGGCTCTTGTCGCGTGCCGCGCTCCACCCGGCGAGGGCGACGAGGCCCAGGGCGCGCACGGCGGCGTACCCGAGGAGCGCGGGGGCGGCCCGCCTCCAGGAGGGCGGCGGCGGGCGCGTAGCAAGATCGGTCACGCGCTCGATTATCGGCGGAGCCGGGAACCGGCCGGGACGTCACCGCGTGGTGGGCCGTGGTGGACGGCGGTGGCCGAGCCGCAAGGGAGCCACGGACGAGTGATGAAGGAGTCATGGAGGACCGGTGGGCGGCCCGGGGCGTGGCGTATGCCACATGTCACATGAGGGTTCCATGAGACACCCGCCACTCTTCACCGGCCGGGACTCGCGTACGCTGACGGCTCGCTCGCCTTTCGTTGCGCGGGTCCGGGACGCCGCTCCTCCCGGGCCGTGGCCGCAGGGGAGTCCCCACCCCGTGGTTCCGCCGAACGCGAGAGCATTCTGGGAGGTACGTACATGTCCGGGACGCCCACGGCCGCCGCACGACGCCGTCCGGGCACCGGGGCCGATGCCAACCGCTGGGTCGTCCTCGTCGTCCTGTGCGTCAGTCTCCTGTTGGTCGCCGTCGACGCCACCGTGCTGCACGTGGCGGTCCCCGCCGTCACCGAGGACATCAGGCCGAGCGGCATGGAGCTGCTCTGGATCGTCGACGTCTACCCGCTGGTCTGCGCCTCGCTGCTGATCCTGTTCGGCACGCTCGGCGACCGGGTCGGCCGCAGACGGATCCTCCTTCTCGGATACACCCTCTTCGGCGTCGCCTCCGGCCTCGCCGCCTTCGCCGACAACCCCCAGGTCCTGATCGCGGCCCGCGCCCTGCTCGGCGTCGGCGGCGCGATGATCATGCCCGCCACGCTGTCGATCCTGCGCCAGGTCTTCCCCGACCGGCGCGAACGGGCGCTCGCCATCGGCGTCTGGAGCGCCGTCGCCGCCGTCGGCGCGGCCGTCGGACCGCTGCTCGGCGGATTCCTGCTGGAACACTTCTGGTGGGGCTCGGTCTTCCTCGTCAACATCCCGCTGATGCTCGTGAGCCTGCCGATCGGACGGCTGCTGCTGCCCGAGTCCACGGGCGACCGCGACGGACCCTGGGACGTGATCGGCGCCCTCATGGCGGCCGTCGGTCTCTTCGGCGTCGTCCTCGCGGTGAAACGGCTCGGCGGCGGACACCCGCCGTTCGACCCGGGCACCGCGCTCGCCCTCCTCGGCGGCGCCGGCCTGCTGACCGTGTTCGTACGACGGCAGCGGCGCCGGAGGCATCCGCTGGTCGACCTGCGGATGTTCGCCCGCCCCGCGTTCAGCACCTCGGTCGGCTGCATCGTCCTCGCGATGCTCGCGCTGGTCGGGCTCGAGCTGATCGCCGCGCAGTATCTGCAACTGGTTCTCGGGCTCTCCCCCCTGGAGACCGGGCTGCGCCTGCTGCCGCTGACCATCGCCGCGATGGCCGCCGGGCTCGTCGGCTCCCACCTGCTGCACCGCTTCGGGCCGCGCCGCATGGTCTGCGCCGGCTTCTGCCTCACCGCCTTCGCGGTCGTCCTGCTGACGGCCATGGGGCGCCACGACAACGCGGGCCTGCTGCTCGCCGGATTCGTGCTGCTGGGCTTCGGCCTGGAGACGACCCTCTTCGGCGCGTACGAGTCGATGCTGAGCGAGGCCCCGGCCTCCTCGGCGGGCGGAGCGGCGGCGATCGGCGAGACCTCGTACCAGCTGGGCGCCGGTATCGGGATCGCGCTCCTCGGGAGCGTGATGAACGCGGCGTACACGCCGGGGCTTTCGTCCGTGCCGGGGGTGCCGTCGTCGGCCTCCTCCGCCGCCGGGCACTCGCTCGGCGAGGCGTACGAGGTCGCGGACCGGCTCGGCGGCCCCTCGGGCGAGGCGCTGCGGCACGCCGCCCGGGACTCCTTCGTCCATGGGCTGCACATGACGCTGCTGGTGAGCGCGGCGCTGCTGGTGCTCGGTGCGGTGATGGCCCTCAGGCTGCCCCGGGGCATGGAGTGCGGGGCCGCCGCGGACCTGCCGGGCCCGCGGGAGGCCAGGGCGGCACCGTCCGTGCGCGCGGAGTCGATGCGCTGAGCCGCCGCCTCCCGGCGGTCGTGGTCCGATGGAGTCGGGGCGCCCGGTCCATGGGTAATGTGCTGAGCACCGCTAGTTTTATGAGCCGGAGGTTTCCCCATGGCCGCGCCCGCGAAGTCGCCGTCCTTCGATCCCGCCGATTTCCTCGGCCTCGACGATCTGCTCGACCCCGAGGACCTCGCCGTGCGGGACACCGTGCGCAGGTGGGCGGCGGACCGGGTGCTGCCCCGGGTCGCCGAGTGGTACGAGCGGGGGGAGCTGCCCGAGATCCGGGAGCTGGCCCGGGAGTTGGGCGCGATCGGGGCGCTCGGGATGTCGCTCCAGGGGTACGGGTGCGCCGGGGCCAGTGCCGTGCAGTACGGGCTCGCCTGTCTGGAGCTGGAGGCGGCGGACTCGGGGATCCGGTCGCTCGTGTCCGTGCAGGGGTCGCTCGCGATGTACGCCGTCCACCGCTTCGGCAGCGAGGAGCAGAAGGGGACGTGGCTGCCGCGCATGGCCTCCGGCGAGGTCATCGGATGCTTCGGCCTCACCGAGCCCGACCACGGTTCCGACCCGGCGTCGATGCGGACGTACGCCGAGCGGGACGGCGGCGACTGGGTCCTGAACGGGCGGAAGATGTGGATCACGAACGGGTCCGTCGCCGGGGTCGCCGTGGTGTGGGCGCAGACCGAGGAGGGCGTGCGGGGGTTCGTCGTGCCCACGGACACCGCCGGGTTCTCCGCGCCGGAGATCAAGCACAAGTGGTCCCTGCGCGCCTCCGTCACCAGTGAACTCGTCCTGGACGACGTGCGGTTGCCGCAGGACGCCGTACTGCCGGAGGTCAGGGGACTGAAAGGCCCCTTGAGTTGTCTTTCGCACGCCCGCTACGGAATCGTGTGGGGGTCGATGGGCGCCGCGCGGTCCTGTTTCGAGTCGGCCGTCGCCTACGCCCGGACGCGGGAGCAGTTCGGGAAACCGATCGGCGGATTCCAGCTCACCCAGGCCAAACTCGCCGACATGGCGGTCGAGTTGCACAAAGGGATTCTGCTCGCCCACCATCTGGGGCGGCGGATGGACGCGGGACGGCTCCGTCCCGAGCAGATCAGCTTCGGCAAGCTGAACAACGTGCGAGAGGCGATCGAGATCTGCCGTACCGCCCGGACGATTCTCGGCGCGAACGGGATCTCCCTGGAGTACCCGGTGATGCGGCACGCGACGAATCTGGAGTCGGTGCTCACCTACGAGGGCACCGTCGAAATGCACCAACTGGTGCTGGGCAAGGCGCTCACCGGTCTCGACGCCTTCCGGTGAGCCGCGTCGGACGATCGCGGACCGGGGGACGCGCCGGCGAGCGGCCCTGCCTCAGCTCTGGTTGAAGAAACCGTCGACCGGACGGCTCGCGACCTCGCCGCTGACGATCTCCGTGTCGGCGGGGGTCAGGAGGAACACGCGGTTGGACACCCGCTCGATCGAGCCGCGCAGACCGAAGATCAGGCCGGCCGCGAAGTCGACGACCCGCTTGGCGTCGGAGGCCTCCATGTTCGTGAGGTTCATGATGACCGGGACGCCGTCCCGGAAGAGTTCGCCGATGTGCCGGGCGTCGCGGAAGCTGTCCGGCGTGACCGTGCCGATCCGGCGGCCGTGGTCCTGCGCGGACTCGGACGCCACCTTGACGCGAGGGTCGGTGACCCAGGCCTCGCCGGAGCCGGACTCCCGCTCATCGGCGTAGTCGTCGTCGTAGTAACGCTCGTCATCGTTGTCGTCGACGAGGCCAAGCCAGGCACTCGCCTTGCGCACCGATCCCATGGACGCCTCCTCTCGCAGCGGTCTTTCGTGCTTTCCGCATCCCTATCGTCGTCCATGATGCGGATGTCTCGCCAAGTGGATAGACGCCGCACGGGGGTTTCGTGACGGTACTGGTGCAGAACGAATTCGTCGAGAGTCCATGTGCCCCAAGGGCTCCGCTGTACACACCTGCTGACAGGGAGTGAAATAATATTGTTCGCGGCGTATGGGTGAGTCGGGGGCCGACCGGGTGAACGTTCCGGCGGCTACGATGCCGCGACGCCGGCGGGCACGCGGCGGCGCGCGAAGACACGGGGGAGTGTCGTGTTCGGAATAGTCAGGCCCTGCGCTCATCGCCTCGGCGAAGGGCTGCGTACGCAATGGATGGCGCATCTGTGCGGTCTGTGTCTCGCATTGCGCACGGACCATGGGCAGTTCGCCCGGGTTGTCACCAATTATGACGGCCTGCTGGTCTCGGTTCTGACGGAAGCTCAGTCCGGGCCCACCACCGGAGGGCGGCGCACCGCCGGGCCCTGCCCGCTGCGCGGGATGCGCACCGCCTCCGTGGCCCAGGGTGAGGGCGCGCGGCTCGCCGCCGCCGTCTCGCTGGTGCTCGCCTCCGCGAAGGTCCGTGACCACGTCGCCGACGGGGACGGACTGCTCGCGCGCAAGCCGGTGGCGCACGCCGCGCGCCGGATCGCGACGAACTGGGGGCGCGCGGGGGCGCGTACGGGATCCGACCTCGGGTTCGACACGGCCGTGCTGGTCGACGCGGTGGACCGGCAGCTCGGCATCGAGGCGCTCGCCGGGCCGGGCACTGGGTTGCTGACGGTCACCGAGCCGACGGAGACGGCCACGGCGGCGGCTTTCGCCCACACCGCGATCCTGGCCGGACGACCGGGCAACGCCGAACCACTCGCCGAGGCCGGACGGCTTTTCGGACGGCTCGCCCATCTGCTGGACGCGGTGGAGGACCGTACCGTTGACGCCGCCGCGGGCGCGTGGAATCCGCTGACCGCCACCGGGACCTCGCTCACCGAGGCCCGGCGGCTCGCCGACGACGCCCTGCACGGCATCCGACTCGCCCTGCGCGAGGTCGACTTCGTCGACGGCGGACTGGCCCATCTGCTGCTGGCGCACGAGTTGCGCAGGTCGGTGGACCGGGCCTTCGGCGCCGTGCCGGTGTGTTCGGCGCATCGGGGGAGCGGGGCGCCGGTGCCGGGTGATCCGTACGCCGGGGGCGGCGGGAATCCCTATGCGGGCGGCGCCGGTGGACCGTACGCCGGCGGCAATCCGTTCGCCGGTGGCGGGGGCTACGGGGCGGGCGGGGGTGGTGGCTTCGGCGGGGTGCCGCAGCCGCCGCGGCGGCGGGGGTTCTGGGCGGGGTGCGGGATGTTCACCCTGCTGTGCTGCACCTGCCGGATGTGCTGTGCCAAGGAGTACGAGGGCCCCTGGTCCCGGAAGAAGCGCGAGGGCTGCTGCCGGGACTGCGACTGTGACTGCTGCGAGGCGTGCGAGTGCTGTGCTTGTGACTGCTGAGACGGCAGCCGGACGGCGGGGAACATCGGCAAACAGGCGGACGCGAGGGGAGGCGTGCGTGTGTGAAGGCCAGGGGCGAGAACGCGAACGGCGCCCCTCGGAAACGGGGCGCGCGGTGGGGTCGGCTCAGTTCAACAGGAGGAGGACCACACTCGACCGAAGTCGATGTGGGAGCGCTTGACCAGCCACTGCTGCGGATGCATGGAGCAAGTGGAACAGGCATCCGAGAGGGAGTCAACCGACGTGAGACGGAGCGCCCACAGTTCGGACACCCTTGACAGTGAGGGGAAAGGTCGCCGTACTCTCGGCGCAGACCGCTGCTGAGGGGCTCGGTCGCCCCGCGTCCGTCTCCATCGACGCACTCCGTGTGAAGGCACCCGTGTTCGACTCGGACATCACGGAGCCTTTCGCATGCCGTCTGCCTCTTCCTTCCCCTCCTCTCCCCACTCTGCTTCCTCCCCTCACGCCACGTTCTCCGCGCGCCCGTCCCTGGTGATCGTCGGGGCCGGGCCGCGTGCCACCGGACTGGTCGAGCGGATCGCCGCCAACGCCGGTGAGCTGTACGCGGGAACGGGCTTCGACATCCATCTCGTCGATCCGCACCCGCCGGGGGCCGGGCGCATCTGGCGGGCGGACCAGTCGCCGCTGCTGTGGATGAACTCGCAGGCCGAGGACGTCACCATGTTCACCGACGAGACGGTGCGGATGGACGGGCCCGTACGGGAGGGGCCCACGCTGCACGAGTGGGCGGGGCTCGACGGGCGGACCTTCCCCGACCGGCGCATACAGGGCGAGTATCTGCGCTGGGTGCACGAGAACGCCGTCGCCGATCTTCCCCGAGGGGTCGAGGTCCACCATCATCCGTGGCGGGCACTCCGGGTGAGCGGACCGGCCGAAGGGCGTCAGCAGGTGTGGCTGGAGGGCCGCCCACGGCCGCTGCCGGCGGATCTCGTCATCCTCGCGCTCGGTCACCTGGACGCCGAACTCGACGACGAGCAGCGGGAACTGGCGGAGTACGCCCGCGCCCACGGGCTCGTCCACCTGCCGCCGGACTTCACCGCCGACAGCGACCTGTCGCTGCTGGCCCCCGGGGAACCGGTGCTCGTGCGGGGCTTCGGGCTCGCCTTCGTCGACCTGCTGGTGCTGCTGACGGAGGGGCGCGGCGGGCGGTACGTGCGCCACGAGGGCGACGGGGACGAGGAGTTGACGTATCACCCGTCCGGGCGGGAGCCCGTGCTGTACGTCGGGTCGCGACGCGGGGTGCCCTACCGCTCGAAGATCGGGTACGACCTGGACGGGGAACGGCCGCCCCTGCCCAGGTTCTTCGGACCGGCCGAGGTCGACGCACTGCTGTCACGGGCGGCCGGGTTCGACTTCCGGGGCGATGTGTGGCCGTTGGTGGAGAAGGAGCTGGGGTTCGCGCACTACCACCGGCTGTTCACCGCGCATCCCGAGCGGACGGCCATGGCCTGGGCGGACTTCGAGGAGAAGTACGCGGCGGCGGACGCGGGCGAACGGGCGGTGCTGGTGGCGTCGGCGGTGCCGGACGTGGCCGACCGGCTGGACCTGGCCGCGCTGGACCGTCCGCTGCGGGGCGTGAGATACGGGACGCACGAGGAGTTCCAGGAGGGGCTGCGCGGCTATGTCGAGGCCGACCTGGCCCGCCGCCACGATGACTCCTTCAGCGCCGACCTCGGGGTCTTCTTCGGGCTGCTGTCCGTCTACGGGCAGTTGATCCGGCTCGGTGACGTCGGGACCTGGTGGCACGGGTTCTTCAGCTTCCTCGCCTCCGGGCCGCCTGGTCCCCGGCTGCGGCAGCTGCTCGCCCTGTCGCGGGCCGGCGTCCTGCACTTCGTCGGCGCGGACATGGGCGTGGTCGCCGAGGGCGGGGTGTTCCGGGCGTCCAGTCCCACCGTGCCCGGGGGATCGGTCGAGGCGAGGGCGCTGGTCGAGGCGCGGTTGCCGGAGCCGACGGTGGCCCGGGTCCGCGACGGGCTGCTGCGCGGGCTGTACGACGAGGGGGGTGTCGTCGAGACGGCGGAGGGGCTGGTCGCCGTCGACCCCGCGGACGGGCGCGTACTGGACCGGGCCGGACGCCCCCACCCCCGGCGCTTCGCGCTCGGGCCCTACACGAACAGCCGTACGCCGGGGGCCTTCACCCGTCCGCGTACCGGTGGCCCGGCCTTCCGGCAGAACGACGCGACGGCTCGGGCCGTACTCGCGGTCCTGCGCGACCTGGAGTGCCGCGCGGCCGCGTGAGGGGGCGGCGTCCTTGCGGGGACGGGCGATCGGGCGGTCGGTCGGAAGCGGGAACGGCGGAGCAACGGAGAGAGGTCGGTCGGTATGGAGTCGTCGTACGGTCGGGGGCGGTTGCACCTGGCCGCCGCCATCGATCAGCGCGCGGTGGGTGACGTGGGGGCGTTCGTCGAGCTCGCCCGGCTCGCGGAGCGGGGGGTGCTGGATTTCGTGACGCTCGGCGACGCGGCCGGGCGGCCGGGGCCGGACGCGTCCGCGGTGCTGGCACGGGTGGCGCCGGAGACGGTGCGGGTCGGGCTGGTGCCGGCCATGGCGGCGCGTGCCGAGCCGTCGCGGGCGCGGGCGGCCGTGGCGACGCTCGACTGGGTCAGCCGGGGGCGGGCCGGATGGTGGATCGAGGAGCCCGGCCCGCAGGAGCAGAGGGAGGCCCGGCGGTTCGGGCGGTGGCACGTCGCGTCCGGGGATGAGCCGGGGCGGGACGTCGGTGGGCAGGGCGACGCGGCGGCCCGGGGGGCAGGCTGCGAGGACGGTGCCGCCGGTGTCCGTGCCGACGGGAGCGAGTGGTCCGACGGCAGGGTGGGGGACGAGGGCCGGGTGGGGGACGGTGGCTGGGAGGAGGACGGCCGGGAGGAGGGCGGCTGGGAGCGGAGCCACCGCGTCGAGGGTGCCGAGAGTGCCGAGGACGCCGGGGCCCGTGTGCGGGGGCCCGCGATCGTGCCCCGGTCGCCGCAGGGTCGTCCCGTGCGGGTCGTCGACGCGACCGAGGGGGAGAGCCGTGGGGCAGCCGCCCGGTACGCGGACGTGGCCCTCCTGCGGGTCACCGACCCCGCCCACGCCGACGCCGTACGGGAGGAACTGCGGGACATGGCGGCCCGGTTCGGGCGGGACCCCGATGAGCTGCGGGTGCTGGCCAGTCTCGGAGTGGATCTCGGCGGTGGTGAGCACGCGGCCGAGCCGGGACACGGCGGGGGAGGTCCACGGCGGACCGCCGACGGCCCGCTGTACCGGGGCGGACCCGTGGACCTCGCCGAACTGGTCGCCGCCTGGCACCGGGCCGGGGCCGTGGACGGCTTCCATCTCGTCCCCGTCGAGCCGCGCCGGGACCTGGAACGGCTCGTCAACGCGACGGTGGCGCTGCTCCAGCACCGTGGCCTGTTCCGCACCTTCTATCCGGGCAGCACGCTCCGCGAGCACCTGGGTCTCGCCCGTCCCGTCGGCGGGTGCGCCGCGACGGCGAGAGCGCGGGGGAAGGCCACGGGGGCGGCGTCATGAGCGTGGGGAGGGGCGGCGGGCGGTGCCGTGCTCGCGCGTCGGGCCGTCGAGGGCCCCTGGGGGCGGGCCCGAACGGCTGAACGGCCCAACAGATGACTTCCGGACACCCCCGGGCGGTGGACCCCCGTACTCCGACCGGGCGCCTCGGAGGGTGTCCTGCGCCCCGGCCGACGATAGTGGTGATCGACGCTCCCGGGCCCTGCGGCCTGCTCCGACGACCCGTCATCGGGCCCCGCCGGGAGCCGATCAGGATTTACACAGAACCCGCACATATGGCCTGATGGGGTCAACTGGAGTGGAGGGCGCGCCGGTTGGGTTCCCGAGAGGCCGAAAGGCACCCTTGCGTGGGTCGGCGGTACGGCCGAATACTTCCCCCCAGCGCCTTGTCAGGGACACGGCGTGTCCGGAATCCGGACCGCGTCCCTGATCTGCGCCTCACGGGCCCCGACCCCACGCGGGCCCCCGACTTCCCTTTGGAGGGAACGAACAGTGAGGATCAAGCGCACCACCCCCCGCAGTGGCATAACGAGACGGACTCGGCTGATCGCCGTGGCCACCGGACTCGTCGCCGCGGCCGCCGTCACGGTCCCCACCGCCAACGCGGCAGGCGCCCAGACGTTCAGCGCGTCCGAGTTGAAGAGTGCCAGCTCATCGGTGCTCAAGGCTGACATCCCGGGTACCGCCTGGGCGATCGACCCGGCCACCGACAAGGTCGTCGTCACTGTCGACAGCACCGTCTCCCAGGGCGAGCTGGCGAAGATCAAGGAGGCGGCGGGCGACAACGCCGGCGCCTTGACGATCAAGCGGACGCCGGGCAAGTTCAACAAGTTGATCAAGGGCGGCGACGCCATCTATGCGAGTAGCTGGCGCTGCTCCCTCGGCTTCAACGTCCGCAGCGGGAGCACCTACTACTTCGTGACGGCCGGTCACTGCACCGACGGTGCGGGCACCTGGTACTCCAACTCCGGCCGCACCACGGTCCTCGGTTCGACCGCCGGGTCGAGCTTCCCGACCAACGACTACGGTCTCGTGCGCTACAGCAACACGTCCATCGCCAAGGACGGCACCGCGGGCAGCGTCGACATCACCAGCGCGGCCACCCCGAGCGTGGGCACCAACGTCATCCGTACCGGCTCCACCACCGGTACCCGTACCGGACGGGTGACCGCCCTCAACGCGACCGTGAACTACGGTGGCGGCGACATCGTCTACGGCATGATCCAGACCACGGTCTGTGCCGAGCCCGGCGACTCCGGCGGCCCGCTCTACGGCAGCAACGGCGTGGCGTACGGTCTGACCTCCGGCGGCAGCGGCAACTGCAGTTCCGGCGGTACGACCTTCTTCCAGCCGGTCACCGAGGCCCTGAGCGCGTACGGGGTCAGCGTCTACTAGGCCGAACGGGATCAGGCCGAACGGAACCGGCGCTCTTCCCCCCGGCGCCGGCCCCCCACCCGGCGGCAGCCGGTAACAGGCGAGCCCCCGCACACCATGTGTGCGGGGGCTCGCCCTCGTTCGGTGAGTCGGCTGCGGGGCGGTGGGGCTTCTCGCGCAGTTCCCCGCACCCCTGAAAAGGCGGGGCCGCGCCCCTGCCTTTTCAGGGGCCCGCAGAGTCGTTGTTCTCAGGCCGCCAGAGTCGTTGTTCTCAGGGCCGCAGAGTCGTTGTTCTCAAGGCCGCAGGGAACTGTGTGACCGGCCCCCCCACTGACCTTCCACCGACAACACACGCCACTGAGTTCGGCCCACGAGGGGCGAGTTTCGGACAGGACTAGACCTCGCTCGTTGCGGAGGGGTTCGTTGCTTCCTGTGTTTGCAGTGTGAATTCCTGCGAGTGTGAGGCGGGGCGTTACCGGACGGTAATGGCATAGGGGGCGTGCGCCGTCGTCGTGTGCCCGGCCTGAAGTCGACCTTGTGTGCCCCGTGTGCGCCTAGGAATAGTGGGCGCCGCAGAGTTGGCATGGACGCGGCGTTTTCTTTCGTCCGTCGCCTTCCTGCCCGTACGAATTGCGGCCGAGCCGGGCCCCCACGCCCCTCTCGGCCAACCCCCCACAGGAGGACGCGAGTTGAAGCACCGACGCATACCCAGGCGCCGTGCCGTCGTGACGGGTGCGGGCATCGCCGCGCTGGTCGCCGCGGGAGTGACCTTCCAGACTGCGAACGCGAGTGAGACCGCGCCGGCCCCCGAGCTGAAAGCGCTCACCGTCATGGCGGCCGGAAAGCTCGCCCGGACCCTCGACGCGGACCTCGGCGCCGACGCCGCGGGAACGTACTACGACGCGAAGAGCAAGCTCCTCGTCGTGAACGTGCTCGACGAGTCCGCCGCCGAGACCGTCGAGGCGGCCGGCGCCAAGGCCCGCCTCGTCGAGAACTCCCTCGCCGAGCTGAAGAGCGCCCGGACGACCCTCACGTCGGACGCCACCATCCCCGGCACCGCCTGGGCCACCGACCCGACCACCAACAAGGTCGTCGTCACCGCGGACCGCACCGTCTCCAAGGCCGAACTGGCGAGACTCACCGAGGTCGTGGACGGCCTCGGCGCCAAGGCCGAACTCAAGCGCACCGAGGGCGAGTACAAGCCCTTCGTCGCGGGCGGCGACGCCATCACCGGCGGCACCGGCCGCTGCTCCCTCGGCTTCAACGTGGTCAAGGGCGGCGAGCCGTTCTTCCTGACGGCCGGTCACTGCACCGAGGGCATCTCCACCTGGTCGGCCGGCGGCCAGGTCATCGGCGAGAACGCGGACTCCAGCTTCCCGGGCGACGACTACGGCCTGGTGAAGTACACCGCCGACGTCGACCACCCGAGCGAGGTCAACCTCTACAACGGCTCCGCGCAGGCCATCTCCGGGGCCGCCGAGGCGACCGTGGGCATGAAGGTCACCCGCAGCGGCTCGACCACGCAGGTCCACAGCGGCACGGTCACCGGACTCGACGCCACCGTGAACTACGGCAACGGCGACATCGTCAACGGCCTCGTCCAGACCGACGTCTGCGCCGAGCCCGGTGACAGTGGCGGCTCGCTCTTCTCCGGCGACAAGGCCATCGGCCTCACCTCCGGCGGCAGCGGCGACTGCACCTCGGGCGGCGAGACCTTCTTCCAGCCGGTCACCGAGGCGCTGTCGGCGACGGGCACGCAGATCGGCTGACCGACCGGCTGACCGGCCGACCCGGCCGACCGGCTGATCAGTCGACCGGCCGCTCTGCCGGTCTCCTCTTCAGGGCCGCCATCACCACGGTGATGGCGGCCCCCGCCGCTGCCCAGGCGGAGAGCACCAGGAGCGGGCCGGTGGTGTCGTTGCCCTCGAAGTAGGCGATCGAGCGGGCCACCCACACACCCGCGCCCGGGGGGAGCGCCGGGCCGATCGCCGCCCAGAAGGGCGGCAGCAGCGGCGACGGCAGCGCGCCCCCGGCGCTCGGGTTGCCCGCGATCACCACCAGCAGGACGGCCACGCCGATGCCGGCGATCCCGAAGACGCACTGGAGCGCCAGCGTGGCCGCGCCCACCGCGAAGACGACCAGTGCCCCCAGTCCCCACAGCGCCGCCACGCTCCCGGGCAGTGCGCCGAGGACCGGCCCGGCGATCACCGCGCCGCCGAGTCCGCCGACGATCGCGAACAGGGCCAGGACGCCCAGCCGGATGGTGCCGCGCCGGATGTTGGTGGGCCGCGCCCCGGCGCTCATCGCCAGCGCCGACGCGCACAGATAGCCGCCCACGCACCAGCCCACGACCAGATAGAAGGACGTGAGCCCGTTGGCGTCCCCGGTCTCGGCCGGGGCCACGTCCACCGTGCGCAGCGTGCGGCCCTCGGGCCGCTCCAGCGCGGTGACGAGCGTGGCCAGCGCGGTGGCGAGGGTGCGACCGCCGCCGGAGGCGACCAGCAGGGTGTCGGTGGTGCCGGCCGGGTCGATCAGCAGGGCGCCGTCGATCTCCCGGCCCACGATCTGCTCGCGCGCCGCCGCCCGGTCGGCCACCGCGCGCGGGTCCAGCGGCTCTCCCGGCAGCCGCTCCAGCCGGTCCACCGCCTGCTCGGCCGCCGCCCGCGGCGCGACGACGCCGAACGGCACGTCCCTGAGCCTCGGACTGTGCAGCGCCCCCACGTACGAGGCGATGAAGAGCAGCTGCAGGGCGAGCACCCCGACGACGAGCAGGGTGGCCCGCGGTGTGATCCCGTCCCTGAGTTCGCCGGCGAAGGATCGGGGGGCGGGGCCGGACGTCTGTGTCATGTCCCCACGGTCTGGGGCGGACGACGTTTGCGCAGGTGGGATGGAGCCGAATGGTGGTCGCACAGAAGTTCGAAAAGTGGTCTATGGTGGAGACGAGGAGGCTGGGAACTGATGTTCGAGCCGAGTGGCTGACGAGTGACCGGGCCGGTGGCCGGGTCGCGGCCGGGGCGGTGGCCCGGTCGTGTGGTGGATCGAGTGCGGGAGGTGTGTGTGCCGGGGTTCACGCATCTGCGCACCGCCTCCGGGTTCTCGTTGCGCTACGGGGCCTCGCATCCGGAGCGGCTGGCCGAGCGCGCCGGTGAACGGGGCATGGACGCCCTCGCGCTCACCGACCGGGACACCCTCGCGGGCGCCGTCCGGTTCGCCAAGGCCTGTGCCGGGGCAGGGATCCGTCCGCTGTTCGGGGTGGACCTGGCGGTGGAGGTGCCCGCCGCCGCCGTGCGTCAGGCGCGACGGCGCGCTCCCGTGCGCGGGGGTGCCTTCATCGACGAGTCGACCCCCCGGGTGACCTTCCTCGCGCGCGAGGGTGCGACCGGCTGGGCCGAGCTGTGCAGAATCGTTTCGGCGGCGCATGCGGGTGGGGGCCCGGGCGGGGGCAGGAGTGAGGTCCCGCCGTTGCTGCCCTGGTCGGAGTCCGCCGCCGAGGGCCTGACCGTGCTCCTGGGCCCCGCCTCCGACGTGGGGCGCGCGCTGGCCGCCGGGCGCCCCGACCGCGCCGCGAAGCTCCTCGTGCCCTGGCGGGAGAGGTACGGCGACGCCCTGCGGCTGGAGGCCGTGTGGCACGGTCGCGAGGGCACCGGCCCCGGTTCGCTGCGGCTGGCCGCCCGGACCGTCGGCTTCGCCGCCGAGCAGCGCGTACGGCCCGTGCTCAGCAACGCCGTCCGGTACGCCGATCCCGGCATGGGCCCGGTCGCCGACGTCCTGGACGCGGCCCGGCGGCTCGTCCCCGTCGACCCCCGGGGCGAGCTGGACTCCGGCGAGGCCTGGCTCAAGGGCGCGGACGCCATGCTGGGTGTCGCCGAGCGGGTCGTCGAGGCCGCCGGGTTCCGCCGCGACACCGCGCACCGCCTGCTGGAGCAGACCCGGGCCACGGCCGCCGAGTGCCTGGTCGACCCGGAGGACGACCTCGGCCTCGGCACCGTCCACTTCCCCGAGCCGTACCTCGTCGGCGCGGCCCGCCGCACCGCCCAGCGGACGCTGGCCTCACGGGCGGCGGCCGGGATGGTGCGGCACGGCTACGACGGCCGCCGCGCGTACTGGGAGCGGATGCACCGGGAGCTGGACGTGATCGCCCACCACGGCTTCGCCTCCTACTTCCTCACGGTCGCCCAGGTCGTGGACGACGTACGGAAGATGGGCATCAGGGTCGCCGCGCGCGGCTCCGGCGCGGGCTCCCTGGTGAACCACCTCCTGGACATCGCGCACGCCGACCCCGTCGAACACGGCCTGCTGATGGAGCGGTTCCTGTCCGAGCGGCGGGTCGCGCTGCCCGACATCGACATCGACGTGGAGTCCGCGCGCCGCCTGGAGGTCTACCGCGCGATCATCGGCCGCTTCGGCACCGAGCGGGTGGCGACCGTCGCGATGCCGGAGACGTACCGGGTCCGCCACGCCGTGCGGGACGTGGGCGCGGCCCTCTCCCTGGACCCCGCCGACATCGACCGGATCGCCAAGTCCTTCCCGCACATCCGGGCCCGCGACGCGCGCGCGGCGCTCGAAGAACTGCCCGAACTCAGGAAGCTGGCGGGGGAGCTTCAGCGGGAAGGAGCGAGGTACGGCCGGCTGTGGGAGCTGGTCGAGGCGCTCGACGCCCTCCCGCGCGGAGTCGCCATGCACCCGTGCGGGGTGCTCCTGTCCGACGCGTCCCTGCTGAGCCGTACGCCGGTGATGCCGACCAGCGGCGAGGGGCTGCCCATGTCCCAGTTCGACAAGGACGACGTGGAGGACCTCGGGCTGCTCAAGCTCGATGTGCTGGGCGTGCGGATGCAGTCGGCGATGGCGCACGCGGTGGCGGAGGTGGCGCGGGCGACGGGGGAGCGGGTCGACCTGGACGCGCTCGACTTCGAGCGGGGCGCGGGCGATCCGGCGACGTACGAACTCATCCGTTCCACCGAGACGCTGGGCTGCTTCCAGATCGAGTCGCCGGGGCAGCGGGACCTGGTGGGGCGGCTCCAGCCGGCCACCTTCCACGATCTCGTGGTGGACATCTCGCTGTTCCGGCCCGGTCCGGTCGCCGCCGACATGGTGCGGCCGTTCATCGCGGCCCGGCACGGGCGGGCGCCGGTCCGCTACCCGCACGACGATCTGGCGGAGCCGCTGCGGGAGACGTACGGCGTGGTCGTCTTCCACGAGCAGATCATCGACATCGTGCACCTCATGACCGGTTGCGGCCGGGACGAGGCGGACCGGGTGCGGCGCGGGCTGTCCGACCCCGAGTCGCAGGGGCGGATCCGGGTCTGGTTCGCCCAGCACGCGGCGGCGAAGGGATACGACGCCGAGACGATCCAGCGGACCTGGGAGATCGTCGAGGCCTTCGGGTCGTACGGCTTCTGCAAGGCCCACGCGGTGGCGTTCGCGGTGCCGACGTACCAGTCGGCGTGGCTGAAGGCGCATCATCCGGCGGCGTTCTACGCGGGGCTGCTCACGCACGACCCCGGGATGTACCCCAAGCGGCTGCTGCTGGCGGACGCGCGGCGGCGGGGGGTGCCGGTCCTGCCGTTGGACGTGAACCGGTCGGCGGTCGCCCACCGTATCGAACTGGTGTCTGAATCAAGGAGGTCGGGAGAGGAGAAGGCCTGGGGAATCCGGCTCGCTCTCTCCGACGGCCACGGCATCAGCGAGGCGGAGGCCGCGCGGATCGCGGACGGACAGCCGTACGCCTCGCTGCTGGACTTCTGGGAGCGGGCCCGGCCGAGCGGGCCGCTGGCCCAAAGACTGGCCCAGGTCGGCGCGTTGGACGCCTTCGGGGCCAACCGGCGTGATCTGCAACTGCACCTGACCGAGCTGCACCGGGCCGGCCGGGGCGCGGGCGGCGGTCAGCTGCCGTTGGCGGGCGGGCGGCGGACCGCGTCGGCCGGACTGCCGGACCTGTCCTCCGCCGAGCGGCTCAGTGCCGAACTGGGCGTGCTGTCGATGGACGTCTCGCGCAATCTGATGGACGACCACCGGGTGTTCCTCGACGAGCTGGGCGTGGTGTCGGCGCGGCGGCTGCGCGAGGCGCGGCACGGGGAGACGGTCCTGGTCGCGGGCGCCAAGGCGGCGACCCAGACCCCGCCCATCCGCTCGGGCAAGCGGGTCGTCTTCACCACCCTCGACGACGGCACCGGCCTGGTCGACCTCGCCTTCTTCGACGACTCCCACGACGCCTGCGCCCACACCGTCTTCCACTCCTGGCTGCTGCTGGTGCGCGGGGTGGTGCAGCGGCGCGGCCCGCGCAGCCTCAGCGTGGTGGGCGCGGCCGCCTGGAACCTCGCCGAGCTGGTGGAGCTGCGGCGCGAGGGCGGCCTCGACGCGGTGGCACCCCGGCTGGCGGAGCCCGTGGACACCGGGAGCGCCCCCGACGACGCGGCCTCCGACGGCGGACGGCGCGGGGACACCGGCCGCCGGATCCGTATGTCCACCGGCTACCGGATGCACCCATGGGCCGACCTGCGGCCCGCGGGCGACGAGCCCTCACAAGGTCCTTCTCAGGTACGGAAGTTGTGGCACCAGAGTCCAGGGAGTGCGGGATGACCATCCTCTGCGTACGTTTCCAGCTGCCGCCGAAGTACGAGGCCGCCCTGCCCGGCCTCCTCGGTGTGGTCGAGGACTTCACCCCGGTCGTGGAGGCCCTGCCGCCGGACGGAGCACTGGCCGACCTGCGGGGCGCCGAACGGTACTTCGGCCGGGACGCCGAGGAACTGGCCCGGTTGATCCGGGTCCGCGCCCTCGCCCTGTACGGCGTCGACTGTCTGATCGGCGCCGGGCCCGGACCGCTGACGGCGCGCCTCGCGCTGGGGGCGGCGGCGCCCGGATCGCCGTGCGCGGTGCCCGAGGACCTCGTCGTGGACTTCCTCGCCGAACTGCCCGTCGCCGCGCTGCCCGGCGTCGGCACCGCGACCGCCCGCACCCTGGGCGAGTACGGCCTGGAGACCCTCGGCGGCGTCGCCTGCGCCCCCCTGTCCACGCTCCAGCGCCTGGTCGGCGCCCGGACCGGCCGCGACCTGCACGAGAAGGCCAACGGCGTCGACCGGGGCCGGGTCGTACCGAACGCCGTCGCACGCTCGCTCGCCACCGAACAGACCTTCTCCCTCGACGAGTTGAACCCGGACCGGCACCGCCGCGCCCTGCTCGCCGGCGCCGCCGAACTGGGCTCCCGGCTGCGCGCCCTGGAGAAGGTCTGCCGCACTCTGACCCTCACGGTCCGCTACGCCGACCGGTCCTCGACGACCCGCACCCGCACCCTCCAGGAGCCGACCGCGCACTCCCCGGCGCTGACCTCGGTGGCCTACGCCCTGTACGAGGCCCTCGGCCTCCAGCGGGCCCGTGTCCGCGCGATCTCCCTGCGCGCCGAGGGCCTCACTCCCGCCGGCCAGGCCTCCCACCAGCTCGCCTTCGACCCCGTCGACGAGAAGGTCCGCCGTATCGAGGAGGTCGCCGACCGCGTCCGCGCGAAGTTCGGTCCCCGCGCGGTGATGCCGGGGACGCTGGCCGCGTAACCGCCCTCGTGCGGTGCTCAGTTGGCCCACGGGGGCACGATCCGCGTGCCGTCGGCCAGCTCCGCCTCCAGGCCGAGGGAGGTGGCGACCCAGGTGACGGCGGTCTGCGTCGTCGGGTTCTCGACGGCGAGGGTGGCCCCCGAGTTGATGATCAGCGTGTCGCCGGCCCGGACCCGCTCGGTGCGGCCGTCCAGCGTGACCACCAGCTCGCCGCTGAGCAGATGCAGGATCTCCTCCTTGGTGACCGTGTGCGCGGGTGCCTTGGTTCCGGCGGGGATCTCGCCCCGCCAGGCGGCCAGTTCCCTGCTGCCGGTGCGGGGAGTGGCGTACGAGACGAAACGGGCGCCGTGGATCTCGTGCGTGACGGCTTCGGACGAGCGGACGACTGGCATACGGGTCTCCTTCGGTCTTCAGGGCTTCCGAGGTCCTCGGAACACTCGGTCGATGCGAGCGAATGGTCAAGCTGCTTGACCATCTGCCTCTATGGTCAAGCAGCTTGACCGATCCGTCAACGGTGTTTCAATGCAGACGTGCAGAACTCCGAAGCCCTCGCCCTGACCGCCGCCCTGCTCGCCGCCGCGGGTGATCTGACGCGGCGCATCGACGAGGGCGTCTCCGCGCGGGGCTTCGACGGAAGGCCCTCGTACGGCTACGCGTTCACCCGGCTCGCCCCGGACGGCGCCACGGTCACCGACCTCGCCGTCCATCTCGGAGTGACCAAACAGGCCGCCAGCCAGCTCGTCGACGAACTGGTGCGCAAGGGGTACGTCGAGCGTCGGCCGCACCCCACCGACGCCCGGGCTCGGCTGGTCGTGATGACCGGACGCGGGTGGGCCTGCGCCCGCGCGGCCGAGGAGGTGGCGGCCGAGGTGGTCGCCGAATGGGTCGACGTGGTCGGCGGGGAGGGTGAGATGCGGGCGTTGCGTGATCGGTTGTCGCGTATCGCGCCCTACGGTCCCATCAGGCCCGCCTGGTGACGATGTGACGTCACGTGTCAGTGCCCACGATCATCACTTGAAGTTTTTACTGACGCGTAACTTCCCACTTTTTCTACTCGCCCGTAACTTGGCGCATTAGAACAGCATCCTCGTGATCCGGATCACAGGGCGTACGCCGTCGCACATCCCTTGAGCCGCAAGGAGATCACTCGATGCTGCCCTGGAAGCGCCTGATCAGACCGCTGGCCGCCCTGTGCCTGGCCGCCGCGGCCACCGTCGTCCCCGCCACCGCCGCCGAGGCCGCCGACACGGCCGCCGCACCCAGCCATGGCTGGAACGACTACTCCTGCAAACCCTCCAGCGCCCACCCCCGCCCCGTCGTCCTCGTCCACGGAACGTTCGCGAACTCCGTCGACAACTGGCTCGGTCTCGCGCCGTACCTCGTGAACAGGGGCTACTGCGTCTACTCCCTCGACTACGGCCGACTTCCCGGTGTCGCCTTCTTCAACGGGCTCGGCCCCATCGACAGGTCGGCGGAGCAGCTCGACGCCTTCGTCGACCGGGTGCTCGCCGCGACCGGCGCCGCCGAGGCCGACCTCGTCGGCCACTCGCAGGGCGGCATGATGCCCCGCTACTACCTCAAGTTCCTCGGCGGAGCCGCGGAGGTGAACGCCCTCGTCGGCATCGCCCCCTCCAACCACGGCACCACCCTGAACGGTCTCACCGGACTCCTCCCGTACTTCCCCGGCGCCGGTGACCTGCTGTCCACCGCCACCCCCGCCCTCGCCGACCAGGTGGCCGGCTCCCCCTTCCTGACCAAGCTCAACGCGGGCGGCGACACCGTCCCCGGCGTCACGTACACCGTCCTCGCCACCAAGTACGACGAGGTGGTCACCCCCTACCGCTCCCAGTTCCTCGACGGACCGAACGTGCGCAACATCGTCATCCAGGACCTCTGCGCCCTCGACCTCTCCGAGCACGCGGCGATCGGACTCCTCGACCGCATCGCGTTCCACGAGGTCGTCAACGCCCTCGACCCCGCCCACGCCACCCCGACGACCTGCCTCTCGGCCGTCGGCTGACACGTGTGCGTACGCACCGCCGGGGCCGCCCGGCGGTGCGTACGCATGCTGCCGGGGCCTGTCCGGCCTGAGCCGCCCGACAGGCCCCGGAGGTCGTCAGCGGCCGTGCCGGCCGGCGGTCGTCGCGCGGCGGCGGGCCGCGGCGAAGAGCAGGGCGGAGCCGAGGGCCAGGACGGCCGCGCCGCCGAGGGCCACAGAGGGCGTCATGCCCTCGCCGCCGGTGTCGGCGAGGCCCTCCGCACCGCCGGCGGGCTCCGCGAGACCGGCGGTGCCCTCTGCCTTCGCCGCTCCGGTGTCCGTCGTCGACTTCGCGGTCGGCGAGGCGTCGTCGGAGGCGGCCCTGCCGGTCTTCGCCGCCGACGCCTTCGGCGACGGTGTCGGGTCCGTCGTCGTGTGCGCGTCGTCGTCGCCGTGACCGCCGTGCTCGACCGTCGATGCGTCGGTGCCGTCCTCGATCTGCTCCTCGGAGGGCGCCGACGCGCTCGGACCGGAGGAGGCGCCGCCGAAGGTGACGTCCGAACAGGAGTAGAACGCCTCCGGGCTGTCCGAGCGCTGCCACACCGCGTACAGCACATGCCTGCCGGAGCGCTGCGGGAGGGTGCCGGAGAACGTGTAGAAGCCGCCGGACGCGGCCGGGTCGGTGGCCTTGGCGACCGGGTGCGCGAGATCGAGGTCGTCCCAGCCGAGCGGCCGGGACGGATCGTGGCCGGGCTTGGTGACGTACACCGCGAAGGTGCCCCTGTGCGGGGCCGTCACCCGGTACCGGAAGGTGTACGACCCGGCGCGCACGCTCGTCGCCGGCCAGTCGGCGCGGGCCAGGTCGAGGCCCTTGAACGCCTCGTCGCCCGCACCGCACAGCTCACCGTCCGGGATCAGCTCCCGGTGGCGGCCGGCCGCGTCGCCGATCCGTACGCCGTTCCAGTCGTAGAGCGCCTGGGTGCCGCCGGCCGAGACCGCCGCCGCGCAGGCCGCCGACCGCGGGCTCTCGGGGCCCTCCGCGTAACACTGCGCCACCCGGCTCACCGGGTCGCCCAGCGAGCCGTGCGCCCTGGCCGGTCCCGCGGCGAGGACGGCCAGGACGAGCGGGGCGGCACCGACGACACCCGCGGTGGCGAACGCGGCGGCCGTGCGACGGCGACGTGCAGCGGGCATGGCGGGGCACTCCTCACGCGGTCCTGGACGGCTCCGGGGTCGGTCCCGGGTGCCGGGGGCGATCAGCAAGCTAGCCCCAGAGAACCGTGAGAACGCCTGCTGGGGGCCGGTGCGGGAGATCCTTATGGTGGCGTTAAGGAGGGGCTAACCGAGGGCTCAGGAACGGGCGTTCCCCTACGGCCGATGATCGGTTTCTTACCCGGGCGCGGAACAATGCGGTCGCCCGCGTCAGTTGACGACAGGTCGAGGACCATTCGCCCAGAAGAATGAGGAGCGCCCATGACCGCCGTACGCGGAACCACCGTGGACATCGCCACCCAGGACGGCACCGCCGACGCCTACCTCGTCCACCCCGACGACGACGCCGCGCACCCTGCGGTCCTCTTCTACATGGACGCCTTCGGGCTGCGGCCGCATCTGCGGGCGATGGCCGACCGGCTGGCCGGCGCCGGGTACACGGTCCTCGTGCCCAATGTCTTCTACCGGTCGGGGCGGACCCCGGTGTTCGACCTGCCGGAGTTCATCGACCCGGCCGCGCGCCCGGAGATATGGGGCCAGATCCTCCCCGCCATGCAGGCGCTGACACCGGAACTCGCGCTGCGGGACGCGGCGGCCTACCTGGACACGCTGGCAGACAGCCCGCACGCCGCCGCCGGGCCCGTCGGGATCACCGGCTACTGCATGGGCACCCGGCTCGCCCTGCACACCGCCGGTGCCTTCCCGGAGCGGGTCGCCGCCGCGGCCGGCTTCCACGGCGGGGGCCTGGCCACCGACGCCCCGGACAGCCCGCACCTGGCGGTGGCCCGGATCACCGGCGAGGTGTACCTCGGCCACGCCGACGAGGACCCGTCCCTGCCGCCGGAGCAGATCGACCTGCTCGACAAGGCGCTCACCGAGGCGGGCGTCCGCCACCGTACCGAGGTCTACGCGGGCGCCTCGCACGGCTACACCCAGGCAGACACGGCCTCCTACGACGCCGAGGCGACGGCACGCCACTGGACCGCGCTGCTGGACCTGCTGGACCGCAACCTGTCGCGGCGCTGACCCGGCCCGGTACGGGCCCCCGGTACACGAGCGTGCCCTCGGCCGGGCCGAGGGCACGCTCCTGCACGACGTGGTGACGCGGAGAACCGGAAATTCACCCCGCAGCGCGGCCCGAGGGCCGGGTACGAGGTCGTGGAGGGCCGTCCGCCGGACGGCGTGGTCGGATGGTCGGTGGGCCGGGGGCGAGCGGTCAGCCGTCCGGCCACCAGGTGCGCGCGATGTCCTTGCGCACTTCCCGGCGCTCGACGGGGCGTTCGTCGGCCTCGTCCCGCACCTGGCGGGACGAGGACTTCCTCAGGGGCTTCTGCACGGTCGTACGGCGCATGGCTGCCTCCTTGCGTCCACCGGGTTCCGCGTTTTCACGGAGGTAGACCTTTTCCGGGAGCGTTACTCATCGTTCGTGCTCTGTCAGTGGCGGCTGTCACCATCTGGACTGTCAGTGGCAGGTGTCACTCTGGCGGCATGACCAACATCGACGACGGCGAAACCTCCCCGGACCTTCGAACACCGGACGACCCGGCGGCAGATGACCCTCCGGAGGCCGTCGACTGGGACGCTCAGGCGCCCGGTTTCGACGACGAATCCGATCATGGCCTGCGGGAACCCGCCGTCCGGGAGGCCTGGGCGGCCCGCCTGCGGGACTGGCTGCCGCCTCCCGCCCGCGATGTGCTCGACCTCGGCTGCGGCACCGGCAGCCTGTCACTCCTCGCGGCCGAGCAGGGACACCGGGTGACCGGGATCGACTCCTCCCCGGCCATGGTCGCCCTCGCCCGCGCCAAACTCGCCGGGCGCCCCGCCGTGTTCCTCGTCGGCGACGCGGCGGTCCCGCCCGTGGGGGAGGAGCGGTTCGACGTCGTCCTCGTCCGCCATGTGCTGTGGACCCTGCCCGACCCGGGCCGCGTCCTGCGCCACTGGTGCGGCCTGCTGCGGCCCGGCGGCCGGCTCGTGCTGGTCGAGGGGGTGTGGGGCGCTCTCAGCCCGGTCGGCATCTCCGCCGAGCGGCTGCGGGGGATGGTCGCGCCCCTCGTGGCCGACGCCGAGGTGGTGCGGCTGGAGGGCGACGCGCTGCTGTGGGGCCGGACGGTCCAGGACGAGCGGTACGCGGTCGTGGCCCGCCTCTGACCGCCGTCCCGGGCCGGAGCCGGAGCCGCCCCCCGGCCCACACCCCCGCCGACGCCGACGCCGTTCACGCCAGCAGCGACTCCAGGCCCCCTTCGACGGTGGCGAGCGCCTCCAGTTCGTCCAGGGCGGCCACGGCGGCCGCCGCGACCGCCGGATCGCTCTGCGCGAGCCCGCTCTCCTCGAACTCGTCCTCGTCCAGCCGCAGTACGGCCGTGCCGTCGGCCGAGCGCCACAGGTCCAGGTCGAGATCCTCGACGACGAGTTCCCCGCCGGCGAACGTGGCGGGCCGGGTGACGTCGCAGTACCAGCCCTTCAGCGCGCCCCGCGCGTCACGGACCTCCTTCACGGCGTACCACCGGTCGCGCCAGAAGTACTCGGTGAACACGTCACCCGGCTCGAACCGCACGAACCCGAAGTCCCGGACGCCCTCGCCCGCCCAGGCGGCCCGCACCGCCACCCGGACGCCGTCGTCGCTCAACAACCGCGCGGGGTAACGGATCTTCGTACGGCCCGCCTTGAGCAGGACGACGTCCACCTCGTACGCCTCGCCTCCGGATTCAGCCCAGTTCACGGACATACCGCACCTCCGTCGCGCAGATCTCGTACCCGAACCACCTGTTGACCGCCAGCATCGGGCCGTTGCCGGCGTCGTTGCCCGTGAAGGCCTCCGTGCAGCCGGCGGCCCGGGCGCGGTGCAGGGAGTCGTTCTTGGCGAGCTTGGCCAGACCCCGGCCGCGGAAGGCGCGGGCGGTGCCCGTCATCCCCGTGAAGTAGCGGTCCCGGCCGTCCGTGCGGACCGCGGTGAACGCGGCGGGCGTGCCGTCCACGACGACCACCGTGCTCAGGGCGTGGTCCAGCAGCGGGTGGCGGTAGGTCTCGGCGAGCCACCGCTCGTAGTCGTCGAACTCCGCGTCCAGATCGCCGGGTTCGTCCGCCGACACCTCCGCGTCCAGGTCGAACAGGGGGCGTGGGTCGTCGGCGAAGTCGGCGGCCGTGCGCAGCTCCGCACCCGGGGGCGGTGTTCCGGGCGGGGGGAGGGTGCCGTGGGCCAGGTCCAGGCGGAGGAAGTGGGCGGAGCGGCTCGGGGCGTAGTCTCGGCGCTCGGCGAACGCCCGGTTCTCCGGGGTGTCCAGCACCCACGACAGCAGCCGCTTCGCCCCCACCGCCGTCAGCCGCTCCTCGGCCGCGCGCACCAGCAGAGCGCCGGCCCCCCGACGCACCTGCCGCGGGTGCACATAGACGTTCAGAAAGCCCTGGCCCGGCACGGGGCTGTCGTCGGCGATGCCCAGCTGCGCGGTGCCGATCACCTCGCCGTCCGCCTCGGCGACCAGCTGCCCGTAGTGCGCCTCGGGAGCCGCTCGGGCGGCGTCGTGGAGCACGGACTCGGCGGTACCGACCATGAAGGGCAGGGCCTGCCGCCGTACCGCCGCGAACGCCTCGGCGTCCGCGGGGTCGGCGGCGCGCAGGGCGCGCACGATCACTGTCATGGGTGCGCACGGTACGGGGGCCGCACGGTGGGCTGCCTCCGAATTTCCGCCGGGTACGGGACAATCGCCGCGTGACCTTGAAGATTCGCATCGTGGAGGGGGGCGCGCCCTACGAGCAGGTGCGCGCCCAGATCTCGGAACAGGCCCACTCCGGCGCGCTGCCCGTGGGGTACCGGCTGCCGACCGTACGGGGGCTCGCCGAGCAGCTCGGACTCGCGGCCAACACCGTCGCCAAGGCGTACCGGGCGCTGGAGACGGACGGGGTGATCGAGACGCGGGGGCGCAACGGGACGTTCGTGGCGGCCGCCGGCTCGGCCGCGGAGCGCGAGGCCGCGACGGCCGCGGGGGCGTACGCGGAGCGGGTGCGCCGGCTCGGCCTCGGCGAGGCGGAGGCGCTGGCGGTGGCCCGGGACGCCCTGCGGGCCGCGTACGCGGAGTAGGACCCCGGGGAGGGGCCCGCGACGGGGCTCAGGTCCGCGCCGGCCGTGCCGGCCGCGGTGTGCGGGTCGGCCGCAGGCCCGCGCTCCGCGCCGCGCTCGCGAACGTCGTCGCGTCCCTCACCGCCGCCGCGTGGGGGTCGTTGTTGAAGTAGACGTAGGCGTCGGCGTCGGCGGGCCAGGTGTCGGCGATGCGGTGGGCCCAGGTCGACAGGGCCTGGCGGCCGTAGTGGGGCCAGGGGCGGGCCCGGCCCTGGTGGAGGCGGAGGTAGCACCAGCCGGTGGTGCGCCAGAGCGGGGTCGCCGGGCGGGACCGGGTGTCGGCCCAGCACAGGGCCGCGCCGCGGGACTCCAGCACCTCGCGGATCCCGGGGGCCCACCAGGAGTCGTGGCGGGGCTCGACCGCGATGCGGGTGCCGGCGGGGAAGCGGTCCAGGCAGGCGCTCAGCAGGTCCGCGTCGGCCCGCAGGGTCGGTGGCAGCTGGAGCAGGATCGGGCCCAGCCGGTCGCCGAGGCCCTCCGCGTGGCTCATCAGGCGGTGCACCGGCTCCTCGGGGTCCCGCAGCCGCTTGATGTGGGTCAGGTACCGGCTCGCCTTGACCGCGACCACGAAGTCCGCCGGCACCCTCTCCCGCCACGCCTCGAAGTTCTCCTTCGTCGGCAGCCGGTAGAACGCGTTGTTGAGCTCGACCGTGGCGAAGCGGGCCGCGTACTCCTCCAGCCACAGCCGGGTGGGGCAGCCCGCCGGGTAGAGGGCGCCGCGCCAGTCCTCGTACTGCCACCCCGACGTGCCGACGAACACGGTCATACATCCATGAAAGCACCGAAGCGCGACCGCCCACAGGTGATCGCCCACAGGCGACCGCCTACTGTGATCGCCCGTAGGCGACCGCCTACAGGTACAGGCCCGCGTCCGCCCCGCCCCTCGGCTCCGGCAGCGACGTCGGTGACGTGCCGCGGCGCAGCGCGTACAGCTCGGCCAGGGTCGCGCCCTCACGGCCGACCCCCTCGTCCGTGCCGAGCCAGCCCACCGCCTCCGCGCGGGTCAGGGCGCCCACCTCGATCCGGGCGAGACAGCGGCCGGGGCGCACCACGGCGGGGTGCAGGCGCTCCAGGTCCTCGTTGGTGGTGACGCCGACCAGGACGTTGCGCCCCTGGCCGAGCAGGCCGTCCGTGAGGTTCAGCAGCCGGGAGAGCGCCTGGCCCGCCGTGTGCTTGGCCTCGCCGCGGATCAGTTCGTCGCAGTCCTCCAGGAGCAGCAGCCGCCAGCGGCCCTTGCCGGTGGAGTCGTCCTCGCCGATCGCGATGTCCATCAGATAGCCGACGTCGGAGAAGAGCCGCTCGGGGTCCAGGACGCAGTCGACCTGACACCAGTCCCGCCAGGAACGGGCCAGCGTGCGCAGGGCGGAGGTCTTGCCGGTGCCGGGCGGGCCGTGCAGCAGCAGGAGGCGGCCCGCGATGTTCTCGGGGGTCGTCTTCATGAGGCGGTCCATCGCGTCCGCCACGGGCGCCGTGTAGTTCGGCCGTACCTCTTCCCAGGTGCCGGCCGAGATCTGCCGGGTCGTGCGGTGCGGGCCCCGGCGCGGCGAGACGTACCAGAAACCCATCGTCACGTCCTGCGGCTGCGGCTCGGGCTCGTCGGCCGCGCCGTCGGTGGCCTGGCCGAGCACCTTCTGGGCCAGCTCGGCGGTGGTCGCGGTGACCGTGACGTCGGCGCCCCGGTTCCAGCGGGAGATCAGCACGGTCCAGCCGTCCCCCTCGGCGAGGGTCGCGCTGCGGTCGTCGTCCCGCGCGGCCCGCAGCACTCGGGCGCCCGGCGGCAGGAGGGTGGCGCCGGACCGTACCCGGTCGATGTTCGCCGCGTGCGCGTACGGCTGCTCGCCCGTCGCGAAACGGCCGAGGAACAGCGCGTCGACGACATCGGACGGCGAGTCGCTGTCGTCGACGTTGAGCCGGATCGGCAGTGCGTCGTGTGGGTTGGCAGACATGGCGCCATGATCCGTCACCGGGGGCGCCCCGTGCACCCGCTTTCCGCGGCGCGCCGCGGGCTCGACCCCGCACGCGGTTCGGCGCGCGCACGGGAGTTTCCCCGGAGGCGGCACGCGCCTTCGGGGAAACTCCCGTTCACACGGCGGTGTTCACCGTCAGGGGACGATCTGCAGCAGACGGTTCGGGGAACCGGTCCCCGGGCCGGTGACCTTGCCGGTGACGGCTCCGGCGGTCAGGGCCGAGGCGACCTGGGCCGGGGTGGCCGAGGGGTGACCGGCCAGATAGACCGCGGCCGCGCCCGCGACGTGCGGGGTGGCCATCGAGGTGCCCGAGATGGTGTTCGTCGCCGTGTCGCCGGTGTTCCAGCCGGCCGTGATCGACGAACCCGGGGCGAAGATGTCCAGGACCGAACCGTAGTTGGAGTAGCTGGCCCGGGCGTCCGTGCTGGTGGTGGCGCCGACAGTGATCGCCTCGGTGACGCGGGCCGGGGAGTACGAGGAGGCGTTGGCGCTGCTGTTGCCGGCCGCGACGGCGTAGGTCACACCGCTGGATATGGAGGTGCGGACGGCCGTGTCGATGGCGGTGGAGGCGCCGCCGCCGAGCGACAGGTTGGCGACCGAGGGGCCGCTGTGGTTCGCCGTCACCCAGTCGATGCCCGCGACGACGCCGGCCGTGGTGCCCGAGCCGGCATTGTCGAGCACGCGCACGGCCACGATCTTCGCCTGCTTGGCGATGCCGTAGGTCGAGCCCGCGATGGTGGACGCCACGTGAGTACCGTGGCCGTTGCCGTCCTGCGCCACGCTGTCGCCGTCCACGGCGTCGTAGCCGTTGACCGCCCGGCCGCCGAGCTGGGCGTGCGAGACACGCACGCCGGTGTCGATGACGTACGCGGTCACGCCGCCGCCCGCGCTGTCCGGGTAGGTGTACGTGCCGGACAGCGGCAGCGACGCCTGGTCGGAACGGTCCAGGCCCCAGGGGGCGTTGGACTGGGTGGCGTCGGCGGTGAAGACCTGGTTCTGCTCCACGGAGGCGATCGCCGGGTCGGCGGCCAGTCTCCCGGCCTCGGCCGCGGACAGCTGGGCCGAGTAGCCGTTGAGCGCGGACCGGAAGGTGCGCTTCACCGTGCCGCCGTACCGCTCGACCAGGTCCTTGCCCGCGCTCGACGCGGCCTTGAGGCCCGAGCCCTTCTTGAGCGTGACGACATAGCTGTCCTTGACGGCGGTGGGGGAGCCGGCCGCGAGCACCCTGCCCTCGGCCGGGGCGGCCTGGGCGGGGAGCGCGGTGAGGCCGCCGAGCAGAGCGGCTGTCGCCAGGGTGGCGACGGTGACGACCCGGATGTTCTCGCTACGCAGGTGTGCCATTACGAGGGGTTCCTCCTCATGGGCGGCGCGCGCCGGAGTGGGGCGCGCGCCTGTGGGGGGTGCGCGCGGTCTCGCGCGCACGGCCTGGAGCGTCGCGTTCCGCTCCCGGCCGACAAGCAGACTGTGCGATCGAGGGGTGCGGCTCAAGGGAGTTGAGTTCTTGTCATGCGTATGTCATGCGCCTGCAATCGGGCGGACGTGGTTCGCGGTGGATCCGATCTGTTGCGACCAGGAAAGTATTGACATGGACACTTCCGATCAACACGCGTAGTTGCTACGACGGTTGAGGCAGAGATCCTGCTAAAGGGAGGTTCCATGAGACGTTCCCGACTTGCGGCATACATGACCTCACTCCTCCTCGCCGTCGGCGTCGCCCTCACCGGGGCCACGACGGCCGAGGCGTCCCAACAGGCCGCTGCCACCGGCTATGTGGCGCTCGGCGACTCCTACTCCTCGGGCGTCGGCGCCGGGAGCTACCTCTCCTCCAGCGGCGACTGCAAGCGCAGCACGAAGGCCTACCCGTACCTCTGGGCGGCCGCCAACTCACCCTCGTCCTTCGACTTCACGGCCTGCTCGGGCGCCCGAACGGGTGATGTTCTGGCGCGTCAGCTGGGACCGCTCGGCACGGGCACGGGGCTGGTCTCCGTGAGCGTCGGCGGCAACGACGCCGGCTTCGCCGACGTCATGACCACCTGCGTCCTGCAGTCCGACAGCTCCTGCCTCGCGCGCATCAACACGGCGAAGGCGTACGTCGACTCCACGCTCCCCGGCCAACTCGACAAGGTCTACTCGGCGATCAGCGCGAAGGCACCGGCCGCCCATGTGGTGGTGCTCGGCTACCCCCGCTTCTACCGGCTCGGCGGCACCTGTCCCGGCCTCTCCCAGGCCAAGCGGTCCGCCATCAACAACGCGGCCGACCACCTGAACACCGCGATCGCCAAACGCGCCGCCGACCACGGCTTCACCTTCGGCGACGTCCGCCCGACGTTCACCGGGCACGAGCTGTGCTCGGGCAGCGCGTGGCTGCACAGCCTCAACCTGCTGAACACGGGCGAGTCCTACCACCCGAAGGCCGCCGGACAGTCCGGCGGCTATCTGCCGGTCCTCAGGAACGCGGCCTGACGGCCCCGTAGGGAGCCGCCCCGGTGAGAACCCCGGCCTCGTCGTCGTAGTCGGCGTCGGAGTCGCTGTACTCGCCGGGGTTCTCCTGGTCGTCGCCGGGGGAGGTCCCGCCCGTGGTCGGGGCCTCCGTCTCGCACGTCACCGAGAACGCGACCGCGTTGGACTTCTTGCTCACCGGTCCCCGCACCTCGACGCTGATCTCGTCCGTGTGACTGCCGTTCGTCGAGACGACGACCTGGTCCCGCTTGGTCTTCTCGCCGCCGGCGGAGAAGGACAGCGTCTTCCAGCCGGTGTCGTCGATCTGGCCGTTCTCCGCCACCCAGCGGTACTGGACGTCCACGGGGACGCTGCCCACGGTGAACGTCGCGGTGAAGTTGGGCACCTGGTCGTCCGGCGGCGGACAGGTGCCGGAGTAGTCGGTGTTCGCGCCCGTCACCGTCACGTCGACCGACTGCGCGGGCGGCTTCGTGGTCGGCTTCTCCTCGGGCGTCTCGGAGGGGGTCTCGCTGTCGTCCTCCGTGGCGCCGCCGCCGGGTTCCTCCTCGCCCGTACCGCCGTCGGCCGTCCCGCCGTCGGTTCCGCCCACCGTGCCCGCGCCGTTGGTGGGATTGCCGTCCTTACCACCGTCGTCACGGTTGACCAGGGCGTACGTCAGCCCCGCGACGGCAAGGGCGATCGCCGCGATACCGGCGACCAGGAAGACGAGGGCACGGCGGTTGCGGTCCCGCCCGCCGGCCGGCACCGCGGAGGGGTGCGTCGCCGCGGCGGGGACGGGGCGCGGCGGAGTCGGCGCGCCGTACTGGTTCGTGCTCCGCCCCGTGCCCGCGGCGGGGAAGGCGGACACCGTCGGGTCGTACGGCGCCGACGCGAGCGTGTCGGAGCGCGTGGGCCCCGTGCCGGAGGGCGTACCGCCGGCGCCGACGATCCGCAGGTCCCGCTCGGCCTGTTCGGCGGGCATCCGGTCGGCCGGATCCTTGCGCAGCAGCCCCTCGATCACCGGGGCCAGCGGACCGGCCCGGTGCGGCGGCGGAAGCTCCTCGTCGACGACCGCGCGCAGGGTGCTGAGCGGAGTGTTCTGCCGGAACGGGGAGTTGCCCTCGACCGCCGCGTACAGCAGCACGCCGAGGGACCACAGGTCCGACTCGGGGCCGAAGGCCCGGCCGAGGGCGCGCTCGGGGGCGAGGAACTCGGGAGAGCCGATGACCTCGCCGGTCATGGTCAGCGCGGAGCTGCCCTCGACCGTCGCGATACCGAAGTCGGTGAGGACGACCCGGCCGTCGTTGGACATCAGCACGTTCGCCGGTTTCACGTCCCGGTGCAGCACCCCGGCCTCGTGCGCGGCCCGCAGCGCGGACAGCACCTCGGCGCCGATGTGCGCGGCGCGCTGCGGGTCGATCGGGCCCTCGGCGTCCAGGAGGTCGGCGAGCGACACACCGCGCACCAGCTCCATCACGATCCACGGGCGGCCGTCCTCCATGGCCACGTCGTACACGGTGACGACATTGCGGTTGGCGACCCGCGCGGCCGCCCACGCCTCCCGCTCCAGCCGGGCGTACATCCGCTCGACGTCGGACACCGGGATCCCGCCCGGCGCCTTCACCTCCTTGACGGCGACCTCGCGGTGCAGCACCTCGTCACGGGCCCGCCACACGGTCCCCATGCCGCCTTCGCCCAGCGGGGTCAGGAGCCGGTACCGGCCCGCGATCACCCGTTCACTGCCCGGTTCTTCGGACACGGCCATCCCCCGTCACTCGCATCCGCCTGAAATCTCCACTCCGTGCGATTTCCCCACAAAAGTAGCTCAGCCGAGTGCGGATGTTGCCCCCCTGAACACCAAACCAGCCCCCAGGGCGACAACCAGCAGGGCCGACATCAACGGCACCGTCCTGCGCACCAGCGCGGCCGTCGGCCCGCCGAGCCGGCCCTCGCCCCGGTCCATCACCCGCGTCACCCAGCCGCCCGCCTTCACGACGGCGTACCCGGCCGCCGTCAACGTGAGCGCCAGCCCGATGCCGTACGCCACCACGAGCAGCAGTCCGAACCAGGCCTTGCCCAGCGCCGCCGCGCCGACCAGGACGACCACGGCCGACGGGCTCGGCACCATGCCGCCCGCGAAGCCGAGCAGGATCGTGCCGCGCAGGGTGGGGGCGGTGGGGTGGGTGTGGGTGAAGCCGCCGTGGGTGTGGGTGACGCCGCCGCCGAAGAGGGAGCGCTTCTGGGCGGGGGCGTGGTGGTGGTCGTGATCGTGTTCGTGTTCGTGGCTGTGCGGGTGGTCGTGGTCGTGTTTGTGACCGTGACCGTGGTCGTGCTGGTGGTCGTCGTCGTGCTGGTGGTCGTGGGTGTGGGTCGCGACCGACGCGTGGGTGTGCGCGCGGGTCTCGCCGTGCGCGTGGCTGGGGGAGGGGGCGGCCTGGGCGAGGACCAGTTCACGGGCGGGCTCGGGCGCGGGCGCGTGGTCGTGCGTGTGGGAGTGGCCGTCGCCGTGGCTGTGGGAGTGCCCGTGGTCGTGCTCATGATCGTGGCTGTGGTCGTGCCCGTGGTCGTGCGTGTGACCGTGGTCCTGGGCCTTCGCGTGCGTGAGCGTCAGTTTGCGGTTCAGCCAGGCACGTCGTGCGAGCGACAGCCCCGCGCCCATCACGAACAGGCCGCTCGCGATGCCCAGCCAGGTGATGACGGACGGGGCGGCGGCGGAGCCGGCGAGGACGAGGAGGCCGAGGGCGACCACGCCCAGGGTGTGGGTGACCGTCACGGACGCGGCCATGGGCAGCACGTCGCGCATCCGGGCCCGGTCGCGGGCGGCGGCCGTCGCGGCCATCAGGGTCTTGCCGTGACCCGGGCCGAGTGCGTGCATGGCCCCCAGGAACATGGCGATGCCGAAGGCCAGGGCGCCGAAGCCGAGGGTGAGGTCGTGGCTGGAGACCAGGTCGTCGAGGGCCCTGGTCCAGCGGTCGGCGCCCCGCGGCAGGATCGAGGCGCCGGGCGCGTCGCTCCGCTGCTCGGCCAGCGCCGGGCCGCCCGGCTCGACCTGGAGGGACGCCGTCGCCGTGTCCTCCGGTGACTGCAGCAGATCCTCGGGATAGCTGGTGAGCCGCTTCGAGACCGACTCCTCGGGCACGTCCGACCCGGCCAGGGTCGTCCGGTCGCCCTGGGCGGTGACCTCGCGCCAGCCGGGCCCGGAGTCGACGGCCGCGTGGAAGCGTACGTCGGCGGCCCGGTCGGGCAGGGCGGCCGTCAGCCGGCACTCCACGCGCAGCGTCTTCAGCCCCGCCTGGCCCGGCCGTTCCGCGGCCCGGCTCGACCCGAGCGCCACCTCGACGGCGCTCCCGTCGACCGTGACCTCACTGCCCTCGGCGGCCTTCTCGCACCGCTCCCGGGCCCAGTCGCCCATGCCCTGCCGCTCGACGGCGGGCGCGGCCTGGGTGGCCGGGATCTCCGCCAGGTCCTCGACATGGAGGATCCTCAGCTGCCCGGGGGCGGCGACCAGGCCGTCGTACCGGTTGACGGTGAAGTTGCCCAGCGGGTGCGCGCTCGCCGTCCCGGTGGGGACCAGGACGAGTGCGCAGGCGGCCAGGAACACGGCCGTGCCGGAGGCGAACGCGCGCCGCGGAGTGGTCACTTGACGGTCTCCAGAGACTTCAGGGTGGTGCGGGCCCGTGCCGCGCCGAGCGGCGAGAAACCGGCGTTGAGGTCGAGCGCCCCCTTCAGCGAGGCCCTCGCCTTCCTCTTGTCGCCGGCCGCGTTCTCGACCATGCCCCGGTGGTACAGGAAGGTCGCGTCCCGGTAGCCGGTGGCGGTGGCGCGGCGGGCGTACGGCAGGGCCTCGTCGTCGCGGCCGTTGACGTGCAGCGCCCAGGCGAGGGCGTCCGCCGTGTGGACCGTCTCCCGGCGCTTCCACTCGGCCTCGGCGGCCTTGAGCGCGGCCTTGCGGTCACCGTGGTCGGCGGCGGCGAGGGCGGTGTCGAGGTCGGCGTTGACGCCGTAGGACCGGGCGATGGCGGTGTAGGCGTCCACCAGCGCGTACTGGTCGCGGGCCTTGGCCTTGTCGCCCTTGGCCTCGTACAGCTCGCCGAGCACGACGAGCGGTCCGGGCAGCGGATAGGAGGCCACGACCTGCTCCAGTCCGCGGATCGCCTCCGCGCGGTCGCCGCTCGCGGCCTGGGCGCGGGCGCGGCCCTCCAGCGCGGGGAGGTAGGTGTCGTCGGCGCCGAGGGCGCGCGCGTAGTGGGTGAGCGCGGTCTTGTAGTCGCCCTGCCGCCAGGCGAGTTGGCCGAGCTGGGTGGCCACGTAGGCGATGTCGCCCCGCGTGGCCGCCGACCTCAGGGCCATGTTCAGGACACGGCGGGCGGTCTTCACGTCGCCGCGCAGCTCGTGGACGTAGGCGTACCGGGTGAACACCGGGATGCCGGGGCGGCGGCTGTCGGCGAGCTTCACCGCCTTCGACGCGTCGTCGTAGCGGCCGAGTTCGACCAGCGCGTCGACGCGGCTGCACAACGCCCTTTCGCTGTAGGGGTTCTCCTTGAGTGCCCGGTCCGCGTACCGCAGCGCGTCGGCGAACTCGTGGCGGGCGGCGGCGAGGGCGGCGAGGCCCGCGAGCGCCGGGTCGTTGTCCGGCCGCAGCTTCAGCGAACGCCGCAGGGCCTTCTCGGCCTGCGGGTAGCGGGAGGAGTCGCCCTTGACCCGGGCCTGCTCGACATAGGCGAGGCCGAGCGTGGACCAGGAGCCGAAGTCCTTGGGCTGCTGCCGGAGATGGGCCTGGAGCAGCCTGACCCCCGTGTCGAGGTCGCCATGGGCGAGCTGGGCCGCCGAGACGCCCTGCGAGGTGGAGGCCGCCACCGTCGTCCGGTCGTCGTCCTTGGCCCCGAGCGCCACGGCGAACCCGGTGAACGCGACGGCCAGCGCGGCCGCGCACGCGGTGAGCCGCACCAGCCGCCGCCGCCCGGACTCGGACGCGGGCCGGCGGTCGTCGGCCCCGGGGCCGGCCCCGGTCTCGGACTCGGTTTCGGACGCGGTCTCGGTTTCGGTCGCGGGCGCGGCCGTGGTGACGCCGGACGAAGCGGTGTCGTCCTCGCGGGCGCGGGCGGGCCCGGCCTGGTCGCGCTCGGCGGCCTCGGTCTCGGGAGTCCCCTCGCCGGGACGCCGACGTCCGTCCTGCGACGCGCTGTCGTTCGTACGCGGGGACATGCCCTCTCCTCAACATCCTTGCCGAGCGCGATGGTGGTGATCGTGGGGCGCGGCCCGCGCCGTGGGGGATGGATACGGGCGGGCCGCGCCGGTCTCGGTGACCGGGCCCGATGGGGGAGGGCCCGGTCGGGGCGGCCTAGTAGTAGGCGCGGTCGTTCCGACGGCGCCACCACAGCAGGCCACCGCCGATGAGCAGGACACCGGCCGCGCCGGCGCCGGCCGAGGCGGCGATCAGCGTGGTGTCCTCGGTGCCGCTCTCGACACCGGTACCGATCGCGCTGCGGACGCTGTTGGTGGTGTTGCCCTTGACGGTCTTGCCACGCGAACCGGCCGTCGGCAGACCGACGTACGGGAACGAGTGGCCGAACTTCTTGTCGTTCTTGTTCACCGCGTCACCCAGGTCGTTGGGCGCGTCGACGAGTTCGCCCTCGACGACCTGCAGCGCGATGTCGATCACGTCGTCGGTGAGCCGGCGTCCGTTCGGGAAGCCCTGGTTGTCGCCGTCCAGCACACCGAGCCGCTTCGGCTTCTTGGTGGGCGCGATGGAGGTGTTGAGGCGCAGCTGCTCCGACGGCGTCACGTGCGGCGGCTGGTTGAGGCCCTCGACGCCCTTGAGGAAGACGTCGACGAGGTCGTTGCGCGGCTCCTTCGGCGCCGGGATCTTGTAGATCGCCTCGATGAGCTTGGGCAGCTCCGGCTCGGTGACGTTCTTCAGGAACTGGCCGTCGTCCGCCGGTGAGGACGCGTTGAACTTGTCCTTGTCCCCGATGGGGTTGACGACCTCGTTCACCAGCGGCATGCCGAGGCGCGACACCTGGCGGTACTGGCCGTCGGCGCCCGCACGCTGGGTCGTGGACCAGATACCGACGATCGGCTGGTCCTTGGACTGCACGAGCGCCTCGCTCGGGACCTGGAGCGCGATCGAGTTGACGTTGTAGCCCTTGAGCGTGTCCCGCCCGACCTCGGAGAGGTCACCGCCGTACAGCAGGTCGAAGACGCGCAGGTCCAGGAAGAACGGGTCGTCGGCCTGGCCGGCGTACGTCGTCACCCCGCTCGCCGTCTTGTAGACCGCCTCGTCGCGCAGCTTCTTGAAGTTCGGCATCGACGCCTTGCCGACGTTCGACGGGGCCACCCACACATCGTCCGCGAGCCGCGTCTTGGAGACCGCGCGGCGGTTCTTCAGCTTGATGAGCTCGATGTCGTAGGTCTGCGTGATGTTGAGGTCCGGGTCGTCGAGGCTCTCCACGACGCCCGTGTTGTACAGGAAGGTCTTGTCGTTCTTCGTCTTCGTGTCGAACGTGTACCGGAAGATCAGGTCTTCCTGCGCGTCGCCGTCCTGGTCGACGCGGATGTCGTACTGCGCGTCCTCGGAGAAGGTGAAGAAGTTCGGTCCGCCCGCGGGTTCCTCGAAGGGGATCCAGTTCGCGATGACCGTCGTCGTGTCCGGCTTGTCCGGGCTGACGAACGCGTAGACATCGGTGTTGTCGAACTGGGGGTCCCCCGAGATCAGCGGGGCCTCCCGGTGGCTGGAGGCGGAGGCCGCCCCCGGCTCCAGTACGGTCACGCCGGCGGCGGCGAGCCCGCCGGCGGCCAGCGAAGCGCAGATGAGGGACGCGACGCTCCTGCGTCCCGAGCCGCTCCTGGAAGTAGGTGTCATGCCGTCCGTCCTCTGTCCCAACTTGCCTGACGAACGCCATTCGGAGCGGTCGGCAGGGTGGATTGGTCGAATCCCAAACGTTCTTACGGCGCGTTTGAAAGGTTCACTCAGCGGAGAGCACGATTCGTTGATCCGATGTTCGGATCGGTCGACCGAACACCCGCGTTTCGGGCAGCCTGATCCGTAATCCCATCCGGAGGTGGGTCTGTTGCGAATGCCTTACGCGCGGGGATGGCCGTGCTCGGCCGGAGACGAGGGGGAGCGTGTGGAGGCGGACAAGCTTCTGGTCCGGGTGGCCGGAGGCGATCAACGGGCGTTCGAGGAGCTGTACGTGGTGGTGTCCGGCCCGGTCTTCGGGCTGGTGCGCCGGGTCGTACGCGACCCCGCGCAGTCGGAGGAAGTGGCTCAGGAGGTGCTGCTCGAACTGTGGCGTTCCGCGGGCCGCTTCGATCCGGCCCGGGGCAGCGCCCTGTCCTGGATACTCACCCTCGCGCACCGGCGTGCGGTGGACCGGGTGCGCAGCGCCCGCGCCGCCACCGAGCGCGAACAGCGCGAGGGACGCCGCTACCACCACCCGGCCTTCGACCAGGTCGCCGAGGAGGTCGAGGCCGGCCTCGAACGCCAGTGGGTGCGCCACTGCCTGGACAAGCTGACCACCCTCCAGCGCGAGTCCGTCACCCTCGCCTACTACGACGGCTATACCTACCGTGAAGTGGCCGAGCGGCTCTCCTGCCCCCTCGGCACGGTCAAGACCCGTATGCGCGACGGACTCACACGGCTGCGCGAATGCCTGGGAGGAGTCGCATGAGCGCCCTGATCCACCGCGTGGAACCCGGGGGTCCACGCGCTCGCGCGCCCCGCGGGGCGTGTGCGCCGACGGGAGGCGTGGCATGAGCCTCTTCCGCCGCGAGGACCTCCACTCGCTCGCCGCTCCCTACGCGCTCGACGCCCTGGAACCCGACGAGCGGCGCCGCTTCGAGAAGCACCTGGAGGGCTGCGACCGCTGTCCCGCCGAGGTGCGCGCCCTGTCCGAGGACGCCGTCCGCCTCGCCTGGTCGACGGCCGCCCCGGCGCCGGCGGCGATGCGCGACCGGGTCTTCGCCGCCGTACGCAACACGCCCCAGGAAAACCGTTCCTGGAGCGCTCAGCCCTCACGGCAGCAGCATCTGCCGCGGCATGTGTGGGGCACCGAGCCGCCGCCGAAGTCGCGCGCCCGTGCGCCCCGTCTGCGCTCTTGGCTCGTTCCGCTGGCCACCGTCACGGCCGCCGCCGCACTCGTGGTGGCGTCCCTCTTCGCCGTCCAGGCCGACCGAACCCGGGACGAGCTGGCCGCCGAACGGGCACGGGCCAGTGAGATCGCCCACGTTCTCGCCGCGCCGGACGCGCGAGCGAGCAACGACCGGGACACGGAGGGTCATGTGATCGGAGTGATCGCTTCCGCCGAGGAGGGGAGCGCGATCGTGACCCTCAGCGGATTCGAGGACCTCCCGAAGAACCGGGTGCACCAGCTCTGGCTCATGCGCCCCGACGTGCAACCACGCTCCCTGGGTCTCTTCGACGGCGACACGCCCTTGGTCGCGGACGGAATGAACACCGACGCGACGTCACTCGCGGTGACCGTCGAACCCGACGGTGGATCAGCACAGCCCACCAGCCAGCCAGTTGTCCAACTCGCCCTGGAATCGGTCGGATTCGGAGAGTAGTCAACAACCCCCTTGCGGGGTAGAGGAATAGCGGGCCCGTGATTCCCGAGTGCTCCAACGGGGCGATATGGTTACGCTGCCCGGGCCGGGTGGACTCGTACGGGTGGGGAGTGACATGGAACAGATAGCAGTGCGCAGGGCGCGAGTCCCTGCGATCACGTGCGGGAGCACCGCGACCAGTTCGCGGCTCGACCGCCATCTCTCGGTGCTGAGCGGCCCAGCCGTGCCGCAGCGCGAGGCGGCCGAGGCGACCTCGCTGATGCGCGAGATAACGTCACGTTCCCCGCAGGAGCGCAGCAGCCGCAAGGACACGCGCCTCGGCCGGGTCTCGCTGTTCGCACCCCTGAAGAGGCTGCGCCGCTCGCTGTTCGGCAGCCGCTAGCCGCCGGCCGCACCAAGGCACCAAGGCACCAAGGGCTTCCGCAGGAGGCCCGCGTTCAGGCGACCACACCGTCCCGGCGCAGCGCTGCGATCTCCTCGTCCGTCATCCCCGCGGCACGGAGCAGCGACCCGGTGTGCTCCCCGAGCGCGGGCACCGCTCCCATCCGCGCCTCGTCCCCGCCGGGCAGCGTGATGGGCGGCAGCAGCGTCCTGAGCGGCCCCGCCGGTGATTCCACTTCCCGCCACCGGTCCCGCGCCGCCAACTGCGGATGCTCCGCCACCTCCGTGACGTCCCGCAGTCGTGCACAGGCGATCCCCGCCGCCTCCAGCCGCTCCAGCGCCGCGTCGGTGCCCAGCACCCCGAGCGCCGACGCGACCAGCTCGTCGGTCCGCTCCCGGCGCTCGACCCGGGCCGGGTTCGTCGCGAACGCGGGATCGTCCGCCAACTCCGGCCGCGCCAGCACCTGTTCGGCGAGCCGTCGCCACTCCCGGTCGTTCTGCACCGACAGCAGCACCCGCCCGCCGTCCGCCGTCGCGTAGGCGTCGTACGGCGCGATCACCGCGTGCCCGAGCCCCGTGCGCGCCGGCGCGGTCCCGCCGTGCATCGTGTGGTGCAGCGGATGCCCCATCCACTCGGCCAGCGCCTCCAGCATCGACACCTCCACCGGCCCGCCCCGCCCGGTGGTCCCCCGCCGGACCAGCGCCGCCAGCACCCCGGAGAACGCGTACATCCCGGCGGCGATGTCCGCCGCCGGGATGCCCGCCTTCACCGGCTGCTCCGGTGTCCCCGTCACCGACACCAGACCGGCCTCGCACTGCACGAGCATGTCGTACGCCCGCTTGTCCGCGTACGGTCCCGACGCCCCGTAGCCCGAGATGTCCACCGCGATCAGCCGGGGGTGCGCGGCGCACAGCGTGGCCGCGTCCAGGCCGAGCCGGGCCGCCGCACCGTGCGCGAGGTTCTGCACGAACACGTCCGCGTCCGCCACCAGCCGCCGTACGACGGCCAGGCCGCGCGGGTCCTTCAGGTCCAGCGCCAGGGATTCCTTGCCCCGGTTGCACCACACGAAGTGCGAGGCCAGGCCCCGGGCCGCCGTGTCGTAGCCGCGGGCGAAGTCACCGCCGTCCACCCGCTCGACCTTGATCACGCGTGCGCCCAGGTCGGCGAGCTGCCGGGTGGCGAAGGGGGCGGCGACGGCCTGCTCGACGGCGACGACGGTGACGCCGTCCAGGGGCAGCGGTTCGCCGGTGCGGGGGAGTGGACGCATGCCGTGGATCATGTCCCCGCCGGGACCCGGTTGTCATCAGGGCGTGCCGCGCGTCACGTGCCCCGGCGTCCGCCCCGGCTCACCCGGTTCCGGCCCGCCCTCGGCGGGGGACGGCGGTCACCGGGGCCCGGCGGCGTAGGTGCGGACGGCGAGCGGCACGAACACCGCGAGCAGGACGGCGCACCACAGCAGCGACCCGGCGACGGGATGGGCCACCGGCCAGGCGGCGCCCTCGGGGACGGGCGCGTTGCCGAAGAGGTCGCGCAGGGCCGTGGCGAGCGCGCTGATCGGATTCCACTCGGCGGCCGTGCGCAGCCAGCCGGGCAGGCCCTCGGCCGGGATGTACGCGTTGGACAGCAGCGGCAGCAGGAACGTCGCGCCGCCCAGCTGTCCCGCCGCCTCCTCGTTGCGGGTCAGCAGGCCCAGGTAGATGCCCGTCCACACGGCCGCGAACCGGAACAGCAGCAAGAGCCCGAACGCACCGACCGCCTCCGGTGCGCCCCCTTCGACGCGCCAGCCCACCGCGAGCCCGACCAGCAGGAACAACACCGCTCCCGCGGCCGTGACGAGCACGTCCGCCAACGCCTGCCCGAGCGGCACGGCCGCCCGGCTCATCGGCAGGGCGCGGAAGCGGTCCATCACGCCCCGGTGCGTGTCCCGCGCGGCCTCGAACATGCCGGTCATGATCCCGCCGGCGGCCGTCGCCACCAGCAGACCGGGCACCAGGAACCGCCGGTACTCCTCACCCGGCACCGCGAGGGCGCTGCCGAAGACGTACCCGAAGAACAGCAGCATCGACACGGGCATGGTCTGCGTCAGGATCAGCAGTCCGGGGTTGTTCCGCAGCCGTCGCAGCTGCCGGCCCAGCATCGCCGTGCCGTCGTACGCCAACGCGCTCATGCCGCACGCTCCTTCAGGTCGGAGAGGTCGCGGGGGTTGGGGCCGGTGCCCCCGGTGAGGCGGAGGAACACGTCGTCGAGGGTCGGCGGGCGCAGACTGGCGTCGAGCAACGGGACTCCCGCCGCGTCGAGTTCGCGCACCAGCCGGGGGAGAGTGAGCGTCGGGTCGAGGGTGACCGCGCCGACCGCGCGCCGCTCGTCGTCGAACGAGGGCCGCGCGCCGGTCAGTCGGTCGAGGACGGCCGCGGCGCCGGTCATCGCGTCCGCGTGGGCGACGACGACCTCCGCGTAGGAGCCGATCAGCGCCTTGAGCTCGGGCGGTGAGCCGCTGTGCGCGATCCGGCCCCGGTCCATCAGCACGATCCGGTCGGCGAGCTGGTCGGCCTCCTCCAGGTACTGCGTGGTCAGCAGCACGGTCGTCCCGTCCTCCTTCAGGGCGCGCACGGCGTCCCGGATCTGGTTGCGGCTGACCGGGTCCAGCCCGGTGGTGGGCTCGTCGAGGAAGAGCACCGCCGGGCGCCGGATCAGGCTGGCCGCCAGGTCGAGCCGGCGGCGCATGCCGCCCGAGTAGGTGGAGGCGGGCCGGTCGGCGGCCTCGGTCAGGCCGAAGCGGTCGAGGAGGTCGCCCGCGCGGCCGGCCGTGTCGCGGACGCGGTGCAGCCGGGCGAACAGCCGCAGGTTCTGGCGCCCGGTCAGATCGCCGTCCACCGACGCGTACTGCCCCGTCACGCCGATCGCCCGCCGGACCGCGCCCGGCTCCCGCAGCAGGTCGTGACCCGCGATCCGGGCCGAGCCGGCGTCCGGCCGCAACAGTGTGGCCAGCAGCCGTACGGCCGTCGTCTTGCCCGCCCCGTTCGGGCCGAGCATCCCGACCACCGTGCCCTCCGCCACGGCCAGATCGAGCCCGCGCACGGCGTGGACGTCTCCGAAGCGCTTCTCCAGACCCTCACTAAGTACAGCGTACGTAGTTGTCATGGGTCGACCATAGCGCACTACGTACGCTGTACGTAACTACGATGGTGATCGAGGTGATGACCGATGGCTGGCCGAGCGGCCGAACCCGCAGTGATCTGGGCGCGCCCCGAGCGCACCGGCCGGGGCCCCAGGCCCGCGTTCAGCCGCGCGGACATCGCGGCGGTGGCCGTGCGGCTCGCCGACGCGGGGGGTCTCGACGCGGTCTCCATGCGGCACGTCGCGGCCGAGCTGGGCTGCGGCACCATGTCGCTGTACAACTACGTGCCCCGCAAGGAGGACCTGTACGAACTGATGGTCGACGCGGTCGCCGGGGAGCACGAGCTGTGGGAACCCGGCGAGGACTGGCGGGCCGAGCTGCGACGGGTGGCGTACCAGACACGTGACCTGCTGCGCCGGCACCCGTGGATGCCTCGGCTCATGTCGCCGGTCTACGGGTTCAGCCCCCACGCCATGCGCTACCTGGAGCACTGCCTCGCCTGCATGGATCCGCTCGACGCGCCCTACGGGACGAAGATGCAGCTCCTGGGCATGCTGAACGGCTGCGTGACGACCTATGTGGCGAACGAGCTGGCGACGGCCGAGCGGGTGCGGTCACTGCCCTGGTCGGAGGACCGGGAGAACGAGGTCAGGATCGCCTATCTCGGGGCGCAGATCGCCGGCGGGGCCTATCCCCGGCTGGCCGCGGCGTTCATGGAGGACGCGGGGCCGATCGATCTGGAAGCCGTGTTCGCGTGGATGGTGGGGAGGGTGCTGGACTCGTTCGCGCCGTGACCGGCCCTACAGCAGCGTGAACTGACCCTCCGGTCCCTCCTCCTGATGGTCCAGGACCGACGCGGGCCTGCGGGCCGACTCCGGGACCGGGAGCACACCCGCTCCACGCAACTCCGACGTCGTGATCGGCCGGCCGACCACCGGCTCGGCCTGCCCGGGACGCAGTTCCGCCAGCAGCGCCAGCACCGTGACCAGCTCCAGCAGCTCCGACGTCCAGGTCTGTGGCCAGGCCGCCGGGCGGATCGCCTCCAGCGTGCCCGGCTCCGCCTGTTCCGTTCTGCGGGCCAGCCACTCCTCCAGCACACGGACACCGCCGACATGGAGGTCCCACGCCTCGGACGGGACGGGGGAGATACGGCCCTCGTCGATGAGGAGGGTCTCCTCGTCGCGGTCGTAGCGGATCTCCACGGGCCGGGAGGGGAGCGGTGCGCGCACGTACGGACGGCGGCCACCGGGAAGCCTGGGACGGTCGCCGTCGCGGCGCATCAGCCACAGGGTCCGGCGGCCCAGCTCCACACCCTCGGACCAGACGTCCGCCTCGGCGGGCAGCGGAACCCGGGTGCCGCGCGCGCCGGAGCGCGCGGCGACCAGGACCCAGGCGAGGACGTCGACGGGATCGACGGGACCGGTGCCCAGACGCTCGCCGAGGTGCTCCGCCAGACCCGGTGCGAGATTCGGCTCGACGGCCCCCGGGCGGCGGTACAGCGGGTGGACACGGCCGGCGCGGGGGCCGTGCGGCGGGGCGAGCGGGAGCACGGCCGACGCGAGGAGCAGGGGGCCGGGCGCGTTCGGGGCGACCGTCTGCTCGACCACGAAGACCTGGTGCTCGTCCGCCACCCGCCACAGCTCCGGACGAGCGGCGTCGATCAGGCGGTGGTCGGGGATGAGCCACTGCTCGTCGAACGGGGCGGCCAGGACACGGACCGGCTCGGCGCAGGGACCCGACTCACGGGCCAGCCGGCCGGTGCCGCCGGCCCGGCCCGGCAGCTGGGCCACCGCCGAGGACGGGGTACGGGAGCGGGTGGGCGCGAACAGGGCCTCGCGATCCGGGCCCCCGGCCTTCATCAGCGCGTCCCAGCGGGCCCTCAGGGAGGCCGCGTCGGGGGCCGCCGGCCACCCCCGCCCCAGCCGTGGCGGTGCGACTGACCACGGCATCAGGTCCGCGAGGAGCGGAGCGTCGTCGAGCGTCACGCTGGGCATCGTACGACCTGGTCCTCCGGGTCAGTGGGCGTCGAGGGTGACCGTGAACGAGAAGCGGTCGCCGCGATAGTGGATGACCGCCACGTCGAGGACGCGGCCGGTGTCGTCGTAGGTGACACCCGTATAGCGCAGGATCGGGCTGAGCAGCGGGACCTGGAGGAGGCGGGCCGTCTCCGGGTCCGCGAGACGGGCCTCGACGGTGTCGGTGATCCGGCCGATGGCCACACCCACGACATCGCGCAGGACCTTCGTCATCGGCCAGCGGAGCAGATCGTCGCGGTCGATGAGCGCGGCCAGCTCGGGACGCACGTAGTTGCGCGCGTGGTTGGTCGGCTCGCCCGTCTTCTCGTCGCCGCGCAGCCGGTGGTACGTGGCGACCTCGGTCAAGTCCGGGAAGTACTCGACGAGCTCACCCGACAGGGGGGTGCTGCCCTGGTCCAGCAGCTCGGTCGTCATGCCCGACTGCTGGGCCACGATCGCGTCCACCGAGCCCAGCAGACGGACCGGCGAGCCCCGCCGGGCGCTCGGCTCGATGAACGTGCCACGCCGGCGGTGCCGGGTGATCAGCCCCTCGTCCTCCAGCTCCTTCAGCGCCTGCCGCATGGTCAGCACGCTCACGCCGTAGTGCCCGGCCAACTGCTCCTCGGTCGGCAGCCGCAGGGGGTCCTGGGGCGACCGGCCGAGTATCGAGGCACGCAGGGACTGCGACACCTGATACCAGAGCGGCAGTTTGCGGTTCAGGACGATCGAGTCCGGAGCGAATGAGGTCACGACGCTATCCGTACCCGGCGCGACACGTTCAGTGCAACGGGCCGAAGTGGCGCTGGAGCCCGGACCACACCTCGTCGTACCCCTGTTGCAGGTGCTCCGCGCGGGCCGCCTGCGCGGTCACGAGGATCGGCCAGCGTGTCTCGAACATGAAGGCGAGGCCGTCGTCGACCCGCTGCGGCCGCAGCTCCGCCGCGCTCGCCCGGTCGAAGGTCTCCCGGTCCGGTCCGTGCGCCGACATCATGGAGTGCAGCGAGCCGCCACCGGGCACGAAACCCTCCGCCTTCGCGTCGTACGCGCCCTCGATCAGACCCATGTACTCGCTCATCACGTTCCGGTGGAAGTACGGCGGCCGGAACGTGTCCTCGCCGACCAGCCAGCGCGGCGCGAACACGACGAAGTCCACCCCGGCCAGACCGGGGGTGTCGCTCGGCGACGTCAGGACCGTGAAGATCGACGGGTCCGGGTGGTCGTACGAGATGCTCCCGATGACGTTGAAACGGCGCAGGTCGTAGACGTACGGCGTGTAGTTGCCGTGCCAGGCGACCACGTCGAGGGGGGAGTGGCCGTACGTGGCCGTCCAGAGGTTGCCGCAGTACTTGTTCACCACCTCCACCGGGCCCTCGACGTCCTCGTACGCGGCCACCGGCGCCCGGAAGTCGCGGGCGTTCGCCAGGCCGTTGGCGCCGATCGGGCCGAGGTCGGGGAGGCGGAAGGGAGCGCCGTAGTTCTCGCAGACGTAGCCGCGGGCGGAGCCGTCGAGGAGGTCGACGCGGAAGCGGACGCCCCGCGGGATCAGGGCGATCTCGCCTGGCTCGGCGTGGAGCAGGCCGAACTCGGTGCGCAGCAGCAGGCCGCCGCGCTCCGGGACGATCAGGAGTTCGCCGTCCGCGTCGCTGAAGACCCGCTCCATCGCCGTGTCGGCGTGATACAGGTGCACGGCCATGCCCGAACGCTGGGCCGCGTCGCCGTTGCCGCCGAGCGTCCACAGACCGGCGAGGAAGTCGGTGCCGGCCGGGGGCTCGGGGAGGGGATTCCAGCGCAGGCGGTTGGGGTCGGGCACCGTCTCGGTGAAGGGGGCCGTGCGCAGGGCGCCGTTGCCGGTGCGCGTGAAGGCCGGGTGGGCGGCCGAGGGGCGGATCCGGTAGAGCCAGGAGCGGCGGTTGTGGGACCTCGGCTCGGTGAACGCGGTGCCGCTGAGCTGCTCCGCGTAGAGCCCGAGCGGGGCGCGCTGCGGGGAGTTGCGGCCGTGCGGCAGCGCGCCCGGGACCGCCTCCGAGGCGTGCTCGTTGCCGAAACCGGAGAGGTACTCCAGCCCTTCGGCCGTCTTCCTCGCGTCCCCGCTCATGCCCGCTCCCTCGCCGTTCTCGATTCCTATGCTTCACCGTAGGATTCGGTCGAGGCGGACGCAAGGGGACAGGGCGGCAACCGGACGCCGGTGGACGTCGACAGATCGGGTGCATCGGGCCGAGGGGGAGAACCGGATCGACGGGGGATCCGTCCTGTCAGTGCGGTGCTCTAGTCTCCCGGCAGGCCGTGCGACGTGCGGATGTCCGCGGCCGGTCGTGGCCCACGGCTGAGCGGGAGCGGTGGCAGCGGCCGTACTGATATTCGGACAGCTCATCGGACCTCGGCGGAAAGGCATCATGAAGCCCGTGTCCCAGGCGACCTCCCTGCGCCGCGCACCCGTGCAGCGGCGCAGTGCCGAACGACTGACCAGGATCCTCGACGCCTGCGCCGACCTCCTCGACGAGGTGGGCTACGACGCGTTGAGCACCCGTGCCGTGGCCCTGCGCGCGGGCGTGCCCATCGGCTCCGTCTACCGCTTCTTCGGCAACAAGCGCGCGATGGCCGACGCGCTGGCCGAACGCAACCTGGACCGCTTCACCGACCGGGTCACCCGCCGCCTCCGGGCGATGGGCGGCCGGGACTGGCGCACCGCGATGGACGCCGTCCTCGACGAGTACCTCGACATGAAACGCAACGCCCCCGGCTTCGCCCTCATCGACTTCGGCAACCAGATCCCCGTGGGCGGCAGCCGGCAGGAGCCCAACCACCGGGTCGCCGACCGGCTGTCCGACCTGCTCTCCGCCTTCATCGACCGCACCCCCGACGACGACCTCCGTCGCACCTTCCTCATCGCCGTCGAGACCGCCGACACCCTCGTCCACCTGGCCTTCCGGGTCTCCCCGGAGGGCGACGCGCAGATCATCCAGGAGATGCGGGAGCTGTTGCGGGCCTATCTCGCGCGCGTGCTGGACTGACCACGGCGCCGGCTCGGACCGGCCGGGGGCGGGCCGCGGTGCGGGGGTGACCGGCCCGCCCGGCCGGGGGCGACCGGGCCCCGAACCGGTGACGGTCGCGCGGATTCGCGACAAGACTCCCGGCAGCCCCTCCCCCTGATGCATACCGGTCGGTATGCTCGGCCTCGGTGCCGCGGGCTTTCCGTCCGCGGCCCGCGTCCGAGCGTCACCGTCGCCGCCGCCCCTCCGGGAGGACCCGTGTCCACCACCACCGACTCCCGCACCGCCCTGCGCGTCTGCCCGCTCTGCGAGGCCACCTGCGGCCTCACCCTCACCATCGAGGGCACCCGGGTGACCAAGGCGCGCGGCGACCGGGACGATGTGTTCAGCAAGGGGTTCATCTGCCCGAAGGGTGCCTCGTTCGGTGCCGCCGACGGCGATCCCGACCGGCTGCGCACCCCGCTGGTGCGCAGGGACGGCGAACTGCGGGAGGCCACCTGGCAGGAGGCGTTCGACGCCGTCGCGGCGGGGCTCCGGCCCGTCGTCGAGGCCCACGGCCCGAACGCCGTCGGCGTGGTCCTCGGCAACCCGAACGTCCATACGATGGCCGGCGCCCTCTACCCGCCCGCCCTCCTCGCGGGCCTCGGCACCCGCAGCCTGTTCAGCGCCTCCACCGTCGACCAGATGCCCAAGCACGTCTCCAGCGGACTGCTCTACGGCGACGCCAACGCCATCCCCGTGCCCGACCTCGACCGCACCGACCACCTCCTGCTCCTCGGCGCCAACCCCCTGGAGTCCAACGGCAGTCTGTGCACCGCCCCCGACTTCCCCGGCAAGCTCAAGGCCCTCAGGGCGCGCGGCGGCACCCTCACCGTCGTCGACCCGCGCACGACCCGTACGGCCAAGCTCGCCGACCGGCACGTGGCGATCCGCCCCGGCGCGGACGCACTGCTGCTCGCGGCGATGGCGCAGGTCCTCTTCGAGGAGAACCTCGTCGACCTCGGCGACCTCGCCCCGCTGGTGCTGGGGACCGACGAACTGGCCGCCGCCGTAGGGGAGTTCACGCCCGAGGCCGTCGCGGAGGCCTGTGACGTCGACGCCGGGACCATCCGCACGCTCGCCCGCGAGCTGGCCGCCGCCCCCACCGCCGCCGTGTACGGCCGCATCGGCAGCTGCACCGTCCCGCACGGCACCCTCGCCAGCTGGCTCGTCGACGTGCTCAACATCCTCACCGGCAACCTCGACCGGCCCGGCGGCGCCCTCTTCCCGCAGTCCGCGACCGACAGGACGCCCCGGCCCGCGGGCCCCGGCCACGGCTTCGCGCTCGGCCGCTGGCACAGCCGGGTCAGCGGCCACCCGGAGGCCAAGGGCGAGCTGCCGCTGTCCGCGCTCGCCGAGGAGATCGACACCAGCACCCCCGAGGGCAGCCCGGTCCGCGCGCTCATCACGATCGCCGCCAACCCCGTGCTCTCCGCCCCCGACGGCGACCGCCTCGACAAGGCGCTCGACTCCCTGGACTTCATGGTCAGCGTCGACCCCTATCTGGGCGAGACCGCCCGCCACGCCGACGTCGTCCTGCCCCCGCCGCCGCCCTCCCAGGCCCCGCACTACGACTTCGCCTTCAACTCCTTCGCCGTGCACAACCAGGTCCGCTACAACCCCGCCGCCGTCCCTCTGGAGGACGGGCGCATGGCCGAGACGGAGATCCTCGCGCGCCTCGTCCTCGCCGCCACCGGCATGCACGGCGCCGACCCGGCCGCCGTCGACGACCTGGTCATCGGCCAGACCCTGGGCAAGGCCGTCAAGGAGGCCCACTCACCCGTCCACGGCCGCGACCCGAAGGAACTCGCCGGTCTGCTCACGGGCGACACCGGCCCCGAGCGCCGCCTCGACATGATGCTGCGCCTCGGCCCGTACGGAGAGGGTTTCGGCGCCGCCCCGGACGGGCTCACCCTCGCGAAGCTCCTCGCCCACCCGCACGGCATCGACCTCGGCCCGCTGCAGCCGCGTCTGCCGCAGCCGCTGAAGACGGTGAGCGGCAGGATCGAACTGCTGCCGCGGCCGATCGCCGACGACCTGCCGCGGCTCCGCGCCGCCCTGCGCGAGCGCCCGGACGGTCTCGTCCTCATCGGCCGGCGTCATCTGCGGTCCAACAACAGCTGGCTGCACAACATCCCCGCCCTCACCGGCGGCACCAACCGCTGCACGCTCCACCTCCACCCCGAGGACGCCGACCGGCTCGGGATCGCCGACGGAGACGCCGTGCGGATCAAGGGCGCCGGGGGAGAGGTCACCGCTCCCGTGGAGGTCACCGACGTCGTACGGCGCGGTGTCGTCAGCCTTCCGCACGGCTGGGGCCACGACCGTCCGGGCACCCGGATGCGGCACGCCGCGATCGACCCCGGCGTGAACGTGAACCAGCTTCTCGACGGCTCTCTCCTGGACCCGCTGTCGGGCAACGCGGTCCTCAACGGCATCCCCGTGGAGCTGTCCCGAGCAGGCGCAACGCTGTGACCAGGAGTTCTGCTCTTATTGCTCGCATGTCAACTCCTTGTTAAGACTTGTGGACCCGCCCTAACGTCGTCGCACCGCCGGTGCCCTGGTGGGAGTTCAAGGGCGAACGTTAGGTATCCACATGTTGACCATCCTCGGCTTCGCCATGATCGCGACCTTCCTGGTCCTGATCATGATGAAGAAGATGTCGCCGATCGCGGCGCTCGTACTGATCCCCGCGCTCTTCTGTGTGTTCGTCGGAAAGGGAGCCCATCTCGGCGACTACGTCATCGAGGGGGTGGGCAACCTCGCGCCCACCGCCGCGATGCTGATGTTCGCCATCGTCTACTTCGGCCTGATGATCGACGTCGGTCTCTTCGACCCGATCGTCCGAGGCATCCTGAAGTTCTGCAAGGCCGACCCGCTGCGCATCGTCGTCGGCACGGCCCTGCTCGCCGCGATCGTCTCCCTGGACGGTGACGGCTCGACGACCTTCATGATCACCGTCTCGGCGATGTACCCGCTGTACAAGCGGCTGAAGATGAGCCTGGTCGTGATGACGGGTGTCGCCGCCACCGCCAACGGCGTGATGAACACGCTGCCCTGGGGCGGCCCGACCGCCCGCGCCGCCACCGCGCTCAAGCTCGACGCCGCGGACATCTTCGTCCCGATGATCCCCGCGCTCCTCGTCGGCCTGCTCTTCGTCTTCGTCCTGGCCTACTTCCTCGGCCTGCGGGAGCGCAAGCGCCTCGGTGTGCTGAGCCTCGACGAGGTACTGGAGCAGGAGAAGATCGTCAAGGACGGCGCCGAGGACGGGGAGACCACCGGCTCCGAGGAGACGGTCCTCGTCGGCGCGGGCGCCGCGTCCGCCGCAGGGTCCCACTCCGGCGACGACAAGCTCCGTACGGCGAAGACCACCGGCGGCGCGGGCTCCGGCACCGACGCCGAGGACGACGCCGAGGACGACGTCCGCCTCCAGGGCCTGGACCCCAACCGCCCGACGCTGCGCCCCAAGCTGTACTGGTTCAACGCGCTGCTCACGGTCACGCTGCTCACCGCCATGATCATGGAGTGGCTGCCGATCCCGGTCCTCTTCCTGCTCGGCGCCGCGCTCGCCCTGACGGTCAACTTCCCCCACATCCCCGACCAGAAGGACCGGCTGGCCGCCCACGCCGACAACGTCCTCAACGTCTCCGGCATGGTCTTCGCCGCCGCCGTCTTCACCGGCGTCCTCCAGGGCACCGGCATGGTCGACTCGATGGCCAAGTGGATCGTCGACGGCATCCCGGGCGGCATGGGCCCGCACATGGCCCTCGTCACCGGCTTCCTGAGCCTGCCGCTCACCTACTTCATGTCCAACGACGGCTTCTACTTCGGTGTCCTCCCGGTCCTCGCCGAGGCCGGCGCCGCCCACGGTGTCTCGCCGCTGGAGATCGCCCGCGCCTCCCTGGTCGGCCAGCCGCTGCACATGTCCAGCCCGCTGGTGCCGGCCGTGTACGTGCTCGTCGGCATGGCGAAGGTCGAGTTCGGCGACCACACGAAGTTCGTGGTGAAGTGGGCGGCGGCGACCTCGCTCATCATCCTCGGCGCCGGTGTGCTGTTCGGCATCATCTGAACCCCGGAGTCCGACTCCCCGCAGCCCGACTCCCCCGCGCCGGTGCGACGTTCGCCCGCACCGGCGTGAACGTCCCAAGGAGGACCCGCATCGTGAGGCCCGGTAGGAACCGCGGCTGGCTGCTCCGCCTCGTCATCGCCTTCGGCTTCGCGCAGGGGGCGGTGTCGATGGCCCGGCCCGCCGTGTCCTACCGGGCCCTCGCGCTGGGCGCCGACGAGCGCGCCATCGGTGTGATCGCGGGGGTCTACGCCCTGCTCCCGCTGTTCGCCGCCGTCCCGCTCGGCCGCCGGACCGACCACGGCCGGTGCGCGCCCCTGCTGCCGGTCGGCGTCGTCCTCATATCCGGCGGCTGTGTCCTGAGCGGTCTGGCCGACTCGTTGGTGGCGATGGCCGTATGGAGCGGTGTGATGGGCCTCGGCCACCTCTCCTTCGTGATCGGCGCCCAGTCGCTGGTGGCCCGCCAGTCCGCGCCGCACGAACACGACCGCAACTTCGGTCACTTCACCATCGGCGCCTCCCTCGGCCAGTTGGTCGGCCCGATCGCCGCGGGCGCCCTGATCGGCGGTCCGGACATGGCCCGCACGAGCGCCCTGGCCCTGGTGGTCGCGGGCGCCGGCGCCGCGGTCGCGTTCACCTCGCTGTGGCGGATAGAGCGCCCCTTCGAGCCCAAGTCCCGTACCTGGCAGGGCGATCGGGTGCCCGTGCACCGCATCCTGCGCACCCGGGGCGTGCCGGGCGGCATCTTCATCAGCCTCGCCGTGCTGTCGGCGACCGACATCCTCACCGCGTATCTGCCGGTGGTCGGTGAACACCGGGGCATCGCGCCCTCGGTGATCGGTGTCCTGCTGAGTCTGCGGGCGGCGGCGACCATCGCGTGCCGTCTGGTGATGACCCCGATGCTGCGCCTGCTGGGCCGGACCGCGCTGCTCACCGTCACCTGCGTGCTCGGGGCCGTGCTGTGCGCCGGGATCGCGGTGCCGGTGCCGGTGTGGGGGCTGGCCCTGATCCTTGCCGCCCTCGGGTTCTGTCTCGGGGTCGGACAGCCGCTGTCCATGACGACGGTGGTGCAGGCGGCGCCGCACGAGGCGCGGTCCACCGCCCTCGCGCTGCGGCTGACGGGGAACCGGCTGGGGCAGGCCGGGGCACCCGCCGCCGCCGGTCTGATCGCCGGTGTCGCGGGTGTGGCCGCGCCGTTCGTGATGCTCGGCGCGCTGCTGCTGGTGTCGGCGGGCATCGCCCTGCGCTCACCGGCGCAGCCGGGGCGGGGGAGCGGCGGGCCGGAGACCGCGTAGGGCGGGGAGGGGTGAGGGGGAGGGCCTTTCCGGCTGGAGGTCCGCCTGGGCCGGAAGGGGGATATCTGACGGGGTGTCGGGCGCGGCTCCCCCCACGCCCGGTGTGATGTGACAGAGAGTCAGGCGAAAGAGCGATTTGTGTGAAAATCGTCTGACTCGGAGGTTCTGCATGTCCACCTCGTCCCGCCCGCGCCCCGCCGGAGTGCGCGCGAGTGCCGCCACCGTCCTCGCGGCACTCGCCGTCACGGGAGCCAGCCTGATCACGGCACCGGCCGCCGTCGCCGCCCCGGGCGACCCCGACGTCGTGATCCACAAGGTGGGCTTCCCGTTCGACAACCAGCGCAACCAGCCGCTGGTCTGCGACTTCTACCTCTCCGCCTTCAACTTCCCCGAGGACCCCACGCCGTCGCAGCGCATCAGCTGGACCATCGACAACGAGCCCCCCGCGCCGCGGACCGACCCCGTCGCCACGGGTGAGATCACGCTCGCGGCCGACGGTACCGGGCACAGCACGCCCGTGGCGCCCGAGAACGCCGCGCGGCTTCCCGACGGGGAGTACGTGCTGACCTGGAGGACCGTGGGCGGGACGCTGGAGGAGGGGCGCAGGAGCATCAACGTCAACTGCCCGCCCGCCGGTCTCGCCGGTCCCGAGGGTGCCGTCCCGGCCGGTGCCGGCGGTCTCGCCATGACCCAGGACTTCGCGCCCGTCGCGGGCGCGGCCGCCGTGGGCCTCGCCGCGGTCGGCGGGGTGGCCTACCTGCGGCTGCGCCGTCGTCGCGCCGATGGCGCCGCGTAGACGCCGGCCGAGGCCCTGGTACCGGACGCGCGCCTACCGCCTGACGCGGACGGTCGTGATGACCGTCGCGCTGGTGGTGGGCGGCGTCCACCTGGCGGAGCACCGGGAGCGGACCGCGGCCGCCGACGCCCCCTCCGCCTGGGCCGATTCCGGGGCACGCGGTGCGGGGGCGCCCGGCGCGCAGGCCTCCCAGCACTTCACGCCCCCGCCCCCCGACGAGCCCGTACGCACCCCGCCCCCGACCGAGGCGACCGACCAGGGGGCGCCGGCCGGGCGTACGGCCCCGGCCGAGCCGGTACGCCCGACTCCCACCGAGCCCACGCGGTCCGCCCCCGCCACCGCCTCCGCCCCTGCCTCCACCCCCGCCGGCCCGAAGCGGCCCGCCCGGCCCCGTACGCTGCCGCCGTCCCCGGCGAAGACCGTCACCATCCGCTACCTCGGCATCGAGGCACCGGTGACCGCGCTCCGCCTCGACAGCGGGCGGCGGCTTCCCGCACCGCCGGACGACAAGCCCGAGCTGGTCGGCTGGTACGCGGAGGGTCCCGCGCCCGGCGGGCCCGGTACGGCGGTCGTCGTCGGCCACCGGGACACCAGGACCGGCCCCGCCGTGTTCGCCGCGCTGGACGTGATCAAGCCCGGCCGGATCGTGGAGGTCCTGCGGGCCGACGGCCGCACCGCCGTCTACACGGTGGACGCCGTGCGGACGTACGAGAAGAGCCGCTTCCCCAACAAGAAGGTGTACGGGCACCGCGGTCGCCCCGAGCTGCGCCTGATCACCTGCGGCGGGACGTACGACCGGCGCAAGGGCTACGCGAGCAACGTCGTCGTCTTCGCCCATCTCACCGCGACCCGGGAACCGGCGCGCAAGCCGTGAATCCGGCGCGCCCGCCGTGCATCCGGAGCGCGCGGTGCGTGCCGTACGCCCCTGGCGAGCCCCTGGGGCGTACGGGCGCACGCGCGGACCGGTACCGGCGCGGCCGACTGATCCGGAGCGGTCGACTCCACTAGAGCTGATCACATGACCCGACTCCCCACCCTCACCCGTACGCGCGTCGCGCTCGGGACCGCCGTCTGCCTGCTGACCGCCGGCGCCCCGACCGCGTACGCCACCCTCGCCGAAAGCGCCCCCAGCGGTCCCGTGATCGCCCCGGCGCGCGGGACGCCGTACATCGAGACGCGGCTGTTCTTCGGCACCGAACGCCCGGGCGGCGGTCCGGCCGTCACCGCGGAGCAGTTCACGGCGTTCGTCGACCGCCGGGTCACCCCCGGGTTCCCGGACGGCCTGACCGTGCGGGAGGGACGCGGGCAGTGGCGGGACGCGAGCGGCGCGATCGAGAAGGAGCGGTCGTACGAGCTGTTGCTGCTGTATCCGGTGACGGCGGCCACCGCGAACGACCACAAGATCGAGGAGATCCGCGGCGACTACCGGAAGGAGTTCGCCCAGGAGGCGGTGGCCCGGGTGGACGACCGGACCCGGGTGGACTTCTGAGCCGGAACCGGCGGAGCAGGAACGTCGGCGGGGCAGGACACCGGAAGGACCAGGGTGTCCGGCACGACCAGGGCGTCCGGCCCGACCGGGGCCGCCTCTCCCTCACCCGGGTCCGAACCCCTCGGCCGACGAGTCCTGCCTCACTGCTCAAGGCCCTGGTGCCGGAAAACTATCAGGGCTAGTTTTTGAGGCGGACGACCACGCCCGCTCGGGAGGCAGCGCGATGAAGGCACACGACGGTATGTACATCGGTGGTAGCTGGCGGCCCGCCGCCGGGACCGGCGCGATCGAGGTCGTGAACCCGGCCGACGAGCAGGTGATCGACCGGGTCCCGGCGGGCACCGCCGAGGACGTCGACGCCGCCGTGCGCGCCGCGCGCGCCGCTCTTCCCGGCTGGGCCGCGACCCCGCCCGCCGAACGGGGCGCGCTCATCGGCGCACTGCGCGACGCGCTCGCCGCGCGCCGGCAGGAGATCGCCGAGACGGTCACGGCCGAGCTGGGCGCACCGCTGCCGTTCTCCCAGCGGGTGCACGCGGACCTGCCGGTCGCGGTTGCCGGATCGTACGCCGAGCTGGCCGCGAAGCACCCCTTCGAGGAACGCATCGGCAACTCGACCGTCTACCACGAGCCCATCGGCGTCGTCGGCGCGATCACGCCCTGGAACTACCCGCTCCACCAGATCGTGGCCAAGGTCGCCCCGGCCCTCGCCGCGGGCTGCACGGTCGTGCTGAAGCCGGCCGAGGACACCCCGCTGATCGCCCAGCTCTTCGCCGAGGCCGTCCACGAGGCGGGCGTACCCGCCGGGGTGTTCAACCTGGTCACCGGTCTCGGCCCGGTCGCCGGACAGGCGCTCGCCGAGCACGACGGCGTCGACCTGGTCTCCTTCACCGGCTCCACGGCCGTGGGCCGGCGCATCGCCGCGACCGCAGGGGCCGCCGTCAAGAAGGTGGCGCTGGAACTCGGCGGCAAGTCCGCCAACGTCATCCTCCCGAGCGCGGACCTGGGCAAGGCGGTCGCCACCGGCGTCGCCAACGTCATGTCCAACTCCGGTCAGACGTGCAGCGCCTGGACCCGCATGCTCGTCCACACCTCCCAGTACGACGAGGCCGTCGGGCTGGCCGCCGAAGCCGCCGCGAAGTACGGCGACCGCATCGGCCCGCTGGTCAACGCCAAGCAGCGGGAGCGGGTGCGGGGCTACATCGAGCAGGGCGTGGCCGAGGGCGCCCGCCTGATCGCCGGCGGGGCCGAACCCCCGCGTGAGCAGGGCTACTTCGTCAGCCCCACCGTCCTCGCCGACGTGACCCCGCAGATGACCGTCGCCCAGGAGGAGATCTTCGGCCCGGTCCTGTCGATCCTGCGCTACGAGGACGAGGACGACGCCCTGCGGATCGCCAACGGCACGGTCTACGGGCTGGCCGGTGCCGTCTGGGCCGGTGACGACACCGAGGCCGTGGCCTTCGCCCGCCGCATGGACACCGGCCAGGTCGACATCAACGGCGGCCGCTTCAACCCGCTGGCCCCGTTCGGCGGTTACAAGCAGTCGGGCGTGGGCCGCGAACTCGGTCCCCACGGCCTGGCCGAGTTCCTGCAGACCAAGTCCCTGCAGTTCTGAGCGAGCCGTTTCCCAGCGAACGTAGGAGAGCGTCCCCCATGGCCGTCCGAGCCGCCGTACTGCCCGCCGTCGGTGCCCCGTTGGAGATCACCGGGATCGAACTGCCGGACCCGGGGCCCGGCCGGGTCCGGGTGCGGCTCGCCGCCGCCGGGGTCTGCCACTCCGACCTGTCGCTGTCCGACGGCACCATGCGGGTGCCCGTGCCCGCCGTGCTCGGCCACGAGGGCGCGGGCACGGTCCTCGCGGTCGGCGAGGGGGTCACGCATGTGGCACCCGGCGACGGCGTCGTCCTCAATTGGGCTCCCTCCTGCGGGAGTTGCCACGCCTGCTCGCTCGGCGAGGTGTGGCTGTGCGCGAACGCGCTGGTCGGCGCCGGTGACATCCACGCCCGGCGGGTCTGCGACGGCGCCGACCTGCACCCCGGGCTGAACGTAGCCGCCTTCGCGGAGGAGACGGTCGTGGCCGCCGGGTGTGTGCTGCCCGCCCCGGACGGCGTCCCGCTCACCGACGCGGCCCTGCTCGGCTGCGCCGTGCTCACCGGATACGGCGCGGTCCACCACTCGGCCCGGGTCCGGGAGGGCGAGACCGTCGCCGTGTTCGGGGTGGGCGGTGTCGGGCTGGCCGCCCTCCAGGCCGCGCGGATCGCGGGCGCGTCCCGGATCGTCGCCGTGGACGTCTCCCCGGCGAAGGAGGAGTTGGCCCGCGCGGCGGGAGCCACCGACTATGTCGTCGCCTCCGAGAACACCGCCCGCGAGATCCGCGGCCTGACCGGCAAGCAGGGGGTGGACGTCGCCGTGGAGTGCGTCGGCCGCGCGGTCACCATCCGGACGGCCTGGGAGTCGACCCGGCGCGGTGGCCGCACCACCGTCGTCGGCATCGGCGGCAAGGACCAGCAGGTCACCTTCAACGCGCTGGAACTCTTCCACTGGGGCCGCACCCTCTCCGGCTGCGTCTACGGCAACTCCGACCCGGCCCGTGACGTCCCCGTCCTCGCGGACCACATCCGGGCCGGCCGTCTGGACCTGTCCGTCCTCGTGACCGACCGCATCTCCCTCGCCGACATCCCGGCGGCCTTCGACAACATGCGGGCCGGCAAGGGCGGCAGGGCCTTGGTGACGTTCTGATCCGGGTGCCACCGAGCGGGGGCCGGTCGCCCCCGCTCCCCGGCACCCGGACCACCCACCCCACGCGAAGCGACCCGTGCACGACCGTTGACCTCCATACCGTCCGGTCAGTACGTTCCCCGGAACGTCCCCGCACCCACCGGAGTGTGCTCGCATGGACACCGCTCCAGTTTCCTCCCCCGCCACCACCTCCCGTCCCCAGAGTCATCGCAAGGTCGCCACCGCCGCGGCACTCGCCTCGGCCGTCGAGTGGTACGACTACTTCGTCTTCGGCATAGCCGCCGCCCTGGTTTTGGGCGATCTCTACTTCCCGGCCGGCAGCTCCTCCGCAGGAGTCCTCGCCGCCTTCGCCGCCTTCGCCGTCGGCTTCCTCGCCCGTCCCCTCGGCGGCATCGTCGCCGGCCACCTCGGCGACAAACGGGGCCGCAAGCCCATGCTGGTCCTGGCCCTCACGCTGATGGGCCTGTCCACCACCGCCATCGGCCTGCTCCCCACGTACGAGACGATCGGCATCGCCGCCCCGATCCTGCTCGTCCTCCTCCGGGTCGCACAGGGCGTCGCCGTCGGCGCCCAGTGGGGCGGCGCGATGCTGCTGGCCACCGAGTACGCCCCCGAGGGCAAACGCGGGGTGTACGGCAGCTTCGTGCAGCTCGGCGTCCCCATCGGCGTGGTGAGCGCCAACACGATGTTCCTCGTCGTGGGCGCGACCACCGACGACTCGGCGTTCACCGCCTGGGGCTGGCGCGTGCCCTTCCTGGTCGGCCTGTTCGTCCTCGGCCTCGCCTGGTACATCCACCGTCATGTGGAGGAGACCCCCGAATTCCGGGCGGCGGAACGGAAGCTGGCGGAGCAGGAGAAGGGCGAGCAGAGCTCCCCGCTCAGGACGATCCTGCGCGGTCATCTCGGCACGGTCTTCCTGGCCGGCGGCTCCTTCGCCGTGAACACCGCGACGTTCTACATCCTCATCACCGGCGTCCTCGACTACACCACCCGCGAACTCGGCATGAAGCGCGGCGCGGTGCTCGCGGTCTCCCTCTGCGTCAGCCTCACCCAGCTGGTGCTGATCCCCGCCGCCGCGGCCCTGTCCGACCGCGTCGGCCGTATCCGGATCTACGCGTTCGGCGCCGCCGGCATCGCCCTGTGGGCCGTCCCGCTGTTCCTGCTCATCGACACCGGCTCCCTGCTGTGGCTGGCCGTCGGCACCTTCGTCGCCAGCTGCTTCCTCAGCATCATGTACGGGCCGCAGGCCGCCCTGTTCGCCGAGCTGTTCACCCCCGAGATGCGCTACACGGGCGCCTCCCTCGGCTACCAGATCGCCGCGGTCCTCGGCGGTGGCCTCGCCCCGTTCCTGATGGTCCTGCTCCTGGAGGCCACCGGCACCTCCATGGCGGTCTCCGCGTACATCATCGGGCTCTCGGTCATCGCCCTGGTGTCGATCAAGATCCTGGCGGGAAGGGCGGGTTCACGACCGGAGGACTGAACGCCCAGACCCTCCAGCAGCGGAAACCAGGCCCTCTCGCGCACCCGGCCCGGGCACAGGACCGACCTCGCGAGCCCGGCCAGCCGCAGGACTAACCACGCGCGCCCGGCCCGGGCCGCGGTTCCGGAACGACCTCCGGGACCGCGGCACCGGCGCCGGGCACCGCCTCCCGCGTACGCGCCCGGGACCGCGACACCGCCACCCCCGCCAGGCACAGCGCGCCACCGGCCAGCGTGAGCGGCCCCGGCACCTCGCCCAGCGCCAGCCACGACATCAGCACGACCAGCGCGGGCACGGCGTACGTGGTCGCGCCCATCCGGCTCGCGGTCGTACGGGCGAGGGCGTACGCCCAGGTGGTGAAGGCCAGCGCGGTCGGGAAGACGCCCAGGTACACCATGTTGAGGGTCGCCTGGACGGGCGCGGCGGCGCTCTCCCGCACCAGCTGCCCGGCGAACGGCAGACACACCACGGCTCCCGCGAGGCAGCCGAAGGTGGTCACCTGCAGCGGGCTCGCCGCACCCAGCGCGGGCTTCTGGGCGACGACCCCGCCCGCGTAGGCGACGGCCGCGAGCACACAGAGGACGACACCCAGCACCGAGGCTCCGCCCTCGCCGGACATCGACAGCCCCACGGCGGCCGCGCCCGCGAACGACACCGCCATGCCGGCCAGCAGCCGGGGCGGCATCGGGTCACCCAGCAGCCGGGCGCCGAGCAGGGCGATGAGAATCGGCCCGATGTTCACGACCAGCGCCGCCGTACCCGCGTCGACCTGCTGCTCGCCCCAGTTCAGCGCGACCATGTAGAACCCGAACCACAGCACCCCGGACACCGCGATGCCCCGCCACGCGCCCCGGGGCGGCAGCCCCTCGCCGCGCCACAGCCAGATCGCCCCCAGCGCCACCACCCCGGCCAGCAGCCGTCCGAGCGCCAGCGCGCCGGGGGAGTACGCCTCTCCGGCGCTCCGGATCGACACGAACGCCGACGCCCACAGCACGACGGTGACGGTCGCCGCCCCCGCCGCGAGCAGGTCGACCTTGCGGGTGGGTTCGGCGCGGGAGGTGTTCGTCATGGGGCCGAGGCTAGGCGCCGCGACGCCGTCCGGGCTCGCGGTTTTCGGACGCGGGCCTCCGCGGGCCTCGGCGTCGCCGTCGGTCGGTGCCTAGAGATCCCGTCGCCCGACCCGCGCGTACTGCTGCTCCAGCCCGTCCAGCAACGCCCGCAACCCCACCTCGAACGCCCGCTCGTCGACCTTCTCCTGCTGCTCCGCCAGCAGGTGCGCCTGCCCGAGATGGGGATAGTCGGCCGGGTCGTACGCGCTCTCGTCGTCCACGAAGCCCCCGGCGAAGGACCCGACCGCGGACCCCATGATGAAGTACCGCATCAACGCCCCGATGGACGTGGCCTGCGCCGCGGGCCACCCCGCCTCGACCATGGCCCCGAACACGACGTCGGCGACCTTCAGCCCGGCGGGCCGCCGGCCGGGCCCCCGCGCGAGGACCGGCACGATGTTGGGGTGGTCGCGCAGCGCGGCCCGGTACGAGACCGCCCAGTCGTGCAGCGCGGTCCGCCAGGGCCGCCCGTCCTCGAACATCGACAGGTCGACCTGCGCGCTCACCGAGTCGGCGACGGCCTCCAGGATCTGGTCCATGGTGCGGAAGTGGTTGTAGAGCGACGGTCCGCTCACGCCCAGCTCGGCCGCGAGCCGTCGCGTGGAGACCGCCGCCAGCCCCTCCGTGTCCACCAGCGCCCGCGCCGTCTCCACGATGCGGTCGGTGCTCAGCAGGGGCTTGCGCGGTCTGGCCATGGCGCACATAGTAGGGGCTGCGCCCTTAAAACTAGCAGTGGTAATTAAATGGAGAACGGACGAGAGGCGGGTCGCGTGAACCTGGAGCTGAGCGAGGAGCAGACCGCCGTACGCCGGCTCGCGCGGGACTTCGTGGAGCGCGAGATCGCCCCGCACGTCATCGCCTGGGACCGTGCGGAGGAGGTCGACCGGGCCATCGTGAAGAAGCTCGGCGAGGTGGGCTTCCTGGGGCTCACCGTCGACGAGGAGTACGGCGGCTCCGGTGGTGACCACCTCGCGTACTGCCTGGTCACCGAGGAGCTGGGCCGGGGCGACTCCTCCGTGCGCGGCATCGTCTCCGTCTCCCTCGGTCTGGTCGCGAAGACCGTCGCGGCCTGGGGTGACGAGGAGCAGAAGCGCCGCTGGCTGCCGGGGCTCACGTCGGGGGAGTACGTCGGCTGCTTCGGCCTCACCGAACCCGGCACCGGCTCCGACGCGGGCAACCTCATCACCCGTGCGGTCCGGGACGGCGACGACTTCGTCATCAGCGGCACCAAGACGTTCATCACGAACGGCACCTGGGCCGATGTCGTCCTCCTCTTCGCCCGCTCCACCGACGCTCCCGGCCACAAGGGTGTCTCCGCCTTCCTCGTGCCCACCGACACCCCCGGCCTGACCCGCCGCCCCATCCACGGCAAGCTCGGTCTGCGTGGCCAGGCCACCGCCGAACTGGTCCTGGAGGAGGTCCGCGTTCCCGCCTCCGCCCTGCTCGGACCGGAGGGCAAGGGCTTCACCGTCGCCATGTCCGCGCTCGCCAAGGGCCGGATGTCGGTCGCCGCCGGCTGCGTCGGCATCGCCCAGGCCGCCCTGGACGCGGCGGTCCGTCACGCCGGCGAGCGCGAACAGTTCGGCAGGACCATCGCCCACCACCAGCTCGTGCAGGAGCTGCTCACCGACATCGCGGTCGACGTCGACGCCGCCCGGCTCCTGACCTGGCGCGTCGCCGACCTCGTCGACCGGGGGCAGCCCTTCGCGACCGAGGCCAGCATGGCCAAGCTCTTCGCCTCCGAGGCCGCCGTCCGCGCCGCGAACAACGCCCTTCAGGTCTTCGGCGGTTACGGCTACATCGACGAGTACCCGGCCGGAAAGCTCCTGCGCGACGCCCGCGTGATGACCCTCTACGAGGGCACCAGCCAGATACAGAAACTGCTCATCGGGCGGGCGCTGACGGGCGTTTCGGCGTTCTGAGCCGCGGGCGGACGGACGGACGCGAGGGCGGACGGCCGAGTCGGTCGGACGAGCCGGGCGGACGAGCGGCTCGGAGGGCCCGGTCGGACGACGAGCGGGACGAGCCGGACTGAGTATCCGGAGGCCGCCGCCTGAGTATCCCGACGGATGCGGTCCGGGCCATATCCGGCGAACCATGTCCCCATGAGTGAGACACCGGTCAAGCAGCAGAACACCGCGGCCTTCTACGGCCAGTCCGTCGCGTCCTTCGCCGTCGCCATGGCGGCCACCACCGTCGGTATCTACAACCTCGACGCCGACACCTGGGTCCGCGCCTTCCTGGCCGTCGCGGTCCTCTACCTCGTCACCTCGGCGTTCACCCTGGCCAAGGTGATCCGCGACCGTCAGGAGGCCGGGCGCATCGTCAGCCGGGTCGACCAGGCCAGACTGGAGAAGCTCCTCGCGGAGCACGACCCCTTCGAAAAGCTCTGACGAGCCCCGTCCCGGTGCGGCACGGCCCGTACGTCACAGCCCTGAGCGGGCCTTCTAAGCGCCCGCTCACCTTTCGGCGGTATGGTGGTGCCCGGCCACAGGAAGGGGCGAACGAGCGATGAGTACGGCGGAGGACACGGCGGGCGGCGAGCCGCAGCCGTGGGGCGAGGTCAACCCGGACGCGGCCCGGCGGCTGCTGGTGGCCGCCGTGGAGGCCTTCGCCGAGCGCGGCTACCACGCGACGACGACCCGGGACATCGCGGGCCGCGCGGGCATGAGCCCCGCCGCGTTGTACATCCACTACAAGACGAAGGAAGAGCTGCTCCACCGGATCAGCCGCATCGGCCACGAGAAGGCCCTCGACGTGCTGCGCACGGCGGCCGAGGGTGACGGCAGCCCGGCCGACCGTCTCGCGGAGGCCGTCCGCTCCTTCGTCCGCTGGCACGCCGGGCAGCACACCGTGGCCCGTGTCGTCCAGTACGAGCTGGACGCCCTCGGCCCCGACGCCCGCGCCGAGATCGTCACCCTGCGCCGCGAGAACGACGCGGCCGTGCGCGGCATCATCGAGGACGGTGTCGCCGCGGGCGACTTCGACGTCCCCGACGTGCGGGGCACCACCGTCGCCATCCTCTCCCTCTGCATCGACGTCGCCCGCTGGTTCAACGTCAACGGCCCGCGCACCCCCGACGAGGTCGGCTCCCTCTACGCGGACCTCGTCCTGCGCATGGTGGCCGCGCCCAAGTAGCCGGGAGCGGCCCGGACGCCTCTGCGGCCCGGACGCCTCTGCCGTCCGAACCCCCCTGCGACCCGAACCCCCTTGCGGTCCTGCGCGCGACTCCGCGCCCCGCTGCGGGGCGTTGCGGCCTGTTCGGTCGGCGGCATCTTCGAAACATTCGAAGATTCGGGGCGAGAGGGCGATCGGTGGTAGCGGTCTGTGGTGGATCATGGCTGGTACAGCCTGCGAATGTTTCGGGATCACTGCCGAAAGTATTGACAGTTGACAGGAGCAGGCCAACACTCCCGGGATGACAGGGCGAACCCCCGACAGCCCGAGGAGGACGCGCGCATGAACGACGCATCCGCACCCACTCCCACCCCGCCCCCGAGCCGCAGGCTCTTCATCGGCGGGCTCTGCACCACCGCGTTGGCCGCCGCGACAGCGGTGGCCCTGCCCGGCACCGCCCACGCGGACACGGTCATCACCAGCAACCGGACCGGCACCGACAACGGGTTCTACTACTCGTTCTGGACCGACGCCCCGGGCACGGTCTCCATGACCCTGGCCTCCGGCGGCAACTACCGCACCTCCTGGAACAACACCGGGAACTTCGTCGCCGGCAAGGGCTGGAGCAACGGCTCCCGCAGGACCGTGAGCTACTCGGGCTCGTTCAATCCGTCCGGCAACGCCTATCTGACCCTCTACGGCTGGACGGCCAGTCCGCTCGTCGAGTACTACATCGTCGACAACTGGGGCAACTACCGGCCCACGGGGACCTACCGGGGCACGGTCAGCAGCGACGGCGGCACGTACGACATCTACCGCACGACGCGCTACAACGCCCCGTCCGTCGAGGGCAACCGCACCTTCGACCAGTACTGGAGCGTCCGTCAGTCGAGGCGGACGGGTGGGACCATCACCACCGGCAACCACTTCGACGCCTGGGCCCGGGCGGGGATGCCCCTCGGCAGCTTCCGGTACTACATGATCATGGCCACCGAGGGATACCGGAGCAGCGGCAACTCCTCCATCGCGGTGGCCCCGTGACCACCGGACCACGCCGCCTGCTCCGTCACCTGGGCAAGCGCACGCTGGTCGTCGCGACGGCTCTCGCGAGCACCGTCACCCTCGCGCTCACGGCCGCCGAGGCCGCCCCGGCGCGAGCCGCCGCCTGCACCGGGTATGTCGGCCTCACCTTCGACGACGGCCCCTCAGGCAACACCCCGGCCCTGCTCAACGCGCTCCGCCAGAACGGGCTGCGGGCCACGATGTTCAATCAGGGCCAGTCCGCCGCCGCCAACCCCGCCCAGGTCCGGGCCCAGGTCGCCGCCGGTATGTGGGTGGCCAACCACAGCTACACCCATCCGCACCTGACCCAGCTGGGTCAGGCGCAGATCGACTCGGAGATCTCCCGGACCCAGCAGGCCATCGCGGCGGCGGGCGGTGGCACTCCCAGGCTGTTCCGGCCGCCGTACGGCGAGACCAATGCGACGGTGCGGTCGGTCGCCGCCCGGTACGGGCTGACCGAGATCATCTGGAACGTCGACTCGCAGGACTGGAACGGGGCCGGCACGGACGCGATCGTGCAGGCCGCCGCCCGGCTCACCAACGGTCAGGTCATCCTCATGCACGACTGGTCCGCGAACACCCTCGCGGCCGTCCCGCGCATCGCGCGGGGGCTGGCCGGCCGGGGCCTGTGCGCCGGGATGATCTCACCGCAGACCGGTCGCGCCGTGGCACCCGCGTAGGCGCGCGGCCGTGCCACCCGCCGGAACCCGGCGGGTGGCACGGCGGGTGGCGCGACGGCCGCGACCGCCGCGCCACCGCACCGGGCCACGTCACCGCACCGCGCCAACCCACCGGGCCACGTCACCGCACCGGCACAGAAGCGGCACCGGCTCAGAAGTAGTACCGGGACACCGACTCCGCGACACACACCGGCTTGTCCCCACCCTCGCGTTCCACGACGACCGCGGCCGTGACCTGCACGCCGCCGCCGACCTCCGTGACCTCCTGGAGGGTCGCCGTGGCGCGCAGCCGCGAACCGACCGGGACCGGTGCCGGGAAACGGACCTTGTTCGTGCCGTAGTTGACGCCCATCTTCACGTTCTCGACCTTGAGGATCTGCGGCACCAGCAACGGGAGCAGCGACAGGGTCAGATAGCCGTGGGCGATGGTCGTGCCGAAGGGGCCGACCGCCGCCTTCTCCGGGTCCACGTGGATCCACTGGTGGTCACCGGTGGCCTCGGCGAAGAGATCGATCCGCTTCTGATCGACCTCCAGCCAGTCGCTGTGCCCCAGCTGCTCACCCACCGCCGCCTTCAGTTCCTCGGCGGACGTGAAGATCCTCGGCTCTGCCATGTCCCGGCCTCCCTGGTGCCACATATCTAAGCGACTGCTTAGCATGGTCGGCGGCGGGGCCCCTGTCAACGGACGGTGACCCTTTCGGGTGTGGGTAGGCTCGGAGGGGTGCCCCAGATCCCTGAGAAGATCCACGAGTTGACCGTCGGCCAGCTGTCGGCCCGTAGCGGTGCCGCCGTCTCGGCGCTGCACTTCTACGAGTCCAAGGGGCTGATCAGCAGTCGCCGCACGACGGGCAACCAACGCCGTTACAGCCGGGACGCCCTGCGCCGGGTGGCCTTCGTCCGCGCCGCGCAGCGTGTCGGCATCCCGCTCGCCACGATCCGCGAGGCGCTCGCCGAGCTGCCCGAGGAGCGGACGCCGACCCGTGAGGACTGGGCCCACCTCTCCGAGGTCTGGCGATCCGAACTGGACGAACGGATCAAGCAGCTCAACCGGCTGCGCGACCACCTCACCGACTGCATCGGCTGCGGCTGTCTGTCCCTGGCCACCTGCGTGCTGTCCAACCCCGATGACGCCTTCGGCCAGAGCCGCAGCGGCTCCCGTCTTCTGGTCGAGCGCCGGAGGGCGGAACGGCAGGACAAGCGGGAGGAGGAGCCCGGGAGTTGCCGCTGAGCGGCGACTCCCGGGCCCCGCCCCCGGCTCACTCGTACTCGGTGCCGCCCTTGCGGGTCAGGTACGCCGGGCTGACCGCCTTGGCGATGGCCCGCCCGCCGGTCACCGGGCTGTACCGCTCGGTGGCCGGCCGGATCACGACGCCCTCACGCAGATGCAGATCATGCCCGGAGACCGTCTCCCGGCCGGTGGCCACCTCCAGCACCCGGTCGATGGCGTACGGCCCCTCGTAGAGCGTGGGCACGAGCGGCAGTTCACCGTCGAGCAGCTCGCACAGCTCGGCCGGGTCCAGCCAGCGGATCCGGCCGTCGATGTCGGCCGAGACGTCGAACACGGCGTACCCGAGGGTGGCGCGACGGCCGTCGGCGCCGTACGTCAGATCCTGCACCCCGGCGCCGTAGACCTCGCCGAAGATCCCGACGCGGCGGGCTCCCAGCCGCTCGGCGAGCCGGGACGCGGTCTCGGCCACCTCATGGCCGTGGACGGCACGCCAGTACAGGTTGCGCGGGTCCTCCTTCAGGGCGAGGGCCTTCGCGCCGAAGCCCTTCGAGGACACCTGGACGCGGCCGTCCTCGGCGAAGTACGTCAGCAGGCAGGCCGTGCCGTGCAGTTTCTCCGTCAGGACGACCTGTTCGCCGGGCGTGAAGACATCCGGATAGCGCTGGATGTTCTCGATGTCGACCCAGGGCAGCAGATCCGGCGCCGACTCCACCTCGCCGCTCATCGTCGGCGGGATCGGTGGCACCCACTTGACGATGCCGAGCCGCTCCGCGAAGTCCGTGCCGTCCGTGGCGGCGGCGGCCAGGTCCAGGTCCGCGAGCGCCCGGGGCAGGCAGACGATGCCCTGGGACAGCTCGCCGCGCAGCCGCACGGCCTTCACCCGGTCCGCCCCGCTCCCCGCGAGCCGCCCCGTCAGCCCCAGCTCCTCGATCAGTTCGGCCGGGAGCACGGACTGCTCGGGGATGTAGACGGCGGTGTCACCGGTGCGGTACGCGCCCTTCGCCACGACGGCTCGATACAGGCCGACCTGGGCCAGTTCGAGCGCGTCGGCGTTCGGGTGTTCGTGGATCGTCAGCACTTCGGCGGTGACGCGCAGCGTCGACATAGGGGCTCTCCCTCGGGTTCCTGGGTTGCTCAGGGCTGTGTCATCACCCCCACTGTCGTCATGGGAAAGGGGTGGAGCGAGGGGATTTGCCGCTGGTAAGGTCCCGGCCTCCGGCCGCCGGGCACGGGCGGGAGCGCGTCCGCGCGAGGCGCCGACGGGGCGGCACGCGAACCTGTGAATCCGCGCTCCCCGGCGCGTTCTCCCTTCGCGCCGCAACCGCTTCCCCCGAAACTCTGTCATGGGCACGGAGGGGGTGGAACGGCACCCTCCGGCACGAGCAAAGGGGCGCCGATGAGCGTCGTCATATGTTCACTGAAGTGGGAGGAGGCGCACTCGGGCGTCCAGCGGATCACCTACGATCCCGATGGTTACCACCTGGTGCGCTTCCCGTACGACAAGACCCAGGAGTCCTACGACCCCTGGAAGATGCACGATCCGGCGAACGGCGGCGCCACCCCGTCGAGGTTCCCCGATGCGCGCTCCGGTTTGATCTGGCCCAGCCACGACGGCTGGGGCGTGCTCTCGGCGATGGTGTTCTGGGAGGCGGACCCGAGGACACTGGAGTACCGGGCCCGCTTCGTGCGCGATCCGCTGAGCCTGACGAAGAAGAAGTACGACTCGACGGCCACGACGGACGGCATGTCCACCCGGGGCGGGCAGCACCGCACCTTCCTGTGGCAGATGTTCGTGCACAAGGGCATGCCGCTCGGGCTGAAGATATCCGGGCGTGGGTCGGGGGACACCAGGCGGGCCACGGCGCTCACCCTCGCCGAGTTCAAGCTCGCCATCCACACGGACGTCAAGGAGCCGTAGGCGTCACTCCGTACGGGCGGTTCGCGCCGTACCCGCAACACGGCCTCACCCGCAACGGCCGCACCGGCACACGGCGGCACCCGCACTCGGCCGTACCGCAACACGGCCCACCCGCCACGGCCGTACCACACCTGCACGGGGGGTGCGGCATCCCCGGCGCACCCCCGTCGTGCTACGCCGAGATCAGCAGCCGTCCGCGCCTGGACTCCGCCAGGGCCTCGGGTGTGAGCACCGGTCGCGGCACCACGATTCCGCACTCCGCGCAGACCGGGCCCGAGGACGGTTCGTGGGCCAGGTCGTACCTCCACACGAGCCCGTCGCCCTCGCACACCGGGCAGGTCGAGCCGGGCTCGCGCTCCAGCGCGGCGATGAGCCGGCGCAGCACCTCCGCCATCGGTTCACGGGGATGGACGTTCGGGTCGTCGCACCACGCGACTCCGAAGCCTCCCCAGGTCAGCCGGTGCCAGTCGTCGACACTGCCCGGCCGGCGCAGACCGTCGTGCTTCTCCTTCTTGCGGCGCCGCGCGAACTGCACCTCGTAGTCGAGCCACACGGAGCGGGCCTCCTCCAACTCCTCCAGTGCGGCCACGAGCCGCGCCGGGTCGGGGTCGCGGTCCTCGGGTCCGAACCCGGCCCGTGAGCACAGGTGGTCCCAGGTCGCCCGATGCCCGTAGGGGGCGAAGCGCTCAAGGCACTTGCGCAGCGAATAACGCCGCAGTGCCAGATCGCACCTGGGATCTCGCACCTGTCTTGCCAGACTCCGGAAACCAGCCATCGCCCTGCACCTCCGTCACACCTGCACCTGTACTTCGGTCACTTCGGCGTCGTCGTCGGGACGTCGCCGAATAGACGTATCGACACGCGATTCGGCTCCATCCGATTTCCGATGACCTCCATAAGTCGTCTACTGAGCCGTTCACGAACCGTTCCTACCTACGTCTGACTGTCTCTGACTTCTTCTCGTCTGCTTACGACTACTTCTGAGTACCTGTTCACGCTGTCCATCACCTGTCCGCTACGCGGTGATCCAAAAAACGTGACGCATGTTCATCTTCAAAGCCGGGGATACCGGCGGTAACATCCGGCCCACCCTCGTCGGTAGGAGCTGCCATGCCCTGGCGCACCCCACGCCCCTCACGCACCGCACTCGACAGACTGAGAACTCCCCGTCGATTCCCGGAGTTCCTCAAGGCCGCTTCGATATGCGCACTCGTTGCCGGTCTTTTGTCGCCTCTTTCCCCTGCCGCCCCGGCTGCGGCGGCCGACACGGCCGCCTCGGCAGCGGTCACCGATCACTGCGGCGGACAGTGTTCCGACATCCTGCCGCCCGGTCAGAACGGCAACGCCACCCTCGCCCAGATCCTCCTCAACCAGGCCTTCGGTTCCATGCCGGAGAACGCGAGCAACCAGCTCGGCCCGTACAACAACCTGGCCACCGGTTACCCGGGCCTCACCAACTCCACCATCAACACCTTCTTCAACGACGCCTCCTTCGGCGTGCCCTCCGGTCAGGTCGCCTCCACCCTGAGCCCGGCGGGCCGCACGGACGTCACGATCGTCCGCGACAAGAAGACCGGTGTGCCGCACATCACGGGCACCACCCGCTACGGCACCGAGTTCGGCGCGGGCTACGCCGCCGCCCAGGACCGGCTGTGGCTGATGGACGTCTTCCGCCACGTCGGTCGCGGCAAGCTGACCCCGTTCGCCGGCGGCGCCCCCTCCAACCAGGGCCTGGAACAGGAGTTCTGGCGTCACGCCCCCTACACCGAGGCCGACCTCCAGGCCCAGATCGACAAGGCGGTGGCCAGCAACGGCGAGCGCGGGCAGCTGGCCCTCGCCGACGTCAACGCCTACGTCGCCGGCATCAACGCCTACATCGACGCCTCCGACAGCGGCCGCTACTTCCCCGGCGAGTACGTCCTGACCGGCCACAAGGACTCCGTCACCAACGCCGGCACCATCGAGAAGTTCAAGACCACCGACCTGGTCGCCCTGGCCTCCGTCATCGGCGCCCTCTTCGGCTCCGGAGGCGGCGGCGAGGTCAACAACGCCCTCTCCCTGCTGGCCGCCCAGGAGAAGTACGGCGTCACCGAGGGCACCAAGGTCTGGGAGTCCTTCCGCGAGCGCAACGACCCCGAGGCCGCCCTCACCGTCCACGACGGCAGCTTCCCCTACGCCACCAAGCCCGCGAACCCGCAGGGCATGGCCCTGCCCGACGACGGCACGGTGGCCGAGGAACCCCTCGTGTACGACCGCACCGGCAGCGCGGCCACGAAGGCCTCCACCACCCTGTCCTCCGCCGCCACCGACAGCGCCCTCAGCTCCGCCCGGCGCGGCATGTCCAACGCCCTCGTCGTCGGCGGCGAGCACACCGCGAGCGGACATCCCGTCGCCGTCTTCGGCCCGCAGACCGGTTACTTCGCCCCGCAGTTGCTCATGCTCCAGGAGATCCAGGGCCCCGGCATCAGCGCCCGCGGCGCCTCCTTCGCCGGACTGAGCATGTACGTCGAACTCGGCCGCGGCCAGGACTACGCCTGGAGCGCCACCACCTCCGGCCAGGACATCATCGACGCGTACGCGGTCGAGCTGTGCCAGGACGACGTCCACTACCTCTACCACGGCACCTGCACGGCCATGGAGAAGATCGAGCAGACCAACTCCTGGAAGCCCACCACCGCCGACTCCACCCCGGCCGGCTCCTACCGCATGCAGGTCTGGCGCACCAAGTACGGCCCCGTCACGCACCGCGCCACGGTCGACGGCAAGAAGGTCGCCTACACCACCCTGCGCTCCTCGTACCTGAACGAGGCCGAGTCGATCATCGGCTTCCAGATGCTGAACGACCCGGACTACGTCAAGGGCCCGGAGACCTTCCAGAAGGCCGTCCAGAACATCAACTACACCTTCAACTGGTTCTACGCCGACTCCACGCGCACCGCGTACTACAACAGCGGTGACAACCCGGTGCGCGCGGCGGCCGTCGACCCCGAGTTCCCGGCCTGGGCGCAGTCGGCCTACGAGTGGCGGAACTGGAACCCCACCACCAACACCGCCGACTACACCGCGCCCTCCGCCCACCCCAACTCCGTCGACCAGGACTACTACATCTCCTGGAACAACAAACAGGCCGCGGACTACACCACGGCCTCCTGGGGCGACGGCTCCGTCCACCGCGGCAACCTCCTCGACGACCGGGTGAAGAAACTGGTCGCGGCGGGTGGGGTCACCCGGGCCTCGCTGACCAGGGCGATGGCCGAGGCGGGCCTCGCCGACCTGCGGGCCGAGGACGTCGTCCCGGACCTGCTCAAGGTCATCAACAGCAGCACGGTCACGGACTCCGCGGCCGCCGCGGCGGTCACCAAGCTCCAGACCTGGGTCACCTCGGGTGCCAAGCGCACGGAGACCTCCGCCGGCTCCAAGACCTACGCCAACGCCGAGGCGATCCGCATCCTGGACGCCTGGTGGCCGCTGCTGGTGAAGGCCGAGTTCGAACCCGGCCTCGGCACCGACCTGTACACCGCCGTCACCGCCAACCTCCCCATCGACGAGTCCCCGTCGGCCGCGCACGGCCCCACCGGCTCCCACGCCGGCAGCTCCTTCCAGTACGGCTGGTGGAGCTACGTCGACAAGGACATCCGCTCGGTGCTGGGCGAGACGGTGCGGGGCCCGCTGGCGAACCAGTACTGCGGCGGTGGCAGCCTCAGCGCCTGCCGCACCCTGCTGATCAACACCCTCAAGGAGGCGGCCGGCAAGACCGCCGCACAGGTCTACCCCGGCGACGCGTACTGCTCGGCCGGCGACCAGTGGTGCGCCGACTCGATCATCCAGCAGCCCCTGGGAGGCATCAAGCACAACAAGATCAGCTGGCAGAACCGGCCTACCTACCAGCAGGTCGTGGAGTTCACCTCGCACCGGTGAGCGCACCGGTGCGAGTGAGCGAGTGAGCAGGACGGCGGCGGGCCGGGATCAGACGATACGGCCCGCCGCCAGCACCACCCGCGCCAACTCCCGGTGGCAGATGTCACTGTGCGCCCCGGACGGAGCCCCGCCGCGCCGCACCACCGCCGAGGCGTCGACGTTCACGCAGCCCGAGGCCGGCAACCGGACCCGCAGGGCGTCGGCCAGCTTGAACGACCGGGTGCCCTCGACCGCCCGCACCCCGCCGTAGCCGAGGGCCCCCCACTTGGTGCCGAGGAGGCTGTTGACGCTCAGGCCCAGCACCGTCCGCGCGTCGCCCGCCATCCGGGAGGCGAGCGGGTAGATGGTCCCGAGCGCCGAGTCGTGTCTGGAGTGGCAGCACACCAACGGCCCGTCGATGCGCCTGTGCCGTCCGTCGAGCACCCCGCTCGCGCGGTGGTCGTGGGGCAGCCGCGCCGCGAACGCGTAGTGCGAGAAGGCCGCCTGCAGAAGCGTCACCGACTTCACCGTGCGCACGCCCTCGGGCAGCCCGCGCAGCGCGAACGACACCAGACGCGCGCCGAAGCTGTGCCCGACGAGGTGCACCCGCACCTCCGGTGCCGTCCGTGCGAGCCCGCCGAGCAGTCGCCCGAGCCCCCGCTCGCCGACCGTCCCCGCCCGCCGCTTCATCGCGAAGTACGTGGCCTGACGCAGGAGTTCATGGGCACCGTCCCAGGCCTGCGGCGGGGTGGGCACGGCCCCCGTCATCACCCCCGAGGTCTCGACCTCCGCCAGCGCGACCGCGAAGTCCGCGCACACGGCCGCCGTGTCCCCGCACAGCATCCCGGGCATGCCCTCCGGCACCCCCGCCGCGACCGTGTCCGCCGCGCACCCGTCCTGCGGCCCCCGCGGCGGCACCTCCACCAGCAGCCGGACGAGCCGCCCGAACTCCTCCAGCGAGAGGCCGTCGTCCGCACGCCCCTCCAGCAGCCGGGCGAGCCGCTCGACGACGACGGCCCGCCCGGGGAAGACCTCCGACAGCGCGAGCCGGGTCTTCTTGTCGAGCGCGGGGCGGCGGGGCGCCACGGCCGGGGCCGGTTCGAGATCCGGGATCGGCTCGTCCGAGAACCGCATCGAGGGCCACAGCACGCCCACGTAACCCAGCTTCGCGTGCGGCGCCAGCTCCGGGAACGGGGCGAGGAAGCTTCTGTAGAGCTCCCTCGCGCCGGACCGGTCGCTGTTCCAGCCGTGCGCGAAGACGACCAGATCCTCGACCCCGCGTCGGCGGACGCCGCCGAGCAGCCGGTCCCGCTGACCGGTGTCGACGTCACCGTCGGCGTCGAAGGTCAGTTCCCAGTAGGGAGACACGCTCATTTCCGGATCCGCCACGACGAGCCCCCTTCGGCCCCGCTGGTGGTGCGCTCACGCGCATGGTCCTGCCAACGGCGAAGGATGGCCATACGTCCCGTACGCACGGCTTTCGGCGCCCCCGTTACCGGTAGAGCAGATACTCCTTGCGCACCCTGCGGAACGCCGCCAGCTCCTCCCGCCAGCCCGCCACGACCTCGCCGGTGTCCGCCCCCGCGTCGATCATCGTCCGCACCCGCGCCGAACCGGTCAGCTTGTCGATCCAGTTGTCCGGACGCCACGCGAACCCGCTCCACACCTTCCTGGCGGTCACGAGCAGGCCGATCCCGGTGCGCACGGGGTCGTACGCGGCCCGGTCGTGCACATGGATCTGAACGCCCCCGATGGTCTTCCCCTGGAACTTGGAGAACGTCGGCGCGAAGTACGCCTCCCTGAAGTGCGCGCCGGGCAGGCCGAGTTCGTTCGCGGCGGCCGCCCACCGCCGGTCGACGCCCTCCGCGCCGAGCAGCTCGAACGGCCGCGTGGTGCCGCGCCCCTCCGACAGGTTGGTCCCCTCGAAGAGACACGTCCCCGCGTACACGAGGGCGGTGTCCGGTGTCGGCATGTTCGGGCTCGGCGGCACCCAGGGCAGCCCGGAGTCCTCGTGGAACCACGACCGCTTCCACCCCGACATCAGTACGGTCTCCAGCGGGACGGGCTCGGTGAGGAACTCCCCGTTGAACAGCCGGGCCAGCTCCGCCACCGTCATCCCGTGCGCCTGCGCGATGGGCTGCCGCCCGACGAACGTCGCGAACTCCTTGTGCAGCACGGGTCCCTGGGCGCTCCGCCCGGTCACCGGGTTCGGCCGGTCCAGGACGACGAAACGCTTCCCCGCCAGCCGGGCCGCCTCCATGCAGTCGTACAGCGTCCAGATGTAGGTGTAGAAGCGGGCGCCCACGTCCTGGATGTCGAAGACGACCGTGTCCACGCCGGAGGCGGTGAAGACGTCGGCCAGGGGCCGGCCGCTCTTGAGGTACGTGTCGTAGACCGGCAGCCCGGTCGCCGGGTCGTCGTGCCGGCCCTCGGAGCCGCCGGCCTGGGCGGTGCCCCGGAAGCCGTGCTCCGGGCCGAAGACGGCCCTGAGGTCCACGCGGTCGTCGGCGTGCATCACGTCGACGATGTGGCGGGCGTCCCGGGTGATGCCGGTGGGGTTGGTGACGATGCCGACCTTCTGGCCGCCGAGGGTCCGGTAGCCGTCGGCGGCCAGCCGCTCGAAGCCGGTGCGCAGCCGTGGGGCGGTCGCGGCGGCCGGGGGAGCGGCGAGGCCGGCCGAGGCCGCCGAGGAGGCGGTGGCCGCCGTGGAGGCGGCGAGGAACGTGCGGCGGGAGAGGCGCATGGGGGTGACCTCCGGGTCGCGGTCGCGGGATGCGGCGTACAGGCAAGCTAAGCGCTCCGGCGGGCGGTTCGTCACCCGCGCGCCGTCCCCGGCGGGTCGCGCGGTTCCCGCGCCCCCTGCGAGTGCGCCGGGCGGAGCCCTTCCTCCACGACATACCGACCGGTTAGTCTGACTGTCCAGAGAGTCAGACGAGCCGTTCGTGGTCGGTCAGACATGTCGCGTCTAAGGAGTCCGGTCGTGGGAAGCGTGCGGGGTGCGGGTGTGGTCGTCACCGGAGCCGGTGGCGGGATCGGGGCCGCTCTGGCCCGCCGGTTCGCGGCCGAGGGCGCGCGGGTCGTCGTGAACGACCTGGACGGTGACCGGGCGAAGGCCGTGGCCGACGAGATCGGCGGGACCGCGATCCCCGGGGACGCGTCCGTGATCGTCCCGGCGGCACGGGACGCGCTCGGCGGCACCGTGGACGTCTACTGCGCCAATGCCGGACTCGCCTCCGGCGGGACGGAAGCGGCCGACGAGAAGGTGTGGGCGCTCGCCTGGGACGTCAACGTCATGGCCCACGTCCGGGCGGCCCACGAGCTGCTGCCGGCGTGGCTGGAGCGGGGCAGCGGGCGTTTCGTCTCGACCGTCTCGGCGGCCGGGCTGCTCACGATGATCGGCGCGGCGCCCTACAGCGTCACCAAGCACGGGGCGTACGCCTTCGCCGAATGGCTGTCCCTCACCTACCGGCACCGGGGCGTCAAGGTCCACGCCATCTGCCCGCAGGGCGTGCGCACCGACATGCTGACCGCCTCCGGCAGCGCGGGCGACCTGGTGCTCACACCGACCGCGATCGAGCCCGAGGACGTGGCCGACGCGCTCTTCGAGGGCATCGACAAGGACCGCTTCCTGATCCTGCCGCACCCCGAGGTGGCCGGTTTCTACCAGGCCAGGGCGGCCGACCCGGACCGCTGGCTGACGAACATGAACCACATCCAGCAGAAGTGGGAGACGACGGGCTGACCGCCCTGCCCGGCGGACGCCCGCCGGAGGGTGGGATGATCCTCCGGCGGGAGCGCCCGGTTCCGGCCGGTGGGAACCGGCCGACGGCCGGCGCGCGACCGGCAGGCGACGGCAGAACCTCGGAAGGCAGGTGGCGGCAGTGCCCAGGACGACGGACGGAGACGGTACGCCCGTCCCGCAGCGGCTGCTCGCCGCCGCCACCCGGCTCTTCGCCGAGCGGGGCTACGACCGCACCTCCGTGCAGGAGATCGTCGAGGCGGCCGGCGTCACCAAGGGCGCGCTGTACCACTACTTCGGTTCCAAGGACGACCTGCTGCACGAGGTGTACGCGCGCGTGCTGCGCATCCAGCAGGAGCGGCTCGACGCGTTCGCGGGGGCCGACGCGCCCGTCGAGGAGCGGTTGCGGGGTGCCGCCGCCGACGTGGTGGTGACCACCATCGACAACCTCGACGACGCGATGATCTTCTTCCGGTCCATGCACCATCTGAGCCCGGACAAGAACAAGCAGGTCCGCGCGGAACGCCGTCGGTACCACGAGCGTTTCCGCGCGCTCGTGGAGGAGGGCCAGGAGACCGGCGTCTTCTCGAAGGCGACCCCGGCGGACCTGGTCGTCGACTACCACTTCGGCTCGGTCCACCACCTGTCGACGTGGTACCGCCCCGACGGCCCGATGGGCCCGCAGGAGGTCGCGGACCACCTGGCTGACCTGCTGCTGCGCGCGCTGCGGCCGTAGGACGCATGCGGGTGCGTCGTCGGGTGCGGGCCCGGTGGGGCTTCTCGCGCAGTTCCCCGCGCCCCTGAAAAGCAGGGGCTGCGCCCGCCGCTTTTCAGGCCCGCGGGGCCTGCGCTTTCAGGCCCGCAGGGCCTGGGCTCCCAGGGGCGCGGGAAACTGCGCGACCAGCCCCCACGCACCCGCGCCCGACAACGCGCCCCCGCTCACACGTACCGCTTCAGCTCCCGTCGGGCCAGCGACCGCTGGTGCACCTCGTCCGGCCCGTCCGCGATCATCAGCGTGCGCGCCCCCGCGTACAGCTCCGCCAGCGGGAAGTCCTGACTGACACCCCCGGCGCCGTGCAGCTGGATGGCCCGGTCGATGATGTCCACGACCGTCCGAGGCGTAGCGATCTTGATCGCCTGGATCTCCGCGTGGGCCCCCTTGTTGCCCACCGTGTCCATCATCCACGCCGTCTTCAGCACCAGCAGCCGCAGCTGCTCCACCGCCACCCGGGCGTCGGCGATCCAGTTGTGCACGACCCCCTGCTGCGCCAGCGCCTTGCCGAAGGCCTCCCGGGCCACCGCGCGCCGGCACATCAACTCGATCGCCCGCTCGGCCATCCCGATCAGCCTCATGCAGTGGTGGATGCGCCCCGGTCCGAGCCGCGCCTGCGCGATGGCGAAACCGCCGCCCTCCTCGCCGATCAGGTTGGCGGCCGGCACCCGCGCGTTGTCGAAGACCACCTCGGCGTGGCCGCCGTGGGAGTGGTCCTCGTATCCGAACACCTGCATGGCCCGCCGCACCGTGACACCCGGAGTGTCCCGCGGGACCAGGATCATCGACTGCTGGCGGCGGATGTCGGCCCGGTCCGGGTCCGTCTTGCCCATCACGATGAAGATCCGGCAGTCGGGGTTCATGGCCCCGGAGATGTACCACTTGCGGCCGTTGACGACATAGTCGTCGCCGTCCCGCTCGATCAGCGTGGTGATGTTGGTGGCGTCCGAGGAGGCCACCTCCGGTTCGGTCATCGCGAACGCCGACCGGATCTCGCCGGCGAGCAGCGGCTCCAGCCACTGCTTCTTCTGCGTCTCGTCGCCGAACTGGCTCAGCACCTCCATGTTGCCCGTATCGGGCGCGGCGCAGTTCAGCGCGGTCGGCGCCAACTGCGGGGAGCGGCCCGTGATCTCGGCGAGCGGCGCGTACTGCAGGTTGGTGAGCCCCGCGCCGTACTCGGAGTCGGGCAGGAAGAGGTTCCACAGGCCCTGCCGGCGGGCCTCGGCCTTCAGGTCCTCCACCACGGCGGGCGTGTCCCACGGCGAGGCCAGCTCGGCCCGCTGCTCCTCGGCCACGGCTTCCGCCGGGTACACGTACGCGTCCATGAAGGCGAGGAGCCTGGTGCGCAGCTCCTCCGTGCGGGCGTCGAATGCGAAGTCCATGGCGGGTCAGCCTTCCTGGGTGCCGGCGCGGAGAGTCGTCAGGCCGTGTTCGATGAAGACGGGGACCAGGTCGCCGATGCGGTCGAAGCCGTGGCCGACCGTCTGGCCGAGTGTGTACCGGTAGTGGATGCCCTCCAGGATCACGGCGAGCTTGAACCACGCGAAGGCCGTGTACCACGACACCGAGGAGACGTCACGGCCCGAACGGGCCGCGTACCGCTCGACGATCTCGGCCGGATCCGGGTGCCCGGCGGCCGCCGCGGTCGTGGAGACCGGCGAGTCGGGCAGGGCGAGCGGCACGCTGTACATCACCAGCAGGCCCAGGTCGGTGAGCGGATCGCCGAGCGTGGACATCTCCCAGTCCAGGATGGCCCTGATCCGGTCGTCGTCGCCGAGCAGCACGTTGTCCAGGCGGTAGTCGCCGTGCACGACGGTCGGTGCGGGGGAGGGGGGCAGCCGGCGTCCCAGGGCCGCGTGCAGTTCGTCGATGCCGGCCAGTTCACGGTTGCGGGACGCGTCCAACTGCTTTCCCCAGCGCCGCAGTTGCCGGTCCAGGAAGCCCTCAGGGCGACCGAAGTCGGCGAGACCCACCTCGGCGGGGTCCACCGCGTGCAGTTCGACGAGGGTGTCGACCAGGCTCAGCACGGCGGCCCGGGTGCGCTCCGCGCCCAGCGGCGCCAGCTGCTCGGCGGTGCGGTAGGGGGTGCCCTCGACGAAGTCCATGACGTAGAAGGGCGCGCCGAGCACGTCCTCGTCGTCGCAGAACAGCACGGGACGCGGCACCGGCACAGCGGTGGTGTGCAGCGCGCTGATCACGCGGTGCTCGCGCCTCATGTCGTGCGCGGTCGCCAGCACATGGCCCAGCGGAGGGCGCCGTACGACCCACTTCGCGGTGCCGTCGGTGACCTCGTACGTCAGGTTCGACCGTCCGCCCTCGATCAGCCGGCCGGTGAGCGGGCCGCCCACGAGTCCGGGCCGCTCGGCGTCGAGCAGGACGCGGAGCCGATCGGGATCGAGACCTGGCGGGTGGTCTGGGTGCATCATCGCTCCTACACACGGTGAACGGGACTCGTCTCATGATGCCGACCGGTCGGTATGTCGTCCAGTGGGTGACACGAAAGTGATCGGAGTCTCGGCGGGATCCCGACGCGTCCCGACGGCGTCCCGGTGCGTCCCGACGGCGTCCCGACGGCGTCCCGACGGGATCCGGCCGGGCGCGGCCGGATCCCGTACGGCGGCCGTCAGGCGTGGCAGGTCATCATCTCCCCGCCGTTGACGGTGGCCATGTCCATGAACCCGGCGAACGGGTCGACGCCCTCGCCCTCGGGCTTCCCGTCCAGCTCGGCGTAGGCCCGGTGCAGGTTCGCCACCAGCCGCTCGCTCTCGGGCAGCTCGGCGTACTGGCCGAGATCCGTGCTCCGCGCCGCCTCCAGCGGTGTCAGCCCCGCCGCGTGCGACTTCTCGGCGACCTCGGCCACGAACCGCGTGTACCGCTCGGCCCGGTCGAAGGCGGAGGGGTCGGTGACGGGCCCGTGCCCCGGCACGACGGTCTCGGCGCCCAGCTCGCGCAGCAGCGCCAGTGCCCGCAGCGAACCGCTCAGCGAGCCCATCAGGAAGAACGGCGTCCCTCCCTCGAAGACCAGGTCCCCCGCGAACAGCACCCGCCGGTGCGGCAGCCAGACGACGGAGTCGCCGACCGTGTGCGAGATGCCGGGGTGGATGACCTGGGCCTCGATGTCGCCGACGTGGAGCGTCAGGCGGTCGTCGTACGTGAGGTCCGCGCCCCGGATGTCGACGGCGCCGAAGTCGGTCTCCGGCCACAGCAGATGAAGGTGCTGCCCGCCGGCGAGGGCCTCGCGGCGGCAGGCCGAGTGCGAGACGAGGGTGGCGGAGGGCGTGAAGAAGCCGTTGCCGTAGGTGTGGTCCCCGTGGTGGTGGGTGTTGACCAGGAGACGGGGCTTCGGGACGCCGGTCGCGTCGAGCGCGGCGCCGAGGGCACGGGTGCGGCGCTCGGTCGCCGCCGTGTCCACGAGCAGAGTGCTGGTCCCGTCACTCACGAAACCCGAGTTGTTCAGACACCATCCGCCGTCCGGCTGCACATACGCGTACACGTCGCTCGCGAGCTCGACGGTGTACGGCTCTTGCGCGGTCATGGTGACCCCCTTCGTCCCCCCGGATCGATCGCCAACTGGTGGTCCGAGCCTGCCAGTCGGCGACGATCAGGGGGAAACCGGGGGTATGGATCCGGCGCGGGCGGCGGTGCCGGCGTCCGCGCCGGCCCTTGGCGCCGTCGGTACCGTCAGTGGTCGTCCCAGTGCCCGTCGTGGGCGGCGTGGCGGTGTCCGTCGTGCACGTAGTCCACGTGGTCGCCGTGCGTGACCGCCTGGTGCCCGCAGTCCTCGCCGTGCTCGTGGGCGTGCCCGTCGTGGGCGGTGTGCCCGCTCGGCTCGCATTCGTCCCAGTGGCCGGAGTGCTCGCGGTGCAGATGCCCGTCGTGCGCGTAGTCGGTGTGGTCACCGTGCGACACGGCGGTGTGCCCGCAGGTGGGGCTGTGGTCGTGGTCGTGGACCGGGTGCTCCTGGTGCAGGGTGGTCATCGCGCTCACCTTCGGTGGGACGGGGGGTGACCTGTCCAGGCTAGGCACACAAGCCCCATTTATCCCTTTGGAAACTCCATGCACAGGCCAAGACCTGCCCTGTCTTCGGTTCGCCCGATCGCCCCTCTTCGCGGTCCGCGAGGTCAGAACACCAGGGCCGCGCCGCACACCGCGAGGGCGATCACGCACAGGACGGCCGTCGTGGCGACCCGGGGCGGGAGGACCGGCGGGCGGGAGGCCGCCAGGGTGTGGATACGGCGATGGGCGAGCGCCAGGAAGCCCAGCCACAGCACCGCGCACAGGGCCGCGGCCAGTACGCCGGGCGTGGACGGGCCGCCGTGCAGGGCGGACTTCGCCGCGAGTACGGCGGCCACGGCACCCGCGAGGGTCGTACGCCGCCAGGCGAGCCGGGTGCGCTCGGGCTGGAGGCCGGGGTCGCGATCGGCGGGCTCCGTCGCGGGGTACGACGGGCTCACCCCTCCCACCGGAACAGGACCACGGCGACCATGGCGACCGCCACCACCGCGACGAGGATGCCGAGCACCGCCGGGAAGCGGGACACCGGCAGGTCCTCCCCGCGTCGCATCGCCCGCTCGCAGCGCACCCAGTGGTTGACCGCCCGCAACGCGCACAGCACCCCGGCGCCCAGCAGGACCAGCGCGAGCCCGACGCGCCAGCCCCAGCGCAGGTCCGGCAGGAACTGGTCCACCGCGAAACCGCCGCCGATCAGGGCGAGCGAGGTGCGCAGCCAGGCGAGGAACGTCCGCTCGTTGGCCAGGGAGAACCGGTAGTCGGGAGTGCGGCCTTCCTCCCGGATCTCCCCGGGGGCGAACCAGAGGCGGACGTTCCGTGCAAATTCGATCACGTGTAGGACATTACCGGTCGGCTTCCGGGCCCAGAACGGCCTCCCGGCTTCCCCTCGCCCTCAGCCGCTCGTACGCCGCCACCCCGTCCGGCACCCACTCCCACTCGCCCAGCCGCCGCTCCACCTCGGCCTCCGTCAGGAACCCGTGCCAGGCGACCTCCTCCGTCTGCGGGTCCACCGGCAGTTCGCAGCGGACCTCGTACACCGCCGACCACCAGGTGCGCCGGGCCCCGTCGTCGTAGAGGAACTTGAACAGCGGCGCGGGCCGGGGCAGCCCGGAGACGCCCAGCTCCTCCTCGGCCTCGCGCAGGGCCGCGTCGTCGTAGGACTCGCCCGCCCCGACGACGCCGCCCACGAACATGTCGTACAGCGAGGGGAAGATCAGCTTCGTGTCCGTCCGGCGATGCACGAACACCCGCCCGTCCCCATCTCTGACCAGCACGAACACGGCCCGATGCCGCAACCCCCGGGCATACGCCTCCCCTCGCGGAACCTGCCCGATGACGCGGTCGCCCTCATCCACGATGTCAAGAATCTCGTCAGCGGCACTCATGACCTCATTGTGAACGCGCCGCCCCGGCCACGGGTCACCGACCGACGCCACGGGCCCAGCCCGCCGCTTGTGAGGGGCGCGGGAAACCGCACGCCCAGCGCCGCCACGGGCCGAGCCCGGCGCTTTCCAGGGGCGCGGGGAACTGCGCGAACAACCCCCACCCACCCGCACCCGCCACGCAGCCCGCACCCCCGACCTATAGGGCGCCCACCCGCACCCCCGACCTACGAGGCGCCCGCCCCGGCCCGCACCCCACCCTCCCGCCCCCCGGCGGAGCCGCACGGCATCGCCGGATGCATCCCGAGAAGCACCACCCCCACCACAACCCCCGCCAACCCCGCCGCCTCCCACGCGAGGGCGCCCGCGTCCATCCGCAGCCGGTCCCCCAGGAACCCCACCCCGCACGCGATCCCCGCCAGCGGCTGCGCGGCGGTCAGCGCGGGCAGCGACATCCGCAGCGGCCCCGTCTCGAACGCGCTCTGTACGAGGAGGAGCCCGGTCACCCCGAGCAGAGCGACCCCGTACGGCTGCCACGAGGTGAGCAGCCCGCCCCAGCCGCCCTCGCCGAACAGTTGCCCGCTGACCCGGGTGAGCGCGTCCTGGACGCCGTACAGCAGCCCGGCGGCGACCGCCAGGAGGACCGGCGCGGCACTCAGCCGGGACCGCTTCGCGTAGGCCGTGAGCAGCAGCGCGAGCCCCACCATGACGCCGATGATCAGCCACTGCCGGAAGGGGCCGCCGACCGCCGCCCCGCCCTCCGGCCGCCCGGCGACGATGAACGCGGTGACCCCGCCCGCGAGCAGCACCAGCCCCGCCCAGCCCTGACGGCCCAGCGGCTGACGGGTCTGCCGGCGGGAGAGGCCGAGCGCGAAGAGGAGGTTGGTCGCGAGGAGCGGTTCCACGAGGGTGACCTCGCCCCGGCCGAGCGCGACCGCGCCCAGTGCCATCCCGCACACCATCAGCCCGATGCCGCCGAGCCAGCGCGGCACCCGGATCAGGTCGAGCAGCAGCCGGGGCGAGAGGAAGTCGCCCAGCGGGGCGTGCGAGGCGGCCTGCTGCTGGAGGACGAAGCCGAAGCCCAGACAGCAGGCGGCGCTCACGGCGAGAAGAAGAACAAGAACCGACACGCGGAGTACCTCGGGTCGTCGGACGGACCACGGCGGGTACCCCCAGGGGCATCCGCCAGGCATCCCGGACGGAGGATGATTTGTACCCCGACGGGTGGCCCGATACGTATTCGACCGACTGTAGTCGCCCCCGCCGGAACCTGTCCGTGGGAGGAGACACACCTCGGCAGTTGACTAGGTCACTCCTTCTGCCGAAGGATCTGTGCCAAAGCTGCTGACCGGCCAGTAACAAGGCCTGGGGCCGTGTCTGGCCCGCTTCGGCCTGCCCTCCTTCGCCCGACCCACCGCCCGACCCGTTCCCGAGAGGACGTCCTCGAATGTCGTACGACGCAGATGTGATCGTGATCGGGGCAGGCCTCGCGGGGCTCGCGGCGACCGCGGAGCTCGTCGACGCGGGCCGCAAGGTGATCCTCCTCGACCAGGAGCCGGAGCAGTCGATCGGCGGCCAGGCGCACTGGTCCTTCGGCGGACTCTTCTTCGTCGACTCGCCCGAGCAGCGCCGCCTGCGCATCAAGGACAGCCACGCGCTCGCCCTCCAGGACTGGATGGGCACGGCCGCCTTCGACCGCGAGGAGGACCACTGGCCGCGCAAGTGGGCCGAGGCGTACGTCGACTTCGCGGCCGGCGAGAAGCGGTCCTGGCTGCACCGCCAGGGCGTCCGGTTCTTCCCGGTGGTCGGCTGGGCCGAGCGCGGCGGGTACGACGCCAACGGCCACGGCAACTCCGTCCCCCGCTTCCACATCACCTGGGGCACCGGCCCCGGCCTCGTGGAGCCCTTCGAGCGCCGGGTACGCGAGGGTGTGGCCCGGGGCCTCGTCCAGCTGAAGTTCCGGCACCGGGTGACCGGCCTCGCGCGCAGCGCGGGAGCCGTCGACACCGTCACCGGCGAGATCCTGGAACCGTCGACCATCGAGCGGGGCCAGCCCAGCACCCGCAACGTCACCGGCGCCTTCGAACTGAAGGCCCAGGCCGTGATCGTCACCTCCGGCGGCATCGGCGGCAACCACGACCTCGTCCGCGCCAACTGGCCCCAGCGCCTCGGCAAGGCCCCGGAGAGGATGATCTCCGGCGTGCCGGCGCACGTCGACGGCCGGATGCTCGGCATCGCCGAGGAGGCGGGCGCCCACCTCATCAACCGCGACCGGATGTGGCACTACACCGAGGGCATCCAGAACTGGAACCCCATCTGGGAGAACCACGGCATCCGCGTCCTGCCCGGCCCGTCCTCGCTCTGGCTGGACGCCCGCGGCAAGCGGCTCCCGGTCCCGCTGTTCCCCGGCTTCGACACCCTGGGCACGCTGGAGCACATCATGAGGACCGGGTACGACTACACCTGGTTCGTGCTCGACCAGAAGATCATCGGCAAGGAGTTCGCCCTCTCCGGCTCCGAGCAGAACCCCGACCTGACCGGCAAGTCCGTCAAGGACGTCTTCATCCGGGCCCGCGCGGACGTGCCCGCGCCGGTCAAGGCCTTCATGGACAAGGGCGTCGACTTCGTCGTCGAGAAGGACCTCGGCTCCCTCGTCCGCGGCATGAACGCGCTCACGAAGGAACCGCTGATCGACGAGGCCGAACTGCGCCGCGAGATCGTCTCCCGGGACCGGGAGGTCGCCAACCCCTTCACCAAGGACCTCCAGGTGATGGCGATCCGGGGGGCCCGCAACTACCTCGGCGACAAGCTCATCCGCACCGCCACCCCGCACCGCATCCTCGACCCCAAGGCGGGTCCGCTGATCGCCGTCCGGCTGAACATCCTGACCCGCAAGACCCTCGGCGGCCTGGAGACCGACCTCTCCTCCCGCGTCCTCACCGAGGGCGGCGACCCGCTGGAGGGCGTGTACGCGGCGGGCGAGGCCGCGGGCTTCGGCGGCGGCGGTGTGCACGGTTACCGCTCCCTGGAGGGCACGTTCCTCGGCGGCTGCCTGTTCTCCGGCCGCACGGCGGGCCGGGCGGCGGCGAAGGCGACGGGCTGAGCCGAAGAGGCCGGCCCCGCCGAGCCTTACGGAATCCTGACGAATCTCCGCCGTCGCTGGCCCGACGGGGGCGGCGGATGTTCGAATCAATACGTGAACCCCGAACAGCCCACGGCGCGGCAGGCGCCGGCGGAACCCCCCGAAGACGAGGACGGGGGACCGGGGCGCGGCGCGCCCATCGGCCGCCGTGTCCTCCTCGGCACCCTCGGACTCGGCGCCCTCGGCGTGGTCGCGGCCCCCGTCCTCCAACGCGGAATGGAGGCGTTCCTCGGCGAGGCGGCCCAGAAGGACCCCACCGGCCTGACCGGTCTGCTCCCCAACGGCGGCGGCTTCCGCTACTACTCGGTGACGGCGTCCGTCCCCCGCAGGACCGCGAAGGACTACCGCCTCACCGTCGGCGGCCTGGTCGACAGACCCACCTCGTACACCCTCGCCGACCTGCGGGCCCTCCCGCAGACGCGAATGGTCGAGGACGTCCAGTGCGTCACCGGTTGGCGCGTCCCGGACACCCCGTTCGAGGGCGTACGGCTCTCCGCGCTGCTGGACGCGGCCGGGGTCCGCTCCTCGGCGGGCGCCATCCGTTTCACCTGCTTCGACGGGGCGTACACCGAGAGCCTCACCCTCGAACAGGCCCGCCGCGCGGACGTCCTCGTCGCCCTGCGCATGCAGGACAAGGACATCACCCACAACCACGGCGGCCCCGTCCGCCTGTACGTCGCTCCCATGTACTTCTACAAGTCCGCCAAATGGCTCTCCGGCATCGAGGTCACGGAGAAGGTCGAGCCGGGCTACTGGGAGGAGCGGGGCTACGACATCGACGCGTGGGTCGGCCGATCGAACGGGCGGGACGATGAACCGACGACTTGAGGAACCCCCCGTCCTGGCGGAGGCCCGCGTGGCCCGCTTCACGGCCGCCGAACGCTGGATCCACCGCACCACGGCCGCCCTGATGGGCATCTGCGTGGTGACGGCCGCCTGCCTCTACGTGCCCGCACTCGCCGAACTGGTCGGCCGCCGGGCGCTCGTGGTGACCGTCCACCAGTGGGCCGGCCTGCTGCTGCCCCTCCCCGTGCTCGCGGGCCTGGCCTCCCGCGCGTTCCGCGCCGACCTCGGCCGGCTGAACCGCTGGGGCCCGCACGACCGCGTCTGGCTCCGCGCCGCCCGCCGCCGCGCCCCGGGCGCACGCCCCGCCGCCAAGTTCAACGCGGGCCAGAAGCTCTACGCCTCCTGGATCGCCGGCGCCACCCTCGTCATGCTCGCCACGGGCCTGATGATGTGGTTCACCCACCTCACCCCGCTGATGTGGCGCACCAGCGCGACCTTCGTCCACGACTGGCTGGCCCTGACCATCGGGATCGTCCTGGCGGGCCACATCGGCATGGCCCTGGGCGACCCGGAGGCCCGCCGGGGCCTGCGCACGGGCTCGGTGAGCCGGGAATGGGCGGACCGGGAACACCCGCTGTGGCGGCCGTAGCGCCGCACACAGCCGGGAGCCCCGGCCCCGTACCACCCGTACCCCCCGGATCACCGGCGCACCAGCGCCCCGTGGTACCGGGCGTACGCCTAGATCACCAGCGACAACAGCAGCACGATCGCCCCCGCCACCACCGAGATGATCGTCTCCATCACCGACCAGGTCTTGATGGTCTGGCCGACGGTCATCCCGAAGTACTCCTTCACCATCCAGAACCCGGCGTCGTTGACGTGGCTGAAGAAGAGGGAGCCGGCGCCGATCGCGAGGACCAGCAGGGCCGTGTGCGTGGTCGACATGTCCGCGGCGAGCGGGGCCACCAGCCCCGCCGCCGAGATCGTGGCGACCGTGGCCGAGCCGGTGGCCAGCCGGATCGCCACCGCGATCAGCCAGGCCAGGACGAGCGCGGGGATCGACCAGTCCTCGGAGATCTCCAGGATCATCTGCCCGACCCCGGAGTCGATGAGCGTCTGCTTGAACCCGCCACCGGCGCCGACGATCAGCAGGATGCCCGCGATGGGCGCGAGGGACTTCTCGACCGTCGACCCGAGCCGCTCCTTGGTGAACCCGGCCGCCCGCCCCAGCGTGAACATGCCCACGATCACGGACGCGAGCAGCGCGATCAGCGGCGAGCCGGCCACGTCGAAGACCCGCTGGACCATCTGCTCGGGATCGTCCACGACGATGTCCACCAGCGCCTTGGCCAGCATCAGCACCACCGGCAGCAGCATGGTCGCGACGGTCGCGCCGAACCCCGGTCGCTTCTCCAGCTCCTCCGAGGCGCGCGCGGGGATCATGCGCTCGGGGACGGGCACGTCCACCCAGCGCGCGGCGTACTTCGAGAACAGCGGCCCGGCGATGATCACGGTCGGTATCGCCACCAGCAGCCCCAGCGCCAGCGTGACGCCCAGATCGGCCCGCACCGCGTCGATGGCGACCAGGGGACCGGGGTGCGGCGGGATCAGCCCGTGCATGACGGACAGACCGGCGAGAGCCGGGATCCCGATGCGCATCAGCGAGTAGTTGCCGCGCTTGGCGACCATCAGCACCACCGGGATCAGCAGCACGATCCCGACCTCGAAGAACAGCGGCAGCCCGATCACGGAGGCGATCAGCACCATCGCCCACGGCATCGCCCGCCCGCCGGCCTTCGCGAGGATCGTGTCGACGATCTGGTCGGCGCCGCCCGAGTCCGCCAGCAGCTTGCCGAGAATGGCACCGAGCGCGATGAGCACGCCCACTCCGGCCACGGTCGCCCCGAGCCCGGTGGTGAAGCTCGCGATCGCCTTGTCCAGCGGCGCCCCGGCGAACGCGCCCAGCGCGAGCGAGCCGATGGTCAGCGCCAGGAAGGCGTGCACCTTGAACCTGGTGATGAGCACGACGATCACGGCGATGCCCGCCAGCACGGCCATGCCCAGCTGCGCGTGCCCCGCCGAGGTGATCGGCTCGACGGGGTCCGCTGCCAGCAACTCGACGTTGAGTCCGGTCACGGTGAGTCCTTGAGTGGAGAGGGTGGGGGAGGGGGGAAGCAAGCGAAGAAAGGGGCGGAGGAGGGGGCTGGGCCGCGGTGGCCCTACGACCCGGCCGGGCCGGTCTCCCGCAGCGCGGTGACCGCCCGCTCGGCGATCTCCTCGGGCGACCCCGACACGTCGACCGCGACACCCGCCTCGTCCGCCTCCAGCGGCTGCAGCGTGGCGAACTGCGAGTCGAGCAGCGCCGTCGGCATGAAGTGCCCCCGGCGGTGCGACATGCGGTCCTCGATGAGCGCCCGGTCACCGGCGAGGTGCAGGAAGACCACACCGGGCGCGGCGGCCCGCAACCGGTCCCGGTACACGCGCTTCAACGCGGAACAGCTCACCACCCCGCCGAGCCCGTCCCGGCCGTGGGCCCACGCGCCGATGGCGTCCAGCCAGGGCCCCCGGTCCGCGTCGTCCAGCGGCGTCCCGGCCGACATCTTGGCGATGTTGGCCTCGGGGTGGAAGTCGTCGCCCTCGGCGTAGGGAACGCCGAGCCGGGCCGCGAGCAGGGGTCCGATCGTGGTCTTCCCGGTCCCTGCCACGCCCATCACCACGACGACATGAGGGGTACGCATCACTACCTCGCTGCCTCCGTCGACATCTGTGACGTCACCCGACGCCAACGACACTGAAGCCCAATAAGTACGATGAATTCAAGCCCTCGACCCAAATAAGTCTGACTTTTTCTCCGCGCTCCCCTCCTCGTACCCTGATCCCCATGACCACACCGGGCCGAGGGCTGCACGGCCGAGTACTGGAAACCCTCGGACCGGCGATCACAGCGGGCGAGTACCCGCCCGGGAGCGTGCTGCGCACGGACGAACTCGCCCAGAGCTTCGAGGTGTCCCGCTCGGTGATGCGGGAGGCGGTCCGCGTCCTGGAGTCCATGCACCTGGTCGAGTCCCGCCGCCGGGTCGGCGTGATCGTCCGCCCGTCCGCCGAGTGGAACGTCTACGACCCGCAGGTCATCCGCTGGCGCCTGGCCGGCGCGGACCGCCCCCGCCAGCTGCGCTCGCTCACCGTGCTGCGCGGCGCCGTCGAACCGATCGCCGCGGGCCTCGCCGCGCGCCACGCCACGGACGAGCAGTGCGCCGCGATCACCGAGTGCGCCATCGGCATGGTCGCCCACTCACGCGGCCACAAGCTGGAGGGCTACCTCCACCACGACGTCGCCTTCCACCGCCTGATCCTGGACGCCTCCGGCAACGAGATGTTCGCCCGCCTCGGCGACGTCGTCGAGGAGGTCCTCGCCGGCCGCACCCATCACGCCGTCATGTTCCACGACCCCGACCCGGCGGCCGTCACCCTCCACGTCCAGGTCGCCGAGGCCATCCGCGAACACGACGCCCCCCGGGCCGAGCGGCTCACCCGGGAGATCACCGCGGGCGCCCTCCAGGAACTCGACATCCTGGCACCCAACGGCCGTTCCCCGGCCGCCGGTTGACCCGGCGGGCCTACTCCGGGAACTCCCCGTCCACATACACCCAGGCCCCGTCCACGCGCTCGAACCGGCTCCGCTCGTGCATCGAGCCGCCCCGGAACGAGGCGCGGAAGGTGACCGTGCCGGTGCTGTGGAAGGCCGAGCCGTCCTGCGTGTCCAGGATCTCCAGACCGGTCCAGCGCATGGTCGTGTCGAAGTCGACCCCGGTGGGCCGCGTCCGGGGATGCCAGCTGCGCAGCAGATACGCCGCGTCCCGCACGACGAACGCGCTGTACCGCGACCGCATCAGCGCCTCGGCGGTCGGCGCCGCCGCGCCGCCGGAGTGATACCGCCCGCAACAGGCCTCGTACGCCGCGGGCAGCCCGCAGGGGCAGGTGCGGGGGACCGGCGAAGGGACCCGTGCGGCACTCTTCGAACCGGCCCTGGAACCACTGCGGCGCGACGACATGGCAGCCATTGTGCCCGCCCTACGCCGACCCCGCGTTCGTCGGCGGATACGGCGGCCGCGCCGGGACCTCGGGACCCCCGGCGGACGGCGGGGGCGGCGGGGACGGCAGGGGCGGCAGCGCCGGTTCCTGGAGCCACGCCCGGAACAGGGCGTCCAGCGGTCCGTCCGCGTACCGGCCGGCGTGGGCGACGAACCCGGCCGTCGTCACGGCGCCCCCGCGATGGACGGTCGCCCAGCCACGCAGCATCCGGAAGAACGCGTCGTCGCCGAGCGCGCAGCGCACCGCGTGGACGGTGAGACCGCCGCGCTCGTAGAGCCGGTCGTCGAACATCAGCTTGCGGCCCGGGTCCGCCAGCCGCAGATCCTGGGGGAGCGCGGCGAGCTTCTGGTGCGCCGCACGCGCCAGTTGATGCGCCGTGCGCCCGCCGGAGCGCTCCGACCACAGCCACTCCGCGTACTTGGCGAACCCCTCGTTCAGCCAGATGTGCCGCCAGTCGGCGATGGACACGCTGTTGCCGAACCACTGGTGCGCCAGCTCGTGCGCGACCAGCCGCTCCGAACCCCGCGCCCCGTCCACGTGGTTGGCACCGAACAGCGACAACCCCTGTGCCTCGACCGGGACATCGAGCTCCTCCTCGGTCACCACGACCGCGTACTCCCCGAACGGGTAGGGCCCGAAAAGCTCCTCGAACAGCTCCATCATGGCGGGCTGCCGCGCGAAATCCCGCGAGAACTCCGTGAGGAGCTGGGCGGGGATGTGCCCGTGCTGCGGCACCCCGCCGGGCCTCGGGTCGCCCAGCAGCACCGTCTGGTACCGGCCGATCGACAGCCCGACCAGATAACTCGACGTCGGCGCCGACTGCTCGTACACCCACGTCGTCGTGGACGCCTTCGCCGTACGGGTGAGCAGCCGCCCGCCCGCCACCACCTGGTACGCGGACGGCGTCGTGACCGAGATCTGGTACGAGGCCTTGTCGGCGGGCCGGTCGTTGCACGGATACCAGGACGGCGCCCCGACCGGCTGGCTCGCCACCAGCGCCCCGTCCGTCAGCTCCTCCCAACCCAGCCCGCCCCAGGGGCTGTTCACCGGCTTGGGATTGCCCGACCAGTGGACCTCGACCGTGAACGCGGCCCCCGGCCGGATCGGCTTCGCGGGCCGCAGACGCAACCGGCCGCCCCGGTGCGTGTAGTGCGGCGCCCGGCCGTCCACCCGTACCCGGCCGATCTTGAAGTCGGCGAGGTTCAGCTGGAACTCGGCGAGCGCGGACCGGCCCGCTATGGCGTTGAGCCTCGCCGTGCCCGACAGCCGGTTCGGCCCCGGCCGGTAGTCCACAGCCAGCTCGTACCGATGCACCCGGTAACGGGAATCACCGTTCGCCGGGAAGTACGGGTCCGGACCCACTGACTGCTGAACCGCCACTGCCGCTTCTGCTCCCCGCTGCGCTCTCGTACGACGTCCATCGTCCCCCGAGTCTCCCGACGCCGCACGAGCCGCACTCAGCGGCGCCATGCCTCGATCGGGTTGCCCAGCCACCGGGTGTCGTCGGGAACGGACTCCGCGGCCATGACCAGCGACGCCGGCCCCAGCGTGGTGCGGGCCCCGACCACGCTGCCGGGCAGGACGATTCCGCCCGGGCCCAGAGTGGCGCCCTCACGGAGTTCCACAGTATCCGTCCGCAAGATCCGGTCGTGGAAGAGGTGGGTCTGGAGCACACACCCCCGGTTCACCGTCGCCCCGTCGCCGAGCGTGACGAGGTCGGTCTCGGGTAGCCAGTAACTCTCCACCCACACCCCCCTGCCGATGGTCGCCCCGAGCCCGCGCAGCCACACGTTCAGCACCGGCGTGCCCGGCACCGACCCGGCCAGCCACGGCACGGCCAGCACCTCCACGAAGGTGTCCGCCAGCTCGTTGCGCCACACGAAACCGCTCCACAGCGGATGCTCACCGGTGCGGTGCCGCCCCACGAGCAGCCACTTCGCGAGGACCGAGAGCACACATCCGAGGGCCCCGGCCGCCAGCAGCACGACCCCGCCCAGCGGCCACGCCCAGCCGCCCAGCGCGCTCAGCGCCGCCACCGTCAGCAGCGCGAGACCCGCCGAGCAGAACACCGGCACGATCCGGCACAGCTCCACCAGCGCCCGCGCCCACAGCAGCCGCGCGGGCGGCTCGTACGTCAGGCTCTGGTCACCGTCCGCGGCCGACCGGGGCAGCCTGACCGGCGGCAGCCCCAGATACGAGCTGCCCTTCTTGGCCTTCTTCGGCGTCGCCGACAGCACACCCACCAGACCGCCGTCCGGCACGGACCGTCCCGGCGCGGTCATCCCGGAGTTCCCGAGGAACGCCCGACGCCCGATCTCCGCCCGCCCGATCCGCAGCCACCCGCCACCCAGCTCGTACGGCGCGGTCAGCGTGTCGTCCGCGAGGAACGCCCCGTCGCCGACCGTCGTCAGACTCGGCAGCGCCAGGACGGTGGACACCTCGGCGCCCTTGCCGATCCGCATCCCCAGCAGCCGCAGCCACACCGGCGTCACCAGCCCCGCGTACAGCGGGAACAGCGTCTGCCGCGAGCGGTCCATGAGCTGCGTGACCGTCCACGCCTGCCACCCGACCCGGCTGTGCGTGGGATGCGTGCCCTCCCGCAGCCCGAGGCTCAGCAGCCGTACGGCCACGAGCAGCAGCAGCGCGTACGCGGCCCCGAACACGAGCGTGGCCGGCACCAGACCCAGCGCCCCGCCCCGCAGAGCCGCTCCGAGCCCGGCGTCCGGCGCCACGAACAGACCCAGCACGGCCAGCGCGGCGACCCCGGCGAGCACCGGCAGCGCCGTCAGCCCGAAGCCCGTCACCCCGTACGACACCCGCCAGAACAGGCCCCGCTGCGGCCGCTCCTTGGGCCAGTTCCGCTTCGCCTTGCCCAGCTTCACCGCCGGCGCGCCGGCCCAGCGCTGCCCGGTGGGAACCTGCCCGGCCACCGCCGACCCCGGCGCCACCTCGGCCCGCTTGCCGACCCTGGCCCCCGGCAGCAGCATGCTCCGCGTCCCGACGACCGCGCCGGCACCCACCTTGACGGTCCCGATCTCCAGCCGGTCCCCGTCGAGCCAGTACCCGGAGAGATCCACCTCGGACTCCACGGCCGCACCCCGCCCGAGCTTCAGCAGCCCGGTCACCGGCGGCAGCGCGTGCAGGTCCACATCGGCGCCGACCCTGGCACCCAGCGCCCGCGCGTACCGCTCCAGCCACACCCCGGTCAGCGAGGTCGCCCCGCTGAACTCGGCCAGCCGCTCGGCCGCCCACAGCCGCAGATGCACGCTCCCGCCGCGCGCGTACCGCCCGGGCGCCACCCCGCGCAGCAGCAGCCGCGCCCCGCCCGCCGCGACCGCCAGCCGCCCCGGCGGGGTGTACAACAGCACCGCCCCCACCGCCACGGCCCACCAGGGCGCGGTCGGCAGCCAGGCGTACGGCCCGAGCAGGTTCCCGAGCGCGGCCAGCGGGACGATCCACCGCAGTCCGAGCAGCGTGAACAACGGCACGAGCAGCAGGAGCTGGACGAGCCGCGCCCGCACGGGCACGGGCTCCACCGCCCGGCGCGGCCCCTCCTCCTCGCCCGACGCCTCCAGATACCGGGCCAGCTTCCGCAGGGTCGGCCGCTGGTAGATGTCCACCACGGCGACGCTCGGGTACCGGGTCCGCAACCGGGTCGTCAGCTGCGCGGCCGCCAGGCTGCCACCGCCGATCGCGAAGAAGTCGTCACCCGCGCCGCCGACCGGGATGCCCAGCACCTGCGTCCACTGCTCGGCGAGCCACGCCTCGGTCCCGTACAGCTCCTCGGCCGGCCCGGCGCTCTCCAGCTCCGCGAGCGGCCACGGCAGGGCGTCGCGGTCCACCTTCCCCGACGTCCGGGTCGGCAGCTCCGCCACTGGTGCCAGCAGCGGCACCAACGCGGCCGGCAGCTCCGCCCGCAGCTTCTCCACGGCCGCCGCCTGGTCCCACCCGTCCTGGGTGACCACATAGCCGACCAGCAGCTGGTTCCCGCTCCGCGCGGTCCGTACGGCGGCCGCGGCGCCCGCGACGCCGGGGAGCGCCTGGAGCGCGGCGTCGACCTCGCCCAGCTCGATGCGCCGCCCGCCGAGCTTGATCTGCTCGTCCGCCCGCCCGAGGAAGACCAGCCCCTCCGGTTCGGCCTTCACCAGGTCGCCGCTGCGATAGGCGCGCTCCCAGCCCAGCGACGTGAGCGGCGCGTACTTCTCCGCGTCCTTCTCGGCGTCGAGGTACCGCGCGAGGCCCACGCCACCGATCACGAGCTGCCCGCTGCCGCCCATCGGCACGGGCTCCCCGGCCTCGTCGACTACGGCCAGTTCCCATCCGTCGAGCGGCAGCCCGATCCGGATCGGCTCCTCGCCGGACATCAGCGAGGCACAGGCGACGACGGTGGCCTCCGTCGGCCCGTAGGTGTTCCAGACCTCGCGGCCCTCCGTCACCAGCCGCTGCGCCAGCTCCGGCGGACAGGCCTCACCGCCGAAGATCAGCAGCCGTACGTCGTTCAGGGTCTCGGACTCCCACAGCGCGGCCAGCGTCGGCACGGTGGAGACGACCGTGATCTCCTGCTCGACCAGCCACGGCCCCAGATCGGCACCGCTCCTGACCTGCGAGCGCGGCACCGGCACCAGACAGGCCCCGTACCGCCAGGCCAGCCACATCTCCTCGCAGGACGCGTCGAAGGCCACGGACAGCCCGGCCATCACCCGGTCCCCGGGCCCGATCGGCTCCTCGGCCAGGAACAGCGCCGCCTCGGCGTCCACGAACGCGGCGGCGCTGCGATGGCTCACGGCCACGCCCTTGGGCTTCCCCGTCGACCCGGAGGTGAAGATGATCCACGCGTCGTGCTCGACCCCGGGCCGGGCGGCGGGGGAGTCGGACGCGCCGGTGACGGTCAGCTCGTGCCCGGCCCCGACGACGGCCCGCACCTCCGCCTCGCCGAACACCAGCTCGGCCCGCTCGTCGGGGTCCTCGGCGTCGACGGGCACATAGGCGGCCCCGGCCGCGAGCACCGCGAGGATCGCGACGTACAGGTCGTTCGTGCCGGACGGCACCCGCACCCCGACCCGGTCCCCGAGCCCGACCCCGGCCGCCCCCAGACGCTGCCGCAGATGCTCCACCTCGACCGCCAGCGCCCTGTAGCTGAGCCGTCGCCTGCCGTCGTCCAGCGCCGGCTCGTCCGGGTAGGACCGCACGGACGCCTCGAAGACGTCCACGAGCGTGCGCGGGGAGGCCGCCGGGCCGGCCGAGAAGAGTGCCGCTCCGCCGAATCCTCCGGCTCCCTCCGCCAGCTCCCCGTCGAGCAACGTCAGGTCGGGACTCTCGTACACGGCGGCCATCGGATCCTCGCCTCTCGAACCCGGACCATCCGGGGGCGCCGACGGACCCGCAGGTCTGCCTGGGGATATTTCCGTATCGGCACCGAACAAGCCCAATACTCTAGTGCTCGGGTGACTACGGCCTGTCGTGTCGGCCAAGCGGGGGCGTCCACCGGGTGGCCCGGAGGGGCAAAGGGACGGGCCGTGACCTGGGGTTTTCCTGGTGGGGGGAGATGTCGCCCACATTTCGTCAGTCTAACGCGACGAAGGCCACGACCTGATGGTCGCGGCCTTCGCCCCTGTGTGTCCGAGGGGGGACTTGAACCCCCACGCCCGATAAAGGGCACTAGCACCTCAAGCTAGCGCGTCTGCCATTCCGCCACCCGGACAAGGTGTCTGTCGCGCGGGGTTCCCCCCGTGGCGACGAAGGAAACATTACCAGGCTTTCCGGAGCCCCCGATCACCCCCCGTCCCCGGGCGGCCGGGTGTGAACGGCGTGTGACCCGGCCGGTCCCGGTCTTGGGGCGAGTGGTGGGGCAGGAGGAGGATGAGGGGGAACCACCAGCAGCGACAGCGGGAGGAACCAGCGTGAACGAGACGGACACGGGCAGGCGCGTGACCGGCGAGGACGAGGTCGTCGACCTCTGCCGCGAGCTGATCCGGATCGACACCAGCAACTTCGGCGACCACTCGGGCCCGGGGGAGCGCAAGGCCGCCGAGTACGTCGCCGAGAAGCTGGCCGAGGTAGGGCTGGAGCCGCGGATCTTCGAGTCGCACCCGGGCCGCGCGTCGACGGTGGCCCGGATCGAGGGCGAGGACCCCTCGCGGCCCGCGCTGCTCATCCACGGCCACACCGACGTCGTGCCGGCCAACGCGGCGGACTGGACCCACCACCCGTTCTCCGGCGAGGTCGCGGACGGCTGTGTCTGGGGCCGGGGCGCCGTCGACATGAAGGACATGGACGCGATGACCCTGGCGGTCGTCCGCGACCGGCTGCGCAGCGGCCGCAGGCCCCCGCGCGACATCGTGCTCGCCTTCCTCGCGGACGAGGAGGCCGGCGGCACGTACGGGGCGAAGCACCTCGTCAAGAACCACGCCGACCTTTTCGAGGGCGTCACCGAGGCGATCAGCGAGGTCGGCGGGTTCTCGTTCACCGTGAACGAGCAGCGGCGGCTCTATCTGATCCAGACGGCCGAGAAGGGCATGCACTGGATGAAGCTCACCGTGGCCGGTACGGCCGGGCACGGGTCGATGATCCACCGTGACAACGCCATCACCGAGCTGTCGGAGGCGGTTGCCCGGCTCGGCCGCCACCAGTTCCCGGTGAGGGTCACCAAGACCACCCGGGCCTTCCTCGACGAACTCGGCGACGCGCTCGGCACCGAACTCGACCCGGAGGACATGGAGGGCACCCTCGCCAGGCTCGGCGGCATCGCCAAGCTGATCGGCGCGACCCTGCGCAACACCGCCAACCCCACCCAGCTCGGCGCCGGTTACAAGGTCAACGTCATCCCGGGCGAGGCCACCGCGCACGTCGACGGGCGTTTCCTGCCCGGCTTCGAGGAGGAGTTCCTCGCCGACCTGGACAAGATCCTCGGCCCGAAGGTGCGGCGCGAGGACGTGCACTCCGACAAGGCGCTGGAGACGTCCTTCGACGGGGCGATCGTCGACGCCATGCAGTCGGCGCTGCTCGCCGAGGACCCGGCCGCGCAGGCGGTGCCCTACATGCTCTCCGGCGGTACGGACGCCAAGTCCTTCGACGACCTCGGCATCCGGGGCTTCGGCTTCGCGCCGCTGAAGCTGCCGCCGGAGCTGGACTTCGCGGGCATGTTCCACGGTGTCGACGAGAGGGTGCCGGTGGACGGCCTGAAATTCGGGGTGCGCGTCCTCGACCGTTTCATCGACGCGTCCTGACCTGAACGGAGCGCTTTATTCGGCAGCGCGTACGAAGACCGACCGGGTCGAGTGAATCGGACCATAAGCTCGTAGCTCCAATGGATTCTCCTCGTTACAGGTGGTGTGACTCGCTACTTGGGGTCGCTTTGCCTACAAGGAGGAATAATGCTCAAGAAGGTCGTCGCCGCTGCGGCAGCCACCGGTGGTCTGGTTCTCGCGGGCGCGGGTCTGGCCGTTGCCGACGCCGGGGCCCAGGGTGCCGCGATCGGCTCCCCGGGTGTCGCGTCCGGCAACGTCGTCCAGGTGCCGGTTCACGTCCCCGTGAACGTGTGCGGCAACACGATCTCGGTGATCGGGCTGCTGAACCCCGCCTTCGGCAACACCTGCATCAACAAGTGACGTTGTGCCTCACCTCGTGAGGGTCTGAAATAACCGTCGGCCCCGGAGTGCGCGCCATGCACTCCGGGGCCGTCCGGTATCCCGGCAAGGTGTAAAAGATCAGAACATAGGGCTAAGGCAGGTAATTCAGCAATGCGACAGGTCACCCGCAAAGGCCTCATGACGGTGGCGGCCGCGTCCGGTGTGCTCGCCGCGGCGGGCGGTGCCGCGCACGCCGACGCCGGTGCGCAGGGCTCCGCCACCCACTCGCCCGGCGTGCTCTCCGGCAACACCGTGCAGGCTCCGGTGGAGGCCGAGGTCAACGTCTGCGGCAACACGGTGAGCGTGGTCGGACTGCTCAACCCGGCAGCGGGCAACAAGTGTTCCAACGGCGGAGGCGGCAAGCACGCACGCGGCGGCCAGGACGGCGGCGGTCACGGTTCGTCGTACGGCGGCTCCCAGGCCGGCGGTCACACCGGTGACTCGCCGGGCGTGGCCTCCGGCAACCACGTCCAGGCTCCGGTGCACATTCCGGTCAACGTGTGCGGCAACAGCGTCGACGTGGTCGGCGTCGGCAACCCGGCCACCGGCAACGACTGCTCGAACGGCGGTGGCGGCGGCGGTTACGGCGACCACGGCCACGGCGGTCCCGGTTCGTCCCACGGCGGCTCCCACTCGGACGGTCGCACCGGCGGCTCGCCAGGCGTGGGCTCCGGCAACAGCGTGCAGGTGCCCGTCGACGTGCCGGTCAACCTGTGCGGGAACAACATCGGCGTGATCGGTATCGGCAACGGGGTCACGGGCAACGACTGCGGGAACTCGGGCGGCGGAGGGGCGCACGAGAACCCGGGCGGTGGCCACCAGAACCCGCCGGGCGACTCCGAGGAGGCGTCCCCGCAGACACCGGGCAAGCCGGGCAAGCCGGGCAAGCCCGGTGGTGAGGTCCCCGGCGGTGACACCAACCACCCGGGCACGCAGACCGTCACCCAGCCCGACGGTGCCGCGCAGCTCGCCCAGACCGGCGGCGACCTGCCGCTGGGGCTCGTCCTCCCGGTGGGCGCGGGCGCACTGATCGGGGGCGCCCTGATCTACCGCAAGGCGCGGGCGGCCGCTCTGTAACCCGACCCGGCCGGCGGCGAACGGAGCGGGCCCCGCACCAGCGGGGCCCGCTCCGTTCCGCTCCGGACGCTCACCAGGTGGCGCGTACCTGGCGGATGATCCGTCGGCGCAACCGCACCCTGCGGCTGCCGTCACGCAGCAGGCTCAGTCGGTCCAACTCCCAGTGTCCGTACTCGGCATGGTCCGTCAGCAGACGTGTGGCGTCCTTGCGGGAAACCCCGCGCGGTACGTACACGTCGACAAATTCGTATTCCGGCATCGGTATCTATTGTGCGGGCTGGGGCCCGGTACGGATAGCGTCTGCACTATGTCTGATGCTGCGCAGCCCACCGCTGCCGAGGTACGCGCCGCCGCCGAGGCGGTCAAGACCGCGCTCGACCGCCACCTGGCCGCGGTCGAACGCCGGTCGGGGGAGGACGACCCGGCCGTCTACGAGGCGTTCAACGAGCTGGCCGCGGCCGCCGAGGAGTACGACGAACTGCTCTACGACCGCTACGACGAGGTCACTCCCTTCGAGATCCCCGGCACCGAGGACATGCCGCCGTACACCGGCCCCGGGGAACCCGGCGCGCTCAGCGTGATGATCCGCCGGGACTACACGGTGGCCGAGCCGCAGCGGCTGCTGGCCCAGGCCCAGCGGGTGGAGGCGGCGGAGGAGCCGGTCGGCTCCGACGGTCCGGGGCGCACGGTGCACGGTGCGCTGGGTCTGCTGTTCGGCGAGTTCGAGCCGGACGAGATCGCCTCCCGGCACAAGGAGTTCGGCCTGGAGGAGGGCGACTCCACGCTCTGGGTGACCGCCGCGGACGACACCGCCGAGCCCGGCGAGTGGCTGGAGGCACCCTTCGAAGGGGTCGATCCGCAGAGGGTCGTCTGCCGCTTCGACGTCAGCGCGGTCTTCGACGACGAGCCGGACGACGACCTGGACGACGACCTCGCGCTGGAACCGGATCTCGGGGACGACGAGGAGCTGGAACCGCTGGACGCCGATCGCTGACGCGGGGCCCCCCGCCGTCGAGCGCCCTGTGGCCCGGGGCAGGCGGGCGCCGGCGCGCGCACCCGCCCCGGTCCCGGCCCGCCCCTCATCGCCGGCGCGCTCAATCGGCCGCCGGCACCTGGGCCTTCAGCAGCGCCGGGAGCCGGGTCGTGCGCGGCTTCGCCGGTACCTCGGCGACCGCGCGGGGCAGGGCCTGCTCCGCACCGTGCACCACCGACAGATGCCGCTCGGCGCGGCCGAAGGCCGTGTAGACCCAGGGCCGGCTCAGCGCCTGCGCCGCGTCACCCGGCAGCACCACGACCGCGGCCGGCCACCGGTGCCCCACGGCCTGGTGCGCGGTGAGCGCCCACCCGTGCCGCACGCTCTGCTCGACCCGCTCCTTCGGCACGACGACGGCGGTGCCCGCGCACTCCAGATGCAGCCCCTCGGCGTCGGCCCGCACCACCCGTCCCGGCGTCGAACGGCCCGGCGCGGGGGAGTACGCCACGCGGTCGCCCGGGTCGAACCCGCCGAAGCGGCCCGGCCCCGGGTTCAGTCGCTCCTTGAGCGCGGTGTTGAGCGCGCGCGTGCCGGCCGCCCCACCATGGCCGGGTGTGATCACCTGCACCTGTTCGGCGGGGATCCCGAACGCCCTCGGCACCGAGTCCACGACCAGCTGCGCGGTCCTGTGCACCGCCTCTCCCGCGTCCCGCACGGGCACGATCACCACTTCCTTGCCGGGCGCGTCGACCTGGTTCAGCTCCCCGATCCCGATGCCCGAGACCAGCTCGCCGACGGGCCCGGGGTCGGGTGTCCGCGAGGCGACCTGCGGGCAGGCACGGGCGGCGAGCAGGTCCGCGAAGACCCGGCCCGGCCCGGCGGACCACAGCACCCCCGGGTCGCCGCTGAGTACCAGCCGGGCCCCGTCGGACAGCGACTCGGCGAGCAGCGCGGCGGTCTCGACGTCCAGCTGGGGCGCGTCCAGCACCACGAGCAGGTCGAGGTCGAGGGCGCCGTCCCGGTCCCGGCCGGGACCCTCGGCGCCGGACAGCAGCCCGGCCAAAGTCGTCACGGCGGCGGGCTCGACTCCCTCGGCCCCGGCCGGTCCCCCGACGGCCGCTCCCTCACCGCCGGCCGGGCCGGAGGCGAGGCGCCGCCTTCCGTCCGCGCTGTGTGTCGCCGCGTACGCCCTCAGTCCGAGCGCCCGGGCGGCCGCGACCAGGGCCGCCGGTTCCGCGCGGGCCGCCTCGCCGCCGGTGTGGAGCACCAGCCCGTGTCCGGCGACGGCACGGATCAGCTCCGCCGCCGACCGCGGTGCCGAGGCCGCCGCCGAGGCCCAGTCCGTCGTGTCCTCCTTGGCCAGGGAGTTCATGACGCGGGCGAGTCCGTCGGCGAGGCTCTCCTCGGCGAGGGCGTACCGCTCCAGACCGATGAGGACACGCACCGGGCGCTCCTGATCAGCCTCGTCGCCCTCGGCGTCGTCGGCCGGGGGCGCGGACCGGGCCGCGGTCGGGGCGTCGTCGAGCGCGTCCTGGAAGACCAGGGCCTCGCCCTCGGCGACCGTGCTCCGGACGGCCTCGTCGGGGTCGGGCACGGAGCACCGGGCGAGCGCGGCGGCCAGCGCCGGGGCCTCCAGTGCCGTGTGCCCGGCGACGGCCGCCTGCTCCAGCAGCCACACGGTGACCGCCCGGCCCCGCCGCTCGTCGTCCGGGCCGCACTCGGCGCCGAGCAGCGCCCGCGCGAAACCGTCGGCCTGCTCCGGCCGCACCCCCGCCACCCGCAGCAACTGCCAGGGGTCCTCGCGCAGTCGAGCGCCGGCGCCCTCGCCGAGTGCCTCGGCGACCTGTGCCGCCAGCGCTTCGGGGGCACCGCCCGCGGCCAGCACCGCGCGCACGTCCTCGACGGTCTCGCCCGAAGGAGCAGGCGCACCCCCCGAGGACGCCATCGGCTCCGGTCGCCGCACGGGCTCCGGCGCCGGCCGGCGCGGAGCGGGCGCGGGCTCGGCGAAGGCGGTGGCCGTGGGATTCTGCCCGCCCTCCACCGCCCGTACGGCGGCCAGCAGATCGGCGGCCGACCCACTGAGCTTGGCCCCGCTCGTGATCGGCGCCTTCTTCTCCGCCTTGCGTCGTTCGATCCGCTCCCGCTCCAGCCGCTGGGCCGCCAACTCGGCCTGCGCCTCGGAGGTTTCGGGTGCGGCTTCGCCGCCGTCGCCGGCGACGGCCTCGGCGGAACCCTCGGTGTCGCCGTCGCCGGAGCCGTCCCCGTCGTCCTCCTCCCGCGGCGCCGCCGTGACCGCGGCGTCCCGGTCCTCGGGCGTGCCGCCGGGCGCGTCGGTGCCGTCGGCGGGCGTCCCGTCGCCCCGTCCCCCCGGCTCGTCCGGCTCCGTGGTCGCGGGCTCCGTGCTCACAGCGTGCTCCAGTCGTGATCGGGATAGCGGTGCACGGGCGCCGACACGTCGTCGAGAGCCCGGCAGATCTCGTCAGGAAGACTAAGGCTCTCCACTGACAGTGCCCCCGTGAGCTGCAGCGCGTTGCGCGCGCCGACGATGGGCGCGGTCACGCCGGGCCGGTCGCGGACCCAGGCGAGGGCCACCTGGATCGGGGTCACCGCGAGGCCGTCCGCCGCCGTCTGCACCGCGTCCACGATGCTGGTCGCCGTGTCGTCGAGGTAGGGCGCGACGAACGGGGCCATGTGCTCCGAGCCGCCCCGTGAGTCCGGGGGCGTGATGTGGCGGTACTTGGCGGTCAGTACTCCCCGGCCCAGGGGGGAGGACGGGAGCAGACCGATGCCCAGGTCCAGTGCGGCGGGCAGCACCTCGCGCTCGACGCCGCGCTGCAGCAGGGAGTACTCCAGCTGCGTACTGGCCAGGCGCGTGCGTATGCCGGGGGCGGCGAGCTGCCAGGTGGCGGCCTTCGCGAGCTGCCAGCCGCAGAAGTTGGAGACCCCGGCGTATCTGGCCCGGCCGCTGCTGACGGCCAGGTCGAGGGCCTGGAGCGTTTCGTCCAGCGGGGTTTCGGGGTCGTAGGCGTGGATGTGCCAGACGTCGACGTAGTCCGTGCCGAGACGCGAGAGGGAGGCGTCGAGGGCGGCGAGAAGATGGCCGCGCGAGCCGTCGAAGCGGCGGTCGGGGTCCGGGACGCTGCCGGCCTTCGTGGAGATGACGAGGTCGCGGCGGGGCACCAGTCCGTCCATCAACTGACCCAGCAGGTACTCCGCCTCGCCGTCCCCGTACACGTCGGCGGTGTCGACCAGGGTGCCGCCCGCCTCCCAGAACAGCTTCAACATGTCCGCGGCGTCGTGCTCGTCCGTGTCGCGGCCCCATGTCAGGGTGCCGAGCCCGATCCGGGACACACGCAGGCCGGTACGGCCGAGATGCCTCTGCTCCATGGACGGCGACATTACTGGCCGGAGTTCCCCACGTGGGGGCCTGTGGACAACCGATTTCCGGAGGCGGAGGCCCCGGGCCCGCCCCTTTCCGGTCCCACGAACCCCCGCCTCGCGGGCCCGGGAGGGCGGCGGCCCGATAGGGTCGGCGCGACAAAGACGTTACTGATCGGTAAGGGGAAGGCTGGTCTATATGAAGCTCGGGATCAACCTCGGCTACTGGGGCGCCGGAATGGACGGGGACAACCTGGCCGTGGCCCAGGAGGCCGACCGGCTGGGTTACGCGGTGTGCTGGGCGGCGGAGGCGTACGGCTCGGACGCCGCCACCGTGCTCAGCTGGGTCGCCGCCAAGACCGAACGCATCGACGTGGGCTCTGCCATCTTCCAGATCCCGGCCCGCCAGCCCGCGATGACCGCGATGACCGCCGCGACGCTGGACTCGCTGTCCGGCGGCCGCTTCCGGCTCGGCCTCGGCGTCTCGGGACCGCAGGTCTCGGAGGGCTGGTACGGCGTCAAGTTCGACAAGCCGCTCGCCCGCACCCGCGAGTACGTCGAGATCGTCCGCAAGGCGATGACCCGTGAGCGCCTGTCGCACGACGGCGAGCACTGGACGCTGCCCCTGCCCGGCGGCCCCGGCAAGCCGCTGAAGCTGACCGTGCACCCCACCCGCGAGCACATCCCGCTGTACATCGCCGCGATCGGCCCGAAGAACCTGGAGCAGACCGGCGAGATCGCCGACGGCGCCCTGCTGATCTTCCCCTCGGCCGCGCACCTGGAGGACACGGCCGTCACGTACCTGCGGGCGGGACGGGAGAAGGCCGGCAAGACCCTCGACGGCTTCGACATCTGCCCGACCGTGCCGCTGGCCGTCGGCGACGACAAGGACGTGACGACGCTCGCCGACACCTTCCGCCCGTACACCGCGCTGTACGTGGGCGGCATGGGCAGCCGCAAGCAGAACTTCTACAACCAGCTCGCCCGGCGCATGGGGTACGAGAAGGAGGCCGCCGAGATCCAGGACAAGTACCTGGCCGGCGACAAGACCGGGGCCGCGGCCGCCATCCCGCACGAGCTGATCGACCAGACGACGCTGCTCGGCTCCGTGGAACGCATCGCCGACCGGATGACGGCCTACGCCGCGGCCGGGGTCACCACCCTCACGCTCGCGCCGGCGGGCTTCACCCTCGACGAGCGGATCGCCTCGCTGCGGGCCGGCTCGCAGGCCATGGAGCTGGCCGGCCTCGCGTAACCCGAACGGCGCAGCGGCCGACGAGAGCCGGGAACCGGCGGGAGTCGGCCCCGGCAGGTCGATCAGAAAGCACTACGGCCGTGGTGGGGGCTCGGGGGTCCTCCCCGCCACGGCCGTCACCACGGACAACGCGGCACCGCCCCGCTCGGTTACGCCCCATCGCCGCCCCGGTGTCATTCGTTCGGCGGATTTGTCCGACACAGCTGTTGCCCGGCTCCTGGTACCCCATTTGACTCGTTTTCTGCAGGCCCCTGCCAGGCCCCCTGCGGAGAGGTGTCCTTCGATGCTTTCGGCCAAGAGTCTGTTCCAGGAGATCGTCGACAACGACGAGTCGTTCCGGCTGTTCTGCTCCATCGCCGCCGGCGGGGAGACCCAGGGCGGCTGGGAGAACGCGCGCATCGCCGCGCTCGTCCCGCCGAGCGAGCGGGCGCTCGCACCCAAGATCACCCGCCATGGCGCCGACGAGGACAAGCACGGGCGGATCTTCAACGCGCTCATGAAAAAACGCGGCCTCCAGCCCGTGGAGGTCCCCGCCGAGACCGACTACACCATGCTCCTGGAGCGCGGCGGCATCGGCCTCGCGCACGAGAAACTCAACGCCGAAGAGGCTCTCTCGGTGCGGGACGTCATCGTCTACCTGTGCCACAGCCGGGTCACCGAACAGCGCGCCGCCGACCAGATGGTGATGCTCCGCAAGCACTTCGGCACTCACCCCGAGATCGGCAGGGCCGTCCGGATGATCTCCGACGACGAGGACAACCACCTCGCCTACACCCACGAGGAACTGCTGCGCTACGCGGCCGCCGGACACGGGCGCTTCATCCAGCGGACCCTGCGTGAGTGCGCCCTCGCCGAGATCGCCGTCTACCGGGACGTCAGCCTCGCCGTGATGGACCGCATGGGGCGCATCCTGGGCTGGCCGAAGGCCAGGGCGGCCGTCCTGGCCGCGGGTATCCGCGCGGTGTACGCGTACGAGCGGGCCCTCGGCTGGCGCCGCATGGTCACCCTGGAGATGCCGACCCGCCGCGACGCCCTCGGCGGTCCGGCGACGGCCGCCCCGGAGTTCGCCTGAGACGCCACCCCGCGCGCGCGTGGACACGAAGATCTCACCACGCGCGCGTGCGGGAGGCTGTCCTCGGCGAACCAGGGAGGGCTACAGCCAGCCCCGGCGCTTGAACAGCCGGAACACCAGCACCTCCGTCACGACCATCAGCGCCATCAGTGCCGGATACGACCACGTCCAGTGCAGTTCCGGCATGTGCTCGAAGTTCATGCCGTAGACACCGGCGGCCATGGTCGGGATCGCGGCCATGGCCGCCCAGGCCGAGATCTTCCGCATGTCGTCGTTCTGCCGGACGCTCATCTGCGCCAGGTGCGCGGAGAGGATGTCGGAGACCAGCCGGTCCAGTCCCTCGACGGACTCGTTGACGCGGGTGAGGTGGTCGTTGACGTCGCGGAAGAAGGGCTGGGCCTTCTCGTCGACGAAGGGCACCGCGGCCGCGGGGTTGCCCGTGGAGGAGAGCCGGTTGAGCGGTGCGGCGAGGGGGCCGGTCGCCCGGCGGAACTCCAGGACCTGGCGCTTGAAGGTGTAGATGCGGGAGGCGGTGTTCCGGGAGCCGCCGACATCGGGCGAGAAGACCTCCGCCTCCAGTTCCTCCAGGTCCGTCTGGAGTTCGGTCGCCACGTCCAGATAGTGGTCGACGGTGGCGTCCGTGATCGCGTACAGCACGGAGGTGGGCCCCTTGCCGAGCAGTTCGGGTTCCCGCTCCAGCCGGCTGCGGACGACGCCCAGGGGCGAACCCTCGCCGTGGCGGACGGTCACCACGAAGGCGTGGCCGAGGAAGACCATCACCTCCCCGGTGGTCACGGTGTCGGTGGACGGCTCGTACCCGACCGGCTTGAGGACCAGGAACAGCGAATCGTCGTACACCTCCAGCTTGGGCCGCTGGTGCGCCTTCAGGGCGTCCTCGACGGCCAGAGGATGCAGCGCGAACTCCTCTGTGACCAGGGCGAACTCCTTCTCCGACGGCTCGTGCAGGCCGATCCAGACGAAGCCGCCCGAGGCGCGGGCCGCGGCCAGGGCGTCGGAGAGGTCCTCGGGCCCCTCGGTGCGGTGCCCGTCGTGGTAGACGGCACAGTCGACGATCACGGGGAGTTCCTTTCTCGGGGGCTCTGTCCACAGCCGTCTCGTTCGCGGAGGCTTTGTCCACAGGGCCGCAGGGGGCGGTCGGGCGGGCGTCTACGCTGGGACGCATGCCCACGTTGATCCTTGTCCGGCACGGACGTTCCACCGCCAACACCGAGGGCGTGCTCGCCGGGTGGACGCCCGGGATCGCGCTCGACGAGCGGGGGGCGGCGCAGGCCGCGGCGCTGCCCGGCCGCCTCGACGGACTGCCGATCGCCGAGATCGTCACCAGCCCGCTCCAGCGCTGCCAGGAGACGATCCGCCCCCTCCTCGACGCCCGGCCCGGCCTCAGCCCGCACACCGACGACCGTATCGGCGAGTGCCACTACGGCGACTGGTCCGGCCGCAAGCTCGCCGAACTGATGGACGAGCCGCTGATGCAGGTCGTCCAGACGTACCCGACGGCGGCCGAGTTCCCGGGCGGCGAGTCGATGCGGGCCATGCAGCACCGGGCCGCCGAGGCGGTGCGGGAGTGGAACGCGCGCGTGGAGCGCGAGCACGGGGCCGACGCCGTGTATGTGATGTGCTCGCACGGCGACATCATCAAGTCGCTCGTCGCGGACGCACTCGGACTTCATCTGGACCTCTTCCAGCGGATCTCTGTCGAACCGTGTTCCATCACCGCGATCCGTTACACCCGACTCAGGCCGTTTCTCGTCCGTCTCGGCGACACCGGGGACTTCGCGTCCCTGGCGCCGCGCGAGCAGCCCCCGAGCGGTGACGCGACCGTCGGGGGCGGTGCGGGGGCACCGTGATCGTCAACCGCAGTAGGGTGAAGCGGTCGCGGCGGCGCTGAACCAGTCAACAGCCGGCGCGACCGGTCCCGACGTCGATTCCAATGGAGACAGGACGTGTCCCGTCAGGTGTTCCTCTACGACCCCCCGGACCGCTTCGTGGCCGGTACGGTCGGGCTGCCCGGGCGCCGGACCTTCTTCCTGCAAGCCTCCTCCGGGCAGCGTGTCACCAGTGTCGCCCTGGAGAAGACCCAGGTCGCCGCGCTCGCCGAGCGCATGGACGAGCTGCTCGACGAGGTCGTGCGGCGCAGCGGCGGCAGCGCCGCGGTGCCGGCCGTCGCCCCCACCGAGGTGTCGGACACGGCGCCGCTGGAGGCCCCCGTCGAGGAGGAGTTCCGGGTCGGCACCATGGCGCTGGCCTGGGACGGCGACGAGGAGCGGATGATCGTCGAGGCCCAGGCCCTGGTCGAGCTGGACGCCGACTCCGAGGAGGACCTGGCCGAGGCGGAGGAGCGGATGCTCCAGGACGAGGAGAACGGCCCGCCGATGCTCCGCGTCCGCCTCACCGGTTCCCAGGCCCGTGCCTTCGCCAAGCGCGCCCTCGACGTCGTCAACGCGGGGCGGCCGCCGTGCCCGCTGTGCAGTCTGCCGCTCGATCCGGAGGGACACGTATGTCCGCGCCAGAACGGATACCGGCGGGGGGCGTGACCTCCTCCGCCTCCGCTGCCTCCGCCGGCTCGTCGTCGCCCGACCTGCCGTCCGTCGAGCTGCTCGCCGAGGGCGAGTTGACCGTGCGCGGGCAGGTGCGGGAGGCGTCCAACGCGGTGCTGTACTGCACGGTCTCCCACCAGGGCCGGGAGGCCGCCTGCGTCTACAAGCCCGTCGCCGGGGAGCGGCCCCTGTGGGACTTCCCCGACGGCACGCTCGCGCAGCGGGAGGTCGCCGCGTACGAGGTGTCCGAGGCGACCGGCTGGGGGCTGGTCCCGCCCACCGTGCTGCGCGACGGGCCCTACGGCCAGGGCATGTGCCAGCTGTGGATCGAGGGCGAGGCCGGTTCCGAACTGCTGGCCCTCGTGGAGGGCGAGGAGGCCGGGGAGGGCTGGAAGGCCGTCGGCTTCGCGGAGGTCGGGGACGGCGAGACCGCGCTCCTCGTGCACGCCGACGACCGGCGGCTGCGACGGCTCGCCGTGCTCGACGCGGTCGTCAACAACGCCGACCGCAAGGGCGGACACCTCCTGCCGGCCGCCGGGGAGCGGTTGTACGGCATCGACCACGGGGTGACCTTCAACGTCGAGAACAAGCTGCGGACGCTGCTGTGGGGGTGGGCGGGGGAACCGCTCACCGAGGAGGCCGTCGAGGTGCTGGGCCGGCTGCGGGGCGCACTGGCCGAGGGCGGACCGCTGGCCGCGAAGCTGGTCGCGTTGATCACACCGGCCGAGCTGGACGCCACGCGGGAGCGGGTGGCCGCGTTGCTGAGGAGCGGACGCCACCCGGAGCCGAGCGGCGAGTGGCCGGCGATCCCCTGGCCCCCGGTCTGAGGCACCGCTGTAGCCCACCCCTGCCACGGGTGCGCCCCGTCAGGGGCGCGGGGACCGTGCGAGCAGCCACGTCCGGCGCAAGCCGCAGAACAGCCTGTCCCCCCGAACCGGAAGGTGTCCCGGCCGATCCCCCGGAGGGACCCCGCATGACCTCGCAGCGATCGGGTTAGGCTCGTGGCATGCATGCCTGGCCCGCTTCTGAGGTCCCCGTCCTGCCCGGCAAGGGCCGCGACCTTCGGATCCACGACACCGCGACCGATGGGCTCATCACCCTTGACCCCGGTCCCGTCGCCCGTATCTACGTCTGCGGTATCACCCCGTACGACGCGACCCACATGGGTCACGCGGCGACCTACAACGCGTTCGACCTCGTCCAGCGCGTGTGGCTCGACACCAAGCGGCAGGTTCACTACGTCCAGAACGTCACGGACGTCGACGACCCCCTGCTGGAGCGGGCCGCGCGCGACGACATCGACTGGGTGGCCCTCGCCGAGAAGGAGACCGCCCTCTTCCGCGAGGACATGACCGCCCTGCGGGTGCTCCCGCCGCGCCACTACATCGGCGCGGTCGAGGCCATCCCCGGAATCGTTCCGCTCGTCGAGCGGCTCCTCGCCTCCGGTGCCGCGTACGAACTCGAAGGGGACATCTACTTCTCCGTCGAGGCCGACCCCGACTTCGGCAAGGTCTCGCGCCTGGACGCCGCCACGATGCGGCTGCTCTCCGCCGAGCGCGGCGGGGACCCGGACCGGGCCGGGAAGAAGAACCCCCTCGACCCGATGCTCTGGATGGCCGCGCGTGAGGGCGAGCCCAGCTGGGACGGCGGCTCCCTCGGCCGCGGCCGGCCCGGCTGGCACATCGAGTGCGTCGCCATCGCCCTCGACCACCTGGGCATGGGCTTCGACGTCCAGGGCGGCGGCTCCGACCTCGCCTTCCCGCACCACGAGATGGGCGCCTCGCACGCGCAGGCCCTGACCGGCGAGTTCCCCATGGCCAAGGCGTACGTCCACGCCGGCATGGTGGCGCTGCACGGCGAGAAGATGTCGAAGTCCAAGGGCAACCTGGTCTTCGTCTCCCGGCTGCGCCGCGACGGGGTCGACCCGGCCGCGATACGGCTCGCGCTCCTCGCCCACCACTACCGGGCCGACTGGGAGTGGACCGACCAGGTGCTCCAGGACGCCGTCGACCGCCTCGGCCGGTGGCGCGCCGCCGTCTCCCGGCCGGACGGGCCGTCCGCCGAGGCCCTCGTCGAGGAGATCCGCGAGGCCCTCGCGCACGACCTGGACGCGCCGACCGCACTCACCGCGGTCGACCGCTGGGCCGCGCTCCAGGAGGAGCGGGGCGGTACGGACGAGGGGGCGCCCGGCATCGTGTCCCGTGCCGTGGACGCGCTGCTCGGCGTGGCTCTGTGACCCACCTGAAGTAACGACTCTGCACAGGTGTCGCAGCCGGCACCCGTGTCCCGCGCGTCAGACACGGGACGAGAGCGGAGGGGCGCCTCCTCCGGCCGGGGGAGGCGCCCCTCCGTCATTCCCGGGACTCTCGTTCCGTTCCGCCGGCACGCGAAGAGGCGCAGCCTGGGCGGGAGTTCACGAGTACCACCCGCCCCGGAGGAGAACAGGGGCCCCCGGACACCCGTCGCCGCGAACGCTCTCGGCCCCGGTTCCGGCCCCGGTACGCCCCGCGCCCTCGGCCGGCCGTACCTGACCGTTCCTCACGTACCGCTCCGCCCGTTCCTCGTGTGCCCCCCAGGCCCGGGGCCCCCGGCACGAGAGCGGCGCGGGGGCCGGACCGGCACAATCCGGCAGGAAGCCGCGCCGGGGGCTGTCAAGGCCCTGTCGGTCGACCGGCGAAGGGCTGCGGGGCAGGTCGGCATGTGATGGCATGACAGACGTCAGTCGAAAGGCCGGACCGGCCAGCTGCCGGTCCCTTCGTGGAAGGGACGATCAGTGGCACCCCCGCAACCCCCGCAGGCCTCGCAACCCCCCTCCGCCCGTCACCTCAGCCGGCGAACCCTGCTCACGACGTCCGCCGCCGGCGCGGCCGCACTGCTCGTCGGATCCTCGGCCGCGACCGCCTCCGCCTCCGCCTCCGCCTCCGCCTCCGCCTCCGAGAGCACCTGGCCCGACCTCATCCCGCTCCCGGGCGGCTTCCGCCCGGAGGGCATCGCCATCGGCGGCCACCACGCCTACCTGGGCTCCCTCGGCGACGGCTCGATCTACCGCGCCGACCTGCGCACCGGCGAGGGGCGCATCGTCTCCGCGGGCCCCGGCACGCCCTCCGTCGGGCTGAAACTCGACGACCGGGGGCGGCTGTTCGTCGCCGGGCGCGCTCAGGGCGCCCGGGTGGTGGACGTCCGTACCGGCAGGATCATCGCGTCGTACCGGCTCACCACGAAGACGCCGACCTTCGCCAACGACGTCTTCCTCACCCCGCGCGCCGCCTGGTTCACCGACTCGTTCCAGCCCGCCCTCTACGCCCTGCCGCTCGGCGGCAACGGCCGCCTGCCGGGCCCGGACAAGGTCGTCACGGTCGCACTGAGCGGCGACTGGACCCAGGCCCCCGGCGAGGTCGTCAACGCCAACGGGATCACCGGCACCCCGGACGGCAGGGCCCTCCTGGTCGTCCAGTCCGGCGCGGGCGGCCTCCACCGGGTCGATCCCGCGACCGGAGTCACCGAACTCGTCGACCTCGGCGACGCGGCACCCCTCACCAACGGCGACGGCCTGCTGCTCCTCGGACGGCGGCTCTACGTCGTCCAGAACCGGCAGAACGCCATCGACGTGTTCAACCTCTCGGCCGACGGCCGCAGCGGCATCTTCGAGGACCGCCTGATGAACCCCGACTTCGACGTCCCGACGACGGCCGCGGCCCACAACAACCGCCTCTACCTGCCCAACGCCCGCTTCACGACGACCCCGACGCCGGACACCTCGTACGCGGTGGTGGCGGTGAAGCGCTGACCACGCGGTGACGGCCGGTGCGTTCCCCGTGTCCCGAAGGGGCGCGGGGAACCACGCGAGCAGCCACCACGAAGCCGCCGGATTCCGCGCGGTGGCACCCGCCGGGCCAGGGCGTCTCAGTCGTCCGACGAATCCTCGTCCTCGGTCCCGGCATCGCTTCCGGCTTCGCTCCCGGCGTCCGTCCCGGTCCCGGCCTCCGTGTCGGCCTCGGGCCGCGCCGGCTTCGGCGGACGCGTACGCCCGCTGGGATTGTCCTTGGGATTCCACGCCCCGGCGGTCCCGTCGCCGCCGTCGACCGTGGCGTGACCGCCCGACGCGGGACCGCCCCCGTCACGGCGCCGCAGATACCGCTCGAACTCGCGCGCGATCGCCTCTCCCGACGCCTCCGGCAGCTCCGCCGTGTCCCTGGCCTCCTCCAGCGTCTGCACGTACTCGGCGACCTCGCTGTCCTCCGCCGCCAGCTGGTCCACGCCCACCTGCCAGGCACGCGCGTCCTCGGGCAGCTCGCCCAGCGGGATGCGCACGTCGATGAGGTCCTCCAGCCGGTTCAGCAGGGCCAGCGTCGCCTTCGGGTTCGGCGGCTGCGACACGTAGTGCGGCACCGCGGCCCAGAGCGAGACGGCCGGGACGCCCGCGTGCGTGCACGCCTCCTGGAGGATGCCGACGATCCCCGTGGGGCCCTCGTACTTGGTCTCCTCCAGGTCCATCCGCCGCGCCAGGTCCGGGTCGGACGTGACACCGCTGACCGGGACCGGACGTGTGTGCGGGGTGTCCCCGAGCAGGGCGCCCATGATGACCACCAGCTCCACGCCCAGCTCGTGCGCGAAGCCCAGCAGCTCGTTGCAGAACGAACGCCACCGCATCGACGGTTCGATGCCCCGGACGAGGACCAGATCGCGGGGCTTGTCACCGCCGACCCGGACCACCGACAACCTTGTCGTCGGCCAGGTGATCTTCCGCACGCCGCCGTCCAGCCACACCGTGGGACGGTTCACCTGGAAGTCGTAGTAGTCCTCGGCGTCCAGCGCCGCGAACACCTCGCCCTTCCACTCCTTGTCCAGATGCGCGACCGCGGTGGAGGCTGCGTCGCCGGCGTCGTTCCAGCCTTCGAACGCGGCCACCATCACTGGGTCGATCAGCTCGGGAACCCCCTCCAGCTCGATCACCCAGCGCCTCCTTCCGACGTGCCCTCGCGTACGCCCCAACCTTACGGCGTGCCGAGGGGGCCTCCGCAGCCCCCTTGCACGGGGGAGTGAACGGATCAATGCCCCGTTCGCACGGCACAAACACGCGTCGGCGGTCCGGGCCCGCGGGTGATCGACTTCTCAGAGCGTGGAACGAAGCCACTGCTCCACGCTCGCGATGTGCACCGTGGCCCAGGAACGCGCGGCGTCGGCGTCCCGGTCGCGCAGGGCGGCCAGGATGGCGCGGTGTTCGTGCAGGGTCCGGCTGACGGCGTCCTCCTGGGTCAGTCCGCGCCAGATGCGGGCCCGGGTGGTCGGCCCCGACAGGCCGTCGAGGAGCGAGCACAGGACGGAGTTGCCGGAACTCTGCACGATGCCCCGGTGGAACTCCAGGTCGCAGGCGACCAGTTCCTCCACCGACGGCTCGGTGCCGAGCTTGTCCAGCTGGGTCGTCAGCGCGTCCAGCTGCTGCTCGCTGATCCGCAGGGCGGCCATCGCCGTGGCGGCCGGCTCCAGTATCCGGCGCACGGCGAGGAACTCCAGGACCGTGTCGTCGCGGTGGAAGTCGACGACGAAGCTCAGCGCTTCGAGGAGGAGCTGGGGATCGAGGCTGGTGACATAGGTGCCGTCGCCCTGCCGTACGTCGAGGATGCGGATCAGCGACAGGGCACGCACGGCCTCGCGCAGCGAGTTGCGGGACAGCCCGAGGTCGGCGGCCAGCTCGCTCTCCTTGGGGAGCCGGTCGCCGGGGCGCAGCGCGCCGGAGACGATCATGCCCTTGATCTTCTCGATCGCCTCGTCGGTGACTGCCATGGGCGAACCCTCCCTGTCGTTCAGACATCCGATGTCTCAGGACATTATGGAGGCTCCGTCGCCTCTATCAGGCCAAAGCCTCCGAATCGGCCGACGCCGGCGAGGGGCAGGATCAGGTCAGTCCGCTCCGCCCCGCCGCGTCGAACGGTGGTTCCCGTCGGTTTTCCGAGGTCATGTACGGTGTCGGGCATCTTCGGAACACCAGGAGTGCCCCGCTATGCCCCAGGAACTGCGTGCCGTCGACTGGACCGGAACCAGCCTCGCGCTCATCGACCAGACGGTCCTGCCGCACCGTACCGAGACGGTCGAGATCCGCGACGTCGAGGCCCTGGTCTCCGCCGTCCAGCGCCTGGTCGTCCGGGGCGCGCCCGCGATCGGGGCGGCGGGCGCTTACGGTGTGGCGATCGCGATCCTGGAGGGTGAGCGCGAGGGCTGGACGGCCGAGGAGGTACGTGCCGCCGTCGCCCGGGTCCGCGAGGCCCGGCCGACCGCCGTGAACCTGATGGTGTGCGTGGACCGCGTCATGACCCGCTTCGACGAGGGGCTGGAGGCGGTGCTGGAGGAGGCCGCCGCCGTCCAGCGCGAGGACGTCGAGGCGAACCGGATGATGGGCGCGCACGGCGCCGACTGGCTGCTGAAGAGGGTGGGCGTCGACCGTCCGCTGCGCGTGCTGACGCACTGCAACACGGGGGCGCTCGCGACCGCCGGATGGGGCACGGCGCTCGGCGTCATCCGTGAACTCCACGCGCGCGGCCGCCTCGACGTGGTCTACGCCGACGAGACGCGTCCCCTGCTGCAAGGATCCCGGCTGACCGCCTGGGAGCTGGCCCAGGAGGGCATCCCGCACTACGTCCAGGCGGACGCCGCCGCCGCCGGAACGATCCTGCGGGGCGAGGTCGACGCGGCCGTCGTGGGCGCGGACCGCATCGCGGCGAACGGCGACACGGCGAACAAGGTCGGCACGGTGGGCATCGCCCTGGCCTGCGCCGACGCGGGCATCCCCTTCCTCGTCGCCGCCCCCACCACCACGGTCGACGTCGCCACCGCCTCCGGCGCCGACATCCACATCGAACTCCGGGGCGAGGACGAGGTGCTGGAGTGGGGCGGCATGCGCACCGCCCCGGCCGGGTCGCGGGGCCACAACCCGGCGTTCGACGTGACCCCGGGCCGCCTGGTGACGGGTCTGGTCACCGAGCAGGGCGTGTGGGAGGTGTCGGCGGGCGAACTGCCGGGGGAGCGCCTGCGGTAGGGACGGCACGCGCCCGCCGTACGGGAAGGCGGCCCCGGTCACCTCGACCGGGGCCGCCTTCCCACGGATGGCCGGCTCAGGTGTGGTCAGCGCTGGGTGAGCTCCAACTCCAGCAGCCACTCGACCACTTCGGTGTGGTGACGGGCCTGGCGGGGGGTGGCGCCCCAGACGTACAGGCCGTGTCCGGCGACGACCACCGCGGGCATGTGCGGGTCGCGGGCGGCCTCCAGGCGGTCGCCGAGGACCGACATGTCCTGGCTGTTGGCGATGACGGGGAGGGTGACCTCGACGTCGTGGGCGGGGCGGCCGATCCCCTTGAGCATCTCCAGGTCCCGGAAGACGATGCCGCCCGGCTCCCGGCGGCCCATCGCCACGGAGGCGACCGTGTGCACATGGACCACCGCGCCGGCGCCCGTCAGCGCGGCGACGCGCGCGTGCAGCTCGGCCTCCGCGGAGGGCTTGCCGCCCCTGACGGCGGCGCCGTCGCCGTCGACCAGCACCACGTCCGCCGGGGTGAGTTCGCCCTTGTCGTGGCCGCTCGCGGTGACCGCCAGCCGCAGCGGATCGCGCGACAGGACCACCGAGAGGTTGCCCGACGTGCCGCGCATCCAGCCGAAGGAGGCGAAGCGGGCCGACTCGGCGGCCAGGACGGCCCCCGCCTCCTCCAGGTCGAGTGCGGAGATCTCGGTGGTCATGCGGTGCTCCCGGTGATGGTGACTTCGTCGAACGTCCCCGCCTGGGCGTGGTCGCCGACGCCTTGCTCGTAGTACGGCTCCCCGGGCCGGCGGATGCCGACGGCCCGCCAGCCGGCCTCCCGTGCCGCGTCCAGCTCGCCGGGCCGGTCGGAGAGGAAGAGGATGCGCTCGGGGGTCGCGGAGAGGCCGAGCGCCGTCGCGATCGTGCGGTACGAGGCGGCCTCCTGCTTCGGTCCCGCGTTCTCGGTGTCGTACAACCCCTCGACCAGCGGCAGCAGATCGCCCTCGGGGCTCGACCGGAACCACGCGCGCTGGGCGGCCACGGAGCCCGAGGAGTACACGTGGAGGCGCACGCCCGCCGCGTGCCAGGCGCGCAGGGCCGGGAGGACGTCGTCGTAGAAGTGCGAGACGAGGTCCCCGCGGGCGAAACCCTCGGACCAGATGACGCCCTGGAGGGTCTTCAGCGGGGTCGCCTTGCGGTCCTCGTCGAGCCACTCGTTCAGGGCCTTCTCGACGCGCGCGTGGTCGGCGTCGGGCTCGCCGATGAGGTCCCGCACCTGCGCGATGGCCCGCGCCACCTCCGGATCGCCGCTCCGTTCCGAGAGCAGTGCTCCGAAGCGAGAGCGGGAGTACGGGTAGAGCACGTCCACGACGAACCCCGTGGCGCTCGTGGTGCCCTCGATGTCGAGCACCACGGAGTCGACGGGGAGCGGGTCGTCGGGAGCCTGGCTCACGCCGCTGCCCTGTCCTGCCGGTACCCCGCGTCGATCGTGTCGTAGTCGGGGAAGCGGGAGGCGATGGTGGAGCCGGTGAAGGTGCCGATCCAGCCGTCCTCCTCGTGGAAGAAGCGGATCGCGGTGAACGACGGGCTGGTGCCCATGTCGAACCAGTGCGTCGTACCGCGCGGCACCCCCAGCAGGTCGCCCTTCTCGCAGTAGACCGCGTGCACTTCGCCGTTCACGTGCAGATAGAAGATGCCGGAGCCGGAGACGAAGAAGCGCACCTCGTCATCGTCGTCGTGCGTGTGCTCCTGGAGGAACTTCGCGCGCGCGGCCTTCGCCTTCGCCGGGAACTCGGGGTCGTCGCTCGGGTGCAGTCCGAGGACGTCGACGGTGGTGAAGCCCTCCTCGGCGTTGAGCCGGTCGATCTCCGGGCCGTACGCGGCGAACACGGTGTCGCTGTCGGCGTCGGACGGCACGTCCTCGCGGATCGGCCACTGCTCGTAACGCACCCCGAGCGGCGCCAGCGCGGCCGCGATCTCGACGGGGTCGGAGGTGCGGCGCACCAGGGTCTCCGGTCCGGATTCGGGCCAGGTGGTCAGCAGGGTCATGAGAGCAACTCCAGGAGTCAGGAAGGGATGTCCGGATACCGAGACGAGCACCCGGGAGGCTGGGAGGCGGGAGAGGTGAGGGGGCGAGCGACCGGTCAGCGGTGACACGGGGCGCCGGGACAACAGCGCGTACCGGGCATGCGCTGCGCCGTCGCGTCGAAAGTCGTCATCAGGGCCTCACCGTGGTGCCGGTCGGGTGCCGGTACCGCGATGGTAACGCCGGTCCGTGTACCCGCCACGTGTGACGTAGTCGTTGTCTCACGTGCTGAGAAACCGCTCTCATTTCTTTGACGCATGGCTGAAATCGTTCTCATGATCTGCGTATGAAGACGCTGCTGCTCGTACGGCGGCTGTACGTGGACCTGCTCCGGTCGACCACGGCCAGCTGTCGCTGACCACTCCCGGAGCCCCGACGCGCCCCGACGCGCCCCGACGCGCCCTGACGTCCCGGGCGTTCGCCGTGCACCGCACGGTGGCGCATTTCCGCCCCCTGCTCCGGATCGCGTAATCCCTTTCTCCCCTCGCACCGCACCGCACCTGGAGCCGTCATGTCCCGCTCGTCCCGCCGTACCCGCCTCCCCCTCGCCGCCCTCTCCCTCGCCTCCGCCTCGGCCCTGCTCCTGTCGGCCTGCTCCCAGTCCACCGACGCCTCCAAGGACACCGGCGGCACCGCCGCCAAGGCCTCGGCCGCCACCGGCAAGAAGCCGGCTCCCTTCGCCGACGGCGCGGTCAAGGTCGCCCTCGTCCGCCAGAGCGGCGCCGGCGACTACTTCGAGCAATGGGGCAACGGCGCGAAGGCGCAGGCCAAGGCCCTCGGCATCGACCTCACGGTCTACGACGCCCAGGCCGACAACGCCAAGCAGGCCACGGACCTGTCCTCGGCGATCAACTCCGGTGCCAAGGCGATCATCATCGACCACGGCTTCCCGGCGACCATCCAGCCGGAGATCGACAAGGCCGTGAAGAAGGGCATCAAGGTCGTCGTCTACGACGTCGAGACCGACACCAAGGGCGTCGTCTCCACCAAGCAGGACGACGCGAGCATGGCGCAGGCCGTCCTCGACGTGATGGCGAAGGAGGTCGGCAAGGACGCCAAGGTCGGTTACGTCAACGTCGCCGGGTACGCGGCCCTCGACAAGCGCGACACCGTCTGGAAGTCCACGGTCGACACGCAGGGCTGGAAGCAGGCGTTCAAGGTCGGCAAGGTCACCGACTCCACGGCCACCGACAACGTTCCCCTCGTCTCCGCCGCCCTCACCCAGCACCCCGACGTGGCGGGCGTGTTCGCCCCCTACGACGAGCTGGCCAAGGGCACCGTCCTCGCCGTGCAGAACAAGAAGCTCCAGGACAAGGTGAAGGTCTTCGGCGCCGATGTCTCCAACGCCGACATCCAGGCCATCACCGCCAAGGACAGCCCCTGGGTCGCCACCGCCGGCACCGACCCGTCCGCCGTGGGCGCCGCCGTGGTCCGTACGACCGCCCTGGAGCTGGCGGGCCAGCTGAACAAGACCTCGGTCGAGTTCCCGGCCGTCGCCATCACCCAGGACTTCCTGCGCGAGAAGAAGATCGAGAACATGGCCCAGCTGCGCGAGGCGCTCCCCGCGCTGAACCTCTCGCAGGTCTCGACCGCCGACTGGATCTCCAATGTCGCCCACTGACACGGGCCCCGAGCGGGCGGACGGCGGCGACGCCCTCCCCGCCGTCCGCCTGCGGGACATCAGCAAGGCCTTCGGGGGCAAGCCGGTGCTCGCCTCGGTCTCGCTGGACATCGCGCCGGGCAGCGTGGTCGCGCTGCTCGGCGCGAACGGGGCCGGCAAGTCCACGCTGATCAAGATCCTGTCCGGGGTCCACGCCGACCACGGCGGCGAGGTCCTGGTCGACGGCGTTCCGGTAGCCCTCCACAGCCCCCTGGCCGCACGGCAGCTGGGCATCCAGACCGTCCACCAGCGCATCGGCGAGGGAGTCGTACCCGGGCTCACCGTCGCCGAGAACCTCGTCTTCGAGGAGCTGGCGCAGAGCCGCGGCAACCCGTTCCTCAACGGCGGCAGGCTGCTGGCCCGCGCCCGGGAGATCCAGGCCGGCCTCGGCCTCGACTGGACCGACGCCGTCCTCAAGCAGGACGTCACCGAACTCGGCATCTCCGACCGCCAGTTGCTCATCCTGGCCCGCGCCCTCGCCACCCGCCCCCGCCTGCTCATCCTCGACGAACCGACCTCGGCGCTCTCCGCCGCCGAGGCCGAGCGCCTGTTCGCGCTCGTCGAGCGGATGCGGGACGACGGCATCGCCGTCCTCTACGTCTCCCACCGACTCGGCGAGATCGACGCACTCGCCGACCGGCTGGTCGTCCTGCGGGACGGCCGTCTCACCGAGGACCAGGCCCGCCCCTTCGACTGGGACGCCGCCCTGCGCGCGATGCTCGCCCAGGCCCACGAGACGACCACCGCCCGCCCGGTCCGGAAGGGCGAACAGCAGGACGTCGTCCTGGCCCTGAAGGGCGTACGCCTGTTTGAGGGCCGCACCCCGCTCGACCTCGACATCCGCGCCGGCGAGGTCACCGGCGTCGTCGGTCTGCTGGGCGCCGGCAAGACCGAACTGGCCCGCGGCCTCTTCGGCGCCGAGCCCTTCACCACCGGCACGGTCGCACTGGACGGCAGGCCCTACGCGCCCCGCCGCCCCGCCGACGCCATCCGCGGCGGCGTCCACCTCGTCCCCGAGGACCGGCACGCCGACGCCCTCGTCCCCGGCTGGTCGGTGGCCCGCAACATCTCCCTGCCGTTCCTGAAGTCCCTGTCCCGGCTGGGCCTGATGAACACGGCCAGGGAGAACGCCCTCGGCCGCGACACCATCGCCGCCCTCGGCGTCGTCACCCGCGACGAGCACAGCACCGTCGAGGAACTGTCCGGCGGCAACCAGCAGAAGGTCGTCGTCGGCCGCTGGCTCGCCGAGACCCCACGCGTCCTCATCCTGGACGAACCGTTCCGAGGCGTGGACATCGGCGCCCGGCGCGACATCGGCCGCCGCGCCCGCGCGCTCGCCGCCGAGGGCGCCGCCGTGCTCGTCCTGTCCGCCGACGTGGACGAGGTCCTGGAGGTCGCCGACCGGGTCGTCGTGCTCGCCGCCGGAGAGATCCACCTCGACGCGTACGGCGAGGACGCGGAGCGAGACCGCGTCATCCAGACCATCTCGGCGTCCGTGTGACCCCGGCCCGCCGCGCAGCAGCCCCAGCCCCGGGACCAGGACCGACACCCGGACCAGGACCAGGACCAGGAAGTCCGAGGAAGCACCCATGACCACCACCCAGAGCACCGAGGTCCCCGCCAAGGCGGCGCTCCCGCCCGCCACCTCCACGGCCGTACGCGTCCAGAACGCCGTCATCAAGTACGGCTTCATCTTCGTCACGGTCGCGCTCTTCGCGTACTTCGCGCTGAGCGAGGGCTCCTTCCGCGAGTCGGCGACGCTCCTCGACACCCTCCGCTACGTCTCCGTCGCCGCCATCCTGGGCCTGGGCGTCACCCTCACCATGGCCGTCGGCGGAATGGACATGTCCGTGGGCGCGGTCGCCGGCCTCGGCGTCTCGGTCGCCGCCCAGAGCATGGTCGTCCTCAACCAGGTCGGCACGGTCGCGATCCTCGCGGTCCTCGCGGCGGGCGCCCTCGCGGGCCTCCTCAACGCCCTGTTGATCGTGGTCATGAAGATCCCCGACATGCTGGCCACGCTCGGCACCATGTTCGTCATCCAGGGCACGAAGCTGATCCTGGTCGACGGCCAGTCGATCACCCCAGGCATGACCCTGGAGGACGGCACGACCGCCCCCGGCAGGTTCACCGCCGGCTTCCTGGAGATCGACCGGGGCACGGTCCTCGGCATCCCGATCTCGGTGGTCGTCTTCGGCGCGCTGACGGTCGCCGCCTGGGTCTTCCTGGCCCGCACCCGCTGGGGCCGCGTCTTCTACGCCATCGGCGCCAACCCCGAGGCATCCCGTCTGGCCGGCATCCGCGTCGGCGCGTACCGCGCGCTGGCCTACGTCCTGTCCGGCGTCCTCGCCTCCGTCGGCGGCCTGATCCTGGCCTCCCGCATCGGCCAGGGCGATGTGAGCGCCGGCACCTCCCAGCTGCTGGAGGCGGTCGCCGTGGCCCTGGTCGGCACCTCGGTCCTCGGCCGGGGCCGCCCGAACGTCTGGGGCACCGCCCTCGGCGCCGTACTCATCGGCATCATCACCACCGGCCTCACCATCAAGGGCCTGCCGTACTACACCCAGGACGTCGTCGAGGGCGCGGTCCTCATCCTCGCCCTGGTCTTCAGCTTCACCTTGTCCAAGCGCCGCACCGCATAAGGGAGTTCACCGACCATGGGCTACCGCATCCTGGAGACCGACGACATCCCCGCGTATCTGCGCGAGCGGGGCCACTGGGACGACACCGACGACATCACCGTCCGCGAGGTCTCGGACGGCAACGTCAACCGCGTCTTCCTCGCCTCGAACGCCGCCGGGACCCGGGGTCTCGCCGTCAAGCAGGCCCTGCCCTGGGTCCGGGTCGCCGGCCCGTCCTGGCCGCTGAGCCCCGACCGCTCCGACGCCGAGGCACGCGCGTACGAGCAGCTCGCCGAGGTCGCGCCCGACGAGATCCCGTCGATCCACGGCTACGACCCCGAGAACCACGCCCTGGTCATGGAGGACCTCTCCGACCTGGAGGTCCTGCGCACCCTCCTCAACGAGGGCGCCTCCTACGGCCCGCACACCTCCCCGCAGATCGGCCGCCTCGTCGCCCGGCTCTCCTTCGCCACCAGCGACTTCGGCATGGACTCCGCCGACCGCAAGGCGCTGCTCGCCGCCTCCGTCAACCCCGAGCTGTGCAAGATCACGGAGGACGTCGTCCTCTCGGAGCCGTACATCGAGCACGCACACAACCACTGGCACCCGGCCCTCGACGACCTGGCCGCCGCCTTCCGCGCGGACACCGTGCTGCGCACCGAGGTCGCCGACCTGCGCCATGTCTTCATGACGAGCGCCCAGGCCCTCCTTCACGGCGACCTCCACTCGGGCAGCGTCATGGTCGGCGAACGTGAGGGTGCCCACGTGGTGCGGGTCTTCGACCCCGAGTTCTCCTTCGTCGGCCCCATCGGGTTCGACCTCGGACTGTACTGGGCCAACGCGCTCGTCTCCGAGGAACGGGCCCGCGCCCTGGGGGCCCTCACGGACCACGGCGAGCAGCTCCGGCTGTCCTGGGAGGCGTTCGAGACCGAGTTCCGGCGGCTGTGGCCGTCCCGCGTCGACACCTTCTTCGACGACGCCTATCTGGACCGCTTCCTGCGTCGCGTCTGGACGGAGTCCCTGGGTTTCGCGGGCACGGAGATCGTCCGCCGCATCATCGGCTTCGCCCACCTCACCGACCTGACGACCCTGCCCGACCCGGTCCCGGCGTCGCGTCGGGCGCTGCTGCTGGGCCGTGAACTCGTCGTCCGCCGTACGGAGCTGACCTCACCGGACGCCGTCCGCGACCTCGTGGCCTCACCACGGGGATGACTCGGCGTCGAACCACTCCTTCCCGGCGGCCCAGTGGGCGACCCAGTCGGCGAAGCCGGGCGCGGAGGTCGTGTGGCCGAACTCCGCGCCGAACGGCAGGGCACCCACATCGGTGACGTGCCCTATGTGTCCCCGATGGGGGCCGGTGACGACGAGATGCCAGTTCATGGCGCGGCCATCGGTCCCGAGCACGACGGAGCCATGGTCGCTCACCGCGTCGATCACGGAGTCCGGGTCCTCGTAGGGCCCCTCGTCCTCCTCCCACAGCCACGCGGCCGTGAGCGCGAACGGCTCGCCCAGGGCACGGTCCGCCCCGTCGCCCCGTCGCCCCGTCGCCCCGGTCCACGGGCAGGCCGGCCGGCCCCACGAGCCCGTACTCCGGCGGGCCCTGCCACGGTCCGTCGGGCACCTCCGCCACGCACGTGCGGTACGGCTCTGGGAGCACCACCCCGTGCTCCGCCTCGAAGGCGTGCACGGCCGTCCAGCCGAGGGCCGACTGCCCGCCGTCGTCCACGGAGAACGCCTCGCGCAGGGCGGCCGGCTCGACGGGACCGGCGTGGCAGCGAGAGGCGCATCAGCCGGTCGGGCATGCCGAAGGGGCGGCCCCACAGGTGTGGAGCCGCCCCTTCCGCTCGGTGCCCGCCCCGGTCAGGGGAGGAGGCCGGCGCCGAAACCCGGTTACTTCTTGTCGAGCAGGGCCTGGACCTTCGCGCGGACCTCGTCCGTGGCCAGCCCTCGTATCGTCAGGGTCGTCCGGCGGCGCAGCACGTCGTCGGCGGTCTCGGCCCACTCGGTGTCGCGGGCGTAGACGACCTGCGCCCAGATCTCGGGGGCGTCCGGGTGGACGCGCTCGCCCAGCTCGGGGCTCTCGTTGGCGAGGCGGGCGATGTCGAAGGCGAGTGAGCCGTAGTGCGTGGCCAGATGGCGGGCCGTGTCGGCGCCCATGCGGGGGCCGGGGGCCGGGCGGTCGACGAGGAGGCGGTGGGCCACCGCGCGCGGGTTGGCGACGCCCGGCAGCGGCAGCTTCTTGGGCAGGGAGGCGACCGGCTCGAAGTCCTCGCCCAGCGGGTGGCCGGGGAGCGCCTCCAGCTTCTTCATGATCGTGCGGCCGATGTGCCGGAAGGTCGTCCACTTGCCGCCCGCGACGGACAGCATGCCGCCCCGGCCCTCGGTGACGACCGTCTCGCGCTTGGCCTTCGCGGTGTCACCGGGACCGCCCGGCAGCACCCGCAGACCGGCGAACGAGTAGGTGATCAGGTCACGGTCGAGCTGCTGGTCGCGGATGGAGAACGCGGCCTCGTCGAGTATCTGGGCCGTGTCCTTCTCGGTGACCGCGACATCCGCCGGGTCGCCCTCGTACACCTCGTCGGTGGTGCCGAGCAGCAGCATGTCCTCCCAGGGGAGGGCGAAGGTGATGCGGTACTTGTCGATGGGGGTGGCGAGCGCGGCCTTCCACGGAGCCGTCCGCTTCAGGACCAGGTGCGCGCCCTTGGAGAGGCGGATCGAGGGGGCCGCGTCCGGGTTCTCCATCTTGCGCAGGTGGTCGACCCACGGCCCGGTCGCGTTCAGCACGAGCCGGGCGTCGACGCCGAACTCGTCGCCGGACAGCCGGTCGCGCAGCTCGGCACCGGTCACCCGGCCCTTGGTGAACCGCAGCCCGGTGACCTCGGCGTGGTTCAGGACGACGGCACCCGACTCGACGGCCGCGCGGACCGTCATCAGGGCCATCCGGGAGTCGTTCATCTGGTCGTCGCCGTACACGGCAACGGCCTTGAGGTTGTCGGTGCGCAGCTCGGGCACGTCCTGCGCCGCCTTGGCGGGGGAGAGGAGGTGGCCCACGCCGTCACCGAACGCCGACAGCGCGGAGTAGGCGAAGACGCCCGCCCCGAGCTTCGCCGCGCCGTGCGGCCCGCCCTTGTACACGGGGAGGTAGAACGTGAGCGGGTTCGCCAGGTGGGGGGCCACCTGGCGGGACACCGCACGGCGCTCGAAGTGGTTCTCCGCCACCAGCTTCACCGCGCCGGTCTGCAGATAGCGCAGGCCGCCGTGGAGCAGCTTGGAGGAGGCGGAGGAGGTGGCGCCGGCGAAGTCGCCGGCGTCGACCAGAGCCACCCTGAGCCCGGACTGCGCGGCGTGCCAGGCGGTGGAGATGCCCAGGATGCCGCCGCCGATCACGAGGAGGTCGTACGACGCCTTGGAGAGCTGCTCCCGGGTCTCGGCACGGCTCGGGTTCGAGCCGGACGCCGGGCGCGTCCCCAGGGCAGGCAGGGTCTGCAGGGTGGTCTGACTGGTCATGTCGGGTTATTACTCCTCATCAGAGCCGGTGTCGGAGCCGTCGCGGGCTCCGGCTCAGCTCTCGTCCTCGAGCCAGCCCATGGTCCGCTCGACGGCCTTGAGCCAGCTCTTGTACTCACGGTCGCGGGTCTCCGCGTCCATGCGGGGGGTCCACTCGGCGGCCCGCCGCCAGTTGGCGCGCAGGTCGTCGGTGCTGTTCCAGAAGCCGACGGCGAGACCGGCGGCGTAGGCGGCGCCGAGGCAGGTGGTCTCGGCGACCATCGGGCGCACCACGGGCGCGTCGAGGAAGTCCGAGAGGGTCTGCATCAGCAGGTTGTTGGAGGTCATGCCGCCGTCGACCTTGAGCGCCGCGAGCTCGACGCCCGAGTCCTTGGTCATGGCGTCCGTGATCTCGCGGGTCTGCCAGGCGGTGGCCTCCAGGACGGCGCGCGCGAGGTGCGCCTTGGTGACGTACCGGGTGAGGCCGGCGATCACACCGCGGGCGTCGGAGCGCCAGTACGGGGCGAACAGACCGGAGAAGGCCGGTACGAAGTACGCGCCGCCGTTGTCCTCGACCGAGAGCGCGAGGGTCTCGATCTCGGCGGCGGTGGAGATGAGGCCCATCTGGTCGCGCATCCACTGCACCAGCGAACCGGTGACGGCGATCGAGCCCTCCAGCGCGTAGACCGGCTTCTGGTCGCCGATCCGGTAGCCGACCGTGGTCAGCAGGCCGCTGTAGGAGTTGATGATCTTCTCACCGGTGTTCAGCAGCATGAACGTGCCGGTGCCGTACGTGGACTTGGCCTCGCCCTCCTCGAAGCAGGTCTGGCCGAACAGGGCCGCCTGCTGGTCGCCGAGCGCGGAGGCGACCGGGATGCCGCCCAGCAGGTCGCCGAGCCGGCCGCCGGTGACCTCGCCGTACACCTCGGCGGAGGAACGGATCTCGGGGAGCATCGACAGCGGGACGCCGATGGACTCGGCGATCTTGTCGTCCCACTCCAGGGTGTGCAGGTTCATCAGCATGGTGCGGGAGGCGTTGGTGACGTCGGTGTAGTGCTTGCCGCCGTCGACACCGCCCGTCAGGTTCCAGATGACCCAGCTGTCCATGGTGCCGAAGAGGATGTCGCCGGCCTCGGCGCGCTCGCGCAGGCCCTCGACGTTGTCGAGCAGCCAGCGGGCCTTGGGGCCGGCGAAGTACGAGGCCAGCGGGAGGCCCGTCTCGCGGCGGAAGCGGTCCTGGCCGACGTTGCGGCCGAGCTCGCGGCACAGGGCGTCGGTCCGGGTGTCCTGCCAGACGATGGCGTTGTGGACGGGCTCACCGGTGTTCTTGTCCCAGAGCAGCGTGGTCTCGCGCTGGTTGGTGATGCCGATGGCCTTGATGTCGTCGCGGGTGATGCCGGCCTTCTCGATGGCCCCGGCGACGACCTCCTGGACGTTCGTCCAGATCTCGGTGGCGTCGTGCTCGACCCAGCCCGGCTTCGGGAAGATCTGCTCGTGCTCCTTCTGGTCGACGGAGACGATGCGTCCGTCGCGGTCGAAGACGATACAGCGGCTGGACGTGGTGCCCTGGTCGATGGCGGCGATGAAGGGCCCGGCGGTGTGTGCGTCGGTCACGGTGTGCTCCTGAAAGTTCACTGGGTATGGGGCTGTACGTACGGCGCGTACCGAGTGTTCCGCGGAATCCCGGGTTTCCCGGGACCCGCGGCTCGGCGCTCTCAGGCGAAAGCGACGTTGTAGATGCCTGCAGCGATGGCGGCGCCGATCAGGGGGCCGACCACCGGGACCCAGGAGTAGCTCCAGTCGGAGCCACCCTTGTTGGGCAGGGGCAGAAGGGCGTGCACGATGCGCGGACCGAGGTCACGGGCCGGGTTGATCGCGTAACCGGTCGGGCCACCGAGGGACAGACCGATGGAGACCACGACGAGCGCGGTGATCAGGGCGCCGAGCGTGCCGAGACCCTTGCCGTCGCCGTTCAGGCCCTGGGTCAGGACCGCCAGGACGAGCACGATGGTGCCGATGACCTCGGTGGCGACGTTCTGCCACGCGACGCGGACCTCGGGGCCGGTGGAGAAGATGCCGAGCACGGGGCCGGCGCCCTTCTCCCGGGCCTCGACCGACTTGGTCTTCGCGGCCTCCGCCGGCTCGCCGACGATCTCGCGGTCGGTGAGGTGGGCGTGGAACTGGCCGTAGTAGGCGACCCAGACCAGCGCCGCGCCGATCATCGCGCCGAGCAGCTGACCGCCCCAGTAGATCGGGACGTCGCCCCAGGGGATGCCGTCCTTCTTCAGCGCGAGCGCGAGGGTGACGGCCGGGTTGAGGTGGGCGCCGGACAGCGGCGCGGAGGTGTAGACGGCCGTCAGAACGGCGAAGCCCCACCCGAAGGTGATGGCGAGCCAACCGGCGTTACGGGCCTTGGAGGCCTTCAGGGTGACGGCCGCGCAGACGCCGCCGCCGAGCAGGATGAGTAGGGCGGTACCGATGGTCTCGCCGATGAAGATGTCGGAGCTGGACACCCGCGACTCCTTTGTCCTTCGTCCAGGGGAAAGAGTTCGGCCCATGGCGTTGTCACACTCTAGCGCGTATTGCCGGTAGGTGTTCGACAATGTCGACCGATGGACGGGAGTCTTGCTTCGGTGTTACGGGCGCGTCAAGAGCTGTGTTGTCGAAAACACGATCGTTATTGATCGAACCGGCCCATCGATCTTGAAACTGCTGCTAGGGGCCCGTGCGAGCAGGTGGGCGGGGCGGGCGACGGCACGCGCGTACGGCGGAGCGTGGCGGCGCGCGCGGCGGAGGTCTCGCACGCGTGTGCGGCGACGGGTGGGCGCGCCCCCGCGGCGGGGAGCGGGCACGCGCGCGTACGGCGAAGGCCGGGACGCCCGGTGGGGGCGGCCCGGCCTTCGCCGTGTCAGGCGGCGGCCGTCAGAACCGTGCCGCGCCCAGGTCGCGCGAGACCGCGCGGGCGCAGTCCCGCACGGCCGCGACCAGCTCGGGGCGCAGCTCGCCCGCACGGCACAGCCGCTCCACGGCGCCGGTGATGCCCACCGCGCCGACGGGCATGCGCCGCCGGTCGTGGATGGGGGCGGCGACGGACGCCACGCCCTCCCAGGTCTCCTCCACGTCGGCCGCGTACCCGCGCGCGCGGGTGAGGTCCAGGACGTTCTCGAAGTCGTCCAGAGCGTGCACGGTCCGGTCGGTGAACGCCTTGCGCTCGGCCTCCAGGACCTCGCTGTGCGCGACCGGGTCGTACGCGGCGAGGACCTTGCCGAGAGCGGTGGAGTGCAGGGGCTGCATGGCCCCTATCTCCAGGACCTGCCGGCTGTCGTCGGGCCGGAAGACGTGGTGCACGATCAGCACGCCCTGCAGGTGCAGCACCCCGAGGTGGACGCTCTCGCCGCTGGAGCGGGCCAGGTCGTCCGTCCAGACCAGCGCGCGGGCCCGCAGCTCGTGGACGTCCAGATAGGTGGTCCCGAGCCGCAGCAGCTCCGCGCCCAGCTGATAGCGCCCGGAGGCGTCGTCCTGTTCGACGAACCCCTCCTGCTGGAGCGTGCGCAGTATGCCGTGGGCGGTGCCCTTGGCGAGGCCCAGCGACGAGGCGATGTCCGACAGGCCGAGCCGCCGCTCGCCGCCCGCGAGCAACCGCAGCATCGCGGCCGCCCGTTCGAGCGACTGGATGTTCCGTGCCATCGCCGTCCTGCCTCCGTCCCCTTCGACCGCCGTACGCGACTGAACTTCCATCGTTCGGCAATGTCGAACACTACCGGTCGTTGCCGACCTCTCGCTAATAGCCGTCACCAGCTTTTCGGACACACCCCGTCGCGCGGTGCCGCCCCTGTGCCCGTGCGGTGTTCGTCCGGTGCGGGTGCGACGGCCGTGTGATCGTGAGGTGTGCGTGTGGTGTCGGAGCGGTGTCCGGCGTTCGTTTCGTCGTCGGAGTAAACCGCACTCGGCCGCGTACGCCACGCCCGTCCGCCCCGTGGACCGCCCTGACCATCCGCGGCGCCGCGGGCTACCCTTGCGGCGTGCGGCTTCCATGGGAGGCCGCAAAGCCGACAGCCGTCGCACTCCAGGGAGCAGCTCCATGGCCTCGTTGCCGAACCCGTCCCCCTCGTCCGCCGCCGCCGGCCGGGCCCGATCCGAGGCCCTGCGTGAGGCCCTCGCCACCCGTGTGGTGGTCGCCGACGGCGCGATGGGCACGATGCTTCAGGCACAGGACCCCACACTGGAGGACTTCGAGCAGCTGGAGGGCTGCAACGAGGTCCTCAACGTCACCCGCCCCGACATCGTCCGCTCGGTGCACTCCGCGTACTTCGACGCGGGCGTGGACTGCGTGGAGACCAACACCTTCGGCGCGAACCTCACCGCCCTGGGCGAGTACGACATCCCCGAACGCACCGCCGAGCTGTCCGAGGCCGGCGCCCGCATCGCCCGCGAGACGGCGGACGAGTTCGCCGCGCGCGACGGCCGCCCGCGCTGGGTGCTGGGCTCGATCGGTCCCGGCACCAAGCTGCCCACCCTCGGCCACACCACCTTCACCGCCATCCGGGACGCCTACCAGCAGAACGCCGAGGGCCTGCTCGCGGGCGGCGCCGACGCCCTGCTGGTGGAGACCACCCAGGACCTGCTGCAGACGAAGGCCTCCGTCATCGCCGCCCGCCGCGCGATGCAGACGGCCGGATACGACGTCCCCCTGATCGTCTCGGTGACGGTCGAGACGACGGGCACCATGCTGCTCGGCTCCGAGATCGGTGCCGCGCTGACGGCGCTGGAGCCCCTGGGCATCGACATGATCGGCCTGAACTGCGCGACCGGCCCGGCCGAGATGAGCGAACATCTGCGCTATCTGGCCCGCCACTCCCGCATCCAGCTGTCCTGCATGCCCAACGCCGGCCTGCCGGTGCTGACCAAGGACGGCGCCCACTACCCGCTGACGGCCCCCGAACTCGCCGACGCGCAGGAGAACTTCGTCCGCGAGTACGGCCTCTCCCTCGTCGGCGGCTGCTGCGGCACCACCCCGGAGCACCTGCGGCAGGTCGTCGAGCGCGTCCGGGAACTCACGCCCACCGCGCGCGCCCCGCGCCCCGAGCCCGGCGCCGCCTCCCTCTACCAGACGGTGCCGTTCCGCCAGGACACCTCGTACATGGCCATCGGCGAGCGGACGAACGCCAACGGTTCGAAGAAGTTCCGTGAGGCGATGCTGGAGGCGCGCTGGGACGACTGCGTGGAGATGGCCCGCGACCAGATCCGCGAGGGCGCCCACATGCTCGACCTCTGCGTCGACTACGTGGGCCGCGACGGCGTCGCCGACATGGCCGAACTCGCCGGCCGCTTCGCCACCGCCTCCACCCTGCCGATCGTGCTGGACTCCACCGAGGTGGACGTGATCCGGGCGGGGCTGGAGAAGCTCGGCGGCCGCGCGGTCATCAACTCCGTCAACTACGAGGACGGCGACGGCCCCGAGTCCCGCTTCGCCAAGGTCACCGCGCTGGCCCAGGAGCACGGCGCCGCGCTGATCGCGCTGACCATCGACGAGGAGGGGCAGGCCCGCACCCCGGAGAAGAAGGTCGAGATCGCCGAACGGCTCATCGACGACCTCACCGGCAACTGGGGCATCCACGAGTCGGACATCCTCATCGACACCCTGACCTTCACCATCTGTACCGGCCAGGAGGAGTCCCGGGGGGACGGCATCGCCACCATCGAGGCGATCCGGGAACTCAAGCGCCGCCACCCCGACGTCCAGACGACGCTGGGCCTGTCGAACATCTCCTTCGGCCTCAACCCGGCCGCCCGCATCCTCCTCAACTCCGTCTTCCTCGACGAGTGCGCGAAGGCCGGCCTCGACTCCGCCATCGTGCACGCCTCGAAGATCCTCCCCATCGCCCGCTTCAGCGAGGAGGAGGTGCAGACGGCCCTCGACCTCATCCACGACCGCCGCGCCGAGGGCTACGACCCCCTGCAGAAGCTGATGGCCCTGTTCGAGGGCGCCACCGCCAAGTCCCTGAAGGCCGGCAAGGCCGAGGAACTGGCCGCCCTCCCGCTGGAGGAGCGCCTCAAGCGCCGCATCATCGACGGCGAGAAGAACGGCCTGGAAGCCGACCTCGACGAGGCCCTGCAGACCCGCCCCGCCCTGGACATCGTCAACGACACCCTGCTGGACGGCATGAAGGTCGTCGGCGAACTGTTCGGCTCCGGCCAGATGCAGCTGCCGTTCGTGCTCCAGTCGGCCGAGGTCATGAAGACGGCCGTCGCCCACCTCGAACCGCACATGGAGAAGTCGGACGCCGAGGGCAAGGGCACCATCGTGCTGGCAACCGTCCGCGGCGACGTCCACGACATCGGCAAGAACCTCGTCGACATCATCCTGTCCAACAACGGCTACAACGTCGTCAACCTCGGCATCAAGCAGCCGGTCTCCGCGATCCTCGACGCGGCCAGGGAGCACCGGGCCGACGTCATCGGCATGTCCGGCCTCCTGGTCAAGTCCACGGTGATCATGAAGGAAAACCTTCAGGAGCTGAACCAGCGGGGCATGGCCGCCGACTTCCCTGTGATCCTCGGCGGCGCCGCCCTGACCAGGGCGTATGTCGAGCAGGACCTGTACGAGATCTACGAGGGCGAGGTCCGCTACGCCCGCGACGCCTTCGAGGGCCTGCGCCTGATGGACGCGCTCATCGGCGTCAAGCGCGGCGTCCCCGGGGCGGCCCTGCCCGAGCTGAGGCAGCGCCGGGTACGGGCGACGGCCACCGCCACGGCGGTCGAGGAACGCCCCGAGGAGGGCCACGTCCGCTCCGACGTCGCCACCGACAACCCCGTCCCCACGCCCCCGTTCCGGGGCACCCGCGTCATCAAGGGCATCCAGCTCAAGGAGTACGCGACCTGGCTGGACGAGGGCGCCCTCTTCAAGGGCCAGTGGGGCCTCAAGCAGGCCCGCACCGGCGACGGGCCCACGTACGAGGAGCTGGTCGAGACCGAGGGGCGGCCCCGGCTGCGCGGCCTGCTGGACAAGCTGCAGACCGACAACCTCCTCGAAGCGGCCGTCGTCTACGGCTACTTCCCGTGCGTCTCCAAGGACGACGACCTGATCATCCTGGACGACGACGGCAACGAGCGGACCCGGTTCTCCTTCCCGCGCCAGCGTCGGGGCCGCCGGCTGTGCCTGGCCGACTTCTTCCGCCCGGAGGAGTCCGGCGAGACCGACGTGGTCGGCCTCCAGGTCGTCACCGTCGGCTCCCGCATCGGCGAGGAGACCGCCAAGCTCTTCGAGGCCAACTCCTACCGCGACTACCTCGAACTCCACGGCCTGTCCGTGCAGCTCGCCGAGGCCCTCGCCGAGTACTGGCACGCCCGAGTGCGCTCTGAACTGGGCTTCGCAGGCGAGGACCCGGCCGCGATCGAAGACATGTTCGACCTCAAGTACCGGGGCGCCCGCTTCTCCCTCGGCTACGGCGCCTGCCCCGACCTGGAGGACCGCGCCAAGATCGCGGAACTGCTGGAGCCCGAGCGGATCGGCGTCCAGCTCTCGGAGGAGTTCCAGCTCCACCCCGAGCAGTCCACCGACGCGATCGTGATCCATCACCCCGAGGCGAAGTACTTCAACGCCCGGTAGCTCCACCGGGACGAGTCGGGGGCGGCTTCGCGGGGCCCGGGGGCGGCCGCGGCGCCGTCGTCGCTGGTCGCGGCCCCTGCCGGGCGGGGGCCGGCTCGCCCGCGAGGCGTTTGTGGGCGCGACGTCGTAGACTGGTCGGTCCACCGCAGGCCGGTTCCCCATCCGGGAACCGGCCTGCTCGTCCCCCAAGGAGGTGCGCCGGATGACCACGACGATTCCCGCGCCAGGAACCCGTACGGCCGAAGGCTCCGCGCTGCAGGCCGTGCTCCTCGACATGGACGGCACCCTGGTGGACACCGAGGGGTTCTGGTGGGACGTGGAGGTGGAGGTCTTCGCCGGCCTCGGCCACGCTCTCGACGACTCCTGGCGCCATGTCGTGGTCGGCGGCCCCATGAGCCGCAGCGCGGGCTTCCTCATCGAGGCCACCGGCGCCGACATCACCCTCCCCGAGCTGAGCGTGCTGCTCAACGACGGCTTCGAGGCCCGCATCGGGCGCGCGCTGCCCCTGATGCCCGGCGCCTCCAGGCTCCTCGCCGAGCTCGCCGCCCACGGCGTCCCCACGGCCCTGGTCTCCGCCTCGCACCGGCGCATCATCGACCGCGTCCTGGCCTCCCTCGGCCCCCAGCACTTCGCCCTGACCGTCGCGGGCGACGAGGTCGAGCGGACCAAGCCGTTCCCCGACCCCTACCTCCTCGCGGCCTCCGGCCTCGGCGCGGAGCCCATCCGGTGCGCGGTCATCGAGGACACCGCGACCGGTGTCGCCGCCGCCGAGGCCGCCGGCTGCCATGTGGTCGCCGTCCCGTCCGTCGCCCCCATCGCCCCCGCCGTCCGCCGCACCGTCGTGACCTCGCTGGAAGAGGTCGACCTGCCATTTCTGCGCGGTCTGATGGTGACGACAGGCAATTGAAAGCGCAAGGAATTCCAAGATCGTGAACAGAGCCGGGTGCCGGGGAATTCGGTCCGGTCGTAATGACTGAATTCCCGGGCCCGGGAACCCCTTTTCGGCTGTGACCTTTGCCACTCCCGCATGGGTCCGGGGCGGCCTCCGGACGGGTTCAAATCCCGCATTCGGGGGAGTTCGACACGTCCTTGTGTCCCGATTGGCGAAGGCTGCACCCAAACATTCCGTGCGCACTACACCGTTTGTGTCCACACCCGGTTCCGCAGCGTGATGGGAACTCAACTCCGGTACGCGCGGGCCTGTTCGGCGGTGCGGGCTAATCTCGACGCGAGAACATCGCCGTACTTCCCGTGACGCGCTCGCACCACCCCGCAGGCACCCGTCCCGGACCACAGCTCTGGAGAAACCGAGCATGAACCGCAAGACCCTGGTGCTGCCGGCCGTGATCGGACTGCTCGCCCCGGTGCTCGCCGCCTGCGGCGCCACCGACGGCGCGGGCGCGAGCGGCGACGCGATCGTCGTCGGCACCACCGACCGGTTCACCGCCTCGAAGGAGGCCCCGGCCCCGATCGACCCGGCCTACGCCTACGACGTCGGCACGTGGAACATCCTGCGCCAGACCGTCCAGACCCTCCTGGTCCAGCCGCGCGGCGACGGCGAACCGCAACCCGAGGCCGCCTCCCGGTGCTCCTTCACCGACAGCGGCAACGAGCGCTACGCCTGCACGCTGCGCACCGGCCTGAAGTTCGCCGACGGCTCCCCGGTCACCGCCGAGGACGTCAAGTTCTCCATCGACCGCGCCCGCTCCCTCAAGGCCGACAGCGGTGTCTTCGCCCTGCTGTCCACCATCGACCTCGTCGAGACCAAGGGCGACAACGAGGTGATCTTCCACCTCAACAGCCCCGACGCGACCCTCCCGTACAAGCTGTCCACCCCCGTCGCCGGCATCGTCAACCCGGCCGACTACGACAAGGGCAAGCTGCGCGACGGCTTCCAGGTCGACGGCTCCGGCCCGTACACCCTGGACGCCGAGGTCGAGAACAACGAGCTGGTCCGGGCCGTGTTCACCAAGAACCCCCACTACAAGGGGCAGTTGGACCCGAAGAACGACAAGGTCGAGCTGCGCTCCTTCGCGGACGCCGACGCCATGGGCAGCGCCCTGAAGGCCGGCGACATCGACCTGATGACCCGCACCATGACGCCCGAGCAGATCACCAAGCTCTCCGAGTCCACCGACGGCGACATCGACGTCATCGAGTCCGCCGGCCTGGAGATCCGCTACCTCGCCTTCAACACCGACGCCGCCCCGGTCAAGAGCACCGCCGTCCGCCGCGCCATGGCCGAGGTCATCGACCGCGGCGAACTCGTCGCCAAGGTCTACGGCACCCAGGCCGAGCCCCTCTTCTCGCTGGTCCCGGCCGGCATCACCGGCCACTCCAACTCCTTCTTCAACCAGTACGGCGACCCGGACGTCGCCAAGGCGAAGTCGACCCTGCAGAGCGCGGGCGTCACCGCCCCGGTGAAGCTGACCCTCCACTACACGACCGACCACTACGGCTCGGCCACGAAGAAGGAGTTCGAGCTGCTGAAGAAGCAGCTCGACGACAGCGGCCTGTTCGACGTGACCATCAAGGGCACCCCCTGGTCCACGTTCCGCCCCGCCGAGCAGAAGGGCGAGTACGCGGTCTACGGCATGGGCTGGTTCCCGGACTTCCCCGACGCCGACAACTACCTCGCCCCCTTCCTCGACAAGGACAACTTCCTCGGCTCGCCGTACGCCAACAGCGAGATCCGCGGCAAGCTGATCCCCGAGTCCCGCCGCGCGGCCGACCGTCTCACCGCCGCGGGCAGCCTCACCGGCATCCAGGACATCGTCGCCGAGGACGTGCCGATCCTCCCGCTGTGGCAGGGCAAGCAGTACGTCGCGGCCCGGGACGACATCACCGGTGCCGAGTACGCCCTCAACGCCGCCTCGACGCTCCAGCTCTGGGAGCTGGGCCGCGGCCGCGGCAACTGACCGGACCTCAACCACCCTCCGGACCAGGGCCCGTTGGCGGCCTCGGGGGAACCGGAGCGCCCGCAATACACCGACGACACAAGGCATCCATACGTGAACATACGCACCCAGTGGCCCGTCCTGACCATCGCGACAGGGCTGGCCGCCGGCCTGCTGACCGGTTGCGGCTCCGACTCGGGGGGATCCGGGGACTCAGGTTCCGCCATCGTGATGGGGATGTCCGACGACGTCCTGGCCACCGACCCGGCCTCCGGCTACGACCCCGGGTCCTGGCTGCTGTTCAACAACGTCTTCCAGTCGCTGCTGAGCTTCCCCAACGGCGCCACCGAGCCCGAACCGGACCTCGCCGAGGAGTGCTCCTTCACCGACGGCGGAACCAAGGTCTACGAGTGCACCCTCAAGAGCGGGCTGAAGTTCAGCAACGGTGAGGCGCTCACCGCGAAGGACGTCAAGTTCTCCTTCGACCGCATGCTGAAGATCAACGACGACGCCGGCCCCGCGATCATGTTCCCCATGCTCGACAAGGTCGAGACCCCGGACGACAAGACCGTCCGCTTCGACCTCAAGTACGCCGACGCCACCTTCCCCAGCAAGATCGCCTCCGGCGCCGGCTCCATCGTCGACGAGAGCTCCTACGACGCCGACGGACTCCGCGAGGACGGCGAGGCGGTCGGCTCCGGCCCCTACAAGCTGGAGTCCTTCGGCGAGGACGAGGCCGTCTTCACCGTCAACGACAACTACAAGGGCACCGCCGACGTCGAGAACACCGGCGTCACCCTCCGGTTCTTCCACGGTGACCAGGACGCCCTGAAGAAGTCCCTGCTGGAGGGCGACCTCGACGTCACCTACCGCGGCCTCAGCGCCTCCGACATCTCCGACATCGAGACCGACACCTCCACCGCCAGCGGCGTCGACATCGTCGACGGCACCGGCGCCGAGGTCCAGCACCTCGTCTTCAACATGGACGACCCGGTCGCCGGCAAGCTCGGCGTCCGCCAGGCCATCGCCCACCTCCTCGACCGCGAAGCCCTCGTCGACGAGGTGTACCAGGGCACCGCCACACCGCTGTACTCGATCATCCCGGCCGGTATCACCGGCCACAACACGGCCTTCTTCGACACCTACGGCGCCCGCCCCTCCACGGACAAGGCCGAGGCCGCCCTCCGCGCCGACGGCATCACCGACAAGGTCGAGCTGACCCTCTGGTCCACCCCGTCGCGCTACGGCCCCTCCACCGACCAGGAGTTGAAGGCCATCGCGAAGCAGCTCAACGACAGCGGCCTGTTCGACGCCGACGTCAAATCCGTCGCCTTCGCCCAGTACGAGAAGGACATCGCCGCCGGCAAGTACGGCGTCTATGTGAAGGGCTGGGTCCCCGACTACCCGGACCCCGACAACTTCACCGGCCCCTTCTTCGGCAAGGGCAACGTGCTGGACAACAACTACAGCAACACCACCATCACCGGTGAACTCCTCCCCAAGACCGCCGCCGAGAGCGAGCGCTCCGCCACGGAGAAGGAGTACGCCGAACTCCAGAACATCGTCGCCACCGACGTCCCCCTCCTGCCCATCTGGCAGGCCAAGCAGTACGCCGTCGTCGGCGACGACGTCTACGGCCTGGAGTACTGCCTGGACGCCTCCACCGTCTTCCGCTTCTGGGAGCTCAGCAAGGGCTGACGTCACCCGGCCGCACACACCGAGGGCGCCCTCTTCCGACGAAGAGGGCGCCCTCGGCGCGTGAACACGATGCGCGGTACCTACTGCGCGCCGGGGCGCACCAGCCCGCTCTCGTACGCGTACACCGCCGCCTGCACCCGGTCGCGCAGCCCCAGCTTGGTCAGCACATGCCCCACATGCGTCTTGACCGTGGTCTCGCTGACGAACAGGTCGGCGGCGATCTCCGCGTTCGACAGACCCCGCGCCACCAGCTTCAGCACCTCGACCTCACGGTCGGTCAGCGTGTGCAGGGTGTCCGGCACCGGCTCGTCGCCCGACGGCAGATGCTCCGCGTACTTGTCCAGCAGCCGGCGCGTGATGCTCGGCGCGAGCATCGCCTCCCCGCCCGCCACCACCCGGATCGCCTGCACCAGCTCATTGGCCGGAGCGTCCTTCAGCAGGAACCCGCTGGCACCCGCCCGCAGCGCCTCCACCACGTACTCGTCCAGGTCGAACGTCGTCAGCACCAGCACCTTCGCCGGACCGTCCCGCCCGGGGCCGGTGATCTGCCGCGTCGCCTCCACCCCGTCCATCCGGGGCATACGGATGTCCATCAGCACCACATCGGGCTGCAGCGCCCGCACCTGGTCGAGTGCCTGCAGACCGTCACCGGCCTCCCCGACGACCGCGATGTCCTGCTCCGCCTCCAGAATCATCCGGAAGCCGGTACGCAGCAGCGGCTGGTCGTCGACCAGTAGGACCCGGACGGCCACGAAAGTCTCCTTCGCTAGAGCCTGATACGGGATCAGACCGGCTTCGGGCCCCCCGGCCCGGGCCTGATCCACCGAAGACCCTAGTCCGGACCCATTCTGCCCTGCCCGTCGACGCCCGACTCGGGCGACCTCACCTGGAGGATCTGGAGGGGGTACGGCGGGGGAGTGCCCCCGAACTCCGGACACACCGACCGGTGGTCGCACCAGCCGCACAGCTTCGTCGGCCGGGGCCGCCACTCACCGCTCTCCGTGGCCACCCGGATCGCCTCCCACAGCGCGAGCAGCTTGCGCTCCACCCGCTCCAGATCCGCGATCACCGGGTCGTACGTCAGCACGTCACCGCTGCCCAGATACACCAGCTGCAGCCGGCGCGGCACCACCCGCTTCAGCCGCCACACCACCAGCGCGTAGAACTTCATCTGGAACAGCGCGCCCTCGGCGTACTCCGGACGAGGCGCCTTGCCCGTCTTGTAGTCGACGATCCGCACCTCCCCGGTGGGCGCCACATCCACCCGGTCGATGATCCCGCGCAGCCTGAGCCCCGACTCCAGCTCCGCCTCCACGAACAACTCCCGCTCGGCGGGCTCCAGACGCGTCGGGTCCTCCAGCGTGAACCAGCGCTCCACCAGCTGCTCCGCCTCGGCCAGCCAGCGCGCCAGCCGCTCGCCCTCCGCGTCGTCCGCGAACAGCTCCACGACCTCCGGCCGGGTCTCCCGCAGCCGGTCCCACTGCCCCGGCACCAGCGACCTGGCCCGCGGCGCCGTCCGCTCCGCCGCCGGCGCGTCGAAGAGTCTCTCCAGCACCGCGTGCACCAGCGTGCCGCGCGTGGCCGCCTCGCTCGGCTTCTCGGGCAGCCGGTCGATCACCCGGAACCGGTACAGCAGCGGACACTGCATGAAGTCACTGGCGCGCGACGGCGACAGCGAGGCAGGCGGCGCGGCGGCCCGCACGGCGGGACGGCCGTCCTCGCCGCCCACGGGGACGGTGCCGGCGCCGTCGGTGCTGGTTTCCATGACCTCAGACCATACGGCCCACCACTGACAGTGACAGCCACCGGCCCGCACCGCCTCCGCCCGGCGACCCGCACCGCGACACCCGTGTGCCCGGTGCGACGCGGGGGAGAACAGAGGAGAACAGAGGGGTGCCGGGGCGGAACGTGCCCCGGCGACCGCATAGCATCGACCGCAGACCCTTCCGCCCGGCCACCGGGCGCGGAAGACGCTTCGAACGAGGGGACATCGTGGAGACGAGCGGCGGGAGCGGGCAGCCGCGGTCCGACAGCGACGAGGCGCCCGAGCGCGCACACCGCGACGCGACCGAGCCACCGGCCGAGAACGACGCCCCCACCCCGGCCCCGCACACCCCCGACGAACCGTCCACCCCCACCGACGCCCCCGGAGCGCAAGCCCCCGAGCGGCCCGACGCACCGGACTCCTCCCGGCCCACCGGCGAGCCCGACGAGCAGCACCCCGCCGAAGAACCCACCGCCGCCCGGCCCCCAGGCGACCCCGCGGACCCCGCGCCCACGCCCACCGCGGACGAACCGCCGAGGGCCCCGGCAACTCCGACCGACCCGGTCGACCTCGACAAGGCGCCGGAGGACGAACAGGAGCGCACGGCGGCCTTCGCACGCCCCGACGCCCCCAGGGACGCCGCCCCCAAACCTCCCGCACGCCCCAAGGAGCCCGGCGGCGGCATCCTGATGGGCCGCCCCTTCGGCGTCCCCGTGTACGTCGCCCCCAGCTGGTTCCTCGTCGCCGCCCTCATCACCTGGGTCTTCGGCGGCCAGCTCGACCGCGTCCTGCCCGAACTCGGCGCCGCACGCTATCTCGTCGCCCTCTTCTTCGCGGTCGCCTTCTACGCCTCAGTCCTCGTCCACGAACTCGCCCACACCATCGCCGCCCTGCGCTACAAACTGCCGGTGCGCCGCATCCAGCTCCAGTTCTTCGGCGGCGTCTCCGAGATCGAGAAGGAGTCCGAGACCCCCGGCCGCGAATTCGTCCTCGCCTTCGTCGGCCCCCTGCTCTCCCTCGTCCTCGCGGGCGTCTTCTACCTCGCCCTGCTCGCCGTCGAACCGGGCACCGTCCCCGGCGTCCTGCTCGCCGGCCTCATGGCCTCCAACCTGATCGTGGCCGCGTTCAACCTGCTCCCCGGCCTGCCCCTCGACGGCGGACGCATGCTCCGCGCCGTCGTCTGGAAGATCACCGGCAAACCCATGAGCGGCACCGTCGCCGCCGCCTGGGTCGGCCGCGCCCTCGCCGTCTCCGTCCTCATCGGACTGCCGCTCCTCACTCAGTCCGGCCTGCTCGGCTCCGCCGCCGAGGACAGCGTCGGCATGGACACCGTCCTCGACGCCCTGCTCGCCGCGATCCTCGCCGCGATCATCTGGACCGGCGCCGGCAACAGCCTCCGCATGGCCCGCCTGCGCGAACACCTGCCCGAACTCCAGGCCCGCGCCCTCACCCGCCGCGCCGTCCCCGTCGAAACCGACACCCCCCTGTCCGAAGCCCTGCGCCGCGCCAACGAGGCCGGCGCCCGCGCCCTCGTCGTCGTCGACCCCGACGGCGAACCCCTCTCCCTCGTCCGCGAGGCCGCCATCGTCGGCGTACCCGAACACCGCCGCCCCTGGGTCGCCGTCGGCGGCCTCGCCCAGGACCTCACCGACGGCATGCGCGTCTCCGCCGAACTGGCGGGCGAAGAACTCCTCGACGCCCTCCGCGCCGCCCCCGCCACCGAGTACCTCGTGGTCGAGGACTCCGGCGAGATCTACGGAGTCCTCTCGGCCGCCGACGTGGAACGCGCCTTCGTCAAGGCGATGGCACGGCCCAGCTGAGCTGGCCGCGACCATGGTCGGCGCGCTCCCCGGGGACCGGTAGGCTGGTCACATGTCCGAACCGACCGGTGCCGCCCGCCGTCGCGGGCCCTTCAAGGTCGGGGACCAGGTCCAGCTCACCGACCCCAAGGGACGCCACTACACGTTCACGCTCGAAGAGGGAAAGAACTTCCACACCCACAAGGGTTCCTTCCCGCACGACGAGCTGATCGGCGCTCCCGAGGGCAGTGTTGTCCGCACCACGGGGAACGTCGCCTACCTGGCGCTCCGCCCCCTGCTCCCCGACTACGTCCTGTCCATGCCCCGCGGCGCCGCCGTGGTCTACCCCAAGGACGCGGGGCAGATCCTCGCCTTCGCCGACATCTTCCCCGGCGCCCGCGTCGTCGAGGCCGGAGTCGGCTCCGGCTCGCTCAGCAGCTTCCTGCTGCGCGCCATCGGCGACCAGGGCATGCTGCACAGCTACGAGCGCCGCGAGGACTTCGCCGAGATCGCGCAGGCCAACGTGGAGCGCTACTTCGGCGGCCCTCACCCCGCCTGGCAGCTCACCGTCGGCGACCTCCAGGACAACCTGAGCGACACCGAGGTCGACCGCGTCGTCCTCGACATGCTCGCCCCCTGGGAGTGCCTGGAAGCCGTCTCCAAGGCCCTCGTCCCCGGCGGCATCGTCTGCTGCTACGTGGCGACCACCACCCAGCTCGCCCGGACCGTCGAGTCCATCCGCGAGATCGGCTGCTTCAACGAGCCGAGCGCCTGGGAGTCGATGGTCCGCAACTGGCACATCGAGGGCCTCGCCGTCCGCCCCGACCACCGCATGATCGGCCACACCGGCTTCCTGCTCACCGCCCGCCGCCTCGCCGACGGCGTCGAGCCCCCCATGCGCCGCCGCCGCCCCTCCAAGGGCTCCTACGGCGAGGACTACTCCGGTCCCAACGCCGACGGCGGCGCCGGCCGCTGAACCACCACCCACCGGGGCGGGCGGCCCACGCCGCCCGCCCCGGTGCCGTGGACGGCCGCCCACCGCGGACAACGCACCCCTGACATGCCCGAGTTCCCGGCAGCGCCCGCGAACTCGGGCACGGCGCTCCGCCGTTGCCGCACCACCGGAAAGCCGCGGGAACCACCCACCCCGCCGTTCCACCCCCCTGTGACGTGTGGCACCATGCGGGTCACCCCCACCGGCACAGCACCCCCAGGAGACGCTCCTAGTGCAGCAATCCGCCGTCCCGGAACTGGCACACGCACACGCGCACACCCGCCCCATCCACTGGCTCGCCACGGCCACCGCCCTCGCCGGCGTCGTCGCCCTGTCGTCCGCCCTCCAGCCCGACGCGGCACGAGCGGCCCAGCCCACCCCGAAGGCGAACCCCGCCCCGGCCGCCGTGGCCGCCCCCGACCCCACCGAGGCGGACCTCCCCCTCGACTGCGGACCCGTCGGCATCGTGGTGAAGAAGCAGGCCTCCGGAGACCTCGACGCGGACGGCCGCCCCGAGACCGTGGCCGTCGTGCACTGCGACGCCAGCATGGGAACCCCGCCCGACGGCGTCTACGTCCTCACCCGCTCCACCGACGCCGCCCGGCCCCGCGTCGTCGCCACCCTCGTGAACCCCAAGGACCGCGAGACGGTGTCCGACTTCGCCGTCCGGGACGCCGCCGTCACCGCCACCCTGCACGGCTACTCGTCGGCCGACGTACCCAACTGCTGCCCCGACGTCACCGACCGCGTCAAGTGGCAGTGGAAGAACGGGGCGTTCGTACGCTCGACGCCCGCCGGAACACAAAACGTCTGACACCGCCCACCTCGGGCGAACGGGAAGTGATCACCCGGCAAACCCGCTGTGAGAAAGCAGACACGCGGCGACGCGGAGTGCCGGGTGGGTCACTCCGCGTCAGGACCGAACACCTCGACCCTGTCCGAAACGCGACGTACATGAATGCACTCGCCCGGACACTCCTTCGCGGAGTCCACCACGTCCGTGAGAAGCGGCAGCGGAACGGGCGTTGTCGCCCCCGGAGCCTGCAACAACTCCTCACCCGGGCTCTTCACATAGGCCAGCCCGTCGATGTCCAGCTCGAACACCTCGGGCGCGTACTGGACGCAGATACCGTCGCCGGTGCAGAGGTCCTGGTCGATCCAGACCTCGAGCGCCTCGCCCTCGGCCCCGGCCTCCTGCTGCACGGTCATCTCTCCGGTCCCCTCGATCGTCGTCTCCACCGCCGAGCCGTTCGGGAACGATGCAGGCTCCGACGGGTGTTGAACACTTCGACCCTACCCGGGGCGGCTTCCCAATCATGTTCGGTGGGTATTCCCCTGGCGTGAGGGAGAGCGCAAGGGTGAAGATCGGACACACCCCGACCGTCTTTGTGATCTAGGGGTTTCAATCGACACCCACCCAGGTAGGGTCTGGAAGCGTCCAGCTCCCCTTGGAGGAGGTGAGGACCGTGGCAGCCCACGACGACGACATGAACCGCGGCATCCGCCCGGGACGAGGGTCCGACGACCCGTCCGGGCAGATTGCCTACCTTGAGCAGGAGATCGCCGTCCTGCGACGCAAGCTCGCCGACTCTCCGCGACACACGAGGATTCTCGAAGAGCGGATCGTCGAGCTGCAGACCAATCTGGCCGGCGTGTCCGCACAGAACGAGCGGCTCGCCAACACCCTCCGTGAGGCCCGCGACCAGATCGTGGCCCTCAAGGAGGAAGTCGACCGGCTCGCACAGCCGCCGGCCGGCTTCGGTGTCTTCCTCACGGCGAACGAGGACGGCACGGCCGACATCTTCACCGGAGGCCGAAAACTCCGCGTGAACGTCAGCCCCAGCGTCGACCTGGAAGAGCTCCGGCGAGGCCAGGAAGTGATGCTCAACGAAGCTCTCAACGTGGTCGAGGCCATGGAGTACGAGAGCGTCGGCGACATCGTCACCCTCAAGGAGATCCTCGAGGACGGCGAGCGCGCACTGGTACAGGGGCACACCGACGAGGAACGGGTGGTGCGGCTCGCCGAGCCGCTGCTGGACATCACCATCCGCCCCGGCGACGCCCTCCTGCTCGAACCCCGCTCCGGCTACGTCTACGAGGTCGTGCCCAAGAGCGAGGTCGAGGAACTCGTCCTCGAAGAGGTCCCCGACATCGGGTACGAGCAGATCGGTGGCCTCGGCAACCAGATCGAGATGATCCGCGACGCGGTCGAGCTCCCCTACCTCTATCCGGACCTGTTCAAGGAGCACGAACTGCGCCCGCCCAAGGGTGTCCTGCTCTACGGACCCCCCGGATGCGGAAAGACGCTCATCGCCAAGGCCGTGGCCAACTCGCTGGCCAAAAAGGTCGCCGAAGTCACCGGCCAGGCCCAGGGCAAGAGCTTCTTCCTCAACATCAAGGGCCCGGAGCTTCTCAACAAGTACGTCGGCGAGACCGAGCGGCAGATCCGCCTCGTCTTCCAGCGTGCGAGGGAGAAGGCCAGCGAGGGCACCCCCGTCATCGTCTTCTTCGACGAGATGGAATCCCTCTTCCGCACCCGCGGATCCGGCGTCAGCTCGGACGTGGAGAACACCATCGTCCCGCAGCTGCTCGCCGAGATCGACGGCGTGGAAGGCCTGCAGAACGTCGTGGTCATCGGCGCCTCCAACCGTGAGGACATGATCGACCCCGCCATCCTGCGCCCCGGCCGGCTCGACGTGAAGATCAAGATCGAGCGTCCGGACGCCGAAGCGGCCAAGGACATCTTCCAGAAGTACCTCACCGAGCGTCTCCCGCTCCACACGGACGACCTCGGCGAACACGGCGGCTCCAAGACCACCACCGTCCAGAGCATGATCCAGACGGCTGTGGAACACATGTACGCCGAATCCGAGGAAAACCGCTTCCTGGAAGTCACCTACGCCAACGGAGACAAGGAAGTCCTCTACTTCAAGGACTTCAACTCCGGCGCCATGATCGAGAACATCGTCGGCCGCGCCAAGAAAATGGCCATCAAGGACTTCCTCGACAAGAACCAGAAGGGCCTCCGCGTCTCCCACCTCCTCCAGGCCTGCGTGGACGAGTTCAAGGAGAACGAGGACCTGCCCAACACCACCAACCCGGACGACTGGGCCCGAATCTCCGGAAAGAAGGGCGAACGGATCGTCTACATCCGTACGCTGATCACCGGAAAGCAGGGCGCCGACACCGGACGCTCCATCGACACGGTGGCGAACACCGGACAGTACCTGTAAAACACAGGGCGGCTGCGGGTGCCCTTCATGGGTACCCGCAGCCGAGTGTTTTCCAGGCACGAGCCGGAGCAGAGCAATGACGCAAATGATCTCCCCACCAGCGCGGAGCCGTTCTAGGCTCGTTCGTACCGCCGAGTCGCGCAGTGCGGGGACGGGCACCGCACACGCACCGGAGCGCCAGCGGTACTTGAGCAGCGTCCCCGACCGAGGGCGCCGCCGGGCAAGGAGGGCCGCATGACCGTACGGCGAGTAATGGGCATCGAGACGGAGTACGGGATCTCCGTCCCCGGCCACCCCAATGCCAATGCCATGCTCACCTCGTCCCAGATCGTCAACGCCTACGCAGCGGCGATGCACCGGGCCCGCAGGGCCCGCTGGGACTTCGAGGAGGAGAACCCGCTGCGGGACGCGCGAGGCTTCGACCTCGCCCGCGAGGCCGCCGACTCCAGCCAGCTCACCGACGAGGACATCGGCCTCGCCAATGTCATCCTCACCAACGGCGCGCGGCTCTACGTCGACCACGCCCACCCCGAATACAGCGCACCCGAGGTCACCAACCCCCTGGACGCCGTCCTGTGGGACAAAGCCGGCGAACGCATCATGGCCGAAGCCGCCGAACGCGCCGCCCAGCTCCCCGGCGCCCAGCCGATCCACCTCTACAAGAACAACACCGACAACAAGGGCGCCTCCTACGGCACGCACGAGAACTACCTGATGAAGCGGGAAACCGCCTTCTCGGACATCGTGCGCCACCTCACCCCGTTCTTCGTCTCCCGCCAGGTCTTCGCCGGCGCCGGCCGCGTCGGCATCGGCCAGGACGGCCACGAACACGGCTTCCAGCTCAGTCAGCGCGCCGACTACTTCGAGGTCGAGGTCGGCCTGGAGACCACCCTCAAACGACCCATCATCAACACCCGCGACGAACCCCACGCCGACGCGGAGAAATACCGTCGCCTCCACGTCATCATCGGCGACGCGAACCTCTCGGAGATCTCCACCTACCTGAAACTGGGCACCACGGCCCTGGTCCTCTCCATGATCGAGGACGGCTTCATCGCCGTCGACCTCGCCGTCGACCAGCCGGTACGCACCCTCCACCAGGTCTCCCACGACCCGACCCTGCAACGCCTCGTCACCCTGCGCAGCGGCCGCACCCTGACCGCCGTACAGCTCCAGATGGAGTACTACGAGCTGTCGCGCAAGTACGTGGAGGAGCGCTTCGGGGCCGACGCGGACGACCAGACCAAGGACGTCCTCGCCAGGTGGGAGGACACCCTCAACCGCCTGGAGAACGACCCCATGAGCCTGTCCGGCGAGCTGGACTGGGTCGCCAAGCGCGAACTCATGGAGGGCTACCGGCGCCGCGACGACCTCGACTGGGACGCCGCCCGCCTCCACCTCGTCGACCTCCAGTACGCCGACGTACGCGCCGAGAAGGGCCTGTACAACCGTCTCGCGGCCCGCGGCAGGATGAAGCGCCTCCTGACCGAGACGGACGTCGACCGGGCCCGTACCAAGCCGCCGGAGGACACACGGGCGTACTTCCGCGGCCGCTGCCTGGAGCAGTACGCCGACGACGTCGCGGCGGCCTCCTGGGACTCGGTGATCTTCGATCTCCCGGGCCGGGACTCGCTCCAGCGCGTCCCAACCCTCGAACCGCTTCGCGGAACGCGAAATCACGTCAAGGAGCTCCTGGACCGTTGTCGCACGGCAGAAGACCTGGTCAGGGTCCTGTCCGGGCACTGAACCGGGGTCCAATCGTGATCAGCCGGGCAGGGTGGAAACACCGCCGTCCGGGAATCATCGAGGTGGCCCCCGGACGTTGTGGAAACAACGGGGCCAATGTCGGACCCGGCTTGTAGGGTCTGATCATCACCGATCGGCAGGAATGCCGACCTGTCGACCATGTCGGGCAACAGAGCGGGGTGAGGGTTATGGCGACCAAGGACACCGGCGGCGGCCAGCAGAAGGCCACCCGTTCCACCGAGGAGACCGAGGCGGCGCCGGAGGCGCAGGCATCGGAGGACCTCAAGGAGCGGCAGGAGAAGCTCAGCGACGACGTGGACTCGGTTCTGGACGAGATCGACGATGTCTTGGAAGAGAACGCTGAGGATTTCGTTCGAAGCTTCGTTCAAAAGGGTGGGCAGTAGGTCCATTTCGCCTTCGAATTGAAGGTGATGGGGGAGTTCGTGAGTGTTCGGCGAGCGAGAAGTCAAGAAGTGTTCGCGGTGTCAGGAGAACAAGCCGCGTACGGCATTCGCGAGCAACAAATCCATGCGTGACGGACTCCAGGCGTACTGCCGGGAGTGCTCGGCTGAGTACTACCGGCAGCGCCAGGTGGCGAAGGGGCGGACGGTGCGCGAAAAGGCGCCCGTCCCACCCGGCCACAAGTACTGCCGGGGCTGCGGCGAGGTGAAGCCCCGCATTGAATGGCACCGCAAGAACAGCGCACCCGATGGCCTGGCAAGCCGCTGCAAGGCATGCAAGGCGGCTACTGGCCCAGCTGGTCATCTTCGCCGGAAGTACGGCATCACCGAAGCCGAGCGTGACGAGATGATCGCCTCGCAGATGGGCGTCTGTTGCATCTGCCGGGCGGCGCCAGCTACGCAGGTTGATCACTGCCATGAGACGGGTAGGGTCCGAGGCGTACTGTGCTTCAACTGCAATTCCGGCCTCGGCCTGTTGGGAGATGACCCCGCAGCGATGAACCGAGCGGCCGAATACCTGGAAGGAAACGCGTGGAAGCCAACACTCGTAGCACCGGGCGTCTACCAGCTGCCTTCCTGACGCCTGGGTCGTCGTCCTTCATGGACTTCCTGTCGGACCACCAGCCGGAGCTGCTTCCCGGCAAGCGGCAGCTGCCGCCGGTCCAGGGCGTCATCGAGGCCCCGCACGGCACGACGATCGTGGCCGTGTCGTTCCCCGGTGGTGTGGTGCTCGCCGGTGACCGCCGGGCCACGATGGGGAACATGATCGCGCAGCGGGACATCGAGAAGGTGTTCCCGGCGGACGAGTACTCGGCGGTGGGGATCGCCGGCACGGCCGGTCTGGCCGTGGAGATGGTGAAGCTGTTCCAGCTGGAGCTGGAGCACTTCGAGAAGGTCGAAGGCGCGCAGCTGTCGCTGGAGGGCAAGGCGAACCGTCTGTCGACCATGATCCGTTCCAACCTGGGCATGGCCATGCAGGGTCTGGCCGTGGTGCCGCTGTTCGCCGGTTACGACGTGGACCGGGAGAAGGGCCGCATCTTCTCGTACGACGTGACGGGCGGTCGTTCCGAGGAGAGCGGTTACGCGGCCACCGGCTCGGGTTCGATCTTCGCGCGCGGTGCGATGAAGAAGCTGTTCCGTCCCGATCTCTCGGAGGGCGAGGCGACGACCCTCGTCATCCAGGCCCTCTACGACGCGGCAGACGACGACTCGGCGACCGGTGGTCCCGATGTCGCCCGCCGGATCTACCCCATCGTCACCGTGATCACCGAGGACGGCTTCCGCCGGCTCACCGACGAGGAGTCCTCCGACATCGCCCGTTCGATCCTGGAGCGGCGTCTGGAGCAGCCGGACGGCCCCCGGGCCGCGCTGCTCTAGCCGGTCCGGCCCGACGGCCCTCCTTATCAAGGTGATCCAGTGACTCCGACAGAAAGGGACGGATAACCGGTGTCGACGCCGTTCTATGTCTCACCCCAGCAGGCGATGGCGGACCGGGCGGAGTACGCCCGCAAGGGCATCGCCCGTGGCCGCAGCCTGGTCGTGCTGCAGTATGCCGACGGCATCGTGTTCGTCGGCGAGAACCCGTCCCGCGCGCTGCACAAGTTCAGCGAGATCTACGACCGGATCGGCTTCGCGGCCGCCGGTAAGTACAACGAGTACGAGAACCTGCGGATCGGTGGTGTGCGCTACGCCGATCTTCGTGGGTACACCTACGACCGGGACGACGTGACCGCTCGCGGTCTCGCGAACGTCTACGCCCAGACCCTGGGCACGATCTTCTCCTCGGCGGCCGAGAAGCCGTACGAGGTGGAGCTGGTCGTGGCCGAGGTGGGGGAGACCCCGGAGGGTGACCAGATCTATCGGCTGCCGCACGACGGTTCGATCGTGGACGAGCACGGTTCGGTCGCGGTGGGCGGTAACGCGGAGCAGATCAGCACCTATCTGGACCAGCGCCATCAGGACGGGGTGTCCTTGGCGGAGGCTCTGAAGCTGGCCGTGCAGGCCCTGTCGCGGGACACGAACGGCACGCAGCGGGAGATCCCCGCGGAGCGTCTGGAGGTGGCGGTCCTGGACCGTACGCGTCCGCAGCAGCGCAAGTTCAAGCGGATCGTCGGCCGTCAGCTGGCTCGTCTTCTGGAGGCCGAGGGCGCCGCCACCGAGGCGGAGAGTTCGGACGACGAGGAGTAGGCGTCGGCGGCTGCGAGGCCGTGTCCGTAGTGCGCCCCGGCCGTACAGGCCGGGGCGCGCGGCTTTGTGTGCTCAGGCCGCCGGCGGTGCCGTGGATCCGCGTACGACCAGGTGCACGGGGATGTCTCCCTCGCTCGGGGTGCGTCCTTCCAGGACGGCCAGGAGGGCTTCCATGCCGCGTTCCCCGAACTGTTCGGCGTCCAGGCGGACGGTGGTGAGTTCGGGGTCGAGGGCGGTGGCGAGGGCGAGGTCGTCGAGTCCGGTGACGGAGAGGTCCTCGGGAACCCGTAGTCCCAGCCGTCGTGCGGCCTTGTAGGCGCCGGCGGCCAGTTTGTCGTCGTCGCAGACGAGTGCGGTGGGCCGGGGTGCGGCCGGCGCGGTGTGGGTCAGCGCGGTCTCGGCGGCGGCGAGTGCTCCTTCGATGGAGATGGGTGCGGCGGCCGTGTGCAGTGATGTGCCGGGGGTGGAGCCGATGCGGACCGCCAGTTCCCGTGCGCGGACGTCGAAGGTCCAGGAGGGGATGTCGGCGGCCAGGTGGAGGAAGTGGCGGTGTCCGAGGCCGAGCAGGTGGTCGGCGATCTGTCGTACGCCGTCGCGGATGTCGAGGTTGACGGTGGCGGCGCCGAGGCTGCCGTCCGGGTCGCTGTCGAGCATCACCAGGGGGAGCTGGTCGCCGCGGATGGCGGTGAGGGCGTCGGCGGCCATGGAGGAGGCGATCACGCCGTCGAGGGCGGCCTGGGCGGAGGCGAAGGGGTCGCGGGCGGGGCCGACGCCTTCGGGGGAGGGGTAGAGGACGACGCCGAAGCCGTGGCGGGCGGCGACGCGGGCGGCGCCGGTGTAGACGCCGGCGAAGAATTCGGTGGTCAGGGCGGGGACGACGAGCAGGACGGTGCGGGTGCGGCCGAGGCGGAGGTTGCGGGCGGCGAGGTTGGGGCGGTAGCCGAGGTCACGTGCGGCTTCGCGGACGCGTTGGGCGGTGGTCTCGGAGACGCGGCCGCGCCATTTGTCGCCGAGGACGAGGGAGACGGCGGCCTGGGAGACGCCTGCGGCCTGGGCGACGTCACGGCTCGTGGGCCGTGTACTACCTCGTGCCACGGTCGGCGTGCTCCTTCGTCTGGACTGGTGGGCTGGGCACATGGTACGTATGACGGGAGACGTTATACGTAACACGTCGCTCGTCGAGAGCCCTTCGAGAGGCAGGACATGGCCGCCGGATATCTCGGGATCCTCAGGACGCGGCACGCCGCGCGGCTGCTCGCCGGAACGCTGGTGGGCCGGTTGCCGAACGCCACGGCCGCGATCGCCATCGTGCTGTTCGTCCGGGCGGAGGGCGGCACCTACAGCCTCGCGGGCGCGCTGGCGGCCGTGTACGGCCTCGCGAACGCGGTGGGGCAGCCGCTGCTGGGACGGCTCGTGGATCTTTACGGCCAGCCGCGTGTGCAGCTGCCGGCGGCTGTCGTGTCCGCGCTCGCCATGTCGGCCTTCGCCCTGTCGGGGCTGGATCCGCTGCCGGTGGCGTATGCGGCCATGGCGGTCGCCGGGCTGTTCACGCCTCCGCTGGAGGGCGGGCTGCGGGCGCTGTGGTCCTCCGTGCTGCGCGGGGAGGAGCAGGTGCACACGGCGTACGCGATGGACGCGGTGGCGCAGGAGGTCATGTTCACCGTGGGGCCGTTGTTGGTGACCCTGTGCGTGGCGCTGTGGTCGGCGTCGGCCGCGCTGGTGGTGCTCAGTGTCATCGGGGTGCTCGGGGCGCTGTGGGTGCTCGTCTCGCCGCCTTCGCGGGCCTGGCGTTCGGCTCCCCGCGAGGCACACTGGCTGGGCGCGCTGCGCTCTCCGGGGCTGCTGGCGCTGCTGGGCGCGTTCTTCTTCGTCGGTGTCGCGCTCGGTTCGATCACGGTGGCGGCCGTGTCGTACGCGGACGACAACGGTGGGGACGCCGTCTACGGCTGGCTGATGGCGGGCGTCGGGCTGGGCGCGCTCGTGGGCGGGACGGTGTACGGGGCGCGGCGGTGGAGCGGGGCGCCGGAACGGCGTCTGCAGGTGCTGGTGGCGCTTCTGGCGGTCTGTTATGTGCCGCTGACGCTGATGCCGGGTCCGGTGGGCATGACGGGGCTGACGACGCTCGCGGGTGTGTTCCTGGCACCGGCGATCGCCTGTGTGTTCGTTCTTGTCGATCGGCACGCCCCGCGCGGCACGGTGACGGAGGCGTTCTCGTGGATCGTGACGACGTTCACGGTGGGCCAGTCGGCGGGAACGGCGGTCGCGGGGCCGGTCGTCGAGTGGGGCGGGACGCTGTGGGGGTTCGTCGCGCCGGGGGCGGCGGGGGCCGTGTCGTTGCTGGTTCTGCTGGCCACCGGGCGGGTTCTCGCTGTTCCCTCCGAGGGTGCGGTGGTTGCGGTCTCATCGGAAAATGATCCAAACCGTGCTGCCGAACCCCGTTTCAGCTCGGTGGATCGGGCGTAATGTTCAGTCATGGACCGCCGCATTTTCGGGCTGGAGAACGAGTACGGCGTCACGTGCACGTTCAGGGGACAGCGCCGTCTGTCTCCTGACGAGGTGGCGCGGTACCTCTTCCGCCGTGTCGTGTCATGGGGCCGCAGCAGCAATGTGTTTCTGCGGAACGGGGCCCGCCTCTATCTCGACGTGGGCTCACATCCGGAATACGCGACACCCGAATGTGACAACGTGACCGAACTCGTCACTCACGACAAGGCCGGCGAGCGCATTCTGGAAGGACTGCTGGTCGATGCCGAACGCCGCCTGCACGAGGAGGGAATCGCGGGCGACGTCTACCTTTTCAAGAACAACACGGACTCGGCGGGCAACTCGTACGGTTGCCACGAGAACTATCTGGTGGCCCGGCACGGGGAGTTCTCCCGGCTCGCCGACATCCTGATTCCGTTCCTCGTCACCCGGCAGCTGCTGTGCGGCGCGGGCAAGGTGCTGCAGACCCCGCGTGGTGCGGTGTACTGCGTCAGCCAGCGCGCGGAGCACATCTGGGAGGGCGTCAGCTCGGCGACCACCCGCTCCCGGCCGATCATCAACACCCGCGACGAGCCGCACGCGGACGCCGAGCGGTACCGCCGTCTCCACGTCATCGTGGGCGACTCGAACATGTCCGAGACGACCATGCTGCTGAAGGTCGGGGCCACCGACCTGGTGCTGCGCATGATCGAGGCGGGCACGGTCATGCGTGACCTCACCCTGGAGAACCCGATCCGGGCGATCCGCGAGGTCAGCCATGACATCACCGGCCAGCGCAAGGTGCGGCTGGCCAGCGGCCGTGAGGCCTCCGCGCTGGAGGTGCAGCGCGAGTACTACGAGAAGGCCGTGGACTTCGTGGAGCGCCGCGGCATCCGTACGGGCACCGTCGAGCAGGTCCTGGAGCTGTGGGGCCGCACGCTGGACGCGATCGAGGCCGAGGACCTCGACCGGATCGGTACCGAGATCGACTGGGTGATGAAGTACAAGCTCATCGAGCGGTACCGGGCCAAGCACAACATGACCATGTCGCATCCGCGGGTCGCCCAGATAGACCTCGCGTATCACGACATCCACCGCCGTCGTGGCCTCTACTACCTGTTGGAGAGGAAAGGTCAGGCCACCCGTATCTGCAACGACTTGAAGATCTTCGAGGGCAAGTCGGTTCCGCCGCAGACGACTCGGGCGAGGTTGCGTGGTGACTTCATCCGGCGCGCTCAGGAACAGCGTCGGGATTTCACGGTCGACTGGGTTCATCTCAAGCTCAACGACCAGGCGCAACGCACGGTTTTGTGCAAGGACCCGTTCCGTTCGGTGGACGATCGGGTGGAGAAGCTGATCGCCGGAATGTGAGCCGGCTCGTTCCGGGTGGGATTGCGGAACGCAACGCGGGGCGCCGTACGTTTGCCGTACGGCGCCCTTCGCACGCCGTAGAGTTGCGCGCACGCCATCCGACAAGATCGACCGATACGAGGCCTTCACCGTGCGCCGACGCTCACTCCTCATCGCTGTTCCCGCTGGACTGGTCACGCTCGCCGCCTGTGGTGACGGTGAGTCCGACTCGGCCAAGGCCAGCAGCAGCCCGTCCGCGTCGGCGAGCGGCGCGGCGAAGCCGCCGAAGATCGTGGACGGTCCGCTGCCGGCGATCACGGGCGGGGTGAAGTTCGACGAGAAGCCGACCGTCGCCAAGGGCAGTGGCGATCCGTCGAAGGATCTGGCGGTGAAGACGGTCATCGCGGGCAGCGGGCAGACCGTCGCCGAGGGCGACTACATCCAGGCGAACTACCTGGGGCAGATCTGGTCGACGGCGAAGGTCTTCGACAACTCCTACGACCGCAAGACGCCGCTGGTCATCCAGCTCTCCCCGCAGGGCATCATCGACGGCTGGCGGTACGCGCTGACCGGCAAGAAGGCCGGCAGCCGGGTGCAGATGGCCGTGCCGCCGACCTGGGGCTACGGTCCGAAGGGCAACCCGAATGCGGGGATCAAGGGCACCGACACGCTGGTCTTCGTCGTCGATGTGCAGGACACCTTCAACGCCAAGAGTTCGGCGAAGGGCACGAAGGTCGCGCAGGGCGACGCGAATCTGCCGAAGGTGGGCACGAACACCGACGGCAAGGCTCCCTCCATCGAGGTGCCGAAGGTCGACCCGCCGACGAAGCTGGTCGCGAACTACATCATCGAGGGCGACGGCCCGGAGGTCGGCGCCGACGACAGCCTTCTCGTGCAGTACAAGGGCGTGCTCTGGGACACCGGCAAGGAGTTCGACTCCTCGTACAGCCGTGAGGCGCTGAGCTCGTTCGGGTTGAAGCAGGTCGTCAAGGGCTGGTCGCAGGGCATGACGGGCAAGAAGGTGGGCAGTCGCCTTCTCATCGTCATCCCGCCGAAGCTGGGCTACGGGGACACGCCGCCGAGTGGCAGCGACATCAAGAAGGACTCCGTGATGGTGTTCACCGTGGACATCCTCGCGAAGATGTGAGGCCCCGGGATGCGAGACTGTCCGGCGTTGTCCAGTACATACACAAGCAGGAGCCTGAAGACGTGAGCATTGACAAGCCCGAGATCGACTTCCCCGAGGGCGCGCCGCCGGCCGACCTGGAGATCAAGGACATCTGGGAGGGCGACGGCGAGGTGGCCCAGGCGGGTCAGACCGTCACCGTGCACTACGTGGGTGTGTCCTACTCCACCGGTGAGGAGTTCGACGCCAGCTGGAACCGTGGTGCGCCGTTCCGCTTCCCGCTCGGTGGCGGTCGTGTCATCAAGGGCTGGGACCAGGGCGTGCAGGGCATGAAGGTCGGCGGCCGCCGCCAGCTGACCATCCCCGCGCACCTCGCCTACGGCAACCAGAGCCCGACGCCGGCGATCAAGCCCGGTGAGACGCTGATCTTCGTGGTCGATCTGCTCGGGGTCTGATCTGTCGGAAGCCGTGTCAGGGCCGACCGTGTCGTGACCGGTCTCGACTGTCTGGGGTCCATGCCTGTTCGGGCATGGGCCCTCGGCTTTTGCCGCGACGCTTCGTAGCGGTAGGTTCGTGCCGCGGAAACACCCGAGGGAAGGGCGTCGATGGCCATTGCCAAGGCCGAGCGGTTGATGAACCTGGCGCTGTGTCTGCTGGGGACGCGCCGGCCGCTCAGCAAGCGCGAGCTGCGGGAGTCGATCGAGGCCTATCTCGAAGCGGGAACCGACGACTCCTTCAACCGCATGTTCGAGCGCGACAAGGACGATCTGCGCGAACTCGGCCTGGTCATCGAGACGGTGGAGAACCTCGACGGCGAGGTCGGCTATCTGGCCCGCCGTGACAGCAACAGCCTTCCGCCCATCACCCTGGACGCCGAGGAGGCCGCGGCTCTCGGGCTCGCGGCGAAGGTCTGGCAGCAGGCCCGCCTCGCCGGAGCGGCGAGCGGCGCCCTGCAGAAGCTGCGCGCGGCCGGGCTGCCCGAGGACGTCGACCCGTACGAGGCCGCCCACGGCGCCCTGGAACCGCGCATCCCGGTGCACGAGGCGGCCTTCGAACCGCTGATGCTGGCCTGCCGTGACCGCCGCCCGGTCCTGTTCGAGTACCGCAAGGCCACCGCCGCGCGTCCCGAGCCCCGGCATGTCGAGCCCTGGGCCCTGGAGTGCTGGCGCGGTCACTGGTATCTCGCCGGGTACGACCGTGACCGGGGCGCCGAGCGGGTCTTCAGGCTCTCCCGGATCACCGGCAGGGTCCGCAGCCGGGGGAGCGCCTTCACCGCCGAGGTGCCGGACGTCGTCACGGTGCGGGAGACGGTCGCGAGCTGGGCGGGGGAGACCGCGGACCGGTCCGCGCTGATCCGGCTGCGCTCAGGCGCCGGTTACCCGCTGCGGGCGAAGGCCTCGGCCGTACGGGAACTCGGGGACGGCTGGGACGAGTTGGAGATTCCGTACGGGCACGGACTGGATGCCTGGCTGGTGGAGTTCGGGCCCGACGTGGTGGTCCTGGAGCCCGCGGAGCTGCGGGCCGACGTGGTGGACCGGCTGCGTGCCGTGGCCAAGGGTTGAGGGGGACGTAAGAACGTGGTGGGAAAACCGGCGCGGCCGGCGAACGCCATCGACCAGACCCGGCGCATGCTCTCCCTGGTCACGTATCTGCGGGAGCGGCCCGGCGCGCGGATCGAGGACGTCGCCCGTGCCTTCGGGATCACCGAGGACGAGCTGGTCTCGGACCTCGACGTGCTGCCCATGTGCGGGACCAGCTTCCGCGGCGGTGATCTGCTGGACATCGACACCGACGGCGAGCGCATCTGGTGGCACAACCCGGCCGCGCTCGGTGCGGAGGCGGCCGAGCCGCTGAGGCTGGCGGCCGACGAGGCGACCGCCCTGCTGGTGGCTGCCCGCGCGGTGGCCACGCTGCCGGGGCTGCGCGAGAGCGACCGGCAGGCCCTGCTGCGGGCCACCGCCAAGGTCGAGGGGGCGGCCGGTGAGGCGGCGGGCGCCAGCTCGCGTCTTTCGGTCACCTTCGAGGCCGAGGGCGGGGTCTTCGCGGACGTCGACCGGGCCATCTCTGAGCGCCGGCGGCTGTGGATCCGCTACTACTCGCCCGCCCGGGACGAGCTCAGCGAACGCGAGATCGACCCGATCCGCCTGGTCAGCGTCGGGCACACCTATGTCGAGGCCTGGTGCCGCCGCTCCGAGGCGCGGCGGACGTTCCGGCTGGACCGGGTCGCCGAGATCAAGATCCTCGACGAGCCGTCCGCGCCGCCCGAGATCGAGCTGCGGGACCTGTCGGAGGCGCTGGTGCAGCCGGCCGCCGAGGATCCCGAGGTGGTCGTCGAGGTGGGGCCCGGGGGGCGCTGGGTCGCCGAGTACTACCCGCACGACAGTGCCGAGGAGCTGCCGGAGGGTGGACTGCGCATCAGCCTGCGCACACCCGACCCGGCGTCGCTGCGGCGCCTGGCGCTGCGGCTCGGGCGCGACGGCCGGATCGTCTCCCCGCAGGATCTCGCGGACAGTGCCCGCAGGGCGGCCCGTGAGGCGCTGGCGGCCTATGGCGAGGCTGTGCCGACGAGTCCGTGACCGCGGGACCGTGACGACGACGAGTCCCTGACCGCGGGACCGTGACGACGGCGTACGACCGGAACAAGGAGATGCGAGGGGCTGTGAGCGGCGGTTCGGTTGTGTCGGGTGTGAAGGCCGGCGTGAGGGCCGGGGTGCAGTCCGGCGTGCAGGAGATCCAGGAGCTCCGGGAGATGAGCGTGGCGGTCGCCTTCGCGGGCATGAAGAAGGCCGTGGACGTGGTGTTCAGAGCGGGCTGCCCCGACTGCCGGGCCCATGTCGAACTGGGTGCGAGCGCGCTGCGTCTGGCCATCGGTGCCACCAGCAGGACCACGTTCTACTCCTTCACCTGCCCCGAGTGCGGCATCGCGGTCCGCAAGCCGGCCGGCGAGCGGATCGTCGAGCTGTTGACCGGGGGCGGGGTGCGGACCCTGCGGCTGCATTCGCCGGGCTAGGCCTCGGCCTCGACGGAGCGGGCCGGCCGCGGACGGCGACGCCCGTACGCGCCCGCGAGCGGGATCTGGTGCGGGCAGCGGCGAGGCGGGCGCGTGTGCCGGACCCCGCGCCGCTGGCCCGATCCACCGGGCAGGCCCTAGGGTCGTCGCCATGTTCTGGGCGATGTTCGCGGTGGCTGTGGGTTTTGTGGGGCTGGTCGTGCTCGGGGTGCTCGCTGTGCGGGTCTTTCTGGAGGCTCAGCGGCTGGGTACGCAGGTCACGGAGTCGGCGCGGAGGATCAGCCGGGCGGCGGAGGACCTGGAGCGGGCGACGGCGAGCGCGGCCCGTTCCGCGGACGCTCTGTGAGTTCCGGTCGAGGCTCCTGTGTCTTGCCCGGTGAGTGCGTTTTGCGCCACTTCGCCCTGTCACCTTCTCACCTTGTGCAGGTACGCTGCGTGTCGCGGCACGGAGAACGAGGCCCGGGTCGCGAATCGGGAGTACGCACGGGGATTGCCTGACGTTTACCCCTGAGCGTTACGATCGCTGCCAGCACGACCGTTCGGACACCTGTCCGACCGGTCGGACGGCCCCCACCCGCCGCCTCGGTGAAGAAGGAAGACAGCTATGGGTAACCTCGGCCCCACCGAGATCATTCTGATCCTTGTCGTCATCGTCCTGCTGTTCGGGGCGAAGAAGCTGCCGGACATGGCGCGTTCGCTCGGCAAGTCCGCCCGCATCCTCAAGAGCGAGGCCAAGGCCATGAAGTCCGACGGCCACGACGACAACACCTCGGCGGCCGCGCCCCCGCACGCCGGCGGCGAGACCCCGGCGCAGCGCACCATCCAGGCCTCTCCCGGCGATGTGACCACCGCTCGCCCGGTCGCCGAGCCGACGGACACGACCAAGCGCTGACGCAAGGCCGGACAGGGTTTCCGGCCTGCCGCACGAGATGAGGACGTGGGTTGCTCAAGTCTGCCCGCAAGACGGAGAAGGACAAGGATCCCGAGGGGCGGATGCCCCTCGCGGAGCACCTGCGCGAGCTGCGAAATCGCCTTGTCAAGAGCCTGCTGGCCATCGTCGTCACGACGATCCTCGCGGTGATGTTCTACAAGGACATCATCCAGTTCTTCACGGATCCCATCCTGCAGGCGGTGGGATGCCAACACAGCTTCGCCGAGTTGGCGAAGGACACCGGCTCGGTCAAGTGCGCGCGCATCGTGCAGAACGGTCTGCTGAGCCCGTTCACGCTCGCCCTCACGGTCTCGCTGTCATCGGGCGTGGTACTCGCCGCCCCGGTCTGGCTGTACCAGCTCTGGGCGTTCATCGCCCCGGGTCTGCACCGCAACGAGAAGAAGTACAGCCTCGGCTTCGTGGCGGCGGGCTTCCCGCTGTTCCTCATGGGCTCGTACTTCGCCTACTGGTCGTTGCCCAAGATGGCCTCGGTCATGCTGCAGTTCTCGATCATCGGAAGCGACAACCAGCTGCCGCTCGATGATCTGCTGAACCTGATCATGCGGATGATCGTCGTCTTCGGCCTCTCCTTCGAGCTGCCGCTGCTGCTGGTGATGCTGAACTTCGGCGGGGTGCTCTCCGGCAAGAAGATGTTCGGCTGGTGGCGGGGCATGATCATCAGCATCACGCTCTTCGCGGCGATCGCCACCCCGAGCACCGACCCCATCTCGATGATGGCGCTGGCCGGCCCCATCTGGGTCCTGTACTTCTGTGCCTGTGCCGTCGCGCTGGCCAACGACAGGCGCCGGGCCCGCGTCGAGGCCTTGAAGCCCGACGACGACGAGGCCTCCGAGCTGGATCTCACCCCCGAGGACATCGGCGAGATCGAGTCCGTCTCGGCGAGCCGGGCACTGCCCTCGCAGGCCGAGCCCGAGCGGGAGCGGATCAACGGGTACGACGACGTCACCTAGAACGGGCCGGGGTTCCGCGGGCGGACGGGTGCTCTCCGCGTGAGGAGGCCTGATCGGTCTCCCGCCCACCTCGAACGCGACTGGGGGTCTACCGGTACAACCGGTAGACCCCCAGTCACTGTTCGGCGGTGAACGCCGGGGTTCCGCTAGATCTCGGGTGAGCCTTGCAGGGGGGTCGTGCCGCCACCCGTTCCGTCGTTGTTGATGTCCCAGTCGATGTCGCCGTCGGCGGTCCAACCACCCGTCGTGGTGCTGTGGAAGGTCGTGGTCGAGAAACCGCGGTTGCCCGACTGGGCGAAGTTGGTCGCCTCGGCCCAGTCGGCGCTACCGCTGCGCTGGGTGACGTCGTTGCGCTCCAGGCGCAGATTGACCTTGAGCTTGTCCATGCCGGTGCTGAGGCCCCCGCCACCGTCCGACCACCGGAACTTCACGGTGGCCTGGTAGTCGTTGCCCGATGTCCTCGACACGCACAGGTTGACGTACACGTCGAGGTCGGCGCCGATCGTGTCGTACGTCTTGTGCTGCTCACCCGTGCACTTGCTGGCCGCGGCGGCAGTGGCCGGGGACGGGACGGCGACGAGGCCGACCATGGCAAGTCCCAGGGCGGCACCGGTGGTCATGGCGCGCGTGTTGCGTCGTTTCATGTGAACTCCCCGTGGTGATAGGCGACATGCGGCCGGATGGTCATCGGCCGTCGCGGACTTCGGTGATCGTTGTTGCCGTGATGGGGCCTTGTCAAGGCAGTTGGGAAAGCGCTTACCCACGCCGGGGTGCGAGGGAGGGGCCGCGACGGGGCCGACGGGCAGGGAAGCTGGGACCCGACGGAGCCCCGGGCGCCGTGACCGGTGGCCCGCTGCCGCCGCTCCTGCGCCGTGGGTCCGAGGGGGCGCCGAGGCAGGGGTGTGAGCTGCGCTTATCCCAGGTTTAACAGGATCTGATCCGGATAATGATCGTCCTGTTGTCAGCGGGGCCCGGTACGCTCGAAAGCACGATGACAGAGGACCTCTCCCCGGCCGAGCGTTACGCGGCAGCACGTAGGCGCGCTGTCGAGCAGGCCACCGCGCTCGCCGGTTTCCGCGCGATGTACGACTTCGGTCTCGACCCCTTCCAGATCGAGGCCTGCCAGTCGCTGGAGTCGGGCAAGGGCGTCCTGGTGGCCGCCCCCACCGGCTCGGGCAAGACGATCGTCGGCGAGTTCGCCGTCCACCTCGCCCTGGAGCAGGGCAAGAAGTGCTTCTACACGACACCCATCAAGGCCCTGTCGAACCAGAAGTACTCCGACCTGTGCCGCCGCTACGGCGCCGACAAGGTCGGCCTGCTCACCGGCGACAACAGCGTCAACTCCGATGCCCCGGTGGTCGTGATGACCACCGAGGTGCTGCGGAACATGCTGTACGCGGGCTCCCAGACGCTCCTGGGCCTCGGGTACGTGGTCATGGACGAGGTGCACTACCTCTCCGACCGCTTCCGGGGCGCCGTCTGGGAAGAGGTGATCATCCACCTCCCCGAGTCGGTCACGCTCGTCTCCCTCTCGGCCACCGTGTCCAACGCGGAGGAGTTCGGCGACTGGCTGGACACCGTGCGCGGCGACACCGACGTGATCGTCTCCGAGCACCGGCCCGTGCCGCTGTTCCAGCACGTGCTCGCCGGACGGCGGATGTACGACCTGTTCGAGGAGGGCGAGGGCAACAAGAAGGCCGTCAACCCGGACTTGACCCGGATGGCGCGGATGGAGGCCAGCCGGCCCTCCTACCAGGACCGCCGACGCGGCCGGTCCATGCGCGAGGCGGACCGTGAGCGCGAGCGCAGACAGCGGTCGAGGATCTGGATCCCGAGCCGCCCCGAGGTCATCGAACGGCTCGACTCCGAAGGCCTGTTGCCCGCCATCACCTTCATCTTCAGCCGCGCCGCCTGCGAGGCCGCAGTCCAGCAGTGCCTGTACGCGGGCCTCAGGCTGAACGACGACGAGTCCCGGCTCAAGGTGCGCGCCCTGGTCGAGGAGCGCACCGCCTCCATCCCGAACGAGGACCTCCATGTCCTTGGCTACTACGAGTGGCTGGAGGGCCTGGAGCGCGGGATCGCGGCCCACCACGCGGGCATGCTGCCGACGTTCAAGGAGGTCGTCGAGGAACTCTTCGTACGCGGCCTCGTCAAGGCCGTGTTCGCCACCGAGACCCTCGCGCTCGGCATCAACATGCCCGCCCGCTCGGTGGTGCTGGAGAAGCTCGTCAAGTGGAACGGCGAGCAGCACGCCGACATCACCCCCGGCGAGTACACACAGCTGACGGGGCGCGCGGGCCGGCGCGGCATCGACGTCGAGGGCCACGCGGTGGTGCTGTGGCAGCGCGGGATGAACCCCGACCATCTGGCCGGGCTCGCGGGCACCCGTACCTATCCGCTGCGCTCCAGCTTCAAGCCGTCGTACAACATGGCGGTCAACCTGGTCGAGCAGTTCGGGCGGCACCGCTCGCGCGAGCTGCTGGAGACCTCGTTCGCGCAGTTCCAGGCAGACAAGTCGGTCGTCGGGATCTCCCGGCAGGTCCAGCGCAACGAGGAGGGCCTGGAGGGCTACCAGGAGTCCATGACCTGCCACCTCGGGGACTTCGAGGAGTACGCGCGCCTGCGGCGGGAGCTGAAGGACCGCGAGACCGATCTGGCGAAGCAGGGCGTGGCCCAGCGGCGGGCGGAGGCGGCGGTCGCGCTGGAGAAGCTGAAGCCGGGCGATGTCATCCATGTGCCGACCGGCAAGTACGCGGGTCTGGCGCTGGTGCTGGATCCCGGGCTGCCCGCCGGGCGGTCCAACGGCCACCGCGGGTTCGAGCAGCACGACGGTCCGCGCCCGCTGGTGCTGACCGCCGAGCGCCAGGTCAAGCGGCTGGCCTCGATGGACTTCCCGGTGCCCGTGGAGGCGCTGGAGCGGATGCGGATCCCGAAGTCCTTCAACCCGCGTTCACCGCAGTCGCGGCGGGACCTGGCGTCCGCGCTGCGCACCAAGGCCGGGCACCTCGTGCCCGACCGGCACCGCAAGCGGAGGGCCGCCGCGGCGGACGACCGTGAGATCGCCCGGCTGCGGGCGGAGCTGCGGGCCCATCCGTGCCACGGGTGCAGCGACCGTGAGGATCACGCGCGCTGGGCCGAGCGCTACCACCGGCTGAAGCGGGACACCGCGCAGCTGGAGCGACGTATCGAGGGCCGGACGAACACCATCGCGCGGACCTTCGACCGGATCGTCGCCCTGCTGACCGAGCTGGACTACCTGCGGGCCGACGAGGTCACCGAGCACGGGAAGCGGCTCGCGCGGCTCTACGGCGAGCTGGACCTGCTGGCGAGCGAATGTCTGCGGGCGGGCGTCTGGGAGGGGCTCGGGCCCGCCGAGCTCGCCGCGTGCGTCTCCGCGCTGGTGTACGAGGCACGGGCCGCGGACGACGCGATGGCGCCGAAGCTGCCGTCCGGGAACGCCAAGGCCGCGCTGGGGGAGATGGTGCGGATCTGGGGGCGGCTGGACGCGCTGGAGGAGGAGTTCCGGATCACGCAGAGCGAAGGGGTGGGGCAGCGCGAGCCCGACCTCGGCTTCGCCTGGGCCGCGTACATGTGGGCTTCGGGGTCGGGGCTCGACGAGGTGCTGCGGGAGGTGGAGATGCCGGCCGGTGACTTCGTGCGGTGGTGCAAGCAGGTGATCGACGTGCTGGGGCAGATCTCGGCGGCGGCGCCGCCCGGGTCGAGCGTGGGGAAGAACGCGCGGAAGGCTGTGGACGGGCTGCTGAGAGGGGTGGTGGCCTACTCCTCGGTGGGGTGAGGCCGCCCGCAGCCGGATACCGGGACGGGACCGCTAGGGCCGGTCGGCCCGGTGGTTCAGATAGGAGCGCCAGCCGCCGTACTCCGTGATGTCCTCGGCGTCCCGCAGCGCCGTCGGCTCGCAGAGGAAGCCCGGGGCCCGGGTGCCGTCGGACAGTTCGACGGTGCCCAGGGCCATCGGGCGGGGGAGTGCGGTCAGCAGGCGGCCCAGGCCCGCTGCCGGGAGGCGCCAGATCTCGGTCTCGACGGCGGCACCGCCCTCGCCCACATGGACCAGGCCCGGCTTCGGCGGGGTCGTGCGCAGGGCGTGCAGGCGGTAGACGGGGGCCGTGGTGGTCGTGCGCTCCAGCTGGGCGCCCAGGGACAGGAGCTGGGTGTTCAGGGGCTGGCCGGAGAGGTGGGCGCCCACGACCGCCAGCCGGGCCTCCGGCTGGAGGAGAGCGGCGACGCCGGCCAGGCGGGCGTCCGTGAAGGCGGGACCGATCAGCATGACGCCGAACGGGAGGCCGTTCACCTCGCCTGCGGGAACCGCGACGGCCGCCAGGTCGAACAGGTTCGTGGAGTTGGTGAAACGGCCGAGGCGGGCGTTCGCGCCCAGTGGGTCGGCGGCGACCTCGGCGAGCGTCGGGTGCCCCGGCGCCGTCGGCAGCAACAGGGCGTCCGCGTCGCCCAGTTCGGCCAGGGCGCGGGCACGCAGGGTGCTCAGCCGGTCCTGGTCGGCGAACAGCTGGTGGGCCGGGATGTCCCGGGCCCGGGTGATGATGCCGGCGACCGTGGGGTCGAGGGAGTCGACGCCGTCCGCGAGCGCCTTGTCGACGAAGCCGCCGACCGCCGTGTAGCGCTCGGCCACGAACGCGCCCTGGTAGAGCATGGCCGCGGCCTCGGTGAAGGGGGTGAGGTCGAGGGGGCGTACGTCCGCGCCCGCTGCCCTCAGGCGGGTCACCGCCGACTCGTACGCCTCCGCCCAGCCCTCGTCCAGTTCGCCGAGCTGCTCGCGTGGGGGTACGGCGACACGCCAGGGGCCCGGGGAGCGCTGGGCGAGCGGCGGGAGGACGCGGTCGGGCGGGGAGGCCATGTGGGCCAGGGCCTGTTCGGCCTCCGGGAGGGTGCGGGCGAACACCGTGACGCAGTCGATCGAGGCGCACGCCGGGACCACACCGGTGGTGGGGACCAGGCCCCGGGTGGGCTTCAGGCCGACGATGCCGTTGAAGGCGGCGGGCACCCTGCCGGAGCCGGCGGTGTCGGTGCCGAGCGCGAAGTCGACGATGCCCAGCGCCACCGCCACGGCCGAGCCGGAGCTGGAGCCGCCGCTGATGCGGGACGGGTCGTGGGCGTTCCGTACGGCGCCGTGCGGGGAGCGGGTGCCGACCAGGCCCGTGGCGAACTGGTCGAGGTTGGTGGTGCCGAGGACGAGGGCGCCGGCCGCGCGCAGGCGGGCGACCACGGGGGCGTCGGCGTCGGGGGTGTACGCGTACGCCGGGCAGCCCGCGGTGGTGGGGAGGCCGTGGACGTCGATGTTGCCCTTGACGGCGACGAGGCGGCCGGCGAGGGGGAGGGGGATGCCGGTGGCGAGGCGGGCGTCGAGGGTGCGGGCCTCGGCCTCGACCTCCGCCTGGGGGCGGAGGCCGATCCAGATCTCGGGGCGGTCCACGGCTTCGATGCGGGCGTAGGCCGTGCGGACTCTGGTGAGGGTGGGGGAGGTCGGCATCTGTGCTCCTCGGCGTGCTGTGATCGGCTGCGGGGCGGAGGGGGTGCGCGTGATTCTCTCGCCCCCGCCGCCCCTACCCGTCCCCTCCCCGAGGGGCTGTGCCCCTTCGGCCCCCTTGCGCCTGAGGGGGCCGGGGGTGCGGGATCGTCGGCCGGTGCGGGTGTGTGGGGCTTCTCGCGCAGTTCCTCGCGCCCCTAGAGGGGGCTCGGTGTCAGGATGAGCAAGGGGGTGCCCGCGTTCACCTGGGTGCCCGGGGTGGTCAGGATCTGGTCGATGACGCCGTCCGTGGGGGCGGGGACGCGGGACTCCATCTTCATCGCCTCCAGGGTCAGCAGGGGCTGGCCGGTGGTCACCCGGTCGCCCGGGCGCACGTTCACCTGCCAGACGGAGGCGGTGAACTCGGCCTCGATCAGCCGGCCGCCCTCGGGGACGTGGATCTGCGCCGGGGCGGCCGGGGGCGCGGGGGCCGCCTCCGCCCGGGTGAACTCGCCGGCCGCTTCCCAGGCCGCCCGCTCCGCCGCGAAGGCGGCCTGCTGTCCGGCCCTGAACTCGGCGATGGACTCGGCGTGTTCCGACAGGAACGTCTCGTACTCCGCCAGGGAGAACGTGCCGTCCTCCACGCGCGGGACGAAGCGGCCCGAGACGATGTCCGAGCGGAGGGAGAGCAGTTCGTCGGCCTCGACGGGGTACCACTTGATCCGGTCGAAGAAGCGCAGGAGCCACGGGGAGCCGGGTTCGAAGGCGCCGCGCTGCTGCCAGGGGGACCAGACCTGGGTGGTGCGGCCGACGAACTGGTAGCCGCCGGGCCCCTCCATGCCGTAGATGCAGAGATACGCGCCGCCGATGCCGACCGAGTTCTCCGCTGTCCAGGTGCGGGCCGGGTTGTACTTCGTCGTCACCAGGCGGTGGCGGGGGTCCAGCGGGGTCGCGACCGGGGCGCCCAGATAGACGTCGCCCAGGCCCAGGACCAGGTACTCCGCGGCGAAGACCGTGTCATAGACGTCGGCCGGTGAGTCCAGGCCGTTGACGCGGCGGATGAACTCGATGTTCCAGGGGCACCAGGGCGCGTCGTCGCGGACGCCCGCCATGTAACGGGCGATGGCCTCGCGGGTCGCGGGGTCGTCCCAGGAGAGGGGCAGGTGGATCGTGCGGGAGGGGACGACCAGTTCGTCCGTCGGGGGGAGGGACGCCACGATCCGGCGTACCGCCGCGAGGAGTTCGGGCTGGGGCAGGAGCCTCGGGTTCGTCTGGATCTGGAGGGAGCGGATGCCGGGGGTGAGGTCGGTGACGCCGTCGAGACCCGCTTCGGCGACCGCCTCCATCAGGGCGTGGACGCGCATCCGCAGGGCCAGGTCGAGCTGCATGGGGCCGAACTCGACGAGGAGGTTGTCGTCGCCGCTGCGGCGGTACGTGACATCGCCGTCGCGGGCCAGGACGCCGCCGTCGACGATCGCGGGGCGCGGCGAGGTGTCGTCGGCCACCGGGAGGAAGCGGACCGTGTCGCCCGGGCGCAGCTGCCCGAGTTTCCAGCGTTCGGTGGACAGGACGGTGGCCGGGCAGACGAAGCCGCCGAGGGAGGGGCCGTCGGGGCCCAGCAGGACCGGCATGTCGCCGGTGTAGTCGACCGCGCCGACCGAGTACGGGGTGTCGTGGATGTTGGAGGGGTGCAGGCCCGCCTCGCCGCCGTCGGTGCGGGCCCAGCGGGGCTTGGGGCCGACCAGGCGCACGCCGGTGCGGGCCGAGTTGAAGTGGACCTTCCAGTCGGCCGCGTAGAACTCGTGGATGTCCTCCTCGGTGAAGAACTCCGGTGCCGCGTGCGGGCCTTCGAGGGCGGCGACCTGCCAGGTCGTGGTGAAGGACGGGCGGGTGTCCGGCGGGACCGCGAGGCCCTCGTTCGTGACGTCCCCGCCGTGCAGTACGTCGCCGGTCCGCAGCTCCCGGCCGCCGTGGCCGCCGAAGCGGCCCAGGGTGAAGGTGGCCGCGCTGCCCAGGAAGGACGGCACGTCCAGGCCGCCGCCCGCGAAGAGGACGTAGGTGCGCAGTCCGTGTTCCGTGGGGGCGCCGACGGACAGGACGGCTCCGGCGGGCACGGTCACCGGCTCCCACTGGGCGACCGGTGCGCCGGCCACGGTCACCTGGGCGGGGGCGCCCGTCACACAGACCGTGGTGGGGTGGGTGAAGCGGAGGGCCGGCCCCTGGAGGGTGCATTCGAGGCCGGGGGCGCCCTCGGGGTTGCCGAGCGCCCGGTTGCCGAGGCGGAAGGACAGGTCGTCCATGGGGCCGCAGGGCGGGACGCCGACCTGCCAGTGGCCGGTGCGGCCCGGCCAGTCCTGGACGGTGGTGAGGGTGCCGCCGGAGACGACCTCGATGCGGGGGGTCGGGTCGGTCACGGTGGCGAGGGTGGCCGTGGAGTGGGTGGCGTGCCGGACGTCCGGGTCGTCGAGGGCGGCCCGGACCAGGCCCAGGTTCGTCTCGATGCCGTCGACCCGGGTCCCGGCCAGCGCCTCGTCCAGCCGGTGCAGGGCGTGGGCGCGGTCGGAGCCGTACGCGACGACCTTGGCGAGCAGCGGGTCGTACGCGGTCGTGACCTCGGTGCCGGTCTCGACCCAGCCGTCGACGCGGACGTCCTGCGGGAACTCGACCCGGGTCAGCAGGCCCGCGCTCGGCCGGTGTTCGCGCGAGGGGTCCTCCGCGTAGATCCGGGCCTCGACGGCGTGCCCGCGGGGTTGCCCCGGGGCCCGTACGACGGCGGAGTCGCCGCGGGCCAGGCGCAGCATCCACTCGACGAGGTCGACGCCGTAGATCTCCTCGGTGACCGGGTGTTCGACCTGGAGGCGGGCGTTGACCTCCAGGAAGTACGCCTCCTCGCGGGCGGCGTCGTAGACGAACTCGACGGTTCCGGCGGAGCGGTACTCCACGCTCGCGCACAGGTCGCGGGCGGCGGCGGCCAGCCGGGCGCGCACATGGTCGGGGAGGCCGGGGGCCGGGGCCTCCTCGACGACCTTCTGGTTGCGGCGCTGGAGGGAGCAGTCGCGGTCGCCGAACGTGACGACGAGGCCGTCGCCGTCGCCGAAGACCTGTACCTCGACGTGACGGGCCTGGTCGACGAGACGTTCGAGGTAGACGCCGGCGGAGGAGAAGGAGGCGGCGGCGACGCGCTGCACCCGCTCCCATGCCTCGGCCAGTTCGGCGGCGGACCGGCACGCCGACATGCCGATGCCGCCGCCTCCGCCGGTGGCCTTGAGCATCACCGGGTAGCCGATGGCCGAGGCCCGGTCGAGGGCCTCGGCGAGCGAGGGCAGCAGGTCGGTGCCGGGCAGGAGCGGGACGCCCGCTGCCTCGGCCGCCTGCCGTGCCGTGTGCTTCACGCCGAACAGTTCGAGTTGGTCGGGGGTCGGGCCGACGAACACGATGTCGGCGTCCTCGCAGCGGCGGGCGAAGGCCGCGTCCTCGGAGAGGAAACCGTAGCCGGGGTGGACGGCGCCCGCGCCCGTGTCCTTGGCGGCCTTCAGGATCAGGTCCGCGTCGAGGTACGACTCCTTCGCGGGTGCCGGGCCGAGCCGTACCGCCTCGTCGGCGAGCCGGACATGGGCGGCGGCGCGGTCGGCGTCGGAGTACACGGCGACCGTCCGCAGGCCCAGTGCGCGGGCGGTGCGGATGATCCGGACGGCGATCTCGCCCCGGTTGGCGACCAGCAGGGTGTCGAAGGTCATGTGCCGGCCTCGGTGATCGTCATCTGTACCGCCGTCGGGTCGAAGCCGTTGCAGGGGTTGTTGATCTGGGGGCAGTTGGAGACCAGCACGAGTACGTCGCACTCCGCGCGCAGGGTCAGGGCCAGACCGGGGGCGGAGATGCCGTCGACGATGCCGAGGGTGCCGTCCTGCTCGACCGGCACGTTCATGTACCAGTTGATGTTCGACACGAGGTCGCGCTTGCCGAGGCCGTGTTTCGCGCCCTCGGCGAGGAAGTTGTCGACGCAGGCGTGCTGGGACCAGGTGTGGTGCCCGTACCGCAGGGTGTTCGATTCCTTGGAGCAGGCACCGCCGACCGTGTCGTGGCGGCCCACGTCGTCGGCGGTCACGGTCATCAGCGGGGTGTGCTCGTTCGACATGAGCACGCTGCCGGTGGTGAGGAAGATGCCGCCCTGCGCGTGGATCGTGTCGGGCGCGCTGTAGCGCACGGCCGTGTCGTGGGCGTCGTACACGAGGAAGTCGACGGCCTGGTTGCCGTGCAGATCGGTGAGGGTGAGGGTCTGGCCGGCCCGTACGACGGAGGACCAGGCGGCCCTCGCCGGGACGACGGTCTTCACCGGAGCAGCGGTCCGTGCTGTGGCTGTGGCTGTGGCTGATGCCGTGGCCGTGGTCTGCGGTGACGCGGCGGTCTTCATGCGATTCCCCTCGCGGTGAGGAACTCGGCGGTGTTCAGGAAGGCGCGGCGGCCCTCGGGGGTGGCGTCCCACAGGGGGTCGCCGGGGCGGGTGGGCTCGGCGCGCCAGGCGAGCACCTCCAGCGGGGTGCTGACGTACGCGGGGCGCGGGTCGGCCGGGTGCGGGACGTTGGCGATCAGCACGGTCACGTCCTGCTCGGTGCGCAGGGTCACGGCGGCGCCGGGGCCGGCGGAGCCGGTGAAGTCGAGGGTGCCGTCCTCGCGTACCGCCACGCCCTGGAAGAAGGAGAGCGAGGGCGGCAGGTCCCGGGGTTCGAGACCGTTCTTGGCGGCGGCCAGCTTGAACAGTTCGCGTCCGGCGGGGGAGGGGGACTGCGGGGTGCCGTCCCCGTACCGCTCGGTGTTGCGTACGAGGGTGCTGGTGCCGCAGAGCGCGTCGTGGCGGCCCGAGGTGTCCGCGACGACCGAGGCGAGGACGCGGCCCTGGTCGGACAGGAGCAGGACGCCCTCGCCCAGGTAGGCGTTCCACTGGACCTTGACGGTGTCGGCGACGTTGAGCCGCTCCCAGGGGCGGTCGGCGTGGTGCAGGAGCAGATGTGCGCACGCGTCGCCGTGTACGTCGGTGAGGCGGATCTCGGTGCCCCGGGCGAGCACTCTGTGGGTGTAGTTGCCGCCCCCCACCGTCTCCGCCCACACCAGCCGTTCCGCCTCGACGGGCGGGGCCGGCCAGTGACCGGCGGGCACCACGGGCATCGCCTCGGCCCGGGCGCCCTCCTGCGCGCGGGCGTGGTCGCGTGCTCCGTACGTCGTCGATGTCGCCATCGTGGGACCTCCGGGTGCGGCGTGTATTTCTGTCGTGCGACAGAAATTAGGGGCCCGGCGGGTCGCGCCCATGTCCCGTGTGTTGCGGTGCGGTTACCGAGCCCTCACGAAGGTCTGCCTCGCCGGCGGGTCCGGGAACCGTGCGACCGGTCGTCGGGATCGCGCGGGTGCCGTGTGCGAGGATCGCACGCATGGGAAGCGCGGGCGGCACCGGTGGGCGGCGGGTCGGCAGGCCCCGGGCCGACGGGCGCCCGGCGAGCGGGCTGTCGCCCCGCGACGAACTGCTCGTGGCCGCCGCCGAGTTGTTCACGACACGGGGCTACGCGGCCACCACCACCCGGGCCGTCGCCGAGCGGGCCGGGATGCGGCAGGCGTCCATGTACCACTACGTCTCCGGCAAGGAGGAACTGCTCGCCGAGCTGCTGGAGTCCACCGTCACCCCGTCGCTCGCGTACGCCCGTCAACTCCTCGCCCGGGACGGCGACCGTGCCGAGGACCGGCTCCGGGAGCTGTGTCGGGCCGACGTCGCCCTCCTGTGCGGTGGCACGCACAACCTCGGCGGTCTGTACCTCCTGCCGGAGGTCCGCGCCGAGCGGTTCGCCGGGTTCCACGCCGTGCGTGCCGAACTCAAGGACGCCTACCGGCAGTTGATCGCGACGACGGCCGCGGGCGGATCGCTCGCCAAGAGTGAGCTGGATCTGCGTACGGATCTGGTCTTCGGGCTGATCGAGGGTGTCATCCTCGTCCATCGCTCCGATCCGGACCGCCCCGTCTCCGCCTTTGCCGAGGCAACGGCGGACGCCGCGCTGCGCATCGTCGGCGTCTGAGGGAGGGCGCCCCGGCGCGCTGCTCTCCGCCACCGATTCACCCTGTCAAGAGGCTCTTTTCGTACGCCCGTGCCTCGTCACGCCTTGTGTGCGAACGATGCCCCAGCGTGTAAATGACCAGAGCGTACTCCTGTCGCGAGGGTGATTTCAGGCGGTTGCTGAATATGACACAGCGATGATCCGGTCGGACTAAGCTCGCCCGCAGCGCACCGAGTTGAGATGTATTCGGGCGCTTGTTCCAAAAAATACCGAAGATCCAGTTTGACTCGCGGATGAACCCGAGCAACCTCCGGCAACTCCCCGCAAGTCACCCGACCATCAGCCGAACCGTCTTTAGAGGGCATACATGGTGAGTGTTCAATCGCCTCCCGGTGGCCGTGAACTTCCCTACGCGCGCTTGCTGCCGCTACCGGCGATACTGATGGCCGCGGCGACCGGAACCACCGTCTCCCTGGTGACGGGGCCGGTCCGGCTCGCCGTCGGCTCGTGCGGGGCCGTCGCGACGCTCCTGCTGATCGGGGTCGCCGCCCTCGCGGTGCGCGGCGGCCGTCGTACGGTCCGGGAACTGGGCGCCGAACACCAGCGGCGGACCGTCCTGCTCGAACAGCGCATCGCCGCCCACGACCAGGAATTCACCCGGTTGGGCAAGGAGATCCTGCCCGCCGCGCTGTACCGGCTGCGCGGCGGAGAATCCCCCTCAGAGGTGATTCGTCATGTCGTCGACGGTGACACCGAGTGGCGCGAACTTCCCGCCTCCCAGCGAGACTTGCTGCGCACCCTCCTGACCATCGTCGACCGCGAGGAAGCACTGCGCGACTCCTCGCAGCGGTCCTTCGTCAGCATCGCCCGCCGCGTCCAGGCCATCGTCCACCAGCAGAACAACGAACTCCGCGAGATGGAGGAGGACCACGGGCGCAACCCCGAGGTCTTCGACGACCTGCTGCGCATCGACCACGGCACCGCCCTGATCGGCCGCCTCGCCGACTCCATCGCCGTCCTCGGCGGCGGCCGCCCCGGCCGCGTCTGGTCCCGGCCCGTCCCGCTGTACAGCGTGCTGCGCGGCGCCATGTCCCGCATCCTGGAGTACCGCCGCATCGAGCTCGACTCGATCGCCAAGGTCAACGTCGACGGCGTCGGCGTCGAGCCCGTCATCCACGCCTGCGCCGAACTCCTCGACAACGCCACCCGCTACTCGCCGCCCCACACCAAGGTGCACGTCACCGCGGTGGAGGTGCAGACCGGCATCGCCATCGAGATCGAGGACGGCGGGATCAGCCTCAGCGAGGAGACCCGCGCCAAGGTCGAGGACATGCTCGCCAAGGCCCAGCAGGGCGTCGACATGCAGGAGATGGGCGACACCCCGCGCCTCGGCCTCGCCGTCGTGGGCCGGCTGTCGACCATGTACAACATGCAGATCTCGCTGCGGTCCTCCGCCTACGGCGGCGTCCGCGCCGTCGTCGTCGTACCGCGCGACCTGCTCACCGAGGAGCCCGCCCCCGGCCTCGCCCACGGCATCGGCGCCGGCGCCGTGACGACCATGGACATCGACGGCGTCGAGGGCCCCAACCGCAAGGCCAAGCGCCGCCGTCCGACCACCGGGCCGCGGATCCCGAGCTCCGCGGAGGACATGGGCGAGGACAGGGAGGACGACGTCCCCGTCGTCACCGAGTGGACGGCCAACGGCCTGCCGCAGCGCCGCAGCCGGAGCAAGATCCCGCTCAGCCAGCGCTACGCCGAGGCCGCCGCCGCGGAGGCCGCCGCCGAGGCCGCCATGGCCGCCGCCCCCGTGTGGCAGGAGTCCGCGCCGCAGAAGGAGCAGCCCCCGCCCGGTATGTGGGTCGAGGCGTTCATGGCCGGGCTCAAGGGCGACCCCGACCCGAACGCGTTTCGGAACCCGGACGACCCGACGGCGTCCACCGCACTCATCGCGAACACCGAGCCGGCCCGCACCGAGGCCGACGACGAGGGGGACCTCAAGTGATCCAGCAACGGGCCAATTTCGACTGGCTGCTGAAGGATCTGGCCGACGGCGTGCCCGGCATCCAGCAGATCGTCGTGCTCTCCGCCGACGGCCTGCGGATCGCCCGCCACGGCGGCGACCCGGACGCCGCCGACCGCGTCGCCGCGGCCTGCGCGGGACTGCAGAGCCTGGCCGGTGCCATGGCCGGTGAGATCCCGCAGAGCGACGGCCACATGCGGATGGTCATCATCGAGATCAACGGCGGCTACTTCTACATGATGGCCGCCGGCTCCAACGCCTATCTCGCGGTCCTCGCCAACGAGGTCGCCGAACCCGGCCTGATGAGCAACCGCATGCGCGACCTCGTCGACCGCATCGGCTCCCACCTCACCAGTCCGCCCCGGCGGAACGGGCACACCGTATGACGCCTCCGCGTCGCCAGCGGCGCCAGCCCCAGCACGAACCGCTCCCCCCGCCGCCGGCCGAGGACGCTCCCACGAGCGGAACGGGGGAGCGCCGGCAACCCGAGCGGCTCTACATCCTCACCGGCGAGGACGGCGAGCGAGCCCCGATCGACCTCGTCACGTTGATCGTGGCGCGCGCCGATCCGCCGCCGTCCGCGGCTCCGGAGCAGTCCGCGCTGCTGCGGATCTGCCAGGCACCCCTGTCCGTGGCCGAGATCTCGGCCTACCTCAACCTGCCGATCAGCGTGGTGACCGTCCTGCTCACCGAGCTGCTGACGGCCGAACTGGTACAGGCACGCGCACCGGTCGTCCGGCAGGCGCGGGCGGACCGTTCCCTCCTCGAAGCGGTGATGCATGGACTTCAAAAGCTCTGACACCATCACGGGTCCACGGACCGAGGACCATCTGCCGCTCACCGCGCAGGCCGCGGCGAAGATCGTGATCGTGGGCGGTTTCGGTGTCGGCAAGACGACCATGGTGGGGTCCGTCAGCGAGATCAGGCCGCTGACGACCGAGGAGACCATGACGCAGGCCGGTATCGGGGTCGACGACAACTTCGGCTCCAAGTCCAAGACGGCCACCACCGTGGCCATGGACTTCGGCCGCATCAGCATCACCGACGAGCTGGTGCTCTATCTGTTCGGCACCCCCGGCCAGGAGCGCTTCTGGTTCCTGTGGAACGGCCTGTTCGAGGGCGCTCTGGGCGCGGTCGTCCTGGTCGACACCCGCCGGCTGGAGGTCAGCTTCGACGTCATGGACCGCCTGGAGGAACGCGGTGTGCCCTTCGTCGTGGCGGTCAACGACTTCCCGGACGGACCCCGCTACGCCGTCGACGAACTGCGCCAGGCCCTCGACCTGGCCCGGGAGATCCCGATCGTCCGCTGCGACGCACGCCGCCGGGCGTCCAGCCGGGACGTCCTGATGACCCTCATGACCTTCCTGCACTCCCTGGCGATGTCGGGGGCGTCGGCGGCATCGGGTACGACGCCGGGGGCGGCGCCGGGGGCGGCGTCGGCATGACCCGCGCGCGTGCCGTGCACGCCCCGTACGACCCTTACGTCCCCAGTGACCTTCCAGACACAGACACAGACACCGGATCCACCTCAGTTCGGAGCGATCACCGTGACGCCTGAATCAAACTCCCTGACCGGCACGGACGACCCCACGCTCGGGCCGCCCCCCGGTTGCCCCGCCCACGGCATGGGCCCCGGCGGACTCCGCCGCCTGTACGGTCCCGAGGCGGAGGACCTGGGAGCCGTGTACGAGAAGCTCCGGGCGGAGCACGGCTCGGTTGCGCCGGCCCTTCTCCATGACGATGTACCGATCTGGGTGGTGCTCGGGCATGGGGAGAACATGCACATGGTGAGTACACCGTCGCACTTCTGCAAGGACAACAGGCTGTGGGCTCCCATGCGGGAGGGCACGATCAAGCCGGACCACCCGCTCATGCCGCACTTCGCCTGGCAGCCCATCTGCGCCCACGCCGAGGGCGACGAGCATCTGCGGCTGCGCGGCGCGGTCACCGGCGCCATGTCGACCATCGACCACCGGGGCATCCGCCGTTACATCAACCGTGCGACCCAGCACCTCGTCAACAAGTTCTGCGAGGACGGCAGGGCCGACCTGGTCGGTCAGTTCGCCGAGCACCTGCCGATGGCGGTGATGTGCGAGATCCTCGGCATGCCCGACGAGTACGACGACCGGATGGTGCATGCCGCCCGTGACTGCCTGAAGGGCAGCGAGACCGCGCTCGTCAGCCACGCCTATGTCATGGACGCCCTCGACCGGCTCACCGCCCGCCGCCGTGCCCAACCGCAGGAGGACTTCACCAGCCACCTCATCACCCACCCGGCAGGGCTCAGCGACGACGAGGTCAGGGAACACCTGCGCGTGGTGCTCCTCGCCGCCTACGAGGCCACCGCCAACCTCCTCGCCAACGTGCTGCGCGTGGTGCTCACCGACCCCGGCTTCCGCGCGCAGCTGAAGGGCGGTCAGATGACCGTGCCCGAGGCGGTCGAGCAGTCCCTGTGGGACGAACCGCCGTTCAGCACCGTCTTCGCCTACTTCGCCAAGCAGGAGACCGAGCTGGGTGGTCAGCGCATCCGCAAGGGCGACGGACTCCTCCTCGGCATCGCACCGGGCAACGTCGACCCCCGCGTCCGTCCCGACCTCAAGGCCAACATGCAGGGCAACCGCTCGCACCTCGCCTTCAGCGGCGGCCCCCATGAGTGCCCGGGCCAGGACATCGGCCGCGCCATCGCCGACGTCGGCGTCGACGCGTTGCTCACACGGGTCCCGGACGTCCAGCTCGCCTGCCCGGAGCACGAGTTGCGGTGGCGGGAGTCCATCTCCAACCGCCACCTGGTGGAGTTGCCGGTGACATTCGCGCCGCGGCCCCCGCAGGACGTCATGCAGAGGCCGGCCGTCAATCCGGTGCCTCCGAAGCCACCGCAGCAGCGGAGGGATGCCCCGCGGCAGCAGGCGGAGGCCGTCTCGCCCGACACCGCGGCCCCGGCAGTCGACTCCGTGCCACAGAACGAACCGGCCCGTAGGCCAGGCCTGCTCCGTCGTGTCCTGCGCTGGTTCGCAGGAAACTGAGCCGAGGGGACACCCGGTCTACGTGGCCCATGCCTCGTAGGAGGACCAGGCCTGCAGCACGCGCGGGCTGACGAACCGGTGCTCGCACCCGGTGACCGGGTCGGTGAACTCCAAGCTCCGCGCCAGCAGTTGGAGCGGTCGCCGGAAGTCGCCGGTCGGTACGGGTGGGGCGACCACCGGATAGAGGGGATCGCCGAGGATCGGCACCCCCAACGCGCTCATGTGCACCCGCAGTTGATGGGTCTGCCCGGTACTCGGCACCAGCCGGTACCGGGCACGCCCGTTCCGGCGCTCCAGCAACTCGACCCGGCTGACGGCATTCGGCTCACCCTCGATCTCGTACGCCGCCATGACCCCCCGCTCCTTGACGATCCGGCTGCGCACGGTGCGGGGCAGGACGAGCGCCGGGTCGTACGGTGCGACCGCCTCGTACTCCTTCCTCACCCTCCTGTCCCGGAACAGCGATTGATACGCGCCGCGTTCCGTGGGCCGCACCGTGAAGAGCACCACCCCGGCGGTGAGCCGGTCCAGCCGGTGCGCCGCGCCGAGCGTCGGGACGCCCAACTCCCTGCGCAGCCGGGCCAGCGCCGTCTCGGCCACATGGCTGCCCCGCGGGGTGGTGGCGAGGAAGTGCGGCTTGTCGGCCACCACCACGTGTTCGTCCCGGTACAGGACGCCGATCTCGAACGGCACACGCTCCTCGTGGGGCAGTTCCCGGTGGAACCACACGAACATTCCCGGCACGTACACCATGTCCCGCGGCACCGGACGCCCGGCGACGTCCACGATCGACCCCGCGTCCAGCATCGCGTCGATCACCTCGGCCCCGGCCGAGAGGCGCGCCACGAGATGATCCCGTACGGTCGCCCACTGGTCACCGTCCGGCAACCGCACCCGCACCGCGTCCACCCCGTTGCGCTGCGGCAGGGGAGAGGGCGGCGGAGGGGTACGGCGTCTCATCACGATCAAGGATACGAGCGGCCGTGGCCGACCCGGCACGTCCGTTCAGGCAAGGAGCCGCGTGCTCCGGGGATCCTGCCGCTCGCCCGGGTGGAGACGGTGAGGCTGCTCGGCGTCATGGGTGTGGGAGGGAGCGGGGGACCCCGCGAGCCGGATTCGATTCGCCGCGGTGAACGCGTCGTCGAGCCATTCGTCCGTCGGCACCGTGCCGAAGAGCCGCTCGAGCTCGCGGACCATCGGTGGGGCCAGGGGGAAGCGCCTCCCCTGGCGGCGCTCTTGGTAGCGGTCCTGGATCTGCACGAAGAGGAATCCGCTGCGGCCGAAGTGGACCAGTGGTTCGGGCGCACCCGTGAAGACCAGATCGTCGATGAGGTCGAGGTAGATCGACCGGTAGCTCGCCTTCCGCTCCTCCGCCCGGTGTTTGCTCGACGTCGGCTGGTGGTCGTCCGCCGAGTAGATGCCGAGCGTGGACTTGCACAGATCCATGGAGAGGCAGTCGCAGATCGCGCTGTCCATGAGCCAGGGGAAGGACACGGGCCCCGTCGCGCTGTTGCGGGCCACCATGATGGCGGTCCCGTACGCGTTTCCGGTGTTGCCCCGAAACATGACCCCGTCCCACATGTTCGGCGAGTCGTTCAGCGCGTCCTGGAGCCCGACGTGTTCGTCCCCCGGTCGGAAGTCCATCTTCTCCGCGTACTGGACGATGGCCTGCCGGACCAGCGACAGCAGCGCGTGCACCGCGTCGCGCCCCCAACCGGCCTCGTCCATGGCCCGTATCAGGTCGGGCACGGATCGTCCGTACATGCGAAAGCGGCCGCAGACAAGATCGAGCGGAGGTATGCAGATGTCGTCGATGATCGTGGCGAAGGCTATGTAGTGGAGCCCCAGTGGGTCCGCACCGAAGCGCTCACCGCACCAACAGGCCATCCACTGGACGGTGTCCCGGCAGGCGCGCGACACCGTGTCCGAGGCCTTGGCGTCATGTTTCTTCGTCCAGTCGGCATAGTGCTCGGGAGTCCTGCCGCCTCGTCCCCGCACCGCGTCCCACCGCTCCGTGACCTTCTCCAGCAGCGGCCAGACATTCACTTCGTGGCTCTGGGCGACCGGGCCGGCGTAGCCGTGGTCACCCATGACGGCGTACAGGTGGGCGGTCTGTTTGTTGTATCGGGACCGTGTGGTCGCGGGACGGACGGTTTCCGCCGGTTTCCGCGGGTAGTGCAGGAACGAGCAGGACGTACCGCGATCACAAGTCGATCCGCACCAGAGTTCGTGCGACCGGTGAAGCAGTTCCTGGATTCCCCTCGTGCCTGACAGTTCCTCAAGAGCCTCTTGTGCAGAGCCCTTCCAAGCAAGCATGTCCGGGGTGACCGTCGAGACCTCAACGCCACTTTTTGCCATAGCCCGAGCCTCCGCAAGAAGTCCCCACTTCTGGCTGCAATCCCAGCGTGCGGGCGACTGCCGCTCGCCGTGAAGGGGCGTACGGCGAGCGTACTGCGGCACATAAGGGGCGCATTTGGTTGAAAATTTGTCATGAATGATACCCAGGTTGGCTGGAGTTGTCCCCTGCTTGGATCGCGACTGTTCGGGTGTCAGGGGCGGCCCGGCGGTACCGGAGCGGTCTTCCCGGCGGAACGACCCCGGCGGGTGCGGGTCAGGTGGTACAGGAGGCCGGTGATCACCGTGGTGAGGAGGAACAGGAGGGTGAACCACTGGAAGTACCAGTGGCCGCCCGCGGGGTCGTAGACCTCCGCGCGGGGCCAGGCCAGGTTGACGGTCATGAAGAGGCCGTAGAGGAGGGCGAGGGCGTTGACGGGGATGCCCCAGCGGCCCAGGGAGAAGAGGGGCGCGCCGGTCTCGTCCACGCCGGTGGAGGGGAAGGTGCCCTTCAGACGGCGGACCAGGAGCGGGCCGGTGACCATCGCGTACGCCAGGTACAGCATCACGATGCAGGTGGTGCCGATCGCCAGGAACGCCTCCGGCGAGGCGAAGTTGAGGAGCAGCAGGGCCCCCGCGAGGACGCCGACGACGAGGGCGGGGGCGGTCGGCATGCCCGTGCGCGGGTTGACGTCGGCGAGCCGCGCGGCGAACGGGAGCCGGCCGTCGCGGGCCATCGAGAACAGCATGCGGCTGGCCGACGTCTGGATCGCCAGCGTGGCCACGGCGATCGCCACCACCACGTCGGCGAGCAGGAAGCGGCCCACTCCGTCGCCGAGGCTGCTGGTCAGGACGTAGCTGAGACCGTCCACGCCCAGCCGGCCGTCGGTGAGGCTGGGCGCGGCGAGCAGACCGGCCAGGACCAGCAGACCGCCGAGCAGACCGGCCGCGCCGAGTGCCGTCAGGATCGTGCGGGGCGCGACGCGGCGCGGGTGATGGGTCTCCTCGCTCATCTCGCCCGCGCTGTCGAAGCCGATCATCACGTACGCCGCCATGAACGAGCCCACCAGCAGGGCGCCGAGGAGGTCGGTGCTGCCCTCGGCCGTGTGGAAGGTGATGCCGGGGGAGCGCTCGGAGTGGGTGAGCAGGAGGACGACGATCAGGATCGCGCCGATGATCTCCGCGGTCACGCCGACCCGGTTGACCCAGGACAGCACCCGGTTGTCGAGGACGTTCACGAACGTGGTGAGGGCCAGCAGGATCACCCCCAGGACGGCCGCGTTCGCCGCGCCCGTCGCCGTGGTGGGTGCCGGGTCGCCGCCCACGATCTGGAAGCCCGACCAGATCGCGGGCATCACCATCTGCAGCGCGAGCGCGGCCGCCGCGACCACCACGATCTGCCCGATCACCATGATCCAGCCGGCGAACCAGCCGAACGTCGGGTTGGACAGCCGGGACGACCACTGGTAGATCGCGCCCGATATCGGGTAGCGCGCGGCCAGTTCCGCGAAGCACGCGGCCACCAGCAGCTGACCGATCAGCACCGCCGGCCAGGTCCAGAAGAAGACCGGGCCGCCGAAGGCGTATCCGAAGGCGAAGAACTGGAAGACGGTCGTGAGGACCGAGATGAAGGAGAAACCGGCGGCGAACGAGGCGTACCTGCTCAGGCTGCGGTGCAGTTCCTGGGGGTAGCCGAACTCGTTCAGCGAACCGTCGTCGGGGGAGTGGGATGGCTCCGGACGTACATCGGGGGCGGTGCTCGTCATGGCGGCAACCTGCTTTCGCACAAGCGGCGCGAGCGTTCGCGCCCGAGCGGCGCGAATTCCTGTCGGGCGACAGAAATTAGGGGAGGCCTGTGTCGCGCGTGTCACGCGACCGTGTCCGGGGCGAGCCCAAATCCTCACGTTCGTGCCGGGAGCGCGGACCTCGCCGTCGGAGGCGCCGGCACCGTCGTGCGAGGATCCCCGGATGGATGACGTGTCGCCCTCCCACCGGCTCCTCGCGGGCGCGCCCGAGTCACCCGTGCTGCTGCACGTGCCGCACGGTTCACGGGCGATCCCGGCCGCCGTCCGGGCCGACATCGTGCTCGACGACGCCGCGCTGGAGCGGGAGTTGGACCACATCACCGACGCGCACACGGACCGGATCGCCGAGCGGGCGGCCGAGCGGGCGGTCTCGCGCCCCTGGAGGTTCGTCAACGGGCTGTCCCGGCTCGTGGTCGACCCCGAGCGCTTCCCGGACGAGCGGGAGGAGATGCTGGCGGTGGGCATGGGGGCCGTCTACACGCGGACCACGCACCGCGAGGCCCTGCGCGATGCCGGGTACGACGGTCAGCCGCTCGTCGACCGCTACTTCCGTCCCTACGCCGACGCCATGACCGATGCCGTGACCGCTCGGCTGGAGGCCGTGGGCCGGGCGGTGATCATCGATGTCCATTCGTATCCGAGCGAGCCGCTGCCCTACGAGCTGCACGGCGGCGGTCCCCGCCCGCCCGTCTGTCTGGGCACCGACCCCTTCCACACCCCGGCGGACCTGCTGGCCGCCGCCGAGGACGCGTTCGCCGGCTTCGGCGGCACGGGCGCCGACAGCCCGTTCGTCGGCACGTACGTCCCGCTGAAGTACTACGGGCAGGACCCCCGGGTGACCGCCCTGATGATCGAGATCCGCCGGGACGTGTACATGGCCGAGCCGGGCGGGGCGGCGGGGCCGGGGGCGGTGGCGCTCGCGGACGCGCTGGCCCGGCTGGTGGACGCAGTCACGACCGTCTGAAGGTCGAAGTAGTACGTGTCGCCGTCGTAGTGGGTCAGGCGGAACGTCATGGGCTTCGGGCCGAGGCGCATGGTCAGGTCACCGCCGGTCTCGGTGACCGTGAGGGGGCCGTGGTACGGGTTGGCGTACGTGCCGGTGTAGGTGGAGTCGGAGCGGGGGGCGGAGGCATCGTCCGGGGGCTGGGCGTAGTCGATGGGGGAGCGCGGCGCGCCCGTCTCCTGCTCGTGGATCCCGGCGGCCAGCTCCAGCCGGTCCTCGGTCGGCTTGCCGTGCTGGGCCGTGGCGAAGAAGTCGAGGGCGACGGCGTCCGCGGGGCCGACGGGTTCGCCGTCGGTCAGCACGGCGATGCCGAGCTGTTCGCCGGGCAGCATCGTGACGTTCGTGTGCGCGCCGAGGGCGAACGCGCCGGTGTGGCTCAGACGTCGGCCGAGGTCGTCGTGGGAGACGTTCCAGCCGAGGCCGTAGAAGCCGGCGCGGCCCGCCGGCGCGGGGGGCTGGTGGGAGACGATCTCGGGGACGTGGGTGCGTTCGAGGGGGTCGGCGGCGATGATCCGGTCGCCGTCCAGTTCGCCGTTCGCGAGTTGGAGGCGCATCCAGCGGGAGAGGTCGCGGACGGTGGAACTCGCGCCGCCCGCCGGGGACTGGGCGTCGGGGTCCCGTACGTACCGCGCCTCCCAGGTGGCGTGGCTCCCGTCGGCGGTCCGGTCCGCGCGGACGTGCGAGGTGTGTTCATTCAACGGGTGATGCGGGCTTTGTCCTGTGGAGGTGGGGCCGGGGGGCCGGGGCGGGTCTGCGGGGCGGGCGCGGGTGGCGGGGACCGTACGGGGCAGGGCTTCCGCGCACTCGTACGGCGTCGCGTCGGCCGAGCGGGGAGGTCCCGCGCGGGTCGCATGGGCGCGGTTGTGGGCGCCTGGTGGTGAGGCACGTGGACCGAGCCGCCGATGTCTTGTGCGGCCACATCTGCCGAAGGTGCGGTCATGTAGGTCGAGGCCGCGGTCACATCCGCCGAAGGTGCGGTCACGTAGGCCGCAGCTGCGGTCACGTCGGCCACCGACACCGCTGCCGCGGGTGCGCGCAGCCGAGTCCGCGCCCTCGGGTCAGGGCGCGCGTCAGGCGGGTCGCCGGGCCCGTGGGGTCACGCCGTCGTCGGCGTGCCCTCCTGCTCCGCCTCCACGCGCGCGTTCCACTCCTTCTTCGACGCCTGCCAGCCGTCCTCGTCGTGGCCGAGGCGCCAGTAGCCGGAGATCGACAAGTCCTCGCGGGGGACGGCGAGTTCGACGCGGAGCAGGCGGCGCAGCTCCTTCACGAAGCCCGCCTCGCCATGGACGAAGGCGTGCATCCGGCCCTCGGGGAACCGCAGCGCGCGTACGGCCTCGACCAGGGCGGCGCCGACGGGGCGGTCGCCGCGGTGCAGCCAGACGACCTCCACATCGGAGTTGATCTTCTGCTCCTCCTCGGGACCGGCGACCTCGACGATCGCGTGGGCGCGGGCGCCGTCGGGAAGGGCCTCCAGGGACGCGCCGATCGCCGGCAAGGCGCTCTCGTCGCCGACGAGGAGATGCCAGTCGGCCTCCGGGTCGGGCGCGTAGGCGCCACCGGGGCCGAGGAAACGGATCAGCTCGCCCGGCCGGACACGGGTGGCCCAGGGGCCGGCGATGCCCTCGTCGCCGTGGAGCACGAAGTCGAGGGTCAGCTCGCCCAGTTCGCGGTCCCAGGCACGCACGGTGTACGTCCGGGTCACGGGCCACTGCTCCCGGGGGAACTCCGCGCGGATCCGCTCGATGTCGAACGGCTCCGGGTAGGTGACACCGTCGGGGCCGAACAGAAGCTTCACGTAGTGATCGGTGCTGCCGCGCGGGGAGAACTCGGCGAGGCCGTCGCCACCGAGTACGACGCGCTGCATGTGCGGGGTGAGCCGCTCGGTGCGCACGACTCGCGCGGAGTGGGGCTTCGGGGTCCTGCGTACCGGACGCTCTGCCATGACGGCCTCCCAAGTACCTGGCTAAGGCATACCTAAGTTATCATCTCCCCCTCGTTGACACCCCACGCCCGAGGCGTATGCGAGGACTTCACGATGTGAATCGCGCCTCAGCGTCCTCACCACCGGGTGTCACCCCGCCCTCCGGCGTGCGCCCCGCCTTCCGGCGTACACCTCACCCACCGGCGCACGCCCCGCCCATGGGACCTGCGCCTCACGCCTGCAGTGTCGTGAGCAGCCGTTGCAGCGATCCGCCGAGTCCCCAGCGTGCCGCGAGCGCCTCCAGCGCCGCCGGGTCCCGCGGTTCGCGCGGCAGGGCCGTGTCGACGTCCGGCAAGGGTACGTCCGCCGCCACGAGCACCACCTTGGGTGCGACCGCGACGTAGGGGCGCGCCTCGTCGAGCCTCTTGCGCTGCGAAGGCGTGAGCTTCGCCGTCGGGTCGTCGACCGCGGCCATGATCCCGGCCAGGTCGCCGAACTGGTCGAGCAGCTTGGCCGCCGTCTTCTCGCCGATGCCCGGCACGCCCGGCAGCCCGTCGCTCGGGTCGCCGCGCAGCAGAGCCAGATCCGCGTACCCGCGCCCGACCACCCCATACTTCTCGCGCAGCCACGCCTCGTCGGTCAGCTGCAGCGTGCCCACGCCCTTCAACGGGTACAGCACGCGCACCCCGCGCGCGTCGTCGACCAGCTGGTACAGGTCGCGGTCGCCGGTGACGATGTCGACCGGGTCCTTCGCGAGGGCGGTGAACGTGCCGATCACGTCGTCCGCCTCGTACCCGGCGACACCCACGCGCGCGATGCCGAGGGCGTCCAGGACCGCCTCGATCACCGGCACCTGGGGCGACAGGGTGTCCGGCACCTCCTCCTCGTCCGGCCCGGCCTCGCGCACCTCGGCGACGCGGTGGGCCTTGTAGGAGGGGATCAGGTCGACCCGCCACTGCGGCCGCCAGTCCGCGTCCATGCACGCCACCAGGTCCGTCGGCCGGTGGTCCTTGACCAGCCGGTCGACGAATTCGAGCAGTCCGCGCACGGCGTTCACCGGGGTGCCGTCCGGGGCCTTCACGGACTCCGGCACGCCGAAGTAGGCGCGGAAGTACAACGAGGCGGTGTCGAGAAGCATCAGGCGTCGGGTCACGCCCCGCATCATGCCGCACACCACCGACAGACGGCTCCCGACGCGATCGCCCACGCCGCCGGGGTCTGAAGGGTGTGAGCGCGCCGGTCGACTCCAAGGCCGAGCCCCGGGCGGACGGTTCGGTCGTGGGCAGGGACCCTCCGTCTCGCGGGGCCGGCCCGAACGGACGGCGGGGGTGCCGTACTGGCGTACGGGAAAGATCCGGACAACCCTCCAGGGGGTCCGACCACCCGGTTCGGCGTTCCTTCCGGCCAGGTGGGACGAGTCGCGCGCGGATCGCCAACTCCGTTCCGCGACCGGCGACTTCACGACCCGGGTGACGAGCGGGTGGCCGGGCGGGCCCTGTCGTGGCTGCGCGGGGCGACTTCGGCGGGCGCCGGACGCATGTCCGCGATCCGGTGACGGGGCGTGGCGCCGCTGCCACCGTGTGCGGTCGCCGCGGCCGGGACCCCCTTTCCGGGGCGTGCGAGAAGGCAGTGAAAACAGGGGCGGGACGGTGACGGCGCTGGCGCGAAGTGTGAGCATGGACCCTCGGCGGGTTCACGAGGATGTGACGGGCGCGTGAAACGGTTTGCCGAACATGCGTAGGGTGCAGAGAACTCCTCAGGAGAAGTGCTCCCGACGAGTGCCGGACGGGTGGCCATCCGTACCGGACCAGTAACCGCTCGCACGCCCACCCGTGGGCGTCCGTGAGTCGACCGACGAGCCGAGGAGGGAGCCGGAGCGATGGGCGACCACAAAGAACAGCCCCTTCGGGTGGGCGCGGCCGTCCGGCGGCGGCGCCGGGCACAGCAGCTCACCCTCGCCGCCGTGGCCGAGCGCAGCGGCCTGTCGGTCCCCTTCCTGAGCCAGGTCGAGAACGAGCGCGCCCGGCCCAGCAAGCCCTCCCTGGAACGCATCGCCGACGCCCTCGGCACCACCGCCGTCGAACTGCTCGCCGCGGCCGACCCGGCGTGCAGCGTCGATGTCGTACGGGCGGCCGACGAGGACGGTTTCACGCCCCCCGATTCCTGCTCGCGCTCCCTGGTGCGCGGTCACCACCAGTTGCACGCCATGGAGTTCACGGGCGACCACGACGAGGGCCGCGAGGTCCAGCACCGCAACGACGAGCTGATGTACGTCGTCGACGGCGCGGTCGAGGTCGAGGCCGAGGGCCGCGCCCACCGCCTCGGCCGCGGCGACACGCTGTACATGTCCGGTGGCGTACGGCATCGCTGGCGGGCCACCGAGCCGGAGACCCGGGTGATCGTGGTGGCCGTCGCGGACCACATCGAGGCCCTGGAAGACCGTCACCGCCGGGGCGCGTGACGCCGCCGTGCGCTCCGTGTCCCGTGTCGTCTCCCTGGTGCCGTCACTGACGGAGGCCGTCGCCGTCACACTGCCCGGCGTGCTGGTCGGCGCCACCGACTGGTGCGCCCACCCGGGTGATCTCGATGTCGTACGCGTCGGCGGCACCAAGAACCCCAAGACCGACGTCATCGCCCGCCTCGGCCCCGACCTCGTGATCGCCAACGAGGAGGAGAACCGCGAGCCCGATCTCGCCTCTCTGCGCGAGGCGGGTGTCGAGGTCCTCGTCACCGAGGTGCGGGACGTGCCGGGCGCCTTCACCGAACTGGACCGGGTCCTGCGCGCCTGCGGAGCCCGGTCCCGGCCGGGCTGGCTGGAGGAGGCGGAGTCGGCGTGGTCGGACCCGCCACAGGCCGTGGCCGGCCCCGGCCGTCGTACGACCGCCGTGGTGCCCGTCTGGCGCCGGCCCTGGATGGTCCTCGGCCGGGACACCTTCGCCGGTGACGTGCTCGCGCGGCTCGGCGTGGACCATCTGTTCGCCGGGCACGCGGAGCGTTACCCCCGGGTCCCCGTCGAGGAGCTGCGGGCCGCCGCGCCGGACGTCGTGGTCCTGCCCGACGAGCCGTACCGCTTCACCGCGGACGACGGGCCCGAGGCGTTCCCCGGGCTGCCGTGCGCCTTGGTGAGCGGGCGCCATCTCACCTGGTACGGGCCGTCGTTGGCCACGGCTCCGCGGGTGCTGGGCGAGGCGCTGCGAGCAGCGCGCCGCTGACCAGACCGCGCGCGGTGTGCGCGGCGGCCGTCGCCCAGGCCGCCAGCAGCAGCGCGAACAGCGCCACGGCGAGGGCGTCGAGGGTGACGAGCCCGGTGTGCCGGGCCAGCCCCTCCGCGCCGGTCGCGCACGTGCCCACCGGGAAGGTGAAGGCCCACCACGCCATCGAGAACCCCATGCCCCGTCGGCGGGCCCGCACGACCAGGGCCGCGGCGAGCGCGAGCCAGAGCAGTGCGAAGCCCATGACGGGCACGCCGTACAGGACGGCGAACGCGGTGAGGACGTGCGGGTACGGGGCCGGTACGGCGCCGGGGGCCGCGTCGGCGAGGTTGGCGACGGCGGTGGTCGACTGCCCGAGCGGCCCGAGGACCAGGAACAGGCTCGGCGTGAGGGCGAGCGGCAGCGGCCCGGAGGTGACCAGCCGGCCGAACACCAGCGGCAGGACGAGCAGCGTGGCCGACAGGCTCACGCCGAACAGGGCGAGACAGCCGAGCAGCAGCGTCTGCCGGGCCTGCCCGGGCGGCAGGTACGGGACCAGCAGCGGGCCCAGCGCGGCGGACACCATGGGTGCGACGAGGGGGAGGAGCAGGACGGGGGTGACGCCGTCCGGCTCGATCCGGTGCCGGACGATCATCAGGTACGGCACCACGACGGCGGCCACCAGGCCCGTGACCGTCCCGGCGCCGAAGAGCACGACGTCCAGCGCGACGGCCGCCCGGAGCCCGATCCAGTCCCGGCCGACGAGGAGGGCGCCGCCGCCGACGGCCAGCAGGGCCATGGACAGACAGCCGTGGAAGGGGGCCACGGCCGGGTCGAGCAGGTGGGCGCGGGCCTGGTCGCGGTGGTGGGTCCAGTGCAGGGCGCGGGCGCCGACCACGGTGACCAGGGCGAGGAGCGCGAGCGCCCAGAAGGCCGCGCAGACCGTCCGCCGGCCCGGGAGGTCCAGCGGGAGCCCGGCACCGGCCGCGGCCACGATCGCGGTGCCCATGACCGGGGCGTACCACTGGGGGCCGAGGTGGCGCAGGGCGGGGAGACGCGGGTGGGTGGCGGGGCGTGGCGTGCAGGGGGGAGTGGGGCGGGCTGCTCGGGGTGGGCGGACTGCGGTGGTCATGTGTCGAGCGTCGCGCCGCCGCGTGGGGCCCACCAGGGAGGCCGGTTGTATGGGGACATAAGCTGGGGTTATGAGTGAGAGCGAGGGGCGGGGCGGGCTGGCCCATCGGGTGCCGGATCTCGGGGCGCTCGAACTGCTGCTGGCCGTGGCCCGGCTGGGCTCGCTCGGGCGGGCGGCCCGGGAGCTGGGGATCACCCAGCCGGCCGCGAGCAGCCGGATCCGTTCCATGGAACGGCAACTGGGTGTCGCCCTGGTCGACCGGTCGCCGCGCGGGTCCCGGCTCACCGACGCGGGGGCGCTGGTCACGGACTGGGCCCGGCGGATCGTGGAGGCGGCCGAGGCGTTCGACGTGGGCGCGCAGGCGCTGCGGGACCGGCGCGACTCCCGGCTCCGGGTGGCGGCGAGCATGACCATCGCCGAGTATCTGCTGCCCGGCTGGCTCATCGCGCTGCGCGCCGCGCGTCCGGACACGGCCGTCTCGCTCCTCGCGGGCAACTCGACGGTCGTCGCGGAGCGGCTGCTCGCCGACGAGGCCGACCTGGGATTCGTCGAGGGGCCCACGGTGCCGGCCGGGCTGGACGCGGTCGTGATCGCGCACGACCATCTGATCGTCGTGACCGCGCCCGGCCATCCCTGGGCCCGTCGCCGCAAGCCCGTGGAGGCGGCCGAACTGGCCGCCACGCCGCTGATCCTCCGGGAGAAGGGGTCAGGGACGCGGCAGGTCCTGGAGGGCGCGCTCGGGCGCCTGGCCCGGCCCCTCATCGAGCTGTCCTCCACCACGGCGGTCAAGTCCTCCGCGCTGAGCGGTGCCGGGCCGGCCGTCCTGAGCGAGCTGGCCCTCGGCGAGGAGCTGTCCGCCCGCCGCCTGGTTCCCATCCCCGTCGACGGTGTGCGTCTGCGACGGGCCCTCCGGGCGGTCTGGCCCACCGGCCATCGGCCCGCGGGGCCGGCCCGGGACCTGCTGGGCCTGACGCGGGGGCCCGCGGCCGGCTGAGTCCGGCACTCCCTCGCCCCCGCCGCCCCTACCCGTCCCCTCCCCCAGGGGCTGCGCACCTTCGACCCCCATCCGCGGGTCCGGTGAGGCTCCTCGCGCCGTTCCCCGCGGCCCTGGAGGGACCCCGGCAACTCAGGCGACCCGGCAGGCCGATGCCTCCGTCAGGGCTTGCATCACTCGGGTGTCCTCGCCCATTTCGGGGTGCCACTGGACGCCGAGGGCCCAGGCGGGGTGGGGGAGTTCGATGGCCTCGATCGTGCCGTCGGAGGCGTGGGCCGAGGGGACGAGGCCGGTGCCGAGGCGGTCGACCGCCTGGTGGTGGTAGGTCGGGACGTCGGTCTCCTCGGCGTTGATGTCCGCGTACCGCGTGCCGGGTACGGGCTTGACGGGGTGGCGGCCGAAGACACCGACCTCGACGACGTGGTCGTCGAGGTGCTGGACGAGGGTGCCGCCGAGGGCGACGTTCAGCAGCTGCATGCCGCGGCAGATGCCGAGCAGGGGCGTGCCGGTGTCCAGAGCCGCCCGGATCAGGGCCAGCTCCCACGCGTCGCGCCGCGGCGCGGGCGGGCCGCAGCGCGGGGAGCGCTCGGCGCTGTAGAGGGCGGGGTCCACGTCGGGTCCGCCCGCGATGACCAGGCCGTCGAGCCGGGCGACCGCCCCGGCGGCGTACGCCGGATCGTCCGGCGGCAGCATCGCCGCGACACCGCCCGCCGCCTGTACGAGCCGGGGATAGCCGACCGGCAACAGGGCCGCCTCCAGCTCCCAGACGCCCCAGCGCGCGCCGGACTCCAGATACGTACTCACACCGATCAGCGGCCTGGTCACGTGTGCTCGCTCCCTGCTCATTGCTCGTCGAACCTGTGGAACCCCTGGAAACCGTGGCACCGCGCCGGTGCCACGGCGCGGTCAGTCCCGCGCCAACTCTGCCTCGGCGGCGGCCAGCGCGGCGAATTCCTCCTCCGGGGCCTTCGCCACCAGGTGCTTGCGGCTGTAGAGACCGAAGTACGCCGCCGCGACCGCGTACACGACGAGCGCGATGATCGCGGCCGTCACGTCCACCAGGAAGGTCGCCACCAGCGCCGAGCACGCGAGGACGAGGGCGACCGAGGACGTCAGTACACCGCCCGGCGTGCGGTACGGACGCTCCAGCTCGGGCTCCCGGCGGCGCAGGACGATGTGCGACAGCGACATCAGCGCGTAGCTGATCGTGGCGCCGAAGACGGCGATGTTCAGCATCCGGCCGCCGTCCCCGGTGGCGGTGGCCAGCGCGAAGCCGATCGTGCCCGGCACCAGCAGGCCCAGGTACGGGGCCTTGCGCTTGCTGGTGAGGGACAGGACCCGGGGGAGGTAGCCGGCCCGGGAGAGGGCGAACAGCTGCCGGGAGCCCGCGTAGATCAGGGAGAAGAACGAGGCGACGAGGCCGGCCAGACCGGCGTAGTTCACGAAACGGCTGAGCGCGGTGGCCTTGCCGTCCGGCTGCAGTGCCTCGACCAGCGGATTGCCGGCCGCCTGGATGGCGTTCGAGCCGCGCGCGCCGGCCGCGGCGAAGAAGGTGATCACCGCCAGCACCACGAGGACGCCCATCGACCAGCGGATCGCCTTCGGCAGCGCACGGGCCGGGTCCCTGGTCTCCTCGGCGGCCAGGGGCACGCCCTCGACGCCCAGGAAGAACCACATGCCGAACGGGAACGCCGCCCAGATGCCGAGCAGCCCCATGGGCAGCCACGAACTCGCGCCGAACGCGGAGGAGTCGACCGGGATGTCGTCGAGTGCGGAGACGCTGAAGTCGGGCAGCGCGCCCACGGCGAACACGATGAGGGCGAAGACCGCGAAGCCGGTGACGACGAAGCTGGCGATCAGTGCCTCGCCGACGCCCCACAGGTGGATGCCGATGAAGAGCGCGAAGCAGACCAGGTAGACCGGCCAGCTCGACGTCAGGCCGAACAGGCCCAGCGACTTCACGTATTCGCCGATGAAGATCACGATGGCGGCCGGGGCGAGCACGTACTCGATCAGGATCGCCGTGCCGGTCAGGAAGCCGCCCCACGGGCCGAGCGCCCGGCGTGCGAAGCCGTAGCCGCCGCCCGCCGTGGGCAGGATCGCCGAGAGCTCGGCGAGGGCGAAGACCATGCAGGCGTACATGGTGCCCATCAGCACCGTGGCGATCGCCAGACCGCCGAAGCCGCCCTCCGCCAGGCCGAGGTTCCAGCCGGAGAAGTCGCCGGAGACGACATAGGCGACGCCGAGGCCGGTCAGCAGTACCCAGCCGGCGCTGCCCCGGCGGAGCGTTCGGCGCTCCAGGTAGTCGTCCGCCGCGTCGGCGGTGTCGGTGGCTTTCAGGGCCATGGCGCACTCTCCCCACTCAAAGGAATGGATCCATACCTTTGTGGGGTGGGTGGCCGAAAAGCAATACCCCTGCGTTAAGCGAGCGTAAATACGTGCTCATCAGAGGGGGTCGAGCGGCGGGACGCGCTCATCCGAGGAAGCCGCGCAGCAGGGCCGCCGTGCCGGAGCAGTGCTCCCGCATGATCTCCCGCGCCGCCTCGGCGTCCTCGTCCAGCACCGCCTCCACCAGGGCCGTGTGCTGCTGCTGGGAGTGCTCCAGGTTCCGCACCAGCAGCGGGATGCAGTCCAGCAGGTCGTTGACCCCGGCGCGGACGGCCGCGTACTGGCCGGCGAGCGAGGGGGAGCCGGACAGCTCGGCGATCGTGAGATGCAGCAGGGTGTCCAGACGGCGGTACTCCGTGAGCGGCGCGTTGTGCGTGCGGGTCAGGGCCGCCCGCAGCCGCTCGACCTCCTCGCTGGTCAGACCGTGTGCCGCGCACAGCCCCGCCGCGCCGACCTCCAGCACCTCGCGGAAGCGCAGCGTGTCCTCGACGTCGATGCCCTTGAGGCGGCGGCGCAGCTCGTCCTCACCCGGTGTGGCGACCCGCGGCAGCACGAACGTGCCCCCGTACCGCCCGCGCCGCGCCTCGATCAGGCCCTGGTCCTGCAGCACCTTGAGCACCTCGCGCAGCGTCACCCGGCTGATCCCGAGCCGCTCGGCCAACTCGCGCTCCGCCGGCAGCCGTTCGCCGCCCGGCACCAGGCCGAGCCGGACGACCTGGAGGATCTGCTCCAGCGCCTCCTCGAAGCCGTTGCCTGCCCGCACCGGCCGCAGTACGGACGCCAGCCGGTCGTCGGCCCAGGGAGTGCCCGGTTCCGCCCCTGTCTGCGACATGTGGACGTTGCCCCTTCCCAACTAATGGTTACGGGTAATACCTTATGGCTCCCGGATGGCTGAATGCCTCCGGGGTGGCCGAAGAAGCCCCTAGGAGGCTTTCCCGTGGCAGACCGCACACCCCCGCTCACCGTCGAGGAGCTGCACGCCCTCGTCGCGGCCGGTGAGATCGACACTGTCGTCCTGGCCTTCCCCGACATGCAAGGGCGCCTCCAGGGCAAGCGGTTCGCCGCGCGCTTCTTCCTCGACGAGGTACTCGCCCATGGCACCGAGGGCTGCAACTACCTGCTCGCCGTCGACACCGAGATGAACACCGTCGACGGCTACGCGATGTCCTCCTGGGACCGCGGCTACGGCGACTTCGCCATGCACCCGGACCTGAGCACCCTGCGCCGGGTGCCGTGGAACGAGGGCACCGCGATGCTGATCGCCGACCTCGCCTGGAACGACGGCTCACCGGTCGTCGCCGCGCCCCGCCAGATCCTGCGCCGCCAGCTGGAGCGCCTCGCCGAACTGGGCTACACGGCCAACGTCGGCACCGAGCTGGAGTTCATCGTCTTCAAGGACACCTACGAGCAGGCCTGGGACGCCGGTTACAAGGGGCTGACCCCGGCGAACCAGTACAACATCGACTACTCGGTCCTCGGCACCGGCCGTATCGAGCCCCTGCTGCGGCGCATCCGCAACGAGATGGAGGCCGCCGGGCTGACCGTCGAGTCCGCCAAGGGCGAGTGCAACCCCGGCCAGCACGAGATCGTGTTCAAGTACGACGAGGCCCTGGTCACCTGCGACCAGCACGCGGTCTACAAGACCGGCGCCAAGGAGATCGCCGCGCAGGAGGGCGTCTCGCTCACCTTCATGGCGAAGTTCAACGAGCGCGAGGGCAACTCCTGCCACATCCACCTGTCCCTGGCGAACGCCGACGGCACCAACGCCATGGCCGACGGCCACGACATGTCGCCGGTCATGCGCCACTTCCTGGCCGGCCAGCTCGCCGCGCTCCGCGACTTCTCGCTGCTCTACGCGCCCAACATCAACTCCTACAAGCGGTTCCAGCCGGGCTCCTTCGCGCCGACCGCCGTGGCCTGGGGGTACGACAACCGGACCTGCGCGCTGCGGGTCGTCGGCCACGGCCGCTCGATGCGTTTCGAGAACAGGCTCCCCGGCGGTGACGTCAACCCGCACCTCGCCGTCTCCGGGCTGATCGCGGCGGGGCTGTACGGCATCGAGCAGAAGCTCGAACTGCCGGAGGTGTGCACCGGGAACGCGTACGCCGCCGGATACGACCAGGTGCCCACCACCCTCCGCGAGGCCGCCGAGCTGTGGGAGAACAGCCTCATCGCCAAGGCCGCCTTCGGCGAGGAGGTCGTCGCGCACTACAGCAACATGGCCCGCGTCGAGCTGGCCGCCTTCGACGCCGCCGTGACCGACTGGGAGCTGCGCCGCTCCTTCGAACGTCTGTGAGTCACCGCGTAGGTCCGTGAGTCACCGAGCACGTCCGTGCGTCCACCGAGCACGTCCGTGACGCACCCGCTGTGAGAGGCCCTGTCTTGTCCGAGCAGTCCGAGCAGTCCGAGCAGTACGAGCAGCAGCTCCAGGTGCTGAACCCCGCCACCGAGGAGGTCGTCGCCACCGTCGCGGCCGCCACGGCGGCGGACGTCGACGCCGCCGTGGCCCTGGCGACGAAGGCCCAGCGGCTGTGGGCCACCACCGCTCCGGGCGACCGCGCCCGGCTGCTGCGCCGCTTCGCGGTGACCGTGGACGAGCACCTGGAGGAGCTGGCGCTGCTGGAGGTCCGCGAGGCCGGACACACCATCGGCAACGCCCGCTGGGAGGCCGGCAACGTCCGGGACCTGCTCGACTACGCGGCCGGCGGCGTCGAGCGGCTCACCGGCCACCAGATCCCGGTGGCCGGGGGGCTCAACGTCACCCTCCTCGAACCGCTCGGCGTCGTCGCGGTGATCGCTCCGTGGAACTTCCCCATGCCCATCGCGGCGTGGGGGGTCGCCCCCGCGCTCGCGGCAGGCAACGCCGTCCTCCTCAAGCCCGCCGAGACCACGCCCCTCACCGCGCTGCGCCTCGCCGAGCTGGCCCGCGAGGCAGGGCTCCCCGAGGGTCTGTTCCAGGTGCTGCCCGGCCACGGCCGCGTCACCGGCGACGCCCTGGTCGAGCACCCCGGCGTCGCGAAGATCGTCTTCACCGGGTCGACTGCCGTGGGCAAGCAGGTGCTGGCGAAGGGCTCGGCACTGCTCAAGCGCGTCACCCTCGAACTCGGCGGCAAGAGCCCCAACATCGTCTTCGCCGACTCCGACCTGGAGGCCGCCGCCGCGGCCGCCCCCATGTCGTTCCTGGACAACTCCGGCCAGGACTGCTGCGCCCGCACCCGCATCCTCGTCCAGCGCTCCGCCTACGACCGCTTCCTCGACCTCCTCGCCCCCGGCATCGAGTCCGTCCGCGTCGGCGACCCGGCCGACGAGGCCACCCAGATGGGCCCGCTCATCTCCCGGATCCAGCTGGACCGCGTCCGCGCGTACGTCGACCCGGACGCGCCCGGCATCCGCGGCAAGGCGCCCGAGGGCCCCGGCTTCTGGTTCCCGCCGACCGTCCTCACCGATGTCGCGCCCGACGCCCGGGTGGCCGCCGAGGAGGTCTTCGGCCCCGTCGCCGTCGTCCTGCCCTTCGAGGACGAGGCCGACGCCATCCGCCTCGCCAACGACACCCCCTACGGCCTGTCCGGCTCCATCTGGACCCGGGACGTCGGGCGCGCGCTGCGCGTCTCCCAGGCCGTCCGCGCCGGCAACCTGTCCGTCAACTCCCACTCCAGCGTCCGCTACTGGACCCCCTTCGGCGGGTTCAAACAGTCCGGCATCGGCCGTGAACTCGGCCCGGACGCCCTGACCGCCTTCACCGAAACCAAGAACGTCTTCATCAGCACGGAAGGCTCCGCACAGTGACATCGGAAAACATCTGCCGCCGCCTGGTCGGCCGCACCGCCGTCATCACCGGCGCCGGCAGCGGCATCGGCCTCGCCACCGCGCGCCGGCTGGCCGCCGAGGGCGCGCACGTCGTCTGCGGCGACCTGGACGAGGCACGCGGCAAGGCGGCCGCCGAGGAGGTCGGCGGGCTCTTCGTCAAGGTCGACGTCACCGACGCCGAGCAGGTCGACGCGCTGTTCAAGACCGCGTTCGACACCTACGGCAGCGTCGACATCGCCTTCAACAACGCGGGCATCTCGCCGCCCGACGACGACTCCATCCTGGAGACCGGCCTGGAGGCCTGGAAGCGGGTCCAGGAGGTCAACCTCACCTCCGTGTACCTGTGCTGCAAGGCCGCGATCCCCTACATGCGCAGCCAGGGCAAGGGCTCGATCATCAACACCGCGTCCTTCGTGGCCCGCATGGGCGCGGCGACCTCCCAGATCTCGTACACGGCCTCCAAGGGCGGTGTGCTGGCCATGTCCCGGGAGCTGGGCGTGCAGTTCGCGCGGGAGGGCATCCGCGTCAACGCGCTCTGCCCGGGGCCGGTCAACACCCCGCTGCTGCAGGAGCTGTTCGCGAAGGACCCGGAGCGGGCCGCGCGCCGGCTCGTGCACATCCCGGTCGGCCGCTTCGCCGAGGCCGACGAGATCGCGGCCGCCGTCGCGTTCCTCGCCAGTGACGACTCCTCCTTCGTCAACGCCACCGACTTCCTGGTCGACGGCGGTATCGCGGGCGCGTACGTCACCCCGGTCTAGACAGTCCGCCCGGTGACCGGAACACCGGCACGGTCGGTGTGATTAAAGTGCCGGGATGAGCAGTTCGCCGCCCGGCTGGTACCGCGACCCGTCCTACCCGCTCACCGAACGCTGGTGGGACGGGACCGCGTGGACCGACCACCGGCGCCAGCCGGAGCAGCCCGTGCCGCCGGTGCTCCGGCCGGGGCCGCCCGCGCGCGGCCCCGGCCGCGCCAAGGTCGTCGCGCTGGCCGCCGTCGGTGCCGTCCTGGTCGCCGGGGCGGTCACGGGCGGTGTCCTGCTGCTCGGCGAGGACGGCGACGGCGGCCGGGAGACGAGGACCACCACGGCGTCCCCGACCTCCGAGGCCGACGGGAAGGACAGCCCTGCCCCGGCCGACTCCGTCGGCCCGTCCCCCTCCGGGGACGCGAAGCGCGCCGTGGACGACCTCAACGGAATCACGTTCCCGATCCCCGAAGGCTGGGAGGACGGCGACGGATCCGGTGAGGAGGACGCCGTCCTCGTCACGGACGGCACCTTCGACTGCCCCGGAGAGGGCAGTGTGTGCCGCGGAGGCGTCGTCGTCTCGCGCACCGTCACCGGCAGCGACGAGACCTCCCCGAAGATCCTCGCCGAGAACGACATCGAGGACGCCGCGAACGACGCCTTCGACCGTGACGTCCTGGACAAGCAGCCGTACGACGGCATCACCGGCCACGAGGTCGTCGGATCCGGCTCGGTCGCCGTCGCGGGCCGCGCCGGCTACTACGTGCGCTGGCGGGTGACGACGGGGGCCGGGGCCGGCGGCTACGTCCAGTCCCTCGTCTTCCCCTCCAGCAGCGGCTCCGAGGCACCCGTCCTGGTCCGGTTCGCCCTCGACGCGGGCGACGACGGCCCGCCGCTCGACGACATCGACGAGATCGTCGAGGGCGTCCGCGCGGTGGGCGACACGGAGGCGGACACGGGCGGGGGAGTGGGCAGCAGTCTCGGCCCCTCGTGAGACCGCGCGCCGCCCCCGCCGCCCCCGGCTACAGGAACGTGTGGCCCTCGCCGCGATAGGTCGGCACGGCCGCCGTCACCTCGTCGCCCTCGACCAGGTGCAGCACGTCGAACCGCTCGCACAGCTCACCGGCCTTGGCGTGCCGGAACCACACCTTGTCGCCGAGCAGCAGGTCGTCGGCGGGCGCCCCCAGCAGCGGGGTCTGCACCTCGCCGGGGCCCTCCTGCGGGTCGTACCTCAGCCCCTCGGGCAGATACGGCACCGGCAGCCGGTCGGGGCCGGGCGCGCCGGAGGCCGGGTAACCGCCGCCCAGGACCGTGACGACCCCGACACCGGGACGCCGTACCACCGGCATGGCGAACAGCGCGGCCGGACGCCCGCTGAACGACGTGTAGTTGTCGAAGAGGCGCGGCACGTAGAGCCCGGAACCGGCACCGATCTCGGTGACCGAGTCCTCCGCCGCCGTGTGCTGCACACTGCCCGTGCCGCCGCCGTTCACGAACTCCAGGTCCGGCGCCACCCGCCGTACGGCGCGCACCACTTCGGCCCGCCGCGCGGCCAGCTCCTTCTTCGCGGTGGCCTGCATCAGCCGGATGGCACGCGAACGCAGCGGCCGTCCGGCCACCGCGTCGCCCACACCGGCGATATGACCCTCGTACGCCATGATCCCGACCAGCTTGAACCCCGGGCGCTCGGTGATCGCGCGGGCCATGTCGGCGACCTGCGCGGGGGAGTGCAGCGGGGAGCGCAGCGCCCCGACCCGCACCCGGCCGCCGAGCAGCTTCAGCGAGGTGTCCAACTCCAGGCAGACACGCACGACTTCGGTGCCGCCCCGTCGGGAGTCGTCGATCAGCTGGAGCTGGGCGGGGTCGTCGACCATCACGGTCACGGCGGCCGCGAGCTTGGGGTCGCCCGCCAGTTCGGCGAAGGCCTCGTGGTCGGCCGAGGGGTAGGCGAGCAGCACGTCCTCGAACCCGGAGCGGGCCAGCCACAGGGACTCGGCGAGGGTGAACGACATGATGCCCTCGAAGCCCTCACGGGCCAGGACCCTCTCCAGAAGAGCCCGGCAGCGAACGGACTTGCTCGCGACGCGGATCGGCTTGCCGCCGGCCCTGCGCGCGAGGTCGTCTGCGTTCGCGTCGAAGGCGTCGAGGTCGACGATCGCCAGAGGGGCGTCGAGATGAGCTGTGGCCCGGTCGTACCGGGCCCGATCGGCGGCGCGCGCAGTCATGCACGAAGCCTGCCAGACATGATTACCGCAGGGTAGGGGGACGTTCCGGGCAGAAGCCACGGGCCGGCGTACTGGTTCCCGTTCGACGGCGGCCAACCCGTAGAGTGACGCGCACGCAGGGACGACCTCGACGGGGATGCGGATCCGCTGCCGCGGGTATGGCTTGCCCGTGGTGACGGCGACCGCGGGCGGGCGAGTCCCGGTACGTTTGACGGCCGCTCCCCACGGGTGGTCGGACGCCCGGACGGCCTCCGGGCCGCACGGGACGAGGAAACGGGGGGTGCATGAGCACGGAAGCGCGGCGCGCCTCCATTCCCCCGCGCCCACCGGTCCCGCCCCGCCCGTCCATACCACCGGACCACGAACCGTCGACCACGCCGCCGGGCACCGCGGCCCGGCCTGCGTCGAGGGAACCCGGGTCCGACAGCGAGGCGCCGGACACGTGTCCGCCGGCCTCGGGCGGCGCGTCCGCCCGGGCCACTCGCCCGCCCACCGCGGGTACGCGGCCCCCGGCACCGGGTGCGCCCGATTCGGGTACGCGCGCCTCCGCCTCCGGTGCGCACCCCACGGCTTCCTCTCCACGCGGCTCCGGCCCGGTGGGAGGCTCCTCGGTCCCCCCGCCCCGCCCGGATCGCGCACCCTCGGCCGGGAACGGTCCGACCGTGCCACGGCGTCCGCAGCGGCCCCCCGTGGCGGGCGCGCCCGCACGGCCCAGCGCTCCGCCCCGCCCGTCCTCGGCGCCCTCGTCGACGCCGGGCGCACCCCGGGACGTACGGCACCCCCGTGCGACGGACGCGCCGAACACCCCGGAGAGCAACCGGAGTTCCGGCGGCCAGAGCGGCACCGCACCCTCCCGTGCGCACGGCTCCGACCCGGCGGCCCGCCAGGGCGGCCTTCCGCGAGGCTCCCGGCCGCCGGCCGGGCAGGGCTCCCTGCGCGGCTCCGGCGCCACGGCGTCCGGGGGCGATGCCGTACGCGGGCCGGGCGAGGCGGGCCGGACTCCCGCGCGCGGCGCCGCCCGGCCGGCCGGCCGGAGCCCGGCGGGCGAGGCCGCCGTGGACAGCGGCGCCCCGCGTCGCGGCGAGCACCCGCGTTTCTCCGACTTCCGGCGCACCGCGAGCCAGAACGGCGGCACCCCGGCCACCGCGCCGCCGCCCCCGGCCGCCTCCGCCCGCTTCCCCGACGCCCCGCCGGCGGCCTGGACCCGCTTCCTGAAGGCTCCACCGGCGGCTCCGACCCGTTTCCCGGACGGCACGCCCACGGCGTCGGCCCGCTTCCCGGACGGCCCCCCGGCCGCCGGTCGCCCGGACGACACCCCGCCCCCGGCCTCGGCCCGCTTCCCCGACACCCCGCCGGCGGCACGTGACACCGCACGGCGGACGGACGTACCACGCTCCTCGGGCCCGGCACCGACCTCGGGCCCGGCACCGACCTCGGGCCCGGCACCGACCTCGGGTCCGGCACCGTCCCCTGGTCCCGCACGGTTCTCCGGTCCCGCACGGCCCTCGGGAACCCGGGCGGCCGACCCGGCCCCACCCCTCGGCGGCCGGTCGCCCCGGCCCTCCGGCCCCCCCGCCGGTCAAGCCCCACCACGCTCCTCCGCAAGCGCGCCCTCCCACCCGGCCGCACAGCCCCCGGCGCAGGCACCCGCCGACGGCGTACCGGCGTCCGGTGGCGCCGTCCCGCCCACCGCGCCGCCCCCGCGTCGGCCCACGCCCCAGGAGCGGGCCCCCGAGGGCACGCCCCACCCGAGGCCCCTCACCCCCGAGCGCCCCGGCGGCTGGCAGCCTCCGTCGGCTTCGTCCCGGCGGTCCGCCGAAGCCCTCGACGGAGTCCTCGGCGCCGCTGCCGGGCGGCCCTTCGTGACGTTGGCGCAGCCGGACACCTCGCCGTGGACCGCGCCGGAGCCGTACGCCACACGCCGCAGGCCGCGCCCCACCAGGGCGAGGGCGGCGGCCGTGGCCGCGTGCGTGGTGCTCGGCATCGGGCTCATCGGCGGCGCGGCGGCCGGGAGTTGGCTCACCGGGGACCCCGGGGCGGACGGCTCGCGCGACACCTTCGCGGTGGCCGGACAGCTGTGGCACGGCGTACCCGTCGACGAACTGTTCCCGCCCACCGTGCGCGGCGAGGGCGCCGGACCCGGCGGCACCGACCGCACCTGGACACGGATCGCCGTCGCGCGCGACAGCGGCTGCGCGGACGCCTTCGACCCGCTGCTGCGCAAGGTCCTCGCCCCCGTCGGCTGTCTGCGGCTGCTGCGCGCCACCTACACCGACGCGACCCGGAGCAACGTCATCACCGTCGGCCTGATGTTCACCAAGGCCGACGCCGCCGCCATGACCGCGCTCAGGAACCGCTTCGCGAAGGACGAGCTGGACCGCCGCACCGACCTGATGCCGAGGCCGTACGCCGCCGAGGACACCGTCGCGGCCGGCTTCGGCGACGACCAGCGGGCCTCCTGGACGATCTCCGTCCTCACCGACGTGCCCGTCGTCGTCTACGCCGTCTCGGGCTTCGCCGACGGCCGCACCGTCACCGAACCACAGCCGGCCGAGGACGCGATGAAGCCCGGCGCCACCAGCGCACCCGCCCAGTCCGGTCTCGGCCACGAGGCGAAGGGCCTCGCCGACCGCATCGAACGCGGCCTGCGCAGGACCGCCGCGTCCGCCACGGAGCAGCCCTCATGACCGCCGGGAAACCCGGGACCGCCGTATCGGCAGGAGTAACCGCGCGGGCCGTGACGCCCACCCGGGCCGGCCGCCGTGCCCGGCGTCCGCGACTCCGTCTGCTCAGCCTCCCCCTCGCCGCCTCCCTGGCCCTCCTGCCGTCCACCGCCGCGCACGCCGACGGCATCCGGGACCAGCAGTGGGCGCTGGAGGCGATGCACACACAGGAGGCATGGCGTACGACGAAGGGGGCCGGCATCACCGTCGCGGTGCTCGACACCGGCGTCGACGACGAGCACCCGGACCTCGTCGGCAACATCCTGCCGACGCGGGACATGGTCGGCTTCGGGGCCTCGCGCGGCGACCGCGCCTGGGCCCGGCACGGCACCGCCATGGCCGGGATCATCGCCGGGCACGGACACGGTCCGAACAACGCCGACGGCGTCCTCGGTATCGCCCCCGAGGCACGGATCCTCCCCGTCCGCGTCATCCTGGAGGACAAGGACGCGGCCCGCTCCAAGGCCCGCAGCACCCGCGGCAACGCCCTCGCCGAAGGCATCCGCTGGGCCGCCGACCAGGACGTCGACGTCATCAACCTCTCCCTCGGCGACGACTCCGAGTCCGCCCATCCGGAACCCTCCGAGGACGCCGCCGTCCAGTACGCCCTGGCGAAGGGCTCGATCGTGGTCGCCTCGGCCGGCAACGGCGGGGCGAAGGGCGACCACATCTCCTACCCGGCGGCCTACCCGGGGGTGATCGCGGTGACCGCCGTCGACGAGGACGGCGACCGCGCCCCGTTCTCCACCCGCCGCTGGTACGCCACCGTCAGCGCCCCCGGCGTCGACGTCGTCATCGCCGACCCGGACCGCAAGTACTACGAGGGCTGGGGCACCAGCGCCGCCGCGGCCTTCGTCTCCGGCGCCGCCGCCCTCATCAAGGCGGCCCACCCGAGCCTGACCCCCGCCCAGGTCAAACGCCTCCTGGAGGAGACCGCCCGCGAAGCCCCCGCCGGCGGCCGCGACGACTCCCGCGGCTTCGGCTTCGTCGACCCGGCGGCCGCCATCGAGAAGGGCGCCGCACTCACCTCCGACGACCTCAAGACCGCGTCGTACGGCGGCAAGTACTTCGGCTCCGGTCCGGACCCGGTCGAGGAGGAGGACCCGACCGTCGGCTGGGCCGCGCCCGCCGCAGGTGGAGCAGGCGCGTTCCTGCTGGTCATGGCCGTGATGGTCTGGCGCGGACGCGGTCGCGGCCGGCCCGACGACTACATCGTCTGAAGGCGGCGCCTACGAGGTGCCGGCCGCCCCCGCCGCACCCGTCGTCCCCCCGAACACCGAGACGGCCGCCCGCGCCGCCGCCTCCACCAGCGCGACCCCCTTCGCCTTGGTCGTGTTGCCGTGCGACACCACCGCGACCAGGTACGCCCGCCCCTCCACCGTCACCCGGCCGACGCTGTTGATGTCCCACAGCCCGGTCGCGGTACGCGGCAACCACCCGTTCTTCAGGGCGAATCCTGGTCCCGAGACCCCGCCCGACGCGGCCGCCGAGACGCCCCAGTCCTGCCCCGGGGCGATCCGGCCCATCAGCTCCTGGACGTACGACCGTGCGGCCGCGCTCAGCTCGGACGTGCCGTCGTCCCCGAACACCTGCCGGAGCAGGGTGAGTTGATCGGCCGCCGTGGTCTGGGTGAGGCCCCAGTACAGACCGTCGCCGCCCTCGGTGTCCGTCAGCCCGAACCGCTCGTTCGCGGCGTCGAGGCCGCCCGCCTGCCCGATGACCTTCCACAGAGCCGTCGCGGACGCGTTGTCGCTGTCCCGGATCATCGCGGAGGCGTACGTCCGCTCCTGCGCGGTGAGCGACCGGCCCGCGTCCTCGGCCCGCAGCAGCAGGGCCGCCAGGATGTCCAGCTTGACGATGCTCGCGGTGTCGAAGCGCGCGTCCCCGTACCCGGCCGATTCCCCGGAGGTCACGTCCAGCACCGACACCGACACCGCCGCCCCGTCCTCGACGGTCACCTCCGCCAGGGCCGCCGCGAGCAGCGCGTCGTGATCCGCCTCGGGCGCCGCCACAGGTTCCACCGAAGCCTCCTCGACGACCGCGCCCGCGCCCGGCACGGGGGAAGCGGAGGCCGGGGGCGGTACCGACGATGACGCCGACGACGATACGGCGGAACCCCCGCCGTCCTGCGCCCGGGCCCTCATGTACACCGACCCGGCGGCCGTGCCGCCCACCAGGACGAGGGCGACGAGCGCGAGGTGGACGAGCGGGCGGCGCACGGACGGACGGGCGCGGCGACGGGCTCCGGATGACGGCATGCCGCGATGGTTGTGGACCCCGCTGTGCGTGCGGTGAGGCGCTTGTTAAATGCGTGTCAGGGAAGGCTGAGAAAACCGTGAGCGAGGTGACCGTCAGGTTTCCGGCCTGCCGGACGCCCGGGAGACCTCCCCCGATAGGCTCGACGACCGTGGCGAACAAGAACATTCCCGACCCCGGCTTCTCCGACGACGACGGTTCCGCCGACCCCCGGCTGAGCGCCGCGCTCGCCGCCTGGGCCGAGGACCGCACGGCCGTGGGCCCCGTCCTCGAAGCCCTTGAGGGGGCCCGGCTGCTCGTGCCCGTCGTGGCCGTGCTCGGCGAGGTCGAGGTGGACGAGAGGGGGCTGCGCCGCGAGAAGACCAGCGACATGGCCGTCCCCACCCTGAAGGCCGGCGGCCGCACCGCCCTGCCCGCCTTCACCTCCACCGACTCCCTGGCCCGCTGGGACCCGGCCGCCCGCCCGGTCGCCGTACCCCTGCGCCAGGCGCTGCAGGCCGCCGCGCACGAGAAGGCGGACACGGTCGTCCTCGACCTCGCCGGTCCCGTCACCTACGAGCTGACCGGCCGGGCCCTGCTCGCGCTCGCCGAGGGACGTACCACCACCGACCCGCTCGCCGACCCCGCCGTCCGCGACGCCGTCCGCGCGGCCGTCGCCGCCGAGCCGGCCGTGCTCCGCGCCCACCTCGGCCCCGGGCAGGCCGACGGCACCCTGGCCCTCGTCCTCGACCCGTCCGCGGGCCCGGCCGAGGCCGCGCGGGCCGTCGCGGGCCGCCTCGCCGCCGACGAGACACTTAGGGCCCGCCTGGTGCGCGGCCTCGACCTGGCACTGCTGCCGGCCGGGGCGACGCCACCGGGCGAGCCCTTGTACGTACGGGGGTAGCGGTCGCCGCGAGGTCTAGCCGTAGACCGGGCCCGTGTACTTCTCGCCCGGGCCCTGGCCCGGCTCGTCCGGTACGAGCGACGCCTCGCGGAACGCCAGCTGCAGCGACTTCAGTCCGTCGCGCAGCGGTGCCGCGTGGAAGGAGCTGATCTCGGTCGCCGACGCGTCGAGGAGGCCGGCGAGTGCGGTGACGAGCTTGCGGGCCTCGTCCAGGTCCTTGTACTTGTCGCCCTCCTCCGTCAGGCCGAGCTTCACCGCGGCGGCGCTCATCAGGTTGACGGCGACGGTCACGATCACCTCGACCGCGGGGACCTCGGCGATGTCGCGGGTCATCGAGTCGAAGTCGGGGTTCTCAGGAGGGGTCTCACTCATGCCCACACGATAGGCCCCGCCGCGCACGTCCCTACCTGCGGGAGTCCGGCGCAGCCCGATTGGCACGCCAGGTTTCAACCCGGTATGGTGGTCTCAACGACCGGCTGGACACCTGTGTGCCCGGCCCGCAAGTGGAGGCTCCGAACTCCCACCTGACTGTCCTCCGGGACGGCAGGTCAACCGGTCAGACGGCCCCCACCGTTCCGTACGGACGGTGGAGTCGTCCGATACTGCGCCCCGCGGCACACCCGCGGCGGTGCTCCGGCAGCATATGGAGCCCCGCCTGTGTCCCGTCCGGGGCATTTTTCATGGCCCTTGACGGTTGGTCTCTATGTCAACCAGACATAACACGGCGGTCCGCCAGACCGGCGTGTGGTGCTACCGAGGAGGATCCATCAGCACCGAGCCCCGCATCAACGACCGGATTCGCGTTCCCGAAGTGCGACTTGTCGGTCCCAGCGGCGAGCAGGTCGGGATTGTTCCGCTTGCCAAGGCCCTGGAGCTTGCGCAGGAGTACGACCTCGACCTGGTCGAGGTGGCGGCGAGCGCGCGCCCGCCGGTCTGCAAGCTCATGGACTACGGGAAGTTCAAGTACGAGTCGGCCATGAAGGCCCGTGAGGCGCGCAAGAACCAGGCGCACACGGTCATCAAGGAAATGAAGCTCCGGCCGAAGATCGACCCGCACGACTACGACACCAAAAAGGGTCACGTCGTCCGGTTCCTCAAGCAGGGCGACAAGGTCAAGATCACGATCATGTTCCGTGGTCGCGAGCAGTCCCGGCCCGAGCTGGGCTACCGACTGCTGCAGCGTCTCGCCTCGGACGTCGAGGATCTCGGGTTCATCGAGTCGAACCCGAAGCAGGACGGCCGAAACATGATCATGGTTCTCGGTCCGCACAAGAAGAAGACCGAGGCGATGGCCGAGGCCCGCCAGGCGCAGGAAGCCCGGAAGGCGGAAGCGAAGGCCAACCCCGGCAAGTCGCAGAACGCCGCCGAGCACAGCGACGCCGAGGACACCGACGTGGAGCTGGAGCACGTCGAGGCCGAGGCGCCTGCAGAGGCGCCTGCCGAGGCGTAAGTCCCCGGGACGCGAGTCCGGGGGAAGCCCTGGACACCGTCCAGGGTGTCAACCGAAAGAAATGACGTTCCGTCGTGCCCGGTTTCGCGACCGGGCACCGGAGCGCCACTGACGAGGAGAGAACGGCGCTATGCCGAAGAACAAGTCGCACAGCGGTGCCAGCAAGCGCTTCAAGATCACCGGCTCCGGCAAGGTGCTCCGTGAGCGCGCCGGCAAGCGCCACCTGCTCGAGCACAAGTCGTCCCGCGTGACGCGTCGCCTCACCGGCAACGCCGAGATGGCCCCGGGCGACGCCGCGAAGATCAAGAAGCTTCTCGGCAAGTGACGCGGCGGCGCCTGATCGGTTGATCGAAGCGCGCCGTACGACGTCAGGACCGGGACCCCATCGATTTCGGGTCGTGTGAGGACAACCACGGCCCCGCTACAAGGAGTAAAAAGTGGCACGCGTCAAGCGGGCGGTAAACGCCCACAAGAAGCGCCGGGCGATCCTCGAGGCGGCCTCCGGCTACCGCGGTCAGCGTTCGCGCCTGTACCGCAAGGCCAAGGAGCAGGTCACCCACTCGCTGGTCTACAACTACAACGACCGCAAGAAGCGCAAGGGCGACTTCCGTCAGCTGTGGATCCAGCGCATCAACGCTGCGGCCCGCCAGAACGGCATGACGTACAACCGCCTCATCCAGGGTCTGAAGGCCGCGAACATCGAGGTCGACCGCAAGATCCTCGCCGAGCTGGCCGTCAACGACGCCACGGCGTTCTCCGCGCTGGTCGAGGTCGCGCAGAAGGCGCTGCCGGCGGACGTGAACGCGCCCAAGGCGGCGTGACGCTCGCGCCGGCCTGAGCCGTCTGAGATGTGCCCCGGACCCGCAGGTGCTTGCCGCCTGCGGGTCCGGGTGTTTTTTGGGTGCGTTGTCGGGTGCGGGCCCGGTGGGGCTTCTCGCGCACTTCCCGGCGCCCCCAAAAGCCCCGCCCCTGCTTTTCAGGGGCGCGGGGAACCGCGCGGCCAGCCCCCACGCACCCGCACCCGACAACGCACTGCCTCCGCCCCCCCCCGAACTCCTCGATCCCCAAAGGTGATCCATGCCGACCCCCGAGTTGATCTCCCCGCGCTCCGCCCGCGTCGCCGCGGCCCGCCGGCTCGCGAAGCGGAACTTCCGGGGGAAGGACCGGCTGTTCCTGGCGGAGGGCCCGCAGGCGGTGCGCGAGGCCGCCCGACACGCGGACACCCTGGTCGAACTGTTCGCCACCCCCGACGCCGCGGAGCGGTACGCCGACATCGTGGACGAGGCCCACGCGGCCGGCGCCCGCGTGCACCTCGCCGACGAGGCGGTCGTCGCCGACATCTCCACCACCGTCACCCCGCAGGGCCTCGTCGGGGTCTGCCGGTTCCTCGACACCCCGTTCGCGGAGATCCTGGAAGGCCGCCCCAAGCTCGTCGCCGTCCTCGCCCACGTCCGCGACCCCGGCAACGCCGGCACCGTACTGCGCTGCGCCGACGCCGCCGGGGCCGAGGCGGTCGTGCTCACCGACGCGTCCGTGGACCTCTACAACCCCAAGGCCGTGCGCGCCTCCGTCGGGTCGCTGTTCCATCTGCCCGTCGCCGTCGGCGTGCCCGTGGAGGAGGCCGTGGCGGGGCTCCGGCAGGCAGGGGTGCGGATCCTCGCCGCCGACGGCGCGGGCGAGGACGACCTCGACGCCGAGCTGGACAAGGGGACGATGGGCGGCCCCACGGCGTGGGTGTTCGGGAACGAGGCGTGGGGACTGCCCGAGGAGACGCGGGAGCTGGCCGACGCCGTCGTACGGGTGCCGATCCACGGAAAGGCGGAAAGCCTGAACCTGGCGACCGCCGCCGCCGTATGTCTCTACGCGTCCGCCCGTGCACAGCGCGCCTTCGGAGGGTGCCGCACCGTCACGCCCAGCTAGTAGGGTGACGGGCTCGGGGGCCCACTGCACAACGCGAGAGGTGGGGTACGGGGATGAGGGTCGGCACGAGCGGCACACGGGGAGCACGGGACGTGCTCGCCCCATCGGCGGCCCGGCACGATGATCTCGCCGAGCTCGGCATCGACCCCGACGACCTCCCCGACGGACTGGTCGTGGCCGACGCCAACGGCCGCGTGATCTGTTTCAACGCCGCCGCCGCCCGGATCACCGCCACCCCGGCCGCCGACGCCCTCGGCCGCCCGCTGGAATGGGCCCTCCCCCTGGAAGATCTCGAAGGCCGCCGCTGGTGGCAGCTGACCGACCCGTACGGGGGCCTCGCCATCCGCGTCGGGCAGCCCGAGCGGAACCTGCTGCTGCCCGGGGCACGCGAGATCCTCGTGTCGGCCCGCTACATCCGCACGGAGCCCACAGGACCCGTCCGCCGTGTCGTGGTCTCCCTGCGCGACACCGAGGCCCGGCGCCGCACCGAGCGCAGCCACGCCGAACTGATCGCCACCGTGGCCCATGAGCTGCGGTCGCCGCTGACGTCGGTCAAGGGGTTCACGGCGACGCTGCTCGCGAAGTGGGAGCGGTTCACGGACGACCAGAAGAAACTGATGCTGGAGACCGTGGACGCCGACGCCAACCGGGTCACGCGGCTCATCGCCGAGCTGCTGGACATCTCGCGGATCGACTCCGGGCGCCTCGAAGTGCGCAGGCAGCCCGTCGACATCGGCGCGGCCGTCGGACGGCACATCCAGGCGTACGTCGCCGCGGGGCAGCCCGCCGACCGGTTCCTGCTGCGGATCGGACAGCCGCTGCCCGATCTGTGGGCCGACCCGGACAAGATCGACCAGGTGCTGAGCAACCTGCTGGAAAATGCGGTGCGGCACGGCGAGGGAACGGTCACGATTGACGTCACGCCCACGGCGTCCCCCCGTGAGGGGGAGGACACCGGTACGTCGGTCACGGTGAGCGACGAGGGCAGTGGCATCCCGGAGGAGTCCATGAACCGCGTCTTCACCCGCTTCTGGCGGGGCAGCAAGCGCGGCGGCACCGGCCTCGGGCTGTACATCGTCAAGGGCATCGTCGAAGCCCACGGCGGCACCATCACCGTCGGACGCGCCCCCCTCGGCGGCGCCGAGTTCCGATTTACGTTGCCCGTGAGCGCTCCGGCCTACCTGGCCTGAGCAGCCTGCGGGCGCATCCGTTCACCTCCACCCCGTTAGACTCGGCCTTTGGCACCTTTGTGTCCTGCACACGGCCCTGAGCGCCGGTCACGGGGACCTTCAGTCAGCCAATCGGAAGCACGGGAAGAGATGTCGGCACCGAATAAGTCGTACGACCCTGTAGAGGTCGAGGCCTTGAAACCGGAAGAGATCGAGCGCATGCGGGACGAGGCGCTCGCCGCCTTCGCCGCCGCGGACTCCCTCGACGCGCTCCAGGAGGCCAAGGTCGCCCACACCGGCGGCACCTCCCCGCTGGCACTCGCCAACCGCGAGATCGGCGCACTGCCCCCGCAGGCCAAGGCCGCCGCAGGCAAGCTGGTCGGCCAGGCGCGGGGCGCGGTCAACAAGGGCCTCGCGGCCCGCCAGAGCGAGCTGGAGGCCGAGCGGGACGCCCGGGTACTGGTCGAGGAGGCGGTGGACGTCACGCTGCCCTACGACCGCGTACCGGCCGGTGCCCGCCACCCCCTCACCACCCTGTCGGAGCGCATCGAGGACGTCTTCGTGGCCATGGGCTACGAGGTCGCCGAGGGCCCCCAGGTCGAGGCCGAGTGGTTCAACTTCGACGCCCTCAACATCGGCCCGGACCACCCGGCCCGCGGCGAGGCCGACACCTTCTTCGTGCAGGGCCCCGAGGGCGGCACCGAGTCCGGCGTCGTGCTGCGCACCCACACCTCGCCCGTGCAGATCCGCTCGCTGCTGAGCCGTGAGCTGCCGGTGTACGTGATCTGCCCCGGTGTCGTGTACCGCACCGACGAGCTGGACGCCACGCACACCCCGGTCTTCCGCCAGGTCGAGCTGCTGGCCGTCGACGAGGGCCTCACCATGGCCGACCTCAAGGGCACCATGGACCACATGGTCCAGGCGCTGTTCGGCGAGGGCATGAAGACGCGGCTGCGGCCGAACTTCTTCCCGTTCACCGAGCCGTCCGCCGAGATGGACATGGTGTGCTACGTCTGCCGCGGCGAGTCCGTCGGCAACCCCGACCGCCCCTGCCGCACCTGCTCCAGCGAGGGCTGGATCGAGCTGGGCGGCTGCGGCATGGTCAACCCCAAGGTGCTCACCGCCTGCGGTGTCGACCCGGAGAAGTACAGCGGCTTCGCCTTCGGGTTCGGCATCGAGCGGATGCTGATGTTCCGCCACAACGTCGAAGACATGCGAGACATGGTCGAGGGTGACGTCCGGTTCACCCGGCCGTTCGGGATGGAGATCTGATGCGGGTCCCGCTTTCCTGGCTGCGGGAGTACGTCGACCTGCCGGCCACCCAGACCGGCCGTGACGTCCAGGCCAAGCTCATCTCGGCCGGACTGGAGGTCGAGACGGTCGAGCAGCTCGGCGACGGCCTCAAGGGCCCCCTGGTCGTCGGTCAGGTGCTGACCGTCGAGGAGCTGACGGAGTTCAAGAAGCCCATCCGCTTCTGCACCGTCGACGTCGGCACCGCCAACGGCACCGGCGAGCCGCAGGAGATCGTCTGCGGCGCCCGCAACTTCGCCGTCGGCGACAAGGTCGTGGTCGTCCTCCCCGGCGCCGAACTGCCCGGCGGCTTCGCCATCTCCGCCCGCAAGACCTACGGCCGCAACTCGCACGGCATGATCTGCTCCAGCGACGAGCTGGGCATGGGCGACGACGGCACCAAGGGCATCATCGTGCTGCCGCCGGAGACCGAGGTCGGCAAGGACGCGATCGAGCTGCTGGAACTCGTCGACGAGGTCCTCGACATCGCCGTCACCGCCAACCGCGGCGACTGCCTGTCGATCCGGGGCGTCGCCCGCGAGACCGCCATCGCCTACGGCCTGCCGCTGCGCGACCCGGCGCTCCTCGACGTCCCCGGCCCGAACGCGTTCGGGCACCCCGTCCAGGTCTCCGACCCGCTCGGCTGCGACCGCTTCACCGCCCGCACCGTCACCGGTCTCGACCCCGAGGCGCGCTCCCCGATCTGGCTCAAGCGCCGGCTGCAGAAGGTCGGCATGCGCCCGATCTCGCTCGCCGTCGACATCACCAACTACGTGATGATGGAGCTGGGCCAGCCGCTGCACGCCTACGACCGCTCCCTGGTCCAGGGCACGATCGGGGTGCGCCGGGCCGAGGAGGGCGAGAAGATCGTCACCCTCGACGGCACCACCCGTACCCTGCACGCCGAGGACCTGGTGATCACCGACGAGCGCGGCCCCATCGGCCTCGCCGGGGTCATGGGCGGCGCCAACACGGAGATCGCCGACCACGACGATCTGGAGAACGCCTCCAGCGACGTCGTCATCGAGGCCGCCCACTTCGACCAGGTCGCCATCGCGCGCACGGCCCGCCGGCACAAGCTGTCGTCGGAGGCGTCCCGCCGCTTCGAGCGCGGCGTCGACCCGCTGGCCGCGGCCGCCGCCGCCCAGCGCACCGTCGACCTGCTCGTGCTCCTCGCGGGCGGCACCGCCGACGCGGGTGTCACCGAGGTGATCGCCCCGTCCGCGCCGCACACGATCAGCATGCCGGCGAACCACCCGGACCGGGTCGCGGGCGTCGAGTACGGCCGCGAGATCGTCGTACGCCGCCTCCAGGAGGTCGGCTGCGACGTCTACGGCCAGGACGACCTGATCGTCACCGTGCCGTCCTGGCGGCCCGACCTCACCGAGGTCAACGACCTCGCCGAGGAGGTCATCCGCCTGGAGGGCTACGAGAACCTGCCCTCCACCCTCCCCAAGCCCCCCTCGGGCCGGGGCCTGACCCACCGGCAGCGGCTGCACCGCCGCGTCGGCCGCGCGCTGGCCGGCGCCGGGTACGTCGAGGCGCCGAACTACCCGTTCATCGGCGAGCAGGTCTTCGACCAGCTCGGCCTGGACGCCGACGACCCGGCCCGCCGTGTCGTCAGGCTGACCAACCCGCTCAAGGACGAGGAGCCCGCGCTCCGCACGTCGCTGCTGCCGGGTCTGCTGGGCGCGCTGCGGCGCAACGACGGCCGGGGCACGCACGACCTGGCCCTGTTCGAGACCGGGCTGGTGTTCCTCCCGCGGGGCGAGCAGCGGGTCGCCGTCGCGCTGCCGGTCGACCGCCGGCCCACCGACGAGGAGATCGCGTCGCTGAACGCCGTGCTGCCCGAGCAGCCGCGCCACGTCGCCGTCGTCGTCGCCGGGGCCCGTGAGCAGGCCGGCTGGTGGGGCCGGGGCCGTCCGGCCGACTGGGCCGACACCGTCGAGGCGGGCCGCGCCGTCGCCCGCGAGGCCGGTGCCGAACTGATCGTCCGCAAGGGCCAGTACGGTCCCTGGCACCCGGGCCGGTGCGCCGAGTTCGTGATCGTGGCGGACGGCGTCGAGCGGGTCGTCGGCCACGCCGGTGAACTGCATCCGCGGGTGCTCAAGGCGCTCGGACTGCCGGCCCGTACCGCCGCGATGGAGATCGACGTGGACGCCCTGGAGCAGGTGGGGGACAGCACCCCGCAGGCGCCGCGCATCTCCTCCTTCCCGGTCGCCACGCAGGACGTCGCGCTCGTGGTCGACGCGTTCGTGCCGCACGCCGACGTGGAGGCCGCGCTGCGCGAGGGGGCGGGCGAACTGCTGGAGGGCATCCGGCTGTTCGACGTCTACGAGAACGCGGAGCAGCTCGGTGACGGGCGGAAGTCGCTGGCGTACGCGCTGCGGTTCCGTGCCGAGGACCGGACGCTGACCGTGGACGAGGCCTCGGCGGCCCGGGACGCGGCGGTCGCCCTCGCGGGCGAGCGCACCGGCGCGGTGCTGCGGAGCTAGACGCCTTCCCCGCGCCCCTGGACGAGTGCTCGGTCACCCGTCCGGGGGCGCGGAGGGTCACCTCACTCGTTCGGGTGACAATCTCGGGCGGACTCGCCTGACGGGCCGGCCGGTGGACAGAATCGGACCGGCCTCTCTGGGGTCTACGCGCTGTCCGGGCCTGATGGGGGGCCAACGGCATGATTCGAGTCAGGGCTGGGCTTCCTCGTAGGACATGGTCCCGGGGACGCGGGCTGTTCGGTCGGCGGTCCGCCCGTGTCGGGGCCCGGATCGCCGGTGGTGCCGTGTGCCTCGCGGCCGGCACCGGGCTGCTGCTGCACGCCAGGCAGGTGATGCTGCGGGAAGTGCGGCAGGCACGCGAGGCCGCGGGCGCCGCGCGGAGCGTGCTGCTCAGGCCTCTGCCCGCGCGGATCGACGGACTGGCCACCGCCGCCGCGCAGCTCCCCGCCGACCGGGGCGCGAGGGTCGGCGGCGACCTGTACGAGGTGATCGCCACCGAGCACGGCGTCCGCGTGGTGATGGGCGACGTACGGGGGCACGGCATCGCCGCGGTCGGCACCGTCGCCGCCGTGCTGGGCAGCTTCCGCGAGGCCGTCCACGACGAGGCCGAACTCGCCGGGGTCCTCGCCCGCCTCGACCGCGCCCTCGCCCGGCATCTGCGCGACCGCGACCGCGCCCGCGTCGAGGACACCGAGGACACCGAGGACTTCGTCACCGTCCTCCTCCTGGAGATCACCCCGGACGGCGTACTCCACGCCCTGAACTGCGGCCATCCCTGGCCGTACCTGCTCGGTGTCGGCCGGGCGACACCGGTCGCCCGCGCCGATCCCCTGCCCCCGCTCGGGCTCTTCCCGCTGCCCGCCGAACTCCCGGTCACCGCCTGCGGCCGACTCCTCCCGGGCGAGGCGCTGTTCCTGCACACGGACGGCGTGGAGGACGCGAGGGACAGCCAGGGCCGCTTCTTTCCCCTGGCCGTCGCGCTGACGGAAGCCGTACGAGGCCGCCCGGTCCTCCCCCGGGCGGTACTCCGCGCGGTGTTCACCCAGCTCCTGCGCCACGCGGGGGGACGCCCCAAGGACGACATCGCGATACTGGTCCTTCGCAACGAACGTCCGCTCACCCTCAGGGGCGCGCGGAACGCCGCGACGGGGCAGGGTCGAACCGCGGCCGACACCTCGCCCCTCGCTCCCACTCCTTAGTCGCCCGGCGCCTCGAACGGAGCGTCCCGGCAGGGCCACCGCACTGTACGAGGGGGAGCCGGCGGCCCGGCCGGCCTCTTGCGAGGCATTTCAGTCAACCGGTCCGGAACTCTCCGCGACAGCGCGCGCACAGCCCGAATCCGGGCATTCCCTTCACACCCCGTGTGAAACGGGAGGCGCTACGCTGCGATGCGCCGGCACCGAGCCACCGGAGGGCCCCCATGCAGCCCAACACCCTGCTCGACGCGATCCTCGACGAGGCCGGTGTCTCCCACGCCGGTCTCGCCGCGCATGTCAACCAGGCGGGGCGGGCCCGGGGGCTCGCGCTGAGATACGAACACACCGCCGTGGCCCGGTGGTTGAAGGGCCAGCGGCCGCGCGGGCAGGTGCCCGACCTGATCTGCGAGGTGCTCGCCGGGCGGCTGCACCGGACGGTCACCCTCGACGACATCGGGCTCGGCGTGCCCGGCGAGCTGATCTCCCAGCACGGAGCCGGCCTCTCCGGTTTCGTGGAGCGCGCCACCGCCCTGTGGCGCTCCGACGAGCAGCAGCGCCCGCACGTCCTCGGGGCCCCCGCCGTCACCGGCACACCCGCCGTGATGCCGGTGTGGGAGTGGGAGAACCCGCCGGAGGACGTCGACGTCTCGCGCGGCGGACGGCACCGCGTCAGCATGGCCGACATCGAGATGCTGCGCGCGGCCCGGGCGCACTACGAGCAGATGTACCGCAAGGCCGGGGGCGTCGCCACGCGTACCCGGATCGTCGGGTTCCTCAACGCGGAGGCCGCGCCGATGCTGCGGGGCAGCTACACCGACGCCACCGGGCGCCAACTGCACCGGGCCACCGGGGGGTTGGTGGCGATCGCCGGGATCTGCGCGTACGACTCCGACGCCCACGGGCTGGCCCAGCGGTACTTCCACCAGGCCCTGCGGCTGGCGAAGGCCAGCGGCGACCGGGGGCTCGGCGCCTATGTCATCGCGCTCCTCGTCAACCAGTCGCTGTTCATGCGGGAGCACCGGCAGGCCGTCGCCTTCGCCGAGGCGGCGCTGCGGACCGCGGGCCGGCACATCACCCCGGCGCTCTCCTCCGACCTCTACGCGATGCAGGCGAAGGCGTACGCACACCTGGGCGACGGTACGAGCGCCCTGTCCTGCATCCGGCGGGCCGAGCAGGCCGCCGAGCACATCCGGCCCGGCCACGAACCGGATGAGACCGGCTATGTCCAACCCGGTCTGGTGAACGTACAGGTGGCGGAGGCGCTGCTCAGTCTCGGGGATCTGACCGCCGCGGCGGAGCACGCGACGGCGGCCGTCGATACCCCGGCGCACGACCGGGGCCGGGTGCACCGGCTCGCGATGCTCAGCCAGATCGAGCTGCGGCAGGGCAACGCGGACAAGGCGGTGGCCACCGCCGTGGAAATGGCCGAACGAGCACGGGGAATGGAGTCCATGCGCCTGCGGGACAGACTGCGGGCGGTGCGCGAACACCTCGTGCGCAACGGCTGCGCGGGGACCTCGGAGGCCGCCGAACTCATCGACGGAGCACTGCGCGTACCGCTCTGACACCGCGCGCGGGGCGCGGCCGTGCACCGCCTGTGCGCCTGCTGTCACCCAGCTCCTGCTGCGATATTGCCACTTACTCGGCGGAAGGTGGCAGAACCATGCAGTGGACGAAACAGAGCGAACAAACTGTGTACTCGAACCGCTGGTTCAGCGTCAATCTCGCGGATGTCGCGTTGCCGGACGGGCGGCGCCTGGACCACTTCCTGATACGGCTGCGGCCCGTGGCCGTGGCCACCGTGATCAACGAGGCCAACGAGGTGCTGCTGCTGTGGCGGCACCGCTTCATCACCGACAGCTGGGGGTGGGAACTCGCGGCGGGCGTCGTCGAGGACGGCGAGGCCGTGGCCGAGGCCGCCGCCCGTGAACTGGAGGAGGAGACCGGATGGCGGCCGGGACCCCTGCGCCACCTGATGAGCGTCGAGCCCTCCAACGGGCTCACCGACGCGCGGCACCACATCTACTGGGCCGACGAGGGCGCGTACGTCGGTCATCCGGTGGACGACTTCGAGTCGGACCGCAGGGAATGGGTTCCCCTCAAGCTCGTTCCCGACCTGGTCGCCCGCGGCGAGGTCCCGGCCGCCAACATGGCGGCCGCCCTGCTCCTGCTGCACCACCTGCGTCTCGGGCAGGACGCCAGGTCCTAGCTAACGGCCCAGCGCCTGCCAGACGGACACCACCAGGGCGCCCAGGGCCGTGAGGGCCGCCACCGCGGGCAGGGGCCAGCGGGCGTGCTCCAGGGTGACGACCCGGGTGTTCAGGTCGTCCAGTTCCTTGGCGCTCTGTTCGGCGCGGTGGCTCAGCAGGGTCAGCCCTCCTTCGACGCGTGTGTGCGCCACATCCAGGCGGCGGCGTAACTCTGCGAGTTCGCCGTGGTGCACGGGATGCTCGGGGTCGATGGCCACGAGTCCGCTCCCTTCTGTAGTCGTCCTCGTCCCTTGTGTGCGCAACGGAAGTCAACTCGCCAGGTGGGCGCGTGGGGAGAGTGTGCGAACGGCATATGCGTGTCCGCCGCGCACACGGTGTGTGAATACGACGGGCCCGGCACCTTCCCGGTGCCGGGCCCGTCGGGGACGAGATGACTGACCGTCCGTAGTCAGGCGTACGAGTAGAAGCCCGACCCCGACTTCCGGCCGAGCCTGCCCGCGTCCACCATGCGCTGGAGCAGCGGGGGAGCGGCGTACAGCGGCTCCTTGTACTCCTCGTACATCGAGTTGGCGATGGAGACGATGGTGTCCAGACCGATCAGGTCGGAGAGCCTCAGCGGTCCCATGGGGTGGGCGCAGCCCAGCTCCATGCCGTTGTCGATGTCCTCACGGCCCGCGATGCCCGACTCGAACATCCGGATCGCGGAGAGCAGATACGGCACAAGCAGCGCGTTGACGACGAAGCCCGAGCGGTCCTGGGCGCGCACGGCGTGCTTGCCGAGCACCTTCTCGGCGAACAGCTGCGCCCGGCTGAGGGTGCCCTCGGAGGTGGTGAGCGCCGGGATCAGCTCGACGAGCTTCTGCACGGGGGCCGGGTTGAAGAAGTGGATGCCGATGACGTGGTCGGGCCGCGAGGTGGCGACCGCGAGCTTCACCAGCGGGATGGAGGAGGTGTTGGAGGCGAGGATCGCGTCCGGGCGGGTCACCACCTGGTCGAGCACCTGGAAGATCTCCGTCTTCACCTGCTCGTTCTCCACGACCGCCTCGATGACGAGGTCACGGTCGGCGAACTCGCCGAGGTCGGTGGTGAAGCTGAGGCGCGCCTGGGTCCCGTCCCGGTCCGCCTCGGTGATCTTGCCGCGCTCGGCCGCCTTGGACAGGGAGTTGAACAGCCGGGTACGACCGATCTCCAGGGCCTCGCCGCTGGTCTCGGCGACCTTCACGTCCAGTCCGGCGCGGGCGCACACCTCGGCGATGCCCGCTCCCATCTGGCCGCAGCCCACGACTCCGACTCGTGCGAGATCTGCCGTCGGGAAGTCCGTCACATCGTCCCTTTCACTGGTCCACGTGCGTGGCAGATACCTCCGGTGCGGTCCTGCGCCACACCCGCACGTTACCCGTGACGGCTACCGATCAGTATTCCGGGTGCCCCGTGGAAGGCTGGCCGGGGACCGGTCCGCGACGGTGCGGACACGCGGGAAGCGGTACGCGGAGGTGGGCGATGCATCGGAAGCCACGCATGTCACGACGGGCGTTCTGGGCGACCGCGGCGGCGACGCTCGTGGCGGCCGGGGGTGCGGCGGCCGGTACCGCCATCGCCGGTGGGTCCGGCCCCCGCCGCAGGGCGGCCGAGGGCGAGATGCGCGGGATGTGGCTGGCGACCGTCGCGGGCCGGGACTGGCCCTCCGCACCCGGCCTGACCGCCGCCCGACAGCGCGCCGAACTCCTCACCCACCTCGACACCGCCGTGGCCCGCCGCCTCAACACGGTGATGTTCCAGGTCCGCCCCACCGCCGACGCGCTCTGGCCCTCCCCGCACGAGCCCTGGTCGCAGTACCTCACCGGTACCCAGGGCAAGGACCCCGGCTGGGACCCGCTCGGCACGGCGGTCGAGGAGGCCCACGCCCGGGGCCTGGAACTGCACGCCTGGTTCAACCCCTACCGGATCGCCCTGCACGCCGACCCGACCCGTCTCGTCGCCTCGCACCCGGCCCGCCGGAACCCGAGCTGGGTCGTCCCCTACGGCGGCAGGCTGCACTACAACCCCGGCATCCCCGCCGTCCGCGCCTTCGTGCGCACGGCCATGCTCGACGCCGTACGGAAGTACCCGGTCGACGCCGTGCATTTCGACGACTACTTCTACCCGTACCCGGTGGCCGGCCAGGTCTTCGACGACGACGCGGCGTACGACCGGTACGGCGGGAGCTTCCCCAACCGGGCCGCCTGGCGGCGCGACAGCGTCGACCGGCTGGTCCGGGAGACGGCGGCGGAGATCAAGGTCGTCCGCCCCGGCACCCAGTTCGGGATCAGCCCCTTCGGGGTGTGGCGCAACGCGGAGACCGACGAGCGGGGCTCGGACACCCGGGCGGGCGTGCAGACGTACGACGACCTGCACGCGGACACACGGACCTGGGTCCGGGAGAACTGGATCGACTACGTGGTGCCGCAGCTGTACTGGAACATCGGCTTCGCCCCGGCCGACTACGCCAAGCTGCTGCCCTGGTGGGCGGAGACCGCGCGGGACAGCGGGACACGCCTGTACCTCGGGGAGGCCCTGTACAAGGCGGGCGACCCCGCGCAGCCCGCGGCCTGGCAGGACCCGGCCGAGCTGTCCAGGCACCTCGCCCTCGCCCGTGACGTCCCGGAGGCGCGCGGACACGTCTTCTTCTCGGCCAGGGAGGTCAGGACCGACGCGATCGGCGCGATGGCACGCGTGGTCGCCGACCACTACCAGCGGCCGGCGAAGCCACCGCGCTGACGCGTGCGGACGGGGGCGATCGCTACCTCGGGTCCCCGGGGTGCCGGACGACCGTGTCCGGGCCCGGGGACATCAGTGCCTCGTGCCCGTCGTCCTCGAACCGGACCCGGTAGGGCGGGTTCCCGTCATGGCCGAGCACCTCCAGGACCTCGGCGGTCCGGTCGTGGTGCCCGACGGTCCTGCCGTGCACCAGCAGGGTGTCGCCTACAGCTGCCTGCATCGGGGGCCTCCTCGTCTCGCACGGGAGTGGCGGTCCGTGACCGCAGTCTATTGCGGGCGGCGCCGGTGGGACCGGTGTGCGCGACGGACTCTCAGACGCCCTCAGGCGGAGGAACGCTGGGTGACCGCGATGCAGACCAGCACGGCGGCGGCCGTCAGGGGCGCGGCCGGGGTGAGCTGCTCACCGAGGAGCAGCACCGACCACACCAGTGTGAGCAGCGGCTGCGCGAGCTGCAACTGGCTGGCCTTCGGTATGCCGATCGCCGCCATGCCCCGGTACCAGACGACGAGCCCCAGGAACTGGGACCCGGCCGCCACCCACACCAGCCCGGCCACACTGTGCGCGGTCAGCTGGACCGGCTCGTGGGCCAGGGCCAGCAGGGCGCCCGGCACGCTCAGCGGCAGACACAGCACCAGGGCCCAGCCGATGACCTGCCAGCCGGGCATCACCCGGGCCAGCCGGCCGCCCTCGGTGTAGCCGGCCGCGCAGACCAGCAGGGCGCCGAAGAGATAGAGGTCGGCGGATGTCAGCGCGCCGCCGCTCTGCGTCACGGTGAAGGCGATGACGGCGGCGGCCCCGGCGAGGGCGGCGGTCCAGAAGGTGCGCGAGGGGCGCGTCCCCATGCGCAGCGCCGAGAACAGGGCCGTCGTCAACGGGAGCAGGCCGACCACCACGGCGGCGTGCGCGGTGGTGGAGGTCCGCAGCGCGAGCGTCGTCAGCAGCGGGAAGCCCAGCACGACACCGGCGGCCACGACCGCGAGCCCCGCCCAGTGCCGGCGGGCGGGTGGCCGCACCCGCAGAGCCAGCAGACAGCTTCCCGCGATGACGGCGGCGAGGACGCTGCGCACGGCGACGAGGGACCAGGGGCCGAAGCCCTCCAGTCCCCAGGCGGTGGCCGGAAAGGTGAGGGAGAAGGCGGTGACGCCGAGGGCGGCCTGGAGGGTGCCGCCGGTGCGGGGGCGAGGGCCGCTCGCGGCAGGGGCGGCGGACCGGGTCGCGGTGCGGGCTGCCGGTCGTGGACCGGTGGGACCCGGCGGTGGCCCACCGGGTGCCGGACTGCCGTCCACCGCTACTGAACCCTGGGCGATAGCGCTACTCTCTACTCTCATGCAAGAGCGTAGCAGTGGTGCGGAACTGGCGGAACAGTTGCGCAGGGAGCTGGACCGCTACTCACCCGGTGGAAAGCTGCCGTCGAGCCGGGCGCTCGTCGAGCGCTTCCGGGTGAGCCCGGTGACCGTCTCGCGGGCCCTGGCGCGCCTGGCCGCCGAGGGGCTCGTGGTGACCCGGCCGGGGGCGGGCGCCTTCCGGGCGTGGCCGCGCGAGGGCCGGGCGGCGACCGTGGGGGACACCTCCTGGCAGGAGGTCGCGCTGAGCGCGGACGGCAGTGCCGAGCCGTCGCCCCGCACGGTGGACGCCTCCGGCGTGCTGGTCTCCCTCGCCTCCCCGCCGCCCGGCGTGATCGAGTTCAACAGCGGCTATCTGCACCCGTCCCTGCAGCCGGAGCAGGCCATGGGCGCCGCCCTGTCGAGAGCCGGCCGCAGGCCCGGAGTGTGGGCCCGGCCGCCGGTCGAGGGTGTGCCGGAGCTGCGGGAGTGGTTCGCGCGGAGCATCGGCGGTGCGATCACCGCGGCCGAGGTGATCGTCGCGGCGGGCGGCCAGTCCGCCCTGACCACCGCCCTGCGCGCCCTCGCGCCGCCCGGAGCGCCGGTCCTCGTCGAATCGCCCACCTATCCGGGCATGCTGGCGATCGCGCGGGCGGCCGGACTCAGGCCCGTGCCGGTGCCGGTGGACGCGGACGGGGTCAGGCCCGCCCTGCTCGCCGACGCGTTCAAGGCCTCCGGCGCCCGGGTCTTCGTCTGCCAGCCGCTCTTCCAGAACCCCACCGGCGCCGCCCTCGCGGTGGACCGCAGGGGCGAGGTGCTGCGGATCGCCCGGGAGGCGGGGGCCTTCGTCGTGGAGGACGACTTCGTCCGCCGGCTGGTGCACGAGGACGCCGGACCCCTGCCCGAGCCGCTGGCGGCCCACGACCCCGACGGCGTGGTCGTGCACGTCTCCTCGCTGACCAAGGCCACCTCGCCCAGCTTCCGGGTGGGCGCCCTGGCCGCCCGGGGGCCGGTCCTGGAACGGCTGCGCGCCATCCAGGTCGTCGACACCTTCTTCGTACCGCGCCCCCTCCAGGAAGCCGCCCTCGAACTCGTCGGCTCACCGGCCTGGCCCCGCCATCTACGCGCGGTCTCCAGGGAGTTGCGCAACCGCCGGGACACGCTGACCACCGAGCTGCGGATGCGGCTGCCCGAACTCGCCCTGCCCCACATCCCCTCCGGCGGCTACCACCTGTGGCTGCGCCTGCCCGACGGCACCGACGAGCCCGCTCTGGTCGCCGCGGCCCTGCGGGCGGGCGTCGCCGTCACCCCCGGCCGCCCCTATTTCAGCGCCGAACCCCCGGCCGGACACCTGCGGTTGAGCTTCGCGGGTGTCGCGGGGGCGGGGGAGATCGCGGAAGGGGTGCGTCGGCTGAGGGTGGCCGTAAACGGATCGACAGCGGGCCTGTGACCTGCGAACGTCCAGCCATGAGCGACGAGCCGGCCCTCCCCGAGGGCTATGAGATGTCCGACGACCCCGACCGTATCGACGTCGGACGGGTCCACCGATGGCTGTCCACCGACGCGTACTGGGCCCTCGGCCGCCCCCGCGAGAAGCAGGACAGCGCGATGCGGGGATCCCTCAACTTCGGGGTGTACGACACGGGTTCGGGGGAGCAGGTCGCGTACGCGCGGGTGGTGACCGACCGGGCCACCTTCGCGTGGCTCTGCGATGTGTACGTCGACCCCGCGGTGCGCGGGAAGGGGCTGGGCACCGCCCTGATCGCGGCCGTGCGCGACCACCTGCTGCCGTACGGACTGCGGCGCGTCCTGCTCGCCACGCACGACGCGCACGGTGTCTACGCGAAGCTCGGGTTCGAGCCGCTCGCCCAGCCCGACCGGTGGATGGCGCTGGTGCTCGAGTGAGGTCCGGATGCGGTGACGACTGCTCGGGGTGTGCGGCGAAATACCTCGGGTAACTCCTGAGTAACGCCTCTTGACCTGCGCAGTCTCCCGTTCCACCATCGCCGCATGCCACTTCGGGTCACGTTCGTCGCCGCCGCGCGCTGCTCCTCGCTGCTCGCGGAACGTTTCGAGGACGACCGGCCGCTGGACCAGGCCGGCTGGGACGAAGTGCAGCGCGCCGCCCATGAGCTGGGGCCCCTGGCGGCGGCCGAACTGCGCTACTGCTCACCCACACCCCGCAGCCGGGCCACCGGGGACGCCCTCGGCTACGCCCCACTGGCCCAGCCCGCGCTGCGGGACTGCGACATGGGCCGCTGGCGCGGATTCACGCTCGGCGAGGCCATGGCGCGGGAGCCCTCGGCCGTGGACGCCTGGCTCGCCGACCCGCGTTCCACGCCGCACGGCGGGGAGTCGCTGATCACCTTCATCTCGCGTATCGGCGGCTGGCTCGAAACCCGGCCCGCCGACGAGGGCTGCCGTATCGTCGCGGTGGCCGAGCCGTCCGTGCTGCGCGCCGCCCTCGTCTACGTGCTCAAGGCCCCGCCGTCGTCGTACTGGAACATGGACATCGGTCCCCTGTCGACGCTCACGGTCGCGGGCCACGCCGGCCGCTGGAACCTGCGGCTGGGCGCCGCGCGGTAGGCGTGTCCGTCACGGTGTGCGGTCGCGGGTGAGGGCGGTGACCAGGACGTGGTCCTTCGCGGGGCCGCCGACCCGCCAGATCGTCCGCCAGTGGTCCTCGTCGTGGACCTCGAACTCGCCCCGGTAGAGATCGGCGACGCACGGGTGGTCCGTCTGCCAGTGGCCTGAGGTCAGGTCCAGGTCGTGGAAGGGGCGGCCGTCGGCGAAGCGGACGTCCGCCGTGCCGGGGACGGGGCCCGGCAGGAAGCGGAGCGTGCGCTCGGCGGGACGGGGGGCGCCCTGCCACACGAAAGTTCCGGTCTCCCGGTGGAGCAGCCCGCCGTCGTTCAGCGGGCTGAAAACAGTCCTGCCCGTGAACTCCCCCTCCGCCCCGCTGGTGAGGTCCCGCACGGATCGCAGGACCCGCCAGCTTCCGGCGAGGTACCCCAGTGCATCGCGAACTGGCAGGAAATCGCCCATCCGTCCCTTCACTTCCGGCCCTTCCGACACTTTCGGTGCTGTGCGACCCGTTGACGCTGATCAGCTCACCTCCCTATCTTGCCGTTCGATGTGCTGATCATTGTCTGATATTTCGAACCACTCCATGCCCCCACCCCGAGCCGCGGAGTATTCATGTCACGCAGCACCCGCACCCGTTGGAGACTCGGCCTCACCGCCACCGCCTTCCTGGTGGCCGCCGCCTCCGTCACGGCGCCCGCGCACGCCGAGGACGTCACCGACTACGCGATCACCGTCGACCCGTCCGCCCGGGGCGCGACGATCGACGACACGATGTACGGCGTCTTCTTCGAGGACATCAACCGGGCCGCCGACGGCGGTCTCTACGCCGAGCTGGTGCAGAACCGGTCCTTCGAGTACTCGACCGCCGACAACCGCGCCTACACCCCCCTCACCTCCTGGGCCGTCGACGGCACCGCCCAGGTCGTGAACGACGCCGGCCGGCTCAACGAGCGCAACCGCAACTACCTCTCCCTGGGCGCCGGTTCGTCCGTCACCAACGCCGGCTACAACACCGGGGTCCGCGTCGAGGCGGGCGAGAGGTACGACTTCTCGGTGTGGGCGCGCGCCGACAGTCGTACGACGCTGACCGTCACCCTCCAGGACGCCGACGGCCCCCTCGCCGAGGCCGACCAGGTCACGGTCAAGGGCGGCTGGGCCAAGTACAAGGTCCGTCTGGGGGCGACGCGGACCAGCTCCACCGGCCGGCTGACCGTCGCCACCGCCGGGGCCGCCGCCCTCGACGAGGTCTCCCTCTTCCCGCGCGACACCTACAAGGGTCACAAGAACGGCCTGCGCGAGGATCTCGCCGAGAAGATCGCCGCACTGAAGCCGGGCTTCGTCCGCTTCCCCGGCGGCTGCCTCGTCAACACCGGCTCCATGCAGGACTACAGCGCGGCCTCGAGCTGGGAGCGCAAGCGCGCGTACCAGTGGAAGGACACCATCGGCCCCGTCGAGCAGCGCGCAACCAACTCCAACTTCTGGGGCTACAACCAGAGTTACGGCCTCGGCTACTACGAGTACTTCCAGTTCTCCGAGGACATCGGCGCGATGCCGCTGCCTGTGGTGCCCGCCCTCGTCACCGGCTGCGGCCAGAACCGGGCCACCGAGGACGAGGCCCTGCTCCAGCGGCACATCCAGGACACCCTCGACCTCATCGAGTTCGCCAACGGCCCCGTGACCAGCGAGTGGGGCGGCAAGCGGGCACGGATGGGCCACCCCGAGCCCTTCCGTCTCACCCACCTCGCCGTCGGCAACGAGGAGAACCTGCCGAACGAGTACTTCGCCCGCTTCCAGAAGTTCCGGGCCGCCATCGCGGCGAAGTACCCCGACATCAAGGTGATCTCGAACTCCGGGCCGGACGACACGGGCACCGTCTTCGACACCGCGTGGAAGCTGAACCGCGAGGCGGACGTCGACATGGTCGACGAGCACTACTACAACAGCCCGCAGTGGTTCCTCCAGAACAACGACCGCTACGACTCCTACGACCGCGGCGGTCCGAAGGTCTTCCTCGGCGAGTACGCCTCCCAGGGCAACGCCTTCAAGAACGCCCTCTCCGAGGCCGCGTTCATGACCGGTCTGGAGCGCAACGCCGACATCGTGAAGCTCGCCTCCTACGCACCGCTCCTCGCCAACGAGGACTACGTGCAGTGGAGCCCCGACATGATCTGGTTCAACAACCACGCGTCCTGGAACTCCGCCAACTACGAGACCCAGAAGCTGTTCATGAACAACGTCGGCGACCGCGTGGTGCCGTCGACGGCCACCGGGACGCCGGCGCTCTCCGGCCCCATCACCGGAGCCGTGGGCCTGTCCACCTGGGCGACGACGGCGGCGTACGACGACGTGAAGGTGACCTCGGCCGACGGCACGACCCTGTTCACCGACGACTTCGGCGGTGACGCCTCGAAGTGGACGCACACCGGCAGGGGCAGCTGGAGCATCCAGGACGGCCGGTACACCCAGACCGACGTGGCCGCCGAGAACACCATGGTGTCGGCCGGGGACACCGCCTGGCACGACTACGACCTGAAGGTGAAGGCCACCAAGCAGGCGGGCAAGGAGGGCTTCCTCGTCGCCTTCGGCGTCAAGGACACCGGCAACTACTACTGGTGGAACCTCGGCGGCTGGAACAACACCACCAGCGCCGTCGAGCAGGCCGTGGACGGCGGCAAGTCCTCGCTGATCTCCAAGCCGGGCACGATCGAGACGGGCCGTACGTACGACGTCGAGGTCAAGGTGCGGGGGCGGCAGGTGACCCTGCTGCTCGACGGCAAGGAGTGGGGCAGCTTCACCGACGACAAGCCGGCGGAGCCGTTCCGGCAGGTGGTGACCCGTGACGCGAAGACCGGCGAACTGATCGTCAAGGTCGTCAACGCACAGCCGACGGCGGCGCGTACGGCCATCGACCTCGGGGGTGCGCGGGTGCGTTCCACCGCTCACGTGACCACGCTGACGGCCGCGCCGGACGCGGTGAACACGCAGACGGCCACCCCGGTCGCGCCGGTGAGGTCCACGTTCGGCGGGGTGGCCGAGAAGTTCAGCTACACGTTTCCGGCGAACTCCGTGACGTTCCTGCGGATCAAGGAGCGGTGACGGTTCGGGTGCGCGGGAGCTGGTCGCATGGTTCCCCCGCGCCCCTGATCCGGGCCCGCGCCCCGGGCCCGGATCAGGGGTCCGGCCCCGGGGTCCATCCAGGGCGTCTACGAGCGGCGGCGGGGCTTTCCGGGCCTGCCGCCGCTCTTGGCGCCTCTGCCGCCGGACGAGCCGCCCCGGGGGTTACGGGCGGTCGGCTTGCCCGTGCCCGTCCCGGTGCCGGTTCCGGTGCGCTTGGCCTTCTGCTGCGGCTTCTTCTCCTCCGGGGGCTTCGCGCGGCCCCGTGAGCTGTTGACCGTGCGGCCCCGGACGATGCCGATGAAGTCCTCGACCAGGTCGGTCGTCGCGTCCTGCGGCCAGGACAGGGCGACGCGGGACTCGGGGGCGTCCGTCACCGGGCGGTAGGTGAGGTCCTTGCGGTGGTGGAGCCGGGCCAGCGACTGGGGGACGACCAGCAGCCCGATCCCGGCCGCCACCAGCTCGATCGCGTCCGCCGTGGTGGCGGGACGCTCGAACGCCGGCTCTCCCGGCGGCCGCTCCCAGCCGAGGGTGTCGTCGAGAGGGTGCAGCACGACCTCGTCCGCAAGGTCGCCGGTGGTCACCTCGTCGACCGCCGCGACGACGTGGTCCTGGGGGACCACGACGACGGTGGTCTCGGTGTAGAGAGGAATCGCGCTGAGGTCGTCACGGTCCACCGGCAGCCGTACGAACCCGGCGTCCGCGCCGCCGTCCCGCAGCAGGCCGAACGCCTCGGCGGGGGACACCTGGAGGAGGGTCAGGGGGACGTCGGGCAACCGCTCGTTCCAGATCCGCACCCATTTGGTGGGCGTCACTCCCGGGACGTACGCGAGCCGGAACGAAGGGGATGCTTCCGAGCCTGTCACGGGACCAGGCTAACGGGCGGGGGCCCGGCCCCGGCACCGGCCGTGGTCGGAGGTCGGGCACACGGTCGATACCCTTGACCCATGACGTCGCACCAGACCACCCAGACCATGAAGCCCGCCACGGCGGCGAAGAAGCTGGGTGTGTACCTCCAGGCCACGCCCGCCGAGTTCCAGGAGGGCGTCGTCACCCGCGCCGAGCTGACCGCGCTCCAGACGAACCCGCCCGCCTGGCTGGAGGAGCTGCGCCGCAACGGCCCGCACCCCCGCCCCGTGGTCGCCGAGCGGCTGGGCGTCTCCATCGCGGGGCTCGCCCGCGGCGGAGTCACCGAGGCCCTCACCACCGAGCAGATCGAGGCCCTGCGGCAGGACAGCCCCGAGTGGCTCAAGAAGGAGCGCGCCACCCAGGCCGAGGTCCGCAAGGAAGGCGCCCGTCTCAGGAAGCGCGAGGCGGAGCGGGCGGCCCAGTCGGACGACCGTCGTTCCTGACCTGCTCGCCGCTCGCCCCACGCCGGTGGTCACTCGCCGTCGGCCCTACGTCGGTGGCAGGTGGTCCTCCGGCTGAGGGGTTCCCGCGGGGCGGAAATTCTTAGGCCGTCCGGCCGGGCCCCGGGGCAGGATGCCCCCGTGGACCCTCTCCTGTGCGGGCTTGCCGCCAATCCGGCCCTGCCGACCGAGCTGGTGGACCGGCTGGTCGTGCTGGCGGACGACGACATCGACCACCACCTCGCCGGACGAGCGGACCTCAGCCGGGCGCAGACGCTCCGACTGGCCTCGCGGAGCGAGCTGAACGGTGTGCACCTGGCGTACCGGGGCATGCTGACAGCCGCCGACGTCGACCCCGCGGCACAGCCGCTCGTCGCCCTCGCCCTGCTCGACGAGGAGGCCGGCGACCCCGAGTGGGCCCGCCGCCTGGCGGCGGATCCGGTGGTCGAGCACCGGGAGAAGCTGGCCGCCTGCCCCGGTCTGCCGCCGGACGTGGTGGAGACCCTCGCCGCGGACCGGGACGTACGGGTGGTCGTGGAGCTGGCCCTGTGGGTCGCGCCGGACACGGCCGCCCGGCTCGCCGCGCATCCCCATGCCGAGGTCCGCCGGGCGGCGGCGGCCAACGAGGCGACGCCGCCGGACGTGCTGGCGGCGCTCGTCAGCGGCGAGGGACTGCCGCCCGCGCGGCACTGCCTGGTGTGCGACCGCGAGGAGCCGCCGTTCACGCACAGCCCGAACTGCCCGCGGGACGACTGCGATCTGCGTTCCGGCGCCTCCTGCGACGGCACCCACGAATCCACCGCGCTGGACATACTCGGGGCGGCCCTGGAGAACCCCGCCACACCGGCCGGGGCCGTCGCGGGCTTCGCCGGTCACCCCTCGATGGTCCTGCGCCGGGCGCTAGCCGTCCGCCCCGGCCTGCCCCCGCAGGCGTACGCCGGGCTCGCCGAGGACCCCACCCCCGGCGTGCGTGCCGACCTCGCCGAGAACCCCGCGATCGACGGCACCCTGATGCGCACGCTTGCCGAGGACACCTCCCCCGACGTCCGGCGCGCGCTCGCGCACAACCCGCGGGTGCCGCTCGACGTGCTCACCCGCCTGGCCGCCACCACCAGGATCGGCAGCACCCTGCTGCCGCGGATCGCCGCCGCCACGTCCGCCGAGGTGGAGGAGCTGGCGGGGTCGCCGGACGCGGTCGTACGCATGCTCCTGGCGCGACGGCGTGATCTGCCGGACCCGGTCGGCGCCGTGCTGGCCGACGACCCCGACGCCAAGGTCGCCAAGTCCGTCGCCGCGCACCCCGGCCTCGGCGAAGCGCGGTTGCGGACCATGGTCGACCGGCACGGAGTCCAGGTCATCGCCCAGGTGGCCGCCAACCCGGAGGCCACCCCGGCGCTGCTGGAGCACCTGTCCCGGCACAGCCCCCCGGCGCGGCGGGCCTTCCGCGAGATCGCCCGCCACCCCCGTGCGACGGCCCCGGCCCTGCTCGCCTGCCTGGCGGACGAGCGGGCGAGACCCCTCGCCGCCGGGCATCCGGCGCTCCCGCCCCAGGTCGTCACGGAGCTGCTGACCGACCCCGACCCGGAGGTGGCCGAAGCCGCGGCCGCCAACCCCTCGCTCCCGCCCGCCGAGATGGAGAGGCTGGCGCGCGAGCCGGCGCCCCGGTGAACCGAGCCCGCCTCGTCCCCGCGTCAGGAGCGGGCGAGAACGCAGAACTCGTGCCCCTCCGGGTCGGCCAGGCACCGCCACGAAACCTCGCCCTGGCCGACGTCGAGGTCGGTGGCGCCGAGGGCCCGCAGCCGGGCCACCTCCGCCTCGTGGTCGTCGTCGGGAAACCGCAGCAGGTCGAGATGGACGCGGTCCGGCACGGTCTTCGTACCGGGCGTGCGGAGGAACTCCAGATACGGGCCGGTGTCGTCGGCGGACCGCAGCGCCGCGAGGTCGTCGGTCACCTCGCGCGGGGTCCAGTCCGTCGCCGCGCCCCAGAACCGGGCCATGACCCGCGGGTCCACGCAGTCGACCACCACCGCCGCGACGGGTCCGGTGTCCCGGTAGACCTCCCGGGGCTCCAGCACGCAGAACTCGTTGCCCTCCGGGTCGGCGAGGACCGTCCACGGCACCTCGCCCTGGCCCACGTCGGCGTGCGTCGCGCCGAGAGCCAGCAGACGCTCGACCAGCTCCGCCTGATGGGCCGCGGAGGTGGTGGCGAGATCGAGGTGCACACGGTTCTTCGTGGCCGTTCTCGCTTCCGGCACGGCGATGACGTCGACGCACACACCGACCGGTTCCCGCCAGTCGAAGCCGACGGGCTTGGCGGCGGTCGCGCCCGATCCCGAGCCGGAGACACCCCAGCCGAGCGCCTGCGCCCAGAACCGGCCGATCGCCGAGTCGTCCACCGCCTTGATGTTCACCTGGACAGGTCGCAGAACCATGCCGACGATCCTATGCAACGCTCCAGGGCGGCCTCCGCGCCGTCGCCGCCGATCGACAGCGCGCTTTTCAGCCGCGGCACCCCCGCAACCTCCTCAAAGATTGCATAAACGTGCAGCGAAACGTATAGTCATGCCATCCAGGAGGAGGATTCCATGGCGGCGGTACGTGTGGCGGTGGCGGGAGCGAGTGGTTATGCGGGCGGCGAAGTGCTGCGCCTGCTGCTCGCGCATCCCGAGGTGGAGATCGGTGCGCTGACCGGCAGTTCGAACGCGGGCCGGCGGCTGGGCGGGCTCCAGCCGCATCTGCTGCCCCTGGCCGACCGGGTGCTCCAGGAGACGACCGCCAAGGCCCTGGCCGGGCACGACGTGGTCTTCCTCGCGCTGCCGCACGGGCAGTCCGCCGCCGTGGCCGAACAGCTCGGCCCGGACGTGCTCGTCGTCGACATGGGCGCCGACTTCCGGCTCAAGGACCCGGCGGACTGGGAGCGCTTCTACGGCTCGCCCCACGCCGGGACCTGGCCCTACGGTCTCCCCGAACTTCCGGGCGCCCGTGCCGCGCTGGAGGGGTCCAAGCGCATCGCGGTGCCCGGTTGCTACCCCACGGCCGTCACCCTGGCCCTGTTCCCGGCGTACGCGGCGGGCCTCGCCGAGAACGAGGCCGTGATCGTCGCCGCCTCCGGCACCTCCGGCGCGGGCAAGGCGGCCAAGCCGCACCTGCTGGGCAGCGAGGTCATGGGGTCGATGACCCCGTACGGCGTCGGCGGCGGCCACCGGCACACGCCCGAGGTGATGCAGAACCTCGGCGGAGTCGCCGGCGAGCCGGTCTCCGTGTCCTTCACGCCGACCCTCGCGCCGATGCCCCGCGGCATCCTCGCCACGTGCAGCGCGAAGGCCCGGCCCGGTGTCACCGCCGACTCCGTGCGCGCCGCGTACGAGAAGGCCTTCGCCGACGAGCCGTTCGTCCATCTGCTCCCCGAGGGGCAGTGGCCCGCCACGGCGTCCGTCTACGGTTCCAACGCTGTTCAGATCCAGGTCGCGTACGACGAGGCGGCGGGCCGCGTCATCGCGATCAGCGCCATCGACAACCTCACCAAGGGCACCGCCGGTGGCGCCCTCCAGAGCATGAACATCGCCCTCGGACTCCACGAGACGACGGGGCTTTCCACGATCGGAGTCGCACCGTGAGCGTGACGGCAGCCAAGGGATTCACGGCGGCGGGCATCGCCGCCGGGATCAAGGAGAACGGCAACCCGGACCTGGCCCTCGTGGTCAACACCGGACCCCGACTCGCCGCCGCCGGAGTCTTCACCTCCAACCGGGTGAAGGCCGCGCCGGTCCTCTGGTCCGAGCAGGTGCTGAAGGGCGGCCAGGTCTCCGCCGTCGTCCTCAACTCCGGTGGCGCCAACGCCTGTACGGGCCCGAAGGGCTTCCAGGACACGCATGCGACCGCCGAGAAGGCCGCGGAGGTCCTCGACGGCCACAACGCGGGCGAGATCGCCGTCGCCTCCACCGGCCTCATCGGCGTACTCCTGCCCATGGACAAGCTGCTCCCGGGCGTCGAGCAGGCCGCCGCGCAGCTCTCCGAGCACGGCGGTGAGAAGGCGGCCATCGCCATCAAGACCACCGACACCGTGCACAAGACGTCCGTCGTGACGAGGGACGGCTGGACGGTCGGAGGGATGGCCAAGGGCGCCGGCATGCTCGCGCCCGGCCTCGCCACCATGCTCGTCGTCCTCACCACCGACGCCGACCTGGAGAGCGACGCGCTCGACAGCGCCCTGCGCGCCGCGACGCGCACGACCTTCGACCGCGTCGACTCCGACGGCTGCATGTCCACCAACGACACCGTGCTGCTGCTCGCCTCCGGCGCCGCCCAGGTCACCCCGGGGTACGAGGAGTTCGCCGAGGCCGTCCGCGCGGTCTGCGACGACCTGGGCCAGCAGCTGATCCGGGACGCCGAGGGCGCCAGCAAGGACATCAGGATCGAGGTCGTGAACGCCGCGACCGAGGACGACGCCGTCGAGGTGGGCCGCTCCATCGCCCGCAACAACCTGCTCAAGTGCGCCCTGCACGGCGAGGATCCGAACTGGGGCCGGGTCCTCTCCGCGATCGGCACCACGTCCGCCGCCTTCGAGGCGGACCGGCTCAACGTCGCCATCAACGGCGTCTGGGTCTGCAAGAACGGCGGCGTCGGCGAGGACCGCGACAAGGTCGACATGCGCTACCGCGAGGTGCACATCGTCGCCGACCTCGCCGCGGGGTCCGAGACGGCCACCATCTGGACCAACGACCTGACCGCGGACTACGTCCACGAGAACAGCGCGTACTCCTCATGAGCACCACGCGGAAGCACACCGCCCTCCCCAAGGCCCAGATCCTCATCGAAGCGCTCCCCTGGCTGACCCGCCACAACGGCAGGACGGTCGTCATCAAGTTCGGCGGCAACGCCATGATCGACGAGGACCTGAAGGCCGCCTTCGCCCAGGACGTCGTCTTCCTGCGCCACGCCGGCCTCAACGTCGTCGTCGTGCACGGCGGCGGCCCGCAGATCAGCGCCGCCCTCGACCGGCACGGCATCGTCAGCGAGTTCCGGGCCGGCCTGCGCGTCACCACCGAGGACGCCATGGACGTCGTCCGCATGGTGCTGGCCGGACAGGTCCAGCGCGAACTGGTCGGCCTGCTCAACCAGCACGGACCGCTCGCCGTCGGACTGACCGGCGAGGACGCGCACACCATCACCGCCATCAAGCACCAGCCCGAGATCGACGGGGAGTTGGTCGACATCGGGCGGGTGGGCGAGATCACCGCGATCGACACGGGCGCGATCGAGGCACTGCTCGCCGACGGCCGCATCCCGGTCGTCTCGTCGATCGCCCGTAGCCAGGACGACGGACATGTCTACAACGTCAATGCTGATACGGCGGCTGCGGCACTCGCTGCTGCTCTTGACGCCGAAACCCTCATGGTCCTCACGGACGTCGAGGGCCTCTACGAGGACTGGCCGAACAGCGACGAGGTGATCAGCCGCCTCACCGCTTCCCAACTGGAGAAGCTGCTGCCGGACCTGTCCTCCGGCATGGTGCCGAAGATGCAGGGCTGCCTGCACGCCGTACGCAACGGCGTCCAGACCGCCCGGGTCATCGACGGCCGGGTCCAGCACTCCATCCTGCTGGAGATCTTCACCGACGAAGGCATCGGCACGATGGTCGTGCCGGATGCGGAAGAGGGAGACGCCGCATGACCGCCAACGAAGAGCTGAGCCGGCGGTGGCGGGGCTCGCTCATGAACAACTACGGCACCCCGCAGCTCTCGCTCGTCCGGGGCGCGGGAACCAAGGTGTGGGACGCCGACGGCAAGGAGTACCTCGACTACGTCGGCGGTATCGCGGTCAACGCGCTCGGCCACGCCCACCCGGCGGTCGTCGAGGCCGTCGGCACCCAGATCGCCTCGCTCGGCCATGTCTCCAACCTGTTCATCGCCGAACCGCCGGTCGCTCTGGCCGAACGGCTCCTGGAGCACTTCGGCCGCGACGGCAAGGTCTTCTTCTGCAACTCGGGGGCCGAGGCCAACGAGGGCGCCTTCAAGATCGGCCGGCTCACGGGGCGGACCCACATGGTCGCCACCGAGGGCGGCTTCCACGGCCGCACCATGGGCGCGCTCGCCCTCACCGGCCAGCCCGGCAAGCAGACCGGTTTCCACCCGCTGCCCGGCGACGTCACCCACGTCCCCTACGGCGACGCGCAGGCCCTGGCCGCCGCGGTCACCGAGGAGACGGCCCTCGTCATCATCGAGCCCGTCCAGGGCGAGAAGGGCGTGGTGGTCCCGCCGCCCGGCTACCTCAAGGCCGCGCGCGCCATCACGGCCGCCAAGGGCGCGCTCCTCGTCCTCGACGAGGTGCAGACCGGCATCGGCCGCACCGGGCACTGGTTCGAGTACCAGGCGCACGAGGGCGTCCTGCCCGACGTCGTCACCCTGGCCAAGGGCCTCGGCGGCGGACTGCCGATCGGCGCGACCGTCGCCTTCGGCCGGGCGGCGGACCTGTTCCGGCCCGGCGGGCACGGCACCACCTTCGGCGGCAACCCGGTCGCCTGCGCCGCCGGACTCGCCGTCCTGGAGACCATCCAGGCCGAGAACCTGCTGGAGAACGTCAAGCGGCAGAGCGAGAAACTGCGCGACGGAATCGAGTCCCTCGGGGACCCGATGATCGACCACGTCCGAGGCGCGGGCCTCCTGCTGGGTATCGTGCTCACCGAGCCGCTCGCGCCCCTGGCGCAACAGGCCGCACAGGACGCCGGTTTCCTGGTGAACGCGCCCGCCCCCGATGTCGTACGGCTGATGCCGCCGCTCAATGTCGCGGACGCGGAGGTGGACGCCCTCCTCCGGGCGCTGCCGGGCATCCTCGACGCGGCGCGGGCGGCCCATGAAGCCAGCGGGGACGGACGAGCCGGAGAATGAGACGACGATGAGCCAGGCGCAGGAGCACGACCAGGCGGGGCCCGCCGTGCCGCAGACCCGCACCGCACGCCACCGGCGGATCGTGGACATCCTCAACCGGCAACCGGTGCGGTCGCAGAGCCAGTTGGCGAAGCTGCTGTCCGACGACGGGCTGAGCGTCACCCAGGCGACCCTCAGCCGGGACCTGGACGAGCTGAACGCGGTGAAGATCCGCAACAACGACGGCGACCTGATCTACGCGGTGCCGAGCGAGGGGGGTTTCCGGACCCCCCGGGCGCCGCTGGGCGAGTCGGCGAAGGAGGAGCGGATGCGGCGGCTCTCCGCGGAGCTGCTGATCTCCGCGGAGGCCTCGGCGAACCTGGTGGTGCTCCGGACCCCGCCGGGCGCGGCCCAGTTCCTGGCCTCGGCCATCGACCAGGCGGAGCTGCACGACATCCTGGGCACGATCGCGGGTGACGACACGCTGCTGCTGATCAGCCGGGACCCGGTGGGCGGACAGGCCCTGGCCGACCACCTGCTGAGGTTGGCGCAGAACGGGCACTGAGGGGCACTGACGGGGCGCGGAGGCCGAGGAGCGACTCCGGGGCGTCGGCGGAGGTGGAGCGGTCACCGAAGGGGATGCCCGGGGAGTGGCCGGCCACGGGTACGTCGTGGCCGCTCGCGCAGTTCCCCGCGCCCCTGAAAAGGGGCTTCGCCCCCTTCCCCGTCCGTCCCGGCCGCGGGCGGTCGTGCCGCTGGGCCGGCACGGACGGGCGCGGCGGCACCCCGCGCGCCCTTGGTGGTTCCCGCCCGGCCCGGCACCACCCCGCTCAGCCCAGCCGCGCGGCCAGGCCTCTCGTGCAGCGGACCTCGTCGCCCGCCGTGATGAGGAGCGCTTCGGTGTCGTCGAGGGACTCCAGCCAGGCCAGGCCCTCGCGGGAACCCATGGCGAACGCGGCCGTCGCCCAGCAGTCCGCCCAGGTCAGACGGGGAGCCACCACCGTCACCGAGACCAGGTCGGTCACGGCGGACTTCCCCGTACGGGGGTCGACGATGTGCGCGCCCCGCTCGGCCGTGCCGGACGTGGCCACCGCCAGACGGTCCGCACCGGCCGCGGTGACGACCGCCGCGAGCCCTCCGGGGCGCAGGGGGTCCGCCACACCGACGCGCCACGGCCGCTCAGATCCCGGCACACCGCACAACTGGACGTCGCCGCCCCCGTTCACGTTCACCCCGGTCGCCCCGGCCTCCGCCAGCAGCCGGGCGGCCCGCTCGGTGGCCCACCCCTTTACGAGGCCGGTCGGGTCGAAGCGGCCCTCGTAGGTGGCGCTGAACCAGCCTCCGCTCAGCCGCTCGGCCTCGGCGCACAGTTCGAGCACCTCGCCGACCTCGGGGGCGCACTCCTCGATCGTCACCTCGCCCCGGGCGAGCCGGGAGATCTGACTGTGCTCGCGATAGGTGCTGAACACCTCGTCCACGGCGTGCAGCCCGGCCACCGCCTCGTCGAGCGCGGCCCTGATCGCGGCGGGCTCCCCTCCTCGGACGTCGAAGGAGAAGACGGTGCCCATGACCTCCTCGGCGTGCCGCAGCTGGGCGGGCGCGGCGGCCCCGACGGGTTCGGCCATCGGGTCAGCCGGCCTGGTCCAGGGCGGACTGGAGGGACTGCTTGTAGCCGCCGCTGGTGTATGTGGCGCCCGAGACAGCATCGATGTCAGCGCTCCCTGCCGAAACGGCGTTCTTGTTGAGCTGGGGGATGGCGGTACCGCTGATCTGGGTGGAGCGGCCGCCGGTGGGCTGCTGCAGTGCCTCGGCATTGGTGATCTTGCCGTCGGTGACCGTGACGCGGACCTGGACCGGCCCGTAGTCCGTCTTGATGGCCGAGCCCGTGAGCACCTGGGTGCCCGTCGACTGCCCGGTCCCGGACTTCTCGGCGTCGCCGCCCGTGTCCTGCGCGTCGCCGCCCGCCTCGACCTCGGTGCCCGACTCCTGCGCCTTGCCGGCCTGGTCCAGGGCGGACTGCAGGGACTCCTTGTAGCCCGCGCTGGTGTAGGTGGCGCCGGACACCGCGTCGATGTCGGCGCTGCCGGCCGCCACGGCCGCCTGGTTGAGCTTGGGAATGGCGTCGCCGCTGATCTGGGTGGAGCGGCCGCCGCTCGGCGCCTGCACGGCCTCGGCCTTGGTGATCTTGCCGCCGCTGACGGAGATCCTCACCTGGACCGGCCCGTACTGGGTCTGGACGGCACTGCCCGTGAGCACCTGGGCGCCCGCGTCCGGTGCCTTGCCGGCCTGGTCCAGGGCGGACTGCAGGGACTCCTTGTAGCCCGCGCTGGTGTAGGTGGCGCCGGACACCGCGTCGATGTCGGCGCTGCCGGCCGCCACGGCCGCCTGGTTGAGCTTGGGAATGGCGTCGCCGCTGATCTGGGTGGAGCGGCCGCCGGTCGGCTGCTGCACGGTCTCGGCCTTGGTGATCTTGCCGCCGTCGACGGTGATCCTGACCTGGACCGGGCCGTACTCGGTGTCGACGGCGGAACCCGTCAGGGTCTGCGCGCCCGCCGCCACCCCGCCCTGCGCCGAAGGCGCGCCCCCGGCCGCGCCGGCCTGCACCGATCCGGCGTCCGAGGCCGGCTTCAGCGACAGCAGCAGCACGATGCCGGACACGGTGGCGGCGGTGGCGAGCAGAGTCCGCCGGATGGGGTGGCTCTTCTTCATCGCTCCTTCAGCTCCTGAACTGTGAAGTCTCGCGGGGGAGACCCGTGGGGCGAACCCGTGGGGAAACCCATGGCCAGAAAGTCGGGGTGGGAAGGTCCTGGTGACCTACCGCTGGGACGGTCCTGGGACCTACGGCTGGAACGTGCGGGGGACCACCGGCGGGTACGGCCGGTCGGGCGGGACCCGGGCCGGGCGGTCCCCTCGCTCACATCTCGAACGACTCGTGGTGGATACGGCGGGTCGGGACGCCCGCGCCGCGCAGTGCCTCGTACACGCCCTGCGCGAAGCCGGGCGGCCCGCACAGGAAGACGTCGTGGCTCTCGATGTCGGGGATCTTGCGGCGCAGCGAGTCCGGCGAGATGTCCGGGCGCTCACCGTCCGGGCTGTTCACCGCGTACATCAGCCGTGCGCCGCGCTCCTCGGCGATCTGCGCCAGCTCGTCCCACAGCGCCAGGTCCTGGGTGCTGTTGGCCCGGTAGAGCAGCGTCAGGTCACCGGCCGCGCCGGGCAGTGTCTCGAACAGGGCCCGCATCGGCGTGATGCCCACACCACCGGCCACCAGCAGCACCTTGCCCCGGCTGCGCTTGCCGGCCGTGAGCGCCCCGTAGGGGCCCTCCGCCCACACCCGGACGCCGGGCTCCAGGTCGCGCAGGGCCGAGCTGTGGTCGCCGATCGCCTTGACCGTGATGCGCAGCATGTTGGGGCGGGGCGCCGCCGACAGCGAGTACGGGTGCGAGCTGAACCGCATGCCCGGGGCGAGGAACCGCCAGCGGAAGAACTGCCCGGCCTCCGCGCCCATCCGGTGCAGCTTGCGCCCGCTCATCAGCACCGAGACGATGCCGGGCGACTCCTCGATGACCGCCTCGACCCGCAGCCGGTGCTTCAGGTTCAGCTTGATCGGAGAAACGATCCGGTACCAGACCACCAGCGCGGTCACCGTGCCGTACAGCGCGTACCAGCCGGTCTTCGCGGCGGGTGTGGCGGCGAACTCGTTGCCGGTGGTGATCTGGTGCCAGAAGGTCAGGAACGTGGCCGCGTACGTCAGCAGGTGCGTGTGGTACCAGAGGTCGTACGGGATCCGCTTGCGCACCGGGCCGATCGAGATGAGCCCGATGAACACCAGCAGGCCGGTGCCGATGGCGGCCTTGCCCATGTCCGGCAGCTGGTTGATGGAGTCGATGGTCTGCTGGAGGATCGCGGTGTGGGTGAGGCCGGCCTGGAGGGCGTACCCGTACATCGTGAGGACGACGTGCGCGACGACCAGGCAGAGTGTGTAGCGGCCGGTCATCGCGTGCCAGCGGGCCACCCGGTCGGAGCCGACCCGCCTCTCCAGCGCGGGCACCCGGGCCATCTGGAGCACCACCAGGGCCATCAGGTACCCGCCGAGCAGACCCGTGATCCGCCCGGCGTTGACCATCTTGCTGCCCTGGTCCGCGATGGACGGGGTGTTGTCCCACCACAGCCACACCACCGCGGCCGCGCCCGCCCAGAAGGCGATGAGCAACGGGACGGCGGGGGAGCGACGAGGTCGGATGCGGCGCATCGTCTGGCGGCGCGCGGCGCGACCTCCGGCGATCGTGGACACGGTTCCTCCGTGGTGGGCTGGACCCTTGGCCCACACGTACGTGCTGGGAGTGCCGTGTGTTCAACCGCGTGAACAACTCGCCGTACGGAGGGGCCGATGGCGCGCCGGAGTCCCGCGTCCCGCGCGTCAGACGCCGGAGGGCGGCAGCGGCAACGGCAGTCCGGGAAGCCCGTCCATGCTGGTCGCGATGTGCTCCTTGGAGCTGAAGTAGGCGCTGAGGGAGTCGTCGTCCTCGCGTGCGAAGCGCCGGCCGTGCAGGTCGCGGTCCTCCTCGTACGCCATGAACGGCACGGAGTAGCCGCAGCTGTCGCGGATGCGCTCGGCGCGGACGACGATGACGGCGCGCAGGCCGTGCGGGGCGGGGTCGATGTCGGGGAAGCGGGCGAGGAGTCCGGCGAAGCGCGGATCGTCCCGGAAGACGGCCTCGCCCGTGCCGTGCACCCGCACGATGGTGGGTGGGCCCTGGAAGGCACACCACATGAGGGTGATCCGGCCGTTCTCGCGCAGGTGCGCGATCGTCTCCGCGTTGGACCCCGCGAAGTCCAGGTACGCGACGGTGAGTTCGTCGAGGATCACGAACGACCCCCGCAGACCCTTGGGGGAGAGGTTGACCGTGCCGTCGGCGGACAGGGGCGCGGTCGCGGTGAAGAAGAGGGGCTGGGCCTCGATGAACGTACGGAGGCGGCCGTCTATGCGCTCGTAAGTCTTTCCCATGGCTAACGATTATCGACGGAAACGCTTCGCCTGTCTAAGGAATTGGCTGTCCGGGGAATCGGGTGCGGGAACACGAATTCCGGGTGGACCCCCTCGCTGGGATCCACCCGGAACCGGATTCGCCGTGGCCGCCCCGGCCGGCGCGCGGGGCGGTCACGGCCCCTGGTGCCCTCAGAGGGCGCAGGAGGTCACTCGCCGGACGAACGGGTCATCGTGAGAGTGCGTGGACGGTGCGGACTACTGGTCGAGCTGGCAGGGGGCGAGCTTCTCCAGGCCCTCGGGCTTGGCGGCGGCGCGGCCGATCGCGGTCTCGATGCGGTTCAGCGTGGCGACGCGCTTGTCCTCCAGCGGGCCGAGGATGGCGTTGTCGACGAAGTTGGCGCCGCCCTGGCCGACCGTGTCGATCAGGCGCTGGTTGGCTTCCTGGATCTGGGTGTCGAGGAGGGCGAGGTTGCGGTCGACCTCGGCCTGCGCGGAGGCGGGGATCGCCGGGAGGCTTCCCTCGACCGCCGGGCAGGAGATGGCGCCCGCGGCACCCGCGTTGTCCTCGGCGCCGGCGTTGCCCGCGTCCTCGGCACCCGCGCCCGCACCCGCGCCGTCGTCAGCGCCGGCCTCTTCGCCCGCGCCCGCTTCCTCGCCGGCGCCCGCGGCGCCGCCCTGGTCGAGCTGGCAGGGGGCGAGCTTCTCCAGGCCCTCGGGCTTGGCGGCGGCGCGGCCGATGGCCGTCTCGATGCGGTTCAGCGTGGCGACGCGCTTGTCCTCCAGCGGGCCGAGGATGGCGTTGTCGACGAAGTTGGCGCCGCCCTGGCCGACCGTGTCGATCAGGCGCTGGTTGGCTTCCTGGATCTGGGTGTCGAGGAGGGCGAGGTTGCGGTCGACCTCGGCCTGCGCGGAGGCGGGGATCGCCGGGAGGCTTCCCTCGACCGCCGGGCAGGAGATGGCGCCCGCGGCACCCGCGTTGTCCTCGGCGCCCGCACCGGCACCGGCCTCGGCACCCGCACCGGCCTGGTCACCGGCTCCGGCCTGGTCACCGGCGGCGCCGCCCTGGTCGAGCTGGCAGGGGGCGAGCTTCTCCAGGCCCTCGGGCTTGGCGGCGGCGCGGCCGATGGCCGTCTCGATGCGGTTCAGCGTGGCGACGCGCTTGTCCTCCAGCGGGCCGAGGATGGCGTTGTCGACGAAGTTGGCGCCGCCCTGGCCGACCGTGTCGATCAGGCGCTTGTTGGCCTCCTGGATCTGCGTCTGCAGCAGGGCGAGATTGCTGTCGACCTCGGCCTTGGCGGAGGCGGGGATCGCCGGGAGGCTTCCCTCGACCGCCGGGCAGGAGATGGTGCCGGGGGAAGCGGCCCCCGCGGCGTCCTGCCCGCCGTTGTTGGCACCCTCACCGGCGAGAGCGGAACCCGCGATGACCGCTCCGGAGAGCACGACCGCGGCGGCGCCGCCGATGATCCCTACGCGACGCTTGTTGTACTTCGGAAGAGCCCTGGACATGCGGATGCCTCACTCGGGTCGGGTGTGGTCGGTGTGAACTAACGCGGCGCCTGCGTTCGGTGAGAGTTACGAGCAAGCGGTTTCATTTGTTCAAAGCTTTCTCCGCATCTCCCAAAGTTCTCTCAGATTGACGATTCATGCAGAGTTCTGCATACTCATGCATGACAGCGAACAGTGCGCGGAGATCTAGGAGCAACGCGAGTGAGCAGCAACAGCGGTGACGTACGGCTCTGGGGCGCCCGTTTCGCCGACGGTCCCGCAGAGGCCCTGGCGAAGCTGTCCGCGTCGGTCCACTTCGACTGGCGCCTGGCCCCGTACGACATCGCGGGCTCCCGCGCCCACGCGCGCGTGCTGCACAAGGCGGGCCTGCTCACCGAGGACGAGCTGACCCGGATGATCGCCGGTCTGGACCAGCTCGAGGCGGACGTGGCGTCGGGCGACTTCGTCGGCACCGTCGCCGACGAGGACGTGCACACCGCCCTGGAGCGCGGCCTCCTGGAGCGTCTGGGCCCCGACCTGGGCGGCAAGCTCCGCGCCGGCCGGTCCCGCAACGACCAGGTCGCGACGCTCTTCCGGATGTACCTGCGCGACCACGCCCGCACGGTCGGCGGCCTGATCGCCGACCTCCAGGACGCGCTGATCGGACTGGCGGAGGCCCACCCGGAGGTGGCGATGCCCGGCCGTACGCACCTCCAGCACGCCCAGCCGGTCCTGTTCGCCCACCACGTCCTCGCCCATGTCCAGTCCCTCTCCCGGGACGCGGAGCGGCTGCGCCAGTGGGACGAGCGCACGGCCGTCTCCCCGTACGGCTCGGGCGCCCTCGCGGGCAGCAGCCTCGGTCTGGACCCCGAGGCGGTGGCGAAGGACCTGGGCTTCGAGAACGGCAGCTCCGCGAACTCCATCGACGGCACGGCCTCGCGTGACTTCGTCGCCGAGTTCGCCTTCATCACCGCGATGATCGGCGTGAACCTCTCCCGGATCGCGGAGGAGGTCATCATCTGGAACACGAAGGAGTTCTCCTTCGTGACCCTCCACGACGCGTTCTCGACGGGCTCGTCGATCATGCCGCAGAAGAAGAACCCGGACATCGCGGAGCTGGCCCGAGGCAAGTCCGGCCGCCTGATCGGCAACCTGACGGGCCTGATGGCGACGCTGAAGGCCCTGCCCCTGGCCTACAACCGCGACCTCCAGGAGGACAAGGAGCCGGTCTTCGACTCCATCGACCAGCTGGAGATCCTCCTCCCCGCCTTCACCGGCATGATGGCCACGCTCACCGTCCACCGTGAGCGCATGGAGGAACTGGCCCCCGCCGGCTTCTCCCTCGCCACCGACATCGCCGAGTGGCTCGTCAAGCAGGGCGTCCCGTTCCGCGTCGCCCACGAGGTCGCCGGCGAGTGCGTGAAGGTCGCCGAGTCGGAGAACAAGGAGCTGAACGATCTGACGGACGACCAGTTCGCCAAGATCTCCGCCCACCTGACCCCCGAGGTCCGCTCGGTCCTCAACGTCCCCGGCGCCCTCGCCTCCCGCAACGGCCGCGGCGGCACCGCCCCGAGCGCGGTGGCGGTCCAGCTGGCCGACATCAAGCGGGACGTGACGGCCCAGCACGCCTGGGCGACCGCCAAGAAGGGCTGATCGACCGCCCTGAACGGGCCGCAGGCCCTGTAGGGGCGCGGGGAACTGCGCGACGCCACGACGAGGCCGCATCCGCCCAAGAGCCCGTACTCATGGGCTCTTGGGCGCCCGGGCTGCCCGAGCGGAGCGCGGCCGCGGGTTACGTTGGTCGGAAGCCCCAAGGATCCGACCGAACGGAGCCCGCGATGCCCTTCGCCCGACTGGCCGCAGCGACCACCCCCACCTGCCATCTCGGACTCGGCCTCGCCGCAGTCGCCCGCCCCGGTTACATCAACCTCGGCCGCGACGCCGACCTCGGCGAGAACCGCACGGTCGACGCCCTGCGTGCCCGCACCCACGAACTCCTCGACGCCGCCTACGCCCAGGGAGTCCGCTACTTCGACGTGGCCCGCTCGTACGGCCGCTCGGAGGAGTTCCTCGCCGACTGGCTGACGTCCCGCCCCGGCCACGACGACATCGTCGTCGGCAGCAAATGGGGCTACACCTACACCGCCGACTGGACCACGGACGCCGAGCGGCACGAGGTCAAGGACCACAGCCTCCCCACGTACGAGCGACAGCGCGCCGAGAGCGCCGAACTGCTCGGCGACCGGCTCGACCTCTACCAGATCCACTCGGTGACCCCGGACAGCCCGGCCCTCACCGACAAGGAACTCCACGCCCGGCTGGCACAGGCCGCCGCCGAGGGCGTCACCATCGGCTTCTCCACCAGCGGCCCGGCCCAGGCGGAGGCCATCCGCACCGCCCTCGCCGTGACCGTGGACGGCGAACCCCTCTTCCGTACGGTCCAGTCGACGTACAACGCGCTGGAGACCTCCGCCGCGCCCGCCCTCGCCGAGGCGCACGACGCGGGGCTCACCGTGATCGTCAAGGAGGGCATGGCGAACGGCCGTCTGGCCGGCCCGCACGCCCCCGGGGCGTTCAGGGCCGTCGCCGAGCAGACGGGGCTCGGCTGCGACGCCGTCGCCCTGGCGGTGGTCCTGCGACAGCCGTGGGCCGGTGTCGTCCTCTCCGGCGCCGCCACCACAGGCCAGCTCGCCTCCAACCTGCACGCGGCGGTCGTCGACCTCGACGACGAACAGCTGTCCGGCCTCGCCGACCTGGCCGAGGACCCGCGGACCTACTGGGAGAAGCGCGGACAGCTGCCCTGGCACTGAGAACTCCCCGCGGTATCCGTCACGCTATGAGACAGCCGTGCCCATGATGAGACACTGATGTCTCACATGGGCTATGGTTGTCTCATGGCCGTCGATCGTGAACACATGCTGCGCAGCGCAGCCGCCCTGCTGACCCGCAAGTCCACCGCGACGATGGACGAGGTCGCGAAGGCCGCCGGGATCAGCCGGGCCACGCTGCACCGCCACTTCGCCGGGCGCGACGCGCTGGTACGGGCGCTGGAGGCGCTCGGCATCGCGGAGTGCGAGGCCGCGCTGGACGCGGCCCGCCCGACCGAGGGCCCGGCGCGCGAGGCCGTACGACGGCTCGTGCGGGAGATCGAGCCGGCCGCCGGCCTCCTCGCCTTCCTCTACACCGAGGCCCAGCTGTTCGAGGGCGACCAGCAGCACGAGGGCTGGTCCCGGATCGACGACCGCATCGCGGCCCTCTTCAAACGCGGCCAGGCCGCGGGCGAGTTCCGTATCGACCTCACCCCGGCCTGGCTCACCGAGGCGCTGTACGGCCTGCTGGCCTCCGGCGCCTGGGCGGTCGCGGAAGGCCGTGTGGCCGCCAAGGACTTCACCTACATGACCGCCGAGCTGCTGCTCGGCGGCGCACTGCGTCATCCCGAACAACCGAGAGAGGAATCATGACCAGCACCCTGCGGCCGGCGCGCACCACGGAGACGGAGAAGAGGCCGGGCCGCTGGCTCGCGCTCTGCGTCCTCGTGCTCGCCGTGCTGCTGGTGGCCGTCGACGCGACCGTCCTCGGTCTCGCGACCCCCTACATCAGCGAGGACCTGCAGCCGTCGGGCACGCAGCTCCTGTGGATCGGTGACGTCTACTCGTTCGTCATCGCGGGCCTGCTCGTGTCGGCCGGCAGCCTCGGCGACCGCATCGGCCGCAAGAAGCTGCTGCTCATAGGGGCCACGGCGTTCGGCGCGATATCCGTGCTCAACGCCTATGCGACGACGCCCGAGACGATGATCGTCGCGCGGGCCCTGCTCGGTGTCGCGGGCGCCACCCTGATGCCCGCCACCCTCGCCCTGATCCGCAACCTCTTCAACGATCCGCGCGAGCGCAGCCTCGCCATCGGCATCTGGGGCGCCACGGCGTCCGCCGGCACGGCGGTCGGGCCGGTCGTCGGCGGGTTCCTGCTGGAGCACTTCTGGTGGGGTTCGGTCTTCCTGATCAACCTGCCGGTGATGGCGGTCCTCGTCCTCGTCGGCGTCAAGCTGCTCCCCGAGTCCCGCCACCCGAGCCCCGGCCCCTGGGACATGCCCAGCGTCGGTCTGTCACTGGTCGGCATGATCGGTGTCGTGTACGCGGTCAAGGAGACCGCCACCCACGGCCTCGACGGCAACGCGCTCGCCGCGGGCCTCTTCGGCCTCGCCGGACTGTTCTTGTTCGTACGCCGTCAGCTGACGCTGCCGCACCCGCTGCTGGACATGCGCCTGTTCCGCAACCGGGGCTTCTCCGGAGCGGTCCTGGCCGACCTGCTGACCATTCTGGGCCTCTCCGGCCTGGTCTTCTTCCTCTCGCAGTTCCTGCAACTCGTCCAGGGCCGGGGCCCGTTGGAGGCGGGTCTCGCGGAGCTGCCGGCGGCCGTCGGCGCGGTGGTCGCGGGCCTGATCGCCGGAACCGCCGCCCGCCGCTTCTCGGTCCGTTCGGTGGTCGCGGGCGGTCTGGCGGCCATCGGCGTGGCCCTCGCCCTGCTCACCCTGGTCGACCGGACCACCGGCTACCCCCTGATCGGGGCGGCGCTGCTGATCGTCGGCGTCGGCGCGGGCTTCTCCTTCACCGTCACCGCCGACGTCATCCTCTCCAGCGTCCCCAAGGAACAGGCGGGCGCGGCCTCGGCCGTCTCGGAGACGGCGTACGAGCTGGGCGCGGCCCTCGGCATCGCGGTCCTGGGCTCGATCGTGACGGGCGTCTACCGCGACTTCCCGGCCCCGCCCGGCACCCCGGCCGAGGCCCACGAGTCCCTGGGCGGAGCGGTGGAGGCGGCGCGGACCATGCCGCCGAAAACGGCACACCACATGCTCACCTCGGCCCAGGACGCCTTCGTCGACGGCCTGACCATCGCCGCAGCCGCAGGAGCGACAGTACTCCTGGCAACGGCAGCCACAGCCTGGTTCCTCCTACACACCCAACACCTGGACAACACCCCCTAAACCAACACGCCCACCCCAAGCCCCCCCGCCCCGCCAGGGGCGAGGGGGCTTGGGGAACGCAAGAAAAGCCCCCGCCAGGGGCGCGGGGAACTGCACGAAAACCCCCACCCACCCGCACCCGACAAACGAGGCGAGCACCCCCTCAGGGGCGCGGGGAACGGCGCGACAAGCCCCCACTCACCCGCACCCGCACCCGCACACGCCCCCGAGCCCCCCCCAACCCCCACCGCCAAACCAGCGGAGCTACGCCGCTTCCTTGGCCTTCGACGCGTACATATCCACATACTCCTGCCCCGACAACCGCATGACCTCAGCCATCACGGAATCGGTCACCGCCCGCAGCACGTACCGATCCCGGTCCATCCCCTCGTACCGCGAGAACTCCATCGCCTCACCGAACCGCACCGTCACCCGATGCGGCCGCGGCACCCCCGCCCCACCCGGCTGGATCTTGTCCGTCCCGATCATCGCGAAGGGGACGACCGGCGCCCCGGTCATCAACGTGAGACGGGCGATGCCCGTACGCCCCCGGTACAGGCGGCCGTCGGGCGACCGCGTCCCCTCGGGGTAGATGCCGAACATCCGGCCCTCGTCCAGCACCCGCCGTCCGGTCATCAGCGCGGCGACACCACCCCGGCCGCCGTCACGGTCGACGGGGATCATGCCGACACCGGTGAAGAACCAGGCCATCAGACGGCCCTTGATCCCCTTGCCGGTGACGTACTCGTCCTTGCCGATGAAGACGACCTGCCGGTCGCAGACCAGCGGCAGGATCATCGAGTCGATGAAGGTCAGGTGGTTGCCGGCGAGGATCACCGGACCGTCTCCCGGAATGTGCTCGGCGCCCTCCACCCGGGGGCGGAACATCAGGCGCATGATCGGTCCGAGCACTGCCTTGATGAGCACGAAGCGGGACAACAGGCCCTCCCATGTCAAGCGTTCCGGTACAAGTATGTGCAGGTGAGGACGATACTCCCGGCTCCGGGGCCGGCGCACACCGGATTCACCGAGTGGATACCAAGTGTTGACGCTGTTTTACCTGCGGTGACGCACGGGTGGCGGCCTGTCACCGGCCGGAAACATGTGACCGACATCGCGCCACCGATCCGACAGTCCGTCACATCACGCCTCTCGCGCGACACAAGGCGTCTTCCGCGTGTTCGGTCCCAGGTCTCCCGGCGGTCACCTCCGGACACCTACGATCGTCCCGCTTTGACAGGTGCAGGGCATCACGGTGGAGGAGCCGGTCATGGGGACGCAGGAGTCGCGGCAGTCGCAGGACTCGAACGAGCAGGGACGCGGAGCGGGCCGACGGGCACTGCTGGGCGCCGCGATGCTCGGCGCGGGCGGAGCGGTCCTCGGGCTGCCCGCCACGGCCTCGGCCGGTGAGGCCGCGTCGGGCACGAAGTCGGGCGGCGGGTACCGCAGACTCCCCGTGCCGACGATCATCGCGCACCGCGGTGCCAGCGGCTACCGCCCGGAACACACGCTCGGCTCGTACCAGCTGGCCCTCGACATGGGCGCCCACGTCATCGAGCAGGACCTCGTGCCCACCAAGGACGGCCACCTCGTCTGCCGTCACGAGAACGACATCACCGGCACGACCGACGTGTCGGCGCACCCCGAGTTCGCCGACCGCAGGACCACGAAGGTCGTCGACGGAGTCACCTACACCGGCTGGTTCACCGAGGACTTCACGCTCGCCGAGCTGAAGACCCTGCGCGCCAAGGAGCGCATCCCGGCCAACCGCCAGGAGAACACCCTCTACGACGGCCGCTGGGAGATCCCCACCTTCGAGGAGGTGCTGCGCTGGGCCGACAAGGAGGGCAGGAAGCGGGGCGAACGGGTCTGGCTGCACGTCGAGACCAAGCACCCCACCTACTTCCGCAAGCTGGGCCTCGGCCTGGAGGAGCCGCTCGCCAAGCTGCTGCGCAAGTACGACAGGCACAAGAAGAACGCGCCGGTCTTCCTGCAGTCGTTCGAGCCGAGCAGCATCCAGCGCCTGAACGACCTGGTCGACAGCCCCCTCGTCGTCCTGCTCTCCGGCGCCGCCACCCGTCCCTGGGACTTCGTCGAGGCCGGCGACCCGCGCACCGTCGCCGACCTGGTCAAGCCGGCCGGGCTCGCCTGGATCGCCTCGTTCGCGAACGGCATCGGCCCCACGCTCGACCTGATCATCCCGCGCGACTCGGGCGGCAACCTGACCACGCCGACCACCCTCGTCGCGGACGCGCACGCCAAGAACCTGATCCTGCACCCCTACACCATGCGCAACGAGAACACCTTCCTCCCCGCGAACTTCCGCAGGGGCACGGACCCCAACGCCTACGGCGACGCCTTCGGCGCGTTCAAGGTGTACTTCGACACCGGTATCGACGGCATCTTCACCGACAACGCCGACACCGGCCTGCTGGCCCACGCGGACTTCGTCGGCGACTGACGACCGCCCGGCGGCCCGGCCGTCAACGCCCGAGCCGTCGGCCCCGATTGGGGTGATTCCCGTCCGCCCCGGCAACCCCTGCCGGGGCGGAGTCGTCCCGGGGCATATGACACACGACATGCTCACCACCCTCCGCCCCCTGCTGGTCGCGGAGGTGTCGGCCGAGGCCGACGCGGCCGGCACCGAGGCGGGGGACCTGGAACAGGCGGTCTGGCTGCGCCTGCTGGAGCGGATCGACGCCGACGGCCCGCCCGCCGACCCCGAGGGCTGGCTGCGCAGCGCCGTCCGCTTCGAGGCCCGCCTCAGCCGCCGTACGGCCCGGCGCGAACTGCCCTACACCGCCGAGCCCGCCGACGAGCACGCGCCCGGCCCCGAACAGCAGGCCCTGACGGCCGCCCGCCGCCGCGCGCTGTACGCGGCCGTACGCCGGCTCCCAGGCCGATGCCCCCGGCTGCTCGCGGCCCTGCTGTCCCCGAAGGACCTCACCTACCGCGAGATCGCGGGCGAGTTGGGTATCTCACAGGGCAGCCTGGGTCCGGAACGTTCCAGATGTCTGGGATGTCTTCGACGATTGCTGTCCGCGGAGGTTGCGGCGCGCGAACCACGGGGATAGGAGTGAAGGACATCGGGTGAGCAGGTGAGCGGGAGGCGTGCACACATGGGCATGAGCGTGACCATCTCGGTGGCGACCGAGCAGGACGCCGAGCAGATCTTCAGGCTGCAGTACCTGTGCTTCCAGGGCGAGGCGGCCCTGTACGGCAACTACCGCATCGATCCGCTCGTCCAGAGCCTCGACTCCGTCCGCGAGGAGGTCGCCGCGGACTGTGTGTTCGTGGCCCGACTGGGTGACGAAGTGGTCGGCTCCGTGCGCGGCGCCCTCGACGCCGACGGCACCGCGGCCATCGGCAAGCTCTGCGTCCACCCACGCCTCCAGGGCCACGGCATCGGCGCACGGCTCCTGCGCGCCGCCGAGTCCGCCCTCGCCGAGGAGCGCGGCGCCACCAGGTTCCGCCTCAGCGCGGGCCACCGCAGCGAGGGCAACCTCCGCTTGTACCGCCGGGTCGGCTACGAGACCGTGGGCACCAGCCAGGGCCGGGACGGCGTACCGATGGTGGTGCTGGAGAAGCCCGCGGCGGCGTACGCGACGACGGCGTAGAGCGGGGGGCGGGCCCGACACGCCCCCGGTGGGGCGCGAAGAGCCGCACGACGAGCCACGGCGGAAACCTCGGCCGCCTGACGACGAGACCTCAGGCGGCCTGTCCCTGTCGCGCGCTCTTGCGCAGCCAGTACATCGCCGTGACCGGCAGGATCACGGGGATGAACAGATATCCGATCCCGTAGTCCGACCACACGGTCCTGTCGGGGAACGCCGACGGCTCGACCAGCGTCCACGTCCCCACGACGAGGACGCCGGCCAGTTCGACCGCGCAGCAGATCCGCGCGGCCCGCCGGGCGAACTCCCCGCCCCGCACCAGCGAGTACGTGATGAACCCGTACACGACACCGGCCACCGCGGACAGCGTGTAGGCGAGCGGCGCGTGCTCGAACTCGGTGGAGATCTGCACGGCGGAGCGGGACACGGCCCCGACGACCATCACGCCGTAGAGCCAGACCAGCAGCATTCCCGGCCCGCTGATGAGCCGCGTCCGCTTGGTGTCCCGCGGTACGTCGTCCGTGGCGGTCACGTCAGCCTCCCCAGATGTCGTAGAGCCGCACCTGCAGCACGGCGAGCACCACACCGCCGGCCGCGACGGTCACGCTGCCCCAGCGGGTGCGCTCCGCCAGAGACATGAACCCGGTGACCGGGACGCAGGCGAGCGCCCCGAGCAGATAGGAGACGAAGATCGTGGTCCCCTGCTCCGGCTTCTCCCCGCGCGCCAACTGCACGATGCCGACGACCAGTTGCACCAGGGCCAGCACCGACACCACGGCCATGCCGATGAAGTGCCAGTCCTTGGTCGGCTGATCGCGGTACGCGGCCCAGCCGCACCAGGCGGCGAGCAGAAGGGCGGCGACGGCGGTCGTCACCGTCAGGGGAACAAGCATGCCGCGACCCTATTACGGCTCAAAACCCCGCCGCGCCCGGCCCCGGCCCGTGAAACCCGAAGGCCGCGGATCGTGGCCTTGGCCACAACGGCCGTTGCCCACGGAGTGGACGCCACCCCATCGCACCTGCGGATATACCTCCCAAGGCTGTCCGCATTGCGGACAGCCCGCTCTCACCTGCCGCATGCATCTGTTTTACTGATCTCATGACCACGACGAGCTGCCGCACCCTTGCGACCGAGGCGACGATGACGCCCGGTGCTCGTTGTATGTGTCGAATGTGCGCCTTCTAGAAGGCCCCGCACGCCCTCGCGCGTGACGGACCGAGCCCCCGCGCGCATGTTCTCCCCCGGTTCCCTCGCCACCGCGAGAACCGTGTCGCGTCCCTGACAGCCTGCACCCGTGCCCGGGCACACCCACGCCCCCGCACACGACAGTGACGGAAATCCAGTGATCACCACATCGGGCCTGACCAAGGTCTACCGAGGTCGCGGCCGCGAGACGACCGCCCTCGACGGCGTCGATCTCCATGTACGCGAGGGCGAGGTGTACGGCGTGATCGGCCAGTCCGGCGCCGGCAAGTCCTCGCTGATCCGCTGCGTCAACCTCCTCGAACGCCCCACCTCCGGCACCGTGACCGTCGCGGGCCGCGACCTGACCGCCCTGGCCGGCCGCGGCCCCCGCGCCGGCCGGGAACTCCGCCGGGCGCGCAGCCGTATCGGCATGGTCTTCCAGCACTTCAACCTGCTGTCCACCCGCACGGTCCAGGACAACATCGAGCTTCCGCTCGACATCCTCGGCAGGTCCGGCAAGGAGCGGTCCCGCAAGGCCCTGGAACTGCTCGACCTCGTCGGCCTGGCCGACAAGGCCAAGGCCTACCCGGCCCAGCTCTCCGGCGGCCAGAAGCAGCGCGTCGGCATCGCCCGCGCGCTGGCCGGCGACCCCGAGGTGCTCCTCTCCGACGAGGCCACCAGTGCCCTCGACCCCGAGACCACCCGCTCGATCCTGGCCCTGCTGCGCGACCTGAACCGCCAACTCGGCCTGACCGTCCTGCTCATCACGCACGAGATGGACGTCGTCAAGACCGTCTGCGACTCGGCCGCCCTCATGGAGAAGGGCCGGATCGTCGAGTCCGGCACGGTCGGCGAACTGCTCGCCACCCCCGACTCCGCCCTGGCCGCCGCCCTCTTCCCGGTGGGCGGCGAGGCCACCGGCGAGGACCGCACGGTCGTCGACGTCACCTTCCAGGGCGAGGCCGCGACCCAGCCGGTCGTCTCCCGCCTGTCCCGCACGTACAACATCGACATCTCGATCCTCGGCGCCGCCATCGACACCGTCGGCGGCCTCCAGATCGGCCGGATGCGCCTGGAACTGCCCGGACGCTACGAGGACAACGTCGTCCCCCTCGGCTTCCTGCGCGAGCAGGGCCTGCGCGTCGACGTGGTCGGCCGGGACGCCCAGGCCTCCACGCCGGTGAAGGAGGGTGCCAAGTGACCTGGGACGAGATGCGTCCCCTGCTGGAGCAGGCGTGCGGGGACACCTTCTACATGGTCGGCTGGTCCACGCTCATCGCGGTCGCCGGCGGACTCCCGCTCGGCATCCTGCTCGTCCTCACGGACCGGGACGGGCTGCTGCGCAACGTCCTCGCCAACAAGGTCATCGGGCAGATCGTGAACGTCGCCCGCTCGATGCCCTTCATCATCCTGATGGTCGCGCTGATGGGCTTCACCCGCTGGGTCACCGGCTCGACCATCGGCCGTGAGGCCGCCATCGTGCCGCTCGCCATCGGCGCGATCCCGTTCTTCGCGCGTCTGGTCGAGACGGCCGTCCGCGAAGTGGACCACGGGCTCGTCGAAGCCGTGCAGGCCATGGGCGGCAACACCTGGACCGTCGTCCGCCGGGTCCTCGTCCCCGAGTCCCTGCCGTCGCTGATCTCCTCGGCCACCACGACCGTCGTCGCCCTCATCGGCTACTCCGCCATGGCCGGCACCGTCGGCGCGGGCGGCCTCGGCGACATCGCCATCCGGTACGGCTACCAGCGTTTCGAGACCGAACTGATGTGGATCACCGTGGCGGTCCTCGCCGTCGTCATCTCCGCCGTCCAGTTCGCCGGCGACTACGCGGCCCGTGCCCTGCACCGGCGCGGCGGGCGGTCCTCGGCCGCACCCGTCCTGCGGCTGCTGAGGACCGGGGCCGCCACGACAGAGGCCACCCCGACAGAAGCCACCAAGGCATAGCCCCGGCCCCGGTACGCCGGGCATCCGACAGATTTCCCGTCCCACCCAAGACGGGACAGCTCCGCCCAAAAGGAAAGGCACTTTTCGTGCGTAACACCACCAAGTTCACCACCGCCCTTCTCGCCGCCGGGGCCCTCACCCTCGGGCTCACCGCCTGCGGCGCGGACAAGGACGACAACGCGTCCGACACGAGCGGCCCGCTGGTGGTCGCCGCCAGCCCGACCCCGCACGCGGACATCCTCGGCTTCGTGAAGGACCATCTGGCGAAGGACGCGGGCCTGGAGCTGGAGGTCAAGGAGTTCAGCGACTACGTCCTGCAGAACCCGGCGACGCAGGACGGGTCCGTCGACGCCAACTACTTCCAGAACCAGCCGTACCTCGACGACTACAACAAGAAGAACGGCACCAGCATCGTGCCCGTCGTCACGGTCCACCTGGAACCGCTCGGCCTCTACTCCCACAAGGTCAAGAGCAAGGACGGCCTCAAGAGCGGCGCGACCATCGCCGTACCCAACGACACGGTCAACGAGGCGCGTGCCCTCAAGCTCCTCGACTCCGCCGGGATCATCACGCTCAAGGAGGGCGTCGGCACCGACGCGACCCCCGCCGACATCACCGCGAATCCGAAGAAGCTCACGTTCAAGGAACTGGAGGCGGCCCAGACCCCGCGCTCCCTGGACGACGTCGACGCCGCGGTGATCAACGGCAACTACGCCCTCGAAGCGGACCTCTCGCCCGCCGACGACGCCCTCGCCGTCGAGCCCGCCAAGAACAACCCGAACGGCAACTTCCTCGCCGTCAAGGAGGGCAACGAGGACGACCCGCGCGTGAAGAAGCTCGCCAAGCTCCTCACCTCCGACGAGGTACGGAAGTTCATCGAGGACAAGTGGAGCAACGGCTCCGTCCTCCCGTCCTTCTGACAGCTCCGCCGGCCGGCTCACCGGCACGTATACGGCGTATCGCCACGCATGGGGTCCGCTCCCTCACCGGGTGGGGGTACCCCCACGCCCTTTGGGCAGTGGGGGAGGGCCCCGTGGTGCGATTGAGTGCTTACATGCTGCATGCTGGGCAGTTCGGCAGGCTCTCAAAGTTTTCGAGCGTTACGGAGCGGCGCATGACGAGCACCTTTCCCGACATCTCCATCAACACGGATCGGTTGGTTCTGCGCCCGTTCGACGAGGACGACATCCAGGCGTTCACCGAGATGATGAACGACGAACAGGTGATGGCCTGGACCGATGTCCCGCAGCCCTTCACCGAACGCGAGGCGCGTACCTGGATCGCCGAGTACGCGCCCACCGAACGCACCTCGGGACGCGGCCTCGACCTCGCGGTCACCGAGTTCCTCACCCAGCGCCTGGTCGGCGTCATCCAGTTGACGAAAACTGACTGGCACGTGCGTGCGACGGAACTCTCGTACGTGGTCGCCCCCTGGGCCCGCGGCGAGGGCTACGCCTCCGAGGCCGCCCTCGCCACCGCCCAATGGCTGTTCCGTGAGCAGAAGTTCGAACGCATCGAGCTGCGCACGGCCGCCGACAACACCGCCTCCCAGCAGGTCGCCCAGAAGATCGGCTGTATCAGCGAGGGCGTGCTGCGCAACGCCTGTATAGCGCGCACCCGCACCGCCGAGGACGGCTGGACCGAGGTCCGCACGGACTTCATCGTCTGGAGCCTCCTCCCGGAGGACATCGAGGGCGTCAGCCAGGAACTGGCCGACAGCGGCGGCTACGGGGCCTACTCGGACTGGAACTGAAACCACTCACGGGCACGCGCGCGGCCGCGAACCCGGCCGCCGGGGCCCACGGCGTCACCAGGTAGTCTCACGGGACCCCGTGCGGGCATTCCCGACGACCTGCGAAGACCCTCTGGAGACTGACGACGATGGCCGACCGGGTCACGGTGATCGGCTGGGACGGCTCCCCCCTGACCGCCGCGGCACGCTCCGCCCTCGCCGCCGCCACACTGGTGGCCGGTGCGGCCCACCACCTCGCACTGCCCGAGGTGCCCCCGCCCGCCGAACGCATCCGTCTCGGCAGCGTCGCCCTCGCCGCCCGTCGCATCGCCGGCCATCGGGGCACCGCCGTGGTTTTCGCCGACGGCGACCCGGGCTTCTTCGGTGTCGTGCGCACTCTCAGGTCCCCCGAGTTCGGCCTGGAGGTCGAGGTCGTCCCCGGCGTCTCCTCCGTGGCCGCCGCCTTCGCCCGCGCGGGCATGCCCTGGGACGACGCGGAGGTCGTCGTCGCCCACCGCCGTACGCTGCGCCGCGCGGTGAACGTGTGCCGCGCCCACACCAAGGTCGCCGTCCTCACCTCACCCGGCGCCGGCCCCGCCGAACTCGGCCTGCTCCTCGACGGAGTGCACCGCACCTTCGTGGTCTGCGAGGAACTCGGCACGGAACGCGAGCGGGTCACCGTCCTCACCTCCGACAAGGCCGTCGACCGCACCTGGCGCGACCCCAACCTCGTCATCGTCATCGGCGGCCACGCGAGCGCGGCCGAGGGCGGCGGCTGGCTCGCCGGGCGCGACCCCGGTGGCGGACCGCGCGGCTGGGCCCTGCCCTCCGCCGTCTACGGCGGCGCCCTGGGCGAGGGCGAGGCCGAACTGCTGCGCTCCTCCCAACTGGCCCGCCTCGGACCGCGCGTGGGCGACCTCGTCTGGGACATCGGCTCCGGCAGCGGCGCCTTCGCCACCGAGGCCGCCCGCTGCGGCGCCGCCGTCATCGCCGTCGACCGCGACCCGGAGGCCTGCGGCCGCACGACCCTGGCCGCCCGCCGCTTCGGCGTCCAGCTCCAGGTGGTCCACGGCGCCGCCCCGCACGTCCTGGAGAATCTCCCCGAACCCGACGTCGTACGTGTCGGCGGCGGGGGAGCGGCCGTGGTCTCCGCCGTCGCCGACCGCCGCCCCCGGTGCATCGTCACCCACGCCCTGACGCGCCCCGCCGCCGAGCGTGTGGGACGGGACCTGAACGAGCACGGGTACGAGGTCCGCTGCGACTTCGTCCAGTCCGTGGAACTCGATACAAGGGCCTGGACGGAGCGGGAACGAAGCGTCGCCTTCCTGCTCAGCGGGACCCTGCCCGAACGTTCCCTGTGATCCGGTTGTCGTACCGGCGCGGTAAGCTGGCCGACTGTTGTACCGCACTTCGACATCCGGCACTTCGTCGGTCAATGTCCTAAAAGCACGCCCGTTTTGAGGGCGTGTGTGGTACGGCGAAACGGGGAGGACGCGCAACGTGGCGCAGTCCACAGCGGACCGGCGCGGATCAAGCTGTCGCGACGGGGGGACGACCGGGACAATGGCCCTTCAATGGCTTTGTCGACATGCAGCCGGGTCGTCACGTGCCGCTGGGCACGCACGCTCGTTCTCCACAGTGGGGCGGTAGGTGCGCCGTCCCGGGCCAGCTGGCATGGAGGCACTAACCGATGGGCGAGGGGTACGCATGACCGACACCGGCCAGGTCCCGGGCGAGGGACTGCCGGAGAGCGCAGGCATGGTGGAGCAGCCGGGCGTCCCTGCGCCGGGTGCGTACACCTACCTCTCCGAGACCGCCGCCGAGGACGAAGACCTTCTGCTGCCGGGTGCCCAGGGCGCGTGGGGCAACGAGATGCCGCCGCCCGCCCCCGAGCCCGTCGTCCAGGTCGTCCACGAACCCGTCGTCCACGAGCCGGGCCCGCACGAGATGTCCGGCCGGGACAGCGGCTCGCTCGACCTCGGCGCCGTCCGTACGCCGGTCGCGACCCCCGTCCCGCAGCCGCCGGTGGCCCGTCGGCCGCTGCATCTCGGCCCGCCGACCCCCGACGCCTCCGCCAGCCCTGTCCGCTCCCTCGCCGACCGAGGCCCGGCCGGCGCCCCCGTCCCGCCCGGCGCCGGGCGCCACTCCGGCCCGCCCACCATGGGCCCCGAGTACCTCGACGTGCCCCAGCAGCCCGTGTCGCAGTGGGTCGGCGCCCCTGCCCAGGCCGCCCCCGGGGTCGTCGCCGGGGGAGCGGCCGCAGAAACGGTCGTTCCGCAGGAGGCGCAGCTTTCCGTGGCGGTGGCGGAGACACCGCTGAGCGAGGAGGCGTCGCAGTCCGCCGACGCGCCGGAGGAGATCCAGGACGCCGAGGCCCTGCACCAGGCCCAGGACGCCGCGTACGCCCTGGCCCAGGAGGCCGCGGCCGCGCAGTTCCGCAACCCGGAGGCCGTGGGGACGCCGGTCGCCGCGCAGTTCCGGGCCCCGGAGGCGGTCGAGCCCCGGCCTCAGGCCCCGGAGGTCCCGGAGGCCGTGGACGCGCCGGTCGCCGCCGGGGAGCAGCTGCCCGGTGAGGCCGAGGCGCCTGCCGCCGAGCAGGCCGAGGTCTCAGAGGCGCCCGAGGCGCAGACTCACGCCCCGGAGGCGGCCGAAGCACCGGCCCCCGTCGAGACCGAGGTGGCGGAGGCGGTCGAGGTGCCGGAACCGGCCGAGGTGCCGGCTGCTGTGCAGGAAGAGGCGGCCCCCGAGGCCGCCGACGAGCCTCCGGCCCCCGAGGCCGCCGAGATCGTGTCCGGCGCCGAGCACCCGCAGGCCGTGGCTCCGCCAGAGGTGGCTCCGCAGGCCACCGAGCCGGTGGAGGCGGCACCCGAGACGCAGGCCTTCGAGGAGGCCGCGCCCGTCGACCCGGCCGAGCAGATGCCGGACGCGGCGGCCGTCCCTCCGGTCGCCCAGGACTCCGAGCCGGCCCCGGCCCGGACCGTCGCCGAGCCCCAGGGCCTCCCTCAGGTCCCGCAGGTCCCGCAGGAGCCCGAGGCGGCCACCGAGCCCGCCGACGCGTCCGCTCCGGCCGCGCTCGACGAGGCGGAGACGCTGCCGCAGGCGGACCCCGCCGGGCCCGCGGTGTCCGTAGCGCCCGTACCGACCGACGAGCCCGTACCGACCGACGAGGCCGTGGCGGAGGACGTGATCGAGGCGCAGGACGCCGAGCAGCCCGCCGCCCCCGGGCCGCAGGCGCCGACCGCGGCCGACGCCCAGACGGCCCCCGCCACGCCGGCCGAGGAGCCCCCCGCTTCCCCGCAGGAGCCCGCCGCCGAGGACGTCACGGACACCGCTGCGGAGCCCGCCCCCGCGCAGGAGCCCCGGCAGGCGGCGGAGCCGCCCGTCGCCGAGGAGCCCCAGCAGCTCACGGAGACCGCGGCGGTCCCGACGCCGGACGTCCCCACGGGGGGCGCGCTCGAAACCGGAGCCATGGACGACTCCCAGCCGCTGGAGCCCGTACATTCGGAGCCCGAGTCCGTACCGCAGGACCCGCAGGCCACCGAGCCGGTCGCACTCGTCGCGGACCAGGACCAGGACCAGACCGAGCACCGGGCCGAGGCCCAGGACCGCAGCGAGCAGGACGACCAGGACCGGAACGAGGAAGCGGAGCAGTCGCCAGCCGAACAGGCCGCCGCCGACACCGTTCCGCAGCCGGAGACCCCGCAGTCACCCGTCCCCGCCGAAGCCGTCGTCGAGCCCGAGGTCACGGAGGTGAACGCAGCGGACCGGCCGGCCGACACCACGGATCCCCAGGATCCCGCCCCTTCGGACGAGGTGACCGTCGAAGCTCCGGCCGACCCCGCGGCCGACTCCGTGGCCGTGACCCCCGAGATCGCGGACCCCCCGGCCGCCGAGCCCTCCACGGCCGAGGCCCCGATCCCCGTGGCCGCCGCGATCGACGCCCCTCAGGGCGCGGTGCTCCAGCCCCCGGCCGAGCCCGCGTCGGACACTCCGCTCGCCGGCACCACCGAGGAGCCCGCGCCCGGGACCGGTCCCGGGCGTACGCCGGCCCCGTTCGTGCCCCTCCTCGGCTCCGTGCCGACCGCCCCGCACCCGGCCACGACCCCGCCCCACGCAATGGTGGTCCCGCCGCTGTCGGAGCAGGACCGCCCGACCCCCGTCGCCGCCGAGTTCCCGCCGGCCGAGGGCCAGACGGAACCGGCCGGGACCGGGCCCGCGGTCCCCACGCCCCGGGACTCCGAGGCCGAGACGGTGCTCGTGGCGCAGCCGCACGCGGCGACCGGCGTGAACCCGGACGTCGTCCAGAGCGCCGAGGACCTGGCCACCCGGGCCGCCGACCAGGAGGACGGCGAAGCGCCGGAAGCGGAAGAAGTGGACGCGACAGCCGAAGAGAGCACGGCCCCGGTGGACGAGACAGCCGAAGACGCACCGACGGACGTGCGGGAGGAGGCACGGCAGCCCACGGGCCCGGCCGCGCCGCCCTACGACGACGCCGAACGCGAGGCCGTCCTCAAGGTCATGCGCGAGCGCCGCGACATCCGCAACGGCTTCCGCAGCGACCCGATCCCGCACGACGTGCTGCTCCGCGTCCTGGAGGCCGCCCACACGGCACCCTCCGTCGGCCACTCGCAGCCCTGGGACTTCGTCGTCATCCGGTCCGCCGAGACGCGCCGCACGATGCACGAACTCGCCCAGCGCCAGCGCGAGGCGTACGCGAAGTCGCTGCCGAAGGGCCGGGCGAAGCAGTTCAAGGAACTGAAGATCGAGGCGATCCTCGACACCCCGGTCAACATCGTCGTCACCGCCGACCCCACCCGGGGCGGCCGGCACACCCTGGGCCGCCACACCCAGCCGCAGATGGCCCCGTACTCCTCCGCCCTCGCCGTCGAGAACCTCTGGCTCGCGGCCCGCGCCGAGGGCCTCGGCGTCGGCTGGGTCAGCTTCTTCGACGAGCGCGAGATGGTCCGCGCCCTCGGCCTGCCCGAGCACCTGGAGGTCGTGGCGTACCTGTGCGTCGGGTACGTCGACGAGTTCCCGGCGGAGCCCGAGCTGATGCAGGCGGGCTGGGCCAAGCGCCGCCCGCTCTCCTGGGTCGTCCACGAGGAGACGTACGGCCGCCGCGCCCTGCCCGGCGCCGAGCCGCACGACCTGCTCGCCGAGACCGTCGCCGGCATCCGACCGCTGGACGCCAAGGCGCTCGGCGAGGCGTGGGAGCGCCAGAAGCGCATGACCAAGCCGGCCGGCGCCCTCGGCATGCTGGAGATCATCTCCGCCCAGCTGTCCGGCCTGTCCCGGCAGTGCCCGCCGCCCATCCCGGAGCCCGCGGCCGTCGCGATCTTCGCGGGCGACCACGGCGTCCACGCCCAGGGCGTCACCCCTTGGCCCCAGGAGGTGACGGCCCAGATGGTCGCCAACTTCCTGGGCGGGGGAGCCGTCTGCAACGCCTTCGCCGCCCAGGTGGGCGCCGAGGTCTGCGTCGTGGACGTCGGCGTGGCGAGCGACCTCCCGGCCACCCCGGGGCTGCTTCCGCGCAAGATCCGCGCCGGCACGTCCGACATGACCACCGGTCCCGCGATGACCCGCGAAGAGGCCAAGCAGGCCATCGAGGTGGGCATCGAGACGGCCCGCGACCTGGTCGCGGCCGGCAACAAGGCGCTCCTCACGGGCGAGATGGGCATCGCCAACACCACCGCCTCCGCCGCCCTGATCTCCGTCTTCACCGGCGCCGACCCCTCCGAGGTCACCGGCCGGGGTACGGGCATCAACGACGAGACCCTCGCCCGCAAGACCGAGGTCGTACGCCGTGCCATCGAACTGCACGAGCCCGACCCGGCCGACCCCATCGGCGTCCTGGCGGCGATCGGCGGCTTCGAACACGCCGCCATCGTCGGTCTCCTCCTCGGCGGCGCCTCCCTGCGTACGCCGGTGATCCTCGACGGCGTCAGCGCCGGTGCCGCCGCGCTGGTGGCCCGCGCCATCGCCCCCGAGGTCCTCGCCGCCTGCATCGCCGGCCACCGCAGTGCCGAGCCCGGCCATGTGGCCGCCCTGCAGAAACTGGGCCTGCGCCCGCTGGTCGACCTCGACCTCCGCCTCGGCGAGGGCACCGGCGCGCTCCTCGCCCTCCCGGTCGTGCAGAGCGCGGCCAGGGCGATGCACGAGGTGGCGACGTTCGACTCGGCGGGGGTGACCGAGAAGTAGCAGGGGAGGCGGGCGCCGGGCGCGCCACCGGCCCGGGGGCGGTCGCGCCCACCGGCCCGCATCCCGCTCCGGGGGCTCGGCCGGTGGACCTGCTGAGCCCCACTCCCCGTCCGCCCCTTAGAATCCGCACGTCAGGGCACACTCCAAAGCCGCAGTGGCCCGCCTCGCACGCCGCCAGCCCGAGGAGCCGCACCCTCATGGCCGAACACCCCGCCTACCCCGTAGGCCTCCGCCTCACCGGCCGCCGAGTGGTCGTCATCGGCGGCGGCCAGGTCGCCCAACGCCGCCTCCCCGCCCTCATCGCGGCCGGCGCCGACATCGTCCTCGTGTCCCCGAGCGCCACCCCTTCCGTGGAGGCGATGGCGGACGCGGGCGAGCTGACCTGGGAGCGGCGCAGGTACGCGGAGGGCGACCTCGCCGAGGCCTGGTACGTCCTGATCGCCACCGGCGACCCGGTGGCGAACGCCCGCGCGTCCGCCGAGGCGGAGCGCCACCGCATCTGGTGCGTCCGCTCCGACAGCGCGGAGGAGGCCACCGCCTGGACCCCGGCGACCGGCCACAGCGAGGGCGTCACGGTCGCCGTGCTCACCGCCAACGCCCAGGAGCGCGACCCCCGTCACACCGCCGCGATCCGCGACGCGGTCGTCGAGGGCCTGCGGGACGGCACCCTCGTGGCCCCCCACCACCGCACCCGCACCCCCGGTGTCTCCCTCGTCGGCGGCGGCCCCGGCGACCCGGATCTGATCACCGTCCGCGGCCGCCGCCTCCTCGCCGAGGCCGACGTCGTCATCGCCGACCGCCTCGGCCCCCGCGACCTCCTCGCCGAACTCCCGCCGCACGTCGAGGTGATCGACGCGGCGAAGATCCCGTACGGCCGCTTCATGGCCCAGGAGGCCATCAACAACGCGCTGATCGAGCACGCCAAGCAGGGCAAGTCGGTCGTGCGCCTCAAGGGCGGCGACCCGTACGTGTTCGGCCGCGGCATGGAGGAACTGCACGCGCTCGCCGAGGCCGGCATCCCGTGCACGGTCGTCCCCGGCATCTCCAGTTCGATCTCCGTCCCGAGCGCGGCCGGCATCCCGGTCACCCACCGGGGTGTCGCTCACGAGTTCACCGTGGTCAGCGGCCATGTGGCCCCCGACGACGAGCGCTCCCTCGTCGACTGGCCCGCCCTCGCCCGGCTGACCGGCACCCTGGTGATCCTCATGGGCGTCGACAAGATCGGCCGGATCGCCGAGACCCTGGTGGCGCACGGGAAGTCCCCGGACACCCCGGTCGCCCTGGTCCAGGAGGGCACCACGGCCGCCCAGCGCCGGGTGGACGCCACCCTCGCCACGGTCGCCGAGACGGTGCGTACGCAAGGGGTCAAGCCGCCGGCCGTCATCGTGATCGGCGAGGTCGTGAAGGTGGGGCCCGGGACGGACGCGTGACACCCGGGCGACGACCCCGGACCGTGCGGGAGCGGAACCGTAACCACCGGTAACCCGACCCGTCCCCAGCCGTTGGCACCACACCCAGGACAAGGCAGTATCACCCTGTGGCCGATCTCATCACCGTTGACGACCCCGACGACCCGCGCCTGCGCGACTACACCGGCCTGACCGACGTGGAGCTGCGCCGACGGCGCGAGCCCGCCGAGGGCCTGTTCATCGCCGAGGGCGAGAAGGTCATCAGACGGGCCAAGGAAGCCGGCTACGAGATGCGCTCCATGCTGCTCTCCGCCAAGTGGGTCGACCTCATGCGCGACGTCATCGACGAACTCCCGGCCCCCGTCTACGCGGTCAGCCCCGAACTCGCCGAACAGGTCACCGGGTACCACGTGCACCGGGGCGCCCTCGCCTCGATGCAGCGCAGGCCCCTGCCGACGGCCGACCAACTCCTCGGCGCCGCCCGCCGGGTCGTCATCATGGAGTCGGTCAACGACCACACCAACATCGGCGCGATCTTCCGCTCGGCCGCCGCCCTCGGCATGGACGCGGTCCTGCTCTCCCCGGACTGCGCCGACCCGCTCTACCGCCGCAGCGTCAAGGTCTCCATGGGCGCGGTCTTCTCCGTGCCCTACGCCCGCCTGGACGCCTGGCCCAAGGGTCTCGACGCGGTCCGCGACGCCGGCTTCACCCTGCTCGCCCTCACCCCGGACGAGAAGGCGAAGTCCCTCGACGAGACCGCCCCGCACCGCATGGACCGCGTCGCCCTGATGCTCGGCGCCGAGGGAGACGGCCTCTCCACCAAGGCCCTCATGTCCGCCGACGAATGGGTCCGCATCCCCATGGCCCACGGAGTCGACTCCCTCAACGTGGGCGCGGCGGCGGCCGTGGCCTTCTACGCGGTGGCGACGGGACGGCCGCAGAACTAGCGCCCCGGCCCGGGTCCTAGGGGACCGGGGCCGACCCCGCCGAACCCCCGGCGTCCCGCTCCACGACCGGCTGCTCCTGGCGGACGCCGTCACCGAGTCCCCGGGACGGCCCCTGGCATCCCTGCGCCGTGGCGATCCCGAGTGCGGCGAGCAACGTCACCACGACGAACACGAAGAGCCGCTGCCGCAGCAGCCGCGGATTGGCGGGCCGTCGCCCGGTCCCGTTGGTCCGGGGCCCCGGCCGTGCCGCGCCACTGCGCGCAGCGGGCCGCTTCCCGGAGCCCGTGGTGTTGCGCGGTGGCAGGGGGCGAGCCCCCGAACGCGCACCGCCGGCCCCCGTCCGCGCCCCGCTCCCACCCGTCCGGGGGCCGCCCCCGGTCCGGGGAACCGGTGTACCGGCCGTGCCCGGCCTGCCGGGCTGTGTCCCCCGCGGCTCCGGCGGCTGGCGCAGGGTGCGCTGTTCGACGTACTGCTCCGCGAGCCGCCCCGAGGAACGGTCCGGATCCGTGCGCGGCGCGGGCGGTCGCATGTCGGACAGGCCCTGTGCCTCGCGGGCGGCGATCTCCTTGAGCCGCAGCGACAGTTGCAGCGTGCTGGGCCGCTCCTCCGGGTCCTTCGCCAGACAGGCGCGGACGAGGGGGGCGAGCGCGTCGGGCACCCCGCGCAGCTGCGCCTCCTCGTGCACCACCCGGTAGAGCATGACCTCCGAACTGCCGTGTCCGAAGGGCGAGTCGGCGGTCGCCGCGTAGGCGAGCGTGGCGCCGAGGGAGAAGACGTCGGTGGCCGGCGTGACGGCTGCCCCGCGCACCTGTTCGGGCGCCAGGAAGCCGGGCGACCCCACGGCCGTACCGACATGGGTCAGGGTCGAGGCCCCGGTCGCCCACGCGATGCCGAAGTCGATGATCCGCGGCCCCTTGGGGGACAGCAGGATGTTGGAGGGCTTGAGATCACGGTGTACGACACCGGCCTCGTGCACGGCCACGAGCCCCTCGGAGAGGGCGGCGCCGACGGAGGCCACGTCGGCGGCCGACATGGGCCCCTCATCGGCGACCTTGTCGTGCAGCGAGGGCCCCGGCACGTACTGCGTGGCGAACCACGGCCGGTCCGCGTCCAGATCGGCGGCGACCAGCCGGGCCGTGCACCCGCCCCTGATCCGCCGCGCCGCCGACACCTCGCGCGCGAACCGGGACCGGAACTCCTGATCCTCCGCCAGGTCCGGCCGGATGACCTTGAGCGCGACTCGCTGTCCGCGCCGGTCGGAGCCCAGGTAGACGACGCCCATTCCCCCCGCGCCGAGCCGTCTGTGGATCCTGAACGAGCCGACGACGCGCGGGTCCTCGCGCCTCAGGCGCATCATCGCCATGTTCATCCCCGCTGCCCGTTCCGTCTGACGAGCCACAGCTTACGTTTCCACGGCCGGGCGTGCGCAGAGGCCGCGCCCTCACGACCCGACGGATTGTCAGTGCCGAATGAGAAACTTGAAGAGGAGTCAGGGAACAGGAGTTCGGGGCGTTGTTGGGCTCCCCTTGATCCCAACCAGCCACCGCAGAAGGGGGATTGAACCCGTGAAGGGTGACCGAGTGGAGATCGTCGTGGACGCCGGGGACACGACGCGCACGTACGAGGTGATCGCGAGCAGGGCGGGCCGCCGGGTGGAGACGGCGGTGCGACGGGGCGTGGTGGAAGTGAGCGAAGTCACCCGGAACGGCTCCGTGGTGCGGACGGCCCGGTTCATGGCGAACCGGGTCCTCGCGCTGGTCGAGCAGCCGGTGCCCCGCGAGGACGGCTCGGAGCGGAACGGGTAGCAGATGGGGCAGACCGGGCGTCCCCTCCGGGAAGACCCCGAGACCTGGGACCCCGTCTCCACCCTGGGGAGTACACCGAGGGTCCTCGCTCATCCTCCGGGAGGCCCGGCAATCGGTACGAGGGCATGACGACCCCGATCCGCCACCCGCCTAGATTTGAGGTCAAGCGGCGGGTGCAGCACTCGTCCCCCGAGGTCAGACACCCGCCGCTGCCAACGGCAAGCACCACCGACAAGAAGGTCAGAGGAGGGACCATGGCCCACACGGCACCGCGGACCGCGATCCGCACACGGGAGCGCAGGACGTTCACCGCCGACCGCCGTCCGGGCCGTCGTCACCCCTTGGTGGCGACCGCGATGGTCCTCCCTCTGGCGGCCCTGCTCGTGTACGCCTTCGGCGGCTGGGAAGCAGTGGTCACACAAGCGTCGTCCGTGGGTGTGATGCTGGGGCGCTGAGCGGCGACCCCAGGCCCGGAAGAGCGGTCCGGGCGGGGACATCCATCCATGAAACCCCGTGGGGACGGGGGTGCGGCGGACGGCAAAAGACGCCCGCGCAGCTGGGGAGCTGCGCGGGCGTTGTCTTTTCCGGATCCCCGCCGAGGGCACTCGTGCCGACGAGGGAGGGCGGGCACGACGGCTTCTCGTGACCACCGGGCCCGGAATCCTCTCCCGGGCCCTCCGGCCGGGCGCACCGGGACCGTAGGCTCAGGTGCAGCGCCGTAGCCGAGCAGGGGGACCCCATGACGACCACAGCCGACGCCGGCGTGCTCCCCGCCCTCAGGGCCAGGGTGCGCGGCACGGCCCACCCCGGTTCCGCCCCCTGTTCCCACCCGGACTCGGTCCTCGCGGAACGCCCCGACGGCACGGTCGTCCGTCACGCCGACACCGTGGCCAAGGCGCACGCCCCCGGCACCGACCCCGCCCACCTGACCCTCCGCCTGACCGTCGCCGCGGCCCACCCGGACACCCTGCTCGCCCCGCTCCGCCCGACCCCGGCAGCCCTCCACGACCGTCTCGTCACGTTCTGGCCGTACGGCACCCCGGTCGACCCCGAGGCCCCGGAGGCCGCTCCCTGGGAGGCGGCGGCCACCCTCCTCGCCCGCCTCCACCGGCAGCAGCCGCCGCCGGGCCTGCCGCCCATGCGCGGCCCGGCCAAGGCCGCCCAGGCCGTCGCCCGCCTCGAAGCCACCGCACCCCACCACCCCGCCACGCCCTCGGTACTGCGCGCCTGGCGCACCCTTCCCGCCTGGGCCAGGGCCGAGGCCCCCATGCCCGGCACGGGCACCCTCTGCCACGGCGATCTGCACCTCGGCCAGCTCGTCCGGCATCCGGCGGGCACAGGCCCCTGGCGGCTCATCGACGTCGACGACCTGGGCGTGGGCGTCCCCGCCTGGGACCTCGCCCGCCCCGCCGCCTGGTACGCCTGCGGCCTCCTCCTGCCCGAGGAGTGGACCCGCTTCCTGAGCGCCTACCGGGGGGCCGGCGGCCCCGCGGTCCCCGCGCACGGCGACCCCTGGCCGGTACTGGACGTGCCGGCCCGGGCACTCACCGTGCAGACCGCGGCCCTGGCGCTCGCGAAGTCCACGGCGGCCGGCCGGCCCCTCGACGACGCGCAGCGGTCCGTTGTGGACGCATGTGACCGAATGAGTGGCATCCCGCCGGAGTTGGACGGCCCTTTCCCGAAGTAGGGTGCAACCGACCGCGGCCGGACAGTGTCTGTCCAGGCGTAACGCGAAGCAGGACCGAACGCCGAGGAGTTGATCCGAACCATGCACATGCAGTGTCCCAAGTGCCATGCGCCGATGCACACCTACAACCGCAGTGGCGTCCAGATCGAGCAGTGCAGCGGCTGCCGGGGGATCTTCCTCGACTACGGCGAGCTGGAGGCACTGACCCGCATGGAGGGCCAGTGGGGCGGCGGCCCGGCCGTTCCCCCGCCGCCGGCTGCTCCGCAGTACCCCTCGGGCGGCGGTCACAACGCTCCCGCCTGGGGCGCTCAGCACGGGGGTCACCACGGCGGCCACCACGGGGGTCACGGCCACCACAACCGCGGCTTCGGTCACATGCTGTTCTCCAGCTGAGCCCCGCGCGGGGTGCGTCCGCGCCCTGCGCACGACGAAGCCCCCGGCCGTACGAGACGGCCGGGGGCTCGGTGCGTGTGGACGATACTGGGATTGAACCAGTGACCTCTTCCGTGTCAGGGAAGCGCTCTCCCGCTGAGCTAATCGTCCTCGGGATCACAGCACCACGGGTGCTGATCCTGCGTGCGCGATACTGGGATTGAACCAGTGACCTCTTCCGTGTCAGGGAAGCGCTCTCCCGCTGAGCTAATCGCGCGGGGTCGAAACCTCGCGGCTCCGGAAGCCCTCAGGCCTCAGTGGACGATACTGGGATTGAACCAGTGACCTCTTCCGTGTCAGGGAAGCGCTCTCCCGCTGAGCTAATCGTCCTTGGAGGTGGAGACGGGATTTGAACCCGTGTAGACGGCTTTGCAGGCCGTTGCCTCGCCTCTCGGCCACTCCACCAGGAGTGCGGGGGTTCGGGAAGATCCCCCACGTTGCTGCGAGCGGACGACCAGGTTCGAACTGGCGACCTCAACCTTGGCAAGGTTGCGCTCTACCAACTGAGCTACGTCCGCTTGTCGGTTCCGGCCCGCTTGCGCGACCCGGCGACGAGTTGAACTCTAGCGGATTCCGGGGCCAGCACAAAAACGCGTTTGTGCAGCGTGCTGCGTTGCGTCCAGTCCGAGACCCGTCCGGGTCCGCCCGCGGGGCGCCCGTCCTAGACTCGACCGTGTGCCCGACCTCCCTCCCCTCGCCCGCTTCGGCAACCTCGTCGCCACCGGTCTCACCGATGTGACCAGCGACGCCGCCGCCCTGGACTCCTCCGGTTTCTGGGCCGTGTGCGCGGACTACGAGGGTGATCCGGTGTGCGCGCGCTTCAGTGACGTACGTCGCGAGCCCGCGCCCGCCCCGGTGCCGGGGGAGTGGCACGGGCCGGGCGTCGGCGACTGGACGTCGTCCCTCGACCGCGCCGGGTACACGGCGGGCGTCCGCCGCATCCGCGAGCACATCGCCGCCGGCGAGGTGTACCAGGCGAACCTCTGCCGGGTGCTGTCCGCCCCCGTCGCACCCGACGCCGACGTGGACGCCCTGACCGCGCTGCTGGCCCGCGGCAATCCGGCACCTTTTGCAGGAACGATTCGCCTCCCGGGGCACGGCGTCGAGATCGCCACCGCCTCGCCCGAACTCTTCCTGCGCCGCGACGGCCGGGTCGTCGAGTCGGGCCCGATCAAGGGCACCGGCCGCACCGAGGCGGACCTCCTGGAGAAGGACTACGCGGAGAACGTCATGATCGTCGACCTGGTCCGCAACGACATCGGGCAGGTCTGCGCCACCGGGTCGGTGACCGTGCCCGACCTGTGCGTCGTCGAGAAGCATCCGGGGCTCGTGCACCTGGTGTCGATGGTGCGCGGCGAACTGCGCGACGGCGCCGGCTGGCCGGAGCTGCTCGCCGCCGCCTTCCCGCCCGGCTCCGTCACCGGCGCGCCGAAGTCGAGCGCCCTGCGCATCATCGACGCCCTGGAGACCGCGCCGCGCGGCCCCTACACCGGCGGCATCGGCTGGGTCGACGCCGACCGGGGCACGGGCGAGCTGGCGGTCGGGATCCGTACCTTCTGGATCGACCGGGCCGCGGGCGAACTGCGCTTCGGCACGGGCGCGGGCATCACCTGGGGGTCGGACCCCGAGGCCGAGTGGCGGGAGACCGAGCTGAAGGCCGCCAGACTGCTCGCGGTAGCGTCGGGAACGTACGAGGCGAGTGGGAGGACCCTTACGTGAAGATCTGGCTCGACGGCGGACTGCAGGACATCGACTCCGCCCGTGTCTCCGTCCTCGACCACGGACTGACCGTGGGCGACGGCGTCTTCGAGACCGCGAAGACGGTCGACGGCCGGCCGTTCGCGCTGACCCGCCATCTCGACCGCCTGGCCCTCTCGGCCCGCGGACTCGGTCTGCCCGAGCCCGACCTCGACGAGGTGCGCCGCGCCTGCTCGGCCGTGATCGAGGCCAACCCCGTGGCGCTCGGCCGGCTCCGCATCACCTACACCGGCGGTGTCTCGCCGCTCGGCTCCGACCGGGGCGACCACGGCCCGACCCTCGTCGTGGCCCTCGCCGAGACCGCCCGGCGCGCCGACTCCACCGCCGTGATCACCGTCCCCTGGACCCGCAACGAGCGCGGCGCCCTCACCGGCCTGAAGACCACCTCGTACGCGGAGAACGTCGTCGCCCTGGCCCGCGCCCACGAACAGGGCGCGACCGAGGCGCTGTTCGCCAACACGGTGGGCCGGCTCTGCGAGGGCACGGGCTCCAACGTCTTCGTCGTCCTCGACGGTGAGATCCACACCCCGCCGGTCGCCTCCGGCTGTCTGGCGGGCATCACCCGCGCCCTCGTCGTCGAGTGGACCGGCGCCCGCGAGACCGACCTGCCGCTGGACGTCCTGGACCGCGCCGACGAGGTGTTCCTGACGTCGAGCCTGCGCGACGTGCAGTCCGTGCACCGCGTCGACGCCCGTGAACTCTCCCGCACCCCGGGCCCGGTGACGGCCAAGGCGATGCGGGTCTTCGACGAACGGTCCGGCGACGACCTCGATCCGTGACGGCCGCGGATATTCGGCAGACTCCACGCACCGTGGCGGGTAGAACACCCCTGATGACCACCACCCTGCGGCCCATCGAGCCGCTTCAGCACGCCGCCGACGGAGTCCGTTCGCGCCGCTACCAGGTGTGCGTGAACAGCCGTCCCGCAGGCGAGATCCACCTCGGTACGCGCCCCGGACCCGGTTCCTCGGCCGCCCGGATCCTAAATCTGCGCATCGACGAACCCGACCGGCGGCGCGGCCGGGCCACGGTGGCCGCGCTCGCCGCCGAGGAGGTGGCCCGGGGCTGGGGCTGCCGGCGGATCGAGGCGTCCGTCCCGGCGGACGCCGAGCCCGCGCTGCGCCTGACCCAGGCGCTCGGCTACGTCCTGCGCAACCGCAGCATGCGCAAGCCCCTCGACGGCACCCCGCCCGCACTGCCCGAGGGCAGCCGGGGCCGGCCCATGACCGAGGCCGAGTACGAACTCTGGAAGGAGGCCGGGCTGGAGGGCTACGCCCAGGACCTGATCACCCGTGGTGTGCCCGATGCGGAGGCGTACGCCAGGGCAGCCGACGACTACGTGCGGTGCCTGCCGCGCGGAGTGGCCTCCGCTCACAACCTGTGCAGCGTGCTGGAGCACGAGGGCACGAGGGTCGGCACGCTGTGGCTGTCGCTGGCCGACGACGCCGCCTTCGTCTACGACGTGGAGGCGGACGCCGCGCACCGGGGTCGCGGCCACGGCCGCTCGCTCATGCTGCTGGCCGAGGCCCAGGCCGTGGCGGCCGGGAAGACCGCCATCGCACTCAACGTCTTCGCGGGCAACGCCCGGGCCGAGTGCCTGTACGACTCCCTCGGCTACGAGACGACGGCCCACCATCTGTCCAAGCCCCTGCTCTGACGGCGGTGAGGTGCGGGCGCGTGGCGGCGGGGGCGTGGCGGTAGGGGGCGGCGGACACGGAAGGGCGCCGCGGATCCTCGCGGGGCCCTCGCGGCTGGCCGGTGTCAGGCGTCTCCGGCCAGCAGTCGGTCGGCGATCTCCTCGATCCGCTCGCGCAGCCCGGTCTGGCTCTTGCCGCCGTCGAGGCGCTCGCCGCCGATGACGTACGTGGGGGTGCCCGTCACACCGATCGCCTTGCCCTCGGCCTGGTCGGCGTCGACGATCAGGATGTGCCGGCCGTCGATGAGCGCGGTGTCGAACTCCTCGGCGTCCAGACCGAGTTCCCGGGCGACCTCGACGAGGAACGGCTCTCCGGTCCGGTCCAGCTCCTCGACCCGCCCGAGCACGGCCTCGACGTACGGCCACGCCCGCCCCTGCTCCGCGGCCTCCTCGGCGGCCTGGGCGGCTGCGAAGGCGTGCTTGTGCTTCTCCAGCGGGAAGTGCCGCAGCCGCACGTCCAGCCGGTCGCCGTAGCGGGCCCGCAGCGCGCGGATGTCGTCGAGGGCGCCGCGGCAGTCGGAACACTGGAGTTCGCACCAGACGTCCAGGACGACGGCGGTCGGCAGGGGGGAGGAGTCGCTCATGGAGATCAGTCTTCCAGCTGCCCGGAGCCGGGGCCGACCCCGAGGGGACCCGGAGATGTCCCTGAGGTCTCCCCGGACCATGGCATATCGGACGCGTGGCGGTGCAGGATGGAAGGGACGCAACGAGACCGACCGACCGCGCACCGCCTGGAGGACCGGATGATTGCCGAGACCGTCTGTGCCGCCGTCTCCGCGGCAGGCCTGGGCATCGCCGCGATCACGGCGTACCGGAAGCGTTTCCTCAGGGCGGCCCGTATCGCCGCCTACTCCCTCGTGCCCCTCGGTCTGGTGATGACCGGTGTCGTCGAGTGGCTGGCCGACACCGCGTTCAGCCCGACCGCGTGGGCCGGTTTCGGAGTGCTCGGGGCCGCCTGGTTCCTGTTCATGACCACCCGCGCAGTGGAGCGCCGCCGCCAGGCTTCCGGGAAGGACCGCAAGGAGGCCAAGGCGTCCCGCACGGGTGCGATAGCCCCGGCGGCCTCGGCGCCCTCGCTGGGGCAGGGGTCACGGCCGGCGGCCCGTCCCGCGGCGGCGCCCCGGGCCGGTGGCTCGGGTGCGGCGGCGGGGGACGACTTCAGCGACATCGAGGCGATCCTGAAGAAGCACGGCATCTGACCCGGGGGAGGGCGAGGTCCGGCCACCGAAGGGGCTCCGCAGGGAACCGGGGGGCTCCGGACTGAAACGACACAGTAGGTCGGGCGGCGACCCCGAAGTGATCACGTTCGCTCCGTACGTTGTGGATATTGGCGAACTCTCCGTCATTCCGGGTGGGTTGATCGCGCGGAGGGTCTCCGCTGCGTCATCATCGCGGCGAGATGCTGGACACAACACAGAGCGACACCGTCGCCCCATCCAAGGAGCGGCGAGGTTGTCTCTTCGCGCTCTCCCAGCCACCGCTGATGATCTTCCTAGCGGTGATCGGCTGCCTGCTGCTCATGGCGTCACTGCACGATCTGCTGATGCTCTGATCCGTAAACGGAGCCCCTGGCGTCATCCGTCGAGGGCTCCGTCAGTCTCCGTCCCCGTGCTCGACCCCGGAGCCCGTGTCGATCTCAGCGTTCGGGGCCGACCGACGGCTCAGCCGGCCGCCTCCTTGCGGCGAGCCCGGTAGGCGGCCACGTGCAGGCGGTTTCCGCAGGTGCGACTGTCGCAGTAGCGGCGCGAGCGATTGCGCGAGAGGTCGACGAAGGCGCGCCGGCAGTCGGGGGCCTCACAGCGACGCAGCCGCTCCTGCTCCCCGGCGACCACGAAGAAGGCCAGCGCCATGCCGCAGTCGGCGGAGAGGTGGTCGGCGAGCGACGCGCCGGGCGCGAAGTAGTGCACATGCCAGTCGTAGCCGTCGTGGTCGGTGAGGCGGGGGGTGGTGCCCGCCGCGGCGATCAGCTCGTTGATGACCGAGGCGGCCGAGGCCGGCTCGGCTGCCGCGAAGATCTCCGCGAACCGGCCGCGGACCCGGCGCACGGCCGCGAGGTCGAACTCGGACAGCACCCCGACATCGCTGATGTCGTGCTTTTGTACGAAGTCGGCGAGCGCCGCGACGGTCGCGAGCTCGTCGGTCGCCGTCTCGTCGTCCGGCGCGGTGTTCACCAGATCCACCACGGCATCGAGGGAACACCGGGTGTCGTGGGTGATCAGCACGTTTCGCTCCCTGGCCTGCGTGGGTCGGGCGGGCGCCCGCCGATGCTGGCCGATGGTAATCGCTCGGCGAGGCGGTGGGCCGGTGCGAACCGGCCCGGAGCACCCCGGCACGAGCGGAACGGGCCAGGGACCCGCTTGGTGCCCGGCTCTCGTCACATTCGGTGACGGCACCAGGACGCCGCCGCGCGGAGGTCCGCGACGACGGCGTCGTTGGGTCGGCCTGAAGCCGTATTCGGTTGTCTTGGCCCGAGCCGTCTCCCCGAGTGGACGGCGCCGGGCGGCTCTGTGGGGGCCTCGCCCTAGCTTTCGGCCAGGATGTGCGAGAGCTCCTGATCGAGGTCGAAGTGCCGGTGCTCCGTGCCGGGTGGCACGGCGGCGTCTGTGCGCTTCAGGAAGGACTCCAGGGCTCGCGCCGGGGCTTCGAGGAGGGCTTCGCCCTCCGGGGAGCTCAGGGCGATGCACACGACGCCCTGGCCGTGGCTGCGGGACGGCCAGACACGGACGTCGCCGGTGCCGGTGGGCCGGTGCAGGCCCTCGGCGAGGAGGTCGCGGGCGAACACCCATTCGACCGTTTCCTCTGCTCCGGTGTGGAAGGTGGCGTGCACGGCGTAGGGATCGGCCGTGTCATACCGCAGTCCCGCGGGAACAGGCAGTGAGGACTCGCTCGACACAACGAGGCGCAGGTGCAGCTCGCAGCTGACCGTGGTGTTCATAAGCGCCAAGGCCTTTCGCTCAGTGTGCGCTCGGGGATTCGCACGTCGGCGAAATCGACATGCCACCTACGGTGCCGTTGTAAACCCCTCTGGGAGTTTTGCGTTGCTTTTGGTAGCTCATCCGGCCGAGACCGTCTTCGGTGGGTACGACCATTCCGGTGACCGGTTTCTCTCCGGTAGGGTTTGGCCGTATGGACACGGGGAGTCACGGAACGGGGGAGGTCGGTGTGGCGGCCGACGGAACGAAGAGTGACACGGACGTAGCGAACTGTGAGGCCGATGTGGCCAAGAACGAAGCGCCGCTCGGATCTCGTGCGCCGGAATTCGTCAAGGCGCGGCGGATGCTGCACGTGAGCTGGCAGGTGGCTGTCTTCGTCGTCGGCCTCGCGGTGGTCGTCGCGGGAGTGATCATGCTTCCGCTGCCCGGCCCCGGCTGGCTCGTGATCTTCGGGGGCATGGCGATCTGGGCGACGGAGTTCGTCTGGGCCCAGCTGGTGCTCCGCTGGACCAAGCGGAAGGTCTCGGAGGCCACCCAGCGCGCCCTCGACCCCAGGGTCCGGCGCCGCAACATCATTCTGACGTCGATCGGCCTGGTGATCGTGGCCGTGCTGGTCGGTTTCTATGTCTGGAAGTTCGGCTTCGAGATGCCCTGGAACATCAAGGACCAGTGATCGGCGGCGGGCCGGCGCAATGGCGGCGAGCGTGGTCGGGGGCACCCGCTGACATGGGGTAATGTTCTTCCTGCGTCCGGGCGATTAGCTCAGTGGGAGAGCGCTTCGTTCACACCGAAGAGGTCACTGGTTCGAACCCAGTATCGCCCACCGGATGACGGCGGCCCGGTCCATGGAAACATGGACCGGGCCGCTTTTCGTCGTCGGTACACATGCCTGTCGGCACCTGCGCGAGCCTTAGGAATGGTGGAGGCCCGAGGCCCGGTCCGGGCCCCTCGACGGTTCCGGGTGGCTGCGGTGGCGCCCTCGGGTGAGTTCGAATTTGGCCGGATCCAGTTCCTCCTCGCCCTCGGCCGGGGGCGGTGCCCGGCTGGTCCGCCATGGTCCCGGGTGGGTTCGGCGAGAAAAGCCCGGGGGTGCCCCACTGACTCCTTTCCGTCTCTCCGGTTCACCGCTCCTCGACGTCCGTCGCGTTCGGCCCGTCGATCGCAACTCTCCGACCTGCGCATACGGTTGACCGACCGTCACCTGCGACCTCGGCGCCCCGGGTGCGGGGGTGAGACCGCTTTCCATCAATTCCTGTCCGAATCATTGACGTCTCCTGAGGCTCTCCGTACCTTGTGCCAGCAAGCGCTTACTTGAAACGATTCATGGCGCGGACGCAACGTCGCGGGGAGGCTCAACCATGCAGCAGAACAGGAACGTTGAGAGGCGGACGGTCCTCAAGGCGGCCGGAGCCTCACTGGCCGTCGCGGGGCTGGGGGCGACCGCCACGGCCTGCGGCGGCGGCAGTGGCGCGGGAGACGGGACGGTGACGATCCGTTACGCCTGGTGGGGTGCCGAGGACCGCGCGGAGCGCATCAAGAAGACCATCGCGCTTTTCGAGAAGAAGTACCCGAAGATCAAGGTCAAGACCGACTTCCAGCCCTATCCCGACTTCTGGAAGAAGTTCAACACCCAGGCCTCCGGTGGAAATCCGCCGGACGTGTTCCAGAATGCCATCGGTTTCCTTCGGAAATACGACGCGAAGAATGTGCTGCTCGATCTCGGCCCCCAGGTCGAAGCGGGCCACCTGTCGTTGGAGGGTTTCAGAGCGGGCCTGGAGAAGTTCGGCGAGGTCGACGGAAAGCTGCTCGGAGTGCCGGTCGGGTCCAACTCGATGGCCCTGGTGATCGACAAGCCCGTCTACACCAAGTCCGGGGTGAAGCCGGAGCAGGGCTGGACCTGGGACGACTTCGACGCCGGGATGAAGAAGATCCGCGACAAGACGGGGCGCGCCGGCGACAGCGGCATGTACGGCGTCATGTACCTCTACGACCTCTACCTGCGCCAGAACGGCAAGGCGTTCTTCACCGAGGACGGGCTCGGCTTCACCGAGGCGGATCTGAAGCAGTGGTGGTCGAAGGCCAGGAAGGGCATCGAGGAGGGCCTCTACGCCGACCCGAAGAAGGTCGCCCAGATCAAGCCCAAGTCGGCGGTCGCCGCGGAACTCGCCGCCGGTGAGTTCACCTGGGACAACTTCACCGTCCGTTACTCCGCCGAGGGCAAGAGCGAGTACGGCCTGGCCCCCATCCCCACCACCGACGGCAAGAAGACCGGCCAGTACCTCGGCTCCCTCATGCTCAGCGCGTCCAAGCGCACCCAGCACCCCAAGGAAGTCGCCCAGTTCATCGACTTCATGGTGCACGAACCCGAGGTCGCCAAGATCATGGGATACGACCGCGGGGTGCCGGCGACCCAGGCCCAGTACGACGCGTTCAAGCCGACCGACCCGGTCAACAAGGCGATCGCCGCGTACGAGGAGTCCCTCGTCGCCTCCGGTGTCCTGGAGCCCATCACCCCGCACCCGAACGGCGCGGACATCTGTGAGGCCGCGTTCCTGCGCATCGGCGAGGAACTCGGCCTGGGCACGCGCTCGGTGGACGACGCCGTCAAGCAGTTCTTCACCGAGTCGAAGACGGCTCTCGGCAGCTGATGGGAACCGCCGTGACACACGCCCCTGCGACGGAGGACCTGACCAAGGACTCCGAGCCGCGGCACCGTCCGGCCAAGGCTCCCCGCCCCGCCGCACTCAAGCGGCGGGGCCGCCGGGAGAACCTGGCCGGCTATCTCTTCATGTCCCCCTGGATCGCCGGTTTCCTGCTGCTCACGGCAGGCCCGATGATCGCCTCGCTCTACTTCGCCTTCACCGACTACAACCTGTTCGACGCGCCCAGGTGGATCGGCCTCGACAACTTCTCCGAGATGTTCGCCGACCCGCGCTGGCGCCACTCGGTGCGGGTCACCCTCTGGTACGTCGTCGTCGGCACACCCCTGAAGCTGATCGCGGCCCTCGGCGTGGCGCTGCTCCTGGCCCAGAAACGGCGTGGACAGGCCTTCTACCGGGCCGCCTTCTACGCGCCGTCGCTGATCGGCGCCAGCGTCTCCATCGCGATCGTCTGGAAGGCGATCTTCTCCGACGACGCGATCGTCGACCGCACGCAGCAGATCGTCGGCATCGACGTCGGTGGCTGGACCGGCGACCCGGAAATGATCATCTACAGCCTGGTGGCGCTCACCGTCTGGCAGTTCGGCGCCCCCATGGTCATCTTCCTCGCCGGTCTCAAGCAGGTCCCGCGTGAGCTGTACGAGGCCGCCGAGGTCGACGGGGCGGGCCCCTGGCGGCGCTTCTGGAACATCACCCTGCCGATGATCTCCCCGGTCCTCTTCTTCAACGTCCTGCTGGAGACGATCCACTCGTTCCAGATCTTCAGCTCGGCGTACATCGTCGGCGGCGGCGCCGGAGGCAATGCCTGCGGTCCGGCCGACGGCTCCATGGTCTACACCTGTTATCTGTACGTCCAGGGCTTCGAGAACAGCCGGATGGGTCTGGCCTCCGCCATGGCCTGGCTGCTGCTGGTCGCGGTCGCCCTGGTGACGGCGGTGCTGTTCTGGTCCCAGAAGCGCTGGGTGCACTACGAGGAGGGTGCCTGATGAGCGCACAGGCCACCGAGATCACCCCGGCCCCGGGACCCTCCGCGAGAACGGGTGCCCTGCGTCGCAGGCTCCCCGGCTCGCTCGCCTGGCACATCGGGTCGCTCGCGATCCTCGCGGTGATCCTCTACCCGGTGATCTGGGTCGTCGGCGGCTCGTTCAAGAAGAGCGAGGACATCGTCGGCAGTCTGGACCTGCTGCCGAGCGATCCGATCATCGCGAACTACACCCGGCTCTCCGACGGCATCGCCGACATCCCGATCTCGACCTTCTTCCTCAACTCGCTCACGCTCGCCGTGGGTTCGGTGGTCGGGATCCTGGTGTCCTGCTCGCTGACGGCCTACGCCTTCTCGAAGATCAAGTTCGCCGGACGCAATCTGCTCTTCACGCTGATGATCGGCACACTCCTGCTGCCGTACCACGTGTTGCTGATCCCGCAGTACGTGCTGTTCCGCAACATGGAACTGATCAACACCTACACCCCGCTGCTGCTGCCGAAGTACCTGGCCACGGAGGCGTTCTTCGTCTTCCTGATGGTGCAGTTCATGCGGAACCTGCCCAAGGAGCTCGACGAGGCGGCGCGGCTCGACGGCTGCGGGCACTTCCGGATCTACTGGTCGATCGTGCTGCCGCTGTGCCGGCCCGCGCTCATCACCAGCGCGATCTTCACGTTCATCAACTCCTGGAACGACTTCATGGGCCCGCTGATCTATCTGAACGAGCCCGACAAGTACACGGTCTCGCTCGGGCTGAAGATGTTCGTGGACCAGGACGGGGTCGCCAACTACGGCGGCATGATCGCGATGTCGCTGGTGGCGCTGCTGCCGGTGCTCGCCTTCTTCCTCGCCTTCCAGCGCTACCTGATCGACGGCATGGCCACCTCGGGACTGAAGGGCTGAGGTGAGCTGACCATGGCCCAGGCCCGTGCCCGTGCGAAGGCCGCCGCGCCCCGCGGGGAGTCCGTGCTCGCCGAACGGTTCGCGCTGTTCGCCGAGTGTCTGCTCACCGGCGTGTGGATCGCGCTGGCCTCGCTGCCGCTGGTGACCTACCCGGCCGCGTTCGCCGCCGGCTCCCGGCATCTGCGGCGCCGCACGGCCCATGAGGGCGGCGGCTGGCGGGAGTTCTGGGCCGACTTCGGTACGGCGGTGCGCGGCGGCTGGCTCGTCGGACTCGCCGGATGGGCGGCGCTCGCGGCGGTGTGGGTGGACGTCCAGGCCGTACGCGCCGGGATTCCGGGCGGGACGCCGGTCGGCGCGGTCGGTGTCCTCGCGCTGATCGGGGCCGTGGTCGCCGGACTGCGCGCGGCGGCGGTCTGGCGGCCCGGCGTCACCTGGCGGGCGCTGCTCGGCGCGGCCGGGCGGCGGACCGTGCTCGACCCCGCCGGGTCGTTTCTGCTCGTCGGCGGACTGGCCGTCGTGGTCTGTTCCGCCTGGTTCGTCGCGCCGCTGGCGATCCCGGTGCTCGGGGCCGTCGCGGCGGCGGCCGTCGCCGTGGAGGAGCGGTACCGCCGCCGCTGACCGCGGCGGGCGGTGCCGTCCGTTCAGGTCGACGCCCCGGAGGTGTCGTACCTCTCTCTGTCATGCCCCTGACTATCAGCACGCAAGACTTCCCGTACGGAAAGGAAAGGCCATGTCCCCCATCGACCGCAGGTCCCTTCTCAAGGCGGCCGCCGTCGCAGGAGCCGCAGCGCAGGTCAGCTGGGCTCTAGGGAGTTCGAACGCGCAGGCCGCGCCCCTGGCCGAAGCGGCGGAGGCGGATCCGGTCACCCTGGACTGGCTGGAGGACGGCGGGCTCGGAGCCGCCCCCGGTTCGACCGTGGGTGTGCCGTGGCCGAAGGGCGCGTACGAAAAAGAACAGTCGTTTTCCTTGACCGACGGTGACGGCAGGGCCGTGGCCGTGCAGTCCTGGCCGATCGGCTACTGGCCCGACGGCTCCCTGAAGTGGACCGCGCACGCGGTGGGCGCGGGGGCCGGCTCCGGCAAGCTCACCCTCGCGGCGGGCACACCGGCCGCTCCGGAGAAGAAGGTCACCGTCGACAAGCGCGGCACGACCATCGACGTGTCGACCGGTGTCATCACCGCCAAGATCGGCAAGTCCGGCTCCACGCTGGTGAAGTCCGTGCTCCGCGGCTCCACCGAGATCGCCCACAACGGCCATCTGGTGCTGCTGCGCCAGCCCGAGATCGAGGACGGCGACCAGGGCACCGAGAAGTTCCAGCGCTACGAGAGCCTCATCGACGAGGTCGAGGTCGAGCAGGAGGGCCCGGTGCGTGCCGTGGTCCGCATCGACGGCAAGCACCGCAAGGGAAGCCACAGCTGGCTGCCCTTCTCGATCCGCCTCTACTTCTACGCGGGCGCCGAGTCGTTCCGCATGGTGCACACCATCACCTTCGACGGCAACCAGGAGCCCGGAAAGGCCGGCGGCGACTTCGTCCGCGGCATCGGCGTCCGCTTCGAGGTACCGATGCGCGACGCCGCGTACGACCGCCACATCCGGATCGGCGGCGAGGGCACGGGTCTGCTGCGCGAGGCGGTCAAGGGTGTCACGGGCCTGCGGCGCGACCCGGGGACGGCGGTGCGCACCGCCCAGTTCGAGGGGAAGAAGCTGCCCGACCCGTCCACCTGGGACCAGCGCGTCACGACCCGCCTGCAGTACATCCCCGAGTGGGGCGACTACACGCTCTCGCAGCTGTCCGCCGACGGCTTCGGTGTCCGCAAGCGCACCAAGAAGGGCCACGGCTGGATCCCGGCCGGCGGTGGCCGGCGGGCCAGCGGCTTCGGCTACGTCGGTGGCGCGTCCGGCGGGTTCGCCTTCGGCCTGCGGGACTTCTGGGAGAAGTTCCCCGCCCAGCTCGACATCCGCGACGCGCAGACCGACACCGCCGAGGTCACCCTCTGGCTCTGGTCGCCCGAGGCACGGCCCATGGACCTGCGCTTCTACCACGACGGCATGGGCCAGGACACCTTCCCCGAGCAGCTCGAAGGCCTCAACATCACCTACGAGGACTACGAGCCCGGGTTCGGCACCCCCTACGGCATCGCCCGCACCAGCGAACTCCTCTTCTGGGCCCATGAGTCCACCCCGGGCGCCGAGGACATGGCCAAGCAGGTCGAGGCCGTCCGCACGCCCCCGCAGCTCGCGGCCCCGCCCAAGCAGCTCGTCAAGGCGGGCGTCTTCGGCAGGCTGTTCGCCGAGCCGGACCGCTCCACCGCCGCCAAGGCGAAGATCGAGAACCACCTGGACTTCCTCTTCACCTACTACAAGGACCAGGTGGAGATGCGCCGGTGGTACGGCTTCTGGGACTACGGCGACATCATGCACACCTACGACCCGAGCCGTCACCAGTGGTGCTACGACATCGGCGGCTACGCCTGGGACAACTCCGAACTCTCGCCGGACCTGTGGCTCTGGTTCGCCTACATGCGCTCCGGCCGCGCGGACATCTTCCGCTTCGCGGAGGCCATGACCCGCCACACCGGCGAGGTCGACGTCTACCACCTCGGCAAATGGGCCGGCCTCGGCACCCGGCACGGCGTCCAGCACTACGCCGACAGCGCCAAGCAGCAGCGGATCGCCAACACCACCTACCGCCGCTACTACTACTTCCTCACCGCCGACGAACGCGTCGGCGACCTCATGCACGCCAACGTCGACTCCGACGAGACGTTCCTCGTCCTCGACCCCATCCGCAAGATCCGCACCGAGCCCTACACCCCCGACCGCAACGCGCTGTCGATCGGCTTCGGCACCGACTGGTCCGGGCTCGTGTCGGCGTGGCTGACCGAGTGGGAGCGGCGCGGCCCCAAGTGGGAGAAGGCCAGGGCGCGCGTCCTGTCGACCATGGAGACGATCGCCGCCCAGCCCAACGGCTTCGTCCAGGGCACCGGACTGTACGACCTGGACACCGGGAAGTTCGCCGTCGCGGACAAGCCGGTGGTCGGGGTCTCGCATCTGTCGGCCATGTTCGGGCTGGTCGAGATGTGCGCGGAACTACTCGACCAGATCGAGATGCCCAAGTTCAAGGAGGCCTGGCTCGACTACTGCCGCTACTTCAACGCGACGAAGGCGGAGCAGGCCGCGCGCTACGGCTCCAATTTCGGCAGCCTGCTGCTCTTCCAGGGCCATTCGCGACAGGACGCCTACGCCGCCGTGCAGTTGAAGGACGACAAGCTCGCGGCCCGTGCGTGGCGGCAGTTCTACAACAGCGCCGACACCTGGGACTACAAGGAGTCGACCGACTGGACCACCAAGAAGATCGAGGGGCCGACGGCGCTCGTGCCGGGCAGCGAGGCGGCGTGGGTGTCGACCAACGCGACCGCGCTGTACGGGCTGGCGGCGATCCAGAACCTGGCGTTGGTGGGCGACAAGATGCCGTAGCGCTCCGCTGGGTTGAGCGGGGGGCTCGGGGTGGCTGGGGTGGGTGGGGAACCGCGGGATCGTCGTGGCTGGTCGCGCAGTTCCCCGCGCCCCTGACGGGGCGCGCCTCAGCTCAGCCTTCCCAGGAGGTCCCGCACTCGTCGTGCGTCGCGCAGGCGCTGTTCGTAGGTGGCGCCCGCCGCCAGCAGGAACAGGCCCGCGAGTGCGGGAGGCGCCCAGCGGGGGAGAGCGTCCACGGCCTGGGCGATGTAGGGGGCCAGTTCGTGCAGGGTGACCAGGGTGAGCGTGCCACCGCCGAGGAGCAGGGGAGCCTGGAGGCGGTGGCGGGCGCCCAGGAGCGTGATCAGCAGGGCGGCGGCGCCCAGCAGCAGGGGGCGGAGCCAGTGCGCGTCGCCCCAGGCCGCGACGAGGCTCGGGACGAGCGTGACGGCGAGTCCCGGGCCGTACGCCGTCCAGGACGAGGCGGTCAGGTCCCGGCGCCGGCGCAGGTGGCCGACGAGCAGGGCCGGGACGGTCACCGCCAGGGTGTACGCCTCGGGGGAGCCGACGTCCCAGATGGCCAGCCGTACCCAGGAGGCCAGCACGAAGAGGACGGTGGCCGCGTAGCCGAGCCGACGGCGGTCCGGCCGTAGGGCGGTGCCCGTGGTGATGACTCCGCAGAGCGCGAGGGCCAGGGCCAGCAGCGGTGGGTGTGCGGCACAGAGGGCGAGGGACAGGAGGCCGGCCGCGGCGCCGGTCGCCTCGACGGGGATCGTCAGGGGAGAGTCGCCGAGGCGGGCCGCGAGCAGGGCCGCGACGGCCGGCACGGCGAGGACGAGCAGTGCCGTGTGCTGCGGCTCCCAGCCGGCGGAGGCGCCGATCGCGCAGGTCAGGACGGTGGCGTGGGCGAGGGAGACGGGGGCGGTGAGGGCACCCAGGTCGGTGCGTCGGGCGGCCGCCGCCGCGAACACGACGGTCGAGGCGGCGAGGACGGTGAGGGTGGCCGGCTCGGTGGCCAGGGAGTGCAGGGCCAGGCCCAGGGCGGTGACGAGGGCCAGGACGGCGCCGGTGAGGGGCAGCGGTGCCTGGAGGCGCCCGGGTTCCGCCGGCCGCACGAACGCGGCGAAGCCCAGTGCGGCCACGACCAGGAGGCCCTGCGCCACCAGCCCGGCCGTGAACGGCAGTTCGAGGACCGGGGGGAGCACCAGGACCGTCGCCCAGGTGAGGACGAGGGCGCCGACCAGGGCCGGGGTCCGCCATGTCACGGTGCGCGCGGCCACGGCCAGCACGCCGGCGACGACGGCGAGCACGAACGGCACGGTGGCCGTGTTCGGCGGCCAGGGCGCGTCGAGCGTCACCGCCGCGCGGGCGTCCACGGGCGCACCCGACCAGATCCGCTCGATCCGGCCGACCGGGCCGAGCAGCGCGATGGCCACGGTCGGCAGCGCGGTGGCCACGGCGAGGCCCTGGACCACGGCGGAAGCGTGCACGAGGCCCCGGCGTACGGGCCCGGGGGCCCGCGTGCGTACGGCCGCCGACAGGGCGAGTCCGCACAGGAGATGGGCCGGGACCGTCCACACCTCGGGCAGGACCGAGCGGGCCATGCCGCCGGCGCCGACGACCACGAGGAGCCCGCCGGTGAGCGCGGCCCCGAGGGCCAGGGCCCGCTGCGGCGTGACCCGGGCGGTGGTCAGGGCGATCGCCGCGCCGAGGGCGAGGAGCGCCGCCGCACGGGCGGCGGCGCTCGGGCCGGCGGCGGCCCACGAGAGCCACCCGGCCGCCAGTACACCCCACGCACCCCAGCCGAACGCGCCCACCAGGGCGACGATCCGTACCGGCTTGAGGGGCACCCGGAGCGCGATCGCGGTGTCGGCCGCCGCTGTCACCAGTAGCACGGCCGTGACCGTCTCCACGCCCGCGTCCACCGCGAACGACCACAGGAGTAGGGGGAGTTGGGCGGCGACCAGCGCGAGGGGGAGGGGCAGGACGAGGGGGCCGCGGGTGGGCGCCTCGCCGGTGTCGGCCGCCGGAGCGCGCAGGACCAGACCGTACGCCGCCCACACCACCGCGAGCACCGCCGCCGCGACCGCCGCGTACCCCGTGCCGTCCGCCCCGGTGAGCGCGACCTCGTGCAGGGCGTACGCGTCCAGGACGGTCAGGGCGAGACCGAGGCCCGACACCGCCTCGGCGGTCGAGCGCAGGCCACGGCGCAGGAGCACCGAGGGCGCGCCCAGCGCCGCCACGGTCACCACGCCGAGCACCAGGGCCCGGCCGCCGATTCCGATGTGGCCCCAGCTGACCAGGGTGAACGCGATCGCCGCGACGGTCAGCAGGACGCCCCCGAGGACCAGCAGCACGTTCTGCACGTTCGGCGCCGTCGCCTCGGGGCGCCGCGCGGGCGCGGCGGTGGGCGTGCCGGGTGCGGACGCCGGCGCGTACAGGGCGGCGACCAGCCAGGCGCGGCGCGTCAGCAGGAACATGCGGCGGGCGTCGAGCTGCCGCAGTTCGGCGTCGAGGACCCGCAACTCCTCGGCCGGGGACGGAAAGTGCGTCATGTCACGGAGTGTGGTCGGCGTCACGCCGCCCGACATGAGTGCGCGTACTCAAGGGGGTACTCAGATCCCCCGCCAAGGGCCCCTGTACAGGCACAATCCGACCATGGACTGGTGCCACTACCGTTTCCGCAGCCACTGGAACCTGCCCGCGCCGCCCGCCGCCGTGTACGACGTGCTCCAGCGGCCGGAGGACTATCCGCGCTGGTGGCCGCAGGTCCGCGAGGTGACCCCGATCGACGACACCACCGGCACCCTCCGGATCCGCTCCGTCGTGCCGTACGACCTCGTGCTCACCGCGCGGGCGGTACGGCGCGACCCGGCGGCCGGCGTCCTGGAGATCGAGATGACCGGTGACCTGAACGGCTGGGCCCGCTGGACGGTCGGCGCCGACGGGCCCGGCGCGCTGGCCCGCTACGACCAGGAAGTCGACGTCACCAAGCCCCTGCTGAGACGGCTGGCCGTACCGGGACGGCCCGTGTTCCGCGCCAACCACGCCCTGATGATGCGGGCAGGACGACGAGGACTCCTCGCGTACCTCACGGAACCTGGCCAAGCGGTTTGAACCAGACCCGTCGGGACCTGTATTGTTCAGTCCGTTCCCGGGCGATTAGCTCAGTGGGAGAGCGCTTCGTTCACACCGAAGAGGTCACTGGTTCGAACCCAGTATCGCCCACCGGGTAGAGCCGGTCCGCACACGCGGACCGGCTTCTTTCATGCCGCCGCGGGCATGTCCGGACGCAACGGCCACGCCGGGTCCACCGCCTCGTCCGTGCCGCTGCGCGCGAACCAGGCCTGCAGGCCGCGCGCCTGCGCCGCGTGCCACACGGCCTGCAGCGTGTGCAGTTCGGCGGGGGAGAGACGGGCCAGCCGGGTGGCGAAACGGCGCCCCACCGCGCGGACGACGTCCATCGCCGCCTGCGCGTCGGCTCCCGCGTCGTGCGCGCCGTCCAGTACGACCTCGTAGTGCGCGCACAGGTCGGTGAGCGTGCGCCGGCCCTTGCGGTAGCGGTCCAGGTGCTTGTCCAGGACCCGGGGGTCCAGGACCCGCAACGGCGTGGCCTCGAACCAGTGGTCCAGCGACGAGGCGCGATGCCGCCGCAACTCACGGTCCAGCAGCGTCAGATCGAACGGCGCGTTCATGACGACCAGCGGGCGGCCGCGCACCGCCTGCTCCGCCAGCGCCCTGGCTATCTCCTCCATCACCGGCGCCGGCCAGCGGCCGTCGCGCTGCAGCTGCTCGTCCGTCAGCCCGTGCACCGCCGTCGCCGCGGCGGGCACCGGCACGCCCGGGTTCACCAGCCACCGGGTCACCCGGGGGCGGGTACCGGGCGCGTCCTGGACGACCACGGCCGCCGACACGATCCGGTCGGTCTCGACGTCCACACCCGTGGTCTCCGTGTCGAACGCCGCCAAGGGCCCCTCGTACCAACACGTCATCTGTCCACAACTCCTCGTTCACCCACGGCAGCTGACGTCCCGTCTTCTGCCAGTTTGGTGATACCCGGGCTGTTTGCGCCGTACGCCGGAAGGAGACAACAGAAGTACGGGTCTGCGCAGTTCAGCGGCTCGGTACGGGGAAACACCAGCACTGGAAGGCTGTTGGTCATGGCCATAGCGCAGCCCGAGCGGGGCGGGCTGCTGCCCGAGCACGCGGCACCGCTCCGCGGCTCCCTCGCCACCACCGCCTGCATGGAGACCCTGCAGGTGGGCTATCTGCACGCGGTGGCCGCCGCGGCCGGCTGCTCGCTCTCCCAGCCCTTTCCGGACAACGGCATCGACTGGCACGTCAGCCACGGCTCGCCCGGTCACACGGTCGACGACGAGGTCACCATCAAGGTGCAGCTCAAGGCCACCTACCAGCTCGCGCCGAACCCGGCCGGCCGGTCCTTCTCCTTCACCCTCGACAACCAGCACCTGGCGAAGCTGGCCCGCACCCCCGTCTCGGTGCACAAGATCCTGGTCGTGATGATCGTCCCCCGCTCGCAGGAGCAGTGGCTGCGGGCCGGCCACGACCGACTGGACCTGCGGCACTGCTGCTACTGGATCAACCTCGCCGGACACCCGATCACCGGTAGGCACCGCACCACCGTGCGCATACCGACCTCGCGCATCTTCGACGACCGAGCGCTCTGCGAGATCATGACGCGGGTCGGAACGGGAGGCAGACCGTGACCCACGGCCCCATCGACGACGACGGCTCCGGCACGCGCCGCTACGACGAGGGACCCGGCCGACGGCCCTACGACGACGCGTCCGCCCGACGCCCGCGACGTGCGGACACGTCGGACCGGCGTCCCTACGCCGAGGACGGGACGGCGAGCCGTCCAGGTGGCGAGGACGGCCGGGCGCCGCGACCCGACGCGGAGGGCGCGGCCGTACGCCGTCCCATCGGGGAGCCCGTACGCCCGGTACGGTCCCACCCCGTCGAGCCCACCTGGACCCGGCCGCCCGACCCCGACCAGGTCGACCCCGCGGTGCTCGGCACCCTGCTGCGCCGGCACGGCTGGCAGCGGCGCGGCGGAGCCACCGGGCGGTACGGCCGCTGGACCCCGCCGGGGCCGGCCGGGCGGGGCATGAGCCTGCTCGTGCCCGAGAACCGGGCCTTCCCCGACAGCGACGACCTGCTCGGCGAAGCCCTCACGGCCCTGTCCCGGAGCGGCTCGCCCGCCGCGCGGGACGTGTTGGTCGCGCTCACCGTGCCCAGCGACGAGATCCACTGGTGGCGGGACGTGCCCACCGGCCCGCTGGGCACCGCCTCCTGGGGCGTCGAGGACCAACTGCGCTCGGCCGCCCGTCAGATGCTCCTCGCGGCGGCACTGGCCACCCGCGCGCGTGCCGGGTACTACGGCGCCCGGCACCGCCTGCCCGCCGCCGCCTGTCTGGACGGCGTCCTCGTCGGCGCCGCCCCCGGCGGCCGCCGCCTCACCGCCTTCGTCCCCGTGGCCGGCGGCCGCCCCCTGGCCCTGCGCCTGCACCAGGCCCTCTACGCCGCCCGCGAGGCCATCGACTACCAGCGGGCCACCGGCGGCATGGAGGCCTTCGACGGCGCTGTCGAGGCCGGGGTCAGCCATGAGCTGACCGAGGCGCTCGTCGCCCTCGTCCGCGGCACCGAGGGCGCCCGGGTCGCCGTGGACTGGGCACCCGCCGCCGGGGTCCCCGAGGGGGGCACGGCGCCGGCCGAGCCCGTCGAGTTCTCCCCGGGCGACCTGCCCGTGCTGCGCGAGGCCGGCGCCCGGTATCTGCGCGAGGAGCCCTCGATCCCGGTGCGGATCACCGGGGTCGTGGTCCGGATGCGCCGGTCCGCCGGGCGCGGCGAGGGCACCGTACGGCTGCGGGTCCTCGCCGGCGCCGAGGTGCCGCACGTGCGCATGACCCTGGACGAGGAGTCGTACCGGATCGCGGGCCAGGCCCACCTCGTGGGACTGCCGGTCCGGGTGCGCGGGAGGCTGGAGAGCCGCGGCGGGTTCCGGCGGCTCACGGACGCCGACGGCATCGCGCCCGTGCAGGTCGACGAGGCGGAGCGGGACCGGCTGATGAAGTCGCTGCAGGAGACCGCGGAGATCACGGCCTTCTTCGAGGAGGCCTGCGGAGGGGACTGAGGTATCTGTTTCGCGAGGAGCACCCCGGGCTCGGTACGATCCTTCCCAAAGGCCCTGGCCGCAGCAGACCGACCGGGCCGCCCCTTCAGGTAGGAGAAACCGGTGTCCGACGTCCGTGTGATCATCCAACGCGATTCCGAGCGGGACGAGCGCGTGGTGACGACGGGCACTACGGCCGCCGACCTCTTCGCCGGCGAGCGCACCGTCGTCGCCGCTCGCGTGGCCGGGGAGCTGAAGGACCTCGCGTACGAGGTGCGCGACGGCGAGACCGTCGAGGCCGTGGAGATCTCCTCCGAGGACGGCCTCGACATCCTGCGCCACTCCACCGCGCACGTCATGGCGCAGGCGGTGCAGGAGCTGTTCCCGGAGGCCAAGCTGGGCATCGGCCCGCCGGTGCGGGACGGCTTCTACTACGACTTCGACGTGGAGAAGCCCTTCACGCCCGAGGACCTCAAGGCCGTCGAGAAGAAGATGCAGGAGATCCAGAAGCGCGGCCAGCGCTTCTCGCGCCGCGTCGTCACCGACGAGGCCGCCCGCGAGGAGCTGGCGGACGAGCCCTACAAGCTGGAGCTGATCGGCCTCAAGGGCTCGGCCTCCTCCGACGACGGCGCGGACGTCGAGGTCGGCGCCGGCGAGCTGACGATCTACGACAACCTGGACGCCAAGACCGGTGACCTGTGCTGGAAGGACCTCTGCCGCGGTCCCCACCTGCCCACCACCCGCAACATCCCGGCGTTCAAGCTGATGCGCAACGCGGCCGCGTACTGGCGCGGCAGCGAGAAGAACCCCATGCTCCAGCGCATCTACGGCACCGCCTGGCCCTCGAAGGAGGAGCTGAAGGCGCACCTCGACTTCCTCGCCGAGGCCGAGAAGCGCGACCACCGCAAGCTGGGCAGCGAGCTGGACCTGTTCTCCATCCCGGAGCAGATCGGCTCCGGCCTCGCCGTCTTCCACCCCAAGGGCGGCGTCGTCCGCCGGGTCATGGAGGACTACTCGCGCCGCCGCCACGAGGAGGAGGGCTACGAGTTCGTCTACACCCCGCACGCGACGAAGGGGAAGCTCTTCGAGACCTCGGGCCACCTGGACTGGTACGCCGACGGCATGTACCCGCCCATGCAGCTCGACGAGGGCGTGGACTACTACCTCAAGCCCATGAACTGCCCGATGCACAACCTGATCTTCGACGCGCGCGGCCGCTCGTACCGCGAACTGCCGCTGCGTCTCTTCGAGTTCGGGACCGTGTACCGGTACGAGAAGTCGGGCGTCGTGCACGGCCTGACCCGCGCGCGCGGTTTCACCCAGGACGACGCGCACATCTACTGCACCCGCGAGCAGATGGCGGACGAGCTCGACAAGACGCTCACCTTCGTGCTGAACCTGCTGCGCGACTACGGTCTGACCGACTTCTACCTGGAGCTGTCCACCAAGGACCCGGAGAAGTTCGTCGGCTCCGACGAGGTGTGGGAGGAGGCCACCGAGACGCTGCGGCAGGTGGCCGAGAAGCAGGGCCTCCCGCTGGTCCCGGACCCGGGCGGCGCCGCCTTCTACGGGCCGAAGATCTCCGTCCAGACCAAGGACGCGATCGGCCGTACCTGGCAGATGTCGACGGTGCAGCTCGACTTCAACCTGCCGGAGCGCTTCGACCTGGAGTACACCGGTCCGGACGGTGCCAAGCAGCGCCCGGTCATGATCCACCGCGCGCTGTTCGGCTCCATCGAGCGGTTCTTCGCGGTGCTCCTGGAGCACTACGCGGGCGCGTTCCCGGCCTGGCTCGCGCCCGTCCAGGCGGTCGGTATCCCGATCGGCGACGCGCACGTGGAGTACCTGCAGACGTTCGCCGCCGAAGCGAAGAAGAAGGGGCTGCGCGTCGAGGTCGACGCCTCCTCCGACCGTATGCAGAAGAAGATCCGCAACGCCCAGAAGGCCAAGGTGCCGTTCATGGTCATCGCCGGTGACGAGGACATGGCGGCCGGTGCCGTCTCCTTCCGCTACCGCGACGGCTCGCAGGAGAACGGCATCCCGGTCGAGGAGGCCATCGCGAAGATCGCGCAGGTCGTGGAGGACCGCGTCCAGATCTGAGGCGTACCCGCGCCGAGGCCGAGGCGAGGCCCCCGGAGAGTTCAGCTCTCCGGGGGCCTCTGCTCGTCCTCCCGCGCGAACACCTGGAGCAGCCACGTCCCGAACGAACCCGTCACCGTGCCGAGCAGGGCGAGACCGCAGGCCATCAGGAACACGGCGATCGTCCGGCCCATCGGCGTCACGGGCGTGACGTCCCCGTACCCCACCGTGGCGAGCGTGGCGCAGGTCCACCACACGGAGTCCCCGAACGTCAGGATCGTCGCGTCCGGTGCGTCGTGTTCCTGCTGGTAGACGGCGAGGGCGCCGGTGAAGCCGAGCAGGGTCACGGACAGGCCCGCGTAGACGGCCACGCGCGCGTGCAGGGAGAGCCGGGGCCGTTCGTGGCGGCGCTGCACGGCGTCGTGGATCTGCACCACCCGCAGGGGGCGCAGCAGCGGCAGCACGAGCACGATGGTGTCCAGCCAGTGGACGCGCACGAACTTCGCGCCCAGTCCGCTCAGCCGCCAGCGCACCGCGTAGTCGAGGACGAAGACCGCCCAGCACACCATGGTCACCGCGAGACAGAGGTCGAGCCAGACCTGGGGGAGGCCATGGGCGAGCACCCGTACCGCGTACGAGGCGAGGAAGAGGGCCGACGCTCCGGCGAGGACGCGTCCGGTGCGCCGCTCCCAGCGGAGCGTGCGGCTGTCGAGGTCCATCGCCTCAGCTTGGGCCCGCCGGTCCCGCCCGGGTACCCGCCGACACGCCGCGAACGGGCGAAGCAATATGCTGCACTGCATGACGAGTGAGCCGGAGCAGCAGATCGGAGTGGGAACGCAGGACGCGTTCCAGCGCCTGTGGACGCCCCACCGGATGGCGTACATCCAGGGTGAGAACAAGCCGACCGGTCCCGGAGCCGGCGACGGCTGTCCGTTCTGCTCGATCCCGGCGAAGTCGGATGAGGACGGCCTGGTCATCAGGCGCGGCGAGCATGTCTACGCGGTGCTCAACCTCTACCCGTACAACGGCGGCCACCTCATGGTCGTGCCCTACCGGCACGTCGCCGACTACACGGACCTCACCGGGCCGGAGACCGCCGAGCTGGCCGAGCTGACCAAGCAGTCCATGACCGCCCTGCGCGCCGCCTCCGGCGCGCACGGCTTCAACATCGGCATGAACCAGGGCACGGTCGCGGGCGCCGGCATCGCGGCCCACCTCCACCAGCACATCGTCCCCCGCTGGGGCGGCGACACCAACTTCATGCCGGTCGTCGGCCACACCCGGATCCTGCCCCAACTCCTGGCCGACACGAGGAAAATGCTCGCGGAGGCGTGGCCCACGGTGTGACCGCCGGGCCAGGTCGTTGTTCGTCCGCGGGTGTGTGGGGGTTCTCGCGCAGTTCCCCGCGCCCCTGAACACCCAGGCCCTGCGGACCTGAAAAGCGACGGTGCTGCGGACCCGAAAAGCAAGGGGCGCAGCCCCTGCTTTTCAGGGGCGCGGGGAACTGCGCGACCAGCCCCCACACACCCGCACCCGAACACGGCCTCCCGCCCTCCACGCACCCCCCGCCCAAGCCGAGCGCAGCGCTCACGCGTCGTAGAGGTCCGCCTTCCGCGGCGACACGTCCTGCACCGCCCCGCTGAGGAACCCGGCCCGGGAGCCGAACTTCTCGGTGTCCACGCCGTTGTCCTTGAGGACCTTGATCGCGGCGTTGTGCACCACGCGGAGCACGGGCGTGGCGGCGCGCAGCGCGTCGTCGGCCATGAAGCGGTGCCGCCAGGGCTGGTCGGCCCAGGCGTGCCGCAGACCGAACGGCTCGGGCAGGCCGATGGAACCGCCGAGCCAGTTGAGCAGCGGCGGGTACCAGGTCAGCGGGGCACGCGCGGCGAGGCGTACGACCTCGTCCGCGTCGACGAGGGGGAGCTTCACCTTGCGGGTCTCCCAGAACCTCAGCGACTTCTGGACTTCCTTCTCCTTGGCCGCCGGCCCGGTCGTGAACAGCCCGTGCACCGGGCCCAGGGCGTGTCCGGTCACCTCGATGCGGAGCGTCTGGTGCAGCACGGTGACCGTGACCATCATGGTGATGATCAACTGGCCGTCCCAGAGCGTCCACTGGACCCCCAGGTAGTGCCGGTTGCCGCTGCCGAAGTGCTGCTTGTTGCAGATCTCCTGTATCGCGTGCGACTTGAACTGGTAGGCGTCCACGTCGGTGCTGTCGGGGCGGGCCACGGCGCCGGCGCCCTCGCCGATGGGGCTGACGATCCAGTGCTTGATGGAGGGCGCCGTGAAACCACCGGTGTTGAGGGGGGTGCGCTCCAGCATGCGCAGCTGGTCGTGGATGGCGCGTATGACGTCCCAGCTGCGGAACGGGTGGATCTCCTTGCCCGCCTCGGCCGGCACGAGGTCCTCCGCGAGCTGCCAGGCGCCCCAGCGGGTGCCCATGCCGAGGATGCCCTTGGGGCCGGCGTAGAAGACGAGGTTGGAACGCTGCTCCGCGCTGAGCCGGGCCAGTTCCTTGCGCAGTTGCTCGGCCTTGGTCTCGTTGGGGCTGCCGGGCACGGCCTCGGGGATCTTGGCGCCGACGCCACCGCCGGCCAGCAGGCCGGACCAGCGGTCCCGCAGGTCCGCGGCGGCGCGCTCACAGATCTGCTTCGCCCAGAACCAGCCGACCACGGGCAGCACGACGCAGGCGCGTGCGTACCAGGCCCAGATGCCGTCGAACGGCATCCTGAGCAGGAAGATCACGGCGAGGGCGCCCACGGCGAACAGCAGTGTGGTGCCGAGGACGCCGGCGCGCTTGTCACGCTTGGCGACCGTCGTGCGGATCTGGAAGACGAGCAGCCACAGCAGCAGGCCGGGCAGGAAGAGCAGGCCGCACAGGACCATCACCGCCGAGAGCCAGTTGTCGCGCTCCCGGCGGATGTTGTTCGCCGCGAGGCAGTGCTCGACGACGACCTGCGGTTCCATGCCGAAGGACTGGATGAGGGGTTTGCGGCCCGCGCCGACCATCCGGTCCCGCACCGCGAGGGAGAACGCCTCCCCGAGGTTCGGCCGGAAGATGGTCGCCCACTTGCGGCCGGGTTTCACCGTCGACTTGTGCCAGTCGTTGTTGGCCTTGAGGATCTCCGCGATCTCGTTGTCCCGGTAGGCCGCGGACGCCAGGGCGTACGTCGCCGCCGTCTGGCCCGCGGTGCCCATGAGCGGCACCTGTGCCCCGGGAGTGAAATCGAAATTGTCCGCCACCGCCGCCGCCCCCATCGCCGCACACTCGCTCCTGCGGCTCTTCCCGACTTCCGTGCTCCGCACACCTGTTGATCAGGCCATAACCCGATCCGGGCCCGATCGAGCCATATTGTCGATCAGGTGATCAGCGTATCCGCAGCGGTGGACACCGCGCGGTGCGAAGAACGGACATTCACGGAACCCACCGGCCGTGGAACGGCGTTGCCCCACCCGCGGCACCTCGGCGAACGGCCGGTGCCGTTCGCCGACAGGGCGCCGGGACCTCGCTCCGGCCCCGAACCGTCAGTGCTCCTTGATCTGTTCGCGGACCTTGTCGGCCACATGGGAGGGCATCGGCTCGTGCCGTGTGTACCGGCGGCCGAAGCGTGCGGTGCCGTGGGAGAGGGAGCGCAGATCGACGGCGTACCGGTCGATCTCGATCTCCGGCACCTCCGCGCGGACCAGGGTGCGCCCGCCGCCCGCCTGCTCGGTCCCGACGACCCGGCCGCGCCGCCCGGACAGATCGCTCATCACGGGGCCCACGTACGAGTCGCCGACCAGGACCGACACCTCGGCCACCGGCTCCAGGAGGTGGATCTTCGCGTCCGTCGCGGCCTCGCGCAGCGCCAGCGCGCCCGCCGTCTGGAACGCGGCGTCCGAGGAGTCCACCGAGTGCGCCTTGCCGTCCCGCAGCGTGATCCGTACGTCGATGAGCGGATAGCCGGCCGCGACGCCCTTGGCGGCCTGGGCCCGCACCCCCTTCTCGACGGACGGGATGAACTGCCTCGGCACGGCTCCGCCGACGACCTTGTCGACGAACTCGATGCCGGAGCCGCCGGGCAGCGGCTCCACCTCGATCTCGCAGATCGCGTACTGCCCGTGCCCGCCGGACTGCTTCACATGCCGGCCGCGCCCGGCCGACCGGTCGGCGAACGTCTCGCGCAGGGAGACCCGGTGCGGAACGACGTCGACCTGGACGCCGTACCGGCTGCGCAGCCGTTCCAGGGCCACGTCCGCGTGCGCCTCGCCCAGGCACCACAGGACGACCTGGTGGGTGTCCTGGTTCTGTTCGAGCCGCATGGTCGGGTCCTCGGCGACCAGCCGGGCCAGCCCCTGGGAGAGCTTGTCCTCGTCGGCCTTGCTGTGCGCCTGGATGGCGAGGGGGAGCAGGGGGTCGGGCATCTCCCACGGTTCCATGAGCAGCGGGTCGTCCTTGGCCGAAAGCGTGTCCCCGGTCTCCGCGCGGCTCAGCTTCGCGACACAGGCCAGGTCACCCGCGATGCAGTGCGTGAGCGTCCGCTGCTGCTTGCCGAAGGGCGTGGACAGGGCGCCGATCCGCTCGTCCACGTCATGGTCCTCGTGCCCCCGGTCGGCGAGGCCGTGCCCGGACACGTGCACCGTCGCGTCGGGTCGCAGGGTGCCGGAGAAGACCCGTACCAGCGAGATACGGCCCACGTAGGGGTCGCTGGCGGTCTTGACGACCTCGGCGACCAGCGGTCCGTCGGGGTCGCAGGTCGCCTTGATCTCGCGGGGCGTGCCCTCGGGGGTGGTGACGGCGGGCGTCTCGCGCTCCAGGGGGGTGGGGAAGCCGCCGGTGACCAGTTCGAGGATCTCGACCGTGCCGAGGCCCTGTTTCGCGCCGTCGGCGGCGGGGGCGGCGGCCAGCACGGGGTGGAAGACCCCGCGGGCGACGGCCCGTTCCAGGTCGTCGACGAGGGTCGTGACGTCGATCTCCTCACCGCCGAGATAGCGGTCCATGAGGGTCTCGTCCTCGCTCTCCGCGATGATCCCCTCGATGAGCCTGTTCCGGGCCTCCTCGATCGCCGGCAGCTGCTCGGGGCCCGGCTCGGACTCCTTGCGCTCGCCGGAGGAGTAGTCGAACAGCTTCTGCGACAGCAGCCCGGTCAGCCCGGTCACGGGGGCGTGCCCGTCCGGACCCTGCGGGCCGCGCAGCGGCAGATAGAGCGGCAGTACGGCGTCGGGGTCGTCCCCGCCGAAGGTCTGCGCGCACGTGCGGGTCATCTCCTCGAAGTCCGCCCGCGCGGCCTCCAGGTGCGTCACCACGATCGCCCGGGGCATACCGACCGCCGCGCACTCCTCCCACACCATGCGGGTCGAGCCGTCGACGCCGTCCGAGGCCGAGACGACGAAAAGGGCCGCGTCCGCCGCTCGCAGACCGGCCCTGAGTTCCCCGACGAAGTCGGCGTATCCGGGGGTGTCCAGCAGATTGATCTTGTATCCGCCCCATTCGACGGGGACGAGGGAGAGCTGCACCGAGCGTTGCTGACGGTGTTCGATCTCGTCGTAGTCGGAGACGGTGCCGCCGTCCTCCACACGGCCCGCCCGGTTCACCGCTCCCGCTGTCAGCGCGAGAGCCTCCACCAGGGTCGTCTTGCCCGATCCGGAGTGGCCGACCAGCACCACATTCCGTACGGACGCGGGGTGGTCGGCCGCCGTAGCCCTGCCGGCGGCTCCGGAATGTGGGTTCGCCTTGTCGCCCATGGTCCTGCCTCCCGTGCACGGTGAGGTCACTGTGGGCGCGGACACGCGGATCCTCCCCGTCAGGGGGACCCTCAGCGGTGTCGACTCCGGTGACGCCCGCGGTGTCTTTCGAGCTTTCCACTCGCGTCACCGCGCGTCCATACGAGGGACGGGATCGCTCCCCACGGCCCGGGGACACGGCGGGCTGGTGCCCGACGGTCGTACACGCGCGCGCGTGGCTACGATGGGCCAGCCGGATGGCCAGCAGGGGCCACGCGGCGACACCGACCCTCGGGAAGGCCATGCTGAACAAGTACGCGCGTGCATTCTTCACGCGTGTCCTCACACCGTTCGCCGCGTTTCTGATCCGCAGGGGGGTCAGCCCCGACACGGTCACCCTCATCGGCACCGCCGGAGTGATCGCGGGCGCGTTGGTCTTCTACCCCCGGGGCGAGTTCTTCTGGGGCACGATCGTCATCACGCTCTTCGTCTTCTCGGACCTCGTCGACGGCAACATGGCCCGTCAGATGGGCCGTTCCAGCCGGTGGGGCGCCTTCCTCGACTCCACGCTCGACCGGGTCGCCGACGGCGCGATCTTCGGCGGCTTCGCCCTCTGGTACGCGGGCAAGGGCGACGACCTCGCCCTGTGCGCCGTGTCGATCTTCTGCCTGGCGAGCGGCCAGGTCGTGTCCTACACCAAGGCGCGCGGTGAGTCGATCGGCCTGCCGGTGGCGGTCAACGGACTCGTGGAGCGTGCCGAGCGACTGGTGATCTCGCTGGTGGCGGCCGGTCTCTCCGGTCTGCACGCGTTCGGCGTGCCGGGCATCGAGGTCCTGCTGCCGATCGCCCTGTGGATCGTCGCCGTCGGCAGTCTCGTCACCCTGATCCAGCGCGTCGTCACCGTCCGTCGCGAGTCCGCCGAGGCCGAGGCGGAGGCCGAGGCGGCCGCCGCGACCGCGCAGGAGACGCCGGACAGCGCCCGGAACAGCGAGGCGACCCCGTGAGCGCTCTGCGGGAGCGGGCGACCGACGGGCTCTACGGCCTCGGTTGGGCCACCGTCAAGAAACTCCCGGAGCCCGTCGCGGTACGCCTCGGCCGGACGATCGCCGACGCCACCTGGAAGCGGCGCGGCCCCCTCGTACGCCGTCTGGAGGCCAACTACGCGCGCGTGGTGCCGGGCGCGAGCCCCGAGCGCCTCGCCGAGCTGTCCCGCGCGGGCATGCGCTCCTACCTGCGCTACTGGATGGAGTCCTTCCGTCTCCCCGCCTGGAGCGAGGAACGCGTCAGGACCGGCTTCACGGCCAAGGACCTGCACCATCTCACCGACGGCCTCGCCGCCGGCCGGGGCGTCGTCCTCGCCCTGCCGCACCTGGCCAACTGGGACCTCGCCGGCGCCTGGGTCACCACCGCGCTGAAGACCCCGTTCACCACGGTGGCCGAGCGTCTCAAGCCCGAGACGCTCTACGACCGCTTCGTCGCCTACCGCGAGGGCCTCGGCATGGAGGTTCTCCCGCACAGCGGCGGCTCCGCCTTCGGCACCCTCGCGCGGCGGCTGCGCGACGGAGGCCTGGTCTGCCTGGTCGCCGACCGTGACCTGTCCGCGTCCGGCGTCGAGGTCGACTTCTTCGGCGAGCCCACCCGTATGCCCGCCGGACCGGCCCTCCTCGCCCAGCAGACCGGCGCGCTGCTGCTGCCGGTGACCCTCTGGTACGACGACTCGCCCGTGATGCGGGGACGCGTGCACGCCCCGATCGAGGTACCCGGGACAGGTACCCGGGCCGAGAAGACGTCTGTCATGACACAGGCGCTGGCGGACGCCTTCGCCACCGGCATCGCCGACCACCCGGAGGACTGGCACATGCTCCAGCGCTTGTGGCTCGCGGACCTGGACCCCGCGAAACGCCCCGACGGCCCCGGGAAAGCGTCGCCGGATCCCGCGCCGGGTCCCGCGACCGACCCCGGGCGGGGCGCCGCGCCGGACGTGGAGAGCGGTTCCGGGGAGGGACGCGCGTGAAGATCGGGATCGTCTGCCCGTACTCCTGGGACGTGCCCGGGGGAGTCCAGTTCCACATCCGCGACCTGGCCGACCACCTCATCCGCCTCGGCCACGAGGTCTCGGTGCTCGCCCCCGCGGACGACGACACGCCGCTGCCGCCGTACGTCGTCTCGGCGGGCCGCGCGGTCCCGGTGCCCTACAACGGCTCGGTGGCCCGCCTGAACTTCGGCTTCCTGTCGGCGGCCCGGGTACGGCGCTGGCTGCACGAGGGCACGTTCGACGTGATCCACATCCACGAGCCTGCCTCCCCCTCGCTCGGCCTGCTGGCCTGCTGGGCGGCCCAGGGGCCGATCGTCGCCACCTTCCACACCTCCAACCCGCGCTCCCGGGCGATGATCGCGGCGTACCCGATCCTGCAGCCCGCGCTGGAGAAGATCAGCGCGCGGATCGCGGTGAGCGAGTACGCCCGCCGCACCCTGGTCGAACACCTGGGCGGCGACGCGGTCGTCATCCCGAACGGCGTCGACGTCGACTTCTTCGCCCGTGCCAAGCCCCACCCCGACTGGCAGGGCGACACCCTCGGCTTCGTCGGCCGCATCGACGAACCCCGCAAGGGGCTGCCGGTGCTGATGAAGGCCCTCCCCAGGATCTTCGCCGAGCGCCCCCGGACCCGGCTGCTGGTCGCCGGGCGCGGTGACGAGGAGGAGGCGGTGGCGACGCTGCCCAAGGAGCTGCGCTCCCGCGTGGAGTTCCTCGGCATGGTCAGCGACGAGGACAAGGCCCGCTTCCTGCGCAGCGTCGACCTCTACGTCGCCCCCAACACCGGGGGCGAGAGCTTCGGCATCATCCTCGTCGAGGCCATGTCCGCGGGCGCCCCCGTCCTCGCCTCCGACCTCGACGCCTTCGCCCAGGTCCTCGACCAGGGCAGCGCGGGCGAGCTGTTCGCCAACGAGGACGCGGACGCCCTCGCGACGGCCGCCGTACGCCTGCTCGGCGACCCGGACCGGCGCGCCGAACTCCGCGCCCGTGGCAGCGCGCACGTCCGGCGTTTCGACTGGTCGACCGTCGGCGCCGACATCCTCGGCGTCTACGAGACGGTCACGGAGGGGGCGGCCTCGGTGGCGGCGGACGAACGGGTGGGGCTGCGGGCCCGGTTGGGGCTGGCCCGGGACTGAGTACGCGGCGGTCGCGGGGACCCTCGGGCGGCTTTCACCTCGTATGCGGCGTTGATGGGCACCGGTAGTAGCCTTGCCGCCCGTGACTTCCACACTCATCTGGATCGCTGTCGTCCTCTTCGCGATCGGTCTCTATCTGAGCTGGACCGCGGGACGCCTCGACCGACTGCACGCGCGCATCGACGCCGCCCGCGCCGCGCTCGACGCGCAACTGCTGCGCCGGGCGTCGGTCGCCCAGGAACTGGCCACCTCCGGGGTGCTGGACCCGGCCGCCTCGATCGTCCTCTACGAGGCGGCCCACGCGGCGCGGCAGGCGGAGGAGGAGCAGCGCGAGGTCGCCGAGAGCGAGCTGAGCCAGGCGTTGCGGGCCGTGTTCGCGGAGGCGCAGCAGGTGGAGGTGGTGCGGGCGGCGCCGGGCGGGGAGGACGCCGCGAACGAGCTGGCGCAGGCCGTGCGTCGGGTGCCGATGGCCCGGCGTTTCCACAACGACGCGGTGCGGGCGGCGCGTGCGCTGCGGCGGCATCGCACGGTGCGGTGGTTCCGGCTCGCCGGGCACGCCCCGTTCCCGCTCGCCTTCGAGATGGACGACGAGCCGCCGACGGCGTTGGCCGACCGGGCCACGACCTGACTTCTGGGCGCCCTACGGGTCGGCCCTGAAAGACCAGGCCCTGCGGCCTGAGAAGCAGGGGGCGCAGCCCCTGCTCTCAGGGGCGCGGAGACCTGCGCGAGAAGCCCCACCGGCCCGCGGGCGGACGAGTCCTCCGCCGAAAATGAGCCACCGCCTCCCCATTGGCCCTTGCAGTGGCCTGTTCCCCTCGCGTTTCCTCGGTGATTGCAGAAACCCTCCTTCCCCGAGCTTCCCCCGAGCGAGGTCAAACCCGTGTCCAGCACCCTCTCCCCCTCCGCCCAGACCCCCGAGACCGGCACCGCCCGCGTGAAGCGCGGCATGGCCGAGCAGCTCAAGGGCGGTGTGATCATGGACGTCGTCACCCCCGAGCAGGCCAAGATCGCCGAGGACGCGGGCGCCGTCGCCGTCATGGCCCTGGAGCGGGTCCCCGCCGACATCCGCAAGGACGGCGGCGTGGCCCGGATGTCCGACCCGGACATGATCGAGGGCATCATCGAGGCCGTCTCCATCCCGGTCATGGCCAAGTCCCGCATCGGCCACTTCGTCGAGGCCCAGGTCCTGCAGTCCCTCGGCGTGGACTACATCGACGAGTCCGAGGTCCTCACCCCGGCCGACGAGGTCAACCACAGCGACAAGTTCGCGTTCACGACCCCGTTCGTCTGCGGCGCCACCAACCTGGGTGAGGCCCTGCGCCGCATCGCCGAGGGCGCCGCGATGATCCGCTCCAAGGGCGAGGCCGGCACCGGCAACGTCGTCGAGGCCGTCCGCCACCTGCGTCAGATCAAGAACGAGATCGCCCGCCTGCGCGGCTACGACAACAACGAGCTGTACGCCGCCGCCAAGGAGCTGCGCGCCCCGTACGAGCTGGTCAAGGAGGTCTCCGAGCTGGGCAAGCTCCCGGTGGTCCTCTTCTCCGCCGGTGGTGTGGCGACCCCCGCCGACGCCGCGCTGATGCGCCAGCTCGGTGCCGAGGGCGTCTTCGTCGGCTCCGGCATCTTCAAGTCCGGCGACCCGGCCAAGCGCGCCGCCGCCATCGTGAAGGCCACCACCTTCTACGACGACCCGAAGATCATCGCGGACGCCTCCCGCAACCTGGGCGAGGCCATGGTCGGCATCAACTGCGACACCCTCCCCGAGGCCGAGCGCTACGCGAACCGGGGCTGGTAAGCACCCATGAGCGACACCCCCGTCATAGGCGTCCTGGCCCTCCAGGGCGACGTACGGGAGCACCTCGTCGCCCTGGCCGCGGCCGACGCCGTGGCCAGGCCGGTGCGGCGCCCCGAGGAACTCGCCGAGGTGGACGGCCTCGTCATCCCCGGCGGCGAGTCCACCACCATCTCCAAGCTGGCCGTGCTCTTCGGCGTGATGGAGCCCCTCCGCGCGCGCGTGCGCGACGGCCTGCCCGTCTACGGCACCTGCGCCGGACTGATCATGCTCGCCGACAAGATCCTCGACCCGCGCTCGGGCCAGGAGACGATCGGCGGCATCGACATGATCGTGCGCCGCAACGCCTTCGGCCGGCAGAACGAGTCCTTCGAGGCGGCGGTCGACGTCAGGGGCGTCGAGGGCGCCCCCGTCGAGGGTGTCTTCATCCGGGCCCCCTGGGTCGAGTCCGTGGGCGCCCGGACGGAGGTGCTGGCCGAGCACGAGGGCCACATCGTCGCCGTACGCCAGGGCAACGCCCTCGCCACGTCGTTCCACCCGGAGCTGACCGGAGACCACCGGCTGCACGCGCTGTTCGTCGAGATGGTGCGCGCGAACAGGGCGGCGGAGTCCTTGTAGGATCTCTGGGGTTCGTTGCAGAGATGGGTTACGCGAAGGAGACAGGCAGATGTCCGGCCACTCTAAATGGGCTACGACGAAGCACAAGAAGGCCGTGATCGATGCCAAGCGCGGCAAGCTCTTCGCGAAGCTGATCAAGAACATCGAGGTCGCGGCCCGGATGGGCGGCGTCGACATCGAGGGCAACCCGACCCTGTACGACGCCATCCAGAAGGCGAAGAAGCAGTCGGTCCCCAACAAGAACATCGACTCCGCGGTCAAGCGCGGTGGCGGCCTCGAGGCCGGCGGCGCCGACTACGAGACGATCATGTACGAGGGCTACGGACCGAACGGTGTCGCGGTGCTCATCGAGTGCCTCACCGACAACCGCAACCGCGCCGCCTCCGACGTCCGTGTCGCCATGACCCGCAACGGCGGCTCGATGGCCGACCCGGGCTCCGTGTCGTACCTCTTCAACCGCAAGGGCGTCGTCATCGTCCCCAAGGGCGAGCTGTCCGAGGACGACGTCCTGGAGGTCGTGCTCGACGCGGGCGCCGAGGAGGTCAACGACCTGGGTGAGGCGTTCGAGGTGCTCAGCGAGGCCACCGACATGGTCGCGGTCCGCACCTCCCTCCAGGAAGCCGGGATCGACTACGACTCCGCCGAGGCCAACTTCGTCCCGACCATGCAGGTCGAGCTGGACGAGGAGGGCGCCAGGAAGATCTTCAAGCTGATCGACGCCCTGGAGGACAGCGACGACGTGCAGAACGTCTTCGCCAACTTCGACGTGAGCGACGACGTCATGGCCAAGGTCGACGCGTAGGTCTCCGCCAGGAGCCGGACGAACTCCGGGGCCACAGGGCTTCGACGGGCCGACGGGACACACCCCGTCGGCCCGTCGTGCTGTCGGCCGTTGTCAGTGGCACCCGATAGCCTGCACAAACAGGTGGTCGATGGGAGGGGCGCGTGCGCGTACTGGGGGTGGACCCGGGGCTGACCCGTTGCGGTGTCGGGGTCGTGGAAGGCGTCGCCGGACGGCCGCTCACCATGCTCGGCGTCGGTGTCGTCCGTACGCCCGCGGACGCGGAGTTGGGGCACCGTCTCGTCGCGATCGAGCAGGGCATCGAGCAGTGGCTCGACGAGCACCGCCCCGAATTCGTCGCCGTGGAACGGGTGTTCAGCCAGCACAACGTACGCACGGTCATGGGCACCGCCCAGGCCAGCGCCGTCGCCATGCTCTGCGCCGCCCGCCGCGGCATCCCCGTCGCCCTGCACACCCCGAGCGAGGTCAAGGCCGCCGTCACCGGCAGTGGTCGCGCCGACAAGGCCCAGGTCGGGGCCATGGTCACCCGCCTCCTCCGGCTCGACGCACCCCCGAAGCCCGCGGACGCCGCCGACGCCCTCGCCCTCGCCATCTGCCACATCTGGCGGGCCCCTGCACAGAACCGTCTCCAGCAGGCCGTCGCCCTGCACGCGACCAGGACGTCGAGCGCGTCGAATCCGCCGCGTGCGGCAAAGGCGGCACCGAACGCACTGAAAGGCCGTACGGCATGATCGCCTTCGTCAGCGGCACGGTCGCCGCACTCGCCCCCGACACGGCCGTGATCGAGGTGGGCGGGGTCGGCATGGCCCTGCAGTGCACGCCGAACACCCTGTCCACCCTGCGGCTCGGTCAGCCGGCCAAGCTCGCCACCTCCCTCGTCGTACGGGAGGACTCGCTCACCCTGTACGGATTCGTGGACGACGACGAACGTCAGGTCTTCCAGCTGCTGCAGACCGCGAGCGGGGTCGGCCCGCGGCTGGCCCAGGCGATGCTCGGGGTGCACACCCCCGACGCGCTGCGCCGAGCCGTGGCCACCGGTGACGAGAAGGCGCTGATCGCCGTCCCCGGCATCGGCAGGAAGGGCGCCCAGAAGCTACTGCTCGAACTGAAGGACCGCCTCGGCGAGCCCCTCGGCGCCCCCGCGATCGGCGCCCCGGTCACCCAGGGCTGGCGCGACCAGCTGCACGCCGCCCTGATCGGCCTCGGGTACGCCACCCGCGAGGCCGACGAGGCCGTGGCGGCCGTCGCCCCCCAGGCCGAGGCAGCCGAAGGCACGCCCCCGGTCGGCCAGTTGCTGAAGGCCGCACTCCAGACCCTCAACAGAGCACGCTGACCGGCCTGTTCGAGGCCTCGTACCCGTCCCGCACGGCCGGTACGGCCCACCCGCTCCCTCCGACCGCGACCGCGAGGCACACGCAATGAACTGGGACGACACGACCGACGACACCGCCGCCGAGCGGCTGGTGGGCTCTGTCGCCGACCGTGAGGACCAGGCCGTCGAGGCCGCCCTGCGCCCCAAGGACCTGGACGAGTTCATCGGTCAGGAGAAGGTCCGTGAACAGCTCGACCTCGTCCTGCGAGCCGCACGCGCGCGCGGGGCCACCGCCGACCACGTGCTGCTCTCCGGCGCCCCCGGCCTCGGCAAGACCACCCTCTCGATGATCATCGCGGCCGAGATGGGCGCCCCCATCCGGATCACCTCCGGCCCCGCCATCCAGCACGCGGGCGACCTCGCCGCGATTCTCTCCTCCCTGCAGGAGGGCGAGGTCCTCTTCCTCGACGAGATCCACCGCATGTCCCGGCCCGCCGAGGAGATGCTGTACATGGCGATGGAGGACTTCCGCGTCGACGTGATCGTCGGCAAGGGCCCCGGCGCCACCGCGATCCCCCTCGAACTGCCGCCCTTCACCCTGGTCGGCGCCACCACGCGCGCGGGACTGCTGCCGCCCCCGCTGCGCGACCGCTTCGGCTTCACCGCGCACATGGAGTTCTACGAGCCCGCCGAGCTGGAGCGGGTCATCCACCGCTCGGCGAGCCTCCTCGACGTCGAGATCGACCCGGCCGGCGCCGCGGAGATCGCGGGCCGCTCGCGCGGCACCCCCCGTATCGCCAACCGCCTGCTGCGCCGCGTCCGGGACTACGCGCAGGTCAAGGCGGACGGCTTCATCACGCGCGACATCGCCGGGGCCGCCCTCGCCGTCTACGAGGTGGACGGCCGCGGCCTCGACCGCCTCGACCGGGGCGTCCTCGAAGCCCTGCTCAAGCTGTTCGGCGGCGGACCCGTCGGCCTGTCCACCCTCGCCGTCGCCGTGGGGGAGGAGCGCGAGACCGTCGAGGAGGTCGCCGAGCCCTTCCTCGTCCGTGAGGGACTGCTCGCCCGGACCCCCCGCGGCCGGGTGGCGACCCCCGCCGCCTGGGCCCACCTCGGACTCACCCCGCCACGCGGCACGACCGGCGGAAACGGACAACAGGACCTGTTCGGGGCGTGACCCTCTCGTGACGGCGCGGTACTCGCCCGGCATGGAACCCCGGTGACATGCTGTGCGTTGTTCCATCACGGCGGACTCGCTTAGACTCCGCCGATGCCGCCCCTGTCGGCAGCGCACATACCCCCAACCATCAGGCCGCTCGCCATCGCGGTCGTGTGAAGGAAGTTCCGACCCGTGAGTCTCGTGACCCTCCTCCCGTTCATCGTGCTCATCGGGGCCATGATCCTGATGACCCGATCGGCCAAGAAGAAGCAGCAGCAGGCCGTCGACATGCGGAACCAGTTGCAGCCCGGTTCCGGCGTCCGCACGATCGGGGGCATGTACGCGACCGTCAAGGAGGTCAGCGAGGACACTCTCCTCCTCGACGCCGGGCCGGGCGTCGAGCTGCTGTTCGCGAAGAACGCCATCGGTGCCGTCCTCAGCGACGAGGAGTACAACCGGATCGTCCACGGCATCGAGCACGACCTGAAGTCCGATGTCGTCCCCGACGACGCCTCCGCCCTCACCGAGACCGACGAGCCCTCCGACGACGCTTCCGCCGCTTCCGACGACAAGCCCATCGACCTCGGCAAGAAGGACGCGTCCGACGACGCGACCGACGAGACCGCCGAGGCGAAGGACGACGACACCAAGTCCGTCGAAGCAGAGCCGAAGAAGACCGACGGCGAGTCCGACGCGAAGTAGTCACGTCCCGGGAGTGCGAGCGAGAACCGCCCGCGCCCCGGGAACGTGCCGTTTTCGCCCGGATTCCCCGACACCAGTCATGGCCGCCCCCGCGCTGACCCCGCCCGGCGGCCCGAGAGGGAGTACGAGAAGGTGGCAGCACCGAAGAAGGGCCGGAGCGCGAGTGCCCAGAGCAAGCCTGGGCGCGCGCTGGCCCTCATCCTGATCGCCCTTGTGGCGCTCACCGGGGGAATGTTCGCCTCCGGACACACCACTCCGCGTCTCGGCATCGACCTCGCCGGTGGTACGAGCATCACGCTCGAGGCGAGGAGCGGCCAGGAATCGGCGATCAACAAGACCAACATGGACACCGCGGTCGAGATCATGAACCGCCGTGTCAATGGTCTGGGTGTCTCCGAGGCCGAGGTCCAGACCCAGGGCGATCGCAACATCATCGTCAACATTCCCAAGGGCACGAACTCCGAGGAGGCCCGGGACCAGGTCGGCACCACCGCGAAGCTGTACTTCCGTCCGGTCCTGCAGAGCCAGGTCGGCACCGGCGTGACCCAGGAGCCGAGCACCTCGGCGAGCCCCAGCGGCAAGAGCAGCGGATCGCCCAGCCCGTCGGGCTCCGACGGCAAGGACGAGGCCACCGAGCCCGGATCCGGTGACTCCGCCAGTCCGTCGTCCTCCGCCACGTCCCAGGGTCGTGCGGTCACCGACGCGCTGAAGGCCGACCCCACACCCTCCGGCAGCGGCTCCGCGTCCGCCAAGGCCACCGGCAGCGCCTCGCCGTCGGCGAGCCCGAGCGTCGACCCGGAGACCCAGGCGCTCCAGGCCAAGTTCACCGCCCTCGACTGCAACGACCCCAAGCAGCGCGCCAAGGCCGGCAAGGGCAAGACCACCGACGTCGTCGTGGCCTGCGGCCAGGACAACGGCGCCTGGAGCAAGTTCGTGCTCGGCCCGGTCGGGGTCGACGGCACCGAGGTCGACAAGGCCAAGGCGCTGCTCGACACGCAGAACGGCACCGGCTGGCAGGTCGTCATGGACTTCAACTCCAAGGGAGCGAAGAAGTTCGCCGACATCACCGGCCGGCTGGCGACCCAGACCTCCCCGCAGAACGAGTTCGCGATCGTCCTGGACGACGAGGTCGTCTCCCACCCCTACGTGCGCGCGGCGGTCACCGGCGGCAACGCCGAGATCTCCGGCAGCTTCACGCAGGAGGAGGCCCAGAACCTCGCGAACATGCTGTCGTACGGTGCCCTCCCGCTCACCTTCAAGACGGCGAGTGTCACCACCGTCAGCCCCGCGCTCGGCGGTGACCAGCTGCACGCGGGCCTGATCGCCGGCGCGATCGGTCTGGCCCTGGTCATGATCTACCTGATCGTCTACTACCGCGGCCTGTCGCTGATCGCCATCGCCTCCCTGCTCGTCTCGGCGGCCCTGACCTATGTGCTCATGGCGTTGCTCGGCCCGGCCATCGGCTTCGCGCTGAACCTGCCCGCGGTCTGTGGCGCGATCGTCGCCATCGGTATCACCGCGGACTCGTTCATCGTGTACTTCGAACGCGTACGGGACGAGATCCGCGAAGGCCGCACGCTGCGCCCCGCCGTCGAGCGGGCCTGGCCGCGTGCCCGGCGCACCATCCTGGTCTCCGACTTCGTGTCGTTCCTCTCCGCCGCGGTGCTCTTCGTGGTCACCGTCGGCAAGGTGCAGGGCTTCGCGTTCACCCTCGGCCTGACCACGTTGCTCGACGTCGTGGTGGTCTTCTTCTTCACCAAGCCGCTGCTGACACTGCTGGCTCGTACGAAGTTCTTCGGCGGCGGCCACAAGTGGTCCGGCCTCGATCCGCAGCGACTGGGCGCCCGGCCCCCGCTGCGCCGTACCCGCCGTCCCGCTGTCCCCGCCGACCCGAAGGAGGCCTGAGATGTCGAAGCTCGGTGACCTCGGAGCCCGTCTCCACCGCGGCGAGGTCGGTTACGACTTCGTCGGCAACCGCAAGATCTGGTACGGCGTATCCATTCTGATCACCATCGCGGCCATCGCCGGCCTGGCGATCCGTGGTCTGACGATGGGTATCGAGTTCCAGGGCGGTGCCGTCTTCACCACGCCGAGTACGAGCGTGTCGGTCGCCCAGGCCGAGGAGTACGCGGAGTCGGCGTCCGGCCACGACGCGATCGTGCAGAAGCTCGGCAACGGCAGCCTCCGTATCCAGATCTCGGGCATCGAGACGGCCCAGGCCGACAAGGTCTCCGCGCAGCTGGCCGACGACCTGGACATGAAGCCGGAGGAGGTCGCCGGTGAACTGGTCGGCCCCAGCTGGGGTGACCAGATCGCCGCCAAGGCCTGGCAGGGTCTGGCCATCTTCCTGGTCCTCGTGGTGATCTATCTGGCGATCGCCTTCGAGTGGCGTATGGCCATCGCAGCGTTCGTCGCCCTGATCCACGACATCACCATCACGATCGGCATCTACGCCCTCGTCGGCTTCGAGGTGACGCCGGGCACGGTGATCGGTCTGCTCACGATCCTCGGTTACTCGCTCTACGACACGGTCGTCGTCTTCGACAGCCTCAAGGAGCAGACCAAGGACATCACCAAGCAGACCCGCTGGACGTACGCCGAGATCGCCAACCGTTCGATCAACAGCACCCTGGTGCGGTCGATCAACACCACGGTGGTCGCGCTGCTGCCGGTCGCCGGTCTGCTGTTCATCGGTGGCGGTGTCCTCGGCGCGGGCATGCTCAACGACATCTCGCTGTCCCTGTTCGTCGGCCTCGCGGCCGGTGCGTACTCGTCGATCTTCATCGCCACGCCGCTCGTCGCCGACCTCAAGGAGCGCGAGCCGCAGCTGAAGGCCCTCAAGAAGCGCGTCCTCGCCAAGCGTGCCCAGGCCGGGCACGAGGGCCCGGAGCCGGCGGACGACGGCCCGTACGACGACGAGCCGGCTGAGGCCACCCCCGCGGTGGTCGGGCCGCGCACCCAGTCCGGGGGCCGCAGTCGCGGCCGGGGCGGCAGGCGGCGATGACCGATATCAAGGAGCTGCTGCTCAGCCGTATCCGTGACGTCGCCGACCACCCCGAGCCGGGGGTGATGTTCAAGGACATCACCCCGCTGCTCGCCGACCCGGCGGCGTTCACCGCGCTGACGGACGCGCTGGCGGAGCTGACCGTCCGGCACGGCGCCACGAAGATCGTCGGCCTGGAGGCCCGGGGCTTCATCCTGGGCGCCCCGGCCGCGGTCCGCGCGGGCGTCGGCTTCATCCCCGTACGCAAGGCCGGCAAGCTCCCCGGGGCCACGCTCAGCCAGGCGTACGACCTGGAGTACGGCTCCGCCGAGATCGAGGTGCACGCCGAGGACCTGATCGAGGGCGACCGGGTGATGGTCATCGACGACGTCCTCGCGACCGGCGGCACGGCCGAGGCGTCCCTGCAGCTCATCCGACGGGCGGGCGCAGAGGTCGCGGGCGTGGCGGTGCTGATGGAGCTGTCCTTCCTGGCGGGCCGGCAACGGCTGCAGGCCGTACTGGACGGCGCCCCGCTGGAGTCGCTGATCCAGGTCTGAACCGGATCCGTACGAACGGGTTCGATCCTCAGGAGTCGATCCTCAGGGGGCGACCCTCACCCGTTGGATCCGAACGGGTTCGAGAGCGTGTCCACGGTGCCTCCCGCCGTGCGCCGATCGCGGCGCACGGCGGGAGGCACCGTTCGCCGTGTTCCCTTCCGCTCCCCGCGCGGCGCGTGCCCGGCCGCCGACCGAGATCACTTCCGATCAGGGTTGACATGCGCTGGTCATTGAGGTCGGATGATCACGCGCCACATCGACCACATGACCACTGGTCCGGGCGCAGGGGGAATGGCCGACCATGTACAGGGCGCCTCGACGAGGCGTGCCCTCGTGCTCCCCCGACGGACTGGTGGCGACTGAACACAGGGGGATTCTCCATGCGTCTGCGCACTCTGCCGATCATCACCGCGATCGCCGCCGCCACCTTCGTCGGTGCCGCGACGAGCCCCGCACAAGCGGGCACGGGGCTGCTCCTGGCCGTGCAGATCAACAACTTCCAGGACTGGGGCAACTTCAACCAGGACCCGGTGGACCACCCCGGCAGCAGCCAGGACGTCCCCGGCGACGCCATCCGCGCCTGTGACTTCACCGCTGACCGGTGGGGCGTGACGGTCTGGCTGGACGTCAACCGCAACGGCACCTGGGACCGCACCTCCACGACCGCCGGCAACCCGTCGGACTACTGCAGCGACTGGGTGACCGGCAACCTCGCGGAGGGGACCCGGGTGACCCTCAAGGCCTGCAACACCAAGGCCGGGTTCGCGCCGAAGAACTGCAAGGAGGACGACACCGTCGCCTGAGCGGCGGGGGTGCAGGGTGACACGGTCGTCGCCACCGGGCCCGTCGGGCCCGGCCGGTACCCGTGACGACCCCGGCACCGCACCGAGGCGGGTCCCCGAGGAATCAGGGGCCCGCCTCTGGTGTTTCACCAGTACACAGCCCTCCCGGTGGCCTGAAGGCGATCCTGGGACGCGGGATCGCTACCATGGGTGCTCCGGAGCCTGACCGGGGGACCCGGATCGCGCACGAGGAGCCCTCTTGGCAGACGAGGCCCAGCACCTGACCGCCGCCAAGCCCGAGTCCGCCTCGGGCCCCGCGGCCAAGCCCGCGCAGGACGCGACCAAGCCCGCGAACCCCGCGACGGCGCGGTCCGCGCAGAGCCCGGTCGAGCACGCCCAGTCCGCGCCCGCCGACAAGGCCCCCGACTCCTCGCGCCCCAAGCCGGACCCGGCCGACAGCCCCGCCCCGGCGCCCGCACCCCGCCCCGCGGCCACCGGCCAGCCCGCGCGCTCCGGCTCCTCCAACCGCGTGCGCGCCCGCCTCGCCCGCCTCGGCGTGCAGCGCTCCAACCCCTACAACCCGGTCCTGGAGCCGCTGCTGCGGATCGTGCGCGGCAACGACCCGAAGATCGAGACGGCGACGCTGCGCCAGATCGAGAAGGCCTACCAGGTCGCCGAGCGCTGGCACCGCGGCCAGAAGCGCAAGAGCGGCGACCCGTACATCACGCACCCCCTCGCGGTGACCACGATCCTCGCCGAGCTGGGTATGGATCCGGCCACCCTGATGGCCGGTCTGCTGCACGACACGGTCGAGGACACCGAGTACGGCCTCGACCAGCTCCGCCGCGACTTCGGCGACTCCGTAGGCCTCCTCGTCGACGGCGTCACCAAGCTGGACAAGGTCAAGTTCGGCGAGGCCGCCCAGGCCGAGACCGTGCGCAAGATGGTCGTCGCCATGGCCAAGGACCCGCGCGTCCTGGTCATCAAGCTCGCCGACCGCCTGCACAACATGCGCACCATGCGCTACCTCAAGCGCGAGAAGCAGGAGAAGAAGGCGCGCGAGACCCTGGAGATCTACGCGCCCCTCGCCCACCGCCTGGGCATGAACACCATCAAGTGGGAGCTGGAGGACCTCGCCTTCGCGATCCTCTACCCCAAGATGTACGACGAGATCGTCCGCCTGGTGGCCGAGCGGGCACCGAAGCGCGACGAGTACCTGGCCATAGTGACCGACGAGGTCCAGCAGGACCTGCGGGCCGCCCGCATCAAGGCGACCGTCACCGGCCGCCCGAAGCACTACTACAGCGTCTACCAGAAGATGATCGTCCGCGGCCGTGACTTCGCGGAGATCTACGACCTGGTCGGCATCCGCGTCCTGGTGGACACGGTCCGCGACTGCTACGCGGCCCTGGGCACGGTCCACGCCCGCTGGAACCCGGTTCCGGGGCGGTTCAAGGACTACATCGCGATGCCCAAGTTCAACATGTACCAGTCGCTGCACACGACGGTCATCGGGCCCAACGGCAAGCCGGTCGAACTCCAGATCCGGACGTTCGACATGCACCGCCGCGCCGAGTACGGCATCGCCGCGCACTGGAAGTACAAGCAGGAGGCCGTCGCCGGCGCCTCCAAGGTGCGCTCGGACCAGCCGCGGACCACCGGCAAGGACGACCACCTCAACGACATGGCCTGGCTGCGTCAGCTGCTGGACTGGCAGAAGGAGACCGAGGACCCCGGCGAGTTCCTGGAGTCCCTGCGCTTCGACCTGTCCCGCAACGAGGTCTTCGTCTTCACGCCGAAGGGTGATGTGATAGCGCTGCCGGCCGGCGCGACACCGGTGGACTTCTCGTACGCGGTGCACACCGAGGTGGGCCACCGCACCATAGGGGCCCGCGTCAACGGCCGTCTCGTCCCGCTGGAATCGACCCTGGACAACGGCGACCTCGTGGAGGTCTTCACGTCCAAGGCGGCCGGAGCCGGACCGTCCCGGGACTGGCTGAACTTCGTCAAGTCCCCGAGGGCCCGCAACAAGATCCGCGGCTGGTTCTCCAAGGAGCGGCGCGACGAGGCCATCGAGCAGGGCAAGGACGCCATCGTCCGCGCCATGCGCAAGCAGAACCTGCCGATCCAGCGCATCCTCACCGGCGACTCGCTCGTCACCCTCGCCCATGAGATGCGCTACCCGGACATCTCCGCCCTCTACGCGGCCATCGGCGAGGGCCATGTCTCCGCGCAGAGCGTCGTGCAGAAGCTCGTCCAGGCGCTCGGCGGCGAGGAGGCGGCCACCGAGGAGATCGACGAGTCCGTACCGCCCACCCACGGCCGCAGCCGCAAGCGCCGCGGCAGCAACGACCCCGGTGTCGTGGTCAAGGGCGTCGACGACGTCTGGGTCAAGCTCGCCCGCTGTTGCACCCCCGTCCCCGGCGACCCCATCATCGGCTTCGTCACCCGCGGCAGCGGCGTGTCGGTCCACCGCAACGACTGCGTCAACGTCGAGTCGCTCTCACGCGAACCCGAGCGGATCCTCGCCGTCGAGTGGGCGCCCACCCAGTCGTCGGTCTTCCTCGTGGCCATACAGGTCGAGGCCCTGGACCGCAGCCGGCTGCTGTCGGACGTCACCCGCGTCCTGTCCGACCAGCACGTCAACATCCTCTCCGCCGCCGTCCAGACCTCCCGCGACCGCGTCGCCACCTCCCGTTTCACCTTCGAGATGGGTGACCCGAAGCACCTGGGCCACGTCCTGAAGGCCGTACGCGGTGTCGAGGGCGTCTACGACGTGTACCGGGTGACCTCGGCGCGCAGGCCGTAGGCCCGGCCCGGTACGGACGAGAGGGGCTCCCGCACGAATCGTGCGGGAGCCCCTCTCGTCCGTACCGTCGGTGTCAGCCGCCGAACTCCTGCAGACCCTTCAGGGCCTGGTCCAGCAGGGCCTGACGGCCGTCCAGCTCCCGCTGGAGCTTGTCGGCCTTGGCGTTGTTGCCCTGGGCGCGGGCGGCCTCGATCTGGCTGCCCAGCTTGTCGACGGCGGCCTGGAGCTGGCCCGTGAGACCGGCGGCACGGGCGCGGGCCTCCGGGTTGGTCCGGCGCCACTCCGCCTCCTCGGCCTCCTGGATGGCACGCTCGACGGCGTGCATCCGGGCCTCCACCTTCGGGCGGGCGTCGCGCGGGACGTGGCCGATGGCCTCCCAGCGCTCGTTGAGCGAGCGGAGGGCGGCACGCGCCGACTTCAGATCCGTCACCGGCAGGATCTTCTCCGCCTCCCCGGCCAGCTCCTCCTTGAGCTTGAGGTTCTCCGACTGCTCCGCGTCACGCTCGGCGAACACGGAACTGCGGGCGGCGAAGAAGACGTCCTGGGCACCGCGGAAGCGGTTCCACAGGTCGTCCTCGTGCTCGCGCTGGGCGCGGCCCGCGGCCTTCCAGTCGGCCATCAGCTCGCGGTAGCGCGCGGCTGTGGGGCCCCAGTCGGTCGAGGCGGACAGACCCTCGGCCTCCGCGACCAGCTTCTCCTTGACCTTGCGGGCGTCCTCGCGCTGCGCGTCGAGCTGCGCGAAGTGGGCCTTGCGACGCTTGGAGAACGCCGAGCGGGCGTGCGAGAAGCGGTGCCAGAGCTCGTCGTCGGACTTGCGGTCCAGCCGGGGCAGACCCTTCCAGGTGTCCACCAGCGCCCGCAGTCGCTCACCGGCGGACCGCCACTGGTCGGACTGGGCCAGCTCCTCCGCCTCGGTGACCAGGGCCTCCTTGGCGTGCCGGGCCTCGTCGGACTGCTTCGCCCGCTGCTGCTTGCGCTCCTCGCGGCGCGCGTCGACCGTCTCGACGAGCTTGTCCAGCCGGACCTTCAGCGCGTCCAAATCACCGACCGCGTGATGCGCGTCCACCTGCTCGCGAATGTGGTCGATCGCGACCTGAGCGTCCTTCGCGGACAGGTCGGTGGTCTTCACCCGCTTCTCGAGGAGGCCGATTTCGACGACCAAGCCCTCGTACTTGCGCTCGAAGTAGGCCAGCGCTTCCTCGGGGGAGCCGGCCTGCCAGGAACCGACGACCTGCTCGCCGTCGGCCGTACGCACGTACACGGTCCCCGTCTCGTCGACGCGGCCCCACGGGTCGCTGCTCACAGCGCCTCCTCCACATGATGCCTGCAAGGGGCCTCAGCGCCCCCGGGCATCGTCCACAGTTTCGTCACGGCCAACATAGGCGACCGGCGGGTTGCCTGTCCGCATCCCGCGCGACCGAAATTTCGCTGTTGAGGGTCAGGACTTCTTGACAGTCGCCTTGTTGATCACGACGGTCGCGTTGGGCGCTCCGTCACCCATGCCGGTGCTCTCGCCGGCCTTGGCGATCTTCGTCAGGACCTTCATCCCCGCCTTGGTGATCGTGCCGAACGGTGTGTAGTTGGCCGGCAGCGGACTGTCCTGGAAGACGAGGAAGAACTGGCTGCCGCCGCTGTTCTTGCCCTCGCCCGTCTGCCCGTTGAACTGGTTCGCCATCGCGACCGTGCCCGCCGGGTACACATCGCCCTTCAGGCGCGGGTCCTTCAGGTTCTCGTCGGGGATCGTGTAGCCGGGACCACCCATGCCGGTGCCCTGCGGGTCGCCGCACTGCAGCACGTAGATACCCTGCGTGGTGAGACGGTGGCACTTGGTGTGGTCCAAGTAGCCCTTGTTCACCAGGAAGTCGAACGAGTTGACCGTGTGCGGGGCCTTCGCCGCGTCCATCGTTATGGGGATGGAACCGCAGGTGGTCCGCAGATCCATCGTGTACTTCGCGCTCTTGTCGATGGTGAGCGCGGGTTCCTTCTTGTAGGTGAGCTTCTCCACCTTGCCCGCGGCCGGCTTCTCGCACGGATCCGGCGCCTTGCTGGCACTGGGCGACGGGCTCGGCGACACCTCCGCGCCCGCGTTGTCCTTCTTGTCGTCACCCTTGAGCACGTCGGTCGTGTACAGCGCCACGCTGCCCACCAGGATCACACCGAGCACCGAGGCGATCACGGCGTTGCGGACATGGGCCTTGCGCCGCGCGGACGTACGCCGCTGCTGCTGCCGCAAGAACTTCTCCCGGGCGAGCTGACGCCGCCGCTGATCCTGGCTGACCACGGGGTTCTCTCCTCATGCGTCTCGTCCGCCGACAGGTGCGTCGCGCGTCCGTCGAGTCGACTGTTTACGTGTGACCCGTACCGTATATGGGTTCGCTGGGGAAACGGCAGCGCCGGTAGGCTCTGATCCACAGCAACCCACCACCCTCGTACGCCACAAGAAGGACGATCGTGCTCATTGCCGGGTTCCCCGCCGGGGCCTGGGGGACCAACTGTTATCTGGTCGCCCCCGCCGCCGGTGAGGAGTGCGTGATCATCGACCCGGGCCACCAGGCCACCGAGGGAGTCGAGGAGACGCTGAAGAAGCATCGGCTCAAGCCCGTCGCCGTCGTCCTCACCCACGGCCACATCGACCATGTGGCCTCGGTCGTCCCGGTGTGCGGCGCGCACGACGTACCCGCCTGGATCCACCCCGAGGACCGGTACATGATGAGCGACCCCGAGAAGGCGCTCGGCCGTTCCATCGGTATGCCGCTCATGGGCGAGCTGACCGTGGGGGAGCCGGGTGACGTCAAGGAGCTGACCGACGGCGCGAAGCTGGAGCTGGCCGGTCTGGAGCTGGCCGTCTCGCACGCGCCCGGCCATACCAAGGGGTCGGTGACCTTCCGGATGCCCGAGAACACGGAGATCCCTTCCGTGTTCTTCTCCGGGGATCTGCTGTTCGCCGGCTCCATCGGACGCACCGACCTGCCCGGCGGCGACATGGCCGAGATGCTCGACTCGCTGGCCCGCGTGTGCCTGCCGCTCGACGACTCGACCGTGGTGCTGTCCGGCCACGGCCCCCAGACGACCATCGGCCAGGAGCGCGCCACCAACCCGTATCTGCGGCAGGTGGCGGCCGGCGGCCAGGGAGCGGGTCCGACGACCCCTCCCCGACGAGGAATGTGACGAGAGACCTTCCGTGAGCACCTTTCAGGCCCCCAAGGGCACGTACGACCTGCTGCCCCCGGACAGCGCCACGTACCTGGCCGTCCGTGAGGCCATCGCCGCCCCGCTGCGCGACTCCGGCTACGGCTACGTCGAGACACCCGGCTTCGAGAACGTCGAGCTGTTCGCACGCGGTGTGGGTGAGTCCACCGACATCGTGACCAAGGAGATGTACGCCTTCGAGACCAAGGGCGGCGACCAGCTGGCCCTGCGTCCCGAAGGCACCGCCTCCGTCCTGCGCGCCGCCCTGGAGGCCAACCTCCACAAGGTGGGCAACCTCCCGGTCAAGCTCTGGTACTCCGGCTCGTACTACCGCTACGAGCGCCCCCAGAAGGGCCGGTACCGCCACTTCTCCCAGGTCGGCGCCGAGGCGATCGGGGCCGAGGACCCGGCCCTGGACGCCGAGTTGATCATTCTTGCGGACCAGGCGTACCGCTCGCTGGGCCTCAGGAACTTCCGCATCCTCCTCAACAGCCTGGGCGACAAGGAGTGCCGTCCCGTCTACCGGGCAGCCCTGCAGGAGTTCCTGCGCGGCCTGGACCTGGACGAGGAGACCCTCCGCCGCGCGGAGATCAACCCGCTGCGCGTCCTCGACGACAAGCGCGGCGACGTCCAGAAGCAGCTCACCGACGCCCCGCTGCTGCGCGACTACCTCTGCGACGCCTGCAAGGCGTACCACGAGGAGGTCCGTGAGCTGATCACCGCGGCGGGCGTCGCCTTCGAGGACGACCTCAAGCTGGTGCGCGGCCTCGACTACTACACCCGTACGACCTTCGAGTTCGTCCACGACGGTCTCGGCTCCCAGTCCGCGGTGGGCGGCGGCGGCCGCTACGACGGCCTCTCCGAGATGATCGGCGGCCCCGCCCTGCCGTCCGTCGGCTGGGCCCTCGGCGTCGACCGCACGGTCCTCGCCCTGGAGGCGGAGGGCGTCGAACTCGAACTCCCCGCCACCACCAGCGTGTTCGCCGTCCCGCTCGGCGAGGAGGCCCGCCGCCTGCTGTTCGCCAAGGTCACCGAACTGCGCAAGGTGGGCATCGCGGCCGACTTCGCCTACGGCGGCAAGGGCCTCAAGGGCGCGATGAAGAACGCCAACCGCAGCGGTGCGCGCTACACGGTCGTCGCCGGGGAGCGCGACCTCGCCGAGGGCGTGGTCCAGCTCAAGGACATGGAGTCCGGTGAGCAGGTCGCCGTCGGCGTGAACGAGATCGTGGCCGAGCTGGAGGCCCGGCTCGGCTGAGTCGAACCCTTGTCGCCCCTGCCGCCCTGTACGGGTGGCAGGGGCGACATTTACGTCCGGCGAACGGTCCCGGCGCGAGGGTGTACGGCACAATGACCGTGCCCCAGTGGCCCCTTCGACGCTACGGAATCGACGGAATCGACGTGATGAGCAAGACGACAGTCAGCAACGTCTCGACCACCGATCGCGAACACACCGAGGCCCCGCGCACGGTGGGCGGCAGTCGTGCCTTCGCCATCCTGCTGCTGATCACCGGCGCGGCCGGACTGCTCGCGTCCTGGGTCATCACGATCGACAAGTTCAAGCTGCTGGAGGACCCGAACTTCACACCGGGCTGCAGCCTCAACCCGGTCGTCTCCTGCGGCAACATCATGAAGAGCGACCAGGCCTCCGTCTTCGGATTCCCCAACCCGATGCTCGGCCTCGTCGCGTACGGCATCGTCATCTGCGTCGGCGTGAGCCTGCTCGCCCGCGCGACCTACCCGCGCTGGTACTGGCTGACCTTCCACGCGGGCACCGCCTTCGGCGTCGGCTTCGTGACCTGGCTGCAGTACCAGTCGCTGTACAACATCAACTCGCTCTGCCTGTGGTGCTGCCTCGCCTGGGTCGCCACGATCCTGATGTTCTGGTACGTCACGTCCTCCAACATCCGCAACGGCCTCCTGCCGGCTCCCGGCTGGCTCAAGAGCTTCTTCGGCGAGTTCACCTGGGTCCTGCCCGTGATGCACATCGGCATCATCGGCATGCTGATCCTGACCCGTTGGTGGGACTTCTGGACCAGCTGACCGGCTTCCGCCGCAAGGCGGGTCCCGGGTCCCCGGCCCCGGCCGGACTGTCGGTGGCGTGACATAGGGTTTTCGGTGTGGAGCCCGATCTGTTCACCGCCGCAGCCGAAGAACGCCAGGAGAAGGACCCGGCCGCCAGCCCCCTGGCCGTACGGATGCGTCCGCGCACCCTCGACGAGGTCGTCGGCCAGCAGCATCTGCTGAAGCCCGGCTCGCCCCTGCGCCGACTGGTCGGCGAGTCCGGCGGCGGACCGGCCGGCCCCTCCTCGGTGATCCTCTGGGGCCCGCCCGGCACCGGCAAGACCACCCTGGCGTACGTCGTCTCCAAGGCCACCAACAAGCGTTTCGTGGAGCTCTCCGCGATCACCGCCGGAGTCAAGGAGGTCCGCGCGGTCATCGAGGGCGCCCGCCGCGCCACCGGCGGCTACGGCAAGGAGACCGTCCTCTTCCTCGACGAGATCCACCGCTTCAGCAAGGCCCAGCAGGACTCCCTGCTCCCGGCCGTAGAGAACCGCTGGGTCACCCTGATCGCGGCGACCACGGAGAACCCGTACTTCTCGGTGATCTCCCCCCTGCTGTCCCGCTCGCTCCTCCTCACCCTCGAACCCCTCACCGACGACGACCTGCGCGGCCTGCTGCGGCGCGCGCTGACCGACGAGCGCGGCCTCAAGGGCGCCGTCACTCTCCCCGAGGACACCGAGGGCCACCTCCTGCGCATCGCCGGCGGTGACGCCCGCCGGGCGCTGACCGCCCTGGAGGCCGCCGCCGGCGCCGCCCTCGACAAGGGGGAGGAGGAGATCGCGCTCCAGACGCTGGAGGAGACCGTCGACCGCGCCGCCGTGAAGTACGACCGCGACGGCGACCAGCACTACGACGTGGCCAGCGCCCTCATCAAGTCCATCCGCGGCTCCGACGTCGACGCCGCGCTGCACTATCTGGCGCGGATGATCGAGGCCGGGGAGGACCCGCGGTTCATCGCCCGCCGCCTGATGATCTCCGCCAGCGAGGACATCGGGCTGGCCGATCCGAACGCCCTGCCCACAGCCGTCGCCGCCGCCCAGGCCGTCGCCATGATCGGCTTCCCGGAGGCCGCGCTCACCCTCAGCCACGCCACGATCGCCCTCGCCCTGGCCCCGAAGTCGAACGCCGCGACGACCGCCATCGGCGCCGCCATGGAGGACGTGCGCAAGGGCCTGGCCGGCCCGGTGCCCCCGCACCTGCGGGACGGGCACTACAAGGGCGCGGCCAAACTCGGGCACGCCCAGGGGTATGTGTACCCGCACGACCTCCCCGAGGGGATCGCCGCCCAGCAGTACGCGCCGGACGAGATCCAGGGGCGGGAGTACTACACCCCCACCAGGCACGGCGCCGAGGCCCGGTACGCCGACGCGGTGGAGTGGACCAGGAAGAACCTCGGTCGGAAGCAGTCCTGAAGCCCCTGTAGACTCCTCCCCAGTGCTGCGTCCCGTGTCCGGCTCCGGTCGGCGCCTCAGGCGGGACATCCAGCCGGATCTTCATGATCCAGGAGCGTCGCGCACCGTCGTAGGTGTCGCGGGCAGCCCACCACCACTCGGAGTTCCGGGACCGGTCGGTGGGCCGTTCGTGTGCTGCACGTATGTGCCCAGACCAGGGGAGCGGCTACCCGACAGGTTCCCAGCGGACCCGACGGGATTCCCCGGCTGCGGATGCGACCTCCCGTAACCCTGAGGCAGCCGAAGAGGAAAAGGAAAAGAAGTGGCGAACCAGTCCCGCCCCAAGGTCAAGAAGTCGCGTGCCCTCGGCATCGCGCTGACCCCGAAGGCCGTCAAGTACTTCGAGGCCCGCCCCTACCCGCCGGGCGAGCACGGCCGTGGCCGCAAGCAGAACTCGGACTACAAGGTCCGTCTGCTGGAGAAGCAGCGTCTGCGCGCGCAGTACGACGTGTCCGAGCGTCAGCTCGTCCGCGCCTACGAGCGTGCCTCCAAGGTCCAGGGCAAGACCGGTGAGGCCCTGATCATCGAGCTCGAGCGCCGTCTCGACGCGCTGGTCCTGCGTTCGGGCATCGCCCGCACGATCTACCAGGCCCGCCAGATGGTCGTCCACGGCCACATCGAGGTCAACGGCCACAAGGTCGACAAGCCGTCCTTCCGCGTCAAGCCGGACGACGTCGTCATGGTCCGCGAGCGCAGCCGCCAGAAGCCGCTGTTCGAGGTCGCCCGCGAGGGTGGCTTCGCCGCGGACGGTGAGACCCCCCGCTACCTGCAGGTGAACCTCAAGGCCCTGGCGTTCCGCCTGGACCGCGAGCCCAACCGCAAGGAAGTTCCGGTCATCTGCGACGAGCAGCTCGTCGTCGAGTACTACGCCCGCTGATCGTCTTTCGACGGACGTAGCACACACGCACCGAGCGTCAGCCCGTCGTCCCCCCGCCCTTGTGGCGGGCGGGGCGGCGGGCTCTCGCCTTCCCGCGACAGGCGTCACCGCGGGCGGGGCGACAGGTGGCGGTCGGCAGGCAGTAATGCGGTACTGGGCGATCGCTCGGGCGCGATAGGCTCGGGACACGACTTTTCGACGTTCAGGCATGTTCCAGGGAGCGGGTGCAGACAGTGTCCGGTGGAGAGGTGGCCGGGATCCTGGTGGCCGTCTTCTGGGCGATCCTGGTCTCCTTCCTCGCCGTCGCGCTGGCGAGGCTGGCCCAGACGCTCAGGGCGACCACCAAGCTCGTCGCGGACGTGACCGACCAGGCCGTCCCCCTCCTCGCCGACGCGTCCACCGCGGTCCGCTCCGCGCAGACCCAGATCGAGCGGGTCGACGCCATCGCGTCGGACGTCCAGGAGGTCACGTCGAACGCCTCGGCGCTCTCCACGACCGTCGCGTCCACCTTCGGCGGCCCCCTCGTCAAGGTCGCCGCCTTCGGCTACGGCGTACGCCGGGCCATGGGGGGCGGCCGCCGGGAGGGCGAATCCGCCGAGGAGCGGCGTCGTACCGTGATCGTGGGACGCACCGTCCCGGGCACCCGCCGGAGCAGGCGTGACACCCGTGGAAAGAAGGACTGACCGAGCGATGTTCCGTCGTACGTTCTGGTTCACCACAGGCGTCGCCGCCGGCGTGTGGGCCACCACCAAGGTCAACCGCAAGCTGAAGCAGCTCACCCCGGAGCACCTCGCCGGCCAGGCCGCGCACAAGGCGGTCGAGGCGGGCCACAAGCTCAAGGACCGGGCGGTCGGCTTCGCGCTCGACGTCCGCGACCACATGGCCCAGCGGGAGGCCGAACTGGGCGAGGCGCTCGGCATCGAGGCCAACCCCGACAGCTACCCGGAGCTGCCCGCCCCGAGGCGTGTCGTCGCCATCGAGAACAGCAACACCCCGAAGTACAGCAGGAATCCGAGGTACGTCGACAGCTCGTCGTACCCGTACAACCGGAATGAGGACCATTGATGGAGTCGGCCGAGATTCGTCGCCGCTGGTTGAGCTTCTTCGAGGAGCGCGGTCACACCGTTGTCCCTTCGGCGTCGCTCATCGCGGACGACCCGACTCTGCTCCTGGTCAACGCCGGCATGGTTCCTTTCAAGCCGTACTTCCTCGGTGAGGTCAAGCCCTCCTTCGCCCGCGCCACCAGTGTGCAGAAGTGCGTGCGCACGCCGGACATCGAAGAGGTGGGCAAGACCACCCGCCACGGCACGTTCTTCCAGATGTGCGGCAACTTCTCCTTCGGCGACTACTTCAAGGAAGGCGCCATCACGTACGCCTGGGAGCTGCTCACCAGCCCCCAGGACAAGGGTGGTTACGGCCTGGAGCCGGAGAAGCTCTGGATCACCGTCTACAAGGACGACGACGAGGCCGAGCGCATCTGGCACGAGCAGGTGGGCGTGCCCAAGGAGCGCATCCAGCGCCTCGGCAAGAAGGACAACTACTGGTCCATGGGCGTCCCCGGCCCGTGCGGCCCGTGTTCCGAGATCAACTACGACCGTGGCCCGGAGTTCGGCGTCGAGGGCGGCCCGGCCGTCAACGACGAGCGGTACGTGGAGATCTGGAACCTGGTCTTCATGCAGTACGAGCGCGGCGAGGGCACCTCCAAGGAGGACTTCGAGATCCTCGGCGAGCTGCCCAGCAAGAACATCGACACGGGCCTCGGCCTGGAGCGCCTCGCCATGATTCTGCAGGGCGTGCAGAACATGTACGAGATCGACACCTCCATGGCCGTCATCGACAAGGCCACCGAACTCACCGGTGTCCGCTACGGCGACGCCCACGAGTCCGACGTCTCCCTGCGCGTGGTCACCGACCACATCCGCACCGCCGTGATGCTCATCGGTGACGGCGTCACCCCCGGCAACGAGGGCCGTGGGTACGTCCTGCGCCGCATCATGCGCCGCGCCATCCGCAACATGCGCCTCCTCGGCGCCACCGGCCCGGTCGTCCAGGACCTCATCGACGTCGTCATCGCCATGATGGGGCAGCAGTACTCCGAGCTGATCACCGACCGCGAGCGCATCGAGAAGGTCGCCCTCGCCGAGGAGAACGCCTTCCTCAAGACGCTGAAGGCCGGCACCAACATCCTCGACACCGCCGTGACGGAGACCAAGGCCGGCGGTGGCCAGGTCCTCGCCGGTGACAAGGCGTTCCTGCTCCACGACACCTGGGGCTTCCCGATCGACCTCACCCTGGAGATGGCCGCCGAGCAGGGCCTGTCCGTGGACGAGGACGGCTTCCGCCGCCTGATGAAGGAGCAGCGGGACCGCGCCAAGGCCGACGCCCGCGCCAAGAAGACCGGCCACGCCGACCTCGGTGCCTACCGTGAGATCGCCGACGCCGCCGGGGAGACCGAGTTCATCGGCTACTCGGACACCGAGGGCGAGTCGACGGTCGTCGGCATCCTCGTCGACGGGCTCTCCTCGCCCGCCGCCACCGAGGGCGACGAGGTCGAGATCGTCCTCGACCGCACCCCGTTCTACGCCGAGGGCGGTGGCCAGATCGGTGACACCGGCAGGATCAGGATCGACTCCGGGGCCGTCATCGAGATCCGCGACTGCCAGAAGCCGGTCCCCGGCGTCTACGTCCACAAGGGCGTCGTCCAGGTCGGCGAGGTGACCGTCGGCGCCAAGGCCCAGGCCTCGATCGACGGCCGTCGCCGCACGGCCATCGCCCGCGCCCACTCCGCCACGCACCTCACCCACCAGGCCCTGCGGGACGCCCTCGGACCGACGGCCGCCCAGGCCGGTTCCGAGAACCAGCCCGGCCGCTTCCGCTTCGACTTCGGTTCCCCCTCCGCCGTTCCGACGGCCGTGATGACCGACGTCGAGCAGAAGATCAACGAGGTGCTCTCCCGTGACCTGGACGTCCACGCGGAGATCCTGAGCCTCGACGAGGCCAAGAAGCAGGGCGCCATCGCCGAGTTCGGCGAGAAGTACGGCGAGCGGGTCCGTGTCGTCACCATCGGCGACTTCTCCAAGGAGCTGTGCGGCGGCACACACGTCCACAACACCTCGCAGCTCGGCCTGGTCAAGCTGCTCGGCGAGTCGTCCATCGGCTCCGGAGTCCGCCGTATCGAGGCGCTGGTGGGCGTCGACGCCTACAACTTCCTCGCCCGTGAGCACACGGTCGTCGCCCAGCTCCAGGAGCTGATCAAGGGCCGTCCGGAGGAGCTTCCGGAGAAGGTCTCCGCCATGCTCGGCAAGCTGAAGGACGCCGAGAAGGAGATCGAGAAGTTCCGCGCCGAGAAGGTGCTGCAGGCCGCCGCCGGTCTCGCCGAGTCCGCCAGGGACGTGTCCGGCGTTGCCGTGGTGACCGGTCAGGTCCCGGACGGAACCACCGCCGACGACCTCCGCAAGCTGGTGCTCGACGTGCGCGGACGCATCCAGGGCGGCCGGGCCGTGGTGGTCGCCCTCTTCACCGCCGTGAACGGCAAGCCGCTGACGGTCATCGCCACCAACGAGGCCGCCCGCGAGCGCGGACTGAAGGCCGGCGACCTGGTGCGCACGGCCGCCAAGACCCTCGGCGGCGGCGGTGGCGGCAAGCCGGACGTCGCCCAGGGCGGTGGCCAGAACCCGGCCGCCATCGGCGAGGCCGTGGACGCGGTCGAGCGCCTGGTCGCCGAGACGGCCAAGTGAGCACGACGGATCGCACGAGCGAAGACGACGGCCCGGCCATGCGCCGCGGCCGTCGGCTCGCGCTCGACGTCGGGGACGCCCGCATCGGGGTCGCCTCCTGCGACCCCGACGGGATCCTCGCCACACCCGTCGAGACCGTTCCCGGACGGGATGTCCCCGCAGCTCAGCGGCGATTGAGACAACTGGTCGACGAGTACGTACCCATAGAGGTAATCGTCGGACTCCCGCGCTCCCTCAAGGGGGGCGAGGGACCGGCGGCAGTCAAGGTACGGGGATTCGCCCAGGAGCTGGCCCGCATGATCGCGCCGGTCCCGGTCAGACTCCTCGACGAGAGGATGACCACGGTGACGGCCGGTCAAGGACTGCGTGCCTCGGGTGTGAAATCCAAAAAGGGCAGGTCGGTCATCGACCAGGCAGCAGCCGTGATCATCCTGCAACAGGCGCTGGAATCCGAACGGATGTCAGGTAAAGCTCCGGGCGAGGGCGTCGAAGTGGTCATCTGATCGCGATACGGTAACGTTCCGCGCGATGCGGTGGCCTTCGAACAGCCACCGCACAAAAAGAGGCGGGGACGAACGCCGAGCCACCGGCCCCGCGTGACCGCCGCCTCGCGGCTCTAGGGGATCGATGACTGAGTATGGCCGGGGCCCGGGCTCCGAACCGTGGCATCCGGACGACCCGTTGTACGGGGACGCCGGATGGGACGGACAGCAGGCCCAGGGCCGGCAGTCCCCTTACGGCGGCCAGCCACAGCAGCACTACCCGGAGCAGCAGCAGTACCAGCAGCAGTACGACGACGGCAACGGCGCCTGGAACAACGGTCATCAGGACGCCTACGCCCAGCAGCAGTACCAGCAGGAGTACGGCGACCCCGCGCAGCAGTACGCCGGCCAGAACCAGCATCAGCAGCAGTACACCGGTCATGGCCAGCAGCAGTACGGCCACACCGACAACGGCTGGAACGACGGAACTCACCAGCACACGCAGGCCCCTTACGTCGCGGACCCGACCGACCCCTACGGGGGACAGCAGCAGGCGATGGCTTACGGCGGCGGCCAACAGGACTTCTACGGCACGCCGGACGCGTATCCGCCGCCGGAGCCGCCCTCACGCCGTGGCGCGGAAGCGGCACCCGACCCCGCGCCCGCTCCGGAGCCCGAACCCGAGGAGCAGCCGGCAGCGGAGCGGACCGACTGGGACCCCGGGCCGGACCAGGGCGAGCACGCGTTCTTCGCCGGTGGCGGTGACGACGACGATGACGACGAGGCCGGGGAGCGCTCGGGCCGGGCGGACCGGAAAGGCCGTGGCGGTAAGTCCGGCAAAGGCGGTAAGTCGGGCAAAGGCGGTAAGAAGCGCCGCAGCGGCTGTGCCTGCCTGGTGGTCGTCATGGTCTTCGGCGGCGGCTTCGCCGGCGTCAGCTACTTCGGTTACCAGTTCTATCAGAGCCGCTTCGGCGATGTCCCCGACTATGAGGGGAACGGTACGAACGAGACCGTGACGATCACGGTCGCCAAGGGTGAGTTCGGATCGGTGATCGGGCAGAAGCTGAAGGCGGCCGGGGTCGTCAAGAGTGTGGACGCCTTCACGAACGCACTGGCGCAGAATCCCGAGAAGAGGGACATTCAGGCGGGCGTCTATCTCCTCAAGAAGGAGATGTCCGCCAAAGATGCCATTGCTCTGATGCTCGATCCGAAGAGTCAGAGCAACTTCACGGTCACGGAAGGTCTGCGAAACCGCGATGTCTACGCCTTGATCGACAAGGAGTTGGGTGTCGACAAGGGGACGACGGCCGAGGTCGCAGAGAAGAAATGGGAGACCCTCGGCCTTCCCGGCTGGGCGAACGACAACAAGGACATCAAGGATCCGCTGGAAGGATTCCTCTACCCGTCCACGTACCCGGTCGCCAAGGGCATGAAGCCCGAAGCCGTCCTGAAGGAAATGGTCGACCTCGCCAACGCGAAGTACGAGGAATTCGGCCTGGAGCAAAAGGCCGAGGGGCTGAAGCTCGAGAATCCGCTTCAGGTACTCACTGTCGCAAGCCTCGTACAGGCCGAGGGAAACAACAAGAAGGACTACAAGAAGATCGCACGGGTCGTCTACAATCGACTTGAGCCCAACAATGCGGAGACGGCTGGTCTGCTCGACTTCGACTCGACGGTCAATTACCTGCGCGGCGAATCCAAGTTGGCCACCGGCTCGGTCGATTCGCTGCGGCAGATCGACGACCCGTACAACACGTACAAGGTGTATGGATTGCCGCCTGGGCCGATCGGTAATCCCGGTGACGAGGCGATTGAGGGGGCTCTCAAGCCAGCCAAGGGCGACTGGTACTACTTCGTGTCAATCAGCAAGGACGAGACGCTCTTTGCGGTCACCAACGCGGAGCACAACCGGAACCGCAAGAAGTACCAGGAAGCGCAGAACGGATAGATGAGCCGCACCGCCACCAAGCACCGGGCCGCCGTGCTCGGTTCGCCGATCGCCCACTCGCTGTCCCCGGTGCTGCACCGGGCCGCGTACGCCGAACTCGGGCTCACCGACTGGACGTACGACCGTTTCGAGGTCGACGAGGAGGCGCTGCCCGGGTTCGTCGAGGGGCTCGGGCCGGAGTGGGCCGGGCTGTCGCTGACGATGCCGCTGAAGCGGGCGGTCATCCCGCTGCTGGACGAGATCAGCGAGACGGCGGCCTCGGTCGAGACCGTGAACACCCTGGTGTTCACGGAGGACGGGCGACGGGTCGGCGACAACACCGACATCCCCGGGATGGTCGCCGCGCTGCGCGAGCGCGGCATCGAGCAGGTGGAGTCGGCGGCCGTCCTCGGCGCGGGAGCCACCGCTTCCTCCGCGCTGGCCGCGCTCGCCCGGATCTGCACCGGCGAGGTCGTGGCGTACGTCCGCAGTGCGGCCCGGGCCGCCGAGATGCGGCAGTGGGGCGAGCGGCTGGGCGTCGAGGTGCGCACGGCGGACTGGTCGGAGGCCGAGCGTGGGCTGAGCGCCCCCCTCGTCGTCGCCACGACACCGGCCGGGGCGACGGACGTACTGTCCGGTGCGGTGCCGGAGATGCCGGCGACGCTGTTCGACGTGCTGTACCACCCGTGGCCCACCGAGCTGGCCGCGCGATGGTCCGCGCACGGCGGTGCGGTGGTCAGCGGGCTCGATCTGCTGGTGCACCAGGCCGTGCTGCAGGTCGAGCAGATGACCGGGTGCAAGACGGCTCCCGTCGGCGCGATGAGGCAGGCGGGGGAACGGGCGCTGGCCGAACGCGGCTGAGTGTTCCGGTCGGGCCGGTCCGAGGGGGGCGGCCGGTGGCGAGGAACCGCCGTGCGGGCAGTCCGCCTGATGGACCTGCGACCAGGGCCCCGCCCCGGACGTGGGAGGATCGGAGACGGCGGGCCGGGGCCGCGCACCCGGTGTCCGTCGCCGTACGCGAGGACCCGCGTACACGCAGGCAGGATCCAGTACCGGACGCGAGCATAGGAGCACCGTTGAGCAGGTTGCGCTGGCTGACCGCGGGGGAGTCCCACGGTCCCGCACTCGTCGCGACGCTGGAGGGTCTTCCCGCCGGCGTGCCGATCACCACGGAGATGGTGGCGGACCACCTGGCCCGGCGGCGCCTCGGCTATGGACGTGGTGCGCGGATGAAGTTCGAGCGCGACGAGGTCACCTTCCTCGGTGGTGTCCGGCACGGTCTGTCCATGGGCTCGCCGGTGGCGATCATGGTGGGCAACACCGAGTGGCCGAAGTGGGAGCAGGTCATGTCGGCCGACCCGGTCGACCCGGAGATCCTCGCCGGTCTGGCCCGCAACGCCCCGCTGACCCGGCCCCGGCCCGGTCACGCGGACCTGGCGGGCATGCAGAAGTACGGCTTCGACGAGGCCCGGCCGATCCTGGAGCGGGCCTCCGCCCGGGAGACCGCCGCCAGGGTCGCCCTCGGCGCGGTCGCCCGGTCGTACCTGAAGGAGACGACCGGCATCGAGATCGTCAGCCACGTGGTGGAGCTGGCGGCCGCGAAGGCCCCGCAGGGCGTGTACCCGACGCCCGCCGACGTGGAGAAGCTGGACGCGGACCCCGTGCGCTGCCTCGACGCCGACGCGTCCAAGGCGATGGTCGCCGAGATCGACCAGGCCCACAAGGACGGCGACACCCTCGGCGGCGTCGTCGAGATCCTGGCGTACGGCGTGCCCGTCGGCCTCGGCTCCCACGTCCACTGGGACCGCAAGCTGGACGCCCGCCTCGCCGGCGCGCTGATGGGCATCCAGGCGATCAAGGGCGTCGAGATCGGCGACGGTTTCGAGCTGGCGCGGGTGCCGGGCTCCAAGGCGCACGACGAGATCGTGAACACCCCCGAGGGCATCCGGCGCGTCTCCGGCCGCTCCGGTGGTACCGAGGGCGGTCTCACCACCGGTGAGCTGCTGCGGGTCCGGGCGGCGATGAAGCCGATCGCGACCGTGCCGCGCGCCCTGCAGACCGTGGACGTGACCACCGGCGAGGCCACGCAGGCCCACCACCAGCGCTCCGACGTCTCCGCCGTGCCGGCCGCCGGCATCGTCGCCGAGGCGATGGTGGCCCTGGTGCTGGCGGACGCGGTGGCGGAGAAGTTCGGCGGCGACAGCGTCACCGAGACGGCCCGCAACGTCCGTTCCTACCTCGACCACCTCGCGATCCGATGAGCCCGGTGCCTCTGGTCGTCCTCGTCGGCCCCATGGGTGTCGGCAAGTCCACCGTCGGGCAGCTGCTCGCCGAGCGGCTCGGCGTCGCCTACCGCGACACCGACGACGACATCGTCGCCGAGCAGGGCCGCACCATCGCGGAGATCTTCGTCGACGAGGGCGAGGCCGCCTTCCGTGCCATCGAGAAGGAGGCCGTGCGTGCCGCGCTGGCCGGGCACGACGGCGTCCTCGCCCTCGGCGGTGGCGCGATCCTCGACGCCGGCACACGCGCGCTGCTGGCCGGACAGCGGGTCGTCTACCTCTCGATGGACGTCGAGGAGGCGGTCAAGCGCACCGGCCTCAACGCCGCCCGCCCGCTGCTGGCCGTCAACCCCCGCAAGCAGTGGCGGGAGTTGATGGACGCCCGGCGGTATCTGTACGAGGAGGTCGCCACGGCCGTCGTCGCCACCGACGGCCGGACGCCCGAGGAAGTCACCCGAGCGGCGCTGGACGCACTGGAGTTGAAGGAAGCATGAGCGAGACAGTGACCCGCATCCAGGTCGGCGGTACGGCGGGCACCGAGCCGTACGAAGTGCTGGTGGGGCGTCAACTCCTCGGTGAGCTGGGCGGGTTGATCGGCAACCGGGCCAAGCGGGTGGCCGTGATCCACCCCGAGGCGCTGGAGGGCACCGGAGAGGCCCTGCGGGCCGATCTGGCAGGGCAGGGCTTCGAGGCCGTGGCCATCCAGGTGCCGAACGCGGAGGAGGCCAAGACCGCCGAGGTCGCCGCGTACTGCTGGAAGGCGCTGGGCCAGTCCGGGTTCACCCGCACCGACGTCATCGTCGGCGTCGGCGGCGGGGCCACCACGGACCTCGCCGGGTTCGTCGCGGCGACCTGGCTGCGCGGGGTCCGCTGGATCGCCATCCCCACCACCGTCCTGGCCATGGTCGACGCGGCCGTCGGCGGCAAGACCGGGATCAACACGGCCGAGGGCAAGAACCTCGTGGGTTCCTTCCACCCGCCGGCCGGAGTGCTGTGCGACCTGGCGGCGCTCGACTCGCTGCCGGTCAACGACTACGTCTCCGGGCTCGCCGAGATCATCAAGGCCGGGTTCATCGCGGACCCGGTGATCCTGGACCTGATCGAGGCCGACCCGCAGGCGGCCCGCACGCCGGCCGGGCCGCACACCTCGGAGCTGATCGAGCGGTCGATCCGGGTCAAGGCCGAGGTCGTCTCGGGCGACCTGAAGGAGTCCGGGCGCCGCGAGATCCTCAACTACGGGCACACGCTGGCCCACGCGATCGAGAAGAACGAGCGCTACCAGTGGCGGCACGGCGCGGCCGTGTCCGTGGGCATGCACTTCGCGGCCGAACTGGGCCGACTGGCGGGCCGGTTGGACGACGCGACCGCCGACCGCCACCGCACGGTCCTCGAAGCGGTCGGTCTGCCGCTGCACTACCGCTACGACCAGTGGCCGAAGCTCCTGGAGACGATGAAGGTCGACAAGAAGTCCCGGGGAGACCTGTTGCGCTTCATCGTCCTGGACGGCCTGGCCAAACCCACCGTCCTGGAGGGTCCCGACCCGGCGATCCTCCTCGCCGCGTACGGCGAAGTGGGCCAGTAACGCCCGCTCGGGCAGCTCTTGCCCGATTCGCCTTGTGTCCCTGGCCACTTGGGCACTTCGGGCTGCCCCCGGCCGTGCACCAAACGGTGGCCGGGGACGGTACCGTTCGGTAAGGGCGGGGTCGGAAGGCCCCGCCCGCCAGTGTCGATGTGACTGTACGAGACGGAGTGGCACCGGATGCAGGACGCAGTGGGAGCTCCGCTGCCGCCGCCCCATCGGCCGGGGCAGGACCCGGCGGCCCCCTGGTCGCCGACCGCGAACCAGCAGGGGCACCCGGCCCCCCATCACCCGGGAGCGCCCGGCACGCACCCGCCAGGACACCCGGTGCCCCCGGGCGGCCACCCGGGCCCGGTGCCGCCGCCTCCGCCTCCGCCCGCGCCCATGGCCCCGCCCGCACCGGCCGCGCCGGGCTTCTCCGGCGCTCCCGGGCATCCGCACGCCTCGGTCCCGCCGCAGAGCGGGGTCTCGCGGGACACCACCGGACACGTGCAACTGCCGCCGGGCGGCCCCGTCACCATGCCGCCGGCCGCCACCGGCGCGCCGGACGTCACCAGCACCACGCTCGCGGTCCTGCTCATCGGTCCCGCCGGAGCCGGCAAGACCAGCGTCGCCAAGTACTGGGCGGAACACCGCCGGGTGCCCACCGCGCACATCAGCCTGGACGACGTGCGCGAGTGGGTGCGCTCGGGCTTCGCGGACCCCCAGTCCGGCTGGAACGACAACTCCGAGGCGCAGTACCGCCTCGCCCGCCGCACCTGTGGCTTCTCCGCCCGGAACTTCCTGGCCAACGGCATCTCCTGCATCCTCGACGACGCCGTCTTCCCCGACCGCCCGGTCGTCGGCCTCGGCGGCTGGAAGCGGCACGTCGGTCCCGGCCTGCTGCCGGTCGTCCTCCTGCCGGGCCTGGAGATTGTCCTGGAGCGCAACGCCGAGCGCTCGGGCAACCGCCGGCTCACCGACGAGGAGGTCGCCCGCATCCACGGCCGAATGGCGGGCTGGTACGGCTCGGGCCTCCCGATCATCGACAACTCCCAGCTCGACGTCCCGGCCACGGCCCGCGTCCTGGACGAGGTCCTGGCCCGCTCGATCGCCAGCCCCCCGAAGTGGTAGCCGAGTAACCAACACCGCACACCCCGACAGCCCCGCGCCGACCTGCCCCCGGCCAGTGACTCACGTCCGCCCAGCCCCGGCCCCGCCAGCGGAGCGGGGAACTGCGCGCCCAGCCCCCACCGGCCCGCACCCGCCCCCGGCACACACCCATCCCCGACACCCCACCCCCACTCGGCCGCACTCGACCAGCGCCCGCCCAGCGAAGCTCATACGCTCGGCACATGTCTGAGGTCTACGCGGCCCGCAGAGCCCGGCTGAGAGAACGCTGCCAAGCCGGCGGCAGCCCCACCGCACTCGTGACCCGCCCGGCCAACGTCCGCTACCTCGCGGGAGCGGCACCGCGGGGCGCGGTGCTGCTGCTGGGCAGGAGCGAGGACGTCCTGCTGTGCGGCGCACCGCCGAGCGGCGAGATCGGCGAGGGCCGGCCCGACGACGCCGTACGCGTCCAGGTGCTGCCACGGCCCGGCGGCGACCCGGCGGTCGCGGCCGCCGATCTGGTGACGGCCCTCGGTGCCGAGTCCCTGGCCGTGGAGGAGCACCACCTCACCATGGCCCGCTGCAGAGCCATCCGCTCGGTCGCGCCCCGGCTGCGGCTCGCCGACCTCGGTGGAGCCGTGGAGCAGCTGAGGGTGATCAAGGACGAGGAGGAGATCTCCTGTCTGCGGATCGGCGCGGAGATCGCCGACCAGGCCCTGGGCGAACTGCTCGAATCGATCCTCGTCGGCCGCACCGAGCGCCACCTCGCCCTGGAGCTGGAGCGCCGCCTCGTCGACCACGGCGCCGACGGCCCGGCCTTCCCCACCTCCGTCGCCGCCGGCCCGAACTCCGGCCGCCCCGGCCACCGACCGACCGATCGCCGGGTGGAGGAGGGCGACTTCCTCTCCGTCTGTCTCGGCGCGACCTATCGCGGCTACCGGTGCGAGATCGGCCGTACGTTCGTGATCGGCACCTCGCCGGCCGACTGGCAGATCGAGCTGTACGACCTGGTCTTCGCAGCCCAGCGCGCCGGACGGGAGGCCCTGGCACCCGGTGCGGCCTACCGGGCCGTGGACCGCGCGGCCCGCCAGGTCCTGGACTCCGCGGGGTACGGAGAGAGCCTGCCGGTGATGATGGGGCACGGGGTCGGACTCGAAATCGACGAGGACCCGCAGTTGGCCCCCGCGGCCATGGGTAAACTGGACGCTTGCGTGCCGGTCACCGTCGAACCGGGGGTCCACCTCCCGGGCCGGGGCGGAGTCCGGATCGATGACACGCTCGTCGTACGCCCCGAGGCGGACGGCGGACCCGAGCTACTCACCATCACGACCAAGGAGCTGCTCGCGCTCTAGCTCATCGGCTGTGCGCGTGGCCCGGGGTCGTCCACGTCAGTCCAGGAGATTCCGCAACCGTGGCTTCCACGAACGACCTCAAGAACGGCCTGGTGCTCAAGCTCGACGGGGGCCAGCTCTGGTCCGTCGTCGAGTTCCAGCACGTCAAGCCCGGCAAGGGCCCGGCCTTCGTGCGCACCAAGCTCAAGAACGTGCTTTCCGGCAAGGTCGTCGACAAGACGTTCAACGCCGGCGTCAAGGTCGAGACGGCCACTGTCGACAAGCGCGACATGCAGTTCTCCTACATGGACGGCGAGTACTTCGTCTTCATGGACATGGAGACCTACGACCAGCTCATGGTCGACCGCAAGGCCGTCGGCGACGCCGCCAACTTCCTGATCGAGGGCTTCACCGCCACCGTCGCGCAGCACGAGGGCGAGGTGCTCTTCGTCGAGCTGCCGGCCGCCGTCGAGCTGGTGATCCAGGAGACCGAGCCGGGTGTCCAGGGCGACCGCTCCACCGGTGGCACCAAGCCCGCCACCCTGGAGACCGGTCACCAGATCCAGGTGCCCCTGTTCATCACCACGGGCGAGAAGATCAAGGTCGACACCCGCACGAGCGACTACCTCGGCCGGGTGAACAGCTAACCGTGGCTGCCCGTAACACGGCCCGCAAGCGTGCCTTCCAGATCCTCTTCGAGGGCGACCAGCGCGGGGCCGACGTCCTGACCGTCCTCGCGGACTGGATCCGGCACGCCCACAGCGACACCCGACAGCCTCCGGTCAGCGAGTACACCATGCAGCTGGTCGAGGGGTACGCGGAGCACGCCAGGCGGATCGACGAATTGATCGCGCAGTACTCGGTGGGGTGGACCCTCGACCGCATGCCGGTCGTGGACCGCAACATCCTGCGGCTCGGAGCGTACGAGCTGATCTGGGTCGACGCGACTCCGGACGCGGTGGTGCTGGACGAGATGGTGCAGTTGGCGAAGGAGTTCTCCACGGACGACTCGCCGTCCTTCGTGAACGGTCTGCTGGGCCGGCTGAAGGAGCTCAAGCCCTCGCTCCGCCGGGAAGCCCCGTAGCGGACGGCCGGGCGGGGAGCGCCTCAGGGGTGCTGTGCGAAGCCGGCCGCGGGTGGTCCGTGGCTGGTCGCGCGGCTCCCCGCGCCTCTTGCGGGGCGCAGTCCCGCTTCCCTGTGGCCACGCGCCGTACGACACGCACAAAAACCGCCGGGGTGCCCCGAACCAACTGGTTCGGGGCACCCCGGCGGCACGTTTCTGCTGGATTCCGCCCGGTGTGTCAGGCGTCCTCGTGGGTGACCGCGCGGCGCGCGTCCGCGTCCAGGACGCCCCAGCTGATCAGCTGCTCGGTGAGGACCGAGGGGGACTGGTCGTAGATGACGGCGAGTGTGCGCAGGTCGTCCTGACGGATCGAGAGCACCTTGCCGTTGTAGTCACCGCGCTGGGACTGGATCGTCGCCGCGTAACGCTGCAGCGGGCCCGCCTTCTCGGCCGGCACGTGGGCCAGGCGCTCCAGGTCCAGGACGAGCTTCGGCGGCGGCTCGGCGGCGCCGCCCGGGGTCGTACCGGGAAGCAGTTCCTGCACGGGGACCCCGTAGAAGTCCGCCAGCTCCGCGAGGCGCTGCACGGTGACGGCGCGGTCGCCGCGCTCGTACGAACCGACCACGACCGCCTTCCAGCGTCCCTGGGACTTCTCCTCGACACCGTGGAGGGAAAGGCCCTGCTGGGTGCGGATGGCCCGGAGCTTGGCCCCGAGCTGTTTGGCGTATTCGCTGGACATATAGCTCCCCGGACGAAGGCTGGTGACTCACTGTGAGGTTACGCAGCGTGACTCTGCTCCGTCAAGCCGAATGGTCCGTACCGACTCTTCCGTGGTAACCGAGATCCATTGGGCCAGGTGGGTGATCAGGGGCGTTGTCGGGCCTGCTAACGTGGACGGCGCAATTCCGACGTCCTTTAAGGTCCGTCCCGTGAGGCGGAGAAGGAGGTCCGTTTCATATGGACACGCAAGAAACTCCGCAAGGAGACCCGCACGGGGATGCGCAGGCGTCCGATGCCAGGCCCGTTCTCGAAGGCCCCGACATCGCGCGCGTACTGACCCGCATCGCCCACGAGATCGTCGAACGCGCCAAGGGCGCCGACGACGTGGTGCTCCTCGGCATTCCGACCCGGGGTGTCTTCCTCGCCCAGCGGCTCGCCGCCAAGCTGGAGGAGATCACCGACCGCAAGATCCCGGTCGGTTCGCTCGACATCACCATGTACCGCGACGACCTGCGCATGCACCCGCCGCGCGCGCTGGCCCGCACCGAGATCCCCGGTGACGGCATCGACGGCCGCCTGGTCGTCCTCGTCGACGACGTGCTCTTCTCCGGCCGGACGATCCGCGCGGCGCTCGACGCGCTGAACGACATCGGCCGTCCGCGCGCCGTCCAGCTCGCGGTCCTCGTCGACCGCGGCCACCGCGAACTGCCCATCCGCGCCGACTACGTCGGCAAGAACCTCCCCACGTCGCTGCGGGAGACGGTCAAGGTCCAGCTCGCCGAGGAAGACGGTCGGGACACCGTCCTGCTCGGTGCGAAGCGGACCGCCCAGCAGTAGCACGCGCGCGTGCGGCCCCGTGCCGTACGTCACCTCGTGATGCCCCTGCCTGCCCGGAATCTCCCGAACCGCCTTACGGAGCCTGAAAGATGCAGCGTCATCTCATCTCGGCCGCCGACCTCACCCGCGACGACGCCGTCCTGATCCTCGACACCGCCGAGGAGATGGCCAGGGTCGCGGACCGGCCGATCAAGAAACTGCCGACCCTGCGCGGCCGCACGATCGTCAACCTCTTCTTCGAGGACTCGACGCGGACGCGGATCTCGTTCGAGGCCGCCGAGAAGCGCCTGTCCGCCGACGTCATCAACTTCACGGCCAAGGGGTCGAGCGTCTCCAAGGGCGAGTCCCTGAAGGACACCGCCCAGACCCTCGAAGCCATGGGCGTCGACGCCGTGGTCATCCGGCACGGCGCCTCGGGGGCCCCGTACCGCCTGGCGACCTCCGGCTGGATCGACGCCGCCGTCATCAACGCGGGCGACGGCACCCATCAGCACCCCACCCAGGCCCTGCTGGACGCCTTCACCATGCGCCGCCGCCTCGTCGGCCGGGACGCCGGACTCGGGCAGGACCTCTCCGGCAAGCGCATCACGCTCGTCGGTGACGTCCTGCACAGCCGTGTCGCCCGCTCCAACGTCGACCTGCTGCACACCCTCGGCGCCCAGGTCACCCTCGTCGCCCCGCCCACCCTGGTGCCGGTCGGCGTCCACGCCTGGCCCTGCGAGGTCTCCTACGACCTCGACAGCACGCTCGCCAAGTCCGACGCGGTGATGATGCTGCGCGTGCAGCGGGAGCGGATGAACGCGGCGTTCTTCCCCACCGAGCGCGAGTACTCCCGGCGCTACGGCCTCGACGGCGACCGCATGGCGCGGATGCCCGAGCACGCCATCGTGATGCACCCGGGCCCGATGGTGCGCGGCATGGAGATCACCGCCGAGGTCGCGGACTCCGACCGCTGCACCGTCGTCGAGCAGGTCGCCAACGGTGTCTCCATCCGGATGGCCGTGCTGTACCTGCTGCTCGGCGGCAACGAGCCCGCCGTCACCCACACCCGCACCACCGAGGAGAAGTAAGACCATGAGCAAGATCCTGATCCGTGGTGCGAAGGTGCTGGGCGGCGAGCCGCAGGACGTACTGATCGACGGCGAGACCATCGCCGAGGTGGGAGCCGGTCTGTCCGCCGAGGGGGCCGAGGTCGTCGAGGCCGAGGGCAAGGTGCTCCTGCCGGGCCTGGTCGACCTGCACACCCACCTGCGCGAGCCCGGCCGCGAGGACTCCGAGACCGTGCTCACCGGCACGCGCGCGGCGGCCTCCGGCGGCTACACGGCCGTCTTCGCCATGGCCAACACCTTCCCCGTCGCCGACACCGCCGGCGTGGTCGAGCAGGTCTACCGGCTGGGCCGGGAGCACGGCTACTGCGACGTGCAGCCCATCGGCGCCGTCACGGTCGGCCTGGAGGGCAGGAAGCTCGCCGAGCTGGGCGCGATGCACGAGTCGGCCGCCGGGGTCACCGTCTTCTCGGACGACGGCAAGTGCGTCGACGACGCGGTGATCATGCGGCGGGCCCTGGAGTACGTGAAGGCCTTCGGCGGAGTCGTCGCCCAGCACGCGCAGGAGCCGCGCCTCACCGAGGGCGCCCAGATGAACGAGGGCGTCGTCTCCGCCGAGCTGGGCCTCGGGGGCTGGCCGGCGGTGGCCGAAGAATCGATCATCGCCCGGGACGTCCTGCTCGCCGAGCACGTCGGCTCCCGCGTCCACATCTGCCACCTGTCGACCGCCGGGTCCGTCGAGATCGTCCGCTGGGCCAAGTCCCGCGGCATCGACGTCACCGCCGAGGTCACCCCGCACCACCTGCTCCTCACCGACGAGCTGGTGCGCTCCTACAACCCGGTCTACAAGGTCAACCCGCCGCTGCGCACCGAGCGCGACGTGCTGGCCCTGCGCGAGGCCCTCGCCGACGGCACGATCGACATCGTCGCCACCGACCACGCCCCGCACCCCCACGAGGACAAGGACTGCGAGTGGGCCGCGGCGGCCATGGGCATGGTCGGCCTGGAGACCGCGCTGTCCGTGGTCCAGGAGACGATGGTCGCCACCGGTCTGCTCGACTGGGCGGGCGTCGCGGACCGTATGTCGGTCAAGCCCGCGAAGATCGGGCGGGCCGCCGGTCACGGACGTCCCGTCTCGGCAGGTGAGCCCGCCAACCTCACGCTCGTCGACACGGCATACCGTGGGTCGGTGGATCCCGCGGGCTTCGCCTCGCGCAGCCGCAACACCCCCTACGAGGGCCGCGAGCTGCCGGGCCGTGTCACGCACACGTGGCTGCGGGGCAAGGCCACGCTCGTCGACGGGAAGCTCACGTGACACCTGTAATTCTGCTGGCCGCGCAGAGGGAATCGGCCGAGGTCACCGACTGGGCCGCGCGCATCGGCTGGGTCGTCGGACTCGCCCTCTTCGTCGCGCTCGTCTACTGGCTGATGCGCGAGGGCTGGAAGTGGCGCGGCACGCTCCAGAGCGACCTGCCCGCCCTCCCCACCGCGCCGGACGAGCCGGGCGAGGCCAGACTGGGCATGAGCGGCCGCTACCACGGCTCCACCACCGCCGGGCAGTGGCTCGACCGCATCGTGGCGCACGGCCTGGGCGCCCGCAGCCGGGTCGAGCTGACCCTGACGGACGCGGGACTGGACGTCGTACGCCCCGGAGCGACCGACTTCTTCGTGCCGGTCGGCGCCCTGCGCGAGGCCCGGCTCGACAAGGGCATCGCCGGCAAGGTCCTCACCGAGGGCGGGCTGCTGGTCGTCACCTGGGAGCACGGCGGCAGGCTGCTCGACTCCGGGTTCCGCTCCGACCGCGCGGCCGAGCACAACGAGTGGGTCGAGACCCTGAACCAGATGATCAACAAGACGGAAACGGAAGGCGCACGATGACGACCTCCACCCGGGGAGCCACCAGGGTTCCCGCCGTACTCGTCCTGGAGGACGGCCGGATCTTCCGCGGCCGTGCCTACGGGGCCGTGGGGGTGACCTTCGGCGAGGCCGTGTTCTCCACCGGGATGACCGGCTACCAGGAGACCCTCACCGACCCGTCGTACCACCGCCAGGTGGTCGTCATGACCGCCCCGCACGTCGGCAACACCGGCGTCAACGACGAGGACCCCGAGTCCAAGAAGATCTGGGTCTCCGGATACGTCGTCCGCGACCCCGCGCGCGTGCCCTCCAACTGGCGCTCCCGGCGCTCCCTGGACGACGAACTGCGCGCCCAGGGCGTCGTCGGGATCTCCGGCATCGACACCCGCGCCCTCACCCGCCACCTCCGTGAGCGCGGCGCCATGCGCGTCGGCATCTTCTCCGGCGACGCGCTGCCCGACGCGGGCGTCATGCTCACCGAGGTCCGCGAGGCCCCGGAGATGAAGGGCGCGAACCTCTCCGCGGAGGTCGCCACCAAGGAGACCTACGTCGTCCCGGCGATCGGCACCAGGAAGTTCACCGTCGCCGCCGTCGACCTCGGCATCAAGGGCATGACCCCGCACCGCATGGCCGAGCGCGGCATCGAGGTGCACGTGCTCCCGGCCACGGCGAGCGCCGAGGACGTGTTCGCCGTGAACCCCGACGGCGTGTTCTTCTCCAACGGCCCCGGTGACCCGGCCACCGCCGACCACCCGGTCTCCGTCATGCGGGCGGTCCTGGAGCGCGGCACCCCGCTCTTCGGCATCTGCTTCGGCAACCAGATCCTCGGCCGCGCGCTCGGCTTCGGCACCTACAAGCTGAAGTACGGCCACCGGGGCATCAACCAGCCCGTGCAGGACCGTACGACCGGCAAGGTCGAGGTCACCGCGCACAACCACGGTTTCGCCGTCGACGCCCCGCTCGACCAGGTCTCCGAGACCCCCTTCGGCCGCGCCGAGGTCTCCCACGTGTGCCTCAACGACAACGTGGTGGAGGGGCTCCAGCTCCTCGACCGCCCCGCCTTCAGCGTCCAGTACCACCCCGAAGCGGCAGCGGGCCCGCACGACGCCGCCTACCTGTTCGACCGCTTCGTATCCCTGATGGAGGGCCAGCGTGCCTAAGCGCACCGATATCCAGTCCGTCCTGGTCATCGGCTCCGGCCCGATCGTCATCGGCCAGGCCGCCGAGTTCGACTACTCCGGCACCCAGGCGTGCCGCATCCTGCGGGCCGAGGGCCTCAGGGTGATCCTCGTCAACTCCAACCCGGCGACGATCATGACCGACCCGGAGATCGCCGACGCCACGTACGTCGAGCCGATCACCCCGGAGTTCGTCGAGAAGATCATCGCCAAGGAGCGTCCGGACGCCCTCCTGCCGACCCTCGGCGGTCAGACGGCCCTCAACACGGCCATCTCGCTGCACGAGGCCGGGACGCTGGAGAAGTACGGCGTCGAGCTGATCGGCGCCAACGTCGAGGCCATCAACAAGGGCGAGGACCGCGACCTCTTCAAGGACGTCGTCGAGGCCGTCCGCGCCAAGATCGGGCACGGCGAGTCCGCCCGCTCGGTGATCTGCCACTCCATGGACGACGTGCTGGGCGGCGTCGAGACCCTCGGCGGCTACCCCGTCGTCGTCCGTCCCTCCTTCACCATGGGCGGCGCCGGCTCCGGCTTCGCGCACGACGAGGAGGAGCTGCGCCGCATCGCCGGCCAGGGCCTCACCCTCTCGCCGACCACCGAGGTGCTCCTGGAGGAGTCCATCCTCGGCTGGAAGGAGTACGAGCTGGAGCTGATGCGCGACAAGAACGACAACGTCGTGGTCGTCTGCTCCATCGAGAACTTCGACCCCATGGGCGTGCACACCGGCGACTCGATCACGGTCGCGCCCGCGATGACGCTGACCGACCGCGAGTACCAGGTGCTGCGTGACGTCGGTATCGCGATCATCCGCGAGGTCGGCGTCGACACCGGCGGCTGCAACATCCAGTTCGCGGTGAACCCCGAGGACGGTCGTGTGATCGTCATCGAGATGAACCCGCGGGTGTCGCGGTCCTCGGCCCTGGCCTCCAAGGCGACCGGTTTCCCGATCGCCAAGATCGCCGCCAAGCTCGCCGTCGGCTACACGCTCGACGAGATCCCGAACGACATCACCGAGCAGACCCCGGCCTCCTTCGAGCCGACCCTCGACTACGTCGTCGTGAAGGCCCCCCGCTTCGCCTTCGAGAAGTTCCCGTCCGCCGACTCCTCCCTGACCACGACCATGAAGTCGGTGGGCGAGGCCATGGCGATCGGCCGCAACTTCACCGAGGCGCTGCAGAAGGCCCTGCGGTCGCTGGAGAAGAAGGGCAGCCAGTTCACGTTCGTCGGCGAGCCCGGCGACAAGGACGCCCTCCTCCAGGAGGCCGTCCGGCCGACCGACGGCCGTATCAACACGGTCATGCAGGCCGTCCGCGCGGGCGCCACGCCCGAGGAGGTCTTCGAGGCCACGAAGATCGACCCCTGGTTCGTCGACCAGCTCTTCCTGATCAAGGAGATCGCCGACGAGCTGGCCCAGGCCGACAAGCTCGATCCGGAGCTGCTGGCGGAGGCCAAGCGGCACGGCTTCTCAGACCAGCAGATCGCCGAGATCCGCGGGCTGCGCGAGGACGTCGTGCGCGAGGTGCGGCACGCGCTGGGCGTGCGCCCGGTGTACAAGACGGTCGACACCTGCGCCGCCGAGTTCGCGGCGAGGACGCCGTACTTCTACTCCTCGTACGACGAGGAGACCGAGGTGGCCCCGCGCGAGAAGCCGGCCGTGATCATCCTCGGTTCCGGCCCGAACCGCATCGGCCAGGGCATCGAGTTCGACTACTCCTGCGTCCACGCCTCCTTCGCGCTGAGCGACGCGGGCTACGAGACCGTGATGGTCAACTGCAACCCCGAGACCGTCTCCACGGACTACGACACCTCCGACCGTCTGTACTTCGAGCCGCTCACGCTCGAGGACGTGCTGGAGATCGTCCACGCCGAGTCGCTGGCCGGGCCGATCGCGGGCGTCGTCGTCCAGCTCGGCGGCCAGACCCCCCTGGGCCTGGCGCAGGCGCTCAAGGACAACGGCGTACCCATCGTCGGCACGCCCCCGGAGGCCATCCACGCCGCCGAGGACCGCGGCGCCTTCGGCCAGGTCCTCGCCGAGGCCGGCCTGCCCGCGCCGAAGCACGGCACCGCGACCACCTTCGCCGGCGCCAAGGCCATCGCCGACGAGATCGGCTACCCGGTCCTCGTGCGGCCGTCGTACGTGCTCGGCGGACGCGGCATGGAGATCGTGTACGACGAGGCCCGCCTGGAGTCGTACATCGCCGAGTCGACCGAGATCAGCCCCTCCCGGCCGGTCCTCGTCGACCGCTTCCTCGACGACGCGATCGAGATCGACGTCGACGCGCTGTACGACGGCCACGAGCTGTATCTCGGCGGTGTGATGGAGCACATCGAGGAGGCCGGCATCCACTCCGGCGACTCGGCGTGCGCCCTGCCCCCGATCACCCTCGGCGGCTTCGACATCAAGCGCCTGCGGGCCTCCACCGAGGCCATCGCCAAGGGTGTCGGCGTGCGCGGCCTCATCAACATCCAGTTCGCGATGGCCGGGGACATCCTCTACGTCCTGGAGGCCAACCCGCGTGCCTCCCGCACCGTCCCCTTCACCTCGAAGGCGACCGCGGTGCCGCTGGCCAAGGCCGCCGCCCGGATCTCGCTGGGCGCCACCGTCGCCGAACTGCGGGCGGAGGGTCTGCTCCCGGCCAAGGGCGACGGCGGCGAGCTGCCGCTCGACGCGCCGATCTCCGTCAAGGAGGCGGTCATGCCGTGGTCGCGATTCCGCGACATCCACGGGCGCGGCGTCGACACGATCCTCGGCCCGGAGATGCGTTCCACCGGCGAGGTCATGGGCATCGACTCCGTCTTCGGCACGGCGTACGCCAAGTCGCAGGCCGGCGCCTACGGGCCGCTGCCCACCAAGGGGCGCGCGTTCATCTCGGTCGCCAACCGCGACAAGCGTTCGATGATCTTCCCGGCGCGTGAGCTGGTCGCCCACGGCTTCGAACTGCTCGCCACGTCCGGCACGGCCGAGGTGCTCCGACGCAACGGCATCAACGCCACCGTCGTCCGCAAGCAGTCCGAGGGCACCGGTCCGAACGGCGAGAAGACCATCGTCCAGCTCATCCACGACGGCGAGGTCGACCTCATCGTCAACACCCCGTACGGCACCGGCGGCCGCCTCGACGGCTACGACATCCGTACGGCGGCCGTGGCCCGGTCCGTGCCCTGCCTGACGACCGTCCAGGCGCTCGCCGCCGCCGTCCAGGGCATCGACGCGCTCAACCACGGCGACGTGGGCGTGCGCTCGCTCCAGGAACACGCCGAACACCTGATCGCGGCCCGCGACTAGCAGCCCTGAGGGGGACATCGGAAACGGTGTCCCCCTCTTCGTGAGACCTCTTCGTGAGGCGCTCCTGCGAGGACATGAACATGTACAAGCTCTTCTTCCGTCTGGTTTTCACACGGATGGACCCGGAGGCGGCCCACCACCTGGCCTTCCGCTGGATCCGTCTCGCCGTCCGCGTCCCCGTCCTGCGTACCTTCGTGGCCGCCGCCCTCGCGCCGCGCTACCGGGAACTGCGCACCGAGGCGTTCGGGCTGCGCATGCACGGCCCGTTCGGGCTGGCCGCCGGCTTCGACAAGAACGCCGTCGCGATCGACGGGATGTCGATGCTCGGCTTCGACCACGTCGAGATCGGCACGGTGACGGGCGAGGCCCAGCCCGGCAACCCCAAGCAACGGCTGTTCCGCCTGGTCGCCGACCGCGCCCTGATCAACCGCATGGGCTTCAACAACGACGGCTCGCTCGCCGTCGCCGCGCGCCTGGCCTCCCGCACGCCCGTGTTCAGGACCGTCGTGGGCGTCAACATCGGCAAGACCAAGGTCGTCCCGGAGGAGGAGGCCGCGGGGGACTACGTGAAGTCCGCCGAGCGCCTCGCGCCGTACGCCGACTACCTGGTCGTCAACGTCTCCTCGCCCAACACGCCCGGCCTGCGCAACCTCCAGGCCACGGAGGCGCTGCGGCCGCTGCTCACCGCCGTGCGCGAGGCCGCCGACCGCACGGTCCGCACCCGCCGGGTGCCGCTGCTGGTGAAGATCGCGCCGGACCTCGCCGACGAGGACGTCGACGCGGTCGCCGACCTCGCCGTGGAGCTGGGCCTGGACGGGATCATCGCCACGAACACCACCATCGCCCGCGAGGGACTCGGTCTGACATCCGAACCCACGCTGGTGAAGGAGACGGGCGGACTCTCCGGAGCCCCCGTCAAGGACCGCTCCCTGGCGGTGCTGCGGCGCCTCTACGCGCGCGTGGGCGACCGGATCACCCTGGTGGGCGTCGGCGGCGTCGAGAACGCCGAGGACGCCTGGCAGCGCATCCTGGCGGGTGCCACGCTCGTCCAGGGCTACAGCGCCTTCGTCTACGAGGGCCCCTTCTGGGCCCGCGCCGTTCACAAGGGCCTGGCCGCCCGCCTGCGTACGAGTCCGTACGCCACCCTCGCCGACGCGGTCGGCGCCGACGTGAGGAAGACGGTATGACCGAGCCCTTCGGCGCACGGCTGCGCCGGTCCATGGACGAGCGCGGGGCGCTGTGCGTGGGCATCGACCCGCACGCCTCCCTGCTCGCCGACTGGGGCCTGAACGACGACGTCGCGGGCCTGGAACGCTTCAGCCGCACGGTCGTTGCGGCACTCGCGGACCGGGTCGCCGTCCTCAAGCCGCAGAGCGCGTTCTTCGAGCGCTTCGGGTCGCGTGGCGTCGCCGTACTGGAGAAGTCCGTCCAGGAGGCACGGGCCGCCGGCGCGCTGGTCGTCATGGACGCCAAGCGCGGTGACATCGGCTCCACCATGGCCGCGTACGCCGAGACCTTCCTGCACAAGGACGCGCCGCTGTTCTCGGACGCGCTGACGGTCTCGCCGTACCTGGGCTACGGCTCCCTGAAGCCCGCCGTGTCCCTGGCCCGTGAGAACGGGTCCGGACTGTTCGTGCTGGCGCTCACCTCGAACCCGGAGGGCGGCGAGGTGCAGCACGCGGTGCGCGGCGACGGACGGAACGTCGGCGCGACCATGCTGGCGCACCTGGCGGCCGAGAACGCCGGCGAGGAGCCCCTGGGCTCCTTCGGTGCCGTGGTCGGCGCCACGCTCGGTGACCTCTCGTCCTACGACCTGAACATCGGTGGACCTCTCCTCGCGCCCGGGATCGGTGCCCAGGGAGCCACTCCGGCCGATCTTCCGGCGGTCTTCGGGAGTGCTGTGCGCCAGGTGGTCCCGAACGTCAGCCGAGGTGTTCTTCGTCACGGTCCCGACATCGTCGCGCTGCGTGACGCCTCGGATCGTTTCGCGGACGAGATCCGTTCCGCGACGGCGACCGCCTGAGACCTCCGATGAGTGCCGGGGGTCGGTTCCCGGACGACTTGAGTCTGAATACATTCTCAAATCCGGGGCATTATGCGGCTTATGTCCGACTCCATGGAGGCTGACCAGGACTTTTCCGCTGTTCTCGCTGACTCCGGCGGACTTGGCCGCTAGTCTCCGAGCAGGGTCAACGGGCGAGCGTGTTGCTCGTGGCACCCCAGGTGAGGGGCGACTAGGTTCCTCACCGGTCCGTATCCGACAGTTCGACATCCGAGGTGACGTAGGCGTGGCTCTTCCGCCCCTTACCCCTGAACAGCGCGCAGCCGCGCTCGAAAAGGCCGCCGCGGCTCGCCGGGAGCGGGCCGAGGTCAAGAATCGACTCAAGCACTCCGGCGCCTCCCTGCACGAGGTCATCAAGCAGGGCCAGGAGAACGACGTCATCGGCAAGATGAAGGTCTCCGCCCTGCTCGAGTCCCTGCCGGGCGTGGGCAAGGTCCGCGCCAAGCAGATCATGGAGCGACTGGGCATCTCCGAAAGCCGTCGTGTACGCGGCCTCGGTTCCAACCAGATCGCCTCCCTGGAGCGTGAGTTCGGCAGCACCGGTTCCTGATCCCGGGCACTGACGGGAAGGGAGTCCCGGGCACTCCGGGATTGCTGGAATAATCGCTGCATGGCTGCAACATTCCGGGGGACGACCCCCGAGCCCCCGGACGTACGTCCGCGGCTGACCGTGCTCTCCGGCCCTTCAGGGGTCGGCAAGAGCACGGTCGTCGCCCATATGCGCAAGGCACACCCCGAGGTGTGGCTCTCGGTGTCGGCGACGACCCGCAAGCCGCGCCCCGGCGAGCAGCACGGAGTCCACTACTTCTTCGTCACCGACGACGAGATGGACAAGCTGATCGCCAACGGCGAACTGCTGGAGTGGGCCGAGTTCGCCGGCAACCGCTACGGCACCCCCCGGGCCGCCGTGCTCGAACGCCTGGAGCGGGGCGAGCCGGTCCTGCTGGAGATCGACCTCCAGGGCGCGCGACAGGTTCGCGAGTCCATGCCGGACGCCCAGCTGGTGTTCCTGGCTCCCCCTTCCTGGGAGGAGCTGGTGCGCAGGCTCACCGGGCGGGGCACCGAGCCGCCCGACGTGATCGAACGCCGCCTGGAGGCGGCCAAGATCGAGCTGGCGGCCGAGCCGGAGTTCGACGTGACCCTGGTCAACACCTCCGTCGAGGACGTGGCCCGCGAGCTGCTAGCCTTGATGGATGTTGTGTGATCACGGGCTCTGTCCGTTTTCTGTGATCACGACCGATCTTTTCCCATCCATCGGAAGGTAGAGCGTGTCCTCTTCCATCTCCGCGCCCGAGGGCATCATCAACCCGCCGATCGACGAGCTCCTCGAGGCAACCGACTCGAAGTACAGCCTCGTGATCTACGCGGCCAAGCGTGCTCGCCAGATCAACGCGTACTACTCGCAGCTCGGCGAGGGTCTCCTCGAATACGTCGGTCCGCTCGTCGACACCCACGTGCACGAGAAGCCGCTCTCGATCGCCCTGCGCGAGATCAACGCGGGTCTGCTGACCTCCGAGGCCGTCGAAGGCCCCGCGTAAGTCATATCGGCAGATCGCAGTAGCTTTATCCACAGGCCCGGCAGTGCGACTGCCGGGCCTGTGGTGTGTCATTGAGGCGTCACGCAGAGGCGTACACATCCGAGTGCGGGGAGGCACGGTGGGCAAGCCGAAGGTCGTTCTGGGGGTCAGTGGGGGAATCGCCGCCTACAAGGCGTGCGAGCTGCTGCGCCGGCTGACCGAGTCCGGACATGACGTCCGGGTCGTACCGACCGACTCCGCACTGCACTTCGTCGGCGCCGCCACGTGGTCCGCGCTCTCCGGCAACCCGGTCTCCACCGAGGTCTGGGAGAGCGTCCACGAGGTGCCGCACGTCCGTATCGGGCAGGCGGCCGACCTGGTGGTCGTGGCTCCGGCGACCGCCGACATGCTGGCCAAGGCCGCCCACGGCCTCGCCGACGACCTCCTCACCAACACCCTCCTCACCGCCCGCTGTCCCGTCGTCTTCGCTCCGGCCATGCACACCGAGATGTGGGAACACCCGGCCACCCAGGAGAACGTGGCGACGCTGCGCCGCCGGGGCGCCCTCGTCATCGACCCCGCCGTGGGCCGGCTGACCGGCGTCGACACGGGCAAGGGCCGGCTCCCCGACCCCGCGGAGATCTTCGAGGTCTGCCGCCGGGTGCTGGCCCGGGGCGTCACCGAGCCGGACCTCGTCGGCCGGCACGTCGTCGTCACCGCCGGGGGCACCCGCGAGCCCCTCGACCCGGTCCGGTTCCTCGGCAACCGCTCCTCCGGCAAGCAGGGCTACGCCCTCGCCCGTACGGCCGCCGCGCGAGGTGCCCGCGTCACCCTGATCGAGGCCAACACCGGACTGCCGGACCCCGCGGGCGTGGACGTCGTACGGATCGGCACGGCCGTCCAGCTGCGCGAGGCGGTGCTCAAGGCGGCGCCGGACGCCGACGTCGTGGTGATGGCCGCGGCGGTGGCGGACTTCCGCCCCGACACCTACGCCGCCGGGAAGATCAAGAAGAAGGACGGCCAGGAGCCCGCGCCCCTCGTCCTGGTGCGTAATCCGGACATCCTCGCGGAGATCTCGGCGGACCGCCCCCGCCCCGGCCAGGTGATCGTCGGTTTCGCCGCGGAGACCGACGACGTCCTCGCCAACGGCCGCGCCAAGCTGGCACGCAAGGGGTGCGACCTGCTGGTGGTCAACGAGGTGGGGGAGCGCAAGACCTTCGGCTCCGAGGAGAACGAGGCCGTGGTGCTGGGAGCCGACGGCGGTGAGACCCCGGTGCCGTACGGCCCGAAGGAGGCTCTGGCCGAAACGGTGTGGGACCTGGTCACGGTCCGCCTCGGGTGACAGTGCCATTCGCGTCACGTCCGCCCCGAACCTCGCACATTGGGGCGTGGCGACCCTGGCGGACAGTGACGGCCATTGGGCAGAATGCACGTGCCGCAGGTCACAAGGCTCCCGAGAGGCGAGACGGGTGGGCCGGCGGACGAGACCGACCGATAAACTGTTCTCGGACGACGCCGGGCGCAGCCCCCGAGCACGTCCGCCAATGATCAGCCAGCAGCCGCTGCAACCCCAGGGAGCGTTGTGTCCCGTCGTCTGTTCACCTCGGAGTCTGTGACCGAGGGCCACCCCGACAAGATCGCTGACCAGATCAGCGATGCCATTCTCGATGCGCTGCTGCGCGAGGACCCCACGTCCCGTGTAGCGGTGGAGACGCTCATCACGACCGGCCTGGTCCACGTGGCCGGCGAGGTCACGACCAAGGCGTACGCGCCGATCGCCCAGCTGGTGCGCGACACCATCCTGGACATCGGCTACGACTCGTCGAAGAAGGGCTTCGACGGCGCCTCCTGCGGTGTGTCGGTGTCGATCGGTTCGCAGTCCCCCGACATCGCGCAGGGTGTGGACACGGCCTACGAGAACCGGGTCGAGGGTGACGAGGACGAGCTGGACCGTCAGGGCGCCGGCGACCAGGGCCTGATGTTCGGTTACGCGACGGACGAGACGCCGACGCTGATGCCGCTGCCGATCTTCCTGGCGCACCGACTGTCGAAGCGCCTGTCCGAAGTCCGCAAGAACGGCACGATCCCCTACCTCCGCCCCGACGGAAAGACCCAGGTCACCATCGAGTACGACGGTGACAAGGCGGTCCGTCTGGACACGGTCGTCGTCTCCTCGCAGCACGCGAGCGACATCGACCTGGAGTCCCTCCTCGCGCCCGACATCCGCGAGTTCGTGGTGGAGCCCGAGCTGAAGGCCCTCCTGGACGACGGCATCAAGCTCGACACCGAGGGCTACCGCCTGCTGGTCAACCCCACCGGTCGCTTCGAGATCGGCGGCCCCATGGGCGACGCCGGCCTCACCGGCCGCAAGATCATCATCGACACCTACGGCGGCATGGCCCGCCACGGCGGCGGCGCCTTCTCCGGCAAGGACCCGTCCAAGGTCGACCGTTCCGCCGCGTACGCGATGCGCTGGGTCGCCAAGAACGTCGTCGCGGCGGGCCTCGCCTCCCGCTGCGAGGTCCAGGTGGCCTACGCCATCGGCAAGGCCGAGCCCGTCGGTCTCTTCGTCGAGACCTTCGGCACGGCCAAGGTCGACACCGACCGGATCGAGAAGGCCATCGACGAGGTCTTCGACCTTCGCCCGGCCGCCATCATCCGCGACCTCGACCTCCTCCGCCCGATCTACGGCCAGACCGCCGCGTACGGTCACTTCGGCCGTGAGCTGCCCGACTTCACCTGGGAGCGCACGGACCGGGTCGATGCGCTGCGCAAGGCCGCGGGGCTCTAGGCCCTACGGCTCCTCCGCTTCCCGGCGAGGCCCGGTGTCCCTTCGGGGATGCCGGGCCTCGCCGTTGCGTGAGCGCGCTCCGGTGATCGTGGGCGGCGTCGGTTGTCAGTGGCGTTTGGGAGAATGCGGGTGTGAGCGGCGAGGACGGGACCAGGGACGGCGGCGCGCCGGGGGGCGCGGGGCCGGAGCAGCTCGCGCTGGTCCGGGAGGCGGTGCGCAAGGCCGAGGTGCCGCGCGCCAAGCCGCGGACCTGGCGGGGGGCGGCGCTGGCGAAGGAGCTGCCGGTCGCCCGCGTGCTGGTCGACAAGGGAGTGCTGCATCTCGACCGGTACTTCGACTACGCGGTGCCCGAGGAGCTGGACGAGGTCGCCCGGCCCGGGGTCCGGGTCCGGGTGCGGTTCGGGGCCGGGGGGCGCAATGTCCGACAGGGGCGGCGCGAAGGCGGCTCGCTGATCGACGGTTTCCTGGTCGAGCGGGTCGCCGAGTCGGACTACCCCGGAGCCCTGGCCGCGCTCGCGCAGGTCGTCTCGCCGGAGCCGGTACTGGGCCCCGAGCTGCTGGGGCTGGCGCGGGCCGTCGCGGACCGGTACGCGGGAAGCCTCGCGGATGTGCTGCAGCTGGCCGTGCCGCCCCGGCACGCTCGGGCCGAGGCCGCGGAGACGGGCGAACCGCCGCCGCCTCCGGCCGCGCCCGAGCCCGGGTCGTGGCTGCGGTACGGACGCGGTGAGGGATTCCTCCGGGCGCTGGCCGACGGGGGTTCGCCCCGGGCGGTGTGGACCGCGCTGCCGGGGCCGGAGTGGGCCGAGGAGATCGCGCGGGCCGTACAGGCGACGCTGGCCTCCGGACGGGGGGCCCTCGTCGTCGTACCGGCGGGGCGGCCGGCCACCCGGGTGGACGAGGCGCTGGGGGAGTTGCTGGGGGAGGGGCGGCACGCCCTGCTGACCGCCGACGCCGGACAGGAGCGGCGGTACCGGGAGTGGCTGGCCGTGCGGCGCGGGGCCGTACGGGCGGTGGTCGGGACCCGGGCGGCCATGTTCGCGCCGGTGCGGGACCTGGGACTGGTCGTCGTCTGGGACGACGGCGACGCCGCGCACAGTGACGACAACGCCCCCTTCCCGCATGTGCGCGAAGTCCTGGAGCTGCGGGCCACGCGGGACAAGTGCGCCTTCCTGCTGGGCGGTTGGACCTGCACGGTCGAGGCCGCCCAGCTCGTCGAGAGCGGGTGGGCCGCGCCGATCGTGGCCGGGCGGGAACAGGTGCGGGCCGCCGCGCCGCTGGTGCGGACCGTGGGGGACGGCGATCTCGCGCGGGACGAGGCGGCCCGGGCGGCGCGGCTGCCCAGCCTGGCCTGGCAGGTCGCGCGGGACGGCCTCAGGGACGGACCCGTGCTCGTCCAGGTCCCTCGGCGGGGCTATGTGCCGCGGATGGCCTGCGCGCGGTGCCGGGAGCCCGCGCGGTGCCGGCACTGTGCGGGGCCGCTGGAGGCGCGGGACGGCGCCGGGGCCCTGGTGTGCGGGTGGTGCGGGCGTGACGAGGCCGGCTGGCACTGCCCCGAGTGCGGGGGCCACCGGCTCCGGGCGCAGGTCGTGGGGGCGCGGCGGACCGCCGAGGAACTGGGGCGCGCCTTTCCGGCCGTGCCCGTACGGACCTCCGGGCGGGAACACGTGCTGGACACCGTGCCGGGGTCGCCCGCGCTGGTCGTGAGCACGCCGGGGGCCGAGCCGGTCGCCGAGGGCGGGTACGCGGCCGCTCTGCTGCTCGACGGGTGGGCCATGCTCGGACGGCCCGATCTGCGGGCCGGGGAGGACGCGCTGCGGCGGTGGATCGGTGCGGCGGCGCTCGTACGGAACCAGGGGGCGGGCGGCACGGTCGTCGTGGTCGCCGAGCCGACCCTGCGGCCCGTGCAGGCGCTCGTGCGGTGGGATCCGGTGGGGCACGCGGTGCGGGAACTCGCCGAGCGGGCCGAGCTGGGGTTCCCGCCGGTGTCCCGGATGGCGGCCGTGTCGGGGGTCGCCGAGTCCGTGACCGATTTCCTGGGTGCGGTCGAACTGCCCTCGGATGCCGAGGTGTTGGGACCCGTCCCGATGGCCGTTCCGCCCTCCGGGGCCGGGGCAGCCGCGGGTGCGGAGGCGGGGAGGGCGCGGCGGACGGGGGTGCCGCCGACGGGGGAGCGGTGGGAGCGGGCGCTGATCCGGGTGCCGCCGGGGAGCGGGGCGGCGCTGGCCGCCGCGCTCAAGACCGCGCAGGCGGCGCGGATGGCGCGTGGGGTGAGCGAGAGCGCGCGGGTGCGGATTCGGGTGGATCCGCCGGACATCGGGTGAGCCGCCCTGGGGTGGTGGGGCCAGGGCGCAGCGCGGCATGCGACCGGCGGCATGGCACTGCCTCCCGGCAGACACCGGGAGGCAGGGGGGCGGACAGCCGTTCGGTCAGCCGTTGCGCGGGCCGGGGAAGGCCGTGGGTCTGACGTCCTCGCGGAGGGTGGGACTGCCCGCTGTCGGCTGGGTGGGCATGTGCGCGGGCACAGGGGCCGGGATCGGAGTCGCCATCGAGCGGGCCGCGGGGACCGTGGGGATGCCGGAGGCGACGTTGACGGTGCGGGAGCCCTGGGGATCGCCCGTCCGCTCCGCTTCCGCCGCGGCCTGGGCGGCCGCGCGGCGGGCGCCGTAACGGCGGTGTACGGCCTGTTTGGTGACCCCGAGGGCCGAGCCCACCGCGTCCCAGGAGAAACCGAGCGAGCGGTCGAAGTCCACGGCGGCCGTGACCAGGGTCTCGACGCTGTCCCGCAGCTCCTGGGCGAGGCGGACGGTCGGGGCGGGGGCGCGTCCGTAGACGACGAAGCCCGTGGAGGGTCCGGAGCGGCGCGGGCGGTAGACGTTGCCCAACTGGGCGGTGAGGGTGCGCAGTGCGTCCACCTGCCGGCGGACCCGCTCGATGTCCCGCACCAGCAAGTGCAGGCTGGCCCGAGCCTGGGCGTCGTGGGTTGCGTGGTCGGCCATGAACAAGCCTCTCGAACCGGCGTTGAAAAGGGGCGGTGCCGCGAATGCGGCGCGTAGTGGTCAACTCTTTCTTGACCAACGCGAATTCGCTCCGCTGGTAACGGGGTGGGGGCGTGGGGGCATATGCGTGGGGCGCGTGGGTGGGGGTGCGCCCCTGCTGCCACGGGCAGTCGTCGGGCCCGGTGAGGAACATAGACTGGGCTGTTGTCCCGCGTCGTCGCATGTGGGGCCTACGAACTTCCGTGCGAGAGGCCGTCAGTCATCCATGAAGCTTGTCTTCGCTGGTACCCCAGAGGTCGCCGTTCCCGCGTTGGACGCCCTGCTCGCGTCGGGGAGGCATGAGGTGGCCGCCGTCGTGACGCGGCCGGACGCGCCCGCGGGGCGGGGACGGCGGCTGGTCGCGAGCCCGGTGGCGCAGCGGGCGGAGGAGGCGGGCATCGAGGTGCTGAAGCCGAACCGACCCCGGGACGAGGCGTTCCTCGCGCGGCTCCGGGAGATCGCGCCCGACTGCTGCCCCGTCGTCGCCTACGGGGCCCTGCTGCCCCGGGTCGCCCTCGACGTGCCCGCCCACGGGTGGGTCAACCTGCACTTCTCCCTGCTGCCGGCCTGGCGGGGTGCCGCACCCGTGCAGCACTCGATCATGGCGGGGGACGAGATCACCGGGGCCTCCACCTTCCTGATCGAGGAGGGGCTCGACTCCGGGCCGGTGTACGGCACGGTCACCGAGGAGATCCGGCCGACGGACACGAGCGGTGACCTGCTGACCCGGCTGGCCTTCGCCGGATCCGGGCTGCTCGCGGCCACGATGGACGGGATCGAGGACGGCGCCCTCAAGGCCGTGCCGCAGCCCGCCGACGGGATCACCCTCGCGCCGAAGATCACCGTGGAGGACGCCCGGATCGACTGGGCCGCGCCCGCGCTGCGCGTCGACCGGGTCGTCCGCGGCTGCACGCCCGCGCCCGGCGCCTGGACGACGTTCCGCGGTGAGCGGCTGAAGCTCATCCAGGTGGCGCCGGTGCCCGAGCGGACCGGTCTGGCCCCGGGCGCGCTCGACATCGGCAAGAACAGCGTCCATGTCGGCACCGGGTCGTACGCGGTGGAGCTGCTCTGGGTACAGGCGCAGGGCAAGAAGCCGATGCGGGCCGCGGACTGGGCGCGCGGGGCGCGGATCGACGCCGCAGAGTCCGTCGGCGACTGAGGCGTCGAGCCCGTCATCATCCCGCCCGCAGGCCGCCATCCCCGGCCGACGTCCGACGATCCGTCCCCGCGGCGTACGCTGGGCCCGGCATCTCGACCCACATCCGGAGCACCTTTTTCGTGAGTGAGCAGTCCCGTCGTCCGGGCAAGCCGGGCAAGCCCTACCGCCGTCCCCACAAGGACCCCGTCCGCATGCTCGCCTTCGAGGCGCTCAGGGCGGTCGACGAACGGGACGCGTACGCGAACCTCGTTCTGCCGCCGCTGCTGCGCCGGGCGCGGGAGAAGGAGGGGCCCGACAAGTTCGACGGGCGGGACGCGGCGCTCGCGACCGAGCTGGTCTACGGGACGCTGCGCCGCCAGGGCACGTACGACGCGGTCATCGCGCAGTGCGTGGACCGGCCGCTGCGCGAGGTCGACCCGCCGGTGCTCGACGTGCTGAGCCTCGGCGCGCATCAGCTGCTGGGCACGCGGATTCCCACCCACGCCGCGGTGTCCGCCTCGGTGGACCTCGCGCGGGTCGTGCTCGGGGACGGGCGGGCCAAGTTCGTGAACGCCGTGCTGCGCAAGATCGCCCAGCACGACCTCGACGGCTGGCTGGAGCGGGTCGCACCGCCCTACGAGGACGATCCGGAGGACCACCTCGCCGTCGTGCACTCGCACCCCCGCTGGGTCGTCTCCGCGCTCTGGGACTCCCTCGGCGGCGGGCGCGCCGGCATCGAGGATCTGTTGGAGGCCGACAACGAGCGGCCCGAGGTCACCCTGGTCGCACGGCCCGGCCGGGCCACCACCGAGGAACTGCTCCGGGAGGAGGCCGCGGTGGCGGGGCGCTGGTCGCCGTACGCCGTGCGGCTCTCCGAGGGCGGGGAACCGGGTGCCGTGGACGCCGTACGGGAGGGCCGCGCGGGTGTGCAGGACGAGGGCAGCCAGCTCGTGGCGCTCGCCCTCGCCCACGCCCCGCTGGAGGGACCCGACAAGGCGTGGCTCGACGGTTGCGCGGGGCCCGGCGGCAAGGCCGCGCTGCTCGCCGCCCTCGCCGCCGAGCGCGGGGCCGTGCTGCTCGCCTCCGAGAAGCAGCCGCACCGGGCGGGGCTGGTCGCGAAGGCGCTGCACGGCAACCCGGGCCCGTACCAGGTGATCGCCGCCGACGGCACCCGTCCGCCCTGGCGGCCCGGCTCGTTCGACCGGGTGCTGATGGACGTGCCCTGTACGGGGCTGGGGGCCCTGCGGCGGCGGCCCGAGGCGCGGTGGCGGCGCCGGCCCGAGGACCTGCAGGGGTTCGCCCCGCTCCAGCGCGCGCTGCTGCGGACCGCGCTGGAGTCCGTACGGGTCGGCGGGGTCGTCGGCTACGCGACCTGCTCGCCCCATCTCGCCGAGACCCGTGCGGTCGTCGACGACGTGCTCAAGCAGTACGGCGGCGCGGCCGACCTTCTCGACGCCCGGCCCCTGCTGGCGGGCGTGCCGGCGCTGGGCGAGGGCCCGGACATGCAGCTGTGGCCGCATCTGCACGGGACGGACGCCATGTATCTGGCGCTCATCCGGCGGGTCTCGTAACACCTCTCCCGTCAGCGCGCCCGTCGGTCACCCCAGCCGCGCCCGTCGGTCACCCCAGCCGCGTCCGTCGGTCACCCGTCAGCCGCCCGGCGGCCCCGCGGTGCTGCCCGTCGGTTCCTTCGGCGGGGGTGTCGCGGCGCCGTCCTCGTGGGCCAGCCGGTGGGGCCACCACACCTTGGGGCCCACGTCCAGGAACAGGGCTGTGACCAGCACGGACCGCACGATGAAGGTGTCCAGGAGGACACCCAGGGCCACCGCGAAGCCGATCTCGGCGAAGGCGACCATGGGGAGGGTGCCGAGGGCGGCGAAGGTGCCGGCGAGCACCAGGCCGGCCGAGGTGATCACCGCGCCGGTCGCCGCCAGGCCCGTCACGACCCCCTTGCGGGTGCCCTGGTGGGCGGCCTCCTCGCGGATACGGGTGGTCAGGAAGATGTTGTAGTCGATGCCCAGGGCGACCAGGAACACGAAGACGAACAGCGGGAAGTCGGTCGACTCACCCGCGTAGTCGAACAGGTATCTGAACGCGAGCGCGCTGATGCCCAGCGCGGCGGCGAAGGACAGGATCACCGTCCCGATCAGCAGCAGTGGTGCGACCAGGGCGCGGAGCAGGCCACAGAGGATCAGCAGGACCACGACCAGCACCAGCGGGATGATCAGGATGTTGTCGTGGGTCGTCGCCTCGTCCATGTCCAGCAGAGCGGCCGTGCCGCCGCCGACCTGGGCGTCGGCGTCCGGCACCTCGTGGACGGCGTCGCGGACCCGTTCCACGGTCTGCTTCGCGGCCTCGCTGTCGGCGGGGTCGGACATGGTGGCCTCGAAGAGGACCCGGCCCTCGTGGGCGGGTTTCGTGCCGGGGGGCAGGCCGAGGGAGTCGGCCACGACGCCCTCGGTGTCGGCGACCGCGCGGCCCACCTCCCGGGCCTGCGCCTGGTTGCTGACGATCACGAGCGGGTCGCCGCTGCCGGCCGGGAAGTAGCGTGCCGAGACCTCCTGGCCGACGATCGAGTCCGGTTTCCCGGTGAAGGCGTCCGCGTTGCCGATGCCTTCCGCGCGCAGCTGGAGCAGACCCAGCGAGCACAGGGCCAGGGCGGCCGCCGTGGCGACCCAGACCGTGCGGGGCCGACGGGAGAAACGGCGGCCCATGCGGGCCCACACGCCGTGCTCGGTCGGGTCGGCGCTGCCGAGGTGCGGGATCACCGGCCAGAAGATCCAGCGGCCGAAGATCACCAGCAGGGCGGGGAACAGCGTCATCATCGCGAGGAGGGCGACCGCCACGCCGATGGCCGCCACCGGGCCCAGCCCGCTCGTGGAGTTCATCTCGGCGGCCAGCAGCACCAGCATGCTCAGGACGACCGTCGCGCCGGACGCCAGCACCGCCGGGCCCGCCCGGTGCAGGGCGAGGGCCATCGCCTCGTGGCGGTCCTCGTGACGGCGCAGCTCCTCGCGGTAGCGGGCCACCAGCAGCAGGGCGTAGTCGGTGCCCGCGCCGAAGACGAGGACGGTGAGGATGCCGGCGCTCTGGCCGTTCACGGTCAGGCCGGTGTGTTCCGCCAGCAGGTAGATCAGGGCCTGGGCCGTGAACAGGGCGGCGATGACCCCGATCAGGGGGACCAGGATGAGGGTCGGACTGCGGTAGGTGAGCAGCAGCATCACGATGACGACGGCCATCGCCGACATCAGCAGGGTGGAGTCGATGCCCTCGAACGCCTCGGAGAAGTCGGCGGACGTACCGCCCGGACCCGTGATGTGCACGGCGAGCCCGTCACCGCCCTCGCCCACGCCGTCCCGGATCGAGTCGACCGCGGGCGCGATCCGCTCCCAGCCCTTCTCGTCCATCGTGATCGGTACGAAGACCTGGGCCGCCCGCGGGTCGGCGGCACGGTCGTAGACGGGCCCCCGGGTCTGTTCGCCGATGATCCCGTGGGCGGTGAGCTGCTTGAGGTCCCGCACGTCCGCCTCGATCACCGCCCGGTCCTCGGCGGTCAGGCCGCTCTCCCGGGCGTAGACGACGACCGCCGGGATCTGTTCGGGCCGGAAGCCCTCGGAGATCTCCAGGACCTGTGTCGATTCGGCCGAGCCCGGCAGCCACGAGGCCGCGTCGTTGTCCTGCGCGTCGGTGAGCTTCGTGGCGAACGGCGCCACCACGAACAGCACCACCAGCCACAGTCCCAGCACGACCCACTTGGCCCGCCGCCCACACACGAGATGCCCGATGCCCCGGTTTCCTGTCATGCCGACCTCCAGGACCGCGCTCCGTGAGGGGCGCGGGGAACTGCGCGCTCAGCCGAAGACGGCCGGCAGCCGAAGAACAACGGTCTCCAGGACGGACCGATGCCCGCAACCCCCGGAGGGCATGGCAGGCTTGGCCCATGGCCGCGCAGATCAACCCCAGCATCCTGTCCGCCGACTTCGCCCGTCTCGCCGACGAGGCGAAGGCGGTCGAAGGCGCCGACTGGCTCCATGTGGACGTGATGGACAACCATTTCGTGCCGAACCTCACGCTCGGTGTGCCGGTCGTAGAGTCCCTGGCCCGTGCGACGGAGACGCCGCTGGACTGTCATCTGATGATCGAGGCCCCCGATCGGTGGGCGCCCCAGTACGTGGAAGCGGGTGCGGGTTCCGTCACCTTCCACGCCGAGGCGGCCGCCGCACCGGTGCGGCTCGCCCGCGAGATCCGGGCCAAGGGAGCCAGGGCCTCCATGGCGCTCAGGCCCGCGACGCCGATCGAGCCGTTCGAGGACCTGCTGCCCGAACTCGACATGGTGCTGATCATGACGGTCGAACCGGGCTTCGGAGGCCAGGCCTTTCTCGACATCATGCTCCCCAAGATTCGCCGGACCCGCGAGTTGATCAGCAAGCACGGGCTCGACCTGTGGCTTCAGGTCGACGGCGGTGTCTCCGCGTCCACCATCGAGCGCTGCGCCGAGGCGGGCGCCGACGTCTTCGTCGCCGGTTCCGCGGTGTACGGGGCGGACGACCCGGCCGAGGCGGTGCGCGCGCTGCGGGCGCAGGCGGAGGCCACGACGGCGACCGCGGGCTGGGCCTGCGGCCACTGAATCACGATCGCGCGGCCGTGCGAACGTCGAGGCGGGTATGGCATGTCGTGCGTATAGAGGGCCAAGGGAACGTGAACGACATTCCTTCGGGCTGATCGAAAACGTCGGATCTGCAAGGATGAACGGCGTATCCATGTGTGAAGAGCAGTGAGGAGATGACCGTGTCGGGTATGTCGGCGGGCCGGTCAGCCATGCGGATGGGACCCGCTGAGCTGGTTCAGGCGGCGGCCATGGCACGCCGTTTCTACCTAGAGGGGAAGTCCAAGATCCAGATCGCCGAGGAGTTCGGCGTGAGCCGCTTCAAGGTGGCCCGGGTCCTGGAGACCGCCCTCGAACGGGATCTCGTACGCATCGAGATCCGCGTCCCCGCGGAGCTGGACGCGGAGCGCTCCGACGCGCTGCGCGCCCGCTACGGCCTGCGGCACGCCGTGGTCGTCGAGTCCCCGGCGGAGGCCGAGGAGACGACCGACCCCGAGAACCTCGGCGAGGTCGCCGCGGACCTGCTCGGCGAGCTGGTGGACGAGGGCGCCATCCTCGGCCTCGCCTGGGGCCGCTCCACCATCCACATGGCGGCCGCCCTCGACCGGCTGCCGCCCTGCACGGTGGTGCAGCTGACGGGGGTCTACGACGCCGGGACGGCCGAGCGCGGTTCGGTCGAGGCGGTCCGGCGGGCCGCGCAGGTGTCGGGCGGCGACGCCCACCCCATCTACGCGCCGATGCTGCTGCCGGACGCGGCGACCGCCAGCGCGCTGCGCCACCAGACCGGCATCGCGCGGGCCTTCGAGTACTTCGACAAGGTCACCGTCGCCTGTGTCTCCATCGGCTCGTGGGAGGCGGGCATCTCCACGGTGCACGACATGCTCAGCGACGAGGAGCGCGGCCACTACGCCTCCCTCGGTGTCGCCGCCGAGATGTCCGCGCATCTCTTCGACGCGGAGGGCCGCCGTGTCGGGCGCGACCTGGGCGAGCGGTGCATCACGGTCAAGGCCGACCAGCTCCGCCGTATCCCCGAGGTCGTCGCGATCGCGGGCGGGCAGCGCAAGGCGGCCGCGATCGACGCGGTGCTGCGGTCGGGGCTGGTGACCAGCCTCGTCACCGACACCTCGGCGGCGGACTACCTGCTGACGGCCGGGCAGACACCCCGGCCGGCACTCAACCGGGCGGACCCCGACGGGGTCTGACGGGGCGCCCCGCGGATGCCCGTGGGGTGGTGCGCGCCGCCGGGCTCCGGTGGGCGCGCGGCCGGAGGTACGCGGCGGTCGATCGCGTGTCTCCGGGGTGCGACCCGGCCCGGCGGGCCGGGTGGGGGTCGAACGCGAGAGATGCCCGCCGCGCCGCCGGCACCGCGGCGGCACCCGTGACGATCCGGCGATCGTGCGTGCTCTCGGAGGATCCTCCCAGGCTGCCCACCGTCCCTCTGGACGATCCGTCGGGGCCGTTCGCATCCGCCGACATGGGACAATGAGGTACGTGCTCTTCCCCCTGACGGTCCTGTCAGGGGGTCACCTCTGATCGACCGGGATGTGCGGCACGTGCGTTTCCTCAATGACATCCAGCCCCCGTACGACCTGACGTACGACGACGTCTTCATGGTCCCGAGCCGCAGCGCCGTCGGATCACGGCAGGGAGTGGACCTGGCCTCCCCGGACGGCACCGGCACCACCATCCCGCTCGTCGTCGCCAACATGACCGCCATCGCCGGCCGTCGCATGGCCGAGACCGTGGCCCGCCGCGGTGGCCTGGTGGTCGTCCCGCAGGACATCCCCAACGAGGTCGTCACCGACGTCATCTCCTGGGTCAAGAGCCGCCACCTCGTCCTCGACACCCCCATCGTGCTGAACCCGCACCAGACGGTCGCCGACGCGCTGTCCCTGCTGCCGAAGCGGGCGCACAACGCGGGCGTCGTCGTCGACGAGGCGCTGCGGCCCGTCGGTGTCGTCACCGACGCGGATCTGACCGCCGTGGACCGCTTCACCCAGCTCGAAGTCGTCATGTCCCGGGACCTGCTGCTCCTCGACGCCGACATCGACCCGCGTGAGGCCTTCAACCGGCTCGACGCCGCCAACCGCCGCTACGCGCCCGCCGTCGACCGGGACGGGCGTCTCGCCGGCATCCTCACCCGCAAGGGCGCGCTCCGCGCCACCCTGTACACCCCGGCCGTCGACGCGCACGGCAAGCTGCGCGTCGCCGCCGCCGTCGGGGTCAACGGCGACTTCGTGGGCAAGGCCAAGCAGCTGCTCGACGCGGGCGTCGACACGCTCGTCATCGACACCGCGCACGGCCACCAGGAGTCGATGATCAACGCGATCAAGCTGGTGCGCGACCTCGACCCCCGGGTGCCGATCGTGGCCGGCAACATCGTCGCCGCCGAGGGGGTGCGCGACCTGATCGAGGCGGGCGCGGACATCGTCAAGGTCGGTGTCGGACCCGGCGCGATGTGCACCACCCGCATGATGACCGGGGTCGGACGGCCGCAGTTCTCCGCCGTCCTGGAGTGCGCGGCCGAGGCGAAGAAGTACGGCAAGCACGTGTGGGCCGACGGCGGGGTGCGCCACCCCCGCGATGTCGCCATGGCGCTGGCGGCCGGTGCGTCGAACGTGATGATCGGGTCGTGGTTCGCGGGCACGTACGAGTCGCCGGGCGACCTGCAGCAGGACGCGAGCGGGCGGCTCTACAAGGAGTCCTTCGGGATGGCGTCCGCGCGGGCCGTGCGCAACCGCACCAGCGAGGAGTCGGCGTACGACCGGGCGCGCAAGGCGCTGTTCGAGGAGGGCATCTCGACGTCGCGGATGTTCCTGGACCCGGCGCGGCCGGGGGTCGAGGACCTGATCGACTCGGTGATCGCGGGGGTGCGGTCCTCGTGCACGTACGCGGGGGCCGACTCCCTGGAGGAGTTCGCGGAGCGGGCCGTGGTGGGCATCCAGAGCGCGGCCGGGTACGCGGAGGGCAAGCCGCTGCACGCCAGCTGGAGCTAGCCTCCGGGGCGCCTGATCCGGAAGGCGCGCGGGAGTCGGAACCGGCCGTGCAACGAAGCTTCGCGCACCCGCCGGTAACGCAACGATCTTGCGTCGGCGCGCAAGGTTGCCGCATTACGCTCGTGAAGGTCTGGCTCATAGGGTCGAGCGCTGTACGTGGCGTGGCGGGGACTCCTGCTCGGTGGCCCCCTGCTGTTCGGTGCCGGCGGTCCTCACCCGCCCTGACCGGCAGCGACGAAGGAGCCACGCGTGCTCGACCAAGGCGCACCCCCGCAGCATGAGAATCAGCCGGCCCCGCCGTCCGGTGGCGTCGGGGCGCGGCTGATGCGCCGCAAGCCCGTGGAACGCCTGGTCGCGGAGGGCGGGCAGGGTGAGGGCGGGTCGCTGCGGCGGTCGCTCGGACTGTGGCAGCTGACGATGATCAGCATCGGTGCCACGCTCGGCACCGGCATCTTCGTCGTCCTCGGCGAGGCCGTCCCCAAGGCCGGGCCCGCCGTCACCCTCTCCTTCGTGATAGCCGGGCTCACCGCACTGTTCTCCGCCCTGTCGTACGCGGAGCTGGCCGGCACGATCCCGGTCTCCGGATCCTCGTACTCGTACACGTACGCAACGATGGGCGAGCTGGTGGCCTGGGTCTGCGGCTGGTGTCTGGTGCTGGAGTACGGGGTGTCGGTGGCGGCCGTCGCGGTCGGCTGGGGCGAGTACCTCAACGAGCTGCTGGACGGGACGGTCGGCGTGACCATCCCGGACGCGCTGTCCGCGCCGCCCGGGGACGGGGGCGTCTTCAACCTGCCCGCGCTGATCGTCGTCCTGCTCGCGATGGCGTTCCTGCTGGGCGGGGCCCGGGAGTCCGCCCGCGCCAACACGATCATGGTCGTGGTGAAGATCGCCGCCCTGCTGCTGTTCTGCGTCATCGGCGTGCAGGGCTTCCGGTCCGGCAACTACGAGAACTTCATGCCGCTCGGCATGGCGGGCGTCAGCGCGGCCGGGGCGACGCTGTTCTTCTCGTACATCGGGTTCGACGCGGCCTCTACCGCCGGTGAGGAGGCGAAGAACGCACAGCGGGACCTGCCGCGCGCGATCATGCTGTCGCTGCTCATCGTCACCGCGCTGTACGTGCTGGTCGCCGCCGTCGCGATCGGCGCGCGGCCCTGGGAGGGGTTCGGCGAGTCGGAGGCCGCGCTCGCCGGGATCATGAAGGACGTCACCGGGGACGCGTTCTGGGGGACGCTGCTGGCGGCCGGGGCCGTCATCGCCATCGCGAGCGTGGTGCTGACCGTGCTGTACGGGCAGACCCGGATCCTGTTCGCCATGTCCCGGGACGGGCTCGTGCCCAGGGTGTTCTCCCGTGTGCACCCGAGGACCGGGACGCCGCGCGTCAACACCGTGATCGTGTCGCTGTTCTGCGGTGTGCTCGCCGCCGCCATTCCGCTGGGGCAGCTCGCGGATGCCACGAGCATCGGTACGTTGTTCGCGTTCGCGCTGGTCAACGTGGCCGTCGTGGTGCTGCGGCGGACCCGTCCGGACATGCCCCGGACGTTCCGGGTGCCGCTGTCGCCGGTGCTGCCCGCGCTGGGACTGGCGTTCTGCGTCTGGATGATGGGCAGCCTCGACACCGTCACCTGGGTCGTCTTCGGCGTCTGGATGGCCGCCGGGCTCGTGTTCTACTTCAGTTACGGCTACCGCCGCTCGCGTCTCGCGGCGGCCCCGGCCCCTTCGACTCCGCCGTCCCCATCGGCTCCCTCGTCCCCGTCGACTCCAGAGAAGTGATCCACCCGCAGTGCTGAACCCTCTCGACGAACGCATCGTGCACGCCCTCGCCGAGGACGCCCGCCGTTCCTACTCCGACATCGGCCAGCTCGTCGGGCTGTCCGCGCCCGCGGTCAAACGGCGGGTGGACCGGCTCCGGGCGACCGGGGCGATCACCGGCTTCACGGTCCGGGTCGACCCCGCCGCGCTCGGCTGGGAGACCGAGGGGTTCGTCGAGATCTACTGCCGTCGGAACACCTCGCCGGAGACGATCCAGCGGGGGCTGGAGCGGTATCAGGAGGTCGTCGCCGCGTCGACCGTCACCGGTGAGGCCGATGCCGTGGTGCAGGTCTTCGCCTCCGACATGCGGCACTTCGAGCGGGTGCTGGAGCGGATCGCCGGGGAGCCGTTCGTCGAGCGGACCAAGTCCGTGCTCGTGCTGTCGCCCCTGCTGCGGCGGTTCTCCTCCGGGTCGCCCGCCTGAGAGGCCGGGCCCCTCAGGGGGCCGCGGTCTTCCGTGCCAGCGCGTTGTTCCCTATCGAGTTGTGCACGCTGAAGCTCACCGCGTCCGGGCGGTAGCGGTCGTCGGACCACTCCACCGGCCGGCCCTCCCGGGTGGTGGTGACGCGCCGGACCCGCAGGAGGGGGCTCGTCCGGCGCACGGCCAGGAACTCGGCGTCGTGGGCGCCGGCGGCCACGGCGTCGATGACGTGCTCGCCGTAGGCGAAGACCAGACCCGTGTCGTCGAGCAGGCGCTGGGTGACCGAGGGGCAGTCGGCCTCGATCGGCTCGACGGCGGGGGAGATCCAGTCGGCGTAGACCGTGCGCTCCAGCAGGACGGGCCGCCCGTCGAGCCCGCGCAGACGCAGGACGTGCAGGAGGCGGGCGCCCGGGGCGACCTGGAGGCGGACGCGGTCCTCGGCGGTGGCGGTCCGGTACTCCTGGAGAACCACCCGGCCCGTCGCCTCGCGGCCCATCGCGCGCGCCCACTGGGCGAAGCTGCGCAGCTCCGCGAAGCTCTGGCTGCGGCGGCCGGCCAGGACCACCCGCCGGGCGCCCTGGCGCGAGCCGATGAGGCCCTCGGCGGTCAGGGTCGCCACCGCCTGCCGGACGGTGCCGCGCGAGACGCCGTAGCGGGCCGCTAGTTCGGTCTCCGGCGGCAGCAGACTCCCCACCGTGTAGTCCTCACGGTCGATCGCCCGCCGCAGCTCCTCGGCGATCTCCTCGTGTCGCGCCGCCATGCGCCCCCTCCGCTCGTCCGGCCGCTCTCTGTGCACAGCGCGCCCAGCCTAGCGAGCCTTGGGAGAAACCGGCGAACCCCGCGCGCGGCCGGTGATTGTGCGGGAAAACGTGCACGAGTATTTCGCCGGAGTTTACCTGCGTGATATGAAGCGCGGACGTAATGAGGCCAACTTGTTCAGACAAGTGCTCCACCCAGATCGTCCCGCTGCGCGTACCCCTGGAGAGCTCGTGACCCTCTTCCTGACAAGATCCGCCGTGATCGGCGGCGGCCTCGCCGTCGCCGCCGCACTCACCCTCAGCGCCTGCGGCGCGGCCCCCGAGGCCGAGACCACCGGCGACGGCGTCAACGCGGCCACCGCGACCTCGGCCAAGGACTTCGGCGGCCTGGACGCGCTGGTCGCGGCGGCCAAGAAGGAGGGCAAGCTCAACGCGATCGCCCTGCCCCGCGACTGGGCCAACTACGGCGCCCTGATCGACGGGTTCCAGAAGAAGTACGGGATCAAGATCGAGGTCGAGAACCCGGACGGGGCCAGCCAGGACGAGATCAACGCCGTCACCTCGCGCAAGGGCCAGGACCGGGCGCCCGACGTGCTCGACCTGGGCAGCTCCTTCGCGCTGAGCGCCGCCCAGCAGGGGCTGCTCGCGCCGTACGAGGTGGCCTCCTTCGCCGACATCCCCGAGGGCCAGAAGGACCCGAAGGCCCAGTGGTACAACGACTACGGCGGCTACATCTCCATCGGCTGCGACGCCAAGCGCGTGAAGGCGTGCCCGCAGACCTTCGCCGACCTGCTGAAGCCGCAGTACAAGGGACAGGTCGCCCTCAACGGCAACCCCACCAAGTCCGGTTCCGCCTTCGGCGGCGTCTGGGCGGCCTCGCTGGCGAGCGGCGGATCGTTCGACGACATCCAGCCCGGCCTCGACTTCTTCGCCAAGCTGAAGAAGAACGGCAACTACACGCCCGTCGAGTCGACGCCGGCCACCGTCGAGAAGGGCGAGACGCCCATCAGCATCGACTGGGACTACCTGAACGCCGGGTACGCCGACGAGTTCAAGTCCAAGGGCGTCGACTGGAAGGTGGTCGTTCCCGAGGACGGCAAGTTCTCCCAGTACTACTCCCAGGCCATCAACAAGGACGCGCCCCACCCGGCCGCCGCCCGCCTCTGGCAGGAGTACCTCTACAGCGCCGAGGGCCAGAACCTGTGGCTCGCCGGATACGCCCGCCCGGCCCTGATGCCGGCCATGGAGAAGGCCGGCACGCTGGACGCGGCGGCCGCGGCCAAGCTGCCGAAGGTGTCCGGCACGCCCGAGTTCCCGACCGAGGACCAGCAGACCAAGGCCAAGGACGCGCTCGGACAGGGCTGGGCCAAGGCGGTCTCCGGGTGACCGCCGTCGTCACCGAGGCCGACACGGCACTGGTGGCCGCCGCTTCCGTGAAGCGGCGGCCCCGCCCCGGCGGCTGGCTCGCCGTGCTGCCGCTGCTGGTCTTCGTCGCGGTCGCCTTCGGGCTGCCCGCGGTCGCCATGCTGAACGGCGCGTTCACCGTCAAGGACCAGGCGACCGGCGCCACCTCGTACACCACGGCGAACATGACGGCCTCCGTGCAGGGGGCCTACCTCACGGCCATGCTCGGCAGCGTGAAGCTGTCCGCCGTCTCGGCAGGCCTCGCGGCCCTCCTCGGGCTGCCGCTCGCCCAGGCCGTGGTGACCTCCCGCTTCCCGGCACTGCGCGAGGCGGTCCTCACCGCCTCCGGGGTGCTCGCCAACTTCGGCGGTGTCCCGCTCGCCTTCGCCTTCGTCGCCACCCTCGGCAACGCCGGTGTCCTGACCAGGCGGCTGGGTCTGACCGACAAGGGCTGGGACCTCTACAGCTTCTGGGGCCTGGTCATCGTCTACCTGTACTTCCTCATCCCCCTCATGGTCCTCACCATCACCCCCGCCCTCGACGGACTGCGCGTCCAGTGGCGGGAGGCCGCGCAGAACAACGGCGCCACCGGCCCGCAGTACTGGATCCACGTCGCCCTGCCCGTGCTCGCGCCCTCGCTGCTCGGCGGACTCGTGCTGCTGTTCGGCAGCGCCTTCGCCGCGTACGCCACCGCCGCGGCCATGGTGGGCAGCTCCATCCCGCTGGTCACCCTGCAGATCGCCGACGCCATCTCCGGCAACGTCCTGGTCGGCCAGGAGAACGTGGCACTCGCCCTCAGCCTCGACATGGTCCTGATCGCCGGGCTGGTCATGGCCGTCTACCTGCCCCTGCAACGACGGAGTGCGCGATGGCTGGCCTGAACCCCGGGCGCCCGGCCGCGCGGCGCGCCGCCCTGTGGCGTCCGCTCGTCCTCGCCCTCGCCGGGCTGTACTTCCTCGTCCCGCTCGCCGCGTCCGTGGTCTTCACGGTCGACGTGCCGGGCGAGGGGATCACCTTCGACGCCTACGGCCAGATCCTCGGCACCGACGGCTTCATGTCCAGCCTGCTGCTCTCGCTGGAGCTGGCCGCCGCGACCATCGCCGTCGTCCTGCTGCTGATGGTGCCCGCCATGGTCGCGCTGCGGCTCGGCGCGCCGAGGCTGCGGCCCGTGGTGGAGGTCGTGTGCTCCCTGCCGCTGGTGGTGCCGCCGATCGCGTTCGTCGCCGGGCTCGGCACCGTGCTCAAGTGGGGACCCGAACACCTCTCCAGGACCCCGCTGTTCCAGACCTTCGTGGCGGTCCAGAACCCCGACTTCCCCGTGGTGCTGGTCCTCGCCTACGTCGTGATGGCGCTGCCCTTCGTGTACCGGGCGCTGGACGCGGGCCTGCGCGCCATGGACGTCCCCACCCTCGTCGAGGCCGCGCGCAGCTGCGGGGCGAGCTGGCCGCAGGCACTGGTGCGGGCCGTGCTGCCCAATCTGCGCGGGGCCCTGCTCAACTCCGCGTTCCTCACCCTGGCGCTCGTGCTCGGCGAGTTCACCGTCGCCCAGCTGCTGGGCTTCAGGCCGTTCGCCGTGTGGATCGTCAACGTCAGCGGCTCGCAGGCCCAGCTCTCGGTCGCCGTCTCGGTGCTCAGCCTGCTCGTCACCTGGGCCATGCTCCTCGCGCTCGCCTCCTTCGGCGGACGCACCCCAACCGCTTCCGCCTCCCGGGGATGAACGATGACCGTGCTTGAGACAACAGCGACCGACACCGCCGCCACCGTCGAATTCCGGGGCCTGCGCCGGGAGTTCGGTGCCACCGTCGCCCTCGACGGACTCGACCTGGCCGTCCGGCCCGGTGAACTGCTCGCGCTGCTCGGCCCGTCCGGCTGCGGCAAGACCACCGCACTGCGGATGCTCGCCGGCTTCGAGCACCCCGACTCCGGCGAGGTACTGGTCGACGGCGAGGACGTCACCCGCGTCCCGGCCCACCGGCGCGACGCCGGCATGGTCTTCCAGTCGTACAGCCTCTTCCCGCACCTCAGCGCCCTCGACAACGTGGCCTTCGGACTGCGCATGCGCAAGGTGCGCACGGCCGAACGGCGCTCCCGGGCCGCCGAGTTGCTCGACCTCGTGGGCCTCGCCGACAAGGGCGCCCAGTACCCCCACCAGCTCTCCGGCGGCCAGCAGCAGCGCGTCGCCCTCGCCCGCGCGCTCGCCCTGCGGCCCCGGGTGCTGCTGCTCGACGAGCCGCTCTCCGCCCTCGACGCCAAGGTGCGGCTCACGCTCCGGGAGGAGATCCGCCGGCTCCAGCAGGAGCTGGGCATCACCACCCTGTTCGTGACGCACGACCAGGAGGAGGCGCTGTCCATGGCCGACCGGGTCGCCGTGATGCACGCCGGACGCCTCGAACAGTGCGCCGCTCCCGTCGAGTTGTACGGCCGCCCCGCCACCGCCTTCGTCGCCGAGTTCGTCGGCACGATGAGCCGCATCCCGGGGCGGCTGGCCGGTACCACGGTCGAGGTGCTGGGCCGGCGGCTGCCCGTGGACGGGGCGGCGCCGGCCGCCACGGAGGTGGACGTGCTCCTGCGGCCGGAGGCGGTCGGGGTGCGTGCGGACGACACCGGTGACGCCCGGGTGGTCGCCACCGCGTTCCTCGGCGCCGCCACCCGCCTGACCGTGAAGCTCGCCGACGGCACCGAGGTCAGGGCCGACCTGCCCACGCACGAGGCGGCCACCCTCGGCGCCGGCGCGGCCGTCACCGTGAGCCTCCCCGAACGGCCGGTGCTGGTCGCCGCCCGTGCCCCCCGCTGACCACCCCCGCCCGGCCCCCACGGCCGGGCACCGTCCGCCATCCCCACGGAAAGAGAAACCCTTGTCCCGACTGCCGCTCCAGGCCGCCCTGTTCGACATGGACGGCACGCTCGTCGACACCGAGCGGCTCTGGTGGGACGCGGTGGAGGTGGTGGCCGCCGGCCTCGGTCGCGCGCTGACCGAGGCCGACCAGCCGGACGTCCTCGGCCGCCCGGTCGAGCACACCGCCGCCTGGCTCGCGGGCATCACCGGCGCACCGTCGGACGGACTCGCCGCCGACCTGCACCGGGAGTTCGCCGCCCGGGTCCGCACCGGCATCGTGCCCCGCCCGGGCGCGCTGGAACTGCTGCGGGCCCTGGCCCGCGAGGGCGTCCCCACCGCCCTGGTCACGGCCTCGTCGCGCGCGGTCGCCGACACCGTCCTCGACGCCCTCGGCCGCGACCTGTTCGCCGTCTCGGTCACCGCCGACGACACCGAGCACACCAAGCCGGCCCCCGACCCCTATCTCGCCGCCTGCCAGGCCCTCGGCGTCGAGCCCGCCGCGTGCGTGGCCGTCGAGGACACCGGCACCGGAGTCACCTCGGCCGAGGCGGCGGGCTGCGTGGTCCTCGCCGTGCCCTCGCTCGCCCCGATCGACGAGGCCCCGGGGCGGACCGTACGGGAGTCCCTGGAGTCCGAGACCCCGGCGAGCCTGCGCCGGCTGGTCGCCCCCGACGGACCGACCCTGCGGGTGATGACCTGGAACCTCTGGCACGGCGGCACCAGGGTCCGCGACCACCGCGCCAAACAGCTCAAGGTCATCACCGAGACCGGCGCCGACGTGGTCGGCCTCCAGGAGACCCGCGGCACCGCCGCCCAGGAACTCGCCGAGGCCCTCGGCTGGCACCACCACCGGGCCGGCGACAACCTCGGCATCATCAGCCGCCACCCGATCACGGCCCGCTTCGGCGACCCCGACGTCGGCTTCTACGGGGCGGCGGGCGTCCGTATCAGAACCGACTCCGGCTCCGAGGTGGACATCTGGACGGTCCACCTGGACTACACGCCCTACGGGCCCTACGAGGCCGCCTTCGACGGGCTGGAGGCCGCCGAGCTGATCGCGCACGAGGAGGTGCGGCTCGCCCAGCTGCGGGACTGCCTGCGCCGGATCGACGGCAGTGTGCCGGTCGTCCTCGTGGGCGACTTCAACAGCCCGTCCCACCTCGACCGGCCGGACGTCGACTGGCCGGTCACCCTCGCCGCCGAGACGGCCGGTCTGCGCGACTCCTACCGGGAGGCCCACCCCGACCCCGTACGGGAGCCGGGCCACACCTGGTCGCCGATCCACCTCGTACACGAGGACGGCAGCGGCCGGCCGGAGCCCCAGGACCGCATCGACTTCGTCCTGCACCGGGGCCTCGCGGTCCTCGACTCCCGGACCCACGTCTGCGGCACGCCCCGCCACTGGCCGGACGTCGAGGACAACGACTGGCCGTCGGACCACGCGGCGGTGATCACCACCTTCGCGCCGGTCGCGCCCCCTAGGACGTGACCTCCTGATATCCGGTGGGCCGGACGGGCCCGCCGGACTAGCATCGGTGCCATGACCTGGCGACATTGATCCACCAGCCGTGCCTCCTCCCGAGGGCCGCCCCGGACGCCGCAGCGACGACGTCCGATTCGCCCCCTCGGGAAGGCCTCATGACTCTCTCACCCACGCGTGCGCCCGATGCCCGGACCAGCGGTGTCCGGCGGCTGACGGCCACGCTGTACGGCTACGCGTTCCTCGACGACTTCGTGCTGCTCTACCCGGTGTACGCGCTGCTGTTCAGCGACGCCGGACTGTCGATCTGGCAGATCTCCTCCCTGTTCGCCCTGTGGTCGCTCACCGGGATCCTGCTGGAGGTCCCCTCCGGCGCCTGGGCCGACACCGTCTCCCGGCGGCTGCTGCTCTGGCTGGGCCCGCTGCTCACCGCGGCCGGCTTCGCCCTGTGGGTGGCCGTCCCGTCGTACGGGGCCTTCGCCGCGGGCTTCGTCCTGTGGGGCGTGCGCGGCGCCCTCGGCTCCGGCGCGCTGGAGGCGCTGGTCTACGACGAACTGGACCGGCTCGGCGCGGCCGACCGGTACGCACGCGTCATCGGCCGGGCCCGGGCGGTGGGCATGGTCGGCGTGATGGCGGCGATGGGGCTGGCGGGACCGGTCCTCGACCTGGGCGGCTATCCGGCCGTGGGCGCGGCGAGCGTCCTGGCCTGTGTGCTGACCTCGCTGGTGGCCGTCCGGCTCCCCGAGCACCGGAAGGCCGCGGCACCGGGCACGGACACGGCGGCCTCCACCCTCACCACCCTGCGGTCCGGGCTGGCCGAGGTGCGCCGGGACCGTTCGGTACGGGGAGCGATGCTGCTCGTCCCGGCCGTCGGCGCGGTCTGGGGCGCCCTCGACGAGTACACGCCGTTGCTGGTCCGGGACACGGGCGTGGCCGAGGGGACGGTGCCCTATCTGCTGCTGGTGGTCTGGGTGGGGCCGGCGATCGGCAGCCTGCTGACCGGGGCGGCTGAGCGCTTGGGCAGGGCCGGGCTCGGGGTGGTGCTGGCGGGCTCGGCGACCGCGCTGGCCGTGGGGGCGCTGATGGGGACGCCGGTCGGTATCGGGCTGGTGGCCGTCGCCTTCGGTGGCTTCCAGCTGGCCGACGTGCTCGCCGACGCGCGCCTGCAGGACCGGATCGAGGGGGCTCGGCGGGCCACGCTGACGTCCGTGGCGAGCATGGGGACGGAGGCGGCGACGGTGGCCGTGTTCGCCGCGTACGCCGTGATCGGGGCGTCCGCCGCGCACGGGGTCGCGTTCGCCGTGTTCGCGGTGCCGTATCTGGTGACGGCGGCCGTGCTGGTGGTGCGGAGGGGGGCGTAGAGCGGGGCCGACAGCCCGAGGCGCGGCGGGTGCGACAGCCCGAGGCGGGTGCAGGGGCGGGGTGTGGGCGCGGCCCCGGGTGCGTGCAGGCACGGGGGCGGCCCCTCCCTGCGACGCAACGAATCGCCGTCCCCGCCGCGTCACACGCAACGAATGCCCCGCCGGTGCGCAATGGCCGCCGCTTGTCCGGTTCGGCGCGCCGACCGTACCGTCTAGGTGACCCCCGATCCCCCTTGTCCCGGTGAGGAACACGCATGCGTACCGCCCTGCTCCAGAGCTCCGGTCGGCCCGGCTCGGTCGTCGGGAACCTGAAGGTGCTCGACGAGGCCGCGGGGCGGGCGGCGGCCGCCGGGGCGGGGCTGGTGGTGGCGCCGGAGATGTTCCTCACCGGGTACGCGATCGGCGACGACATCGCGCGGCTCGCCGAGCCGGCCGACGGGGAGTCGGCCGACGCGGTCGCCCAGATCGCGGGGCGGCACGGGGTCGCGATCACGTACGGGTATCCGGAGCGGGCCGGGGACGCGGTCTTCAACTCGGCGCAGCTCGTGCGTGCCGACGGTGTCCGGCTCGCCAACTACCGCAAGACCCATCTCTTCGGCTGCTTCGAGCGCGACCACTTCACGCCGGGCGAGCGGTCCGTCGTCCAGGCCGAGCTGAACGGACTCCGCGTCGGGCTCCTGATCTGCTACGACGTGGAGTTCCCCGAGAACGTCCGCGCCCACGCCCTCGCCGGCACCGATCTGTTGGTGGTGCCGACGGCCCAGATGCATCCGTTCCAGTTCGTCGCCGAGTCGATGATCCCGGTGCGTGCCTTCGAGAACCAGATGTACGTCGCCTACGTCAACCGGGTCGGCCGGGAAGGGGAGTTCGAGTTCGTCGGGCTGTCCACGCTCGCCGGGCCCGACGGGGTCGCGCGCACCCGCGCCGGCCGCGAGGAGGACCTCGTCCTCGCCGACGCCGACCCCGCCTTCCTCGCGGCCTCGCGCACGGCGAACCCCTACCTCCAGGACCGGCGCCCCGGCCTCTACGGCTCCCTCGTCTGAGACCCGCCCCACCCCGGTGACCCCCGTACCCCCTTTTCCGCTAGGAGTCCGTACCCCATGACGTCCACCGTGCCCAACGCCATCGAGCACGCAGACGAGCACCAGCCGCCGATCACCATGTTCGGCCCGGACTTCCCGTACGCGTACGACGATTTCCTGGCCCACCCGGCCGGCCTGGGGCAGATCCCGGCCACCGAGCACGGCACCGAGGTCGCGGTGATCGGCGGCGGTCTGTCCGGCATCGTGGCGGCGTACGAGCTGATGAAGATGGGGCTCAAGCCGGTCGTGTACGAGGCCGACCGGATCGGCGGGCGCCTGCGGACGGTCGGCTTCGACGGGTGCGACCCCTCGCTCACCGCCGAGATGGGGGCGATGCGCTTCCCGCCCTCGTCCACCGCGCTCCAGCACTACATCGATCTCGCCGGTCTGGAGACCCGCCCCTTCCCCAACCCCCTCGCCGAGGCCACGCCCTCGACCGTGGTCGACCTCAAGGGCGAGTCCCACTACGCCGAGACGATCGACGACCTGCCGCAGGTCTACCGGGACGTCGCGGCCGCCTGGAACGCCTGCCTCGAAGAGGGCGCCGACTTCTCCGACATGAACCGGGCGCTGCGCGAGCGCGACGTACCGCGCATCCGGGAGATCTGGGCCGAACTCGTCGAGCGGCTCGACAACCAGACCTTCTACGGTTTCCTCTGCGACTCCGAGGCCTTCAAGTCCTTCCGGCACCGCGAGATCTTCGGCCAGGTCGGCTTCGGCACGGGCGGCTGGGACACCGACTTCCCGAACTCGATCCTGGAGATCCTGCGGGTCGTCTACACCGAGGCCGACGACCACCACCGCGGCATCGTCGGCGGCAGCCAGCAGCTCCCGCTGCGGCTCTGGGAGCGCGAGCCCGAGAAGATCGTGCACTGGCCGTACGGGACGTCCCTGAAGTCCCTGCACGTCGACGGCGAGCCGCGGCCCGCCGTGACCCGGCTGCACCGGACCGCAGGCAACCGGATCACCGTCACGGACGCCGACGGCGACATCCGCACCTACCAGGCGGCGATCTTCACCGCCCAGTCCTGGATGCTGCTGTCGAAGATCGCCTGCGACGACTCGCTCTTCCCGATCGACCACTGGACGGCGATCGAGCGGACCCACTACATGGAGTCCTCGAAGCTGTTCGTCCCCGTGGACCGTCCGTTCTGGCTGGACAAGGACGAGCGCACCGGCCGGGACGTCATGTCGATGACCCTCACCGACCGTATGACGCGCGGGACCTATCTCCTCGACGACGGTCCCGACAAGCCGGCCGTCATCTGCCTCTCCTACACCTGGTGCGACGACAGCCTCAAGTGGCTGCCGCTGTCCGCGAACGAGCGGATGGAGGTCATGCTGAAGTCGCTCGGCGAGATCTACCCGAACGTCGACATCCGCAGCCACGTCATCGGCAGCCCGGTGACGGTCTCCTGGGAGAACGAGCCCTACTTCATGGGCGCGTTCAAGGCGAACCTGCCCGGCCACTACCGCTACCAGCGGCGCCTGTTCACGCACTTCATGCAGGACCGGCTGCCCGAGGACAAGCGGGGCATCTTCCTCGCCGGCGACGACATCTCCTGGACGGCCGGCTGGGCCGAGGGCGCGATCCAGACCGCGCTCAACGCGGTCTGGGGCGTCATGAACCACTTCGGCGGCGCCACCGACGCGACCAACCCCGGGCCCGGGGACGTCTACGACGAGATCGCGCCCGTCGAACTGCCGGAGGACTAGGGCCTGTCGAGGGCCCCTGGGTGGGGGCAGTCCGGCAGGGGGGTCAGCAGCATGCGGCCCGTCAGGCCCACCGCGGCGTCCAGGCGCAGGGCGGACTCCTCGGCGAGATCGGGGAGTCCGCGCAGTGCCCACAGCGCGCGGGCGGCCGACCAGGTGGCCTCTCGGGCGCGTTCCAGGCTCCACGCGCCGAGCAGATGGGTGAGCGGATCGGCGATCTGCAGGAGATCGGGGCCCGGCATCAGCTCCTCGCGGACGCGCTCCTCCAGCGACACGAGGACATCGCCCACATGCTCGAACTCGTCCTCCAGATCGGCGGGTTCGCAGCCGAGCGTACGACAGGTGTCCACGACGGCCAGCGCGAGATCGTGGCCGATGTGCGCGTTGATGCCGCAGAGGGCGAACTGCAGCGGCCGTACGCCGGGATGACGTCGGAACTGCAGCAACGGCCGCCAGCACGCGGGCGCGCGTTCGCCCTCGGCGACCCGCAGATACCGCTCGGCGAAGAGCACGTCCAAGGTGATCGCGGCCTCGGTGTCCGGGAAGTGACCGGAGTCCAGCCGCCGGTCGATGGCCTCCGTGACGGTGAGGTAGACGCGGTTGAAGACGGCGATCCCGTCCTGCGCGGGGAGGACCGCGTCCAGGGCGCGCATACGGGAGACGACCGAGTCCACCGAGTCCACCGGGTCCACGGAATAGGTGAATTGTTCCGACTGCGCCATAGGGGGCAGGGTCCCAGGCCTAGGCTGCCACCGGCGCCGCCGTGCCCGCCGCGTCCCCGAAACGGGGTAACGCGGGCGCGGCCGGCGATGTGCCGGAGGTGCCGGGAAGCCGACGCAGCGCGCGCGGTCCGGGGAGCAGGGGGAGCATCACGTGTCAGGCTCACGCGCCCAGCGTCTGGCCGCACGCCGGGCCGAGCGCAGGCGGGCGGCGCGGCGCGGCGCCGTGGTGGCAGCGGCGGCGGCCATGGCCGTCGTGGCAACCGTGACCGGGATGGTGGCCGCGCTCGGCGGTGAGCCGGGCGCCGACGAGGCCCGGCCGCGGGCGAGCCGCGCGACCGGACTCCCCTTCGAGGCGGCGGGGACGACCGGGCCCACCGCGTCGGCCGGGCGGACCCCCCGCCCGCCGTCCCCCTCGCGGGTCTCGGCCTCGCCGTCCCCCAGGAAGTCGCCCGCCCCGTCCGGGAAGACCGCTGTGCGGCCGTCGGCGGACCGGACCGGATCGCCGCCCGTCTCCGGCCCCGGGACGCTCTACCGTCACCCCGACTCCCAGGTCCTCGACTGGGTTCGGGCCCACCCGGACGATCCGCGCGGCAGCGCCATCGAGAACGACATCGCCGCACGCCCGGCCGCCGTCTGGTTCACCGATCCCACGCCGGCCACCACCACCTCGCGGGTCGCGGCGGTCGCCTCCGCGGGTGCCGCGCGGGGACAGATCCCGGTGCTCGTGGCGTACGCGATCCCGGGCCGGGACTGCGGAGGGGCCTCGCAGGGCGGGGCGTCGAGCCTGGACGCGTACGACGCGTGGATCGACGCGTTCGCCGCCGGGCTCGGTTCGGGCGACGTCATCGTGCTCCTGGAGCCGGACGCGATCGCACAGTCCGACTGTCTGTCCACGGGCGCGCGTGCCGACCGCTTCGCCTCGCTGGCCCGTGCCGGACGCGTCCTGAAGGCGGCCGACCCCCGAGCCCGCGTCTACCACGACGCCGGGCACTCGCGGTGGAACGCCCCGGCCGAACAGGCCGCGCTCCTGCGCCGGGCGGGCGCCGCCTCGCCCGACGGCTCCGACGGCATCTTCAGCAACGTGTCCAACTTCAACCGCACGGAGGCCGAGATCGCCTACGACCGCCGGGTCCTCGACGCCCTCGGCGGCCCGTCGGGCCTCGGCGCCGTCATCGACACCAGCCGCAACGGCAACGGCCCCCCGGCCGACGGCCAGTGGTGCGACCCCGCCGACCGCGGCCTCGGCCGGCCACCGACCCTCACCACCGGAGAGTCCCGCGTCGACGCCTACCTGTGGGTGAAACTGCCGGGCGAGTCCGACGGCTGCCGGGGGAGGGCGGGGGCGTTCTCACCGGGGTACGCGTACGAGCTGGCACGGGGGTAGGGGCACGGGGCCGGCAGATCCCACGGGGACGGACGTGCGCGTCAGTGCTTCGGGTCGGGGACCGCAGAGCCCGTCCGGGCGACCCGGGGACGGTCCCGATCACTGGTGCGCAGCACCCCCGCGAAGACGACCAGACCGCACGCCAGCACGGTGACCAGGCCGAACGACACGACCAGACTGGTCAGTTCGGCCAGACCGCCGATCGCGCTCGGCGCGACCAGCCCGGAGGTGTACGTGATGGTCGCCACGCCCGCGATGGCCAGGCTGGGGTTCGGCCCGCTGCGGCCCGCGGCGGCGAAGCAGAGCGGGACGACGACCGCGATGCCGAGGCCCATCAGCGCGAAGCCGCCCATCGCGACCGCCGGCTGGTTCGCGACGACGATCAGGATCCCGCCGAGCACGGCCAGGGCACCGCTCGCCCGTACGGTACGGACGGTACCGAAGCGGTCGACCACCGCGTCGCCCGCGAGCCGGGCCACCGCCATGGTCAGCATGAAACCGGTGGTGCACGCCGCCGCGAGCCCGGCCGAGGTCTCCAGCTGGTCCCGCAGATAGACCGCCGACCAGTCCAGCGCCGCCCCTTCCGCGAACACCGCGCAGAACCCGACCGCGCCGATCAGCAGCGCCGACTTCGGCGGCAGCGCGAACCGGGGCGGCGGCTCCTCGTCCTCGGTGGGCCTGAGATCCAGGACCCATCGGCAGGCGACCAGACCGAGGACGGTGAGCGTGGCCGCCGCGAGCGCGTGGTGCAGCCGGGCGTCCGAGCCCAGGTGGGCGGCGAGGGTGCCGGCCGCCGAGCCGACGAGGGCGCCCGCGCTCCACATACCGTGCAGGCCCGACATGATCGACTTGCCGAGGCGGCTCTCCACCTCGACTCCGAGCGCGTTCATCGCGACGTCCGCCATGCCCGCCGACGCCCCGTACACGAACAGCGCGAGGCAGAGCGTCCAGAGGTTCGGTGACAGGGACGGCAGGATCAGTGCGAGCGTCCACAGGGCGAGCAGTCCGCGCAGCGCCGTGCGGGCGCCGAAGCGGTGGCTGATCCGGCCCGCGAGCGGCATCGCCAGGGACGCGCCGATCGCCGGGAAGGCGAGAGCGAGGCCCAGTTGGCCCGCGCCGACCCCCGCGTGGTCCTGGATCCACGGCACGCGGGTCGCGAACGAGCCGGTGACGGCGCCGTGCACCGCGAACACGGCCGCCACGGCGTACCGCGCCCGCCTCACCTCGCGCTGCTCGTGGACCACCACACTCATTCTCCCGCCTCCCTGTGTCTCGATGCGCCGAGTCGTCGGCACGCATGACGAGCGCCGAGGCCGTCATGGCCCTCGCACCCGTACCGGCCGCCGATCTCCCGTGCGGACGCCGTCGATGGAGCGGCTCAGGACCGCGGACTTCCGGTTCCCCCGATGTCCTGCGCCCACCCGGCGTCGTCGCGTGGCGTAAACTATCAGGAACCCTGCCTGATAGATAGGGAGCGCCCTGTGAGGGCCACCGGCCGTGCGGCGCCGCAGATCTGGGAGGATCCCGGCATGCCCGCATCACCCAGTACCGCCCGAGCCATCAACGACCGGCTCGCCCTGCGGCTGCTGCAGCAGGAAGGTCCGCTGACGGCCGGGCAGTTGAAGCAGCTCACCGGCCTGTCCCGGCCCACGGTCGCCGACCTCGTGGAGCGCCTCACGGCCGCCGGACTGATCGGCGTCGTGGGGGAGTCGGGGGAGCAGCGACGCGGCCCCAACGCCCGCCTCTACGGCATCGTCGCCGACCGCGCGCATCTCGCCGCGCTCGACGTGCGCACCGAGAGCGTCACCGTCGTCGTCGCCGACCTGCTCGGTACGGAGCTGGCGCGGGCGTCGGTACCGATCGCGGGCGACGCCGGCACGGGACCTGCCGTGGAGCAGGCGGTCGCCCTGGTGGAGCGTGCCGCGAAGGAGGCGGGCGCCGACCGGCTGCACACGGTGGCGATCGGTGCCCCCGGCCTGATCGACCCGGCCACGGGCGAACTCCGCGACTCCAGCGGCCTTCCCGCGTGGCACCGCCGGCTGGTCGCCGCGCTCGGTGAACGGCTCCCGGCCCGCGTCCTCGTCGAGAACGAGACCAACCTCGCGGCCCTCGCCGAGCAGCGGGACGGCGCCGCCCGCGACCGTGACACCTTCGTCCTGCTCTGGCTCGGCCTCGGCACCGGCGCCGCCGTCGTCCTCGACGGCCACCTCCGCCGGGGCGCCTCCGGCGGCACGGGCGAGATCGGTTTCCTCCCGGTCCCCGGTACGACCACGGTCCCCTCGGCCACCGACTGCGAGGGCGGCTTCCACTCCCTGGCCGGCGCGACGGCGGTGGCGGCCCTGGCCACGGCCCACGGCGTCACCGCCGAGGCCGTGCCGAGCGAGCCGTACGCGGCGACGCTGGTACGGGCGGCGACGGCCGGCCCCCCGCCGAGCGACACCGCCACCCGGCAGCCCGGACCCGGCCTGCCGCCGGGCGAACCCGACCGTGCCCGTTTCCTCGACGCCCTGGCCGACCGGGTGGCCATCGGCGCGGCCTCCGTCGTCGCCGTGCTCGACCCCGGGTGCGTGGTGCTCGGTGGTGAGGTGGGGCAGGCCGGTGGGGTGGAACTGGCCGGCAGAGTGGGACAGCGGCTGGCGGCGATGTCGCCGTTGCCGACCGAGGTGCGGGCCGGGGGCCTCGGCGGGGCGGCGGTCCTGCGCGGCGCGCTGCTCATGGCCCGTGAGGCCGCACAGGACGAACTGTTCGCACCGCCCACCCGGTGACGCGGGGGCGGACCGGTGCCCTGAGTCCCGGCGGTCCCGAAGCTCCCGAGGCTCTCGGCCGCAGGGGCAGCCCCGGCCCCCTCTCCCCGCTTCACCCCTTCCGTCACCTCAGCCTTTCCTGCGCCCCTCCCCGAACCGGGCCGTCAGGTGCTCCCCGAACGTCCCCTTCCCCACGGCCCGCCCCGGCGCGAGGTGGCCACCGGCGCGGAAGGCCCGGTACGCCTTGCCGAACAGCGGGACGTTCAGCAGAGGACGGCGGCGCCCGGTGGCGGCCAGGTAGGCGCGGGCCAGCTGGGGGAAGGTCAGGACCTCGGGGCCGCCCAGGTCGTCGACGCGGCCGGCGGGGGCGCCCACGGCCAGCTCCGCGAGGCGCTCGGCGACCTCGGCGACGGCGACGGGCTGGTCGCTCACCCCGGCGGGGAGCAGCATGACCGGAGGCTTGGACAACCCCGCGAACAGCATCACCAGCAGGTCGTGGAACTGGGTCGCCCGCAGGATCGTCCAGTCCGGCCCCGACTCCTCGACCTGCCGCTCCACGGCCAGCTTGGACCGGTAGTAGCCGAACGGCACCCGGTCCACGCCGACGATCGAGATGTAGACCAGATGCCGCACCCCGGCCCGCCGCGCCGCCGCGATCAGGTTCTCCGCCGCCTTCTCGTCACCCCCGCGCGGCGATGTCGCACAGTGCACGATCGTGTCGACCCCCGCCACGGCCGTGTCCAGCCCGCTCCCGCCCACGACGAGATCGACGGCGTACGGCCGCGTGTGCCGGCTGAGCACCCGCACCTCGTGCCCGTCCGCCCGCAGCCGCTCGGTCACGGGCCTGCCGAGGACACCGGTGCCGCCGGTCACCAGGATCGTGGTCATGCCGTCCATCCCCTTTACAGGTGGCGACCGGGTCGACGCGCGGCGGTCGGCTGCACGCGCCCGCGAACTCCAGCTTGTCCGGGTTCGGCGCGACCCGCACGTCCGTGACGACACCGCTGCCACGAACGGGGGACAGGCGCAGCCCGCCGGGTGGGACCCGGCGACGGGGCAAGGGCCGTCGTCACCGTCGCCGGGCCGTTCTGGGCGGGTACCGCGACCGCAGACTTTAAAAGGACTAGACCAAGCAGGTCAATGGGTCGAGTCCCCTCCGGGCGGGGGTCGAACCATCTCCGAGTGGGGACGGTGGTGCGAAAGTTGACCCTTGGTCAGTGATAGCCGAAGCCGGTCAGCTTCCGTCGGAGAAGTCCAGCGACACGCCCTGTGAGCCACCCCACAGTTCTCACCCGCATGGGCGCCGATCGGGCGTGGCACACTGGCTCTGTACCAGAAGCAGCGCACTCCGGGGTCGGTGAAAGTCCGAACCGGCGGTTACAGTCCGCGACCCGGTCGCTTCCAGCGGCCGGTTGACCAGGTGAAATTCCTGGACCGACGGTTAAAGTCCGGATGGGAGGCAGTGCGCGGCGGGCGGGCATTCGTGCGCGTCGCCGTCTGTTTTTGGCCTACCCCACCAGGGGTGGGTCTTCACGCGGCGTCGCTCCCTGTGTGCCGCTGTCCGCTCATGTCTGTCGTCTTCGACAGCCCCGGAGTCCGTGCCCTATGAGGCAGGAGGACCCGGGAAGTGTTCACCGGAATCGTCGAAGAGCTGGGTGAGGTCACCGCCGTCGAGAAGCTCGGCGACTCCTCCCGCTTCCGTCTGCGCGGCCCCGTCGTCACCGAGGGCGCGCGCCACGGCGACTCCATCGCCGTCAACGGTGTCTGTCTCACGGTCGTGGAGCACGAGGACGACTGGTTCACCGCCGACGTCATGGCGGAGAGCCTGCAACGCTCCAGCCTCGGCGCCCTCACCGTCGGATCCCGCGTCAACCTCGAACGCCCCATGGCCGTCGGCGACCGCCTCGGCGGGCACATCGTGCAGGGGCACGTCGACGGCACGGGCGAGGTCATCGAGCGCAAGCCGTCCGAGAACTGGGAGATCGTCAAGATCTCGCTCCCCGCGGACCTCACCCGGTACGTCGTCGAGAAGGGCTCCATCACCGTCGACGGCATCAGCCTCACCGTCGTCGACGCCGGTCCGGACCACTTCACCGTCAGCCTCATCCCGACCACGCTCGACCTGACCACGCTCGGCCGCAAGCAGCCCGGCGACCCGGTCAACCTCGAGGTCGACGTCATCGCCAAGTACGTCGAGCGTCTGCTGGGCGACCAGGGGGCGGCGGGAGCCCGGGGAGCGGGACAGTGAACTCCCTGAACACCGTCGCCTTCACCGCCTTCGGCCAGCAGATCCTCTGGTCGGACATGATCGGCAACATCCTCGGCCTGATCGCCCTCGCCCTCGGCGCGGTCCGCTCCCTGTGGAACTGGCCCGTGCAGTTCCTCTCCGGCCTCGTCCTCTTCGGCGCCTTCGTCGGCCATCTGACCGGCAGCGCCGGCAAGCAGGTCATCGTCATGGCCGTCGCCGCGTACGGCTGGTGGCAGTGGAGCCGTACGAAGGGGCGGTCCGCGGACGGCGCCATCACCCCGCGCTTCGCCACCTGGCGCGAGCGCGGCTACCTGATCGCCGGCGCCGTGCTCGGCACCCTCGCCGTCGGCGCGCTCTTCACCGCGTACCCGACCCTGTCCTGGGACCCCTGGCCGGACGCGTACATCTTCACCGGCACCATCGTCGCCATGTACGCCCAGGCACGCGGCATGGTCGAGTTCTGGTTCGCCTGGCTGCTGGTCGACCTCGTGGGCGTCCCGCTCAACTTCGCCAACGGCTACGCCTTCTCCGGTTTCGTCTACATCATCTACGGCGCGCTCGTCCTGTGGGGCATGCGCGACTGGTGGCTGCGCTCGCGCAAGCCCGCTCTGGAAGGAGCCCCGGCATGACCACGGCGCCGATCCTGTACAGCACCAGCGACATCGAGAGCTTCGCGCTCGACCCCGTCGAGCAGGCCATCGCCGACATCGCGGCCGGCCGCCCGGTCGTCGTCGTCGACGACGAGGACCGCGAGAACGAGGGCGACCTCGTCGTCGCCGCCGAGAAGGCCACCCCCGAGATCATCGCCTTCATGATGAGCGAGTGCCGGGGCATGATCTGCGCCCCCATGGAGGGCGACGAGCTGGACCGGCTCGAACTGCCGCAGATGGTGCAGCAGAACACCGAGTCCATGCGTACGGCCTTCACCGTCACGGTCGACGCGGCCCCGCGGCACGGCGTCACCACCGGCATCTCCGCCGCCGACCGCGCCACCACCCTGCAGCTCCTGGCCTCCGGTACCGCCGAGCCGGGCGACTTCGTCCGCCCCGGCCACATCTTCCCGCTGCGCGCCCGCACCGGCGGGGTGCTCGTGCGGAACGGCCACACCGAGGCCGCCGTCGACCTCGCCCGGCTCGCGGGTCTGCGCCCGGCCGGGGCGATCGTCGAGATCGCCGGCGAGGACGGCCGGATGCTGCGCCTGCCCGAGCTGATCCCCTTCGCCCGCAAGCACGGTCTGACGATCATCTCCATCGAGGACCTCATCACCTACCGCCGCTCCGCCGAGCCCACCGTCAGGCGCGAGGCGAAGACCCAACTGCCCACCGAGTTCGGCGACTTCACGGCATACGGCTACCGCTCCACCGTCGACGGCGTGGAGCACGTCGCCCTCGTCCACGGTGAGATCGGCGACGGCGAGGACGTCCTCGTGCGCGTCCACTCCGAATGCCTCACCGGTGACATCTTCCACTCGCTGCGCTGCGACTGCGGCCCCCAGCTGGGGACCTCCCTCGAACGCGTCGCCGCCGAGGGCCGTGGCGTCGTCGTCTATCTGCGCGGCCACGAGGGCCGGGGCATCGGACTGCTGTCCAAGCTGCGCGCCTACGAACTCCAGGAGCGCGGCCGCGACACCCTCGACGCCAACCTGGAGCTGGGCCTGCCCGCCGACGCCCGCGACTACGGCGCCGGCGCGCAGATCCTCGTGGACCTGGGCGTACGCAGCCTGCGCCTGATGACCAACAACCCCGAGAAGACCGACGCCCTCGTCCGGCACGGCCTGCGCGTCACCGACCGTGAACCGATGCCGGTCCGCGCGGGCGAGCACAACCTCCGCTACCTGCGCACCAAGCGCGACCGGATGGGCCACGACCTGCCCTGGCTGGACACCACCACGGCGTCCACCTGCGGCAACCAGTAACAACCAGCGGCAAGATCCACGAACAGCAGTCCCAGGAACCAAGGAGCAACGTGAGCGGCAAGGGCGCACCCGAACTGTCCGTAAGCAACTGCGGCGACCTGCGCGTCGCGGTCATCGCGGCCCAGTGGCACGAGAAGGTGATGGACGGCCTCGTCGAAGGCGCCCTGCGCGCCCTGCACGACCTGGGCATCGACGAGCCGACCCTCCTGCGGGTCCCCGGCAGCTGGGAACTCCCGGTCGTCGCCAAGGTCCTCGCGGGCCGCGGCTACGACGCCATCGTGGCCCTCGGCGTCGTCATCCGCGGCGGCACCCCCCACTTCGAGTACGTGTGCCAGGGCGTCACCCAGGGCCTCACCCAGGTCTCCGTCGACACCGGCGTCCCCGTCGGCATGGGGGTACTGACCTGCGACACCGAGGAGCAGGCCCTGGACCGCGCCGGCATCGAGGGCTCGAACGAGGACAAGGGCCACGAGGCGGTGACGGCGGCGGTGGCGACCGCGGCCACCCTCCGCTCAGTATCTGAACCCTGGCGCTGAGGCGGGGCCGGTTGCGCGTAGGGTGAGCCTCACCATGTCCAAGAAGACGTTCGAGGAGCTGTTCACCGAGCTCCAGCACAAGGCCGCCACCGGCGACCCCGCCACTTCCCGCACCGCAGAGCTGGTCGGCAAGGGCGTCCATGCCATCGGCAAGAAGGTCGTCGAAGAGGCCGCCGAGGTCTGGATGGCCGCCGAGTACGAGGGCAAGGAAGCGGCCGCCGAGGAGATCTCGCAGCTGCTGTACCACGTCCAGGTGATGATGGTCGCCCGCGGCATCTCCCTGGACGACGTGTACGCCCACCTCTGAACCGCACCGCACGCATCCCCTCCCGAACGAACGAAGGAAGCTCGCCTCATGCTGCGCATCGCCGTCCCCAACAAGGGTTCCCTGTCCGGACCTGCGGGGGAGATGCTGCATGAGGCCGGCTACCAGCAGCGCCGGGAGTCCAAGGAGCTGCGGATCGTCGACCCGGTCAACGAGGTGGAGTTCTTCTACCTCCGCCCCCGCGACATCGCGATCTACGTCTCCTCCGGCCGCCTCGACATCGGCATCACCGGCCGGGACCTGCTCATCGACTCCGGCGCCAACGCCGAGGAGATCCTCCCGCTCGGCTTCGCCCGCTCCACCTTCCGCTTCGCCTCCAAGCCGGGGACGGCGAACGGCGTCGAGGACCTCAAGGGCAAGACGGTCGCCACCTCCTACGAGGGCATCGTCGCCGGGCACCTCGCGGACAACGGCATCGACGCCTCCGTGGTCCACCTCGACGGAGCCGTCGAGACTGCCATCGAACTGGGGGTCGCCGAGGTCATCGCCGACGTCGTCGAGACCGGCACCTCCCTGCGCAACGCGGGCCTCGAGGTGTTCGGCGAGCCGATCATGAAGTCCGAGGCCGTCGTCATCCGCCGTGTCGGCGCCGACACGTCCGCGGAGTCGGAGAACGAGCCCAAGGTGCAGCAGTTCCTGCGCCGCCTCCAGGGCGTCCTCGTCGCCCGGACGTACGTGATGATGGACTACGACTGCCGCGTCGAGCAGCTGGAGAAGGCCGTCGCCCTCACACCGGGCCTGGAATCCCCGACCGTCTCGCCGCTGCACAACGAGGGCTGGGTCGCCGTCCGCGCCATGGTCCCGGCCAAGGAGGCCCAGCGGATCATGGACGATCTGTACGACATCGGCGCGCGGGCCATCCTGACCACCGCCATCCACGCCTGCCGCCTCTGACGGCCGGGAGCCGCACGCCATGCCGGACCAGTCCGCCCTCCCCGCCCTGCCGGTCACTTTTCGGCCGGGCCGCACCCGCGCCGTGCTGCTGTCGGCCGCGGGCGCGATCTTCGTGGTCATCACGGTGGTCGCGCTGCTGCTGCCGACGCTCGGTCCCGGGGAGCGGCTCAGCTTCGTCTTCACGGCGGCCATGCTCGCCGGGGTGCTGGGTGTGCTCTCCCGGCCCCGGGTGGTCGCCGACGAATCCGGTGTGACCGTCGTCAACATCGCCGGGCGGCGGCACCTGGGCTGGGCGGAGATCGTGCAGGTGAACCTGCGGGTCGGCGACCCCTGGGTCTTCCTCGACCTGACCGACGGCACCAGCCTGCCCGCGCTCGGCATCCAGCCGGGCATCGCCAAGAAGCGCGCCATCGAGGACGCCCGGACGCTCCGGGCGCTGGTCGAGGCCCGGTCGGTCACCGAGCCGGAGCAGTGTCAGGACTGACCCTGCTCAGCTATCGGGGCCCGACGCTTGCGCACATCGGGGACGGCCCGGAGGGGGACCGGAGCAAGATCAGGGCCGACTCAGGGCCGCCGCCCCTGCCGCAGTGGCCCCTGTCTTGATTAATCTGTTGGCGGAGACGTTTTCGTCGCGCCTCCGCTTCTGCCGTTCCGCCCCCGGAAGGCAGGGGCTCCCTGCTAGTTCGAGGAGTGACTCCTTCCAGCGATGGACGGATCGTCCTGTAGTACCTGCGCCGCCCCCTCCAGGCCCATCGAGGCGGCGGCATGATCATCTCCCTGTTGCTCCTCGGAGCCGCGTTCCTGCTGATCCTCGCCAACGGCTTCTTCGTGGCCGCCGAGTTCGGCCTCGTGACGGTCGAACGGGCGGAGGCCGAGAAGGCCGCGGCCGAGGGTGACCGCCGGGCCCACAAGGTGGTGGACGCGCTCAAGGAGCTGTCGTTCCAGCTCTCCGGCACCCAGCTCGGCATCACCATCACCTCCCTCGTCGTCGGCATGCTCGCCGAACCGGCGCTCGCGGAGATACTCCACGGCCCCTTCACCGCCCTCGGCATACCCGAAGGCGCGGTCTCCGGGATCGCCGTGGTCGTCGGCATGCTGCTGGCCTCCGCCGTGCAGATGGTGATCGGCGAGCTGGTGCCCAAGAACTGGGCGGTGTCGAAGCCGATGCAGGTCGCCCGTTTCGTCGCGGGCCCCCAGTACGTCTTCTCCCGCCTCTTCCGCCCGGTCATCGCCGCGCTCAACGCGGTCGCCAACCGTCTGGTCCGCGCCTTCGGCGTCGAACCCACCGACGAGCTGGCCTCCGCCCGCACCCCCGGCGAACTGGTCTCCCTCGCCCGGCACTCGGCCCAGGCCGGCGCGCTGGAACAGGACACGGCCGACCTCTTCGTCCGCACCCTCTCCCTGGGCGAGCTGACCGCGGAGAACGTGATGACGCCGCGCGTGAAGGTCAGCGCCCTGCAGTCGTCGGCCACCGCCGAGGACGTGGTCAACCTGACCCGGGCCACGGGCCTCTCCCGCTTCCCCGTCTACCGGGAGCGGATCGACGAGATCGTCGGCATGGCCCACCTCAAGGACGCCCTCGCGATCCCGGCCCATGAACGGCTGCACACCCCGGTCGGGCGTATCGCGAAGGCCCCGCTGCTGGTCCCGGAGTCGCTTCCGGTGCAGCCGCTCCTGGCCAGGCTGCGCAGCGAGCAGCCCATCGCCGTCGTCGTCGACGAGTACGGCGGCACGGCCGGGGTGGTGACCCTGGAGGACATCGTCGAGGAACTGGTCGGCGAGGTCCGCGACGAGCACGACGGGCACGAGCGGCCCGAACTCGCCGCCGCCCCGCCCGAGGACGGCCGCCTCGCCTGGGACGCCGACGGCAGCTGTCGGGTCGACGCGCTCCAGCGCATCGGCCTCGACGTCCCGGAGGGCCCCTACGAGACGGTCGCCGGCCTCGTCGCCGACCTCCTCGGCCGTATCCCCGCGCCGGGTGACAAGGCCGAGCTGCCCGGCTGGCGGCTCGCGGTGCGGCAGGTCGGGCACTACCGGGCGGAGCGCGTACGCCTGGTGCGCACCGCCCCCGCCACGGACTCCGCCCCACTCGCGGAGGCAGCCCGATGAGCATGCTCCAACTCCTGTTCGCCCTGCTCCTCGTGCTCGCCAACGGCTTCTTCGTCGGCGCCGAGTTCGCCCTGGTCTCGGTCCGCCGCAGCCAGATCGAACCGCTCGGGACCACACGGGCCCGCCAGGTCCTCTACGGCCTGGAGAACCTGCCCCAGATGATGGCGGCGGCCCAGTTCGGCATCACCGTCTGCTCGCTGACGCTGGGCGCGGTGGCCGAGCCGACGGTGGCGCAGCTGCTGGAGCCCGTCTTCGAGGCGATCCGACTGCCGCACGGCATGATCCATCCCCTGGGCTATGTGATCGCCCTGGCCGCCGTCGTCTTCCTGCACCTGGTCATCGGCGAGATGCTGCCGAAGAACCTGGCGATGGCGGCGCCGGAGAAGACGGCGCTGTGGCTGAGCCCGGCGCTGGTGGCCTTCGCGAGGCTGTGCAAGCCGGTCACGATCGGCCTCGGCGCCGGTGCCCGCCTCGTGCTGAAGCTCTTCCACGTCGAGCCCAAGGACGAGGTCGAGGCGGTCTTCACCAGTGTCCAGCTGGTGCGGCTGGTGGAGGACTCCGGCCAGGCCGGGCTGCTCGACCCCGAGGAGCAGGAACGCCTGGAGGACGCGCTGGAGCTGGGCTCCCGCCCGGTGACGGACGTCCTGCTGAGGCGTGACTCCCTGGTGACGGTGGTCCCCTCGGTGACCCCCGCCCAGGTCGTCGCCCTGACCGCCCGCACGGGCTACTCACGCTTCCCGGTCGTCGCCGAGAACGGCGCCTTCATGGGCCGCTACCTCCACGTCAAGGACGTCCTCGACCTGGAGGACTCCGACCGCGCGGTCCCCCAGCAGGTCTGGCGCCCCATGACCACCCTCCGCGCGGAACTCCCGCTGGACGACGCGCTGACCGTCATGCGCCGGGCCGCCACCCACCTCGCCCAGGTGGCGGACTCCTCCGGCAAGGTGCTGGGCCTGGTCGCCCTGGAGGATGTCCTGGAACTCATCGTCGGCGAGGTCCGTGACCCGGCCCACCGCGAGGTACACCCGGTCCGCCTGGCCGAACCAAGGGGCAGCGAGACCCCGGAGGAGGTCCTGGCGAGCTGACCACGCTGCCCCGCGCCCCTGTCGCCTTTCAGGGGCGCGGGGAACTGCGCGAACGGGGTCCGGGGCGGAGCCCCGAGTCTTTGAGCGGGGGTGGAGGGGGCGCGCAGCCCCTGGGGATGGGTGGGGGCGGCGGGGGGCGAGAAGAATCCCCGGACCACCCCCCGCCTCACATCGCCGAAGCCTCCCCCGGCCCCCGCCCCGACAACACCTCTCCATACGCCTGCATGAGATCCGGCAGCCGCAACGTCGACAGATCGTCCCGCGTGGGAATCGTCGGATACCCCGACAGCCGCAGATCCCGGTACGCACAGCTCTTCTCGTACAGCGTCCGCAGGAACCGCCCGTTCCCCAGCTCGTCGATCCACCCCTGATCGACGACATGCCCGGACACGGACCGCAGCTCGTCGAGCGCCTCCTCGTCCCACACGTCCCCGTTCTCCGCGGCGAGCACCTCCCCGATGGAGGTCAGCTCCAGCGGCCGGTAGGAGGGGAAGTCGACCCGGGTGGTGAACCGGGAGGACAGCCCGGGGTTCGCGGCCAGCAGCCGGTCCATGCCCTCCGGATAGCCCGCCAGGATCACGACCAGATGATCCCGGTTGTCCTCGGCCCGCTTCAGCAGCACCTGCAGCGCCTCGTCGCCGTACGCGTCGCCCTTCCCGTATCCGGAGTTGGACAGGGAGTACGCCTCGTCCACGAACAGCACGCCGCCGATCGCCGAGTCGATCAGCTCGTTGGCCTTCACGGCGGTCTGCCCGAGGTACTCGCCCACGAGGTCCGCGCGCTGCGCCTCCACGAGATGATCGCCGCCCAGCAGCCCGAGCGCGTAGAAGACCCGGCCCAGTATTCGCGCCACGGTCGTCTTGCCCGTCCCCGAGGGTCCGGAGAAGACGAAGTGCCGCTTCGGCGGCTGGACCGGCAGCCCCTGGCCCGCCCGCAGCCGCGCCATGTTCAACTGCGCGGACAACGCCTTGACCTGCCGTTTCACCGGCTCCAGCCCGACCATCCGCTCCAGCTCCGCGAGCGCCTCCTCCAGCAGTTCCGGATCCGTCGGCCCGGCCGGCAGGGACACGGGCTGCACCGGCACCACGGACTTCTCCCGTACGAAGGTGTCGCCGGCCTCGGGCGGCAGCCCGCCCGGCGGCGGGAGCCCGGGATCGGAGACCTTGAGGTCCCGGCCCTCGGGGTCGAAGAACGGCTCCAGTCCGTCGCCGTCGAGGATGTCCTGTCCGATCCCGGCGAGCGCGATCGCCGCGAAGTCGCTCGCCTCGTCGTCGTACCCGTCGCCCTCGGCGATCGCCGCGAGCCGCGCGGAGGTGTCCATGAAGGCGGGGTCGACCCGGTGCACGGCCCGGTACAGCGGCAGCGCGGCCGCGCTGCGCCCCGTGCCCTCATGGGCACGCGCCAACCAGTAGCGCAGCTCCTTGCGCTGCGGCTGCTCGCTGCGGCAGCGCATCAGCGCGGCGGAGAGCAGCGGCTCGGCCTGTCCGTACGTCTCCAGCCGCACCCGGGCCATACCACCGAAGAGGCCCGCCTCGATGCCCAGCAGCGCGTCGTCGAGCAGCGGGTCGGTGTGCCGCACCAACTGCTCCCAGTCCTTGACGAGATAGGCGCGACAGGCATGCAGGAAGCGCACCTGGTGGTCCGCGTCGACCGGCGGCAGCCCCGCCAGCGCCCGGTCCAGCTCGGGCACATGGCGTCCGTCCAGCCAGTGCGAGGCGTGCGCGAGCAGCAGATCGCGCGGGCTCTCCAGCACCGGCTGCACCCACCAGCCCAGCCAGTACCAGGAGTTGAGGGTGCGCCGGTGTCGCGAGCGCTGCTCCCCGAAGCGCTCCCGGTGCCGGAACATCCTCAGCAGCGCGGTCGTCGTGTCCACCCGCAGCGCGTGCAGCCCGAGCCAGCCGTCGGCCATCCCGGGATCCATCCGCACCGCGGCGCGGAACTCCTCCTCCGCCTGCGGATAGGCGCCCATCGTGTAGGCGTCCACGCCTCGCAGCCAGGCGAGGTCGGCCGGAGCCTCGGGGCCCCGCGAGCCGAAGTCCATCACGTCCCCCACAAACCGTGCCCCCGTTGGAAACCGAACGGGCCGGTGCCCGTCGGCAGCCTTCGTCGAACCGCTGTGCAGCGGACGGGAGTTGCGCCGGCGCGTTGCTGCAGCCGTCCGAAGGTCGCACCCTGGGCATCGTACCTGCGGGTCGGTCGCCCATCGAAGGGTGCCGCAGTGCTCGTCCGGCGAGGTGGGAGGGGACGGGGTGCGTCGCTGACGGTCACCGAGGGTGAAGGAATCGTGCCGCATGCCTTCCGGAAGGGCCGGAAGAGGGCAGAACGAAGCCCCCGATCACGGGGGAACAACCGGGGGCTTCGCGTAGATGGGCGGTGACTGATGACCGCACATTGAGAACGTAAGACCTGTACGGCCCCTCGGTCAAGCCGAGTTGGGGCACTCGGGGCACTTCTCGGACAGCCGCCTTCACAGGTTCAGCACATTGCGGATGGCTCGTCACCCTAAGTGAGCGAGGGCCTCGTTCCGGGAGTCGTCGCAGGTCCCGTCAGCATCTCGTAGCCCTTGTCTCCCGGCCGAATCAGCAGATCGGCGAACGGCCGAGAAGGGTCCTCGGCGAAGTGCCGGCGCTCCGCCCGGACCCAGCCGGCCCAGAACTCGCTCTGTTCCGCACCGTCCCGCGCCCGCCCACGAGCCCAGGCCATCTCCTCCGGCACCTCCATCCACACCAGCCCCGCCAGGTGCGGTCGCAGCGCACGCCGGCCCGCGCCCACCCCCTCGACGACGATCACGGGCGCGGGCGGCAGGGCACGCGCGGGACCGAACGCGCGCGCACGCCAGTCGTACGGGGCGCAGCGCGCGCTCCGGCCGTGCCGGAACGGCTCGATCACCTGGTCGAGCAGGCGGTCGGTCCAGGAGAACAGTTCCTCGTGCGTGGCGACGTCGTCGAGGTGCAGCACCGGGGCGCCGCCGAGCGCGTCGGCCAGGCGCCCGGCGAACGTGCTCTTCCCGGAGCCGGCGTGCCCGTCGACCCCGACCAGCCGGACCGGTCCGCAGGAGGGCGGCAGCCGTCGCAGCCGGGCGGCGACGGCGTCGACCGCGGGGTCCATGGGACCGGGGGAGATGTGCATACCTGGATTGAACACCGTGCCGCGCGGCCCTGACCATGCCAATGGTCTCGACCAATATTGGCGGGCGTGGCGAAGCGCGAGGTGCTGGCCGAAGCCGTCGCCCGCCGTCCATAGTGGGCGAACAGCCGTGCGTCTGACCTGTTCCTTCCGGATCACTGGGGGTCTCCCGCAGATGACGAGCCTTTCCGAGCCGTCCCGCAGAACCGTCCTGACCGCAGCCGTCACCGCCGCCGCAGCGGCGGCGGCCGGGGGTTCGACGGGGCAGGCGGTCGCCGACACCACGAGCGGCCGGGGCGAAGCCCTCGCCCACCTCGCGCCCGCACCGGAACGCCTCACGGACTACCACTCCTGGACCACCTACACCGACTGGCGCTCCGGCAGCCCCGGAGGCACCCGGGCCGAGGCGGGGGAGCGGCCGGGGCTGGCGATCGACGTGCCGCTCGGCACGGTCGACCACACCGACCCCCACACCGGGCGCACGGCCGCCTGGGAGTACGCGACCTGGACCTCCCCGGTCCACCGGCTCACCGTGCCCGCCACCGAGGTCATCGCGTCCTGGAACGCGCGCACCCCGGCCGGCACCTGGGTCCAGATCGAGCTGCGGGGCACGTACTCCGACGGCACGGACACGCCCTGGTACGTGCTCGGCCGATGGGCGGCCGGCGACCAGGACATCAGGCGCACCTCCGTCGACGACCAGAAGGACGGCAGGAGCAGTGTCTGGACCGACACCTTCGCGATCGACGACCCGGCCACCGGCCTGCGTCTCGCCTCGTACCGGCTGCGTCTGACCCTGTACCGCACGCCCGGCACCCGGCTCACGCCCACGGTGTGGCGGCTCGGTGCGATGGGCTCCGACGTGCCCGACCGCTTCACCGTCCCGGCCTCCGTCCCCGGGATCGCGCGGGAGCTGAACGTCCCGCGCTACTCCCAGGAGACCCACAAGGGCCAGTACCCCGAGTACGACAACGGCGGTGAGGCCTGGTGCAGCCCCACCTCCTCGCAGATGATCATAGAGTTCTGGGGCCGGAAGCCCAGCGCCGCGGATCTGGCCTGGGTGAACCCGCAGTACGCGGACCCGCAGGTGTGCCACGCGGCGCGGTTCACCTTCGACTACCAGTACGAGGGCTGTGGCAACTGGCCCTTCAATGCCGCGTATGCCGCCACCTACAAGGACATGCAGGGTGTGGTGACCCGCCTGGGCTCGCTCACCGACCTGGAGACCCTGATCGCGGCGGGCATCCCGGCGATCACCTCCCAGTCCTTCCTGGCGGCGGAGCTGACGGGCGCGGGCTACGGCACGGCCGGACACCTCATGACGGTCATCGGCTTCACCGCCGACGGCGATGTGGTCGCCAACGACCCGAACTCGCCGACCAACGAGGCGGTGCGCCGGGTCTACCGGCGCCGCGAGTGGGAGAACATCTGGCTGCGGACCAAGCGGTACAACGCCGCCGGCAAGATCGTCTCCGGCACCGGCGGCATCTGCTACCTGTACTTCCCGGCGCGGCCCACGGCCCGTCAGCGCGCGGCGCTCGCGGCGGTGGGCGTCTGCTGACGCGGGCGGGCTGATGCGGGCCCGGTGACGCGGCGCGGCTTCCGGGGGACCGGGGCCGCGCCGTCCGTCTGCTCGCACGTGTGACCAAGCTCTCGGCCGCGAACCGCCCATCCGGTGGCAAGGTGGACCGAAACGGCGGGCCGGTCCGCCGCATGCCTGACACCCGCCACCGCACGCCGATCACACCAGCGAGCTGCCATGACCGCGACCTCCGCCACCGCCAACCGTGTCCAGACCGGCACGGGCGGCCCCCGCGACGACGGCCCCAAGATCGTCGAACACCTCATGGGCTGGACCCTGGTCGTGGTGGTCGCGATGCTGGTGACGCAGCTGGGCCTGCTGTGACCTGATCCGCCGGCCGACTTCTGTCGATCGGAGTCGAACAAGCTGGTGGTGAGGGTCTGCCATACTGCGGTTGTCCCGCTGCCAGTCGGAGACCAGGACCCGAAATTGAATAGTAGTCAACAGCTTGGTGTCGAACCGCCGCGGGCCCGCGGCACCGACCGTTCGGTGACCCGCCGCGCCGAACTCATCTCCATCGGGCGCAAGTTGTTCGCCGACACCTCGTACGACACGTTGTCGATGGACGACATCGCACGGCAGGCGCATGTGGCCAAGGGACTGATCTACTACTACTTCAAGTCCAAGCGCGGCTACTACCTCGCGATCGTCGAGGACTCCGTCGCCGATCTGATCACGTTCGCGGCGAGCGGCCTCGAACTGCCGCCCGTGGACCGGGTGCACCGGACCATCGAGGGCTATCTGCGCTACGCGGAGGAGAACCAGGCCGCCTACCGCACGATCGTCAGCGGCGGCGTCGGCTTCGACGCCCAGGTGCACGCCATCAGGGACGGTGTCCGCGAGGCGATGGTCGCCACCGTCGCCGAGGGCGCGTACGGCAGGAGCGACATCGAACCGGTGGCCCGCATGGGCCTGTTCGGCTGGGTCTGCGCGGTCGAGGGCGCCACCCTCGACTGGATCGCCCGCCCCGAGCTGCCCCGCGACACCATGCGCGATCTGCTGGTCAAGATGCTGGGCGGCTCGCTGCGCGCCATCGAGGAACTCGCCCCCGCCTACCGCACGCCCGAGCCCGCCCGCCGCGACGCCTGAGCGCGTCGGCACCGCGGCCGGGCGCCCGGGGCGGGGAGCCCACCGGCCGGCCCCCGCCCCACGTCACGCGCCACGAGGGCTACTTGATCGCCTTGATCAGCTCACCGTCGGCGGTGTCGCCGCTCAGCTCCCAGAAGAAGGTGCCGCCCAGGCCCTGTGCGTTCTTGTAGGCCATCTTGCCCTTGATGGTGCGGGGGGTGTCGTAACTCCACCAGTCGTCACCGCACTTGGCGTACGCGGTCCCCCCGACGATCCCGTTGGCCGGGCAGGTCGCCTTCAGCACCTTGTAGTCCTCGTAGCCGGCCTCGTACGTGCCCGCCGCCGGGCCGGTGGCGGTGCCGCCGGGTGCCGACCGCGTGACCCCGGTCCAGCCCCGCCCGTAGAAGCCGATGCCGAGCAGCAGCTTGGACGGCGGGATGCCGAGTCCCCTGAGCTTCTTGATGGTCGCGGCGGTGTTGAACGCCTTGTCGGCGATGCCGGGGTACGGGTACAGCGGGGAGTGCGGGGCGGTGGTCGCGTCCCAGGAACCGAAGTAGTCGTACGTCATCGGGTTGTACCAGTCGACGTACTTCGCGGCGCCCGCGTAGTCCGCCGCGTCGATCTTTCCGCCGCTCTTGGCGTCGGCTGTGATCGCCGCGGTGACCAGCTCCTTCTTGCCGAATCGTTTGCGCAGCGCCGCCATCACGTCCTCGAAGGCCTCCGAGCCGCTGGTGTCGCAGGTGAGACCGCAGGCGTTGGGGTACTCCCAGTCGATGTCGATGCCGTCGAAGACGTCCTTCCACCGGGAGTTCTCGACGAGGTCGTAGCAGGAGTTCGCGAAGGCGGCCGGGTCCTTCGCCGCCTCGCCGAAGCCGCCGGACCAGGTCCAGCCGCCGAAGGACCAGACGATCTTGAGGTTCGGGTGCAGCTTCTTCAGCTTGCGCAGCTGGTTGAAGTTGCCGCTCAGCGACTGGTCCGCGCCGTCGGCGACGCCGTCCACGGACTCCTCGGCGGTGAACGGCATGTCGGTGTCCGCCCAGGGGTCACCGATCGCGCACTTGCCGTCGACGACGTTGCCGAAGGCGTAGTTGATGTGGGTGAGCTTCTTCGCCGAGCCGGACGTCTCGATGTTCTTGACGTAGTACTGGCGGCCGTAGACGCCCCAGTCGATGAAGTAGCCGACGACCTTCGAACGGGACGCGTCGGGCGCGTGGGTTCCGGCGTTCGGCTTCGCGGGCGTGGCGGTCGCGGTGCCCGCTCCGACGAGGAGCCCGGCGCCGAGTGCGGCGCAACACGTGGCGGCGACGAGTGTCCTGACGGGGAGGCGGGAGGTGTGCGGTCTGAGCATCGTGACTCCGGGGGAGGGGAGCGTGGCGCGGGGAGGGTGCTGCCTGGACCTGCTGTGCCGATCGGCGTGGACGCGTGTCCGCGCCGCTGGGGGAGAACGTAGAGGACTAGACCACTGGGGTCAATGGTTCGGACCAATACCGCCCCCGCGCGGCGGGCTCTCGAATGTGTCCCAATGAACGCTCGTTAACCGGTGACGGGCTGCTCCGGATCGGGCATACTCCTAGCGCCACCGCCGCTGATCAGCGGCTTCCGTGATCCGGAGGAGGACCATCGGCAGTGGCACGTGAGACCCGGTGGCACCACGACATCCCCTGTGCGTGTCCGCCGCAGTGCCCGACAGGGAGGAGAGCGTCGCCATGCCCGACCGCGCCCCGCAGCCGGTGGACCGTCAGCTGCCCACGGAAGAGGCCCGGGATCTGATCTCGCTCGTCCGCGAGATCGCACAGCGGGAGATCGCCCCGCACGCGGCCGAGGAGGAGGACGCCAGCCGGTTCCCGCGCGAACTCTTCGGCCTGCTCTCGGAGTCGGGGCTGCTCGGCCTGCCGTACGACTCGGAGCACGGCGGCGGCGACCAGCCGTACGAGGTCTATCTCCAGGTCCTGGAAGAACTCGCCATGGCCCGCCTCACCGTGGGTCTCGGCGTGAGCGTCCACACGCTCGCCTGCCACGCCCTCGCCAACTACGGCACCAAGGAGCAGCAGGTCGAGCATCTGCCGGCGATGCTCGGCGGCGGCCTGCTCGGCGCGTACTGCCTCTCCGAGCCCTCGTCCGGCTCGGACGCCGCCTCCCTGCGGACGAAGGCCGTGCGGGAGGGCGACGAGTGGGTGATCACCGGCACCAAGGCCTGGATCACCCACGGCGGCATCGCCGACTTCTACACGGTCATGGCCCGCACGGGCAGCGAGGGCTCCCGGGGCATCAGCGCCTTCCTGGTGCCCGGCGACGCCGAGGGGCTGAGCGCCGCCGCGCCCGAGAAGAAGATGGGCATGAAGGGCTCACCCACCGCGCAGCTCAACTTCGACGGGGTGCGCGTCGGTGACGCCCGGCGCCTCGGTGAGGAGGGTCAGGGTTTCGCGATCGCCCTGTCCGCGCTCGACTCCGGGCGGCTCGGCATCGCGGCCTGCGCGATCGGCGTGGCCCAGGCGGCACTGGACGAGGCGGTCGCCTACGCCACCGGGCGGCAGCAGTTCGGGCGGCCGATCTCCGACTTCCAGGGGCTGCGTTTCATGCTCGCGGACATGGCGACGCAGATAGAGGCGGGCCGGGCGCTCTACCTCTCCGCGGCCCGGCTGCGCGACGCGGGCCGGCCGTTCTCCAAGCAGGCGGCCATGGCGAAGCTGCTGTGCACCGATGCCGCGATGAAGGTCACCACGGACGCCGTGCAGATCCTCGGCGGGTACGGCTACACGGCGGACTTCCCCGCCGAGCGGTACATGCGTGAGGCGAAGGTGCTCCAGATCGTGGAGGGCACCAACCAGATCCAGCGCATGGTCATCGCCCGCCACCTCGCGGGGCCCGAGTCACGCTGAAGGAACCGCGGAAGAAGTCGGGGGCCCCGAAGGGGTCCACGGTGGTGCGGAACTGGTCGAGGCCGCTCGGCGGCGTCGCCAGCCGCACCCACTCCGGGTCGTGACGCCCCGGCAGGGTGCGGCCGCGGTCGGCCCAGGTCCGCAGCAGGGCCCGGTAGATGGGCGGGTCCTGCTGCTGGGCCGGCCCCTGCGGAAGCGATTCTGCCGAAGCCGGCACAAAGATGTGACGCCGATGCCCGGTCACCGGGAAAGTTGGGGTCATACCGTGCCAACGCGCGTGCGGGCGGGCCGGTCACCCCTTCCGGGAATCGTCTCTGAGTTCGCGACCGAACCGTAGGGGGCAGGACGAGTCCTGCCCGTCGGGCGCGCGGACGCCGTGGGCCGAACCGGCCCCGGGATCAGGCCGCTTGGCGCTGGTCGGACTGCTGAGGCCGCATCACCGGCACGCGCATCGGGCGCGAGCCCGGGCCGCCGACGTGCGAGAACGGCTGCGTCCGCCAGTCGAGGCCCTGCGGCAGCGTCAACAGCAGGGCGGTCTCCTGCGCCTGCGGCTCGACGGTCTCGTCCGCGGCGCGGGCGTCGCCGGCCGAGCGGCCCGTACCGGCGCAGACCGTGAGCCCGAACGGGTTCCACGGCGACACGACCAGCGCGTGCTCGGGCAGGCGGTCCTCGTCGGACAGCAGGGCGATGGGCTGAGCGCAGTCCGGGCAGAAGACCCGGTACATCTCGAAGGTGTCGTACGCGTCGAACTCGTCGTCCGGTTCGACGCCCTCCGGCTCAAGATCGACGACCGCCTGGAGCCGCTTGGGTGCGGTTCGACCAGGGCGCTTGGGATTCTGCATGGGATTCTCCCCCTCGGGCTGGGCCGTGAAGGCGCTGCGGCCTCCGACCACAGCAAGCACTTCCCGCCCTGTCCCGAAGGTAATCACGAGATCATCACAGAGCCTGTCCGGGTGATGTGGTCTTCGTCACATGCCGCTCGCAGATGCCCGACACGGCGAGGCTGTCACCCGTATGGCTCACAAGTGGCTCGCGGCCACATCACGAACCGGGTATGACCTGCGCCGCTCAGGTATCGAAGGAGATCAACCGCCCTGTAGGTTCTTGCGCCATGGAGGAGCTGGACCGACAGATCGTGCAGCTGCTCGTCGCGGACGGGCGGATGAGCTACACCGACCTGGGCAAGGCCACGGGCCTGTCCACGTCGGCCGTGCATCAGCGCGTGCGCCGACTTGAGCAGCGTGGCGTCATCCGCGGCTATGCCGCGGTCGTCGACCCGGAGGCCGTCGGGCTGCCGCTGACCGCGTTCATCTCGGTCAAACCCTTCGACCCCAGCGCCCCCGACGACATCGCCGAACGCCTCGCGGGCGTCCCGGAGATCGAGGCCTGCCACAGCGTCGCCGGCGACGAGAACTACATCCTCAAGGTCCGCGTGGCCACCCCGCACGAGCTGGAGGAACTCCTCGCCCGGCTGCGGTCCCTGGCGGGAGTGTCCACCCGCACGACGGTGGTCCTGTCGACGCCGTACGAGGCCAGACCGCCGAGGATCTGACGCCCGCGACCGCCGGGCGCCCCGGAAGCTCCGCCCTGGTGCACCGCGGCGCTCGGCACGAGCGAGACTGTCCCCATGAGTGATCGCACCGCCCCGTCGAAGACCGTGTTGCTCCGCGGCGGAGAAGTCCACAGCCCCGCCGACCCGTTCGCCACCGCGATGGTCGTGGAGCACGGCCAGATCGCCTGGGTCGGCTCCGAGGGCGCCGCCGACGCCTTCGCCGCCGACGTCGACGAGGTGGAGGACCTCGAAGGCGCCCTGGTCACCCCGGCGTTCACCGACGCCCACGTCCACACCACGGCGACCGGCCTCGCCCTCACCGGCCTCGACCTCTCCGGCGCCCCCACCCTGGAGGCCGCCCTCGTTCTCGTACGGGAATTCGCGACGGCCCGCCCGGCCGACCGCGTCCTCCTCGGTCACGGCTGGGACGCCGCCCGCTGGCCCGGCGGCCGTCCGCCGACCCGCGCCGAACTCGACGAGGCCACCGGCGGCCGCCCGCTCTACCTGAGCCGGATCGACGTCCACTCGGCCGTCGTCAGCTCCGCCCTGCTCGACCTGGTCCCGGGCGCCGGCTCCTTCGAGGACGGGCCCCTGACCCGGGACGCCCACCACGCCGTACGGGCCACCGCCCTGGGCGCCCTCACCCCCGCCCAGCGCACCGAGGCCCAGCGGGCCGCCCTCGCCCACGCCGGCTCGCTCGGCATCGGCTCGGTCCACGAGTGCGCGGGCCCCGAGATCTCCTCCGAGGACGACTTCACGGGACTGCTCCGGCTCGCCGCCGAGGAGCCGGGCCCGCGCGTGGTCGGCTACTGGGCGGAACGCGACGTCGACAAGGCCCGCGCCCTCGGAGCCGTCGGCGCCGCGGGCGACCTCTTCGTCGACGGGGCCCTCGGCTCGCACACCGCCTGTCTGCACGAGCCGTACGCCGACGCCGCGCACACCGGCACGGCGTACCTGGACGCGACGGCCGTCGCCGCCCATGTGGTCGCCTGCACCGAGACGGGCCTCCAGGCGGGCTTCCACGCCATCGGGGACGCCGCGGTGGCCTCCGTCGTCGAGGGAGTGCGCGCGGCCGCGGAGAAGGTCGGCCTGGCCCGGGTGAGGGCCGCCCGGCACCGCGTCGAGCACGTCGAGATGCTCGCCCCCGAGAGCGTCGCCGCCTTCGCCGAACTCGGCCTCACCGCCTCCGTCCAGCCGGCCTTCGACGCGCTGTGGGGCGGCGCGGAGGGCATGTACGCCGAGCGGCTCGGCCCGGAGCGGGCCCGCACCCTCAACCCGTTCGCCGCCCTGCTGCGCGCCGGCGTGCCCCTGGCCTTCGGCTCGGACAGTCCGGTCACCCCGCTCGATCCATGGGGGACCGTCCGCGCGGCGGCGTTCCACCGCACGCCGGAGCACCGGGTGTCCGTGCGCGCCGCGTTCACGGCGCACACGCGGGGCGGCTGGCGGGCGGTCGGACGCGACGACGCGGGCGTTCTCGTCCCGGGCGCGCCCGCGGACTACGCGGTGTGGCGCACCGGCGAACTCGTCGTCCAGGCCCCCGACGACCGCGTCGCGCGCTGGTCGACCGACCCCCGTTCCGGCACCCCCGGCCTGCCCGACCTGAGCCCCGGCACCGAGCTGCCCGTCTGCCTGCGGACCGTGGTGGCCGGGCGAACGGTCTTCGTACGGCCGGGCGAGTGATCTCCCGGCCCGGCACGGACCCGGCGACGGCCCGGCGGCGCGCCGCACGACCTGCGGCTCCTCCCCGCCGACCAGGCATTTGAGGGGAACTCCGCAGGTCAGACGGAGGTTGACAGGCGGCCGCAGGCGACGGGTAGGTTCTGCCGGGTCCACCACCGGACGTCCGACCGGGGAACTTCCGCGCGGTCGTCGGAGTGCCGCTGGGTCAGGGTTGGTGTGCCGTACCGGCGCACCGCCACCGGCAGCCAGGCCCAGGCTTCGCGCTCCGGCGAGGGAACGTTCCGGCCAGGTCGGGTAGGTGTGACCCGGGTGGGGCCCGGACGCTCAGTAGACAACGGCTTTCGGTCTCGCAGCCAGCGGGCCCCAGGTCGGCCCGAAGGGCGTCGGGCCCCCATCCGCAGCCGACGACCCCTGTACTCCGTCCCGCGCCGACGGCACAGTGGTGTTCCGGGGAGTCGCGGGACTACGCAGAGCGCGCTCGCGCACACCCCCTGTCGATCCGGGGCCCCTTGGGTCACGGCCGACACTTCCGCGCAGGCCGTGGCCACTATGGTGGTCCTCTGCGCACGGAGGACCTGAAGGGGCAGCGGTGAACGACGGCGACGGGACGATCGCGGCGGAAGGCCAGGAGAGGCGGTTCGGCCCGCTCGGCACGGCCTTGGTGATCATTCCGACCTACAACGAGGCGGAGAACATCAAGGCGATCGTCGGCCGGGTGCGGAAGGCCGTTCCCGAGGCGCACGTCCTGGTGGCCGACGACAACAGCCCCGACGGCACCGGCAAGCTCGCCGACGAACTGGCAGCCGAGGACGACCGCGTCCAGGTGCTGCACCGCAAGGGCAAGGAAGGGCTGGGCGCCGCCTATCTCGCGGGCTTCCGCTGGGGCATGGAGCACGGCTACGGCGTCCTCATCGAGATGGACGCCGACGGCTCCCACCAGCCCGAGGAGCTGCCCCGGCTGCTGACCGCCCTCAAGGGCGCCGACCTCGTCCTCGGCTCCCGCTGGGTGCCGGGCGGGCGCGTGGTGAACTGGCCCAAGTCGCGCGAGTACATCTCCCGCGGCGGCAGCCTCTACTCCCGTGTCCTGCTCGACGTGCCGGTCCGTGACGTGACCGGCGGCTACCGGGCCTTCCGCAGCGAGACCCTCGAAGGGCTCGGCCTCGACGAGGTCGCCTCCCAGGGCTACTGCTTCCAGGTCGACCTCGCGCGCCGCGCGATCAAGGCGGGCTACCACGTCGTCGAGGTGCCCATCACCTTCGTCGAGCGCGAGCTGGGCGACTCCAAGATGAGCCGCGACATCCTCGTCGAGGCCCTGTGGCGGGTCACGGCGTGGGGCGTGGGGGAGCGGATCGGCAAGGTGCTGGGCCGGGACGACAAGAAGGCCTGATCACCCTCGCTGTCCCGGGCTCTGCCCTTATCCCGTGCTGAGCAGGGGCCAGGCACACTGGGAGCATGACGACTGGCGTTCCGTCCTCGACGTACCCCGCCCGGCCCCGGCGATCCCGGCTGCGCACGTTTCTGCCGCTGGGAGTCGCGGCGTGGCTGGTCCTGGAGATCTGGCTGCTCACCGTGGTCGCGGGCGCGGCCGGTGGGTTCACGGTCTTCCTGCTCCTCGTCGCCGGGTTCGTCGCGGGTTCCGCGGTGGTCAAGCGGGCCGGGCGGCGGGCGTTCCGGGCGCTGGCCGAGACACTGCAACAGCAGCAGGGGGGCGCGGGTGCGCCCGGCGCCGGTGCGGGGCGCAGCGAGGGCAACGGGTTCCTGATGCTGGGGGGTTTGCTGCTGATGCTGCCCGGGCTGGTGTCCGACGCGGTGGGGCTGGTGCTGCTGATTCCGCCGGTGCAGAAGGCGCTGGGACGATATGCCGAGCGGACGTTCGAGCGGAAGCTGCGGGAGGCCGCCGGTGCCGGGGACTTCGCCGGCGCGTTCCAGCAGGCGCGGATGCACCAGCCCGACGGGAAGGTCGTGCAGGGCGAGGTGATCCGGGACGACGCGCCACCGCCCGGCCCCCATCCCCCGCTGAACCGCTGACGGGTCCTGGGAGAGCCGGGGCGCAGCCCCGCTTCCTCAAGGGCGCGGAGAACGGCGCGAGAAGTCCCCGGGCCCCGCACCTGACAGCGCGCCCCAGGTGGATCAGGCGCACAGCAAAGACCGCGGGCGCCGTACAGGTTCGTACGGCGCCCGCGGTCTGTTCGGTTGCGCTGTGTGGATCGTCCAGCCCCCTGAGGGGCTATGCGGACTTGCGGCTGTCTCGCGGATGTACCGCGATGTTCATCGCGCCGGAGCGGAGAACCGCAAGGCGCTCTTCGAGGACCTCTTCGAGTTCCTCACGGGTGCGCCGCTCCATCAGCATGTCCCAATGTGTACGCGCGGGCTTGGCCTTCTTTTCCTCAGGGCCGTCGCCGTCCACGAGGAGTGCTTGGGCCCCGCAGACCTTGCACTCCCACTCCGGCGGAATCTCCGCCTCGACCGAGAAGGGCATCTCGAAGCGGTGCCCCTTCTCGCATGCGTACTCCACGGCCTGGCGCGGAGCCAAGTCGATGCCGCGGTCCGTCTCGTAGCTGGTCACCACGAGGCGCGTGCCGCGAAGAGCTCGCTCACTCATGAATCGTGCCTCCCGGGCTTGTCGCCCACAGGACAGGTGTCGCTGTCGTCGTCATCCGGTCAACGTCCGGTCGGCGGTAAAGATTCCCGTTGCGTGTCCCGTTCCGGGTCAAGCGTCGCCGTCGTAGCCGCCCTTGTTGTACCCACCCGCGCCCGGTTTGTCACATCTGACAGCAGATGTCACCCAGCGTTTCGGCATCTTTGACGCGCAGTAACGGTACGCCTGGCAGGCCAAACGCGTACACTACAGCCCTTTCGCTCCCGGCGCTAAATCCTGTCCGGTACGGGATTGCCCGCGTCGCTGATCGCCCGGCGCACCGGAACCCTCGCGAGCAGGGCGAATCCCAGGACGAAGAAGACCACCAGGGAGATGATCGCGTCCCGATAACTTCCGGTCAGCTGGTACGTCACACCGAACAGCAGCGGGCCGAGCCAGCTCATGCCGCGGTCGCTCATCTCGTACGCGGAGAAGTATTCCGCCTCCTTCCCCGGCGGGACGAGGTGGGAGAAGAGCGAGCGGGAGAGGGCCTGGCTGCCGCCGAGGACCAGGCCGATGCCCGAGGCGAGGACGAAGAACCAGACGGGGGCGCCCGCCGGGAGGAAGTAGCCGACGCCGAGGATCAGCGTCCACGCGACCAGGGAGCCGAGGATCGTCCGCTTGGCGCCGTAGCGGCGGGCGAGCCGGCCCATGCCGAGGGCCCCGCCCACCGCGAGGATCTGCACCAGCAGGACCGCCACGATGAGCGTGGACTGCTCCAGGTCGAGTTCCTCGGAGCCGTAGACCGAGGCCTGGGAGATCACCGTCTGGATGCCGTCGTTGTAGACGAGGTAGGCGAGGAGGAAGCCCAGGGTCAGCGGGTGGCGGCGCATGTCCCGGACGGTCGCGGCGAGCTGGCGCAGACCGGGGGCGGTCGCCTCCCTCGACCCCTCGGACCCGCCCGCGGGGCCGCGGCGGTCGCGCAGGCGGCTGAGCGGGATCAGGGTGAACGCGCCCCACCACAGGCCGGCCGAGGCCAGACAGATACGCACGGCCATGCCCTCGGAGACGCCGAAGGAGTCGTGGGCGGTGAAGAGGATCAGGTTCCCGACCAGGACCAGGGAACCGGCCGCGTAGCCGAACGCCCAGCCTCGCGAGGAGACGGCGTCGCGTTCCTCCGGGGGCGCGATCTGCGGGAGATAGGAGTTGTAGAGCATCATCGCCACGGACTGCGCCGCGTTCGCGATGATCAGCAGGATCCCGCCGAGCAGGTAGCGCTCGCCGTCCAGGAAGAACATGCCTGCGGTCGCGCCGGCGCCGACGTAGGCGGCCGCGCCCAGGAGGGGCTTCTTGCGGCCGGTGCGGTCGGCGGCCGCGCCCACCAGTGGCATGATCACGACGGCGAGGATCACCGACAGGGACACCGAGTACGCGAAGAAGGAGCCGGCGCGGACCGATATGCCCAGCGGGTGGACGTAACCGTCCGCGTCTGCGGCGGACTTGGCGACCTCGGTCAGATAGGGACCGAGGAACACGGTCAGGACGCTGGTCGAGTAGACGGAGCAGGCCCAGTCGTAGAAGTACTAGCCGCGCTGTTCGCGCCGCCTGCCCGCGGCCTCGTCGGCCGGGTCCGTCCGCACGGTGTCGGTGCCCACCCGTGCCCCTCGCTTCCCCCTGCAGGGCCGCGCGAGGCGTCAGACCCAGGTCCCCCGGTCCTCAAGCACCCCGCGCAGCGTGTCGATGTGATCGGTCATGATGCCATCGACGCCCAGGTCCAGCAGCCGGTGCATACGTTGCGGTTCGTTCACGGTCCAGACATGGACCTGCAGCCCGCGCGCGTGGGCGGCGCGCACGAACCGGCGGTCGACCACCGGCACCCCGGACTGCGCTTCGGGCACCTGTGCGGCGACCGCCGTACGGCGCAGCGCGGCCGGCAGGCCCCAGGACCGCAGCCGCAGGCCCAGCACGCCGCCCGTGCCGTACGAGGTGGCCAGACGCGGTCCGGCGAGGCGCTGGGCGCGGGCGACCCGGGACTCGGAGAAGGAGCCGACGCAGACGCGGTCCCAGGACCCGGTGCGGGCGATCAGGTTGAGCAGGGGGTGGAGCGCGGGCTCCGCCTTCAGGTCCACGTTCCAGCGGACCTCGGGGAACGCCTCCAGGAGGTCCTCGAAGAGGGGCACCGGCTCGGCGCCCGCCACGCGCGCGTGCCGTATCTCCTTCCACGGCAGATCAGCTATCCGGCCCGCCCCGTCGGTCATCCGGTCCAGGGTCGAGTCGTGGAAGGCGACCAGCTTGCCGTCGAGCGTGGCGTGGACGTCGGTCTCGATGTAGCGGTACCCCGACTCCACCGCCCGACGGAACTGGGCCATCGTGTTCTCCAGGCCGTCCGCCGCCCCGCCCCGGTGGGCGAAGGCGATCGGGCCGGGATGGTCGAGGTAGGGGTGGCGTACGAGGGCGGTCACCCGGGCAGTATGGCCCGCTTCGACGGCCCGGTGGCAACGACAGTGCTGCCGGATTCCGAGGGGACGGCGAACAGGCGCAGGAAGAGCTGGGCCAGCGGGCCGATGGAGAGGGCGTAGAGAGCGGTTCCCACGCCGACCGTGCCGCCGAGGGCGAAGCCCGTCGCCAGCACCGCCACCTCCACGGCGGTCCGCATCAGCCGGACCGAGCGTCCGGTACGGCGGTGCAGTCCCGTCATCAGGCCGTCGCGCGGGCCCGGTCCGAAGCGCGCCGCGATGTAGAGGCCGGTCGCCACGCCGTTCAGCACGATCCCCGCGACGAGCAGGGGGATCCGCACGGCCATGGTGTGCGCCTCGGGCACCAGGGCCAGGGTGGCGTCCATCGCGATGCCGACCACGAAGACGTTCGAGACCGTGCCGAGGCCCGGACGCTGGCGCAGCGGGATCCACAGCAGGAGCACCAGCGCGCCCACGACGATCGAGACCACGCCGATGGTCAGGCCGGTCAGCTCCGCCAGGCCCTGGTGCAGCACGTTCCACGGTTCCAGACCGAGGCCGGCCTGCACGAGGAGGGCGGAGCTGGCGCCGTAGAGGGCGAGGCCCGTGTAGAGCTGGGTCAGCCGCCGGCCCAGACGGCGGGGCTGCGGACGGTGTCCGTCCCGCCGGTTCTGCGGGTCCGGTCGCGGGTCCGGCTGCGGATCGTGCGGCGGCTCGTGCTGTGCGGCGGGCAAGGCTTCCCCCTGGGTGGTGCCGGTGGCCTGACACATGACACTGTGTGGCTTGGAGAGTCAAGCCATCCATGGCCAATTCGGGGAAGGTGGACTGGAAATCATGGCGCAGTGGACTTCGGCGGTGGGGGCGGCTCAGCTCGCGCGGCTGCTCACCTCGCAACAGGAGCGCCCCGCCGGGCCCGGCACCCGCCGCCCGCCCGCCTACCGTGCGCTGGCCGACGGCATCCGGCTGCTGGTCCTGGAGGGCCGGGTGCCGGTGGCCGCCCGGCTGCCCGCCGAACGGGAACTGGCACTGGCCCTCACCGTCAGCCGTACGACCGTCGCGGCGGCCTACGAGGCGCTGCGCACCGAGGGGTTCCTGGAGTCCCGGCGGGGAGCGGGCAGCTGGACGGCCGTACCGGCCGGGAATCCGCTGCCCGCGCGCGGACTGGAACCGCTGCCGCCCGAGGCGCTCGGTTCCATGATCGACCTGGGCTGTGCGGCCCTGCCCGCCCCCGAGCCCTGGCTCACCAGGGCCGTGCAGGGCGCGCTGGAGGAACTGCCGCCCTACGCCCACACGCACGGCGACTACCCGGCCGGCCTGCCCGCGCTGCGCGCCATGCTCGCCGACCGCTACACCGCTCGCGGCATTCCGACGATGCCCGAGCAGATCATGGTCACGACCGGGGCCATGGGCGCCATGGACGCGATCTGTCACCTCTTCGCGGGACGCGGGGAGCGGATCGCGGTGGAGTCGCCGTCGTACGCCAACATCCTGCAGTTGATGCGGGAGGCGGGGGCGCGGCTGGTGCCGGTCGCCATGGCCGACGGGCTCGCCGGGTGGGACATGGACCGGTGGCGGCAGGTCCTGCGGGACGCGGCGCCCCGGCTCGCCTATGTCGTCGCCGACTTCCACAACCCCACCGGGGCCCTCGCCGACGAGGACCGGCGCCGGGGGCTCGTCGACGCGGCCCGGGGCGCCGGGACGGTGCTCGTGGCCGACGAGACGATGAGCGAGTTGTGGCTCGACGACGATGTGGAGATGCCGCGCCCCGTGTGCGCGTTCGATCCGGCGGGATCCACCGTCATCACGGTCGGGTCGGCGAGCAAGGCGTTCTGGGCGGGGATGCGGATCGGGTGGGTGCGGGCGGCACCGGATGTCATCCGGAGCCTCGTCGCGGCACGGGCGTACGCCGATCTGGGGACACCCGTGCTGGAACAGCTGGCCGTGAACTGGCTGATGAGTACCGGGGGTTGGGCGCAGGCCGTGGGAATCCGGCGGGAGCAGGCCCGGGACAACCGGGACGCGCTGGTGGCGGCGGTGCGCCGGGAACTGCCGGACTGGGAGTTCGCGGAGCCGAGGGGCGGGCTGACCCTGTGGGTCCGTACCGGGGGCCTGTCGGGGTCGCGGCTCGCGGAGGTGGGCGAGCGGGTCGGGGTGCGGGTGCCCTCCGGGCCCCGGTTCGGGGTCGACGGGGCCTTCGAGGGGTATGTGCGCCTGCCGTTCACCGTGGGGGGAGCGGTCGCCGAGGAGGCGGCCGCGCGCCTGGCCGCGGCGGCGCGGCTGGTGCGTGACGGCGCGTCGGGCGGGAGCGAGGGGCCGCGGACGTTCGTGGCCTGACGGGGCCTCAGGTCTCCACCGGCGCGGCCTTGGTGAGAGCGTCCGCCGGGGTCGTGTGCGGCGGGAGCAGGTCGAGGATCGCCTGACGGTGGGCCTCGGGGGTGTTCTCGTCGTGGGGGTCCGGGGTGGCGGGGACCTGGAGGCGGAGGGTGGGGGCCGTGCCCAGGCGGGCGTAGCCGCGCCCCGGGGGGACGTCCGGGGCGGGGGTGGTGGGGGGTGCCGTGCCCAGGACCGTCTCCATCTGCTCGGGCGAGGCCGGGCCCAGGACGACGCGCGCGCGGGTCTGCCCGCGTACCGCGTCCGTGAGGGTGTCCAGATGGTCGAACTGTTCGGTGATCACGACGGTGACGTTGACCGCGCGGCCGTGCCGCAGGGGGACCTGGAGCAGGGACTGCGGGTCGCGCCGGCCGTCGGCCGCGGCGAGGTGGCTCAGCACGCTCGGGCGGTCGAGGAGGAGCCAGAGAGGGCGGCGGATGTCGTCCGGCGCGGGATGTCCCGCCTGACGGGCGGCGTTCGTGGCGATCAGCCGGCGTTCGGTCTCCTGGGAGGCCCACTCCAGGCTCGCCAGGGCTCCACCGAGCCCGCTCTCGACGGCGAGGACGCCGTCGCGGCCCGTGAGGCAGGCGTACTCGCCGCTGCCGCCTCCCTCGACGATGACGACGTCGCCGTGCTGCAGGGCCTGGAGGGCGATGCAGCGCAGGAGGGTCGTCGTGCCGCTGCCGGGTCCGCCCACGGCCAGCAGGTGGGGTTCGGTGGAGCGTGCGCCGGTGCGCCAGACGACCGGCGGCACGTCGCGCCGCTCCTCTCCGCAGGAGAGGGGGAGGGTGCGCTGGACGTGGACGGCGTCGGTGAAGCCGAGGACCGTCTCGCCCGGTGCCGTGACGAAGCGCTGGGCGGTGATGTCGCAGGCGAGCGGGGGGAGGACGGCGACGGTGAGTTCGTTGCCCTCCTCGTCCCAGGTGAAGCGGTACTCCCGGCCGCGGCCGGACTTGGCGTGCAGCAGCTGCTCGATCCGCGCGCGGGACTCCGCCTCGCCGTCGGTGAAGTAGGCGGGATACCGGATCAGCAGCCGGTTGACGCGGCCGGTTCCGTCGAACGCGTAGGTGGGGAAGGCGTCCTCCCAGGCGCCCCCGTGCGCGTAGAGGGGCTCGGGGTCCTCGGGGGACGAGAAGTAGGGGACCAGGGCCTCGTAGAGGGACCGCAGGCGCTGGGTCTGCGACTCGTCGGGGCCGGTCGGCTCCGCGACGGCGCCGGCGCGGCCCGCCCAGGCTGCCGCCGCCATCAGGGCGATGACGGCGAGCAGCGGGCCGTACGGCACCAGGGTCACGACCAGGACGACCGAGGCCGCCAGGAAGAGCAGTGACCCGCGACGGTCCTTCGGGGTCTGTGCCCATCTGAGCCGCCCGGCGGCGACCAGCCGGCGCAGTCCACGCGTGATCGTGATCAACGGGTGGAGGACGTCGGTGGCGCCGTCGGCGGCCGTCCGGGCCAGCTCCCGGCTCCTGGCGAGGTGCGCGCCGCCGCTGCTCAGAATGCGGGGGAGGGGGACCCGGGCCACGGCTGTCTCCTGGGGGGTGCGTGCGGATGGGGACGGGGTCAGAACTTGATCCCGCCGAGGAGGCTCGCGAGGCTTTCGCCGCCCGCTGTGATGCTCGGGGCGATACCCGTGCTGGCGAGGTAGAACCCGAAGAGGGTGACGACGATGCAGTGCGAGGCCTTCAGGCCGTCCTTGCGGAAGAACAGGAAGACGATGACGCCGAGCAGGACGACGCCTGAGATGTTCAGGATCATGTGGGTTCTCCTGGTTGATGGGGACAGTCACCATGAGTTCTTCCAGAGTCACGGCATGTATCCATACGATAAAAGGTGCAAAAGAGTGAAATTCGGCTGATTTCGCCCGAGTGGCCGAATCCTGGTTGGGCCGTCCGGGCCGGGCTGTTGCGCGGGACGGGACTCGGTGTGATCTTTGCCTCGGCTGTGTCCGCTGCCGCGTGCGGGAAGCCAGTACTCTGGCGATTCACCCGTTCGGCTCGAAGTGCGTTTGTGAGAGGTGGTCCCGGCGATGAGCGAAGCCCCCGACCCGGAGGTCGTGGAGCTGGCGACGAGGATCTTCGATCTGGCCCGACGGGGCCAGACCGAGGCGCTCGTGGCGTACGTCGACGCGGGCGTTCCGGCCGACCTCACCAACGACCGCGGCGACTCGCTCGTGATGCTCGCCGCGTACCACGGTCACGCCGACGCGGTGCGGGCCCTCCTGGCCCGTGGCGGAGAGGCCGACCGCGTCAACGACCGGGGGCAGACCCCCCTGGCCGGGGCGGTCTTCAAGGGTGAGGAGAGTGTCGTCCGGGTCCTTCTGGACAGCGGGGCCGATCCGGCCGCGGGCACTCCGAACGCGATCGATACCGCACGGATGTTCGGTAAGACAGAACTGCTCGAACTGTTCGCAGCACACTGATCCACAGGTTCTGACCAGGGAGAACACGAAAGACGGGGGAGGCGGAACGGGGCCGCCGGATATTTCGGTCGCGGTAGGAAGAACCGCCGGGTCATCATGACGTCGTGATTCACGGACATGATGGCTGGGCAGGTGTTGCCGCACCGCGTGGGCCGTGACGCGGTCCGCATGGGCCACCGACGAGAGGCAGAGGAAGATGGTCTACAGCAAGCAAGAGACGGCGGGCGCTCCGACGTGTTGTCACGCGGCCAGGTAAAGCAAGATCCCCGGTTGCGTCGACGCTTGATGTGAGGCTGTTTCCCATGTTCGAACCGGTCATAGCGCCCAGCGGTACGCTGCTCGGCCTGCTGCAGCGGGGCCGCGGCGACGGCACCCTGCACGCGCTCACCGCCCCGCGGGCCGAGGCGCTCGCGGCACTGAACCACTGTGTGCTGAGCGACCCCCGCCACGACTGGCAGGTGGAGAACCGCTCCCTGTACTACGCCCGTCTCTACCTCGACCTGAGCGGCGAGCTGGACGAGATCGAGCGGCACCTCTTCGACGCCGAGGACGTGCTGGACTCCGACGAGTCACGCACCGGGCTGGCCCTCGCGGTCCTCGGGCACCTCGCCTCGTACGGCAGGCGGGACGCGCTCGAACTGCTGCGCAGGTACGCCGCTGCCGGCACGAGCTGGGCCTGGGCCCTCGACGAGCTGGCCCTCAGGGACGACGACGAAGGGCTGCGCGCCCTCGCCGAACCCGTGCTGGCCCGCTTCACCACAGACCCGGAGGGCGAGGCCGAGCTGGCCGCCGCCGTCCGCGACGCCTTCGAACCGCGGCCCTGGCGGCTGTGGGCCGACGATCCCCGGGAGGCGGTCGCCACCCGCGTGCGGGCCGCCCAGGAGACCGGCTGCTTCGACCGCTGGCAGCGGCAGATGCGGCCGAGCGGGCCCCGGCCGGGGTGGAGCGTCAGGGCCGTGTTCGAGTGGGCCCAGCAGGGCATCGAACGCGGAGCCGTCCTCCATGTGCCGGCCGCCCGGTGTCTCACGGCCGTCGCCGGCCCCGAGGACCGGCCCGAGATCCTCCTCGCGGCCCGGACCGGGGACGACGGCGCCCGCTGCACCGCCTTGCGCTACCTCGCCGACGGCAACGATCCGGACGCCCTCGACCTGATCGAGGGCGCCGTGACCGACGGGACGACGACGGTCGTGGAGGCCGCCGTCGCCGCCTTCGAACGGATGCGCAGCCTGGCCGCCGTCGACCGGGCGCGTGGCTGGGTGCACCGGCCCGACCCGCTGGGCGCCGCCGCCGGACGCCTGCTCGCCTGCCTCGGCGGAGCCAAGGACAGCGACCTGGTGCTGGGCGCGCTGCGGGAGGCCGTACGGGGCGAAGGGCCCGACGCGCCGACCCTGTGGACGCTCGTCGACGGCACCGGCCGCCTCGGCATCGCGTGCGCCGCGCCCGTCCTGCGCCATATCTACCGCGAGACCGCCTCCTCCCATCTCCGCGGCCGCGCCGCCCGCGCGCTCGCCGCCACCGACCCCTCCTTCCCGGCCGGCTTCGCCGTCGAGTGCCTCTGGGACTGTGAGGAGACCACCCGCGAGATCGCCGCCCGGCACGCCGAGACCGGTGACACGCGCGTCGTCGACCAGCTCCGCCGGCTCGCCGCCGACCCGGCCGAGGAGGACGACGTCCAGAGCGCCGTACGCAGTCGGATCGGCCCCGACATGCCCGCCATGTGAACGCTCGGCGACCCGGAGGTCAGGAGGGCATGGACACGGTCTGACCTGGACAGGTGTGCAGCGCAACGCTCATGGGACGTTCCCCGCCAGGAAAGATCCACGTTGACGCGGCCACGTCCGGTGCGACGACAACACGGGTATGCGTGTCGTCATAGTGACCGAGTCCTTTCCCCCCGATGTGAACGGCGTGGCCCACTGCGCCCTGCAGACCGCGCGGCACCTCGTCGCGCGGGGGCACGCCCCGCTCGTCGTGGCCCCGGCCACCGCCCAGGGAACCGGGGCCGGAGCCGACCTCCAGGCACCGTGCCCCGTCGTCCGTGTCCCCTCCCTCCCGCTCCCGGGCTATCCCCAGGTCCGCGTCGCCCTCCCCAGCCGCCGGGTCGCCGCGGCGATCGTCGAACACCGGGCCGACATCGTCCACCTGGCCAGCCCCTTCGTCCTCGGTGTCCGGGGCATGGCGGCCGCCGCCCGCCTCGGTGTCCCCGCCGTCGCGATCTACCAGACCGATCTCGCCGGTTACGCCCGCACCTACGTCCACGCCGGTGAGGCGGCGGCCTGGCGGCGCATCCGCTCCGTGCACGCCGCCGCCGACCGCACCCTCGCCCCGTCCAGCGCGGCCCTGCGCGACCTGGAGACACACGGTGTGCCCCGGGTCAGCCTGTGGCCGCGCGGGGTGGACACCGTCCGGTTCCGCCCCCAGCTGCGCGACGAGGCGCTGCGCCGCCGACTGGCACCGGGCGGCGAGCTGATCGTCGGCTACGTCGGCCGCCTCGCTCCCGAGAAGCAGGTCGAACTGCTCGGCGGAGTGTGCGGTCTGGACGGTGTGAAGGTCGTGATCGTGGGCGACGGGCCCAGCGAGCCGGGCCTGCGCGAGGCCCTGCCCGGGGCCGTGTTCCTCGGCCGCCGCACCGGCGACGAACTCGCCCGGATCTTCGCCTCCTTCGACGTCTTCGCCCACACCGGCCCCTTCGAGACCTTCTGCCAGACCGTGCAGGAGGCCATGGCCAGCGGAGTCCCCGTGGTGGCGCCGGCCGCCGGAGGGCCGCTGGACCTCGTCGCCCACGGGCGCACGGGGCTCCTGGTCCCGCCGCGCGACGTGGCGGCCGTACGCGACGCCGTGCGGTCCCTGGCCGACGACGCGGAGCTGCGGGCCGTGTACGGGTCAGCAGGGCGGGCCATGGTCGAGGGGCGCACCTGGGCGGCCGTCGGTGACCAGCTCCTCGGGCACTACGCCGACGTGCTGTCGACGCGGACGGCGGTGGCCGCGTGAGCGGGGACGCCGCACGGAAGCTGCGGATCGTACGGCTCGCCAACTTCGTCGCGCCCTCCTCGGGCGGTCTGCGCACCGCGCTGCGGGAACTCGGCACGGGGTACGAGGCCGCCGGGCACGAGGCCGTGCTCGTCGTGCCCGGCGAGCGGTACACCGACAGCGCGACCGAGCAGGGCAGGGTGATCACCCTGCCCGGACCGCTGCTGCCGGGGACCGGTGGCTACCGGGTCCTCATGGACAGGCGGCGGGTGGCCGGCCTTCTGGAGTCGCTGGGGCCCGACCGGCTGGAGGTCTCCGACCGGACCACGCTGCGCTGGACCGGGGCGTGGGCCCGGCGGGCCAGGGTGCGCGCCGTGATGGTCTCGCACGAGACCGCCGACGGCGTGCTGCGCGCCTGGGGCCTCTCCGAGGGCATGGCCCGGCGGGCCTCCGACGCCCTCAACGTCCGTACGGCCCACACCTACGCGCGGGTGGTGTGCACCACCGAGTTCGCCGAACGGGAGTTCGTACGGATCGGTGCCCGGAACGTCGTCCGGGCACCGCTGGGCGTCGATCTCGTGGGACGGCACCCCGCCCTCCGGGACGCGGCGCTGCGCGGGCGGTACGCGCGCGGGGGCGAGATCCTGCTCGTGATGTGCTCCCGGCTGTCCGTCGAGAAGCGGCCCGGTACGGCCCTCGCGGCGCTGGAGGCGCTGATCCGGCGCGGACGGCGGGCCGTGCTGGTCGTCGCCGGTGACGGGCCGCTGCGCGGCAGGCTCGAACAGCGGGCGAAGGGGCTCCCGGTGACCTTCCTCGGGCACGTCGGTGACCGCGACGTGCTGGGCGCCCTGCAGGCCTCCGCCGACGTGGCCCTGGCTCCCGGCCCCGCCGAGACGTTCGGGCTGGCCGCGCTGGAGGCCATGGCCTGCGGCACGCCCGTGGTGGCCAGCTCGTCGTCCGCGCTGCCCGAGGTGATCGGCTCGGCCGGGGCGACGGCGGCGGACGACGGGGAGTCCTTCGCGGACGCCGTCGAGCTGCTGCTCGACCGGTCCGAGACCGACCGCAGGGCAGCGGCACGCGCGCGTGCCGCGTGCTTCGGCTGGCAGAGCGCGGTGGACGCGTTCCTCGCCGCGCACGACGCGACCGTCGGGCGCCCGGTACGGAAGGGCGTCGGATGAGAGCCGCACGGTTCGTGGCCCTCGGCGACTCCCTCACCGAGGGCGTGGGCGACCCGGTCGGGGGGCGTCGGCGGGGCTGGGCCGCGCTGCTCGCCGACGGGCTCGGCCCCGGTACACAGTTCGTCAACCTGGCCGTCAGCGGCGCCCAGACCCGCGAAGTGCTCGACCGCCAACTGCCCGCCGCGCTCGCCCTCCGCCCGGACATCGCCTCCGTCGTCATCGGCGTCAACGACACCCTGCGCTGCACCTTCGACATCCACGCCGTCGCCGCCCGCCTCGACGAGATCTACGGGGCCCTCCGGGAGCGGGACGTGGTGCTGCTCACCGCGTGCCTGCCCGACCCCGGGGCGATGCTCGGCCTGCCCGGGGCGCTCGCCCGGCCCCTCGCCCGGCGGCAGCGGGCCGTCAACACCGTCGTCCACGCCCTGTCCGAGCGGCACGGGGCGGTGCATCTGCACGCCTCGGAGGGTGCCTGGCTGACGGACCGTGCGCTGTGGAGCGCGGACCGGCTGCACCCCGGTGAGCGGGGGCACCGGCAGTTCGCCCTCCGCTTCCACGCGCTGCTCACGGGGGCGGGGATCGCCACGGGACCGGCGCCCGCCGCCGAGCCCGGGTCCCCGGCGCCCACGCGCGGCGACGGCCTGCGGTGGCTGGCCACCGCGGGGACGGCCTGGGTGGCCCGGCGCTGCACCGACCTCCTGCCGCAGCTCCTCACCCTCGCCGCCGCCGAGGTACGCCACACGGCCCGCGGCACCAGCGCCCGGCTGGACCTGTCCGCCTCCCACGCGGTGGCGGCGGCCCTCGCCGCGCTGACCGTGGCCGACCCGAGCCCGGAGGTGGCGTGAGCCGGCGCCGGAGGACCGGTCAGCGGCGGTGCCCCACGGCGACGAACCGCACCGGGGTGCCCGGCGTGGCCTGGGCCGCGGCGGGCAGGTCCGCCGGGTCGACGACCGCGATCACCGGGTAGCCCCCGGTGGTCGGGTGGTCGGCCAGGAAGACCACCGGGCGGCCGTCCGGCGGCACCTGGACCGCTCCCAGCACCATCCCCTCACTGGGCAGTTCACCCGCGCGCAGGCGCTCCAGGGCGGGCCCCTCCGTGCGCAGCCCGATGCGGTTGCTCGCCGACGAGACGGCATAGGGGCGCCGGGTGAGGGTGCGCAGGGCCGTGTCCGTGAACCAGTCGTCGCGCGGGCCGAGGGTCACGCGCAGGACGAGTTCGGAGGGCGGCGCCGGATGCGGGACGACGTCCACGCGCGCGTGGGGGTGGCCCGGACGGCCGAGCGGGAGCACCGTGCCGTCCGTCAGCGGCGGCGGGCCGAGGCCCGACAGCAGGTCCGTGGCGCGGCTGCCGAGGACCGGCTCCACGGTCACGCCGCCGGCGACGGCGAGGTAGCTGCGCACGCCGCAACGGGCGGCGCCGATGTCGAGGAGCGCCCCGCCGGGGACCCGTAGCGGGGCTCCCCACGGGGCCGGGCGGCCGTCCAGGGTGACGGCGCAGGGGGCCCCGCAGACGGCCATGGTGACCGTGGAGCGGGGGCGCACGGAGCAGCCGTTGAGGGTGGTCTCCAGGACGGCGGCCCCGGGGGGATTGCCCACCAGACGTCCGGCCAGCTCGGCCGCGGGCGCGTCGAGCGCTCCCGACCGGGGTACGCCGAGGTGGGCCAGGCCGGGGCGGCCCCGGTCCTGGACGGTGGTCAGGGCGCCCGCCCGGACCACCACGAGGGCGTGGTCCGTCACGATGCCCCCTCGGGTGTGAAGCGCACCCGCGTGCCCGGCGCCAGCAGGGCGGCCGGCACGCGCGCGGTGTCCCACAGCACGGCGTCCGTCGTACCGATCAGCTGCCAGCCGCCCGGGGAGGCACGCGGGTACACGCCGGTGTACGGGCCGGCCAGCGCGACCGATCCCGAGGGGACCGCCGTACGGGGAGTGGCCCGGCGCGGGACCTCCCGGGGCAGCCCCGTGAGGTAGCCGAAGCCGGGGGCGAAGCCGCAGAAGGCCACCCGGTACTCGGCCGCGGCGTGGAGACGGGCGACCTCGGCGACGTCGACACCCCAGTGGGCGGCGACGTCCGGCAGGTCGGGGCCGTCGTAGCGGACCGGGATCTCCACGACGTCCCGAGCGCGCGGGGGGAGGGGCGGGATGTCCCAGGAGGCGAGGCGTCCGGCGAGGCGGGTCGGGTCGGTGAGGCCGTCCAGGAGGACCGTCCGGGCGGCGGGGACGATCTCGGCCGCCGACAGCTCGCCCGTCTCGCGGCGGCGCAGCAGCTCGGCGTGGAGCGCCTGCGCCTCCTCGTCGGTGCCCACCTCGATCAGCAGCGCGCGGTCCCCGACCGGGAGCGCCCTCATGAGAACGCCTCCACACGCACGCCCGTCGCCGCCAGCTCGGCCCGTACCCGCCGGGCCAGTTCCACCGCGCCCGGAGTGTCGCCGTGCAGGCACAGGGAGCGGGCCCGGACGGTGATGCGCGTGCCGGAGTGCGACGTGACCGTGCCCTCGCCGGCGAGACCCACCGAGCGGGCCACCACCGCGTCGGCGTCCGTGATCACGGCGCCCTCACGGCCGCGCGGTACCAGCGTGCCCTCGTCGGTGTAGGCGCGGTCCGCGAACGCCTCGGTGACGGCGGGCAGCCCCGCCCCCTCGGCCAGCGCGAGGAGACGCGAGCCGGGCAGGCCGAGGACGGGCAGCGTGGCGTCGGCGAGGAGCACCCCGTCGACCACCGCCGCCGCCTGCTCCGCGTCGTGCACGACCCGGTTGTAGAGCGCGCCGTGCGGCTTCACGTACGACACGCGCGTGCCCGCCGCGCGGGCGAAGACCTCCAGGGCGCCGATCTGGTACGCCACCTCGGCCGCCAGTTCGGCGGACGGCACGTCCATCGCGCGCCGCCCGAAGCCCGCCAGGTCGCGGTACGAGACCTGGGCCCCGACCCGTACGCCGCGCTCGGCCGCCAGCTCGCAGACCCGCCGCATGGTGGCCGCGTCCCCGGCGTGGAAACCGCAGGCCACATTGGCGCTGGTGACGACGGACAGCAGCTGTTCGTCGTCGGTCAGCGTCCAGCGCCCGAAGCCCTCGCCGAGGTCGGCGTTGAGATCGATGGAGCTCATGAATGCCATTCTCCTGCTTGTTCGTCAGAGGACGCGGTACTGCTCGTCGCGGGCGTCGGTCAGGAACATCTGGCCCGGCGCGTGGGTGATCGCGAACGGCGGGCGCGAGGCCGTCACCGCGGCCTGCGGTGTCACTCCGCAGGCCCAGAACACCGGGATGTCGTCCGGCTCCGCGTCCACCGGGTCGCCGAAGTCCGGGCGGGACAGGTCCGCGATGCCGAGGCCCGCCGGATCGCCGCAGTGCACCGGGCCGCCGTGCACGGCCGGCAGCAGGCTGCTCTCGCGGATCGCGGTGGCCAGGTGCTCGGGCGGCACCGGACGCATCGACACCACCATCGGGCCGCGCATCCGCCCGGCGGGCCGGCACCGGCGGTCGGTGACGTACATGGAGACGTTGCGGCCCTGCTCGATGTGGCGCATCGGGACGCCCGCCCCGGTCAGCGCCGACTCGAAGGTGAAACTGCACCCGATCAGGAACGACACCAGGTCCTCCCGCCAGACGTCGACCACGTCCGTCGGCTCCGCCACCGGCTCGCCGTGCTCCCACACCCGGTAGCGCGGCAGGTCGGTGCGCAGGTCCGCGCCCGGAGCGAGCGGCGTCGTCCACGCGCCGGCGTCCGTCACGTCGAGCACGGGACAGGGTTTGGGGTTGCGCTGGCAGAACAGCAGCATGTCGTACGCCCAGTCGGCGGGCACCGAGATCAGGTTGGCCTGGGTGTGGCCGGCGGCGACCCCGGCGGTGGAGCCGGCGACCCCCGAACGGAACCGGGCGCGGGCCTTCTCGGGGGTCCACGCGTGCGCGTGCGGATCGACGGAGGTGAGGGGCGGGTCGTGCGGGGCGGAGGCGGTGGGCCGGTTCCGGGGCGTGCGGGCCGCGGGGCGGTGGTCGGTCGTCATGCGGTTCACACGAGTTCCTTTCCGCGCGTCTCCGGGAGGCCGAGCAGGGCCACCGCCGCGAGGCCGTAGCCGAGCGCGCCGAAGATCAGCGCGCCGCCCACGCCCCAGCTGTCGGCCAGGAAGCCGACCGTGGTGGGGAAGACGGCCCCCACGGCCCGCCCGGTGTTGTACGTGAAGCCCTGCCCGGTGCCCCGGACGGCCGACGGGTACAGCTCGCTGAGGAACGAGCCGAAGCCGCTGAAGATCGCCGACATGCAGAACCCCAGCGGGAAGCCGAGCACCAGGAGAAGGGTGTCCGCGCTGCTCGGGATGTTCGCGTACGCCAGGATGCACAGCGCCGAGAGCACGGCGAAGAGCCAGATGTTGCGTCGGCGGCCCAGACGGTCGGTGAGGTAGCCGCCGGTCAGATAGCCGATGAAGGCGCCGGAGATGAGGAAGGTGAGGTAGCCGCCGGTGCCGACGACCGACAGGCCCCGCTCCGTCTTGAGATACGTGGGCACCCAGGTCGCCAGCGTGTAGTAGCCGCCCTGGACGCCGGTGGAGAGCAGCACCGCGAAGACCGTGGTGCGCAGCAGACCGGGCGAGGCGGCCGTGCCCCGTCGGAAGATCGCGGCGAACGAGCCCTTCTCGGCGCTCCTCTCCCGCGCGGCGGCGGCCTGCGGGGCGTCCTCGACCGAGCGGCGCACCCAGATCACCAGGAGCGCGGGCAGCGCGCCGGTCCAGAACATCACGCGCCAGGCCAGGTCGTCGTCGAGGAAGGAGAAGACGGTCGTGTACACGATCACGGCCAGTCCCCACCCGACCGCCCAGGAGCTCTGGATCGCGCCGAGCGTACGCCCCCGGTGCTTGGCGCTCGCGTACTCGGCGACCAGGATCGCGCCGACCGCCCACTCCCCGCCGAAGCCCAGCCCCTGAAGGGCGCGGAAGACCAGCAGCGTCTCGTAGTTGGGCGCGAAGCCGCAGGCCACGGTGAACACCGCGTAGGTCACCACGGTGATCATCAGGGCCTTGACCCGCCCGATCCGGTCCGCGAGCACGCCCGCGGCGGCGCCGCCGATCGCCGAGACGACCAGGGTGACCGTGGTGAACAGCCCGGTCTGGCCGTCGTCCAGGCCGAAGTAGGCCGTGAGCGCGACCATGCTCAGCGGCAGCGTGAAGTAGTCGTACGAGTCGAGCGCATAGCCGCCGAACGCACCGCCGAAGGCGCGGCGGCCGCGCGGGCCGAGGGCGCGCAGCCAGCCGAACGCGCCGTCGTCGAAGGCCGGTGGGGCCGTGTCGGGCTGGGGTGTGGAGGTCGGGACCGGGGAGGGAGGGGTCGTACTCATGGGCACCTCGCGGTGAGGGGGAGAGTGCGTGAGACAGGGAGCCGGGCCGGGCCGGAACGTGTGGCGCCGAGCGTCGAACGGAGGGGCGCCTGTCCAGCAAGGTAGAGGATCGTTGAACGATCCTTCAATACCTATGTTGTCTCGTTCTCGAGTCTGCGATTGAATTCCGGCATGGCCGCCGAACTGACCGGACTTGCCGACGACCGCGCCCTCCTGGGTCGCACCAGCACCGCCGAGCGAGTCTCGGACATCCTCCGCAGCCGGATCGCCGAGGGCTTCTTCCCGCCCGGGACACGGCTGTCCGAGGACAGCATCGGCGGCGCCCTCGGCGTCTCCCGCAACACCCTCCGCGAGGCGTTCCGCCTGCTCACCCACGAACGGCTCCTCGTCCACGAGCTCAACCGCGGAGTCTTCGTGCGGGTCCTGACCGTCGAGGACGTCGAGGACATCTACCGCACCCGCCGCCTCGTCGAATGCGCCGTCGTACGCGGCCTCGGAGCCCCGCCGTACGGGCTCGACCGGCTCGCCGAAGCCGTCGCGGAAGGGCAGCGCGCGGCCGACGAGGACGACTGGAAAGGCGTCTCCACCGCCAACATCCACTTCCACCGCGAACTGGTCGCCCTCGCCGGCAGCGCCCGCACCGACGAACTGATGCGCAGCGTCTTCGCCGAACTCCGGCTCGCCTTCCACGTGGTGGACGATCCGCGCGAGCTGTACGAGCCGTACCTGGCGCGCAACCTTCTCATCCTGCGGACCCTGCAGCGGGGGGAGCGGGAGGAGGCCGAGCGGCTGCTGGCGGCGTACCTGGACGACTCGCTGAAGAACCTGGTCACGGTGTACGGGCGACGGGTGGCCGACGTCTCCTGAGGCGACGCACGGCTCGGGCGGAGGCGTCCCGGCCCCGCCCGGCGGAACGATTTGGGTCGTTGTCGGACCCAGGACCTACTCTGTGCACCGTGACTTCACCCGCATCGACGGACAGCGTTCCGCCCCAGCCCGGCGCGGGGCCGCGCCCGGCACCGGGCCCGGCCGCCGACGAGGGTCTGGCGCGGCGGCTGCGCGCGCTCGCCTGCACCGCGCCGCTGCACGACCTGGACGCGCGCAAGGCGAACCTCGCCGGTGAGTACTCGGTGTACGGCATGGCGGAGGTCGCCCTCGCCGCCATCGACCTGGTCACCCTGAACATGGACTTCGACACGGGCGCGGACCACGACCAGATCGTCGCCCGCCTCATCCCGCGCATCGCCGCCCAGGCACCGCGGCGGCCCGTCGAGGAGCACGAGCGGGTGGCCCGCTGGGTCCTGGAGAACCTGATCAACGTCGGCAGTGTCGACCGCGGCTTCCGGGCCGTGTACGGGACGTTCGCGTCCGACGGCACCTACGTCCGCCGCGACTACGACTTCAAACTGATCGAGGAGGTCCCCGGCTACGGCGGCGGTGTCTACCTCCGGACGACCGACGAGGCCGTCAACGTCCTGGTGGGCGCCCTCGACACCGATGTCACCAGCGCCCAGATCGCCGCCGAGGTCAAGCTGGAGGTCCTGATCAGCCGGGGCCGGCTCGCCGACGCCCAGCTCGCCGCGGAGCAGGCCCGCTACCGGACCGTGCAGTACTCCGAGACCCTGCGCAGGGCACTGGACGCCACCCGGCGCAACGTGCGGGCGGTCGACTGGCTCCGGACCGTGCCCGACATGATCGCCGAGGCACTCGACCACGTCGCCGACCGCTACCGCCACGAGAACGCGATCCTCACCAACATCCGCAAGGCCCGCGACGAGTCCGAGGAACCCGAGCACAAGCGGCGCGCCGCCGAGCTCGTGGACATCGTCAAGGACTGCATCCGCCGCCACACGCAGCTGCAGTCCCGGCTGCTGGAGGCCGGACCGCTGTTCCGCGCGGAGCAGGACCGGCAGGCCTTCGCCACGCCGATGACGACCTCGGGGACGGACCTCTACGGCCATCTCCTCGCGCCCCTGCTTCCGCTGCCCGTGGAGGAGGCCCGGCGGGTGACCGACGCGTTCTTCGCACGCGGTACGGGCCTGCGCACGCCGGGGTCCGTGCGGGTCGGGGACCTCGTCGAGCTGCTGTTCACGCCCCCGGTGGAGCGGGAACACCTCGGGGCTGAGATGCCCGAGCCGGATCTGATCGCCACACCCGACGACAGCCGGTTCAGTGAGGAGCAGCTGGCGGCGGCGAAGCGCCTGCTGGATCTGCCGGCGGACGCGCCGCGCCGGCTGTCCGGCCTGTTGGCCGAGGCCCGCCTCCAGGATCCTGAACTGCCCTACCTGGTGGCCCTGTTGGCGGTTCACGCGGCCAGCCCGCCCGTCGGTACGGCCTATCGGCAGGGCGAGGAGAAGCTGTTGTTCGCCGTGGACGACGGGGTGGAGCTGGACGATCCCGAGTTCGGTGGGGCGGATCTGATCGTGGGGATGGCCCTGCTGGATTCCGCGGGGATGGCGGCGGACAGGGAGGCGGCGTGAGGACGCCGCCGGGGTTCCGGCCGTCGTTCGTGTGCGGGTTGTTCGTGGCTGATCGCGCGGTGCCCCGCACGGTGTACCGCGCCCCTGGAGAGTCGCTTGCCGTACCGCCTGGTGATGAGATCGAGGAGTTCCTGCCGTGAGTGAGCATGTCGAGTGGAGTGAGCCGGAGACGGCCACCGCTCCGGTGGCTGCCGCCCTCACACCCGCCGATGCCGCCGACGCCGCCCGGCTCGTCGCCTTCGGGCTGCAGCCGAAGCTGCAGCCCGCCCGTGACCAGGAGTACGGAGAGCTGTTGCGGCGGTACCGGGAGGATCCGGGGTTCGCGCGGCTCGCCGATGCCGTGGCCACCGGGCTGGGACTGGTCGTGCTGGAGGTGTCACCGCGGGCGGGCATGGCGGTGACGGCGGCCGAGGACTCCGTCTTCGCCGTGCGGATGGGGGACTACGCGCGACGGACGGCGGCGGACTCGGTGGACCGGTTCCTGCACGGGCTGGCCCATCTCGCCGTGGCCGCCATGGCGTTCCCCCGGCCGGAGGACCTCGCGGACGACGGGTACATCGGGCGGGTATCGGTCAACGGGGTCGACGCCTTCGTCCGGCAGGCCTGCCGCCGGCTGGAGGAGCGCGCCGAGGAACAGGGCGAGAACACCGACCCGGCGACCGACGCACCGGGCCTGGAGTCGGCCTGGCGGATCTGGGCCAGACGCAGCTCCACCGGCGCCACCAAGGACGCGCGCCGCCTGGCCGGGTCCACCACCGGCATCATCGGCAAGGCCGTGGGCTTCCTGACCGACTCGGGGTTCCTGCAGCGCACCGGCGACGACAACGGCGGTACGTACCGGACGACCGCGCGTTACCAGCTCCAGGTGCGGGACATGGCGGGCAGCGCCGCGATGGCCGAACTGCTGGAGCTGGGCATCGTGCCCGTCACCGACGGCTCGGCCACGCTGCTGCCCGCCGAGGACACCGACGATCTGGAGCTGGTGGCCGACGCCGGCCTGCCGTTCCACTCCTGAGCGCACCGATCGGTCCCCGTCGCTCCAAGGTCGCTCCTGAGCACCACGACCACCCGTCCGCCCCTACGACCCCGCCCGACGTCGGCCCGCCGTCACGACCGCACCGCACGAACCAGCCTGACGACCGCACCGCACGAACCACCCTTACGACCGCGAAAGTCCGCCGCCATGTACGAGCTGTCCCGGATCCGCCTCTACTCCATCGGGCCGGCCGGTGCGCGCTACGCCGACACCGTGCTGGATCTGCGGGGTGTCGGCGCTCACGTGCCCGACCCCGCGCCGCAGCAGGCGGAGTTCTTCGAGGACGAGCCCACCGGGCCGCCGCGTCGGCCGGCACCCGCCGGTGTCCTCTTCCTGGAGAACGGCGGCGGCAAGTCCGTCCTGCTCAAGCTGATCTTCTCGGTGATGCTGCCGGGCCACCGCAACACCCTGGGCGGCGCCAGCTCTGGTGTGCTGCGCAAGTTCCTGCTGGCCGACGACTGCGGGCACGTCGCCCTGGAGTGGCAGCACACGCTGACCGGCGAGTGCGTCGTCGTGGGCAAGGTGAGCGAGTGGCGGGGCCGGCAGGTCTCCGGCGACCCGCGGAAGTTCGCCGAGGCCTGGTACTCCTTCCGGCCCGGTCCGGGACTGAGCCTCGACAACCTGCCCGTGGCCGAGTCCACCACCGTCCGCCCGCCCGTCGAGGGCGCCTCCGGCGCGCAGGGCCGGCGGCGGACCATGAAGGGCTTCCGGGACGCCCTCACCGAGGCGGGCAAGGCGTATCCGCACCTCGAAGTGCACTGGGAGGAGATCCACGACCGCTGGAACGAGCATCTGACCGACCTCGGCCTCGATCCGGAACTCTTCCGCTACCAGCGGGAGATGAACGCCGACGAGGGCGAGGCCGCCGGACTCTTCGCGGTGAAGAAGGACTCCGACTTCACCGACCTGCTGCTGCGGGCCGTCACCGACACCCGTGACACGGACGGGCTCGCCGACCTGGTCGGCGGGTTCGGCAACAAGCTCGGGCGGCGGGCGGAGCTGATCGCCGAGCGGGACTTCACCGCCGGGTCCGTGGATCTGCTGGGCCGGATCGTCGAGGCCGCCGAGGGCCGCGCACGGGCCCGGGACATCCACGCGGGAGCCGAGCGGCGCACACGCACCCTGGCACGACGCCTTTCGGCGCGGGCCGCCCGGGAGCGGCTGCGGGGCACCGACCTCGCCCAGCGGACCACCGCCGCCGCGTACGCGGTGACCCACTGCGAGGCCGCCTGTGACCGCAGCGCACTGATCGCGGCCGAACTCGCCTACCGACACGCCTCGTTGGCGCTGGCCGCCGCCGAGAAGTCGGCCGCCGCGCAGAAGCGGGAGCTGGCCGACGCGCGCACCCTGCACGCCGCCTGGCAGGCCGCCGAGGCCGTGCTCAGGCACCGGGCCGCCGCCGACCGCGTCGCCCGGGTGGCAGCGGCCATCCAGGAGGCCGAACGGGACGCGGCCCCCGCGCTCGCCGCCCGCGCCAAGGCCGCCGTCGACCTCGTCCGCGCTCTGCACGCCGCCGCCGAGAGCGCCGAGAACCTGGCGAACGAGGGCGAGGAGAAGTCGGTCGCCCTGCAAGAGGTCGGTGAGGCCGCCCACCGGGACGCGACCGTCGCCGCCACCGAGGCGCAGCGCGCCCGCAGCGAGGTCGGGCACCTCAGGCAGCGGCTCGGCGAGGTCGAGCAGGAGACCGCCGAGGCCGTCCGCGCGGGCTGGCTCGACGACACCGCGCCCGACGCCGACCCGGCCCGTGCCGCCCTCGCCGCGAGCGACGCCGAGAAGACGGCCGTGGCCGACTGGGACACGGCGCGCGAGGCCTCGCGTCGCGCCTCCGAGCACGCCCGGGAGGCCGCCTCCGCCGAGTCCCGCGCGGAGCTGACGGCCGCCCGCGCGGCGGACGCGGCGACCGCCGCCGAACGGGCCTACGACGCGGAGCGCCGCACGGCGGAGGCCCTGGCGGGGGAGGAGCGGCTGGCGGAGCTGCTGAGCCTGCCGGGTGCCGCCGGCCGGGGAACGGGCGGCGTGCCGGGGCCTCGCCGGGGCGGGGCCGAGACCGACGCCGACGCCGGTGCCGACGACGGCACGCGGGGCGCCCCGGGCCACGTCGGCGGCACAGAGGGCCCGGCCGGACCCGGCCCCCTCGGCTCGGGCGATGTCACCACCGGCGCCGTCGGCCGGGCCGACACGGCGACCGGGGGGAAGAGTGTCTCCGTGCCCGCCGCCCGCGCCCGGCGCTCCGCGGCCGACGCCGTCGCACGCGAACTCGCCACCGGCCCCCTCACCCCCGAGGAGCTGGACCGCTTCGCCGACGAACTGCGCGAACTCCTCGACGACAACGTGACGTCCGCCGAGCGCCACCTCTTCGAGCTGCGCACCGCCGCGGCCGACGACTCCCGCATCCTGGGCGCCCTCGGCGACGGCGGGCTGCTGCCGCCGGGCCCCGACGTCCTGGCCACGGTCGAGTTCCTCGGCGAGCACGGCATCCCGGCCCTGCCCGGCTGGCGCTACCTCGCCCAGGCCGTGGACCCGGTCGACCACGCACGCGTGCTCGCCGCCCGCCCGGAGCTGGTCGACGGGGTCATCATCACCGACCCGGCCTCCCACGCCCGGGCCCGCGAGGCACTGAGCGAGGCGGCACTGCTGCCGAGGTCCGCCGTCGCCGTCGGCACGGCGGCCGCCCTGCTGGCCCCGACGCCGCCGGTCGACGCGGGCGACGGCTTCTCCTCGGACGTGTTCCTCGTCCCGCCCAACCCGGCCATGCACGACGAGCACGCCGCCGACGAGGAGCGCCGGACGCTGCGCGCGCGGGCGACCGAGCGGGACGAGGAGATCCGCCGGCTGGCGGCCCGGCTCGGCAAGGACCGGGAGCTGGCGGCCCGGCTCTCCTCGTGGCGCACGGGATGCCCGGCGGGCCGGCTCACCGAGCTGGCCGCTGCCGCGGGGGAGACACGGGCGTTCGCCGAGGAGGCCGAGGCGGAGCTCTCGGAGGCACGGACCGTCCGGGCCGAGACCGAGGAAGCGGCGGCCGAGGCGGCCCAGGTGCGCGACGAACGGCAGGAGGCCGCACAGAAGGCCCGCCGCGCCGCCGACGCCCTCGCCGGACTCGCCTACCGGTTGCGTGAGCGCGCCGGCTGGCAGGTCAAGCTCCGCGAACTCGCCGACGAGGCCGCCGAGTCCGAGGCCCGCGCCCAGTCCTGTCTGGAGCGCGCCCGCGCCGCCGACGAGGACCGCCGCGCCACCCAGCGCGCCGCCGACGACGCCCGCCGTACGGCGCGTGCGCTGCGCGCCGAGCGCGCGGAGATCGCGGGCGCCCCCGACGACGTACCGGAGAGCGACCCCGACGCGCCCAGGCACCCCCTCGCGGCCCTCCGCGAGGCCTATCGAGCCGCCTCCCAGGTCTACGAGAAGGTCGGCGTCGGCGCCGACCTGCGCGCCGAGCAGGCACGGGCCGAGAGCGACGAGAGTTCCGCGATCGCCGAACTCGGCCGGCTGACCAACAAGGTCCGTAACCGCGCCGAACAGCTGCTGCAGTCCCCCGACGGCTCCGACGCGCCCTCCCGGCAGGCCGCCGTCGCCCGCGCCGAGGAACTCGTCCAGCTCCTGGAGAGCCGGGTGTCCCTGTCGAGCGAGCAGCTCGGGCGGCTGCGTGGCGAGGCCGAGCGGCACGCCCCCGAGGACGGCGACGCGCACACCGAGCTGCCCGAGGACCTGCACCCGCGCGACGCCGAGCACGCCCAGGCCCTGCTGCGCACCGCCACCGCCGAACTCGCCTCCCGGGCCGAGCAGCTGGCCGGGGCCCGCGAGGCCCACGCCGAGCTGCTGGAGTCCCACCGCGCCGCCGAGGACGCGGCCGGCGGCTTCGACGAGACCGCCGCCCTGCTCCGGGACCTCCTGCGCGACCACTCCACGGACGACGACCAGGAGGAGCCCGAGCCCTACCCGGGCGGCCCCGAGGAGGCACGCAGGGCCGCCGCCGAGGCCCGCCGCTCCCTGCGCGGCTGCGCCGCCGACCTGTCCGCCGCCGAGGGCTCCGTACGCGAGGCCAGTGACATCCTCGTGCGCCACGCCAACTCCACGCGCTACGAGCAGGTCCGCACCCCCGCCCGTCAGCAGATCCGCGAGCTGCCCGCGGCCTCGCTCCCCGAGCACGCCCAGAAGTGGGCCGACGCGTTCGCGCCCCGCCTCAGGGTCCTCACGGACGAGCTGGCCCAGCTGGAACGCAACCGGGACTCGATCGTCGACCGGCTGCGGGGCCTGGTGGAATCGGCCCTCGCCACGCTCCGCTCCGCCCAGCGGCTGTCCAGGCTCCCCGAGGGCCTCGGGGAGTGGTCCGGCCAGGAGTTCCTGCGCATCCGCTTCGAGGAACCCGACCAGGCCACGCTCACCGAGCGGCTCGGTGAGGTCGTCGACGAGGCGACCCGCGCGGCCGTGAAGAAGAACTCCGACATGCGCCGCGACGGCATGTCCCTGCTGCTGCGGGGTGTCGGTGCCGCGCTCCAGCCCAAGGGCATCGCCGTGGAGATCCTCAAGCCGGACGCCGTGCTGAGGGCCGAGCGTGTCCCCGTCGGGCAGATGGGCGACGTCTTCTCCGGCGGCCAGCTGCTCACCGCCGCCATCGCTCTCTACTGCACGATGGCCGCGCTCCGCAGCAACGACCGGGGCCGGGACAAGCACCGCCACGCGGGCACGCTGTTCCTGGACAACCCCATCGGCCGCGCCAACGCGACCTACCTGCTGGAACTCCAGCGCGCCGTCTCCGACGCGCTCGGCGTCCAGCTCCTCTACACCACCGGCCTCTTCGACACGACCGCACTGGCGGAGTTCCCGCTGGTGATCCGCCTGCGCAACGACGCCGACCTGAGGGCGGGCCTGAAGTACATCAGCGTGGAGGAACACCTCCGCCCGGGACTGCCCAAGCAGCCCCAGGCGGGGGAGGCGGCGCACACCGAGATCACGGCGACACGCATGTACAGGAGGCCCACGACGACCGCGCCCTGAAGGGGCGCGGGGGACTGCGGGATCAGCCGACACGGACCCGCAGTCGCCCCACGCCCCCAGGCACCCTCCTGCTCAGGCGTCGGCTTTCAGAAGATCCGCGCACTTCTCGCCGATCATCATCGTCGTGATGCACGGATTCACCGTCACCAGATCCGGCATCACCGACCCGTCCGCGACCCGCAGCCCCTCGATCCCCTTCACCCGCAGTCGCGCGTCCAGCGGCGCCGAGGCGTCGTCGTCCGCGCCCATCTTCACGGTGCAGGCCGGGTGGTAGACGGTGTTGTGGGTCTTCTGGATGTAGTCGAGCAGTTCCTCGTCGCTCCGCACGTCGGGCCCGGGCGCCAGTTCGGCCCCCGCCCAGCCGCTCAGCGCCGGCTGCGCCGCGATCTGCCGGGCGAGACGAAGGCCGTACGTCATCACGCGCACGTCGTGCTCGTGCGTGAAGTAGCGCGGGTCGACCTTCGGCTTGTCCCGGTAGTCCCGGGTGCGCAGCCGCACGGTGCCCCGGGACTTCGCCCGCGTCACGTTCGGCGTCAGACAGAACGCGTTCTCGGAGGTCGGGTAGCCGTGACGGGCCGTGTTCATGTCGAACGGCACGGACCCGTAATGGAACATCAGGTCGGGGCGGTCCAGGCCCGGTTCGGTGTCGTAGAAGATGCCCGCCTCCCACCACTGGTTGGACTCGGTGGGCATCGGCTGTGCGGCCTCCCACATGATGACGCCCTCGGGGTGGTCCTGGAGGTTCTCGCCGACGCCCGCCGAGTCCACGACCACGTCCACGCCCACCTCGCGCAGCTGTTCGGCGGGGCCGATGCCGGAGAGCATCAGGATCTTCGGGGTGTCGATCGCGCCGCAGGAGACGATGACCTCACGGCGGGCACGTACCGTCCGGGTGTGGATGAGGTCCGGGTCCAGATACTCGGCGCCGACACAGCGACGCCCCTCCAGCACCAGCTTCTTGGCGCGGACCCCGGTGCGGACCTCCAGGTTGGGGCGCCTGCCCATGATCGGATGGAGGTACGCCACCGAGGAGGACTGCCGGATGTTGTTCTCGTCGGAGTTGATCTGGAACCAGTTGGCACCCCGCACCACCGTCGTCCCCGTGTTGAACGGCGTCGTCGGGATACCCGCCTGGGCGCACGCCTCCAGCAGCGCGTTGCCGCACGGGTCCTCGCTCTTGATGGTGCGCAGCTTCACCGGTCCGGAGCGCCCGTGGTGCTCGCCCGGCGCGTCGTTGGTCTCCAGGCGCCGGTAGAGCGGGAAGAGGTCGGCCGCGGACCAGCCCGTACAGCCTGCGGCCGCCCAGTCGTCGAGGTCTTCCGCCGGCGCCCAGAAGGCGATGCACGAGTTGTGGGAGGAGCAGCCGCCGAGGACCTTCGCCCGCGCGTGCCGCATGAAGCTGTTGCCGCTGGCCTGCGGTTCGACCGGGTAGTCCCAGTCGTAGCCGGACTCCAGCAGGCCCATCCAGCGTTCCAGTTTCAGGACGTCGTCGTCGCCGACGTCACTGGGGCCCGCTTCGAGTACACATACCGTGACCGACGGATCCTCGGAGAGTCTGGCCGCGACGACGTTTCCCGCGGTGCCGCCGCCGACCACGACGTAGTCGAATTCGTCTGCCTTCATGGGGGTCGACCTCCTGCGTTGCTGTGCTGCCGTGCCGTTGTGCTGTGTCGGACTGGGGGAGGAAACCGGCTCTCAGTCACCCGCCGGAGCGGCCACCGGGGCGGCCGGCGGTACGGGCGGAGACGTGGGCCCGGCGTCCGCGATCACGCGGTGCTCGGCGAGCACACCGGTCTTGTGCCGCTGGATGAACCAGTAGTAGGCGAAGCCGCCGCCGGCGATGATCCCGACGAAGAGGACCGCGCCCCACTGCAGGTACCAGTGGAACGGGGCGGCCGCGTTGTAGACCGCCGCCCTCGGCCAGATCAGGTTGAGGGTCATGCCCGCGCCCCACACGACGGCGAGGATGTTCACGACGACCCCCCAGCGGCCCAGGGAGAACCTGCCGTCCCCGGCCGGCTGCCACGTGCCGCGCAGCCGCGCCACGAGCATGGGCACGGTGACGCCCAGATAGGCCAGGTAGATCATGATGATGCCGATGCTGGTCACCACGGTGAAGATCTGCGGCTGACGGATGTTGACCACGAGGATGCCCAGCGCCAGCACACCGATGATCACGGTCGGCAGCACCGGCGTCTGGAAACGCGGGTGGATCTTGGCGAGCTTCGAGGAGGCGGGCAGGTTGTTGTCCCGGGCCATGGCGAAGGTCAGCCGGACGGCGGCGGTGTGCACGGCCAGGGCGCACACGGTGACCGCGATCAGGACGCACCACAGCATCGCCTTGCCGGCCGTCGGGCCGAGCACGTTGAGCACGACGTACTGCAGACCGTCCGTGGACAGCTGCTCACCCTTCAGGCTGGAGACGCTCATCAGCGCCAGCAACAGGATCAGACCGCCGAGGAGGAAGGAGGCGATGATCGCCCGGATGATGGCGCGCGGCGCGTTCCGGGTCGGGTCCAGGGACTCCTCGCCGAGCGAGGCGGCCGTGTCGAAGCCGTACATGACGTACGCGGACGCCAGCGAGGCCACGAGGAACGCGCCCAGGTACCCGTTGCCGTACGCGTCGCCGGTGCCGTTGGTCTCCATGACCACCTGCGGGCCGCGGGTGATGTGCACGGCGAACAGCACGATCAGGACGACGGTGGCGATCAGCTCGATGAACACGCCCGCCGTGTTGATCCGGGCCATCAGCTTCACGCCGAAGGCGTTCACCGCGGTGGTGAACGCGATCAGCACCGCGGCCAGGATGACCGCGTTGGTCGCCACGTCGTACGTCCCGGTGCCGTCCCCGACGAACTGGAACACGTCGGAGATCTGCGGCAGCGTCAGCTGGTAGGCCAGCGCGACCGCCGCGATCGACACGACGGAGGCGGTCAGCATCATCCAGCCGGCGAGCCAGCCCAGATGCGGATTGCCTATCTTCTTCGACCAGTTGTAGACCGAGCCCGCGACCGGGTAGCGGGCCGCCAGCTCGGCGAAACACAGCGCGACCATGAACTGGCCGACGAACACCATCGGCCAGGACCACCAGTAGGCGGGGCCGCCGCTGGCGAAGCCGAAGTAGAACAGCTGGAAGGTACCGGTGAGGATCGAGATGTAGCTGATCCCGGCGGCGAAGGTGTGGAAGTTGCCGAGCGTGCGCTTGAGTTCGGGCTTGTAGCCGAACTCGGTCAACTCGGTGTCGTCGGAGGCGTTCTTGGGGCCGGTGGGTTGCTCGATGGTCGTCATGAGCGGACTCCTGGTGGGCCTTGGGGAGGAGGGGGAGCGGCTCTTGCGGGTGCCGGAAGGGCGGGGGAGGGCGTGGGCGTGATGCGGGGGAGAGGGAGCACCCGGGGAGCGGGCGTGCAGAGGAGGGGGCCGTCGGAGGCCGTACGAAGCCGCGAGGGCGCCGTGTGGGAGAAGGGGCGGAGCTAGGCGAACCAGCCCTGGGGCGCGGGAGCCGTGTTGCGCCAGATGTGCTTGGCCTCGCGGTACTCGGCGAGCCCCGCGGGCCCGAGTTCGCGGCCGAAGCCGGACTGCTTGTAACCGCCCCACTCGGCCTGCGGCACGTACGGGTGGTAGTCGTTGATCCAGACCGTGCCGATCCGCAGCCGGGCCGCGACCCGCTGTGCCCTGGCCTCGTCGGTCGTCCAGACGGCACCGGCCAGGCCGTAGATCGTGTCGTTGGCCAGCCGTACCGCATCGTCCTCGGTGCTGAACCGTTCCACCGTCAGCACCGGCCCGAACGACTCGTCCTGGACCACGGACATCGTGCCCGTGCACTCGTCCAGGACGGTCGGCAGATAGTAGAAGCCCTGGTCGTAGGCGTCGCCGCTCGGTCGCTCGCCGCCGCAGCGCAGCACCGCGCCCTCGGCGACGCCCCGGGCGACGTACTCCTCGACCTTCGAGCGGTGTGCCGCCGAGATCAGCGGACCGGTCTGCGCCGACTCGTCGAACGGGCCGCCGAGCCGGATCTCCTTCGCCCGGCGGACGACCTCGTCGACGAACCGGTCGTGCAGCGAGTCCTCCACCAGGAGGCGGGCACCCGCCGAGCACACCTGCCCCGAGTGCAGGAAGACCGCGGTCAGCGCCATGTCGACGGCCGCGTCGAAGTCGGCGTCGGCGAAGACGATGTTCGGGTTCTTGCCGCCCAGCTCCAGGGCGACCTTCTTCACGCTCGCCGCGGCGTTGGCCATGAGTCGACGCCCGGTCTGCAGTCCGCCGGTGAAGGAGACCAGGTCCACGTCCGGGTGCTCGGAGAGCGGGGCACCGGCCTCCGGGCCCGCGCCGAGGACCAGGTTCGCCACGCCCGCGGGCACCCCGGCCTCCTCCAGGAGGCGCATCAGGTGGATCGCGGTGTGCGGGGTCAGCTCGCTCGGCTTGAGCACGAAGGTGTTGCCGGCCGCGAGCGCGGGGGCGACCTTCCAGGCCGTCTGGAGGAGGGGGTAGTTCCAGGGGGTGATCAGCGCGCACACACCGACCGGCTCGTACACGACCCGGCTGTCGACGCCGGCCTGGCCGGTGTCGACGACCCGGCCGGTCTCGGCCGTGGCCGCGCGCCCGAAGTAGCGGAAGCAGTTCGCGATGTCGTCGATGTCGTACTCGCTCTCCACCAGCCTCTTGCCGGTGTCGAGGGACTCGGCGCGGGCGAGCGCGTCCTTGTCGCGTACGAGCAGGTCGGCCACCCGCAGCAGCAGGTCACCGCGGTCGGCGGGTGATGTGCCGGGCCAGGGGCCCTCGTCGAAGGCGCGGCGTGCGGCCGTGATCGCCTCGACGGTGTCCTTCGCTCCGGCCTCGTCGACGACGGCGACCAGGCTGCCGTCGGCGGGACAGCGGATCTCGCGCGTCCGTCCGTCGAGCGCGGATCGCCACGCTCCGCCGATGAAAAGTTCGGGCATGTCTCTCGTTCCTCCTGGTCAGCGCCGTGAGGCGGGCGCCCTCGCGGCTGTGCGCCTAACCGGAAGACCGCGTTCTATGCCCAAGAGAAGGTTAAATGTGACAGTCGACACGCCTGGTCAGGAGCCTGGACTTCCGAGGAACCGGCCCGGTGGGACCGGCGCACCACCCTTCCGGCACCCTCGCGACGCCATGGCCGAACGCGGACGTTCGCAGGTTTCGGCGCGGGGGCGCAGGGGCGCGAGAGCATGCGGGGTGGGCCCACGCCTCGCATGGGCCCACCCCGTCGTCCTGCGCGTCGTCCTACGGGTGCGACAGCTGCCCGGCGCCACCGCGTCGACGTATCCGTGCCTGTGCGCGCTCCGTCGTCCGTGCCTCGCGGCGGGCCCGCCGCCGCTCACGGCGCAACGAGCGCGCCGTGCTGCTGGGCGCGGAGATCACGCCGTTGCGCTGGTTCCACACCTGGCGGGTCACCCAGACATCGAGCACGCCCCAGGTCGCCGCGATCGCGCTCGCCAAGGTGCTCAGCACCATGGGGAACGCCGGCCACGAGTCCGCCAGCGTGCACAGAACCGCCACCATCGCCTGGACCAGGGTCGCCGCGATGATGAGGACCGCACGCACCGCCGCCGTCCGCACCGGGTCGGGCAACCGCCGCCTGCGCGCCGGTTCCTCGATCCACAACGGCCTGTAATGCACCCGTTCTTCGTCGCCACGGGCGGAGAGCCCCCGTACCTTCACCGCGATGCTCTCCCCCGTCAGGAGGCCGCGCTCCGATTCCCGAGCGCTTCGCTCCGCCCTCTCGGGCGTCGCCACTCCGTCCCCGGGCGCCATGCGCCGCTCCGCCGTGCCCATCAACTCGTCACTCCCCACCGCCGGTGGACCAACAGATCCGGATCGCGAGACCCGGCCCCCCACTGGTGCCCGACTTCCTCTGATTTACGCCGCCTGGGAGCGTCGTGCGTGGCCTGTGGCCCGTTCCGCCCCCAATTCCCGTACAGAAAGACGATCGACGTGCGCCGAAGATTCCCGTGGAACGCAAAAATCCGGCCAACCGGCCAACTTCCCCGACGGGATGCCATGGGTTCAACTGCCTGACGGAGGGAGGCAATCTCCCCCAAAGGACGGACAACTCCCCCTGTCCGGTTCGCCTTGGGTGCGGAGGAGGTGCCTCCGGCGCTTCGAGATACGTGTGAGTCGGTAGTAGGCTCACGCCGTTTGTTGACGCACATGTGTGCCCCCGGGCCTGGCGGGGGTCGAGCTGGGGGAGGCCATGCGCTTTCGCGGGAAATCGATCCGCCGGAAGATCGTGGCGCTGCTGCTCGTGCCCCTGGTGGCGCTGACCGGTGTCTGGACGTTCGCCACGGTGCTGACGGGCCGTGAGGCCAGCGACCTCTTCAGGGTGGCGGACATCGTGGAGGAGGTCGGCTTCCCGACCGAGGACACCATCCGTGTGCTCCAGCAGGAGCGCCGCCAAACCCTCGTCTACCTCGCCGACCCCCGGGCCTCCGGTGCGCTGAAGGCGCTCGACCGCAGCCGGTCCGCCACGGACGCGGCCGTCGACGAGTTCCGCGAGCACGCCCAGAAGACCGACCTGCGCGACGAGATGGGCGAGTCGACCTCGCTGCGGCTCACGGCCATCCTGGACGCCCTCGACGGCCTGCCGTCGCTGCGTACGACCGTCGAGAGCGGCACCGTCAGCGCGGCCAAGGCCCTCGGCCACTACAACGACCTCGTCGACCCCTGCTTCACCCTGCTGTCCAACCTCCCCGCCCTCGACAGCGTGGAGATGGACAAGCAGGGCCGCGCCCTGATCAACGTCGGCCGGGCCCGTGAACTCCTCTCCCGCGAGGACGCGTTGCTCAGCTCCGTGCTCGTGGCGAACCGGATCACCAAGGACGAGATCCGCGACTTCTCCGACCTCGTCGCCCAGCGCACCCTGCTCTACGAGATCAGCCTGCCGCAGCTGCCCGCGGCCGAACGCGACCGCTTCCACCGCTACTGGCGGAACGCGAACACCGCGCCCCTGCGTTCGGTGGAACAGGGCGTCATCGCCTCCGACCCCGGCCGGCCGAGCGGGGTCACCGCGAAGACCTGGGACAGCGCCGTCGAGCCCGTCCTCTCCGATCTCCGCGACCTCAGCGTCGAGGCGGGCGACCGCTACCAGGACCGCGTCAGCCCACTGGCCACCAGCGTCATCCTGAAGGCGGCCGTCGCCGGTGTCCTCGGCCTCTTCGCCCTGCTCGTCTCCCTCTTCATGTCCGTGCGCATCGGCCGGGTCCTCATCCGCGACCTGCGCCGGCTCCGCCAGGAGGCCCACGAGACCGCCGGGGTGCGACTGCCCAGCGTCATGCGCAGGCTCGCCGCGGGTGAACAGGTCGACGTGGAGACCGAGGTCCCGCACCTGGAGTACGACAGGAACGAGATAGGCGAGGTCAGCCAGGCCCTCAACACCCTGCAGCGGGCGGCCGTCGAGGCCGCCGTCAAGCAGTCCGAACTCCGCAGCGGCATCTCCGAGGTCTTCGTCAACCTCGCCCGCCGCAGCCAGGTCCTGCTGCACAAGCAGCTCACCCTCCTCGACACCATGGAACGCCGGACCGAGGACACCGACGAACTGGCCGACCTGTTCCGCCTGGACCACCTGACGACCCGTATGCGCCGCCACGCCGAGGGCCTGGTCATCCTCTCCGGAGCGGCCCCGTCCCGGCAGTGGCGCAAGCCCATCCAGCTGATGGACGTGGTCCGCGCGGCCGTCGCCGAGGTCGAGGACTACGAGCGGATCGAGGTGCGCCGGCTGCCCCGGGTCGCCGTGACCGGCCCCGCGGTCGCCGACCTCACCCACCTCGTGGCCGAACTCCTGGAGAACGCCACGGTGTTCTCGCCCCCGCACACCGCCGTACAGGTGCTCGGTGAGCGCGTCGCCAACGGCTTCACCCTGGAGATCCACGACCGGGGCCTCGGCATGTCGGCCGAGGCGCTCCTCGACGCCAACCTCAAGCTCGCCGAGACCCCCGACTTCGAACTCTCCGACACCGACCGGCTCGGTCTCTTCGTGGTCAGCCGGCTCGCCCAGCGGCAGAAGGTCCGCGTCTCCCTCCAGCCCTCCCCGTACGGCGGCACCACGGCCGTGCTGTTCATCCCCGACGCGCTGCTCACCGACGACGTCCCCGACACCAACGGCATCGGCTTCCGCCTCGACCGCGCCCATCCCACCCGGGAGGCCGAGCTGGAGGACGAGCGCAACGCTGCGCTCTCCCAGGTACCGGTCCGGCTCCCGGGCCTCTCCGCCGCCATCCTGGACGGCCCGGTGGAGCTGGAGGCCCCCGTCGACCGGGAGCCCCTGGTCGGCTTCCCGGGCGCCCTCGGCGACGAGGACGCCGAGCGGGGCGGACTGTTCCGGCCCCGGCACTCCCTCACCGGTGTCGCCGACGAGCACCAGCAGCCGACGCGCGACGGCGAAGCACGCCCGGCACCCCTCACCGATCCCGACCCGACGCTCGGCCCGGTACCGCTGCCCCAGCGCCGGACCCCGCATCTCGTCAGCTCGCACGGCCGTTCGGTGGCCGGTGCGAGGCCGAGGCACGCCGAGGACGAGCCGGAGCAGGGCCGTACGGCGGGCGCCGGCCCGATCGCCGACACCAGGCCGCTCAGCGCCCTGCGCGGCGACCGCGCCGAACCGCCGGCCCACCCCGGAGCCGACCGCCCCGGGCCCGCCGGTCTCCCCGGTGGACACCACGCCGACCCCCTGGTCCCGGGCGGGTACGAGGGCCCCGCCCTGCCCCAGCGCCGCCGTACGACCCCTGAGGGCGGCGCGGCCCCGATGACCTCGCGGTACGGCTCGGGCGAGCCGACCCCACGTGCGGACACGACGACCGACCAGGCAGAATCAGCACCGAGCCCGCTGCCCCGTCGCGTCCGACAGGCCAACCTGGCACCGCAGTTGAAGGACGGCCCCGACCGGCGCGCCGAACGCGAGAGGTCCCGTTCCGCGGGGTACCCGGAGCCGACCGAACGCGACGCCGACGAGGTACGCAGCCGTATGGCCTCGCTCCAGCACGGTTGGCGGCGCGGCCGCGAGGAGAACGCCGAGGGCGACGACGCCCAGGACGTCTCGGCACCACGAGGAACGACTAAGGGGGACGGTCGATGACCGCACCGAAGGCCGAAGGGCACACCGCGACCGGCACGTCCGGGGAGCTGAACTGGCTCCTGGACGACCTGGTCCAGCGCGTCGCCAGCATCCGCAAGGCGCTCGTGCTCTCCAGCGACGGACTGCCCACGGGCGTCTCCGCCGACCTCACCCGGGAGGACAGCGAGCACCTGGCCGCCGTCTCCTCCGGGTTCCACAGCCTCGCCAAGGGCGTCGGCCGCCACTTCGAGGCGGGCAGCGTCCGCCAGACCGTCGTGGAACTCGACGAGGCCTTCCTCTTCGTCACGGCCGCCGGTGACGGCAGCTGCCTCGCCGTCCTCGCCGACGCCGACGCCGACATCGGCCAGGTCGCCTACGAGATGACCCTCCTGGTCAAGCGGGTCGGCGTGCATCTGGGCTCCGCCCCGCGCGCCGATGTGCCCCAGGGCGGGTAGTGGGACGGCATGAGCCGAGACGGTCAGGGAAGAAGCCACTGGTTCGACGACGAGGCCGGACCAGTGGTGCGTCCGTACGCGATGACGCGCGGCCGGACCAATCACGCGATCCAGCACCGTCTCGACCTGATCGCCGTGGTCGTCACGGAACCGCACGTCGACGACCCGGAAGAGGACCACTCCCTCTCCCCTGAACACGTCCGTATCGTCGAGCTGTGCCGTGACACCCCCCAGTCGGTGGCCGAACTGGCCGCTGACCTGGACCTTCCCGTCGGGGTCGTCCGCGTCCTCGTCGGAGACCTCGTGGACGAGGAACTCGTCCACGTCACCCGTCCCGTCCCGCCCGCCGAGCTGGTCGACGAGAGCATTCTGCGCGACGTGATCAACGGCCTCCGGGCGCTGTGAACAGCACGGAGAGCGGAGTGGATACGTGACAGCCAACCATCCAGCAGGAGAAGGACCGATGATCCTCGGGCGCTCTGAGCGCGGCACACCTCCGGTCGAGCCCGTCACGCTCAAGATCCTCGTGGCCGGCGGTTTCGGCGTGGGCAAGACCACCTGCGTCGGCGCGGTCAGCGAGATCAAGCCGCTGCGCACCGAGGAGGTGCTCACCGAGGCGGGCCGCCCGGTCGACGACATCAGCGGTGTGGAGAACAAGACCACCACCACCGTCGCCATGGACTTCGGACGGATCACCCTCCGCGAGGACCTGGTCCTGTACCTGTTCGGCACCCCCGGCCAGGACCGCTTCTGGTTCCTCTGGGACGAGCTCGCCTCCGGTGCCCTCGGCGCGGTGGTGCTGGTGGACACGCGCCGTCTGGAGGACTGCTTCGCCGCCGTCGACTACTTCGAGCGGCGCTCCATACCCTTCGTGATCGGCGTCAACTGCTTCGACGACGCCGCGCGTTACCCCGCCGAGACCGTCCGACAGGCCCTCGACCTCGATCCCGAGGTGCCGATCGTGCTCTGCGACGCCCGCCGCCGGGACTCCGTCAAGGACGTCCTCGTCTCCGTCGTCCGGCACGCGATGCGGTACGCGACGGACCACCGCCAGCCGGCCACCACCTGAAGCACGGCCCGTACCCCCGCCGACCGGGGTACGAGCCGTGGCCTCATGACACGCGCGCGTGGACCCACGGTCCGCGTGCCGCGCGGGCGAGCGCGCACACGCGCGTGCCCCGGTCCCCCGGCGCCCTCCTCCTCAGCGCACGTCGTCCTCGTGCCAGCCGAGGCTCTTCTCCACCGCCTTACGCCAGTTGTGGTACTCGCGGTCCCGCACGGAGGACTCCATGGAAGGTGTCCACTCGACGTCCTTGCGCCAGTGCGACTTCAGCTCGTCGAGGCCGTCCCACACCCCGGTCGCGAGCCCGGCCGCGTACGCGGCGCCCAGGCACGTGGTCTCCGAGACCTGCGGCCGGATCACCGGCACGTCCAGGACGTCCGCCTGGTGCTGCATCAGCAGGTTGTTCCGGGTCATGCCGCCGTCGACCTTGAGCGTCGTGATGCGCACCCCCGAGTCCTGGAACATGGCGTCCACGACCTCACGCGTCTGCCAGCTCGTCGCCTCCAGCACCGCGCGGGCGAGATGCGCCTTCGTGACGTACCGGGTCAGTCCGGTGACGACCCCGCGCGCGTCGGAGCGCCAGTAGGGGGCGAACAGGCCCGAGAACGCGGGCACGATGTACGCCCCGCCGTTGTCGTCGACGCTCCGCGCCAGGGGCTCGATCTCGTCGGCGCTGCGGATGATGCCGAGCTGGTCGCGGAACCACTGCACCAGGGCGCCCGTGATCGCGATCGACCCCTCCAGGCAGTACACCGGCGCCTCGTCGCCGATCTTGTACCCCATGGTCGTGAGCAGTCCGTTCTTCGAGGCGACCGGCCGGTTCCCGGTGTTGAGCAGCAGGAAGCTGCCGGTGCCGTAGGTGTTCTTCGCCGTGCCGACGTCGTAGCAGGCCTGGCCGAACACCGCCGCCTGCTGGTCACCGAGCGCCGACGCGACCGGTACCCCGGCGAGCGGGCCCACGGCGGTGCCGTACACCTCGGCGGAGGACCTGATCTCCGGAAGGATCGCTTCCGGGATGTTCATCGCGGAGAGGATCGAGGCGTCCCACTGGAGCGTCTGCAGGTTCATCAGCATGGTGCGCCCGGCGTTGGTGACGTCGGTGACGTGCCGGCCGCCGTCCGTGCCGCCCGTCAGGTTCCAGATCAGCCAGGAGTCGATGGTGCCGAACGCGATCTCGCCGCGTTCGGCGCGGCCCCTGAGGCCGGGCACGTTGTCCAGGAGCCAGGTGGCCTTCGGCCCGGAGAAGTAGCTGGCCAGCGGCAGACCGGTCTGCTCGCGGAACCGGTCCTGGCCGTCCGTGCCGCCGAGTTCGTTGCAGAGCGCCGAGGTACGCGTGTCCTGCCAGACGATCGCGTTGTGCACCGGCTTGCCCGTCGCGCGGTCCCACAGGACCGTCGTCTCCCGCTGGTTGGTGATCCCGAGCGCGCTGATCTGATCGGCGCGCAGACCCGCCTTGGCGATCGCCCCGGCGACCACCGCCTGCACCTTCGACCAGATCTCGGTGGCGTCGTGCTCCACCCACCCCGGCTTGGGGAAGATCTGGCGGTGCTCACGCTGGTCCACGGCGACGATCGCGCCGCCGTGGTCGAAGATGATGCAGCGGCTCGAAGTGGTGCCCTGATCGATGGCGGCGACGTACTTCTGGGCGTTGTCCGGCATGGCATCCCCTCACGTCTTACGTCTCTTCACGTCTTGCGGCGATTCACGTCCTACGCCGATTCACGTCTGCGGCGGCTCACGTCTTACGGTGGCCCACGTCGTGCGTCAGTGCACGTCGTGCGTCCCTTCACGTCGTGCGTCTCTTCACGTCCTGCGTCACTGCGCGTCCTGCGTCACCGCACGTCCTGGGTCGGTCGCGTCAGAAGGCCGCGTTGTAGACGAGGCCGGCCAGGGCACCGCCGACCAGGGGCCCGACGACCGGGATCCAGGCGTAACCCCAGTCCGAGGTGCCCTTGTTGGGGATCGGCAGGAACGTGTGCACGATGCGCGGGCCGAGGTCACGGGCGGGGTTGATGGCGTAGCCGGTGGGTCCGCCGAGGGAGAGACCGATACCGACGACCAGGAAGGACACCAGCAGGACCGAGATGCCGGAGCCGTAGATCCCGGCCTCCTCGCCGGGGATCTGACCGATGCCGATGCCCGTGTTCCGGCCGAACGCGAGGATCGGCAGGACGAGGGCGATCGTCGCGATGATCTCGGTGATCAGGTTGGCGACCGGATTCCGGATCTCCGGGATGGTGGAGAAGATCCCGAGGGTCGGCGTCGGCTCGTGCGCCGTGCCCTCCGTGGTGCCCTCCTTGCGGACGTTCGCCTGGAACTGAGCGAGATAGACGAGGTAGGCGAGGACCGCGCCGAGCATCGCGCCGACCAGCTGGCCGAGCAGATACACCCAGACCTTGTCCCAGACCTCGGTGTCGACCGCGATCCCTATCGTCACCGCCGGGTTGAGGTGTCCGCCCGACAGCGGTGCGGCGGTGTAGGCGCCCGCCAGCACGGCGAAGCCCCAGCCGAACGCGATGACGATCCAGCCCGACGCCCTCGCCTTCGAGAACCTGAGGGTGACGGCGGCGCACACACCGGCGCCGAAGAGAATCAGGATCGCCGTACCGATGACCTCACCGACGAATATGTCTCCGTTGCTCATGGCGGCTCCTTGGCCCCGGCCCGGAGCGATCGACCCCGGACCTTCCGTGCAGGGTGCGTTCCCATGGCTACTTCGGCCGAAGGCAGGCAGACCCGCGCCCCGCCCGGCGTCCGTGACGAGCGTGCCGTCGCAGCGGAATCGCCCGTGGGGAGTGGCCTGTTGCGCGGGCGCGAGGCCCGAGCGGCGCTGTGCCAGGCAGTGCGCAAAGAGGCCCGAATGCGGCGATGCCGACCGACACCCGGAAGTGTTCACCGGCACCCAGGGGGCGTCAAGAACACGGACGACAACGGTTGAGAGCGGCTCCGGGGCGCACCCGAGCGCGCGCGACCCGGAGCATGCCCTGACGGCCCGACAGAACCGCGCACCCCGCGCACCCAACGCACCCCGAGGATCACCGAACGGCGACCACCGCCGACCCATGCCCGAACAACCCCTGATTGGCGCTGATCCCCACCCTCGCCCCCTCGACCTGCCGGTCGGTCGCCTCGCCCCGCAACTGCCACACCAGCTCACACACCTGAGCGATCGCCTGAGCCGGAACCGCCTCTCCGAAGGAAGCCAGCCCTCCACTGGCGTTCACGGGTGTCCGCCCGCCCAGGGCCGTCGCACCGTCCCGCAGCAGCTTCGCGGCCTCCCCCTCGCCGCACAGTCCCAGATCCTCGTACCACTGCAACTCCAGTGCCGTGGACAGGTCGTAGACCTCGGCGAACGAGAGATCCTCGGGCCCGACACCCGCCTCCTCGTACGCCGCCCGCGCGATCGACGCCCGGAAGGTCTCCTCCGGCGCGGCCACCGCGACCGCCGAGTCGGTGGCGATGTCCGGCAGATCCAGCACCGTATGGGGATAGCGGGGCGTCACCGTGGACACCGCCCGTATCCGCACCGGCTCACGCACACCGTGCCGCCGCGCGAACTCCAGGCTGGACAGCACCAGCGCCGCGCCCCCGTCCGAGGTCGCGCAGATGTCCAGCAGCCGCAGGGGATCGGCCACCACGGCGGAGGCCGCGACCTCCTCGGGGGTGACCCGCTTGCGATAGCGCGCGTACGGATTGAGCGCCCCCAGGGCGGAGTTCTTCACCTTGACCCGCGCGAAGTCCTCCGGCGTGTCCCCGTGCACCGCCATCCGCCGCCGCGCGTACAGCCCGAAGTACGTAGGGTTGGTCGCCCCGAGGATCCGGAACCGCAGCCAGTCCGGATCGTCCGCCCGATCGCCGCCGGCCGGCCGGAAGAACCCCTTCGGGGCCGAGTCCGCGCCCACGACGAGCACCACGTCCGCGAGGCCCGCGAGGATCTGGGCCCGCGCGGTGGCGACCGCCTGGGCCCCGGACGCGCACGCCGCGTACACGCTCGTCACGCGGGCTCCCTGCCAGCCGAGCGCCTTCGCGAAGGTCGCCCCCGCCACATAGCCCGGATAGCCGCCGCGTACCGTGTCCGCGCCGACGATCGAGCCGACGTCCCGCCAGTCGACCGCCGCGTCCGTCAGCGCCGCGCGTGCCGCCGCCGTCCCGTACTCGACGAAACTCCGCCCCCACTTGCCCCACGGGTGCATGCCCGCGCCCAGCACCGCCACCTCGCCCGTCACGCCCCCACCCCCGCCGGCCTCCAGTGCCAGGTCGTCCAGGTCGTCTCCGCGTCCTCGTGCAGCACACCGGGGACGACCTCCACCTCCATGCCCACCGCCAGATCGGCGACGGTGACCCCGGGAACGGCCTGTCCCAGCACCACGAGGCGCTCGTCGGCCAGTTCCACAGCGATCAACGCGTACGGTTCCCAGGGAAGTTCCGGATCGGACACGTAGGGTGACGGAGGCCGGTACCGGCCGTCGGTGTACGACCACACACGGCCCCGGCGCGACAACGGGACCTCGCCCAGATCGCCGCCGGGACAGTGCGGGTTGCGGCAGCGGATGTCCTCACGGGGGAAGAACACCGAGGCGCACGCCGAACAGCGCGTGGCGAGCAGCCGGAACCCCTCGCCCTCCCCGGTGAACCATCCGGTGACCACAGGTGTGCGAATTCGCGACAAAATCCCTCCCTGGCGAGAAGATCTGATGGTCCGTCAGAATTCTTCCACGGGCATCTCGAATTGGGCAGGTCGCGGGAGAACCGACGAGCCCCGGTCGGCGTCGCAGTATCGGGAGGGTCGGCCGGGGCCCACGGGGGTGGTTCCGGCCGGCCCTCCCGCGTACCACGGGTGACCCGCGCGTGCGGCGAGGTGGCGCATTGAGCCGCCCCGGCGAGACGACGAGCAGATGATCGGATACAGTCCGCCGCGTGTCCCCGAACCAACACCCACCCGCCAACTCCGCACCGGACTCGCACTGTTCGAGATGCGGAGCGCCCTACGGAGAGGGCGTGTCCGGCTGGCCCCGCACCTGCGCGGCCTGCCACACAGTGGCCTACCGCAATCCGCTTCCCGTCGCGGTGGCTCTCCAGCCCGTGTACGACACCAAGGGCACGGCCCTCGTGGTGATCACACGGACCATCGCCCCCGCGCGCGGGGGCATCGCCCTTCCCGGCGGCTTCATCGACCACCGGGAGGACTGGCGGCACGCCGTCGTCCGTGAACTCAAGGAGGAAACGGGCATCTGCGCGGCCGACCGCGACGTACGCCTCGCCGACGCCATGAGCTCACCCGACGGCCATCTGCTGCTGTTCGGGCTCCTCCCGGAGCGTCCGGCGGCAGCCCTGCCGCCGCCCGTCGCGACGGACGAGACGGAGGGCTGGCACCTGTTGCGCAGGCCCACCGAACTCGCCTTCCCCCTGCACACCCTGGCCGTCAAGGCGTTCTTCGACGGCCGCTACATCTGAGTCGAACCCGTCGTCGAGCCGAGCCGGCTCACTCCCGGCCGAGCCCGCGTACCCGCACGGGATACGCGGGCTCGGCCGGGCCCTCGTCCCCGTCCCGCTCCACCACCACACGCGGCCCCTCCCAGCGCGCCGTGTACCGCTCGACCTCCGGCTCGTCCCAGCCGTCGCCCGCGTCCGGCACCACGAGCCCGCCCCCCGTCCGCCCGCGCGCGGGTGCCCACACCTCCAGCTCCAGGCCGCCGTCGGCGCCCCGGACCGGCAGCACGGCACCCGCGCGCGCGAGTACCGGGATACGTGACACAGGCGCGTCGAGCAGCACCTGCCCCGGCCCTTCGTACGCCCGTTCCGTCACCGTGTCGTACCAGCGCCCCCGCGGCAGCCGCACCGCACGCCGCTCCACACCCGAATCCAGCACCGGCGCCACCAGCAGCCCGTCACCCAGCAGGAACGCGTCCTCGCAGTCACGCAACGCCCGGTCCTCGGGCGCCCCCCACCACAGCGGACGCACATAGGGCGCCCCCGTACGACGCGCCAGATGGGCCAGCGTCATGAAGTACGGCAGCAACCGCCGTCGCTCGACGAGCGCCACGCGCGCGTGCCCGACGACCCCCTCCCCGAACTCCCACGGCTCCCGGCGCCCCGCCCGCAGACCCGCATGCGTACGGAACAGCGGCAGATACGCCCCGAGCTGGAACCACCGCAGATACAACTCCGGCGACGGCCTCCCGTCGAACCCGCCCACGTCCGGACCCGAGTACGGCACCCCGCACAGACCGAGCCCCAGCACCAGCGACAGCGACGCCCGCAGCCCGGGCCAGCCCGTCGCCACGCCCCCCGACCAGGTCCCCCCGTAGCGCTGGAGGCCGGCCCACCCGGACCGCGAGAAGACGAACGGCCGCTCCTCGGGCACCAGCCGGCGCAGCCCCTCGTACGCGGCACGGGCCATGCACAGCGCGTACACGTTGTGCGCCTGTCGATGATCGCCGCCCCTGCCCTCCAGGTCGTGCCGGACGGACCGGGGCAGCGTGTTCTCGCCGAACGCCGTGAACGACGTCGGCTCGTTCATGTCGTGCCAGAACCCGGCGAAGCCCTGCGCCAGCCGCTCCTCGTAGAGACCGCCCCACCACGCGCGCGTGCGCGGGCTCGTGAAATCCGGGAAGACCGATCTTCCCGGCCACGCGAGACCCTCCACGACCTGCCCGGCGGCATCCCGCACGAAGACGTCCTCGGCCGTCCCGCTGTCGTACACCGCGTCGCCGGGCCGCGCCCCGACCGCCGCGTCGACGATCGACACCAGCCGGATCCCGTCCCGCCGCAGCTCGTCGGCGAGATCCGGCAGCTTCGGAAAGTTCTCCGCATCCACCGTGAACCCCTGGTTGGCGTCGTGGTGGTCGATGTCCAGATGGACCGCGTCCAGCGGCAGACCGTGCTCCCGGTAGCCCGCGACGATCCGCCGCACCTCCTGCTCGCTCCCGAAACCCCGGCGCGCGTGATGGTGTCCCAACGCCCACGCGGGCGGCAGCGCCGGAGCGCCGGTCAGGGCGGCCCAGGCATGCAGCACGCGCGCGGGTGTGCCCACGACCACCCAGCAGCGCAGCGGACCGCCGTCCATCCGCACCTCGGACGTCCCGGCCCGGTCGTGCCCGGACCCGGCCCCCTCCGCGCCCTCCCGCAACGTCACCGTGCCGTCCCACGTGGTGTCGTGGAACACCAGATGCGTGCCCGCGTCGGCCACCACCATCTGCACCGGCATCGTCAGATACAGCGGATCGTCAGCGGGCGCGAACGGGCGGCCGGGGTCGGTGTTCCACAGCCGATACGTTCCGCCACGCAACCGCGGCCCGGCCGCCCGGCCCCCCAGCCCGAAGAACCGCGCGTCCGCCGCCACCTCGGAACGCTGCACCCAGCGCCCCTCGCCCCCGCCGACCGGCTCCCACCACCGGGGTGGCAGATCACGCCGCAACGTCACTCCACCGGGCGTACGCACCTCCACGGCACCGAGCCGCGACACCACGACCGTCACCCGCTCGGCCACGACCCGCCAGCCGCCGTCCTTGTCCGGCTCCAGAACGGCCCGCGGATCGGGCTCCGGGCACCGGCCCGCGAGCGCGTACGACGGCTCGGGCCCGGCCCCGTCCCACCCCCAGAACACCGCTCCGTTCACATCGACGGTGACCCGCAACGCCGACCGGCCGAACCGGACGACCCCGCCGCCCGGGCCCGGCTCCACACCCACCACCGCCCCGGGCACCCGGGCCCGCTCGGCGCCCCGCGCCGGCAACGCGGCGGCGTCGACACGCCTCCTGCGCCACGCGGCCCGCACGGTCCGCAGCCCCTGAGCCACCCCCGCCGAACCGATCGCCTTCACCGAACGCACCAGGTCACGACCGTCCATGCTGCTCACCCTGCCACCGCCCGGCCGATTCGTGTGAGCCGTTCAACTACCGTTCACCCGTGATGGCAGCACATGTTCACGCAGCCGTCGATCCGCGGCTCACCCTGGTGCGGAAGTCGATCACATGGCATCGTCCGTGTCAGCCGCGTCACGCGCACACCCCTGCCCGTACGCGCCCGCCGCACACCACGCGCACAGCCCCGGGAGCCGCCCCATGACCTCAGCGAACCCCTCGCCGCTCTGGCAGCCCGACGCGGAGCGCGTCGCCGAGGCCCGGATCACCGCGTTCCAATCCTGGGCGGCCCAACACCACGGAGCCCCCGCCGAGGGCGGATACGCGGCCCTGCACCGCTGGTCCGTCGACGGACTCGAGACGTTCTGGAAAGCCGTCACCGAGTGGTTCGACGTACGGTTCTCCACCCCCTACACGCGCGTGCTCGGCGACCACGCCATGCCCGGCGCCGCGTGGTTCCCCGGAGCCACCCTCAACTACGCCGAACACGCCCTGCGCGCCGCCGACACCCGCGCCGACGAACCGGCCCTGCTCCACGTCGACGAGACCCATGAACCCCGCCCCGTGACCTGGACCGAGCTGCGCCGCCAGGTCGGCTCCCTCGCCGCCGAACTCCGCGCCCTCGGCGTACGCCCCGGAGACCGCGTCAGCGGCTACCTCCCGAACATCCCCGAGGCCGTCGTCGCCCTCCTCGCCACGGCCGCCGTCGGCGGCGTGTGGACCTCCTGCGCCCCGGACTTCGGCGCCCGCAGCGTCCTCGACCGCTTCCAGCAGGTCGAACCCGTCGTCCTGTTCACCGTCGACGGCTACCGCTACGGCGGCAAGGAACACGACCGCCGCGACATCGTCGCTGAACTCCGCCGCGAACTGCCCACCCTGCGCGCCGTCGTCCACATCCCCGTCCTCGGCACGCAGGCCCCCGAGGGCTCCCTGGAATGGTCCGCCCTGACCTCCGCCGACGTCCCGCCGGTCTTCGAACAGGTCCCGTTCGACCACCCGTTGTGGGTGCTCTACTCCTCCGGCACCACCGGCCTCCCCAAAGCCATCGTCCAGTCGCAGGGCGGCATCCTGGTCGAACACCTCAAACAGCTCGGCCTGCACTGCGACCTCGGCCCCGAGGACCGTTTCTTCTGGTACACCTCCACCGGCTGGATGATGTGGAACTTCCTCGTCTCCGGCCTCCTCACCGGCACCACGGTCGTCCTGTACGACGGCAGCCCCGGCCACCCCGACACCGGCGCCCAGTGGAGCGTCGCCGAACGCACCGGCGCCACCCTCTTCGGCACCTCCGCCGCCTACGTCATGGCCTGCCGCAAGGCCGGCATCCACCCGGGCCGCGACTACGACCTCTCCCGCGTCCAGTGCGTCGGCACCACCGGCTCCCCGCTCCCGCCCGACGGCTTCCGCTGGCTCCACGACGAGGTCCGCGAAGACCTCTGGATCGCCTCCGTCAGCGGCGGCACCGACGTCTGCTCCTGCTTCGCCGGAGCCGTCCCCACGCTCCCGGTCCACATCGGCGAACTCCAGGCCCCCGGCCTCGGCACCGACCTCCAGTCCTGGGACCCCAGCGGCAAACCCCTCGTCGACGAGGTCGGCGAACTCGTCGTCACCAACCCCATGCCGTCCATGCCGATCCACTTCTGGAACGACCCCGACGGCACCCGCTACCACGACAGCTACTTCGACACCTACCCCGGCGTCTGGCGCCACGGCGACTGGATCACCCTCACCTCCCGAGGCTCCGTCGTCATCCACGGCCGCTCCGACTCCACCCTCAACCGCCAGGGCGTCCGCATGGGCTCGGCCGACATCTACGAAGCGGTGGAACGACTCCCCGAGATCAAGGAGTCCCTCGTCATCGGCATCGAACAGCCCGACGGCGGCTACTGGATGCCCCTCTTCGTCCACCTCGCCCCCGGCGCGACCCTCGACGAAGCCCTCCTCGGCCGCATCAAGCGGACCATCCGCGAACACCTCTCACCCCGCCACGTCCCCGACGAGGTCATCGAAGTCCCCGGAGTCCCGCACACCCTCACCGGCAAACGCATCGAGGTCCCCGTCAAACGGCTCCTCCAGGGCACCCCCTTGGAGAAGGCGGTCAACGCCGGCTCCATCGACAACCTCGAACTCCTGCGCTTCTACGAGGACCTGGCCCGCGAACGAGCCTGACCACCCTCACGCGAGCCTCGTTGTCAGTGCCGACGATTACTGTGAGTGAGCATTGATCGACGACTCGCACAGGGGGAAGCCATGACACACACCAGCCACCCGAGCATGCGCCGAGTCCTGCGCCGCGAGATCGCGGGCACCATCGGCCTGCTCGCCGACGAGCACGACTTCACCGCGATGCGGCGCTACCGCAGCTTCGCCTTCGACGACCACCCGACCTACCTCCGCCAGGTGGAAACCCTGCTTCGGACCCTCGCCGCGCAGGGCAACCACACCACCGTCGCCCTCTTCGACCCGGAGGAGTACGCCGCGTTCTGCGCCGACACCGGCCTCGAACCCGACACCCCCGACAGCCGCACCCGCTTCACCGCCGAACTCGCGGCCACCGGCGCCGCCGTCCCGTACGAGGGACAACCCCTCGCCGAGCTCGTCCCCGACCTCATCGACGAAGCCGTCCGCCTCGCCACCTGGGAGTACGCCACCACACTCCTCGCCCAGATCGGCGACTGCGCCTCCTGCGGCGAGGACATCGGACGCGCCGCCTTCGCCCGCGCCACGCACCTGCTCAGGCGCATCCTCGACACCGCAGCCCCCGGCGAACGCCACCTCGTGTGCAGCGTCTCGGCCCAGCCCCAGGCACTGGCCGCCGTCCTCCACGCCGACCGCAACGACGAAGGCCCCACCCGGCTCGACGAGTCGGAAGCCCTGGAGTTCGCCACCGTCCTGGCCCTCGGCATCGCCACCCGAAGCCCCGGCGGACTCGTCATGCGCACCACCGCCCCGGGCACGACCGACCGCGTCTACGGCTGGCGCCTGCGCGGCGAGGGCCTCCAGCCCCTCACCGCGGGAGAGGTCTTCGACGCCTACTGCACCGACGTGGAATCCGGAGACCTGGTCTCCCCGGAGTCCGGAGTCGACTACTGCGCCCCACCCGACCTCGGGGACGACGCCGGCGGGGGAGGCCCGGCCAGGGACGGACACACCCACTGAACGGGCGAGGGGCGCCCCACCCGCAGGTGGAGCGCCCCTCGGCACCGACCGATCGCCGCGGCTACTCGCCCGACAGCACCGCCCGCGCCGCGCCGCGAGCCTCCTCGGCCGTGTCCGCCGCCCGCGCGGCAGCCGCGGCACGCTCGCACTGCGCCAGCGTGTACTTCGCCAGCGTCCCCCGCACATACGGGATCGACGCCGCGCCCATGGACAGAGAGGTGACCCCCAGACCGGTCAGCACACACGCGAGCAGCGGATCCGAAGCCGCCTCGCCACAGACACCGCAGCTCTTGCCCTCGGCCCTGGCCGCCTCCGCGGACAGCGCGACCAGGTCGAGCAGCGCCGGCTGCCACGGGTCCTGCAGCCGGGACACCGCGCCCACCTGCCGGTCCGCCGCGAACGTGTACTGCGCGAGGTCGTTGGTCCCCAGTGAGAGGAACTCGACCTCCCGCAGGATCGACCGCGCCCGCAACGCGGCGGACGGAATCTCCACCATGGCACCGAACTTGGCCAGCAACCCCGCCTCACGACACGCGTCGGCGAACGCCCTGGCATCGGTTCGGTCCGCGACCATCGGCGCCATGACCTCCAAGTGGACCGGCAGGCCTTCGGCGGCCCTGGCGAGCGCCGTCAGCTGCGTCCGCAGCACCTCGGGGTGGTCGAGCAGCGTCCGTAGCCCGCGCACACCGAGCGCCGGGTTCGGCTCGTCGGCAGGGGTCAGGAACTCCAGCGGCTTGTCCGCGCCGGCGTCGAGCACCCGTACGACCACGCGCCCCTCGGGGAAGGCCTCCAGCACCTTCCGGTACGCCTCGATCTGCTTCGCCTCCGAGGGCGCCGTCCTGCTGTCGTCCAGGAAGAGGAACTCGGTACGGAACAGCCCTACGCCCTCGGCCCCGGCCTCCACGGCCGCCGCCACGTCCGCGGGACCGCCCACATTGGCCAGCAGCGGAACCCTGTGCCCGTCGGAGGTCGCCCCCGGCCCGCTCGACGCCGCCAGCGCGGCCTTCCGCGCAGCGGCGGCGGCCTCCAGTTCCGCCTTCTTCTCCGCACCGGGATTCACGAAGATCTCACCGGTGCTGCCGTCCACCGCGATCACCGTGCCCTCGGCAAGCTCCCCGGCCCCCGGCAGCGCGACCACCGCCGGTACGCCGAGCGCCCGCGCCAGAATCGCGCTGTGACTGGTCGGCCCGCCCTCCTCGGTGACGAAACCGAGCACGAGTGTCGGGTCGAGCAATGCGGTGTCCGCGGGCGCCAGGTCACGGGCGATGAGGACGTACGGCTCGTCGCTGTCCGGCACCCCCGGCATCGGCACCCCGAGCAGTCGGGCGACGATACGGTTCCGCACATCGTCGAGGTCGGCGACGCGACCCGCGAGGTACTCGCCGGCCGACGCCAGCAGCGCACGGTACGCGGCGAAGGCGTCGTAGACAGCCCGCTCCGCCGTGCTCCCCACGGCGACACGTCGTTCCACGTCCGCCATCAGCTCGGGGTCCTGGGCCATCAGCGCCTGGGCCTCCAGTACGGCTTGGGCCTCGCCGCCGGCGAGGTTGCCCCGCGCCGTCAGATCGGCGGCCACCGCGTCCACGGCCTTACGGGCACGCCCCTGTTCGCGCTCCGCGTCCTCGGGCCGGATCTGTTTGGCGGGCGGCTCCAGCACCGCCGTTCCCATGTGCCGAACCTCGCCGATGGCCACACCGTGGCTCACACCGACGCCTCGCAGCGTTGTCTCCATCTCACCTGTCTCCGATAGTGCGGCGGGCCCCGCCACCGCGGTGGTTGTGGAACTCATGGCCCGGTACGGCCCTGACGTCACCGCCAGCCGAAGAGCGTGTCGCCGGACTTGACTTCGCCGTCCTCGCGGAGGTCGGAGAGGGAGTCGGCGGTCGCCTCCAGCGCCACGACGGGGCAGATCGGGGACTTGCCCGCGGCCTCGACGGCGGCGGGGTTCCAGCGCACCACGGCCTGGCCCCGCCGAACCGTGTCGCCCTTCTTGACGAGCAGCTCGAAGCCCTCACCGTTGAGCTGGACGGTGTCGATACCGAGATGGGTCAGCACTCCGTGACCCTCACCGTCGACCACGACGAACGCGTGCGGGTGCAGCGAGACGATGACTCCCTCCACGGGGGCGAGAGCCTCCCCGGCCTCGCGCACGGGGTCGATCGCCGTGCCGGGACCGACCATCTCGCCCGAGAACACGGGGTCCGGTACGGCGGCCAATCCGATGGCGCGTCCTACAAGAGGGGACGTCACGGTGGTCATGGGAAGCCTCCCAGCTGGAGTGATCAGCAGCGTAGGTCGCATGAACGACCCGTTCCGCACGATAGCTTCGCACAAGAGGTCTAGACCACCCCTCCGCGAGATTTGCCCCTCCTTCGGGGCCGCATGTACAGTCGTACTCCTGCCTGGGGGTGAGCGACACATGGTGTCGGTGCCCGGCAGTACCAAACTCGTTCAGATCCTAACTCGGGGTCACCTTCCGCATGTCTGCGGGACGGTGGTCAAGAGGCCGGGAAAACGCTGATAGAGTTTGGAACACCGAAGGGAAGCGCCCGGAGGAAAGCCCGAGAAGAAGTTCTTGGGTGAGTACAAAGGAAGCGTCCGTTCCTTGAGAACTCAACAGCGTGCCAAAAATCAACGCCAGATATGTTGATACCCCGTCCGCCGGGCAGTGTTCCGGTGGTCGAGGTTCCTTTGAAACAAACACAGCGAGGACGCTGTGAACGGCTGGGCTTATTCCGCCTGGCTGTTCCGCTCTCGTGGTTTGCACCCGATTACGGGTACACATTCACGGAGAGTTTGATCCTGGCTCAGGACGAACGCTGGCGGCGTGCTTAACACATGCAAGTCGAACGATGAACCACTTCGGTGGGGATTAGTGGCGAACGGGTGAGTAACACGTGGGCAATCTGCCCTTCACTCTGGGACAAGCCCTGGAAACGGGGTCTAATACCGGATACAACCACTACAGGCATCTGTGGGTGGTGGAAAGCTCCGGCGGTGAAGGATGAGCCCGCGGCCTATCAGCTTGTTGGTGAGGTAACGGCTCACCAAGGCGACGACGGGTAGCCGGCCTGAGAGGGCGACCGGCCACACTGGGACTGAGACACGGCCCAGACTCCTACGGGAGGCAGCAGTGGGGAATATTGCACAATGGGCGAAAGCCTGATGCAGCGACGCCGCGTGAGGGATGACGGCCTTCGGGTTGTAAACCTCTTTCAGCAGGGAAGAAGCGAAAGTGACGGTACCTGCAGAAGAAGCGCCGGCTAACTACGTGCCAGCAGCCGCGGTAATACGTAGGGCGCGAGCGTTGTCCGGAATTATTGGGCGTAAAGAGCTCGTAGGCGGTCTGTCGCGTCGGATGTGAAAGCCCGGGGCTTAACCCCGGGTCTGCATTCGATACGGGCAGACTAGAGTGTGGTAGGGGAGATCGGAATTCCTGGTGTAGCGGTGAAATGCGCAGATATCAGGAGGAACACCGGTGGCGAAGGCGGATCTCTGGGCCATTACTGACGCTGAGGAGCGAAAGCGTGGGGAGCGAACAGGATTAGATACCCTGGTAGTCCACGCCGTAAACGGTGGGAACTAGGTGTTGGCGACATTCCACGTCGTCGGTGCCGCAGCTAACGCATTAAGTTCCCCGCCTGGGGAGTACGGCCGCAAGGCTAAAACTCAAAGGAATTGACGGGGGCCCGCACAAGCAGCGGAGCATGTGGCTTAATTCGACGCAACGCGAAGAACCTTACCAAGGCTTGACATCGCCCGGAAAGCATCAGAGATGGTGCCCCCCTTGTGGTCGGGTGACAGGTGGTGCATGGCTGTCGTCAGCTCGTGTCGTGAGATGTTGGGTTAAGTCCCGCAACGAGCGCAACCCTTGTTCTGTGTTGCCAGCATGCCCTTCGGGGTGATGGGGACTCACAGGAGACTGCCGGGGTCAACTCGGAGGAAGGTGGGGACGACGTCAAGTCATCATGCCCCTTATGTCTTGGGCTGCACACGTGCTACAATGGCAGGTACAATGAGCTGCGAAGCCGTGAGGCGGAGCGAATCTCAAAAAGCCTGTCTCAGTTCGGATTGGGGTCTGCAACTCGACCCCATGAAGTCGGAGTTGCTAGTAATCGCAGATCAGCATTGCTGCGGTGAATACGTTCCCGGGCCTTGTACACACCGCCCGTCACGTCACGAAAGTCGGTAACACCCGAAGCCGGTGGCCCAACCCCTTACGGGGAGGGAGCTGTCGAAGGTGGGACTGGCGATTGGGACGAAGTCGTAACAAGGTAGCCGTACCGGAAGGTGCGGCTGGATCACCTCCTTTCTAAGGAGCACTTCTACCGATCCCTTCGGGGTGAGGTCAGAGGCCAGATCATCAGCGAACGTCTGATGCTGGTTAGCTCATGGGTGGAACGTTGATTATTCGGCGTCTTGAGTCATCTCAGGCTGTGAGTACTGTCCTTTCGGGGGCGTGGAAAGCTGATCGGAGTGGTGAGGGATGCCGGGCACGCTGTTGGGTGTCTGAGGGTATGGCCGTGTCTCACGGTTGCCTTCAGTGCCGGCCCCAGTGAACTCCGGTGGTTACCGGGGGTGATGGGTGGTTGGTCGTTGTTTGAGAACTGCACAGTGGACGCGAGCATCTGTGGCCAAGTTTTTAAGGGCGCACGGTGGATGCCTTGGCACCAGGAACCGATGAAGGACGTGGGAGGCCACGATAGTCCCCGGGGAGTCGTCAACCAGGCTTTGATCCGGGGGTTTCCGAATGGGGAAACCCGGCAGTCGTCATGGGCTGTCACCCTTGCCTGAACACATAGGGCAAGTGGAGGGAACGCGGGGAAGTGAAACATCTCAGTACCCGCAGGAAGAGAAAACAACCGTGATTCCGGGAGTAGTGGCGAGCGAAACCGGATGAGGCCAAACCGTATGCGTGTGAGACCCGGCAGGGGTTGCGTATACGGGGTTGTGGGATCTCTCTTTCACAGTCTGCCGGCTGTGAGGCGAGTCAGAAACCGTTGATGTAGGCGAAGGACATGCGAAAGGTCCGGCGTAGAGGGTAAGACCCCCGTAGCTGAAACATTGACGGCTCGTTTGAGAGACACCCAAGTAGCACGGGGCCCGAGAAATCCCGTGTGAATCTGGCGGGACCACCCGCTAAGCCTAAATATTCCCTGGTGACCGATAGCGGATAGTACCGTGAGGGAATGGTGAAAAGTACCGCGGGAGCGGAGTGAAATAGTACCTGAAACCGTGTGCCTACAAGCCGTGGGAGCGTCGCGCATCAAGTTTACTTGGTGCGTCGTGACTGCGTGCCTTTTGAAGAATGAGCCTGCGAGTTTGCGGTGTGTTGCGAGGTTAACCCGAGTGGGGTAGCCGTAGCGAAAGCGAGTCCGAACAGGGCGTTTCAGTAGCACGCTCAAGACCCGAAGCGGAGTGATCTAGCCATGGGCAGGTTGAAGCGGAGGTAAGACTTCGTGGAGGACCGAACCCACCAGGGTTGAAAACCTGGGGGATGACCTGTGGTTAGGGGTGAAAGGCCAATCAAACTCCGTGATAGCTGGTTCTCCCCGAAATGCATTTAGGTGCAGCGTCGTGTGTTTCTTGCCGGAGGTAGAGCACTGGATAGGCGATGGGCCCTACCGGGTTACTGACCTTAGCCAAACTCCGAATGCCGGTAAGTGAGAGCACGGCAGTGAGACTGTGGGGGATAAGCTCCATGGTCGAGAGGGAAACAGCCCAGAGCATCGACTAAGGCCCCTAAGCGTACGCTAAGTGGGAAAGGATGTGGAGTCGCAGAGACAACCAGGAGGTTGGCTTAGAAGCAGCCACCCTTGAAAGAGTGCGTAATAGCTCACTGGTCTAGTGATTCCGCGCCGACAATGTAGCGGGGCTCAAGCGTACCGCCGAAGTCGTGTCATTCCAGCATTGAGGGCCAACGCCTGCTGGGATGGGTAGGGGAGCGTCGTGTGCCGGGTGAAGCAGCCGCGGAAGCGAGTTGTGGACGGTTCACGAGTGAGAATGCAGGCATGAGTAGCGATACAAACGTGAGAAACGTTTGCGCCGATTGACCAAGGGTTCCTGGGTCAAGCTGATCTGCCCAGGGTAAGTCGGGACCTAAGGCGAGGCCGACAGGCGTAGTCGATGGATAACCGGTTGATATTCCGGTACCCGCTGTGAAGCGTCAAACACTGAACCAGGCGATGCTAAGTCCGTGAAGCCGTTCCGGACCCTTCGGGGAAAGGAAAGTGGTGGAGCCGACGGACCAGACTTGTAGTAGGTGAGTGATGGGGTGACGCAGGAAGGTAGTCCATCCCGGGCGGTGGTTGTCCCGGGGTAAGGGTGTAGGACGTCAGGTAGGTAAATCCGCCTGGCACATAGTCTGAGACCTGATGCCGAGCCGATTGTGGTGAAGTGGATGATCCTATGCTGTCGAGAAAAGCCTCTAGCGAGTTTCATGGCGGCCCGTACCCTAAACCGACTCAGGTGGTCAGGTAGAGAATACCGAGGCGTTCGGGTGAACTATGGTTAAGGAACTCGGCAAAATGCCCCCGTAACTTCGGGAGAAGGGGGGCCATCACCGGTGATAGCACTTGCTGCTTGAGCTGGGGGTGGCCGCAGAGACCAGCGAGAAGCGACTGTTTACTAAAAACACAGGTCCGTGCGAAGCCGTAAGGCGATGTATACGGACTGACGCCTGCCCGGTGCTGGAACGTTAAGGGGACCGGTTAGTCACATTTCGGTGTGGCGAAGCTGAGAACTTAAGCGCCAGTAAACGGCGGTGGTAACTATAACCATCCTAAGGTAGCGAAATTCCTTGTCGGGTAAGTTCCGACCTGCACGAATGGCGTAACGACTTCTCGACTGTCTCAACCATAGGCCCGGTGAAATTGCACTACGAGTAAAGATGCTCGTTTCGCGCAGCAGGACGGAAAGACCCCGGGACCTTTACTACAGTTTGATATTGGTGTTCGGTTCGGCTTGTGTAGGATAGCTGGGAGACTGTGAAGCTCGGACGCCAGTTCGGGTGGAGTCGTCGTTGAAATACCAGTCTGGTCGTGCTGGATGTCTAACCTGGGTCCGTGATCCGGATCAGGGACAGTGTCTGATGGGTAGTTTAACTGGGGCGGTTGCCTCCTAAAGAGTAACGGAGGCGCCCAAAGGTTCCCTCAGCCTGGTTGGCAATCAGGTGGTGAGTGTAAGTGCACAAGGGAGCTTGACTGTGAGACCGACGGGTCGAGCAGGGACGAAAGTCGGGACTAGTGATCCGGCGGTGGCTTGTGGAAGCGCCGTCGCTCAACGGATAAAAGGTACCCCGGGGATAACAGGCTGATCTTCCCCAAGAGTCCATATCGACGGGATGGTTTGGCACCTCGATGTCGGCTCGTCGCATCCTGGGGCTGGAGTCGGTCCCAAGGGTTGGGCTGTTCGCCCATTAAAGCGGTACGCGAGCTGGGTTTAGAACGTCGTGAGACAGTTCGGTCCCTATCCGCTGCGCGCGCAGGAATATTGAGAAGGGCTGTCCCTAGTACGAGAGGACCGGGACGGACGAACCTCTGGTGTGCCAGTTGTTCTGCCAAGGGCATGGCTGGTTGGCTACGTTCGGGAGGGATAACCGCTGAAAGCATCTAAGCGGGAAGCCTGCTTCGAGATGAGTATTCCCACCCACTTGATGGGGTAAGGCTCCCAGTAGACGACTGGGTTGATAGGCCAGATATGGAAGCCTGGTAACGGGTGGAGTTGACTGGTACTAATAGGCCGAGGGCTTGTCCTCAGTTGCTCGCGTCCACTGTGTTGGTTCTGAAACCACGAACAACCCCATGCCATGGTCACGGTGTGGTGCGGTTGAGTGTTTCATAGTGTTTCGGTGGTCATAGCGTGAGGGAAACGCCCGGTTACATTCCGAACCCGGAAGCTAAGCCTTACAGCGCCGATGGTACTGCAGGGGGGACCCTGTGGGAGAGTAGGACGCCGCCGAACTCCTTTTATAGCTCTGGCTCTTGGGCACACCGCCCAGGAGCCAGAGCTTTTTTGCGTTGAGGTAGGGTCAGGGGGCATCGTTGGCTCATTTCCCACAGGAGGCCCCCGGGTGGAGGTACAGGAGACCCGGGTCCAGACGGACCGGGTCCTCACCATCCCGAACATTCTCAGCATGGCGCGGCTCGTTGGTGTGCCCGTCTTCCTGTGGTTGATTCTCTGGCCCGAGTTCGGCGGCCCCAAGGTCGACGGCTGGGCCTTCCTGGTGATCGCTCTCAGCGGCGTCAGTGACTATCTGGACGGCATGCTGGCGCGGCGCTGGAACCAGATCAGCAGCCTGGGCCGGCTCCTCGATCCCGCGGCTGACAGGCTGTACATTCTGTCAACCCTCGTGGGACTCACCTGGCGCGAGATTCTGCCATTCTGGTTGACCGCTGCACTTCTCTTGCGTGAGCTGGTCCTGCTGGTGATGGTGGGCATCCTCAGACGGCACGGCTATCCGCCGCCGCAGGTGAACTTCCTCGGCAAGGCGGCTACCTTCAACTTGATGTACGCCTTCCCGTTGCTCCTGCTCAGTGACGGAAGTGGATGGATCTCGTCACTCGCTGCTATTTTCGGATGGGCGTTCGCCGGATGGGGTACAACGCTCTATTGGTGGGCAGGGATCCTCTACGTGGTTCAGGTCCGCCGACTCGTCAGTGCGGACGCCATGGCCGATTGAGCCCGCCCGACGGGGGCGGCCGTAGATGGCTCGATGGCCCGCTTTGAAAAAGTGCGGGACACTCCGGACGGGTGAAGTCGGCTAGACCCTCGTCTCTTCAAGGAGGACGCTTCCGACATGAAGGCCGTCGTGATGGCCGGAGGTGAAGGCACACGCCTTCGCCCCATGACCTCGAGCATGCCCAAGCCGCTCCTGCCCGTGGTGAACCGCCCGATCATGGAGCACGTGCTGAGGCTGCTCAAAAGGCATGGGCTCAATGAGACCGTCGTTACAGTCCAGTTCCTCGCGTCACTGGTCAAGAACTACTTCGGTGATGGCGAGGAGCTCGGGATGGAGCTCACCTATGCCAATGAGGAGAAGCCACTCGGTACCGCCGGGAGCGTGAAGAACGCCGAGGAGGCGCTGAAGGACGACGCGTTCCTCGTCATCTCCGGCGATGCCCTCACGGACTTCGACCTCACCGAGCTCATCAATTTCCACAAGGAAAAGGGTGCGCTGGTCACCGTCTGCCTGACGCGGGTGCCGAATCCCCTGGAATTCGGTATCACCATCGTCGACGAGGAAGGCAAGGTCGAGCGGTTCCTGGAGAAGCCGACCTGGGGTCAGGTCTTCTCGGACACGGTGAACACGGGCATCTATGTGATGGAGCCCGAAGTCTTCGACTATGTCGAGGCCGATGTTCCCGTCGACTGGTCCGGCGATGTCTTCCCGCAGCTGATGAAGGAGGGCAAGCCGGTCTACGGCTATGTCGCCGAGGGCTACTGGGAGGACGTCGGTACGCACGAGAGCTACGTCAAGGCTCAGGCCGACGTGCTCGAAGGCAAGGTCGACGTCGAGATCGACGGCTTCGAACTGTCACCGGGAGTGTGGATCGCCGAGGGCGCCGAAGTGCACCCTGACGCCGTACTGCGTGGGCCGCTGTATGTCGGGGACTACGCCAAGGTCGAAGCCGGTGCCGAAATCCGGGAGCACACCGTCGTGGGCTCGAACGTCGTCGTGAAGAGCGGCGCCTTCCTGCACAAGGCCGTGGTCCACGACAACGTCTACATCGGGCAGCACAGCAATCTGCGTGGCTGCGTGGTCGGCAAGAACACCGACATCATGCGCGCCGCACGGATCGAGGACGGCGCGGTGATCGGCGACGAGTGCCTTGTCGGCGAAGAATCGATCATCCAGGGGAATGTGCGGGTCTACCCGTTCAAGACGATCGAGGCCGGCGCTTTCGTCAACACCTCGGTGATCTGGGAGTCCCGGGGACAGGCGCACCTGTTCGGCGCCCGTGGCGTCTCCGGCATCCTGAATGTGGAGATCACCCCGGAACTGGCCGTCAGGCTCGCCGGAGCGTACGCCACGACGCTCAAGAAGGGCTCCACGGTCACCACGGCCCGGGACCACTCCCGGGGCGCCCGTGCACTGAAGCGGGCGGTCATCTCGGCGCTGCAGGCCAGCGCCATCGACGTACGGGACCTGGAGAACGTACCGCTGCCGGTGGCGCGGCAGCAGACCGCGCGGGGCAGTGCCGGCGGGATCATGATCCGGACGACGCCGGGGGTCCCGGACTCGGTCGACATCATGTTCTTCGACGGGCGGGGCGCCGACCTCTCGCAGGGCAGTCAGCGGAAGCTGGACCGGGTGTTCGCGCGGCAGGAGTACCGGCGCGCGTTCCCCGGGGAGATCGGGGACCTGCACTTCCCGGCCAGCGTGTTCGACTCGTACACCGGCTCGCTGCTGCGGAACGTCGACACGACCGGCATCGCCGAGTCGGGGCTCAAGGTCGTCGTGGACGCGTCCAACGGCAGCGCGGGTCTCGTGCTGCCGAGCCTGCTCGGCAAGCTCGGTGTCGACTCGTTGACGATCAACCCCGGTCTGGACGAGTCGAGGCCGACGGAGACCGGTGACATGCGGCGCTCCGGGCTGGTGCGGCTCGGCGAAATCGTGGCGTCCTCGCGGGCGGCGTTCGGTGTGCGGTTCGACCCCGTCGGTGAACGGTTGTCGCTCGTCGACGAGAAGGGACGGATCGTCGAGGACGACCGGGCCCTGCTGGTCATGCTCGACCTGGTGGCCGCGGAGCGGCGGAGCGGCCGGGTGGCGCTGCCCGTGACCACCACCAGGATCGGCGAGCAGGTCGCGGCGTACCACGGCACGCAGGTCGAGTGGACGACGACCTCGCCGGACGACCTCACGCGGGTCGGCGGGGAGGAGACGACCATCTTCGGCGGTGACGGGCGCGGTGGGTTCATCGTGCCGGAGTTCAGCAGTGTCTTCGACGGCACGGCGGCCTTCGTGCGGCTCATCGGGCTCGTGGCCCGGACCCAGCTCACGCTCAGCCAGATCGACGCGCGGATTCCGAAGGCGCATGTCCTCAAGCGGGATCTCGCCACGCCGTGGGCCGTCAAGGGCCTGGTGATGCGGCGGGTCGTGGAGGCGGCCGGTGATCGCTTTGTCGACACGACCGACGGGGTGCGGGTCGTGGAGACGGACGGTCGGTGGGTGATGGTGCTGCCGGACCCGGCCGAGGCGGTCACCCATCTGTGGGCCGAGGGACCCGACGACGCCTCCGCGCAGGCCCTGCTCGACGAGTGGTCGGCGGTCGTGGACAGCGCCGGACGCTGAACCGCCCCGCACGCGTGCGTGCCGGACAAGTGCCCCCAACGGGGCCTGTCCGGCACGCCGGTGGGGCCGTTCGGAGGTAGTGGTCGCGACGTGCGACGATGTGCGGCATGCCGCAGCAGCCCCCCGTTCGGAGCACACCCACGCGCCCGTCGCGTCCGGACGCCTCCATGTCGCTGCTCAACAACGTCATGGATCACAGCCTCGACGACGGATACGCCGAGGCCGCCGCCCGCAGAAAGGCCGCGGGCACCGAGGGCATGCCCAAGACCGTGCGGGCCAGGCTGGGGCTCGCGGTCGGGCTGGTGCTGGCCGCCCTGGTGGTGACGGTGGGTGCGGCGCAGGCGCGGATAAGCGCTCCCGTGGTCGCCAAGGAGCGCGAGGAGCTGATCGACCGCATCCAGCAGGAGACGACGGCCGCGGACGAGCTGGAGGACTCCGTGGACGCGCTCCGTGACGACGTGGGCGCGCGGCAGCGCAAGGCGCTGAAGGCCGACGGCGGCAGTGGCGGGAACGACCTGGTGGGGATCCTGTCGGGCGCCGTCGAGGTGCACGGCCCCGGGGTACGGCTCGTCGTCAACGACTCCAAGGGCGCCGCGCAGGGCGGTGACGGCGACCCGCGTGAGACGTCCGGGTTCTCGGACACCGGGCGGGTGCGCGACCGCGACATGCAGCGTGTGGTGAACGGCCTGTGGGCCTCGGGTGCCGAGGCGGTCTCGATCAACGGACAGCGGCTCACCGCGCTGTCGGCGATCAGGGCCGCCGGCGACGCGATACTGGTCGACAACAAGCCGCTGGCACCGCCCTACACGGTCCTCGCGGTGGGGGACGGGCAGCGGTTGAGCACCAAGTTCCAGAACAGCCCCGACGGGCTGTATCTGCACGCCCTCCAGGAGAACTTCGGCATCAGGACGAGCATCTCCGTGGAGGGTGACCTCAAGGTGCCGGCCGCGCCGAGCGTGATCGTACGAACAGCACAACCGAGCACAGAGAAGGGCACATCGTGATCGCCGTACTGGGCCTCGTCCTCGGAGTCGTGGCCGGACTGTTGGTCCGGCCCGAGGTACCGGTGGTCGTCGAGCCGTACCTCCCCATCGCCGTGGTGGCGGCGCTCGACGCCGTCTTCGGTGGGCTGCGGGCGATGCTGGACGGCATCTTCGACGACAAGGTCTTCGTGGTGTCGTTCCTGTCGAACGTGGTGGTGGCCGCCCTGATCGTCTTCCTCGGCGACAAGCTGGGTGTCGGTGCCCAGCTCTCCACGGGCGTCGTGGTCGTCCTCGGTATCCGCATCTTCTCCAACGCCGCGGCGATCCGCCGGCACGTCTTCCGGGCGTGAGGCCGATGAACGAGCGGGACGAGACGCCGGGGTCCGAGCCGACGCCGGGCCGGGGAGAGGACGACGCGCCGACGACCCGGCTGCGCCGGGAACTGCCCCAGGAGGTGCCCTCCACGGCCGCTCAGGAGCCCGGTGAGGCTCCTCGGGGGGAAGAGAACAAGCAGACGGGGCGGCAGCGTCTGGCCCAGGGGCTGTGGCCGCCGCGCTTCACCCGCGCCCAACTCATCGTCGCGGTCCTGCTGTTCGGCCTCGGCTTCGGACTGGCCATCCAGGTGGCCTCCAACAACGACGACAGCGCGCTGCGCGGCGCCCGTCAGGAAGATCTCGTACGCATCCTCGATGAACTGGATGACCGTACGCAGCGTCTGGAGGAGGAGAAGCAGGGTCTGGAGGATCAGCGCACCGAGTTGGAGAACAGCTCGGACCAGGCCGAGGAGGCACGCAAGCAGACGGTCGAGAAGGAGCGGCAACTCGGCATTCTGGCGGGCACGGTAGCGGCGCAGGGACCCGGCATCACACTGACGATCGACGACACGAAGGGGACGGTCGAGGCGGACATGTTGCTCGACGCGATCCAGGAGCTGCGCGCGGCCGGCGCCGAGGCGATCCAGGTGAACGGCGTACGGGTCGTGGCCAGCACTTCTCTGACCGATTCCGGTGCGGGAGTCAGTGTCGACGGGAACAAGATCACCCAGCCCTTTCGTTTCAAGGTCATCGGCAACCCGAAGGACCTGGAGCCCGCACTGAACATCCCCGGAGGCGTGGTGCAGACACTGGAGAAGGAGCAGGCCACCGTGACCGTGCGGCGGGCGGAGAAGATCGTTGTGGACGCCTTGCGAGCGGCGAAGCGGCCTGACTACGCTCGGTCGTCCTCCCAGTGAACCGCAGGTGCATGGGGCCCGTCCGGCGAGGGCATGAGGTTGCGGGGGGTCGGCGCACCGATTGGGTGGTGCGTGGTGGAAACTGTCTGGTGGATACGGACGTTGTGAGGTTGTCCGGGTCGGCCGGTGTGTTCAGTCAGGGTTCGTCCTGCCCCACGGGCGGGTCTGTTTCGGTCAAGGGGAATCGCCCGTGAAGTTGTTTGCGAAGTTGTTCGGCAAGAGCGCGCGAGAGGGCAGCGACAACGCGACCTCACGCCATCGCGTGCAGCCTTCGGAAGCGGAGGGCCAGGGTGGCGAGCGCCCCATGTTCCGGGACCAGGTCGCCGGCCCGGGAAGTGACATTTCCGGAGGTCAGGGCGCGCCGTCTGTTGACCCTGCGCAGTCGGGCCGCATAGGTTTCGGGGAACCGTCAACCTCAGGTACGGGTGGAGGGTTCAGCTCAGACCCGTATGCGTCCCATGCCCCGGCGGGGCAGCCGCGGCAGGAGGATCCGTCGATGTCGGCCCTGGTGTGTACGAGGTGCGGTAACCGCAACGCGGAGAACAGCCGCTTCTGCTCGAACTGCGGTGCTCCGCTGCGGGCCGGGGCGACCGCCGAGCGTCCGTCCGAGACGACCTCGACCATCTCCATCTCCGGTCTGGAGGCCTACGACTCCGAGGTCACCGGCCAGACCCAGCTGCCGGCGCTCTCTCCCGAGGCCCAGGCCGCCGTCGACGCGCTTCCGCTCGGCTCGGCGCTCCTGGTCGTTCGCCGTGGGCCGAACGCGGGCAGCCGCTTCCTGCTGGACGGTGATCTCACCACGGCGGGCCGTCACCCGCAGAGCGACATCTTCCTCGACGACGTGACCGTGTCGCGTCGCCACGTGGAGTTCCGCCGAGGCCAGGACGGCTCGTTCACGGTCGCCGACGTGGGCAGCCTCAACGGGACGTACGTCAACCGTGAGCGGATCGACCAGGTCGCCCTGCACAACGGCGACGAGGTGCAGATCGGCAAGTACCGGCTGGTCTTCTACGCGAGCCAGCGGGGCTACTGACCCTCCCCCGGACCGGATCCGGGGTACCCCAGGGAAGGTCCATGCTTCGAACAACGAGCGGTGGTGCCGATCACGGCACCACCGCCGCGGACAGTGACCTCATGAGCATCGGCACCGTGCTGAACGTGCTGCGTGAGGAGTTCCCCGAGGTAACCATCTCCAAGATCCGTTTCCTGGAGTCCGAGGGGCTCATCGAGCCGCGGCGGACCCCCTCGGGGTATCGCAAGTTCGGTGCCGAGGACGTCGAGCGGCTCGGACACGTCCTCAGGATGCAGCGGGACCACTATCTGCCGCTCAAGGTGATCCGTGAGTATCTGGAGGCCCTGGAGCGCGGCGAGGGCGTCCGTCTGCCGTCCGTGGGGCGTCAGCGTGACCTCGGCGACGGCGAGCGCCTGAGCGAGCTCCTCGGTGACCCCGAGGAGCCGGCGGCAGCCCGGATCGGGCGGGGTGAGTTCCTCGCGGGCGCCGGGATCGACGAGGAGCAGCTGGCCGAGTGGGAGTCGTACGGGCTGGTGGCCCCGCTGTCGGACGGGTCGTACGACGCCGAGGTTCTTACCGTCGCCACGCTTGTGGTCGAACTGGGGCGATTCGGTATCGAGCCTCGGCACCTCAGGGTGATGCGGGCCGCCGCGGACCGTGAGGCGGGACTGGTCGATCAGGTGGTCGCGCCCCTGCGGCGCCACCGTAACCCGCAGACCAGAGTGCATGCGGAGGATCGGGCACGGGAGCTGGCGGGGCTGACGGTGAAGCTGCACGCCGCTCTCGTGCGCAGCGCGCTGGGTGTGCGGCCGCGCTGAGGGGCGGTGTTCGCCTGTGGCGGATCGGTCGGTCGATCCGAGCCCGACTACCCAAACATCCCGAGCACGGCCTAGGGTTGCTGTGTGAACGAGCTCGATGTCGTAGGTGTCCGGGTGGAAATGCCCTCCAACCAACCGATCGTGCTCCTGCGCGAAGTGGGAGGCGACCGCTACCTCCCCATCTGGATCGGGCCGGGGGAGGCGACGGCGATCGCTTTCGCCCAGCAGGGCATGGCCCCCGCACGACCGCTGACCCACGACCTGTTCAAGGACGTGCTGGAGGCCGTCGGCCAGGAGCTCACGGAAGTGCGCATCACCGACCTGCGTGAGGGCGTCTTCTACGCGGAGCTGGTGTTCGCCAGTGGGGTCGAGGTGAGTGCCCGGCCCTCCGACGCCATAGCGCTGGCGTTGCGTACCGGGACGCCGATCTTCGGCAGTGACGGGGTGCTCGACGACGCGGGCATCGCGATCCCGGACGAGCAGGAGGACGAGGTGGAGAAGTTCCGCGAATTCCTCGACCAGATCTCGCCCGAGGACTTCGGAACGAACAGCCAGTGAGGCCGGGCAGGCGGTCGTACCGGGCCGACAGGCCTTGACCGCCCCTCGTCGGCGGCGCCGGGTCCCCGGGTCGGGATTCCGCTTCGACGGCCCCGCGGGCGCGGACCCTGTGCGTGGCGGACGCCGCCCGGGGCGTTACCGGCCCGGGAGCGGTGCGTCGTCGGACAATCCGATCGGAGCGCATTCGGCTAGCCTTTCCCCGCGGAAGGGCACGGGAAACCACTCTCAGGGTGATTATCACTCGGCGTGGCGAGTGCGATGGTCATTGACGCACCCCGGGCGGCTGCCTACCGTCGATGAGGCAGGTCAAGGACGGAGGTCGGCGTGAGAAGCAGCGGCGACGGTACGGCTGGGGGTGCCCCCGGACGCAGGCTGGGGGACGGCGGCCCGTACCCTCCCCCAGGCTCTCGGCCGCGCCCGGGCTGGGGGGACCCCCATCAGGGCAGCGCGGCCGGTCACGTCCCGCAGCGGCCCACGGCCGTGCAGGACAGCGTGGAGGCGGCGCCCGAGCCGCACGAGCAGGTCGGCTACCGCGGTCCCACCGCGTGCGCGGCCGCCGGCATCACCTACCGCCAGCTCGACTACTGGGCCCGCACGGGCCTGGTGGAGCCGAGTGTGCGCTCCGCCCAGGGTTCGGGGACGCAGCGGCTCTACAGCTTCCGGGACGTCGTCGTCCTGAAGATCGTGAAACGGTTCCTCGACACGGGAGTGTCCCTGCAGAACATCCGCACCGCCGTGCAGCACCTGCGGGAGCGGGGCTTCAGCGATCTGGAGCGGATGACGCTCATGAGCGACGGTGCGACGGTCTACGAGTGCAGTTCGCCCGACGAGGTCCACGCCCTGCTCCAGGGCGGCCAGGGGGTCTTCGGGATCGCCGTGGGGGTGGTCTGGCGTGACGTCGAAAGCGCTCTCTCGCAGCTGCACGGGGAGCGGGTCGACACGGGGGAGACGCTCGTGGGCCACAATCCGGCGGACGAGCTGGCACGGCGGCGCAACCGGGCGGTCTGAGGGGCGCCCCGGGCTCAGGGTGGGGCGTTGTCAGTGGCGTAGGGCAGCATCGGAGAGGTGAGAACCGCGCCCACGATCCTGCATCTCGACATGGATGCCTTCTACGCCTCGGCGGAGCAGGCGTCGAAGCCGAGTCTGCGGGGGAAAGCCGTTGTCGTCGGCGGGCTGGGGCCGCGCGGGGTGGTCGCGACCGCCTCGTACGAGGCGCGGGTCTTCGGGGTGCATTCGGCGATGCCGATGGCGCAGGCGCGTCGCCTCGCGCCGAACGCCGCGTATCTCACGCCGCGCTTCACCTTCTACCGGGCGATCAGCGATCAGGTCATGGGGTTGTTGCGTGCGCTGTCGCCCCTGGTGGAGCCGTTGAGCCTGGACGAGGCGTTCGTGGATCTGGAGGCCGGGGGCGCGGCCTCGGACGAGGCGTCGGCGCGGCTCGTCGGGGAGCGGTTGCGGGCGGACATACGGGCCATGACCGCGCTGACGGGTTCCGTCGGGCTCGCGGCTTCCAAGATGCTCGCGAAGATCGCCTCCGAGGAGGCCAAGCCGGACGGGCTGGTGCTGATCGAGCCGGGGACCGAGCGGGCGTTGCTGGGACCGATGTCCGTGCGGATCCTGCCGGGTGTGGGCCCGGCGACCGGGGACCATCTGCGGCGGGCCGGGATCACCACGGTCGAGGAGATCGTGGAGGCGGGGGAGGACGAGGTCGTACGACTCCTCGGCAAGGCTCACGGACACGGGCTGTACGCGATGGCGCTGGCACGGGACGACCGGGCGGTGGTGGCCGAGCGGGACACGAAGTCGGTGTCGGTGGAGGACACCTACGACGTGGACATCCACGACCGGGTACGGGTCCGGATGGAGGTGCAGCGGCTCGCGGACCGGTGTGTGCGCAGGCTGCGGGAGGCCGGACTGTCGGGCCGGACGATCGTACTGAAGGTGCGGCGCTACGACTTCTCGACGCTGACCCGGTCCGAGACGTTGCGGGGACCCACGGACGATCCCGCGGTGGTGCGCGAGGCCGCGGCCCGGCTGCTGGAGGCCGTGGACACGACGGGTGGGGTACGGCTGCTGGGGGTCGGGGTGAGCGGGCTCGCCGACTACACGCAGGAGGACCTGTTCGCGCAGGCGGCGGGAGAGCCGGAGCTCGTCGAGGAGGAGGCCGGAGGCGGCGTGGAGGTGCCTGTGGCGCAGGAGAGCACGGGCGGGGAGCGGATCTTCAGGGCCGGGCACGATGTGCGGCACGCCGAGTACGGGCACGGGTGGGTGCAGGGGAGCGGGCTCGGACGGGTGACCGTGCGGTTCGAGACGCCGCTCGATGTGGGGCCGGGGCGGGTGCGGACGTTCAGGACGGACGACGCCGCGCTGGAGCCGGCGGAGCCGTTGCCGCTGGTGCCGGGTGGGGTGCTGGGCTGAGGCCCACGGAAGAGCCGGGGGGCGAGGGCGCGTCGGCCGGCCGGTGCTTTCGTGGCGGCTGTGGCTGCCGCTTCGGAGGTGGCGGGGATCGGCTCAGGTGTCGTCCCGCTTCGCCACGTCGCCGAAGTCGTGGTCCAGGGGCGGCGGCGGGGCTATGTCCAGGCCGTAGTGGTGGTAGAGCTGGAGTTCCTGTTCGGGGGAGAGGTGGCGGCCCACGCCGAAGTCGGGGGCGTCCTTGATGAGGGCGCGGTCGAAGGGGATGCGGAGGGTGCCCTCGTACAGTTCGCTGGGCTCCAGGGGGACGAAGGCGTCGCGGCCGAAGAGGCCCATGCGTATCGCGGCCCACTCGGGGATGCCGGTGGCGTCGTCCAGGTAGACCTCGTCCACGGTGCCGATCTTGCTTCCCTTGCGGTCGAACGCCTTGCGGCCGATCAGATGGCGCGGATCGATGTCGGTCTGCACGGGCCCTCCAGGTGGTCGCCAAGGGGTCGCGAATCGTCTCTCACCCCTACGAAAAGGCACATCGGGAGCGGCGGCCACTCGAAGACCTGTGCGTTGCCCGCGCTGATACGCTGGCAGCGGCTGCTGACCCCGTGCGGGAGAGTCCTCCGGACACCATCCGGAGGCGCCGAAGGAGCAAATCCTCCCCGGAATCTCTCAGGCCCACGTACCGCACGGACGAGGTCACTCTGGAAAGCAGAGCGGGTGCCACGGCTCCCGCTCTCACCGACGGTGAAAGCCGGTCCGCACCTGGACCGGTGAAGCTCTCAGGTTGAGATGACAGAGGGGGAGGCCGTCGGGGCGCCCGTGCCGTGGTGCCCCTCGAAGGTCGTGTCAGACCAGGAGGCCTCCGTAATGACCGCCCATCGCATTCCGCTTTCCGAGCTCGAACAGGGAATCCCCTTCGAGCGGCGCCACATCGGCCCGGACGCCGAAGCCCGGGCCAAGATGCTCGCGCACGTCGGGTACGGCTCGCTGGACGAGCTGACGGCGGCCGCGGTCCCGGACGTGATCAAGAACGCCGAGGCGCTGGACCTCCCCGGGGCGCGTACCGAGGCCGAGGTGCTCGCCGAGCTGCGTTCCCTCGCGGACCGCAACCAGGTGCTGGGCTCGATGATCGGGCTCGGGTACTACGGGACCTTCACGCCGCCCGTCATCCTCCGCAACGTCATGGAGAACCCTGCCTGGTACACGGCCTACACCCCGTACCAGCCCGAGATCTCCCAGGGGCGGCTGGAGGCCCTGCTGAACTTCCAGACCGTGGTCGCCGAGCTGACGGGGCTGCCCACCTCCGGGGCCTCACTGCTCGACGAGGGCACCGCCGCCGCCGAAGCCATGGCGTTGTCGCGGCGCATGGGCAGGAACAAGAAGGGCCTCTTCCTCGTCGACGCGGACGCGCTGCCGCAGACGATCGCCGTGATCCGGACCCGCGCCGAGCCGGCCGGTGTCGAGGTCGTCGTCGCCGATCTGAGCGAGGGAATCCCGGCCGACATCGCCTCACGCGACATCAACGGGGTGCTGCTGCAGTACCCGGGCGCCTCCGGTGTCGTACGGGATCTGAAGCCGGTCGTCGAACAGGCCCACGCGCTCGGCGCGCTCGTCACCGTCGCCGCCGATCTGCTGGCGCTGACCCTGCTGACCTCGCCCGGTGAGCTGGGCGCCGACATCGCCGTCGGGACCACGCAGCGCTTCGGTGTGCCGATGGCCTTCGGCGGGCCGCACGCGGGATACATGGCCGTGCAGGAGAAGTTCGCGCGCAGCCTGCCCGGACGGCTCGTCGGGGTGTCCGTGGACGCCGACGGGCACAAGGCGTACCGGCTGGCCCTGCAGACGCGGGAGCAGCACATCCGCCGGGAGAAGGCGACCAGCAACATCTGCACGGCGCAGGTGCTGCTCGCCGTGATGGCCGGCATGTACGCCGTCTACCACGGACCTGAGGGGCTGCGGACCATCGCCCGGCGTACCCACCGGTACGCCACCGTGCTCGCCGCGGGGCTCACGGCCGGTGCGATCGAGGTCGTGCACGGGTCGTACTTCGACACGCTGACCGTGCGGGTGCCGGGCCGGGCCGGTGAGGTCGTGGCCGCCGCCCGGGAACATGGCGTGAACCTGCACCTCGTGGACGCCGACCTGGTGTCGGTCTCCTGCGACGAGACCACCACGCGGGCCCGGCTGGGCGCCGTCTGGACCGCGTTCGGCGTGGAGGGCGACGTGGAGGCCCTGGACGCCGCCGCGGCGGACACGCTGCCCGAGGAGCTGCTGCGGTCGGACGACTACCTGACGCACCCGGTGTTCCACGACCACCGCTCCGAGACCGCGATGCTGCGCTACCTGCGCCGGCTCGCGGACCGGGACTACGCGCTGGACCGGGGCATGATCCCGCTCGGCTCCTGCACGATGAAGCTCAACGCCACCACCGAGATGGAGCCGGTGACGTGGCCCGAGTTCGGGCAGCTGCACCCGTTCGCGCCCGCCGAGCAGGCGCAGGGCTATCTCACGCTCATCCGTGAACTGGAGGAGCAGCTCGCGGAGGCCACCGGGTACGACAAGGTGTCGCTGCAGCCGAACGCCGGCTCGCAGGGGGAGCTGGCGGGGCTGCTGGCCGTGCGCGGGTACCACCGCGCGAACGGTGACGAGCAGCGGACGGTGTGCCTCATCCCGTCCTCCGCGCACGGCACCAACGCGGCGAGCGCCGTCATGGCCGGCATGAAGGTCGTCGTCGTGAAGACCGCCGACGACGGCGAGATCGACGTCGAGGACCTGCGGGCGAAGATCGAGCAGTACCGCGACGAACTGTCCGTGCTGATGATCACGTACCCGTCGACGCACGGGGTGTTCGAGGAGCACGTGGCCGACATCTGCGCGCAGGTGCACGACGCGGGCGGCCAGGTGTACGTCGACGGCGCCAACCTCAACGCGCTGGTGGGTCTGGCCAAGCCGGGCCACTTCGGCGGTGACGTCTCGCACCTGAACCTGCACAAGACGTTCTGCATCCCGCACGGCGGCGGTGGGCCGGGCGTCGGCCCGGTGGCGGTGCGCGAGCACCTGGCGCCGTATCTGCCGAACCACCCGCTGCAGCCCGCGGCCGGCCCGGAGACGGGCGTCGGCCCGATCTCGGCGGCGCCGTGGGGTTCGGCGGGCATCCTGCCGATCTCGTGGGCGTACGTCCGGCTCATGGGCGGTGAGGGGCTGAAGCGGGCCACGCAGGTGGCGGTGCTCAGCGCCAACTACATCGCCAAGCGGCTGGAGCCGCACTACCCGGTGCTCTACACCGGTCCGGGCGGGCTCGTGGCGCACGAGTGCATCATCGACCTGCGGCCGCTGGCCAAGTCGACCGGGGTGAGCGTCGACGACATCGCCAAGCGGCTGATCGACTACGGCTTCCACGCGCCGACGATGTCGTTCCCGGTGGCCGGGACGCTGATGATCGAGCCGACGGAGTCGGAGGACCTCGGTGAGCTGGACCGGTTCTGCGAAGCCATGATCGCGATCCGCGCGGAGATCGAGAAGGTCGGCTCGGGCGAGTGGCCCGCGGACGACAACCCGCTGCGGAACGCGCCGCACACCGCGGGCGCGCTCGGCGGGGAGTGGAAGCACGCCTACACGCGCGAGGAGGCGGTCTTCCCGGCCGGGGTCTCGCGCGCGGACAAGTACTGGCCGCCGGTGCGCCGGATCGACCAGGCGTTCGGTGACCGGAACCTGGTCTGCTCCTGCCCGCCGCTGGACGCCTACGAAGAGTAGTCGGACGCGGATACGCGTCGGGGCCGGTTCGGAGAGTGCTTCTCCGGCCGGCCCCTCTTCTGTCCGGGCGGGCGCTCTGTGCGGGGCGCTCGCCCTGCGCGCACGTGAGTGCGGCTCAGGCGGCGGTCATCACGGTGCCCATCGGGCGGTGCGGCGCGATGATCTGGCCGTCCGGCAGGAGCTCACCGGTGTCCTCGAAGAGCAGAACGCCGTTGCAGAGCAGGCTCCATCCCTGCTCCGGGTGGTGCGCCACGAGTCGGGCGCCTTCCCGGTCGGCGGATTCGGCAGTCGGGCACAGTGGCTGGTGCTGGCACATGGTTGTTGGGATCTTTCGGTCGGTCGTGTGGTCTGAGATGGCTGTTTTGTCTGTCCCGCGGCGTGAAGCCCCGTTCATGGCCGCCCCCCGTTGTGATAAATCGGTCCGGTCCCAGTGTTGCCCCACGGGCGTCAATCCGCAGGCTTTTCGCAGCACGACTTCTTCACAGGTTGATGACGCCAGGCCCGCTCTGATGGTTCATCCCTCTCGCACTGTCCTTTCGGGTGGTACGCCATGGTCGGATGGGGCTAGTCCGACTACGGGGGAGAGCTGGGAATAGCTCGTACGAGCGTTTTGGTGCCCGAAGGAGCGGTAATTCCGCGTAGTCGCAAACAAGCGCCCCGTCACCGAATATCGGTGGCGGGGCGCGAGGGGTGCGAATGGCGAGGCGATGCGGATTTCAGGCGGGTGATCCCAGCAGGGGGGCGGGCGTCAACCGGGTGGTCAGCACCGGGAGGAGATCGGTGACCCGGTGAGGCCGGTGGGCGGCGATACCGGGCGGTGCGGGCGCCAGTGGGACCAGCAGGTCGGCCGGGGCCGGGTCGCCGGTGGCGCCGTCGGCGGTGGGGTCGGCGTGCAGCCAGAGCATGAGCATGTACAGCTCGGGCACCGACAGCAGGCGTGGCTGGTAGGGCTGCTGCATGACGTCGGCCTGGCGCAGGGCGCGCTCGGTCGAGGTGATGTACGGGCCTTCGAAGAAGTGGGAGAACGCCCAGCCGTCCGGGGTCAGCCGGGTCTCGGCGGCGGCCACGGCACGGTCGCCGCAGCGGATCAGGAACCGCCATCCCGTGAGCCGGGCGATGCCCGTGCCCTGCGGGGTGATCCGGTCGAGTACGTGGACGGGCAGCGGGAGTTCGGGCGTGGCGGGCCCCTGGGCGTTCTTCAGGGCGGGAGTTCGCGCCTCGTGGACGGCGGTGGGAGAACCGAGTGCGGTGAGGACGGTGCGCAGGGCGGGCGCGGGAGCCGGGGGGACATGCAGCGGCATGGTGGGTCGCCTCTCCATTCGACAGGCACGGTGGCGCGAGGGCGGGGGCGGACGGCGCTGTCAGCTCTCGGGGATCGGGGAGACGGATGCCCGGGTCCGGGTGCGTGGGTGGGGTCCGCCGCGTGTGGCCTGACGGCAGGACCGAGGACCGCGAGTGCCGACTCTCAGCCTCGTTTGCGAAGTTTATACGACACGTGTTCACGCAAGGTTTCGTCTAGCCGCTCCGGATATGAAGGGCAAGGCGGTATCAGGTCGCCGGAACATGGGTGTCACCCCTATTTGCGGGGGGAGTGTGGCGGTGACCTCGCATTACCGTCGCGTAACGGACGGCCTGTTGTCGTCGGCGCTTTTCACGAAAGGGAGCCGCAGAAAGCGCGTACTCTTTCTTGCCCGCTGAATGTGCCAGAAGCATGCCGACGAAATAGGGTCGGAGGTGACCGCGCTCAGCCTAGCGTGTGCAGGTCCCGCTCGGGACGTTACCGCTGGCTCTGCCTGGGCATCATGAACCGTGGACCCGGGACACCAGTGGCCGAGGCATCGGCCTGCCCATCCGAGGAGGGACACTTCGATGGGGGAGAAGGTCGTGGCGGGGTCGTTTGGCCTCTCCGATCGCCAGCAGTACCGCGACAAGCTCCGGCAGTGTCTGACGGGGCTGGCGCGGCTGTTGGAGGAGAAGCGGTTCGACCGCCCCAGGAACCTCATGGGTGTGGAGATCGAGCTGAACCTGGTCGACGGCGACGGTCAGCCGAGAATGATGAATGCGCAAGTACTCGAACGGATTGCGAGTCGAGATTTCCAAACAGAACTCGCCATGTTCAATCTGGAAGTCAACATAGCTCCACATCGGCTGGACGGCAGGGTATTCGACCAGCTTTCCGAGGAGCTGCGCACGTCCCTCGCCTACGCCGACCGCAAAGCGATCGAGGTGGGTGCGGGGATCGTGATGATCGGCATTCTGCCCACGCTGGGCCGTGACGACCTGGTTTCCTCGAACCTCTCCGCGGGCGACCGCTACACCCTGCTGAACGACCAGATCGTCGCCGCCCGCGGTGAGGACTTCACCCTGGACATCGACGGGGTGGAGCGGCTCGTCTGCACCTCGAAGTCCATCGCGCCGGAAGCCGCCTGCACCTCCGTGCAGCTGCACCTGCAGGTGACCCCGGGCCGGTTCGCCGACGTGTGGAACGCCGCCCAGGCGGTCGCCGCCGCGCAGGTCGCCATCGGGGCCAACTCGCCGTTCCTGTTCGGGCACGAGCTGTGGCGGGAGTCGCGGCCGCCCCTGTTCCAGCAGTCCACCGACACCCGCCCGCCCGAACTCCAGGCCCAGGGCGTACGGCCACGCACCTGGTTCGGTGAGCGGTGGATCTCCTCGGCGTACGAACTCTTCGAGGAGAACCTGCGCTTCTTCCCGGCCCTGCTGCCCATCTGCGACGACGAGGATCCGATCGGTGTCCTCGACGCGGGCGGCATTCCCTCCCTCGCCGAACTCACCCTGCACAACGGCACGATCTACCGCTGGAACCGCCCCGTCTACGGCATCGCCGACGGGGTCCCGCACCTGCGGGTCGAGAACCGCGTGCTGCCCGCCGGGCCGACCATCACGGACGTGATCGCCAACGCGGCCTTCTACTACGGGGTCGTCCGCGCGCTCGCCGAGGAGTCACGGCCCGTGTGGACGCGGCTGCCGTTCGAGGCGGCCGCCGCCAACTTCGACGAGGCGTGCCGGCACGGCATCGACGCACGGCTGCAGTGGCCGCGCGGGCGCTACGGCGGAGTGGGGCCGGTGGACGCCGTGAACCTCGTACGGGACGAGCTGTTGCCGCTCGCCGAGGTGGGGCTGGACGCGTGGGGGGTCGAGCCGGTCGACCGGGACTTCTATCTCGGTGTGATCGAGGAGCGCTGCCGACGGCGGGTCAACGGCGCGTCCTGGCAGGTGGAAACGTTCCACCGGGCGCTGGCCAAGGGGCTCGGACGGGATGCGGCGCTGGCCGCCACCACGCGGCGGTACGGCGAGCTGATGCACTCCGGGGAGCCCGTCCACAGCTGGCCGGTCGGGCTGCCGGAGCCGGTGCCGCTGGGCTGAGGAGCCGCCTTCGAGGGCAGCCGCCGGAAAGTCCCGGACCGCCGCGGGTGATGATGGACCCTCGGCGGGGCCGGACAACTGGAGGCGCGGTGCAGGGGCAGGCGGAGGCGGCGGAGGGCGCGGTGCCGGGGGAGCGGCCGGGCCGGCGGATTCTTCGGGACGAGACACTGCTCGTGCTCGGGGTCTCGCTCGGCGCGAGCGGGGTGTCCGCGCTGATCAGCTTCATCGGATCGGTCACCAGGCCGGGCGGGCTGAAGGACCAGGCGGCCACCATGAACGCCTCGGCCGCACCGGGCCGGCCCTGGCTCGACCTCGCGTGGCAGCTCTTCGGCATCACCACCGCCCTGGTGCCCGTCGCCCTGGTCGCGCACTTCCTGCTGCGCGAGGGCGCGGGACTGCGCACCCTCGGGTTCGACCGTACGAAGCCGTGGCCCGACCTCGGCCGGGGCGCGGCCGTCGCCGCGGTGATCGGCAGCACGGGCATCGCCTTCTACCTGGCGGCCCGCGGCCTCGGGTTCAACCTCACGGTGGTGCCGGAGGCGCTGCCCGAGGTGTGGTGGAAGTACCCCGTGCTGATCCTCTCCGCGATCCAGAACGCCGTCCTCGAAGAGGTCATCGTGGTCGGGTATCTGCTGCGCCGGCTCCAGCAGCTGGGCTGGTCGCCGGGGAGCGCGCTCGCCGCCAGCTCGGTGCTGCGCGGGTCGTACCACCTCTACCAGGGCATCGGCGGGTTCGTCGGCAACATGGTGATGGGCGTGGTCTTCGTCCACCTGTACCGGCGGTGGGGGCGCGTGGGGCCGCTCGTGGTGGCCCACTCGCTGCTCGACATCGGGGCGTTCGTCGGGTACGCGCTGCTGGCGGGGAAGGTGGGCTGGCTGCCGACCGCGTGAAGGGTGGCCGTGCGGGGCGGGCCGTCGGGCCGTCGGGGCGGGGCGTGCGGGGCGGGCCGTGCGGTCGGCGGATCGGGGCTCGTCAGGCGAGGAGTTCGCCGTCGACGACCGTGACCGCGCGGCCGGAGAGCAGGGTGCGGTCGCCGCGGAGTTCGGTGCGGACCCGGCCGGAGCGGGGAGAGGCCTGCAGGCCGGTGAGGTCCGGGCTGCCCAGGCGTGCGGACCAGAAGGGGGCGAGCGCGGTGTGGGCGCTGCCGGTGACCGGGTCCTCGTCGATGCCGAGGTTGGGGAAGAAGCAGCGCGAGACGTAGTCGTGGCCGGCCGCCGGGTCGGCGGCAGGGGCCGTGGCGATGATGCCGCGCTCGGAGTAGCGGCCGAGGGACCGGAGGTCGGGGGCGAGACCCAGGACAGTCTTCTCGTCGGCCAGCTCCACCAGGAGGTCGCCCACGTTCGGGCCGGTGTCGACGGCGCTCAGCGGTTCGGCGCCCAGCGCCTCGGCGACGCCGTCCGGGACGGCCACCGGGGTGAGGGGCGCGGTCGGGAAGTCGAGGGTGAGCGAGCCGTCCGGCCGGGGTGTGGCCGTGAGAACGCCGCTGCGAGTGGCGAACCGTACCGGACCCTGGTGGGTGTTCGTGCTGCTCAGGACGTGTGCCGTGGCCAGGGTGGCGTGGCCGCACAACGCCACCTCGGCGACCGGCGTGAACCAGCGCAGCGCCCAGTCGGCCTCGCCGCCCGCCGGGAGGCGGTGGGCGAACGCGGTCTCGGCGTGGTTGACCTCTCTGGCCACGTTCTGCAGCCAGATCTCGTCCGGGAAGGCGTCGAGGAGGAGGACTCCTGCGGGGTTGCCGGAGAAGGGGCGGTCGGTGAAGGCGTCCACGATACGAATGCGCATGGGACGACGCTAGAGGTCGGTGGAGCGGCGGGCCAAGGCCAATTCAGGGGTGGTGGACTCGTTTTCGAGGGTCGTTCGGGCGCATTTCCGGGGGCAGGGACGTCGATGCGGCCCGCAGGGTGGTGGCGCGCTCGCGCTAGTGGACCGAGAAACCGCCGTCGACGAAGATCGACTGGCCGGTGATGTAGCCGGCGGAGCGGCCGGCCAGGAAGACGGCGGCACCGGCGAAGTCGTCGGCCAGGCCGTTGCGCCCGGCCAGGGTGCGTGCGGCGAGGGCGGCCACCTGCTCCGGGTCGGACGACAGCCGGGTGTTGAGCGGGGTCGGGACGAAACCGGGGACCAGGGTGTTGCAGGTGACGCCGTGGGGCGACCACTCCTCGGCCTGTGAGCGGGCCAGCGACTCCAGCGCACCCTTGGAGACGCCGTAGGCGCCGCTGCGCACGAACGCCCGGTGCGCCTGCTGGGAAGTGATGTGGAGGATGCGGCCGTAGCCCCGCGCGGCCATGCCGGGGCCGAAGCGCTGGCCCAGCAGGAAGGGCGCGTCCAGGTTCAGGGCCATGGTGGTGTCCCACACGTCCTCGCCCAGTTCGCTCAGTGGCGGCCGTAGGTTGACGCCGGCGCTGTTGACGAGGATGTCGGGCTCCCCGAACGCCTCGACCGCCCGCTCGGCCGCCGCGCGCACACCGGCCCGGATGCTCAGGTCGCCGCTCACCCAGGCCGCCCGGCAGCCGTCCGCCGTCAGCTCGCCGGCCGTGGCCCGCAGCTCGGCCTCCTTGCGCGCGACGATCACCACGCTCGCGCCGGCCCGGGCGAGAGCCGTACTGATGGCCTTGCCGATGCCGGAACTGCCGCCCGTCACCACGGCGACCCTGCCGTCCAGCGAGAACAGTGCGGAGAGATAGCTGTCGGAGATCATTTCCGCACCCTAGAGGACCGGTCGGCGGATCAGTCCCTGGTGCTCATGACGTGGTGGATCGCGGAGACGATGCCGGCCGCGATGTGGGTGGGCCGGTAGGCGCCCTCGTTCCAGGCCCGGCCGTGCGCCACCCAGACGCTGCGCAGGCCGAGGGCGTCGGCGCCCGCGATGTCGGCGTGGGGCGCGTCGCCGATGACCCAGGCGCCGGACAGCGGGAGCCCGGCGGTGGCGGCAGCGGCGTGGAAGATCTCCGGCTCGGGCTTCTTGCGGCCGACGGCTTCGGAGACGACCCAGCCCCGCACGAGACGGTCGAGGCCGGTGCGGCGGATCTTCGTCTCCTGCTGGGCGGTCCGGCCGTTGGTGACGATCACGCAGGTCCAGCCGTCGGCCCGCGCTGCGTCGAGCGCCTCGCGGGTGGCGGGCGTCAGGACCACGCGGTCGGCGGCGCCGGTGTCGAGCAGGGTGCTGACGGCGTCGGGCGGCACCGCGCCCGCGTAGCGGTCGGTGAGGGCGGAGGCCACCTCCGGGCGAGGGGTGTAGCCGCCGGCGTCGACGGCCGCCACCCAGGGCAGGTCGGTGTCGGGCAGGCCGTGGGCGGAGAGGAAGGCGGCCGCGGCGGCGCGGAAGGCCGCGTCGCGGTCGATCAGGGTGTTGTCCAGGTCGAGCAGCAACAAAGGCATGCGCGGCAGTAGATCACGGAGACCTTCTCGAAACGGGGGTTGTCAGGCGACAGGTCCCGATATATCGTTGAGGCATCGCGACAGATCAACGATGGAATGGAGTGATGGTGATGCGTTCCCGTGGACAGGACTTCGGATTCGAGCGTGGACATGGACGTGGCGGGGAGCACCCCCGCGGCCGAGGTGACGCCGAGGCGCTGCGCGCCGCCTTCGGGCCCTTCGGGCCGGGCCATGGTGGCCCCGGACCGTTCGGACCCTTCGGTGGGGGCCCCTGGGGTGGGCGCGGCCGGGGCGGACCCCGGGGGAGGGCACGGCGGGGCGACGTACGCGCGTCGATCCTGGCCCTCCTCAAGGACAGGCCCATGCACGGCTACGAGATGATCCAGGAGATCGCCGAGCGCAGTGGCGGGGCGTGGAAGCCCAGCCCCGGCTCGGTGTACCCCACCCTCCAGCTGCTGGAGGACGAGGGGCTGATCGCCAGTGCGACCGAGGGCGGCAAGAAGCTGTTCTCGCTCACCGAGGCCGGTCGCACCGCGGCCGACGAGGGGCCCGAGGCTCCTTGGGAAGAGGCCTCGCGCGGGGTCGACTGGGAGGCGCTGAGCGAGATCCGGCAGGCCGGCTTCGGTCTGATGGAGGCGTTCGGCCAGGTCTGGAAGACCGGCGACAAGGACCAGCGCGACAAGGCGCTGACGGTGATCAACGAAGCCCGCAAGAAGCTGTATCTGATCCTCGCCGACGAGGACTGACGGCAGTGCGCGGGTGACCGGTGCGGGAGCGCCCCGTGGAGAGAGATCTTCGCGGGGCGCTTTCGTGTGCTTGGGGTGGGTGGATGTGTGGACGCGTGGGCCCGAGGTGGGTGGGGTGGGCCCAGTGGGGGGGTGGGGGTGTGTGGGGGCGGGGGTGGTGAGGGGCGGGCGCGGGGTCAGCTCACGAGGGCGCCCAGCTTGCGCAGGGATTCGTCGAGCGCGGCCGTGGCGGAGTCCCTGAGCTTGCCCGCCATCAGGGAGACGGCGGCGCCGGTGAACTCGCCGTCGATGCGGACCGTGGTGGCGTCGCCGTCGGGGGTGAGGGTGTAGCGGGTGGCGAGGTCCACGGCCATGGGGCCCTTGCCGCGGATGGCCAGGGTGCGGGCGGGTTCCAGTTCGGCGATGGTCCACTCGACCTCTGCCGGGAAGCCCATGAGCTTCAGGTTCTCCTGGAAGGTGCCGCCCACCGCGAGGGTCTGCGGGCCGCCCTTGGGGAAGCCGGTGTGGGTGGTGTTCCACTCGCCGTACGCGGACCAGTCGACGAGCCGGGCCCAGACCTGCTCGGCTGGCGCCTCGATGCGTGCCTCCGCGCTGACATCGGCCATGCGACAACCCCTTCGTCTCGGACGGTGGTGTCGCGGAACGTAGCCTCGGGGCCCGGAACATTCAATACTGATGAACCGTCAGGAATCGGAGTGCCACCGGCCGGCACCCGCCTCCCTGCGGTGAGGGGCGGGTGCCGGTGCGACGCGGTGGCGTACCGGGCGCGGGCCGAGGCCGCGCGCGCCCCTGAGGTGGTGCGGGCGGATCTCATCCGTAGGGAGGAGAAACGGCTCCTCCCTACGCAACCTGTGCCGGAGGCGAAGATGCTTCCTTTCGTGGATGACCCGGAGGCGCCGGGACTGATGGGGTGGGAGGCGTGCTACCCCGTATTCCCCGGCAGTCGGCCGCCGACCATGGTCCGGACCACCTGGAGACCGAGGGCGGGCTCACGGATGAGCTGGCCTCGGTGGTCGCCGGTGCGCGCAGACGGGCCCTTCGCGACGACGACCGGCAGATCGACACCGCTCATCTGCTGCACTCCCTCGTGGAGTCCGACCCGGAGGTCCGCGCTGTCTTCGACGGTCCGCAGGTCGCCCGGCTGCTCGGCTACCTCGTGCAGCGCAGCATCGGGTACGGGCTGCGCTGGCAGATCGGTGTAGAGGACACCGGCGTCGTCGCGGGGGTGCCGGGCAGGCCCGGGTGGTCACCCGTGGCGGCCCGGGCGATGACGCAGGCGTACGACCGTGCCGTGCTGCGGGGCGCGGGGGCGGCCCGCAGCGTCGATCTGCTCGCGGTGCTCGTCGCGGCGACCGGTTCGCGGGCCGTGGAGGTGCTCGCCAAGGTCGGAGTCGACCGGGACGTGGTGGCGCGGCGGCTCGCCGAAGTGGGCGAAGGCCGTGTCGAGGGGCGGGTGGTGAGCGGGGACGGGGGTTGTTGAGGCGTGACGCCGTGGGGTGGGCCCGCCGTCGAGGTGGGCCCGGCCGTCGTCCAGCCGGTGAGACAGGTGTCATTGGGGATGACGCTCCTGTCGCCGGCTGACATCATGTGCCGGTGCATACGTCTCAGCGGAGTCAGGGGCAACGCGTGCGCGGCGTCGGGCTGGTGCTCGCGCTGGGGTCCGCGCTCGCCTTCGGTGGATCGGGCACGGCGGCCAAGCCGCTCATCGAGGCGGGGCTCGACCCGCTGCACGTGGTGTGGCTGCGGGTCGTCGGCGCCGCGCTGGTGATGCTTCCGTGGGCGGTGCGCCATCGGGATCTGGTGCGTCGGCGGCCCGCGCTGCTCGTCGGTTTCGGGCTGTTCGCCGTGGCCGGTGTGCAGGCCTTCTACTTCGCCTCGATCTCCCGTATCCCCGTCGGCGTCGCGCTCCTCGTGGAGTACCTCGGGCCGGCCATCGTCCTCGGGTGGGTGCGGCTCGTGCAGCGCCGGCCCGTGACGCGGGCCGCCGCGGTCGGTGTCGTCCTCGCGGTCGGCGGCCTCGCCTGTGTCGTCGAGATCTGGTCGGGGCTGAGCTTCGACCCTCTGGGCCTGCTGCTCGCGCTCGGGGCCGCCTGCTGTCAGGCCGGGTACTTCGTGATGTCCGACCAGGGCGGCGACGCGGGGGCGGAAGCGCCGGATCCGCTCGGGGTGATCGCCTACGGGCTGCTGGTGGGCGCGGCCGTGCTCACGGTGGTGGCACGGCCGTGGGGGATGGAGTGGGCGGTGCTCGGGGGCGACGCGTGGATGGACGGCACGGCCGTACCGGCGTGGCTGCTGCTCGGGTGGGTGGTGCTGATCGCCACGGTGGTCGCCTATGTGACCGGGGTGGTGGCCGTGCGCCGGCTGTCGCCGCAGGTGGCCGGGGTTCTGGGGTGCCTGGAGGCGGTGGTGGCGACCGTGCTCGCGTGGGTGCTCCTGGGTGAGCATCTGTGGGCGCCGCAGATCGTGGGCGGCGTGGTGGTGCTGGCCGGGGCGTTCGTCGCGCAGCGGTCTGCGGTGGGGGAGGGGGCGCCGGGGCGGTCGGAGGTCTCCGGTGAGGCGGGGGTCGAGGCTGAGCTGTCGGTGGGGGGTGGCCGGTGATGTGGCGCGTCGGGGACTCGGGTCGGCTGTCGGGTGCGGGTTGTGGGGGGTGTTCGCGCAGTTCCCCGCGCCTCTGAGGGTGTTCGTGGCGGGCCGGTGGGGAGGGGTGAGCCCGCGTTTCGGTCGGGGGAGGGGGCTGCGTGTGCGGGTTGTGAGGGGCTGGTCGCGGAGTTCCCCGCGCCCCTGGAGGGCGCTTGTCGGGGATGGTGGTCAGGGCTGACCCCGAGCTTTTGGCCGGGGTCGGGCGTCTGCGTCTGGGGGCGTCGCGCAGTTCCCCGCGCCCCGGAGGGGCGCGTGCCGGGGTGGAGGCCGGGTGGGCTCCTCGCCGTTGAGGGGCCCGGGTCCTGCGGCGTGGGCTAGAGGGTCTTGAGGTAGGCCGGGAGTTCGGTGTCGGGCAGCAGGTCGGCGTCCGGGATCGGGGTGTCGTAGCCCTTGCGGAGGGGGACGACGCCGGCCCAGTGGGGGAGGGTGAGGTCCTCGGGCTCCTCGTTGACGCCGCCGGTGCGGGTCTTGGCCGAGACCTCGTTCAGGTCGAGGCGGATCACGGCGGTGGCCGCGAACTCCTTCGCGTTGGCGGGCCGGGAGTCCCGCGAGCGGCCCGGTACGACGTGGTCGACGAGCGCGTCCAGGGCGATCCGCCGCTCCTGCGGGTCGGTGACCTGGTGGGCGGTGCCGTGCACCACGACCGAGCGGTAGTTGATCGAGTGGTGGAAGGCGGAACGGGCCAGGACCAGCCCGTCCACGTGCGTCACCGTCAGGCACACCGGGAGACCCGGGTCGGCCTGGCCCGTCATCCGCAGCGGGCGTGAACCCGTCGAACCGTGCACGTAGAGCGTCTCGCCGACCCGGCCGTACAGCGTGGGCAGTACCACCGGGGCGCCGTCGCGGACGAAGCCGAGATGGCAGACGTACCCCTCGTCGAGTATCGCGTGCACCAGGTCCTTGTCGTACGACGCCTTCTGCGCGCCCCGGGTGGGGACGGTGCGGTCGGTGACGTCGTAGGCGGCGGCCGGCGATGTCGTCGGCTGTGATGTCCCCGTCATTGCGCTCTCCATTGCACTAGTGCATAGTTTGGTTTGTGCTAGGAGAATACATGGTCACTGGGCGGCGCGCGGCGGATATCGCGGCGAGCGTCGAGCGGGCGGTCGGGGCGGGCGAGCTGATGCCCGGCCAACTGCTGCCGCCCATGCGTGAGTTGGCGGAACGACTCGGGGTGAACCCGAACACCGTCGCCGCCGCCTACCGCACGCTGCGTGAGCGGGGGGTCATCGAGACCGCCGGGCGGCGAGGGAGCCGCGTGCGGCCCCGGCCGGCGACGACGGGGCGCGAGTACATCCGGGTGGAGGTACCGGAGGGCGTGCGTGACCTCGCCGACGGCAATCCCGACACCACCTTGCTGCCGCGTCTGGCCGAGGCGTTCGCGGCGGCCGCCGAGCAGGGCGACCGAGAGCCGGTGCTGTACGGGTCGGGGTCGGTGGAGCCCGAGCTGGCGCGGATCGCGCGCGCCGAACTGGACGCCGACGGGGTGCCGGACGGGCCGGTCACCGTCACCTCCGGTTCGCTCGACGCCATCGAACGCATCCTGGCCGCCCATCTCAGGCCCGGGGACGCCGTCGCCGTCGAGGACCCCGGGTGGGGCAGCGTGCTCGACCTCGTGCCGGCGCTCGGACTGCGGGTCGTGCCGGTCGGCGTCGACGACGAGGGGCCGCTCCCCGACGACGTCCGCGCGGCGCTGGAGGCCGGGGCGAGGGCCCTGATCGTCACCGACCGGGCGCAGAACCCCACCGGCGCGGCCGTGAGCGCCGCACGCGCGCGTGCCCTGCGGTCCGTGCTCGGGGAGCATCCCGAGACCCTGCTCATCGAGGACGACCACGGTCACCGGATCGTCGACCAGGCCCTCCATCCACTGGCCGGGACCACCCGCAGCTGGGCCTTCGTGCGGTCGGTCGCCAAGGCGTACGGCCCCGACCTGCGGCTCGCGGTGCTCACCGGTGACGCCGTCACGGTCGACCGGGTCCGGGGCCGGCAACGGCTGGGGCCGGGCTGGGTGAGCCGTCTGGTGCAGCGCGCCGTCGTACGGCTGTGGTCCGGCGGCGCGGTGGACGCCACGGCCGTGGCGGCGGCGTACGGGAGGCGGCGGGACGCGCTGATCGGCGCCCTCGCCCTGCGCGGGATCGAGGCGCACGGGGTCAGCGGGATGAACGTCTGGGTCCGGGTCCCGGACGAGACCGGCGCGGTCGCCCGGCTGCTCCACGCCGGGTGGGCGGTCGCGCCCGGCGCCCGCTTCCGGATGAACGCCCCGCAGGGGATCCGGATCACGGTCTCCACCCTCACCGAGCAGGAGATCGGGAGGGTGGCGGAGGCGGTGGCCTCGGCGGTCGGGCCGGGCTCCGGCGGCGGATACGTGTGAGGGCGCCGCGCAGGTTCAGGTGCGCGGCCTCACCTGTGTCAGGGCCGCTCCCGCCAGGACGATCGCCGCGCCGACCGGGGTCGACCAGGCCAGGGACTCGCCGAGGATCGCCACCCCGGCGGCCGTGGCGATGACCGGGATGAAGTAGGTGACCATCTGGGCGGTCGTCGGGCCGACCTCGGAGACGAGGCCGTACTGCAGGAGCATGGCGACGCCCGTGCCGAGGGCGCCCAGCGCGACGACCGCCAGCAGGGGGAGGACCGGGAAACGGCTCGGCAGGGTCGTGAACAGCGGGGTGACGAAGGCCAGTTGGGCGGTGGCCAGCAGGAGTTGGGCGCCGGTGAGGGACAGGTGCGACGTGCTGGTGCCGGCCAGGGTGCGGCGGACGTAGATCCAGCCGATCGGATAGCTGAGGGAGGCCAGCAGGGCCATCGTGGTGCCCCTGGCGTCCAGGCCGCTGAAGCCCTGCCAGGCGCCGAGCACGGTGAGCACGCCGAGGAAGCCGAGGCCGAGACCGGCGACCCGCACCCGGGTCGGGCGGTCCTCCGAGAGCGCGACCAGCGAGAGCGCCATGCCCCACAGCGGCGAGGTCGCGTTGCAGATGCCCGCCAGGGTGGAGGGGATGGTCAGCTCCGCGTAGGCGAAGAGGGAGAACGGCAGCGCGTTGAGGAGCAGGGCCGCCACGGTGAGATGCCCCCAGGTGCGGACGCCGCGCGGCAGCCGCTCCCGCTTCACGGCCATCGCCGCCGCGAGCACCAGCGTGCCGAACAGCAGCCGCCCGAACGTCACCTGGAACGGCGCGTACGCCTGCGTGCCCACCTTGATCAGGAGAAAGCTGAAGCCCCAGACGAGGGAGAGGAAGGCGAAGCGCAGGCGCCAGTCGAGGGCGGCGTGGGTGCGTGCGGAGAGGGCGGCGGGCGTTCGGGTGGGCGCGGCGGTGGTCATGCCCTCAACGATGCTGCCGACAATCTTGTAGCACAAGCGAGAATTCATGAGCTGAATCTCGTAGCATCTCTTATATGTTGAATCTGGAGCGCCTGCGCACCCTCGACGCGCTCGCCCGGCACGGTTCGGTGAGCGGGGCGGCCGAGGGGCTGCATGTGACGACCTCGGCCGTCTCCCAGCAGATGGCCAAGCTGGAGCGGGAGGTCGGACAGCGGCTCCTCGCCAAGAACGGGCGGGGCGTGCGCCTCACCGACGCGGGGCGGCTGCTCGCCGAGCATGCCGCGCGCATCCTGTCGCAGGTCGAGCTGGCGCAGTCGGACCTGGAGGCGCAGCGCGGCCAGGTCGTCGGCGAACTGCGGATGGCCGCGTTCCCCACGGCCGTCCGGGGGCTGTTCCCGGCCGTCTTCCGCGCGCTGCGGGAGGACCATCCGGCGCTGCGAGTGCGCTCGCGGGAGACGGAACCCGAACTCGCCATCAGTGCGGTGATCCGGGGCGACGCCGACCTGGCCGTCGTCCTCGACTGGTACAACAAGCCGCTGCCGGTGCCCGAGGGGCTCGCCCGGGCCGCGATCCTCGACGATCCGGTGGAGGTGGCGCTGCCCGAGGACCACCCGCTCGCCGGGCGGGACGAGATCGACCTGCGGGAGCTGGCGGAGGAGCCGTGGGTCGCCTGGCCCGAGGGCGAGTTCTGCCACGAATGGCTGCTCTACACGCTGCGCGCCAACGGCATCGAGCCCCAGATCGCCCACCGGGCCGGTGAGCACCACACCCAACTCGCCCTGGTCGCCGCCGGGTTGGGTGTCTGTATCGCGCCCCGGCTCGGCCGCGACCCGATGCCGGCCGGCATGCGGACGGTGCCGGTGCGCCCCCGGGTCCACCGCAGCGTCTACGCGGTGTGGCGCGCGGACGCCGACCGGCGGCCGTCGATCAGGGCGGCGGTCGAGGCGCTGCGGGCGGCGGGGGCGGCCCGCGGCTCGACCTGACGTATTGCCGCTCCGGCGGGCGCGGAGCGGGCGGCGCGGGCGCGGCGGAGATCAGCGGCTACCCCAGTTTGCGGAAGTCCCAGGACGCGATCGCGTCCGGTGTCAGGCGCAGCCAGGCGTGCCGGCCGTCGTGCGGCATCTCGTCGATGCCGAAGTTCTTGCGGGCGAACCGCCGCTCCACCTCGACGAGTTCGGGGACCGGCTCGCCCGTGCGCGGTGCCTCGCCGACGAACTCGACGGTGCCGGACAGCTCGGCGCCGCGCAGTTCGCCGTACTCCTCGCCCGCGTCGACCACGACGGCGACGCGCGGATCACGGCGCAGCGCGGACCACCGTCTGCTGCGGGTGATCGAGTAGAGCCACAGCGACGTGCCGTCCCAGACGTACCAGAGCGGGCTGATGTGCGGGGCGCCGTCGGACGAGACCGTCGCGACCCGGCAGGTGCGCTGCGCGCCGAGGAACTCGTCCAGTTCGGCGGGCTCCATCATGATCTTCCGGCCCCGGCGCTGCGTGGCGGTCATCGACATCCCCTCCGCTGACGTGACGTCAGAAGAGGATCGGACGTCTTCCGTCCATGTGCAAGGGGCGTTACGCTCGCCCGCCCGATCGCCTGCGACAAGGGGGACGTCATGCCGTCGTACGCGAGTGAGGCGAGTGAAACGAGTGACGCGCGTGGGTCGAACGCGAGTGGGTCGAAGAGGCAGCGGGAACTGGAAGGGCTGCTCGATCCCTCGACCACCGTCCTGCTCACCGTCGAGTGCCAGCGCGGTGTCGTCGGACCCGACAGCGCGCTGCCCGAACTCGCCGACGAGGCACGCTCGTCGGGGGCGCTGGCCAATGTGGCCAGGCTGGTCGACGCGGCCCACCTGAGCGGGGTGCAGGTCATGCACGCCGTCGCCGAGCGCCGGCCGGACGGGCGGGGTGCCAACCACAACGCCCGCCTGTTCCGCGCGGCGCAGCGGCTGCCCGTACGGCAGTTGGCGGGCACCGATGCCGTACGCGTCGCGCCGCCCGTCGAGGTCGCCGAGGAGGATCTGGTCGTACGGCGGCTGCACGGGCTGTCCCCGCTGGCGGGCACCGACGTGGACGCGCTGCTGCGCAACCTGGGGTGCCGCACGCTGATCGTCACCGGTGTCTCGGCCAACGTGGCCGTACCGAACGCGGTGTTCGACGCGGTGAACCGCGGCTACCGCGTCGTCGTGCCCGGGGACGCCATCGCGGGGGTGCCTGCCGACTACACCCCCGCGATGATCCGCCACACCCTCGCGCTGGTCGCCACGGTCGCGACCACGGACGAGGTGTCGGCGTGCCTGACGAAGGTCAGGCCAGCGTGATCGAATCGCCCGAGACGCTGACCTCCTTGGCCGGCAGCGGCTTCGGGGCCGGGCCGCTCTTGACGCTGCCGTCCTCGATCGAGAAGTTGCTGTTGTGGCAGGGGCAGTTGATCACGCCGTCGGCGATCGTCTTCACGGCACAGCCCGAGTGGGTGCACACCGAGGAGAACGCCTTGAAGGTGCCCGCCTTCGGCTGGGTGACGACGACGCCCTCGCTCTCGAAGATCTTGCCACCGCCCTCGGGTATGTCCGAGGTCTTGGCGATCTCCGTGCCGCCCGCGCCGCCTTTGCCGCCCGCGCCGCCGCTCGCGTCGGCGGTGGAGTCGCCCCCGGCTCCCGCCCCGGCACCGGGCGAGTCGGAGGTGGAGGTCGACGGGGTGTCCTCCGATCCGCACGCGGTCAGCGCGACGGCGAGTCCTGCCACGCCGGCCGCCGCCATGACGGTACGACGGCCCGGGATCGAAGCGGGTTTGATCGTTTCGCTGGACATGCAGGCGGTTCCTTCCGAGATGGCTTTGCACTTTCGCCCATGGATACGGCGGGGTCGTGCTTGAACGTTCAGACAGGGTGCACATCCTGACCTGTCCGGGATCACGAGAGCGTCAAAAACAGCTGTCCGGAAGCTGTCGGTCCGCGGTGCGGCGGACGGGGTGACTCCGGGTGTCAGCGGTACGCCGGTAACCTGGGGCGATGCTCAAGGAAGTCAGCGTGACCCGGTACATCACGCCGCTGCGGGAAGGCGGTTCGCTGCCGGGTCTGGTCGAGGCCGACGACCGCGGCACGTACGTCCTGAAGTTCACCGGAGCGGGGCAGGGCCGCAAGACGCTCGTGGCGGAGGTCGTCTGCGGTGAGCTGGCCCGGCGGCTCGGTCTGCGCGTGCCTGGCCTCGTCACCCTGGACCTCGACCCCGTCCTGGGGCTCGGCGAGCCCGACGAGCAGGTGCAGGAGCTGATCAAGTCCAGCGGCGGCACCAACCTGGGCATGGACTTCCTGGCCCGCGCCATCGGCTTCGACCCGCTCGCCTTCGAGGTCGGTCCCGAGGAGGCCGGGCGGGTCGTCTGGTTCGACGCGCTGATCAACAACGTCGACCGCTCCTGGCGCAATCCGAACCTGCTGACGCGCCACGGCGACCTGTGGCTGATCGACCACGGCGCCACCATGATCTGGCACCACCACTGGCCGGGCGCCCGTGCCTCCGCGGCCAAGCCGTACGACGCCGCCGACCACGCCCTCGCGCGCTTCGCCCCCGATGTCGCCGCGGCCGCCGCCGACCTCGCGCCCCTGGTCACCGAGGACCTGCTCGCCGAGGTGACCGCCGAGATCCCGGACGTCTGGCTGGCCGACGAGCCCGGCTTCGAGACGCCGGACGCGCTCCGGCGGGCGTACGCGGAACCGCTGCTCGCCCGCGCCGCCGACATTCACGAACGCATCGAGGGGATCAAGTGAGCGACCGCTTCCTGGCCACCGGGGCGACCGGGCAGGACGTCTACGAGTACGCGCTGCTGCGGGTCGTGCCCAGGATCGAGCGCGGGGAGTGCTTCAACGCGGGCGTTCTCGTGTACAGCCGCTCCCGGGCCCTCGTGGCGGCCCGCACGCATCTCGACGAGACCAAGCTCCTCGCCCTGGATCCGGGGGCGGACGTGGAGGGCGTACGCGCCGCGCTGCGCGCGGTGGAGCAGGTGTGCGCCGGGGGAGAGACGGCCGGGCAGGCCGCCCGGGACGACGCCGGACGGAGGTTCCGGTGGCTCGTCGCGCCCCGTTCCACGGTGGTCCGGGCGGGACCGGTGCACACTGGGCTCACCGCCGATCCGGCGGCGGAGGCGGAGCGGCTGCTCGCCCTGCTGGTGCGGTGACGGCCGGTGCGCGTGGAGCCCGGCGGGGGCCGACGTAAGGGATCACACCTGGGGGAACGTTGACACCGGGTGCCAGGACTTCTAGCGTCACGTGTGCTGAAGGTACTAAGCGGTCGCTCACCAAGAGGGGGCGCCGCAGGAGCCGCATCCCAAGGGCGAGGAGAACCAGCAATGTCCACCACTGAGCAGCGTGTCGCCGTGGTCACCGGTGGCGCGCGCGGCATCGGTGCCGCGACCGCCGTACGACTGGCCGCCGAAGGCCGTGCCGTCGCGGTGATCGACCTCGACGAGGCCGCGTGCAAGGACACCGTCGAGAAGATCACCGCCGCCGGCGGCAAGGCGCTCGCGGTCGGCTGCGACGTCTCCGACGAGGCCCAGGTCGAGGCCGCCGTCACCCGGATCGCCGAGGAGCTGGGCGCCCCGACGATCCTGGTGAACAACGCGGGCGTGCTCCGCGACAACCTGCTGTTCAAGATGGGCGCGTCCGACTGGGACACGGTCATGAACGTGCACCTGCGGGGCGCCTTCCTGATGGCCAAGGCCGTGCAGAAGTACATGGTCGAGGCCAAGTTCGGCCGGATCGTCAACCTGTCCTCGTCGTCCGCGCTGGGCAACCGGGGCCAGGCCAACTACTCCGCCGCCAAGGCCGGTCTGCAGGGCTTCACCAAGACCCTCGCCATCGAGCTCGGCAAGTTCGGCGTCACCGCCAACGCCGTCGCGCCCGGCTTCATCGTCACCGACATGACCGCCGCCACCGCCGCCCGGGTGGGCATGGGCTTCGAGGAGTTCCAGGCGGCGGCCGCCACGCAGATCCCCGTCCAGCGCGTGGGCCGGCCCGAGGACATCGCCGGCGCCATCGCCTACTTCACCGGCGAGGACGCCGGATTCGTCTCCGGCCAGGTGCTGTACGTGGCCGGCGGACCGCTCAACTAAGGGATCGGGAACATGACTTCGGTGGAACTCCCCGAGCCCTCGGGCAAGGTCGCCCTCATCACCGGCGCCAGCCGCGGTATCGGCCACGGCATCGCCGAGGCCCTCGTCGCGCGCGGCGACCGGGTCTGCATCACGGGCCGCGACGAGGACTCGCTCAAGAAGGCCGTCGAGCAGCTCGGCGCCGACCGCGTCATCGGTGTGGCGGGCAAGGCCCACGACGAGGCCCACCAGGCACTCGCCGTCGAACGCACGATGGAGGCCTTCGGCCGCGTCGACTTCCTGGTCAACAACGCCGGCACCAACCCGGTCTTCGGGCCGATCGCCGATCTCGACCTGAACGTGGCCCGCAAGGTGTTCGAGACCAACGTCGTCTCGGCCCTCGGCTTCGCCCAGCGGACCTGGCACGCCTGGCAGAAGGACAACGGCGGCGCGATCGTCAACATCGCCTCCGTCGCCGGTGTCTCCGCGTCGCCGTTCATCGGCGCCTACGGCATCAGCAAGGCCGCCATGATCAACCTGACCCTCCAGCTGGCGCACGAGTACGCGCCCAGGGTGCGGGTCAACGCGATCGCGCCCGCCGTGGTGAAGACCAAGTTCGCCCAGGCCCTGTACGAGGGCCGGGAGGCCGAGGCGGCGGCGGCCTACCCGCTGGCCCGGCTCGGCGTGCCCTCCGACATCGGTGGCGCCGCCGCGTTCCTCACCTCTGAGCAGTCCGACTGGATCACCGGCCAGACCCTCGTGGTCGACGGCGGCATCTTCCTCAACGCCGGGATGGCCTGACAGAGTACGGCGGGCGCCGGAGCACGCTTCACCGAACGTCTCCGGCGCCCGTCCGCATCCCCCACGGGGGCTCGACAGCGCCGTCACAGCGGACTGATCAAGGGCTTTGCCGACCGAGCGGTGGCCGCTCGCAGGGCCTGCGGTATCGTTCGCCCACTCTTGGTACGGCATTTCGAGGAGCATGCGCGTGTTCAACCGGAACCGATACTTGCCGCCACTCGCGGTGATCGCGTCCATATCCATGGTGACCGGGTGTGGTGTGTTCTCCTCGGACGCCTCGGACGACGCGGACCCCATCGTGGTGGGGACCACCAGCACGCCGAGCACCCTGGACCCGGCCGCGGCCTGGGACAGCTCCTGGGAGCTGATGCGCAACGTCTTCCAGCCCCTGCTCGGCTACGCGCCCGGCGGGTCCGAGCCCGAGCCGGACGCCGCCGAGGCCTGCGAGTTCACGGACAGCTCCAGCACCGTGTACAGCTGCACACTGCGCGAGGGCCTGAAGTTCTCCAACGGGCACACGCTGGACGCGAAGGCCGTCAAGTACTCGTTCGACCGGATCAAGAAGATCAACGTCAACGGTGGTCCCGCGGGCCTGCTGACCACGCTCTCCCGGGTGCAGGTCAAGGGCGACCGCGAGGTCGTCTTCCACCTCAGCCAGCCCGACGCGACCTTCCCGCTCGTGCTCACCACGCCCGCCATGTCGATCGTGGACCCGGCGGAGTATCCCGCGGACAAGCTCCGTGAGGGCACCGAGATCACCGGCTCAGGCCCCTACGACCTCGACTCCTACGAGGACGGCAAGAAGGCCGAGCTGGTCGGCAACGAGAACTACAAGGGCCTCGCGGACCGCAAGAACTCCGCTGTGACCATCGAGTACTTCCAGCAGTCGGACCAGATGGTCAAGGCACTCAAGGACAAGAAGATCTCGGTCATCTACCGGGGTCTCGGCGCCTCGGACATCGTGGACATCCAGGCCAACCACGACAGCGAGAACCTCCAGATCGTGGAGAGCCCCACCACCGAGATCAGCTACCTGGTGTTCAACCCCAAGGACCCGTGGGCGAAGAACCCCGCGGTCCGCAAGGCGATCGCCCAGGTCCTCGACCGGCCGGCACTCGCCCACAACATCTACAAGGACACCGTCGAGCCGCTGTACTCCATGATCCCCAGGGGCCTGGTGGGCCACACGACGGGCTTCTTCGACGACTACGGCAACCCCAGCGCGACCAAGGCGAAGTCCATCCTCACCGAGGCGGGCATCACCGAAACGGTTCCTCTCACGCTCTGGTACACCTCGGACCGGTACGGCTCCCAGACCAAGCCCGCCTTCGAGGAGCTGAAGCGGCAGCTGGAGGCGTCAGGCCTGTTCTCGGTCACGCTCAAGAGCCGGCCCTGGAAGACCTACTCCGAGGGCTACCAGAAGGGCGAGTACCCCATCTTCGGGCGTGGCTGGAACCCCGACTTCAACGACGCCGACAACTTCATCGCCCCCTTCGTGGGCGAGCAGAACGCGCTCGGCACCCCGTACAAGTCCCCCGAGATCACGGACAAGCTGCTCCCCGAGTCGCGTGCCGAGAGCGACCGCGGGGCCGTCTCCAAGGAGTTCGAGGAGGCCCAGCAGATCCTCGTGGACGACGCCCGCCTGATCCCGCTGTGGCAGGGCAAGGCGTACACGGCCGCGAACGAGGAGATCGCCGGCCTGGAGAACGTCATCGACCCCGCGACGATGATGGCCATGTGGCAGCTGTCCTGGAAGACCAGCTGGTAATTCCGGGTGCCGGGTCCCGTTGTCAGTGGGCGCCTGTAGGTTCTGTGCTCTGACGGCGGCCGCGCCTCGCGCGGCTGCCCATGGCCGCGTGCTGCGCGGCCGTGAAGTGAGCGCACACCGGAGGACGTTGACGTGACCGACATCGCCATGCTGCCCGAGTCCTGGCGCGGGGTCCTGGGGGACGAGCTGCAGCAGCCCTACTTCAAGGAACTCACCGAGTTCGTCGAGGAGGAGCGCGCCAGGGGTCCCGTCTACCCTCCCCGTGAGGAGGTCTTCGCCGCACTCGACGCCACGCCGTACGAGAGCGTGAAGGTCCTCGTCCTCGGCCAGGACCCGTACCACGGCGAGGGCCAGGGCCACGGCCTGTGCTTCTCCGTGCGGCCCGGGGTGAAGACCCCGCCCTCCCTGCGGAACATCTACAAGGAGATGCAGGCCGAACTGGGCACCCCCATCCCGGACAACGGCTATCTGCTGCCCTGGGCCCAGCAGGGCGTGCTGCTGCTCAACGCGGTGCTCACGGTCCGCTCCGGCGAGGCCAACTCGCACAAGGGCAAGGGCTGGGAGAGGTTCACCGACGCCGTGATCCGCGCCGTCGCCGACCGGCCCGACCCGGCGGTCTTCGTGCTCTGGGGCAACTACGCGCAGAAGAAGCTGCCGCTGATCGACGAGGAGCGCCACGTGGTGGTGAAGGGCGCCCACCCCTCGCCGCTGTCGGCCAAGAAGTTCTTCGGCTCGCAGCCGTTCACGCAGATCAACGAGGCCGTCGCCCGGCAGGGCCACGAGCCGATCGACTGGACGATCCCCGACATCGGCTGACGCGGCTCGCCCGCCCTCACCCGCCTGTCCGGCTGTCCGCCGTACGGCCGCCGGGGCGCCCCCGCGGCCGTACGGGGCTGCCTGACCGGGTTTGCCGGTGCCTGCCGTTAGCGTCGGGAGGGACAGGCGGGACAGGGGGCGACGAGTGCGGAGGACGCGGTGGTGGAGCGACAGGAGCAGGTGGCACCGGACGCCCTGATGACCCGGATCGGGCAGGCCGTCATGCTGCACCACGGGGGTGACCGCGAGGAGGCCCGGCACCGTCTGCTCCAGCTCTGGGCGGAGATCGGCGAGGACGGCACCCCGCTCCACCGCTGCACGCTGGCGCACTACATGGCCGACACCCAGGACGATCCGGACACCGAGCTGGCCTGGGACCTCAGGGCGCTGTCGGCGGCCGACGAGCTGTCCGACGGCCGCTCGGCGGAGCACGCCACCGACCACCCTGCGCACCACCAAGCGGACCACTCCGCGGGCCGCCCCCGGGAGCACCACGACGAACTCGCGGTGCGCGCCTTCTACCCCTCGCTCCACCTCAACCTCGCCGCCGACTACGCCAGACTGGGCCGCCCCGACGCGGCCCGCAGCCATCTGCGGCTGGCCCGGGCCGCGCTGGCCGCGCTGGAGGACGGCGGTCACGGCGACGGCGTCCGCACCGCCCTGGGCCGGCTGGAGACCCGGCTCGACGAGGCGGGCCCCGGTGGAGGGGACACGCCGGGGCCGCCGAGACAGCGGCCCTGACGCCAGGAGGGTGCTCCCGTCGAGGGCGCCTCAACGGCCGTAGACGTCCTTGCAGATGGCCGCCTGGGGCGTGTCCCTTCCCCAGCCGCCGTACTTGTGGCCGAGTGCGCACACGTCGGAGTTCCCGGGCGGCCCGGTCGGGAGGTTCTCGGGGAGCGGCGGGATCTCGACCTGAGGCCGGGACCCGGGGGGCGGTCCGTACCGCTCGGGGGGAGCCTGGCGCCTCTCCCGGGGTGGTGGCGCGGGAGGCGGCGCGTCGGTCGTGGGCGTGGGGGTGGCGGGGGCAGGCGCGGCGGGCTCCGGTGCCTCGGACGGGCTCGGTGGGGAATCCCGGGGCGGGCCGATCAGCGCCAGCGCCTCCCGCGCCGGCGCCTCCACGATCCGCGTCGCGCCGGTGCCGTCCGGGCGGGGCTCGGACGGCCCGGACGGCAGGGCCGGCGCCTGCGGCGAGGGCGGGTGTTGCGCGGTCACACAGCCGGTGAGGGCCGAGACGGCCACGGTGACCAGGAGCGTTGCGGTTGCGGTGGTGGTCGGTCGATGCACGCGCGCAACTCTGCTGCTTCCGGGCCGCCTTGGGGAAGGATCAAGCGGATGATGCCCCCACACGGGTGACGCCGGGGACCGACGACGACGTGATGTGCCTCGCCCGGCATCCGTGCGACCGGCCCGCACACCCGCCCCGGCCGGCGCCCGGCGTCAGGGTTCGCTCAGTATCCGGTGGTCCCGTCGAGGCGCTCTCGGAGCAGGTCGGCGTGGCCGTTGTGGCGGGCGTACTCCTCGATCATGTGGGTGTAGATCCACCGCAGGCTGGGTGCCTGGCCCGTCCGACGGTGCACGGCCTTGGCGACATCGGTCAGGGCGAAGCCCTCCGCGTTGCGACGGGCGACCGCGATCTCCGCCTGCCAGGTGCCGTGGGCCTCCTCCCAGGTGTCCTCCTCCGTCAGATGGAACTCCCCGTCCGGGTCCTCCTCGCTGAAGTAGAGGGGTCCCTGGTCGTCGTCCACGAGCACCTTGCGGAACCAGATGCGTTCGACCTCGGCCATGTGCCGTACGAGCCCCAGCAGGGACAGCTCCGAGGGCGGAACCGAGGCGGTTCGCAACCGGGCGTCGTCCAGGCCCGCGCACTTGATCGCCAGAGTCTCGCGGTGGTAGTCGAGCCAGCCTTCGAGCATGGTCCGTTCGTCGGCGGTGAGGGAGGGTTCGGTGCGCTGGATGGTCATGCCGGACATCCTGGCAGTCCCCGTATGCTGCCGACGAGGCAAGAGGACGGCACACCGAGGACGGGAGACCCCAGTGAAGGTCGGCTGCATCGGGCTCGGCGACATCGCGCAGAAGGCGTATCTGCCGGTGCTCGGCACCCAACCGGGGCTCGAACTCCATCTGCAGACGCGGACGCCCGCCACACTCACCCGAGTCGCCGACGTCCTGCGCGTCCCGGAGGGCCGGCGGCACACCGATCTCGACGCGCTGCTCGCCCAGGGCCTGGACGCGGCCTTCGTGCACGCGCCGACCGCGGTCCACCCCGAGATCGTGGAGCGGCTGATCGAGGCGGGTGTGCCGACGTACGTCGACAAGCCGCTCGCGTACGAACTCGCCGCCTCCGAACGGCTCGTGCGGCTCGCGGAGGAGCGGAACGTGGGGCTCGCCGTGGGCTTCAACCGGCGGTACGCGCCCGGGTACGCCCAATGTGCCGACCATCCGCGCGAGTTGATCATCATGCAGAAGAACCGCATCGGTCTGCCCGAACTGCCGCGTCTGATGATCCTGGACGACTTCATCCATGTCGTCGACACCTTGCGGTTCCTGGTGCCGGGGGAGATCGAGGACGTGACCGTGCGTGCCCGCACCGAGGGCGGGCTGCTGCACCACGTGGTGCTGCAGCTCTCCGGGGCCGGGTTCACCGCACTGGGCGTGATGAACCGGCTCAGTGGTTCGGCGGAGGAGATCCTCGAAGTCTCCGGGCAGGACACCAAGCGGCAGGTGCTGAACCTCGCCGAGGTCGTCGACCACAAGGGGCAGCCGTCCGTGCGGCGGCGCGGCGACTGGGTGCCCGTGGCCCGGCAGCGCGGCGTCGAGCAGGCCGTCCTCGCCTTCCTCGACGCCGTGAGCGCGGGCAGGGTGCTCAGCGCCCGGGACGCGCTGGCGACTCATGAACTGTGCGAGCGGGTGGTACGGGCGGTCGAGGACCGGTCCGCCGCCTGATTCACTGGCGGCCGAGGCCCCGTCCCCCGCCTCAGCCGCATGGCCCGTACGCCCTCGAAGACGCCCCACACGACCAGGACCAGCAGCGCCGCGTGGACCGGCCAGTCGCCGAAGCGGACGTACGGCGTCGTACCGTCGGCCAGCGGCACCTCGTACACCGCCGCCCGGCTCTCGTCCGTGCCCAGCCACCCGCCCACCCGCGCGCCGTCCGGGCCGTACACCGCCGAGACGCCGGTGAGCGTCGCGTGGACCATGGGGCGGCCGGTCTCGGCGGCCCGCAGCGCGGCCAGCGAGGCGTGCTGTTCGGGCGCCCAGCTCTGCTGGAACGACGAGGTCGCCGACTGCGCGAGCAGCAACTGGGCGCCGTCCCGGGCGAGATGGCGGCTCATGTCCGGGAACGCGGACTCGAAGCAGACCATGGGGCCGATCCGCAGCCCCTTCCCAGCGTCGAACACGACCTGCTCGGTGCCGCGGCGGCGGTCCTCGCCGGCCGCCTCGCCGACCGAGGTGGCCCAGCCGAGCAGTGAGCGCATCGGGATGTACTCACCGAAGGGCACGAGACGCATCTTGTCGTACCGGTCGCCGGTGGGGCCGTCAGGGCCGACGAGCACCGAACTCTTGTAGATGCCGGGGCGGTCGGAGCGGCGGGCGTCGACGTTCACGAGGATGTCGGTGTCCGTGGCACGGGCCAGCGCGGCGATCCGGTCGGACAGATCCGGGCGGTCGGCCAGGTCGTGACCGACACTGCTCTCGCCCCACACGATCAGGTCTACGTCCTGCCCGGCGAGCCGCCGGGTGAGCGCCTCCTCACGGGCGAACCGGGCGTCGGGGCCGTCGGTCACACCGGGCTGGACGACGGCGACGCGCACATCGCCCCGCACGTCGGGTCGCGGCGACCACAGCCACACCGCCGACGTCGCGACGGCCGCGGAGACGAGCCCGGCGAGCGCCGGCGCCCGGGAGGCGCGCACCGCGACCAGTACGGCCACCGCGACGTTGACGGTCACGACCAGGAAGCTGAGCAGCCAGACCCCGCCGACCGAGGCCAGCCGCAGCGCCGGCTCCGCCTGCCACTGACTGGACCCCAGCAGGCCCCACGGCCCGCCCAGGCCCTGCCAGGACCGGACGAGTTCGATCATCAGCCAGCCCGACGGCACGACCAGCAGCGCGGCGGCGACCCGCCCCGGCGAGGGCGTACCGGCCAGGAACCGGCGCGTCAGCCATGCCCAGGGCGCCCATAACGCGCCGAGCAGGCCGGCGATGAGGAAGGTGAAGACGTGGAGGTTCGGCAGCAGCCAGTGGTGCATCGCGAGCATGAACGCGAAGCCGCCGAGCCAGCCGTCGTACGCCGCCCGGCGCCCGGTCGGGGCCGTGCGGATCAGCAGGATCCACGGCACCAGCGCCGCGTAGGCCGCCCACCACAGGCCCGGCGCCGGGAAGGCGAGCACGGGCAGAGCACCCGCCACGACGACGGCCGACCGCCGCCGCCACGGGGAGGCGACCCAGTCCGGCGTCCTCATACAGTGCCTCCCTCCCGCCACTGAGCGTCCCTCCAGTGTGCGCGCCGGGGACGATCTCCGACAGGGGGCGTGGGCGGGGCGGGGTGGTGCGCTCGGTACGGGTGCGATGGTCGGGCGGCCGGGGAGGGCAAGGCGGTTGGGCCGAGTGGCGGAGCTTCGGCCCCGCCCCGCCGCTGGTCGGGCCGGGGTGCGCTCAGGCCGGGGAAGGCCGCTGGGCGGGGGTGAGGCCCTCCGGGGCGCGGCGCCATTTCTCCTGGACGAGGACCTCGCGCAGGCGCCAGCCGTCGGGGGTGCGGGTCACGGTGAACGCGTAGCGGCCACCGCACACGAAGTCGGGCGCGGTGGAGCCGCCGTCGCCTCCGGCGAAACGCATCGGGTTGATGTAGTCCGCCTGGATCTGGGCGGTGTCGCCGGTGTCCTGCTCCAGATACCCGAAGCGCACCCGGCGGTTGACGATCAGATGCTGCCGCATCGGGAAGAGCTCCATGCTCCGGGCCAGCCACCCGGCCACCTGCGCGGCGTCGCCCTCGATCCCGCCGGCCGAGCGGTAGTCCGCGCGTCCCTCCGGTGCGAACAGTTCCCGATAGGCCGTCCAGTCGCCGTCGTCCACCGCCACCGCGTACTCGGTGATCAGGCCGTCGACGGCGAGTCGGTCCATCACGGTCGCGAGTTCCACGCGCTGCGTCATCGGCTCAGTGTTGGGGCAGGAGACGCGCCACGCCAAGGGGCGTGCGCGCGAATGGGGGATATGTCAGGGATCGGGGACGGGCGGCGGAAGCGGGAGGAGCCGTACGGCACGGTGCATGGCCGTACGGCACGGTTCATGGCCGGACGGGGGGACTCGCGGCCGTACGGCGGGACTCACTGCCGTACGGCGAGGCGCCGAGTACGGCACGGCTCCGGGCCGTCGATATTCGGTGGCCCCGGACGCGACCGTGATCGAGCCTGGTCGCATGAAGGAAAGTGACCACCTCGCGGAGAGCGAGCCCAAGTTCCGTATCCGTGCCCGGCACACCGCCGACACGGTCACCGTCTACCAGGCGTACAGCCCGCGGATCGGCGGCCCGGCGGCACGCCACGGTCGTTTTCCGGCCGAGTGGAAGCGGGACCGGATGACCTGGATCAAGCCCTCCTTCCTGTGGATGATGTACCGCTGCGGCTGGGGCACCAAGGAGGGGCAGGAGACCGTGTTGGCCGTGGAGATCACCCGTGAGGGGTTCGCATGGGTGCTGCGGCACTCCTGTCTCTCGCACTACGTGCCCGAGTTGCACGGCGATCAGGCGGAGTGGAAGCGCCGGTTGAGGCGGTCGTCGGCGCGGGTGCAGTGGGACCCGGAGCGGGATCTGCACCTCAACCCGCTGCCGCACCGGTCCCTCCAGCTGGGGCTGACGGGCGAGGCGGCGGTGAGGTACGCGGACGAGTGGATCGTCGGGATCGAGGACGTGACGCCGCTCGCCCGGGAGGTGCACGGTCATGTGCGTGCGGGGGAACCGGACCGGGCGGCCGCGTTGTTGCCGGTGGAGCGGCCGTATCCGGTGGCGGAGGATGCGCTGGGTCATCTGCGGTGACGGGATCCGCGGAGCGAGCGTGGTTCTGACGGGCGGCGGTTGTGCGTGGCGGGGGACCGCTCACTGCGCCGGTTGCCGCGCCGATCGCCGCAGGGCGTCCGCGACGGTGAGGAACAGGACGCTGTCCGCCACGTCGGAGACCGGTTCCCGCGCCGCCGGTTTGCGCTCACCGGTGACCAGGACGTGGATGGTCGACCCCATCAGATCGACTTCGCTGATCTTCTCCCAGGGCAGGACCCGGCCGGCGTGCTCCAGCCCGGCCAGGCTCACCGTGAAGGGGCCGAACGCCGCCCGTCCCCCGGTCTCCAACAGCGTGCCGAGTTCGGCCAGTCGCGCCCTCGCGTCCTCCTCCGCGCCCTGGCTCTGTACCGCGAGCCAGCCGTCCGAGACGAGGGTGCCCAGGTGCTGCGCCTCGGGTGTGTCGCCCGACACCATGAAGTTGCCGGCCGGCGTCTGGACGTACACGGAGTGCGTGGTCGACACGGTGACCCCGTTGCGTTCGTGCTGCGTCGCATGGCGCTGGCATCCGGTGATCTCGTCCCAGGAGCAGGCGATAGGTGGCCGCGAACCGTACTGGTAGACCACCCCCTGCGCGAACACGGCACACCAGGTGACGGGTCTGAACAGTGCGGCCAGCGAAACGGCGATCGCCCCGAGGAAGGTGCATCCGCCGAGGACGATGAAGAGGATCGCGTTGGTCCACTCGCTCTCCCCGCTGATGACGAAGACCATCATCACGCAGAACGCGGTGACCAGGAGGAGCATGAAGAACCCCCACCAGGACACCGCACTCGTCCGTGCGCGGAAGGCGTATCGTCCGTCCCCGAGCTGTCGCTCCGCCGCCGCAGCCGGCACTGTCGACGGGATCTCGTCCCAGAGGTTCCGGGCCACCATCGCAACTCCCCCCACGCGTCACTCGCCCTCAACAGGCTTGTGTGCAAGTCGAGTTGACGATGCGAACATCCTCGGGATGCTACGGCGCCTGGCTGAAAAGCGGTAGACGTCTCGGCTCTGTCGGGAGGGTCAGTCGCCTCTTCGGCCGAGCAGTTCGCAGACCGCGTTCTCCTCGACCGCGCGGAGCCGCTCCAGGAGTCCGGGGTCGAGTGTCCTGTTCACCTGGGTGGTGAGCGAGAAGGTGAGGGATCTGCGGCCGTCGGGGGTCGCGGCGATCAGCTGGGTGTAGCCGGGGAAGTTCCCGGTGTGACCCAGCACCACCCCGCAGCGGGTGTCGTATCGGAAGAGGGCGAGTCCCGCTCTGTTGCGGCCCGGGCCGGCCGGTTCGGACGCCCCCTCGATCCAGCGGCGCTGCTCGCGCAGAACGGATCTCGACGTCAGCTCCCCGGCGGCGTAGCCGCGGATGAACCGGGTCAGGTCACGCGGGGTGGAGACGATCCCGCCCGAGGCCCAGACACCGGACGCGCTCAGCGCTTCACTGACGTCCTCCGGCGGCGCGGGCGGCTCGACGGCGTAGCCGTGCATGTACGGCTCCGGCATCTCGTAACCCAGCGGCAGGCTGGTGTCGGTCAGGCCGAGCGGCCGGTACACGAGTCGGCTCAGCAGCTCCTCGTACGGCCGGCGGGTCACCGCCTCCGCCATCAGGGCGACGGCGATGTTGTCGGAGTTGGAGTACCGGTACCGGGAGCCGGGGCGAAAGCGCAGCGGTTCGTCCGCGACGAAGTCCAGCAGCCGGCGCGGGTCGAAGGTACGGCGCGGGTCCGCGAGGAGCAGTTCCAGGAACTCCGGGTCCTCGGTGTAGTCCGGCAGGCCACTGGTGTGGTTCAGCAACTGCCGCAACGTGACCGACCGCCAGGCGCGCGGCAGCCGGGGCAGGGTGCGGCCGATGGTGCTGTCGAGGCCGAGCGCGCCCCGCTGCACCAGGCTCAGTGCCACGGCTCCGCTGAACGCCTTCGCCGTACTGGCGATCCGCATGTGGTCGGTGGGCTCGATCGGACGGCCGGTCTCCAGATCGGCGACCCCGGCGCGCAGGACGCGTGACGTACGGTCCCGTTGCAGTACGACGATCACACCTGGCGGCCCTCCGGGAGCGCCGACCAGTTCGTCGAGCTGCTGTTGCAGGGTCTGCTCGCTCCCGCCGGAGCCGTGCCCCGGGAGGGTGTCGCCGGCGGCGCCCGCCGCGGGGGCCAGGAGCAGGCCACCCAGGCAGGACGCGCCGAGCAGAGCGACGAGGGACAGGCGCAGACCGCGGCGGGAGCGAGGACCCGTACGGGTTCGGGTACGGGTGCGCGTACGGCTGTGCGGGCGGCAAGCAGGGGTGAGTGACATGAGGGTCCCGGGAGGATCGGCGGGCAGGGCACCCTCAGGATCGGCCGGACCACGGTCGCTCGCGCGCGAGCTTGCGCTGTCCGGCCGATCGGCCCCGCGAGCCGTTCGCGGCGCGGGAGAAGGACGGTGGGGTCAGCGCGCGGTGAACTGCACCCCGGTGGGCTGCACGATGTTCGGCCGTACCGCCGGCCCGTCGACGGTCAGCTGCTCCCCGTAGATGTCGGTGATCCTGAGCGCGCCACCGCACCCGCCGCCCTGCTCGGAGAGGAAGTAGTTGTACTCGGTGCGGGGCAGTCGGGTCCAGGCCCCGCCGGCGCGGACCTCCAGCCGGGCCACCGGGTTGCGGTGACCGATCACCTGGATGGCGCACCAGTACTGGCTGGAACCCGTCTTGTACCGGATCGAGATCCGCTCGGAGGTGTCCGGGCTGACCAGACTCCAGGTGATCGGGATCTGGCCCTGGGAGGGGGTGGCCAGCTTGGCGAAGGCCTGTGCGCTGAGGTCGAGTTGGCCTGGTTTGCAGGGCGCCGGGCACTCGTTGGTGATCCGGACGGTGATGGCTGCGCCGCCTGCCGCGCGGACGCGGACGTAGGCCCCGCAGGCCTTGGAGACCTCGTAGTCGGTCGTGTTCATCGCCGCCGTCATGACGTCGTCACTGGGGTCGTACGAGCAGGCTCCGCTGCCGTCGGAGTCGTAGAAGGTCGCGATCCCCTGGTACTCGACCCCGGGGCGGATCCGCCCGGCCAGCTGTCCCGAGGCGGATCCGCCCTGCCGGGTGGCTGCGGGTGACCGCGGGGTGGGCTCGGTGGTCGGAGTCGCCGACCGGGTGGGTCCGGACTTCGAGGGCGACGGGGACGGGGACTTCGAGGGCGTGGCGGAGGGCTTCCGCTTCGGTGCCTCGGAAGAGGGGGCGGTCGCCTCGGAGGCGGTGGCGACGGGTGCTGCGCCGACTTTCTCGGCGGCCTCGGTGTCGCTTCCGCGGTCGGGGCCGAAGGCGATGACGAGCGACGCGGCGAGTCCGGCGGCCGCGACAGCGGCGACGGATATGAGGGCGGTGCGCCGCTTGGGCCGGGGGGAGGAGCGATGGGAACGGGCTGCCACGTTCAAATCCTTCGGTTCCGTGCGTGGTTCGGGGAGAGGGAGTGGGTCCGGAATGGTGTGATTCGGGGGAAAGTGTGATGTGTGTGGGGCTCGTGTGGAGGAGCCTTCCACTCCTGGGTTGCCGCCGGGGCCGGAATGGTTGCCCTCGGTGTGAGCCACCGCGCGGGCGGCGATCGTAGGATGATCGATCGCCGGGTCTTCGGTGGCCGCGCGACCGCGTGGACCACGTTCGCTTCAGGGGGGTTGGGATGTCACGACCGGTCACGGTGGTCACGGGTGGGAGCCGGGGGATCGGCGCCGCGACCTGCCTGCGGCTCGCGGCGGACGGGCACGACGTGGTCGTGGGCTATGTGCACGACGGGGCGGCCGCCGAGTGGATCGCGACGGGGGCGCGGGCGAACGGGGCGCGCTGTGTCACGGTCAGGGCGGACACCTCGGTGGAGGCCGACGTGGACCGCCTGTTCGAGACGGCGGCCGACCGGATCGGACCGGTGACGGGGCTGGTCAACAACGCCGGGGTGACCGGCCCGTTCGGGAGGCTGGCGGACACCGACACGGAGGTGCTGCGGCGGGTGGTCGAGGTCAACCTCCTCGGCGTGCTGCTGTGTTCGCGGCGGGCGGCCAAGGTGATGGCGGCCGCGGGGGGCGGCGTCATCGTGAACGTGTCCTCGGCGGCGGCCACGCTGGGCAGCCCCGGCGAGTACGTCCACTACGCGGCGACCAAGGCCGCGGTCGACGCGCTGACGACGGGGCTCGCGAAGGAACTCGGGCCGGACGGGATCCGGGTCAACGCGGTGGCGCCCGGGGTGATCGACACGGAGATCCACGCGCGGATGGGGGACCCGGAGCGCGCCGACCGTATCGCCGCGTCCGTACCGCTGCGGCGCCCCGGCCGCGCCGACGAGATCGCCTCGGCCATCGCCTGGCTCATGTCCCCGGAGGCGTCGTACACCACGGGTGCGGTGCTGCGGGTGTCGGGCGGTCGCTGACGCGGCGCGGGGGTGGGGTGGGGCCGCGGTCGGCCAGCGGGTCGTGGGGGTAGGCCCGGGTTGTCGGTCGACTGCCGGTTGTGGGTGGTTGCTCGCGCAGTTCCCCGCGCCCCTGGTGTGGCATGGCATGTCGGGAAGTGTCCGTCCGGCGGGTGGCCGCTGATGCGGGCCGTGCGGGTTGGGTTGTCGGTCGACTGCCGGTTGTGGGTGGTTGCTCGCGCAGTTCCCCGCGCCCCTGGTCCGGGGTCCGGTCAGCCGGCGGCGTCCTGTTCGTCGCGTAGGCGTTGGAACGCGGTCGGTGTCGGTCTGGCGGACAGGAAGTCCTTGATGCGGGCCGCGCATTGTGGCGGATCCGCCCGGCTCGTGTCGCACTCGACGTCGTAGAGGCCGTGCGCGTGGACCTGGGCCAGCTGCCGCGCGGCCAGTCCCGGGGGCCGGTCGCCCCGCTGCCGCTCGCGGCGTTCCAGTTCGGCGCGGGGACAGTGCACCCCGACGAACACCACGTCCTGCGGCACGAAGAGGTCGAGGCAGTCCCGCAGGCGCCATTCCGCGCTCAGGACGTGGTCCATGACGACCAGGTTGCCCGCGGCGGCCATGCCGGCGATCGCGCGGTGGTAGCCCCGCCAGGTGTCGTGCAGCACGCCGGCGAGCCGTTCGGGGGGTATCTCCCGTCCGGTCCGCATGGCGTGGAACGCGTCGACCGGGATGTGGAAGGACGGTTCGTCGAGGACGCGGAGCAGTTCCGCCGCGATGCTCGACTTGCCCGAACTGGACGTGCCGTTCAGGAAGATGATCAGGCCGCCGGTGCCGCCCTCCGGCTCGCCGGCCCCGGCGGCGTCGGCCGGGGCTCGCCGTGCGGGTTCACGCGGCTTCGACGACGTCCGCGCGTATCGCCGCGGCCCACTCCGCGACCAACAGCTCGTACTCCGCCCGCTCCTGGGCCGACAGCGACCCGCCGGCGCGCCGCCACAGCGCTCGGATCCGGTCGTTCAGGTCGTCGGCGGACCGCACGGAACCACGGACAAGGGGATCGGGGGACATGTCGACAAGAGTAGGCGCCCCGACTGACAGTGCGCTACGGGGCGGCTACGGATGTCGTATGTGGTTGGTCACGGAAGGGAGTTGGGGCGGAACGGTCCGATCATGCCGGCGCGGATCAGCCCGCCTCGGCCCGCCTCAGCCCGCCGACTCGCCCGCGTGCGGGCTCAGCACGCCCATCGACACCAGGACGACGATCACGATGCCGAGCGCGATGCGGTACCAGACGAACGGCATGAAGCTCTTGGTGGAGATGAACTTCATACACAAGTTTATGACGACTTTGCTCCACCCGACTTGACCTGCGGTTTTCCACCACTTTCAAGATCGAATGTGAGAGCAGTGGGAGACGGCACCTTCCAGTGCTCTCCTTCGCTGGCCACGAAACGCAGCCACCTGGTGTGCAGCGAACCTGCAGTCTCCGGTTTGCAGCGAACCTGCAATCTCCTGCTCCATGGCCAGGGCAACGTGCGAGTAGAGACCATCCACGCCGGCGACCTCGCGGCCCATGCGCTTCTCCACGGCGATGCGACTGTGTCGATCTTCGTCCAGCCACTCCTTGCCGCCGTGACGAAGCAGGTACAGCCGCTTTCCGGCGTACGCGGTTGCGGGGAACTGGCCCCTGACCCGCGGCCAAACTGTCCGACAAGGCCCTGGCCGCAGTGCGTGCCCCGGTCGCTCAACAGCCCGGATGAGATTTTCGGCAAGGGCAGGATGCATGAGACCGACTGGGACGATGAGGACGACAACGTGCCCCGGATGAGCTGATCGGCAAGCGAAGATCTGTGCGGCAGTGACCTGCATGCCCTGGCGGTCGCCGGAGGCGCTCCAGCGGTCACCGCACTCCGGCGGGCGCTGGCCGCGTTTCTGCGTCTGCCCGCCGGGTGATCCCCGCACCGGGGCACCGCTGCTCTGGCACTCGTGCCCGTACGGGGCGGTGTAGCCGGTGGTCGGGTGCACGGTCGCCTCAGGTTGTCGGTGCCGTCGGCTAGCGTGCGCGGTATGCGCTACTTCAATACGGCCGGGCCGTGCGTCCCCACGCGTCACTACATGGTGCCGGCCCAGGAGCGGCTGCCCAGGGCCCGCGGGTACATCGAGCAGGGCCAGTACTTCGTGGTGCACGCGCCACGGCAGACCGGGAAGACGACGGTGCTGGCGGCGATGGCCCGGGAACTGACGGCATCGGGCCGGTACGCGGCGCTGCACTTCTCGTGCGAGAGCGGGGAGGTGGCCGGGGAGGACTACGGCCAGGCCGAGCTGCTGGTGCTGGAGGCGATTCGGCGGTCCGCGGAGTCCGCTGGGCTTCCTGATGAGCTCGCGCCCCCCGCATCCTGGCCCGACGCGGTGCCCGGGTCCCGGCTCACGCGGGGGCTGGCTGAGTGGGTGCGGAGCTGTCCGCGTCCGCTGGTGCTGTTCTTCGACGAGATCGACGCGCTGCGGGGGCAGAGCCTGCGCAGTGTGCTGCGCCAGTTGCGCGATGGCTTCACCGTCAGCCGTGGCGGCTTCCCGCATGCGGTAGTGCTGTGCGGGCTGCGGGATGTGCGTGACTACAAGGCGGCCTCGGGCGGGGATCCGGGGCGCCTTGGTACGTCGAGTCCGTTCAACATCAAGGTGGCGTCGCTGCGGTTGGGCGACTTCACCGAGGCCGAGGTCGCCGAGCTGTACGGGCAGCACACCACGCAGACGGGCCAGGATTTCACGGTGGATGCGCTGGAGTGTGCCTTCGGCTTTACCCAGGGACAGCCGTGGCTGGTCAACGCGCTGGCCCGGGAGGTCGTCGAGGAGATGGGAGTGCCGTCGGACACGCCGATCACGGCCGAGCACATGGAGGAGGCGAAGGAGCGGCTGATCCTGGCGCGTGCGACGCATCTGGACTCGCTGGCCGCCAGGTTGGGCGAGGACCGGGTACGGCGGGTGATCCAGCCGGTGATCGCGGGCGAGCTGCTCCTGCCGACGGACACGTACGACGACGATCTGGCGTACGTGCGCGACCTGGGGTTGGTCGCTCCGGACGCGCCGGTGCGGGTGGCCAATCCGATCTACCAGGAGGTCATTGTCCGGGTCCTGGGGAACAACACGGAGGGCCAGGTCGTCGCCGCCCCGAGCAGCTTCCGGCTGCCGGACGGCCGGATCGACATGGACAAGCTGCTGTGCTCCTTTGCCGAGTTCTGGCGGGAGAACGGCGAGATCCTGGCCACCGCCTCGACCTACCCGGAGGCCGCGGCACAGCTGGTGATGATGGCCTACCTGCACCGGATCGTGAACGGGGCGGGTTTCATCGACCGGGAGTACGGGATCGGCCGGCGGCGCGTGGACCTGCTGATCCGCCAGCCCTACACCGCTGCCGACCGTTCGCGGGCGGTGCAGCGCGAGGCGCTGGAGCTGAAGGTGTGGCGCCAGGGCCGCACCGACCCACTCGCCGAGGGGCTGGCACAGTTGGACGACTACCTGGACCGCATGGAGCTGTCCACGGGCACCCTCGTCGTCTTCGACACCCGCCCGCAAGCAGCCACGGTCCACGAGCGCACCGCCTTCTCGCAGCAGACCACGCCCTCCGGGCGCACCGTCACCCTGCTGCGCGCCTGACGGCCGGGAGTCAGCCAGGAGCGCCCCCGGATCTTCCTCCCGTGGCCGTGTTCCCGGAGCAGCACGGGTTCGGTGCGGGAGCCGAGATCTTCGGTGCCCAGTACGCGACGTGCCCGGCCACCCGGGTCACTGGTGGCTGGCCTGCGACGTGTCGAACTACGGCATCGCCTGCAGACACTGCAACAGCGGCGGAGCCCGCTACAACGGTGTCCGGGAAGGCCGCGCCAAGGGCAGCCAGTTCCCGGTCATAGGCGGTACCCGCGCCCGCGCATCAGCCGATGACCTGGACCGCGAACAGCCGCTGCTCCCAGCCCACCACAGCGACCCCGACCTGCTCGGCTTCGACAGCGCCGGCTACGCCCGGCGCAGCAGCACCCCCTACTCGCAGGCCGAAGCGAAACGCGGCCTGTGCCGCGCCGACGAAACCATACGGATCCTCGCGCTCAACGACTCCCACCTCGTCCCGCTCCGCAGCCGCCTCATGCGGGCGGTCACCGTACTCGCCCGCTACGGGGACGATCCCGCCATCCAGCAGCTGATCGACGACAAGGTGGGGCCCAAGGCGCCATACAGCTCAGCAGCCGCCATGGCCCTGGCCCTGCAGCGCGCCTGCGACCGGCCCGCTGCCGCGCCCACGCCGGCCGCAACGACGCCCACACCCACCGTCGACCCGGAACGCTCCCGAGTCGACCTGCAAGACCTGCTGGAACATCTGGACCCGGACGACCTGAAGGCCGGCATCACCTTCACGGGCCGGCACGAGAAGAAGGTCCACCAGGCGGTCCTGAACCACGAGGGCCAGATCAACGTCCTGGGCCGCCCCTGGCGCACCCCGACCACCGCCGCCAGGGCCGCGACCGGCAGCAACAAGATCGACGGCTGGGATTTCTGGCGTCTGACCATCGCCGGTGTGGAGCAGACCCTCGCCGAGTTCCGCGCCACGCACTTCCCGCCACCCGCACCGGTGTGACAGGGCGGAACTGTCCGCCTCGCCGGCGACGGTCTCCTGCTGATCCCTTCGGTCTTCGTCGGGAATATCGCCGCCCACCTGGAAGACCCCTGGCCCAGGACCTTGATCTACCCTGCCCGCGGCACCGCCGCCCTGCGGGGCGAACAAAAGACCGTCCCTCAACCGGACGCGCTGACCGCTCTGGTCGGCCGGGCCCGAGCCCGGCTGCTGGTGGCGCTGGACGCCCCGGCCAGTACCCGGCGTATAGCCTGACTCGTCTGCCGCCCCGTATTTCCGCAGGTCAGAGGCTATGTTTAATTGATAAACAAACACTTGGGGTCGAATCCGGGTCGAATTCGGGTTCGCGTATTGTCGTTCCCGTCCCACCGACATGCGGCAGATGCGGTCATTCCGGGCGATGAAGGTGGTCCGGCATCGGTCTGTAGTGGACATCCAGGCGCCGGACAGGTTCACAAGTACATGTACGAGGTGTCTTCTTGTCGACCAGCTCGGGCTGAACTCGATCACCGGTGGGGCGCCCTGCGGCAGGCCCTGGAAGTGATCACTGCGAGAGCGTCTCGTTGATCGCTCCCGCCAAGAACCACTGGTTTCCAGCAAAAGCGGTGATGTGCGGCATGGCAGTTCCCGTCTCTGTCGGCGGGGCTCCGTCGCCCCGCGTGCCGTGGTTGGAAACAGGGTTGTGAGGCTTGCATCGGCTCGGCAAGACGTCTTCTGTCAGGCGGAAGGACTTCCGTAAAGGGGCTGGTCAGAGCCCTGTTCTGTCAGCCCCCTAGTCGCCAGAGTGGAGCGCCGGGTGGTGCTGCTGTTCGGTTCGCGCTCGGGGGAGCCGGAGGTGGCGCCGGCGGGTGCGACTACTCGCTACGTGGCGCTAATCGCCCAAAAATGTCCACTTAGTTTCAATTGTGAGACTCCTCTGTCGGTGGATGCTCGGTACAGCGGCAAGAATCAGCATCACTGCAGGTCAACTACTGTTCGTTTTGGAGTCTGGGGCCCTCGGGGCGAATCCGGGTCGAATCCGCACCGTTTTCGGTTGTGGAGCGTATTGCCGCTGGTCAGGGTGGTGCGAGGTCGTGTACTGATTCGCCTTGCGGCTGGGGGTGGCGCGGCGAGCAGTAGGGCCGATGAGCCGCTGACGGGGCACTGAGTGGCGGTGGTCGTCTGCCAGGGGCGGGGGGCTGGCCAGCGGATTCTTCGCTGCTGGTGGCGGTCGCCTTTCGTGATCACGGCCTGCGGAAATGTCTTCAGGCGGGACGGCTGATGCGTGCCGGCCCGGGATTGATGGTTCCTGGCCGAGACCGACCTGCCGGGCGTGTCAGGGGCCGTCCAGGAGCCGCGCGGTGGTCGGGCCATGTGGCACAGGCCCCGCCGCCTCGCGCGGCAGCCGGTGCTCTCGCGCTATCCGGTACACCCCCACAACTGCCATTCCTTGGCGCCGATATCAGCGCAGTCTCGGTCGGCTCGCGGGCACCAATGCCGAACTGGAGCTCTTGGTACCTCGGAGAGTTCATGGATCCGCGAGGACCCTTGAGTGACGCTCATGTACGTCCGGCTCATGGCAAGGTAGTTGGGGGAGTTCACATCTTCTGTGTCCAGATCGGCACTGCCGCGCGTGACAGACGCCCGTGCGCCCGCGGCGAACGGGGCAGTCTTGGAAGCCCGCTTCAGGGGGCGACACACCTGGGGCACTGTGGAGGCGGCCGAGCAGGGCCGGTCGACGGAATTCACCTCGCGGTACGAGGTGAATGGCATCCTGACTGGCGCCAGTGACGACATCTCGGGCGGTCTTTCCGCGTACGACGAAAGGCCAGGCCGACAGTGCGGTTGCCGCCCTCTCGGATCCGGCCCAGCGCGGGGTCACCAACGCAACCCGTCGAGTAACCTGAGCACCCGGTGCTCGACCTGGTACAGCTCGTGGGCGAATTGCCGGTGGCTCAGCAGTAGTTCGTGTCCATGGCGCGGGACTCTGCCACGATGAAGGGCAACCACGAACTGACGGTCACGGCCCTCGTCTCGTCGAACACCGCCGCCGAGGTTGTCCTGCCCGGCGACAGCGACGGCGTCGAGGTGGGCTCGGGCCGCCACACCTGGACGGTTCCGTTCGACGCCGACCCCGCCGAACGAACGCCCCTGTCGGTGGACATGAGCATGGACGACCTGCTGGACCGCGAAGAGGCGGCCCGTGCCTTCAAGGAACTGATGACCGCATACGTCCCGGAGGCCGCCGCCTTCATCGAGGGCGGCTCAGGGGCTCCACAGGCACTACGGTCCGGGCCATCGCCGGGATGCTGCCCGGTGGCGACAGCTTCCTCGCTGACCTGGAGAAGAAGTTCGCGGCCTTGGACGGCCGTGTCCGACAGACGGGTCTGCCCGCTCGTCACGAGCGGGCCCCCGGGACAGGCCGCCGAAGTCAGCATTCAGCGCGATCTGCCGACGAGCGCGGCAGTGTGTCCCGATCGACCGATACCGACCCGGTGCGGGACGCGGGCAGAAGGACGTCCACCCGCGTGCCACGGCCGGGGACGCTGTCCAGACGGATCCTGCCGTGGTGCAGGTCCGTGATCGCCGCCACGATAGCCAGTCCCAGCCCGCTGCCTCCGTCGACACGGCTGCGGCCCTTGTCGGCGCGATAGAACCGGTCGAAGACGTGGGTGAGCGACTCATGGGGGATACCCGGGCCGAAGTCCTCCACCCGTAGCATCACCTCGTCGCCCGACGTGCTCAGAGTGACCCGACAGGGAACATCCGGTGCCGTGTGCATACGGACGTTGCCGAGCAGATTGCTGAGCAGGCTCCGCAACTGGGCCTCGTCCCCGCTGACTGTCACGTCGGGCTCGATGTACGCCCCGGTCGGCCGTGACGGCTCCACTGCCCTGGCGTCGCGGCAGCAGTCGCGTACGAGCCCGCTCAGGTCAACCGGCTCAAGACTTGCCTCGTCCTGCTCGTCGAACCGGGCAAGCCCGAGGAGCGACTCGACCAGCCGTGTCATGCGATGGATCTCGGAGAGCATCCGCTCCACCGCCTCGTTCACCGCGGCCCGGTCCGGCAGCGCCCCGCTCTGGTACAACTCGGCGTAGCCGCGCAGGGATTGGAGCGGCGTGCGCAGTTCGTGCGAGGCGTCCGCCACGAACTGACGCATCCGCTCCTCGGACTGCTCGCGGGCGGTGAGCGCGGCCTGGATCTGGTCGAGCATCCCGTTCAAGGCGTCCGCGAGGCGTCCGACCTCCGTGGTGGGTGCTGAGGCGGCTACGGTCAACCGCTGGGCGAAGTCGCCGGCGGCGATGGTGTCGGCCGTGTCCGCAGCCCGCTCCAGCGGGCGCAGTTCCCGCCGTACGACAGTAGTGCTCACCAGGGCCACACCGGTCAGCCCTGCCAGTTCCACGAGCACGATCACGGCCGGATCGCCGCTGAGAATCCAGCTGAGTGCCGTGGCTGCCATGGCGCCGGCGCACAGCACCGTGACGACCATGCTCAGGCGCGCGCGAAGCGGCGACCGGCGCAACCGCTTCAGCATCCCGGCTCCCGGATGGCGTAGCCGATGCCCCGCTGGGTGTGGATCAAGGGTGGACCGAGCGCGTCGAGTTTGCGGCGCAGGTAGCTGATATACGTGGCGACCACGGTGTCGTCGCCGTTGAAGTCGTACGACCAGACGTGTTCGAGGAGTTGGGCCCGGGGCACGATCCGACCGCTGTGCAGCATCAGGTAGCGCAGCAGCCGGAACTCGGTCGGGGAGAGACCGATCGCAGTGCCGCCGCGGCGTACGGAGTGGGTGGCCGGGTCGAGTTCGAGGTCGGCGACCCGCAGGACGGAGCTCTCGTGCTCGGGTCTGCGGGTGCGGCGCAGCACAGCACCGATCCGGGCGGCCACCTCGTCGAGACCGAACGGTTTGGTGACGTAGTCGTCACCACCCGCTGCGAGTGCCTTGACCAGGTCCTTACGTGTGTCACGTGCGGTGAGGAAGACAACCGCGTGCGGGAGGCCGTCGGCGCGCAACCGCCGCATGACCTCGATGCCGTCGCCGTCCGGGAGCATGATGTCCAGCAGGATGAGCTCGGGAAGGTGGTCGCGGGCCTCGGCAAGGGCTTCCTTCACCGTGGCGGCCGTCCGGACCTCGTAGCCGATGAACCGCAGGAAACGGCCGACGGTGTCCAGGATCGCCGGCTCGTCGTCGACGACGAGCAATCGCCCGAGCGGTGGCTCGGACTCCGCCACGGCTGCGGCGTTCTCGTCGGGCATGCGCGTCAACCCTTTCCTCAGTGCCGCGGGACCCTGCCCGCCTTCGGTGCTCAATTGATCGTCTCCGACCCGCGTGGCGCGTTCCATGGGAGTTGTGTGTGAACAGCGGTCCCGAAGGGCCGTTTCGCGGAGTGTGGCCCGGAGGCGTTCCTACGGTGGATAAGGCAGGCCTCGGCGACTGGCGTCCTCCACCGGTCGGGGCACTGCTCATTTCCCATTCCCCGGCCATCGGGAGTCTTCGCGTGTCCACCCTGCTGTACCGCCTGGGCCGTTTCGCCTACCGGCGGAAATGGTCCGTCATCGGCGCTTGGTCCGTACTGCTGCTCGTCGCGGTCCTGGCGGCCCTCGGCCTGATGAAGCCGTTCACCACCTCGACGACCATCCCGGGTACCGAGGCCCAGCGCACGCTCGACGTCGTGCAGGCAGAGTTCCCCAGCGACCAGTCCCACCTCACCGGAAGGATCGTCTTTCGGGCCCCACGCGGTGAGACCCTCACGACCGGCGACGTGGCCCGCATCGTACGGCGAACGGTCGATGAGGCGGCGGATGTTCTGGGCGTCAGGTCGGTCACCGCACCCTCCGCGTCGTCGGGGACGGTCTCGGCCGACGGCCGGACGGGCATCGCCGCACTGACCTTCACCACCGACAAGACCGGCACCCTTTCCGAGGCGACCACCAACGGCGTCGAGCGACTCGTGGCCGAGGCACGTCGCGAGGGGCTGACCGGGGAGATCGGCGGAGACGCCTTCTCCAAGGTCGAGGTCAAGGTGATGGGCCCCGGGGAAGCCGTGGGCGTGCTCATCGCCCTGGGCATTCTGGTCTTCGTCTTCCGCTCCCTGCGTGCCGCGGTCATTCCCGTCGCGACCGCGCTCGTCGGGGTTGCCGTGGGTGTGCTCGGCCTGCTGAGTCTGACCAGCGTCGTCACGATGGACAGCACCTCGGTGATCCTCGCCGTGATGCTGGGCCTGGCCGTGGGCATCGACTACGCCCTGTTCATCGTCTCCAGGCACCAGACCCAGGTCAGGGCGGGCATGGAACCAGAGGAGTCGGCCGGCCTGGCGACCGGGACGGCCGGTGGAGCGGTCGTCTTCGCCGGCGCGACCGTCGTCATCGCACTGGCCGCGCTCTCCGTGGTGAACATCCCGTTCCTTACCGTCATGGGACTGGGTGCTGCGGCGACGGTCGTCGTCTCCGTGTCGATCGCCGTCACACTGCTGCCGGCCGTACTCGGCCTGATGGGACGGAACATCGCCACCAGCACGGTCCCCGTCCTGCGTCGTTCCGTCGAGCGCGCCCCCGTCTCGGCACGTCAGCCCGCAGGGCAGCGTTGGGCGGCCATGGTGGCCCGCCGCCGGTGGAGCGTCTTGCTCGTCTCTCTGGTGGGCCTGGGCGTCCTCGCTGTCCCTGCGGCGGATCTCCGACTGGGGCTCGGCGGCACGCAGGATCCCGACACCTCCGCGGGCAGGGCACAGAAGCTCGTGGACGACGGATTCGGCCCCGGCTACAGCGGCACGCTGGTCGTGCTGGTACAGGGTGAAAGGACGGAGGTCGTCCCGGCCGCCGAGCGCATGGCCGGTGTGGTGCGGGACCTGCCTGGGGTGGCCTCCGTGACCCCCGCGGTCCGTGCCGAGTCCGGTCATGCGGCACTGCTCAGCGTCACATCCACCGGTGGCCCGGAGACCGAGACGACCAAGCGGGTCCTGGCAGAGATACGGAACGCCCGAGGCGCCGTGGAGAAGAACAGCGGCACCGAGATCAATGTCACCGGCACCACCGCCGTCAACATCGACGTGGCGAACAAGCTCTCCTCCGCCCTGCCCGTGTACTGCCTGCTGGTGATGGGCCTGGCGCTCCTCCTCCTCGTCGTGGTGTTCCGCGCCCTCGCCGTCCCGCTCAAGGCGGCCCTGGGGTTCCTGCTGTCCCTCGGTGCTTCGCTGGGCGCGCTGGTGGCGGTGTTCCAGTGGGGCTGGCTCTCCGACCTGCTCGGCATCAAGACCACCGGCCCGGTCCTGAGTTTCCTGCCGATGCTGCTGGTGGGCATCCTCTTCGGCCTCGCTATGGACTACGAGGTCTTTCTCGTCTCCCGGATGCGGGAGGAGTACGCCCATGGGCTGCCGCCGGTCGAGGCGATGGTCCGCGGATTCGGGCACGGCGCGAAGGTCGTGATCGCTGCCGCGCTGATCATGATCGCGGTGTTCGGGTCGTTCGTCTTCGCCGACATGCAGGTCATCAAAGGCATGGGCTTTGCGCTCGGCGTCGGCGTGCTCCTGGACGCGTTCGTTGTCCGGATGACGCTTGTCCCCGCCGTGATGGCGGTCCTGGGCCGTAAGGCATGGTGGCTGCCCCGGTTCCTGCACCGAGCGCTGCCGGACATGGACATCGAGGGGGAGCGACTGACGAGCAGGCTGACGCAGGCGTCCGGGCCGGCGGGATGGGATCGGGCGGCACGGCAGCCGCGCGACGCCGACCGGGCGGCAGCCCCGGTGAGCGGCGCGGGTGCACGACGGTACTGAGGAGCCCATCGGCGTGTGGGCGGCGCCAGGAGTTGACCGCACGCCGATCTGGAAGTGGTCCACATCAGAAAACTATCAACGTTCGGGATTCGAGTATGCCTGTCTCCTGCAGGGGGTGATCCGCGCGGGCGTTGGACCCGGTTCCTGTTGAGCGTGCCGATTCTTCGAAGTCGGCCGCTTCGCTCCGATTCCGTCGCCGACGAGGTCGGCCGCCAGGCCCTGCACTGCATCTGCTGCTCGGCCTGTCTCAACGTCTGCCCGGTCTACGAGTGGGCCTGCGGCCACGCTTCCGGCCACGCCTGCGGCTCGGTCTAACCGGGCCCGATCGGTGCGATCCTCAGCCCCCAACTGCGCGGCACGGAAAGCGAGATCGACGCCCCGCTGCCGTACGCCTCCTCGCTGTGCGGGGCCTGCTACAAGGTCTGCCCGGTCGCCATCGACATCCCCGAGGTGCTGGTGCATCTGCGGGAACGGGTCGTTCAGGGCGGGCTGGTGGTCCGCGAGGGCAACAAGGTGGTGCTCAAGCCCGCCAAGGGGCACGCGGCCGAGCGGGCGGCGATGCGGGCGGCCCGCTGGGCGTTCGCCCGCCCCGGTGTCCTGCGCACCGGACAGCGGCCGACCTCGCGCACCCGGCGGCTGCATCCGCGTTCGCTTCCGGGGCCGGGCAGGCCTGGAGCGGTACCCGGGATCTTCCGGCCCTACCCGTGGAGCCGTTCCGCGACTGGTGGCCGCGGACCGACGGCGGCCGCTCGGAGAAGGGGGGCTCGAAGTGAGCAGCAGGGAGCGGATCCTGGGCCGGGTGCGGCGCGCGCTGTCCGATGTCTCGGGCGAGGACGCTCCGATCGAGCGGACGTATCTGCGGGAGCACGGGGACCGCGGCGTCGAGGAGACGGCGGACCTCCTGGCCGAGAACCTCGCCGACTACCGGGCGATCGTGCACCACTGCACCGCAGCGGACCTGCCCGCGACGCTCGCCGGGATGCCGGCGGCGCGGGGTTCCAGACGGTCCTGGTGCCGTCGGGGCTGGAGCAGTCCTGGCTCGCGGACGCCGACGCCGAGCAGGTCCCGGACCGGGCCGAGCACCCCGCACGAGCTGGACCGGATCGACAGTGTGGTGACGGCGTGCGCGGTGGCCGTCGCCGAGTCCGGCACCGTCGTCCTCGACGGCTCCCCCGGCCAGGGCCGCCGCCGCATCACGCTCATGCCCGACCAGCGCATCTGCGTCGTACGGGTCCCGGACCAGGTCGTCTCCGCGGTGCCGCAGGGCCTCGAACGCCTCGAACCGGTAAGTCCGTTGACGTGGATCTCCGGTTCTTCAGCGACCAGCGACGTCGGGCTGGACCGGGTCGAGGGGGTGCACGGTTCGCGCACCCTGGAAGTGATCCCGGTGAACAGGAATGGCGAGTAGGAAATGCTCGCATCGGGCTCTGCTCACCTCCTGCGGTAGGAAAGCAGGATCGTCTGAGGTCCGTGGAGAACGACGATCTGAGAGCCGTGCTGCCGCGGAACGGAGCCCTTCTGTGCATCCGTGCCAGTTCGTCCGCCAGGCTCGGTCCGAGGGCGTCCAGCCGGACTCGTGCGCTTGGAGGCTGATGCGGGAACATCAGCCGTGCCTCCGCCACGGCTCGCTCACCCAAAGTCGCGAGCAGGCCGCGCCTTCGTGCGATCCGAGACCACGACGACCGCCGGAGCGATCGAGAAGGTCGGCGGCGCACAGCGCGGCAAGGCGATCATCGTCCTGAACCCCGCCGAGCCGCCGCTGATCATGCGTGACACGGTCTTCGTCCTGGTCGACGCCCCCGACCCGGCCGCCTGGTCCGATATCCGGCAGAGCATCGAGAAGATGGTGGCCGACGTGGCGGCCTACGTCCCGGGGTATCGGCTCAAACAGCAGACGCAGATCACCGAGATCCCCGGCGACCAGCCACTGGACACCCTGCTCGAAGCCGGCACCCGGCGCCCCACCCATCAGGTGTCGGTGTTCCTGGAGGTCGAGGGCGCCGCACACTATCTGCCCGCCTACGCAGGCAACCTCGACATCATGACCGCGGCGGGACTCCAAGTCGCCGAGCGGATCGCCGCAGCGAAGGCGGACAGCCGATGACCACGCAGATCTACGTCCAGGACGTCACCCTCCGGGACGGCATGCACGCCGTTCGCCACCGCATCAGCCCTGTCGATGTCGCCCGCATCGTGACAGCGCTCGACGAGGCCGGCGTGGACGCGATCGAGATCGCACACGGCGACGGTCTGGCGGGCAGTTCGGTCAACTACGGGCCCGGCTCGCACACCGACTGGGAGTGGATCGAGACCGCGGCCTCCGTACTGAAACGGGCCCGGCTCACCACTCTCCTGCTGCCAGGCGTGGGCACGATCCGCGCACCGCGTGCCGGGGTCGGCCAGATGCCGAACCGGGGAGAGGGCAGGTGGCGGCCAGGGCGCTGAGCGCGGCGTCGAGTCGGGCGGTGGCTTCGTCGGCGACGGGCTTGAGGGCGTCCAGGCCGGTGAGGTGACCATGGTGTCCGGGTCGAGGGCCTGGACGAGCGTGTGGTCGCCGTCGCGGCGGACGACGACGTTGCAGGGCAGGAGCAGGCCGATGGAGCGGTAGGCCTCCAGGGCGTGGTGGGCGAGCGGCGGGTTGCAGGCGCCCAGGATTAGGTAGTTCTCCATGTCGTGGCCGAGCTTGGCCTTCAGCGTGGCCTGGACGTCGATCTCGGTGAGGATGCCGAACCCCTGGTCGGCCAAGGCCTGGCGGACGGCGGCGGTGGCGGCGTCGAAGTCGGTGACGGCCAGTCGGACGGTGCGGTCGTAGGACACGGTGCGCTGCTCCTTCGGTGAGGCGGAAAACCCGGTTCCTTGATACCCCGCCGGGTACCCGGCGCAGCGGACGCAATGCCGCACCCGGAGATATGGGGGACGTCCAGGACCACAGGAATACCCCCCGGGGTACCCCTGTTAGGGTAGGTGCCGAATACCCCCCGGGGTACACCGTTCTTGTGGAGGAGCCGCAGTCGTGTTCTTCGTCGACACTCTTGAGTTCGAGGGTCTGGGCAACCGCAGCTACCTGGCCGGCGGGGCCGCTGCCGCGGTGGTTATCGATCCGCCGCGCGACATCGACCAGGTGATCGCCGCCGCCGCCAGGCGCGGGGTGCGCATCGCGTACGTGGCGGAGACCCACGTGCACAACGACTACGTCACCGGTGGCCTGGAGTTGGCCCGCGTCACCGGCGCCTCCTATCTGGTGCCGGCCGCGGCGCACGTGTCCTTCGCCCGCACCCCGGTCGCCGATGGCGACACCGTGGACGTGGACGCGGGTCTGGTCCTGCGTGCGATCGCCACGCCCGGGCACACCCCGCACCACACCTCCTACGTCCTGGAGCAGGACGGGCGCGGCGTGGCGGCGTTCACCGGCGGATCGCTGCTGATCGGTACGGTGGGCCGCCCTGACCTGGTGGAGCCTCGGCTGACGGAGCAGCTGGCCCGGGCCCAGCACGCCTCCGCCCACCGCCTGACCGCCGAGCTGGACGACGAGGTGCCGGTGCTGCCCACCCACGGGTTCGGCAGCTTCTGCTCCTCCGCCCAGGCCGAGGGGGACGCGACCACGATCGGCAAGGAACGCACCAGCAACGACGCGCTCACCCTGGACGTGGACACCTTCGTTCAGCGGATGCTCGCCGGGCTGGAGGACGTGCCCGCCTACTACGCGCACATGGGCCCGGCCAACGCCGCCGGCCCCGCCCCCGTCGACCTCACCCCGCCGAGGCGTGCGGATGCAGGCGAAATCTCCTCCCGGCTGGCCGCCGGTGAGTGGGTGGTGGACCTGCGCAGCCGCATGGCCTTCGCCGAGGGGCACGTGGCCGGCTCGTTCAACTTCGAGGGCGAGGGCAAGCTCGCCACCTACCTGGCCTGGCTGATCCCCTGGGGCAAGCCCGTCACCCTGCTCGCCGACACCCCGGAGCAGATCAGCGCCGCGCAGCGGGAACTCGCGCGGGTAGGCATCGACCGCCCGGCCGCCGCCGCCACCGGCGACCCGGCCGGCTGGGTCCATGAGGGCGAGAGGCTCGCTTCTTTCCCGCGTGCCCGCTTCGCCGACCTTGCCCAGGTGCGCGAGCGCGGCGACGAGGTGGTCGTCCTGGATGTGCGCCGGGACTCGGAGCGCGTAGGCGGCTACATCGACGGCTCGGTCCACATCCCGATCCACGAGCTGCACGGCCGTATCGGCGAGGTGCCGGACGGGACGGTGTGGGTGCACTGCGCCGGCGGGATGCGCGCGGCGATCGCCGCCTCCCTCCTCGATGCCGCCGGCCGCAAGGTGGTCGCCGTCGACGACGCCTTCGACGCCGCGGCGGATGCCGGGCTGCCCCTGGCCTCCGCCTGAGTTCGGCCGATCTCCCGCAAGGAAGGAAGCGTGTGATGTTCCTCTTTCGCCGAAACGGGCCCCGTGTCACGGTCGACGAGGCACACAGCCGTACCAGCGGCGACCGGCCTGACGCCGTCCTGCTGGACGTCCGCGAGAAGCCCGAATGGAACTCGGGCCACGCCCCGGGCGCCATCCACGTACCGCTGACGAACCTGGTCGCCGGCACCATCCTGCCCGCCGAGGCGCAGGGCCGTCCGCTGGTGGTGATCTGCCGCAGTGGACACCGCTCCCAGCAGGCCGCGAAGCTCCTCACCGACCGCGGAGCGCAGGTGGTGGACGTCGAGGGCGGTATGAACGCGTGGGCCGCCGCCGGGCACCCGGTCGTCGACGAACGCGGGAACAGCGGCCGGATAGCGTGACCGTACTCGTTCTCGCCCTCATCGCCGGGGCCGTCATCGGTCTCGCGCTCGGGGCCCTCGGCGGCGGTGGCAGCGTCCTTGCCGTACCGGCACTGATCTATCTGCTCGGCTTCACCCCGGCCGCCGCCACCACCGCCAGCCTGATCATCGTCACCGCCACCTCCGCCACCGCCCTGTACGCCCACGCCCGCGGCGGGAACGTGGCATGGAAGACAGGGGCGTTGTTCGCTGCGGCGGGCATCGTCCCCGCCTTTCTCGCCGGAGCTGTTGCAGGGCGCCTGCCCGAAGCGGTGCTGACGGCGGCGTTCGCGGTCATCGCCGCGCTGGCGGCTCTGCGTATGTTGCGTCCGTCCGCGTCCGGGCCGCCGGACCGGATCCGTCCCGGCAGGGCGGCTGGCGCCGGTGCCGGACTCGGCGCCGTGACGGGCTTTCTGGGGGTCGGCGGGGGATTCCTCGCCGTGCCCGCCCTGGTGGGCGTCCTGGGACTGGCCATGCGGCGGGCGGTGGGCACCAGCCTGCTCGTCATCACGGTGAACTCCCTCGCCGCGCTCGCCGCTCGCACCGGCACCGGTGGCGGGCTCCACTGGGAGGTCATCGGCCCCTTCACCGGAGCCGCGATCCTCGGAGCCTGGGACGGCAAACGCCTCGCGACGAAGATCTCCGGCACCACTCTTCAGAGAGTTTTCGCCGGCGTACTGCTGGCAGTGGCGGCCTTCATGCTCGTTGACGTGATCGTCTGAACACGAGGGCCGCGACCGGCTCAGACCAGGACCAGGAGAGCTTCTCCAGCCCCACCGCGCATCTCAGGACCGCCCTCAGTCCGGCTCCCGCCAGATCAAGCTCAGCACACTCCGACACACAAGGATGACATCTGCCATGACCACACCCACGGCCCTCGCCACCGACGAGGCGCGCACCCGCCTGCACGAACTGACCATCATCGACGTGCGCACCCCGGGCGAATACGCCGGCGGTCATCTCCCCGGCGCGCTCAACATCCCCCTCGACCAGATCCGGCGCGCGCTGCCCGACATCCGTCACGCCACCGACCGCGGCGACGTCCTGGTCGTCTGCGCCTCGGGCGCCCGCTCCGAGAACGCCTGCAAGATCCTCGCAGAGAACGGCGTCACCACCGCCACCCTGTCAGGAGGCACCGGTGCCTGGGCGGCCGACGGCCACGAGCTCCACCGCCCCCAGGGCGCCTCCCGCGCCACCTGGGGAATGGAGCGACAGGTGAGGCTCACCGCAGGAGTGACCGTGCTGCTCGGCCTGCTGCTCGGGCTCGTCGTCCACCCCGCCTTCCAGCTCATCTCCGCCGGCATCGCGGGCGGTCTGGTCTACTCCGCCCTGACCAACACCTGCGGCATGGCCGCCATGCTCGCCAAGCTCCCCCACAACCGCCCCCGCGCCGCCGACCTCGACAACACACTGGCCGCACTACGCAACCGCTGAACCACACCACAAAGGGGAGGGACCTGGCTCCGGATCCCTCCCCTTTCGTATCCAGGCCATGTGGCCAACAGCTCCGAACCGGGCGGGTGATCCGGCGTCGCGGCACCACAGCTCAGGCCAGAGAAAGGAACAGCTTCTCCAGCCGAGTACGCATCTGCTCCCGGTCACCGGAAGCAGCCATGTCCGCATCGGTCAGGCAGTGCTGCAGCCCCGTGGCGATGATCGCGAAACCGGCCTTGTCCAAAGCCCTGGACGCCGCGGCGAGCTGGGTGACGACGTCCTCGCAGTCCCGCCCCTCCTCGATCATCTTGATCACACCGGCGATCTGACCCTGCGCCCGGCGCAGCCGGTTGACCACCGTCTTCAGTTCCTCAGCCGCCATCGCCAGTTCCACAACCCACACTCCTTCGGTAAGATACCCCCTTGGGTATCTTACCGAAGGAGTAACCTCACCCGGGCAAAGGAAAATCCCCGTCGCTCCACCACCACCGCCCTCAGTGCCGATCAGGCCAACGCCCGCCCGTACGAGCTGACCGTCATCGACGGAGGTGGCACGGCGCGAACGCATTCTGGAAGTCGCTGCCGAGCTGGGCGCCGATGTGGCCTACGAACGAGTGCAGATGCAGGAGGTCGCCAAGGCCGCCGACCTGGCACTCGGCACGCTCTATCGTTACTTCCCCTCCAAGGTGCACTTGTTCGCAGCGCTGTGGAAGACGCATATCGACGGCTTTGTTGAGGACTGCTGGCAATCCCCTGGGAACGATCCGGGCGCCACCGTCGGCGATCGGCTGGTGGCCCTGACCCGGTCCTTGCTGGACCGGCCCCTGCTGTGCTCGGCGATGGTACGGGCCATCGCCGTCGACTATTCCGTCAACCCCGACTACCACTTTCGGTTCGCCGAGGACAGGCTGTGCCGGGCAGTGCTACACACCCTGGGCCGGGACGCCTCTAGGCCGCCTTTAGGGAGACGATTTCCGTGAGGGCGTTTGTGGCGATCAGCGAGGTGACCGGCTCAACGACTGCGCCTCGCCTGACCGTCGCATCGTGTCGCCGGATCCGCAGTAACCAGTCGCGCCCGGGTCCTCGCGCCGACGAGGCATTGCCGTCTCGATCTCATCATCCACAATAACTAAAGCGCGTTAGTAGCGCGCGCAAGCGCCATCCTACGCCCTCACCGCGGTCGGAGGAGACAGCATCCAGCCTGCTGCGGCGCGGCGGGGCGTGATCCGAGATCAGACTGAGCGACGCTCGATCACCCGGGTGACCTCAGGACCGATAGGGACGGGCCGTCCGTCGAGGAGACTGATGATCGCCTCGACGAGATGTCGTGCGGTGTCCCGCATATCTACTGCCACCATCGTCAACGGCGGGGCTGCGAGGCGTGCGGCCGGCGAATCGACCGCGCCGATCACGGCCAGGTCCGACGGCGCGGCTAGTCCTTGCTCGCGTAGACCCGCGAGGACGGCCAAGGCTGCCACATCGTCGTGGGCGCACACGCCGGTGACGGCGGGGGTCATCCCACGCCATGCCTCGACAGCGGCTCCGGCTCCCACCTCGTCGCAGGGAACAGCCAGAGCCACCGGGCCCGGCACACCGTGCTCGGCGCAGGCTCCCTGCAGTGCTTTCAGGCGCATCTCGCTCGCCTCGGCCAGGCGTTCGTCGTGCGGGCGGGCGTAGCCGAGCCGACGGTGCCCCGCCCTGAGCAGTCGCTCGACCTGCAGCCGGGCGATGCTGTTTTCCCGGGCTCCCCAGATCCACTGCGCGACGGGGTCGGACTCGGCGGTGAGAGAGACCACGGCGCGTACGCCATTGCGCCGCATCGCGGCGACGTCATTATCGGGCAGGTCCCATGCGAGGACGGCCACGGGCGTGATGACGGTCCACACATCACCATCGGGCCTGCGGGACCACGGATGGATCACCGCAGTGAGCCCGACGGCCGCGAACTCCGCCGAGAGAAACTCGACCAGTGTGCCCAGGTCGGTCAGCGGCAACTGAGGGGGCTGATAGAGGAGCACGACGTCACTCCGGCCGCGGCTGAGCGTCCGGGCCTCCGCCGAGGGGGCATAGCGCAGCCGGGCCGCCGCTTCGAGGACGCGCTGCCGCGTCGACTCGGAGATCGTCTGCCCCTTGGTGCCGTTGAGCACGAAGCTGACAGTGGCCCTGGAGACTCCGGCCTCCCGGGCGACGTCGGAACTGGTGACCCGGCCCTCCGGCCGAGCAGCGGCCTCGCCCGCCATCCATCGCCCCTTCCGCTCTTGTGGGTGTACCACGCCTGATGTACTGTACCCGCACTCACTAACGCGCGTTAGTGAATGAATAGTCGGTAGGGCGTCCCCGTGGCCACGGGGACTCGTCATGCCGCTCCGACAACCACCCCCTAAGGGCCCTGAGAGGGGCCGGTGCCAATCCACGGCTTACCCCTGAAGGGGCACGATCGGTTCTGCTCCGTGTTCCGGCGGAGCAGAACCCACGCAGCCCGTGCGGGGTTCGAGGTCGTCCGCAGACATGCAGATTCGTTCTGCTCGACGACCGCGCGCCTGATCCCTACGAACTCAGAACCTCAGGAGCTGCTGATCGTGCCCGAACCGTTGATCTTCCCCGAGCGCTTCCTTTGGGGGGCCGCGACAGCCGCACATCAGGTCGAAGGCAACAACGCGAACAGCGACTGGTGGGAATGGGAGACCGACCCAGCGCCCAAGGCGCCCATGGCAGGGCCCTCCGGCATGGCGTGCGACCACTTCAACCGTTACAAGGACGACATCGCGCTGCTCGCGGAACTCGGACTGAACACCTACCGCTTCTCCGTGGAGTGGGCACGAGTCGAGCCCCGCCAGGGAGAATTCGACCGCGAGGCGCTCCAACACTACGCCGACATGGTCGAGACCTGCCTGACCCACGGCGTCACACCGATGATCACGCTGCAGCACTTCACGTTGCCGGCCTGGGTCACCCACGCCGGAGCCTGGACCAATGCCGAACTCCCGGCCTGGTTCACGCGCTACACCAGGCACGTGATGGAACATCTACAGAACCGTGCTCCCTACATCTGCACGATCAACGAGCCCGGCAACATGATCACGCGGGGGTATCTGGGCACCTTCCCGACTCCGCCCTTCGTCCGGAACCTCGACGCGTTCGACGCCGCAGCCTCAGGAGTGATCGCCGCACACCGCAATGCCCGAGAGGTCATCCGTGAACTCGCACCCGGCGTCAAGGTCGGCATGGCCCATGCGCTGCAGGACTGGCACGCCAATCCCGGCGGAGTCCCAGCGATGGAATGGGCTCGGGAACTCCACGAAGACAGGTTCTTCGCCGAGACCGCCGACGACGACTTCATCGGCGTCCAGACCTACACCCGCCTCGACGTCAACGCCCCCCGCATCACCAAACCCCTCAGCGCGGCGCTTCTGCGCAGCCGTCGCCTTACGCAGTCGCTCGCCCTGCCGTACCTGCGCCGCCAAGCGGCAGCCGTGTCTGCGGAAGGAGCACCCGTCGGCGAGGGCCGCCGCACCCAGATGGGATATCTGTGGGCTCCTGAGGCGGTCGAGGCCACGACCCGGCGAGTGGCGGGCCTCTTCCCCGGCAAGGAGATCGTCCTCACCGAGCACGGTGTCGCGACCGACGTCGACAGCGAGCGTATCGACTACATTCGAGCAGGTCTGCGCGTCGTGCACCGGCTGATCGGCGACGGACTGCCCATCACCGGCTACGTCCACTGGTCACTGCTGGACAACTTCGAGTGGTGGGACGGCTACGGCCCCAAGTACGGGCTCGTGGCGGTCGACCGCAGCACTCAGGAGCGGGTCGTCAAACCATCGGCACATTGGTATGGCGACGTGGCCCGGATCAACCGGATGCCAACATGAGCCGCCGCCTGGGACACGGTACGGCTACCTCGGCATGAGCCGTTCGCCCGCTGGGTGGCGTGGCCGAGTCCGCCCTCGAAGCGGCGCCGACAGGCCTTGAGGTCTTCGATACCACATGCACGCAACTGGCCCAGGGCGAGCGTCGCATACGAATATCGGCGGCGCTGAACGACCAGATCGCGCCACGCACGGTCCAGGTCACTGCGCGCGTCAGGCGGGCGACCTAATTTGCATGCGGCTGCGGAGCAGGCGTCTCGATGAACGTCATGGACTGTGGCGAACGCACCTGGCCTGGCTCCACCATCCCCGTACCGCAGGACAACCGCCCGGTCGGCCTTGGATCAGAGCCAACGACGCCAGGTGGCGGTTCGTCGCCGCCGTAGGCCGCACCCACCTCGTGGTTCCGGTGCCCACAGCGCCATCCCATGATCACCATCACAGCAACAAGGAGTTCTCATGTCGTTCCGCTGGGGCATCGCCGGCACTGGTGTCATAGCAAACAGTTTTGCGGACGCGTTGGGCCGGTTGCCTGACGCCCACTTGGTCGCCGTCGGCTCCCGCAGTCGGAAAGGGGCCGACGCGTTCGGCGAGAAGCACGGCATCGCCGCGCGACACCGGCACGCTTCGTACGAAGATCTGGCCGCCGATGACACTGTCGACATTGTCTACGTCGCATCGCCCCACTCCCACCATCACGAGCACACGTTGCTGTTCCTGAACGCGGGGCGTCCAGTGTTGTGCGAGAAGGCGTTCTCGCTGGACGCGGAGCAGGCCGCTGAAATGGTGGCTGTGTCCAGGGAACGGGGCCTGTTCCTGATGGAGGCGATGTGGAGCCGGTTCCTGCCGGCCTATGTCAAAGTCAGAGAACTGCTCGCCGAGGACGTCATCGGTGAAGTCCAGTCCCTGGAGGCCGACTTCGGCTTCCAATTCCCGGCGGACCCCGAACACCGTCTGTTCGATCGCGCGCTGGGTGGCGGTTCCCTGCTCGACCTGGGTGTGTATCCCCTATCGCTGGCCAGCATGGTGCTGGGTACGCCCGACCGGGTCACGGCGTACGGCACACTCGGCTCGACCGGCGTCGACGAGCATGTCGCTGTCCTCTCCGGGTACGACAGTGGGGCGGTCGCGCTGGCCCAGAGTTCCATGCGGGCGAACCTCGGTTGCACAGCCCGTATCACCGGCACCGAAGGTCACATCGAACTGCCGTTCCTGATGCACTGCCCGGACGAACTGACCGTGCAGACGCGGGGCACCACCGAACGCCTGAGTCTGCCCGCCGCCCGCGAGGGCGACGGCGACGACACGGCGGGCGGCGGCCTGCACCGCCAGATCCGGCACGTCCAGGAGCGGCTACGCGCAGGGGAGTTGGAGAGCGAGATCATGCCTCTGGACGAGACCGTGGCGGTGATGCGCACGCTCGACACCGTGCGCGACCAGATCGGCCTGAGCTACACCACTCACTGACGTTCCCGCAACCAGCCAGCCATACGGATGCGTTCGGGGTTACGGCCACTCCGCTGCCGTAACCGCGTCCGAGGGGATCGGTACGGATCTCCGCCGCCTGATGTGGCCCGCACCCGTGGAGCCGCTTGCGGCGTCGCTACTCAACCGAAGCCGGAGAAGCCGATGGCTCACAGTGCAGAACGGCCCCCAGGCAGGCTCACGCCACGGGCCAGAACCAGATGGCTGGTTGTTTTCGTCATGGCTTTCGATCTCATGCTGACTGGAATCGCGTACTCCGCCTCAGGGGAATCGCCTCAGATCAGGGTGCTGTCGAATCGCGCGGATCTGGTGTCCGGGGGCGACGCCCTCGTCGAGGTGGCCCTGCCTTCCGGGGGAACACCAGAGAATGTGCGCGTGGACGTGGACGGCCGGGATGTGACATCCGCTTTCGCCGTCCGGCCGGACGGCCGCTTCCTGGGCCTGGTCACCGGCCTCCAGGTCGGCGAGAACAGGATGACGGCCCGGACACAGGGGGGCGCGGCAAGCCTTACCATCACCGGCCATCCCATCGGCGGACCGCTGTTCGCCGGGCCACAGGTACAGCCGTGGGTGTGCGCGACCGAGGAGAACGGCCTCGGGAAGCCGCAGGATGTCGCGTGCAATACTCCAGCGAAGTACAAGCTCTTCTACAAGTCCTGGCTGACCGGCCAGTTCACCGCATATGATCCGAAAAGACCGCCCGCAGACCTCGCATACACAACGACGGACCAGGGCAAGCGGGTCGCGTACGTCGTACGCCGGGAACGCGGCGTGATGGACCGTGGCATCTACGACATCGCGGTGTTGTACGACCCGGCCAAGCCGTGGCAACCGTGGGCACCGCAAGGCGGCTTCAACGGAAAACTCCTTGTGCCGTTCGGCGGCGACTGCACGCCGCGGCATTCACAGGACGCACCCATGGAGAACGTTCTCAACGACACGGCTCTGTCCCGCGGGTTCGCCGTCGCGGTGTCCAACCTGAACATGCTGGGGCAGAACTGCAACGACGTGGTCTCCACCGAAGCGCTGGTGATGCTCAAGGAGCACTTCGTCGAGAACTACGGCCCGATCCGCTACACCATCGGGCAAGGCTGCTCCGGCGGTTCCATGCAGCAGCACTGGATCACCTCCAACTACCCCGGTCTGTTGGACGGCATCCTGCCCTCCTGCAGCTTCCCCGACGTCTGGTCCACGCTGCAGGAGGCCGAGGACTGTCACGTACTCGACCACCACTTCGACAGGTCTCCATTGTGGGCGTTGACCACCCACAGAACCGCGGTGACCGGCCACGCGTTCGAGACGGTGTGCCGGACACTCTGGGACAACCCGACAGGCAACGGGCAGTACTCCAAGACCTGGTTGGACCCGGACAACGGGGCCGGCTGCCTCGGCGGATTCCTGGCCGGCCACACCACTCTGGAGCCCAATCGCTCGTGGGTGTACGACGCCGAGGCAAATCCTGCCGGTGAGCGGTGCACTCTTCAGGACTACGCCGTGGCCGTCTGGGGCCGAAGGCCCGCGAGTTCATGGGGGCCGGTCGAACAACGCATCCAACGCGGTTTCGCCAACCGGCCGTACGACAACACCGGTGTCCAGTACGGCCTGAAGGCCGTCGAGTCCGGCACGATCACCGCTGAGCAGTTCGTCGACCTCAACGAGAGCGTCGGCGGGCTCGACATCGACTGGAAGTGGCAGCCGGAGCGTAGTGAAGCCGACCCTGCGGCGCTGGAAGTCGCATACCGCTCCGGTCGGGTGACCTACCCCCGCGAGGCGGCCAAGGTCCCCGTCATCGATCTGCGCTCTCCCGGCAACTGGGAGATCCACAGCGACTTCCACAGTTACGCCATGCGTGCCCGCTTCGACCAGGCCAACGGTGGCCATGACAATCAGATCATCTGGACGGGTGTGCCTCCGGTGCAAACCGACGGCGATGCCCGCGAGAAGGCGTTCCTGCTCATGGACAGATGGCTGACCCGCATCGAAGCCGACACGTCCAACGACCCGATCGAGACCAAGGTGGTGCGCGACAAGCCGGCCGACGCTGTCGACGCGTGCTGGATCGGCAACCGCAAGATCTCCGATATGTCCGTCTGCCGCGCCACCTACCCTTACTTCGGTGTGCCCCGGACTGCGGCCGGGGGCCCGACGGCCAACAACATCCTCAAGTGCCAACTCAAGGAACTCAACCGGGACGACTACACCGTCGACTTCTCCAACGCCCAATGGGGCCGACTGCGGAAGGCCTTCCCCGAGGGGGTGTGCGACTACCGCGAGCCAGGCGTGGCCCAGCAACCCTCTCTGCCGTGGCTGACCTTCTCCGGCGGGCCGGGCGGACAGCCACTGGGCGCTCCGCCGGAGTCCGCCCCTACACCCTGAAAGGCTTCCCCTCATCCGGTGCCCACGGTGTCCCGCATCCCCAGCTAAGCGCTACACCGTGGGCGCCCAGCACCCTGTACGTCTCGATGTCCCACCCGGTGTACTACTCGCCCTCGGAGACGAAGCGGCCACGCGTGTCCTGGATGATCGCCATGAGCCCGCGCTCGGCCGCGGCAACAGATTGAGAGGCCTGGCCATGAAGGAGGTCTGCTTGCCGTTCAGCAGCCGACTCGGCAGCACCGGCCATGGCCCCGTCCCACCCAGACGGTGGACGTCCGCGCGCAGCACCATCCCGTCAAGCAACATCGGCCCGGATCGCAGTAGGCTCCGTAGCCCCGGCAAGCGCCCGGTCGAACTGCCGCCGTCCTCGCCGAGGAAACCATCTGCAACCCGTGGTGGAGACGCGCACCGGCCGACGCCAGCCGCGCCTGCTGGTCATCTGTCTGCACGGCACCGGACTGTGCTACCACAAGCCCACGCCCCTCGGCCCACAGGAGCCCTGCTTCGCCGCCGCCCCGGTACCCCGTGCGGCCAGCAGACGGCGTGCTCGGCACGCAACCGGACCAGGATCTCCGCCTGGCCGGGTCCGAACAGGTCCTGATAGAGGTGCTCGGCCAGCGCGAAGCAGAAGGCGCGGTGATCCCCTATAGAGTCAAGGGTCGGTCTGCCATCATCAAGGGCGATGACGGCCAATCCACCGAGTCCGGGCCGAAGAGGCGACCACTGCGGTGTGGGCCGTGGGAATGCACAGGCTGACGACGAGGGCAGTTGGGTGTGCGGTAGACATGGCAGGGAGCCCGCTTGCCCGCCCAACCGCCCCACCTCGGCCGAACGGCCAGGAAACGAAGCGGTCGCAAGCGTCCTCGGCCGAAAGGCTGATACCCCGCGCGCGTAGGTCGCAGCCTCTGGCGCGTCTCCTGTGCGGGGATCTGCCTTGCATCAGTGAGCTCGAGGTGAGTTTGGCACCTGACCTGCGCCCTAACGTCCCGGGGTGCAGGCATGCACGCCGTGCCAATCCAGGGACACCATCCCTACCGCGTGCCAGTTTCTCAGGCTGTTTCGCTGGGCGTCATCCCAGGAGCTGATGCGACGACATACCTGAGGCTGACGAAACCCTTTCTCGCATCAGCCTCAGGTGGTCGGCAATTCAGCTGATCCGCAGGATCTGTGGGAACCGGACGATAGAGAGGTTCCCAGCGGGATGGACCCGGACTCTCGCGTCCATGGGCCTCTTGTGGCCGTTTGCACGGCCCGTGGCACGTGCCCCTCGCTGTCTCTATCCCGATCGGAGTGCTACCCATGATCACTAGCCCGTCCACCGGCCCCCGCGCCGCCGCCCCTGCCATCGCCGCCCGCGCCACTGAGCTCTCCAAGGTCTACGGACAGGGCGACACCAATGTGGTGGCCCTCGATCAGGTCAGTGTCGGCTTCGGGCAGTCCCAGTTCACCGCGATCATGGGGCCTTCGGGGTCCGGGAAGTCCACGCTGATGCACTGTGTCGCGGGGCTGGACAGCTTCTCCTCCGGCTCGGTCCGCGTCGGTGATGTCGAGCTCGGGTCACTGACGGACAGGCAACTCACCAAACTCCGCCGGGACAAGGTCGGCTTCATCTTCCAGGCGTTCAACCTGCTGCCCACCCTGACCGCGTTGGAGAACATCACGCTCCCGATGGACATCGCGGGCCGGACACCGGACAAGGAGTGGCTGGACAGCGTCATTCGGATGGTCGGTCTGTCGGGCCGGCTCAGCCACCGCCCCGCCCAGCTCTCCGGCGGCCAGCAGCAGCGCGTCGCCGTCGCCCGTGCGCTCGCCTCCAAGCCGGACATCGTCTTTGGGGATGAGCCGACCGGCAACCTGGACTCACGCTCGGGCGGCGAGGTCCTCGGCTTCCTGCGTGACTCGGTACGGGAGCTGGGCCAGACCGTCGTCATGGTCACCCATGATCCGGTCGCCGCTTCCTACGCGGACCGGGTCGTTTTCCTCGCCGACGGCCGGATCGTCGACGAGATGTACGAGCCCACCGCGGACGGGGTCCTCGACCTCATGAAGTCGTTCGAGACCCCGTTCCGTACGAGCTGAGCGGCCCGCAGCAGAGCCGACCAACCGGTACGCACCCCCTCCGTCCTCAGCTCCCCTCACTTCACCGGGATCACACCACCATGTTCCGCACAGCGCTGCGCAACGTCCTCGCGCACAAGGCCAGACTGCTGATGACCGTGCTCGCCGTCATGCTCGGCGTCGCGTTCGTCTCCGGCACTCTGATCTTCACCGACACCTACACGAACTCCTCCAGCAGCCAGAAAGCCAAGAGTTTCGCCCACGTGGACGTCCAGGTCGACCCGGACCCCAACCACTACTCCGATTCCCCCGGCATCAGTCGGAAGACGCTCGAAGAGGTCGCCCGTGTGGACGGGGTCGCCGAAGCCGCCGGGCGGGTCGACGGACTCGCCTACGTCTCCGACAGAGACGGCGGACTCATCGGCGGCGCGTTCAACTCGGGCGCCAACTACGCGCCGGGCAAGAACGGCAAGGACCCGCTCTACGCGTTCACCGAGGGTGGCGGTCCCACAGAGGCCATGCAGATCGCGCTCGACAAGGACAGCGCCGACAAGGGTGGCTACCATGTCGGCGACACCGTGCCTGTCGCTCTGACGGGTCCGGCCAAGAAGTACAAGCTCTCCGGCATCTTCACCACCGAGGACCAGCTGGTGGCAGGAGGCGGCAGCCTGGTGCTGTTCGACACACCGTCCGCACAGCGGCTCTACCTCCAGCCGGGCTTCTTCGAGAACGTCACCGTCACCGCCGCCCCCGGCGTTTCGAGCACCAAGCTCGCCGCCGCCATCGGCAAGGTACTTCCGGACTCCGCGAAGGCCGAGACCGGTCAACAACTCGCCGACGCCGAGGCAAAATTGGCGGAGGGAGACGCCTCGCTGCTCAGTGGGATACTGCTTGCCTTCGCCGGTGTCGCGCTCTTCGTCAGCGTCTTCTTGATCGCCAATACCTTCACCATGCTGGCTGCCCAGCGCACCCGGGAACTCGCTCTGCTGCGTGCGGTCGGCGCCTCCCGCAGGCAGGTCACCCGTTCCGTGCTGATCGAGGCGATGGTGGTCGGCGCGGCCGGTGCGGTCGCTGGGCTCGGGCTCGGTGCCGTCATGGCCGCCATAGCACAGTCAGTGGTCGATTTCGGCGGAGGGAAGCTCCCGGACGGGCCGCTGATCGTCACGTCGACGACTGTCCTGGTCTCAGCATTCGTCGGTGTGCTGGTCACCATGGTGGCCGCCTGGCTGCCGGCCCGTCGCGCAGCGAAGATCCCGCCGGTCGCGGCGATCAGCAGCGCACACCTGCCCTCCACCATCAGGTCCCTGATCCTGCGGAACGTGTTCGGCGGCATCCTCACGCTGCTCGGCGCGGCGGTCGTCGTCGCGGGCGCCGGGACCGGCGGCTCGCGCGGCGCGATGATCGTCGGGTTCGGTGCCTTCCTCGCGGTGATCGGTGTCCTCGTGCTGATCCCGTTGCTGTCCCGGCCGGTGATCGCGCTCGTACGGCCGCTGCTGCGGCGGGGCTTCGGTGTCTCCGGCACGCTCGCGGGCCAGAACGCCGTACGCAACCCGCGCCGTACCGGCGCCACCGCCTCCGCACTGGCCATCGGCCTCACACTGGTCAGTGCTCTGACCGTGCTCGGCGTCACTGTCGGTCAGTCCATGGACAGGATGACCACGGACATCGTCAAGGCCGACTATATGATCACGACCACTGCTGTGGACCTGGACACCTCGGCGGTCGCCGCCGTGCGCAAGCTCCCCGGCGTCAGGGCCGTGTCGCCAGAGCAGCAGTCGTGGATGCAGATCGACGGCATCCAGGAGGATGTAACAGCCATCGCCCCGGCGGAGTTCGACAAGGCACTCGACCTTCCGGTGGTCTCCGGCTCACAGGGCACGCTCGCCAAGGGGCAGATCGCCGTTGCCGAGGACGAAGCGCGATCCCACGGTTGGAAGGTGGGGGACACCCTGCCAGCGGTGTACGGGGACTCCGGCAAGAAGCGCAGGGTGACCGTCGGGGCTATCTTCGAGTCCAACGAGGTCGTCTTCCCTGTCGTCGTCTCCGCGGACGTGATCGAATCGACCCTCGCGGCGTCCCTCTCCAAGATCTACGTCAAGACGGACGGCAGCACGGACAGGAAGGCGCTCGCTGACGCCCTCCCCGGGCGCCCGGGGATCAAGATCGACGACCAGCAGGCCATCCGCAACGAGTTCAGCGGCACATACGATGCTGCGCTCAACGTCTTGTACGCACTGCTCGCGATCTCCCTGGCCATCGCGGTGCTGGGAGTGGTGAACACCCTCGCGATGTCAGTCTTCGAACGACAGCGCGAGGTCGGCATGCTGCGAGCCGTCGGACTCGACCGGCGAGGCGTGACGCGGATGATCCAGCTGGAGGCCGTGGTCATCTCCCTCTTCGGCGCGGTCATCGGCATCGGAGTCGGTTCCTTCCTGGGCTGGGCCGTCTGCGAGATCGTAAAGGCGGACATCCCCGGGTACGCGCTGGTGCTGCCGTGGGGCCGGTTCGCGCTCTTCCTGCTGCTGGCAGCGCTCGTCGGACTCCTGGCCGCCATGTGGCCGGCCCGCAACGCGTCCCGACTGAACATGCTCATGGCCATCAAGACCGACTAGACGGAGGGAATCGCCGTACGGCCGTAGGCACATCGATGTGCCTACGGCCGTACGGTTGTGTGGCGAGCACGGGGCCCCCAGGCCCAACAGGTCAGTCTTCGGTGGGTCCACTGACTCCTCCTGCACACATCCTGCGCAGCCCCCGCCTGACGCAGTCGCTCGCCCTGCCGCCCCTGCACCGCCAGGCGGAAGTCGTCTCACTGGCGGAAGACGCACCCGCACCCGCTGACGGGATCCCGCGATGCACGTAAGCGTATCGACTACATCCGAGCAGGTCTGCGCGTCGTGCACCGGCTGATCGACGACGGACTGCCCGTCACCGGCTACGTCCACTTTCAAGTGCTGGGACGGCTACCGCCCCAAGCACGGGCTCGTGGCGGTCGACCACACCACTCAGGACCGCATCGTCAAGCGCCCGGCCCGTCCATTCGTCGGATTCGCCTTCGCGCACATGCTCGGCTTCAACCTGCTGCCCCGGTTGAAGAACGTGGGCTCGGCCCGGCTGTACCGGCCGGTTGCCGGCGAGGACGAGACGTGGCCGCACCTGGCCCCGGTGCTGTCCAGCAAGACGATCGACTGGGAGCTGATCCGCCAGCAGTACGACCAGATCGTCAAATACACCACCGCGCTCCGCCTGGGCACGGCCGAGGCCGAGCAGGTGCTACGACGCTTCACCTGCGGCGGCCCGAAGCACCCGACCTACCGGGCGATCGAGGAGCTCGGCCGCGCTGTGCGGACAGCGTTCGTCTGCGACTACCTGGCCAGCCCCGAACTACGGCGGGAGATCCACGAGGGCCTGCAAGTGGTGGAGAACTGGAACTCCGCCAACCACGACCTGTTCTACGGCAAGGACGGGGACCTGACCGGCGCCGACCGCGAGAGCCAGGAGATCTCGATGCTCGCCCTGCACCTGCTGCAGGCTGCCCTTGTCCACGTCAACACCCTGCTGCTGCAGAGGTCCTGGCCGAGCCGAAGGGGGTCGAGCGCCTCGGCGATGCCGATCGGCGCGCGTTGTCCCCGCTGTTCTGGACTCACGTCAACCCCTACGGCCGGTTCGAGCTGGACATGAGCAACCGGCTAGATCTCCAGTCGGCTGTAGTCGTCCCGGGCCAGCGAGCGGACGAACCGCAGTCGGCGCCCGCCGGGGAGAGCGCCGCGCAGCGGTAGCGCCAGCGATTCCGGGTCGAAGCCGTCGGCTGCGGCTTCGACCCAGAATCCCGTGGTCACGGCCGGGCGGTGGGGAGAGCCGGGTCGACGCCGGGAACCGCTCGGAGCGGGGACGGCCGCTCATCGATCAGGCGGTGTCGATGAGCCGGCGAAGTCTCTCCCGCCCGTTCGGTCTCGGGCGCGCGCCCGCTGCCTCGGATGTCGGCTTCGCCGGGCCGGCTCGGCGAGGCTGCTGCGGCGTGTCAGCGGGACTCCTGTGCGCTGAGCAGCGTGAGGGCGTTGCGGATGCCCTCTTCGAGGAGTTCGTCGGAGAGTCGCGGGTCAGACAGGGCGCGGGAGAGCTGCAGTGTCCCGACCATCATGGCGTAGACGCTGAGGGTCTTCGTGTGCGCCGAGCGCGGATCGGCGGGCGCCAGGCGGGCGGCGATGCCGTCGATGACGGCGAGCACCCCGTCGGTGTACGCCTGCTTGGTCTCCTGCGGGCAGCGCCCGATCTCATCGAGGAGTGCGGCGGAGGGGCAGCCGTCGTCGGGGCTGTCGCGGTGCTGGGGCGACAGATACCACCGCACGATCTGCTCGAGTCCTGCGATGCCGGGGGCCGCCTGGTCGATGACGTTGGCGTACTGCGTGCGCAGCTGGTCCGCGACCGAGGCGGCCACGAGGTCGTCCTTGGACGCGAAGTGGGCGTAGAAGGCACCGTTGGTCAGTCCGGCGTCCGCCATCAGCGTCGAGATGCCCGAGCCATCGATACCGTCCTGCTTGAACCGGCGGCCGGCGGTCTCGATGATCCGCTGCCTGGTCGCCTGCTTGTGCTCTTTCCCGTAACGAGTCACGCGCTCGCTCCTTCGTGCGCCGGAAGGGTCGCCCGCTTTCCGCCGGCCTCGCCATCATATTGGATTACGAACGCACTCTAATGGTGTGCGGGCGGCGTCTTGGAGCACCGCCACGCCTTCTGCGCGGCCGGCCTGGTTCAGTCGTCGCCGGGCGTCATCGAGATCACGACCTTTCCGGCCGTGGTACGCCCCTGCTCGACGTACGCCATCGCCTCGAGCGTCCGGTCGAAGGGGAACGTCCGGTCGATGACCGGGCGGAGCCGTCCGCTGTCGTACAGGGCGCCGAGTTCACGGAGCTGGGCGCCGCTGGCCTGCATGAAGAAGAACTCATAGCGCACACCCAGGGCCTTGGCCTGCTTGCGCACCTTGCGGCTGAGCGCGTTCATGGCCACGCCCATGAACGAGGGCGCGCCGAGTTGCCTGGCGAACCCGGAGTCCGGCGGGCCGGCGACACCGATGGCCAGGCCGCCCGGCTTCAGCACAGTCAGCGACTTCTCGAGGTTCGCCCCGCCAAGGGAGTCCAGCACCAGGTCGTAGCCGGACAGCACCTGCGAGAAGTCCTCCTTCGTGTAGTCGACGACGGTGTCGGCGCCGAGGCTCCTGACCATCTCCTCGGCGCGGGAGTTCGTGGTCGTGGCCACCGTGGCACCGAAGTGCTTGGCGAGCTGGATGGCCGTCGATCCGAGGCCACCGGCACCGGCGTGGACGAGCACTTTCTGGCCCGGCACCACGTGGGCGCGCTCCACGAGGATCTGCCAGGCGGCCAGGGCCACCAGCGGCACCGCGGCCGCCTCGCGGAGCGTGAGTGACGCCGGCTTGGGCGCGACGTCGTCCTGGTCGACCGCAATGAACTCGGCAAAGCCTCCGACCCGCAGGTCGCGGGGACGTGCGTAGACCTCGTCGCCGACCGTCAAGCCGCGCACGGTCGGCCCGACCTGCGTCACGATCCCGGCGACGTCATGGCCGAGCACGAACGGAAGCTCGTACTTCAGGAGTCGTTTGAACTCCCCGTTGCGGACCATCTTGTCCAGCGGGTTGATGCTGGCAGCGCTCACCTGGACCAGGACGTCGCCGGCCCCGACGGTGGGCTCGGGAACATCAGCGGCGCGCAGGCCGCCCTTGCCGTACTTCTCGACGACGAACGCCTTCATGTCAGCCGTCCCTTCGCGTGATCTTCTCGGTTGTCTTCTCGGCGGACGATGCGCATGTCCGGGCAGCTTCCACCTCAGCGGCCGAGGTGCCGTCGAAGCCACTGGCCCATCTGCTCGATCGCCCGGTCCACCTCGGGCACGCGTCCCGCGCCCAGGATGAACGAGTGCTGGCCCTCCGGCAGCGGGCGGACCTCAGAGACGATCTTGAAGTCGGTCAGTCGGCGGCCGAAATCGGCGCCATCGCCGGCAAGCGTTTCGTGCTCGCCGTAGTGGAGGGCCGTGGGCGGCAGGCCGGTCAGGTCGGCGTTCACGATGCTGATGGCGGGGTCGGTGAAGTCCACGCCGGGGTCCTGCAGCCAAGCCGCTCGGAACAGCTCGAGGATGCCCCGGCTGAGCATCCTGTCGAGTTCCTCGTTCTCGTCCACCTTCGGGTTACTGATGGTGAGGTCGGTCCAGGGCGAGATGCTGACGACCGCGCCGGGGACTGCCTCGCCCTTGGCGAGCAGGCGCAGGGGCAGCGCGATCGCGAGGGTGCCTCCGATGGAGTGGCCGGTGCTGCCGATGTTCCGCGGCGCGTAGCCCTGAGCGAGCAGCCACCGGTAGGCGGTCTCGGCGTCGTCGATCTGCGCCGGGTGGGGATGCTCGGGCGCCAGGCGGAAGCCCACGACGAGTGAGCGGATTCCGGCCGCCTTGGCGATGTGGCCGGCGGCCTTGCGGTCCGATGCGATCGAGGCGGCGACCGATCCGCCGAAATGGAAGTGAAGCAGCGCCTTGTCGGGGTCGGCGCCCTCGGGGATGACCCACAGGGCGGGGACGCCGTCCGCGTCCACGTCGGCGTAGGTGACGCCTTCCGGCTCGGTCGATGCCGAAGCATGTGTGTCGACGATGTCGCGGACGACGGCCAGATCGAGTCCCGGCGTCGACGCCTTCGCACGCACGCTGTCGAGGAACTGCGCGAACTGCTGCGCTTCCGTGCTCATTCCCATGGTGATGCTCCTTGTCAGGTCAGAGCTGAACGCGCCTCTCGCGCGCGCTGCGGGTCGATGGGCCGGGTGCGACGTTTCAGCCGGGCATCCGGTTGAACCTGCGGATCTGCTTGTCGAACATCCCGGCGGGGACGAGGCGTCGCGCGGTGGTGATGCGTGAGGCGAGCGGTCCGGCGGTGTAGCGCAGCTTCGGCTTCGAGGCGGTGGCTGCCGTGACGATCTCCTTGGCGACGACGGCGGGGTCGTCGCCGGTCTTCATCGCCGCGGCGACCACTTCGTCGAAGACACGCCGCCGCTCCGCGTACAGCGGCAGCGGGGTGTCGGGCTGCGCGGCATTGGCATCGAAGGCGGTCCGGGTGTAGCCGGGCTCGACGAGCAGGACGCGGACGCCGTGCTCGCGGACCTCGTGATCCAGGGACTCGGAGTAGCCCTCGACGGCGTGCTTCGCGGCGGCGTAGAGGGCCATGTAGGGCTGCGGGATGACGCCGAGGACGGACGAGACGTTGACGATACGTCCACGGCCCTGGGTGCGCATGTGCGGCAGAACGGCCTTCGCCATGCGGACATGACCGAAGAAGTTGAGGTTGAAGAGGCGCTGGGCCTGGGCGACGGAGCTCTCCTCGGCGGCGCCGGCCGAGCCCAGACCGGCGTTGTTGACCAGGACGTCGATCCGTCCGAACCGTTCGATCACTTCCCGGACCGCGGCGGTGACGGATTCGTCGCTGGTCACGTCGAGGTCGAGGAAGGCCACACCGGCGGGCGGGGTGAGCCCCGAGGTGTTCCGTCCGGTTCCGATCACCTCGAACCCGGCTGTGACGAAGGCCCGAGCGGTTGCGTTACCGATCCCCGATGACGCCCCCGTCACGAGTGCTACCGGCCGTTGTGTCGCCATGACGGACTCCTTACACATTGAATTTCGATCGTATGGCTTACTGTCGTAATGTTATTGCGGGGCGGAGTGGATGGCAAGGCCGCTCCGAAGGCGCCGGCATCTCCGGCCTGCCCGTCTCATCCAGAGCTCTCTCATGAACAGTCCTTTGCGCGAGCAAGATCAATCGCGGGCCGCCGGACCCCCGCCGATCCCGGGTTCGTTCGCAGAACCCGTTCTCACTAAGAAGCAGGACGGGCCTCCTTCTGAGACTTGCATTGTGCGAAGATCCGGGCCCGTGACGGACCCTCGGCTTCCTTCCTCAACCGACCGGTCGGACGCCGACGACGCCGAACAGCACGCCTGTCCGAAGTGCGTCGCCCAGCCCGGTTCCCCGTGCCGCTCGCGCGGCGGCGCGGTCGCCTCCGCCTACCACACCCGCCGCTTCACGAAGGTGCCCCGGCTGAAGAAGGCGCTGCGGGTGCCGACCCCGGCCGACCGTGGGCCGGGGTCGGCCGTGGCGGCCCGGCACCCCGCCACCGGCGCCGATCGACCCGGACCTGCCGAGTGCGGACATCCACATCGGCTAACGCGCGATGCTCGACGCTCAACTCCCAGCTCGACGCGCTCAGCAAGCACGGCATCCCGAGGGGCAAGATCTTCAGCGAGAAGATCAGCACCCGGGTGCGGGTCCGGCCCCGGTTCGAGAAGGCGCTGCGAACCGCGCGGGAGGTCAAGGCGCACGCCCCGCACTGCCGGGTCATCTTCACCGTGTACGAGATGAAGCGCCTCGGCCGCGACGCCGCCGAACTCACCGCGCTCACCGACCACCTCACCGCCCACGGCCTGGTCCTGGAGATGCTCGCCGGACCCCTGCCCGGCATCTACGACCCCACTGGCCCGGGCAAGCTGCTGTTCGCGTACTTCGCGGCGATGGCGGAGACCGAGCGAGAGAACATCCGCGAGTCCACGTTGGAGGGCCTGGACACCGCGGCCCGCAAGGGCAAGCACGGCGGCCGGCCCCCGGCGATGACCGACGACATGCTGCACACCGTGCTCCGGCGCCGGGCCGGCGGCGAGTCCGTCGGGCAGATCCAGCCCGACCTGTTCATCCCCACCGGCAAGCGCAAGGGACACAAGCCTTCCGTCAGATACTTGAGTCAAGACACTTGGAGAAAGTGCAGGTCAGAGCCGCCATGGACGAAATTTTGGAGCGTTGGGCATCTCGGCAAGCGGCGAAAGCCCCCCAGATCTCGGTTGAAGACCTCCGCGAACTCGCGGACAGTTTGGGTATCGAATTGGGTGACTGAGCTGCTTCGAGGGGCCCTGCCTGGATAGCAGGGTCCCTCGGTGTGTGTGAGAAATCGGCAAGCTGCCCCGCGCCATGGCCTCCCTGCGCAACCTCGCCATCAGCGTCTTCCGCCAGGACAGCCGGACGCCAGACCTACATCGCCGCGCCCAGACAGATCTCGTTCACGCAATGCCCCTGACTGGCGACCACGGCGGGGGTCACGTCCGCTGGAGTGGTGTATTGACGGCCACTCGGTGATCTCCTTTTGAGGCTATGCGGTGAGTTCGGTGGGCAGGTCGGTCTCGTGGGTTTCTGACTCGATCGGGTGGAGGCAGGCTTTGGCCAGCAGGTCGAGTCCCATGTAGCGGCGGGCCTCGGTCCACTCGTCGTTCTGTTCGGCCAGCACGGCGCCGACGAGCCGGATGACGGCGGTGCGGTCGGGGAAGATGCCGACCACGTCGGTGCGGCGGCGGATCTCCTTGTTCAGCCGTTCCTGCGGGTTGTTCGACCAGATCTGCCGCCAGATCTCGCGTGGGAAGGCGGTGAAGGCCAGCAGGTCGTGCTGGGCGGTGTCCAAGTGGGCTGCGGCCTTGGGAAACTTGGCCTCCAGCGCGTCCAGGACGTGCTGCATCTGGGCCTTCACGGCGTCGGTGTCGGGTTGTTCGAAGACGGTCCGCAGCAGCGTGGCCACCCAGGGCTGGGCCGATTTCGGGACCTGGCTGAGCAGGTTGCGGGCGTAATGAGTGCGGCATCGCTGCCAGCTCGCGCCGGGCAGGACCGCGCCGATGGCGTCGATCAGGCCGGCGTGCGCGTCGGAGATGACCAGCTGGACGCCGGACAGGCCGCGGGCGATCAGCGAGCGCAGGAAGGCCAGCCAGCCGGCGCCGTCCTCGGCGGTGGCGACATCGATGCCGAGGATCTCGCGGTGCCCGTCGGCGTTGACGCCGACCGCGATCAAGGCGTGGACGTTGATGATCCGGCCGCCCTCGCGGACCTTCTGGGTCAGCGCGTCCACCCAGACGAACGCGTAAGGGCCCTGATCCAGGGGCCGGTTGCGGAAGCGGCGACCTGCTCGTCCAGGTGCTTCGCCATCGCGCTGACCTGGGACTTCGACAGCTGGGTGACGCCGAGGGACTCGGCGAGCTTCTCGACACGGCGGGTGGACACGCCCAGCAGGTAGGCGGTGGCGACCACCGAGATGAGGGCCTGCTCGGCCCGGCGACGTCGCTCCAGCAGCCAGTGCGGGAAGTAACTCCCGCTCCTGAGCTTGGGGATGGCGAGTTCGACGGTGCCGGCCCTCGTGTCCCACTCGCGCGGGCGATATCCGTTCCGGTGGTTGACTCTCTCTTCGCTGACCTGCCCGTATTCAGCATTGCAGAGGGCATCCGCCTCCGCGGACATGAGCGCGTCAGCGAACGTCTTGACCATCGCGCGCAGCAGATCGGGACTCGCCGCGGCGAGGTTGTCTTCGGCGAGGGCGTGCAGGGGCAGACTGTCGGATGCGGTCATCGTGCTGATCTCCTTCGAGGCTTCGACACCTCGAAGATCAGCCGGTGGCCGTTCATCTATGCGGGCCTCATCCCGACGCCGGAGCAAACCCCCGGATCAGGTCGAACCCGTACACCATCTCCATGGACGCAACCACGGCGGGAGCGAACTGCTAGCACTTCAGATCGCCAATCGCCTCAGCCATTCGGCCAGACTGCGGGTCAAGGTCTGCAGGTTTCTGGCCTTTCGGTCGAGGTGCCCACGCCGAGACAGCGCGAAGATGAGCGCGAACGGAAGCCCCGGACGTAACGGGGGCCAACCAGTGCTTGGGCCGGTATGCTTCTTCCTGAAAGCGCCTTTTAAAACACCTCGCCTGCAGAGAGGACGTGTAGTGAATCTGAAAATTCGCACTCTTGGAGATCTCATGCGAACCTCTGGAGTGACGCCAAAGACTCAATCAAGTTCGCCAAAGCGTCGCGTTCTTACGAGCCTTGCGACTATTCTCGCCGCGTCGGGCGTTGTGGTCGCAAATCCTTCCGCTGCGTTCGCCAATTCCACCTTCACTGCTGTGGGGTATTGCGACACGAATTACCAGTGTGCGGGAGGTAGTGGCTCGAGTAGCAGATGGTCAGTGAATTTCGATGACGGGCCGACGGTATCGACAATTGACCTCCATGAACTGTACCGCGACCAGAGCGACACCATGTCCTCCTTTCGCATTCTCGGGAGTGTGATGTCGCGCGCCAATCACCCGAATGAAACAGTCACGATTCATCAGCAATTTTATCGAGACAATGGCGGGCAGGTGCCGCTCGGAGAGTACGAAACACGGTTCAGGGCGAGCAGCTCCAACAATGCCCAGCGCTTCAATTTCGATCAAGGCATACCCAATTTGCCGTGGAATGACCAGGTGTCGTCGGTTGCTATATGGATAACGAGAAAGTAGCTGACTGGCCTTAAAGAAGCTCGATCCTTCGTGACGACCTGCCGACTCCGTTGGCAGGTCGTTTCGCTTTCCGTGGCTCTTGGTGGGCAAATCTATAGTCCGGCTGGTGTCTCGGGTGAGCTCCGGATTTCATTGTTTCGAAATTGAACTTAGTCTTTTTGCCACCGAACCGAGTCATGCCGGATTGGCGCGCTCAGAACCACGACACGAGTGAGGGCCGACGGCAAGCCCTGGATCTCAGCACGTGGCCGGGGCCCCAAAAAACGGGGGCTGCGGTCGGCGATTCCTAATGCCGTTCGTCAAGCCGTGGCGCACGCCTGAGGTAGCGGGCAGGAGGTGTCGGAGGTGCGGGGTACAGTCCGTTCATCCGACTGGGGAGGGCTCATGGCGACCAAGTGGAGCTTGACGATCGACTGTGCGTACCCGGGGAAACTGGCCGCGTTCTGGGCGCTGGCGTTGGGCTACGCGGAGAAGCCCGCGCCCGCAGGGTTCGGGAGCTGGGAGGAGTGGTTCTCGCATCATGAGGTTCCGGAGGACGAGTGGGATGACGGGGCGTACCTGTCAGATCCGGATGGCGTGGGCCCCACCTTGTCCTTCCTGAAGGTGCCGGAGCCGAAGGTGGCGAAGAACCGGCTGCATATCGACGTGCAAGTTGGTGGCGGCCGTGAAACCCCGTGGGAGGTGCGCTGGCCGCGCGTGGTCGAGGCGGTGCAGCGGTTGACCACTGCGGGCGCGACCGTGGTCCGCGAGGACGAGTTGCAGGGCAGGCCGGATCACGTGGTGATGGCAGACCCGGAAGGTAACGAGTTTTGCCTGGTCTGACGGGGTCGGTCAGGCCAATTGGCCGCGCGCAGCGTGTCGCGTCCCTTCCTATGCGGCAGCCCTTGTCGGCGGAGCGGGCTCGTAGCGCCGTCCGTCGCGGAGGAGGGCCCAGAGGACGTTGACGCGGCGGCGTGCGAGGGCAAGGACGGCCTGGGTATGGCGCTTGCCCTCGGCGCGTTTGCGGTCGTAGAACCGCCGGGATGCCTCGGACCGCCGAATGCTGATCAGCGCGGAGGTGTAGAGCACGCGCTGGAGCCGGCGGTTGTAGCGTTGCGGGCGCCGCAGGTTGCCGCTGATCTTGCCGGAGTCGCGCGGGACCGGGGCGACGCCGCCGAAGGCGGCGAGGCGGTCGGGGGTTCCGAAGACGGCCATGTCACCGCCGGTGGCGGCCAGGAACTCGGCACCGAGGATGATGCCGAGGCCGGGCATGCTGGTGATCACCTCGAAGTGTCGGTGATCGCGAAATCGGGCCTCGATGAGCTTTCCGAGCTCGGCGACCTGCTCGTTGAGGGCCATCACCTCCTTCGCCAGGGTGTGCACCATCTGGGCGGTCAGCTTCTCGCCGGGCAGGCTGGTGTGCTGGCGTTCGGCGGCTTCGACCGCGGCCTCGGCGAGCTGGTCGGCTCGGAGGACCTTGCGGTTCCGCAGCCAGGTCTCCAGGCGCTTGGCGCCAAGTCTGCGGATGGCCGCGGGGGTCTGGTAGCCGGTCAGCAGGGTCAGCGGGCCCTTGTTGGTGAGGTCCAGGACCCGTTCCAGGCCGGGGAAGATGCCGGGCAGCTGGGCCCGGAGCCGGTTGACGATGCGGGTGCGGTCGGCGACCAGGTCTATACGGCGACCTGTGAGGATCTTGAGGTCGGTGACGGTCTCGTCGCCGGTGCGTAAGGGGTTCAGGTCGCGGCGGATGCGGACCTGGTCGGCGATGACGGCGGCGTCCTTGGCGTCGGTCTTGCCTTCGCCGCGGTAGCTCTCGGAGGCGCGGTGGATGGCGCGGCCGGAGATGTAGTGGACCTGCTGGTCGTGGTTGAAGAGGACTGTGATGGCCAGGGCGGCTCCGCCGTCGGCCAGGTCGATGCCCCAGGTCACCTCGTCGCCAAGGGCTAGGACGTCGGTGAGGAGTTCTAGGAGTTCGGGCTCGTCATTGGCGACGCGCCGGGACAGCAGCCGGTGGCCGCTCTCGTTGATCGCGACGCAGTGGTGGTGGGTTTTGCCTGCGTCGATGCCGGCCCAGATCGCGGCCATGGTGCCTCCGTGCGGTGGGTGTGCTCGGTGCCTCCCGACGGACGACCTCGCTGTCGATTCCCTACGGAGCGATCATTCGCAATTCCTAATTGGCAGCCGAGTCGTCGTGGGGCGTCGGGTGGCCAATCGCTGGTTGCCCCAAGCGGCAGAACTTTGAAAGCCACGCCCGACGCCCCTGGGTGGAAGAACCATACGAAGGGCTCGCCCTGTCCCGCAGACAACGTAGGGAACTGTTGAGTGCAGCCCGGCAGGCTGGGCTGGAGCCATGGCAGCCAGCCGCCGGTTCGTCGGGGCTGGACTGACCCAGGCACCACAAGTAGTCACCTCCTGCCCTGGGCACTCCACACTCGGCCCAGCGACCTCGGTACCGTCAAGGGGACAAGCCCTGATGGATGGAGCACGATGCCTCGCCGCCCTCTCGAACGCTGGCGCCTCACCCCCAGGGGGGCGCGCTGATGCTGGAAGAAGCCGAAGAGATCGGCCGTCGCGCACGTCGCGCACGGCTCCGCCTTGGCATGACGCAAGCCGACCTCGCTGCCGCCCTGGGCAAAACACAGGGTTGGGTGTCCAAGATGGAACGCGGCCACATCGAACTCGACCGCGTCGGCCTGCTCAACCTGCTCGCCTCGGAACTGCATGTACACCCGAACGACCTGATCGGGCGTCCGTACAACAACACCGCACCGGCCGAGAACCAGTGGCAGGTGTCTGCCGCCGCGATCATGCGCGAGCTGCGCCGCTACGACCTCGCTCCCGTCTTCGACGGAACGCCCCGTACAGCCGGTCAGCTGTGGCAGGAAACCACCCGCCTGCATCGCCTCCGCGACGCTGCCGCGAACGTGGCGATCGTGCAGGTGCTCCCCGACCTGTTCCGTGAGGCGCGCGCCCTGGCCGAAGTCGCCACGGGCCATGAGCAGGAAGAGGCGTATGCCATCTACGCGGTGTGCTGCAAGTTCGCCCACACTGCCGCGCACGCGCTTGGACACCCGGAGCTGGTGGCCATGGCATGCGAACGAGCTGCTTGGTCTGCGCGGCTGTCGGGCGACCCGGTGATGCCTGCCGTCGCCGACTGGATGCGCGTGTGGGACATGTGGGCAACGGCAGACTGGGACGACTCTGTTGCCCTGTCCGACAAGGCGATTCGCAGCGTGCAGCGAGAGTACGACCGCGGTGACCCGCTGGCTGTTCGGGCCTGGGGGACATTGCAACTGCGCGCTGCTGTCTCTGCCGCGCGCGGTGGTCGCAAGGCTGAAGCGAAGGACCGGATCAAGCACGCGCGGAGTGCAGCCAAGCGGATGCAAGAAGCCGCCGGCCCTCCGGTGTACGACCGTCTCACTGGACTTGAAATCTTCCGTGCAGAGGCCCTGAAATCACACTGAGCTACTTGCCCCCTCGCCGTAGCTATACGAGAACAGGGCCGTCGTAGCGTCACAGTCGGCCCGTGGGGCGGCCGACGGCATCGCGTTCCACTTCGGGTGAGTGGTCCAGGATGTGGTGGACGAGAGCCAGCGCAGGGGAGTTGAGAATCCACAGGGCCCCGCTGCGGTGCTGGACACGCACGGCCGGTCGGGCACCCATGCGTCGAGCACCCTGCCGGTCGAGGTGGCCCGCTGTGCGCTCGTGGTAGCCGACGGCGCGCACCCAGGTGCCGGGGGCCGAGCGCAGCGCGGCGGCCAGCCCGTCAGGGTCGCCCGCGTGGACACCGCAGTCGACGGAGGACGCGGCGGCCGCCATCGCGAGGAGATGCAGATGGTGGTCGTGCAGCCCGGGCAGCAGAGCGTCGCCATGACCCTCGACCACCTCTGCCCCTGCGACGGGGGTGATATAACCGACCGCCACGACGGTCGCACCGCGTACGTGGACGTCAACCCTTCGGCCGTCGACCTCGACGTCGCGGAAGACCGTGTCGGCACGGGAGTTCCTCCATGCTCCGCCGGTGCGGATCCCCTCTCTCGGCACGTGCGTCCCCCAGTCCCCAGTCCAGCGCCGGCGTCGCATCGATGGCGTGCCCGGTCAACGCGAGATACGCCGTCCGCCACCGCCCGATCCTGCGTGTGACGCCAACCGTGCCCCCGGCTCCCGGGATCAGGCCCATCTCCAGCTCGGGCAACCGAAAGTACGCGTCGTCTGCCGCCGTCACGCGGGGTGCGAAGGACGGTACTTCGACGCCCGCGCCGACGCGGGCACCGTGCACCTCGAAGCGGATTCGGTCGCCGAGAGCGGCGACATGACGCGCGGCGGAGCGGTGCAGCCTGAGGAGGTGAGCGGTCGCCATGTCCGGCGCCGTGCCGAATTCGTCCAGGTCGCCACCGCTGCAGAACGACGGGCCTGCGCCACTCACCACAACGTGTTCCACGCTTCGATCGAGGAGCGCTAACTCCAGCCCTTCGAGCAGCCCGTCGCGCACGGCGTGGCCGAACGCGTTATGCCGTTTGGGCTTGTTGAGAGTGATCCGTAGCGTGCCGTCGTCCCGGTCGAGGAGCACCGGATCCGCACAGGCCGCCGTGGGGCGCGGCTTGGAGCGCGATCGCCAAGCCGCGAACTCCCTGGCGCCGAGCAGTATCGAGTATGAGAGGGACTCGATGAGCAGTCCTTCGGCGACCGTCGCCTTGGGCGTCGCTCGGAGCGTTTCGTCCAGCGTCAGCGCAGCCTACGGAGCGCCGGCGACCGTGGCACGGACGGCGTCGACATCCGAAGCAGTCCCCGCGCAGTACGGGGCGAGTCCGCCGCCGAGGGTGACCGTGAGCTGCTCGACGACCGGCACCGCTTCGGGTGGGAGCGGCGCGGTGGCAACGCCCACGAGCAGCGGAGCAGGAGCTACGCGAGGCGGGAGCAAGGGGTCGTCCCAGTCCATGCCGTCGAGCGGAACGACATGAAGCGGCGTCACCGGGGCGCCCGCTGCGGTGAGTTCCAGGCGGCCGCTCATCAGGAATTTGCTTGTCATGAAGCCGTTAGTTCTCCCGCATCTGCGCTGTTGGCAGGTGTCCTGCGAACAGCGAAGCGGTTATGTGTCCCACACAGTAAGACCTGTTCCCCTAAGGAGAAAGTGCTCCGCAACGTCCGGGTGCCGGTGGAGAACTGCATCGGTGGGGAGAACAACGGCTGGGCCATGATCACCGGTCAGCTCAACACCGAACGCGTCGCCGTGGTGGCCACGGCGCCCTTCGAGTAGATCCTCGCGAGTGTGCGGGCGTGGGCCGCCGAGACCAAGGCGCCTGATGGCTCGTATGTCCTGGACGACCCTTCGGTGCGCCAGGCGCTCGCCCGGCGCCACGCGCGTATCGTGCGACATCGCGCCGTCGACCCGCCAGGTGCGGCCGTCGAGACGGGCATGGAAGCCGGGCGACGTACTGGCGCACCGATCCAACCCTAGCCGACCGTGACGGCCGGCAGGCTGCGGACGAGGTGGAGGCCCGAATCGGCGCCTGGGTCGCGGAGCGTGAGGCCGATGAGTCGTCGGTCTGCTCCTCGCGGCCGGTGTCCCCGCCGCCGTGTCCATCGACAGTCGGTGGGTGCACGAGCACCCTCACCTCGCAGGACGAGGCGCGTACGAAACGGCCGAACTGCCTTATGCCGGCACGGTTCCGTTGCCGACTCTCCCGTTCCGCCACCGAGGCCGGCCCGCCTGGCTCACTCGGCGCCCGTCGACCCTGGGCGAACACAATCGCGAGGTGCTGATCGGTGAACTGGGGCTGACCGAGGAGGCGTACGCCGGCCTGGTGGAGCAGGGCGTCGTCGGCACCGCTCCCGAGGGGTTCTGATGGCGACCGGAAGCGGACCGCTGGCGGGCGTGCGCGTGGTGGAACTCGCCGCGCAGGGCCCGGCCCGATGCCGCGGCCGCCACGATCCTCGGCGAGCGTCGTCCGTACACGTGCGTGCCGTGGTTCTGGTCGGATCAGGGCAGCCTGCGCATCCGGATCGTCGGACTGCGTGCGAGCGACGACACTGCTGTCACACGCCAATTCGGCGATCGCGACAGATGCCTCGTCGGCTACTACCGGGACGGGCGACTGGCGGCTGTCGAGGCCGTCAACGCGACCGCCGACTTCATGGCCTTGAAGAAGGCGCTGGCCTCCGGAACGGAGATCGCGGCTTCCGATCTCATGGATCCGGACGTATCGCTGAAGACGCTCATCAAGGCGGTGACCGCGAATGCGGTCAGTTCCGGCTGAACAGATCTCCTCCGGACGGGCCGGTCGAGCCCCGAGCGTCGAGCAGCGTGGTGACATACGACTCGACCAAGGGCGTCCAGCGCTGTCGGTCCTCGGAGCTGAGGTCGTCGATCAGCTTCTGGAATACCGTCAGCTGGACTTCGAGCACGCGCGTGAGCAGCGCCGCCCCCTTGCGCGAGATGCGGACCAGTGTGCTGCGGCGGTCGAACCCGTCCACCGCGCGGTCCACCAGCCGCAGTTGGGTGAGCTGGCGCAGGCGCTTGCTCGCCTGCGAAGGGTCGATCGCGAGCCGGGCCGCGACCTCTGCGACGGGGAGAGGGCCGCTGCGTTGGATCACTTGGAGGGCGAACAGCCCGGTCTGCCGTACGGGCGCGTCGATGAGTTCCAGCAGATCGTTGAACCCGCTGGACTGGCCGACCCAGGTGACGATTCCGATGACTGGGCGGAAGAAGGCGCGGGTTCCGGCGTCGTAGTCGTCACCCGCAAGCTCCGTCCAGCGGTCAGCGGCCGCGGACCGGGGGCTGTCGGGCAGCGCCGTCACCAGCCGGTCATACACGAGCGTGAACCATTCGGCGAGCGCCGCGATGCCGTCAGCGGACCACCGGGGTTCCGCCACCAGGTAGTCGCGGCTCCATGCGAGCAGCCACCGGTCGAGCGTCGCCGCGGCCGGCTCCGACAGTTCCAACAGGGTCCGGCGGCGATCCGCAGGATCCGTGCTGCGTACGAGGTGTCCGGCAGCCTCGAGCTGGGCCGCCTGTCGGCTCGTCTGGCCGAGATCGATGCCGAGCTCGCGTGCCACCGTGCTGGTCGGCACCGCGCCACGGCTGCCGAGGAGCTCGATGAAGCGCAGGTCGGAGGGCGACAGTTCGGTTCCGGTCACCGCTCGCAACCCGCGGCTGTGCGCCCGCGTACCGGACATGAAGGCGACCGTGTTGATGAGTCTGAGCGTCGCCCTCTCCAGCGCGAGCTCCTCGGGCACCCGGTCCACGCGGACTCCCCTTCCCCCACCACTCCATGAACGGCAGCCCGTATGCCGAGATACGGGACATCTATCAAGCATTGCACATCCATGCGGGTGGCAGAGAGTCGGCAGCGGTGCCCAGCACTGACGGGACCATTTGGAACCACGAGGTCGACGTACTGATCGGCGGCAGCGGGGCCGGCGGAATGGTCGGGGCCATCACGGCCCAACACCTTCGGGCTCACGTCGCTCGTGGTCGAGAAGGCGGCCGGGATCGGCGGCTCGACCGCGATGTCCGGCGGAGGGATCTGGATCCCCAACAATCCCACCCCGCGCAAGGAGGGGCAGACGGACGATGTCGAGGACGTGCGGCACTATCTGCGGGCTGTCGTCGGCGACCGCGTCGCGGCCGATCGGATCGACGCCTACGTCGACTGCGGGCTCGAGGTGCTCGAGATGCTGCATCGCGTCAGTCGGCACATGGAGTTCTCCTGGTGTCCCGGTTACTCCGACTATCACCCTGAGCTGCCCGGCGGCAGGGCGGCGGGCAGGACCATCCAGCCGCGTCCGATCGACGTCCGCAAACTGGGGGACGAGGAGCGGAAGTTGCTAGCGCTGGACGTCCCCATGCCGCTCGGTCTGTGGTTCACGGGCTACGAAGCGCGTAACCTCATGATGATCCGGCGCGAGTGGAAGGCCCGGCGGATGCTGGGCGTGGCGGCCTGGCGGGTCGTCTCGCGCGCGGCCGCCGCGCCGTGGCTGCTCGTTCTACGCAGCGGCCTGGTGGCGAATGCGGACACGCTGCGCGAACTCGCCGAGAAGATCGCGGTCCCGCCGGACGCCCTGGAGGCCACGGTCGCTCGCTTCAACGGCTTCGCGGCCAAGGGCAGGGACGAGGACTGCGGGCGCGGCGACAGTCCGTACGACAACTATTACGGCGACCACTCACTGCCGAACCCCAATCTCGACACGATTGACGGCGGACCCTTCTACGCGATCCGGATCGGAGGCGGGGGATCTGGGCACCAAGGGCGGCGTACTGACGGACGCTCAGGGCCGCGTGCTGCGGCCGGACGGCAGCGTGATCCCTGGTCTGTACGCCACGGGCAACGCATCGGCCGCGGTGATGGGCAACGAGTACGCCGGGGCAGGAGCCACGATTGGTCCCGCCATGGTGTTCAGCTACCTGGCGATGGAGCACGCGGCGAAGAGCGCCGCGGGCTGAGTGCCCTGCCAAGGTACTCCCCGAGGGGCGCACACCTTACTTGGCTGCATACAGTCATCTGTCCGAGCTGTCCTTCAAGTTGGGGCCATTTCGCCCGATTCCTCCATTCTGTAGCGGAGGAAAGCGGGCTCAAAATTACTTGATAAAAGGCATGCACATCTCTTGGCAGTAACCGTGGCGTCACTAGAATTGAAATCAATTCCAGTGGCCGAAGGGTGCTGACAATGACGCTGGCGCTGTCGTCACGACCGGAGGTCGCGGTGCGACCGCCCTCGATGGTCGAGCGAATGACGTTGATCATGGACTGCTTCGAGGGACCGAAGACCCGGCTGCTGTTGGAGGAGGTCTCCCGCCGCACCGGACTTCCGAGGTCGACCGCGCACCGCATCCTCGACCAGCTCGTGCGGCTGCAGTGGGTCGAGCACACCCGCTCTGGCTACCACCTCGGGCGGCGAGTGCGGACCTGGGGGGCGCGGGAGAGCGGGCACTCGGATCTGCGCGCGGCCGCCGCGCCGTGGCTGCACGAGCTCGCCGTCATGACTGACCTCGTCGTACATCTGGGCACCCTCGACGAGACGTATGTCGAGTACCTGGACAAGGTCGGCGGCCGCCGGGCTGCCGCTGTCGCCTCCCGTGTCGGAGGCCGGGCACCCGCGCACTGCACGGCGCTCGGCAAGGCGATGCTCGCCTGGCTGCCGCCGGAAGAGATCGACGAGTTGTACGCCGACGGGGTGCCGGCCGCGACGGGCGCGAGCGTCGACGGCCTTCCCGCACTTCACCGTGAACTCGGCCGTATCCGGCGTGACCGAGGGCTCGCCGTCGAACGGGGGGAGTGCGTCGAGGGGATCGCGTGCGTCGGCGTGGCGATCCGGGGACCTGAGGGTCCGGTCGGCGCTATTTCCCTGGTCGCCGGGCACGCGTCGCCACTGGAGCGCATCGCGCCGCTGGTGTACGACATGGCGCAGCGGATCACTCTGGACCTGTTCGGCGAAAGCGCACTGCGCACGGCACGCGTAGGCACGGCCTGAGCGGCGCCTCTGCGCGTAGATTCCTGGTCCCTGTACAGACCCCGGTCGCCGGTCCCCCTGCCGGCGACCGGGGAGTTCAGCTTGATCTAGCGCGGAACCCCGGGCGTTCACGCCCGGGAGGAAGCGCTTCTCTGGATCGCTCTGACCCGCTCCTGCTGCACGGGTCGGGGCCCGGTTGTCACCGGCTGGCGCAACTTCCGGCACAACCTGCCGACGCTTGCGCGGCAATTCCGCTGTCTCGTCCTGGAGTTCCCTGGCTTCGGTATCAGCGATCCGACCGACAGGCACCCCATGCTGGCCGCGCCGCGGGCCGTGCGAGCGCTGCTCGACGGGCTCGGACTGCAGCAGGCCGACGTTGTCGGCAACTCTATGGGCGGAGTCGTCGCACTTCAGCTTGCGATCGGCAAACCGGAGCTCTTCCGGCGAGCACGCCGTGCTGCGGCGCCGGCTGGAGTTCCTGGAGACTTCCGCGAGCTTCTTCTACGAGGGTGATCGTCCGCTGTCCGCGGAGGAGACCGCCGATCCCTACCGCCGCGGCATGCTGCTCATGGTCCGCAGCATCAGCCAGGCCGAACGCGCCTGGTTGCACCAGGTGCTCGACGGCGGCGAGGGTGATTGAACGCCCCGCCGGATGGCGCAACTTTGCTGACGGCGGGACTGCTGCCTCTTCTTGAGGGTTGAGGGACCACGTGAGGCGCTCCCGGTCACCGGGATCGACCGACACCGAACGGCCCAGGCGATGAAAGGGTGCCCGGCACACCAACTCCCGACTGCCGGGGATCACTTCATCTGGAGCCGCTGTGTCCCGTTTCTCCCGCAGACAGTTCTGTGCGACCGCGGCCGCGGTGACGCTGGCACCCACGGGGACCTTGTGGGCCGGGGCCAAGAGCGCTGCCGCCTCTTCGTCGACCGGGCTGGACAGCGCCTTCGTCCGGCGGTTCGCTCACCCGCCTGCGAATGCCCGGCCGAAGATCCGCTACTGGTGGCCGTGCGGAGAGATCGCGGCGGAAACCATCGACGCGGAGATCGAGGCGATCGCAGGCCGAGGTTTCGGCGCAGTCGAGATCCAGTGCATCGTCACCGCCGACGCTCAGCAGTACGGCTGGGGCAGCGCTGTGCTCACCGAGCGCCTGGAGCAGGCGGTCGCCGCCGGTCACAGGCACGGGGTGCGCATCGATCTCACCGTGGGCCCGGCCTGGCCGCTGGTGGCCCCCGGGCTGTCGCCGGACAGCCCGGAAGCAGCCCAGGAGATCGCCTACGGGCGTGCGGTCCTTGCGGGCGGCGAAGCATACGACGGGCCCGTGCCGGCGGCCCCGCAGCCGCACGCGGGCGTCACCGAGCAAACCCTGATAGCGGTCCAGGCGTTTCGCTGCGCGGGCCCAACCGACGCGAAGCCCGTACTGCTCGAGCGGGCTTCCCGGATCGACCTCACAGGACGGGTGAGCGACGGCACCCTCGCCTGGACCGCCCCAGCGGATGGGCAGTGGCTGCTGTTCGCGTTCTGGCAGCGCGGCACCGGCCAGGCCGCCGTCGTCGGCCAGGCCGCCACGACAGAGGCGGCGTATGTCGTCGACCACTTCAGTGCCGCCGGTACCCGGGCAGTAACCAGCTACTGGGACGAGCGCGTCCTGACGCCCCGCCTGCGCAGTCTGCTGCAGGACAACGGAGGGGATCTCTTCGAAGATTCCCTGGAGTTGGACTCCGCCCAGCACTGGTCCCGGGAACTTCCGGCGCGCTTCAAGAAGCTGCGCGGCTACTCCTTGATCGACAACCTGCCGGTGCTGTTCATCGACCGGATCCACCGGCAGTACACGAGCGTGACACCCGACGACACCCCGGACTTCGCGTTCACCGACGACAGTGGCGCCCGCGTCCGCGACGACTACTATCACACGCTCACGGACCTGTACATCAGTGAGCACGTCGAGCCACTGAAGTCCTGGGCGCACGCCATGGGCCTGAGACTGCGGGCCCAGCCCTACGGCACCACCACCGACGTTCCCACGATCGGCGCGGCCCTCGACATCAACGAGACCGAGTCGCTCGGCGCGGCGCCCGACTACACCGACGAGCCATACCGATGGCTCTCGTCCGGTGCGGTGCACCTGTCCGGGCAGCGCGTCTTCTCGCTCGAAGGCTGCGCGATCTACGGCGAGGCGTACGCGCAGACCTGGCCGCAGATGCTCAAGCACTTCAACGCCGCCTTCGCCCACGGTGTCAACCAGGTCGTCTATCACGGCTTCGCCACCGAGGCGGGCCTGGGAACCACCTGGCCCGGCTTCTCACCGTTCACCCTCCAGGGCGGCAACGGTTTCTCCGAGGCATGGGGGCCGCGCCAGCCCACGTGGAACGACACCGGCAAGATCGTCGACTGGACTGCGCGCACGCAGTTCGCCCTGCGCCAGGGCAGGCCTTCGGTGGACTTGGTCGTCTACCGCCACGCCTACGGGACCGGCATGCGCATCCCGGCCGGGCTGGACGGCTTCACTTACGACTTCGCCGGCCCGGCACAACTCGACGGAACCCGCGTACGTGACCGGCGCCTTGCCCCGGAAGGACCCGCCTATCGTGCGCTGATCCTCGACCGCCAGCCCACGTTGCCCATAGCCACCGCCCGACTGCTGCTGTCGCACGCCCGCAGCGGCCTGCCCGTAGTGATCGTCGGTGCGCCGCCGACCCGCACGCCTGGCGCCCACCGGGCGGCACAGCAGGATGCGGCACTGGCCGAGTTGATGGACCTGTTGCTCAAGCAGGCCTCGGTACGCCACGTCGCCGAACCGAGCGGGTTGCCCGCCGTCTTCGAGGTGCTCGGCATCCGTCCCGCAGCGGACACGCGCGTCGCTCCCGCCGTGCTCGCCCTGCGTCGCACACTGTCGCGAGGCGCGCTGTATCACCTGCACAACTCCTCGGAAAGAGCCGTGTCCGAGGAGGTCGCCCTGGAGGGCCGAGGCACCCCCTACGAACTGGATGCCTGGACGGGCACGGTCACCTCAGTCGCCCAGTACCGAACAGAACGCGGGCGGATCACAGTCCCGGTGCGGCTCGCACCCGGCGAATCCACCATCATCGTTCTCGTACCGGGCAGTGCCCGTCATGTGGTCGCCACCACGGGCGGAGAGGTCGTGACGGCGCCCGGTGGCGGTCTGCTCCTGCGGGGCTCAACGGCTGGTTCGTACACCGTGAAGCTTGACGACGGCTCCGAACGGAGGGTGACCGTTCCTCCCACCGGGGCAGCCCAGGAGCTGAACGTGTGGGAGCTCTCCGTCGAGGACTGGCACCGAGGCCCGGACGGCAAGCTCGAAGTCAGCGAGCACGAGCATCACCTGAACCGCCTTGCACCCTGGTCCGCCATCCCCGGCCTTGAGGACGTCTCCGGGGTCGGCACCTATCGCACCACGGTACGGCTCGTGCGGTTGGACGGGGCCTACCTCGACCTCGGACAGGTCACCGACACCTTCGAGGTGACGGTCAACGGCACGACGCTGCCACCGTCCGACCAGGTCGGCCGGCGGATCGATCTCAGTGGCTACGTGAAGCAAGGAGACAACAGCATCACGGTCCGGGTGGCGACACCGCTGCGCAATCGCCTTCGGGTCACGGAAGGCTTCCCGGGTCAGGCCGAGAAGCCCCGGCAGCAATACGGCCTCATGGGGCCGGTCCGTATCGCGCCGTACCGCCAGGTACCGATCCCGGAATGAGCGGGCGGCGATTCGCGGCCAGGGCAAGCGCACCGTCGAGACCTGGAGGAACCTCATGGAACGACTCAGCAGCAGACGCGTGTTCGTCACCGGAGCCGCTTCGGGCATCGGACGCTCGACGACGTTGAGGCTGCTCGAGGAAGGAGCGGCGGTCGTCGCGACGGACATCGAGGAAGAGGGGCTCAGCGGGACCGCCGGCCTGGCCGCGAAGGCCGGCACCGGCGAGCGGCTCGTCACCGCGGCGCTGGACGTGGCGGACGCGGACGCGGTCGTCGACGTCGTGGGTGAAACGATTGCCACCCTCGGCGGGCTCGACGCGCTCGTGAACATCGCCGGCATGCTGCGCGGAGCGCATACACACCAGTGCTCGCTCGAGCTGTGGAACCGCGTCCTTGCCGTGAACCTCACGGGCACGTTCCTGGTCACCCGGGCCGCGTTGCCCGCGCTGCTGGAGACGGGTAACGGCGTCGTGGTCAACTTCAGCTCCACGTCAGCCCAGTTCGCCCATCCGTTCCTGGCCGCGTACTCCGCCAGCAAGGGCGGGATCCTGTCCTTCACGCACAGCATCGCCCAGGAGTACGCCAAGCAGGGCTTGCGCGCGGTAAACATCTGCCCTGGCGGCATCGTCAGCGCCATGACCGAGAACTTCGCGTCACTGGTGCCGGAGGACACCGACTGGAGCCTCTTCGCGAAGCTCACTCCCGCAGTCCGGGAGCGCTACGGGTCGCCGGAGGTGGTGGCAGCAGTCGTGGCCACGCTCATCTCCGACGACGGCGCCTTCATCTCCGGCACGGAGATCCGTATTGACGGCGGCACCCATCAGTAGTCCGGGGCGGCGGTGCCCCTCGGCGCCCCGGGGAAGTACAGCGAGAACCTCACCACCCCTGACGGGATCCCGCTGGTCGCCATGAAACCGTGCATCGGGGCCGGGTGCTCCGCGATCCTGATGCCGGTGCCGGACAACGTCTCGTCACCATTGAGGCGCCTTCGCGGACGGAGCCGGCCCGTGCCTGCCACGAGTTCGTCCGCCTGCAAGATGGCCACCGGCCGGCCGTCCGGCGAGCGCGGGCAGACCGTGAAGTTGTCGCCGACGGCGATGAACACGTCGTCGTCGAACTGCAGCAGGAGCCCATAGCCGAACCGCTCGCCGTTGCCGTGTTCCGGATAGGCCCTGATCACGAACTCGTACTTGCCGAGGGCGAACGTCTCCTCCTTGGAGGCCGGGACCCGGAAGCCGCGCACGCGCCCTCGCGGCTGTGCGGCAAGGATGTCGTTCTCCAGCGCCGCGAGCTGCGCATAGATACGGCGCAGCTCCACCGTGCGGTCATCGTCGAGGGAGTCGAAGCCGAACGGCGAGACCCCGATGGCACCGTACTGTCCGATGGCGAGGAAGCTGTGCGAGACCCCGTGGCAGTCGGCGCGCATCTCGGGCACGAACAAGGTGGTGTTCGTGTCCGCGTAGCGCTTGAACGGGATGTCGAAGTCGCCGAAGTACACGTCTGGGGCGAGGAACGCGAGCGAGGGAGCGGCCAGCTTCCAGGCAGCGCTGACATGCGGTAGTGGCCCCCCACTGGGGAACACCCCCGGCGCGCTGCCGCCGGCGACGGCGATGTTCGCGGACTCCGATCCGTTCGGCACGCTCGAGTCCAGCCAGGCGTTGGCGAACAGCGGGATGTCGTAGCGGGCCAGGCCTGCGGCGGCGACGTGCTCGATGTAGCAGGCGTAGTGCCAGGCCATGAACAACTCGGCCTTCCGGTCGGAGTCGCCCGTCAGGAGGTCCCACGTCGGGGTGGACGGCTCGTCCGGGGCCTGGACGTACGGGGAGGCTCCGTTGCGCAGTGCTTCCGCAAGGGCTGCCGGAACGGGAGCCGCCCATGCGGCTGCCGCGTCCGCTCCGTAGGAGCGCGGTGCCCCGAGCAGCCCGACCTCGTTCTCGACCTGCACCATGATCACGGTCTTCTCGCGGCCGTCGACGCGTGCGAGGTGCTCCATGAAGGCCGCGAAAGCGGCCGCGTCGGCGTCGCGGTTGTTCGTGGAGAACGGGCTGAGGTTGTCCAGCGGATCGCCGGCCTCGTCGACCTGCAGCGGAAAACGGACCGGATCGAGCTTGACCCAGGCCGGCACGTAGCTCGACGAAGCGTTCTTCCAGCTGCCGAACCAGAGAAGCACCAGCTTGAGCTCGTGGTCGCGCGCACCGGAGAGCATGGCGTCGACCAAGTGAAAGTCGAACTCTCCCTCCGTCGGTTCCACAAGCTCCCAACTGACCGGTGCAAGAACGGTGTTGACCGCTGCGTCCGCACACCGCTTCCACACGGGTTCCAGGTAGTCGGCGTGGGACGAGGTGGAGTTGTGGACCTCGATGCCGCGGATCAGGTACGGCGTACCGCCGACGATCAGCTGGCCCGTGGCCTGGTCTATGCCGTGGTGTTGCAAGGGGCTCCCATCGATGTCTTCCGGTTGAGCGGTGTCTTCGGGCGAGGGCGGCGGACGGCGCCAGGTCGCTGCCGGCGCTCTCAGCCATCGCCGTCCCAGGGGTGCGGCGCGATGCCGGATAGTTGGCCAGGCGAAGGCCCGTGGGGAGCGGTGTCAGGTCCGCTCCCCACGGGCTGCTGGCGGGGCGGCGGTCTCGCGTGTCACGTTCCCGTCGTAGGAGCGGTCCGTGCAGAGTGGGTCAGGTACACCCTCCGTCGCGTGACGTCCACGGTGTCACCGACGACGTCCAGGCGACCGCGCAGGCGAAGGTCACTCGACGACGAGCCGACCGAGATCCACATCGGGCCCGGATCCACGACCCATCTGTCGTCCAGGGACAGGTAGGCCAGCAGCGGGAGTTCCAGAGCGAATCTCACCGTCGCCTGATCCCCTGGCTGCAGTTCGAGGCGATGGAACCCCGCGAGCTGGAGCGCCGGCCTCGACACGCCGGGCGCATCGTCCTCGACGTAGAGCTGCATGAGTTCTACGCCTGGGCGGTCGCCCGTGTTCGTGACGGTCGCGGTGACCTCGACGGTGCGGTCGGGTGCGATCGACGTGCTGCTCAGCTGGAGGTCGGAGTAGACGAATTCGGTATACGTCAGGCCGTGCCCGAACGGGTAGAGCGGTGCCGCGGACTCGTCCACGTATCCGCCGTGCGGATCGCCTTCCCGACGGCGGTATCCGCTGCCGAACCGCTGGCCCGCATGGAGGGGGACCTGACCGCTGGAGCGGGGGATCGTGTACGGCAGGCGGCCCTGCGGCTCGGCCGTGCCGCTGAGGATCTCCGCGACGGCAGGTGTGCCGAACTGCGAGCCGTAGTACCCGAGCAGGATGGCGTCGAGCTCGGGCTCGACGTCACCAAGGGCGAGAGGGCGGCCCGAGAAGATCACGCCGACGGTCGTCTTGCCGAGCGCGGCGATCTCGTGCACGAGCCGACGCTGTACATCCGGCAGCGTCACATCGGCGGTGTCCGCACCCTCACCCTCCGTCCGTTCACCGAAGAACCATCGCGCCACGCCGCCCAGTGCCAGGACCACGACATCCGCATCACGCGCGACGTCGACTGCCGCGCCGATCCCCTCGGCCCCGTCGGTGACTCCGCATCCAGTTGCGACGAGGATTTCGGAGTCGGGTAGCGCGGCTTGGAGGGCGTCCGCCAGGGAGACCGCTTCGTAGCGCGACCTCGCGAACTCGTCCTCGCTCATGGCGAGCAGGTCGCCGATCTCCTCGTGCACGTAGGCGTCGTCGGGGCCGAAGGAGTCGAGGTTTTCGACACCGACCATGGAACTCGTCTTGCCGTTCAGCAGTGCTCGGGTCAGCTCGATGAAGGAGGGGAAGGTGTACGGGGCGAAGGCCGTGCCCACAGCCTCGGCATGAGGTCCGACGACCGCGATGCGCGGGGCGCCGCTGAGTGGGAGCACCCCGTCGTCGTTCTTGAGGAGCGTGACGGACTCGCGCGCAAGACGCAGGGAGAGGTCGCGGCCCTCCTGCGCCACGGACATGATCTCCACCGGGTCGGTTTCCACGTAGGGGTTCTCGAACAGGCCCAGTTGGAACTTGTGCGTCAGTACGCGGAGGACCGACTCGTCGACGGTCGTTTCGGGAATCTCGCCGTCGCGGACGGCCTCGACGAGGTTGTCGCCGTAGCCGAACGGCTCGGGCATTTCCACGTCGATGCCGGCCCGCATGCCGAGCACGCCCGCTTCGCGTGCATCGCGCGCGGCGCGATGATGGGTCACGAGGTTCTCGATCGACAGCCAGTCCGACACGACGGTGCCGTTGAACCCGAGTTGGTCGCGCAACATCTTGCGGAACACCCGAGGGTCGGCGGCAGCGGGCACTCCGTCCCAGTCGGCGAGCGAGTTCATGATCGAGCCCAGTCCCGCGAGCTGGATGGCGGCGGCGAAGGGGCGCGCGTACACCTCCCGCAGCTCGCGCGCTCCCATCGGCACGGTCGCCATGTTGAGACCGGCCTCACTCATTGCGTAGCCGAGGAAGTGCTTGCCGGTGGCGATGACCCCGTCCAGCAGCGACTCGCCTTGAAGATTGCGTACGAAGGACACTCCCAGCGCGCTGACCAGGTATGGATCCTCGCCGTACGTCTCGTGAACTCGGCCCCATCGCGCGTCGCGGGCGATGTCGAGCAGCGGCGACAGGGCGTGGTGCAGGCCCACGGATCGCATCTGCCGACGGGTCAGTGCGGCCATCTCGCCCACCCCGGTGGTGTCCCAGGTGGCCGCGAGGGCGATCGCGGTGGGGAAGGATGTGAAGGTGGGGGCGTTCACACCGTTCAGCGCCTCGATGTGCATGATCGCGGGAATGCCCAGGCGGGTGTTCTCGACCAGGTGGCGCTGTACCGCGTTGTTGAGCCGGGCGAGTTCGGCCGCGTTCGCCGGAAAGCCCCCCATGTGCGGTTCGATGTAGCCGATGCCATTCGCCAGCTTGGCCGCGGCGACGTCCGGGCGGATGCCTTTGGCGTCGAAGAGCATTGTCGGGATCAGCGACGTCAGCTGCGCGACCTTTTCGTGCAGGGTCATGCGACCGAGCAACTCGATGGCGCGGGAACGTGCGTCGGTCATGACGTGATCCTTCTGTGCGAGTGCGGGTTCCACGAACGGGACATCAGATCTCCAGCCCCGATCCCAGGGGGAACAGCGGGTCGGCGGTGTCCGCCAGCGCGTCCGGCGCGGACTCTCGTACGGCCTGCATCGACCGCGGAAGCTCGACGGGAAGTTTGCCCTCCGGAGCGATGCGGCCGGTGAGGGCGGTGAGCAGAGCGTCATCCGAGACACCGAAGGTGACGGTCAGTCCGGCGAGCGCGTCGACGAGCGGCGTGAGGATGGCCGGGCGGTCCAAGGCGACATCCACGATCAGCGGGGCGTAGTGGGCGATCCTACGCAGTCGGTGTACGAGGCCGGGGGGCAGGTCAAGAGACCCCTGGTGGAAATACGACTCCAGGAACAGGTCGTCCCGCGGCTCGAACGGTGCGTCGATGCGCACGATGGCCAGTTCTGCCTCCTGCGGCGTCGTCACGGGGGTGAACTCCCGGCCGAGGACCTCCGGATCGATCCCCTCCGCGTACAAGCGCGCGCCCACGGCGAGCGGAAGCACTGGCCTTCCTTCGACCACGGAGTTCTTCAGGACGGTGACGGAACGGGACTGTGTCTCCAGGGCGACCCGCCGGGTCTCGGCGTTGCCCACAACGGCCACGGCGGCATCTTCGTCGATGAAAGGGTTGTCGAACAGACCGAGCCGGAACTTGATCAGCAGGACGCGGCGCGCCGACTCGTCGATCCTGCTCTCCGGGACGACGCCATCCCGTACGAGCTCAAGCAGGAGATCCGTGCACTGTTCACCGCCGAACTGGTCCGCGCCGGCATTGAGGATCTTGACCATGCGCTCGCGGGCGTCGAGCTCTTCAACCCCCCACGCGCGTGCGGGCAGGACCTGGTCCCCGACGTGGTTGTCGTTCACCAGCTCCCAGTCCGTGACGATCAGCCCGTCGAAGCCCAGCCGCTCGCGCAGCAGCCCGGTGAGGATCTGCTTGTTGTACCCGAACCCGACCTCCTCGATCGGTTCGCCGTCGATCTCAAGACCGACCGGCATGCCGTAGTAGGGCATGACCGCGGCGGTGCCGTGCTCGACGGCGGTGACGAACGGACGGAGGTGCTCCTCGAACGCACCACCCGGGTAGACCTGCTCGCGACCGTACGGGAAGTGCGCATCCTCGCCGTCCAGCTGCGCGCCGCCGCCGGGGAAGTGCTTGGTGACGCAGGCGATGCTCGTTGAGTCGAGCGCCGCGCCCTGGAAACCTTCGAGGTACGCGCGCGTGTAGGCGACCACGAGATCGGTGTCGGCGCCGAACGTCTGGAGTTGGCGTGCCCAGCGGGGTTCGCTGGCGAGGTCGACCTGAGGATGCAGTGCCATGCGGATGCCGACGGCGCGGTACTCCTCGCGCACCCGGCGCGCGAACTCGCGCACGGTGTCCGGGTCGCGCAGTGCCGCAAGGCCGAGGGCGTCGGGCCACTGCGAGAACGGACCTGCAGTGAAGGAAGCCCCGATGTTCTCCAGGAATCCGTGTCGAGGGTCGCTGGAAATCGTGACCGGGATGCCGTGCGGGGTCTTCTCTGCGAGCCGCTGGATCGCGTTGTGCCACCGTGCGGCTGCCCGAGGGTCTTCGATTCGGTGCGTGTTGAAGTGGCTGATCCCCCTGCCCAGGATCACCTCGCTGGTGGGTGACTTGCTGATCGCACCGGGCTCTTCGAGGACGGTGCCTCCCGGGCCCATCTCGATGACTGTGTGGAAGAGCAGACCGACTTTCTCTTCGAGCGAGAGCCGGGTCAACAGATCTTCCGTGCGTTCCTCGGCGCTGAGCCGCGGGTTCTCGTAGGGCTCCATGCGCCCGTTGCCGTTGAGATCGCGGAAGGTGGTACTGCCCGATGCAGTCGTCGCAGGCATGAGTGGTGGGAGTTCCTCTCGATTTCGTTCCCGGGGCCTGGGTGCAGGCCCCCTCGGGGCGGTCGGGGCCGTGCACCGTGTCAGTGCACCGGCACATGTCCCGGTCCGGCAGTGCGGTGCGGGCGGGTCACCCCTTGACGGCTCCCTGCATGACGCCTGCGACCAACTGCCTGCCGAGTACGGCGAACAGCACGAGAAGCGGCACCACGGACACGAGAACGCCGGTCATGATGAGGGGGATGTCCTTGAAGAACCCGGCCTGCAGCAGTTGCAGCGCGACGGGGAGTGTCGGATTGGTCGTGCCGAGCACGATCGACGGCCAGAAGTACTGGGTCCACGCCCCGATGAAGGTGAACAGGCCCAGCATGGCGGCCGCGGGCCTGGCGGCCGGCAGCACGATGGAGCGGAAGATCCGGAACGTTGATGCCCCGTCGATGCGGGCTGCCTCGATGAGCTCATAGGGCAGCGCCGACTGGAGGTACTGCGTCATCCAGAACACGCCGAAGGCGGAGGCGATACCGGGGATGATGACCGCCCAGAGGCTTCCCGTCAGGCCCATCTCGCGCATGACGATGAACAACGGCACGACCCCGAGCTGAGTGGGTACCGCCATGGTGCCCACCACGAATGTGAGGAGGCCGGCACGTCCCTTGAACCGGAGCTTCGAGAAGGCGAAGCCGGCCAACGTGGACACCAACACGACGGCGAGGGCCGTTGTCACCGAGACGAAGACCGAGTTCCAGACCGCGCGCGGCAGGTCGATGTCCGACTCGAAGACCCGCGTGAGATTGTCGGCCAGCTGCCCGCCCGGGATCGGCGAGGGGATCGGGTTCTGCGCGACCTCTGCCGACGTCGAGGACGCGAGCAGGAGCGCGTAGTAGAGCGGGAAGATCGAAATGAGCGCGACCAGAGTGAGGATGACGTAGGTCGTCTTTCCCGGTCGGCGCACAGCGCCGTCGTTCCGTCCACGCCGACGGCGCGCCGCACGGGCGGCTCCACGACCGGACGTCTGCTCGATGTACGGGATGGAAGGAGGGGTCACGTGCTGCTCCCGGGCGTGGCACCGGACGGTGCGGAGGAGTCGGGCGTACGAGCTGCTGCGCTCGGTGCGCTGCGTCGGGCGGCACGGCGCGTCTGCCGGGAGCCGGCCGTGGCGTCGTCTCCGGAAGCGATGCGGCGCGACAGCCAGTTGCTGACCAGAGCGAATGCGATGATCAGCAGGAAGAGCAGCCACGCGACGGCCGCTGCACGGCCCAGTCGCTGCTGGTTCCAGCCGAGTTCGTACAGGTACAGAGTGATCGTCTTCCACTGCCCTGAACTGCCGCCGAGCCCTTGCGTGTCGTACAGACGCGGCTCGTCAAAGATCTGCAGCCCGCCGATCGTGGACGTGATCACGACGAAGATGAGCGTCGGACGCACGGACGGCACCGTGACGGAGAAGAACTGTCGAATCCGCCCCGCGCCGTCGAGGATCGCCGCCTCGTACAGGTCACGGGAGATCGCCTGCATCGCCGCAAGCAGCACGAGGGTGTTGAAGCCGGTCCACCGGAAGTTGACCATGTTTGCGATGACGATGTGCGCCGGAAGGCTGTCCCGGTGCCATCCGATCGGATCCATGCCCAGCTGCTCGAGAAGCGCGTTCACCAGACCGGACTGGTCCGCGAACATGCGCGAGAAGATCAGCGTCACGGCGACCGGAGCGATCACGTACGGCAGCAGTACCCCCATCCGCCAGAAGGTGCGCGCACGAATGTTCGCGTGCAGGAGGCTGGCAAGTACGAGGGCGATCAGAATCTGGGGGACCGTCGAGAGCAGGAAGATGCTGACGGTGTTGCCCATCGCATCCCAGAAGACCGGCTGGTCGAGGATAAAGGTGAAGTTGTCGAGCCCGACGAATTCGCTCTGCCCACCGATGAGGTCCCAGTCGTGCAGCGAGACGTAGGCGGTGTACAGCAGCGGGAACAGGCCGACGATCCCGAACAGGATGAAGAACGGGGAGATATAGGCGTACGGCGACGCCTTCATGTCCCAGCGGCCCAGACGCTGATGCCAGGGCGAGGGCGTGTGTGGAGGTGAGGCATCACCACGGGGTGACGCGCTCCCTGCCGGACGGACCATGCGCTCTTCCTCCGATGGTGAATCGGGGGCGCCGTCCGCGGAGGGCGCCCCCGAGCGCGCGGACGAACCGATCACTTCAGCGAGTCCAGTCCCTCGACGAACATGTCCCATGACTCCTTGGCGGAGTGGGTCTTGTCGACCGAGACACGGTTGACCGCGTCGTTGAATGCCGCTGTGATCGCGAAGTAGTTGTCACCCTTGTACGGGACCACGCTGATGTTCGACGCGCGCTCGGCGAGGACCTTTCCTACGGGCGCATCGTTGAAGAAGGGTTCGGTCACCTTCTGCATCTCAGGGCTCTTCTGGGCCTCGACCTGGCTGGGGAAGTTGCCCGACGCCTTGAACGCCTTCATCTGCTGCTCCGGGGCGGTGAGCCACTCCGCCAGCGCCTGCGCCTCCTCGGGGTGCTTGGACTGCTTCGGCACGCTGAGGTACGAACCGCCGCTGTTGACACCGCCGTTGGGGAAGACGTCGGCGATATCCCAGCCCTTGACCCCGGCCGAATTGCCCTTGATGACGCCGAGCATCCACGAAGGCGCGAGCATCACCGCGAACTTGTCCTTCTGGAATGCGCTGACCCAGTCCTCACTGAACCGCGCGAGGTCTGCGGACAGGCCCTCATGCGACATCACGGTGTCGTAGATGTTCCGGAGGTCCTTGTTCTCGCCGGCGATGATCTCGCCGTTCTTGGGGTCCTCCCAGAGCACCTCGTACTGGTCGGTCCAGCCGGTCGCCACCGAGGCCGACGCATCGTAGAACGCCGGACCTGTCTTGGCGGCCTTGAACTTCTCGCCGACGGCGAAGAAGTCGTCCCATGTCGCGTTGTCGCCACCGAAGAGCTTGGCGACCTCCTCGCGGTCGTTCGGCAGACCGGCCTCCTTGAACAGGTCGGCGCGGTAGGCGATCGTCTGCGGTCCCAGGTCCGTCGCGTATCCGAGCAGCTTGCCGTCGTCCGTGGTGGCGATCTTCGTTGTCCAGTCCAGCCAGCGGCCCTCGACCTTCGGTGAGGAGAGATCCACGAAGTTGTCCGGGTACTTGAGGATCTGCGGCATCCAGCTGTTGTCGACACCGATGACATCGGCGAGACCCGAGCCCGCGCCGAGCGCGGTCTGGAACTGCTCCTTGGCCTCATCACTCGTGGCGAAGCGGTTGTGCTTGATCGTGATGTCGGGGTGGAGCTTCTGGTACTCCTTCAGCAGGCCGCTGTAACCCCACTCGCTGAACGTCGAGACGTTGAGGGTGATCTTGCCGCCGGCATCGCCCTCGTCGCTGGATCCGCACCCGGCGGTGACGGCGGTCAATGCGACCGCTGCAAGCACAGCGAGGGACCTTCGAATGGATCGCATCTGTACTCCTTATTTCCAGGCGGTGTGCCGCGATGTTGCGGCGGCAAGGAGCCGCCCCCCCCCGGCCGCACCACGCTCCTGAGACGTGCGCGAACCCCGTCACCCGAACGTCGTGTATGCCGCTGCGTCCCCGGCTGAGATGTCGTCTCGGAGTGGCGGTGGCCGTCAGTATCACGTAACACAGTTCACCTGACAAGTTTTCGTGGAGTTTTCATCGTCACGCCCACACCCAGGTCAAACGGGCCGCCGCGTCGCTGTATGTTGAAGGCATGGCGGAAAGCACCGGGCCTCGGGGGCCCTATCGCAAGGGGCTCCAGCGCCGCCGGGAGATCGTCGCCGCTGCAGCCGAGCTCTTTGCTGAATCCGGATACGCACACTCGTCGATGCGTGAGCTCGCCAGGCGGATGCGCCTGACACAGACAGGGCTTCTCCACCACTTCGCCGACAAGGAAGAACTCCTGGTCGAAGTGCTCAACTTGCGCGATTCGTCCGTTGCCGACTACCTGTCGGAGCAGCACGCCACCGATGTCGCTACGCGGTCCCGCGAGGTCGCGCGTCACTCCGCGGAGCACGAGGGACTGACGTCCCTGTACATCATCCTCTCGGCCGAGGCGATTGATCGCGATCATCCGGCGCACCCGTACTTCGTCGAGCACTACCAGGCAGCCCAGACACTCACGCTCGACCCCGGCCCTGAGGCGCCCGAAGGTGCCCCGATGGGGATCAGCCCGGAGATGATCGCCACGCTGGGGACCGCCCTGCAGGACGGGCTCCAGATCCAGCGGCGATACCGGGACGACCTGGATGTCGTCGAGGCCATCGACGCCTTCTGGCGGCTCGTGGCTGCTGCTCGGGCGCACTGGGTGCAGCAGGCGGCTTCGGACGACTCCAACCGCCGCGACGACGACTCCGACTGAGCGTCGTTCACGGTCCGCCGGGTTGATGAAGACCTCCGGCTCCGCTCGCGCGCGAAGCCGGAGGCGCAAGCGGCCGTCAGGCGGCGGTCTCAGCGGTGCTCATGACTCGCATCCGTTGTCGGACTGTGGATGTTGCGTCACATGCGTGCCGCAATGAACTCCGCGGCGGAGTCGTTGTGTTGCGGTTGGGAGTAGGCGCCGTGGGCGGCGGAGTCCGTCCCGCCGCCACAGATCGGGTCGCCGGTCGCGCAGTCGTCGAGCGTGCGTGCCTGGTAGGTGCCGGTCACCTGACGGTAGGTCGGGAACCCGCGGATGGGGTTGCCGAAGAGCACAACTGCCTTGACCTTCGGCTCTGTGGCGCCGGGTATGACGGCCACGGTGGCCGCACCCGTGAGGGCTCCTTGGCTGCAGACTCCGACATTGGAGAACCGGTCAGGCGGACGCTCGGGCCACGATGTCCGGTGTCCACACCGGAGGTTCGTCCGAGCTGGGGGGCGCGACTCCGCCGGCGTCGAGCCGCTGCAGAACCCACCCGGCCAGCATGGCCCCAAAGGGCTTGTTGGAGCCGCGGATCGTAGTCAGCGGTGGGCAGGCGTACCGGGCGGCCGCGATGTCGTCCGCGCCGATCACGGCCGGCTCGGAGGGAACTTCCACGCCCAGAACCCACGCGGCGTTCAAGATCGCCAGGGCGACGTCGTCGTTGAACGCGGCGATCGCGGTGACGGGCGCTTGTGCCGGCCAACTGCGCAGTATCGGCGTGAAGTCCCCGTCGTCGGGCATGCGACGCGAGGGCACCATAGGCAGGCCGAGCCGGCGCGCTGTTTCGTCGGCGCCCGCGTGGCGCCGGTCGGACATCGGTCCGAGCCGGGGATCGGCGGGGTGGACGTAGCCGATGCGGACGGTGCCGCGCCAGGCCAAGTGGGTCGCCTGGGCCGCGCCGACGACGCGGCCCGCGTCGTCACGGGGAGGCGGCGGGTCGTCGGGTCCTGGCAGTACCACCCGGGCGCCGCGTGCCTGAAATGCGACGACTTGCCTTGCGTCGAAGGGGGTCAGTCCCGGTACCGCGACCGGGGCGGCCAGCGATAGAGCCGGCTGGCGGCCCGGGCTGGCCGTATGGGTCACCAGCATCAATCCTTGCGAGGCCAATCCCCGATCGAGCTCGGCGACGATCGAGCTGGGCGGAAAGTCCGGCAGGCGCAGCAGCACAGTGCTGCCGCGTCCTCGCGACAGTGCCTGCGTGGGCCCGTTCGGGGTGTAACCCAACCGCTCGGCAGCCGCCAGAACCTTCTGTCGCGTCGCTTCCGGGATGGTCTGTTTCGGCACGTAGTTGAGTACGAAGCTCACCGTTGACCGCGACACGCCTGACTCCCGCGCGACATCCGCGCTCGTCACCCGCGACGCACCACCGAGACCCTCCAAGCGCCGGCTGCCGGAGCCGTCCAGCCGCAACCCGACGGCCACCTTACGCCCGACCTGGGGCGCTCTGCCTGACGGCACCAGCCCAGGGACCGCACCGACACCGGCCATGGTCGGTCAGGACCTGTGGCGTTCAGGCAGCCCTGCGCTGGTCAGCGTTGGCAAGCGCCTCGTCGGCTGCCGTCGTTGCCGTACGCACCCGCAACTGCCGTGACGGCGAAACGGCTTGGTCCGAAGTGCGCCGATTGGTCGATCCCTGCAGAAGCACGCCCATCGTGAGTCGATCGCCGTCTTCCCCTCAGGTCAACGTGGATGTTCGGCAGCGGAAGTCATCGCGAATGTGAAGTCGCAGTTCGCCTTGACGCAACCCTGTGCCGATAACAGTTCAGGTGATAGGTTTTGGCGCCACGTCACCAGAGAGGCTGATCCATGTATCGCGACTCCATCGACCGCGGGCACTTGGCGTTCCCGCCCGACTTCATCCTCGGCGCCGCGACCGCCGCGTACCAGATCGAGGGTGGCGCGAGGGAGGGCGGTCGAGGCTCGTCCATCTGGGACACGTTCAGCCACGCCCCGGGGAAGACTGCTGAGGGGGCGACCGGGGACGTCGCCGCGGACCACTATCACCGCGTCGAGGTCGATCTCGACCTGATGGCCTCGCTCCACCTCGACGCCTACCGGTTCTCCATCTCCTGGCCGCGCGTGATGCCCACGGGCGAGGGCGAAGCGAATCCGGAGGGTCTGGAGTTCTACTCGCGCCTCGTCGACGGACTGCTCGCACGCGGCATCAAGCCGATCGTGACGCTCAACCACTGGGACCTCCCGCAGGCATTGGAGGATCGCTACGGCGGCTGGCGAGGGCGGGAAACCGCATTCGCCTTCGAGAAGTACGCGGAGATCGTGGGGGCGGCCCTCGGGGACCGGGTCGCCGTCTGGTCAACCCACAACGAGCCGTGGAACAACTCCTTCGCCGGGTACGGCAATGGCGTGTTCGCGCCTGGCGGTAAGAGCCATGCAGATGCGCTCAAGGCTGCGCACCACCTCAACCTTTCCCACGGACTCGCGGTGGCAGCACTGCGGCGCACCGTGACCAATGCCGAAGCACAGATTTCCGTGGTGCTCAACATCTTCCGCATCGAAGCCGAGACCCCCGAGGACGCCGAAGCCGCGCGTCGGTTCGACGCTGTGGCCAACCGCGTGTTCACAGGGCCCATGCTCCGCGGGAACTATCCGGCCGATCTGCTGCAAGACACCCGGGCTTTCACCGACTGGAGCTTCGTTCTGCCGGGCGACTTGGAGATCTGCCACCAGCCCATCGACCTGCTCGGCGTCAACTACTACGAGGTCATGCACGTACGTCTGAATCAGGACTTCGACCCCAGCGCCGAAAGCTCCGGCGGCACGCCCTTCCCGGGCTCGGAGCGCATCGAGTTCGTCCGCCGCGACGAGCTGGCGCGAACGGTGATGGACTGGGGGATCGAACCACGAGGCCTCGAGGATCATCTGGTCGCCCTTTCCAAGGAGTTCCCCGAACTGCCGATCATGGTGATGGAGAACGGCGCGGCCTTCGAGGACGTGGTCGACGACTCGGGTGGCCGGCGCGTGGTCGTCGACCGCGACCGAACACAGTTCCTCATCGATCACGTCACGGCGGCTCATCGTGCTCGCGAGAGGGGCGCCCGCGTTGTCGGGTACCTCGTGTGGTCGCTGCTCGACAACTTCGAATGGGTCATGGGATACGGCCCGCGGTTCGGCATCATCCGGGTCGACTACGACACCCACGAGCGCATTCCGAAACTGAGCGCGCACTGGTTCGCGGAATTGTGTGCCACGAAGGTCGTCCCGGCCCTCGCCGGCCGCTGAGCGACCACCCTCAATTTCCGCATTCTGCACACCCGCAGAGGCGGTCTCGGGCCGAGCCGCGTTCGTGGGCCGCCGGGAGACAGCGTACGGTCCACGTCGTCCGGATACCGCAGCGTGCCCTCGGACCATCCTTCAACAGGAAAGCGAGACACCATTCAATGAGAATGCACCGCATCGGCGCGGCGCTCGCAACTGTCACCATAGGGCTCTTGACCGTGGCCCTCCCCACCACCGGCGCCTCAGCTGATTCAGACGCGACCCTCCGCGAACTGGCAGCGAAGGAGGGAATCCTCATCGGCTCGGGGGCGACCAACCCCACCTATCTCGACGAACCGAAGTTCGGCGAGGTGCTGGCGGAACAGTTCAACAGCTTGTCTCCCGAGAACGAGCTGAAGTGGAAATTCGTCCAGCCCACGGAGGGCGACTTCGAGTTCGGGGGCCTCGACCGGCTCGTCGACTTCGTTGAAGACAACGACATGGTAGTCAAGGGACACGGGCTCATCTCCCAGTGCTGCAACCCGGAATACGTGACCGACGTCACCGACCCGGACGAGTTGCGCGCGGTCATGAAGACTCACTTCAACACGATCATGGACCGCTACGCCGGAAAGATGGACCGGTGGGACGTGATGACCGAGCCGTTCTCCACCTTCGGCGGCACCGGCCTCGCGCCGAACCACTTCTACGAGGTGCTCGGCGAGGACTACATCGCGGAAGCGTTCCGGATCGCGCACGCCGCTGACCCCGAGGCGAAGCTGTTCATCAACGAGGCGTTGGTGGAGTTCTACCCGGCGAAGCGCCAGGAGCTCTACGACCTAGTGGCCGGCATGGTCGCCGACGGTGTGCCCATCGACGGGGTGGGCTTCGAGATGCACGAGACACAGGCGGGTCCCGAGCCCGGAGTCATCACAGAGATGACGAAGTCCTACCAGAAGCTCGGACTCGAAGTCGCGATCACCGAACTCGACGTGCACACCTACGACGTGGATCAGCAGACGCAGATCTACGGGGACGTCATGGCCGAGGCGCTGGCGGCCGGAATCCGGGACATCAGCTTCTGGGGCTTCACCGACAAGCACGCCTACACGTGGCTGCCGGGCGCGAAGCCCCTCATGTTCGACGAGGAGTACAACCCCAAGCCCGCGTACTACGCCACGCGCGACGCTCTGCGGAACTTCGTCTCCGCTTCCTCGGCTGCTGGCGCCGGCACCCTGTCGAACACCAGCGGGTGGACCCACGGCCTCCATGACGGCAACTACAGCGTGAAGATGAACCTTTGGCACGGCACGCCAGGCAGCTTCTTCCGTCTTTACGAGAACGACAAGCTCGTCGCCGCGCGGGTGCCCACGACAGTCAGCGGCACCTCGCAGTCAGTCGTGACCGAATTCAAGGACAGGCCCAACGGCACCTACGCGTACCGGGCCGAACTGATCAACTCGAAGGGCACCACGTCCACGAACACCACGACTGTCACGGTCACGGATGCCGCCCCGGGCAAGCCCGTGGTCAGCCACGACAACTGGGACAAGGACGGCACCTTCACCGCCACCGCGAACCTGTGGTGGGGCACCAACGCCACCTCGTACACCTTCTACCTCGACGGGGCAGTCGTCGGTGAGGGCCAGCTGGCCGCCGATTCGCCGAACGCACAGTCGCCTCAGGTAGCTCTGTCCGGGGTTCCGAAGGGCAAGCACAGCCTGAAGGTCGTCCTTACCAACGCGAGGGGATCGACCGAATCGGATCCCGTGGACGTGACGGTCGCCTGACGTCAAGTAGTTTCTCGTCTACGGTCAAACGGGGGATAGACGCCCGGCGCGCTCACGACAGGGTGCGCCGGGCGTCTGCGTCGCGTGCTGTCCAACTCCTCCGCCGGGTGAGAGGACGAAGGGCCACCGGCAGGCTGGAGACACGGGCACCCAATGCGTTGACGGAGGGTTTGCACTCGCCCCGGCTGCGACTTGCGCACGAAGTGCTGCGTTGGTCGTTGCCCTCGCTATTGTGGATGGGTGGTGGTCCGGGCTGCGGGAGTACACCGCTGCGGGCCTCTTTCTGGAGTGGAAGTCGGTATGAACGAAGTGGGAGGTTGCCAAGAGGACTGCGGGACTGGGTGATATTGCCCTGGCGGGGGCGGAGTGACCCAGGGCGGGATCTGCGGAGTTGTTCCCGCCGTCCAGGGTTCCCGACCGAACGGACGAGGAGTCTCAACGGCCTTACGGACGGGGGCGGCGTACGGACTGACGGATCACCAGTTGCGTACTGAGGACGACATGGTCGTCGCCGCTGATGCGTTCGCTGTGCTCCAGGGCGAGCCGGACCGCTGTTCTGCCGAGATCCTCGTACGGCACCCGGACCGACGTGAGCGACGGGGTCAGGTCCGAGGCGAAGGGGACGTCGTCGAAGCCCACCAGGGAGATGTCCCGGGGGACGTTCAGGCCGGCGTCGCGGAGCGCGGCCAACGCACCGAGGGCCACCATGTCCGTCCCCGCGAGGACGCCCGTGAAATCGACCCCCGCCTTCAGCGCGTCCCTCGTGCGCTGGTAGCCGGAGACGCGGGTGTACGGACCGGGGACGTCCAGTTCTTCCGCGTACTCCACGCCGTGCGCGCGCAGGGCGTGGAGGTAGCCCTCCCTCCGTTGCGCCCCCGTACTGAGTTGTGGGTCGCCGCCCAGGAAGAGGACGCGCCGGTGGCCTTGGACGAACAGATGGTCTGCGGCCTGGAAGGCGCCTCCGCGGTTGTCGTAGTCCACGACGGTGACTGGGTGATGCCCGGGCAGGGGCGGGCGGCCGACCAGGACCAGACGTGACCCGGCGGCGTCCAGGGCGCGCGCGTACTCGGTCATGCGCTGGAAGTAGACCTCGTCCTGCACTGCCCCGCCGACGAGGACCACCGCGGCCGCGTGCTGCTCGCGCATCAACTGCACCAGGTCGTCCTCGCGGGCAGTGTCTCCGTGAGTGGCGCAGACCAGGCTCAGCCGGCCCCGCAGGGCCGCCTCCTGCTCGACCCCGGCGGCGACATGGGCCAGCGACGGCCCGGTGATGTCCCGCAGGACCAGTGCGACGGGACCGGCCACCCGACCGGAGAGGGCTTTGGCGTGGACGTTCACCACGTAGTGCAGCGACTCCACGGCAGCCATGATGCGCTCCCGGGTGGCGGCCGACACGGGATAGTTGCCGGCCAGGGCCCTGGAAACGGTTGCTACCGACACCCCCGCCCGTTCGGCGACATCGCGAATCGTGCTGGGGCGCTCTTCACCTGCCTGGTTCTTGCGCCGACGCCTAGAAGCCTGGGAGGCGGGCGTTGGGGGAGAACCGTTTCCGTTCGCTGTCACACCTTGACGTTACTGCACTGAGCATCCTCGCGGACACAGAAGGGTGCGACCGGTTCCCGAATCTTGGTAAACGATTACTGCGGGCATGTTGACCGCGCCGACGTCTACCCGCGGGCGGCCAGCGGCAGCCAGACCCGCATGGCGCCCGGCTCGCGGTTGGCCCAGGCGTAGTACGGCACCGCCGTCAGCTCGACGCTCTCGTGGGGTTCGCCGGAAGTCGCCGACGTGTACGGCAGGTAGGGCCAGTCGCCGGACGTATCGTCGGCGCGGAGCCGGTTCCCCGCGACGCTCACCGTTCGCACCCCGCCGAGCAGTTCGGGGCGGCTGCGCACGGTCAGTGGCGTGTCCGGCGGCACAGCGATCGTGTCCGGGTCCAGGCGCCCCGGTTGGTCGGTCTGCTCCAGGCAGTAGACCAGCGGACCGCGTTCGACGGCGGCGCAGCCCCGGACGGCGTCGACGCGTGAGGAAGGGACGGTGAGCCGGGCCGGCATCGCGAGGTCGAGGCGGACGGTGTCGCCGGGGGTGAACGCGCGGGTGATGCGCAGCCAGCCGGAGTCGGCCCCGTCTTCGACGGTGGTGCCGTTCACGGTCAGGGTGTGGTCGGCGCACCACGCCGGCAGGCGTAGGGAGAGCGTGCGCGGCAGGGCGGTGGGAGCCTCGTCCACGGTGACGGTCACCGTGCCCTCCCACGGATACTCCGTCGTCACCCGTACGGTGAGGCCGTCGCCGCCGTAGACGCCCGTGGCGTACTGGTGCAGTTGCAGACCGCTGTCGTCGGCTGTGGCCAGGTAGTGCGGGAGCCCGGCGAGCAGGCGCATGACGTTGGGCGGGCAGCACGCGCAGCGGAACCAGGGGGTGCGGTGGGCGGTCTGGTCGCCGGGGCGTTCGTGTGAACGGGCCCGCCGATGAAGCGGGTTGACGTACAGCCAGGTGCGGCCGTCGAGACCGGCGCCGGCCAGGAAGCCGTTGAACAGGGTGCGCTCGACGAGGTCGGAGTAGCGGGCCTCGCCGGTGAGCAGGGCCATGCGCCAGGAGAAGTGGACGGAGGCGATGGCGGCGCAGGTCTCGGCGTAGGCGCGGTCGGCCGGCAGTTCGTGGGCGTCGCCGAAGGCCTCCCAGTCGTGCCGGGAGCCGACGGCGCCGGTGAGGTAGGTCTTGGTCGTGACCATGTCCCGCCACAGCCGCTCCAGCGCCGTGCGGAGTTCCGTGTCGCCGGTCTCCGCGGCCAGGTCGGCGGCTCCGGCGAGGAGGTAGAGCTGGCGTACGGCGTGGCCGGTGACCTCGTCCGCCGCGCGGACCGGCGTGTGGTCCTGCCAGTACTCGGGCCCCGGGTCGCGGTCGTGGCCCCGGTCGGCGCCGGAGGAGAGGGTGCCGTGACCGCGGCGTTCCAGGAAGTAGCGGGCGAGGTCCAGGTACCGCTTCTCGTCGGTCGTCCGGTGGAGTTCGACGAGGGCGGTCTCCACCTCGGGATGGCCACAGACGGTGTCCACCTGCTTGCCAGGGCCGAAGACGGAGTCGATGTGGTCCGCGAGCCGGCGGGCCACGGCGAGCAGCCGGTCGGAACCGGTGGCCCGGTGGTGCGCCACGGCGGCCTGGATCAGATGTCCCGCGCAGTACAGCTCGTGTCCCCAGCCCGGCTCGGTCCAGGGAATGCCGCCGCCGAGCTGGTAGTACGTCTGGAGGTAGCCGTCCTCGCGCTGGGCGGCGGCGATCAGCTCGACGATGGCTTCGACCTCGGTGGCGAGTGTCTCGTCGGGAGTGTCCGCGAGCTGCCAGCAGGCGGCTTCCAGCCACTTGTAGACGTCGGAGTCCTGGAACTGGAAGTCGCCGGAGAAGCCGGTGCCGGACGGGGTGTCCGCGCCGTCGGTGCGCGGGGCCGCGGCGGCACGGAAGTTGGCCAGGTTGCCGGCCTGCTCCAGCCGCCCCGGGCCCTCGGCGAGGGAGATCCGGGCGTTGACCCGGCGACGTTCGGCCCAGAAGCCGCCCTCGATGCGGGCCGCGGAGGCGGGACGCAGGGGTGAGACGGCACGTGGGGAGGGGTGGACCGGTCCGGCCTGAATGGTGTTCAAGGGTGTCTCCGAGGGAAGAGGGACGGGCTGGGGTGGGGTGGGGTGCGACGGGATCGGCGTTGCGGGAGCCCGGGCGGGCGGGCGGCGTCCTCGGCCGGCGGGTGGGCGTCGAAGTCCTCAGGCGCTGATCGCCAGTTCGGCCCGGTGGACCGGGTGGGCAGGCGGCAGCCCCGTCGTCAGGCGTTCCAGTTCCGTCACCACCGTGCCGCCGAGGCGGGCCAGTTCGTTGCCGAGGGAGCCGGCGATGTGCGGCGTGAGGAACACGTTCGGAAGGCGGTAGAGCGGGGAGTCCGCGGGCAGCGGCTCGGGGTCGGTGACGTCCAGGATCGCGCTGAGCCGGCCGTTCACCAGTTCCTCGGTGAGCGCGGTGTGGTCGACGAGGGCGCCCCGTGAGGTGTTGATGAGGACGCCGCCGTCGGGGATGAGCGCCAGCCGCTCGCGGTTGAGCATGTGATGGGTCTGCGGGGTGTCGGGGGCGTGCACGCTGACGATGTCACTGGTGCGCAGCAACTCGTCGAGGCCCAGCGGGACCGCGCCCAGTTCCGCGGCCTGGGCGGCGTCGACGTAGGGGTCGTGGAGGCTCACCGACAGCTCGAAGGGCCGCAGCAGTTCCAGGACCCGGCGGCCCACCCGGGAGGCGCCGATCAGACCGACCCGGCGGCCGAGGTTGCCGACCGTCACGTACTCCGTCGCAGCGGGGTAGACGTGCTCGGCCCGGAAGCGTTCGCGCAGCCCGAAGGCGTCCTTGCCGGCCAGCAGGATCGCGGCGAGCGTGTACTCGGCCACGGGCAGGGCGTTGGCCCGCACCGCGCTGGAGAGGGTGAGACCGCGCTCCCAGAACGGCTCACCCACGAGGTGGCGGACGCTGCCGCCGGCGTGCATGACGGCGCGCAGTCGCGGCGCCGCCGCCAGTACCTCCGCGCCGAGGTGCGGGCAGCCCCAGCCGGTGACCAGTACCTCGGCGCGGCCCAGGGCCTCGGCCACGGCGGGATCGGAGAAGTCCTGGGCGACGAGCGTGAGGTCGACCCGCGCCAGTTGCTGGAGGCGGGTCAGCAGCGGAGGCGGGAAGAGTTCGGGCAGATGTACCGGATTCATGGCGAAGAGGGCGAACGGCGGCACTGACGTATGCATGCTGCTCCTGGGGAGGGGCGCCGGGATCGGCCGGCGACAAGCCTGAGCGTCACAGTAAACGTATTCCACGCTAGAAGCCCCAGAGAACCCGGTCAATGACCAGCTCTGCGACACAGGTACGTCACAGAGAGTCCACCCACCTGCCCCGCGATGGCGCGAACGTCCATGGTCAGGCGCATCGACAGGTAACGTTCTGGAAAGTCGAGCGAAACAATCCGGCGCCACCTCTTGTGGATCTGGCTCCCTCGGTCGTACCGTCCACGACAACAAACGATTACTGCCTCGCCGCGCAGTACCCGTTTCTCTCCCCTCGCGTCGCCCTGACCGCGCCGTTCCCCCACGTGCAGGCGCCGTCCCATTCCTTTCGTGGAGGACCGATGTCCAAGTCCGGTATGCGCCCCAGGGTCCTTGTCTCGGTGGCCGCCGCCGCTTCTCTCTCGCTGCTGCTGACCGCCTGCTCTGACGACTCCGGCACCGACGCCTCGGCGGCCACGAAGGGCAACGTCACGCTGGAGTTCTGGAGCTGGACGGACGGCATCGAGGCGCAGGCCGAGGTGTGGAACAAGAAGCACCCCGAGACGCAGATCAAGTTCGTCAACGCTGCGGGTGACACCGCTTACCAGAAGCTGCGGGCCGCGGTGAACGCGGGCACCGCGCCCTGTCTGTCCAAGATGGACGGGATGAACCTGGCGAGCTTCGCCGCCGACGGACTGCTGACCGACATCAGCGAGGTCGCGGCCAAGCACAAGGACGCGTACACGGTCGCCGCGTGGAACGCGGTCAGCCCCGGAGGCACCACCTTCGGCATTCCGATGGGGTCGGCGCCGCTGTTCACCGCCTACCGCGCGGACCTGTTCCAGAAGTACGGGATCGAGGCCCCGAAGACCTGGGACGACCTGATCGCCGCGGGCAAGAAGGTCCAGGAGAAGGACAAGGACGTCAAGATCTACAACATGGCGGGCGAGGACCCGAGCTCGCTCGTCGACCTGTCCTGGGAGGCCGGCGCGCAGTGGTACAAGGTGGACGGCGACCACTGGGTCATCGACTTCGCCTCTCCCGAGGCGCTCAAGGCCGGTGACATCGTCCAGCAGCTCGTCGACAACGACCTCGCCTCCAACGCGTCGTACGCCGACCCGGGTGTCTTCAAGACCTGGGACCTCGGCAAGACCATCGCGATGACCAGCTCGACCTGGCAGCTGCCGATCTACGACACGAACTTCCCCAAGTCCAAGGGCAAGTGGCAGCTCGCCGACTCGCCGGCCTTCGACACCGCCAAGCCGCAGACCTCCAGTAACTTCGACACCACCGGCGTCCTCAAGGGCTGTAGGTACCCCGACCGCGCCGCCGAGTTCGCCGCCTGGCTGAGCAGCAGCAAGGAGTCACTGACGGCGCTCACCGACCCGGACTCCAAGTCGGGCCTGTTCCCCGCCGTCAAGGACGTCTCGCCGTACGTCGACAAGATCATCCCGACCGGGATGTTCAACGGGAAGTCGGACAGCGCGCAGGTGATTACCACGGCGGCCTCGCGGGTCGGCGAGCAGTGGCAGTACGGGCCGAACTACGCGGCGATGTACTCCGAGATGCAGAAGCAGTGGGGCAAGGTCATGAAGAAGCAGCTGACGGTCAAGGACATGCTGACCTCGCTGCAGAAGTGGACCGTGGACGACCTCAACCGCAAGGGCATCAAGGCCGTCGCCGGCAGCTGACCTCCCCTGTAGGCCCCGCCTCTGTAGGACCCACCTCTGGAGACACCCGTGTCCACCCTGACGCGACCCCCCAAGGTCGCCACCGACTCCCCGGCCCGGCGGCCCTCCCCCCGCCGGGCCGGGAGCCGGGGAGCCCACAAGGGACTGCTGTTCGCACTGCCCTTCCTGCTCGGCTTCCTGGCCACGTACGTCGTGCCGATCGGCTATGCCTTCAGCCAGAGCCTGAGGGAGAAGAAGAGCAGCGGGCTGGGCTTCGGCCCGACCCGGGTCGTCTTCACCGGCTTCTCCAACTTCGCCTCCATCCTCGGCGACGGCGCCTTCTGGTCGAGCATGCTGCGCACGCTGCTGTTCGGAGCGGCTCAGATCACGGTGATGCTGGGCCTGTCGCTGCTGCTCGCCCTGCTCCTGGACGGGGTGGCCGCCCGTGCGGTGCGGTTCTTCCGCGCGGCGCTGCTCATCCCGTACGTGGTGCCCGCCGTGGTGTCCACCGTGATCTGGCTGTTCCTCTACAGCCCGACGGGCTCTCCGCTGCTCGACCTCGCGCACGGCGCCGGCACGGACATCACCTTCTTCGGCGGCCTCAACACCTACCTCTCCCTGGGCAATCTGCTGACCTGGCAGGGGATCGGCTTCAACATGATCCTGATCTCCGCCTCGCTACAGGCGCTGCCCCGCGAGCTGTACGAGGCGGCCCGACTGGACGGGGCCAGGGAGTGGCGGATCGCCTGGTCGGTCAAGATTCCCAACATCACCGGCATCCTGGTGCTGACCGGCATGTTCTCCCTCATCGGGAGGCTGCAGCTGTTCGCCGAACCACTGCTGCTGCGGCAGATCGCGCCGGAGTCGATCAACACCGACTTCACTCCGATGATGGAGATCTACGACAAGGCGTTCAAGACCGGTGACTACCAGTACGCCGCCGCCGAGTCGCTGGTCCTGGCCGTGGTCACCGGCATCCTCGCCTTCGTCTTCTACCGGGCCACGAACAGGAAGATGTCATGAGCGCTGCCGTATCCGGGGGCGGCGTGCGCCCCACCCGCCGCGCGGTGGCGCTCACCACCGGCCTGCTGGTCCTCTTCCTGATCTACTCACTCGCCCCGACGTGGTTCCTGATCGTCTCCGCGACCAAGAACCAGACGGACCTGTACTCCACCTTCGGACTGTGGTTCTCCTCCAACCACCTGGCGGACAACGTCCAGGAGATCTGGACCTACCACGACGGGGTGTTCAACCGCTGGATCGGCAACTCGATCCTCTACTCCACACTCGGCGCGGCCGGTTCCACCCTGGTCTCGCTCGCCGCCGGGTACGGGCTGTCGAAGTTCGACTTCCGGGGCCGGGGCGCGTTCTTCGCGGTCATCGTCGGTGCCTCGCTGCTGCCGAGCACCCTGCTGGCCTTCCCGCTGTACCTCGTCTTCGCCCAGATCGGCCTGACCAACACCATCTGGTCGGTACTCATCCCGTACTTCATCAATCCGTTCGGGGTCTACCTGGGCAAGGTGTACGCGGACAGCTCCGTCCCCACCGAACTGATGGAAGCGGCCCGTCTCGACGGCGCCGGGGAGCTGCGGATCTTCTGGTCGGTCGCGCTGCGGCTGATGCGGACCGGCGGCATCACCATCTTCATGCTCGAATTCATCAACATCTGGAACAACTTCTTCCTGCCCCTGTTCATGCTCACCGGTGAGCGCACGTTCCCTGTGAGCCTCGGGCTGTACTCCTGGCTCCAGCAGGCGCAGACCGCCCGCGACATGAACACCCTCGTCCTCACCGGGTCCCTGTTGTCCATCGTTCCGCTCGCGGTCTTCATGTTCGCGCTCCAGAAGTACTGGCGCAGCGGAATCCTCATGGGCAGCCTCAAGTAAAGGATCAGCCGTGCCCAACGCACCCAGAAGACGTGATGTCCTCAAGTACGCCGGCACCACCGGCGTCGCCGCGGCCGGCCTCGGCCTGCTGAACTCCCCGTCCGCCGCCGCGGCCCCGGCCGCGGACGCCGCCTTCGAGCCGGCCGTCTGCAAGCCCCTGGACATCGTCGTCTTCGGCAACGGGAGCTCCGAGTCGGCGCACGGTCTCACTGCCACGCTCTCCGACACGGTCACCGGAGGCCTCGGCCAGAAGGCCCGTGTCCTCAACCCCACCGAGCCGGCCACGTACTGGGGCGGCACGCTCGAGTTCGACGTAGTCGTCAGCCCGACCGACACCACCTACGTCACCGTTCGCCTGTGGGGCGACGACTACGACACCACCTCGCAGCAGGCGGGCTCCGGCACGAACATGTGGCGGCTGCAGCTGTTCTGCGACGGCAAGCAGGTCGGCTACCAGGACGAGGGAGCCGTCGACAGCCTCGACATCCTGGACACCGCGCCGCGCACCCCGGGCCGGTTCTTCTTCCACACCCTGCCGCTTCCGGAGCGGCTCACCCGGGGCAGGAAGAAGGTGAAGCTGGAGATCCGCTCGATGGGCCGCATCTGGTCCTACGGCCAGAACGTCGACCAGCTGTACTACAAGATGACCACGCCGTCGCGGGGCATCTACCGCCTCTACACCCACACCGAGCCGTACTTCGTCCCGCCCAAGGGTGAGGTGCAGGGCCCCGCGCCGCTGCCGAAGGCTCGTACCGTCGAGGGCCCCGAGATCCTGGAGGCGGTGCGTCAACGGGTCGCCAAGGACCAGAAGCACTACCTGACCGGGGCCAACCCCGCCGGCATGGACGCCTTCGCCTTCCAGTCGCTCGCCGAGGGCTACCTCTGGTCCGGCAGCCCCGCGTACCACGACCCGGCGGCGCTGGACCGCGTCCTGCGCGCGCTCGACGGCCGGTACATGGCGTGGAAGAACGACGCGACCGTGATGACCGGCTCCGACCAGCAGTGGCAGGGCTTCGGCCGGGTCGGGCTGGTGCTGGCGCTGCTCTGGGAGCACCTGGGCGACCGCCTGGACGAGAAGGTGACCGGTTCGCCGTACGAGATCTCCAACCCCGGTTTCGAAGAGGGCGGCGACACTCCCATGGGATGGGAGGTACCTGGCTGGGGGAAGACCGCCGACGCCTCCTGGTCCCGGGACACCACCGTCAACCGGTCGGGCTCCGCCTCGCTCAAGGTGACGGCGAGCGCGGCGAACGGATTCATCACCGTGTACAACTCGCCCAAGACCCGCGTGGGCAAGGGGAAGTACACCTACGGCGCCTGGATCAGGACCGACGGCGTCACGGGCACGGGCGCCCACATCGACCCGCTGTTCTTCGACGCGGGCGGCAAGCTGGTCGGCAGCGACCACCGCCAGTTCGCCACCACCGGCACCCATGGCTGGGAATACGTCTCCATAGACCTGGACACACCCGACGGCGCCACCCAGGTGGAGATGCACCTGCGACTGTCCGGCCCCGGCACGGCCTGGTTCGACTCCGTGGACATGGTGGGGCCCACCGAGCTGCGCAACCCCGGCTTCGAGCAGGGCACCGGCACCCCGTCGGGCTGGGAGGTGCCGGGCTGGGGGAAGACCGCCGACGCCTCCTGGGCTCGGGACGCGTCCGTCAACCGGTCCGGTTCCGCGTCGCTGAGGCTGGCCGCCACCGCGGCGAACGGCTTCGTCACGGCGTACAACACGGCGAAGCTCCAGGTCGGCAAGGGGAAGTACACCTACGGCGCCTGGGTCAGGACCGACGGCGTCACCGGCACGGGCGCCCACATCGACCCGCTGTTCTTCGACGCGAGCGGCAAACTCGTCGGCGGCGACCACCGGCAGTACGCCGCCACCGGAACCCATGGGTGGGAGCAGGTCTCCATAGACCTGGAAACCCCTTCCGGCGCCACCCAGGTGGAGTTCCATCTGCGGCTGAGCGGACCGGGCACCGCCTGGTTCGACGACCTGGCCGTTGTCGCGCCCGAGGCCACCGGAACCCACGAGCAGCCGGTGCGGCGCGCCGCCTACACCGACATGCTGAAGTCGAGCCGGGACTACTGGCGTCAGCACTTCCCGCACTACACCAACCAGTCGCAGATCTGCGCCATCGGCCTCTACCAGGCCAACCGCGGCCTCGGCCTGCTCGCCCCTGACCTCGCACTGCCGGAGGACAAGGCCCGCGACTACCTGTACCAGTCGCTCGGCATGAAGCCCTACCTCGGCAAGGAGGACAAGGACGGCAACCCCACCAAGCCGCTGGGTGAGAGCTACCACCAGGTCAGCCGGGCCGGCCTGACCCGCGAACTGGGGTACGTGGGCAGCTACGGCGAGGTCCACGACTGGCTGGTCATGATGTACGAGTCGGTCACGCGCGGATACCGGGCCCAGGAGGCGCCGGAGCTGCGCGAGCAGATGGTGAAGATCATCAAGGCCCGGGGGCGGTTCCGGGTGGTCGACGTCGACGAGACGGGCGCCCGCGTCTCCCGCATCGAGACCGTCGTCGGCTGGCGCAACGAGGTCTACCCCGGTGAGGTCGCCTACGCCTCCCGCACGGCCTGGGACTCGCACCCGCTGATGTCGGCGGTGGTGTTCAAGGACCCGGACATCGTCGGCTGGACCCAGGAGATGGTCGACGACGGGCAGTTCTACCGGCAGCTCGATCTGCTCGTCCACCACACCTGGACCCGCGTCGGCCTCGCCGCGCTGCGCCTGGTCTCCCGCGACTGGGACGCCTTCCAGGCCCTCCCGGCCCGCCCGGGGCGCATCCCCACCGCCTGGGACCGGCCCGACTTCGTCTTCACCGACGAGGAGAACGGCGTCCTGGCCGTGAAGAACGGCGAGGAACTCCTCTTCGCCTCCCTGTACTGGCGCGCCCGGCAGGGCGTCAACGACTACGCCCGCATCCACCACCTCACACCCACCGACCAGCGCTCCGCGACGATCCGCCAGCGTTCGGCGGGCGCCACCGACGACACGTACACGGTCCACGACTGGATCCTGTGGGACTACGCGATCAACGATCCCGGGGCCGGACACATCCCGCCCGGCGGCTTCCCGCCCCCCGGCGACACCCTCCACCAGGCACTCAAGGGTGACGTGTACCCGCTCGCTCCGGTCCCGGCCGACGTCCCGGACCCGGCCATGGGCGTCGACTTCGAGGGCGTGGAGACCATGCTCGTCGGACGCGCCCCGTTCTATCTGTGCGAGTACGGCGACTACCTGATCGCCATGAACACCAGCACCGAACGGACGTACACCCTGCCCGCCCGTCAGGACTTCGGTCCGGCCCGCGACCTTGCCACCGGCCGCGTCATCGGCGCCGGACAGCGTCCCAAGGTCGGCCCGCGCAGCACGCTCGTGCTGTACCGGGGCCGGCGCGCGGCCGGCTGACCGCACCGGGGGAGCCGGGCCGACGCCCGGTTCCCCCTCATCTGCCACCCCCTGACACTCAACGTCGAGTGAAAGAGGAAGACGCATGTCCGAGTCACAGCCCGCCACGCCCGCGTCCCCGAGCCGCCGCCGTTTCCTGCAGATCACCGCCGTCGGCACCACGGCGGCCGCCACCGGGATCGCCGCGGCCCCGACCGCGGACGCCCTGACCTCCTTCATCCACCCCGGGGTGCTGCACAAACTCTCCGACATCCAGCGGATGAAGACGCGGATCGCGGCCGCCACCGAGCCCTGGCTCAGCGGCTGGAACGTGTTCAGGGCGAACGCGTACTCGCAGTCGACCTACGCCATGCTGGGCCCGCGCACGACCATCGACCGGGGCACCACCGAGATCGGCAACTGGGAGTTCTGGAACGACTGCAACGCGGCCTACCAGAACGCCCTGATGTGGAACCTGACGGGCACCACCGCCCACGCCACCAAGGCACTGCAGATCATCAAGGCATGGTCCTCCACCCTCACCTCGATCACCGGCAAGGACGCCCAGCTCGCGGCCTCCATCTACGGCTTCAAACTCGCGGCGGCAGCCGAGCTGATGCGGTACACCGCCCCCTCGGGCAGCTGGTCCGCGGCCGAGATCACCCAGACCGAGAACCTCTTCAGGAACGTCTTCGTGCCCCTGGTGAGGACGTTCGGCGACGCGGGCTGGGGCACCAACTGCATCAAGGCGATGATGGCGTTCGGGGTGTTCTGCAACGACACCTCCCTCTACAACGCCGCCGTCGACGCCTTCCACCTGCACGACTGCTGCAAGATCAGCCGGGTGATCAGGGACTCCGGCCAGTGCGTGGACAGCGGACGCGACCAGGCCCACACCCAGCTCATCCTGGGCAGCATGGCCGAGGCCTGCGAGATCGCCTGGGTCCAGGGCCAGGACCTGTACTCCGCCTCCGCCAACCGGCTGCTGGCCGGCTTCGAGTACACGGCGAAGTACAACACCGGCAACGACGTGCCGTACACCGTCTGGGGCTCCTGCCGGCTCACGTTCAACTCCATCTCCACCGTCGAGCGCGGGAATCTGCGCCCGATCTACGAGATGGCCTTCAACCACTACGTCAAACGCCGCAGCCTGCCCGCCCCCTGGACGTACGCGGCCATCGGGAACATCAGCCCGGAGGGCGCGGCGTTCCAATGTGACCACGTGGGCTTCGGCACCCTGCTGTTCACCCTCTGAGCGGAGCTTTCGTGATCCACAACCCCGTCCTGCGCGGCTTCGAACCCGACCCCGTGATCCTCCGCGTCGGCGACGACTTCTACATCGCCACCTCCACCTTCGAGTGGTACCCGGGCGTCCGGATCCACCACTCCAGGGACCTGGTCGACTGGCGGTCCCTGGGCGGGGTTCTGGACAGCACGCGCCTGCTCGACCTCACCGGCGTCCCCGACTCCGGCGGCATCTGGGCGCCCGGACTGTCGTACGCGGACGGCCTGTTCCACCTCGTCTTCACCGTCGTCGACACCTACGCCGAGGGATGGAAGGACCTTCCCAACTACGTCACCACGGCCCCCTCGATCGAAGGACCGTGGTCCGACCCGGTTCCGCTGCACGGCCGCGGCTTCGACGTCTCCTTGTTCCATGACGAGGACGGTGACGGCCGCAGCTGGCTGCTGAACATGCGGTTCGACTGGCGTCCGGACCGCGAGGGATTCGCCGGGATCGAGATCCAGGAGTACGACCGCAAGACCCGGGCCCTGCTCGGCGAACCCCGCACCCTCACCACCGGAACCTCCGTCGGTGTCGCCGAGGGCCCGCATCTCTACCGGCGCGACGGCTGGTACTACCTGGTGCACGCGGAGGGCGGCACCGGATACGAACACGGCGCGGCCGTGGCCCGCTCCCGCGACCTGCTCGGCCCGTACGAGGCCGATCCGGCCGGCCCCCTGCTCACGTCCCGGCACGACCCGTCCCTGGAGTTGCAGAAGGCCGGGCACTGCTCCCTCGTCGAGACGGCGACGGGCCAGTGGTACGCCGCTCACATCGCCGCCCGCCCTCACACGGAGCGGGGCCGGTGCGTGCTCGGCCGGGAGACCGCATTGCAACCGGTGACCTGGACCGACGACGGCTGGCCCCGCATCCCCGGCGCCGTACCCGCCGTAGCGGTGCCGGCACCCGCGCTGCCACCGGCGCCCGTCGCCGAACCACCGGCGCACGACTGCTTCGACGCTCCGGTTCTCGGCCCCGACTGGTCCACCCTGCGCCGCCCGGCCGGCGACGACTGGATCGAGCCGGCACCGGGGCGGCTGCGCATCCGGGGCGGTCAGTCGCCGGTGGGCCGCCGCACGCCCAGTCTGGTGGCCCGGCGGGTGACCGCCCCGCGCTGCTCCTTCGAGACCAGCCTGACCTTCTCGCCCCGCACCCCCGACCATCTGGCCGGTCTGACGGCCTACTACAACACCCGCAACTGGCACTACCTGTACGTCACCGCCGAGGACGACGGCTCCCCGGTCCTGCGGGCACTGAGCTGCGAAGCCGGCCGTCTCGTCGCACATGAGCCGACCGTACCGCTGAAGCCCGGACGCCCGGTCGTCCTGCACGCGGAACTCGACGTTCCGGCCCTGCGCTTCTCGTACGACACCGGCGGGGGAGTCCAGACGCTGCCGATCGAGCTCGACGCCACCGTCCTGTCCGACGAGCACGCCGACGAGTTCCACGACGGCCAGTTGCGCGTTCTCGGCTTCACCGGCGCCATGTGGGGCCTGTGGGTGCAGGACCTCGACGGCGCCGGTGTCCACGCGGACTTCGCCCACGCCACGTACCGGACCTTTCCGGACGGCCCCGCATGACGATCGACGACCTGAGACGCGTCCACCTCTTCCGCACCGATCTCGGGTCCGACGAGGCGGTGCCGCTGCTTCTGGTGCACGGCTGGGGCGGGGACGGCCGGGAGTGGTCCGCGCACGCCGAGGCGCTGGCCGACCGGTTCCGCGTGATCGTCCCCGACCTGCGCGGGCACGGCCGGTCGGACGTCCCCGACGAGGGCAACACGCCGACGGAGATGGCCGACGACCTCGCCGCGCTGCTCCGGCACCTTGGCACCGGGCCGGCGATCGCCGTGGGCCACTCCATGGGCGGCCAGGTCGTCAACCTGCTCGCGGTCCGGCATCAGGAGCTCGTCCGCTCGGTCATCGCCCTTGATCCGGCTCACGGCGCGCACGGGGCGGAAGTGGAGGGGATTCCCGCCCGGCTCGCGGAGTACCGGGAACGCGGGGCGCGTGCCGCGGCCGAGTTCATCGCCGGCGCCTTCCCGGCAGGCGCTCCGGCCGGACTGCGTACGGCACATGTCCGCACCATGCTCGGCACCCCGGATCACGTCATCGCCCAGGCGTACGCGGGCATGTACACCGACTCCGGCGCGGTCGGCGTCCGCCCGCACAGCGAGGCGTATCTGCGCCGGCGCAGCCAGCCCGCGCTCACCGTATGGACCTCGGCGCAAGCGGCCACCTGGGAACGCGGCACCCTGCATGTCCCCGGCTCCCGCGTCGAACACTGGCCTGACACCGGGCACTACCTGCACGAGGAACATGTCGGACGCACAGTGCGCCTGTTGGAGGACTGGGCGACGGCTGGACAAGGGACCCGGTAGGAAGTGCCTGCGCCCGTTCACCGGCTCCAGCAACTGGACGCAGCACCTGCTCGCCCCGGCGGGCAGACCTCAGTCCGGTGCCGGGGGGCGGGTGGACTGCGGGAGTTGGCGGCGCCCTTAGCGATGCCCGGCCCTGCCAGGGCCCGCTCGTCGCATGGTGGGGAGGAGTGCTATGACCTCCCAGCCGTGGTCCTCGCGTGGGCCGGTGTGCAGTGTGCCGCCGAGTGCGGTGACGCGTTCGGTGAGGCCGACGATGCCGAAGCCTCCGCCGCGGGCGGCGTAGGGCAGCGGGGCGCCTGCGCGGCCGTTGTCGCGCACCGTCACGTGCAGGGTGTCGTCGGCGTGAGCGAGGGCGACGGTGACTTCGGTGGCGTCGGCGGCGTGGCGCCGTACGTTCGTGAGGGCTTCCTGGACGACGCGGTAGGCGGCGGCCTGTACCTCGTGGGGCAGATTCGGGGGCATGGAGGCGGAGCGGTGCAGTTCGGCCTTCGGGCCGGTCGGGCCGCCGAATCGGTCGACGAGTTCCGTGAGGGCTGCCAGGTCGCCCACCAGGTGGTTCTCGCCCGGCTCCAGCCGGGCCGTTTGCTCCGGGCCTTCGCGCAGGATTCCGACGGTCAACCGCATGGAGTCGAGCGCCTCGGTCGCGGCGTGCTCGATTCCCGCCAGGACCGGGTCCAGGCGATCTGGTTCGCTGCTGACCATCATGCGGGCCATCTGTGTCTGGATGAGGATGCCGGTGACGTGGTGGGCGACGAAGTCGTGCAGGTCGGCTGCCATGGCGAGGCGTTCGGAGCGACGGGTCTCGGCGACCGCGACGCCGCGCCTGTGGTCCAGGGAGCGCAGGTAGCCGCCGAGGCCGATGGTGATGCCGGTCATCAGCGCTACTACCAGTGTGAGCCCCAGGATCAGGGCGTCGTCCTGGGTGCCGGTTGCGTAGAAGCGCAGCGGTGCAGCGATGGCCGCCCCGCCGACGAGCAGGGCACAGGGGCCTGCCCATCGTGGTGGGCAGGTACGGACGGCGAGCAGCAGCAGGCAGAGCAGGACCGCCACTTCCCCAGGGCCGAACATACGAATTCGCTCGGTCGTCGTGGCCACGGCGGTCAAGGCCAGGGAAGCGCCTGCTGGTAGGGCGGCCCGCAGTTGGGGAGTGAGCCACGCGGGTTGCCGGGCGGAGGGCCACAGGACGGCCGCGAGGCCGAGCGACAGCAGCAGGAGCACAGGCCAGAGGGTCTTGCCGTTGGTGACGGCGATGAGCACGTCCGCGGCGGCCAGCAGGACCAGTGTGATGACGCCCGTCGCACGCAGGCAGCCCTGTCGGCGGGTCCGCGTCGTGGTCGGGTCGTCCGTCGCAGGCAGGAGGTTCACATCGGTCACTGTAGAGAGGAGCGGTCGGCTGCGCCTCGGCTGGTCGGCCGAGGCGGACGTCAGGCGCGGGAACCGCTTCGCCGGCGGTCCCCGCGCCTGGTCATGGCACGGTGGGACGGTCAGTTGATCCGGACGATCTTCCAGAGCTGGTCGTCGAGGCTGGCGCTGCCCCACTGGATGACGGCTGCCCCGTCGGCGGTGGAGGACTGGGTGACGCCGGCGACGAGGGTGCTGTTCACGTTCCGGAGTTTGTAGTAGCCGCCGCCCCCGTCGGTGAGGGTCCACTTCTGGGAGTCGGCGCTGGAGGCGGTGTTCTGGACGATGGCAGCGCCCGCGGCGCTGGAGGAGCCTTGGATGTCGAGGTTGAGGTTGCTCTTGGTGTTCTTGATGTTCCAGGCGCCGCTGCCGGCGGACTGGAAGGTGAAGAGCTGGCAGGTGCAGTTCGTGTTCTGCCACTGGTTGGCGGCGGTGCCGGCGGTGGTGGAGCCGTTCGGGATGTCGAGGTACTTGCCGCTGTTCTTGTTCACCAGGACGTACTGGCCGGTGCCCAGGGGCGGCAGGGCGGTCTGGGTGAGGTTCCAGCGCTGGCAGCCGCAGCTGGTGCCGCTCCACTGGACGGCGGCGGTGCCGACGGTGGTGGAGGCGCTGGGTATTTCGAGGAGCTTGCCACTGCTGCGGTTGGTGATGCTGTACCCGCCGGCCGGGTGGGGCGCGATGGCCCATTCGTGGTCGGGCGTGCCGTTGTCATCCCACTGCAGGACTGTGGCGCCGTTGGCGGTGGACTGGCTCTGGACGCCGAGGACCTTGCCACTGGCGACGTTGAAGATCTTGAAGTAGCCCGAGGACTGCTGCTCGAAGCGCCACTGCTGGTTGGTGGAGGTGGTGGGGTTCTGCTGGGTGGCGGTGGTGCCGTTGGTGGTGGAGCCGCCGACGATCGTGAGGTTCAGGGCGCTGTTCGCGTTGGTCATGGTGTAGGTGGCACCGTCGGAGACGCCGCCGCCCAGGTCGATCGTGCTGTAGGTGACCGGGTTGGAGAGGCCGCTGCCTCCCCGTCCGGCGCTGAGGATCAGCAGGCTGTGCCCGTCGGCGAGGGCCGTCATGCCGCGGCTGTAGCCGCCGATCACATTGGCGCTGATGCGCGTCCAGGTGTTCGCGGCGCCGTTCTGCGTGTTGATGAACAGGTCCTCGGCGCTGTTGGCGCTGACGACGAGTGTGCCGTTGGGGCCGCCGGTGGGCAGCCAGGTCATGTAGGGAGCGCTCTGCGGCACCACGCCGCCCGTCGTCCGCAGCGGGATGCCGGTGACCGAGCCGAACGCCTCCGGGTCGGAGGAGATCTTGTAGTAGACGGAGAAGTTGCCCTCGGGAGCGCCGCCGTACTCGTAAGACATGACGTACTTGCCGTTCGGCAGCTTCGCGACGGTGGGCATGCCCGGCCGGTCGCCGGCGGTGGGCATTGCCACGTCGTCGACGACGGGGCCCCAGTTGCGGACGTCGGTGGAGACCTGGTGGACGATCTTCTGGCCGTGGTCGGGGTCGCGCTGGTCGGAGTAGTAGACGATCAGCTTGCCGTCGGAGACGAGGAAGAACGGCTCCCACACGGGAGTCTGGCCGTTCGTGTCGAACGCCGAGCCGCCTGTGGCGATGTTGCTGACGAAGTCCCAGGTCTGACCGCGGTCGGTGCTGGCGTACATGTCGATCTTGGTGGCCGACCGGTCGGAGGGCACCGAGTCACCTGCGGCCAGGATGGTCCCGGCCGGGAAGTCGCCTATGGCCGTGGGCAGTTCGAAGAGCTCGGGCTGCCAGCGCATGCCCCAGCCGTTCTCGGTGTCGGCTACGTCGGAGAGCTTGCTCCAGGAGTCGCCGTTGTCGGTGGAGCGGTAGATCGGGAAGACGGGCGTACCGTTGGTGTACTGCTCGAACGTGGCGAGCAGGGTGCCGTTGGCCGATCCGTTGTGCTGCAGACGCAGCACCCGCGGGTACAGCGAACCGGGCGAGGGCGCACCCGCGGGCGGGGTGTACATGGTCTGCGAGGGACGGGAGAGGGCCTGAGCCCGCCCCGAGGCAGGCAGCACAATCGTCGCCGCGGCGACGATCAGCGCCAGGATGAGCAACAGCAGGGTGGTGGGGCGGGAATGCTGAGCGGCGCCGGGTCTGGCGCTCAACAGTGCAGGGGACATGTGCGGCTCTCAGGGCAGGGGAGGGACAGGAGGGTCCGGTGCGTGCCGCCCGGGACGAAACCGGGTGGGAAGCGGCGAGCCCGGAGTGCACGTCCACCGCGTACGAGGAACCGCGGTGTCGTGCGGCATAGGAGTCGGACCGATCCGCCTCGCGAGTGAGACGGCTGGTGCGAGTGGCGGAGCTGTGCCCGGGGCGCGGTGTGTTCTCCGAAGCCGGGGTGCTCTCAGGTGGTGGGCCGGTCCGTCTTGTCGGGGTGCGACGGCGGAGGCGCGGTCGAGCCGCGGACGACGAGTTCGACCGGTGGGTCGCTCGCCTGCGGCAGGTCGGTGTCGGGCTTCTCGATCGCGTGCACGAGAAGGCGGATGCCCTCTCTGGCCGCGGCCTCGAAGGGCTGGCGCACGGTGGTCAGGGGAGGAGAGACGTAGGCGAAGACCGGGTTGCCGTCGAAGCCGACGACGCTGATGTCCTCGGGTACGCGGCGCCCGGCTTCCCGCAGGGCGTGGATGAGCCCGATGGCCATCTCGTCGCCCGCCGCGAAGACAGCGGTCACGGACCTGTCCGACGCCAGCGCCCGGCCCACGGCATGGCCGGAGGCAGCCGACCAGTCACCGTTGAGCAGTGGCGGCTCGTGCGCGCCCCGTGCCGCGAGCGCCGCACGCCATCCTTCGATGCGGTCCTTGGTGGCGTACCAGCGCCGCGGACCGGCGAGATGATGAACGGTCGTGTGTCCCAGGTCCAGCAGATGCTCGGTGGCCGCCCGCGCCAGTTCCTGTGCGCCCACACCCATGGTCACGGTGCGGGTGGCGGTGAAGGCGGGCGGTGCTCCCAGGAAGAGGACGGGGACGCCGACGCGGACGCTGATGTCTCCTTCCACGATGGGTTCGGAGACGATGACGCCGTCCACCCCTTGTTCGAGCAGCGACGCCACGGCACCCGCGATGCCCGTCGGGTCGCCGTCGGGCGTGTTGACCACGCGGAGCGCGTAGCCCGCGTCGCGCACGGCCCGCTCGATGTGCACGAGCAGTGAAGCGGTCCCGTAGCCGGCGGTGCCCAGGGCGACCACACCGATGGAGCCGGTACGCCCGGAGACCAGTGTCCTGGCCGCCTGGTTCAGCCGGTAGCCGAGTTCCTCGGCGGCCGCGAGGACCTTGGTGCGGGCGTCCTCGGAGACGTACGGCTCGTTGTTGAGGACCCGGGACACCGTCTTGCGTGACACCCCGGCCAGGCGGGCCACGTCCGCGCTGCGCGGCACAGCGGAGCCCTCGCTCCGTCCCACCACTGCTGCCATGAAGTCTCCCGACGGCCGTACGTCTGCATCGAAGGCGGTCAACTGTATGACCACGCGGTCTGACCGCGTGGTCATGTCTACGTAGCCGACAGCGGTACGTCAAGGGTTCCGGCGGTATCGATTCCGAGGGGCGGATGCGGGTTCGTCGGAGGGCGGCCGGTCGGCGAAGGGAGTCGCAGTCGCCGTGCGGAGAGCCCCCGTGGTGGACATATCTGCTGGTCAAGGGATACAAGTTGGCTCTCGCGCCGGCTCGCGGAACGGGGGTGTCGCTCCCCTCCGGCGGTAGGCCGGCCGTCCTGCCGACAGGTACGGTCAGCTCTGAGGTCAGGTCGAAGGGGCTTGACAGCGACTCCTCGGAGCGTTCACTCTTCCTCCCAACCGCCGGTCGAATTTGTTCGATCGTGTTGAGTCTTGGTCGCGTAGACGACCGCTTCCCCGTCACACCCCGCGGGCCGACGTGCCGCCTGAGCACGGCCGCCCTGTCAGGAGCCGAAATGCACTCTTCCTCCCTCGGTCGGCCCATGCCTTCTGCCAGCCGACGCACCGTCCTGCGCGGTATCGGTGGCGCAGCCGTCCTCGGCGCCGGCATACCGCTGCTCAGCGCCTGCGGCGGCAGCGGCAGCGGCAGCGGCACGGCATCCGACCCCAAGACCGTCAGCCTCGGGTCGAACGCGTCGGACGCGGTGCCGAAGAAGGCGTTCGCCGAGATCTACGCGGCGTTCACGAAGCAGTCCGGGATCACGGTCGACGTGAACACCAAGGACCACAACACGTTCCAGGAGCAGATCAACACCTACCTCCAGGGCACCCCGGACGACGTGTTCAACTGGTTCGCCGGCTACCGCATGCAGTTCTTCGCCGCCAAGGGCCTCGCCTCCCCGATCGACGACGTGTGGCAGAAGATCGGCGGAAACTTCCCCGAGGCGATGAAGGCGCTCAGCAAGGGCGCGGACGGCAAGTACTACTTCGTGCCCATCTCCACGTCCCTCTGGGGCGTCTTCTACCGCAAGAGCGTCTTCGAGAAGTACGGCTACGAGGTCCCCACCACCTGGGACCAGCTCGTCGCCCTGTGCAAGCAGATGAAGAAGGACGGCCTGGTTCCGTTCGCCTTCGGCGACAAGGACGCCTGGCCCGCGCTCGGCACCTTCGACCAGATCAACTTCCGTACCAACGGCTACGACTTCCACGTCGAGCTGATGGCCGGCAAGGCGTCCTGGACGGATGCCAAGGTCCGCACCGCCTTCGACCACTGGGCCGAGATCCTCCCCTACCACCAGGAGGGCGCGGTCGGCCGCACCTGGCAGGACGCGGCCCAGACGCTGATCTCGAAGAAGGCGGGCATGTACCTGTTCGGCAGCTTCGTGGCGCAGCAGTTCACGAACAAGGCCGACCTGGACGACCTTGACTTCTTCCCCTTCCCGGAGATCGACTCCGCGCACGGACAGGACACCGTCGAGGCGCCCACCGACGGCTTCATGCTCTCCAAGGCTCCGAAGAACAAGGACGGCGCGCTGAAGCTCCTGGAGTTCCTGGGCACCCCGGAGGCAGAGCAGATCTACCTGAAGTCCGACCCGAGCCTGGTCGCGGCTTCCAACAAGGCCGACACCTCCTCGTACACCCCGCTCCAGAAGAAGGCGTACGAGACGATCGCCGGCGCCAAGCACCTCACCCAGTTCATGGACCGCGACAGCCGCCCGGACTTCACCTCCACGGTGATGCAGCCCGCCCTGCAGAAGTTCGTCCGCGACCCCAAGGGCGTCGACAGCCTGCTGGCGTCGATCGAGCGCCAGAAGAAGACGATCTTCGCGTCCGCATGACCGCCACCACGAACACCGGTACCGGGACCGGAACCACCAGCACCTCGGGGGCGGCCGCAGTGCCGCCCCCGGGCAACCCGAAGAATGTGACCAAGAATCAGACCAAGCGGCTGCGCGCCCCCTTGGGCCACCGACGGCTGCTCACCCGACGGGACCGCCTCACCCTCGGCCTGATGGCCGGGGTGCCGACGATCCTGCACGTCATGCTCGTCTGGCTCACAGCTCTCGCCTCGATCGCGCTGGCCTTCACCACCTGGGACGGCATCGGCTTCGACTCCATCACATGGGTCGGCCTGGACAACTTCCGTGAGCTGTTCACCAGCAACCCGCAGTTCTGGCCCGCCGTCGAGCACAACATCGTCTGGTTCGTCGTGCTCATCCTGATCCCGACGCCGCTCGGCCTGTTCCTGGCCGTGCAGCTCGACAAGAAGATCCGGTTCAGCAAGGTGTACCAGACCGCGTTCTTCCTGCCCGTCGTGCTGTCGATGGCGGTCATCGGGTTCGTATGGCAGCTCGTCTACAACCCCGACACCGGCCTGATCAACAGCATCATCGGCGCCAACGAGCCCGGCCACTACATCGACTGGATCGGCGACCCGGACCTCAACCTGTGGTCCGTCCTCATCGCCGCCTCCTGGCGCCACACCGGCTACATGATGATTCTCTACCTGGCCGGCCTGAAGGGTGTCGACCCGGCGCTTCGGGAGGCGTCCTCGCTGGACGGCGCCAACGAGTGGCAGACGTTCAAGAACGTCATCTTCCCCACCCTGCGCCCCACCAACACCGTCGTCCTGGTCGTGACGATCATCGAGGCGCTGCGCGCCTTCGACCTCGTCTTCGTCTTCAACAAGGGCGCCGAGGGCACCGAGTTGCTGTCGATCCTGGTCACCAACAACATCATCGGTGAGTCCAGCCGCATCGGATACGGCTCCGCGATCGCCGTGGTCCTGCTGGTGATCTCGCTTGCCGTGATCATCCCGTATCTGATCGCGACCTTCCGGAAGGAGCGGCGCGCATGAGCTCCCACCCGTCGCCCACCACCACCCTGAACGAGGCGCTTCGCGCCACCCCTTTGAACTCTGGCGCGCTGGCCAAGCAGCGCACCCCCGTCCGCCCTGCCCGGATCCTGCTGCACGTCTTCCTCGCCGGTGCCGCGCTGGCCTGGCTCGCACCCCTGCTGTGGGCGATGTACGCGGCGATGCGCCCGTACGCCGAGACCAGCACCAAGGGCTACGTCTCCTGGCCCGACGAACTGAGCCTCGACAACTTCACCAACGCCTTCCAGCAGTCAGACATGCTGCACTACTTCGGCAACACATTGCTGGTGGCGATCCCCGCGGTGCTGCTGACGCTGTTCCTGTCGTCGATGGTCGCCTTCTACGTCAGCCGCTTCGACTTCCGGGTCAATCTGTTCCTGCTGCTGGTGTTCACGGCCGGCAACCTGCTGCCCCAGCAGGTCATCATCACCCCGCTGTACCGCCTGTATCTGCTCATCGACCTGCCCGGCATCACCATGAGCGGCAAGCTCTACGACTCCGCGCTGGGCCTGGTACTGATCCACGTGGCGTTCCAGTCCGGCTTCTGCGCCTTCGTGCTGGCCAACTACATGCGCTCCCTGCCGCACGAGCTGACCGAGGCCGCCCTGGTCGACGGCGCCTCCGTCTGGCGCCTGTACTGGCAGATCGTGCTGCCCCTGTGCAAGCCCGCCATGGCCGCCCTGGCGACGTTGCTGTCCATCTGGATCTACAACGATTTCTTCTGGGCGATCGTGCTGATCTCCACCGGCGAGAACATGCCGATCACCTCGGCGCTGAACAACCTCTCCGGCCAGTACTTCACCGACCCCAACCTGGTCGCAGCCGGAGCCCTGCTCACCGCGATCCCGACCCTGATCGTGTACTTCGTGCTCCAGCGGCAGTTCGTCAGCGGCCTCACGCTGGGCGCCAACAAGGGCTGAACCTGAACCCCCCACTCGTTCCCCGCACTTCCCCGGAGCAGCACCTGTGAGCACCGAACGCCCCAACAAGGTTGTGAGCCCCTTGCCTTCCCAGCTCCCCACGTATGTGTCGGACACCGCACCGTGGCGGGGCGCCCTGCGCCCGGCCCGCTCCTGGCTGCATTCCGACGCTCCCTCCCAGTCGCTCAACGGCTCCTGGCAGTTCCGTCTGTCGCCCACGGCGGCCGTCGCCGAGGACTTCGCCTCCGAGGACTTCGACGACCGGGGCTGGGACAGCATCCCGGTGCCGGCGCACTGGGTGCTGGAGGGCGACGGCGCCTACGGCCGGCCGATCTACACGAACGTCCAGTACCCCTTCCCGATCGACCCGCCGCACGTCCCCGACGAGAACTCCACCGGCGACTACCGCCGCCGTTTCGACGTCCCCGAGGACTGGTCGGACGCCGAGCGGGTCCTGCTGCGGTTCGACGGGGTGGAGTCGCTGTTCCGGGTGTGGGTGAACGGCGTCGAGATCGGCAGCGCCAGTGGCAGCAGGCTGGCCCACGAGTTCGACGTGACGTCCGCGGTGCGACCGGGCGGCAACGTCGTCGCCGTACGGGTGCACCAGTGGTCGGCCGCCAGCTACCTGGAAGACCAGGACCAGTGGTGGCTGCCGGGCATCTTCCGGGACGTCACCCTGCTCGCCCGCCCGGCCGGGGGCGTCGAGGACGTCTGGCTGCGCACCGGCTACGACCACGGAAACGGCCGTATCGACCCGGAGGTCACCGCCGACGCCGCCGCGTTCCCCGTCACCCTGCGCATCCCCGAACTCGGCGTCGAGCGGGTCTGGGCCACCCCGGCCGACGTGGCGCCCCTCGACATCGCGGGCGTCCAGCCGTGGTCGGCCGAGCGGCCCCGCCTGTACGACGCCACCGTGTCCTCGGCCGCGGAGAGCATCGCCCTGCGGGTCGGCTTCCGCACGGTCGAGATCCACGGCGACCGGCTCCTGGTCAACGGCCGCCGTGTCGTCTTCCACGGGATGAACCGGCACGAGGCCCACCCCGAGCGCGGCCGGGTCTTCGACGAGGAGCACGCCCGCGCGGACCTGGCCCGCATGAAGCGGTTCAACGTCAACGCCATCCGCACCAGTCACTACCCCCCGCATCCCCGGCTGCTCGACCTCGCCGACGAACTCGGCTTCTGGGTCGTCCTCGAAAGCGATCTGGAGACCCACGGCTTCGAGAACGTCGACTGGGCCGACAACCCGAGCGACGACCCGGCCTGGCGCGCCGCCTATCTGGACCGTGTCCAGCGCACCGTCGAGCGGGACAAGAACCACCCCGCCATCGTGATCTGGTCACTCGGCAACGAGGCCGGAACCGGCGCCAACCTCGCCGCGATGTCGGCCTGGGTCCACGCCCGCGACCCCGAGCGTCCCGTGCACTACGAAGGCGATTACACCGGCGAGTACACCGACGTCTACTCCCGCATGTATCCGACGGTCCCGGAGATCGAGCAGATCGGCACGGACGGTTCCGTCGCGCCGCTGCTCGGCTGCACCCCCGCGCAGGGCGCCCGGCAGCGCACCAAGCCGTTCCTGCTGTGCGAGTACGCCCACTCGATGGGCAACGGGCCGGGTGCCCTCGACCAGTACGAGGAACTGGTCCACCGGTTCCCGCGGGTGCACGGCGGTTTCGTCTGGGAGTGGCGCGACCACGGCATCCTGGCCACGGCCCCGGACGGGACGCCGTACCACGCCTACGGCGGCGACTTCGGGGAGGTCGTGCACGACGGCAACTTCGTGATGGACGGGATGCTGCTCAGCGACGACGTGCCGACGCCGAGCCTGTACGAGTTCAAGGCGGTCGTGACGCCGATCCGCTTCGCCTTCGACGGCGACAAGCTCGTGATCACCAACCTGCGGCACTCGGCCGACACGTCCGACCTGCGCTTTCGCTGGCGCGTCGAGCACGACGGGAACCTCGTGGACTTGGGGGAGTGGGATGCCCCGGTCCTCGCGGCGGGCGAGTCGGGGCGGGTGCCGTTGCCGCCGGTCGCGGTGGCCCCGGACGGCGAGACCTGGCTGACGGTCGAGGCGGTGCTGGCGACGGCGACCGCCTGGGCGCCGCAGGGGCATGAGATCGCCACCGCCCAACTCGACCGCTCGGTACGGCGGCCGGTGCCCGTCGCCCGGCCCCGGCGCGACTGGCGGCCCGGCGAGGGAACGCTCACGCTCGGCATCGCCGAGTTCACCGGCGGCTCCCTCACCCGCCTCGCCGGGCGCCCCGTGGCCGGCCCTCGCCTGGAACTGTTCCGCGCGCCCACCGACAACGACGAGAGCCGGGCCGACCGGCTGGAGGGAAGCGACAACAGCGTCCTCGGGGTGTCGAGCGCCGACACCTGGCGCCGCGACGGCCTGGACCGGCTGACCACGCGGCGCCTCGACGTCGAGCAGGCCGCGGACGCCCTGCGCACCGTGGACCGGGTCTCCGCCGCGGGCTCCGCCCTCTCGGTGACCGTGGAGTCCCTCTGGTCGATCGAGGACGGCGAACTCGAACTGCGCGTGGAGATCGAGCCGTCGCGCGGCTGGCGGTCGGTGTGGCCGCGGATCGGGGTGCGCTTCGAACTGCCCGACGGGACGGCACCCGTCGACGGCGCGGACTGGTTCGGCCTGGGCCCGCTGGAGTCCTACCCCGACAGTCTCCGCGCGGCCCGCACCGGCCGCTTCTCCTACCCGATCGGGGACCTCGCGGTCGCCTACGCGCGCCCCCAGGAGACCGGCCACCGCTCCCAGCTGCGGCGCCTCACGCTGACCAGCGGCGGCACCGAGGTACTGCGGCTCGTGGCACTCCCCGACGCCCGCGGTCGGCGCCCCGGCTTCACCCTCGGGCGCCACACCCCCCAGCAGATCGCCAGCGCCGCACATCCCTTCGAGCTCCCGGAGTCGACCGCGAGTCACCTGATCATCGACGCCGTCCAGCACGGACTCGGCTCCCGGTCCTGCGGGCCGGACGTGTGGCCGGAGTTCGTGCTGCGCCCCGAAGCCCGCACCATCAGGCTGCGCATCACACCGGGCGCCTGAGCAACAGAGCCCGTCGGCGACGCTGCTGCCCACCGTGGGCCGGCGGGCCGACCGGGCGCTGCACGGCCCGGCGGCGGGGGTGGCTGGCGGTTCCCCGAACGATGGTCCCGGACCGCGGACTGCCCTCGACGAGAGCATGCCGCTCGAGCCGGGCGCCTGCCGCATCCCCCTCTCCGAGATCGGCCGGGCCGAGGCCTACGCGCGAGCCTGTGCCGAGCTCGGCGAGCCCCGGGCCGCTGTCGAGGGGCGATGGCGGCCGGCCAGGCGACCCGGCGAAGCCCACCGCCCTCGTCAGGACCGTTTCCCGGCACACACTTCGTCAGCGACGGGCCGAAACAGCGGTGCGGTCTTCAAGGATGCATCCATGGGTTCGCACACCGTCTGATGACCAAACGGAAGGGCAAGTACGCCATCGGACAGAAGGGCCTGATCCTCGGCCGCGAGGGCGTGGGCACGGTCACCGAGGTCGGCCCGGCCGTCGCCGGCCTCAAGCCCGGTGGCCTGGTCGTGATCAACCCCACCCAGCCTTGCGGGCTGTGCCCTGCGCGCAGGGTCGGCCACGAGCGTTGTCTCTACCGGGTTCCCGACTCCATGAGCGCGTCGCAGTCGTCCGAGAGCCGATGGCGGAAGCCGAGTGGTGAGCCCAGGTATAGGGGGTTGCTCCGTGTGTCGGTCCTTCCTCGGGCTTGGCGAGGTTCGGCCATGGGGTCATCGGGAGGCATTCCGCTCGACTGTGCCGACGTGCCGGGGCCCTCTCTCCAGGTGCGACCTCGCCCGGCTTCCACATGACCAACGGCCGCGCCGGCCGGCGCGGCCCCGCATCTCCGAGAATCACACCTCGTGCCACTACGGCGCCGCTGCCCGGGAGAAGCGCCGACTGGACGCGAGGCGGGCCGGGGCACTCCTCCCGGTTGTCTGAAGCAGGCCGTCAGCCCGATCCGGGTGCTGCCCGGCCCGCCACGGTCGTCGGCGTAATGCCGCGCCAGGTCGATTTCCTTCTCGACTCCACGGAAAGTGAGTTCTGACATGACAGGTTTGCCCAGTCGCCGACAGGTACTCGGCGGGACGGCAGCGGGAGTACTGGCCACGCTGGCCGGGATCCCGCATGCCGGTGCCGCGTCCGCCGCTGTGACGTACACGGCGCCGGATCCGCGGGTGTGGATCCACCTCAACAACGGGTGGCGATTCATCAGAGCGGACGCCACTGGTGCGCAAGCGCCCGGTTTCGACGACTCCGGATGGACGTCCGTCGTCACCCCCCACACGTGGAACGCCGTCGGCGGTGCCGACGGCGGCAACGACTACTACCGCGGAGTGGGCTGGTACCGCCGCCGCTACACCGTGCCGGCCGAACTCGCCGGAAAGAGGCTGTACCTGCAGTTCGCCGGGGTCAACCAGATCGCCGACGTCTGGGTCAACGGCACGTACCTCGGGCAGCACAAGGGCGGGTACTCCCGCTTCCGTTTCGACGCCACGGCCGCGCTCGTCCCGGGCGGGGACAACGTCATCGCGGTGAAGGTGACCAACGCCCGCGACACCGGCATCGCCCCGTTGAGCGCGGACTACACCTTCCAGGGCGGCATCTACCGCAACGTGAGCCTGTGGGCCGTCGACGACCTCCACGTCCGGATGACGGACTACGCGGGCCCCGGCGTCTACCTCCGGCAGACCAACGTGAGCGCGGCCTCGGCCACGGTGACCGTCACGACGAAGCTGTGGAACGACAGCACCACCACCAGATCGGTGGTCGTGCGCAGCGTCATCGCGGACAAGAGCGGGACCGTCGTCGCGGAGACGAGCAGCACCGCGCAGACCGTCCTCGCGGCCACCGGCACGGAGGTCCAGCAGACTCTCCACATCAGCAGCCCGCACCTGTGGAACGGCCTGGCGGATCCCTACCTCCACAACGCCGGCGTCGAGATCCATGACGTCACCGGGGGCGGGGACCAGATCACGGATGTGGTGACCGAACGCCTGGGTCTTCGCTCCATCGCCGTCGACGCCAACACCGGGTTCCGCCTCAACGGCAGCCACCTCCACCTGCATGGCGTCAACCTGCACCAGGACCGGGCCGGCCAGGGCTGGGCGATATCCGACGCCGATCACACCCAGGACTTCGACCTCATCAGCGAGATCGGCGCCAACGCCGTCCGGATGGCGCACTACCAGCACGACCAGAAGGACTACAACCTCGCTGACGAACGCGGAATGATCGTGTGGGCGGAGATTCCCCTGGTCGACCTCGTCACCGACTCGGCCGCCTTCACCACCAGCACCCAGAACCAGCTGCGGGAACTGATCCGGCAGAACTACAACCACCCCTCGATCGCCTTCTGGGGCATCGGCAACGAGCAGATCGACTACAACGGCACCGCCACGAACACGCTGCTCGCGTCACTGGCCGACATCGTCGAGGCCGAGGACCCGGACAGGCTCTCCACCTACGCGGTCCGCGGCGAGGACCCCGACAACGCGCAGGCGGGACTGCACACCCAGACCACGGGCTTCAACAAGTACTACGGCTGGTACTACGGCTCCAAGGACGGCGACCTCGGCGCGTGGGCCGACAACCTGCACGCCACCTCCCCGTCCCGCAGGATCGCCATGTCGGAGTACGGCGTCGGCGCCAGCACCACCCAGCACGCCCTCAACCCGCCCAAGCCGGCTCCGGGCGGATCCTGGCACCCCGAGGAGTACCAGTCGCTGTTCCACGAAGCGGCCTGGAAGCAGCTCGCCGCCCGTCCCTTCATCTGGGGCACGTTCGTCTGGGCCATGTTCGACTTCCCCTCCGACGGCCGCAGCGAGGGGGGCCAGCCCGGCATCAACGACAAGGGCCTGGTCACCCGCGACCGGCAGATCCGCAAGGACGCCTTCTATTGGTACAAGTCCAACTGGGCTACCACTCCCACCCTCTACATCACCAGCCGTCGGTGGACCCAGCGCACCGAGCCCACCACCGAACTCAAGGTCTACTCCAACGCGGGCCAGGTCACCGCCACCCTCAACGGCACCTCCCTGGGAACCCGGAGCAGCAGCGACCACATCTTCAGATGGCCCAGCATCACCTTGAGGCCCGGCCAGAACACCGTGACGGTCACCGCGACCATCAACGGCTCCACCTATACCGACAGCGTCAACTGGACACTCGGCTGAGAACCCCGCCCCTCGACAGCCGCCCGGTCCGCACGCGGCACAGGCGCTACAGGGGTAGGGCGGGCGATGCCACAGTTCTCGGGTGGCCGTATGACCACCGCCACGATCCCGTAGGTGGGCGGGTCTCGGCGGCGTGACGATGCCAGGTGGCACACGACGTACGCGACGAAGCTCCGGTGGGCAGAGTGACCTGTCAGGTCGTTCTGCCCGACCGGAGCTTCGATGTGCCGTTCAGTCCGCCGCCGCGTGTCACGCCGAGTCGCCCACGGCGTCAGCTTCGTGCGACTGCCGTCGGGGCCATGATCACGGCAGGGCGAGCCATGGCCCGTTCGATGGGAACTGTCAGCTTCGTGCGGAGGGTGAATTCGCCCGGCCGCAGAACGGCGTCGCGCACGTCCTGCGTCACGATGAACGAGCACCGGCGGGAGCAGTGTCAGGCATGGGCCAGTCCCGGGAGGTGTTCGGCGAGGTGCATGGTATGCAGCCGCGCGAACTCGTCGTGTGTGCAGCGTCCGTAGGCGGGGTGGGGGGCGTGTTCTCCGGTGTGGCCGGTGAACAGGGCCACCGCGTCCGTGAAGCCGGCCGCGGCCTCGCTCACCGGCAGGCCCGGGTCCAGCGGCGGCGCTCCGTCGATCTCCGCGCCGAGCGGGTGCTTCATCGCTCCGCGGCGCAGGAAGACCCACTTGGCCAGAGCGCCTGCCGTCGCCCGGAACAGGGCGGGCTTGAGCTTGGGATAACCGGAGACGGAGTAGCGGACGGTCTGGGCACAGTGCTGCAGTGTCTGGGACAGGTTCCAGGCGCTGCCCGGCGCCAGCAGGTCACGCTCGGGGCGACCGAGGTCCTTGCGGAGCCGTTCAGTGAGCTGGACGAGGGTGAGTGAGGTCATATCGCAAGATTCCGTTTCCTGCATGCTCGACGGCCAGGGCCCCGACGTCGGTCCCGCCCCTGGCGGCAGGCCCATGCCGGGCACTCCCCGCTCGCTGGGCAAGCACTGGTACTGACTACTGCGTCAGAGCGCCGGTGCATGCTCGTTCAGGTGGTCGATGATCAGGCTGGTGAGGACCTCGGGAGCCTCATCGGGGACCCAGTGACTGATGCCTTGCAGTGCGTGGAACGAGTAGGGGCCGCTCACCCATTTTTCTGTGGCATGAGCTGCGGTGGACCCGAGCGCGACGTCCTCGGTGCCCCAGACGTAGAGCGTGGGTACCTGGATCTTCCCGACCGCGGCGTCAGGCCGGTCGGCGCGGTAGTAGTTGAGGGCCGCGCTCAGCGCACCGGGTTCGGACAGACGCTGTACGTATGAGTCGACGTGATGGTCGGCAACCTTGCCCTGGTAGAGGGAACGCAGGAGCGCGGCGTCGTCCGCGAGGAAGCGGGCCTCTGTGTCGGGGCTGCGCCAGTCCTGCTGGTACTGGGAGCGACGGCGTTGGTCGTCGTCGGTGCGATGTGCCTCGCCCAGCGCGTTGGGATGCGGCGTCGACACGGTGGTGAGCGTGCGCAGTCGCTCGGCGTGCCGGGCCGCGGTCCACCAGGCGATGGCGCCGCCCCAGTCGTGTCCGACGAGGTCGAAGCGGTTCCAGGCGAGTGCGTCGGCCACCGCCAGAACGTCCCCGACCAGTTCGCTCACCCCGTACGCGTCGGCACGCATCGGGCGCACACCTGGCGAATAGCCGCGGGTGTCGGGCGCGACCGCGCGGAAGCCCTGGTCACCCAGCGCGGCCACTTGTTCTTCCCAGAGGACGGCGGTCCGGGGAAAGCCGTGCAGGAGCAGGACGGGGCGCCCGTCGGCGGGTCCTGCTGCGATCGCGTCGAAGGTGCCTGAAGCCGATGGGATTTCAAGGTGTTCTGTCATGGTGCATCCTTTTCGGGAAGGTGGGCGCCCCGTCGGGGCATCGTGCCCACGAACGCTCCGCTGCCGAGCAGCGCCGAAAGAGCCACCGCCAGGACGAGCCGGCGGGTGGAGATGCGGCGACAGCTGCGGCGACCTAGGGTGACGGCTCGTCGATCGCGCGGTGTCGCGGCGCTGCGGGTGCCCCTCAGGGCGCATCAGTTCTGTCGCCGCTTGCGCCTCATGGCTCGTCGGTGGGTGGGTCCGTGCGGCCGATGATCCAGGCGCCCCACTCCGTGTCGGTGCGCCGTTCAGGCAGGTCCAGCACGGTGGAGACCGTCAGGACGAGACCGGTGGCCAAGAAGGAGCGCACCTGCATCGGGTCGGCGCCCGTCAGACGGGTGATGGTCTGCTGGAGGTCGAGCTGGCGCCGCCGTACCGACTCCTGGACCACCGCGTCGCCTGACGCGGCATAAGCCTGCAACAGGACGAGGCCGACAGTGGGTCGGCTCTGCAGGAGATGCCGGTAGGCGTCACCGAGCGCGCTCAGCGTCGGTTCGGCGCTCTCGAAGGTGGCCTCGATCCCGTCGTAGGCCGCGTGTACGACCTGAAGGAACAGATCACGCTTCGAGCCGAACATCTGCACGATGCGGGGATGGGAGATGCCGACCCGTGCGGCGATCGCCTCGATGCCCGCCCCCGACAGTCCTTTCCGGGCGAACTCAGCGTCGGCCGCCTCCATGATCTCAGCCCGCCGCACCGACGCCGGCTTACGGGTGCGGCCGGGCTCGGTCACTTCTCGGCCTTCGCGCGGCCGATCTGACTCAGCACGAAGCGGTGGTCGTACAGGCACCGGTAGGCGTGGATCAGCCCGTCCTCTCCCAGCTCCAGACGGTCGTCACCGTGGAACTCCACGCGCTGCCCCGTGCCGGCGAGGGTCCCCGAGAAGCGCCACGCCACCAGCACGGCCCGCCGCGTCACCTCCCCGTACAACCCCATACGCGTGAACGAGTAGTCGGGAAAGGCCTGTGCCATCTGCGTCACGAAGGCGCGGAGGCTGTCGGGGCCGTGTGCCGTCTCACCGAGCGCCGGCTCGTCGTACACCAGGTCTTCGGCGCACAACGCCGCCGCGGCATCGCCATCGTGCTCGTTCCAAGCCCTCTCCCATCGATCGCAGAACGCCTCAAGGGCCTTGATGTCTGATGCGGCCACTTCGGCCACGGTGGTAACCATGCTTCTAACTTACAGGTAAGTAAGATGCGAGCCAAGGGCCGGTTGGCCCAAGGTGGGGGCTTGCCTTGGGGCATCATCCGCGGTGACGACTACAGCGAAGCGAACTGAGGACCGGGTGCCCCACGAACAAGGTGATGGGCCTGATTGACCTCCCACCCGAGTCCTGGGATGGGAACTGCGGCTGGATGCTCTCCGCCAACCTGACCGCCGACCGCGACGCCTGGGTGAGGCTCCTGGCGGTGCGCGACCACGCCGATCTGGTCGATGCCGAGCCCGGCACCAGGCGCTTTCGCCTCTGCCGCCTGCGGGCCCGCATCGCGAAGCACGCCCGCCGCCTGCTCCGCATCGAGGCCACCTGGCCCTGGGCCAACGCGTTCACCACCTGCGGGCGGCGACTCTCTGAACTTCCCGCCGTCACCCGACCGTCGGTCCTGTCCCGACGAAGACCAGAACGGGGGAGACCCGCACCACCCCGGGCCCGTGGAGCCCGGCGCAGCCGCAGCGTCACGCGACGGCCCACCCCCGACTGCAGGGGACATTGCGAGCGAACCGCCGAGTCGCTCAGCGCCCGAACCTCGCTGCCGGATCGAGGTAAAGGGTGAGTCACGGCGTGCCGCGGACATCCAAGTTTGGTATCGGGACGATAGGGGGTGGCAGTTCGCCTGCGAGGAGTTGGCCGACTCGCTGGACGGCCAGTTCGCCCAGCCGCCGCTTGTCGAGGAGGGCGCTGCCTTGGTTGGCCGGAGGCAGACCGGGTCGAACGGTGGGGTGGTGACGCCGCCGAAGGGGAAGATGCCGCGGCTGGTCTCCGTGGGGAGGAGGTCGCCGACGGGGTGATGCCTCCCTCCGCTATGAGGGAGGGGTTCTCATGTCAGCTTTCTCCTCTGTGGGTTCACTCGAAGAGCACTGCAACGACTTCGGCGACGCACACAGGCTTGTCGCCGCCCCGCCGCTCGACGGTGACGCGGAGGACGGCCTGGGCTCCCTGCGGTCCGCGCCGCAGTTCCGTCAGCTCCACCATGCCCCTCACCTGGGAGTTCACGGGTGTGAGGGCCGGGCAACGGACCTTGTTGCTGCCGTAGTTGATGGCGGCGGTCAGCCCCTCGGTCCGCGCGGCTTCCGACAGGAGCATGGGGACGAGGGACGGGACCAGATAGCCGTGGGCGACCGTCGTTCCGTACGGGCCCTTCGCGGCCTTGTTCGGGTCGAGGTGGATCCACTGGTGATCGCCGGTGACATCGGCGAAACGGTCGATGTCATTCTGGGGCGGGCGCTACGGCGGCACTCACCGCCACCGCTGTTCAGGTGCCGGACGCGGTCCCCTGAACACAGCAATGTGACGCTGCTGGCGTCGTCGCGTACCTGGTCCACAACGCTGGGCGCCTGCTGCACCGCTCGCTGGACGAGCCCCGGAAGCCTGGGTGGCCTGGCGCTGCCGCCCCTTCAGTGTTGACGCCTTCTCCACCAGCACCGCCACTGGTGGCCCGCACCCGCTGACCCGGAATGCCCAGTAATGGTCCACGGCGCGTGGCTGCCCCTGTTTATCGGCCTGAGGACGTGTCAGCAATCGGGCTCTGTTCCGTAGTCGGTGGTGACGGTGCGTTCTCCTCATTGCAGGAGGATGCGGTGACGGAGGAGGTCGAATCCTGCTCGGCCGTGCATCTGCCGCATGATCTTCTTGGTTCGGGTATTGACGCCCTCGGTCCGGCCGTTGTGGTGGGGCAGGGTGAGGCCGGCGTTCACGGCGGCGCGGTCGAGTTCGAGGCCGTTACAGAAGCTGAGCAGGTGGGGCAGGCCAGCGGTGCGGACTGTCGCGATCCACCGGGAGAGCTTGTCGTTGTTGCCATGGGCCGGGGTAAGGAACGCGGCGAACTCGCCGGTGAGTCGGGCGAGTTCGGTCATCTCCGGGCACGCCGCGGTGAGGAGGCCGAGCAGGTCGGTGTCCTTGGTCCACAGGTGCTCGGGGTGGGTGAGCAGGAGCCGGGCGACGCGGCGGGGGGTTGTCACGGGGCGGTCGCCTTCAGCGCGGCCCTGATTGAGGTAGCGGACCAGCAGGTTGGCACTGCCGGTATAGCCCAACTTCCGGATCTCTTCGAGGAGATGGGTGACCGGGACGGCGGGTTCCTCGGCACGGCGTCGGCGCAGGTGGTCGCGGTAGGGGTCGACAAGGGTGGGCCGGTAGCGGGGGGCGATGCGATCCGCGGGCGGTTCAGGGATGCGGGCGTAGCGCTTGACGGTATTCAGGGCGAGGTTCAGTCTGCGGGAGCAGTCGAGCAGGCCCACGCCGGAGTCAAGGAGGGCGTGGACTTTATGCCAGCGCTCGCGGGTGGTCTGCTCGCGGACGCCGCCGGGCCGGGGCGGGTTGACGGTGGCCCAGCAGGGGGCGTGGGCGCGGACCTCGGCCAGAACTTTGTCGCACAGGTTCCGCCACAGATGCCAGCGGTCGCTGACCTGCACCGCGTCGGGCAAGGCCCGGCGGATCGCCTCGGCGTAGGTGGCCGAGCCGTCCCGGCACACGACTTCGATCCCTTTCTGCCCGTGCAGCCAAGCCTCCAATGTGGCGGCTTCCCGGTCGGGCAGGACGTCGACGCGTTCCCCGGTCTCGGCATCGATGATGAGCGTGGCGTAGCGGTGCCGGCGGCGCAGGGCGAAGTCATCGACCCCGATCACCCTCGGGATCCGCAGCGTCGGCGGGGGTATTGCCCGCAGCACCCGCAGGGCGGTGGCGAACGATACGGGCACGGCCAGTAACCGGGTGAGCCGGGCAGCCGCCCGGCCGCATAACTCTTTGACCACCCCCGAGACCTGGCTGGTCAGACGCGTGGTGCGGCGCTGAAGGCGCTCGATCAGCCCAGGGACTTGCTCGCGGAAGGTCTGCCGCCGACAGCCCAGGACCGGGCAGACCAGACGTCGTACCCGGACGTTGACCACGACCCGGCGGCCATCGACCGGCACATCCGCAACGGTCCGGACGTGGTATCCGTGCACCTTCCCCGTCGGGACCCCGCACATCGAGCAGGGAAAGGGAACATCCCGGGTTCGGGCCAAGACCCGGATCATCTCGCCGTCGTCCGCCACATCCTCGATGACCAGCGCTGAGAGCCCTGAGAACACCGTTGCCACGAGGGAGTTGACATCTCGCATACAACATCAACGACGCCCGTCACCAACCGTCACCACCGACTACGGAACAGAGCCGCCATAACGGTGTACGGGGCACGGGTCCGCCTGGTGAGGCAGTCGAGGTGACGCACACGTGGGAGGACATGGAAGCGCGCCTCGGCCGGCTCACCCTCACGGCCGCCGCCGCGCTGGACGACCTCACCGGGTGCTGCCTGGGACACGGTGGACGAGCGGCTGCGTTTCCTCGTGGAGAGGGTCGCGGCCTAGGCCGGACATGAACCTCAGATGACGCGTTCCACCCTCTGTGCGGAAGGGCCCGCACCATCGTGCGGGCCCTTCCGCGTCATCCCCTACTTGGCCGTGCGTCCCGCCTCCCAGGTGGGAGACGAGTGGGAGACAAGTGGGAGATGATCATGGCGTGATGCTGCAATCAGGCGCTAGGAAATGCTAGACAGCGCTACCTGTGCGGCCCGGTTTCAGCCGCCGGATTCGCCCGCGTGCGGGCTCAGCACACCCATGCTGACCAGCACAATCACCACCACACCGAGGGCGATGCGGTACCAGACGAACGGCATGAAGCTCTTGTGCGAGATGAACTTCATGAACCACGCGATGACCGCGTAACCCACGAAGAAGGCGATGACCGTGGCGAAGATCGTCGGTCCCCAGGAGACGTGCCCGCCCTCCATCGCGTCCTTCAGCTCGTAGCCGCCCGAGGCGATCACGGCCGGGATGGCGAGCAGGAAGGAGTAGCGGGCCGCGGCCTCGCGCTTGTAGCCCATGAGGAGGCCACCGCTGATGGTGGCGCCGGAGCGGGAGACGCCGGGGATGAGGGCCATGGCCTGGCAGAGGCCGAAGATCAGGCCGTCCTTGACGCTGAGCTGTTCGAGGCTCTTGCGCTCCCGGGCGGCGCGGTGCTTGCCGCCCGTCTCGTCACGGGCGGCCAGGCGGTCCGCGACGCCCAGGACGATACCCATGACGATGAGCATGGTCGCCGTGAGGCGCAGATCACGGAAGGGGCCCTCGATCTGGTCCTTGAGGGTCACGCCGAGGAGACCGATCGGGATGGAGCCGACGATCACCAGCCAGCCCATCTGGGCGTCGTGGTCGCGGCGCATCTCCTTGTTGAACAGCGAGCGCGACCACGCCGAGATGATGTTGGCGATGTCCTTGCGGAAGTAGATCAGCACGGCGGCCTCGGTGCCGATCTGGGTGATCGCGGTGAAGGCCGCGCCCGGGTCCTCCCAGCCGGAGAAAGCCGCCGTCAGGCGCAGGTGCGCGCTGGAGGAGACGGGGAGGAATTCGGTCAGCCCCTGGACGAGTCCGAGGATGAGGGATTCAAACCAAGACATGAAGTTACGTGGTCCAAGCGCTGATCGTGGAGGGCCGACGGAAGACGTGCCGCGCCGCGGGGCGGGTGATCACAGGTGCTGGGGGCAGCCTAGCGCCCCATGGGGACGGGCCCGTCACAGGGGTTTCGCAGGGCCGCCCGGCGGGCGGGCGGAGGGCGTGCGCGGCACGGGTGGAGTGTCGGCGTCCCGAGGCGTGGAACGGCCGGATCCGTGGTGTTGACCAGTCACTATGTCCGCACATACTTTGCTGGCGAGGGAAAGCGCTTGCCGTCGTGAGGGCCGCCGCACCGCCGGAGCCCCCGCCACCAGGCGTTGGCCGACGTCCGATGTCTCGTTCGATGGAGTGCTGATCACGTCCATGTCCACACCCAGCAACGACCCGAGCCCGGCTGCGGACCACCGGCCGAACCGACCGCAGGCCCCGCTCGCCGGCCGGCGTGTCCGTGCGGCGATCATCGGCATCGGCGCCATCGGCGGCGGTTCCCACCTGCCCGCGCTCGCGCGGCTCGCCGAGGAGGGCGAGACCGAGGTCGTGGCGGCGGTCGACATCGATGCCGACGCGGTGGCGAAGTTCTGCGCGGAGCACGGCATCCCGCACGGCTACACCGATCTGGACCGCATGCTGGCGGAGCAGAGCCCCGACCTGGTCAGCGTCTGCACCCCGCCGACCCTGCACCGGGACCAGACGATCGCCGCGCTGCGGGCCGGCGCCTGGGTGTGGTGCGAGAAGCCGCCGGTGCCGACGCTGGCCGACTTCGACGCCGTCGAGGCGCAGGAGGGGGCGGACGGCGGGGGGCCGTACGCCTCGATCGTCTTCCAGCACCGCTTCGGCTCCGGTGCGCGGCACGTACGGCAGCTGATCGCCGAGCGGAGCCTCGGGCGCCCACTCGTCGCGCACTGCCAGACCACCTGGCACCGGGACACCGCCTACTACGCCGTGCCCTGGCGCGGTCGTTGGGCGACGGAGGGCGGCGGGCCCGCGATGGGGCACGGCATCCACCAGATGGACCTGCTGCTCGATCTGCTCGGCCCGTGGAGCGAGGTCCGGGCGATGGCCGGCCGGCTGGTCCACGACGTGGAGACCGAGGACGTCTCCACGGCCCTCGTGCGCTTCGAGAGCGGCGCCCTGGCCACCGTCGTCAACAGCGTCCTCAGCCCCGACGAGGTCAGCCGCATCCGCATCGACTGCGAGCGCGCCACCGTCGAACTGACCCATCTGTACGGCCACTCCAACGCCGACTGGTCCGTCACCCCCGCCCCGGGCACCCCGGAGGCCGACGCGGCGGCCTGGCGGGACTTCGGCGAGGACGTGCCCAGCTCGCACCTGGCGCAGCTGCGCGAACTCGTGGCGAGCATGCGGGCCGGCGAGCGGCCGCGCAGCAGCGGCGCCGACGGGCGTACGAGCCTGGAGCTGATCGCCGCCCTGTACAAGTCGGCGTTCACCGACGTGACCGTGCGGCGCGGCGAGATCGGGCCCGGCGATCCGTACTACACCGCCATGCACGGCGGCGCCCCCGGGTGGGCGCCCGGAACCGTCCAGGTGTCCGCCGACGCGACCGAGGAGAGCACGGCATGACCTTCCACGACGGGCTGCGGGTCGTCCACGCCCACGGGGACCGGATCACGGTCACCGAACCCACCACCGGTGTGGAGCTGTTGAGCTACGTCTACCGGCCGGAGGCGGCCTGGGAGGCGCCGAAGCCGTATCTGCACCCGGTCCGGACGCTGGCCGGGGACGTCGTCACCGACTTCCGGCCCAACGACCACCGCTGGCACAAGGGGCTGCAGCTGACGGCCTCGCACCTGTCGGGCCAGAACCTGTGGGGCGGCAACTCGTACGTGCACGGCGAGGGGTATCTGCCGCTCCCGGAGCGGGTCGGTTCGATGGCGCACGCCGGCTTCGACGTCGTCGAGTCGGACGGCGAGCGGGTCGTGGTCGCCGAGCGTCTGACCTGGCACCCGTACACGGGTGAGCTGTGGGCCGACGAGGAGCGCCGGATCGAGATCCACGACGTGGACACCGAGTCGGGTTCCTGGGCGCTGACCTGGACGAGCGCGATCACCAACCGCCGTGACGAGCCGCTGCTGTTCGGCAGCCCCACGACCGCCGGGCGCGAGATGGCCGGCTACACGGGTCTGTTCTGGCGCGGCCCGCGTGCCTTCCGGGACGGGCGGATCATCGGGCCCGACTCCGCGGGACCCGAACTGATGGGGGAGCAGGCCGCCTGGCTGGCCTACTCGGGTGAGCACGACGGCGCCGACGGCCACGCCACGCTCGTCTTCGCGCACGCGCCCGAGAACGACCACACGGGAGCCGGGGGCGCCCACCCGGCGCACTGGTTCGTCCGCAACGAGCCCTTCGCCGCCGTCGCCCCCTCCTGGGCCTTCTACGACGAGCTGGCGCTGGCTCCCGGTGACACGCTCACCCGTCGCTACCGGGTCGTCGTGGCGGACGGGGCCTGGGAACGGGAGGAGATCGCCAAGTACCTGGAGGCGCACCCGTGGTGAGCGGATGGGAGGGACTGCCCGGCGGGGTCGCCGTCTCGCACCTGGCCGTCTACGACTGGCCCGCGGCCGACGGGGTCTGCGGCGGAACTCCCCATATGCACCTGACCTGTTCGGAGGCGTACGTCGTCACCGGCGGGCGGGGGGCGGTGCAGACGCTGACGGTCTCCGGGTACGAGGTCACGCCGCTCGCGCCGGGGACGGTCGCCCGGTTCACGCCCGGCACCATCCACCGGCTGGTCAACGAGGACGATCTGCGGATCACCGTCCTCATGCAGAACAGCGGGCTGCCGGAGGCGGGTGACGCCGTCCTCACCCTCCCCCCGGAGTACCTGACCGACCCGGACACGTACGCCGCCGCCACTCGCATCCCGGTGGAGGCGCCGAAGGAGGAGCAGGAGCGGGCCGCCCGGGCCCGGCGCGACCTCGCCCTGGAGGGCTACCGGGCGTTGCGCGACGCGTCCGGCCCCGAACCGCTCGCCGCGTTCCACCGGGCCGCCGCCGCGCTGGTCCGCCCCCGGCTCGCCGAGTGGCGGGCGCGCTGGGAGCGGGGGGCGCGGGCCGCCGCCGCCGCGACGGGGGAGCAGTTGGACCGGCTGGAGCGGGGGGACGTGTCCCATCTGGCCGATGCCGGGGTGTGGGCCGAGAAGCCCTCCGAGTCCGGGAAGTTCGGGATGTGCGGGCGCTTGGACGTCTACAAGGGGGACTGAGCAGGGGGTTCCGGGCGCCTCGGAGCCCCGGGGAGTGCTGTGGTCGAGCGGCTGCCGGTGGTGTGGGGTTGCCCGCGCAGTTCCCCGCGCCCCTATGGTGCGGGGGTAGTCGGGCCTGTCACCGACCAGCCCGGGGTCTGCGGATGGGCCTTGAGGTCCTCGTGACGGACCGCGCCGCCGCAGGCCGTGCAGGTGACCGTCGCCACCAGTTCGTTGCCGCAGATGTGCTCGACCACCATGGGGCGGTCGTCGTCCTTCCGGAGATGGCGGTCGCCCCACGCCATGAGCGTCATCAGGACCGGCTCCAGTTCGCGACCCGCCTGCGTGGGCCGGTACTCGAAGCGCTGCGGGCGCTGGCTGTAGGCGTGCTTGTGCAGGATCCCCGCGTCCACGAGGCGCCTGAGGCGGGTCGCCAGTACGTCACGCGGTGCCCCGATGTTGCGGACCAGCTGGTCGAAGCGGCTGTTGCCCAGGCAGACCTCGCGCAGGACCAGCAGCGAGTACTTCTCACCGACGAGCGCCAGGGCGTCGGCGATGGAACAGGGGCGCGGATCTGCGGAGGCGGCCATGCGCTCATTCTAGGGGAGGGTTTGCTTTTCCAACGCACTGGACTATCGTGAGTTTGAATTCCCTACTCACTGGGAGTCCCCCGGCAGTCGTGGAGGCCCGCCCATGCGTGACGCAGTCGTCGTCGAAGCCGTACGCACCCCGATCGGCAAGGGCAGGCCGACCGGCGCCCTCGCCCACGTCCACCCCGTGGAACTCCTCGCCCACACCCTGCGCACCCTCGTCGACCGGGCGGGCGTCGACCCCGCGCTCGTCGACGATGTCATCGGCGGCACCGTCGACCAGGTCGGCGAGCAGGCCATGAACACCACCCGCTACGCCGTCCTCTCGGCGGGCTTCCCGGACACGGTGCCCGCGACCACGGTCGACCGGCAGTGCGGCTCCTCCCAGCAGGCCGTGCACTTCGCGGCCCAGGGCGTGATGGCGGGGGCGTACGACATGGTCGTCGCCTGCGGGGTGGAGTCGATGAGCCGGGTGCCGATGTGGTCCAACGTGCCGCCCGGCAAGGACCCGTTCGGCCCCGGTGTCGCCGCGCGCTTCCCCGAGGGGCTCGTCCCGCAGGGCATCAGCGCCGAGCTGATCGCCGCGAAGTGGTCGCTCGGCCGGGACCGGCTGGACGCCTTCGCGGTGTCGTCCCACCGCAAGGCCGCCGCGGCCTGGGACGGTGGCCTCTTCGACGCCGAGGTCGCACCGCTGGAGGGGCTGACGCGTGACGAGTGCGTACGGCCCGGCACCACTCCCGAGATCCTCGCCGGGCTGCGGCCCGCGTATCACGACCCCGGGTTCGCCGAGCGGTTCCCGCAGATCGAGTGGAACGTCACCGCGGGGAACGCGAGCCCCGTCAACGACGGTGCCTCGGCCGTCCTCATCACGTCCGGGGAGACGGCGGCCCGGCTCGGCCTGCGCCCGCTCGCCCGGCTGCACAGCTTCGCCGTCACCGGCTCGGATCCGCTGCTGATGCTCACGGGGGTCGTCCCGGCCACGGAGAAGGTGCTCCGGCGGGCCGGGCTGCAGCTCGACGACATCGACCTCTTCGAGGTGAACGAGGCGTTCTCCAGCGTGGTCCTCGCCTGGCAGCAGGAGACGGGAGCCGACCTGGCGAAGGTCAACGTCCACGGGGGCGCCATCGCCCTCGGCCATCCGCTCGGGGCCAGCGGCACACGCCTGACGACGACGCTGGTGCACGCCATGCGGGAACGCGGCGCCCGCTACGGGCTGCAGACGATGTGCGAGGCCGGCGGGCTGGCCAACGCGATGGTCCTCGAGGCCGTCTGAGCCGCTGGCGCCGGTCGCGCGAGGGCCGGGGCAGGCCGCGCGCTGCCGGGATGGGACCGCGGCCGTGCGGGCCGCGCCCACGAGGTCAGCGGGCGCGCAGGTGGTGGCGTTTGCGCCAGGCCAGAGCGGCGCCGACCAGGGCCGGCACCGCGATGCAGGCCATGGCGATCAGGAAGGCGGGGGAGGTCGGGGACGAGGCCCGGGCGCCGGCGACCGCGTACGCGGCGGTGTTCGGGATCGAGCCGAGGGCCGTGGCGAGCAGGAAGGGGAGACAACCCATACGGGAGACGGACGCGCAGTAGTTCGCCGCCCAGAAGGGCACTCCCGGGAACAGCCGGGCCGCCAGCATCGAGCGGAAGCCGTGGCGGCTGAGCTGGCCGTCCGCCGACTTCAGCCAGCGGTGGCGCAGCAGGGGACGCAGGGCGTCCTGCCCGAGCATGCGGCCCAGACCGAAGGCGATACCGGCCCCGAGGACCGTGCCCGCGAGCGCCGAGGCCAGACCCAGCTGGGAACCGAAGAGCGCGCCCGCCGCGATGTTGAGGATCGGCCGGGGCACGAACGCGACCGTGCACAGCCCGTACGCCACCGCGAACATCACGACCGCCGCGGCGCCGCTCAGCTGGGGCGGCCAGCCGTCGGCCAGCAGCCGCTGCGGCTCGAACCACAGGACGGTCGACACGGCGCCCAGGAGCAGCAGCACGAGGAACGAGAACCGCGCCCACGGCGCGAGCAGCACTCTGCCCCAGCGGGCGGCCCGGCCGGGGGGCACGGTCGGAACGGCGACGGGTGGGACGACGGGTGCGGCGACGGCGAGCTCCGTTGCGGCGGTCCGGGGAAGAACCGTGGCGGTGCCCCCAGAGCGGGTGGTGGCATCGAGCATTCGTCGACGGTAACCGACCCATGTACGTGTATGCCGTACGGAACGTCTCACGGGGGTCACAGGGAGCGGAACAACGGGCTCGTCGGCCACGGCGCGCCCGGGTGTCCCGCGGGCACCGCGCACCGTGCTGCCTGCGCCTTCCCGAACACGGTTCCGGCCCGGGCGCCGTTCACTCCCGGCACCCCCTTGTGAAGCATCTCTCTTCGGCCGTCCCCCGGAACCCGTCCGTACCGAAAACCATTCGACGGCAGCCGACTTGTCGACGATGATCGACGTCATGTTCCGGCACGCCTTCGCTCTCGCCGCATCCGCCACAGGCGCGGATGCCCCGAAGGCTGCCCTTCTGATCGTCGTGGCCGCCGCAGACGGCGCCCGAAGCTGACTCTTCCCGGACATTCCGGCGGACCCCGCAGGGGGAGGGTCGGCAAGACCTCGGGGTCCCCGTCCCGGCAGCGCCCCCAGTCGCGCCGGGACCTCACTCAGTACCGCTGAAGAGACTTCGAGGTACCGCCATGTCCAAGACCGCTTACGTCCGCACGAAACCACACCTCAACATCGGCACCATGGGTCATGTCGACCACGGCAAGACCACTCTGACCGCCGCCATCACCAAGGTCCTCGCCGAGCGCGGGGCCGGCACCTTCGTGCCGTTCGACCGCATCGACCGCGCCCCGGAGGAGGCGGCGCGCGGCATCACCATCAACATCGCGCACGTCGAGTACGAGACCGACACCCGGCACTACGCGCACGTCGACATGCCCGGCCACGCCGACTACGTCAAGAACATGGTCACCGGGGCCGCGCAGCTCGACGGGGCGATCCTCGTCGTCTCCGCGCTCGACGGGATCATGCCGCAGACCGCCGAGCACGTGCTGCTGGCCCGGCAGGTGGGGGTGAACCATGTCGTCGTCGCGCTGAACAAGGCCGACGCCGGCGACGAGGAGCTGATCGACCTCGTCGAACTGGAGGTCCGCGAGCTGCTCACCGCGCACGGGTACGGCGGCGACTCCGTACCGGTCGTACGGGTGTCCGGGCTCAAGGCGCTCGAAGGGGACCCGCGGTGGACGGCGTCCATCGACGCGCTGCTGGACGCGGTGGACACGTACGTCCCGATGCCCGAGCGGTATCTGGACGCGCCGTTCCTGCTGTCCGTGGAGAACGTGCTCACGATCACGGGCCGGGGGACCGTCGTCACGGGCGCCGTCGAACGGGGCACCATCCACGTGGGCGACCGGGTCGAGGTGCTCGGTGCCGAGGTGGAGACGGTCGTCACCGGGCTGGAGACCTTCGGCAAGCCGATGTCGGAGGCGCAGGCAGGGGACAACGTGGCGCTGCTACTGCGCGGGGTGGGACGGGACGCCGTCCGGCGCGGGCACGTGGTGGCCGCGCCCGGCAGCGTCGTACCCAGGCGGCACTTCACCGCGCAGGTGTATGTGCTCTCGGCGCGTGAGGGCGGGCGCTCGACCCCGGTGTCCACCGGGTACCGGCCGCAGTTCTACATCCGTACGGCGGACGTCGTCGGGGATGTGGACCTCGGCGAGATCGCCGTCGCGCGGCCCGGGGACCGGGTCACGATGAGTGTGGAGCTGGGCCGGGAGGTTCCGTTGGAGCCGGGGCTCGGGTTCGCGATCCGTGAGGGTGGCCGGACGGTGGGAGCGGGAACCGTGTCGGCCGTTCTATAGGCGTCGCGGGGTGCGGGGCCGTAGGCCGGTCGAGGCCGGTCGTGCGGTCCTCGCACCCGTACCGGGGGCGCCTCGACGGTCCCTGGGCCGACGGGGGCCCGGCGCGAAGAGGCCCGGCACAATGGGGCGCGTGAACGAAGCCATACCCGTCTCCCGTCCCATCGACCAGGGGACCGCCAAGCTCATGCCCGACGTCGACCGGGAGCGGGCCTGGCTGTTGACCGTGGACGGGGCGCCGCAGTCGTACGTGGACCTGGACGAGCCGACGCATCTGGAGTTCGAGTACACGCGGCGGCTCGGGCATGTGCTGGACACGGTGGCGGAACCGGGACGGGCGCTCGACGTGCTGCATCTCGGCGGGGGCGCGCTCACCCTGCCCCGGTACGTGGCCGCGACCCGGCCCGGGTCGCGCCAGGAGGTCGTCGAGTACGACCGGAGGCTGCTGGACCTCGTCGTCGAACAGCTGCCGCTGCCCGACGACGCGGGGATCGCGCTGCGCGGCGCGGACGCCGGGGAATGGCTCGAAGCGGCCCCCGCGGACTCCGCCGACGTGATCGTGGGGGACGTGTTCCGGGGCTCACGCGTCCCGGCGCATCTGACGACCGTGCGGTACGCGCGGGCGCTGGAGCGGGTGCTGCGCGTGGACGGTGTCTATCTCGCGAACCTGGCCGACGCCGCGCCCTTCGCGTTCCTGCGGTCCCAACTGGCCACGCTGGCCACGGTGTTCGAGGAGCTGGTGCTGATCGCCGAGCCGGGAGTGCTGCGCGGCAGGCGCTTCGGCAACGCCGTGCTGGTCGCGGCCCATCAGCCGCCCGACATCACCGTCCTGGCCCGGCGAACCGCCGCCGACGTCTTCCCGGCCCGGGTCGAACACGGCCCGGCGCTGCGCCGCTTCATCGAGGGCGCCGCACCCGTGCGCGAGGAGGACGCCGTACCGTCACCGGAGCCGCCCGACGGGGCCTTCGGTATCGGCTGAGCCGGGCGTGGAGCCGGTTCCGGCAGCAGGGCGGGCGCCGGGGCCGGCGTGGGGCGCGGCGTCGGGCTTGGCCAGGGACACCGGCACGGTGCGCCTGGTCAGGTTCCGTACGTCCCGGACGCACAGGACCGCCGCCGTGGCCGCCACACACAGCGCCGCGCAGCCCCACAGGGCCGCCGTGCGGCCGAAGGCGCTCTCCGCCGGGCCCGCCAGCGCGGCGGCGAGCGGCACCATCGCCACCGAGCCGAACCAGTCGTACGCCGAGACACGGGACAGCTTGTCCTCGGGGATCTCCTGGTGCAGCGCGGTCATCCAGGAGACGCCGAACACCTCGATCGACAGACCGCTGACGAACATGGCCAGGCACAGCACGGCGATCGGGGTCGGCACGGCGAGCGCGGCGCTCGGCAGGGCGAACGGGAAGACGCACAGGACGCCCACGAAGAGGAGGCGGCGCGGTTTCCAGCGGGTCATCAGCAGTGCTCCCGCGGCGTTGCCCGCACCGAACAGGGCCAGCGCCAGGCCCCAGGGGCCGGGGCCGCCGAGGCTGTCGTCGGCGACCTGGGGGCCGTAGACCGCGTCGGCGGCGACCATGACCGCGTTCACCAGGGAGAACTGGACGACGATCGCCCACAGCCAGGTGCGGCCGGTGAACTCCCGCCAGCCGTCCCGGAGATCGGCGAGCATGCCGTGCCCCGGCTCGCGCTCCGGTATGTGGCTCACGTCGAGGAAGGCGCGCAGGGCGCCGGCGCAGGCGAAGGCGACGGCGTCGACCGCGAGCACCCAGCCGGGGCCGATCACCGCGACCAGGGCGCCGCCGACGGCCGCGCCCGTCATGGTCGCGCCCTGCGAGGCGAAGCGGAACAGCGCGAAGGCCCGGCCCGCCTGCTCGGCGGTGACCGAGGACAGCAGCATGCCCTCGGCCGCCGGGCCGAAGAACGCCTGGCCGGTGCCGCCGAGTGCGGAGAGCAGCATCATCTGCCAGAGGTGGGCCCCGCCGGTGAGCACGAGCACGGCGAAGACGGCCTGGGAGAGACAGTTGAGGGTGTTCGCCGCGACCATCACCCGGTGGCGGGGCAGCCGGTCCGCGACCGCGCCGCCGATCAGCAGGAAGAGCACCAGCGGCAGGGTCCGCGCCGCCGCGACCAGACCGACGTCACCGCCGTCGCCGCCCGCGTCCAGCACCGCGAACGCGGCCGCGACCAGGGCGCCGTTGCTGCCGAGGTTGGTGACGACCGCGGCCGTCGTCAGCAGGGTGTAGTTGCGACCCGCCCAGGCGGGGCGGCGGGAGGCGGCGGGAGTCGTCACCCGCCGACTATCGCCGCCCCACCCCCGTCTGCCAAACCGTTTCCGCACGGGAGGGGGCCCGATCGGGCCACGGGAACTGGGCCGGTCCGGGCCCGGAGCGGATGGCTCCGACGCCGGTACCGGTGTCCGGTACCGGCTCAGCCGCCCGTCGGTTCGCCGTACAGCCGTACCGTGCTGAGGATCTTCTGCACCGTCGCGTCCGGGACCTCGTCGTCGACGTCCTTGGCTCCGTGGAAGGTCCAGGAGACGTAGTCACCGGCCGAGTTCTTGAAGGCGAACGTGGTCGCCTTGCCGTCGGTGTCGCACTTGCCCTTCTTGGCGACGCCCTTGGAGTACGTCGTCGCGACACTGCCCTCGACGCCCGACGCCGTGGTGTACGGCTTGGCCTTGCCGATGGTCATCTTCTTCTTGGCGCCGTCCTTCTGGTCGGTGTAACCGCCGAAGACCCACCACGCCGCGTCGTTGCGGGCGACGTCCTCGGTGCCCTTGGCGCCCTGCTGGCCCTTGGTACCCGCGGCGGCCAGCGAACTGGTCTCCTCGTTGCCGTCCTTGTCGTCGTCGGACGTGCACCACTTCTCCTTGAGGATGGCGGGTGCCGACATGCCGATGAGGACCGACCCGTCGCCCTTCTTGTCGTCCTCGAAGCCGATGAAGGTGTCGGCCGACTGGACGGCCCACTCGGGCGGCACGTCGAAGGCCGTACCCCACTTGGGGTTGACGACGACCTTCCAGCCCGCGATGGTCGGCTTCGCTCCGGCGTCCTCGCCGCGCGGGTTGTCCTCGGTGCTCTCGGTCGGGGTCGGCGAGGGGGAGACCGAAGGGGCGGACTGCGTCTTCGACTTGTCCTTGTCGCCATCGCCTCCGAGGACCAGGAAGCCCGTCACGCCGGCCGCCACGACGACGGCCGTGGCCGCGACGATCGCGATGAGCTTCGTCCGGTTGCCGCCGCCTCCGCCCGGCGGCACCGGCGGACCCGCGTGTCCCTGCGCGCCCCACTGGGGCTGCTGCCCGTACTGGGGCTGCTGGCCCGTCGACTGGTATCCGGGCTGCTGATAGGGGTTGGGTTGCTGGTACCCCGGCTGTTGGTATCCCGACTGTCCCGGCGGTCCCGACTGGTCGTACCCCGGCTGCTGGTACGGGTTCGGCTGCTGCGGTTGGTGCTCGCCCCCGGGCGGCTGCTGCTGTCCTGGCCACATGGCTCGTAACCATAGATGCGTCGGGGGGCGGGGTGCCACGGGAGTCCACGAAGCAGCTTTGCACACGGGACGAACGGCTTCAAAACGCCCGTCGGCGCGCGGTTCCTCCGCACCGCCGCGTGCGGGGAACTCCTCGGGCGTCACCGGGGGCCGGGCGAACGGACGGGCCGCCGGGGCGACTTCCTCGTTCTTGAACGCGAACGTCCTCGGCCTGCCGTCCGTCCCGCGCCGGCCGGCCTCCTCCGCCCCGGCCGGCCGCACGGTTCCCGTCGGACGACGGCGCTACGACGATCGCGCGACGACCCCTGGTCAGACGCCGCTACTCGTGGGTAACATCGCGGCATGAGCGCAGACCAGATGTCGATCGGCGAGATGCTCGCCGCCACGGTGCCGATGGCCAGGACGCTGAAGCTGGAGTTCCTGGAGACCACGCCGGAGAAGGCCGTGGTGTCACTGCCGGACCAGGGCGAGTTCCACAACCACGTCGGCGGGCCGCACGCCGGCGCGATGTTCACGCTGGGCGAGTCGGCGAGCGGGGCGATCGTGCTCGCCGCGTTCGGGGACCAGCTCTCCCGCGCCGTGCCGCTCGCGGTCAGCGCGGAGATCGCGTACCGGAAGCTCGCGATGGGCCCCGTCACGGCCACCGCCACCCTGGGCCGCCCCGCCGCCGAGGTCGTCGCCGAACTCGACGCCGGACAGCGCCCCGAGTTCCCCGTCGCCGTCGCCATCCGGCGGGCCGACGGCGCCGTCACGGGCGAGATGACCGTCGTCTGGACCCTGCGCCCCAACGCCTGACCCCCGCCTGCTCCCCCTGAACCCTCCGCCCGGCCCCGGCCCGGCGCCGGGCGCCCGCACCCGATGCCACGGCCCTCTCCGCCCTCCCGCGGGGCGGCGACGCGCTGAGCGCGACCGTGCGCGCCGAGCATCGGAGCGGTCCGTGGGACAACCTGGAGGGCTCCGTCGCCGTCCGAGTAAGCGGGTAGGCTTCCCCGGCGTGCGCCCCGTCGTGAGCGCTCGCCGGGGGCCTTTGAACCGCTACACGGGAGGAACCGGTCTTGCACGTCCAGGAGTGGCTCGAAACAGTGCCCCCGCTCGCCATCTACCTGCTGGTGGGGCTGGTCATCGGCCTGGAGAGCCTGGGCATCCCGCTGCCGGGCGAGATCATCCTGGTCTCCTCCGCGCTGCTGGCCTCCCAGCACGGTGAGATCGACCCGTTCGTCCTGGGCGCCTGCGCCACCGCCGGCGCGATCATCGGCGACTCCATCGGCTACGCGATCGGGCGCAAGGGCGGCCGCCCGCTGCTGGCCAAGCTCAACCGGCGGTTCCCCAAACACTTCAGCGAGAGCAACATCGCCGTCGCCGAGCGCTCGTTCGACCGGTGGGGCATGTGGGCCGTCTTCTTCGGCCGCTTCATCGCCCTGCTGCGTATCTTCGCCGGCCCCCTCGCCGGCGTCCTCCAGATGCCCTACTGGCGCTTCCTCGTCGCCAACGTCCTCGGCGGCATCCTCTGGGCCGGCGGCACCACGGCCGTCATCTACTACGTCGGTGTCGTCGCCGAGGCCTGGCTCAAGCGCTTCTCCTGGCTGGGCCTGGTCCTGGCCGTCCTCATCGGCGTCACGTCGATGCTGGTGATCAAGCGCAAGGCGAAGAAGGCGGCGGAGGCGGCGGAGAGCACCGAGGCGGAACTGGTCCCCGCCGCCGACTCCTGAGGAAGAGGGGGCCGGTCGTACCGGCCCCGCGCGCGGTCTACGCGCCGTACTCCTCCTGCGCCTTCCGGTGCGCCGCGGCCAGCTCCGTGTAGTGCGTGCCGTTCAAGGTCACCAACTCCCGCTCCTCGTCGGTGAGCGGCCGCTTCACCTTCGCGGGTACCCCCGCGACCAGCGAGCCCGGCGGCACGCGCATGCCCTGCGGGACCAGCGCCTGCGCGGCCACCAGCGATCCCGCCCCGATCACCGCGCCGTTCAGCACCGTCGCGCCCATCCCGATCAGACAGTCGTCCTCGACGGTCGCCCCGTGCACCACCGCGTTGTGCCCGATGGAGACCCGCGCACCGATCGAGACCGGGAACCCGGGGTCGACGTGCAGCGTGCAGTTGTCCTGGACGTTGGCGTCCGCGCCGATGACGATCGGCTCGAACTCGGCCCGCAGGACGGCCCCGTACCAGACGCTCGCCCCGGGCCGCAGCGTCACGTCGCCGATCACCACCGACGTGGGGGAGACGAACGCGGCCTCCTCCACATCCGGCTTGTTGCCGCCGAACGTCGTGATCAGGGCCCGCTGCCGGTTCATCGCCGCCTCCTGGTGGTGGTCGAGGATCAGTCCTCACCCGCACCGTAAGCCATGGTGCCCGCATCCCGTGGGGTGAAGATCACAGCCGTACGGCGTCCTGCGTGTGCCGCGCGGTGAGTACCGTGAGCGGGTGCCGAAAAGCAAGAACACGTTCTCGTCCTGGCGGGGCCGCCTCGTGCAGCGCGTCGTCCACGCGGGCTGGGCGTGGCTGCAGCGCACGGGGTCGGTGACGGCCGACCGGCCCGGGAGCCTGCGCTTCGGCGCGATGGGAACAGGTACCAGGCTGGCCTTCCCGCTCGGCACGGTCTTCGGTGAGCCGTGGATCCATCTGGGCTCCCACTGCATCATCGGCGAGCAGGTCACCCTGACCGCCGGTCTTATGCCCGACCTGGACCTCGGCGCGGAGCCGATCCTGCGCATCGGTGACGGTGTCGTCCTCGGCCGGGGCAGCCATGTCATCGCCGACACCACCGTCACCATCGGCAGCGACTGCTACTTCGGCCCGTACGTGTACGTGACGTCCACGAACCACTCCTACGACGACCCGCACGAGCCGATCGGCAAGCAGTGGCCGCGGATGGACCCCGTCTCGATCGGGCCGGGCTGCTGGATCGGTACGGGTGCGGTGATCCTGCCCGGCGCGCGTATCGGACGGAACGTGGTGGTCGCCGCGGGAGCCGTGGTGCGGGGCGTGGTGCCGGACCACTCGGTGGTGGCGGGGGCGCCCGCGCGGGTCGTGCGGCGCTGGGACCCCGTGGAGGGCTGGCAGCCGCCGATCCGGACGCCCGCGCCGGTGCCGATCCCCGACGGGGTCACGCCGGAGCAGTTGCTGGCGCTGGCCGAGTGGGACGCGGAGGGGGCGGAGGAGTCCGCCTAGCGGCTCGGGGGCCCGGCCCCCGCAGTACAGTTCGGTGCGTGTCCGGTGCACCACACGGGGGTTCGCCGCGGTGAACCCCCGTATCGAGAACATTGGACGGAATGTGTCGGATCTCGACCTGCTGACCCAGTCCCTGGCGCGCAACGTCAAGCGCTGGCGCACCGAGCGGGGTTTCACCCTGGACGCCCTCGCGACCCGCGCCGGAGTCAGCCGCGGCATGCTCATCCAGATCGAGCAGGCCCGCACCAACCCCAGCATCGGCACCGTCGTCAAGATCGGGGACGCGCTCGGCGTCAGCATCACCACGCTGCTCGACTACGAGCGGGGGCCCAAGGTCCGGATCGTCCCGGCCGAGCAGGTGGTCCGGCTCTGGCACACCGAGGCGGGCAGCCACAGCAAGCTGCTGGCCGGAGCGGAGGCGCCCGGCCCGCTGGAGATGTGGGACTGGCTGCTGATGCCGGGGGAGGGCAGCCGCTCGGACCCGCACCCCGTGGGCACGGTCGAGATCGCGCATGTCACGCAGGGGGAGCTGACCCTCACCGTCGGGGGCACGGAGTATCGCGTGCCGGCCGGTGCGAGCGTCACCTTCGAGGCCAACGCGGCGCACGAGTACGCGAATCGGGGGGACGTGCCGACGCACATGGTGCTGACGGTGTCGGTGCCGGCCGTGCCCTGAGGGCCGTCCCGGCCGCCGACCGGCCTTTGTTACCGTGCCGCCCATGCGCGCACCCATCGGGAACTTCGACCACGCCACGCCCGCCCCCGACTGCCTCGACGACCTCGTCGGCCCGGTCGCCGACGCCGTCCGCGCCTGGCCCGGCAGTGTGCCCGCCGACCGGATCCTGTACGTCGAGACGGACCCGGAGTGGGCCGACACCGCCGTGTTCGTCCAGCACTACGGTCAGGACCTGCTCGAAAAGTCCGCGAACTGCGTGGTCGTCGCGGGCAGGCGCGGTGGCGGGTCGAGTCTGGCCGCGTGTGTCGTGCTCTCCACCACCCGGGTCGACGTCAACGGCGTGGTCCGCCGCCGACTCGGCGCCCGCAAGGCCTCGTTCGCGTCGATGGACACCGCCACCGGCGAGACCGGGATGGAGTACGGCGGCATCACCCCCGTCGGGCTTCCCGCGTCGTGGCCCGTCCTGGTGGACTCCGCCGTGGTCGACCTGCCGTACGTCCTGGTCGGCAGCGGGCGGCGGCGCGGCAAGCTGCTGGTGCCGGGGAAGGCGTTCGCGGAGCTGCCGAACGCGGTCGTGCTGGAGGGTCTGGGGGTCGCCTGACCCCCAGACCCTCCAGCAGAGGCAGGGGTGCCGGGGTGCCGGAACGCCGACGCCGGGCCCCGGGCGTCTGGCCCGGAACCCGGCGTCGTACGGCGCGGCGGTGATCAGGCGGCGGCGGAGCCGGCCTGGGCGCCGAGCTGCTGCAGGACCTCGGTCAGGCCGGTGACGACCTCGGCGTCGTCCGCCGGGTGGGTCTCGGCGAAGCGGACGACCGAACCGGGGATGGACAGCTTGGCGTCCTCCAGGACCGTGGCGCCGGCGATGCCGGCGGCCTTGCGGGTCTCGTCCTGCGCCCACACGCCGCCGAACTGGCCGTACGCGGTGCCGACCACGGCGACCGGCTTGCCGGTGAAGGAGCCGGCGCCGTAGGGGCGGGACAGCCAGTCGATGGCGTTCTTCAGGACGGCCGGGATGGTGCCGTTGTACTCGGGGGAGAAGAGCAGGAAGCCGTCGACCTGGTTGGCGGCCTCGCGCAGACGGGCGGCGGTGGCCGGAAGGGCGGCCTCGTTGTCGATGTCCTCGTTGTAGAACGGGACGTCGGCCAGGCCCTCGTACAGCTCGATCGTGACGCCCTCCGGGGCGTGCTTCACGGCGGCCTCGGCGAGCTGGCGGTTGTGTGAACCGGCGCGAAGGCTGCCGACGAGCGCGAGGATGCGTACGGACATGAGCTGACTCCTAGCAGGGATAAGCGCGTGGCGAAGTTAAACGGACCGGGGTCCGTTGAAATTTGTAGCAGCTATCCGGACCGGGGTCCACTTTTCTGTGGTGAGCGTTACGCTCTTTTCATGAAAGAGTCGCTGCCGCCCTTCCCGGCGCCTCAGGATCCCGACCCCCTCGACGGACTGCTGAACCTCACCCCTGCCGCCCCCGACCAGCCCCGCCTGCGCGCGGACGCGGCCCGCAACCGCACCCGGCTGCTGGAGGTCGCCGCCCGGCTGGCGGCGGACTGCGGTGCCGCCAATCTGACCATGGAAGCCGTGGCGACCGCCGCCGAGGTGGGCAAGGGCACCGTCTTCCGGCGGTTCGGGGACCGGATCGGGCTCATGCTCGCGCTTCTCGACCACCATGAGCGGGAGCTGCAGGCCGCGTTCCTGACCGGCCCGCCACCCCTCGGTCCCGACGCGCCCGCCCTGGACCGGCTCCGGGCCTTCGGCGTCGCCGTCATCCGGCACGAGTACGCCCATCGCGACCTCTACCTCGCCGCCGGTGCGGACGTCTCCCGCCGTCACACCAGCCCGGCCAACCAGCTCCGCCTGGGCCACCTGTGCATGCTGCTGCGCCGCGCGCGGGCGACGGGTGACATCGAGCTGCTGGCACAGACCCTGCTGGGCTGTCTGGACATCGGCCTCGTCGATCATCTGGTGCAGCGGCGGGGGATGTCCCTCGACCGGCTGGAGCTGGGATGGGCGGACCTGGTGGAGCGGCTCGTCGTGACCGCGTAGCAGCCGCGTGCCGACGGGCGATGGGCCGGGACATTCGGGCCGGGACATTCGAGCCGGACATTCAAAGCGACCGCTTGGTAACTTGGAGGCGGTGTCGGGGAGCGGCCTCGTACGCCGGGTGAGGGGAGCGGCCACATGACCCACGAGATCGCCGAGACCGGCGCGGGCGACAACGGCGCGGGCGTGATCGGCGCGGGCGTGATCGACGGGGGCGTGATCGACGGGGGCGCGGTGGGCGAGAAGGACCGCTCTGACGCCTCCGGCGAGAAGGACCGCTCGGACGCCCCCGGCACCGGCTTCTTCGCCTCCGTGGACGACGTCGCCGCGCGCCTGGCCGAGGTGGGGTACCTGGCCTCGACGGCCGTCGCCACCACGGTCTTCCTGGCCGACCGGCTCGGCAAGCCGCTGCTGGTGGAAGGGCCGGCGGGGGTCGGCAAGACCGAGCTGGCCAAGGCCGTCGCCCGGGTCGGTGCCGCCCGGCTCGTCCGGCTCCAGTGCTACGAGGGCATCGACGAGTCCCGCGCCCTGTACGAGTGGAACCACGCCAAGCAGCTGCTGCGCATCACCGCCGGACGCGACGAGGCCTGGGACGACACCCGTTCCGACATCTTCAGCGACGAGTTCCTGCTCACCCGCCCCCTGCTGACCGCGATCCGGGGCGACGAGCCGACGGTCCTCCTCATCGACGAGACCGACAAGGCGGACGTCGAGGTCGAGGGGCTGCTCCTGGAGGTGCTCAGCGACTTCCAGGTCACCGTCCCGGAACTGGGCACGATCACCGCCACCCAGCGACCCTTCACGGTCCTCACCTCCAACGCCACCCGGGAACTCTCCGAGGCCCTGCGCCGCCGCTGCCTCTTCCTCCATCTCGGCTTCCCCGACGCCGAGTTGGAACGGCGGATCGTCACGCTCAGGGTTCCGGGCCTGGACGACACCCTCGCCGACTCCCTGGTCCGGGTGGTCGGCGCGCTGCGCGAGATGGAGCTGCGCAAGGCCCCCTCCGTGGCCGAGACCATCGACTGGGCCCGCACCCTGCTGGCCCTCGGCGCGGACACCCTGGACGAGAACGTCGTCCGGGACAGCCTGGGAGTGATCCTCAAGCACCAGGACGACATCGAGAAGGCCGCGCGGAAGCTGACGCTGGTATGAGCGCCGGGGCCCGCGGCGCGAACGGTACGTCGCCGGGATCCACACTCCCCGACCGGCTGACCGCGTTCGTGCGGGCGTTGCGCGGCCACGGGATACGGATCGGGCCCGGCGAGACCGTGGACGCGGCCGCCGTCCTGGAGGTGCTGGGCCTCACCGACCGGGAGCGGATCCGGGAGGGGCTGGCGGCGGCGCTGCTGCGCGCCGACCGGCAGCGTGGCGTGTTCGACACGGCCTTCGAGCTGTACTTCCCGCTCGGGGTGGGGGAGTTGGCGGGCGCGCGGAGTGCGTCCGCCGGGGACCGGGACGAGTTGCGCGACCGGCTGGCCGAGGCGTTGGCCGCGAACGACACCGCGATGCTCAACCGGCTCGCGGCCGAGGCCGTGGAGTTGCTCGGCCGTTACGGTTCCCCGGGTGCGGACGGTTGGTCCGCCCACCAGACGCTGGACCGTCTCCGCCCGCAGACGCTGCTGGCACGGATCCTGGCGGGTTCGCGGGCCGGTGGGGCGGAGGGCGAGGGCGTCGGGTTCTCCGGTGCGGGGGGTGGGGGCGGGGCCGGGGGCGGGTTCCGTATGGGATTCGGTGGCGGGCTCACGTTCGGTTCGGGTTCGGGTGCGGGTGCGGGTGCGGGTGCTGGGACGGGGACGGCCTCGGGCTCGGACTTGGGTTTTGGGACCGGTGGTGGGTCCGGTCTCGGTGCGGGCGGGTTCACCGATCGGCTGGACGCCGACGAGATCCGGCGCCGTATCGAGGACTTCCGGAACCGGGTACGAACGGAGGCGCGACGGCGGGTCGCCGAGCGCCGGGGCGCGGAGATGATCGCCCAGCGGGGCATCGCACCCAGCGCCGACCAGGTCGACTTCCTCGTCGCGAGCCGCGAACAACTCGTCGAACTGCGGCGCACGGTCCAGCCGTTGGCCCGCAAGCTCGCGACCCGGCTGGCTGCCCGGCGGCGCAGGGCGGCGCGCGGCCAGATCGACATCCGGCGCACGCTCCGGCGCTCGCTGTCCACCGGCGGTGTGCCGCTACGGCCCGCCTACCGGCGCCATCGGCCCGCACGCCCGGAGATCGTGCTGCTCTGTGACGTGTCCGGGTCGGTCGCCGGGTTCGCGAACTTCACGATGCTGCTGGTGCAGGCGATGCGGGACCAGTTCAGCAAGGTGCGGGTGTACGCGTTCGTCAACCGCGTCGACGAGGTCACCCGCCTCGTCACCAACGGCGAGGCCGATCCCGCCGAACTCGGCCGCCGGATCGTCGGCGAGGCCACGGTCTCCGGGTGGCACGGCAGCAGCGACTACGGTGCCGCGCTCGGGGAGTTCGCCGAGCGCCACCTCGACGCGGTCGGACCGCGTACGTCGGTGATCGTGCTCGGGGACGCCCGCACCAACGGGTTCGACCCCCACGCGGAGGCACTGCGCCGGATCGCGGCCCGCGCCCGCCGCGTCCACTGGCTGAACCCCGAGTCGCCCGAACAGTGGGGCACGGGCGACTCCGCCGCCCTTGTCTACGCCGAGATCGTCGACATGCACGCCTGCCGGAACGCGCGGCGGCTGGGGGAGCTGGTGACGCGGCTGATCCCGGTGTGACGCGAGCGGGGGCGGTTCGGCCCTGCCCCGGTCCTACGCCCCGCCGGTGTCGATCACGCAGAAGCGGTTGCCCTCCGGGTCGGCGAGTACGACGAAGTCGGCACCCTCCGGGTAGGCGTCCCACCGGACGCGGTGTGCTCCCAGGCCCAGCAGCCGTTCGACCTCCGCCGCCTGTGCCTCCGCGTCGCCCGCGTAGAGGTCCAGGTGCACCCGGGGGCGCTCCTGCACCGGGGTCTCGCTGAGGCCCAGGGAGAGCTGGGGGCCGGTGCCCTGCGGATGCACCAGCACGACCCAGTCGTCCTCCGGCTCCTCACGGGGGACGTAGCCGAGGGCCTGCGTCCAGAACGCTGTGGCCCGCCGTACGTCGGACGCGCCCATCACCACGGAACCGATGCTCAGCATGGACCGATTCTCGCCCCTGCGGATCCGCCGCCATGCGGCGATGCTGGAAACAGACCTCGACCTCAGGAGGTGCGCCCATGTTCCGCACCGTCACCGTGGGTATCGACGGTTCGCGCGAGAGCCTGGCCGCCGCCGAGTGGGCGGCCCGGGAGGCGCGGCTCCGTGCGTTGCCGTTGCGGCTGGTCAACGTCTGGGAGCCGGTGCCCGAGCCGATGGGGCGGCCGCCGGTGCTGGACACGGAGACGGCACCCGAGGGCCAGGACGGGCGGGACGGGCGGGCGGGGCCGGGCTCCGCGGCGGAGACCGGGGTCGGGAAGCTGCTGCGGGAGGCCGCCGACGGGATACGGCAGCGGCACTCCGAGGTCGACGTCAGCGTCGAGCAGTTGACGGGGCGGGCGAGCGAGGAGCTGGTGCGGGTCGCGCACGGTGGGGACCTGCTGGTGCTGGGTTCCCGTGGGCTGAGCGGTCTCGCCGGGTTCCTGCTCGGGTCCGTGGGGCTGCATGTCGTCGCGCATACCGAGCGGCCGGTGGTGCTCGTGCGGGCGGGGGAGAGGGCCGCGGACGAGCATGCGCCGGGCGCGGCCGGGGTGTCGTCCGCCGTGACCCCGTTCCGGCCCGTCGTGCTCGGTCTCGACACCGTGCAGCCCGATCACACCTTGATCCGGTTCGCGTTCGAGGCGGCCGAGGCGCGGGGGGCGCCGTTGCGGATTCTCCATGACTGGCGTCCGCCGCCGCACTCCGGGCTGCGGGAGCGGCCCGGTCTGGAGGCCGATCTCGATGCCGATGTGGGGGAGGTGGAGGCCGGTACGTTGCGTGAGGTGCTGGTGCCGTGGCGGCGGGAGTTTCCCGGGGTCGTGGTGGTGGAGGAGTCGCGGCGGGGGAAGGCGGCGGAGCATCTGCTGGAGGCTTCTCGGGACGCGTCTCTTCTGGTGGTCGGGCGGCGGGTGCGGCATTCGCCCGTGGGGGTGCATGTGGGGCCGGTCGTGCATGCGGTGCTTCACCATGCGGGGGTGCCCGTGGTGGTGGTCGCGCATGAGTGACGTCCCGGGTGCCAGGGCCTCTTTCGCCCCCGCCGCCCCTACCCGCCCCGTCCCCAGGGGCTGCCGCCCCTTCGCCCCCGCTCGCGGGCGCGTTCGTCGGCTGCGGGTGGGTGGGGGCTGGTCGCGCAGTTCCCCGCGCCCCTGAAAAGAACGGCCACGCGCCCGCGAACCGTCGCGTGAGCCCGCGGCCCTGCGTAAGCCCCTGGCCTCGCGTGAGCCCGCGGCCCTGCGTAAGCCCCTGGCCTCGCGTGAGCCCGCGGCCCTGCGTAAGCCCCTGGCCTCGCGTGAGCCCGCGGCCCTGCGTAAGCCCCTGGCCTCGCGTGAGCCCGCGGCCCTGCGTAAGCCCCCGGCCCCGCGTCAGCCCCTGGCCTCGCGTCAGTCCCCGGGCCTGCGCCGACGCCACCCTGTGCCGACGCCGGGCTGGGTGCCGCCGTCGCCCTGCGCCGCGTCAGCGCTGAGGCGCGTGAAGCCTGGACGAGGGTTCTTGGACCGTGCCCTGAGGCCGTGGGCGGCCGGTGTGGTCGTGCGTCTCGCCGACCGGTTCAGGAGGTGGCGGGCAGGCGGGGGATCTCTATCGCCGGGCAGCGGTCCATGATCATGTCCAGGCCTGCCTCGCGGGTTCGGTGGTAGGCGTCCTCGTCGAGCACGCCCAGTTGGAACCAGACCGCCTTGGCCCCGATCCGGGCGGCCTCGTCGGCGACGGGGCCCGCGAGGTCGCTGTTGACGAAGACGTCGACGACGTCGACCGGGAAGGGGATGTCGGAGAGCGAGGCGTAGCCCTGCTCGCCGTGGACCGTCTCGGCCTGGGGGTGCACGGGGACGACCCGCTTGCCGTAGCGCTGGAGGACCTCCGCGACGCCGTACGCCGCGCGGTTGCGGTTGTTGGACAGGCCCACGACGGCCCAGGTGTCGCCGAGTTCCGTCAGCACCTTGCGGATCGTGGCGGGGTCGCCGTACATGCCGTCTCCTCTGTTCGGGCCGTATGCCCTGGGGCAACAGCGGGCGGCGCTCGGCGATTCCCGGGCCTCCGTTCCTTCGGTGGCCGGCTCGGTGGCCGGGTCGGTGACCGGCTCCGTGACCGGCCCGGCGGTCGGCTGATGTCCGGCTCGCTGTCCGGAATGCCGTCGTCCGCACTGCGTTCGGCCGTTCCCGCGCCTACGCTCACCCCGTGCTGCGTATCACTGACGCCCGGACCGGCGAGCCCGCCGAGATCCGCAGGGCGCTCACCCGGGTCCATGCCCATGTGCCGGGGGACGACCCCTCGGCCCTGCGCGTCCTGCTGGTCGCCGACGTCCTCGCCCGCGCTCTCGAACTCGGCGGGAGCGCCGTCCTCTTCGTCGCCGACCCGCCTGCCGCACTGCGGCAGCGCGCCGACGACCTGGGCATCCGGCCAAGCGAACCCTCCGGGACGCGGGGCGGGCGGCAGCTACTGCACGTGACCGGCTCGGGGGAGACGGCCGCCACCGCCACCGCCACCGCCACCGCCACCGCCACCGCCACCGGCATCGAGGTCGAGGTCGGCGCCCTGACGGGGGCGGGCGAGACGGCCGTGGCGGGTACCGCCCTGCGGCTCGCTCTCCTCAGCCACCCCCGCCGCACCCCGGTCACCCTCGACGCCACCACCCTCACCGAGGCCGCCGACACGCTCGACCACTGGCGCAAGTCGGTGGCGGCCTGGGCGACACAGCCGTCGAAACCGGTCCCCGAGCCCGTACGTCAGGCCCTGAGGGACGCCTGGGAGGACGATCTCGACGTACGCGCGATGCTCGACGTGCTGCGCGGCGTCGAGGGGGCTCGGGACATTCCGGACGGCGCGCGGTTCGAGACGTACGCCTACGCGGACCGGCTGCTCGGTCTGGAGCTGACCCGGGAGATCGGGGCGACGCCATGACGGCGCGCGCCGGCGCGGGCCCGCTGCGCAGACTCGTCGTCCTGCGCCACGCCAAGTCCGCCTGGCCCGTGGGCGTCCGCGACCACGAGCGGCCCCTCGCACCACGCGGCCACCGCGACGCCCCCGCCGCGGGCCGGGCCCTCGCCGACGCGGACTGCCTGCCCGACCTCGCCGTGTGCTCCACGGCCGTACGGGCGCGGCTGACCTGGGAGCTGGCCTCCGCGCAGTGGGGGACGCCGCCGCCCGTCCGGTACGACGGTCGGGTGTACGCGGCCGACGTAGCGGAGCTGCTCGACGTGGTGCGCGAGACTCCCGGCCACGTACGGACGCTGCTCCTCGTCGGTCACAACCCGGGGCTGGAGGAACTGGTGCTGGACCTGGCCGGCGACGCCCTCGACACCGCGCTGGACGACATGCGGGTCAAGTTCCCCACCTCGGCGATCGCCTTCCTCTCCTGGCACGGCGCGACGTGGGCCGCGCTCGCCCCGGGCACGGCACTGCTGACGGACATGATCGTGGCCAGGGGGACGAAGGGGTCCTGAACGGCCCCCGGCCAGGGATCCGGCCCCGGTCGACGCCCCGCGCGGGTGTGCGCCGGCCTGCGCATAGGCTGGCCGGATGCAGGACGAGTACCGCACCGTCGCCCGCGCCGGCGTGCACGAGACCGAGGTCAACCGATCCCGGTTCCTGTGCGCGCTCGCCCCGGCGGCCACCGAACAGGAGGCCCAGGACTTCGTCGCGGCCGTCCGCAGGAAGCACGCCGACGCCACCCACAACTGTTACGCGTACGTCATCGGCGCCGACGCGGCCGTCCAGCGCGCGAGCGACGACGGGGAACCGGGCGGCACCGCCGGCGTCCCCATGCTGCAGATGCTGCTGCGCCGGGACATGCGGTACGTCGTCGCCGTCGTTACCCGGTACTACGGCGGGGTCAAGCTGGGCGCCGGCGGACTCATCAGGGCGTACGGCGGCGCGGTGGGCGAGGCCCTGGACGCGCTCGGGGGCATCACGCGCCGGCGCTTCCGGCTGGCCACGGTGACGGTCGACCACCAGCGGGCCGGCAAACTGCAGAACGACCTGCGCTCCAGCGGGCGCGAGGTCCGTGACGTGCGTTACGCGGAGGCCGTCACCATGGAGATCGGCCTGCCCGACGCCGAGGTCGACGCCTTCCGCGCCTGGCTCGCCGACACCACCGCGGGCACCGCCGCGTTCGAACTCGGGGGCGAGGCCTACGGGGACGCGTGAGGGCGGGCGACTGCTGTGACGGAGGGGGCACGCGCGGGGAGCGCGGGTGTGGGCGGGTCGGTTCGCCGGTAGCCGCCCGTGATGTCCGACCCGCCTGTTAGGTTCGGGGATCATGAGGCTGCTGCACACTTCCGACTGGCATCTCGGTCGGGCGTTCCACCGGGTGAACATGCTCGGCGCGCAGGCCGAGTTCATCGGTCATCTGGTCACGACCGCGCGCGAGCGCGAGGTGGACGCGGTGGTGGTGGCGGGGGACGTGTACGACCGGGCGGTGCCCGCGCTGGCGGCGGTCGAGCTGTTCGACGACGCCCTGCACCGCCTGGCCGAGCTGGGCGTGCCCACGGTGATGATCTCCGGGAACCACGACTCGGCGCGTCGGCTCGGCGTCGGCGCGGGCCTCATCGGCCGGGCGGGCATCCATCTGCGGACGGCGGCCTCGGCGGCGGGGACCCCCGTGATGCTGTCCGACGCCCATGGCGAGGTCGCCTTCTACGGGCTGCCGTATCTCGAACCCGCCCTGGTGAAGGACGAGTTCGGGGTGGACAGAGCGAGCCACGAGGCGGTGCTCGCCGCCGCCATGGACCGGGTCCGGGCCGACCTGGCCACGCGTGCGCCGGGCACCCGCTCCGTCGTGCTGGCCCATGCCTTCGTCACCGGCGGCGCGCCCAGCGACAGCGAGCGGGACATCTCCGTCGGCGGGGTCTCCTCGGTGCCGGCCGGAGTCTTCGACGGCGTCGACTACGTGGCGCTGGGTCACCTGCACGGCAGCCAGACCCTCACCGACCGCGTCCGCTACTCCGGTTCCCCGCTGCCGTACTCCTTCTCCGAGGCCGACCACCGCAAGAGCATGTGGCTGGTGGACCTCGGCGCCGACGGCTCGGTGGACGCCGAGCGGATCGACTGCCCCGTGCCCCGCCCGCTCGCCCGGATCCGGGGCCGGCTCGACGACCTGCTCGCCGCACCGGAGCTGACCCGGCACGAGGAGGCATGGGTCGAGGCCACGCTCACCGACCCGGTCCGGCCCGCCGAGCCCATGGCCCGGCTGACCGTTCGCTTCCCGCACACGCTCAGCCTCGCCTTCGATCCCGAGCGCGCCCCCGGCGACCCGGACCTCTCCTACGCACGGCGTCTCGCCGGCCGCGACGACCAGCAGGTCGCCGAGGACTTCGTCGCCCATGTCCGCGGCACCGGCCCCGACGCACACGAACGGACCGTGCTCAGGGACGCGTTCGACGCCGTGCGGGCCGACGACACGGTCCGGGAGGTCGCCCGATGAGAGGCCCGACGAACCACGGTCCGGCCACCCGCCGGCACCGGGTGCGCGGCGGAGTACGGCCGACGACGACAGGCCGCCGGGCCACCACCCCCGCGGGCCGACTGCCCGGCCGGACCGGCACGGCGGGTGACCGATGAGGCTCCACCGGCTCGACATCACCGCCTTCGGCCCCTTCGGCGGCGCCCAGTCCGTCGACTTCGACGACCTCTCGGCGGCCGGGCTCTTCCTGCTGCACGGCCCGACCGGCGCCGGCAAGACCTCGGTCCTGGACGCCGTCTGCTACGCGCTCTACGGCGCGGTGCCGGGCGCCCGGCAGAGCGGCCAGGGCATGACCCTGCGCAGCGACCACGCGGCACCCGCGACGCGCACCGAGGTCCGCCTCGAACTGACCGTCGCCGGGCGCCGGCTGGAGATCACCCGGCAGCCGCCGTGGGAGCGATCCAAGAAACGTGGCGCCGGCACCACGGTCGACAAGGCACAGAGCTGGCTGCGCGAGTACGACACGGCGGCGGCCTCCTGGAAGGACCTCAGCCGCTCCCACCAGGAGATCGGCGAGGAGATCACCCAGGTCCTGGGGATGAGCCGGGAGCAGTTCTGCCAGGTGGTGCTGTTGCCGCAGGGCGACTTCGCGCGTTTTCTGCGCGCCGACGCCGAGGCGCGGGGCAGGCTGCTCGGCCGCCTCTTCGACACCCACCACTTCGCCGCCGTCGAGAAACGGCTCGCCGACCGGCGCCGGGTGACCGAGGCCCAGGTGCGCGAGGGCGACGCGGAACTGCTCGCCGACGCCCACCGGATGCAGCAGGCGGCGGGCGACGCCCCGGAGCTGCCCGACCTGGCGCCCGGTGACCCGGGCCTGGCCGACGCCGTGCTGGGCTGGGCCGCCGTCGCCCGCAGCACCGCCCGCGAACGGCTCACGATCGCCCACTGCGCGCGGGCGGCGGCCGAGTCCGCGCGCGCCGCCGCCGACCACGCCCTGGACGACGTACGCGAACTGGCGCGGCTGCAGAGCCGGTTCGCGCAAGCGCGGGAGCGGGCCGCGCGGCTGGAGGAGCGGGCCGACGCCCACCGCGAGGACCGGGCGCGCATGGAGCGGGGCCGCAAGGCTGAGGCCGTGGTGCCCGCGCTGGAGCTGCGGGACGAGGCCGAGGCCGCGCACCGACGGGCGAGAGCGGACGAGGAGGCCGTGCGGGCGCGACTGTCGGGGACGTACGCCGACGAGGGCGCCGCCGGACTCGCCTCCGCCGCCCGCAAGGCCGCGGAGGAGCTGGGCGGGCTGGAGTCGGCCCGTCGTGCGGAGCGGCGGCTCGCCGTGCTGCTCACCGAGCGGGCCGAGTCGGACAGCGAGGAACGGGCCGACGAGGAGGTCCTCCAGGACGCCGAGGGCTGGCTCGCCGAATGGGAGACGACCCGCGCGGAGCTGCGCGGCCGCATCGAGTCCGCCCAGGAGGCCGCCACCCGCGCCGAACAGCTCGTCGAGCGCCGAGACCCCGCGGAGAAGCGGCTCGCGGCCGCCCGGCAGCGCGACCAGCTCGGCCGTGACACGCAGGACGCGCAGGCGCGTGTGCTCCGGCTTGCCGAGCGGGCGGTGGAGGCCCGTGCCCACTGGCTCGACCTCAAGGAACAGCGGCTGTCCGGCATCGCGGCGGAGCTGGCCGCCGCGCTCGTCGAGGGACAGCCGTGCGCCGTCTGCGGTGGGACGGAACACCCCGAGCCGGCCCGGAAGGTCGCCGGGCACGTGGACCGTGAGACGGAGGAACGGGCGCTCGCCGCGGCCCAGCGAGCCGACGAGGAGCGGGCCGAGGCGGAGCGTCGGCTGGGAGTCGTACGGCAGGCGTACGCGGCGGCGAGCGCCGAGGCCGGTGATGCTCCTACGGATCAACTCACCTCCTTGGTCGAGGAGTTGGCCGAGGAATATGCGCGGGCGCGGGCCGGCGCCTCCGGACTGCATCCCGCGCGGGAGGCCCTGCTGCACGCCGAACGGGAGCGTGACCGGCGGATCGCCGCCCAGCGCGAGGCGGCCGTGCGGGCCGCGTCCCGCAACACCCGGCGGGACGCGCTGGAGCGGGAACGCACCGCCCTGGAAGAGGAGTTGGCCCAGGCCCGGGGTGATGCCGAGAGCGTGGCCGCGCGGGCCGCGCAGTGGGAGCTGCTGGCCGCGCTGCTCACCGAGGCCGCCGAGGCCGTGCGGACGGCCGACGACACCGCGCAGCGCCTCAAGGACGCCGACGCCCGCCTCGCCGACGCGGCGTTCCGCGCCGGGTTCGACACGCCGCAGGCCGCTGCCGCCGCCGTCCTCGACGACGCCGCCCACCGGGACCTGCAACACCGCCTCGACGCCCGGCAGTCGGAGGAGGCCGCCGTACGGGCCGTGCTCGCCGAGGCCGAGACCGCGGCGGCGGCCCAACAGCCGCCCGCCGACCTGGCCTTCGCCGAGCGGGACGCCACGGCCGCCGCCCGGCGGCTCCAGGACACCGTCTCCGCGTGGGACGCCGCCGAGCGGCGCCGCGCCGAACTGGACCGGCTCTCCGCGAGGGCCACCGCCTCCGTGCGCCGGCTGGCACCGCTGCGCGAGGAGTACGAGCGCGTCGCCCGGATGGCCGGGCTCGCGGCCGGCACCTCGGCCGACAACGAGCGCAAGATGCGTCTGGAGGCGTACGTCCTCGCCGCCCGTCTGGAGCAGGTCGCCGCCGCCGCGACGGTACGGCTCCAGCGCATGTCCTCGGGCCGCTACACCCTCGTCCACTCCGACGACCGGGCCGGGCGGGGGCGCAGCGGCCTCGGCCTGCACGTCGTCGACGCCTGGACCGGGCGGGAGCGGGACACGGCCACGCTCTCCGGGGGCGAGACGTTCTTCGCCTCCCTCGCGCTCGCCCTCGGCCTGGCCGACGTGGTCACCGACGAGGCGGGCGGGGTGCGCCTCGACACCCTCTTCATCGACGAGGGGTTCGGCAGCCTCGACGACCAGACCCTCGACGAGGTGCTCGACGTCCTCGACGCGCTGCGCGAACGCGACCGAAGCGTCGGGATCGTCAGCCACGTGGCGGATCTGCGGCGGCGCGTCCACGCGCAACTGGAGGTCGTGAAGGAGCGCACGGGCTCGGTCGTGCGGCAGCGAGGTCAGTGACCCAGGGGCCGTCGGGGGAGGGGTGAGGAGTAGACGACGCTCGTCGTGACCGATCCCAGCGCGCCGATCCGGCCCGACACCTCCTCCAGATGGCGCATCGAACGGGCGGCGACCTTGATCACGAAGCAGTCGTCGCCCGTGACGTGATGCGCCTCCAGGATCTCGGGCGTGACGGCCACCAGTTCGTGGAACGGCTTGTAGTTCCCGTGGGGGTAGCGCAGGCGGACGAACGCCAGGATCGGCAGCCCCAGCCGCTCCGGATCCACGACGGCGGCGTACCCCTGGATCACACCGGCCTCCTCCAGTCGCCGCACCCGCTCGGTCACGGCGCTCGCCGACATCGACACGGCGCGGGCCAGTTCGGCGAAGCCGGTCCGGCCCTCGCGCTGGAGGAGGTCGAGAATGCGCCAGTCGGTGGCGTCGGGCTCGTACGGGGATTGCGTGGCCATGTCCGATGAATAGCAGGCGAATCCCCGGCCGATCAAGGTTCCAGCCGTGGAACGCCCCTTCTGGGAGCGGTCCGCCGGTCGTAGATTCCTGGTCAGGGAATCGGAGCCGCCAGGGGTTCCGTGAGGGAGAGGCCAGCTCATGAGCGTCGTCACGTCCGCCGTCAACCCCGTCCTGCGGGTCGCTCCGGCGGCCCCCGCCGAGGCCGCCGCGTACTTCAGGGCGAGTCTCGTCTTCCACGCCGACGTGTCGGACGTGGCCGCCGCCCTCGCCGCCGACGGCGACCCCGGCTTCGTGCTGGTGGACTCCCGCTCCACCGAGTCCTGGGACCAGGGCCACATCCCGGGCGCCGTCCACCTGCCCACCGCGCTCGTCCAGGAACAGGCCGGGCAGCTCCTCGACAGGTCCGTGCCGGTCGTCACCTACTGCTGGGGCCCCGGCTGCAACGGCGCGACCCGTGCCGCCCTCGCCCTCGCGGAACTCGGCTACCAGGTCAAGGAGATGCTCGGCGGCTTCGAGTACTGGGCGCGCGAGGGCTTCGCGTACGAGACCTGGGAGGGTGCGGCGCGGCGTGCGGCCGACCCGCTGACCGCGCCGGTGGACTCCGCCGACTGCGGTTGCTGACAGAACGTCAACAAGCTGTCCGGGGTGAAGAGTTCACGATCGCGGGCGCCGTGTAGCTTCTGGGCATGGCTCGATACGCGGATACGGCGGTGGTTCCCGATGCGGTGCGGTGGGTGGAGTCGAGCGGCGGACCGCTCATAGCGCTGCCGGAAGCGGTGCTGCCGTTCTGGGCGGGCGCCGACGGCGACGAGACGTCGTCCGACCACGACCGGGCCTGTGACATCGACGGACCCGTCGGCCTGCTGCCGGTCGGCGACACCCGCGCCCTGGTCCTGGGCCAGGGAAGCGCCGCCACCACGTATCTGCCCGAGCACGGCACCTTCGTACGCCGGTACGCCGCCGCTTCCGGGTCCGCACTCCTCGCGGACGTCCCGGCGGCGCTCGAAGCGGCCGCCTGGGCGCCGGAGGCGCGGTGGCGGGTGCCGGGTCCGGTCGTCCTGTTCGACGCCGCCCGGCCGGGGGACGCCCTCCGGGAGACGGACCACGTACGGGTGGAGCTGGCCCCCGGCCGGTACGGGGTGCGCGCGGCCCGTGTCGCGACGGGCCGTGAGACCTGGCTGGGTCTGGTCCAGGTGAGACCTCTGACGGGCTGAACGGGTACTGCCGAGCGGTTTCTTGCCGGGCATCGGCGGACCCGAACGGCGGCCGGGCCCGGCCGCGCACGGCGGGGGCCCGGCCGGCCGGGATCACAGCCGGGACAGCTCGTCCACCAGGTCGTCCAGGCCCAGGGATCCCTGGGACAGCGCGGCCATGTGCCAGGCCTTGGCGTCGAAGGCGTCGCCGTGACGGCGCCTGGCGTTCTCCCGGCCGAGCAGCCAGGCGCGTTCGCCGAGCTTGTACCCGATCGCCTGGCCCGGCATCGTCAGGTAGCGGGTCAGCTCGCTCTCCACGAAGTCCGCCGGGCGGCTGCTGTGGGCGCCGAAGAACTCCTGGGCCAGTTCGACGGTCCAGCGCTCGCCCGGGTGGAAGGGGGAGTCCGCCGGGATCTCCAGCTCCAGATGCATGCCGATGTCGACGATGACCCGGGCGGCGCGCATCATCTGCGCGTCCAGGTAACCGAGGCGCTCCTCCGCGTCCTTGAGGAAGCCCAGCTCGTCCATCAGCCGCTCCGCGTACAGCGCCCAGCCCTCCGCGTTGGCGCTCACCCCGCCGATCGTCGCCTGGTAGCGGGACAGGTCGTCCTTGACGTACACCCACTGCGCCAGCTGGAGGTGGTGGCCGGGGACGCCCTCGTGGTACCAGGTCGAGACCAGGTCGTACACCGGGAAGCGGGTCGCGCCCATCGTCGGCAGCCAGGTGCGGCCCGGACGGGAGAAGTCCTCGGTCGGTGCCGAGTAGTAGGGGGCCGCCGCGCCGCCGGGCGGGGCGATGCACGACTCGACCCTGCGGACCGGCTCGGCGAGGTCGAAGTGCGTGCCGTCCAGCGCCTCGATCGCCTCGTCCATCAGGGACTGCAGCCAGGCGCGGACCTCGTCGACGCCCTCGATGTGCCGGCCGTGCTCGTCCAGGTGCGCGAGCGCCACCCATGGTGTACCGGCGCCGGGCAGGATCTTCGCGGCCTCCTGCCGCATCTCGCCGAGCAGCCGGTGGAACTCGGCCCAGCCGTACGCGTACGCCTCGTCGAGGTCCAGGTCCGAGCCCGTGAAGAAGCGCACCAGCCTGCCGTAGCGCTCCCGGCCGACCGTGTTGGGCGCGTCCGCGACTTCCGGCGCGTACACATCGCGCATCCAGTCACGCAGCTCGACCACGGCCCGGGTCGCGGCGCGGGCGGCCTCGTCCAGTTCGGCGCGCAGCGCGTCGGGGCCGGCGGCGGCGAAGTCCTCGAACCAGCCGCGTCCCGAACCGTCCGTGTCCGCCCACTCGGTGAGCTGGCCGACGAAGGTCGCGGTCGGGCGCGGGCCCGCGTACAGCTTCCGCTCCAGGCCGAGCGCGAGGGACTCGCGGTAACCGGCGTACGCCGTCGGCACCGCGCGCAGGCGTTCGGCGATCGCGGCCCAGTCCTCCTCGGTCTCCGCCGGGGTGATGGTGAAGACCTCCCGCACCTCGTGCGGCGGCGTGACCATGTTGCCGACCGCGCGCAGCCCCTCGTCGGCCTCGTGCACCGCCAGCTCCGCCGTCAGCCGCTCGCGCAGCAGGCGTGCGCACCGGCGCTCGACGTCACTGTCCGCGCCCGGCTGCCGCTCGGCCTCGTCGAGCCGCGCGAGCGTCGCCCGGATCAGCTCCGCACGAGCCTCCTGGCCCGCCGGCGAGGTGTCCGGCAGCCTGCTGGAACTCTCCTTCACACCCAGGTAGGTACCGGTCACGGGATCGAGGGCGACGAGGTCGTCGACGTACGCGTCGGCGACCTCACGGGGCAGCGGGCTCTTGATGTCAGACATGCGGACAATCTTGGTACGCCGACGGGGGTGGCGTCAGCCGCTCGACGGGCACGTGCGCCCTACGTCGGCCGGATTCGTTCCCCGTCCGGCGGCAACAGGGGTCCGCACTCCCACTGCTGGAAGATCAACCGGGTCTCCACCCGCGCCACCTCGCGCCGCGACGTGAACCCGTCCAGTACCAGCCGTTGCAGATCCGCCATGTCCGCGACCGCCACATGCACGAGATAGTCGTCCGGCCCGGTGAGGTGGTACACGGTCCGCGACTCCGGCAGTGCCCTGATCCGCTCCACGAACGGCCCCACCAGCTCCCGTCGATGCGGCCTGACCTGCACCGACAACAGCGCCTCCAGACCGCGCCCCAGCTTGGCCGGATCCAGCCGCAGCTGATGACCGAGGATCACGCCCGCGCGGCGCAGCCGCGTCACCCGGTCCAGACAGGTCGACGGCGCGACCCCGACCTGTGCGGCGAGATCCCGGTACGTCGTCCGGGCGTCGTTCTGCAGGAGCCGCAGGAGGTGGAGATCCACCGGATCGAGTACGACGGATTCGGCCATTGCCCGAACGTAACACGGTCACTGGCCCCCCTGACCCGTCCGATGTTCACCCTCCTGTCATGAACTCAGCGAGCACGCACGCGGACGACCACGCACGCACCACGCCGAGAGCACTGGCCACCGAGGCCGTGCACGCGGGCCGCGACGACCTCGCGCGCCTGGGCCTGCACGCCCCGCCGATCGACCTGTCGACCACCTACCCCTCGTACGACAGCCGGGGCGAGGCCGCCCGCATCGACGCCTTCGCCACGGACGGCGCCGAGCCGGAGGGCCCGCCGGTCTACGGACGGCTCGGCAACCCGACCGTCGCCCGCTTCGAGACCGCCCTCGCCCGCCTCGAAGGCACCGAGAGCGCGGTCGCGTTCGCCAGCGGCATGGCCGCGCTGAGCGCCGTACTCCTCGTCCGCGCCTCGATGGGCCTGCGCCACGTCGTCGCCGTACGCCCCCTGTACGGCTGCAGCGACCACCTCCTGACCGCCGGGCTGCTCGGCACCGAGGTCACCTGGGTCGACCCGGCCGGCGTCGCGGACGCGCTGCGGCCCGACACCGGACTGGTGCTGGTCGAGACCCCGGCCAACCCCACCCTCGCCGAACTCGACCTGCGGGCCCTCGCCCACGCCTGCGGCTCGGTCCCGCTGCTCGCGGACAACACCTTCGCCACACCCGTCCTGCAGCGTCCCGTCGAGCAGGGCGCCCGGCTGGTCCTGCACAGCGCCACCAAGTACCTCGGTGGGCACGGTGACGTCATGGCCGGCGTCGTGGCCTGCGACGAGGAGTTCGCCGGGCGACTGCGTCAGATCCGCTTCGCCACCGGGGGTGTGCTCCACCCGCTCGCCGGCTATCTCCTCCTGCGCGGCCTGTCCACCCTTCCCGTACGCGTCCGCGCGGCCTCCGCGACCGCCGCGGAACTCGTCCGCCGCCTCGCCGCCGACCCGCGTGTCGCCCGGGTCCACTACCCGCGCATCGGCGGCGCCATGATCGCCTTCGAGGTCCACGGCGACCCCCACGAGGTCATCGCCGCCGTCCGGCTGATCACCCCGGCGGTGAGCCTCGGCAGCGTGGACTCCCTGATCCAGCACCCGGCCTCGATCAGCCACCGCATCGTGGAGGAGACCGACCGCCGGGGTGCCGGGGTGAGCGACCGGCTGCTGCGGATGTCGGTGGGCCTGGAGGACGTGGAAGACCTCTGGGCGGACCTGGACGGGGCGCTGGGCGGGGCCGCCGCCGGGGCGATGGGGGTGCGGGTCGCGGAGGAGGGGGCTGCGCTGTCCGCGGGGCGGGTCTGAGGCACGGGGCGCTGGGCCACGTCACCTCGGCTTCTCGTGCGCGTCACCCGGGGCGTCGTGCGGAGCGGTGGTCCCATGCCTGGGCCTCCCGGGGCGTGCGCCGGGGGCACGGGGCTTCGCCGCCCGGCTTCCCTCCCGCGCCCGCCGCGTCGCGTTCCGCGAAAGCGGGCGACGCCCGTGCCCGGGCACGGGAACCGGGCGACACCCGCGCCCGGGCCCGGCAACGAGCCGCACGCGGATCCGGCACCGACTCGCACCCGCACCTGGCACCACCCGCACCTGGCACCACCCGCGCCCGGCACCCACCCGCCCGCGCGCCCGGCACCGACCCGAGCTTCCGCCCGACAGGGGTGGCGTGTCCCGTCCGGCTACTCGGCCCTCTCGCCCGACCGTTCGGGGGACCGCGCGGCGGCCGCTGCCTCGTCCAGCCGTGCGGTGATCACCAGTGTCCCCTCCTCGATCTGGTAGTCGATCGGCAGCCCGAGCCCCCGCATCGCCGCGACCATCCCCGTGTTGGACGACTGCGTCACCACGTACACGTTCGCGCAGCCCGTGTCCGCCGCCATGTCCACCAGCCTGCGCAGCAGTTCGCCGCCGATCCCGCGCCGCTGCCAGTCGTCCTCGACGAGCAGCGCGATCTCCGTCTCGTCGCCGTCCCAGAGGAGGTGCCCGAGTCCGACGAGCCGCCCGGACGCCGTCTGCGCGGCGAGCGTCCGTCCGAAGCGGGGGCTGAGCAGGTGCCGGAGATAGCGGTCGGCGTCGCCCACGGGCCCGTGGTACCGCATGCTCAGTGTGCGCGGAGAGCACCGCTCGTGCATGGCCTTCGCCGCCCGCAGATCCCCGACGTCGGCGCGTCGCACCATGATGTCGTTGCCCTCGGGCAGCGTCAGCACGTCCCGGTGGCGCGGGATCCGCGGCCCCAGCCGCGCGTCCAGTTCCACCAGGGCCCGCGCCCGCGCGAACTCCGTCGGCGTGAACGGCAGGTACGGCCGCTCCACCGTGATCGTCCCGCCCTCGGGCGCCCGCAGCCGCATCACCGTCTCCTCCAGGACCCCCTCGACCGGAGCGCTCTCCTGGGCCCGGCCCGATCCGGGCGCGGTGGCAGGCAGCGAGCGGATGGTGCAGCGACCCAGCAACTGCCGCAGCGCGAGCGGGAGTTCCGCCGCGTCCAGCGCCGTGCGGGTGGCCAGGCCGAGGATGCGGGTCGGCGCGTCCACCAGGTCGTGGGCGTCACCGCGCTCGATCCAGGTGCCCGTGCCGCCCGCCGCCGACACGGCTCGGCCGATCTCGGTGGCCGACAGTTCCTCGGGCGCGCGGAGCAGGAACTCGTCCACCGTGCCCTCGGCCAGCGGGTGCGTCTGCAGGCTCAGGATGTCGACCCGGTGCTCCGCCAGCGCCGTGCACAGCACGGCCAGCGAACCCGGCGCGTCCTTCACCGTCGTCCGCATCCGCCACATCAAGGTCGCACCCGTGCCCACGGGCACGGCCACCTCGGACGGCCCGGCCTGCTGCCCCTCGCTGAGCGGCGGCCGGGCGTCGGTATCGCTCGTCGGCGGCGCGTGACCGTGGCGCCGATCCCACCAGCTGCGGAACCCGGCCGTGGCGGAGCGCAGCCGGCGGTGCGTCGTGCGGCCGTCGAGCGCCCGCGTCACATCAGACATGTCAGAAGTCATGGGGCCACTGTGAACGAACCGTGTTGCGTGATCACGAACGCTTTGTGACTGACCGGTAAAAGCATCGTTCCGCACCTTTTGTTGCATTTTGGATGACTGGTGCTGTCGGAACCGATGCCCATGGTGACCGTAGCGGTCACAGGCCGACGGTCAGGCTGCCGGGGGCTCCTCCGGCGCCGCCCGCAGTCGCCTGGCCCGGGTCACCCATCGGGACGAGCCCCGGCGGTCCGCCGCCTCCGCGAGATGGGGCGGCTCCCCGTGTGCCAGCCCCGCCGCGGCCACCTGAGGGGAGGTCAGGAAGCCGCTGAAGAACCGCGGATGGTCCCGGACCCCCGTAGGGGTGGCGCCCCGCGAGGTCTCCAGCCCGAGCCGGAGTCCGCCCGCCACGGACTCCAGCACGGAGGGTCGGGTGCAGGCCACGGCCTGGAGCGATCGCGTCACGGGAAGACCGTAGGCGCGACCACTGACGGCGGCCCCTGAGCTGCTGAAACGCGGCTGGGACGCGGAGCCCTGCGGCAGCCCTGCGGGCACCTGTGGCAGCCCTGCGAGCACGTGCGCCAGACCTGCGGCAGATCTACGGCACCCGGGTCACTGACCGACGAGACCCGGCTGGAGCACCTTCGTGTACAGCACGGTCCCGTCCTGCTCCCGCAGCCGTACCGTCAGCTCCCCGCTGTGGCCGTCGATGTCGACCTCGCCGAAGAACTGGTAGCCGCCCGCCGGTGAGACGTTCGCCGTAGTCGGCGCCTTCATGAACACCCGTTCGGGCCCGAAGGTGTTGTCCAGCGTGTTCGCCGGGAAGGCGCCGGCGTTGAGCGGGCCGGAGACGAACTCCCAGAACGGCTCGAAGTCGGTGAAGGCGGCCCGCGACGGCTGGTAGTGCTGCGCCGAGGTGTAGTGCACATCGGCCGTCAGCCACACGGTCCCCGTGATCCTGCGGTGCTTGACGAAGCGCAGGAGTTCGGCGATCTGCAGCTCCCGCCCGAGCGGCGCGCCCGGGTCGCCCTGGGCGACGGCCTCGATGTTCGGTTTGCCGTCGCCCGTGTCCGGCACCACCAGACCGAGCGGCATGTCGGAGGCGATCACCTTCCACACCGCTCGCGACCGCGACAGCTCACGCTTGAGCCAATCCAACTGCTCGGCGCCCAGGATCCCCACCGGGTCGGTGGTCTGTGTGTCGGGCGAGTTGGCGTTGCGGTACGTCCGCATGTCCAGCACGAACACGTCCAGCAGGGGTCCGTGGCGCAGCACGCGGTGCACGCGGCCCTCCCGGGCGCCCGGCCGCAGCGTGGAGATCGGGAAGTACTCGCTGAAGGCCCGCCGCGCCCGGGCAGCGAGCACGTCCACGCTCTTCTCGGTGTACCGGGTGTCGGTGAGGATCTCGCCCGGGTACCAGTTGTTGGTGACCTCGTGGTCGTCCCACTGCACGATCGAGGGGACCTGCGCGTTGAACCGCTTCAGGTTCTCGTCCAACAGGTTGTAGCGGAAGTTGCCCCGGAACTCAGCGAGCGTCTCCGCGACCTTGGACTTCTCCTCGGTGGTGACGTTCCGCCAGGTACTACCGTCGGGCAGCGCGGCCGTCGCCGCGATCGGGCCGTCGGCGTAGATCGTGTCACCGCTGCACAGGAAGAAGTCCGGGTCCAGCGCGCCCATCGCGTCGAAGATGCGGTAGCCGCCGCGGTCGGGGTTGATGCCCCAGCCCTGCCCGGCCAGGTCGCCCGACCACACGAACCGCGCCCCGGAGCGCCTCTTCGACGACGTCGTACGGAAGGTGCCGGTGACCGGCTCACCGGTGCGGCGCGGGTCGTCCGGGTCGGCGAGCAGCACCCGGTAGTGGATCTGCTCGCCCGAGGGCAGGCCGCGCAGCCGCGTCGTCCCCGTGAAGTCCGTGCCTGCGCCGAGCAGCGGGCCGTGCCATCTGCGCGGGTTGCGGAACGACTCGGTGGCGGACGTCTCGACGATCATCCGGGCCGGCCGGTCCGACCGCACCCAGACCAGACCGGAGTGCGCGGTCACGTCGCCGGCCTGCACACCCCAGCCGGCCTTCGGCCGCCCCGACAGGGCCAGCGCCGGCACCGAACCGAGCGCGACGGAACCGGGCAGCGCCAGCGCGGCCGACGCGGCGAGCGAGCCGCGCAGCACGCTGCGGCGACCGGGCAGGGGACTCGGCGGACGATGTGACATGAATGCGCCTCCAGTGACGGATCCGGCCAATGTGCACAGTCACAACTACGGGTACGCCGCAGCGCACACGCAAACGACAAGTGAACAACTGGCCGGGCGCCGGGGGAAGCGGCGACACTCCCAGAGAGTTGGGGACCCGGGTGGCGTCGATGGGTGCGGGCGGGCGGGGGCGAGACAACCCGTGGATCACCCGACCACCGACGCCAGCACCCCCACCCCCTCCCGAATCCGCGCCGGAGACAGATGTGCGTACCCCACGACCAACCGCACCCCCACCTCCGGCACCCCTACCTCCGGCCCCCGCCCGTACGACGCCGTCCCCCGCACCCCGACCCCACCCACCGCGGCCTTCTCCAGGAAGCGGTCGAGCGGCCCGTACCGATCCGGCAGCGCGACGATGACATGCAGACCCGCCGCGATCCCGGACACCTCCGACCCGGGAAAGTACTCGGCGAGCGCCGACACCAGCGCATCCCGCCGCTCCCGATAGACCCGCTGACACCGCCGCAACTGCCGGTCGTAGTCGCCCCGCTCCACGAATCGCGCGAACGCCGCCTGATCGAGGGCGGGATGGCCCAGATCCATGGTCCGCTTGCGCTCGACGACCTCCGCCGCCAGCGACGCCGGCACGAGCAGCCAGCCGAGCCGCAACCCGGGCGCGAGGGACTTGCTGACGGACCCGGTGTACGCGACCCGCTCGGGGTCGAGTCCCTGCAGGGCGCCCACGGGCGCGCGGTCGTAGCGGAAATCCCCGTCGTAGTCGTCCTCGACGATCAGCCCGTCCACCGCTCGCGCCCAGTCGAGCAGTTCGGTCCGCCGCCGTGCGGAGTACGCGATCCCCGACGGGAACTGATGCGCCGGTGTCGTCACCACGGCCCGCACCCCCGACCCCCGCAGCGGCCCGACGGCCAGTCCCTCCGAGTCCAGCGGCAGCGGCACGGTGTCCAGCCCGGCGGAGGCGTACAGCGTTCCGTGCTCGGGGCTGCCCGGGTCCTCCACGCCGACGCCACGCATCCCGCGCGCGTGGAGCACGAATCCGAGCAGGGTCGTGGCCTGGGCCACCCCGGAGACGACGACGATCCGCTCCGGGTCGGCGACCACGCCCCGGCGCCGGCCGAGCAGCTCGGCGAGCGCGGTACGCAGCCGGGGCAGGCCACGCGGGTCCGGATAGCCCAGTGACCGGTGCGGCAGCTCCGCGAGCACCGCGCGCTGGGACGCCGCCCATGCGGCGCGTGGGAACAGCGACAGGTCCGGCGTCCCGGGCACGAAGTCGACGCGGGCACGGGGGGAGCCCGGTGCAAGGTCACGCGCGCGTGGCAGGGCGGCCCGCACGGCGGCGCCCACCCAGGTCCCGGCACCCCGGACGCTGCGCAGATACCCTTCCGCGACCAGTTGCTCGTACGCCTCTGTCACCAGCCCCCGCGACACCCCGAGGTCGGCCGCCAGTTCCCGGCTCGACGGCAGCCGTGTCCCCCGCGAGAGCCGCCCCGAGCGGATGGCCTCCCGCAGCGCGGCCTGCAACGTACGCCCACGCGCGCGTGCGGGCACGTCGGTGACCGGCAGCAGCAACTCCCAGGCGCCGGACCAGGAATTGGTCCCCGAAGACGTCATGGAAGTGGACCTTAATCCGGACCGCCCGCGTCCCTAGCGTCGCGTCCATGAGAGCCACGACCGAGAACACCGCACCGGGGAACGCCGTATCCGAGGACACCGCACGAGGGAACGCCGCAGCCACGAACGCCACCGCCCTCCGGGGATCCCTCCTCGCCGCGCTCGCCTGCGTCCTCGTCGGCGGCTCGTTCACCGCCAACAGCGTCCTGGGCGACTACCCCTACGCGGGCGGCCAGTTCCTCCGCTACGGCCTCGCCTGCCTCCTGCTGCTCCCGCTCCTCGGCCGGGGCGGTGCGGCACCCCTGCGCCGTCTCACCGCACGCCAGTGGGCGCGGCTGGGGCTGCTCGCGGCGGTCGGCATGGTCGGCTTCAACATCGCCGTGCTCGCCGCCGAGCGGACGGCGGAACCGGCGGTGCCCGGGGTCCTCGTGGGCTGCGCCCCGGTGGCCGTGGCCGTCCTCGTGCCGATGACGGAGGGCCGGCGTCCGCGACGGCTGGTCCTCTACGGGGCGTCGCTGGTCGCGGCCGGGGCCTTCACCGTCCAGGGATGGGGTCGTGCCGACGGCGCGGGCATCGCCTTCTCGGTGTGCGCGCTGGCCGGCGAGGTCGGCTTCGCGGTGCTGGCCGTGCCGGTGCTGCGACCGCTCGGCCCGAGGCTCCTGTCGGCCACTGTCTGCGCGGTCGCCGCGATCGAGTCGGCGGTCGTCGGACTGGTCGTCGACGGCGGCGCGTGGCTGCGCCGCCCCGGCGGCACGGAGACCGCCGCGCTGCTGTGGCAGGCGGTGGTCGTCACGGTCGTCGGATTCGTGTGCTGGTACATGGGCATGCAGCGCATCGGCGCCGAGCGCGCCACCCTCTTCTCCGGCCTCATCCCGGTGGCCGCCGCCTGTACGGCGCCTCTCGTCGGCACGGGATCCTACGGCGCCGCACAGGCCGTGGGCAGCGTGCTGGTCGGCGCCGGGGTCGTCCTGGGTTCGCGGACGGCGGCCCCCCGCCGGTCAGCGGCTGCCGTCGAGGATGACGCGTGCGACCAGGGCGGGGTCGTCGTTCATGGGGCAGTGGCCGCAGCCGGGCAGCCGCACCAGCCGGGCGCCGGGGATGACCCGCTTGGCGCGCACACCCTGCCGGGGGACGAGCAGCCAGTCCCGGCTGCCCCAGGCCACGGTGATCGGGAGACCCGGGATGTCGTCGGTGAACAGGACGCTGCCGCCGGCCCGCAGGGTGTCGTCGAACCCGGTGGCCCCGGCCAGCGCGAGGGTCTCGGCGACCACCGCCTCGGGTGAACGGCGGCCCGGACGGGCGTAGATGGTGCTCGTCAGGGCGGTGCGGCCGGCCGTCGAACGGGACAGGCGTTCGACCAGCGGCAGGGGCAGCCGCCGTGCTATGTGCCGCATGGTGAGCAGGATGCCGAACGCGTAGCGCCGCTCGGCCTCGTTCCAGAACCCGGCCGGGGACAGGGCGGTGACGGACCGTACGAGCTTCTCGCGGCCCAGTTCCAGGGCCAGCAGACCGCCGAGGGAGTTGCCCGCCACGTGGGGGCGGTCGAGCTCCAGGGCCTCGCAGAAGGCGCCGAACACGGCCGTCGTCGTGGGCAGGTCGTAGGTGAGGCCGTCCGGCAGCGCGGGGGACTCGCCGAACCCGGGGAGGTCCACGGTGATGACCTCGCGTTCGGCCGCCAGGATGTGTGTCACCGGGTCCCAGGCCTGCCGGTGGTGGCCGATGCCGTGCAGCAGGAGCAGGGGCTCGCCGGTGCCCTCGCGTGTGTAGGAGACGGTCACGGGCCGCGGGCCGAGCGGGGAGGGGACCTGGAAGGAGACCGTGGCGGCGGACATGGAGCAGCTCCTCGTCTGGGAGTGGGCGCGCTGACGTACGGCGTTCATAGACAGCTTGTCAGCAACTGCTACCGGCGGGTAGTCCCTGTGGGTAACAAGCCCGCGAGCGGGCGCGGAATCGCCTGGACAGGCCCGCGTCACCCGGGATGGGATGGGACGGTGACGACCGATATCGCGACCGACGTCTTCGAAGAGCACCGCTCCGTCCTCATGGGAGTCGCCTACCGCATGCTCGGCCGGGTCGCCGACGCGGAGGACGTGGTCCAGGAGGCCTGGCTGCGCTGGTCCGGCGCCGACCGGTCCGAGGTGCGCGAACCGCGCGGCTACCTGGTCCGCGTCACCACCCGGCTCGCCATCGACCGGCTGCGCCAGGTGCAGTCGCGTGACGAGACGTACCCCGGTCCGTGGCTGCCCGAGCCGTACGTCACCGACTACGGGGCCACTGTGCCGGACACCGCCGAGCGGGCCGTCCTCGCCGACACCGTCTCGCTCGCCGTCCTCGTCGTCATGGAGTCCCTCTCGCCCCTCGAACGGGCGGTGTTCGTGCTGCGGGAGGCCTTCGGCTACCCCTACGCCGAGATCGCCGCCATGATCGACCGTGGCGAGCCCGCCGTGCGCCAGCTCGCCGGGCGCGCCCGCAGGCACGTCGACGAGCGGCGCCCGCGCTACGAGGTGGATCCGGTCGAACGCCGTGAGCTGACCGAACGGTTCCTCGCCGCCGCGGCCGGCGGTGACCTGGACCGACTGATGGCGCTGCTGGCCCCGGACGTACGTCTGGTGGGCGACGGCGGCGGTCTGGGCAAGGCCCCGGTGCGTGTCCTCGAAACCGCCGACAAGGTGGGGCGGTTCGTCCACGGCGTGGCCGGAAAGGGCCTGGTGGACGCCTCGTTCCGCTTCGTGGAGGTCAACGGCGGCCTCGCGGTGGTCTTCCTGTCCGGCGGCAAGGTCGACAACGTGTTCCAGCTCGATGTCGCCGACGGGCGTATCCAGTGCGTCTACATTCTGCGGAACCCCGAGAAACTGCTCTGCCTGCCGGAGATGACGGAGGAACAGTAGTGCGCGGGACGGAGGAACAGTAGTGCGCGGGACGGTGGAGCAGTAGCGCGCGGGGCGGCGCAGGACAGTCCGTTCGTGTCCGTTTCCCGCCCGCTTCCGCCCCGGTTCGCCGCACTGTCGTGAAGCCTCGATGAACGCTGCCGGGCGTCCGGCCCACCGGATGCCCGGGCGTTCGAGGATTGGTCTTGACCAAGGGTGGGGGCAGGCCTATGGTCGCAAGAAAGTGCAACAACCTTTAATAAACAAGGGCGCCAAAAACACCGCCGGCCACGGCGAAGCAGCGGAGGACAGGGTGGGGACCCAGCAGCTCGAAACGGTGCCGGAACCGAAGTACTGGCATCTGAAGACCGTGCTCAGTGAGGCATTGGACTCCGAGTTCTCGGTGGGAGAGATCCTGCCCAACGAACGTGATCTCGCGGCCCGCTTCGGGGTCGCCCGGGCCACGCTCCGCCAGGCGCTGGAGCAGCTCGAACTGGAGGGCCGGCTGCAGCGCCGTCGCGGCGTCGGCACCACCGTGGCGCCTCCGCGCGTGGGCGTGGCGGTCGGCACCGAACAGCACGCGTGGCCGGGCACGGCCGACGACGCCTGGCAGGCCGTGGACTGTGTGTCCGCCGCGCCGCCCGCCACGGTCGCCGACATCCTGGAGAGCGGGCACGGCGAGCAGGTGCACGTCGTGCGCCGCTCCCGCATGTCGCACGGCCAGCCCGTCGCCGCCGAGCTGCTGTACATCCCGGCGCACTCGGTGCCCGCCCTCTCCGCCATAGACGCACCCTCGGGTGCCGCACGCGCGCGTGCGGTGCTGCGTGAGCTGCAGCGCCTGGAGCTGGAGGGGCAGGACCGCTCGGTGGAGCTGGGGTCCGCCCGCGCGGAGGACGCCAAGGAACTCGACCGGCTGCCCGGCGCGCCCGTCCTCGTCGTCACCACCCGCTTCTACGCCGAGGGGCGCACGGCGGCGGTGTCCCTGGCCACCTACCGTGCCGACACGTGCCGACTGACCTTCGGCGACTCCGGCGGCGTCGAGATCCACCACGGCCCGGAGCGTCGCGCGTCCTGACGACGCCGGCGGCCCCTTCCGGCCGCACCTGCCGCACCCGCCGCGTTCCGGTCTCCGGGGCGCGGCGTTCTCGTGTCCGAGGACCGGCTCGCCCGTGACCTACGGACCGGGTGCCCGTGCTTGAGCCGGCCCGGCGCCGCACCGGCTCAGCGCCGCGCCGTCACCGTGCCCTCCACCGCGAACAGCTGTTCCTCGACATGGTCCAGGGCGAGACGCAGCGCGCCCATGGCGACGGCCGTCTCGCCCAGCCGGGAGAGGGCGACGCGGGGCGGGCGCAGGCAGTAGCGGGCCAGTTCGTCGCGGAGGGGGTCGAGGACGTCGTCGATACCGGTCGCCCAGCCGCCGACGACGACGAGTTCGGGGTCGAGGGCGAGGACGAGGGCCGTCACGTCGTGCACGAGCCGCTGTATGAAGCGGTCGACGGCCTCGCGGGCCCGCTCGTCGCCCTCGCGCGCGTGTTTGAAGACCTCGGCGACCGCCTGCTCGTCGAGCGGATGCAGAGGCTCGCCCGTGGTCGACAGCAGCGCCTCCGGGGTGGCCTCGCGGCCCAGCAGGTGCAGCGCGCCGATCTCGCCGGCCGCGCCGCCGTAGCCCCGGTGCAGCCGCCCGCCGATCAGCGAACCGGCGCCCGGGCTCAGCCCCGCCAGCACGAACACCACGTCGTCGGACTCGGCGGCCGCGCCCTTCCAGTGCTCGGCGACCGCCGCCGCGTTGGCGTCGTTCTCGACCAGGACCGAGCACTTGAAGGAGCGGCTCAGCCGCTCGCCCAGGTTCAGGCCCGTCCACTCCGGCAGGGCCGCGCACAGGCGAACGGCGCCGTCGGCCTCGATGACCCCCGGGCTGCCGACACCGACCGCCCGCAGCGAGGCCCGCGAGACACCGGACCTGCGCAGCAGCTCGGCCACGGTGGAGCGCAGCCGCTCCAGCCGGTCGTCCGCCGACGCCGCCTCGGAGATCTCCCTGGACAGGGAGCCCAGCACCCTGCCGTCGAGGTCCGCGAGCAGGGCGGTCACGTGGTGCGAGCCCACGTCCAGACCCAGCAGATGGCCCGCCTCCGCCCGGAACCGGTAGTGCCGCGCCGGCCGCCCCTGCCGCCGGGCGGCGCCCTCCTCGGCGGCCTGCTCGACCACCAGCCCGGCCTCGACCAGCCCCTCGACGACGCCCTCGACCGTGGGCCGGGACAGGCCGGTGACCCGGGTGATCTCGGTGAGTGTCGCGTGGTCCGTGGCCCGCAGCGCGTGCAGCACCACGGCCGAGTTGATCCTGCGGAGCAGAGACGGATCCCCGCCGGTCAGTCGCCCCAACGTCCGTCCTCCCAGCTCGCGCGCGTGTTTGCCGGATGGTACTCGCCGCGGCGACCCCGGGCGAGTGTCTGATGCCCCCGACCTGCGGAATCCCGGCCCCCGCGCCTGGCCGCCGAACCGGCCGGGCATGTGCACCGGCTCCCGGCCGCGCGGCCGGGCGTCCCCACCCCTCCCGACGGCGCGGCCGCGTACCGGGCGGGGCTCCCGGCGACGGACGGACGGGCGTGCCCCCTGCACCGCCGCCTGACACCACGCCAATTGTCAGTGGCGCCCGCTTTACTGGACCTCATGAGCATCACCCAGCACCTCGCCGTCATCGACCGGCTGTGCTCCGAGGCCTTCCCGGCGGAGCGCGGCCGGTCGGACGTCGGCGAGGCCGGACCGGGCTACCACGTCGCCGAGTTAGCGACGAGCGCCGACTTCTGGGAGGACGACGGCATGCGGCGGGAGGAGACGGAGGAGCAGTACGAGGCGGACCGGGACGCCCTGTCGGAGCGGCTCGCCGAGCGATGGGGTGCCCCGTCCGTGTTCAGCCTGTGGAGTGTCCTCGACCGGTCCATGGGGGGCGAGGAGATACCCGAACCCTGGGCGACCCTCAGCTCCCACGTCCCGGATGTGCACCTCTGGCAGGCGGACGGTCACGGCCGCTGGGTCGCCCTCGGCGTCTCCCAGTGGGACAAGGAGCTGCCGTTCCAACTCGTCGCGCTGATAACGGAGATCGACCCGCCGTGACCCGTCGAGCGCCCCGCCGGGCTCGGCGGTCAGCCCTCCGCCGCCGCCCGCAGTCGTCCGAATTCTTCCGCCATCGTCGCCGCCGTCCAATGCGCGTTCAGCCCGCTGGGGTTGGGCAGCACCCACACGCGCGAGGTCCCGATCGTCCGCTCCTGCGGGCCGACGGCGGCCTTGCGGTCGGCGAAGGCGGCCCGGTAGGCGGTCACCCCGACCACCGCGAGCCAGCGCGGCCGGAGCCGTTCCACCTTGGCGGTCAGCAGGCGCCCGCCCTCGACGTACTCCTGCGCCGTCAGCTCGTCGGCGCGTGCCGTCGCCCGCGCGACGACGTTGGTGATGCCCAGCCCGTACGACGGCAGTTCGCCCTGCTCGGACGGCTTCAGGAGGCGGGGCGTGAAGCCGGACAGGTGCAGTACGGGCCAGAAACGGTTGCCGGGGCGGGCGAAGTGATGGCCCGAGGCGGCCGTCATCAGCCCCGGGTTGATACCGCAGAAAAGGACCCGGAGGCCGTCCGCGGTGACATCCGGCACCAGCCGGTCGCGGGCGGCCTCCAGTTCGGCCTGGGTGTAGCGGGTCAGAGGATCGCCCCCGGCGTGTAACCGGCGGCCTCCGGACGCTGCTTCACGATCTCCTCGATACGGCCGACGACGACGGCGACCTGGTCGGCGGCGGCGCCCGTGAAGGAGAGCTTGTCGGCCATGAGCGCGTCCAGCTGGGCACGGTCCAGCGGGATGCGGTCGTCGGCGGCGAGCTTGTCGAGGAGTTCGTTGCGCTCGGCGCCCTGCTCGCGCATGGCGAGCGCGGAGGCGACGGCGTTCTCCTTGATGGCCTCGTGCGCCACCTCGCGGCCGACGCCCGCGCGCACCGCGCCCATCAGGACCTTGGTCGTGGCGAGGAAGGGCAGGTAGCGGTCCAGCTCACGGGCGACCACGGCCGGGAAGGCGCCGAACTCGTCGAGGACGGTCAGGAACGTCTCCAGCAGGCCGTCCAGCGCGAAGAAGGCGTCCGGCAGCGCGACCCGGCGGACCACCGAGCAGGACACGTCGCCCTCGTTCCACTGGTCGCCCGCCAGCTCGCCGGTCATCGAGGCGTAGCCGCGCAGGATGACCATGAGGCCGTTGACGCGCTCGCAGGAGCGCGTGTTCATCTTGTGCGGCATGGCGGAGGAGCCGACCTGGCCGGGCTTGAAGCCCTCGGTCACCAGCTCGTGCCCGGCCATCAGCCGGATCGTCTTCGCCAGCGAGGACGGCGCCGCCGCCACCTGCACCAGCGCGGTCACCACGTCGTAGTCCAGCGAGCGCGGGTAGACCTGGCCGACCGAGGTGAACGCCTGTGCGAAGCCGAGGTGCCCGGCGATGCGGTCCTCCAGCTCCGCCAGCTTGGCCGCGTCGCCGCCCAGCAGGTCCAGCATGTCCTGGGCCGTGCCCACCGGGCCCTTGATGCCGCGCAGCGGGTAGCGGCCGAGCAGCTCCTCGACCCGGCCGTACGCCACGAGCAGTTCGTCGGCCGCGGTCGCGAACCGCTTGCCGAGGGTGGTGGCCTGCGCGGCCACGTTGTGCGAGCGGCCGGCCATGACCAGCTCGCCGTACTCACCGGCCAGCTTGCCGAGCCGGGCCAGCACGGCCACCGTACGGTCGCGCACCAGCTCCAGGGAGAGTCGGATCTGCAGCTGCTCGACGTTCTCGGTGAGGTCGCGGGAGGTCATGCCCTTGTGCACGTGCTCGTGCCCGGCGAGATCGTTGAACTCCTCGATCCGCGCTTTCACGTCGTGCCGGGTGACCTTCTCGCGCTCGGCGACGGAGGCCAGGTCGACGGTGTCGAGGACCCGCTCGTAGTCGGCGAGGGCCGCGTCCGGCACCTCGATACCGAGGTCCTTCTGCGCCCGCAGCACGGCCAGCCAGAGCTGCCGCTCCAGCCTCACCTTCTGCTCGGGCGACCAGAGCGTGGCGAGCTCGGCGGAGGCGTAGCGTCCGGCGAGGACGTTGGGGATGCGGGGCTTGGCTGGCGCGGAAGTCACGTGTACGGATTCTACTGGCGATTCGTGCAGGTGGGCGCCCAGGGTCCCTTCGGAGGAACCTACGAAGCCCGGTCGCGGCGGTCAGGAGGCGCGGCGGGGCGCCGCCCGGCACCCGTCGGCGTCCAAGGCGCAGAGGGCGGCGTCCGTCCCGTCCGGCGCGGCCTCCGCCTCCTCAGCGCCGGTCCGCCAGCTCCGCCAGGACGTCTCCGTGGCACGGCTCCGGGGCGCACCAGCACGCCAGTGTCTTGCCGCGCAGCTCCGGTACGAGGGCCATCAGCTCGGGGTCGGACGTCAGGTACTCCCGGTACTTGGCCATCACCTCGGCCCGCGTCCCGTCGCGCTTCTTCTTCGCGGTGTCGTACTGGAACGGGTTGAACAGCGGATGCCGCGGCAGGTCCCAGTGGCCCATGGTCCAGCGGCGGCCGATGTACACCACGTCGCTGGGGGCGAATTCCAGCCGGGGGCCGAAGTCGCGGATACGGCCCTTGAGGTTGATCACGGTCGTGGTCACACGCGTCTCCCGGTACGGCGGCTCCCTACGCTAGCGGGCCCTCGTGCGGCAGCAAACTCGGGCCGCCCGGCCGGCCTGCAGTGGTCGGCGGGCCACTCGGTCGCCGGGCCGGGCGGATGCCCGCGCGGTGAACCGCGAGCGCAGCGGCTCCTTCGAGCCGGGACGCCAGGTCACCCTGGTGCGGCGCGCCGGTGCCGGTGCCGGCCGGCACCGGATCACGGACCGAGCCGGGCGCGTCCCGGTGGCGCAGACCGGCTGCGGCCGGTACCCGGCCGGACAGGGACGGTGCGGGCCGCCGTCCTGGGCGGACCGCGGTGTCCGAGCGCACCCCGACGACGCCCGGGCCGCCGCGCTCGGTCGGCGTCGGCCGGAAGGCGCGGTCCAGCGGAGTGCCCTCACTGCGGCACGGTCCAGCCCCTCTCGGTGACGGCTCGGGGCCGTTCCGTGGTCATGACGTGCTGGGCCCTTCCCGCGGTCGGCGGGACGGGCCGGGGAGGTCGGCCAGGCGCCGCGCCCAGAAGGAGCGGTCGATCCAGCGGGCCTCCTGGGCGTGGATGACACGGTGGCCGCGCAGATACGCGCTCCGTGCGGCCGCGACCTGCTCCGCGTATGCGGCGAGGGCCGAGTCCGCGCCCTGGGCGGCGCGACCCAGGCGGGCGCCGACGGCCAGGCCCGCGCCCAGCCCGGTGTAGAGAGCGGTCAGCACGCCCTGGGAGGAGAGCGGGTCGAAGGCGACCGCCGCGTCCCCGGCGGCGGTCCAGCCGTCTCCGTACACCGTGTCGAGGTGTGCTGTGTGCGCGGCGGCCCGACGGGGCGCCGCGGGTGACGTGGGCGGGGGTCCGTCCCGGTGGACCCACCGGGACACGTGCCGGGTGGCCGACATCCGTCGGTGGAAGTGGTGCGCGGTGGGGGAGGCGGCGGGCAGATCGGCGTCGGTGAAGTACGCGACCAGGCGCCCGCCGGAGGGCTGCGGGGCGGTGTACCACCAGCCGTCCTCGTCGGACTCGACGAGCGAACGGCGGTCGGTGTCCAGCGGGTCCGCCTCCAGAGGCACGTACAGAGCGGTGAGCCGGTCCCCGACCCGCCGCCGGGCCCCGCACCGGACGGCGATCGCGGCGGCGCGGCCGGTGGCGTCGATCACCCAGCGGCAGCGCACCGTACGCTCCCCACCGGACCGGGTACCGGCAGGGCCGGTGCCGCCGCGCAGGACCAGGGTCCAGCCGCCGTCCGGCGTCCGCGCTGGTGCGCGTACGGCCGAGCCCTCGGTGACCTCGGCCCCCGCCGCGCGCGCGGCGTCGCGCAGGCGCCGGTCGAACAACCGCCGGTCGAGGTGCCAGCCATGGCCGTGCGGGTCGTTGATGAAGTCCACGGCGTGCAGGTCGGCCGAACCCCATGCCGAAAGGCTGCCGTAGCAGGGCAGATGTCCGGAGCCGAGAACGCGGTCGGCGACGCCGAGGTCGCCGAGCAGAACCCGCCCGGCGGGTACGAGCGTCTCGCCGACCTTGGGCGGCCCGGTGCCTGCGTCCGCCAGCAGAACCGTACGGCCGGCACGGGCGAGCACGAGCGCGGCGGCGCAGCCGGCCGGGCCGCCGCCCGCCACCACGACGTCGTAGGTGTCCGTGCCGGGAGCGAGTGCGGTGCTCACCGCGCGTCGCGGAAGGGGTCGAGTATCTCGAGATATCCGGCGGTGATCTCCTCCTCGCGGTAGCCGGTCGCCCTGGCGGCCTCGCCGATCGCCCGTGCCGCGGACTCGGTCTCGACGGCTTCGGGGGCGGGCCCGCCCCCGGGCCGGATCCCCGCCGCCGCGGACAACACGTGCGGACCCGCCTCGGGCACGTGCAGGTTGACGAGGTTCGCCGTGTCCGGTGCCTGATCGAGCGGTTCTCCCGGGCGCGACTCCACCAGGATCCGTGCCGGGAACTTCCCGTCGCCCACGGTGTAGTCGCGCACCTCGACGATGCCGAGTCTGGCCCAGTCCTTGATCATCTGGGTGCGCTGCTGGTTCATGGTGCCGCTGAGGCCGCGCAGCCAGGTCGCCCGTCGCTCGAACGCCTCTTCCCGGGCGCTGTCGTCGCTTCCGGTCGACGGCGTGTTGACCTTCTCGAAGTCCTCCAGCTTGAGGACGTGGTTGGGTGCCTGGGCGGGCCAGAAGGTCGGCAGGTAAGGGCTGTACCGGGGCCCCAGATTGGCCAGCACCTCGTAGCCGGAGCGGCAGCTCGCGGTGTCCGCCTGCCAGGGGGCGGCCATCCAGCGGGTGAGGTCTCCGGGGCCCTGCGCGTTCAGGGGGCCGGTGGCGGCGAGCGCCTCCTGCGGGGTGAGGGTGGGCCCGTAATCGGGTTCGGCGGTGCCGGCGGCGCGGTGCTTGATGCGGAAGGGCGCACTGAACATGGTCGCGTGCCGGATCGGCCAGGTGACCTCGATCCCCGGGTGGAACGCGTCGGCGGCACAGTTCTCCAGGGCCGCCCGGTCCAGCAGCCCCGGCTGCTCGGCGACAGGGGCGTCGTCGACCGTGGGGCGCGGCTGCCGCACGGGTCCGGCCCGGAACGCCCCGTCCGCCCAGCGCTGCAGCATCCAGTCCTGGGTCGGGGTCAGCGCCAGGTGCTGGCGCACGGACTTGGGCTTGCTGGCCATGGCGTCGCCGTAGAGCCACGGCCACGGCAGCGGGGACTTTCCGTCCCGGTCGTAGTCGCGCAGAGCGGCGTACGTCTGGCGGCGCAGTTCCCGGTTCCGGTCGGACGGATCGGCGAGCCTCTTCCGCACGGCGGGCGAGAGGAAGAAGTGGGGGCCGTTCCAGCCGAACTGTGCCGCGAAGCCCTGGTTGACCCATTGCAGATCGCAGAACCGGCGGAGTATCGGCTCGATGTGATCGGTGAACGAGATCTGCTGCGGGCGGGTCAGCGAACCGGCCTGGACGAAGACGTCGAAGAGCAGGTCGTGGAGGGTGCGTATGGACCTCACGCCGGGGGCGTAGTGCGGAGGCCCCACCACGACCCAGGCCGGGGCGGCGGTCAGATCCTTGCCGTCGATACGGACCTTCGCCGTCACCGGGCCGTCGGACACGTCGTCGTACCAGGTGTTGTTGTTGGCGACCCCGGTGATCGGCTGGTTCTTGTAGGAGGCGGAGTTTCCCCGGCCACCGAGCACCACCAGGCGGCCGTCGGCACGCGTGGAGATCTCGCCGAGGTACACCGCCTTGCCCATGATCTTGCCGGTGTCGAACTTCTGCGTCTCGGTCTTGGAGCCGCGGACGGTGCGGCTTCCGGGGTCGTTGACCAGCTTCTTCCGCTCGGCGCCCACGACGTCGGCGTTGCGCAGAGCGTATTGCTCCGCCGCGAGCGTCTTGCCCTCGGGGATGTCCAGCGCCAGATGGAACTGGTACCAGGCGGCCTTCTTGTTGGCCAGATGAACGGTCCACTGGATCTCGGAGACACCCTCGTCGCCCGGCTTCAGTTCCCTCACGACCTCCCCCGCGGCGTTGTAGCCGTACACACGGAATCGTGCGGCCTGCCTCCGGAGCGCCCCGGAACCGTCCTTGTAGGAGCCGGGGTCCGCTGGCTCCTGGTCGGGTGATTCCGGGCCGATGAGGGGTGCTTCGAGACTGTTGCCGACCCGGGCGACACCGATGGCGGGGTGAATCTTCACCTTCACGATCTGACTGTCCATCGAAGAACCTTTCATCGGGCCGTGGGGACGCGGTCTCGAACGTAAGACGTGCAATTCCGTCCCGGGGTCACACCGCGCAGGAGCCGATCGACGTCCGCACGTCACCGACCTTCCGCCGACTGCCGCCGTACGCCCGCGAGTTCGTCCCGGTCGGAGGTGTGTGGCCGCACCTGAGGAGAGCGCCGACGCAGTGCACCGGACGCGGTCTCGATCAGTTCACCGCGCCGGTGGAGACCCGACTCGCACGGGATGCCGCGCCGTCCCGGCCGCGTCGACGGCCTCCTCGCCGAGACGCGCCTCGGGCCTCCGGCCGCCGTGACCTCAGCCATCGGATCGGGACATCGCGTTCGTTCATGAGTGCCTCCCGAGGGAGGGACGCCTCTTCGCCGCGGTGATCAGGACTGCGGGCGGCTTCGCCGGATCGGCCACGCTCCCGGCGACGTCGGCCCGGAGGGTGGCCCGAAGCGGGTGCACCTGGTCGAGGAGACGCCCTCGCGCGTCAGGACGAAAGCCGGCGCCGGTATGAGGGCGCGCGTGCCTGCGGCTTTTCCTCCGCGACAAGTTTCAGCTCACCCCTGACGTCCCGCAACAACAACCCCGGGCGAGGTGCCGGAAGGCTCCGGTTCAGGGCCCCACCCGGCGCCAGTCCGTCACCGGGCCGGGGTCCGCGTGGTCCGCGGGGGTCACCCAGAACGCCTGGCGCAGCTCGGCGCTGAAATGGGCGCCTGACCGGCCGTCCCCCGAGGAGCGGCCCGTGAGGCGGCGGGCGATCCACGGCAGTAGGTACTGCCGGGTGAACCGGGCGTGGGCCACCTGGCGGGCGGCCCAGCCGGGCGGCGGCGTCAGGGGCATCGGCGTCCGCCACTCCGGGTCCTCGGCCTCGTAGCCGAGCGTCTGCCAGACCGCCTCGGCGACCCGGCGGTGCCCTTCGGGGGTCAGGTGCAGCCGGTCCACGTCCCACATGCGCGGGTCGCTGAGCGACGAGGCGCCGTACAGGTCCACGACGAGGGCACCGTGCCGGGCGGCCAGCTCGTCGACGCAGGCGAACAGTTCCTCCATGCGCGGCCGGAACCGCTGCTGGACGGGGCCCTGGCGGCCCGGGCTGCGCATCAGGACGAGCTGTTTGCAGGAGGGGGCCAGGCGCTCCACGGCCTCCTCCAGCAGGCCCCGCACCCGGCCCATGTCGCACTTGGGCCGGAGTGTGTCGTTGAGGCCACCGACCAGCGTGATCACGTCCGCCTCCATCGCGGCGGCGACGTCCACCTGCTCGGCGACGATCTGGCCGATCAGCTTTCCGCGCACCGCGAGGTTGGCGTACCGGAAGCCGGGCGTCCGCGCGGCCATACGGCCGGCGAGGAGGTCCGCCCAGCCCCGGTACGAACCGTCGGGAAGGAGGTCGGACATCCCCTCGGTGAAGGAGTCGCCGACCGTGACAAGGCTGGAGTACGTGGGGTTCGTCTGCATGGCGCCAACGATGGTAACGCGTTCACATACCCTACGGTCGGTCGGCTGCCCTTCGCCGACGAACCTCACACGGCCGGCTGCCCGAACAGTTCCCGCAGCACGTCCTCCATGGTCACGATGCCCGCGAGCCGCCCGTCCGCGCCGAGGACGGCCGCCAGATGCGTCCGGCTGCGGCGCATCGCCGTGAGCACGTCGTCCAGCGGTGTCGTCTCCCGGACCCGGGCGATGGACCGCATGTCCCGGACGGAGAACGGCACGTCGCGCGGGGTCGCGTCGAGCGCGTCCTTCACATGGAGATAGCCCACGATCCGGCGCCCCTCGTCGACCACCGGGAAGCGGGAGAACCCGGACTCGGCCGACAGCCGCTCCAGCTCCTCCGGGGTGACCCCCATGCCCGCGTACACGACCCGCTCCAGCGGGAGCACGACGTCGCGCACCGGGCGCCGACCCAGTTCCAGCGCGTCCCGCAGCCGCTCCTGCGCGCGGTCGTCGATCAGCCCCGCCTCGCTGGAGTCCCGGACCAGGCGGGCGAGTTCGGTGTCCGAGAAGGTCGCCGCCACCTCGTCCTTCGTCTCGACCCGCATGAGCTTGAGCAGGGTGTTCGCGAAGGCGTTCACCGTGAAGATCACCGGGCGCAGCGCCCGCGACAGCGTCACGAGCGGCGGGCCGAGCAGCAGGGCGCTGCGCACCGGCTCGGCCAGGGCGATGTTCTTCGGGACCATCTCGCCGAGCAGCATGTGCAGATACGTGGCGACCGTCAGGGCGATCACGAAGGAGACCACGTGGCCCGCGCCCTCCGGCACGCCCACCGCGTGGAACAGCGGCTCCAGCAGGTGCGCGATCGCGGGCTCCGCGACCACACCGAGCACCAGGGTGCACAGCGTGATGCCGAGCTGCGCGGCCGCCATCAGCGCCGACACGTGCTGCAGACCCCACAGCACGCTGTGCGCCCGCCGGTCGCCCTGTTCGGCGTACGGCTCGATCTGGCTGCGGCGCACCGAGATCAGGGCGAACTCGGCGCCCACGAAGAAGGCGTTGACGACCAGCGTCGCGAAACCGATCAGCAGCTGGACGGCGGTCATCGTGTCTCCTCCTCATGTTCCTCGGCGGACGGGACCGGCGCGTGCAGCAGCACCCGCGCGGCCCGGCGCCCGGCGGCGTCCACCACGTCGAGCCGCCAGCCGACGACCTCGACGGTGTCGCCGACGGCCGGGATACGGCCCAGCTCGGTGGCGACGAGGCCCGCGAGCGTCTCGTACGGCCCGTCCGGCGCGCGCAGGCCCACCCGGGCCAGCTGGTCGGTACGGGCCGAGCCGTCGGCCGAGTACAGCTCGCGGCCGTGCTCGTCGGTGCCGACGGGGGCCAGATCGGGGGTCTCGTGCGGGTCGTGCTCGTCCCGCACCTCGCCGACGACCTCCTCGACGATGTCCTCCAGGGTCACCACGCCGGCGGTGCCGCCGTACTCGTCGATGACGACGGCCATCGTGCGCTTGCCCGAGAGCCGGTCCAGCACCCGGTCCACGGTGAGGGACTCGGGGACGAGCAGCGGCTCGCGCAGCAGCTCCGCGACGGAGGTGCGCAGCCGGCGCTCGGCGGGCACGGCGAGCACGTCCTTGATGTGCACGGTGCCGACGACCGAGTCGAGGCTGCCGCGGTAGACGGGGAAGCGGGACAGGCCGGTGGCCCGGGTCGCGTTCGCCACGTCCTCGCAGGTCGCCTGCGCGTCCAGGGCGATCACCTGGACGCGCGGGGTCATCACGTTCTCCGCGGTGAGATCGGCGAGGTTCAGCGTCCGTACGAACAGCTCGGCGGTGTCCGCCTCCAGGGCGCCCTCCTTGGCCGAGTGCCGGGCGAGGGCCGCCAGCTCCTGGGGGCCGCGCGCGGAGGCCAGCTCCTCGGCGGGCTCGATGCCGAAGAGGCGTACGAGACGGTTGGCGGTGTTGTTGAGGTGGGTGATGAACGGGCCGAACGCGGCGCTGAACCAGCGCTGCGGGTTCGCCACCTTCTTCGCCACCGGCAGCGGCGCGGAGATCGCCCAGTTCTTGGGCACCAGCTCGCCGACGACCATCAGCACGACGGTCGACAGGGCCGTACCGATCACCAGCGCCACCGAACTCGACGCGGACGCGGGAACCCCGGCCGCCTCCAGCGGCCCCGCGATCAGCTTGGCGATGGACGGCTCGGCGAGCATGCCGACCACCAGGTTGGTGACGGTGATGCCGAGCTGCGCGCCGGAGAGCTGGAACGTCAGGTTCCGTACGGCCTTGAGGGCGCCGGCGGCGCCCCGCTCGCCGCGCTCCACGGCCCGCTCCAGCCGGCCGCGGTCGACCGTGGTCAGCGAGAACTCGGCGGCGACGAAGGCACCACAGATCAGCGAGAGCAGCACCGCCACCAGAAGGAGGAGCACTTCGGTCATCGGGTCACCTCCGTCCCATGATCGGGCAGGTGCGGGAGGATCGCGCGGTGTCGTGCACCGGCTCGGGTACGGGAGGCACCCGGCCGCGTACTGGGAGGCTCGCCCATGGGCGGACGCTCACAACCTTTCCGTAGAGGTTGACTGGTCCACTCATGGTAAAGGATCGGCAAAGTGCCTCCCGCCGCCTCGGTGCACGCCCGGCATCAGCACCCGAGCGGCTTCACCCACCGCCGCCATTTCTCCTCGGGCGCGTACCCGGCGGCCCGCCACGCATGCTGGGCCGACTCGTTGCGGACGAGCACCATCGCGTCGCCGCGCCGCCCGCCGAGCCGGACGAACCGCTCCTCGGCCGCGGCGAGCAGGGCCGAGCCGATGCCCTTGCGCCGTCGCTCCGGGTGCACCGCGAGCCGGTACAGATGGCACCGCCAGCCGTCGAACCCGGCGACGACCGTGCCCACGAGATCCCCGTCCAGCTCGGCCAGGATCAGCGCCTCGGGGTCCCGGTCCACCAGCCGCTCGACCCCTCCGCGGTCGTCACTGATGCTCGTGCCCTCGGCGGCCACCTTCCAGAAGGCGAGGACGGCGTCGAGGTCGTCGGGCGTCGCGGCCCGTATGCGCAGGTCGGTCATGACGCGATCCCATCACGGGGGTCGACGGGGGGCCGGGAATTCCAGAATCCGGACAGGGCCGCGGGCCGGCGCGCCCCGCATCGCCTCCGCTCCGGCTCCGCATCGCCTCCGCTCCGGCTCCGCCGCGCATCCCGCCCCGCCGAGCCGGAGCTCCCGGATCCGCCCCGCCGAGCCGGAGCTCCCGGATCCGCCCCGCCGAGCCGGAGTTCCCGGATCCGCCCCGCCCCCGTCCGCCCGCCCCTCACCGGCCGTGCAGCGCCTCGACGACCTTCGCGAAGGACTCCATGTTCGGCTCCAGGACGGTCAGGTACGAGAAGCCGTAGCGCTCCCGCTGGGCCAGCACCTGGTCGACGATCTCGGCCAGGGTTCCCACGAGGACCAGCGGGAGGCGGAGGGCCTGGTCCTCGCTCAGGTTCGGGAGGTGGCTGAGCCACGGCTGCACGGCGGCGGCGCGGTCCTCGGTGAGTTCGACGATCTGGATCAGCAGGTTCAGCTCGGCGGGTTCTTTCCGCCCGGCGGCGAACTCCTGGTACCGGCCGACCCGCTCGTCGAGTTCCTCGGCGGTCAGCGGTTCCAGTTTGCCGTTCTCCACCGTCCGGGCGCCCGTGAACGCCGCGATGTCCGCGTGCTCGGCGGTGATCCGCAGCACGCGGTCACCGTTGGCGCCGACGAGCAGCGGCACCCGGGGCCGCTGCACCGGACGCGGCTCGTGCTCCTCGGAGCCGAGAAGCCGGTCCAACTCCCGGATCGTGCGCAGCAGATGGTCGACCCGCTCGCCCGCCGACCCCCAGGGCAGGCCCGCCTTCTCGTGCTCGGCCGGTACGTACCCGGTGCCGAGCCCCAGCTCCAGACGCCCGCCGGTCAGCGCGTCCGTGGTGGCGACCTCACGCGCCAGCAGAGCCGGGTTCCAGAAGCCCGCGTTCAGCACGAACGTGCCGAGCCGTGGCCGTACGGTCGCCTCGGCCGCCGCGACCAGGGACGGGAACGGGGCCGGCATGCCCAGATGGTCCGGGACCAGGATCACGTCGTAACCGAGCTGCTCGGCGCGGCGGCACTTCGCGCGCCACTCCGCAGCCGACGTGGGGCTGAGTAAGTTGACTCCGAAGCGGAACGGGCGCGGCATGAACTCTCCTCACACATCAGGGACTTGAGGCAGACATGCCGGTGAGTACATCACCGGTGTGGGCATGCCGCCAGCACACGTGCGCGCACGCTCACTCGTGCGCGATCGCCGCCAGGACGTTCATCCGGGAGGCGCGCAGCGCGGGCAGCAGGGCCGCCACGACGCCCACCACCGCCGAGCCGATCACCACGGCGACGACCGTGCCCCACGGGATCGCCAGCGCCTTCATGCCCTGCAGCGCCAGCACCTGCTGCACGCAGACACCCCAGATCAGACCCAGGGCGAGCCCGAGGACCGCCCCGAACACGGCGATCACCACCGACTCCAGCCGGATCATCCGCCGCAGCTGCCGCCGGCCCAGCCCGATCGCGCGCAGCAGTCCGATCTCCCGGGTGCGTTCGACCACCGACAGGGCGAGGGTGTTGACCACCCCGAGCACCGCGATGACGATCGCCAGGCCGAGCAGCGCGTAGACGAGATACAGCAGCACGGCGATCTGGCCGCGGATCAGCTCCTTGTAGTCGGCCTGGTCGCGGACCTGCACCTGCGGGTAGGCGTCCAGCGTGCGGTCCAGGTTCGCGCGCAGCTCGTCGGCGCCGGTGCCGGACCCGGCGTTCACGTACAGCGCGGAGTCCTGTCCCTCGGGCACGTACGTCTCGATGGTGGCCATCCCGAAGTACAGCCCGCCCTGCACCCCGAAGCCGTCGGCGGTGTCCTGGTCGGTGAGCGCGGCCACCTTCAGCTCGGCGTTCTTCCCGGCCGGGAACCGGACGGGGATCGTGCTGCCCACCGTCACGTCGTGGTCCCGCGCGAACTCCGCGTCCATGGCGATGGCGCCGTCGGCCAGCGCGGCGCCGCTGTCGCCCTCGGCGTAGGTGACGTTCGCGATCTCGTCCAGTTGCGCGTCGTATGCCGCGGCGGTCGTCTCGACGCGCGCGCCGTCGGGCAGCCGTACCGCGACCGGCGTGAACCGCTGGCGTACGACGAGGCCGACGCCGTCGGTGGCGCGGACCTTGTCGGTGACCTCCTGCGGGAACGGCATGAAGTTCTGGTTCTGGATGACGAAGTCGGCGCCGAGGGTGTTGTCGATCTCGTCGTCGAAGGACCTGGTCATCGAGGCGCTCGCCACCGACATGCCGGCGACCAGCGCGATTCCGACCATCAGCGCGGAGGCCGTGGCCCCGGTCCGGCGCGGATTGCGCAGGGCGTTGCGCTGGCTCATCCGGCCGACGGAGCCGAACAGCGCGGGGAAGGCGCCACCGAGGACCCGGATCACGGGCCGTACGAGCAGCGGTCCGGCGATGACGGTCGCGACCAGCGTGAGGACCACGCCCAGACCGAGCAGGGAGGCGGCGGAACCCGTGTCGGACGACACCGCGCACCCCGCGAGCGCGGCGGCACCGGCCGCTCCGACGATCCCGCCGGCCACCGCGCGCATCCTCAGCGGCCGCCCTACACCGGCGATCTCGGCGTCGGACAGGGCCGCCATCGGCGACACGGCCGAGGCACGCCGCGCCGGGAGATAGGCGGCGACGAAGGTGACGCCGAGCCCGACGGCGTACGCCGCGATCGGCGTTCCGACGCCGATCACCATCTCGGCCGAGCTCAGGTTCATCCCGAAGGCGCCCATCAGCTCGATCAGCCCGAAGGCCAGCCCGATGCCGGCGGCGAGGCCCAGGGTCGACCCGACGAGCCCGAGGAGCGCCGCCTCGATGAGCACCGAGCGCCGCACCTGGCGCCGGTCGGCGCCCAGCGCGCGCAACAGGCCCAGTTCGCGGGTGCGTTGGGCGATGAGCATGGAGAAGGTGTTGACGATGAGGAAGACGCCGACGAGTGTCGCGATCCCGGCGAAGCCGAGCATCACGTACTTGATCACGTCGAGGAAGCCGCCGAGCGAGGCGGCCGCCGACTCGGCGCGCTCGGCGGCGGTCCGGTACTCGTACGCCGTCGGCCCCAGCTCGTCGGCGATCCGCCGCTTGAGCAGTTCGTCGCTCACGCCGGGCTCGGCGGTCACGGAGATGCCGGTGGCCGCGCCGGGGTCGCCCAGCAGCGCGGTCTGTGCCGTCCGGGTGTCGAGGTAGACGAGCGCGGCGCCGGGGTTGGTGGTGGTGAAGGTGGCGATGCCGACGACACGCACCCGGAAGGAGCCCGGCCCGGCGAGCACCGTCAGGGTGTCGCCGATCTCCACGTCCTTGCCCTCGGCGGTGTCCGCGTCGAGCAGGGCCTGGCCGGCGCCTCGCGGCGCGTGCCCGTTGGTCAGCTTCACCGGGCTGCGGTCGGTGGGGTGCCAGTTCCTGGCGACGGTGGGGGCGCCCGTGGTCGGTCCCACCGACTCGTTGTCGCTGTCGACGACCGTGACGTTGTCGACGGACGCGTCGACACGGGCGTCCGCCACGCCGTCGATTCCCGCGACCCGCCGCGCGAGCGAGGCGGGCACGGTCTCGACGGCCCCGGTGGGCAGCTGACCCGTCAGTTCGTCGTCCTTCGGGCCCACGGTCACATCGGCCGAGGTGGAGGCGAAGAGCCGGTCGAAGGTGCGGGTGACCGTGTCCGAGAAGATCAGGCTGCCCGCGACGAACGCCACGGACAGCACGACCGCCAGCGCCGAGAGCAGCAGCCGCCCCTTGTGCGCGAGGAAGCTCCGCAGGGTCGCCCTCAGCACGGTCTCAGTCCCTGCCGGGGCCGTCGGACCGGCCGCCGGGCCCGCCCGCGGACCCGCTGCCGGGGGCGCCCTCCCCGTCAGGAGAGGTCAGAGGTGTGTCGGCGTCCGGGGCCTGGGGGTTCTTCCCGGAGAAGAGACGCATGCGTTCCAGGACCGCTTCGGCCGTGGGGCGTTCCATGCGGTCCACGATCCGCCCGTCCGCGAGGTAGAGCACCAGGTCGGAGTGGGCGGCGGCGCCGGGGTCGTGGGTGACCATGACGACCGTCTGGCCCAGCTGGTCGACCGCCTCGCGCAGGAAGCCGAGCACTTCGAGCCCGGCACGGGAGTCGAGGTTGCCGGTCGGCTCGTCGGCGAAGATCAGCTCGGGCCGGGAGGCGAGTGCGCGGGCGCAGGCCACACGCTGCTGCTGCCCGCCGGAGAGCTGCGAGGGACGGTGCTTGAGCCGGTCGCGGAGCCCGAGCGTGTCGATGACCTGGTCCAGCCACTTCTCGTCGGGCTTCTTGCCCGCGATGTCCATCGGCAGGGTGATGTTCTCGGCCGCGTTCAGCGTCGGGATCAGGTTGAAGGACTGGAACATGAAGCCGATCCGGTCCCGGCGCAGCCGCGTCAGATCGCGTTCCCTGAGCCCGGTGATCTCAGTGTCCCCGAGCCACACCTGTCCGGCCGAGACGGTGTCGAGCCCCGCCAGGCAGTGCATCAGGGTGGACTTTCCCGAGCCCGAGGGGCCCATGACGGCCGTGAAGCGGCCGCGCGCGATGTCCACGTCGACCGAGTCGAGGGCGAGGACCTTGGTCTCTCCCGAGCCGTATGCCTTCGTCAGGCCCCGGGCGCGGGCGGCGACGGCGTCGGCTTCCGCGCGGCCGAGGGGGTGCTCAGCGGCAGCAGTGGACAAAACGGCCTCCAGGCTCGAACCGGTTCGAATTCCGGGCGCTCCCGGCCGAGCCTAGTGTGATGCGCGGCACAGCAGGAATCCCCCCGAAGGTCGAGGCGGTCTCCGTCGCAGGTCGCGTTCCCGATCTCTGTGTAAGGGGCACGCAAAACGGGCCCTTGAGGGTGGCGGAGGCGACGGCGCCCTTGCCACTGCTAGCACTCCGGCGCTAGCGTCGAGTCATGGCCAAGACCCAGCTGAACGTCCGAGTGGACGAGGACACGGCCCGGGCCGCCCGTGAACGAGCCCTGGAGCGCGGGATGAGTGTGAACCGGTACATCGAGGAGCTGGTCCGGCAGGACACCGGCGAGGCGGGTCACACCTTCGTCGAGTCCGCGGCCGACTTCATGAAGCAGTACGAGGCGGTCTTCGCCGAGGAGTTCGGCGCCGATTCCGAGGGCCGGCGCGAGGGACGTCACTGATCCCTTGAGTCAGCTCAGAATCGACCTGTCCTGGCTCCTCATGGTCGCCGAACGGAAGACGCCCGGAGATCCGCAGGTCTCCGACTGGGGCGCCCTGGTCGCGGCCGTCGCCCGGCACGAGGCCGAGATCTTCGACGTCCCCGTCTACGACACCCCGCACGCCCGGGCCGCCGCTCTCCTCCAAGTCCTCATGCACGTCCCGGCGTTGGAGCGCTCCAACGCCCTGTTCGCCTCCGCCGTCGCCTACGGCTACCTCGTGGCCAGCGGCGTCAAGGTCGTCACCTCCGCCGAGCAGGTGCGCGAACTGGCCCGGCTGGTCAAGAGCGGCGAGGCCACCGTGCAGGACATCACGCAGGAGCTGCGTCAGTGGAGTCTGTGACGCCGGGCCGCCGGGCCCTGCCCAGCACGCAGTAGGAACTCGGCAGCCGCGGCCCCTGCTCGGGCACCAGGACCTCCCGGACCGCCCCGACCTCGAACCCGGCGGCCCGGATCACGGCGACCGGGTCGCGGGAGACGTGGCAGCCGCCGAACAGCAACGGCCACACCGTGCCGTCCAACGCCCGCTGAGCCGTCCGCATCGCCCGCCCGCCGCCCCGGCCGTGCTCGAAGAACCGCAGCTCACCGCCGGGGCGCAGCACCCGTCGCACCTCGTTCAGCGAGCGCCGCACGTCCCGCACGCTGCACAGCACCAGGGACACCACGGCCGCGTCGAACGCCTCGCTCTTGACCGGCAGCGCCTCCGCCGCGCCCGGCACCACGTCCACCGGCACCTCGGCGCGCAGGGCGGACTCCAGGGCCAACCGCCGCAGGGAGTGCTCCGGTTCGATCGCCACCACCTCCGAGACCGCGTCCGGGTAGTGCGCGAAGTTCAGACCGTTCCCGGCGCCGATCTCGATGACCCGCCCCGACAGCCCCGCCAGCAACTCCTCGCGCAGGGGACCGATCCTCGGCTCCGCCGACACGCTCAGTCGGGCGTAGAACCGGGCGAAGAGGGGGTGGTGCACGGCGTCCGTCGTGGCGCGGGCGCGGGCCATGAGGACCTCCCGAAGAGGACGGCAGATACCGCGATTGTCCCCCGGGAAGCACCGGCTCACCCGTCGCGGCCGGGACGGGGGGACGGTCCGCGGGGGCGAGCGGGGGCACAAACGCCTCGCCCGCCGCGTGTCCCTGGGGAGGAGGCCACGCGACGGGCACGGGTGTACGAGGTGCCGACCGCCGGGACGATCAGGCGATGAAGGCGCGGACCTGGTCGTAGATGCCCTTGTCGTTGTTCATGTCGTTGTGCGAGACACAGCCGACCTCGACGTTGGTCGCGCCGCTGAGGATCGCGGAGGTGTCCGGGGTGAGCGCGTCGTCGCAGTTCGACCAGTAGCTGGCGTACGACACACTGCCCGGCGTCTCGTCACCGGAGTTCAGCGAGGTCAGGAACGAGCTGCCGGTGTACATCTCGCCGCAGGACGTGTAGAGCCACCGGCACCAACCGGCCACGGTCGTCCCGTGGTTCACACCGGCCGCGGAGACGAAGTCGTCCACGTACGCCGTCCCGCCGAGGTTCTTGAGGTAGTACCGGGAGCTGAGCGCGCCCATCGAGTGGACGACCACGTCGACCTTCGCGGCGCCTGTCGCGGCCCGCACGCTCTCGATCTTGGTCTTGAGCTGCGCGGCCGTCGTGACATTGGACTGGCCCCAGTCGTACGACCAGGAGTACAGCTCCGCGGACGTGTAGCCGTCGGCCTTGAAGTACGCGATCCAGTCGTCCCAGCTGCTGGACGAACTGCTCAGACCGTGCACGAAGACCACGGGGTTGCGGGTCGCGGCCTGAGCGGAGGTCGCGGAGAAGGAGAGCGACAGAAGGAGCGTGGTGGTCACGGTCGCGAGGGCCGTGGCGATACGGCGCATGCGGCGCTGCATGGTGCCTCCTGAAACGGGTGGGGTTCGTCTGGAGTGTCAGGGGGGTCTACGCGCGCCGCATCGGCGAAATCGCCGGTCTTTACTGGTCGGTTAACTCGCAAGTAACGTGATGAGCGTGGTGACCCCGGTGAACCCCCCACAACTTCCGCATCGCTCGCCACCGCCCCCCACGCACGCGTGGCCGAGCCCGGACACAGCGTCGGCCGCAGCGCCCACGCTGTCCGAAGGCGTGCGCGTACGCCTGCTGCACGTCGCCCACGGCGATCCGCGCGCCGCCGCGGAACTCGCCGCCGCCCTGACCCCGCGCCAGCGCACGGGCCTCGACCCGCTCCCCGCCGAGCCCCTGGCGCTGGCCCCCGCCCTGCTGCGCGGCCACCGGCGGGACGTACGCGCCCTGCCCGACGACACCCGCTTCCTGCTGCTCCTCGCCGCCGCCGACCAGTACCCGGTCCGCACGCACGCCTACGCGCGCGCCGTCACGGCCGCCCGGCTCGACACCCGCCCCCTCGACACGGCGGAGGCGGCCGGGCTCGCGCACACCACGACCCAGGGCATCGTCTTCCCGGACGCCTGGACCCGCGTCGCCGTGTACGAGTCGGCGTCCATGGCCGACCGGCGCGAGGCGCACCGCCTCCTCGCCGCGGTCCTCAGCGGCGAGGGCGAGCGGCCCGGCCGCAGCTGGCACCGGGCCGCCGCCGCCCTCGGCCCCAGCCGCCGCCTCGCCGCCGAACTGCGCCTGTCGGCACGGGTGGCACGTGCCATCGGCGATCCCGCGCTCGCCTCCGCCCTCGCCGAACGCGCCGCCGGGCTCACCCCCGAACCCGCCGAACGCATGCCCCTGCTCGCCCAGGCCGCCGCCGAGGCCTGGCAGTCGGGCGACGGCGACCGCGCCCGCCGTCTCGTCGCCGCCACCGACGACGACGCCCTCGCGGGACTGCTCGCCCTGCGCGCCGGAAACGCCGCCGAGGCCTTCGACGCCCTGCTCACCGCCGCCGTCCGGCACGTCGGCGAGCGCACCCCGGACAGAGCCGCCCATCTCCTGGCACGAGCCACCGAGGCCGCCATCTACACCGGGGACCTGCGCCGCTGCCGGGAGGCCGCCGCCGTCGCCGACGCGCTCGGCATCGCGCCGCCCAGCACGCTCGGCGCGCTCGCCGCCGCGTTCGAAGGCCGCTACGACGACGCCCGGGACGTGCTCGAAGCAGCCGCCGGGCGCTGCGGACCCGGTGGCGACCCCACCCAGCTCATCCACTCCGGGATCGCCGCCCTCCTCCTCGGCGACCACACCCGCGCGTTCACCGCCACCGCCCGCGCCGCCTCCTCCGCCCGCGCCAGGGGCGAGACGGTGACTGTGCCGCAGGCCATGGAGTTCCGGGCCTACGCGGAGTTCTGGACCGGACGCCCGAGGGCCGCCGAGGCCGCCACCGTGGACGCCCTGCGCCAGGCGTACGCCACCGGGCAGGACAACGGCGCCTGCCATCTCCAGGCCGCCCTCGCGATGTTCGCGGCCGTCACCGGCGACGAACAGGTGTGCCGGGAGCGCGCCGAGTCCGCCCGCGCGTACGCCCTGGAGCGCGGACTCGGACTGCCCGCCGCCCTCGCCATGTTCGCCCTCGCCTTCCTCGACCTGAGCACCGGCCGGTACGCCGCCTCGGCGGCCCGGCTGCGCGCACTCGCCGGCTTCGGCCCCGGGCACGGGCACCGGGCCGTGCGGCACCTCGCCACACCGCACTACGTCGAGGCCGCCGTCCGCACCGGCGACACCCGGGTGGCCCGGGCCGCGCACGCCGACTACGACCGCTGGGCCCGTACCGTCCGCAGCGCCGACGACCTCGCCCTCAGCGCCCGCTGCCGTGCGCTGCTCGCCACCGGGGAGGAGGCCGTCGAGCACTACCGCGCGGCGCTCGACCTGCACGCCTCCGGCACCCGTGACGTCGAACGCGCCCGCACGGAACTGCTGTTCGGCAGTGCCCTGCGTCGGCTGCGCAACCGCACCGAGGCACGCGACCGGCTGCACAGCGCCCTGGAGGCCTTCGAGCACTTCGGCTCCCCGCACTGCGCGGCCCAGGCCCGCGCGGAACTCCGGGCCCTCGGGGAACGCGCCTCCGCCGCGCCGGCCGCGGAGGCTCTGGCGTCCCGCCTCACCGCCCAGCAGTTGATGATCGCCCGTATGGCGGCGGAGGGCGCCACGAACCGGGAGATCGCCGCGCGGCTGCTGCTGAGCCCGCGCACGATCGACCACCATCTGCGGGGGGTGTTCTCACGGTTGGGGATCCGGTCGAGGATCGAATTGGTGCGGCTGCTGGGGGAGACGGGGACGTGAGGCCGGCCCGCGCCCCGTCAGGGGCGCGGGGACCCGCGCGACCAGCCACGACGAACCCGGGGCCCACCCGTCACAGGTCCCCTAGGGCGCGGCTTCGGCGGCTCGGAAGGAAGCGGCGTCCCACACCCCACCGAGCGCCGGCGCCAGCCAGCCCCCGGCCCCCGCTCGGAAGTCGACCGGCTCCCACGCCCCTACCCCGGACGGCACCGCACCCAGCAACGGCACCCCCGCCACCACCGGCAGATCCGCCAGGTTGCAGCGGCAGGCCAGATCGGGCGCCGAGGGCCAGCTGCCGATGACGACACCCGCCAGCTCCACCTCCCGCACGGCGAGTTCGCGGGCCGTCAGCTCGGTCGTGTTGAGCGTTCCGAGACCCGCCGAGGCGACCAGCAGCACCGGCGCGCCGAGCAGCCGGGCCGAGTCCGCCAGGGTGCCGCCCGCCTCGTCGAAGCGCACGAGGAGGCCGCCCGCGCCCTCGACCAGCACCAGGTCGTGGTCGACCGCCAGCTTGGCCGCCGCCTCGGCGACGTCCTCGGGGTGCACCGGAGGGAGACCGGCACGCCGGGCGGCGGTCCCCGGGGCCAACGGCTCCGGATAGCGGGCGAGTTCGCGGACGGTCACGGCGCCCGCGAGCCGGGCCACCTCGTCCGCGTCCCCGCGCTCGTCCGGCCGTACGCCGGTCTGCGCGGGCTTGAGGACGGCCACGGACCGGCCGGCCGCCACGGCCACCGCCGCGACGGCCGCCGTGGTGACGGTCTTGCCGACCTCCGTACCCGTCCCCGTGATCACCAGGACCGTCATGTCATCACTTCCGTCATCCTCTGTCCGTCATCCCGTCATCCCGTCATCCCGTCATCCCGCCGTCGCCGCCGCGCACACCGCGCGCGCGATCCGCGCCACGTCCTCGTCGCCCGTGACGTAGGGCGGCATCGTGTAGACGAGGTCCCGGAACGGCCGCAGCCACACGCCCTCGCCCACCGCCGCCGCCGTGGCGGCCGCCATGTCGACCGGGTGGTCGAGCTGGACGACCCCGATCGCGCCGAGGACACGGACGTCCTTCACCCCGGGCACCTCGCGCACCGGCGCCAGCCCGTCCAGCAGCCCCGTCTCGATCCGCTTGACCTCTGTGAGCCAGTCCTGGCCGAGCAGCAGCTCGATCGAGGCACAGGCGACGGCCGCCGCCAGCGGGTTGCCCATGAAGGTAGGGCCGTGAGCGAGCACCGGCACCTCGCCCCGCGAGATCCCGTCGGCCACCCCGGCGGTGCACAGGGCTGCCGCCAGGGTCAGATAACCGCCGGTCAGCGCCTTGCCGACGCACATCACATCCGGTGTCACCGCCGCGTGGTCCGCCGCGAACAACGCACCCGTACGGCCGAACCCGGTCGCGATCTCGTCGAACACCAGCAGTACGTCGTGCGCGTCGCACGCCTCGCGCAGCACCCGCAGATACGCGGGGGAGTGGAAGCGCATCCCGCCCGCCCCCTGCACCACGGGCTCCACGATCACGGCGGCCAGTTCGTCGGCGTGCCGCTCGACCGCCGCGCGCAGCGCTTGCGCGTACGCCTCGTCGTACTCGGCCGGCGGCGCGTCCACGAACACCTGGTGGGGCAGGACGCCCTGCCACAGCTCGTGCATCCCGCCCTCGGGGTCGCACACGGACATCGGCTGCCAGGTGTCCCCGTGGTAGCCGCCGCGCCAGGTCAGCAGGCGCCGCTTGCCGGGGCGGCCGAGCGAGCGCCAGTACTGCAGGCACATCTTGACCGCGACCTCGACGGAGACCGACCCCGAGTCGGCCAGGAACACATGTTCCAGACCCTCGGGCGACATGTCGACCAGGTGCTTCGCCAGTCGCACGGCCGGCTCATGGGTGAGCCCGCCGAACATGACGTGACTCATCCGGCCGAGCTGCTCGCGCGCCGCCTCGTTGAGCACCGGGTGGTTGTAGCCGTGGATGGCCGACCACCAGGACGACATGCCGTCGACCAGCTCGCCCGAGCCGTCCGCGAGCTTCAGCCGGACCCCGCTCGCCGACTCCACGACGAGCGGTTCCTGCCGGCCCGGCATGGGCCCGTACGGGTGCCACACATGCCGCCGGTCGAGGGCCAGCAGCTCCGGCACGCCCAGGCCGGACGGCTCAGGCATTGGGCGCGAGATCGGTTCCGGCTCCCCGGCGGCGCACCGCGACCAGGTCCGGACGCGCCTCGGTGGCCGGGGCCTCGTCGGCGACGGACCCGCAGGGACCGCCCTGCGCGTGCGACCCACAGCCCGCGCCGGGGCTCTCGTGCGACCCGCACCCGCCCCCCTCGTGCGACCCGCACCCGGCGCTCTCCCCGGACCCGCAGGGCCCACCGGCGGTGACGGCCGCCCGGTGCTCCGGCAGCGTGACCTGGTCGGTGCCCTCCACCTCGAAGCCGGCGTCCGCGATCATCTCCAGGTCGGCCTTGCCGGCCTGGCCCTCGCTGGTGAGGTAGTCGCCCAGGAAGATCGAGTTGGCCAGGTGCAGGGCGAGCGGCTGCATCGTGCGCAGGTGGACCTCGCGCCCGCCCGCGATCCGCACCTCGCTGTCCGGGCAGACGAACCGCACCATCGCCAGGATGCGCAGACAGCGCTGCGGCGTGAGGTTCCACTCCTTGGCGAGCGGGGTGCCCTCGAACGGGATCAGGAAGTTCACCGGCACCGAGTCCGGGTCCAGCTCACGGAGCGAGAAGACGACGTCGACCAGGTCCTCGTCGCTCTCGCCCATGCCCGCGATCAGGCCCGAACAGGCCGACAGCCCCGCCGCGTGCGCCTTCCGTACGGTGTCCACCCGGTCGGCGTACGTGTGCGTCGTCGTGATCTCGCCGTACGTCGCCTCGGACGTGTTCAGGTTGTGGTTGTAGGCGTCCGCGCCGGCCTCGCGCAGGCGTTCGGCCTGGCCGTCGGAGAGCAGACCGAGACAGGCGCACACCTCGACGCCCTCGTTCTGGTCCTTGATCGTCTTGATGGTGTCGGAGACCCGGTCCACGTCCCGGTCGGTCGGGCCGCGCCCGGACGCCACCAGACAGACCCGCTTCGCGCCGCCGGCGAGCCCGGCCGCCGCGGCCTTGGAGGCCTCGTCGGGCTTGAGCCAGCTGTACTTGAGGATGCCGGCCGTGGAGCCGAGCCGCTGCGAGCAGTAGGAGCAGTCCTCGGGGCAGAGGCCGGACTTGAGGTTGACCAGATAGTTCAGTTTCACCCGGCGCCCGAACCAGTGCCGGCGCACCTTCCCGGCCGCGGCCACCACGTCCAACAGCTCGTCGTCGGAGGTGCCCAGAACGGCGAGCGCCTCGGCACGGCTCGGCGGCTCGCGCCGGAGCCCCTTGTCCACCAGCGTGTTCAGCAGGTCCATGAGAGCCGATCCTGTCCTACGGGACCGCTCTCGGCCAAGGAGAGTTCGGACAACAGAGTGGGATCGACGTGTGGGTATTGCCACATCGTGGGCGCCCGGCCCTGCCACTAGTGTCTGTGCACTGCCTACAAAAGCCCCCGCCGTGCCCGTCCATGACGGCCACGGCGCCGCGGGCCGCCCACACCACCCCCGGAGGACCCATGGCGTTCGGCTGGATCGACGAGCAGGCGTCGGCACGCCGCCGGGCCGGGCTCGTACGCACCCTGCGCCCCCGTCCGGCCGACTCACCCCTCCTCGACCTCGCGAGCAACGACTACCTCGGCCTCGCCCGGCACCCCGAGGTCATCGAGGGCGCCGCCGGGGCCGCGCGCCGCTGGGGCGGCGGCGCGACCGGTTCCCGGCTGGTCACCGGCACCACCGAACTCCACGGCGAACTGGAACGGGAACTGGCCGACTTCTGCGGCTTCGAGGCCGCGCTCGTCTTCTCCTCCGGCTACGCCGCCAACCTCGCCGCCGTCACCGCGCTCGCCCCGCACGGCTCCCTGATCGTCTCGGACGCGGGCAACCACGCCTCCCTCATCGACGGCTGCCGGCTCGCCCGCGGCAGCACCCAGGTCGTCGCCCACGCCGACCCCGACGCCGTCCGCAAGGCGCTCGGCACGGCCGCCCGGGGCACCGCCGTCGCCGTCTCCGACACGGTCTTCTCCGTGGACGGCGACGCCGCCCCGCTGGCCGGACTGGCCGCCGCCTGCCGGGAGTACGGCGCCGGACTCGTCGTCGACGACGCGCACGGCCTCGGCGTCCTCGGTGACGGGGGCCGGGGGGCGCCGCACGCGGCGGGGCTCGCGGGCGCCCCCGACGTCGTCGTGACGCTCACGCTCTCGAAGTCGCTCGGCAGCCAGGGCGGTGCCGTCCTCGGTCCGGCACCCGTCATCGACCACCTGGTCAACGCGGCCCGTACGTTCATCTTCGACACGGGTCTCGCCCCCGCCGCGACCGGCGCGGCGCTCGCCGCGCTCCGGCTGCTGCGCCGGGAGCCCGAGCGGGCCGCGCGGGCCCGTGAGGTGGCCGGGGAGCTGCACGCACGGCTGACGGCGTCGGGCCATGAAGCGGTGCGGCCCGACGCCGCCGTGGTGTCCGTACGCGCGCCGTCGCCGGATCAGGCGCTGCGGTGGGCGGCGGACTGCCGGGCGGCGGGTCTCGCCGTCGGCTGTTTCCGCCCGCCGTCCGTGCCCGACGGCGTCTCGCGGCTGCGGCTGACCGCCCGTGCGGATCTCACGCAGGGGCAGATCGACCGAGCCGTGGGGATCATCGGCGATACGCGACCGTGAGTCGGCGTCCCGGCCGGGCCTCGCCGCAAGCGGAAGGACGAACGCTGTCGGTGGGGGTCACCGCAGCGTGGTGATGAATCCCTCCCAGGCGTCGGGGTCGAACAGCAGGGCGGGCCCCGCCGTGTTCTTCGAGTCGCGTACGGCCACCAGCCCGGCCCAGCGGCCGGATCCCGGACGGGCCGTCTCCACACAGTTGTTCATCCCGGTACTGCGGCTGCTGCGCAGCCATCGCACATCGGGCAGTTCGGTACTGGTGGGTACGTTCCGAGGCGGTGCGGACATGGTGCCTCCTTACGCGCCGGCGGCTAGCCCGGCGATGTAATCCAACGAGTCCTCGGGCGAAAGGGCGTGGATCTGAAGGGCGTTGAAGGCCTCGACATACGCCTTGAGGTCTTCTTTCCGTTCGAGATAGAGGCTACTCGTCAAGTGGTCGAGAACAACCACGTCCAGATCGGATGTGCTCCTAAATGAGAAAATTACGAAAGGGCCGGTGACGCCGATATGCGCCCCGGCAGTGAACGGGAGCACCTGCAGTCGCACTTGGGGAAGCCGCGCCGCCTCGACCAGTCGGACCAGCTGCCGGGACATGATCTCGGGACCGCCCACCACACGCCGGAGAACGCCCTCGTCGAGCACTGCGCTCAGCTCCATCGGCGGGTTCCCGCGCAGCACCTCCTGCCGCGCGAGCCGCACTTCCACGAGCGCGTCGAGTTTGTCGTCATCCAGCCCCTCCACCGCGGCCCGCGTCACCGCCCGCGCGTACTCGGGGATCTGCAGCAGACCCGGCACGACCGAGGTCTCCAGCGTCCGCATCCCCCCGGCCTGCGACTCCAGGCTGATGAAGTCCCGGTACGTCGGCGGCAGCACGCCCCGGTACGCGTGCCACCAGTTGTGCCGCCCACCGCCGTCCTCGGAGCCCGCGAGCGCCAGGAGCAGCTCCCGTAACTCGGTGTCGTCGATCCCGTACGCGTCCAGGAGCTTGCGGACGTCCGCGGGCTTCACTCCACTGGCGCCCGTCTCGATCCGGCTGACCTTGGACTGGTGCCAGCCGACGCGATGGGCCGCCTCGATGCTCGTGAGCGCGGAACGGGTGCGCAGGACACGCAACTCGGCACCGAGCTTGCGGCGGCGCACCGCCGGACCGTACTGCATGGGATTCTCCTTCCGCCCGGCGCTCTCGATCGCGGCGACGACACTGGATGTCGGGGTGACGACAGAGGATGGACGAAGACCCCACCCAAATACGTTCGGCCGTCGGATAGTTCACCGCTTCGAGCGACAGATATATGCACATCTTGGTGGATCGCCACCCGTGACGGCCCAGGTAGTGGCAGTCTGGCGCGAAGCACCAGTCCGGGACCGTAGTCGAACCATCCGCTCCCTGTCGGACACCGGTCCCGTGGGAAAGGGACGCCTCGCCATGGCAGATCACCTGGAAGCATCCGTCACTCTGCCGAGCGATCCCGCCTCGGTGTCCGCAGCCCGGAACTACGTCGCCACCGTGCTCGCCGAATGGGGCCTGCCGGGCGACTCGGGCATCGCGGACACTGTGCGCCTGATCGTGTCCGAACTCGCCACCAACGCCGTCCAGCACACACTGGGCCAGTCGCCCACCTTCACGGTGGACATCGCGCTCGACCGGGACGAGCAGTTGCGCATCGGCGTCACCGACAGTCATCCACGCTTTCCCAAACGCCTGCCGGCCGCCGTCCAGCAGGACAACGGCCGGGGCATGGTCATCATCCGCTGGCTGACCGCGGAATACGGCGGCAGGCTGAGCGTCAGACCCACGCGGGAGGGCGGCAAGACGGTGGCGATCGAACTTCCGTGGACGGTCCCCGTCCAGCCGGTCACCGCAGGTGGTCCGCCGGAGACCTGACGGGGCTGTCGTCCTCGACCGGTGGCGACGGGGGCGGCAGGGGCGCCGGCGGCGGGAGTGGCGACGGCGGTGTGGTGTCGCGGCCCGAGGCGCGTCCCACGAGTTTCGGGAGCAGGCCCCACAGGAGCAGGCACGCCAGGAGCGTGCCGCTCCCCGCGGCGATACCGGCCGTCCGGCTGAGCGTCACGTCCACGACGAGCAGGACGGAACCGGTGAAGGCCGGCATCAGCACGATCAGGCCCGCGGTGGCCAACCGGGACGAGACCCGGACGATGGCGGGCTTGGCGTTCTGCTGGAAGAGCGAGCGGTGCAGGGCGGCCGGCGCGGTGAAGAGCGTCGCCGCGAGGACAGCCAGCAACAGGGTGGTCACGTAGGTGACACGCTGGAAGGTGTCCAGGTCCGAAAAGCGCGGGGTGAAGGCCAGCGTCAGCAGGAACGCGAAGAGGATCTGCACCCCGGTCTGGGTGACCCGCAGCTCCTGGAGCAGCTCGGAGAAATTGCGATCGGCGCGTTCGAGGGGCGTCTCGTTACGTGCCGGGCGGGTGGGTTGCTCGGCCATGGCCGCACGGGTAACCACATGTGTACGACTTACGCCAGCGGGGGCGGCGGACAGTTCCACCGCCCCCCAGCGGTGGGTCAGCGGACCCGGCCGTACCAGACGCTCTTCGTCCAGAGCTTCTGCAGCCGGACGACGTCACCCGTCTTCGGCGAGTGCCAGATCTTTCCCTTCCCCGCATAGATACCGACGTGGTAGACGTTCGAGCCCGAGTGGAAGAAGACGAGGTCTCCGAGCTTGCGGCTGCTCACGGAGATGTGCTTCGTCTTGTTGTACTGCTGCTGGGCAGTACGGGGCAGCTTCTTGCCCGCCTTCTTGAACGAGTAGAGCGTCAGACCCGAGCAGTCGAACCTGCCCGGACCCACGGCGCCGTACTTGTAAGGGGAGCCCTTCTTGGAAGCCGCGACCTTGAGTGCCTTCGACGCCACCGTGGCGGCCTCGGCGCCGGATGCGACGCCCGGGACCACGATGCTGCCGCCGACGGCGGCGATGGTCAGAGCCGAGGCCGTACCGGCCCGGGTCAACAGCGACGGGACACGATTCAGCGCAGTCATGCGCAACCCTTCGTCAGCCGCCTGTGAAGGATGACCTGTCGGATTCGGGCTGGCGAAGTTGCCCGGCCGCTGACGCGGCTTCACCCCAAGGGCTGCTCGGCGCGGTCATGGCGTGACCGTTCCGGCGACCCGTCGTGCTTGGGTCCTCCACTCCTGCCGATGCACTTCTGTCGACCGGTAACCGGGCGGCGGCAGGACTCGGCGTCCACCCGGATCGCCCCGCCGCTGCGGCGGGGGCTTGTCGTCAGGAAGGGATCTTGGCGTACTCAAGTGCGAAAATCCCAACGGAACCGTGGATTTGTGGTCTTACTCACCACTCGCCCGTTCGGGTGGACAGGGTGTTTTCCCTCGTTGTGTCCCAGTGGTCGAGGAGGTCCGCACCAGCGCCGGAGTGCAGTGCTCCGCCCATGTACCAGGCATCTTGCGCAACTTCACGGGTCCTCACGACGTATGGGCCGATGGGTCGATCGCGGTAGGCCGACCGGAGGGCGTCGCGCCGGGACCGGACGCCCCGTCAGTAGTACGGCGCCCGATGCGCGATCGGTTCAGGCGGGTGGTGCGAGTGCTTCAGGCGGGGGAGTCCTCCGCCTCCGGTGGCAGTGCCACCCGGGCGGCGCGCCGCTCGCCGTCCAGGATGCGCAGGGCCCGCGCGAGCGTCGGGGCGTGCACCTCGTTCTCCCCGCGGTTGTGCATCAGTTCGAGCGCGTCGCGCAGGGCGGTCGCCTTCGCGACGAGCGCCTGCGCCGCACGCAGCCCGCGGTACGTGTCGCCCGGGCGGGCCGGGTTGATCCGGCCGAGCAGGTCCACCACGTCCAGGTAACGGTCGATCAGCTCCGCCTCGGCGCGGGTGAGCGCGGGCAGCGGCGGGAGTTCGGGCGGGAGCATCCGTGCCTCACCTCGCGCCGGGGAGCGGGGGCGAGGGGGGCGTGGACGAGGGAGGTGGGGGTGAGGGGGGTGGGGGTGAGGTCTTGCGGCTCCGGATCACCCGGTCGGCCAGGCCGTACGCCACCGCCGCCTCGGCGTCGAGGAACTTGTCCCGCTCGATGTCGGCACTGATCCGCTCCGGGCTCTGCCCCGTGTGCCGGACGAGCATCTCCTCCAGGTTCCGGCGGTTGCGCGTCAACTCCTCGGCCTGCAGCGCCAGATCGCTCGCCTGCCCCTCGATCGGGTCGGCCAGGCCTGGCTGGTGGATCAGCACGCGCGCCCCCGGCAGCATCGAGCGCTTGCCCGGTGTGCCCGCCGCCAGCAGCACCGCGGCGGCCGACCCCGCCTGCCCCAGGCAGACCGTCGCCACGTCACAGGTGACGAACCGGATCGTGTCGTAGAGCGCCGTCATCGCGCTGAAGGAGCCGCCGGGCGAATTGATGTACAGCGCGATGTCCCGGTCCGGTGCCTGGTACTCCAGGTGCATGAACTGCGCCATCACGTCGTTCGCCGACGTGTCGTCGATCCGCGTCCCGAGGAACACGATCCGTTCCTCCAGCAGCTTCGAGTACGGATCCATCGTCCGGTGACCCGTGCTGGTGCGCTCGGTGAACTCGGGCAGTACATGACGGGCCGACGGTGGGTTCTCGGGCATGGGTGCGCCTCCTCTGATCGACTTCCGTAAAAAATGTACAGGACGTACGGACTCTGGAGGAGGGGGATCGGCTGAAAGCGAACGGATCCCCGCGGAGCGGGCTCCGCGGGGATCTCTCGTGGACTCTTCGGTGGGGACCTCGGTGGGGACTTCTGGTCGGAATCTCCGGGTGGGATGTCGGTTGGGATATCTGGTGGGGTATCTGGTGGAATCGGATTCTGGAGATCAGTTGAGCGGTGCGGGGGCCGGGGTCCCGTAGAAGGTGACCGGCGGCCAGCCGCGGGCGGCGGCGAGTTCGTTCAGGGCCTCCGCGACTTCGAGCGCGCTGATCCGCTGGGCGGCCGGGGCCTCCGTCGTGGCGACGCTGAAGGTGACCGTCAGTTCCGTCATCTCGGTGCCGGGCATGCGGACCGTGCCGCTGAATCTGGTGCCCTCGGGGAAGTCGGCAGCCCCTGCCGCCCCGGTCTCGGTGCGCACGCCCTCCGAGGTCTCCGTGCTCACCGCCGTCGCCGCCTCGGCGGTGCCGTTCGACGTGAGTACCGCCCCCGCTGCCGCCGATCCCGAGTACCCGAGCAGTGACCGCCTGGAAAAGCCGGACATCGTTCCCCCTGTGTTCGGTTGTCATGGACGCCTCCTGCGGGAGGCCGAGCCCGATCGTACGAACGGGGCGATCGCCGTGGGCCAGAATGGGATCTTCCGCTCAGGGCGGTGCGCGGCGCCCGGTCTAAGCTGGACTCCATGGCCTACGAGATTCCGGTGACGCAAGCCAGGGCTGAGCTCGCCGAACTGATCAACCGCGTGGTCTACGGCGGCGAGCGCGTCGTCGTGACGCGACACGGCAAGCCCCTCGTCGCCCTGGTCTCCGCCGCCGACCTGGAGCAGCTCGAAGCCCTCCAGGAGCCCACGGACGAGCCGGTGATCAGCGCCGTCTCCCGAGTCCGCGAGGTCACCCCGGCGGCGAGGGACCAGCAGAGGTTCGGCATCGCGGCGGAGCATCGGGGCACGGGGGCTTCCTAGCGGGCGCGTGTGGGGCGCGCTCGGGTTCACGGCGGTTCCGTTCACCCTGATGACTGCTCGGTGCCTCTGCCGCCGGCGGCGGGCTCGTCGGGCTGGAGGCCCGCGCAGCGAGCGGCTGATGGCCGGTCCGCCTGACGGTTCCCCGGGTTTGCGTCGGCGGGTGCTGGTTCCGGCGGCCATCTGTGTTGTCGAGGCTGGCTGTGCCGTCAGCCGTCAGCCGTCAGCCGTCAGCCGTCAGCTTCCGTGACGGTTGCGCGCCCCGGCAGTCCGAAGGCCGTGCGCCCCCGTCCGCTACAGCGGGGGCGCACGGCCGGACTCGGTGGTGGGCGGGGTGGCCTCGGGTGGGTCAGTGTGCCGGGGACAGGGCCGGGGTCGGCTCGGTGGTGGTCCGTTCGGCGGGCTTCGGGCGGCGCTTGAGGAGGTGGCCCAGGAGGACCGCCGCCAGGCCGAAGGTCGCCCACGCGGTCAGGACGAGGGCCGGGGTGAGGGCGGCGGCGCCGTCGAAGAAGGACACCGAGCGCAGCAGTGACGCACCCGCACCCGGCGGGAGCAGTCGGCCGAGGTCACCCGCCGGCTCGGGGAGCAGCTGGGGTGCGGTGGAGGCGCCCGCGAAGGGGTTGCCGATGAAGACGATCAGCAGGGCGCCCAGCCCCATGCCGGGCTTGCCGAGCAGGGAGGCGAAGCCGGCGACGGTGCCGCCGACGGCCAGGGTCGTCAGGCTCAGCACGCCGGCCTCGGCCCACCAGTGCCCGCCGAGCACGCCGAGCCAGCTGTCCGTGATCGCGGTGGCGGCGAGGCCGACCAGCGCGGCGGCCCCGACGAGCGCACCGGCCGCTCGCCCCCGACGCAGCCCGAGCAGGGTGACCAGGACGCCGGAGGCGGTACCGGCCAGGGCGAGCGGCAGCACGCTCGCGCCGAAGGCCGAGCCCCGCGGGTCGTTCGGCGAGGTGGCCACCACATCGGTGGTCGCGACCCGGACCCCCTCCGCGGCAGCCTGCCGGGTCACGGCCTGCTGCAGCAGCTGAGCCACCATCGGGCTCGCGGCCGAGGCGGTGAGCAGCTTCGGTCCGGCCTGGGTGACGACCACCGCGCCGTATACGGTCCGGTCCTCGATCGCGTCCCGCGCGGCCGCCTCGTCGGCGTAGCGGTGGATCTCGAACGCGCCCTCACGATGCTCCAGTTGCCGTTCTACCTGGGCGACGGCGGTGGCCGGTCCGGCCACGCCGAGCGGCAGGTCGCGGGGCGCGGTCCGGGCGTTGGGCCAGGCGAAGGCCCAGAGCGCGAGCGTCGCGATGATCGGGATCAGGATGACGACGGCGACCGCGCGGCGGTTCGGGGGTACCGAGTGGGCCGGGGCCGGCGTGTCGGCGGCGGTGGTGGTGGTGCCGGCGCCTGTGCCGGTGGCCTGGGCCGCGGTGGGTGCTGCGGACGGGGCGGACATGAGTCTCCTTGGTGGGCCGCTAAAGAGAAGGAGCGTTCGTTTTTCTTGATTTCACCCTCCTGCCGGCGTCGCGCCTTGTCAAGAAGGAACGTTCGTTTTACGTTTGGCGGCATGCCCCGCGTATCCCAGGAGCGTCTCGACGCCCGCCGCCGCCAGATCCTCGACGCCGCCGCCCGCTGCTTCGCCCGCAACGGCTTCCACGCCACATCGATGCAGGACGTGCTCAAGGAGGCCGACCTCTCCGCCGGGGCGGTCTACCGGTACTTCAGCGGCAAGGAGGAGTTGATCGCCGCGATCGTCGGCGCCGTGCTCGACGAGATCCGCGCCGCGTTCGAGGAGGCCGTGCGGCAGAGCCCGCCCCCACCGCCGGACATCCTGATCGGCGCGGTGCTGCGCCGGATGCTGCTCGGCCGGCCGTCACTGGGGGAGACGGGGGAGTCCCTGTACCCGAGGCTGATGGTCCAGGTGTGGGCCGAGACGCTGCGCAATCCCGAACTGCACGCCATCCTCGCCGAGGGGTTCGCCCAGGTCCGCAAGCCATGGGTCAAGGTCGTCGAGGGGTACCAGGACGCCGGGATGATGCGGGCCGACATCCCCGCCCTCAGCGTGGCGCGCACGATGGTCGCGCTCGCCCAGGGATTCGCGGCCCAGTACGCGCTGTTCGGCGACGTGCCGATCCAGGTGCTGGAACTGGGTGTGAAGGCCTTGACGAGCATGGAGTACAAGGACGACAAGGGCGGCGGCGGTTGAGCGGGAGGTGCGTGGGGGGCGGCGGGGCGTGTGCGAGGGGTGGCGGGACGGCCGGCGCACGGCGGGGCGACGCGTGCGGGGACCACGGGCCGGTTAACGTCGCCGAAACGCCACCCAATTAGCCTGCGGCCACGCCACCAGCGAATTTGCCCGGTGGCGAGGCAACCGGACCCCGCACGGTCCGGAGCGAGGATGTGAGGTGGACGCCGTGCAACTGACCCCGCACGAGCAGGAGAGGCTGCTGATCCATGTGGCGGCCGACGTCGCGGAGAAGCGCCGGGCCCGCGGGCTGAAGCTGAACCACCCCGAGGCCGTGGCGCTCATCACCGCGCACCTCCTCGAAGGCGCGCGGGACGGCCGCACCGTGGCCGAACTCATGACGTCCGGGCGGCAGTTGCTCACCCGGGACGACGTCATGGAGGGCATCGCCGAGATGATCCACGACGTCCAGGTCGAGGCCACGTTCCCGGACGGCACCAAGCTCGTCACCGTCCACGACCCGATCGTCTGAGGGGGCCTCGATGATTCCCGGAGAGATCCTCTTCGCCGCTGACCCGATCGTCTACAACGAGGGCCGTGAGGTCACCCGCCTCACCGTCCTGAACGCCGCCGACCGGCCCGTCCAGGTCGGTTCCCACTACCACTTCGCCGAGGCCAACCCGGGCCTGGAGTTCGACCGCGCGGCCGCGCGCGGGAAGCGGCTGAACGTCGCCGCCGGCACCGCCGTGCGCTTCGAGCCCGGCATCCCCGCCGAGGTGGAACTCGTACCCCTCGCCGGCGCCCGGGTCGTACCCGGACTGCGCGGGGAGACCGGAGGTGCCCTCGATGCCTGAGATCTCGCGTGGCGCGTACGCCGACCTGTTCGGCCCCACGACCGGTGACCGCATCCGGCTCGCCGACACCGATCTGCTCGTCGAGATCGAGGAGGACCGTTCCGGCGGGCCCGGACTCGCCGGTGACGAGGCGGTGTTCGGTGGTGGCAAGGTCATCCGTGAATCGATGGGCCAGGCGCGTGCTACGCGCGCAGAAGGCACCCCGGACACGGTCGTCACGGGCGCCGTGATCATCGACCACTGGGGCGTCGTCAAGGCCGACATAGGCATCCGCGACGGCCGCATCACCGGCATCGGCAAGGCCGGTAACCCCGACACCATGGACGGCGTCCACCCGGACCTGGTCATCGGTCCCGAGACGGAGATCATCGCGGGCAACGGGCGGATCGTCACCGCCGGCGCCATCGACGCCCACGTCCACTTCATCTGTCCGCAGATCGCCGACGAGGCGCTGTCGTCCGGCGTCACCACCCTGGTCGGCGGCGGCACGGGACCGGCGGAGGGCTCGAAGGCGACGACCGTCACGCCCGGCCCCTGGCACCTCGCCCGGATGCTGGAGGCGATGGAGCGGTACCCGCTCAACATCGGCTTCCTCGGCAAGGGCAACACGGTCTCCCACGAGGCGATGCTGTCCCAGATCCGCGGCGGCGCCCTCGGCCTCAAGCTGCACGAGGACTGGGGCTCGACCCCGGCCGTCATCGACGCCTCGCTGACCGTCGCCGAACGGACGGGCATCCAGGTCGCCATCCACACGGACACGCTCAACGAGGCCGGGTTCGTCGGTGACACGCTCGCCGCGATCGCCGGGCGCGGCATCCACGCGTACCACACCGAGGGTGCCGGCGGCGGGCACGCGCCCGACATCATGACCGTGGTGTCCGAGCCGCACGTCCTGCCCAGTTCCACCAACCCGACCCGGCCCTACACCGTCAACACCGCCGAGGAACACCTCGACATGCTGATGGTCTGCCACCACCTGAACGCGGCCGTGCCCGAGGACCTCGCGTTCGCCGAGTCCCGCATCCGGCCGTCCACCATCGGCGCCGAGGACATCCTGCACGACCTGGGCGCGATCTCGATCATCTCCTCGGACGCGCAGGCCATGGGGCGGGTGGGCGAGGTCATCCTGCGCACCTGGCAGACCGCCCATGTGATGAAACGGCGGCGGGGCGCGCTGCCCGGTGACGGCCGCGCGGACAACCACCGGGTACGTCGATATGTCGCCAAGTACACGATCAACCCCGCCCTCGCGCAGGGACTGGCCCGTGAGATCGGCTCCGTCGAGACGGGCAAGCTCGCCGACCTCGTCGTCTGGGAGCCCGCGTTCTTCGGCGTCAAGCCCCAGCTCGTGATCAAGGGCGGGCAGATCGCGTACGCGCAGATGGGCGACGCGAACGCCTCCATCCCGACGCCGCAGCCGATCCTGCCGCGTCCGATGTTCGGCGCCATCGGGCGGGCGCCCGCCTCGAACTCGTTCAACTTCGTGGCACCGCTCGCCATCGAGGACGGGCTGCCGGAGCGGCTGTCGCTGGGAAAGCGGTTCGTGGCCATCGAGTCGACCCGGGGGGTCACCAAGGCCGACATGCGCGAGAACGACGCGCGGCCCGAGGTGCGTGTCGACCCCGACAGCTTCGCCGTGCACATCGACGGGGAGCTGGTGGAGGCCACGCCGGCCGCCGAACTGCCCATGGCGCAGCGGTACTTCCTCTTCTGATGGCCGGGGTGGTGTACGGGATGCGCGGGATGCGACACCGGATGTGCGGGCCGCGAGGCCGAAGGGGCGGGGGCCGCGTTGTCTAGGGCCGCGCTTCTCGTCCTGGCCGACGGCCGGTTCCCCGCCGGAGGGCACGCGCACTCCGGCGGGGCCGAGGCGGCCGTCAAGGCCGGGCTGATCACCGGGGCACAGGAGCTGGAGGCGTTCTGCCGGGGGCGGCTGCACACGGCCGGGCTGGTGGCGGCGGCGCTGGCCGCGGCCGCCGCGCTCGGCACGGATCCGACCGCCCTCGATGCCGCCGCCGATGCCCGGACGCCGTCGGTCGCCCTGCGGGGCGTTTCGCGGAAGCTGGGGCGGCAGTTGATGCGGGCGGCCCGGGCGACGTGGCCGTCGGCCGAACTGGACGCGCTGGCACGGGAGTTCCCCAAGGGGGCGCATCAGCCGGTGGTGTTGGGGGTGGTGGCGCGGGCGGCCGGGCTGGGGGCGGACGACGCGGCGTACTGCTCGGCGTACGAGAGTGTGAGTGGGGCGGCGAGTGCGACCGTGCGGCTGTTGAGTCTTGATCCGTTCGATGCGACGGGGGTGTTGGCGCGGTTGGCTCCCGAGATGGATGTGGTGGTGGGGGCGGCGGTCGATGCGGCTCGGGGGGTTCGAGGGGAGGGGGTGGGCAGTCTGCCCGCGGCTTCCGCGCCGCTGTTGGAGATCGGGGCGGAGGTGCATGCGGGGTGGGCCGTGCGGTTGTTCGCGTCCTGAGTTTCCTCGCCCCGCCGCCCCTACCCGTCCCATCCCAGGGGCTGCGCCCCTTCGACCTCCATCCGCCGGCCCGGTGGGGCTTCTCGCGCAGTTCCCCACGCCCCTGAGAAGCAGGGGCTTCGCCCACTGCATTTCAGGCCCGCAGGGGCCTGTTTTTTGGGGGGGCGCGGGGAACTGCGCGGCCGGCACTCACCACCCGCGCCCGCACCCGCCCTGCGGCCGTCCGACCCTCCCCCTCCCGCGATCCACGGGCACAGCCACCGCAGGCACAACCACAACCACAGCCACGTTCACCCAAGGAGTCACTCATGCATCTCGATCACACCCACTCCCACGACGGTCCGGCGGCCGTCGGTGCGGACGCGCAGCGGGCCGACGGGACTCGGCGGGCCCTGCGGATCGGGCTCGGTGGGCCCGTCGGGTCCGGGAAGACGGCCACGGTCGCCGCGCTCTGCCGGGCGCTGCGGGACGAGTTGTCGCTCGCGGTCGTGACGAACGACATCTACACACGCGAGGACGCCGAGTTCCTGCTGCGCGAGGCCGTGCTGCCGCCCGAGCGGATCACCGCCGTGGAGACGGGGGCGTGCCCGCACACCGCGATCAGGGACGACATCTCCGCGAACCTGGAGGCGGTGGAGGACCTGGAGGACGAGGTCGGGCCGCTGGACCTCATTCTCGTCGAGTCCGGGGGCGACAACCTCACCGCCACCTTCTCCAAGGGTCTCGTCGACGCGCAGATCTTCGTCATCGACGTGGCCGGCGGGGACGACATCCCGCGCAAGGGCGGTCCCGGCGTCACCACCGCCGACCTGCTCGTCGTCAACAAGACCGACCTCGCGCCCTACGTCGGTTCCGACCTCGCCCGGATGGCGGCGGACGCGAAGGCGCAGCGGGCGGAACTGCCGGTGGTGTTCCAGTCGTTGCGCACCGAGTCCGGCGTGGCGGACGTCGCCGCCTGGGTGCGCGAGAAGCTCGCGGCGTGGACGGCATGACGGCGGTCCGGGACGCCGCCGCGGACAGGGACGGCGGGACCACCGGCGTCAGGGCCACCGCCCGGATCGCGGCCCGCGCCGACGGGCGGGGCGGCACGGCCCTGCCCGTCCTGGAGAGCGACGGGCCGCTGGCGTTGCGCCGTACCCGGGGGAGCGGCGACGAGGCGCGGGTCATGCTGGTCGGGGCCATGAGCGGTCCGCTCGGGGGCGACCGGTTCGCCGTGGAGGCGGAGGTCGGCGCAGGGGCCCGGCTGTGTGTCGGCTCGGCCGCCGCGACGATCGCCCTGCCGGGGCAGGCCAAGGGCGAGGCCCACTACGCCGTACGGATCGAGGTCGCCGACGGAGGCGAACTGCGCTGGCTGCCCGAGCAGTTGATCTCGGCGAAGGGCAGCGAGCTGTGTGTGTCGACGCGGGTGGAACTCGCCGCCGGTGCGCGGCTTGTGTTCCGGGAGGAGCAGGTGCTCGGCCGGGCCGGAGAGGAGTCCGGGCGACTCACCAGCCGGCTCGGTGTGTGGTCGGGCGGGCGCCCGTTGCTCGATCAGCAGGTGGGGTGCGGGCCAGGGGCTCCCGGTGGCTGGGACGGGCCGGCCGTGCTCGGCGGCTACCGGGCGCTCGGGCAACTGGTCGTCGTACGGCCGGAGTTCGCCGAGCGGGCGCCCGGGCCGAGGGTGCTGGGGGACACCGCCGCGCTCACTCCGCTCGCCGGGCCCGCCGTGCTCGTCAGCGCCCTCGCGCCCGACGCGCTGCGGCTGCGGAGAGTGCTCGACGACGCGCTTGCCGAGCTGGACGGCTGAGGAACAGCGAGGCCCGGCCTCCGCTGAACGGGACTTTCCGCACCGGTTATCGGATTAGTAAAGAACTGTCCGCTCCTCTGTTCTCAGGTACCTGACAGGTACGAGGATCCCCGTGACCATTCGCATCTTCGCAACGATGTACGGGGAGTTCCCTCTTGAGAGGTATGAGGCCGACCAGACGGGCGGCAGCGTTCGGCACCGCCGGACTGCTCGTCACGGTGACGCTGATAGCGGGCACCGTCGCCGCCCCCGTGGCCAGCGCCGCGGACAGCGCGCGAGCGCAGAACCTTGAGGCCAAGGGCGTCGCCCTCGCCGCCGCGAAGGCGGCGAAGAAGGGCATCGACTGGCAGGACTGCCCCGAGAGCTGGGGCCTGGAGAAGCCGATCAAGTGCGGCTGGGTCTCCGTGCCCCTGGACTACGCCAAGCCGAACGGCAAGCAGATCGAGCTGGCCGTGGACCGTGCCGGCAGCACCGGTACGAAGGAGGAGCGGCAGGGCGCGCTCGTCTACAACCCGGGCGGCCCCGGTGGCTCGGGCCTGCGCTTCCCGCGCCGGGTCACCACCAAGGCCCCGCTGTGGGCCAAGACGTCCAAGGCGTACGACTTCGTGGGCTTCGACCCGCGTGGTGTCGGCAAGTCGGCGCCCATCTCCTGTGTCGACCCGCAGGAGTTCGTGAAGGCGCCCAAGATGGACCCGGTCCCGGACTCCGAGGCCGACAAGCTGAAGCAGCGCAAGCTCGCGGCCGACTACGCGGCGGGCTGCAAGAAGCGCAGCGGCGAGATGCTGCCGCAGATGACGACGCCGAACACCGCGCGCGACCTGGACGTCATCCGGGCCGCCCTGGGGGAGAAGAAGCTCAACTTCCTCGGTGTCTCCTACGGCACCTACATCGGCGCCGTCTACGGCACCCTCTTTCCGGACCACGTGCGCCGCATGGTCGTCGACAGCGTGGTGAACCCCTCCCGCGAGAAGGTCTGGTACGAGGCCAACCTGGACCAGGACGTCGCCTTCGAGGGCCGGTGGCAGGACTGGACGAAGTGGGTCGCGCAGAACGACGCGACATACCACCTCGGGGACACCCAGGCCAAGGTGCAGGCCAAGTGGCTGGAGCTGCGCGCCGCCGCGAAGAAGAAGCCCCTCGGCGGGCTCGTCGGCCCGGCCGAGCTGATCTCCTTCTTCCAGAGCGCCCCGTACTACGACTCCTCGTGGGCGCCCACCGCCCGGGTCTGGAGCAAGTACGCCGCCGGTGACACCCAGGCGCTGGTCGACGCGGCCGCCCCGGACCTCACCGACACCGCGGGCAACGCGGCCTCGGAGAACGGCAACGCCGTGTACACGGCGGTCGAGTGCACCGACGCCAAGTGGCCCACCAGCTGGCGCAAGTGGGACCGTGACAACACCCGGCTGCACAAGAGCCACCCGTTCATGACGTGGGCCAACGCCTGGATGAACCTGCCGTGCGCCACCTGGCAGTCCAAGCAGTACACCCCGCTGAACGTGAAGACGAAGGAGGGCCTCCCGCCCGTCCTGATCGTCCAGTCCGAGCGTGACGCGGCCACGCCGTACGAGGGTGCCGTGGAACTGCACAAGCGGTTCAGGGGCTCCCGTCTGATCACGGAGCAGAACGCGGGCTCCCACGGAGTCACCGGCCTGGTCAACCCGTGTGTCAACGAGCGCGTGGACTCCTACCTGCTCACCGGCGAGGTGGGTGGGGCCGACGTGAAGTGCGCGCCGCACGCCACGCCCGCTCCGTAGGCCGGCCGTAGTCGCCTGACGGACGGAAGGGGGTGACCGGGATTCCCGGTCACCCCCTTCCGCGTGGGTTCACCCGGTCACACCGGGCGCCCCGCCAGCCAGGCGTCCTCCGCCGCGTAGTCGAAGAGGTCCCCGTACAGCTCGGCCATCCTGGGATACGCCTCCCGCCAGTCCCGAGCGGCGGCCGGCCGGCCCTCGATCCAGGAGACCGTCTCCGGCAGCGTCTGCGCGTACCGGACCACGGGGCGGTACCCCAACTCACGCTCGGCGGCCGACATGTCGCACACCACGGGCACGGGTACGGACCAGGGCGTGTCGCCCACGGTGGGAGCCGGGGCGGGGCCGTCGACCAGCACGTTCTCCGCGTCGACCCCCATGACCGCGTCGATCGCGGCGGCGATCTCCCCGACGGTCGGCGCCTCGGGGTCGGCGGCGTTCAGTACCCGGGTGCCGGGCCGCGCGGCCGCCAGCCGGATCAGCTCGGCGATGGTGTGGACGCTCACCGGATGGAAACGGCTCGCGCCGCCGTACGCGAGGATCCGGCGGGGCCGTCGGTCCAGGTTGCGCTTCACGAAGTACAGCTCGCGCGGTGTGCGGCAGTGCGGGCCCGTGGACGGCGCCCGCGCGCAGCAGGGTCGTGGGCAACCGGTCGCCCACGGCCAGGAGTTCGCGCTCCAGGCCCGCCTTGCGGGTGCTGCACGAGGTGTCGCCCGGCCGGACCGTGCGCTGACTCTCGGGGAGGGGCACCGGGTACTCGGGGAAGCCGTCCGGCTCCGCCTGGATGTCGAAGCCACGGCCCTTGTCGTCCTCGTACACCGAGACACTGGACACGACGACCGCCGACCCGGCCCGGCCGGCCCGCGCGAGCAACTGCCGGGCGTGTGCGGGACCGTAGGCGACGACGTCGACCAGCACGTCACAGCCGTCGCCGATCGCGGCCGTCAGCGCCGCGTCGTCCTCGCGATCGGCCGACACCGCCCGCACCTGCTCGGGCCATCCCTCGTCCCGGCCGCCGCCCCGCGAGAGGGCCGTCACCGCCCAGCCGTCCCGTGCCAGCGCGCCCACGGCCACGCGCCCGATCTGTCCCGTCGCCCCGATCACCACAGCACGTCGTGTCATGGCCCGACCGTACGACGCCCGCCCCCGGTCCGCCCGGCTGCTCTGCTACCGGCAGAGCGCCTCGACGTACCGGCGGGCAGTCGTTCAACTCAACGGCATGCGCGGGAACTTGCGCTCCTTCGCCGCGGCAGCCTCCTCCGCCTTGACCACGGCCGCGTACTGGTCGACGTACTCCTGGTCGGAGAGCGAGAGGATCGCGTACATGATCTCGTCGGTGATCGCGCGCAGGACGGCCTTCTCGCTCTCCATGCCCTCGTAGCGGGAGAAGTCGAGCGGCTTGCCGAAGCGGATGACGACGGGGTGGACGTTGGGGATGACCTTGCCCGGGGGCTGCGCCTCGAAGGTGCCGATCATGGCGCAGGGGATGACGGGCACCTTGGCCCTGAGCGCCATGACCGCCACGCCGACCTTGCCCTTGTAGAGGCGGCCGTCGTGCGAGCGGGTGCCCTCCGGATAGATGCCGAGCAGTTCGTCCTTGCTCAGCACCCCGAGCCCCTCGCGGATGGCGGCCTGACCGGCCTCCTTGCCGGAGCGGTCGACCGGGATCTGCCCGGCGCTGCGGAAGAAGAACGCCGTCAGCCGCCCCTTGAGACCCGGTCCGGTGAAGTACTCCGCCTTCGCCAGGAACGTGATCCGGCGCTTGAGGATCGCGGGCATCAGGAAGTGGTCCGAGAAGGACAGGTGATTGCCCGCGACGATGGCCGCGCCCGACGACGGTACGTGTTCGAGTCCCTCGATGCGAGGCCGGAAGACCAGTCGCAGCAGCGGACCCAGAAGCACGTATTTGAGCAGGTAATAGAACACGGCGTCTCCCTCGCGCTACCCGATCGACCCTATGGACGTGTTCCGCCAGGTCACGGCAGTCACGCGCGCTCACGACCGCTCTGCGGGTGTGGCCTTCCTCGGCCGGGTCCGATCGCGCTCACGCTGACTCCTCGCTGACATTGCTGACGTTGCGTCAGGCGCGTGAGCGCTGGTGAGCCCCGTCCTGCGTGTCGACGATTGATCGTAGCCCGCCCTGCCATGTCACCGGGAGCACCCGGACCGGCCTACGTCGCCGGATGCGGACTTCTGGCCGAAGCACGCGCCCGGCCACGCCGAACCCGCCCTCGGAGTCCACACCGAGCAGAGCTTCCTCCAGGCGCCTGTCCGGTGCCCCCTACCGCGCCCCCGTGCGTGGCGCCACCCGGCGGTCCGTGAGGGCCTCGGGCGCCCTGATCCACATGCCGTCGTCGGGGTGCGGGCTTAGCGTCTGGATATGGGCGTCAGGTGTTGCGCCGCATGACCGGGTCCGGTGGGAGTCCGGGTGCGGCCGATCCGCTGGGCGAGAGCCTGGCGGCGGCGGTGCGCCGCACCGGCGCCAGATCCGGGGGTGTCTACCTGCTGGATCCGGAGGAGGCCACGCTGGGCCTGATCGCGCTGTGCGGAGTGCCGGTCGACGCCTTCGCACCGTGGTGGCGGGCCCCTTACTCCGTGCACGGCCCGAGCCAGGACGCGGTCCGCAACGAGCGGCTCGTCTGGGTGAGTTCCCTGGAGGAGCTGGCCCGCTGCTACCCGCGCGTCGCCGCGGGCATCCCCTATCAGCTCGCGTTCGCGGTCCACCCGCTCAGCGAGGTCCGGCACTGCCGGGGCGCGCTGCTGCTGATGTGGGCACCCGGACGCTCCCCCCGGCTCAGCCGCCGTGAACGCGGGCACATCGCCTTCAGCGCCCGCCGTATCGCGCGCGTCCTGGACGCGGCCGCCGTCCCGCCGGTCATCCCGGACCGGCCCCGCTTCGTCCCTCCCCACCGCGCCGCTCCCGTCCCGCAGTCCGGGCGCGCGGCGGCCGAGATGGTGGAACGTCTGCCGCTCGGCACCCTCGCCGTCGACCAGGGAGGGTGCGTCACCTATGTCAACGCGGCGGCCGCCGGCCTGCTGGGCAGACCGGCGGAACAACTGCTGGGGACCCAGCCGTGGCAGTCACTGACCTGGCTCGACAACATCGCGTACATGGACGCGTACCGCACCGCCATGAGCAGCCGCGAGGCGGTCGCCCTGACCGTCGTGCGCCCACCGGACCACCGGCTCGACCTCCGCCTGCACACGGACGACGGCGGCACCAGCGTCCTCATCACCCCCGGCGTCTCGTCCAGGGCCGTGGCAGCGCGGCCCGCGAACACCGACGACCTCTCCTCCCGGCCGGCCGGCGCGCAGCCCACGCTGACCGGGGCCCCGTCGCAGAGCCGCATCCATCTGCTGATGGCCCTGGCCGCCGCGCTGACCGAGACCCTCGGCGTGCAGGACGTCGTCGACCTGGTCGCCGAGCGGATCCTGCCCGCGTTCGGCGCCCACGGCATGATCATGTCCACCGCCGACGCCGGCCGCATCCAGATCATCGGACACCGCGGCTACGACCCCGCCGTCATCGAGCAGTTCGACGGCCTGCCCACGGACGCCGATCTGACCCCCGCCGGCCGCGCCCTGACCACCGGCGCCTCCTCGTTCTTCGCCGACCGCGGCGAACTGTCCCGCTTCTACCCGAGAGCCCCGCAGATCACCGACAAACACGCGTGGGCCTTCCTGCCGCTGCTCAGCTCCGGGCACCCCATCGGCTGCCTCCTCCTCGCCTACAACGAGCCGCACCCCTTCCCCGCAGGCGAGCGCTCGATCCTCACGCCCCTCGCCGGGCTCATCGCCCAGGCCCTGGACCGCGCGCGCCTCTACGACGCCAAGCACAACCTCGCGCACGCCCTCCAGCAGACCCTGCTGCCCCACGCCCTGCCCACCGTGACCGGACTCGACGTCGCCGCCCGTTACCTGCCCGCCAGCCTCGGCATGGACATCGGCGGTGACTTCTACGACCTCATCCGCCTCACCGACACCACCGCCGCCGCGGTCATCGGGGACGTGCAGGGCCACGACATCACGGCGGCCGCCCTCATGGGCCAGGTCCGGATGGCCGTCCACGCCCACGCCACGGCCGGGGCCACCCCCGACCAGGTCCTCGCCCGCACCGACCGCGACCTCGCCGACCTGAACGCCAGCCGCTTCGTCTCCTGCCTCTACGCCCACCTCGACCTCGGCCGCCGGCAGGCCACGCTCGCCAGTGCCGGGCACCCGCCCCCGCTGGTGCGGCACCCCGACAGGCGCAGCCATCCCGTGGACATCCGCCCCGGCCCTCCGCTCGGCATCGGCGTCGGCAGCCCCGTCTACCCGCTCACCACGCTGTCGCTGGCCCCGGAGACACTGCTCGCCCTGTACACGGACGGTCTCGTGGAGAACCCCGGCATCGACCTCGGAAACACCATCGCCGACCTCGCCCACCACCTGGGCCAGGCCGGCGACCTCCCGCTTCCCCAGCTCCTCGACAGCCTGGTCCACCACACCCGCCCCACGGGTCGGCACACCGACGACATCGCCCTGTTCCTGCTGCGACCCCACCGCACCGCCGCGTCCTGACGGGGGCGGGTGCCGGGCCGGTGGTCCTGCGGGGCGGGTGCCGGGCCGGGCCGGCCCGGTGCGCCTGCGCGGCGGGGGCGCCGGTCGTCTGTCGACGTTCGCCCACGCGCCCGCCGTCCTTCAGGCGCCCTCCTTCAGAACCTCCCCCAACGTCCCCAACGCGGAACGGAGTTCCGCGGCCGTGATCGTCAGGGGCGGAGCCAGGCGGATGGTCGAGCCGTGGGTGTCCTTGACGAGGATGCCCGCCGCCATGAGGCGATGGCTGATGTCGCGGCCCGTGCCGAGCGCGGGGTCGATGTCGACGCCCGCCCACAGCCCGCGCGCCCGGAAGCCGACCACGCCCCGGCCGACCAGCTCCGTGAGCCCCTCCCGCAGGACCCCGCCCAGTTCGGCGGCCCTGCGCTGGAACTCCCCGGTGCGCAGCAGCTCGACGACCGCCGAACCGACCGCCGCCGCGAGGGGGTTGCCGCCGAAGGTCGAGCCGTGCTCGCCGGGGCGCAGGACCGACAGCACCTCCCGGCGGGCCACCACCGCCGACACCGGCACGATGCCGCCGCCGAGCGCCTTGCCGAGCAGTACGGCGTCGGGCAGGACGTCCTCGTGCTCGACGGCGAGCGTGCGGCCGGTGCGGCCGAGACCCGACTGGATCTCGTCCGCGACGAAGAGACAGCCGGTGCGCCGGGTCAGCTCGCGGACGCCGCGCAGATAACCGTCGTCGGGGATGAGTACGCCCGCCTCGCCCTGGATCGGCTCGATCAGCACCGCGGCCGTCGTCTCGTCGATCGCCGCCTCCAGCGCGGCGAGGTCGTTGTACGGGACCACGCGGAAGCCGGGCGTGAAAGGCCCGAAGCCGTCGCGGGCCACCGGGTCCGTGGAGAAGCTGACGATGGTCGTCGTACGGCCGTGGAAGTTGTCGGCGGCGACGACGATCGTGGCCCGGTCGGCGGGGACGCCCTTCACCTCGTAGGCCCATTTGCGGGCCACCTTGATCGCGCTCTCCACGGCCTCGGCGCCCGTGTTCATCGGCAGCACCATGTCCAGGCCGGTCAGCGCGGCCAGGGACTCGGCGAACTCGGCGAGCCGGTCGTTGTGGAAGGCCCGCGAGGTGAGGGTGAGCGTGTCCAGCTGGCGGTGTGCCGCGTCGATCAGTGCCGGATGGCGGTGACCGAAGTTGAGGGCGGAGTACCCGGCGAGCATGTCCAGATAGCGGCGGCCCTCGACGTCCTCCACCCAGGTGCCCTCGGCACGGGCCACGACCACGGGCAGCGGGTGGTAGTTGTGCGCGAGGACGGGCTCCTCGGCGCGGATGAGGTCGGCCGACGAACGCGTGGGGGCGGGGGCGGTCATGAGCGGACCTCCATCGGTCAGGGGGCGGGTCGTACGAACCGGGCGGCGGGTGTCCTCGGTCACGGGCGGATCTCCTGAGTGACGCACTTGATGCCGCCGCCCGCCTTCTGGAACTCCGACAGGTCGACGGGGACGGGCACGTAGCCCAGCCGGGTGAGCTGGTCGGCGAGTTCCTTGGCCCGGGGCGAGATGAACACGTGGCGGCCGTCCGACACCGAGTTCAGGCCGAAGGCCATGGCGTCCTGGCGGGTCGCGATCACCGCGTCCGGGTAGAGCCGGGCGAGGACCGCCCGGCTGCCGTGGGAGAAGGCCTCCGGGTAGTACGCGATGTTCCCCGCCGAGCCGTCGCTGCCGTCCTCCAGGACGAACAGCGCGGTGTCCAGATGGTAGAAACGCGGGTCCACCAGCTGAAGGCTGATCACGGGGACGCCGAAGAACTCCTGCGCCTGGCGATGCGCCTCACGGGTGGTGCGGAAGCCGGTCCCGGCGAGCAGGTAGCGGCCGGTCGGCACCAGGTCGCCCTCCCCCTCGCACACCGACTCCGAGCGCAGCACGTCGTACCCGGCGCTCTGGAACCAGGCGTCGTACGCGGTGGACTCCGGGCGCCGCTCGGGCGCGTGGAACAGCGAGCCGAGGACCCGGCCGCCGAGGACGAGCGCGCAGTTCGCCGCGAACACCATGTCGGGCAGCGCGGCCACCGGCTCCACGGTGTCCACGGTGTGGCCGAGGGTCCGGTAGGCGTGGATCAGCTCCCGCCACTGGTCCCGGGCGAGGTCGACGTCCACGGGGGTGTCCGGATGCATCCAGGGGTTGATCGAGTACTGCACGGCGAAGTGTCTGGGTTCACAGACGAGAAAGCGCCGAAGGCGCGGCACACGGCTGTCGGGCACAGAGGGTTTCTCCGCTTCCTGCGGTGTCTGCTGGGATGACACCACGGTAGGAATCGGGACACACGCACGACAAGGAACAAACGTTGCGTGTTCGCGCAGTAATGCTGCGTGTTGAATCGGCTCAGCGCACGTTCGCTGCGTCCTGGGTGGCTCCGGCCTCCGGAGCCTCCGGCAGCAGGTGCGACAGCACCATGTAACTGATCGTCTTCCGGATGAACGGCTCGGTCCGGATCCGCTCCAGCACCTCCTCGAAGTGCTCCACGTCGACGGCCCGCACGTGCAGCAGCGCGTCCGCGCCCCCGGTCACCGTCATCGCCGCGGTGATCTCCGGATGGTTGCGCACGACCTCCGCGAGCCGCCGGGGCGGCGCCGCGCCCTCGCAGTACACCTCCACGTACGCCTCCGTGCGCCAGCCGAGCGCCGCGGGCTGCACGGTCGCCGTGAACCCGGTGATCACCCCGGTCTCGCGCAGCCGGTCCACCCGGCGCTTCACCGCGGTGGCCGAAAGACCGATGGCCGAGCCGATCTCGGCGAAGCTGGTCCTCGCGTTCGCCATCAACGCCGTGATGATCTTGCGGTCGAGTTCGTCGAACGCCGCGGAGTTGCTGCTCATGCGGGCACTGTATCCAGCGAGGGGGCTCACGGCCCCCGGTGTGAAGGGCTCCGGCGCGCGCCCGTGTGCAGGCGTACGAATTACTCCTACACTCCACGTTCATGCTGCGCGCGCTCGCCGTCGATGACGAGAAACCCTCCCTGGAGGAGCTGCTGTACCTGCTGAACGCGGATCCGCGGATCGGCAGCGCCGAGGGAGCCAGCGACGCCACCGAGGCGCTGCGGAGGATCAACCGCGCCCTGGAGTCCGGGCCCCAGGGCCCGGAGGCGATCGACGTCGTCTTCCTCGACATCCACATGGCCGGACTCGACGGCCTCGACCTCGCCCGTCTCCTCACCGGCTTCGCCCGGCCCCCGCTCGTCGTCTTCGTCACCGCGCACGAGGGTTTCGCCGTCCAGGCCTTCGACCTCAAGGCCGTCGACTACGTCCTCAAGCCCGTCCGCCGGGAACGCCTCGCCGAGGCGATACGCCGGGCCGCTCAGCTCCGCGACACGGCGACGGCCACGTCCCCGCCGATCCCGGTCCACGAACCCGACCCCGACGAGATACCCGTCGAGCTCGGCGGTGTCACCCGCTTCGTCGCGGTCGCCGACATCACCCACGTCGAGGCCCAGGGCGACTACGCCCGACTGCACACCCCCCAGGGCAGCCACCTCGTCCGCATCCCCCTCTCCACCCTCGAAGAGCGCTGGCGCGCACGCGGGTTCGTCCGCATCCACCGCCGCCACCTCGTCGCCCTGCGGCACGTCGGCGAACTCCGCCTGGACGCGGGCACGGTGAGCGTCCTCGTCGGCCCGGTGGAACTCCAGGTCAGCCGCCGCCACGCACGCGAGCTGCGCGATCTGCTGATGCGCCGGACCACGGGCTGAGGAGCGCCATGCCCCACGAGAACCCCGCCGAACGCCGTGTCGTCGTCACCGGAGTGCCCCGCCGCACCCGCCGCGGCTCGGGCCACCATCGCCCCCGCACCGAGATCGACGAACAGACCACCCTCGGCCACACCTACGTCCGCTCCCTCATGCGCAGCCAACTCCGCGCCGCCCTCGCCGTGTTCGCGGTCCTCGTCCTGCTGGTCGCCCCGCTGCCCCTGGTCTTCGCCGCGATGCCGGACGGCGCGGGACTGGAATGGGCCCTCCTCGGCTTCGGTGTCTATCCGCCCCTGGTCCTCCTCGCCCTCTGGCACGTACGCCGCGCCGAACGCAACGAACAGGACCTCGCCCGGCTCGTCGAGGACCGCTGAGGACCACACCGAGGCCTGCCGAGGCCCCCGGAGGACCCCGAGGCGACGCAAGCAGTGAACCCGTGAACGAGGAGACCGGAAGCAAGGCATGAACGAGAACTACGCCGTCCCCGCGGTCGCCCTCGTCGTCGTGGCGACCGTCTTCGTCGGCGCCTTCGGCCTGCGCATCTCCCGCACCACCTCCGACTTCTACGTCGCCTCCCGCACCGTCGGCCCCCGCCTCAACGCGGCCGCGATCAGCGGCGAATACCTCTCCGCCGCCTCCTTCCTCGGCATCGCCGGCCTCGTCCTCGTCCAGGGCCCCGACATGCTCTGGTACCCGGTCGGCTACACCGCCGGCTATCTCGTCCTGCTGCTGTTCGTCGCCGCCCCGCTGCGCCGCTCCGGCGCCTACACCCTGCCGGACTTCGCCGAGGCCCGGCTCGCCTCCAAGACGGTGCGCCGGCTGGCGGGGGCTTTCGTCGTCGGCGTCGGCTGGCTCTACCTGCTGCCCCAACTGCAGGGTGCCGGGCTGACGTTGAACGTGCTCACCGACGCGCCGGAGTGGCTCGGCGGTGTCATCGTCGCCGTCGTCGTCTCCGCCACGGTCGCCGCCGGCGGCATGCGCAGCATCACCTTCGTCCAGGCCTTCCAGTACTGGCTCAAACTCACCGCCCTGCTCGTCCCCGCAATCTTCCTCGTGCTCGCCTGGCAGGGCGACGGCGCCCCGCGCCATGCCTTCGACGAGCCCGCCGAGTTCCGCGAACAGCGCGTCGTCCGCGTCGACGAGACACTCGACCTGAAGCTCACCGGCCCGCTCACCCTCACCGTCTCCGGCACGATCGACGGCCGCCGCTACGACGACCGGCGTGTGGACCTGTCCGCCGGCACCCACCGCATCGACCGGGGCACCCGGCTGACCTTCACCAAGGGTGACACCGTCCCCGTCGCCGACCGCGGCACCAACGGCGGCATGTCCACCTCCCTGGCCGCCGGTCGCGAGGAACGCCCCCTGTACGCCACCTACGGGCTGATCCTCGCCACCTTCCTCGGCACCATGGGCCTGCCCCACGTCGTCGTCCGCTTCTACACCAGCCCGCACGGCGTCGCCGCCCGACGTACCACGGTCGTCGTCCTCGCCATGATCGGCTTCTTCTACCTCCTGCCGCCGCTCTACGGCGCCCTCGGCCGCCTCTACGCCCCCGACCTCACCCTCACCGGAGACGCCGACGCGGCCGTCCTGCTCCTGCCGGACCGCATGATCGGCGGCCTCGGCGGCGACCTCCTGGGCGCGCTGGTCGCGGGCGGCGCCTTCGCCGCGTTCCTGTCCACCGCCTCGGGCCTGACCATGGCGGTCGCCGGAGTGCTCACCCAGGACGTCCTGCCCGCACGCGGAGTCCAGCACTTCCGGCTCGGCACACTCCTCGCCATGGCCGTGCCGCTCGCGGCGAGCGGCCTGGTCGGCGGGCTGCCCGTCGCCGACGCGGTCGGCCTCGCCTTCGCCGTGTCCGCCTCCTCCTTCTGCCCGCTGCTCGTGCTCGGCATCTGGTGGCGGCGCCTGACCCCGCCGGGGGCCGCCGCGGGCATGCTCGTCGGCGGCGGCGCGGCGCTCCTCGCCGTCGCCGCGACCATGGCGGGGTACCCCGGCACCGGCACCCTCCACGCCCTGCTGGCCTGGCCCGCCCTCTGGTCCGTCCCGCTCGGCTTCCTCACGATGGTCCTGGTGTCCCTGGCCACCCCCGGCAGGATCCCGGCCGAGACACCGGCGATCCTGGCGCGCTTCCACCTCCCGGAGGAACTCGTCGGCGGCCGGACCCGGGCGGCGACCAAGGAGATCGAACTGTGGCGCCGCTGAGGACCGGGCTGACAGGGCCGGCGGGTCTGACAGGGCCGGCGGGGCCGGCACGAGGACCGGCGGAAGGGAACCCACGAGCGGTGAGCGGTGTACCAGTTGCAGGAGGTGAGCGATGAGCGCTGAAGTGACCGGGTTCCTCGCGGGGTTCTGCGTGGCCCTGCTCCCGGTGCTCGCGGCCGGGTTCTGGCTCGGCCGCCGTACGGCCCGCCCGCGCAGCAGCCTCGGCGGACTCGGCACGCCCGTCGAGCACGCCACCTTCCAGACCCTGCACACCGCCACCCTCGCCGCGCCCCCGCTGCGAGCCGGCCTCACCGAGGAGACCGCCCGAAGATCCGCGAAGCGGTTGCGCACCCTGCTCGGCACGGACGCGCTGTGCCTCACCGACCACGAGTCGGTCCTCGCCTGGGAGGGCGTGGCCGAACACCATCGCGCCGAGATCATGGGCAGGCTGGCGGGTCCCCTGGAGACCGGCCGCGGCGAGGCCTTCCCGCTGACCTGCGACATCCTCGACTGCCCGGTGCGCTGGGCCGTCGTCGCCCCCCTGACGGTCGACGACCGCGTCCACGGGGCACTCGTCGCCTGCGCGCCCCGCGAGTCCGCCGTCCTCGTCCGGGCGGCGGGCGAGGTGGCCCGCTGGGTCTCCGTCCAACTCGAACTGGCCGACCTCGACCAGTCCCGCACCCGCCTGATAGAGGCCGAGATCAAGGCGTTGCGCGCCCAGATCTCCCCGCACTTCATCTTCAACTCGCTCGCGGTGATCGCCTCGTTCGTCCGCACCGACCCCGAGCGCGCCCGTGAACTCCTGCTGGAATTCGCCGACTTCACCCGCTACTCGTTCCGCAGACACGGCGACTTCACCACCCTCGCCGACGAACTCCACGCCATCGACCACTACCTGGCGCTGGTCCGGGCCCGCTTCGGCGACCGGCTCTCGGTCACGCTCCAGATAGCCCCCGAGGTGCTCCCGGTCACCCTGCCCTTCCTCTGCCTCCAGCCCCTCGTGGAGAACGCGGTGAAGCACGGACTGGAGGGCAGGACGGTGCCGGCCGCGGGCAAGAGCCACATCAGCATCACCGCCCAGGACGCGGGAGCGGAGGCGCTCGTCGTCATCGAGGACGACGGCGTCGGCATGGAACCGGAGGTGCTCCGCCGCATCCTGGCCGGCGACACCAGCCCCTCGGGCGGCATCGGCCTCAGCAACGTCGACGAGCGGTTGCGCCAGGTCTACGGCGACGACCACGGCCTCGTCATCGAGACCGCGGTCGGCGCGGGCATGAAGATCACCGCCCGGCTGCCCAAATACCAGCCGGGCGTACACCCGGACGGGGGAATTCCCCGGGCCTGAGGCTCACGGCGCGTGAGCCTCAGGTGCGCGACGCCACCATCCCCAGCGTCAGCAGGCCCAGGAAGACCCATCCGAACCACAGCCAGCCATTACTGCCGAGCGCCACCGAGTAGGCCGTCACCGCGACCAGCCCACCGACGGTGAGCACCCCCATGGCCTTCGTAGAACCGGGCATCGCAACACCCTTCCTCAGGCTTCTTCTCCCTCCATGGTGCCCCCACTACCGGAAATGACAGTGCAGACGACGAAATGCGCGCCCTTTTTCCAACCGTCCTCGCTGATCCAGAAGCCGGAAGCGGTCACGCCGGGCTCATGGCCGTACTGCCGCGGCGGCAGGTTCTTCACGCAGGCCGCGAGCGCTGTGTCCTGCGCCTTGTCGTACGTGATCCCGGCACCCATCTCGTGGAAGCCGAGGACCTTCTGCCCATGGCTGTCCTGGCAGGAGACCAGCCGGATCGTGTTGTCGGAGATCGGGTCGAGACAGTCCTGCTTCTGCAGGGTGGCCACGTCGGCGATGACCGTCTCTCCCACCGTCCGGTACGCGCCGAGCGGTCCGTAGACCGGCCTGCGCTCGCCCACCAGCAGACAGGCGACCCGATGCCGGGCGGCGTCGAACCCGTCGGCGGTCGGCAGGACGGCGTAGGTCCGGACGCCCACGAGCTTCTCGCGCGCCTCCACCGTGAGCTGATCGCACCGGTCGGCGCCACCCGTCCTGGCGTCCTCGGCGGAGGAGGCCTCGTAGGAGGCCATCACCTGGCCGTCCATCGTGCGCCCCGTGCAGGCAGGCACGAGCCGCAGCCGGGCGGCGTCCGAGAAGGGCGTGCCGGCCCAGGTGACGTCCACGCAGTCGCCGTCCTGCAACGGCTCCACCAGCCCCACGGCCGGCCCGTAGGGCAGTTCCGCGCTCAGGGTGTCACCGCTGCCGCCCAGTCCACCCGGGAGGTCCCTCAGGTTCCGCACGGCGGACCAGACCCCGCCGGCCACCAGCGCCAGCCCGAGGGCGGTGGCCACGCCCGCGAGGAGGGCCCGGCCACCGTGCCGCCGGGAGCGCCCGCCGGCGCCGCCGGGCCGTCGAGGACCGAGGCCCTGGTCCCCGGCGGACCGGTGCTCCGCCGGGGACCAGACGTCCGGCCTGCCGGGCACCCCCGACGACGTGTTCCACGGCGTCTCGTGCGCGCCCCGGGGGAGGACGGGAACCTCCGGCTCGGCGGTGTACGAGGGCTCGTTCGCCCACTGCGGTCGTGAGCCGAGGTCGGGCGCGGGGTGGGTGTGGTCCTGGGGCGTGACGATCACGGAGAGCGCCGCCTCGGTCTCGGTCGCCGTGATCCGGCGCACGGGATCCTTGGCGAGCATGGCCGCCAGCACCGCCTCCAGCGCACCGGCCCGCATCATGGGACGCGGGTCGTCGAGGACGATCGCGGTCAGCGCCGCGATCTCGGAGTCGCGGTCGAACGGCCCGTACCCCTCGACGGCGTGGTAGAGCGTGCAGCCCAGTGAGAACAGGTCGGACGCGGCGGTCGGCGGCCCGCCCTGCGCCCGCTCGGGCGCGAGGTAGGCGGCGGTCCCGACCAGGACGTGCGACCGCGTGTGCCGGGTCTCCTGGGTGTCGGGCTGGACGGAGATGCCGTAGTCGGTGAGGAGGACGCGGGCGTACGGCGATCCGGCGCGGTCCGGGGCGAGCAGGATGTTGGCCGGCTTGACGTCCCGGTGCATGATGCCGCGGTCGTGCCCGGCGGTCAGCGCGTCCAGCACGGCCAGCCCGATCCGGGCGCACTCGGCGGGAGCGAGGGCGCCGCGAAGGTCGACGAGCGCCTTCAGATCGAGGGCGCCCGGCACGTACTCCATGACGATCCACGGCAGTGCGTCGTGTTCCAGGACGTCGTGCACGGTGACCACGTTCGGGTGGGCGCGCAGCCCGGCGGCGTGCCGGGCCTCGGCGCGGGCGCGGGCCACCCGGGCCGTGCGCTCCCGCTCGGCCTCGCCCGGACTGCGGAACACGATCTCCTTGAGCGCCACCTCGCAGTCCAGCCGGCGGTCGTGCGCCAGCCAGACATGGCCCATGCCGCCGCTGCCCAGCCGGTTCAGCAGGTGATAGCGGTCGGCGATGATCCGGCCGACCCCCGACTCCGGTGCTTCTGAGTGCATCGGTCACTCCCGAGGTTCAGATCCGTACGGGCAGCTGGGCGGGGTCGTCGACGGGGAGGTCCGGACCCCCCGGGTCGTCCGGCCCGCCCGCCGGGTCCGGGGCACCACCGAGCGGTTCCGGATCGCTCGTCGTGGACCCGTCGGTGGGCGGGGCACTGTCCTCCGGAGGGACCGGATCGGGATCCGGCTCGGGCTCGGGAGGGGGCGGCGTTCTGCTCGACGTGGACGACTCGGGCGCCGAGGAGGGAGCGGACGGACTCGGCGGGGGATCGGGTTCCGGCACGGCCCTCTCGGAGGACGCGGACGGCGACGGCACCAGCGTGGTGCCGCCCGCCGACGGGGGAGCGACCGACTCGGGGGGTGACGACCCGCCGTCCGCCGACCCGGTGCCGGCCGACCCACCGCCCGACGACCCACCGCCCGACGAGGAGGACTCCCCGCCCGACGGCGTCGTGTTCCCGTCCGTCGGCCTCGACCCGCTCTCCGACGGAGATCCGCCGGCCGACGAATCGCCCGTCTCCGAGGGCCCGGTCGGCCCGGGCCTCACGGCACCCGTGCCCGTGCCCGTGCCTGAGCCCGAGTCCGAGGGCCCCGCCCCGGCCCCGGAGCCTGCTTCCGACCCCGACCCCGACGCGGGTTCAGAGTCCCCGGTGTTCCCGTCGGCCGTTCCGCCCGGCCGGTCCACCCGCAGGGCCACCGCGGTGCCGAACTCCAGCTCGGTGCCCGGTCCGGGGCTGGACCCCGTCACCGGCGTGTCGCCCGGCGGCAGCGTCTCCCCGGCGACCGTCACCGCCAGCCCCTTGTCCGCCATGGCCGCGCTCGCCTCGTCGAAGGTCATCCCCCGCACCTTCGGCACGGCCTGCCGGGCCCGTGTGTCGAACGTCGTGTCGGACTCGCCCGTGGTGCCGACCTCACGGCTGATGCCCCGGCCCGGGTCCTCGACGTCGACGAGCTTGATCTCCTTGAGCTGCCCGGGGGCGGGTTCCACGACGACCATCCCGGACTTGTCGTAGCCCTTCCACTTCCTGTCGCCCGGGAACTTCACCTCGATGCGTGCGGGGTCCGCGTCGAACGCGCGGAGAGGATTTCCGCAACTGCACTTCACGGCGGGCACACCCTGATCGTCGACCAGAACCGCGATACCGGCTTCCAGCAACGCGTCGAAGGGAACAGCTTTGCCCTTCTTGTAGTCGTGGTTCTTCACGAGGGTGTCGTGGCGCAGGAGAACAGGGGTGAGTTCGTCGAGATAACGTCCGATGCCATCGACATCGACACCGGTGACACGGGCCCATTCCTGAGCCTTTTTCCTGTTCTCCGGTGCGGTGAGGAAATCCTCCAGCTTGCGCACGTCGCAGACCTTGGGCTTCTGCGTGCCCCCGTACAGGCCGGGTGCGTTGCCCTGCTGCAGACCGCTGTGCGGCTCCAGGGACGTCAGCCGGGGTTCGTCCCGGCCCAGCCGTTCGCCCTCGTCGAAGAAGGGGGCGAGGGAGGCGACCCCCGCGGCCACCGCCTTCACCGCGAGCAGGGACGGGGCCGAGTCGCCGCAACCGCTGAGGATCATCGCGCCGACGAGAAGGACGGCGATCCGCCGGGCAGTCGATTTCCCCGTAATTCGTAAGCGTGTTCGTAAGTGTAAAGGTGTGCGCGTCGGCAAGCATGCGTTGATTGTCATGACCGCTCCCCCCGGCGGTTTCCCCTGTCACCCCGCGGAACGGAAGCGGGGCTCAGACATCATGCTACTGAAAGGAAAAGCCTTCTGGTCAAGGGGAATTGGGGAGAAGTGCGGTCTCGGGGTCGAACAAAAGAATGGGGTCCGGCGGAGGATTGCGGCTCAGCGACCGCGTGCGTCGAGTGAGGCGAGATAGGCGTTGTACGCCTCGAGTTCCTTGTCGCCGTCCCGGTCGGCCGCGCGGTCCATGCGCCGGGCCTGCCGCTGCTCGGAGCCGTACCACTGGAAGAGCAGTGCGAGCAGTACCAGAACCGAGGGGATCTCGCTGAACGCCCAGGCGATCCCGCCGGCCGCGTTCTGGTCGGCGAGGGCGTCGATGCCGAGGGAGGCGGGCGGGTTCTCGTACGTCTTCACCATCGGTGTGGACGCCATCATCAGCGCGATGCCGAAGAACGCGTGGAACGGCATGCCTGCGAACAGCTCCAGCATCCGCATCAGATAGCCGGGGCGGTGCGGGCCGGGGTCCACGCCCATGATCGGCCAGAAGAAGAACAGGCCCACCATCAGGAAGTGGGTCATCATCACGATGTGCCCGAGGGTCGATCCCATCAGGAAATCGAAGATCGGGGTGAAGTACAGCCCGTACAGGCTCGCGATGAACATCGGGATCGTGAACGCCGGGTGCGTGACGATCTTCATGTACCAGCTGTGCAGGAACATCAGCAGCAGCTCGCGGAGCCCCTTGCGGCCCCTCCCCGCCACCGGCAGCGCCCGCAGCGCCAGCGTGACCGGCGCCCCGAGCAGCAGCATGATCGGCGCCACCATGCTGATGACCATGTGCTGGACCATGTGCACGCTGAACATGACCATGCCGTAGTCGTTGAGTCCGGTGCACGTCACCAGCATCACCAGCAGCACACCCGCGACGTAGGCGACGGTCCGCCCCACCGGCCACTTGTCCCCGCGCCGCACGAGCCGCACGACGCCCCAGCCGTACAGGGCCAGCCCCACCAGGCAGGCGACGAGGAAGAACGGGTCGGCCGACCACGCGAGCCCCCGCCCCAGGGTGAAGGGCGAAAGCCCCGTACCGTGCCCGCTGTGGTCCATCCGCCGGCTCCTGCTTCGTGGGGGGTTGTGCTGTCTGTCCGCCCCCACACTAGAACCGCCCCCGGTCGCGATCACGACCGGGGGCGTACCTCACTCCTGCGTCCTCGGCGGCACGCTAGAGCACGCACTCCGCCTCGTCGTACCGCTCCTCGGGCACCGTCTTCAGCGTCTCCACGGCCTCGGCGAGCGGCACCATCACGATGTCGGTGCCCCGCAGCGCGGTCATGTTCCCGAACTCTCCCCGGTGCACGGCCTCCACCGCGTGCCACCCGAACCGCGTGGCGAGCACCCGGTCGTACGCGGTCGGCGTCCCGCCCCGCTGCACATGCCCGAGGATCACCGGCCGTGCCTCCTTGCCGAGGCGCTGCTCCAGCTCGACCGAGAGCTGCCGCGCGATCCCCGCGAAGCGCTCGTGACCGTAGATGTCCTTGCCGCCCTCGTCGAAGTCCATCGACCCGGCCCTGGGCTTCGCGCCCTCCGCGGCGACGACGATCGCGAACCGCTTGCCCGCCGAGAACCGCTGGGCGACCTTCGCGGTCAGCTCCTCGATGTCGAAGGGCCGTTCCGGTACGACGATGGCGTGCGCGCCGGCCGCCATGCCGGAGTGGAGCGCGATCCAGCCGGTGTGGCGGCCCATGACCTCCACGACCAGGACCCGCTGGTGGGACTCGGCGGTCGTCTTCAGCCGGTCCAGGGCCTCCGTGGCCACACCGACGGCCGTGTCGAAGCCGAAGGTGACGTCCGTGACCGCGATGTCGTTGTCGATGGTCTTCGGCACGCCCACGACGGGCAGACCGCTGTCCGACATCAGCCGGGCCGCCTTGAGCGTGCCCTCACCGCCGATGGGGATGATCGCGTCGAGCCCCAGCTCCTCGACATGGCTCCTGGCCCGCGCCACACCGTCGCGCAGATGTGAGGGCTGGACCCGGGAGGAACCGAGGATCGTGCCGCCGCGGGCCAGGATGCCGGCCACCGCGTCCAGGTCGAGCTTGAGGTAGTCGCACTCCAGCAGGCCTTTCCAGCCGTCCCGGAAGCCGATGACCTCGTCGCCGTGGTCGACGACGGCGCGGTGCACGACGGACCGGATGACGGCGTTCAGTCCGGGACAGTCGCCGCCGGACGTGAGGACACCAATGCGCATAGCCCGAATACCTTCTCGACGTGGGCCGGGTACCGGACCACGCTGTCCGGCTGGAATCCCCGCCACCCTACCGGCGGCGGGGGGCCCGGCCGTAGCGGGCGTCCGCCTGCTGGACGCCCCCGCACAGGTGAGCGGAGCCCTGGTCAGACGGGCTTTCACACATGAGCGGGGGCGCTATCGGACGGGCTTTCGTGCGGGCACTGAGGAACCGTTTCTGAGGAGCCTCGGCGTCCTGCCGTGACCTGCTAGGCGGGCTGCTGCTGGGCGGAGGAGATGCGCTCGTCGCGCAGCGCCTCGAACCAGCGGTCGTCGGTCGGCGGCAGCGCGTTCACGTCCAGTGCCAGCTTCAGCAGCAGGTCCGCGATCTGCGGGTTCCGCGCCAGCACCGGCCCGTGCATGTACGTGCCGAAGACGGTGTCGTTGTACGCGCCCTCCGTGCCGTCGCCCGTGCCGTTGCCCTTGCCGAGCCGCACGTTCGCGAACGGGCGGGCGGTGGGACCGAGGTGCGTGACGCCCTGGTGGTTCTCGAACCCGGTGAGCTGGGGCAGGCCGAGGCGCGGGTCGATGTCCGCGAGGACGTCGCCGACGCACCGCTCGCCCTCGCCGCGGGTCGTGGTCACGTCGAGCAGACCGAGGCCCGGCTCGCGCTGACCGAGGTCGTTGACGAACTCGTGGCCGAGGATCTGGTAGCCCGCGCAGACCGCGAAGACGATCGCGCCGTTGTTGATCGCCTGGTACAGATGCCGGTCCCGGCGCAGCCGCTCGGCGGCGAGCCGCTGCGGACGGTCCTCGCCGCCGCCGATCAGGTAGATGTCGCCGGAGGTCGGGATCGGCTGGTCGCTGCGCACGTCCAGCCGGGCCACGTCCAGGCCGCGCTGCCGCGCCCGGCGCTCGACGACGAGGACGTTGCCCTGGTCGCCGTAGGTGCTGAGCAGGTCCGGGTAGACCCAGACGACCCGCAGACTGTTGTCGCTCATGTAAGTCGGTGCCCCTCGGAGTCGTTGGCGTCGTTCGTCGTAGCGTGCTCAGTTGCCCACGCGGCGGCGCAGGTCCTGGAACGCGGTGTAGTTGGCGATGACCTCGATCCGGCCCGGCGGGCACATCTGCACCGCCTGGTCGAGGGTGTCGCAGACCTGGAAGTGCTGGTTCGCCACCTCCAGGCGTACCGCGAGGTCGAGCTTGCGGTCGCCCAGCACGAAGATCGGGTGGCCGGTCAGCCGGGTGTAGTCGACGTCCCACAGCCAGGAGGTGTCGGTGCCGTCGGCGCCGCGCGCGTTCACCGAGAGGATCACCGGCGACGGCGGCGGGTCGATCAGCGAGAACGTCTCCAGCCAGCCCGCCGGGTTCTTGGCGAGCAGCAGCCGCAGGTCGCGCTGCATGAACTGCACCACGTCGTACCGTCCGGCGACCGCCTGGACCTGGTACATGCGTTCCAGGGCGACCTGCGGGGGCACACCGAAGACGGCGGCCGTGGCGGCCGAGGAGGCGGCGTTGGCCTTGTTGGCGCGGCCCGGGAGCTGCAGGTGGATCGGCCAGGCCGAGCCGTGCGGGTCCAGCACGTGGTCGCCGGAGAGCGCCCAGCTCGGCGTCGGGCGGCGGAAACCGCACTCGCCGCAGAACCAGTCGTCGCCGGGCCGCTGCATCACACCGCCGCAGGACGGGCAGGACCAGGCGTCGTCCTTCCACATCTGGCCGACCGCGACCCAGATCACGTTCGGGGACGACGAGGCCGCCCACACGATCAGCGGGTCGTCGCAGTTGGCCACGACCACGGCCTTGGTGCCGGCCAGGCCCTCCCGCCACGCCTCCGCCATCATGCGAGTCTCGGCGGCACGGTCCAGCTGGTCGCGGGAGAGGTTGAGCAGCGCGATGCACTTGGGGTCGGTGTCCCGCGCCACACCGGCCAGATACTTCTCGTCGACCTCGATGACCGCGAACTTCGCGTCCGAGTTCCCGGCGAGGGCCGAGGTGATGCCCGCGGGCATGTTGGCGCCGAGCGCGTTCGAGACGACCGGGCCCGCGGCCCGCAGCGCCTCGGCGATCAGCCGGGTCGTGGTGGTCTTGCCGTTGGTGGCCGAGACCAGGACGACGTCCAGGCTCTGCGCGAGCCGGGCGAGGAGGTCGGGGTCGAGTTTCAGTGCCACCCGGCCGCCGATCACAGATCCGCTACCGCGTCCCGCGGCACGAGATGCCGCCGCGACCGCCTTGCCCGCCGTCACGGCCAGCTTGGCCCGCGGCGTGAGCGGGTCCGAGTTGCCTGCCATCAGTTCTCGATCCTCCTTGCGTACAGCGCCGCGCCCTGTCCCGGCCACGTGTGGACCGAAGCCTATCGAGATCCACTCACGCGCCCGAATCTCGACCGGGCCGTCCCAGCGTCCGGACCGGCGATATCGGTCCGAACGTACCCTTGCGACCATGCGAAGCGGCTCGATTCCCGGCGCCCGAGGGCGCGTTCTCCCCATGACACTGCTCGGGGACCCCGTACTGCAGGTGCCCTGTGAAGAGGTGACGGAGTTCGGGCCCGAACTGGCGCGCCTTGTGGAGGATATGTTCGCGACGATGTACGACGCGCGGGGCGTGGGTCTTGCCGCGAACCAGGTGGGCCGGTCGCTGCGGGTGTTCGTATACGACTGTCCGGACGACGAGGACGTACGGCATCTGGGTCATGTCGTGAATCCCCGGCTCGTCTCGACCGAGGGGATCGTACTGCGAGGGCCCGAGGGCTGTCTGTCCCTGCCCGGCCTGGAGGCAGGTGTGGAGCGGTACGACGAGGCCGCCGTGGAGGGGTTCACGGTGGACGGGGACCGGGTGCGGGTGTGGGGGAGCGGGTTCTTCGCGCGGTGCCTCCAGCACGAGTGCGATCACCTGGAGGGCCGGGTGTATGTGGACCGGCTGTCGGGGTGGCGGCGTTCTCGGGTGATGAGGAAGGTCGCGAAAGCGTCGTGGGGGGTGTGAGTTCGTCGGCGGGTGCGGGTGCGGGTGCGGGTGCGGGTGCGGGTGCGGCGGGGCTTCTCGCGCCCACGCGGCGGAGCCGCATATCGATACAGCCCCGCGCCCCTTTCAGGGGCGCTGATCCCCGGCCCCGTCGGCAAGGAACCCTCTAGAAACCCGGGCCGCCGACCTTGTCGCCCGCGGCCGCCAGGCGGCCCCACAGCAGGTCGGCCAGGCAGCTGACCAACTCGGCGCGGGTGCAGGGGCGTTCGCCGAGCCACCAGTCTCCCGCCGCGTGCATCATGCCGACGATGCCGTGACCCCAGACGCGGGCCAGCCGGTGGCTGTCGGGGCCGAGATCGAGGCGGTCCTCTATGACCTTGCCGAGTTCCTCGCCCATGCGGCGCAGGAGGGGCGCGGAGTGCTTGCCGACGTCGAAGCCCTGCTCGCCCGGATGGCCGGCCTCGGCGGGGTGCATGAGGAAGCGGTACACCTGGGGACGGGCCTCGATGGCCGCCAGATAGGTGTCGAGGGTCGCCTCGACGCGTTCACGGCGCTCGGCCGGGGCGTCCAACGCGGCCCGCAGGGCGTCGAGGAGGGCGTCGGTGTGGCGCTGGGCGAGAGCGGCGTAAAGTCCGCTCTTGTCGCCGAAGTGGCGGTAGAGGATCGGCTTGGTGATCCCGGCCTCGGCGGCGATGGCGTTCATCGACGCTCCGGGGCCGTCGCGCAGCACCACCCTGTCCGCGGCCTCCAGCAGCTCGCGCCGACGACGGTCGGCGGACCGCTCCTGGTCGGTCCGCTGCGTGGTGTCCATGAGTCTCTCCCCCACATACTGATGACGGTGACGCCCTGCGCAAACTAACACTGATTGGCACGAGCCGATCGAACGGGCTACCGACCCCGCCGCGGGAGTTGACTTTTCCTACCGACCGGTAACAGACTCCAGTTACCGCAGGTAACATCTTAGTGCAGTGCTGGAGGCGCGTCATGGCCGAGTTCACCATGGAACTCAACGAGGAACAGCGAGAGGTCCGCGACTGGCTCCACGGGTTCGCCGCCGATGTGATCCGCCCCGCGGCCGCCGAGTGGGACGAGCGCGAGGAGACCCCCTGGCCGGTGATCCAGGAGGCCGCCAAGGTCGGCATCTACTCCCTCGACTTCTACGCCCAGCAGTACTTCGACCCCACCGGCCTCGGCATCCCCATGGCCATGGAGGAGCTGTTCTGGGGTGACGCGGGCATCGCCCTGTCCATCGTCGGCACCGGCCTCGCCGCGGTGGGCGTCCTCGCCAACGGCACCGAGGAGCAGATCGGCACCTGGATCCCCCAGATGTACGGGGACGCCAACGATGTCAAGGTCGCCGCGTTCTGCTCCTCCGAGCCCGACGCCGGTTCCGACGTGGCGTCCATGCGCACCCGCGCCGTGTACGACGAGGCCAAAGACGAGTGGGTCCTCAACGGCACCAAGACCTGGGCGACCAACGGCGGCATCGCCAACGTCCACGTCGTCGTCGCCGTGGTCGACGCCGACCTCGGTTCCAAGGGGCACGCCTCCTTCATCGTCCCGCCGAACACGCCCGGTCTGTCGCAGGGCCAGAAGTTCAAGAAGCACGGCATCCGCGCCTCCCACACCGCCGAGGTCGTCCTGGAGGACGTGCGCGTCCCCGGTTCCTGCCTCCTCGGCGGCAAGGAGAAGCTCGACGAGCGCCTGGCGCGGGCCCGCGAGCGGGCGAAGGCCGGCGGTGAGCGGCTGAAGAACGCGGCGATGGCCACGTTCGAGGCGTCCCGCCCGGCGGTGGGCGCGATGGCGGTGGGCACCGCCCGTGCCGCGTACGAGGTCGCCCTCGACTACGCCAAGACCCGTGAGCAGTTCGGCCGGCCCATCATCGACAACCAGGGCGTGGCCTTCCAGCTCGCGGACATGCGGACGTCCGTGGACGCGGCGCGGCTGCTGGTGTGGCGGGCGTCCTGGATGGCGATCAACGGCAGGCCGTTCACGGCGGCCGAGGGGTCGCAGTCGAAGCTGTTCGCGAGCGAGACGGCGAAGAAGGTGACGGCGCAGGCGATCCAGATCCTGGGCGGCAACGGGTACACCCGTGAGTACCCGGTCGAGCGGATGCACCGGGACGCGGCCATCTACACCATCTTCGAGGGCACGAGTGAGGTGCAGCGGCTGGTGATCGCCCGGACCTTGTCGGGGATGCCGATCCGGTAGTGCCGAAGGGGTGCGCGTGTCGGTCGGGCTGCGGGAACGTCGTGGTTGCTCGCGCAGTTCCCCGCGCCCGTTGAGGGGGCGGTCGTCACCGGTGACGACGGGTGAACCCGACGGGAGTGGTCGAGGACGCGTACGGCCGGAGAATTGCTGGAAGCGATCACCGCGAGGCTCGCGCCCGATCCGGGCACAACCCCCTGCTGCCCCTGATCGACGCCGGTGCCGCCGAGGTCGGCATCCTCGCCGTGCTCGCGCGGGAACAGCGGCTCGTCGTCGCCGCCGACCTGCTCTCCTTCCGCCACCTGGCCGAGCGGTCGGCCGCCGAGGAGCCCGACAGCGCCCCCTTCTTCGCGATGCTCGCGGAGGGGGAGGCGGTGGCGGCGCAGGCGCTCGGGGTGTACGCCGAGGCGTGCGGGGTGGACGCGGATCGGAGCGCGGCGTACGAGCCGCTGCCCGGCTGCCGGGCCCACCCGTCGTACGTCGCCCGGCTCGCCCTGGATGCGGCGCCGGTTGACGTGGTGCTCGCCCTGAGCGTCAACTTCGCCTCCTGGGGCGGCTATTGCGCGACGAGCCACGACGTACCCGCAGGCGCGTACCGGCGTGAGGGCTACGGCGCGTGGGCGAACCGGCCCCTAGAAGGTCGATGAAGATCTTGGGGTTCTGGTCCTGCCGCGTCAGCGGCAGGACCAGACTCGTCATGTGGCGATGGGTGAGTGGGTCGGCGAGACCGTGGGGCCGGACGTGTGGGAGACGTGCCGGGATCTGATCCCGGCCGGGAGTGTGTTCGCGTTCCTGGCCGGGCATCGTGGCGAGCTGTTTCCGGCTGAGATGTTCGCGGACATGTATCCGTCGGCGAACGGGCGGCCGAGCATGCCGCCGCAGATCCTGGCCGCCGCGATCACCTTGCAGGCCCTGCACGGGCTGTCGGACTTCGAGACGGTCCAGGAACTGCGGTGCGATCTGCGGTGGAAGGCAGGATGCGGGCTGGGTCTTCACGACATGGCGTTCGATCCGTCGCTGCTGGCCTACTTCCGCCGCCGGCTGGCCCGTTCCGCCCGCCCGAACCGCATCTTCGAGGCCGTGCGCGAGGTCGTGAAGGCCACCGGAGTGCTGAAGGGCAAGCACCGCCGGGCGCTGGACTCCACCGTGCTGGACGACGCGGTCGCCACCCAGGACACCGTCACCCAGATCATCGCCGCCGTCCGCGCGGTGATCCGCGAGGTTCCCGGCGCCGACATGGTCGCCGCTGCCCAGTGCGGCGCGCACGACTACACCGACCCGGGCAAACCGAAGATCGCCTGGAACGACGGGCAGGCCCGCGCCGAGCTGGTCGACGCACTGGTCACCGATGCGCTGCGGCTGCTGGGTCATCTGCCCGACCGGCAACTCGGCGAGAAGGCCGCGAACGCGGTGGGCATCCTGGCCCTGGTCGCCGGTCAGGACGTCGAGCCCGCCGAGGACTCCGACGGCCGCGACGGACGCTGGCGCATCACCCGGGGCACCGCCCCCAGCCGGATGGTCTCCACCGTCGATCCCGAAGCCCGGCACGTGCACAAGACCCGCAGTCACCAGCAGGACGGCTTCAAGGCCCACCTGGCCATCGAGCCCGAGACCGGCTTATACACCGCCGTCGCCCTGCGCCCCGGCGCCGGGCCCGAGCACCACGAGGCCGCGGTCGGCCTGGAACTGCTCGCCGACGAGGACGACCCGCTGGACGTCTTCGGCGACACCGCCTACTCCGCAGGCGACGCCCGCCACACCCTCGATGAGGCCGGGCACCGGCTGTTCCTCAAACCCGCCCCGCTGCGGCCCGCCGTCTCCGGCGGCTTCACCCTCGACGAGTTCGCCATCGACACCACCGCCGCCATCGTGACCTGCCCGGCCGGACACGCCGTGGCCCTGTCCGACCCCGGCGGGCAGCACCACCAACGCAAAGCCTCTTTCGGGGACTTATGCACCGGATGCCACCTGCGCGAGCGGTGCACCAAAGCCAAGGCCGGACGCATTCTGACCATCCGACCGCACCACGACCTCCAGACAGCAGCCCGCCACCAGGCCGCCACCGACCCCGGCTGGCAGGCCGACTACCGCCGCTGGCGCCCCCCGGTCGAACGGGCCGTCGCCTGGCTCGTCCACCACGGCAACCGGCGCCTGCGCTACCGCGGCACCATCAAGAACGACACCTGGCTCCACACCCGAGCCGCCGCCCTCAACCTCCGCCGACTGATCAACCTCGGGCTCACCCACACCAGTGGCACCTGGCACATCGCACCGGCCGGCGCATGACCGAGGGGCTGTCCGGCCTGACGGCCGGACAGCCCCTCACCAAGATCTTCATCGACCTTCTAGCCGGAGGCGCCCCCGCTGCTGTGCGCGATGCACGCCACGTCGATGCGGTCCGCCAGCTTCGCCAGTTCGATCGTCAGCGCCGCCACCGTGTCCTCGTCGAGTTCCGCACCCGCCTCCACCAGGTGCAGCCACCGGCCGCCCACCGTCCGCAGCAGCTTGCTCACATCGGCCGCAGACACCTGCAGGTTCCCGCGGTCGTCGACGATCAGAGGCAGAGTCACTTCGCGGTTCACAACGGGGATGGTAACCGCGGAACGCTCACGCCCCGTGCCACACGGTGGTGATGTTGCAGAACTCCCGGATTCCGTGTCCGGACAGCTCACGCCCGTAACCGGACCGCTTGACTCCGCCGAACGGGAACGCCGGGTGGGAGGCGGTCATGCCGTTGACGTAGACCGCGCCCGCGTCCAGGTCCCGGACGAACCGTTCGACGTCGGCGGCGTCCTCGGTCCACACGTTGGAGCTGAGCCCGAAGGGCGTGTCGTTGGCGATCGCGATCGCTTCGTCGAGGTCGGCGACGCGGTACAGGGTGGCCACCGGGCCGAACGTCTCCTCCTGGTGGACGCGCATCTCGGGGGTGATGTCGGCGAGGACGGTCGGCGGGTAGAACCAGCCGGGCCCGTCGGGGCGTTCGGCGCCGCACAGCACGGTGGCGCCGCTCTCCACGGCCTCGTCGACCAGCGCCTCCAGGTCCTCGCGGCCCCGCTCGCCGGAGAGCGGGCCGACGTCGGTGTCCTCGTCCAGCGGGTCGCCCACCTTCAGTGCCCGCATGGCCTCGACGAACCGCTCGGTGAAGGCGTCGTACACGTCGGCGTGCACGATGAACCGCTTGGCGGCGATGCACGACTGGCCGGTGTTCTGCACCCGGGCCGTCACGGCGGTCTTCGCCGCCTTCTCGATGTCGGCGGACGGCATCACCACGTACGGGTCGCTGCCGCCCAGTTCCAGGACCGTCTTCTTGACCTCGTCCCCGGCGACCGAGGCGACGGCCCGGCCGGCGGGCTCGCTGCCGGTGAGGGTCGCGGCCCTCACGCGCGGGTCGCGCAGGATGTCCTCGACGGCGCCCGAGCCGACGAGCAGCGTCTGGAAGCAGCCCTCGGGGAAACCCGCCCGCCGGAAGAGGTCCTCCAGGTAGAGCGCGGTCTGCGGGACGTTGGAGGCGTGCTTGAGCAGGCCCACGTTGCCGGCCATCAGGGCGGGCGCGGCGAAGCGGATCACCTGCCAGAGCGGGAAGTTCCACGGCATCACGGCGAGCACCGGGCCGAGCGGCCGGTAGCGGACCAGGACCCGGGAGGCGCCCGAGTCCTTCACGTCGGCGGCGGAGGGCTCCACGTCGGTGAGCAGCACCTCGGCGTGGTCGGCGTACCAGCGCATCGCCTTGGCGCACTTGGCGGCCTCGGCGCGGGCCTGCTTGATGGGCTTGCCCATCTCGGTCGTCATCACCCGTGCGACGTCCTCGGTGTCCTCGTCGAGGAGGTCTGCGGCCCGGCGCATCAGCCGGGCGCGTTCCGCGAAGGACGTCGTCCGGTACGTGCGGAACGTGGCGTCGGCGGTGGCGAGGCGGTGTTCGACCTCCTCCTCGCCCAGGGCGTCGTAGGTCTTGAGCGTCTCGCCGTTCGCCGGGTTGACCGTGGCGATGGGCATGGCTGGCCTCCTGCGTGGGCTGTCCTTCGACCTTCCCGCGCGGCGGCGCACGCCGCAACGCGGACTCAGTCCGAGTGCTCCGTGAGACGGTCGAGAAACTCCGCCTGCGCCGGGACGAGCACGGCCCGGGCCCGTTCGACGGTGAGCCACTCCACGCGGTCCAGCTCCGGGAACTCCTGGATCCGCCCCGACCTCGGCGGCCACTCCATGCGGAAGGTGCCCGGTACGACGGTCGCGGGGTCGAGGTCCGCCTCGATCGCCCAGACCGTGACGATCTTGCCGTTCTTCTGCTGGACCTCGCCCAGCGGTACGGCCTCCCCCTCGGGCGGCGCCAGCCCCAGCTCCTCCTGGAACTCCCGGCGGGCCGCGTCCCAGGCGGGCTCGTCCGGCTCGTACTCGCCCTTGGGGACGCTCCAGGCGCCCGCGTCCTTGTGCGCGAAGTACGGGCCGCCCATGTGGCCGAGCAGGACCTCGACGCCGTGCTCGGTGCGGCGGTGCAGCAGCAGTCCGGCGCTGCGCTTGAACGTGGTCAACGCGTCACCTCGGGGTGTGCGGCGAGCAGGGTCTCGACCGTATCGGCTTCCGCGGGGGTCTTGTCGTCGCGATAGCGGATCACGCGGGCGAAGCGGAGGGTGACACCGGCCGGGTAGCGGGTGGAGCGCTGCAGCCCGTCGTAGGCGATCTCGACGACGAGTTCGGGCCGCACGGTCACGCCCCAGCGGTGCTCCTCCACGGCCAGCTCCGTCAGCCGCTCGGTCTGCCAGGCCAGCAGCGCGTCGGTCATGCCCTTGAAGGTCTTGCCGAGCATGGCGAAGGAGCCGTCGGCGGTGCGGGCGCCGAGGTGCAGGTTGGAGAGCCTGCCCGTGCGGCGGCCGTGGCCCCACTCGGCGGCCAGGACCACCAGATCGAGGGTGTGCACCGGCTTGACCTTCAGCCAGGACGCGCCGCGCCGGCCCGCGCTGTAGGGGGCGTCGAGGGCCTTGAGGACGACACCCTCGTGGCCGCGTTCCAGGGTGTCGGCGAGGAAGCGTTCCGCCTCGGGCAGGTCGTCCGGGCCGGCCACGAGGGTGCGGCGGACCCGCATGGGCTCGGGGACGAGGCGGGCGAGTAGGGCGTGACGGTCGGTGAAGGGGAGGTCGAGGAGGTCCTGGCCGTCCACGGAGAGCGCGTCGAAGAAGACCGGCGAGACGGGGATCTGTTCGGCGGCCGTCGTCACGTCCAGCCGGGAGCCGACGCGCCCGGCGGTCTCCTGGAAGGAGCGGGGGCGGCCGGTCTCGTCGAACGCGATCACCTCTCCGTCCAGGATGAACCGTTCGCCCCGCAACTCCAGTGCCGCGGCAGTGAGTTCGGGCAGTCGGTCGGTGATGTCGTCCAGGGTGCGGGTGTACAGACGTACGTCTTCGCCGTCGCGGTGGACCTGGACGCGGATGCCGTCCAGCTTCTCCTCGACCGCGCACACGCTCAGTTTCGCCACGGCCTCCGCGACGGAGGACGCGCTGTGCGCGAGCATCGGCAGGACGGGCCGGCCGACGGTGAGCCGGAACCCCGCGAGGGCCGACGGGCCTTCCGCGAGCAGGGCCTGGGCCACTCTCTGCAGCGAACCCGCCAGCATCACCGCCCGCCGTACGTCGCCCGCGGGCGCGCCGGTGGCCCCGGCCAGGCCCTCCACGGCCAGTGCGTCCAGGGCGCCCTGGCGGACCTCGCCGGTGAGCAGGCCGAACAGGTAGCGCTGCTCGTCCTCGGTGGCCGCCGTCAGCAACTCGCCGACCAGGCGCCTGCGTTCGGTCTGCGAACCGGGCCCGGTGACCGCGCCGATCACCGTCAGCCGGGCGTCGACCTCCCGGACCGTGAGGGTGGGGGTGGCGGCCGGGAGGATCTGCTGGTCGAGGACCTTCCAGCCGATGCCCAGGCGGCCCTGGGGCAGGCGGCCCGCGAGGTAGGGGATGACGATCGGTACGTCCGCCTCCTCGGAGTCCCGGAAGAGGTCGGCGAGCAGGGCCGTCTTGCGGGACCGGGCCGAGGTGGCGGCGATCTCTTGCGACACGCGGGCGAGCCGGGCGAAGAGCATGGGGCCATGGTCCTACGGAGTTCCGCCGGGCGCCTACGGGGGAGGGGGCGCGGGTGCGGTGGCGGGTGCGGGTGAGTGGGGCTTCTCGCGCGGCTCCCCCGCGCCCTTTCCGGCGGCCCTTCGCGCCGATCACGTCGGGTGGGTGGGTGCCTAGTTCCGCGTCGCCGCGTCCAGGTCCGCCATCAGGAGGTCTCCGTTGATCGTCGCGCCTGCTCGGTAGCCCGAGGAGGCCGCGTTGACGACCTGTTCGGAGAAGCCCATCGCGTTGCCGACGGCCCAGACACCCGGGACCGTGGTCCGGCCCGTCGGGTCGACGACCGGATAGGCGCCGAAGGGGGTCTCGTCCAGGTCGGCGCCCAGTTTCTCCAGCAGGCCGGTCCGCGGGAGAGGCCGGGGCGCGGTGAAGAGCACCGAGCGGGCGTGGGTCGAGCCGTCGGCGAGCCTGACGCCCGTGAGGCGGTCGTCCTCCACCACCAGGTCCGCGACCACTCCGGGGACCACCGACACCCCGGCCGCCGCGAGACGGCGCAGGTCGTCGTCGGAGAGATCGCCCTCGGCGACCTCGTGCAGGAACAGGGTCACGTCCTTGGACCACTGGGAGACCATCAGGGCCTGGTGAACGCTCATCGGGGTCGTGGCGAGGACGGCGAAGGGCTGGTCGCGGACCTCCCAGCCGTGGCAGTAGGGGCAGTGCAGGACGTCCCGGCCGAAGCGTTCGGCGACGCCGGGGACGGCCGGGAGTTCGTCCTTGAGGCCGGTGGCGACGACCAGGCGCCGGGCGCGCACGGCACGGCCGTCGGCGAGGGTCACGGTGAAACTCCCGCCGTCGTCGTCGCGGGTCACGTCCACCGCCCGGCCCCGGACCAGCTCGACGCCGTAGCGGGCGATCTCCTCCCGGCCGACGGCCAGGAATTCTGCTGGCGGCATCCCGTCCCGCGACAGAAAGCCCTGCATGTGGGCGGCGGGCGCGTTGCGGGGCTCGCCCGCGTCGACGACCAGCGTGTGGCGCCGGGCCCGGCCGAGGACCATCGCGGCGGAGAGCCCCGCCGCGCCGCCGCCGATGACGATCACTTCGTACTGCTCGGTCATGGTGACCACCTCCACCACGACGGTCGCCCGTACAGCGGCGCATTGACAAACGGCTTTGCCGAAACTGCAATAGCGGGATGAGTGACACGAGTGTGGACGCGAGCGGCACGGACGAGGTCCTGGCCGGGGTCGGGCCCCGGCTGCGGCGGATCCGGAAGGAGCGGGAGGCGACGCTGGCCGGGCTGTCGGAGGCCACCGGCATCTCGGTGAGCACGCTGTCGCGGCTGGAGTCGGGGCTGCGCAAACCCAGCCTGGAGCTGTTGCTGCCGATCGCGCGGGCCCACCAGGTGCCGCTGGACGAGCTGATCGGGGAGCCGCCGGTCGGGGACCCCCGGGTGCGGTCGAAGCCGATCCAGCGGCACGGGCGGACGTACTGGCCGCTGACCCGGCAGCCGGGCGGCCTCCAGGCCTTCAAGGTGCTCGTGCCCCAGTCGAAGCAGGAGCCGGAGCCCCGCACGCACGAGGGGTACGAGTGGCTGTATGTGATGTCCGGGAAACTGCGGGTCGTGCTCGGCGAGCATGATGTGGTGATGGTCGCGGGGGAGGCCGCGGAGTTCGACACCCGGGTCCCGCACTGGTTCGGTTCGACGGGGGAGGGACCGGTGGAGTTCCTCAGCCTCTTCGGGCCCCAGGGGGAGCGGATGCACGTACGGGCGCGGCCCACGCGTGCGTGACGCACGCTACTGCTCCTCGACGGTTCCCCGGAGGGCAAGCGACCGCTTAGTATGCATGCGACAGTCGACCCCGGTCCGACGAAGACGTCCGAGGCAGTCCGTGGAGGCATCGCATGCAGGCATGGCAAGTGCACGAGAACGGCGAGCCGGGCGAGGTGATGCGGCTCCAGGACGTGGAGCGGCCCACGCCCGGTGACGGCCAGGTCCTGCTGAAGGTGCGCGCCGCGAACATCAACTTCCCCGATGCCCTGATGTGCCGCGGGCACTACCAGGTCAGGCCGCCGCTGCCGTTCACGCCCGGCGTGGAGATCTGCGGGGAGACCGAGGACGGCCGCCGGGTCATCGCCAACCCGGTCCTGCCGTACGGCGGTTTCGCCGAGTACGCGGTCGCCGACGCCACCGCGCTGCTGCCCGCCCCCGAGGCGCTGGACGACGCCGAGGCGGCGGCCCTGCACATCGGCTACCAGACGGCCTGGTTCGCACTGCACCGCCGGGCCCGCCTCGAAGCGGGGGAGACCCTGCTCGTCCACGCTGCCGCGGGAGGGGTCGGCAGCGCGGCCGTGCAGCTCGGCAAGGCGGCCGGGGCCACGGTCATCGGCGTCGTCGGCGGCGCCGACAAGGCCGTGGTGGCCCGGGAGCTGGGCTGTGACGTGGTGATCGACCGGCGGAGCGAGGACGTCGTCGCCGCCGTGAAGGAAGCCACCTCGGGCCGGGGCGCGGACGTGATCTACGACCCCGTGGGCGGCGAGGCCTACACGCAGTCGACCAAGGTCGTCGCCTTCGAGGGACGCATCGTGGTCGTCGGCTTCGCCGGCGGGACGATTCCCAGCCCCGGCCTCAACCACGCCCTCGTCAAGAACTACTCGATCCTCGGCCTGCACTGGGGCCTGTACAACACCAAGAACCCCAAGTTGGTCCAGCACTGCCACGAGCAGCTCACCGAACTGGCCGCCCGGGGCGTCGTCAAGCCGCTGGTGAGCGAGCGCGCGCCGCTGGACGGGGCCGCGGCCGCCGTGCAGCGCGTCGCGGACGGCGTCACCACGGGCCGGGTCGTCGTCGTACCCGCGCTGGAGAACGGAGCCGCCGCATGACCGACGCAGCCGACCTCAGGCGCCGCACGGCCGAGTTGCTGGCCGCGTATCCGCCCGCCACGACGGACCGCCTGGACTTCCTGCGCGCCCGCTTCGACGCCGGACTCGCCTGGGTGCACTACCCCGAGGGACTCGGCGGACTCGGCGCCCCGCGCTCCCTGCAGGCCGTGGTGGACGCGGACCTGGAGGCAGAGGGCGCCCCCGACAACGACCCGCGCCGTATCGGCATCGGCCTCGGCATGGCCGCGCCCACGATCCTCGCCTACGGCACCGAGGAGCAGAAGCGGACGTTCCTGCGCCCGCTGTGGACGGGTGAGGAGGTCTGGTGCCAGCTGTTCAGCGAGCCCGGCGCGGGCTCCGACCTCGCCGCGCTCGGCACCCGAGCCGTCCGGGAGGGCGACGGCGACTGGGTCGTCGACGGGCAGAAGGTCTGGACGTCCAGCGCGCACGTCGCCCGCTGGGCCATCCTCATCGCCCGCACCGACCCGGACGTGCCCAAGCACCGGGGCATCACCTACTTCCTCTGCGACATGACCGACCCCGGCATCGAGGTCCGGCCGTTGCGCCAGGTGACCGGCGAGGCCGAGTTCAACGAGGTGTTCATCACCGGCGTCCGCATCCCGGACTCCCGTCGCCTCGGAGACGTCGGCGACGGCTGGAAGGTCGCGCAGACCACGCTCAACAACGAGCGCGTCGCCATCGGCGGCATGCGGCTGCCCCGTGAAGGCGGCATGATCGGGCCGGTCGCCAGGACCTGGCGCGAACGTCCCGAACTGCGCACCCACGATCTCCACCAACGGCTGTTGAAGCTCTGGGTCGAGGCCGAGGCCGCCCGGCTCACCGCCGAGCGGCTGCGCCAGCAGCTCGTCGCCGGACAGCCCGGCCCCGAGGGCGCCGGCATGAAACTCGCCTTCGCCCGCCTCAACCAGGAGATCAGCGGCCTGGAGGTGGAACTCCGGGGCGAGGAAGGGCTGTTGTACGACGACTGGACCATGCGGCGCCCCGAGCTGGTCGACTTCGTCGGCCGCGACGCCGGCTACCGCTACCTCCGCTCCAAGGGCAACAGCATCGAGGGCGGGACCACCGAGGTCCTGCTGAACATCGTCGCCGAGCGCGTCCTGGGCCTGCCCACCGAACCGCGCACCGACAAGGACGTCGCCTGGAAGGACCTCGCCCGATGACCGATCTCCTGTACTCGGAGGAGGAGGAAGCCCTCCGCGCGGCCGTCCGCGACCTGCTGGCCGACCACTGCGACGCGGCGAGCGTGATCGCACGCGCCGAGTCGGACGCGCCGCACGACATCGCCGCATGGAAGGCGCTCGCGGGGACCATGGGCCTCGCGGGGCTGCTCGTGCCGGAGGAGCTGGACGGTCAGGGTGCCACACATCGCGAAGCGGCGGTCGTGCTGGAGGAGCTGGGACGTGCGGTCGCGCCGGTGCCCTATCTGACCAGCGCGGTCGTCGCCACCGAGGCCCTGCTGGAGTGCGGCGCCGACGACCTCCTCTCCCAGCTGGCCTCCGCGACGGCCATCGGCGCCCTGGCGGTCTCGCTGAGCGTGCCCGCGGGCAGCGCCTACAAGGTCGTAGGGTACGAGGGCGGCGCCCTGCACGGGGAGTTGACCGGCATCGCCGACGCGGCCGTCGCCGACGTGCTGCTGGTGCCCGCCGACGACGGCGGCCTGTACGCGGTGGACGCCTCCGCCGTGACCGTCACCCCGCAGGTGTCCCTGGACCTGACCCGACCGCTGGCCACGGTGACGCTCGACGGCGCCCCGGGCCGGCTCCTCGGCGACGCCGAGCCCGCCGTCCGCCGCGCCCTGCGCGCCGGCGCCGGGCTGCTGGCCTCCGAGCAACTCGGCCTCGCCGAGTGGACGCTGACCGAGACGGTCCGCTACCTCAAGGAACGCAAGCAGTTCAACCGGCCCGTCGGCGGCTTCCAGGCGCTCAAGCACCGCCTCGCGCAGCTCTGGCTGGAGGTCGTCAACCTGCGGGCGGCCGCCCGGAACGCGGCCGACCAGCTCGCCACCGGCAGCGACGACGCCGACCTGGCGGTGGCCGTCGCCCAGGCCTTCGCCGCGCCCGTGGCCGTCCACGCGGCCGAGGAGGCGCTGCAGTTGCACGGCGGGATCGGCATGACCTGGGAGCACCCGGTCCACCTGTATCTGAAGCGGGCGAAGGCCGACTCGATCGCGTACGGCACCGCGGGCGCCCACCGGTCCGCGCTGGCCGGACTGGTCGACCTCCAGGCCCCCTGACGCACGGTCCGCGAAAGTCTGGAAAGCCCGTCCCACCAGGGGCGGGCTTTCCGCTGTGCGCGCGGTGGCGCGGATGAACGAACGACGGCGGTCCGGCCAACTCCCCGCACAGCACTGCTCGTCCGCCCCTTCCGGCTCGCATACTCGCAGGGTCCGCAACCGGCCCCACCCGGGAGGCAGAACATGGCCCTCACCACCCGCCGCAGAGCCCTCACCACCCTCGGCGCCGCCCTCGCGGGCACGGTCGCCCTGCCCGCCACGAGCGCCCTGGCCGGCGAACGCGGTCACGGCCCGCGCCCGTTGTGGCGGGCCCACGCGCACAACGACTACGAGCACCCGCGCCCCCTCCTCGACGCCCTCGACCACCGCTTCGGCAGCGTCGAGGCCGACGTCTTCCTCGTCGACGGCCAACTCCTCGTCGCCCACGACCCGGCCGGCCTCGACCCCGCCCGCACCCTCGAATCCCTCTACCTCGACCCGCTCGCCGCCCGGGTCCGCGCCCACGGCGGTTCGGTGTACCGGGGGCACCGCAGGCCGCTGCAGCTGCTCATCGACATCAAGACCGAGGGCTCGTCCACGTACCTCGCACTCGACCGGCGACTGCGGCGGCACCGGCACCTGTTCACCACGTACGCGCACGGTCGGGTGCACCCGGGCGCGGTGACGGCCGTGGTCTCCGGGGACCGGGCCGCCCGGCCGCCCATGGAGGCCCAGCCCGTGCGGCGTGCCTTCTACGACGGACGGCTCACCGATCTCGACGCCGCCGCGCCCGCGCCCGCCACGTTCGTCCCGCTGATCTCCGACAACTGGACCCTCAACTTCACCTGGCAGGGCGTCGGTCCGTTCCCCGATGCCGAGCGCGCGAAGCTGCGCCGGATCGTCTCGACGGCCCACGGGCGGGGACAGCGGGTGCGGTTCTGGGCGACGCCCGATCTGGCGGGGCCGGCCCGGGACGCGGTGTGGGGCGAGCTGGTCGCGGCGGATGTCGACCACCTCAACACCGATGACCTCGCGGGGCTCGCGGCGTTTCTGGACGCTCGCGGGTCGGTGTAGACCACTCGTTCGGCGGACACGTCAGCCGCACGGACGAATACTCCTTTACGCCACACTTACGGCCGAATGCCGCGAAGTGGACGTGGCGAAGGAGGTTGACGATGACCATTTCCCTCTCTGTGGTCGTGCTGCTCGTGATCCTGACGGTGGCCTTTCTGCGCAACGGTGCGTTGAAGGTGTCGCACGCGGTGGTGTGTGTGCTGTTGGGGTTCTCGATGGCCGGTACGAGTCTGGGGCCGACGATTCACAACGGGTTGACGGCCACGGCGGAGATCGTGAGCAGCGTGGAGCCGTGAACGGGGGTGGGGGCGGGGGCGCCTGACAGCTAGGGGGGTGCGGGGCTCGTGGGCGGGTGCGGGTCCGGTGGGGCTTCTCGCGCAGTTCCCCGCGCCCCTGAGAAGCACGGGCAGCGCCCGAGAAGCGGCGTCAGGGTTTCGTGAAGACGCCGATGCCGTTCGGGACGGCGCGTTCCGTGCCGTCCGTGGGGTGGTTGCGGACCGTGACGGTGGTCGTGCCGGGTGCGCGGGCGACCAGCGTGGAGGAACCGCCGCCGTCCAGGCTGAACGCGTCGGTGGAGCCCAACCCCCGCATGGTGGCGGCGACTTCGGCGATGGTCAGCCCCGTGCGGTGGGCGGTCGCGCCGTCCAGGGCGAGGAGCAGGAGACGGTGGCCGCCGTCGGAGACCCCCGCGGCGGTGCGTACCGCCGAGGTCGTGTCGTCGAGGCCGGGGAGCGGGCCACCGCCCCGCAGGACCGGGTAGCCGCCGAGCGCGAAGGCGTACGGGGCCCCGGTCGAGGCGACGAGGAGGTGCGCTACCTCCACCGCGTCGCCGGGCACGAGCTTGCGCAGCCGCTGGGCGCCCGCCTCACGCCCGACCAGGACGGTCGTACCGGCCGCGATGGCCCCGCTGCCGGGCGTGCCGGCCGAGCCGACCACACGGCCGTCCTCGACCAGCACCTCGTGGGTGTCGGTGCTGCACGGCGCCGCCCGGTCGGTGTCCGTGCCGCAGACGGCCCGCAGCCGGGAGACGCTGCCCCAGTCCGAGGTGAACGCTCCGACGGAACCCACCGGCAGGGCGTACTGGTTGAGGCCCCGGAGCGGAAAGTCGCCGTCGGCGGTGGTGACGGTCCCGTCGAGGGCGATGCTGTCGAGGCGCGCCGTGCCGTCGGTCGTGACGCCGAGTACGTCCCTGGTGCTCGTCCCGGGCGGCAGGGACGGACCGAAGCGCTGGCCCGTCGGTACGGCGGCCTTGAGCGCGTGACCGGCGGCGATCGCCGGGCCGACCGGTGCCCCGGTGGCAGCCACACCCGGGTGCTGGGTCTCGGTGATGTTGAAGAAGTCGCCGTTGACCCCGGCCACGGCACCCGCCGCGGTGGCCAGCCGGGACACGGTCGCCCGCTCGGCCACCTTCCCCGGGTACAGCAGTCCGACGCCCACCTGCCGGTTGCGCAGGTCGACACTCAGCACATGGGCGTGCGCCACGCCCGCCGCCCCCCGGATGTCGAAGTGGCTGTACCCGACGCCCGGCGCGACGGCGACGGCCCTGGGCGCGCCGGCGGCCGGAGCCGCGCCCACGAGGGCCGCGCCGGCCAGCACACTCCACGCCGAGAGAACCGTCAGTACCCGTCGGAACCGTCCAGCACGACGCGTCACGGCGCCCCCTGATGTCTCGTCAACCGTCCCAGGACTCAGGGGAAGTGCACCAGACGACTACCGGCCGGGCGGCGGCTCGGCTCCGACGACGCGGGAACGGATGAGAAATCGCACCCCTTCGGGTGCCTCCAGGGAGAAACCGCTGCCCCGGCCCGGTACGACGTCGACGATCAGCCGGGTGTGGCGCCACGCCTCGTACTGGCTGCGGGACATCCAGAACCCGACCGTCTCCTCGACTCCCTCGACGGTGAGTTCCGCGAGGAGGACGTCCGAGTTCCCCGTGCGGAACTCGCCGTCCGGGTAGCACATGGGGGCGCTGCCGTCGCAGCAGCCGCCCGACTGGTGGAACATCAACGGGCCGTGGGCCGCCCGCAGCCGCCGTACGAGATCGGCGGCCGCGGGGGTCAGCTCTACGCGCGGGACGACATCCATGGCGGCAGTGAACGCCCCGGCAGGTTGCGAGGACGTTGCGCGGTCAGGATTCCGACCGGCCTCGGGCGCGGTCGCGGCGGCGCAGCAGGAGCAGGCCGCCCGCGAGGGCCGCGAGTCCCCCCGCGGCGGTCCAGGCCGGCACGTCGGAGATGCCGGTCGCGGCCAGATCCTCACCCTGGCCACCCCGGGCGCCGGTCGAGGCGCCGCCGGAAGGGGACGGGGAGGAGGACGAGGCGCCGGCGGAGGGGGAGGCGGCCTGTTCCGCGTTCCGGGTGAACGCCAGGGTGCCGAAGCCCAGCTGGTCGTACCCGCCGCTGTCGGGGCCGTAGTCGCCGCCGCCTCCCTCGGGGGCCGCCTTCGCCGCGGCGCGGGTGAGGTAGGAGGCGTCGAGGCCCCGCCGCCCGGTGTAGTGGTGGGCGATCATGGCCCAGATGGGGCGCCTCATGTTCGGGTCGACGCCGGCCGCGGCGGACGCGGTCTCCCGGCCGGACCAGCCGTCGACCGCGCCTTTCGCGCGGGTGTTCGCGGTGTAGGCGACCTCGCCGCCCAAGCTCCACCTGGCCACGTACTGGGCGCCCTTGAGGAAGCGGTCGTCGTCGTGGCCGTACAGGTCGATGCCCTGGTTCCAGGCCATCTCGCAGAGGGTGCCCATCAGGCCGACGCCGAGCAGGGCGTGCCCCTGGTCGCGGCCGGCCTCCAGCCATTCGCCGAGGCCGTCGTCGTGGACGACCGGGATGGCCTTCCCGACGGCGCCGAGGCCGTCGCCGTTCTTGAAGTAGTCGACGGCGCGGGCGACCCGGGCGCGGTCGTCGCAGAAGATGCCGGTGGCGAGGACGCACGCCATGTTGGCGAGGTCCCAGTTGGGCCAGTAGTTGGTGACGACGGCGCCGTTGTGGTGGACCAGGAAGTCGTCGCTGAGCGTGGCGAAGACCTCGGTCAGCATGACGGTGAAGCGGTCCAGGTCGAGGTCCGGGTGGTCACGGACCAGCTCTGCGGCGTTGGCGAACTGGTAGCCGTACAGGCCCGCCGCCAGGAACCGGTCGGCGCTGCCCCGCACGGCGGTCAGTGTCGCGGACCAGGCGTTGAGGATGCGCACGGCGGTGTCGGCGTGGGCGCTGTCGCCGGTGACGTGCCAGCGCAGGGCGTTCTGGTAGGCGGCGTGCACGTCCTTGTAGAGCGCCGCGTAGTTCTGCGGGGTACCGCCGCCCCGGTAGACGGTGGCGGCCGGGCGGGCGGTCCAGGAACTCTGGGCATGGGCGTTGGCGGTCAGCCTGGCGAAGCCCGCGGTGTAGGGCGCGGCGCCCGCCTTCACCTTCGCCGCCATCCGGGCCAGGTCCGCCGCGGTGTGGAGCAGACCGGGGTGCGCGTACGCGCCGCCCGCCGCCGCGGCCGGTGTCGCCACCGCGCCCGTGCCGGCGCCGAGCCCGGCCGCGCCCGCGGCGGTTCCGGCGATCTTCAGCATGCTCCGGCGGCTGATCTGTGCTGTCACGGTGGGGGTCCTCGGGTCTCGGGTACGGGGGTGGCGGCTCGCGCTCGCGCCGGCCCCGCGCGGGGAGCCACGCACAGGAGACGCACCGGCCCCGGGGAGATAACAGAAACCCGGAGCGGTGCGTCGTCCGCCGTACCCGCACCACCCGCCCGTACAGGCCGTACCCGCCCTACCCGGCGTCCTCAGGCGCTCGGCGTCCAGCCGGCCAGCCAGTCCGCGACCTCCTGGCCGGCGGCCTGGGCGTCGGTCAGGTGCGGACGGTCGGTGCTCGCGCCGCCCGCTCCCGGACCGGTGTTCTTGTACTCGGCGAACCGGTCGTCCTTCCAGGAGAAGCCGCTCATGTCGGTCCACGGCGCGGTCCTGATCGCGGCGCTGAGGCTGGTGTTGCGGACCGTCGTCTGCGGGTCGAGGGAGGCGTCGCCCCCCGCGTGCCAGGGGCGGCCGAGGTGGAAGCTGCGGTCGGACACGTCACCGTTGACGGTGGAGTCGGTGATCAGGAAGCCCTTGCGGTTCGCGGCCGTGCTCGGGGCGGTGACGTAGCCGGCGGAGGTGCCGTTCCAGCGCTTCTTCAGGGTGATGACCGACCTGTCGACGACGGCCGTGGCCCGGCCGAAGATGAAGTCGACGTTGCCGATGACGTAGGAGTTCGTGACGTAGACCCGGCCGAGCTTGTCCTTCGAGGCCGTGTCCAGCAGCAGGGTGTCCTGGTCGCCGGAGACGATGACGCCGTCGAGGAGGACCTTGTCGGCCGCGGTGCGCAGGGCGACCGCCTGGTGGCCGTCGAGGGACTGGTTGGCGGCCTCGTCGAAGTCGTTGGAGATGGTCAGGTTGCGGGCCTGGAAGTCGTCCGCCTCGACGGCGACGGTGGCGCTGCCGCCGGTCCCGTAGGTGCCGCCGCCCGGCTTGGGCGTGCCGGACGCGTTGTTGTAGACGATCGTGGTGTCCTTGCGGCTGCCGCCGGAGCCCTGGATGGTGACGTGCGGCTTGTTGGACGGGACCTTGACGAGTTCCCGGTAGGTGCCCGGCTTGACCGAGATCACCACTCGCGAGGGGTTGTTCGCGGGTACCGCGTCGACGGCCTTCTGCACGCTGGTGAACTGGCCGCTGCCGTCCTTGGCGACGGTGAGCGTGGTGGCGGCGGCTGCCTTGGTGGTCGCCGTCGTACCGATCGAACTCCGCGGACCCGCACCGGACTTGAGCAGCGCCGGTACGTCGGCCGCCTTGTCGAGGGTGTAGCCGTAGTACGTCTTCGGGTCGAAGGCCGTGCCGCCGCTCTCGTTGCGGCCGGAGGTGCCGGAGAAGACGTTGCCCCGCTGGACCAGGGCGGCCGTCGCGTCCTTGGTGACCGGGTTCCGCATGCCCTGGAAGTAGCTGTTCTCCAGGACCATCTTCGTGTTGCCGCGCGCGTAGTTGCCGTATGAGGAGGCGATGTCCGTGCCGGAGACGTCCTCCAGGAAGTTGTTGTAGAGATGCGCGTGGGCCACGTTGTCGGTGGAGGGGTTGCGCTGTTCGGTGTCGCGGAACCAGTTGTGGTGGATCGTCAGGTCGGCGGTGGTGTTGGTGGTCCAGCCGATGCCGAAGGTCTTGTTGTTCTGGCTGAGCTTGTTCCAGGACACCGTGACGTAGGTGGTGTCCTTGCGGCTGTCGATGAGGCCGTCCGCCATGTGCCGCAGGTCGTTGTGGTCGATCCAGACGTGGTGGGCGCCGTCCATCTGGATCGCGTCGAAGTCGTGGTCCTTGTCGTTCCAGGTGCCCTGGTAGGAGTCGCGGATCGTCAGGTTGCGGATGACGACGTTGTGGACGCCCTGGCCGAGGAAGAAGCCGCCGCCCACGATGTGGCCGGAGGTGCCGGAGCCGACGATCGTCTTGTCCGAGGCGACCCTGATCTCCTTGCCGACCGGGTTCATGTCGATGGTCGCCGCCACGACGATGACGTACGGCTCGGCGGCGGTGGCGTACTTCTCCAGATCGGCCAGGGTCTTCACGGTGACCGTTCGGCCGTCCCGGCCGCCGTAGGTGCCGTTCTGGCCCAGCGCGTTCACCGAGGCGAACCCGTCGGCGCTCGCGGTGGCCCAGGTGGGGGCGGCCGCCGCGGCCCGGGGCTGGGCGTCCGCGCCGAACACGCCGAAGACCGTGCCGTAGGCCATGGTCCCGGCGGCGGCCAGGGTCAGGGGGACACCGGCCACGACGGCGGTCTTCCTTCTGCGGTGGCGGGCCTTGCCGTGGTTCTCGCTCACGCGTCGCTTCCGTTCCGTGCGGGGGAGGGTCGTCAGCCGAGCAGTCGCCGCCGGATGCGCAGAGGTTGCCGCCTGCCGGGGCGAATTTCGGCCGGAACACCGGCACTTCGGGAGAGGCCGGGGATGGCCGGGAATCGACTTCGGCGCGCGCACTGGAACGGTCCAGGTCCGCGGGCCCGGACCCGGGACGGTCGTTGACACGTGCGCGCAGGTCAGGATCGGGTCGTCACAGCAACACATCGATTACGTTGTTCACTTGACTACCGGGCGTCACACGCGATTGGCTCCGCCCAGCGAAAGTCAGCCAGTCGCCGCACGTCATCGCGGTGATGACGGTGATGTCGCTCCCCCCGACCTCCCGTCCGGTCGCACAGCGAGGTGCCGCGCCCCCATGAACCCATCGCCCGCGTCCCACAGGGTCTTCACCGCCTTCCGCGCCACGGCGCTCGCCGCCGCCCTCTGCCTGACCGTCGCCGGCTGCTCGGTGTTCGGCGGCTCGGGGGCCGATTCGGACACGGACGCGTCGGGTGGCGCGGGTGGGATGAAGGTCGCGCTGATCACGCACAGCGCCGAGGGGGACGCCTTCTGGGACCTGGTCCGCAAGGGAGCGCAGGTCGCGGCGGCGAAGGACGGCATCGACCTGACCTTCGTCAGCGACCCCGACCCCGCCGGACAGGCGAAACTGGTGCGGGACGCGATCGCCGACAAGGTCGACGGCATCGCGGTGACCCTGGCCAAGCCGCAGGCGGTGCGCGGCGCGGTCGCCGAGGCCCGCGCGGCCGGCATACCGGTGGTGGGTCTCAACTCCGGCATCGGCGCCTGGCAGGCGCAGGGTCTGCTGGCCTTCTACGGCCAGGACGAGAGCGTGGCCGGCCGGGCGCTCGGCAACGAACTCGACGCCCGCGCGGCCAAACGGGCCCTGTGCGTCATCCACGAGCGTGGCAACGTCGCCCTGGAGGCCCGCTGCGCCGGCGTACGGAAGACCTTCGGCGGCCAGACCGAGAACCTGTACGTGGACGGCACCGACATCGACGCCGTGACCGACTCGATCGCCGCGAAGCTCCGCCAGGACCCCTCCGTCGACGAGGTCGTCACGCTCGGGGCGCAGTTCGCGCTCGCCGCCGTGGACTCGGTTCGCGACGCCGGCAGCAAGTCCAAGGTCGCCACGTTCGACCTCAACAAGGATCTGGTCGAGGCGGTGCGGGACGGGGACGTCCAGTTCGCGGTGGACCAACAGCCCTACCTGCAGGGCTACCTCGCCGTCGACGGGCTGTGGCTGTACCGGACCAACGGCAACGTCAGCGGTGGCGGTGTCGCACCCGTGCTCACCGGCCCCGCGTTCGTGACCAGGAAGAACATCGCGGGAGTCGCCGAGTTCGCGGAGAACGGGACCCGTTGACGTGACCGGTCCGGGACCCCGTGAACCCCCGGTCGGCCGCAGCCGCCCAGCCGCGGCACGGGGGCAGACGGAACCCTCCGTTCGGACGCGACGGTGCCACGGAACCCAAGCAAGCGGAACGGTCGTGTAACGGCGACGCCAAACTTCCGACCGCCCCTGCACCCTGCGCTCACTTGTACGGATAACATCCTGCGCATCCCCTGTGCGCCCTACTGACAGGTGTCCACCCGCCTTTTCCGGACGCCCGTCACCCCGTCCCCCGCTTCCTTCCGCTCCCCGCCAACCGCCCAAGGACGACGATGCCCCCACGGACCGGCGCCCGGCGCCGTCTCGGCTCCATACGTCTCTCGCTGATCACCCTGGCCCTGATCCCCAGCGTCACGCTGGCGGTGAGCTGGGGTGTGACGACGACCCAGATGTTCTCCGAGGGACTGCAGCTGCGGACGCAGACCGGCCTGAGCAAGTCCACCGGCGCCATGGGAACCGAGGCGACCCTCGCCCTGCAGCGCGAGCGAGCCCTGTCCGCCGCCTACATGGCGGCCCCCGGCAGCTCGACGAAGGCCCTGGACAAGCAGCGCCACCAGACCGACCGGGCGGTCGCCAAGCTGGACCGCCGCGCGAGCGAGATCGAGCGCGCCCCCGACCGCATCGGCGACCAGCTGTACTCGGTCATGGGAGCCTCCAACAGCCTGGAGTACTACCGGGACCAGGTGGACAACCCCACCGACATCACGCCCGAGCAGGTCCTGGAGCACTACAGCTCGATCATCGACGGCCAGATCCACGCCTTCCAGCAGCTGACCCAGGTCGACGACGGCGACCTCACCTCGCAGGCCGGTCCCCTCGTCACCATCGCACAGGCCGCGGAGCTGGTCTCGCAGGAGGACGCGTTCCTCACCCTCAACTGGCCCTCGGGCCGCCTCGACGAGCCGACCCGGAACAATTTCGCCCAGGTGGTCAACGCCCGCCGCTGGCTCGTGGACAACCAGCTCGTTCCCTCGTTGGAGGGCGAGGTGAAGACCGAGGTCGAGCGGATCGTCCAGGGCAGGGACTGGCAGGCGCTGCTGTCCGTGGAGGACGAGGTCCTGTCGGCCCGCACCACCGGAAACGGGGAGTCCCGCCGGACCGAACTGCCGCGGGCGCAGGCGCGCTGGGACGCCGCGATGACGAAGCTCTCCGCCCAGTACGAGACGTTGATCCGCGCGCAGACCCAGGGACTGCTGGAGCGCAGTGGCGAGGAGGCGCGCGGTCTGCTGATCACGGCCGGCTCGCTGAGCGCCGGCGGTCTCGCCGCGCTGCTGCTGTGCATCGTGATGTCCTGGCGCATCACCCGTTCGCTGTCCCGCAGGCTCACGGGGCTGCGCACGGCCACCCTCAGCCTCGCCGAGGAGCGGCTGCCCGACATCGTCGCCCGCCTGGACCGTGGCGAGAAGGTCGACGCGGACGCCGCCTCGGCCCCGCTGGACTACGGCACCGACGAACTCGGCCAGGTCGCCAAGGCGTTCAACGCCGCCCAGCGCACCGCCGTCCACACCGCCGTGGAACTCGCCGACACCCGGCGCGGCTTCCAGCGCGTCATCCTCGGCATCGCCCGGCAGAGCCAGAACCTGGTCAACCTCCAGCTCACCAAGCTCGACAAGCTGGAACGCCAGCACCAGGACCCCGAGATCCTCAAGGGCCTCTACGAACTGGACTCCACGGCCAGCCAGTTGCGCCGCTACGAAGAGAACCTGGTCATCATCAGCGGTGAGCGCCCCGGCCGCAGCTGGACCGAACCGGTCGCGCTGATCGACATCCTGCGCAGCGCCGTCGGCGAGGTCGCCCAGTACCAGCGGGTGGAGGTGCACGCCGACGACGACGTGTGGATCGCCCCGCCCGCCGTGGCCGACGTCATCCACCTCCTCGCCGAACTCATCGACAACGCGACCTCCTACTCGCCCGCCCCGAGTCCGGTCAGCGTCCGCGCCGCGACCGTCGCCAAGGGGCTCGCCCTGGAGGTCGAGGACCGGGGGCTGGGCATGTCCGAGGAGGACTACGCCGCGTTCAACGCCCAACTGGCGGTGCCTCCGCAGTTCGACGTGGTCGCGCTCGCCGACGACCTCCGGCTCGGCATGTTCGTCATCGCCCGGCTGGCCACCCGCCACGGCATCACCGTCACCCTGCGGGCCTCGCCGTACGGCGGCACCACCGCGATCGTGCTGATCCCGGACGAGACCGTGGTCCGCGAGGCCCCCACCCCCGACGAGGACGGCCCCGAGGCCGACGAACCGCCCGCCCGTACCTCGCTGGTGGCCGCCCGGGTCGCCGCGACCTCGTCGGGCGCCCGCCCCGAGCCCGGACCCGGGGAACAGGAGGCGGACGGCGCGCCGCGGGAGCGGACCGCCCACGCCCCCGAGAGCGCCGACGCCCCCGACGGCGCCGACCCGGCCAAGAGTGCCGACGCCCCTGACGGCGCCGACGCGGCCAAGAGCGCCGGCGGGCGGATCGCCGACGCCGTCAGGGCCGCGAACGGGACACGGACGGCCGCCGGGAGCAGGTCCCCGGCCGGGAAGAAGGGCGGCCCGATGCCGCTGCCCCGCCGGATCCCGCAGACCAGCCTGGCCGCCGAGCTGAAGGAGGAGGCCGGACCCTGCCCCGAGGGCGACGCCGACGACTTCACGGCCGAGCGCGCGGCCTCCTCGCTCGCCGGTTTCCAGCGCGGCACCCTCCAGGCACGTGACGACGACGCGGAATCCGAGTACGCCCCGGGGGAGGGATCCGCATCCGAAGAACCGGGGGACCGCGTCCCCGCCTCCGGCACCTGACGGCCCATCGACTCCCCACGCAGACCGCTCTTTGAAGGACACACAGATGACACGCCCCATCCCCGCCACGCACAGCCAGCTCGACCAGCTGCTCACCGGACTGGTGGACCGGGTCGCCGAGGTCGACCACGCCGTCGTGCTCTCCGAGGACGGACTGGTCGTCAGCAAGTCCACCGCGTTCCTGCGCGACGACGCCGAGCGGCTGGCGGCGACGGCGTCCGGCCTGATGAGCCTCAGCAAGGGCGTCAGCATGGACTTCCGCGGCGGTCCCGTGCGCCAGTTGCTCATCGAGATGGGCAACGCCTTCCTCATCCTCACCAACGCCGGACCCGGCGCCAACCTCGCCGTGCTGACCCGGCAGGGCGCCGACGTCGGCGTGGTGGCGTACCAGATGAACATGCTGGTGAAGAAGATCGGCGAGCACCTCAGCGCGGCCCCACGCGCGGGTGTCGTCGCGGCCGACAGCGGCGAGTGAGGTGAACGGAGGCGACGCGGCGGGCCGGCTGGTTCGCCCGTTCACCCTGACGGGCGGCCGGACCCGGCCCGCCCGTGGCGACTTCACCCTCATCACCACGGTCACGGCCGTGGACCCGCAGCCGGCCGGCGGCACCCGGCCCCAGCCGGAACACGCCCGCATCCTCAGACTGTGCGCGAGGCCGATGGTGGTGGCGGAGCTGGCCAGCGAGCTCGACCTCCCGGTGAGCGTGGTCGCCATCATGCTCTGCGACCTGCTGGAGGCGGGCCGGATCAGCGTCCGCCAGCCACGGCTGATCTCCCGCGCCCCCGACCTGGACCTGCTGAAGAAAGTGAGGGACGGTCTTGGCCGGCTCTGACCCCCAGGTGATCGCGGCTCCCGACACGGTGAAGATCCTCATCGCCGGCGGCTTCGGCGTCGGAAAGACGACCATGGTCGGGTCGGTCAGCGAGATCGTCCCGCTGCGCACGGAGGAACCCCTCACCACGGCCGGTCTCGGCGTCGACGACCTCGACGGCATCCCCGAGAAGAACGCCACCACGGTGGCCCTCGACTTCGGCCGGATCAGCATCGGCCAGGACCTCGTGCTCTATCTGTTCGGCACGCCCGGACAGCAGCGGTTCTGGTTCATGTGGAACGACCTGTCCATCGGAGCCCTCGGTGCCGTCGTCCTCGTCGACGTGCGCCGGCCCGAGTCCAGCTTCGCCGCCATCGACTTCTTCGAACGCCGCAAGATCCCGTTCGTCATCGGCGTCAACGGGTTCCACGGCGAGCACCCCTACGAACCCGAGGTGATCCGCGAGTCCCTGGCGCTGCCGGAGAACACCCCCGTCCTGCTCTTCGACGCCCGCGAGCGCGCCTCCTGCCGGGACGTCCTGATCGCCCTCCTGGACCAGCTGATCGCCGCGTCGGCCCGCTGAGGGACTACGGGCGGACCTCCTCGCGGACCAGGCCGGCCACATGGTCGGTGATGGTGTCGAGGATGTCCGCCCAGGCGGCGTCGTCGCCGAGGACGAGGAAGTTGAGGGTGAGGCCGTCCGTCATGGCGGCCAGGTAGCGCGCCAGGACCGGGACGGGCACCGTCAGTTCGAACCCCATCGTCCCGCGCAGCTGCTCGATCAGATCGGCGTAGGTGACGCGGTACATCTCGTACTGCCGCCGCGCCAGATGCTCGAATCCGGGCTCCCGCAGGGCGTACTGGGTCAGCTCGTAGGTGAGCATGTGCTCGCCCGGGTGGGCGGACACGTGGTCCCAGTACGCCTGGAAACCGGCCCGGACGGTCTCCCTGAGCGTCTCCCTCGGCCGGATCGCCTCCCGCACCAGGGCCACGTAGTGCCCGGTGATGGTGGTGATGACGGACTCCAGCAGTTCCTGCTTCGACTCGAAGCAGTAGTGGAAGACGCTCAGCGACACGCCCGCCTCGGCCGCGATGGACCGGGTCGTCGTCCTGGGGACGCCGTCCCGGGTCATCGCGCGGATCGCGGCCTCGGTGAGCTGTCTGCGTCGCTCGGCCGACGGCAGGCGTGCCATGTGGTTCCCTTCCCCCGTCGGATGCGGTCAGCTGCTGTAGACGCCGACCTCGTAGAGGGAGTAACCCCAGTCCGTACCGCGGTCGGTCCCCAGCATCCGAACATATCTGGCCGTCACCGCGGAGAACTTGGCCGTGTCGAGGCCGCCGTCACCCGAAGTGGTGGACCAGACCGTCTTCCAGGTCGAGCCGTCGGTTGAGACGTCGATCTGGTACGCCTTGCCGTAGGCCCGCTCCCAGTCCAGGGTGACCTTGCGGATCGTGTGCGAGGCGCCGAGGTCCACCTTCCACCACTGGGAGTCGCTCCAGTCGCTCGCCCAGCGGGTGCCGCCGTCACCGTCCACGGCCCGGCCGGGCTGGTAGCTGGTGACCGGGTTCGACTCGGACGCACTGGCCGTCGCCGTCTTCCCCTTGGCCAGGTTGACGCCCGCCTGGTGACCCTCGGAGGAGCCCCAGGTGCCGAGGTAGGACTCGGCGCCCTTGAAGAGGTCGTCCACGGCGCCCTGACCGCCGACCTGCCGGATGTCCTCGATCCAGTCCGGGATCATGCCGACGTGGGCGGCGCCGTCGGTGTTGTAGTCGAAGGTGCGCTGTCCGGTGGTCTGCTTGTCGATCGTGGAGCCGCCGTCGACGCTCTTGAAGGGGTACTTCACCGGGTTGGAGGTGTTCGCGCCGCGCGGGGCGGGGTGGTCGCCGATGCCGTTGAAGTCGGTGCCGTAGCCGTAGCCCACGTCGTACTTGGTCCGCAGCGCGTCCGTGCGCGCGGCCTCCTTGGCGAACTCCTCGGAGCCGTGCATGTACTGGGCGACGAAACCGCCGAGGGAGTAGACCCGCTCGGTCCAGTTCAGGTCCATCCAGCTGTGCGAGGACAGCACGCCCGGGTAGGACGCGGCCTCGAACATGTCCAGCACCTGGCCGGTGGCCTTGACGCTCATGTGGTCGATCTCGAGCATCATCTTGCGCTTCATCATGCCCTGCACGGCGTACTCACCGAGATCGGTCAGCCCGCGCACGTTGCACTGCGCGTTGTCGTCGTACTCCGGGACCTCGGTGCCCTCCGGCAGGTCCTCCTCGGCCTTCGTCGCCGCGTCACCGATCGGGTTGTCCTTCTGGGGGCCCTTGCACTTCTCCGTCTGCCAGAAGGTGCCGGTCGACAGGAACTGGCCGACGTTGATCGCCGTACCGAGACCGTGCTCGTCGAAGCGGACACCGCACAGCGCGTTGTCGAACTTGTGGCACAGGAACATGCTGCGCACACCGAGGCCGTACAGCTCGTCGAGGCCCTTGTCGATGTCCGCCTTGCTGCACTGGGCGATGTCGAGGATCTGCTTGCAGCCGAACGGCTCGGAGGTCTCCACACCGAGGACGACGGCGAGCTTGCCCTGCTTGATGACCTCACGGGCCTGCGCGCTGTCGGTGACGATCCGGAACCAGCCCTTGCCGGCGCCGCCGTACTGCGCGTCGATGTAGTCCTGGAGGTCGTACGTCAGCTTCGCCTGCAGCCGGATCGAGGTCATCTCGTCGCAACCGCGGTCCTTGAACGGGTAGATCGAGCAGATCATCCCGTTGGTGACCAGGTCGTTGACCAGCACCCGCTGACCGCCGCGCCAGGCGCGCTCGATCCAGGCGTAGTAGTTGGCCTGGTGCGTCATCGAGTCGTACGCCGGCCAGTCCTTGAACGTCGGGTAGCCGACCGGGTCGTGCTTGCCGTCGCCGCCGTGGGTGATGTAGTCGAACAGCGCGAGGTTGCCGTCCGGGTAGTGCTCCGGACAGTCCTTCAGCGCGTCGGCGATGCCGGACTGCGAGAACACCTTGCCGCAGATGAGACGGCCGCCGAACGCCTCGTTGGAGAACAGGTGGTTGTGGGCGTCGACGAAGCCGCGCACGTCGCCCGCCGCGTCGGTCCCCTTGAACGGCTCACCCGTCACGTTGATCTGGGAGTCGGGCGACGGCCGTGAGGTGGGCAGCCACCATTCGCCGGTGGCGGCCGAACTCGGCGACGGGCTGAGCAGCATGCCCATCGCGGTGAGGAACAGCGCCAGCACCATGAGGGGTCTGCGTCGGCTACGGGCGCGTGGAGTCCTGGTCATCACTCACGTCCTCGGTCAGGGGGATGCACGGTCGATCGGCCAGACCGTTCCGGGACGCGGTGAACACCCACGACGCCTTAGTCCGATTGTCATGGCTGGCACAAGCGATGTGACGAGAATCGCCACTGAGGTGATCCGAGTCAATAGTCCGGGACGCTTGACCTGATGCCGGTCATTGCCCTAATGCGGGAGAACACTTCGTCAAGTTCCCGTGAAGAAAAGGAGGTTGCTCGCAGGTCTCAGGAAGGCGTGCGGACCGACTGCCGGATCACCAACTGCGTGCCCCGCACCACGTGGTCGTCGCCCCCGAGGCGCTCCTCGCGCTCCAGCGCCAACCGGACCGCCGCGCGCCCCAGATCCTCGTACGGCACCCGCACCGTGGTCAGCGCGGGGGAGAGGCCGGCGGCGAACGGGACGTCGTCGAAGCCGATCAGGGAGATGTCGCCCGGGACGTCGAGACCGGCCTCGCGCAGCGCGGCCAGCGCCCCCGTCGCCACCATGTCGGTGCCCGCGAAGACCGCGGTGAAGTCCAGGCCGGCCGCCAGCGCCTCCCGGGTGCGCTGACAGCCCGAGACGCGGGTGTACGGGCCCGGCAGCTCCAACTCCTCAGTGTGCGCCACCCCGTGTGCGCGCAGAGCGTGCAGGAATCCGTCCCGGCGCTGGTCGGCGGTGCTGAGTCCGGGGTACCCGCCCAGGAAGAGGACCCGCCTGGGTCGGCTACGCGAGCCTCGCCGGCCTGCTTCCCCTGGTGGTGTTCGCGCTGTGGGGCGGCGCGGTCGCCGACAGCGTGGACCGGTGTCCGGCGGTCAGCAGATGGTCGGCGGCCTGGAAGGCGCCACCCCGGTTGTCGTACTGCACCACCGTCACCGGCAGATCGCCGGGCAGCGGCGGGCGGCCCACCAGGACCAGCCGGGAGCCCACCGCGTCCAGGGCCGTCGCGTAACCGGCCATCCTGCGCCGGTACGCCTCGCCCTGCCGGGCCCCGCCGACGAGGAGGACCGCCGCCGCGTGCTGCTGGCGCATCAGCTGGACCAGGTCGTCCTCGGGCCGAGTCGTCGTGCGTGGCGCACACCAGGGTCGGGGTGCGTGAACCTGGGCCCACCATTCCGGTAGGCGTCTACTGCGATGGGTCCGGCGGTCGGGTCAGGCGGGGGAGTCGGCGGCCGCTGGCGTGGCGGGCGCGGCGACCTCGGCGCCTTCCGGGCCGGTGGCGGGTCCGGGTACGACCGGGAGCGGGGCCGGGGTGCGGCGGCGTCCGGCCAGGCGGCAGCCGAGGCAGTCCCCGTGGCCGCCGCGCGCGGAGCGGTCGCGGACCCCGAGGGCCCACTGGTCGCGGGGGCGGGGGCCGGGCGGCTTGCCCCAGCCGGCGAGGTGCAGGCCCCAGGTGACCAGGAGGGCCAGGACCGAGACGGTGGCGCCCAGGGCGAACCCCGGGGTCCAGCCGCAGACCCCCAGGCCGAGAAGCGCCGACCCTGTGGTGCCGATGGCGGTGCCGGTCCAGCCGGCGACGGTGTGGCCCTCGTCGTGAAGACTCACGTGACTGCTCCCCTCGCGCGCGCCGTTCCGTGTCACGGCATGCCGCGGCCACGCCCACGGCGCCGACTATGATGTCTTAGTAAGTAAGGAATGTAGCTTGCCTCGGAGGCAACTTCAATGGAGTCCGAACGCCGCCCCACCGTCCCGGAAGCCATCAGCGCGATGGACGGCCTGATCGCGACGATGATCGTCGGCCAGCAGGAGTTCGCGCGGAACCTCGGGCTGAGCGTCACGGACCTCGTCTGTTTCGCGTACGTCTTGGAGGCCGGGGAGGCACCGGTCACCGCCGGTGATCTGGCCGCTCGCGCACACGTCACCACGGGCGCGGTGACCGGCATCCTCAACCGTCTGGAACGCGGCGGCTTCGTGACCCGACGGCCGGACCCGGCCGACCGCCGCCGGGTCCGCGTGGTCGCGGTCCCCGACGCCGCCGAGCGGGTGGTGGCCGTCTACGGCCCGTTCTACGCCCGCCTCGCCGAGTTGTTCGCGCGGTACTCAGCCGACGAACTGGCCCTGCTCACGGACTGGTTCGGACGGGCGGGGGAGTTGGCGCGGGGGTATCTGGAGGAGGCGGGTTAGGCGGTGGCGAGGGTGTGGCCGGCCGGATGGGTGGCCGGGCGGGCGGGGGTGGGTGGCTTGTGTGGGCGGCGCGTCCGGGAGCCGCTGCGGGTGCAGGCCGCCGCGGCGAGGGCGGGTCCTACGGACGTGGTGCGGGGCGGGTGTCGTACGGCATGCGCGGTGGCTCCTCAGGACAGCGGTGCTGTCGAACCCCTGATCACCACCTTGCAGGGGAGGGTGTCGATGCCGGTGCGCGAGGTCCCGGCGATCGCGGCGAACAGGGCGTGGGCGGCTGCTCGGCCGACCTGTTCCAGGTTCATGTCGACGCTGGTCGGCGGAGGTCGGGAACCGGCGGTCATGATCTGTCGGTTGTCGAAGCCCATGACGGCGATGTCGTCGGGCACGCGGTGGCCGCGCTCGCGCAGGACCTCCATGACGCCCCGGGCGATCTGGTCGCTGCCGCACAGGACGGCGTCGAGTTCGGGGTGGCGGTCGAGCAGCATGGCGGTGGCGGCCCGTCCCCACCCCTCCGACCAGGCGCCGAACCGCGGCTCCCCGACCAGGCCGAGCCCGGCGTCGGCGAGCGCGGCCTGGTCGGGGAGGTGGGCGTGCGCGGCCCGCGAGGACGACACCGGGACCCAGGCGGGGCGAGCCGTGACGGGGGCTGTGTACCGTCTCGCCCCCACGGTCGTCTCGACGGGCCCTCCTGACCACTGGTTGGCCCCCGCCCCGCCCCGACCGGGCGGTCACCCGGCGACCCCCACTGCTCCACACCCCCCACCGAACGACCGATGATCGCAGTCGTGAAGCATGTCCCAACCCCCCACCCGCCGAACGCTCGTGGGGGCCGTACGGGCCCTCGCCGACGCGTGGGTCTCCGAGGGCCGGCTCACCGGAGCGGAACGGGACGCGGTGGTCGCCGTGGCGGTCCGGGCCGGTCTTCGGCGCTGAGTGCGCCGCGGGCCGAGCCAGCCGAACGGGCCGAACGGGCCGAACGGGCCGAGACGGCCCGACAGAGCCGAGCGCCCCGAACGTGCGCGCAGGGTTGACGTGTACGCGGCTTGATGGGTCTATGGGAGCGCTCCCACACTGCCCACCCCCCACACCTCTACTGATGCCTGAGCTTCTCGGCGCCCACCCCCACTTGGAGTCGCAATGAGAACAGGACGAAGCACGCAGCGAAGAAACCCCCTGACCACCCTGCTGGCAGGACTCGCCGGCCTGATCGGACTCGCGCTCCTCGGCGTCCTCGCCCCGGCCGTCGCCCTGGCCCAGTCGGCGTCCGACGCCCGGGCCACCGGCCTGCACATCAGCGACGGCCGGCTCGTGGAGGGCAACGGCAACGACTTCGTGATGCGCGGCGTCAACCACGCCCACACCTGGTACCCGGGCGAGACGCGGTCGCTGGCCGACATCAAGGCGCTCGGCGCCAACACCGTCCGTGTCGTCCTCTCCGACGGGCACCGGTGGACGAAGAACAGCCCCGCCGACGTGGCGAACGTCGTCGCCCAGTGCAAGGCCAACCGGCTCATCTGCGTCCTGGAGGTGCACGACACCACCGGATACGGCGAGGAGGCCGCGGCCGGGACGCTCGACCACGCGGCCGACTACTGGATCAGCCTCAAGGACGTCCTCGCCGGCGAGGAGAACTACGTCATCGTCAACATCGGCAACGAGCCCTGGGGCAACACCGACCCCGCGGGCTGGACCGCCCCCACCAAGGCCGCCGTGCAGAAGCTGCGAGCCGCGGGCTTCGAGCACACGATCATGGTCGACGCGCCCAACTGGGGCCAGGACTGGCAGGGCGTCATGCGCGCCAACGCCCGGTCCGTGTACGACGCCGACACCACCGGCGATCTCATCTTCTCGATCCACATGTACAGCGTCTTCGACACCGCCGCCGAGATCACGGACTACCTGAACGCCTTCGTGGACGCCGGACTGCCCCTCCTCATCGGCGAGTTCGGCGGGCCCGCCGACCAGTGGGGCGACCCGGACGAGGACACCATGATGGCCGCCGCCGAGCGGCTGGACCTCGGTTACCTGGCCTGGTCCTGGAGCGGCAACACCGACCCGGTCCTCGACCTGTCGATCGGCTTCGACCCCACCCGGCTCAGCGCCTGGGGCGAGCGCATCTTCAACGGCGCGAACGGCATCGCGCGGACGGCGAAGGAGGCCACGGTCTTCGGCGGCACCCCGGGCGACACCCAGGCGCCGACCACCCCCGGCACACCGACCGCCTCCGCGGTGACCGCGACCTCCGCCACCCTGTCCTGGACCGCCGCGACGGACAACGTCGGCGTCACCGGCTACGACATCGTCAGGGTGAGCGGCTCCACCGAGACCAGGCTCGCCGCCTCCACCACCCACTCGGCGACCCTGACCGGTCTCACGGCCGGCACGGCGTACACCTTCGCCGTCTACGCCCGTGACGCCGCCGGGAACCGGTCGAACCGTTCGGCCACGGTGAACATCACGACGGACGAGGGCGGTGGCACCCCCGCCGGGAACTGCGCGGTGACGTACCGGGCCACCAACGAGTGGCCCGGCGGCTTCCAGGGCGAGATCGTCATCCGCAACACCGGCACCACCGCCGTCAGCGGCTGGACCCTCGCCTTCGCCTTCGCCGACGGCCAGACCATCGGCAACATGTGGGGCGGGACTCCCACGCAGAGCGGTGGATCGGTGAGCGTGAAGCCCGCTTCCTACACCTCCACCATCCCGGCCGCGGGCTCGGTGACGCTCGGGTTCATCGGCGGCAAGGGCGCCACGAACACCGCGCCGACGGCCTTCACGCTCAACGGGGCGGCCTGCGCGAAGAGTTGACCGGGCCGTGACGCGGTGAACCGGCGGGGGCCCGCTCGTGGCCCCCGGCCGGTTCACCTCAGCCGCGTACCAGCTCGATCCGGTACTTCCGGGTCTCGGAACCGTCCTCACCGCGCACGGTGACGACGGCCGAGGCCTCACCGGATCCGTCGGTCCTGTCCACGGTGACGGTCGCGTACGGGTCGCGCGCCGTCGCCGTGACCTCCGCCCGGGCAGGGTCGTCGGTGACGACCCGGTAGTCGGTGGTGCCGGGGTCGAAGGAGGCGACCGGCTTCCCGTCGACCTCGACGGAGGAGGCGGCGGCGTCCGAGGAGGCGCCGGGGGCCTTGGCGTACACCTCGACCTCGCCCATGGTGATGTAGCCGCCCTGCCGCGCGGTCATGACCACGCGCACCCCGGTCACCGGGCCCGCGTCGAGGGGGACATCGATCACCGGAGTGCCTTCGGTGCCGACCGTGACGGGTCCGCCCGCGTCGGTCCAGAGGCCGTCCGCCGCCGCCCTGACCTGCACCTTCAGGCTCTGCGGGAAGGAGACGTTGGTGCCGTCCCGGTGGAAGTGGGCGACGACGCGGCTCAGGTCGCGGGCCTTCGGCAGGCCGAAGGTGATGGTGTCGGACGGGTTCTTGGTGCCCGACCTCCAGTTGGACCAGGCCTTCTCGGCGGTGTTGCCGTTGCGCAGCCGCTCGGCGGAGTAGCCGCTCTCGGTGTAGGTGGCGGCGACGGACACGCCCGCGTCGGGCGCGATGTTGGTCACCGCGGCCTCGGTGACCTGGACGCGTACGCTCGCGTCGACCGTGGAACCGTCGACGACCTCCGCGCTGCCGGTCAGGGTCACGACGCCCTTCTTGTCGAACGCCCCGTCGGGAACCCGGTCCCAGGTCACCGGAAGGGCGGTCCGGCCGCCGTCCCGGCCGACGCCGACCACCGTTTTCGGAAGGTCCGGCTCGCCCCCCGCATACGTCTTGGCGCGACCGGGGACGGTCGAGGCGATCGTGTCGACGGTGACGAGGGCCTCCGCGGGGATCTTCCGGCCGAGGACGTCGGTGGCCTCGCCCTTGACGCGTACGGTCCCGGACTTGCGCCACTTGCGGTCCGCCGGCAGCTCCCACACCACGGGCACGGAGCCCCGGGCGCCGTCGCGGAGCACCGGGGTCACCGTCTCCGGCAGCTTCGGCCGCAGACCCGGGACGGTGAACGCCTCCGCCCGCTCGGTGCTCAGCACGGTCTCGTCGCTCACGGCCCAGCGCTGGTTGTCCGCCGACGTCGGGGTGTACGTCGACACCTTGGCGCCGTCCGCCGACGACTGCCCGGTGACGTCGAGGAGACGGCCGGTGGCGGCGTTCACCACCGTCCAACTGCCGTCGCCGGTGGTGGACATGAGCCACTGCGCGGCGGCGGGCACCTCGCCCGCGGTGGCCTCTTCGAGGACGGCCTGGTTGTCGCGCACGGCGAGCCGCCTGCCGGTCTCCGCGTTGGTCAGGGCGTAGCGCTCACGGTTGCCGGTGCCGGAGGTCAGCTGCTCCACCGACCACAGCTGCCGGGCGCTCGCGGCGTCGGTGGTGCGCAGGACGACACCGGTGCCGTCCTGCGAGGGGGTGAACGCCTTGCCGCTCTGCGTGCCCTGGAGGCGGTAGACGTGACCGGGCTGGACGAGGGCGGCGTCCTTGTCCGCACCGCGGACGCCCTCGACCAGGAACGTGGTGACGGACTTGGCGGGGACGTCGAGGGTGGCCGAGCGATCGGTCACCGGGACCGGGGTGCCCTTGACCAGGGCCCCGCCCGCGCTGGTCACCACGGGGGTGACGGTGGCGCCCGCGTCGATCTTGCGGAAGCGCGACAGGTCCAGGGTGACGGAACGGGCGGTCGTACCGCCGTTGACGTGGACGACGGTGGCCGACCGGCCGGACTTGCGGACGGCGGCGACGCTGGAGGGGTCGTCGACCTTCACGAAGTGGTCGCCGGGCCGGATGTGATGGGTGAAGTTCCGGATGGTGTCGAACTTGGAGTTGGCCCGGATCGGGCAGGTCTCCAGGGTGTCCGTGGCCGTGCAGTTGAACGGGACGTGGATGCTGCCCCAGTTCTTGCCGGCCGCGGCCTGCGGGATCGAGTCCTCGATCGGCTGCCAGAACACCCAGGCGGACGGCTCCAGTTCACGCATGTCGTCGACCATACGGGTGGCCATACCGAGGCCCGGTTCCATGGTCGTGAAGTCGCTGCCGGTGCCCCAGGTGCCCTCGACCTCGCTCATCCAGAGCTTCTTGTCCGCGCCCTTGGCGATGTCACGCGCACTGGTGCGCATGCCGGTGCCGTAGGTGTGCACGTTGAGCTGGGGGACGGCCGCCCGGGCGGAGGCGTCGTAGGCGTTCCAGTTCTGCGTGAAGATCGTCGGGTTGGTCTCGTCCATCGCCGAGATCGCGGCGTCGGTCTTCGCTCCGCGCAGCGCCTTGGCGAGGGCGAGGAGCACCTTCTGCTGGAGGGCGGGGCCGGCGTGCGCGCCTTCCTGACGGCCGCCGGTGGGCTGACCGTCGGCGCCGATCTGGGTGCCCCAGTAGTTGGTGTTGGGCTCGTTCAGCGGGGCGATGGTGTCGAAGTCGATGCCGTGCCGCTTCTCCATCTCCTCGGTGACCCGCACCAGATAGGCGGCGAACTCGTCGACGCGGTCCGCGCGGATCTGGTCGGTGTTCGCGTCGAAGCCGCCGGAGACATAACCGTTGACGGTCTGGAACCACGGCGGCGAGTTGCTGAACGCCTCCCACTTGGTGATCTTGTCCTTGACCTGGTCCACCCACCAGCGCTGGCCCGGGTCGGCGTTCCAGTCCCAGTGGTCGGGGTCGTCCGGGTCCCACCACTCCATGTCCTGCCGGGTGGTGCCCGCCGGTGCCTTCCAGAAGCCGTCCATCGTCGCGCCGGCCTTCATGTAGTCCTTGCGGACGTCGGGGGCGTTGCCGCCGCCGATGTTGTAGCGCGCGATGTTGAGGCGGAGCCCGTCCTCACCGAACAGCATGTCGACGAGCCGTCTTCGGATGGGCTCCGGATAGCCGCCCGTGGCGTTGGCGAACCAGACGAGGCTGGTGCCCCATCCCTCGAACTCCGGCTGCTGGTACGACGGGTCGATCCGTACGGTGACGGAGTTCGGCGCCGAGGCCGCCGTGGCCGTCGTGTCCGCGGTCGCCGGCGGGGCCGTCATCAGACCGGCGCCGAGTACCAGGGGGAACATGGGCGCCAATGCCCTGACGATGCGATGTCGTGGGGTCACGACACTCCCTTCCACAACACGAGGCGAACGCCGTTTCGTTGACATGGTCAAAACACGTGCTTAGCATTCAGGAAACTGAAAGCGCTTTCTAGCCCTTGTTGTTCATGGATTTGGCACGACCGATCGCACGGCCCAGGAACGTCCCCACTCGTCCCGGGAGGAACCGTATGAGGTCGTCACGTACCGTTCCCGCGCTCACGCTCGCCCTGCTGCTCGCCGCGACAGCGACAGCGACAGCGACCGCCACCGCACCCGTCGAGGCGGACCCCGTCGCCCGCGCGGCGGCACCCGTGGCGGAGACATCCCCGACCGGATTCGCCGCCGTCGACGCGCTCGGGCAGAACGGCACCACCGGAGGGGCCGGCGGCCCCACCGTGACCGCCACCACCACCGAGCAGTTCCTGCGGTACATCGACACGGTGGGCCCGCTCGTCATCCGCGTGCAGGGCACCGTCGACATCACCGGCAAGCAGGGCGTCCGGCCGAACAAGACCGTCATCGGCGTCGGTTCCTCGGCCGTCGTCGACGGGGGCGGGCTGGACTTCCACCGCTCGTACAACGTCATCGTGCGCAACATCAGATTCACCGACGCCGAGGACGACGCGATCAACGTCGGCCAGGACTCCCACCACATCTGGATCGACCACAACGAGTTCGTGGCCCCCCTCGACGGTGCCGTCGACGTCGTGCGCGGCGCCCAGTACGTCACCGTGTCCTGGAACTGGTTCAACAAGACCGACAAGAGCATGCTGCTCGGGCACTCCGACGGTAACGGCGGCCAGGACGCCGGGAAGCTGAAGGTCTCGATCCACCACAACTTCTTCGACGGCTCACGGCAACGGCACCCCCGCGTCCGCTTCGGCGAACCGGTGCACGTCTACAACAACTACTACAAGGGCAACGCCGTCTACGGCGTCGCCTCGACCATGAACGCCGGTGTCGTCGTCGAGGGCAACCACTTCGAGGGCGTCCTCCACCCCTGCTACTCCGCCAGTGGCTACGACGCCTCCGGGCCGGGCCGGCTGGTCCAGCGCAACAACGCGTTCACCGGCTCCGGCACCTGCGAGACCAACGGCACGGTGAGCGAGCCGCGCACCTACTACGCCTACACCCTGGACCCCGCCGCAGACGTCCCGGCCCTCGTCAGGGCCGGGGCAGGCACCGGAAAGCTCGGTGCCTGAGCAACTCCCCCCACGAAGCACAGGAGAGACCCCGATGAACTCACCGCGCAAGAAGGTGGTCGTGGCCGCGCTGGCGGCCGTGCTGCTCGCCGGACCCGGTGTCGCGCAGGCGGCGCCCCAGGCCGCGCCCGTGCCCCGGACTCAGGCCGCGGCGGCCACCGTCAGCTGGACCCTCGTCCGGGCGGCCAACCCGACACAGGACCAGCAGTCGGCGTACAACCTCATCACGTCGGCCATGAACGCCGCGGTCGCCCGCTACAACAACCTCAGCGATCTCGGCAAGAACATCACCGTCCGCTACGAGCCCGGCGTGGCCACCGCCGACGGAAACCTCAACGGGACCATCCGCTTCGGCAGCAACCGCAGCTACATGAACGAGCGGACCGCCCTGCACGAGATCGCGCACACCATAGGCGTGGGCACCAGCGCGGGCTGGTCCCGGCTGGGCGGCAGTGGCACCTGGACCGGCGCGCGGGCCACGGCGCTGGTGAGGCAGTACGACGGGTCGAGCGCGAAGATCTCCACCGGGGGCGGCCACTTCTGGCCCTACGGTCTCAACTACGACAACGAGTACTCCGCAACCGCGGCCGACCGGCACGTCCGGATCGTCGCCGCGATGGTGAGCGACGGGCTGTGACTCCGTTCACGGCGGCGGCAGTTGGTGCCCGATGACAAAGGTCGCGACGGTGGCTGCGTTGTTGTGAGCAAGGGGAGGTGGGGCCGTCGCGGCGGTCCTACCGTCCCAGCATGAACACGAGTCGCAGGAGAGGAACAACCCTCAGAGCGTTGCGGGGCGTCGTACCGGCGGTGCTGCTGACCGTCGGGGCGCTCACCGGAGCCGCCCCGGACGCCCGGGGCGCGCAGGCGCGGACCGAGACGGCCGTGGCCTCCACGAGCCCGGTCACCGGAGTGAGCGAGACCATGGTGCGGGTACGGGCGCCGCTGCCGGCCTCCTTCGGGGCGCGCCCGGCGGCGTGCGACTGGCTGTCGTACCTGCGCTACCGCTCCGCCGGCGGACCGGCCGCCTCGGCCGACGCCGACCGGATCCTCCTCGCCCAGCCGGGCATCCTCGAAGGCGCCGGAGCGTTCGACAGTGTCGCCCGCAACACCGTGGCCCGCGCCGCCGCGCAGGGCCGGCACATCGAGTTCTGGGCCCTGGACCGGCGCTCCAACTGCCTGGAGGACCGCACCGGAATCGCCTCCGGGGACCAGCACACGGCCGTCGACTACTACTACCGCGACAAGCGGGTCGCGGGCCGCACCTTCGACGGGTACGTCGGCAACGCCGACCTGGGCTGGATGGCGAAGCTCGGCATCGAGCGGACCGTACGCGACCAGTACGACCTCCTCACCGCCGAACTGCCCGACCAGCGCGTGCGCGAGGAGAAGGTGCTGTGCGGCGGGCACTCCCTGGGCGGTGTCGTCACCGGGTACTTCGCGACCGCCGACTTCGACGGCGACCCGGCCACCACGGCGGACGCCGGACACCGCCAGTGCGCCGGCTGGTTCGCCCTCGACACCACCGTCTCCACCTCGCTCGCCGACCTCAGCGGCAGCATCCCCGACGACACCAACCTGCCCGACGTGGGCCTCGGGTACGGCGTCGTGCAGGCCGGGCTCGACAGCGGACTGCTGCCGCGCTCGTTGTCGGCGCCGGTGCTCCTCAACCCGGAGACGATGACGCTCCTCGCCATCGCCGGGGTGGGAGCCCTGCGGAACCCGGGCGGCGAGACCGACCTGCCGCGCTATCTGCCCCCGAACACCAACATCGAGGTCACCAACCGCTTCCTGTTCTCCAAGGACACCGCCACCTTCCTCACCGGGTCACCGACGGTGAAGGACTTCCGGCTCAGCAACGAGGCGATCCTCGGCGCCCTGATGGACGATCACTCCGTCCCGCTGGCCTTCCTGCAGAGCAGCGTCGGCTTCTTCGACGGCGGGCCGGTCGTCGACAAGAACTTCCCGGCCGCCAACGGGAGCGACGCGCGGCCGGCGCTGTTCGGCACCGAGTACAAAGCGATCCCCGACCGGCCGGGCGGCCCGCTCTACACCTGGCGGAACTACGACCGCGTCGGCGACGCCGACGATCCCGGGTACCGCTCCGCCGACGGGACCGCGTTCACCGACGCCGGCAAGGAGGTCACCGACATCCAGGAACTGGCCCGCAGCATGGCCCAACAGCCCCTGGACTTCACCGAGCAGTACTTCCCGACCAAGCTGGTCACCGACCTCCAACTGGCCGGCTCACCCCAGGTGAAGCGGCTCGTCGTCCACCCGGACGGACTCACCGCCGACCCGACGCTCACCGTGCTCGCGGGCGACGGACTGCTGGCGGGCCGCGTCCCGGCCGACCTGCACCCCGTCGTCGCCGACGGCTACCAGCACCTGGACGTACTGACCGCCGCGCCCGCCCAGAACAACGGCCGTCCCGAGCCCGTCTCCACGAGCCTGACGGAGTTCGCGCGGGACCCCGCATAGCCGGCGCCCCCATGGAGGAAGGGCCCGGGAGGATCTCCTCCCGGGCCCTTCGCCCTGTCGCGGGGGACCGGACCGGTCAGGCCTTGGTCGCGGCGAAGGCCGCCGCCGCGTCGGCGTTCGCGCGGTAGCCGAGGTGGGCGCCCACGTCGCCGCCGCCGCTCTGGCACACCGGGTCACCGGTCGCGCAGAAGTCGAGGGTGCGGCTCTGGTAGACGCCGGTGACGCTCTTGCCGATGGCCCGGATCGGGTTGCCGAACAGCAGCACCGAGGAGACCCGGGGTTCCAGCGCGGCGGGGATGGTGGCCACGATGGGACTGCCGACCACCGCGCCGGCGCTGCTGATGCCGATGGAGTTGTCGACGACGTTCGCGCCCTGCGAATAGCCGACCAGAACGAAACGCTGGTTCGGACAGGAGGCGGCCTGGCTCCGGACATGGTTCACCAGGTCCGCGTTTCCCTGTGCGGCCGAGGTGGGCGAAAGGTCGGCGGGATAGTTCACCTTGTAGCTGGACAGGGATTTCCCGTTGAGTTTTTGCTGCAGTGCGGAATACACGGGGTCGCCGACGATGAAGCCGAGCGTGCCCGGCTCGAAGGTGCCGCGGGCGGACACGACGTCGATGTCCGTGCAGGCCGCGGCCATGGCCGTGGGTGCCGAGACGGTGACCAGTCCGGCCCCGCCGGCCAGCGAGAGCGCGGCGAGGCACAAGCGGATACGCATGGGGATCCTTTGCGGGTCGGGCGCGAGCTGCGCCTGTGGAAAAGGACGTCCCGAAGGTATTCGCTCGGTCAGGCATTGTGTTATGGCCGGGAATTCAGAATTCACCTTCGTTTTTGTGCCGAGGTGAGTCCGTCCGCATTCCTATGCGGTGGACGTGTCGTCGTCCCGCGATGCCTCCGCGCGCAGGGCGAGGATGAGGTCCAGCCGGGTGCCGGGGTCGTGCAGGGCGTCGCCGAAGAGCTTCTCCAGCTGCCGCAGGCGGTAGCGGACGGTCTGCGGGTGGATGTGGAGGCGGGCCGCGACATCGGGCACGTTGCTGCCGCCGAGCAGCCACGCCAGCAGGGTCTCGGCGAGCCGGCCGCGCGGCCCCTCCGCGACCGTGTCCAGCGGGGCCAGTACCTGTGACCGGAGCTGGGCGAGCATCGGTTCGTCGCTGTGCAGCAGCAGGGTCGACAGATGGTCCGCGCAGCGCACCACGCCCTGCCGGGGCAGGATGCCGCGCCCCATCAACCCGAGCGCACGGGTGGCCCAGCGCAGGGATCTGGCGGCCTCCGTGAGAGGAACCGAAGGCCCGATCGCCGCCGGCCGTCCCCGCAGCGCGAGCGTGAACGCCCGGCCGCCGAAGCCGCCCGAGCCGTCCGGGTCGGGCACGAGCATCCGTGGTGGCCGGGACTCCATGTCCACCAGCGCCCCGGCGGCGGCCAACGGCCGCTCCTCCCGCCGGTCGGGCGAGGCCGCGAGGACGACGACCGCGACGTGCGTCGGCACGGACCACCGGGCGCCGTGCGCCAGGTCGCGCACCGCCTCCGGCAACACCGGCCTGTCGCCCAGCAACAGGGCGAGCAGCCGCCCCCGGCGCCGTTCCAGCTCGTCCGTGCTGCGCAGCTGTCCCTCCGCGTACCCCGCCGCCGCGGCCTCGGCCACCTCGTGCACCGTCCGGAACGCCAGCTCACCCAGCCTGGCCATGACCGAGGAGTCCAGGCCGAGTTCCTCCGTCGTGCGGCCCAGCAGCCGCCAGGCGTGCAGCCCCCCGACCCGCAGCGCGGACTGCAGTGTTTCGAGGCTGTGGCCCTCCAGCGCCTCGCCGCGCCCCAACTCGTGATAGATCGCGGTGATCGAGTCTCCCCGGCCGCGCGGATCGGCGATGTGGTCGACGAACAGGGTGAGCGCCTGGACGACCCCCGATCTGAGGAGTGCGCGGCTGGCCCCGTCGGCCGACCGGGAGGCGTACTCCGGGACCTGTCTGCGCACCTCCTCCTCCACATGGTCGGCGACGGTCTCCAGCTCGTCACGCAGCAGTTGGACCAGTTCGGGCGGCACAAGGGGGGCGCCGGGACCGTTCGGTACGCCGTACGGCGGGGTGGGGGCAGCCACGGCGGACCCTCCTTTCACCCGGAAGCGGCTCACCCGCGGGCCGGTGCCCGTGGGGCGAGGGGCAAGTCCCGAGTAGGACGTACGCCCCCCGCGCTCCGTTCCGTTCCCCGACGCCACCGGCCTCACGCCGGCACCCCCAGCGCACCGGCGAGCATCGGCCACGACGCGGCGAACTCCCGCTTCCAGTAGGCCCAGCCATGGCCTCCGCCCGCGTAGAAATGGGTGGTCACCGGCACCCGGAGCACCGCGAGCGCGTCCGTGAAGGCGTGCGCGGACGGCCAGAGCAGACTCTCCAGCGCCTCCGGGAGCCAGTCGCCGAGGCCGCCGACCACTCCGCTGCCGCTCGACACGTACAGGGCGGTGCCGCGCAGCCCCGCCGCCCGGGAGCGGGGGTTGAAGTCCCGCCAGGTGAGCAGGTTCAGGACCGGATGGCCCCACAGGGACCGGGGGTCCAGGTTCTCGCGGCTCACGATGGCGTCCATCAGGCTCGGCACCCCGGGTGCCGTGGTGTCGAGGATGCCGCTGTACGAGGCCGCCGCCCTGAACGTCCCCGGATGACGTGCCGCGTGCGCCATCGCGCCGTAGCCGCCGGTGGAGACCCCCGCGACCACCCGGACGCCGGACGCCCGGTAGTCGCGGGCGAGCAGCGCCGGGACCTCGGAGACCTGGAACGTCTCGTAGTCGGGGCCCTCGCGCCAGGCGGTGGGGATGCCGGTCGGCCCCGCGTCCGGCATCGCCACGATCAGCTCCCGGCCCGCCGTGAACGCCTCGACGTCCGTCTCCCGGGTCCATGACGTGTAGTCGTCGTGGGCGCCGTGGAGGAGATACAGCACGGGATAGGTCCGGGCGGGCCGTGCGTCGAAGGAGGAGGGGAGGATCAGCCGGACCGGGGCGTTGCCGCCCAGCGCGGCGGAGGGGAGGGAGAGGTCGAGGGTACGGGGGCCGAGGCGGGTGACGGACCGGGCGCCGGGGGCGGCGGTCCGGCGGTCGGCCGCGGCGGCGGTCGTCGCGCCGGCCGACCCGACGAGGGCGGCCAGCGCGGTGGCGGCCGCCGCTCTGGTGACGGAGCGCCGGGACGATCCGGTGACGCCGTCGTGCCGGTCGGCGGTGCGGGTGGTGTGGTGCGTGCGGTCGGACATGGCGGCTCTCCTCGGATCGTGTTCAGCGGGTCTCCCCGGCGAGCCGCCACCGCAGATGGGCGGCGATCTCGTCGACGTTCGGCGGGTCCAGCAGCGAGAGATGGTGACCCGTGACCCGGACGACGGTCAGGCGCGGGCACACCTCGTCCCACCCGAGCGCCTCGTCGTCCCGCTCGTACGCGGGGTCGCGCACGGTGTGCGGGGCGGGCTCGGTGGCCCGGTACAGCAGGACCCGCCCGTCGTACCGGCCCGGCCGGTGCGCCTCGCCGATCCGCAGGTCCAGATAGGAGTCCCGCTGGTGGTCGAGGGCGGCCCGTGGCACGTCGGCCGCCTCCCGCAGCGCCCGCAGCACCCTCTCGACGCGCTCACGGTCGTCCACCGTCGCCGCTAACTCGTCGTACGGCAGGTCCAGTTCGACTCCGTACGCGTCGGCGACGTGACGGGCAAAGCCGGTGAAGTGCGCGCGGATCCGCTCGGCCTCGCCGCCCTCGGGACGGGGCAGCGGCCGTACGGAGTCGAGGAGTACGACCAGCCGCACGTCCCGTCCGGCGGCCGTCAGCTGCCGTGCCGCCTCCTGGGCGACGAAGCCGCCGAACGACCAACCGCCCAGCAGACAGGGCCCGTCGGGGTGCGCGGCGGCCACCGCCTCGGCGTACCGGCTCGCCTTCTCGACGACCGTACGGACCTCGCCGGTCCGCTCCAGCCCGTACACCGGCCGCTCCCCGCCGAGCCGTTCCACGAGCGGGCGGTACACGTCGGTGGTGCCGCCCGCCGCGTGGACGAGGAAGAGCGGGGGGTACGGGCCCGAGGTGTGGAGGGGGTGGAGCAGCGGGTGGGAGCCGGAGCGTCGGCCGGGCAGGCGCCGGGGGAGGGCGTCGGAGGTGTCGCGGGTCCGCGGCGGGGAGTCCTCCGCTGCCGACCCGTCGGCCCGCGCCCGTGCGGTCTCGCGGAGCGCCGAGGAGGCGTCGGGCAGGGAGGCCTCGTCCAGGTCCTGCGCCGCTCGCGCCGGAGCGTGTCCGCCGCTCGTCTTCGCCGGTGCCGACCGTCGGCCGTCTCCCGTGGCCGGGGTCGCCCCGCCCGGCAGCGCCCGCTGGACCCGGTTCGCCATGGCCTCGACCGTGGTGGCGCTCAGCAGGTCGCGCAGGGGGAGTTCGACGCCGAACTCGCGTTCCAGGGCGGTGCGGACGCGGACGGCCATCAGGGAGTCCAGGCCCAGGTCGGCGAGCGCGGTGGCCGGGGTGATGCGGGTCGGGGGGTGCCCGGTGACGGTGGCGATGTGGTGGCAGAGGCGGGCGGCCACCGAGGCGGGGTCCGCCGCGTGCCACGTTTCCGTCAGGCCGCTCCCCTCCGGCCCGGTGCCCTCGTCCCTGCCCACCGCTATGGGGTCCGCTCCCGGCCGTACGGGCACCACGCGGGTCTCCGCCGTCACGTGGACCCCGCCGTACGCACCGCCGCCGTCCGCCCGCGCGGGGGAGGGCGGCGCAGCGAGGCCCGCCCTCCCGTCCGTCCACCAGTGCCGCGTGTGCCGCCACCGGGGCCCGGGCAGGTCGATGACGCGGCCCGCAGGCGGGGGAAGCCGCAGCCCGGCGGTCTGCAGGGTGCCCACCCGGGTGAGGAACCCGGCGGCGGTGTCGGCGTCGCGCTGGAGGGTGCCGAGGGCCAGGACTCCGGGGGCGGTGTCCGTGATCGCCCGGGTCAGGACCGGGTGGGGGGAGACTTCGACGAACGCGGTGTGACCGTCGGCGGCGGCAGCGGCGACCGCCCGGTCCAGGCGCACGGGTCTGCGCAGATTGGCGGCCCAGTGCACCGCGTCGAACAAGCAGTCGCCGCGCGGGTCGTCGAGCACGGTGGAGTAGACGGGGACGCGCGGGCGCCCGCCCCGGATGTCCGCCAGCTCCGCCGTCAACTGCGCCAGCAGCGGCTCCACCTGCGGCGAATGACCCGCCCCGGCCACCCGCATCGCCCGCGCGGCCCGCCCCTGCGCCTCCAGCCGGCGCACCAGCCGGGCCACCGGCTCCTCCTCCCCGGTGACCACCTTCTGGCCGGGCGAGGAGTGCACGGCGACATGGACGCCCGGGAAGTCCCGTGCCAGGACGTCGAGTTCGTCGTCGGCGAGGTCCACCACCGCCATGGCCCCGCCCCGCAGCCCGCCGAGCAGCCGGGCCCGTACGGCGACCACACGGGCCGCGTCCGCCACCTCCAGCGCGCCCGCGCAGACCGCGGCGGCCACCTCGCCCAGGGAGTGCCCGATGACGGCGACGGGCTCGACCCCGTGCGCCCGCCACAGCTCCGCCAGCGCCAACTGCAGCCCGAAGAGGACGGGTTGAGCCACCTCCAGCCGGTCCAGGCCGTCGCCGGTGGCCAGGTGGTCGTAGAGGGAGAGCCCGCACTCGGGGGCCAGGTGCGCGTCGAGCTTCTCCACGGCCGCGGCGAAGGCCGGTTCCTCGGCGAGCAGTCGGCGTCCCATCCCGGGCCACTGGCTGCCGTACCCGGAGAACACCCACACCGGGCCGGGGCCGACGCGGTCCCCGTCGCCCACCACCACCCGCTCGTGCGCCCGGCCCCCGGCCAACGCACCCAGACCCTCCGCCAGTTCGGCCGGGCCGCCGGCCACGATCGCGGCCCGTACCCGCCCCCGTCCCGCACGTCCGGCGAGCGTGCGCGCCACGTCGGCCGGACGGGCGGTGCTCCCCTCGGGCGTGCCGAGCCACTCCGCCAGCCGGGCGGCGGTGTCCCGGACGCGCGCGACGTCGATGTCGGAGAGGACGTGCAGCCGGGCGGCGGGCTCCTCGGCGGGGGGCGGGAGGACGGCGCCGGGCGACCACTCCTCCAGCACCGCGTGGGCGTTGGTGCCGCCGAACCCGAACCCGGAGACCCCGGCCGTGGCCGTGCCCCCGTATCGGGGCCACGGCTCGGCCTCCGTCACCACCCGCAGCCGTACGTCGTCCTCCAGGGCGCTGCCCCCGGCGCAGTGCAGCGAGGGCGGAATCAGGTCGTGGTGGAGCGCGAGCACCGTCTTCACCAGACCGGCGATGCCCGCCGCGGACTCCAGGTGCCCCAGGTTGCCCTTGACCGAGCCCAGGAGCAGGGGCTGGTCGGGGTCGCGGCCGGGGCCGAGGACGGCACCGAGGGCGCCCGCCTCGATCGGGTCGCCGAGCGGGGTGCCGGTGCCGTGCGCCTCGACGTGGTCGATGCGCGCGGGGGACAGGCCGGCCCGCGCGTAGGCGGTGCCCAGCAGAGCCCGCTGGGCGGCCGGGTTGGGGGCCAGGAGACCGCCCGAGCGGCCGTCGGAGTTGACGGCGGTGGCACGGACGACGGCGAGGATCCGGTCGCCGTCCCGTTCGGCGTCGGACAGCCGTTTCAACAGCACGGCCGCGCACCCCTCGCCCCGGCCGATGCCGTCGGCGACCGCCGAGAACGGCTTGCACCGCCCGTCGGGCGCGAGGGCGCCCGCCCGCCGGAACGCGACCGTGACGGTCGGGGAGAGCAGCAGATTCACCCCGGCGGCGATCGCGAGATCGCTCTCGCCCGTGCGCAGGCTGACGCACGCGTGGTGCACGGCCACCAGCGACGACGAACACGCGGTGTCGACGGCCATGCTCGGCCCGCGCGTGTCCAGGACGTACGCCAGCCGGCCCGCCGTCACGCTCAGTGCCCCGCCGGCCGGCGCCCAGGGGTCGACGGCGGCCGGGTCGGCGCCGGTGAGCTGTCCGTACTCGGACGCGGAGATCCCGACGAAGACACCGGTGGCGCTGCCCGCGAGGGACGCGGCCGGGACGGCGGCATGGTCGAGGGTCTCGTGGACGACCTCCAGGAGGATCCGCTGCTGCGGGTCCATCACCGCCGCCTCGCGCGGGGTGATGCGGAAGAAGTCCGCGTCGAACCCGGCGATGTCGTCCAGATAGCCGCCGTACGGGAGCGCGTCGGCCGGCGGGTACGGCGTGAAGTCACGCCAGCGGTCCTCCGGAACCCGCCGGATCGCGTCGACGCCGTCGAGCAGCGACCGCCAGTACTCCGCCGGTCCGCGCACGCCCCCGGGCAGCCGGCAGCCGACCCCGACGACCGCCACCGGCTCACCGGGCGCCGGGGGCGCCCCCGGCGGCGGGGCCGCCACGGGCGCGCTCTCCGCCGCCGGGGCGCACAGCCGCGCCACCAGCGCGTCCCCGGTGGTCGCCTCCCACAGCAGCGTCGCCGGCAGCTCCAGACCCGTCGCCCGGGACAGCTCGCCGGCCAGCACGACCGCGTCCCGCGAGGACATCCCGAGCTCCGCGAGGGGCAGGTCCATCGGCACGTCCTCGGCGGCCGTACCGCTCCAGAAGGCCACCCGCTCGGCGATCAGCCGCCGCAGCGCGCCCCGCGCACCGACCGGAACCCGCCCGCGCGGGCCGCCCTCGTCGTCCCTGACGACCCTCACCGCGCGCCCCCCGCCGCATAGGCCCCCGCCAGATAGCGTTCACGGGTCAGCGCCCGCGAGACCTTCCCGCTGGACGTCCGGGGCACCGTGCCCGGCGGGACGAGGACGACGTCGGACAGCCGCAGCCCGTGCCGGGCGGACACGGCGGCCCGCACCGTCCGTACGAGGTCCGGTACGTCGATGTCGGCGAGCGGCACACCGCGCGCGTGCTCCGCGACCACGACCACCCGCTCCCCGGAGCCGCCCGGCACACCGAACGCGGCGAGCCGGTCCCGCCGTACGGCCGGATGCGTCTCCTGGGCCGTGGCCTCCACGTCCTGCGGGTAGTGGTTGCGCCCGTCGACGACGATGAGGTCCTTCAGCCTCCCGGTGACGAGCAACTGCCCGTCCAGAACCGTCCCCAGGTCACCCGTCCGCAGCCACCCGCCCGGCGCCGCCGTGCCCTCGGCCGGTACGGCGCCGAAGACCAGCCGCGTCTGCCGGTCCTGGTTGCGGTACCCCCGCCCCACGTTGGGCCCCTGCACCCAGATCTCGCCGACCTCGCCCTCCGCGAGCGCGGCCCGCGACACCGGGTCCGTGATCCGCACCCGCTGGCCCGCCGGAGCGCCGCAGCCGGCCAGCAGCACGGCCCTCGGGTCGTCGGGCCGCGCGGGCAGCGCCTTCCCGGTGGCCAGGGCGTCACGGTCGAGCGCGAACGCGCGCAGCGGCTGCCCGGGGCGAGCGGCGCTGACGAAGACGGTCGCCTCGGCCAGCCCGTACGACGGACAGTGCGTCCCCTCGGCGAGCCCCTGCGCGGCGAACGCGGCGTGGAAACGGTCGGCGGTGCCGGGGCGCACCGGCTCGCTGCCGTTGATCAGCGCGAAGACCCCGTCCAGCCGCAGCCCGGCCTTCTGCGGCTCGGTGACGGCCGAGGCGCAGTAGTCGAAGGCGAAGTTGGGCGCCGCGCTGAGCGCCCGCGGGTGCGCGGCCAGCAGCCGCAGCCAGCGCACGGGCTCGTGCAGGAAGGCCACGGGATCCATGAGCACCGACAGCAGCCCCCGCACCACCGGCGCCGCGACACTCAGCACCAGCCCCATGTCGTGGTAGAGCGGCAGCCAGCCCACGAAGCTCACCGGATGCGCGTCGGCACCGTAGGCGGCCAGCGCCTGGCGGGCGTTGGCGACGACGTTGCCATGGGTGATCTCCACGCCCGCCGGGGTGCGGGTCGAACCCGAGGTGTACTGGAGGTAGGCGAGGGCGTCGGCGTCGGGCTCGGCCGGACGCGGGTCGTCGGCGGCGGCGTCGGGCACGTGGTCCACGGCGACGACCTTCACGTCCCGGCCCGCGCACGCCTCGCGCACCTCGGCGAGGGCGTGGCCCGTCGTGACGACGACCGCCGGGGAGGCGTCCGTCAGGACCGCCGACAGCCGGTCGCCCTGCCCGGGCAGACCGGGCGGATACAGCGGTACGGCGACCAGACCGGCGGCGAGCGCCCCGAGGAAGGCGGTGACGTACTCCGTCCCCTGCGGGCACAGCACCGCGACCCGCGCGCCGGGTTCGGCCTCCGCCGCGAGCCGGGCGGCCACGGCGCGCATCCGCAGGTCCAGCCTGCGCCAGGTCAGGGTGCGGTGGACGCCCCGCGAGTGCGGCGCCGGATGGTCGACGAAGGTGAACGCCCGGCGGTCGGGGGTGGTCTCGGCCCAGTGCCGCACATACTCCGGCAGACTGCGGAACACGGGCGCGAGCGGGGGGCGGCGGCTGTCCATCGGGCATGGCTCCTGACGTCGCGGGGACGGCTTGCGGTCGTTCGCGGGGGACGGCTCGGGGTGGGGTGGGGGGTGCGGGGGCGCCTCGCGGGCAGCGGTGACAGGGCCCGGAGGGCTCGGCGCGCACGCAGCAGGGGTGCTCTAGAGCGGGATGTTGCCGTGCCGGCGCTCCGGCATGGGGGCGCGCTTGCCCCGCAGGGCGCGCAGGGCGCGGCAGACGTGGGCGCGGGTGTCGCGCGGGGCGATGACCGCGTCGACGTAACCGCGCTCGGCGGCGAGGTAGGGCGTCCCGTAGGTCTCCTCGTACGCGGTGACGAGGCGGGCGCGCAGGGCCTCGGGGTCGGCCGCGGCGGCGAGTTCGCGGCGGTGCAGGACCCCCACCGCGCCCTCGGCGCCCATGACGGCGATCCGGGCGGTGGGCCAGGCGAGGTTGATGTCGGCGCCCAGGTGCTTGGAGCCCATCACCGCGTAGCCGCCGCCGTACGCCTTGCGCACCACCACCGTGACCTTGGGGACGGTCGCCTCGGCGTACGCGTACAGGAGCTTCGCGCCGCGCCGGATGATGCCGGCCTGTTCCTGGCGGACGCCGGAGAGATAGCCGGGGACGTCGGCGAAGGTGAGCAGCGGGATGCCGAACGCGTCACAGAACCGTACGAACCGTGCGGCCTTCTCGGAGGCGTCGATGTCGAGGACTCCCGCCGCGTGGAGGGGCTGGTTGGCGACGACACCGACCGCGGCGCCCTCGACGAGGGCCAGCGCACAGATGATGTTCGGCGCGAACAGCTCCTGGATCTCCAGGAGTTCGCCGTCGTCCACGACCGCGCGCAGGACGTCCCGCATGTCGTAGGCCTGCGCGAGCCGGTCCGGCACCACCGCGTCCAGTCCGAGACCGGCGGGCGCGGCCCCCGGTGTGTACTGCGGGGGCCGCTCGGCGTTGTTGGCGGGCAGGTACGACAGCAGGTCGCGCACGGTGTCGAGGGCGTCCACCTCGTCGGCGGCCAGGAAGTGGGCGTTGCCGTTGACGGCGTTGCTGGTGCGGGCGCCGCCCAGTTCCTCGGCGCTGGTGCGTTCGCCGGTGACCGTCTCGATGACGTCGGGCCCGGTGACGAACATGTGCGAGGCGCCGTCCACCATCACGGTGAAGTCGGTGATGGCGGGCGAGTACGCGGCCCCGCCGGCGCAGGGGCCGAGGACGACCGAGATCTGCGGGATCACCCCGGACGCCCGCACGTTGCGGCGCACCAGCTCGGCGTAGAGGGCGAGCGAGGTGACACCCTCCTGGATACGGGCGCCGCCGCCGTCGTTGAGTCCGATGACGGGACAGCCCGTCTTCAGGGCGAGGTCCATCAACGCGATGGTCTTCTCGCCGAAGGCCTCGCCCATGCTGCCGCCGAACACCGTGGCGTCCTGGGCGAAGACGCAGACGGGCCTGCCGTCGATCGTGCCGTGCCCGGTGACCACCCCGTCGCCGTAGGGCCGTCTGTCCGCGCCCCCGGTGGGGCGGGCCCGCACGAACTGGCCCGTCTCCGTGAACGAGTCGGTGTCCAGCAGCAGATCGATGCGTTCCCGGGCGCCGTACTCCCCGCGTCTTCTCGGCCCGGCCGGTGCGACCGCCCGGATCCGGCGGCCCTCCAGGTCGGCGATGCGGTCGGCGGTCCGGTCGACCGTGCGGTCGGCGATCGTGTCGGGCACCTGCCCGGCCGCCCGCTGCGCCGACTGCCTCGCCCGGGATGTCGTCACCTCTAGCGTCACAGCCACCTCCGAAGTGGCTTTCGAATATGGCAGCGAAGGAGGGCTGCTCCGCCTCAATCACCCTTCTGTGTGCGGGAGATGAGTCCCAAGGGGCCGGTGTTCGTCCGTGGGTGACAAGGGCCCGCCGTTCTGCTGGGCGCGGAAGGCCACTTCGACTACGGAGGGAGGGTCGCCCTCGGCGGGAGGGCCGCTCGTCAGCCCCGCCGCCGTGCGAGGAACTCCCGGGCGCCGCGCAGTCGGGTGCGCAGACGGCGCCGGGTCCGCCTGCTGTCCAGCCGGACGTCGAGCGGTCCGGGCAGGGAGGTCCCGCCCCGGCGGCCGGCCGGCAGGCGGGAGGCGTCCAGACCGTCCCTGCGGGCGATGAGGACGCCGAGTTCGTGGCGGGTGAGAGCGTCCGGCCCGGCGAGATGCCGCGTGCCTCCCTCCTCGACGGTGACCAGTTCCAGCAGCGCGGCGGCGAGGCCCGTACATGGACCGGACAACGCACGACATCGGTGAACAGCACGCCGTCGTGGGTGCCGGCCGCGAGATCTCCTCGCGGCCCCGCATGCGTCGTATCGACGTCCGGTGAGTCAGCGCGCCACGGAGATGTGGTTCAGGACACGTCCACTCCGTGGCCCGCGCCCTTTCCGGTCGTTCGGCGCGCGGCTACGTTGTGCCACGCGTTCCCCAGTACCCACGGATGGCCCAGTGCTCGCAGACCTCTCCCCGCTCATCGCGGCGACCACCCAATGGCTGACGCGCGCCTATCCGGCGAGTGGCGGAGCCCTCGACGGCGCGCTCTGCGAGGCGCAGGCCCGGCAGGCCGTCACCGTGGCCGCACGGCTGCGCTATCCGACACCGATGGACGCCGCGCTCGTCGGTGTGGCCGGTCCGGGCGGCACGGCGCGGCTCGACTGGATCACCGGGTTCGACGAGGACCTGACACCCGAGGAGTACGCCTGGCGGACGTGGGTGGACGAGGTCGTGGCCAGCTGGGCGGCCTGCCTGCTCGCCGACCCCGAGCTGGCCCGTGCCGCCGTGGCCGCTCTTGCCGACCCCCTCCACTCGGCCGGTTCGCCCGCCGTCTACCGACGCCTCCTCAGCCCCGACGTACTCGACCGGCGGGCCGCCGCGCTCCTGCGCCACCCCGACCTGCTCGCCCCCGTCGCGACGCTGCACCACGCCGGCCTGCTCCACACGCTGCGGCCGGGGCGGGCCCTGACGGCCTGAGCCCGCACGGGACAGCGTCGGCGGCCTCGTCACCAGCGCAGCGGCAACCCCGCGAGATGGTCGTCCAGCAGCCCGGAGATGATCCGGTGGTCGTGCAGCGAGGGATGCCAGTCGCAGCCCAGGTGATCGAGGCCGGGATCGTCGTAGTACCAGTGGCTGACCCGGCCGTCACCCCGCCGCACCCGCTCCTCGACGATCCGCAGGGTGGCCTCCGCGAACGCGGTGGTGTTCCAGAGGCGGGCGGCGGCCACCACGAGGAAAGTCCCGCGCCCGTACCGGGCACGCAGCTTGTCGAGAAAGCCGTGATAGGCGCTCTCGTAGGCGGTGACGAGTTCGGCCGTCGTGCTCCAGCGTTCCCCGGCATGGAGGGGCGTGGAGAAGTCGTTGATTCCGAGTCCGATCACGACGACCCGTGGACGCCAGCCGTCCGGCTTCCGCCAGACATCACCCTCGACGTTCAGCAGAGCCCGGTCGTAGTAGGTGCGGAAATCGGTCCCGGGCTCACCGCCGTTGTAGTTGCGGACCATTCCCCGGCCGGAAAAGGCGTTGATCTGGAAATCGGCGTCCAGTTTCCGCGCCGTCAACGCGCCGAACGCGAGATCCGCGTTGCTGTTCCGGTTGACCCCGCCGTTTCCGGAACAGTCCTGAGTGGTGGAGACATTCCCGTATCCGGCGGTGTAGGAGTCGCCGATGAATTCGATCTGCCTGTCGCGCGCCCGGGGTCTCGCGAGAATCGCGCCACCGGGAGCCGCGACGAAACCGCCGAAGCGGCCGACCGCCCACGGGCTCTCCGTCCGCTTCACGACCCGCACCCGGTGTCCGCCGTCGGCCAGGCCGTCGATCCACGAGACCGTCCGGCCCGGGGTGACGAGGGTGGCCGCCGTCGCCCCGTCGACCTGGACGTCGTAGTCGTTGTCGGCGTCGTCGAGTACCACCCCGACCCCGGTCCCGTGGAACCTCCCCTCGAAGGAGACGCCGGGCCAGCTGTACGCCACGGTCCCGTCCGCGGTCCGTTCGACCCGGCCGACCGTGTGGAACCGGGCGTCCGCCCGTGTCCCGGCGGCCCGGGCGGCGGGCGCGACGGTGGTGACGAGGCCGGCGGCTCCTGCCGCGATCAACGTCCGCCGGGATAACGGGCGGGGTGTCTGCATGGTCGTCCCTTCGACACAGGCGGGGGTGCGTGGGCGTGCGTAGGGGGCAGAGGGAGTGGGAGCGCTCCCAGAGTGACGCGCTATCGAAGGTGGCCGTCACACGCACGGTCGTCAACCCCTCGCGGTCACATTCGCACCGCGCATGCCCATCATGAGCTGCCGCTGCCGCTGCCGCTGCCGCTGCCGCTGCCGCTGCCGCTGCCGCCCCTTTTTCAGTGACCTCGGCGTCGTCGGTGGGCCGCCGCCAGTTCATGGCGCAGTCGGCCCGGAGCCCAGTCCTCGCTGAGGGCCTGCCAGAGGAGGTCGGCCTGGGAGGCCGGGGCGAGGCCGCCGACGGGCGGGTCGAGGTCCAGGTCGGTGGGGAAGGGGTAGCCCTCGGCGGTGGCGGCGACGACGCGGCGCAGCCAGTCCTCGGTGGCGCCCTCGGACCTGCGGTGCGCCAGAACCGGGAAGAGGGCCTCGGCCATCGCCTCCCGGTCCACCGTCTCCATGGCGCGGCCGAAGGCGGACGAGATCTGGAGCAAGTTGGCCATGCGCCGGACGTCCGACGAGCGATTGTGCCCGGCGGCGTGGAACAGCGCGGGGTTGAAGAACGCCGCGTCGCCCTTGTCGAGGGGGAGCTGGATGTGGTGGATGTCGAAGTACTCGACGAACTCCGGCAGTCGCCAGGCGAGATAGCCCGGCTCGTACTTCTGGGAGTGCGGCAGGTAGAGCGTGGGGCCGGACTCGACCGGCATGTCGCAGTGGGCGACCGCGCCCTGGAGGGTGAGGACGGGGGAGAGGCGGTGGACGTGCGCGGGGTAGCCGGCCGCCTGCCGCCGGGTGAGGAACCCCAGGTGGTAGTCGCGGTGCGGGCTCTGGGCGGCGCCGCCCGGGTTGACCACGTTGACCTGCGAGGTCACCTGGTAGGCGGGGCCGAGCCAGGCTTCGGCGACCAGGGCCAGGATGTCGTTGGCGTAGTAGTCGGCGAAGACGTCCGGCGCGCGTACGGCCAACTTGTCCAGGGCGCTCCAGACGCGGTCGTTGGCGCCGGGCTTCGCGAAGTGGTCGCCCCGGGCGGTACCCGCGGCGCGCTCCTCCTCGATCAGCTCCCGGAAGACGGCGGAAGCCCGGTCCACGACGGCCGGGTCCGTGAACGCGCCCTTGAACACGACGATTCCGGGGCCGTCCATCAGGGTCCGGGCCAGCTCGGCCTGCACGTCCCGCAGGCCCTGCGGGGTGGCCGTCAGGGCGCGGAGCCGGTCACTGTCGTAGAGCGGCACACCGTGCTCGACCCGCTCGGCCGAAGGGTGGTCGACGGGATCGGTGCTCTGCTCGACGAGCGTGCGGAACGTGTCGAGATCGCAGTCCGCCTCGGTCAGCCAGACCTGTCGCACCGCGGCGATGGGGCGCATCGAGGTTCCTTTCGCAGCCTTGTGTCCCTGCCAGTCTGGGGAGCCGAAACCCGTCATTCAATCTGCGGAAACCCTTCAAAAAGACCTCAGGGTTCCTGGGTGCGAAGCGCTGCGGAGTCCGTGGAGGTGGCGACGCGGGGCGGATCGATGTTGCCTCCCCCTTCGCCCGTTCCCTCGGCACCGTGGTTCGGTGACCCTCTTGGCGCCCGTGTCGTCCCGCGAACCTCCGGCGGGGGCGACGTACCGTGGCCGCGCTGAGGGACAGTCGACCCGATGGTGGCGCGATGTGCTGGAGTGCGACGGCCGATCTCGTGGCGGGTGCCGGCGTCGCGGCCGTCGGGGTCGCCTGTGTGGCGCTGGTGCGCAGCGCGCGGGACCTGCCGCTCGCCGCGCTGCCGTTGCTGCTGGGGGCGCACCAGATCGTGGAGGCGGTGGTCCGGTCCTCGGGCGGGGGCAGCGGAGCGGCCACCGCCGCCTGGGCCGTCATCGCACTGCCGCTGCTGGCCGTCTGGGTGCCCGCCGGTGTGTTGTGCGCGGCCCCGCCGTCCGTCCGCACCCGGCTCGTCGTGCTCCTCGCCGTCGGCGTCGCGACCGCCGGGCTGCTGGGCCGAGGCCTCGTCACCGGGCCGGTGACGGCCGAGATCCGCGGCCACACCGTCGGCTACACGGTCGCCCTCTCCCACCCGGTGCTCCTCGTCACGGGCTACCTCCTCGCGACCGTCGGCTCCCTGCTCCTCTCCGGAGACCGGCGCCTCACGGCGCTCGGGATCCTGGCCGCCGTCGGCGCCTCGGTCTGCTGGGCGCTGTGGCGACTGGAGTTCATCTCGACCTGGTGCGCGTTCGCCGCCCTGTGCTCGGTGGTCCTCCTCGGCTGGGTGCGGGCCCGGCGCCGGAGGCCTTCCTCGCCACCGGCCCGGTATGCGGCGGCGGAGCATCGGCAGCCTGCGCGGGACGATTGAGCCTGCGCGGGGCGATCGAGTCTGCGCAGGACGCGCGTCTGCGCAGTACGACCGAGTCTGCGCACGACGATCGAGTCTGCGCGGCTTTCGCGGCAGGCTCCCGCCGCGAACGGTCCGGCCCAGGCTGCGGCAGCCGCCCGCCCGCCGACCGTGGCACACCAGGGATGGTGAATCAATCATCCACTCGTCTGTTGACTTTCGGCTGGTTCAGCCAGAGGATTCCGGAGGTGACGCACTCCGCCGCCGGGCCGCTCGGCCCGTTTCTCCCCGCGGCCCTCGACGAGGCAGCCCACCGCTGCCTCGTCGCGGGCTTCGACGGTACGACGATCGTCCCCGACACCCTGAAACGGCTCATCGACCGCGGACTGGGCGGGGTCATCCTGTTCACCCGCAACATCCGCGACGCCGACCAGGTGCGCGAACTCACCGGCACACTGCGGACCTTGCGGCCGGACCTGCTGATCGCCATCGACAACGAGGGTGGCGGCATCGGACACCTGGTGGCCGCGGGCGCCCCCGAGGTGCCGGGCTCGTGGGCACTCGGAGTCGCCGACGACCCGACGCTGACCGCCGCCTGCGCCGACGCACTGGCCGGGCATCTGCTCTCGCTCGGCATCACCGTCTCCTACGCCCCCGTCGCGGACGTCCAGAGCCGGCCCGAGAACCCGATCGTGCGCACCCGCGCCTTCGGCGGCGACCCGGAGCTGGTCTCCCGGCATCTGCGCGCCTGGATCGAGGCCACCGAGGCACGCGGCGTGGCGTCCTGCGCCAAGCATTTCCCCGGTCACGGCGGCACGGTCACCGACAGCCACCACGCGTCGGCGGTCGACCCACGGCCGTACCACGGGCTCGACCTCGCACCCTTCCGGGCGGCCGTCGACGCGGGCGTGCCCATGCTGATGAGCGCGCATGTCGTCTTCCCGGCCCTCGACCCCGACCGGCCCGCCACTCTCAGCCCGCGCATCCTCACCGAGCTGCTGCGCGGCGAACTCGGCTTCGACGGCGTCCTCGTCAGCGACGCGCTGGAGATGAGGGCCATCGCCGACCGCTACGGCGAGGCCGCCGGGGCCCGCCTCGCACTCGCCGCGGGAGCGGACCAGGTCATCGTCGCCGTACCGGACCTGGAAGTCACGCTCGCCTGCCGGGACGCCGTGCTCGACGCCCTGTGCACGGGTGACCTCGCCGAGGAGCGCGTCACCGAGGCGGCGGAGCGGGTACGGCGGCTCGCCCTGCGGTACGCGCTGCCGTTCCGGCCGGGTGCCGTGGCCGCGTGGGACGCGGACGCCGGGCTCGTGGCGGCGCGACGGGCCGTACGACGAGGGGGGCCGTTGCCGCGGCCGGTGCCCGGCGCCCATGTCGTGGACTGTTTCCCGCCCCCGCACCCCGCCCTCAACTGGGGTGGCGAGGACCTCCTGACCGAGGTCCGCACCCTCGACCCGACCGCCACGGGGACGGCGGTGGCGGGGGCTCCGGACGATCTCGCGGCCGTCGTGGGGGAGGTGCTGCGGGTCGCCGAGGGGCGTCCGCTGGTCGTCGCCGTGTGCGATGCGGAGCTGCACCCCTGGCAGGCACGCCTGAGGGACGCCCTGCTGGCGGCGCGAGCGGACGCGCTGGTGGTCTCGACGGGGTTGCCGGAGGAGGGCGGGGCGGTCGCCGCGCACGGGCGGGGGCGGGTGAATCTGCGGGCGGCGGCCGAGGTGCTGACGGGGCGGATGTTCTGACGGCCCTCCCGCCCCCGTCAGGTGCCGGGAGTGTCGCAGGTGCCGGGTGTGTCGGAGATGCCGGCGGGGCCGGAGGTGCCGGCGGGGCCGGAGGTGCTGGTCAGCGCGTCGACCAGCTGCCGGGCGCGGGTCTGTTCTCCCAGGAGTGCCTCGACCAGGGGGCCGGTGCCAGGATCGGCCGAACCGGCCGGGGCGAGGCCGGCCGGGCCGACGTACCGCTCGACGGGCCGGGCGTCGGACGTCAGGCGCACGCGGCCACCGGCGGTCAGCGCACCGTGAGCCGAGGCGTAGTCGACGCCCAGACGGGCCAGTCGCTCGCCGCCCGCGTACCGGGTGTCCTGGTCGGGGGCGTTCTCCCTCGACAGGTGCGGATACCGGAGCGCGACCTCGTGGGTGGCCAGGATCGCGAGCAGCACATGCTCGGTGCCGACCACCTCGTGGCCGAGTCGGCGCGCCTGCTCGTAGGTCTCCAGCCTGACCCAACCGGCGGGCGAGGAGGCCCAGTTGCCCCCACCGAGTCGGAGCAGCCAGCGCAGCCAGAAGGGCATCCGGCGATAGTGGGTACGGCCGAGGAGAACGTCGCGGGTGGGGTGCAGCAGGGGGCCGAGGCCGTCCTCCCGGGTCCCGGAGCCACCGTCGAGGCGGGCGCGCACGGCCTGCGGTGCGATGGCGCACGCGTCCAGCAGCTCCACAGCCCGGTTGTCCTCCTCCAGGAGGCCCCTCAGCAGATGTACGGCGCCGAACTTCGCCGCGTCCTCGCGCCGCGCGTGCCCCATCGCCGCGGTCAGCGCCGCTGCCGCGGCGCCGGTGCAGCGGGCGCTCCGGTCGCCCTCGTCCCCCAGGACGTCCCGAGAGGCCACGCCTGCCTCCGGGGCGTCGTCGGCGCTCCACGCGCCCTCCCTGTGCGACCGGTCCCGCAACACCGACAGCAGCGCGGTCTTGGTCGCCCCTTCCTCCACGAGCGCTTCCCGCGCCGGGCCCCTGGCCGTGGTGATGCCGGCCAGCAGATGCTCGGTGCCGATGGCTCCGCCGGCACCTCCCTGCGCGCCCCGGGCGGCCCCCAGGATTCCCACGACGTTCCAGTCGGGCGACTTCATCGCTTCCATACGGCTCTTCCTCTTCCCCGTGATCCTGTGGAACAGCCTCTCCGCTCAAGGGGGAAGGCCGCGTCGCTCCGGAGAAGGAACCGCCTCTGCACCCTGAGATAGACCCGCGACGTCCCTGGATCAGCTGAGGGGCGGCGCGGTGAGCCGGGGGCCGGCGTTTCCCGGCCCGTTGGCCGCCCTTCAGCCGAGCGGAGGTTTCGGGCGCACCAGACCGGTGTCGTACGCGAAGATCGTCGCCTGCACCCGGTCCCGCAGGTCCAGCTTCTTCAGCAGGGCGTTGACATGGGTCTTCACGGTGCCCGTCGCGACGCCCAGCCGGCCGGCGATCTCGGCGTTGGCCAGGCCCGCCGCGAGGAGGGAGAGGACCTCGCGCTCCCGGGGCGTCAGGGCGTCAAGCGCCGCGGAGGCGAGCGGTGGTGCGGGGACGGCTGCCGTGAACGTGTCGATGAGACGGCGGGTGATCGCCGGGGCCAGCATGGCCTCCCCGGTGACCACCACCCTGAGCGCCGTGAGGAGTTCGTCGGGCCGGGCGTCCTTGAGGAGGAAGCCGGAGGCACCGGCGCGCAGGGCCTCGTACACGTAGGAATCGAGGTCGAACGTGGTCAGGACGAGCACCCGGGGAGCGTGCACCGACGTCGGGCCGGTCAGGAGGCTCGTCGCCGTCAGGCCGTCCATGCCGGGCATGCGGATGTCCATCAGCACCACGTCCGGAACCAGTTGCCCGGCCAACGTGACCGCCTCGGCGCCGTCACCCGCCTCACCGACCACCACGAAGTCCGGCTCCGCGTCGACGATGGCCGCGAAGCCCGCGCGAACCACGGCCTGGTCGTCGACGACCAGGACTCTGGCGGGATGGGTGGCGGGCGATGTCATGGGGCGTCACCTTATCGAGACCTCGGCGGGGATCGTGTGCGAGTGGTCGTCAGGGGCTACGAGTGGTCGTCGGGGGCTATGTGTGGGGCTTCGGCCGGGGCCGTGCCTGCGGTGTTCGGGAGGGCCGTGCGCGGGGCGCCACGGGGACCATGGATGGGACCTCAGCGGGAGCGCTGTGTCGGGTGGCCGGCGGGGGGCGGGGGCGAGCCCTGGGCAGAGGGCGGGGGCGGGGAGTCCGCGAGCGCCGCGGGCGGGGCGTTCGCCGGGGTGTCCTCGCGTAGGTCGTTCAGCAGCTCACGCATGGCCGCCAGCGACGCGCGGGCCGCCGGGGCCACGTCGCCGAGGCGGCCCTCCTCGGCGGCGCCGATCACGTCGGCGGTCCGGTCGAGGACCGCGGCGCGCAGCCCCGCGGCGAGCCGCAGCCGCTCCCGGTGTGCCGCGGCGAGCGCCTCGTGGACGACCGCGCCCAGCTCGTCGTCCACACGGCGGGCGATCCGTCCGCGCCGGGTCCGGACGAGAAAGGCCGCCAGCCAGGCGCAGCCGAACAGGGGCAGCAACAGCACCGTCAGGGCGAACACGGAGAGCCCCAAGGCGAGGGCTCCGGCCGGCTCCCCGGCGATCGTGCCGTCCCGCGCCGCCGTCACCGACACCGCGCCGGCCAGCACCGGCGCCGCCAGCGGCACCGAGGCCCAGGTCGCCCACGGATCGCGGCCGTACGCCCCCACCGCGTACACCCCGCCGACCAGGGCGCAGGCCCCCGCGGCCAGGGCGGGCCACGGCGCCGGGTGCGAAGCGGGTACCCACGGCCACAGCCAGCTGCCCGCGAGCAACGCGGCCAGCACCGGCCAGGGTGCCGCCCGCCGCCCGAGCAACGGCAGCACCTGCACGACCAGCAGCGCGCCCAGCCACGACAGAGCGGCCGGCTCCCGGTCCTCGGTGAACAGGAACACCGCCGGCAGGATCCCGGCGGCCGGCAGCACGCCGTGCGAGGCCAGGCGCCAGTCCAGCGCCCGACCCCGCCCGTTCGAGGGGCGGGCCGTCCGCCCCGGACGGACCGGCAGCTCGGCCCGCACCGACCAGCCGCCGGACGGGCCCGCCCCCGGCCCGGCGGTCACCGTGCCGCCGACCTCCCCGGCGCGCTCGCGCATACCGGTCATGCCCCGTCCCGAGCCCAGACCCCGGACGCCGGCGCCGGGCACGCGGGCCGACGGCTCGGGACGCGCCCCTCCGTCGTCGTCGACGGTGAGCGCCAGCCACCCGTCTCCCAGGTCCCGGAGGCCGACCCGTACGACCGCCCCCGGCGCGTAGCGCAGCGTGTTCGTGAGGGCCTCCCTGGCGATCCCGAACACGGCCTCCGTCACCTTGGTGCCGACGGCCGTGACGCCCGCGTCGCTCGTGATCTCCACTCGCTGGCCGAGGCGGACGAAGCCACTGGCGAGTTCCTCGATCCGGGCGTCCAGTGATACGTCCTCGCTCTCCTCGGCGACACCCAGGGAGGTGACCAGACTCCGCACGGTGGCCAGGGTCTCGCGGCCGGTCCGGGCGGCGAAGTCCAGCGCCTCGGTGGCCAGTTCGGGACGGCTGGTGGCAAGGTGCCGGGCGGCCTCGGCGGTGACGACCACGGAGGTGAGGTGGTGGGCGCCCACGTCGTGCAACTCCCGTGCCAGCCTGTGCCGTTCGCGCACCCCCGCTTGCCGCTCCTCGGCCCGGGCCGCAGCCAGCCGGTCGGCCGCACGGGCCCGTGCCGCCGACCGGTGGGCGCTGCCCCGGCCGAGTCCGACGACGGCCGAGTGGAACGCGACGGAGACGGTGAGGCCGGCGGCGGTCACGGGGTTCACGCCCTCGACGGCGAAGTCGAACAGGGCCTGGTAGCAGACGAGCGCGCCGACCGCCCGTAGCGTCACCCGCAGGGTGGTGCGGGCGGCCACCGCGTACACGACCACCAAGTCGCCCACGAGGACGAGCAGTTGGACCGTGTCCGAGGCTCCTGCGATCAGGACGGCGCCGTAGCAGACGGCCACCCCTGCCAGCGCCACCAGCGGGGCCCGCCGTCGCAGACTCGGCGCGGTGGCCGTTCCGGCCGCCACGGCCGGCGGCAGCAGCCGGTTCCGTAAGGTCTCCATGAGGGCTTGAGCCTACGACGTGCTCTCACTCTCCCGCGTCGATCAGTTCCGTGATCCCCCTCGCCGCGAGGTACGCCGTGTCCCGCGCGTGCTCCGCCAGGACGATCGCCGGGTCGGCGCCCTCCTGCCGTGCGCGCATCCAGGCGTCGAAGAAGGCGCCGCCGGGGCCCGAGACCGAGCGGGTGGACGGCGTGCAGTCGAGCACCAGCGCCGTCGTGCGCGGAGCCGGTGGGACGGTGGTGGCACGGATCTCCGCGACCGTCGCGGACAGGGCGTCCGCGATCGGCTTTGGGCGGCCCCTGGAGTCGAACAGGCCGAGCGTGTACTCCAGTTCGGGGAAGTCGGCCAGGGAGCGGTCCACGTCGTGCGAGCACCACCAGGTGACGCCCCACAGGCGGGCGCACCCGGCCGCGTTCAGGAGGGTCGCGCGGGCGAAGTCGGGGGCGTCGGCGGCCGGGATGTGCGGCTCGGGGGCGCCGGTCTCCTGGACCCAGACCGGGCGGGCCGGGTCGGTGGCGTACGCGGCCGCCAGCTCGGTGCCGTACTCGGCGAGGTGGCGCACCTGGGGTGAGCGGGGGCCGTAGCGACGGGCGCAGTCGGCGGAGAAGACCCAGGGGTGGACGGTGGTGAGGTCGCCCTTGCGGGCCGAGGCCTCGGGGGTGAAGGGGTGGTCGTCGCCGTACCAGGCGGCGTCGTACGCCGAGTGCGTGACCAGGCCGCGGCCCTCGCCGAGCCCGTCGCGCGCGGCGGCCAGCAGGGTGTCCAGGTAGTGGTCGACCTCGGCCACGGACACCGGGTTGTGCTCGACCATGTTGTTCAGTTCGTTGCCGAGCTGCAGGCCGATGAGGTGGGGGTGGCCGGAGAGGGCACGGCCCAGGGTGCGCAGCAGCAGTGCCTGGGCCTCGATCGCCCCGGGGTCGGTGAAGACGTTGCGGTGGTGCCAGCTGCGGGTCCACTCGGGGTAGAAGTCGAAGCTGGACAGATGGCCCTGAACGCCGTCCACGAGGACGTCCAGACCGCACTCTCCCGCCAGGTCCACCAGCCGGACGAGCTGGTCCACGGCCGTCGCCCGCACGAGGGCGCGGTTGGGCTGGAGCAGGGGCCAGAGGTGGAAGACCCGGACGTGGTCCAGGCCCAGGTCCGCGATCTGTGCCAGATCCTCGCGGGCGAGCCCGGGATCGAAGTCGTGCCAGGCGTGGAACCAGCCCCGGCGTGGGGTGTAGTTGACGCCGAACCGGCGGCCGGGCGTGGCGGGCGTGCGCGTGGGCGTGTCGATGGTGTCCTCCTCGCGAGACGGATCCCGTCGGATTCCGTCGGATCCCGGCCCTGCCGGACCTTGTCCGGGGCGAATGTATCAACCACCATGGGGACCAATGAATAGTGATTTCAACCAAGCTTCTGGGACAGCTCCGATGTTCGTGGTGGGTCTCGACGCCGGCGGCACCCGCACCCGTGCCGTCCTCGCCGGCCTGGGGGACGCGCGGGTACGGGGCGAGGGCACCGCCGGGCCCGGCAACGCGCTCACCGTGCCCGGGCCGGTCCTCGCCGACCATCTCGCCGAGGCCGTCGCGCGGGCCGTGCCCGCCGCGCTGCGGGAGCGCGTGGTGGCGGTGGCGGGCGGTTTCGCGGGGGCCGGCCACCGGGCCCAGGGCGCCCAGGAGCCCGGCCGGGCGCGGGCCGGGGCCGCCCTGTCCGCCGCGCTCGGCCGGCTCGGCATCACCACCGCCACGGTCGGCGTCCACAGCGACATCGAGACGACGTTCGCCGCGGCACCCGGCCACCCCGCCGACGGGCTGGTCCTGGTGGCCGGCACCGGCGCGGTCGCGGCCCGGATCGCCGGACGGGTGCCGACCGCGACCTCCGGCGGCGACGGCTGGCTCCTCGGGGACGACGGCGGGGGCTTCTGGATCGGCCGCGAGGCCGTTCGGGCCGCCCTGCGCGCGGCCGACGGCCGCGGCGCGGCCACCGCCCTCGTCCTCTCCGTCGGCCGGGACCTCGGACTGCCCGCGGAGGTCCTGCCCCCGGGGAGCTACGGAACCGCCGACGACACCGTCCCGTGGAGCGCGGAGCTGCGCACGGCCTTCCGCGCCAAGCTGCTGCCCGCCGTCATGGACCGGTCACCCGTCCGTCTGGCCGACCACGCGCCCGGGGTGGTGCGGACCGCCGACGACGGGGACGCCGTGGCGGCGCGCATCCTCCGGGAGGCCGCCGACCACCTGGCCGAGACCGTCGCCGCCCTGACCCCCCACCCGGGCGAACCCCTGGTCGCCACCGGCGGTCTCCTCGCCCCGCACGGCCCCCTGCTCCCTCCACTGACCGAACGCCTGGCCCCGCACGGGCTCGTCGTCACCCCGGTCTCGGACGGTTCCCCGGGCGCGGTGGCCCTGGCCCGCCTCGCCCACGCCTCCGGCACCTGAACCGTCCCCGAGAAGCCCCCGACCGCCACCGAGAAGCCCCCGGCTCCGCAGCCTCCCCGACGCCGACAAGGACGCCCCATGCCCCCGCAGGACCCTTCGGTCGCCCCGGCCGTCACCCCCGCGCAGCCCCGCTACCTCGACCCCGCCGCCCCGCTCGACACCCGCGTCGCCGACCTTCTCTCCCGTATGACCCGGCGGGAGAAGGTCGGTCAGCTCAACCAGCGGATGTACGGCTGGGACGCCTACCGGCGCACCCCGGGAGGGGACTTCGAACCCACCGACGCCCTGCACGCGGAGACCGAGCGGTTCGCCGGGCTCGGCGCGCTCTACGGGCTGATGCGCGCCGACGCCTGGTCCGGGGTCGGGCACGGGCACGGGCCCGGGGCCGACGACAGCGCCGACCTCGCCGACCTGGTCCAGCGGCACGTGCTCGAACGCAGCCGCCTGCGCATCCCCGCCCTGTTCGTCGAGGAGGTCCCGCACGGGCACATGGCCCTCGACGGCACGGTTCTCCCCGTCAATCTGGCCGTCGGCGCCACCTGGGACCCCGGCCTGTACGAGCGGGCCGCCGCGCACGCCGCCGCCGAACTCCGTGCCCGGGGCGGCCACCTGGCCCTCGTCTCCGCGCTGGACATCGCCCGGGACCCGCGCTGGGGCCGTACCGAGGAGTGCTTCGGCGAGGACCCTCACCTCGCGGCGCGTCTCACCGCGGCGCTGGTGCGGGGGATGCAGGGCACCCCGGACGCGGACGGGCCCTTCGCCCCCGACCGCGCTCCCGTCGTCCTCAAGCACTTCGCCGGCCAGGGCGCCACCGTCGGCGGCCGCAACTCCGCCGAGTCCGACGTCGGCCCGCGTGAACTGCACGACATCCACCTCCCCGCCGCCCGCGCCGGAGTCCGTGCCGGCGCGGCCGCCGTGATGGCCGCCTACAACGAGGTCGACGGTCTGCCCTGCTCGGGCAACCGCGCCCTCCTCACCGGGCTGCTCCGCGACCGCTGGGGCTTCGGGGGCCTGGTCATGGCGGACGGCCTGGCCGTGGACCGCCTCGCCCGCATCACCGGCGACAAGGTCTCCGCGGGTGCTCTCGCCCTGGACGCCGGGATCGACCTCAGCCTCTGGGACGAGGGCTTCACCCACCTGGCGGAGGCTGTGGAACGGGGCCTGGTGGGCGAGGCCGCCCTGGACGCCGCCGTCGCCCGCGTCCTGCGCCTGAAGTTCCGCCTCGGCCTGTTCGAGAACCCCTGGACCCGCCGCGCCCCGATCCCCGCGCACACCGGGCGCGCCCTCAGCACCGACCTGGCGCGGGCCTGCGTCACCCTCCTCCACAACCCCGCGCACACCCTGCCCGTCAGTCCCTCGGTACGCCGTATCGCCGTGCTCGGCCCGCACGCCGCGACCACCGCCCATCAACTGGGCGACTACACCGCCCCGCAGCGCCCCGGCACCGGCGTGAGCGTCCTCGACGCCCTGCGCCGCCTCGCCCCGCCCGGCACGCTCGTCCGCCACGCGCGGGGCGCGGCCCTCACCGGCGCCGACCGCACCGGCATCCCGGCCGCGACCGCCGAGGCCGCCGCGGCCGACCTGGCCGTACTCGTGCTGGGCGGCAGCAGCGCCCGCACACCGGACACGGAGTTCGACGCCAACGGGGCCGCGCGGACCGTCGTGTCCGAGATGACCTGCGGAGAGGGCGTCGACCTCGCCGGACTGCGGCTCGGGGAGGCCCAGTACGCGCTGCTGGACGCGGTCGTCGCGACGGGCACGCCCACCGCGGTGGTCCTGATCCAGGGGCGCCCGCACGTGGTGCCCGAGACGGCGGGCGCGCTGCTCACCGCCTGGTACCCGGGCCCGTGGGGCGGCGAGGCGATCGCCGAGGTACTGCTCGGACTCGCCGAACCCGCCGGTCGTCTGCCGGTCTCCCTGCCCCGCTCGGCGGCCCAGCTCCCGGTCCACTACAACCACAAGGACACCGAGTACGGCACCTACGCGGACGAGAGCGCCGAGCCGCTCCACTCCTTCGGACACGGCCTGTCGTACACGAGCTTCGCGTACGGCACACCGCGCCTCGCGGGGGCCGGCGTCGAGGTCGACGTCACCAACACGGGGGGTCGGCACGGGCGTACGGTCGTCCAGGTCTATCTCCGGCGGCTGATCACCCCCGTATGGCCGCGCACCCTCGAACTGTGCGCGTTCGAGGGTGTCGACCTGGCTCCGGGTGAACGCCGTACGGTGTCGCTGCCCTTCGAGGCGCCCCCGCGCACCGGTGCCGTCGAGGTCCGCGTCGCCGAGTCGGCGCGGGCGGCGCTCACCGTCGAACCGCTGGTCCTGGACCTGGGAGGGCGGCCTCAGAGTTTGACGGCTCCCGAGGACACCCCCTTGTAGAACCACCGTTGCGTGATCACGAACAGCACCAGCACCGGGACCACGGAGATCACCGAGCCCGCCATGACCATCCGCTGGTCGTAGCCGAAGGACGAGGACTGCAGCCGGGCGAGGCCCAGGGTCAGCGTGAAGTGGTCCTCGGTGCGCAGCACGATCAGCGGCCAGAGGAAGTCGTCCCAGGCGCTGATGAAGGTGTTGATGGTGACGACGAGGATCGCGCCCCACGCGGACGGCAGATACAGATACCGGAACCGCTTCCACTCGCCCGCCCCGTCCAGCATCGCCGCGTCCTCGATCTCGCGCGGCACGGCGAGGAACGCGGCCCGCATGATCAGGACGTTGATGGCGGCGACGAAGCCGGGCAGCCAGACCCCCACCAGGTTGTCGACGAGGCCGAGGTCGCGGACGCTGAGGAACAGCGAGACCATGATCGACTCGAAGGGGAACATCATGGACGCCATCAGCAGCACCCACACCAGCTTGCGGCCCTTCCAGCTGGGCTTGGAGAGCATGTACCCGGCGAGCGTGGAGAAGACGAGCTGGCTGGTGACGGACAGGGCGACGATCACCATGCTGTTGCGGATGTACGACCACACGGGGACCTGGTCGAACACCTCGCGGTAGGCGCGCAGGGTCGGGTCGCGGGGGAAGAGGGAGGCGTCGGCGCCGAACACGTCCTCGCCGACGCCCTTCAGCGACGACAGCAGCTGCCACAGCAGCGGACCGACGGTGATGCCGAGGACGAACAGCAACAGCAGGTAGCGGACGATCAGTTCGCGCGGCCGGCCGTAGTCCCGCCACCGCGGCATCAGGCGCCGTCGTCTCCCCGCAGAGGGTTCCACGGACGTCACGGCCGTCGTCATGACTCCTCCTCCTTCGTCAGGCGCTGTGCGAGCAGGGTCAGGCCCAGGGTGAGGACGAAGAGGGCGACGCTGACCGCCGAGCCGTAGCCGGCGTTGCCGGTGAGCGGGTCGAGGGCGACGTCCCGGATGTAGAAGGGGAGGGTGCGGTCGGCGCCGCCGGGACCGCCGGTCGCGCCGCCGAGCATGTAGATCTCGGTGAACACCCGCAGCGAGCCGATGCCGGTGAGGGTGCCGACCAGCATCATCGAGGTGCGCACGCCGGGCATGGTGACGTGCCAGAAGCGTCGGATCGCGCCCGCGCCGTCCACTGCGGCGGCCTCGTGCAGTTCCTTCGGGACGTTCCCCAGGGCGGCCAGGTAGAAGATCATGTACCAGCCGAGGCCCTTCCACAGCGTGAGCCCCATCGCGCACAGCAGGATCAGCCAGGAGTCGGACAGGAACGGGATCGCCGACCGGATGATGTGGGCCTTCTGCAGCCAGGTGTTGACCAGGCCCTGGTCGCTGAGCAGCCACTGCCAGCTCAGTCCGACGACCACGCTGGAGGCGAGGACCGGGGTGTAGAAGGCGGAGCGGAAGAAGCCGATGCCGGGCAGGTTCTTCTCCACCAGTACGGCCAGCATCAGCGGGAGCAGCACCATGAGCGGGACGACGATCAGCGCGTACAGCACGCTGTTGCGGGTGGCGAGCCAGAAGTCGGAGTCGCCGAGCATCCGCGTGTAGTTGTCCAGGCCCACGAACGAGGCGGCGCCGCCGAGCGGTTTGGCGTTCGTGAACGACAGCAGGAGCGTGTTCAGGAACGGGTACAGACCGAAGACGGTGATGCCGATGATCGCCGGTGACATCCACAGCCACGGCAGCCACCAGCGGCGGTACAGCGCGGCGCCGCCCGCATCGGCGGTGGGGCCCGGCCTGAGGGCCCGCGACAGGCGGCGCCGGCCGCGCGGTTCCCCGGGCCGGGGGTCGTGGGAGGCCACGACCCCCGGTTCCTCGGTGGGGGGAGAGAGGGTGGTCATGCTCAGCTGCCCTGCTCGATCAGCTCGTCGGCCTTCTTCTGGGCCTCGTCGAGGGCGTCCTGGGCGCTCTTCTTGCCCTGCATGGCCAGCTGTATCTGGGCCGTGATGGCGTTCAGCTCACCGGGGGTGAGGGCGATCTCGTCGGCGGTGGAGGTCTTGCGGTCGCTCGCGACGATCTTGCGGGCCTCGGCGAACGGGTCGTCGCCCTTGACCGACTGGAAGAACGGGTCGTCCAGGGAGGCCGTGGTGGAGGGGAAGATGACGACGTTGGGGTCCTTGGCCCACTCCAGCTGGTTGCGCGCATCGGTCAGGAACCGCGCGAAGGACAGCGCGGTCGCCGCGTTCTTGCCGGTGGACGCGACGCCGATGTACTGCGGGGCGCCGACGGTGTGGCCCAGGTCGTCCAGCATGAAGCGGGCGACACCGGTCTTCTTGTAGACGCTGGGGTTGTTCTGCTGGATGAAGCGCAGGAAGTTGGGGTTCGTCGGGCCGTAGACCAGCTTGCCCTGGCCGTAGACGTTGGCCGGGTCCTGGGTGGAGGACAGGGAGTCCCGGGGCATGCCGCCGGCCTTGTACAGCTTGGTCATGGCCTCGACCCACCGCACGGTCTTCGGGTCGTCGGCGAAGGTGAACTTCTTGCCGTCGGGGGACAGGATCTCGATGCCCATCTGCTGCCAGTCGGCCGGGATGCGCAGCTGCGGGTTGGCGAGGAACGCGTAGTACTTGCCGTCCGAGACCTCGGCGATCTTCTGGGCGTCCTCGAACAGACCGAGCACGGTCGTCGGAGGTTCGGCCGGATCGAGGCCCGCCTTTTTCATCAGCTCGGTGTTGAAGGTCTGCACGATGCCGCCGGAGTACCAGGGCAGGACGCTGTGCACCTTCGTCCCCGTGGAGTCGGCGTACCTGCTCGACTTCCACAGGTTGGGCACGAACGGCTCGCCGGCGTCCGGGGCCTTCTTGTCCAGGTCGAGCAGGTAGCCGTTCTTGGTGAGCGCGATCGCCGTGTTCACGTTGATGTTCACCACGTCCGGCAGCGTGCAGCCCTGCGCGTCCGCGACCAGGCGCTGGGTGAACGTGGCGTCGCCCGGGTCGTCGACCCACTTCACGGTGGTGTCCGGGTGGGCCTTCTCGAAGGCCTTGATGACGCCGTTGAAGTAGTCGCCGAAGTCCTTCTTCAGGTTCGTCGTCTGGAAGGTGATCGTGCCCTTGACGTCACCGGTGAGCTTGCCGGAGCCGACGTTGCCCTTGTCCACCTTGCAGCCGCCGGCGGTGGCGTCCCCGCTGTCGGAGCCGCCGCCCGACAGGCCGCAGCCGGCGGCGGTGAGGGTGAGGGCGACGACGCCCACCACGCATCCGGTCAGTCGTCTCGCGCGCATGTTGCCTCCTGCGATCAGTCGGCTGCTGGTTTGAATCACCAACTTGGACTCCGTTTGATGAAAAGGTGGACCAGAATTCATCGGAGGTCAATGGGTGACCGTGTTGCTTTTCGGTTCCGGGACGAGGGCGACCCGTTACCGGCCCGCTCAGTGCCGGTGCTCGTGGTCGGGGTGGGCCGGGTCGCCCGGATGCTCGTGCCCCGGCGCGTACTCCACCCCGGCCCGCGCCCGGTCCAGCCAGTCGAAGAGGGCCTGCCGGCCGCTCGCCCGCCGCAGCTCCCCTGCGACGCCGTCGCGGACCTCGTCGTACGGCAGGAAGTCCTCCGGCCCCGCCCCGCCGTACGGGTCGACTCCGCGCCGCAGCGCGTCCGCGGTGAGGAAGCGGTCCGGATTGCGGTCGTAGTAGCCCCGCACGGTCTGCTCCGGCACCCTCTGCTCGGCCTCCAGCGCCGCCAGCAGGGTGCGCGCGGCGGGGGAGTGGGCGAGCGCCACCGCGATGATGCTGCCCAGGTCGGCGACCTCGGTCCCGGCCACCGCGAGCGCCGGCGCCGCGGCGGGCGGCGCGAGCCCCCGCGCGGCACAGGCCCGCCGGGCCAACTCGTCCGCCACGACGACCTGCGTCGCCCACCGCCGCCGCTGCCGCTCCGCCCGCGCCCGCCCCTGGGGCCCGCCCTCCCGGTCCCGCGCGGGGACGGCCTCCAGCACGGCGTCGACCCGGTCCCGGGAGACGGCCTCACCACCGACGAGCGCGGCGGGTCCGCCAGGCGGCGCGTGCCCGCCGTGTCCCGCTCCCGTGGGCCCGTCCGGGGGCGCGGGGACGTCGTGCGCCCGGTGCGCGCTCACGGCCCCACCTCCAGTGCGACCGCCTCCGAATACGCCACGCACCCGTGCCAGCCGGCCTTCACCATCAGCCAGTACGACCCCGGGGGCACCGCCGAGCCGTCCACCTCGACGAAGCGGTCCGCGTGCTCCCCGGGCGCCAGGGCGAAACCCTGCAGGCCCGGTCCGACGCCCGCCCAGGTGCCCCAGGACGAGACCGCCCACAGGGCGCCGCTCACCGGGCCCCGGGTCGTGTTGCGCACGCCCACCCGGACCCGCGCCCGCTCACCCCGGCGCACCTCGACCCGGTCCACGCCCAGTTCCATCACGACCCCCGGCCCGGTCCGCCCGTCGGGTTCGCCCGGTGCCGCCTGGCCGGGCACGTCGAGCGCGACCACGTCCTCGAAGGTCTGCCCGCCGTACGTCAGCCGGGCGGCGAGCGCGTAGCGGCCGGGCACCGGGTCCGGCGGGGGCGTCACGGTGACCTCGCCGAGCGAGAAACCGCCGGGGCCGAGCGCGTACGGCAGTTGGGCCGGCTCCACGCTCCAGCCGGGCGGCCCCGCCAGGGCCACCGCCCCCGACACGGGTGCGTCGGTCAGCTCGGTGGAGACACGGACCGTCGCGGTCACCGGCCCGTCGGCGCTCAGCGCGTGCGGCGAGAGGTGGACGGCCACGGGCATGTTCCCCCGGGGCGCCGGACCGGAGTTGTGCAGCCAGTACCGGGTGTGCACGGGCTGGGCGGGCTCCCGCGCGCCGACACCGGGCCCACCGGACCGCGTGGCCTGCGTGGCGCTGCCGGGCCGGGTCTCCTGGTCCGCGGCGACCGGCGTGGCCAGCACCGTGGCCACCTCGAACCCTGCCAGGTCCAGCTCCAACGCCCCGTCGGCGCCGGGGTCCAGAGCCTCGCCGGGCCGCTCCAGCACGTCCGCCCGGCCGCCCCCGGCCCACGCCCTCGGCCCCGTCACCCGCGCCCGCACCGGCCGCCCGTCCACCTCGTGCGCCCGTACGACGACCCCGCGCGCCGGGTCCGCGGGCGCCGTACCGCCCCGGGCCAGCGGCGACCCGGCCGGCTTCAACGCGTCCAGCAGCACCCGGCCTTCGGGTTCCAGGGCCAGCAGGGCCACGGTCCTCGGCAGGCCGTCCGGCGCTCCGGCGGGCTCCCGCAGCCGGGCCGTGAGCGGGTGGTCGGGCTCCCGCAGCCGCCCGGTGAACGGATGGTTGAAGGCGTGCCCCGCGCGCGGCCAGCCCAGGTCGCGCCAGTCGCCCTCGCCCGCGACGACCGCGTAGGCGAAGGTGTGCGACCAGCGCTGGAGCTGGAAGCCGGAGCCGTCGGGGGCGGTGCGGCGCGGCGGGTCGACCCAGATGCCGGAGGGCCAGCCCGTGCAGGAGCGCATCAACGACATGTACAGGTCGCCCGAGGTGGTGACGACACACCCCGGCGTGCCCCGGTTGAGGACCGCGAAGCCCCGCCCGTCCCAGGCGTCGCCCGGCGGCAGCGCCTCGCCGCCCCCGGCCGCCGTGGCCCGTACGGTCGCGTCGTCCAGGTCGGCGACGAGCGCGTCGACGGCCTTCGCGTCGTCCTCGGGGCGGGCCCCCGCCACCACCAGCAGCGGCAGCCGCTCCAGGTCGCGCAGATCGGCGCCCGGCACCCACTCCTCGCGCAGGGAGGCGCGGGGGGCCACCCACACCGACGCCAGGCCGTCCGCGGCCAGTTGCCGGCGCAGTTCGCGGGCGGCGGCCGGGTCCCAGCCGAGGGCCTCGGCGACCAGGGGGTTGCGCTCGGGTCCGCCGACCGCGATGCGGAGGTCCGGCAGGTTGGAGTCGACCTCCAGATCGCCGTAGCGGGGGCCGCCCGCGATCGTCGAGGTGGCCGTGACACCCGTGCGCACCAGGGCCGCCGCGAGCGGGGTGCCCAGTTCACCGGCGCTGTCCCAGTCGCCGAAGATCAGCTCGGCGACGCCGATGGACCGGTGGCCCAGCAGGGCGCCGGTGTCGTCGTGGACGGCGACCCGGGCCGTGGACCCCAGCCCGAACCAGGTGTTCGCGGGGTTGTCCAAAGTCCACGGGAACCGCTCGCTGTCCACGTCCACGAAGCCGAAACCGCGCCCGATCACCGCGTCCGCGACCTCGTGCACCGGCAGCCCGCCGCGCACGTCCGAGGGCCAGCGCACCCGGATCAGCCGGTCGGCGCCGTCGTAGCCGTCGACGGTCGTCGTCACGTCCAGCCGGTCGACGCCCGCCCAGAGCGTGAGCCGCTGGGTGTAGCGGAACAGGCCCAGGTCGGCGCGGACGGTGATGCGGGAGCCGGCCGCCGAGTGCTCGACATCGATGTCGGCCGGCACGTCCCGGCTGCGGGCGGCGGTGGTCCCGGTCGGCGTGAGGTGCCAGGGGCCCTCGCCGAAGCGCGGGTGCCTCGGGTACTCCTCCTGCACGACCAGCTCGTTGCCGATGTCCCCGGCGCGCAGCAGTTCCCGGCCGCGCTCGCCGTCGGGCCCCGCCTCGGAGAGCGCCCGCAGACCGCTGACGCCGCCGCCTCGCGCGGGGTCGACGGTCACCTCGTAGAACTCGTTGCGGATCGTCAAGCCCTCGCCGGGCGTCCAGCCGGCCACCGAACCCTCCGCCAACGCCAGCGCCTTGAGGCCCATGCCGGGCACCTCCGGCACGACGACCGTGAGTTCGCCGTCCTCGGTCACGGCCGGCAGCGGCAGTCCGGTGTGGTCCAGCGGGACGCGGCCGGGGTCGGCGACGGTCAGCACGTCCCGGCGCCGCCAGGTCGCGGGGTTGAGGACGACCAGGTCGGCGCCGTCGCCGGGAAGGGGCACGACGCGGTCGGCGAGAGCCTGGGTCGCGTCGGCGTGCACCTCTCCGGCCAGGTCGTACAGTTCCCGCCAGCCGGTGAGCAGGTCGATGTACACCTGGTCGGACTCGGAGCCGGTGATGGCGTCGTGGTGGGCACCGTAGACCAGCTGCCGCCACGCCTTGTCGAGGGCCGCGTCCGGGTAGGGGTGCCCGGTGATGAGGGAGGCGAGGGTCGCCCAGGCCTCGGCGTCGGCGAGCAGCGCCTCGCCGTACCGCTGGGCCTGCTTGGTGTCGATGTAGGAGACGTCCTTGCCGGTGTACACCGGGTTCATGTCCCGGGTCTGCGGGGACGCCGTGCGCCCCTCCCGCTCCAGCTCGGCCCGTACGGCGGCGAAGAAGTCCCGGGGGACGCCGCTGACGAACCGGGGCCAGACGTATCGCTCGTTCCAGTCCCGGTGGATGCCCATCACCCAGCGGCACGGCGGGGCGTAGTCGCCGCCGACCGGCAGCAGGACGTTCCGGGTGAGCGCGACCTTCTTCAGGCCCCGGAAGAGCTTGAGCGCGGCGGCCTCTGCCTCGGGGAGCGTGGGCGCGTTGTCGATGGCCCAGCCGGCGCCGTAGTGGTTGACCATGTACGCGGTGAGCAGGCCGCGCCCGCTCGGGGCGATCCAGCTGAACTCGGCCGGGAACTGCATCCGCTCCGGATCGCGCGGCTCCTCGCCGAACACCGACAGGGTCGGCCCCCACTGGTGGTACGGACCGCGCGCCCAGGAACTCGACGTGAGCCCCGCGTCCGCCATCAGCCCGGGGAACTGCGGGTCGTGCCCGAACGCGTCCAGCTGCCAGGCGGTCTCCGGCGCGGCCCCCATGATCCCGCGCTGGAAGCCGTCGCCGTACAGGGCGTTGCGTACGGTCGCCTCGGCGCCGGTGAGGTTGGTGTTGGGCTCGTTGTAGGTGCCGCCCATGATCTCGACGCGGCCGGTGCGGATCAGCTGCCGCAGGAAGGCCCGCTCCTCGGGGAAGGAGTCCCAGTAGGGCTTGAGGTAGTCCACCTCGGCGAGCACGAAGGTGTACGCGGGGTCGCGCCGGGCCAGGTCGCAGTGGGCCCGCACCAGGCTCATGCCGCTCTGCCCGCGCGAGTCGAAGGTCCGGGCGGGCAGGCCCGTGACGGCCGGGTCGTCGGCGACGTCCCAGGTCTCGGTGTAGGCGGCCTGGGTGTTCCACCAGACGGGGTCGTAGTGGAAGTGGCTGACCATGAACATGGTCCAGCCGGGCTCGGCGGCCGTGAACCCGGCCGTCCGCCGGGTGACCTCGTCCCCGTCGGCGGCGGTGACGGTGATCTCGCGGCGCTCGCCTGCCGCGAGGCCGTCGGTGGCCACGGGTATCTCGGCGCGTACGGTGCCGTCCTCGCCGACCATGACGACGGGCTCCCCGGGGGTGCGGACGTCGGGACCCTCCACGCTCAGCCGGACCGGCCGGCCCGGGGTGTGCTCGACCTCCACGGCGACCACCTGGAGCGGCTGGTCCTCCGTCCCGACGTAGAGCTCGGTCGACTCGGCAGAGATGACGCGCATGAGGCTCCTACGAGTGCTCGGCGGAGCCTCATCCTGGCAGCGCAGGGTGGTTCAATCAACCATGCGTCGGAATATTGGTTGATTCATCCATGCAGGGTCGGGCTGGTCGCGCTCCCCCCGACGGTTCAGCGAGGGCGCCGGGACTTCACGGCGTGTGCTCCCGCGATGTGGTCGGTCAGGGCCAGGGAGGCGCTCGCCCGTTGGTAGGAGAGCTGGCCGACACGGACGTACAGGCAGTCGATGAGCATGAGCACCGAGTGGCGGGCGCCGATGCTGCCGGTGCGGAAGCTGGTCTCCGAGGAGGAGGAGATCAGCCGGATGTCGGCGGCGCGGGCCAGCGGCGAGCGCGGGTCGGCCGTCAGTGCGATCGTGGTGGCGCCGCGCTCCCTGGCCAGCTCGAAGGGCTCGATGGCCTCACGGGTGGCGCCGGAGTGGGAGATGCCGATCGCCACGTCCGCGGGGGTGAGCAGGGCGGCGGAGGTGGTCGCGGCGTGCACCTCGGTCCAGCCGCGCACCGCGCACCCGATGCGGAACAGCCGGGTCTCCGTCTCCTGGGCGACCGCGCCGCTGCCGCCGACGCCGTACACGTCCACACGCCGGGCACGGGCCACGGCCTGCGCGGCGCGCTCGACGGAGTCCAGGTCGATCCGGTCGATGGTCTGCTGGATGGCCCGCAGGTCGGCGGTGCCGACCACCTGGACGACCCGCTCCAGGCTGTCGTCGGGGGAGATGTCCGGACCGATCTCCGCGCTGCCCCACTCGGAGGACTCGCCCCGGCCCCGCTCCTGGGCCAGCTCGATCAGCAGGTGCTGGTACGAGTCGAGGCCGATGGCCCGGCAGAACCGGGTCACGGTGGCCTGGGAGGTGCCGGTGCGGCGGCCCAGCTCCGCGGCCGAGCAGTGGGTGACGGCGGCCGGATCCTCCAGGATCAGCTCGCCGACCTTCCGCAGGGAGCCGGCCAGTCGGGGCAGCTCGGTGCGGATCAGGGTCGTGACATCGGTCGAGGGCATGCACAGAAGGTATCAGCCACCCGTTGGCGCGACGGCTGAATACCAGGACCGGACTTCGCGTCCGAGTGCGTGCGTGAACTGCGCCATTGCCCCGGATGCCGGGCCTGTGATTCAGTGATTCACTGAATGGTACGTATGGGGTGGTTCAATCCATCAGTGGGGAGTCCCAGGTGTCCGTCGAGTCCACGAACGAGTCCGCGCACGAGTCCGTGACCGAGCCCGAGCCCGTGGCCGAGTCCGTGACCGAGCCGGTGGGCGCCGACCGCTTCGCGCGCGAGGGCCTGGCCGTCCTGAACCGCCTCACCGAATCCGCCCGCGCCGGGGTGAGCGCCGCCGCCACGCTGATCGCCGACTGCGTCCGCGCGGACGGCGTCGTCCAGGCCTTCGGCACCGGCCACTCCCAGGCCATGGTCCTCGAACTCGCCGGTCGCGCCGGCGGCCTCGTGCCCACCAACCGGATCCAGATGGCCGACCTCGTCCTCTTCGGTGGCGACCACCCCAGCGGTCTCGACGACCCGCTCCTCGAACGCGAGCCCGGCATAGCGGTCCGCCTCTACGAACTGGCCGACCCCCGCCCCCAGGACCTCTTCGTCATCGTCTCCAACTCCGGCGTCAACAACGTCATCGTCGAGATGGCCCTGCACGCCAAGGAGCGCGGCCACCGCATCCTCGCCCTCACCTCCCTCGCCCACACCCACGCCGTCCCCGCCACCCACCCGAGCGGCAGGAAGCTCGCCGACCTCGCCGACGTCGTCCTCGACAACGCGGCTCCGCGCGGCGACGCCCTGCTGGAGCTGCCGGGCGGTGGCGCCGTCTGCGCCCTCTCCACCCTGACCGGCGTCATGCTCGTGCAGATGACGGTCGCCGAGGCGGCCGCCCAGCTCCTCGCCACCGGCGACCGCCCCCCGGTCTATGTCTCCGCCAACGTGCCCGGCGGTTTCGAGAGCAACCTGGAGCTGGAGCGGCGGTACGCCGGACGGATCCGGCGCACCGCCGGTTGATCACCCCCTAGGGCACCGGGACGGGCGTCAGCGCGACCGCCAGGGGATAGGCGCCGGTCGGCAGCGGCGCCCCGGCGGTGCCGGACGCGGTGTCGACGGGCACCAGCCGGTTCCCGTCGGCCGTCGTGACGTAGGCCGTGCCGCCGTCCCAGTCCAGGCCGACGTCGAAGGCGGACCTGCCGACGGTGATCTTCGCGCCGGGAGCACCGGTCACCGTGTCGACGGGCGTGATCTCGTCCCCGGTGCTGGGGCTCACCCACAGGGTCCGCCCGTCCGGTGACAGGCCGAGGCCGTACGCCTGACCGGAGACCAGGAACGTCGGCTCGGTGTCGTGGGTCGCCGTGTCGATCGGAGTGACGGTCGAGCCACCGGAGTTGGACACGTACACCCGCTTCCCGTCCGGCGCCGCCACGACGTTGAAGGGGCGCGGGCCGACGGGGATCGCCGCCCCGGCCTCATCGCTGTCGAGGCCGACCGGTGTGACGGTGTTGTCGTGGATGTTCGCCACGTACAGCGTCCGTCCGTCGGGGGTGATCGCCATGTTCTCCGGCCCCGCCCCGACCGCGACGGCCGCGCCCGCCTTCAGTGTGCCGGTGTCCACGGGCTGGACCGTGCCGTCCGTGTAGTTGGCGACCCACAGGGTGCCGCCGTCCGGTGTGAGCGCGAGCCCGGCCGGAACCCGGCCCACGCCGACCGTGGCGGTGACCTCGCCGCGCGCCACGTCGATGACGCTGACCGAGTTCGAACCCTGGTTCGCGGCGTAGGCGGTACGGCCGTCCGCGCTCACGACCACCTCGCCCGGGTTGTCGCCCACGGCGATGTCCGTGCTCCTCCCGGAGGACAGGTCGATCGAACTGACCGACGCCCCGCTGAAGTTGGCCGTCAGCGCTCTGGGCGCCCCCTCGCCGTCGGTGACCCGGACCGGGATCGCCCGGTCGAGGACGCCCGAGCCGGACACCACGACGGAGTGCACGCCCTCGGTGACCCCGCTCAGGGTGACGGTGACCGAGGCGCTGCCCCGGGCCGGGACCGCCACGGTGCCCCTGGCGGGAGAGGCGGTGAGTCCGTCGGGTACGGCCAGTTCCCAGGTGACGGTCCGTGTCTCGGCGGACGAGAAGCGGAGGGTCACGGACCCGGAGGCGCCGGGCCGCAGGGAGAGCGAGCCGGGGGCGAAGGAGGCGTCGACGCCGGGGTCGGGGGCGTACCGGAGCATCGCCGAGTAGAGGAACTGGTCCATCACCCCCGGCGACATCTGCTGCGGGATCGCGTCGAGCGCCTTGCGCTCACCGCGCAGCCGCTTCCAGTACGCCGACACGGCCTCGGTGTCACCACGCCTGCCCGCCAGCAGCAGATCCACGGCCGTCAGCCCGGCGGTGCCGTAGGAGCCGAGCTTGTCGAGCCAGGGCGAGGTCTCCGTCAGGAAGCCGGGGTTGGCCAGGCGCGAGCGCAGCTCGGCGGGCGTGGCGGCCATGCCGGTGAAGTAGGACCGCAGCGCGGCGGCCGCCCGGTCGAGGCCGCTGTCCTCCTCGTACGCGGTGCGGAACGCGGCGACGAGCCGGGTCAGCGTCGGGGACTCGGTGGGGTCGAGCTGGGAGGAGTAGGTGTTCTCGGCGAAGATCCGCAGCCATGCGGCGGCGCCCGGCCCCGCCAGATCCCGCACGGAGGCCATGAACGCGGCCCGAGGATCGTAGGAGTCCGGGTTCCACAGATACGCCGCGGACGTGAACAGCGCGAGCTTGCTCGCCTCCGCCTGCACCATGGGATTGGCGGTGACCCCGGCGGAGGCCCGGGCCACGCCGGGCTCCCGGCCGGTGTAGGGGCCGAGCAGGAGGCGGCTGGTGACGTAGTCGTTGACCGGGTAGTTGTCCCAGAGCAGGATCGGATGCCCGTAGACCTCGCGGGCCTGCCGCACCTGTGCGGCGGTGACGGTCGGGGCGATCACGCCCACGCCGGTCCACTCCACGACCACGCCCGGGTCCAACCGCTCGCGCAACGCCGTCTTGTACGGGCTGTCGGCGAGGTCGGAGTACTCGGTGGGGACCATCTCCAGCGGATCGAGCCCGGTACGGCCGGCGGAGAACTCCTCCCACACCCGGTTCAGCAGACGCGCCTGCGCGGTACCGGCCGCGCCGCCCCCGCTGCCGAACTCCTCCTGGTCCGCCGCGCAGTTCCACTTCGTGTAGCTGATGTCGTCCAGCGGGATCGCGAACGAGCGCACGCCGATGTCGTACAGCGAGGCGAACTTGCGGACCAGCGCGGTGATGTCGTCGGCGGAGGAGTAGCAGACCGACAGGCCGGGGGAGAGGGCGTAGGTGAAGCGGACGTGGTCGGCGCCGGCCCGGTCGACCAGCTCGCGCAACCGGTCCAGTCGGGCGTCCGGGTACGCGTCGCGCCAGCGCTCCCGCAGGTACGGGTCGTCCTTGGGGGAGTAGACGTACACGTTCTGCTTGGTGCGGCCGTAGAAGTCGAGCTGGCTCAGCCGTTCGGCGTGGGTCCACGGCGTGCCGTAGAAGCCCTCGACGACACCGCGCAGCTTCGCCGTGGGCCAGTCGCGGACCGTGACCTCGGGCAGCTGGCCGCCGGTGAGAAGCTGGCGGAGGGTCTGGGCGGCGTAGAAGGTGCCGGCGGTGTCGGTGCCGGAGAGGGCGAGCAGCCCGCGCCCGGCGTGGCGGCCGGAGGCCAGGACGTATCCCTCCGCGGGCAGCCCGGCCGGTGACCTGACGCCCAGCCGCCGCAACGCGCCCCGGGTGGCCGGGTTCTCGTCCGGCCCGCCGACGAACACGGTGAGCCCGGCGGCGGGTGGCCGCTCACCGGCCGGCACGGTGACGATCCGTGCGGCCCCGGCCGCCCGCAGCGCGGCCTCGACGACCCTGCGCGCGGAAGGATCGGTGCCGGGGCCGACGACCTCCACCACCCGGTCGGGAACGGCGAACCGGCGCCCGCCCGCCTCGATGTGCCGGGGCGTGGGCCACACCTCCGGGACCGCCCGGCGCTTCGACGCGGACGGAGAGGAGGGGGCGGACGAGGTGGCGGACGAGGTGGCGGCGGCCGACGGCAGCGAGGGGAGGCTGAGGCTCAGGGCCAGGAGCAGGACCCAGCGCAACCGCCGTGGTCCGTGGGGGCGTTCGGGGCGTGGGGGGAGCCAGGTGATTGAAGCCATCGAGAAAGGCTAGGGCTGCTGAATCATTCATTCAATAGGCGGGGGCCCTTCGCGTCACGGGAGCAGCGGCGTGGGTCAACGTCCGCGCAGCACCACGATCGTGCCGGGTTCCACCCGCAGCCTGGCGTTCGCGCCCACCCTCGCGCCGTTCACCAGGTTCGTCGACGCGCCGAATCCCTTCGTGGTCAGGGTGTAGCGGCGGTCGTCGGTGGTGTTCATGGCGATCAGGTACGGGCCGTACACGCACCGGTGGAACGAGGCGCGCCCGGCGTACGGGGTCTCGACGCCCACCGCGCGCTCCGGCATGTCACGGGGCGGGATAGAAAGGGACCATGACTGAACGCGATGGTCCGGCAGGTGGCGTGGACGACGTCGATGAGGTGACGCGAGCGGTGCTCACCGCGTCGCGGCTGTTGGTCGCGATCTCCGCACGGTCACTCGCCGCCGTCGAGGAGCGGGTGACGCTGCCGCAGTTCCGCATGCTGGTGGTGCTGTCCATGCGGGGCGCGACCAAGCTCGTCGTACTCGCCGACCAGCTCCAGGTCGCCCCCTCCACGGCCATGCGGATGGTCGACCGGCTGATCGCGGCCGGACTCGCCGACCGCCGGACCAACCCCGGCAACCGCCGCGAGACCCTGCTGCAGCTCACCGACGAGGGCCGACGTGCCGTCGAGGACGTCATGGCCCGTCGGCGCACCGAACTCGCCACGGTCGTCGAGCGCCTCGCCCCGGACCAACGGGAGGCGCTCATCGGCGCGTTGACCGCGTTCAACACGGCGGGCGGGGAGCCCTCGGCTCCGGCGTCGGACGACACGGAGACGTATCCGCTCGGCTGGGTCGACACCTGGGTGGGCCGAGGCGCCTGAGGCTCCCGGCCGGCCCGCGCCCCAGCGCCACGGGAGGCGCGTCACTGCGTGGCACCACCGCCCCCGGAGCCGGCCGTCGACCCGTCGGTGGGGGTGGCCGTCGCCCCGTCCGTGGAGCCGGACGTCGACCCGCCCCCGGAGCCGGCCGTCGATCCGTCCGTGGGGGTGGCCGTCGGTGCGGACGTCCGCACGTTCAGATCGGGGCGGGGGGCCAGGACGACCATCGGCGCCCCAGGCTGGGGCACGGGCGGGGTGACCTGCTCCTTGGGGAGCTTCGGCGGGTTGGTCTGCTGGTAGTTGACCTGGTCGTGGTTGACCAGGCCGGTCTTCTCCAGCACGGTGATGTGGTCGAGCACGGTGTCGTTGGCCAGGTCGGCGAGTTGGCGCACCATGGTGTTCCTGGTACTGGCGCGGATCTTGGCGATGGCCGGGAAGATCTGGCCGTGCGTGACGCGCATGATGGTGACGGCGGTGGAGTCGAACTCCTTGCCGGTGGCCGCGTCGGCCGTCGCCACGAACTGCTGCTGTTGCGGGCTGGCCTGGTTGTTCAGGGTGATGCCCAGCTCGGGCGCGATCCGGCGGCACAGTTCGTCGAGCCCCGCGTGCCCGGCGACGAGATGCGCGCCCGCCTCCTTCATCTCCGACGTCGTACCGCGCTGCATGGCCATCTCGCCGAGCGGGTACTCCCACAGCCCCGCGGAACGCACCTTGATGACGAAGTCCCGGTCGGCCTCCGTGAGGGGGCCGTACCGGGTGTCGGCGATGATCCGGTCCGGGGTGGCGGTCGTCGTCCCGACCCCCACCAAAGCGGGATAGGCGAGCGCGGCGACGGTCATCACCAGACCGCCGCTCACGAAGATCGTTCCGATACTCCTTGTGCGTCGCATGGAAGGGGTGCCTCCTGGCAGCCGGGGAGTGGGTCACCAAGGGGTACGGGCGGGTTCGGCGAATGAATCATTGCTCTAGGTAAAATTTGCAGTGTGCTCGAATGGGAGGACGCGGCACGGGTTCCGTGCTGGGTTTCCGGCGTCACGAGTGGCGGGCCGTGGGTGGGCCGTGGGCGGGCTGCGAGCGGAACGCGAGGGGTGCGAGACCGGGCGGCGGGTCGGCGGGGCGGCGGGTCATGAGCGGTGTGAGGTCGGTGGCGGGTCGGTGCGCCCTGAGCGGTGCGGAGGGTGCGTCCCTGCTGGTCGAACGGGTCGTCGCGCGACGCGGTGGCGGCGGTGACGGCGGCGCTGCGCGCCCACGGGGGCGTGGGCCCTCACCGGCCTCCCGCCTCGGCGTGACCGTCTTCGAGGGGTTGCCGGCGTGGTCCCCACCTGGAGCGACCGCCCCTTGTCCCGGCGCCCGCCGAGTCCGTCGCCGCGGGGGAGTGGAAGCGCGAACCGTGACTCGTGTTGCAGATGCCCGTATCCTCGTCAATGCCAGATATTTCCGATAAGCGGATTGTCCAGGGCGCGAGTGAGGCCAGCGTGGTGCGGTCCGACGGCGAGCCGATCCTCACGGGACGTGCGACAGACGGCACGGGCCCCTCCCTTTTTCGTGACCGGGGCCCTGTCCTGTCCCGTGAGCGGTTTCTGCAGGGTGAGTCGCCGGCGACCGGTGTCCGGGCGTCGATCCTCAGCTCCTGGCAGCGGTGCCGGACCCTCGGGCTGTCGCCGGACCGGTCCGACCTCCCTTTCCGGGACGACTTCGACCGGGACGACCGGATCGCCCGCGCGGCCGTACCCGTGCTCGACCGGCTGGAGTCCAAGTTCGCCGGCAGCGCCATGAACATCTCCGTCGCCGACGCGAACGGCACCGTCCTGCTGCGCCGCTTCGGCGAGGCCTCGCTGGCCAGAGGACTCCCGGACATCCAGACCGTCCCGGGGTTCGTCTTCGCCGAACAGTTCGCCGGCACCAACGGCATCGGCCTCGCCCTGGCCGAACGGCGGCTCATCCGGGTCTACGGCGCCGAGCACTTCGCCGACCGCTCCCAGGCCAGCGCCTGCCGCGCGCTCCCCGTGCGTGACCCGCTCAGCGGCCGTATCGAGGGCGTCCTGTGTTTCGGATATCCGCGCGGCTTCGAGCACCCGGCGCTGGACGGTGTGATCCGCAAGGCGGCCGCGGCCATCGAACGGCGGCTGCTGTGGCAGAGTTCCGTGCGCGCACGTTCCCTGCTGCGGGCGTACGTGGACGCCGGGACCGAGGCGGGCGCGCACCCGCGGCACAGCGTCGGCGTCGAGGAACTGGTCCGCGGGCTGCGCCCCGCCGACCGGGCCACCCTCCTGGAGAAGGCCGCCGAGCTGATCTCCCGCGCGCAGCGGGCCGCCGTCGACGTACCCCTGACGGACGGCCTCCGGGTCACCCTCGTCAGCCGCCCGATGACCAGCGCCTCCGGAGTGCAGGGCGTCGCCGTCGAGGCGGTCCTGCCCGGGGCCTCACGGCACGAGGCCCTCGCCACCCCACGCCGGACCGAACCGGTGCCGAGCCTGTCCGCCGAGCCCGCGCGGCCCGTCGAACCCACCGGCGCCGCCACGGTCCGGCGCCTCCACGGCTCCCCCCTCGCCGTGACGCCCGGCCCGCTCACCGCCGTCCCCGCCCCCGGCCATCCACACACCCCCGCACCACCACCGGCCGGGTTCGCCGCGGCCGTCGACCTCGTCGCCCCCGACGAGCTCGCCCCCGACGAGCTCGCCCCCGACGAACTCACCGCCGACGGCGCCCCTGCCCCCGGCAGGGGACTCCTGCTGGTGGGGGAGCCCCACGTCGGCACCTACGCCCTGGCCGCGCGCCGCCGGCTGGAGCTGCTGTCCGAGGCCAGCGCCCGTATCGGAACCACCCTGGACGTGCGGCGCACCGCCCAGGAACTCGCCGAGACGGCGGTCCCGCGCCTCGCCGACTACGTCACCATCGACCTCGCCGAGCCCGTGCTGCGCGGCGAGGAGGCCGCGGACCCGCGCGCCGACCTGCGCCGCACGGTGGTTTACGGCATCCGCGACGACCTCCCCTTCAGCCCGGTCGGCAAACAGGTCGACTACGGCCCCACCGTCCCGCAGCTGCGCTCCCTGACCAGGGGGGAAGCGGTGCTGGAGCCGGACCTGAAGACGGCCGCGGGCTGGCTCGCACAGGACCCCGAGCACACCGACAGTCTGCTGAGCCACGTCCACTCCCTCATCGCGGTCCCCCTGGTCGCCCGGGGCGTCGTCCTGGGCGTGGCCGCCTTCTACCGGGCCCAGGACCCCGCCCCCTTCGGCGACGACGACCGCTCGCTGGCCCAGGAACTCGCCACCCGCGCCGCCCTGTCCATCGACAACGCCCGCCGCTACACCCGCGAACGCACCATGGTCCTCGCCCTGCAGCGCAGCCTGCTCCCGCAGGGGCTCCCCGACCAGGACACCGTCGAGGTCGCCCACCGCTACCTGCCCGCCGAATCCGACGTCGGCGGCGACTGGTACGACGTCATCCCGCTCCCCGGCGCCCGCATCGGACTCTTCGTCGGCGACGTCGTCGGCCACGGCCTGCTCTCCGCCGCGACCATGGGACGGGTCCGCACGGCGGCCCGCAGCTTCGCCGAACTCGACTTCCCCCCGGACGAGGTCCTCACCCACCTCGACAACCTCGTGGGCCGACTGGACCGGGAGGACCCCGTCTCCGACGGCGGCGGCATCATCGGCGCGACCTGTCTCTACGCCGTCTACGACCCGACCTCGCAGATGTGCAGCCTGGCCCGCGCCGGCCACCCGCCGCCCGCCCTGGTCGGCCCCGACGGCACCGTGTCGTTCCCCGAACTGCCCGCCGGACCTCCCCTCGGCCTCGGAGGGCTGCCCTTCGAAGCCGTCGACATCCACCTGCCCGAAGGCAGCCAGGTCGTCCTCTACACCGACGGCCTCATCGAGGACCGCGACCGTGACGTCGACCTGGTCCTCGACCAGCTGCGCGGGGTGCTGGCCCACACCGAGCGGAGCCCGGAGGAGACCTGCCGGGTCGTCCTGGACACGGTGGCACCCGCCCATCCGGGCGACGACATCGCCCTGCTCGTCGCCCGCACCCACGCCTTCGACCCGGGGCGGATCGCCACCTGGGAGCTGCCCGCCGATCCGGCCCGCGTCAGCGAGGTGCGCGCCGCCGCCCAACGGCAGATGGCCGACTGGGGCCTCGACGAAGCCGCGTTCGCCGCCGAGCTGATGCTCAGCGAACTGGTCACCAACGCCATCCGCCACGGCGCCGGACCCATCCGCGTACGACTGCTCCGCGACCGCTCCCTGATCTGCGAGGTCTCCGACACCAGCAGCACCGCTCCGCATCTGCGCCGGGCGGCCACCACCGACGAGGGCGGCCGGGGCCTGTTCCTCGTCGCCCAGCTGTCCCAGAGCTGGGGCACGCGCTACACCCCGGAGGGCAAGGTCATCTGGGCCCAGTGCGGGCTCGACGGCGGCTGACGCGACCGACGTCGACCGGTACTCAAATGCCGCGAAGGAAGCGATATCGGTGGTTAGTATCGCTGGCGCAAGCAGAAGCCGGAAGAACTCGCCAGGCCGACCCCCGGAGCTGTCCGTGCACGACGCTCACGACACCTCTGCGCAGCCGGTCCCGCCCGGTGGGCCCCAACCACTGGTCCGCGTCCGGGGCCTCACCAAACGCTTCGGCGGCACCCTGGCCCTGGCCGGCGTCGACCTCGACGTGCACGCCGGCAGCGTCCTCGCGCTCCTCGGCCCCAACGGAGCCGGAAAGTCCACCCTCATCAAGATCCTCGCCGGCGTCCACCGCGCCGACGCGGGCCACGTCACCGTGGACGGACACCCGCTCGCGAGCCGCACCGCCTCCCCCCACCTCGCCTTCATCCACCAGGACCTCGGCCTCGTCGAGTGGATGACGGTCGCCGAGAACATCGCCCTGGGCACCGGATACGCGCGCCGCGCCGGACTGATCTCCTGGCGACGCACCCGGGAGGGCTGCACCGAGGCGCTCGCCCTCGTCGGCGGACATCTCGACCCCGACGCGCCGATCGCCCGGCTCGCCCCCGCCGAGCGGTCCCTGGTCGCCATCGCCCGCGCCCTGGCCACCCGGGCGAAGCTCATCGTCCTCGACGAACCGACCGCCCGCCTGCCCGCCGCGGACTGCGCCCGCCTCTTCGGCGTCCTGCACACCCTGCGCGACCGGGGCCACGGCATCCTCTACGTCAGCCACCGCCTCGACGAGGTCTACGAGGTCGCCGACACCTTCGCCGTCCTGCGCGACGGCCGCCTCGTCAGCCACGGTTCGACGGCGGACCACGGCCCCCTGCGCCTGGTGCGGGACATCACCGGCGAGGAACCGCCCGCCCACCGTCCCCCACCTGCCCGGGCCCACCCGCGCCGTGTCCCCGCCCCCGGCGCCCCGCCGGTCCTGGCCCTCGACGGCGTGAGCACCCTCGGCGCGGGACCGGTCGACCTGGAGCTGAGAGCGGGGGAGGCCCTCGGCCTGGTCGGACTGTCGGGTGCCGGGCACATGGACCTCGGCCGGGCCCTCGCCGGCGCCCGGCCCCTCCTCGGGGGACAGGTCCTCCTCGACGGCGACCCCTACCGCCCCCGCACCGTCGCCGACGCCGTCCGACGCGGGGTCGCCCTCGTCCCCGGCGACCGGCAGCGCGAGGGCTGGCTCCCCGAACTGACCGTGCGGGAGAACCTGCTGGCCAACCCCCGCGCCGGAGACGGGCCGGCGCCCCGCTGGATCAGCCCCCGCCGTGAACGCGCCACGGCCGCCGCGCTCGTCGAACGGTTCTCGGTACGGCCGCGCGACAGCGAGGCCCCCATCGCCGTCCTGTCCGGCGGGAACCAGCAGAAGGTCATGATCGGCCGCTGGCTGCGGACCGGTCTGCGTCTGCTGATCCTGGAGGAACCCACGGCGAGCGTGGACATCGGCGCCAAGGCGGCCGTCCACCGGCTGCTCGGCGAGGCACAGGCCGACGGCCTCGCGGTCCTCCTCATCTCCACCGACTTCGAGGAGGTGGCGGGCGTGTGCGAGCGGGCCCTGGTCCTCGTCCGCGGAGCCGTGACCGCCGAACTGACCGGGGCGGCCCTCACGGTCGCGGCCCTCACCCGGGCCGCCTCGGCCATGCCCCCCGCCGGCACCGCGACGGCCCCATGACCGCCCCGCCCTCCCCGTCCGCACCGCGCCCCCGCCGCCCGCGCACGCCGAAAGGGCCTGCCCCCGGCACCCGTACGGGCGGGCAACTCCTCGGCGCCTACGGCCTCCTGGGCCTGACCGCCCTGCTGGTCCTGTTCTTCTCCCTGACCCTGCCGCGCACCTTCCCCACCCTGGACACCGTCGACTCGATCCTCTCCACCCAGTCGATCCCGGCCGTCCTCGCGCTGGCCGCCATGGTCCCCATCGTGACCGGCGCGTTCGACCTGTCCATCGGCTACGGTCTCGGCCTGGCGCACGTCATGGTGCTGTACCTGATCGTCGACGCCGGCTGGCCCTGGCCGCTCGCCTGCCTCGCCGTGACCGTCGGCGGGACGGTCGTGGGCGTCCTCAACGGCGTCATCGTCGAGTTCGGCCGCATCGACTCCTTCATCGCCACCCTCGGGACCGGCAGCATGATGTACGCCGTGACCGGCTGGGTCACCGACGGCAGCCGGATCGTCCCCGGCCCCCAGGGCCTCCCACCCGCCTTCACCGACCTCTACACCTCCACGTTGCTCGGCCTCCCGGTCCCCGCCTTCTACGTGCTGGCGCTCACCGTCGTCCTCTGGCTGGTGCTGGAACGGCTCCCGGTCGGCCGCTACCTGTACGTCGTCGGGTCCAACCCGCGCGCCGCCGACCTCGTCGGCATCCCTGTCCGCAGATACACCGTCTGCGCCTTCGCCGCGTCCGGCCTGATCGTCGGCCTCGCCGGAGTGCTGCTCGCGGCCCAGCAGCAGATCGGCAACCCCAGCGTCGGCCTCGACTACCTGCTGCCCGCCTTCGTCGGCGCCCTCCTCGGCTCCACCGCGATCAGACCCGGCCGCCCCAACGCCCTGGGCACCCTCGTCGCCGTCACCGTCCTCGCCGTCGGCCTCACCGGCATCGCCCAGATGGGCGCCGACTTCTGGACGGTGCCCCTGTTCCACGGCGGCACCCTGCTCCTCGCCGTCGGCCTCGCCGGATACGCCGCCCGCCGCCGCATGCACACCGGCGTCCTCGCGGCCCGCGACGCACCCGTCGACCCGGCGGAGCCGCCGCCGGGCGGTACCCCATGACCCAGGTCGCGCGCCCCGCCGCCGCGCCCCCACCGCCCCCCGGCCGCGCCCTCCCGCTGGTCCCTTCGCGAGGAGCCCTCGTGCACCACAGAACCAAGACCGCCGCCGGCGCCCGCGGAGCCCGGTGTGCGGCCACCGCGCTGCTGACGGTGACCACCGTCCTGCTCGCAGGCTGCGAACGCGGATCGTCGAGCGATCCGGAGACCTCCGCCTCGGGCCCCAACGGCTGCCCGAAGGTCCATGCCGAGGCCCGGGCCGCCGTCGGCCGGGCGGAGCGGACCGATATCCCCTGGAACGGCCCGACCTCCGGCCCCGAGGCCGTGACCGGCAGAACCATCGTGTACGTCGCCCAGACCATGACCAACCCCGGAGTCGCGGGCGCCGCCGACGGCGTCCGGCAGGCCGCGCGGGCCATCGGCTGGAACGTCCGGGTCGTCGACGGCGGCGGCACCCCCGCCGGTATCCAGGCGGCGATGAGCGAGGCGGTGACGCTGCGCCCCTCGGGCATCGTCGTCGGCGGCTTCGACCCCGGCGCGACCTCGCAGCAGATCGCCCGTGCCGAGCGGGCGGGCATCCCCGTCATCGGCTGGCACGCGGTCGCCGCACCCGGCCCCAGCAGGCGTCCCGCCCTCTTCACCAACATCACCACCCAGGTCGAGGACGTCGCCAGGATCAGCGCGCAGTGGGTCGTCTCGACCTCCGACGGCGACGCCGGGGTCGTGATCCTCACCGACGCCTCCATCCCCTTCGCCAAGAACAAGTCCGACCTGATCAGAGCCGAACTCGCCACGTGCGCGGGCGTGAAGCTCCTGTCGTACGTGAACATCCCGATCCCCGACGCGAGCAGCCGCACCCCCCGCGAGGTGGCCTCGCTCCTGTCCCGCTTCCAGGACCGGTGGACCCACTCCGTCGCCATCAACGACCTGTACTTCGCCGATGCCGCGCCCGCCTTCCGTGCGGCCGGCAAGGACGGCTCGGGTCCGCCCTTCAACATCGGCGCCGGGGACGGCGACCCCTCCGCCTTCCAGCGCGTCGACAGCGGCCAGTACCAGGCGGCCACCGTCCCCGAACCGCTCACCCTGCAGGGCTGGCAGATCGTCGACGAGTTCAACCGCGCCTTCTCGGGCCGCCCGGCCAGCGGCTATGTGGCTCCCGTCCACATCAGCACGGCCGACAACAGCGAAGGCGCCACGAGCTGGGACCCGTCGGGCTACCGGGAGGGGTACCGGAAGATCTGGGGCAGATGACCGCGCCACCTCGCCCGCGCGTGCGCCCGACAGCCCACGCCGGGTGCGACCGCGGTGCCGGCTGCGGCCGCCGCGGTGGTCACAGACGCAGGACGATCAGTGCCGTGTCGTCGGTGTTGCCGGAGGGTGGGAGGAGATCCGCCAGCAGGGCGTCGGCCAGGGTCTCGGGGTCGTGCTTGCGGTGGTGGGTCAGGGAGTCGGCGAGGCGCCGCAGGCCCGTGTCGATGGCCTCGGTGCGGCGCTCGATCAGCCCGTCCGTGTAGAGGACCAGGGTGGAGTTTTCGACGAAGGACGTGCAGGCCTCGGGCCGGGCGGCGTGGGTGGGCCGGGCGGCGAGCGGCGGGTCGGTGGCGTGGTCGAGGAAGGTGACGGTGCCGTCGGGGTGCATGAGGGCGGGCGGGGGGTGGCCCGCGCAGCTGTAGGTGATGGTGTGGCTGTCCCAGTCGATGAAGGTCGTCACCACGGTGGTCGACTCGGCGCCCTCGACGGAGCGGGCGTAGAGGTCGAGGGCCTCCAGCGCCTGCGCCGGACCGTCGGAGAGACGGGTGGCCCCGCTCAGGGCGCTGCGCAGCTGCCCCATGGCGCAGGCGGCCGCCAGACCGTGGCCGACGACGTCCCCCACGGCCACCGCGAGGCCCTCCCCGGGCAGGCCGACCAGGTCGTACCAGTCGCCGCACACGTTCAGCGCGCCGATGGCCGGCCGGTACCGTACGGCCGCGTCGTGCTGTCCGGTCGGGCCGGGCGGGGGCAGCATCGCGGCCTGCAGGGCCAGGGCCACCTCGCGTTCGTGGGCGTGGGCCGTGCGCAGCCGTTCGTTGACCTCCTGCAGTTCCCGGGCGCGGGTGTACAGCTCGGCCTCCAGCACCTGGGCCCGGCCGTCGCCTCCGGGGCCGCCGCGGGCGCGGATGAGTTCGGTGACCTCCTCCACCCGGTGGACGATCAGGGCCACCTTCCCGTCGGGGCCGATCACGGGCGCGTTGACCGGGCTCCAGTAGTGCTCCTGCCAGGAGCCGGGGCGCTCGGCGTCCTCGATGTCGTAGCGGAGCAGCGCCATCGTGTCGCGCTCGCCGGTGACCACCGCGCGCAGCATCGACTCCCGGGTCTCCCGCATGCCGGCCGCGGCCGGTTCGTTCGGGTTCTCGGGGAAGACGTCGAAGATGTACCGGCCCAGCAGCTGCTCGCGGGAGCGCCCGGCGAGCCGCAGGAAGTCGTCGTTGGCGTCGACGTACACGAGATCGGGCGTGAGCAGCGCCACCATGCCGGGCAGGGCCCGGAAGACCTCCGCATAGTCGATATGCGGTTCCCTCATGTCCAGCCTGCCTTGGCGCCGAGCGTCGGTGTGCCGTTCCACGATAGGCGTGAACGGGCCACGGGACCCGGCAGATCCGCAGCATCGCCGACGCGCTTCGGCCGCCCCCGCCACGAGGGACGTCCCACGTCTCTCCCGCACCACCACGTCCCGGCCGCCTCCGGGCCGCCGACCAGCCACGCGCATCCGATGGGGTGGGAAGGACCGAAAGAGTGAAGCCCGGAAAGAGCGCTTGATCCGCCCTCTCCGGTCTGCTCCACTCCTTCGGGCTCTTCTTCGGGCCCTTCCACGCCGTTCCGCACCGCGTCGGACGGTGCCGGTCAGTCCGCACCGCGTCGGACGGTGCCGGTCAGTCCGCACCGCGTCGGACGGTGCCCTGGGTCAGAAGATGCCCGGGCCGGGGGTCAGGATCCCGAACGGGTCGTAGCGCTGCTTCCACTCGGAGAACCGCGGCCACATCGAGCCGTAGTGCGCCCGCCAGTCGGCCGCGGTGAAGGCACACGCGCCGTGCGGGTAGCGCACCCCGCCCACGGCCGCCGCGTCCTGGTAGAAGCGGTAGTTGCGGTCCATCATCCGTGCCGCGAAGTCGGGGTCGGGGCCGGAGCGCGCGGCGTCGGTCAGCACGCTGACCAGCCAGACCCAGGGCCCGCCCGCATCGCTGGGCAGCCGCAGCAGCGGTCGGCGGTAGCTCGAACGCAGCATCGGGAAGACCAGCCCGAAGCCGGTCGGGCCCAGGTCCTCCGCGGTCAGCGACGAGAACACCGACGCGACGTACTCCTCGACGGCGTCGTCCGGCAGGAACAGGTCCGACCAGGGCTTGACCTTCGCGTCCCAGTCCAGGTTCGCCGCGAAGGAGTCGTACATGGTGGTGACCAGGGAGATGTAGTCGAGGTAGGGGGAGTCCTCGAAGGCCGCCGTGGCCGCGGCGGGGCTGAGACCGCGCAGCAGGTGGGACGTGTCGGGTGCGTCCCCGGGGTTGTGGAAGACGGTGGCCCACAGTGTCAGGGGCTGCGCGGTGCCCGGCTGGGGGATGCTGCCGAGGGAATCGAACTCGCCCCGGTTCGCCAGGACGCGGACGTCCCGGAAGAACGTCGGGATGTCCGGGTACCCGATCCGGTACGTGCGGGCCAGCTGTTTGGCGGGCACGAGGTCGACGGTGGCCCGCGTGATCACTCCGCACTGGCCGAGCCCGGCGAGCGCCGCCTCGAACAGATCGGTGTTCTGCGTGTCGGAGCACCACCGCAGCCGGCCGTCGCCCGTGACCACCTGCAGCTGATCGGCGTGGTCGACCTGGGCACCGGCCCGGTAGGCCGACATCATCCCGATGCCGCCCATGGACAGGGTCCCGCCGACCGTCGTGCCGAGGTAGCTGGTGATCGACGCCGGGGTGAGGCCCCGCTCGTACGCGGCCGCGATCAGGTCCTGCCACAGCACACCGGCGTCGACGTCGGCGCCGTCCGTGCCGATCGAGTGGATGGTGTCCAGCGACCGCATCTCGATGACCAGGCCGCCGCTCACGAGCGGCTGGCCGAACATCGCGTGGTGCGCGCCGGCCGGGGCGACCTCGATGCCGTGGTCGGCGCAGAAGCCGACCATCTTCCGGATGTCCTGCACGGAACCCGGCCGGAGTACCGCGCACGGTCTGAGGAACACGATGTTGCCCTGGTCGTGCGCATTGGCCGCGAGGGACGCGGCGTCGAAGACGAGGGTGCCGTCGAGCGGGGGCACGGTGGCGAACGCGGAGTTCTCCGCTGCCGCCGCCTCGGGCACCCACTGCCGGGCGATCAGGTCGAAGCCGGCCACGAGGGCCACCGTCCCGGCTCCGAACCGGGCCAGGAACTGACGCCTGTTGAGGGCACTGTGTTCTTTGTGCGACATGACAGCCTCCGTGATGTCGACGCGGCGGATCGTCGGCACGCCGCCGCGGGTTCGTCGTCCTTTTCTCGGAGCGGAATCAGCCGGGCGAGCCGTGCCGGCCGACGGCCGGGCACCGCGGTGCGTGGCGCGAACCGAGCCCGGAGCCGGGCCGGCGCTCCCCACGCACAGCGATCTCCCCCTGACGTTCCGCTTACCGCCCATCATGACTTCCGGGGGGCTTTCCGCGCGACGGTCCGGATCATCAACCGCGGTCCGAGACAAGGCCGGTGGACGACTACACGAGTCAACGCCGCTCGCGGGTACGGCAGTCGACTGCGGCAATGCGGCTTGTGCCCGTGTTCAACACATTCCGGTTGGGCTCAACTGCCGGGACAAGTGCCCTGGTTGACGCCTCGTCATCAGCTTGAGTGATGATACGATCACGGCACTTACCGAGTGGACGGATGGGTGCAAAAGGAGCATCCGTCGTCCTTGGTGAATTCCTCGTGGCAACCCTGGAATGGCTGACCTTCGGTATGTGTGAATTGACAGGAATTCAGTAGCTGGCTATCGGCCGCCTGAAGAGGGTCTCATGACGCAATACATACAAAATTCGGCGCTGTGGGCACTCCTTGTCGTAACCCTTGTCGCCGCCACCCTCATCGTTCGTCAGCGACGGGCGGCGCGGACATTACGGCAGGAGATCGCAGGGCTCAAGAACCACTACGGTGAGCTGGAGAGCCACTACACGGAGTCCGTCCGCACGGCCCAGCAGGAAGCCGAAGGCGAGACGAGGACCGCGCTGAAGTCCGCCATGCGGACCCTGCAGGGCCTCGCCGCCGAACAGCAGCGCATCATCTCCGGACTGCAGCGCAAGTACGGCGACTCCGTCATGCTCCAGGACCTCCTGGAGATCGACCACATGAACGCGCAGTTCGGCCGGCGGGCCCAGTCCATCGCCGTCCTGTGCGAGGGCTGGCTCGGCCGGCACCGCGACGTCGCCTCGGTCTACGACGTGGTCCGCAGCGCCCAGGGCAGGATCCGCCACTTCCAGCGGGCGCACATCCTGTCCAAGGTCGACTTCGGCGTCACCAGCCGGGCCGTCGAACCGGTGGCACTGGCCCTCGCGGAACTGCTCGACAACGCGACCAGCTACTCCAGCCCGGACACCGTGGTCGAGATCAACGTCCGCTCCGTGCCCAAGGGCGTCTGCATCATCGTCGACGACGCCGGTGTCGGCATGAACGAGGAGGAGAAGGCCAGGGCCGAGAAGCTCCTGACGAGCGAGCGGGCCACGGGCGTCTCCGGACTGGGCAACCCTCCGCAGTTCGGCTTCGCGGTGATCGGCGTGCTCTGCGAGCGGTTCGGCTTCACCGTGTCGGTGGACTCCACCTCCCCCTACGGAGGCGTGCGAGCGGTCGTGCTGCTGCCCGACGACCTGCTCACCGACATGCCGGTGCCCAAGCAGCCGGCCGCGTCGGTGGAGTCGGTCGCGCCGAGGGAGGAGCCGTCGGCCGTCGAGACGCGCCCCTCGGCGTACGAGCCGGTCCCCGAACCCGCGCTGCCCCTCGGCACGACCGAGGACGGCCTGCCCAAGCGGCGGCGCAAGCGGCCGATGGCCCTGGTCTCGACCGGTCCGTCCGCCGCCCCGGCCGCCCCCAAGCGCCGCAGTGAGGAGACGGCAGCCATCATGGCCGCCTTCAAGCAGGGCACGGACGCCGGCCGCGCCACACATCCGGAGGGGGAGCGGCCGGGCGGAACCCGTGACGCGAGCAGTGAAGGGCACGAGGTCCAATGAACAACGATCTTTCCTGGATGCTTGACAGCGCCTTGGAGATCCCCGGAGCCCTCCACGCGGTTCTGGTCTCCTCCGACGGGCTGCTGAGGGCACGCTCGAAGGACGTGGACAAGGACGACGCCGACAAGGCCGCCGCCGCGATGAGCGGCATGCAGTCGCTCAGCCGGTCCCTGGCGTTCTTCTGCTCCCGCTCGGACCTGCGCTGGCAGCAGACCCTCGTCGAGTTCGACGGCGGCTGGATCTTCCTCATCTCCGCCGGCGACGGCGCCTACCTCGCCGTGTCGGCCTCCTCCGACGTCGACATGGCCGACATCACCTTCCGTATGCAGCAACTCGTCGGACAACTGGGCAAGGTCATGACCGCCCCGCCCCGGGAGAGCAGCGTGGTACGGCCATGACCGATTCCGACAGGCACGAGCACGAAGCCGCCGAATTAGTACGCCCGTACGTCATCACCGGTGGCCGCAGCCTTCCCGGGGAGAGTCAGTTCTCCCTCATCACGCTGGTCACGGCGGTCGTCGACCAGCAGCAGCGGCCTGCCCGCCTCTCACCCGAGGAGCAGAACCTGCTGGGGATGTGCGTCGGCGGTTACCTCTCCGTCGCCGAGATCTCCGGACACCTGCACCTGCCGGTGGGGGTCGTGAAGATCCTGCTGGCGGCCCTCTCCGAGGCCGGCTACCTCGTCACCCGCCCGCCGGCGACCCGTGCGCCCGTCGCCAACCTGCAGATCCTCGAGGAGGTGCTCCATGGTCTCCAGTCCAAGTTTGGATGAGCGGGCCTACGTTCCCGGCGGAGAGACGCAGACCGCCGTGAAGATCCTGGTCGTCGGGCACTTCGCGGTGGGCAAGACCACGTTCATCGGGTCGATCTCCGAGATCTCGCCGCTCTCCACCGAGGAGACGATGACCCAGGCTGGCGAGGCGATCGACGATCTCAAGGGCGTCCAGGGCAAGACCACCACCACGGTCGCCATGGACTTCGGTCGCCTCACCGTCAGCGACCGTGTCGTGCTGTACCTCTTCGGCACACCCGGCCAGCAGCGCTTCGTACAGATGTGGGAGGACATGGCACGCGGCGCCCTCGGGGCGCTCGTGCTCGTCGACCCCGAGCGGCTGGCCGACTCGTTCGCCGTGATCGACCTGATCGAGCAGTACGGACTCGACTACGCGATCGCGGTCAACCATTTCGACGGCACGTCCATACGTGACGCCAGGGCACTGCGCGAAGCGCTCGATCTGCTCGACGACACCCCCATCGTCACCTGCGACGCGCGGGACGAGCGGTCGTCGGCCGAAGCACTGATCACGCTGGTCCGCTACTTGATGGACCGCGCCCGTTAGGAGCAGAGCAGACATGACCTCCGATTCCACCTTCCCCGCACCCCCGCCCGGCTGCCCGGCCCACGACAGCGGGATGCGGGTCCCGCTGTACGGACCGGAGTACGCCGCCGACCCGCAGGCGTACTACGCCTACATGCGGCACTACGGGCAGACCGCACCGGTCGAGATCGCGCCCGGCGTCGACGCCACCCTCGTCACCGACCACGCGACCGCGCTGAGGCTCCTCCAGGACTCCGGCAACTTCCGCAAGGACGCGCGCCGTTGGCGGGACGTCGCCGAAGGCAAGATCGGCCCGGACAGCCCCGTCGTCCCCATGCTGGGGTACCGCCCCAACGCCATGTTCACCGACGGTGCCGAACACGCCCGGCTCCGCCAGGCCATCACCGACAGCCTGGCCAAGGTCGACTCCCGCCGCATCAGCGACATGACCAAGCGGGCCTCCGACTACCTCCTGGCCCAGGTCTCCGCCCGCGGCTCCATCGACCTGATGAACGACTACGTCAAGCAGCTGCCGCTGCTCGTGTTCAACGAGCTGTTCGGCTGCCCGGCGGACATCGGCGACCGGGTCGTCTTCGGCATCTCCGGAGTCTTCGAGGGCGTCAACGCCGAGAAGGCCAACGCGGTACTGGGACAGGCCGTGTTCGAACTGGTCGCGCTCAAGCGCGCCAGGCCCGCCGACGACGTCACCTCCTACCTGATGCGGCACGAGGCACGGCTGACCGACGAGGAACTCGTCCACCAGCTGATCCTGCTCCTCGGCGCGGGTGCCGAACCGCTGCGCAACCTCATCGGCAACACCCTGCACCGGCTGCTCCTGCACGACCGGTACGCCGACGGCGGCCTCATCGAGGAGGCCATCGACGACACGCTGTGGGAGAACCCGCCCATGGCGAACTACGCGCCCCACTACCCCGCCATCGACCTGGAGTTCGGCGGCACGAAGATGCGGGCCGGCGATCTCGTCCTCGTCAGCATGACGGCGGCCAACACCGACCCGGCGCTCGCGACGGCCCGTCAGACCGGCGGCCGGCGCGCGCACCTGTCCTGGAGCGCGGGCCCGCACGCCTGCCCCTCCAAGGAACTCGCCCGCCTCGTCACCATGGTGGCCATCGAGAACCTGCTCAACCGTCTGCACGACATCGAACTCGCGGTGCCCGAGGACAGCCTCACCTGGCGACCCGGCCCCTTCCACCGCGCGCTCGCCGCGCTTCCCTGCCGCTTCACCCCGCAGGTGATGCAGCGTCCGGCCCCGCCCCGGGCGGAGACGGCCGCACGCGGCGACAACGCCCCCGCGGGCCGGAAGACCGAGCGAGGGGTGTGGGGCTCCTTCCTGTCCTGGTTGAAGGGGTGACACCCGCAACCGCCTGTGACGGAAGGCACTGCATGAGCTTTCAACCAAAGGGGTAGTAACGCGGCGGCAATTCGTGGTGACCAACGAACAAAGGGAGGTGTCGTGGACCACATATCCACCGGCGCCGCTTCTGCTCGACATCCGGACATGTACCGCCGCTCCCGACGGCACACCGCATTAACCCCCGTGGAGGCCACGAAGGGCGAGATCCGCCACCGGTCACCACGAGACGAGATACCCGCCGAGGTCGGCGGGTATCTTTGCGTCTCCTCCTATACACCGGCCGCCGACCAGGGGAAACCCGCGTCCCCGGCACCGTCCCCCCACTCCGAGCAGCGGTGGGAGCACCGGTGAGCGCCCACGGGTCCGGCACCGGGGGGACCCGCGAGGACCGGACGCTCGGCGACCTCGTGACGGGCCAACTGCGGCGGCTGTGCCAGGTGTCCGGGCTCGGCCCGTCCGACGCGGACACCTACGCGCACGTACTGACCGACTCCCTCGGAGCGGCGGCCGAGCGGTCCCTGGACCTGCCGCCCCCCTCCCGGAGCTTCCTGTCCGACGACTCCACCCCCGTGGAGTTCTCGCTCTCCTTCGCACCGGACGCGGCCCCCAGGCTGCGGGTGCTGCTGGAGCCGGGATGCGGCGCCGACACCCTTCGCGAGGACGGGCGCACCGGACTGCGCGTCGTCCGGTCCATGGCACGACGCTGGGGCTTCGGCACCGCACAACTCGACGCTCTGGAGGACCTGTTCCTGCCCCCCGACCCGCACGGCCCGCTGGCTCTGTGGATCGCTCTGGAGCTGTGCCCCGGCGGCGTCCCCAGGATGAAGGTGTACCTGAACCCGGCGGCGTCCGGCGCGACGAGAGCCGCCGGGACGATCCGGGAAGCGCTGGACCGGCTCGGCCACCGGCACGCCTTCGACGCGCTGCCCCCGGCCGACGGCTACCCGTTCTTCGCCCTCGACCTGGGGGACTGGGCGGCGCCCCGGGTGAAGATCTACGCCACCCACCACGGGCTGCCGGTGGCAGCCGTCGGCGGCCTGTGCCGGATGGACTCCGGCCCCGACAGCGCGACGCTGGAGGAGTTCCTCCGCACGGCGGGCGGCTTCGGCGACGGAGCAGGGCAGTCCTCGGTCGCGGAGGCCCGGTTCGACCGGCGCCCCGTCCTGACCTGCCACTCCTTCACCCGGACCACCGGCGGTCCCACCGGCTTCACGCTCCACGTCCCGGTCAGGGACTACGCCCGGGACGACGCGCAGGCACTGCGCTGGGCCGGAACCGTCCTCGGCCGCCACGGGCTCGGCACCGACACCCTCGCCCGGTCACTGGCCGCCGTCACCCCCCGGCCGCCGCAGGACGGCGCCGGACTCATCGCCTACGTGGCGCTGGCCCACGAGCAGCACCAGCCTCCCCGGGTGACCACGTACATCTCGTCGGAGGCCTACGAGGTCCGGCCCCCGAACACCCCCTCGGCGGACCGCACCGCACCGTCCCCCGGGCGGCACGAGTCCGGCCCCCGGCACGGCAACGACCAGACATTCAGCAGTACGTCAGGAGCAAGGATCAGCATGGAGCCCTACCGCATCAAGGTCGTCGAGCCCATCGCGCTCACCACCCGGCAACAGCGCGAGGCGGCGCTGGAGCGGGTGCACTACAACCTCTTCGACCTGCGCGCCGAGGAGGTGACCATCGACCTGCTCAGCGACTCGGGCACCGGCGCCATCTCCGCGGCCCAGCTCGCCGCGGGGATGGAGGGCGACGAGTCCTACGCGGGCTCACGCTCCTTCTACCGCTTCCACGAGACCGTGACCGAGCTGACCGGCTACCGGCACATCCTCCCGGCCCACCAGGGACGCGCCGCCGAACGCATCCTGTTCAACACCCTTCTCGAACCCGGCGGCATCGTCCTGGCCAACACCCACTTCGACACCACCCGGGCGAACGTGGAACTCTCCGGGTGTCAGGCCCATGACATCCCGTGCGCCGAGGCCCGCGACCTCGACAGCGAACGCCCCTTCAAGGGCAACATCGACCTCGACAAGCTCCGCACCACACTCGAAGGACCGGACGGCTCCCGCGTCCGCGTGGTGATCATGACGATCACCAACAACGGAGGCGGCGGCCAGCCCGTCTCCATGGAGAACCTCAAGCAGACCGCCGAGATCTGCCGCCGCCACGGCGTCCCCATGATCCTGGACGCCGCCCGGTTCGCCGAGAACGCCTGGCTCGTCACGCGCCACGAAGAGGGCTACCGCGACCGCACACCCCGCCAGGTCGCCGAGGAAGCGTTCCGTCTCGCCGACGGCTGCGTCATGAGCGCCAAGAAGGACGGCATCGTCCACATCGGCGGCTTCATCGGCCTCAACGACCCCGAACTCGCCGAGAAGTGCGAACGCCTCCTCATCGCCACCGAGGGCTTCGCCACCTACGGCGGCCTCGCCGGCCGCGACCTCGACATGATGGCCACCGGCCTGCTGGAGGTGACCGAACCCGCCTACCTCGCCGAACGCGCCGACGTCGCCTCCCACCTCGCCGACCGCGTCCGCTCGGCCGGCGTCGACATCCTCGAACCCCCGGGCCTGCACGCCCTCTACCTCAACGCCGGACGCCTGCTCCCGCACATACCGCCCCACCACTACCCGGGCCACGCCCTCGCCTGCCGCCTCTACCTCGAAGGCGGCATCCGCTCGGCCGAACTCGGCTCCCTCTACCTCGGCGAGGAGGACGAGGACGGCAACCCCACCAAGAGCGCGCCGTACGAACTGGTCCGACTGGCGCTCCCACGCCGCGTCTACACCCGCAGCCACTACGACCACGTCGGCCGGACCCTGGAACAGATCGTCAAGAACGCGGAATCCGTCCACGGCTACCGCATCGTGGAGCAGTCCCCGATCCTGCGGCACTTCCGCGCCAAACTGCAGCCGGTGACCGGCTGACAACCCCGGCCAGGTGACATCGACGCCCCGACGGAGCTGCCCCACCCTCCGCCGGGGCGTCGCGCGCGCCGATCACACGAAGACGAACACCAAGACGCACACCAAGCCGAGACGATGACGAAGACGACCGATACTCACCCCGTCGACCACGAACTCATCCGGGCCGCGACCGACACCGCGCGCACCCGCTGCCGGGGCGACAACCACACCATGGCAGCCGCGGCCCGCGCCCGGGACGGCCGCATCATCACCGCCGTGAACGCCTACCACTTCACCGGAGGCCCCTGCGCCGAACTGGTGCTCATCGGCGCGGCGGCCGCCCAGGGAGCCTACGAACTCGACACCGTCGTCGCCGTGGGCGACCGCGACCGGGGAGTCGTACCGCCCTGCGGCCGATGCCGCCAGGTCCTCCTCGACTACTTCCCCGCCCTGAAGGTCATCGTCGTCGTGGGCGACCACACCCGGACCGTGCCCATTGCCGACCTGCTGCCGGCCGGCTACGTCTGGGCCGACCACCAGCTCGACGCCTAGCGGCCGCAGCACGCGGTGGAACCCACCCGGACCGGCTATCGCGGCAGTGGACGATTCTCGAACAGCACCATCCCGGCCGCCGTGTTGGAGGCGGGCACGTGATAGGCGTCGTGCACACGGCGGATGCGTGGCCCGAGGGCGCCGCGCATGATCAGCCACATGATGAGCTCGATTCCCTCGGAGCCGGCCTCGCGGATGTAGTCCTCCCGGGTCAGCGCCGCCAGCTTCTCCGGGTCGTGCTCGATGGCGTCCAGGTACATCCGGTCGAAGTCCTGGTTGATCAGTCCCGCGCGGGCGCCCGCGAGTTGGTGGGACATGCCGCCGGTACCGAAGACGGCGACCTTGAGGTCCTCGGGGTAGGAGCGGATCGCCTCGCCGAGGGCCCTGCCCAGGGCCAGGCACCGTGCCGCCGTGGGCTGCGGGTACTGGATGACGTTGACCAGGAGGGGGACGACGGCACACGGCCAGCTCTCCCCGGGGTCGGGGCAGTACACCGACAACGGCACGGTCAGACCGTGGTCCACGGCGAGATCCTGGAACACCGTGATGTCGAAGGAGGAGTCGACCAGGCTTTCGATGAGATGGTCGGAGAACTCCGGGGCGCCGACGACGGTCGGGACCGGACGGCTGCCCCATCCTTCGTCCGCCACCTCGTACGAGGCCGCCGCGCCGACCGCGAAGGTCGGTGTGACGGACATGTCGACGGCGTTGGCGTGGTCGTTGTAGACGACCACGGCCACGTCCGGCGTGTGCCGGGCCATCCACGCACGGGCCGGCGCGTACCCGTCGAACAGTGGTCTCCAGTACGGGTCCTCGGTCTTCCCGCGGTCCATCGCCGCACCGATCGACGGCACGTGCGAGGTGGCCAGACCCCAAATCACCTCAGCCAAAGCTCCGCCCTCCCGCTTCCAGTGCCTGAGCGAACTCCTCGGTGGTCATGCCGGTGAACACCCCTCCGAGGTACTGCATGGACTTCTGGTCGAGTACCGCGAGCTTGAACACGTAGAAGATGGAGCCGCCCAGCTCCAGCATCCGTGTCCAGTCCCGGCCCAGGACCGCCTCCCGTTGCTCGGCCGTGAGTCCGTACGCCTCGCAGTACGCGCCCTCGTCCGCGCTGAACCGCACGCGGTTGCCGGCCTCCTTCAACGAGCCGCAGAGCCGGTTCAGCGCCCGGCCCCGACGGTTGTCGGCGGTGTCGAAGACGTAGGTACCCGTGATGTGGGGTGTGCGGCTGGACATGGCCTTCCTCTCCCTCCTCTTCCGCTGTCGTGTCCGGCAACCGCTCAGCGCAGCAGCCCACCGCCGTCGCAGACGAGCGTCTGACCGGTGACCATGGCCCCGTCCGGCGAGGCCAGATACGAGACGAGTCCCGCGAAGTGCTCCGGGGTGACGTACTCCTGGATCGCCTGCTGCCGCATGGTCGCGGCGAACACCTCGTCGCCGGAGTGGGCCCTGGTGCCCGGGGTGGCGACCTGGGCGGGGGCCACCGCGTTGACGGTGATCCCGTGCTCGCCCAGTTCTCGCGCCATCACCCGGGTCACGCCGATCAGCGCACCCTTGCTGGCGACGTAGGCGAGTTGGCCCGGTGAGCCGGTGAAGAAGGTGCGGGAGGCGACGTTGATCACCCGTCCGCGGTGCGCGCTCCTGACCAGCCACGGCACGCACGCCTGCACCATGAGCAGCGGGCCGACGGCGTTGACGGCGAAGAAGCGGTGCATTTCCCGCGGGGTGGCCTCCAGCAGACCGCTCCGGCCGGACAGCAGGCCCGCGTTGTTGACCAGGACGTCCACGCCGCCGAAGGCCTCCGCGATCTCCTCGACGGTACGGCGGGTGGCGGCCGGGTCGCTGACGTCACAACGCCACGCCCGTACGCCGGTGATCCCTGCCCTGTCGTCGAACCCCGCCGTGTCGTCCGGTTCGGTGATGTCCAGGGCGGCGACGGTGAACCCGTCGGCGGCCAGCCGGCGCACGAGGGGCCCGCCGAGTCCGCCCGCCGCGCCCGTGACCACCGCGACCCGAGCGCTCCGCGCGGTCACGGTGCCTTCTCCTGCGGATGGGTGGCCAGGGCCTCCACGGTGATGTCCATCCACTTCCACATCGGCAGGGACACCAGGGCGTCGTGCAGCTCCGCCGGGTCGGCGGCCTCGTACAGGCCGATGGTCGCGTTGCGGCCCGGTACCCGCCACAGCCGTTTCAGGATCCCGGCCTCGCGGAGTTCCCGCGCCCGTGCGCGCTCTCCCTCGCGCAGGCTCGCTCGGACGTCGTCAGGGGTGTCCGGGGGCAGGGTGTTCTCGGTGCGGACGAGGAATTCCATGCGGGTCTCCACCTTTCAGGGCTACAGGCCGGAGCCGGCGACATCCAGCAACATGTCCGCCAGTTCGCCGGGGGCGGTGACCATGGCCTCGTGACCGGTGGCGATCTCGTGGACCGGCCAACCCCGGGCGGCGGCGCGCTCGGCGTGCGGGGTGAACACCCGCATCCAGTCGGTGCATTCGACGAAGACGCCGGGCACGTGGTCGGCCTTTCCGGTCAGCCGCAACGGCTCGGTGTAGGTCAGCCACGGGTGCGGGGTGAGGCGGGGGCCGAGCCAGTCCAGGTCCGACTGTTCCCGCACCCCCAGAACGCTCAGCGAGCGCACCGGGATGAGCCAGCCGAAGCCCGGCCCGGCCACGGACTCCCGGTAGTGGCCGGCGACGGTGGGGGGCAGCAGGCCGATCGCCGCGTCCCCGTCGTCGCCGACGAAGGCGTCGAGGTGGACCCGTCCGGCCAACCGCTCCGGGACACGGTCGGCGACGCCGGTGACGACCTGACCGGCGTAGCTGTGTCCGACGAGCACCACGTCCCGCAGGTCGTGGGCCTCGATCAGGGCCACGACGTCCTGGACGTGCGTAGCGAGGCCCACTTGAGGACCGAGCAGGTGGGCGCGGTCGCTCACTCCGGTGAGAGTGGGGGCGTGCACGTCGTGCCCGGCGGCGCGCAACCGCGCTGCCACACGCTGCCACACCCAACCGCCGTGCCAGGCGCCGTGCAGGAGGACGAAGACGCTCATGCCGACACGCTTCCCCGCTGCTCGCGGGCCAGCATCTTCGCCAGCGCCCGGCGTCCGCGCAGGGCGGCCAGATCGGAGCGGATGCTGGACTCGGCGGTGCCGCCGGGATCGGTGGCGTACATCAACTCCTGGGCCTCCAGGGCGTCGACGTCCTCCTGCATCACCGCCAGCTGCTGCTTGTGCTGGAACTCGGTGAGCTGCTCGTCGTCGATGAGGTAGTCGCGGGCCAGGGCGTAGAAGTCGTGGGTCTCGTTGCCCCGCCCGGGCGTCATGCCATACAGCACCTTCATGTGGAAGCCCTCCGGTTCCTCGGTGCCGGTGGCCGCGACGCGGATGTGGAGGACGAAGATGCCGGGCGGGTGGAACTCGCCGTCCTGCCAGCGGTCCACCGGTGAGGTCAGCCCGCACGACCTCTCGTAGAAGGGCGGGGCCTCGATGCCGACCATGCGGCGGCTGAAGCCGACCCGGTCACCGTCCACGGTGACGTCGATCGGGGTGGCGGCCACGGCCGCGTTGCCGATGCTCGTCGGGTGCAGGAAGGTCTCGTGCGTGAGGTCGAGCAGGTTCTCCACCAGCAACAGGTGGCGCGCCTTCAGCGGTACGACGCCGTGGACGTGGGTCCAGTGCGGGTCGGTCAGCCACGAGGTGTCCGGCAGCAGGCGCGCGTCGGCCAGGTCGGGGTCGCCGGGCCAGATCCAGATGACGCCGTCCTTCTCCACCAGGGGGAAGCGGCGCAGGGCGGCCTTGGGCCGGTCGGCCTGCTCGGCGACGCCGACACACACGCCCTCACCGTCGAAGCGGTAACCGTGGTAGTCGCACTGGAGGGTGCCCTCGTCGTCCAAGTGGCCCAGGGACAGCGGGTACTTGCGGTGCGGACAGCGGTCCTCGACGGCGGTCACGCCGCCGTCGGGCAACCGGTAGAAGCAGACCGGGATGTCCGTGATCCAGCGGCGGGTGAGCGTCCGGCCGATCTCGTCGGACCAGGCTCCCAGGTACCAGCCGTTGCGCACGTGTGAGGAGAGCATGGACGGCAACGCCTTTCTCTTCGAAGTCTTCTTCGGGCGGCGGGTCGAGACCCAGGAGCCAGGTCAGAGGTCCAGGACGAGACGGCCTCCGCGGGCGCGGGAGACGCAGATCAGCATGGTGTCGCCGGCCGCCCGCTCGTCCTCGGTCAGCAGGGCGTCCCGGTGGTCGATGTCGCCCGCCAGCACAGCGGTCTCGCAGGAGCCGCAGATGCCCTCCTCGCAGGAGGACAGGACCGGCACGCCCGCCGCTTCCACGGCCCTGAGCACCGACTGTCCCGGCCGCACGGTGAGCATCACTCCGGACGAGCGCAGCTCCACCTCGAACGGCTCGTCACCCTTGCCGCCACCCTCATCCGAGTGCGACCCGGGGGCCGCGGCGAACCGCTCCACGTTGAGCGCTCCCGCCGGCCAGGTGGCGCAGTGGGCCTCGACAGCGTCGATCAGCCCGGCCGGGCCGCAGCAGTACACCACTGCGGAGGGGTCGGGTTCGCCGAGATGGCCGGCGAGGTCGAGCAGGCCGTACTCGTCCTGCGGCCGTACGGTCACACGCTCGCCGTAGCCCTCCAGCTCGGACAGGAACGCCATGGACGCCCGGCTCCGGCCCCCGTAGAGCAGGGACCAGTCCGCTCCGGCCGCGTGGACCTCGGCGATCATCGGCAGCAGCGGGGTGATGCCGATGCCGCCGGCGACGAACAGGTACCGCGCCGCCTGCCGCAGGGGGAAGTTGTTCCGCGGACCCCGTATCCGCAGCTCGCTCGTCTCGCGGACCTCGTCGTGGATCCACCGCGATCCGCCCCGTCCGTCGGGCTCCCGCAGCACCGCGATGCGCCAGCGGTCGGTGACGGCCGTCGGACCGCACAGCGAGTACTGGCGGACGGTGCCCGTGGGGAGGACCACGTCGATGTGCGCGCCCGGCTGCCAGCGCGGCAGCGGTACGCCGTCGCGCGGTGCGAGCAGCAGGGACGTGACACCGTCCGCCACCGTCTGGCGGGACAGCACGGTGACCGTGCCGTCGTAGTCGGTGCCGCGTGGCGCCGGGGTCGTCGTGGCAACGGCCGTCCCGAGCGGGAGCGCGTCCGGGGCGGCGGTCGACGGGCTCGTCATGCGTGTCATCTCCTCGGCGCGGTCGGTGCTGCGGTGGCACCTTCGACGCTAGTCGCGGGGGAACGCGCAGGTCGTCGCGCTAATGACCGGACCCGGACGGCGGAAGGTCCGGGCCCCACTACGTCATTCGTCGCGCCCGCCGGGCTCCCGGCCGTGCCACGGGGCCTGGTCGAGGTGGATGTGCAGCGGCTGGTCCGTGCTCCACAGCGCTTCCACCACGGCGTGCAGATGCTCCGCGTCGACCCGCCACAGAGGCTCGCCGTACCGGTCGTCCCGTGTGACGCCGTCCGACGGGAAGGCGTCGGTCAGCAGCCCCCGGTGACCGGCGGCACGGTCCTGGGCGTCCGCTCCCCGCGCGAACTTCACGAACAGGGAGGTGCCGCGGAAGGGCACCCAGATGTGCGTGGCCGCGGCGGCCGCGGTCATGCCAGCGTCCCCGTGGTCTCGGGGTAGAGCCGTACGTAGGCCTCGCCCATGGTGCCGTGCGAAAGGCCCAGATTGGGACCGGCGTTGCGCTTGAGCTGGACCCCGCGCCGCTTGGCGAGATCGGTGTAGTAGTCCCACATGTGCTGCTGGGCGGCCAGGCACTCCATGGCCTTGCGCTTCCTGGCGAAGACGCTCGTGATGTCGAGCAGGACGTTCGGCTTGAAGTCGCACTGCTCGGGCTGGTGCGGTTCGAAGAAGAACACCGGGGGAGCACCCAGGGGCTCTCCGGGCGCGTCGTAGCCGATCGCCTGAGCGAGCACACGCGCCTGGAGTGCCATGCGGGCGGCGGCGGGATGGTCGCCGTTGTAGGGGTCGGTGAGGGTGTGCGTGAGGACGACCGCGGGGTTCACCTCCCGGTAGACGTGCACGATGCGGTCCACCAACTCGGGTGTCTCCCGCAGGGGGTAGTCCCCTGCGTCCAGGAACTCGATCTCGGCGCCCAGCGTGGCGGCGGCGTCGGCGGCCTCCGTTCGGCGCAGTCGCTTGATCTCGTCGAGGCCGAGACCGTCCCGCCAGGCTTTGGCGGACTCACCGCGTTCGCCGAAGCTCAGGCACAGCACCTTGGCGCGCTGACCGCGTTCGGCGGCCAGGGCGATGGCGCCGCCGGCACGCCAGACGAAGTCGCCGGCGTGCGCGCTGATCACCAGCAGGGCGTCGTCGGAGGGTGGGGGTGCGGTGAGGGCCATGGGGGCTCCTTGAGTCGGACGGGACCGGGCGGATCGCCATGTCCGCGGGACGGTCGGCGGGTGCCGAGATGTCGGCGGTCTTGAGTGCCGGTGACGGGCCGCCGAGTCGCGTGCCCGCAGACCTGGCGCAAGCAGGTCCTGCACGGGGTTCGGCACGAGGTGCGGCATGAGGCCCGGCACGTGGTTCGGCATGAGATTCGGCAAGTGGTGCGGCGAGTGGTACGGCCGTGAAGCGACGCCGTGTCCGAGGACGAGCATCCGGCGAAGTCGGCCGCAGTGGCTCGACGTTGACACGAGGCGAGCGGGTCGGGACGAGCCGACGACGCGTTGTCACCATATCGCGAATGTTTTTGTTGACAATAGTGTTGACTTCAAGCAATCTCCTGACACCAATCCCGGATCAGACCGGAGGAGACATGCCCAGCCGTCATGTCGTCGTCAGGACCATCGACCGACCGGCCCCGGACGTCGTCGCCCGGCTCGCCGAGGCCGGGGCGTCCACCGTCCACGAGGCCATCGGCCGCCGTGGCTTCGCGGGCCCCGACCTGAAACCGAACCAGCACGATGTGCGGGTGGCGGGCCCGGCGGTGACCGTCAGCTCGCATCCCGGGGACAACCTGATGATCCACGCGGCCGTCGAGGTGTGCCGCCCCGGAGACGTCCTCGTGGTGACCACCACCTCCCCGTCCACGGACGGCATGTTCGGCGAACTGCTGGCGACGTCCCTCGCCGCCCGCGGCGTCATCGGCCTGGTCACGGCGGCCGGGGTGCGCGACACCGTGGAACTGCGGGAGATGGGCTTCCACGTCTGGGCCCGTGCCGTGTCCGCGCAGGGCACGGTGAAGGCGTCCCCGGGCTCGGTCAACGTGCCCGTGACGCTCGGCGGGGTGTCCGTCCGGCCCGGGGACGTCGTCGTCGCCGACGACGACGGTGTGGTCGTCGTACCTCGCGCGGAGGCGGAGGAGGCGGCCGAGCTGGCGGAGAAGCGGATCGCGAAGGAAGCCGTCAACCGGGAGGTCCTGCGTTCGGGGACGCTGGGCGTCGACCACTACGGACTGCGCGCCCGGCTCGCCGAACTCGGCGTCACCTACCAGGACTGACCCCTCGCCCCGCTCCGGAGGTGCCGCGGGAGAGCGGCACCTCCGGCAGTGAACGCCGACCGCGATGCCCGCCTTGGGCCGGCGCAGCCCGCACGACCGCGCGGAACGCACCGGCCCTCCTCGCTCAAGAACCCACGGTGGATGGTGACCAGGCACGATGAGCACTTCCGTTACTCCCCCCAGTACTCCCGCCGCAATCGACGTCACCGGTGCGATCCGGGACGCGGTGCTGCGCGGCGAGTACGTACCGCGTCAGCGCCTGGTCGAGGCGGATCTCTGCGAACAGTTCGGCGTCCGCCGCGCCGGCGTGCGGGCGGCGTTCCAGCAACTGGCGGCGGAGGGGCTGGTGGAGATCCAGCGCAACCGCGGCGCCCGCGTCCGGGAGATCACCTTCGCCGAGGCCGTCCAGATCACCGAGGCCCGCATGGTGCTGGAAGGGCTGATCGCCGCCCGCGCGGCGGAGCGGATCAGCCCGGCGGGGGCCGAGACCTTGCGCGGGATCGGCGCGGAGATGGCCAAGGCGGTGGCCGACGGCGAACTGGCCGCCTACAGCGACCTCAACGCCCGCCTGCACCGCTGTGTACGTGACATCGCCGGCCACGAGACCGCCGACCGGCTCATCGAGCAACTGAGGGCCCAGGTGGTCCGGCACCGGTTCATGCTCTCCCGTGTGCCCGGCCGGGCCCGTGCGTCGCTGCCCCAGCACCAGCGGATCATCGAGGCGATCGTCGCCGGTGACCCCGCGGAGGCCGAGGCCGCCATGCGGGCCCATATCGCCAGTGTGGTCGAGGCGCTGAGGGCCCTGGAGACGAGCAGGACCGCGGAGGGCTGAGAGGCTTCCGCATGTCACCGAGGTCTCCGGCACGTCCGACCACCTCCCTAGGGGCGGCCCACCGCCATGGTGTTCTCTCCGAAGAGGACCCTCGTCTACCCGGGCCGTCGTCCGGGGAACAGCCGTCAGCCTCCCGCCGCACCGGCGTTCTGGACCGCCCTCCTGGCCCAGGCGATTTCGAGCTTGCCCGTCGGCGTGCGGGGCAGCACGTCCGTCAGCACGACGGACCGGGGGACCTTGTAACCGGCGAGGCTGCGCCGGACCCAGTCGCGCAGTTCCTCGCCGGAGGCGGTGGCGGCCGGTCCGACCGCGACGACAGCGGCCACCCGCTCGCCCCATGTCTCGTCGGGGACACCGACGACGACGCAGTCCGTCACCTCGGGGTGCGTCAGCAGCACATCCTCCACTTCCTGCGGGTGGACCTTCTCCCCGCCGGTGTTGATCACACCCGAGCCGCGTCCGAGGAACCTGATCGCGCCGTCGGCCTCGATCTGGGCGAGATCGCCGGGGATGGCGTACCGCACTCCCTCGATGGTGCGGAACGTCCGGGCGCTCTTCCCGGTGTCCTTGTAGTAACCGAGCGGCATGGGCCCGCAGTAGGCGAGGTTCCCGGTCTCACCGCTGCCGGGCTCGACGAAACGGTCCCCTTCGCCGATCACCCTGGCCGCGGGCACCGGACGGAACCGGGTCGGCAACTCCCGTACCGACGAGGTGACGCCAAGGGCGAAGGGGCCGCCCTCGCTGGAGGCGATGGCGTCGACGATCGTGACGTCGGCGCGTTCGTGCAGCGCTTTCTTCAGCCGGTCGTCGAGCGCGGTGCCGGAGCTGATGACCGTGCGCAGGGTACGCAGGTCGTACGGTGTGCCGGTGCCTTCGGCACGCACCAGTTCGTCGACGAGCGGCCGGCAGACGGCGTTGCCCGCGACGAGCAGCGTGTCGACCTCGCGCTCGGCGAGCGTCTGCCAGACGTGGACCGGATCCAGTCCGCCCCGCCGTGCCATGACCGCCCGGCCGCCCACCATCAGGGTCCCCATGGTGTTGAACAGACCGGTGGCGTGCATCAGAGGGACGACCGGCATGGTGGTGGGCGCTCTGCCCTCGTGGCGGGCGGCGACGGCGGTCGACGCGGCTTCGTCGAGCGTTTTCCACAGTTCGGTGACGCCGGCCTGGCGGAGGATCGGGATGGAGTGGAGCAGGTCGCTGAGCTGCCACATCACGCCCTTCGGCTTGCCCGTCGTGCCGCCGGTGTACATGAAGAGCCGGTCCGAGCCGGGCCGGGGCCGGGCCGCGCGGGGTGCGTGCTTGGCGAGCAGCTCCTCCAGCTCGGGCACCGCGGGCCCGGCCGGGCCTTCGGCGGGCGGATCCCCCGCCCTCACGAGCAGCTTCAGCGTCCGTACGTGTCCGGCGGCGTGCGTGACCCGGTCCGCCAGGGCGCCACTGAAGACGAGCGCCACCGCGTCCGCGTCCGTGAGCAGCTCGGACAACTCCTCGCCGGTGTAACGGTAGTTGGCGTTCGCCGGCACGGCGCCGAGCTTGAACGCCGCGAAGACCGTCTCCAGGTACGCGGCGCCGTTGTACAGGTAGCAGGCCACCGTGTCTCCGGCCCGCACCCCGGCGTCCTCCAGCGCGGCGGCCAGCCGTGACGCGCGATCGTCGAACTCCCGGTACGTCAGCTCGCGACCGGGCTCGGCGATGGCGACGGCATCGGGCAGCGCGCGGGAGACGGCCTCCCAGATCGTGCCGATGGACACGTCCATTCCTCGGACCTCCTCGTCCTCGGGGCTCGGACATCAGGCGGCGCGGGCTCGGACCGACCACGCGGCCGAGACCGTCCCACGGGCCTCGCCGGATCCCTTCCGGGGGAGAGCGGGATCCGGCGAGGCGGATGCCCAGGCTAGGCGGGTGCCGTCGGAGGGGGAACGCGAGCAATGACTGAACCCCACCAGGCGCTTCGACAGGCGATGAACAGGTCAAATGACGTAGTACCGGGGTCGGCGCACCGGGCTACGATGCTGCCGTCGGACGGACCCCGACCCTCCATCGATCCCTTCCGCCAGTCCATGCGCCCCCGCCCTCCGGCGCGCCCCCCGTGGGCATGCCCCCATGGGCTCCGTCGCACGCAGCCGATGAGGAGACAGGCCATGCCCGCTGCACGGCTCGTCGAGTGGGGCGATGTCGCCGCCGCGACGGCGGACGGCCTCGCCGTGGTGGACGGCGCCGGCCGTTTCGTCCAGCTGAACCCCGCGGCGGTCGCGCTGTGCGGCGCGCGCCGGGAGACCGACCTGATCGGGGCCCCCGCTCCGTTCGCTCTCACCCAGGAGCCCACCGCCTGCCCGGGGCTGCTGGAGGACCAGCCCGACGAGCAGGTCGTCCACTGGGTGACCGGTTCCGGCACGCGCCGCGAGTTCGCCTACCGGGCCCGCAACCTGCCGGCCGGCCCGAGCCTGAAGGTCGTGTCCTTCCGCGACGTGACGGACGAGGGGCACCGCTACCGCAGGGTCGCCGCCATCGCCCGGACCTCCGTCTCCCTGGCCTCCGAGGGATCACTGGGCTCGACCCTCGACGCCGTCGCCCGGCAGATCGTCCGGACCGACGGACTGGCCGGGGTGCAGATCCTGATCCTGGACAGCACGGGCCGGGAACTGCGGCTGATGGGCTCCGCCGGGCTGCGGCGCTCGGACACGTTCCTCGACCGTCTGCTGGAGTGCCGCGACCGGGGCGCCCGGCTGGTCATGCTCGACACCCTGAAGGAACGCGAACCCATCGTCGTCCCCCACCGATGGGCGGAGATCCGCTCGGACCCGGCCTGGGAACCGCTGCACGACTACCTCGGCGAACTTGCCTGGGACTCCTTCGTCAGCGTGCCGCTGACCGTGCGCGGCCGCGCCGAAGGCGTGCTGAACGCCTACTTCGCGCCGGGCCAGGAGGTCGGCACACGCACGCTGGAGTTCCTCGCCGCCATGGCCGAACAGGCCGCCCTCGCCGTCGACCACGCCACGCTGCTGCAGCGCGAACGCGACGGAGCCCGGCAGGACGAACGCCAGCGCCTGGCCCGTGACCTTCACGACTCGATCGTCCAGCAGGTGTTCTCGATCGGCATGCAGGCCAACGCGGTGGGAGTGCTCGGGACGCGCGGCGCACCGGTGCCCGCCGAGGCCGTCCGGCACTTCGCGGACGAGATCGGAACGCTCTCGCGGACCGTGCTCGCCGACCTGAGGGCGATGGTGCACGAACTGCGCCCGTCCTCCACCGCCGACCTCGGCCTGGAGGAGACGGTGCACACACTCGTCAGGAGCACCGAGAACCGGACCGGTCTGGACTTCCGGCTCCGGTTCGGGCGAGGACTGGACTCGATCGACCCCGAACTCGCCGAGGACGCCTACCGGATCGTCGCGGAGGCCATCCACAACGTGGTCAAACACGCGGAGGCCACCCTCGCCACCGTCCGCATCGGCGTCCACGGCCACACCCTGACCGCGAGCGTCACCGACAACGGCCGCGGACTGCGGGACGCGAGCGAGAGCCCGGTTCCTCCCGAAGGCGACCGGAGCGTCGGTGCGCGGGGAGACGGGGAGGGCTACGGACTGACGACCATGCGGGAAAGGGCGGAACGATGGGGTGGCACCATGAGAATGAGATCGCGCGCTCGGAGGGGCACGACCGTCCGCGTGGTCGTACCCCTGCCCGTACGGGTGCCGGACCCGTCCCCCGAGGACCCGGACAACTCCGCGAACATCCCGCTGACGGTGCGGCTCTGAGCGGCGAGGAGCCCCGGCCGATCCGGGTGCTGATCGTGGACGACCACGCCGTCGTACGCCGTGGCATCCGCGCCTACCTGGAAGTCATGGACGACATGGAGACCGCCGCGGAAGCGGCCGACGGGCAGGAGGCGCTCGCCCGGCTGGACGCGATGGCGGCCCACGGCGAGCTGCCGGACGTGGTGCTGATCGACCTGCTCATGCCCAGGATGGACGGCTCCACCGCGATCGGGCTGATCAGCGAACACCACCCCGGTGTACGGGTCGTGGTGCTCACCAGTTTCGGTGAGATGGAACGCGTCCACGCCGCCCTCGCCCAGGGGGCCGCGGGTTATCTGCTCAAGGACGCGGAGGCCGGCGAGGTGGTCTCCGCGATCCGCGCGGCGGCACGGGGCGAGGTCTTCCTCGACCCCGCGGTGGCCCGAGGGCTCACCCAGGAGATCGTGGCGCCGCCGACCGGGCTCGGCGCGCTCACCGGCCGCGAGCGTGATGTCCTCGTCCTCGTCGCCGAAGGACGGTCCAACCAGCAGATCGCCGACGAACTGGTGATCAGCGAGCGCACGGCCCGCACGCACGTGAGCAATGTGCTCCGCAAGCTCCGCCTCACGTCACGGACCCAGGCGGCGCTGTTCGCCGTACGACAGGGACTGGTCCCGCCACGCGGCTGAGGGCCGCACGGCGCGGATCGGCCCCGCCCAGGGTGACCACCGGGACGAGTGACGCCTCCGACCGCGACACATGTCCCGAACCCGGCAGGGCACAGGACGGTCGCCGAAACAGTCATCGGGCAGATCCTTCGGCGCCCGGAGCGTACCTACGCTCGGGGATACGCCCTACCGACTCCCTGCTCAGGAGGACGACTTGCTCGACGGCCGAGTCGCCCTCGTCACGGGTACGGGCCCGAGGCCTCGGGCGGGCCTACGCCGTGCGCCGGCGGCAGCGCTGACCCGTCCTGATTCTCCTTGACGGTGACGGCGGAGAGGGGGAGCGCGTCCTACCCGGTGAGGACCTTTGTCCGACCTGCCTTGGCCGACCGCTGTGCCGCATCTGCCCGGGCCCGATCCGTAAACGAGCCCACCCTGACAGGGACTGTCGCCGCACTACGTGAGGTCCGCCGGACAAGCCAACTGGACTTCTCGGAGTGCCCGTCGCGCATCGTCGTCCAGGTCTCGCTGTGCCGGCCGTCGTTGTCTGCGCGAGGAGTGATCGTGTTCGTGAGCTGGGTCGGAGGCACGAAGTGGCTCTCTCTGCATAGCGGAGGGCGGTTGCCGTGTTCGGTTGCCTGGAGCGCAATCCTGGCTCCAGGCAACCGAATTCAGGCTCCGGAAGAAGCCCAGCTTCTTCGGCGAGTACGACACCAGGAGGTTCTCCGTCTGCTGGTGGTACAGGATCTGTGTGCTGACCAGCAGAAACGGTGCTCCGCGGGCCATCAGGTGATTCGCTGGCCCGGGGATGGTCCGGATCTTGGTCTGATCGCCGTCGGTAGCGAGGGACTACATGGGTGCGTGAGCTGTCCCAGCAGGTGCGGGAGCCCCACATCGGGAGGTGGTCGGAGGGCAGATGACGCCACGCCGGCTCGGCGCCGCCATGCTCCTCACCATCGTCCTGCTGACGGCCTTCGGCGCGTGCTCCCCGGTGCGCACCGCTTCCAGGAGGCGCAACGTCTGCATCTTGAAGGACATGCGCGTCACCCCCACCTGGAGAATCGCTGGTCAGTAGGGCTGGTGTGACCGTGTTCCGGGGTGCTCGTGCTTGTCGTGGGCGGGAGTCTGCGGAGAAGACCGTCCGTCAGCGGTTGACTTCGAGGTTCGTCGATCCACCCCGTCGTCCAGGAGCCACCTCCCGCCGCATCCAGCGCAAATTCTGGGCGGGGGAAGGGGCCGGGAACGCTAGTCTGCCCCCCCGTGCCCACTGCAGTCCTGGAGATCCAATGGCAGGCGTGCTCCCGCGGCCCAAGCGTAAGAGCACCAAGTCCAAGCCCGAAGTGGCTCCCGAAGAGGTCCCGTACACCGACACGGACCGCAGCGGGGACACCCTGGACCCGGATCTGTCGTCTCTGTGGTGGTACGGCACAGTCGACTCCGCCTTCCGCCCCAAGGGCCGGAACTGGCCCCTCATCTGGGCGTACATCATCGAAGGCGGCGGGTCCACCAAGACCACCAGCGCTACGTCCATGGCCGTCACTGCCGCCCTGGGCGGCTTCCCGGGCGTCGTCTTCGACCTCGACAGCAACATGTCGGCGACCACCGTCCTCGGCTACGACGAGACCGCCCTCAAGGGCAAGAAGACCGCGATCGACCTGCTCTACGGCAGGGCCACCCTGGACGAGGTCGCGCTGCCCGCCCGCTACCGCATCGGCGCCGGCGACGACCCCGAAGAGGACTTCGAGCCCATCGAGAACCTGCGCGTCGTGCCCGGCAGCCCCGCCATGGCCGGCGCGGACCGCGCCCTCGCAGAGGACGCGGACCGCAACGACTGGTTCGCCGAGATCCTGCGCGTCTACAAAGGCGACGACACGGTCCTCTACCTGGACTTCCCGGCGAGCTACGGCAAGATGCCCTACTCCGTGCTGCGCATGCTGGACGAGTTGGACTCCGTCATTCCGTCGATCAAGGCCGACCCCAAGGCCGTCAAGCTGGTCAAGTGGCCATCATCGTCGTCGGAGACGACCGGCGCACCCGCCAGTTGGCGCTGCGCCGCTGGCGTGCTGTGAACAGCGGGCCCGGTTCGAGTAACCGCTGGGAGCCGAGGCAGGGCCGTCCTCCGAACCTCAGGCGGGCAGTGCGCATCTCCCCTTGGTGGCGAGCGCAGTCGCCGTCTGACTGCCTCACCGAGCTGTACGCCGCACTCTGCGTTGCCGCGCCGACTTCCAAGGTGAAAGCCACTCGTTCATACCTGGTCAATTCATGTGAACCTTCGCTCTTTACTGCGTGACCCCCGTAAAATGGTGTGAGCTGCTCGATGCGGAGCCACTGGGGGGTGGGCACGATGGACGAGGCTGCACGCGCATCAGACGATGAGGGACCCGACTCCGCGGCAATACCGCTGCCCGATCCCGAGACGCACCTCTTCGACAGCCTGCTGCAGGGAGCCGCAGGCGAGGCCCGAGGCGCCTACAACAGTCACGACGCCTGGACCGTGCACCTGGGGGGCAGCACCGCGACCTCCCCCGCCGCACGCCTCGTGACCGTGCACGAGGCGCAGCACGCGGCACTCAACGACTGCACCTCCTACGGAATCGCGCTGGCCGTGTACGCCGTCCTGGCGCTGGACGACGACCAGCAGCGCGCGGCACTCCAGCGACTGGTGACATGGTGCCGCGGTGTGCATGAAGCCTTCGCCACCTATCAGAGCCTGTCCCTGGTGGCTGACGGCGACCCCGCGATGCTGGCGGGATATCCCGCGTATCAGCGGTACTACAAGGCCGCGGCCGGCCTCGCCCAGCGCACCACGCACAAGCGTCTGCAGGAGCTGGCGGTGGAGACGACCGCACGTGTGTGCATGCAGACCCCCGCGCTGGAGCGTGTGCTTGAGGCCGGTCTGAGTCCCGAATCCACGAGCGGTATTCCGCGTTTCGAGCGCCCCGACGAGCGGTTTCGGCTCGTTCAGGCCCACGCGGACGGCGACTTCTGGACTGCGGCGTGGGACAGGTGCCGAAGCGAAGCAGGCGCCGGCTGGACGCGCCTGCTGGATGCCGAGGCCCCGGACGACCCAGCGGTCTGGCAGGCCGTCACTCACGCCTTGCACGACCAGATGGCAGGTCTGCTCGGTAGATATGACGCGACCGTGCTGGCCTACGACGAACACCGCGAGTTCACCGCGCGTGCCATCGACACATTGCAGGCTCGGGCTCCTCATCACACCGGCAGGCTGCTCGCGTCACAGGATTCGGCCGAGGTCGACGTCGAGGCCTACGAAGTGTGGCGCCGCGAACGTCTTGTCGTGCGCGAGGTACCACGGCGGGCCGTCATACGGACACTGCGGGACCTGGCGGTCGCCGGCCGAGCTGCTCTGGTCTCCGGCGACGGCGAGCGCGCGCATGTGTTCGGCACCGCGCGGCCGGCCTTCCGGCTCCTTCAGCAGTTCGCCTTCTCCGCCAGGGACCGCGTCACCCTCGCAGACAAGGGTGCCGAGACCGTGGTGGTCCTGCGCACGATCGACGACGACGGAGAGGTCGAGTGCACACTGCTCGCCGACCCGGGCGAACTGGCCATGGTGTGCTCGGCGATGCCCGGGCGCAAGGCCGTACTGATCAATGTGGCGCTGTCCTCGCTCGGGGACATCCCCTGGCGTGACCGGTGGTCCGACGTGCTCACGCGCACCCGAGTCACCGGCCTTGTCGACCTCGCGCCGTTGGCTCAGTTCGACCTGTGGCGGGACACGGGTGAGACGCTCACCTACGCACAGGCCACCGTCCGCGACGGCACCGACGAACCCGCCGCACTGTTCGCCTGCGTGGTCGGCGACACCAACCTGCGGCTGCTGCTGCCCTGTTCGGACACCATGGGCGACGTACTGGCCAATTACCTGGCCACGCACTACCCCGCTGCCCGCTTCGATCCCACCGTGCTGACGGACGCGAGCACCATCGTGGAGGCGACGGTCAGTCACCTCCTGGCCGAGGAGCACCACTTCGATGTATCCGCGTACCACTGGAAGGACGGCCGCGCATGAGCCAGGAGATCGCCCCGTTTCTGCTCATGCGCAAGGGTGGCGAGGGAGCCGTGGTCACCCAGGAGGAGCTTCGCTCCCTCTGGTTCGACCTGCTTCCTGACGACTACTCCTCGGAGGTCGGCTGCGCGGCCTTCCTCGACGGAGTGGCCCATGCCGTCGCACACGACGCCCCCGACACAGAGCTCGAAATCCGTCCCGGGGGCTGGGAGGTGGACCTGAGCCAGGGGGCCGCACGGACGGCCGTGGCCATGGCCTTCGTCGCCGGGCTCCTGGTCCTCCTGGGCGCACCGCAGGTCGCGCCTGCCGTCGTCACCACGGTCGTGCCCCTGCTCTTCGACGTGCGCCGCGTTCGCCTGAGCGAAAGCCAGGGCTGTGTACTGGCCGAACTCGTCCGCCACCCTGATGTCGTGGAGGGCAGGCTCACCCCGGAAGAGATGCACGCCCTGCTGCCGGCAGCCGTCCGCGCCGACTTCTCCCTCCTCGATCTGCAGGACTTCCTCGGGGTCTGCCGGCGCGCCGGCGTCGCCGACTTCTCCGAGGACGGCACCGCTGCGGTCCGCCCCGAGGCCCAGGCGCGCTTCCGGGTCACCATCCTGTGAGACGCCGGGCTCATCGGCCGCACGGTGTGGTGGTGAACCGTACCGGGGCAACGATTTCACGGGGCGGGGGGAACTTGCCGTTGAGAGCGCGTCGTCCCAACAACGGTGGGTGACTTGAAGGACGGTCAGCCCGAAGGCTGACCATGCTCTGAGGAACGTCTTGGTCAGCGGCATCGGTCACTCGTACGGTGGACGCCGTATTGGGTTGCCTGGAGCGTAACGACACCTCCAGGCAACCGACGTCAGACTCTAGAAGAACCCAAGTTTCTTTGGACTGTATGAAACTAGAACGTTCTTCGTCTGCTGGTAGTGGTCCAGCATCATCTTGTGCGTCTCACGGCCGATGCCCGAACCCTTGTACCCGCCGAAAGCGGCGTGGGCCGGGTAGGCGTGGTAGCAGTTGGTCCAGACGCGGCCCGCCTGGATGGCACGGCCCGCGCGGTACGCCGTGTTGGTGTCCCGCGTCCAGACCCCCGCCCCCAGGCCGTACAACGTCTCGTTCGCGATCTTGATGGCGTCGTCGAAGTCGTCGAACGACGTCACGGAGACGACCGGGCCGAAGATCTCCTCCTGGAAGATCCGCATACGGTTGTGGCCCTCGAAGATCGTCGGCTGGACGTAGTAGCCCCCCTTCAACTCGCCCTCGTGCTCGATGCGTTCACCACCGGTGAGGACCTTCGCGCCCTCCTGCCGACCGATGTCCAGATAGGACAGGATCTTCTCCAGCTGATCGTTGGAGGCCTGAGCACCGATCATGGTGTCGGTGTCCAGCGGATGCCCCGTCCTGATCTGCTCCGTGCGGGCGACGGCCGCCTCCATGAACTCGGCGTAGTTGCCGCGCTGGACCAGCGCACGCGAGGGACAGGTGCACACCTCGCCCTGGTTGAGCGCGAACATCGTGAAGCCTTCGAGCGCCTTGTCACGGAAGTCGTCGTTCGCCGACCACACGTCGTCGAAGAAGATGTTCGGCGACTTGCCACCGAGTTCGAGCGTCACCGGCGTGATGTTCTCCGAGGCGTACTGCATGATCAGGCGCCCGGTCGTCGTCTCGCCCGTGAACGCCACCTTCGCCACCCGGGGACTCGACGCCAACGGCTTGCCCGCCTCGACCCCGAACCCGTTGACGATGTTCAGCACACCCGGGGGCAGCAGATCCGCCACCAGACTCAGCCAGACATGGATGGACGCCGGGGTCTGCTCGGCCGGCTTCAGCACGACCGCGTTGCCCGCCGCCAGCGCGGGAGCAAGCTTCCAGGTCGCCATCAGGATCGGGAAGTTCCACGGAATGATCTGTGCGACCACACCCAGCGGCTCATGGAAGTGGTACGCAACCGTGTCGTCGTCCAGCTCCGCCAGCGAACCCTCCTGCGCGCGGACCGCCCCCGCGAAGTACCGGAAGTGGTCGATCGCGAGCGGGATGTCGGCGGCCAGCGTCTCCCGCACCGGCTTGCCGTTCTCCCAGCTCTCCGCGACCGCCAGCAGCTCCAGGTTCGCCTCCATCCGGTCGGCGATCCTGCGCAGGACGTTCGAACGCTCTGTCACGGACGCACGCCCCCAGCCGGGCGCCGCCGCGTGCGCCGCGTCCAACGCGCGCTCCACGTCCTCGCTCGTGCCCCGCGCGATCTCGGTGAACGGCAGCCCGTTCACCGGACTCGGGTTCTCGAAGTACTGCCCGCGCGCCGGCGGCACGTACTCACCCCCGATGAAATGGTCGTAACGCGCCTCGAAGGAGACGACCGCGCCGTCCGTACCGGGCGCTGCGAAACGGGTCATGAGTACCTGCCTCCCGAGAAGCGCCACCCGCCGTTGGGCGGCTCTCGCGAGGAGGCTAGGAACTGGAATGTTGCAACGACGTTGCGCCCCCGCCCCGCCCCGCCCCGCCCCGCCCCGCCCCGCCCCGCCCCGCCCCGCCCCGCCCCGCCCCGCCCCGCCCCGCCCCGCCCCGCCCCGCCCCGCCCCGCCCCGCCCCGCCCCGCCCCGCCCCGCCCCGCCCCGCCCCGCCCCGCGCCCGTCGACAGCCGTGGCCGCCGCACGGGGTACGCCAGCCGTCACCTCAGTTCCCCCCGGCCGCCCTCCGCGCACCTCTCAGGTACGCCGAAGGTGTCCCCACCCGGATGGTGCCGACAGCTCAGACTCCAGCTCGCGCAGCCTGGACCGGACCGCCGGGCTCGGTCGTACGGTTGCCAGCGCCCGCCACACCTCCAGGTCGTCCTCGCCCCAGGGGGCGTGCGCCCAGTCCGCCAGCAGGTCGGGATCACGGCGGGCTATCAGGGCGGTGCGCAACCCGTCGGCGAGTCGGTGCCGCAGCCGCACGACGGCCGGCGCCTGTGAACCCGGCAGTACCGGCCCTGCGTACGCCGACGCCGCAGCCGTCACCGCGCCCGTCTCCAACCTCCGTTCCACGATCGCCACATCGGTCTCGACCGGCACCATGAGCCGGTACGGCCGCGACCCCAGCAACCCCGGCCCGAGCAGCCGCCGCAGCCGGGCCAGTTCGGCCCGCAGGGTCACCGGCGTCACCGACTCGTCCTCGTACAGCGCGCAGAGCAGCTCGTCTCCGGACAGGCCCTCCGGGTGCCGTGCGAGCAGCACCAGGATCTCGCTGTGCCGACGGCTGAGCCTGATCTTCCGTCCGCCGACGACGAGTTGCGCCTCGTCCCGCCCCAGTGCCGCCAGTTCGAGCGCGTCGGCGGGCGCCCCGGGAGGGGCGAGCAGCGCGAGCTGGGACTCGGCTGCCCTGGCCACCGCCTGGACGAAGCCGAGGCTGTGCGGGTGTGCCAGGCCGTCCCCGCCGGTGATGTCGACCGCGCCGAGCACCCGGCCGGTGCGCGGATCGTGCACCGGCGCCGCCGCACACGTCCACGGCTGCACCCGCCGTATGAAGTGCTCGGCCGCGAACACCTGCACCGGCCGGTCCAGGGCGACCGCGGTGCCCGGCGCGTTCGTGCCGACCACGGACTCCGCCCAGCGCGCGCCCGGCACGAAGTTCATCCCGTCCGCCCGCCGTCTGGTCGCGGCATCCCCCTCCACCCACAGCAGCCGGCCCTGCGCGTCGCACACGGCCAGCAGATGCTCGCCGTCCGACGCGAACGTGCCCAACAACTCCCGGATCAACGGCATGACCCGGGCCAGTGGATGTTCCGCACGGTAGGAGCCGAGGTCGCCGTCCGTCAGTTCCACCCGTGCGGTGCCCTCCGGCCCGACTCCCGCTCTCGCCGAACGCCGCCACGAGTCCGCCACCACCGAACGCACCGGCCGTGCCACCGTGCCCTGCAGCGTGAACACCTCGTGTGCGCGGCGCAGCACCCGCACCCGCTCGACGGGGTCGGTTCCCGGCTCCAGGGCCACCCATGGATCGCTCAACTCGGCCTCCCCGGAGAGCATGCACCGCCGGAACCATCGTCACCGCCGAACACCCGCCCGACAAGCCACGCGACCCCGCCGCTCGCCTCGGACGCCGAACCCGCTCGCTTCGGAGGGCGAACCCGCTCGCTTCGGAGGGCGAACCCGCTCGCCTCGGACGGCGAACCCGGTCACCGCGGATGCGGAACCCGGTCGGCGCCGCGCCCGGACCGCGGCTTCCCGGACGTCCGACCGCGCCGGTCCCGGCGATGCCGGACAGAGTCGACCCGACGAGGTCGGACGGCGTCGGCCAGACGAATTCAGGCGGATGTGATCAGTCGAGGTCAGGCGGATGTGACCAGGCGTATATAGCGGTCCCAGTCCCAGTGCGGCCCCGGATCGGTGTGGTCGGTGCCCGGCACCTCGTGGTGACCGATGATGTGGGCGCGGTCCTTCGGTATGCCGTACGTGTCGCAGATCGCCGAAGTGAGCTTCGCCGACTGCTCGTACAGGGCGGCGGTGAAGTATTCGGGCCGGTCCACCCAGCCCTCGTGCTCGATGCCTATGCTGCGGGCGTTGTAGTCCCAGTCGCCCGCGTGCCAGGCGATGTCGCGCTCACGGACGCACTGGGTGACTCGCCCGTCGCCCGAGCGCAGCACATAGTGCGCGGAGACCTGTTTCGCCGGGTTCCAGAAGACGGGCATGGTGTTCTTGTACGTGGTCTGCGTCACGTGGATGATCACGAGGTCGATGGGCCGGTCGGCCGGTCGGTCGGCCGAGGTGTAGTTGGCGGCGCTCGCCGGTTCCCACAGGGCCGGCGCGCGGTCGACGGGAGGGGGCTGGGTGTCGGCCCGCGGGCTCGGGAGCAGGACGTAGGGGATCGCGCCGAAGGCGGTGCCCCGCAGGAGCCGGCGCCTGCTCGGCGTCGGCCTGGCTCGCTCCATCTGGGTCCGCCTTTCAGGGGGATCGCGCTCTGACTTCGCAGTCGAAGGCGCATCCGCAGGTCGAATGGCTGCGCCTCACGTGAATCACGGTACGGCGATCGCCGGTCGGCCCGTCCGGGCGTGTGGAAAACGGTGGACAGAGAGCCGATTGTGGATAACCGCGTCACCCGGAAGGGGGATGCACCAGCCCGAGTCCGTGAAACGCGGCGTTCCCGGGCCGCGTCACGGTCGCACCCCGGCCGTCGCCGGATCGTCCAGCACAGCGCGTACGACCGAGTGGGCCGCGCCCAGCAGAGGCCCCTCGGAGCCCAGGCGGGACACGGTGACGGCGCATGCCGGGCCGGCCGTCCGGCGGGCCAACTCCCGCTCCAGCGACGGCAGCAACCAGGGCGCGAGTGCGGCCAGAGCGCCGCCGAGCACCACGGTCTCGGGGTCCAGCAGATTGACCGCGCCGGTCAGCGCGATACCGAGTGCCGTACCGGCGCCGCGCAGGGCCCGGCGCACATCCTTGTCACCGGCCGCGGCCCGCTCCGCGAGGAACTCGACACGACGCTCTCCCGGTTCCAGGCCCGCGGCCCGCAGCACGGCCTCCTCACCGGCGTACTGCTCCAGACAACCGCGTCCACCGCAGGCGCAGCCGGGGCCTTCCGGGCGGACCGGGACATGCCCCAGCTCGCCCGCGAAACCGCGCGTTCCCCGCAGCAGCCGGCCGTCCACGACGACCGCACCGCCGATGCCGATCTCGGCGGAGACGTGCAGGAAGTCCCGCGGGGTGCCCTCGCCGAGCCAGAGTTCCGCGAGGCCGCCGAAGTTCGCCTCGTTGTCCACGGTCACCGGCAGGCCGCGGGGCAGCAGGGCGCCCAGGTCCGTGTCGTGCCAGTCGAGGTTGGGCGCGCGGACCACGGTCCGGGCGTCGCTCGCCACCAGCCCGGGCACGGCGACCGCGAGTCCCGCCGGCCACAGGCCCCCGCCCTCCGCCTCGGCGACCACCTGCCGGACCAGCCGGGTGAGGTCGTCGATGACCGGTTCGGGCGACCGGCCGCGGTTGGTGCCGTGCCGTACCGCCCGTGCCCGCACCTGCCCGCGCAGGTCCACGGCGCAGACCGCGAGGTGGTCGACCCCGATCTCCGCCCCGATCCCGGCGGGCCCGCGTCCGCTGAGGGCGAGCGCCGAGCCGGGCCGCCCGACCCGGCCGGGACGCTCGGGGCCCAGCTCTTCCAGGAGTCCCGAGCGGATCAGCTCGTCCACCAGGGTCGAGACGGCGGCCCGGGTCAGACCGATGCGGGAGGCGACCGCGGCCCGGGACAGCGGTCCCTCGGCGTTGACGGAATGCATGACCCGGGAGAGATTGCGGCGGCGCATGCCCTGCTGGTTGTCGGGCAGGCGACGCCCGGAGTCACCCGCGCGGGTTTCGTGCAGTGGTGCGGTCATGCCTCCCCCGGCTCCGGTCGGTGTGTCCTGGTGGGTGTCCTGTAGATCATGCAGGAATCGTATTTTCCCACGTCGGACACCCGGGTCCGGTCAGCTGCCGCCCGTCTCGCGCTCCAGCAGTGGCGCGGCGTCGGACAGGACCCCGGAGATCCTGGCCAGCGTCTCCTCGTCCCGCTCCACGGCCTCCAGCACCGGCCCCCGTGCCGTGTCCCAGCGGCGGGCGACCGCGGCCGGGTCCTCGCCGGTGAGCAGTCCGGCGGCCTGCGCGGCGGCGCCCAGGGCGACCAGTTCCTTGGCCTCGGGGACCTGCACGGCGCGCCCCGACAGACGGCGCACGGTCTGCTGCCAGGCCGTGCCCCGCGCGCCCCCGCCGATGAGCAGCAGCGGCGCGGAGGTGTCCGCGTCCGAGTCGAGCACCAGGTCGAGGGCGCCGAGCAGCGAGTGGACGGCACCGTCGTACGCGGCCTGCAGCAGCTGGCCGCCCGTCGTGTCGTGACGCAGTCCGTGCAGCAGGCCCGAGGCGTGCGGCAGGGCCGGGGTGCGCTCGCCGTCCAGATAGGGCAGGAGAGTGGCGCCGGTGTTCGGCTCCACGGCCTCGCGGTCCAGATGCAGCAGGGCGGCGATCCGGTCGACGGCCTGGGTGCAGTTCAGGGTGCAGGCCAGGGGAAGCCAGTCACCGTGCGCGTCGGCGAAGCCCGCCACCGTGCCGGTCGGGTCGGCGGGGCGGTGCCGGGAGACGGCGTACACCGTGCCGGAGGTGCCGAGGCTCAGCACCGGGGTGCCCGGGCGCAGCCCGAGCCCCAGCGCGGCGGCCGCGTTGTCGCCCGTACCGGCGGCGACCAGGGTGCCCCTGGCGAACGGCAGATCGTGCGCGTCCCGTACGGTCCCGGCGACCTCGCCCGGCCGGACCACGCGGGGCAGCAGCGCCGGGTCCAGCCCCACCCGGTCGAGGACCTCCGCGTCGTACGTCTCCGTCGCCGACGCCCACCATCCCGTGCCGGAGGCGTCACCGCGGTCGGTCGTGCCCTGACCGGTGAGACGCTCGGTGAGGTAGTCGTGCGGCAGACGTACGGCGGTCGTCGCGCGGATCGCCTCGGGCTCGTTCTCGACCAGCCAGGCCCACTTCGTGACCGTGAATGACGGGCCCGGCACGCTGCCGGCGCGCTCCGCCCAGGCCTTCGCACCGCCCAGTTCCTCCACCAGACGGGCGGCCTGGGGCGCCGAGCGGACGTCGTTCCACAGCAGCGCCGGACGGACCGGTTCGCCCCGGGCGTCGAGGGTGACGAGGCCGTGCTGCTGGCCGCCGATCGACACCGCGGAGGCTTCCCGCGCCGGCTCACCGCACTGGTGCAGTGCCTCGCGCAGCGCGTCCCACCACTGGCGCGGATCGCTCTCCCGGCCCGCACCGGAGGAGACGGTGTGCGGCGCTTGCCCGCTCGCCACCACCCGTCCGGTCGACGCGTCGACGACCAGGGCCTTGGTGGACTGTGTGGACGAGTCCACACCGACGACGAGCGGACCCTCGGCTGCTGACATCGGGCTTCTCCCTCTCACACGGCTCGTGACGTGCCGCTGACGCGGCCGGCGCCTCTGTCCGGCGACATCTTGCCTTCCCGGAGACGTGTCCGCATACTAATTTGTAAATCGCCATGACGAAATAGTCGGAGCGCAAGGAGCCGCGGCATGAACTACCAGCCCACCCCCGACGACAGGTTCACCTTCGGCCTGTGGACCGTCGGCTGGCAGGGACGGGACCCGTTCGGCGACGCCACCCGGCGCGCCCTCGACCCGGTCGAGACGGTGCAGCGCCTGGCCGAGCTCGGCGCCCACGGTGTGACCTTCCACGACGACGACCTGATCCCCTTCGGGTCCTCGGACACCGAGCGCGAGGAGCACATCAAGCGCTTCCGCGCGGCCCTGGACACCACCGGCATGACCGTGCCGATGGCGACCACCAACCTCTTCACGCACCCGGTCTTCAAGGACGGAGCGTTCACCGCCAACGACCGTGACGTCCGCCGGTACGCCCTGCGCAAGACCATCCGCAACATCGACCTGGCGGTCGAGCTGGGTGCCGAGATCTACGTCGCCTGGGGTGGCCGCGAGGGTGCCGAGTCCGGCGCCGCCAAGGACGTCCGGGACGCGCTCGACCGCATGAAGGAGGCCTTCGACCTCCTCGGCGAGTACGTGGTCTCCCAGGGCTACGACCTGAAGTTCGCTATCGAGCCCAAGCCGAACGAGCCGCGCGGCGACATCCTGCTCCCCACGGTCGGCCACGCCCTCGCGTTCATCGAGCGCCTGGAGCGCCCGGAGCTGTACGGCGTGAACCCCGAGGTCGGTCACGAGCAGATGGCCGGGCTGAACTTCCCGCACGGCATCGCGCAGGCCCTCTGGGCGGGCAAGCTCTTCCACATCGACCTCAACGGCCAGTCCGGCATCAAGTACGACCAGGACCTCCGCTTCGGCGCGGGCGACCTGCGCTCCGCCTTCTGGCTGGTCGATCTGCTGGAGAGCGCCGGATACGCGGGCCCCAAGCACTTCGACTTCAAGCCGCCGCGTACCGAGGACTTCGACGGCGTGTGGGCGTCGGCGGCCGGCTGCATGCGCAACTACCTGATCCTCAAGGAGCGTGCGGCGGCCTTCCGCGCGGACCCGGCGGTCCAGGAGGCCCTGCGCGCCGCGCGCCTGGACCAGCTGGCCCAGCCCACGGCCGCCGACGGTCTGCAGGCCCTGCTCGGGGACCGTACGGCCTTCGAGGAGTTCGACGCCGAGGCCGCGGCCGCGCGCGGTATGGCTTTCGAGCAGCTCGACCAGCTGGCCATGGACCACCTGCTGGGCGCGCGCGGCTGATCACGCGCGCGTGGGAGGCCTTTTCCGCTGACGCGGCAGAGGTCTCCCGCCACCCCGGTCGGGGTCCGCGGCGGTGTCCTTCTGTGCCTCCCTCGGTCGATCCCTGCACGGAATTCTTGGAGATCATGCGCTTCTTGGCGTGAGTCGTATCAACTTCCGAGCAGGGCTCGCGCCTTGGCCGTTCTGCGGCGACTGTGGTCGGTATGGGCATGCCGCCGACACCGTCCGAGCCGCGCCGGCCGCCGGAGGGCACACCGCCGCCCCACGGGGGAGGGTTCGGGCCGCCGGCAGGTGGCTTCGGGCCGCCGCCGGGGGATCCGGCCCGGGGACACACACCACCACCCGGGGCCTTCGGGCCGTATGCACAGGGTGGTTCCCTGCCCCCATCGGGGCAGGGCGGTGGCTGCCGGCCCCCGGGTCAGGGCGGGGGCCGGCAGCCACCCGATCCGCACGGCGGACCTCCTCCCGGTCGCCGACGTAACGTCCCACTCCTCGTGTCGGCCGTGATCATCGCCGTGGGCGCCGTCGTCGGCTTGGTGCTGGTCCTCCTCGGGGGCGAGGAATCGCCGGACGACCTGCCGTCGGGCGGAACCCACGGCGGTACGGGCCCTTCGCCCGTCCCCACCCCGTCGCTGAGCCTTCCCTCCGGACTGCCCAGCGACCTTCCGGCCCTTCCCTCGGGCTTCCCGAGCAACCTGCCCAGCGCGTTCCCGAGCGAGATTCCGAGCGACCTCGGCTCGCTCCTTCCCGACCCGGTCGGGGACGCCGAGTGAGGGAGAACCGCCGGGTCGCAGGGCCGGAGCGGTGGCTGCCCGCAGCGTGCACGACGGACGACCGACAGCGGCTCACGCGCGCGGATGACGTTGCGACCCGGACAGGCTCGCCGGCCCACCCCGCCCGACCCAGCTCGGGCCGCCCGGCCCGCTCACCCGGAACGGCCTCAGGCGTCGGCCTCGGCGCCGACGGATGCCAGTGCCGTCGCCGGATCCCGCGCCGCCGGGCCCGCGGGCACCCACCGCCCCCGCTCCGTGCGATAGGGCCACCAGCGGCCGTCCCGGCCCAGCCGCAGCTGGGCCGGGGCGCCGACCACGGTCCAGCGGTTGTGCGCGGCGCGCAGCTCGGGCCGTTCGTCCTCGTCCCAGGCCGTCGCCAGAGCGGCACGCGCGCGTGCGAGCGAGTCCGCCGGTGGGTGCCACTCCTCGTCCAGGACGGCGAGCCCGGCCGCCCCGCCGTAGCGCCAGGCCCGCACGGCCGGCTCAAGCCCTTCCCGGCCGCGCCCGGAGCCCTGACGAAGCCGTGCCATGATGCTCGGCCCCGGATCGCCGGAGGCCAGCCGCACCGCGTCCTGAGGGACGGTCGGCTCCACGTCCGGGGGCTGTCGCTCGTGGCCGGGACGGAGGGCCTCGGCCAGCATCCGATGGGCTTCCCGGGCCGTCCGCGCCGCCAGGAACTCCAGCGCGGCCGGGTCCACCCCGGGCGCGGGCGGGGTTTCGGTGTGCAGGGAGGCCGGCAGACCGGGCTCCGCCGGCAGCGGGGGCGGCTCGGGCAGCGGTGGAAGAATCCCGCCCGCCGCGAACGCCTCGGCGGCGTCCGGCCCGTCCTGGTGGCTGCCCCGGAGACCTTCCGGAGCCGGCTGTCCGTCCGCGACCGGGGCGACGCTGCGCACCTGCAGCTCGGCCAGGAGCGCGCGCTCGGCGCGCCCCCGCATCAGCAGCAGGACGAACGGGTCCTGGTCCAGCAGCCGGGCCACCTGGTGGCAGAGGGCCGCGGTGTGGCCGCAGTGGTCCCAGGCACCGCAGTCGCACTGCGCCTCCAGATCACCGAGGCCGGGCAACAGCTCGACCCCCGCGGCAGCGGCGTCCTCGACCAGATGCGGTGGCATCTCACGGTCGAGCAGAGCGGCGATGTGTCCGGCCCGCTCGACCGCCATGCCCACGAAACGGTCCCAGTGGTCCTCGGAGAGCTCCTGCAGCAGCACGTCGGCGCGGTGGGCGGTGCCGTCGCGGTCCTGGACGACCGCGGTGACGCGCCCCGGGCGCACCGACACCGCGCCCACGGCTCCCGCGCGCGCGAGCCTGCGCCCCGCCTTGACCTGTTGGCCGTCCAGGGCCGACTCCTCCAGCGCGTTCAACCAGGCCTGGCCCCACCACGTCCGCGCCGTACCTCGCCCGGGCGTGGGAGCGGGCACCGTGAACGTGCGCTCGTCGTCGTGTCCCGTGCGTTCCGTCATCGTGCGTCCCCTCGCAGCTCGACCAGGTCGGCCAGTTCGACGTCGGACAACTCGGTGAGCGCCGTGTCGCCGCCGCCCAGCACCGCGTCGGCCAACTCCCGCTTGCGCAGGAGCATCTCCGCGATGCGGTCCTCGATCGTCCCTTCCGTGACCAGTCGGTGCACCTGCACCGGACGGGTCTGGCCGATGCGGTACGCCCGGTCCGTGGCCTGCGCCTCGACGGCAGGGTTCCACCAGCGGTCGTAGTGCACGACATGTTCGGCACGGGTCAGGTTCAGCCCCGTGCCGGCGGCCTTCAACGACAGCAGGAAGACGGGCACTTCGCCCTCCTGGAAGCGCTCGACCATCGTCTCGCGCTCGGTGACCGGTGTCCCGCCGTGCAGGAACAGCGTGGGCACACCTCGTGCCGCCAGATGACGTTCCAGGAGCCGTGCCATCCGGACGTACTGTGTGAACACCAGCACGCCCGCCCCTTCGGCGAGGATCGTGTCCAGCAGTTCGTCCAGCAACTCCGTCTTCCCGGATCTGCCCGCGATGCGTGGTCGTTCCTCCTTGAGGTACTGGGCCGGATGGTTGCAGATCTGCTTCAGCCCGGTCAGCAGCTTCACGATCAGTCCGCGGCGCTCCATGCCGTCGGCGTCGGCGATCTCCGCCGTCGTCTCGCGGACCAACGCCTCGTACAGCCCGACCTGTTCCCTGGTGAGCGACACGGTCCGATCGGTCTCGGTCTTCGGTGGGAGCTCCGGCGCGATGCCCGGGTCCGACTTGCGTCGGCGCAGCAGGAACGGCCGTACGAGGCGGGTGAGCCGCTCCGCCGCGACGGGATCCCGGCCTCCTTCCACGGCCTGCGCGTACCGGGTGCGGAAGGTGCCGAGCGAGCCGAGGAGGCCTGGAGTGGTCCAGTCGAGGATCGCCCACAGTTCGGAGAGGTTGTTCTCCACCGGCGTGCCGGTGAGCGCCACGCGCGCGCGGGCCCCGATCGTGCGCAGTTCCTTCGCCGTGGCCGAGTAGGGGTTCTTCATGTGCTGGGCCTCGTCCGCCACGACCATGCCCCAGGACACGTCGGCCAGGCTCGGAGCGTCGAGTCGCATCGTGCCGTACGTGGTGAGGACGAACTCACCGTCGCCGAGCCCGTCCAGGCCACGCACGGATCCGTGGAAGCGGCGCACCGGGACGCCCGGCGCGAACTTCTCGATCTCCCGCTGCCAGTTGCCCATGAGCGAGGCCGGACAGACCACGAGAGTGGGCCCGGCCGACGCGGTGTCCGCCTGTCGGTGCAGATGGAGCGCGATCAGGGTGATCGTCTTGCCCAGGCCCATGTCGTCGGCGAGACAGCCGCCGAGGCCGAGGGAGGTCATCCGGGCCAGCCAGTCGAGGCCACGCAGCTGGTAGTCCCGCAGTGTCGCGGCCAGCCCGGACGGCTGCCCGACCGGCACCTGCCCCTCGGGGTCCGACAGCCGCTCCCGGAGTGTCGCCAGCCACCCCGTGGGCCGCACGTCGACCATCCGGCCGTCGACCTCCGTGGAGCCCGTCAGAGCGGCGCCGAGCGCGTCGAGAGGCGACACCTTGTGGTCCCGTCGCGCACGCGCGTGGCGGATCTCCGCCGGGTCCACCAGGACCCACCGGTCGCGCAGCCGCACCATGGGCCGGTTCGCCTCCGCCAGCTGGTCCAACTCCTGCCGGGTGAGCCGCTGGTCGCCCAGGGCGAACCACCAGTCGAAGGTGAGCAGTGCGTCGGAGGACAGGTACGACGGGGTGGCCGACGGCGCGGTCGCGGGGCCGTGCTGCTCGTCGCCGTCCGGTGGGCCGATGACCGCGCGGGCTGTCAGCCCGCGCGCCAGTTCCTTCGGCCAGTGCACGTCGACGCCTGCCGTTGCCAGCAGCTCGGCGCCCTCACCGAGCAGCTCGGCGACCTCCTCGTCGGCGAGTTCCACCGCGTCCGGCACGGCTGCCGACAGCAACGGGGTGAGTGGCGGCCAGGCGCGGACCGCGCGGCGCAGCGCCGACAGGGCGTCCATCCGCGCGCGGGGGCCGAAGGGCCCGGTGGCGGCCCACACGGCGGAGGCGTCCGCGACGAGCGCCGGGTCGCTCAGGCTGTGCAGCTGCGGGACGGCGCGGAACGTCGGCGCGGCCCCGCCCGCCCCGTCGGCGCGGACCGAGGTGAGCCCCAGGACCTCGACGCGCAGCGAGACGCGGACCCCCGAGTCGTGCCCGGAGGCCACGTCCGCGGCCCAGGCACGTTGCTCGGGGACGTACTGGGGCTCACGTGCGGCGAAGGCAGGGCCGGCCGCCGCGATGCCGGCGGCGGGGGAGCGGGGCAGTGTGTCGATGACGGCGTCGAGGAACTCGCGCAGCAGCCGCTCCGGATCGGGCAGCCGCAACGGCTCGCCGTGGTCGACGGGCACCGCGTGTGCCTCGGGCGGCATCGCGGCGGCCAGCTCCCTCACCCGGTCCACGTCCTGCGCGCGCAGCGGACCGGCCCGCCAGGCGTCATGGCCGCTCGCGGTCACACCGGGCAACAGCAGCCCGCGCGCGGCGAACTGGAGTGCCAGCACAGAGGCCGCGCCCCAGAACGCGGTCGCCCGGTCGGACTCCGTGGCGGCACGCGCGCGCGTGAGCACCGGCAGCGCGGTACGTACCGGGAGCGACACGGCGGGCACCGTCACCTGCCGGACGCCGCCACCGCCGGGCAGGACGACGGTCATCTCCCCGGTGGTGCTGTGGGCCACCGGGGGCGGCGCCGAGCCGTCCGTCCGCCAGAAGGACACGCGGCCGGTACGGGCGGGGTCCGCCGCGACGAAGACGGCGTGGCAGCGGGTCAGCTCGTCGATGTCGGAAGGAGATGCCACGGGGTTCGTCGGCACAGGGATACTGAACTCCTCAAATTTGACTACCTAGCCAGAATCGCCGAGGTTACCTCGCTTCAAACCCTGGACGGGTCCGCAAAGAAGTGACGTGGGTCACTTTTGCCCGTCAGCGGTGAGGGCATCTCAGGGTTGTACGGGGGTTCGACTCAGGGGCGTGTCAGGGTCGTGGTCCGGAACCGCGGGGACTCCGCTCCCGTTTTCAGGACAGAGAGCGGCAATGGCCGCGAAGGAGGCGACCGAGATGTCGAAGAGTACGAAGATCGTCGCGGGGGGTGCGACCATCGGGATCGTCCTGCTGATCCTGTTGCCCTTCCCGTTCTGGGCCAATCTCCTGATAGTCCTGGGGATCCCCACGGCCGCGTACCTCGCGCTGGATCCCTCGCAGCGTCGCAGGCTGCGTCGGGTGGGCCGCAAGGAGCTCGGCCGCTGAGTTCCCGCCGGCCCGCACGCGGGCCGGCGGCACGTCCGGCTCAGTTGGGGCGTACGGCGATCTTGTCGAGGGATTCCAGGAGGCCGGGCAGTTCCGGTCCCCGTCCCACCGGCAGGACCTCGCCGGGCTCCTCGTCGAGAAGGACGAACGCGATGTCGTCGGTCCTGGCCACCATCGACCAGCCGGGACCGTCGGCGCGGAGCGTCCGGGCGTCGCCCGGCGCGAAGGAGGAGCGGACGCGCCCGAGGGGCGGCGGGGACTCCACGTACGCGCGAGCCTCGGCGAGGACGCGACGGATGCCCGTGCGAGGGATGCCCTGGTCCTTGCCAAAGTCTGTCGGAGCCCCGCCCGCGGTCGCGTCACCTGACGCCGTCGCGTCACCCGTTGCCGCCCGGTCCGCGCCGTCCTGCCCGGCGAACGCGGCGTCGTCGATCTGCTCCCGCCACGTGGACCACTGCAGCGCTATCTCGTCGGCTCCCAGGCGTCGCTGGGCGGGCCCCCAGGTGCCGGTGTCCGGCGGACTCAGCGGGGGCAGGTCCGATACCTCCGGGTCGGGATCGTGCGGGGCGGGCACCCCTGGAGCCGCCACCGCCACGGCGAGGGGCCAGCCGGGCAGCGCCGCCACGACCGAGTGCTCATCGGGTGAGAGGTCGTACTCCATGCCGCAGTCCCATGAGGCGATGGCCACGGCTACCAGCGACACGTCGTCCACCGCCACCGTCCACCGGGCACCTTCGCCGTCCTGCCCCAGGACGATTCCGTACCCGTCGGCGAGCGGGGCGAGACCGAGGGCCGCGCAGGCCTCCGGATAGTCGTCGCCCAGCACGCTGGGAAAGTTCGCGGGCGTGAGCAGTACCGCCGTCAGCACGTACAGTGCGTCGTCGTCCCCGGCGGTGACGGCGTCGTCGTCCGTCCCGGCCATGCCGGCCTCCCATTGCTCTCGCTCGTCCGTCGGCGCACCCTAATGCGCCCGACGTGCCCTTGTCACGAGCGGGTACCCGGTGCGGAGCCGCAGGTGTCCGGGTGGACGGGGCGAATCGACCGAGACCCCACTCGTTCAGGCGGCGGGCAGCCCCAGAAGCGACCGCGCCACCGCCTGTGGGGACTCGTCCCGCTCCCGCGCGAGTGCGATGACCGCCCGGCACGCCAGTTCGCTGACCCCGAACGACAGGGCCTCGGGGGACACCCAGGTCACTGCCTCGTCGACCTGCTCCTGGTCGTCCTCGGCGGACGCGGAGATGTAGACGGCGGCCGCCTCGAACAGGTTGTGCGTGCGTTTCGCCTCCTGCGCGGTGTTCTCGGTGCGCAACGAGTCGAAGAATCTGCCGAAGGACTTGCGAACACTCTCGAACATATGGGCTACATACCCGCTGCGTCGGTGTCACAGCCGTCCTCGACGACGTAGAGACGGGGTCGCGGTCGCAGAAGGGGGAGGGCGGGCCGACGCACGTGCGACCGGCACGTGCGGGACGCCGGGCGGATCGGGCCCACCCGGGCCGTCCCGGGGCTCAGTCCACGCGCGCGGCGAGTGCGAGGAATCGGGTGTCCTCGTCGGCGTACGACGTCATGCGCCAGCCCGCGGCGGCCAGCAGCGGTTCGAGGTTGTCCTCGGCCCGCAGGTCCTCAGGGGTGATCCGCCGCCCCTGCCGCGCCGCGAGCGCCGCCCGGCCGATGGGGTGGAAGAGCGCGAGCGTGCCGCCCGGCCGGACCACCCTCGCCAGCTCCCGCAGGTTCTCGGCCGGATGCGGAAGGTGTGCGACGAGGCCCGCAGCGAACACCGCGTCCAATGACTCCGTGCGCAGCGGCAGCGCGGCCACGTCGGCGAGCAGCAACTGCCCGTCGCGGTCCCGTCCGGCCCGTGCGGCGGCCTCCAGCATGGCGGGTGTCAGATCCGCCCCGAGCACCACTCCGGAGGGCCCCACGGCGTCGCGCAACGGCGTCAGGGCCCGACCCGTGCCGCACCCCGCGTCCAGCACCCGGTCGCCCGCGCGCAGACCGAGGTCGGCGACCGCGGCGGCGTAGGCGGGGCCGTCGTCGGGGAACCGGGTGTCCCAGTGCGCCGCCCGTGCCGTGAAGAACTCCTGGACATGTGTGTGGTCGTCACTCATGCCCCGCATGATCCCGCACCGGAACAGCTCAGAAGACGACGCACACGTTCAGGCGGCAGGCGATCGTTCCAGTGCATATATGCGCCACATTCCACCACCTTTCGAAATGCGCCCCCTCCGTGCTCCCGTGCCCCCACTAGCGTCCCGGAGCCATGGGACACCTGGACCACGCCACCTTCGGCTGGCTTACCCCCGCGCTGTCGTACGTCATGGCCTCCATCGGCGCCGCGCTCGGCCTGCGCTGCACGGTCCGCGCACTCGGCACCACCGGCAGCTCCCGCCGCAACTGGCTCGTCACCGCGGCGTCGGCGATCGGCACCGGTATCTGGACCATGCACTTCGTGGCGATGCTCGGCTTCGGCGTCAGCGGCACCGAGATCCGTTACGACGTGCCGCTGACCATCCTGAGCCTCCTCGTCGCCATGACCGTGGTCTGCGGCGGAGTGTTCGCCGTCGGCCACAGCCGCGACCGGGGCCGGGCCCTCCTCCTGGGCGGGCTCGCCACCGGCCTCGGCGTCGCGAGCATGCACTACCTGGGCATGGCCGCCGTCCGGCTGCACGGCGACGTGACCTACGACCCGGCACTGGTCGCGCTCTCCGTCGGGATCGCCGTGGTCGCCGCGACGGCCGCCCTCTGGGCGGCGCTCAACATCGAGTCGCCCCTCGCTGTCACCGTCGCGTCCCTGGTCATGGGTGCGGCGGTGAGCAGCATGCACTACACCGCGATGTGGGCGGTGCGGGTGGAGGTCACTCCGTCCGGGGCGGTCCTGCCCGGGGCCACGGCGATGCAGTTCATCTTCCCCCTCGCCGTCGGCCTCGGGTCCTACCTCTTCCTCACCTCGGCGTTCGTCGCGCTGTCGCCCACGGCAGGGGAGCGGGAGGCGTCCGCGTCGGCCCAACGGCCGGTCGAGAACGCCGCCGCCCACTAGCCGCGCGCCGGCCTTCCGTTCCCGCCCCCGAACCACTCCGATCGAGGAGGCCATGCGTACACCCCGCACCACCCCGACAGCCGGCGCCGAGCCGCCGCCCCGGCCCGCCGTCCGCGGCCGCCGCGCCCACGCCGGACCTCCCGCCGACGAGCGCTTCGACCCCGACGAGACCGGCGCCCCGACGACCGGGCCGCCGCTGCGCGCGGGACGCCGGCACATACGCCCCCGCACCGTCCGGGCCAAGATCGTCTGCCTGCTGATGGTGCCCGTCGTCTCCCTGCTCGCCCTGTGGGCGTACGCCACCGTCACCACCGCCCAGGACATCGCCCGCATCAGGCAGTCGCAGCGCGTCGACGCCTCCGTACGCGGCCCCGTCGCCGACGCCGTCGCGGCGCTCCAGGCCGAGCGCGTGGCCGCCGTGCGCTACGCCACCAGACCCACCACGCAGGGCGAGAACGAGCTGCGGACCACGGCGAGACACACCGGCCGGGCGCTCGACGCACTGCGCCTGGGGGACCGCCACACCGTCGCCGACGGCGCCGACCTGCCGCCAGGAGTCGCCGAACGGCTCGCCGGGTTCGTGACCGGCGCCGACCGGCTGAGCGCGCTGCGCACGTCGGTGCTCGACCGCCGGACCGGCTGGACCGAGACGTACGAGCGCTACACCACGACCATCGCCACCGCCTTCGGCGTGGGCGGCGCGCTCACCGGCATCCAGGACGCCGAAGTCGGCTCCGACGCGCGCGTGCTGCTGGAGTTCTCCCGCGCCGCGGAGGCACTGGCCCAGGAGGACACGGTCCTGGCCGGCGCCCGCCTGGCCGGAACCCTCGACCGTGAGCGGCTGCGCCTGTTCACCGGCGCCGTCGACACCCGCCGCACCCTGACCGAGGCCGCCGGTGCCGACCTGCGCGGCCCCGAACGGGCCGCCTGGCAGGAACTCTCCGGTGCACGCGCCTACGCCGACCTGCGCGCCGTCGAGGACGAGGTGGCCGCGAGACGCCCCGGAGCCCAGGCGCTCGGCGCCGCCCCCGAAGCGGCCTGGAAGTCCGCCCACGCGCGCGTGCGCGACGGCATGCGCGGCATCGAGTCCGACGCCGGACGCGAAACCGACGATTCCGCCGGCCCGTTCACCCGCGCCCTGCTCACCCCGGCGGGAGCCGCCGTACTCCTCGGCCTCGCCGCCGTCGCCGCGTCGCTCGTCATCTCCGTACGCATCGGACGCGGCCTGGTCGTCGAGCTGGTCAGGCTGCGCAACGACGCCCTGGAGATCGCCCGCCGCAAACTGCCCCACGCCATGCGGAGACTGCGCGCCGGGGAGGAGATCGACGTCGACACCGAGGCCCCGCCCGGACCGCCCGCGGAGGACGAGACCGGTCAGGTCGCGGAAGCACTCGGCACCGTCCACCGAGCGGCCCTCCACGCCGCCGTCGAGCGCGCCGAACTCGCCGGCGGCATCTCGGGCGTCTTCGTCAACCTCGCCCGTCGCAGTCAGATCCTCGTCCACCGCCAACTGAGCCTGCTCGACAGCATGGAACGCCGCTCCGACGACCCCGACGAACTCAGCGACCTCTTCCGCCTCGACCACCTCACCACCCGCATGCGACGCCACGCTGAAAGCCTGATCATCCTCTCCGGGGCCGCTCCGGGGCGCGCCTGGCGTCTGCCCGTCTCGCTGACCAACGTGGTCCGCGCCGCCGTCTCCGAGATCGAGGACTACGCGCGCGTGGAGGTACGGCAGCTCCCCGAAGCGAAGATCGCCGGCGCCGCGGTGGCCGACCTCACCCACCTCCTGGCGGAACTCGTGGAGAACGCCGCCCAGTTCTCACCGCCCCACACGCGCGTGCGGATCACCGGCGAACCGGTCGGCAACGGATACGCCGTCGAGGTCGAGGACCGGGGCCTCGGCATGGGCAAGGAGACCCTGCTCGAGGCCAACCGCCGCATCGAACAGTCCGAGGCCCTGGACCTGTTCGACAGCGACCGCCTCGGCCTCTTCGTGGTGAGCCGTCTCTCCGCCCGCCACGACATCAAGGTCCACCTGCGCACCTCGCCCTACGGCGGCACCACCGCGGTGGTCCTCCTCCCCACCACCCTGCTCCACGACGGCGTGCCGGAACGTTCCCCTCGCGCCGCCGCCGAGGCGCGGCCGCGGCCCACGGAACGCGAGTACGCGCGCGTGGCCGCCGCCCCGCACCAGGAACCCGTCGAACAGGCCGCGGACCGGCGCGCCCTCATGGCCCCCCTCGCCTCCGCCGGGCCGGCCGCGGCTCGCGGCGGTGCGGACGGCCCGCCCGAGCCGCCGCCCGGCGTCACCGCCCTGCGGCCCCACCGCCCCGCACCGGAACCGGACAGTGCCGGCGAACTGCCGCGCCGTGTGCGTCAGGCGCACCTCGCACCCCAACTCCGTCGACAGCGCGACGGGCAACCCACTCCGACGACGACCTCCCTGCCGGACGACACACGCACGCCGGAGCTCGTACGGGACCGCATGGCGGCCTACCGCGACGGCTGGGCGCGAGGCGGCGGCAGAGCACCCGGCAGGGGCGTCACCCACAGCCCCGCGACGGGCAGTGACAGCAGCGAAGGAGACCCCGCATGATCCACGACCCGAGCACCAGGGCCACCGAGCGGTCCGGTGAACTCGACTGGCTGCTGGACGACCTGGTGCTGCGCGTGCACGAGGTACGGCACGCCGTGGTCCTGTCCAACGACGGGCTCGCCGTCGGCGCCTCCGGCGACCTCACCCGCGAGGACGCCGAACACCTCGCCGCCGTCGCCTCCGGCTTCCACAGCCTCGCCAAGGGCACGGGCCGCCACTTCGGCGCCGGTGGCGTACGCCAGACCATGGTGGAGATGGACGACGGCTTCCTCTTCGTGGCGGCCGCCGGCGACGGTTCCTGTCTCGCCGTCCTCACCTCGGTCACCGCCGACATCGGGCTGGTGGGCTACGAGATGGCGCGGCTGGTGAAACGCGTCGGAGAGCACCTCCGCACACCGACCCGTGCCGGCGCCCGGCCCGCGGCCGGATGAACAAGGAACGGGCCGTGCTCATGACCGAGGGCAGCACAGACGCTTCGCAGGAGCCGTCGGGCAGCCGGTGGTTCGACAACGAGGCCGGGCCGCTCGTCCGCCCCTACGCCATGACGGGCGGCCGCACCAAGTCCGGCCCGAGCGGGGCCCGTTTCGACCTCATCGCGCTGGTCACGCTCGACGCGGACGCACCCGGCGCCGACGACGACCTGCTCGGCCCCGAGCACCGCGCACTCGTCGAACTGTGCCGTACCGAGACCCAGTCGGTCGCCGAACTCGCCGCGGGCACCGACCTGCCCGTCGGTGTGGTGCGGGTCCTCCTCGGCGACCTCCTGGAGCTGCGCAGGGTCACCGTCAGCCGTCCCGTTCCCCCCGCGCAGCTTCCGGACGAGCGGATCCTGCGCGAGGTGATCGAAGGGCTCAAGGCGCTGTAGACGCACAGGCACATAGGTCCAGCCCGGACCGACTTGTGCACCGAACCGGTCACCGAACACGCACGAATGTGGTCGGTGACATGAAAAACCGGTCCAACGCCCCATGAAGGAGCGGCAGTTGTCATGATGCTGACTTCTCACAGCCGTACCGATGTCGACCACGGCCGACACTCCCGAGAGAAGTGATCGATGGTCTCCGAGCACGTGGACGAGACAGAGGGCGACACGGGCGCCCTGGCACTGAAGATCCTCGTCGCCGGTGGATTCGGCGTGGGCAAGACGACTCTGGTCGGCGCGGTCAGCGAGATCAGACCGCTGCGCACCGAGGAACTCCTGAGCGAGGCGGGCCAGTCGGTGGACGACACCGAGGGGGTGGATCAGAAGACCACCACCACCGTCGCCATGGACTTCGGGCGCATCACCATCAGATCGGGACTCTCGCTCTACCTGTTCGGCACACCGGGACAGGACCGGTTCTGGTTCCTGTGGGACGAGCTGGCACAGGGAGCGCTGGGCGCCGTGGTCCTCGCGGACACCCGGCGGCTCCAGGACTGCTTTCCGGCCGTCGACTACTTCGAGCACCGCCACATCCCGTTCGTCGTCGCCGTCAACTGTTTCTCCGGAGCCCGTTCGTACGCCGCCCCCGACGTCTCGCGCGCCCTCGATCTCGACCAGGGCACCCCCGTGGTCCTCTGTGACGCCCGGGACCGTGACTCCGGGAAGGAAGTGCTGATACGGCTCGTCGAGTACGCCGGACGGATGCACACCGCCCGACTGCTCGACTCCGTGGGCTGAACCGGCGGCAACGCGCCCCGTCCTGGCCGGTTCTTGTCCCTTGACACCGCTGTTTCGGGCAGGGAGACGTCCGTTGTCGCTGGTCGGGCGGAAGCCTCGCCATGACTTGTCGGTCATCTTCCTTGCCATGTCCCCGTCCTCCTTGCTCCGACGGCGGCGGTGGGGAAGGCTGAATCGTCGGATCCTCCTTGCCAGGGGGGAGCGACGAAACGGGGAGTAGGGACGATGGTGCGGAACGCGGGACTCGGTTGGCTGCTGGACGACCTGACCGAGCGCGTCGAACCCATACGGCACGCCTTGGTGCTGTCCAACGACGGACTCGTCACCGCGGCCAGCACCGGCCTGCGCCGCGAGGACTCCGAACACCTCGCCGCGGTCACCTCGGGACTGCAGAGCCTCGCCAAGGGCTCGGGCCGCCACTTCGGCGCCGGTGACGTCCGGCAGACCATGATCGAGTTCGACGACGCGGTGCTCTTGGTCACCGCCGCCGGGCCGGGCAGCTGCCTGTGCGTACTCAGTGCCGCGGAGGCCGACATCGGTCAGATCGGCTACGAGATGACGCTGTTGGTGAACCGTGTCGGCGAACACCTTCGCGTGGACGCCCGCCAGCCCGAACGCTCGGCCGCGATGGACCGCTGACCTGGCCTTTTCGGTGATCCGGGCAGAGTTATCCACAGGCCCGCCACGACGTTCGGCGAACGGGCTACGGTTTTTCCCGAGGCGAGCGCGAGACCGGCGCGAGCACCGCACCACACGGGGAGAACCACCATGTCCGGCGACACGATCACGCGATCCTCCATGCCCGTCACGACCGCCGTGCCCGTCACGACCACCGGGTCCGGCAGGCCCGTGGTGCCGGGCGCCGCCACGGCACCGGCCCGGGCGGCCGGCCACACCCTCACACCGAGTCGTGCCGCCCGTGAACTGGGCCTGAAACGAAGCGAACTCGACCTCGCCGTCCGTCTGGGATGTCTGCGCACGATCGTCGACGACGTGGGCGGAGGCCGCCGGATCGCACGGACGGAGATCGACCGGTTCCGTGCCGAGAAGGGCTTCCCACAGACGCTGCGGGAACGGATCGACGCCGTCAGTACCGGTCCGGCCGCCCAGATCCTGGGTGTGCCCGCCTCGCGCTTCACGCGACTCGCGCGGCTGGGGCTGGTCACGCCGGTCAAGTTCTACCTGAACCGCTACCGAGCCGTGGTCTGGCTCTATCTGGCAACCGAACTACGACAGTTCGCGGCCGACGGGAACAACGCCCGATGGCTGACGGGCCGGATGCCGGAGGACATGCGGCGTCGGCTGGAAGCGGGGCTGGATCTGCGCCCCCGGAACTGGCGAGGGCGCCATCTCGGATTCCTGCTGCGCGAGTCCGACGACCCCTGGCGACGCGCCGCCGCCCCGGCCGCCCTGCTCGGTCCGGTCCAGGTCGCGGAGATCGTCCAGGACCCCTGTGAACGCGCCCATCTGGACCGCCACCGGCCCGTACGGGCCGACCAGCCCTCGCCCGAGTCGCCCACCGCGCAGCTCATCGCGCGGATCATGACGGCGGACGATCCCGATGAGATCGCGTGGCTGCGTACCGACCTCCAGCGCGCCCTCGCCGAGGCCCGCGCCCATCGCCTCGCGCCACGGCCCCGCCAGAACGTGCCCGCGCCCACCGTCGCCTCGCAGCGCGGAACACCGACGGTGGCGGGGCCGGTATCGAGTCCGTCCAGGGGAGGGAGGCGTCCCGACTCGCAGCCGACGGCCGGCACGGCTCCCCAGGGGCGACGTGGCCTGCTGGGGCGGCTCCGACGCAAACCCCCACTGATCCGCCGGTCAGGCGCCGAGCTTGCGGAACAGCCCCTCCTGCACGACCGACACGAGCAGACGTCCTTCCAGATCGTAGATGCGGCCGCGGGCCAGTCCGCGGCCGCCCACCGCGATCGGTGACTCCTGGTCGTACAGGAACCACTCGTCGGCGCGGAACGGCCGGTGGAACCACATGGCGTGGTCCAGCGACGCCATGTCGAAGCCGCGAGGCCCCCACAGAGGCTCGACCGGGATACGGACCGCGTCCAACAGGGTCATGTCACTGGCGTACGTCAGCGCGCAGGTGTGCACGAGCGGATCGTCCCCCAGAGGTCCCACGGCCCGCATCCACACCGCGCTGCGCGGCTCGGCGTTCTCGACCTCCTCGGGGGTCCAGCGCAGCCGGTCGACATAGCGGATGTCGAAGGGCTGACGCCGGGCCATGCGTTCCAACTGCTCGGGGAGCGCGCCCAGATGCTCGGTGATCTCCTGCGACACCGTCGGCAGCGACTCGGGGTCCGGCACCTTCCGGGCGGGCGGCAACTGGTGCTCGAAGCTCCCCTCTTCAGGCTTGTGGAAGGAGGCGGTCAGATTGAAGATCGTGCGGCCCTGCTGCACGGCGGTGACCCGGCGTGTGGTGAACGACCGCCCGTCGCGGACCCGCTCGACCTGGTACACGATCGGCACCCCTGGCCGACCGGGGCGAAGGAAGTACGCGTGCAGCGAGTGCACCGGCCGGTCGCCCTCCGTGGTGCGACCGGCGGCGACCAGCGCCTGGCCGGCGACCTGGCCGCCGAAGACCCGTTGCAGGGACTCCTGCGGGCTGCGCCCACGGAAGATGTTGACCTCGATCTGCTCCAGGTCGAGCAGGTCGACGAGCCGCTCGGCGGGGTTGGACGTCATGTACTGGCCTCTCCTGTGCTCACAGCTGACCGACGGCGGTGACCTTGACGACGGCGCGTCCCTCGGCGTCGGAGGCCGCGAGGTCGATCTCCGCGCTGATGCCCCAGTCATGATCGCCGTTCGGGTCGGCGAAGGTCTGCCGGACGCGCCACAGCCCGTTCTGCGGCTCCTCCTCGATCATCAACAGCCGGGGGCCACGGGCGTCGGGGCCCGTGCCGAGCTCCTCGTACTCGTCCCAGTACTTGTCCATCGCCTCGCCCCACCGCTCGGCGTCCCAGCCGGACTCGGCGTCCATCTCGCCCAGTTCGCCCACCTGATCGAGAGCGGCGAGCTCGACACGGCGGAACAGGGCGTTGCGGACGAGGACACGGAAGGCGCGCGCGTTGGCGGTGACCGGCTTGACCTGGTCGGCCTTCTCCTGGGCCTCCTCGGCCGTCATCTCCTCGGGGTTGGCGAGCTTCTCCCACTCGTCGAGGAGGCTGGAGTCGACCTGGCGCACCATCTCCCCGAGCCAGGCGATCAGATCCTCCAGGTCGTCCGACTTGAGGTCGTCCGGGACGGTGTGGTCGAGCGCCTTGAAGGCGCCGGCGAGGTAGCGCAGGACGATGCCCTCGGTGCGGGCCAGCTCGTAGTGGGACGTCAACTCCGTGAAGGACATGGCACGTTCGTACATGTCCCGAATCACCGACTTCGGCGACAGCGGATGGTCGCCCACCCAGGGGTGGCTCTTGCGGTAGACGTTGTACGCGTGGAAGAGCAGCTCCTCCAGCGGCTTGGGGTAACTGACGTCCTGAAGGCGCTCCATGCGCTCCTCGTACTCGACCCCGTCCGCCTTCATCGCGGCCACGGCCTCGCCGCGCGCCTTGTTCTGCTGGGCGGCGAGGATCTGCCGCGGATCGTCCAGCGTCGACTCCACGACGGAGACCATGTCGAGGGCGTACGACGGGGACTCCGGGTCCAGAAGTTCGAACGCGGCCAGCGCGAAGGTGGACAGCGGCTGGTTGAGCGCGAAGTCCTGCTGGAGATCGACCGTCAGCCGGACGATGCGGCCCTCGGCGTCCGGCTCGTCGAGCTTCTCGACGATGCCGCCGTCCAGGAGCGAGCGGTAGATCGCGATCGCGCGGCGGATGTGCCGCAGCTGCTGCTTGCGCGGTTCGTGGTTGTCCTCCAGCAGATGGCGCATCGCGTCGAAGGCGTTGCCCGGCCGGGCGATCACCGACAGCAGCATCGTGTGAGTGACGCGGAAGCGGGAGGTGAGCGGTTCCGGGTCGGAGGCGATGAGCTTCTCGAAGGTGCCGTCGCTCCAGCCGACGAAGCCCTCGGGCGCCTTCTTGCGGACGACCTTGCGGCGCTTCTTCGGGTCGTCGCCGGCCTTGGCGAGCGCCTTCTCGTTCTCGATGACGTGCTCGGGCGCCTGCCCCACCACGTAACCCGCCGTGTCGAAGCCGGCCCGCCCGGCGCGGCCCGCGATCTGGTGGAACTCACGGGCCCGCAGCGTCCGCACCCGGTTGCCGTCGTACTTGGTCAGCGCGGTGAACAGTACGGTGCGAATGGGGACGTTGACACCGACGCCGAGCGTGTCCGTGCCGCAGATGACCTTCAGCAGACCGGCCTGGGCCAGCTTCTCCACCAGCCGCCGGTACTTGGGCAGCATGCCGGCATGGTGCACACCGATGCCGTGCCGCACGTAACGGGAGAGGTTGCGGCCGAACTTGGTGGTGAAGCGGAAGTTGCCGATCAGCTCGGCGATCCGGTCCTTCTCCTCCCGGCTGCACATGTTGATGCTCATCAGCGCCTGTGCGCGTTCCACGGCCTGAGCCTGGGTGAAGTGCACGATGTAGACGGGAGCCTGTTTGGTGGCGAGCAGTTCCGTGATCGTCTCCGTCAGCGGAGTCAGCACGTACTCGTAGGAGAGGGGCACCGGGCGGGTCGCCGAGCGGACCACCGAGGTGGGACGGCCGGTGCGCCGGGTCAGGTCCTTCTCGAACATCGAGACGTCACCGAGCGTCGCCGACATCAGGATGAACTGCGCCTGTGGCAGCTCCAGGATCGGGATCTGCCAGGCCCAGCCGCGATCTGCCTCCGCGTAGAAGTGGAACTCGTCCATCACGACCTGGCCCACGTCGGCGTGCTTGCCGTCGCGCAGGGCGATGGATGCCAGCACCTCGGCGGTGCAGCAGATGACGGGGGCGTCGGCGTTCACGGAGGCGTCGCCGGTGAGCATGCCGACGTTCTCGGTACCGAAGATCTTGCACAGCTCGAAGAACTTCTCCGAGACGAGTGCCTTGATCGGAGCCGTGTAGAAGGTGACCTCGTCGCGGGCGAGGGCCGCGAAGTGCGCACCCGCCGCGATCATGCTCTTGCCGGAACCGGTGGGCGTCGACACGATCACGTTCGCGCCGGAGACCACCTCGATGAGCGCCTCCTCCTGATGCGGGTAGAGGGTGAGACCGCGTTCCTGGGCCCACGACTCGAAGGCTTCGTAGAGGGCGTCGGGGTCGGCGGTCCGCGGCAGCTGATCGATGAGGGTCACGCCCCCATCTTGCCTGCCCGCGCGGCCGATGGGGGAATCGGATGCCGGACCGAAGATCGCGAACGCTACGCTGTGGCGCCGACGGAACGTCAGCGCACCTGGACAACTGGACAGCGGCACAACGCGCCTGGACAGCGGCACGAACGGAATGGGACGGGGCACGGCCATGATGGGACCAGCACACTCACTGTCGGGAGCCGCGGCCTGGCTCGGCGTAGGGGCGGCAGCGGCGGCCACCGGGCACACCATGCCCTGGCCGGTCCTTCTGACCGGTGCGCTGATCTGCGCGGGCGCCGCGCTCGCCCCGGACCTGGATCACAAGGCCGCCACGATCTCGCGATCCTTCGGTCCGCTGTCGCGCTGGGTGTGCGAGATCGTCGACAAGCTCTCGTACGCCGTCTACAAGGCGACGAAGAAGCAGGGCGACCCGCGGCGCTCGGGCGGGCACCGCACGCTCACGCACACCTGGCTGTGGGCGGTACTGCTCGGCGCCGGCGCCTCCGGCATCGCCATCACGGGCGGCCGCTGGGCCGTGCTGGCCATCCTGTTCGTGCACATGGTGCTGGCCATCGAGGGTCTGCTGTGGCGGGCGGCGCGGGGTTCGAGCAGCGATGTGCTGGTGTGGCTGCTGGCCGCGACCAGTGCCTGGATCATCGCGGGTGTCCTGGACAAGCCGGGCAACGGGGCGGACTGGCTGTTCACCCAGCCGGGCCAGGAGTATCTGTGGCTCGGGCTGCCGATCGTGCTCGGCGCGCTGGTGCACGACATCGGGGACTCGTTGACCGTGTCGGGCTGCCCGGTCCTGTGGCCCATACCGATCGGGCGCAAGCGCTGGTACCCGCTGGGCCCGCCGAAGGCCATGCGGTTCCGGGCCGGCAGCTGGGTGGAGCTGCGGGTGCTGATGCCGGTGTTCATGGTGCTCGGGGGAGTGGGCGCGGCGGCGGCGCTGAACGTCATCTGAGGTGCGGCCCGGCCCCGGCCGGGCTCCCGGGAAGCGGGTCAGCCGGACAGGGAGTCCTCGTCCACGACGTGCATCGCCGCCTCCTCGGCGGAGGCGGCCGCCCCGTCGATGCCCACGTCGCTGGCGATCAGCCCGCTCTCCTCGTCCTCGTGCGCGCCCTCGTCGGGAGCGACGAGACGCCCGGAGCGCACATCACCCACCTCGTTGTCCAGGGGCTCACCGTCGGTGTCCTGCGAGTCGCCGATACCGTCCCCGTCGGGGTAGGCGATGTCCGGAAGCTCCTCGGCGAGGCGCTGCTCCAGAGTCTCGCCGCGCAGCCGCTCCGCCGCCGTCACACCGGTGTGCTCCACCGCCCACGGCCGCTCCGGCGGGGACCAGCCCCGGTCGAGCGGGTCGGGCACACCGTCGGCGAGCAGGGTGTCCTCGGCGTCCAGCAGCCCCGCGTCGTCCTGGATCTCGGATCCGTCTGGCTGGTAGACGTCGTCTCCCCAGCCGCCGACTCTGTCCACGGGTACCTCCAGTGGTGGGACGGGCCCGGTGCCACCGCTCGGCGGCGGTGGGCGCGCGGACCGCTGGGCGACGGCCCGGACCCCGTGAACCGGGCGGTTCACGGACGTCCCCCGAATCAGTGCCCACCACCAGCCTTCCACTCGCGTTCGGCACCGCGCAACGGCAGGGGGCCGGAGGCCGCCGGACCACCGGGCTGCCGCCCCTCCCGGCCCCTCGCCTTCTGGGCAGAGCGGCAGGATGCGGGGACTCACGCAGCCCTGCGACCACCCGGGGTCACGGGCTGGGGCGGGGACTCCTCCCCGCCCCGGCACACCGCACCCCTGACGCTCGCGCCCTGCCGACGGTCAGCCGTGCCACGACCTCCACAGGGCGGCGTACGCGCCGTCCGCCTCGACCAGTTGATCGTGGCTGCCCAGCTCGCTGATGCGGCCGTTCTCGACGACGGCGATGACGTCGGCGTCGTGGGCGGTGTGCAGGCGATGGGCGATGGCGACGACGGTGCGGCCGTCGAGGACACGGGCCAGGGAGCGTTCCAGGTGGCGGGCCGCACGCGGGTCGAGGAGCGAGGTCGCCTCGTCCAGGACCAGCGTGTGCGGGTCGGCGAGGACCAGCCGGGCCAGCGCGATCTGCTGGGCCTGCGCGGGAGTGAGGGCGAACCCGCCGGAACCGACCTCGGTGTCCAGCCCCTCCTCCAGGGCCCGCGCCCAGGTGTCGGCGTCGACCGCGCCCAGCGCCGACCACAGCTCGGTGTCCCGCGCACCCGTGCGGGCGAGGAGCAGGTTGTCGCGCAGCGAGCCGACGAACACGTGGTGCTCCTGGTTGACCAGCGCCACATGGGAGCGGACGTCCTCGGCGGGCATACGGGACAGCTCGGCCCCACCCAGGGTGATACGGCCGTCGCGGGGGGCGTAGATCCCGGCGAGGAGCCTGCCCAGGGTCGACTTGCCCGCGCCGGACGGACCGACGAGGGCGAGCCGGGTACCCGGCGCGACCTCCAGGGACACCTTGCGCAGGACGTCGACGCCTTCGCGGTACCCGAAGCGCACCTGGTCGGCGTGGACATGGCGTCCGTCGGGGGCCACGGCCGGGTCGCCCCCGTCGGGCTCGATGTCCCGCACGCCCACCAGGCGGGCCAGCGACACCTCGGCGACCTGCAGTTCGTCGTACCAGCGAAGGATCAGGTTGACCGGGTCGACGAGCATCTGGGCGATGAGCGCGCCCGTGGTCAGCTGGCCGAGCCCGATCCAGCCCTGCAGGACGAACACCCCGCCGACGATCAGCACCGAGCCGAGGACCGTGGTGTGCGTGAAATTGATGACGGGGAAGAGCACCGACCGCAGCCACAGCGTGTACCGCTCCCACGCGGTCCACTCCTCGATGCGCTGGTTCGACAGGTCGATCCGGCGCGTGCCGAGGCGGTGGGCCTCCACCGTACGGCCGGCGTCGACGGTCTCCGCGAGCACGGCGGCGACGGCGGCGTACCCGGCGGACTCCGAGCGGTAGGCGGAGGGAGCCCGCTTGAAGTACCAGCGGCAGCCGAGCACCAGCAGCGGCAGGGCGAGCAACACGGTCAGGGCCAGTGGGGGCGCGGTGACGGCGAGCCCGCCGATGAGGAGGGCCACCCACACCACGCCGATCGCCAGCTGCGGCACGGCCTCGCGCATGGCGTTGCCGAGCCGGTCGATGTCCGTGGTGATGCGGGAGAGCAGGTCACCGGTGCCGGCGCGTTCCAGGACACCCGGCGGCAGTCCGACCGACCGGACGAGGAAGTCCTCGCGGAGGTCGGCCAGCATCCGCTCGCCGAGCACGGCGCCGCGCAGCCGCACCTCCCGTACGAAGGTGGCCTGGACGAGGAGGGCGACGACGAAGACCGTCGCCGTGAGCTCCAGATGGAGTTCACGGGCCCCGTCCGAGACGCGTTCGACGAGGGCGCCGAGCAGGTAGGGGCCCGCCATCGAGGCGACCACGGCGACCGTGTTGACGCTGATGAGCAGGACGAAGGCCCGGCGGTGCCGGCGGAACAGTTCGGCCACGTAGGCGCGTACGGTCGCGGGGGCGCCGACGGGCAGGGTGTTCGCCGTCGTCGGGGCGGCCGGGTCGTAGGCCGGGGGCGCCACGCCGATCATGCGGTCTCCTCGATTTCTTCCAGTTCGTCCAACACGTCGCTCAGGGCGGTCCTGCGGTCCGCCGGCCGGTCCGCGAAGCCGGGCCCGGCGGCCCGCAGGGTTTTCTCCCCGGACCCGTCGGCCGGGGCGGCCTCCTCGTCGGTTTCGCGGGTGACGACCGCCCGGTACCGGGGTTCGTCGTGCAGGAGGTCGCGGTGCGGGCCCACCGCCGTGACCTTGCCCTCGTGCACGAGGACGACGCGTTCGGCGAGGTCCAGGAGCAGGGGCGAGGAGGTGAAGACGACCGTGGTGCTGCCCGCCCGCAGCGACCGGATGCCGTCGGCGACCCGGGCCTCGGTGTGCGAGTCGACGGCGGAGGTCGGTTCGTCCAGGACCAGGACGCCCGGGTCCGTGACGAGGGACCGGGCCAGCGCGAGGCGCTGGCGCTGGCCGCCGGACAGGGACCGGCCGCGCTCGGTGATCCGGGCGTCCAGCGGGTCCTCGGTGTCGAGCGACCCCTGGATCAAAGCCTCCAGAACGTCACCGCACTGGGCGGCGGCCAGCGCCTCCTCGGCGGTGACCTCGCCGGAGGCGGGGACGTCGAGGAGTTCACGCAGCGTGCCGGAGAGCAGCACCGGGTCCTTGTCCTGGACGAGGACGGCGGTGCGGGCGGAGTCGAGGGGCAGCTCGTCGAGCGGCACGCCGCCGAGCAGCGCGGAGGTGCCCTCCTCGGTGGCATGGCCGCCGAGCCGTTCGGCCAGGCGTCCGGCCGCGTCGGGGTCGCCGCACACCACGGCGGTGAGACACCCGGCGGGCGCGAGCAGTCCGGTCGCCGGGTCGTACAGGTCGCCGGTGGGCACGGCGGCCTCGCGGGCCCCTTCGGTGTCCGTGGCCCGTTCCAGCGACAGCACCCCGGCGGCCCGTTCGGCGGACGGACGGGAGAAGGAGTACGCCATCGCGATCTCCTCGAAGTGCCGGAGCGGATACGTGAGCAGCATGACCGCGCTGTACACGGTGACCAGCTCGCCGACCGTGATCCGGCCCTCACGGGCGAGACCCACGCCGTGCCAGACGACCGCGATCATCAGCAGCCCCGGCAGCAGCACCTGCAGACCGGAGATGAGGGCCCACATACGGGCGCTGCGGACGGCGGCGTGGCGGACTTCCTGGGAGGCCCGGCGGTAGCGGTCGAGGAAGAGGTCCTCCCCGCCGATGCCGCGCAGGACGCGCAGGCCCGCGACGGTGTCGGAGGCCAGCTCGGTGGCGCGACCCGCCTTCTCGCGCTGGAAGTCGGCCCTCCGGGTCGCGCGGGGCAGCAACGGCAGCACGGAGAGAGCGAGGACGGGGACGCCCACGGCGACGACGATGCCGAGCGCGGGCTGGTAGACGACCAGGCCGACACAGACGAGCACCACGGTGAGGGCCGCGGCCGTGAACCGGGAGACGCCCTCGACGAACCAGCCGATCCTCTCGACGTCGCCCGTGGAGACGGCGACGATCTCGCCGGCCGCCACCCGCCGCGTCAGCGCCGAGCCGAGCTGGGCCGTCTTGCGGGCCAGCAGCTGCTGGACACGCGCGGCGGCGGTGATCCAGTTGGTGACCGCGGAGCGGTGCAGGAAGGTGTCGCCCAGCGCGATGGTGAACCCGCACAGCACCAGCACCACGCCCGCGAGGGCGAGCCGGGCGCCGGAGCGGTCGACCACGGCCTGGACGGCGAAGCCGACACAGAACGGCAGCCCTGCCACGGAGGTGAAGTGCAGCAGTCCCCATGCCAGCGCCTTGAACTGTCCGCCGAGCTGATTCCGGCCGAGCCACCACAGGAACCGTGGACCCGAGCGTGCGTCCGGCACGCCGGGGTCTGCGTACGGAAGGTCTTGAATCTGCATGACGTCCCAGAGGCTCGTGTCAGGGTGGGGGAGAGGTAGGGCGAAGTGGGGAGAAAGGGGTCGTGGATCCGACGACCGGCCGTGAAAGGTTCGCGTCGCGGCGCGGTCGGAAGCAAACGGTTTTCCGGGGCCGGGCAAAGTTTCGGCCTGGACCACCCGGCCGAGGCGCGGCGCGCGGGACGGCGGACGCATCCGTCCGGTGAGCGGTGCGACGATGGACGGCATGCGAATAGGCGGTACGAGGCGGGGACGAACCGGCGTGACGAGCGATGCGGATGCGGGACGGGCTGACAACGAGGGTGCGACGAGGGGCGCGAGTCGGCTCCCGCTCGCGGCGGTGGTCTGTGGTGCGCTGGTGATGTCCCTGGTGGCGTGCGGCGGTTCGGGCGGCACGAACGACGGGGGCAAGCCGGACACGGACGCCACGAAGTCCGGCGACAGGACCGGTCGTGCCGAGGCGCAGAGCGTGGACCCGACCCGTGTCCCGGACGTAGGCGACCGTCTGCAGAAGCAGATCCCCGCCGAGTCCCGCCAGGTCGTGGCGGTGTACGGGGAGGGCGAGGACGACGCCGACGCTTCGGTCGTGCTCTACACGAAGAGCGGTTCCCTCTGGAAGAAGACGCGAAGCTGGGAGGGCCACAATGGCAAGAAGGGGTGGACCACCGACCATCGGGAAGGTGACAAACGCAGCCCCGTGGGTGTGTTCACGCTCAGCGACGCGGGAGGCGTCCTCGCCGATCCGGGAGCCAAGCTCCCGTACAGCCGGTCGGCGTCGTTCCAGGCACCGCACTACTGGGCCAAGTCGCACTGGCACGACTTCGACTATGTGATCGCCATCGACTACAACCGCGTCAAGGGCACCTCGCCGATCGATCCGACGCGTCCCGAGGGCCAGTCGAAGGGCGGCAGCATCTGGCTGCACATGGACCACGGCAGCGGCACCTCGGCCTGCGTCAGTCTGTCCAAGTCGGGGATGGAGTACCTGCTGCGCACCCTCGACCCGGCCCAGCACCCGGTGATCGTCATGGGGGACAAGGCGGCGCTGAAGGCCTGAGGCCCCGGGCGTCGCCGCGTCCCCGCTCGCCCCGCTCACTCGCGCACCCCGCTTGTGGCCGGAGATCGCGTTGCGGCGGGGCGCCGACTGCCCGTAGAACTCCGGCCATGAGAAGCCGGATCATCATGTCCATGCTCGCCGGGGTGACCCTTGTGGCGGGCACCCTCCTAGGGGTCGGGACGGCCCGATCCGCCGACGTCCCCGCCGAGTTCGGTACCGACTGGCACGACCCGGTCACCGCCGCCCCGCCCGTCACCGGGCCCGCGCACAGCACGTCGTGCGAGGTGACCGTTGCCGAGGCCCGGTTCAAGGACTTCACGCCGTACCGGGGGACCTACACACCGCCCGGTGACTGCGGGACGAGGTGGAGCAAGGTCGTCCTGCGGCTGGACGGCAAGGTGAAGGGCCGTCAGTTCGACCGCCTCGGGTATCTGCACATCGGCGGAGTCGAGGTGCTGCGGACGTCCACCCCGCAGCCCTCGCCCGACGGCATCGAGTGGTCCGTGGAGAAGGACGTCACGCGCTATGCCCCCACTCTGCGCACCACGCGGCCCGTGGAGATGCTCATCGGCAATGTCGTCGACGACACCTACACCGGCGTCCTCGACGTCAAGGTCACACTGACGTTCTACGCCGGGCGGCCCGACGCGAGGACGGCGGCGACGATCCCCGACCGCGTCCTCACCCTTCAGGACGGCAGCACTCTGACCACCCCGCGCAACAGCGAGCGCGTCGTCGCCGAGGTGTACGCGACCGGGTCCGGCGGCGGCTGCGAGGAGTACTGGTACCTGACGGTCCCCGCGCAGGCGCCGTACTCCTGCAAGGCGGACGAGGGGCCGTACCGCGAGGTGCAGATCACGGTGGACGGGCAACTGGCCGGAATCGCCGCACCCTTCCCGAACGTATGGACGGGCGGCTGGTCCAACCCCTTCCTCTGGTACGTCGTCCCCGGACCCCGTGCCTTCGACGTCCAGCCCCTGCGCTACGACCTCACCCCCTTCGCGGGCCTCCTCAACGACGGCCGCCCGCACCGGATCGAGGTCTCCGTCGTCGGTGTGCCCGAGGGGCAGAGCGGCTGGAGCACCCCGGTCAACGTCCTTGTCTGGCAGGACGCGAGGAGCGAGCGCGTCACCGGCGCCCTGACGAAGGCCCAGGCGGGCGGTCTCGCCGCCGAGTCCACGTACACGCCCGGCGCGGAGCACCGCCTCGACACCGAGGGCCGCCACCGGCTGACCGTCGCCGGGTATGTGGACACCTCGCACGGCCGGGTGACGACGACCGTCCGTCGCAGTCTCGCCAACACCTCCACGCACACCTGGTCCGAGGGGGAGAACCCCGACGCGCTCGACGCGAGGTGGAGCGACGACGAGACGGCCACCGTCGAGGGGCGCGGACCGGCCCGGACGACGCGCGTCCAGCGGTCGTACACGATGGACGGAACGACGACGCTCGGCGCGGGCGACCGCCTGCGGACCGTGCTCACGCTCGGCGACCGGGCGACGGTCACCGAGACGCGGGGCGGGCGGCGCACGGCGTGGTCCCGGCTCGACGACACCTACACGGGGGACGCCACGTACACGGCGAACGTGCCCCGTGACCAGCGGCACGCGGTCGGGACGACGCGCGAGCGCTACCGGGTGCACGGCTCGGACGGGTGCCACGACCGTTCGCTGGTCTCCGTACAGGGAGTGCTGACGGAGGACCGGATGGGCTGTTGACGCCGAATGCGTGCGATGTGACGTCTGTTCGACGTTTTACAGCGGCGAAACACAGTGGTCTTCTCCACGAGCGACAGCTCCCCGATAGTGATCGGCGCGGAAGCTCTTTTCCGCATGACAGAAAGTCCCTTCGGAGGAGTGCCCGTGCCGCAGTCCGTACCGTCCCTGCCGCGACGCGTCGCACGCATGCTGCGTACCTCACTGTTCGCACAAGTCGGAGTAGCGCTTGTGCTCGGAATCGTCGTCGGAAGGCTGTGGCCGGACACGGCCACGACCTTCCAGCCACTCGGTGACGGTTTCATCCGCCTCATCAAGACGGTCATCTCGCCCCTGGTGTTCTGCGTGGTCGTCGTCGGCATCGCCAAGGCCGGCAACCTCAAGGCCTTCGGGCGGATCGGGCTCAAGGCCCTGATCTGGTTCGAGGTGGCCTCGACGGCCGCGCTGCTCATCGGTCTGATCGCCGCCAACCTCGTCGGCCCCGGCTCGGGCATGAACGTCGACCCCTCGAAGCTCGACACCTCGGCGGTCGACGCGAAGACCGCCGGCGGCGAACTGCCGACGACCGGCGAGTTCATCCTGAACGCGCTGCCGCAGAGCGCGATCGGCGCGTTCGCCGAGAACTCGCTGCTCCAGGTTCTCGTGCTCGCCTGCCTCGTCGGCGCGGCGCTGCTGCACCTCGGCCACACCAAGGTGCCCAAGATCCTGCCCGCCATCGAGCAGGCGCAGGAGGTCATCTTCGCGATCGTCGGCTTCGTCATGAAGCTGGCCCCGCTCGCGGTGTTCGGCGCGATGGTTCATCTGGTCGGCGAGTACGGCCTCGGCGTCATGAAGACCTACGCCAAGCTGATCATCCTCTGCTACGCCGTCGCGCTCGTCTTCCTCGTACTGCTCGGCGTCGCGCTGAAGCTGGTGACCGGGCTGAGCCTGTGGAAGTTCGTCCGCTACACCCGGGCGGAGATGCTGCTGGCGCTGGGCACCGCCTCCAGCGAGAGCGTCATGCCGCGCATGATGCAGAAGCTGCGGCAGGCCGGCGCCCGCGACGACGCCGTGGGTCTGGTGCTGCCCACCGGGTACTCCTTCAACCTCGACGGCGCGTCCATCTACCTCTCCATCGGCACGCTGTTCATCGCGCAGGCCGTCGGTGTGGACCTCAGCCTCAGTCAGCAGATCACCGTCATCCTGGTCCTGATGCTCACCAGCAAGGGGATGGCCGGCATTCCCGGTTCGGCCTTCCTCGCCCTGTCGGCGACGGCGTCCTCGCTCGGCGCCATCCCCGCCGGGGCCGTCGCCCTGCTGCTCGGTGTCGACCGCATCATGGACTCGATGCGTGTCGTCACCAACCTCCTCGGCAACTGCGTCGCCGTCTTCGCGGTGTCGAAGTGGGAGGGCGCGCTGGACACCGAACGGGCGAAGAAGATGCTCGACGGGGAGATCCAGTTCGTGGAGGAGGACGACGAGTCCGCCGGCGACGGGAGCGCGAAGCCTGCCGGAACCCCCGCGAAGCCTGCCGAAGCCCTCGCGACCGCGGCGGTTCCCGTGCTCTCCAAGATCGAGACGAAAAAACCGGCCCCCGAGGCGAGTTGACCGCTCGTCCTGCGAACTCCCGTACAGGAAGGGCCCGGCGCGGAATCCCGCGCCGGGCCCTTCCTGCGACCTCGGCTCAGCAGCGCCGCTCCGCCACCGGCGCCCCGTCGATCAGCGTGTCGAGCAGCCCGCCGAGCAGCCCCCGCTGATCGTCCGACAGCGGCGCCAGGATCTCCTCCGCCGCCGACCGTCGTGCGTGGTGCAGCTCCCGCAGGACGTCGCGGCCCTCGTCCGTGACCTCTATCCGGATCACCCGCCGGTTGGTCGGATCAGGCACCCGGCGCACCCGGCCGCTCTCCTCCAGCGCGTCGACCAGAGTCGTCACGGCGCGGGGAACGACCTCCAGACGCTCCGCCAGATCGGCCATGCGCGGGGGCGTGTCGTAGTGCGCGAGGGTGCGCAGCAGCCGGGACTGTGCCGGTGTGATCTCCAACCCGCTCTGCTGGAGGTGGCGCTTCTGGATGCGGTGCACACGGCGGGTGAGCCGCAGCAACTGCTCGGCGAGCGGCCCGTCGGCGTCGGGGGTGGTCATACGGGAACAATATCAGGACCATGTTCATTGTGAGTATAGGTAACAATGAGCTAGGCTCCGTAAATCCGTCCCGCAGCGCACTCTGCCCTCCGCTCCACGCGCGCCCATCCTCCGTCTCACCTCCCGTAGGAGCCCATGCATCCCGACCATGAACCCGCCTGGGGACCGTCCGGCCACTCGTCGGAACAGCCCCGCCAGGTACGCCGGATCCTGAAACTCTTCCGCCCCTATCGCGGCCGGCTCGCGATCGTCGGTCTGCTCGTCGGCGCCGCCTCGCTCGCGTCGGTCGCCACGCCCTTTCTCCTCAAGGAGATACTCGACACCGCGATCCCCGAGGGCCGTACCGGCCTGCTGAGCCTGCTCGCGCTGGGCATGATCCTGAGCGCGGTCCTCACCAGCATCTTCGGTGTCCTGCAGACGCTGATCTCCACGACCGTCGGCCAGCGCGTCATGCATGATCTGCGCACGGCCGTCTACGGCCGGCTGCAGCGCATGTCGCTCGCCTTCTTCACCCGCACCCGCACCGGTGAGGTCCAGTCCCGCATCGCCAACGACATCGGCGGCATGCAGGCGACCGTCACCTCCACGGCCACCTCCCTGGTCTCCAACACCACCAGCGTGGTCGCCACCGTCGTCGCGATGGTCGCCCTGGACTGGCGGCTCACCGTGGTCACCCTGCTCCTGCTGCCGCTGTTCGTGTGGATAAGCCGCCGTGTCGGCAACGAGCGCAAGAAGATCACCACCCAGCGTCAGAACCAGATGGCCGCCATGGCCGCGACGGTCACCGAGTCCCTGTCCGTCAGTGGCATCCTGCTCGGCCGCACGATGGGCCGCGCCGACTCGCTCACCAAGTCCTTCGCCGAGGAGTCCGAGGGGCTCGTCGACCTGGAGGTCAGGTCCAACATGGCCGGGCGGTGGCGGATGGCCGTCATCACCGTCGTCATGTCCGCGATGCCCGCCGTCATCTACTGGACCGCCGGGATCGCACTGCAACTGGGCGGCCCGTCCGTCTCGGTCGGCACGCTCGTGGCCTTCGTCTCGCTCCAGCAGAACCTGTTCCGGCCGACCGTGAGTCTGCTGTCCACCGGCGTCCAGATCCAGGCCTCGCTCGCCCTCTTCCAGCGCATCTTCGAGTACCTCGACCTGCCCATCGACATCACCGAGCCCGAGAACCCCGTCCACCTCGACCAGGTCAAGGGCGAGGTCCGCTTCGAGAGCGTCGAGTTCCGCTACGACGGCAAGAACGGCGACGGCGGTAGGAACGGCAAGAGCGGCGAGGACGGCGACGACGGCAGGCGGGGCGACCAGGACCGTCGGCGCCCGATCCTCGACGGCATCGACCTCACCGTCCCGGCCGGAGGCAGTCTCGCCGTGGTGGGGCCGACCGGCGCCGGCAAGTCCACGCTCGGCTGCCTGGTGCCGAGGCTGTACGACGTCACCGGCGGCCGGGTCACCCTCGACGGGGTCGACGTACGGGACCTCGACTTCGACACGCTGGCCCGTGGCATCGGGGTCGTCTCCCAGGAGACGTACCTCTTCCACGCCTCGGTCGCCGACAACCTGCGCTTCGCCAAGCCGGACGCCACCGACGAGGAACTGCACGCGGCGGCACGGGCGGCCCAGATCCACGACCACATCGCGGCGCTGCCCGACGGCTACGACACGGTCGTCGGCGAACGTGGGCACCGCTTCTCCGGCGGTGAGAAGCAGCGGCTCGCCATCGCCCGCACCATCCTGCGCGACCCGCCGGTCCTCATCCTCGACGAGGCGACCAGCGCCCTCGACACCCGCACCGAACAGGCGGTGCAGCAGGCCATCGACGCGCTCTCCGCCAACCGCACCACCGTCACCATCGCCCACCGCCTCTCCACCGTCCGGGACGCCGACCAGATCGTGGTGCTCGACTCCGGCCGGGCGGTGGAGCGCGGTACGCACGAGGAGCTGATGGAGAGGGGAGGGCGGTACGCGGCGCTCGTACGGCGCGACGCGCGGCTGACGCCGGCCCACGAGTCGGCGAAGGTGCCGAAACTGGAGCCGACAAGATGAAGATATGCCGGATTTAGGGTGATATGCGGGTTACCGTGCCCGCATGCAGATGAACACTCCGCCACGGAGCACGATTCGACTGACGCGTCGGGGCCAGGCCGCCCTCATCGCGACCGGAGCCGTCGTGGCGGCCACCGCCGTGGCGGTGCCGCTGCTGAGCGTGGAGGGCGGTGGCGGCGCGGCCGAACGCCCGGCGTCACTGGTGATCCCCGAGGGCTGGCGCTCCGGCCAGGTCTACGCGGCCGTCGACAAGGCCCTCGCCCTGCCCGCCGGATCGACCAGGAAGTCCCTGCACAAGGCCGAGCTGATGCTGCCGGCCGACGCCGAGGGCAACCCGGAGGGCTACCTCTTCCCGGCGACGTATCCCTTGAAGGAGAAGTCGACCCCCGAGTCCCTGCTGACGTCCATGGTCGAGACCGCGAACAAGAAGTTCAACGGCGGTCAGGTCACGGCCGGGGCCCAGCGCAACGCGATGAACGTCTACCAGGCGGTCACGATCGCGAGCATCATCCAGGCCGAGGCGGCCACCGAGCAGGACATGGGCCGGGTGTCCCGGGTCGTCTTCAACCGGCTGGAGCGCGGGATGCCGCTGCAGATGGACTCCACCATCAACTACGCGCTCAACCGCTCGACGCTGGACACCAGAGTCGACGACACGAAGATCGACAGCCCGTACAACTCGTACCGGCGCATGGGGCTGCCGCCCACGCCGATCGCCAACCCGGGTGAGGCGGCGATGCGCGCGGCGGTCAATCCGGCGTCGGGCGCCTGGCTGTACTTCGTCACGGTCAAGCCGGGCGACACCCGGTTCACGGCGGACTACCAGGAACACCTGCGCAACGTCGCCGAGTTCAACCAGAACCGGAAGAAGCCGTCGCCGTCCGTCGAGGCGGGTGTCCCGTCCTCTCCCTCGCAGGCGGCCGGCTGAGATCCCGTCGAGTCGGCTCGGGGCGTCAGACGGCGGCGACCGGTTCGCTCGCCAGCAGCCGCCTGATGTCCCGTACCGCAGCCCGGCCGGCGCGGTTGGCGCCGATGGTGCTCGCCGAGGGGCCGTAGCCGACCAGATGGACGCGGGGGTCGGCGATCGCGCGGGTGCCGTCGACGCGGATGCCGCCGCCCGGCTCGCGCAGCCGCAGGGGTGCCAGATGGTCCACGGCGGCGCGGAAGCCGGTCGCCCAGAGGATGACATCGGCGTCCACGCGGCGGCCGTCGTCCCACTCCACGCCGTCGGGCGTGATCCGGTCGAACATCGGCAGCCGGTCCAGGACGCCGTCCGCGAGGCCCTGCCGGACGGCGTCGTCGAGCGGGAGGCCCGTCACCGACACCACGCTCTTCGGCGGCAGCCCCTGCCGGACCCGCTCCTCCACCATGGCCACGGCCGCCCGTCCGGCGCCCTCGTCGAACGGCCCCTCGCGGAAGACGGGCGGGCGCCTCGTCACCCAGGTCGTCGCGGCGGCGTAGGGGGCGATCTCCAGCAGGTGCTGCGTGCCGGACGCGCCCCCGCCCGCCACGACCACCCGCAGTCCCGCGAACTCCTCGGGCCCCGGGTACTGGGCGGTGTGCAACTGCCGCCCCCGGAAGGTCTCCTGACCGGGATAGCGCGGCCAGAACGGCCGGTCCCAGGTGCCCGTCGCGTTGATCAGCGCCCGCGTCGACCACGTACCGTCCGAGGTCTCCACCAGCAGCCGCCCGCCCTCGCCCTCCCGCACCGCGTGGACGTCCACCGGGCGCCGTACCCGCAGGTCGAAGGCGTTTTCGTACGCGTCGAAGTACTCGCTGACGACCTCGGCGGACGGCCGCGCCGGATCGGCTCCCGTCAGCTCCATGCCGGGCAGCGCGTGCATCCCGTGCACCTTGCCGTACGTCAACGACGGCCACCGGAACTGCCAGGCGCCGCCCGGGCCGGGCGAGTGGTCCAGCACCACGAAGTCGCGCTCCGGCTCGAAGCCGGTCCGGCGCAGGTGATAGGCGCCCGCCAGACCTGCCTGGCCGGCGCCTATGACGACTACCTCGACCTCGTGCGTGTTGTTCACGTTTCCACCAACAGGGGAGGGGGTGCGGATCTTCCCTGCGTCAGGGTGCGATCGGGCACAGGGTGCGACCGGCGCCGGGTGGGCGGGGCCGCGCGAGGGGTCACTCCCGCGCCGTGTCCAGGGGGTGCGCGAGGATGGAGGCATGTCCGATCCCTTCACCACCCGAGTCCTGAACGTCGCCTCCGGATCCCGTGAGCGGGTCGTCGACCTCACCCGCGACTGCGAGGCGTTCCTGCGCGAGGCGGCGGCCGGACGGGACGGCCTGCTCAACGTCTTCGTCCCGCATGCCACGGCCGGCATCGCCGTCATCGAGACGGGCGCCGGCAGCGACGACGACCTCCTCGCCGCCCTCCGCACGCTTCTCCCCGCCGACGACCGCTGGCAACACCGCCACGGCACCCCCGGCCACGGCCGCGACCACGTCCTCCCCGCCCTCGTCCCACCCCACGCCACCCTGCCGGTCATCGACGGGCGGCTGGAGCTGGGGACGTGGCAGTCGGTGTGCCTGGTGGACACCAACCGGGACAATCCGGACCGACAGGTCCGTCTGAGCTTCCTGGGCTGAGCACCCGGAGCGCCGGCGCGACCCGGCCGCGGCTGGGGAGCCGGTCTCAGTCGGCGTGCCCGACGCCGCGATCGGGTGCGCTCATGTCCCCTGTGCCGGGGGTGCCGTCGGCGAGACCGTAGCGCAGGTACACGGTGCCCTTGGGGCCGGCTGCCGGTGGTTCGAGGAGCGTGAGGTTCGTGGGCACCTGGCCACCGTCGAACACCTTCTTCCCCACGCCGAGCACGATCGGGTGCACCCAGAGGTCGAGGCGGTCGAAGAGCTTCTCCCGCAGAAGGCTCTGCACCAGATCCAGGCTCCCGACGACCTTCACGTGCTCGTGCCGGTCACGGATCTCGCGCACAGCGGCGGCCAGATCCGGGCCGAGCTGCGTGGATCCGGCCCACGAGAGGTCGGGCTTGCCGCGGGAGGCCACGTACTTGGGGACACGGTTGAAGAGGGCGGCGATCGCGCCGTCCTCGCCGCCCTTCTGGTGCGGCCAGTACGCGGCGAAGATGTCGTACGTCCGTCGACCGAGCAGGAGGGCGTCCGTGTCCTCGTACGCGGCACCGACCTGGCCCCCCGACACCTCGTCCAGCAGGGGTGCCTGCCAGCCGCCGAACGGGAACCCTGCCGGGTCCTCGTCGGGGCCGCCGGGCGCCTGCCCGACGAGGTCGAGGGTGGCGAACAGTTCCATGTGGATGAGGCCCATGGCTTACTCCCGAAGAGATGGTCGTCGCGGTCAAAAGGTAGACCGGTCCGAACCGGCAGACTCATCGCCGCGCGGACCGATTCCGGCCGGGACGTCTCGCGCGAAGTCGAAAGAGGGCGGCGGAACCCATCGCCGTGCCCGCTTCCCCATCACATCGCGCGACCACCCGAGACAATGCCGCCACGGACGGGCTGTGCGTCCGGGTCGGGCCGCCCCAGCATGGAGTGTGACTGTGCGCGGGGGCGTGTGGGCGGTGCCGTTGTCGGGCGTGGTGGCGGTGGCGTTCGCGGGGCGGATGGCGGGGCCGATCGGTGGGGTGCCGGGGTCCGGGACCTGGTAGGTCGGCCTGGCGGCGTATGGCGGGCGCGGCGTGGCGGTCGCCGAGCCGGACTGGCCGGGGGCGTCGGTCGCCGCCGTGGCGGGCGGGACGCACGCACCGTCCCTGTTCGCGCTGCCGGCGCTCTCTCGGCAGGGCCGTCCGGCGTTCGACCCGCAGGCGTACGACGACACCGTGCCCGGTGACACCCCGCCGGTGTCCCTGCCGTCCGCCTGATCCGTTCCGAGCCGCCGACGTGTCGGCAACTGGCGCCGCCCGACCACCGCCCCCCGGTGCCCGGCACCCCCGCGGGTGGCTGTCAGCCGACGTCGAAGAGGTTCGGCAGGCGCAGACGGTAGCGCGTGCGGTCGTGGCGTTTGAGTGCCTCGAACTCCGGCGCCCGGTACAGCGGGGTGACCGTGCATCTCTCGGCGGTCGAACCGATGCTGTCCAGCAGGGCGTTGACAGCCTGTCGGGCCGAGGTGTTGGCGCCTTCCATGGTGGCCAGGTCGATGGGCACGGACACGTAGTCGCCGGACAGGAAGAGGTTGGGGATCCTCGTGGCCGACCGCGGGCGGAGGTGGAAGGTCCCCACGGGGTGGATGAGCAGCTGTTCCTCGTTGACCGGGGTCGGGGTGCCGAGTCCGTCCACGGCCGGGTCGAGGAACCAGGAGTGCAGTACGGAGTCCTTCAGGACCGTACGACCGCTGTCGTTGAGGGCGGCCTTCAGCTGGGCCCACACCTCGCGGGCGACTTCGGCGCGCGTGCACTGCTTGGCGGTTCTGCCGTACAGGATGCCCGGCCGGTCCCACTCGGAGACGTCCACGGACAGACAGTCCGCGACCGTGCCGTCGCCGAAGTCGGCGGGGAAGTCGTGGCCCGGCCAGTGCTGGGCCTGGGCGATCGCGGTCAGCGACCAGGGGGAGTCGATGAGGTCGAGATGGCCGTGCAGGATCGGCGTACGTTCCGTCAGATAGAACTGGATGCCGGTCATCCAGTCCGTCTCCAGCCCGTCGCACGCGGCCAGTTGGGGATCGGCCGCGCGCGCGGCGGAGTTCCAGGTGCGGCGGGCGTGCTCGACGGGCATGGCCGAGATGTAGTGGTCGGCGGTGACGGTCCGGCGAGTGCCATCGGGGTCCTGTACGACGGCGCCGGCGACGCGGCCCGCGTCCATGGGCAGGTCCTGCACGGTCCAGCCGATGCGGAACTCGACCCCGAGCGACCTCAGGTACGTCACCCAGGGGTCGATCCAGGCCTCGTTCGTGGGCGCGTTGAGGATCCGGTCCAGGGGGCCGTCCGCGCCCCGCCCGAGGACGTTGAACGCGAACGCCTCCAGCAGCGTGCCGACCGTGCGGGTGCTGGCCTCCTCCGCCTTGGTGGCCACGATGTTGCGGGTGATGCCGACGGCGAGGATCCGCTGGTAGTCGTACGACATGCGTTCGGCGCGCACGAACTCCCACCAAGGCATCTGCTCCCAGGTGTTGTCGCGGCGTTCGTCGCAGCTGGTGAGGAAGACCAGGAAGCGTTCGGCGAAGTAGAGGGCCTCGTGGAGGGGGAGGCTGAGGGCGGTGTCCAGGAACGAGGTGAGGGCGCGGCGGATCTCGTCGGGGGTGAGGTCGGCCGGGGTGTTGCCGGGCCAGGGGAGCGGGATCCGGATGTCCTCACGGCCGCCGGACCGGGCGAACAGCATCTCCTTGGGGGCCACGAGGTTGTCGTGGACGCCGTGGGGGTTGCCGGGGAAGGGGATGCGCCGCATGGTGTCGGGGAGGTTGTGGTAGATCCCGGGGATGAAGCGGAAGCCGTGCTCCCCGGGCAGGGGGTCGCGGCCGCCCTTGGCGCTGTCGGGCACGTCCATGCTGCGGGCCTTGCCGCCCAGCGCCTTGCGTTCGTAGACCGTCACCCGGAAGCCGCGTTCGGCGAGCTCGTGCGCGGCCGTGAGCCCGGCGACGCCCCCGCCCAGCACGGCCACGGTCCGCGGGGCCGCGCCGTCCCGGGCGGCGGCCCGCTGGGGGCCGGCGAGGGTGACCCCGCCGCCGGCGGCCGCGGCGGTGGCCGTGCCCAGGAACCCTCTGCGCGTGGTGCCGCCCATCGCTACCCCTTACCTTCGGTAACTGTTGGCGCACGAGGATATGAGCGACCCACCGATCCCGGAAGGCGACCGACGGGGCTGGGGACACTTTGGCTTGATGCGGCATCATCTCGGCGGGAGCGGCATCATCTCCGCGGCTCCGGCTCCGGCTCCGGCTCCGGCTCCGGCTTGGGTGCGGTCGTTCGCTGTCCGTCCGTCGGCCGTCCGTCCGTCGGCCGTCCGTCCGTCGGCCGTCCGTCCGTCGGCCGTCCGTCCGTCGTCCGTCCGTCCGCCGGACGCGCGGCCTCTAGCCCACGCGGATCACCGAGAACGTCTCACCGTCCCTGGGCGGCCGTGTCCAGGAGCGGGTGACGAACGTGTGCAGCCGCCCGTGCACGATGGCGTGACGGGGCAGGCAGACACCGAATTCGCGGGTCACGGCTTCCAGCAGGGCCCGTTCCGTCTCGGTGTGGTCCTCCAGGTCACCGAAGAACCGGCTCGGATCCAGAGCCCGGGGTATCTCCCCGCTCGACCGGACCTCGCCGCCCGCGTACGTGAACGCGTACTGCTCGGCATCGTCCCGCGCCACCGAGAGGTGGAAGAAGGGCTCCCCGTGCGCCCTCCTCAAGCCGCTCCACACCACCACCGCGCGAGTGCCCTCACCGGCGGCCACGGCCGGGGAGACGAACCGCTGTGGGTCGAACCGGGGGGCGTCGGGGTCGAAGGCGAAGCTCCAGCCGGTGCCGGCCCGGCCGACCGCCACGAGAGCCCGGTCGGCGTAGGACGAGAACTCATTCCGGTCCCGCAGCGACCTGCGGCGCGCCTCCCACAGAGTCATGGGGGCGTTCAGCACGGCGCTGTCCCGGCCCCCGTCCCCTTCCCCGCCCGCGAGACGTCCGGGCAACTCTTCCGGCTCCACCCCCTCCACCAGAACGAACCGGTAGGACGTGCGGTTGTTGCCCGGGTCCGGCTCCGCCAGCCACGTCAGGTCACCCGGGTCCAGCGCGGTGGGCGCCGGCCCCGGAGCCTCACCCGCGTGCCCTCCCCGGGGAGTCGACAGCAACTCGCGACCCCGCTCCGGGGTCAGCAGCGGACCGAGCACGGGATCGGCCACCCACCCCAGCGGAGCAAGATGGTCCGGCCCCAGCGGCTCCCACAGGGGCAGCGCGTCCATCAGTGTCCGCCAGGCGCCGTCCGTGTCACCCCATCGCGCCAACTCCCGTGCCCGCCCGACCGCTTCGCCGAACGGCCCGATCGCGGTGTACCGGTACGTGCCGTTCCGCACCGCCTCCAGGGTCGCGTAGGCCAGTGACAGCAGGTCGTCGCTCGCGCCCCGCAGATGGTAGGTCAGCGTGGAGTCGTCCCGGTACGAGTGCGCCGCGTGCTCGGCGACCAGCGCGGGCAGCAGCTCGGGGGCGTACCGCGGGTCGGTCACCAAGCCGTCGAAGTACACCATGGAGGTCTGTCCGAGCAGGCGGCGTATCTGGTCGCCCAGTCCGGCGGCCCGCGGTCTGCCGTACTCCTTGGCCTCGTCGAGCGCCTCCCCGGCCCGTTCCCAGCCGCCGCGCAGCGCCTCCTGCCGGGCCTCGTCCATCGCGGCGTCCAGCCTGAGCGTCGTGTCGTTGGCGAACACCGGCTCCCCGTCGCCCGCGTGTGCCCGCAGACGGTGGAACTCGCGGTACATCTCCCGCATGAACTCCAGGAAGTTCGCGTGCCGTTCGGGCGGCGCGGCCCGCCAGCTCGCCCAGGTGTACACGGCCCACTCGCCGTTCTCGTCCACGTCCTCGGGGTCCATGAGGACGTGGGTGACGTCGGACTCGACGTCGAGTTGCAGCCCGCGCCGCCAGATGTCCACCTCCAGCCGTTCCTCCGGCCCGGCGTCCTCGTCCAGATACTCCTCGTACATGGCCGCGAGCCCCGACGCGTCGTCGTGCCAGCGCGCGTCCGCGGTCCCCGCCAACAGCCACACGAACCCGCCCGCGTGCCGCCACCCGTCGCTGACCGCGAGGAACTCCCGGTACGACGGGGGCATCCGCCGGCCGAGGCGGTCCTCCATGGCCGCGATCCGCTCCCGCGACGCGGGGGGAAACCCCAGCCATCGCGCCCGGTGCGCGGCTTCGTCGGCCTCGTCCCGGGTCTCGCCCTCCGGCAGGGAATCCGCCCACTCCCCGCTCCACCTGAGCAGGAACGTCCGCCAGTCGAATGCCGTGGTGTCCGTCATGGGCCCGATGCTGCCACTCGACACTGACAGCGGTCGGCCCGCTCGGGCGCGCTGATCGCGAGGCCCGGCTCAGCCGGCCGACCGGGCGCAGGCGACGTCCGTGTCCGGGAGGTGGCCGGTGGACAGGTAGGTGTTGACCGTCGTGTCGGCGCAGGAGTTGCCGAACACGCCGTACACGGCGTGCTGGTCCGCGCCCCGGAGGGTGAGCAAGCGGGAGGAGGGCCACATGCGCCGTACCGTCCGCGCGTTGCGGTAGATGGTCCGCGGGTCGCCGGTCGCGTTGACGAGGAGGGCCGGGAGGTCGCGGCGGATCGTGGTCGGGTGTTCGCGCGGCGGGGCCCAGAACGCGCACGGATTGATGTTGTGGGTGACGGGACCGAACAACGGGTCCTTCGCGCGGGCGCGTCGGACGTCGCGCCAGTACGTCTCGGGGGAACGCGGCGCGGACGCGTCCCCGCACAGGATCGCCGTCTGGACGCTGCCGTACGCGGAGCCGGATCCGGTCAGCAGGAAGTCGAGGGTCTCGGCCAGCCACGGCGACGGGGTGACCGTGCGGCCGGCGACGGCGCGGCGCATGTCCCGTACGGCCAGGGCGAGATCGGCGTAGGCGGCGTCGTTGTCCTGCGAGAGGCCGGTGAGGGCGACGACGGGGACGACATGCTCGTCCACCCGGTGGTCCCCGATCGTCAGGGGAGCGCGTTCGGCCGCCGTCCGGATGCCGTTCACGACCGCCAGCACCTCGCTCCCGGTCCTGCCCAGACCGTAGGCGGTGTCGCGGGCGGCCGCCCAGGCGGCCCAGCCCTCCAGGGCATGCCGGTTGGCCGGCTCCGTGCCGCGCAGCAGCCGGGGGTTGTAGCTGTCGGGGGCGACGAGACCGTCCAGGACGACGCGGTCGGTGCGGCCGGGGAACATCGTGGCGTACACCTGGCCGAGGTAGGTGCCGTACGAATAGCCGAGGTAGGAGATCCGGCGCTCGCCGAGTGCGGCGCGGACGACGTCCATGTCGCGCGCGGTGTTCCGGGTGGTGGCGTACGGCAGGACGTCGCCCTGGGACGTCCTGCAGCGGTCGGCGAGTTCCCTGGCCAACCCCACCGAGCGGTCGAACGCCGCCCGGTCCTTCCCCGCGCCGCGTATGAAGGAGCCGGTGGGCCAGTGGCAGTCCAGGGGCGTGCTGCGGCCGACGAAACGGGGGTCGACGCCCACCACGTCGAAGCGTTCACCGGCCTGCTTCATCGCCGTGTGCACCCACGGCGGGTCGCCGATGCTCTGCCCGCCGGGGCCGCCTCCGTTGAGCAGCAGAGCGCCTACGCGATGGGCCGTGTCGGTGGCCCGGATGCGCGAGATCGCGACGGTGATCGTACGGCCGCCCGGATCCGCGTAGTCCAACGGGACGGTGACGTCGGCACACCGGGCGCCGGCCCGCTGGAGTTCCTCGCCGGTCTCGTCGTCGGGTCCCAGCAGGCAGCTCTTCCAGTCCAGGTGTTGGTCGTGGTAGCGGGTGAGGGGACCGGTGGGGGCGGGTTCTGCCGCGGCGGGCGCGGCGGGGACGGCGAGGGCCCCGACCAGGCACAGGACAGCCCCTGCCGCGGTGCGCGACACGAGCCGGCGCGGACCGCCGGTCGGTGCGTCGCGTGGGCCGGCCGTGCGCGTGGCGGCGGGGGAGGGAGAGCCGGTCATGCGGTGGTCCTTTCGGAAGGCGCGCCCTCGCAGAGGGACTTGTCGACGAGGTCAAGGAAGGCGGACTCGGCCTGGAGCGAGGCGGGCACCTCGTTGAGGGCGACGGCGACGCTCCGGCCGCCGGGACCGACGGCGACCAGCGCCCGGTGCCCGCCGGGCACCGTCCCCGCGTGTCCCCACCACGTGCCGCCGCAGGACAGCGGTGTCGAGATCAGGCCCAGCCCGTAGCGGGCGCCCGGCCAGAGCCGGTCGGCGTCGGCCTCCACCGTCCGCCGCATCTCCGCGAGCTGGGCGGCGGGCAGCAGGCGCCCGTCGAACAGGGCGGTGGCGAACCGTGTCAGGTCGCCCGGTGTGGAGACGAGGGCGCCGCCGACCCCGCCGAAGGTCATGTTCCAGGCGGTGCCGTCGACGTGCCGCCCGTCGCCGTCGGTGAAGTAGCTGCGGGAGTGCGCTCCCTGCACGCGCGTGTCGTCGCCGGGCCAGTAGGTGTCGCGCAGCCCGAGGGGCTCGATGATGCGGCGGGTGATCTCCGCCTCGGGAGGACGGCCGGTGACCTCGCGGACGATCATGCCGAGGACGAGGTAGTTGGTGGTGGCGTAGTGCCAGCCGCCCTGCGGGCGCGGCAGTTCGAGAGCGCGTGCGACGAGGTCGCGGGGTGCGAAGTGGCGATACCGCTGCCGCTCGGGAAGCTCCCATTCGGGGGCGTCGAGATAGTCGGGCAACCCGCTGGTGTGCCGCAGGAGCCGGCGTACGGTGATCGGACGGCGGTCCTGGCCGTCGTCCTGGATCAGACCGGGCAGATAGCGGTCGACGGGGGCGTCCAGCGACAGGCGGTGCTCGGCGACGAGTCGCAGGACGAGCGCCGCGGTGAACGTCTTGGTCACGCTGCCGACGCGCAGCCGGTCGGTGGTGTTCATCGGGCGTCCGGTGCGCAGATCCGCCGTTCCGGCCGACGCGGCCCAGCGCCCGCAGGACCTGCCCGCGGTGGGGTCGGTCACCAGGACCGCGGCACCGGTGATGCCGTGCCGGGCGGTGAGGTCGCGCAGCACCTGGCGGGTCCGGTCGTGCGTGCCGCAGTCCACGGTGGAGCGCGGGCCCGGCGTCCGTGCGGTCGCCGTCGTACCGGTGGCGGCCAGGACGACGGCCGTCATCAGCGCCGCGAGGCCGACGCGCCTGCCGGTCGTCGAGGTGGGTAAGAAGGTTGGCATGTCGTCAGACGGTAGGCACGGGCCGTCCTGTGATCACTCCGGCAGGCAGGTGCTTCCGGGATGACGCCAGCCCGAGCGGAAAACGGGAGCAGACCTCCTGGACGGGCGGAACCCGCCGCTGGTAAGGGCGAGCCGGTACGACCGTCGTCGCCGCCCCCCTAGGAGCCGGAACCGGAGACCGGCGTGGCCGCGCGCGCCCCGCGATGTCGGTGCCTCGCCCGCCCCGCTCCGTCCGAGCGTGAAGCGACGGATCCCCGGGTAGCCCTTCCAGCGCGCGGGTCCGGTGCCGTCGGGCGTCGGCCGGTGCGCTTTTCGACGGTCGGCGCGTGCGCACTCAGCCGTGTGTCCCGGCCTCGATGGGTGAGGGGGATTCATGGGGGCTGCGGTCTCACCGGGTGTGCGGCGGGGCGGTGTGCCGCCGGTGGTGGCGGCGCGATGGGCGCTGTGGACGTTCGTCCTCGTCAACCTGGTGATCGTCGAGATCCTGTTCGTCACCGCCGGCACGGGGAAGAACAGTGTGCTCACGGTCGCCAATTTCTTCGGTCTGCACGCCGCCGTGCTGATGATGTTCCAGTTGCTGCTGGTGGCCCGGCTGCCGTGGCTCGACCGCCGCATCGGCATGGACCGGCTGACGGTGTGGCACCGGTGGGTCGGCTTCACCCTGCTGTGGACGATCCTCACCCACGCGGTGCTGGTGGTGCTCGGATACGCGCACCTCGAGGACACGTCGATGACGAAGACGTTCTTCGCGCTGGCCGGGGTGCCCGCTTCCCTGCTCGGCATGTGGGCCGCGGCGTTCGTGGTCGTGGCAGCGGCCGTCTCCGTCCGTCGGGTGCGTAGGCGGCTGCCGTACGAGACCTGGCACGGTCTGCACCTGCTGCTCTACCTGGCGTTGGGGCTGGCCTTCGTCCACCAGCTGCAGGAGACCACGACGTTCAACTCGTCGGCGGCGGCCGGGATCTACTGGTGGGCGCTGTGGCTGTTCGCGTTCGGATCCCTGGTGACCGCGCGCCTCGTCGTGCCCGTGTGGCGGAACCTCTATCACCGGTTCCGGGTCGTGGCGGTGGTGCCGGAGTCGGACGACGTCGTGTCGGTCCACGTCTCCGGCCGTCACCTCGACAGGCTGCCGGCCAGAGCCGGTCAATTCTGTTTCTGGCGCTTCCCCGGGCACAACCACTGGTGGCTGGCGAATCCGTTCTCACTGTCGACGGCACCCGACGGCCGTGCGCTGCGCCTGACCGCGAAGGCGGCGGGCGGCGCCAGTGCCGGACTTCGGCATCTCCCGGTCGGGAGCCGGGTCTTCGTCGAGGGGCCGTACGGGGCGTTCACCTCACTGCATCGCACCCGGCCCGGCGCCCTACTGATCGCCGGCGGGGTGGGGATCACACCCGTCCGGGCCCTGCTGGAGGAGGAACCGGCCGGCGATGTCGTCGTGCTCTACCGGGTGCGCAGCGAGAGGGACGCGGTGCTGCTCGGCGAGATACGCGCCCTGGTCGCGGCGCGCGGCGGTCGGCTGTACCTGCTCACCGGCCGCCGCGGGGAGGGCAGGCCGCCGTTCGAGCCGGAGAGCCTGAGCGCCCTGGTCCCCGACATCGCCGAGCGTGACGTGTACGTGTGCGGTCCGCCCGCGATGACCTCGGCCGTGCTCAGCGGCCTGCGCGCGCTGAAGGTCCCCCGACGGCAGGTGCACGCCGAGAGGTTCGGCCTGGCCTGAGCCGAGGTGGGCTCCGCGGGGGATGCGGATTCGTGGGTACGGGTGCGGACCCGTGGGCACCGGGGCGGATCGGGGAGCGAGGGTGCCGTGGAGGGCGGGGTGCGGCGGAGGGTGGGTGCCCTGGAGGGGTGCGGCGGAGGGTGGGTGCCCGGGGCGAGAGGTCCCGCCCTACTAAGGTGGGGGCCATGTCCCCCACAACTCCGGCTCAGCCGCCCGTCGTTGATCCCGCCGAGCTGGTCGCGGACCCGTACGCGGTCTACGGGCGGCTTCGCGAGGCGGGGCCCGTGCATCGCATCGCCGGAACGGACGGGCTGCCCGCCTGGCTGGTCACGCGCTACGACGACGTGCGCGAGGCCCTTGCCGACCCCCGGCTCTCTCTCGACAAGCGCAACGCGGCACCCGGTGGCTACCACGGGCTCGCGCTGCCGCCGGCGCTGGACGCGAACCTCCTGAACATGGACCCGCCGGACCACACCCGCATCCGGCGCCTGGTGTCCCGGGCGTTCACCCCACGTCAGACGGCCCGAGTGCGCGACCCCATCAGAAGGACCGCCGACGCGCTGCTCGACGCCGTCGCACCGTACGGCCGGGCCGACCTGATCGCCTCGTACGCGGCGCCCCTGCCGATCACCGTGATCTGTGACCTGCTCGGCGTGGCCCCGCACGACCGGCACGACTTCCGCGCCTGGACCGACACCCTGATCGCGCCGGACCCCGCCCGGCCGGGCGGGGCGAAGGAAGCCGTGCGCAGCATCCTGGCGTTCTTCACCCAGCTCATCGACGACAAGCGCGCCCAGCCCGCGGACGACCTGCTCTCCGCGTTGATCGCCGTACGCGACGACGAGGACCGGTTGAGCGAGGACGAGTTGATGTCGCTCGCGTTCCTGATCCTGATCGCCGGATACGAGAACACCGTGCATCTGATCGGCAACTCCACCCTCGCTCTGCTCAGCAACCCCGACCAGCTGAGCGCGCTGCGCGCCGACCCCGGCCGACTGGCAGGAGCGGTAGAGGAGTTGGCCCGCTTCGACGGGCCGGTGCCGCTGGCCATCCGGCGCTTTCCCGTCGAGGACGTCACCATCGGCGGCGTCCGTGTCCCGGCCGGGGAGACCGTCCTGCTCTCCCTGGCCGCCGCGCACCGGGACCCACGCCGCTTCGTCGAACCGGACCGGCTCGACCTGGACCGTGACGCCACCGGTCATCTCGCCCTGGGGCACGGCATCCACTACTGTCTCGGCGCGCCGCTGGCCCGGATGGAGACCGAGATCGCCCTCACCGCGCTCCTCGACCGGTTCCCCGGCCTGGCCCTCGACATCGCGCCGGACGCGGTACGTCGGCGGCCGTCCATGCGCGCCCGTGGGCTGCTCGACCTGCCGGTGCGTTTCTGAGCGTCGGTCGTCGACGGGGCGTGGGTCGCACTCTCCTCACCCGCGCCGGAGGGCGATGGGCGCCTGGACCACGCACCGATCTTCGAGTTGGGTGGCCTGACGTCACCGGGCATGAGCCCGGACAACTCGCACCTCGATCACGACGTGCACGACTGGCAGGTCACCCACGATGGGGACGCCTTCCTCGCCCGAGCCGGAGACTTCCTGCGCTCGCGCCCCGCCGCGCACACCGTGCAGCTGACGGTCACCGAGACGTCGCGCACCGAGGGGGCGGACGCGTACTGCGGCGGGGCCCCCGTCCTCGGCCGGCAGGAGGCAGCGGGCGAGGGGCGTGCGACCTTCTTCCGTATGCCGCCCCACCGGCGGAGCCTCACCCCGTTCACGTCCGAGGAGGCCGACGCCCTGGCCGCCCGGCTGGCCGGGCTCGGCCACCCCCTCCCCGGCGTGAGCGCGGACGACGTCACCGCCGCCGCTCTTTGTCCGGGCCTGGCAGCGCCACACCGGCGTGGCACCCGCCCCGCGCGAACGGCACCGGGCCCACCTGCGCGGCCGTGGTCGTGGTGACGCGAGTGCCGCGACGGCCGAGGCGAGCCGTGCCGCGCTCGACGCGGGCGCGCGGGAGGTCCTGCTGTTCGCGGACCTTGTCAACCCCACCGGCAACGCCCTCTACCGGCGTAGCGGATACGTCCCGGTCACCGACTTCGCCATGTACGACCTCCCGCGGGGGATCGGCTCTCGCAGGTGAGGACTCGTGACGTCATCGCCGGCCGCTGATCGCCGCGCTTTGCCTGTGGCTACCCGGCCACGCCGGCGGCGTGCGCGGTCGGCTTGCGGAGCAGTAGCAGGGCCGCGTCGTCGTGGAGCCGGCCTCCCACGTGCGTGAGCAGTTCGTCGTGGAGTGCCGAGAGGGTGTGGGCCGGCTCGTCGGACAGGTGGTGGGCCAGGCGCTCGGCGAGGGGGTAGAAATCGCGGTCGCGGTCCCGGGCCTCCGTGACACCGTCGGTGTAGAGCAGCAGCTGATCCTCGTCGCCGAACGGCAGGATCTGCAGACCGGGCTTCTCGCCCGTCAGGGCGCGCAGCCCCAGCGGCGGGGCCGGGCAGGCGGGCTCCACCGGCACGACCCCGGAGCCGCGCACCAGCAGCGGCGGCGCGTGTCCGCAGTTGACCAGCTCCAGGCGGCCCGGCCCGGGGTGTCCGGCGACGACCGCGGTGACGAAGTCGTCGCTGCGGAGATTGCGCGCCAGACTCCGCTCGATCCGGTCGACGACGGCGAGGAGGTCGGGCTCCTCGTACGCCGCCTCGCGGAAGACGCCGAGCACCAGGGCGGCTATCCCGACCGCCGGCAGCCCCTTGCCGCGCACATCGCCGACGATCAGCCGGACCCCGTACGGGGTGGGTACGAGGGCGTAGAGATCTCCGCCGATCCGGGCCTCGGCCGCGGCGGCGCTGTAGCGGACGGCCACCTGGAACGGGCCGACGGTCGCCGGTACCGGCTGGAGCAGGGCGTGCTGGGCGGCCTCGGCGACCGAGCGCACGGCCGCGAGCACCCGCTCGCGGCGCCCGCGCAGGGCGCTGGCCAGGCCGCCGGCCAGGGTGACGGCCACCAGTGCGGACAGGACGGCGGCCAGCTCACGGCCCGGCGCGCCGTCCCGGACGCCGAGCATCGTGCCCAGCACCCCGGCGAGGAGACCGACACAGAGGACGCCGCGCGGCCCGCTGGTGGTGGCGGCCAGCGCGGGCCCCGCGGCGAGCAGCGGCAGCCAGGTCAGTCCGGGTCCGCCGAGGAGGCCGACGAACACGATCACGGAGACGATCAGCACGGGCAATGCGGGGGTACCGGAGGCCAGTTGCGCGGCGACCCGGTTGGGGGCCGGCCTTCCCGGGGCCGACGTCCGCGCCCGGGACGGCCGGTTCGGCGTCGGCCTGTGGTCGCCACAAAGCTCTCGGGTATGGCTCATGTATCGCCCGCGATCCTCACTCGTCCGGGGAGCCAGCGCTCCGTAATTGTCCGTTTCATCCAGGAAAGGGGATCGGTCCGAGTGCCACAAGGACATGGATTTCAGATAGTGAGCGACAGGCCCCTGGTCACGCGGCTCGCGATCGGCAGAAGCCGTTCCCGGACCTCCGGCAGCCGGGAGAGCCGGTCCGAGCGCAGCGAGACGCCGAGCGAGCCGAGCGTGTCCCCGCTGTACACGGGCACCGCGATGCAGACCGTGCCGAGGGAGTACTCCTCCAGGTCCGTGACGGCCGGCGCCACGGGCGAGGAGTCCAGCCGCCGGAGCAGCTCCGGGGCGTCGGTGATGGTCCTCGGGGTGAGATCGGCCAGGTGGTGCCGGGAGAGGTACTCCCTGCGGGACTCCGCGTCCAGTTCGCGCAGCACCGACTTGCCCAGCGCCGTGGCGTGCCCGGCGTCCTCGAAGCCCACCCACAGATCGACCCGGGGTGCCCGGGGGCTGTCCACGATCTCGGCGACCCGGATCTCCCCGTCCTCGTAGAAGGTGAGGTAGGCGGCGCCGGCCAGCTCGTCCCGAAGCGCGGCGAGCGTCGGACGGACCCGGCTGAGCAGCGCCTGGCCCCGCCCGGTGGTGTGCAGCGCTCCCACCTTGTCGCCCAGGACGAAGCCGCCGTCGGCCAGTTTGCGCAGGTATCCGTCGTGGACCAGGGTCCGCAGCAGGTGGTAGGCGGTGGCCAGGGGCAGCCCCGTCTCGCGGGCCAGCTGCTTCGCGGGAGCGCCGTTCTCGTGCGCGCTCACCGCCTCCAGCAGCCGGAAGGCGCGCTGGACGGACGCGATGAGGGTGGGGCCGGGGCCGTCGTGCACAGCCATAGGACCAGGGTGCGCCGGTCGCGCGGCGCGGGCAAGCGACGCCCCCGGCGCGGGCGCTCGGTCACCTCCTGCGCGGGCGCCACGGCCCGGGTGATGCGCGCCCGACCGGGTTCGGGGTACCCGGGCGGCGCAGCACCGGACAGCGTCCAGCAGGATCGGCAGGGCCACGGCCGAGGCCTTCGCGCAGAAGGGGTGCGCCGTGGTGCCGGCGGCCCGCCGCGAGGAGGCGCTGGAGGCGACCGCGCGGGAGCGCGAGCGGCATCGCGGGGCCCGGACGCTGGTCGTGCCGACCGACACGACGGACGCCAAGGCGGTCGACGACCTGGCGAGGCGGGCCGTGGAGGAGTTCGGCCGGATCGACGTGTGGGTCAACAACGCGGCCGTCAACGCCTTCGGCCGCTTCGAGGACGTGCCAGCCCCTGGAGGACTTCCGCAAGGTCCTGGACGTCAACGTGATGGGCTACGTGCACGCGCACGGCGCTGCGCAGGGTGGCCGTCCACGGGCTGGTGGGAGCGGGTGTGGCGGCCGCCGGGCGCCGGATCGGGCGCGAGCTGTCCGCCGCCTGACGTCCGCCGCCTGACCGGGCCGCCGGCGCGCGGCGCGCCGGAGCGCGTGGGTGAGGACGGCGCGCGGCCCGGCGTACGAGGACGGCCCGGTGTACGAGGACGGCGGGGTGTACGAGGACGGCGGGGTGTACGGGCCCGAACCAGGCTCGTACACCCCGCCCAGTCGCCCAGTCGCCCAGTCGCCCAGTCGTCGCTCAGTCGCCGGTCGCCGGTCGCCGGTCGCCGGTCGCCGAGTCTCGGTCAGCCGTCGATGTCGGCGTCAGCCGTCGGCGTTCCTCAGGGCCGTCACCCCGCCGCCCGCCCCGCGGCACGGGCCCGCGCCGGTACCCGGACGGACTCCATGACGAACCCGCTGCGCACCCGCGCCGGCATCCGCGTCAGCGGGATCCGCAGGTCCTGCGCGGGCACGTCGTACTCCAGCCGGGCCAGCCGCGGCCCCAGAGCCCGCAGCAGCGCGACGGTGACGTCCTCGCCGGGGCAGCGATGACCGGTCGCGCGGTCGCCGCCGCCCTGCGGTACGAGGTCGTCGCGGCGGGGCGGTCGCTCCAGGAACCGCTGGGGTTCGAAGGTGTAGGGGAGGTCCCAGAGCTCGGGGTCGTGGTTCTGTCCGTACAGGTCGAGCAGGACCATGGCGCCCGCCGGGATCGGTTCGCCCCGCCACTCCAGGTCGGTGACGGCCCGCCCGCCGACGAAGGGGGCGAACGGGTAGAAGCGCCGCAGCTCGTGGGCGAACGCCACCGCGTACTCGGGATCGTCCTCGGCCAGCCGTTCCCGCACGTCGGGCCTCAGGCGCAGCGCGTGCCCGGCGTAGGCGACGAACCAGCACACCGCGACGGTGGGGCGGATGACGTTGAGCAGTTCGACCGCGGCGGTGTGCGGGTCCAGGGGCAGGCCGTCGGCGTCCTCGTGCCGGACCACCACGTCCAGCGGCGACCCGGCCGGCGCGGTCGCGGCACCCTCGCGGACGTCCGACACCAGACCCGCCAGCCACTCCTCGGCGCTCTTCCGGGCGCGGCGGGCCCGGAAGAGCCGGGGCCCCGGGGAGGCGAAGCCGTCGACCATGGCGACCAGGTCCCGGGCCGTGGCCTCGCCGTCGGGGTCGTCGCCCAGGGGGATCCCGGCCCATCGGCAGACCCCCAGGGTGAGCACCCGGCTCGCCTCGTCGAAGAGGACGACCGACGGCCGGCCGGGCCACGACGCCTCGGCCGTGTCCCAGGCCGCGGCGACATGGTCCACCAGGCCGGTGACCGCCTGGGGACCGGTGAGCAGGGAGAGGAACATCTGCTTGCGCACGCGGTGGGGCGGTCCGTCCAGCGTGTGCACGGCACCGTGGCCGAACAGCGTGCTCAGCACCGGGCCGGGCAGCGCCGTGGCGCGTTCCACGTGCCCTTCGTCGTAGAAGAACCGCACCGCCTCCGGGCCCTGGAGGGCGACGGCGTGCTGTCCCATCAGCCGGGCACGGACCAGGGGGCCGGTCGTACGGCGCCAGCGGTCGGGCAGCCAGGTGTAGCCCCGGACGAGGACCGCGAGCGAACTGTCGACGAGCGGGGTGCGACGACTCTGATTCATGCCCGCCCGAGTGCCCGTCCGACTCCCCCGGTAACGCGGGGCCCACGCCCGCGTGGGGGACCGGCGTGGAGAGCGGGCCGGCCCCGGTGATCGCGGCGCGGAGGTGTCACACCGGGGGAACTCGGTACTCCGCAGGGAGTACGGACCAGCCGACCCCCCCCCGGAGGCGATCATGACTGACGAGAACATGGCGGACGACGCCTACCAGCCCACGGGCGGCAACGAGGAGCAGGAGGACGCCTCCCCGCTGGATCTCCAGGACGCGCTCGACGAGCGCACCTACGACGACATCCTGGACGAGGGCTACTCGCCGCCGGAGAAGCCCCTGGGCGTCGACAGGAGCGGCACCACGGCGGCCGAGCAGCACGAGGGGGAGTCCCTGGACGACCGGCTGCGGCAGGAGGTCCCCGACGTGGAGGTGCCGCCCGGCGACGGGATCGGCGACCTGACGGGCGGCGAGGGCGAACCCGTGGACCCGGAGGCCGGCGCGGACCGGGCCGGCCGCCTGGTCGCTCCGGACGAGGGCGTGCGGACGGACGCCACCAAGGAACTCGTCGCCGAGGACGAGGGCATCGACGGTGGCGCGGCCGCCGCGGAGGAGGCGGCGATGCGCGTCGTCCCGGACGACCGGCTGCCCTGACCGGGTGATCGGGAGGTCGGCCGAGAAACCCCGGACCGCGTGCGGCGCCCCTGTCGAATACGGCGGCTCCCGCTCGACGTGAGGGTGTAGTCGGTACGCCCCACGACCCCAGGAGCACCCTCATGACCGTGACCGTGGACATGGCCATCTCCCTCGACGGATACGTCGCCGGCACCGACGTCACCCTCGACAACCCCGGGGGCGACGGCGCCGAGCCGCTGTTCGAGTGGATCCACGAGCTGGCGAGCTGGCGGGAACGCCAGGGCATGACCGGCGGCGTGGAGAACCGCGACTCCGAGCTGATGCGTGCGTGGTTCGACGCCACCGGGGCCGTGGTCATGGGCCGCACGATGTACGACACGGGTGAGAAGTTCTGGGGCGACAACCCGCCGTTCCGGGCCCCGGTCTTCGTGCTCACCCACCGGCCCCGCCCCACCCTGGTGAAGGAGGGCGGCACCACCTTCACCTTCGTCACCGACGGCGTCCACAGCGCCCTCGAACGGGCGAGGGCCGCGGCCGGGGACCGCAACGTCGACATCGCGGGCGGGGCGAGCACGGTCCGGCAGTACCTCCGGGAGGGACTCGTCGACGAACTGCACCTGCACGTGGTGCCCGTACTCCTCGGCGCGGGACTACGGCTGTTCGACGACCTCGGCGCGGTGCGGCGCGACCTCGAACCGGTCGGGGTGGTCGCCACGCCCCTCGCCACGCACCTGAAATACCGCTTCACGAGGTGAACACCCCGCCACCGGTGGGCGGACGCGCGGGCGTCGGGCTGTGACGGGGATCACGTCCGACGGAAAACCCGCCGCGCGGGCCCCGCGTCTAGCGGGTGTGAGATCAGTCAGGAAGACACCGGGTGAGCCGGACGAGGAGCGCCTCGTCCGGCTGGTGGCCAGAGGCGACCGCGCGGCGTTCGAGGAGTTGTACCGGCGCACCGCGCCATGGCTCGCGGTGCGTCTGCGGCGCCGTTGCGCGGACGAGCAGATCGTCGCCGAGGTCATGCAGGAGACGTACCTGGCGGTGTGGCGTGCGGCCGGCGCGTTCGCCGGGGCCGCGGTCGGCGGGACCGCCGTCGGCTGGTTGTGGACCATCGCCGCACGCCGTCTCGTCGACGCGTTCCGCCGCCGGGCCCATCACGCCGAGCCGCCGCCCGCGGCCGCCGGGCAGCCCGTGGCGCCCGCCGCCGAGGAGGAGGCGCTCGCGGCGACCGTCGGCGGTGACGTCGGGGACGCGCTGCGGCGCCTCGCGCCCGAACTCAGACAAGTACTGCAGGCCATGGTGCTCGACGGGCTGTCCGTCCGGGAGACCTCGGTCCTGCTCGGCGTGCCCGAGGGCACGGTCAAGACCCGCGCCCGCCGGGCCCGGACCGAGATGCGGAGGGCCCTGGCATGAGCGTGGAACACGCGTCGAAGCGGATCATCGACGGTTACGCACGCGGCGACACGGACATCGCCGCCGACGAGGTGTGGGCCCTGGAGGCCCATCTGGAGAAGTGCCGGAACTGCCGTGACCGGCTGTCGGCCGCCGTCTCGACGACCGCGCCCGCCGTGACGGCGCTGGTCGGCACCGTCTGGGCCGACCTCGAACCCCGGCTGGCCGCCACGGCCCCCATGCCTGCCCGCCGTCGCTGGCCGGCGCGGCTGTCGAGGTGGCTGACGCCCACGACGGTGCCGTGGCTGGCCATGGTCATGACCGTGACCCTGCTCGCGTTGCTGCTCGACATCGCCGACCCCGGCTTCGGCCCGAGCCAGGTGTCGCCGCTCCTGCTGCTCGCCCCCGTGCTGCCCGTGCTGGGCGTCGCGGCGTCGTGGTCGCGCGGTCTGGACCCGGCGTACGAGCTGACGGCCTCCGTGCCCAGGGCCGGGCTCCCGCTGGTGCTGCGGCGCACCACGTCCGTGCTCGCCGTCGTCATCCCCGCACTGTTGGCGGGCGGCGGCCTGACGGGGGTGTCGGCGGCCCAGTGGCTGCTGCCCTCACTGGCGTTCACCTCGACGACCCTGGCGCTCGGCGGAGTCGTCGGCGTGACCCGGGCCGCCGCGGCGCTGGTCGCGGTGTGGGCGGCCGTGGTCGTGGCACCGGCCCTGGCCACCAGCCGTACACCCGCAACTCTGCAGAGCGCCGGTCTGCCCGTGTGGGGACTGCTCCTCGCCCTCGGTATCGGTGTCGTGATCGCCCGTAGGGGCGCGTACTCCGTACTGGGAGCCCATCGATGACCGACCGGAAGGAACAGCACATGATGTCCGCGGTGAGCGCGGCCGATCTCGCACCGACCGCCTACGCCTGGGAGATCCGGGCCACGGGGCTGAAGGTGCGGGCCGGCCGGAAGCGGATGGCCGTCGACGGGCTCGACCTGTCGCTCGGCACCGGCGTGCACGGCCTGCTCGGACCCAACGGGGCCGGCAAGACCACCCTCATCCGGGCGCTGGCGACCGTGCTGCGCCCCGCCGGGGGCACCCTGGAACTGTTCGGCGAGTCCGTCGGCGGCCTCGGCGAACACCGGGCCCTGCGCCGCCGGATCGGCTATCTGCCGCAGGAGTTCGGGTACTACAAACGCTTCACGGTACGCGAGTTCGTCGAGTACATGGCCTGGTTGAAGGAGGTCCCCAAGGCGGACACCCCCGCGGCGGTGCAGCGGGCGATCGAACGGGTCGGCCTCGCGGACCGCGCCGACGAGCGGATGAAGGCCCTGTCGGGCGGCATGGTGCGGCGCGTCGGGATCGCCCAGGCCATCGTCAACGAGCCGGCGGTCCTGCTCCTCGACGAGCCGACGGCCGGCCTGGACCCGGCCCAACGGCTGCGCTTCCGCCAGCTCTTGCAGGAACTGGGCACGGACACCTGTGTGGTCGTCTCGACCCATCTGGTGGAGGACGTCGCCGCCGCCTGCACCGACGTGGTGCTCTTCGCCGAGGGCCGGCTGGTCTTCCAGGGCACCCCGGACGAACTGGCCGCGGCCGGCGGACCCGAGCACGTGGGGGACAGCCCCCTGGAGCGTGGCTACTCGGCGCTGCTGCTCGACCCCCGGCAGGAAAGGGGCACCTGGTGAACACCCGTGTCCTGCGCATCGAGTTGAGACGTTCCGTCGCCCCCTGGGCCGGCGCCGTGATCCTGATCGTCGCCCTGGCGTTCCTGTACCTGCTGAGCGGCCCGTGGTGGAAGGGCACGGCGACGTGGACGGCCCAGTGGACCTCCATGGCCCTGTGGACCCGCTCCCTGCTGATCCTGCTGTGGCCGCTCGCCCTGGCGCTCGGCGCGCTCCAGGGGCTGCGCGACCACCGTTCGAAGATGGTTGAGCTGCTGACCAGCACACCGCGCCCCGCCCGGCACCGGGCGGCGACGACCGCGGGCGCGACGGCGATCACGCTGACCTCGGCCTTCACGCTCGTCGTCCTCCAGGGCGCGGTCCAGTTGGTCGGCGACACCTCGTACACGCACCTCGGCTGGCTGCCGATCTCGCTCGTCGCCGCACTCGCCCTCCTCGCGGGGGCCTTCCTCGGCATGGGGATCGGGCGCAGCCTTCCCTCCCCGCTGACCCCGCCCGCCCTGGCCGTGGCCGCGTTCGTGTTCCTCAACCTCCTGCGGATCTCGACCGACACGATGGAACCGGGCGCCGCGACACCGAACCGGGCCACACTGCTGTCACCGGCGGTGGAGGACGTGCGCGACGTCTTCCTCACGCTCTCCGCCCCCGTGCACCTGGGTCAGACGATCTGGCTGCTCGGCATGGCCGCGACCGGCTTCGCGCTGTTGCTCGCCGCGACCCGGCGCACCCGCCTGTTCGCCCTGGCACCCGTCCTCGCGGGCGCGGTGATCGCCCTGCTGCTGTTTCCCGCGGACCCGCGCCGGGCGTACGTCGTCGACGAGGCCGCCGTCGCCTCCGTGTGCGACGGCCCGGTGTGTGTGGCGAAGGCGCACGAGGACCACCTCGCCGCTCTCGCGGGGCCCGGGAAGAAGTCGCTCACCCTGCTGCGACGCACCCTCGGCGGCGAGGCACCGACGTCGGTGCGGGAGAGCACCGCCCCGCGGTCGCTCTTCGACCCGCCGGAGCGGTCCCGCACGGCCGTGCTCGTCGACTTCGACGACAGCGTGTTCGCCGACGCCGAGGGCGAGGAGCTGACCCGGGCCCTGCTCGGTCAGGGCATGATCCCGATCTGCTTCGCCCGCAGCGCCAACGAGAGCGGCACGCTCGACGAGATCGTCGCACAGGGCGTCGCGGCGGGCTGGGTCCTCGGGGACCTGAGGCCGTTCGACGGAGCCATGCACGCGGCGAGCGACCAACTCAAGGAGGCCCGCCCGGTGTTGCGGGAACTCAAGGCGCTGCCGTGGTCCGAACAGGTCGCACGCGTCAAGGCGGCGCACACCGCCGCCGCCTCCTGCGCGGGCGACCCGCTCGACCTCCTGGACGGCGGTACGTCCCGGTGAGGTGGCTGACGCTGTACGCCCGCTCCCGGCAGGTGCCGGTCTCCCTCGCCGCGGTGGTGATCGCCACCGTGCTCGTGTGGACCTTCGCCCGGGACGGCGGCGGAGGGCCGGGCGACCCGAAGGTGCCCGTGTTCGTCCTCGTCGCCGGGGTGGTGGCCGCCTCGATCGGGCTCGGCGGCCAGGACCTCGCGCTGGACCGCACGGCCGCGATCCCCTGGCGGTTCCGCAGGGCGGCGCACGTCCTGCTCATCGCCGTGGTCGCGGGCGCCGCGCTCCTCACGGCGCGGACGACGGGCGAGGACTCCTGGGTCACCACCGCGTTCGTCGTCCGCGACAGCGCCGGTCTGGCGGGCCTGGCCGCCCTCGGCGCGGTGCTGTGGGGGGCGCACTACGCGTGGACCCCACCCCTCGCCTGGCTGTCCTACGCGGTCCTCGCCCCCGCCCCGACCGGCCTGCCGACGAGGGTGGCGAGCTGGATGCTCCTCCCGCCCGGCACCCCGGCGGCCACCTGGACGGCCCTGACCCTCGCGCTCACCGGCACGGCGGCGTACGCCTTCGCGGGGCCGAGGCGGTAGCGGGTCCCGCACGCCCGGTCAGATCCACGTGGGGAGCCACATGCGGGTCTGCCAGTCGGGATACGGGATCGTGCTTCCCGTGTAGATCGGGAAGAAGTAGATGAAGTTCCAGACGATCAGCAGGACCAGCGTGCCCGCCGCCACCGCGCCCCGGTGGCGGCGGTCGGCGCCGGCGCCCGGCGGGCCCAGCAGGGCGCCCAGCGTCATCGCCACCGCCAGACACAGATAGGGCACGAACACCACGGCGTAGAACGAGAAGGTCGTGCGGTCCTGGTACAGGAACCACGGCAGATAGCCCGCGCCCACGGCGCACAGGACGGCGCCCGCGCGCCAGTCGCGGCGCAGGGCCCACCGGAAGAGCAGGTACACCAGCGCGCAGACCGCCGACCACCACAGCATCGGCGTCCCCAGGGCGACGACGGCCTGGGAGCAGCCGGTGAGCGCGTGGCAGCCCGCCTCCCCGGGTTCGGGGGACTGGTAGGAGAACAGCACGGGTCGGCCGAGGACCAGCCAACTCCAGGGATTGGACTCGTACTTGTGGAACGCGTCCAGATCCACGTTGAACCGGTACACAGCCGACTCGTAGTGCCACAGGCCGCGCAGCGGCGCCGGTATCCACGACCAGACGCCGCCGCGGCCGTCCGCCCAGTGCCGCCCGTACCCACCGTCGGACAGGAACCAGCCCGTCCACGTCGCCACATAGGTCACCACGGCGACCGGGGCGAGGGAGAGGACCGACCGGCCGAGATCCCTGCGCAGCACCGCCCGGTAGGGACGGCGGGCCCCCGCGACCCGGCGGGCGCCGACGTCCCACAGCAGGGTCAGGACCATGAAGAAGGCCAGGAAGTACAGGCCGTTCCACTTGGTGGAGGCGGCCAGACCCAGGCAGAGGCCGGCCGCGAGCCGCCACGGACGCCGTCCCGTCCCGGCGCGGTCGCCGGTGTCCGCGTCCGGGCCGGCGTGCCCGTCCTCGTCGAGGGGCAGCGCCGCGGCGAGCCGGGCGCGGGAGCGGTCCCGGTCGATCAGCAGACACCCGAAGGCCGCCAGGACGAAGAACATGACGACCAGGTCCAGCAGGGCGGTACGGCTCATCACGTAGTGCAGACCGTCCACCGCCATCAGCGCGCCGGCCAGACAGCCCAGGAACGTCGAACGGAACAGGCGGCGTCCGATCCGGCACAGCATCAGGACCGACAGCGTGCCGAGGACGGCCGTCATGAAACGCCAGCCGAACGGGTCGAGACCGAACATCCACTCGCCGACCGCGATGACCCACTTGCCCGTCGGCGGATGCGCGACGAAGCTCCCCGTGTCCGAGAGCGTGATCACCTGGGGGTCGGCCAGGATCTGCGGGTCGGCGACCTTGCGGTCCGGCCAGGTGCCCTCGTAGCCGAGCCGCAGCAGGGACCAGGCGTCCTTGGCGTAGTAGGTCTCGTCGAAGGCGAGTTCGTGCGGCCGGTCGAGACGCCAGAAGCGCATCGCTCCGGCCAGCAGGGCGACGAACAGCGGCCCCAGCCACTCCATCGCCTTCGCGACGCGGTGCGCCTGCGCCGAGTCCAGCCCCACCCGCTCCCAGGGCCCGCCGGCCGGTTCCGGGAAGGGCGGGACCAGGCGGTCACGGGTGTCGCTCCGGGGGCGTCCGGTGTAGCCGAACCGGCGCAGACGGTCGTTCCGGCCGAGGGACGCCGTCGTCGAACGGGTGCCGTGCAGCATCGCGGTGAGGAAGCCCTTCCAGAGTGCGGGCGAAGCCGTGCCGGTGGTCGTCCGGCCCAGGCCCGGGGTGCGCCCGGAGGCTAGCAGGACCGGTCCGGGGATGATCGAGCGGCCGCTCACGGGACCGCTCGCGGGTGTCTGTGCCGGACCCGTCGCGGGCCCCCACGGGGTCTCGAACACGGCCCGGCGGCCCCGCGTCCGGCGTCCGCCTCTCGTACCCCGCGATCATCCTCGGCTCGGAACCGCGTGGCTGCGCCGTTCGCGGGTACTCGGCGCCGCACCGAAAGACCGACCGGGCCGACGGGTACGCATGCGCATGCGGTTGCGGATGCGTCGTACTCAGGACAGGAGCGACAGGACATGGGACACGGTGGAGACGTCATCGCCGAACTGACCACGGACCACGGGGAAGTGGAGGAGATGTTCGGCGAGATCGAGGCACTGCCGTCCGGGGACCCCCGGCGCAAGGAGTACGCGGACAAGGTCACCATCGAACTGGTGCGTCACTCGGTCGCCGAGGAGGCCTACCTCTACCCGGCCGTCCGGGAGCACGTCCCGGACGGCGACACGATCGCCGACCGGGAACTGGAGGAGCACGCCGAGGCCGAGCGCACCATGAAGGCCCTGGAGGGGTGCGAGGCCGACGACGCGGACTTCGACCTGCTGATCACCCAGCTGATGACCGAGATCAGGTCGCACATCCAGGACGAGGAGAACAACCTCTTCCCCCGGCTGCGCGCGTCCTGCTCCGAGGAGGCGCTGAACAGCCTCGGCGAGAAGGTCCGCAAGGCCAAGAAGACGGCGCCGACCCGCCCCCACCCGTCGGCCCCCGACACCCCGCCGGCCAACAAGCTGCTCGCCCCCGGCATGGGCCTCGTGGACCGCCTGCGCGACGCGCTCACCGGCCGCGGCAAGGACGACTGAGGGCCGTACCGCCCCGGCGGCCGCGGTACCGGAACCGCGAGGGGCCGGTGGGAACGGTTCCAGCCGTTTCCCACCGGCCCCTCGCTCGTGCCCGCCGGTCAGTCGTCACCCCGGACGATGTGCGCGTCCGCACCGGTCTCCGGCACGCGGGTGCCCTCCCTGTCGGGGAGGGCGGGAAGACACATCCGCACACCCTTCCCGCGCCGACGCCGGGCCTTGGCCCAGCCGCTCTCCCGGACGACGAGCTTCTCGACGGTGTGCGTGCTCACGACGCCTCATCTTCTTTCCGAACCCGTATCGCTGCTTCTCGCTTCTTTTTTCGCGTCCCCGGGTTCCCGGCACCCGGGTGCCCAAACGGCGGGGCCGGGCGCGCCGCCCCATGCGTCAGGGCAGGGGAGTGCCGCCGGTGGCGTTCAGGATCTCCGCCGTGATGAAGCTCGCCCGCTCGGAGGCGAGGAAGACGTAGGCGGGCGCCATCTCGGCGGGCTGGGCGGGCCGTCCCAGCGGGGCCTGCTTGCCGAACTCCTGGGTGTCGGGGAGCGTCGCCGGGATCAGCGGCGTCCACACGGGCCCCGGCGCCACCGCGTTCACCCGGGCCCCGTCCGCCGCGACCATCTGCGCGAGCCCCTGGGTGAACGTGACGATCGCTCGTCGTCGCTCATCGGGACGGCCTTTCTTCGCGTCGTGGGTGTGTGGGCGCGTGTGCGTGGCTCGTGTCGTGGTGCGGGGCGTCGGCCGCGGAGATGTCATGAGCCCGGCGGGGCGGAGGCCGGGCCGTGAGGGCCTGGGCGGATGCCCCTGACGTGGACGGGCATGACGTGGACGGGCACGGCGTGGACGGGCACGGCGTGGACGGGCATGGGGCGGCCCTGGCTCGTGCGACCGACGCGGGTTGGTGGGCCGACGCAGATCGGCGCACGGAGATCTCGCTGATGACCAGTGCCTTCACGGTGTCTCCGGGCGTGGGGTGCGCGCTGTCTGCGCCGTCCGGGTACCCGACGTCGCCGGGTGTAAGAGAGGGCGACCCGCCCGGGTCAGTCCGGGGGGAGGGCCCGCTCGGCGCGTTCGGCGGTGACCTGTGCGACGGCGGCGGACAGCCGTTCCCGTGTGCACGGGGGCACGGGGGCGCCCGTGCAGGAGTCCACGAGTTGCCGGGCGGTCCGGTGCAGCTTGGTGTTGGTGTTCTGGGAGGTCCGGACCAGGGCGTTCCAGGCCTCCTCGGGGCTCAGGGCGAAGGCGGCCATGAGGATGCCGCGGGCCAGGTCGATGGTGTCGCGGGTCTCCAGTGCCCGCCGCAACTGCACGACCTCCACCCTGGGGTCCGGCCCTCCCCGCGCGGCCGGAGGTGCCGTGGCCGCCGTGAGCAGGCCGTCGCCCAGGTGATCGACGTGATCGACGTGGTCCGGGGCGGCCGGAGGGACGAACAGGGACAGAGTGTCGGTGAGCGAGAACACCCGCTGGGCCGCCCGGCTGATGGTGCGGATGGTGGTCGTCTTCGCGTGGTTCAGCGCCTCCTGGCGGATGCTGAGCAGGGCGTTGAGCCCGGAGCAGTCGCAGAACCCGACCTCGCCGAGGTCCAGGTCGATGCCATGGGCGGAACGGGCGAGCGAGTCACGCAGACCGCGCCGCAACTGCTCGTCCGTGGCGAGTTCCAGGTCACCGCGGACCGTGACGACCACCCGGTCGCCGTCGTGGTGGCTGTGCAGACTGAGTGTAGGAGTCCGCCGCCCGTCGGCGGGTCCGGCCGTCGTCGCGCAGCCGACGACGGCGGCGCTCGCGGGCCGCACCGGGTGCGCGGGCTCCGACATGGCCCTCTCTCCTTAGGGACGCTCCTGCGGGTTCTCCCGGTACCAGACTCACTCCACCCGCGAACACACGTCAAGAGATACAGGAACTTGGATTCAGGTATTCAGAAGCGTGAATCTGAGGGCGTAAGATGAGGACCATGGCAGGAGTACCGGAAGCGCACGCGGGGTGGACGTTCGTCACGAACCACGCACGGGTGCTGGCCGCCATCGCCGAGGACCAGACCATGCGTGTCCGTGACATCGCCGCGCGGTGCAGGCTCACGGAGCGCGCGGTCCAGAAGATCATCGCCGACCTCGAACGGAGCGGCTTCCTCTCCCACACCCGCGAGGGGCGCGGCAACACCTACCAGATCCAGACGGGCAGGGAACTGCGCCACCCCGCGGAGGCCGGGCTGACGGTGGCCTCCCTGCTGGCGCTGCTCGCCCGGGTCGACCCGCACCGCGCCGGACCGTTCGGCGGCGGCCGCCCCGTGGAGGGAGAGGCCTGAGGCCGCGGGTCCGTCCGTGCGCCGCGGACCTCAGTGCGGCGTCCTCGCCTCGACGAAGGTGGCCGGGGCGATGCCACGGGTGACCAGGGCATGGACGGTCTCGGTGAGACGGGCGCGGCGGAGGGCGGCGTAGGCGCCGAGCGTCGCGAACACGGGTGCGCGCAACCGGACCGCCTCCATGCAGGGGCCCTCGCCGAGGGTGTACTGCACCTCCGCCAGCCGCGCGGCGACGTCGTCGCTCGCGCACAGCACCACACCCATCTCCGTACCGTCCCCGAGGACCGACACGGACCTGACCGGGTCCTTTCACGGCGGGCCCGTGGCGCCGCACAGGTGTGGGGAGGCGCGGCGGGGGGACTTGAGGGGAAGACCGGATACGGCGACGTTCCCCTGGGGGCCGGTTCGGTCAGGCTTCTCTGGTTCAGACAACGTGCCGGAGGAGCCGTCCCCCTGCGCGGGCATCAGAGCGTGCCCCGCTCGCAGATGCGCCGGGCCACCTCACGGAGCTTGATGTTGTTCTCCTGGGAGAAGCGGCGCAGGACGTCGAACGCCTCCTGCTCGCTGACATGGAGACTGCCCATGAGGATGCCCATGGCCTCGCCGATCAGATGGCGGGTGGCGACGGCCTGCTCCATCTGCGCGTTGGTGCGGGCACTGGAGAAGGCGACCGCCGCGTGCGAGGCCAGCAGCCAGCCCGCCACCTCGCTGGTCTCGTTGAAGGCACCGGGCTCGCGGGAGTAGAGGTTCAGCGCGCCGAGGTTCTCGTCCTCGGTGAACAGCAGGAAGCCCATCATGCTGCCCACGCCGAGCCGACGGGCTTGCGGGGCGTAGTCGGGCCAGCGCGGCTGCTCGGCGGAGAGGTCGAAGATGCGGAAGACCCGCTCGCCCTCGGAGGTGTGGGCGGCGTCGAAACACGGCCCTTCCCTCAGCCGTTCCTGCAGACGGTCGCTGTCGACGACCAGCTGCTCGGTGGGGGCGAGCGACTCCACCGTCGTGCCGTGCAGTACGAGTACGCCGGCCGCGTCACAGCCCTCCACCAGTTCGGTGGCCGAGGCGGTGATCCGCTCCAGCGTGGCATCCACCGAATGCTGCGCCAGGAGATCCCGGGCCATCGACGCCATCTGCCGTGCGAACCGATCCCAGTCCACACCGTCCTCCGTTCGATCGTCACCCTGTCGGGACCGCCTTCAGGTCCAGCCTCGCACGCGAGCCGCGCGGAGGGCCGCCGCGGCAGCGCTCCGACGGGGCCGGGGCGGATGCCTGCCGGCACTGTCGCGGCACGGGGTCCACGCCGCGAGGCACCGGTCACCGGGGTGTCGACGACGCCGCCGGTCACGGCGATGACCTCTCCGACCGTGTAGCCGGAGCCGGCGTCGGAGGCCAGATGGACGTAGGTCGGCGCGATCTCCTCCGGCTGGGCCGCGCGGCCCAGGGGTGCCTGGCTGCCGATGGGGCCCAGGCCGTCGGGCGGCATGTGCTGGTCGGCCTCGTCGAGCGGTGTCCAGGTCGGACCGGCGCCACCACGTTGGCGCGGACACCGCGGCGGGCCGGATGCAGGGCGATGGACTTGCGACGACCTGCGGTGCGGGCTGTTCGGGCTGGGGCTGCTCGATGTGCCTCTCCCCTGTGCTGTCACGGCGGGTACCGATTGCCTGCCGCGCCGTGCTTGCACGTCTCGCGTGCCCACCTTGGCGGCGGCCATGCCACGTCGAGAGCCGGGCCGGACACCGCACGGCCGACGGCCGTGCGGTGTCCGGCCGGTGAGAAGTCCCGGTCGGGAGGTGCGTCCCGCCGCTGCCGTGGCACTTGGTGAGCCATGAAGTGCACTGACGGGGCGGTACGGGAGGTACGGCGGCGCGCTGCGGCCGCCGTTCAGACGTTGCGGCGGGCGTGGGCGGAGCCGGGGCGTGAACGGGATCTGGTCATGCAGGCCGGAAAGGCGGCGCTGGCCGCCTGGGTGGCGTGGGCGGTGGCGGGCTGGTGGCTCGCGGCCCCGATGGCGTTCGTGGCGCCCTGGGTGGCGGTCGTCCTGGTGGAGTCGACGGTCTACCGGTCGCTCGCGCACGGGCTGCAGCAGCTCGCGGCGATCGCGGCGGGCACGGTGGTGGCCACGGGGGTGGCCCTGGTGCTGGACACCACGCTGGTCACGATGGCCCTGGTCCTGCCGACCGTGCTGCTGCTGGGACAGTGGCAACGGCTGGGCAGCCAGGGCGTCTACGCCGCCTCCGGCGCGCTCTTCGTGCTGACCGGCGGTCAGGTCACGGTCGCCGCCTCGGCGGCCCGGATCGCGGAGGCGGTCTTCGGCGCGGTGGTCGGCGTCGCGGTCAACGCGCTGATCCGGCCGCCCGTGTATCTGCGCGACACCCGCGCCGCGCTGCGGGACGCAGCGCGCGAGGCCGAGGAGATCCTGGACGCCGTGGCGGAGGGGCTGGCCGCCGGGGAGTGGGACGGGCGTCAGGCGGGGGAGTGGCACGAACGCGCGCTGCGCCTGGGCCGACTGGTCGATCAGGCGAGGTCGGCGATCGACTGGAACCGGGAGAGCATGCGCGTCAACCCCCGGGGCCGACGCGGGCACGGCGTCGCTCCCCCCGGCGAGGCGTACACCGACGCGCTGGTCGTGCTCGACCACGTCGCCGTGCACACCGCGGGCGTGACCCGGATCGTGTGGGAGGCCGTGGACGGCGGGCAGGCGGCCCGGCCCGCCGAGGCGATCGCCCGCCCCTACGCGGACTTCCTGCGCCGCACCGCCCACGCCGTCCGGCTCTACGACCGGACCCGCTTCGCCCCGGACGAGCACGACGACTCCGCCGCGGTGGCGCTGCGCGAGGCGGTCGGGGAACTCCACCGCTCGCTCGACGAGTTCCGCCGACGGCTGCCCGGCGCCGTCGCCGACGACCCCGACGCGCTCGTGACCTACGGAACGCTGCTGGCCCAGGCCCATCGCCTGGCCGACCAGCTCGTCCAGGACTGACGCCCCGGGCATCTGCCGGGCGGCGCCAGAGACGAAGGCCGGGGCGGCAACCGGTAGTTATCCGGTACTTATCCGGGTAGTAAACGGTCATTGTCGATAGATATCGCTCAACTTGGGCGCTGTTGCTGGGGCGTCAATACCCTTCGGATACAGCGCGTCACCGACGAGACGTAGGTCGGTCCATGTCAGCAGGGGGCATTCATGGGATCCGTTGAGCGGCCTCGCCGCATCGTCGTGCCTCCGGGCACCTCCGTCCCGCCCGACGCCGTACGGACCGCCGCGCCGCAGGCGACCGGACCCGTCGCCGCCCGACAGCTGTTCGCCCCCCGGACGCCCGAACTCCTGGGACGGCTGCGCCGGTTGGACGCCGCGGTGGACGACGCCGCACTCCAGGACATCGCCTCCTGGCTGCACGAGCAGTACGCCTCCCGCGGAGCGCCGATCCCGGTGGGCTTCGTCGCGCAGTGTCTGCTCGGCTCCCCCTACGTGGACCACCGACTCGGCCTCGACGGACGCATTCTGGGCCACTGCTCGGCACACGACGTGATGCCGCCGCCCTTCGACGCCGCCCGGATGCTGGCCCGCTCGGGCGCGTACGCGTTCGTCGAGGTGTACGCGGACGGGCTGGTCCTGCCCGTGCTGCCCGACGGCAGTGTGGTCAGGCCCTGACACGACGACGACCCACGGGACCAGCACGGCACGCACGGCACAGGGCACCGCACGGCACGGAACGGAGACACGCGTGAGCGAGATCAACCTCGGCCCGATCGTCAGGAGCATCGACAACCTGGAGCGCCAGCTGCAACGCTCCGTCCGCACGCTCGGCGGCCAGATCGAGCAGGTGGACGGTGAGGTCCGCGACGTCAAGGCCGTCCAGGCGCAGACCAAGGACCGCCTGGAGGTCCTCTACGACAAGTTCCTGGAGTTCGTCGGGAGAACCGAGCGCATCGCCGCCGCCCAGCGCGCGGAGGTGCGGATCGTCCGGATCAACGACGAGCTGGAGCACGGTTACGGGCACCACAAGGTGGTCCGCCGTACCGCGACCGGCATCCTCCAGGCGTTCGACACCGGCCTCGTGCAGGAGGAGACGGTCCGCCAGGTCAGCGAGGAGCTGATGATCCAGACGCCGCGCTACTGGCTGGCCCCCGCCCTGGTCGGGCTGGCGGCCTGGGCCGGTGACGACGAGGCGCTGTGCGCGCGGGCGGTGGAGGAGGCCTTCCGGCGCTCGACGTCGAAGACCTCCCTCTTCTACGCGCTGATCCTCCGCCGGCAGGGGCGCCAGGAGGCCTCCGTACGCTGGCTGCGGCACTATCTGGAGGAACAGGACCCCCGCGCGCTCGGCCGCGAGTTCCAGGTCATCCTGGAGTGTGTCTCCCAGGGCGCCTTCGGACCCCCGGGACGTCAGCTCCTCGCCCGGACCCTGGAGGAGTGGCGGCAGCGCCTGCTCGACGACGACACCGTACGCGCGGCCCAGGCGGGACGCTGGCGGCAGGAGATCGACTCCCTGCGCGCCCCGTCGGCCACCGACGACTTCCCGCGCCTGGCCGAGGTGTGCCCCCAGTGGGCGGCGCTCGACGACGTCCTCGCCCGCGCCCGCGCGCACGAGGCCCTCCTGAACCGGTTCCGCACCCTCATGGAGAGCGAGATCCTCCCGGCCCACAACCTGGAGGACACCGTCGACGACATCCTCGACAACCTGGTCCGCAACTCGGACGAGGAGGAACTCCCCCTCCAGCGCGAACTGATGCTCAACGAGGCCATCGTGCGTCACGAGGGGGACGAGGAGGCCGCGCGCAAGGAAGCGGACATGCGGTCCGAGGCGCTGGAGGAGACCCGCAACTACCTGAGTGTGCAGTCGGTCGCGGCCCTCGACCCCGCGGCCGTGGGCGCCTCGCCCGCGGCGCAGCGCCTCGCCGTCGCGTCGTGCCAGGAGTGGTTCGCGCAGGCGCACGCCGGGTTCAGCCGCGACTACCGGGCCGCCGTCCCACCCAAGATCGAGATCTCCCTCGCCAACACCTTCGGCGTCAGCCACGGCACCCAGCGCTTCAAGCTCACCACCTGGACCAAGCCGCTCACCGACGACCTGCCGGACCTGGAGGCGTCCCTGACCCGGCACTGGAGCGGCTATGTCGAGATGTACGTCAAGTCCCTCGCCTACGACTACAGATCCTCCCTCGCCCTCCTCGGCGCCGCGGTCACCGCGATCCTCGTGATCTTCCTCGGGGTGCACGTCGGGTTCGCCGTCATCGCGGCCATCGCCGTCGGAGGGACCTGGGGGGTCGTGCTGTACAACCGCGCCGACGCCGCGCGCACCGCACAGGAACAGGCCCGCGAACTGCTCGGGCGGCACATGCGGGAGACCCTCGACCGGCTCAGGGGCGCGCACGCCGAACTCACCGACTGGCAACAGCAGTACTGGGCGGCCGACTTCGTGGAGGCCGAGGCCCGCCAGTTCATCGCCTCCCTGAACACCGCCGCCCACGCGCCCTCCCCCTTCGAGGGCCGCGTCGTCGGCGCCGGCGACTGAGACGGCCGAGAGGAAACAACGACCATGAGCGACGACCTTCCCTTCGCCCCGGACTCGACGCCCCCCTGGCTCAGGCCCGAGATCCCGGAGCACCTGCGGCCGTTCGCGGCGCCTCCCCGCCCGCAGGAGCCCCCCGCCGTACCCGCTCAGCGAGACGCCGACAGCGCCCCGGGGCCCGTACCGGCGACACCGCCCGCCGCGCCCGCCCCCTGGGCCACGGCCACGCCGCATCCGCCGGGGCGGCCCGCGCCCGACCCCGTCACCCGACGGCTGCGGCAGACCGTGAGCGACCTCCCGGCCTGGGACCCGCTGCCGCCCGGGGAACAGCTCGTACGCCGACCGTCGAGGGACCTGTGAACCGCGCCCGGTGGGGCGGCGACAGCGACTACCAGATCTGGGCCCGCACCCTGGACCGGTGGGCCGACGGCGACCGGACCGACCCCCTGCACCTGCCGCCGCTCGCCGCCGACAGCCTGCCGGCCGACACCTGGCAGCGGCTGCTGACACGCATCGCCGCCGCGGTCGACCGGCGACTGCAGAGCGGACTCGATCTGATGGTCCGCGAGGTGAACGACGCCACCGACGAGTTCTCCGTCGGGCGCGCCCTCACCCGGGGCCGCGACGTCCTGCGCTCCGTCCGCGCCGTCATCACCCACACCAGCCTGCCCGCCGACTTCCGACAACGCATGGCCGGCCTCATGGACGAGCACACCCGCCGCCTGCAGGAAGAACTCGAACGGGGCGTGCGGTCCCTGCTCGCGGAGGGCGCGGACCCCCACGCCGTCGAGACCCGGCGCCGCACCCTGCGCGACAACCCCCTCACCGCGGTGCTGTCCGAGCCGTCCGGCCCGCCCCCCGTCGGCTGGTACGAGCCGACCGGCGGACGTCGCATCGTCACCCCCGACTGACGGCACCACGGAGAACCCACATGTCGAACTACTCCGACAGCAAGCGTGACCTGGACAACTACCTCACCGCGCGGGTGCCCGTCGTCGGGCTGCGCACCATCGAACAGGCCCGCGCCCTGCGCATGCTCAAGGAGGTCGCGACCCAGCCCCGGCGCTCCGGTCAGCAGTTCTGGATCCACACCCGAGCCACCGGCCTGCGCGACCTGCGGTCGGGAGCGGCCGTCCTCGACGACCGTTCGCTGACCGGTGCCATGGACTTCGCCGCCGCCCAGTTCGCCGCCCGCCCGCACGCCACGCTCGTCCTGGTCGACCCCGGGGAGCTGGAGTCCGACACCCCCTTCACCCGTAACGTCGCCGAACTCGCCAGGATCGCCGACACCCATTCCGGATGCGTCGTCCTCATCACGGACAACCCCATCTGGAGCGGCCTGCAACGCCTGGGCATGAGCCTGCAGCTGGACCTGCCGAACGCCGACGAGATGTACGCGACCATCAGCGGGTTCCTCGGCGACCACCGGGGCATGGTCGCCATCGCCTGGACCGAGCACGACGCCCGCCGGGCCGCCGAGTTCCTCCAGGGAGTGACCGAGGGTGAGGCGGTGAACCTCCTGGCCACCCTCATCGCCAAGGGATCGGTGGAAGCCGCCGACGTGCTGGCCCTGGCCAGTTCCAAGGACCGCATCTTCAACAACCTCGCCGGTCTGGAACGGGTCGCCCGCAAGGACGTCGACTACTCCGTCGGCGGACTCACCAACCTGCGCGGCTGGCTGGAGCGCAAACACCGGCTCATCCACACCGACCTGCGCGGCACCCAACTGCGCCCGCCCCGCGGTGTCCTGCTCGTCGGTGTGCCCGGCTGCGGCAAGTCCCTGTCGGCCAAGGCCATCGCCCAGCAGTGGCAACTGCCCCTCTACCGGCTGGACATGGCCAGCATCCACGGCCGCTACCTGGGCGAGTCCGAGGGGCGGATGCGGGAGGCGCTCGACGCCGCCGACCGGGTCGCGCCGTGCATCCTGTGGATCGACGAGATCGAGAAGGGACTGGCCGGCGCCCACGACAGCTCCGGCGTCCAGCAGCGCATCATCGGACAGTTCCTGTTCTGGCTCCAGGAATCGGACTCCCGGGTCTTCGTGGTCGCCACCGCCAACGACGTACGCAGCCTGCCGCCCGAACTGCTGCGCAAGGGGCGCTTCGACGAGCTGTTCTTCGTGGACCTGCCGGACGACCATGACCGCCGGGAGATCATCACCCTCTACTACCGGCGCTATGTCAAGGCCGAGCCCCACCCGGACCAGCTCGACCGCCTGGTGGAACTCTCCGAGGGCTTCGCCGGCTCCGACATCGAGTCGGCCCTCCACGACGTCGGCGCCGAGGTCCTGCTGGGGGGCGGGGCAGACCGTCTGGACCCCGCGTTCGTCGAGGACACCTTCGCCAACACCGCACCCCTCAGCCGCAGCAACCCCGAGCAGATCGAGGAGATCCGTGCCTGGGGCCGCGAACGCGCGGTACCCGCCGGACGGTCCGCCGCCCCGACCGCCACGGCCGGCGCGGGCACGCCCCGCAGGGTCGTCGTCCTCGGGGACACCTGACCGTCACGGACAGTGGAGGGGGCACGGGGTGGGGGACGCGTGGGTGGCTCTGGCGGTCGCCTCGGTCGGCGTCGTGGGCACCCTGGGTGCCGCGCTCCTGACGCAGAGCCGCGCCGACCGCACCAAGCGCCTGGAACTCCACGCCCTGGCCCGGCAGCAGTGCGAGGAACGCGCGCACGCCGAGCGCGTGCGCCGCGCCGAGCTGTCCGCCGCCCGCGGACGCGAGCTGCTCGACCTGCGCCGCGCCTGCTACATCGCGCTCAACACCGCCGCCCGTCAGTACCAGACCGCCCAGGTCAACCTCTGGCACGCCCTCCAGGAGGGCGCCGGCGTCGACGCCTGTCTGCAGGAGCTGGAGGAGCGCCGCTCAGCCCACCGGGAGAGCTACGCCGAGGCCCAGATGGTCGTGCCGGCGGCCGTGCTCGCCGCCGCCGGCACCGTCAGCCGTCGGCTCAACAGCGGTTACGGCGTACTCAAGAAGGCACTGGCCGGTCCGTCGGTCGACGGCACGGCGCTGGACGCCTTCGAACCGGAGTTGCGGTCGGCGTGGACGCTGCTCGCGGACATGCGCCACACCATGCGCCGCGACCTGGGGGTCGACGACCTCGGCCCATGACAGGCCCCCGGGGGGCAGGACGCCCGGCCGGGGCCCGGCGGCGGGCTCACTGGCCGTGATGGGTGAAGGACGCCCAGACCTCCAGCTCGTCCAGCGGGCCGTGCGCGGTGTCCCCGAGCAGCGGCGCCCACCGCGCCAGCTCGGCCGGCAGGACCCGGCCCGGGTCCAGCATCCACAACTGGGCCGCGCGCAGGGCGTCCCGTGGCGGCACCCCCCGTTTCATGTGGTGGTGGACGAGCAGCACCAGCACCGTGGTCCGGGGGTCGTCGGCGACGGCCCAGCGGGAACCGACCACCGCCGTGGCGCCCGCGCCCAGGAAGGCCGTGGCCAGGGTGAGCGCCTCGTCGTGGTCGCTGAGGGTCAGGTCGCTGGTGCAGTTGGCGAGCAGGACCGTGCCGCCGGGCATCCGGGGATCGCGGCCGGCGGCGCCGGTCAGCAGATCCTGCACCGACACCGTGTGCGTGGCGTCCAGTTTGAGGACGGAGTCGGTGGAGGTCGGGCCGGTGTCCGCGTGACAGTTGACGTGCAGGAGCGCCGTCGGCGCGGGTCCCCGGCCCGGCAGGAAGGGTTCCAGCGACCGGGGTTCGGGCGGCAGCGGCGCCGCCCGCCCGCCCCCGGGGCCCGCCGGGGTGTCCTCGTCCCCTCCCATGCCGCCGATCACGGTGACCTCCGGATGGAGGGACGCGACGAGCGCCGCCTCCCGGTGCATCGTCGCCGAACCGTCCGGGTCCACGACGACGGCCACGGCGCCCCGGCCCAGGACGGTCGTGGGGCGGGCGGCCACCTCGATGAGCTGACGGGCGCTGGCACAGGAGGAGATGACGGCCCGCTCGCACGCGTGCCCGCCGTTCTCCGTGTCCGCCCCGCCGGGTGCCGGGCAGCGTGCCGCGTGCCAGGGGACGATGCCGAGGGGACCCACGGGCGCGAGGACGATCCGGGGAGGCCGGCCCGGCCACCTGGACTCGGCGGCGGCCAGCAGCGGCCCCATCGCGGCCTCACCCGCCCACGCGCACAGCCGCTCCAGCGCCTGCCGCCACTCCTTCTCCAGGCGCAACAGCCGCTTGCGGTGCAGCTCGTGCATGACCAGCGGGTGGTGCGGGGCCGGCGGCTCCAGCCGGCCCGCCCTCTGGAACGCCTCCAGGGAGGCTGCGTACGCGCCGACGGGGCCGGCGGACACGGAGGTCAGCCCCGGCAGCCGCAGGGAGTCGACCGTCCCCGTCGCCGTGACGAGGACCGCGTGGCCGGGCGCCCCGTCCTCACCGGGGACGAGGTAGGCCAGCACATCGGTCCCCAGACGGCGCAGGGTCCGTCCGAGCCCGGCCGGGGCGGGCGCGGACAGGAGCCGCTTCTCGGCGGCGCTGCCCGCCAGCGCCTCCAGCACCCGCCCCCGCAGGTCGTCCGGTACGTCACTGGGCCGGCTGCCCTCGGCGGCGGCCCGCACCCACTCGTCGGCGAGCGCGTGCCGGCCGGCGTCCCGGAGCAGATCGGGAACGGTGACGTTCATCGTCGCGGCGTTCAGCACCAGTCCGCGGCCGAGTTCGAGCGCTTCGAAGGCCGACTCGGGCAGGCCGTCGGCGAGACTCCAGCGGACCAGCCGCAGCATGTCGGGCGCGATGGCCCGCGCGGCCTCCAGCCCGTGGTCCGCGCCCGACTGCAGCAGGACGGAGCGGCCGTAGGCGGTCAGCGCCGAGCGGGCCGTCTCCCGTGACTGCCGCCGGTGCCCGGCGTCCTGCGGGCCGAAGGCGCGGTGGGCGAGGGCGATGGTCCGGATCAGCGCGATGGCGAAGGGGTCGCCGGGGCTCGCGTTGAGCACCACCCACGCCTCCCGCAGCACGGCGACCGACTCCGTCAGGTCCTCACCCCGCCCCGTGGCCAGGTACCGGGCCAGCAGCAGACTGCCCAGTCCGTACAGGCACCGCCCGCGCGACCCGTGGAACTCGTGCGGGCCCCGCTCCGCCGCGTGCCTCAGCAGGGTGATGCCCTGGCCGAGCGCGTCGGCGGCGGCCGGTTCTGCCTCGGCGCCGTCCGGCCGCGCGAGGGCCGCCGCCGCGCGCAGGCACAGCGCGGGGCGGTGCGGACTCCCGGCCGGGCAGGTGGTGGCGGCCTCGACGAGCGCGTCGACCGAGGCCCGAGCGGCGGCCGCGTCACCCGCCTCGCGGGCCTCCCGCAGGGCGTGGGCCGCCAGTTCGGCACGGACGGCCGGCACCCTCGGATGGTCCGGGGGCAAGGTGCGCCCGGCCTCCTCCCAGGCACGCACGGCGTCGCCGGCCAGCGTCGTGGAGTGGCGTCGCCGGGAGTGCGCGAGCAGCAGCCACGCCGACCCGGCGGCCGCCAGCAGCTCCGCCCGGAAGGGGGCGGACTCCGCCGGCTCCCCGGCCCGGAACAGGTGCGGCGGAACCCGCGGATCGCCCGCCTCCGCCAGCAGGGTGTGCATCGGCGGCCGGACGAGGTGGTCCGGCGTGCGGCCGAGCAGGAGGTCGTACTCGTGGACGGCGGCGTCGAGATCGGCGTGGTCGCCGAGCAGGACGTGCCGGTCGAGCAGGAGTCGGGCCAGGAACTCGGCGCACCGGTCGGCGAGGGCCGGTGAGGCGGTCCCCGCCGGCGGTGCGTCGTCCGGCGCCGGATTGCCGAGAACATCGAGGGCGTGTCGTACGAGGGTGATGGCCCGCGTCAGGTCATGCCCGTCCCGTTCCCGCAGCCAGCGGCGGTGGTGCGCCAGGGAGCGCGCGGCGGCCTCGGCCGGACTCGTCGTCCCGGGGTCGCCGGACAGGATCTCGGTGACCCTGCCGAGGGGCACGGCGAAGGGGTCCGGGGAGCCGTCCCCGAGCAGGATCGTCGCGGACGGGTCGATCGTGGGCGGGGCGAGCGGGCCCTCGCCGTCCGGCGGGTCGGCGGGGGCGGGTTCCTGCGGCCGGGGCCCCGGCGGCTCGGCCGGCCGCTGTCGGTGTGCGGCGGCCGGGAAGAGGGTGCCCAGCAGGGCCCGGAAGTCGGCCACCGCGCCCTGCCGCAGCGCCTCGTCGATGTGCCGGCGCATCGCGGAGCCGGGCGGCAGCGAGGCCTGGGCCTGCCGCAGCGCCCCCAGGGCGGCGGTCCGCTCCGCGCCGGTCGCCTCGCCCCGCGTGACGAGGACGAGTCCCAGCGTGCCGGCGACGGCCAGCATCATCGCCCGGAGCGCCCACGCCTCGGGTTCCAGCAGCGGGGCGGCCCGCAGCAACTGGCCCGTCCACGAACGGCAGTCGGCCGCGGAGGGCGTCCCGTCCGGTGACCGCAGGAAGTCCACCATGACGGACACGAAGACGAAGTGCGGTTCCCGTTCCAGCGTGGCCGGGTCCAGCAGCCCGGCCAGCAGGTGCAGATCGTCCTCGACGGTGGGGAACCCGCTGACGTCCGGAAGGGGCGGCCCGCCCGGTCCCTGGGGAACGGCGAACGGGTCGGTGTACCAGACGCGGTACAGCATGGCGGTCAGGAACGACCCGTTGAGGTTCTCGTCGCGGAACTCGCTGTCGGCGGGCGCGCGTTCCAGCACCACGCGCAGAAGGCGCAGGGCCTCGCGCAGGGACGCGTGCCGGACCTGGGGCAGCGCGCAGGCGAAGTCGAGGAGCAGTGCGACGCCCAGCAGGCACTGGGCGCCCAGGTGGAGTTCGTCCTGGTGGTGGTAGAGACCCGTGCCGGTGCGCAGGAGGTCGATGGCCTCGCGGAGGTCCGTCACGATGCGCGGCACCGTACGGTCCAGGGCCAGGGACGGATCGGCCGCGCCCGTGAGGAGGGCGTTGTTGCTGAGGTCGTACGCGTTGGGCGTGCCGCGGTCGATCACCCGCCGGGTCAGGACGATCGCGGTCCTCAGCACCAGCTCGGCCCGGTCGGTGTCGTCCGGGCCGATGAGGGCGGCGAGTTCACGGGCCCGGACGGTGAGGCGGCCGATGCCGTCCTCGTCCAGCAGTCCGTCCCCCAGGTCGATCCAGAGCAGGTCGACGATCCCCGCCGAACAGGCCACCAGGTCCGCCCGGGCCTCGGCGGCGGCCTCCGGGTCCGCCCCGGGACGGCCGGGGTCCGCGGCGGAGGAGAGCCGGGTCCGTGCCTTCTCCCACAGGGCCAGCGCCTCGGCGCGGTCGACGGCCGGTGCGGGGGCGTCGGGATGAGGGGTCGCACGGTTGAGTTCGGAGCGCTCCGCGAGGGCGAGCCCCAGATTCGTCGCGATCCGGTGGGCGGCCTCCTCGGACAGTGCGGGATGGGCGAGGGCCGTCCGGTACCACTCCACGGCCGTTGACAGGCCCCGCCGACCGGTGCCGTACCGCGTGAGCGCGTCGCACACGTCCGCGCCCAGCTCGGCCGCGTCGGCGCCGGCCGGGCCGTGATCGGCCAGGAGCGGCCGCAGGACGGTCAGCAGGGCGCCGAACTCCGAGGCGGGGTCCGGGGACTTGGCCGGGTGGGCGGATTTCCGGTAGCGGTCGCCCAGTTCGAGGTAGGACAGTAACGCGAGGTCGAAGGCCACGGCGGGGCGCAGGTCCGGGTCGAGATCGTCGCTGTCGTGCGCCGTCCGCAGATGTCCGACGGCCGCGTGGCGGTCCGCGAGCCGTTCGGGGGTGTCGTGTTCGGCGCACCTGCAACGGTCGGAGAGGACCAGGCCCAGCACCGCGCGGCACTGCGCGGGATCCGGCAGACACCGGGCGTCCGGTCCGTCGAGGATCGGGCCGAGCAGGTCGACGACCCGGTCGGCGTCGGCCGACCGCCGGGGGCCGTCCTCGCTCGTGCGCCACCGTTCCGCGAGGTCGAGGGCGAGTTCGCGGCGGACCAGGACCAGGTCGTCGTGGTCGGGCGGCGTCTGAGGCCCCGGGGACGTGAACGCCTCGACCGTCAGAGAGTGGACGGTCTCCACCCGCGCGATCGTGTCGTCGAGGTCCTGCGGTGCCTGCCCGTGGGCGTAGCGGAGCCGGGCCGCGTCGGCGGACATGCCCAGCAGCAGACGCCGTTCGGCCGGGCCGGTGGGGGTGCCGGACAGCTCCGCCAGCATCCGCTCCACCTCGTCGACGAGATCCACGAGGTGTCCGCCGTCCTCCTGGTCCAGGGCGTCCTCGGCGGCTTCGAGGAGTTGTACGACGGCGTCGATCCGTGCGAAACGATCCGTCATCCCGGATTCATCGGAGCGATCATCGAAACCCTGATTCTCGGTGTACACGAAATCCCCCCGCCCGCGCCCGGGAATGTCCCCGTCCCGGCCCCTGAATTGCCAATCGGATCGTAGCTCACTAGCGTACGGCCGTAATCCGGATTCCGGATCGCAGGAGGGGAACATGGACGAGTACGAGCAGCAACTAATCGCGGCGCTCGTGTCGGAACCGCAGTCGATCCGGGAAAAGCTCTCCCCGGCGGACCGGGAACAGCTCGACGTTCTGCTCGACCTCGTCGCCGAGGGCGGCGGCGAGCAGCGGGCGCGGGGGATCGCGCGCGCCGTCGCCGCCCATCTGCGCGCGGCCCTGCCGGACGACGAGGGGACCGCGGTGGGCCGGCGCTACACCTCCTCGTCGCTCACCCGTCGACCGCCGCACGACGTCCTGCTGGAACGCTTCGCGCCAGGCGGCCCGGGTACCCCAGGCGTCGCGAGCGCCCCGTCCGGCGAGGCCCGCACCCCGGGCTCTGCGGCCGGACCCGCGGCCACCCCGGGCGGCCCGCCGCGGACCGAGGCGCGGTGGGCCTCGGCCCGTGACCGGCTGCTGGCCGAACCCGCCCTGACGGACACGGAACTGACGGAGATCTTCGGCGTCGCGCCCGAACAGCCTGAACTCATCCGGCTCCGCGCGGCCCAGGGGCCCGAGGTGCTGCCCGCGTTCCAGTTCGACGGGGAGGGCCGCCCCCGGTCCCTGGTGCTCGCCATCAACGCGATGCTGGGCGCGGCGGCCGATCCCTGGGGAGTGGCCGACTGGTGGCTGGGGCCCAATCTGTGGCTGGACGCCGTGCCGGCGACGCTGCTCGGCGCGGGGCTGGACGAACAACTGCTCGCCGCCGCGAGCGTGGTGGGGGAGGACGACTGACATGGCCCGTGGAGCGAAACTCCCCGAGAAGGGCACGGCCGACGCCCGCAAGGTGGTCCGCAGGGCGGGCGAGGTGTTCTACCGGGTGCACGCGCGGCACCGAGCGGCGGACCGCTTCAACCCGAAGCCGCAGGACCACCACTTCGGCGGCGGCCGCTTCGACAGCACCCCGAACGACGCCTACGCCTATCTGTACGCCGCCCCCAGGCCCGAGACCGCGATCATCGAGAAGTTCGTCCGCACCCTGCGCTTCGACGGCCTCGGCAACTCCCGGGTGCTGCCACGGAAGGAACTGGAGGGCAGGCTGCTGTCCCAGGTGCGGCTCACCCGCGACGTCGAACTGGTCTCCCTGTGCAGCATCCTCCACCTCAACGCCGTGCAGCAGAGCGACTGGTGGCTGGTGGAGTCCGATCCGACGGAGTACGCCTTCACCCGGCGCTGGGGGCACTGGCTGCGGGCCGAGGCCGACTGGGCGGACGGCTTCGTCTGGCGCTCGCGCCTGGACGGCCCCAACGAGTCCCTGGTCCTGTTCGGCGCCGCCGCCGAGAGCGACCTGCTCACGGTGACGGACGAGCCGCCGAGGGCCCTCGACGACGAGGACGGTCTGCGCTGGCTGGCCGAGACCCTGCGGGAGTACCACGTCGAGATCGGATCGGTGGAACACCTGCCGGGCATCGGGTCCTGACACCGCCCGCGCCCACCCTCGCAGGAACCCGTCCGGGGAGTTTTCCGGGCGGGAACCGGTAGCTTTCCGGATTTCCTCCGGGGATTCGGTGGAACGGGTTCCGATGCAGGCCGTCGCTCGTGCATGCTTCTGCTCGAAAGGCCGCGGGGAAAGACGGGGGAATGCGGCAGGAATACAGCACGGTATTCGAGTTCCACGGGGCGAGCGAATTCGAATACCGTGCTCTTCCGTGTCGTCCGGCGCAGCGCCGGAATGTCAGGGCCGCCGGTCGCTCAGCACGTCGAGCACCGCACGGGCACTGAGCGGATTGCGCGTCACCAGATGCACCGACCAGTCGGGGTCGTCCCTGAGCACCTGCTCCAGCGTTCCGACGACGGTCTCGGCACTGGTCCGCGCGTCGAGACCGCCCCGGCCCGCACCGAGCAGGGGGAGCGCGACGGACCGCAGGGGCACGCGGCCCGAACGCCGCTCGGCCGCCGCCAGCTGGAAGACGCGCCGCACGGCCGCCGCGACGGCCGCGGGCGCGGTCTCGTACCCGTCGCCCGTCGCCGAGGGGGTGGCGACCGCCGCGTGCAGGATCCGCCGCACCCCCTGCGCCGCCAGGGCCCCGGGCGAGGTGGCGGCGACCGTGCCCGCCGCCACCGGGAGCCCGGGAACCCCGAAATTCCGTACCCAGTCCGCGAGTTGTCGGGCTATCACATCGTCCGTGATCCGTCCGACGGCATCCTTCGTGGCCCCCGCCCGCCGCAGGCTGCCGGAGACCGTGCGCCGGAACGTCTTCGACATCTCGAAGTAGATGTTCTCCGAGGAGACCAGGACGTCCACCCCCGTCACCAGCTCGATGGGTGCCACATGCAGGGTGAGCAGGACGTCCCCGTGGGAGAACGCGGTCCGTAACACATGCCGTCCCGCGCGGACGGGGGCGACGGCGCTCCCCCGGACACCGTCCCCGGAACCCTCCCGGGAGTCCGGGGGGACGGGTGCCGGCTCGTGACCCCCGTAGTTCAGTACGGCGCGGGCCACCTGCTGGAGCATCAGCTTCTCCTGGTGCTTGCGGAACCGCTCCGCCCCCACCCGGTAGACATGGGCCGCCCGCTCCCGGCGCTCCTTGCCCGACAGATCGCGGGTACCGGGGGCGAAACCGAACGAGTGCAGGGCCGCGTCGCGCAGCAACTCCCCGTCGAGGCCCAGCAGTACGGCGTGCAGCAGGCGTTCGACGGCCTCCGGCTGCGCGCGGTCCTCCGGAGCGGCCGCGACATCCGTGCCGGGGGACCGGCCCGCGACGCACGCGGAGAGCGTCTCCAGCTCCGCCTCGTGCAGCCGCAGCAGCCCGAGCGCCCGGACCCGGCCCAGTTCGTCGACCAGCTTGCGCAGTGTCGTCGCGAGGTCGGGTCCGGTGTGCGCCTGCTCATCAATCACCGCTCAAGGATGGGCAGGGGTCCCGCACCGGGCAAGCGGTTTGGGACGATCGAGGGGAAACGGTACGATTGTTCGCCCGATGGTGCGGTCAAGGTGGCGCCGAGGGAGGCCGGGGTGCCGAGGTCCGGGGTGCCGTCGGCGTTCCAGGTGACCTTCTGCGCCCGGGTCGACCGGTTCATGTCGCAGCCCCCGGAGGCGGAGCTGTTGGCGTGGTAGACCATCCAGTCCTCCGTCCCGTCGGGCGACTTGAAGAACCCGTTGTGGCCGGGGCCGTAGACGCCGCTCGCGTTGGACCGCTGGAACACCGGGTTCGGCGACCTGACCCACGAGGAGGAGCTGGGCGGGTCGCCGCCGTTGCAGGTGAGCATGCCGAGCTTGTAGTCGGGCGTCGAGCAGTGGCTGGCCGAGCAGACGATGAACCGGGGGGCGGAAAACGACCTGAAACGTTTTCGCGACGTAGGAGCGCGCTGTTGACGTGTCAAGGGAGCAGGGAGCGAGGTGAGTTCCGGGACCGACCGGTTCAGGACACGCGGACGCCACTCGCGCCCGTCTCCTGCCGCGGAAATCCTGTTCGGTGCGCGTTCAGGGACGCGGTGACCGGCGGACGGTCAGGACGGCGACGTCGTCGTGCGGGCCGCCGCTGCCCGCGTACGCGCGGGCGTCCTCGTACAGGGCCCGGGGCAGGGCGGTGGGGGAGAGATCGAGGTGCTCCGCGAGGCGCTCGTCGACCGGATAGAACGTGCCGTCGGCGGCGCGGGTCTCGGTGAGGCCGTCGGTGCTCAGCACCAGCGTGGCGCCCTCCGGGAACGGGAACCAGCCCACGGTGGTGGGTTCGAGCGCCAGCTCGGCCAGACCGAGCGGGACGCCGGAGTCCAGCTCGGTCGCGGTGACCGTGCCCTCGTGCAGCACGTGCGGGGGGATGTGCCCGCAGTTGACGGCCTGCGCCTCCTCGGTGAGCGCGTCGACGCCGATCACGAGGGCGGTGACGAAGCGCTCGTCGTCGCCGGTGTTCTCGGCGTAGGAGTTGTGGCGGACCACGGCCGCGTCCAGGGCGTCGGCGAGCGCGGTGAGGGTGGGCTCGCGGTGGGCCGCCTCACGGAAAGCTCCGATGACGGCGAACGCGGCGCCCACGGCGGCCAGGCCCTTGCCCTGCACGTCGCCGATCAGCACCCGGGTCCCCCAGGACGAGGCGACGACGTCGTAGATGTCGCCGCCGACGAGGCGGTCCTCCTGGAGGGGCTCGTACACGCCGTTGACCAGGACGTCGTCGGTGAGCAGGGGGAGGGGGTGCAGGATGTGCCGCTGCATGGCCGCGGCCGTGGAGCGCAGCCGGAACATCTCCGCCTCGCGCCTGATCCGCCGGTGACAGGCGTACACCGAGGCGACGCCCAGGGTGAGGGTCAGCAGCACCAGCAGGAGACGGTCGAGCCAGCGGTCCGCGTCGACATTGCGCACCACGGCCGTGGTGGTGACGACCAGCGTGGTCCACGCGGCGACGAACGCCGTCTGCCGGACCGTGCACAGCGCCGACGCCGTCCCCGGCAGGAACACCAGCAGCCCGAGGAGCCACACCTCGGACCGCGACAGCACACCGAGCGCCTCCACCAGGGCCGTCACCGCCAGCACGCCGAGGATCAGTTCGGCGTTGCGGGGCGGCTCGATGGCCTCGAAGGCATCGACGGCCTCGGCGGACCTCTTCCGGCGACTACCGGCCATGCGGACTCCCGGGCAGATCGTGATCTCCCCGTACGGTAAGCCGGGCCCGGTCCGGGACGGCAGGCGCCCCGCCGATCCGGAGAGGCAGGGCCGCCGATCAACCGTGCCGAGCGCCCGGCGAGCCGATGACACGGGCGCGTGCGCCCGGCACGAGCGTCCGGGGAGGCGGCGCCGGTGCGCAGGGGCTCTGCCGAGGCCACCGCGCCCGGTCTCGAAGGGGGAGCCCGGCGGGATCAGCGCGCTCGTGGAGCGGGGTCGACGTGGATCTTCGGGCCGGGGCCCGCCCCGGCCGGGCGTTGACCGGCGAGGACCGGGCCGGCCTCGTCGAGGCCCACCGTGGCGGCGACGAGCGGGCGGGGGTCGACCGTGCCGGTGGCGTAGGCGCGGATCGTCGCGTCCAGACCGGGAGAGGCGGAGAGGACGCCGACGGCCGTGACGTCCTTGAGGACGAGCGCCCGGGTGTCGATCCGGCTGGGTCCGGCGGCCAGCCCGATGTACACGACCCGTCCACCGGGCTCCACCAACTCCACTGCGATCTCGGGCAGTTGGGCCGCGTTGGTAGCATCGAGGACCGCGTCGAAGGGCAGGTCCGGGACGGAGTCCTCCGTCCAGGTGTGCGGGAAGCCCAGACTCCGGGCGAAGGCGAGCGAGTCCTCGGTCCGTCCCATGAGGTGCACCTCCGTACCGGCGGCCCGCAGGAACAGCGCGACCAGCAGCCCGATCGTCCCCGGCCCGAGGACCAGCGCGCGGTCACCCGGCCGGGTCGCGGCGGCCTGGGCGGCGCGCAGGGCGTTGCCGCCCGGCTCCACGAGCGCGCCGAGCACGGCGTCCACCGAGTCGGGCAGGGCGTGCAGGGAGGAGGCCGGTACGGCCAGCCGCTCGGCCAGCGCTCCCGCACGGCCTCCGCGGATGCCGACCTCCCGGCGCCGCTCGCACACATGCTGGTCGCCCCGCAGACAGCGGCGGCAGCCGCCGCAGCCGAGCATCGTGTCGCCCATGACGCGTCGGCCGACCCAGCCCGGGTCGACACCGTCACCGGCCGCCGACACCCGCCCCGCCCACTCATGCCCGAGCCGCATCGGGTACGCGGCGTGCCCCTGGTGGAGGTAGGCCATCGTGCCGGTGAAGAACTCCATGTCGGTGCCGCACACCCCGACCCGCTCGACGTCGACCACGACCTCGCCCGCTCCGGCCATCGGTGCCGGGAGCTCCTGGACCTCGTACGCGCCGGGGGCGGTGAGGACGAACGCGCGCATGAGGTTCACAGCTCTGTCTCCAGGACCGGGGCGGGGTGCTGACGCGGCGCGTGGGTCACCGGTGCGACGCGCCGAGGCGACCGAGGAGCGCGCGGATCTCGTCCAGTGCGTCGACCAGGGCCGTCAGGGGCGTGCGGTAGGCCAGCGCGCTGACGCTCACCGCTCCGGACGGGGCCGTCGGCGAGGTGAGGAACACGGGCAGGGCGAGGCAGTTGACCCCGGGATCGGTCTCTTGGTCGTCCACGCCGTAGCCGCGTGCACGGGTGGCGTCCAGTGCGCGGTGCAGTTCGGCCGCCGCGCACGGCGCCCAGGGCGTACGACGTTCCGGGGGCGCGCCGCCGATCCACGTCTCGACCTCCTCCAGGGTGCCCAACCTCCCGCTGAGCAGCACTTTTCCGACGGCGGTGCTGTGGGCGGGGTTGCGCCCGCCGATCGTCGACGTCAGCCGGACGGCGCCCGCGGGCGGATCGACCTTGGCCCGGTACACGACCTCGTGACCGTCGAGCACCGCGTAGTGCGCGGTCTCGCCGAACCGGTGCGCCAGCGCTTCGAGCACCGGCCGGACGCGGATGTGCTCGGGCCGCGCCTCGTGATGGGCGAAGGCCATGCGCAGGAACTCGTCGCCGAGCCCGTAGCGGCCGCGCGCGTCCTGGTCCGCGAGCCCGGCCCGGCGCAGCGCGCCGAGCGCCCGGTGCACGGTCGGCTTGGGGCTGCCGATCACCCGTGTCAGCTCGTCGAGACCGACCCCGTCGGGGTACCGGGCCAGTTCCCTGAGGACCGCCAGCACCCGGTCCGACCCCACGAGTCGGCTGCTCACGGCGCCCTTCGGGTCGTCCTCGCCGAGGTCTGTCGATCCTTCGTACGGCTGCGTATGCTTCATCGCGTTCCGGACTGTAGACCGCCGTACCGATTATCGGAAGGGGCTCGGCGTGACGCTCCGCAGTGCGCAGTGGTACGGGGGACAGGACCGCAACGCCTACATCCACCGGGCGTGGATGCGCCGGGGCGTGCCGGACGACGCCTTCACCGGCCGGCCGCAGATCGCCATCGCCAACACCGCCTCCGATCTGACGCCCTGCAACGCCCATCTGGACGAGGTCGCGGCCTCGGTGCGCAACGGTGTGTACGAGGCGGGAGGCATCCCGCTGGACCTGCCTGTGGTGTCGCTGGGCGAGACGAACGTGCGGCCCACCGCGATGCTCTGGCGGAACATGGCCGCGATGGCCACGGAGGAGATGCTGCGGGCCAACCCCATCGACGGCGTGGTGCTGCTCGGCGGCTGTGACAAGACGATCCCGTCGCTGCTGATGGCCGCCGCGTCGGTGGACCTCCCGGCGGTCGTGGTCCCCGGCGGGCCGATGCTCAACGGCACCTTCCGCGGTGGCCTGCTGGGCTGCGGCACCGGGGTGTGGCAGCTGTCGGAGGAGGTGCGGGCGGGCACGCTCTCCCAGGAGCAGTTCACCCGCTCCGAGTCGTCGATGATCCGCAGCCGAGGGCACTGCAACACGATGGGGACGGCGTCGACGATGGCGCTGGTCGCCGAGGCGCTGGGCACGGTGCTCCCCGGCGTGGCGGGGACGCCCGCACCCGACAGCAGGCTGTTGGCGGCCGCGCACCGAACCGGCCGGCTGGCCGTGGACATGGTGGGCGCCGACCGGCGGCCGGGCACCTTCCTGACCAGGGCGTCCTTCCACAACGCCATCGTGGCGCTGGCCGCGATCGGGGGTTCCACCAACGCCGTCGTCCATCTCCTCGCCATCGCCGGCCGACTGGGCGTCGAGCTGTCGCTCGACGACTTCGACCGGATCGGCTCCCGGGTGCCGGTCCTGGTGGACCTCCAGCCGGCCGGCCGCTTCCTGATGGAGGACCTCCACCGGGCCGGCGGGCTGCTCGCCGTTCTGCGGGAGGTCCGTGACCTGCTCGACCCCGAGGCGCTGACCGTCACCGGCGAACCGCTGGTCGACTTCCTCGACGAGGCCCCCGTCTGGGACGCCGAGGTCATCCGCCCGCGCGCCGAACCGCTGGTCGCCGAGGGCGGCATCGCCGTCCTGCGCGGCAACCTCGCCCCCGACGGCGCCCTCGTCAAACCGGCCGCCGCCTCCCCGCACCTGCTCCGCCACCGGGGCCGGGCCGTCGTCTTCGACTCCGTCGAGGACTTCCACGCCCGCATCGACGACCCCGGCCTGGACGTCGACGCCGACTCCGTCCTCGTCCTGCGCGGCTGCGGCCCCAAGGGCTATCCGGGCATGCCCGAGGTCTCCAACATGCCACTGCCGAAGAAGCTCCTCGAACAGGGCGTCCGGGACATGGTCCGGGTCTGCGACGGCCGGATGAGCGGCACCGCGTACGGCACGGTCGTCCTGCACGTCGCCCCGGAGGCCGCAGCCGGTGGCCCCCTCGCCCTCGTCCGCACCGGCGACCTCATCACCCTCGACGTCGAGGCCCGCCGCATCGACGTCGACGTACCCGCCGAAGAACTCGCCCGCCGCGAGCCGAGCCGGGCCACGGTCGACGGCTTCGCCGCACCCCGGCGCGGCTGGGAACGCCTCTACGTCGACCATGTCCTGCAGGCCGACACCGGTGCCGACCTCGACTTCCTCATCGGCTCCAGCGGCTCCGAGGTGAGCCGGGAGTCGCACTGACGGGAGACCGTCCGCGGCCGTACGCCTCGGGGTGGCCACCGTGGCGTCGTCGGTGGGAGGCGGGGGCCGCGAGGCGGCTCATACGACGTGGCGCGCGGTCGCGAGGGAACACTGGGATGCTGTTGCTGGACAAAAAGCGCGGCCCAAGTTCCGACGGCCGGTGGTGGTGGAAACCATGGCAAGGTCCGGGGAGAGCGGTTCGGGGTTCGTGCCCCCGTGCGCCGACCCCCGGGGCGACCCCTTCCTGCGCACCCGGTTCGCCGTACCGGCCCGCCCCGCCACCTTCCTCCGGCGGGGCCGCCTGGTCGACCACCTCGACCGGGCCCTGACCACGCCGCTGACCGTGGTCAACGGTGCCGCCGGCGCCGGCAAGACCCTGCTGGTCGCCGACTGGGCCGCGCGGCGGGAGCCGCCGGTCGCCTGGCTCACCACCGAGGCCGGGGACCAGGGTCCCGGCATGTTCTGGGCCTACGCCCTCCAGGCACTGCGCGCCGCAGGTGTGCCCCTGCCGCCCGAGATCGGCTGCCCGGCCGACGCCGGCCGCGTCGACCGTACGCTGCTGACGCGGCTCGCCGCGGAGCTGGGCGGCCGGGAGCGGCCCGTGATCATGGTGCTCGACGAGTTCGACCGGGTGACCGACCCGGAGATCGCGGACCAGCTGGAGTTCGTGCTCCACCACGCGGCGCGCGGCCTGCGGCTGATCCTCGTCACCCGCACCGAACCGTTGCTGCCCCTGCACCGCCACCGGACCGCAGGCGACCTGACGGAGATCAGGAACGCCGAGCTGGCCTTCACGCCCGAGGAGGCGTCCGTCCTGCTGGACCTGCACGGCCTGCGGCTCACGGTGCCGGTCGCGCGGGCGCTCGTGGAGCGCACCCGGGGCTGGGCGGCCGGTCTGCGACTGAGCGCGCTCGCCGCGCGGGAGAGCCCGGACCCGGAGACGTATCTGAAGCGGTTCGAGGTCGAACGCACCGCCGTCGCGGACTTCCTGCTCGCGGAGGTGCTCCAGCGGCAGACCCCCGAGACACAGGATCTCCTCCTGCGGGTCAGCGTCCTGGAGCGGATCCGCCCCGAGCTGGCGGACGCGCTGACGGAACGCGGCGACGCCGCCGCCATCCTGGCGGAGCTGCACCGCGGGAACGCGTTCGTCGAGGACCTCGGGCACGCCTGGTACCGGCTCCACCCGCTGTTCGGGGAGATCCTCCGCGCCCATCTGCGGATGCGCCGGCCCGGCCTGGAACCCGTGCTCCACCGGCGCGCCGCTGAATGGCTGCGCCGCTCGGGACTGCTCGCCGAGGCGCTCGGGCACGGCGCCGCCGCGGGCGACTGGGAGTTCACCGCCGGAGCCCTCGTCGACGACCTCGCCATCGGCCAGCTGTTCACGGGGCTGCGCTCCGACGACCTGGCCGAACTGTTCTCCCACATGGGCCCCGAGGCGACGAGCCCCGCCGCGCACCTCGTACGGGCGGCCCGCGAACTCTCCCGGTGCGAACTCGACCGGGGCCTGAGCCACCTGCGGCACGCGGAGCGCGGTCTGGCGGGGGAGGAGGACGGGGCCGGGGACGAGCCCGGTCCGGCGGCGGCCCGGCTGAGCTGTCTGCTGCTGGAGGCGCTGGCCGCCCGGCTGACCGGCTCACCGGGCCGGGCGGAGCTGGTGGCCGGGACGGCCGAAAGGCTGCGGGAACAGGTCCCCGACCACCTTCTGGACGCGCACCCCGAACTCACCGCGCTGCTCCTGGCCCACCTGGGCTCGACGCGACTGTGGGCCGGGCGCTTCGAGGAGGCACGCGCCGCGCTGGCCCTGGTCGCCGACGGTTCCGGGGACGCGTCGACGGCACTGCCGCGCGAGGACTGTCTCGGGCGGCTGGCCCTCATCGACTATCTGAACGGCTGGCTCGGCAGAGCCGAACGCAAGGCCACGGCGGCGCTGACCCTCTCCGAGCGGTACAGCCTGCCGCAGCCCTCCGGCTTCGGCATCGCACGGCTGGTCCTGGCCGCCGTCGCCGTCGACCGCGACGAACTGCTGCTGGCCCGCGCCCACCTCGACGCCGTGGCGGACGCCCCGCCCACCATGCGGGATCCGGTGACCGAGGCCGGCCGGGCCATCGCCACCGCCCGTCTGCGGCTGGCCCGCGGGGACACGCGCGGCGCCCTGGCCGCCGCCGAACCGGGCGTGGCCGCCGACGTGGCCTCGCCCTGGGCGCGGGGCCACACCGCCCTGGTCGTCTCCGCCGCCCACCTCGCCCGGGGCCGGCCCGAGGAGGCCGCCGCACTGCTGCACGCCGTACCCGGCCGCCAGCCGGTCTGCGCCGTGGGGGAGGCACGGGCCCGGCTGGCCGCGGGCACGCCCCTCGCCGCGCTCGACCTGCTGGACGGGGTGCTGCCCGAGAGCCGTACCGGGCCCGCGGTGACCGTACGGGCCCTGCTGGTCCGCGCGGAGGCCGCGCACGCGGCGGGAGACCGGGCCGCCGTGCGCCGGCTCGTCGCCCAGGCCCTCCACGAGGCCCGGCGCGAACGGCTGCGCCGTCCCTTCGCCGAAGCCGGCGGATGGCTCCGGCCCGTCCTCGACACCCCTGCCCTGAAGGGTCTCGCGGCAGGCTGGCTCACCCCGGGACCCGCCCCGCCCACCGGGGCACCCGGTCCCGAGGACCGGCCACCGGTGGTGGAGGACCTGAGCGGACGCGAGCGCGACGTACTGCGGCGGCTGGAGCGGATGATGTCGACCGACGAGATCGCCGCCGACCTGTGCGTGTCGGTGAACACCGTCAAGACCCACCTCAAGAGCGTCTTCCGGAAACTGGCGGTCAACCGCCGCAACGAGGCCGTACGCCGCGCCCGCGAACTCCATCTGCTCTGACGCCGCGATGTGGCGTGGCGCCGCCACCGTGCCAGATCACCGTGGTGCGGGGCGGCCCGCGAGGAGGCTCTCGCGGGCCGCCCCGTGCACCGGCTGCTTCTCACCTGTGGACGACGGGTGCCGCGTCGGGGTCCGAGGTGGACCGCGCCGTCGGTGACGGTGTCGAACGCCGTCTGGCCGCCCGGTCACCCAGCCGTCGGTGTCCGACAGGGTGAACGACCCGGTGACTCCGCCCCTGTGGGTGCGGCACCGGGCTCGGGCACCCGGCCGGTCTTCGCCGCGTCGGCGGTGAAGTGCACCGCGTCGCCCTCGGACATCACCACGTCGACGGCGGTGCCGGAGACCCGCAGCAGGATCCGGTTACCGGGAAGAGGCTGCGAACCACTCGCCACGGCAAGGGTGAGCAACCGGGAGCGGCCGGTGAGGCTCCACATCATCCCGCTCTCGGGGTCAGCTTCCGTACTCCCTGGTGCTGACCACGCGATCCGCTGGGAAGCGGGGGATGGGACTGCCGTCGGAACTCCCCCAGATTCTCCCCGGGGCTGATCGCGGCCGGTTCCGCGGCGGTCCGCCGAGCGCGCGGGCTGCTGATGGCGTGACCGGCTCGCGATTTCGGGGACCGTGATCACCGGCCCGCCGGGGTGGCTGCCTCCCCCGCGGCGGGTGAGGCGCTGGAAGGGCTTCTGAGCTGGGATGGAGGGGGTGGCCGGCCGACGGCCTGTCGCCTCCGGATCGCCCCCACCGGGGTTCCGGGACAACTCGGCGTGGAGGACACCGTGGCGCACTGGCGGGCTCTGATCGTCCTCGGGACGGCCCAGTTCCTGATGGTTCTGGACACGTCCGTCATGAACGTCTCCATCAGCCAACTCGTCGAGGACTTCGACACCGAGGTCACCGCCATCCAGGGCGTGATCACGCTGTACGCGCTGGTCATGGCCGCCTTCATGCTCATCGGGGGGAGGTTCGGCGACATCCTCGGCCGCAGACGGCTCTTCTTCCTCGGCCTCGTGGTCTACGGCATCGGCTCGGCCGTGACCGCCGTCGCGCCCACGCTGTGGGTCCTCGGGCTCGGCTGGTCGGTCATCGAGGGACTCGGCGCGGCCATGGTGCTGCCGGCCATGGCCGCGCTCGTCGCCGAGTCCTACCGAGGGCGGGACCGGGCCGTCGCCTACGGCGTCATCGGCGGACTGGCGGGCGCGGGCATCGCCGTCGGCCCGCTGCTCGGCGGCTGGGTGACGACGTACCTCACCTGGCGGCTGGTCTTCGCCGGCGAGGTCGTGGTCGTCGTCGCCGTCCTGTGCTTCCGCCGCGCGATCACCGAGGCACCCCGGACCGGCCCGCGTCCCGCGATGGACGGCGTGGGCGCCGCGCTGTCGGCGGCCGGACTCGCGCTGGGCGTGCTCGGCGTGCTGCAGAGCAGCACCTGGGGCTGGGTGCAGCCCCGCAACCCGCCCTTCACCGTCATGGGCTTCGCCCCGACCCTGTTCGTCATCGGCGCCGGAGCGCTCGTCCTGGTCGCCTTCGTGCACTGGGAGCACCGGCGGACCGCCCACGGCACCGACCCCCTGGTCCACCTGCCCCTGCTGCGCAGGCCCGCGCTGCGCAGCGGGCTGTCGGCCCTGCTGTGCCAGAACCTCATCCTGCTCGGGCTGTTCTTCACCATCCCGCTCTATCTGCAGGTCGTGCAGGGATTCGACGCCTTCCAGACCGGGCTGCGGCTGCTCCCGGTGTCCATCACCATGCTGGCCGCGTCCCTGGTCGCCTCCCGGCTGGGGCGCAGGGCGGGCCCGCGCCGGGTGGTGCGGCTGGCCCTGGCGACCCTGGCGGTGGCCATCGTGTGGCTGCTGGCCACCATCGACCCCGTCATCGACGACACGCAGTTCGCCCTGGCCATGGGTCTGCTCGGCGTGGGCATGGGGCTGCTCGCCTCGCAGCTGGGCAACGTCGTGCAGTCCAGCGCGGGGGAGGAGGAGCGCAGCGAGGTCGGCGGGCTGCAGTTCACGGCGCAGAACCTGGGGTCCGCGCTGGGCACCGCGCTCATCGGATCGCTGCTCATCGGGTCCCTCGCCCATGCCTTCACCGCGCAGGTGGAGGACGACCCGAGGCTGTCGCAGGAGGCCCGGCAGCAGACGAGTGTCGCGCTCCAGGCCGGGATCAGTTTCGTCCCCACCGAGCAGGTGCGCACGGCGGCCGAGCGCGCCGGGCTGCCGCCGTCCGAGGTCGACGCGCTCGCCGACTCCTACGCGTCCGCCCAGCTGAACGGCCTCAAGGCGGCCATCCTCGCCACCGGCGGCATCACCCTCGCCGCGTTCCTGGTCACGCCACGGCTGCCGACCGGACGCAAGGACCGTACGCCACCGCCGGGCACGGGCGGCGGCTCCGGACGCACCCCGGCGGCGGCACCCGGCTCGACCCGCCGGGACGGCGACTGAGACCGCCACCGGACGACTGGGACCGCCACCAGGACGACTGAGACCGCCACCGAGGACGGCGACTCCCACGCGCGACGAAGCACCCGCCACCGAGAGGAGACCGGGACGATGTCCGCGACCGGGCCCGCATCCGCCACGACCCGTGACGAGCGCGGCGCCACGCGCCGGGCCCGCACCGACTACACCGGTGGGGTCTACGGATCCATGCTCGCGTCCTCCGTGCTCATCGGCGTCGGCACCCTGGGGTCCTATCCCCGCCTGGAGATCGTCCTCCTGCTGCTGCTCACCGGTCTCGTGTTCTGGATCGCGCACGTGCACGCCCAGCTGTTCGGAGCCCGGCTGTCGCGGCGGGGGCTGGATCGCCGGATCGTGCTGGAGGTGTGCCGCGACGAGTGGCCGATCGTCAACGCCGCCGTTCCACCGGCCGCCGCCGTGGCCCTCAGTCCCGTCCTCGGCCTCGACGTGCCGGGCGCACTGTGGCTGGCGATCGCGGTGGCGGTGGCGGGACAGGTCGGCTGGTCCGCGGCGGCTGCCCGCCGGGCCGACGCCTCATGGGGGCTGGTCGCCGTGACGGCCTCGGTCAATCTGGTGCTCGGTCTTCTGATCATCGCGTTCAAGCTCTATCTGACCCACTGACTTTCACCGTCCCACCGACTTTCACCGTCCCACCGACACTCACCGACCCACCGACTCTCACCTTCCCGGGGTGAGGCCCGGCCGACGCTCCGGGACGCACGATCGCAGGAGAAGGGGCGCAGCCCGCCCGACACCGGCCATGAGGACGACCGCTCATGCGCTATGAGATACGCGTCGACGGAAGGTTGTCGAAGGCGCTGACCGGCGCCTTCCCCGAGCTGGACCATGTCGAGATGTCCGGCCACACCGTCCTGTTCGGACACGTCGTCGACGAGGCGCATCTCTACGGCCTGCTGGCCCGCTGCCAGTCCCTCGGCCTACGGGTCCTGGAGATGCGCCAACTGCCGGAGTGAGCCGGAGTGAGCCGGAGCGAACCGGAGTGAGACGCGACCCGGAGTGAGCCGAGACCCGGAGTGAGGAGTGACCGTCAAAGGCTCTCCGCGTGGACCCTGCCCGTGTGCGCGGCGACGCGGAGCACGTCGAAGTCCCGCTCGTTGCGGTCGGCGTAGGACTGCGCGAACTCGGCGAGCGCGCGGTCGAAGCGGTCGCTGCCGCCCAGGTAGGCGGCGATGGCGACCGGGTCGCCGGAGCGGGCGTGGGCCCGCGCCAGGCTGGCCCCGCACACCCGCGCGAAGAGCCGCAGCATGCCGGGATCCCAGGTCTCGGGCCGCGCGATACCCTTCCAGTCGCGCAACTGCCGTACGTAGAAGTCCCGTTCGCGCCCGTCGAGACCGACGACGTGGGTCCAGCCCAGGAAGATGTCACTGGTCGTCTGGATCAGCCGCTGCCCCGACACCACCCGGCGGCCCTGGTTGTCCCAGCGGTCGCCGCCGAGCTGGGCGGAGAGGACGGACTGCTGCGCCTCCTTCGCCTGGAGCAGCAGCGGGTCGGTGTCGTCCCGGCCGAGCAGGAGAATGATCCAGCAGCGCGTCCCGACGCTGCCGACGCCCACCACCTTCCGGGCCATGTCGACGACGCGGTAGTGGCGCAGCAGATGCCGTCGTTCCGACGACAGGGTCCGGACGTACTGGTCCAGGACGTTCCGCAGCTCCTTCTCCTGCCCGTCCCCGGAGGGGTCCGCCAACAGGTCCCGCAGCGGGGTGATCAGCGGCGGGTCGGGGGTGATCAGCCGTCCCTCGGCCGTGATCCGGGTGAGCTTCTCGAAGGCCTGGAGGTGGGTGCGCGTCCGCGCCTTCGTGGCCGCCTCGGCGGTCCGGCGTCGGCTCCGCTTGTCCATCAAGGAGGCCATCAGCTCCCGCAGCCGGTCGGCGTCGTCCTGCGCGTACCAGATGTCCAGCGTGGGCATGCCGGCGAAGTCGCGCATCCGCCGCCGGTACGCCTTCACACAGGTCCGCACCGCCTTGTTCTGCTCGTGGGTGGAGAAGCCGTTGGCCCGGCCCGCGATCACGAAGCTGGCCGCCAGCCGTTTCACGTCCCACTCGAACGGCCCGGCCAGCGTCTCGTCGAAGTCGTTGATGTCGAACACGAGATGGCGTTCGGGTGAGGCGAGCAGCCGGAAGTTGAGCAGATGGGCGTCACCGCAGAGCTGCACCATGAGGCCGCTGTTCGGCAGGGAGCCGAGGTCCGACGCCATGATGGCGGCCGCGCCCCGGTAGAAGCGGAACGGGGATTCGAGCATGCGGCCGTAGCGGATCGGGACCAACTCCTGGAGCCGCGTGGCCGACTGACGCTCGATCACCTCGATCGGGTCGGTCCGTCCCGCGTCCGCGTCCGCCTCGAACCAGCCATGGCAGGACCGCGAGGCGCGCTTGCGCGCGTTCCGGCCGTACTCCGCCCGCTCGGTCACGGACAGTGATGCCGTGAATGCGCTCGATACGGTCATGACCCACACCTCCTGCACCGCCGGACGGGCGTAGTTCCCTCCTCATCCTGCATCCGATTCGCGGGGATCACCCGCCGAGGGTGATCCGGCCGGGGTGCGGGCGCGGGGACGCTGACCCTCTGAGGTCACCGCACACCGTCGCGCGCCGACGGTGCCGAAACGGCCGCTCGGCCGCGAGGAGGAGCCATGACCGAGTCATCTGGCCCGGCACCGCGTACCGGGACGGGCTCCGGGCCCGGCGGAAGCGCCGACCGGCCCGGCGGAACGGCCGCCCCACCCCGTGGGGCGCCCGGCGCCCCGGGCGACCCGGCGGAGACACTGGGGCGGGTCGGCCGGTCCTGGACCTGGATCCTCGGCGCGGCACTGGCCACGCTGGTCCCGGGCGTCATCGTCCTGGTCTGGCCGGACGAGACCCTGCACGTCCTCGCGGTCCTCATCGGCCTGTACCTGCTGGCGATCGGCGTGTTCCGATTCGTCGGCGTCTTCGCCCGGGACGAAGCGGGTGAGCGGCTTTCCGGACTGCTGCTGGCGCTGCTGTGCGTCCTGGCCGGAGTGCTCTGTCTGCGGAACCCGCTGCAGACCATCGCCGCGCTCTCCCTGATCGTCGGGATCGTCTGGCTGGCGAGCGGCATTCTCACCCTGCACACCGCCCTCGCGGCCAAGGACCTTCCCCACCGCGGGTTCGTCCTCGTCGCCGCGGTGCTCGGCATCGTCGCGGGGATCGTGGTGCTGGCCCTGCCGACCGAGTCGGCTACGGCGCTGACCCGGCTGCTCGGCCTGTGGCTCGTGCTGCTCGGCCTGGCCGAGGCGGCGGTCGCCCTCGCCTGGCGGGCCGCCCTGCACCGGGCGGGCCTGACGAGCGCGCACGAGGCGACCGCCGGACCCCCCGCGTGACCGAGGAGGAGGTGGAGTCATGACCATGGGCAAGGATTCCGTACCGGCGCCTTCGGGAGGCGGGAGCACAGACGGAACCGGTCATGTGCTGAGCGCCGAGGAGCGCGCCGAGTACGAGCGGCTGCGCCGGCACGCGGGCGTACGGCACCGGCGGCTGCGCAAGGCCGGCGCAGCCGTGCTGCTGGTGGTGACCCTGCTCCTCGCTCCCCTCGCCGTCGTCGCGGCCTGGGTGAACGAGACGGTCGCCGACACCGACCGCTATGTCGAGACGGTCGCCCCACTGGCGTCCGACCCGGCCGTCCAGCAGGTCGTGATCGACCGGCTGACCGACGAGGTGGTCAAGAAGGTGGACGTCAAGGCGGTGACGGACGCCCTCACCAAGGTGCTCTCCGACAACGGCGCGCCGGCGCAGGTCGTGGCGGGGGCCGGGTCCCTCGACGGCCCGCTGCGGTCCGTGGTCCGTACGGTCGTCGACCGCAACGTCACCCGGGTCGTGGAGAGCGAGATCTTCCGGCGGACCTGGGAGGCCTCGAACCGGCAGGCGCACGCGGCGGTGGTGCACATGCTCACCGGCGAGCGGGAGGGCGCCCTGCGGGCCACCGGCGACACGATCCAGCTCGACGTCGGCGCCGTCGTGGACGACGTACGCCGGCGGCTCGTCGACGCGGGCTTCGACAAGGCCGCCGCCATCCCCGACAGCAACCGGACGGTCACGCTGTTCCACACGGACGAACTGGGCAAGGCGCAGGACGCCATGAGGCTGCTGAACATCCTCGGCACCTGGCTGCCCGTCATCACCGTCGCACTCGCCGCCCTGGCGGTGTGGACCGCGCCCGGCCACCGGGTGATGGTGCTGATCACGGCACTCGGCATCAGTGTGATGATGGCGGTCCTGCTCGTCGCGCTGGCCGTCGTCCGGCGCGTCTATCTGGACGCCGTGCCGTCCGCGACGCTGCCACCGGACGCCGCCGGAGCCATCTTCGACACCTTCCTGCGCTTCCTGCGCGACAGCGCCCGCACGCTCCTCGTGGTCTTCCTGGCCACGGCCCTCGCCGCCTATCTCTACGGCCCCGGACGGGTCGCCCGCCGGGTGCGGACCCTGGCCGGGCACGGCACCACGGAGGCCGGGCGGGCGCTGCGCGGTGCCGGGCTGAGCACCGGGCGGGCCGGACGCCTGCTGGCCGCCCATCCCCGGTGGACCAACGGCATCGTCCTCGGGGCCGGCGCCCTGGCCCTCATCCTGTGGAACCACCCGACGGTCGGCGCGGTCGTCCTCGTCGCCGTCCTGGTCGTGGTCGTGCTGGCGCTGGTGGCGATGGTCGCCGCGGCGGCGGACCCGGCCCCCGAGGAAGCCGGTCTCACCCTCCCGGGGTGAGGCCGCCCGCCCTCGCACCGGGCACCCTGAGATCGGCGCCGAGTGCGGTGCCGTGGGCGCGCCGAGGACGGCGGGGCAGACCTGCCGGGCGAACGTCCGGAACGGAGGAGAGACATGAGTGGTCAGACGTACCTCGCGTACGACTATCCGCTGCTGAGCGTCTTCTGGTCCATGCTGCTGCTGTTCCTGTGGATCATGTGGTTCGTGCTGCTCTTCCGGGTCGTGGTCGACATCTTCCGCGACGACGACATGAGCGGGTGGGCCAAGACGGGCTGGCTGGTTCTCACGATCCTCCTGCCGTTCCTGGGTGTGTTCGTCTACGTGATCGCCCGCGGCAAGAACATGGGCAGTCGCGAGGTGGCCCAGGCACGTGCGCAACAGGCCGCCTTCGACTCCTACATCCGGGAGACGGCCAAGGGCGGCGGCGGACAGCCCAGCAGCGTCGACGAACTCGCCAGGCTGTCCGAGATCCGCTCGCGCGGCGACATCTCGGACGACGAGTTCCGCCGCGCCAAGGAACTGGTCCTCAGCGGTCACGGCGCCTCGGCGGGAACGGGCGTCGGCCCGTCCGCCGCCGCGCGCTGAGGCCCCGACGACACCGCACGCAACCGCACGAAACCGAATGGAGGCAGCGGTATGACCGCCACACACTCCGGGCACATGCACGCGACCAAGCGGTCACATCCCTTCGCGGAGGGACTGACGGTCTTCGCGGCCATCATGCTGATGATCGCGGGTGTCCTCGGCATCTGCCGGGGCATCATGGCCATCGCCGAGGACGAGGTCTTCGTCTCGACCCGCAACTACGTCTTCGAGTTCGACCTCACCGGCTGGGGCTGGGTCCACCTCGCCCTCGGTGTCGTGGCCGTCCTCGTCAGCCTGGGCCTGTTCCAGGCGTCGCTGTGGGCCCGCGTCGCCGGCGTCGCCATCGCCGGGCTCATCATCATCGCCAACTTCCTGTCCCTGCCGTACTACCCCGTCTGGTCCATCGTGATGATCGCCTTCTCGGCGTTCATCATCTGGGCCCTGTGCGTGGTCAAGCGGGACGACTAGGAGGACTCGCCTCGCTGAGGGAGGGGTCCTCCCGCAGGCAGCGACGCAGGTGTGGCAGCATGCCGCGGTGCAACAGGGCCTGCTGCCACACCAGTCGCGCCTGTTCCGGCCGGGCGGGTTCGGCCGGGCCGCCGGGGCCGCGCAGCGCCGTGCGGAGCAGCGCGGCGAGGGCGACGAGGGCACTCGTGGCCGCGAAGAGCGCGAGTGTCCATCCGGCGGCGAGGAGCGAGCCGGGCAGCGTGCCCCGCACTCCGATCAGTCGCAGGAGGCAGCCGAGGACGAGGACGACCGCGGCGGAGCAGGCGGCCAGGGACGGCGTGAGCACCGCCAGCAGCGGCAGCAACCCGGCGTCTGCGGACCGCTGTTCGCACCGCCCGGCCCCGTTCGCGTCCTCGTCGGCGGCGGAGACGAGTGCGGTGAGATACGCGCGGTACTCGCCGCGCGCCGCCGCCACGATCGCGTCCGCGTCCGCCGACGTCCGCACCCGCAGCCGCCGTTCGGCCAGACCGCTCGGGTCGGCGCGCAGCGCGTCCCGGATCTGCGGGGTGTCCAGCGCCCGGCACAGCACGGCCTCGAAGTCCGCCCGGTCCTCGGGGCGGAGGCCGGTCGGGGGATACGGCCCCGTCACCCCGGCCTCCTCAGACGTTGACGCCGAAGTCGGCGGCGATCCCGGCCAGCCCGGAGGCGTACCCCTGGCCGACGGCGCGGAACTTCCACTCGGCGCCGTTGCGGTACAGCTCGCCGAAGACCATCGCCGTCTCGGTGGAGGCGTCCTCGGACAGGTCGTAGCGGGCGATCTCGGTGCCACCCGCCTGGTTGACCACGCGGATGAAGGCGTTGCGGACCTGGCCGAAGCTCTGGCCCCGGTTCGCGGCGTCGTGGATCGAGACCGGGAAGACGATCCGGTCGACCTCGGCCGGCACGGCCGCGAGGTTCACCTTGACCGACTCGTCGTCGCCCTCGCCCTCGCCGGTGAGGTTGTCCCCGGTGTGCTCGACCGAACCGTCCGGGCTGGTCAGGTTGTTGTAGAAGACGAAGTGCCCGTCGGAGAGCACCTTGCCGGAGGCGTCGAGCAGCAGCGCCGACGCGTCGAGGTCGTAGTCGGTGCCGGTGGTCGTGCGCACGTCCCAGCCCAGGCCGACCAGGACGGCCGTCAGGCCCGGTGCGGCCTTGCTGAGCGAGACGTTGCCGCCCTTGGACAGGGAAACTCCCACGGTGGACTCCTTCTTGAGAACTCGGGGGTCTTGAAGACCTTGCGGATCCTGCGGCACCGCCCGATGCCCCGGCGGACTGCCGCGACTCGAAATCTACAGCACTGTAGAAGGAGAGTGGAGGTGTTTCGGCAATCCTCCTTCTACAATTCTGTAGAGAACGCGACGCGGATCGATCGGCCGGCGGCGAGGAGGCAGGGCGTGACGGACCAGCAGCGTCCCCGGCGGCGGGGGCAGGGTGAGCTGGAGGCGCTCGTCCTGTCCGCGCTGCGCGAGGCGCGCGCCCCCGAGAGCGCGGGGTGGGTGCAGGAACGCCTCGGCGGCGACCTCGCCTACACGACGGTGATCACGATCCTGACCCGGCTGCTGGCCAAGGGCGCGGTGACCCGGGAGCGCTCCGGCCGTTCCTTCGTGTGGACCCCGGCCTCCGACCAGGCGGGCCTGGCCGCGCACCGGATGCGCAGGGTCCTCGACGGCGAGAGCGACCGCGAGGCCGTACTGGCCAGCTTCGTCACCTCCCTGGAGCCGGACGACGAGCGCCTGCTGCGCGAGCTGCTCGGGCGGGCGAGGGCCGAAGGGGACGACTGAGGCCGCATGGGGGTCTTCGTCATCCTGCCACGGGTCCTGCCGCTGATCGCGTGGCCCATCGCGCTGCTGGCCGAGCAGCGGCTGCATCCGCGCACCGCCACCCGGCTGCTGACCGGCGTGGCCGTGGTCACGGCGGTGTGCAGCACCGTCCGCCTCGGCCTGCTGATGGTCGTCGGCACGGCCCGACTGCCCGGCAACCCGCTGCCCGGCGGCTGGTCCGACCCCGAGGTGCGCGCGGCGGTCGCTACGACGAGGTCGCCGGGCGGCTGGCCATCCCGGCGCTCCTCGCCGTCCTGCCGGCCTGCGCCCGCACGCTGTGGCGGCACCGGCGGACACGCCGCCGCGCCCACCGGGCCCTGGCCGGACTGCCGGACACCGAGGTGGCCGTAGTGCCCGACACGGCGCCCTACGCGTACGCGCTGCCCGGGGGCGACCGCGACCGGGTGGTGGTGACCCCGGCCCTGCCGGCCTGCCTCGAACCGGCCGAGCGGCGGGCGCTGTTCGCCCACGAGCGGGCCCATCTCGCCGCCCTTCACCACCGGTTGCTGGTGGCCGTCCGGCTGGCGCGCGCCAACCCGTTCCTGCGGCCCCTGCGGACGGCCGTGTCGTACACGGCGGAGCGCTGGGCGGACGAGGACGCGGCGCACACGGTCGGCAGCCGCCGGGTGGTGGCGCGCGCGATCGCAAGACCGCGCTCGTGTCGGCCGGTTCACCGGTGGTGACGCTCGCCGGCTTCGCCGCGTCGGGGCCGGTGCCGCGCCGGGTGGCGGCGCTGCTGGGCCCCGCACCCGTGGCCCGCAGCCGGCCGCCGGTGTTCACCTCGGTGGGGCTGGCCGCGTGGGGCGCGGCCGTCGGGGCGGCGCTCTCGGCGACGTCATCGGCCAACTCGGCCGTGTCGATGACCCTCATTCTGTACGCTGCGACGCCTCTGTGACGTTCGTGACCGCGGGGCGTGATGAGACGTGTGCGGCACCGATCCGTATATCTACATGCATGTAGAGTCCTGCGGGTTCGGTGATCACACAGTCCGGACGTCCAGGGGGCAGTCGACCGGCCGGATGCGGCCGAGGCGGGGGAAGGCCGGTGAGCGGTACGGGAAGGCGGCGCGCGGGTGCCGGAGGCGGGGGGACGCGGCTGACGCGGCGGGGCCGGGCGGTGAGCTGGTTCGCGGGCACCACGGCCGTGCTCGTCCTCGGTGCCGGAGGCGTCGGTGCCTGGGTCTACAACGACCTCGACAACAACATCAAGGGCGCCGACATCGACGGCAAGCTCGGCGGGGACCGGCCGGCCAACCTCAGTCCGGGCTCGAAGAACATCATGGTCGTCGGCTCGGACAGCCGTGACGGGGCGAACGCGAAGTACGGCAAGGACCTGACGACCATGCAGTCGGACACGCTGATGGTGCTGCACCTGCCCGCGAACCGCGAATGGGCCACCGTGGTGTCGTTCCCGCGTGACTCATGGGTCGAGATATCGGCGTGCGAGAAGGGTGACGGCGGCACCTCCGGTCCGCATCTGGCGAAGATCAACGAGGCGTTCGCGATCGGCGGTTCGGGCGGTGAGGTGGCCGGCGCCGCAGCCTGCTCGATCAAGACGGTCGAGGACAACACCGGCCTGCGGATCGACAACTTCATGTCCATCGACTTCCAGGGCTTCAAGGGGATGGTCGACGCCCTGGACGGCATAGAGGTCTGTCCCGAGCGGGCCATCCACGACGAGGACGCCCTCCTCGACATGGACGCGGGCTGCCAGACCGTCGGGGGCGAGAAGGCGCTCGGCTATGTGCGGACCCGCTACGCCGTGGGCGACGGCTCCGACATCGGACGCATCGGCCGCCAGCAGGAGTTCATGGAGACCCTGGCCGCGAAGGCCAAGTCCAAGCTGACGAGCCCCACGGCGCTCTACGACTTCCTGCAGTCCGCCACCAAGTCCCTGACCACGGACGAGGATCTCGACGGCATCGACCCCATCTACGATCTCGCCTCCGAACTGAAGGGCATCCCGAGCGACCGGCTGAGCTTCCTGACCGTCCCCAACTACCCGCGCGAGGCCGACGTCCCCGCCGACAGGGCCAACGTCGTCTGGCAGTACCCGCAGGCCGCCGACCTGTTCACCTCCCTCGCCAACGACAAGGAGGTGGACAAGAAGCGGTTGCAGGCCCAGGCCAGGAACGACCTGATCTACGCGTCCACCGTGCGCGTGCGCGTCCTCAACGGCACCGGGGTCTCCGGCCGCGCGGCCGCCGTCGCCGAGAAGCTGCGTGTGGCCGGGTTCACCGTCGTCGGCACGGGCAACGCGCCCGAGAACACCGACGCCACCACGGTCGCCTACCCGGACGGTCTCACCAAGCAGGCGAAGGTGCTCGCCTCCCGGCTGCCCGACACCAGGGCCACCCGGTCCGCGGACGCCGCCGCGGGAGTGGTGACCCTGGTCGTCGGCTCGGACCTCGACCTGGAGAAGATGCGGTGACCGGTCAGTAGACCGGTCAGCCCTTCGTCAGCGGTCCGGTCGAAGACGACGGCGCCCTCGCTCTCGCCCTCCTCGTGCTCGGCCTCGACGCGCGCCACCAGCTCCAGGGCCAGGTGCTCGATCTCGAAGTCGGTGTCACCGCCCCGCAGCTGGACCCGCCCGGTCGGCGTGGCCCCCGGGCGGACCGCCCCCGGGTTCGACAACCGTGTCGACCGTGGGGCCGCCCACACCGAGCGAACCGAGCAGTCGTTTGAACACCATCGTGGCGTCAACTCCTTGACTTCCGTACGTACATGCGCCGTGGAGGGCGATGATCGCCCTCCACGGACGTGTAGAAGCACAGGGGAGACCGGGACGCGGACGCGCCGCGGTCCGGTGTCGGCCGGGCCGCGGCGAGGGTGGGATCGTGCGGGAGGTCAGGAGCCGGTGAGGCTGATGGCCAGGTCCGTGATGTTCAGCGGGAACTGCTTGATGAAGGCGGCCTCGCCGGTGAAGACGTTGACGCTGTACAGCGAGGGGGTACTGGCCCCGCTCGGGGTGAGGGAGGCGAAGGCGGCGTTGTCGACCGTCCTGCCGCCGCTCAGGGTGCTGTAGATGTCCATGCCGGCCTTGAGCTGGGCGTCGAGGCCGAGGCTGCCGGTCGGGGCGAGCGTGCCGTTGTTGGCCGGGGACTGGATGACGACCTGGTCGCTGTTGGTGTTGATGTCGAACAGCGTGGTCGCCGTAGCCCCGTTGAGGTCGTTGTTCGTGTACGCGGCGGCGGTGACACCCTTCGTCGTGCCCTCGACCGGCGGGGTGGTGAGGTTCACGTCCTGGATGGTCGTGTGGTCGCCCAGGTTGTGGCGCAGGTTCTGGCCGTTGTCGCTGATCACGCGGAGGCGGTCGGCGGCCGGGTTGAAGTCGACGCCGAACTGCGTGCCGTGCAGGGCGTACTGGAGCTGGGACACCTTGGTCACCACGACGTCCTGGGTGGCCGGCGGGGTCTTGATGGTGTAGATGCCGCCCTTGTTGCCGACGCCGTACAGCAGGCCGTCCTGCACCCGGAAGTCGATGCCGACCAGGGCCGTGTCGCCGCTGAGGCCGGTGATGACCCGCACCCAGTTGAGCACGTCCGGCCGGTCCGTGGTGAACGTGGCCATGAGGGTGCCGTCGCCGCTGATCCCGAACGCGCGCAGGCTGGGGACGGCGGCGGGGGCGGCCGAAGCGGTGCCCGGCATGCCGAGCATGAGCGCCGTCGACGTGACCACGACCGCCAGCGCAGCCGTGATTCTCTTTCTCGTGCCTGCTTTCATCGGGTTGCCCTCCCGTTCGAGCGGGCGCCGTTGCGGGGCGCCCGGCTGAGGAATTTCGTACCCGGGCCCGTACCGATAGCCGAGCTTCCGGAGCCGCCCCGGAATAGTTGCCCCGCGCTTCCCCCACGGGCCCGTACGCGGTTCTCATTAAGGCCGCTTTACGACTCCTCCACAAGCGGAAGCCGGGAGGGGAACGCCCCGATCCGGGAAATTTGCGCACAGTGACAAAAACCCTGTGGGCATACTTGCCGCTGTTTTATGAGGAGTGACGAACGCCGTCCGGAAGTCGTCTGTCGGCCCGTTCGCCCTGCCTGACATGCTCGCCTGCATGGGGAGCCTCTTCGCCGAACTGGCCCGCCGGGCGTCGACCAACGCCCGCCGCGAGGTAGAGACGTACACGCGCGAGATACCGGAGCTGGGGTTCCTGGAAAGGGACCCCCGGGCCCGGGACGAGACGCTGGAACACGCGCTGTGGCTGCGGCAGCGCACGGTCGAACTCTCGCCGCACAAAAGCGAGTTGACCGAAGGCGATCTTGATTGCATCGCGTCGATGGGGGAGTCGCGGGCGGGCGCCGGGATGTCGCTGGACGCGCGGCAGCAGGTGCTGCGGGTGCACACCGCGCTCATGCTGCGCGAGATCAACGAGGCGACCGAGGCCCAGCGCGGCGGCGGCGTCGACGAACTCATGCGGATGATGACCTGGTTCGCCCCGCAGGGCGAGCGGGGCATCGGCGCCTACCGCGAGGGATTCGTACGCGTACTGCGCCGCCGAATGCCGTACACCGAGCAGGTCGCCCTGCTGGCCCGGTCATTACTGAACGGCGATCCGATAGCGGCGGAACTCGCTGTCGCCGTGGACATGGAACTGCCCGAATACTGTGTGGTGACGGTGTTCCGGCTGGCCGAAGCCCCCCTTGTCGACCGATTCCTGGAAAACGGGATCGAGACCCTCGTGAAGGCTCACCGCACGCCCGTCATGTGGGGCCCGAGGGCCGACGACGGCGGCGGTGAGCTGATCGCGCTGGTGCCCCTGCCCACGGACGCGGCGGCGAAGGAGGGCGTGCCGCCGCCCACCGTGCCCGGCCTCCTGCCCGACCTCGTCCCCGACCATCTGCCGGATGTCGTGCGGGACTTCGCCCTCGCCCTCGGCCGCCCCTGCGCCGTCGGCACCGCCGTCGCCCCGTCTGCCGAGCCGGGCGACGCCCTGGACAGGGCACGGCGGATCAGCCGGACGGCCCCGCCGCGGCCCGCCTCCGCCCGGCCGCGGCCGTACACCCTGGCCGACGTCTTCGTCGAACTCGCCGTCGCGGACATGCCGTTCGTCGACGCGTGGCTGCGCGCACTGGCCCGCCGACTGGACTCCGGTCCGGACCTGCTGATCACGCTCGACGCGTACTACCGCCACGACATGCACCGCGGCACCACGGCGACCGCCCTCAACGTCCACTCCCGCACCCTGGACTACCGGTTGCGCCGGGTGCGGGAGCTCACCGGCATCGACCCGGGCTCCACGCGGGGCGTACGCACGCTCAGCGCGGTCGTCACCCGGCGCCTGTCGGGAGCCTGGCGCTGACCGAGCGCGAGGTGCGGCACGGGGTGGTCGCCGTGCCCGCGGCGCCGCCGATGCGGCAGGCTGGGGGCGTGAGCAACTCCAGTGACTCCCTCTTCGTCAAGATCTGCGGCCTGAGGACCGAGCAGGACGTCGACACCGCCGTGGAGGCGGGCGCCGACGCCATCGGCTTCGTCTTCTCGGCCAGCCCCCGCCGGATCGACGCCGCCACCGCCGCCCGGCTGGGCCGCCGCGTACCGGAGCACGTCCTGACGGTCGGCGTCTTCCGCCAGGAACCCCTCGACGACGTGCGGGCCCTGGCCGAGGAGTCCGGCATCCGGGCGATCCAGCTGCACGGCCCCGACGACCGCGCCTACTACGAGGCCCTGGCGGCCGACGGCCGGACCCTGATCCGCGCCGCCGCGTTCGGCGACTCGGTGCCGCGCTGCGGGGAGTTCGGCGAGGACATGCTCCTCCTCGACGCGCCCGTCCCCGGCTCGGGCATCGCCTGGGACTGGGCGCGCGGACCGCAGGCGACCGCCGGGGAGAGGTGGCTCCTCGCCGGCGGTCTCACCCCGGAGAACGTGCGCGACGCCGTCGCCGCGACCGACCCCTTCGGCGTCGACGTCTCCAGCGGCGTGGAACAGCGCCGAGGCGTCAAGGACCCCGCTCTGATCAGGGAGTTCGTCGAGGCGGCCCGTGCCGGGAGGTGACGGGTGGCCGTGGCGCCGCCGGCCGCGGGGCGGTGCGTCACCGGTGTGAAGCTGTGAGTGGTGATGCCCGGCGTTCCCCCGGAAGTGACCCTGGGGTAGGGTCCCCACGTTCCGGCTACCGGCTGAAGGTGGGCCGGTACGGGGAGTGTCGGAGGGGCGGGCGGCATGATGAGGGAAATCCGGTCGGGCGAGGGTGTGTCCGTGGAACTGGACGGCGCGGGGCTGGAGGCGATGTCCGCCGAACCGCTGCTGACCCGGGACTACGAGACGCGCCCCTCCCTGGTGTACGAGCGGCTGCGGCAGCGGCACGGCGCGGTCGCGCCGGTCGACCTGCTGGGCGTACCCGCCTGGCTGGTGCTCGGCTACCGGGAGTCGCTCCAGGTGCTCCAGGACGACGCGGGCTGGCCCAAGGGGCTGGAGAACTGGCGGGCCAGGACCGAGGGCAGGGTTCCGGCCGACTGGCCGCTCGGACCCTCCCTGGAGGTCAACCACGTGCTGATCCAGGGCGGCCCCGGCTACCGGTCGCTGCGGACGGCGTGGGACCAGGCGCTCAAGCCCTTCCAGGACCCGCGCAACCCCCAGACGAAGCGGCTGAAGACGGCCGTGACCGCCTACGCCGACGAGCTGATCACCCTGATGGGCGAGGCGGGCGGCACGGGACTGGCGGACCTGTCCGCGCAGTTCGCACGGCCCCTGCCCCTGATGGTGGCCAGCCATCTGCTCGGCTTCCCCGGCTCCCAGGGCGACGACGCCCTGATGGACATGTGGCGGGTCCTGGACGCCGGACCCGACGCGGGGCCCGCCCTGGACCGGCTGCTGGGCGCGCTGGCGGAGCTGGCGGAGCTGAAGCTGAAGACGCCGGGCGAGGACTTCCCCTCCTACCTGCTGGCCGCCCACCCCGACCTCTCGCTCGACCAGCTGGCCCGTGAGCTGTTCATGCTGCTGGGCATGACGTCCGACCACGTCGGCATCCTCATCTCCAACACGGTCGTCGAGGTCCTCTCGGGCGAGGACAGCGTGCGGGCGAGCCTGTCCGCCGGCATGGTCCGGGAGGCCATGAACCGGGTGGTCATGCGCAAGCCGCCGCTGGTGAACTTCGTGCCGAGGTTCGCGGCCGCGGACACCCGGCTCGGCAACTACACGATCCGCGCGGGCGACCCGGTCTGGGTGTCCTCCGCCGCGGCGCACGCCGACCCGCTCTTCGCCGGCAACGTCGGACGCGGCGCCACCGTCAGCACCCGGGCCCATCTGTCCTGGGGCGCGGGCCCGCGCCAGTGCCCGGCTCGCGAACTCGCCTCCACGGTCGCCGCGGTCGGGGTGGGCCGGCTGTTCGAGCGGTTCGCCCACCTGGACCTCGCGCTGCCCGTCGACCAACTGCCCTGGCGTTCCTCGCCCTTCATGCGGGGTCTGCGCTCGCTGCCCGTGCGCTACGAACTGGTGCCGCCGCAGGAGCAGCCGCCGGCGGTGTACCCGGCGGCGGCCGGGGCCGGCGAGGGGGACACGGCGGGGACGGTGACGCCGGACGTGTCCGCCCGGCAGCGCTCCTCGCTGTGGCGCTATCTCAGGGGACTGATCCGCTCCGGCCGCTGACGGACGCCCACCGGGTCAGCCGCCCTCCCCGGTGAGCAGCCGCCGGGGATTGGCGATACGGAACGCGTACGCCGCGGCCCCGCCCAGCCCGAAGCCGGGCTGCTGCGGAAGTTCGGCGTAGGGGCGGTCGGAGCCCTGGACGACGGCCCGCACGCCGAGGGCGCGGACCACGGCCTCGACGGCCGTCGGACCGTAGGAGGACGTCTCGACGAAGACGTCCGGGTCCGCCCCGGCGTCCGCCCCGCCGCTCCGCGCGGTGAAGCGCTCGCCGTGCAGCGGGGCCAGCCCGGCCAGCAGGGCGAAGCACACCCGCAGCCGGGGGTGGCGGGGACGGCCGTAGGCGCGGAAGGCGAACCAGGCGGAGTGCATCTGCTGGACGTAGGGGACCATGGCGGGCCACCAGCCGGGCCCCTCGGCGCCGCCGGGCGCGGGTCCGGGGTGCACGAACAGCGGGAGGCCGCGTTCTTCGAGGAGGTCCAGGAGCGGGGCGCAGCGCGCGTAACCGGCCGCGTCCCCGAGGGCGTCCGCCGGGAGCTGGAGGCCGACGAAGCCCCGGTCGAGGTCCTGGGCCGTCACCTTGGCGTCGATGTCCCGCACGCAGGCGGCGGCCCACGCGCCGAACGGTTCGGGGAGCGCGGCCGAGCCCTCGTGGTAGGCGTCGAGCAGGGGGCGCGCCTCGGTCGCGGGCAGCCACTCCACGCCGATCGGCGAGGAGAGCGAGACCAGGGCCCGGCCGAGGCCGTCGGTTCCGGCGAGTTCCGTACGCAGGGCGATGTCGTGGTCGGCGGGCGGGATGCCGTAGGGCGGCTCGCCGTCGAGGAACAGGGTCCAGCCGTCCAGGTACGGCGGCTCGCGGCGGGACCGCAGGGCCGTCACCAGCGAGGGGGTCCACAGGTGCTGGTGCACGTCGCAGTTGGTCATGCCGCTCCTTCCGCCATGGTCGACGCCTCCCCGGTCAGGGCGCGCGGTCCGCTCCGGACGCCGTCGGAGTCCAGGATGGCGCGGCACACCGTCTCCACGTCCATCCCGCACGGCCGGTCGTCGTCCGGGCGGGAGAGAACTTCCCTGATCGCGCGCCGCAGGAACGCAGGACCTCGTCCCGGACCCTACGCGCGCCGGAGGCCGCCCGCTCGCCGTCCCGTGCCCCCGTCACGCCCCGCATCGGGTGTCTCCCCTCACTCGCCCGCCTCATTATCAAGAGGGCCAAAGTTCACATATAGCGATAACTCGGGCGCCTTGGGGATGGCTTGGTGTGAACGTAACGTGCCGTTCACGGAATTCCATTGACTGTCATTCAGTCACCGACAACTCTGCATGACCATATGCAGTCGGGTAAGGGGCAGTCTTGATCAGATTCGACGCGGTGAGCAAGAAGTATCCGAACGGCACGACAGCGGTGGACGATCTGTCCCTGGAGCTGGCCGAAGGTGGCATCACGGTCCTGGTCGGTCCTTCCGGCTGCGGCAAGACCACCACCCTGCGCATGATCAACCGCATGGTGGAGCCGACCGCCGGCACGGTCAGCCTGCGCGGCCGCGACATCCGGGAGGTCAACGCGCCCGAGCTGCGCCGGGGCATCGGCTACGTGATCCAGCACGCGGGACTGTTCCCGCACCGCACCATCCTGGACAACATAGCCACCGTTCCGCTGCTGCTGGGGTGGGGCCGGAAGAAGGCGCGGGCCAGGGCGGCGGAACTGCTCGAACTGGTCGGCCTGCCCGCCGAGATGGCCAAGCGCTACCCGAACCAGCTCTCCGGCGGGCAGCAGCAGCGGGTCGGGGTGGCCAGGGCGCTGGGCGCCGACCCGCCGGTGCTGCTGATGGACGAACCGTTCAGCGCGGTCGACCCGATCGTGCGGGCGGAGCTGCAGGCCGAGTTCATCCGGCTGCAGAAGGAGCTGCACAAGACCATCGTGTTCGTCACCCATGACATCGACGAGGCGATCAGACTCGGCGACAACATCGCCGTGTTCCGCACCGGCGGCAAACTCGCCCAGTTCGACAGCCCCGAGCGGCTGCTCGCCCGTCCCGCCGACGAGTTCGTGGCCGACTTCGTGGGCCAGGACCGGGGCATCCGCAGGCTCTCCTTCGTCGACGCGGCCGAACTGCCGCTGCGCGACGGCCCGGTGCTGCCGGTCGGCTCGTCCGTGGCCGAGGCCCGGAGGGCGGACGCCCCCTGGGTGCTCGTCGTCGACGAGGCCCGACGGCCGCTCGGCTGGGCCGCGACCGACGCGCTGCCGGCCACCGGCACCCTCGCGGACGTGTCCCTGGCCCCCCTCGGCCACACCTTCGGCCTCGACGGCGACTCGGCCCGCGCCGCCCTCGACTCCGCCCTCCTGTCACCCGCCCGCCTCGCGGTGGCGGTCGACGCGCGGGGCGTGGTCGTCGGCGTCGCGGACGCCTACGAACTGTCCGCCGGCGCGGTCACCGCCGCGGAGGCGGCCGAGACCGCGTCCACGGCGTCCGCCGGCAGGACGGCCCCCGCCGACGCCCGCGCGGCGGTGAGCGATGAGTGACGGCGAACCGCTGGTCCGGTGGGGGTGGATCGCCGATCACACCGCCGAACTCGCCGAATACACCGGCATCCACCTCAGACTGGGCCTGCTGCCGGTGCTGTTCGGGCTGCTCGTCTCCGTGCCGCTCGGCATCCTGTGCCACCGTTTCCGCTGGCTCTACCCACCCGTGCTGACCGTGTCCAACATCCTGTACTCGATCCCGTCCCTCGCCCTGTTCATGGTCTTCGTCCGCTACACCGGGCTGACCGAACGGACGGTGATGATCCCGCTGACGCTCTACACCCTGTCCGTCCTGGTCCCCAACGTGGTCGACGGCCTCGCCTCGGTCCCCGAACCGGTACGGCTCGCGGCCACCGCGATGGGGTTCGGCGCCGTGCGCCGCGTCGTCCAGGTCGAGCTGCCGATCGCCGTCCCCGTCGTCATCGCCGGCGTACGCGTCGCCGCCGTCTCCTCCATCAGCCTCGTCGCCGTCGGCCAGCTGATCGGGCAGGGCGGCCTCGGCTACTACATCACCCGCGGCCTCCAGCTCGACTTCCCCACCCCGATCGTCACCGCGATCGTCCTGATCATGCTGCTCGCACTCGCCACCGACGCGTTGCTGGTCCTCGCGCAGCGGCTGCTCACCCCGTGGTCCCGGAACAAGGTGACGTCGGCATGAACGACTTCCTGAACCAGATGCGGCTCGTGGGGGACTGGCTGACGTCCTCGGCACAGTGGCACGGAGACGAGGGCATCCCGCGGCGGCTGCTGGAGCATCTCACCTACAGCGGGCTGTCGTTGCTGTTCGCCGCCGTCGTCGGGCTGGCGTTCGGTCTGCTCGTCGGGCACACCGGCCGTGGCGCCTTCGCCGTGGCCACCGTGGCGAACCTCGCCCGCGCGATCCCGACCTTCGGCCTGGTCGTCCTCGTGGTCACCCTCGCCGGGCTGAGCACCGCACCCGTCCTGGTCGCCCTGATCGCGCTCGCGGTGCCGCCGATCCTCATCAACACCTTCGAAGGGGTACGGGGCGTGGACCCCGCCACCCGGGACGCCGCGCGCGGGGTCGGCATGACCGAGTGGGAGATCCTGACGCGGGTCGAGGTGCCGATGGCGCTGCCGCTGATCCTCCTCGGACTGCGGGTCGCCGCGATCCAGGTCGTGGCCACCGCGACCGTCGCCGCCTACCCGGGCCTCGGCGGCCTGGGCCGCTACATCGTCGACGGACTCTCCCGCAACGACTACGAGTTGGTCATCGGCGGCTCCACGGTCGTCGTCGCCCTCGCGCTCGTCGTGCAGCTAGGGTTCACCGCGCTGCGACGCGTGGTCGTCTCACCGGGGCTGAGGACCACGGCGAGCAGGTCCTGAACCCCGACACCGCATACCGAATCCTGACCCCTGATCCTGACCCTGATCCAGAACCTGATCTTGAGTTTTCGAGCTTCCGGGCTCCGAGAGAGGAACGACCCATGCGAGGCATGTACAGAGGCGCCGCCTTCGGCCTCATCACCGCGCTCACACTGACCGCCTGCGGCGGTGGCGGTGACAGCGACGACAACCCGCTGGCGGGCGACAGCGGTGGTGGCGGGGGCAACGCCATCGTCGTCGGCTCGGCCAACTTCCCCGAGAACCAGCTGCTCGCCGAGATCTACGCGCAGGCCCTGGAGGACAAGGGCCTGAAGGTGACCCGGAAGTTCGACATCGGCGCCCGCGAGGTCTACTACGACCAGGTGGTCAAGGGCGGCATAGGCGTCCTGCCCGAGTACAACGGCGCCCTGCTGACGGTCGCGGTCGACAAGAACAGCACCGCGACCAGCACCGAGGACATCAACGCCGAACTGGAGGAGAAGCTCCCCTCGTCGGTGGAGATCCTCGACTCCGCGGCGGCCGAGGACAAGGACTCGGTGACGGTCACCGCCGAGACCGCGGCCAAGTACAAGCTCAAGACCCTCGCCGACCTCAAGCCGGTCGCCGGGGACATGACCCTCGGGGCCGGGTCGGAGTTCAAGACCCGCGTCCAGGGCGGCGTGGGCCTGAAGAAGGTCTACGGCGTCGAGTTCGGGAAGTTCCAGCCGCTCGACGCGGGCGCCCAGACCACCCTGGTGAAGCTGCTCAAGGACGGCAAGGTGCAGGCCGCCAACCTCTACACCACCGACCCCGCCATCGTCGCGGACAAGCTGGTGGTCCTGGAGGACCCGAAGAACCTCTTCGCCTCGCAGAACGTCACGCCCCTCGTCTACAAGGACGCGGTGAACGACAAGGCCAAGGACGCGCTCAACGCGGTCTCCGCCAAGCTCACCACCGGGGACCTGCTGGAGATGATGAAGAGGCTCAGCAACGACAAGGAGGACTCCGACACCGTCGCCAAGGACTGGCTGACCTCCGCCGGTCTCGCGGGCTGAGGATCCTCGGCCGCACCCACACCGTCCGCCCCCGCCCCTGCCCGGCACCACGCATCGACGTCCCCGCCGGGCAGGGGAGGGCTCCGCACACGACGACCGGCCGGGAGACCCGATGACGGACGCTGTCGACACCGAGGGACCCGGCGCAACCGGCACCGGCGAACACGGCGGAACCGGCGCGGCGGCGCGGCTGCAGCAGCTGTTCGAGGGACGCCGGCTCACCCCGACGCAGCGCCGTATCGCGCACTGCCTGGTCCGGCAGGCGGCGGACGCCCCCTACCTGTCGAGCGTGGAGCTGGCCCGGCTGGCCGGCGTCAGCCAGCCCTCGGTGACCCGCTTCGCGGTCGCCCTGGGCTTCGACGGCTATCCGGCCCTGCGCGACCGGCTGCGGGCGGTCGCACCCGCCGGGCACGACGTCGACGGCCGGCCCGCCAATCCCTACCAACGGGCCGTGCAGGCCGAGATCGACAACCTGCGGCAGTTGGCGTCCCTGCTCACGGACCCCGGGCCCGTGCAGCGCGCGGGCCGTCTGCTGGCCGTCTCCCGGCCGCTGCCGGTGCTCGGGCTGCGTGCCTCCGCCGCGCAGGCACGGAGCTTCGCCTACTTCGCGGCGAAGGTCCACACCGACGTACGGCTGCTCGACGAGGGCGGCTCCCTGCTCGCGGACCGCATCGACGCGGCCCGGCAGGCCGGGGCGAGCGCGCTGCTGTGCTTCGCGCTGCCCCGCCATCCGCGCGAACTCCTCGACGCCCTCGCCCACGCCCGTGCCGCCGGGCTCACGGTGGTCACCGTCGCCGACGGCACCTTCGCCCCCGTCGCCGCCCACAGCGACGTACTGCTCCCCGCCGCCGTGGGCACCGGCCTGGTGTTCGACACCGTCGGCGCGCCCATGCTGTTGGGCCAGGTGCTCCTGGAAGCGATGTGCGACGCCCTCCCGCAGGCCCAGGCCCGGCTGGAGGAGTTCGACGCGCGGGCCGCTGAACGCGGCCTGTTCGTCGACTGAGCGGCCCGGTCTCGCGGCTCCGCCCACTCCACTCGTCGGCTCACTCCGTCGAGCGCAGCGCCTTCCAGACCCGCGGTCGTACGACGCCGTCGACGACCAGCAAACCCTTCTCCCGCTGGAAGCTCTCCACGGCGGCCTTCGTCCCGTCGTCGAACGTGCCGCTGACGCCGCCGGGTCCGAGGCCGTAGCCCCGCTTGGAGAGCATGCACTGTGCCTGTCGGACACGCTTGTTGCTGTCTCCCAGTTTCGTGCGTCCGTTGCCGTAGTAGTACGTGCAGTCCGTGAGCCAGGCCGGGGACCCGGGTTCGGTGGCCACCTCGCTCGGGGACGGCGATGTCTCGGTGGGCGCGCTGCTGTTCGGGGCGGGCGCGGAGGCACCGGTTCCCGGGTCGTCGTCGGCGCCGGTCCCGGAGCCGTTCCCGGAACCGGGGGCGGACGAGTCGGCGCGCGGCGTGCCGTCGGCAGGGGTCCGCTCGTCCTCGCCGGACCTGCCGGACACCTCCGAGGCCCCCGATCCGCCGTCCGGGGCGGCGCCCGCACGGCCGGAGCCCTTGGACGGCGGCAGCGACACGGAGTCGCCGGGCCGGGCGTCGGCGGACGTCGTCGTGCCCCTGCGCGGCGAGGCCTCGGTCGTGGCGGGGCTCAGCAGGGTGAGGACGGCCCCGGCGGCCGCCAGGCACGCGGCCAGACCGGCGGCGCCGATCAGCACCCGCCTGTGGCGGGCCCGGCCGCGGGACGGAGCGGGCCGTAACGGCTGGGCCGAGGCGTCCTCGGGGGACGGACCCGGCGAGGCGTCGGCCGCGACCGCCGCCGACGGCTTCGCCACCGGTCCGGGACCGGGCTGTTCGAGGGGGACCCGGCGCAACGTCTCGCACGCCCGCTGCCGGGCGAGCACGCGGGCGGCCAGCGGCTCGGGCCAGTCGAACGTCCCGGACGGCTCGGCCTCACCGGTCGCCCCGGCGTCGGGGAAGTCGTACGCGACCGCTTCCGCGCCCCAGGACTCGGAGGCGGCCGCCTCGATCAGCTGCCCCGGCGTCGGCCGCCGGCCGGGCTCCTTGGCCAGGCAGGCGGCGAGCAGGGAGGCGAGCGAGGGATCGGCGGTCGCGATCTCGGCGAGCACGTCCGGATTGGGTTCCTCGAACGCCACCCGGTGCATGACGTCCACGCCGGTACCGTCGCCGAACGGGGCGCGGCCGGTCGTCGCGAAGACCAGGGTGCAGGCCAGGGAGAACACGTCCGAGGCCGTGTCGCACTCGCCGGTCCGCAGATACTCCGGCGACATGTAGGCCGGTGTGCCGACGCGGTTGCCCGTGCCGGTGATCGCGCTGGCGTCGGCGGCCTTCGCGATGCCGAAGTCGATGACGTGCGCGCCCTGGGCGGACAGCAGGACGTTGGACGGCTTGAGGTCCCGGTGCACGATCCCCGCGGCGGAGAGGTCGGCGAGCGCCTGCCCCAGCTCCGCCACCAGCCGCCGCACTGCGGCGGCCGACAGGGGGCCGTCCTCGTCCACGGCGGCCGACAGATCGAGTCCCGGCAGGTACTCCGTGGCCATCCACAGCAGTTCGTCCCGGAAGCCGGTGCCGGCCAGGCGCGGCATGCGCGGCGTGCGCACCCGGCTGTGCACCGCCGCCTCCTGCTCGAAGCGGCGGCGGAACCGGACGTCCTCCGCGTACTCGGGCCTGATCACCTTCACCGCGACGAGGTCGGGCCCGGCGTCGGCGGGGCGTGCCAGATAGACGCGCCCCATGCCGCCGCTGCCGAGCAGCCCGAGCGGCACATAGGGACCGATACGGTCCGGGTCGCCGGGGCGCAGCGGCAGGGCACCCGCCTGCCGCAGCGCCGGAGCCCTGTCCGCCGTCGATGATGGCGGAACCGGCCGCTGGTCTGACACAACACCCCCGAAATGACTTTTGGCGTACGTCAGTTCGCCCCCAAGAATGCTGAGGCTAGCTCAGCGGGGGCTCGCGTTCCGGGTAATCGGTCACTTCCACCCAGTGAAAACGCTCACGAGCCCTGCTCAGGAGGTCTTCCGCCGCACCTCGGTCGTCCCCGAACCGATCAGGCCGATCCGCAGCACCGTGCCCGTGAGGTCGGTGAACGACTCGACGTTCGCGCTGCCCTCGCCGCGCGGGGTGGCCGCCCTCACCCGGTACGCCTTGGGGGAGGCGTCCCCGATCTCCACCTCCAGTACGGCCCGGGAGTTGGGCGGCAGCGTCACCAGGGTGGTGTGCGTGTCCGCGGAACGCCGCACCCGGACCGACACCGGCCCGCGCAGCGAGGGCACCGTGCCGTCGACCTCGGTCAGCGACCCCGTCCTCGGCCGGATCCGGAACCCCGCCGCGCCGGGCTCGCTGACCTGCACGCCGAGGATGTGGCGGGCCACGGCATTGGCGGGCGCGGACGCCCAGGCGTGGGAGAGCGTCATGTTGGACTTCAGCGCGGGGTCCCACGCCTCCGTGACGACGGTGGCCCTGAGCACGTCCAGCATGTGCAGCCACGAGTTGGTCGCCGTGGAGGTGAGCAGGGCGAGGGCGGCGTCGGAGCGGCCCAGCCGGAACAGCGCGTCGAGCAGGAACTGCGCCCCGTACACGCTCACCTTCGTGCCGCCGGCCGCGAGGGTGTCGCCCAGCCTGGCCAGCACCGCCTCGTCCAGTCCGTCCGCGACACCGAGGGCCACCGGGAAGGCGGTCGCGTGCTGGGCGCTGTGGGTGGTGCCGACGCCGTCGAGGAAGCGCCCGCCCGCACGGTCGAGGAGGGTGGCGCGCATCGTGGTGGCGAGGGTGTCGGCCCGGCCGCGCAGGGTGGTCGCGTCGGCGTTCTTGCCCAGGGCCGCCGCGCACTGCGCGAGAGCCGTGAAGGCCGCGTACTGGAAGGCGTTGACGACCGTGTTGACGTGGGTGAACACATAGCCGTCCCGGCTGGCGGCGGGCCAGTCGACCAGGTCGCCGAGGTCCTGGCTGGTGTTGCCGGGCGCCTTGCGGACCAGCCCCTCGGAGTCCAGGTGGGAGGTGAGGTTCTTCGCGGTCAGCAGGTCGTAGTCCTTCGCGAGCTGCCGGTCGTCGCCGGTGGCGAGATAGTCCTCCCAGGCGGAGATCGCGCACATCAGCCGGTACTCGGTGGGCCAGGTGCCCTTGCGGACCAGGTAGTCGTTCGACCAGCGGGCGAGAGCGTAGGAGCGCTGGACGCCGTACTCGGAGAGCTGGTTGATCAGCGCGTCGCCCTCGTAGGGGCCCCGTTCGCGGGTGGGTGTGTCGGTGTAGAGATCGCCGCGGGTGGCCTCGATGGAGTAGCGGCACAGCTCCCAGACCCGGTCCAGACCGGCGTCCGAGCTGCGGAACGAGGCGTGCGAGTCGTCCCAGTCGAGCTTCCAGGCGCGACCGGTGACGACCGCCTTCGACAGGTCGAGTGTGGTGCGCAGTTCGGCCCAGCGGAAGCCGCGGTAGCCCCAGTGCTCGAAGCGCTGCTCGCCGTCGCGCAGGGTCCACACCTCGCGGTAGGTGTTGGTGGCGCGCAGCTGGTACCTGACCGTGCCGTCGGTGTTCAACTCCTCGCCGAGCCGCACCTCGACGGTGTCGCCCGCGCTGCCCGTGATCTGCAGGGCGAGTCCGCCGACGATCTCCCGGCCGAGGTCGACCAGCCAGCGGCCGTCCGCGACGCGGGTGACCGAGGCGGGGGTGACCTCGTGCGGGCGGATCGCCTCGATCAGCGCGGGCACGAGATCACCGATCGCGGGGCGGACCGCCGGCCTCAGCCAGTCGCCGTCGTCGAAGCCGGGCTTCGTCCATCCCACCGGCTCGCGGCGCAGGTCCCAGTACTCCTGCGGAACGGTGTAGTAGCTGCTGCCCGCGCTCCCCCTGGAGGGCAGCAGACCGGCCTGGCGGCGGGCCTTCCAGTGGGCCCCGGAGGCGACGGTGGACCGGCTGCCGTCCGTGTACGTGATCTCCAGCTGGGCCAGGAACTTCTGCTGCGAGGTGGTCCAGCACAGCGCGGCCAGCGCGTTGGCCTTCCCGTCCGCCCGCAGGGTGGAGGTCACGTCGAAGGCCTGGTAGGCGGTGCCGGTGCCGGAGCGGACGGAGGCGTACCCGACGGTCGTGCCGTTGCTCCAGACCTTGGCGACGTACTGCCGGGCCGGGTCGGGGGAGGTGGCCGCGACGTAGAGGATCGCGGCGGCTATCTCCTTGCCGGCCTTCGTGTCGTACTCGTGGCGCAGCAGCGCCCAGGTGTCGTCGGTGCCGTAGGAGGACAGCGAGGACGCGCCCGTGGGGAAGGTGAGGACACCGCCGGAGACCGTGCCGGTGGCGAAGGTGCCCCTGTCGGAGGCGAAGTCGTCGTCGAGGAGGACCGTGCCGTCGGCGGCGGTGAAGGTGACCCGGTCGTAGGTCTGCGACTCGGTGCCGCCGTTGCGCAGGCCGACGTTGCCGGAGGCGTAGCGGCTGTCGGTGGTGGTGTCCACGACGGTGCCGTTCACGGTGGTGGTGAAGGTGGCGCCCGTCATGGTGACGCCCAGGTCCACCCATTCCCCGGCGGTGACCGCGAACGGCAGCCGCACCTCGCCGAGCACGGTGTAGGTGCCGTTCACGCAGACGTGTTTGCGCAGCAGCCCGGTCGTGCCCGCGCGCAGCTGCCACATGTAGTTGTCGGACGTGTTCGCGGCCCGGAACCACAGCCCGGCCGCCACGGCGGTGATCTTCACGCGGACGGTGAGCGTGCCGTCGGTCATCACCGGCCCGGCGGGCGCCCAGAGGGGCTTCGCCTCCCACTCGTCCTCGACCGACGTGGCCAGCAGGACGGGCTCCGACCACGCGGAGCGCTTGTTGCTCCAGCTTCTGACCCGCCACCAGTAGGCCGTACGGGGCTTCAGCGCCGGTCCGCCGTACGGCACGGCCGTGGAGTCGGCGGAGTCCCGCTTGCCGGAGTCCCACAGCAGCAGCTCGTCGTCCTCGAACCCGCCCGGGGTGGTCGCCACCTGGAGCTGGTAGGCGCGCTGCACGGTGCCCTCGCGGAAGTCCGGCACCTGCCAGCTGAAGCGGGGGTCGCGCCCGGCGTCCGTGGCGAGCGCCCGCGGCAGCAGGTCGGTGAGCATCCCGGTCGGCACGAGCGCCTCCTCCGCGGTCAGGGCCATGTCCACCGGGCCGTCGGCGGCGAAGGCCCGGGGGCCGGCCAGGACGACGGAGGCCGCCGCGGCGCCGCTGAACCGGAGGAGTCTTCGCCGGGAGAAGTCCTGCGCCATGGTGCATACCTTCGGTCGAGGGGCCGGTTGCTGAGAGGAGGAGTCGTGAAAGGTTTCAACGCGATTGCCCGGAGGTTAGAGTTCCGCGTCGAATCCGGTCAATAGGTGGGGCGGCAGTGAATACCTGAGGAATGAAACGTTTTAATAAGGTCGAACAGCTCGTTCAGCCGGCTCTCCGCGCCCGTGGACGAACCCCGCGTCCCGGTGCCACCGGGCTCGGCTAGAGTCTCGGCTCACCTCGGTCGGACGTCCTGACCGGGGCTGTGCGCTGGGGGTACGGCACCATGGGGCCCGAACGAACGGACCTGCCCGGTTACGAGATCCAGGACACCCTGGGCCGGGGCGGATTCGCCACGGTGTACCGGGCCCGGCAACTGGCGGTGGGCCGGGAGGTCGCGCTGAAGGTGGACAGCAGGGTGCTGTCCACACCACGCGACCGACAGCGCTTCCTGCGCGAGGTCACGGCCGCCGGGCAGCTGTCCGGACACCCCCACGTGGTCCCGGTGTACGACGCCGGGGTCCTCCCCGACAACCGCCCCTACATGGTGCTGGAACTGTGCCCCGGCGGCTCCCTCGGCGACCGGCTGCACCGGCAGGGCGCGTTCCCGCTCAAGGAGGCCCGCGACATCGGCGTGGGCCTCGCCGACGCGGTGGCCGCCGCCCACGCCGCCGGAGTGCTGCACCGGGACATCAAGCCCGGCAACGTCATGGTCAACCGGTACGGAGGCGTCGCCCTCACCGACTTCGGTCTCGCCGCCATGCCGCGCCCGGGACGTGAACTGTCCGTCACCCGCGAGGCGTTGACCCCCGCGTACGCGCCGCCCGAGGCCTTCCGCATGGCGGAACCCAGCCCGGCCGGCGACGTGTACTCCCTGGCCGCGACCGTCCACGCCCTGCTGTGCGGCCGCCCGCCGCACCACCCGGAGGACGGCACCCAGCTCAGCCTCGCCGAACTGATCGTGCGCCACACCTGGCCCTACGCCGACCTGCCCGGACTGCCGCCCGCCCTCAACGCCGCACTCCGGCACGCCCTCGCGCCCGACCCAGCCGGCCGTCTGTCCGACGCGGGCGCCTTCCGCGACGCGCTGGCCGCGGTCGACCTCGACACCGTGGACCTGCGCGGTGGCGGAGGAGCGGGCGGTGGTGGTGGGTTCGGCCCGGCGCCCGGTATGACGACGGCGCCGTCGCACCCGGGCGCGCCGCCCACGACCGCGCCCCCGTACCGGGGCGCCCCGCCCACGACGATGCCGCCGTACGGGGTCGCGCCGCCCGGCGGTGGCGGTACGACCGTGGTACCCGGACCCGACGGTGGTGACGGTGACGGCGGGCGGAAGGCGGCGCGGCGCCGGCCGGCGGTGATCGCCGTGCTCGCGGCCGTGGCCGTCTCCGTGAGCGTCTCGGTCACCGTGGTGACGTACCAGAACGACGACGAGCCCGACGCCGGGGCGGGCGGCTCCTCCGCCACCGCCCCGCCGTCCGCCGACGCCACCGCCGAGGGCGCGGGGGCCTCGGGGTTCGGCGTGGCGACCACGGCGGAGAACTGCCCCGCCACGGACGTCGGCGGGGTGGGCGGCCGATGCGTCGCCGGCCCGGAGTGCTGGAGCGGCATCGTCGACATCTCCGGCATCGTCACCGTCAGCCGTGCCGACTGCCGGACCAAGCACGTCTGGGAGACCTTCGCGATCGCCCCGCTGCCGAAGGACGGCATGACGAACAACGCGCGTGACCTGATCAAGCACCCGGACGTCAAGGCGCTGTGCTCGCAGAAGGTCATGGCCGCGACGATGACCGCCGGCGGCCGTGATGTCGCGAAGGACTGGAACGTCGACATCATCCCGCCGTCGGCCGCGCAGTGGGACGAGGGAGTGCGCGTCTTTCGCTGTGTGGCCGCGGCGGTCACCGACGACGGCGAGAAGACGGGCAGCCAGTTCACGGTGGCCGGCTGACCATGGCCCTGTCACATGGGCCAGACCTCCGATCACCTGTCCGTGACGGGACTCTCATGGCACGTCGGCCGCATAGCCGCGACCATGGTGTTCCTCACCAGGCAGGCCGAAGGGATCCGGAATGCTCCGCAAGGTACTGGTCGCCAACCGCGGCGAGATCGCGATCCGCGCGTTCCGCGCAGGCTATGAAGTGGGCGCGCGGACGGTCGCCGTCTTCCCCCACGAGGATCGCAACTCGCTGCACCGGCTCAAGGCCGACGAGGCCTACGAGATCGGCGAACCGGGCCACCCCGTGCGGGCCTATCTCTCCGTCGAGGAGATCATGCGCGCCGCCCGCCTGGCCGGAGCCGACGCCGTCTACCCGGGCTACGGGTTCCTGTCCGAGAACCCCGAACTGGCCCGGGCGTGCGAGGAGGCCGGCATCACGTTCGTCGGCCCCAGCGCGCACATCCTGGAGCTGACGGGCAACAAGGCGCGCGCGGTGGCCGCCGCCCGCGCCGCCGGCGTACCGGTCCTCGGCTCCTCCGAGCCCTCCACCGACGTCGACGAACTGGTCCGCGCCGCCGACGGCATCGGCTTCCCCGTCTTCGTCAAGGCCGTCGCCGGCGGCGGCGGACGCGGCATGCGCCGTGTCGAGGACCCCGCCACGCTGCGCGAGTCCATCGAGGCGGCGTCCCGCGAGGCCGCCTCCGCGTTCGGCGACCCCACCGTCTTCCTGGAGAAGGCCGTCGTCGAGCCACGCCACATCGAGGTGCAGATCCTCGCCGACGGCCACGGCGACGTCATCCACCTCTTCGAACGCGACTGTTCGGTGCAGCGCCGCCACCAGAAGGTCATCGAGCTGGCGCCCGCCCCGAACCTCGACCCGGCCCTGCGCGACCGCATCTGCGCCGATGCCGTCCGGTTCGCCCGCGAGATCGGCTACCGCAACGCGGGCACCGTCGAGTTCCTCCTCGACCGCGACGGCAACCACGTCTTCATCGAGATGAACCCGCGCATCCAGGTCGAGCACACGGTCACCGAGGAGGTCACCGACGTCGACCTCGTCCAGTCCCAGCTGCGGATCGCCGCCGGGGCCACCCTGGCCGACCTCGGGCTGTCCCAGGAGACCGTCACCCTGCGCGGCGCCGCCCTCCAGTGCCGTATCACCACCGAGGACCCCGCCAACGGCTTCCGGCCCGACACCGGCCGCATCAGCGCCTACCGCTCGCCCGGCGGCTCCGGCATCCGCCTCGACGGCGGCACCACCCACGCCGGTACGGAGATCAGCGCCCACTTCGACTCCATGCTGGTCAAGCTGACCTGCCGGGGCCGGGACTTCACCACCGCCGTCAACCGGGCCCGCCGCGCGGTCGCGGAGTTCCGCATCCGGGGCGTCTCCACCAACATCCCGTTCCTCCAGGCCGTCCTCGACGACCCCGACTTCCAGTCCGGCAACGTCACCACGTCGTTCATCGAGCAGCGCCCGCACCTGCTCACCTCCCGCCACTCGGCCGACCGTGGCACGAAGCTGCTCACCTATCTGGCCGACGTGACCGTGAACAAGCCGAACGGCCCCCGCCCCGACCTCGTCGACCCGGCGACCAAGCTGCCGAGGCCCACGCCCGCCGCGGCCGAGCCTCCGGCCGGCTCGAAGCAGAAGCTCGTCGAACTCGGCCCGGAGGGCTTCGCCCGCTGGCTGCGCGAGTCGCCGACCATCGGCGTCACCGACACCACCTTCCGGGACGCCCACCAGTCGCTGCTCGCCACCCGGGTCCGTACCAAGGACATGCTCGCCGTCGCCCCCGTCGTGGCCCGGACCCTCCCGCAACTGCTCTCCCTGGAGTGCTGGGGCGGCGCCACCTACGACGTCGCCCTGCGCTTCCTCGCCGAGGACCCCTGGGAGCGCCTGGCCGCCTTCCGCGCCGCCGCCCCCAACATCTGCCTCCAGATGCTGCTGCGCGGCCGCAACACCGTCGGCTACACGCCGTACCCCACCGAGGTGACCGACGCCTTCGTCCAGGAGGCCACCGAGACCGGCATCGACATCTTCCGGATCTTCGACGCGCTCAACGACGTGGGCCAGATGCGGCCCGCCATCGACGCCGTACGGGCCACCGGAACAGCCGTCGCCGAGGTCGCCCTCTGTTACACCTCCGACCTATCGAACCCCGCCGAGCAGCTCTACACCCTCGACTACTACCTCCGGCTGGCCGAGCAGATCGTCGAGGCGGGCGCCCACGTCCTGGCCGTCAAGGACATGGCGGGCCTGCTGCGCGCCCCCGCCGCCACCAAGCTCGTGACCGCACTGCGCCGCGAGTTCGACCTGCCGGTGCACATCCACACCCACGACACCGCGGGCGGCCAGCTCGCCACCTACCTCGCCGCGATCCAGGCCGGCGCCGACGCCGTCGACGGGGCCGTGGCGTCCATGGCGGGCACCACCTCGCAACCGTCGCTGTCGGCGATCGTCGCCGCGACCGACTACTCCGACCGCCCCACCGGCCTCGACCTCCGGGCCGTCGGCGACCTGGAGCCCTACTGGGAGAGCGTCCGCCGTATCTACGCCCCCTTCGAGGCCGGCCTCGCCTCCCCGACCGGCCGGGTCTACGACCACGAGATCCCCGGCGGCCAGCTCTCCAACCTGCGCACCCAGGCCGTCGCGCTCGGCCTCGGCGACCGCTTCGAGGACATCGAGGCGATGTACACCGCCGCCGACCGCATCCTCGGCCACCTGGTGAAGGTCACCCCCTCCTCCAAGGTGGTCGGCGACCTCGCCCTGCACCTCGTCGGCGCCGGAGTGACCCCGGCCGACTTCGAGGCCACGCCGGACCGGTTCGACATCCCCGACTCCGTCATCGGCTTCCTCCGCGGCGAGCTGGGCACCCCGCCCGGAGGCTGGCCCGAGCCCTTCCGCAGCAAGGCCCTCCAGGGCCGCGCCGACGCCAAGCCCGTCCAGGACCTGGACGCCGAGGACCGCGCCGGACTGGAGAAGGACCGCCGCGCGACCCTCAACCGGCTGCTGTTCCCCGGCCCGACCCGCGAGTTCGAGACCCACCGCCAGACCTACGGCGACACCAGCGTCCTCGACAGCAAGGACTTCTTCTACGGTCTCGGCCCCGGCAAGGAGTACGCGGTCGACCTGGAGCCCGGTGTGCGGCTCCTCATCGGTCTGGAGGCCGTCGGCGAGGCGGACGAACGCGGGATGCGCACGGTGATGTCCACCCTGAACGGCCAGCTCCGGCCGATCCAGATCCGAGACAGGGCCGCCTCCTCCGACATCCCCGCCACCGAGAAGGCCGATCGTTCGAACCCCGGCCATGTCGCCGCCCCGTTCGCCGGCGTGGTCACCCTCGCCGTCGCCGAGGGCGACGAGGTCGCGGCGGGCGCGACGGTCGCCACCATCGAGGCGATGAAGATGGAGGCCACCATCACCGTCCCGAAGGCGGGACGGGTGTCCCGGCTGGCCATCAACAAGATCCAGCAGGTGGAGGGCGGAGACCTGCTGGTCGAGATCGTCTGAACCCCGCGGGGGCGGGTGCCGTCCCGGTCGACCGGAACCCCGGCCCCGACCGGAACGGCGGGCGCCCCGCCGGAACCCGCCGACGTGGCAGGCCGAGTGCGGGCCGTGACGCGGCTCAGGGGCGGGGTGACGGCTCGCGGCTCAGGGGCGGGGTGGAGGTTCGGCGGCCGGCCGGGCGCGATGCCGCGAACGAAGCCGACCCCTTTGTCCCGGGGCGAACGGGGCCGGAGCGGGGCGGCGGTGTGCGGTGGTCTGTCGCGGGTGAGCCCTCGGCACGGCGCGCGTCCGCGCCTGCCGGGTGTCAGCGCGCGGCACCGGCCTCCCAGCGTGCCGCGGCCACCAGTCGGGCCGTGAAGGCGTGTTGCGGGGTGGTGAGGAGCTGTCGGGCGGGGCCCTGTTCGACCAGGTGTCCGGCGTCCATGACCGCGATGCGGTGGGCGACGGCGGCGGTGTCCAGGTCGTGGGTGATCAGGACGAGAGCCGGGCCGGCACGTTCGCCGTCGCCGAGCAGGCCCATGAGGACGTCGAGGATGTCGCGCCGGGTGACGGCGTCCAGGCCCGAGGTGATCTCGTCGCAGATCAGGACGCGAGGACGGGCGAGGAGGGCGCGGGCCAGGGCCGCTCGCTGGAGTTCGCCGCCCGAGAGCCGGGCGGGGCGACGGCGCACCAGCTCCGGGGGGAGACCCAGACCTGCCGTGGTCGTCAGCGCCTGCGTTTCGGCGGCCCCGGCGTCCACCGCGCGCAGCCGGACCGCCGTGCGGGCGATCTGGGGCAGTACCGGCCGGTGCTCGTCGAAGGCGGCGCGGGCGTCCTGGAAGACGTACTGCACCGCCGCCAGCTGTCCCCGGCCGCGATCGCGCAGGCTGCGCGGCAGCGGGGTGCCGTCGAGGAGGAGTTCGCCGTCGAGGTCCCGGTGGAGCCCGGCGAGACAGCGGGCGAGCGTGGTCTTGCCGCTGCCCGACCGGCCCACGACAGCCATCAACTCTCCTGAGTACAGGGCGAGTTCGTTGACATGCACGGTCGCCGCCGTGCCTCGCGAGCCGTCGCGGTGGCGGGCGGTGAGATCGCGTACCCGCAGCACGGGCGCGTCGGCTGTCCGGGCGTTCGGGGCGTGGGAGCCCGCGCGCGGGGCCGTGCTTTCGCCCGCCCGGGGCGCCTGCCCTGTCTCCGGGAACCACGCTCGCACGGACAGGAGTTGCCGGGTCCACTCGTGCCGGGGCGCCGCCCACACCCGCGCGGTGGGACCCGACTCCACGACCCGTCCCGCACGCATGACGTGGACCTCGTCGGCCAGCGCGCGTACGACGTCGAGGTCATGGCTCAGCAGGACGATCGCGATGCCGCGCGCCGCGACCGCCGCCAGTTGTGCGACGACCAGGCGCTTGGTCAACGTGTCCTGGCCGGTGGTCGGTTCGTCGGCTACCACGACCCGGGCCCCGAGCAGGAGGGCCTGGGCGAGGACGACGCGTTGCTGCTGGCCGCCGGAGAGCTGGTGCGGGTAGCGGCGCAACAGGACGGCACCGTCGGGGAGTTGCGCATCCGCCAGGGCGCGCAGGACGCGCTCCCGGGCGGCTGCCCGGCGGGCGCGCCGGGGGAGTCGGCGCACCTGGGCACGGGCGATGTCGGTGAGCAGGGCACTGATCCTGCGGGCGGGGTTGAGCACGGCCGCCGGATGCTGGGGCACGTATCCGACCGGGCCTGCGGTCGCCAGGCGGACCTCGCCGGCGACGCGCGCGCCGGGCGGGTACTCGCCGAGCAGCGCCAGTCCGGTGGTCGTCTTCCCGCTGCCCGAGGCGCCCACCAGCGCGGTGATCCGCCCGGGCAGCACCCGCAGATCCACCCCGTCGACGATCGCCCGGCCGCCCACCTCGACCCGTAGGCCGGTGATCTCGGCGAGGGGGTCCGGGGCGACCCGGCTGGTTCCGTCGGCGTGCCGGTTCACGACCGTCGCTCCTTCCGTACGTGAACCGGTGCCGGAACCCGGGCGCGCTCACGGCGCCCGGCGCGCCCACCCGGCTTCTCCAGCGCCGCGTCGACGAGGAGGTTCGTGCCCGTGGTCAGCGCGACGATCAGCAGGGCGGGGACGACCACGGCCCACGGCTGCACGAACAGACCCGTACGGTTGCGGTCGACCATGACCGCCCAGTCGGCGGCGTCCGGGGCCGCCCCGACACCGAGGAACGCGGCCGTGGCGACCAGGTACAGAACACCGGTGAGCCGGGTGCCGGCGTCGGCTCCGAGGGTGCGCAGGATGCTGCGGCCCACATAGCCGACAGCGGTACGCCACCAGGTCTCGCCCTGGAGGCGGAGCGCCTCGACGACCGGCCGGGCGGCGGCCTCGGTGGCGGCGGCGCGCACGAGGCGGGCGGCGTCCGGCACGTTGACCAGCGCGACGAGGAGCGCGAGGCCGACGGCTCCGGGGGTGAGCACGGACGCGACCAGCAGGATCAGCAGCAGCGACGGCACGGCGATCAGGACGTCCAGGGGCCGCATCAGCAGCTCCTCCAGCCGGCGGCGGTGCGTCAGCGCCGCGAGCAGACCGACCGGCAGGGCGACGAGATAGGCGAGCGCTCCGGCGCCGAGCGCGGTCAGCACGACCGGCCGGCCTCCGTGCAGCACCTGCCGCCACACGTCCCGGCCCACGAAGTCCGTGCCGAGCCGGTGTCCGCCGCCGAGCGTGAAGGACGTGGCCCGTGCCCCCGGCTCTCCCGCGAACACCGGTCCCAGGAGGGCGAGCACGAGAGGGACGGCGATGACCGCGACGCCGAGCGCGAACCGGCCCGTACGCCGCCGGGCGCGGGCGACGACGCCCGTGCCGGGGTCCGTGCCCGGTGTCATGCCGCCACCCCCGCCCGGGGGGCCAGCCGGCGGGCGACCACGTCCGCGCCCAGGTTGAGCACGACGGTCAGGACGCCGAAGACCACCGCGAGGCCCTGGACGACGGGGACATCGCGTTCGGCGACGGCGTTGAGGAGGACGGTGCCGAGTCCGGGGATCACGTAGAGGGCCTCCACGACGATGACACCGCACAGCAACCAGTCGACCGTACGGGCGAGTTGCTGGGCGGCGGGGGCGAGGGCATGGGGGAGGGCGTGGGCGTAGCGGACCCGGGCGCCCGGGACGCCGTACCGGCGGGCGTGGGCGACGAACGGGGAGGCGAGGGCGTCCACCATGCCGGCGCGGACCAGGCGGGCCAGGGAGCAGACCGGCCGGGATAGCAGGACGAGGACGGGCAGGACCAGCGCGGCCGGATGGCCGAGCAGGTCGGTGCCGTAGCCGACGGCGGTCGGCGGCAGCCAGTCCAGCCGCAGGGCGAAGAGCGTCACCAGCAGCACTCCGAGGGCGAACTCGGGGACCGCGTACACGGCGAGCGTCACGGAGCTGACCACCCGGTCGACGGGCCCGCCCTCGTGCCGGGCGGCCAGCACGCCCAGCCCGAAGCCGATCGGCACGAGCAGAGCCACGGTGAGCGCGGCGAGCAGCAGGGTCGGGCCGAAGCCGTCGGCGATGTACCGGCCGACCGGGCGGCCGGAGGTGAGGGAGGTACCGAAGTCGCCGTGCACCAGGCCGAGCGCCCAGTCGGCCAGCCGCTCGTGCACCGGCCGGTCCAGGTGCATCGCCTCGCGGATGGCGGCGATGCGCGCCGGGTCGGGCTGGTCGCCGGCCAGGGCGACCGAGGCGTCGCCCGGCAACGCCTCGGTGAGCGTGAAGACCAGCAGCACGACGGCCACGGTCTGGGCTGCGCCGAGCAGGAGGCGCCGGGCCACGAAGGGGAGAGGGAGCGCCGGGCGGGTGCTGCGCCGTCGTGGCTGGTCGCGCGGTTCCCCGCGCCCCTTCGTGGCGCTCGTCGTCACGCCAGCCACACCCTGTCGAAGCGTGCCCAGTCGAGGGTGTTGGCGGGGGCCTTGGTCTCAACCCCCTTGACGGTCCTGCCCGTTCCGATGATCCAGTCGGCGAACCCCCAGATCAGGAAGCCGCCCTCGGCGTACAGTCGGCGCTGCATCCGCTCGAAGAGCGCCGTTCGCTCCGTCCTGTCCCGGGTGGACTGCGCCTGCCGGTACAGCGCGTCGAAGTCCTTGTGGCGCCAGTGGGTGGCGTTGGTGGTGGAGTCGGTGAGCAGCCGCTGCGAGATGTGCGCCTCGATGGGCATGGCGCCGGAGCGGTAGCAGGAGAGGGTGCCGGAGTCGAGGATGTCGCTCCAGTACGAGTCCTTGCTGCCCATCCTGACGTCGACGGTGACGCCCGCCTTCGCGGCCTGGTCGCGGAAGATGCCGGCCGCCTCGGTGAATCCGGCGGCCACGGCCGAGGTGTCCAGCGTGACCCTCAGCTTCTCGGCGCCGGCCCGCTTCAGCAGTGCGCGGGCCCGGTCGAGGTCCTGCTCGCGCTGCGGGAGGCCGGCGGCGTAGTACTCGTAGCCCTTGCCGAAAAGGTCGTTGCCGACGACGCCCGCGCCCGACAGGGCGCCGTCGACGAGCTCCTGACGGTCGGCGATCAGGAAGAACGCCTCCCGCACCCGTTTGTCGTCGAACGGTGCCCGGTCGGTCTTCATGCAGAACGCCTGCATGGCGCTGTTGCGCAGCCGGACGATCTCGATCTGTCCCTTCCCCTCGTGGGCGCGGGCGGTGGCGGGGTTCAGTTCGTGGGCGTACTCGACCTGGCCGCCCAGGAGCGCGTTGACCCGGGCCGACTCCTCGTTGGCGACGACGAATTCGAGTTCGTCGAGGTGCGGGGCACCCTCCCAGTAGCCGTCGTGGCGGCGGAAGACGGCCGAGCGGCCGGGGGCGAAGGACACGAAGCGGAAGGGGCCGGAGCCGACCGGCTTCCGGTCGAAGTCGGCGTCGGCGGTGTTCTCGGGGACGATGTACGCGCCGAACGCCGCCAGCACGTTGGGGAATTCGGCGGTCGGCCGCTTCAGCACGAACTCGACGGCCCGTTCACCGGTCGCCCGGCTCGCGTCGAGGTCGATGGGCTCCAGGGACGCCTTCGCGCGGAACGCCTTCCCGGGATCGGCGATACGGCGGTAGCTGAACAGCACGTCCTTCGCGGTGACCGGCCGTCCGTCGTGGAAGGCTGCCTCGCGCAGGGTGACCCGCCAGCGGTCCAGGGCCTTGTTCGACTCCCACCTCACCGCGAGGCGCGGCCGCGCCGACAGGTCGGCGCCGTAGTCGGCGAGCTTGTCGAACAGGGCCTTGGCTCTGGCGACATCGGCGAAGAGGTTGGCCCTGTGCGGGTCGAGGGTCTCACCGGCGCCGCCGCCCGCGAACGCGGCGCGCAGCCGCCCGCCGCGCTTCGGTCTGCCGTCACCGCCGCCCGCCCCGGCGTCCGTACCGTCGCCGGCGCCGCATCCCGTCAGGGCGAGCGCGCCGAGTGCGACGGCACCTGTCGCGGCTCCTGTGGCGGCGAGGAAGCCGCGTCGGCGCAGGCCGGGGAAGCGTTCGTCGTGCATGAGGGTTCCTTGGGTGTGAGGGGGAGGAGGGGTCAGCGGGCGGCGGAGAGCCGGGCGACGACGTGCAGCCGGTCGGCGTCCGCCGTGCTGCCGGGCAACCGGCCGTCCTGCCACGGTGGTTCGGTGCGCGGGCCCGGCCCGTCGTGCAGTTCGAGCACCTCGAAGCCGTGCGTGGCGAGGACGTGGCGCAGCTCCTGCGGGAACAACAGCCGCCAGGCGGACCGCTGTTCGGACGGCGGAGCGCCGCCGTCCGAAGTCCAGACGCGGGTACGGCACAGCAGCTGGGCGGTGCGGTCCACGGTGAGGGTGGTGGTGGACCGGTAGGCGGTGCCCTGCCAGGTGAAGGCGTGGACGGCCGGGGTGTCGAGCAGATCGGTGCGGCCCAGGAAGTAGGCGCCGTTGCGCATCTCCGCGACCAGCAGTCCACCGGCCGACAGCGCCCGGCGGCAGGAGGAGAGGAAGCCGTCGAGCTGGTCGGCGGTGTGGCAGTACAGGAGCGAGCTGTCCAGGCACACCACCGCGTCGAAGGCGGCCCGGCCCAGGTCGAAGCCGCGCAGATCGGCCCGCACGTACGCCGGCCCGGGGTGTCGGGCCCGGGCGTGGGCGAGCATCGCCTCGGACAGGTCGGCCGCGGTCACCTTACGGCCGGCGTGGTGCAGGTGGGCCGCGTCGCGCCCGGTGCCACAGCCCATGTCCAGGACGCGCGGCCCGGCCCCGTGGCGCCGCAGACAGTCCTCGGCCCAGCGCCCGGCCAGCCGCCCGGGATCGGGGAAGCGGGCCTCGTACAGCTCGGGGTTGTCGGTGAGGAGGTTGGCGTGCGTCATGCGCTGCTCCTCTCACCGACCGGAGCGGGGGCGGCGACCGGGGGCGCGGGCAAGGCCCCCTGCCGGTGCAGCCAACCGACGCCGGCCGCCGAGACGAGACCGAACACGGCGCAGCACGCCCAGGGCAGCCAGGCGTGGCCGCCGTGTCTGCCGGCGTCCATGGCCCACCCGACGGCGGCGTTGCCGACGGCCGCGGCGATGCCGGAGACGACGTAGAAGACGCCGAAGTACGTTCCGGTCAGTTCCGGGCGTCCGAAGCGGGGGATCAGCTCCATCACGAACGGCGAGGCGACCATGAGGCCGAGGTGGAGGAGCAGCGCTGCGAGCAGGACGGGCACGGCGGCGAGCCGTCCCGAGGCCCCGAGACCGGTCGCCACGGCCGGCGGCAGGAACGCCAGGCCCGTCACGACGAGTCCCACACCGATCCAACGCGCCCTGTCTCCGCGCGATGTGAGCGATCGGGTGATGCGCAGCTGGAGCGCGAGGTTGGCGAGCGTGCCGACGAGGAGGACGAGCCCGGCCGCACCGTCCCAGCCGGTGGCCTCCCGCGCCCCGGCGGGCAGCAGCAGGTACAGCTGGTTCTCCAGGGTGAACATGCCGACCATGGCGAGCGCGAACGCCAGGAAGGCGCGGTTGCCGAGCACCTCCCGCCAGTCCCCGAGGACTCCGCCGCCGCTCGGCTCGACCTTCCGCGCGGGCAGGACGAGGGCCTGCGCGACGGTGAGGGCCGCGAAGATCCCGGCGGCGGTCAGCGCGGACGTGCGGAAGTCCACGAGCAGCAGCGCGCTGCCCAGCAGTGGCCCGATCAGGGCGCCCGTCGTCGCGAAGACGTTGAACAGCGCGAACGCCTCCGCCTTGCGCTTCCCGGACTCCTGCGACAGATACGTCCGCACCGCAGGGTTGAACAGCGCCCCGGCGAGCCCGCTGAGCACTGAGGCGGCGAGCAGTACGGGCAGTCCGTCACCGAGGGCGAACAGCGCGAAGCCGACGGTCCGCAGCGCACAGCCGGCGATGATCACACCCCGTGCGCCGAGCCGGTCCGAGGCGGAGCCGCCGATGAGGAACAGGCCCTGCTGGCTGAGGTTGCGGACCCCCAGGACGATCCCGACGACGGCCGCCGACATGCCCAGGTTCTCGGTGAGGTGGGTGGCGAGGTAGGGGATCAGGAGGTAGAAGCCGATGTTCACGCCGAGCTGGTTGACCAGGAGGAGTCGGACGGCGAAGGGGAAGCGGCGTATCTCATGCCACGTCTGCACGGCGTATCTCCCCCGTTCCGTCGCGTCGTCCGTCCGCTTCGGCGCCCTTGTCGGTGGCGCGAAGCCGAACTCCCAGCCCCGGCAGGCCGGTTGTGCGTACGCAGCCGTCGGTGCCGCCGATTCCGGTCCAGGGGTCGGCGGCGAGCAGGAGGTGTCCGTCGAGGTCCACCCAGCGGGCCCGGTCGGCGAGGTGGACGGCGGGGGCGAGACCGAGGGTGCTGGCGGTGAGGCAGCCGAGCATCAGCTCGGTGCCGCTGCCCTCGATCGCCTCGGCGATCCGCAGGGCCGCGTGGACGCCGCCGCACTGGGCGAGCTTGACGTTGACGCCGTGCACCCGTCCCGCCAGCCGCCGCACGTCCTGGAGCCCCACGGCGTCCTCGTCGGCGATGACGGGCAGCGGCGAGCGCTCCGCGAGGGCGGCCAGCGCCTCCGGATCGCCGGGCACGAGGGGCTGTTCGACGGCCTCCACCCCGAGGTCCGCGAAGCGCGGCAGCAGGGCCTCGGCCTGTGCCGACGTCCAGGCGCCGTTGGGGTCCAGGAGCAGCCGGGCCCGGGGCGCGGCGGTCCGGACGGCCCGGACGCGCTCGATGTCCTCCTCCGGGTCCGGGGCGCCGGCCTTCACCTTGACGATCTCGAAGCCGCTCGCGGCCAGTCGGCGTGCCGCGGCCCCGGCGCGTGACGGCGAGGTGATGCCGATGGTCCGGGCGGTCGCGGCCACCGGAGCGGACGGGGCGCCCAGCAGACGGTGGACGGGGCTGTCCGCCCGCCTGCCGACCAGATCGAGGAGTGCGGCGCCGACGGCGGCGGTCACGGCCGGCGCGGTCTCCGGGGGAGCGGCCCACTCACCGGCGCGCAGCGCCTCCAGCGCGCTCTCCGGATCGCGGAAGCGGCCGAGGCCGGCGGCGGCGTCCGCGAACAGCCGTCCCAGGGTGTCGGCGTCGAGGCCGTGGTAGACGCTGGTGACGGCCTCGCCGTGGCCGTGCCGCCCGTCGTCGTCCTCGACGGTCAGCCACACCGCGTCGCGTGCGGACATGGTGGAGCGGGAGATGCGCAACGGCTCGGCGAGTGCGAGGCGCACGGTGCGCCGGGTGACCTTCACAGTCTCTCCTCCGGACGGGGGACCTCAAGGGGGTCGCGGACCCTGCCGCACCGGACCCAGCCGACGGCCTCGGCCGCGCCGGGATGCGGGATCTCGACGGGGCGGACGGCGGCGGAGGCCGGGTCGATGCCGTGGGCGGTGGCGAAGTCGTCGTCGTAGACGCTGCCGAGGTAGCGGTGCGGGCCGTCCGGGAAGACGGTGGCGACGACGGCGCCCGGGTGGACGCGGGCCGCCCAGGCGGCGACCAGCGCGACCGCGCCGGTGCTCCAGCCGCCGCTGACGAAGCTGCCCCGCGCGAGGCGGCGGCAGCTGTCGACGGCCTCGGCCGGGCCGACCCAGTGCACCTCGTCGAAGGCGTCGTAGGCGACGTTGCGCGGGTGGATGCTGCTGCCCAGGCCGCGCATCAGCCTCGGCCGGGCCGGCTGGCCGAAGATCGTCGAGCCGGTGGAGTCGACGCCGACGAGGCGCAGCGCGGGCCAGTGCCGCCGCAGCGGGCCGATGATGCCCGCGCTGTGGCCGCCGGTGCCGACGCTGCACACCAGGACGTCCACGTGGTCGAGCTGGACGGCGATCTCGGCGGCGAGCGAGGCGTATCCGGCGGTGTTGTCGGGGTTGTTGTACTGGTCGGGCCAGTACGCCCCGGGCAGTACGGCGAGCAGTTCCCGCAGCCGCGCGAGGCGGGCCGCCTGCCAGCCGCCGATGGCCGCCGGGCGGTCCACCAGCTCCAGCCGGACGCCGTGGGAGCGCAGCAACTGCCGCATGGACGGCTCCAGTTCGCTGTCGCCGACCAGGACGACCGGATGGCCGAGCGCCTGTCCGGCGAAGGCCAGCCCGATGCCCAGCGTGCCGGAGGTCGATTCCACCACGGGGGCGCCGGGCCGCAGTGCACCGCGCTCCCGGGCGCCCAGGAGCATGGACACGGCGGCCCGCGCCTTCATACCGCCGGCGGCGAGTCCTTCCAGCTTGGCCCAGAACCCCGGCTGCGGGCCGGGCAGGTCGGCGGTGATGCGCGCCAGGGGCGTCCGCCCGACGAGGGACAGCAACTCCGGGCGGGCGACGGTACGCAGGACGGTCGTCGACGTCATGGGCGGTCTCCGGCCTGCGGACAGGTACCCCGGACGGGGCCCGCCGCGTCCGGGCGGTAGCGGTGCAGGGTGCCCGGTCCCGCGTCCAGCCAGAAGAAGGGGTACGGCTCCGCGCACACCGCGCTCACGCCGTGACCGAGGAACCGGGGCAGCACCGCACTGCCGGTCTGCGCGAACATCACCAACTGCTTGCCCCGCGACAGGGCGTGCCGCCGCAGCGGCTCGAAGCTTCCGTTGCCCAGGGTCATCCCGGAGACCAGCAGCGCGTCACAGGAGCCGGCGGCCGCGAGCGCGTCGGTGACGACCGGCTCCCCCCACTCCGTGACGCCGCCCTTGAGGTCGCACGGCACAGAGCGGAGTCCGCGCGAACGCAGGGCCTCCAGAAGGGAGTTGACGACCCCGACCACGAGCACGGTGGCGCCCGCCGGCAGATCGATCAGTTCGACGACGGCCCGCGCCCGCGCCCGTGACTTCTCCAGCGAGGTACCGGCCGGCAGGGGGTAGGGGTGTGCCCCGTGCTCCGGTGTGTGCGGGCGGACGTGCATCAGATAGGCGTCCAGCGCGGCGACCCGCACCGGAAGCAGGGGATGCGCGAGGAGCCGGGCGACATCGGCGCCGGCGCAGTCGTCGACCGCCGCGTCGGGCAGGGCGCCGGGTTCGACCGCGCAGGACCCCACGGCGCCGCCGAGCCGCAGACTGAGCACCTCGTTCCGGTAGCCGGTGCCCCGTCCGTCGTGCCGCGCCGCCTGCCGCGTCACGAACGCCACCGAGACACGCAACGTCCGTGGATCCGGGCCGAGTTCACCCGCGAGAGCACGCTCCAGCAGGTTCTCGTTCGTCGTGGCGGCGCCGGCCGCCGGCGCGACGGCGGTCACCGGATCACCAGCCCGTCGCGCAGCTCGGCCAACAGCGCCTCGACCTGATCGCGGGCGCCGGACCCGGCCGGGTCGCCCACCATGACATGGCCGAGATACTCGTTGTTGCTGCCGGCCGATCGGACCTGTCGGCCGGGCTCGGCGAGCCGCACCTCCAGCACACCGGCCCGGTCGGCGAGCGGGCCGCCGTCCAGTGCTTCGAGGGTGCCCGACGTGTCCGGTACGAGGAAGCCGACGGCGGCGCTGCGCAGTCCGGTCTCCCGGCGCCGCAGATCGGGCGCACGGCCGAGGGCGACCTCCACGGCGGCCGCGGCGAGGTCGATGCCGGTGACATGGCGGATCAGTTCGGTGATGCGGTTCCCGGCGGGCCGGGGGTTGACCTCGACCACGCGCGGGCCGGCCGGGGTCAGCTTGATCTCGGTGTGGGCCACGACGCCGTCGGTCAGCCCGAGTGCCTTGAGGGCGTTCAGCGCGGTCTGCTCGGCGGCCTCGGCGTCGGCGCCCGTCAGGGCGGCGGGGAACATGTGCCCGGTCTCGATGAACGCGGGCGCCCCGCCGACGCTCTTGTCGGTCACGCCCACGACGTGCACGGCCCCCGCGTGCGACACGGTCTCGACGCTCACCTCGGGACCGGTCAGCAGCTCTTCGAGGAGGACGGCGGGCACCCGGCGCTGCCCGCGCGCGTTCAGTGGAAAGTCCGCCAACGCGGCCACCGCGGCGGCCAGTTCGCTCTCGTCGTCCACGCGCCGCACGTACATGCCCGCGCACAGGTCGACCGGCTTCACGACCAGCGGATAGCCGATCTCCCGTGCCGCGCGGGCGAGATCGCCCCACTCCTCGTGGAGGGCGAACCGGGGGCCGGGCACGTCGGCGTCGGCGAGGACGCGGCGGGTGGCGTCCTTGCGGCAGGCGTCCGCGACGGCCCGCGGGTCGGGCCCCGGGAGTCCGAGATGGCCGGCGATCCGGGCGACCGTCGGCAGGTAGTAGTCGCAGGAGGAGATCACCCCGTCGAAGCCGAACACCGCGTGCAGACGCGCCGCCTCCGGGAGGAGGGCGTCGAGGTCGTTGGTGTCGGCCGTGACCACGTTCCGCGCGCCGAGCAGCGGATGGGCCGTGCCCTCGGGGGCCGAGCGCAGGTAGTGGTGCAGGTCGCGGGTGAGGAACGTGAACTCGTGTCCGCCTTCACGGATGGCCCGTGGCAGCAGTCTGCTCATCGATCCGACCCAGCTCTCGACCACCAACAGATGAGCCACGGCTCCCCTTTTCGTGCGGTGCGTTCAGGCGTGAGGGCAGCCCGACGACGCCTCCGGCAGAGGAGGCGCCCGGCTTGACATGCCCACCTTATCGATAACCGTTTTCATTGTCATGTGTGAGGTCGGTGCGGTGCGACGGGTGGCGGTCGGGGCCAGGGATCATCCGATCTCGACCACGCGGGCCCAGGCCGGGGGCGAGTGCGGTACGTAGTCGGGGTCGTCCTCGCTCCACGTGGTGCGTCGGGAATGCCGGGGGAACAGACCGACCACGGTCCGGCACGGTGGCCGGGAGGCCGGCCAGGGGGTCTGCCCGTCGGTGAGGGCCACGATGACGTCGGGCCTCGGGTGGCTGCGGAGCGCCCTGGTGAATCCCGCACGCAGGTTCGTACCGCCGCCGCCCAGCAGGGGAATGCCCTCCGCCTTGCACAGCGGATGGGCGATCCGGGCCGCCGCGTCGCACGGGACGACGGTGACGAGGTCCCGTCGGCCGCCCACCGCACGGGAGATCGCCGCGACCTCCAGGAGCGCGCTGCCCAGTTCCGCGTCGCTCACCGACCCCGAGGTGTCGATGATCACCGAGACATGGGGCGGCCGGCGACGCAGGCTCGGCAGCACGGTGCCGGGCACGCCGGCCGAGCGCCGCGACGGCCGGCCGTAGCTGTAGTCCTCACCCGCGCCGGGCGCGGACGCCGCGGACCGGACCGCCGCGCCCAGCAACTCCCGCCACGGCTGGGGCGGATGGAACGCCTCCTCCGCCCAGCGCTTCCAGCCCGCCGACGCCGACCCCGGCCGGCCGGTGATGCCCCGCGCCACCCGGAACCGGACCGCGTCCCGTTCCTGCTCGCTCAGGCCGTGCGCCCCGTCCGCCCCCAGCTCCCACTCCCGTTCCAGACCGTCGGCGCCACTGCCGCAGTCCAGCCACGCGAACTCGCCCGTCCGCGGGCCCAGTTGGAACCGGCGCAGGTAGTCCTCCATCAGCTGTCCCTCGGGCAGCCTGAGGGACGCCGGATCGACGGCGCCCTCGGGCTTGACCAGTCCGTCGCCGAACGCGTCGTCGTTGATCTCGCAGTCGGCGGCGATGTTCATCCGCAGCCGCTCCCCGGGGCCGGACAGCCCCCGCTCCTTGGCGACCCGGTCGCTGCGCCCGTGATGGTCCCGCAGAAGATGCGACACCTCGTGCACCCACACCCCGGCCAGCTCCTCGACCGGCCTGCGGTCCACGAAGTCCGGGGAGACGTAACACCGCCAGTACCGGTCGACCCCCATGGTGGGCACCCGCCGGCACTCGACGACGTGCAGCGCGAACAACGCCGACGCCAGATAGGGGCGGGCCCGGGCCGCCTGCAGCCGGGCGGCGTAGAGCTTGTCGAAGTCGAGCCCCCGCGGGCCGGCTGCGCGGGGGCTCGGCGCGGAACGCGGGGGCGTGGGGACGCCCGTGTTCGTCGCACCGGTGGGGGTGGTTGCCCGCGTGCTCGTGTTCGTCGCACCGGTGGGGGTGGTTGTCCGCGTGCTCGTGTTCGTCGCACCGGTGGGGGTGGTTGTCCGCATCCCCGTGCCGGTATCTGTCGCATCGGCGCCGGTGCTCGTCCCCGCCCCAGCGCCACCGTCGCCCGCACCCGTGTCGCCGGCCACCGCACCCACGCCCGTGGTCGCCCCCTCACCCGTGTCGGCGCTCAACGGCGCGCCCCGTTCGCCTTCTTGGCGCGGGCGGCTGCCTCGTCCGCGCGCCGGGACAGGGTGACCACGCCGGCCAGGTTCTCGATCGCGGACGGCACGTCCCAGTCGTCGCGGCGCAGTGACGCGAGGGTGGTCGCGGGAACGACCACCAGATCCGGGGCCCCGGTCTCCAGCGCCCGCACCAGCAGCGCCCACGCCGCGTCCCAGCGGTCCTTCTCCGGGCGGGAACGGACCGCCGCCACCACGCCGTCGAGCACCGCCTGCCGCAGATCCCCCCGCTCGGGCAGGTCCGCCCCCGCCGGGTCGGCGAGCAGCGTCTCCGGATCCGGCAGGTCCAGCCGGTCCAGAGAGGCCAGCAGTTCCAGACCCGGACCGTCGCCCACGGTGCCCCGCACCAGTTGGGAGAGCACATCGCGCGACACATCGGCGGCGGTCGCGAAGGCGATCAGATGCAGCGTCATCTCCCAGCTCCGGGGCGACGGCCACGCCCCGCCCCGGCGGCTCTCGCTGGAGGGCAACTGATGCACGAGCTTGGGCCGGGCGGCCAGCAGCGCGCACACCGCGCGCCGGGCGAAGTCCACCGCCTCCGCCAGCCGCTCCGGTGCGAGCCGCGGCAGCGTGGCCCGCGGCCAGGTCCCCCCGAGACCCCGGACGACGACCTCGTGGTCGTGCGTCCACTGCAGATGCACGAACCGGTTGGCCAGCGGCGGGCTCAGCTCCCACCCGTCGGCCGCCGACGACCGGGGGTTGGCGGCGGCCACGATCCGTACGCCGGGCGGCAGTCGCAGCGCGCCGATCCTCCGCTCCAGCACCAGGCGCAGCAGCGCGGCCTGGACGGCGGGCGGCGCCGTCGACAGCTCGTCCAGGAACAGCAGCCCCCGGCCCGCGCGCACCAGCCGCACCGCCCAGTCCGGCGGGGCCATCGGCACTCCCTGCTCGGCCGGGTCGTCCCCCACGATCGGCAGGCCCGAGAAGTCGGACGGCTCGTGCACGCTGGCGATCACGGTCGTCAGCGGAAGGTCCAGGGCGGCGGCGAGCTGTGTCAGCGCCGCGGTCTTGCCGATCCCCGGCTCGCCCCACAGCAGTACGGGCAGGTCGGCGGCGACGGCCAGTGTCAGTGCCTCCAGCTGGGCGTCGGGGCGCGGTTCGGTGGTCGTGGTCCGCAACAGGCTCAACAGGTCAGCCGCGACGTCGAGTTGAGTGAGGTGACCGGGGGCGGAGGGCTCGGAGACGGTGGTGGGCAGGGCGAACGGCGTGCATGTGGGCATAGGGGGTCACCTTGGGGGTGTAGGGGGCACGAAGGCTTCGGTGGGTGCGGCCAGGGAGCGGGAGTGGGCCACGGGTCCCGGTCAGAAGAAGGACGCGGTGCGGGGGCGGCGGTGGCGGGGAGGGCGGCGGCCGGTCTCGGCGCGTGCGCCTCGGGGGAGGGGATCGGCGAGACCGGACCGGTACAGGCCGTAGACGATCCGCCGTCGCGCGGCCGACTCCAGCTCGTCCCGCAACGGTCCGTCGCGCAGTACCGCCTCGGGGCCGAGGAGCCCCTCGACGACGGCCAGCGCACCGGCGATGTCCCCGTGGTCCAGGCGTTCGCGTACGCCGGACAGACAGTCCGGGCGACGGTGCGCCTCGTCGATGGCCCGGAGACAGGGGAGGGGAGTACCGGTCAGCCGGACCAGCAGTTCCTCCCGCCGAAGCTCGGCCGGGTCATGGTCCAGGGCCACCAGCGACCCGCCGACCAGCCCGATCCGGTGCCGCTCTCCCCGGCACTCCACGATGCGCGGCCGGCCGGCAAGGTCCGGAGCCTCGCCGGGCCCGGACCGTACGTGATCCGGTACGAGCGCCGACGCGACCAGCGGATGCAGCCGCCCGGCGTCGAGCGCGCCCGCACGGAGCAGCTCCAGGTCGGGCGGCGTCCAGGTCGCGGCGTCGGGCAGGACCGGCAACGAGGTGAAGGCTCCGTCGTCGCCGGACGCGGCCGTGATCCGCAGCGAGTACGAGGGCGACCCGCCGCCGTCGCCGAGCCCCGCGCGGGCGTCCACGTCCGGCCCCTCGCCCACTCCCGAGCCCCGGCCCAGGACAAGGTCCGGGTCCGGGTCCACGGCAAGGTCCAGGAGCAGCCGGCGCCGGGCGCCGCACCGTACGAGAACGGTCCCCGCGGACCGCCCCTCGGCGCGCAGCACGATCGCCGCCTCCTCCGCCCACCGTTCGACGGCGCAGCCGAGTTCCGCGGCGGGCGTTCCCCCCACATCCGGCCCCGGCGGGCGCGGCCCAGGCGGCCGATCCGCTGCGGAACGAGCGCGCAGCTCGGCCACCCTGCGCGCGTCCCACAGGTGGCGGTGCAGATCGAGCCGGTACCGGCGACTGGGGCGCGGATGCGGATGAGCGCGGGCACCGGGGTCGGAGCGGGACCCGTCCCACACCGCGAGACTGATCCGCTGCCCGGCGTCCGCCCAGGCGGGCGGAGTCCGGGCCACGAGGTGCACGGAGGACGGGCAGTCACGCCCGGCCACCGGGTACCGGGCCAGCGTCAGGGTCAGGCCCGGCCGCAGCAGCCCGTCGGGAGCGATCCTCGGCATGTGCCAGCGCAGCAGGTCCGGAGCCAGGTGGCGGAGATCGGCCCGTACGCGGGACGCCAACTCCCGGCCGTGGCCGCGCGCCAGGGCACGCAGGTCGAGGTCGACGTCGACGCCCGCGGCGGCGCACGCACCGGCCCAGTCGCCGACGGCACGGCGAGCGGTCGCGGTCTCGACCATGGAGGGTGGCACGGCGAACTCGCGCACGCGCAACCAGAGGGAAAGGCGGGAATCCCCGTGCGAAGCATCAGTGAGCATCAGCACTCACCTTGCTCGGACGGGACCCCCGTTCTGTCGATGGAGTGAGTAGTCATCGCGGGGACCGTAACGCCACCCGGCCCGATCCCGCATCTGTTTTTCCGGGTCCGCCGCGTCCGAGCAGCCGCGGACGTCCGAGTGGTGACCCCCGGGGCACCGGCGTACGGTCGAACAGTGAACGCGGCGGTGGACGGAACCGTTCACCGGACCCTGCCTTTGCGAAACGCCATGAGCAATCCTCAGCCGACTTCCCCAGCTCGCACCACCACCCAGGAAAAGGGTGGTGGCGGGAGTGCGATGGCACTGTTCGTCATCGCCTCGTGTCAGCTGATGGTGGTGCTGGACATCACCATCGTGAACATCGCCCTGCCGGACATCCAGCGTTCGCTGGACTTCTCGACGACGAGCCTCGCCTGGGTGGTCAACGCGTACACGCTGACCTTCGGCGGACTGTTGCTGCTCGGCGGCCGGGCCGGTGACATCCTCGGCCGGCGCCGGGTCTTCATCTTCGGCGTGCTGTTGTTCGTGCTGGCCTCGCTCCTCGGCGGCCTCGCCCAGAACGAGTTCCAACTCCTCGCCGCCCGCGCCCTCCAGGGTGTCGGCGGCGCCATCGCGTCCCCGACCTCCCTCGCCCTGATCAGTACGACCTTCCGTGAAGGGCCGGAACGCAACCGGGCGTTCGGGGTGTTCGCGGCGGTCTCGGCGGGCGGCGGCGCGATCGGGCTGCTCGCCGGCGGCGTGCTCGTGGAGTGGCTGAACTGGCGGTGGGTGCTGTTCGTCAACGTGCCTATCGGACTGCTGATCGTGCTGGCGACACCGCGCTGGATCAAGGAGTCCGAGCGCACCCCCGGGCACTTCGACATCACCGGAGCCCTGACCTCCACCCTGGGCATGGTGTGCCTGGTGTACGGCTTCATCCGGGCCGCGCAGGAGGGCTGGCGGGACCCGCTCACCCTGGCCTCGTTCGCCGGTGCCGTCGTGCTCCTCGTGGCGTTCGTGCTGGTGGAGAAGCGCTCCCGGCAGCCGATCACGCCCCTGCACATGTTCGCCGACCGCAACCGCGCGGGAACGTACGGCATCATGCTGTGCCTGGCGGCCGCGATCTTCGGCATGTTCTTCTTCCTCACGCTGTTCACCCAGAACGTGCTGGGCTTCAGCCCGTTGGCCACCGGCCTCGCGTTCCTGCCGGTCAGTGCCGTCATCGCGGTCGGCGCCGGGCTGGCCTCGCGGTTCCTGCCCGTGTACGGACCCAAACCGTTCATGGTGGGGGGCGCGATCCTCGCGGCGGCCGGTCTCGGCTGGCTGACCCTGACCGATGTCCACTCCACCTACGCCGGCAGCGTCCTCGGCCCGATGCTCGTCTTCAGCCTCGGCATGGGCATGGAGTTCGTCTCACTGACCCTGATGGCGCTCTCCGACGTCCCGAACGCCGAGACCGGCGCGGCCTCCGGACTCCTCAACGCCACCCAGCAGGTGGGGGGTTCGCTCGGCCTGTCCATCCTCGTCACGATGTACGGCACGGCCAGCACCAACGAGGCGGCCGAGCAGATCCCGGACTTCCTGTCGCAGGCGACGCCGGCCGAGCGCCTGCGGTTCGAACAGACCGGGCAGCTTCCGCAGCCCTGGTCCGACGAGGTGCTCACCGCGGGCGTCTCGGCCGCCTTCGTCATGGCCGCGATCTTCACCGTCGTCGCGGCGCTGATCGCCGTCCTGGCCATCCAGGTGCGGCCCTCCGACCTGGAGCGGCTGAAGGGCGGGGTCGGGCCGGGCCCGGGTTGAGCGGCCGGGCCCGGCAGGGCAGTGGGCACTGGGGTCAAGTCGTCGAGCAGGCAGCCCCGTTGAGCGTGAACGCGGTGGGCGCCGGGTTGGTGCTGCCACGGCTCGCGGTGAAGCCGAGGGTGACCGATCCGGCGGCCGGGACGGTCGCGGTGTAGGAGGCGGCGGTGACGGTGACGGCCGCGCCGGACTGGGCCGCCGTACCGCCCCACAGGCTCGATACGCGCTGGCTGTCGGGGAAGGTCCAGCGCAGGGTCCAGCCGTTGACGGCCGAGGCGCCGGTGTTGCGGATGACGATCTCGCCCTGGAAGCCGCCGGACCACTCGCCCGTCACCCGGTAGCCGACGGCACAGGCCGCCGGGGAACCGCCGGAGGCGGTCGTGACGTTCACCGTTCCCGAGCGCGCCGAGCGGTTGCCGGCCGCGTCGCGCGCGTACACGGCGAAGGTGTGGGACGTGGCGGGGGCCAGCCCGGTGAGCGTGGCGGAGGTGCCGGTCGTGGTGGTCGCGGCGGTCTCGGTGGCGCCGTTGACCCGGACCACGTCGTAGCCGGTGACACCGCTCGCGTCGGTGGCGGCGGACCAGGTCAGGGTGGCGGACGAGGAGGTCACCACGGAGGCGGTCGGGGTGCCCGGGGCCGTCGGGGGAGTGGTGTCGCCGCCGGAGGAGGCGTAGATCGCGGCCTCCTTGGACGTGGCGGCGATGCCGTTCGCGCCGTTGAAGAGGCGCTGACCCCAGCTGGTCAGCCGGTTCGGGTCGAAGCCGGTGACCATGTCCAGGTACTCGACACCGCCGCCGTTGCCGCTCCAGGACCAGCCGAGGTAACCGAGGCCGAGTCGCTGGGCGGTGGCGAGGATGGCGTCCTCGTCGGGGTTGCCGTCCGAGTGGTCGTGCCCGAACTCGCCCACCACGATGGGCAGTCTGGCCGCCACGAACCGGTTGAGGTAGTCGTTCACCTCCGCCGCCGTGTCGAAGACGCCGTACATGTGGATGGAGAAGATCGTGTTGGCGTCCGGGTCGGCGGCGAAGACGGAGGCCGCGTTGTCGCGCATCGTGAACGCCCAGTCCTGGCCCCAGTTGGGGGCGTCGACCATGATCGTGTGGCCGAACCCGGCGGCGCGCAACTTCTGGATCGCGGCCTTGGTGTCGGCGGTCCAGCCCGCGTAGTTGTCGTTGCCGTACGGCTCGTTGCCGATGTTGACGATGACGTGGTCCTCCTGACCCGTCAGCGCGCTCCGCACCCCGATCCAGTAGTCGGCGGCCCGGGAGAGCGTGACCGCCCCGCTCTGCTCGCCGTAGCCCGTGGTGTCGTGCACCTCCAGGACGCAGATGAGCCGGTTCCGCTTGCACTGCGTCACGACGTTCGCCACGTCGGCCGTGTCGTTGCGGGTCCACCGGTCCCCGCTGGAGAGGACCACGCGAACGGTGTTGGCGCCCTTGGCCTTGATGTGGGCGAGCGAGCCGATCCGGTCGGCGTACCAGGTGTGGGCGTGGTTCACGCCACGCATCACGAAGTCGTTGCCGGAGCGCTCCAGCAGCCGGCCGTTCTCGATACGGAATCCGGGCGGCGCCGCGTGCGCCGGCGTGCCGAGGACGAACAGGGGGAGCAGCAGGCCGAGGAGGGCGGCGGCGAGGGTGGCCGCACGGGGGACCCGGGCGGGGGCGGTCGTGCGCTTACGGGATCTCATGGCGGCTCCAGGGAGGGGAGGTGGGGGGAGGTGGGGCAGGGGAGAGCGCCTGGGGGCTGGTGCCGGTGCCGGTGCCGGTCGTGGGGCAGTGGTCGGCCGGTGGTCCGGGGCGGTCGGCCGGTGGTCGGTCGGCGGTCCGCCGGTGGTGTCGCCGACCGGCCGATGGTTACGAGGTGGCCGTCGCCCGTGCCGTGCAGCCGACCGTCGCCGACGGCGTCCCGGCCGTCGTGGGCGTCGTGGCGACGAACCCGAACGTGGCGCTCGCGCCCGGTGCGAGCGTGCCGTTCCACGAGGCGTTGGTGACCGTGACCGTGCCGTCGGCCGCCGTGGCCGAGGTCCCGTTCCAGACCTGGGTGAGACGGGCCCCGCCGGCCGGCACGACCGTCACGGTCCAGCCCGTCACGGTGGACGTGGAGGTGTTCGTCACCGTCACCTCGCCCTGGTAGCCGCCCTGCCAGACGTTGGTGGCCCGGAAGACCGCGCCGCACGTGGGCCGGCCGCCGCCCGGATCGCCGGGGTCACCGGGATCGCCCGGATCACCCGGCACCCCCGCGTCCAGCACCGCGCTCAGCGCCGGATACCAGCGAGCGGCGATCTTGTCGTCGCCGGCGGAGTTCGGGTGGACCCCGTCGTAGGTGTCGGTGGCCGTGCTGAACCCGGTCCACTGGTCGACCACGGTCACGGGTGAGTCGACGGTGCTCGTCGCCCGGGCCCAGGCGGGGATCCGGGCGTCGAAGTCCACGACACGCTGCGCGCAGCCCGGGCAGCTGTCGGGGTTCATGGGGATGAGCTGCGCGACGAGGATCCGCATGTGCGGGTTGGAGGCCCGCATCTGGCCGACGAGCTTGGTGTACGCGGAGAGGATGCGGTCCGGGGCGATGCTGCTCCACACGTCGTTCGTGCCGAAATGCATGACAACGATGTCCGGGCGCGTCGCCGACAGTCGGGCGGGCAGCAGGTTCTGGTCGGCCACGTTGGTCACCAGCTCGCCGCCGTGGCCCTCGTTGTCGCCGTCGTGCTCCTGCCCGCAGCCCTGTGTGCCGAGTGTGCCGACGAAGTCGAGGTCCGTGTAGCCGGCGCTCCGCAGACGGTTCCACAGCACCGCCCGCCAGCAGCCGGGCGAACCCGTGATCGAGTCGCCGAGCGGCATGACGCGTACCGGGGCCGCGAGGGTCTCGGCGGTCGCCGGCCCGGCCGCGGCAGGTGGCGCGAGGGTCAGTGCGAGGGAGGCGAGCAGGGCGGCCAGCAGGCCGAGAAGCGGTAAGTGCCGTAAGGGGGAGTGAGGGGTGCTGCGCATGGATGGTCCCTTCCCTGACGTGAGATGGGAGCGCTCCCAGGTGAACATGCCATCGTTGTCATTTACGCGTCAAGACGGCTGCGTGCACATCTTCCGCCGGGGTTCGCGTCGATCGTGATGCCGCTTTCTCGCTCTCGGTCTGTTCAAGAATGCGAACGTCGATCATGTGCATGGTTATTGACGTGCTCGGGGCAACGGCTTTAGCGTCCGGGCTCGGAAAGCGCTTTCCCCTTCGGTTGCCCGGGAGACGACCCATGCGTCCACAGCGATTCACCGCGTGCGTAAGCCTGTTGAGCGTCCTGGCCGGCGGCCTGCTCGCCCTGTCCGCCCCGGCCGCGCACGCCGTCGGCAACATCTACGTGGCGACCAACGGCAACGACAGCAACGCCGGCACCCTGGCGGCCCCGTTGCGGACCGTCCAGCGGGCGGTGGACCTGGCGCAGGCGGGCGACTCGATCCTGATCCGGGGCGGAACCTACGCGCCGACGGCGAGCATCCAGTTGCTCAAGAGCGGCACGGCGAGCCAGCCCATCCGGCTCGGCAACTACAACGGCGAGCGGGTCGTCATCGACGGTGAGGGGATGCCGTACACCCCCGGCGCGGTCGGCTCCAGCATCCCCCGGGCCCAGCGGGGCGCGATCCACATCGAGGGGGAGTACTGGCGGCTGAGCGGACTGGAGATCGCCAACGGGCCGTACGGGATCTTCGGCGTGGACACCAGTGGCAACGTCTTCGAGCGGCTGGTCACGCGCGACAACTACGAGTCCGGCCTGCACCTCCAGGGTGCGTCGAGTGCCAACCAGATCATCAACCTGGACAGTTACGGCAACCGGGATCCGCGCAAGAACGGTGAGAGCGCCGACGGCCTGGCGATCAAGGAGGGTTCCGGGACGGGCAACGTCGTGCGCGGGGCCCGGCTGTGGAACAACGCCGACGACGGGCTGGACTTCTGGGAGTTCCTCTCGCCGGTGACGGTCGAGGCGAGCGTCACCCACGGCAACGGCTACAACCGCTGGAGCCTGCCGAACTACACCGGTGACGGAAACGGCTTCAAGCTCGGCGGCGGCGGTGACGAAGACCCGCCCGCGGGGCATGTCGTGCGCAACAGCGCGGCGTGGGACAACTCCGCCGGGGGGTTCATCGACAACGCCAACCCCGGTGCGCTGCTGGCCGAGCGCTGCACGGCGTGGCGCAACAAGGGCACCGGGTTCGACTTCGCCGACGCCGACGGCACACTGACCAAGAACCTCGCGGTCGCCAACGGCACGAACGTCTCGCTGGGCTCGAACTCCGGCGGCAGCGGCAACTCCTGGAACCTTGGCGGCACCTGGTCCTTCACGAGCACGGACGCGACGACGATCACCGGCCCCCGGACGGCGGACGGCTCGATCCCGACGTCACCGTTCCTGCGACCGGCGGGTGGTGCGGATGTGGGGGCGCGGTTCTGAGGGAGGGTGGCGCGGTGGCGGCGCCGGTCCGTTCGTGAGCGCCGACGCGGTGTCGACTGTCGGGGCGGAGGTGGCGGGCGGGTTCGCCGGGCGGAGGTGGCGGGCGGGTTGCTGCCGGGGTTCGGTGTTCCTGCGGTCCGGGGGCGGTGGGGGCGCGGCGCGGTTCTGAGGGATTCCGCACGTCGGCGGACGCCGACTTCGTTCGTGAGCGCGCACGCGGTCTCGCTTCCTGCGGGCTCGGCGGTGAACGGCCGGATTCCGGCGCGGTGTCCTGCGATCCGCGAGCACCGACGTGTCTGTCCGTCGTCGTCGCCGTCGCAGGCGTCGTCGCCGTCGCCGTCGCAGGCGGGGTGGCCGGCGGCCGGGTTGCGGCGTCCGTGTTGCTGCGGCCCGCGAGCGGCGCGGTTGCGACGGAGCACGGTGCTTCGGGGGGCGCCCGTCCTTCGCGAGTGCCGACGTGGCTGTCCCCTCGCCGTCGTAGGCAAGGGGGCCGGAGCCGGTGCCCGGGTTGCGGCGCCCGTGTTCCTGCGGTCCGCGAGCGGTGCGGCGCCGCTCTGACGGGGCGCGCGCTCGGCAGTGCCCGGTCCTTCGCGCGCACATGCGCTGTCACCCGGAGCCGTGCCTGGTCCTTTCGCGCGCACATGCGCGGCCACCCGGAGCCGTAGCCGGCGCAGCGGACAGCTCGTCCTCGCCCCTAGGCGTCATCGCCGGTCGGCGCCACCATCGCCATCACCGGCCCGTGCGTGACCGTGCGGGCACCACATGTTCGCCACCGGCGCCGTACCGCACGTTCCCCCACCCGTGAGCCGCTGGCCCGTGACCCGGCGGAGGTCCGCCGGCGTCACGGTCGCGTGCGTCGTCCGGGTGAACCGGGCCGTGCTCGACGCTCCGGGCTCGCGGCCCCCGTGCGCAGCCCGTCCATGACGAGGTCGAGGAGGCGGGCGGCGCGTGGCTGCCAGTCGGTCTGGGGGTCGAGCTGCCAGAGGCCGGCGATCGCCAGGAAGAAATCGTCCGCGGTGACTCCGGGGCGGACGGTCCCGGCCTTCTCGCCCGCGCGAAGCAGGAGTTCGGCGGCGTCGGTCACCGGCGTGTGGGCCGGCCGGTCAGGGCCGTCGGGGCGGCTGGTGGCCTGGCGGATCGCGTCCGCGAGGCCGGCCTTGGTCATGGCGAACCGGGCGAACCGGTCCATCCACTCGCGCAGCGCCCGGTCCGGCGCGCGCGTGGCGAGCAGTTCGACGGCGGAGTCGGCGACCAGCCGCATCTCGTGTCGGTAGATCTCCAGGACCAGGGCCTCCCGGGTGGGGAAGTGCCGGTAGAACGTGCCCTGTCCGACGCACGCCTTTCTGGCGATCCCGCTCAACGGCGCGTCCGCGCTGCGCGTCAGTTCGGTCAGGGCGACCGCCAGGATGCGCTCACGGTTGCGCTGGGCGTCCGAGCGCAGGGGAGCATCCCTCTTCCGCTCCACAGCACCTCCTCGCGGGTCCTGGCCGAAACCCGTTCTTGTTAAGCGGACAACTGTCCATTAGGTTTTTTCGGAGAGGACAGCTGTCCGTTTGTGTCATCGTAGCGTCGGCGAGGCCGGCGTGGGCACCCCCGCTGTCCCTCTCCATGACTCGACCGCCTGCCGGAGCGAGTCCCTCCGACATGCTCCGGATACGCGAAAGAAGGCTGACCATGTCCCCAGCCACCTCCTCGACGTACAGCGCCATCACCCTGAACATCAACGGCGAGAAGCACACGCTCTCCGTCGACCACCGCACCACCCTGCTCGACGCCCTGCGCGAGCGCCTCGACATGACCGGCACCAAGAAGGGCTGCGACCAGGGACAGTGCGGTGCCTGCACCCTCCTCGTCGACGGACGCCGGAGCGTCTCCTGCCTGCAGCTGGCGGTCGCGGCCGAGGGCCGCGAGATCACCACCATCGAGGGCGTCGCCGACGGGGACGAACTGCACCCCGTGCAGCAGGCGTTCCTCGATCTCGACGGCTTCCAGTGCGGCTACTGCACCCCGGGCCAGATCTGCTCGGCCATCGCGGTCATCGAGGAACACGCCGCGGGCTGGCCCAGCGCCGTCACCGACGACGTCCGCCCCGAGGCGGGAGCGCCACCGCTCACCCCCGCGGAGATCCGCGAGCGGATGAGCGGCAACCTGTGCCGCTGCGGCGCCTACGTGTCGATCGTCGAGGCCGTCGCCCGCGCCGCCGCCGACAGCACCGCGAACACCAAGGAGACCGTGGCGTGAAGGAGTTCGACTACCAGCGGGCGTACGACGTCTCCGGCGCGGTCGCCCTGCTCGGCGCCGACCCCGAGGCCCGCTTCCTCGGCGGCGGCACCAACCTCGTCGACCTGATGAAGACCGGCGTCGAGCGGCCCGCCCGGCTCGTCGACGTCCGCGAACTCCCCCTCGACGGGATCGAGTCCACCGAGGACGGCGGACTGCGGATCGGCGCGACCGTCACCAACAGCGACCTCGCCGCGCACCCCGAAGTCCGCCGCCGCTACCCGGCGTTGGCCCAGGCGGTGCTGGCCGGCGCGTCCGGTCAGCTGCGCAACATGGCCACCGTCGGCGGCAACCTCCTGCAGCGCACCCGCTGCGGCTACTTCGCCGACGTGACCCAGCCCTGCAACAAGCGCCTGCCCGGCAGCGGCTGCCCCGCGATCGAGGGCGAGCACCACAACCACGCGGTCCTCGGCGCCTCCGGGCACTGCGTGGCCACGCATCCCTCCGACATGGGGGTGGCCCTGGCCGCCTTCGACGCCGTGGTGACGTACGAGACGGCCGACGGGCCCGGCGAGTCGCCGCTCGCCGACTTCTACCTCCCGGTGGGCGACACCCCGCACATCGAGACGGCCCTGCCGCCGGGAGCACTGATCACCGGCGTCGTCCTGCCGCCCGCCCCCGTCGCCGCGCACTCCCGCTACCGCAAGGTCCGTGAACGCGCCTCGTACGCTTTCGCCATCGGCTCGATCGCCGCCGCGCTCGACGTCCGCGACGGCCTCGTGCACGAGGTGCGGCTGGCTTTCGGGGCGGTCGCGTCCCGGCCGTGGCGGGCCCGCACGGCCGAGCATGTGCTGACCGGGACCCCGGCCACCGCCGAGTCCTTCGCGGCCGCCGCCGACGCCGAACTGGCCGCGGCCGCACCGCTGCCGCACAACGGGTACAAGGTGACGCTCATGCGCAACCTCGTCGTGGCCGTCCTGTCCGAACTCACCGAGGAGGCCTCCCGATGACCACCGCCCCCACGGCGCACCAGGGCGCCGTCGGCACCGCGCACACCCGCGTCGAAGGCCGCGACAAGGTCACCGGCGCCGCCCGCTACGCGGGGGAGATCCCCTTCACCGGACTCGTCCACGGCTGGCTCGCGCTGTCCACCGTGGCCCGCGGCCGGATCCGCTCGATCGAGACCGCCGACGCGCTCGGCATGCCCGGCGTGCTCGCCGTCCTGACGCACGAGAACGCCCCGCGTCTCGACACCGACTACGCGGGTCTCATGGGGTCGAAGCCCGACCCGACCACCGCCGTCTTCCAGCACGACAGGGTGCCGCACCGTGGCTGGCCGGTGGCGCTCGTCGTCGCCGAGACCTCCGAGCAGGCCAGGGAGGCCGCCGAGGCGCTGGTCGTGCACTACGACCGGCAGACGCACGACATCGCGTTCGCCGCCGACCACCCGGACGCCTACGCGCTGGACGCCTTCGGCCCCGCGGTGATCGAGAAGGGTGACCTGGAGGGCGAACTCGCGGCCTCCGCCGTGGTCGTGGACGCCGAGTACACCACCCCCGAGGAACACCACAACCCGATGGAGCCGCACGCGGTGACGGCCCGCTGGGACGGCGGCCGGCTCGACGTCCTCGACTCCAACCAGGGCACCATGTGGGTCGCGGGCGAACTCGCCAACCTGTTCTCCCTCGACCCGGCCTCGGTACGGGTGCGCTCCGAGCACGTCGGCGGCGGCTTCGGCAGCAAGGGCGTCCGCGCGCACCAGGTCGCCGCCGTCATGGCCACGACCGTCCTGCAGCGCCCGGTCCGGGTGGTCATGACCCGGCGTCAGATGTTCTCCCTCGCCGGCTACCGCAGTCCCACCGCCCAGCGCGTCCGGCTCGGCGCCGACGCCGACGGACGGCTGCGCGCCCTGGAGCACCGCTCGCAGAGCCTCACCTCGACCGTGCACGAGTTCATCGAGCCGGCCGCCGGACCGGCCCGCGTCATGTACGCCGCCGACGCCCACCACACGACCAGCAAGGTGGTACGGCTCGACGTGCCGACCCCGACCTGGATGCGCGCGCCCGGCGAGGCACCGGGCTCGTTCGCGCTGGAGTCGGCGATCGACGAACTCGCCGAGAAGCTGGGCATCGACCCGATCGAACTGCGGATCCGCAACGAACCCGAGCGCGGCCCCGTCTCCGGGCTGCCGTTCGCCGGCCGCAACCTGCGCGCCTGCTTCCGCGAGGGCGCCCGCCGGTTCGGCTGGGCCGACCGCGACCCGCGTCCCGGGATGCGCCGCGAGGGCCGCTGGCTGCTCGGCACCGGCACGGCGGCGGCCTCCTTCGGCGCGGGCGCCGCACCGTCCACGGCGGCTGTGACCGCCGAGGCCGACGGCACCTTCACCGTGCGGGTCAACGCGGCGGACATCGGGACCGGCGCCCGCACCGCGCTCACCCTGGTCGCCGCCGACGCGCTGGAGGTCGCGCCGGAGCAGGTCCGGGTACGGATCGGCGACAGCGACTTCGGACCCGCCATGATCGCCGGCGGCTCCATGGGAACCCGCTCCTGGGCCTGGGCCGTCACCCTTGCGGCCCGTGACGTCAGGGAACGCCTCGCCCTCGGCGCCGACATCCCGCCGGAGGGCATCACCGTCCGCTCCGACACCACCGCCGCCATCGGCGCCCTCGCCCAGAAGGAACGCCACTCCTACGGCGCCCAGTTCGCCGAGGTGGCCGTGGACCCCGCCACCGGCGAGGTCCGCGTGCGCCGCATGCTCGGCATCTTCGCGGCCGGAAGGATCGTCAACCCGCTCACCGCCCGCGGCCAGCTCGTCGGCGGCATGATCTGGGGCATCTCCATGGCCCTGCACGAGGAGGCGGTACGCGACCGGGCGTCCGGCGGCCACTACGGCGCCGACCTCGCCGGATACCACGTGGCCGCGCACGCCGACGTACCCGCCGTCGAGGCCGACTGGGTGGAGGACCTCGACCCCGACGATCCCGTGGGCATCAAGGGCATCGGCGAGATCGGCATCGTGGGCGCGGCCGCCGCCGTCGCCAACGCCGTCCGGCACGCCACGGGCGTACGCCACCGCCATCTGCCCATCCGGCCCGACCGCGTCCTGACGGCGGGCCGGGATGCTTGACGCGGCCACCGAGCTGAGCACGTGGGCCGAGGAGGGCCGCGACTTCGCCGTCGCCACCGTCGTGGCGGTGAGCGGCAGCGCCCCGCGCGGCCCCGGCGCGGCCCTCGCCGTCGACAGCCGGGGCACGGCCGTCGGCTCGGTCTCCGGCGGCTGTGTCGAGGGCGAGGTGTACGAGCTGTGCCGCCAGGCCCTGGCGGACGGCGGGACCGTCCTGCGGCGCTTCGGCTACAGCGACGAGGACGCGTTCGCCGTCGGCCTGACCTGCGGCGGCGTCATCGACATCCTGGTCACCCCCGTCACCGCCGGGTCGCCGGTCCGAGCCGTGCTGCGCGCCGCCCTCTCGGCCGCCGCCCGGGGTGAGCGGACGGCTCTCGCCCGCGTCGTCCGGGGCCCGGCCGAACTCCTCGGACAGGCCCTGCTCGTACGGGCCGACGGGGCCGGCGACCGGGCGTACGACGGGGCGGCCGAGGGCGGTCTCGGCGGGCACCCCGAGCTGGACCGGACGGCCGCCGCCGAGGCACGGGCCATGCTGGACGGCGGACGCTCCGGCACCGTCGAGCTGTCGGCGGACGGATCGCACTGCCCCGGCGGCCTCACCCTCCTCGTCGAGACACGGGTGCCGCCGCCCCGCATGATCGTGTTCGGGGCGATCGACTTCGCGGCGGCGCTGGTGCGCGCGGGCAAGTTCCTCGGCCACCACGTCACCGTGTGCGACGCCCGCCCCGTCTTCGCCACGCGGGCCCGTTTCCCCGAGGCCGACGACATCGTGGTGGACTGGCCGCACCGCTACCTGCGGCGCACCGCCACCGACCGGCGCACGGTCCTGTGCGTGCTCACCCACGACGCCAAGTTCGACATCCCGCTGCTCACGGCGGCCCTGCGGATGCCGGTCGCGTTCGTGGGGGCGATGGGCTCCCGCCGCACACACGCCGACCGTGAACGGCGCCTGCGCGAAGCCGGCCTCACCGAACGGGAGCTGGCCCGGCTCAGGTCCCCGATCGGGCTCGACCTCGGCGCCCGTACGCCCGAGGAGACGGCCCTGTCCATCGCGGCGGAGATCGTCGCGGCCCGGCGCGGCGGGACGGGCGTCCCGCTGACCGGGTCGGGGACGCCGATCCACCATGAGGCGGCGGAGAGAGGTGACGTGGCGGCGGCCTGAGAAGGCACGGGCCCGAGTACGCCTGAGGACACGCGGGCCCGAGGACGTCCGAGGACACGCGGTCCTGAGTACGTCGGCCGGGGCGACTGAGTACGAGGCCCGATGCCCCGGACCACCGGCCGCTGGTGCACTGTCTGCATGGACACGCCCCCCTCGCGCCCTCGCCCCCTCCGCAACGTCACCGCCACGGCCGCCGCCACCGGTTCGGCCCTCGCGGTGGTGCTCGTTCCTCTCGTGGTCGGCGCGCTGGTGGCGCGGTCGGCCGGCGGTGACCCGATGGCGTCGGTCAACGCCCTGATCGCGGGCGGCGGGGAGCGGGCGAAGCTGTCCCGGAGCCACCTGCCCGTCCTGCGGGGCATCCGCACGATGCCCCGCAGGACGGTCCGGCACCTGTCCCGGCGACGGTCGGCGGAGGACCGTCCGCAGATGCACCGCCGTCTGCCGGGACGACGGCTACTGGCCCGCCGCGAGGACGTACGTGTTGAGGTTCCCGACCGTAGTGAGCGGTGACGGCGAGCCCAGCTCGTAGCGGTCGACGGCGAGGTAGTTGGGCTTCTTGCGCGCGGCCGGGGTGCAGAAGTTCTGCGCGCGGTTGCCCAGCTTGGCGTTGTCCGTCTCGGCCGTGCCGCTGATGGTGTAGTCGCGGAAGTGGTTCATGACGAACAGTGGGTGGAAGGCGGCCGAGTCCGTGGTGAGGGGCCTGCTCGTGCCCCAGCGGCTGTAGCAGGACCAGTCGGAGCCGCCGAGCCCGCCGCCCATGGACCAGTAGTTCTCCACGGTCCACTCCCGCTGGTACATCACCCCGAAGGTGTCGCGGGTGGCGTATCCGGCGGAGACGTCGCTCGCGCGGGTGCGGTCGCTGAAGATCAACAGCTGCTTGCCCCGCGCGGCGAGGTCCGCCATGGTCGGCCAGCCGCTGGTCGCCACGCCCTCCTGGTCCGGCCGGTACAGCACGTCGGACAGACCGCCGACGGAGGCCAGCGACGCCTTCAGCACGTCGGAGGAGGTGTAGTCCTCCAGGAAGACGGTGGCGAACTGGCCCGGGTTGGCCTTGAGGAAGTCGACCGTGCGCCGGAGGTCGGTGGCGAGCGGAACCGGACTGCCGACGCCGTCGCAGCTGTTGTGGCAGAGCACGGCCTGCCCCGACACGGTGTACGCGTCCAGCATGAACCCCCGCACCCCGTCCGTGAGTTGACGGCTCACTCCGCGCGACTGGTTGGGGAAGAGGCTGACCGGGAACGAGGCGAAGTTGCCGTCGGCGCCGTTGGCGAAGGCGTTGTGGGAGGTGAGGAACGTGACCTGGTCGAGGGTCCGGGTGCCGGGGGACGGCATGGCCGACGTGGCGGGGGCGACCGGCGTGAGGTACCAGCGGGCCTGGTCCCCGTTCGACCCGACCCGGACCAGGGAGGAGTCCGAGGACACGCCCGTCAGGTACTGCGAGGTGCCGGGCACGCCGATCGTGTACGTGCCGCTCGCGGCCTCGGTGACGGTCCAGGTGGTGCCGTCCGCGCCACAGGCGGCCGTCACCGCCGAGGTGCCGTCGCGGCCGAGGCAGATCCCCGACTCGTCGGCGTTGCGCAACTGGTGGCCGCCGCCGACGGCGACCGGTGTCCACTGCTGGTGGTCCTCGTTGCCCTTGGGGTTGTGCGCGACGACCGTACCGTCGCTGTCCGCCGCGTTGAGACCGGTGACGGAGTTCTGCAGATAGACCGAGTACGCGGGAACCGCGGCTGCGGCGGGGCCCGGGAGCGCCATGGGCACGCCCAGGGCGAGTGCGGCGGCCGCGCACAGGGCGCGGGCGTGCGCGCGGGGGCGCGAACGAGGACGGGGTTGGGGACGGGACAGACTCACGGGGTTCCTTCCGCTCCGGCACGCCGGGTTGATGTCAGAGGCATGACACACCGAGCACCGGGTCGCGCACCAGTCCTGGCACAGGAAGACCTACGTGAACTCGCGGCCACGTAACGGCACTTGGCCGGCGAGAAGTTTGTGATTCAAGCAAGTCTTGGGGATTCTGTGCAGAAGATCTGTTTAAACTCTGGAAGCCGCTCGAAGAGGACCACGCGTGAGTGAACCGACAGCCCCTGCCTGCCCGCAGTGCGGTACGCCCCGCGCGACGGACGGCACCCCGGCCTGCTCCTGCGGCCGGCTCGCGTCGGAAGCCCACCGCGACATCCGGACGGCACAGGCGGAGGCCGCCGAGGATTTCGACCCGGTCCGCATACGACCGTTCGTGAAGGTCGGCGAGGACGAACCGCGGCCGGACGCCCCGGCGGCCGACGACACGCCGGCACCGACCACCCCCACCGAGCCGCCCCAGGCGCCGACCACTCCCACCGAGCCCCACCTCGTGCCGGCCGCCGAGGAGGAGCCTCCGGTCGCCCCCGCCCGGGGCAAACGGCGGCGCCGCCGCGCGCTGCCGGCCGCCGGGGTGGGCGTCGCGGCGGCCGCCGTCCTCATGACGGCGGGAACCATCGGCGGCCTCTTCTCCTACGAGGCCCCCTCGCGGGACGGCTCGGGCCCCGGCGACATCAGGGCCGACCTCCCGGAGGCGGCGGCGGGCGCGGAGCCCTCGTCCTCGGCGCCCCCGTCCCCCACGGTGTCCTCGGCGTCCCCGTCCGCGTCCCCGTCCGCGAGTTCGTCCGCCTCGCCGGAAGCGACCCCGACCGAGAGTCCGGCCACCCCCACCGGCTCCGGCACCCCCAGCAGAACCCCGTCCGACAGCGACGCCACCGCCACCGGCGTCCCCGCACCCACCGCGTCCGCCGGAAAGCCGCCCGTCCTCGGCCTCGGCGACCAGGGAGCGGAGGTCACCGAACTCCAGCTCCGTCTGGGCCAGCTCGGCCTCTACGACGGCGAGGCGGACGGCGACTACGACCGCGAGGTCCAGAGCGTGGTCCGCGGCTACCAGCTGACCCGCGTCCTCCTGGAGGACGAGTCGGGGGTGTACGGCGAGACGACCCGGGCCGCACTGGAGTCCGAGACCTCGGAACCCTGACGCCTCCTACGCGGCGAGGTCGCTCAGCCCTGGGCGAGCAGGTCGAGGTGGCGGTGGGCCTGTTCGGCCGTCTCGCTGTGGGGGAACTGCTCGGCGATCTGCTGCCAGATGTCGCGGGCGTGGTCGGTGCCCTCGGGATCGTCGCGGGCCTCCAGGGCCTGGGCGAGGTGGGCCCACTGCTGGGCGTGGCCGCCGGAGTGTTCGACGGCGTCCTCCAGAAGGTCGACGGCCTCGTCGAGGCGTCCCTGCCGGAACGCGACCCAGCCGCAGGCGTCCTCGCACACGGCCATCCGGCTCGGCTCCAGCACCCGGCGCGCACTCTTCAGCGCCCCCTCCGCCAGCAGACGCGCCTCGTCGAGCCGGATGCCCTGCTCCGCGTAGAACATGGCGAGCCGTGCCGTGAGGATGACCAGTGCGGCCCGCAGTGGAGCCTCCTCGTCCGTGCCGCGGTACGCGGTCAGCCGGGCCGCGCAGGCGTCCTGGGCCTCCAGAAGCTCCTGCTCCACCTCCCACGGCTGCTCACGGCCGGCGATCAGATGGGCGATCCACTCATGGTGCCGGCCGGCGCCCGGCTGCCGGACCGAGCCGCCGATCGAGCGCAGGGCGACGATCGCGTCGTCCGAACGGCCCAGCAGATCCAGGACGTTGGCCAGCTCCTCGTGCATCCGCGCCTCCAGGTCCGCGCTCAGCGAGGCCTCCCGCGTCGCGTCCACCAACTCCTCCCGAGCCCGCTCCAGCAGCTCCACGCGCTCGTCGTCCTGCGAGGTCTCCGCCTGCCCCCGATGGGTGACGGCCAGTTCCAGACGCGCCTGGTCCCGCTGCTCCCCGGCCGGGAGCAGCTCGATCAGCCGCAACAGCGTCTCCTCGGCGAGGTCGTACTGCGCCCGGTGGTCGCGGTACAGCCGTGCCAGGGTGAAGCGGGGATACGCGTACAGGGGCGCCAGCTTCAACGCGTCCCGGCAGTCCCGCACCGCCTCGCTCGTCCGCCGCTGCCGTACGAACACCGCAGCGCGCCCCGCCAGGGCCCGGGCCCTGGTGGGCAGGTCCGGCGGCTCGGCGGACAGCACGGTCAGCCTCTCCTGGCCGCGGCGGCCCGAACGGTACCGAGGACAGACCGTTTTCGGCGGCCGGTCGAGAACGAGGTCGTACTGCCCGACCGCGTCCCGGTAGCTCGGACCGGCGGCTGGAGCGCGGTGCTCCGCGTCGGCCAGGGAGTCGCCGAGGGCCGCGTGCGCGTCGCCCAGCTCGACGTTCCACTGCGGCGGGGTCTCCAGCCCGGCGGGCAGCCCCTCCCGGACCGCCCGGGTCAGCTCCGCCACCGCCGCCGCCCAGTGACGGCGCTGCCGGTCCGAGGGCCGGATCAGACCCGCGAGCGCGCAGTGCAGCAGCCCGATCTCCCGTGCGGCCAGGGACACTTCGGGCGCGGACGACCCCGGCGCGCCCCGCAGCGACTCGATCTCCGACAGCGCCTCCCGCAGGCCGGCCTCGTCGAAGTGCTGCTGGGCCTCCCGGGCGTGGGCCCAGGCCCGTGCCCAGCGCAGGACGAACGGCTTGCGGTCGGCGCCGCCGGATCCGTCGGTCGAGGGCCAGTACGCGTTCACGATCCGGCGTACGTCCTCCCGGCAGGGCTCAAGGGCCAGCGCCATGCCCGCGAGAGCCCGGGCGGCCGCGCTGTCGCCCCGCCAGAACATCTGGTTGACGGCCAGCAGGAGCCAGGCCTCCGCGTCGTCGGGATGCTGGTGCGCGGCGACGGTGAACAGGGCGGTGGCCAGCTCGTGCGTGTCTCCGGCGTCCGGTGAGCCGGCCGCGAACAGGCCGACGTCGCGGACGGCCACGTGATGGTTCTGCGGGTCCCGCTGGATGGCCTCCAGACAGGCGAAGAGCGCACCCTCGCGGTTGTGCTTCTGCAGCATGCGGCCCCGCAGCGCGTGCAGTTCGGCCATGTCGGGGGCCCAGCGGATGGCCGTACGCAGGCATCGGTCCGCCCTCCCGCGGGCGCGGCGTCCCGCCCGGTCGTCCGCGTCACGGGCCAGCCGGAACCAGCACTCGGACCGCATGGCGACCACATGGGCGATCCGCTCCGTCAACGGCCGCACCGCCGCCTCGTCGCCGTCCAGGACCAGTCGGCGGGCCCGTTCGTCGACGAGGTCCCGCTCGGTGCGGTGGAAGAGGCGGAGGGCCTCCCGAACCCTGGTGTCGGCCCGGCTCCGCGCGTCCGTCCGTCCCGCCTCCCCGCTGGGCGACGGCCCGGCCTCCCGTCCGGGCTCCGGCATGCCCGTCGGCTCCGAGGCCCGCGCCGCGTCCGCCCGGCCCAGGTCCGCCTCCTGCTGCAGCAGCGCCACGCCGAGCCAGTACGCGGCGAGGGCGCCGTCCATGGGATGGCCGCCGCAGGACTGCCGCAGAGCACTGCGGGCCGACTGGGCGGCCTGGTCGAGGAGTTCGGCGCGCTTGGCCGCGTCGACGTCCGGATGCTCCGCCTGTTCGAGGGCCGCCCGGGCGAGTTGGACCCGGGCGGGAGCGAGGGCCGGGTCGAGGGCGACCGCCTTCTGCCACATCAGCGTGGCCGCGCTGCGCACCACCGTGGACGCCCGGAGCCCGATGTCGGTGCGGATCCGGCGCTGCTCACGGTAGACCAGGCCCAGGTTGTGATAGGCGGCCGCGTAGCCGGGGCTGTGCGAGAGGGCCGCGCGGAAGTGTTCCTCCGCCGCGTCGAGATGATGCAGCAGCCCCTCCCGCTGGAACCGCTGATAGCTCTCCAGCCCGTCCACCAGCCGCTGGAAACTGTCTACGTCCGCCCCCGACTCCCCGGCCCCCGGCCGCTCCAGTTCGATGCGGTGGGCCAGTTCACGGGCGAGCGAGGCACTGGCCCGGCGTACGTCACCGGAGGCGATGTCCGTCTGCGCGGACCAGGTGCGGCCGCCGTGCCCGGACTGCGAGGCGACGACCCGCAGGACCCCGTCGGCCTCCACCAGCGAGCCCTGGAGGGTGCGGCCGAAGGTGCGCTCCACGAGCGTGAGCAGCGTGCCGACCTGGAGCTGGAGCGGGCCCAGGGCGACGGTGCCGATCTCCGTCTCCTTGATGTCCCCGTGCAGTCCGGTGGCCGCGACACCGGACTTGAACGGCACCCGCGTCGACGACCGCAGCACCATCTCGCCCCGCTCACCGGCCGGGTTGAGCACATCGGCGGGTGTGATGAACGGTTCCTGTCTGACCAGCTCGGAGATCCGCTCGATCTCGCTGTGCAGCAGTTCGGCGAAGCCCGCCGCCACCTTGTCCAGCTCGCCGACGTCGTCCCCGGCGACCAGGTTCTTGAACGACAGGATCCGCACGGGACGCGACGGCCGCCTGCTGACCGCCAGCATGACGAGCAGGAGGGCCAGGACGAGCGTGACCCACTCCGCCAGGGACCACTTCCCGGACAGGTCGTGGACCACCCCCGTCACGGCGAGCGCGACCAGTGCGGCGGCGATCGGCACGAAGGCCGCGCCGGCACTGAGCGCGGCCCTGAGAAGCCGTGCGACGCGCCGCCACCGACGCGCTCCCGTCGGTGGCCACGACCACACGACGCGACCGGTCTCCCGGACGAGATGCTTGAGCGAGGGCATGACCACGCGCCCTTCTTCCGGCGCCCACTGTCCGCCACCCCCTCCTCGTTCCAGCGTGCGCCCGGACCACCGGAGCGGCAATTCCGGGCCTCGTGGCCAGGGTGGGATCCCCTACCGCCGACCTCTACGCGGGACAGGCCCTGACAACGGCTCGGTCGGCGCACGCGCGATGAGCGTGGGCGCCGACCGGAGCGTCGTCGAGGGCGAGGAGGGCGAAAGGACTCATCACATGTAAGCCGCTCGCACGGCGGAGGAGAAGGAAGCCCGTTCATGGCCTCGCCGCGAGCGACGCTACCAGCGGGACCGGGCCCAGGTCGTGCCGATTTTCGACAGGGCGAGCCGCGGACACACGAAAACCGGGAGGCGCCGCGCGGGCGCCCCCCGGTTCGAGGTCGGTGGCGAGGAGAGCGAAGGGACTTGAATCATTTGGAGTGAATGAGAAGGAAGCCCCTCCATGGCCTCGCCGCGGCCAACGCTAGCACTCAGCCCGGGATCAGGTCGCGCAGATTTCCGAGGGTGACGACCCGGGAGTCCGGGTGCAGCCCCTCGGGCCGTTCGAGGCCGAGGTAGGTCACGGGCTCCTCCGGGACCGACCGGCCGTCCCACAGGTCCATCACCGTGTCACCGTCGGACATCAGGTCGATCAGATAGCCCACCGTCAGCTGCTCGCGCTCCACGACGGCACGCACCACCTTGGACACCGACACCTGGTTCTCCTCGACCCTGTTGGCCTCCGAGATGCCCTTCAGATACAGGTGCAGCCACTTCGCGCCCCACCGGCCGTCGTCCCCGCGCCGGAACACCAGCGGCAGCGCCACCCGGCCGACTCCGCGCAGTTCCGACTTCATCCGCACCGTGCGCGGCTCGAAGGGCCGGCCCTTCTGCTCGCCGTCCCGCAGCATGAACCCGAAGAACGACTCCTCGACCTCCTCGAAGCCCTCGCCCGCGTAGATGTTGACCTGCGGCACGACGTAGGCGGCCCGGACCCGGTCCAGGGACAGGTTGATGAACTCCGAGGCCCCCTCGGGCGCTTCGGTGACATCGCCCGAGTGCTCGCCCCCGACGGCCGTGAGGGAGGTGTAGGACAGCCACTCGTCCACGTCGTAGTCGGACCGGAGAAGCAGTGCCGACAGGTCGTAGTCGGTCCGCCGCTCGGTCTCCTTCCAGTACACGAAGAACCGCAGCAGCTCGCCCTCGACCGCCGAGACCGACCCCCGGGGCAGCACTCCGAGCCCGGCGGAGGTCGCCCGGCCGCTGAGCGGCAGCGCCACGTCGAGGATGTCGGGGTCGACCAGCAGCCGGCCGGGCGCCGGGAGGCGGCGGCGTATCTCGGCGTCGAGGGCGGCGATGAGCCGGTCGCGGTCGGCGGCCGGTACGGGTGGCCGCCGGTCCGGGGTCACCCAGGCGCGGCCCCGGCGGTTGACGAAGATGCGCGGCTTCTCGCTCTCCCGCTCCCGGTTGTGGAAGTGCTCGCGCACCGACAGCACGACCCGGCCGGAGACCGCGGGCGCGCCGCGCACCGCGGCGGCCACCACCGCGTCCCGCTCCGTCTGGTCGGCGGCGGCGCGCAGCAGCAGGTCCAGGGCGCGGAACAGCCTGCCGGGCGCGGACTCCAGCAGCTTCACCGCGCCGGGCACGTCACCCGCGCCGAGCAGCTGCTCGGCACGGCTGCCGAAGGACCGTGCCTCCTTCTCGCCCCGCGCGACGGCGAACACGTCGGCGGCGTGCGGCCAGCGCGGGTACTCGTGCGGGTGGAGGCGCTCACCGAGCCGCTTGAACGGCTCGCGGTGCGCGTGCACATCGGCGAGCTTGGCGGGGTTCGCCGCGACCACGGCGTCCAGGCCGGCGAGCAGGGCCCGGCGCGCCGGACGGGACAGGGCCCGGAACCGGGTCGGCTCCTGCAGCGTCACATCGCCGCCCGACAACGCGCAGGCCAGCCGCAGCACATCGGTGACGGTGTCCAGGAGGAGGTCCGCGCCGGCGCCGAGTCGTGCCTCGTTGACGACCGCCCGGTTCTCCCGCACGGGGATCCGCTCCGGCTGGGGGCCGAGCGCGCACCGCCCGGCGAGCAGCGCGAGGTCACCCAGGTGCTCCTCGCCCAGCGGGGTGGTGCTGCCCGCGAGGGCCAGGTACAGGTCGGTGAGTTCGGCGTCCAGGTCGCGGCCGGCGTGCAGGACGGTCACCCGGTCGCCGGCCGCGGCGATCAGCTCGTCCTGGGCCGCCAGCATCTCCTCGTAGGAGTGCTGGTAGCGGCCGTACGTGGGCAGGCTCAGCAGGTCCAGCACCCCGTTCGCCAGCTGCGTCAGCACACTCTCGCGGGACTTCTCGTCGCCGAGGGCCCGCACCACGCACCGTGTCCAGAACTCCTCGGTGTCCGGCACGTTCGCCGGGAAGTCGATGAAGTAGGAGTTGTGGCGGACGTGGTCGCCCACCATCTCGCGCACGGTGCGCAGCGTCCGCCGGGCGGTGTGCAGCACGGCGGCCCCGGACAGCCCCGACAGCCGCTCCAGCAGCTCGGCCGAGAGCTTGAAGCCCACGTCCATGAGGACGGCGTCGAACTGCCGCGCGGCCGCGGCGCCGTCGCCGGCGGACCCGTCGGGGGCGGGAACGCGGTGGGTGTGCCGGATGACCAGCGATGCGAGGCTCTGCGTCATTGCGGGATGATCGCAGAGGTGTGCGAGGCGGCGCACGGGAGTTTCGCCGTACGGCGCCCGGCCCGGAACACGTCCCGTCACACCTCGGCGGCCGCCCGCAGCCTGCGCCGGGCGTGTGCGAGGAACCCGTCCAGGGCGAACTCGAAGGCGGCGTCGGCGCGACCGTCGCCCACCGCGTCCAGGGCCCGGGCCAGGCGCGGAGCGGTCGACTCGTCGGTGATCTCCCACATGGCCACGGGTGCGGCGAGGTCCATCGCCGAGCCCAGGACGACGTTCTCCAGCGCGACCAGCACCGGCATCACGTCCGGGAGGGGGAATCCCGCGTCGAGGAGCAGCGTGACGGCGCGCTCGTACTGTTCGAGGACGCGGGGGGCGCGTACCGGTGAGGTCGTCAGCAGCGGGATGGCCCGGGGGTGGGCCGCGAAGGCGGCGCGGTAGGAGCGGGCCCACGCCTCCAGGGCCTCGTCCCAGGGCCGGAGGTCGAGGGCACTCGCGTCGATGCCCGCCGCGACGCGCTCGCGCAGCAGTTCCACGATGCCGTCCCGGCCGTCCACATGGTGGTACACCGAACCGGTCTGCACCCCCAGTCGCCGGGCGATCTGCGGCACGCTGAACTCACCCTGCGCGTCGAGAAGTTCCAGCGCGGTGGTGGTGATGCGCTCCCTGTCTAGCAGGGGTGTGCGCGGCCTACCCATCTTGTCCGTCCCCTCCGGGGTCTTCCCAGCAGTCCGAGTGAAGGCTACATTGCGAAAACCGAAAGCCTTTAGGTTTGCGGCCCCCGGTCATCCCGCACGGCCCGCCACCCCCGTCTCCCCGCCCGCAGCAGAAGGGCTTTCCCCCATGACCGTCACCCCCGACGCGACCGCCGCCGTCCCGGCCGGAAGCACGTCCTCCACTCCCGCGCCGTCCCTGCGCTCCGGCACCCTCGGCACCACCGACATCGCCTTCTTCGTCGTCTCGGCCGCCGCCCCGCTCACGGTGATGGCGGGCGTCGCCCCGCTCGCCATCCTGATGGGCGGCATCGGCGCCCCCGTCGGCTATCTCCTCGCGGGGCTCACGCTCGCCGTCTTCGCCGTCGGCTTCACGACCATGAGCCGCCACGTCCGCAGCGCCGGTGCCTTCTACGCGTACATCACCCGGGGGCTCGGCCGCCGGGCCGGCATCGGCGCCGCGCTCCTGGCGCTCGTCGGCTACAACGGGATGGAGATCGGCGTCTACGGTCTCCTCGGCACCGCCACCCGGGACACCGCCGACGCCCTGTTCGGCACGCGCATCCCGTGGCTCCCCGTCTCCCTCGTAGGCCTGCTGCTCATCGGCTGGGCCGGCTACCGGTCCATCGACTTCGGCGCCAAACTCCTCGGCGTCCTGCTCGTCGCCGAGACCGGCATCCTGGTGCTGCTCGCCGGGGGAGTGCTGATCAAGGGCGGCGCCGACGGCCTCTCCGTCGCCTCCTTCGCCCCGGACAACGTCATGGTCTCCGGCATGGTGGCCGTCCTGGCCTTCGCGTTCGCCGCGTTCACCGGCTTCGAGTCCACGGTCATCTACCGCCGCGAGGCCCGCGACCCGGCCCGCACGGTACCTCGCGCCACCTACCTCGCCATCGGCTTCCTCGGTCTGTTCTACGCCTTCATCGTGTGGACCGTCATCCAGGCCTTCGGCGACGCCCAGGTCATGGCGGCGGCCGGCGCCGACCCGGCGGCCCTGTTCTTCTCCGCCATCACGACCTACGTCGGCCCCTGGGCGGCCGACCTGATGCGCGTCCTCATCGTCACCAGCGTCCTCGCCTCGCTGCTCGCCTTCCACAACGCCATCAACCGCTACGGCCTCGCCCTCGCCGAGGAGGGGATCCTCCCCAAGGCCCTGGCCCGCGTCCACCCGCGCCACCGCTCCCCGTACGTCGCGGGGATCGCCCAGACCGTGCTCGGCGCCCTCGTCGTCCTGGCCTTCGCCGCGGCCGGCGCCGATCCCTACATGCAGCTGCTCCTGTGGGTGAACACCCCCGGCATGCTCGCCCTGATGCTGCTGCAACTGCTCGCCGCGCTCGCCGTGCCCTTCTACTTCCGGCGGGTCACCCACTCCGAGGGCGTCCTGCGCACGGTCGTGGCCCCCGTGGTCGCGGCGGTACTCCTGGCCGGTGCCCTCACCCTGGTCGTCAGCCACCTCGACCAGTTCACCGGCGCCTCCACCACGGTCAACACCTTGCTGGCGGCCCTCGTCCCGACGGTCCTCGTCATCGGCCTCGTTCTCGCCCGGTGGCTGCGCCGGGCCCGGCCCGAGGTCTACGCGAACTTCGCCGCCGAGCCCCCGGCAGCCGCCGGCGACTGACCCCGCCGCCCCAGCCGACCGCCGCCCCTCACCACCACCGCCACCACCGCCAGGAGACCTCTCCATGCCCACCGCCGACCTCGTCATCACCGGCGCCCACGTCCGCACCCTCGACCCACGGCGGCCCTACGCCACCGCGGTGGCCGTCCGCGACGGCCTGATCGCCGCCGTCGGCGAGGACGCGGACGTCCGGGACTGGCGCGGACCGGGCACCGAGACCGTGGATCTGGGCGGCGGCCCACTGGTGCCGGGCCTGGTGGACAGCCACAGCCACCCCGTGTGGGGCCTGGACATGGCCACCGGCGTCGACCTCACCGCCGTGACCGACCTCGACGGACTGCGCGCCGCGCTCACCGAGGGGGAGCGCGTGGACGGCTGGGTCGTCGGCTACGGCCTGGACCACAACGTCTTCGCCGGCCGGACCGTCGACCGTGCCCTCGTCGAGGACGTCCTGGGCGGCGCCCCCGCGTTCCTGCGCCTGTACGATGGCCACTCGGCCCTCGTCAGCGAGGCGGCCCTCAAGGCCGCCGGCATCACCGGACCGCGCGCCTTCACGCAGCGCTCGCACATCGCCGTCGACGCCGACGGACGGCTCACCGGCCACCTCGTCGAGCACGCCGCGATGGAACTCGTCCAGCTCGTCATGCCCCGGCCCTCGTACGCCGAACGACGCGCCCGGCTGGCCGAGTTGCTCGGCGCGATGGCCGCCACCGGCCTCACCGGCGCCCATGTGATGGACCTCGGCGACCTCGACCTGGTGGGCGCGGTCGCCGAGGAGTCGGTACTGCCGCTCCGGCTGCGCTTCGCCCCCTGGTGCATGCCCGGCGCCGACGCGGACGACCTCGCGGAACTCGTCGGGCTCCAGGGCAGGGGCGGACGGCACTGGCGGGTCGGCGGCGTGAAGTTCTTCATGGACGGCACCGTGGAGGGCGGCACCGCCTGGCTGGACCACCCCGACTGCCACGGCCAGGGCACCGACGCGTTCTGGCCCGACCCCGCCGCCTACAGCGACGCGCTACGGCACCTGCACCGCGCGGGGGTGCGTACGGCGACCCACGCGATCGGCGACGCCGCCGTGCGGCACGTCCTCGACACCGTCGCCTCGCTGGGGCCCGGCGGGCGGCTCGCACACCGGGTGGAGCACATCGAGTCGGTGCCGGACGAGCTGGTGGCGCGGTTCGCGGAGGTGGGGGTCATCGCCTCCATGCAGCCCCCGCACACCGACTACACCCGGGCCGACCTGTCCGACGAGTGGTCGTTGCGGCTCGGCGCGGAGCGAGCGGTCCGGGCCTGGCGGCTGCGCGATCTGCGGGACGCCGGCGCGGTCGTCGCCCTCGGGTCGGACTGGCCCATCGCCCACTTCGACGCGCGGGCCGTGCTGGCCACGGCCCGCGCGCCGCGGGGCGCGGCGTCCTGTGGGGCGGGGCTCACCGGGACGCAGGCGCTGGAGGGTTGCACGAGTCACGCGGCGCTGGCCGCGGGGGAGGCGGACGTCTCGGGTCGTATCGCGGTGGGCTTCCGGGCCGACCTCACCGCGCTGGGGGTCGACCCCGTCGAAGCACCGGCCGACGAGGTCGCCGAGGCACCGGTGCGGTTGACCGTGACGGGCGGTCATGTGGTGCACCGGGGGCTTTGAGTGAGGGGGTCGGGCGGGGCGGGGGTGGGTTCGGTCGTGGGTCGGGTGCGGGTCCGGTGGGGGCTGGTCGCGCAGTTCCCCGCGCCCCTGAAAGCCCAGGCCCCGCTGGGCCTGAAAGCACCAGGCCCAGCGGGCCGGGAAGCCCAGGCCCTGCGGGCCCGAGGACGACGGCCCTGCGGGCCCGAGAAGCACGGGGCGCAGCCCCTGCTTTTCAGGGGCGCGGGGAACTGCGCGACCAGCGCCCACCGGACCCGCTCCCGAACGCACAACCCGGCCGCCCCTCACCCCGGCGGGGACGAGGCCGCCCCCGGCCCGGAGCCGTCAGCCCGGTGAGTCGCCGGCCTCGCGGAGGTCCTTCACCCGCTTGAGCTTGCCGACCGAGCGCTCCAGCGTCTCCGGGTCGACGATCGTCACCTCCACCGTGACGCCCACCCCGTCCTTGACCGCCCGGGCGATCGCCGCGGCCGCCCCCTCCCGGCGGTCGGCGCCCGTGCCCGGCCGGGCCTCGACCCGGACCGTCATCTGGTCCATGCGGCCCCGTCGGGTCAGCAGGACCTGGAAGTGCGGGGCGACATCGGGCGTGCGCAGCACGATCTCCTCGATCTGGCTGGGGAACACGTTCACCCCCCGCAGGATGATCATGTCGTCGCAGCGGCCGGTGACCTTGCGCATCCGGCGGAACGCGGGGCGGGCGGTGCCGGGCAGCAGTCGGGTCAGGTCCCGGGTGCGGTATCGGATGATCGGCAGGGCCTCCTTGGTGAGCGAGGTGAAGACGATCTCGCCCTCCTCACCCTCGGGCAGGACGGCGTCGGTGAGCGGGTCGACCACCTCGGGGTAGAAGTGGTCCTCCCAGATGTGCAGGCCGTCCTTGGTCTCCACGCACTCCTGAGCGACACCCGGGCCCATCACCTCCGACAGCCCGTATATGTCGACCGCGTGGAGGCCCGCCCGCTCCTCGATCTCCCGGCGCATCTCCTCCGTCCACGGCTCGGCCCCGAAGACGCCCACCTCCAGGGAGGTGGAGCGCGGGTCGACGCCCTGCTTCTCGAACTCGTCCAGCAACGTGAGCATGTAGGACGGGGTCACCATGATGATCTCGGGGCGGAAGTCCTGGATGAGCTGGACCTGGCGGGCGGTCATGCCGCCGGAGGCCGGGATCACCGTGCAGCCGGCGCGCTCGGCCCCGTAGTGCGCGCCGAGGCCCCCGGTGAACAAGCCGTAGCCGTAGGAGATGTGCACCTTGTGCCCCGGGCGGCCCCCGGCGGCCCGGATCGAGCGGGCGACCACGTCCGCCCAGCGGGAGAGGTCGTTCTCCGTGTAGCCGACGACCGTGGGGCGCCCGGTGGTGCCGCTGGAGGCGTGCACGCGTCGCACCTCGGACATGGGCACCGCGAACATGCCGAAGGGGTAGGTGTCCCGCAGATCGGCCTTCGTGGTGAAGGGGAAGCGGGCGAGGTCGTCGAGCGAGCGGCAGTCGTCGGGGCCGACCCCGGCCGCGTCGAACTTCCTCCGGTACAGCTCGACGTGGTCGTACGCGTGCCGCAGAGTCGCCCGCAGCCGGTCGAGCTGCAGCTCCCGCAGTCGCTCGGGGATGAGCCGTTCGCCCTCGTCCAGCAGGTCGCGGGGGAGTGGTTCGCCCAGGCTGCTGCTCATCACGACTCCTTCGTGCCCACCGCCCCGTGAGCCGACCGACCATTCGGTTGCTGTGTGTCACCGCCATCAAATCCAGCGTGGTCCCGGCCTGTCAAGAACGCGTTGATCGCGGGAAGGGGTCGAGCGGGTCTTGCCTGCCCGCTCGAATCACGTCACACTGGTCCCGAACGAATGGTCGGTTGGGAAGCTGGTATCGATGACGACGACAGACTCCACCGGGGCGACGCCCCAGGGCGCCGAAGCGGACCCGGACACCCGGGACGCGTTGCTGGAGCACTTCGAGGCGACGATCGCGCGGGACCAGCGGATCGAGCCGCGCGACTGGATGCCCGAGGGCTACCGGAAGACACTCGTCCGGCAGATCGCCCAGCACGCGCACTCGGAGATCATCGGCATGCAGCCGGAGGGCGAGTGGATCACCCGCGCACCCTCGCTGCGCCGCAAGGCGATCCTCTTCGCCAAGGTCCAGGACGAGGCGGGGCACGGGCTGTACCTGTACTCGGCCGCCGAGACCCTGGGCGCGGACCGTGGCGACCTGACCCGGCGGCTGATCGAGGGCCGCCAGAAGTACTCGTCGATCTTCAACTACCCGACGGCGAGCTTCGCCGACGTGGGGGTGATCGGCTGGTTCGTGGACGGCGCGGCGATCTGCAACCAGGTGCCGCTGTGCCGCAGTTCCTACGGGCCGTACGCGCGCGCCATGGTGCGGATCTGCAAGGAGGAGTCCTTCCACCAGCGGCAGGGCTACGAGATGTTGCTGACGATGATGCGCGGCACCGACGCCCAGCGCGAGATGGTCCAGGACGCGGTCAACCGCTGGTGGTGGCCCTCGCTGATGATGTTCGGGCCGCCCGACGACGCCTCGCCCAACTCCGCGCAGTCCATGGCCTGGAAGATCAAGCGGCACAGCAACGACGAGCTGCGGCAGCGCTTCGTCGACATGACCGTCCCGCAGGCGGAGAAGCTCGGCGTGACACTGCCCGACCCCGAGCTGCGCTGGAACGAGGAGCGCGGCCGTCACGACTTCGGCACCCCCGACTGGGCCGAGCTGAAGCGCGTGATCACCGGCGACGGACCGTGCAACGAGCGGCGGATGGAGCGGCGACGGACCGCCCACGAGGAAGGTGCCTGGGTCCGTGAGGCGGCCACCGCCCACGCGGCCAGGCAGAGCGAACGAGCCCGGAAGGGGACGGCGGCATGAACGGCGGCACGACCGGTACGAGCGGCGAAGGCGCGGCCCGTACGGGCGACGGTGGCACGGTCCGCACGAACGACGCGGGTGCGACCCGCACGAACGACGCGGGTACGGCCCGCGCGGACAGGGGCGACTGGCCGCTGTACGAGGTCTTCGTGCGCGGCAAGCGCGGGCTGAACCACGTCCACGTCGGCTCGCTGCACGCCGCCGACGACCAGATGGCCCTCACCCACGCCCGCGACCTCTACACCCGCCGCAACGAGGGCGTCTCCCTGTGGGTGGTGCGCTCCGAGCACATCGCCGCCTCCACCCGCGACGAGAAGGATCCCTTCTTCGAGCCCAGCGCCGACAAGGTGTACCGCCATCCCACGTTCTACGACATCCCCGACGACGTCCCGCACATCTGAGGAGCAGGGCATGAGTGACGACCACGTCTACCTGACCCTCGCCGAGGGACACGAGGACGACGCGCGTTGGGCGTACGGCACCGGCTTCCAGGACCCGCTGCACGGCGTGGACACCACGGTTCCCGAGGGCGTGGACGCCGGTGAACTGGCCGCGGTCTGCGTGGCGTTGGGCGACGACGCCCTGGTCAGCGCGCAGCGGCTCGCCGAGTGGACCACCCGCGCGCCCGAACTGGAGGAGGAGGTGGCCCTCGCCAACATCGGCCTCGACCTCCTCGGCCAGGCCCGTCTGCTGTACTCCCGCGCCGGGCAGGCCGACGGCACCGGACGCGACGAGGACGCGTACGCCTACTTCCGGGACGCCGACGACTTCCGCAACGTCCGCCTCGCCGAACTCCCGTGCGGAGACTTCGCGTTCTCGATCGTCCGGCTGCTCGTGCTGTCCAGCTGGCGCCTCGCGCACTTCGGGCGACTGGTCGGGCACCCCGACCCGGTGCTCGCGGCGATCGCGGCGAAGGGCGTCAAGGAGCTGACCTACCACCGCCAGTACGCCGCCGAATGGGCCGTGCGGCTGGGGGACGGCACCGAGGAGTCGCACCGGCGGATGCGCCGGGCGATGGAGCAGGCCGCCCCATACTTCGGCGAGCTGTTCACCGCGCACGACGTACGGGAGGAGGTCGCCGACGTGCTCCGCCAGGTCACCGAGGCGGCCGGACTGCCCATGCCGGTGTACCGGCCGCTGTCCGGCGCGGGCCGCGACGGCGACCACACCGAGCATCTGGCGCCGCTGCTGGCCGAGTTGCAGAGCGTGGCCCGTGCCCATCCGGAGGCGACATGGTGATCACGCCGACCGAGGCGCGGCGCGCCCGGCACATCGCCGAGCAGGTCCCGGACCCCGAGCTGCCCATGCTGACCCTCGCCGACCTCGGCGTCCTGCGGGACGTCGAGCTGACGGAGGACGGCACGGTGGTCGCGAGCCTGACCCCGACCTACTCCGGCTGCCCGGCCATGGCCGAGATGCGCGCCGACGTGGCGGCCCGGCTGAGCGCCGCCGGATACGCGCGGGTGGAGATCCGTACGGTCCTCAACCCCCCGTGGACGACGGACTGGATCACCGACACCGGCCGCCGCAAACTCACCGAACACGGCATCGCCCCACCCGGCGCGGCGCCCCGGGGCCCGGTCCCCCTCCTGCTGTCACCCACCCGGCGGACGGTCGCCTGCCCGCTCTGCGGCTCGGCGGACACCGAGGAGACCTCGCGCTTCGCCGCCACGTCCTGCAAGTCACTGTGGCGCTGCCGCGCCTGCCGCGAGCCGTTCGAGCACGTCAAGGAGATCTGATGGAAGGCCTCAAGGAAGAACCGACGGGAGGCCCGCGGGCCGGGGCGGTGGCCTCGCCGGTGCCGGCGGGTTCCGTCACTCCGGCGGTCCACGCGCGCACTCGCCGCCGTCCGGCCTTCCACGCCCTGCGCGTCGCCTCCGTGGAGCCGCTCTGCGAGGACGCCGTCGCCGTCGGTTTCGCGATCCCGGCGGAGCTGGCGGAGGAGTTCGCCTTCGCGCCCGGTCAGTCGCTGACCCTGCGGCGCGAGATCGACGGACGCGACGAGCGCCGCTCGTACTCGATCTGTTCGCCGGCCGGTACGACGCCGCGCATCGGTGTACGGGTCGTGCCGGGCGGGCTGTTCTCGTCGTGGCTCGTGGACGACGTACGGCCCGGTGACACCGTCGACGTCATGGGCCCCACCGGGTTCTTCACCCCCGACCTCGGCACCCCCGGCCACCATGTGCTGATCGCGGCGGGTTCCGGCATCACACCCATGGTCTCCATCGCCGAGTCCGTACTGGCCGCCGATCCCTCTTCAGCCGTCACCCTCTTCTACGGCAACCGCCGCAGCGGCACGGTGATGTTCGCCGACGAGCTGGCCGACCTGAAGGACCTGTACCCGGCCCGCTTCCAGCTCGCCCACGTCCTCTCCCGCGAACCCCGCGAGGCCGAGCTGCTGTCGGGCCGCCTCGACGCCGACCGGCTCTCGGCGCTGATCGGCTCCCTGGTCGACGTCGGCACCGCGGACCACTGGTGGCTGTGCGGTCCGCACGGCATGGTCCGCGATGCCCAGCGGGTGCTGGCCGGACTCGGGGTGCCGGAGGACCGGGTCCATCAGGAGCTGTTCTACGCCGACGACGAGCCCGTGCGGGAGGCCCGGCACGAGGAGGCCGTCGCCGAGGGCCCCGTCAGCGAGGTCACCGTCACCCTCGACGGCCGCTCCACCACGGCCGCGCTCTCCCGCGAGCGGAGCATCCTGGACGGCGCCCAGCGCACCCGCCCCGATCTGCCCTTCGCCTGCAAGGGGGGCGTCTGCGGCACCTGCCGGGCCCTGGTCACCGACGGCAAGGCCGACATGCGACGCAACTTCGCGCTCGAACCGGCGGAGGTGGCCGCGGGGTATGTCCTGACCTGCCAGTCGTACGCGGTGTCGGAGACGCTGACGGTCGACTTCGACACGTGAGGGATGGGGGCGGCGGCGGGCGGGCTGGGGGGCGAGTTCGGTCCTGGGTCGGGTGCGGGGAAGTGGGGGCTGGTCGCGCAGTTCCCCGCACCCCCAAAAGCACCAGGCCCGCAGGCCTGAAAGCCCAGGCCTTTCGGGCCTGCGAACCTGAAAGCCCAGCGACGGCCCTTCGGGCCCGAAAAGCACGGGGCGCAGCCCCTGCTTTTCAGGGGCGCGGGGAACTGCGCGACCAGCCCCCACCCACCCGCACTCGAACGAACAACCCCACGACCTCCCCGGCCGGTCAGTCCCTCGCCGGCCGGCCCGCCGCCGCGCCGATCGACTCCACCAACGGCGACAGCCGGTAGGGCACGCGCTCCCTGAGCGCGACCTCCGTGCGGGTGCGCACGACACCCGGCAGGCTGATCAGCGCCTGGATGACATCCTCCAGCTGCGCGTTGTCCCGGGCCACCACCCGGGTCAGGAGGTCGCCGCCACCGGTGATCGAGAACGCCTCGATGATCTCCGGTACGGCCGCGAGCGCGTCCCCCACGTCGTCCAGGTGTCCCTGCGTCACCTCGATGTGCACGAACGCCAGCACGGGGTGGCCGAGCGCGGCGGGGGAGAGGGACGGGCTCGTGCCCGTGATCACGCCGTCGCGTTCCAGCCGGTCGAGGCGGGCCTGCAGCGTGCCCCGGGCGACGCCGAGGATGCGGGCGCACTCCCGCACGCTGGTGCGCGGCTGGTCCAGGAGCAGCCGCAGGATGCGGGTGTCTAGTTCGTCCACGGCCATGGTCCGTTGGCCTCCTTCTGGCTCAGGGTGAAGAAGCCGCACTGTACCAATGGTCCAGTGCATAGGGCGCCGGTTGAGCCACCGGGCCTCTGGTGGTTTCCTGATGACCATCGATGGCGCCGCGCAGCGCAGGACGGCAATGAGGCCGGTCCGTGCCCGCGGCGCCATTTCCATGCCGTGACGGCGTGGTCGGACTTCGAAGGCCCCGCAGGGGCCTCAGCGAACAGGAGAGGACGGGCGGCCGGCGGTGAAGAGGATGTTCATGGCTCCGGACCCGGGGCGCCTGAGGCTTCGGGTCGCGCTGCGGGCGGTGCTCGGCATCGGTCTCGCGGTGACCGCGGCGGAGGCGGCCGGGCTGTCGCTGACCGCCTCGATCGCGGCCGGGCTCACGGCGCTCCTCGCCCTCTTCACGGTCGCCGACCCCACCGTGCGCGGTCAGGCGGTCACCACCGCCCTGCTGCCCGCCGCCGGCTTCCCGGTGCTGGCCCTCGCGACGGTGCTGCACGACCTGCCGACGCTGCGCGACGCGCTCTGGCTCGTGGTGATCTTCTGCGGCGTCCACGCCCGCCGCTGGGGGCCACGCGGCCACGCGCTCGGCATCTTCGCCTTCATGACCTTCTTCGTCACCCAGTTCCTGCACGCCGTCCCCGGCCAGCTGCCGGAGCTGTACACGGCGATGACCCTCGCGCTGACGGCCTCCTCGGCCGTGCGCTTCGGCGCCTGGTGCATCGAGCGCCGCTTCCCGCCGCCGGCCGCCCCCGCCCCGGGCGACGGCCGGGGACTCGCCCGGTCCACCACCCGGCAGGCCTTCCAGGCGAGCGCCGCCTGCGCCTTCGCGATGGCCATCGGGCAGGTCCTCTCGCAGGAACGCTGGTACTGGGCCGTCGGCACCGCCTGGTGGATCTTCGTGAACACCACCTCGCGCGGCGAGACCCTGGTCCGCGGCTTCCGGCGCCTGGTCGGCACGGTCACCGGCATCCTCGTCGGCCTGCTGGTCGCCGTCCCCCTGCACGGCGCCCCGGCCCCCACCGCCGCACTGGTCGCCGTCTGCGTGTTCGGCATCTTCTACACCGCCGCCGTGTCGTACTCCTGGATGATGCTCTGCGTCACCGTGATGGCGGCCCTGCTCTACGGTCTCCTCGGTGTCCTGGACCCCGCGCTCCTCGGCCTGCGCCTGGCGCAGACCGGGGTCGGCGCGCTCGGCGCCGCCCTCGCCGTGGCCCTCGTCCTCCCCGTCACCACGCACGCCGTCACCGACCGGTGGGTGCGCCGGGCCCTGCACGCGGTGCACGCCTGCACCGCGACGGCGGCCCGGAGCCTCGCGGGAGACCCCGACGCGGACCCGGCTCCGCACGTGGCGGAGCTGGAGGCGCTCCTCGGGCGCGTACGACTGTCCCTCGCGCCTCTGGTCCACCCCCTCAACCCGTTGCGCCGACGCAAGGAACGGGCCCGCCGGGTGCTCGCCCTGCTCGACGACTGCGCCCGCGAGGCCCGAGGCCTCGGGGAGGTCGTGCGAGCCCCCCACGGCACCCACGGTGTCCCCCACGCTTCCCGCGCGGCCCGCGCCGACCACGGCGGACCCCGTACCGCGTCCGGGGCGCACCTCCTCGCCGTCGACGCCGACCCGGGCGCCTCCTCCCACGGAGCCCGCCTCACCGCGGCCTGCCTCCGCGTCGAATCGGCCGTCGAGACCCTGGTCGGCGCGCTGCCCGAGCGTCCCGCCCCGGCGCACGCCGGCGCCCGGCACCCGGACCGTCACCCCGGCGCGGAGCAGGCCCTCGCGCATCTCCACGGTCTGGAGCGCGCCCTCGCGGACCTGGCCCCGCCGCTGCGCGGTTCCTCCCTCGTACAGACTTTGGTCTAGACCTCCTGCTACTGTTCGCCCGCACACCGGGCGAGCGGGAGGGGACGACAGTGACGACAGCGCCTCGGGCGACGGGCGGACAGCGGCCACGACGGGCCTACATCGGGTCGTTCACCTCGGCGGGCGGCCCGGGCGTCCTCGCCGCCGCCGTGGACGACGAGAGCGGCGCCCTGACCGTCCTCGGCGGCACGGACGACGTTCCCGACCCGTCCTACCTCGCCCTCGCACCGGACGGCGACACCCTCTACGCCGTCAGCGAGCGGACCGAGGGTGCCGTGGCCGCCTACCGGGTGACGGGCGACAAGCCCGAGTTGACCGGGCCGCCCGTGACGGTGGGCGGCGGTCCCACGCACCTGTGTCTGCACGCCGGCCACGTGCTGACCGCCGACTACGGCTCCGGCAGCGTCACCGCCGTCCCCCTGCGCCCCGACGGCACCCTCGCCCCCTCCGCGTCAGGAACGCTCCGGCACACCGGAGCGGGGCCGGACCCGCTTCACCGGCGGGAACCGCACGCCCACCAGGTGGTGCCCGCCCCGGACGGCCGCCACTTCCTGGGTGTCGACCTCGGCACGGACTCGGTGCGGGTGTGCGCGTTCGAGGACGGCGTCCCCGTCGTGCTCCACGAGACGGCCCTGCGGCCGGGCTCGGGACCACGCCACCTCGCCCTCCACCCGGGCGGACCGGACGGACAGGGCGGGGCGTCCGTGTACGTCCTGAACGAACTCGCCGCCACGGTCACCGTGTGCCGCTGGAAGGCGCCTGACGGCCCACTGGAGCCGCTGCGAGAGATATCGGTGCTCCCGCAAGCCCCCGCGGGCGACGCGTACCCCTCGGGCATCGCCGTGTCCCCCGACGGGCGTTTCCTGTGGACCGCCACCCGGGGTGCGGACGTCCTGTCGGTGCTCGCCGTCGAGGACGCCGGGCCGCGCCTGGTCGCGACCGTGCCCTGCGGCGGCCACTGGCCGCGCGCCCTGGCCCACGCGGCCGGGACGCTGTACGTGGCCAACGAGCGGTCGGGTGACGTCACCTGGTTCACGGTGGACCCGGAGACGGGCACACCGGTGCGCGGCGGCTCGATCGAGGTGCCGGCGGCGTCCTGTGTCGTCCTGGACGTCTGAACGGCAACCCGGTACCGGCACGGCCGAGGGCCCGCTCCTGCGAGAGGAGCGGGCCCTCGGCCGTACGGGTCGCGGTCCGGGATCGGAGCACCCGGCTCAGCGAACCGGCATGCCCTGCGGCTGCTGCGGCGCGATGCCGAGCGCGGTGGTGTACTTGCCGAGCGCCAGCTTGCCGATCGCCGGGTAGGGGCCGAGCGCCTCGGCGGCGGAGCAGCCCGCCTCCTTCGCGGCGGCCTCGACCAGCCCGGCGTCGATCTCCGGCCCTATCAGGTACGGCGCGAGCGCCAGCTGCTGGGAGCCCGAGGAACGCAGCTGCTCGGCCACGGAGGTGATGGAGCCCTCCTGGTCCAGGGCGGCCGCCATCACCGGCACGGCGAGGCGCGCGGCCAGCAGCATGCCCGTGATCCCGGCGGCCTGCACGGCCTCCTCGCCGCCCACGGTGGCGAGGACGATGCCGTCCGCGGCGGTGGCCACGGTGAACAGCCGGGCCCGGTCGGCACGTGCCAGACCGGCCTCGGACAGGCGCACGTGCAGCGCCTCGGCGAGCAGCGGGTGCGGGCCGAGGACATCGGTCAGCTCGGCCGCGATACGGCTCTCCATGACGGCCTGGCGTACCTGGCGCAGGGTGGCGCTGTCCGGGCCGGCCAGCAGGGGCACGACGACGGCGACGAGGCCCTCCGGCTCCTTGACGTCCAGACCGGCGGCACGCGCCTGCTCGTAACGGGCGGTGCGCTCCTCGGCGGCGCGGGCGAGCACCGACTGCAGCGTGGGGAACTCGTCGGCGCCACCGTCGACATAGCCGATACGGGCGTCGAGGCCGGGCAGCTCGGAGCGCGCGATGCTCACGACCTCCTCGGCGAGGCCGCGCGTGGCGGCGCTGGGCGTGCCGGGCACCGCGAGGACGAGCGCGGGCGCGCCCTCGGGAGCCGCCAGGGGCTCCGGGCGGCGGTGCCGCCCGGGCTGGCGGGGTCGCGGCATTCGTACTGGCAGGCCGGACGCGGGCCCAGTGGGGGAGCTCATGGCGCCGCATGTTACTGGCTTCTTGGGCTCCCCTGTTCGGGGAGGGTGCAGGTGAGCGGTATCCGTCCTGATTTGTCTGATGAGTTACGGGCCGATCAGGGTCGATCACTACCGCATATATCTACCGAGGGCCGCACTTGGGTGTGAACGGTGGTGCTTGTCCGACAAGCTGGATTACTCCCTTTTGCGGGGACTACTTTTCGGCCACCATGTACAACATCCGCTCGTCGTACGGCAACCCCGGACCCTCACCCGCCAGCGCGGCCGCGATACGTACGGCTCCGACCAGCGGACCTCCCTCCGCCGGCACCAGCGGAGCATGCGGCAGCAGCTTCGCCAACTCCGCCGCCAGCGGGACGCGCAGCGGATCGCCCAGCTTGAACAGGCCGCCGGTCAGGGCCACTCGGGGCTCGCCCGACGCCGGGCAGACGGCGGCCGCCGCGTCGGCCATGTGCCGGGCCGCCTCGCGCAGGACGTCCGCCGCCACCGGATCGTCCGCGGCGCACACGCCCACCTCGGGCGCGAAGGAGGCGAGGACCGCCGGGCGGTCCGGCCTCGGGTAGAGCAGACCGGGAAGTCCGTCCAGCGGGCCGAACCGCTCCTCGGCGCGCGCCAGCAGCCGCGCCGAACCACCGCTGCGCCCGTCGTACGCCCGCAGCGCCGCCTCCAGTCCGGCCCGCCCGATCCACGCCCCGCCGCCGCAGTCCCCGAGCAGATGGCCCCAGCCGTCCGCCCGGCGCCAGCTCTCCAGGTCCGTGCCGATCGCGATCAGCCCGGTGCCGGCCGCGATCACCGCGCCCGGCCGCACACCGAGGGCGCCGGTGTACGCGGCGACCGCGTCGGCCACCAGCGCGATCCGCCGCACCCCCAACTCGCGCGTCAGCGCCGACGGCAGCTCCGCGCGCAGCTGCTCGCCGAGCGTCGCGAACCCGGCGGCTCCCACGGCCACGGCGACCGGGCCACCGCACCCGGCCTCGTCGATCAACCGTCGCGCCATGGGCAGCAACCGCTCCAGCAGATGCCCGGCGTCGATCCCTCGCGTCCCGGTCCGCACGGGCTCCGCGGAGGCCACCGGCTCTCCGAGCACCTCGGTGCCCCGAGCCAGGACCGCCCGCAGTCCGGAGCCGCCGGAGTCCACGGCGAGCACGACGGGAGGCGCGCCGGTCATGGCAGTCGCCGGTCCACGGGAGCGCCGCTCCGGCGGGCCGGCACCCTGTCGAGGGGCAGCACCCCCTGCCGCGTCCATGACGTCAGGTCCGTGCAGAGAGGACGCGGGGTGGGCCGAGGATGAGAACCATGGCGGTGGAGTGGCCCGAGCACCGGGTGCGACAAGTCCCCTCCTTCCCGGTGACCGGCGGCGTGACCTGCTCGACCGGTTCGAAGATCTGGATGACGACGAAGGGTAGCGCCTGCGGGGCGGGCGGCGCGGGCGTCCTGCCGGGGTATGCGGGGTGTCTGTGTGTGCCAGTAGAGTGACGCGCCGTGGCACCACGACCTTTGCATGAACTTGTCGAAGCGGGCTGGGCGAAGGCCCTTGAGCCGGTGGCCGAACGTATCGCCGGGATGGGGGACTTCCTGCGGGCCGAGATAGCGGCGGGCCGGACTTATCTGCCGTCCGGGGCGAACGTCCTGCGGGCCTTCCAGCAGCCCTTCGACGACGTCCGCGTCCTGATCGTCGGTCAGGATCCCTATCCCACTCCGGGCATGGCGATCGGGTTGAGCTTCGCCGTCTCGCCGGAGGTGCGTTCGCTGCCGGGCAGTCTGGAGAACATCTATCGCGAGATGCACTCCGACCTCGGGCTGCCCAGGCCGTCGAACGGTGATCTGACGCCGTGGGCACAGCAGGGCGTCCTGCTGCTCAACAGGGCCCTCACCACGGCCCCGCGCAAGCCGGCGGCGCACCGCGGAAAGGGCTGGGAGGAGGTCACCGAGCAGGCGATACGGGCGCTGGCCGGGCGGGGGAAGCCGCTGGTGTCCATCCTCTGGGGCCGCGACGCGCGCAATCTGCGGCCGTTGCTGGGAGAGCTTCCGGCGATCGAGTCCGCGCATCCGTCCCCGATGTCGGCCGACCGGGGTTTCTTCGGTTCACGTCCGTTCAGCCGGGCCAACGACCTGCTGCTGCAGCAGGGCGCCCAGCCCGTGGACTGGCGCCTGCCGTAGGGCACGGTGCGCGTGCGTGGCTCGGAGGATGTCGGTCTTCCGGCCGGGGGAGGGACGGGCTCCTGGCACCGCGCCCGTCGAGCGGAGGATCGGGTGACGATCCGGTCGCCCGCCGCACCCGGTTGCGTCGGGTCCTGGCGTCCGGTTCGGCCTCCCTCACGGGACGAGCGGTGCGGTCCCGGCGCGGGCGGCCCGCAGCCCCCGCCGGACCGGTGCCCGCCGAGGCAGCCGGGCACCCGTACCGGTGGCCGGGAGGAACGCGTCCGTCAGACGGCGGGCTTGCGGAACTGTTCGATCAGCGCCGCGTGGCCGCTGTCGGCATGACGGTCGGCCGCCGCGCGGTCGACGAGCGCCTTGAAGAAGCGGGGCAGTTCGGCGTTGATGCCGAGGGTCTCGCTTTCCTCGGCGAGGTGTCCCAGCGCGTCCTGGTGGACCGTCATGGTCGCGTCGCCCGCCGGGTACGTGCCCTCGTCGATCTGCGGGGCGTACGCGGTCACGTACTCGGTGACCACGTTGATCATCGTGTTGGCCGGCGGGGCGAAGGTGGTGGCCTTCACGTCGGCGGTGCCCAGCAGTGCGGCACCCTGGAGGAGGCCGTCGAGGATGCCCCACATGATGCCCAGCAGCGGCATGTCGTAGAGCGCGGACAGTCCGTGGTCGGTGTCCAGGTAGGTGGTGCCCGCGGCGCCCAGCGCGCGCAGCGTCGCCTCGGGCTCGTCGAAGGCCGCCTTCGGGCCGCTGTGGAGCAGCACGGCGGCGTCGGTGGCGGTGTTCGGCGGGATCGCCATGATGGCGCCGTCGAGGTAGGTCGAGGTAGGTGGTCCCCGCGCCGGCCGCCCACGCGGCGGCACATGGCTGCTCAACCAGCGCTTCGTGCACGCGCAGACCCTGCTGGGGACCACCGACCTGCCGATCGAGCGGGTCAGCGAGTTCGGCGGCCTGGGCACGGCGGCCAATCTGCGCCGGCACTTCACCCTCCGCGTCGGGGTGACGCCCTCGGACTACCGGCAGTCCTTCGGAGCCGCCCGGCCCGCCGTGACCTGCCGGTCGCCGGCCGCCGTTGAGCCGACGGGGCCCGCCTGACGCCACAGGGGTGGTCGACGACGCGACGCCAGTTGCCGTCCTCGCCGCGCCGGAGGACACTCACCACGACCCCTCGGTACAGGCCGGACGGCGAAAAACGTGGTGTGCGGGCCCGACGGAACCGGGTAACGTCATGGTCATGTTCTTCCAGACGCTGATTTACGAGTGAGAGCGTGATGGGCCCCTGCTGACGTCCTTCGACGTCGCCGCGCCCGTCCCCCACCGATGAATCCGTAGACCACTTCGCATCATTCCGGGAGAACCCATGAGCAAGAACATCAACAACCCCGTGGGCATGGGCGGTGGCCAGCGCAAGAAGCTGTCCCGCGCCGAGCGGCAGAACAACGGTCCGCACCGCAACCTCGACCGCCAGGTCGCCGCCGACCAGAAGGCGGAGCTGCTGCGCAAGATGCGCGAGAAGGCCGGCACGGCCGAGGACGCCGGGCAGACGGGCGACGACACCGCACAACGCTGACGCACCGCCGCCGCAGGGCGGCACCGCACGGGGCAGGGCCCGGACCACGGCACGTGGTCCGGGCCCTGCCCCGTACCGGGACCGCGCGGTCACCGTCGCCCCGCTTCCCACCCCCCGTCCGGCCCGGCCCGGTCCGCCTGCCGCCGGACGACACGGAGTGGTCCCGTGCTCACGTCGGTCCGAGGGTCTTCGCCCAGCCGAACTGCTTCTTCTCGTCCCCCCGTCCCTTCATCCCCCCGTCGCTCAGCCGACGACCGCCGCGCGCACGCACAGCACGTCCGGCAGGTGCGACATCAACTGGTGCCAGGTGTCGCCGTCGTCGGCCGACGCGTACACCTCGCCGTTGCGGTTGCCGAAGTACACGCCCGCCGGGTCCGCGTCGTCCGTGCACATCGCGTCGCGCAGGACCGTGCCGTAGTGGTCCTCGGTCGGCAGGCCCGCCGACAGCGGCTCCCAGCTCTTGCCCGCGTCCGCCGTGCGGTAGACCCGGCAGCGGCGGTCGGCCGGGACGCGGTCGGCGTCGGCGGTGATCGGGAACACGTAGGCGGTGTCCCCGCGGTGCGGGTGGGCGACGGCCGCGAACCCGAACGTGGACGGCAGGCCCTCGCCGATGTCCTCCCAGTGGGCGCCCCCGTCGTCGCTGCGGTACACCCCCCAGTGGTTCTGCAGATACAGCCGGTCGGGGGCCACCGCGTCCCGGGTGACCTTGTGCACGCACTGCCCGAACTCCGGGTTCGGGTCCGGAAGGAACACCGCCGAGACGCCGGAGTTGGAGGGCGACCAGCTCGCGCCGCCGTCCTCGGTGCGGAAGACCCCGGCGGTGGAGACGGCCACGGTCATCGCGCGCGGGTCGCGCCGGTCGGTGAGGATGGTGTGCAGCCCCTCGCCACCGCCGCCCGGCACCCACCTGTCGCGCGTCGGGTGTTCCCACAGCGGCCGCACCAGCTCGAAGCTCACCCCCCGGTCCTCGGAGCGGTAGAGCGCGGCCGGCTCCGTGCCCGCGTACACCACGTCCGGCTCCGCCGCCGCCGGGTGCAGCTGCCACACGCGCTCCAGTGAGGCACCGGTGTCCTGGGGGAACTTGACGGCCGGCCGGGCCGGCTCGGTCCAGGTGCGGCCGAGGTCGTCGGAGTGGAAGACGGAGGGGCCCCAGTGGGCGCTGTCGCCGCCGACGAGGAGCCGCGGGGTGTCCGTACGGGTGTCGATGGCGACGGCGTAGACGGCCTGCGCGTTGAAGTACGGGGTCTCGTCGAACTGCCAGGTGTCACCGCGCCGCCGCCCGATGAACAGCCCCTTGCGCGTGCCTACGGTGAGCAGTACCTCGGCCATCCCGGCCACCTCCTGGACATCGTCGTCTCAGCCATGGGTCAGTCTGCACCCCGCCACTGACAGTCACCCCCTGAGACGCCTTCGCCGCAGGTCAGCGGGCGTGGAGGGGCGTGGTGTGCGGGCCGGGGACCGGCCAGGCCCCGCAGGGGTGACCCACGTCGCATGAGCAGGGGGCGGGCCGCCGCCGTATGGGAGAGCGGTCCGGCAGTCCTGCGTGTGCGAGGGAGGGTGCCTCCGATGGTGGCATTCCGTGGTCCGAAGGTGTGGCTGTGGCGATGGCGGCGCAACCCGCTCAGACGCCGCAGCGACCGGCTGGAGTCCTATGTCGTCCTGCTCACCTTCGCCCTGACGCTGTTCGGCGGGGTGACGATGGGCCTCATGGCCGCCGACTCGGTGGAGTCCGGTCTCGCCCGGCAGCGCGCCGAGTGGCGGCCGGTCGGCGCGGTCCTCACCGAGGACGCGCCGGAGCCCTCCGGCCAGAGCGGCACGGGCACGGAGAAGGTCTGGGCGAAGGTCCGCTGGACGGCCCCGGACGGCTCCGCCCACGAGGGACAGGCACGGGTCGACCCCGCCACCCTGCTGGGCGCCCCGGTCACCGTGTGGACGGACGCCGAGGGCCTGCTGGTCACCAAGCCCGCCAGTGAGGCCCAGGCCCGGCTGCGCGCCACGCTCGTCGGCACTCTCGCGGGTCTGTTCGTGGCCGCCGTGCCCTTCGTGGGCGGCCGGCTCGTCCGGGGCCGGATGGAGCGGCGGCGGATGGACCGGTGGGACGAGGAGTGGGAGCGGATCGGCCCGCTCTGGGAGCGCAAGATCTGGTGAGAGCGGTCGGGGCGGACAGGTGACGGTGACCGCTCCGGCCACCCCCCGGCGGCCGTATCGGGTCCGTGGGGGAGGGTCCCGCACATGGCCGGCGGCCGGACGGGGCCCGTGGGGGGTGGCTCCGTCCGGCCGCCGGGGGACTCACCGTTGGGTGAGGAGCGGGCTCACCGGTAGGTGATGTCCGAGGAGGCGTACAGGCAGTTGGTGCTGTCGGGGCCCGTACCGACGGCGGTGTTGTTGTTGTACTTCTGGCACGGGACGACCTTGCGGCCGCCGTCGTTGAGGATCGTGATCCTCCGCAGGGTCGCCACGTCGCCCCGGTTGACGTTGATGCCGACGAGCCGCGCGGTGGAGCCCGTCCCGGTGACCTCGATGTTGTTGAGGTTCACCTTGCGGGTGTACTGCGTGGAGCAGTCGCCGCACGAGCGGTACAGCGTCTTGAACTCGCTGACCGCGAAGTTGGAGATGTTCAGGGTGCCGGGCCCGTTGTGCTGGAAGACCTTGTCCGCCGCCTTCCGGGCGCCGCCGCCGGTCACCGTGTAGGTGGAGCCGCCGCGGAAGGTCGCCGCGTCCTCGCCGACGTCCTCCCACCAGACGTTCTGGAGTGTGCAGTTGCCCTCGCAGTGGATGCCGTCGGCGCCGGGCGCGCCGATGATGACGTTCTTCAGGGTCGCGCCGGCCGCGAGCTTGAAGATCGGGTCCTGGCCCTCCTCCTGGCCGTCGCCGGCCAGTTCGCCGCTGCCGTAGTAGCGGACCATGCCGCCGTCCCTGGTGCCCGACACCGAGATGGTGGAGGACACCGGCTGACTGCCGTTGGCGGACGGCCAGGTGGCGGCGTTCGCCGGAGTGGCCCCGCTGGTCATGATCATGCCAAACGAGAGGCTGAACGCGGCGAGCGTGCCGGTCAGCGCGCGTGTGCGGGCACGCGGACGTGCTGCAGAAGTCATGTCCCGAGTCCTTCTGTTGTCCGAGCGGATGGGGGGTGGCGGAGCTCAGAGTTTTCCGGCGCCCGCGCCCGACGTCACCGAGGCGACGACGGAGGAGGCGGGCTCGGCGGTGTAGCCGTAGGGCGGGGCGGTGAAGCCGCCCACCCGGGAGATCTCGGTGGCGGCCCCACCGAGGTCGTTGCCGCGCAGGTTCGCGTAGCCGTCCACGTCACTGCTGCGGTTCGTGGTGACCGCGACTCCCGTGTTGCGGAAGACGTTGTTCTCCACGAGCATCTGGGCGCCCATGCGCGAGTGGCAGGCGGTCTCGGCGCCGTCCACGTAGTTGTTGTAGAAGTGCCCGGTGCCGAAGCGCAGGCTGGGGATGCGCGAGTACACGTTGCTGAAGTGGTTGTGGTGGTACGTCACCTTCAGGTGCCCGGTGTCCTCGGAGGCGTTCTTGTCGCTGTGGCCGACGAGTGAGCCCTTGAAGTGCTCCTTGAAGGTGTTCCAGGACACCGTCACGTTGTCCGAGCCGTGGTTGATGTCCAGCAGGCCGTCGTAGTGGTCCTTGTCGTGCGTGCGGTCCGCGGAGAAGGAGTTGTGGTCGATCCACACCTTCGTGGACTTCTGGACCGTGATCCCGTCGGCGGGCGCGACCGGCTTGCTGATGTTCAGGTTGCGGACGACGACGTTCGTCCGCTCCTTGATCCGCAGGCCGCCGCCGGTGAACCCGGACGACGAACCCACGCCGAGCACCGTGGTGTGGGAACCGAGGTCCACCTGGCCGCTCAGCGAGATCAGGCCGCTCACGCGGACGACCTTGGCCGTGTCGCCGGTGACGGCGGCTTTGAACGCGGCGAGCGTCGAGACCGTGACCGGGGCGGCGTCGCCACCACCGGTGGTTCCGGCGCCGAAGCCGACCGGGGAGGTCTCCGCCGCGGCGGCGGAGTGCGGCAGGGCGAGGGCGGCGGTCGTCACCAGGGCGGCCACCGCGGCCACCAGAGCCGACCTTTGCGCCTGTGTACGTGGGGGGACGGTACGCATGCGGGTGCGTCCCTTCAGGGGAGATGCTGTAGGGCTATGTATATGAACGAAATTCGTTGTTCTGATCCACGGGTGCGAGCGGAACGAGTGCGGCGTGGATCTCGATGGTGCAGGTGGAGCGATTTCCCGGGAAAGAGCCGGCTCCGGCGGGCCCGGACCCTGGGGTGGGGGTACGGCCGCTGGTTCACACTGCTGAACGGAACGTAGAGGGCAAGCGCTTTCTAGTCAACGCTTTGCGCAAAAGACGTTGGGTCGGGCCTGGTGGGGGCTGCGGGCCGGTGTCGGGTGAGGGTGCGGGGCGAGGTCGCCAGGGTGGTGCGAGCGAATTCTTTCGACGTGTGGGAGCGCTTCCATGGCCGCCATGCCCATGTCACGATGCTGATCCGCTCATCCGAACCGCCCCCTCCTTTCTGCCGATCCTTGTCACAGGAAGGCACGACGACGTGACCCCCACCCCCCACGACCGGGCGCGGACATCGCCGCGCTCGGTGCTCCTCACACTGCTGGCGGCCCTGGTGCCGCTGCTCGCGGCCACGCTGCTGACCGCGCCCACTGCCGCCGCGGCGGACGCGAGGGCCGAGGCCGCTCCCCGGGCCGCGCTCAGAGAGATCACGGGCTTCGGCACGAACCCCAGCAACCTGCAGATGTACCTGTACGTGCCGGACAGCGTCACCACGAAGCCGGCGATCGTGGTGGCCGTGCACTACTGCACCGGCTCGGGACCGGCGATGTACAACGGCACCGAGTACGCCTCGCTGGCCGACCGTTACGGGTTCATCGTCGTGTACCCGTCCGTGACCCGCAGCAGCAAGTGCTTCGACGTCGCCTCCCCGCAGGCGCTGACCCGCGGCGGCGGCAGCGACCCCGTGGGCATCAAGTCCATGGTCGACTGGACCGTCCGCACCTATGGCGCCGACACCGGCAGGATCTTCGCCACCGGTATCTCCTCCGGCGCGATGATGACCAACGTCCTCCTCGGGGACTACCCCGACGTGTTCGCCGCCGGCGCCGCCTTCGCGGGTGTGCCCTTCGCCTGCTTCGCCACCACCAACGGCTTCGAGTGGAACAGCGACTGCGCGAACGGCAACGTCATCCGCACCCCGCAGGCCTGGGGCGATCTCGTCCGGGGGGCCCACCCCGGCTACACCGGACCCCGCCCGCGCATGCAGCTGTGGCACGGCACCACCGACGACGTGCTGCGCTATCCGAACTTCGGCGAGGAGATCAAACAGTGGACCAACGTGCACGGCGTCGGCCAGACGCCGTCGGCCACCGACTCGCCCCAGTCCGGCTGGACCCGCACCCGCTACGGCGGCACCGGTGACCGCGCCGCCGTCGAGGCCATCAGCCTCCAGGGCACCGGCCACAACCTGTACGCCTGGGGCATGGCCGAGCGCGTCCTCACCTTCTTCGGCCTGAACGGCTCCGGCCCCGCGCCCCAGCCTCCGGCCGGCCCCTGCAAGGTGACCGTCACCACCAATGCCTGGAGCACCGGCCTGACCGCGTCGGTGACCGTCACCAACACCGGGACGACGGCGGTCAACGGCTGGAAGCTGGGCTTCACCCTCCCCTCGGGACAGACCGTCACCGGCGGCTGGGGCGCCACGTACAGCCCGGCGAGCGGCGCCGTGACCGCGACCAACGCCTCGTACAACGCCGCGATCGCCCCCGGCGCGGGCGTCAGCATCGGCTACCAGGCCAACCACACCGGCAACAGTGCCGCGCCCTCGGCGTTCTCGCTCAACGGGGCCGCGTGCACGGGCGGTTGACGTGACGTGATGTGACCCGACCCGACCCTGTGTCCTGCTCCGGCCGGCCCCTTCCGGGCGGGCGCCCACGCGGCGCGCGCCCGGAGACGGTCCCTCCTGCCCGACCTCCGAGAAAGGCACCGCACTTGCGACCCCTCAGCAGCCCACAGCCCGTCGAGTCGTCGAGCCGGGCGCCGCTCGCGACCGTGCTCGCCACCTGCGTCCTCGCCCTGGCCCTGGTGGTGGCGTCGTCCGCCGTGGTCGCCCTGGTCGCGAGCCCGCAGCGGGCGGAGGGGGCCGGCACGGGCGAGACGGCGTCGTCCGCCCGGCACTGGGTGAACACCTGGTCCGCCATGCCGCAGCTGACCGAGCCGGGCAACATGCCCCCGGCGCCGTTCACCGGGGAGCGGGCCGTACTGGTCGACACCACCCTGCGGCAGACCGTGCGGGTCACCACCGGAGGCGACCGCGTCCGGCTGCGCTTCTCCAACGCCTTCGGCGGCAGCGCGCTGCCGCTGACCGCCGTGACGGTGGCCCTGCCGCTGGAGGGGCGGGCCGGGGTCGCGGCGATCGAACCCGGCACCTCCCGGACCGTGACGTTCAGCGGCCGGGAGTCCACGACCGTACCGGTCGGCGCCCAAGTGGTCTCGGACCCGCTGGACTTCACGCTACGGCCGGGCACGGTCCTCACGGTGACCGCGTACCTGGCCGAGGGGCAGGCGTCGCTCGCCCTCACCTCGCACCCCGGCTCCCGCACCACCTCGTACCTCGACCACGGCGACCGCACCGAGGACGCCGACCTCCCCGGCGCGACCCCGACCAACCACTGGTACCTGCTCAGCGACATCGAGGTGCTGTCCCGGCCCGCCACGACCTCGGTCGCCGTCCTCGGCGACTCGCTCACCGACGGCCGGGGCTCCACCACCAACGGCAACAACCGCTGGCCCGACCAGCTCTTCGACCGTCTCCAGCAGCGGCCCGGCACCCGGCACCTCGCCGTGGTGAACCTGGCGGCCGGCGGCAACCGTGTCCTCAACGACGGTCTCGGCCCCAACGCCCTCGCCCGCCTGGACCGCGACATCCTGGCGCACAGCGCCGTCGAACAACTGATCGTCTTCGAGGGCGTCAACGACCTCGGCACCGCCGAGGCCACCCCCGCCGCCCAGCAGCGCGTCACCGCCGACCTGATCGCCGCCTACGAGCAGATCGTCGTCCGCGCACACGCCCAGGGCATCCGTGTCCACGGCGCGACCCTCCTGCCCTTCGGCGGCAACACCCCCTACGACGACACCGCCGGACACCGCGAGGCCGCGCGGCAGGCCGTCAACACCTGGATCCGCACCAGCGGACGCTTCGACGCCGTCATCGACTTCGACCGCGCGGTCCGCGACCCGCAGAGCCCCGGCCGGCTCCTGCCCGGCCTCCACGACGGCGACTGGCTGCACCTCAACCCGGAGGGCTACCGGATCCTGGCCGAGACGGTCCCGGCCCGGCTCCTCCAGCGGGGATGAGCGGCCGACCCCGCCGCCGGACCGACGCGGTCCCGCTCGGTCTGCTCGGCCTCGGGCGGACCGGCGCGAGGCCGTACGGCAGTCTGCGCCGGCGCCGCTGGAAGCGGCGTCAGTGCCGGCCGGTGCGGGCCGCCGTCATGAGTGACTCCCAGTCGGGGAGTTTGACCACACCTCTGCCCAGCGAGGCCCCGAGCGCCGCCTCGGCCCGCTCGATCGCCTCCCAGCCCCACCACTCGACCGGCTCGCACCCCTCCGCGCGCAGGGCCGCCACCGGGTCGTCCGGCACGCGCCCGGCTGCCAGCTCCGGCGCGTCCTGAAGGAGCGATGTCGCCGTCTCCTTGGCACAGGGGCGGTTGGTGCCGATCACTCCGGTGGGGCCGCGCTTGATCCAGCCGGCCACGTACTCGCCGGGAGAGGGCCGGCCGTCGCGCAGCACGCGCCCGGCGCTGTGCGGGACCGTGCCGCTGGCCGGGTCGAAGGGGAGGCCGTCGAGGGGGACGCCCCGGTAGCCGACCGAGCGCAGGACCAACTGCGCCTCGATCTCCTCGTAGCGGCCGGTGCCGGCCAGGCCGCCGTGAGCGTCGGGTTCGGTGCGTTCCAGGCGTACGCCGCAGACCCGGTCGCCGTCGGCGAGGATCTCCACGGGACGCAGGAAGAAGCGCAGCCGGATGCGGCGACGGCCCGAGGGGGCCGGCGCGGTGGCCCAGCCACGCAGGACCTCCACGTTGCGGCGCCGGGCGGCAGGGAGGGACGACGGGTCGACGTAGTCCGGGTCCAGCTCCAGTTCGGCCGGGTTGACGTCGACCCGGGTGTCCGGGAGGGTGCTCAGCTCGCGCAGCTCCTTGGTGGTGAAGCGGGCGTGCGAGGGGCCCCGGCGGCCCACCATGTGGACGCGGGTGATCTCGCTGGCGGCGAGGGAGGCCAGGGCGGCCTGCGGCATGTCGGTGGGGCTCAGCTCGGTCGCGCCGCGCGCCAGCATGCGGGTGACGTCCACCGCGACGTTCCCGACGCCGATGACCACGGCCGTCCGCGCGCCGAGGGCAGGTCCGTCGAACGCGCCGGCCGTCGCGTCCGGATGGGCGCTGTACCAGGAGACGAACTCGGTGGCCGACCAACTGCCACGCAGCTCCTCGCCCGGGATGCCGAGCCGGCGGTCGGCGGCGGCGCCCACGCAGTACACGACCGCGTGGTACAGCTCCCGCAGCCGGGCGGCACCCACTCCGTCCGGGCCCACCCGGACACCGCCGAGGAAACGCACCCGCTCGTGCTCCAGCACGGCACGCAGGTTGTTCTGCAGCGACTTGATCTTCTCGTGGTCCGGCGCGACCCCGTAGCGCACCAGGCCGTACGGGCACGGCAGCCGGTCCAGTACGTCGACGAGCACGTCCGGGTCCTGCTGGACGAGGCTCTGGGCGGCGTAGCACCCGCTCGGCCCCGAACCTACGACGGCGACACGCAGCACGGCGGAACTCCTTTGCGCGAGGAGATCGCTGGTGTCTCCAGGATGGCACCGCGGCGCCCGCCGGGGGAGGGGCGCGGAGACGAGGCAGGGGTGCTGCGCCGTCGGGGTGCCGTACGCCCCCGGTATGCGTGCCTATTCGCAGAGAATGTGATCATGCGCTTACGTTGCGTATGTGCTGGAAGCATCCTTTCTCAATCTTTCCGACCGCCACTGGCAGGACGGCGCCGTGAGCGTGCGGCCCGCCTGGGAGGTGCAGGAGCACGACGGAGCCACGGCATGGTTCAACGCGCGGCTTGCCTTCCCGGACGGCGCCGCGGTGGAGGTGCTCGCCGTGGTCTGCGAGGGCCGGTTGTCCCTGGAGGACGTGCGCGCCCAGCCGCCGCTGTCCCTGGACGACCTGACGGAGCTGGCGGACTGGATCGAGGGCCCGCTGTTCGAGGCGTGCGGCACCACGCCCGAGTACCCCGAGGAGGAGCTGCCGGGAACGTCGCACGGATCCGGGCGGCGGGCCAGGCCCGCGTGGCCGCGCGGAGTGGAGGGGCGGCGGCTGGTGGCCGAGGAGTACCTCGCGGCGCAGCGGTCCGGCCACGACCCGGTCCTCGCCGTGATGTGCGCGACCGGGCACAGCCGCCGCAAGTCGCTCCGGCTGATCGCCGGGGCGCGCGACGAGGGCCTGCTCGGCCCCCGCCACGCCCGGCGCTGAGCAGGCCGCCGACTACGTCGTCAGGTCGCGCATGCGGCTGATCTCCGTGGCCTGCTGGGCGATCACGTCGTCGGCCATCTCCTCGACCAGGATGTTGTTGCCCTGTGCCTTCACGTCCGTGGCCATGGTGATCGCCCCCTCGTGATGAGTGATCATCAGCTTCAGGAAGAGCCGGTCGAACTTCGCCCCGTCGAGGGAACCGAGTTCCTTCATCTGGGCCTCGGTCGCCATACCGGGCATGGCCTCGTGGTCGTGCGAAGTCGCCCGCTCGTCACCGTCGTTGACCTTCAGCCACCCCTCCATGGCCTCGATCTCGGGTTTCTGGGCGGCCGAGATGCGTTCGGCGATTCGCTTCACCTGGGTCGACTTCGCGTGGTCGGGGGCGAGTTCGGTCATCTCCAGCGCCTGGGTGTGGTGCACGATCATCATGCGCGCGTAGTCGAAGTCCGCGGAATTCGGAGTGTCATCCTCCGCTCGCTGCTTCTCAACTTCTTCCGGTGAAAGGGTTTGAGCCGCCTCACCCGGTTTTCCGGGGGCGATCACCGCCGGTCCGCTCGACCGGGCGGAACCGCCGTCGGGGTCCGCCCCGGACCCCGAGTCGCAGCCCGCGAGCGCCAGGAGAGCGGCCGTCAGTGAGGCCGTGACCAGCGGTGCGCGGGATGGGCGGCGAACGAGCACAGGGACCTCCTGGGGCACGGCAACGGGTGTACGCCTCTTGAGTGTTGACGAACTTTCCTCACACGCTTTCACTGATTGGTGATCAAATTTGTTCGTTACAAGTACATTGCCGCCTGTTGATCTGTGCATGATGAAGACGATACTTCGGAGGAGCCTGAACCGTTCGACTGCGAACGGCTACACGGGAGGACACAGTGACCCTGTTGAACAACCTTCGGACGCGGCGCAGACGTCTGGGGGTCGCCGCGACGGCGGCCGGTCTCCTGGCCGCGTTGCTCACCGCCGGACCGGCGGCCGCGACTCCTGACCCCGGGGACGCGCCCGCCGTGCGGGAGAAGGTCTCCAAGAGCGACGCCGCCGAGGCGCGGGCGGCGATAGCCGCCGGCGAGATACCCGGCCAGGACGAGATCGTCCACTCCGCCAACATGCAGCACCTGACCAACATCCCGAAGGAGGCGCTGCCGGGCACCAACTCGGACCTCGCCTTCCAGGGCAAGTACGCCTTCGCCGGCAACTACGACGGCTTCCGGGTCTTCGACATCAGCGACCCGAAGGCGCCGAAGACCGTCGCCCAGGTGCTGTGCCCGGGCTCGCAGAACGACATCTCCGTCTCCGGCGACCTGCTGTTCCTGTCCACCGACTCCTCGCGCAGCGACAACTCCTGCAACAGCACCACGCAGCCCGCGACCGAGAAGTCGTCGTGGGAGGGCATGAAGATCTTCGACATCAGCGACAAGGCGCACCCGAAGTACGTCGCCGCCGTCGAGACGTCCTGCGGCTCGCACACCCACACGCTGGTGCCCGACGGCAAGAACGTCTACGTCTACGTCTCCTCGTACTCGCCGAGCGCCGCCTTCCCCGACTGCCAGCCCCCGCACGACGGCATCTCGGTCATCAAGGTGTCCCGCAAGCACCCGGAGCGGGCGAAGGTGGTCGGCTTCCCGGTCCTGTTCCCCGGTGAGGGCGCGGACGGCGGCGGCAACCCCGGTTCGCCCACGAACCCCGGTGTCTCCAAGACCACCGGCTGCCACGACATCACGGTGCTGCCGTCGAAGGACCTGGCGGCCGGCGCGTGCATGGGTGACGGCATCCTGTTCTCCATCAAGAACCCGAAGAAGCCGAAGGTCATCGACCGCGTCCAGGACAACGTGAACTTCGCGTTCTGGCACTCGGCCACCTTCAACCAGGACGCCGACAAGGTCGTCTTCACCGACGAGCTGGGCGGCGGCGGCGCGGCCACCTGCAACGCGGCGATCGGGCCGAACCGGGGTGCCGACGGCATCTACGAGATCACCGGCAAGGGCGACGAGCGCAAGCTCGTCTTCAAGAGCTACTACAAGATCCCCCGCCACCAGGCGGACACCGAGAACTGCGTCGCCCACAACGGCTCGCTGATCCCGGTCGAGGGCAAGGACATCATGGTCCAGGCGTGGTACCAGGGCGGCGTCTCCGTCTGGGACTTCACCGACTCCGCCAAGCCCGAGGAGATCGCCTACTTCGAGCGCGGCCCCATCTCCACCAGCACCCTGGTGGGCGGCGGCTCGTGGTCGGCGTACTACTACAACGGCTACATCTACTCGAACGACCTGGTGAAGGGCTTCGACGTCCTGAAGCTCGACGACCCGCGGACGAACCCTGCCCAGAAGGTCGGCATGTCCGAGCTCAACGTGCAGACGCAGCCGGACTACTTCGCCCGGTAGAAGCACCGCGACGGATCTGCCGTCATCCGTCCCGCCGGGCCCTTCGGGGACCGGCGGGACACCGCGTTGCAGGTGTGGCCCCCGACCGACCGGGGGTGCCGTGCGAGGACATCCCGCGACTCCCGCGTCGGCTCACGGCCGGCGAACTATACTCGGCGCTTCCGGGTGGCGACCCGGTGTGCCGCCGCCCGGACGTCGTTCGTCCCGGGCCGCACGGGGGACGGTCCGGGACGGACGTCCGGCGGTGGTGCCCCAGCCGGTCGGTGAACAGCCCGTGGGCGCACGGGGCCAGGCCGTACGGCCCGCTCGGACGTCAGGCCCGACGGCCCCTCAGCCCACCAGATCCAGCACCGGCCGCAGCCCGTCCGGCCGTGCGGAGGCGGGCAGATGGTCGACGAAGTGCACCGCGCATCCCAGAGCCGCCGCACCGCCGTCGGCCCGCCGGTCGTCGCCCACCATCAACGTCTTCCGCGCGTCCACGCCGAGCGCCTCGCAGGCGAGCGCGAACAGCCGGGGATCCGGCTTCTGGATGCCGTGCTCGTACGACAGCGCGTACGCGCCGACGTACGCGTCGAGGCCGTGCGCCCGGAAGACCGGCCGCAGATCCCAGCCGATGTTGCTCACCACCCCGACGGCGGTTCCGCGTTCCCGCAGGGTGGCGAGGACCTCGGCGGCGTCCGGGTAGGGGCTCCACGCCGACGGCGTCATATGGCGGTCGTACAGCGCGTCGTGGAGCGCGGGGTCGGGGAGTGTCACCCGGCGGGAGAGGGCCGTGTAGGCGGCCCGGTGCTGCTCGGCGCTCCGGTCCCGCGCCGCCCACAGCTCACCCGGCCCGCCCGTCGGCGGCTCCGCCGGGTAGGCCCCGCCCGGCAGCGCGCCGGCCCGCTCCAGGGCCTCGGCCACCCGGAGCGACTCCGACTCGGGCAGGACGATTCCGGCGTCCCTCAGGACCGCACGGAGCCAGGACTCGGTGGACTCCGCCCGGAAGAGGGTTCCGGAGAAGTCGAACAGCACCCCTTCGAGCGTCATGCCGTCGATCCTTCGTGCCCGCTCGCAGCCGGTCAAGTGCGCCTCGGGGCCCGCCACCTCTCGTACGTCAGCACCGCCAGCGCGATCGTCAGGCCGCCCAGGAGCCAGCCGCCCAGTACGTCCGACGCCCAGTGCACGCCCAGCCAGATCCGGCTCAGTCCGACACCGACGACGGAGACCACGGCCACCGCCACGGCGGTCCGCATGACGACGCGGCCGGCGCCGTAGCGGTGCAGGAGCCACACCAGCAGTCCGAGGACGACCGTGGCCGTCATGGCGTGGCCCGACGGGTACGCCGCGTAGTGGGCGGAGTCGACGGGGTCGGGCCACGCGGGCCGCTCCCGGCCGACGGCCGCCTTCAGCCCCTGCTGCAGCGCCGTCCCCACCGCGCAGGTGATGCCCAGCCAGAGGGCGAGCCACCATTCCCGGTGGCGCCACACCAGCCAGACCGCGGCGGCCGCGACGAGCAGACGCATCGTCACCGGGTCCCAGACCCAGTCCGTGAGGACGCGGAACACGTGGGTGAGGACGGGGTCCGCGACAGCCCATCCGTGGGTGGTGTTCGCGATGCTCTCGTCCAGCGACATGAGCGGCGCCCAGGAGATCGCGACCAGGACGAGCAGCAGCACGGAGGAGGCCGCGAAGGCCGCGGCGGCGCGGACGGTGCGGGTGGCCGGCGGCCGGTGGGGCGGCGCGTCGACGGTGGGGGTGTGCATACAGCGATCCTGACCGACTCGCGGGGTCCGATGCCAACGCCGGGGCGTGAGATCACTGTCACGCGGCGCGTCCGGAGCAAAGCCGTCGCGTCGCACGTTGTCCTTGGGCTGCTCTTTATCCCCTCTTTGCCATGTCACGACCTACCGAGTGCCCGCAAAGCGGGAACGAAAGCCACCAGCACGGGTACGACCGGCACCAGCGCGGCGTACGCGGTCAACCGCAGCCGACGCGCCGGGGTGAGGCGCTGCGGGGGAGCGAGCAACCGGTCGACCCGCCGCGGCACATGGTCCTCCGGCGTCGGGCAGGGCCCGAACACGCCCCGGTCCTCGTTGAGGCCGACGAGCGCGAGGGCGATGGTGAGCCGGCCGTGGCGCCGGGAGGCGGTGTCGTCGGCGGCGAGTTCGACCAGCCGGTGCATCTCGTCCCGGAACGCGGCGAACACCGGCACCCGCGGGAAGCCGCCCGCGAGCGCCGCCGCACAGTGCAGCAGCCAGTGGTGCCGCGCCCGCGCGTGCCCCTGCTCATGGGCCACCACCGCGTCCACCTGCCGTTCCTCCAGCCGGCGCAACGCGGCCGTGGTGATGACCAGTCGGGGCGCGACACCGGGCAGCCACCAGGCGTCCGGCCGCTCGCCCTCCACCACCACGAGCCGGTCGCCGTCCGGCTCCTCGCCGGGCAACAAGGGCGCGCGCAGGCGGAGTTCGGCATGACGCCGGTGCCGCTGCCGCCGGGCCCGGACGATCTCGCGGACCAGCATCGCCCCGGTCCACAGCCCGCCGCAGGCGAGGGCCACGGCGGTGCCGACGGCCCAGCGGCTCCCGCCGCCCAGCGCGTACGCCTCCACGACCCCCTCCGGCGCGGGCGCGAACACCCGCCCGCGCACCGCGGCCCAGGCGGCCGCCGCGCTCAGGGCCATCGCCAGCACGCAGCACAGCAGCACGGCCGCCACCACGCACTGCCACACCCACAGGGCGACCACCGGTTCACGGTCCGGCCAGTCGGCGCGGGCCAGCAGCCGCGGGGCGACGACGGCGGTCAGGGCGCCGAGCAGCAACAACGCCGCGGGGACCATCATGAGGCGCAGCCTATGAGCGGTCCGGTGCACGGCGACACGGGCGGCGCCACCGAAGTGACGCAGCCCACGGCCGGATACGGCCCACGACCGGACGAACCGCTGTCCCACCCGGCCGTCGACGCCGCTCAGACCGCCAGCAGCATCGCGAACATCCCGATGCCCATGGACAGTCGGCAGGCCCGCGCCAGCTCGGGCCGGTCGCCCCAGCCCGTGGCCCGCGGCGCCCCGGCCCGCGCTCCCGCCGCCACGGGCACCGGCATGAGCCGCAGGCCCGCCCACAGCACGTAGCCGGCGAAGTACACCAGCAGCACCCCGGTCACCAGGGGCAGGCCCGCACCGCCGTGGCCCGCGCCCGGCGCGGCGACCATCACCCCGGCCATGTAGACCATCGCCAGCGCGCCCACCAGATGGTGCAGATGGTGCGCGCTCGCGCGGGCCGACCACAGCGCGCGCACCGCCGCCGCGCCGAACACGACCGCGTAGGCGAGCCAGGCCCAGCGCGGCGGTGCCACGACCGCCGCGGGCACGGCCATCGCGGCCATGCCGAACCCCATCAGCGCCTCGCCTCCCGCGGCCAGGCGCTGCTCCTCGACGGCACTGCGCATCCGCAGCAGGCAGTACCCCCCGGTCACCGCGCACAGCGCGACCAGCAGCCAGCCGGACGACACCGGTCCGTGCACCACGTACCACCCCCTTCGGCGACGTCGGTCCGTGCTGGGAGCGAGGTCGGACAGTCGGTCAGGGCATGCCCGGGCCCGATGGCGCGCATGCGAGCGCAAGGGTGTACGCGGGGGAGCGCGCGGGGGTGCGGCGCCGGGACGGGACGTCGGCCGCCCCGACCGGTACCGCGATCGGCGAATGGGGGCGACGCGCCCGGCCCACGGAGCGGGTGACACCCGCCGAGCAGGCCGGACACCGTACGCTCGCGGCGACGGCAGGACGGCACCGGTTCCAGTCAGCGGAGGGCGCACGGGCATGACGGCAGGCGACGGACGGTCGGCGGCGGGCAGCGGCGCGGCACTCGGGGACACGGTCTCCAAGGTGGTGCGCCAGTGGCAGACGGTCCATCCCGGGCTCGACACGGCACCGATGGAGATCATCGGCCGTGTCAACCGCTGCGCCGCCCTCCTGCAACAGGCCGAGGACGCGCCCCTGCGCAGCGCCGGCCTCACCCGCCCCGAGTTCGACGTCCTCGGCACCCTGCGCCGCACCGGCCACGAGCTGACCCCCAGCGAGATCGCCCGCGAGACCTACGCCTCCGGAGCCGCCGTCACCAAACGCCTCAAGCTGCTCACCGAACGCGAACTGGTCGAGCGCCGCGGTGACGCCCGGGACCGCCGCGTCGCCCACGTCCGTCTCACCGAGGCCGGCCGCGACCTCGTGGACAGCGTCATGCCCGAGCAGCTCGCCTACGAGGAGGCCGTGCTCTCCGGCGTCGACACCGACGACCGCCGTGAACTCTCGGTACTGTTGGGCGAGTTGCTGATCCAGCTGGAGGGCCGGCTGGGTCTGCCGCGCGTCTAGCTCAGCCCTCCCCGCCGGCCGGGTACACGCCGAACGCGGCCCCCTGGGGGTCCCGCAGCACCGCGACGCGGGGCCCCTCCGGCACGGTGGTGGGCTCCATGAGGAGGGTGCCGCCCGCCTCGACGGCGGCGCGGGCGGAGTCGTCGACGTCCTCCACGGCGAAGTACGGCAGCCAGTGCGAGGGCACCTCGGGCGGGAACGTGTCCTCCATCGTGATCATGCCGCCGAAGTCGGCGCCGTCGAGGCCCCACTGCGTGTAGTGCTCGCCGGCGTTCACGCTCCAGCCGAACACGGTCGTGTAGAAGGACTTGGCCCGCTCCGGCGCACGGGTCAGCAGCTCGACCCAGCCGAGCGCGCCGGGCGCGTTGAACAGCCCGGCACCGGGGAAGGAGCGCGCCTGCCACAGCTGGAAGGCCGCGCCGCCCGGATCGAAGGCCACCGCGAACCTCCCGATGTCGAAGACGTCCATGGGCTCCAGCACCACGGTCCCGCCCGCCGCCCGCACGTCCCGGACCGCCGCGTCCGCGTCGCGCACGGCGAACGACACGTTCCAGGCCACCGGCTGCGACTCCTGGTACAGCGGCGCGAGGGCGGCGACCGCCGCGTCACCGAGGTGCGCGATGCTGTAGCCCCCGGCCTCCTGGCGCGGATCGGTCCGTGGACGCCAGCCGAACAGTTCGGTGTAGAACCGCTTGGCCGCCTCCAGGTCGCTGGTCCCCAGCTCGGTCCAGCAAGGTCCACCGATGACGGGCTCGTCGAGCTTCATGGCGTTCCTCCCGCGAGGGATCCGGGGCCCCTGCCAGCACGCTATGCCCGAGCCCCGGCCCGGGCCACCGGGGTGCGGAGCCTCAGATGCCCGGCCGGTACCGCAGCGGATGGTCCGCCGGGATCTCCACCAGCACGATCTCCGTGCCGTCCGGGTCGGCGATCCACATCTCGATCAGTCCCCAGGGCTCCTTCACCGGTGGCCGCCGCACCTCCACCCCGGCCGCCAGCAGCTCCTCGTGCGCCACCGCCACGTCCGCCACCTGCAGCCACAGCTTCACCGCGGGCGAGGGCGGTGTCTCGGAGCGGCCCGCGACCTCCAGGAAGCCGCCGCCGAGGAAGTACACGACGCCCCGGTGGTCGCCCGTGCCGAACTCGCGGTACACGGGGAGCCCGAGCTGCTCGCCGTAGAAGGCGCGGGAACGCTCGGGGTCGGTGGGGCGCAGGAGGGTGCGGCTGCTGAGTACGTGGATCATGGCGTCGAGGGTAGGCGCTGGAACGAGGGGCGAGGGTACGGGAGGGTGGGGCTTCTCGCGGGGCCCCTGCCGGGGGGCGACTGCCGTTACCCTCTTCCCTGTTCGAGCCCCAGACATCCGCCAGGAGCAGCCCATGGAAACCGCCGCCACCGGCCTGACCTTCCGTGACGCCACCGACGGCGACGTGGACGCCCTCGTCGCGCTGATCGAGTCGGCGTACCGCGGGGACTCCAGCCGGGCCGGGTGGACCACGGAGGCGGACATCCTCGAAGGGCAGCGGACCGACCCCGAGGGCGTGCTGCAGGTCATCAAGTCGCCCGAGAGCCGACTGCTCACCGTCGAGCGGGACGGCACGGTCGTCGCCTGCTGCCAGCTCGAACACCGCGGCGACAACGCCTACTTCGGGATGTTCGCGGTGAGCCCGGTCCTCCAGGGCGGCGGTCTCGGCAAGGTGATCATCGCCGAGGCCGAGCGCATCGCGCGCGAGAGCTGGGGCGCCCGGGAGATGCACATGACCGTGATCTCCGTACGGAACGACCTCATCGCCTGGTACGAGCGGCGCGGCTACCGCCGTACGGGCCGGATGACCCCGTTCCCGTACGGCGACGAGCGGTTCGGTGTGCCGCGGCGCGCGGATCTGCAGTTCGAGCTGCTGGTCAAGCGGCTCGGCTGAGCCTCAGGCCGTGAAGCGGCCGGTTCGTTTGATGTCCGGGTAGTCGGTGGTCGCGCCGTCCAGCTGGAGGGCGCGGACCAGGCGCAGGTGGTCCTGGGTGTTCACCACCCAGCCGATGATGCGCAGGTTCGCCCTGCGGGCCTTCTCGACGACCTCCAGGGTCAGCCGCCGGATGTTCAGCACGAGGGTGGCGGCGCCCACCGCCACCGCCCGGTCCACCACGTCGGGGCCGTAGCGGCTGGCGACCAGCGCGGTGCGTACGCCGGGCACGAGCCGGGCGATCTCGGCGACCGCCTCGTCGTGGAAGGACAGCACCTCCACCCGCCCCACCAGGTCGCGCCGGTGCATCACCTCGGCGAGGGAGCGGGCCGCCGCCGTGTCCTTGATCTCGGCCTGGAGCGGCGCCCGCACCGCGTCCAGGACCTCCTCGAAGGTGGGGACGCGCTCGCCGCGGCCGGCGTCCAGGGCGCGCAGCTCGGCGAGGGTCTTGTCGGCGATCGGACCCTTGCCGTCGGTCGTCCGGTCCACGTCCGCGTCGTGCATGACGACGAGCGCGCCGTCCTTGCTCAGATGCAGATCGAGTTCGATGACGTCGAGGCCCGCGCGATCGGCGGCTACGAAGGAACGGAGGGTGTTCTCGGGTTCGACACCCATGACTCCGCGGTGACCGATGGTGAGGAAGTTCAAGGTTGACTCGCTTCCGTCGACGGCGGCTCGGCCCGCGTACCGGGGGAGGGGCGGCACGCGGCTGGGGCGCAGCGTAGTCCTTGCGCCGTGCGATGCATCCGCATGTGCACGAGCCCTTTGGGGTCGTGTCACGCCGTGCCGGGCCGTGTCACGTCGCAGAACAGGACCGTTTCCGCACCCGTCGCGCACCGTCGCGCACCGTCGCGCGGAGATCGGGTCATCCCTGAGTGGGCGAGTCCGGTGGGCGTTGACCCCGGGTGCCTCCGTACGGGGAGCGGGACGCACGAAGTGTGACCCATGACGCGTGTGACAGGAGATTCAGCGGTTAGGTGCCAGAGGTGGCGGGAAGATTTCCGGCTGGATCACTCAAGATCGGTCTTGCGGTCAGGAACCCTCGCTACGTACGGTGTCACTACGAAAGGTTCTCCCGTGGAGGATGGGTCATGACGGAAATTCTTGTGCAGATGGCTGCGGAGGGCGTTGTTCCTTCGGTCGGTAGGGTGGTGGAGCACCCGGCCTGGCCCGTGCTCAAGGATGCCGTGGAGCGGATCCGGCCCTGGCAGTCCAAGGACGGCTCGATCGACTTCGACGCCGAGCAGGCCCCCGCCGCGCGAGAGGCCGAGAAGGCCGTCGAGGAGGTCGTCGGGGCCGTCGAGACGCTGTCCCCGCTGCTGCCGCACGACGCCGCCTACCACCAGGCCCTCGTCAAGGACCTGCGGCGCTGGGCCGAGGACGGCTTCGAGGTGCCCGACTTCCTGGACTCGCTGCTGGCCTTCCAGCCCGCCGCCGACCGCGCGGACGGCCTCCAGCACCTCGTGGTGTTCCCGATGTACACGCAGAACGGCAATCCCGACCGCAACCTCGAAGCGGTGGTGCTGCGCATGGTCTGGCCCGACTGGCTGGCCGAGCTGGAGCGCACCCGGTACGACAACCCGCTGTTCTGCGGCATCACCTTCGAGGACTTCACCGCCGGTTACGACACCAACTCGGCCGTTCTCTTCCCGGAGACCATCGCCGTGCGCGAGGCCCCGGCGCGCTTCTCGTGGGGCGGTATCTTCTGCGACCGTGAGGCCGCCCGCTTCCGCCGCGTCACCGACGCCGCCGTCGACATCCTGGGCCTGGAACTGCCCGAGGACGTCGCCGCGATGGTCCACGACCAGAAGCGCTGCGAGGAGGCCTTCGTCCTGTGGGACATGGTCCACGACCGCACCCACAGCCACGGCGACCTGCCCTTCGACCCCTTCATGATCAAGCAGCGCCAGCCGTTCTGGATGTACGGCCTGGAGGAGCTGCGCTGCGACCTCACCGCCTTCAAGGAGGCCGTGAAGCTGGAGGCCGACGGCGTCCCGCAGGCCCGTGACGTGCAGTACGCGGTGCTCTTCGACCGCATGTTCCGCTTCCCGGTCACCGGCGAGCGGGTCCGCAACTACGACGGCCTCGGGGGGCAGCTCCTCTTCGCCTACCTGCACAAGCACGACGTGGTCCGCTGGACCGACAACAAGCTGCACATCGACTGGCAGCGGGCCCCGCAGGTCACCAACCAGCTCTGCGCCGACATCGAGCAGCTCTACCGGGACGGCATCGACCGCCCGAAGCTCGTCCACTGGTTCGCCGGATACGAGCTGGTCGCCGAGTACCTCGCCCCGCACCCCGGCTCCCGCTGGGCCAAGGGCCCCGACGCCCTGGATCTGACGCAGCCGCCGCGCAAACTCGTCGACGACGTGCTTCCGGACGAGTTTCCGCTCAGCATGTTCTATGAGGCGCTCGCCAAGAAGCTGAAGACCGTGATCGCCTCCACCAAGGGCATCACCGCGGCGAACGCCGAGCGGGTCGCCGCGTGAGCGCCGCAGTCGCGGGCGTCTCGGACGCCGCTCAGGAGGCGAGGACCATGCAGAACGGCAACGGTGCACTGAGTGGCGCGGTGATCGCGGTGGCCGGCGCGGGCGGACCCGCCGGCCGGGCGGCCCTGCTGCGGCTGGCCGACGCGGGCGCGATCGTCGTCGGCTCCGACAACGACCCCGAGCGGCTCTCCGAGGCCGTCGACGCGGCCCGCTACGCCCACGGCGGTGCCACCGTCGTCGGCGACACGGTCGATCTGCTGGACCTCCAGTCGACCCGTGACTGGGCCAACCGCATCGAGAAGGACTTCGGACGGGTCGACGGTCTCGTCCACCTCGTGGGCGGCTGGCGCGGCAGCGAGACCTTCACCAGGACCAGCCTCGACGACTGGGACTTCCTGGAGATGCTGCTGATCCGCACCGTGCAGCACACCTCCCTCGCCTTCCACGAGGCCCTGCAGCGCAGTGAGCGCGGCAGGTACGTCCTGATCAGCGCGGCCGGCGCCAGCAAGCCCACGGCGGGCAACGCCGCCTACGCCGCCGCCAAGGCCGCCGCCGAGGCGTGGACGCTCGCCACCGCTGACTTCTTCCGCAAGGCGGGCGGGCCGGACGGGCCGACCTCGGCGGCTGCGATCCTGGTGGTGAAGGCGCTGGTGCACGACGCGATGCGCGCCGACCGCCCCAACGCGAAGTTCGCGGGCTTCACGGACGTCAAGGATCTGGCCGACGCCATCGCCGACGTCTGGGAGAAGTCCGCCGCCGAAGTGAACGGAAACCGTCTGTGGCTGACCGACACGCCGTGAACCCTCCGAAGACCGACGCCCGACGCCATCACGACCCGGAGATCCGCGGCTTCGCCAGCGACAACTACGCGGGCGTCCACCCCGAGGTGTTCGCCGCTCTGGCCCTGGCCAACGGCGGACACCAGGTCGCGTACGGCGAGGACGAGTACACCGAGAACCTGCAGCGGATCGTCCGCAGCCACTTCGGCGCCACCGCCGAGGCGTTCCCGGTCTTCAACGGCACCGGCGCCAACGTCGTCGCGCTCCAGGCGGTCACCGACCGCTGGGGCGCGGTGATCTGCGCCGAGAGCGCGCACATCCACGTCGACGAGGGCGGCGCCCCGGAGCGCATGGGCGGCCTCAAGCTGCTCACCGTGCCCACACCCGACGGAAAGCTCACCCCCGAGCTGATCGACCGGCAGGCGTACGGCTGGGACGACGAGCACCGCGCGATGCCGCAGGTCGTCTCGATCACCCAGAGCACCGAACTCGGCACGCTCTACACGCCCGAGGAGATCCGCGCGGTCTGCGAGCACGCCCACGCGCACGGCATGAAGGTGCACCTGGACGGGTCCCGGATAGCCAACGCCGCCGCCTCCCTGGACGTGCCCATGCGGACGTTCACCAACGCGGTCGGCGTCGACCTGCTCTCGCTGGGCGGCACCAAGAACGGCGCGATGTTCGGTGAGGCCGTGGTCGTCATCAACCAGGACGCCGTCCGCCACATGAAGCACCTGCGCAAGCTGTCCATGCAGCTCGCCTCCAAGATGCGCTTCGTGTCGGCACAGTTGGAGGCCCTGCTGGCGAAGGACCTCTGGCTGCGCAACGCCCGGCACTCCAACGAGATGGCCCAGCGGCTCGCCGAGGGCGTCCGTGCGGTCCACGGGGTGGAGATCCTCCACCCGGTGCAGGCCAACGCCGTGTTCGCCCGCCTCCCGCACGACGTCAGCGAACGCCTCCAGAAGCGCTTCCGCTTCTACTTCTGGGACGAGGCCGCCGGTGACGTCCGCTGGATGTGCTCCTTCGACACCACCGAGGAGGACGTGGACGGGTTCGTGGCGGCGCTCAAGGAGGAGATGGCCCGCTGAGGACTGCATAGATATACGGTCACCCGAAAATTCATTGACTCTCGGGTGATCGTTTTTCTATGCTCTGCGGGCATGGAACTGATCCAGCAGAACCCGGACCTGTCCGCTTATTTGATGGCCGACGACGCCATCGACCATCACGGTTTGGTCGTGCGGCGGACCGCCGCGCAGCTCGCCAAGGGCGTGGAAGACTCGTATGACTATGCGAGAGCGGCGTTCGAGTTCGTCCGCGACACCATCACGCACTCCCAGGACGCCGGCGACCCGCGCGTCACCTGGCGCGCCTCCGACGTCCTCGCGCACCGCACCGGGATCTGCTACGCCAAGGCCCATGCCCTGGCAGCGCTGTTGCGTGCCGAGGACATCCCGACCGCGTTCTGCTACCAGCGGCTGGCGCACGACGACGGCGACGGACACGTGATCCACGGCCTGGTCGCCGTGCGCTTCAACGGCGCCTGGCACCGCCAGGACCCCCGGGGCAACAAGCCCGGCGTGGACGCCCGGTTCTCGCTGGAGGGGGAGCGCCTGGCCTTCGTCCCGGATCCCGGGGCGGGCGAGTCGGACCTCCCGGTGCTCCACGCGGCTCCGCATCCCGCCGTGCTCGGCGCCCTCCGGGCCGCCCGCGACCGGGCACAGCTCTGGAGGGCGCTCCCGGCGGCGCTGTGACGGCGGGTCAGCGCCTCCCGGCGGCGCTGTGACGGCGGGTCAGCGCGCCTCGGCCTCGCGGACCTGCTCCGGGGTCGGGGCCGTGCCGCCGAGGTGGGCCGGCATCCACCAGGTGTCGTCCGGGCCCTTGGGGCGGACCGGGTAGGCGCGCTGGGCGGCCTCCAGCAACTCCTGGACGCGCTCGCGGAGCTGACGGGTGATGGCGCCCGCGTACTTGTCCTTGGAGGCCTCTATCGCCTCGCCCACCCGGATGGTGATCGGGATGTGGCTGCGCTTGAAGTTGCGCGGGTGGCCCTTGGTCCACAGCCGCTGGGTGCCCCACACGGCCATCGGGATCAGCGGGACGCCCGCCTCCTGGGCCAGCCGGGCGGCGCCCGACTTGAAGCTCTTGAGCGTGAACGACTGCGAGATGGTGGCCTCGGGGAAGACACCGATGATCTCACCGGAGCGCAGCGAGTCCAGCGCGTGCGCGTAGGCCGCCTCACCCTGCTTGCGGTCCACCGGGATGTGCCGCATGTTGCGCATCAGCGGACCGGAGACCTTGTGCCGGAACACCGACTCCTTGGCCATGAAACGCACCAGGCGCTTCTGCGGCAGTGCCGCCAGGCCGTCGAAGATGAAGTCCAGGTAGCCGATGTGATTGCTCACCAGCACCGCGCCGCCCGAGCGCGGAATGTTCTCCGTCCCCTTGAGGTCGATCTTCAGGTCCCAGACCTTGAACAGGGTTTGGGCGAGACCGATCGCGGGGCGGTAGACAAGCTCTGCCATGGGCGGAGTGGACCCTTCTCTCTGCCTGGGACGGGGTCTCCCGGCGGGAAGTTACGCGGCCGTAGGTTTACGGCATCCCGCAGATCGTGCCCCAAGAACGCACGAGTAGCCAGTCTTGGCGCTCGCCGAACGCGAGATTCTCGTCACGTCGGACACACGATCGACCACCGGACGTCCACCCGGTCTTTACCCGGCGCGTACCGTCACCCGTCGGACCACCAGATACATCTCGCACCCCAGGCAGTACCCGAAGGCCGCGTTGAGGAAGGCCGCCGCGAGCGCCGCGCCGGTCGCCGCCAGTCCCAGCCACGCGGGCCCCGCCGTGAGACCGACGAGGCCCACCGCGGCGAAGGCCAGCCCGACCGCCTGCGCGAACCGCGGTGGCTGCGGCGCCTCGAACTCCGTCGGCGCTCCGAGCCGCGGCCGCAGCAGGGTGCGGAAGACCCAGCCGTACGGCGAACGCCCCACCCCGCCGGCCGCGCCCAGCGCGAACGCGAACGTCTGCCAGGCCAGCAGCCAGGCGCTCCCGGTGATCAGCACGACCGCCAGCACCGCGGTCGTCACGGCCGCCCCGAAGCGCGGGCCCCTCACATCGATGTCCATGCGTCAAGCATTCCGCAGGCCAATCTCTTCCGGGGGCCGGGAATCTTTGCAGTCTCGTGAACGCTGAAGCACGCTGTGACCGGACTTGTGGTGTGCGGACTGGTGCTCGGGTTGGCGAGCGTCTACGGAGTGCTGCATCGGCGGCGGAGCGGGAGGGTCAGGGTGCGCGGGCGGGACGGTGACAAGCGGCTCGACGCGGCGGAGTTGGGGGAGGGGCTCGGTGAACGGGCCACGCTCGTGCAGTTCTCCAGCGCCTTCTGCGCCCCCTGCCGGGCGACCCGCAGGGTGCTCGCCGAGGTGGCCGGAATGGTCCCCGGCGTCGCCCATGTGGAGATCGACGCGGAGGAACACCTCGACCTCGTACGCCGACTGGACATCCTCAAGACGCCGACCGTGCTCGTCCTCGACGCGGAGGGCCGGATCGTGCGCAGGGCAACGGGCCAGCCGCGCCGGGCGGATGTGATCGCCGCGCTCGGTGAGGCCGTGTGAAGCCGCACACCGGTACGCACTTGACTGCGGGCCGCCCCCCTCGTCAGCCTGGCCGGATGCCCCGAGAACTCCTTCTCTTCGCGCGCGTGCACGTGGACCTGGTCCGCACGGCGAGTTCGCGCTGTCCGGGTCCGTGAGCAGTCGCGCACGAGCCCGTCGACCCGAACAGAAGGACACCTCCATGACGGCCACCCCCGGCCTCCGTTCGCCTCGCCTCGCCTCCCCCGACCTCCTGCGTTCGGTGTTCCGGCGGCACGCCGCGGGCGTCGCCGTGATCACCGCGAGGGACGGCGGGGGGCCGGTCGGCTTCACCGCCACCTCGCTCACCTCGGTCTCCGCCGAGCCCCCGCTGCTCTCGTTCGGCATCGGCACCGGAGCCTCCAGCTGGCCGGTCATCTCCGAGGCCGAGCACGTGGGCGTGCACATACTCGGGGAGCACCAGCGGGAGCTGGCCGCCACCTTCGCCCGCAGCGGCGCCGACCGGTTCGGGGCGCCCACCGGATGGCGTAGCGGCCCGGAAGAAGTTCCCGTCCTCGACGACGTGCTCGCCTGGCTGGTCTGCCGGGTGGTGGCGCGCGTCCCGGCGGGGGACCACCGGATCGTCCTCGCCGAGGTGGTCGTCGGCGATTCCTCGGGCGCCGGCCGGCCGCTGCTGTACCACCAGGGCCGCTTCGGCGGTCTGCGAGACTGAGTCCCGCGCGATTACGCAGGGTTGCCTAACTCACAGTTCAAAGCGCTTGCTTAGCGGGCACGACATGCGGGAGCGTAGGCGTCGTACTGGTGAGTAATATTCTGCTCGGAGCGCAGGTCGCCCCGATCGGGATCGGCCGCTTCAGGCGCCTATGCTGCCTGGAAGAAGGCAGCCCAGAAATGACGATGCAGTAGGAGAGCCGGCGTGAGCTTGAGGATCGTTGTCACTGTGAAGTACGTGCCCGACGCCACTGGCGACCGGCACTTCGCCGATGACCTGACCGTCGACCGTGACGACGTGGACGGCCTGCTCTCCGAGCTGGACGAGTACGCGGTCGAGCAGGCGCTGCAGATCGCCGACGAGGCCGACGACGCCGAGATCACCGTGCTGACCGTGGGCCCGGAGGACGCCAAGGACGCGCTGCGCAAGGCGCTGTCGATGGGCGCGGACAAGGCGATCCACGTCGAGGACGACGACCTGCACGGCACCGACGCCCTCGGTACCTCGCTGGTGCTGGCCAAGGCGATCGAGAAGGCCGGCTACGACCTGGTGATCTCCGGCATGGCCTCCACCGACGGCACGATGGGCGTCGTCCCGGCGCTGCTGGCCGAGCGCCTGGGTGTTCCGCAGGTCACGCTGCTCTCCGAGATCTCCGTCGAGGACGGCACGGTCAAGGGCCGCCGGGACGGCGACGCCGCCTCCGAGCAGCTTCAGGCCTCCCTGCCGGCCGTGGTGTCGGTCACCGACCAGTCGGGCGAGGCGCGTTACCCGTCCTTCAAGGGCATCATGGCGGCGAAGAAGAAGCCGGTGCAGTCCTGGGACCTGTCCGACCTCGACATCGAGGCCGAGGAGGTCGGCCTGGAGGGCGCCTGGACGGCCGTCGACTCCGCGGCCCAGCGCCCGGCGCGCACCGCCGGCACGATCGTCAAGGACGAGGGCGAGGGCGGCAAGCAGCTCGCCGAGTTCCTCGCGGGCCAGAAGTTCATCTAGCCCCTGCGGCCCGCCGCGGCTCCGGCCCGGCCGAGGCCCGCCCCCTCCCCGCCCCTCAAGCCTTCGCAATCCGCAGGAGAGCAATCCCATGGCTGAAGTTCTCGTCTACGTCGACCACGTGGACGGCGCCGTCCGCAAGCCCACCCTGGAGCTGCTGACCCTGGCCCGCCGCATCGGTGAGCCCGTCGCCGTCGCCCTCGGCTCCGGTGCCGCCGACACGGCCGCCGCCCTCGCCGAGCACGGCGCGGTCAAGGTCCTCACGCACGACGCCGCCGAGTACGCCGACTACCTCGTCGTCCCCAAGGTCGACGCGCTGCAGGCCGCGTACGAGGCCGTCTCCCCGGCCGCCGTTCTCGTCCCCTCCTCCGCCGAGGGCAAGGAGATCGCCGCCCGCCTGGCGCTGCGCATCGGTTCCGGCATCATCACCGACGCCGTCGACCTCGAAGCGTCCGACGAGGGCCCGGTGGCCACCCAGTCGGTGTTCGCGGCCTCCTTCACCACCAAGTCCCGGGTCGCCAAGGGCACCCCGGTCATCACCGTCAAGCCCAACTCCGCCGCCGTCGAGGCCGCCCCGGCCGCCGGCGCGGTCGAGGCCCTCGCGGTGACGTTCGGCGCGCTGGCCACCGGCACCAAGGTCACCGGCCGCACCCCGCGCGAGTCGACCGGGCGTCCGGAGCTGACCGAGGCCGCGATCGTCGTCTCCGGCGGCCGCGGCGTCAACGGCAGCGAGAACTTCGCGCTCATCGAGTCCCTCGCCGACTCCCTCGGCGCGGCCGTGGGCGCCTCCCGCGCCGCCGTGGACGCCGGCTGGTACCCGCACACCAACCAGGTCGGCCAGACCGGCAAGTCCGTCTCGCCGCAGCTGTACATCGCCAACGGCATCTCCGGCGCCATCCAGCACCGCGCCGGCATGCAGACGTCCAAGACCATCGTGGCCGTCAACAAGGACGCCGAGGCCCCGATCTTCGACCTCGTCGACTACGGCGTGGTCGGCGACCTCTTCGACGTCGTCCCGCAGCTCACCGAGGAGATCAACGCCCGCAAGGGCTGACCTCCGAAGTCGTCCGAGGCCCCCGTGAGCGCGTCTGCGGTCACGGGGGCCTCGGCTCATCCCAGGGTCAGCGAGGCCTGCACCGGCAGATGGTCGCTCGGGTACAGCCCGTCGACGGAGAAGGTGTTCATCGCGGCCCAGTGCGTGGTCACCCCGGGCGAGGTCAGGATCCAGTCGATGCGGCGTCCGTCGGGCTTGAGCGCCCGGTAGCCGTGGTAGGTCCCGTACGCCGGACTGCGCGAGTCGGCCGCGTCCCAGGCGTCCACGAGTCCGTTGGCGAGCATCAGGTCGTACACCCGGTTGTCGTGGGCGGCCGCGTTGAAGTCGCCGGTGACGACGACCGGCGCCGAGCGGTCCCATCCGGCGAGCGTCTCGCCGACCAGCTTCGCGGAACGCTCCCGGGCGTACTGGCTGACGCTGTCCAGATGGGTGTTGAGGACGTAGAACTCCCGCCCCCCGTCGGCGAGATCGGCGAACCTGACCCAGGTCACCATGCGCAGCCAGTCCGCCCCCCAGGTGTTGGAGGCGATCGTGTAGGGGGTGTCGGACAGCCAGAAGTGGTCGAACTCGATCGGTTCGAGTCTGCGGGTGTCGTAGAAGATCGCCATGAACTCGTCCTTGCTGCCACCCCCTCGGCCCGTCCCGATCCAGTCGTAGTGCCCGCCGAGATCCTTCTCGATCATGCGCAGCTGCTGGTACAGCCCCTCCTGGGTGCCGATGACATGGGGTCGCTCGCGGCGCAGCAGCTCCCTCATCACCGGGCGGCGCACCGCCCAGCGCGGTGTGGAGTCGACGACGGTCGCGAAGCGCACGTTGAACGTCATGACGTTCAGGGCGCCCGCGTACTCGCCGGCGGACGCCGGCTGTGACGAGCCCGCCGTGGTCAGCAGCGGCACGGCGATGGCGGCGGCGGCCGCGGACCTGAGTCCTTGGCGGCGCGTCACTCCGACCTCTTTCGGCAACGCGATCTCCTCCCCTTGGGGTCAGGATGAACCTTGCCCGATGAATACGTACGACGCGGCCGGGTCGGCAGTGACCAGGGGGACGACATGGGGAATCACACGTCGAGACGGTGTTGACCGGGGTGAAGATCGACGACTAGCTTCGGGATACGGATTTCTGATTCCGTAGTGCGGAAAGTGGAGGTTTTGGGATGGGGCAGGGCCGGCAGGAGAACGTGGCCAGGAGTCTCTCGGGCGCCGTCAGCGAGGAGATCAGCGCCTCCCTCGCCCCCGTCGACGCGGAGCTGGAGCGCCGCTACCCGGGCGACCCGGGCACCCGCCAGCCCGTGCACACCGTCTACGTGCCCGCTGACGCCTTCGCCGCCGACACCGTCCGCGCCTGGGGCGACCGGGCCCTCGCCGCCCTCGACGAGCACGCCCCCGACGCCTCCTCCTTCGCCGCCGTCCTCGGCCTCGCCGACGACCTCGCGCAGCCGGTGTACGACCGCGTCCGCGCCAAGCTGGAGCGCGAGCCGATCGAGGACCTGCGCGTCGACTTCGAGGACGGCTACGGCCCGCGCCCGGACGCCGAGGAGGACGAGGCCGCCGCCCGCGCCGCCCGGCTGATCGCCGAGGCCTACGCCACGGGCACGGCCGCCCCGTACATGGGCATCCGCATGAAGTGCATGGAGGCGCCGGTGCGTGAGCGGGGCATCCGCACCCTCGACATCTTCCTCAGCGGACTGCTGGCGGCCGGGCCCCTGCCCGACGGACTGGTCCTTACCCTGCCCAAGGTGACCTACGCCGAGCAGGTCACCGCCATGGTCCGGCTCCTCGAAGCCTTCGAGAAGGCGCGCGGCCTGGAGCCCGGCCGGATCGGCTTCGAGATCCAGATCGAGACCAGCCAGTCCATCCTGGCCGCCGACGGCACCGCCACCGTCGCCCGCATGATCGGCGCCGCCGAGGGCCGCGCCACCGGCCTGCACTACGGCACCTTCGACTACAGCGCCTGCCTCGGCGTCTCCGCCGCCCACCAGGCCAGTGACCACCCCGCCGCCGACCACGCCAAGGCGATCATGCAGGTCGCGGCGGCCGGCACCGGCGTACGCGTCTGCGACGGCTCCACCAACGTCCTGCCGGTCGGCCCCACCGAGCAGGTCCACGACGCCTGGCGCCTGCACTACGGCCTCACCCGCCGCGCCCTGGCCCGTGCCTACTACCAGGGCTGGGACATGCACCCCGGCCACATCCCCACCCGCTACGCGGCCGTCTTCGCCTTCTACCGCGAGGGCTACGAGCAGGCCGCCGCCCGCCTCTCCCGCTACGCCCACCGGGCCGGCGGAGACGTGATGGACGAGCCCGCGACCGCCAAGGCCCTCAGCGGCTATCTGCTGCGGGGCCTGGACTGCGGCGCCCTCGACATCGGTGAGGTGGCCGGGGCGACCGGTCTGACCCGCGCCGACCTGGAGGGCTTCGCGGCGCCGCGACGGGCCGATCCCACCCGCTCGTCCGGCCGGTAGGGGCGGGTCACGGCGGACAAGTAGCGGTCCTGTGACAGCCGTTGGCGCCGGTCCGAAGCGCCCCCGTCCACCGCATAGGCTGTACGCCATTCGTCGGTGTGTCACAGGAGCGAGGCGCGGGTGTCTTCGGGGGCGAACGAACAGACGGACGGCATCGGGCGGATTCTCGCCGGGCGGTACCGGATCGTGGGGCAACTCGGGCGCGGCGGCATGGGCGTGGTCTGGCGGGCCGTGGACGAGGTGCTCCACCGCGAGGTCGCCCTCAAGGAACTGCGCACCTACACGGACGCCGCCGCGCCCGAACTGGCCGACCTCGGGCTGCGGATGCAGCGCGAGGCCCGGGCCGCCGCCCGCGTCCGGCATCCCGGAGTCGTCGCCGTCCACGACGTGGCCGAGGTCGACGGACGTCCGCTGATCGTCATGGAACTGGTCGACGGGCCGTCCCTGGACGACGTCCTGCGCGACCGGGGCCTGCTCGACGCGCGCGAGGCGGCCGCCATCGGCGCCAAGGTCATGGACGCCCTCGCCGCCGCCCACCGGGTCGGCGTCCTGCACCGCGACGTCAAGCCCGGCAACATCCTCCTGGACCGCTCGGGCCGCGTCGTCCTCACCGACTTCGGCATCGCCACCATGGAGGACCCGGGCGACGGCTCCGCCACCCACCTCACCCGCAGCGGCGAACTCGTCGGCTCCCTCGACTACTTGGCCCCCGAACGCGCCCAGGGCAACGACCCCGGCCCCGCCTCCGACGTCTGGGCGCTCGGCGCCACCCTGTACGCGGCCGTCGAGGGCGCGTCCCCGTTCCGGCGTACGTCCACCTGGTCGACGCTCACCGCGATCGTGAGCGACGAGCTGCCCGAACCCCGGCGGGCGGGCCCCCTCGGGCCCGTGCTGCGGCAGCTGATGGACAAGCGCCCGGAGCGGCGCCCGGACGCCGACGAGGCCCGTGCCCTGCTGGAGGCCGTGGCCGCCGGGAGCGCGCCCGACTCCCCGGCGACGGGGGCGGGCGGCCCGGCACCCGGGCCGAGGGCGGAGACGGAACGGAGCATGCCGTCGGTGCCTCCGGGCTTCGGACCGCCGACGGCCGGCGCGGGCGCCGGGGGCGGGGTCGGGACCGGTGCGACGGGCCCGACCCCCGGCTTCGGCCCGCCGCAGCCCGCCGCCCCGGGGCCCGGCACGGGCGCCTCCGCGGCTGTCGGCGTGCCCGGTGCGGGCGCCCCGCAGCCGCCGGCACCCGCCTCGGGACCCGTCACCACCGTGTCCTCGACCGGTGGCCATGGCCCCCGCAAGGGGCGCGCCCTGCTCGCCGCCGTGGCCGTCACCGTCGTCCTCGCCGCCTCCGGCGTCACCGTCGCGCTGCTCGACGGGGACGACGACGCGACGAAGGGCGCCCGGACCTCCGCCGACGCACCGGCCGACGGCACCCCCTCCCCGGGCCGCAGCCGGGGCACGGTCGACCTCTCCGACGACACCGGCGCCAAGGGCAGCGGCAAGGGCGAGGACGACGAGGCGACCGCGAGCCCGAGCGAGAAGGCCGAGGACACGGACGACAAGGAGACCGAAGCGTCCGCCTCCCCGTCGAAGAACGGCGGCGGCACCACCGGCGGCTCAGGGGGTGCGGAGACCTCGGGCGGCTCCACCGGCGGGGGAACGACCGGCGGGACGTCCGGAGGGGCGACCAAGGAGGCGCCGGTCTGCCACTCGATCGGGGGCGGCAAGTACAACTGCACCGTCTGGACGACCGCCAAGTCCTACACCGCCTCCGGCACCGAGGTCGGCGTCCTCAAGCAGGGCACCAACTACTTCTTCTGCCAGCAGGACCTGGGCCGCCGCGAGACCTCCGGCGAATGGACCAACGTGTGGTGGGCCAAGACCGACGACGACAGCGGCAACACGGATGTCTACGTCAGCGTGGTCTACGTCCAGGGCGGCGACAACGACGCCCCGGTGCCCGGCCTCCCGGTCTGCTGAGCCCGGGGCCGGGCAGGGCACTCCTACGCCCCCGGGTGCGGCCGTACGTACTGTTCCAGGCCCGACACCGTCGTCCACCCGTGCTCGGCGAACAGCTCCCTGCCCCGGACGCACCGGCCCCGGTCGCCGCGCGCCCGGGCACAGAACTCGTCCGGGGTGGTGCCGAACAGTGCGCGCAACTCGACCGAGGCGGCCAGGAGTTCGCCGATGAGCGGACGCTGCCGGCCCGGGTGGGGACGCGGGCCGGGGCCGCCGTCGCGCAGCACGCCCCACCGGTTGACGTAGATCCAGGCGTGGTCGAGGACCTCGCCCGACTCCAGCTCGACGCGGAAGTCGGCGGTGGGCAGGAGGGCCCGGCGGAAGTTGCCGGTCGGTGAGTCGGCGCCCTCGCTCGCGTCGACCACGGCGAGCTGCGCCTCGTCGAGCCAGGTGAGGAACAGTTCGGCGGTCGAGCCGGGGGAGTGGAACGGCGACGCGGAGACATAGCCGAGGAGGCTGACATGGGCGGAGACGCCGATCCCGATGTCCGTGACCCTGGCCCTGACCATCGGGATCCGGCACCGCACACCATGCTCCGCCATCTTGTGGACCAGCTGCGCGGGGCAGGCGTTGGAGCCGACCGAGAGGACGGGCACCCGGTCCTCGAAGACGAGCGTGTCCAGCGGCAGCATCCGGTTGCCGTCCAGCAGTCCCGACGTGGCGGGCCACGCGCCCGGGTAGCTCAGCGGGTCCTCGCGGGGCGCCACGGCGAGGCCGAGCGCTTCGAGGTCACGGGCGTCGGAGGTGGTCAACGCTCAGTCCGCGGGCGGGAGTTCGCCCGAACCGCGGGCGATCAGCCTGGTCGGCAGCTCGATGCGTTCCGGAGCGACAAGGGAGCCGTCCAGCTGCCGGAAGAGGCGCTCGGCGGCGGTGCGGCCCAGCCGGGCGGGATCCTGGGCGACGACCGTGATGCCCGGCCGGAGCAGATCGGCCAGCTCGAAGTCGTCGAAGCCGACGAGGGCGACCGGACGCGCGTGCTCGGCGAGAACCCGTACGACCGTCACCGTCACCCGGTTGTTGCCCGCGAAGACCGCCGTGACGGGCGACGGGCCGGACAGCATCTCCTCGGCCGCCCTGCGTACCCGCTCCGGATCGGTGACGCCCAGCGACGTCCACCCGTGCTCCGTCTGTATGCCCGCGTCCTCCATGGCCGCCCGGTAGCCGCGCAGCCGCTCGGCGGCGGTGTGGATCCGGGGCATGTCGCCGATGAAGCCGATCCGGCGGTGGCCGTGGGCGATCAGGTGGGCGACGCCGTCACGGGCGCCGCCGAAGCTGTCCGACAGCACGACGTCGGCGTCGATCCGCCCGGCCGGACGGTCCACGAACACCGTGGCGACGCCCGCCCTGATCTCGGGCTCCAGATACCGGTGGTCGTCACCGGCCGGAATGATCACGAGCCCGTCGACGCGACGGGCGCACAGCGCCAGCGCCAACTCCTGCTCACGGTCCGGGTCCTCGGCGCTCGACCCGTTGATCAGCAGCGAGCCGTGGGCGCGGGAGACCTCCTCCACCGCCCGGCTGAGGGGACCGTAGAACGGGTCGGCGAGGTCCTCCAGGACCAGGCCGATGCTGGCCGTACGGCCCTTGCGCAGCACCCGGGCGCTGTCGTTGCGCCGGAAGCCGAGTGCCTCGATCGCCTCCTGGACGCGGCGCTCGGTGTCCGGGGTGACGCCCGGCTCGCCGTTCACCACCCGGGAGACCGTCTTGAGACCCACTCCGGCCCGTGCCGCGACGTCCTTCATCGTGGGACGGTTGCCGTAGCGGTTCTCGGGGCGGCGGGCGATGCCGTTGGCGGTCTCGGGCACGTGCGCGGTCCTGTCCTGTCGTCCACGGGTGTGGTCGGTGGTGCCGTGTCGGAATTGTGCGGCTGTTGAGGATGTGGCGTCGAGCATAGGGCCTGGACAACGTTGTCATGCCCAGGGGAGACTGTCTATCGCATTCTCTGGCCGGCGCCCCCCACCAGGCGAGCGTCGTGCTGCCGGATTTCCGGCCGGAGATCCGGGCGTCGCTCTGTCGGGCACCCGGTAGGAGACTCGCAGCGGGAGAACTGACACTGATGCAGACCGACCTCGTGGCCGCGCTCGACATCGGCGGCACCAAGATCGCCGGGGCGCTGGTGGACGGCCGCGGCAGGATAGTGGTCCGCGCCCAGCGCCCGACGCCCGCGCGGGAGGACGCGGACACCGTCATGCGGGCCGTCGAGGCCGTGCTCGGTGAGCTGACGGCCGCGCCGCAGTGGAGCGGGGTGGCGGCCGTCGGCATCGGCAGCGCGGGGCCGGTGGACGCCTCGGCCGGCACGGTCAGCCCCGTGAACATCCACGGCTGGCGAGGCTTCCCCCTCGTCGACCGGGTCCGGGCGGCGACCGGCGGACTGCCCGTCGAGCTGATCGGTGACGGTGTGGCCATCACGGCGGCCGAGCACTGGCAGGGCGCGGCGCGCGGCCACGACAACGCGCTGTGCATGGTCGTGTCGACGGGCGTCGGCGGCGGCCTCGTCCTCGGCGGGAAACTGCACGCGGGCCCCACCGGCAACGCCGGCCACATCGGGCACATCAGCGTCGACCTCGACGGCGACGCCTGCCCGTGCGGCGCCCGCGGCTGCGTCGAGCGCATCGCGAGCGGGCCCAACATCGCCCGCCGCGCCGTGGAACACGGCTGGCGGCCCGGTCCCGACGGCGACACCTCGGCCGCGGCGGTCGCCGCCGCCGCGCAGGCCGGCGACCCGGTCGCGGTGGCCTCGTTCGAACGCGCCGCGCAGGCCCTCGCGGCGGGGATCGCCGCCACCGCCACCCTGGTGGAGATCGACATCGCCGTCATCGGCGGCGGCGTCGCGAACGCCGGCGACGTCCTTTTCGCCCCCCTCCGCACCGCCCTGAAGGACTACGCCACCCTGTCCTTCGTCCAGCACCTGACCGTCGCCCCCGCCGTGATGGGCACCGACGCGGGCCTCGTCGGGGCCGCCGCGGCGGCGCTGGCCGGCCGGACGGGCACCCGGGTGGCCGGGGTGGCCTGACCCCCACCGCCGTCCGCGGGCGGGGCCGGATCGCGGCAAATCGGCCGTGACCCCGCGGGGCGTTCCGCAGTTGAGCAGGGCATGAAGAAGCGCAGCATGCTCGCCATCGCCTCCCTCGCCACCGGTTTCGTCGTCGCGGCCATCACGCCGTCGCACGGTCTCGAAGCCGCCGACGCCCTCGGGAAGACGGACGGTCTGAGCAAACTGGACGTCGAGGGCACTCTCGGCAAGGTCGGCAAGACGGTCTCCAGCAAGAGCCTGGCGGTCGACGAGGACGCCCTGGGCGGCCTGGCGGACCAGAAGGGCAAGGGCGGCAAGGAAGGCTGACGGCCTTGTAGAGCACGAGGGAGGACAGCCGTTCTCCCCGCCTCTCCTTTCGCGTCGCAGGCGGCGGGCCCCCGTTCGGCGGGGACCCGCCGTCGTCGTATTTCGGCTCCTCGTCGGCGGCTGGTTTCCGTGGCGGGGTGGAGGGCAAGCCTCAGGGGGTCAACAGAAGAGGGGGAACCGTGATCGTCTGGATCAACGGTGCGTTCGGTGCGGGGAAGACCACCACCGCACGGGAACTGATCGAACTGATCCCGAACAGCACGCTCTTCGACCCCGAGGTCATCGGCGGCGCACTGACGCACATGCTGCCGGCCAAACGCCTCGCCGAGGTCGGCGACTTCCAGGATCTGCCCAGCTGGCGACGGCTCGTGGTCGACACCGCCGCCGCCCTCCTCGCCGAGCTGGGCGGCACCCTCGTGGTCCCCATGACCCTGCTCCGCCAGGAGTACCGCGACGAGATCTTCGGCGGCCTCGCCGCCCGCCGCATCGCCGTACGGCATCTGCTCCTGGCCCCGGCCGAAACGATACTGCGCGAGCGAATAGCCGGGCGGGAGATACCGCCCGACCTCCCCGACGGCGAGATGCGGCTGCGCCAATGGGCGTACGACCACATCGCGCCCTACCGCGCGGCACTGGGCGGCTGGCTCACCGCGGACGCCCATCTCGTCGACACCGGCGCCCTCACCCCGTACGAGACCGCGCGGCGCATCGCCGACGCCGTGGCCGCCGACGACGTACCCGCGTGCGACATCGTGCAGACCCCCGAGCCGACCGCCGAGACGGTCGCCGCGGGGGTCCTGCTGTTCGACGAGCACGACCGGGTCCTGCTGGTCGACCCCACCTACAAGGCCGGCTGGGAGTTCCCCGGCGGTGTCGTGGAGTCCGGGGAGGCGCCGGCGCGGGCGGGTGTGCGTGAGGTCCTGGAGGAGACCGGGATACGGCTGGAGGAGGTGCCCCGGCTGCTGGTGGTGGACTGGGAGACGCCCCGGCCGCCCGGATACGGCGGACTGCGTCTGCTGTTCGACGGGGGCCGCCTCGACGTCAGCGGTGCGCAGCGGCCGGTGCTGCCCGGCCCCGAGCTGCGCGGCTGGCGGTTCGTGACCGAGGAGGAGGCCGCGGATCTGCTGCCGCCCGTCCGCTACGAGCGGTTGCGCTGGGCGCTGCGGGCGCGCGAGCGGGGCGCCGCGCTGTACCTGGAGGCCGGTGTGCCGGTGTGAGGATGCTCCGCGGTCCGGGTCGTCGCGCGGAGGACTCCGCGCCCCCGAAGGGCGCGGAGCCGCACCGGCGCCGGATCCCGGCCGCTCAGTTCGCCGCGTAGTTGCGCAGGAACAGCGCCTCCGTCACGGCCATGCGCTCCAGCTCCTCGGGGGACACGCTCTCGTCGACCGCGTGGATCCGGGCCTCGGGCTCGCTGAGGCCGATGAGGAGGATCTCGGCGTCGGGGTAGAGGCCGGCGAGGGTGTTGCACAGGGGGATGGAGCCGCCGTGGCCCGCGTACTGCATCTCCTGGCCCGGATAGGCCTCGGCCATGGCCGAGGCCATCGCCTCGTACGCCGGGCTGGTGGTGTCGGCGCGGAACGGCTGGCCGTGGCCGATCGGTTCGCAGGTCACACGGGCGCCCCACGGGGTGTGCGCCACCAGGTGTGCTTCGAGCAGCTTGAGCGCCTGCCCGACGTCCACGCCCGGCGGGACGCGCAGACCGATCAGGGCGCGGGCGCTCGCCTGGATCGACGGGGTCGCGCCGACCACCGGCGGTACGTCGATGCCGAGCACGGTGGCGGACGGGCGCGCCCAGATGCGGTCGGCGACCGAGCCGGTGCCGACCAGCCGCACGCCGTCGAGCACCCGCGCGTCCTCGCGGAACCGCTCCTCGGGGTACCGCAGTCCGTCCCACGTCCCCTGGCCCGCGAGGCCGTCGACGGTCGTGGTGCCGTCCTCGGCGCGCAGCGAGTCGAGGACGCGGATCAGGGCGGCGAGCGCGTCGGGGGCCGCGCCGCCGAACTGGCCCGAGTGCAGGTTGCCTTCGAGGGCGTCGATCCGCACCCGCATCGCGATCATGCCGCGCAGGGAGGTGGTCACCGTCGGCAGTCCGACGCGGAAGTTGCCCGCGTCGCCGATGACGACCGTGTCGGCGACGAGCAGTTCGGGGTGGGCCTCGGCGTACTGCTGGAGTCCGCCCGTGCCCATCTCCTCGGAGCCCTCGGCGATCACCTTGACGTGGACCGGCACCCCACCGTTGGCCTTCAGGGCCCGCAGTGCGAGCAGGTGCATGATCACACCGCCCTTGCAGTCGGCGGCGCCCCGCCCGTACCAGCGGCCGTCGCGCTCGGTCAGCTCGAACGGCGGGGACTGCCAGGCGGCCTCGTCCAGCGGCGGCTGGACGTCGTAGTGGGCGTAGAGCAGCACGGTCTTCGCACCCTCGGGCCCCGGCAGGTGGCCGTACACGGACTGGGTGCCGTCGGGGGTGTCGAGCAGGGCGACGTCCTGGAAGCCCTCGGCGCGCAGCGCGTCGGCGACCCAGTTCGCGGCGCCCTCGCTCTCGCCGCGCGGGTACTGGTCGAAGTCCGCCACCGACTTGAAGGCCACCAGTTCGGTGAGCTCCTCCTTCGCCCGGGGTATCAGCGAGGCGACGGTCTCGGCGACCGGGTTCGACGGCATGGGCACGCTCCTCGTGGGTGCGACGTTGTCCTGGTGGGCATGTGGCTGCGTACGCGCTTGCCCGGAGTGTCGGTGTAGGGCGCACGCGCTGCCGATCCTCCCACAGCGGCCCACGGCGTCACCCGCCGTAGGATGCGTGGGACAGGTGCGGCAGGCGGCTGGATCGGGAGCAGTAGACCATCGTGAGCAGCGAGAACTCTTCGGCGGACGACGTGCAGCGGGTGTGGGACGTCGTCGTGGTGGGCGCGGGCCCCGCGGGGGCTTCGGCCGCCTACGCGGCGGCGGTCGCGGGGCGCAGCGTCCTGTTGCTGGAGAAGGCGGAGCTGCCGCGGTACAAGACGTGCGGCGGCGGCATCATCGGCCCCTCGCGCGACGCGCTGCCGCCCGGTTTCGAGCTTCCCCTGAAGGACCGGGTGCACGCGGTCACCTTCTCCCTCGACGGACGGTACGCCCGGACGCGCAAGTCCAAGCAGATGCTGTTCGGCCTGATCAACCGGCCCGAGTTCGACCAGCAACTGGTCGAGCACGCCCAGAAGGCGGGCGCCGAACTGCGTACGGGTGTCACGGTCACCCGGGTCGAGCAGCACGGCTCGACCGTCCCGGACCGGCGGACGGTCGCCGTCGTGCTGCAGGGCGGCGAGACGCTGTTCGCGCGGGCCGTCGTCGGGGCGGACGGCAGCGCGAGCCGCATAGGGGCGCATGTCGGGGTCAAGCTCGAACAGGTCGACCTCGGCCTGGAGGCGGAGATCCCCGTTCCGGAGACCGTCGCCGAGGACTGGAAGGGGCGCGTCCTCATCGACTGGGGCCCCATGCCCGGCAGTTACGGGTGGGTGTTCCCCAAGGGCGACACCCTGACCGTCGGCGTGATCTCCGCGCGCGGTGAAGGCGCCGCCACCAAGCGGTACCTGGAGGACTTCATCGGGCGCCTCGGCCTCGCCGGCTTCGAACCGAGCGTGTCCTCCGGGCACCTGACGCGCTGCCGTGCGGACGACTCACCGCTCTCGCGGGGCCGGGTGCTGGTCTGCGGGGACGCGGCCGGGCTGCTGGAGCCGTGGACGCGGGAGGGCATCTCCTTCGCGCTGCGCTCGGGCCGGCTCGCGGGCGAGTGGGCGGTGCGGATCGCCGAGGCGCACGACGCGGTCGACACCCGTCGTCAGGCCCTCAACTACGCGTTCGCCGTGAAGGCGGGGCTCGGCGTCGAGATGAGCGTCGGCAAGCGGTTGCTGGTCGCCTTCGAGCGGCGGCCGGGTCTCTTCCACGCCGCGCTGACCGGGTTCCGGCCCGCCTGGCGGGCGTTCGTCGACATCACTCGCGGGTCGACCTCCCTGGGTGAGATCGTCCGCAACCGCCCGATCGCCCAGCGCGCGCTGACGGCGTTCGACAAGTAGGGCCGTGGGCCGGTGCGGCGGCCCACGTCGGGCCGCCGGCACCCCGCCCGGTCACCGCTGGACGGTGATCCGGAAGACGGGGTGCTTCGGCGCGGCGGCCAGCAGTTCCTCGTCGGTGGAGTCGGCGCTGACGCCGTCGAAGAACCGGCCCACCTCCCAGCCCCACTTCTTCAGGTAGGTGCGCAGGACGACGGGCTTCTCCTCGTCGGGCAGCTCGACCGCCGTGAACTCCTGCGTCCGGCGGCCCACCTGGAGCCGTCCGCCGCCGGCCGCCCGCATGTTGCGCACCCATTCGGAGTGGCCGCGCGCCGAGACCAGGTAGGGGCCGCCCTCGTACGGCAACGGGTTGACCGGGAGCCGGCGCCACTCGCCGCTCTTGCGGCCGCGCACGGAGAGTTCGGCGGTGCCGAGGAGGCTGACGCCGCGGCGGGCGAGCCAGCCGACGAAGCCGTTGAGCGCGCGGTCGAAGGGGTTGGTCCGGATGTAGTGGGTCGACGACGGCATGGGGTCCTCCCGTTTTATGGAGAGCACTGCTCTCGCTTGAGAGCAGTGTGCACGAGATCGGTGCTCCAAAGCAAGAGCGGTGCTCTCGTTTGCGTTGCATGCTCTCGGTCGTGTGCGGCGATCCGTTGCGAGAGCAGTGCTCCAAAACGTGTGCAGTGCTCTGCCCTGTGGCACACTGCCTCACATGAGCACAGCACGAGGAGCCCGCGCCCGCGCCCGGATCGAGGTCACCGCCGCCATCAAGGACGAGGCGCGCAGACAGCTCGCCGCCGAGGGCGCCGCCAAACTGTCCCTGCGCGCGGTGGCACGCGAACTCGGCATGGTCTCCTCCGCGCTGTACCGCTACTTCCCGAGCCGCGACGAGCTGCTCACCGCGCTGATCATCGACGCGTTCGACTCCGTGGGCGAGGCCGCCGAGGCCGCGCACGCGCGGGCCGCCGCCGAGAGCCCGGCGGGGCAGTGGGTCGCGGTGTGCGAGGGAGTGCGGGAGTGGGCGCTGGCACGGCCGCACGAGTACGCGTTGATCTTCGGTTCGCCCGTGCCCGGCTACAAGGCGCCCGACGCGACCCTGCCGGCCGCCTCCCGGGTCGGGCAGTTGCTGATCCGTATCGTGCGGGACGCCTTTCGGGCCAAGGGCGTGGCCCAGTGGAAGCTGCCCGCCGAGCTGCGGCCCGAGGCGCGGCGGATCGCCGAGGAGTTCGCGCCCGACCTGCCGCCGGAGGTGATCACGGTGCTGGTCGGGGCGTGGGCGCAGCTGTTCGGGCTGATCAGCTTCGAGGTCTTCGGGCAGTTCAACCGGGTGGTCGAGGACCGGGAGGTGTTCTTCCGGCACGCGGCGGTCCAACTCGCCCACCACGTAGGCCTGGTGTTCCCGCAGTCCGAGGCGCCGGCACGCTGACGCCCCGGCCCCGGCCCCGGCCCCGGCCCCGGCCCCGGGACCGGGGGGCGTACTTCGCCGGGAGTACGGGTGATCACCTCGCTCGGGTGACGTCGTGCCCGGTGGGCGGCGTCTAGCGTGGCCGGCATGGCGGAGCAGAGTGCGCAGGCGGGCGGTCCCCCGACGCGGGGCGGGCCGCCGTGGCGACGGTGGCAGGGGGGCGGGCCCCCGTGGTGGAACCGGCCGGAGGGCGACGCCGCGCGCCGGCGCCTGCCCTGGCGTTCCACGGCGGCGGTCGCCGTCCTCGTCATGGCCGGCTCGACCGCGGCCGCCGAGCTCCAGCGGGACGGGCGCGCCCCGCTCGACGTGTTCGCGCGGGCCCTGCTGCTCGGGGGCGCGCTCCTGCTGCTGGGCCGGTGGCGGTGGCCGGTGTTCGTCGCCTTCGGGACGGCGGTGAGCGCGATGGTGTACCTGGGCGCCGGATATCCGTACGGGCCGGTGTTCCTCACCGTCGCCGTCGGCTGCTTCAGCGCGATCGTCGCCGGGCACCGCACGGCCGCCTGGACGGCGATGGGGGCGCTGTGGGTGGGGCATGTGCTGGTGGCGCACTGGCTGTTCCGGTGGCTGCCGCCGGGCGGGGACGACGCCGCGAGCTGGGGGCAGGAGATCGTCGTCGTGGCCTGGGTCGTGGCGATCGTGGCGCTCTCGGAGCTGGCCCGGACCCGGCGCGAGCAGTGGGCCCGGGAGCGGGAGGACCGTGCGCGGGCCGCGCGGAGGCGGGCCGACGAGGAACGGCTGCGGATCGCCCGCGAACTGCACGACGTCCTCGCGCACAGCATCTCGGTGATCAATGTCCAGGCCGGCGTGGGTCTGGCGCTCCTGGACTCCGACCCGGAACAGGCGCGCGCCGCCCTCACCACCATCAAGGCCGCGGGCAAGGAGGCCCTCGGCGAGGTCCGCCAGGTCCTCGACACCCTCCGCACGCCCGGCGACGCCCCGCGCGCCCCGGCCCCGGGCCTCGACCGTCTCCCCGAACTCGTCGAGCAGGCGGCGGGCGCGGGCCTGGCCGTCGAGATGGAGGGCCGGGCGCCGGAGCTGTCGCCGGGCACCGATCTCGCCGCGTTCCGCATCGTCCAGGAGGCCCTCACCAACGTCGTACGGCACTCGGGATCGCGGCGGGCGCGCCTGCGCATCGAGCACGGCGGCGGAGAACTGCGGCTGCGGATCGACGACGACGGGCCCGCGACCGGCACCGATGCGGGTGGCGGCGGCAACGGACTCGTGGGGATGCGGGAGCGGGCCGCCGGGCTCGGTGGCACGATCGAGGCGGGGCCACGCCCCGACGGAGGGTTCCGGGTGCTCGCCGTACTGCCGCTGCGGGCGTCCCGCGAGGTCGAGGAGGACCGGTGATCCGCGTACTGCTGGCCGACGACCAGGCCCTGGTGCGGGCCGGGTTCAGGGCCCTGCTCGACGCACAGCCTGACATCGAGGTGGCCGGTGAGGCCGTCGACGGTGCCCAGGCGCTGAGCGGGGTGCGTCAACTCCTGCCCGACGTGGTCCTGATGGACATCCGAATGCCCGTGCTCGACGGGCTCGCCGCGACCCGGCGCATCACCGGCGACCCGGAACTCGCCCGTGTCAGGGTCGTCATGCTGACCACCTTCGAGCTCGACGAGTACGTGTTCGAGGCGATCCGTTCCGGCGCGTCGGGTTTCCTCGTCAAGGACACCGAGCCCGACGAACTCCTGCGCGCGGTACGGGCGGTGGTGGAGGGGGACGCGCTGCTGTCGCCGGGGGTGACCCGGCGGCTGATCGCCGAGTTCGCGGCCCGTTCCAAGCAGCCGGCGGCCGCCGCCTCCCTCGCCGGACTCACCGAGCGGGAGCGGGAGGTGATGGCCCTGGTCGGCATGGGCCTGACCAACGACGAGATCGCCCGGCGTCTGGTCGTCAGCCCGCTGACCGCCAAGACGCATGTGAGCCGGACGATGGTGAAGCTGGGCGCCCGCGACCGCGCCCAACTCGTGGTCCTGGCCTACGAGTCGGGGTTGGTGCGGCCGGGCTGGCTGGGCTGAGCGGAAAGTCGTGCGTCGAGGGGGCCGGCGGCCTGCCGGCGCCGTCGCGTGGCGTGCCGGAAGCGGGTCAGCACGATCGTGACGACCGCGACGAACACCACCACGCTCACCGTCAGCGCGAGGGGGCCGAGCAGGCTCCACCGGTCGCCCAGGGAGCCGAAGACATGCGGCAGGAACTCCGTCACGCCGAAGAAGGCCGCGCCCGCCAGCACCGCCCCCGCGCAGAACGCGAAGACCATCTCCGTGGTCATCGCGTCCCGTTCGGCCTGCGTCCGTCTCCCCATGAGCCGAGTGTGGGGGCGGCGGGCCCGGCCGACAAGGCGGCGGACGCACCCGCCGGGCCGGGGTCAGCCGATACCCGAGGTCTCCCGCCACAACCGCGCGAGCGCGGGGTCTCCGGTGACGGCGGGGAGGCCGAGCCGGTTCCACAGGGACAGGTACAGATGGGGCGCCGGGCCCGCGATCTCGCAGTCGGCGTCACCCGCCCCCGTCGCTTCCACGCGCCGCGCCACGGGCGGCTCCGAGGACAGCCGTACGGTCCAGACGGCGTCGGTGTCGGTGGCCCGCACCCGCAGGACGCGCGGCGCCGAGGTACGCGCCCGGCTTCTGCCGCCGGCGTGGAAGCCGAGCAGCAGTTCGTCGATGCCGTCCACGGCGAAGTCCACGGAGGGCAGGCCGAGTTCGCCGCCGAGCGCGGACTCGGCGTCGGCGCGGTGCACGGCGGTCTCGTGGGCCTGGCGGCGCGCCCAGAAGGCCCACGGGGAGGGTGCGGGCAGAAAGCTCCAGCAGTCGGCGTCGGCGGGCGTGGTGCGCAGTGTCTCGACGAGGCGGCGGTGCCCCTCCTCGAACCAGGTCAGCAGAGGGGCGCCGTCCAGCTCCGGGCCGTCGGTGAGGGGCCGGGGCGACGGGTGCCGGTCGACGAGGAACGCCGTGGCCCAGCGGTGCACGGCCCCCGTGTGGCGGACCAGGTCCCGCACCCGCCACTCGGGACAGGTCGGCACCTCGGCGTCCGTACCGGCCTTCCGGGCGGCCGAGGCGAGCCGGCGGCCCTCCTCGTCCAGGGCTCTGATGTGTTCGGCGGTCTCCATGGGGCGAGTCTGCCGGACGACCACGCGTGCGAGGCGCCCGCCCCGGCCGGGGCGGGCGCCTCGGTTCAGCTACGGGTCGGCCGGGACGTCAGGTCGTCCGGGGCGCATCCGGAATGTCAGGGTGTCGCCCGGATCCGGTCGTCGCGGCGCGCTCCCGCCCCCGGTTCCTCCCGCGCCAGCCACTCGGCGACGCTGTGGGCGATGGGCTGGCCGGTGTCCATCTCCACGAACCCGAACTGCCCGGACTGGTTGCACTCCAGGAACCACCAGATCCCGTCCGCGTCCTCCGCGAAGTCGAAGGCCCCGTAGGCGAGTTCGGCGTCACGCAGGTAGGCGCCTACGGCCGTGGCGGTGCGCGCCGGGACCTCGACCGGCTGCCAGGGCGCGGCGGAGGGGGCGAAGCGGACGTCCACCTCGTCGGGGTGCGCGTCCGGGGCGACCGCCTTGCGGGCGGCCAGCATGCGGTCGCCGACGACGGTGAGCCGGATGTCGGCGGTCTTGGCGATCCGGCGCTGCAGCAGCGTCGGGCCGAACGCGACGGCGGTGAAGTCCGTGCCGGGCGCGACCCGGCTGGTGGGGACCGTACTGGCGGGCGCCTGCGGGTGGGTGCCGGAGACGGGCTTCACCACCAGGTCCGGGAAGCGTTCGGCGAAGTCGCGGGCGGCCTGCGGGAACGTGGTGATCAGCGTGGCCGGCACGGGGAGCCCGCAGCGCTGGGCGTGCCGGAGCTGCCACGGCTTGTGGCGGGCCCTGCGGGCCGCGTCCGGGTCGTTCATCCAGCGGGCGCCCGTGCCGCGCAGCATGCCGTACAGGGCCTGCGAGGACTCCTCGGTGAGCCAGGGGGAGGGCTCGGCGACCCCGGCGGCCGGAACGCCCGGCCGGCGCAGCCAGATGGACCGCAGCCCGGTCATGCTCACCAGACGCCCGCCGGCGGACAGCTGCCCGCGGAACGAGCCGTGCACGTACTCGCCGGAGAGCGCCACCGCGCCGGGCAGGTCGGCGGGGTCGAGCCGGACCACCGGTACGCCGGTCCTGTTGAGGCGAGCCACGACCAGATCCGCCGTCACATCCTGTTCGCAGGTGAGGATCAATACCGTCATTGTCGCGAATCCGCGTTCAGTCGTCGAAATGGGTCTTCGATCCCGCCGTGGAGGTGGTCGCCCCCAATTCCCGCATCAAGCCCTGGTCATGTGCGGCTATCCGCCCGTCGGCGAGCACGTTCAACTGCAGCCCGGAGTCGTAGGTGTACGGAGCGCTGAACTCCAACTGCTCAGCAGCGCGAGCGTAGTTGAGCACGAACAGTCGCATCGTTTCTCCTTGTTCGGGACCATCCGGAAAAGCGGATGGTGACGCTCCGGCCGCTCTCTGTTCGGCCGGGTCGCAGTGCCTCCAGGGAGTTATACGAATCGAACGACTGAATGGTTGCCTCATGTTCTCGGAGGGCTGACTTCATGCACCGCGCGGTGTCACGAGGCAACGGTGAGTGGTCATTTCGCGGCCGAGTGGCGGGTGTTGAACGCGATGGCGGAGGCGAACGCGGCGAGTACCGCGACGCTCGTGAGCGCGGCGGGCAGGGAGGACCATTCGGCCATGAAACCGATCGCGGGCGGGCCGAGGAGCATGCCGAGATACCCCAGGGTGGAGGCCGTGGCGACCCCACCGGGACCGGCCAGGGCGCCGGCGCGTTCGATGGCGACGGGGAAGATGTTGGCGAGACCCAGTCCGGTGACGGCGAAGCCGAGCAGGGTGGCCCACACGGAGGGTGCGAGGGAGCCGAGCAGCATGCCGGCCGTCGCGGTCGCGCCACCGGCCACGAGCACCGTGGTCCGGCCCAGGCGTTCCAGGAGGGTCGTCCCGGTGAGCCGGCCGATCGTCATGGCCACCGCGAAGCACGAGTAACCGATCGCCGCGACTCCCGGTGAGGCGTCCAGGTCCGCCTCCAGGTGCAGGGCGCCCCAGTCGGCCAGCGCCCCCTCGCCATAGGCCGTGCAGCCGGCGATCAGGCCGAGGACGACGACCGGGCCGCGCGTACGGCGGTCGGGGCGGCCCGCGCCGGATGCGTCGCGGGGCTCGGCCTCGCGGGCTTCCTGCCCGGGGGTGCGAGCCGGCGGCGCCGGGGGCGTGTGGCGCAGCAGGGTGGGCGCGGCGACGGCGGTGACCAGCAGACCGGCCGCGGTGATGCCGAGCAGATGACCGGTGGGCGACAGGGATCCCGCGACCAGGCTGCCGAGCCCCGCCCCGAACATGCCGCCGAGGCTGAACGCGGCGTGGAAACTGGGCATGACGGGCCGCCCCAGCGCGGCCACCAAGTCCACGGCGGCGCTGTTGAAGGCGACGTTGATCCCGCCGAAGGCCGCGCCGAAGACCAGCAGTACCGCGCCCAGGGCGAGCGCCGAGTGGGTGAGCGGGGGCAGGGCCACGCTGAGGGACAGCAGGACGGCACAGGCGACCGTCACCGGGTGGCTGCCGAAGCGGCGGCAGAGCCGGCCGGTGAGCATCATCGTGATCACCGCTCCGGCGGACACGCCGAGCAGCGCCAGCCCCAGCGCGCCGGGCGACGCGCCGGTCTGCTCCTTGATCGCGGGGATTCTGACCACCCAGCCGGCGAAGACGAAGCCGTCGAGGGCGAAGAAGGCGGTGATGGCGATGCGGAGGGTGCGGAGGTCGCGGAGGCGCGCGAGGTCGCCGGCGTGGCCCGGCACGGCACTGTGCGTTCGGGTTTTGTTTATTCGCGGCACAAAATGAGGCTAAGTGGGGCCGGGGGCTGGGGCAAGGTGTCCCGGGTCGCGGCGCCTTGTCCGGAGGCGGGGGAGGTCTCGGTCTCCCGACCGGGGCGCGGTGAGAGTGGGGGCACGCCGGGAGGAGGGCCGCACCGCCGTACGAACATGCGTGCCCGCGCCGGCGCCCGCACCCCGGCGCGGTGAGAGGCGGGGGCGTGCCCCGGGCGGCTCGATCCGCCCGGCCACACGGGCCCGACGAGCGTCCGGCTCGGACGACCCCGGCTGCGGCGGGCCCACCCCGCTGCCTTGAGGGCGACGGCCAAGGCCGCCCTCCCCGGCCTTCGTGTGCGCTCATTTCACATGCGCGTACAACTAATGTCCTTGACACCTTCCCCGGCCGACGGCATAGGTTGAAGCGGTAACCACTGGACGGGTGGAGGCCCTGATGCGCGTACGTGACGCGGCACCGCACGGTGCCGGCGCGGGTACGTGGCTGATCACCCGGCGGCATGTCGACTACTGCCGTACCGCCTCCGCCGTCTGTCCTTCCGTACGCGTCTGACTCCCGTCGGCCATCGGGCCGGCCGTCTCGTCGTGCCTTCGGAAGGAACACCCCATGTCCGGCCCTGCCCTGCGCCTCGCCGTCGAACTCGACGGCGACGGCGCCCATCCCGCGGCCTGGCGCCGCGCCGCGCACTCTCCCGACCATCTGCTGACCCCGCGCCGGGTGGCCCGGGTCGCCGCCGCAGCGGAGAACGCCGGGTTCACCCTCCTCACGCTCGACGACGGGGCCCTCCCGCCCGCCGCCGCCCCCGACACGGTCGGCCGGATCGGCGCGGTGGAGCGGGCCGCGTTCATCGCCGCCTCGACGAGCGTCGTCGGTGTCGCGCCGGTCGTGGCCCTCACGTACGCCGAACCGTTCCATGTCTCCAGCCAGTTGGCGTCCCTCGACCACGTCTCCGTCGGGCGCGCCGGGTGGGTGGTCGGCGAGGAGGCGAGGCCCGAGGCGGCACGCGCCTGGGGCCGCCCCCTCGTCGACGGGGCCGCCGCCCGGGCGCGCGAGTCCCGTGACGGAGTCGAGGCGGTACGCGCGCTGTGGGACTCGTGGGAGGACGACGCCGTCATCCGTTCCGTGGCCACCAGCCGGTATCTCGACCGTGACCGGCTCCACTACGTCGACTTCACCGGCGACACCTTCACGGTGAAGGGACCGGCGATCGTGCCCCGTCCCCCGCAGGGGCAGGTCGTCGTGCTCGGCCGCCCTGGCACGGTGCCCGCCGAGCAGCTCGACGTGGCCCTCGTGTCGGGCCGTGACCTCGCCGCCGTCGCCGCGGCCGTCGCCGGAGCCGGGACGCCCCGGACCTTCGCCGAGATCGAGGTCGCCCTCGACACCGCGCACGCCACGGCCGAGGAACGCGTCGCCGACCTCGAACAGCACGCACCCTGGGCCGATCGCGGACGGCTGCGCCACATCGGCTCCGCCGCCGGACTCGCCGCGCTGCTGGAGCGGCTGCGGGGCGTCGTGGACGGCGTGCGGTTGCGTCCGCTGGTGCTGGACGAGGACCTGCCGGAGCTGTCCCGGCTGGTCCTGCCGCATCTCTTCGAACGACGGTACGCGGTCCGGCCGTTGCCCGGCGCCTCCCTGCGCACCCACCTGGGCCTGGAGCGGCCCGCCAACCGTTACGCCACCACGGCGGCCCAGGCAGGGGAGGGGACCCGATGACCCGCACCGATCCGCTCGACGTCCCCCGCCCCGACGCGCAGGTGCACCTCGGGGTCTTCTTCCAGGGCGTCAACCACTGGACCATCTGGTCCGACCAGGCCAGCGGTAGCCAGATCGACCCGGCCAGCTTCCGGCAGGTGGCCCGGACCGCCGAACGGGGCCTGTTCGACGCCTTCTTCCTCGGGGAGGGGCTGCGGCTGCGCGAGGTCGACGGGAGAATCCACGATCTCGATGTCGCCGGGCGCCCGGACGCCATCACCCAGCTCGCCGCCCTGGCCGCCGTCACCGACCGGATCGGCCTGGTCTCCACCTCCAACACCACCTTCAACGAGGCCCCCGACCTCGCCCGTCGCCTGTCCGGCCTCGACCTGCTCTCCGAGGGCCGCGCCGGCTGGAACGTGGTGACCACCGACAACGCCTGGACCGGGGAGAACTTCCGCCGCGGCGGCTACCTCGACCACGCCGACCGGTACACGCGCGCCGAGGAGTTCCTCACCGTGGCCCGCGCCCTCTGGGACGGCTGGAAGGACGGTGCCGTGTCCGGATCGCCCGGTGCCTCCGCCTGGGCGGCGCCCGGATCCGTCCGGCAAGTACGCCACCGGGGGCCGCAGTTCGACGTGGACCTCGCGCCCACCCTGCCGCGCTCCCCGCAGGGCCACCCGGTGATCTTCCAGGCCGGCGACTCGGGTGAGGGCCGGGACTTCGCCGCCCGCAACGCCGATGTCATCTTCTCCGCGCACGGCAACGACTTCGACGACGCGCTGGCCTTCGCCGAGGACGTCCGACGCCGTCTGGTGGCCGTCGGCCGGCCCGGGGACGACCTGCGCATCCTCCCCGGTACGGAGATCATCATCGGGGCCACGGAGGAGGAGGCGCAGGAGAAGAAGCGCTGGATCCGCCTCCAACAGGTCACCCCCGCGACCGCGTTGGGCATCGCGGGGCTCCTGTGGAACCGCGACCTGTCCGACCGTGACGCCGACGGGCCGCTGCCGAAGGAGGATCCGGTCATCGCCGAGAACGACGGTTCCTTCGGCGCCCGCCGCATCGCCGACCCGCGCAAGGTGGTCGCCAAGTGGCGCGAGAAGGCCGAGGCGGGCGGCTGGTCGCTGCGTGAGACCGTCATCGCCCTCGGCCCGCAGCGCGGCCACGTCGGCACCCCCTCGGGCCTCGCGGACCGGTTCGCCCACTGGGTACGGCACGGCGCGGTCGACGGTTTCAACGTCACGCCGTACCTGATCCCCGACGGCCTCGACGACATCGTCGACCTGCTCGTCCCCGAACTGCAGGAGCGCGGCGTCTACCGGACCGCGTACACGGGGACCACGCTGCGTGACCATCTGGGCCTGCGTGAACCTCTCACCCGCCGCTCCACTACGGCCGGTCGGCGCGTGGGCTGATCCGTCTCGGGCGCCCGGCCGGGCCGAATCCCTCGGCGCCGCCATTCCCCGCCATTCGCCGCCACGGCGGAATGCGTGCGTCCGGAGAGGGAATGCGGGGGGCCGGGCTCCGGACGTGTGAAAGGAGGCCGTGGGGAGAGGCGTCTGAGGGGAGAGTCGTCCGTGGGCAGCGGTGTCCGTGGGTAAAGAAGTCCGTGGGCAAAAGACTCTCGTCCTGCCCGGTCCCCGCGCCGGTCGATCGAACCAGGAATTCGACACCATTTCCGCCGCGTGCGGCGACATCGCGTCGCGAATCGCTCTCCTCCTCGGCCCGTCAAGGCCCTTTCGCTTGGCGTCGCCATGAGCCACGAGACAACTGACCATATTCATAAGGCAGGTTGCCTCAGCCGGCCGCTCGGAACGTCCGCAGCCGCAGGGAGTTTCCCACGACGAAGACCGAGGAGAAGGCCATGGCGGCCCCGGCGATCATCGGGTTCAACAGGCCGGCCGCCGCGAGCGGCAGGGCGGCCACGTTGTAGGCGAAGGCCCAGAACAGGTTGGACCGGATGGTGCCGAGCGTGCGGCGGGCGAGGCGGATGGCGTCGGCCGCCGCGCGCAGATCGCCCCGTACGAGGGTCAGGTCGCCGGCCTCGATCGCGGCGTCGGTGCCCGTGCCCATCGCCAGCCCGAGGTCGGCCCGGGCGAGCGCGGCCGCGTCGTTGACACCGTCGCCGACCATCGCGACCGACCGGCCCCGGGCCTGCAGGTGCTTGACGACGTCGACCTTGTCCTGGGGCAGCACCTCCGCGATCACGTCCTCGTCGGCGATACCGACCTCGCGGGCGACGGACTCGGCCACGGCCCGGTTGTCGCCGGTCAGCAGGATCGGCGTGAGGCCGAGCGCGCGCAGCCGGGTGATCGCCTCCGCGCTGGTCTCCCTCACCGCGTCGGCGACTGCGAGGACCGCGCGGGCCTCGCCGTCCCAGGCGACCACGATGGCCGTACGCCCGGACGCCTCGGCCTGTGCCCGCGCCCGTGCCAGGCTGTCGGGCAGCTCCATGGCCCAGTCGCTGAGGAGCCGTTCGCGGCCGACGAGGACCGCGTGGCCGTCGACGATCCCTCGCACACCGAGGCCGGGTACGTTCGCGAAGTCCTCGGGCGTGGGCAGGGGGCCGATCCGGTCCAGCGCCGCCCCGGCGACGGCACGGGCCACCGGGTGTTCGGAGGCGTGTTCCAACGCGCCCGCCAGCCGGAGGACTTCGGCCTCGTCGGTGCCGTCGGCGGGGTGCACGGCCAGCAGGGTCATGCGGCCGGTGGTGACGGTGCCGGTCTTGTCGAGGACGACGGTGTCGACCGCGCGCGTGGACTCCAGCACCTCGGGCCCCTTGATCAGGATGCCCAGCTGGGCGCCGCGCCCGGTGCCGACCAGCAGCGCGGTCGGCGTGGCGAGCCCCAGGGCGCAGGGGCAGGCGATGATCAGTACGGCGACGGCGGCGGTGAACGCGGCCGTGAGCCCGGCGCCGTTGCCGAGCCAGAACCCGGCGGTGCCCAGGGCGAGTGCGATCACGACCGGTACGAAGACGGCGGAGATCCGGTCCGCGAGTCGCTGGGCCGAGGCCTTCCCGTTCTGCGCGTCCTCCACCAGCTTCGCCATCCGGGCCAGTTGGGTGTCGGCGCCGACCCGGCCGGCCTCGACGACGAGACGGCCGCCGGCGTTGACGGTGGCACCGGTGACCGGGTCGCCGGCCACGACCTCCACGGGCACGGACTCGCCGGTCAGCAGGGACGCGTCCACCGCGGACGAGCCCTCGACGACCGTCCCGTCGGTGGCGATCTTCTCGCCGGGGCGCACGAGGAAGCGGTCGCCGACGCTCAACTCGGCGACGGGGACCGTCCGTTCGCCGCCGTCGGGCGTGAGGACGGTGACGTCCTTCGCGCCCAGCTCCAGCAGGGCCCGCAGGGCCGCGCCGGCCTTCCGCTTGGAAAGGGCCTCGAAGTAGCGTCCGGCGAGGACGAAGGCGGTCACCCCGGCCGCGGCCTCCAGATAGATGCTCCCGGCGCCGTCACCCCGGACGATGGTCAGCTCGAAGGGGTGTGTCATGCCCGGCGTGCCCGCCGTCCCGAGGAACAGCGCCCACAGCGACCAGCCGAACGCGGCCAGGGTGCCGAGGGAGATCAGGGTGTCCATGGTGGCGGCACCGTGCCGGGCGTTCGTCCACGCCGCCCGGTGGAAGGGCCACCCGGCGTACGTCACCACGGGGGCCGCGAGGGTCAGGGACAGCCACTGCCAGTACGCGAACTGCAGCGCGGGAACCATGCCCATCGCGATGACGGGGACGGCGAGAACCGCCGCCGTGACCAGCCGCTGCCGGAGCGGCAGCAACGCGTCGCCCTCCGCCCCTGCGGCGCTCCCGGGCTCGGCCCGCGCGGTCGGCGCGGGCTCCCGTGCCGTGTACCCCGTCGCCTCGACGGTGGCGATCAGGTCCCGTACCGAGACGTCGTCCGCGTAGCTGACCTTCGCCTTCTCGGTGGCGTAGTTGACCGTGGCCGTGACGCCGTCCATGCGGTTCAGCTTCTTCTCGACCCGGGCCGCGCAGGAGGCGCAGGTCATGCCGCCGATGGTGAGCTCCACCTCGGCGGTGGCCCCGGTCCTGGTGATGGTCATGGCTGCTCCTCGTACCGCGGGGGCGGCTTGTGGATCGTATACGGGGTGGGGGTATTCTGTAGGTTGTTTCTGTATACCCCTATGGGGTATCGATGGCAAGTCGCTCCCGCCGCTTGACTCGATACCCCTAGGGGGTATTGTGAGCTGTGTGAACACCCGCCCCTCGAAGGAGACGGCCATGAACACCGGACTGAGGATCACCGCGTTCGCCGCCGCGCTGGCCGCCACGTTCGGCACCGCCTACGGCGTGGGCAGGGGTGTCGACCGCGTCGTCCCGGACGCCGCGGAGGCGGCCGGGAGCCATGAGAGCGCGCCCGGCCGCCACGGCGGTCACACCGAGCAGTCGCCGAGGCCCGGAAAGGGCGGAGGCGGCAACGCCCCGGCCGCGGCCGGCGGACTGCAGATCTCCGCAGGGGGCCACACCCTCGACCTGCGGACGCCCGGCGTCACCGCCGGGCGGCGCACCGACCTGCGGTTCGTCGTCCGGGACGAGAACGGCCGCGCCGTCACCGCCTACCAGCGCGAGCACGACAAGGAACTCCACCTCATCGTCGCCTCACGCGACCTGGTCACCTACCGCCATCTGCACCCCACCCGCGCGGCCGACGGCACCTGGAGCACCCCCGTCGACCTTCCCGAGGCGGGCGGCTACCGGGTGTTCGCCGACTTCACCCCGGCCGGCAAGGACGCCGAGAACCTCACGCTCGGCGCCGACCTCGCCGTCTCGGGCGTCTACAAGCCGCACAAGCTGCCCGCGCCGAGCGACACCGCCGAGGTCAACGGCTACGAGGTCGAGCTGGACGGCGGCCTGCGCCCGGGCGCCGCGAGCGAACTCAGGCTCAAGGTCTCCCGTGACGGCAGGCCCGTCACCGACCTCCAGCCCTACCTCGGCGCCTACGGCCACCTGGTCGCCCTTCGCTCCGGCGACCTCGCCTACCTGCATGTGCATCCGGGCGGCGAGCCCGGCGACGGCACCACCGCACCCGGCCCGGAGGTGTCCTTCACGGCCACCGCGCCGAGCGCCGGCGCCTATCGCCTGTTCCTCGACTTCAAACACGAGGGAAAGGTCCACACGGCGGCGTTCACGGTCCGCACGGGCACCGCTGACGCGCCCGAGGAGACGCCCGAGGAGACGCCCGAAAGCCCGGCCGGCCACTCCCACTGAGCAGCGGTGACACCGGCCCCCGCCCGCTCGGACCTACACGCCGTCGCCCGTCACCACCGGCGGGCGCCGCTCCCCGACTCGCGTCGCCCGCTCGAAGGCGTGCCCGGCCTTCAGGACGGACCAGTCCCGCCGGTGCGGGCCCACGATCTGCAACCCGACCGGCAGGCCCCGCGGGGTGAACCCGGCCGGGACGGACAGGGCGGGGCAGCCCGTGACCGAGATCAGGTACGCCGAGCGCATCCAGTCGAGATAGGTCTCCATGGGGGTGCCGTCGATCACCGTCGGGTAGGCCAGCTCGATGGCGAAGGGAGCGACCTGGCTGACCGGCAGCAACAGCAGGTCGTACCGCTCGAAGAACTCGCGGACCCGGTGGAAGAGTGCACCGTGCAGCGCCTGCGCCCGCCCCAGGTCGGGTCCGCCGAGCCTGCGGCCCTCCTCGATGTTCCAGATCACGTCCGGGGCCAGCCGGTCGCGGTGGGCGTCCAACAGCGGCCCGTAGGAGAGTTCCACCTGCCAGGCCCGCTGGGCGAGGAACACCTCGTCGGCGCCGGTGAGGTCCGGGCAGGCCTCCTCGACGTCGCAGCCCAGTGCGGCGAACGTCTCCGCCGCCGGGCGCAGCGCCTCCCGTACCTCCGGGTCGACGGGCACCCGTCCGCCGAGATCGGGTGACCAGGCGACCCGCAACCCCTTGAGGCCGCCGTCGAGTTGCCAGGCGAAGGTGGAACCGGGCGTCTGCAGGGAGCGCGGGTCGCGGGGGTCGGGCCCGGCCAGCACGGACAGGGCCAGGGCGACATCCGCCACGGTCCGGGCCATCGGCCCCTTCACCGACAACTGGCCCCACGGCGCCTTGTCCGGCCAGGACGGCACCCGGCCCGGCGACGGACGCAGCCCGACGACGTTGTTGAAGGAGGCGGGGTTGCGCAGCGAACCACCGGTGTCGCTGCCGTCGGCGAGGGGCTGCATCCCGCACGCCAGGGCGGCGCCCGCCCCGCCGCTGCTGCCGCCCGCGCTGCGGGACAGGTCGTAGGGGTTGCGGGTGGCCCCGAACACGGGGTTGACGGTATGCGAACCCAGGCCCAGTTCGGGGACGTTGGTCTTGCCGAGCGTGATCGCCCCCGCCTTCCGCAGCCGCTCGACCACCAAGTGGTCACGGTCCGGCACCCGGTCGGCGAAGATCGGTGAACCCGACGTCGTCCGGATACCGGCGGTGTCGTGCAGGTCCTTGTGCGCGACGGGCAGCCCGTGCAGCGGGCCGACCCGCTCCCCGGCGGCCATCCGGTCGTCCGCCTCGGCCGCCCGCTCCAGCGCACGCTCCGCCACCAGCGTCACGATCGCGTTCACCGCCGGATTGACCTTCTCGATCCGTTCCAGATGGGCCGTCATCACCTCCCGCGCGGACAGCTCGCGGCGTGCCAGCGCGACGGAGAGTTCGTACGCGGTCCGGAAGCACAGGTCGTCCGTCTCGTCCGCGTCGCCCGTGGGGTTCACGGGGTACGGCGTGGGGTGGTCGACGAGATGGTTCACGAGGTGGTTCACGCCCCTCCCAGGGAGTCCTTGAGCTGGACGGCCGCGAGCACTCCGAAGAGCACGAAGGACCCGCCCAGCAGTACGTTCGAGTTGATCGGGTTGCGCAGCGCCGGCTCCACGCCCCGGCGGTTGAGCAGCACCAGCAGCGCGCCCGCGAGCAGCGGCAGGATCAGCGAGCCGACGGCGGCGTAGGTGAGCACCAGGGACACCGGCCGGCCCAGGAAGGTGACGGCGACCGCGGCGAGGGCGCAGTAGAGGAGGAAGGCACGGAACGGGCCGCCGTTCTGCGCGATGTGGGGTTCCGCCTCGGCGTCCGGGATGCCGCGCACCGCGCGCAGCGAGTCGGCGAGCAGGTAGCACAGACCGTTGAAGCCGCCGACGAGGGCGCTCAGGGTCACCAGGAAGAACGTCCCCAGGAACAGCACCCGTGCCACCGACCCCAGATCGGCGCCGAGCGGATCGGCGAGCGCGGCGAGACCGTCGCTGCCGGTGATGCTCCCGCCCGTCCCGTACAGCAGCCCCGTCCCCACCACCGTCGTGCACAGCACGAACAGCAGCGTCACGCCGTAGCTCAGGGCCGAGTCCGCCCGCACGAGCCGCAACCGGCTCCGGTCCGCCCAGCCCTTCTCGCGCACCCAGTAGCTGTACGAGGCGATCCCGGCCGTCCCGCCCACCCCGCCGACCAGCGCCAGCACCGTGACCACGTCGCCCTCCGGCAGCCTCGGGCGCAGTGTGCCGAGCAGGCCGGGCAGGTCGTCGGCGGTGGCGAGCGTGGCCACCGCGAGAACGGCCATGCCGAGGAACTTGGCGAGCATGAAGACGCTCATCACCCGTTCGAACACCGTGTACCGCCCGACGTACACGATCGCGGCCGCCGCGAGCGCGATCGTCACGCCGACGGGCCTGACCGGCAGCACGGGGAACAGCGTGGACAGCGCCAGGGACGCCACCGAGCTGAGCGCGGCCCCGTAGAGCAGGCCGATCACCAGGACGAACAGCAGGAACGCCGCCGGGAGCCAGCGGGCGGCCGACCTCAGGCTCCCGATCACCGTCTGCCCGGTCGCCAGATACAGTCGGCCCACCGCCTCGGTGAGCGCGTACTTCAGCGCGACACCGATGACGATGGCCCACATCAGCGCCATCCCGTGCCCGGCGGCGCCGGCGAGCGAGGTCACCATGTCGCCCGCGCCCACACTGGCGGCCGCCAGCACCAGGCCGGGTCCGAGGAGCGTCCACCGGTTGCGCCCGGTGCCGGCCGGCCGCGTCGGCATCGGCGCCGGTGCCGACGCGGTGGGGTCGGCGGCCGGGGAACGTGGGGGACTGCCTGGAGTCGCGGTCACGTCGACCATCTCCGTATGTCGGGGAGTCACGGGAGTCGGGAGTCATGGGCTCGTGCGGGCCGAGGGGGGCGGAAGCAGCGGGGGAGGGGGACGGTGGGCCGAGGGGAGGGCGGGCGCGCCCGCACGGCGGGGAGACCGTGCGGGACCGCGTGATTCCACTTCACGGCAGGCTGGGCCACGGCGACGGAACAGAACAAGAACCCCTGCGGAGTTGACGGAATCCGCCATAGGCTGGGGCCGATGGACGCACCGCAGACCGGCCCGGTGACGGATTCGCTGGACCGGCGCATCATCAGCGCGCTGCAGATCGACGGCAGGGCCGCCTGGCACCGGATCGCGGCGGCCCTCGGCGAGCCCGAACGCACTGTCGTGCGCCGGGGCACCCGGCTGCTGGAGACCGGTCTGGTGCGGATCGGGGCGATGGCGATGCGTGGCCGCAGCGTGGTCGTCGGCATCCGCTGCGCCCCCGGCCGGGCCCGGGTCACCGCCACCGCGCTGGCCCGTCGGCCCGACTGTGTCTTCGCCCATGTCCTCACCGGCACTCCGGACTGCCTCGCGGAACTGCGAGGGCCCCGCGAACGGCTGGCCGGCCTGGTGCTGGACGAACTCGCCGGGCTGCCGGGCGTGGTGGAGACCCGCACCCTTCCGGTGCTGCGCCACGTCCGCACGATCCGGGAGTGGCACGCGGGCCTGCTCACCGAGGACGAGATGGCCGCGCTCAGGTGCGAGGACCCCTCGCACGCCGCGTCACCGGCGGCCGATCCCCTGCCGGCCGACGGGGCACCGCCCGAACTCTCGCGCGCCGACCGGCTGTTGCTGCACGCCCTCGCCGAGGACGGGCGCCGCACGTACGACGAACTCGCGCGCGTGGCCGGTGTGTCGGAGGCCACCGCGCGACGCCGCGTCGGCGCGTTGCGGCGCGAGGGGAGGGTGCGCGTGCGCGCCGTGATCGAACCGGCCGTGCTCGGACTGCCGGTGGAGGCGGTCCTCCGGGTCCGTACGCCCCCGGCCGAGGTGGACTCCGTGACGACAGCCCTCGCCGCGTCCGCCCACGTCCGCTACGCCAGCTTCGTCACCGGCGAACGCCAGCTCCTCGTCCTCACCGCGTTCCCCGACGAAGCCGCGCTCCACGACTTCGTCACCCGCTCCTCATGGCTCCCCGAGGTGGCGTCGATCGACATCGCCCTCGTCCTCACGACCCTGAAGCGGGGCGGACTGCCGGCGCCCTGGCTGCAGGACTGACGCAGCGCGCCGGCCGCCTGACCGGCAGGGCGCAGCGACTCCCTGCCACCCGACCGGCCCGGCCCCTGGCGGGCCCCAGCCTCCGGGCCTCGTCCTTTGTCCTCAGCGCCCGCACTCACGCGATGACGACCCTCACCCCGGCCTCCTCGAACCGCCGGACCGTCTCCGGTGCCGCCGCCGTGTCCGTGACCAGCGTGTTCACCGACGCGGTCGCGCAGATCCAGGCGAAGGCCCGGCGCCCCAGCTTGCTGGAGTCGGCCGCGACGACGACCCGTTCGGCACGCTCGCAGAGCAGCCGGTTGACGGCGGCCTCCGCCTCGTCGTGCGCGGCGGCGCCGTGGACGACGTCCAGGGCGACCACGCCGAGGACCGTCACGTCCAGGGTGATCCGGTCGAGCACACCGTCGGCGAGCGGGCCGACGAGTTCGTACGACTGGGCGCGGGCCACCCCGCCCGTCACCACGATCTTGAACTGCGGCCGCACGGCCAGCTCGCCCGCGATGTTGAGCGCGTTGGTGACGACGGTCAGCGCGGGCGCGCCGGACGACAGATCTCCCCGTACGGCCAGGGCCCGAGCGACCTCGGTGGTGGTCGTGCCGCCGGTCAGGCCCACCGCCTCGCCGGGGGCGACGAGGTCCGCCACCGCCGTCGCGATCCGTTGTTTCTCCGTGGCCCGGCGCGCCGTCTTGTAACGCAGCGGCAGCTCGTACGAGACGCCGTGCACGACCGCTCCGCCCCGGGTGCGGACGAGCATCTGCTGCTCCGCCAGCCCGTCGAAGTCGCGCCGGATCGTCGCGGGGGACACGCCCAGCTCGCCGGCGGCCTCCTCGACGTCCAGCCGCCCCCGCTCGACGAGCAGTTCGAGCAGCGTCTGCCAGCGGACGTCGCGGGACATGGGTCTCCTCCTGCTGGTCTGTTGCCATGTCATGCTTGAAGATGCTCGGAAGTCGACTATATCGTGCAGGAACACGCATGAGTCGTATGCCTTCTGGGGAGGGTGACCGCATGACCCACGTCGAGGACGAGCTGAACAGCCAGCCCGAGTGCTGGGCCCGCGTCGCCGCCGAGGCGGTGGAACACGCCGGGGTCCTGTCGGCGCCCGGCGAGCGGGTGGCGATCGTCGGCTGCGGTACGTCGTACTTCATGGCCCAGGCCGCCGCCCGCCTGCGTGAGCGGGCCGGCCAGGGGGAGACGGACGCCTTCCCGGCCTCGGAGTTCCCCCGGGGGCGGACCTACGACCGCGTCGTCGCCCTCACCCGCTCCGGCACGACCACCGAGGTGCTGGACCTGCTGGGCGTGCTGCGGGGCCGTACCCGCACGACCGCGATCACCGCCGACCCGGCCACCCCGGTGATGGCGGCCGCGGACGACGTCGTGATCCTCGGCTTCGCCGACGAGAAGTCCGTCGTCCAGACCCGTTTCGCCACCACCGCCCTCACCCTCCTGCGCGCCCACCTCGGCCTGCACCCCGAGGCGGCCGTCGCCGACGCGCGCGCCGCGCTGGCGGCACCGTTGCCCGAAGGGCTCGTCGACGGCACCCAGTTCACCTTCCTGGGCCGGGGGTGGACCGTGGGCCTCGCGAACGAGGCCGCGCTGAAGATGCGTGAGGCCGCGCTGGCGTGGAGCGAGGCGTATCCGGCGATGGAGTACCGGCACGGCCCGATCAGCGTCACCACGCGGTCCACGGCGACCTGGATGTTCGGCGAGGCGCCCGAGGGGCTCGCCGAACAGGTGCGGGCGACCGGGGGGACCTGGGTGCCGGGCGGGCTGGACCCGCTCGCCGAACTGGTCCGCGCCCAGCGGCTCGCCGTCGCCGTGGCCGCCGCCCGCGGCCTCGATCCCGACCGGCCGCGCCATCTCACGCGCTCGGTGATCCTCGACCCGAACGACCGCTGAAACAGGAGGAGTCGTGCCCCTCACGACGACCGGTGCACTGATCACCGGGGCCACCGCCACGCACGTCGCGGTGGCCTCGTTCAACGTCATCACCCTGGAGCACGTCGAGGCGGTCGTCGCGGGCGCCGAGACCGCCGCCGCGCCCGTCGTCCTCCAGGTCAGCGAGAACGCGGTCGGGTTCCACGGCGGCGACCCCCTCCCGCTGGCCCGCGCCGCGTCCGCCGTCGCCGAGCGGGCGGCCGTGCCCGTCGCGCTCCACCTCGACCACGTCCGGAGCGAGGACCTGCTGCGCCGGGCGGCGGATGCCGGCTTCAGCTCCGTGATGTACGACGCGTCGCGCCTGCCCTACCTCGACAACCTGGCCGCGACCCACGCCGCCGTGCAGTGGGCGCACGGCCAAGGGCTGTGGATCGAAGCCGAGTTGGGGCAGGTGGGCGGCAAGAACGGCGCGGCGCCGCTCGACGCGCACGCACCCGGAGCCCGTACCGACCCCGACGAGGCGCGGGCCTTCGTGGCCGACTCGGGCGTGGACGCGCTCGCCGTCGCCATCGGCAGCTCGCACGCGATGACCACCCGCACCGCCGCTCTCGACCACGTCCTCCTGCGACGGCTGGCCGGCGCCCTGGACGTCCCCCTCGTCCTGCACGGCTCCTCCGGCGTCCCCGACGACGAACTGCGCCGGGCCGTCGCGGGAGGCATCGCCAAGGTCAACATCGGCACCGCGCTCAACATCGCCCTGACCGGCGCGATCCGGGAGTACCTCGACGCCCGCCCCGAGGCGGTGGACCCGCGCCCCTACCTCACCGCGGGCCGGTCGGCGATGGCGGACACGGTGGCCCGCCTCATCCGCGTCCTGCGCACGGAAGAGGCCGTCCCCTCCGCGTAGCCGTCCCGCACACGCCCGGCGGCGAGCCCACGGGGCCGGTACGGGCGCCTCCGGACGGCCCGCACGTGTCCGTTCCGCAGGGGAATGCGACCGTCCCGCGAAGTGTGGCGCCCGGGGCCCCGAATGTGACGCCCGTCACTGGTATTTTCCGGTCATGCGGGAGACGGAGATCCACCTCGGTGAGCCGCCGGTCGTCGCCCTCATCGGTGTCGGCGTGCACGGCGTCGCGAGCCGCACGGACGTGTTCCGGCTGCCGGAACTGTGGCAGCTGCACCTCTACCAGTACGAGGGGGAACTGACGGTCGGCGGCACGGTCCACACCATCCGCCCCGGCCGGGTCAGCCTCGTACCGCCCGGCACCACGGTCCGCTACCGCTACCGGGGCCGCTCCGAGCACCTCTTCGCCCATCTGCGCATCACTCCCGCCGGACCGCCCCGCACGGTACCGGTCGTGCAGGACGCCGGACCCGAACTCCCGGCGCTCACCGGCCTGTTGCTACGAGCGGTGGCCGCGGCCCCGAGCGAGCCGGACCGTGCTCGGGCCGAGATCTGGACCACCCTGTGGCGCGTCGCCACGCTGACCCCGCCCGCCGCGCCGGGCCCCGGCCCGCACCCGGCGGTCACCGCCGCCGTCGCCCACATCGAGGCCCACCTGGCCGCGCCGCTCACCATCCCCGAGGTGGCCCGCGCGGCCGGGGTCTCCCACAACCACCTGACCCGCCTCTTCCGCGCCGAGACCGGCGGCACGGTCGTCGCCTACATCCGCCGCCGCAGACTCGAACGCGCCCACCACCTGCTGCGCGCCACGACCCTCTCCATCCCCGCCGTGGCCGCCTCCGTAGGCATCCCCGACCTCCAGGCCTTCAACAAGGCCTGCCGCCGGGAGCTGGGCGCCTCACCGCGCGCCCTGCGAGGAGCCCCCTCGCCGGCAGCGGCCGCTAACCCCGCCTGACCGCCTTCAGCACCACGAACTTGGCGTCACCGGCGACGACTTCACTGTTGCCGAAGATCCGCCGCAGCGTCACGTGATAGCGCAGGTGACGGTTGCCGACCACCCACAGCTCACCACCCGGCCGCAGCGCCCGCCGCGCGCCGGCGAACATCCGCCGGGCCGTGGCGTCGGTCGTCGCCTGGTGGGAGTGGAACGGCGGGTTGTTGAGAACGAGATCGACGCTTCCCGGCGGGAACTCCTCCAGCCCGTCGCCGACCCGGAACTCGGCCGCGTCGTCCGCGCCGGGCCGGTTCGCGCGGTACGTCGCCTCCGCCGAGGCCACCGCCTGGTACGACTCGTCGACGAACACCACCTCGGCGCCCGGATCGGCCAGCGCGACCGCCGTGCCGACCACCCCGTTGCCGCACCCCAGGTCCACGACCCGGCCGCCGCCGGGGCCCTTCGGCAGGTGCCGCAGGAAGAACCGGGTGCCGATGTCGAGCCGGTCGGCGCAGAACACACCGGCGTGGTTGACGACCGTCCGCCCGGCCAACACACCGACGTCGTCCGGCAGTCGATAGGTGTACGGCCACGGATCGCCGCCCCGAGCCGCGAGCACGCCCCTTTCCGGGGTGCAGAAGATCAGCCGTGCCTTCTGCCGGGCCAGCGAGGTGCGGGTGGGGCCGAGGATCCGCTCGAAGAGGCGGAGCGTGGAGGTGTGGATCTCCTTGACCATCCCGGTGCCGATCACGACCGTGCCCTCGTGCACGGCGGGCGCCAGCCGGTGCAGCTGGTCCTCCAGGAGCGCGAGGCTCTTGGGGACCCGGACGAGCAGCACGTCGACGCGGTCCGCAGGCGTGTCACGGGTGGTGAGCAGCCGCACGGCGTCCGCCCCGACACCGGCACGCTCCAGATTCGCCCGCGTCGCCTCCCGGCTCAGATACGAGTCGGTGATCTGCGTCGGCCCGTACCGCCCCAGCGCCGTGGTCAGCGCACCCCAACGGTCCCCGACGACCACGACCGCCCCGTCCAACGGCGTCCCGCTCTCCGCGAGATGGCGCAACAGATACGCGTCGGACGCGTCCCAGGCGCGCAGCGGCTCCCGTGGGTCCTCGGGAAAACGGGTCAGGGTGTACTCGCCCCAGGGCGCGGTCATACGGTCGCTCATCGTGCGCCCAGGCTAACCGAGCCGCAGCTCGCGCCTCTTCCCCGAGCGGCCGCGCGGGACCGCGACCCCCGCCCTGAGTCGGTGACGTCGCCACTCGGACCCTCATCCGGCCGACGGTGGCTGTGGGCCTTGTGAGCCCCACCCGAAATCACCCGCGATATCCCTGGTGGACAGGATCGCCACGCCTGTTACTCTTCGGCGTCTTGTCGCACGCGCGTGCGCACACACCACACCACTCGTCGCAGCAGTTCCATTGGGGGAATCCTGTCATGACCCAGTCAGCTCCATCGCCGTCCGAGGGCAACCCTTACGCCCAGCAGCCGTCCGAGGGCAACCCTTACGCCCAGCAGCCGTCCGACGGTAACCCCTTCGCCCAGCAGCCCAACGGCGGCAACCCCTACGCCCAACAGCCGAACGGCGGCAACCCGTTCGCCCAGCAGCCCGGTTCCGGTCTGCCTCCTCAGGCCCCGTTCGCACCCGCGCCGGCGCCGGCCCGCAACAACTTCGCCCTGGGCCTGGTCGCGGCTGTCGTCACGGCGCTGGTCACCGCTGGTATCTACGGCGCGATCGTCGGCGCGACCGAGTACGAGATCGGCTACGCGGCCGTCGGCGTCGGTTTCCTCATCGGCCTCGCGGCGGGCAGGATCGGTGGCACCAACCCGGTCCTCCCCGTGGTCAGCGCCCTGCTGTCGCTGGGCGCGGTCTACCTCGGCCAGCTCATCGGCATCGCGATCTTCTACGCCGACGAAATCGGCGTCTCCGCGACCACACTGTTCACCGAGCACTTCGACGTGGTGACCGACGGCTGGAGCGAGACGGCCGACGCGATGACCTTCCTCTTCCTCGCCATCGGCGCGTTCACCGCGTTCTCCGGCGCGAAGAAGGCCGCCCGGTAGTGACGGAGGCGCCGCGTGCACACGCGACCTCCGCATGAGCATGCGCAGTGCGCGAAGGGGCCCCGCGTCTCCCCGTGACGCTGCCGGTGTTCCGGGCACTGCCGCTTCGTCCCGCTGGTCATCCAGCGGGACGAACTGCTTTCAGGCGAGGCAGGCGAGGCAGGCGAGGCAGGCGATCTGCGTGAAGTCGGAGCGTCACCGACGACGTGTTCTCGACGGCGCCCGGGGTCTCGCCGAGCACCCCGCGGCCGACATCGCACCGCCGGATCCACATCGTGTGGCACCTCGCAGCACCTGGGTTCATGCGTTGCCGAGTTCACCGGTGGGGCTCCCGCGTGGCCCGATATGGTCATGCGCATGCAGCCTCAGCAGCCCACTCAACCGCCCGCCTCGCCGCCCCCACCCGCGCCGACCACCCCGCCGACCGGCGGCAGAGGGCCGCTCGTGGCCGTACTGCTGGTCGGTCTGCTGCTGGGCGGTGGCGGTGTCGGCACGGCCTGGGTGCTGACCGGCTCCGGGGAGAGCCCGGGCTCCAGCTCGGGTCCGGCGGCCGACGCGCAGGGCGCGTGCGCCGCCCTCGCCGGCTTCGACCCCTCCAAGTACACGGCCAAGGGTGACGAGGGCAAGGTGGCGCTCTACCGGTGGAACGGGGCCGTGGTGCTGTCCGAGGCGGCAGCCGCCGCCGACCGGGCGTACAAGCCCCTCGCGGACGCGCTCCGCCGCGCTTCCCGCCGTCAGCAAGTGGTCTTCGAGTTCGACGCCCAGGTCAAGAAGGACATCGCGCAGTCGCGGAAGATTTGCGCGGACCTCTGAGCCTGCCGGCTGCTGCGCGGGAGCATCTGCGGAGATGTGACCGCAGAATCGGCCCTCCCGGCCCTCCCGGCCCTCCCGGCCCTCCCGGCCCTCCCGGCCGGGCCGGCGCGCGCGGTGGCGGACACGCGCGGATCGGTGGGCGATGGTTCCGTACGACAGCGCCCTCGGCGACGACCTGTGGTGGTCGCCCCAGTGTTCGGCGGGACCGCGCCGGCCGGGCAGGGGCCGACCGGTCGGCTGAGCGTCACCCCGCGGGTCAGCGGCTTCGGCGACGCCTGAGGCGCGCCGGGCGGGAGGCCCGGGCGGGGGGCCGATGCCGAGCGGATCATGGGAGACTCCCCCTCATGGACGGGAAGGCGGCCCCCAAGGCGGCGGGCGAAGGGACACCGACGACGCGCACGCGGCTGGACCGGGGGAGGGGCGCGCTCGGTCCGGCGCTGGAGCTGGTGCACACGGGGCGGGCGCCGACCCGTGCCGTGCTCACCGCCGAACTGGGTGTCACCCGGGCCACCGCGGGCGCCGTCGCCGCCGAACTGGAGGCGCTCGGCCTGATCCGCGTCGACGCGCACCCGGGCGCCGCCGCCGGTTCGCAGGGCCGTCCCTCGCACCGTCTGGAGGTCGCCGAGGAGGGGCCCGTCGCGCTCGCCGCCCAGATCCACGCCGACGGCTGGCGCGCCGCGCTGGTCGGTCTCGGCGGCCGGATCGTCACCACCGCGCCCGCCTGCGAGATCGTCGACGCCGATCCTGCGAAGGTGCTCGGCTCGGTCGTCGACGCGGGCGCCGCACTCCTGCGTGAGACCGGCCGGCGGTGTGTGGGCGCGGGCCTCGCCGTGCCGTCCGCGGTCGCCGAACCGGCGGGGCTGGCGCTGAACCCGCTGCACCTGGCCTGGCCGGCCGGGGCGCCCGTCCGGGAGATCTTCGCCGAGCGGGTCCGTGCGGCCGGTATCGAGGGGCCCGCGTTCGCGGCCAACGACGTCAACCTGGCCGCCCTCGCCGAACACCGGCACGGCGCCGGGCGGGGCTCCCGCGAACTGCTGTGCGTGGCGACCGGGCACCGGGGCGTCGGCGGTGCGCTGGTCCTCGACGGCCGTCTGCACACGGGCAGTTCGGGCCTGGCCCTCGAAGTCGGTCACCTCACCGTCAACCCCGAGGGCCGCCCCTGCCACTGCGGCAGCCGGGGCTGCCTCGACGTCGAGGCCGACCCGCGGGCCTTCCTCAGCGCCGTGGGCCGCGACCCCGGCCCCGAGGGCTCCCTGCTCCAGCAGGCCAACGAACTCATCCGCACGCAGTACGCCGACCCGGGCGTCCGCACGGCCGCCGAGGCCCTCATCGACCGCCTCGGCCTCGGGCTCGCGGGCCTGGTCAACATCCTCAACCCCGACCGCATCATCCTCGGCGGCATGCACCGCTCCCTCCTGGACGCCGACCCCGACCGGCTGCGCGCGGTCGTCGCCGACCGCAGTCTGTGGGGGCGGCAGAGCGGGGTCCCTCCGATCCTCGCCTGCACCCTGGATCACAACAGCCTGGTCGGCGCGGCCGAGTTGGCGTGGCAGCCGGTGCTCGACGATCCGCTGGGCGCGCTGGTCTGACGCCTCTCAGCCGGTGCCCGTGCCCCGCAGCATGATCGAGCGGGAGACCACGAACGTCACCGGGACCGCCGCCCCCGACGCGAGCAGGGGAGCGAACCGGTGGCCCGCGTGCAGGACGTCCACGATCAGATAGACACCTGCCGTCGTGAGCAGGAAATTGGTGGCGTTGGTCAGCGGGAACAGCAGGAACTTACGCCAGGTCGGACGGGTGCGATAGGTGAATCTCGCGTTCAGGAAGAACGAGCCCGTCATACTCAGGGCGAACGCGAGAACATGCGCGGCCAGATAGGGAAGCCGCTGGAGGAACAGCAGATAAAGGCCGTAGTAGACCGCGGTGTTGACCACCCCGACCAGGGCGAAAGTGGCGATCTGGCCCGATGTGCCGCGCTTCGTCAAGGGGTGACGCTCGGGGGGTGGCTCCGTGCGCGTCGCCGTCCGCGTCAGCGTATGAGGTCCTTCGTCGTGCCGCACGCCGCGTGCCCCTCCGTCTGCTCCACATCGGTCGCCTTCACCAGGAAGTACGGGCGCCCCTGCACCCCCGATCACCCCGACGATGGTGACACAGCCCGGCGTCTCCACGGCGTCGACGGGTGCGGCGCACGCCGGCGGACCGAGGCCGAGGCCGAGGCGAGGGTGGCACGCGGCGGCCGGTTGTCGATGGAAGCAGCTCCGTCGTGCAGGGCTGCGGCACCGGTGCGGTGCCCCATGACACTCCAGGTCCCCGCCTACGCGTCCGTCCGGCGGCGAGGTCTGGCCACCAGTTCCCCGCCGCAGTTGGGGCAGATCTCGCCCATCGCATCGCCGCAGGGCACGCAGAACGTGCACTCGTAGGAGCAGATGCGGGCCGGGGCGTCGGTGGGCAGGGTCGTTGTTTCGCAGCGCTCGCAGCGGTCGCGCATCTCCAGTGCCATGGGCGGTGCCTTTTCTCGGATCGGGGTGCCGGTGTCGGTTCCCATCCTGGCCCGCGGGCGCTCGGGTCCGGGAGTGCTCAGGTGCGGCGATCTCCGAGGCCGCCGCGTCGCGAACACGGTCGACCCACCGCGCGGTGCCCGGCGCCCGGAAGCGCGAGGAGCGCGCCGGGTGCGGGATCAGCCGACGCTCGAACCCTGGTCGTCGGCGTACGAGCACCTCGTCGACGTACGGCGCGATGGTCACCGCCCGGTCAGCCTGCGACGGCCGACCGGGCGGGAGCGTGTTCGGACCTGCGCCCGCGTGCGGCAGGCCTGCGTCCGGTGTCGTACGGCTGCCCGGTGTCGCAGGGCTGGGCGGCCTCCACCGTCAGTCCGGCGACGTACGGCGAGATCTTCGGCACCGCCGCCGAGGACGCCGGCAGCGTGAACCACACGACCTTCCCCGACTCGCCGTGCGGCCGCACACCCCAGCTCTCGCTCACCGCGGCGACCATCGCGAGACCGCGGCCGCAGGTGGCGAAGGGTTCCGCGTCCTGGACGACGGGGAGGCGGGGGTCGTTGTCATGCACCGAGACCGTGAGCCGGCCGAGGAGCAACTCCATCTCCACGGTGCAGATCTTGTCCGGCTCCGCGTGCCGGTGGACGTTGGACAGCAGCTCGGTCACCCCGAGCGCGGCCCGCTCTATCAACGGATCCAGATGCCAGTAGCGCAATTGCGCAGATACGATTCTGCGGACCTGTCCGATCCGCGACGGCAGGGCTTGGAGCTCCACCGTGCAGTGCCTGCTTTGCTGGCTGATCACGGCTGCGACTCCCCGAAGTTGAGTCCGGAAGAAGATCGGAGTACGGATCCAGCGAGGTGGCTGGGCGAAAAACGCCGCCTGCTGTGGTGCGGCCGCCTGAGACTGCCGCCTGGTGACGGTAGCCGGAGCTGCCGCCTGCTCGCGGGGTGGCTGCGCACGGCCGCCGCCCGCTGACGTGGCCGGCGGGCTGGTTCGCAGCGTGATCGCCGGTAAACCCAGAGTGACGTGAGACCAGAGTGGCCCAGGGGGCCCGGTCCCGCAACTCGCGATGCGCCGACCGGCTGCGAAGGCCCGCTTTCGTAGGCCCATGTCCACAGCCCGCGGCATAGGCCCTCCGCGTAGGGCCTCCCCGTAGGCCCGCCGCGCTGCCCGTTGCGTCAGCCCCGCCCCGCGGCCCTGCGTACCGCCTCTATGAACCGGCGTGCCGAGGGTGGACCTGGCTTCCCCGGAGCCGGGTCGTGCTCGTTCAGTGTGAGCGTGTAACGGGTGCCGTTGACGTCGGCCAACGCCCGGTCCTCGTTGGCGAACCAGGGCTTCGAGGCGCGCACCGCCTGCACCGGGGCGCTGTCGATCTCGCTGCCGTAGCTGGTCAGCAACTGCAGCCGGCCGTCCTCGATCCGGACCTGCCCCGCCCGGGTGAGCTGCCGCAGCCTCTTCCCGATCCGGACGCCCGTGGCCCTGAACTCCGGCTCGGCCATGTATCCCGCCCCCTAGTGCGCGTCGGCTGTCCTGTGTCGTCGTCCGATCCGTCGCGGACCGTGATCCAGTGTGCCCGAGGCCGCCTCCCCCTGAACGGCCCCGGTGGCGTCGGCTCGGCCCGTGCGGTGAAGTCTGCCCGTCCTGCGGGTCGAGCACCAGTGCGCACGGTGGACCGGGGGCGGGGTTCCGGCGCATGCGCGGCATGCGCCCCCCATGCGCCCGGCGCATCCTTGCCACAGGAGTCCCTTTGAGGTGCTCAAAGGGATGTTTATGCAGGTGAGGGGCGTGCTGAAGATGTCTATCATCGGGGTGTCCGACGCCGCGATCCGCCGTCGGCGCAATGCGTGAGGAGCACGCCCGTGAGCACCCCCCACCCCACCCGTCCGGGCGCCACCCTCGACGTCGATCACAGCGACGACGGGTACCGCGGCTGGCTCAAAGAGGCCGTGCGCAAGGTCCAGGCCGACGCCAACCGCTCCGCCGACACCCATCTGCTGCGCTTCCCGCTGCCCGAGACCTGGGGCATCGACCTGTACCTCAAGGACGAGTCGACCCACCCCACCGGCAGCCTCAAGCACCGCCTCGCCCGTTCCCTCTTCCTCTACGGACTGTGCAACGGCTGGGTCCGGCCGGGCCGCCCCGTCATCGAGGCGTCCAGCGGCTCCACCGCCGTCTCCGAGGCGTACTTCGCCAAACTGATCGGCGTCCCCTTCATCGCCGTCATGCCCCGCACGACCAGCGCCGAGAAGATCCGCCTGATCGAATTCCACGGCGGCCGCTGCCACTTCGTGGACGACTCACGGAAGATGTACGAGGAGTCGGCCCGCCTCGCGGGGGAGACCGGGGGCCACTACATGGACCAGTTCACCTACGCCGAGCGGGCCACGGACTGGCGCGGCAACAACAACATCGCCGAATCCGTCTTCCGCCAGCTCCAGTTGGAGCGATTCCCCGAGCCCGCCTGGATCGTGGCCACCGCCGGCACCGGAGGCACCTCCGCGACCATCGCCCGGTACGTCCACTACATGCAGTACGACACCCGGATCTGTGTCGCCGACCCCGAGAACTCCTGTTTCTTCGAGGGCTGGACGACCGGCGACCCGGACGTCACCTGCGACTGCGGCTCCCGCATCGAGGGCATCGGCCGCCCCCGCATGGAGCCCAGCTTCGTCCCGGGCGCCGTGGACCGCATGATGAAGGTGCCCGACGCCGCCAGCGTCGCCGCCGTGCGCGCCCTGGAGCAGGCCATCGGCCGCAAGGCCGGCGGCTCCACGGGGACGGGCCTGTGGAGCGCCCTCAAGATCATCGCCGAGATGGTGGCGGAGGGCCGCCAGGGCAGTGTGGTGACCCTGCTCTGCGACCCGGGCGACCGCTACCTCGACAAGTACTACTCGGACGGGTGGCTGCGGGAGCAGGGCCTGGACATCGCGCCCTACACGGCGGCCATCGAGTCACTCCTGCGTACCGGGGTGTGGTCGGCGCCCCACTAGACCCTTCCGGGCAGGAGCCCGGACTCTTCGGGGCAGAGCGCAGACTCTTCCGTGCAGGGGCCAGCCCCCTGCAAGGCGGGAGCCGTGTCGATCGACGGCTCCCCCCGCGCGGACGCGACCGGCGATACCCCGCAGTGCGCCCCCGCCTTCCGAACGGCGCTCAGATGTCCACGCCGTCGTCGGAGTCCTCCCCGGCCACCACCAGCCGTCGCAGATGCTCCGCGATCTCGGCCCGTGCCTGCGCGGCCAGCCCCGCGTCGGTCACCAGCGTGTCGACCTGCTCCAGCGCCGCGAACGAACTCAGGCCCACCGTCCCCCACTTGGTGTGGTCGGCCACCACGACGACCCGCCGCGCCGACTGCACCAGCCGCCGATTGGTCTCGGCCTCCGCCAGGTTCGGCGTGGACAGACCCGCCTCGACCGATATCCCGTGCACCCCGAGGAACAGCACATCGAAGTGGAGCGCCGCGATCGCCTGATCCGCCACCGGCCCCACCAGGGAGTCGGACGGCGTCCGCACCCCGCCCGTCAGCACCACGGTCGCCGCTCCCTGCCGGGGGCCCGTCGTGCGCTGCGCGGCGTGGAAGACGTCGGCGACCCGCACCGAATTGGTGACCACGGTCAGATCCGGCACGTCCACGAGCCGGTGCGCCAGCGCGTACGTCGTCGTACCACCCGACAGGGCGATCGCCGACCCCGGAGCGACCAGCTCCGCGGCGGACCGCGCGATGTCCTCCTTGGCGCTCAGCTCCAGCCCGGACTTCGCCTCGAAACCGGGCTCGTGCGTGCTCGCCTCGGCCACCGGCACCGCGCCGCCGTGCACCTTCTCCACCGCGCCCTGGCGGGCGAGTGCGTCCAGATCGCGGCGCACCGTCATGTCCGACACGCCGAGTCTGCGGGTCAGCTCGTTGACCCGGACCCCGCCCCGCCGTCGTACCTCGTCGAGGATCAGGGCTCGGCGCTGCTCCGCGAGGAGGTTCTGGTTCTCACTCACGCCCGCTCCGGTCCTCTCGCCCCATCACGCCCGACACGCCTTCCCTACCCCCTCCGACGAGGACATTCCCCCGTCCCCGGTCCCGAGGACGTCCCATATTCGCACGCCCCACCACGGGCGATGCCACTACCTGCACAGTCACGTGCACGTCACGCACCGTTTCTCGCGCCCGTCACTATCACACGGATCGAGGAGATTCGGTGACCACAGGTGTACGAGGCGCCCTCAGCGGCGATCATCAGTGCCTGCACATCACCTGACTTGCGGCGCGTCACGGGGGAAGCGGAACAGTGGATCGTGCGAGGGAACATACGGCACATACGGAACCCAGGGAACATCCGGATCCCGCCGAGACGGAGAAGCGCCCCGAATCGGGCCGGTCGACGCCGGACGGTCCCGCCCTCGAACTCCTCGTCCACGGCGTCGGGGGAACCAGCCCCGACCGCATGCTCGACGATCCGCGCACGGTCCGGATCACCGGCGACGACACGGCCGCCGTCTTCCGGCGCATCGACGACGCCGACGCGGAGGAACGGCCCGCCGACCGCCGGGGCGAGCCCGTCCCCGAGGCCTACGTCTGGTGCAACCTCACCTCCGGCGACGGCTCCCGCGCGCTGTGGCTGTTACTGCTGCCGTTCATGGTCGTCAACCTCGCCCACTGGATGCGGCCCGGCGCCCGCGACCGCCGCCGGACCGTCCGCCTCTACGGCCTCCTGGTCCGGTTGACCGGCCTGACGTTGACCGTCCTGCTCGTCGCGGCCGCCTGCGAGGTCGCGCTCGACCTGACCGCCTGGCAGTGTGCGGGCGCACGCGGCTGTGCGCGGGCGCACACCTGGCTCGGTTTTCTCTCCCCGGCCGTCTCCGACGACGGCTGGTGGAGCCTGCCCGGCCGCCGCCTCGCACTGGCGGCCCTGGTCCCCACCGCCCTGACCGGTCTGCTGTGGTATCTCTCCCACCGCACCTGGAGCGAGTACGAGTCCCAGCGCCCCATGGAGCACGGCGTGACCCGCCCGCAGGACGAGAAGGCGCCGCGCACCGCCTCCGAGGCCGAGGAGACGGCACGCGTCGCCCTCGGTCGGCCCGGCTTCTGGTACGGACGCCGTCTCGTGGCCAGGCTGCGTGCCGCCCATGTGGCGGCCGGCTTCCTGACCGTGGCGGCGGCCGTGGGCACGTCCGCCGCCCGCCAGGACCGCCGGGCGGGCGGTCCCGCCGTCCTGGAACTGCTCGGCTGGCTGCTGAACGCGGCACTCGTCGTGCTCGCCATCGTCGTGGTGTGGGTGGTGTGCCGCCGGGGCCGCAGCGAGCGGCGCCTCGACAAGCGTCTGGACGAGCGGCTGGTACGCGGTCTGCCGGGCGCCTCGATCGCCGTGCTCGTCCTCGCCCTGGTGTACGCCGGGTGGTCACGCCCCGGCTGGCGGTCGGCGGGGCGGCTGCCGGGTGACATGACCTTCGGCGGGATCACGCTGGTGCAGGGTCTGCTGGTCCTCGCGCTCGGCGTCGTCGCGCACCTCCTGTACCGCTCCCGTCCCGACCCGCGCACCGCCCTGTACGGTCTGGCCGGCCCCTCCGTCGCGATGCTCGCCTGCGCGCTCGGCGGTGTGATGTCCGCCGGGGTCGCGCAGCGCGTCGCCGACTGGCTGGGCGGCACCGACGACGCCCTGCCCGGGCCGCCCGTCCTCCTCACCTGGCAGGCCTCCGTGATCCCGCCCTTCCTCCTGGTCGTCCTCGGCCTCCTCGGCTGGCTGGCCCGCCGCACCTGGGTCCTGCGCAGGACGGAGACGGCGGCGGTGGAGCAGGAGTACGACCTGACGCGGGAGCGACAGCGCGAGGAGCGGCCCGGCGAGGAGCACGAGTCCCTGGACGCGGGACGCACCCGCCGTATCGCCCGCACCCGGGCCATGGCCGCGCTCACCGACCGGGCGCCCCGCCTCGTCGGCATCACCTCCACCGTGACCCTGCTGCTCGGCGCGGGCGCCCTGACCGGTGCCCTGGCGACGGGCGAGACACCGGCGCGGGCGGCGCTCGGCTCCTCCGGCTTCGTCGCGGGCGCCGCCCAGGCCGCCCAGGCGCTGGGGTCGTGGCTGATCGGTGTGGGCTTCCTGCTGTTCGTCACCTGGGGGAGGCGGGCCTACAAGGACGCCTCCGCGCGCCGCACGATCGGCATCCTCTGGGACGTCGGCACGTTCTGGCCGCGCGCCGCGCATCCGTTCGCGCCGCCCTGCTATGCCGAGCGGGCCGTGCCCGACCTGACCTGGCGCATGGCCACCTGGACCCGCGCAACGGGCGGCCGGCTCGTCATCTCCGGCCACTCCCAGGGCAGCGTCCTCGCCGCGGCCGCCGCCTGGCAGCTGACCCCGGCGGTGCGCGGACGGGTCGCGCTCCTCACCTACGGCTCCCCGCTGGAGCGCCTGTACGGACGGTGGTTCCCCGCCCATTTCGGCCCCGAGCCGCTGGCCTCCCTGCACCGTGAGATCGACTGCTGGCGCAACCTGTACCGCCTCACCGACCCCATCGGCGGCCCCGTACGCCTGACGAGCCGGAACGGACCGCAGGTCGACGCCGAACCCCTCACCGACCCGCTCGCCTACGGCCGCACCGGCGCCCACCCGCTGCCCGCCCCGATCCTCGGCCACTCCGACTACCAGGCGGACCCGGCCTTCGCCCACGAGCGGCAGGAACTGCTCGCGCGTATCGGCCCGGAGCTGCCGGGACCCCGGCGGTCGTGACCACGGCCCACGGGGGCCGGGCCCGGATCAGTCGTCCGGGCAGGAGACATCCCGCTGAGGCCGCTGTCCCGTGCGGAGGAAGGCGGTCACCGCGCGGTCGCCGCACGCGTTGCCCGTTCCCAGATACGAGCCGTGCCCGCCGCTCTCCACCGTGACGAGCCGGGCACGCTCGCCCAGCGCGGCCCGCAGTTTCAGGGCGCCGGAGTAGGGGGTGGCCGGGTCCCGCCGGTTCTGGACCATGAGGATGCTGGACGGTCCTCGGTCGGTGATCCGGGTCGGCGGCTCCGTCGGACGGTCCTTCCAGAAGGAACACGGCGTGATGTTGACCGGCATCCCGGCCGTGAGCGGATACCGCGTGCGGCTGTCGGACACCGCCCGCGCGTGCCCGGCCACCGACCTCGGCCAGCGCACGTCGTTGCAGATCACCGCCATGATCACCGCTGCCTCCTCGTCGCTCAGCGGTCCGGCCACGTCGGGCGGCAGGACCGGCGTCGCCTTCGGGTCCCGCACCTGCCGGAGGAGCCGGGCCAGGTCGTCGAACGAGTCGTCGGAGTACAGGGCGTTCTGCATCACCTGCCGCAGCCGGTTGCCGGTCAGGGGGACGCCCTCGGTGGTCGTCTCCCTGGGTGTACGGTCCAGGTCGGCCGCCAGGGACAGGAACAACGGCCGTACGTCCTCCGGGCGTTCGGCAAGCCGCAGGCCCGTCGGCTCCTGGGCCGGGTCGGAGGCGAAGGCCGCGAAGTCCGGGAACCGGTCCTCCGCGCCCCGCGCCATGTTCGCCAGCCACCCCCGCGCGACCCGCCGGGGATCGGGGTCGTCATTGCTGTCCAGCACCAGGCGGTCGATCCGCTCGGGGTACTTCTGGGCGTAGACGGCACCCACATAGGTGCCGTACGACATTCCGTACGCCGACAGCCGCTCCTCGCCCAGGGCCTGCCGGAGGCTCTCGATGTCCCGTACCTCGTTGGCGGTGCTGAGGCTGCGCAGCACCGCGCCGCCGTTCGTCGCGCAGGCCTCGGCGATACGCCGGGAGCGGGCCACGTTCTCGGCGATGCCGCCGTCGGCCGCCGGCCAGGACCGCATGGTCACCAGGTGCCGGTCGTCGGCGGAGAGCCCACAGTTCGCCCGCGTGCTGCCGCCCGTGCCGCGCGGGTCCAGGCCGACGATGTCGTAGGTGTCGCCGAGTTCCCGCCGCAGCGCCTCTCCCTTCTGTGTGAGCCGCCTGACACCCGAGCCGCCCGGCCCGCCCGGGATCACCAGCAGGGTGCCGCGCCGTGCCTCGGGGTTCTCGGCCCGTAACCGGGAGACGGCGAGGGTGAGGTGCGGGCCGTCCGGGTCCCGGTGGTCGACCGGTACGGGCAGGTGCGCGCACTCCTGCCCGGCCGGACCGTCGGGCCGTTCGCAGGAACGCCAGGTGAGGACGGGGGAGGAAGGGGCCGTGGTGGCGGACGCCGGGCCGGTGACGCCGGTCAGCGCGGTCGCGGTCGCCGCGACGGACAGGGCCAGGACCAGGGTTCGTCGGGTGCGTGTTCTCATGGGGATCATGCTGTCCGCCCGGTCACTCCGGTTCCATCCGGCGGACAGCATCCCCGTGGTGGGGTTCTCCCCCGGGGGCACGCCCCCCGACACCCGCTACGGCAGCTCCGGCAGGTCCTCCGCGTAGAGCAGGGTCAGGTCGTCCTTGTCCGGTTCGTCGACCTGGGCCACCCGGCTCGCATGCCGCTCGACCATCGCCTCGAAGGTCTGCCGGGCGGTACGGCCGTTGCCGAAGGCCGGGCCCTTGGGGATCGCGGTGAAGTAGTCGAGCAGGGCCTCGCCCGCGCCCGGCGCCAGCCGGTACTCGTGCTCCTCGGCCTGCTGCTCCACGATGCGCAGCAGCTCGTCGGGGACGTAGTCGTCGAAGGTGATGGTGCGGGAGAAGCGGGAGGCGACACCGGGGTTGACCGTGAGGAAGCGCTCCATCTCGGCCGTGTAGCCCGCGACGATCACGACCACCGAGTCCCGGTGGTCCTCCATCAGCTTCACCAGCGTGTCGATGGCCTCCTTGCCGAAGTCCCTCCCCGAGTCCTCCGGCGACAGCGCGTACGCCTCGTCGATGAACAGCACACCGCCGTGCGCCCGTTGGAAGGCCTCCTGGGTGCGGATCGCGGTGGAGCCGATGTGCTCGCCGACCAGGTCCACGCGGGACACCTCGACGAGATGCCCCTTCTCCAGGACACCGAGCGAGGCCAGGATCTCGCCGTAGAGACGGGCGACCGTGGTCTTGCCGGTGCCGGGGGAGCCCGTGAAGACCAGATGCCGTTTGACGGAGGCCGCCTTGAGACCGGCCTGCTGACGGCGGCGGCCGACCTCGATCATGTCGGTGAGGGCGCGGACCTCGCGCTTGACGCTGTCCAGGCCGACCAGCGCGTCCAGTTCACCGAGCACGGCCTTGGAGGCCCGCACCGGTGTCTCGGGCTCCATGACGGGAGGGGCGACGGCCGGCGGCTGCTCGGAGGTGCGCTGACCGGGGATCGAGCCCAGCAGCCCGGCCGACGGGGCCGTGGTCTGCGTGGCGGTCTCCTGCGCGGCCGGGGGGCGTACCCCCGCGCTCTCGTCGCTGGTGCAGTCCTCGACCACCGGACCGCCGCCCGCGGTCGCGGGACCGCCCTCCGCGAACTCGTAGCCGCCGCGCGCGCAGCGCTCCGTACGGCACTTGCGCAGCGTGGCCCGGCAGCCGTCGATGACGTGGAAGCCGTAGCCGCCGCTGCCGGTCACCCGGCAGTTGAGGAAGCTGCCCCGGCCTCCCGCCGACACGTAGAAGCCCGCCTCGGCGGGCGAGGTGACGGTGCAGCGCTCGATGGTCGGGTCGGCGCCCTTGGTGACGATCACGCCGGTCTGGGTGCCGTCGACGGTGCAGTTGTTGAGGGTGCCGCCGCTGCCGTGGTCGCGGAACCAGGCGCCCGTGGCGGCGTCCCGGATCCGGCAGTCGTCGAGCTGCGCGGTCGCCCCGTCGCTCACGGACACCGCGGTGTTGCGCACCTGCGACAGATCGCTGTCGACGACGTCCGCGCGCGAGCCCCGGTCCAGCACGAACAGCGCGTCCGGCACGTCGTGCACGCGGCAGGACTCCAGTACCGCCGTCGCGCCGTCGCTGACCCAGACGGCCGGGTAGTCGCCGGTGCTGTCGAAGATCTCGCACTGGTTGGCGTCCACGCGGGTGCCCGGGTCCCACACCGACAGTCCGTTGCGCCCGAACTGCCGTACCGACGTGCGCGTCAGGGTGAGGACGGAACGCGAGCGGAGGTCCACCGCGTTCTCCGGGATGTCGTGGATCCGGCAGTCCGCGAGGGTGAGCACGGCGTCCGTGTCGAGGGTGATCCCGTCGGCCGTCGTACGGTGCACATCGCAGTCGGTGAGGTGGGCCGTGGCCCGGCCGGTGATCTGCACGCCGCTGCCGCGGACCTCGTAGACCTCGCAACCGACGGCCTCCAGCGCGGAGTTCTCCCCGGTCGCCGTCAGGCCGGAGCCCGAGGTGTGGTGCACCCGGCAGCGCTCCAGACGCGGGTGGCCGCCACCGCGCACCGCGACGCCGGCCTGGCCGGCCGCGACGACCTCGCACTCCTCGAACACGCCACCGCCGCCGTCGACCACGGCGATGCCGATACCGGCCGGGTTGTCGACCGTGCAGCGCCGGACCGTGGGGCGGGCGCCGCCGCGCACCTCGATGCCGGCCGCGGAGCGGGTGACGATCCGCAGGTCCAGAAGCTCGGGTGTGCCGTCCTCGACGAGGAGCGCGGGCGCCGCCGCGTCCTGGCCCTCCACATGCAGGTCCTGCACGACGGCCGAGGCGGACACCGTCAGCGGCACCCCGTCCACGGGCGCGATGCGGACCGAGCCCGGCGAGCCCTCAGGGCCGCGCAGCGTGACCCCGCGCCGCACGACGAGGTTCTCCCGGTACGTGCCGGGAGCGACGACGAGCACGTCGCCGTCGCTCGCGGCCTCCAGGGCTGCGGCGAGCGATGCGTACTCACCCGTGCGGCGCCGCCACCGCGATGTACCGGTGTGCGTCACCTGGACCGTGCCCTGTGCCATGGCGTTGCTGTGCCCCCACCTCGTGGAACGCGGGTCGATGCCGAACAGTTCGGCTGCTTGGTCGGTCCACCGTAGCGTGCGCGGGCAGGGGGAGTTGACCGGAGTGGGAAGGCCGTCAGCTGCCCGTGCCCGTCCTGCCCCAGTCCGGCCCCGCCTTGTCCCATGCCTGGTCCCAGCGGGCGTAGCGGCGCCGGACCATGCGCCAGACGATCAGGCGTCTGGCGCCCTCGAAGAGCCCCGTGGCGAGCACGGTGGCGCCGAAGCCGGCCAGTACCGCGTGGGTCGTCGCGGTGGCCGTGTCCAGGGGGCGGCCGACGATGCGGCCCCGGCCGTCGGTCCACAGCGTGAAGTGGTCGCCGGGCCGGGGGGTCCTGAGGTTGGCCATGACCGTGCCGTGCCGGTCGGTGCCGTCCGGGCCGGTCCAGTCGGCGACCACGCGGCTCTGCCGGTCGCGGGTGGTGGAGGTCTCCGGATCGGGGTCCAGCGGAGAGCCGTCGACCTTCTTGACGACGGTGGCCGTCACCCGGTGCCGGCTCTGCTGCTGGTCGCGCACGGACTGCTGCAGCGCCCCCTGGGCGGTGGTCCCGGCGGCGGCGCCGATGAGAGGAGCGGCGACGACGATCAGCAGGAGGGCCGCGAACGCCAGCCACGCCTCGACCAGATCGGTCGTCCGCCGCAGCGGATTGTGCCGCCAGCGCCACAGCCCGACGAACGCCCGTAGTCCACCGATCGCCCGCACCGCGCCACACCCCCTTCCGCGTCCGTGATAACCCGGGACGGAGCCGTCCACGCGCGGTCCCGGCCAAGAGAGAGCGACATCACCCTCCCACCGGGCCTTCTCATGAACTTCTCACAAACACCCAACGGACGGACCCGGGGCGCGTGTTCCCTGCACGTGAACCGAATCGTAGGAGATTGAATTTTCAAGAGGAGAAGGGGTGTTGACCGCCGCCGAAGTTCGACAAGGCCCGTTCCGCAAGAGAGGGAACTGCCTATTCGAGTACCCGTACCGGATCGCCGATCCGTACCGTGCCGCCGGATTCCGGAACGAGGTTCTGCCCGAAGACCAGCTTGTCGCCGAACCTGCGGTGACGGGCGAGGGTGCGCAGTGGTTCGCGGCCGCGCTCGCCGGTGTCCTGGTCGGTGGTGGTCACCACGCACCGCCCGCACATCTTGGCGACCCGGAAGGTCACCTCGCCGATCGCGACGCGCCGCCAGTCGTCCTCGGCCCAGGCGTCCGAGCCGTCGACGACCACGTTCGGCCGGAAGCGGCTCATGGGGAGCGGGCCCTCGTCGGGGTGGTCGCCCCGTGCGACCAGCGCGTTGAGCGCGTCCAGCGAGGCGAGGGTGGTGAGCAGCAGCGGGTAGCCGTCGGCGAAGCTGACGGTCTCGCCGGGGCGGGCGTACTCGGGGTCGAGCGGGCGGCGGGTCGCCGGGTCGTCGAGGTGCACGAGCCGTACGGGCACGCCCAGGTGGTCGCTGAACCAGGCGTGCGCCGCCGCGTCGGCGGGCACCGCCTCCACCTTGTCCCGCCAGATCTCCACGGTCACCGTGCCGCCGGTGGGCTCGGGCACGGGGACGGTGAGCGGCGCGCGGCCGGACGCGGACAGCAGGAGAGCGCCGCCGGGCAGCAGCCCGGCGGCGGCCAACGTCATACGCGGATGCGGACGTTGTGTGATGACCTTGCCCGAGCCGTCGACCAGCACCCAGCGACGGTCGCCCGCCAGCCCCCAGGGCTCCACGACGGCCTCCGCGGGGGCGAAGCCCCCGGCCGCCTTCAGCGGGTGGACGTGGATCGAGTGCAGCGACGGATTCCCCATGGGGTCATCCTGCCAGCAGACCGTGACAACCCCACGCGAAGCGTTCCAAGTGCCTCAGTACCCCCGGTACTGCTGGCCGTTGTAGGGATCCTGCTGGTACGGGGCCGACGGGGCCGGTCGCGGTGCCGCCGGGCGCATGGCCTCGTATCCGGCCATGGGCCGTTGCTGTTGCTGCTGCGGCTGGGCGCCCGGATAGCCGCGCGGACCCGCGACCTGCTGCGGGATGTACGCGTTGGGTGCCTGCTGCAGCGGCGAGGGCTGCTGGGCCTGCGGATAGCCGTAGGCGGACTGGGAGGGACCCGCCGGCAGCGCGGGCAGCGCCGACGGCAGTGCGGGCAGGTTGCTGCCCGGGGTGTCGTACTGCGCGGGTACCCGGATCGGGGCGATCTGAGGAGTTCCCCGCTCGGCGACGAGAGAGTCGTAGATCGGGGTGTCCGCGAAGGACGAGGCGGAGTAGTAACCGCCGCCGTAGGTGGAGCGGGGGGAGGTCATGGCACATAAGTTAAGCCCACGATGTGCTGGTTGGGGAGACCGATAAGAGGGTTGTTTTCCGTGTCGGCAGTGACGCCGGACCCCCAATGCGAGCGAACTCGGCGAAAAAGGGCAGCAAAGCGCGTACTGATCGTGTAAAGGGCGAGTTCCTCGCGGGTTACCGGCGGTTGGCCACCGGTCTTTCGGTACGGGTTCTGGGGGTTCCGGGCCCCGGGGGAATAGGTTTGGCCCCCACAACGGATCCGGCCGGATCCGACGGTCCGCGTGGGACGCGGTCTGGTGACGACCTTCTGGATGACCTTCTGATGGGGGCGGACATGTCAATGCCGAAAGGATCGAACACCGCGGTTCCGACGACCGCGCTGCGCGTGGAACTGGGCCGGAACTCCGGACCGGGTGTACCCGACACGGACGCCTCGGCGCTGTTGCTCGTCGGCGGAAAGGTGCGCTCGGACGCCGACTTCGTCTTCTACAACCAGCCCGCGCACTCCTCCGGCGCGGTCCGGCACGAGGGCAAGCGGGACGCCGGCGGCCAGGTGACCGAGTCGCTCGTCGTCGACCTCGCGCGCGTGGAGCCCGCCGTCGAGACCGTGGTGGTGGCCGCCTCCGCGGACGGTGGCACCTTCGGGCAGGTGCCCGGGCTCCACATCCGGGTGCTCGACGAGCGGGCGGGCACCGAGATCGCGCGCTACGACAGCGCGGACGCCGGCGCCGAAACCGCTTTCGTGCTCGGGGAGTTCTATCGCAGACAGGGCGCCTGGAAGTTCCGCGCCGTCGGCCAGGGCTACAGCAGCGGACTGGAGGGGCTCGCCACCGACTTCGGCATCACCGTCGACGAACCGCAGCAGGCGGCGGCCCCCGCTCCCGTGGCCGCGCCCACGCCGGTCGCTCCTCCCGTCACCGTGCCGCCGCCGGTGACGACCGCCCCGCCCCCGCCGCCCGCCCCTCCCGCCGCGCCTTCCGCTCCGGTCCGCCTCAGCAAGGTGACGCTCACCAAGGAGGCCCCGGCGGTCTCCCTGGCCAAGCAGGGCGGCACCTCCGGCGCCATGCGCGTGAACCTCAACTGGGAGGTGCGCAAGCAGTTCAAGGGGTGGGGCAGCAAACTGGGCCGGGCCGTCGCCATGCACGCCGACCTCGACCTCGACCTGTGCGCCCTGTTCGAACTGTCCGACGGCAGCAAGGGCGTCGTCCAGGCGCTCGGCAACGCCTTCGGGTCGCTGCATCAGCCGCCCTTCATCCACCTGGACGGTGACGACCGCACCGGCGCCGTCAGCAGCGGCGAGAACCTCACCGTCAACCTCGACCACAAGCAGTACGTCCGGCGCATCCTCATCTTCGTCACCATCTACGAGGGCGCCCGCTCCTTCGCCGACCTGCACGCGACGGTCACCCTCCAGCCGCAGCACGGCGCACCCATCGACTTCTCCCTCGACGAGTGCACGGTCCCCTCCACCGTCTGCGCGCTCGCCCTCATCACCCACCAGGGCGGTGACCTCATCGTCCAGCGCGAGGCCCGCTACCTCGTCCCCGAGCGCGGGGTGAGCCCGCAGCGTACGGTCGACTACGCCTATGGGTGGGGGATGAACTGGACCCCGGGCAGGAAATAGCCCCCTCGCACCCCTCACATAAGAGGAGGAACGCGGACCCTGGGCTAGCTCTGGGCTAGCCCTCGTCCGGGACCGCGTCCGGTCGCGCGTAGGTGCGGCCCTTCCAGGCCGCGCCGCGCCCCTGGTAGTGCCGCACCGCCGAGTCCACCGTCATCAGCAGATACAGCGAGGCGGTGAACGGCAGCAGCGGTGCGAGCCGCAGGGGCTGGCCGTAATGACGGAGCATCGGCAGGTACGTCGCCGTCATCAGCAGCCAGGCGAGCCCGCCGAGGAGCGCCGCGGCCGGATCCCGGGCGAACACGCCCGTCACGAGCGCCACGGGCGGCACGAGGTACACGAGGGTGAGACCGAGGACCGTGCCGGCCAGCAGCAGCGGGTTGTGCAGGAGCTGGGCGTAGGCGCTGCGCGCGATCATGTGCCACAGGTCGTGCAGCCGGGGGTAGGGCCGCACGCTGTCGACCCGCTCCGCCAGCCCCAGCCAGATGCGGCCGCCGCTCCGCTTGACCGCTCTGGCCAGGGCCACGTCGTCGATGACCGCCTGTCGGATCGCGTCCGGGATCCGCGCCCGCTCGGCGGCCTCGGCGCTCAGCAGCACACAGCCACCCGCCGCCGCCGCCGTGCGCGCACCCCGTACGGAGATCCACCGGAACGGATACAGCTGGGCGAAGAAGTAGACGAAGGCCGGCACGACGAGCCGTTCCCACGGGCTCTCGGCGCGCAGCCGGGCCATCTGGGAGACGAGGTCGAAGCCGCCGGTGCGCGCGGCCGCCACCAGGGCGCGCAGGCTGTCCGGCCGATGCGCGATGTCCGCGTCCGTCAGCAGCAGGAACTCCGGTCCCCGCGCGCGTGCCAGCTCGATCCCGTGCCGCACGGCCCAGAGCTTGCCCGTCCAGCCGGCGGGCGGCTCCCCGGGCGAGGACACCGTCAGGGCCGGTCCGCCGTGGCGTCGGGCCAGGTCGCGGGCCAGGTCACCGGTGCCGTCCGAGCTGCCGTCGTCCACCAGGAAGATCTCCGCCCGGCCGGGGTAGTCCTGGGCCAGCAGGGACGGCAGGCTCTCGGGCAGCACGGCCGCCTCGTCGCGGGCGGGGACGACGACGCAGACGTACGGCCAGTCGTCGGGGTCCCGGCGGGGTGGCAGACGCACGTCCGTGCGCCAGAAGAAGCCCTGGCCGAGCAGCAGCCACAACCAGGCGGCGAGTGATCCGGCGGCGGTCCACGCGATGGCGCTCACGTCCGCAGTCTGCCCCACGGCGGCGGCCGTACCGAGGCCATCGTCTATCGTGGCCGGGTGAAGATCGCGCTCATGGACTCCGGTATCGGTCTGCTCCCCGCCGCCGCCGCGGTACGGCGGCTGCGGCCCGACGCGGATCTCGTGATCTCCTCCGACCCCGACGGCATGCCCTGGGGCCCGCGCACTCCGCAGGACCTCACCGAGCGCGCCCTCGCCGTCGCGGCGGCCGCCGCCGCCCACGCGCCCGACGCCCTGATCGTCGGCTGCAACACCGCGTCCGTGCACGCCCTGCCCGCCCTGCGCGCTCTGCTCGAACCCGGCCTGCCGGTCATCGGCACCGTCCCGGCGATCAAGCCCGCCGCGTCCGGCGGCGGCCCCTTCACCATCTGGGCCACGCCCGCCACCACCGGCAGCCCCTACCAGCGCGGCCTCATCGAGGAGTTCGCCGACGGGGTGACGGTCACCGAAGTGCCCTGCTGGGGCCTGGCCGAAGCGGTGGAGCACGCGGACTACGCGGCGATCGACGCCGCGATCGCCGCGGCCGCCGCCCTCACGCCCGAGGACGTGACGACCGTCGTCCTCGGCTGCACCCACTATGAACTGGTCGCCGAACGGATTCGCGCCGCCGTCCAGCAGCCCGGCCGGCCGCCGCTGGTCCTGCACGGTTCCGCCGGCGCCGTGGCCGCCCAGGCCCTGCGCCGCATCGGCGAGCTGCCGAAGCCGGAGGCCGACTGGACCGGGGCGACGCTGACCGTCATCCTCAGCGGCCGTGAGGGCTCGCTGCCCGCCCCGGCACTGGCCTACGCGGAGGGCAGTCTGCTCCGCACGACCGCTCCCGTGCCGGCCGTCCACCCGGAGCAGTGACGCTCCGCGACCAGGTGCCCGCGCTGCGGAATCTGAGTAGTCTCAAAGCCATGAGGGACCACCCCCACGGCGAGACGGATACCCCCGCGGGCCCGCACCCCGAGGTCTGGACCGGCCGCGCGACCAACCGCGGCCAATGGCTGCTGGCGCTCGGCGGCGCCGCCTGCATGGCACTGGGCATCGAACTCGCCGTCGACTCGGCGTGGACGTCCGGTACCGCCCCGCTCGTCATGGCGGTCGTCGGCTGCATCGCGGCCGGACTGCTCGTCCTCTTCGGCACGCTCGCCTTCGTGCACGTCTCCGTGAAGGTCGACGACGAGTGTCTGGAGGTCCGCTGCGGGCACATCGGCGTGCCCCGTCGCCGCATCCCCCTGTCCCAGGTCGCCGACGCCGACTTCGCCGCCTGCGTCACCCCCCACCAGTGGGGCGGCTGGGGCTACCGCTGGCGGCCCGAGAAGGGCACCGCCGTCGTCGTACGACGGGGGGAGGCGGTGGTGCTGCGCCTCTGGGACGGCCACACCTTCACGATCACCGTGGACAACGCCGAGACGGCCGTGCGTGTCATTCGCGCCCGGCTGAGCCCGAAGGCGTCCGGCGCCGCGCGCTGACGCCCCTCGTCCCGGCCGCCGCTCCGCTAGCGGTCGTCGGGGCCGGACGAGCCGGTGCCGTCGTCCTCGTCCGTCAGGGGCCGGGCCGTCGCCATGCCCGCCAGCAGACCCGCTCCCGCCGTCACCGTCGTGAAGCTCAGCGCGTTGCCGACCGAGGCGATCGCGGCGAGCGCGGTCAGGGCCGCGCCGGCGGTGAGGACGACCGGGGTGGAGCGCGGGGTGCGCCACAGCACGTACAGGATCCAGCCGAACACCGCGGCGAGCAGCGCGACCCCGACGAGCCCCTGTTCGGCCGCCAGCTGCAACGGCGCCGAATGAGGTTTGTCGTCGGACGGCAGCGACAGCGCGACCGTCGGGCTCAGTTCCCCGAAGCGGCCCGGCCCCGTGCCCAGCAGCGGTTCACCGTGGGCCAGGCCGAGCGCGTCGTGCCACAGCAGGACCCGGTGCGGAGTGAGCTGCCCCTCCAGAGAGTCGGTCAGTCCGGTCGGCAGGGCGTGCTCGGCGGTCGCCCAGACCGTTGCCGTCACCAGGGCCGTGGCGAGCGCGAGCCCCGCGAGCCCGAGGCCCCGGTGGCGCATCCGGGCCGCCGCGAGCGAGCAGAGCAGCACCCCGACGCACGCGGCGAAGCCGGAGGTCGAGCCCAGCACGGCCGCCGTCACCGCCATGCCGCAGGCCAGCAGCCGCAGGGCCAGCCTCGGTCCGGGGGAGCGGGCCGCCCAGGCGGCACAACAGGCGGCGCCCGCGGACAGGGCCAGCAGCGCGGCCGTCGCCCCGGTGTGCCCGAGCGGCGAGATCAGCGGCGAGGCCGCTCCGGTGTGCGGGGCGGTGACCGCCAGACCGAAACCGGCCAGCGCGCCGGCGGACGGTGCCAGCACCGGCAGCAGCGCCCCGCATATCCGGCCCGCCGCATATCCGGCCGCCACGGCGAGGACCGCCAGCAGTACGCCCTCCGGACGGCCGCCTCGCGCCGCCGCCGTGGTCAGCGACCAGGCGGCGCACGCCCCGAGCAGGAGCGCACCCGTGACATCGGAGACGTTCCGTCTCTCGTGCGCGGCCGCCGCTCCGGCAGCGGACCGCGTCCTCGTGGACCCCAACCCGTCGCCCCCCGACGCCTCGCACCTGTGCCGGACCTCGACCGCCCGGATGTGGTCCGGCCGCACGTCAGAGGCTCGCGCACACCGTAACGGGTGATGCGCCGGTTTGTGGACGAGTTGCGCAGGAACGTTGCGGCTGGGGTGCGACAAAAGCCTCACCCCGGACGCCCGGGCCGCGCTGTCGGCGCCGGGGTGACGCGCCGTACACTCCCCGAGTGACCGTCACCGCCACTCCCGTAGACGAGCCGGAACAGCTCGAACCCCAGGCCGCGCCCGTCTCCCGGGTCTCCCGATGGGCCGGCCGGCTCCTCCCGGCCGCCGCCGCAGCGCTCTCCGGAGTGCTGCTCTACGTCAGCTTCCCGCCCCGGACCCTGTGGTGGCTGGCCCTGCCGGCCTTCGCGGTCTTCGGCTGGGTGCTGCGCGGACGCGGTTGGAAGGCGGGCCTCGGCCTCGGCTACCTCTTCGGTCTCGGCTTCCTGCTCCCCCTGCTGGTGTGGACCGGTGTGGAGGTGGGCCCAGGACCGTGGCTCGCGCTCGTCGTGATCGAGGCGGTGTTCGTGGCGCTCGTCGGCGCGGGTGTCGCCGCCGTGTCGAAGCTGCCGGGCTGGCCGGTGTGGGCCGCCGCGGTGTGGGTCGCCGGTGAGGCGGCACGCGCGCGTGCCCCGTTCAGCGGCTTCCCCTGGGGCAAGGTCGCCTTCGGTCAGGCGGACGGCGTCTTCCTGCCGCTGGCCGCGCTCGGCGGCACCCCCGTGCTCGGCTTCGCCGTCGTCCTGTGCGGGTTCGGCCTCTACGAAGTGGTCCGGCTGGTGGTCGACCACCGCCGGACCGGTGCGGCCCTGCGCCGGGGCACCGCGGCCGTGGCCGCGCTCTGCGTGGCCGTCCCCCTGGCCGGCGCCCTCGCGTCCCGCGCCCTGGTGAGCGACACGGCGGAGGACGGCACCGCGACCGTGGCGGTCATCCAGGGCAACGTGCCGCGCCTGGGGCTCGACTTCAACGCCCAGCGGCGGGCCGTGCTCGACTACCACGCCAAGGAGACCGAGCGGCTGGCCGCCGACGTCCGGGCGGGCAAGGTCGCCAAGCCCGACTTCGTGCTCTGGCCGGAGAACTCCTCCGACATCGACCCCTTCGCCAACGCCGACGCCCGCGCGGTGATCGACAAGGCGGCCACCGCCATCGGCGCCCCCATCTCTGTCGGCGGTGTCGTCGAGCGGGACGGAAAGCTCTACAACGAGCAGATCCTCTGGGACCCGGCGAAGGGCCCCGTCGACACGTACGACAAGCGGCAGATCCAGCCGTTCGGCGAGTACCTTCCGCTGCGCTCGCTCATCGGCGCCATCAACGGCGAGTGGACGTCCATGGTCCGCAAGGACTTCAGCCGGGGCACCGAACCGGGCGTGTTCACCATGGACGGTGCCAAGGTCGGTCTCGTCACCTGCTACGAGGCGGCCTTCGACTGGGCCGTGCGCTCCGAGGTCACCGACGGCGCCCAGCTGATCTCGGTGCCGAGCAACAACGCGACCTTCGACCGCAGCGAGATGACCTACCAGCAGCTGGCCATGTCCCGGGTCCGCGCCGTCGAGCACAGCCGTACCGTCACCGTGCCGGTGACCAGCGGCGTCAGCGCGATCATCATGCCGGACGGCCGGATCACGCAGAAGACGGGCATGTTCGTCCCGGACTCACTGGTCCAGAAGGTGCCGCTGCGCTCCTCGCAGACGCCCGCCACCCGCGTCGGCATCGCGCCCGAGATGCTTCTGGTGCTGGTCGCGGCCGGTGGGCTCGGCTGGGCGATCGCGGCGGGTGTGCGCGGGAGGCGCGCCGGTGGCGTGTAGCCGTACGCCTCGTGTGCGCGTGGCGGAACGGCGGGAGTGAGGGAACCGGCCCGTTAGGGTCGGCTCCATGGCTACCCCTGACTTCATCCGCACACTCCGTGCATCCGCCGGCACCCAGCTGCTCTGGCTCCCCGGAGTCACCGCCCTCGTCTTCGACGACGAGGGCAGAGTGCTGCTGGGCCGTCGGTCCGACAACGGCAAGTGGTCGCTCATCGGCGGCATCCCGGACCCGGGGGAGCAGCCGGCGGCCTGCGCCGTTCGGGAGGTCTACGAGGAGACGGCGGTGCGGTGCGTGGCCGAGCGGGTCGTCCTCGTCCAGGCCTTGGAACCCGTGCGGTACGACAACGGGGACGTCTGCCAGTACATGGACATCACCTTCCACTGCCGTGCCGTCGGCGGCGAGGCACGCGTCAACGACGACGAGTCCCTGGAGGTCGGCTGGTTCTCGCTGGACGCCCTGCCGGTCCTGAGCGAGTTCGCGCTGTTCCGCATCAAGCAGACGATGTCCGACACGGTCACCTGGTTCGATCCCACGGCCTGAGACCAGGTCACCGGCCTCGGCGCCACGGCCCGGGGGTGGCCACCACCGCCGCGCCGAGCTGTGAGGAGGCCCGGCGGTTCGTACGACGAGGGGGCGAGCCGGCGTTCGAGGTTGGCGGCGGCCTGCGCGCCCAGTGCGTCGATGGCGCCCCGCAGCCGCAGCGCTCTCTCACTCGCTCCCGCCCACCACAACAGCGCCCTGAGCAGCAGCCCGCCGGCTACCGCCGCACGCCGATATGTCGTGTGCCGTCCCTCGATCGACCGTCGAGCCCGTCGATGCCCGGCCGGAGAGGGAGGTTACGGCGTGTCTCCCAGGTGCGGGAACAGGGGGCGAAGGCGGTCCGGGGCGGGGGAGACGAAGACGCCGTCCGCCGTCACGGTGGGGGCCGCGGGGCCGGACCTGTCCGGCTCGGTGTCGATCGAGCCGTGCACGAAGATCTTGCGGCCGTCGGTGCCCGTGGCCCGGGCGAACAGGCGCAGGGCCGTCCCCACGGGGACGGGCCTGTGGTAGTGGACCTGGAGGGAGACGGTCATGCCGTGCAGACCGGCCGCGCCGCAGGCCCGGCCCATCAGTTCGTCGAGCCGGACGGCGCGCCGCGAGGACGACCCGTCCGGTGCCCGCCGTCTGGTGGAGCGCATGGCGCTCACCTTGCAGGCCGCCCTGCTGGTCCGGCACGCCCCGCCCGCGGTCGCCGACGCGTTCTGCGCGACCCGGCCAGGCGGCGAGTGGGGGCACACCTACGGCACGCTCCCCGGCTCCGCCGACCTGGACGCGATCCTGCGGCGAGCACTGCCGGCCGGGTGAGGGGCGCGACGCGGCCCCCCATTACCTTTTTGGTGGCTCCGCAATGGGGCGCCCGAGAGGGTCTTCGTTCCGGCCGGGAAGCGGGGTAAGGTCGCCCTAAGTCGACATCCGTCCGTCCGTGCCGGGCGTGCGTCAGGGAGGCGGGCGAGTGGCGTCGGCGAGCGAGGTGCCCCAGCGGTCCGACGCGCAGCGCAATCGCGCGCGCATCCTTGCGGTGGCACTGGCCGAGTTGTCCCGTTCCGCCGACGTGCCGCTCAGTGTGATCGCCAAGAAGGCGGGCGTGGGACAGGGCACCTTCTACCGGAACTTCCCCGACCGGGAGGCGCTCGTCCTGGAGGTTCACCGTCAGGAGGTGCAGCAACTCGTCGACGGAGCGGCCGAGTTGCTGCGAACCCTGGAGCCCGGCCGGGCCCTGCGCGCCTGGCTCGACCGCCTCGCCCGCTACGCCACGGCCAAGGCCGGCCTGGCCGACGCGCTGCGCCGGGCCACCGCCGCGGCCGGCGCCCCGGCGAAACCCGGCTACCCGCTCCTGGTCGCCGCGATCGAACTCCTGCTCAAGGCCAACCACGACGCCGGAACCATCCGCCCGGGTGTGACCGCCGACGCCTTGCTCCTCGCCATCGCCGGCGTCTGGCAGCTCGACCCCCGAGGCGACTGGGAACCCCGTGCCGCCCGCCTCTTCGACCTCGTCATGCGCGGCCTGCGTACGGGGGCACCGGGCCGGAGGTGAGCGCCCGCGCACCGAGGCCGCGCGTGCCTCACTCGTTGTGCAGCACCTCCGCGATCGTCAGCCGAGCCGCGCGGCGGGCCGGGACGTACGCGCCGAGGACGGCGATGAAGAGGCCCGCAAGGCCGAGGCCGGCGAGGGCCGGGGCGCTCCAGACATCCGTCATGTACGACGGCAGCGTGATCTCCACCGCGTCCGCCATGCGCGGCACGACCAGCTGGTGGCCCGCCATGCCGAGCGGGATGCCGAGGAGCGAGCCGAAGGCACCGAGCAGTGCCATCGAGGTCACCGTCATCGTCGTGACCTGGCGTGGTGTCATGCCGATGGACTTGAGCATGCCCAGGTCCCGGCGGCGGTCGCGGGTGTTGAGGACCACGGTGTTGAAGACGCCGAGAGACGCGACGGCGGCGAGCAGCAGGGTGAGCGCGGTGGCGGAGCCGATGATGGTCCGGGTGACCGAGTTGGCGCCGGTCGGTGAGGGAGAGAGCCCGGGATCGGCGGCCGCGGCGGCCCGGGCGTAGGCGTTCGGGTCGGCGCCGTCGCGCAGCTTGACGTGGTAGGCGATGGGTTTCTCCCGCGGGGCCAGCGACCGCATCGTCGACCAGTCGGCGACGACGACCCGGGCGTTGCTCTCCATGAACTCCCCGACCACGACCAGGTTCGCGCCACGATCCCCCTTCTCCACGCGGAGGTGGTCGCCGACGCCCAGTCCGTTGCGGCGCAGGAAGGCCGATCCGGCCACGACCTCACCGGCGCCCCGGATCCACCGGCCCCCGGTGAGCAGGCTGTCGATCCGCGGCCGGTCGCCTCTGCGGGCTTCCAGCCACAGCTTCTCCGTCGAACCCGCCAGGCGGGCTTCGGTGTCGGCCCGGGCGGTGACCTCACGGGCGTCGGGCAACGCCCGCAGCAGGGAGTGCAGCGCGCGGTCGCCGTGCACCGGCTCGGTCTCCTTGCCGTTCTCCACCTTGCCCACGTAGACCGTGACCTGGTAAGCGTCACGGCCCGCGTTGCCGAACCGGTCCATCGTCGTGGCCAGGCCGGTCGCGAACGTCACGGTGGTCACACCGAGGACCACGGCGGAGAGGGTGAGGGCGCTGCGCCCGGGCCGTGCGAACGGCAGCCCCAGTCCGAGGCTCACCGAGCGCGGCAGCCGGCTGCCCGCCAGCCGGCGCTGGACGCCGAGGGCCCGCCCCGCGCGGGGCGCGCTGCCCGCGCTGATCGCCCGCGCCGCGGACAGGCGGTAGGCGCGCACCGAGGGCACGAGCGCGGCGAGGAGGCACACGGCGGGCATGCCGAGCAGGGCGAGGACGTTCACCCAGGGCGCGAGCGAGACGCTCTTGTGGAAGACGCCCGCGTCCGGCCCCGTGAAGGCGAACTGGAGCAGGGGCCGTGCCGCCAGGTTGCCCGCGACGGTCCCGAGCGCACAGCCGAGCACCGCGGGGACGGAGACCATCACGAGGTAGACGGCCACCACCTGCCCCGGCGTGAATCCCAGCGCCTTGAGGATGCCGATGTGTCGGTAGCCGGAGATCACGGCGCCGCTGACCACATGGGCGACGATGAGCACGGCCACCACGAGGCCGAGAACGCCGAAAGCGAGGAGGTAGGGCGCATACGCCCGTGCCGAACTGCCTATCTCCTCCTTCAGGGTGAGGTACGACCGTGACCCGGTCAGCGCGCCCGACGGCAATTCGGCGGTCACCGTGTCGAGTTGCGCGCGGAGCCGGTCGTCCGACGAGGCGTCGGTGAAGCGGAACAGCATCTGGGCGCCGGTGGGGTGCAGGGCCTCGATCTGGCCGGGGGCGACCCAGGCGTCGGCGGTGCGGCTCAGGTCGAAGGCGAAGCCCACGATGGTGAGGACCGGGCCCGAGGGCACCCGGAGCTTCTTGCCCAGGTCGTCCGCGGTCCAGTCCGACTGCCGGTTGAGGACGACCTCGCCCGGTCCGGTCGCCCAACGGCCCGCCCACAGGTCCAACCGGTCCACCGGGCCCCCGGGGCCGGAGCGGCCCACGACCGCGAGTTCGCTCCCGAGGCCGTATCCCATCGCCTCCCTCGGCAGCTCGACGGTGGCCCGGGGGAACGGGCCGGCGGTCGCCTCCATGCCGGACTGCCGTACCGCCCGTGTCAGTCGGCCCTCGGAGACCTTCGCGGGATCGAACACGGCGACGACGTGCGGTCCGCGCTGTCTGCCGAAGGCCCGGTCGAACGGGGACGAGGCCGCGTCGACCAGACCGAGCGCCACCACGATCGCCGCCGTCGAGGTCAGCGTGACCAGGCCGATCACCAGCGTCTGGAATGCGCGTCGCCGTACCGCCGCCCGCGCGGCCCGCCACACGGCCCTCATGCGGTCGGCTCCAGGGTGTGCTCACCGGTCACGCGGCCGTCGGTGAACTCGACGAGGCGACTGGCGCAGCGCCGGGCCAGCCGCTCGTCGTGGGTCACCAGGATCAGGGTCTGGCCGATCTGGTTGAGATCGAGCAGCAGGTCCATCACCTGTTCTCCCGACCTCCGGTCCAACGCGCCGGTCGGCTCGTCGGCCAGCAGCAGGGCTGGGCGGTTCATCAACGCCCGTGCCACGGCGACGCGTTGGCGTTCGCCGCCGCTGAGGACCGTCGGGTAGGCGTTACGCCGGTCGGCGATGCCGAGTTCGTCGAACAGCTCCAGGGCGCGGCGGCGGGCCTGCCGGGCCGGGGTGCCGGTCAGCTGGGCGGCCAGCGCCACGTTGTCGAGCGCCGACAGATCGTCGATGAGGTTGAAGAACTGGAAGACCATGCCGATCCGGCGTCGCCGGTACAGGGCGAGCCCCTTCTCGCTCAGTTCCCCCACGCTCTCCCCATGCACCACCACCGTGCCGCCCGTCGGACGGTCCAGGCCGGCGATCATGTTCAGCAACGTGGACTTCCCGCACCCCGAGGGACCCATCACCGCGACCGCCTCCCCGGCCCGGATCTCCAGCGACACCCCGTTCAGCGCCGTCGCCCCGCCGTACTCCTTGCGCACACCGTCGAGCCGTACGACGGCTTCACCCGTGTTCTCCTCAGTGACCATGCACCGGACGCTAGGTGAGAAGCGCGGCCGGGACATCCCTCCCCGGACGGCACCGGTCACCGCGCCTCATCCCCGGGATGCAGGGACCCGCATCCCGGGGCTGATGCGGAGCCGCGAGCCGGTCTGGGAAGGTGAACCCCATGTGGGAGTGGGGGATTGACGAGGTGTCGGCGATGTCGGCGGCGGCAGGGGTGGCGTGCGGGGCCGCGGCATGGCCGGCGGTGGCACTGGTACGGATGCGCCGCCGCTGGCAGAAGGCCGTGGGGGAGCGCGGCTGGCTGCTCGAACGGGAACGGGAGAGTGCCGCGCGGGCCGCGATCGTCGCCGAACGCGACCGTATCGCACGGGAGTTGCACGACATCGTCAGTCACAACGTCAGCCTCATGGTCGTCCAGGCGGGAGCCGCCCGCGAGGTGCTGGGCACCATGCCGGAGGAGGCCGAGGCGGCCCTGCTGGCCGTCGAGGACGCGGGACGCGGCGCCATGACCGACCTCCGGCATCTGCTGGGCCTGCTCGCGCCCTCGCAGAACGGCGACGACGAGGAACGGGAGAGGAAGGCCGACCCCGGCGCGGACCGGGAGGGGGACACGGACCCCGGCGCGGTCCGGCTCGGCGGCGACATGGCCGAACTGGCCCCGCAACCCGGACTCGACCGGCTGGGCCCGCTCGTCGACCGGATCTCCTTCGCCGGCCTGCCCGTGGAGGTACGGATCTCCGGTGAGCCGTGCCCGCTGCCGCAGGGCGTCGACGTGACGGCGTACCGGATCGTCCAGGAGGCGCTGACCAACGCGCTCCGACACGGCGACGGCGGCAGGGCCGAAGTGACCGTGCGGTACGCCGACCGCTCGCTGCGTGTGGAGGTGCTCAACACCGGACCCAGTGTGCTGACCGGCGGCGACCCCACCCGCCCGCACCCCGTGCCGCCCGTACCGCGCCACCGGGACGGCACCGGGCGCGGGCTGCTGGGGCTGCGCGAGCGGGTCGCGGTGTACGGCGGCGACCTCGACGCCCGGCGCCGCCTCGGCGGCGGCTACCGGGTGCGGGCACGCATCCCCCTGGACCGGCCGTGACGGGCGCGGACACGGTGGCGGCGCCGCGCGTCCTGGTCGTCGACGACCAGACGCTGATCCGGACCGGGTTCCGGCTGATCCTCACCGCCCGGGGCATCGACGTCGTGGGCGAGGCGGCCGACGGCGCGGAGGCCGTGGCGATGGCCCGCGAGCTGGTACCGGACGTCGTGCTGATGGACATCCGGATGCCGAACATGGACGGCCTGGAGGCCACCCGCCGCATCCTGGACCGGGCGCCGGACTGCCGGGTGCTCATGCTCACCACCTTCGACCTCGACCGCTACGTCTACGCGGCCCTGTCGATCGGTGCCAGCGGCTTCCTCCTGAAGGACGTCACCCCGCAGCACCTGGTGGCCGCCGTACGACTGGTCGACACCGGTGACGCCCTGCTGGCGCCCACCATCACCCGGCGGCTGGTGGAACGCTTCGCCACGGAAGCCGCCCACCCTTCGGTCGCCCACGCCGACCTCCGGGCGCTGACGCCCCGCGAGCTGGAGGTGCTGACCCTCCTCGGCCGCGGGCTGTCCAACACCGAACTCGCCGCCGAGCTGACCCTGAGCGAAGCCACCGTGAAGTCCCACGTGGCCCGCATCTTCTCCAAGCTCGGCCTGCGCGACCGCGCCCAGGCCGTCGTGATCGCGTACGAGAAGGGTCTGGTCAGGGCCGCGGGCGCCTGAGGCCGCGGGGGAGCGTCGCGCCGGTCGCGGGTGATCGCGGTCGGGAACGAAGATCGGGTCAGAATCGTTCACGTGCTGCACACCTACTGAAGGAGCAAAGCCCGTGTCCGCCAGACCGACGGACTCCCCGGGGCACAGTCCCCGACCACCTCGCCGAATCTCGCACGACCGATGCGACCGCGGCACGCGACGGGGTGGTGCTCGATGAGTGCCGTGAACGCCGTACTGGGACTGCTGGCCGTCCTCGTCCTCACCGCCGGTACGGGCTATTTCGTCGCCCAGGAGTTCGCGTACGTCTCCGCCGACCGGCTCGCGCTCGCGCGCGACGCGGCGGCGGGCGACCGGCGGGCCGCCCGCGCCCTGACCGTGCTGGAGCGGCTGTCGTTCATGCTGTCCGGCGCCCAGCTGGGCATCACCGTCACCGGCCTGGTCGTCGGCTTCATCGCCGAGCCGTCCGTCTCCGCGCTGCTCGAACCGGCCCTGACCGGCATCGGCGTCCCGCAGGGCGCGGTCGGCCCGATCTCCGTCGTCCTGGCCTTCGTGGCGGCCACCGTCGTCCAGATGGTGCTCGGCGAACTGGCACCCAAGAACCTCGCGCTCGCCGTCCCCGAGCGCCTCGCGAAGTCGCTGGCCGCCTCCACGCTCGCCTATCTGAAGGTCGTGGGCCCGGTGGTGCACGTCTTCGACGGCGTGGCCAACCGGCTGCTGCGCAAGGTGGGCATCGATCCCGTCGAGGAACTGCACCACGGCGCGACCCTGGAGGAGCTGGGTCACCTCATCGGTGAGTCCCACGAGCAGGGCGAACTGCCGAGGGACACCGCCGAACTGCTCGACCACGCCCTGGAGTTCTCCGAGCGGACCCTCGACGAGGTGATGGTGCCGCGCGTGACCGCCGTCTTCGTCCGCGAGGGCGCCTCCGCCGCCGAGGCGGTCGAACTGATCGCGAAGCACGGCCACTCCAACTACCCGGTGCTCGGCGACCACCCGGACGACGTCACCGGCGTGCTCGGCGTACGCGAGCTGATGCGACTGCCCGCCGGGCCCCTGACCGCCACCACCGCAGGCGCCCTGGCCCGCCGCCCGCTGCTCCTGCCGGACACCCTGCCGCTGCCGGACGCCGTGACCCGGATGCGTGAGCAGGACGACGAGTTCGCGGTGGTCCTGGACGAGCACGGCGGAGTCGCCGGCATCGTCACCTACGAGGACATCGCCGAGGAACTGGTGGGCGACATCGCCGACGAGTCCGACACCGTCACCGAACTCGCCGTCGCCGATGGCACGGGCTGGCTGGTGGACGCCGGGCGCCGCCTCGACGAGGTCGCCGACGCCACGGGTCTGCACCTGCCCGAGGAGGAGGACTACGACACCGTCGCCGGACTGGTCGTGGACCGCCTCGGCCGCTTCCCGGCCATCGGCGACCGGCTCGCCGTGGACCTGTCCGACGGCGGGCGCGCGGTCATCGACGTCCGCACGCTCGACCGGCACGTACCGGCCCGGGTCCGCCTGGAGCGGCTGCCCGCGCGTGAGCGCGAGGAGGAACAGGCATGAGCTTCCCCATGGCGCTCTTCGTCACCGTCCTGCTGCTGATCGGCAGCGGGTTCTTCGTCGCCGCCGAGTTCGCGCTCGTCGCGGCCAGACGCCACCGCATGGAACACGCGGCGGCCACCGGACAACGCGGCGCCAAGGCGGCCCTCGCCGGGATGCGCGAGCTGTCCCTGATGCTGGCCGGCGCCCAACTCGGCATCACCGTCTGCACCCTGGGCCTCGGATCGGTCTCCAAGCCCGCCATCTCCCACGAACTCGACCCCCTGCTGCACGACCTGGGCCTGCCCAGCGCCCTCAGCTACGGCGTCGCGTTCGCCGTCGCCATGGTGGTCGTGGTGTTCCTGCACATGGTGGTCGGTGAGATGGCCCCCAAGTCCTGGGCCATCGCCCACCCCGAGCGCTCCGCGATGCTGCTGTCCCCGCCCTTCCGGGCCGTGGTCAGGGCCGTACGACCGCTGATCGGGGTGCTCAACCGGGCCAGCAACGCCCTCGTACGACTGTGCAGGGTCACCCCGCGCGACGAGCTGGCCTCCGTGCACAACCGCGAGCAGCTCACGCACCTCGTCGAGGAGTCGCAGCGCCTCGGCCTGATCAGCGAGACCGACTCCGCACTGATCACCCGCTCCCTGACGGAGCCCGCGACGCCGGTCCGCGACCTCGTGGTCCCGGCCACCGAGATCAGCGCGGTCGACGCGGACGCCGACGTGGAGGCCGTACTCCGCGCCGCCGCCGCGCACGACCGCACCCGCCTTCTCGTCCGCGCCGGGGACACGACCGTCCTCGGTTCGATCCACGCCCGTGACGCCCTGGTCGCCCGGGCGAAGGGCCGCGCGGTCACGGCACGGGCCCTCGCCCGGCCCGTACCGGAGCTGCCGGACGAGGCGACCGTGGCCGACGCGATCGACGTCCTGCGCCGGCACCGTGCCACCCTCGCCGTCGTCCACGACGACACGGGCCGCCTGACCGGCCTGGTCACCCTGGACGACCTGCTGGCGCGCTATCTGCAACCCCGGGCGGCCTGACCGGCCGTCCCGGCACACCGCGCATCGACGGTGCTGTAGAAGTCTCCTGGAGCATGATCGCTCGAACTGTCCCGCCGGCCATCGCGGCCGGCGGGACATCGCGCTGCGCGAAGGAGCAGGTACAGCAGGATGACCGACCCGCACGACCCGCACGACCCGCACGCCCCCACGCCGACGGGCCGGCGGCCTCTGCGCCGGGCGCTCGCGGAACGGGCCCGCGCCGTCACGGAGGCCCGCTGGTTCGGCGTCACCGTGTTCGCCCTGATCCTCGCCAACGCGGTGCTGCTGGGCGTGGAGACGTACAGCGCGCTGGTGGCGGGCTGGGGTGTGTGGTTACGCCTCGCCGAGCACGCCGTCCTGGTCGCCTTCGCCGCGGAGATACTCCTGCGTGCCTGTGCGCACGCCGACCGCCCCCGCGACTTCCTTCGCGACCCGTGGAACCTGTTCGACCTGGCCGTCGTGGCCTCCGCGTTCCTCCCCTTCGCCCGCGAGAACGGCACCGTCCTGCGGCTGCTGCGCCTGGCCCGTGTCCTGCGCACCGCCCGCTTCCTGCCCCAGCTGCGCGTCTTCATGGTCGCCGTGGGCCGCAGCCTGCCCGGCACCTTCAGCTTCCTCCTCGTCGGCGCCCTGCTGCTGTACGTCTACGCCATGGTCGGCTGGGTGTTCTTCGCCGACCACGACCCCGAACACTTCGGCTCCCTCGGCCGCGCCGTCCTCACCCTCTTCCTCCTGATGACCCTGGACGGCCTCGGCGACGCCGTCCGCGCGGGCCTGGAGATCTCCCGCTGGAGCATCGTCTACTACGCCTCCTACGTCCTCTTCGCCTCCTTCGTCCTCGTCAACGTCCTCATCGGTGTCGTCATCAGCTCCCTCGACGAGGCCCGCGAGATGGAACGGGACGAGGAGGAGAGGGCTACTGCGCAGGCGGAACGGGCGCGCGGGCGGGAAGAGGGGCCCGGTACGCCGGGTCCGGCCGCCGAGGGACACACCACCGCCGCCGAGGACGAACTCCGCCTCCGCATCCTGGCCGCCCGCCAGGCCCTCGACGCCCTCGAATCGAGCCTGTACCGGCACCGGCCGCCCACCCCCCATCGGGAGGCGGAGGAACCGGTGCCACGGCCGTCGGCCCGGGTCCGAGCGACGCGCGCCCCGGTCGGGGGTGACCGGGGCGCGCGCGTCGGGCGGGAGCGGAACAGGCAGTGATCAGGCGCCGGGGGCCGGTGGCTGCCAGGTGGCCTGGATCAGGGCGCGTTCGGTGGCGGCCAGGTAGACCGCGGTGGCCAGCCAGGCCCGGGCGTAGGGGGCCGGGTCGGGATCGGTGATGCGGCCGAAGACATCGCGGGAGCGGCGGTCGGCCTCCGCGGTGAGCGCGGCCGACAGGCCCGCGGCCGCGTGGAAGCCGCCCCGTCGCAGGGCCGCACCCGCTCCGTTCCGGTCGCCGTCGCGGGCCGGCTCGGCCACCGCGCGGCGGCCCCCGGAGACGGCGACCTCCACCAGCCGGCGCAGTCGCCACAACGGAGCCTCGGCGAGCGGGTCGGCCGGGACGCCGACGAGGCCGTCCGGGGCCGGCAGGGCGTCCGGCGGCGGGAAGTGCGCACCCTGGAGGCGGTCGTAGCCCAGATCGGCGTGGCCGTGCCAGTCGTCCGGCAGCCGCACGGTGGCTTCCGTGTCCGGGGCCGGGCCGATCGCGAGGGGGCGGAGCGTGGCGGCGCGGTCCGGTTCGAGGCGGCCGAGCACGCGCAGCCGCAGGCCGGGCCGGGCGGCGAGCTGACGGAAGTTGGCGGTGTGCGCGAGGTCCGGATGGCTGTTCGCCGGAGTCAGCCGGACGAGCAGGCCGTCACCGGCCGATGTCCCGGCGGGGGACACCTCGCGGGCGAGCAGCTGGTCGCCGACCGCGCCGACGAGAACCAGGTCGCAGCCGATCAGCCTGCGGGCGGCCTGCTCGGCCTGCTCCGGATCCGTGCCGGGGGTGACCGTGAGCCGTTCGGCGACCGCCTCCGCCAAGGGGCGGGCGAAGAGGGCGGCGAGCGGTCCCGACGTCCAGGACAGGCCGGTGAGCGGAGTGGCCCGCACACCTTTGCCGGAGCCGAGGCGGCCGTCCGGGGAGAGCGTGGCCCCGGAGATCAGCAGCCCGCCACGGGAGAGCCCGGCGTGGTCGACGGTGCCCGAGCCGAGGGCGACCGTGGCCGTGCCGGCGCCCCGGGCCCGCGCCGGGCCGCCCGGTTTGACGTCGGCGATCGAGAACCAGCGCCCGTCGTCGGAGACGAGATGGGTGACGACTCCGCCGTAACCGGTGGCCGAGATCACCGGCTCCCGGCACACCCCGTGCACCCGCAGACTGCCGCCCGGCCGGTAGGCGCGGCGGGCCGTGCCGACGAGGGCCGGATCCGGGTCGGCCGCCGTCAACAGGCTTGTGGTGAGCAGCAGTTCGCGCACACCTGCGACCAGGTCGGCCAGCCGGTGGCCCTCGTGCCGGGCGCGGGCGCCGCGCAGCCCGCGCACCACCCGCAGCGCGGCCGCCTCGGCGCGGTGCAGCCCCGCGAGCCGCGCGGTGTGCGCGGCCCGCAGCAACTCCGCCTGGGGCACCGCGCCCGCGGCCGGGACCCCGGCGGCGAGCACGGCCGCGGTGGCGGCCCAGAGGCCGGCCGCGGCGGCGGCCTGGGCGGGGGTGGGGGGCGTGGCCTCGGGGGTGGTGGGGGATGTGACCGTGCTGTCTCCGCCCTCGGTGCCGTCGGGGTCCGCGGTGCCCACCGGGGCCGCGACGCCGGCCGGCCCGGTCGCTTCGGAGTCGGCCGGGCCGGTGGCTCCGCTGACTTCGCCGGCCGTCTCCCCGCTCGGGCCGTCGGCCACGGCGTCGGCCACCGGGCAGGCGCTCAGCACGGCGGCGCGGTGCAGACAGCGGGGTGCGAGCAGGCAGCTGCACACCGCTGCCTCGGCGTCGGTCACCGCACCGGAGGGTCCGGGCGTGAGCGTGACCTCGGCGTCCTCGCCGCAGCGGACGCGCAGGGCACCGCCGTCGGCCGTGACGGGCACCGCCGCGTACGTCTCGATCGCGGCGTCCAGCTTCTTGCGCAGCCGTGAGGTCAGACTCTCGACGGCGGCGGCGACCACATCGGGCGCCGCCGGGGGCAGTTCGGCGTTCATCGACTCTCTCCGCGGAGGCGGTCGCCCACCCAGCGGGCGAGGGCGAGGGGGCTGAGGGCGGCGACCGGCATCCCGGCCGCGACGAGCTGCCGGGCGACGGGCACCGAGTAGCGCGGGGTGCCGGTGTCGTCCAGGGCGGCGCAGCCCATCAGATGCACCCCGGAACCCGCGAGGGCCCGTACCTCGCCGAGGAGCCCGCCGAGCGGGTAGCCCTCCTCGAAGTCGCTCACGACCACCACCAGGGTGCGGCTGGGCACGGTCACCAGGGAACGGGCGTGTGCCAGTCCCGCGGCGATATGGGTGCCGCCGCCGACCCGCACCTCCAGCAGCAGCGACAACGGGTCGTCCACCCGGTCGGTCAGATCGATCACGTCGGTCGAGAACGCCAGGAAGTGCGTCGACAGCGTGGGCACCCCGCCCAGCACGGCCGCGGTCAGCGCCGACCAGATGACGGAGGCCTCCATGGACCCGGACACGTCGACGACGAGGATCAGCCGCCAGTCCGCCTCCTTGCGGGACCGGGTGCTGAACACCGGCCGCTCCGGCACCACCACGGTCCGGCCGTCCGCCGTCCGGCGCGTGTGGGCCAGGTTGGCCCGCAGGGTGCGCGGCAGGTCGAGGCGGCCACCGGGGCGGCGGGTCGGGCGCGGCGTGGCCAGACCCGTCAGCGCGGGGCGCATGCGGGTGGCGAGTTCCTTCGCCAGTTCCTCGACCAGACGCCGGACCAGCGGGCGCAGCCTGGCCAGTTGCTGCTCGGGCATCCCTCCGGCGAGGGACAGCACGGAGGTCAGCAGGTCGACGGAGGGACGCACGGCCTTGGGGTCCAGCTCGGCCAGGACGTCCGTACGGCCCTGGTCGGCGGCCCGCGCCAGCACCTCCTCGCGGACCTCCGCGCCGAAGAGGGCGTCCAGCTCCTCGGCCCACTCCCGGGCCGTGGGGAACGACGAGTCCTGACCGCCGGCCCGGCCCGGGCCGCCCTCCCGCCCCAGATCGGAGGAACCCTCGCCCCGGCCGGTGCCGTACAGCTCGTCCAGCGCGTGCGCGTAACGGCGGGCCCCCTGCGGCAGCTTCTCGCTCTCCCGGCCGAGGAGCAGCCGCCAGCGGTCGGTGGGGGTGAGGTGCGGGAGGCCGGACGTCGCGGGGGTGGGTACCGCGGCTTCGACGGTCCCGGAGACCACGGGGCCGGCGGGGTCCGCGACGGCGCGGGGGACGGCGGTGCCGTCGGCGTCCTCGACCGGCCCCACCGGGGCCGTACCGCCCGTCAGCCGCAGCGAGTCGACGGCCGCCAGGCCCGCCCTGTCCGCCGCCGTCCACAGGGCGAGGAGTGCCGGTGAGGCGCCGAGCGACAGGTCCAGGCGGTCGCCGAGGCGTTCGGTGACCGTGTCGAGAAGGCGGTCGCGGCCGGCCGGGGTGAGCGTGTCGAAGCCGCCGCGCAGGGCGGGCAGCCGGTCCAGGAACCCCTGGTCGGTGAGCGTGTCGATACGGTCGAGCAGCGGGTCCAGCGCGGTCGGCGCGGACTGCAGCAGCGGGGCCGCGCCGCTGAGCAGGCCGCTGAGGCGTCGGGCCAGCGCCGACCGGCTGTCGGGCCCGGTGGCCGTGTCGATCCAGCCGGCGGCACGTGCCCCGAGGGTGTCGGCGGAGTCGAGGTCGAGCAGGACGCGGGCGGCCAGCGCCGCGCCCTGGATCAGCGGGGAGCCGGTGCGCGCGAGGGTGCCCAGGGCGTCGTCCATGCGCAGGCCGAGGCGGTGTTCACCGGCCCGCGAGGCGAGTGCGACGAGCGCGGCCGCGTCCTCCGGCTGGTCGCTGCCCGCGAGGCCGGGCAGCGCGCGGACGGCTGCCTCCAACAGGTCGACGGCCAGTGCGGCGGCGGACAGCCTGCCCTCGGCGGTGGTGCCGGGCAGATGGCCCCGGCGCAGGGCCTCCAACAGGTCTAGGGCTTCGAGGAGTTCGGGGAGCGTGGCCGCCGCCGGGAGGACGGCGGCGGCGTCGGCCAGACGGTCGGCGACCAGCGCGGGCAGGTCGCAGCGGGCCGCCGCGCGGAGCCCGGCGAGCACCAGCGCGCAGGTGGGTCCGCCGTCCGCCGACTCCCGGCGGAAGGTCTCCCGCAGGGTGCCCTCGGCGGCCAGGGCCGAGGTCACGCCCCGTATCCCGGCCAGGTCGAGCCGTACGGGAACGGCGGGCGTCCACGACAGCCGCCACCGGGTCGTGAGGGCCGTCCCGTCGCCCGTGCCGGCCACATCCACGGCCTCGCCGTAACCCGCGCCGCACACCGCCAGGCGCTGGAGCAGGGTCTCGCGGCGGCTGTCGAGCGCGGAGCGGAGCGGGTCGAGCCGGAGTTCGCGGGCGGCGGGGTCGTCCGGGCCGGGCAGCCGCAGCGCGGCCAGTTCCGCCTCCACGGAGGGACCGAGTCCGGAACGCGGGGTGCCCGGCGCGGTCCGGCCCCGGTCGGTGCCGACCAGGACCACTTCGAGGGCCCGGGCGAGGGCCCGGCCCCGGCCGAGCGGCTCGCCCTGGCCCATCACGGTCGTCAGCGCCTCCAGGACCTCGCCCCGGCCGGGGGCCGTGAGCCCCCGGATACTCGCCAGATCGCACGCCATCCGCAGGGTTTCGGTCGCCTCGCCCGTGCCCGCCGTGTGCCCGGCCGCGCGCAGTTCCCGACACACGTCGGTGATCGCCCGCGCGGCGGCGTCCCGCAGCTGCCCGGGATCACCGGCGGCCGTGAAGACCGCCTGCTGCCAGCGCGGGTCCCGGATGCCCGCCGGGTACCCGGAACGGGAGTCCAGCAGGTCGAAGGCGTACGGAACGAGGGAGGTGACGACGGAGGGGCGGTCCCCGACGAGGGCCGCTCCCCGGGACCCGGCCGTGGCCCCGGCTCCGGTCGTGCCCTGGGTCCGCGTCTCTCCTTCCGCCTCGGCAGGGCCGGTCGCGGACGCGGCCGTGAGCGCCGGGGCGTGGAACGCGCCGATCACGGCCGCGACCCGGCGGCCGTCCGCCGCCGCGCGGGCGATCGTGTCCCGCATATGGGTCTCGCGGGCCAGGTCCACCGGCGGCACGCCGTCCGCCGACTCGGCGTCGCGGCGCAGCGCCCACCCCACGCCGAGGGCGGCACGGCGGATCGCCTCGGGGGCGCAGCCGGGGGCGAGCACCTCCACGCAGCGGTCCCACAGGTCGTCGCCGTCGCGGCCCGTCCCGGCGGCGGTGAGCGCGGCCGCGAAGGCGGTGGGCGAGGCGAGGGGCGCGGCCTCGGCGGCAGCGCTCCGGGTGACTGCGCCCCGCGTGGTCGCGCTGCGCGTGGCCGCGCTTGGCGTGTCCGCGTCCCGGGCGTCTGCGCTTGGCGTGGCCGCGGCCGGGCTCGGGCCCGCTGCCGCCGACCTGGCCTCACCCGTGTCCGCCGCCGCCCCGTCCGTGTCCGCCGCCGGGCCGTCCGTGCCCGGTGCCGGGCCCTGCGGACCCGGCCGGGACTCTCCCGCGCGCACGCCGAACCCCTCCGCGCTCCACGCGGGATCCGACATCGGCAGGTCGCAGCACACCACCTCCACCCCTCGCTCCCGCGCCCAGCGGAGCGCGGCGAGTTCGGGGGAGAAGTCGGCGAACGGGTAGAAGCCGAGCCGTCCGCCCTCGCTCGCCCCGGCCAGGGCGACCGGGGCCAGAGTGCCGGGGGCGGCGAGGTGGGGGAGCCAGTGCTGGAAGTCGGCCGGCAGCTCCACACAGACGACCTCGGCGCCGGAGGCGTCCAGCAGGGCGGGTACGGCCGCGGCGAGGGCCGGGCTGTGGTGCCGTACCCCCAGCAGGTACGGCGCGGCGGAGTCGGCGAGGGCCGCGACGGCCTCCCGCGGGTCCTGAGTGGTCGTCACCGAAGGTTCTCCCGCAGGTCCCAGAGGCGGCGCCACATCGCCGAGCCGTCCTCTGCGCGGCGGCGCACCGGACCGTCCCAGTAGCCGAGCAGCCGGGCGTGGTCGGCCGGGTCGTCCTTGCGGACCACACCGAGCAGGTGCCCGGGGACGAGGTCGAGGGCGTCCCCGCCGGGCAGGTACGCGGCGGCCACCCCGAGCGAGGCCGCGACCTGCACGGCCTCGGCGGTGGACATCACCGTGCCGGGCCGCTCCACGTCCCAGCCCTCGGCGGAGCGCCCTGCGCGCAGATCACGGAAGACGGTCACCAGCACGTCGAGCACGGCGTCGTCGACGCCGAAGGCCGCGCCCGCCCGGTGGACGGCCGCCTCCGCCTGCCGCCGGACGAGGGCGGTCTCGGCGTCGACGTCCGCGATCGGGTGCACGGTCTCGAAGTTGAAGCGCCGCTTGAGCGCGGCCGACATCTCCGAGACACCCCGGTCGCGCAGGTTGGCGGTGGCGATGACGGTGAACCCGGGCGCGGCCGGGACCTGGGCGTCGTCCGTGCCGGACAGCTCGGGCACGCTCACCCGGCGGTCGGACAGGATCGACACCAGGGCGTCCTGCACCTCGGGCAGACACCGGGTGATCTCCTCGACCCGCGCCACCCGGCCCGAGCGCATGGCGCCGAGCACCGGTGAGTCGACCAGCGCCTGCGAGGTCGGCCCCTGGGCGAGCAGCAGGGCGTAGTTCCAGCCGTAGCGGAAGGCGTCCTCGGTGGTGCCGGCGGTGCCCTGCACGGTGAGCGCGCTGGTGCCGCACACGGCGGCCGACAGCAGCTCGGAGAGCATCGACTTGGCCGTACCGGGCTCGCCGACCAGCAGCAGGCCCCGCTCACCGGCGAGGGTGACCACGCACCGCTCGACCAGGGCACGTTCGCCGACGAACTTGGGCGCGATCACCAGCTTGTCGGGCAGCGTCTCGTGCGGCTCGGCCGGCTTCAGGGCGTCGCCGCCGCTGCCGCAGACGAAGGTCACCACGGAACGCGGGGTCAGACGCCAGCCGGGCGGGCGGGGGCCCTGGTCGTGGGCGGCGAGGAAGTCGAGTTCGGTGGCGTGGCGTTCCTCGGCGGGCAGGGTCTGCCGGGCGGGGAGGGCCGTCGCCGTGTCGGTCGGGGTCATGGATGTCCTTGCTCGTCAGGTCTGTGGGTCGTTGTGAGGGACGGGTGCCGGGGGCGCCCGGTGCGGGGCGCCCCCGGGTGGGTCAGCGGCGGCGGCCCCGCCGTACCTTCAGTTCCTCGAACCGGGGCGCGTCGCCGTCCTGGACGCGCTGCCAGGCCCTGCGGTACAGCTCGGCGGCCGGTTCGGTCGGCACGATCACGCCGAACGTCGCGTGGTCGTCGGTCATCAGTTCGCCGAACAGCGGCAGCTTCCACCGCTCCAGCGGCAGGCGCGGTGCCTTGGGGTCGACCCAGGCGCCGGGCAGGAAGAGCGAACGCCCGGCCCTGGTCCTGGTGGCTTCCACCACCAGCTCGCCCCCGGCCAGCTCGGCACGGGCCGCCCGGAGCCGGGCCGGCTTCCATCCCGTCCAGCGGGCCGTCGTACGGTCGGTCGGGTCGGGCATGGCCAGCAGCATCAGATAGAGCGTGGCCGCGTCCTCACCGATGCCGTACTCCTTCGCCACCTCGGTCACCAGCTCGGGCACCGAACGGCTCGGGTCCTGCGGCCACCAGGTGCCGTCCTGGGCGCGCTCGCCCGCGACCGGGTCCCCCGGGTCGGCCATCAGGGCCGCGTACGGGGCGGAACGGGCCAGGCGCAGCGCCACCTCGGCCGCGTAGGGCCGCTGGTTGTCGACGCGCAGCGCGGGCAGGTACGGGTCCTGGCCCGCCTCGTCGAGCAGCGCGACCCGGATGCCCGGCGCCGGCTGGTCGTCGTGGGTGGCGAGGACGACGGCGCCGTACCGCTCGAAGCCCTGGCCGGTCTCGGTCGGGGTGCCCGCCGTCTTCCGGAACTGTTGGATGCTGATGTACTGCCCGAGGTCGAGCACCAGCCCGGGGTGGGCGAGCCGCTCCCGTACGGCGGTGAGCGCGCCGGGCAGCGCGGCCCGGAGCGGGTCGCCGGCGGGCAGGCGGTGGGCGAGCCAGGCGGCCAGCCCGACGGAGCCGACCAGCGTGTCCGCCGTGAACCCGACCGCGTCGTCCGTCACCGGCCTGACCCGGTCGCCCCTGACGGCCCACTCCAGGTCCTGGGTGAGCCGGGGTTCACCTGCAGGGTGCAGCAGGGCGGGCAGGGCCTCGCGTACGTTCCATCGCGCGTGCTTGACCGCGCGCAGGGCGTCGGCGAGCACGTCCTCGGGCACGGCCGTCCGCCTGCCGACCTCGCTGTTCCACAGCTCGGCCGCGGCGGCCACGTTCGGCCCGTCGGTCCACAGGCCGGCGGGGTCGTCGGGCAGCAGCGCGCCGACCACGGCCGCGCGGACCGCGTTGTCGACGCCCTGGAGCTCGTCCTTGGCGACGGCCGCGGGGGCGGCCTTGACCCCGAGGGCGTTGCGGGCCTCCGTGGTCAGGAACGTGCGCTGGTGGACGTCGACCCCCGGAAGACCGGCCACGACCAGCCGGGCCACGGTCTCGGTGACGCCGGTCAGCCGGGCGAACTCCTCGGCCGCCTCCGGGAACCAGGGCGCCGGTCCGCGCGCGGTCAGCTCCGCCAGGAACTCACCGATCCAGGGGGCATCGCCCGCGACGCCCAGCGGGGTGGACTTCTGCAGTGTGTACGGTTCCGGGGTCTCGAACCGCTCCGCAGGGTCGTGGAAGTAGCCCCGGAAGACGCAGCCGTCGTCGTCCGGCGAGCCGTGCTCCAGGATCGCCAGGAACGCGCCCCCGCCCAGGGGCAGAAGTCCGTCCCACGAACCCTCGCGCCATGCGCCCGACGGGGTGCGCAATTGGTCGGCTCCCAGCCTGAGGGTCACCTCGCGCCACCGGGTGGACGCGCCGTCGTTGCCCAGCCCGAGGGTGTCGAGCCGTTCGAGCAGCGTCCGCAGCACCTCGCGGTGCTCCTGCGTGGTGGTGAGGGCCGCGGCCCGGAACGCCAGGGCGCCCACCCGGTCGATCAGCGTCGACAGCTCCGGGCGCCCGGTCGGCAGCCCGGTCCCGTCGAGGTGGAGGCGTACGGTGCGCTCCCGCGGCACGGCGGTCCCGGCGTGCCCGGCGGCCCTGGTCAGGGCGCGCAGGGCACGGAAGACGGTGTCGGCCTGGTCGTCACGGTTCCACCAGTAGCCGGCCGACCCGCCGACACCGCTCAGGGCCTGCTGGAGCACGGTGTCCGCCGGCCCGGCGGGTCCCTCCGCCTCCTCCAGGCCTCCGTCGAGCGCCCGGGTGAGCCGCGCCGCCGCGCCGTCGAGGACGGCCTGCTGGCCGGCGGCGTGGCGCACGACTCCCGCGACCCCCGCGACGAGCGCGTCGTGGGTGACCGGAAGGAGCGAGCGGATCGCGGCGGGCAGCGCCTCCTTGTCCTCCTCGGCGGCGGCCGTCAGCAGTGCCGCCGCGGTCGCCCCGTCGATGCGGCGCAGTGCGGCGGAGCCCTCCGGGTCGCGGGCGGTCATGCACTCCCAGAACTGCACCGGCGGCAGCAGCAGGGTGCCCTCGCCGAAGACCCCCGGCGTACGGTCCGTCTTCGCGACGGACGTGACGACGCCGTCCGTGTCGACGATCTCCAGCTGCCAGCCGTTGCGCACGACGGCACGGGCCTGGTCGTCGCCCGGGAACACCACGAGCGCCGACGGCCGGCCCCGCTCGGCGGCCAGGGTGACGGTGTGTCCGGCGAGGTCCTGGGTGCGCCAGGAGCCGTCGGGCAGCCGGACCGTGCGGATGCCGACCACGCCGTCCACGGGAGCGGAGGCGGGCGTGCGGCCGACGGTCGGGGAGGGGCCGAGCCAGCCACTGTCGTAGGCGCTGCCCTCGGGAGCGTCACGCAGCGCGTCGGACAGGAACGCGGGCATGCTCATGCGCCCGCGCGTGTTCGTGGCCGGGTCGTACTCGTAGAACCCGTGGGTGTCCTGCTCGCCCTCCGCGTGCCACACCCAGTACGACGCGCCGTCGAAGATCAGCCACCGTTCCTCGGGCACGGTGGTGTCCCCGGTGTGCAGGACGCCCGCGCCGGTGGTGCGGCCGCCGCCCGGCAGGGGCAGGGTGAGCCTCAGGTCGCCCTTGTACCAGTCCATCTCGGTGCCCCGGGTGCCGCCCGGGCCCTCCATGGTCCGGGGGCTGTCGGCGCGGGTGTGCCAGTAGCCGCGCAGACCGTTGTTGCGCGACCGCCAGTAGACGAGCAGTTCGCCGTCCACGTGGTGGAAGCCCGGGTCGCCCCAGCTGTCGTTCGCCGGGATGCGCAGGTCGTGGGTGAGGAGCGTGCCCTCCGCGCCGATCACGCGGGCCTGGGCGGCACCGGCCACGACGAGGTGCGGCCAGGCGTCGGCGACGATGATGTCCTCGACGTCGTTCTTCGGGACGAGGGTGGCGGTGGCGTCCTCCCAGGCGGGCCAGCCCAGTTCGTCGAAGAGGCCGGCGCGCAGGGTGCGCGTCAGCACCGGTGCCAGGTCGGTGGCGACGGCTGCACGGACCTCGTCCTCGGCGAGCGCCAGCGCCTCGGCGGGCAGCCACTTCAGCCGGGCGAGCGCGTCGGGCAGCTGGGGCAGGCCCACGGCGGTGAACCGCCGGACGACCTCGCTCACCCACCGCGCCAGCAGCGGGCGGCCACCGGGTGAGGCGGCCAGCACGCGGATCGCACGCCGCCCGGAGTCGTCGTCGCTGAACCGGTCCGCGCCCTGCCGGAAGGCGTCGTGGAAACGGGAGTCCGCGGTCAGCGACAGCAGCTCGCGGTGGCCCTCACCCGGGGCCCACTGCTCCAGCGGGAGTGCGTTGCCCTTCCCCGGGGCCGCCACGGGCACGTCCAGGGACAGCAACAGGTCCATCAGGTCGATGTCGTGCGTGACCGTCAACTCCCGTGCGGAAGCCGTCAGTTCGCTCCGCAGCTGATCCGCCGCCCGCTCCACCAGCGGGTACAGCTCGGGCATCCGCGTGGAACCGCGCCAGGACCGCGCGCGCTCCCGGAACACCAGGAACCGCTCCAGCCAGCCCGCCGTACCGTCGTGCGGCCGCTGCTCCGCGGGCAGGGAACCGTCCCACAGCGCGGCCGTGGCGCCGGAGACCTGCAGGATGTCCAGCCACATCGCGGGCAGGTCGTCGTCGGAGGACGAGGGGAGCGTGTCGAGCAGGGTGCCGCGCACCTTCGGCTCGCGCGCCGCCAGCGCCACGAGTGCCGTGCGGTGGCCCTTCCACCAGCCCGCCGCCGCGCGCAGCGTGGACGGCAGGACCAGCAGCTCGGCGAGGTAGTCCTGCTCGGTCACGTCCGCGTCGCGGCCGGCGGCGCGGGCCAGCCTGCGCAGGTCGTTCGCCATCTGCGCCGACGGCGGCAGACCGCCCGCGGTGCGGCGCAGGCACAGCTTGGTGAAGCGCCGCAGTGCCTCCTCGGCCGGGACCCGTGCGGCCAGCTCCTTCGCGTACGCCGACAGGACCTTCACCGGGAGGGCGCCGGCCAGGGCGAACTCCAGGAACACGGCGTCGAGCCGCTCCTCCTCGACGACCAGCCCGTGCTCCGCCTCGGCCTTGCGGGCGCGGGTGAACAACTGGGCCGCGTACGTGGCGTTCTCCTCCGCGAGGAACACCCGCCCCGCCTGCTCGTAGAACGTGGGCAGGAAGTGCGGCACCGACGCCGCGAGCCGCTCGCCCAGCTCCACATAGGCGTCCATGGCCGCCTTGGGCTTGGTCTTCGCCTGCCGGGCCGCCCGCTCCAGGTCGGGCACGACGCCCAGCGCGTGGTGCCCGTCCGCCGGGTGGTGCACCAGCACCCACTCGGGGAAGCCCAGCGACTGCCGCAGCCCCAGCCCCACGACCGCCGGCTCCGCGTCCTGCTCCAGACCGAGGAACCCGGCGGCCAGATCCTCCGCCGCGCCCAGCTCCCCGGCGACCAGCCGCACCACCACCCGGTCCTCCAGACCCGGATGACGGTACGTCCGCGCCGTCAGCGGCACCGCCCGCTCTCCGGCCCCCTCGGTGTCCGCCGGCAGTACTCCGCCCGCCGCCAGCACGTCCTCGTACGACACCGCTGTCCCCCCGCTCATGCGTCCTTGCCCTCCTCGATCACGCGCCCGGCGTACAGCGCCGCGGCCATCCGCATCCCCTCCGACCAGGCCACCGGGCCCACTTCGGCCAGCGGCAGGGCGCGGCCGTCCTGGTCCTGCCAGGTCAGGCTGCCGGTGTCCACCTCGTCGTCCCAGTAGGGCTCCCCGATCCACACGGAGGCCTCGACGGTGCGCTCGCCGTCCCGGACGCGTGCGGTGGCGTAACCACCGGAGACGCGGTACCCGAGGGAGGTGGCGCGGGCGGCGAGGGCGAAGCGGGAACGGAACCGGCCCCCGGTGAAGTCCCGTACCTGGGTGGCCTTGGCGGCGAGACCGTCCGGCCGCCGCCAGATGGCCCGGTGTATCTGCTCGACGCGCTGGACGATGCCCAGTTCCGCCGCGAACTCCCGGATGTCGTCGAGGTCCGGCAGCAGCACCGGGTGCGGCAGGGTGACCGTGCGCGGGGAGAGGCGGACCGTCTCACCGTCCAGGTTGACCACCCGCAGTTCGCCGGAGTCGGTGGCGCCCCGCAGGAAGCCGACCTCGTCCGGGTCGTCGCCGACGATCGCTAGGTCGCGCAGTGCGGCCTGCCACGCCTCGTCCGGCCACACCCGGGCCAGCAGACCGGTGGGCACGGGCAGTGACGACACCATCCAGGCGTCCACCTGCGTGACGCACGCCGCCGCGTGCCGATCCAGCCATTCGGCGAACCGCCGCAGCCGGTCCACCTCCGGGTGGTCCTTCAGCGCCTTCGGCAGCGACTTCAACTGCCGTCCCGCCGCCCGGCCCGAGGTGGCTCGCGCCGCCACCCGCCCCTCCACAAGAGCGACTTCATACCCGTCGCCCGCTGCCAGCCAACCCACGAACCCCAGCCCCTAGCGTCAATTGCACAGGAAGAAAGCACAGTTCAGCCGGGGAATCCCGGCCCGAGTGCGACCATGTGCGGAACGCTAGCGGCAGCCACTGACAATCGGCGCGGGGCCCCTCCCGACGAGCCTTCCGCGACCGCCGGGAGCCCCCGACGGCGAGCGGGCACGCGGGACGATCCCTCCGGCGTCCGGCAAGCCAACCGAAGCGAGTGTGCCGCCGCGTCCGTAGACCTACGTAACCGGGGTACGTATTACCGGCCAGTCACCGGTGTCGATGCCTGTCACCGGGCACGCTCACCCTCCGCAGCGATGCGATGGAGGACGGGGCCACCATGGAGTGGCCGGCCGGGTTCGAGGAGCGGCCGCGCGGGTGGACGCGGCGCTGCGGCCGCTCGCCGAGGCGCCGGTGGACCTCACCGATCCCGGCGGGGAGCGCAGGACGGGACGTCGGCCGGCCGCGATGGACGAGAGGACGGCGTCCGGGCGGAGGCCGAAGCCGTGCCGCGGGCGCACGGCGTCCGGGTAGAGGCCGAAGCCGTGCCGCGGGCGATGCTCACCGCGTACACGGACGTCGAGGAGGGCCTGCGCACCTGGACTGCGCGGTCTGTGCGCGCACGCGCGGCGAGCGGGCCTCGACATCGGTCGGCTCCTGCGTGCGGCGGCGCAGCTGTCCAGCCGTGAGAGACGGACACGGCATGGGTTCCCCGCGGGACCTCCTGCTCCGTGCCGCACCGTGACCGCCCTCGGACGCTGCGTCCCAATATCGCACACACGTGCGTGACCTGGGTGTTTTCCTGGAACAGGACCGCGCTCCGGCAGCCATGGGCTCCTATGGTGGAGGTCACGGGAAGGCGACGGACGCTGAGGCGGCGACCATGACGGAGACGGCGAACGACTACGCGGCGGTGTTCCAGGCACTGCCGGGCATGGTGGCGCTGCTGACACCCGGGCTGGTGTACGCGGACGCGAACGAGGAGTTCCTGCGGCTGTCGGGCCGCACCCGCGAGCAGGTGGTCGGCCGGTACCTCTTCGACGTGTTCCCCGACAACCCCACCGACCCGTCCGCGAACGGGATGCGCAATCTGGCCGCCTCCCTCCACCGGGTGGCGGAGACCGGTGAGCGGGACGCGATGGCGCTGCAGCGCTACGACGTGGAGTCCGTGGAGCGGCCGGGGGAGTGGGAGGAGCGCTACTGGAGCCCGGTGAACGCGCCGATCCTCGGCCCCGACGGGAAGGTGGTGCTCCTGATCCACAAGGTCGAGGAGGTCACCGAGCTGATCCGGGCCCGTGAGCGCTCGCCGAGCGACCGGGCCAGCGTGCTGGAGGCCGAGCTGTACACCCGCGCCCGGGAACTGCAGGAGGTCAACGAGCGGCTGCGCGAGGCGCACGCCCACGAACGGGAGGTCGCGCTCGCCCTGCAGACGGCGATGCTGCCCGCGCCGAACTCGCTCGGTCACCACCGCGCGGCGGTGCGCTACCAGCCGGCGACCGACGCGCTGAACGTGTGCGGCGACTGGTACGACCTGGTCGACCTGACCGGCGTCGACCGCGTCGGTGTCGCCGTCGGGGACGTGGTCGGCCACGGCCTGGCCGCCGCCTGCGTGATGGGCAAGCTGCGCAGCGCGCTGAGCGCCGCGTCCCTGGTGGCGGACGGCCCCGCCCAGGCACTGGACGCGCTCGGTCTGTACGCCCGCTCCGTCGACGGCGCCGAGAACACCACCGCCGTGCAGACCTGCGTCGACTGGGAGACCCGCACGATCACCTACAGCAGCGCCGGGCATCTGCCACCCGCACTGGTGTGCCGTGACGGCGAGGTCGTCTTTCTCGACGGGGCCACCGATCCACCGCTCGGCGCCCGCCCGGAACACACGCTCCGCCCCGAGGCCACCGTCTCCTTCACCGACGGCGACCTGCTCGTCCTCTACACGGACGGTCTCGTCGAACGCCGTGACGAGGACATCGACCGCAGCCTCGCCCGCCTCGCCGACGCGCTCACGCGCCACCGCGAGGCCGGCCCCGAACCCCTCGCGGACGCCCTCCTGCTCGACCTCCTCCCCTCCGGCGCCACCGACGACGCGGCCCTCGTCATCATCCAGCTCTGATCCGGGCGGCGGTGGGCCCGCGGTGGTCAGTCGAGGAAGTCGGCGACGAGCGCGGCGAACTCGTCCGGGCCGGCCAGCCGAATGCCGAGGCTCTCGGCCTTGGCACGCTTGGAGCCGGCGTTCTCCCCCGCCACGACCAGGGAGGTCTTCTTGGAGACACCGGAGGAGGCGCGCCCTCCGGCACGCTCGATGAGTTCGTTCATCTGGTTGCGGCTGAGCTTCTCCAGTACGCCGGTCATCGCGCCCGTGACCACCACGGCCATTCCCGCGAGCGGCCCGTCCGCGGACTCGGCGCCCTCCTGCGGGGCGGACGTCGCCGTGTCGTCGGCCGGGGCGGGCGGGGTCGCGCCCGGCTCCGTCATGTTCACCCCGGCCGCCACCAGCTTGTCGATGAGCGGGGCGAGTTCGACCAGCTCGGCCACGATGGCCGGGGCCTTCTCGGTGCCGATGCCCTCGACCCGCTGGATCGCCTCGGCGTCCGCGGCACGGATGTTGTCCATGGTGGCGAAGTACCGGGCGATACGGCGGGACATGGAGCGTCCGGTGCCCCGCACCCCCAGCGCGCACAGCACCCGGGACAGCGGGCGCCCCCGGGCCGTGTCGAGCGCGGCGAGGAGGTTGTCGGTGCTGGTCTCGCCCATGCGGTCCAGGCCCAGCAGCTGCTCCCGGGTGAGGGCGAACAGGTCGGCGAGATCGGCGACCAGGCCCGCCTCGACGAGCTGGACGACCCGGGTGTGCCCGAGCCCCTCCACGTCGAGCTGGTCGCGGCCCACGGCGTACGAGAGGGAGGCGACCAGATGGCAGTTGCGGCCGTTCTCGCAGCGCCAGCGCTGTTCGCCCCTGTCGATGCCGGAGCCGCATCTCGGACAGACCTCGGGGAAGACGATGGGCTGTTCGTCGCCGGTGCGCAGATGGGCGACGGGAGCCTCCACACGGGGAATGACGTCACCGGCGCGGTGCACCATGACATGGTCGCCCAGAAGCAGGTCGCGGCGGGTGATGTCGGCCGGGTTGTGGAGGGTGGCGTACGTGATGGTGGAGCCGTCGATCTCGACGGGCTCCAGCACTCCGCGCGGCGCGATGATGCCGGTGCGGCCCACGTTCCACTGCACCTCCAGCAGCCGCGTGATCTTCTCGACGGCGGGCAGCTTGTAGGCGATCGCCCAGCGCGGGGCGCGTGAACCGGACCCGGCGGCGCGCTGGTCGGCGGCGAGGTCGGCCTTGATCACGATCCCGTCGATCCCGAACGGCAGTTCCGCCCGCAGCCCCGCGATCTCCTTGACGCGGTCCAGCACCTCCTCGACCGAGGCGGCGGTGACACCCGGCACGGCCGTGCTCGCGGTCGTGTTCACCCCCAGTTCGGCGGCCCGCGCCATCAGCTCGCTGTGGGCCGACTCGGCCAGCCGCGCCGCGGAGTCGGCGTCGGTGCCGGGCAGGGCCAGCAGCCCGTACCCGAAGAACGTCATCGGCACGGTGTAGGCCCGCTCCCTGGCGCGCAGCGTGCCCGCCGCCGCGTTGCGCGGATTGGCGAACGGCTGTCCACCGTGCGCGGTGCGCACCTCGTTGGCGTGCTCGAACTGGGCGGTCGTCATGAGGACTTCGCCCCGCACCTCCACCGTCACCGGCTCGGCCAGCTCCTCGGGCAGCCCCTCGATGGTGCCGATGGCGTGCGAGACGTCCTCCCCGGCCGTCCCGTCACCTCGCGTGATCAACCGCGTGAGCCGGCCCCGGGTGTACCGGGCGGCGACCGCCAGTCCGTCGAGCTTCGGCTCGACGCCGAACCGCTCCACCTCGTGCCCGATCCGCCGGGCCAGCGACGCCGTCCACGCCGTGAACTCCTCGGCGGAGAACACGTTGTCCAGGCTCAGCATCGCGATCGTGTGGGGCACGTCCCCCTCGACGGCCCCGCCGGCCACCTTCCCGGTGGGCGACTCCGGCAGGACCTGCTCGGGGTGCTCCGCCTCCCACGCCGCGATGCCGCGCACGAGCCGGTCGTAGGTGTCGTCGTCCAGCGCCGACGTGCCCCCCGTGTAGTAGGCGGCGGAGGCCCGGACCGCGTCCTCGACGGCCTGGGCGTAGGCGGCGGCATCCACGATCACTGCAACTGATGTCGTCATGGGAGCCATCCTGCCTCCCACCACTGACAATGCCGGGTCCCGCCGGTAATGCTCCAGGATTCGCCCGGTCCCTCGCGTCCCGGGCCCGCAGCACACGGCGGTTGGACTCTTCGGAAGCTCGGCTCCCGGCGCCGTCACACCATGGACGCACCACGGGCCGGACGAGCGGATGGCTCGCCCGGCCCGTGCTGTGAGGGAGGGTCCGTGGTGCGAAGGGGGCCCGCCCGGTGGATCAGACCGCCGCGGACGGGTACGTCGGGTACTCCACCCCGGAGACGTGCTGGACGACCCGGATGACCTGGCAGGAGTAGCCGAACTCGTTGTCGTACCAGAGGTAGAGGATCGCGTTGTCGCCGTCGACCTTGGTGGCGCCCGCGTCGACGATGGAGGCGTGGCGGGAGCCGATGAAGTCGCTGGAGACCGAGTCGGGGGCGTTGGTGAAGTCGATCTGGCGCTTGAGCGGCGAGGTCAGCGAGACGCCGCGGAGGTAGTCGAGGACCTCCTCGCGGTCGGTCTCCCGGCCGAGTCGCAGGCTGAGGATCGCGATCGAGACGTCCGGGACGGGCACGCGGATCGAACTGCCGGTGATCGGCGCCTTCAGGTCGGGCAGCGCCTTGGCGACGGCCGAGGCGGCGCCCGTCTCGGTGATGACCATGTTGAGCGGCGCGGAACGGCCCCGACGGTCCGACTTGTGGTAATTGTCCAGCAGGTTCTGGTCGTTGGTGAACGAGTGGACGGTCTCCACGTGACCGCGCAGCACACCGAACTCGTCCGCCATAGCCTTCAGCGGCGGCACGATCGCGTTGGTGGTGCAGGACGCGCAGGACAGGATCTGCTCGTCCGGCTTGATCGTGTCGTGGTTGACGCCGTGCACGATGTTCGGGACGTCGTCCTTGCCGGGGGCGGTCAGCACGACCTTGTCGATGCCGGGGCGCAGGTGGTTCGACAGCCCCGCGCGGTCGCGCCACTTGCCGGTGTTGTCGATGAGGATGGCGTTCTTGATGCCGTACTCGGTGTAGTCGACCTCGGACGGGTCGCCGGCGTAGATCACCTTGATCTCGTTGCCGTTGGCGTTGATCGTGCTGGTCGACTCGTCGACGGTGATCGTGCCCTGGAACTGGCCGTGGATGGAGTCCCGGCGCAGCAGGGACGCCCGCTTGACGATGTCCTGCTCACCGCCGCCGCGCACCACGATGGCGCGCAGCCGCAGACCGTTGCCGGAGCCGGCCTTCTCGATCAGCAGACGGGCCACGAGGCGGCCGATGCGGCCGAAGCCGTACAGGACGACGTCGCGTCCCTCGCCGCCCTCGATCTTGTTGGCGCCCGTCGCGCCGGCGACGGCGTCGGCCGTGAACTCCGCGACCGACAGCCCCCGGTCGTCGACCCGGTGGGCCTCGGCGAGCAGGCCGATGTCGATCTGGGAGGGGCCGAGGTCGAGGGTGGTGAGCACCTCCAGGAACGGCAGGGTGTCGGTAACCGAGAGCTCCACACCGGCGATCTGGCGGGCGAACCGGTGGGTCTTCAGAATGCTGACCACCGACTTGTTCACCAAGGAGCGGCTGTGCAGCAGGACCGTCACGTCCCGCTCACGGTGCAGCTTCCCGATGATCGGGATCATCGACTCCGCGATCTCCTCGCGGTTCTTCCATTGGGTGAACGAGTCCTCGTTGACAGTCACAGATTTATCTTTCGAGCTAGGCGGCGCTCATATGCTAACCACCCCGCTCGGAGGAGACGAACGAGGGGTGCGCAAAGGGCACAGTCCGTCGAATCGGCCCCGAGGGCGCCCGTCGGCTAGCCGATGGTGAGACTGGGCAAGGCAGGTGCTCCCACTCCTCCACTTCCCCCGGAGGTAAGGCGGAGGGGGCGTAGGGTTCGGGCTCGGCCGTGGTGGCGGGGGAGGGCCCGTCGTCCGGGTCGGCAGTGAGGGTGCCGCTCGGTCAGCTCGGTCAGCTCGGTCAGCGTGGTCGTCCCCGTTGCGCGGGGCGCTCACGTGTCCCCGTCGCGGTGTCCGTCACGCAGTTCGTCGCGCGTGTGGAGAGCCGCCAGCGCGGCCCGCGAGGTCACGCCCGTCTTGCGGTAGATGCGGGAGAGGTGGGTCTCGACCGTGCGCGGGCTGAGAAACAGGCGTTCGGCGATGGCGGGGCTGGTCAGCCCCTTCGCGACGAGAGCGGCGATCTCCCGCTCTCGCGGGGACAGGACGGCCAGCTCCACGGACAGCGCGTCCCGCGCCGGTCCGTCGGCGCCCGTGCCCGCCCCTGCCCCCGTGCCCGCCCCCGGACGCGCACCCGCTGCCGGACCGGTAGCGTCACCCGCCCCAGGCCCCCCGTCACCCGCCCCCGTCGTTCCCCCTGCGTCCGTCGCGCCGAAGACCGCCGGCCGGATCATCTCCGCGAGCCCGGTCAGCAGATGGGCCTCGCCCTCGGTGCTCAGTCGCAGGGCACGCTCCCACATGGCGCGGGCGCGGGCCGGGCGCCCGGCCGACGCGGTCACGGGCGCCCCCAGCAGCAGGGTCTGCGCCTCCCACAGCCGGCCCCCGCCCCGGGCAGTCTCGGCCGCGGCGTGCTCGAACAGGTCGGCCGCGGCCGCCACGTCGCCGTCGGCCAGCGGCACATGTGCCGAACTGCGCAGTGCGGACGCCCGCTGCGCCACGAGACGCAGCCCTTCCGCCTCCTTGCGAGCGCGCTCCGCCCACTGCCGGGCCTGGTCGCGGTCCCCGGCGACGAAGGCGGCACTGACGAGGATCTCCATGAACAGCGGCCGCATGCTCGGCTGCAGGCCGCCGAGATCCTCGCCGCCCGCCCGGAGCACGGCGGCGCGGGCGCGCGCCGGATCACCGGCGTGGAGCGCCGCGTACGCGAGCATGCACCAGGCGATGGACGCCCACCAGCGCGTGCCGGCACCCGCCCGTGCCACGGCCTCCTCGGCGACGGCCAGCGCACCGCCGTCACCCGGCGGGAGGGCGGGTACCAGGGCCTGCGCCTTGGACGCCAGCACGAAGGCGAGCAGCTCGTCGCTGCCGATGCCCCGGGCGATGGTCTCCGCCTCCTCGGCGAGTTCCAGGGCCGGCCCCAGCCGCAGCGTCATGACCTGGATGTGGGACAGGCACAGCAGCAGATGCGGCACCACATAGAGCAGGCCGCCCCGGCGGGCGATGGCCAGACCACGCTCGGCATGGCGTTCGGCGTCGGCGTGCCGTTCGAGGAAGGCCTCCGCCCAGCCGAGCCGGGCCAGCGGTTCGCACAGCCCCGCCAGATCCTGGTCGGTGAGGGAGTCGATGAGCGCGCCGGCCCGGTCGGCGGCCTCGGCGGCGGCCGCGGTGTTCCCCTCGTACGCCTCCCCGAGCGCGGTGACGGCGAGCGCCCCCGCCTCGGCGGCCTCGTCGCCCAGTGTCCGGGCCAGTTCCAGAGTGCGGGCCACGTCCTCGCGCACGTCCGGGTAGGAGCTGGCGTGCGGGGCGGACGAGCCCAGTTCCAGGCCGAGTTGGACGGTCTCGGCGGGGGAGAGGTCGGCGCTGCGGGCCAGTTCGCGGCGCAGCAGGGCCACCGCCTCCGCGTACCGGCCGAGATGGCGCTCCATGACCGCGCACAGCGTGACCGCGCAGGCTCGTACGCCGTCGTCGGTGCCCGGCGGCGACAGGCTGATCACCTCGTGCAGCAGGTCCCGGCTCTCCCGCAGCCCACCGCAGGCGCCGAGCGCCTCGGCCCGCCGCAGCATGAGGTCGCGGCGCAGCGCGCCGTGCTCCGACCGCTCCGGCAGATGCGCGAGGGCGACGCCCAGCCAGTGGGCGCTGCTCGCGGGCGCGGTGGCGGCGGCCTGCCGGGCGGCCTCGGTCAGGACGTGTACGGCGTCGGGGTCCCAGCCGGTCAGTGACCGTTCGACGTGATGCGCGCGCTCGGTGACCGGCGCCCCGATCCGGGCGAGTTCGGCGGCGGCGAGATGGTGCATCCGCGTGCGCAGCAAGGGGTCGGTGGTGTCGTGGACGAGGGAGCGCAGCACCGGGTGCCGCAGGGCCCAGCGGCCGTCGGGCCCCGGCCGCGCGAGATCACGGGCGGTCAACTCCCTGAGATCCGCGTCGAGTTCGTCCTCCCGGCGGCCGGTGACGGCGGCCACCAGCGCGGGTGCGGCGTGGTCGCCGAGCGCGGCCACGGCCTGGACCGTGCTCCGTTGGCCGTCGGTGAGGGGGGTCAGCTCGTCCAGGAGCAGCGAGCTGAGCCCCGCGGGCCTGCCGGCCTGCAACAGGGCGAGGAAGTACAGCGGGTTGCCCTCGCTGGCCGCGTACAGCTCGGCCGCGAGGGCGGGCGGACGGTCGGGGGCGAGCGCCGCGAGGCAGGCACCGCGGTCCAGGGGGCCGAGTTCCAGGCGCAGCACCGTTCCGGACTCCACACCCCGGGTGAGCGAGGCGACGAGCCGGGGCGAGGTCTGCCGTTCGCGGCGCGCCACCACGATCACCACGGGCGCGCGGCGCGGCGGATGCCGTACGAGATGGTCGAGCAGTTCCAGGGACGCCGGGTCCGCCCAGTGCACGTCGTCGAGGGCCACCACCAGGCCCTTGCCGGTCCGGGCGATCCGGGCGAGGAAGGCCGCCGCCGCGCGCTGCAGCGCGAAGCGGTCCATGGAGTGGACCTCGGTGAACGGGGACGGGATGCCGGTCTCGGTGTCGAGGTCGGCGAGGGCGTCGGCGAGGGGCTGGTAGGGCAGATGCTGCTCGTACTCGGTCGCCCGGCCGCGCAGCACCGTCATGCCCCGCGCCCGCGCCGATGCGCAGAACTCCGACACCAGTCGGCTCTTGCCGATCCCCGCCGCGCCGGTGACATCGACGACCGCCGGGCCGTGGCCGGTCGCCCCAGGCCCGTCACCGGTCCCCTTGGGTCCGTCACCGGTCCCCGTCAGCCCGTCGAGTATCCCGGCGAGCCGCGCCAGCTCGGTCTCCCGGCCCACCAGCGGAGCCACGTCCCACGGCAATGCGATTCCCCCCGAAGCCGGCCCCGGGCCGTCCCGGAGCCCCGCCGGAGGGCCCTGATCGCGCACCTCCGGCCGATTCCCGAAGATTGTACGTAGGCCCCGGCGGACCGACGGTCCGGTCCCCGCACCCGCACGAGGGCCACCTTGACGGCCCTGACCGGCGCACCTAGGTTCCCCTCGACGCGATCAGCATGATCGGACGGACAGGTCCGCGATCAGACAGGCAGGTCGACGATGACGGACTCCCACACCCCCGACGGCGCGGCCGCCGTCCGACCGCTCCAGGTGGAGACCCACGGCCTGGACGTGATCGGCGACGCCGACCGCAAGGGCACCCCCCGCACCCTCTTCTGGCCCTGGTTCGGCGCCAACGTCTCCATTCTCGGCATGAGTTACGGCGCCTTCGCACTCGGCTTCGGCATCTCCTTCGCGCAGGCCCTGGCCGCCGGTGTCATCGGTGTCGTCTTCTCCTTCCTGCTCTGCGGCTTCGTCGCGGTCGCCGGCAAACGCGGCTCGGCGCCCACGATGGTGCTCAGCCGTGCCGCGTACGGAGTGCGCGGCAACCGGCTGCCCGCGGCCGTCTCCTGGCTGCTCACGGTCGGCTGGGAGACCGTGCTCTGCGCGCTCGCCACCATGGCCACCGCCACCGTCTTCGGCCGGCTCGGCACGGGCGGCGGCACCGCCACCAAGGTGATGGCCCTCGTCCTGGTCGCCGCGCTGGTCGTGGTGGTCGGTGTGATGGGCTTCGACCTGATCATGCGTTTCCAGACGGTGATCACGGTCGTCACCGGTGTGCTGACGGTCGTCTACGTCGCCCTGGTCGTCGACCACGTCCACTGGTCCGCCGTCAGCGCCGTACCGGCCGGATCCGCGCAGGAGTTCATCGGCGCCCTCGTCTTCCTGATGACCGGCTTCGGGCTCGGCTGGGTCAACGCGGCCGCCGACTACTCCCGATATCTCCCGCGTGCCTCCTCCGGCCGGGGTGTCGTCGGCTGGACCACCTTCGGCGCCTCGCTCGCCCCGCTGCTCCTGCTGGTCTTCGGACTGCTCCTCGCCGGTTCCTCCGCCGACCTCGACGAGGCCGTGGCCGCCGACCCGATCGGCGCGCTGACCACGCTCCTGCCCACCTGGTTCCTCATCCCGTTCGCCGCCGTCGCCGTGCTCGGCCTGGTCGGCGGCGCCGTCCTCGACATCTACTCCTCCGGCCTCGCCCTGCTCGCGGCCGGCCTGCGCGTACCGCGCCCACTGGCCGCCCTCGTGGACGGCGTGCTGATGATCGCGGGCGCCGTCTACATCGTCTTCTTCGCCGACGACTTCCTCGGCCCGTTCATCGGCTTCCTCACCACCCTCGGCGTCCCCATCGCCGCCTGGTGCGGTGTCATGCTCGCCGACCTCCTGCTGCGGCGCCGCGACTACGCCGAGGCCGACCTGTTCCGCCCGGACGGCCGCTACGGCGACATCCCGCCCGGCCCCCTCCTCCTCACCGTCGCCGCCACCGCCCTCGGCTGGGGCCTCGTCACCAACTCCGCCGCGGGCTGGCTCGACTGGCAGGGTTACCTCCTCGGCCCCTTCGGCCTCGGTGGCAGGACCGGTGACTGGGCCTACGCCAACCTGGGCGTCCTGCTCGCCCTGGCGGTGGGCTTCCTCGGCACGCTGACGCTGTCGCGGGGCCGGGTCCGGGCGCAGGAGACGGCGGCATGAGCGCGCCCGCCCCGGCGGGCCTGCTCGCCGTCATCGACATGCAACGTGTGTTCGCCGAGCCCGACAGCCCCTGGGCGGCCCCTCGTTTCGACGAGGCCGCGGCGGGCGTACGGCGGCTGCTGCCGGCGTTCGCCGGACGGACCGTGTTCACCCGCTTCGTCGCGCCGCGGCGCCCCGAGGGGGCCTGGCGGGCGTACTACGAGCAGGCGCCCTTCGCGTTGCGGCCCGCGGGCGCCCGCCTGTGGCAACTGGTGGACGGACTCGGCGACGAATCCGCCGGCGAGGCGAGGGACGTGGTCGACGCCCCGACCTTCGGCAAGTGGGGCCCGGCGCTGGCCGCCCGTCTGGGTACGGACGGGCGGCTGGTCCTGGCCGGGGTCAGCACCGACTGCTGTGTGCTGTCCACGGCCCTCGCGGCGGCCGACGCGGGCGTGGAGGTGCTGGTGGCCGCCGACGCCTGCGCGGGCGCGGACGACGCGTCCCACGCCAAGGCCCTGCATGTGCTGGACCTGTACCGGCCGCTCGTCCGGGTCGTGACCGTCGACGAGATCCTCGGTCAGTCGCGGCCCGTACCCCGGTAGAGGTCCAGCTCCCCGTCCAGTTCCAGGGCGAGCACGGTCGCGTACGGGTCGAGGTCGGCCTCCGCGGGGGCGTCGATCCAGGTCACCCCGGGCACGGCGTCGAGGCCGCCGATCACCCGGTGGCCCAGTTCGGCGCCCGTGCCGAGGACGGTGACCTTGCGGACGGGATTGCGCAGCCCCCGCACCGCGACGGACTCGCGCGGCACGTCGAAGCACGTCAGATACAGGGTGCGCCGGTCGGCGGACAGGGTGCTCGGACCGTAGTGGTGCCCGGCGGGCAGCCCCGCGACCGTCCCATGGACGGCGGCGGAGTGCCGCCCGATCCACGCGCCGAGCCCCTCCAGCCGCTCGACCTGCTCGGCGGGGATCGTCCCGTCCGCCCTGGGGCCGACGTCGAGCAGCAGATTGCCGCCCATGCCGATCGTCTCGGCGAAGTAACGCACCAGCTGCCGCACCGACTTGTGGTTGTGGTCCGCGTGCTGGAACCCCCAGGAGTCGTTGATGGTCAGGCACAACTCCCAGGGTCCGTCGGGCGCTTCGAGCGGTACCCCCTGCTCGGGGGTGGCGTAGTCGCCGCGGCTCAGCATGCGGGCGTTCAGGACGGTGTCCGGGTTCTCCGCGAGGATCAGCTCGGCCAACTCCGGTATCCGCCACTGCTGTTCGGTGCGCTCCCACTCGCCGTCGAACCACAGCAGGTCGGGGCGGTACCGCTCGACCAGCTCCCTCACCTGTCCGTCGCGGTAGGCGAGGTAGCGGTCCCAGGCCGCAGGGTCCTCCTCGCCGGGTGCGGCGTGCGAGTAGGGGTTGGCGTCGTTGCCGCCGGGGTGGGTGTTGGTCCACTGGTCGATGTCGGGGTGGCGGAGGCTCGCGTAGTCCGGGTGGTTCCAGTCGGAGTGCGAGTAGTAGAGGCCGACCTTCAGGCCCCGCTCGCGCAGCGCGTCCACGTATCCGCCGATCAGGTCCCGGCCCGCCGGGGTGCGCCGGACGACGTCCAGGTCGCCGTGGGCCGTGTCCCACAGGGCGACGCCGTCGTGGTGGCGCGCGGTGAGCACCGCGTATCCCGCTCCCGCCCGCGCGAACAGCTCGGCCCAGGCGGCGGGGTCGTAGGCGGACGCGGTGAAGCCGTCGAGCTGTTTCATGTACTGCTCGTGTGTCACCTCGCCCCAGTAGAAGGACCAGGACTCCGGCACTCCGTCCACGGCGTAGATGCCGTAGTGGATGAAGATGCCCAGCTTGGCGGCGGGAAACCAGGGTTGCATGGTCATACGGGCCACGCTAGGCGGACCGTCCCGGCGCGCGCGTGGGCCCCGGTCACCACTGCTGGTCCGTTTTCACCACCGGGCGCTTCGGCGCTCGGCTCCGAGCGGCTGCCGTTCCTTCCGCCGGACGGCGGTGACGGGCCCTGGCCGGAGCGGCCGGCCGTACACGGAGCGACGTAGAGGAATGCGTGCGTCCGTGTCGGGTACGCGCAGGGCGACGCGCCCGGTACGGACGCCGTGCCGGGCGGCCTATCCATCACTACCTGGGATCTTCCATGGACATCTCCCCCAACGGCCACCACGCGCCCCAGGCCGTCTCGCCGGCCCAGCGCGCGCTGACCGCGCTCGCCATCGACACCCACGACACCGCCGCGCTGCACACGCTCGCCGACAGTGATGTGCTGATTCCCGTGCCGGACGACGCCGACGAGGCGGCCGTGAGCGATCCGACGGCCGTGGCGCTGCCCGTGCTGGAGCAGCCGGGCGGTGAACAGATCGTGCCGGTCTTCACCTCGGAGCCGGCGATGGCCGAACTCCTGCCCTACGTCTCGCGCTACCGCCTGGTACCCCTGGGCGCCCTGGCCTCCCAGTGGCCGGCCGACGTCGACCTGTCCCTCACCATCGACGCCGGTTCCCCGCACGGCCTCACCCTCGACGCCCACGACGTGGGCACCCTCCTGGGAGGGCAGGGAATCTGAGTCCGGGAGCTACACGCAGAAGCGGGGAGAGCAGCCCCTCGTGCCCGGTCCGGCGGGGTCGCGGGCGGGCTGTCAGCCCTGTCGCAGCATGCGGGCCAGGGCGTCGCGCTGCAGCGGCAGCGCCTCGGCGTGCAGCTCGCGGCCCCGGTCGGTGAGGGCGACCCACACGCCGCGCCGGTCCTCCGCGCAGACGGACCGTTCGACCAGGCCGTCCTTCTCCAGTCGGCCGATCAGCCGGGACAGCGCGCTCTGGCTGAGATGGACCTTCTCCGCGATGTTCTGCACGCGGCACAGGTCTCCGGCCGCCGTGGCGGTCGCCAGGCCCGAGGCGAGGATGTCGAGCACCTCGAAGTCGCTGGCACCGAGGCCGTGCGGATGCAGTACGCGGTCGATCTCGCACATCGTGCGGGCGTGTACGGACAGGATGTCCCGCCACTGGTCCTCCAGCCGGACACCGGCCGTGTTCGCTGCCATATGTGCACGGTAACAGAGGGCGAGGTGATTGTTGCCTGTGCAACTAGTGCAGGTGCAACGACTGCCCGGTACTACTCCGCCGCGGTGTCCTGAAGGAGTCCGATCAGGTTCCCGTCCGGATCCTTCACCGAGGCGATGAGCCTGCCGCCGCCCACGTCGTGGACGTCCTCCAGCACCTGCGCGCCGGTGACCAGCAGTGCCGCGAGGCTCGACCGGATGTCGGTGACGTGCCAGTACGGTACGGGTCCGGTCATCCCCTTCGCGTGCCCGTTCGGGTCCAGGCCCACGTCCTGCCCCGCGTCCTTGAAGCCGACGTAATACGCCGAGTCCGCGTACGGCTCGACCTCCAGCAAGGCGCTGAACAGGGCCTTCGCTGCGGCCAGGTCCTTGACGGGGTAGATGACGGTCTTGAGTCCGGCGGTCATGGGGTGCTCCTCGGCGGTCGTATCGCTGGTCGCTGTGAACTGCGGTCCACGCTAGGGCGCGGTCGGCTCGGCGGGCTTCTCCGATCCTGATCGATCGATCCAGGGATGGTGTCCCTTCGACGTTCGGGCGCGGGGAACTGTGCGACCAGCCCCCACCGGACCCGCGGACGGACTCAGGCAGGGCGGAGCCAGACCGTGGCCAGGGGTGGCAGCGTCAGCCGGACACTGCCCGACCGTCCGTGCCACGCCACCGGCTCGCGTTCGACGGGACGTGGATCGCGGACCCCGCTCCCCCCGTACGCCACGGCGTCCGTGTTCAGTACCTCATGCCAGGCCGGCACGTCCTCGGGGACACCCAGCCGGTACTCCTCGCGCACGACCGGGCTGAAATTGGACACGGACAACAGCGGGACCCCCTCCGCGTCGAGCCGCAGGAACGCGAACACGTTGTCCTCGGCGGCATCCCCGCTCACCCACTGGAACCCGGCGGGATCGGTGTCGCGCTGCCAGAGCGCCGGTGTCCGGCGGTACACCGCGTTGAGATCGCGGACGAGGTCACGCACGCCACGGTGGTCCGCCTCGGCCCCGTACCCCGGATCGAGCAGCCACCACTCGGGCCCGTGCGCCTGCGACCACTCCGCGCCCTGGGCGAACTCCTGCCCCATGAAGAGGAGTTGCTTGCCGGGGTGGGCCCACATGAAGCCCAGGTACGCCCGGTGGTTCGCCCGCCGCTGCCACCAGTCGCCCGGCATCTTCGACACCAGCGCCCGCTTCCCGTGCACGACCTCGTCGTGGGAGATGGGAAGCACGTAGTTCTCGCTGTACGCGTACACCATGGAGAAGGTCATCTCGTCGTGGTGGTACTTGCGGTGCACCGGCTCGTGCTCCATGTAGCCGAGAGAGTCGTGCATCCACCCCATGTTCCACTTCAGCCCGAAGCCGAGGCCGCCGCTGTCGGTCGGGCGGGTCACGCCGTCCCAGGCGGTGGACTCCTCCGCGATGGTCACCACGCCCGGCGCGCGCCGGTACACCGTCGCGTTCATCTCCTGGAGGAAGGCGACCGCGTCCAGGTCCTCGCGCCCGCCGAACACATTGGGGGTCCACTGACCGGAGTCGCGCGAGTAGTCGAGATAGAGCATCGACGCGACCGCGTCCACCCGCAGCCCGTCGACATGGAACTCCTCGCACCAGTACACGGCGTTCGCCACGAGGAAGTTGCGCACCTCGGTGCGCCCGAGGTCGAACTCGTACGTCCCCCAGTCCGGGTGCTCGGCCCGGCGGCTGTCCCCGGGCTCGTACAGCGGCTCCCCGTCGAACCGGCCGAGCGCCCAGTCGTCCTTGGGGAAGTGCGCGGGCACCCAGTCCAGGATCACCCCGACGCCGGCCCGGTGCAGCGCGTCGACGAGGTACCGGAAGTCGTTCGGCGTACCGAGCCGCGCGGTGGGCGCGTAGAAGCCGGTGACCTGATAGCCCCAGGACCCGCTGAACGGGTGCTGGGCGACCGGCATCAGCTCGACATGGGTGAAGCCGAGGTCGGAGACGTACGCGGGCAGGACGTCCGCGAGCTGACGATACGTCAGCCCAGGGCGCCAGGACGGCAGATGGATCTCGTAGACGGAGAACGGGGCCTCGTGCACCGGGGTGTCCCCGCGCCTCGCCATCCATTCCGCGTCGCCCCACTCGTAGTGCGAGGCCGTGACGACGGACGCCGTCGCGGGCGGCACCTCCGCCCGGCGTGCCATCGGGTCCGCCTTGAGGAGACGGTGGCCGTGGCGGGAGGTGATCTCGTACTTGTAGTGGGCGCCCACGCCCACCCCCGGCAGGAACAGCTCCCAGACCCCGGACGATCCGAGGGACCTCATCGGGAACGCCGTCCCGTCCCAGCAGCCGAAGTCCCCGGCGACGCGTACGCCCCGGGCGTTCGGCGCCCATACCGCGAAGCGGGTGCCGGGCACGCCCTGGTGGGTCATCGGTTCCGCGCCGAGCGCCCTCCACAGCTGCTCGTGCCGCCCTTCACGGATCAGATGCAGATCCAGCTCGCCCAGTGCGGGCAGGAAGCGGTACGGGTCGTGCACCTCGTGGTCGGTGTCCTCGTACGCGACGCGCAGCGTGTACTTCGGGACGGTGTCACCCGGCAGCAGGACGGAGAAGAGACCGTCGCCCTCCGAGGCGAGGTAGGTGCGCTCACCGTCGATCACGACGCTCACGGCGTGGGCGTACGGCCGCAGTGCCCGCACGGCGATCCCGCCCGGCACCGGGTGGGCGCCGAGCAGGGCGTGCGGGTCGTGGTGGGCGCCGGAGAGCAGCCGCGCACGGTCGTCGGGGGCCAGGGGAGGGGCGGCCACGGTCAGCCGGGGCCCGCGCGGAGGCGGGCCCCCCGCCTCGGGGGGAGTGGTGTCGCGCAGGGCCACGGTCTCAGTCTCCTCTCACGGCGAGACGCTCGATCGCCGCCATCGGTACGGGAAGCCAGTCGGGGCGGTGCCGGGCCTCGTAGAGCACCTCGTACACGGCCCGGTCCGTTTCGTAGGCGCGCAGCAGCCCGTGCTTCTCGCGCGGGTCCCAGCCGGCGTGCGCGGCGTAACCCGCGCAGTAGGCCTCACGGCAGTCGCGTGCCCACTCCGGGCGCCAGGGGCGGCGCTGCCGGGCGGCGTAGTCGAAGGAGCGGAGCATCCCGGCGATGTCCCGCACCGGCGACTGGGTGCCGCACCGTTCGGCCAGCGGACGGGACGGCTCACCCTCGAAGTCGATGACGAACCACTCCCGGCCCGCCCGCAGCACCTGGCCCAGGTGCAGATCGCCGTGGACGCGCTGCGCGGGCGGCCCGACATCGCAGGAGAGCAGGGCCCGGAAGGCGGTGCGCAGACCGGGGACGAACGGCCGCAGCGCCGGTACGGAGCGTGCGGCGGCGTCCAGCCGTTCGGTCATCGCGGCGGCCGTCCACCCGTTCTCGTCATGGGCTCCGGAGGGGAAGGCCGAGGCCAGCGCCAGGTGGACCTCCGCCGTGGCCCGGCCCAGCTCGCGGGCCTGCGCCGTGAAGTCCCGCCCGGCGGCGAGTGCGCCGAGTGCCAGCGTCCAGCCGTCCGAGGCGTCGGGCAGGAACGGCTGGAGCACACCGAGCGTCGCCGGGAACGGATCGGTCGTCCGGAACCAGGCCACCGGCGCCGGCACCCGGCCACAGCCCTGCCCGGCCAGCGCGCCCGGCACCTCCAGGTCGGGGTTGACCCCCGGCTGGATGCGCCGGAAGACCTTCAGGATGAACGCGTCCCCGTACACCAGCGAGGAGTTGGACTGCTCGGCGTCCAGCAGCCGGGGCGCGAGCCCGGCCGGCACCCGTACGCCGGGGTCCGCCTCGAACCGCAGCGGGCCCGTCGTACCGGGGTGTCGCAGCCGTTCGAGCAGCAGCTGGGCCGACCGGGGGTCGTAGAGCGCGTCGTACACGGTGAGTCCCGCGAGCGGGCCCTCCTGCGCCTGCCCGATGAGCGCCGGGCCGAGGCGCGGAGTCTGATGTTCGCGCACGCCGAGCAGCAACTGGTAGCAGTCACCGGCGCAGGGGGTGCCACCGGGCGCGGGCACCCCGCCGTGGCCGGTGAGGTTCGGCTGGCCGGTGTGCACGAGCAGATGCAGACAGCCCGGATACAGCTCGGTCATCGACAGCAGGGCGAGGTCCGTGACCGGCCGGTCCTTGCCGGCGAACCAGCGCTGCCGCGGCAGCCACTCGCGCAGTAGTCCGGCCAGCGAGGTCATGAGGTCGGCGGCGACCCCGTCGCTGCTCGGCCGGAGCAGTGCGGTTGCGGTCTTCGACATGGTGACGCGTCCTTTCGCCGGGCCGCGCCTCAACGCCCGGGGGCGGCGCGGGTGAGGACTCGGGAGAGCCGGAACCAGTAGAAGCCGTGGCCCGCGAGGGTGAGGAGATAGGGGAGTTCACCGATGGCGGGAAAGCGGACTCCGCCGATGAGTTCGACGGGGTGGCGTCCTTCGTAGGCGCGCAGATCGAGTTCGGTGGGTTGCGGGAAGCGGGAGAAGTTGTTCACGCACAGCACCAGGTCGTCCCCGTCCTCCTCGATCGAGGGGGCCTCGCGGAGATACGCCAGCACGGCCGGGTTGGACGAGGACAGCTCGGTGTAGCTGCCGAGGCCGAACGCCGGGTTCTGCTTGCGGATCTCGATCATCCGGCGGGTCCAGTGCAGCAGCGACGAGGGTGACGACATCGACGCCTCGACGTTGGTGACCTGGTAGCCGTAGACCGGGTCCATGATCGTCGGCAGCGACAGCCGTCCCGGGTCGCAGGAGGAGAAGCCGGCGTTGCGGTCCGGCGTCCACTGCATGGGGGTGCGCACGGCGTCGCGGTCGCCGAGCCAGATGTTGTCGCCCATGCCGATCTCGTCGCCGTAGTAGAGGATCGGCGAGCCGGGCAGGGAGAGCAGCAGGGCGGTGAAGAGTTCGATCTGGTTGCGGTCGTTGTCCAGGAGGGGGGCGAGGCGGCGCCGGATGCCGATGTTGGCGCGCATGCGCGGGTCCTTGGCGTACTCCGCGTACATGTAGTCGCGCTCTTCGTCGGTGACCATTTCCAGGGTCAGCTCGTCGTGGTTGCGCAGGAAGATGCCCCACTGGCAGCTCGAGGGGATCGCCGGGGTCTTGGCGAGGATCTCCGAGACCGGGTAGCGCGATTCCCTGCGTACCGCCATGAAGATCCTCGGCATCACCGGGAAGTGGAACGCCATGTGGCATTCGTCGCCGCCGCTGGGGAAATCGCCGAAGTAGTCGACGACGTCCTCCGGCCACTGGTTCGCCTCGGCCAGCAGCACGGTGTCCGGGTAGTGCGCGTCGATCTCCTTCCGCACCCGCTTCAGGAAGTGGTGGGTCGCGGGAAGGTTCTCGCAGTTGGTGCCCTCCTGCTGGTACAGGTAGGGCACGGCGTCCAGGCGGAAACCGTCGATGCCCAGGTCCAGCCAGAAGCGCAGCGCCGAGATGATCTCCTCCTGCACGGCCGGGTTCTCGTAGTTGAGGTCCGGTTGGTGGGAGAAGAAGCGGTGCCAGTAGTACTGCTTGCGGACGGGGTCGAAGGTCCAGTTGGAGGCTTCGGTGTCGACGAAGATGATGCGGGCGTCGGGGAACTGTTTGTCGTCGTCGGCCCAGACGTAGTAGTCGCCGTAGGGGCCGTCGGGGTCCTTGCGGGACTCCTGGAACCACGGGTGCTGGTCGCTGGTGTGGTTCATGACGAAGTCGATGATGACGCGCATGCCGCGTTGGTGGGCGGCGTCGACGAATTCCACGAAGTCGGCGAGGTCGCCGAATTCGGGGAGGACGGCGGTGTAGTCGGAGACGTCGTAGCCGCCGTCGCGCAGGGGGGACTTGAAGAAGGGCGGCAGCCAGATGCAGTCGATGCCGAGCCACTGCAGGTAGTCGAGTTTGGCGGTGAGGCCCTTGAGGTCGCCGACGCCGTCGCCGTTGCTGTCCTGGAAGGAGCGGACGAGCACCTCGTAGAAGACGGCGCGTTTGAACCAGTCCGGGTCCCGGTCCTTCTGCGGCGTGTCCTCGAAGGTGTCAGGGATGGGTTTGTTCAAGGTCATGGCGTACCCGGCACTCCGATCTGCGGCGAGGAGGACGTGCTCTCGGCGGGGAGGTGGACGTGGAGGACGTGCGCGGGTGCCCGGCCGGGTTCCAGACGCACGTAGTTCGTCCTTCCCCAGCGGTAGGTCTCACCGGTCAACTCGTCGCGCACGGGTGCGTCCTCGCCCGGGCCCAGGCCGAGTGCCGCCATGTCGAGGGTGATCGTGGCCTCCTGGGTGTGGTGGGGGTCGAGGTTGACGACCACCACGACCGCGTCCGGGCCGGTGCGCTTGCTGTACGCGATCACCGCGTCGTTGTCGGTGTGGTGGAAGCGCAGGTTCCTGAGCCCGTGCAGTGCGCGGTGGCGCCGTCTGATGTCGTTGAGCGTCGTGATGAGGGGCGCGATGGTGTGTCCGTCGCGTGCGGCTGTGTCCCAGTCGCGGGGGCGGAGCTGGTACTTCTCGGAGTCGAGGTATTCCTCGCTGCCGGGTTTGAGGGGGGTGTTCTCGCAGAGTTCGTAGCCGGAGTAGATGCCCCAGGTGGGGGAGAGGGTGGCGGCGAGGACGGCGCGGAGTTCGAAGGCGGGGCGGCCGCCCTCCTGGAGGAAGGCGTGGAGGATGTCGGGGGTGTTGACGAAGAAGTTGGGCCGCATGTAGGCGGCGGCCTCACCGGCGAGTTCGGTGGCGTAGTCGGTGAGTTCGGCTTTGGTGGTGCGCCAGGTGAAGTAGGTGTAGGACTGCTGGAAGCCGGTGGCGGCCAGGGTGTGCATCATCGCGGGGCGGGTGAAGGCCTCGGCGAGGAAGATGACGTCGGGGTCGGTGGCGTTGATGTCGGCGATGACCTGTTCCCAGAACACGACCGGTTTGGTGTGGGGGTTGTCGACGCGGAAGATGCGGACCCCGTGGTCCATCCAGTGCCGCAGGATGCGGGTGGTCTCGGCGATGAGGCCGGGCATGTCCGCGTCGAAGGCGATGGGGTAGATGTCCTGGTACTTCTTCGGCGGGTTCTCCGCGTAGGCGATGGTTCCGTCGGGGCGGTGGTGGAACCACTCGGGGTGCTTGTCGACCCAGGGGTGGTCGGGGGAGCACTGCAGGGCGAAGTCCAGGGCGATCTCCAGGCCCTGGGCGCGGGCCTGGGCGACGAAGAAGTCGAAGTCCTCCAGGGTGCCGAGGTCGGGGTGGACCGCGTCGTGGCCGCCTTCGGGGGAGCCGATGGCCCAGGGCACGCCGACGTCGTCGGGGGTGGGGGAGAGGGTGTTGTTGCGGCCCTTGCGAAAGGTCGTGCCGATGGGGTGGATCGGGGGGAGGTAGACGACGTCGAAGCCCATCGCGGCGATCGCGGGCAGGCGGCGGGCGGCGGTGCGGAAGGTTCCGTGGGGCTGGGCGGGGGTGCCCTCGGAGCGGGGGAAGAACTCGTACCAGGAGCCGAACAGGGCCCGTTCCCGCTCCACCAGCAGCGGCAGCGGCTCGCTGGAGGTGACCAGCTCCCGCAGGGGATGACGGGTCAGGACCTCGTCCACCTCCGGCGCCAACGCCGCCGCCAGCCGGTCGGCGACCGGGAGGGTGTCGTCGCGGAGTCTCCGCACGGCGTTGAGCAGGGTCGCGTGCAGGTCCGCCTCGGGCACCCCGGCGGCGGCGCGCGCGTACAGCTCGGCGCCCTCCTCCAGGACGAGTCCGGTGTCCATGCCGGCCGGGACCTTGATGCGGGCGGTGTGACGCCAGGTGGCGATCGGGTCGCTCCAGGCCTCGACGCGGTACGTCCACCGGCCTTCGGCGGTCGGGGTGACGCAGGCGCCCCAGCGGTCGGTGCCGGGGGCGAGTTCACGCATCGGGGTCCACGGGGCCGGGCGGCCCTCCGGATCCTTGAGCACCACGTTGGCGGCGACCACGCCGTGCCCCTCCCGGAAGAGCGTCGCGGTGACCTCGAAGGTCTCGCCGACGACTGCCTTCGCGGGACGCCTGCCGCACTCGACGAGCGGGCGGACGTCCCTGACGGGGACGCGGCCGACGGCCGGGGCCGGGATCGGGCTCATGGGTCTCACCTCCGCCGTGCTCGGGGATCGGCGCTGGGCCGAACGGGTACTGAACGTGCTACCGCCCTGCCGTGAAACGCTGCCCGGACGGCGGACCGCGTCGGGCGGAACGGGTCTTGCCGGGCTGGTCCTTACGGGTCTTGCCGTTCTGTTCCTGCTGGGGACGGCCGGTCTGCTCCTGGAGGTAGGAGGGCAGGCTCGTCTGGAGGTAGCGCTCGGCGGCCGTCACGGCCTCCCGGGCGCAGCGCTTGCCCATCAGCACGCACAGCGTGTAGCCCGAGTCCTCGAAATTGTCCCGGGCCGCGCGGTCGGTCGGGGACGCGAGCATCGCGCGTTCCCAGGTGCGGTAGCGCCGCAGATGTCTGGCCACCTCGTTCTTGGCGGGCAGCAGCATGTGCTGGTCCCTCCCGGCACTCTCGGCGGAGCACGCTTCCCGGGGGAGGTCGTGCATGGAGGGGCACCGGCGCCTGACGGAGCCGATGCCTTCACTCATGGTGCACAGGGAACCACCGGCCGTCTTGTTGGTTCTTCAACAACCCCATGGGTCGCTCGTGTTGCACGAATGGCGTAGCACTCCCACTCTGGAGCTGACTCAGAAGTGATCGGTGCTCACGCTTCGTACTCATGGGGCGGGAGCTTCGCCGGTGAGGAGCCAACGACGATGAAGACCGCAGTGCCTCGCTACTACCACCTCGACGTGGAGGTCGGTCCGGAACGGGTCGGCCAGGTCGGGCGCATCCTGGCCGCCCACCTCCGGTTCTGGGACCTGGAGCCCCTCGCAGAAACCGTCTGCCACAGTGCCGAACTGCTGCTGCGCGCCATCGAGGAGCACGCGGCGGACAAGAACACCTCGGTCGAGATGTGGTGGAACGGCCAGCACCTGATCGCGGCGGTGGGCGCGAACGACCGGGAGATGCGCCCGGACCGGGAACTGCGCCCCTGCCTGACCCGTATCGCCGCGCTCAGCGACGGCTGGGGCTGCTGCTCGACGGCCACGGGCAGCACGGTCATCTGGTTCACCCAGCGGGCGCCGGTCGACCAGAGCGTGCCCCTGGTGCCGACCGTGCCCGAACCGGCGCTGCGCGAGGTGCTCCAGGTGCCCCGCGCGACACACATGGCCCTGCTCGCCGGCGTGCCCGTCGGCGAGGAGCCGGACGCGTGCGAGGCCGCGCGGTGACCGTGCGACCGGACCGGAAAGGGGTGCCCGTGTGGAGCGGGCACCCCTACCCGTTGGGTGCCTCCTTCGACGGCACCGGCACCAACTTCGCGCTGTTCAGCGAGGTCGCCGAACGCGTCGACCTGGTCCTCGTGGACGACGGCGGCGCCCACCGCCGGGTGGCGCTCACCGAGGTCGACGGGTTCGTCTGGCACGGCCACCTCCCCGGCGTCGGACCCGGGCAGCGCTACGGCTACCGGGTGCACGGCCCCTGGGACCCCGCCGCCGGCCACCGCTGCGACCCGGCGAAGCTCCTGCTGGACCCCTACACCAGGGCCGTGGACGGGCAGACGGACAACCACCCCTCCCTGTACGAGCCCGGTGCCGACAGCGCCGGGCACACCATGCTCGGCGTGGTCACCGACCCGTACTTCGACTGGGGGGACGACCGGCCGCCCCGCCGCGCCTACGCCGACACCGTCGTCTACGAGGCCCACGTCCGCGGCCTCACCCGCACCCACCCGGACGTCCCCGCCGAACTGCGCGGCAGCTACGCCGGGCTGGCACACCCCGCCGTCGTCGAGCACCTCACCTCGCTGGGGGTGACCGCGATCGAGCTGATGCCGGTGCACCAGTTCGCCCAGGACGGCGTCCTCCAGGACCGGGGCCTCAGCAACTACTGGGGCTACAACACCATCGGCTTCTTCGCGCCCCACAACGCCTACGCCGCCCACGGCACCCGGGGCCAGCAGGTCACCGAGTTCAAGTCGATGGTCAAGGCCCTGCACGCGGCCGGCCTCGAAGTCATCCTCGACGTCGTCTACAACCACACCGCCGAGGGCAACGAGAAGGGCCCCACCCTCTCCTTCCGGGGCCTGGACAACTCCTCGTACTACCGGCTGGTGGACGGCGACTGGGGCCACTACTACGACACCACCGGCACCGGCAACAGCCTGCTGATGCGCCACCCGTACGTCCTCCAGCTGATCATGGACTCGCTGCGGTACTGGGTCACCGAGATGCATGTCGACGGCTTCCGCTTCGACCTCGCGGCCACGCTGGCCCGGCAGTTCCACGAGGTCGACCGCCTCTCCGCGTTCTTCGACCTGATCCAGCAGGACCCCGTGATCAGCCGCGTCAAGCTCATCGCCGAGCCGTGGGACGTGGGCGAGGGCGGCTACCAGGTCGGCAACTTCCCGCCCCTGTGGTCGGAGTGGAACGGCAAGTACCGCGACGCCGTACGGGACTTCTGGCGCGGACGGCCGCACACGCTCGGCGAGTTCGCCTCCCGCCTGACCGGCTCCGCCGACCTGTACGAGCACAGCCGGCGCCGTCCGCGCGCCAGCGTCAACTTCGTCACCGCGCACGACGGTTTCACCCTGCGCGACCTGGTCTCGTACAACGACAAGCACAACGAGGCCAACGGCGAGGGCGGCCGGGACGGCGAGAGCGTCAACCGGTCCTGGAACTGCGGCGCCGAGGGCCCCACCGAGGATCCGCGCGTCCGCGCGCTCCGCGCCCGCCAGCAGCGCAACCTCCTGGCCACGCTGCTGCTCTCGCAGGGCATCCCGATGATCGGTCACGGCGACGAGTCGGGCCGCACCCAGCGCGGCAACAACAACGCCTACTGCCAGGACAACGAGGTCTCGTGGGTCGACTGGCGGCCCGACCCCGAACGCAGCGCGCTGCTCGCGTTCACCCGCGACCTCATCGCCCTGCGGGCCGCCCACCCCGTGCTGCGCCGCCGCCGCTTCTTCCGCGGCGACACACCCACCCGCGCGGGCCGGCCGCTGCCCGACCTGGTGTGGCTGCTGCCGGACGCCACCGAGATGACCGACGCCGACTGGGACCGCTCCGACGCGCACGCCGTGGCCGTCTTCCTCAACGGCGACGCCATCGCCGAACCCGACCCCCACGGCGGCCCGGTCGTCGACGACTCCTTCCTGCTGCTGTTCAACAGCCACTGGGAGCCGAAGGACTTCCGTCTGCCCGGCGCCGCGTACGGCGAGGTGTGGGTGAGCCTCGTGGACACGGCGGCGGAGCCGGACGGCGTCCCCGACGAGTCCGAGCACAAGGCGGGTGCGGAGATCACCGTCGAGGCCCGGAGCCTGGTGCTGCTGTCACGGCCCCCGCGGGGCGGCTGACCCGCGCCGGGACGCGGCGGCGGTCAGCGCCTGGTGCGTGACGTGATCGTGAACTGGGCGCCGTCCGGGTCGCGGAGCACCGCCTCGTCCGCGTCGTGCGTCAGGATCGTGCCACCGTGGTGCTGGGCGGCCTCGACCCGGGCCGCCACGTCGGAGACGGAGAAGTGCACCTGCCAGTGCGGGCGGATCGTGGGGTCCGGCGCGGCCTCCAGCGCGCCGGAGGTGATCCGGGCCACGGCCTCGCCCTCGCTGCGCAGGACGACCTCGTTCCCCTCGTAGTGGACCTCGCAGCAGCCGGGCTTCTCGGTGGCCCACTCCAGGACCTCGCCGTAGAAGATCGCGGCGTCGAAGGCGTCGCGGGTGTGCAGCCGGATGAAGGCCGGGGCCGCCTTGCGCCAGGTCTCCCAGTCGGTGAACAGCGCGCCCTCCCAGATCCCGAAGGAGGCGCCGTGCCGGTCCGCCAGCAGGGCCGCCCGGCCGGGCGGGAAGGACAGGGGGCCGACCGCGACCGTGCCGCCGCGCTCCCGGGCCCGGGACGCCGCCGCGTCCGCGTCGGACACGGCGAAGTAAGGGGTCCAGGCCACCGCCATCTGCCACAGGGACGCCACCCCAGCGATCCCGGCGACCGGCACACCGTCCGCCAGCGCGATCCGGAAGTGGTCGCCGAGCTTGGCCGTACGCCATCGCCAGCCCAGCACGGCCGCGTAGAAGTTCTCCGTGGCCGGCAGGTCCCGGCTGGTGAGGGTGACCCAGCAGGGGGCCCCGAAGACGGAATGGCTGGAGACGACGTTCTCCGCGCCCCCGAAATCACTGTCGTTGCTCATGGCAGTCGCGTCCTGGTCTCGTCCGCCGGCACACCCCGGCCGCACTCCAGTGTCCAACCGGATCCGGGGCCGGTGCGCGTCGAGTACCCCCGTGTCGGCGTTCCGATCCCGGTGGGACGCGATCTTCGGACGACCGTTCGGGTGGTGACCGGGGGTTCCGTATGGTCACCACCGGGCCCTCGCGCGTGCGCCGCGCGCCGGATGCGGGGAAGATTCCACCTATGGCCGACATAAGGGAAGATTCCGCACCCGGGCCGGTCGCCACCGGCTCCTCAGCGCCCCACCAGAGCATGGCTCTGGCGGCGATGCTGTTCGCCGTCTCGATGACCTTCATCGACCAGACCATCGTGGCGATCGCCGCCCCGAGCATCGTGGACGAACTCGGTCTCTCCTCCTCGGGCATGCAGTGGGTGGTCAACGCCTATCTGCTCGCCCTGGCCGCGTTCTTCGCGCTCGGCGGACGGCTCGCCGACATCGTCGGACACCGCCGGATGATGGTGATCGGCACTCTCGTCTTCGTGATCTCCTCGGTGCTCTGCGGCTGTGTCCCCGACGACAGCTTCGCGCTGGGCTGGCTGATCGCGTTCCGTGCCACACAGGGGCTGGGCGCCGCGCTGATGTTCCCCGCCGCGCTCGCCGTCGTCGTCGCCGTCTTCCCGGTGGACAAGCGCGGCAGGGCCCTCGCCCTGTTCTTCGGTCTGTCCGGCGCCCTCACCGCGCTCGGACCGCTCCTCGGCGGCTGGCTCACCGACTGGACCTGGCGGGCGATCTTCTGGGTCAACGTGCCCGTCGCGCTCGTCGCCCTCGTCCTGACCGCGCTCGCCCACATCCCCCACCGGGCTCGCCGCGAACGCCTCGACCTGCCCGGCGCCGTGCTGGTCGCCGTCGGCATGGGCCTGAGCGTGTTCGGTCTGCAACAGGCCTCGTCCTGGGGCTGGAGCAGCGCCGCCACCTGGGCCTGCATCGTCGGCGGGCTCGCCGTCCTCGTGCTGTTCTGCGCCTACGAACTCCGCGTCGACGAACCGCTCATCAAGCTCCACGTCTTCCGTGACAAGGCGTTCAGCGTCGACGCGGCCGTCCTGTTCTTCGCGATGATCGCCTTCGTCCCGGTGTTCTTCTTCGCCTCGGTGTACGCGCAGGTCTCGCTCAGCGCCTCGCCCAACCAGGCCGCGCTGTTCCTGCTGTACTTCTTCGTCGGCTTCGGGCTCGCCTCCCAGTGGGGCGGCCACATCCTCGACCGGCGGGGCGCGCGGCCCGCGATGAAACTGGGCACGGCCCTCGGTGCGGTCGGCTTCGCGCTGTGGGCGAGCAAGCTGACGGACCTGTCGATGCACAACCAGTGGCCCTACGCCGCCCTCGCCGGCGCCGGGATCGGCCTTCTGCTCGCGCCCGCCTCCACCGACGCCGTCAACCGCTCCCTCAACGCCTCCTACGGCGAGGTCACCGGTATCACCCAGACCGTGCGCAACTACGCGGCTGCCGTGGGCCTCGCCGTGTTCGGCACGATCCTGACGCACGTCACCACCGACAACGTCGTCGGGACGCTGACCTCCAGAGGCGTGCCGGACGACACGGCACAGGAAGCCGCCCGCGACATCGCCGAGTCGGTCACCGGCAACCCGGACAGCCAGGCGCCCAGCGGCGACGGCCGCGTCGCCACGGCGATGCGCGACTCGATGGACGCCATCCGCATGGACTTCGCCGAGGCCAACCAGTGGGTGTTCTACGGGATGGCCATCGCGCTCGGCATCGGGTTCCTGTGCGCCCTGCGGCACCCCGGGACCCGGGTCACCGAGGAGGAGTCCGAGCCCCGACGGGTGCCCGCCGAGCACTGACGTCCACCGTGCCTCAGGTCGACTCCCGCCGCACCAGCTCCGTCGGGAGGATCACCGCCGCCGGATCCTCGCCGCCGATCTGGGCCAGCAGCACCCGCACCATCTCGTTGCTGATGCGGTCGTAGGGCTGGCGGATGGTGGTGAGGGCGGGGACGGCCTCCGTCGCCGCCGCCGAGTCGTCGAAACCGCCCACGGCCACGTCCTCGGGGACCCGGCGGCCCGCCCGGCGCAGCGCCGCCAGGGCGCCCTGTGCCATCAGATCGGAGGCCACGAACACCGCGTCCATGTCGGGTGCCCGGGCCAGCAGCCGTTCGGTGCCCGCCTCGCCACTGGACCTGCTGTAGTCGCCGGAGACGATGAGCCGCTCGTCGATCTCGACGCCCGCCTCCCCGAGGACCTCCTTGTACCCGGCGAGCCGGTCGACGCCGCCGGGGGTGTCCAGCGGTCCGGTCACGACGCCGACGCGGCGGCGGCCCAGCGACAGCAGATGGCGCACCATGTCACGGGCGCCGTCCCGGTCGTCGGCGGCCACATAACTCACCTTGGAGCCGGGCGCCATGGGCTTGCCGCACTGGACCAGGGGGATCCCCGCCTCGCGCAGTTCCTGGGCGACCGGGTTCCCGGAGTGGCTGGACACCAGCAGCACCCCGTCGACGTGGCCGGCCGTGATGTACCGCGTGATCCGGCGCCGCTCGTCCTCCGTGCCGGCGACCATCAGCAGCAGGGGGATGTCGTGCGCGGCCAGCGCCTGGGTGCAACCGCGCAGCAGCACGTTGAAGTTGGGGTCCTCGAACAGCTTCTCCTGCGGTTCCGTGAGCAGGAAGCCGATCGAGTCGGAGCGGCCGGTGATCAGCGAGCGGGCGTGCCGGTTGACGACGTAACCCGTCTTCCGGATCGCGGCGTTGACCGCTTCGGCGGCCGCCGGGCTGACGTAGTGACCACCGTTGAGCACACGCGAGACCGTCCCCCGGGAGACTCCCGCCTCGCGCGCCACATCGTGAATGGTCGGCGCCCTGCGCCTGCCCCCGGTGTTGCTCATGGTCATGACTTTACGGCTCCGGAGAGCAGATCGAGGCTCCAGAAGCGCTGGATGACCAGGAAGAGCGCGATCAGCGGGATCACCGCGAGCAGGGCACCCGTGATCACCAGGGTGTAGAGCGCCGGAGTGTTCGCGCCCTGTTCGAGGAGCGTGAACAGACCGAGCGTGATGGGGAACTTCTCGTCGTCGCTGAGCATGATGTAGGGCAGCAGGAAGTTGTTCCACACGGCCACGAACTGGAACAGGAAGACCGTCACCAGACCCGGCACCATCATCGGCAGCGCGATCCGGGTGAAGATCCGCCACTCGCCCGCCCCGTCCATCCGGCCCGCCTCGACCACGTCGGAGGGGACGGCCGCGGCGGCGTAGATCCGGGACAGGTACACGCCGTACGGGGAGAGGACCAGCGGCAGCAGCACCGACCAGTAGCTGTCGGCGAGGTCCGCCTTCGCCATCAGCAGGTACTGCGGGATCGCGAGGATCACCGGCGGCATCAGCACGCCCGCCATCAGCACGTTGAAGACGGTCTCGCGGCCCTTGAAGCGGTAGATCGCCAGCGCGTACCCGCTGATCGCGGAGACGGCCGTCGACAGCAGGGCGCCGAGGCCGGCGTAGAGGGCGGAGTTGCCCATCCACTGCCAGTAGATGCCGTCGCGGTAGGCGTTCAGGTCGGACAGGTTGTCGGCGAAGCCGCTGCCCGGCAGGAACGTGAAGGTGGAGAACAGTTCGCTGCCCGACTTGGTGGCCGCGATCAGCACCCAGGCCACGGGCAGCAGGCAGTAGATCGCGCCCAGCAGCAGGGTGAGCGTCGGGACGAGGGCGATCCGGCGGCGCAGCGGCGGGCCCTGGGCGGTGCCGGGCGTGGTGCCCGCCGTCGAAGCTGCCTTGTGGACGGCAAGAGAACTCATCGTGCTGCCTCCTGCTTGTTCCGGGAGTTCGCGGCCCTCAGGAAGCCGAAGGAGAGGACCAGGGTGGCCACCGCGATGATCACCGCGCCGGCCGCGGCCGCGTGGATGTCGCCCTCGCCGAACGCGTCCCGGTACACCTTCATCAGCGGACTCCACGTCGTGGACACGGAGTTGGTGAGGGGCTTGAGGGTGGTCGGTTCACTGAACACCTGGAGCGTGGCGATGATGGAGAAGAAGAAGGTCAGCACCAGCGAGGGCGCCACCATCGGGATCTTGATCCGCAGGGCGATCTGCAGCGGAGTCGCGCCGTCGAGCTTCGCCGCCTCGTACACCTCGGTGGGGATCGCCTGCAGCGAGGTGTAGATGACGATCATGTTGAAGCCGGTGCCGCCCCAGATCGCGATGTTCGACAGCGCCGCGTACAGCCCGCCGCCGTCCAGCAGGTCCGGCTGCGGCAGTCCCAGCCTCTCCAGCACGAAGGAGAAGGGGCTGACGTCCGGGAGGTAGAGGAAGCCCCAGAGCAGGGCCGCCACCACGCCCGGGACGGCGTAGGGGAGGAAGATCGCCAGCCGGGTGAAGGGGGCGAGCCGGACCTTGTCGCTGTCCAGCATCAGCGCGAAGACCAGCGCCAGACCGAGCATGACGGGGACCACGATCGCGCCGTAGCCGAGGACGCGCAGCGTGCCGTCGAGCAGTTCGGTGTCGGTCAGCGCGTCGGTGTAGTTCTCCAGCCCCGCCCACACCTCGCTGCGCGCGCCCGCGCCGAGGCCCAGGCCCCTGACCTGCACCTTGTGCAGGCTGAGCCAGACCGCGTAGCCGATCGGGAGCGCGAAGAAGAGGGCGAAGAGGAGCGTGGCGGGAAGGAGGAAGACATAGGGGGCGCCGCGCGCCGGTCTGCGGGTGGTGGTGGGAGACGGGTGGGCGTACGGGGCCCCCTCGACCCCGTACGACCTCCGGCGTGCCGTCGTCACTGAGCGACCTCGAAGCCCTGCTTCTTCATGTCGGCGACCGTGTCGTCCTGCATCTTCTTCAGGGCGGTGCCGAAGTCGGACCTGTTCTTGGCGGCGGCGCCGAACGCGTCCTTGAACGTGGTGTAGGCGACGTTCACGTTCGGCCCCCACGCGGAGGGCGCGGTGGTCTTCGCGATCTCGGAGGCCGTCGCGTAGAAGTCGGCCTGGCCGGAGAAGAAGGCCGGCGGCTCGGCGAACGCGTCGCTGGTCTGCGCGGTGGTGGCGGCCGGGTAGATGCCGCCCTCCTTCGCCAGCGCGGTGAGCGCCTCGGGGTCGGTGTTCAGCCAGGCGGCGAACTCGGCGGCGGCGCCCTGGTTCTTCGAGTCCGTGGTGACGGCGGTCGAGGAACCGCCCCAGCTGCCGGTCACGTTCTCGGACGAGGACCACTGCGGCAGCGGCGCCACCTTCCACTTGCCCTTGGTGTCGGGCGCGGCGGTGGTGAGGGTGCCCGGCGCCCACACGGCGCTGACCCAGGCGATCTGCTTGCCGGTGTTGAGCGCCTTGTTCCAGGCCGGGGTGTACATCGGCTGGTTGTCGACGGCGCCCTCCTCGACGAGGCCGCCCCAGAAGTCGGCGACCCGCTGCGTCGCCGCGTCGTCGATGCCGACCTTCCACTTCTGGCCCTCGGTGGTCCACCACTTGGCGCCCGCCTGCTGGGCGAGACCGGCGAAGAGGCCGGAGTCGTTCGCGGAGAAGGTGGTCAGGTCGACGTCCGGGTCCGCCTTCTTCAGCTTCCGCGCGGTCTCGGCGAACTCGTCCCAGGTCTTGGGGACTTCGAGGCCGTACTTCTTGAACAGGTCCTCGCGGTAGTAGAACATCATGGGCCCGATGTCCTGCGGGATCGCGTAGACGGCGTCCGAGCCCAGCGTCGTCTGCTGCCACACACCGTCGGCGAACTTGCCCTTGGCGTCCTGCGCCTCGTCCGCTATGTCGGCCACCGCGTCATTGCTGACCAGCGTCGGCAGCGCCTGGTACTCGGCCTGCACCAGGTCGGGGCCCTTGCCCGCCTTGTGCGCGGTGAGGATCTTGGTGATCAGGGTGTCACCGGAGGCCTGCTTCTTCACCGTGACGGTGATCTGCCGCTCCTTGCCGGGCCCCTTGTTCCACAGGTCGACGACCTTGTCCATGCCCGGCGTCCAGGTCCAGTACGTCAGCTTCGCCGGCCCCGACCGGGCCTCGCTGTCGTCGGACCCGCCACAGGCGGCAAGTGCGGTGGCGCCGAGCGCGACGGCGACGGCAGTGGCCACAAAGCGCCGGTGCTTCGTGATGTTGGGCATGGATCGTTCTCCCCTGACCTGGGTCCTCGCCCGCTGCGAAGACCGTGTCATGCTTCTGTGAGCGTTCACAGTAGAGAAACATCCCGGACACTTGTCAATGGTTGTTGCTGTGCGGTTATGTTGGGCTCACACCGCTGCAGCCGTGTGTGCACGTTCCCAGATGATCAACCCAACAGGAGAGATCCATGCCGGAGACCACCCCCACTGGCCTCACCAGGCTCGCCTTCGGTGGGGACTACAATCCCGAGCAGTGGCCGGAAGGCGTCTGGCACGAGGACGTCCGGCTGATGCGCGAGGCCGGCGTCACGATGGTGAGTGTCGGGATCTTCTCCTGGGCCCTGCTGGAGACCGAACCAGGGGTGTACGACTTCGCCTGGCTCGACCGTCTACTCGACCTCCTCCACGACAACGGCATCCGCGTCGACCTCGGCACCCCCACCGTCGTCCCGCCCGTCTGGTTCTACCGCGAGCACCCCGAGGCGCTGCCCGTGGCCGCCGACGGCACCCGGTACGAGTTCGGCTCCCGGGGCGCCATCTGCCACAGCAACGCCGACTACCGCGCCGCCGCCGCGACCATCACCACGAAGCTCGCCGAGCGCTACGCCGACCACCCGGCGCTCGCCCTGTGGCACGTGCACAACGAGTACGGCGTCCCCGTCTCCGCCTGCTACTGCGACTCCTGCGCCGCGCACTTCCGCCGTTGGCTGGAGCGTGCGTACGGCGACGTCGAGGCCGTCAACAAGGCCTGGGGCACGGCCTTCTGGGGCCAGCACTACACCGACTTCGCGCAGATCAACCCGCCACGCGTGACCCCCACGGTGGGCAACCCGGGCCAGGCCCTCGACTACAAGCGGTTCGCGGACGAGACCATCCGCGAGAACTTCGTGACCGAGCGGGACATCCTGCACCGCCTGGCTCCGGGCATCCCGGTCACCACCAACTTCATGACCGCCCTCAGCCAGTGCGACTCCCTCGACTACTGGGCCTGGGGCCGCGAGGTCGACCTCGTCACCAACGACCACTACCTGATCACCGACGGCCGCCGCACCCACGTCAACCTGGCCATGGCCGCCGACCTCACCCGCTCGGTCGGCGACGGCGCCCCCTGGCTGCTCCTGGAGCACTCCACCTCGGGCGTCAACTGGCAGGCCCGCAACCCCGCCAAGGCCCCCGGCCAGATGGCCCGCAACTCCCTCGCCCATGTGGCGCGCGGCTCCGACGGCGCCATGTTCTTCCAGTGGCGGCAGTCCCGGCGCGGCGCCGAGAAGTTCCACTCGGCGATGCTGCCGCAGGCCGGCACCGGGACGAGGGTCTGGCGCGAGGTCGTCGAACTGGGCGCCTCCCTGGACTCCCTCAGCCAGATCCGGGGCAGCCGGACCGTCGCCGACGTGGCCGTCGTGTGGGACTGGCACTCCTGGTGGGCACAGAACCTCGCCTGGCGCCCCAGCGAGGACCACGAGGCCCGCGAACGCGCCGACGCCTTCTACGAGACCCTCTACGACCGCCACCTCACGGTCGACTTCGCGCACCCGGAAGCCGACTTGTCGGCCTATCCCCTTGTCGTCGTTCCCGCGCTGTACCTGATGACCGAAGCGGCCGGGAACAACCTGAAGGCGTACGTCGAGAACGGCGGCACCCTCGTCGTCTCCTACTTCTCGGGCATCGTCGACGAGCACGACGCCGTCCACGAGGGCCCGTACCCCGGCGCCCTGCGGGACGTGCTCGGCCTGACCGTCGAGGAGTTCTCGCCGCTGCTGGGCGGGGAGAGCGTCCGCATCACCGGCCCCGACGGCTCCGAACTCACCGGCGACGTGTGGACGGAGTTCGTGGTGCCGCAGGGCGCCGAACCGGTGTGGACGTACGCCGACGGTCTCACCGCCGGGCGGCCCGCCGTCACCCGGCACCGGCTCGGCGAGGGCTCCGCCTGGTACGTGTCGACCCGCCTCGACGCGCACGGCCTGGACGCGCTGCTCGGCTGGGCCGCCGACGACGCCGGCCTCGCGCCCCGCGGCGACCTGCCGCGCGACGTCGAAGTGGTGCGCCGCGCGGGGGAGTCCGGCGACTTCCTCTTCGCGATCAACCACACCACGGCCGACACGAAGGTGCCGCTCGACACCGACGGCACCGAACTCCTCACCGGCGAACGCGCGGCGGGCCATCTCGCCGTCCCCGCCGGTGGCGTCAGGGTCGTACGCCTCGACGCCTGACCACCCCGAACACCGGCCGGATCTCTGGGGACTTCCGGCCGGTACCGGCGCCGCCGCGCCCACGGCCTTCGGGTGCGGCGGCGCCTCAGCACCGCGCAACCAGGTCCCCACCTTCGTCGAAGGGACGACGATGTTCCACGCGAGACGCGCCCTCAGGGCCCTGCTCATACCGCTGTTCGCAGGTCTGGCGCTGACCGGCCTGCCCGCCGGCCCGGCCGCCGCGGCCTCCACCCTCACCAACGGGGGCTTCGAGTCCGGCGGCACCGGGACCGCGACGCCGGCCGGCTGGTCGACGTACTCGGCGGCCGGGCAGAACTCCGCCTCCTTCACCGAGTCCGGTGGCCACGGCGGCAGTTACCGCCTCAGCCACTGGTCGGCCTCGGCCTACAAGGTGGAGACCTTCCAGTACCTGTCCGGCCTGACCAACGGCACCTACAAGCTCACCGCGTGGGTGCGTTCCGGCGGCGGCCAGAACTCCGCGTACCTCGCGCTGAAGAACTGCGGCAGCGCCGAGCAGCGCACCGACATCCCGGTCTCCGCCGGCGGCTGGATCCGGATCGTCACCTCCGTCGCCGTGACGAACAATCAGTGCACCATCAGCGTCAACTCCGACGCCAACGCGGGCAATTGGCTCAACGTCGACGACCTGACCTTCACGTCCGGATCGACGGGCCTGGCCATCAAGGGCTCGGACGTGTCCTCCCTCGTCAAGAGCGAGGCCAAGGGCGGCGTCTACAAGAACGGCTCCGGGGCCACCGGCGACGCGCTCGCCATCCTGAAGAACGCCGGGCAGAACTACGCCCGCGTCAAGGTCTGGGTGAACCCCGCCGACGGCTACAACAACAAGGCCCGCGTGCTGGCCGCCGCCAAGCGCGTCAAGGCGCAGGGCATGAAGCTGTTGGTCGACTTCCACTACTCGGACACCTGGGCCGACCCCGGCGCCCAGACCGTGCCGTCCGCGTGGACCGGGCACAGCTACAGTCAGTTGAGGACGGACGTCTACAACCACACCTACGACGTGCTCAACGCCCTCAAGGCCCAGGGCACCACCGCCGACATGGTCCAGGTCGGCAACGAGATCAACGGCGGCATGCTCTGGTCCGCCGGTTCCACCTCCAACTGGTCCCAGCTCGCCGGACTGCTCAACTCCGGCTACGACGCGGTCAAGGCCGTCAACTCCACCACCCGGGTGGCGCTGCACCTCGCCAAGGGCGGCGACCTGTCGGGCACCCGCTGGTGGTTCGACAACGCCGTCTCCAACGGCGTGAAGTTCGATGTCATCGGCCTGTCGTACTACGGGTACTGGCACGGCACGCTGGCGGACTTCCAGACCACGCTGGACGACGCGGCCTCCCGGTACGGCAAGCCGGTGTTCCTCGCCGAGACGGCCTACCCGTTCCGGCTGGACAGCGAGGACGCGCACGAGAACATCATCGACCAGTCCGGCGAGCTGGTCTCCGGCTACCCGGCCACGACCGCCGGCCAGACCCGGTGGATGAAGGACGTCGCGAGCATCGTCGAGGCCGTCCCCAACGGCCGTGGTCTCGGCATCTTCTACTGGGAGTCGACGTGGACCGCCGTCGCGGGCAACGGATGGGACCCGACGGACGCCGCCTCCGGGAACGGATGGGAGAACCAGGCGCTGTTCGGCTACGACGACAGGGCCCTTCCGGCGATGGCCTGGTTCGGCCACCGGTAGGGGGCCGCCGCTGAGTCAGGGCCGCACGCTTCGGCGTGCGGCCCTTCGGTCGTTCACGGCCCTCCGGCCGTTCAGCCGTCGCCCGTGCCCAGGAAGCCATGCAGCGAGGCGGTCATGGCGGCGACGAAGGCCTCCCGGACCGGCTCGGGCACGCGGTCCAGCGAGAGGTAGGGGTTGAGGTCCTCCAGCTCGACCAGGAGGAGGCCGCCCTCCTCGGTGCGGCAGGCGTCCACCCGCTGGACGCCGTGGCCGAGGGTGTTCCACTCGATGAAGCGCCGGGCGAAGGCGAGGTCGGCCGCCGAGGCCTCGTAGGGCTCCAGGACCCAGCGCCGGTCGGGGTCGGGCGCGTACAGGGCGTACTGGAAGGTGTCGTCGACGTAGTAGAACGACACCTCGTAGCGGAAGTCGACGCGTGGCTGCACCAGGTCGTCGCCCCAGGCCAGGCCCGCCAGTTCGGCACGGGTCACGAAGCGCAGCCCGATGGAGTCGGCGCCCGCTCTCGGCTTGACGGCGTACGTGTCGGACGCGGGCAGCCGCCCCCGGTCCTCGGCCCTGTCGACGGTCGGGATGACCGGGTACCCGGCCTCGGTCAGGTCCAGCAGTACTGCTTGCCGACCATGTCGGCGCGGCCGGTCAGCGGGTTGTAGACGCGGATGCCCAGTGCCGTCGCCCGCGCGCGGAAGGCGTCGTACGCCTCCTGGTGGTGCAGGACGGGCCCGCTGTTGCGGACCACGACCGCGTCGAAACCGTCCAGCAGGGCCGCCGCGTCCAGCGGGTGGCACAGGGCGAGGTCGAAGTCCGCGCGCAGCCGGGAGGTGAGGAAGACGTCCTCGTCGCAGTAGCGCCGCCCGCGGGCCGGATAGGCGAGGTCGGTGACGTACAGCAGGCGGGGGCGGGCGGGCACGGCACTCTCCCTGGTCGGTGACGGCCAACTTGTCCCGAGGCCACCTGGGGCGGCCCGGCCGCCTGCCAGGATGGACCGGCGGGGCAGCGGGCGGACACCAGGAGGCGGACATGACGGGCGTGGCGGGCGGCACGGACTCACGGGGCGCCGGACTCCGGGCGACGGCGTTCGTCGGGATCGGCGGGCGCGGACCCGAGGACGTGATCGTCGACGAGCGCGGACGGGTGCTGACCGGGGTGGAGGACGGTCGCGTCCTGCGGGTGGACGGGCTCGCGGAACCGGGGCGGGCGCGGGTCGAGACGGTCGCCGAGACCGGGGGCAGGCCGCTCGGCCTCGAACTCCTCCCGGACGGCGACCTGTTGGTGTGCGACGCCGAGCGGGGGCTGCTGCGGGTCACGGCCGGCGACGGCACCGTCCGGGTGCTCGCCGACGAGGCGGGCGGCGAGCGGCTGCGGTTCTGCAGCAATGTCGTGGCGCTCTCCGACGGGACCGTGTACTTCACCGTCTCCAGCCGCCGCTACCCCCTCCACCAGTGGATCGGCGACATCGTCGAACACACCGGGACCGGGCGGCTGCTGCGCCTCGCGCCGGGCGAGAGCACTCCCGAAATCGTCCTGGAGGGACTCCAGTTCGCCAACGGCCTCGCGCCCTCCGCCGACGAGTCCTTCCTGGTGGTCGCGCAGACGGGCGCCCGCCGGCTGACGCGCGTCCACCTCACCGGGGCGCGGGCGGGCACGAGCGAGCCGTTCGTCGAGGATCTGCCGGGCACCCCCGACAACATGTGGCGCGGGCCCGACGGGCTGATGTGGGTGGCGTTGGCGGGGCCGCGCATCGGCGCCCTCGACCGTCTGCACCGCGCGGGCCCCGCCGTGCGGCGGGCCGCGAGCCGGGTCGCGGTACGGGCGCCGTATCGGCCCCTCGGGTTCGCCGGGGTCGTCGCGGTCGACGACCAGGGACACGTCGTCCACACCCTCGTCGACCACCGGTCCCGCTACCGCATGGTCACCGCCGCCTGCGTCGGCGACGGCCGGCTGATCCTCGGGAGCCTGTGGGAGCGGGGTGTCGCGGTGTGCGAGCTGCCGGCGACGGCGGCCTGAGGACGACGGCGGCCTGAGGGCGACGGCGGGGCCACGGCCGGGGGAGCGCCGACGAGGACCGAGGGCCCGCGGCGTCGGCCGGGGGCCCGCGGCGCCGGCCGGGTGCGGGGCGGAGTTCGGCCGCGTTAGGCTGGTGACCGGCCGCGATCACCCTCGCGGCGCGGCGGTGGGGCCCGCCGTACCCGAACCGCGGCACCGTGCCGCCAACGGTCCCTGCTTGCGACGGAGCGCGCCCGGCGGACGCCGGGCCCCGGCGAGTAGGAGAGACGCGCACCCATGTCGGTACCGCACCCCGACGGACCCGAAGCCCCGCGATCCCTTGCCCCGGACGGGGCCGAGCCCGCGCTGTCCCCCGACGCCCCCGTGGCCGATCCGCCCCGTCCGGCACCCTGGCACGGGCAGGCACCCGTGGTCGCGGTCGTGGCGGCCGGCGGCGGCATCGGCGCGACGGCACGCTACGGCGCGTCCCTCCTGTGGCCCACGGGCCCCGCCGGCTTTCCCTGGACCACGTTCTGGGTGAACGTCGTCGGCTGCTTCGTGATCGGCCTGTTCATGATCATGATCACCGAGGGGCGGCCCGTCCACCGCCTGGTCCGGCCGTTCTTCGGCACGGGAGTCCTCGGCGGCTTCACCACCTTCTCGACGTACGCCGTCGACATCCAGCGCCTGATGGAGGAGGGCCGTCCCGGCACCGCCCTCGCCTACCTCGGCGCCACCCTCCTCGCCGCCCTCGGGGCGGTCTGGCTCGCGGCGGCGACGGCCCGCCGCCTGCCGCGGACCGGGCCCACCGCGACCCCCCGCCGGACCGCGCCCCCCGCATCCCGCCGGACCGGGCCCGCCGCAACCCGCGAGAAAGGTAAGAGGTCGTCGTGAACTGGGTGCTCGTCATCGTCGGCGGAATGATCGGCGCGCCCCTGCGCTATCTCACCGACCGCGCCGTGCAGGCGCGGCACGCCACGGCCTTCCCCTGGGGGACGTTCGCCGTCAACGTCATCGGGTCGCTGGTCCTCGGCACCCTCACCGGCGCCGTCGCGGCCGGCGCCGCCGACTCCCACCTGCGGCTTCTGCTCGGCACCGGACTGTGCGGGGCGCTCACCACGTACTCGACCTTCTCGTACGAGACCCTGCGGCTGGCCCAGGACGGCGCCCGTCCGCTCGCCGTCGCCAATGTGATCGCGAGCGTGACGGCGGGCCTGGGCGCGGTCTACGTGGGGCTGGCGGTGGCGCGGGCCCTCTGGACCTGAGCGCGGCCCTTACCCGGTTGTAGTACGACTGCCTCGCCGGCGCGATCACGGTCGTCGTGACCCGCGCCCGGTCCCACCTGAGCCATGCCCCCGTCAGCCATGCCCTCGCCGAGCAGAACTGGACCCCATGAGCACCATCAGCGTCGGTCAGGCCGTCGTCCTCGGAGCGGTCGAGGGGGTGACGGAGTTCCTGCCGGTGTCCTCCACCGGGCATCTGAAGATCACCGAAGGGCTCATGGGGATCCAGGTCGACGACAAGGCCGTCGTCGGGTTCTCGGCGGTGATCCAGGTCGGCGCGATCGCGGCGGTGCTCGTCTACTTCCGGCGGGACATCGCGCGGATCGGCTCCGCCTGGTTCCGGGGGATCCGCCACGCGGGGGAGCGGCAGGACCGTGACTACCGGTTCGCGTGGTGGGTGATCGCGGCGACGATCCCGATCGTGCTCGTGGGGCTCGCCGCCCGCTCCCTCATCGAGGGGCCGCTCGCCTCGCTGTGGGTGGTGGCCGGTTCGCTGATCGTCGGCAGCGGTGTGATGTGGGTCGCGGAGCAGGTGGGCCGGCGCCGGCGCGAGGAGGAGGACACCCGGTTCCGGGACGCGATGCTCGTCGGCGGTTCGCAGATCCTCGCTTTGCTCTTCCCCGGCTTCTCCCGCTCCGGCGCCACCATGTCCACCGCGCTGCTGCTCGACCTCGACCGGGTCGCGGCGACCCGGCTCTCGTTCTTCCTCGGCATACCGGCCCTGACCGGCGCGGGCCTCTACGAGCTGAAGGACGCCCTCGGCGCGGGGGTGGGCGCGGCTCCGCTGATCGCCGGAACCGTCGTCTCGTTCGCGGTCGCGTACGCCTCCGTCGCGTGGCTGCTGAAATTCGTGACCCGGCACTCCTTCAACGTGTTCGTCGCCTACCGGATCGTCGTCGGGGTTCTCCTCTTCGGGCTGCTCGGCGCGGGCGGGCTGAGCTGACCAGCTCGAAGATCAAATACCTGACCTCTTGACAGCCCCCTTCCGTCACCCGCAGGATCACCCCCGTGAACCTGTCAGACAGCCAGACAGGTGGCTCGGCACCTCGGCGCGTCAGCGCCATGGAAGCGGTGCTCACCCACCTCCGCGACGCCGTCGAGCGCGGCAAGTACGCCATCGGGGACAAGCTCCCCTCGGAGGCGGAGCTGTGCCGGCAGCTCGAAGTGAGCCGTCCGGTGCTCCGCGAGGCGCTCCGCGCGCTCCAGGTGATGGGCCTGACCCAGTCCCGCACCGGCAAGGGCACCTTCGTGATCGCGAACGCCGTCGAGGACCCCACCTTCGGCGACTTCACGGCCAGCGACCTGCTGGAGGTGCGCCGGCACGTGGAGATCCCGGTCGCCGGGTACGCGGCGGTGCGCCGCACCCCGGAGAACCTGGACCACCTGGCCCATCTGCTGGACCGGATGGAGCGGGAGACCGACACGACCGCCTGGGTCGCGATGGACTCCCTCTTCCACCTGGCCGTGGCCGAGGCCGCCCAGAACCCGGTGTTCCGCCGGGTGATCGAGGAGATCCGGGACGCGCTGGCCCGCCAGTCGGCCTTCCTCAACGAGCTGGGCGGCCGGCGCGAGCAGTCCAACCGCGAGCACCGGGCCATCGTCGAGGCGCTGATCGACGGTTCAGAACACGACGCGGTGGAGGCCATGTCCCACCACCTCGACCGCGTCGAGACCACCCTCACCGACATCGTGCGTCCCCCGCGCACGGAGAGTTCCACGGAAGGCGGACCCGAGGCGTGAGCGAGCAGTCCCTCGACAAAGACGTCGTACAGACCAGGACGTCCCCGGCCCACGTCGACGCCGGAGACGCCGGCTACAGCAAGTCCCTGAAGTCCCGTCACGTCAACATGATCGCCATCGGCGGAGCGATCGGCACCGGCCTGTTCCTCGGCGCCGGCGGCCGTCTCGTCGACGCCGGCCCGTCCCTCTTCATCGCCTACGCGGTCTGCGGAGTCTTCGCCTTCCTCGTCGTCCGCGCCCTCGGCGAACTGGTCCTGTACCGGCCCTCCTCCGGCGCCTTCGTGTCCTACGCCCGGGAGTTCCTCGGCGAGAAGGGCGCGTACACGGCCGGCTGGATGTACTTCCTCAACTGGGCCACCACCGGTATCGCCGACATCACCGCGGTCGCCCTCTACACCCACTACTGGGGCATGTTCTCCGACATCCCCCAGTGGGTGATCGCGCTCGTCGCCCTCGGGGTCGTCCTCGCCGTGAACCTGATCTCGGTGAAGATGTTCGGCGAACTGGAGTTCTGGTTCGCGATCATCAAGGTCGGCGCACTCGTCACCTTCATGCTGATCGGCATCTTCCTGCTGGTGACCCAGCAGCCCGTCGACGGCCACACCCCCGGCCCGTCCCTGATCACCGACAACGGCGGCATCTTCCCCAACGGTCTGCTGCCCATGCTGCTGATCATCCAGGGCGTCGTCTTCGCCTACGCCTCCGTCGAACTGGTCGGCGTCGCGGCGGGCGAGACCGAGAACCCCGAGAAGATCATGCCGAAGGCGATCAACTCGATCATGTGGCGCGTCGGTCTGTTCTACGTCGGCTCCGTCCTGCTGCTGGCGATGCTGCTGCCCTGGTCCTCGTACAAGGCCGGCGAGAGCCCCTTCGTCACGGTGCTCTCCAACATCGGCGTCCCGGCGGCCGGCGGCATCATGAACCTGGTCGTGATGACCGCGGCCATGTCCTCGCTCAACTCGGGCCTGTACTCCACCGGCCGTATCCTGCGCTCCATGGCGATGGCGGGCTCCGCCCCGAAGTTCACCGGCGTGATGAGCCGCAACCAGGTCCCCTACGGCGGCATCCTGCTCACCAGCGGTATCTGCGTGCTCGGCGTCGGACTGAACTTCGTGGTCCCCGCCGACGCGTTCGAGATCGTGCTCAACTTCGCCGCGATCGGCATCATCTGCACCTGGGGCATGATCATGATCTGTCACCTGGTGTTCTGGCAGAAGACCGAGAAGGGCGAGCTGACCCGGCCGAGCTATCGGCTGCCGGGCTCCCCGTGGACCGAACTGGTGACCCTGTTCTTCCTGGCCTCGGTCCTCGTCCTGATGTACGCGGACGGCGGCGCGGGCCGCACGACCGTGCTGTGCCTCCCCCTCATCGTGTTGGCGCTGATCGCGGGGTGGTTCGGCGTGCGTCGCCGGGTCGCCCAGCAGTCGGCCGGAGTGAAGAAGTGATTCAGGCAGTGACGTACGACCCCACGACCACCGGCGCCGCGGCGATCCCTGCGGCTCCGGTGGCCGCGGCCCCCGCGATCCGGGAACCGCTCCACGCCCCCGTGGCCCACCTCGTACGCGGAGGTGTCATCGAGGGCATCCACTACGGCTCCGTCGTGGTGCTGGGCACCGACGGGGAGGTGGAACTCCAACTCGGCGACATCGAGGCGGCGTTCTACCCCCGGTCGGCGCTCAAGCCGGTCCAGGCCGTGGCGATGCTGCGCGCCGGACTGCCGCTGGACGGCGCGCTGCTGTCCCTGACCGCGGCCAGCCACTCCGGCGAGGAACGCCACCTCGCCGGAGCCCGGCAGATCCTGGAGCTGGCCGGGGCGACCGAGGACGACCTGCGCAACGTGACCGACATGCCGTACGACCCGGCCGTGCGGGACGCGTGGATACGCGAGGGGAGGCAGCCCTCCCGTCTCGCGCAGAACTGCTCCGGCAAGCACGCGGCCATGCTCTACACGTGCCGCCTCAACGGCTGGTCCCTGGAGGACTACCTCGACCCGGCCCACCCGTTGCAGCAGGCCATCGCGGAGATCGTCGAGGACCTCACCGGGCAGGCCGTCGCCCGGGTCACCGTCGACGGCTGCGGCGCCCCCCTCTTCTCCGTCTCCCTGCACGGCCTGGCCCGCGCCCTCTCCCGGATCACCACCGCCGCCGAGGGCACCCCCGAGCGCACGGTCGCCGACGCCATGCGCGCGCACCCCGAGATGGCGTCCGGCGCCGGACGCGACGTGGCCGAGCTGATGCGGGCCGTGCCCGGACTGCTCACCAAGGACGGCTTCGAGGGAGTCCAGGCCGCCGCCCTCCCGGACGGCCGGGCCGTCGCCGTGAAGATCGCCGACGGTGCGAACCGGGCGCGGGTGCCGGTGACCGCCGCCGCGCTCGCACGGGCGGGTGTCCCGCGCGATGCCCTCGCCGAGTTCGCGGGTGAGGTGCTGCTCGGGGGCGGTCGGGCGGTCGGTCGGGTCGGCGCGGTGCGGGCGCTGGATCCGTTGCCGCGATTGCCCTGACGGGTGAGGGGTGCGTCGTCGGGTGCGGGTCCGGTGGGGGCTGGTCGCGCAGTTCCCCGCGCCCCTGAAAAGCCGGGGCTTCGCCCCACGCTTTTCACCCCCGCCCCGGTCGCCGTGCAAAGCCACGGGGCCCGGTCCTTCAGGGGCGCCGGGAACTGTACGAGAAGCCCCACCGGACCCGCACCCGACGACACACACCCACCCACACCCCTCCCACCCGCACCTCACGAAGAAGGGCCCACCCCGCCATGAACGCCGCAGCGACCCGCATCGAGCACGATCTCCTCGGCGACCGTGACGTTCCCGCCGACGCGTACTGGGGCGTGCACACCCTGCGCGCCACGGAGAACTTCCCCATCACCGGCACCCCGATCTCCGCCTACCCGCACCTGATCGACGCCCTGGCCGCCGTGAAGGAGGCCGCCGCCCGCGCCAACGAGGAACTGGGTCTGCTCGCCCCCGACAAGGCCGCCGCCATCGTCGAGGCCTGCCGGGAGATCCGTGACGGCAAGCTGCACGACCAGTTCGTCGTCGACGTCATCCAGGGCGGCGCCGGCACCTCCACCAACATGAACGCCAACGAGGTCATCGCCAACCGGGCGCTGGAACTGCTGGGCCACGCCAGGGGCGAGTACGGGTACCTGCACCCCAACGAGGACGTGAACCTCGGCCAGTCCACCAACGACGTCTACCCGACCGCCGTGAAGATCGCGACCGTCTACGCCGTGCGCGAGCTGCTCCGGGCGATGGCGGTGCTCCAGGACTCCTTCGCCCGCAAGGCGGTCGAGTTCCGTGACGTGCTGAAGATGGGACGCACCCAGCTCCAGGACGCGGTGCCCATGACGCTCGGCCAGGAGTTCTCGTCGTACGCGGTGATGCTGGACGAGGACCGCAGCCGTCTCGCGGAGGCCGTGGAACTGGTCCACGAGATCAACCTCGGGGCCACGGCCATCGGTACGGGGCTGAACGCCCCGGCCGGGTACGCCGAGTCGGCGCGGCGCCACCTCGCCGCCATCACCGGGCTGCCGCTGGTGACGGCCGCGAACCTGGTGGAGGCCACGCAGGACTGCGGCGCGTTCGTGCAGATGTCGGGTGTGCTCAAGCGGGTCGCGGTGAAGCTCTCCAAGACCTGCAACGACCTGCGGCTGCTGTCCTCCGGCCCGCGCGCGGGCCTGAACGAGATCAACCTGCCGCCGGTGCAGGCCGGTTCGTCGATCATGCCCGGCAAGGTCAACCCGGTGATCCCCGAGGTCGTCAACCAGGTCGCCTTCGAGGTCATCGGCAACGACGTCGCCATCACGATGGCCGCCGAGGCCGGGCAGCTGCAGCTCAACGCCTTCGAGCCGATCATCCTGCACTCCCTGTCGGAGTCCCTCACCCATCTGCGCGCCGCCTGCCTGACGCTGGCCGAGCGGTGCGTGGACGGCATCACCGCCAACACCGAGGCGCTGCGCGCGAGCGTGGAGAACAGCATCGGCCTGGTGACCGCCCTCAACCCCTACATCGGCTACTCGGCGGCCACCGACATCGCCAAGGAGGCCCTCGCCACCGGCCGGGGCGTGGCCGAACTCGTCCAGGAGAAAGGCCTGCTGCCCGCCGAACGGCTCCGGGAACTGCTGCGGCCCGAGGTGCTCGCGGGCAGCGGCACCCCCCTCGCCTGATGGGGGCGCCCACCTACCAGGCGGTGCTGGAACGCATCGCCGAGGAGATCGAACGGACTCCGGGCCGCGGCCGGCCGGCCGACTACATCCCGGCTCTCGCGGCCCGCGATCCGCGCCGCTTCGGCATGGCCGTCGCGGAACTCGACGGCACGGTGTACGGCGTGGGGGACTGGCGCGAGCCGTTCTCCACGCAGTCCATCACCAAGGTCTTCACCCTCGCCCTCGACCTGGCCCGCGAGGGTGACGCCCTCTGGGAGCACGTGGGCCGCGAGCCCTCCGGCAACCCCTTCAACTCCCTGGTCCAGCTGGAGTACGAGAGCGGTATCCCGCGCAACCCGTTCATCAACGCGGGCGCGCTCGTCGTCACCGACCGCCTCCACACCCGTACCGGCGACGCGGCCGGTGAGCTGCTCTCCTTCCTGCGGTCCGAGAGCGGAAACCCGGACCTGGACTTCGACACGGAGATCGCCGCCTCCGAAACGGCCCACGGCGACCGCAACGCCGCCCTCGCCCACTTCATGGCGTCGTACGGCAACATCGACAACCCCGTACCCGCCCTCCTCGACCAGTACTTCCGCCAGTGTTCCCTCACGGCCTCCTGCGCCGACCTCGCCCTCGCGACCACCTTCCTGGCCCGTCACGGCGTCCGCGCCGACGGCACCCGGCTCCTGACACGCAGCCAGGCCAAGCAGGTCAACGCCGTGATGCTCACCTGCGGGACCTACGACGCGGCCGGGGAGTTCGCCTACCGCGTCGGTCTGCCCGGAAAGAGCGGTGTGGGCGGCGGGATCATCGCCGTCGTCCCGGGCCGCTGCGGGCTGTGCGTGTGGAGTCCGGGACTGGACGAGCGGGGCAACTCGGTGGCGGGAGTGGCGGCGCTGGACCGGTTCACGACCCTGACGGGGCTGTCCGTGTTCTGAACCCCGACCGGCATCCCTTGACCTGACCTGAGGGGCAGGGGCGCCCTCATGGTCACGTCCCGGTACCCGTCAGGAAGGCGCCGCGTCGTCTCCGCGCCACCCGGTGTCGGCACGCTGAACGCGTGTTGGCCCTCGCTTTCCCCGTCGACCTCCGCCGCTGCCGGGCGCTCGGCCTGGCCGGAACCGCCTTCCTCGCCCTGGGGGGGCGAGACCGCCGGCGCCCTGCCGGTCCAGGACCTGCTCGCGCCGACCTCCGGGCGCGGCGCGCTGGGTCTGGTCGGCGTCTACTTCGGCGTGGTCCTGCTGACCGCCGCCTGGGCACTGCTGGGGAAGGTGATCCGCGGCCCCGAACCGCCGGCCCCGCGCGCGCTGCTCCTGGTGCTGGCCGTCTGGGCGGCACCCCTGCTGCTCGGACCGCCGCTGTTCAGCCGGGACGTCTACAGCTACCTCGCCCAGGGCGCCATGGTCGACGCGCACATGGACGTCTACCTGCACGGACCCGCCCGGCTCGGCGGCCCGCTCGCCGACGAGGTGGCCCCGATGTGGCAGCACACCGCGACCCCGTACGGCCCCGTCTTCCTCGCCGTGGCCTCCGCACTGTCCGGCCTCACCGAGGGGCGGATACCAGCCGGACTCATCGGGATGCGTCTGATCGCGCTGCTCGGGGTGGCCCTGATGGCCGTGGCGCTGCCCCGCCTGGCCCGGCACAGTGGAGCCGACCCGGCCGTCGCCCTCTGGCTGGGCGCGCTCAACCCGCTCGTCCTCCTGCACCTGGTGGCCGGGGCCCACAACGACGCGCTGATGCTGGGGCTGCTCGGCGTCGGACTGGCGCTCGCGCCGGGCCGCTGGTTCCTCCTCGGCGTCGTCCTCGTCACGCTCGCCGCGCTGGTCAAGGCCCCCGCCGCGCTCGGCCTGCCGGCGGTCGTCATGATGCGCGGCCGCACCGGCCGGCTGCGCACGACCGCCGCGGTACTGGCCGTCGCGACGGCCACCACGGCCGCCGCCACCGCCCTGACCGGCACCGGATACGGCTGGATCGCCGCCCTGCGCACCCCGGTCTCCCCGCAGAACTGGTCGCCCACCAGCGTCCTCGGCCGCGCCACCGGCACCCTGCTGCACGACCTCGGCAGCGACCTGGCCCCCCTCGCCCTCCCGGCCTGGCGCACGGCCGGACTCCTGATGACCCTCGCCGTCGTGCTGTTCATCTGGCTCCGGCTGAGACCCGGCCCGGTGTACGCGCTCGGCCTCAGCCTGGCGGCGGTGGCCGCGCTGGGCCCGGCCGTCCGCCCCTGGTACGCCCTGTGGGGGCTGTTCCTCATCGCCGCGGCCGCCCGGGACGTGTCCGTGCAGCGCCGGGCCGTGGCCGTCAGCGGGGTGCTCGCGGTCGTCGTCCTGCCGAGCGGCTACCCGGCGGACACCGAGCAGATCGTGCTGGCGGCGTGCGGGGGAGTGCTCGCGCTGGTCGTGCTGTGGCAGGCGGAACTCGGCTCTCGCGCACCGGTCCTGGGGCGCACGGCATGAGCGAACCGCGACACCGGAGCCACGGGCCGCGCTCCGACCGCGCCCGCCTCCTCCTCGTCCTCGCGTCGGCCGCCGCGGTCACCGTGTTCACCGCGACCGTCCCGCTGCTGCGCGACTGGTTCGACCTGCGCGTCTACCACGGTGCGATCGACAACTGGGTCCATCACGACGGCCGCCTCTACGACTACGTGGTGCCGGGGACGACCTACGGGTTCACCTATCCGCCGTTCGCGGCCGTCGCGATGCTGCCGATGGCACTGACCGGACTGCGCACCGCGATCGCGCTGTGCCTGGCGTCGAATCTGGCGGCGCTCGCGGCCGTCCTGTACGTGCTGGCCGGGCCGCTGCCGCGCCGCCACGGCTGGTTCCGCATCTCGCTGGCCCTCTGTGCGCTCGCCCTGTTCGAGCCGCTGCGCGACACCTTCGGCTTCGGCCAGGTGAACCTCGTGCTGCTGGCCCTGGTGCTCACCGACGCCTGGCTGCTGGCCACCGGCCGGGGCCGGCGGGCGGGTGTCGGCATCGGCCTGGCGGCGGCGGTCAAACTGACCCCCGCGATCTTCATCGTTCTGCTGCTGCTCGCCCGGCGGTGGCGGGCCGCCGGGCTCGCGACCGCCGTCGCCGCGGCCGCCACCGCGGCGGCGGCCTGGATCGCCCCGGCCGCCTCGCGCTTCTACTGGACCGAGGCCCTGTGGGACACCGGTCGCATCGGCCGCCTGGACTACGTCTCCAACCAGTCGCTGCGGGGCGTGCTGGCCCGGCTCGCGGCCCCGCACGAACCGAGCCGCGCCCTCTGGGCGTTCCTCGTGCTGGTGGTGCTGTGCGTGTGGATGTGGCGGGTGCGCGCGGCGGTGCGCACCGCGGACTGGACGGCCGCGTTCGCCCTCACCGGGCTGACCGCGTGTCTGGTCAGCCCGATCACCTGGGTGCACCATCTGGTCTGGCTGCTGCCGTCCTTCGCCGTCCTGCTGAGGCACCGCCGGCTGCTGCCGCTCACGGCGGCGTTGTACGCGGTGCTGTGCAGCAGCGTCGTGTGGCTGTGGTTCGACGACGCGTCCGGACCCGGCGGCTTCGTCGGCAGCAACACCTATGTGTGGATCACACTGGGACTGCTGTTGTGGCTGCCGGTCGGTCAGCCGCGGGGGAGCCGGCCGTTCCTGAGCCGCAGGGCCAGTGCCACGGACGCCGCGCCGAGTCCGGCCGCGCCGGTGATCGCGCCCGCCAGCGGCCAGCCGGGGTCGGTGACCGCGTCCTTCCCCTCGCGGACGGGCCGTGGCCCGGGGCCGGCCTGAGGAGCCGCCGCCGGGCGCGGCGGAAGCAGCGACCCCACGGCGTCGACGTGCCCGGCGGCCCGGAAACCCCAGTCGAGCAGGGAGCGTGCCTCCTCGTAGACGGCGTGGGCGCCGCCCGACTCGGGGCGCATCACCGTCACCACGAGGGTGCGGCCGCCCCGCTTCGCGGCGGCGATCAGGGTGTTCCCCGCGTTGGTGGTGTAGCCGTTCTTGACGCCGATCAGCCCGGGATAGCGCTCGACCCCGGCACCCGTGAGCAGCCGGTTGGTGTTCTGGATGCCGTACGACCAGGTACCCGCGGGGAACTGCGCGGTGGCCGTGGCGCAGTATCCGGCGAACTCCGCGTTGCGCAGCCCGGCCCGCCCGAACACCGCCAGGTCGTAGGCGGAGGACACCTGGCCGGGGGCGTCGTACCCGTCGGGCGAGACGACGCGGGTGTCCCGGGCGCCCAGGGCGCGGGCCTTGTCCTGCATCTGCCGGGCGGTGGCCTTCCAGCCGCCGTTGAGGGACGCCAGGACGCGTACGGCGTCGTTGCCGGAGCTGAGGAAGACCCCGCGCCACAGATCGGCGACGGTGTACGTGCCGTTCTCCTTGATACCGACCAGGCTGCTCCCGGCGCCGATGCCCGCCAGGTCCTCGCTCTTGACGGTGTGTCTCAGGCCCGCCGGCAGTCCCGGCATCACGGTCAGGGCGAACAAGGTCTTCAGCGTGCTCGCCGGCGGCAGTCTGCGGTGCGCGTCGTGCGCGGCGAGCACGTCGCCGCTGCCGGCGTCGGCCACCAGCCACGACACCGCGGAGATGTCCTGCGGCGCCCGGGGCGCGCCGGCCTGTGGCCGCACCTGTGTCCCCCGCCGGAACAACGTCGGCGTCTCCTGCGCGGCCTTGGCGTCCGGCCGGTCCGTCCCTGCCGGACGTCCGGCCTCTTCCGGGTTCGTCACGGAGGCCAGGGCCCCGAGCGCACAGACCGCCGAGAGGCAGACGGCGACACGGGCAAGACGGGGGACACGGGCAAGACGGGGGACACGGGCAAGACGGGGGACACGGGATGAGGATCCGATGGTCATACCGCAAACGTAGGAAGAGGCGTGTCCGACTCCGGGATGCCAGGGCCGAGCGCACGGACGGAGCACCCGGATGCCTCATGTCATGCCGCCGGCAGCGTGGGCTGCACCTGCCGCAGGAAGGTCGCGTTGTCCGGGGTGGCCCGCATCCGCTCCAGCAGCGTTTCGAGGTTCGCCTGCCCCTCGCGCGAGCCCAGGGCCCGCCGCAGCCCGCGTACGGCCGTCAACTCGCCCGGCGCCAGCAGGAGTTCCTCGCGACGGGTGCCGGAGGGCGTGATGTCGACGGCGGGGAAGACGCGCCGGTCGGCCAGGGCGCGGTCGAGACGCAGTTCCATGTTGCCGGTGCCCTTGAGCTCCTCGAAGAAGAAGCCGTCCGCGCGGGACCCGGTCTCCACCAGGGCGGTGGCCAGGATCGTGAGGGAACCGGCCTCCTCGGTCAGCCGGGCGGCGCCGAACAGCCGCTTGGGGCCGTGCAGGGCGGCGGCGTCGACCCCACCGCTGAGCGTGCGGCCACCGGCGGCGGCCGCGTTGTTGTGTGCCCGGCACAGCCGGGTCAGGGAGTCCAGCAGGATCACGACGTCCTCGCCCTGCTCGACGAGCCGCTTGGCGCGCTCCACGACCAGTTCGGCGAGCGCGATGTGCTGCTGGGGGGACCGGTCGAACGTCGACGCGAACACCTCGCCCCGCACGGAGCGCCGCATGTCGGTCACCTCCTCGGGCCGTTCGTCGAGGAGCACCACCATCAGGCGGGCCTGTGGATGATTGGCGGCGATCGCGGCGGCCACCTGCTGGAGCAGCACCGTCTTGCCGGTCCTGGGCGGGGCCACGATCAGCCCCCGCTGCCCCTTGCCGACGGGGGCCACGAGGTCGACCAGACGGCCCGTCAGTCCGCTCGCCGGGTGTTCGAGCCGCAGCCGCTCGCGCGGGTGCAGCGGGGTGAGGTCGTGGAAGTGCGGGCGGCGGCGCAGCTCCTCGGGCGTACGGCCGTTGATCCGTTCGACGTCGATGAGGCCGCGCCGGCCGTCGCGTACGCCTTCGACGGTGTCGCCCTTGCGCAGCCCGTGACGGCGGATCAGCGCGGCGGGGACCTGCGGGTCGGCCGGGTTCGGCAGGCCGCTGTCGACGCGCAGGTGGCCCTGCCCGCCCTGAGCGATCTCCAGGACGCCGGTGACCCGGGCGGGAGGCCGCGGGTCGGTGGAAGTGCGTTCGAGTGTGGTGGTGGTCATGAGTGGGGGTCCTTTCGCGGACATGGGAGACGCGTGTGAGAGAGGGGGAGGGCACACACCCGGGGTACGGCTGAGCCGTTCACGGCCGCGCGCGAGAGGCGGACCGTGTGTCGTGGGCGGTGCGGGAAGGCTGACGGCCGGTCGGGAGCGACGGGCGGTTCAGCGGAAGTGATCTCAGGATCTGAGAGAGAGCGGCACCGGCGCCCCAGAGAGGGCGATGCACGCGTGCCGAAGACAGAGTACCACCATCGGTGGCCGGGTGTGGGGGAGTTCCTTACCGATGGCTTACCCGTGGTCGGTGAACTGATCTCGCGGAGCCCGCGTACACATGGGGGCACCGCCAGCGGTCTTCGCACGGAAGGAACGTCGCGTGTCGCTCTTCACGCGCTCCAGCCCCTCACCCGACACGGACGGCACCGACGACACGGACGGGACGAGCGGGCCGTCGACGGCCGACCCCACGGCCGACCCCGCGGTCGGCCCGACGCCCTCGGACGCTCCCGCCGCCGACGCTCCGACGGAGACCGGCGGACCGGTGCGCCGGTGGCGCAGGCACCGCGCGGCGTTCCGGGAGAAGTACCCGCTCGCCGCACGCGGTCTGTCGGCGGCGGTCACCGCGCTGGCCGCCGCCCTGGTGTTCTTCGCGCTGCTCATGCCGGGCAAGGCCGAGTACTTCGAGGCGCGCCAGTTCCTGCGCGTACCGGTGGAGCCCATCCTCGCCGCCGCCCTGCTGATGGTGCTGCCACGCCGGCCGAGGCGGGTGGGGGCGGTCGTCATCGGGGTGGGTCTGGCCGCGCTGGTCATCGTGAAGGCGCTGGACATCGGCTTCAACCAATTCCTCGGCCGCGGCTTCAACGTGGTCCTCGACTGGGGTCTGCTCGACGACGCCGAGTCGTACGTACAGGACACCCTCGGCCCCACGGGCGCGCGGGCCGCCGTGCTCGGTCTGACGGTCCTCGTGCTGCTGCTGTTCGTCGCCATGGCACTGGCGGTGGTGCGGCTCGCGGACCTGCTGGTGCGCGACCGGGACCGGGCGACGAAGGGCACCATCGTCGCCGGCACCGTGTGGATCACCTGCGCCGCGCTCGGCCTGACGCCCATCGAGAACACCGCGGTCGCCTCCCGAAGCACCATCGGGTTCGTGCAGGACCGCTGGGGCCGGGTCCAGGAGACCCTGCGGGACGAGGCCGCGTTCGCCGAGGAGGCCAAGAAGGACAAGTTCGCCGACGTGCCCGCCGACCGGCTGCTGACCGGGCTGCGCGGCAAGGACGTCACGATCGCCTTCATCGAGAGCTACGGCCGCGCCGCCCTCCAGGACCCGGCCATCGCACCCGGCGTGAACGACGCCCTCGACGAGGAGGGCGAGGCGCTGACCAAGGCCGGGTTCGCGGCGAGGAGCGGCTGGCTGACCTCCGCGACGTACGGCGGCAGCAGTTGGCTCGGCCACTCCACGTTCCTCACCGGCCTGTGGATCGACAACCAGAGCCGCTACCGCACGGTCACCGCCGGCGACCGCCTCACCCTGCCCGGCGCCTTCGGCAGGACAGGCGCCTGGCGGACGGTCGGGGTGGTGCCCGGCGTCCGGTACAACTGGCCGGAGGGCGACTTCTACGGCTTCGACAAGGTCTACGACTCCCGTGATGTCGGCTACCAGGGGCCGAAGTTCAGCTGGTCGACCATGCCCGACCAGTACGCGCTCACCGCGTTCGAGCGCCTGGAGGCCGCCAAGAAGGGCGACAGGCCGCTGATGTCGGAGATCATCCTGACCTCCAGCCACCAGCCGTGGGCACCGCTGCCGAAGATGGTCGGCTGGGACGAGGTCGGCGACGGCTCCGTCTACAAGGACATCGAGAAGGCGGGCAAGGACCCGGCCGACGTGTTCACCGACCCCGTCAAGGTGAAGCAGGAGTACGGCAAGTCCGTCCAGTACTCGCTGCACAGCCTCCTGCAGTACATCGAGAAGTACGGCGACAAGAACTCCGTGCTGGTCTTCCTCGGCGACCACCAGCCCATGGCGAGGGTCAGCGGCGACGGCGCGAGTCATGACGTCCCGGTGACCATCGTCGCCCACGATCCGAAGGTCCTCGACAGGATCGACGACTGGGGCTGGTCCGATGGACTGCGACCCGGTGACGGCGCCCCGGTCTGGCGCATGGACTCCTTCCGCGACCGCTTCCTCACCGCGTACGGCGAGGAGCCGAAGCCGGCCGGGACACCCGCGCCGTAGAGGTCCGCGCCACGAGAGCGGCTGCCCGGCACGGGGGACCGGGCAGCCGCTCCGGCGGCTATCGGCGAAGCTCGAACACGCCGTAGCCGAAGCCCTGGGCGGTGATCGTGCCGTCCGCGACCTCCACGCCCCGCGCCTCCAAGGGGGCGTGGACGACGGCCTCGTACGGGCAACTCGCCATGTGCTGCTGGGGGTTGACGACCACCAGGTACCGGCCGCCCCGGACGTACACGAACGGGTACCCCGAGTGCAGCACCTCCACCGACCCGCCCGAGCCCAGCTCGGGGGTGCGCCCGCGCAGGGCGATCAGGCGGCGTACGAGATGGAGGAGCGAGGTGTCGTCGGCGCGCTGGGCGGCGACGTCCGGGCGGTCGGGGGAGGGGTCGAGGGGAAGGTAGAGGCGGTCGGCGGGGGCGGTGGAGAACCCCGCGTTCGGGGTGCCGTCCCACTGCATGGGGGTGCGGGAGCCCGCCCGGTTGTAGCGGGGGCCGAGGACGCTGCCCTCCTTGTCCGGCAGGCCCGGGACGTAGCGCATGCCGATCTCGTCGCCGTAGTAGATCGCCGGGAGCGTCGGCCAGGTCAGCTGGAAGGTGAAGGCGGCGGGGAGCCGTTCGGCGTTGCGGGGGCCGCAGTTGAGACGGGAGAAGTCGTGGTTGGCGGTGGGCAGGGAGATCGAGCCCGCGCCGCCGACCGCCGCGGACGCCTGCTGCCAGGCCTCGACGAAGGGGCGCGGCGAGCCGTGGCCGCTCGCGTCGAAGAAGCAGTCGAGCGGGTCCCAGTTCTCGTGGACCGTGCCTTCTCCGTTGTTCCACAGCGAGCGCAGGGCGAGGCCGTCGGTGGGGCCGCCGAAGTGGAGGAAGAAGTCGGCGTGGAAGCCGGCCGGGATCGACACCTCCGGCTCGCCCCACTCGGCGAGCAGCACGGCGTCCGGGTGGGCGGCGTCCAGCCAGTGGCGCAGCTCCCTCCAGAGGCGACAGGTCTCGGCCCTGCCCGGGTCGTCCTTGACGAGTGAGGCGGCCATGTCGACCCGGAAGCCGGCCAGGCCGAGGCTCAGCCAGTGGTCCATGATCGTGCGGAGGGCGTCGCGGTTGGCGCGCGGGCCGTCGGCGTCGACCGGCAGCCGCCACGGCTCGGCCGGATTCCCGCGCGCGTAGCCGAAGTTGAGGGCGGGCTGGGAGTCGAAGAAGTTCGGGAGGTAGGCACCCGGGCGACTGCCGGGGGAGGGCACGAAGCCTTCGGGACGCCCCTCGGACGTCCAGATGTAGCGGTGGTCGTCCGGATCGTCGGCGGAGGCCCGGAACCACGGGTGGTCGACGGAGGTGTGGCCGGCGACGAGGTCCAGCAGGATCCGGATGCCCCGGCGGCCCGCCTCGTCGACGAGCTTCGCCAGGTCGTCGTCGGAGCCGTAGCGCGGGGCGACGTTCAGATAGTCGGCGACGTCGTATCCGGCGTCGCGGAACGGCGAGACGAAGCAGGGGTTCAGCCAGACGGTGTCGACGCCCAGCCAGGACAGATGGTCGAGGTGCGCGGTGATCCCGGCGAAGTCCCCGATGCCGTCCCCGTCGGAGTCGGCGAAGGACTGCGGATAGATCTGGTAGAAGACGGCGTCGGCCAGCCAGGTCGGGGCGGGACGGAACGAAGTCATGTCACGGACCTTAGGCGAGAGCACACACCCGCCGCTGCCCCGAGCCAGGGCCTAAGCTGACGTGATGTTCACCCCGCAAGGCCCCAGCCTCCGCGAACTCGCCGTTCAGGCGCTCTCCTCGGTCGAACACGGCTACGACCTGCTCGCGCCCAAGTTCGACGAGACTCCGTTCCGTACGCCGGACCCGGTCCTGGAAGCGGTCGAGCAGGCCCTGTCGCCGCTGGGCCCCTTCGCACACGGCCTGGACCTCTGCTGCGGCACCGGGGCCGGTATGGAGGTGCTGCGCGAGCTGTGCCGGGAGAGTGTCACCGGCGTCGACATCAGTGCGGGGATGCTGGCGGTGGGGAGGGAGCGGACGGGCTCCGCACCCGCCCGCTCCGCGGCCGGCCCCGCTTCCGGCGAGCCCCGCGTCTCGTGGGTGCGCGGTGATGCCCTGGCGCTGCCCTTCGGCCCGGTCTTCGACCTGGCCGTCAGTTTCGGCGCGTTCGGGCACTTCCTGCCGGAGGAACTGCCGGGGCTGTTCGCCGAGGTGCACTCGGTGCTGCGCCCCGGTGGACGTTTCGCGTTCCCGCTGCCGGCGCCCGCCCCGCCCCGCTCCCCCTGGTACTGGGCCGCACTGGGCTTCGACACCGCGATGCGGGTGCGCAACGCGCTCTGGCGACCGCCGTTCGTCATGTACTACCGGCCGTTCCGGCTCGGCGTCGTACGGGAGGAGCTGCGACGCACGGGCTTCGAGGTGGAGTTGTTCGCGCTGCCCGAGTTCGGGCGCCGGGCCGACGGCAGCCCGCGCTGCCGGATGGTGGTGGCCACCCGTAAGGGGTGACGGCCCACAGGGGGTGACCGCCCGCGCAGCAGCCGCCCGGCCCGAAGGGTGGACCCGGTGGTACGGGTCGACGGGCTTCTCCCGCCGGCGACGTGTTCGCCGAGGTGTACGGCCCGGGCGTCACAGGCGCCGGTGCGGGGGCGGCCCCGCCGAAGGCCCCGCCCCGCCCCGACCGCGCTCAGCCCTGCCGCCTCCGACGGGTCACAGCGCGCTGTACAGCGCCTCGACGAGCGCCCTCTTGCGCGGGTCGTCGGCGATGTGCGGGCCCATGCGGTTCATGACATAGCCGAGGGAGACGCCGGCCTCCGGGTCGGCGAGGCCGCAGGAGCCGCCGTAGCCGTCGTGGCCGAAAGCCCTCGGGTTCGGCCCGTACGAGCCGTGCGGGCCGCTCAGCCACAGCCCCAGCCCGATCTCCGTGTCCCGGCCGAACCCGGCCCCGAGCACCAGGTCACGGCAGGCGCCCTGCCCTCCCCGGACCCGCTCGGCCGCTTCCGGCGACAGCACCTGTCGGCCGCCCCAGGTGCCGCGCAGCGCGAGGACCCCGTAGAGCGCGGCGACCGCCCGGGCGGAGCCGTGGCCATTGGCGGCCGGGATCTCGGCGGCCCGCCACGCGGGGGTGTTGGCCTCGGTGGCGCCGACCAGCGGGTTGGCGAGGGCGGCCAGCGCCGTGGGGGTCAACTGGGCGAAGACCGCGGCCTGTTCGCTGGACGACGCGGCCGGCGGATGCACCAGCTCGGCCGCCCGCGCCGCCTGCGTCTCCGGCAGCCCGATCGTGAAGTCGATGCCGAGCGGCCCGGTGACCTCCCGCGCCAGGAAAGCCCCGGGCAGCAGCCCCGACACCCGCCGGATCACCTCGCCGACGAGGAAGCCGAACGTCATCGCGTGGTACCCGGACCGCGTGCCGGGCTCCCACCAGGGCTCCTGCGCCGCGAGCCGCTTGACCGTCAGCTCCCAGTCGCAGAGCTGCTCGAACGAGAGCGGCTCACGCGGCCCGGCCAGCCCCGAGCGGTGGGACAGCAGATGCCGGACGAGCACGCCCTCCTTGCCGGCCGCAGCGAACTCCGGCCAGTACACGGCCACCGGGGCGTCCAGGTCGAGCAGGCCCCGGTCGGCGAGGATGTGCGCGCACAGCGCGGTCGCGCCCTTGGTCGTCGACCACACGTTGACGACGGTGTCCCGCTCCCAGGGGCGGCCGCGCGCCGCGTCGGCCCAGCCTCCCCAGAGGTCCACGACGGTCTCTCCGTCCAGCGTCACCGTGACCGCCGCCCCCAGCTCGTCACGCTCGCCGAAATTCTCCTCGAACGCGTCGCGCACGGCCGCGAACCGTGCGTCGCAGTGACCCCGAACCTGAGACTCGGACATGAATCCCTCCATCGCCGGCCGTCGTTCGCCGGGACGAGGGCCGCCCGGCCTCCCTGAACATACCGACTGGTCGGACAACAGGGAAGCCGTGCGGCGGAACCCCTCCTACCGGTGAGGATCCCCGGCCAGGAACAGGGGCCGGGCGGGCTCCGTGCGGTCCGGGACCAGGTGCCAGTAGTCCCGGGTCTCCACGGCGAGGCCGGCCGCGTCGAACCGTACGAAGACGCAGCCCGCGAGGGTCTGCGGCTCATGGTCGACCTCGGACAGCACCCGGAACTCGGCGACGGCCACTCCGTCCTGGCCGATCACCGGGTCCGAGAAGCGCACGTCGTCCACCCGCTCACCGGTGAAGGACCAGCGCAGGTACCCGGCGAGTTCGTCGCGGCCCCGGTGCGGCTCCCGGAAGGGCATCGACCGGTGCACACAGTCCGGCGCGTACAACTCCAGGATCGCCTCGACGTCGTGTGCCGCCCAGGCCCGCTGCCACACGCCCACGAACCGCCGGGCGGCCTCCGCCGTGTCCATGATGTCCGCCTCCTCAGAGCTGCGCGGCCAGCCAGCGCAGCTTGACCGCCTCCTGGTAGGGGCCGCCGCCCTCGTGGTCGTTGAAGTCGTAGACCTCGATGCGCTTGTTCGCCTCGGCCCAGGCGTTGAAGGCGGCGAAGACCGTGGACGGCGGGCAGGTCTGGTCCTCCAGGGCCGCCGAGAACAGGGCGGCGGCCCGGCCGCGCGCGGCGAAGTGCACGCCGTCGAAGTAGGCGAGGGTGCGTCCGACCTGTTCGGTGCGGCCGCGGTGGGTCTTGAGGTACTTGCCGATCTCGCGGTACGGATCGCGGTCGGTGATCGTCGTGGAGCGCGGGAAGTCGCACAGGAACGGCACGTCGGGCGCGACCGCGACCAGGTCGGGGACGAGTCCGCCGACGGCGATGGAGATGCCCCCGCCCTGGCTGGAACCGGCGACGGCCGTACGCGCCGCGTCGGTCAGCGGATGCGAGCGGGCGGCCTCGACCGCGCGGACGGCGTCGGTGTAGACCCGGCGGTAGTAGTAGTTCTCGGGGGCGTCGATGCCCCGGGTCATGAAGCCGGGGAAGGCCGGGGCGCCGGCCACCGGGTCGAGGGTGTCGCCGCCACCGCCCCAGGCGCTGCCCTGGCCCCGGGTGTCCATGACGAAGTGGGCGTAGCCCGCCGAGGCCCACAGGAGGTGGGTGTGGGGCAGGCCGCGGCCACCGCCGTAGCCGATGAACTCCACGACGGTGGGCAGGGGACCGTCGGCGCCGGCCGGGAGGGCCAGCCAGCCCTTGACCGGGTGGCCGCCGAACCCGGAGAAGGTGACGTCGTACACGTCGACCGTCTTCAGGTGGGTCTCGACCGGCTCGAAACGGGCGTCGAGGTCGTGCTCGCGGGCCTCCTGGAGGGTCTTCGCCCAGAAGGCGTCGAAGTCCTCGGGCTCCGTCGAAGCGCTTCGATAACCACGGAGCTCGTCCAACGGCAGGTCGAACAGGGCCATGAAGGACCACCTTTTGAGTTCTGAGGTGCGGATGATCACACCGTACGTGGGGCGCCGCGGGCCGCCAAGGGTCTTTTTTCGGGCCCGCCACGGCCCCACGTCCCCTCACCTCGGATCCGCTTCCACCAGGGCCCGGACCTCGAAGTCCTCCGGGAGGGAGGTGGGCGCTGCCCAGACCGCTGCCCTCGGTCGCGGACGTGAGGACTCCGTCGGCGTTCCGGTCGAAGCGGTTCACCACCAGGACGGCGACCACGCCGGCACCGGCGACCAGCAGCACGGCCTCGACGACCTGGATGAAGGTGGCGCCCGGCCGCCGATCGCCGCGTGGATCGTCACGATCGTGGCGATGATGATCACGGCCATCATGCGGGTGGTCGGGCCGGGTTGGCCCGCGAACCGGGTCATCAGCGCGCTGCTGCCGACCAGTTGGGCCACCAGGTAGAGGGTGCACACGGCGAGCGTGCAGACGGCGAGTGCCAGTCGTACGGGCCGCCGGCGCGGCGTGAACCGCCGGGCCAGGGCGTCGCCGAGGGGAAACCTGCCCGCGTGGCGCAGGGGTTCCGCGACGAGCTGGTTCGCGTTCTGCTTCCGGGAGGTGAGAGCGCGTGCGGTGTCAGGCCCAGCGGTGTCCCCAGTCGGGGCCCGTCCTCGCCCACTCCCGCTCCCATTCGGCCAGCCGGTGCCGGGTGGCGACCCGGCGGACGAGCGCGTGCCCGAGCAGGACGACGCCGACGACACCGCCGGTGGCGCAGGTCCCCATGGCCAGCGCGTGCTGCCAGACGGCCGTGTCGGTCGGGGGCGGCTCGACGCTGCGCCCCGCGTCGTCCAGCCAGACGTCGGCGCGGTCGCCGCGCTCGGTGCCGGCCGGTACGCGGGCCTCACCGGTACGGGAGCCGCCGTCGGGCTCGGTCCAGCGGGCCCGCACCCAGAACGTGGGCTGCTTGTCGTCGTGCGCCGAGGGCACGGAGTCCGGGGCCTTCTCGACGATCACGGCACTCACGCGGTCGAGGGCGGCCCGCTCGGCCGTCGCATGGGCCCGCGCGTCCGCGTGGGCCCACCGGCCCACCGTCACCCCGGCGGCCGGGGCGCCGAGGACGAGCAGCAGCACGACGCACAGCATCGTCCACGCCTCGACGACGTCCGAGCGGCGGCGCAGTGGATTGGCATGCCAACGCCACCCGAACACCTGGCCTCGCATCTCGCCCTCCTCGCCGGTCCGGTCCTCGTGTACGAGAACCCCGGTCTGGACTGGTCCGCACTTCCGGTTTACCCGAAAGAGGGCGTGATGGCATGGTTTGCGCAAGAAATCATGGAGGCGCGGTCCGTTAGGGGTCTCACCGGAGCACGGTGGGGCCGGACGGGATGCGCGTCGGCCGGGCGGGGCGCGTCGGCCGGGAGCGGCCGCGGGCAATGCGTGGCCCGCGGGGGAGGCGCGGTCGTGGCGCCGCCCCGGAGGCGGCCGTACCGCGCCGCCCAGCCCTCCGCCGAGCCCCCGACCCTCGGCCGAAGCTTTTCCCAGCCCTCAGCCCTCAGCCCTCAGCCCTCAGCCCTCAGCTCTCAGCCCTCAGCCGAACCGTTCGATGCGGATGCGGTCCACGGGCTGTCCGGCCTCGACCAGGAGCCGTGAGGCGTGCTCGGCGAACGCGTTGGAGCCGCACACGTAGGCCTCCCAGCCGCCCGCCGGCCGTTCGGCCAGCAGCGGGGCCACATGGGCCGCCGCCAGCCGTCCCACCGGCATCCCCTCGGGCGCCCGGCGCGTGAACACGGCCGTGCTCTCCGCGCCGTACTCCGCCGCGTAGATCAGCTCCCCGGGCCCGCGCGCGGAGACCAGCAGCCGCAGCGGGACGTCGAGCCCGCGCGCCCGGTGGTGGCGGATCATCGACATCAGCGGCACCACACCGGAACCCGCGCCGACCAGCAGCGCGGGCCGGTCCCCGGGCCAGGCGAAGAAGCCGCTCAGCGGGCCGCGCACCTCCACCTCGTCACCCGGCCGGGCCTCGGTGTGGAACCACCCGGAGACCTCCCCGCGCTCGACATGGTCCAGGGTCAGCTCGATGTGCCCGCCGTCGTCCGGTGGTGACGCCAGCGAGTAGTGGCGCTGCGCGGTGTAGCCGTCCCCGGCGGTCAGCCGCAGCATCAGATGCTGTCCCGGCAGGTGCCCCGCCCACCCGGGCACCGCGAACCGGAACGTGGCCACGGACGGTGTCTCCCGCCGGATCTCCGTGAGCGTCGCCCGCTGCCAGAGCGACGCGGCCCGGGTGCTCACGGCGATCCGGCCCGGCACGGCGAACCGCGTGGGCGGTGTGAAGGCCGGGCCCGGCGGTGGGGTGACGGTCGCGTTCGTCGCTGTCTCAGTCACCGGAGTACCGCTGCTCCTCCCACGGGTTGCCCCGCGCGTGGTAGCCGTTCTGCTCCCAGAAACCGGGCTCGTCGTGGTCGAGGAGCCGCAGACCCGCGATCCACTTGGCGCTCTTCCAGAAGTACAGGTGCGGCACCAGCAGCCGCGCCGGGCCGCCGTGCTCGGCGGGCAGCGGCTTGCCCTCGTACTCCCAGGCGATCCAGGCGCGCCCGCCGGTGAGGTCGGCGAGCGGGAGGTTCGCGGTGTAGCCGCTGTGCGCGTACGCGACCGCGTGGGTGGCGGACGCGTCGGGTCCGACCGCGTCCAGGAACGCGTCCAGCGAGACGCCCCCGAACCGCACCCCGAACTTCGACCAGCTCGTCACACAGTGGATGTCGCCCTCGTACAGCGAGGCGGGCAGCGCGTGGGCCTCGTCCCAGTCCCAGGTGCGCGGCCGCGCCACCAGGCCGTCGATCCGGAACGTCCAGTCGGCGGGCGTGAGATCGGGAGTGACCTCGGCGGACAGGACGGGCCAGTCGTCGCCGGCGTCGTACTGGCCGGGCGGCAGTCCGGGATGGTGGACGCGGGGGCGTCCGGTGAAGCCTCGGGTGACGTTCATGGGGTCCCACGTGACGACGGTGAATGCTGAGTCGTACCACCGTACGTGCCCGGAGCGCGTGCTCCGGCCCGAGGGCCGGACGGCGATCGTTGCGGCCGTATGAACTCTCCGGCGGCCCGGGAATAGGGGCTCGGCGATCTTCCTTGCCGCAAGAGGCGGGTGCCGGCGGATTCGGCCGTCGGCGGCCCGGTCGCAGCGGATCAGAGCAGTCCGAAGCAGAGCGGAGAGCGCATGTCCGAGTACGCGAGTGGCAGCAAGGGTGCGGGCGTCGTGCCCCACGTCCTCGACAATCCCGCTCTCGCCTCCCTCACCGGGCCGCACGCCCACTTCGCCGAGCGGCGCGGGCGGGTGCTGCGCTATCCGCTCGACGTGTCGCCGTGGCTGGCCCTCCCCGACGACCCGGGCGCGGACGACTGGGCCGACCTCGCGGCGCTGGCCGGCCCCGGTGCGGAGGTCCCGGTCCCGGCCTACACCGGGGGCTTCCCGGCCGACTGGGAGGTGACCTTCGATCTCGAAGGCGTGCAGCTCGTCGACGACGGGATCGCCGCCGCCCCGGACGACGAGGCGGTACGCCTCGGCCCCGCCGACGTGCCCGAGATGCTCGACCTGGTCGAGCGCACCCAGCCGGGCCCCTTCCTGCCCCGTACCGTCGAGATGGGCACCTACCTGGGCATCCGTCGCGGGGGCGCGCTGGTCGCGATGGCCGGCGAGCGGCTGCACCCGCCGGGCTGGACCGAGATCAGCGCGGTCTGCACCGACCCGGCCTTCCGCGGCGCGGGCCTCGCCACCCGTCTGGTCCTCGCCGTCGCCCACGGCATCCGCGAACGCGGCGAGACTCCCTTCCTCCACACCGCCGCGACCAACACGACCGCCATCCGCCTCTACGAATCCCTCGGCTTCCGCCTGCGCCGCACCACCCGCTTCATGGCGGCCAGGGTGCCGGCGCTCGACGCGGGAGAGGAACGGGTGGGGGTGTAGCAGCCGCGCCGGGCTCAGGCCGGGGCCGACGCCGGGAGCCTCGGCGGCGGCCGGCACGCGGAGCACGCCCGCGACATCCGGCACGCACCGCAAGTGCCCCCGTGGGGCTCGGCGTCGCCGGGAGGACGTCCGCCGAACCCCGCGAGCCCCAGTGGACCTCGGCCACGGACGCCTCGGCGGCGTCGGAACCGGGGGCTCGACGGCGCTCGGGCGGGCTGCCCGAGCCCTTGGAGGCCGGGAGTGACCATGGGGTAGGGTTGCCGGGCCAGTCAGCACGTGGAACGAGGAGGTGGGACCCATTACCGCTGTGTCAGGTCGGGTGCTCTCACCTCAACGCGGCGCGGTGCCTCGCCGATAGGCCACCGCGGGAGCGCCCTTCGGCCCACCGAAAGGCTCTCGGCTGTCATGCCACTTCTCTCCATCTCCTCTGTCGTCACGGCACTTCGCGCCGCCGGTTGCGTCTTCGCCGAGGACGAGGCGGAGTTGATCCTCGCCACCGCCCGCACCCCGGACGAGGCCGCCACCATGGTGGACCGGCGTGTCGCGGGCCTGCCCCTGGAACTCGTGCTCGGCTGGGCCGAGTTCGCGGGCCTGCGCATCACCGTGGAACCCGGCGTGTTCGTCCCCCGCCGTCGCACCGAGTTCCTCGTCGAGCAGGCTCTGGCCGCCGTCCCCGGCGCCGCGGTCGTCGTCGACCTGTGCTGCGGCTCCGGCGCGGTGGGCGCCGCCCTGGCCGCCGCGCTCGACGGCGCCGAACTCCACGCCGCCGACATCGACCCGGCGGCCGTCCGCTGCGCCCGCCGCAACATCGCCCCGCACGGCGGCCACGCCCACGAGGGCGATCTCTTCGCGGCACTGCCCGACCGTCTGCGGGGCCGTGTCGACATCCTCGCGGCGAACGTCCCGTACGTCCCGACCGGCGAGGTCCCGTTCCTGCCGAGCGAGGCCCGCGACCATGAACCCCTCGTCGCCCTGGACGGTGGGCGGGACGGCCTCGACGTCCTGCGCAGGGTCGCCGGCGAGGCCCCCGAGTGGCTCGCCCCGGGCGGCTGTCTGCTCGTCGAGACGAGCGAGCGCCAGGCGCCGCCCGCCCTGGACGCCTTCCGCCGCTCCGGCCTCACCGCGCGCACGGCCGTCTCGGAGGAGATGTACGCCCACGTGGTGCTCGGCACCGGGCCCTGAGGCATCTCAGGGCCCACCTCGGGCTCCCGCGCCGGATGTGGCCTTCCCCTCAACGGTTGTGCAACTAGTTGCATAAACGAGGTGGCGTCGTCTAGAACCTTGATGACGACGCCCCGCACGGAGGTCCCCATGAGCCGTTACCCGCACCTGCTGAGCCCGCTCGACCTGGGCTTCACCACGCTCCCCAACCGCGTCCTCATGGGCTCCATGCACGTGGGCCTGGAGGAGGCCGAGCGCGGCTTCGAGCGCATGGCGGAGTTCTACGCGGCCCGGGCCCGCGGGGGAGTGGGCCTCATCGTCACCGGCGGCATCGCACCCAACGAGGCCGGCCGGCCGGCCGAGGGGGGCGCCAAGCTCACCACCGAGGCCGAGGCGGACGAGCACCGCCGGATCACCGACGCCGTCCACCGCGAGGGCGGCCGGATCGCGATGCAGATCCTGCACTTCGGGCGGTACGCCTACCACCGCGACCTGGTCGCCCCGAGCGCTCTGCAGGCCCCGATCAGCCCGTTCGTCCCGCACGCGCTCACGGACGCCGAGGTCGAGCAGACGATCGACGACTACGCCAACGCGGCCCGCCTCGCCCGCCGGGCCGGGTACGACGGCGTCGAGATCATGGGCTCCGAGGGCTATCTGATCAACGAGTTCATCGCCGCCGGGACCAACCACCGCGACGACCGCTGGGGCGGCTCCTACGAGAACCGGATGCGCTTCCCCGTCGAGATCGTGCGCCGGGTGCGCGAGGCGGTCGGCGAGGACTTCATCGTCGTCTACCGGCTGTCGATGCTCGACCTCGTCCCCGGCGGATCCAGCTTCGAGGAGGTGGTCACGCTGGCCAGGGCCGTCGAGGCTGCCGGGGCGACCATCATCAACACCGGCATCGGCTGGCACGAGGCCCGTATCCCCACCATCGCGACCTCGGTGCCGCGCGGCGCGTACACCTGGGTGACGAAGAAGCTGATGGGGGAGGTCTCCGTCCCGCTCGTCACCACCAACCGCATCAACACCCCGGAACTGGCCGAGGAGTTGCTCGCCGACGGCCACGCCGACATGGTGTCCATGGCCCGCCCGATGCTCGCCGACCCCGACTTCGTCAACAAGGCCCGCGAGGGCCGCTCCGACGCCATCAACACCTGCATCGGCTGCAACCAGGCCTGCCTCGACCACACCTTCAGCGGGAAGATCACCTCCTGCCTGGTCAACCCGCGCGCATGCCACGAGACGGAACTCGTCCTCTCCCCGACCCGGCTGCGCAAGCGGGTCGCCGTCGTCGGGGCGGGCCCGGCCGGCCTCGCCTGCGCGGTGAGCGCGGCCGAACGCGGCCACGAGGTCACGCTCTTCGACGCCGCGAGCGAGATCGGCGGCCAGCTCAACGTGGCCCGCAAGGTCCCCGGCAAGCAGGAGTTCGACGAGACCCTGCGCTACTTCCGCAACCGGCTCGACGCGTACGGAGTCGACGTACGCCTGAACACCCGGGTCTCGGCCGACGACCTCACGGCGACGGCGTACGACGAGGTCGTCGTCGCCACCGGTGTCACCCCGCGCACGCCCGAACTCCCCGGCGTCGACCACCCCAAGGTCGTCGGTTACCTCGACGTCCTGCGCGACGGCACCGCCGTCGGCGACCGGGTCGCGATCCTCGGCGCCGGCGGTATCGGCTTCGACGTCGCCGAGTACCTGACCGACGGTGGGGAGAAGACCAGCGAGGACCCGGCCGCCTACTTCCGGCAGTGGGGCGTCGACCTGGACTACAGCGCCCCCGGCGGCCTCGCCGCGCCCGAGCGGCCCGCCCCGCCGCGCTCGGTGCACCTCCTGCAGCGCAAGACCTCCAAGGTCGGCGCCGGCCTCGGCAAGACCACCGGCTGGATCCACCGCACCGAGCTGAAGCACCGCGGCGTCACCATGGTCCCCGGCGTCCAGTACGACCTGATCGACGACGCCGGTCTGCACGTCACCGTCGGCGGCGTCCGCCAGGTGCTGGAGGTCGACACGGTCGTCCTGTGCACCGGCCAGGACCCGCGCCGCGACCTGTACGACGACCTGGTGGCGGCCGGGCGCTCCGCACACCTCATCGGCGGCGCGGACGTGGCGGCCGAGCTGGACGCCAAGCGGGCGATCCAGCAGGGGACGGAGGTGGCGGCGGCGCTGTAGCCGGCCCGGCCGCGGGATGCGTGCGGCGGTCGTGCTCTTCGGCCCTTCCTAGGATGAGCCCATGTCACTCCCGCACGCGATCCTCACCGCCCTGCTCGAAAAGCCGTCGTCGGGCCTTGAGCTGACCCGGCGGTTCGACCGGTCGATCGGCTACTTCTGGTCGGCGACGCACCAGCAGATCTATCGCGAGCTGGGACGGCTGGAGGGCGTGGGCCACATCCGGGCCCTGCCCTCCGAGCGGCCCGCCCGAGGGCAGAAGAAGAGCTACGAGGTCCTGCCGGCCGGCCGGGAGGAGCTGGCCCGCTGGACCGCCGCACCCCAGGACCCCAAGCCGTGGCGTGACGCGCTGTTCGTCCGGCTGCGCGCGGCGGCCGTGGTCGGCACGGCAGGTCTCGCGGACGATCTGCGGCGTCATCTCGCCCTGCATCAGCGGCAGTTGGCGGAATACGTGGAGATCGAGAAGCGGGACTTCGGCCCCGGCCGGGACACGACCCAGGACCGGCTCCAGCATCTGATCCTGCGGGCGGGCATCGACCTGCAGACCTTCTGGACCCAGTGGCTGACCGACGCCCTGGAGGAGTTCGAGACCCTGCCGGAAGCCATCGGCGACGGCGGCGAGGGGTGAGCCCCCGCCCGGCGGTCAGAGGCGGTGCGGCTTGGCCCGGCGACGCAGGTACCAGACGGCCGCGCCCGTGCCCAGGGCCACCAGCGCCCCGCCGCCGACGAGGGTGACGGTGCCGTACTCCCGGGTGGCTCCGCCGACGCCGCCCATGACGCCCCGCGCGGGCGAGGCGGTCGCGGCGATGGTGGGGGTGGCGGCGGTGACGATGACGGACTGGGTCCCCGCCGTGGTCCCGTCCTTGCACACCCCGATCACGGTGTAGGTGCCCGGGCCCACGTTCGCCCAGGAGGCTGACTGGTTGGCGCTCGTGCCGGTGAGGGTCGCCTGCCGTCCCTGGGAGAAGTTCGCCTGCCCGCTGGAGAGCAGCGAGGCGGTGCCGAAGGTGCCGTTGGTGCTGTTGGGGCAGTCGTCGGTGGTGACGGTGACCGACGAACCCGTGGTGCTCACCGAGATGCCCGTGGGGGCGGCGGCGGCCGACGGCGTGGTCAGGGCGATCGGCAGCACGGCGGCGGCCGCGGTCGGGCCGAAGCGGAGGAGTAGCTGGGACGTACGCATGGTCTGCCCTCCAGCGGCACGGTGGCGGCACGTCCCGTGCGCCGCCGAGGATCGGGAGACCCGTGCTGCCTCAGGGTGAGCCAACGTGCCGTCCGCCCGGTCCGCACGCCGGCGGCCCCCGGGCAGGTGACGCGTTGCGCCGTGCGGGGGACCCGGCGCACGCGCCCCGCCGCGACCGCCCGGCTCACCCGCCGGTGGTCACCGTCCGTTCCGGTGAGAATCCGCCCCAGGTCCCGTCCGGAAGCCTCGCGCGGATCCGCACCCGGTAGGCCACGCCGGACTCCTGGCCCGCGTAGAAGCTGTGGGTGGCCCGCTGGCGGGGCGGGGTCCCGCCCCAGACGAGCGTGGTCGCCGGCCGGCCGTCGAGCTGGATCTCGTACTCCGTGATCACCCCGTCGGCGCGCGGCGGCCGCCAGGACAGCTCGATGGAGTACGCCCCGTCGGCCCGGCGGATGCCGGCGCGGAACCCGGTGGGCGCGGTGCCCCGCCCGTCGTCCGCCCCCGGCGAGGTGGTGAGGCGTACCGCCGGGCTAACGGGAGAGACGTTGTCCGCCGCGTCCCGGGCCCGCACGGTGAAGGAGTAGCGGGTACCGGGCCGCAACCCCGTGACCACGGCCGCCGTCTGCTGCCCGCCCACGCCGTGGATCTTCGAACCGCCCTGCAGGATGTCGTACGACGCCACGTCACGGTCGTCCGTCGAGGGCCCCCAGGACAGCTGCACCGCCCTGCTCCCGACCGTCCTGCCGTCGAGGCGCCCGGGACGGGTGGGGGCCCGGCGGTCCCCCGTCCCGGCGGCGGGAGTCGTGGCCCGGACCTGTGCGCTGGGCGGCCCGAGGTCCCCGGCGGCATCGCGGGCCCGGACCGTGAACACGTAGGCGGTGGCGGGGCGGAGCCGGGTGATGTCGGCCATGTGCTCGCCGCCCGGCACGTCCTTCACCTTCGTGCGGCCCCGGTACACCTCGTACCCGGCGATCCGCGGGCCGCCGGACGCCCGGTTCCACATGACGTGCACGCTGGTGGCGCTGCCCGCCTCGGCGGTGACGCCGGGCGGCGCCGGCGGCGGTCGGCGGCCGGGGGTCTCCTTGATCGCGCAGCCGGACATGAGGAGCAGCGAGCCGCAGAGCAGCGGCACCAGGGTGAGTGCCGGCACGGGAACGCGTCGCACGATCCTGCCCCCTCGGTCGTCGAGCCGGACGAGATTGGTCTGTACCTGACTCCATGTATGGCATGACTGACGCGGCCACATCAAGGGTTGCGTGCGGAGCGGTCCGCGTCGCGCAGGTGCTCAACACCGACGGCGACGCGGTGCGCGGCACGGCGGACGGATACGTATGCTGGTGTCCTGACACGACGTGAACTCGCCTGATTTCCGGGCCTGTTCGCGTCGTACGGCGCGGGCCGCTGTCGTCGCCGATCCCGCGCCGACGAGAGCGGCCGAGCGGCCGGGGCCGAGTCGGGCCCGGCCCTCGGCCGCGCACCCGTCGCGTGGCGTGCCGTGATCCGTCCGGCCCCCTCCCGGTGGCCGTCCTCTCCGACCCCCACCACCTTGGGGTGGGTGTTCGTCATGTCCCCCAGGAGAGGGTCCTCATCGTGCGTGTCCGCTCGTTGACGCTGGCCGCCGTCGGCGCCGCCCTGCTGGCCCCGGTCGCCCTGCCCGCCCTGGCCCACCCGCAGCGCCCGGTGCACCACCGGGAGGGCGGGGTGACCGCCGCCGCCCTGCTGGCCAAGGCGCGCGGCTGTGTCCGGGTGTCCGAGGGGCTGTACAGGAGCGACGCGGGCACCCCCGCCGACATCCCCGTCTGCGGTGTCGACGGCGCGGTGTTCTGGAAGGCCGACATGGACATCGACTGCGACGGCCGGCCCAGCACGCACTGCAACAGCGACACCGACCCGTGGTTCCAGCCCACCACGTCGTTCCTGCAGTCCGACGGCCGGTACCTGCGCTCCGAGAGCCTGCCGTTCATCGTCGTCCCCGTCGCCAGCCGACTCTGGGACCACCGGGTCCATGGCATCAAGGGCGGCTCGGTGGCCGCCGTCGTGTACAAGGACCGCGTCCAGTACGCCGTCGTCGGTGACACCGGCCCGCAGAACATCATCGGCGAGGCCTCGTACGCCACGGCCGAGGCCCTCGGCATCCGCCCCGACCCGCGCACCGGTGGCACCGCGTCCGGTGTCACCTACATCGTCTTCGAGGACTCCCGGGTGACCCCGATCGAGGACCACGCCGCCGCGGTGCGACTGGGGGAGGCGCTGGCGCGGAAGTGGGTGGGAGGACCGGCGATGCGCGGGGGCGCGGCGATGCGCGGCGGCGTGGCGGGCTGACCCGGACGGTTCGGGGCCCGGTGCCGCTCGGCGCCAGGCCCCGGACCGTCCGCCGGGATGTCCGGGAGGTCATTCCTTCCGGTACGCGTACGCCTCCGAGGCGGCGGCCGCCACCGCCGCGAGGTCCGCGCCCGTCGAGGCCGTCACGACGGCGGCGACGGCGCCCTCGACGAACGGGGCGTCGACCAGGCGGCTGTCCGCGGGGAGTTCGTCGCCCTCCGCGAGGAGTGCCTTCACGGTGAGGACCGCGCTCCCGAGATCGACGAGGATCGCGACACCGGAGCCCCGGTCGACGGAGGCGGCCGCCGCGGAGATCAGCTCCGCGCTGGTGCCCAGGCCGCCGTCCTCGGTGCCGCCGGCCGGCGCGACGGGCACGCCGGCGCCCGCACCGGACAGCCCCTGCGCCAGCTCGGCGACCGCGGCGGCGACGGCGGCGCTGTGCGACACCAGCACGATGCCGACCGGCTCGACGTCAGACATCGGCCGCCTCCGGTTCCCCGGCGGCGGTGGCGAGAGCGGCGATCAGCAGCGCGGCGGACGTGGCACCGGGGTCCTGATGTCCGATGCTCCGCTCGCCCAGGTAGCTGGCCCGGCCCTTGCGGGCCTGCAAGGGCGTGGTCGCCAGGGCGCCTTCCTCGGCGGCGGCCCGCGCCGCGGCGAACGACTCGCCGAGCGCGTCGACCGCCGGGACCAGCGCGTCGATCATGGTCTTGTCGCCCGGCGCGGCCCCGCCCAGCGCCCTCACCGCGTCGACCCCGGCGCGCAGCGCGTCCGCCAGCTGGGCCTCGCTCACCTCGCCCGCCTCACCGAGCGCCTTGCCGGTGCGGCGCAGCAGGGTGCCGTACAGCGGGCCGGAGGCGCCGCCGACGGTCGAGATCAGCTGCCGTCCGGCGAGTACGAGGACGGCGCCGGGCGTGTCCGGCGCGTCCTTGTCCAGGACGGTCACCACGGCCGTGAACCCGCGGCGCAGGTTGCTGCCGTGGTCGGCGTCCCCGATCGGGGAGTCGAGCGCCGTGAGCCGTTCCGCCTCATGTTCCACCGAGGCCGCGGTGGCCGTCATCCAACGACGGAAGAAGTCCGCGTCGAGCACAGCAATCTCCTTGCGTGGTACGTGAGTTGACTGACAGTGAGGCACTGGGTCGCGCCACCCGGCCGGGCGCGGCGACCACCCGCTTCCTCCTCACGCACCCCAGCGCAGTCCCGGCGTCCGCACCGGCGCGTCGTACAGCCGCAGCAACTCCTCGTCGACCTGGCACACCGTCACCGACGCGCCGGCCATGTCGAGCGAGGTGACGTAGTTGCCGACGAGGGTGCGGGCCACCGGCACCCCGCGTTCGGTGAGCACGCGCTGCACCTCCGCGTTGAAGCCGTACAGCTCCAGCAGGGGAGTGGCGCCCATGCCGTTGACGAGGAGCAGGACCGGGTTGCGCGGGCTCATGTCGTCGAGGACGGCGTTCACCGCGAAGTCGGCGATCTCCCGTGAGGTCATCATCGCGCGCCGCTCGCGTCCCGGCTCACCGTGGATGCCCACGCCCAACTCCAGCTCCCCGGCGGGGAGATCGAAGGTGGGGCTGCCCTTGGCCGGAGTGGAGCAGGCGCCGAGGGCCACGCCGAAACTGCGGGAGTTCTCGTTGACCTGCCGGGCCAGCGCCTCGACCCGCTCCAGCGGCTGTCCCTTCTCGGCGGCGGCTCCCGCGATCTTCTCCACGAACAGGGTCGCGCCCGTGCCGCGCCGGCCGGCGGTGTAGAGGCTGTCGGTGACGGCCACGTCGTCGTCGACGAGCACCTTGGCGATCCGGATGCCCTCGTCCTCGGCGAGTTCGGCCGCCATGTCGAAGTTGAGCACGTCACCGGTGTAGTTCTTCACGATGAACAGCACCCCGGCCCCGCTGTCCACGGCCGACGCGGCCCGCACCATCTGGTCGGGCACGGGCGAGGTGAACACCTCACCGGGGCAGGCCGCCGACAGCATGCCGGGCCCCACGAATCCCCCGTGCAACGGTTCGTGTCCGGAGCCGCCCCCGGAGACCAGTCCCACCTTCCCGGCCACCGGCGCGTCCCGCCGCACCACCACCCGGTTCTCCACGTCCACGGTCAACTCCGGATGCGCGGCCGCCATGCCCCGCAACGCGTCCGCGACGACGCTCTCCGCGACGTTGATCAGCATCTTCATGGGTACCTCCTGGTGAGATGTCGAGACACGCCTCCGGCTGCGCCGTCGTGCCGACTGCGATGACGGGCATCAGATCCTCGGGGTCGTCGGGCACGGGTCGGTCGAAGCGCGTCTGGTGAAAGTATCGACCTTGAGGAGGCGAAGGTCACGTGCGTCGACACGCCGGTGCGCGCGCCCGACCTGGCGCGACGGCGGGAGCGGCGAGGGGAGGGCACTCGTCGGCGAAGGGGACCGGCTCGGTCGGCCGCAGAGGTGATCGGCTCGGTCAGCAGGCGGTGGCGGCCCGTCGTCGGGGACTCCGTGCGTCGGGGGCGGCCGCGTCACCCGCCCGGCCGTGTCTTGCCCGCCGTTCTCGGGCGGGCCGTTCCGTCGACGGCGACGCAGATGCCGAAGACGCGCCCGTGGCCGGTCCAGCCGTTGACGTGACCTCGGTTGTTGCTGATCTGCACCCGATTCCTGGCGTGGTCCACGGACGACACCAGGTGCAGGTAGACCGTCCCGGCGACCCGAGCGAGGACGATGTCCCCGGCCTCGACCTTCGCCGGGTCGACGGGAGCGACGGCCACCAGCTGCCGACTGCGTATCAGCGGGACCATCGAGGAGCCACTGGGCCGAAACGTCACGGTCGCCCCGGCCACGACCCTCTCCGCCACCATGTCCAATGCACCCATGCGGGGATCGTGACAGATTCCCCTTCACCGCCCCACCGAATTAGTCCTCGCGGCGGTCGGCGGACGGCCGTTGACGCGGGACCCGCGAAGCCTTCGGCTCACGCCCCCTACGATCGACGCGTGACGATCACGTACGAGTGGCGGGCCCACTTCGACGACACGGCACTCGACGCGCTGCACGCGGAAGGCTTCGGCCACCCGGTCGCCGCGACCGACTGGCGGGGACGGCTCGAACGGCACAGCCTCGGCTGGGTCTGCGCGTTTGAGGACGGGACGTTGATCGGATTCGTCAACGTCGTCTGGGACGGTGGCGTCCACGCCTTCGTCCTGGACACGGTGGTCGCGGAACACCACCGCGGCGCGGGCGTCGGTGTCGCGCTCATCGCGACCGCCGCCCACGAAGCCCGTGCCGCGCGGTGCCAGTGGCTGCACGTCGACTTCGAGGACCACCTGCGGCCGTTCTCCATCGACGCCTGCGGCTTCAAGGAGACGGCGGCCGGTCTGCTCGCACTGTGACAGGGGGCCGGGACGGGTCCCGGCCCCCTGGTGACGCGCACCCGTGCTGCGGTGAGGGCCGTCAGGGCTTGACGTAGGTGCAGATGGCCAGCGGGGATTCCGGGGAGTACGGGGCCGCGTCGGCGGGCCAGTCGCCGAAGCGGCCCTCGGGGACGAGACCCGCGGCGCGGGCGTAGGTGTCCATCTCCTCCGGGGCGGTCAGCCGGGAGATCTCCGTGCCGACGCGGGTGGTGCCGTCGGCCTCGTACCAGACGTGCGAGAGATGCCACAGCGACCCCTCCGGCAGGAGGACGGAGTGGCTCTGCAGACCGGTGCCCGGCTCCGGGTAGGGCGAGAAGTACGTGGCGCGGGCGCTGCCCTCGTGCAGGGCGAGGATGGCCTGCTTGTTGTGGGTCTCGATCACCAGCCTGCCGCCGGGGACCAGCAGTTCGGCCGCGCGGCGCACCGCCAGCTGCTGTTCCTCGGGGGTCAGCAGCATCGACAGGGTCGCGCAGACGCAGTACACCAGCCCCACGGCGCGGTCGGCGGTGTAGACGCAGATGTCGCCGTGCACGGGCTCGACGGGGGTGTCGTCGGCCAGGTCGCGACGCAGCACGTCGAGCATCTCGGGGGAGGAGTCCACGCCGGTGACCGGCCCGACGCGGCGCGACAGCGGGAGCGCGATCCGGCCGGTGCCGACACCGAACTCGACGGTGCCGAGGGCCGGATCAGGATGCAGGGAGACCAGGCGCTCCACCTCGTCGACGACGGAGGCGTCGTCGGGGAACAGCCGGTGGTACCAGTCGCCGAACTGTCGGCCGTAGCCGATGTCCTCGACGATGCCACCGGACGTGGCGCCGGGCGCAGGGGACGTCGTGGTGGTGCTCATGGGTGCTGCCTCCGCTTCTTGGACGGGGTGTGCCGCGCGTGGATGGTGCTTCTGGCCTGGGAGCAGGCGCCCCACAGCACCACGAGGGCGACGCCGATGACGGCGGGGGTGCTGACGGCCCGGGTGGCGATGAGGAAGCCGACGATGCCGAGGGCTACCACGGACGGGATGAGCAGAAAGTCGTTCATGGACTTCTCCTGCCGGATTGATCGGGATGGCCAGGGTGGCCGGGACAGCCGGGGTGATCGGGATGTCTTCTCCTGTCGGGGTGAAGGCGGGTGTGCCGCCCCGTCGTTCGGTGGATCAGGACGCCAGGTCGCTGAGTTCCTGGAGCCGGGCGAGGCGGCGGTAGAGGTCACTGTGCCGGTGGAGTTCGTCGTGGGTACCGACGGCGTGCACCCGTCCCCGGTCGAGCACGACGATCTGCCGGGCCTCGGTGACCGTGGACAGCCGGTGGGCGATCGCGATGACCGCGCAGAAGCCGGAGATCATCGCGATGCTGTCGCGCAGCGCGTTCTCCGATTCGGTGTCGAGGTTGGCGGTGGCCTCGTCGAGCAGCAGGAACCGGGGCGCCTGCAGCAACGTACGGGCGATGGCGAGGCGTTGGCGCTGACCGCCCGACAGGCCGGCCCCGCGGTCGCCGAGCGGGGTGTCGAGGCCCTGCGGCAGCGCGGCGATCACCTCGGTCAGGTTGGCCATGCGCAGCGCCTCGGCGATGTCCTTGTCGTCGGCGTCCGGCGCACTGTAGGTGAGGTTCTCCCGGATGCTGCCGCGCAGCAGGGTGTGGTCCTGGTCGACGTAGCCGACGATGGACCGCAGCTGGTTGAGCGGCAGGTCGGTGATGTCGGTGCCGTCGATGCGGATCGCGCCGGCGACCGGGTCGAAGAGCCGCTCGATCAGTTGGAACACGGTGGACTTGCCGCCACCGGAGGGACCGACGACGGCGGTCAGTCCCTCGGCCGGGACGGTGAAGGAGACGCCGTCGAGGACGACCTTGTCGCTGCCCGGATAGGAGAACCGGACACTGTCGAAGGCGAGTCCGGGTTCGTACCCGCGCCCGAACGAGCGGGCGGTACGAGGCTGTTGTGCCGGGAGGCTGCTGTCCGGGTCCGTCTCGACCTCGATCTTGCCGAGTTCCGCGAGCCGTTCCACCGACGCCCTGCCGATCTGGAACTGCGCGATCGACTCGAACAGCGTCAGCAACGGCGCCACCAGATAGAACAGGTAGAGGATGAACGCCGTCAGGTCGGCGGTGGGCATCGCCCCGGTGGCGGTGCGGGCCGCACCCAGACCGATGACGACCGTCAGGGCGAGCTGGGTGCCGATGCTCATGGTCGGGTCGAGCAGCGACGACATCACCGTCACCTTGATCCCGGACTTCCGGGCCCGCCGGGCGATGGCCGCGATCCCCTCGGCCTCCCGGTCCTCGGCCCGGGACGCCTTCACGGTGGGCATGGCCCCCAGTACCCGCAGCAGAGCGGTGCCGAAGGTGCCCAGGTCGGTCTGGTTGAGCAGGGACACCTTCCGTACGCCGCGCGCCAGATAGAGCGAGACGACGCTGGTGACGCCGAGGCAGGCCAGGGTGGCGGCGAGCAGCACGGTGTCGATATAGGCCATCAGGACGATGCCGCCGACGACCAGGAAGCTGTTGTTGAGGATGCTGTCGATCGCGTGCGTCATGGTGGAGCGGGCGAGCATGGTGTCGCTGACCATCCGGGAGAACACATCGCCCTGCTGCAGACCGCTGTACGCCCTGAACCGGGAGCGCAGCAGCCGCGTGGCCAGGGTCCGGCGGATGTCGTAGACGATGTTCTCCCCGGCCAGCCCGATGACGTACGAGTGGAGCGCGCCCAGGGTGGCGTCGGCGATGAACAGGGCCGCGCCCACCATGATCGGGCCGGTCAGCGAGCGTCCCTCGCCGACGGCGCCGACCAGTTGGCCGATGACCGCGGGCTGGGCCAGGGACGTCGCGGCCCCGAGGAGGCCGAGGAGGATGCCGAGCAGGACCAGGCGGCGGTGCCGGCCCATGGCCCGCCAGGGTTTGGCCCCCTCGCCCCACAGCAGATGCAGGTTGAGCTGGGGAACCGCCCGGTGCGCGGCACGCCGCCCGGCACCGGGCCCGCCCTCCTTCTCCAGGTTCACCGGCGGGTCCTGCGGACGGGTGTGCCGCCCCCGGCCGGCCGGACGGTCACTCATCGCGCGCCCCCGGCCCCGCGGTGGCCGTCCGGACCCGGTTCACTCGTGCTCCCTGCCGTCCTCGTCCGATTCCGAGCGGGCCTTGGCGAGCCGCAGGCCCGCCTTGAGCAGGCCGACCGCGAATATCAGGATGCCGAGGAGGATGAAGGGGGTCGCGTTGTCCATGGGTCACACCTTTGCGGGAGTCTTGGCCGGGACCCGCGTGAGCGGGGTGCCCGGGGCCTGGGGGTCGAGGGGGACGAACGGGGAGACGAACAGCAGCGAGGGACGGTGGCGCGTGTCGTAGCCGGTGTCCTTGGCCAGCGCGAACTGGAAGCCCCGGACGCCCTCGGGCACGGGCCCACGGGACCTGATGAGGACACGCAGATTCTCGGTGATCATCCGGTACCCGGGCGTGCGCGCGGCCCCCTCGAAGCCGCCGAACTCCAGGGTCGGCAGGATGTCGGCGCAGGCGTCGACCATTCCCTTGTCGGCGCGGCGGGTGGGGAACCACACGATGTGCTGGGGCTTGCGGGTCTCCGTCGCGAACGCGTCCTGCCACGGCGAGGCGTTGCCGTCCGCGTCCACCGTGCGGTACAGGAAGTGGCTGTCGTGCATACAGGGGTTGGGGGCGAAGAACCGCCAGTTCGGCACGAGGGACAGCACGTCCTTGGCGCGGAACCGGGAGAACTGCTCGAAGGGGTGCTGGCCGGCGACGGTGACGGCCAGCATGGCGGCGCCGGCGATCCGCCAGGCCGCGCCCTCGCCGGTGAACGGGTTGCGCGGCGGGAAACGTCGGGGGCTGCTCATCGCGCGGTCTCCTTGTCGAGCGTGACGGACCGGGCCGGCCGGGGTGTCCGGGCGCGTTCCTCGACACCTTGGAAGAACGCCAGGACGCGGTCGGTGACCTGGTGGGCGTAACGGCTGTTGATCAGCAGGGAGTCGTGTCCCGCGCCCTCGACGACCACCGTTTCGACGGGCGCCCGGCGGTGGGCCTCGGCGAGTTCCCGGTGCATCAGCAGTTGCTCGGGGTCGCGGTCCACGGTCCGCTGGGCGGAGATCACCAGTCCGGGCACGCCGTCGATCCGGTCGAGCGGCCCGGAGAAGGTCTGGAAGTCCTCCCGCAGCGCGGCCCATTCGCGGCGGGCCGCATACCACATCCGGGTGTCCCCGTACTGGGCGAAGACCTTGTCGTGGTAGGCGGCGGGCAGTTCCTTGATCCACCACGGGCGGGTCAGCAGGGCCCCGGTGCCCAGGCGCAGTGCCCGGCTCATGGACGCGAAGGTGCTGCCCAGAGCGGCGCCGGTCACCCGCTGCTGGGCGGAGCGGTTGAACTGGTCCGGGTGCGAGGAGTCGAGGTAGACGACGCCGTGCACCCGGTCGCCGAGGTGCCGGACGGCACGACGGGCGAGTTCGCCGCCGATCGAGTGGCCGACCAGGATCACCTTGCGGTGCGGCGCGACGGCCCCGTTCACCAGGTCGACGAGGTCGTCGACGGACTCCGTCAGCCGGTAGGCGGTGACCGCCCGGCGGCGGCTCCCGGCGTATCCGGCGCGGGCGTAGGTGATGACGCCGTACGTGGTCTCGTAGGACAGCCGCTCGCTGATCCAGGCGTAGTGCTCGCTGGTGGACAGCAGGCCGGCGGCGAGCACGAAGACCGGCCGGTCGGTGTCGCCCGCCGACATCTCCTCGTACTGGAGCCGGTTGCCGTGTCGGGTCGTCAGCACGCGTGAGGTCCGCCAGCCCTCGGTGGCGCGCATGCGCCGCTGGACGGCGGTGACGGCCGCGGCCGCCGTCGCCCCGGCGAGCACGGTGAGCGCGGCCGGCAGGGCGCGGTCGTCACGTCCCGCGACGGCGGGGTGCGTGCGGGGGGCCGCGGTGTAGGCGATCAGGGGGTGCATCGCGGGGAACGCGGTCGCGAACCTGCCGAGTCCCATGAAGTAACCGTTGGCCAGGTGGAACGCGGCGGCGCTCGCCAGGACGGGACGGGTCAGCCTGCCCCCCTTGAGATAGGCGAGCGGGAACAGGCACTCCAGCGCCAGCACACTGTGGGCGAGCAGCTTGGCGGCCCGGGGGTTGTTCCGGATCCAGGTGTGCATGCCCTCGTGGCCGTAGGTGTGGGTGCGCATCACGCCGGGCAGGGCGGAGCCGTCGCGCCAGTCCGGGCCGAGCAGCTTGACCCAGCCGGAGACCAGGTAGGAGAGGTTGGACTGCAGGGCGACATACCAGAGCAGGGCGTCCTTGGCGGCCGGCGAGGGCACCAGGCGGGCGCCGCCGGTGGCGAGTTGCACGAGGGTCGCCACCTGGTCGGCGCCGTCGCTCCCGTAGTGCTGGCGGGGGCCGAGGAGGGCGGAGGTCGCACCGAGGAAGAGGCTGCCCGCGCCGCGCCAACCCGACCTGCCGGGCAGCAGCATGGCGGTGGCGACCGCGGCCCGTGTGACGTGCAGTGCCGTCGTGGTCCGGGGGCCGCTGGCGATGTCGATCAGCCGGCGCACCAGCGGGTTCGCGTGCGCGATGCTGTCCTTGGCGATGTCCCAGTCGTTCATGCCTCCCTTGTCCATCTCGTGGCGCTGGGTGAGGTATTCGAGGGACGAGGTGAGGCTCGTCGCGGCGGCCAGCCGCTCCGACAGGCCGAGCGCGCGGTCCCGGCCCACCGGTATCGGGCTGAACACCGCGGAGGCGACCCTGCCCGGCACCGCGGAATTGATCCTTCGGACGAGTTTCATGGAACCTCTTTTCCTGGTACTTTTGAGCACGTTTTTCGCGTGCGGAGGAACCCGCTGCCGGACCAGAACAGCCCTCTGGTCCGACAGCGGGTTCCTTACGTGTCCGGCGCCGGTCGTCAGGCCGCCGGCGCGCCACCGACCGCCGCGAGGGCCGCCGCGTTCTGGGCGTTGGCCTCCGCGGCCAGGTTGTTGGCCTCCGCGGCCTGGCCGACACCGACCGCGGCGGTGGCCAGCGCGCCGATGGCGCCGACACCCTCGGCGGCCTGGGCGAGTCCGCCCAGCCTGTTGCCCACCCGGGCGATCCGCGGGGTGCCCAGGGTCGGGCGAGCGGCGACGTAGACGACACCCTCGACGGGGATTTCCACGCTGTTCAGTGCGTTCTCGATGCTGCTCATTTCTTTCTTCCTCTCGCATGGGGGCTTCGGAAGGTCTTTTCTTCCGGTGCCCTTCTGGAGAAAACATTAGGCTCTCGCCGTCCGTCGCCACATCGATAAAAATGCCTATTGTCGGGACCGCGGAACGGAAAAGGCCTGGACCGAATCGGTCCAGGCCTTTTTTCCGGAGGCTGGTGCGAGGCGCGGCTGCTTTCCGGCTCATCCGCCGCCGCGTCGTCGCCCGAGGTGACGCAGCGCCGACGCGGCGGCGTTCGCGCCGCACATCCCGTGGGCGCCGGCGCCCGGTGGCGACGCGGCGGAGCAGATGTACATTCCGGGGACTCCGGTGCGGTACGGGTCGAGCGCCACCCGGGGGCGCATAGCCAGCTGGAGGGCGGTGTTCGCCCCTGTGACGATGTCCCCGCCGACGTAGTTGGGGTTGTACGCCTCGAACGCGGCCGGCGGGCGGACGGCCATGTCGAGGACACGCTCGCGGAACCCCGGGGCGAACCGTTCGATCTGTCCGATGATCGCCTCGCTCGCGTCTCCGTCGTAGCCGTGCGGGACGTGGGCGTAGGTCCACACCGGGTGGAGGTCGCCCTTCGAGCGGCTCGGATCGGCCAGGTACTGCTGGCCGACGAGGACGAAGGGCCGCTCCGGCATGCGTCCGGCGTGGATCAGCCGCTCGGTGTGGGCGACCTCCTCGAACGTCCCGCCGAGGTGGACGGTGCCCGCCCGGCGGGCCGCCTCGTTGGTCCACGGGACGCCGCCCTCGACCGCGAAGTCGGCCTTGAAGGCGCCGGGCCCGTGGCGGAAGCGGCGGTAGGCCCGCGCGACGCGCCCCGGCAGCCGGTCGCCCAGGATGTCGGCGACCGCACGGGGGGCGAGGTCGAACAGCACCAGGTCCGCCCGTGGCAGATCGGCCGGGGTGCACACCCGCACGCCGGTCTCGATCCGGCCGCCGAACTCCGCGAGCTGCGCCGCCAGCGCGTCGCTGATCGCCCGGGAGCCGCCCGCCGCCACCGGCCAGCCGTGCCGATGGCCCGCGGCGATGATCGTCAGCCCGACGGCGGCGGTGGCCGGCCGGTGGAACGGGCGGAAGGCGTGCGCGGCCACGCCGCCGAAGAGGGCCCGGGCGGCCGGCGACCGCCACAGCCGGCCCAGGGCGGCGGCGGGCAGCAGTGCCTGCGGCCCGAAGGCCGCCAGGCGCAGTGGGTGGCGCGGCACATGCGTCAGCGGTCGCATGAGGTCCTCGGCGAGCGCGTCGAAGCCTTGCGCGAGAGGCCCGAACACCCGGCGCCAGCGGCGGCCGTCGACACCGCCGAGGCCGTCGGCCGTCTCCTGGACCGACCGGCGCAGGACACCGGCCTCCCCGGAGTCCAGCGGGTGCGCGCAGTCGATGTCCGGCAGACGCCAGGTCAGCCCGTGGCGCCCGAGGTCGAGGCTCCGCAGGAACGGCGAGCCGACCGCCATCGGGTGGGTGGCGGAGCAGTGGTCGTGCAGGAGGCCCGGGGTCAGCTCGCTGGTGCGGGTGCCGCCGCCGATGGTGTCGGCGGCCTCCAGGACGGTGACCTCGACGCCCTCCCGGGCGAGGTACACGGCGGCCGCGAGACCGTTCGGACCGCTGCCCACCACGACGGCCGTAGTCATATGTCTCCCGCGTCTTCTGCGTTCCGTTTTTCCTGCGATTTCCCGACGGTGGACACCGGTCCGCCGACGCGCGAAATGGCGGGCGACAAAAGACGGAACGGGCCCTCGAAAGGGCCCGGTCCGGGCCGGTTCACCACTCTGCGGGACGAGATGAGGCCGTCCCGGCGCCTTTGGCTCTCCGACATTAATGCGTCCGCCGTCCCGGCGCGATGCGCAGAATTGCCTAATCCACGTTCCTTCACGTCTCCGGGGCCTCCCGGACCGCCTACCCCGCGTCCCAACTCATGTCCGGCTCGGGTTCCGTATGCGCGTTCGGCTTGGCATGGCGTCCGGCGGGCCGCCGGGACGCCGCCGTGGCGGACTTCTCCGTATCCGGGGGCGGGGCGTCCGTGAGGACGGGGAAATGGGCGATGAGCCACCAGCCGCCGTCGTCGGCCGGTCCCGCCGTCAGGGAGCCGCCGACGGCCTCGGCCCGCTCCCGAAGGCCGATCAGGCCGTAGCCGCCACGGCCTCCGGTGGGGCGGGAGACCCGCCGCTCGGGCCCGGCGTTGTACACGTCGACCCGGAGCAGGTCGCCACGGGTGCGCTGGACGCGCACGGTCGCCTTGGTGCCCGGCGCGTGCCGTCGTACGTTGGTCAGGGCCTCCTGCACCACGCGATGGACCGCGCAGCCCACCTCGGGCAGCAGCGTGCTCCTGCGGGCGACTCCGGTGACCTCCAGCTGGGCTGAGGATCCGTCACCCTGGCCGCCGAAGGCCGAGACCAGCTTGGCGAGTTCGGCGTACGGAGCCTCGGGGGACTCGATGGAGCCCTGCTCGCCGTCCTCGCGCAGCACACTGATCAGCCGGCGCATGGAGTCCATGGTCCGCTGCCCGGCCTCGGCGATGTTGCCCAGGATGGGGCCGACCTGCTGGGGCGCGCTCTCGTGGATCACGCCGGCGGCGTGGGCCTGGGCGATGATGCCCGTCACGTGGTGGGCGACGAAGTCGTGCAGTTCCCTGGCGAGTTGGATGCGCTCGGCGAGCCGTACGGCGGAGATCGTACGGCGCCGCCGGGCGTCCAGCGTGCGCAGATAGCACCCGGCTCCGACGGCGCCGCCGACCGCGAACGTCAGCAGGAAGGGATAGGTCAGGGTGATGCCCGTGCCCCCGGTGCGCAGGGGCTCGTCGATGATGCTGGCCCCCAGCGCGGCGGCCAGGGCGAGGGCGATGCGGGGGCGGCGGACGTTGCGGCAGATGCGGATCAGCAGGACCAGCATGCACGCGGTCTCCAGCAGCCCCCACGCGGGCAGGTCCGATCCCATCAGGGAGGTGCCCAGCGTCACCGCGGTGGAGGCGGCCGCGCAGATCCCCGCCCGCCACTCGGTGCTCAGCCGCGGTGCCGGTACGACCACCAGCGCCAGGGCGACGGGGCCGGTCACCAGCGGAAGCCAGTCGACGGGGCCGCGCTGATGCGACCCTATGACGGCGATGTCAAGGATCCACAGCACCCCCAGAGCCGGGTACAGGGCACGGTGCTTCAGCTGTCGCACGGGTAACCGGGGCGGTCCGAGGTGTGGCTGGGTCGCCTGGGCCGAAAGTGCCGCGAGTGACGAGGTGGTCATGCCACCGGAGGCTAGGCATGCACATGCCCGCCTGGCAGACGGAGTATCCATCTGTGGGGAGGGACACAGATCATCCACGCAAGCCTCACGGCAGCTCCCTCAACGCTCCGTCCGCACCGTCCCGTTGGCCCAGGCCCACGCGGCCACCTCGACCCGGTTGCGTACGCCCAGCTTGTGGTGGATGTGGCCCAGGTGCGTCTTCACCGTGGACAGGGACAGGCACAGCTCGTCGCTGATCTCCTGGTTGGTGCGGCCCACCGCGACCAGCCGGGCGACCTCCAACTCCCGTGCGCTGAGCGCGGATTCGGGCACCCCACCAGTGTCGGCCGACGTCCGCTCCTCCAGCAGCCGCAGCAGCCGGACCGTGACGCCGGGGGAGACCAGCGCGTCGCCCCGCGCCGCCGCCCGTACCGCCTCGATCAGCAACGCGGGCGCGGCGTCCTTCAGCAGGAATCCGCACGCGCCGTTGCGCAGCGCCACGTCGAGGTAGTCGTCCTGGTCGAAGCTGGTGACCACCACGACCTGCGTCGGGTGCGTCGCCCCGGGCCCGGCGAGCAGCCGGGTCACCTCCAGTCCGTCCAGCTTCGGCATCCGGACGTCCACCAGGCACACGTCCGGCCGCAGCACGCGCGCCAGCTCCACGCACGCGAGCCCGTCGGCGGCCTCCCCGACCACCTCGATGCCTTGCTGGGCGTCCAGGATGAGACGGAAGCCGGTCCGGACCAGGTCCTGATCGTCGGCGATCAGCACGCGTGTGGGGGTGTCGCTCACACGGCCGAGCATGCCATGGATCACGGGACCGATCCGGCTGTCGGGGGAAGCCGCCGGTCCGACTGCCGTCCCGAATCGGGCGGTTGCCGCTTTCCCGGCGAAAGATGTGCCCGAGCGGGAGGACCGGGCCGATCGGCCGATGACTACTGCCGGGTATCGGTCGAACGGTCGATGCCCGGGGACTGGTTGTCACGAAAGAGTCACAGCGCACCAGGCGGACGACCCACGGGTCCCCGACCCCCTCCGAACCAAGGCAGGCACCCCATGGCAGTGGACAGCGACGGCCGGCTCAGCGCCCGGGAACTGGAGATCCTCCTTCTGGCGGCCCATGGCATGTCGGACGCGGACATGTCCCGGCGGCTGTCGATCTCACCCCGCACGGTGGCGGCCCATATGCGCAGCATCCGGGAGAAGTTGTGCGCGAAGAACCGCACGCATCTCATCGTCACGGCCTTGCGCGCGGGAATCCTGGCGCTGCGGACGGACCGGGTGGAGAGGGCCGACCACGGTGAACGGGTCGACCGGACGGACAGGATGGACCGGGCGGACCTGGCGGACCGTTCCGGTCGTCCAGGGCGGCCGGACCGACTCGATCGACTGGACGAAACGTTCCACTTGACCGGACGGAGCGGAGTGCGGGGTCGGCCCGTCGGCATCGCGTAGTGCGTCGGGTTGCGTCGGGTTGCGTCGGTGGGCCGGGGCGAGGCGTCGCTCCGGCCCACCGGACGTGCGCGTCAGCCGCCGGCGCGTGGCAACAGGGGACGGTTTTCCCGCCGTTCGGCCGCCGTCCGGCCGCCGTCCGGGGCTGTGTGTCCGACCCGCGGCCCACCTCCCCGGCGGACCCGGGCAGTACGGGCACCGCCGCCGTCCCGGCGCGGTTCCGCTCGGCCGCCACCGGATGACCTCCGTCGCGTAGGCGCCAGGGGACCTCGCGGACGCATGCCTCGGGCTGCTCGCTCCGTGCCCGGCGTCCGAAGGCCGTCATCAGCGCGATGTGCGGCAGAGCCTCGGCAGGTCGTCATCAGGACGATCTGCTGGACCTACGGCGGCATGCCGGTCCCCGCACCGCGAGCGGCACCGTGAGCCGTAGCGGCGCGGTGGACCGCATCGCCACCCGCACGCGCCGAACCCGCTCGCGGCTGTCCCTCGTCGGGCGGCACCTCCGCGATCACGGCAATCCTGCTTCTTTTATTGACAGCGGAAAATAACTACCCGTACGTTCCCGGCATGCGTCCGACCCCGTTCTCGGAGGCGTTCCCGGCCCAGACGCCGGCCGCTGCCCAGGTCTTCACCGTCGTGCTCTCCCACGGCCCGCTCACCCGGGCGGAGATCGCGCGGCGGGCCGCCCTGTCACCGGCCGCGGTGACCAAGGCCGTCCGGCCGCTGATCGAGACGGGTTACCTGGTGGAGGAGGCCGACGGGGAGCCGAGGCCGGTGCTCGGCCGGCCCGCCAACCCGGTGCGGGTCGACGGCGGTCGCGCGCTGTTCATCGGGGTCAAGGTGACGGGCGACGAGATCATCGCCGTACTGACCGATCTGTGCTGCCGCGTCAGGGTCGCCCGGCACGCACCCCTCGGCGACCGGCGGCCCGCGGGCGTGCTCGCCACCCTGAGTGATCTGATCCTCGAACTGCGCACCAGGGCGCAGGAGTTCGGGGTGGCGGTCAGGGGGGTGGGGATCGCCGTCTCCGGCGATGTGGACGCCGCCGAGGGCATGGTGCGGTACTCCCCGTTCCTGGAGTGGCGGGACGTCCCCCTCGCCCACCTCGCCGCGATGACCACCGGTCTGCCGGTCACCGTCGACAACGACGTCCGCGCCCTCACCGGAGCCGAGCAGTGGTTCGGCGCGGGCGTGGGCCTGTCCGATTTCGCCCTGGTGACGGTGGGTGCCGGCATCGGATGCGGTCTCGTCGTGGGCGGCCGGGTCGTCTCCGGCGCGCACGGTGTGGCCGGTGAGATCGGCCATCTGTCCCTCGACCCGGCGGGCCCGCGCTGCCACTGCGGCAACCGGGGCTGCGTGGAGGCCGTCGCCTCCGAGTCGGCGATCGTGCGTGACGTACGGGCGGCGACGGGCAGGGACGTGGCGGACGCGGCCGAGGCGCTCGACCTCGCCCATCGCGGCGACCCCGGGGCCCGGGAGGTGTACGCCCGCGCGGGCGCGGTCATCGGACGGGCCATCGGGTCCGTGGTCAATCTGCTCGGACCCGAACGGGTGATCATCTCCGGCGAGGGGCTCGCCGCCTACGACCTGTTCGCCGAACACATCAAGGAGGCCTTCGCCGTCTCTGCCTTCGGCACCGCCGCCCGCTGCGACCTCAGGACGCACCCGCTGCCCTTCGAGGAGTGGGCGCGCGGGGCGGCGGCCACCGCCATCCGGTCCTTCATCCGCTCGGACCCGCCCAAGGAGCAGGGGTGACGCCGCGCGGCCGCGTCGCGCGGAGGGCGGAGGTCCGACCCTCACCTCTTCCTTCATGTCATGAGCACGCCACCCATTCTCTCTGTGCCGTAACCCGGCAGAGGCCTTCACCGACCCGGAGGTAGCGCCCATGCGGTTGTCCCCACGCCGTGCCCGCCATGCCCACCGTGCCCGTCGTACCAGCGGCACCCTGTTCGCCCTCACCCTGACCGCCGGCCTCACGGGACTCGCCCCCGCCGCCACGGCCGCCGACTCCCCGGCTGCCGCCACCCCGGCCGCGGACGCCGTGTCGTCGGAGCTCGCGGCCAAGCCGTACATGGGCTGGACGAGTTGGAGCATGCAGTCCTCCAAGTACCCGGGGCTCAACCCCGACGGGGACTACAGCTATCTCACCGAGAAGAACGTCCTGAAGCAGGCCGACGCGCTCGCCGCCAAGCTGAAGCGGTACGGCTACGAGTACGTCAACGTCGACGCCGGCTGGTGGCGGGACATGGACTGGAAGCCCCGCTTCGACGGGTACGGCAGACAGGCCGCCGATCCCGGGCGCTTCCCGCGCGGGATGAAGGCCGTCGCCGACGACCTGCACGCCAAGGGGCTGAAGGCCGGCATCTATCTGCCGGTCGGGCTGGAGAAGGAGGCGTACGGCAAGGGGGAGGTGCCCCTCTGGGGCGCCGAGGACTGCTCGACCGGTGACATCGTGTACGGCGATCTGCGCACCACCAACGGCTGGGACAGCGCGTACAAGATCGATTTCTCCCGGCCCTGCGCGCAGAAGTACATCGACTCCCAGGCCAGGCTGTTCGCCGACTGGGGCTACGACTTCCTCAAGCTGGACGGGGTCGGACCCGGCTCGTTCAAGAGCGGGGAGAACTACGACAACGTCGCCGACGTCGCCGCCTGGCAGAAGGCCATCGCGGCCGCCGGCCGGCCGATCCACCTCGAACTGTCCTGGTCCCTCGACCGCGGCCATGTCGCCGACTGGAAGCGGTACTCCCACGGCTGGCGCATCGACACCGACGTCGAGTGCTACTGCAACACCCTGGTCACCTGGGAGAACTCCGTCGAGGACCGCTGGGACGACACCCCCGCCTGGACCCGCCACGCCGGTCCCGGCGGCTGGAACGACCTGGACTCCCTCAACGTCGGCAACGGCGAGATGGACGGACTCACCCAGGCCGAACGGCAGAGCTACGCCACGCTGTGGGCCATCGCCAAGACCCCGCTCTACACCGGGGACGACCTGACGCGCCTGGACTCCTACGGCCTCTCCCTGCTCACCAACAAGGAGGTCATCGCCGTCAACCAGGGCGCCACCCCGCCCGCCAGGCCCGTCACCCCCTCCGACGACCAGCAGGTCTGGGCGGCGAAGAACCCCGACGGCGGCTTCACGGTCGCCCTGTTCAACCTCGGCGAGGCACCCGCGTCCGTCACCGCCGACTGGTCCGCCCTCGGCTTCTCCGGCAAGGCGAAGGTCCGCGACCTGTGGAACCGCGAGAACCTCGGCACCCACCGCGACAGGATCACGCAGGCGCTGCCCGCACACGGCTCGCGCCTGTTCACCGTCACACCGCAGGGCCCGGCCGGGGCGAAGACGGCCTACGAGGCCGAGGCGGCCGGCAACACCCTCGCCGGCAACGCCTCGGTGGCCGGCTGCGGCACCTGCTCCGGAGACCGCAAGGTCGGCAACCTCTACCTCGGCGGCAAGCTCACCGTGAACGGCGTCAAGGTCGCGAAGGCCGGACGGTACGTCGTCGGCATCGCCTACGTCAGCGGCGACGCGCGGTCCGTGCGGATCTCCGCCAACGGCGGCAACGCCACCGGCCACAAGTTCCCCTCCACAGGTGACTGGGGCACCGTCGAGACGGTGAGCGTGCCGCTCACCCTGAAGGCCGGCACCAACACGATCACCTTCGACAGCGGCGACGGCTACGCCCCGGACATCGACCGGATCGACGTACCGAACCTGTCCTGACGCCCGACTCGCAAGGGAGCGCATCCATGGACACCCCACGCCCCGATTCGCCGCGGTCCCTCCCCACCAGACGCGGCCTGCTGTCCCTCGCCGCCGTCGGCGGAGCCGTCGCCGCGCTCGGCGGGCTGCCCGCCTTCACCGCCTCCGCCGCGCCCGCGCGACCCGCCGGCTCCCCGATGCTGGCGGACGGCGAGGGTGCCGCCACCGAACTCCGGTGGCGGGCCCCCGCCGACGACCGCTCGATGATCACCCAGGGCCTCCCGGTCGGCAACGGCCGCCTCGGGGCGCTCGTGGGCAACGACCCCGGCCGGGAGCGGCTGTTCCTCACCGACGCCACCCTATGGACCGGAGGCCGCAACCCGACCCTGGACGGCGACGGTCAATTCCCCTACGGGCGGGACGACTTCGGGTCGTTCACGCTGCTGGGCAAGCTGACCGTCGACATCCCCGACCACGACCTCTCGGCCGTCTCCGGCTACCGGCGCGCCCTCGACCTCCGCCAGGGCCTGGTCACCGCCTCCTACGTGCGCTCGGGAGTGACGTACCGAAGACGGGTGTTCGCCAGCGCGCCCGACGACGTGATCGTCCTGCACCTCACCCAGGACGGCGGTGGCCGCTACACCGGCGCCATCGCCCTGGACGGCACCCACGGCGAGACCACCACGGGCACGCGCGCGGGCCGGTACGCCTCCTTCGGTGCCGAGTTCGCCAACGGGCTGCGGTACGGGGCGGCCGTCACCGCGTACGGCAGTGGCGGGACCGTCGCCGTGGAGGGGGCGCGGATCTCCTTCCGGAACTGCCGGAGCCTGACGGTCGTCGTCGCCGGCGGCACGAACTACGCGCCCGACCCGGCCACCGACTACCGCGCCCCGGCGCTCGACCCGCGCGGCCTCGCCCGCGACAAGGTCCTCGACGCCGCCGCGCACTCCGCGACCACCCTGCTGCACACCCATGTCGCCGACCACCGCGCGCTGTTCGAGAGCATGCACGTGTCGCTCGGCACCTCCAGCCCTCTGCAGCGCGGCATGGACACCTGGGAGCGGGTCGGGGCACGGCACACGGACGCCACGCCCGATCCCGAACTCGAAGCGGCCTACCTGCAGTTCGGCCGCTACCTCATGATCGCCGGCTCGCGCGGCAGCCTGCCGCTGAACCTCCAGGGCCTGTGGCTCGACGGCAACGACCCGGACTGGATGGGCGACTACCACACCGACATCAACCTCCAGATGAACTACTGGATGGCCGACCGCGCCGCCCTCTCCGACTGCTTCGACGCGTTCACCGACTACTGCCTCGCCCAGCTGCCCTCGTGGACCGAACTCACCCGCACCCGTTTCAACGACCCCCGCAACCGCTACCGCAACTCCACCGGGAAGCTCGCGGGCTGGACGGTGGCCATCTCCACCAACATCCACGGCGGCATGGGCTGGTGGTGGCACCCGGCGGGCAACGCATGGCTGTGCAACTCCCTCTACGAACACTACGAGTTCACCCAGGACCGCACCCACCTCGCCCGGATCATTCCGATGCTCAAGGGGGCCTGCGAGTTCTGGGAGGCCAGGCTGCTGACGACCACCGTCACGGACCCGGTCACCGGAGAGAAGCGGGACGTCCTCGTCGCCGACAGCGACTGGTCGCCCGAGCACGGTCCGCTCGACGCCCGAGGCATCACCTACGCCCAGGAACTCGTGTGGGCCCTCTTCGACAACTACCGCACGGCGTGCGAGGTGCTGGGCAGGGACGCCGCCTACGCCCGGACCGTCACCGGACTGCAGGAACGGCTCCACCTCCCGGGGGTGAGCGCGAAGACCGGCTGGCTGGAGGAATGGATGTCGCCCGACAACCTGGGGGAGACCACCCACCGGCATCTCTCGCCCCTCGTCCAGCTGTTCCCCGGTGACCGCATCCGCCCCGACGGCTCCACCCCCGAGGCGATCGTCGAGGGCGCGACCGCGCTGCTCACCGCGCGCGGCATGGAGAGCTTCGGCTGGGCCAACGCCTGGCGCGCCCTGTGCTGGGCCCGACTCAAGGACGCCGAGAACGCCTACCGGCTGATCGTGAACAACCTGCGGCCCTCCACCGGCGGCGCCAACGGCACCGCGCCCAACCTGTTCGACATCTACGAGGTCGAGCGGGGCCGGGGCATCTTCCAGATCGACGGCAACTTCGGTACGCCCGCCGCGATGATCGAGATGCTGGTGTACTCCCGGCCCGGTCGTCTCCAGCTGCTGCCCGCACTGCCCGACGCCTGGGCCGCGTCCGGGTCGATCACGGGCGTGGGCGTGCGCGGCGGCTTCACCGTGGACCTGCGCTGGCGGAACGGCAGGCCCACCGAGGTCACGGTGACGAGCGTCGGCGGCCGCACGACCACGGTGGCGTTCGGGGAACGGACCCGGAAGATCACCCTGACGCCCGGCCGGTCCGTGACCCTGCGCGACCTGGGGCGGTGAACGATGCTCCGACACGACGGAACACGACTGACGGCGCGCCGACTCGCCCTACCACTCCTCGCGCCGGTCGCCGCCGCGCTGGTGTTCATCGCGCCCGCGACGGCGGCCCCCGCCCCGGCGGTCACCGCCGCGCCGGGCGCCGGGGCTGCGACGGCGGCGCACGAGGTCGTCACCTGGGGCGCGAGCGCCGACCGCACGGGCGAGACGGTGCCGGACCGCAGTCACCGGCTCGTCGTGCGGACCAGCGCCGGGGGGACCGGTGCGCGCGTCCGCCTCTCCAACGCCTTCGGCGACCGGCCCCTGACCTTCGGGCGGGGGTACGCGGGCGTGCAGAAGGAGGGGGCCGCCCTGGTGCCGGGCAGCAACCGGCGGCTGACGTTCGGCGGCGAGCGGTCCGTGATCGTACCCGCCGGCGGGAGTGTGCTCAGCGATCCGCTGCCCGGACGGCTGCCGGCCGCGACCGCGCTGGTGGTCAGCCTGTACGTGTCCGAGGGCGGCGGCCCGGCGACGGGGCACGGCATGGCCATGCAGACCTCGTACACCGCCGAGGGCGACCACGTGGCGGAGGAGGGCGCGGACAACTGGACCGGTACCACCGGCTCCTGGTTCTCCCTGGACGCCGTCACCGTACGGACCGACCCGGAGTTCGGCGCGGTCGTCGCCCTGGGCGACTCCATCACCGACGGCTGGCAGTCCACCGCCGACAGGAACCGCCGCTGGCCCGACTATCTGGCCCGCCGTCTCGCGGCCGATCCCGGCACGGACGTCAAGGGTGTGGCCAACGAGGGGATCTCCGGCAACAAGGTCCTCGCCGACGGACTCGGGCAGAGCGCCCTCAACCGGCTCGACCGGGACGTGCTCTCCCAGCCCGGCGTCCGCACGGTCCTCCTCTTCGAGGGCGTCAACGACATCAAGGCCCACACCGGTGTCACGGCCGGGGAGCTGGTCGACGGCTACCGCCGCATCATCGACCGCGCGCACGCGGCCGGTCTGTGCGTCGTCGGGGCGACGGTGGGGCCGTTCAAGGGCTGGTACGAGTGGGACGCGCCGGCTGAGGCGGTACGGCAGGAGGTCAACGCCTTCGTCCGCGACGGCGGCGCGTTCGACGCCGTGGCGGACTTCGACCGCGTCCTGCGCAGCCCCTACGACCACGAGCGCATCCTGCCGTTCTTCGACAACGGCGATCACCTGCACCCCAACGACACCGGTATGCGGGCGATGGCCGACGCGGTACGGATCGACAGCCTCTCCTGCGACCGCGGCCCCGGCTGAACACGACGAGGCGCCGGACGCGGCCGGCCCGGGGGCGGTTCAGCGTGTTCCGTCCATGGGCAGCTCCAGCCGCAGTTCGTAGCCCCCGTCCCGCAGATGCCTGGACGTGACCGTGCCGCCGAGGAGTTCGGCTCGCTGGCGCAGGCCGATCAGGCCGTGGTGGGCGCCCGGCAGGGAGAGGGCCGGGCGGCGGGGCGCGGTGTTGGTGACGGTGGCGTGCAGGGCGCCGTCCCGTTGGACGAGGCGGACGGTGGCCGTGGCGCCGGGGGCGTGCTTGCGGATGTTGGTGAGGGCCTCCTGGACGGTGCGGTAGAGGGCACGCTGCACGGGCGGCGGGAGGTGGTCGGGCAGGTCCGTCCGCAGGTCGGTGTCGATGCCGCTGCCGGAGACGAGCCGGTCGAGGTCGGCGAGGGAGGGCTGCGGGGTCAGTTCGGTGGGACGGCTGCCGGAGGCGCGCAGCACGCCGACCATGTGCCGCAGTTCGTCCAGGGTCTGCACGCCGAGCCGCCGGATCGTGGCCGCGGCCTCCTTCGCCTCCGGGTCCCGGCTGCCGACCTGGAGGGCTCCGGCGCGCACGGCGATCAGGCTGACCTGGTGGGAGACCGCGTCGTGCATCTCGCGGGCGAGCTGGGCGCGTTCCTTCGCCAGGACGCTCTGCGCGATCAGCAGCCGCTCGTGCTCACGCGCCTCGGAGACCTCGACGAGCCGCAGGGACAGCTGCCGGCGGGCCTGGACGAGCTGCCCGAGGAAGAGGGGCGCGGTCGCCTGGGCCACGCTGTAGGACAGGGGGATCAGTGCCTGGCGGTCGTCGAGGTCGGTGAACTCCGGTGACGGCCACGACCACCAGGTGAGGTCGCATACGGTGAACGCCAGCGCGCACACGGCCAGCAGCACCCGGTGATGGGTGCGCGAGGCGAGGGTGTACAGCGCCACCAGCGTGGCGAACACCGCGTCGGTGAACAGGGCCGTCGGCAGGGTGAGCAGGAAGGTCGGCAGCGGCAGCCTGCGGCGCAGGGGCAGCGCCAGGGGCGCGAGCAGGGCGGCGGCCAGCTCCCGGGGATGATGGGGGCCCACGTCGTGGATCCACACGTCCAGCAGCGAGGCGGCGACGAGCACCGCGTCCATGGCGGGCCCGTGCGGGATGCGGGCGGGGCGCCTCATCCGCCGACCCCCTCGTCACCGACGGGACGCGACGGCCTGAGCAGACCGGAGCGCTCGGCCAGCAGCGCCGCCTGCACCCGGCTGCCCACCTCCAGCTTGGTGAGCAGCGCGCTCACATGGTCCTTGACCGTCCCGGTGCTCAGATGCAGCCGGTCACCGATGTCGGTGTTGGACAGCCCCTCGGTGATGAGGACGAGCACGGCCCGCTCGCGTGCGGTGAGCCGCCCGACGAGCCGGACGGCGGCCTGCCGGGGACCGTTGTCCAGATAGCCGTCGACGACGGTGCGGGTCACCCGCGACGACAGCACGACCCCGCCCGCCGCCAAGGTGCGTACGAGATACGGCAGTTGTTCCGGGTCGGTGTCCTTGAGGAGGAATCCCGCGGCCCCCGAGCGCAGGGCGGCGGCCACGTACTCGTCCATGTCGAAGGTGGTGAGCATGGCCACCACGGGAGGGCGGGGGAGTCCGCGGAGTTCGGCGAGGACGGTGAGCCCGTCCACGTCCGGCATCCGGATGTCCAGCAGGACGACCTCGGGGCGCAGTTCCCGTACGGCGTGGACCGCGCGGCCGCCGGGGACCGCCGCCACCACGTCGATGTCGTCCGCGGAGTTGAGGATGTGCTCGAAGCCCGTGCGGATGAGGGCTTCGTCGTCGACCACCAGTACCCGGATCACCCGTGCTCCGCTCGCCGTCGGACCACCTCTGGAGCTGTCCCGAACACCTACGACGTCCGGGACCGCCGCCGGGTTCCCTTTTCTCCCGGTTTCCGGTCACCTGGCGGGGGTGACCCCGGCCGGTCGGCGGGAATCGTCCAGCCGCCCGCCGGATGGGTTCGCGCCCCTCGCGCCCCCGACGCTGAAGGCCATGACATCAGAGACGTCGTCGCACCTGTCGTCCCGGCCGGTGACTTCGCCGGCCGCCGTCACCCCGCGCGCCGCCGACCGTCCCGCCGGGCTCTCCCCGGGCCCCTCGACCGGACGGCTGCTCGGCGTCGATCTGGCCCGGGGGCTCGCCGTCCTCGGCATGTTCGCCGCGCATGTCGGCCCCGACCCCGGGGCCGGCGGGCCGCTGGGCCTCGTCATGGAGCTGGCGCGGGGCCGTTCCTCCGCGCTGTTCGCACTGCTCGCCGGCTTCACCCTCGTACTGATCACCGGTCGGCCCCAGCCGCGCACCGGGCGCGCCGGGCGGCAGGCGGTGACGCGGATGGTCATCCGGTCCGTGGCCCTGATCGCCCTGGGGTTCGCCCTGACCGCCCTCGACACCGACGTGGACGTGATCCTCGCCTTCTACGGGCTGACCTTCCTCGTCATCCTCCCGCTGTACCGGCTGCGCGCCCGGACCCTCGCACTCCTCGCCGCCGCCGGCGCGCTCGTCCTGCCCCAGGTCCTGTACGTGGTCCGGCAGTCGATCGAGCAGGGGAGCCGGGCGGACGCGATCATCGCCGCCGACCCGCTGGCCCGGATCAGCGACACGGACGGGTTCGTCGAGCTGCTGTTCACGGGTGCGTACCCCGTGCTCACCTGGGCGTCGTACATGCTCGCCGGTATGGCCGTCGCCCGCCTCGACCTCACCCGGCGCACGGTCCGCACCCGACTGGCCGTCACCGCAGGCGTGCTGGCTCTCCTCGGCCACGGCGGCTCCTGGCTGGCCCTGCGTCTCGTCCCGCACGCGCGGGCCACCGTCGCCGCCGCCACCGACGGGGGTCCGGCCGCCTCGGCCTGGTGGTCCGACACCGTCGGCGACCTCGTCGACGGCACCCCGGCGGTCTGGCTCCTGGTGGGCGCGCCGCACAGCCAGACGACCTTCTCCCTTCTCGGCAACACCGGTGTCGCGCTGATCGTGGTGGTGGCGTGTGTGACGGCCACGGACCGGCTGCCACGCCTCACCCGCCTCGCCGGTCCCGTACGCGCGGTCGGCATGACGGCCCTGACCGCGTACGTGCTGCACATCCTCGCCATCCGGGAGTTCGGCATGAAGGACGAGACGGGACCGGCCCTGGCCGACCTCCTCCTCTACGCTTCGGTGGCGATGCTGCTCGCCACCGTCTGGACCAGGTGGTTCCGCCGTGGCCCCCTGGAGCACCTCCTCCACCTCGCCACGCGCCCGGCGCGCCACATGAGGTGAGGACCGGGCGAACTTCGGCCGAACCGTGGCCGATCGACGACTTCGGCATGGACAGGTCACGTGCACCTGCGCGCAAGCTTCTCCACGCACCCTCTGCGTGTCCCGGCCATCGACGGCACACACGACGGTAAGGAAGCGAACGCCTGTGAGAAAGCCCCGCACTGCCGCAAGAGCCGCCCTCCTCGCCACGGTCACCGCGCTGACCGTCACGCTCGCGGCGTCCCCCGCGGGTGCGGGAGCGGGTGGGTCCGCGCTCCCGACGGTGACCGCGACGAGCGAGTCGGCCGCGCTGTACGACGACGAGGCCGGCGGCAGCTCCGACGCCGACGACCCGGCGATCTGGCGGAACCCCGCCGACCCCGGCCGCAGTCTCGTCGTCGCCACCGCGAAGGAGGGCGGGCTGCGCGTCTACGACCTGGACGCCCGCCCGGTGCAGTCGCTGTCCGCGCCGAAGCCGCCGACACGGGACGACGCCCCCGGCCGCTACAACAACGTCGACCTCGTCACCGGCCTGCGCACCCCGGCGGGCCGGACCGACGTGGCCGTGGTCAGCGACCGGGGCAACGACCGGCTGCGGATCTACCGCATCGACCCCGCCCGCCCGAAGCGGCCGCTGACCGACATCACCGACCCGGACGCCGCCCCCGTGTTCTCCGCCGACCAGGCCGAGATCAACGACCAGCGCACCGCGTACGGCCTCGCCACCTGGACGGACAAGGCCACCGGCCGCTCCTACGCCCTGGTCAGCCGCCGTGAGCGCACCCGCCTCGCCCTGCTCGAACTCCTCCCGGCGGCCGACGGCACAGTCGGCTACCGCAGGATCCGCACCCTCGACCTGCCCTCCTCCTTCCGGCTGCCCGACGGCACGACGTGGAGCCCCTGCGGCGAGCCCGGGGAACTTCCGCAGGTGGAGGGCATGGCCGTCGATCCCGCCACGGGCACCCTGTACGCCGGCCAGGAGGACATCGGCATCTGGCGGCTGCGCGCCGACCTCACCGGCAGGCCGGTCCTGGTCGACAGGACCCGGGAGTACGGCGTCCCCGGCACCTACGACGAGGAGAGCGAGGAGTGCGTGCCGGGTGCCGACCCCGGTTTCGGCGGTAAGCGGCTCTCGGCCGACGTCGAGGGCCTGACGCTCTATCAGGAACGGCACGGGGACGGCCACTTGCTCGCCTCCAGCCAGGGCGACGACACCTTCGCCCTGTACGACCGCGAGGTGGGCGAAGGGAACGGGTACGAGGGCGGCTTCCGGATCGGGGCCGCGTCGGACACCCTCGACGGGGTGCAGGAGTGCGACGGCGCCGCCGTCCTCAACGCCCCGCTCGGCCACCGCTATCCGCGCGGCCTCCTCGTCGTCCAGGACGGCCAGGAGACCCCCGCGGTCCCGGACGGGGAGGGCGGCACCCGCACGTCCACCGGCTTCAAGTTCGTCGACCTAGGTGACCTGGTGGACGCCACCGGCATGTGAGCGCCGGATCCTGACACCCCCCTGGCCCCTCCGCGCGGTCAGTCCTCGATCGCGCCGAGGGGGTCCTCGTCGAGCCCGGCCGCCATCCACTGCTCCACGGCCGCGACATGGACCGTCGCGGCGGAGACCGCCAGGGCGGCGTCACGGGCCCGCAGGGCGCGCAGGATCTCCTCGTGCTCCCGGTGCGCGTGCTCCACGGCCCGCTCGGTGCGGGTGCCCCGGACGATCCGGGCCCGCTGGGTCCGGGTGGAGAGCACCCGGAGCAGCATGGACAGCACCGGGTTGCCGACCGCCTCCACGATCCGCAGGTGGAAGGCGATGTCGTGGCCGACGAACTCCTCGACCGTGGCGGCGGCCCGCGACTTCTCCAGGATGGTGCCGAGGTCCCGGAGGTCGTCGGCGCAGAGCAGGGCGGCGGCCGTCCCGGTGGCCTGGGGTTCCAGCAGCCGCCGTACCTGGAGCAGTTGCAGGGCCGTCCGCCCCTGGGAGACGTCCGAGGCGAAGGAGAGCGTCTCCAGCAGCAGGTGCGGCTCCAGGCTGGACACATAGGTGCCGTCGCCCTGCCGGGTGACGAGGATGCGCATCGCGGTCAGGGCCCGTACCGCCTCCCGCAGCGAGCTGCGGGACAGGCCGAGCTGGGCGGCGAGGATCTCCTCCTTGGGCAGGCGGGAGCCCGGCGCAAGCTCACCGGCCACGATCATCGCCTTGATCTTGTCCATCGCCTCGTCGGTCAGTGCCATGAGAGGCCTTTCTGTTGCGGGCCTACTCCTGCTTCTCGCCCGAGGCGAAGCGGGAGATGATCAGTGCGACGATGATGATCGCGCCGTTGAGGAACTGGTTCCACAGCGGCGGGACACCGGCCAGCGTCATGACGTTGACGACGAGCTGGAGCGTCAGCACACCGGTGAGCGCGCCGAACACCGAGCCCTTGCCGCCGTTGAGGCTCACCCCGCCGATGACGGTCGCGGCGAAGACCTGGAAGATCCAGCCGCTGCCCTGGGTGGCGGAGATCGAGCCGTAGTGACCGCTGTAGAGGATGCCGGCGAACGCGGCCAGCACACTGCCGAGGATCAGCACCGCCCACACGATCCGGTCCACCCGGATACCGGCGGTGCGGGCCGCCTCCGCGTTGCCGCCGATCGCGTACAGCGCCCGGCCGTGCCGCAGCCAGGCCAGCGCGCTGCCGCCGAGGGCGAACAGCACCACACAGATCCAGATCGCGGCCGGCACACCGAGCCAGGACGCCTTGCCCAGGTAGGTGAAGGAGGAGGGCAGCTCGACGATGGACTGGCCCTCGGACAGGGCGACCTGGAGACCGCGCAGCATGGTGAGCATGCCGAGGGTGACGATGAACCCGTTGAGGCGCAGCTTCAGGATCAGGAACCCGTTGACGGCCCCGATCACCACGCCCACCAGAAGACACAGCGGTACGGCCGTCCACTCGGGCAGCAGCCCGAGCCCGGTGAACCGGGCGCCGCTGGTCGGCAGGACCAGCCAGACGGCGATGACGGGCGCCACGCCGATGGTGGACTCCAGGGACAGGTCCATCCGGCCGCAGACCAGGATCAGGGCGGTGGCCAGCACCAGCAGGCTCAGCTCGGTGGACTGCTGGGCCACGCCGATGAGGTTGTCGGCGGTCAGGAAGGCCGGCGAGACGATGAACCCGATCAGTCCGAGGACGAGGATCGCCGGGACCAGGGACAGCTCACGGAAGCGACCGAGGTCGAGCCCGCGGCGGGTGTCCCCGGTGGTCTCCCGCGCCGTGCTCGTGGCGGGGTCGGTGACATCAGTGGTGGCGGACATGACTACCTTCCGTGCTCTTCGGTGGTGTCCGGGGCGGCGTCCGCCCGGTCGTCGGAAGCGGCGCCGGACGTCTGCGCCCGGTCCGTGGCGCCGTCGGCGGAGGGCGCCACGCGCCCGGCCACGCCTTCCATGGCGGCGACCACGTGCTCGTCCTTCCAGCCGCGGTCGAACTCGGCGACCGCCCGCCCGTGGAACATCACCACGAGCCGGTCGCAGACCTTCAGGTCGTCCAGCTCGTCGGAGACGATCAGCGCGGCCTTCCCCCCGTCGGCGACCTGCCGGATCCGGCGCAGCAGGAACTCCTTGGACTTGACGTCCACCCCGTTGGTGGGGCGGATGGCGACCAGTACCTGGGGGTCGGTGGCCAGGGCGCGGGCGACGACGACCTTCTGCTGGTTGCCGCCCGACAGGGCCGACACGGGAGTGGACCCGCCCGGCGTCTTGATGTCGAGGTCGCGGATCATGCGCTGGGCGAAGGTCCTGGTCCGGGCGGGCAGCACCGTGCCGTACGGGCCGAGCTGGTCCGTGACGGTGAGGGTGGCGTTCTCCGCCACGCTGCGGTTGTTGACCAGGCCCTGCAGATGCCGGTCCTCCGGGACCAGCCCGACGCCGACGGCGAGCGCCGACGGCACGCTGCCGCCGCGCACCCGCCGCCCGCCGACACAGATCGTGCCCTGCTCGGGGCGGTGCAGCCCGGCGACGCTCTCGCCGACCCGTACGTTGCCGCTGGCCGCGGCGCCGGCGAGACCGACCACCTCGCCCGCGCGCACCGACAGCGACAGGTTCTCGCAGGCGCCGGGCAGGGTGAGGCCCTCGACGGTGAGGAGTGCGGGTGCGTCGGACCGGACCGGGGCGCGGTTCTCTACGGCTGCCGCCGCCGTGACGGTGCTCTCCCCGGTCATGGCCTCCACCAGCGCCTGGTGGCCGAGTCCGGCGACGGGCGCGGTCAGGATGTGGGCCGCGTCGCGGTAGACGGTGACGGTGGTGCAGAGGTCGTACACCTCTTGCAGATGGTGCGAGATGAAGAGGAAGGCGACGCCCTGGCGCTGGAGGTCACGGAGCTTGTCGAAGAGGCGGTGGATGCCGCGGGCGTCGAGCTTCGCGGTCGGTTCGTCGAGGATGATGAAGCGCGCGCCGAACGACAGCGCCCGCGCGATCTCCACGAACTGCCGCTGTTCGACGGTGAGATCCCTCGCCCGCGCGTCGGCCTTCACGTCCACGCCGTATCCGGCGAGCAACTCCTCGGCCCGCGACCGCAGGTGCTTCCAGCGGATGGGCCGCATCGCGCCGTCGCTCTGCCGGTTCAGGAAGAGGTTCTCGGCGACGGTCAGGTCGGGGATGATCGTCGACTTCTGGTACACGCAGGCGACCTTGGAGCGCCAGGCGTCGATGTCGCCGACGGCGGGCGCCGCCTCGCCGGAGAAGCGCAGGGTCCCGGTGTCGGCGGGCTGCAGTCCGGTCAGGACGGACACCAGCGTCGACTTGCCGGCGCCGTTGCGGCCGACCAGCGCGTGCGACTCGCCGGGGGCGATGGTGATCCGGGCGTCGCGCAGCGCGACGGTGGCTCCGAACCTCTTGCTGATGCCGGTGGCCTCGGCCACCGGGGCGGGACTCCCGGCGGCGGGATGCCCGCCGCCGTTCGCCGCGGCGGTCGCGGTGTCCGCCATGGTGGATACCGTCCTTCGTGGGAGGGATGCGAGGGGTGCGGGCGGAGGGACGGGGCCGCGTCCCTCCGCCTGGTCGTCGGCCCTGCGGGGGCTAGCCGACGTTGTTGCCCCACAGGGACTTGTCGTCCACGTTGTCCTTGGTCACCAGCGGCGCCGGCAGCTGGTCCTCCAGGCCGTTCGGGATCTCGATGATCGTGGAGTCGTGGTCGGTCTTGCCCGGCTCGAACTTCTTGCCCTCGGCCGCGGCCTCGGCGTAGTACAGCGCGTACTTGGCGTAGAGGTCGGCGGGCTGGGAGACGGTGGCATCGATCTGGCCCTTGCGGATGGCGTCGAACTCCTGCGGGATGCCGTCGTTGGAGATGATCGAGATGTGGCCCTTCTGCCCGGCCGGCTTCAGCAGGCCCTTCTGCTCCAGCAGCGCCAGGGTCGGCTGCAGGAAGACACCGCCGGCCTGCATGTAGATGCCGCCCAGGTCGGGGTGCTGGGCGAGCAGGCTCTGCAGCTTGGCGGAGGCCACGTCGCCCTTCCAGTCGGTGGGCAGTTCGAAGACCTTGATCTTGGGGAACTTCGTCTTCATGCACTCCGCGAACGCCTCGGAGCGGTCGCGGCCGTTGATGGAGTCCAGGGCGCCCTGCAGTTCGGCGACCTTGCCCTTGCCGCCGAGCTGTTCGCCGAGGAACTCGCAGGCCTTGGTGCCGTACGCCCGGTTGTCGGCGCGCACGACCATGTAGACGTCGCCCTTGTCGGGCCGGGTGTCGACGCTGACCACGGGGATCTTCTTCGACGCGAGGGTGTCGAGGGTCGAGGCGATGGCGCCGGTGTCCTGCGGGGCCATGACGACGGCCTTGGCGCCGGTGTTCTGGAACACCTGCACGTTGGCGACCAGCTTGGTGATGTCGTTCTGCGAGTTGCTGAGCGGCAGCGCGTTGATGTCCTCGGACTTGACGTCCTTCTTCAGGTACTCGGCGTAGGAGTTCCAGAAGTCCGAGTCGGAGCGCGGCAGGTCGATCCCGATGGCGGGCTTGTCACCGCCCGAGCCGGCCGACCCGGAGGAGCTGTCGCGGTTGCACGCGGTCAGGAGGGTGAGGGCCGCGAGGGCGCAGGCCGCTGCGGCGGTGGAGCGGGTGCGAGCGATCTTCATGGCCGGGTTCTCCTTAGCCAGGACGGGGAGGCCGCCCTCCGGTGCAGGCATGCGTGGACCGTCGGAGGGGAGGGTTGGGTGTCAACCGGTGAACGAGCAGCGGAGTTTGACCGGCCACGATGCGGTGGTGCGATTCCTCCGATGTATCTCGGACGACGAGGACGTTACGACGGCATTGCCGGAGTTGACAAGAGTTCTCTCCCCATGAGTTCTGAGCGTGACCGAGGGGTGATGTGGCGGGCATCACGGTGTCTATGTCGTACATGACGGATCTGTGACCTGTATGACAGTTCCCCGTCGATCAAATTCATCCGAGGAATACGTTGTCAGCGCGCCGAACTGCCCCTAAAGTCACGGTGCGCCATTCCTCCGATGAATGGTTGAACCCATGGCAAGGGAGCTGTCCCAGTGAAACTGCTACGCGTCGGCGCCCCCACAGAGGAGCGGCCCGCCGTCCGTACCGACGACGGCCGGCTGCTGGATCTGTCCTCCGTGGCCTCCGACATCGACGGCGCCTTCCTCGCCTCCGGTGGGGTGGACCGCGCCCGCGCCGCCGTCGAGGCGGGCGGACTCCCCGTGCTCGACACCGAGGGTCTGCGGATCGGCGCCCCCCTCGCCCGCCCCGGCAAGATCGTCTGCGTCGGGCTGAACTACCGCGACCACGCCGCCGAGACCGGCGCCGCGATCCCGCCCCGCCCCGTGGTCTTCATGAAGGACCCGGGCACGGTCGTCGGCCCGTACGACGAGGTGCTCGTCCCGCGCGGCTCGGTGAAGACCGACTGGGAGGTCGAGCTGGGTGTCGTCGTCGGACGCCGGGCCCGCTATCTGGAGGACCCCGAGGAGGCGGCCGACGTGATCGCCGGATACGTGGTCAGCCACGACGTCTCCGAACGCGAGTTCCAGCTGGAGTACTCCTCGCAATGGGACCTCGGCAAGTCCTGCGAGACCTTCAACCCGATGGGCCCCTGGCTGGTCACCGCCGACGAGGCCGGCGACCCGCAGGACCTCGGGCTGCGCCTGAGTGTCAACGGCGTCAAGCGCCAGGACGGCCACACCCGCGACATGATCTTCCCCGTCCACGAGATCGTGGCGTACCTCAGCCGGTACATGGTCCTGGAACCCGGCGACGTGATCAACACCGGTACGCCCGCGGGCGTCGCCCTCGGCCTGCCCGGCACCCCCTACCTCCGCCCCGGTGACACCGTCGAGCTAGAGATCGACGGGCTCGGGAGCCAGCGCCAGACCTTCGGCCAAGCGTGAAAGGCACCCCCGTGACTGCAACCCCCGCCCGGATCACCGCGGTCGACACCTACGACATCCGGTTCCCCACCTCGCGGGAGCTGGACGGCTCCGACGCCATGAACCCGGACCCCGACTACTCCGCCGCCTACGTCGTGCTGCGCACCGACGCCGCGGACGGCCTCGAAGGCCACGGCTTCACCTTCACCATCGGCCGCGGCAACGACGTCCAGGTCGCCGCCATCGGTGCCCTGCGGCCCCACCTGGTGGGCCGCTCCGTCGAGGAGCTGTGCGCCGACCCCGGCTCGGTCAACCGCGACCTGATCGGCGACAGCCAGCTGCGCTGGCTCGGCCCCGAGAAGGGCGTGATGCACATGGCCATCGGCGCCGTCGTCAACGCCGTGTGGGACCTGGCCGCCAAGCGCGCCGGACAGCCCCTGTGGCGGCTGCTCGCCCACGCCGAGCCCGAATGGCTGGTTTCCCAGGTCGACTTCCGCTACATCGCCGACGCCCTCACCCCCGAGGAGGCGCTGGACCTGCTGCGGCGGGGCCGTACGGGACTCGCCGACCGCGAGGGCCGGCTGCTGGAGCACGGCTACCCCGGCTACACCACCTCACCGGGCTGGCTCGGCTACTCCGACGAGAAGCTGACCCGGCTGGCCAAGCAGGCCGTCGCCGACGGCTTCACCCAGATCAAGCTGAAGGTCGGCGCCGATCTCGACGACGACGTCCGCCGGATGCGCACCGCCCGCGCCGCCGTCGGCGACGGCATCCGCATCGCCATCGACGCCAACCAGCGCTGGAACATCGGCGAGGCCGTCGACTGGACCCGGGCCCTCGCCGCGTACGACCCGTACTGGATCGAGGAACCCACCAGCCCCGACGACATCCTCGGCCACGCCGCCGTCCGCCGCGGTGTCGCCCCCGTGAAGGTCGCCACCGGCGAACACGTCCAGAACCGCATCGTCTTCAAGCAGCTCCTCCAGGCCGACGCCCTCGACGTCCTGCAGATCGACGCGGCCCGCGTCGGCGGCGTCAACGAGAACCTGGCGATCCTGCTGCTCGCCGCGAAGTTCGGGGTCCCGGTCTGCCCGCACGCCGGCGGCGTGGGCCTGTGCGAACTGGTCCAGCACCTGTCGATGTTCGACTACCTGGCCCTGTCCGGCACCACCGACGACCGGGTCATCGAGTACGTCGACCACCTCCACGAGCACTTCACGGCACCCGTGGTGATGCGCGACGGCCACTACGTCGCCCCCCTGACCCCAGGATTCTCCGCCACCATGCACCCCGCCTCGCTCGCCGAATACCGTTACCCCGACGGCACGTTCTGGGCCGCCGACCTCGCTGGACGGGAGGACGTCGCATGACCGGGCAGACAGGTGAACCGACCGGGCCGACAGAGGGACCCAACGGGCCGGGGGGTGAATTCGCGGGACTCAGGGCGATCGTCACCGGAGGCGCGTCCGGCATCGGGCTCGCCACGGCGCGGCTGCTGGCCGCCCGGGGCGCCGCGGTGGCCGTCCTCGACCTCGACCCCGCGGGGGCCTCGGACCCCCTGCTCGGGCTGAAGGCCGACGTCACCGACGACACCTCCGTACGGTCCGCCGTCGCCGACGCCGTCCAGCGGCTCGGCGGCCTGGACGTCCTCGTCAACAACGCGGGCATCGGCGCCATCGGCACCGTCGAGGACAACCCCGACGAACAGTGGCACCGCGTCCTGGACGTCAACGTCCTCGGCATCGTGCGCACCAGCCGCGCCGCCCTGCCCCACCTGCGGAAGTCGTCCCATGCGGCCATCGTCAACACCTGCTCCATCGGCGCCACCGCCGGACTGCCGCAGCGCGCCCTGTACTGCGCCAGCAAGGGCGCCGTGCTGTCGCTGACCCTCGCCATGGCCGCCGACCACGTCCGTGAGGGCGTCCGCGTCAACTGCGTCAACCCCGGCACGGCCGACACCCCCTGGGTCGGCAGGCTCCTCGACGCCGCCGACGACCCCGAGGCCGAGCGCGCCGCCCTCAACGCCCGCCAGCCCCTGGGCCGACTGGTCACCGCCGACGAGGTCGCCGCCGCCATCGCGTACCTGGCGAGCCCCGCCGCGGCCTCCGTCACCGGCACCGCCCTCGCCGTCGACGGCGGCATGCAGGGCCTGCGGCTGCGCCCGGTGGGCTCATGAGGACCAGGGCCCTCGGCCGCACCGGAGTCCGGGTCACCGAGCTGGCGTACGGCGCCGCCGGCATCGGCAACCTCTTCCGCCCGGTGTCCGACGAGGAGGCCGCCGCCGCGGTCGACGCCGCCTGGGACGCCGGGATCCGCACCTTCGACACCGCCCCCCACTACGGCCTCGGCCTCTCCGAACGCCGGCTGGGCGCCGCCCTGCGCGAGCGCCCCCGGGACACCTACACCGTCTCCACCAAGGTCGGACGTCTGCTGGTGCCCGCCGAAGGCGGCGGCGAGGCCGACGACCTGGCCGACGGCTTCGCCGTCCCCGCGACCCTGCGCCGCGTCTGGGACTTCAGCGCCGACGGCGTCCGCCGCTCCCTCGAAGCCAGCCTGGACCGCCTGGGCCTGGACCGGGTCGACATCGTCCTCCTCCACGACCCCGACGACCACGCCGACCAGGCCCTCGACGAGGCCTACCCGGCCCTCGAACAGCTGCGCGCCGAAGGGGTCGTCGGAGCGATCGGCGTCGGCATGAACCAGACCGCCGTCCCGGCCCGCTTCCTGCGCGAGACCGACATCGACGTCGTCCTCCTCGCCGGCCGCTACACCCTCCTGGAACAGCAGGGCCTCGCCGAACTGCTCCCCGAGGCCGCCGCGCGCGGCCGGAGCGTCCTCATCGGCGGCGTCTTCAACTCCGGCCTGCTCACCGACCCCGCGCCGGGCGCCACCTACGACTACGCGCCCGCCCCGGAAGCCGTCCTCGCACGGGCCCTGCGCCTGAAGGAGGTCACCGAACGCCACGGGGTGCCGCTGCGCGCCGCCGCCCTCCGCTTCCCCCTCGGCCACCCGGCCGTCGCCGCCGTTCTCACCGGTGCCCGCTCACCGGACGAGGTCCGCGACACCGTGGAGCAGTCCCGCCTCCCCGTACCGGCCGCCCTCTGGGACGAGCTGCGCGCGGCGGGCCTCCTCGCCCCGGAAGCCCCCGTGCCCGCCGTGGCGCCTGTCGACGACAAGGAGCTCTCGTGAGGGTCGCCCTGCACACCCAGGTCCGCGCCGACCGCGTCCAGGAGTACGAGGCGGCCCACCGGGAGGTCCCCGAGGAGCTGACCGCCGCCATCCGCGCCGCCGGGGTGAGCGCCTGGACGATCTGGCGCAGCGGCACCGACCTCTTCCACCTGCTGGAGGTCGAGGACTACCCGGCCATGATCGCCGAGCTGGAGAAACTTCCGGTCAACATCGCCTGGCAGGCCCGCATGGCCGACCTCCTCGCCGTCACCCACGACTACTCGGCGGAGGGCTCCGACGCGGGACTGCCCGTGGTGTGGGAGCTGTGACGCCGACCCCTGCGGACGCTCCGCAGACCGGGATCGTCGACGCCCATCACCATGTCTGGGACCTCTCCGTCCGCGACCAGGACTGGATCACCGGCCCCGAACTCGCCCCGCTGCGCCGCGACTTCACCCTCCGCGACCTGGAACCGGCGGCCCGCGCCGCCGGGGTCACCGCCACGGTGCTGGTGCAGACGGTCACCGTGCCCGAGGAGACCCCCGAGTTCCTGGCGCTGGCCGCCGGCAGCGACCTGGTCGCGGGGGTCGTCGGCTGGACCGACCTCACCGCTCCCGGGGTCGCCGCCGTCCTCGACGGGCTGCGCGAAGGCCCCGGCGGCGAGCACCTGGTGGGCATCCGCCACCAGGTGCAGGGCGAACCCGACCCCCGCTGGCTGCTCCGCCCGGACGTGCTGCGGGGCCTGGCCGCCGTCGCCGACGCGGGACTCGTCTACGACCTCCTGGTCAAGCCCCATCAACTGCCGGCCGCGGTGGAGGCGGCGGCCCGCCTCCCGCACCTCACCTTCGTCCTCGATCACGCGGCGAAGCCGCCCGTGGCCACCGGCGAACTGGAGCCGTGGGCGGGCGACATCAGGCGGCTGGCCGCCCTCCCCAACACCGTCTGCAAGCTCTCCGGGCTGGTCACGGAGGCGGACTGGACGACCTGGTCCGTCGCCGGCCTCCGCCCGTACGCCGACACCGTGCTCGACGCCTTCGGCCCCCGTCGGCTGATGTTCGGCTCCGACTGGCCCGTCTGCCGGCTCGCCTGCGACTACCGCGAAGTCCTCGGCACGGCCGAGGCGTTGCTGTCCGGCCTCGGCCCGGCAGAACACCGGGAGGTCTTCGCGGGCACCGCCGTCCGCGTCTACGGCCTGCGGACCTGAGCCAGGGCCGCCAGCTCCTCGGGGGTGCGCGGCCGGGCCGCCTCGTCGGTCAACAGGCCCTGCTCGCGCAGTAGTTGGGCGACCGCGACACCCCAGGGGAGGCGTAGTCCGGCCTGCTGGAGGAGGTCGGTGCGGGCGAGCATCGTGGCCACCGGGCCCGTGCGCGCGCCTGACGGGGTGAGCAGGGCCGCGTCGTCGGCCCAGCGCAGGGCGAGGTCGACGTCGTGGGTGGCCATCACGACGGTGGTGCCGGACCGGCGCAGGTCGTCCAGGGTGGCGAGGAGCCGTTCCTGTCCGTCCGGGTCGAGCCCGGCCGTCGGCTCGTCGAGGATCAGGACCCGGGGGCGCATCGCGACCGCGCCGGCGATGGCGGTCCGCTTGCGCTGGCCGTAGGAGAGCAGATGGGTGGGCCGGTCGGCGAGCGCGGCGATGCCGAGCGCGCCGAGTGCCTCGTCGACCCGGGCCCGCACCTGGGCGTCGGGCAGCCCGAGATTGAGCGGGCCGAACGACACGTCCTGGGCGACGGAGGCCGCGAACAGCTGGTCGTCCGGGTCCTGGACGACCAGCTGGACCGTGGTCCGCAGCCGGGTCAGACCCTTCCGGTCGTACGTCACGGGCCGCCCCTCGACCGCCAGTTCGCCCGTACGGGGCCGCAGTCCGCCGCTGAGCAGCCGCATCAGCGTCGTCTTGCCGCTGCCGTTGCGGCCCAGCAGGGCCAGGGCGCGCCCCTCGTGGACCTCGAAGTCGAGGTCGCTCAGCACGACCGGGCCGTCCTCGTAGGCGAAGGAGGCGCCCCGCAGGGTGACCAGCACGGGGTCGCTCATGTCAGCGGCCTTTCCAGGACGAAGGTGAGGGCGGTCACGGTGGCGAGGAGTGCGACGCCGGCCCCGACGAAGCGGACGGAGACCCGGGCCTCGGGCACCAGCACGCGCAGGGTGCCGTCGTACCCCCGCCCGGCGAGCCCGGTCTGCAGGCGCGCCGCCCGGTCGAAGGCCCGGACGAACGCGGTGGCGCCGAGCCCGGCGAGCGAACGCCAGGTCGCGGCCCGTGTGGTGTGCCCCAGCCGGGCGGCCTGCGCCTCCCGGATCCGGCGCACGGAGTCCAGCAGGAGGAAGCTCATGCGGTACGTGACCAGGGCGACGTCCACCACCGGCGCGGGCACCCCGGCCTTCACCAGGCGCGGCAACAGGTCCGACATGGGTGTGGTGAAGGCGAACAGCAGCACACCGAGGGAGGCGGCCGAGGTGCGCAGCAGCAGTTCCCCGGCGCGGACCGGGCCGCCGTCGGCCGGGGTGACGAACCCGCCGGGCCCGCCGACCTGGACGAGCAGCGGCAGCGCGCCGGTCACGCAGAAGCCCAGCGGCACCCGGTAGGCGCGCCACAGCCGGCGGCCGGGCACGCCCGCCGGGCCCAGCAGCACGACGAGCGCGGTCAGCAGGACCAGGGCGGCGCCGGGCCAGGGGGGCAGGGAGATCGCGAGCAGGGTGAGGCCGAGTCCGAGCACGGCCTTGTCCACGGGATGGCGGCGGCGCCAGCGACTGCTGTGCGCCGCCGCGTCGATCGGCAGCACGAGGGTCAGACCCGCCCGGCGGGGGAGCCCCCGGCGGGACCGCCGGAGGGGCGTTCCTCGCCGGGCTCGGTCTTCGTGGCCGTGGAAGCCGATGCGGTCGGGGCAGCCGACGTGGCCGTCGCAGACGATCCGGCCGTGGAGGCCGACGTGCCCGTGGAAGGCGACGTGTCCGTGGAACCGGATGCGGTCGGCGACACCGCTGCGCCCGTCGCCGCCGGCGTGGCCGCGGAAGCCCTGGAGGCCGCCGTGGCGGTCGCGCTCACCGGAGCCGTCGGGACCGTGCCGGTGCCATCGGCCCCGTCCAACTGCGCCCGGGCCCGCGCCTCGCCCTGGCGCCTGCCCCGGTGGATGCCGAAGTAGTAGGCGAGGACTCCGGCGCCGAGCGCGGCCTGAAGGGCGAAGAGGGCCGACTCGATCTCACCGGACGGCGGTTCGTAGAGAGGGGAGAACCACGGCTCGTAGCTCGGCTCTATCTCCGTGATCGCGGTCTCCGCCTCGGCGTCCGAGCCCGTGAAGGGCTCCCTCTTGTGGTCGCCGAGGCCGAGAGCCAGCGGCAGGACGGCGAGCGCGGCCACGAGGAGCAGCAGCACGGTGTTGATCTTCGCGTTGCGGTTCATCGGGCCACCGCCTCCGTCCCGGCCTCGGTCGCGGTGCTGTCACGCCGGCCGGTCAGGAGCACGCCGAGCCGGGTCAGTTCGCCCTTGCTCGACTGCACCAGCAGACGCATCACCAGCACGGTGAGGAGACCCTCGCTGACCGCGAGCGGGATCTGGGTGACGGCGAAGATGGAGCCGAACTTGCCGAGCGCGCCCAGGAAGCCGCTGCCGGGGTCGGGGAACGCGAGCGCCAGCTGCACGCTGGTGACGCAGTACGTGACCAGGTCGGCGACGAAGGCGCCGAAGAACACGGTGACCATCAGCGGCACGCCGAACCGACGCAGCAGCCGGTAGATGCCGTAGCCCGCCCAGGGGCCGGCGATCGCCATCGAGAAGACGTTGGCGCCGAGCGTGGTCAGGCCGCCGTGCGCGAGCAGCAGCGCCTGGAAGAGCAGGGTGATGGTGCCCAGGACCGCCATGATCGGGGGCCGGAACAGGATGGCACCCAGTCCGGTGCCGGTGGGGTGGGAGCAACTGCCGGTCACCGACGGCAGCTTCAGCGCCGACAGGACGAAGGTGAAGGCCCCCGAGGCGCCGAGCAGCAGCGTGCTCTCGGGGTGCTCCTTCACCTCACGGGTGAGTGCCCGGACTCCGTGGACGACGAATGGCGCGGACGCGACGCCCCAGGCGATCGCGTGCGCCGGAGGAAGGAAACCCTCGGCTATGTGCATGGCTCAGCAGACCCTCTCCAGCACCTCGTGGATGGTTGACGCGCCTTGGCCGGTCTCCTGGCTCACGGGTCCCACCGCCCGTGCTCCGCCTTCCCGGGTCATATCAACCCAGTGGCTGTCCATGAGGACTGGAGCCGGACTTCCCGATCACAGTGGCGAGGGCCGCACCGGCATCACACCGGATTTCCCGTTCACCAAGGCGTGGTGACAGTAGTGCCCACATAAGCGCGCTGACAAGCGGCGTCGAGGGGCGCGCGGGCGCCGTGGAACAGCTCACACCCCGGCGCGCGCCCCACCCTCCCCATGCCGCACACGAGTGACCCGGCGACGACCGCGGACGGCGGGAACCGTTCGTACAGGTGACCGACCTTGGCCACGGGTCCCGGACTGCGCTTGAATGCACCCTTCATGCCGCCGGCCCAGGGAGTCCGCAGTGCACCGCCCCACCTTCGTACGCAGTTCGCGCCGTCTCGGCGTCCTCACCGCGGCCGCGTTCGCGGTCGCCGTCGCCACCGCGGGGCCGGCCGCGGCCCACGCGGAGGTCGAGGCGGAGGGCGCCCGGGCCCTCGACCAGAACGTCGACCTGACCTTCTCCGCCGAGTCGGAGTCCGCCTCCGCCGGCATCACCAAGCTGGAGGTGATCCTCCCGAAGGGCATCACCCCCGCCGACCTCACCTACAAGAAGGGCCCGGACGGCTGGAAGTTCACCCCGACCGCCCGGGGCTACACCGTCTCCGGCGCCAAGCTCCCCGTGGGGGAGGACGTCGAGTACGTCGTCACCGTACGGCAGTTGCCCGACGCGAAGTCACTGGCCTTCAAGACCCTGCAGTCCTACAGCGACGGCAACGTCGACCGCTGGATCGAGCTGGAGGAGGAGGCCGAAGGAGACGGCCACGGCCACGGTCACCCGGCCCCCCGTCTGGACCTGAAGGCCGCCGCCCCGGGTGCCGAGGTCGTCAGCCCCACCCCGTCCGAGGAGCCCACCACGGCCGCCCCCTCACCCGAACCCAGCGCGAAGACCTCCGCCCCGTCGGCACAGGCGGCGGCGGACAGCACCGACGACGACGGCGGCTCCCCGGCCGTACCCCTCGCCATCGGCGCGGCCGTCGTCCTCGCCCTCGGCGGCGGCGTGTGGTGGCTCAGGTCCCGCAAGGGCGGGACCGCCTGAGGTCCGCGCTCGGGACAGCAGCCGCCGCTGTTCGAGCAAGGGGACGCGACGGCCCGGTGACCCACCCGCCCCCGGCGACCGCGTCACCGGTCCTCGGCCCGGCCAACGAATCGGTCTCGATCCGTGGCACCACCTGGGGCGTCGCTGACGATCACGCCATCATGAGCCCATGAATCGGCGACCGCTGCGCCTCCGCACCCCCGGGTGGTACACGGCCGACGACTCGGCCTTCGACGTCGCGCTCGTCTACCCGATGAGCGGCCCCGCCGGGATCTTCGGCCCCACCTGCGGGGCGTGTGCGCGGCTGGCCGCCGAGGAGGTCAACAAGGCCGGGGGAGTGCTGGGCAGGGAGCTGCGGCTGGTCGAGGTCGACGGCGGGGCCGAGCCGTGGCGGGTCGCCGAGGACGTCGAGGCCCTAGTCGCCTCGGGCGCGGTGCAGGGCGTCACCGGCTGGCACATCTCCTCCGTCCGGCAGGCCGTGGCCCCACGGATCGCACACCGGGTGCCCTACGTCTACACGGCCCTGTACGAGGGCGGGGAGCGCACCGAGGGCGTCTTCATGACGAGCGAGACGCCGTCCTGGCAGCTGCTGCCCGCGATGCGGCTGCTCGCCGAGTCCCGCGGGGTGCGCCGCTGGTTCGTCGTCGGCAACAACTACGTGTGGCCCCGCGGCACCGCGCGGGCGGCCCGGGGGTACGCCCGCGCATGCCGGGGCCGGGTCAGCGGTGAGGCGTACCTGCCGCTGGGCACCGAGGACTTCGGACCCGTCCTGCGCCGCATCGAGCGGGCCGACGCCGACGGCGTCCTGATGCTCCTGGTCGGCAGCGACGCGGTCCGCTTCAACCGGGCCTTCGCCGCCGGCGGACTGGACCGGAGGTGCCTGCGGCTGAGCACGCTGATGGACGAGAACATGCTGCTGGGCAGCGGCCCCGAGGCCACCGTCGACCTGTACAGCGCCGCCGGCTACTTCGCCTCGCTCGCCGATCAGAACACCCTGGACTTCCACGGCCAGTACACCGGCCGCTACGGTCTGGAGGCGCCGACCCCGGGCAGCCTCGGCGAGTCCTGCTACGAGGGTGTCCTGCTGCTCGCCGCGCTCGTCGAACGGGCGGGCGCCCCGGACGTGCCGGCGATCGGGGCGGTCGCCGACACCGTCTCGTACGAGGGCCCGCGCGGGCTGCTCGGCCTGGACGGGCGGCATGTCCGCCAGCGCATCTACCTCGCGCGGGCGGACGGCTACGACTTCAACGTCCTCGCCCAGCTGCGCGCTCCGCACGACCTGAGCTGACCCGGCCCCGGCCGTCGGCGCTCCCGCCGCCCTCCAGATTCCGGGCCAGCCGGTCCAGCAGGGCTTCGAGCCGGTGGCCGTCCTCGTCGGTGAGCGGTGGCTCCGACTCGGCCCAGTCGGCGCGCACTTCGCGGGCGAGCAGCTGCCAGCGCTCCCTGCCGCGCGGGGTGAGGTGGGCCAGGATGCGGCGCCGGTCGACGGGGTCGACGCGGCGGAACAGCAGGTTCTGGTCGACGAGTTGGTCGATCAGCTTGGTCAGGCTCGGCGCCGGCAGGAAGGCGTGCTCGGCGAGGGCCGTCATGTTGTGACCGTGCCCGTCGGAGAGCAGGTCGAGCACCCGCCACGCCTCGACGGAACAGCCGAACTCGTCGAGGACGGACTGCACTCGGCGTACGGACAGGCGCTCCGCCCGGGTCAGCAGATGGAGCAGTTCCTCGGGCCGCCTCGCCATCGCACTCCCTCGACTCGCTCTCCACCGACCCCGCGACGGTGGTGCCGGGAGCTTACCTTCGATCACCCCGCTCCTCACAGACAAACCAGGAGTACATCCTTTCCGTGCGAAGTAACAATCATTTCGTGGACCTCGAAAAATACTTCCTCCGGAAACTGTTCTTCAATTGCCGTGAAACGCCGGGGAAACAGTCCTCTCGCAGGCTGTGGTCGCACTTCAGCGACCTAGGAGGTATTGCATGTCCCGGATCGGCATCAGCAGACGTGGTCTGCTCGCGGGTGCGTCGGCCCTCGGTACGACCGCCGCCCTCAGCGCGTGCGGCGCCAAGACGGGCAGCGGTACGTCGTCGGCCGCGGGAGCGCAGGCGGACACCTCCGGAGACACCGTCAAGGTGGGTCTGCTGAACTCGCTCTCGGGCACCATGGCCATCAGCGAGGTCACCGTCCACAACGCGCTGCTGCTCGCGGTGAAGGAGATCAACGCCGCCGGTGGCGTGCTGGGCAAGAAACTGAAGCCCGTCAGCCAGGACGGCGCCTCCGACTGGCCGACCTTCGCGGAGAAGGCGGAGGCCCTGATCACCGACGACAAGGTGGTCGCCACCTTCGGCTGCTGGACCTCCGCCAGCCGCAAGGCCGTCAAGCCGGTCTTCGAGCGCTACAAGTCGCTGCTGTTCTACCCCGTGCAGTACGAGGGCCTGGAGCAGTCCCCGTACATCTTCTACGTCGGCGCCACCACCAACCAGCAGATCGTCCCCGCCCTCGACTACCTCAAGAAGCAGGGCCTGACGCGGCTGTACCTGGTGGGCAGCGACTACGTCTTCCCGCGCACCGCCAACAAGATCATCAGGGCGTACGCGGAGGCCCAGGGCATGAAGGTGGTCGGCGAGGACTACGCGCCGCTCGGCTCCACCGAGTTCAGCACCATCGTCAACAAGGTCAAGGACGCGGGCGCGGACGCCGTCTTCAACACTCTCAACGGCGACAGCAACGTGGCCTTCTTCAAGGAGTACAAGTCCGCCGGGCTGACCGCGAAGAGCCTGCCGGTGCTCTCGGTGTCGATCGCCGAGGAGGAGGTCAAGAGCATCGGCACCCAGTACCTGGAAGGCCAGTTGACCGCCTGGAACTACTACGAGACCACGCCGGGCGCCGCCAACACCACGTTCGTGGCGGCCTACCAGGCGGCGTACGGCAAGGACAAGCCGACCAGCGACCCGATGGAGGCCGCGTACATCTCCGTGTACCTCTGGAAGGAGATGGTCGAGAAGGCCGGGTCCTTCGACGTGGCCAAGGTCAAGAAGGCCTCCGGCGGCATCGAACTCGACGCTCCCGAGGGCAAGGTCATGGTCGACGGCGCGACGCAGCATGTCTACAAGACGGCGCGGATCGGGAAGATCGGCTCGGACGGGCTGATCGAGGAGGTCTGGAACTCCGGCAAGCCGATCAAGCCGGACCCGTATCTGAAGGGGTACGCCTGGGCCGCCGGTCTGTCGTGAGTCCGCGGGTGAGTGGGGGGCTGGTCGCGCAGTTCCCCGCGCCCCTGAAAAGCGCGGGCTGCGCCCGCTGCTTTTCATCGGCCCGCAGGGGCTGTGTCTTTCAGGGGCGCGGGGAACTGCGCGAGCACCCCCCACTCACCCGCACCCGCCAACGCACCCCACCCCCCGACCGGGAGCCGCGTCATGACGGTCATCCTCAACCAGTCCTTCACCGGCATCAGCATCGGTGCCGTCCTTCTCCTCATCGCCCTCGGCCTCACCCTGACCTTCGGTCAGATGGGCGTGATCAACATGGCGCACGGCGAGTTCATCATGGCCGGCGCCTACACCACGTACGTGCTCCAGAAGTCCATCAGCGGCGCAGGCCTCTCCCTGCTCCTCGCCCTGCCGCTGGCCTTCCTGGTCGCCGGAGCCATGGGCGCGCTGCTCGAATGGCTGCTCATCCGGCGGCTCTACACCAGACCCCTGGACACCCTGCTGGTCACCTGGGGCGTCTCCCTGATGCTCCAGCAGCTCGCCCGCGACATCTTCGGCGCCCCGAACGTCCAGACCCGCGCCCCGGACCTGCTCACCGGCAACATCGCGGTCGGCGGCATCACCTTCGCCACCAACCGGCTGTTCATCCTCGGACTCGCGCTGCTCTGCGTCCTCGGTCTCACCCTGATCCTGCGCACGACCCCGCTGGGCCGCCGCATCCGGGCCGTCGTGCAGAACAGGGACCTCGCCGAGGTGTCCGGCATCGCCACCGAGCGCGTGGACCGGACGACGTTCTTCATCGGCTCGGGTCTCGCGGGCGTGGCCGGGGTGGCGCTCACCCTGGTCGGCCCGATCGGCCCGACGATGGGCACCAACTACATCGTCGACGCCTTCCTGGTCGTGGTCGTCGGCGGCGTCGCCCAGCTCAAGGGCAGCGTCATCACCGCCTTCGCGCTCGGCGTCCTGCAGTCCGTGCTGGAGTACTCGACGACGGTCAGCGTCGCCAAGGTCATCGTGCTCGTGGCGATCGTCGCCTTCCTGCAGTGGCGACCCCAGGGCCTGTACACACTGCGCACCCGGAGCCTGGCATGACGACGACCACGCCCTCCCCCGAGAAGACGGCCCCCGTGCCGGAGCCGTCACCGTCCCTCCTGGACCGCTTCCGCGTCCCAGGCGCCTTCCTCCTCGGCGCCGCCCTGCTCCTCGGCGTCGCCCCGCTCGCCCTGTCCGACTTCCGGCTCAACCTCCTCGCCAAATACCTGTGTTACGCGATCGTGGCGGTCGGCGTGAGCCTCGCCTGGGGCCGCGGCGGGCTGCTCGTCCTCGGCCAGGGCGTCTTCTTCGGCCTCGGCGGCTACGCCATGGCCATGCACCTGAAGCTCGCCGACGCCGCCGACGCGGGCCAGACCCTGCCCGACTTCATGCAGCTCTACGGCACCGGCGACACCCTGCCCTGGTGGTGGCGGCCGTTCGCCGAGCCGGCGTTCGCCCTCGCCATGACCGTCCTGCTGCCCATGGCGGTCGCCGCGCTGCTCGGCTTCTTCGTCTTCCGCCGCCGGGTGAAGGGTGCCTACTTCGCGATCCTCAGTCAGGCGCTGGCCGCCGCCCTCGCCATCTGGCTCGTCGGCCAGCAGGCGACCACCGGCGGCACCAACGGCCTCACCGACATGAGGGGCTTCTTCGGGTACGACCTCGACGACCCGGTGAACCAGCGGATGGTGTACTTCGTCATCGCCGCCGTGCTCCTGCTGCTGATGGCCGCCGCCCGCCAGCTGTTCGTCAGCCGGTACGGCGAACTCCTCGTCGCCGTACGGGACTCCGAGGAACGCGTCCGCTTCCTCGGCTACGACCCCGCCAACGTCAAGCTCGTCGCGTACGTCGTGGCGGCGGGCATGGCGGGCCTCGCCGGCGCCCTGTTCGTGCCGGCGGTCGGCATCATCTCCCCGGCGCTGATCGGCGTCGTCCCGTCCATCGGCTTCGTCATCGGCGCGGCGGTGGGCGGCCGGGCCTCCCTGGTGGGCGCCGTACTCGGCGCGATCGCGGTGGCCTGGGCGCAGAGCACCCTCTCCGACGCCTTCCCCGCCGCGTGGACCTACCTCCAGGGCCTGCTGTTCGTGCTGGCCGTCGGCTTCCTGCCCGGCGGCCTGGCCTCCCTGGCGAGCGTGGTGCGCCGCCGCCGTACCCCCACGGCCGGCCCGGCCGCCACGACCACGATCACGGCTCCGGCCTCGGCCCCGACAGGAGGAACGGCATGAGCGGCGAGGGACTGACGGTCCGCGATCTGCGGGTGACGTTCGACGGGTTCAAGGCCGTCGACGGCGTGGACCTCGACATCCACCCCGGCGACCTGCGCTTCCTCATCGGCCCGAACGGCGCCGGCAAGACCACGCTGGTCGACGCCGTCACGGGTCTGGTGAAGTCCACCGGATCGGTCCGCTTCGGCGGCGAGGAACTCATCGGCAGACCGGTGCACCGGATCGCCCGCAAGGGCATCGGCCGTACGTTCCAGACGGCCACCGTCTTCGAGGAGCTGACCGTCCTGCAGAACCTCGACATCGCGGCGGGCGCCGGGCGCGGCCCGCTGACCATGCTCCGGCGCCGCAGGGGCGTGCCGGAGGAGGTGACCCGGGCCCTGGAGACCACCGGTCTGACGGAGCTGGCCGGCCGTCCGGCGGGTGTGCTCGCGCACGGCCAGAAGCAGTGGCTGGAGATCGGCATGCTGCTCGTCCAGGACGTGAAGCTGCTCCTGCTCGACGAACCGGTCGCCGGTATGAGCCACGACGAACGCGAGGCCACGGGCGAGCTGTTGCGGCGGATCGGCGAAGACCGCACGGTGGTGGTCATCGAGCACGACATGGACTTCGTGCGCTCCTTCGCCCGAAGCGTGACCGTCCTGCACGCCGGCCGAGTCCTCAGCGAGGGCTCCGTCACCGAGGTCCAGGCCGACGCCCGGGTCCAGGAGGTCTACCTCGGCCGCGCGTCGGAGCCCGATCCCGTGTCCGTGACCGCCACGGAGCCGGTTTCCGCTCCCGTCCCCGTCGCCGAGGAGGCGTGACGACCATGCTGGAGATCAACTCCGTCCGGGCCGGCTACGACCGCACGACCGTGCTGCACGGCGTGACCGTCTCCGTCCCGGGGGACGGCGTCGCGGCCGTCCTCGGCCACAACGGCGCCGGCAAGAGCACCCTCCTGCGCGCCGCCATGGGTCTGATCAGGCCGAAGGGCGGGACCGTCCTGCTGGACGGCGAGGACATCACCCATCTCGCCCCGCACCAGCGGGTGGCCCGGGGCATGGCGTACGTCCCGCAGGGCCAGCAGTCCTTCCCGCACCTCACCACCGCCGAGAACCTGCAACTGGTCGCCGACGGCCGCCCGGACGGCAGGGAGGCGGTCGCGGAGGCCCTGGACCTGTTCCCGGTCCTGCGGGAGCTGTCCGGCCGCCGGGCCGGCCTCCTCTCCGGCGGTCAGCGCCAGCAACTCGCCCTCGCCCGCGCGCTGATCACCCGCCCGAGGCTCCTCCTGCTCGACGAGCCGACCGAGGGCATCCAGCCCTCCGTCGTCGCCGAGATCGAGGAGACGATCCTCGCCCTGACCCGCCGGGGCGGCCTCTGCGTCCTCCTCGTCGAACAGCACGTGGGCTTCGCCATGCGGGCGGCCCAGCGGTACTACGTACTGGAGGCGGGCCGGGTCACCTCCTCGGGAGAAGGGGGGACGGGGGCCGAGCGGACCGTCCGGGCGGCGCTCAGCGTGTGACGGCGCGGCCGGACCACGCGCCCCCGCTACCGGGCGTGCAGCCCGTCGGTGAGGTGTCCGTGGCTGTGCCGCCAGCCCGTCGGCACGCGCAGGGCGCCCACCAGGTGGGGATGGCCGAGCGGGAGGTCCGCGTGCACGTGGGCCTTCGGCGCGGGGGGCGCGGGAGAAGCGGCCGCCGACGGCCACAGGCGTACGGCCAGCAGCGCCCCGCCCAGGGCGATCGCCCCCAGCGCGAGCACGGCCCGGCCGAGCCCCGCCGCGCCCAGCCACCCGGCCAGCGGGTACGTCAGCAGCCAGCAGCCGTGCGAGAGGGAGAACTGCGCGGCGAACGCGGCCGTACGGTCCCCGGGCGCCACCGAGCGGCGCACCAGCCGCCCGGCCGGGGTGAGCACCGCCGAGGAGGCGGCGCCGAACGCGGCCCAGAGGACGAGCAGGGCGGGCAGCCGCCAACTCCCCTCGCGCGCGGCCGTGACGGCCCCGAGCCCGGCGAAGACGACGGTCAGGGACAGGGCGCCCGGCAGCATCACGGCCCGGTCCGGCACCCTGTCCAGCAGGCGGGGCAGCAGCAGGGCGACGGCCATCGACCCGGCGCCGTACGCCCCGAGCGCGAGCGGGACGGCACTCGCCGACAGGCCGAGCACCTCGCGGACGTAGACCACGGAGTTCACCGTCACCGTCGCACCGGCCGCCGCGACCGCGAGGTTCAGGGCGAGCAGGGCCCGCAGCGCGGGGACACCGAGGAAGAGGCGGGTGCCGGCCGTGGCCCTGGCGTACACACCGCCGGTGCGGGGGAGGGTGGCGGCGGCCCGTTCGGGCAGGGCGGTGGAGACCACCAGCGCGGCCGAGGCGAGGAAACCGAGGACGGTGCCGGTGAACAGCCGGTCGTAGGTGACGACGGACAGCAGGGCGGCGGCGAGGGCGGGGGAGAAGAGGCTCTCCAGGTCGTACGCCAGCCGTGACATCGACAGCGCCCGGGTGTAGTCGCGCTCCTCGGGCAGTACGTCGGGGACGACGGCCTGGAACGTGGGGGTGAACGCGGCCGAGGCGGACTGCAGGAGGAACACCAGGACGTACACCTGCCAGACCTCACCGACGAACGGCAGCGACAGCGCGATCGCGGCGCGCACCAGATCCGCCGTCACCATGAGCGCCCGGCGCGGAAGCCGGTCGGCGACCGCGCCGACGGCCGGGGCGATCACCACGTACGCCACCATCTTGATCGCCAGGGCCGTCCCGAGGACGGAACCGGCGTCGGCGCCCGCCAGGTCGTAGGCCAGCAGTCCGAGGGCGACGGTCGCGAGCCCCGTGCCCACGAGAGCGACGACCTGGGCGGCGAACAGCCGCCGGTAGGCGCGATGACGCAGAACGGCGAGCATGCGAACGGCTCCCCTCGGCGTGGCGTCGGGTGTCGGTACGGCCCAGTGTAACCATCATGTGCGCACCTGCGCACATGATGGTGTCCGAGCGTGCGAGACCCCGCGTCGGCGGCGAACCGCCTACGCTGGGGCCATGCCAGAACGCCACGCCGTGTCACCTGCGTCCGGCGCGCATCTGCGCGCCCCCGACAGCGCGCGGCTCGCCGAGGCGACCGGCGTGTTCGCGATGCTCTCCGACGCCACCCGGCTCCATCTGCTGTGGCTGCTCGCCCAGGGCGAGTCGGACGTCGGCTCCCTGGCGGACCGCTGCGAGGCGTCCCGCACGGCGGTCAGCCAGCATCTGGCGAAACTCCGGCTCGCCGGTCTGGTGGACACCCGCCGGGAAGGCCGTCACATCCACTACAGCCTCGGCGACGGACATCTGCGCCGCCTGGTCATGGAGGCCCTCAGCCACGCGGACCACAGGGTCAGCGGACAGGCGCCGCACGACTGAGGACGTCACCCCGCGCCGGTCACCGGCCCGATGGACTCCAGCGTCGGTACGACCTCCTCGATCGAGCCGTCCGCAGCGAACACCAGCCGGTCCAGGGTGGATTCACGGCGGACGCCGTCGCCGCGCGGAGTGCCGGGGCCGGGAACCGCGAACCGGTGGTAGCAGATGAACCAGTCGTCGGTGCCGGGGACGTTCACGACCGTGTGGTGGCCCGTGGCGAGGATCCCGTACCCCGGACGCTTCCGCAGCACGACCCCCTGCTTCGTCCACGGGCCGAGCGGTGTGGGCCCGGTGGCGTAGGCGACGCGGTAGTCCTCGCTGCGGGTGTCGTCCTCGGACCACATGAAGTAGTAGACGCCCCGCCGCTTGACGACGAAGGCCCCCTCGCGGAAGCCGTCCGGGGTGAACCGCCGTACCCGCGCCGGGTCGAAGGACATCATGTCCTCGGCGAGAGGTACCCCGTAGGCCTCGCAGTTGCCCCAGTAGAGGTAGGCCGTGCCGTCGTCGTCCACGAAGACGGCCGGGTCGATCATCTGGCCCTCGTAGTCGTCGCGTCCGATGAGCGGCCGGCCGAGCGCGTCCCGGAACGGACCGGTCGGGCTGTTCGCGACGGCCACGCCGATCTGCTGTTCGGCGCAGAAGTAGAAGTAGTACGAACCGTCGCGCTCCCCGGCGGCCGGCGCCCAGGCGCAGCGGTCCGCCCAGCCGACGTCGGACTCCAGGTCGAGGACGACCCCGTGGCCCTGCCAGGTGACCAGGTCGTCGGAGGAGAACACCTCGAACCGTGTCCCGCCCCAGCCCTCGAAACCGTCGGTCGTCGGATAGATGTAGTAACGGCCCCCGAACTCCTGGATGTTGGGGTCGGCGTACAGCCCCGGCAACAGCGGGCTGCGCATGTGTACGGCCTCGACGGTCCAGGTGCGCGCGGTTCCGTCGGCCGTCGTGACGGTGTACGGCAGCGGGGTGCGCAAGTCGCGCGGGGTGCCGGAGGGCGGGTCGATGCGGGCGTCCGCCGACAGATCGAACTCCGGTGCCAGACCGTCGAGTTCGGTGCCCGGGTGCAGGGGCAGGACGACCTTCGAGGCGGCGTCGTCCACGATCGCGTAGGCCTTCAGGCCGCCGGGGACGCCGGCGTCGACGACGGACGCCTTCGGCGCGTACGCGGCGAGCAGCCGCTCGTACTCGGCCCGCGTGACCGGCAGCACCGAACCGTGCCGGGCGCCGGGCGGCAGCGCGAAGTCCTCGCAGGGGATCCACTTGCCGGAGGCGAGGTCGGAGGTCTCGAAGGGGACGTAGCCGCGCCCGCTGAACTCGTCGACGAACAGGTACCACTTGTGCTCGTCGGTGTTCGACCGGAAGACGATCGGTCCCTCGCCCTGCTCGACGGCTCCCTGACCGATCCGGTCGGCCACGAACGCGTACGAGGTGTCGCACAGCCCGGCCGACTTCTCGACGGTGATGAACTTGCCGCCCGGGGTGGCGGGGGAGTTGCCGCGCTCGTCCTTGGTGAAGCGGTAGTACATGCCGGCGTGGCGGACGACGGTCGAGTCGATGACCGAGTGCCCGGGGTCGTTCCAGACGCGGGGCTCGCCGAAGACGCGGAAGTCGCGGGTGGTCGCGTACAGCATCCTGTTGTGGGTGTCGGCGGTGTGGCCGGGGTCGTCCTCGGAGTAGAGCTTCGACGCCCAGAAGACGACGTACGCGTCGAGGCCTGGGTCGTGGCAGGCCTCGGGGGCCCAGACGTTGCCGGCGGTGTCCGGGGCGACACGCACGAGACGGCGGTCGGTCCAGTGCACCAGGTCGGTGCTGTCCCAGACCACGAGCGAGGTGCTGCCGGTGCGCTGCACCCGGTCCCAGTCGCCGTCGGGCTCGCCGTGCATCCGGAGGTCGGTGGCGATCAGATGGAACCGGTCGCCCCGCGGTGCGCGGACCACGAACGGATCGCGCAGCCCGCGCGTGCCGAGGTCCGAAGTGAGCACCGGCGCACCGCCGTTCAGCTCGCGCCAGCGCAGGGGATCGTTTCCCCGGCTGAGCGCGAACCTGATCCGCTCGCCGTCCGGGCTGCCCTCGCCGGTGAAGTAGACGAAGACGTATCCGGCGTACTCGCGCAAGCCGACCTCCAGTGCTGCGACCTTTTGACGCTTCCTGTTGGAAACTCGTCGAAGAGTGTTGCCATCTGTGGTGAGCGGCGTCAATCGGAACGGGCCTCCGGAGCGGTCCGAAAGTTTCGGCGGCGGTGCGCGGCCCACGCGGTCGTCACCGCACCGGCTTCGGGCCGTAGGGGCGTCGGCCGGGTGGTGGTCACCCCTCCAGCCGCCGCAGCCGTTCCGCGTCGCAGGTGCGGGGGCAGGTGGAGCAGGCCTCGGCGGGGCGGATCGTGTAGTAGAGACAGCAGCCCACGCGGGTGCGGGTCGGGTGGTCGCGGCCGTCACTCGTGCGGAGGGACCGGAAGTCGGCGCCGCCGGGGAAGGGCGCGTGGGCGGTGGGAAGGACTGCGGAGGCGGCGCGGACGCCGGCGGCTTCGTCGCCGCGCGCACGGCCGAGGTACCAGAGCCCGGAGACCAGGTCGTCGGAGACCAGACCCCACAGCGCACGCGAGCCCCGGCGGACGTACGGGCCCATCGCCTCCAGCACCGGGCCCATGTGGTCCGCGACGGCGGCCCGCAACTCGGCACACAAGGCCTCCTCGTGGGCCACGGCGCGGGTACCGGGCAGGACCGCCACCGGGTCGTCCGGCAGACAGACGAGTCCGGAGCCGGGCCGTACCTCGAACGTGCCCGTCGCGAGGTCGACCCGTATGTCGTCGGGGGCGACACGGGGTACGCGCCGCTCCAGGTACCAGACTCCGCTCATCAGCAGGCCGACCGACCAGGCGTAGTCGTGCAGGGCGCGGGAGGCGGCGACATGCCGGGGCGCGGAGTGGTCGTAGCGGTCCTGGATGCGGGCGGCCTCCGCCTCGACGAACGCTTCGACGGCATGCTGACCGTCCATCAGCCCGACCGTGGGCGTGCCGATCCGGGGTGAGCGCGGTCCGGAGGGCGGCCGTTGCCGGTCGGCCGGGCGGCCGGATACCGCCACGCGTACGGCCAGGGCCTCGCACTCCGCGTCCAGACGGCGGTAGGCGGCGGCGAGGAGTTCCGGGACGGGCGTGGCGGTGTCGGCCTGGGGGTTCTCCAGGTGGGCCACGGTCATCGGTCACTCCAGAGCGTGAAGGGGTTTGGCGGTCGGGGTAGGTGAGGCTTACCTTATCCACAAGATCGCGTAGCGATGACCAGACCCACCCCGAGGAGATCGACCGGGCCGACGCCGACCAGATCTTCGCCACCACCGCCGGCCCACCGCACAGGACCCGGCGGAAGCAGGTCACCTCCCACCCCGTCCTTCCCGGCACCGGACGAGACCCCGGATGCCCGGCAGTCGGCTTCCGGACGTCCGGGCGGCCCGGCAGGCCGGGAGAGGCCCGCCGCCGTTCCGAGGACCACCGGCGTACGGCTGTCCGAGCAGTGACTCACGCGTGCCCGGGGCGGCCCCCACCGCGAGACGGGCCCGCCCCGCCGACACCTCACCCGCTAGCGGAAGTTGTGCACCACCCGATGCGTCTGTACCTGCTCGCCCTCAACCCCACCGACTCCGTCACCGAGGGCTTCCTGCCCGCCGCGGCCCGGCTCGGCCTGCACGTCACCGTCCTCACCGACCAGCCCGACGCCCATCGCGCCGCGTACCCAGAGACCGAGGTCCTGGAGTGCGACGTACGGGACCACCGTGCCGTCGTCACCCGGATCTCCACCCATCACCGGCCCGACGCGGTCTTCACCAACAGCGACCACCTGCAGACCCAGGCCGCCCTGGCCGCCCACTACTTCGGACTCCCCGGCAAGGACTGGCGGGCCACCCTGCGCGCGAAGGACAAGGGCGAGATGCGCCGCCGTCTGGCCGCCTCCGGCGTGGACACCGTCTGGTCCGCCGAGGTCGGTGACCCGGCCGGCCTCACCGGCCCGCTCGTCGCCGACGCCCCCTATCCCTGTGTCGTCAAACCCCGCGAGGGAGTCGCCAGCGAGGACGTCGTGCTCGTGACCGGCGCGGGGGACCTCGTGGCCCGCGGCAAGGAGATCCTGGCCCGGCGTCCGGGCGCCGCCCTCGTCGTCGAGGAGTACCTGCCCGGCGAGCTGTACACCCTGGAGACCCTCGGCGACGGCCGGGTCCGCCATGTCATCGGCGGCTTCCACACCACACTGTCCCCGCTGCCGTACTTCGTCGAGGAGCGGCTGACCTTCGTGCCGGCCCACCCCGAACCGGTCGTCGCGCAGATCCTCGCCCAACTCGACGCGCTCGGCGTCGGGTTCGGTGCCTGCCACACCGAGTTCGTGGTCCACGACGGCCGGGCCCGCATCATCGAGGTCAACTACCGTGCCATCGGCGACCAGTGCGACCTGCTGCTCGCGCGGCTCCTCGGCCTGCCGCTCTTCGACCACATCCTCCGTACCCACCTCGGCGAGCCACTGCCCGCCGACCTGGGCGTCGGACGCGTCGGCGCGGCCCGCCTGGACTACCCCTGCGCCGACCGGGCCGGCACCCTCGTCGCCGCGCCCGGCCCGACCGAACTCGACGTCGACGGCGTGCAGCTGACGTACCGTCCGCTGCGCCGGACCGGCGAGCACCACGACCTGTACCGGACCAACCGCGACTACCTCGGTGTCCTCCACGCCACCGGCACCTCCCAGGAGACCGTCGACCGGGTCGCGGCGGACTTCCTCGCCGCCCAGCGCTGGGAGATCCAGCCTTGAACACCGCCGTCCCCCTCACGCCCGCCGCCACCCACCTGGCGCCCGCCGCCACCGAGCACGCGCCCGCCGCTTCCGGGAGCGGTCACGCTCCCGCCGCCGACGCGCCCACGCACACCGTCGAAGCCGAACTCCTCACCCGCGTGCTCGGCGCCCTGCTCCGCGAGGACGTCGTCGGCCTGCGCTCCCGCAGCACCCCCGTCCACCACCCCGACGGCCCCTGGCTCCGCCTGTCAGCCGGTGCCGACGCCCTCCTGATGCCCGTCACCGAGGACGGTTTCCAGCACACGCACGCCGCCCGACTGCCCCTGCTCGTCCGGGAGTCGGACGGCACGCGCCTCGTCACCTGCGGCTCCGTCCTCGCCGCGCTGCGCGACCTCGCCGAGCCCGTCGACCGCGCCGGCTTCGACGCCTTCGCCGAGGAGTGCCGCCAGGCCCTCGCCACGATGCTGCTGCACGAGGCGACGGCGCAGGAGGTCGCCGACGGCCTCACCGACCTGTACGGCGCCGACCCCGCCGACTGGACGGGCCCGCGCGCCGGCCTCGCCTACGACACCCTCGCCGCACGACTCGACCACCCGGTCTACCCGACCGCACGCGGCCGCTCCGGCCTCGACGAGGAACAACTGCGGCTCTACGCACCGGAGTTCCACCCGAGCTTCCCCCTCCGGTGGCTCGCCCTGCCCCGGGAGTCCGTCTCCGTGACCGGGGATCTCCCGGACGGCTGGCCCACCCCCTCCGGGCTCGGTCTCGCCGGCCTCGACCACACCCATGTCACCCTGCCCGTCCACCCGTCGACCGTCGGCGCGCCCCTCGACGCGGCCCTGCGCGAGGCTGGACTCGCCGACCGTGCCGTACTCGCCGACCGGCCGTACCTCTCGGTCGTCCCCACCCTGTCGATGCGTACGGTCGCCCCGGCCGCCACTCCCGCGCTGCACCTCAAACTGCCGCTGGCGACCGCCACCCTGGGCCTGCGCAACAAGCGGTCCATCAAGCCCGGCACGCTCGCCGACGGCGCCGCCGGACAGCGGCTGCTGGCGGCGGTGACCGACCGCGAGCCCCGCTTCCGCGGCCGGGTGCTGCACGCCGACGAGTCGGTGTACGCGCACGCCGGTCACGAGATGCTCGCCGTACTGTGCCGCCGCCACCCGGCGGACCTCGACGACGCGGCCGTCGTCCCCATGGCCGCCCTCCTCGCCCCGGCACCCGGCGGGCGACTGGTCCTCGACCACCTCGCCGACCGCTTCCACGGCGGTGACCCGATCGCGCTGCTGGACGCCGTGCTCACCCTGCTGTTCGACTGGCAGACCACGCTCTTCGGCTACGGCATCGCGCTGGAGTCGCACCAGCAGAACGTCTCCCTGGTCCTCGGCCCCGCCCCCGGCGACCTGCGGCTGCTGCTGAAGGACAACGACGGCCCGCGCGTCGACCGCGTCCGCCTGGCCGCCGCGTTCGGCGCCCGCGAAGGGGAGGACGGCGGCACCTGGGGCTTCGACGACGCCCGCACCTTCACCCCCGACGACCGCGCGGTGACCGATGTCTTCACCACCATCACGGTCCACCTGTGCGCCGGGGCCTACGCGTTCGGCCTCGCCCGGCACGGCCGCGCCCCGCTGCCGGAACTGCTGAGCCTCGTACGCAACCGGCTCGCCGAGGCCGTCGACCGCCTCGGCGGTGACGCGGCGGCCGTACTGCGCGCGCGGGTGCTGTACGCCCCCGAGCTGCCGGTGAAGGCGATGGTGACCGCCGGGACCCTGCTGAGCAAGGAGCGGTCGGGCGCCGCCGACATCAACAAGCACTACACCACCGGCCCCAACTACCTGCTCAGGCCCTCGCCGTCGCCGCCGGAGTGACCGCCCCGCCCCCACGTCCGTGTACCCGCTGGAGCCACCGCATGCCCCCGCTCACCGACTCGCTCGGTACCACCCACCTCCCCACCGCCGACGACGCCGTCGCCCACACCCTCCTGAACTGTCTGCTGCGCGAGGTCTCCGGCCCCGAACACCAGACCGCCGTCAGTGACGGCCACCTCCTGCTGCGCCTGCCCCGCCGCGGCCTCCTCCTCCGGGTGGCCCTGCGCCGCACCTCCCTGCTGGGTGCCCACCGCTTCACCGGCCCCGTCCACGAGCGGTCCGACGCCGGATGGACGCGGCTGGACTGGCGCCGCCTCGCCGAGTACACGCACGACGAACTGTCCCTGCGCACCGGCGTCCGCAACCCCGAGTTCCTGCAGCAGGTCGACTCCAGTCACCGCACCCTCGCCACCACGCTCAGCGCCCGCGAGACCGGCGCGCACCTCCCGCCCGGGCGCCCGGACTACCTCGCCTCCGAGCAGTCCCTGCTGTTCGGCCACCGCTTCCACCCCACTCCCAAGGCCCGCACCGGCGCCACCGAGGCATGGCAGTCGTACGCCCCCGAGGCCGGTGCCTCCTTCCCGCTGCGCCGCCTCGCCGTCCGCGAGCACCTCATCGCCGAGGAGAGCGCCGAGGCGGGGGCCACCGCCGTGCTCGACGGGGACCTCGGCGACGTCCCCGGGGGCTACCGCCCGCTGCCCGCCCACCCCTGGCAGTACGAGATGCTGCGCGGGCACCGGCTGCTGCGTGAGGCGCTGGGCCGCGGCGACATCCTCGACCTGGGCCCCGGCGGCCGGGAGTACGCGGCCACCGCCTCCGTCCGCACCCTCTTCGACGGTGACGCCTTCCTGAAGTTCAGCCTCAACGTCCGCATCACCAACTGCGTGCGCAAGAACGCCAGTTACGAACTCTCCGGCGCCGTCGCCCTCACCCGCCTCCTCGCCCCGGTCCTCACCGACCTGGAGAGCCGCTTCCCCGGCAGCGCGATGCTCCGCGAACCCGCCTACCGCAGCCTCGCCGTCCCCGGCCCCGACGGCACCACCGACCGGGCCCTCCTCGAAGGCTTCGGTGTGATCGTCCGCGAAGGCCTGTCCCGGCGCCTGCTGCCCGGCACCACCCCGCTGCTCGCGGCCGCCGTCGCCGACGAGTACCCGACCAGCGCCGCCCACATCTCCCGCCTTCTCGCCGGCACGGGCCCCGAGACCGCCCTGACCTGGTGGAAGTCCTACCTCCGCCTCCTCCTGCCGCCGGTCCTCGCCGCCTACTTCGACCACGGGCTCGTCCTCGAACCCCACCTCCAGAACGTCCTCGTCTGCGTCGACACCGACGGCATGCCCGCCCAGGTCCTCTTCCGCGACCTGGAGGGCGCCAAGCTCGTCCCCGACCACCACACCGACGCCCTCGCGGCCCTCCCGCCCGAGGTCGCCGGCCCGATGTCGTACGACGCCCGGCGCGGCTGGGACCGCGTCGTGTACTGCCTCCTCGTCAACCACGTCGCCGAGCTCCTCGCCGCCCTCGCCGACCTGCACCCCGGGACCGAGCGCGACCTGTGGGCGGCCGTTCGCGCGACCCTGCGGGCCCACGCCGACGAGGAGGGCTGCCCGCCCCCTCTCTCCGCCCTCCTCGCCGGGGCCCCGCTCCCCGCCAAGGCCAATCTGCTCACCCGCTGGGAGCGCAGGGCCGACCGCGAGGCCGGCTACGTCCGCCTGCCCTCCCCCCTCGCCGAGGACGTCCTGCGCCGGGGCGCCCGATGAACCAGGAGCCGTCGATGACCCTGCCCACCCCCGCCGTACGCGACCGTGTCCTGTCCCTGCCGCCTACCGGACTCCCCGCCTACGTGTACGACCTGACGGCGCTGCGCGACCACGCCGCGCAGGTGCGTGCCGCCCTCCCCGACCGGGTCGAGCTGTACTACGCGGCCAAGGCCAACCCCGAGCCGGAGATCCTGGCCGCGCTCGGTCCGTACGTCGACGGCTACGAGGTGTCCTCCGGCGGTGAACTCGCCCACGTGGCGCGGGCCGTACCGGACAGAGCGCTGGCCTTCGGCGGCCCCGGCAAGACCCCGGACGAGATCCGGGCAGCGCTGGAGCGGGGCGTCGCGCGCTTCCACGTCGAGAGCGAGCACGAGCTGCGGACGCTCGGCGAGCTGGCACGCCGGGTGGCACCGGCCGGGCCCGTCGGGGTCCTGCTCCGCTTCAACCTCGCGGTGGCGGACGGCTCGCTCGCGGGCAGCTCACTCGCGATGGGCGGCCGGCCCACCCCGTTCGGCCTGGACCCGACCCGGGCGGCGGACGTACTGCGCCCGCTCACCGACGGCACCTACCCGCACCTCGAACCGCTGGGCGTCCACGCCCACCTGGCGAGCGGGCTCGACGCCCCCGAACTGCTCCTCCTCGCCCGCTCGATCGTGGAATGGGCGACGACACTGGACGTACCGCCGCGCGAGGTGAACGTCGGCGGCGGCATGGCCGTCGACTACACGCGCCCCGAGAGCCGATTCGACTGGAAGCAGTACGGCGAAGGCCTCGCCCGGCTCGCCGACACGTACCCGGAACTGACACTGCGCATCGAACCCGGGCGGGCCCTGACGGCCTACTGCGGCTGGTACGCCACCGAGGTGCTCGACGTGAAGCGCAGCCACGGCGAGGAGTTCGCCGTGGTCAGGGGCGGCACCCACCATCTGCGCACCCCGGCGACCAAGGGCCACGACCAGCCGTGCTCGGTGCTGCCGGTGGCGCGGTGGCCGCACCCGTGGCCGCGCCCGGCGGCACAGGGGGAGCGCGTCAGCCTCGCCGGGCAGCTGTGCACGCCGAAGGACCTCCTCGCGCGCCGGGTGCACGCGCCGGGGCTGCGGGCGGGGGACCGGGTCGCCTTCGCCCTCGCGGGCGCCTACGCCTGGAACATCTCGCACCACGACTTCCTGATGCATCCGCACCCGGGTTTCCACTTCGTCGCCTGACTCCCGTTCGCCCCGCCAGGGAACCCGATCGCCCGCCCGGACCCTCTGGTGGAGTGTGGACCGTTGACAGGCGGGCAGGCCGGGCGCAGACTCATGCGCACAACATAGTGAAGCAAATTTCACCTGGCGAACAAGCTCGGGACCCGGGGACGGGACGCGGCTCGTCCTCAACGACGAGGAGTACTCAATGCACACCACTGTCGGCATCATCGGCGGCGGCCCGGCGGGGCTGCTGCTGGCCCGTCTGCTGCACAACGCGGGAATCGACAGTGTGGTTCTGGAACGCAAGGACCGCGCCTACGTCGAGCAGCGTCAGCGTGCCGGAATCCTGGAGCAGGCCACCGTCGACGTACTGCGCTCGGCCGGCGCGGGGGCCCGGCTGGACGCCGAGGGCATCCCTCACGACGGCATCGAACTGCGCTTCGACGGCCGCGCCCACCGCGTCGACTTCCCCGAGCTGACCGGCGGGCGCCGGGTGTGGGTCTACGCCCAGACCGAGGTCGTCAAGGACCTCATCGCCCTCCAGCTCACCGGCGGCGGACCCCTGCTGTTCGAGGCCGAGGTGCACGCGGTGGAGGGCGCCGACAGCGACCGCCCCTCGATCCGTTACACCCACGGGGGCCGCGAGCAGACCCTGACCTGCGACTACGTGGTCGGCTGCGACGGCTTCCACGGCGTGGCCCGCGACGCCGTCCCGGCCGGCGTGCGAACGACGTACGAGCGGACCTATCCCTACTCCTGGCTGGGCATCCTCGCCGACGCCCCGCCCGTCTACGACGAGCTGATCTACGCCCACTCCGAGCGCGGCTTCGCGCTGGCGAGCATGCGGTCGCCGTCCGTGAGCCGCCTCTACCTCCAGGTCCCGAACGGCACGGACCCGGCCGACTGGTCCGACGAGCGCATCTGGGACGAGCTGGACGCCCGCCTCGCGCTCACCGCACAACCCGGCTGGCGGCTCAAGCGCGGGCCCGTCACCTCCAAGGCCGTCCTCCCGATGCGCAGCCACGTCACGGAGCCGATGCGCTACGGCCGGGTCTTCCTGGCCGGCGACGCCGCGCACATCGTGCCGCCCACCGGGGCCAAGGGGCTGAACCTGGCCGCCACCGACGTCATCGTGCTGGCCCGCGCCTTCGCCCGGCTCAGGGAGACCGGCTCGACCGAGCTGCTCGACGCCTACTCGGACACCTGTCTGCGCCGGGTCTGGCGGGCCGAGCACTTCTCCTACTTCATGACCACGACCCTGCACGCGGACCCTGACCAGTCCCCGTTCGAGACCAGGCTCCAGCTCTCGCAGCTCGACCGGGTCGCCACCTCGCGCCACGCGGCGGCCGAACTGGCGGAGAACTACACGGGGCTGTCGCTGGAGGCCGATTCCTGACCGGGCGGTGGTGAGCGCTCGGCGGTGGACATCGCCCGGCGCGACCGCGCGAACGCCGAGGGGCGTGGCGTCGAACGAATCTGTTCGACGCCACGCCCCTCGGCGTTCGCTGTGGACCGTCAGTGCGCGCCCAGGCCGCCGCTGCCGAAGCCGCCGCTGCTGTTCTTGCTCCAGCGGGGCCGCTTCTTGTCCGGGCTCGGCCGGGTCCCCTGGCTGCCGTGCACCTCGTAGGGCGTCAGCCGGCGGTCGCTCTGGGGGATCTCGTCGGGCTCGCGGTTCAGCTGCTCCTCACGGACGGGGCCGCCCTCGGGGATCCGGGGCTGCTCGTCGGGGCGCGGTCGGCGCGGCTCACGAGCGCGTACGCGGGCGCCCAGCCACAGGGCGCCGATGAGCATGGCGACCACCACGAGGCCTGCCACGAACGGGGCGGCACCGGCCAGTACGCTTCGTTCTGCGGCTATATCAGTCCATTCCATGTTCATAAGGGATGAATACCCCCAATATGTCGAGTGAACCGGTCCGCTTCGAACGGCTCGTGCCCGGGTGCCCTGTCCGGACTCCCGGAAACGGAACCCCCCGAACCGCGTGCCGGGCGGATCCCGGCGGCCCGTGTTTGGCGCGAGGGGCACCGGCTACCCGCCCGGGGTGACCACGACGACGACATCCCAGCAGGAACTCATCCAATTCCTCGAGGACCGCTTCGCCTGTGCGCAGGCGTGCACCGAATGCGCGCGGGCGTGCGCGCTACGGGCGAGCCTCGCCGATCCCGACGGGCCCGAGGCCCAGGAGAAGATGCGCCGCAAGGGCATCATGTGCGCGGAGGTGTGCGACGCCACGTGCCGGGCGCTCTCGGAGGAGGCCAACCTCGACGAAGCGGGCATCCGCCTCCAGGTGGAGTGGTGCCGCACCGTCGCCCTGGAGTGCGCACGCGTCTTCGACGATTCTCCCGGGGCCCACGACGGTGCCAAGGCCTGCCGAGAGTGCGCCCAGGCCTGCACGGACTTCCTCACCACCCTCCGCTGAGCCCCCGGGTGCCGGAAATGGCCCCCGCCTCCGCTCTTCCCCCTTACTGGAACACGTTCTAGCGTGTGCGCCGTCAGGTCGGCCTTGGGGAGCCTGGAGGCGCCGTGCACCTCGAATACACGCCCGAGCAACAGCGGTTGCGCACCGAACTGCGCGCCTACTTCGCCGAGTTGGTTCCGGAGGGCGCCTACACCCGGCATGCCGACCCGGCGGCGCAGAAGCGCTTCTACCGTGCGACCATCCGCCGCCTCGGCGCCGACGGCTGGCTCGGCGTGGGCTGGCCGGAGGAGTACGGCGGACGCGGCCTGACCGCGATCGAGCAGTTCATCTTCTTCGACGAGGCCGCCCAGGCGGGCGTTCCGCTGCCGCTGATGGCGCTCAACACGGTCGGCCCGACGATCATGCAGTTCGGCACCGAGGAACAGAAGTCGTACTTCCTGCCGCGGATCCTGTCCGGCGAGCTCGACTTCGCCATCGGCTACAGCGAGCCCGACGCCGGTACCGACCTGGCCGCGCTGAAGACCCGCGCGATCCGGGACGGCGACCACTACGTCGTCAACGGACAGAAGATCTGGACCACCAACGGCGACACGGCCGACTGGGTGTGGCTCGCGGTGCGCACCGACCCCGACGCCCCGCCCCACAAGGGCATCACGATGCTCCTCGTCCCCACCACGGAACCCGGCTACTCCTGCACCCTCATCAACACTCTCGCCTCGCACGACACCACCGCCAGCTACTACGAGAACATCCGCGTCCCCGTCTCCCGCCGCGTGGGTGAGGAGAACAAGGGCTGGCGGCTGATCACCAACCAGCTCAACCACGAGCGCGTCACCCTCGCCGCCCACGGCACCATGGCCATCCGCTCGCTGCACAACGTCCAGCGCTGGGCCATGGAGACCAAGCTCGCCGACGGCCGCCGCGTCATCGACCTGCCCTGGGTCCGTCGCCGCCTCGCCCAGACCCACACCAGGCTCGACGCCCTCAAACTCCTCAACTGGCGCATGGTCAGCGCCCTCCAGGAGGGCACCCTCACCCCGCAGGACGCCTCCGCCGTCAAGGTCTACGGCTCCGAGGCCCGCCGTGACGCCTACGCCTGGCTCATGGAGATCGTCGCCGCCGCCGGCGCGCTCAAGGAGGGCTCCGCGGGCACCGTCCTGCACGGCGAACTCGAACGCGGCTACCGCTCGGCCGTCATCTTCACGTTCGGCGGGGGCAACAACGAGATCCAGCGCGAGATCATCTCGTGGATCGGCCTCGGGATGCCCAGGGTGCGACGCTAGCCGCCTTGTGACGAGGATTCATAGTTGGCACAAAAGAGGGATAGTTGTCACCAAGATCACGGCGTTCTCAAAGGTGACTGCGCATCACCTCAATGCACTCGGCTCGAGCGGCGTTTGATCGGTCCCGCGGATACGGCACCCCGAGGTTCATGCCGCTGTCCGTGGTGATCGGCGGCTGATCCCAGGCGAGGCGCATCTGTGCCCCGGCCTCCGCCCTGGCCGTGGCCGTGGCCACAAGCGTCGCGTAGGGGCCCGCGACCGCCGATGCCTCGATCTGGAGCCACGCCTGGTGGAATGCCATCCGGGCCAGTAGGCCGCTGACCTCGTCGGTGAGCTGTTGCCGTACGGTGGAGGAGGATTTGGGGCGTCGTCGTATGCGGTACGGCATTTCCAGGTACTCCTCGACCGCTGTCAGGGCTTCCGCGAAGGTCTTGGCCCGACGTTCTTTGCGTACGGCCCGTTGGTTGAGGGCGTACGTCAAGAAGGCGCCGAAGAGGGCGATGAAGGGGACAATCAGTGCGGCGGTCTGGGCCCAGGTCCAGCCGCCGTCCGTCGCTTGTGCCGCCGCGATGACCGCCACGCATCACTCTCCGGCATGCCGTGAGGCGCATCCTCTACGAGCCACTGGCCGCCCTGCTCACCGCCGGTGAGCCGCCAGTAGTGTTTGAGGAACAAGTGTGTGCGGACTGTCTCGATGAGGTCCAGTAGCCCTTTCGAACTCGTCCAGCGTTGCTCTGCCGGGTCGAGCGGGTACCAGAGGCAGAGGGCGTCGTCGAACCTGTATCGGTGCTTTGACGGGACTCCGGGCTTGGCGTGCACGCGGGGGAAGTCCTCGGGCCGCTGGCCGTAGGTGGGGTAGGGCGGGTTCGAGTGGAAGCGGATCTGGACGTCGATGGGGTCGGGTTCGCCTATGACGTCGAGGCCGGTGAGTTCGTACGTCAACGACTCTCGGTCGTAGGTGTGTTGGAGCGCGTCGCCGAAGTGTTGCCGGGCGTCCCGTTCGAGCGGTGCCCACCATGACGGCTGGACCCCGTACCAAAGGGGCATGGCGGTCAGTCTCCCCAGGCCCGGGGCCGGGTCGACGTGCCCAGCAGGGTGGCGAGCCCCAGTCCTGAGGCGGCCGTACCGCCCGCGAGGACGGTCCGGGCGAGGCGCGCGGCCTCCTCCGGTGTGCCGTCCGCGTCCGGCACGAGCTCCGGGAGCACCTGGTGCAGCGCGTGCTGCGCACTGAGCGGGCGCCCGGCCTTCTCATGCTCGATCGCGAGGTCGATGTACTCTTTGGCGGTGTGCAGCCGCTTGTGCACATCCCGACGCGGCATGTTGAGCGGGATCGGGCCGGCCACACCAGCCGGGTCGGGCGTCTGCCCCTTGTCAATCTCGTCCGCCGCGTAAGTGAAGAAGATCTGCAGCGCGTTGATAGGCGGCATGGGCTCCTCGAGGCACCCCAGGCAGAGGGCCTTGATGTTCCAGGAGCACATCGGCTTGCTGTGCGTGCAGTTCCAGTGCTTCAAGAGCCGGACCGTACGAGCGAAAACCACATCGGTGTCCTCGATCGCCTGGAGCACCATCCGGGTGTGGGTGATCGGGTCGGCGAAGCGTACGAGCACGGCGCGGCGCCGGCCTTCGACCTCGATGGTGAGCTTGTCGAACTCGTCATCGAGGTCCTCATGGATCACCTCGCGGACCGTCTCCATGAGGTCCCGGGCGCTTCCTCCCGTCTGTAGACGCTGATCGTCCATTCGGTCATATGGCTGGCGAGGTGATGTCCTGAGAGATTAGGGGCAGCGCACGCGGTGAAGGGCGCCTGGTGCGGGATGTCGCAGTTGGCCTTTGCCCGCGGAACGCGTGAAGAAGGCCTCGTGGAGTGCGGCGATCTGCCGCAGCAGGTCGCAGGGTGTGAAGCGTCCGTCGTACAGGTAGTCGAGGGCGCCGATCTCCGCGAGGCGATCGGCGACCGGTCTGCTGAGATGTAACGGGTCGATTCCCAAGCCGGTCGCCTCAGCTCTCGGGATTCGTGACAGCGTCGGATCGGCTGGCTGACCGCTGCTTCTGCCTCCCCTTCGGCAAGAGCTCCCAGTGCAGATCTCCTGAAGCGAGGGCCATGCTCCAGGAGGCCAGGAAGTTGGCCAATTGGTCGAGCACGGGGAACAGAGCCTCAGGAACGAGTCCACACTCACGCGCGATCCGGTCCATGTCGGCACACCCGCGACCCGTTGAGAAGTCGGTGTGCGCCGCAAGGCAGAGGGCGGTCAGCCGCAGAGACGGGTCGTCGACTTCCACACAGCCACCTCGCCCCCATACGCAGCGCCCAGTCGGCAGCGCTCCTACGGTCTGGACGTGCGGGGCTCTGAGTAAACGACACGCCGTCGAGGATGTGGGCGCCTGCCATACTGGCGTTAGAGCCCGGGGCGGCTGGCGTTCTGCGGAGCCACCGGGCCCGCTCCAGCTCACACCACGGGAGCGGATTGGGGCCAAGGCGAAGACTGCGCAGGACCCCGGTCGGCAGCCGGACCTCCCCCTTGGAGTCCATGCGCAGTGCACACTGCACGGCCAGCAGCCGGGTTGCGGCCCCCGTGTGGCTCGGGAGGGCTGCGGCCAAGTAGCTGAGCATCTCCCGCACGCGAATCTGGTCGCCCGGCCCTCTGGATCGTCGTTGCCGACGCCGCGAGGGTCCGCCTGACGATGCCACGGCCACACGCAGGAAGGTTTCCGGAACCACGGCGGCCTGCGCCGTCATCGACGCGCAGGCCGTACAGGCGTCGGCAAGACGCCAGAGCCGTCCTCCCCGCTCGCCGGCGAGGAGCAGACGGACGGGGCCGGCACAGCCGCGGTGACGGGGATGCCAACGGCAACCCCGCTCGTGGCACTCGCAGGTGCGCATGTATGACGGCAGGGCGTCGCGCCGGGCATGTCCGGCCAGATGCTCGAGCGCTGCGGAGCGCGCGGATACGTCGGCGAGCAGCACGCCCCGGTGGTCGCACTGCTGACACACAAGCTGCGGCCTGCCAGAACCTGGCCGCAGCTCCACAGTCCAGGCATGCCGCGCTGCCGGGCGTGTTGTGCAAAGCCTCATAGGGCGCGCGCTCCTCCTAATTCTGCTTCCGCGCTCGTCGTCTGCTCAAGAGAGCGACGGCCGCACACGGTAGTGCAGACCTCTGCCCTCGCGCCCGCGCTGCGACCTGGAGAAATAGGGCAGAGGTCTGCACTGACAGGGCAGGGGTCTGCCCCGTCGGATGGTCGGGTGACGATCTTTCCGCCCGATCCGGACTTCGAGGCGCTCCGCCTGGAGCTCGCGCGCCTGCGGGCGGCCCGAGGATGGAGTCATGACGAGCTCGCCGCCCGTAGTGGGCTCGCCAGAGGGACTCTCATCGAGATTGAGCAGGGCCGCACGGTCGGGACTCTGAAATCCTGGCACGCCCTCGCGCACGCCCTGAGCCCCCCTGTCGACGACCTCTTCGCCACCCTGTGCAGCGGACACGAGCCTCCCGGGCAATCCGACGACTGACCGCTTTCAGGGCGACGTTGACCAACGCTCGAACGGGTGACTCCACGTGAACGCACAATCGCATCTTCGAAAGCCAGTCTCACCAGATGCGACACTTCGGGGGACACCTACGGTACTGGCGACGGCTGGACGGCGTGTCGGCTGACAGATTCGCCGTATGCACTCCACACCCCCTTTTCCGCACCGCTGGGATGGCAGCCGCGTCCATGTCCGCGTGAGGCGTTCCCTATGCGTAAGCAACGACAGCGCCAGTCGTCTCGTGCGATGCGGTCAGAGTGACCGCTGCCGGGACTGCGGCAACCGAATCGAGTGGTACCACCGCACTCAGAGGTCCTGACAAAGGCGTTGGACGTGGCGGTGGGTGATCAGACAGGTGGCGAGGCCGAGGAGCGCTTCGTGGATGTCGTCGCGTCGTTCCCAGCGGATGCGCAGTCGGCGGAAGCCGTGCAGCCAGTCGATCGTCCGCTCGACCACGTAACGGAAGATGCCCAGGCCGGAGCCGTGTGGCTGGCCTCGTTCGGCGATGACCGGGCGGATGCCGCGGGCCCGGAGCAGTCGGCGGTACTTGTCGTGGTCGTAGCCGCGGTCGGCCAGGAGCGCGTCGGGCCTGCGCCGTGGCCGGCCGACGACACCGGCCACGGCCGGGACCTGTGTCCAGCAGCGGGATCAGCTGGGTGATGTCGTTGCGGTTTCCGCCGGTCAGCGACACCGCGAGCGGGATGCCCTGGCCGTCGGTGAGGACGTGGTGCTTGCTGCCCGGCCGTGCGCGGTCGACCGGGCTGGGCCCGCTTTTGGGCCGCGCCGGGCCGCCCTGACGGCCGTGGCTGACGGTCTTCCGCTTCCCACGTCGACTCGCAGTCGGTCAAGAGCGCTTCAGGTAAGCAAGGCAACTCGCGGCTTGGCTGGGGGCGCAGCTCTTTGGCGCACCGTCAGCCCCGCCGGACCGCCCCGAGCTGGGCCCGGTGCAGGTCTGGGGCGGTGAATCGCTGCGCCACCGTGCGCAGGACGCGGGCCATCGCCTGGGCGGGTGGGGTGGCGGGGCGTGCCGCGGCGCGGGCGAGGAGGATGCGGCGGGTGGGAGCCGGGACGTCGGAGGCGAACGGCAGGAGGCGTACGTCGCTGCGTCGGCTGGTGAGGGCCAGGCGGGGTGCGAGCGCGATGCCGAGACCGGCGGCGACCATGGCCTGCGCCTCCTGGTAGTCGTGCGATGAGTAGGCGATGCGCGGCTCGAATCCCGCCTGGCGACAGCTACGGCGCAGGACGTCGGCGACGGGATGGTTGTCGGCGCGGATGATCCACTCCTGCTCGGCGAGGTCACCGAGGCGCACGGAGGGATGTGTACGCAGAGGCGAGTCGGCAGGGACGACCAGCACGGTGGGGTCGTCCAGCAGGTGAGTGAGGGCGAGCGCCGGATCGTCGAGTCGGTTCCATTCGTAGTCCCAGAGCAGCCCCTGCTCCACCTCGCCGGTGTGCAGCATCTCCCTGAGCTTCGCGAGGACTCCGGCGCGTACCTCGATGCGGATGCCTGCGTGGCGGCGTCGGAAACGCGTGAGCGCCAGCGGCAGCAGGGACGCGCTCGCCGTGGGGAAGGAACCGAGCCGCAAGGTGCCCTGGTCGAGGGCGGTGAAGGAGTCCAGGTCGGCCTGGGCGGCACGGAGTTCCAGGCGGATGGCCTGACCGCGTTCGGCCAGCGCGGCACCCGCCGGGGTGGGGCGGATACCGCGGGGCAGCCGCTCGATGAGGGGCTGCCCCGCCTCCTGCTCCAGCAGGGACATCTGCTGGGAGGCGGCGGAGGTGGTCATGCCGAGGGCTTCCGCCGCCGCGGTGAGTGAGCCGCGTTCGGTGGCCTCGGTGAGCAGCAGCAGACGGCGCACGTTGAGCATGCCGTCGACTTTAGCTGAGCTAAACCCAGGTGAAGCGAACTGCGATTGTTCCGAAGTCATGCCTCTGCGAAGGTCTCCGCAATCGCCGAGCGGTTCACCGGCCCGCAATGAGCCCGTAACCGCTTCTCGGCCCTTCTCCCTCCCCTCCGTTGCCCCAGAAAGAGCCTCAGACGTGCACATTCCCGCGACCCTGGTGCGTGGCGGCACAAGCAAGTGCTGGCTGTTCAACCAGGTCGAAGTCCCGACCGACCGTGGCGCCCTCGAAAGGCTGCTGGTCGCCGCGTACGGCGCCACCGATCCCGTGGAGCTGGACGGGGTGGGCGGGGCAACCCCCACCACCTCGAAAGCGGCCGTGGTCAGCGCCTCACCCCAGCCTGGCGTCGACGTCGACTACCTGTTCGCCCAAGTCGGCATCGGGACGGGCTCGGTGGAGTGGACGAGCAACTGCGGCAACTGCGCCACCGGCGTCGCCCTGTACGCGGTGACCAAAGGAATGGTTCCGGTCACCGGCGACCGGACGCGCGTGGTGATGCGCAACACCAATACCGGCGCTGTCCTCGAAGGGACCGTCGACACCCCCGGAGGCGTGGTGCACCACTTCGGCCGCCAGACGGTACCCGGCACCCGTGCCGGCGGGGTCGCGGTCGGCCTCACCTTCCGCAACCCCGCCGGTACCACTGCCTTACTGCTCCCTACCGGCCAGGCCGCCCAGGACCTGCGGGTCGGCGCCGCCGAGCCGGTACGCGTGAGCATGGTGACCGCAGGAGCTCCGGTCGTCCTTGTCGACGCCGCCAGTGCCGGGCGTACCGGTGCCGAGTCACTGGAGCGGATGAGCGCAGACGTCCCCTGGCTGCGCACCATCCGTCATACCGCCGCCCCCCTGATGGGGCTGCTCCAGCCGGGCGAGGAACCGGGCGACGCGGTGCCCAAGGTGGGCCTGGTCGGCCCGCCGGTCCCGTACACCACCACCCTCGGTGAACCGATCGGCGCGGCGGACTACGACGTGTCGGTGCGCATGCTCACCATGAACGCCCCGCACTCCGCGATCGGCCTGACCTCTGCCGTCGCCGCCGCGGCGGCCGGGCTGCTGGAGGGGTCCGTAGTCTCCCGGACCACGGGGGGCCCGACCGACGAGTGGTTGCGTCTCGGCACGCCCGCCGGCGTCGTCGCGGTCCGCTGCACCGACATCAGGGACGGCCTGCCGCACCGGGTCACCGTGCAGCGCGCGGCCCGTCTCCTCGCCGACGCCCGAATCTACGTACCGGAAGCAGGCAGCACACAAGCCGCCTGAGCCGCGACGAACATCACCTCGGTCAGGCCGGCTCCCAGCCGTCCACACCGGGATACCCTCGCGCCCTCGGGGCGCGCCACCCCGTCCCCACCGCACCAAGGACAAAGATGTCTGCTGAAATGATCTCCATAGGCGCCCTGCTGGTGATGTTCGTGGTCGGTACCGTGCTGCCGATCAACCTGGGCATCCTCGCCTTCGTCGCGACCTTCGTGGTCGGCACCGCCTCGCTCGGCCTCACCGAGGACGAGATCTTCGAGGGGTTCCCGGCGAAGCTCTTCGTCACCATCGTCGGAGTCACCTACCTGTTCTCCGTCGCCCGCCGCAACGGCACCATCGACTGGCTCGTCTCGGCCGGGGTGCGGCTGGTACGCGGCAAGGTCGAGCTCATCCCCTGGGTGCTGTTCCTGGTGGCCGCCCTGCTGACGGCGTTCGGTACGTTCACCCCGGCCGCGGTCGCGATCCTCGCGCCGATCGGCATGAACTTCGCCTACCGCTACAAGCTCAACCCGCTGGTCGTCGGCATGATGGTGATCAGCGGCGGGCACGCGGGCGCGTTCTCCCCGCTGGCCGTCTCCGGTGCGCTGGTGCTCGGCCTCGTCGACAAGACCGATTTGCAGGTCTCCGCGGTGACGCTGTTCAGCGCCAGCTTCGTGATCAACCTGGTGCTCTCGATCCTCACCTACGCCCTGCTCGCCAAGCGTCCCGCCCCGCTGGTCGAGGGCGCCGCTGAGGCAGCCGACGACGAGGACGTCGCCGTCTCCGGCAGGCCCGATTGGCGGCAGGGGCTCACCCTCGCCTCTCTGGTGGCCCTCGTGGTCGGCGCGCTGGGCTTCCACTTGGAGATCGGCTTCCTTGCGCTGGCTGCCGGCGCCCTGCTGGCCCTGGTGGACATGAAGCGGCAGGAGAAGGCCGTGGACGGTGTCAGCTGGTCCACCCTGCTTCTGGTCGCGGGCATGATGACGTACATCGCGATGCTGGAGAAGGCCGGCATCATCGAGGAGATCTCCGAACATGCCGCCAACCTGGGCGCCCCGCTCGTCGTCGCCCTGCTGCTGTGCTTCACCGTGGCCATCACCTCCGCCTTCGCCTCCTCCACCGCGATCCTCACAGCGATCATCCCCATCGCCGTACCGCTGCTGCTCTCCAGCCACCTCAGCGGCGCCGGACTGATCGCCGCGCTCGCCGTCTCCACGACGATCGTCGACACCTCTCCCTTCTCGACCAACGGAGCACTCGTCCTCAGCAACGCCCGTGGGGTGGACACCCGCCGCTTCTACCGCCAGGTCATCGGCTACACCGGCGGAATCGTCGCCCTCGGCCCCGTCGTCGCCTGGGGCGCCCTGGTCCTGCCCTGGTCATAGCGCAGAAGACCGACGACGGACAGCGGAGGGCGCCGAGCTGGACCACGCACGGCGCCCTCCTTGCTGATTCTGTGTGCAGGACCAGGGCTGGACGAGCTGGTCGATGAGGACTGGGGGCGCCGCTACGGCCGACCGGTCCGATTGGGTAAGAACCCCACCAAACCCAAGACCAGGATCCTCGCCACCGGAAACGACGCCGTCCGGCTCCTGGAGCACCTCTACCGTCACGGAGCAGACCGCACGTTGGGCCCGCGTGTCCAGGCCCTGCGCCAGATCATGGTGCAGAACTACCACCGTGACGCCGCAGGACACCTGCGCTGGCGCACTGCCGAGACGGAAGGCGGGCCCGGGCTGCCGCCCTCGTCCCGGGCGGTCGTCTCTCCCTACGACACCTCGGCCCGCTACGCACGGCACGGACACATCGTCAGCTGGAAGGGGTTCTCCGCTCACCTGACCGAGACCTGTGCCCTTGACGGCCCCAACGTGATCACGGACGTGGCCACCACCGCGGCCACCACCCACGACAGCAAGGTCCTGCCCGGCATCCACACCCGCCTCTCCCGCCGCGGACTGCTGCCCGCCGAGCACCTGGTCGACGCCGGCTACACCTCCCTGCCTCACCTGGAACAGGCCACCCGCGAACACCAGGTCACCGTCTCCGGGCCGCTGAAGAGCAACCCCACCCGCCAACACCGCCGAAATGAGGGCTTCGCCCGGGACGAAGGTTAGGGCTTGCCGGGATCAACACGTTGGTTTGATCTTGGTTTCGTCAGGGTCGAGGAACCGGGCGACGTCGTCTGGCGTGCGGGAACGGGCTGTTGAGGCGGGGAGACAGACACCGTTGGCCTCCAGTAGCGGGCGTACGTCTTCCACTGCACGGCTGATGGTCATGGCAGTGGTGTTGAAGAGCTGGCCGAGAAGCTCCTGAAGACTGTGTTTTCGCAGGTAGAGGATGGTGACCAGGATCTGGTCGGCGGGGGTGAGTGTGGGTTTGCGGCCGGTGCCTGGGGCGACGCGGCGTGGTCCGCCGCGGGCTGCGGGGCGGACCTGTTCGCGGTGCTCTTCCAGCGCGAGGATCAAGGTGTCGGTGAGGTCGCTGAGTTGCTTGCGGGGCATGCCGGTCAGTTCGGGGTGCTGCAGGTCGTGGAGCATGAGGGGGCGAGAGCCGCAGGCCGACCCTCCGCCGTTCCGGGGAAGGTCCGGGAGTGGTGGGTGGCCTGCGGGGTGGAAGGTGTAGTTCCAGTCTCCGTGGAAGCGGTGGCGTGTGATGGGCAGGGCGGCGATGGCCTCGTCGCTGATGCGGAGGTCAGCGCAGGCGGTCCTTGGCCTTGTAGTAGGCGCCGCCGAACGGCAGGAACCAGGCGGTGCCGTTGTAGAAGGGGACGGGAACCTTGGGGAAGCCAAGGTCACGCAGGGGGTTGGCCTCCGGCTTGCCGTCCATCATCTCGGCGACCGCCCTGCCCATGTAGGTGGCCATCTGGACTCCATGGCCGCAGTACCCCATGGAGTAGTACAGGCCCTTGGCCCCCTGTGCCTCACCCGCGTGCGGGAGGCGGTCCCAGGAGAAGCCGACCATGCCGCCCCAGACGTAGTCGACCCGGACGCCCGCCAGTTGCGGGAAGATCTCCGTCATCTCCCGCTTCAGGACGTCCCCGCTCTTCACGTCGGAGGCCGGGTTGGAGGGCGCGAAGCGGGCCCGGCCGCCGAAGGCGAGGCGGTTGTCGGGGGTGAGGCGGATGTAGTGGCCGACGTTCTTGGAGTCGACCACCAGGCGCCCGTTGGGAATGATGTCGCGAGCGCGCGCCTCGCCGAGCGGTTCGGTGACGATGATGAAGCTGCCGACGTTGATCAACCGCTTCCGGAACCAGGGCAGCGCCTTGTCGGTGTAGGCGTCGGTGGCCGCCATGACCTGCTTGGCGCGGATGGTGCCGTGCATGGTCTCGACGAGGAAGCCGTCGCCGGGGGTCCTCGTCAGGCCCGTGGCGGCGTTCCGTTCGTGGATCTCCGCACCGGCGTGTTCCGCGGCCTCGGCCAGGCCATGGACGAACTTGCCCACATGCAGGGCCGCGCCGAGCGGGTCGAGCAGCGCGCCGTGGTAGTAGTCGGAGCCGAGTTCGGCGCGCAGTTCACTCTTGGTCAGCAATACCGTGTCGTGGCCGAAGTTCTCGGCCAGATCGCGCTGCTTGGCCCGCATGGCGTCGAAGTGCTGGGGTTTGAAGGCGACGCCGAGGCGCCCGGCACGGTGGAAGTCGCAGTCGATCTTCTCCCTGACCGCGAGCTCCTCGACGAGGTCCACCGCATCGCGGAACGCATCGTAGATCTCGCGGGCGCGCTCCATCCCGTAGCGTTTGCGGGCCTCGGCCGGGCTGATGGTGATGCCGGGGTTGCAGTGGCTGCCGTTGCGTCCGGAGGCTCCCGAGCCGACCTTGTCCTTCTCGACGAGGACGACCCGGGCGCCCTTGCGGGCGGCGTGGTAAGCGGTGGACAGTCCGGTGAGGCCGCCGCCGATGACCACCACGTCGGCCTCGTCCGGCAGGTCCTTTCCAGACCGGTCGGGCAGGGCGGGAGCGGTGTCGAGCCAGTAGGGGATCTGCTTCATGGCGTGCGTCCTTTGCGTTCTCTATCCTGTGTCGCCGTGTCGCCGTGGGGTCAGCAGCCGAGCAGGGCCGGCAGGCCGGACAGGTCGGGCAGCTCGTCGAAGGGCTGGTAGTCGGCGCTGCCGCGGGCGCCGATGGAGCCGTTGTGGCCGTAGCGGTTGATCCACACGCGGCGAGCGAGGCCGAGGTCGCGGGTGGGGATGAGGTCGTACTCCCAGCCCTGGGCGACGTGGATGACCTGGGCGGGGTCGATGTCCATGGCCTGGAAGGCGTACTCGAAGGTCTGCCGGGACGGCTTGTACGCCTTGGCCTGCTGGGCGGTGATGACATGGTCGAACTCCACGCCGATATTGGCCAGGTTCTGGGCGATGAGGTCGTCGTCCGTGTTGGAGATGATGGCGATCTCGTACCGGGACTTCAGCGCCCGCAGGGCGGCCGGGACCTCGGGGTGTGGGCCGAAGGTGGGCACGGCCGCGACCAGGGCCTCGCCGTCGGACTGCCGGTACTCCAGGCCGTGCAGACGCATCGCTATCTCCAGGCTGGCGGGCAGCAGCTCACGGAAGGGGCGGTATGTCTCCAGGACGGCGTGGAACCGCATGATGCGGAAGTCGTCGAGGAACTCGTCGACGTTCAGACGGTCCAGGTCCAGCCGGTCGGCCAGGAGCTTAAGGGTGGTGGGGCCGAGCTGGAAGTCGACCAGGGTGCCGTAGGCATCGAAGGTGACGATCTGGCGCATGGCGTTCAACCTTTTCCGGACATATGGGACACCCTGTTGGCGGGGAGTCACGATTTCGTCGAGTGCGGCCAGGTCGGCCGCATCGGGGGTTCAGGAGGCTGCCGAGGCGTGAGGGGGCGACCTGTTTAGGGGGATGGGGGCTGAGGGGATGCCCGAGGGGCCGCCACTGAAGGACGAGCCCCCGGACAGGGCTGGAGACGACGAATGCCGATCAGGCAGTCGGCGGCAGCATCATTACTGCTCCGATGCGATGAGCCTCTCTCCGGCTCGAGGTGATGCGTCAGTGAAGCACTGTGGAGAATCCGGCAACAAGGGACGTGAGGCCGCGAGATCGACCGCGTATTTTGTGCCTGTGCACAATTTCCTGTCAGGGATCCGATGTAGTTCTGCCCGAACCGAATGGGTCTCTGAGAGGCACCGCGAGCGGCTCCGGCGCGAGCTGCGGCCGCTCGGCGCTGCTGCCCGGCGGCGTGACTGGGCTGTCGGCCGCCAAGGCTGCCGTCCTCATGAAGGGCATGTGGCCTCTGACCGCCACGCTTTGGCTCCAGCTCTCTCGGTCGCGGCCCCGGCCGGTTGCCTCGCCCCGTCCAGCGATCGGTGGATCAGGACATCGTCGCCCGGAAGCGGGCGCCTGCGTCCGTCTCCAGCCAAGCCAGGGCGAGGACCAGCCGGGCGGCATCCTTCGGTCGGGACAGCTTCAGCCCGGTCGCCTCTTCCGCAGCCTGCAGGCGATTGCCCACCGTGTTCCGGTGACGGTAGGTGTGTGCGGCCACCTCGGCGACCGAGCCCAGGTCGAGGTACCAGCGCAGGGTCTCGACGATGCTGTCGCTGTCGCGCAGCTCGAGCAGTGGGCGCAGCACGCCGGTGGCCATCGCACCGGTGAGCTCCTCCTGCGCCGACATGATCGCCCCGATCCAGTGGCCCTCCACGTGCCGCACTCCGGGCTGCGCGGAGCTGCGGATCGCGGCACGTGCGAACCGGATGCCCCGCGCCGTCAGCGCCAGCCCGGGGACTTCCGCGACGCCGCAGCGCCACGGGGCGAACGGCCGGAGCATGGCAAGCATGGCCTCTTCATCGCGCCGTCCGTGACCGATGATGCCGAGGAGCTCGTCGCCCATCCATCCGAAGTGACGTACCAGGCCGCCCCGACGCAGCGCATCGTCGACCTGGGACACAGCCGGGTCCCCGGTAGGAACGGATTCGACCACGACCACGGTCAGGGCGACGTTCTCGGAGAAGCCCAGCAACGTGGAGGCCTCGGCGACGGTGGAGGGATCCTGCTCCCCTTCCAGGACCAGGCGGCTGAAGGCGCGGTTGCGCACCTCCGTACGACGGCTCGCCAGGTCGCGCTCGGTGCGGCGGTAGGCGTCGACGACCTCGACGCTGTTGGCGTCCGTCGCCTCCCAGACGCGGATCAGTCCGTCGAGGAAGTCGGGATCGGCGCTGATGCCACGTGCTCGCCCCTCTGCGAGCACGGCCTCCCACAGGGTCCTGAGGTCCAGCTGGAAGGAGTGCATCAGAGCGGTCAGGGGGAACGCCTGCTCCGCTCGCTCGCGTCCCACGTCCTCGGTGGCGCGTGAGACCGTCCGAGGCACGGGACCGCCGGCCAGCCGGGTCAGGGCGAGTTCGAGGGTTCGTCGCATCCCCTCCCGTTTCTGGACCGGGTCCCAGTCCGCCGACGCGTAGGCAGGCTCCTCGGCCTCCAACTGTTCGAGAGCACGAGAGGTCAGTTCGTCGAGTCGTTCCTCGAGGAGCCGGCGCGCGATCGCCTGCACGGCGTCGTGGCGGGCCCCGCCCTGACGGCGTCCCGGGCCGCTCATGAGGACCGCCCCTCCCGACGACAGCCGTCACCGGACGGATCCGAGGCCGTCTCCGGGTAATGCCGCTGACATGCCGGTGGGGCTCCGTAGCAGTAATTGTGCACAGGCACAAAATACGGGGTCGATGTCGCGGCTTCGCGTCCCTTGTTGCCGGATGCTCCGCGGTGTTTCATCTGACGCATCACCTCGGGCTGGAGAGAGCTCGTGACATGACCACGCACTTGGAGCAGCTATGGCACTTCCGTAAGCACCTGATTCCCAGTCCGTCACCTTGAGCAGGCGCTGCTGAGGGGCGCCGCGTTCCTCGGCTCAGTGTCGGCCTTCCGCTACGGAGCCCACCAGGAGGCGATGACCAAGGCGGCCGAGCCAACCAGTTCGCCAGCAGAGCGGGATCGAGATCACCCAGGACTTCCCCAGAGACTGCGCCGAGCTCAAGGCGAGGGTCGAGGGGGCCACGAGGACACCGCTGGAGCCCGCCGAGGCGCTGCGCGGGGTGCTCGCCGCCAACGTCACCTGGGACGCCATGACCGCCGCCGCGTGAGCAGATGACCGGTCTTCGATGAGCGCTCCGCCCTTGACGGACGGCCCGCCTCGGACCTGATCGCCGACTAGCCCCAGGTGGTGAAGCGCGTCCTGGCCGGGCCCCTGCGGCCGTCGGAGTGGGGCATCGAGGGGAAGTGCCAAACGGGGGAGTCCGCCCTGGACCTGTCGCTCGTCGACTTGGCCGAGGTCTGCGCAGCCCGTGAAGCGATCGAGACACAGCCGCGGCAGCCCTGCCCGCCTCCTCCCAGGAACCGCATCGATCGGACCGTCCGGGAGCTGGCTGACAGCGTCGGGCAAAGGTCCGACACGGGTGGCGGCGGGGGACTGGCCACGACCTGAGCGTCGTGACGCAGGCTCCCGGTGAGTGATGAGCGACCTGACGACGAGAGAGAGAACGAACCGATGACCTCAGCGACCGCCACCGGTCAGGACGGTACGACCATCCCCGGTCACACCGGCCAACTACCGGGCTCGCTCCTCGATCACGTGCTGCGGCAGTCCTTCGGACTCGAGGGATATGTCCAGCACCCACTCGGAGGGGAGGTCGACCAGAACGTCCGGATCACCGGCGACGACGGCATGCGCTACTTCGTACGGGTCACCCGCGCGGAGCCGGACTCAGCCGACGTCCTCTGGCAGAACTCGCTCCTCCAGCATCTGGCCTCCACCGTTCCCGACCTTCGGGTGCCACGACTGGTCCCGACACGCGAGGGGAAGTTCCTCGCCGCCGTCCTCCACGAGGGCCGAACGCACGTGGTCCGCGTGATGAGCTGGATCGAGGGCCGGGTCCTGGCGGATCTCGACGACCACCCCGCGGCGCTTCTGCGTCAGCTGGGAGAAGCCGCTGGACGCCTGAGCCTCGGACTCTCCAGCCTGGAGCCACCGGTGGGCCTGGAACCGCACGACTGGGACATGCGCCGGGCCTCCGAGATCGTCGAGGCGTCGCTGCACGCTGTACAGGACGCGGACCGGCGGGAGTCGGTGCGCACGATCATGGGCTGGTACGACGATCTCCTGCCGGCATGGGACCGACTGCCTCGGAGCGTCGTACACCAGGATCTCAATGACGCCAACGTCCTGGCCGACGCCGACGAGGACGGGGCGCTGAGGATCTCGGGCATCGTCGACCTGGGCGACTCGCTCTACAGTGTGCGCGCGGCGGAGGTGGCGATCGCGGCGGGTTACGCCATGGTCCGCAAGGCCGACCCGCTCGCTGCGGCGGCCGAAGTCGTGGCCGGCTTCCACTCGGTGCTCCCCCTCACAGCTGAGGAACTGGCGGCTGTCTATCCGTTGGCGGCCGCCCGGCTGTGCATGAACGCCGTGACGTGGACGCGCCGGGTCGCCGAGAGCGACACGCCGTACGGGCGGAGCCGCATGCAACACACCTGGCCGGCGATCGCGCAGGTGGCCGAGGTCTGCCCCGACGTCGCCGAGGCGACGTTCCGGGTCGCGTGTGGGCTCCCCCCGACGCGGGAGCAGCGGGGTTTGGAAGAGGTCCTGGCAGAGGCGGCCCGAGACGGTGCCCCGTACGCACCGGCCCCGCAGCTGCTCGACCTGCGACCGGCAAGTGATCTCTACGACGAAGTCGACTGGCACGAAGCGAGGGCGGTGCGCGCGAGCATCGACAACCTCCTCGACCGACGACGGCGACGGGGCTACGTGCCCCACCTCAGCGCATCGCTGCTCCTGGAGGGCCGGCGCCGCCCAGGAGCCGACGAGCCCGCGACGGTTCAGATCGGCGGCTCGCTGATCGTGGCAGACGCCGAGGAGGTTGCCAGCCCGCTGTCCGGCGTCGTCGAAGCCCGCGGTGGCGCCGGTATGCCGCTGGTACTGCGACATGCGGTCGAGGGGCTGGAGTTCTGGACGTGCTGGTGGGGACTCGACGACACGCCGCCCGTTGCGGCGACAGTCCCGGCCGGGGCGCCGTTGGGACGCGCCGGCGCGAGGGATGAGACGGACCCACTCGGGCCCTGCGTCCAGGTGCAGGTCCACCGCACCTCACGGATGGCCACGTGGCCGCCGCCTCGCGCCGTGCCGCCCTCCGCACGGCAGGTGTGGAGCCACCTGTCACCCGACCCCGCCCGGCTCCTCGGGTTCACCGAGTCCTCCGTCGCGGCCCCCACCATCGACGACGTCGTCTCAGTACGCCGTCGCCACATCGCCCGCTCCCAGCGCAACTACTACCGCAACCCGATGAACCTCGTGCGTGGGCGGGGCGTGTGGTTCCACGACGAGGACGGCCTGGCCTACCTGGACTCGCTGAACAACGTCACCCACGTCGGCCATGCCGAGCCACGGGTGACGGCCGCCGCCACCCGACAGCTGCGCAAGCTCAACACCAACAGCCGTTTCGTCTACCCGCAGATCGCCAGTTACGTGCAGAAGCTGGTAGCCACCCTGCCCGACCCGCTCGAGGTCGTCTTCCTCGTGTGCACCGGCAGCGAGGCAAACGACCTGGCCCTGCGGATCGCCCGCCAGGTGACAGGCCGTCAGCACATCGTCAACATCGACGGCGCGTACCACGGAAACACCGGCGCGGTGACCGGGATCAGCCCGAACCGATACAAGGGCCCCGGCGGCGCCGGCGCACCCGCGACCACCCACGAGGTCGTCATCCCGGACCGCTACCGCAGCACCTACGGGTACGACGACACGGACGCCGGAGACAAGTACGCACGCGACGCCGCGGCCGTCATCGAGCGGATCACGGCCGACGGCCGGCCCCCGGCCGCCTTCATCGCCGAGTCCCTGATGGGATCGGGTGGGAACATCGTGTTCCCCGACGGCTACCTCGACGGCGTGTTCACCGCTGCCAGGCGGGCGGGCGCCCTGTGCATCTCCGACGAGGTCCAGGTCGGCGTCGGACGACTCGGGCCCTGGTGGGGGTTCGAGCTCCAGGGGGTGGTCCCGGACATCGTCACGATGGGCAAGCCGCTCGGGAACGGGCATCCCCTCGCGGCGGTCGTCACGACTCGGGAGATCGCCGACGCGTTCGACACGGGCATGAAGTACTTCAACACCTTCGGCGGCAACCCGGTCTCCTGCGCGATCGGCGAGGCCGTGCTCGACATCGTCGAGCAGGACGGGCTGAGGGAGAACGCCGTGAGCGTGGGCGGGTACTTCGCCCAGTCGCTGCGCGAACTCCAGCAGCGCCAACCGCTCATCGGTGACGTGCGGGCAGAAGGGCTCTACCTCGGCGTCGAACTCGTCCGCAACCGCACCACCAAAATGCCGGCCACCGAGCAGGCCTTCATGGTCACCGAGTTCATGAAGGAGCGAGGCGTCATCGTCTTCCCCAATGGCGTGCATGACAACGTACTGAAGATCAAACCGCCCATGACCTTCCGCCGCGAGCACGTGGATCTCTACGTCGACGCGCTGGACGAGGTCCTGTCCCTGCCCGAGCTGCGCTCGGCCGTTCAGTCCTGAGACGGGCAACCGTCTACTGCGGCAGTGAACGAGAGCGGCCCGCGATAGCGAGAAGTGCCCCGCGGGCCGGCTTCTTGGGCCAGGGCTCCAAGCTCTCGCCCGCCATGGGCGGCATCGCCGCGGGCCTCGCCCTTCAGGGCCGCACCTCCCAGTCGATCGACTTCATCACCACAAACAGCCGCACCGCGGCCTGAGTCGGAAAGAGGAAACACATGACCCTGACCATCGGCGCGCTGAGGGCCGAGCCCGGCCAGAAGACTCGCGGGAGCCTGCCCGCCGACCTGGGCACCACGACGGTGGACATTCCCCTGATCCTCGTCAACGGCTCCCGCCCGGGCCCCAGGGTGGTGATCACCGGTGGTGTCCACGGCGGCGAGTTCATCGGCGTGGACGCCACCACCCGCCTGGCCGGGCTGCTGGAACCGGACGAGGTCGCCGGCCAGCTGGTGATCTGCCCCGTGGCCAATCCGCCGGCCGTCTATGGGGGCAGGCTCAACATCTCCCCGCTGGACGGCGTCAACATCAACCGCGTCTTCCCCGGCGACAAGAAGGGCGGCCCCACCGACCGGATGGCGGCCTGGCTGTTCGAGCACCTGATCGACGGCGCCGACGCCTACGTGGACCTGCACAGCGGCGGCATCGACCAGCACCTGCTCGACTTCGTCGGCTACCGCCTGACCGGCGACGACGAGCTGGACGCGAAGAACAAGGCGATGGCCCACGCGGTCGGATACGAACGGGTCATCTTCGGCACCAGCGCAGACGGCGGCAACAGCCACGCCGCGGCGAACCGGCAGGGCATCCCCGCGATCCTCGTCGAGACCGGGCAACTCGGCGACCGCGACCCCGCCACCGTGCGCAGGCTGCTCGACGCCCTGTACCGGATCCTGCACCACCTCGGCGTCATCGAGGCGTCGCAGCACGTCAAGCCGCCGACCGTGCCGCCGCGCGAGTGGATCTGGACGGGCGACGTCGAGTCCCCGACCGCCGGCCTGTGGTACCCGGACGCGGTCACCGGCGACGAGGTCACTGAGGGACAGACCATCGGCCGCATCATCGACCCGATCGACGGCACCGAGCACAAGATCACCGCCATCGCCACCGGAAAGATCATCTACAACATGAACGGACTCTCCGTCCGCCCCGGCACGCATCTCGCCGCCATCGCCACCCCGCACCACTGACGGGCCGCACGCCCGCCCACTGATCCCCCTACCTCACCGAGATGGTTCCATCTCACTCCTTCCAGGAGACCTCGGCAGGGCTGGCAACCGCAGCTGAATTCGTACGGGCGATCTAAGAGGCGTACTGCTTCAGGCCGGGCATCGATGACGCGACTGCCGACGGGCGGCTGTCCCCAGCCGTCTCACGGGAGCTCGGCGGGTAGCCCAAGCGGGAGCGGGAGGTGTTGTTCCTTCCGCCATGGACTGACCGGCGCAAACTGGCGCGAGCGGTACGGCTTGCCGTCCAGCACAGCTTCTCGCCTCGCAGGCACACGGCGATGTGGCTGCCGCGTCATATCAAGGCTGTCTCCGCCGAAGATTTCTGGCCCCGCCATGGCGACACACGCCTCATGACCTGCGCTGTACCAAAGTGCCAACCATTTCGCTGATTCTGCGGCTCCGGCTGCTGAAGCTACTTGGCATCAGTGCAGGTCGTGAACGTGGCCCGGTGCCAACTATCGATCTCGGTCACACCGCCTGTGACCACCGACGCTGGTCGCCCAGAGGGGTCTGTCAAACGAGCGGTGTAACTGGGGTTGTTGGTTACTGACGGGCTGCTGAGAGTCGGCCGTCGAAGGTGATGTCGAAGGCGTTCAGCGCGGTCTTCCAGCGCATGGTCCAGCGGGCCTGGCCCCTGCCGGTGGGATCGAGAGACATGATCGCCATGTAGACGCACTTCAGCGCGGCCTGCTCGCTGGGGAAGTGGCCGCGGGCCTTGACCGCCCGTCGTATCCGCGCGTTCACCGACTCAATTGCGTTGGTGGTGCAGACGATGCGGCGGATCTCGGTGTCGAACCGGAGGAACGGGGTGAACTCCTCCCAGGCGTTCTCCCACAGCTTCACGATCGCCGGATACTTCCTGCCCCACGCGTCAGCGAACTCCGCGAACCGCTCCAGGGCGGCCTCCTCGGTCGGTGCGGTGTAGACGGGCTTGAGAAGTTTGGCGATCTTGTCCCAGTCCTGGCGGGCGGCATAGCGGAAGGAGTTCCGCAGCAGGTGCACCACGCACGTCTGCACGATGGTGCGGGGCCAGACCGTCTCGACCGCCTCGGGCAGGCCCTTGAGCCCGTCGCAGACCAGCATCAGCACGTCGTTGACACCGCGGTTCTTGATCTCGGTGAGGATGTGAAGCCAGTGCTTGGCGCCCTCACCGCCGTCCCCGGCCCACAGGCCCAGGATCTCGCGCCGGCCCTCGACAGTGACAGCCAGGGCCACGTAGATGGGCCGGTTGGCGACGGCACCGTCGCGGATCTTCACGTGGATGGCGTCGATGAAGACCACCGGATAGACGGCGTCGAGGGGGCGGTTCTGCCATTCGGCCATGCCCTCAAGGACTTTGTCGGTGATGGTGGAGATGGTCTGCCGGGAGACCTCGGCGCCGTAGACCTCGGCCAGGTGGGCCTGGACTTCTCCGGTGGTCAAGCCCTTGGCGGCCAGCGAGATGACCATCTCGTCGACGCCGGTTAGGCGCTTCTGCCGCTTCTTGACGATCTTCGGTTCGAAGGAGCCGTCCCGGTCGCGGGGCACGGTTATCTCCACCGGCCCCACGTCGGTCAGCACGGTCTTGGATCGTTTGCCATTGCGGGAGTTGCCACCGTCCTTGCCCGCCGGATCGTGCTTGTCATAGCCGAGGTGATCGGTGATCTCGCCCTCGAGGGCGGATTCCAGCAGCCGCTTCGTCAACTGCTGCAGCAGCCCGCCCTCGCCGGTCAACTGAAGGCCCTCGGCCTGGGCACGGCTCACCAGCTCGTCGATCAGCTGGTCGTCCACGGCCTTCGCCGACACCGCCGCTGCCGACCCGGCAGCCTCGTGCTCGGACACGTTCTCACTGGTCATCGATGCATCTTCCATGATCGGGAGTTACACCGAACGAATTACAGTCCCGCCCAGAGGGCGCGTTCGGCATACGGCTAATTGTCGGCACCGTTGGAGGACATCAAGAATTGAGTCCTGCGACGACCGTCAGCCGGAAGGCGATACCGAGGCCACTGCGCCGAGGCGGCAGGAGTGGGCGGTTACCTGGTCTTGAAGCGGCCCGGACGCACGAAGTCCAGGCCGTCGACGGTCTGTTTGCCGAGCGCCTCGTGTGCGGCGATGTGGCCGTAGCCGGTGGCCATCTTGAAGCCCTTGCCGGAGAATCCGGTGGCGCAGTAGATGCTGCTGTTCTGATCCAGCCGGCCGATGAGGGGGTGCCTGTCCCGGGTGAAGAGGTCGGGGAAGGCGTCGGCGCGCGCGATGGTGGGGATCAGGCCGGGGAAGAACTCGGTGACGATTTCGGTGACTTTCGCGATTTCTTCCCGGGTGAGTTCTCTGGGGACGGAGTCCGGGTCGGGGGTTGCTCTTGCGCGCCCGGCCAGCGGTCCGTCCACGGATGCCTTGACCGTCACGCCGTCGACGGCGGGTGCGCCGTACAGGGAGCGATCCTCGTACCACCGGCTGAAGATGGGGAAGTTCTCCGGTGCGAACTGTGTGCTGTCCTGGGCGATGAACCAGGTCAGGACGATCCGATGGGTTTCCGTGACGGCCTTGAGGTGGTCGGGCATGAGCCTTCGGGACCAGCCGCCCGAGGCGACGATGACCTTGTCGAAGGTCCAGGTTCTGTCGCCCGAGGTGACGACGACGCCGTGGTCGGTTTCGGTGATGCTGTCCACGGGGGTGTTCTCAAGGACGGTGGCACCGTTGGCCCGGGCTGCCGCGACGGCGGCGCTGACGGCGCGGTCGGTGCGCAGAACACCGGCGCGGGGGTCGTGGACGGCGCAGTCGTCGGGGCGGAGGTTGTGCTGGGGATAGCGGTCCGCCATCTCCTCCCGGCTCAGGACGCCGTGCTCGGCTCCGGTGACGCGCGTGGCCTCGAGGAGGCTGTTGATGTAACTGCCGTTCGCCGTCCCGATGGACAGACCTCCGGTAGGGGTGAGGATGTCCTGCCCGGTTTCCGCTTCGAGTTCGGCCCACAGGCCGCGGGAGCGTTCGATGATGGGGTAGTACTCGGGCCTGCCGAGGTAGATCATGCGGAACAGGCGGGTGTCCCCGCCGACGGCACTGCGGCCGTGGGCGGGGGTGGAGGCCTCGAAACCGACGACCGAGTCGGACAGCCGGGAGGCCTGCCACAGGGTCATGCTTCCGATGCTGCCCAAGCCGATGACTGCGAGTTTTGCGTCCATGACAGCAGTTCCCTTTTCGTTCACTCGTGCAGTCCGGCGAGGCGGCTGCCGAATCGGGCCAGGAGCGAGGTCTTGCCAGAACCCCTGCGTTCTTCCCAGTGGTCGGCGATACCGAAGAGCCGGTACATGGCGTGAACGCCCAGCCAGCGAACGGGTTCCGGTTCCCACTTCCGCGCCCGGTAGCCGACCCAGGGGAGTGCGGTCCGTTCGGTTTCCCTCTCGAAGGCGAGTTCAGCGAGGGTCCTGCCGCCCACATGGGCCGCCGTGACGCCGTGGCCCGCGTAGCCGGTGGACGAGCCGATCCCGGATGCCGGGTCCCAGAGCACGCCGCCGTTCCAGTCACGTGTGACGCCGAGGACTCCCGACCAGGCGTGGTCCACCTCGAAGGGGATGCCCGGGAAGAAGGATCCGAGCTTGTGCGAGATCAAATCGATGGTGGACTGGGCGGTCGCACCGGCTCCTCCCGTACCGGACCCGAAGCGGTAGGGGACACCACGGCCCCCCATGGCGATCCGGCCGTCCGCCGTCCGCTGGGCGTAGACGAAGGTGTGCGCGGAGTCGTTGAGGCACTGGGGCCCGTCCCAGCCGATCGCCTGCCACGCCTCCTGCGGCAGGGGCTTGGTCACGATCATCGAGGAATTGACCGGGATCAGGGTCCGGCTGCCCAGCAGCTGTCCCGAATAGCCTTCGGTGCAGATGAACGTCTTCTCCGCGGTGACACGGCCGTGGGCCAGGGTGAGGGTCTTGCCCCCGACACCGTCCACGCGGCTGCCCTCGTAGATGTTGACCCCCATGGACGTCAGGGTGTCGGCGAGGCCGTAGACGAGTTTCGCGGGGTGGATCCGCGCGCAGTGTTTGTAGAAGAGCCCGCCGTGGACGGTGGAGATGTTGATCGTGGACCGGAACTCGTCCCGGTCGAGCAGATGGACTTCGTCGTCGGCCAGCCCGTACTTCAGGTCGGCATCACGTCTGGCCACCAGTCGGCCCAGGCCCGCCCGCGTGTGGGCGGCGACGAGTGCGCCGCCCTTGTGCTGATCCGCGTCGATGCCCTCGGCATGGAGGATGTCCAGGACCGCGTCGACGCCGGCGACGAATTCCTGCTGCAGTGCCCGGCTCGCTGCCAGTCCTCCCCCGGCGCGGGCGAAGGCGGCACGGTTGCCCGGAGGCATCGCCGAGAGCCAGCCACCGTTGCGCCCGGAGGCGCCGTAGCCGATCTGTTCGGCCTCGAAGACGGCGACGGAGAGGGACGGTTCGAGCTTCTTGGCGAAGTACGCCGCCCACAGGCCGGTGTAGCCGCCGCCGACGATGGCCACGTCGACGGAGTCCTGACCGGTGAAACGGGGGAATGAGGGCTTCTTGTCGGCCAGCCCGGCCACCCAGAAGCCGAGCTCTCCGTTTCGGGGTCGTGCCGCGAGGGCGTTCATGGTGTGTCCTTTGTCTCTGGGAACCGCGTGGGCCGCTGCTGGAAGGCGGCGTGCCCGGTGTCGACGGGATGCGTTGCCCCGGGGATGTACGAGGATTCCGGCGACGCGAGGAAGAGGGCGGCGTCGGCGATCTCCTCGGGAGGGGCGAGGCGCCGGGGCGGGATCTGCCCCTCGCGTCGGTCGGCAGGGTCTGCATCGGGGTGTCGATCGTGACGGCCGAGGGAGTGCCCGTCGAAGCCGGCCACCGCCGCACAGCCATGGGTGGCTCGCCGCTACACAGCGGTGCAGACCATCTGGATCTCGACAGGGGTGTTGAGCGGCAGCCCGGCGACACCGATCGCGGTGCGGGCGTGGCGTCCGTTCTCCCCCAGTACCTCGATGAGCAGCTCACTGGCCGCGTCGGCGACCTGCGACTGCTGACCGAAGTCCGGCGTACTGGCGACGAAGACCAGCATCTGCACGATCCCGGACCCGCTCCAGATCGCCCACCGCCTGCACAGCGGCAGCGAGACAGTTGAGCGCGGCATGGCGCGCGAGTGACCGCGCTGTCTCCAGCTCCACGTCCCGGCCGACAACACCCTGCCCCAGCAGCTCGCCGCCCTTGAAGGGGAGTCGGCCGGAGAGACGGATGGTGGAGCCCACCGTCCGGTGGGGCACGAGGTACGTGGTGCCGGAGAGGACGGGTAGCTTCAGTCCCAGGGCCTGGAGCCTTTCTGAAGCCGAGTCACCCTTGACGGTTTGAGGCAGGGGCTGAGTCATGCAGCCACCGTCTTGCTGTGGATCATTTCCTCAGTTCTCCGCCCGGGCTCAGGCGTCAGGGACGCGGGAGGCCGAAGAGGACGGGGAGGTCGGCGATGTCGGTGATCCGCTCGTAGCCGAGCCAGTGCTCGTCGTGCTCCCAGCCGCGGTCCATGTACACCTTGTTCTCGATGCCCATGATGGCCGCAGAGCGCAGGTCGTACATCGGGCTCGCGGAGACGTGCACGATCTCGTCGGGTGCGACACCGAGCTTGTCGAGCATGTACTCGAAAGCCTGGAGCCGCGGCTTGTAGACGCCCATCTCCTCGGCGCTGATGACGACCTCGAACGGGGCCTTCAGGTTCTCCGCGAGACGCACGGCGTGTGCGGTGTCGCTGTTCGTGACGATCACCAATGGGACCTCTTCGGCCAGGCGGTTCAGTGCCTCGGTGACCCCGGGGTACGGGCCCCAGGTGGGGACGGTCTCGTACACGGCCCGCGCCTCGTCCTCGCGGTACTCCAGACCGACGCTGCGCGAGGCGCGTTCCATGGAGCGGGCGACGACCTGGTGGAACGGCTGGTAGGCGCCCGTGCACTCGTCGATCCGGTACGCCTTGCAGACCCGCAGGTACTCATCGGCGACCTCGGCCGGCAGCCGATCCCCCAGGACCTCACGCATGGTGTCGTTGATGCTGAACTTGATCAGCGTTCCGTTCATGTCGAACGTCACGAACTTGGGCTTCACATCGAATCCCACTGTTCCTCCTAGTGCGTCAGTGGAGCGGTTCCGCGTCCTGGTCGATTGTCGACTATCCCTATTGGTCGATTGTCGACCAAGCGATCTCGGCTGTCAACCGCATCGGAGGAGTGCGCTCGGGCACACTCGATGGTGACCTGCTTCCGGAACGGATGAGGCAATCGGCTCACGGCCGAGGTCACCTCCGAGTTCGTGCGGACCGGCTGAGCGCCGGCCTCCTTGCGCAGGGCCGCGAGCAACGGCAATGTCACTGTGTCGGTCAGGCGCTCAGTTCCTGATGTGCGACCTGGTGCCGACTCGACGAAGAAGGCCGCGGCGTCGGCGTCCGACGACACGGAGATGCGCCCACAGCGCTTCCCTCTTGGTGGGCTGCATCCGCTGCGGATCCACAGGCATCGGTGTCGCCGGCCCGGCATCGGCCTGAGAGCCAATGCCCCCGAGGCGCCGCCTGTCACCGCGACCCGCCAACCGGATGTGGGCACCGCTGTGAATATCGGTGAACTCCGCGCCTGGCAGTCAACTTGAGGTGTGGATGCGGATAACCAGCAGGGGTATAGTCGACAAACGACCAAGTGGTCGACAAGCAGTGAGGGAGGGCCACGGGGTGGACCACAAGTTCGAGTGGCAGGAGCAGCGGATGACGACGCCGGACGGCGTCTACCGCACACTGCGTGCCGCCATCCTCGACGGGACCGTACCTCCTGGTGGCCAGCTGCGTGAGGCGCACATCGCCTCGGATCTCGGGATCAGCCGGGCCCCGCTGCGCGAGGCGCTGACCAAGCTGGAGGAGGAAGGGCTCGTCGTCAAGTTCCCCTACCGTGGGGCGTTCGTCGCAGAGGTGAGCCCTCGTGAGGTCGCCGAGATCGACTCGGTCCGGCTGCGTGTCGAACCCTATGCCGCCGAGCTCTCGGCCGAAGCCCTGCGCGGTCCGGAGCGGCCCCGGTTGCTGCAGACCGTAGAAGATCTGCGCCGGGCCATGGAGAAGGACGACATCCCGGCCAGCATCGACGCGCACCTCCGCTTCCACAGGCTCTTCTACGATCTCTCGGGACACGGCGTCCTGCAGAGTCTGTGGAACGGCTGGGAGACCAGGCTGCGCCTCCACCTCAGCGTCGATCACCGCACCTACAGCGACGACCCGCGTCAGTTGGTCATCGAGCACGAGAGGTTGGCCGCGGTCGCCCTGGAAGGGGACACGGACGCGTTCCGTCAGGAACTGGCTGCCCATTTCCCTATGGGGTTGGGGGCCCAGACGGCAGATCCAGGGGAAGGCACGCACCGGCATGCATGAGGCCATGCCGCCTGAGTGAGCCCGCTCACCACCGTGGTGTCGCACACCCATGCTGAAACGTCCAGGATCAAGCTCGCGCTGTCGCTGCGACCTTGTGGGGGACCTTGAGTGAGGGGTGCCCGTTCAGGCCGCCGCTCATCGCTGCCGCAGCGCCGGCCTCGGCTGTGGCCACGGCTCGATGTGCCCATGCTGGAGGCGCGGCCGCGGACGACGCGATGCCAGGAGCGGGGTCGTTCCTGCTCTGCGGCAGCTTCCTGATCACCCGGACCTGCAGCCAGTCCCTGTAGACCCGCCGGACAACCGGGCAGCAGGCCGAGCCTCTCTCTCGACACGGGGATCTTGTCGGGCATGAGGTCGACGTCCGCGTCGACCGCTCGAGAATCCCGCGCCGTCGGCGATCGTCACGCGGGGGCGTGCTGAACCTGGTCGTCCATGCCGACCCCGGAAGGGACCGGTGAGCCAGACGCCGACCGTCGTTTCCAGCGGCGACGGGTCCAGTCGCACGTCGTCCACCGAGGTTGCATTGGAGGCCGAGGTTTGTATTGACAGTGCTCGACAGGCCGCCATATGGTCGACAAACGACAATAAGAGTGGCTGGTTTAAGACGCTATTCGGCGTTATGTCGCCACTTTTGCTCGAGAGAGTCGAGTGCAGATGATCAACATTCATGAGAAGCGGGTTCTCGTCGCCAACCCCGTGGGCCTGTGCCCTGCTCCGTACGCGGATGAGGCGCGATGAGCCAGTCCATGACTTCCGCAGCGAACACCGACTCGGCTTCCGGTCGGCTTCAGGCCATGGGGCTGGCTCTTCCCGAGCTCCGTGACAACCCGTACTACGTGCACCACCGAACGGTGGGGTCCAGCATCTACATCTCGGGCCAACTGCCGTACAAGGGCGGCGAGCTGCTGGGGCAGGGTGTTGTCGGCCGGGACGTGGAGCTGGAGACGGCGCGGTCACTCGCGCGCCATGCCGCGCTCAACTGTCTCGCTGCCGCTGTGCAGGCGGTGGGCGATCTGGAGCGGGTCCGGATCGTGCAGATGCTGGTCTTCGTCGCCAGTACGCCGGACTTCGGTCAGCAGTCGCAGGTCGCCGACGCGGCCAGTGAGCTGCTCATCGAGGTACTGGGGGAGAACGGACGCCACGCCCGCACCGCGATCGGTGTCGCCGGGCTGCCGCTCAACACCCCTGTCGAGATCCAGATGGTCTGCACCGCTGTGTAGGCGGACCCTACGACGGTGTACGCAAGCACGCGATACCGCGGGCCGCGCGCGTTCGGCATCCAGGGGGAGTCAGCACGCGCCCCATTCCAGGCAGAACCACAAGGAGGGCAGCGTGAACCGGCTGCAACAAGTACTCGACGCTCTGGTCGAGCGGATCGACACCCCCGCACCGATCGTGCTGGCCGACGTCATGCAGGGCAACATCGACCGCATACAAGGCTTCGCCGACCGGCACGACCTCAAGGTCAGGCCGCACGTCAAGACCCACAAGTGCGTGGAGATCGGGCGACGCCAGATCGAGGCCGGCGCGGTCGGGATCACCGCGGGAAACGTCGGTGAGGCCGAGGTCTTCGCCGCGGCCGGCTTCGACGACATCTTCCTCGCCTACCCGATATGGGCCGCGGGAACGAAGCGAGCCCGGATCCGCAGGCTCGCCGAGTCCGCCCGACTGCGGGTCGGGGCCGACAACGTCGCGGCGATCGAGGCCCTCGCCGACGCGATGGGAGACGAACCGGACCGGCTGCAGGTCGTGATCGAGGTCGACTGCGGTGCCCGTCGTTCGGGGGCGCCGCCCGAGGCCGCGGGTGATCTCGCGCTCGCCGCCCGCAAGCGCGGTCTGGTGCCGGTAGGCGTCTTCACCTATCCCGGTCACGGCTGCGTCGGCCGGGACGCTCGCCGGCGCGCCGCGCAGGATCAGGAGGCCGCGCTCACCACCGCCGTACGCGGCCTCGAAGGCGTCGGGGTCAGCGCGGAGGTGGTCAGCGCCGGCTCCACGCCCACCCTGGAGTTCTCCACCAGCAGCGTGATCACCGAGATACGTCCCGGCGAGTACGTCTTCGGCGATCTGAACAACGCCCGGCTGGGTGCCTGCACGGAGGACCAGATCGCGCTGTTCGTCGCCGGCACCGTGGTCAGTGACTGGGTCCCCGGCCAGGTCATCCTCGATGTGGGCAACAAGGCCCTCAGCAAAGAGGGCAGCCCCGAGATCGGCTACGGCGGCGTCGCGGGCACGAAGGCCGTCCTGTCCAAGGTCAACGAGTACCACGGGTTCCTCCTGCTGCCGGACGGCGAGTTCCGCCCCAGCGTCGGCACCGTCGTCCCCGTGGTGCCGAACCATGTATGCCCGGTCGTCCTCGGCTTCGAGGAACTGATCGTCACCGACAGCACGGGCACCTCGCTGGAGCGCTGGCCGGTCGACGCCCGCGGATTCCTGAACTGAGCGTGAGCGGCACGGGACGAGACCCTCGTACCCGCCCCCGCCCCGCCCCCGACCGATCTCCCCCGCGACAGGAGTGCCCGACATGAGACTCAAGAACGTCACCGCCCTGGTGACAGGCGCCAGCAGTGGCATAGGGCAGGCGGTGAGTTCCCACTTCCGCCGTGAGGGCGGTCGGCTGCTGCTCACCGGCCGCAGGGAGCGGTTCGACAGCGCTCAGCCCGACGACCTCTACGTTCCCGGCGACCTCAACGACGAGGCGTTCGTCGAGCACCTGGCCGAGCAGGCCGCGGAATCCTTCGGCACCGTCGACGTCGTCGTCCTCAACCACGGTCTGCAGGCCGACGGTCCGCTCACCGAGATGGCCTGCGACGACGCGAGGAACGTGCTGGAGAGCAACCTTCTCAGCGCGTTCCTGGTGATGAAGCACTTCGCGCCGCTGATGCCCGAGTCCGGCGGCTCCTTCGTCTGCGTCAGTTCACGGCTGGGCATGGTCGGTATGGCCGGGCAGGTCCTGTACTCCGCCGCGAAGGGGGGCCTCATCATGCTCGCCAAGGGCGCGGCGATCGAGTGGGCCCCGCGCAACATCCGTGTCAATGTCGTCGCTCCTGGCCTGACCGCCACCCCGATCATCGAAGCGGCATTCGAGCGCAGGCCCGACCCCGAGGCCTACCGCCGCGAGCGCGAGAGCACGATCCCGCTCCAGCGCCTCGCCACCCCCGAAGAGGTCGCCGACGCGGTGCTCTTCTTCGCATCGTCGGAGTCGTCGTACGTGACCGGATCGGTGCTGACCGTCGACGGCGGGTACACCGCCTCCTGAACACCCCTGCCGGGCACCACCACCAGCAAGGGCTGGACGACCCGCTCTCCTCTCACCTTCTGCCTTGGACAACTGCGGATTGCGGCATGAACTGTCGAATACGCGTCGAGCGCGTCCCCCATGCTCCGCACTCGAACGGTGTCACCCACAGTGCGCTCGGGCCGACAACCGCATCCGAGCCCCCGGACCCGCCGGCACAGCCGCGACGCGTCGTCGGCCTCCGCATATCGGGAAGGGCCACGCCCACGAGTGCGTGCCAGACCCCGTTTGGCAACGGCTCATCCAGTGCCCACCGCCACTCACCCGGTCACCCAGCCGATGTCGCGCCGACGACAAGGCCGTCGGGGACTTCGATCCACGACGAACACGCGCCCCGAACGGCGATCGGCAACGCAAGCGGGCGATGCTCTGCCCACGTTCGCCACCCTGCCCCACCCCCCACCCGCGAGGTAAGGCCCCGCACAGCTGGTCCCACGCGTCCCCAAAGCTGTACCCGCTGGATGTGGAGCGTGCCTTCAAGGTGCTGACCCGGCTGCGGGGTGACATCAAGAAGTTCTGGGACAGCGGCCCGCTGCCCGGCGTGCTACTCAGCCGCCAGGAGGTCACGATGTCCACCGTCTGGGACGGCCGACTCGCCGACCTGGAGAAGCAGGGTGTCCCGGTCACCCGGCAGCTCAACGGTATGCGCCGCCAGTTCTCGGGTTACGCCATCGCCAAGGGCGCGGCGAACGTGGACAACGCCTACCAGCTCATGGACTTCTCCCTGCGCGCGGAGAGCCAGGCCAACCTGGTCAAGTTCTTCCCGTCGAACCCGTCCTCGCCCGTGGCCTACGGCAAGCTCACCGAGGAGCAGCGCAACGAGTCCGCGGGTGCGCCGAAGTACTACGACAAGGGCTTCGACACGGACATCGACTGGTGGCTGAAGAACGAGTCGGCCGTCACCAAGCGCTGGCTGGAGTGGGCTCGTGGCTGATTTCGGTGTCGCCGCACCGGCGGTGAAGGTGACAGGCGTGGCGCCGGCCACCGCGACCGGCAAAGCGCTGTCGGTGGTGGCTCTGCGCAAGACCTACGGCGGCGTCGTCGCCGTCGACGAGGCGTCGATGGAGATCGCGGCGGGGGAGTTCGTCACCTTCCTCGGCTCCTCCGGGTCGGGCAAGACCACGACGCTGATGATGATCGCCGGGTTCTGCGAACCCGACTCCGGCACCATCACCGTCGGAGGCCGCGACGTCACCCGCCTCGCCCCGCAGAAGCGCGGCCTGGGTTTCGTCTTCCAGCAGTACCTGCTCTTCCCTCATATGACCGTCAGCGAGAACGTCGCCTTCCCCCTCACCCTGCGCGGGGTGGGCAAGGACGAGATCCGCCGGCGGGTGGGGGAGACGCTGGAGATCGCGGGGCTGTCCGGGTTCGGCGGACGCAAGCCGCGTGAACTGTCCGGCGGCCAGCAGCAGCGCGTCGCCCTGTGCCGGGCGCTGGTCTACCGGCCGCCGGTCATCCTCATGGACGAACCGCTGGGCGCGCTGGACAAGAAGCTCCGCGACCAGCTGCAGATCGAGATCAAGACCATCCAGCAGGAACTCGGCCTGACCGTCATCTACGTGACGCACGACCAGGAAGAGGCGCTGGTGATGTCGGATCGCATCGCGGTGATGCGCAACGGCCTGATCGAGCAGTTCGACACCCCTCGCGAGCTGTTCGAGCGGCCCAAGACCCCCTTCGTGGCCGACTTCCTCGGCGCGGCCAACTTCCTGCCCGGCCGCATCGAACAGCACGACGGCGAGCACACCCTGGTCCGCCTGGACAACTCCGGTGGTCTGCTGAAGGCGCGCCGCCATCAGCTGGCTCCCGGCACCGAGGTGAAGGTCGCCGTGCAGCCGGGGCGGCTGCGGGCCTCGGCCGCCTGACCGATTCCCGGCTGCGCAAGCTGTCGTTCACCGGCTCTACTCCGGTCGGCAGGCTACTGCTGCTGCAGAGTGGTGCGCGGGTGCTGCGCACTTCGATGGAGCTGGGCGGCAACGCGCCGTTCCTGGTCTTCGACGACGCCGACCTCGACCTCGCGGTCCGTGAAGCGATGATCGCGAAGATGCGGCTGGGGGCCAGTCCTGTGTCGGCGCCAACCGGTTCCTGGTCCAGGAGGGAATCGCCGACGCGTTCGCCGCGGCGCTGGGCGAACGGATCGCCGCCATCCGTGTGGGTGCCCCGGACCGGGAGGACACCGAGCTCGGCCCGTTGGCCGACCCCCGCGCGGTGGACAAGGTCCGCAGCCTCGTCGAGGACGCCGTGGCCCGTGGTGCCGTCGTCGTCGGCCAGGCGGACATCCCTGACGGGCCGGGGCACTATGCCGCCCCGACCGTGCTGGACCACGTCCCCGCCGATGCCGCGATCATGTGCGAGGAGGTCTTCGGCCCCGTCGCCGCCATCCACCGCTTCTCCACCGAGGCCGAGGCCATAGCGGTGTCCAACGACACCGAGCACGGCCTCGCGTCGTATGTGATGACGTCCCACATCGACCGCGCCCGGCGGGTCGCCGCCCGGTTGCAGGCCGGAATGGTCGGCATCAACCGCGGCCTGGTCTCCGACGTCGCGGCACCCTTCGGCGGGATCAAGCAGTCCGGCCTGGGCCGTGAGGGCGGACCGGAAGGCCTCCACGAGTACCAGCAGCTCAAGTACCTGTCACTGCCAGGCTTTCACATCTGAGCAAGCCGACACCAGCGGAGCCTGCTCCCGTCGTGCAGGGCGACGCAGCGACCGGGCGGACGGCTTGCCCGTGCGTGACGTGCACGTCGGTGCCCTAGCGGGCGAGGTGCGGTGCCGCCGAGTACGGGCGGGGCGGCGACACCAGCGAGCAACTGCTCGGGCGGCCGGTCAAGGGCTTCCGCGACGAGGTTGTCCTGGCCACCAAGTTCGTCTACGACGTGACCGACATGAGCCGCGCGGACGGCGAGGATGCCACCGGAACCACGGAGCTGACGTACGACGAACTGAACCGTCGCGCCAACCGCCTCGCCCGGCACCTGATCGCCCTCGGCGCGGGACCCGAGAGCGTGATGGTGGGCGGGCTCAGCGGACGAGTCCGGCCGTGCTCGAGGAGAGGGCGCGCACCAACGCTTCGGGGAACTCAGGGCGTACGACGACCAGGACGAGGGCGCCCGCAGCCAGCACCAGGCCGAGGAACTCCAGGAAGTCGCCCCTGCGAGGGACCACGTCATGCCCCGGTTCGTCAGCTGGTGAGGCGCGGGAGGTGTCGGGCTCCCTGTGTCGCGCACGGTGTGTCATGCCTCCACTCTGGAAGCGCAGCCGGCCCGCACCCATCCGGCAACCGTCGGGTCCACCCCCGCCGAGTGGCTGGACAAGAGCACCGCCCGGTCGCACCGGACCGGGTCGGGGACGAGGTTCCGCCAGTCGGCAGGGCGGTACCCACCGGTCGGCGGGGGCGATACCGAAGCCTGCCGGATGGCCCGTCCCGTGGGCTCCGCGCGAGGTTTGCCGTATGACACAGACACAGCCGCCGCAGGAGACGTCAACTCTCCCGGAGAACTCACCTCCGCCGCCCCGAACCTCCCCAGAGTCCGCCGTACCGGCCTCGCCCGGTCCCTCGATGGGACGCCTCGTCGGGGTGGACCTGGCCCGCGCGCTGGCGGTGTTCGGCATGTACATCGTGCACATCGGCCCCCCGCTGTCCGCCACGACCGGCGTGGCGAGCTGGATCCGCTACGTGGCGGACGGCCACTCGTCGGTCCTGTTCGCCACTCTCGCCGGGTTCTCGCTGATGCTGATCGCCGGCCGCCGCGAGCCGAAGACGGGCCTGGCGGGCCGGCAGGCGAAGGCCCGTATCGCGATCCGTGCCGTGGTCCTGCTGGTGCTGGGCACCGTGCTGGCGAGGGAGTACGGGGGAGTGATCATCCTCGGCTTCTACGGGGTCTACTTCCTCCTCGCCCTGCCCCTGGTGCGACTGCGTGCCAGGACACTCGCGATCATCGCGGCCGCGTTCGCCCTCGTCACACCGCAGTTGGCGTTCGTCCTGACCTCGCTGCTGACTTCGCCGGTCCAGGAGAGCATCAACGCCTACGACCCGCTCCGCCGCCTCAGCGAGGTGGGAGTGCTCGATCTGCTGCTCACCGGCTTCTACCCGGCGCTCACGTGGATGTCGTTCGTGATCGCGGGCATGGCACTGGGCCGCCTCGACCTGTCCTGCGGCACCGTTCAGAAGCGCCTCGCCGCGCTCGGCGCCTGCCTCATCGCGGCCGCCTACGGCATGTCCCTGCTGCTCGCCGGATCGGGCGCGTTGAGGAGCATGGCGGAAGACGGGTCGTCGTCCGGCAGCTCCGGTTCGATGCCCCCGGACGGGGGGTCGTTCCCCGAGTTGTCCGCGTCGTTCCTGCTGAAGGCCGGGCCGCACAGCGGGACCACGTTCGACATCATCGGCAGCGTAGGTGTCGCGATCCTCGTGATCGTGGGCGCGACGGTGGCGATGGACCGCCTGCCGCGACTGCGCCGCCTGGCGAAGCCGGTCATCGCCGTGGGCACCATGTCCCTGACCGCCTACGTCGGCCACTTCCTCGCCCAGTCCGCGCTGTCCGTGCCCGCCGGGACCGGCACCCAGCAATCGTGGGTGCCGCTGATCATGTTCGTCCTCGGGGCGACCGTCTTCGCCGCGATCTGGTCCCGCTTCTTCCGCCGAGGCCCCCTGGAACACCTCCTCGACGCCGCCACCAAGCCGGCGAAGAACATCCGATGAGACCCGGCCGGGGTGGGACGCCCCCCGGTCCACCCCGGCACCGAGATGCCCGAGCAGTCCGGATTCGGTCGGCGGAGGTGCTCGCCGATGCCCGGTCTGTCACCGGTGCCCGGCTCCGGCGGGCCAGAACCGCAGGTCAGGCATGGGCGCGCAGTGCTGGGGGCTCGGGTCACGAGGGAGAGGTCCGGTGCGGGCGCGCGACTGCCGTGAACGGCTCTCCCTGGGTGTCGCTGCCGACGCGGACGAACTCACACCGCCGGCCCGTACGGGCTGTGCACCAGCGAGATGTCTTCAAAGGAGCGGGTGATCATCCGGCGGCGTTCGGCCGGTCAGGTGCGGTCGTGCAGAGTGATCTGGTAGCCGTCGGGGTCGGCGAAGGTGAATGTCCGACCGAAGGGGCCGTCGATCGGCCCGGAGACGATGGTGTGACCGTCGGCGACGAGGGCGTCGTGAATGGCCTGGACATCGGTGGCGTGCAGCCAGATCGCGGCGCCGATGCCGGGCTGGGCGACGGATGCGAGATCGGTGCCGGGAACGATTTCGCGCAGTGCGAACGCGATCGGCTTCGTCTCGAAGACCACGGCGTGCGGGGGGCCGGCCGGCGAGCGGACGAGGCCCAGGTACTGCTCGTAGAACGCCCGTGAGGCGTCGAGGTCGCGCGCCTGGAGGGAAATGAAGTCGGGGCCGGTGACGGGCATGCTGATGCTCCTTCTCTATGTCAGCTTTCTGACACAGGACCCTATGTCAAAGTACTGACATGAATCAAGACGGTGTGGACCTGGAGACGTCACTGGGCTACCTGCTGAAGGAGGCGTCGAGCGTCCTGCGCACGGCCATGGAGGAGGTGCTGCGGCCGCTCGGGATGAACGTGACGCACTACTCCTGCCTCGAACTGCTGGCCCAGCGACCGGGCCTGTCGAACTCCGAACTCGCGCGGGGTGCGTTCGTGACCCGGCAGTCGATGAACGTACTGCTCCAGGCCCTGGAACGGGACGGCTACGTGACCAGGCCCGCGGAGGCGCCGGTCGGGAAGGCTCTCCCCGCACGGCTCACGCCGCGCGGTCGGCGGAGCCTGGAGAAGGCGACCGTGGCGGTCCGGTCGGTCGAGGTCAGAATGCTGGCCGGGATGACCGGGACCGAGCAGTCGGAGGCGTTCCGCATCCTGCGGAGCATGATCCATTCCCTGCGCGACGGCGACGGCGACGGCGACGGCGGTGCGTAGCCGGCGCAGAGTTCGTTCTCCGGAGATCGCGGCTGCCCCGTCGAGGCGGCGCACGCGTCCGGTCGCACGAGGATGATCCGGCGGCGCTCCGGCGGCGCTCCGGGAAGAGTCACTCGGAGGACAAGGGCGGAAAGGTCCATGAAGGTGCACCGATGTGGCAAGAAGGCTCCGCGGAGAGCCCAGCACCCGGCTGAGTCCGGTCGGCACCGGCGCGGGTCGACGTGATGCTCCGCAGGCACCGGGCGGCCGCGGTCCCACCTGACCGCGAGGACGCCCGCAGCCGTCCCCCTGCGGCCGACCCCGGCCTGTTCGGGCCCGCCTCCGTGACCTGGCAGGCCGCCCACGGCGACCCTGTGATGTGGATCGCCGTGATCCGCGCGCTCTACCTCCAGGCCCTGCACCCGCGCGCGGTGCGCGGCGTGATGCAGAACTCCGACGTCCGCAAGGACGCCTGGGGCCGACTGATGCGCACGGCGAACTTCGTCGGTACGTCGACGTACGGCACCACGGAGGCGGCCGAGCGGGCGGGTGCCCGCGTCCGGAAGACCCACCGCCTCCTCCCGGCGACCGACCCGGACACGGGGGAGCGGTACGGCGTCGACGAACCCGGCCTCCTGCTGTGGGTGCACTGCGCCGAGATCGACTCCTACCCCCACATCCTGCGCCGCTCCGGATACCCCCTCACCGACACCGCCGCCGACCGCCATGTCGGCGAACACCGCGTCATCGCCCGCCTGGTGGGCCTCGACCTCGACGACGTACCGGGCGACCGGGCCGAGCTGGCGGCCTACTTCGAGAAGGCCCGCCCCGAGCCGGCCGCCGGACCCGAGGCACACGACGTCGACGACTGCCTGCGCCGGCCGCCCACCCACCCGTTGCTCGTCCCGGCACGTGAGGCACTGTGGCGGCGCGTGGCCGACCTGGCGTACGCCTCCCTGCCTCCGTACGCCCACGAGTTGTACGGCAGGGCGGCCCCCGCGCCCGCCCTGGTCACCCGCCGACTGCGGCGCACCGGCACCCTCCTGCGCCGCGTCCCCGCCCGTCTGCGCTGGCAACTCCCGCCCCAGCACATCCTCCGCGCCCTGGCACGGCTCGGCCCCGGCTCCCGTCCCGCACCGTACAAAGTCAGGCCATAGCCCGTCATACTGGACGGGCCGGGGAGGGCGAGGCGGGTCCGTACGGGGACGGGGGCGATCGTTGGCGATGGCGGACACCAGGCTGATCCAGGGCCGGTACCGGTTGCTCGATCTGATCGGGCGCGGGGGGATGGGCGAGGTCTGGCGCGCCAGAGACGAATCGCTGGCCCGGCAGGTCGCGGTCAAGTGCCTCAAGCCCGTCGACACCGGGCCCGACCGGTCCGACACCCACGTGCTCCGGGAACGCTTCCGGCGCGAGGCGCGCGTCGCGGCCGCCCTCCAACACCGGGGGGTGACCGTGGTCCACGACTTCGGAGAGTCCGACGGGGTGCTGTTCCTCGTCATGGAGTTGCTGGAGGGACGCAACCTCAGCCAGCTCCTGGAGGACAACAGACACCGTCCGCTGGCCGTCCCCGCGGTCGTGGAGATCGCCGACCAGGTGGCCGCCGCCCTCGCCCACACCCATCGCCAGGGCATCGTGCACCGGGACCTGAAGCCCGCGAACATCATGATGCTCCCCGACGGCACCGTGAAGATCTGCGACTTCGGCATCGCCCGCCTCGGCCGCGACGTCACCTTCACCTCCCGCCTCACCGGTACCGGCATCGCGATGGGCACCCCGCACTACATGTCGCCGGAGCAGATCAGCGGCGACCGGGTCGACCGGCGCAGCGATCTGTACTCCTTCGGCTGTGTGCTCTACGAGATCGCCACCGGGGTGCCGCCGTTCGACCTCGACGACGCCTGGGCGGTCCTGATGGGACACCGCGACACCGCGCCGACGCCCCCGCGAAGCCACCGCCGCGAGGTACCCGAGTACCTCGACCGGATCATCCTGGACCTGCTGGCCAAGGAGCCCGCGGCGCGACCGTACGACGCCGGTGAGGTGAGCCGCAGGGTCGGCGAGGGGCGGGCGGCGACCACCACCGCGCCCGCCCGCTCCCCGGTGCCGGCCGGCGTCTCGCGTCCCCACTGGCCCGAGCCCGCTCCCGCCACGCCCCGGCCCCGCAGGCGCCCCGAGCAACCGCCGTCGCGCGAACCCCGGCTGCCCTCCTGGACCCATGGCATGACCACCGGCCACAAGGCCGTCGGCGCCGGAGGGGGCCTCACCCCGCAGGACGCCTCCGCCGGTCTCACGGGAGAGTGGATCGCCCGCCCCGCCACCGGCCGCGCGGAGCGTTCCCCACGCTGCGAACAGCCCGCCCCGTCCGCGGAGTTGATCACCACCCTGGCCGGCCGGCACGACGCGGGGCTGCACCTGGGCCGCCTCGGCCGCTGGACGGAGGCCGGCGAGGTGCACCGCGCGGTCGCCGCCGAACGCGAGCACGCCCTCGGCCCCGACCACCCCGACACCCTGTCCAGCCGCTACGAGGTCGGCCTCGCCCTCAGCCGCACCGGCCGCCCCGCCGACGCGCTGCGCGCGTTCGCCCATGTCGCCCTCGCCCGCCGGCACGCCCTCGGCCCCGAGCATCCCGACACCCTCGCCGCGTGGCAGGAAATGGCGTACGTACTCGGGCGGTTGGGCCGGCACCTCGAAGCCCACCAGGCGTATCTGTCCGTCCTCTCCGCCCGGGAACGCATCGCCGGACCCGACCATCCGGACACCTTGCGCTGCCGCCACAACCTCGCCTTCAACCTCAGCAGGATCGGCCGGCCGGAGGAGTCGTACCGCATGGCGAGCGAGGTCGCCACCGCCCGCGCCCGCGTCCTCGGCGCCACCCATCCCGACACCCTCGTCACCCGCTTCGAGGTCGGCTACGCCCTCGGTCAGCTGGGCCGCTGGACCGAGGCGCTGCGGACCTACCGGGAGGTCGCCGAGGCCCGCGCCCAGGCCCTCGGCCCCGACCATCCCGACACCCTCGCCGCCCGTCACGAGGTCGGCATCAGCCTCGGCCGGCTCGGCCGCCCCGCCGAGGCGCTGACCCTGTACCGGGCCCTGGCAGGCGACCGCACCCGCGTCCACGGCCCCGCACACGCCGAGACCCTGCGCGCCCGCCACGGTCTCGGCGTCAGTCTCGGCCGCATCGGCCACTGGGAGGAGGCCCTCGCCGAGTCCCGCGATGTGTGCGCCCTGCGCGAGCGCGTCCTCGGCGCGGACCACCCCGACACGCTCGTCAGCCGCCGCGAGGTCGCCGTCGGCCTCGGATGGCTCGGCCGCTGGGCCGATGCCCTCACCGCGTACCGCCACGTCGCCGACGCCCGCGAGCGCGTCCTCGGCGCCGACCACCCCGACGCCCTCACCAGCCGCAACGACGAGGCCCGCTGCCTGGAACAACTGGGCCGTGGCCCGGAGGCGGTGGAGGTGTACCGTCGCGTGGCGGCGATACGGCAGCGGGTTCCGGGCGGCGGGTGACACCGCGGCCGGCGGCCGGGGGAGAGGCGAGCACCGGGAGGCCGATCGGTGGAGGTCGCCCGACGGGGGCGTTCGATGGAGGTCGCCCGGCGGGGGCCGCCCGGCGGACGGCCGTCGACCCGTAGGCCTCAGGCCCACCGCCCCGGCGGCGTTGATCCAGCCGGCCCGCCCCCCTGGCCGACCTCGATCATCGCGTGTTACCAAGAGCCATGCCTGCCACCCCCGCACACTCCGACCGCCCCGGACGTCCGGCCGGACCCCGGCCTCACGACACGTACGACGCGGTGATCGTCGGCGGCGGCCACAACGGCCTGGTCGCCGCCGCCTACCTGGCCCGCGCCGGGCGTTCCGTGCTGGTGCTGGAACGGCTGGACCACACCGGCGGAGCCGCCGTGTCCACCCGGCCCTTCGCCGGGGTCGACGCCCGGCTGTCGCGGTACTCCTACCTGGTCAGCCTGCTGCCCCGGAAGATCGTGCGGGACCTGGACCTCGACTTCCGCGTCCGCGGCCGCACGATCTCGTCGTACACCCCCGTCGAACGCGACGGTCACCCCACCGGCCTGCTCGTCGGCGGCGGAGAGCGCCGCACCCGCGAGGCGTTCGCGCGGCTGACGGGCTCGGGCCGCGAGTACGAGGCGTGGCAGCGGTTCTACGCGATGACGGGCCGCGTCGCCGAACGGGTGTTCCCGACGCTCACCGAGCCCCTGCCCACCCGCGACGACCTGCGCGGGCGTATCGACGACGAGGAGGCGTGGCGGGTCCTGTTCGAGGAGCCGATCGGCGCGGCCGTCGAAGCGAGGTTCGCCGACGACCTCGTGCGCGGGGTCGTCCTCACCGACGCGCTCATCGGCACCTTCGCGGACGCCCACGACCCCTCCCTCCGTCAGAACCGGTGCTTCCTCTACCACGTGATCGGCGGCGGTACGGGAGCCTGGGACGTGCCGGTCGGCGGCATGGGCGCGCTCACGGACGCGCTGGCCACGGCCGCGCGCGCGGCGGGTGCCGTGATCGCCACCGGTCACGAGGCGCGGCGGATCGCGACGGACGGACGGTCCGCCGAGATCACCTACCGGACGGCCGACATCGAGGGCACCGTCGCCGCGCGGCACGTCCTGGTGAACGCCTCGCCCCAGGAACTGGCCGCGCTGACCGGCGACGCACCGCCCACCCCTGCCGAGGGCGCCCAGCTCAAGGTGAACATGCTGCTCACGCGGCTTCCGAGGCTCCGCGACCAGGACGTCGACCCGCGCGAGGCGTTCTCCGGGACCTTCCACATCGCCGAGGGATACGACCAACTGGCCCTCGCCCACGCCCAGGCCGCCTCCGGTGTGCTCCCCGAGGCCCCGCCCTCCGAGATCTACTGCCACTCCCTCACCGATCCGACCATCCTCGGCCCGGACCTGGTCGATCAGGGCTACCAGACGCTCACCCTGTTCGGCCTGCACACGCCCGCGCGGCTGTTCGAGGCCGACAACGACGCCGTACGCGAGGACCTCCTCAAGGCCACCCTCGCCCAGCTCGACGCCCACCTCGCCGAGCCCCTCGCCGACTGTCTGGCCACCGACGCCGACGGCCGCCCGTGCATCGAGGCCAGGACCCCCCTCGACCTGGAACGCGACCTCGGCCTCCCCGGCGGCAACATCTTCCACCGCGACCTCGCCTGGCCCCACACGCAGGAAGGCACCGGCCGCTGGGGTGTGGAGACCCGCCACGCCAACGTCCTGCTGTGCGGCGCGGGCGCCGTACGCGGTGGCGGGGTGAGCGGGGTCCCGGGCTACAACGCGGCCATGGCGGTCCTGGAGGAGTCCGGGGCGGACGGCCCGCGCCCGGCGTAGGCGGCACGTCCGGGCAGGTCCGGTCGCGGGGCCGCCGCCCGTTCGCTCCGCTAGTCGGCGGCGGCCGTCCAGCCCACCGCCGTGATCCGCCCCGCGTCCGCCGGCCGCGACTCGTCGAACAGGGTGCCGCCTCCCGCCGCGACCCGCAGCCCGTCGACGTACACCCCACGGCCGACGTACTGCCGGTCGGTCGTGTAGCGCCAGCGCACGGTGAGCCCGGTGGTCCCCGGCAACTCCGCGGTGACCCGGTGCCATGCCCGGCCCGACCAGCCGGTGACCGACCCGGACGGATGCTCCAGCGGTGCCTCCCCGTCCCGGAGGGTCGTGAAGGCCACCGGCAGCCAGGTGTCGCCGCCGTCGGCGGAGGTCTCCAGGAAGAGGGCATCGGCCTGGGGTTCGGTGTCCCACCACAGGGCGCACCGCAGGCGGGGCCGCCCGGGGGCGGTGGCGGAGGCTGTGACGGTGGCTTTCCCGGCTCCGGTGGTGTCGAGCGGCGGGAGAACGAGGGTCGCCGTGGTGGCGGACGCCATTCCGGAGAACCAGGAGGCACGGCCCCGGGCGGGGCGTACGGGAACGGCGCGGGCGAGGTTGTTCGCGGCGGCGACCCGGGGCGCGGAGCCGGACCGCCAGCCGCGCACCGGGTGGACGGAGTTGCCGAGGACCACGAGGAAGGAGTCGGTGGTCGGGTCCAGGACGAGGGAGGTGCCGGTGAAGCCGGTGTGTCCCGCCGTGCGCGGGGTGGCCATCGCGCCCATGTACCAGTGCTGGTAGAGCTCGAAGCCCAGCCCGTGTTCGTCGCCGGGGAACTCCGTGTTGAAGTCGGTGAACATCAGCTCCACCGAACGGGGTTCGAGGATGCGGGCCCTGCCGTACACACCGCCGTTGAGCAGGGTGCGGCCCAGGACGGCCAGGTCCCAGGCGCTGGAGAAGACACCGGCATGGCCCGCGACCCCGCCGAGACCGAAGGCGTTCTCGTCGTGCACCTCGCCCCACACCAGCCCCCGGTCCAGGCCCGACCAGGGGAGGCGGGCGTCCTCGGTCGCCGCGATGCCGGGTTTCCAGGAGGCCGGAGGATTGAAGCGAGTGCGGTGCATCCCGAGTGGAGCGGTGATCTCGTTTCGGAGCAGCCGATCCAGACCGAGACCGGTGATCTCCTCCAGGACGAGCTGCAGCGAGATCAGATTCAGGTCCGAGTACAGGTACGTCGTGCCCGGCGGGTTCAGCGGCGCCTCGTTCCAGACGAGCCGGAGCTTCCCCTCGTGCGTCGGCTCCTTGTAGAGCGGGAGCCAGGGCCGGAAACCCGAGGTGTGGGTGAGCAGTTGGCGCACGGTGATGTCCTGTTTGCCCGCCGCGCCGAACTCCGGCAGGTACGTGGCGACCCTGCCCTCCAGCTCCAGCGCGCCCCGCTCGATCTGTTGCACCGCGAGGATCGACGTGAACAGCTTCGACACCGAGGCCAGATCGAAGACGGTGTCCCGCGTCATCGGAATCCGCTGGTCCGCCGGGAACTCCACCCCCGTGTCCGTCTTCTCGTCGTACGCCGAGTACCGCACCGCCATCCCGATCGCCCGGTGCAGGGCGACGGTCCCGCCCCGCCCGGCGAGCAGGACGGCGCCCGCGTACCAGGGGTGCTTGGGCGAGGGCCCGAGGAACGTTTCGGCATCGGTGACGAGCCGATCCAGGGGTTCGGGGAGGAGACCGGCCCGCTCGGGAGAACCGTGGCGCAGCGTCGGACGACCACCCCCGGAGGCGGAGGCAGAGGCGACCGCCCCGGCGGGAAAGGGCAGCGCGGCGAGCCCTCCACCGACCGCCAACACCCGCCGGCCGAGCTGCCGCCGACTCATCCCGGACCCCGAGCCCCCCACAGCTTCACTCATGAAACCCAGTCAAGCACCCACCCCCCAAGGGTGCGAGGAACCGCGCGCCCGGCCCCTGGGGAACAGGCACCCGTCGGCCACCCACGGATCAGCGACCCGCCCCCGCACACACGACACCAACAAAATCTGACGGTGCATCAGAAAACCCCTTCCCTCGTCCGGAGGACTACGGCATCCTGCGCACCATGCAGACGGAGCTGAGCAACACACTCGGAGTCCAGTACGCCGTCTTCGGCTTCACGCCGTTCCCCGCGGTCGCGGCGGCCATCAGCCGGGCAGGCGGCTTCGGGGTGCTGGGCGCGGTCCGCTACACGGCCCCCGACGATCTCAAGCGCGACCTCGACTGGATCGAGGCCCATGTCGACGGCATGCCGTACGGACTGGACGTCGTCATGCCGGCCAAAAAGGTCGAGGGGGTGACGGAGGCCGACGTCGAGGCCATGATCCCCGACTCGCACCGGCAGTTCGTCCAGGAGACCCTCGCCAAGTACGGCGTGCCCGAGCTGGCCGAGGGCGAGGCCTCCGGCTGGCGCATCACCGGCTGGATGGAACAGGTCGCCCGCAGCCAGCTCGACGTCGCCTTCGACTATCCGATCAAGCTGCTGGCCAACGCCCTCGGCTCCCCGCCCGCCGACGTCATCGACCGCGCCCACGAACAGGCCGTCCTGGTCGCGGCGCTCGCCGGCAGCGCCCGCCACGCCCGCAAGCACGCCGAGGCGGGCATCGACATCGTCGTGGCCCAGGGCTACGAGGCCGGCGGCCACACCGGCGAGATCGCCTCCATGGTCCTCACCCCCGAAGTGGTCGACGCCGTGGCCCCGTTGCCCGTCCTCGCCGCCGGCGGTATCGGCAGCGGACAGCAGGTGGCCGCCGCCCTCGCGCTCGGCGCCCAGGGGGTCTGGCTCGGTTCGCTGTGGCTGACCACCACCGAGGCCGAACTGTCCTCGCCCCGGCTGATCGAGAAGCTGCTCGCCGCCGGCTCCGGCGACACCGTCCGCTCCCGCGCCCTCACCGGCAAACCCGCGCGCCAGCTCCGTACCGAGTGGACCGACGCCTGGGACGACCCCAGCGGACCCGGTACCCTCCCCATGCCCCTCCAGGGCCTGCTCGTCGCCGAGGCGGTCTCCCGCATCCAGAAGTACGAGGTGGAGCCGCTGCTCGGCACTCCGGTCGGCCAGATCGTCGGCCGTATGAACAGCGAACGCAGCGTCCAGGCCGTCTTCGACGACCTCACCCGGGGCTTCGAGCAGGCCGTGGACCGCATCAACCGGATCGCCGGAAGGAGCGAGGGACAGTGAGCCGAGCCCCCCAGGACCGACCCGCCCAGGACCGACCCGCCCAGGACCGACCCGCCCAGGACGGACCCGCCCAGGACCGTGCCCCCCAAAGCCGGTCCGCGCGGGGCGGAGCCCCGAACGCCCAGCCTCCCCAGGGCTTCTGGGCGCAGGCCGCCGCCGACCCCGACCGTGCGGTGCTCATCGCCCCCGACGGGCAGGAGTGGACCGCCGGGCGTCTGCACGCCGAGACCAACCGCCTGGTGCACGGACTGCGGGCGGCCGGGCTGGAGCGCGGTGACGCCTTCGCCGTCGTCCTGCCCAACGGTGTCGAGTTCCTCACCGCCTACCTCGCCGCCACCCAGGCCGGCTTCTACCTCGTCCCCGTCAACCACCATCTGATGGGCCCCGAGATCGCCTGGATCGTCTCCGACTCGGGCGCCAAGGTACTCATCGCGCACGAGCGGTTCGCCGACGCGGCCCGCGGCGCCGCCGACGAGGCGAAGCTCCCCGCGAGCCACCGCTACACGGTCGGTACGGCCGAAGGCTTCCGCCCGTACGCCGAACTCCTGGACGGACAGCCCGAGTCGGCGCCCGGGGAGCGCACCCTCGGCTGGGTCATGAACTACACCTCCGGCACCACCGGCCGCCCGCGCGGCATCCGCCGCCCGCTGCCGGGCAAGCTCCCCGAGGAGTCCTACCTCGGCGGCTTCCTCGGCATCTTCGGCATCAGGCCCTTCGACGACAACGTCCACCTGGTCTGCTCGCCGCTCTACCACACGGCCGTCCTGCAGTTCGCCGGCGCCTCCCTGCACATCGGGCACCGGCTGGTGCTGATGGACAAGTGGACGCCCGAGGAGATGCTCCGCGTCATCGACGCCCACCGCTGCACGCACACCCACATGGTGCCCACCCAGTTCCACCGCCTGCTCGCCCTCCCCGAGGAGGTGCGCGCCCGCTACGACGTGTCGTCCATGCGGCACGCCATCCACGGGGCCGCGCCCTGCCCGGACCATGTGAAGCGGGCCATGATCGAGTGGTGGGGCGAGTGTGTGGAGGAGTACTACGCGGCCAGCGAGGGCGGGGGCGCCTTCGCCACCGCCGAGGACTGGCTGAAGAAGCCCGGCACGGTCGGCAGGGCCTGGCCCATCAGCGAACTCGCCGTCTTCGACGACGACGGCAACCGGCTGCCGCCCGGTGAACTCGGCACCGTCTACATGAAGATGAGCACCGGCGGATTCTCGTACCACAAGGACGAGGGCAAGACGCGCAAGAACCGCATCGGCGACTTCTTCACCGTGGGCGACCTCGGACTCATCGACGAGGACGGCTATCTCTTCCTCCGTGACCGCAAGATCGACCTCATCATCTCCGGCGGCGTCAACATCTACCCCGCCGAGATCGAGTCCGCCCTGCTCACCCACCCCGCCGTCGCCGACGCCGCCGCTTTCGGCATCCCGCACGACGACTGGGGCGAGGAGGTCAAGGCCGTGGTGGAGCCCGCCCCCGGATTCACGCCGGGGCCGGGTCTCGCCGAGGAGATCCTCGCCCACTGCGCCCGTCGGCTCGCCGGGTACAAGCGCCCGAAGAGCGTCGACTTCACCGAGGCGATGCCCCGCGACCCCAACGGCAAGCTCTACAAACGGCGGCTGCGCGAGCCGTACTGGGAGGGACGGCAGAAGGCCGTCTGAGGACCGCTGTCGCGCGCGCCGTGCGCGGGCCGCACGGCCCGCGCACGGTTGTCGGGGCATACGCACGCGGCCCTCATGGTTTGCGCGCCACCGTCGTGTCGATCCTGGCGGTCGAATCCGTCCACGGACGCAACGGGTCCTGCGCCACCGGGCGGCCTCCTCGGGGAAAGCGGTGATATGCCGGCGGAAAGGTGCCGCCATGAAAATGGTGCCGCCCCGGACGGGGCGGCACCACCTCCCTTCGCTCATTGGCCCACACGGACCACCTTCAGCTTCGGCGAGGACAGGATGTCCTTCTCGCAGAAGCGGGACGTCACCCACTTCTCCGCGGAGAACAGCCGCGTCTGATCCAGGTGGTGGGGCGAGTTCGGGTTGGAGGACTGCGAGTACGTCAGCAGCGTGCGGGCCACCGGGCAGCGGCCGCCGTCCCAGCCGACCGCCTGAATATGGCTGGAACCCGACGAGACCTCCGGGTAGCCGCCCTCGGCCGGACGCCAGGACGACTCGATCTTGTTCCACACGCCCAGCGACTCCGTGCCGCCGGACACGGGGATGCGTCGACCGTCGCGTACGACGAACTGGTGGTCGCCGAGCTTCGCGTCCAGGGGTATGCCGGCCGCCCGCAGTTCCGTCACCGTCTCCGCGAGGGCCGTCCCGAAGCCGGGCGCGTCGGTGTTCAGCGTGTTCGGGGTGCCGACCGGGTCCGAAGCCGAGAACGGCACCTTCCACAGCTGTGCGCGCGGCACCACGGCGTTCAGCCGTCGCCAGAACCGGTCGAAGAGCAGCGCGCCCCGGCTGTCGCTGTCGGCGGTCCGGTTCCATGCGCGCAGCACCCGGCACGCCTCGGAGACGTCGACCGCCTGGCCGTCACCCGTGGTCGCCGTGCCGTCCGGCAGCGCGGCACACGCCCGCGCCGCGTCCCGGGCGCCGAGGTCGGCCGCGGGCACCCGGTTCGCGAACTGCTGCCGCTGCAGGTCCCGTACGGTCAGGCCGCCCTCGTCCGCCATCGCCGCCACGTCCTCGATCGCGCCGCGTGTGCGCATCGAGCGCTGCGTGCCGAGGTTGCCGAAGACCCGCTCGTACCCGGTCAGCGGCTGGTCCGCGTTGGCCAGCCACGCGCTGTCGTTGGAGTTCTCCGCGTACGGCGCGTCCTTCAGCGTCGGCATCCTCGCGGGCCCGAAGATCCCCGGCTGCACGGCGTCGGCGTCACTGCCGAGCGCGCAGTCGGCCCGGGAACCGTCCAGGATCGCGACGCCCGCCGAGGGATACGTGGCCCTGCCGAGGGGTGTCGAGCAGCGGGCCGCCAGGTCGTCGGTGATCCGGGGCAGCGTCTGCGACTGGGTGAACAGGGTGTGTCCGGCGGAGTCCGCGGCCACGGTGTTCACCCAGGGCAGGCCCTGGTGCCGGGCGAGGGACGCGAGAACGTCCGCCGTGCCGCGGGCCTTGGCGAAGCCCAGCGAGGTGTCGGTGAAGCGGATGTTCGCCGTGTTGGGGTCGTTCAGCGCGTACGCGGTGCCGCCCGTCCAGGGGAGCGGGAGGTCGGCGCCGAGCGAGGTGACGACCGGGCCGTAGCGGGTCCACCACTGGGTGCGGGTGACCGGGGAGCCGTCCTTGACGCCGACGGTCACGGTCCGCTTCGTCATCCGCTCCGCCGCGCCGTCCACCAGGTACGTGGTCGGGTCGGCAGGGTCCAGCGCCAGCTGATGGACGTTCATGGGGACGCCGGTCGCCACGGTGTGGCTCCACGCGACCTTCGCGTTGAAGCCGATCTGGGTGATCGGCGTGCCGAGCAGCGACCCTCCCGAGACGTTCAGCTCCCCGGGGATGGTCTGCTGCGCCTGCCAGAACCGACGGCCGCCGACCCACGGATAGTGCGGGTTGCCGAGCAGCAGCCCGCGGCCGTTCGCCGTGGTGTCACCGCGGAAGGCGACGGCGTTCGACCCCATGTCCGCGTCGGCGGCGTCGAACAGTTCGCGCGCGGCGCGGGCGGCGGCCGCGGGCTCCGGGGCGGTGGCCCTGTTCGTGGTGCCGGGGGCCGGCGGCTGCGCGGTGGTGATGGCGTCCACCAGGCGCCCCTCGCCGCCGAGCACGGCGAGGGCGTACGCGCGGGAGAAGACGTCGAGCGTGGAGACCGGCCGCACCCAGGCGGCGCCCTCGCAGGCCGGGTCGGTGATCCGGTTCTTCTTCAGCCACGCGTTGTAGCCGGCCGCCCAGCCCCGCATCAGGTCCTTGGCCGCACGGCTCGGCCCGAGCGGTTCGGGCCGGTCCAGCAGCCGCTGTACGGTGCCCGCGTCCCGGACGCCCCGGAAGTACAGGTCGCTGGTGAGGTTCTTGGAGGCGGAGGAGAGCGAGAAGTCGGGTGCCGCGTCGGGCCCGAAGTGGCGGGAGCGCTCCCCCCTCACGGTCACGAACCCGTCGGCGAGCACACACACCTGGTCGGCGGCCTGCGCCCAGCCGGTGCCGAAGCCGAGGTTCGCGTAGTCCTTCGCGACGATGTGCGGTACGCCGTACTCGGTGTAGCGGATCACGGCGGACAAACCGCCGTGGGAGGTGCGGCGCTCACCGGTTCGCGCGTCGTCGGCGGCGGTGGCCGAGGGCAGGACGGCGGAGGCGGTGAGCAGGGCGACGGCCGAGACCACCGACCGTCTGAGGCGGGTGCGCATACGGGCTCCCAACGTCGTTCAGGGAAAGGATGGTTGAGCATGTCGACACGTGTCTGCGTAGTCCATACGGGTGCGGGATCCTCCCTCAAGGTGACTCGTCGTCCGGCGGCCGGAGTTGAGCCACTTCTCGCCATGTGTGCCGGATTCCGGCCGCGAGGGTGGCGCGCTTGACCTCGCTCGTGGGACGGAACGAGGATCGGGCGTCGGAAACGTGGACGAAGGAGCGGGAAACATGACGGCAGGCCGCAGTGTGACGGTCGACGGGACGCTGCGCCGCAGCGCCCGGCGCGTTCCCGCCCGCGTCGCGATCCACTACGGCGAACGGTCGTGGACCTACGCCGAACTGGACGACGCGGTCTCCCGCGCGGCCCGCGCCCTGCGCGACACCGGACTGCGGCCCGGTGACCGGGTCGCCGCCTACGGCCACAACTCCGACGCCTATCTCATCGCCTTCCTGGCCGCCGCGCGCGCCGGCCTGGTGCACGTCCCCGTCAACCAGAACCTCACCGGCGACGACCTCGCCTACCTCCTCGACCAGTCCGGCAGCACCCTCGTCCTCACCGATCCCGACCTGGCCGGCAACCTCCCCGAGGGCACCCGCGCCCTGCCCCTGCGCGACGCGGACGACTCGCTCCTCGTACGACTCGCCGGCACCGAGCCGTACGACGGCGAGGAGCCCCGGGCCGAGGACCTCGTCCAGCTCCTGTACACCTCGGGCACGACCGCGCTTCCCAAGGGCGCGATGATGACGCACCGCGCGCTGGTCCACGAGTACCTCAGCGCGATCGCCGCCCTCGACCTCCAGGCGGGCGACCTGCCCGTGCACTCCCTGCCGCTGTACCACTCCGCCCAGATGCACGTCTTCCTGGTGCCGTACCTCGCGGTCGGCGCCACGAACACGATCCTCGACGCCCCCGACGGCGACCGGATCCTCGACCTCGTGGAAGAGGGCCGCGCCGACAGCTTCTTCGCCCCGCCCACCGTGTGGATCGCCCTCGCGGGCCGCCCCGACTTCGACACGCGTGACCTCGGCGGCCTGCGCAAGGCGTACTACGGGGCGTCGATCATGCCGGTGCCCGTCCTGGAACGGCTCCGGGAGCGGTTGCCCGAGCTGGCCTTCCACAACTGCTTCGGGCAGAGCGAGATCGGCCCGCTGGCGATGGTTCTCGGACCGCACGAGCACAAGGGCCGCATGGACTCCTGCGGGCGTCCCGTGATGTTCGTGGAGGCGAAGGTCGTCGACGAGGACGGCGAGGAGGTGCCCGACGGCACGCCCGGCGAGATCGTCTACCAGTCGCAGCAGCTCTGCGAGGGCTACTGGGAGAAGCCGGAGGAGACCGCCGAGGCGTTCCGCGACGGCTGGTTCCACTCGGGGGACCTCGCCGTGCGCGACGCCCACGGCTTCTTCACCGTCGTCGACCGCGTGAAGGACGTCATCAACTCCGGCGGCGTCCTCATCGCCTCCCGCCAGGTCGAGGACGCGCTCTACACCCACGAGGCGGTCGCCGAGGTCGCGGTGGTCGGCCTGCCCGACGACCACTGGATCGAGGCCGTCACGGCGGTCGTCGTACGCCGGGAAGAGGTCACGGAGGACGAACTCCTCGCCCACGCCCGCGAGAAGCTCCCGCACTTCAAGGCACCCAAGTCGATCCACTTCGTGGACGCGCTGCCGCGCAACGCGAGCGGCAAGATCCTCAAACGGGAGCTGCGGGACCGCCTCACGCGGACCTGAGTGCCCGGTGGCGCCGTGAACCCCGTTGCGGCGCACACCGCCCGCCCCCGAAGATCGAACCATGCCGACCTTCACCGCACCCGACGGAACCGCACTCGCCTACCACCTGCGCGGCGAGGGCGACCCGTTGATCGTCCTCCCCGGCGGAGCGATGCGCGCCTCCGCCTACCTGGGCGACCTCGGCGGTCTGACGGCCCACCGGCGCCTGGTCCTGCTCGACCTGCGCGGCACGGGCGACTCGGCCGTCCCCGCCGATCCCGCGACCTACCGCTGCGACCGCCAGGTCGACGACGTGGAGGCACTCCGCGCCCACCTGGGCCTGGACCGCGTGGACCTGCTCGCCCACTCGGCCGGCGGCAACCTGGCCACGCTCTACGCGGCCCGCCACCCCGAGCGCGTCTCCCGTCTGGCGCTGATCACCGCCACCCCCTGGGCGGTGGGCCTGCCGGTGACCGTCGAGGACCGCCTCGCCGCCGCCCGCCTGCGCGTGGGCGAACCGTGGTTCGCCGAGGCGTACGCGGCCTTCGAGGCCGCCTGGACCGGCCGCGGCCCCTTCGACGACGCCATGATGCCGCTGTTCTACGGCCGCTGGGACGACACCGCCCGCGCCCACATGGCTGCCGACGAGGACCAGACGAACGACGAGGCGTCCGCCGTCTACGGCTCCGAGGGCGCCTACGACCCGCCCGTCACCCGAGCCGCCCTCGCCGCGCTGCGGGCGCCGGTCCTCATGTACGCGGGCGAACTCGACACCGGCCCCACGCCCGAACTCGCCCACCGCGCGGCCGCCTTCTTCCCGGACGCGCGGTTCGCGGTCCAGCCGGGCGGCGGCCACTTCCCGTGGCTGGACGACCCGCGGTGGTTCGTCAGGGAGGTGGAGGCGTTTCTCACCGGCCGCTGACGGGACCCCGGGGGGGGTGGCTCACCCGTCGGCCGCCACCGCCACCGACCGCGCCCAGCGGTAGTCCGCCTTGCCGCTGGGGGAGCGCTGGATCGTGTCGGTGAGGACCAGCTGGCGGGGGATCTTGTAGCCGGCGAGGCGGGCGCGGCAGTGGCTCTGGATGTCCTGGAGGGACGGCAGGTCCGCGCCCTCGCGCAGCTGGACGACGGCGGCGACGTGGTTGCCCCAGCGGGCGTCCGGCACCCCGGCCACCAGCGCGTCGTACACGTCGGGGTGGGCTTTCAGGGCCTGCTCGACCTCCTCCGGGTACACCTTCTCGCCACCGGTGTTGATGCACTGGGAGCCCCGGCCGAGGACCGTGACGACGCCCTCCTCGTCGACGGTCGCCATGTCGCCGAGGAGCACCCAGCGCTCGCCGTCCCGCTCGAAGAAGGTCTCGGCGGTCTTCCGCGGGTCGTTGTAGTAGCCGAGGGGGACATGGCCGCGCTGGGCGACCCGGCCCGGCACGCCGACCGGCACGGGTTCGTACGTCGCCGGATCCACGACCTGTGTCCGGGAGTGGACCCGTATCCGGAACCCGTCGCCCGCACCCGAGTCCGCCGTCGCCGTGCCGTTGAAACCGGACTCCGACGACCCGAAGTTGTTCAGCACCATCGCGTTCGGCACCAGGGCCTGGAACTGCTGCCGGACGGTCTCCGACATGATCGCCCCGGACGACGACACGCTGAACAGGGAGGAGCAGTCCGTGCCCCGCATCGGGCCGTCGAGCGCGTCGATGAGCGGGCGCAGCATGGCGTCGCCGACCAGCGACACACTGGTGACCTTCTCCTTCTCGATCGTCCGCAGGGCCTCCTCGGGCACGAACTTGCGGTGGATCACCACCCGTTGGCCGAAGTTGAACCCGATGAACGCGGTGAGGGTGGAGGTGCCGTGCATCAGCGGGGCCGTGGGGAAGAACGTGATCCCCTCGCCGCCGGCCGCGACGCGCTCGGCCAGCTCCTCCGGCGACTTCACCGGCTCCCCGGTAGGGGCGCCCCCGCCCAACCCCGAGAAGAACAGGTCCTCCTGACGCCACATCACGCCCTTGGGCATGCCGGTGGTGCCGCCGGTGTAGATGATGAACTGGTCGTCGCCCGAGCGCGCGGGGAAGCCCCGCTCGGCGGACGCGGCAGCCACCGCCTCGGTGAAGTCGACCGCGTCGAGCGGGGGCGCGTCCGGCGCGGGGGTCCCCACCCGCACCAGGTGCCGCAGCTTCTCCGTGCGCGGCAGCGTGGCCGCCACCCGCCCCGTGAACTCCGTGTCGAAGACCAGACCGGCCAGATCCGCGTCCCGATAGAGGTAGACCAACTCCTCTTCGACATATCGGTAGTTGACGTTGACCGGCACGATCCGGGCCTTCAGGCACCCGAGCGCGGTCTGCAGGTACTCGATGCCGTTGTACAGGTGCAGCCCCACGTGCTCGCCGGGCCGTATCCCGCTGTCGAGCAGATGGTGTCCGACCCGGTTGGCCGCCGCGTCCAGTTCCGCGTAGGTGAGCCGGTGTTCCGCGCCCGTGCCGGGGATGTCGAGATACGCGAGCGCCGCCCGGCCCGGAACCACGTCGACCACCGACTCGAACAGGTCGGCAAGGTTGTACTCCACCGCGCTCCTCCTGACCTCGCTGCCCCTCGGTTGCCGGTCATCAGAGCAAAGGGCGGCACAACTGTGAAGAGTCCCCGCACAGAAATCTGACTGTCTGTCAGAAACCTCTTGAAGTGCCGCCCCGTCTCCTGCAACCTGTTCTCGTTTCCTGTGGAGGGAGAACCCCGATGGGCGGCACCGAACACCTCACCGTGCGGCGCGAAGGCGGCACACTGGTGCTCACGCTCAACAGGCCCGAAGCCAAGAACGCGCTCTCGCTGCCGATGCTCGTCGGCCTGTACGACGGCTGGGTCCAGGCCGACGAGGACGAGGAGGTCCGCTCGATCGTCCTCACGGGAGCGGGCGGCGCATTCTGCGCCGGGATGGACCTCAAGGCCCTCGCGGGCAAGGGGATGGAGGGGCAGCAGTACCGGGACCGGCTCAAGGCCGACCCCGACCTGCACTGGAAGGCCATGCTCCGTCACCACCGGCCGCGCAAGCCGGTGATCGCCGCCGTCGAGGGACACTGCGTCGCCGGCGGCACGGAGATCCTCCAGGGCACCGACATCCGGGTCGCGGGCGAGTCGGCGACGTTCGGCCTCTTCGAGGTCAGGCGCGGGCTCTTCCCGATCGGCGGCTCCACGGTCCGTCTCCAGCGGCAGATCCCGCGCACGCACGCGCTGGAGATGCTGCTCACCGGGCGGCCGTACAGCGCGCGCGAGGCCGCCGGGATCGGGCTGATCGGGCATGTCGTGCCCGACGGCACGGCCCTGGCCAAGGCCCTGGAGATCGCCGAGCGGATCAACGCGTGCGGGCCGCTGGCCGTGGAGGCGGTGAAGGCGTCCGTGTACGAGACGGCCGAGATGACCGAGGCGGAGGGGCTGGCCGCCGAGCTGAAACGGGGGTGGCCCGTCTTCGACACGGCCGACGCGAAGGAAGGTGCCCGTGCCTTCGCCGAGAAGCGGCCCCCTGTCTACAAGCGGGCGTAGGTCCTGCGCGGGGCGGAGGGCGGTCGTGCCTCGGCTGCGGGTCCGTCGTGACCGGTCGCGCCCCCACGGCGGAGCCGCGTCGGCACAGCCCGCGCCCCCGAAAAGCGTCCGTGACCCTCTGTTCGAGGAGACAACCCCGATGTCCGCGATCCTCAGAGCGCCCCTCACCGTCGAGTTCCCTTTCACCCGGTCTCTCGGGCCCGTACAGAGCGCCTTCCTCACAGGACTGCGAGAACGTGTGGTCCTCGGTGTGCGCACCGGCGACCGCCGGGTGCTCGTGCCACCGGTCGAGTACGACCCCGTCACCGCCGAGGAGATCCGTGACCTGGTCGAGGTCGCGCCGACCGGCACCGTGACCACCTGGGCCTGGAACCCCGAGCCGCGCCGCGGCCAGCCTCTCGCCACCCCCTTCGCCTGGGTGCTGGTGCGGCTCGACGGCGCCGACACGGCCCTGCTCCACGCCCTCGACGCGCCCGGCCCCGACGCCGTCCGCACCGGCATGCGCGTCCGCGTCCGGTGGGCCGAGGAACGGTCCGGTGCCATCACGGACATCGCCTGCTTCGAGCCCTACGACGGGCAGGCGGCGGAACCGGCGGGCCACAGCGGCGAGTTCGAGGACGCGGTCACCGGGATCGTCGCCCCCGCCCGCCTCGACTACACCTACTCGCCCGGCCGCGCCCAGACCGGCTACATCAACGCCCTCGGCGGCCGCCGCACGGTCGGCGAACGCTGCCCCTCCTGCCGCAAGGTGTACGTCCCGCCGAGGGGCGCCTGCCCGACCTGCGGGGTGGCCACGGCCGAACAGGTGGAGGTCGGGCCCGGCGGGACGGTCACCACGTTCTGCATCGTCAACATCAAGGCGAAGAACCTGGACATCGAAGTCCCCTACGTCTACGCCCACATCGCCCTCGACGGCGCCGGACTCGCCCTGCACGGCCGGATCGCCGGCATCCCCTACGACCAGGTGCGCATGGGACTGCGCGTCGAACCGGTGTGGACCGAGGGGGCCCGCTACCCCGACCACTACCGGCCCACCGGCGAACCCGACGCGGACTACGAGACGTTCAGGGAGACGCTATGACACGCGAGGCAGCACGACACGCGGACGCACGTGACATCGCCGTCGTCGCGTTCGCCCAGACCGACCACCGGCGAACCAGCGACGACGTCTCCGAGGTGGAGATGCTCATGCCGGTGCTCCACGAGGTCATGGAGGCCACCGGACTGAAGACCGCCGACATCGGCTTCACCTGCTCCGGCTCCAGCGACTACCTGGCGGGGCGCGCCTTCTCCTTCACCCTGGCCCTCGACGGCGTGGGCGCCTGGCCGCCGATCTCCGAGTCGCACGTCGAGATGGACGGGGCGTGGGCGCTGTACGAGGCCTGGGTGAAACTGCGGACCGGCGACGCCGACACCGCGCTCGTCTACTCCTACGGCAAGTCCTCGCCCGGATCGGTGCGGGACGTCCTGACCCGGCAGCTCGACCCCTACTACGTGGCCCCGCTGTGGCCCGACTCCGTCGCCCTCGCCGCCCTCCAGGCGCAGGCGCTCATCGACGCGGGCACCACGGACGAGCCGGCACTGGCGGCCGTCGGGGCCCGCAGCCGCGCCGACGCCGCCGCCAACTCCCACGCCCAGCTGCGGGGTTCGGTACCGCAGGGGGACTATCTCGTACGGCCGCTGCGCACCGGGGACTGTCCGCCCATCGGCGACGGCGCCGCCGCCGTGATCCTCGCGGCGGGGGACCGGGCCCGTGACCTGTGCGAGCGGCCCGCCTGGATCCGGGGCATCGACCACCGCATCGAGGCGCACGGCATCGGCGTACGCGATCTCACCGACTCGCCGTCCACCCGGCTCGCCGCCGAGCGCGCCGGAGCGTTCGCCCGCCCGGTGGACACCGCCGAACTGCACGCGCCGTTCAGCTCGCAGGAGGTGATCCTGCGCGAGGTGCTGGGGCTCGACGACAGGGTGCGCGTCAATCCGTCGGGCGGGGCTCTGGCGGCCAACCCGGTCATGGCCGCCGGCCTCATCAGGATCGGCGAGGCCGCCGCCCGCATCCACCGGGGCGAGTCCGACCGGGCGCTGGCACACGCCACGTCCGGCCCGTGTCTGCAGCAGAACCTGGTCGCCGTACTCGAAGGGGATCCCCGATGAGCAAGGAGCCCGTGGCCGTCGTAGGCGTCGGCCAGACCAAGCACGTGGCGGCGCGCCGGGACGTGTCGATCGCCGGGCTCGTCCGTGAGGCCGCCCGGCGGGCCCTGGACGACGCCGAGTTGACGTGGGCCGACGTCGAGGCCGTCGTCATCGGCAAGGCGCCCGACTTCTTCGAGGGCGTCATGATGCCCGAGCTGTATCTCGCGGACGCGCTCGGCGCGGTCGGCAAGCCCATGATGCGGGTGCACACGGCCGGCTCGGTGGGCGGTTCGACCGCGCTGGTCGCCGCGAGCCTGGTCGCCGCCCGCGTCCACGGCACCGTGCTGACCCTCGCCTTCGAGAAACAGTCCGAGTCGAACGCCATGTGGGGCCTGTCCCTGCCGATCCCGTTCCAGCAGCCGCTGCTGGCCGGCGCCGGCGGCTTCTTCGCCCCGCACGTGCGGGCGTATATGCGACGCAGCGGCGCCCCCGACACCGTCGGCTCCCTGGTCGCGTACAAGAACCGCCGCAACGCGCTGAAGAACCCCTACGCCCACCTCCACGAGCACGACATCACGCTGGAGAAGGTCCAGGCCTCGCCCATGCTGTGGGACCCGATCCGCTACTCCGAGACCTGCCCGTCCTCCGACGGGGCCGTCGCCATGGTCCTCACCGACCGCGCGGGGGCCGCCCGGGCGCCCCGGCCCGCCGCGTGGATGCACGGCGGCGCGATGCGCAGCGAGCCCACGCTGTTCGCGGGCAAGGACAGCGTGTCGCCGCGCGCGGGACGGGACTGCGCGGCCGACGTGTACCGGCAGGCGGGCATCGCCGATCCCCGCCGCGAGATCGACGCGGTGGAGATGTACGTCCCGTTCTCCTGGTACGAGCCGATGTGGCTGGAGAACCTGGGCTTCGCGGCGGAGGGGGAGGGCTGGAAGCTCACCGAGTCCGGTGTCACCGAGCTGGACGGGGATCTCCCGGTCGACATGTCCGGCGGAGTCCTGTCGACCAACCCCATCGGTGCCTCCGGCATGATCCGTTTCGCGGAGGCCGCGCTCCAGGTGCGGGGCCTCGCGGGAGAACACCAGGTGGAGGGCGCCCGCCGGGTGCTCGGACACGCCTACGGCGGCGGATCGCAGTTCTTCTCGATGTGGCTGGTGGGCGCCGAGCCGCCCACCTCCTGAACCTCCCCCTCACGTGGCCTGTCGGCGGTGGGGGTCGATCGCTAGTCTGGCGGGCGGACGACGAACCGGGAGGAGCACGGACGTGGCCGAGACCACCATGCAGCAGCGATCCCTCGACGGCTGGCACAAACCGGCGGAACTGGACCTGAGCAACGCGGACTGGCGGTCGAGCAGCCAGGGGCGGGGAGATGTCCAGATCGCCTTCGTCGAGGGCTTCATCGCCATGCGCAACAGCGGCAGCCCCGAGAGCCCCTCGCTGATCTTCACCCCCGCCGAATGGGGCGCCTTCGTCTCGGGCGCCCGCGAAGGCGAGTTCGACCTGACCTGAGCGGCGCTACGCGTGGTGTCGCCGGGCCCCCGGAGCCCGACGGCGGCCACCGACGAGGAGGGGGTGGGGTCGAGGACCCGGAGGCGGGAGCGAGCCTGCCCTGTACATTTGTTCGGTCAGGGGGCGCCGCAGAGGGCCCGCAGTGGCTCCGCTCCCTTGGAGAAGCAGTCTCATGGACGACGCCGTGTGCCGACGCCGGCAGGCGTTGTTCCTCGTCTTCCTGCTCGCCGGCATCTCGATGTCGTCGTGGGTGACCCGCACGCCCGCGATCCGGGACCGGCTGGACGTCTCCACCGCGCAGATGGGTCTGGTCCTGTTCGGGCTGTCGCTCGGCGCGATGCTGGGGATCAGCTGTTCGGGGCGGCTGACGTCCAGATACGGGACACGCCCCGTGATCGTCTGGGGGACCTGGCTGCTGCTGGCCGGGATGGTCACGGTCTGCTTCGGCGGCTTCGCCGCGTCGGTGCCGCTGGTGACCACGGGCCTGTGCGCGTTCGGCGCCGGGATGGGCGTCGGGGACGTGGCGGTGAACGTCGACGGCGCCGACGTCGAACGGATCAGCGGGCGCACCACACTGCCCCCGCTGCACGGCTTCTTCAGCCTGGGCACGGTGTGCGGAGCCGGTGCCGGAATGGCGGCGACGGCGGCCGGAGTCCCGGTCCACTGGCACCTCGCGGCGATCGTCGCGCTGTCCGCCGCCCTCCTGCTCCACGCCGTGCGCGCCATCCCGGCGGGCACCGGACGCACCACCCCCGCCGAGCCCCGGGACGACGGCCGCGAGGTGCGCCACCCGGCGGTCTGGAAGGACGGCAGGCTCCTCCTCATCGGCGCGATCGTGCTGGCCATGGCCCTGGCCGAGGGCTCGGCCAACGACTGGCTGCCCCTGCTCATGGTCGACGGACACGGCATGGACCCCACCGCGGGCTCCCTCGTCTACGCCGGATTCGCCGCCGCCATGACGGTGGGCCGCTTCACCGGCACCTATGTCCTCGACCGCTACGGCCGCGTCACCGTGGTCCGCGCCAGTGCCGCCTCCGGCGCACTCGGCCTGCTCCTCGTCGTCGTCTCCGACAACCCCGCCGTGGCCGGTGCCGCCGTGCTGTTCTGGGGTCTCGGCGCCTCGCTCGGCTTCCCGCTGGCGCTCTCCGCCGCCGGGGAGTCCGGCCCCGACGAGACGGCCCGGGTCAGCCTGGTCGCCGTCATCGGCTACGTCGCCTTCCTCGTCGGCCCGCCGGGGCTCGGCTTCCTCGGCGAGCACATCGGCCTGCGCCCCGCCATGCTCGTCGTCCTCGCCTGCGTCGCCTGCGCCGCGTTCCTGGCCCCCGCGGTCGACACCACCCGCCGGTCCACCGCCGCAGGCGGGGCGCCCCTCGCCGACGGCGTCCCCACCGGCTCCGGCTCGCCGGAACGCTCGCAGCCGTGACGGACGGCCCGCCACGCCACCGAACGGGAGTTGCCGCCCCCGCCTCGTCCCGGGCGGTACCACGGGGAGGCTGCGCCGACACCGACCCCCGGAACGCCCCCACCCCCACAGCTCCCTCGGCCCCACCGCCGCACAGCACGCCGTACCATTGCCGCATGTCCTTCCTCCGCCGCCGCAGCGCCACTCCCGCCGGTCCCGAATTCGACGTACTGGCCATGGATCCGGGCGACTGGCCGGGCAATCTCGGTGCCGGCCTGCTGCCCGCCCCCGACGGCAGCTGCCAGGGCGTCTTCCTGCGCTACGACCTCTACGGCGGCCGCGGCCCCGCGATGATCATCGGCAACCTTCCGGAGGGCTCCCCGGCGCGCGAGGTCTCCGACGGCGAGATCCCCTTCGAGGTGAGCCAGCTGCTGATCGCGCTGGAGAACGAGGAGGACATCACCGTCGTCGGTTCCGAGGACATCCCGGTGATGCAGGGCGACAACCTCCTGATCGTCCGTCGCCTCAAGCTCTCCGAGTCCCGGATCTCCTGCGTCCAGTTCGACCGCAGCGACAACGTCCTGGTGACCATCGCCGCCTGGGACCGCCCCATCACCGACGACCTGTACGCACTGCTCAAGCCGCTCCCGGCGGAGCTGTTCCAGCAGGGCTGAGCGCAGCAGAGGACAGAACGAGAAGGGCCGGGTGCGCACCCGGCCCTTCTCGTTTCCTCGTCCTCGGACGCTCACACCTCACGCGGCGGGCAGCACCCGCATGTCCGCCGCCCGCACGAACGCCACCCGGTGGCCGAACTGGATCTCGTAGTAGAGGTCCTTGCCGACCACGACCCGGTGTCCGCTCGTGTCGAAGGAGACGGCGTAGTAGTACTCGCCGGGCACCTGGTCGCCGGCCACGTATTTCTGGTCCTTGAGGAGCTTGTACGGCAGCGGGGACACCTCCTGCGCGGGCACGCCCGCCGGGTACGCCGACGCCTCCGGGTAGGCCCGGCCGTACACCGGGACGTCCGCCAGGCCGGCCCGGGGCGTCACGAGCAGACCGGCCGCGCCGACCGCCGTCGGCTTGTCCTTCGGGTTCTTGAACCAGGCCTTCTGCCCCAGGTACCAGATCGCCGTCCAGTCGCCCTGCCGCTCGGCCACCGCGTAACTCTGCCCGGTGGAGACCCGTGAGCCGAGGTCGTTCACCCCGGTCGTCGAGGCGCTGCCGTCCGGCCGCAGTCCGATGTCCTTGATCAGCGGCGAGGTGGTGTCGGGCCGGGTGTACAGGCGTACGGCGCTGGAACCGTGCACCGCACAGGAGCCGCCGCCGGACGTGCAGCCGGTGAACACGGGCCGGTTGTCGGCGTAGTCCGGGCGGATGGTGACCATGGCGCTGTCGCTGCCGGACGTCGCGCCGAGGGGCGCGCCCAGCAGCTCGAAGTAGTGCCGCCAGTCCCAGTAGGGACCCGGATCGGTGTGCATCCCCCGGACCGTCGCCGTCGTCGGGCCGGGTACCGTGTCGTGGCCCAGGATGTGCTGCCGGTCCAGCGGGATGCGGTGTTTGTCGGCGAGGTACTTCACCAGCCGCGCCGAGCTGCGGTACATCGCCTCCGTGTACCAGGCGTCCGGCGCGGCGAGGAACCCTTCGTGCTCCAGGCCGACCGACGCCGCGTTGACGTACCAGTTGCCGGCGTGCCAGGCCACGTCCTTGCTCTTGATGTGCTGCGCGATGTGACCGTCCGTGGAGCGCAGCGAGTAGTGCCACGACACGTACGTCGGGTCCTGGACCAGTTCGAGGGTGGTGTCCCAGTAGCCCTCGGTGTCATGGACGACGATGTACCGGACGCGCTGCGAGTTCGGCCGGTCGGCCAGGTCGTGGTTGCCGTAGTCGTTGTCGCCGAACTCCTGGTACGGCGCCGGGATCCACTCGCAGGACACCGTCGTCGGACACTCCGTGCCGCCCGCGGCCGAGGGGCGCAACCCCGCCCGGGACAGCTGCCCGGAGCCGGGGCGCAGGCCCGGCTCGGCGTCGAGCGACACCCGTTGGCCGGCGTCCGTGACGCGCGCGGCGCCGTCGCGGATCACCGCGAACACCTCGTTCGCGTACGCCGCGGCCGTCGCCCGGTCGTCGGCGCCGGAGAAGCGGGCCACCGCCCCGTACCAGTCCGCAGGATCGGAGCTGGGCCGCGCGCCCAGCTCCCGCTGCGCGGCGGCGAGCAGCGCGGCACCGCCCGCCACGTTCGCGCCGGGGTCGGTGCGCAGCGTCCGTGCGGACAGGCCGGTCAGTTCGGCGGCCCGCGTCAACGTCGCCAGCCGAGCGGGCAGTCGGGCGGGGTCGGGCAGGCCGGCCTCGGCGACCAGAGGCCGCCGGGAGTCGTCACCGCGCGCGTCCTCGGTGCCCTCGCTGTGATGCGGAGCCTCGGCCAGGGCCGTACGCGCGTCGGTGAGGTGCATGGGGCCGTAGCCGCCGGTGACGCTCGGCGCGCCGCCGTGCGTGTCCCAGCGGGACTGGAGATAGGAGACACCGAGCAGGACCTCGCGCGGTACGCCGTACTCGGCGGCCGCCGCGCCGAAGGCGCCCTGGAGGCGAGCCGTGGCGGCGGACGCCTGGCCGGCGGGTGGGGCCGCGCCCAGCAGGGGCAGCAGCAGGACGGCGGGGGCTGTGGCGAAAGCTGTTCTGCGGATACGTCCGGAGTGTGGGATGGGCCTGCGGTCGGTCGGGGAACCTCGCAAGGCGGCCTCCTGTAACGGTGGGGCGTTGGCGGGGGCGTGCGGGACCGAACGGCACCGGTGCTGTCGATCGGCCGACGATCCGTCAATCATGCCCGCAGGAGGCCTGTTCCCCGGTGATTGCCGACCCCGCGACCACGAACGCCGCGCGCGCCGACGGTTTCGCCCGCACCCGGAGGCGGGGTCCGCCGACACGGCGAAGGTCCGCGGTGCGCCCCTCGTACAGGGGCGCACCGCGGACCTTCCCACCCTTCAGCGCGTGCCGACCGCCGCCCGGACGGCCTTGCGGGCCAACTGGCAGTCGTCGTGCAGCCGCCTGAGCAGCAACCGCTGTTCCTCGCCGGACGGCGCGGCGGCCGGGTGGGCCGCGCCCGGCGCCGCCGGTGTCGCGTCGTGCATCGAACGCTGCACGGCGGTCTCGTAGGTACGGATCTCCCGGGTCAGGACGAGCATCAGGTTCACCAGGAACGCGTCCCGCGAGGCCGGACCCGCGGACTGCGCCAGCTGACTGATCTGCCGCCGCGCCACCGGCGCGTCCCCGAGCACCGCCCACAGCGTGGCCAGGTCGTACCCCGGCAGATACCACCCCGCGTGTTCCCAGTCCACCAGCACTGGACCGGCCGGTGAGAGCAGGATGTTCGACAGGAGGGCGTCGCCGTGGCAGAACTGGCCCATGCCCTGACGGCCCGACGCGTGCGCGATGCCGTGCAGGAGTTTCTGCAGGTCCCCCATGTCCCGGTCGGTGAGCAGACCCAGCTCATGGAAGCGGGAGATCCGCTCCGCGTAGTCCAGCGGGGCGTCGAAGGTCCCCGTCGGTGGCCGCCACGCGTTCAGCCGGCAGATCGCGCCGAGCGCCGCCCGGATGTCGGCGCGCGGCGGCGCCTCCACCGGATGCCGCTGCAGGGCCGCCACCCGGCCCGGCATCCGCTCGATGACCAGGGTGCAGTTGTCCGGATCCGCTGCGATCAGCCGCGGCGCCCGCACCGGGGGGCGGTGCCGGACGAACGAGCGGTATGCCGCTATTTCGTGCCGCAGCCGCTCCTCCCAGATGGAGGAATGGTCCAGTAAACACTTGGCGACGGCCGTGCTGCGCCCGGTCGTCCCGACGAGCAGCACCGAGCGGCCGCTGCGGCGCAGCACCTGGACCGGGGTGAACTCCGGGCAGATGCGGTGCACCGAGGCGATCGCCGTGCGCAGCTGTGCGCCCTGGGGGCCGGACAGATCGAGCCTGCCGCTGAGCGGCTGGGTGCCGAGGCCCGGCACGCGCCGCGCCCGGCCGGCACCGAGCACCGGGGCCGCCGTACGCGTGGGGTCGAGGTAGGGGCCGCCGCCGCCCGGCTGACGGGGGTGCAGCGACCGGGGGGGAGCGGACACGGAGGACGATGCTGCGTACATGGGGGAAGACAGATCCCTTCGTGTGCCGGCAATGTCACGCGCCGCCCGCCCCGGCCGTCCGGGGACACCCTGGGGAGTGCCCGTCGGGGCGACCGGGTCGGGGTGGCGCTTTCCTACCTGACACCGGATGGGCCCTGGCACACCATGTAGCGCACCCTGGCGAAGCCTGGCGAATAGTCCCCGTGCAACTGACAGCGGGCTACATTCAACTCAGCCGAGAACCTGGGGGCTTGACGTGAGCGGACAACCCAACAACCGACTCGCAGACCTGTTCGGCCTGGCCGGCTGGTCCAAGGGAGAGCTCGCGAGGCTGGTCAACCGGCAGGCGGCGGCCATGGGCCACCCCCAGCTGGCGACCGACACCTCACGGGTACGGCGGTGGATCGACATGGGAGAGATCCCGCGCGATCCCGTGCCGCGGGTGCTGGCGGCCCTGTTCACCGAGCGTCTCGGCCGTGTCGTGACCATAGAGGACCTCGGTCTGGTCCGGCACGGGCGTACGGGGAAACGGCGGGGCGGCGGGAATGTGGAACATCCCGACGGCGTGCCGTGGGCGCCCGAACGGACTGCCGCGGTCCTCACCGAATTCACGGGAATGGACCTCATGCTCAACCGACGCGGCTTGGTGGGCGCGGGTGTCGCGCTCACCGCGGGACCTGCTCTCAGCAGCGCCATGCACGACTGGCTGCACACCGATCCGGCCCTCGTGGCCGACGCTCCCGACCTCGACAACCCCCTGCACGCCGACCCCGCCGGGTTCGACCGCTACGAGGCCGCCCCCATCGGGGTGCAGGAGATCGAGGAACTGGAGCGCTCGGTCGAGGTGTTCCGGGCCTGGGACGCGGCCCGGGGCGGCGGACTGCAACGCAAGGCTGTCGTGGGACAGCTCAACGAGGTGGGAGGCATGCTCTCCTACCACCACCCCGAACGCATCCAGCGGCGCCTGTGGGGCGTCGCCGCCAACCTCGCCGTCCTCGCGGGCTGGATGTCGCACGACATCGGCCTCGAACCCACCGCCCAGAAGTACTTCATCATCGCCGCCCACGCGGCCCGGGAGGGCGGTGACCGGCCCCGCGCGGGCGAGGCCCTGTCCCGGGCGGCCCGACAACTGGTGCACCTCGGCAAGCCCGACGAGGCGCTCGACCTCATGAAGCTCGCCCAGTCCGGCTCCGGCGAGCAGGTGCTGCCGCGCACCAAGGCCATGCTCCACACCGTCGAGGCCTGGGCCCAGGCGTCCATGGGCAAGGGCCAGGCCATGCGCCGCACCCTGGGGCAGGCCGAGGACCTGTTCGTCTCCGACCGGTCGGACGTGCCGCCGCCCAGCTGGATGCAGATGTTCAAGGAGGAGGACCTCTACGGCATGCAGGCCCTGGCCTACCGCACCCTCGCGGAGCACGACCCGGCCGCGGCCAAGCAGGCCCAGCACTACGCGCAGAAGGCACTGGAGCTGCGCGTCGACGGCCGGCAGCGGTCCAAGATCTTCGACTTCCTGTCCATGGCCTCGGCCTGCTTCATCGGTGACGACCCCGAACAGGCGGACCGGTACGCCCGCCTCGCCCTGATGTCGATGGGTTCCAACTCCTCCCACCGCACCTGGGACCGGCTGCGTCAGATGTACCGGCTCACCGGTCAGTACTCCAGCTATCCGAAGATCCGGGAGCTGCGGGAGGAGCTCAAACTCGCCCTGCCCAAACCGCAGTCGAGGAACAAGGGCGACATCGCGCCGGCGTGAGCGCGGCGAACGGCCCCCGGACCGTCCGGAGCCGATGCCGGCGCTTCCTCAGGAGCTGACCCTGGCGACGAGTACACAGGCGTCGTCCGCACGCTCGGCCTCGCCGAACTCCTCCACCACAGTCCGTACGCATTCCTGGGCCGTACGGGCCCCGCCGAACCGTGGGGCCAGGTCCAGCAGCCGCTGCACGGCGGCCTCTCCATCGCGCCGGGGGACCAGTCCGTCGGTGTGCAGGAGCAGGAGGTCGCCCTGTTCGAGCGTCACTTCGGCCTGCCCGTAGACGGCACCCGAGGTCGCTCCGAGCAGGACGCCGTCCGGCGCCGTCAGCACCTGCCCCGTCCCGTCGCGGAACAGCAGCGGGGCGGGGTGCCCCGCCTGTGCCCACACGAGGGTGCGGGTCTGCGGCCGGTAGCGGCAGCAGACGGCGCTGCCGAGGGCCGGTTGCACGGTGCTGTCCAGTAACTGGTTGAGGCAGGCCATCAGCCGGCCCGGCTCGGTGCCCGCCATCGCCATGCCGCGCAGGGCGCCGATCAGCATCGCCATGCCCGAGGTGACGGTCACGCCGTGACCGGTGAGGTCGCCGACGCTCAACAGGCTCTCGCCGCCGGGCAGTTCCAGGGCGTCGTACCAGTCGCCGCCGATGAGCGCGCTCGTCGAGCAGGGCAGGTAGTGGGCGGCCAGGTCCAGCCTCTCGGGGCCCCGCTGGGGGAGGCGCAGGGAGGCGCGCCACGGTGGCAGCACGGCCTCCTGCAGTTCGACCGCGAGGCGGTGCTCGGTCTGCGCGATGTGCCGCTGGCGGTGCAGCGAGTCGCGGCTCTCGCTCTCCGCGCGCTGGCTGCGCCGCAGTTCGCTGACGTCCCGCAGGACGGCCCACATCGAGGCGGTGGCGCCGTCGTCGTCGAGCACCGGCTCGCCCATCATGTGCACGGTGCGCACCCCGCCGTCGGGGAGCACGACCCGGAATTCCCCGTCGATGCGCTTGGCGTCGATCAGACAGTCCGTCACCATCGCGGTCAGGGTCGGCCGGTCCTCGTCGAGCACCAGCGACGGCAGTTCGTCGAGGGTCAGCGGTGGCGAGGCGGGGTCGCGGCCGAGGATCTGGTACAGCTCCCCGGACCAGCCCGCCTCGTCCGTGAGCAGGTTCCACTCGGCGCTGCCGACCCGGCTGAGCAGCGACGTGCGCGGGGGCGCCGGGGGTGGCGCGACGGGGGGCTCGGGGGCCGGCGGCAGGGTGGGGCCGTCCCTCAGCTGGGCCAAGTGGTCGTCGAGGTCGCTGAGTTGATGCAGGGCCAGGTCGTAGAGCGCGCGCTGCCAGCGGACCTCGGGGTCCCCTCCGTCGGCAGGCGCGTCGCGTCGTACGGCGTCCACCTCGCCGCGCAGCCGTCGCGTCTGCGAGATGAGCGCGTCGACCGTGCCGCGGCGGGGCGGCTGGGCGGCGGGACGATCCGCAGAGAGAGGGGACGGCATCACGTACTCCGATGGGGGACGGTACGACCAACGCTGACGTAAGGGCCGATTACGACTGTTGCACAGCCCTCGACGCGCTGTAAGGGATTTGGCAAGACACGATGCGGTGGTGCTTGCGGCATATGCCACCGTCCTCGCGGTCGGGGTCGTCCACTGCGCGCCGGTACGCGTCCACGGGCGCCAAGTCGTAGGAATCGTACGTGACTTGGCGGATCATCGACCGCCCGCACACCTCTTTCATTCCCGTGTTCGAGGGGCATATGTGCGAGCTTCGTGGCGGGAAATCAAGTGACTTGGGTCACAGTGATGAATCCAGGAAGCCGCGGGTCACGAAAACCCTTCGCGAGGTCGAGACGCACGTCGGCGCACGGGCCGGACGCGTCGCGGAAAGAGCTTCACCGAAACGGAGACCGTTCAATGACCGTCACGCTGGAACAGCCCGCCCGCGCTCTCCTCGTCACCGCCGAGGACCGGGAGGTGCCGGTGCCCGCGAGCCTGCGTTATTCCTCGGACGATCCGCTGGCCGTGCACCTCGACTTCCCGGCCGACATCTCGCTGAACGGCACCATGGTGACCTGGACCTTCTCCCGCGATCTGCTGGAGAGAGGGGTCGCGGCCCCCGCCGGCACCGGCGATGTGCACATCTGGCCCTGCGGCCGCCTGCGCACGGTGGTGGAACTGCGCTCCCCCTACGGCACCGCCCTCCTCCGGTTCGAGAAGGCGGCGCTCCAGCGCTTCCTGCTGCGCAGCTACGGCGTCGTCCCCGCCGGAAGGGAGGAGCTGGGGCCGGCACTCGACCGGGGCCTGACGTCCCTCCTCGGCGGGGTGTGACGCCCGCGCGGCTACGGTCGGCGCGCGCGCCGGGCTCAGTAGCGCAGGACCCCGGCGATCCCGTGGGCGTCGCCGAGCATGCCGTCCGGCACGAAGAAGACCTCGGCGCCGGTGTCCAGGCACCGCTCGACGATCTCGTCCACGATGTCCTCGCGGACGTCGAGGTCGCCGCTCTCGGCCGGCACCAGGTGCCCGCCCCCCGCCCCACCGGGGCCGGCGCCGTCGCCGTCGGCTCGCACGCTCGTGCGGTAGTTCTCCTCGACGGCCAGGAACTGGATGCGGCCCTGCTGCGCGTTCTGCCAGATCTCGTCGACGCTGGCCGCGAACGCCTTGTGGCCGCGGGCCGTCTCCAGCCGCCGGGCCACGCTGTCGGCGTTCCTGCGGTCCTCGGCCGCGACCAGGGGCCCGACCGCCTGCCACACCGCGTCCGGGGTGCCGTGCGCGAGACCGCCGTGCGGGATGTGGGTGGCGTCCCTGGTGACCGTGCCGATCTCGTGGAACAGGGACAGCGCCGCCGTCGCCCCGGTGACGTACAGGGGCCGGTGCTGTGCGCGCATGACCCGGGCCAGCGTGGTGTCGGCGTCCCGCAGGAAGCGGCGGGTGTCCTCGTCGCGGAAGGTGGACGGCAGGTCGCCGGTGCGCTCCTGGCGCTCGGCGTCGAAGTTGTCGCGCTCCCTGGTCATCGGGAAGCCGCCGATGTGCGCCTCGGTGACGCGGTCGGGGCCGCCGTTCCACAGGGTGACCCGGTCGGCGGAGACCGACAGCACCCAGAACGACCGCTCGGCGGCCTGCGCGGCCACCAGGTTCCGGGTGAGGAAGGTGTCCGAGAGCACCACGCGCTCCGGCACCGGCCGGGCCAGTGACCAGACCTGGTGCTCGCCGGGAGCCGCGAAGATCACCAGGCCGTCCTCGGCGTGTGCCAGGTCCACCTCGGCCAGCGCCTGGTCCAGTTGCCTGACCACGTCGGCGCGCCGCTCGCGCGTGACGGCGGGATCGTGCTCCAGCCGCTTCTTCGCCTCGGCCACCACATTGCGCAGCCGGACCGGATCCTGGGCGTTCTCGGGTTCCCTGCGGTGGGTCGGCGTCAGCACCGACACCGCGGGGTAGGGCCGCGGGCGGCGCAGTTCGGTGAGGGTCGCGGGACTGAGGGCATGCTCCATGACTTCACGATAGGACTGATTCGCGTGTCGGGCATTTGGGGTAATCCGGTCCTCGGTGCGCGTCGCCGCGGCGATCGGCGGAGCCATGGCGCGGGACAGCGGACGAGCCCGTCGGCGCGCACCGTACAGGTGCGCGCCGACGGGCTCGGTGGTGCGGTGCGGCTGCCGCGTGGGTCAGCCGACTTCCTTCTCCAGCGCCTTGTCGGCGGCGGCCTTGGACGGCTTCCACCAGGTGGTCACCGGCTCCCAGACCCTGACCTTCTTGGTCGCGCCCAGCTGCTTCAGGGTGAACGTGCGGCCGTTGAGGTTGGGGTTGGCCGACACCGTGATCGTGTCGACGCGACGCGCCTCGGGGTCCTTGAGGTCGGCGATCGTACGGACGGCCGCGTAGACCGTCTTGCCCGCGCCGACCTTGTACGGGCCGCTCTCGCCCGACGGCACCGGCTGGGCCGCCCCGTCGAGGTCGCCGAAGGTGACCACGGGCAGGCGGTCGATGGTGCAGGTGCGGGTGCCGGTGTTCTTGACGCTGATGTGCACGACCCGCGCGTCCTTCGACTGCTTGGCCCCCAGCTTGAGGACCTTCGACTTGCAGACCGGGGTCTTCGCGGCGGGCTGGGCGGCCAGCCCCTGCGGGGCGCCGGCGATGAGCAGCGCGGCGCCGGCGGTCGCCACGGTCGAGACGGTGAGCAAGGAACGAATACGCATCGGTGGAATCCCCCAGTTTTGTCACGTACGGGTACGGCACGCGCAAACGTGACGTCTGCCCAGTGTGACGTCCGGGGTGGGCGCTCGGTTGTACGGGACCGGTGCGTGTTACACGCCCGATGCTCAATCGTCGGCTCCGCATGAACTTCCGTCGTCCGGCAGCGTCCCGAACAGCAGGAAGTCGTCGACCTTCTCGTGCACGCACTTCGACGATCCGTACCCGGTGTGCCCCTTGCCCTTGTTGTCGAGCACGACGGCCGAGGAGCCGAGCCGCTTCGCCGTCTCCACGGTCCAGCGGTAGGGGGTGGCCGGGTCCCCCCGGGTGCCCACGAGCAGGATCCTCGGGGTGTCGACGTCCCGTACCTTCTCGCGGATGAAGTCGGTCCCCGCGGGGCGGCCATAGCACATCAGCACCTGGGTCAGCCGGTACGCGCCGAAGACCGGGGAGGCGTCCTCGTAGGCCGCCCGCAGTTCCGCCAGGTTGTCCGTGATCTCCCCGGCGGTGGGACGGTCGGGGTCGTCGGCGCAGTTGATCGCCATGAGCGCGGCCGGATAGTTGTCCAGCGGCACCTTCTCGGCGTCGACGAGCCCGGCGTGCGGGGCCGGTGTGCCGGACGCGGTGGGTTCGGTGGGCTCGTGCGGGCGGGTCGGTACCGCGGCGGACGGCGCCGACCGGTACGGGGTGGTGTGCGGGGCGAAACCGCCGCCCGTGAGGGCGATGACACCCCGGGTGTCGCCGTCGTGGACGAGCATGTTGAGCGCCTGCGTGAGCAGGGGCCACAGCTGTTCGCTGTAGAGGGCGTGACCGATGGCGCCCACCAGGTCCTGGCCCGTGAAGTCCGCCCCGAAGTCCGACGGCACGGGGTACTCGTCCAGTGACGCGACCAGTGATTCGACCTGCTCACGGGCCGAGCGGGAGTCCTGCCCGAACGGGCACGTCAGCTGCTCGGTGCACGCGTCGAGGTAGTCCTCCAGCGCGGTCTGCTGGCCCGCCGCGCCCACCAGCCCCTGCTCGGTCAGCGGCTCGGTGAGGGTGTCCACCCCGTCGAGGACCATGCGGCCCACCTTGTCGGGGAACCGCGCCGCGTAGACCGCGCCCAGCCGGGTCCCGTAGGAGAAGCCGAGGTAGTTGAGCTTCCTGTCGCCGAGGGCGGCGCGCATCACGTCCAGGTCGCGGGAGGCGTCGACGGTGCCGATGTGCGGCAGCACGGGGCCGGAGTTCTTCCGGCACGCGGCAGCGGCCCGCCGCAGCCGCGTGAGCGCGGCCTCGGGGTGGTCGGCGTCGCTCCCGTCGTCGGTGGCCTCCAGCGCCTCCTCGGTGCCGTCGCCGCAGCTGACGGGGGAGGAGCGGCCCACCCCGCGCGGGTCGAAGGAGACGAGGTCGTAGCCGTTGGTGAGATCCATGAAGTCCGCGCCGCTGTAGGCGAGTTCGGGAACGCCCGGGCCGCCGGGGCCGCCGAAGTTCAGCAGCAGCGAGCCGCGCGGGTCGCCGGTGCCCCGGTAGCGGGCCACGGCCAGGTCGAGGGTGCCGGCCGTGGGCCGGGCGTAGTCGAGCGGCACGGTGATCTTGCCGCACCGCAGATCCCTGGGCATCTCCATGCCCTCGCACTTCGACCACTTGATCTTCTGGCGGTAGAAGCGGGTCAGATCGGCCCGCTCGTCGTCCTGCTTCTTCTCGGCGCTCGCCACCGTGGCCGGCAGCCCGGCCCCCAGCAGGGCCAGCACCGCGACCGCGGCTCCGGCGAGCGGGCGCCGTCTGTGCGTGGACCGCATGCGTGCCTCCAGGGACACCCGGCCGGGGCGGCCGGGGACAACCCCCGGATCACCATAGGCGGCCCCTCGCGGCCACGCCTCCCAGCGGGCGGAGCGGCCGCGAGCGCCGTATCCTGCGCCGCGCCGGCCCCGTACGGCGGCCGGGGGCGGGGGTCGCTCGTCCGTGTGAAGAGGGCCGGCCGGGGGGCCCGTCGCCCGCCGGGATCGGCCGTATCCGGCGTCGCGGGCGGGATCGGGCTTCGGCGAGGATGCTGAGCGGGGCGGGCCGACCACCGCGTCCCCGGCCGCCCGGCGGCCGCGCGTCCGCGTCAGTGAAGGAGCGCAGAGATGACCTCTGCGGGGCATCAGGACCTCGTCGTCACCCGGGCCACGCTCGACGACTGGGCGGTGGTCGCCCGATGGGCGGGCGAGGAGGGCTGGAACCCGGGGCTCCGCGACCCCGCGTGCTTCTTCGCGCAGGACCCCGAGGGCTTCTTCCTCGGCCGGATCGACGGCGAACCCGTCTCGTCCGTCTCCGTCGTCACCTACGGCGACCACCACGCCTTCCTCGGCTTCTACCTGGTCCGCCCGGACCTGCGCGGCCGGGGCCACGGCCTCGCCACCTGGAAGACCGCACTCGCCCACGCCGGCGACCGCACGGTCGGCCTCGACGGAGTGGTCGCGCAGCAGGACGACTACCGCCGCTCCGGCTTCGAGCCCGCCCACCGCACCTTCCGGTACGCGGGCGTGATCCCCGGGGCGGCCGCCCTGCCCGACGGCGTGCGGCCGGTCCGGGACGCCGCGTCGCTCGCCGCGTACGACAGCGCCTGTCACCCGGCCGACCGCCCCCGCTTCCTCCAGCGGTGGTTGACCGCCGACGGGCACCGGGCCCTCGCGCGGATCGTCGACGGGCGGCTCGCCGGCTACGGCGTCATCCGCCCGGGCCGGGACGCCCTGCGGATCGGCCCCCTGTTCGCCGACACCGCCGCCGACGCCCGCGCGCTCCTCACCGGGCTCGCCACCGAGGCGGCGGGCCGTGAGCTGGCCATCGACGTGCCGGAGCCGCACACGGCCGCCGTCGCGCTGGTGGAGGAGTACGGGCTGACACCGTCCTTCGAGACGGCCCGCATGTACACCGGCCCGATCCGGCCGTACGCGGCGGAGCGCGTCTTCGGGGTCACGACTCTCGAACTCGGCTAGGCGACGCGGGCGACGGGGCGGCGTTCCCCGGCCCGGCCCCCGCCGGGGCGTCCTCGGCCCCGGTCGGCCGGGCGGCGTCGCCCTTCTTGAACGCCCACTCCATGCGTGGCTCGACGACACAGCGGAGCGCGGCGCGTACGGGCGCGGTGCACAGCAGGGTGATGCCGCCGACCGCGAGGGCCGTCACCGCCAGCTGCCCGAGCGGGGTGTGCGGCCACTCCACGGCGTACCAGTCCCGGAAGCGCGCCCACTTGATCACGAAACCGTGCAGCAGGTAGCCGTACATCGTGCCGGCGCCCAGCGTCGTGAACCACAGGTGCCGGCGCGGCACCCAGGCCAGGAAGCAGGCCGTCAGCAGCACCGCCAGAGCGAACAGGGCGGGTGTGGTCAGCAGGCCCGTCCAGCGGGACACCCCCTGGCCGGTGACACTGCCGCGGTGATAGAACCAGCCCGCGTCGAACCACGGCGCCACCCGGTACGCGGCCGCGAACGCCCCGAGGCCCACCGGGAGCAGACACAGCCGCACCCGGCGGGTGCGCAGCCGTTCGAAGTGCTCGGCCCGCAGCGTCAGCCCGAGGACGAAGAACGGCAGGAACCCCAGCACGCGCTGGATGGAGACGTCACCGCCGAGATCCGGTGAGACCGCCGCCAGCATCGCCAGACCCAGCGCGACGGGCAGCGGATGGCGCAGCGTCAGCCACAGGGGCGTGGTCAGCCGCCAGATGAAGAGGGCGACCAGGAACCACATCACGTACCAGGGATCCAGCAGGCTCAGCGGATAGCCCGGATCGTCCTGCGCCCACCGGTAGAACAGCGTGTACGCCGTCTCGAACACGACGTACGGCAGCACCACCCCCGTCATCAGCCGCTTCAGCCGGCCCGGCGCCATGTCGAAGCTCCGCGAGAAGTACCCGGAGATCAGGGCGAAGGCCGGCATGTGAAACGCGTAGACGGTCAGATACGCGGCCGTCACGGTCCGGCTGCCGTACGTCAGCGGCTCCCACGCGTGCCCACAGGCCACCAGGACGATGGTCAGGTACTTCGCGTTGTCGAAGTACGGGTCCCGCGGGACCTGCCTCGGCCGTGACCTCGCGCCCTCGGGCTGGGCCGACGGGCCCGGGGCGGTGTGCGGCACCACGTCTTCGGACATCGGTGAAGGTCTCCGGACGACGACGACGGAACCCGGACCGCCTGCCCCGTCCCGCCCGTCCCAGTCCTTCTTCCGCCTCTCAGTCCCCGTCCCGTCCGTCTCCGTCCCGCTCGTCCTCGTCCTGCCCCTCTCCGTCCCGCCCGTCTCCGTCCTCGGCGGCGACCGCGCCGCCCGCTCCGGCGTGGAACCGGCGGTGCAGGGCCCGCACCTCCCCGGCCAGCTCCGGCACCGGCCCCTCGACCGTCACCCCGGGCGCGATCTCCCGCACCGGCAGTGTCCGCACCGGCGGCGCGGGCACCCCCAACTCGTCCAGCCAGATGCCCAGTTGCTCGGACGAGGCGACGTACACGATGCGGCCGAGGCCCACCCAGGCGTGGGCGGCGGCGCACATCGGGCAGTGCTCGCCCGAGGTGTACACGGTGGCCGCCGCGCGCTCCTCGACGGTGAGCCGTGCCGCCGACCAGCGGGCGAGCTCGAACTCCGGGTGACGGGTGCGGTCGCCACCGGCCACCCGGTTGTGGTCCTCGGCCAGCACGGTGCCGTCACCGCCGACCAGGACCGAACCGAACGGTTCGTCACCGCTCTCCAGTGCCTCGGTCGCGAGCGTCACGCAGCGTCGCAGGTACACCAGTTCGGATTCCTTCATCATGGTCGTCCACGCCCTCCTCGCACCCCTCGGCCACCGTCGCGAGGTGCACCTTACGTCGTCTGTCCGCTCCCCGACCGCTTGCGCGAGTGACACCCGTGCGGCCGCGCCGTGCGGCCCGGCGGGCGGCGCGGGCCTGGGCCCGTAGCGCTCCCGATGCGAAGAAGCGGGTGAATTCCGTTGCCAGGGCGAACGACTGGTGATGGAGTGAGCGGTATGGATCACGCTGCTGTGCTGGCACTGTTCGACCGGGACATGCGGGAGGGCGCCCGCCCCGACGGGCCCGGAGCCCGGATCGAGCGCGTGGGCGGGGTGGTGCGCCAGGTCGGTTTCGAGAACGGCTGGAGCGGTGTCGTCTGGTCCGACCTGGACGAGGCGCGCGCGGACGCGGCGATCACCGAACAGATCCGGTACTTCTCCGGCCTCGGCCGTGACTTCGAATGGAAGCTGTACGGCCACGATCTCCCGGTCGACCTGGGGCAGCGCCTGCGCGACGCCGGGTTCACGGCCGCTCCGGAGGAGACGCTGATGATCGCGGAGGTCGCCGACCTGAGCCTCGACATCGAGCCGCCCGAGGGCGTACGGCTGCTCCCGGTCACCGACAGCGCGGGTGTGGACCTGGTGGCCGACGTCCACGAGAGGGCGTTCGGCACGGACAGCACCCGGATGCGCCACCAGCTGCTGGCCCAGCTCACCGGGGACCCCGAGTCGGTCGTGGCCGTCGTGGCCCTCGTCGGCGACGAACCCGTGAGCGCCGCGCGGATGGAACTGGTCCCCGGCACGCGCTTCGCCGGCCTGTGGGGCGGCGGCACCGTCGAGGGATGGCGGGGCCGCGGTGTCTACCGGGCCCTGGTCGCCCACCGCGCCCGCGTCGCCGCCGACCGCGGCTACCGCTACGTGCAGGTCGACGCGCTCGCCACCAGCCGTCCGATCCTGGCCCGCCTGGGCTTCGAGCCGCTCACGACCACCACGCCGTACGAGTACGCGGTCGGGAGCACGGCAGCCGCCTGACCTTCCGGGCGGCGGTCGGCGCCGACCGCGTCACAGGTCGAGCTGGTACTCGATGGACGTGTGCGTGGGCCGGTAGCCGAGCACGTCGTTGACCCGGCGCATCGGGGCGTTCTCCGCGGCGGTGTCGGTGAGCAGCGCCAGGGCGGGGGCCAGGCGGTGGGCATGGAGGACGGCCCTCGCCTTCATCCGGAGCCCCAGCGCGTGACCCCGGTGCTCGGGCAGAACGGCGGTGCCGTAGTACTGCCCCTCGCCCTCGCCGTCGCCCGGCAGGACGAGTTCCGAGAAGCCCACGACGGTGCCGCTCGACGTGTGCACCGCGGCCACCGTGTACAGCGAGTCGCCGCGTTTCGCGATCGCCTCGGCGGCGGCGACCACGCGCTCCACGTCCCAGACCACCGTCCCGTAGTCGGTGTCGCCCATCGGCATGTCGTCCATCGCGCGGCGTGACGCGGCATAGCTCCGCGCGAGTTCCTCCGGTACGACGCCCGTCCAACTGGTCAAGTGGTAGCCGGGACACGGCTGTTCGAGGATCCGCGTGACGTGGTCGGGGTCGATCGCGGCGAGTTCGAGGCGGGCGTACACCAGGGTCAGCACCCGGCGGAAGCCGCGTGCCGCCAGGAACGCGTCGCCCGGGGAGCCTTGTCGGGCCTGGGCGATGAGAGCGCGGCGGCCGTCGGCGCGGGCGGAGCCGACCGCCGCGTCGAGGAGCGCGGTGCCGACGCCCTGCCGCCGCTCGGCCGGGTGTACGGCGCCGTCCAGCTCGGCCAGATGCGTCTGCCCCTCCTTGGTGAACAGCCGCAGGAAGGCGGATCCGCGAGGGACGCCGTCCGCCTCGGACGCCAGCCAGGCGAGGCGGCGGCCGGACGGGGTGGCGGCGGGGTCGACGAGCGGCGTGACGCGCGGGGGCAAGAGGGCTCCGGGGCTGGTCGGCGGGTGGATGACGAGGCCCGGCGACGCTAGCCGCCGGGCGGGCCGCCCCGCAACGCGATTCCGGGCGCGCCCGGCGCCGCCGCGGCGGCCACCCCGTCCGGCCGCCGCCCCTGCCACCACCCGTCCGGCCGCCGCACCCTGCCCCCGGTCGGCGGGTGACCGGCCTCCCGTGGCGGCGATGACGGCGTGCGGTCCCGCCGCTTGTCATGCGGCCGGCTCCCCGGTCCTCACGCGAACGGCTCCCCGGCACGGCCCCTCCGGTCGGCCGCCCGCACGAAGTCGGGGCTCGGGTGTGCCGCGCACCGCAGCGCCCGCCGGATCACCGACGTCGGGTCCCCCTGGTGGTACGGCCGCTCGGACGGCTCGATGCCGTCGAGGAACTCCTGGTAGCGCAGGGCGTACGAGAGGTGCGCCAGGGGCTCGGCCAGGGCGAGCGCGCGGACGGGGTCGCCGGCGGGGACGCGGGTCCGCCGGGCGTCGGCCCAGACACGGACGGCCGTCGGGCGTACCGCCTCGGGGAGGAAGTCGTGCAGGCGCAGACAGTCCAGCACGGGGTTGCCCCAGTGGGAGTCGGCGAAGTCGACGACGACGGGCGGCCGGCCGTCGCTGCGCCAGTTGCCCGGATGGAAGTCCGCGTGGACGAGCGTGTCGGGCAGCCCGCATGCGGCGAGGCGGTCCCAGCGGTGCGTCAGCTCCCGCGCCCGGTCCCGCTCCTCGTCGGTGAGGCCCAACTCCACTCGCCCGTCGAGCAGTTCGCGCACCAGATCACCGAGGAACCGGTCCCGCCGGTCGCGAAGTCCTGGAGGGCGTCGGCCGGCCAGGGCCGCCTGGGCGGCGACGAACCGGCGGACCCCGGCCGCGACCGTGGCGTCGTCGGCCGTCCAGCAGTCCTCGCCCGGGATGTGCTCCAGCAGGACGCGCCGCTCGCCGACGGCGAGGACCGTCGGCACGAGGCCGGTGTCCACCCCGGCGAACGCGGCGATGACCGCGGCCTCGTCGGAGGCGAAGGGTGGTGTCGCCTTGAGCCAGACCGGCCCCCGGGCGGCGGGCAGCCGGAAGAGTACCGCCAGGTTCCACGTCCGCCGCTGCTCGGCCGGCCCCAACACCGGCCGCCCCTGCGCGGCGAGTGCGCGCGTGGCCCAGTCCAGCAGTTCCCGCAGCCCGTCGGCCCGCGCCCAGGGTGAGCGCAGGGCGTCCTCCGTCCACAACATGCCCTGGTCCACGGGGTGTTGGCGCAGGGACCCGGCCCGGGGGCGCCCCGACGCCTCCACGTGGTACGTCACGTGCCCGTCGCAGCCGCTCTCGCCGCCGTCCACCTCCAGCAGGCGCAGCACGAACACCGGGACCCCGAGGATGTGCTCCAGTCGCTCCACGACGGGCTCGACCTCGGCCCACCACGGAACGTCGACGGGGAACGGACCGGTGACGCCGAGGAAGTCCGCACCCGAGGTCACCCATGCGCTGAAGGTTCGACTCACGGCGGCAGTCTGGGGGTCTCGGTCGAAGGCGGGCCAGCGAATAACCGTGCGCGGACCGGGGCGGGCGGCCGGCGGTCGGCCCGCCTGAGCGGGTCGGCCGCCGTCACCCCTCGCGGGCGTCCAGTTCTACACCTGTGGCGTGCGGCCCGCATGCGTGGTGCCCTTGGCCGCGGCGCCTGCGCACATCAGCCCCAGCAGCAGTGCCAGGCAGCCGATGATGATGTTGTTGACCACGACACCGGCGTCCGGGCTGTCGCCGACGATCCACGCCGCGACGATCATCCAGACACCCAGCGCGCACATGGCCCAGCTCAGGCCGTACATTCTCTCCGGTGCGGCGGTGAACCCGAGGGCCAGCAGACCGATGGCGATGCCCACGACGAGGTTGTGGGACGCGAGCGCCGGCTGGCTCGTCGTGTAGTGGAGTATCCATGGGGACACGGCGCAGTACAGACCGAGGAGGAACACCGGTCCGTCCACGAGCGCCACATCGCGGCCTCCGAGCATGCTGGCGAACCGGGCCTGCATTTCGGGTGCGTCGGGGTGGCTGGTGATGTCACTCCTGTGTGAGACGTTGGCCATGACTCGAACTCCTTTGAACTCTGCAGGCCTGACCGCGTCTGGTGGGGTGTGCGGTAAGCGCCGCGTATGTTCATTCTGCGCTTATTTTCCCTTTATGTGTAGTCGTCGGAGTCGAGGGAGTGCAGGGGGCGGACCCGCCCCCGAGAAGCGCCGACCGCTCCTCGGGGGCGGGTCCTGGCGGGGTCGCGCCGTCGACCGGAGTGACCCGGTCGTTCGGCCCCCGCGCCTGCTTCTTCTTCGGCCGGGCGGCAGCCGGATGCACTCGATCGCCTAGAACGTTTGCGCATCGAACGCTTGCGTGACCGTGTTGCCCGCGAGGCGGGCCCTCACCTCGCATCGTTTGTGCATCGTATGATCGCCCTCATGGGTGCGTACGGGGAGGAGAACCCCGCCGATCCGGGCCTGACCAGCGGTGCCCTGGCGCGACGGCTGGGCGTGTCGCCCACGACGCTGCGGTCCTGGGACCGCCGCTACGGCATCGGGCCCGCGGTGCGCGCGGACGGACGGCACCGGCGCTGGAGCCCGCGGGACGTGGCGGTGCTGGAGGAGATGTGCCGGCTGACGTCCGCCGGGCTGCCACCCGGCGAGGCGGCCCGCGCGGCACGCGCGGGGGCAGGGACCCCGACGGCGAGAGACGCGGAGGACGGGCGCGGGGGAGCGCCGGACGGGGATCCTCCCAGGCGGCGGTCCGCGTCCGATCGGCCGTCCCCGGGAGAAGGCACCCGCGAGGAGTGCCGGGGCCTCGCCCGCGCCGCCGTACGCCTCGACGCCCCGACGGTGGAGGACCTGTTGGCCGGTGCCGTCGAGCGGCACGGGCTCACGGCGGCCTGGCAGGACGTGATGGTGCCGACGCTGCACGCCGTGGGCCGCAAGTGGGCGTCGTCCGGCGACCGTTACGTCGAGGTGGAGCACCTGCTCTCCTGGCACGTCTCCACCGCCCTGCGCCGCCACACCCGGGCGCCCGCACCCTCGCACGGCGCCACCGCCCCGGGCCCGGTCGTCCTGGCCTGCGTGCCCGGCGAACAGCACAGCCTCCCGCTGGAGGCGCTCGGCGCGGCGCTCGGCGAACTGGGCCTGCCCGCCAGGATGTTCGGCGCGGCCGTCCCCGCCGAGGCGCTCACCTCGGCGGTCGAGCGGCTCGGCCCGGCGGCCGTGGTCCTGTGGGCACAGGCCCGTTCCACGGCGAGCCCGCCCCTGGCCCGCCATGTCGCCGCCATGCGCTGGGGCGTCAAGGGCGCCCGCCGCCGGCCGCTCGTCGTGCTCGGGGGCCCCGGCTGGCACGGGCGCCCCACCTCGGGGACGGTCCGGCCGTCCTCGCTCGAAGAGGCGGTGGAGGCACTGTCCGGCCTCTTCGGACGAGCGGCCCGGCCGGATCAGGAACTGCGCCCCCGCAGGAACCGCTCCCGCCCCTCCGACAGCTCGACGATCGGCTCCGGATAGTCGAGCGCGGCACGGTCCAGCCCCTGCAGCTTCCAGGGCTCGTGCACCGCCGGTGCCGCGAGGTCCGCCAACTCCGGTACCCAGCGCCGTACGTACTCCCCGTCCGGGTCGTACCGCTTCGCCTGGGTGACCGGGTTGAGAACCCGGTTGGGGCGGGTGTCGGTGCCGGTGCCTGCCATCCACTGCCAGTTGAGCTGGTTGTTGGCCAAGTCGCCGTCGACCAGGAGGTCCAGGAAGTGCCGGGCGCCCACGCGCCAGTCGACGTACAGGGTCTTGGTGAGGAAGCTCGCCGTCAGGAGCCGGCCCCGGTTGTGCATCCAGCCCTCGTGCCGGAGCTGGCGCATGGCCGCGTCGACCACCGGGTAGCCGGTGCGGCCCGCCCGCCACGCCTCGACCTCGTCCGGCGCGGTCCGCCAACGGTCGTGCTTGGCGCGGTAGTCCACGGTCGCCGCCGCCGGTCGCGCGGCCAGCACCTGGCGGTTGAAGTCCCGCCACGCCAGCTGCCGTACGAACGCCTCAGCGCCCGGACCGCCCACCCGGCGGGAGCGGTGCACGAGTTCGACGGGGGAGAGGGTGCCGAAGTGCAGATGGGGCGAGAGCCGGGAGGTCGCGTCACCCGCCAGGTCGTCGTGCCGGTCCTCGTACGCCTCGACGCCCGACCGCAGCCAGGCCGCGAACCGGGCACGGCCCTCGGCCTCGCCGCCCGCCGCCAGGCCGGGCGAGAGGCCGGACAGCCCTGCGCGGGACGGGAGTTCCTCGGAGCCGACGCCGTCCGGCACGGGTACCGTCCGCGGCGCGGTCAACGGGTCCCGCAGCCGCCGCCGGGACCAGTGGGCGAAGTACGGCGTGAAGACCGCGAAGTGGTCCGAGGAGGTCGGCAGCACCGCGCCGGGGTCCACGGCGGTCGTCACCGTGTCGTGGACGTGCAGGCGTACGCCCTCGGCCTCCAGCGCGCGCCGCAGCCGTTCCTCGCGACGGTGGGCGTAGGCGCTGACGTCGGCCGCGAGGTGCACCTCGTCGGCGTCCGCCTCGCCGGCCACCTTGCACACCTCCTCCACCAGGTCCCCGGAGCGCATCACGAGCCGGCCGCCCCGCTCCCGCAGTCCCGCGTCCAGGTCGCGCAGGCAGTCGGCGAGGAACGCCAGCCGGTTGGGTGCGGCGAACCCGGCGCGGTCCACGGCCCGGTCGCGCACGAACAGCGGGACCACCTGCCGGGATCCGTCGAGGGCGGCGCGCAGCGGCGGATGGTCGTGCAACCGCAAGTCGCAGGTGAACAGGACGACCGAGACGTTCATGACGGGCTCCGGGGAGAGGGACGAGGGGGAAGAGGGGAGGGGACGAGGGGGCATCGGCCGCTTCCGGCCCGGGGCACCCGGCGGATGCACGGGCCGGGCGCGGGCGCCGGGCGCACATCAGGACAGGGGCGCTCCCTCCCGCTCCCGTGCGGTCGCGTCCGCCACCGCCGCCCGCGCGATGTTGCGGGCCATGCCGCCGAACACGACGGAGTGGAAGGGCGCCACGCTCCACCAGTACGCGTGACCGAGCAGGCCGTGGGGGTGGAACAGGGCCCGCTGACGGAACAGGGTGCGTCCCGTGTCGTCGGTCTCCGCGTGCATCTCCAGCCACGCCAGACCCGGCAGCCGCATCTCCGCCCGCAGCCGCAGCAGCCGCCCCGGCTCGATCTCCTCGACCCGCCAGAAGTCCAGCGAGTCGCCCACCCGCAGGCGGGTGGCGTCCCGGCGGCCCCGGCGCAGACCCACCCCGCCCGCGAGCCGGTCCAGCCACCCGCGTACGGCCCAGGCGAGAGGGAAGGAGTACCAGCCGTTGTCACCGCCGATGCCCTCGATGACCCGCCACAGCGACGCGCGCGGCGCGTCCACGCCCAGCGTGCGCTGGTCGGTGTAGAGGCTGCCGCCGGCCCAGTCGGGGTCGGTGGGAAGCGGGTCGCTGGGCGCCCCGGGCAGGGAGGCCGACGACCAACGGGTGGCGACCTCGGCCTCGCGCACCTTCCGCAGGGCGAGCCGTACGGCCTCGTCGAAGCCGACCGGGTGGCCGGGCGGGTCCGGCACGTACCGGGCGATGTCGTGCTCGCGGCAGACCACCTCGTGCCGCAGCGACTCGGTGAGCGGCCGGGCGATCGAGGCCGGCACGGGTGTCACCAGCCCGACCCAGTGGCTGGAAAGCCCCGGGGAGAGCACCGGCACCGGCAGGATGAGCCGGTGCGGCAGCCCGGCGACGACGGCGTAGCGCCGCATCATCTCGCGGTAGGTCAGGACGTCCGGGCCACCGATGTCGAAGGTCCGGCTGACGTCGTCCGGCAGCAGGGCACAGCCGACGAGCGCGCGCAGCACGTCCCGGACGGCGACGGGCTGGATGCGGGTGTGCACCCAGCTGGGGGTGACCATCACCGGCAGCCGCTCGGTGAGATAGCGCAGCATCTCGAAGGAGGCCGACCCCGAGCCGATGACGACCGCCGCCCGCAGCACGGCCGTGGGCACACCGCACTCCAGCAGGATCCGGCCGACCTCGGCACGTGAGCGCAGATGAGGCGAGAGTTCCCGCTCCGGTACGTCGTACGGGGTGAGGCCGCCCAGGTACACGAGCCGGCGCACCCCGGCGGTCCGGGCGCTCTCCCCGAAGATCCGCGCCGCCCGCCGGTCCGTGTCCTCGAAGTCCTTGCCGGTCCCCAGCGCGTGGACCAGGTAGTAGCCGATGTCGACGCCCCGCATCGCCCGGGCCAGGGACCCCGCGTCGGTGACGTCGCCGCGGACCGTCTCGACGTCGTCGGCCCACGGGTGGTCGCGCAGCCGTTCCGGTGAGCGGGCCAGACAGCGCACCCGCAGGCCCGCCTCCAGCAGCTCGGGGACGAGCCGCCCGCCGATGTACCCGGTCGCGCCGGTCACCAGGCAGAGCGGTCCGCTGTCGCGTGCGTCTCCCGTCATGGGCTCCTCGGTTCCTCGCGTCGGCGTCCCCCCCGTCATCCCTTCCACCGCGAGAGCGGTCGTGGATGCGCCGGAGGGGTACCGCCGCGCGATCGGGTGATCGGTACGACGGCTACGCTGACCGCGTGGCCACAGTGAACGACCCCGGGCGCCGGGCGGGTGGGGACGGGTCCGGCCGCCCCGCGGCAGCGACCGACCTGCACGCCTTCGCCGTCGCGCTGCGCCGGATGAACGGCGAGATCAACCGGCTGGTGCACGCGTTCGCGGGCGATCACGGTCTGCACGCGACGGACGTCCAGGCCCTCGCGGCGATCCTGGACGCGGACGCCCCCATGACACCGAAACGTCTGCGCGAACACCTCGGCCTCACCTCCGGTGCCGTCACCGCCTGCGTGGACCGGCTGGAGCGCGCCGGACACGTCCGCCGGGTCCGGGAGAGCGCCGACCGCCGGGTGGTCCACCTGTACTACGCGGCCGACGCGCGCTCGGCCGCCCGTACCTATTTCCGGCCCCTCGCGGAGGCGACCGAGGCCGTCCGCTCGCGGTTCACCGGGGACGAACTGGTCGTGGTGCTGCGCTTCCTCGCCGCGATGAACGAGGAGCTGGGCGCCGGCCCCGACCTCGCCCGCTGACCGGGCGGGGCACGGTGCATCCAGGGGCCGGGTGCGGGCGGAAGAACGGGTGATGTCTATGATCGCCGCCCACAATAAGTTCAATGATTGAGATTGTTTTTCATTGAGCTAGTTGTCTCGTCGACTGTTGGCGACCTGTCCGCCCCGGAGCCTGGAGCACCATGTCCACCACCCCTCGACGCGCCCGCCGGCTCGTTCCCCTCCTGCTGATCGCCGTCTGGCTCGTCGTAGGAGGAGTCCTCGGCCCCTACGCCGGACGCCTCGGCGAGGTCGCCACCAACGACCAGGCCGCGTTCCTGCCGCGCAGCGCGGAATCCACCGAGGTCATAGCCGCCCAGCGGGCCTTCCGGCAGGACGAGACGCTCGTGGCGATCGTCGTGTGGACCGGCGAGGGCCTGTCCGAGCGGCACGCCGCGGCCGACCGGGCACTGTCCTCGCTCGACGGCACTCCCGGCGTGACGGGACAGGTCTCACCCGCCCTGCTCTCCGAGGACCGGGCGGCACTGCGCGGGGTCGTCCCGCTGCGGCCCGGCCTCGGCGACGCCCTGCCCGGCGCCCTGGAGCGGATCCGGGCCGCGGCCGAACGCGTTCCCGGCACCACCGTCCGGCTGGCGGGCCCCGCCGCCAGTCAGGCGGACCTCTCCGACGCGTTCGCCGGGATCGACGGCCTGCTGCTCGCCGTCGCGCTCCTGACCGTGCTGGTGATCCTGCTCCTCGTCTACCGCAGCGTGCTGCTCCCGCTGGTGATCATCCTGGGCGCGGTGTTCGCCCTCGGTCTCGCCTGCGCGGTCGTGTACGCGCTCGCCGACCAGGGCATGGTCCGCGTGGACGGCCAGGTCCAGGGCATCCTGTCGATCCTCGTCATCGGCGCGGCCACCGACTACGCCCTCCTGCTCACCGCCCGGTTCCGGGAGGAACTCGGCGCGCGCACCGACCGGTTCGCCGCCATGCGGGCCGCCCTGCGCCAGTCCTGGGGCGCCATCGTGGCCAGCGCCGCGACCGTCGCCCTCGGCCTGCTCGCCCTGCTGCTCAGCGACCTCACCAACAACCGTGCGCTCGGCCCGGTCGGCGCCATCGGCATCGGCTGCGCCGTCCTCGCCACGCTCACCTTCCTGCCCGCCGTCCTCGTCGCGCTCGGCCGCGCCGCCTACTGGCCCGCCGCGCCGGGCGGTCCGTCGGCCGCCGCCCCGCGGGCCGGTGAGGGCGTGTGGCGGCGGGTCGCGGGCCTCGTCGACCGGGCGCCGCGCCGGGTGTGGGCGCTGACCCTGGCCGCGCTGCTGGCCGGGGCCGCGTTCGCGCCCACCCTCACCTCCAAGGGCGTCCCCCTGGACGAGACCTTCGTCAACGACGCGCCCTCCGTCGCCGCCCAGAAGACCCTCGGCGACCACTTCCCCGGCGGCTCGGGCAACCCCGCCGTCGTCGTCGCGGACGCGGACCGGCTGGCGCGGGTGCTCGCCGCGGCCCGGGACACCGACGGCGTCGCGACGGCGGCCGCCGTCGACCGGACCGGCCGACCCGGCGGCGAGCCCCTGGTCGTCGACGGGCGGGTACGGGTCGACGTCACCCTGGACGCCGCCGCGGACAGCGACGCCGCGAAGCGGACGGTGGCCCGCCTGCGGACCGCCCTGCACGCCGTGCCCGGCGCCGACGCCCTCGTCGGCGGCTACACCGCACAGCAGTACGACACCCTGCGCACCGCCGAACGCGACCGCACGCTGATCGTCCCCGTCGTCCTCGCCCTCATCCTGCTGATCCTGACGGGCCTGCTGCGCTCCCTGCTGCTGCCCGTCCTGCTGGTCGCCACGGTCGCCCTGAACTTCCTCGCCACACTGGGCGTCTCCGCACTCGTCTTCCAGCACGTCCTCGGGTTCACCGGCACCGACCCCTCCGTGCCGCTCTACGGGTTCGTCTTCCTGGTCGCGCTGGGCGTCGACTACAACATCTTCCTGATGTCCCGGGTCCGCGAGGAGGCACTGCTGCACGGCACGCGCCAGGGTGTGCTGCGCGGGCTGGTCAGTACGGGCGGGGTCATCACCTCCGCGGGCGTGGTGCTCGCCGCGACCTTCGCCGCGCTGGGCGTCATCCCGCTCGCCTTCCTCGCCCAGATCGCCTTCATCGTGGCCTTCGGCGTCCTCCTCGACACCCTCGTGGTGCGTTCGCTCCTGGTGCCGGCGCTGGTACGGGACCTCGGCGAGCGCGCCTGGTGGCCGGGGAGCGTGGGGTCGGGCGGGACAGCGGCACACGGTGAACGATGACCGATGACCGATGGGGTGTCCGGGCCGAATCGAGCCCGGGCACCCCACGGTCGGTGACGCACCCGTGTGTTGTGCGACCCGGCTGTTCCGTCGGCGACGCGCCTGCCGAATGCGCGCCGCTTTCCGACCCGTTCCAGCGTTTTCCTGACGGGCCGTCGTGACATGCGATGGTCCGCGATACGAGACCCGGTCGGGTTCTTCTTGACGGTCGTCGTCGGCGGCTGTCACGATCGACTCCATGAAGATGCGACTGGACCTCACGCGGCGACGCCATGTCGACCTCGCGCGCGTCTCCAGTGCCTCCTGTCGCTCCGTGGCCTGATCACCTCTCCCGATCCGCCGCGCATTTTCGCTTTCCGCGCCTGAATTCACCCTGCCCGCGCACTCCTTGAAGCGAACGCGCCCCTTTACGGGCGTCCCGCGCACCCCCTTGACTCCGAATTCGGCGTGCCCGAAAACATTCCGCGGCATTGCGCGACCGGGACCGAGCGGAGCAATGGCTTCGACCATGCCCCGGCCGGGTCCGAGCCGTTTACGTCCGGACGGACGGACGGGCGCGCGCGGGCCGACCGCCCCGACCCACCCGGTACTTCAGACCACCTCCTTGCGGGGCGCCCGTCCGCTCGGGCTCCCCGTGCTCCCAGAAAGAGGGCCCATGGCCACCGTCCTGTCCGTCTCCGGCAGCCCCTCCGTCTCCTCCCGTACCGCGAAGCTCGTGCGCCACCTCGACGCGCGTCTGGTCGCCCAGGGCCACGAGGTCGTCCCGCTCGACATCCGCACGATCCCGGCCGAGGCCCTGCTCGGAGCGGACTTCAGGCATCCGGCCATCGTCGAGGCCACCGATCTCTTCGAGCGGGCGGACGGGATCGTCATCGGCACCCCCGTCTACAAGGCCGCCTACTCCGGAGTCCTCAAGGCCCTGCTCGACCTGCTCCCGCAGTACGCCCTCACCGGCAAAACCGTGCTGCCCCTGGCCACCGGCGGCACCACCGCCCACGTCCTCGCCATCGACTACGCGCTGCGGCCGGTGCTCAGCTCCATGGGCGCCCGGCACATCGTCCCCGGCTGGTTCACCCTCGACAAGGACATCGCCGTGGGGGAGGACGGCAGGGTCACGGTCGCCCCGGCCACGGCCGAGGCCCTCGACCAGGTCGTCGACCAGTTCCTCACCGCCCTCGGCCCGGCGCCGGTACTGGCCGCCGCGAGCTGACACGTGACGCGGCGCCGGACCGGACCCGGCCGGACGGCGACCGGGACGACCCGCAGCCGCGGACACCCCTGATCGGAGACCCCACGTGTCCCTCACCTTCCACTGGTTCCTGCCCACCAACGGCGACAGCCGCCATGTCGTCGGCGGCGGCCACGGCACCCCCGCCACCGCCTCCGGCCGGGACCGGCCGCCGACGGTCGCCTACCTGGGGCAGATCGCCCGCGCCGCCGAGGACCTGGGATTCGTCGGCGCGCTCACCCCCACCGGTGCCTGGTGCGAGGACGCCTGGCTGACCACCGCGATGGTCAGTCAGCACACCGAACGCCTGAAGTTCCTGGTGGCCTTCCGCCCCGGCTTCGTCTCGCCCACCCTCGCCGCCCAGATGGCCTCCACCTTCCAGCGGCACACCGGCGGACGGCTCCTCCTCAACGTCGTCACCGGGGGCGAGAGCCACGAGCAGCGCGCCTACGGCGACTTCCTCGACAAGGACGCCCGGTACCGTCGTACCGGCGAATTCCTGCACGTCGTCAGGGGGTTGTGGGAGGGCGGGACCGTCGACCTCGACGGCGAGCACCTCCGGGTCGAGGACGCGAGGCTGGCCCGGCTGCCCGACCCGGTGCCCGAGGTGTACTTCGGCGGCTCCTCGCCCGTCGCCGGGGAGATCGCCGCCCGGTACGCCGACGTCTACCTCACCTGGGGCGAGCCGCCGGCCAGGGTGGCCGAGAAGATCGCCTGGATCAAGGGGCTGGCGGCGAAGGAGGGCCGCACCCCGCGCTTCGGGATCCGGCTGCACGTCATCACCCGCGACACCGCCCAACAGGCATGGGCGGAGGCGGACCGGCTGCTCGACGGTTTCGACGCCGAGACCGTACGGTCCGTGCAGGCCGGACTCGCCCGCAGCGAGTCGGAGGGCCAGCAGCGCATGCTCGCCCTGCACGGTGGCAGCCGGGCCGGCCTGGAGATCCATCCCAACCTCTGGGCCGGCATCGGCCTGGTGCGCGGCGGCGCGGGCACCGCGCTGGTCGGCAGCCACGACGAGGTCGCCGACCGCGTCAGGGAGTACCACGCCCTCGGCATCGACGAGTTCGTCCTCTCCGGCTACCCCCACCTGGAGGAGGCGTACTGGTTCGGCGAGGGCGTCCTCCCGCGCCTCGCCGCCCAGGGCCTGTGGCAGCACCCCTTCACCCCGCCGCCGGCCGCCTCGGCACAGGTGCCGTTCGCCGGTCGGTCGGCGTGAGCGGAGACGATCACACGGCGCGTTCCATGCACACCAGTCGCTCCCGCTCGTCCCACGACTCGGTGACGTGGAAGCCGAGTCGCCCGTACAGGGCGATGGCCCCGGCCCGCCACTGCCACACCGACAGCCGTACGGTGTCCGCGCCGAGGTCGGCGGCGTGCGCGAGGGCGGCGTCGAGCAGGGCGGTGGCAGCGCCCCGGCCCCGGAACGCCGGGTCCGTCCAGAGTCTCTTGATCTCCGACCGTCCCCCGGTGGGGGCGGTCACCACCACGCAGCCCACCGGGGTGTCACCGTCCAGGGCCAGCAGCACCACATCGCCGGCGAACGCGGATCCCGGGTCGGTGATCTCCGCCCGGTAGCGGTCCGGCAGCTCCGTCGCATCGTTGACGGGGTCGCCCTTCTCGGCCTCCGTCCGCAGGTGGTAGGCGGCCAGCAGCGGGGCCGGGCCGCCCCCGGTGGACGCGGTGCGGCCCGGCCATCGGACGACGGAGACAGCGCGCTGATCGGTCATGACGCCAGCATCACATGGCACCGGCCGGGCTTCGCACGAGCCCGGGGCGCCCGGGGTCAGTAGGCGGCCGACAGGGAGCCGAGGTGGGCCCGGCGGACCTCGGCGGTCTGGCCCTGCACGAGCAGGAACAGGGCCTCGCGGGCCAGGCGTTGCGCACGGTTGTCCAGGTCGAGCGCGCGTCCGCCGCCGGCGACGACCGCGGCGGTCGTCGCCGTGCGCATCAGGTCGAACGCCTTGGTCTTCAGGGCGAGCCGCTCCTCCATGTGCTCGTGGGGCGCGGGATGGTCGGCGAGGGCGTACGCCTGCCGTCGCACCTTGTCCACCCGCAGGCGCAGCCCCTTGGTCAGGGGATCGTCCTGGTCCAGCAGGGCGAGGGCGGACTCGGCGACCCCGAACACCGCCGGTGAGGCGTTGGTGGGCTTGGGGCGGTCGCCGGCGGCCCAGGACTCGTACGGGGCGTGCAGGGCCACCGCGTCGTCGGGGATCCACAGCCCGTCGAGGTGGAGCGAGACCGTACGGGCGGCCGTGAGCGCCGCGAGCCGCAGGGGCGCGGAGGCCTTCAGCCCGGACTGCTCCCTGGCCTCGGCGAAGGCGAACACCACCTCGTCCGCGTCCGTCACCCCGGCCAGCAGCATCACGTCGTTGAGGCCCCACCCCGTGTACCAGGGCACCGTGCCGTGGAACAGCCAGCCACCACGCTTCGGCACCGCCCGGACCGGTACCTGCGGGTACCTGCGCAGATGCGCGTACGCGACGCCGGACAGCAGCTCGCCGCCGGCCAGCTTCCCCAGCAGGCGTTCACGAGCGGGGAGTTCGCTCTTCATCAGGGTCAGCACGGGCGTGTGGTGCTGGGTCTGCACGAACCACGTGGAGCAGCAGGCCCCCGCGAGGATCTCGGCGGTCTCCCGCGCCACGGAGGGGGGAGCGCCCGACCCGCCGTAGGCCACCGGCGCGCTCACCCCGAGCAGCCCCGAGCGTTTGATCGCCTCGACGCTGTCGGCGGGCACCCCCTCCTGGTCGACGCGCTCCGCCCGAGGCGCGAGCACCTCGGCGGCGAGTCGGCGCGCCTGGACGACGAGGGGGTGCGGTGACGTGGTCATGGAGTGATTCTCCCCGGCTCCTGCCCCAAAGATCACATCATCGGGGCCGGAGCATCACGTCTTTTCTCCAGCCGGCCTTCTCGCGGCGCACCTGACCTGCCGTCATACGAGTTGACTGGTCTACACCCTTGACTGGTACAGACCAACGCGGTTGAGTGTGCCCCACACCCCCCACCGCCGTCGCCCCACGCCGTGACCGGCCCCGCCGGTGCGTGCGCGCGAGGTCCCGTCCCGTCATGCCTTCGGGTCCTCGCCGGGTGCGGCCGTGCTCCACGAAGGAGTTGGTCCCGTGTCGAGGCGCCGTATCTCCGCCGTACTGACCGCGCTGGTCATCGGCGGATCCACACCGTTGCTGCTGCCCGCCCAGAGCGCGTCCGCGGCTCCCTGTTCCAGCTATGCGAGCTGGGTGGCCGGCAAGTCCTACGTCACCGGCAACATCGTGCGCTACACCGACGGCAAGGCGTACATTGCCGAGCACGACAACCCGGGGTACGACCCCACCATCAGTACCTGGTACTGGGAGCCGTACGCCTGTGACAACGGGCCCGGCAACCCCTCCGGATTCGTGGTGAGCGAGGCACAGTTCAACCAGATGTTCCCCAACCGGAACTCGTTCTACTCGTACAGCGGGCTGCGGGCGGCCATGAGCGCCTACCCGGCCTTCGCCACCACCGGCAGCGACACCGTCAAGAGGCAGGAGGCCGCGGCCTTCCTCGCCAACGTCAACCACGAGACCGGCGGTCTCGTCCACATCGTCGAGCAGAACACCGCCAACTACCCCACCTACTGCGACCGGAGCCAGTCCTACGGCTGCCCGGCAGGACAGGCGGCCTACTACGGGCGCGGTCCCATCCAGCTCAGCTGGAACTTCAACTACAAGGCGGCCGGCGACGCGCTCGGCCTGAACCTCCTGGGCAACCCCTGGCTGGTGCAGAACGACTCGGCCGTCGCCTGGAAGACCGCCCTGTGGTACTGGAACACCCAGCGGGGCCCCGGCTCGATGACCGGCCACAACGCGATGGTCACCGGTGCGGGCTTCGGGCACACGATCCGCAGCATCAACGGCTCGCTGGAGTGCGACGGCAAGAACCCGGCGCAGGTGCAGAGCCGGGTCAGCGCGTACCAGCGGTTCGTCCAGATCCTCGGCACCTCGGCGGGCGGCAACCTGTACTGCTGAGGCCGGCACACCGATCCCGGATGTCATGCACCTGACTTTCCCGCGGGGTCCCGCCGGTCACGGCCGGGCCCCGCGACACCCTGTCCCTTCCGGTGCGCCGGGGGCGAGGCGTCGGGGCAAAGCGGCGTCAACAGGTTCATATAGGCTGCCTGTTCTGTCCCTGCCGTTCGTCACCACCCGGGAGCGTCACCCGTGAGCGTAGCCACCGCCCACTCCGCATCGGCCGTACCGCCCTCCGACGAGACCCCCGCCGCGCCGGAGGCCACCGAGACGATCCCGGCGCAGGACGAGGGTTTCTGGGTAGAGCCCGTCGCGGCCGAGGGGCCGGCGTCCGAGGACGCGTCCGGTGCCGGGGTGCCGGCGCAGCCGTCCGGGGCGCGGGCGCCCGAGGAGGACACCTCCGCCGACGCCGTGGACGAGCGGGTCGCCCGTGATGCCCGGGAGTTCGGGGTGTACGCGCGCACCGGCGGCTGGGCGTTCGCGCTGAAGGTGGCGCGCAGCGTGCGGCCCGGCGGGGAGACGGCGGGGGAGACGGCGAAGGTGTCGGCGAAGCGGTTCGCCGAACTGGCCGAGTGCTCGCCGGAGCGGGTCATGCGGTACTACAAGGCGTGGGACCGGGCGGCCGACGACGGCATGGTCCCGCACTTCGAGGCGCTCGCCCCCGGCGCGGAGATCGACCTCCCCGACTCCGACGTGTGGCTGTCGTACTACAGCTCCCGTTCCAGCGCGACCTCCGACCGCGGCACCGCCATCACGGCGGCGGCCGAGGCCGAGGGCATCCGCCCGACCAAGGCGCTGGAGGTCGCCGAGAACCCCACCGCGCTGCGCGCCGCGATCCTCGCCGACCCCTCCACCGCGCAGGCGGCCCGCACCGCGCTCCTCGACCGCCTGAAGGAGGACCCCTCCCTCCAGACGGAACTGGCCCGCGACATCGCCCGCACCGACGAGCTCAAGAAGGCCGTCGCCAGCGAGACCCAGGCGGCCAGCCGTATCGGGTACGTCCGGCAGATCGTGGAGAACGGGCAGGTCAAGACCCCGGCCGGCCAGGTGATCGACGCAACCGCCGAGCTGCGCGCCGAGGCCGAGCGGCACCTGTCCCTCATCGACGAGCTGGACGACGACGAGGACACCGGCGAGTGGGCGACGGAGGCGTACGACACCGTCAAGGAACTCGTCGTCCAGACCGTCGAGGCGGACCCCGAACTGCGGGTCCAGGAGCGCCGGACGAAGTTCTACAGCAGCCTCCAGAAGGCGACGAAGGTCTTCGAGGAGCTGACCCTCGACGACGCCGTCGACCTCGACGCCATCTACGAGGACGACATGCTCCAGCGCCTGGAGGACCTCCAGCAGGCCCTCAGCACCTGCATCGCCGCCCTGCGCAAGGCATCCCCGGGCGAGTGATTCCGGAACCCGGCCCCGCCGGGTGATCAGGGCTTACGGCCCGCCGGGCCCCGAGGCCCCCTGCGCGGCGGGGGGCCTCGGGCGTGCCGCGCGGCGACTCTGCGGCCGTACCGGAAAAATGCTATTTGCCGTCCGGTGCGTGTTACGTATAACCTCCCGGGAACCCCGAGCGACCCCGAGAGGCCCCGATGAGACGCATTGCCCTGGTCACCCTCGTGGTCGACGACTACGACGAGGCCATCCGCTTCTACACCGAGGCACTCGGCTTCCGGCTCGTCGAGGACGAACCGAGACCGGGCGGGAGCCGCTGGGTCGTCGTCGAGCCGGGGAACGAGGGGCAGGGCGGCGGACTGCTGCTCGCCAAGGCCAAGGACGAGGCCCAGCGCGGCCGGATCGGCGACCAGACCGGCGGACGCGTGGGCTTCTTCCTGCACACCGACGACTTCGCCCGCGACCACGCCCGGATGCGGGCCGCCGGTGTCACGTTCCTGGAGGAACCGCGCCACGAGCCGTACGGCTCCGTCGCCGTCTTCGAGGACCTGTACGGCAACCGCTGGGACCTCCTCCAGCCCGCCGCCGACTGACCCGGGCCGCCCGAACCTGTCCCGCCGCCGACCGAGCCCCTCGGTCACCCGCCCCCGACCCACCACCGCACCACCTGCCGAGGAACGAACGCCATGACCGCGCCCCGCATCGACGCCGACACCATCCGCCGCCTCCCCAAGGTCGTCCTGCACGACCACCTCGACGGCGGTCTGCGCCCCGCCACGCTCGTGGAACTCGCCGCGCAGGTCGGTCACACCCTCCCGGAGACCGGCCCCGAGGCGCTCGCCACCTGGTTCTACGAGGCCGCCAACTCCGGTGACCTGGTGCGCTACATAGCCACCTTCGAGCACACCCTCGCCGTGCTGCAGACCCGTGAGGGACTGCTGCGCGCCGCCGAGGAGTACGTGCTCGACCTGGCCGCCGACGGTGTCGTCTACGGCGAGGTGCGCTACGCCCCCGAGCTGAACACGACGGGCGGGCTCACCATGAGCGAGGTCGTCGAGACCGTCCAGGAGGGCCTGGCCGCGGGTATGGCCAAGGCGGCGGCCCAGGGCACCCCGGTCCGCGTCGGCACGATCCTGTGCGGGATGCGCATGTTCGACCGGGTCCGCGAGGCCGCCGACCTGGCGGTGGCCTTCCGGGACGCCGGCGTCGTCGGCTTCGACATCGCGGGCGCCGAGGACGGCTTCCCGCCCGCCGACCACCTGGCCGCCTTCGAGCACCTGCGCCGCGAGAGCGTCCCCTTCACCATCCACGCCGGCGAGGCCCACGGACTGCCCAGCATCCACCAGGCCCTCCAGGTCTGCGGCGCCCAGCGCATCGGCCACGGCGTCCGCATCACCGAGGACATCGTCGACGGCAAGCTCGGCCGCCTCGCGTCCTGGGTCCGCGACCGCCGGATCGCCCTGGAGATGTGCCCCACCTCCAACCTCCAGACCGGCGCCGCCGACTCCATCGCCGGGCACCCGATCACGGCGCTGAAGGACCTCGGCTTCCGCGTCACCCTCAACACCGACAACCGTCTGGTCTCGGGCACCACCATGACCCGGGAGATGACCCTGCTCGTCGACGAGGCCGGCTGGACCCTCGACGACCTGCGCACGGTCACCGTCAACGCCCTCAAGAGCGCCTTCGTCCCGTTCGACGAGCGCAACGCCCTCATCGAGGACGTCGTCCTGCCGGGCTACGCCTCCGCCTCCTAGAGGCCTCCGAAGGTCCCCGGGCCGGTTGCTAGCGGCCCTCGCGCCGGACCAGCCCTCGTACGTACGCAGCCTGGCCGACATGCTGAAGGTCGTCGGCCAGGACACTCACCAGGCGTACGCCGAGGGTGACGGCCGGCGTCCACCGCTCGTCCACGATCCGGTCGAGGGCGTCGGCATCGACGCCGCGCACGAACTCCCCCGTCTGTTCGTGCACGGCGTCGAAGTATCCGGTGAGCAGGTCACCCGAGCCGACCCGTACCTGCGCCACCTGCGCCGGGCTGTGCCCGTAGCCCGTGTCCCGGGCCGGCAGGGCCAGCCCGAAACGCTTCTCCCAGCCCTGGGACAGCCAGACCTGCTCCCGTCCGGCGGCGTCGGCCACATGGTCGTCCTGGATCCGGGTGAGGTGCCACACCAGCCAGGCGACGGAGTTGGCGTCGGGAGCGGGCCGGGCGTGGAGGTCGGCCTGGGACAGTCCGTCCACGACGGCGTGGACCTCCTCCCTGATCCGGTCGAACGCGTCGATGAGAACGTCCTTCACATCCATACGTCCACCATCGAGCATCCGGGCCGCTCCCGCACCGCCCCCGCGGTTCACGGTGCCGTGGTCGGTGACCTTCCACCGAACGGGGACGGCGCGGGTGCGGTGATGCTCAGTAGAGCTTGTTGACCGCGGTGGTGGTCGTCTTCTTGAACGCCTTGACCGGCGCGTCCTTGAAGCCGCCCATCTGGCCCCAGTCCACGACGGTGACGGTCCGGCCGTCCCGGCCCACCGACAGCAGCCGGATGTCCATGGCCCCCCAGGACGTGACGGTGGCGACGCCGTGGACGTGGGCGCCCTCCTCGACGGGCAGCGTCCCGAGGTCCCGGTACTCGGCCTCGACGTCCGGGTCGGAGGACTCGCTGACACAGTCCCGGAAGTCCTTGTTCAGCCGGGTGGCGAGCGCCTTGGCCTTGCCGGCGCTGCCGGCGACGACCACGAGCTGCCTGGCACTGGTCTCCAGGTCCGTCCGGAAGGAGCGGTGGTTGACGTCGTAGGCCAGGAGCGCGTCGCCCAGGCAGTACCGCAGCTCCTCGGGGACGCCGTCCTCGATCGTGCCCGCCGTCCACGAGGACGAGGGGTGAGGCGGGAGCTGGGACGCCGACAGGTACTTCGGTGCGCCGCTCGCCTGCGCCGCGGCCGCCGGGAAGGCGCCGGCGGCGAGTGCGGAGCCCGCGGTGAGACCCGCGACGACGAGTGCGGTGAGCGTGTGCGCTCGGGTGCGCCTGGGCATGGGTGTCCCCCGTGAACGTGTACCTCGACGGGTACGTGGATGTGGGTGTGGTGCCCGCCGCGCCGACGACGCCGGATGGTCCGTCCGGCCCTGGTCGGTGCGACACCAGGAGCATCGGCCGTCACGGGGTGCGGGCGCAACGGCCGACGGACCATCGGCGCCCATGGAACCATCCCAGCCCTTCTGACGTGCACGTATAGGGAGTGCCTGGGATACCGCCCGGGCCGGGGAGAGCACGGGGGAACAGTGTCGGCAGCACGGGACGACGTCCAGGCGTTCGCGGCGTCGCTCACGCGTCTCAAGGAACGCACGGACCGCAGCTACGGGCAGCTCGCCCGGCGCCTCAACATGAACACCTCCACGCTGCACCGCTACTGCGCGGGCGACACCGTCCCGCTCGACTTCGCACCCGTCGAGCGCTTCGCCGTCCTGTGCGGGGCGACGGGGGAGGAGCGGCTGGAACTCCACCGGCTGTGGCTGTCGGCGATGGCGACACGGCAGCGGGTGCGGGGGGCCGGGGCGGACGCTGCCGGGGCCGGGGCGGCGGGGCCGGAGGCGGGGCGGCGGGGGGCGGCCGAGCCGGGAGCGACCGCGTCGGGAACGGCCGCGTCGGAGGTCGGCGCGCCGACGCCGGAAGCAGGCGCGCCGGTCGAGGCGGCGGGGTTGACCGAGGCCGCCGGGGGGTCGGTCGCGGCCGCGGGGCCGTCCCGAGCTGGGGGGACCGGCTCTGCCGCCGGGCCGTCCGCAGCCGGCGGGGCGTCCGAGTCCGTCCAGCCGTCCGCAGCCGACGGGGCATCCGGGCCCGTCGATGCATCAGATTCGTCCGCCCTGTCCGACCTGTCCGATCCGATCGAGCCGCCCGAACCCGCCGAACCGTCCGAGGCCGCAGAGTCGCCCGATTCCGCGCAGGCGGCCGACCCGGGACGGTCCGACACCGCCGACGCGGCGGGGCAGACGCTCCAGGACCAGGAGGGAGCCTCGCCGACTCCACCGGACGCGCTTTGCGCCCCGGCCCCCGCCCCGGCCCGCCGCCCCTGGCACCGTCGTCGGCGTACGCTCGTCAGCGGGGCCGTCGTCGCGGTGCTCCTCGTGACGCTGGGCGGCATCGCCGCCCTGCCGTCCGGGCGTCCCCCGGCGGACAGCGCCGCCCCGGGCGGCGGCCCGGCACCTGCGCGTACGACATCGGGTGCCCAGCGTCCGTCGACCGCGCCCACGAGCCCGTCCCCTTCTCCCGACGGAACCAAGAGCCCTTCCGGCACGGCCTCGCCCACCCCCGGCGAGCCCCCGAGCAGCCCCACGAAGGGCGGCGAGACCGGCAAGGCGCGGCCCCCGGCCACCGGGGTGCCGCTGACCTGGACGGCCGACTCACAGGTCTGGAACCTCGGCTGCGGGCACGACTACGTCATCGCCAAGCCGCCGAAAGAAGTTCCCCCGCCCCCGCCGCCACAGGACGCGGGTGCCTGGGCCGCGACGCAGGGGGCCGTGCACGGGCGGAACACGATCGTGGACATCACCGTGCAGGGGCGGAAGTCCGCGGCCGTCGTCCTGACGGCGTTGCGGGTGCGCGTCGTCGGACGCACCGCACCCGCCGCGGGCAACGCCTACGCGATGGACCAGGGCTGCGGAGGCCGGGTCAGCCCCCGGTACTTCGACGTCGACCTGGACAAGAACCGGCCGATCGCCCGCCCGGTCGACGGCGCCGACCTGGACATCCCGCTGCCCGCCGTGCGGTTTCCGTACAGCGTGTCCGCCGATGACCCGGAGGTCCTGATGGTCAGTGCCGAGACGGAGACCTGCGACTGCCAGTGGTACCTGGAGCTGGAGTGGTCCTCCGAGGGCCGTACCGGCACGGTCCGGATCGACGACGGCGGCCGGCCGTTCCGCACGACCGCGATCAAGGGGCTGCCGCGCTACACGTACGCCACCGAGAACCACCGGTGGGTGCCCCTCACGGACTGATCCGGGCACAGTCGACCGGCGGGTCCAGCAGTTCCAGCAGGGCCCGCGCCGCCGGACTCGTGGCCTGCGGGGGCGGCAGCAGGGCCACCGTCTCGTACACGCTCTCGCCGGTGCCCTTGACGGGGAGGGCGACGAGCGAGTCGCGTTTGTGGCGGAAGTGGCGCGGGACGACGGCGACGCCGAGGTTCTCGTCGACGAGGTCCAGGAGGCTGTGCACGTCGTTGACCTCCAGGGCGACGGACCGGCGGACACCCGCGGCGGCGAACACCGCGTCGGTGGCGCGGCGCGGGCCCCAGTCCGGGTGGAAGTCGACGAAGACCTCGCCGCCCAGCTCCTCGGGGCTCACGGCGGCGCCGACGGCCGCGAGGCGGTGACCGGGATGGCACAGGACGGTCATCGGCTCGCTGGACAGCGGGACGACTCGCAGCTGGTCGGTGTCCTCCTGCGCCGTCCGCACGGCGAACGCCAGATCCAGGCGTCCGCTCGCCACCTCCTCGGCGAGCGCGCCCGAGCCCGCCTGCCGCAGGCAGATCTCCACGTCCGGGTGCAGCCGCCGGAAGGAGGCGAGCAGCCCCGCCACATGCAGCCCGGCCACACACTGTTCCGACCCGAGCGCGAGCATGCCCCGCAGGACGCCCTGCACGGCCGCCACCGCCTCACGGGCCGACCGCACCTGTGCCAGAATCCGCTCCGCCTCGGTCAGCAGCGCCCGCCCGGCCGGGGTGAGCGTCACCCGGCGGGTCGTCCGGACGAACAGCGGCGTCTGCAGCTCGCGCTCCAGTGACCGTACGGAGGCGGACAGACCCGACTGGGAGACCAGCAGCCGCTCGGCGGCCCGGGTGAAGTGCTCCTCCTCGGCCACCGCGACGAAATGCTGGAGGTGACGCAGTTCCATGACTGAGAAGCGTAGACGCTGAATCCCATCGGATTCTTCTGTTGGACCAATGCCCCCAGGTCGCGAAAGAGTGGGCCCCGGTTCTCAGGGACTCCGCTCCCACCGTGCCGACCTCTGGAGTCGCGTTGTACACCGCACACCCCGACCGCTACGCGGACATGCCCTACCGGCGCACCGGACGCAGCGGTCTGAAACTTCCCGCGCTGTCGCTCGGCCTGTGGCACAACTTCGGCCCCGACCGATCCGTGGAGACCCAGCGCGCGATCCTGCGCCGCGCCTTCGACCTGGGCGTCACCCACTTCGACCTGGCCAACAACTACGGCCCGCCGCCCGGCTCCGCCGAGTCCGCCCTCGGCGAGGCCCTGCGGTCCGACTTCGCGCCGTACCGCGACGAACTGGTCATCTCCACCAAGGCGGGCTATCTGATGTGGCCCGGCCCGTACGGCGAGTGGGGCTCCCGCAAGTACGTGCTCTCCTCGCTGGACCAGAGCCTGAAGCGCATGGGCCTGGACTACGTCGACATCTTCTACTCGCACCGCCCCGACCCGGAGACTCCGCTGGAGGAGACGATGGGCGCGCTGCACACGGCGGTCCAGCAGGGCAAGGCGCTGTACGTCGGCGTCTCGAACTACTCGGCCGAGCAGACCCGGGAGGCCGCCCGCATCCTGGGCGAGCTGGGCACCCCGCTCCTCATCCACCAGCCCCGCTACTCGATGCTCGACCGGCGCCCGGAGAGCGAGGGCCTGCTCGACGCCCTCGACGAGCTCCAGGTCGGCTCCATCGTCTTCTCCCCGCTGGAACAGGGCCTGCTCACCTCCCGCTACCTCGACGGCATCCCGGAGGACTCGCGCGCCGCGAGCGACAGCCCGTTCCTGCGGTCGGACGCCGTCACCGAGGACCTGGTGGGCAGGCTCCGCGCCCTGGACGAGGTCGCCACGTCCCGCGGCCAGACGCTGGCGCAGCTCGCCCTGGCCTGGACGCTGCGCGACGGCCGGGTCACCTCCGCCCTCGTCGGCGCGAGCAGCGCCCGGCAGATCGAGGACAGCGTCGGAGCCATCGCCAACCTCGGCTTCGAGGCGGACGAACTGGCCCGTATCGACGCGATCATCGAGGGCAAGGGCTGACCTCGATGGTGCCGCGGACCTTCACCGGGCCGCGCGTACCGAAGAAGGCGGCGGACCGGGGCCGTACGGGGTAGGTCCAGCCGCCTTCGGCGGGGCACTTGCGCAGCCCCGCAGCTTGGGGGCTACGACGCCGATCGCCGGGACTACGCCGCCGGCACCCGGTCCAGGAAGCCGTACACGCTCCGGATGCGGTCCTGCGCGTCGAGCGTGATCACGTCGAACCCGGCGACCGGCGCCCCGCCGCCCGCCTCGTCCACCAGCTCCCAGGCGAAGCGGGCGGTGCCGTGGTGGCCGTCCACGGCCGTGGTCAGGCGGAAGGCGAGGCCGGGGAACTGTTTGCGGGCCGCCGTGATCAGGGCGGCGATCTCCTCGTGGCCGCGCACGTCGGCCAGCGGATCGGTGTAGCCGCCGTCGGCGGCCCAGGCGGCGGTGACCGCCCGTGCCCGCTCCTCCTCGCCGTCCGCGTTCCAGGCCTCGAAGTAGCGGGCGACGGCGGTCTCGTAGCGGTCCGGGCTCTCCTGATTCGCGGGCATGATCGTTGAACCCTTTCTCGGGGATCTGCGTAGGAAACGGTGACCGGATCCGCGGCCGCATGCGGCCTCCTCGTGATCCGGCACCGCACACGATGCCCGGACGTGCCGCAGGCGTCGATTACCTCGGAGGTCATCCCGAGGAAGGCCCGGTCGGAGGGCCCAGCGCATCGTTTCGGCCACGCGCGCGCTCGCATATGCCAAGAGACTGGCCGAATTGGCATGGTGACAGAGTGTCAGCCGTGGCGATACTCGACTGACAGGGCGATTGAGTCATGAACGAACGCGCACCCGTGCGCGTGCATCGCGTCACTGTGCGTGACTCTCGGGTCGCCGGACGTCGGCAAATCTGTGAGGCGGGAGCAAGTCCGCGCGGCGAGCGAGGTCGGGCGGAACGGCATGCGATCGGGGGAGCGAAGCGTGCACGACGAATTCCTGTGCCATGTCACCGCGTACGGGTGGTGCGGCGGCCAGCGTGTCGGCGTGCCCCTCGGAACCTACCGCGCCCCCACGTTGGCGCTGGCCCTGTGGTGGATGCGCGACCGCGCGTTATGGATCGCCGAACGCCTCGACCCGCGCCCCGAGAACCCGAACTTCCCCCCGAACGCGGTCGTTCCGGTCGCCGACACCGTGCCGGACGTACCGGCCCTGCTGCGTGCCTGGTCCACCGACGAAGCGCAACAGGACCTGGTGGCCGACGAGTTGGCGGCCGGGAACCTGGTCCGGATCGCGACCAACGACGACACCACGGAGTACGAACTGCTCGCGGAGTCCGTCGACGCCGTGCGCATGCAGCGCATCGCCCAGCGCATCGCCGCTCCCGCCGCCTGACCCCGGGACCGTCCGGCGGTCACGCCCCGGAGTCGAGGTTCACCGCCGTCACCCGGCCTCGCCGCGGCGGCCGGGCGCATATCCGGGTGAATCGGTAGAATTCTCTGCATGGCAGAGCGGTCCATCGCACCGACCGCGCCCGAACTCGTGCTGGAAACCGAGTCGGGCTCCACGGTGATGACCCCGAACCACGCGTACCACGTGGGACGCGACCCGCTCAGCGACGTCGTCCTCGACGACGACCGGGTCTCGTGGCACCACGCGGTGCTGCGGGCCGAGGCCGGTCACTGGACGATCGAGGACGAGCACAGCACCAACGGCACGTACGCCGACGGCCACCGCGTCCGCGAGTGGGACGTCGGCCCCGGGACCGTCATCCACTTCGGGAGCCTGCCCGACGGCCCCCGAGCGGTCCTCACCGGTCTCGCCCCCGAGCGCCCCTCCGGCATCTTCCGACCCGCCTCCACCGGCACCTTCCGCCGGCCCACCAGCATCCGCCCACTGCCCGAGCGGACCGTCCGCATCGGCCGTGCCTCCGACAACGACCTGGTCGTCGACGACCTCATCGTCTCCCGCCGGCACGCGGAGTTGCGGGCGCGGCCGGAGGGCACGTACGAGATCGTCGACGTCGGCAGCCACAACGGCACGTTTCTCAACGGCGCGCCCGTCGACCGGGCCCCGGTCACCCCCGGTGACATCGTCGGCATCGGGCACTCCGCGTTCTGCCTGGTCGGCGACCAACTGCAGGAGTACGTCGACACCGGCGAGGTCTCCCTCGACGTCCAGGAACTCACCGTGGCCGTCGACCGCGGCCGCAAGACGCTCCTGGACAAGGTCTCGTTTCCGGTCGGCGAGAAATGCCTCCTGGCCGTCGTCGGCCCCAGCGGCGCCGGCAAGTCCACGCTCCTGAACGCCCTGACCGGGCAGCGCCCGGCCGACAGCGGCACGGTCCTCTACGACGGCCGCGACCTCTACCGCGACTACGCCGAACTGCGCCAGCGCATCGGCCTGGTCCCGCAGGACGACATCCTGCACGCACAGCTGACCGTCCGCAGGGCCCTGTCCTACGCCGCCGAACTCCGCTTCCCGCAGGACACCGCGAAGGCCGAGCGACAGGCCCGGGTCGACGAGGTGATCCGCGAACTGGGCCTCGAACAACGCGCCGGCCAGCCCATCCACAGCCTCTCCGGCGGCCAGCGCAAACGGGTCAGCGTCGCCCTGGAACTGCTGACCAAGCCCTCCCTGCTGTTCCTCGACGAACCGACCTCCGGCCTGGACCCGGGCATGGACCGCTCGGTGATGCACATGCTGCGCGGCCTCGCCGACGACGGCCGCACGGTCATCGTCGTCACCCACAGCGTCCTCAGCCTCGACGTCTGCGACCGGCTCCTCGTCCTCGCGCCCGGCGGCAAGGTCGCCTACTACGGCCCGCCGGACGACACCCTCGCCTTCTTCGGGTTCGAACAGTGGCCGGAGGCCTTCGAGGCCTTCGAACGCGACCAGGAGCGGGACTGGGCGGGGGAGTACCGGGACTCGCCCTTCCAGCGCCAGTACGTCACCACCTCCATGGGCCGGCCGTATCTGCCCGACGACCCCGAGCCGGTCGCCGTGGCACCACCGCCCAAACCGCAGAGCTGGGGCGCCCAACTGGGCACGCTGGTACGCCGGTACGCGGCCGCGCTCGGCGCCGACCGCACCTTCCTCGCCATCATGATCGCGCTGCCGTTCGTGATGGGCGCGATGGCCAGGGCACTCGCGGGGAGCACGCTGGACCGGGAGACCGCCATGAACGCGCTGCTCATCCTGTGTGTGGGCGGGGTGCTGACGGGTGCGGCGAACGCCGTGCGCGAACTGGTCAAGGAACGGGTGATCTACCGGCGTGAACGGGCCGTCGGTCTGTCCAGATCCGCGTACCTGATGTCCAAGGTCGTCGTCCTCGGCACGATCACCGTCCTGCAGGCGGTCGTCCTCACCCTGGTCGCCCTGCTCGGCGTCGACCTCAACGCCCCCGGCGGCGAAGGGGTGCTGATGCCGCCCCTGGTCGAGATCACGGTCGCCGTGGCGCTGCTGGCCTTCACCGCGATGATGCTCGGCCTGGTGGTCTCCGCGCTGGTGCGCAAGGAGGAGGTCACCATGCCGCTGCTGGTGCTCCTCGCCATCGTCCAGGTCGTGTTCTGCGGCGCGCTGCTGGACGTCAACGGCACGATCGTCCTCGAACAGCTGGCGTGGCTGGTGCCGTCGCGGTGGGCGTTCGCCGCGATGGCCGGCACGATCGACCTCGAACGGATCGTCCCCGACACGACGGACCCGCTGTTCGCACACTCGGCGGGCGTGTGGTTGCTCGACATGGGGATGCTCGTCGTCCTGTCGCTGCTCTGCGGCTGGCTCGTCGCCCGGCTGCTGCGCCGCCGTGAACCCGCGGTGATGCGGAAGTAGCCGCGATGACGACCCCCGGTTTCCTTCCCACCCATGTCGTCCCGCCGGGCGGACTGCCCGCCTGGGAACTCCCCGATCCCTCCCGCCCCACCGCGGCCCTCGACGCGCTGCTGCCCGTCCAGCTGCTGGAGCGGCGCGGTGACTGGGGTCACGCCCTGTGCGCCAACGGCTGGTCCGCCTGGATCGACGCCCGTCTGCTCGTCGCCGTACCCCAGGACCCGCCGGCGGCCGGCGCGGACGCCGCCCGCACCGCCGACCCGCGTCCGCTGCTGGCCCGGGCCGAGGAGGCCCTGTCGCGCTACCGGACCGAGGCGGAGGCGCTCGCCGCGGGACATCGCGACGGGGAGGCCTTCCGCGACCGTACGAAGGGGCTGCGGATCGGTGTGGTCGTCGACGGCGAGTCGCTGTGGCTGTTCGACGCCGCGCACGAGCGGTGGGTGTACTGCGACGGGACCCGGCTGAGCACCTTCGCCGTGGGCGACACCCCGCATACGACGCCGGCCGCCCCGCATCCCCCGCCCACCGCCGCTCCCGCCCCCGAGGCGACGCGCGTCGTCGCGGAACCCGGTCCCGGGCCGGCGCGGGACCGCGCGACCGACCGGCCGCACGATCACGAACCCACCCGGCTGGTCCCGCCGGTGACCCGCGATGAGTGAGACACAGCCGTACGCGGGGCGCCCCTCCGAGCTGGTCGGACGGCAGATCGCCGGCTACCGCATCGAACGCGAGATCGGCCGGGGCGGTATGGCCGTCGTCTACCAGGCGCTGGACCTGCGCCTGGAACGGACGGTCGCGCTGAAGCTGCTCGCCCCGGAACTGGCCCGCAACGACACCTTCCGGCGCCGTTTCACACACGAGTCACGGGTGGCCGCGGCGATCGACCACCCGCACATCGTGCCGGTCTTCGAGGCGGGCGAGACGGACGGGGTCCTCTACATCGCCATGCGGTACGTCGCGGGCAGCGATCTGCGGCATCTGCTGGACCGGGAGGGCCCGTTGCCGGTCACGACCGCCACCCGGATCGCGGCCCAGGTCGCCTCCGCGCTCGACGCGGCGCACGATCACGGGCTGGTGCACCGGGACGTGAAGCCCGGCAACATCCTGGTCGCGCAGGGCACCGACAGCGATCATCCCGAGCACGTCTACCTCACCGACTTCGGTCTGACGAAGAAGTCCCTGTCCCTGACCGGGTTCACCAGCGTCGGCCAGTTCGTGGGCACCCTGGACTACGTGGCCCCGGAGCAGATCTCAGGCAAGCCCGTCGACGGCCGCTGCGACGTCTACAGCCTCGCCTGCGTCGTCCACGAGACGCTCTCCGGCCGGCCGCCGTTCCAACGGGACGACGACATGGCCCTGTTGTGGGCCCACCAGTACGACGAGCCGCCCCCGCTGACCGCCGGACGCCCCGATCTGCCGCCGGCCGTGGACGGGGTGCTGGCGACGGCGCTGGCCAAGTCCCCGGACGACCGCTACGACTCCTGTCTGTCCTTCGTGGCCGCGCTCCGGGCCGCCGACGCCGCACACGGCTTCCCGGCGGGGCACGCGCCGACCCGGTCGGTCGCGCCGAAGGCCTCCGGGCCGCCCGAGGCCCCGCCACGACCGCCGCCGTGGGCCGCGCCCGTCTTCATCCGCTCCGGCCGGTACCCCGGCTGAGGTCGAGACGCTCGACGAGGGCCACGTTCTCCCGGTCGTCGGCGTCCTGTCCGGCCTCGGCGGCGAACCAGGCGTCGAGGATCTCCCTCAGCAGCGGTTCGGAGGTCAGCCGCAGCCCGATCGCCAGGACGTTGGCGTCGTTCCAGCGCCGGGCACCGTCGGCCGTGTAGGCGTCCGCGCACAGGGCCGCCCGTATCCCGGGCACCTTGTTCGCGGCGATGGACGCGCCGGTGCCCGTCCAGCAGCACACGACGGCCTGGTCCGCCCTCCCGGCGGCGACATCGCGCGCCGCCGCCTCCGAGCAGGCCGCCCACCTGGCGTCGTCCCCCACGCGCAGCGCGCCGTGGGTCAGCACCTCATGGCCCCGGTCGCGCAACTCCGTGAGAAGGAGGCGGGCGACGGGCTCGTCCATGTCCGAGGAGACGGAGATCCGCATGCCCCCGAGGCTACCCGGCCCCGGCCCCCGGCTCCGGGCGCGGCCATGCCTTTCCGTGCAGCCGCTCGATGCTGGTGTCGAACCGCTGGAGGTTGTCGGCGAATCCGGCGATGTCCTCCTCGAACCAGCCCTCCGGCACCAGGGCGAGGCTGCGGACGTTGCCCTCACGCTCCTCGTCCAGCCGTCGGCTCGATCGGCCCCGGCTGGGAGTACTACCTGGACATGCTCACGGCCGCACGCCGGGGCGGGCCCCGGCCCGACTTCGAGGACTGCTACCCGGCGCAGAAGGCGTACTACGAGTCCCTGGCCCGAGACGGCGTCGGCATCATCGGCCCCGCTGCTCCAGCGGCCGGACGGTGATCGACCACGGGCCGTCGGAGCGGGCGTGGATGAGGCAGGGGCCGGCCAGGGGGGCCTCGCCGTGCCAGGGGCCCACGTGGTTGGCCAGTTCGTCGAGGAAGGCGCTGCCGTCCGGTTCGAAGGTGTCGACGAGGAAGTAGCCGCCGTCCTCGGACCGCGGATCGCCCTCGTACCGGAGGGTGGCGATCCCCGGGCCGCCGGTGTGGCGCAGTACGTCCGAGGCGGGACGCACGGTGTGGCCCTCGCAGGGGAGCGCGCTCGACACCGGCCTCACGTCGACCGTCCACGGTCCGTCCGCCTGGATCCGCAGCGCCCGCACCGGCCGGTCGTCGGCGTTCACCAGGGCACGGCACGAGAAGGGCCCGTCGGTGTAGACGAGTTGGCTCTGGGAGTGCAGCCGCCCGTCCAGCGCGTCCACGACGAAGTGCCCGGCCCCCGTGTGCGTGATGTCGAGGATGACCGGACCCTTCCCGGTGGTCAGCTGGGTGACCTGATCACCCTCGCCGCCGATCCGCTGGATCGGCGGGCCGCCCGCGGTGAGCAGCGGGGGTGCCTGCCGAGGGGGTTCGTCGCTCTTGCCGGGCCCGGCCAACGGCGGTGCCACGACTGCCTGTTGTGCGGCGCGCTCGCGCTGGAACCACTTCATCTCGCGCCCCCTGACGACGTCTGCGCACAGTATTGGGCGTCCGACTCTCCGCGTATACAACTTCGGTGACTTCCCGTGCGGCCTGGGGGCTCCGACCACGGATGGCGTGGGACCTGGGGGCTCGGTGGGGGAAATCCGGGTGCGCTCGTGTCCGCACTGAGGCCACCCTTGCCCGGTGTCCGAGCTGCGGTGGGATGACGTGAAGGGCTTCTTCGACCTTGAGTGGGAGGGGTACCTGCCGGACGTGTGGGTCACGGGAACCACGGTCCAGGACTGGCAGACGGTGCTTGATCTGATCGTTTCGAGTGGCTGGCGGAGTGAGTACTCCGAAGGCGGGGGGATCATGCCGATGCCGCGGGCCGAAGAGATGTTCTCGCGGCCCGCTGATGGCGAGTGCGCGGATCTGTGGGTCTGGCCGGTGCCGGATGTCCTGGCGATCTTCCGGTTGGAGTCGGCCGACGAGATCGGTTTCGACGTGGACCTGCGGGAGTTGCGGGGGCAAGAACGGCTGGAACTCCTGAGCGGACTTCTCCGCGCGATCGGGCGCCGACTGGGCAAGCCGGTGGTGCTGGTGTCCGAGGGCGACCGAGACCAGGGGCATCCGGTCCTTGGGTTCGACGTCGCGTCAGACCGAGTGGTGTTGCTGGCGGAACCGCGGATCGGCTGACGCGTTGCGGGCGCGGGCGCGGGCGCGGGCGCGGGCGAGTCCGAGTCCGAGTCCGAGTCCGAGAGCCGGACACGGCGACCGGGGCTCGACCTGCCCCGAGCACGCCACGCCGACGCAGTCGTACGGGTCGGCGGCGACGGCGCAGCCGACCCTCGAACCGGCTGTCCGTCAGCGGCCGCCGTTTGTTCTTCCCCGAAGCGATGGGCCGCGATCCCGCAGCCCAAGCCCCCTCACCCCGTCAGGACGTGTCCTCACCCTCGACGAACGTCCGCACCACCTCGATCTCCCCGATGCGTGACACCTCCACCCGGCGCGGATCGTCGCCCAGCACCACGAGGTCGGCCCGCTTGCCGGGGGCGAGGGTGCCGGCGTCGCTCTCCCCCTGGCAGGCGCGTGCCGCCTCGATCGTGTACGCGCGCAGAGCCTCCTCGACGGTGACCGCCTCGTCCGCGCCGATGAGGCGGCCGGACTCCGAGGCCCGCTCCACCATGAACCGGACCGCCCGCAGCGGGGCACCGTCCGCGACCGGGGGCCGTCCGCGACCGGGCGGTCCGAGCTGCCGACGACCCGGACGCCGTGGTCGAGGAAGACCCGGCCCCGGTGCAGCCAGCCGGCCCGGTCCTCGCCCATGGTCGTGGCGTAGTCGTCGCCGTAGTGGCGCAGGAAGTTCGGCTGGATGACGACGATGAACTGGCGTGCTGAGTAAGCAAGTTGGCGCGTCAATCGGATGGCGCCCCCGGCCTCGGACAAGCTCGGTCAGGTCTCGAAGACGTCTCGGGGCTGGTCACGGGAAGGCAAATGTAGTTAGCCTTACCTAAGTTTCTTGTACTTCTTCTGTGTAGGTGAAACCGGTCCGGAGGGGCACGTGAGGAAGGCGGACCCGCCGGGACGGAACGTCCTGTGGCGTGCGGTCGGCGGACAGCGTCGGGATGTCCTGGTGGGCGCGGTCCTCGGGATGGGCCACCAGACGGGCGAGGCCCTGGTGCCGGTGCTCATCGGACTGGCCATCGAGCGCGGAGTCGTGGACGGTGACGTCCCCGGACTGCTGTTGTGGCTCGCCGTTCTCGCCGTCGTGTATGTCGGACTCTCCTTCAGCTTCCGCTTCAGCGCGAGGGCGGGTGAGCGCGCCGCCGTCACGGCCGCCCACCACCTCAGGACCGAACTCGTCGGCCGCGTCCTGGCCCCCGAGGGCGGTGCCGAGGAGGGGCGGCTGCCGGGCGAGCTGACGAACATCGCCACCGAGGACGCCAAACGGGTCGGTGCCGTCGCGATGGCCCTCATCGTCGCCTTCGCCGCCACCGCGGGTCTCGTGGTCGGAGCGGTCGCGCTGCTGCGGGTCTCCCTCGCCCTGGGCCTGCTCGTCCTCCTCGGCACCCCGCTGCTGCTGTGGCTGGGACACCTGCTGAGCAAGCCCCTGGAACGGCGCAGCGAGACCGAACAGGAACGTGCCGCGCAGGCCTCCGGCGTCGCCGCCGACCTGGTGGCCGGACTGCGCGTCCTCAAGGGCATCGGAGCCGAGCGGGCGGCTGTCAGCCGTTACCGGCGCGTCAGCCAGGACTCCCTCGCCGCGACCCTGCGCGCCGCCCGCGCCGAGGCCTGGCAGAACGGTGTCGTCACCATCCTCACCGGCGCCTTCATCGCCCTGGTCGCCCTCGTCGGCGGACGCCTCGCCGCCCGCGGTGACATCGGCCTCGGCGAACTCGTCTCCTCCGTCGGGCTCGCCCTGTTCCTCGTCGGCCCGCTCGGCGAGTTCGCCTGGGTCAACGCCGAACTGGCCCAGGGCCGCGCCTCCGCCGCCCGGATCGCGGAGGTGCTCGAAGCCCCCGGTGACGTGTCCGACGCCCCCTCAGCCGACGGCCTCCCCGCGGACGGCGTCGAGGGACGGCTGACGCTGCGCGCCCTCACGTACGGCACCCTGCGCGCCCTCGACCTCGACATCGCCCCCGGCGAGATGGTCGGCATCGCCACCACCGACCCCGCCGACGCCGCCGCCCTGCTCCGCGTCCTCGGCCGCCGCGTCGACCCCGCCGAGGGCGCCGTGGAACTCGACGGCACGCCACTGACCGCGCTGGGCCTGGCCGACGTACGCGCGGCGATCCTCGTCGCCGAGCACGACGCGGACCTGTTCGAGGGGACGGTCCTCGACAACGTCACGGCGGCGGTCGGCGCCCCCGCGCAGGCCGTACCGGCGACGGGTCCATCGGCGCGCGCCACCGCCGACTCACCCCGCGTCACCGCCGTGATGGTGGCCTCCGGCACCGACGAGGTCGTCCGCGCGCTGCCCCACGGCGTGGACACGCCCGTCACCGCACGCGGCCGTTCGCTCTCCGGCGGCCAGCGTCAGCGCGTGGCCCTGGCCCGCGCCCTGGCCGCCGACGCGCCCGTCCTCGTCGTGCACGAGCCCGCGACCGCCGTCGACGCCGTCACCGAGTCCCGGATCGCCGCCGGGATCAGGGACGTCCGCGGCGCACGCACCACGCTCCTGGTGACCAACAGCCCGGCCCTGCTCGCCGTCACCGACCGCGCGGTCCTCCTCCGCGACGGCCGGGTCACCGCGACCGGCGACCACGAGCGCCTCGTCCACGAGTGCGCCGACTACCGTACGGCGGTACTCACATGACCGAGCCATCCGACGCCGTCGAAGCCGCTCCCCGCGACGACGACCGCACCGGACCCGCACTGCTGCCCGTCGCCACACCCGCCCGCACCCGCGCCGCCGTCGCCGAACTGCTGCGCCCGCAACGGCGACTGGCACTGTCCGCCTTCACCGTCATGGTCGCCTCCACCGCCGTCGGCCTGCTCGTCCAGCCCCTGCTGGGCCGGATCGTCGACCTGGCCGCCGACCGCGGGTCCGCCGACGCCATCACGGTCACGGCCGTTCTCCTGGTGGCCGTCGCCGTGGTCCAGGGCGTCACCGCCGGGTTCGGGCTGTCGCAGATCGCCCGGCTGGGCGAGACGACCCTGGCCCGGCTGCGCGAACGCTTCGTCGAACGGGCCCTCGCCCTCCCGCTGGAGCGCGTCGAGAAGGCCGGCGCCGGCGACCTGACCGCCCGGGTCACCGCAGACGTCTCCCTCATCGCCGACGCCGTCCGCAACGCGCTGCCCGCGCTGAGCAGTTCCCTGCTCACCATCGTCCTCACCCTCGGCGCCATGGCCCTGCTCGACTGGCGGTTCCTGCTGGCCGCGCTGCTCGCGGTCCCCGTCCAGGCGGCCACCGCACGCTGGTACGTCAGCCGCGCCATCCCGCTCTACGCCGAGCAGCGGGTGGCCGCCGGTGCCCAGCAGCAGCAGATGCTGGACACCATCGGGGGCAGCTCCACCGTGCGGGCGTTCCGGCTCGGCAGGGAGCACACCGAGCGGGTCACCGAACGCTCCTGGTCCGTGGTGGCGCTGACGATGCGGGGCGTACGGCTCGTCCTCGGCTTCTACAGCCGGCTGCACATCGCCGAGTACATCGGTCTCGCCGCCGTCCTGGTCACCGGCTACTGGCTGGTCCGCGACGGCTCGGCCGGCATCGGTACCGCGACCGCCGCAGCCCTGTACTTCCACAACCTCTTCGGCCCCGTCAACGCGGCCCTGGCCCTCCTCGACGACGCCCAGTCGGCCACGGCGGGCCTCGCCCGGCTCGTCGGCGTCACCGACGAGCCCGTACCCCCGGCGCCGGCGCACACCGTGCGGACCGGCGGCGCCGACGTCACCGTCCGGGGTCTCGGCCATGCCTACCGGCCCGGCCATCCCGTCCTGCACGACATCGACCTGACCATCCGGCACGGCGAACGCGTGGCCCTCGTCGGTGCCAGCGGAGCCGGCAAGACCACCCTGGCCAAGCTCGTCGCGGGCATCCAGCCCCCCACCACCGGCAGCGTCCTGGTGGGCGGCGTCCCACCCACCGAACTCGGCTCCGCCGCCTCCCGCACCATCGCCCTGATCACCCAGGAGACCCATGTCTTCGCGGGCCCCCTCGCCGACGACCTGCGGCTCGCCAAGCCCGACGCCGGCGACGACGAACTGCGTGCCGCCCTCGACCGGGTCGACGCCCTCGCCTGGGCCGAGGCCCTGCCCGACGGGCTCGCCACGGTCGTCGGCGACGGCGGCCACCGGCTCAGCGGCGAACGGACCCAGGCCCTCGCCCTGGCCCGGCTGATCCTCGCCGACCCGCCCCTGGTGATCCTCGACGAGGCCACCGCCGAGGCGGGCAGCGCCGGCGCGCGCACGCTGGAGAAGGCGGTCGCCCGCGCGGTGGACGGCCGGACCGCGCTGATCGTCGCCCACCGCCTCAGCCAGGCCGCCACCGCCGACCGCGTCGTCGTCATGGAGGCCGGCCGGGTGGTCGAGAGCGGCACCCACGACGAACTGCACGCCGCGCGCGGCCCCTACGCCGCCCTCTGGTCGGCCTGGTCCGACGCCCGCGACACCGGCCCCCGGCCGGCCTCCGAGACCCCCACACGTACCGCTCCGCAGAACCCCGAACCGAAGGACCTCTGATGTTCCGCTCCCGCAGAGCGCCACGGCTCGCCGTCGTGCTCGCCTCCGCCACCCTGCTCCTCGCCACCGCGTGCGGTGGCGGCGATTCGGACTCCGACACCTCGGGCGCCGGCGCGGAGGCGAGCACGTCCTCCGGCGGGTCCGCCTTCCCGGTCTCCATCGACCACAAGTACGGCAGTACGACCATCGAGGCCGAGCCCGAGCGGATCGTCACCGTCGGCCTCACCGACCAGGACGCGGTCCTCGCCCTCGGCAAGGTCCCCGTCGGCACCACCGAGTGGCTCGGCGGCTACAAGGGCGCCATCGGCCCCTGGGCCGAGGACAAGCTGGGCTCCGCGAAGGCCCCGACCGTCCTCAAGGACACGGGCACCGGCCCGCAGGTGGAGAAGATCGCCGCCCTCAAGCCCGACCTGATCCTCGCGGTGTACGGCGGACTCACCAAGGACCAGTACGAGTCGCTGTCCAAGTTCGCGCCCGTGGTCGCCCAGCCGAAGGCGTACAACGACTACGGCGTGCCGTGGCAGGAGCAGACCGAGACGATCGGCAGGGCGCTCGGCAAGGAGAAGGAGGCCACCGAGGCGGTCGCCGACACCGAGGCGAAGATCAAGGCCGCCGCCGACAAGTACCCGGCGTTCAAGGGCGCGACGGCCGTCATGGCCACCCCGTACGAGGGCATGTTCGTCTTCGGCAGCGAGGACGCCCGCTCACGGCTCCTGACCGGCCTCGGCTTCTCCCTGCCGGCCGACCTGGACAAGGCGATCGGCGACCGGTTCGGGGCGAACATCAGCAAGGAGCGCACCGACCTGCTGGACCAGGACGTCATCGTGTGGATCGTCGGCGACCCGGCCAAGGACGCCGCGAAGCTGCACAAGGACGCCTCGTACAAGGACCTGGGGGTCGTGAAGGAGGGCCGCGAGGTCTTCGTGAACGAGAGCAGCGACTACGGCAACGCCACGTCCTTCGTCTCCGTCCTCAGCCTGCCCTACGTGGTCGAGCGGCTGGCCCCGCAGCTGGCGGCGGCCGTCGACGGCAAGACGGACACCGAGGTGGAGCAGCCCGCGTCCTGACGCGGCAGAAGGTACGGGAAGGGGGGCCGGTCACCGACCGGCCCCCCTTCCCGTGTCCCTCGTGTCAGCCGTCCATCGACTCGGCCAGGCTCCGCGGCCGCATGTCGGTCCAGTGGGCCTCGACGTGGTCCAGGCAGGACTGCCGCGAATCGGGTCCGTGCACCACCCGCCAGCCGGCCGGCACCTCCACGAAGTCCGGCCACAGGCTGTGCTGGTTCTCGTCGTTGACCAGCACCAGGTAGGTGCCCTCGGGGTCCTCGAACGGGTTGCTCATCGCATTCCTCTTTCTCGCTTCGCCTGCTTGCTCACTTCGGGTTCCGCTCCGCCCACGCGACGAGCCCCCTCAGGGCCCGGAACCAGGTCTCGGCGAGATCCTGGACCGTGTCGCGCGGCAGCAGTCCTTCCAGGTACGACCAGTGCGCGGCCAGCACCGGCCCCTCCGCCCGGTCCTCGGTCACCACGTTGATCTCCAGCGCGTGCCCCTCCCGCATCGAGTCCTCCGACCCGATGTCCGCCGCGTCCTCCTCCGGCGCGTACGACCAGTCCGTCTCCTCCGGGATGCCGAACCGGCCCAGGTAGTTGAACTCCACGCGCGGCGGCTCGTGGGCCGCCAGCACCTCACGGGTACGGGGGTTGAGGTGCCGGAGCAGCCCGTACCCGACGCCGTTGGCGGGCAGCGCCGCCAGATGCTCGCGCACCCGGCGTACGGCCTCCTCGGCGGCCGGACCGCCGGCGAAGGCGTCGGCGGGGTCGGCCGGGCCCGCGTCGAGGCGGACCGGGTAGACGCTGGTGAACCAGCCGACCGTACGGGAGAGGTCGACGCCGTCGCCGCCCAGCTCCTCCTCGCGGCCGTGGCCTTCGAGGTCGACCAGCACCGAGGTGTCCGTGCCGCCGTCGCGCCGCCGCAGGTCGGCGAAGGCGAGGGCGAGTCCGGCGAGCAGCACGTCGTTGACGGCGGCGCCGAAAGCGGCGGGCACGGCCGACAGCAGCGGTCCGGTGTGCTCGGCGGGCAGCCGGAGCACGACCTCGCGCTGGGTGGCGGTGGTGTCGCGGTCGGGATCGCGCTCCCGGATGAGCGGCAGGGACTCCGCGCCGCCGTCGAGGATCGCCTCCCACACGGGCAGTTCGGCCTCCCGCTCCGGTGCCTGGGCGAGGTCGGTGAGCAGCCGGGACCAGCGGGCGAACGACGTCTCGACGGGCAGCAGGCCGACGGGCCGGCCGGCCGAGACGTCCCGCCAGGCCGCTTCGAGGTCGGGCAGCAGCACCCGCCAGGAGACCCCGTCCACGACGAGGTGATGGCCCATCAGCAGCAGCCGGCCGGGCGCGTCGCCCGCGTCGAACCACACGGCCCTGACCATGATCCCGGCATCCGGGTCGAGCGACGCCCGTGCCGCGGTGGTGTGCCGCCGTACGGTCTCGCCCAGCGCGGCGGCGTCCAGACCGGACACGTCGACCCGGTCGATCCAGCCGGTCGCGTCGACCGCGCCGACGGGCGGCACGTGCAGGGACCAGTTCTCGGTGTCCTCGCGGGAGGGCCGGACCAGGGCGGCGCGGAGCAGGTCGTGGCGGTCGGCGAGCGCCTGGAGCACGGTCGTCAGACCGGGCAGGTCCAGCTCCGCCGGGGTGCGGACCAGGGCCGCCTGGTGGTAGGCGGCGAAGGGACCGCCCAGTTCGCGCAGCCAGTGCATGACCGGGGTGAGCGGCACGCTGCCGGTGCCGTCGTCCGCCGGGCGCGGCGCGCCGACCTCGGCCGCCTCCGCGACGGTGCCGAGCGCGGCCACCGTGCGGTGCCGGAACACCAGCCTCGGGCTGATCCGCAGACCGGCCGCGCGGGCCCGGCCCACGAGCTGCATGGCGACGATGCTGTCACCGCCCAGGGCGAAGAAGTCGTCGTCCACACCGACCTGTTCGAGCCCCAGTACCTCCGCGACGACCGTGCACAGCAGCTCCTCCACGGGGGTCGCGGGCGCCCGTCCGGAGGACAGGGCGGAGAAGTCGGGCGCGGGCAGCGCGGACCGGTCCAGCTTGCCGTTGGCCAGCTGGGGGAACCGCTCCAGGGCGACGACGGCCGCCGGGACCATGTGGTCCGGGAGCCGGCCGCCGACATGGGAGCGCAGCCGTGCCGGGTCGGGCGCGGTGTCCGGGGCGGGTACGACGTAGGCCACGAGCAGCTTGCGTGGGCCGTCCTGGTGGACGGTCACCAGGGCCTGCCCGACCTCCGGGTGGGAGGTGAGGGCCGCCTCGATCTCGGCGGGCTCGATGCGGAACCCGCGGATCTTGACCTGGTCGTCGGCGCGGCCCAGGTAGTCGATCCGGCCGTCGGCGGTCCAGCGGGCCAGGTCGCCCGTGCGGTACAGCCGGGATCCGGCGGGACCGAAGGGGTCGGCGACGAACCGCTCGGCCGTCAGGGCGGGGCCGCCCAGGTAGCCGCGGGCGAGACCGCCGCCCGCGAGGTACAGCTCGCCGGGAACGCCGGGTGGCAGCGGCTGCAGACGGTCGTCGAGGACGTACGCCCGGGTGCCGGCCACCGGCCGTCCCACGAGCGGGCGTTCGCTGTCGCGGACGCGTCCCACGAGGGCGTCCACGGTCGACTCGGTCGGCCCGTACAGGTTGAACGCCTCGGTGCCGGGCAGTTCGGACAGCCGCTTCCACAGGGCGACGGGGACGGCCTCGCCGCCCACGCCGACCACCGCGAGCGGGCAGTCGCCGCCCCGCAGCAGACCGCTGTCGGCCATCTGCGTGAAGAACGACGGCGTGACCTCCAGGAAGTCGAAGCGGTGCCGGAGCACGGCCTCGGTGACCAGTTCGGGGTCGCGGCGGACCTCTTCGGACAGCACATGGACGCAGTGCCCGTCCAGCAGCCACAACTGCGGCTGCCAGGAGGCGTCGAAGAAGAACGACCAGGCGTGGCCGACCCGCAGATGGCGCCGCCCGGCCGCCTCGACCGCGGGCGCGTAGAGCGTCTCGCGGTGGCTGTGGAACAGGGTGCCGAGGGTCTCGTGGGTGATCACCACGCCCTTGGGGCGGCCGGTGGAGCCCGAGGTGTAGATGACGTACGCCGGGTGCCGGGGCGTCAGCGGGGCGGCGCGGTCGGCGTCGGTGAGGTCGGCGGGGTCCTGGGCCGCGAGGCGGTCCCGGGTGCCGGGGTCGTCCAGCAGCAGGGGCGTCGTGCCGGGCGGCAGCGTGGCCGCCAGGGCGCGGGTGGTCAGGGTGAGGACCGGTCCGGCGTCGGCGAGGACGTCGGCGGTGCGCTCGACCGGGGCGTCCGGGTCGAGCGGCAGATAGCCGGCGCCCGCCTTGTGGACCGCGAGGACGGCCGTGAGGAAGTGCGCGGTGCGGGGCAGCGCGAGCGCCACGAACCGCTCGGGGCCGGCGCCCGCCTCCACCAGCAGCCGGGCCAACCGGTTGGCGTCCGCGTTGAGTTCGGCGAACGTCAGCTCCACCCCGTCGGACGCGGCGGCGGGCAGGTCGCCGTGGAGGCGCGCCCGCTCCTCGAACAGGGCGGGCACCGTGGTCGGCGCGCCGGCCGCGGGCCTGCTGTGCCAGCCGCCGACCAGGCGGGCCCGCTCGTCCGCGCCGAGGATGTCGACGCTCGCGAGTGCCGTGTCCGGGTCGGCGGTCACGGCCCGCAGGACGCGCAGCAGCCGGTCCGCGAACGACTGGGCGGTGGCGTGGTCGAACAGGTCGGCGCTGTACTCCAGCACACCGTCCACCCCGGTGCCGTCGCCGCGTTCGACGAAGTCGAAGGACAGGTCGAACTTGGCGGTCGTCTGCGCCACGTCGTCCCGGCGGGTGTCCAGCCCGGGCAGTCCGGTGTCGTCGCCGCCCGACGCCAGGTACACGACCATCACCTGGAACAGCGGGTGACGGGCGAGCGACCGGGCCGGGTTGACCACCTCCACCAGCCGCTCGAAGGGCACGTCCTGGTGGTCGAACGCGGCCAGGTCGGCCTCCCTGACCCGGCCGAGCAGCTCCCGGAACGTCGGATCGCCGGAGGTGTCGGTGCGCAGCACCAGCGTGTTGAGGAAGAACCCGACCAGGTCGTCCAGCCCGGCGTCCGTGCGCCCGGAGATCGGACTGCCGATCGGGATGTCGTGCCCCGCCCCGAGCCGCGACAGCAGGGTGGCCACGGCCGCCTGCAGCACCATGAACACGCTGGCCCCGTTGTCGCGGGCCAACGCGTGCAGGGCGGCGGTGAGTTCGGCGTCCAGCCACAGGCCGGCGGAGCCACCGCGGTAGGTCGCCTCCAGCGGGCGGGCCCGGTCCACGGGCAGCGCCAGCTCCTCGGGCAGCCCGGCCAGTGCCTGCTTCCAGTGGGCGAGCTGGCGGGCGGCGAGGCTGTCCTCGTCCCTCTCGTCGCCCAGGACCTCCCGCTGCCACAGCGTGTAGTCGGCGTACTGCACGGGCAGCGGCTCCCACGCAGGGGAGTGTCCGGCCGTACGGGCGGCGTAGGCGAGTGCGAGGTCCCGGTGGAGCGGGCCCTCCGACCACTCGTCCCCGGCGATGTGGTGCAGCAACAGCAGAACGGTCCAGTCCTCGTCGCCGGTACGGAACACCTGCACGCGCAGAGGGAGTTCACGGTCCAGCGCGAAGCCGTACGCACCGGCCTCCGCGAGCAGGTCCGGCAACAGCTCGTCGTCGGTGTCGACGACCTCGAACGGGACGCGGACCTGCTCGGGCGTCAGCACCAGCTGGTGGGCCCGGCCCTCGTCGTCGGGGAAGACCGTGCGCAGCGTCTCGTGCCGGACGACCACGTCGTGCACGGCGGCCCGCAGCGCCGCCACGTCCAGCGCGCCCGTCAGCCGCCAGGCCGAGGGGATGTTGTACGTCGCGCTGGGGCCCTCCACCTGGTACAGCACCCACAGGCGCTGCTGGGCGGAGGACAGCGGCAGCCGCTCGGGACGCGTCCGGGCCGTCAGGGCCGGACGGGTGGTGCCCGTGGCGTCGGCGGTGCCGGCGAGGTGCCGGGCGAGCCGGGCCGGAGTCGGCGCGTCGAAGACCGTGCGCAGCGACACCTCGGCGCCGAGCACCGTCCGGACGCGCGCGGTCAGGCGCATCGCGAGCAGCGAGTGGCCGCCGAGCGCGAAGAAGTCGTCGTCGACGCCCACCTCGGGCACGTCCAGGACGGCGGCGAACGCCTCGCACAGCAGGTCCTCGCGCGGGGTGCGGGGCCTGCGGCCGGAGCTGGGCGCGGTGAGGTCGGGCGCGGGGAGCGCCTTCTCGTCGAGCTTGCCCGCGACCGTGCGCGGCAGGGCCGCGACCGTGACGAAGGCGGACGGCACCATGTGCGCGGGCAGGGACCCGGCCGTGTGGCCGCGCAGCTCCGCCGGGTCGGGGACGCGCCCGGCGCCCGGGAGGACGTAGGCGACGAGCCTGCGCACGCCCGGGGTGTCCTCGCGGACCACCACGGCGGCCGTGGCCACGTCGGGGTGGTCGGCGAGCAGCGCCTCGATCTCCCCGAGTTCGATGCGGAAACCGCGCAGCTTGACCTGTCCGTCGGCGCGGCCCAGGAATTCCAGGGAGCCGTCGCGGCGGCGTCGTACGAGGTCGCCCGTGCGGTACATCCGGGTGCCGGGCGCGCCGAACGGGTCCGCCGTGAACCGCTCGGCGGTCAGCCCCGGCCGGTTGAGGTAACCCCGCGCCAGGCCCTCGCCGGCGAGGTAGAGCTCACCGGTGACCCCCACGGGGACGGGCCGCAGCAGCTCGTCCAGGACGTGGGCACGGATGTTGTCCAGGGGCGCGGCCCAGCGGCCGGTGGCGTCGCCGTGCCAGCCGTAGGCGTCGACCGCGCTCTCGGTGGGCCCGTACAGGTCGTGGACCTGGGTGCCGGGCAGGGCGCACAGGCGCTCCCAGAGCGGGGCCGGGGTCGCCTCGCCGCCCACGGCGATCACACCGGGCAGGTGGGCGCCGGGCTCCAGGAAGCCGTGGTGGATCAGCTCGCGCAGGTAGGTCGGGGTGACGTCGAGGAAGTCGATGTCCTCCCGGCCGAGGTAGGTGAGCAGCGCGGCCGGGTCGGCCATCACGGCCTCGTCGGTGACGTGCAGTTCGTGGCCGCCGAGCAGCCAGATCAGCGGCTCCCAGGAACCGTCGAAGCTGAACGAGGCCGCGTGCACGGCCCGCAGCCGGTCGCGGCCGAGGGACCGCTCGGCGGGCCGGATCAGGTCGTCGCGGTGGGCGGCGAAGAAGTTGCTCAGGCCGCGGTGGGTGCCGACGACGCCCTTGGGAGCACCGGTGGAACCGGAGGTGAAGATGAGATAGGCGGAGCCGGCGGGGGCGGGCGGCAGGGCCGCCGACGCCTCCTCCACGTCCGGGAGCCGGTCGTCGATCAGGACGACCGGACACCCCTGCGGCAGCTTCGCCGCCAGCTCCGCCGTGGTGAGCACGCACAGCGGGGCCGCGTCGCGGAGCATGAACTCCAGCCGGTCGGCGGGATATTCGGGGTCGAGCGGCAGATAGGCGGCGCCGGACTTCAGGACGCCGAGGAGCGCCGGGACCATCAGGTGCCGGGGCAGGGCGAGTCCGACCACGCGCTCGGCGGCGGCGCCCCGGCGCAGCAGCAGCCGGGCGACCGCGTCCACCCGCTCGCCCAGCTCCCGGAAGGTGAGCCGGGACGCCCCCGTGACGAGGGCGGGCGCGTCGGGCCGGGCGCGGACGACGTCGTCGAGGATCTCCGGGACGGACCGGGTCTCCAGGGGGCGGGCGGTGTCGTTCCAGACGGCCGCGACGGCCGTCTCCTCCGCGTCGGTGAGGACGTCGAGGGAGCGCAGCGGCCGGGACGGCTCCGCGACGACCCGCTCCAGCAGCCGCAGCAGCCGCTCGGCGAGCCCGGCGGCGGTCTCCTCGTCGGTGAGGTCGGTGGCGTACTCCAGCAGCAGGGCCATGTCCTGGCCGGGGCCGTGGTCGACGAAGGTGAAGTCCAGGTCGAACTTCGCCATGCCGTTGTCCATGTCGAACCACTCGGTGGGCAGCCCGAAGAGGTCCGGGTCGCCGTCGGGCCGGTGGTGGTAGCCGAGCATGACCTGGAAGAGCGGGTTGCGGTCGGCGGTCCGGACCGGGTTGACGGCCTCGACGACCCGGTCGAACGGCACGTCCTGGTGCTCGAACGCGGCCAGGGCCGCCTCCCGCACCCGGCCGAGGAGCCCCTCGAAGGAGGGGGTGCCGGACAGATCGGTGCGCAGCACCAGCGTGTTGACGAAGAAGCCCACCAGATCGTCCACCGCGCTGTCGGTGCGGCCCGCGATGGGCGCGCCGAGCGGGATGTCGTCCCCGGCGCCCAGCCGGTGCAGCAGCGCCGCCGTGGCGGCCTGGAACAGCATGAACATACTGACCTGGTGGGTGCCGGCGAGGTCGCGCAGCGCGTCCCCGGTGGAGCCCGGGAGCGTGGCGCGGACCACGGCCCCGCGCCCGGTGGCGCGGGCCGCCCCCGGCCGGTCCAGGGGCAGCGGGACCTCCTCCGGGAGCCCGCTCAGAGCCTGCTTCCAGTAGGCGAGTTGTCCCTCCTCCACCTCGGCGAGCAGCCGCTCCTGCCAGAGGGTGTAGTCGGCGTACTGCACCGGCAGCGCAGCCCACTCGGGCGCCCCGCCCGCGGCGCGGGCCGCATAGGCGCGGTGCAGGTCGGCGAGGAAGGGGCGGTCGGACCACTCGTCGGTGGTGATGTGGTGCAGGACGACGGCCACCACGTGGTCGTCGTCGGCCAGCCGCAGCACCCCGGCCCGCGCCGGGAGGTCGCGGCCCAGGTCGAACGGGCGGCGCTGGGCGTCCTCGATCCACCCCGCGAGCCCCGCCTCGGTGCCTTCGGAGAACAGGAACGCGGGCTCGGCCTCACCGGGCGCCGCGATCCACTGGTACGGCTCACCGTCCGCCTCCACGAACCGTGTCCGCAGGGCTTCGTGGCGGTCCGTCACATCGCGCAGGGCGGCGCGCAGCGCGTCGAGGTCAAGGGCGCCGCGAAGCCGGAACACCAGCGGGAAGTTGTACGCGACACCGTCGCCGGTGATCCGCTCCACGAGCCACAGCCGGCGCTGGGCGGCCGACAGCGGGATACGGGCGGGTCGTTCGGCGGCGGGCTCCAGCACGGGCCGGGCCGGCTGCCCGGTGGCCGCGCGCAGCGCCAGCGTCTCCGGGGTGGGTGCCTCGAACAGGTCGCGGATGGCCAGTTCGGCGCCCAGCTCGGTGCGGGCGCGGCTGATCAGCCGGGTCGCGAGCAGCGAATGACCGCCCAGGTCGAAGAAGTTGTCCTCGGCGCCGGTGCGGGGCAGGCCCAACACCTCGGCGAAGAGGCGGCACAGCACCTCCTCGACGGGGGTGCGCGGGCCGCGCCCGGCCGACAGGGCGACCGCGGGCTCGGCGTCCGGCAGGGCGCGGACGTCGAGCTTGCCGTTGTCGTTCATCGGCAGTCCGGGCAGGACCACGAAGGCGGCGGGCACCATGTAGCCGGGCAGCCGCTGGCCGAGGTCGTCGCGGAGCCGCCTGACGAGCGCGGTGTGACCGCGCCCGGCGGCCGGGGTGTTGGCGTACGGGGCGTCGTCGCCCCGGTCGGCGCGCGGCCGGTACAGGCCCGCCGTGCGGGCGGTGCCGGCGCCGGGGTTCAGGTCGCCGGACACGAAGACGGCCTCGTAGGAGCCCGGCTCGGCCGACCAGGTGGTGAGCAGCCGGTAGCCGCGCGCCTCGGCAGTCTTCCGCAGGTCCTCCGGTTCCACGCCCGTCGCCGCGACGGCCGTCGGCCGGCCGGTGTCCAGGGCGCGCAGCCCGGCCAGGTCACCGGCCGTGCGGGCGTCCGGGACACCCCGCACCCGCAGCGGTGTCGTGCCGTCGAGGCGGGCGAGGAGCGCGTCCCGGCCGGTCCAGACGACGGCCGGGACGCCGTCCAGCGAGAGCCCGGCGTCCCCCTCGTACAGCACCACGTCGTACCGGTAGCGGGTCAGTTCGTTGTGGTGGCGGCCCGCCTTGGTGCGCAGGTCGACGCCGACGCCGAGGGTGGTGAACCAGTCCGGGTCGACGAGGAGTTCCTTCTCCAGCGCGAGGCCCCGCTCCACGGCCCGGCGCAGACTCTCCGGCTCGGTGTGCGCGTCGGCGCGGGCGGCCTGGATGCCGGCCTGGAACACCCGGGCCTGCCGCAGGTCCCGGATGTCGCCGAGGAACAGGGCGCCGCCGGGCGCGAGCAGGCCCAGCGCGCCCCGGATGACCTGGTGGAGGTGGTCCAGGCTCGGGAAGTACTGGACGACGGAGTTGATGACGACCGTGTCGAAGTAGCCGGTGGGCAGGCCGTCGGTCACCTCGGCGGGCTGGCAGCGCAGTTCGACCTTCCCGGCCAGCGCGGGGTCGCTCCGCACGCCCTCGGTGAGCTTGCGGATCACGGGCGCGGCGAAGTCGGTGGCCCAGTACGCCTCGGCGTCCGGGGCGAGCTTCGACAGCAGCAGGCCCGAGCCGACGCCGATCTCCAGGATGCGGCGGGGGCCGAGTTCGCGGATGCGCTCCACGGTGGCCTCACGCCACTCCCGCATGTGCTCCACCGGGATGGGGGAGCCGTCGTAGGAGCTGTCCCAGCCGGCGAAGTCCTCGGTGAACAGGGCGGTGCCGATCTCGGTGTACTCGGCGGAGTAGATCTCCCGCCACTCACCGATCTGCTCCCGCTCGGCCGACTCGCGTGCCTCGGCGTCCGGTTCGGCCGGGACGACATAGCCGACCAGACGCTTCGTGCCGGGGGCATGGAGGTCGTCGCGGGCGACGACGGCTGCCCGGGACACCTCGGGGTGCTGGACGAGCGCGGTCTCGATCTCACCCAGCTCCACCCGGTGGCCCCGGATCTTGACCTGGTCGTCGGTACGGCCGAGGAAGTCCAGATTGCCGTCCGGGCGGCGGCGTACGAGGTCGCCGGTGCGGTACATCCGCTCGCCCGGCCGCCCGTACGGGTCGGCCACGAACCGCTCGGCGGTCAGGCCGGGCCGATCGAGATAGCCGCGCGCCAGACCGACGCCCGCGATGTACAGCTCACCGGCCACACCGTCCGGCACCGGCCGCAGCCAGGTGTCGAGGACGCGGGCCCGGGTGGCGCGGATGGGCTTGCCGACGGTCGGGGTGGCGCTGTCCTCGGTGCCACCGCCGAGCGTGTTGATCGTGTACTCGGTCGGGCCGTACAGGTTGTAGCCGTACGTCCCCTCCGTGTCCCGCAGCGTGTTCCACACCGTCTCGGTGACGGCCTCGCCGCCGAGCAGCACCAGCGGCGGTCGGTGCCCCTCCAACAGGCCCTCCTCCAGCAGGAGATGGGCGTAGGTCGGGGTCACGTTGACGACGTCGACGCGGTGTTCCTCGCAGTAGGCCACCAGCGCGGTCGCGTCCCGCCGCAGCTCCTCGTCGCAGACGTGCACCTCGTGCCCCTCGACGAGCCACAGCAGCTCCTCCCAGGACATGTCGAACGCGAACGACACCGTGTGCGCGATGCGCAGCCGCCGTCCGCCCGCCGACGCGATCGCCGGGGCGAAGATCTCCTTCTGGTGGTTGAGCTGCATGTTCGTCAGGCCGAGGTACGGCGTGACGACGCCCTTGGGACGGCCCGTCGACCCCGAGGTGTAGATCACGTACGCCGGGTGGTCCAGGCTGAAGGACACCGACACCGGACCGGCCGGGGAGGCCGCCAGTTCGGCCGCCACCGCCGGGTCGTCGAGCAGCACGCGGGGCGTGTCGCCCGTCAGCGTCGCCGACACGCCCGCCGTGGACAGCAGGAGCAGCGGGCGGGCGTCGGCCAGCATCAGCGACAGCCGGTCGGCGGGGTGGTCCAGCTCCAGCGGCAGATACGCCGACCCCGTCCGCAGTACGGCGAACAGCGCCACCACCATGTCGATCGAGCGCGGCAGCCCGAGCCCGATCACCCGCTCGGGACCGGCGCCCCGCGCGAGCAGCAGCCGGGCCATCCGGTCGCAGCGCTCGTCGAGTTCGGCATAGGTGAGGGTCTGCGCGCCGAAGACCAGGGCGGTCTCGTCCGGGGTCCGGGCGGCCTGCGCGGCCAGCATGTCCGCCACCGTCTCGTGCGGCACGGGCTGCCGCTGCTCCGCCTCCTGGCGGGCGAGTGCGACGGCCTCGGCGGGCAGCAGGGAGTCCAGCGAGCCGACGGGCGCGTGCGGGTCGGCCACCAGACGGCCGACCAGCAGCACGAAGCGGTCCAACAGGCTCTGCGCGTAGGCGCCGTCCAGCAGGTCGGGCCGGTAGGCGAGGGTGGCCCGCACGCGGTCGCCGGGCGTGACGACCAGGTTCGCCGGGTAGTGCGTGGCGTCCACGTTGGCGACGGCCGTCGCACCGTGCCGTTCGCGCAGTTCGGCCAGCCGCTCGTCGGTGTCAGAGTTGCGCAGCACGAACAGCGTGTCGAACAGCCGTCGGTGACCCGACTCGGCCTGCAGCACACCGAGGCCCAGGTGCTCGTACGGCATGACCTCCAGCCGCTCGCCCTGGACGCGGCGCAGCAGAGCGAGGACCGGCTCACGCGGGTCGAAGGCGATGCGCGCGGGCACGGTGTTGAGGAACATGCCGATCACGTTCTCGACGTCCGGCACCTCGCTGGGCCGCCCGGCGACCGTCGTACCGAACGCGATGTCGGTACGGCCCGTGGCACCGGCCAGGACCAGTCCCCAGGCCGCGTTGAGCACGGTGTTGAGGGTCAGACCGTGGGTGCGTGCGGTGTCCCGCAGCCGCTCCGCGACCGTCACGTCCAGGACCGCGTCCAACTGCTCCGGGATCACGGGCTCCCGCCCCCGGTCGTCGGCGGCCGGCACCAGCAGCGTGGGCTCCTCGAAACCGGACAGGGCCGCCCGCCACGCCCGGGTGGCCTCGGTGTCGTCCTGCCGTTCCAGCCAGGTCAGGTAGTCGCGGTAGGAGCCGGGGCGGGCCAGGCCCGCCGGGTCGCCGCCGCTCTCGTACAGCGCGAACAGCTGGTCGAGGAACAGCCAGGCCGACCAGCCGTCCCACAGGATCAGATGACGGCCGACGACCAGCCGGTCGCCGCGCTCCTCGCCGAGCCGTACCAGCAGCATCCGGAAGAGCAGGGGGCGGGTGAGGTCGAAGCGCCGGGCGCGTGAGTCGTCCAGCAACTCCCGCATCCTGCGGTCCTGTTCGGCGGCCGGGAGCCCGGCGAGGTCCACCTCGGTCAGCGGGACGGCGGCGTCCCGCACGATGAACTGCACCGGCTGGCGCAGCCCTTCGCTGGTGAACCCGGCCCGCAGGCTGGGGTTGCGGGCCAGCAGGGTGCGCACGGCCGCCGACAGCCGCTCGGCGTCCACGCGGTCGGCGAAGTCGAAGGACTCGTGGACCGTGTAGACGTCCAGGGAGCTGTCGTCGAAGTTCGAGTGGAAGAACAGGCCCTCCTGGAGCGGGGCGAGGGGCCACACGTCCTCGACGCGGCCCGGCGCGAGCCGCTCGACGCGCTCCCGCTCCTCCTCGGTCAGCGCGAACGCGGACGCCGAAGGGGTGCCGTCCGCGGTCGTCTCGTCGAGGGCGGCCGTCGCCGCGAGCGCCGCCGGGGTGCGGTGCTCGAACACCTCGCGCGGGCCGATCACCAGCCCCGCGCGGCGGGCCCGGCTGGACACGGCGATCGAGCTGATGCTGTCGCCGCCCAGCAGGAAGAAGTCGTCGTCGACACCGACCTCGGAGAGCTTCAGCACGGCCGCGAAGATCTCGACGAGTACCTGCTCCCGGGGGGTGCCCGGGGCGCGGGTGACGGTACCGCGTACGGCCTGCGGGGCGGGCAGCGCGGCTCGGTCCAGCTTGCCGCTCGGGGTGAGCGGCAGCGTGTCGAGGAGCACCCAGGCACCCGGAACCATGGGGGCAGGGAGCGCGTCGGCCAGGGCCTCGCGGAGGCCGCTCGCGTCGGTGGTGCCTCCGGCCGGGACGACGTAGGCGACCAGCGCGTCCTCGCGTACCGTCACGGCGGCCTGCGCGACCTCCGGCAGCCGGACGAGGGCCGCCTCGATCTCGCCGAGTTCGATCCGGTTGCCGCGCAGCTTGACCTGCCGGTCCGTGCGGCCCAGGTACTCGATCACCCCGTCCGCGCGCCGCCGGACCAGGTCACCGGTGCGGTACATCCGGCTGCCGGGCGGCCCGTACGGGTCGGCGGTGAAGCGCTCTGCGGTCAGCGCCGGGCGGGCGTGGTACCCACGGGCGAGCTGGACGCCGGTCAGGTACAGCTCACCCGGGACGCCGTCGGGGACGGGCCGCAGACAGGCGTCCAGGACCCGCAGGCCGGTGTTCCACACGGGGCGCCCGATGGGCACCGCGGCGCCCCGGTCCTGGTCGGGGGCGTACGGGTGGTACGTGACGTCGACGGCCGCCTCGGTCGGCCCGTACAGGTTGTGCAGCGGTACGCCGGTGAGCGCGTGCCAGCGGCTCGCGGCGGCGACCGGCAGCGCCTCGCCGCTGCTCAGCACGCGGCGCAGCGACGCGGACCAGGTGGGGTCGGCGGTGACCTCGTCGTGCCGGAGAAAGGCCTCCAGCATCGACGGCACGAAGTGCAGGGTCGTCACGGCCTGTTCGCGGACGAGTCCCGCCAGGTAGGCGGGGTCGCGGTGGCCGTCCGGGCGGGCGAGCACCACGGTCGCGCCCGCGAGGAGCGGCCAGAAGAACTCCCACACGGACACGTCGAAGCTGGACGGTGTCTTCTGCAGCACCCGGTCGTCCGCACCGAGCCCGTACGCGCCCTGCGTCCAGGCGAGCCGGTTCACGACGGCGCGGTGGGTGACGACGACGCCCTTGGGCAGGCCGGTCGAGCCGGAGGTGTAGATGAGGTAGGCGGGGTCGTCGGGGCGTGCGGGGACCGGGGGCCGCCCGGCGGGCGGTTCGTGGTCGTGGGCGTCGAGCAGCAGCGCGGCAGGAGCCCGCTCGGGCAGCCGGCCGGCCGTGGCCGACAGCGTGATGACGGTCGTGGCGCCCGAGTCGGTGAGCATGTGGGTCACCCGGTCCGCCGGATAGTCCAGGTCCACCGGCAGATAGGCGGCGCCCGACTTCAGCACGCCCAGCAGCGCCACCATCAGCTCCGCCGAACGCGGCACGGCGACCGCCACGAAGGTGCCCGGCCGGGCGCCCCGGCCGCGCAGCCGTACGGCCAACTCCTCTGCTCGGGCGTCGAGTTCCGCGTAGCTCAGCCGCTCGCCCTCGAAGACGACGGCCGTCGCGTCGGGCGTCCGGGCGACCTGCGCGGCGAAGCCCTCCGCCAGGGTGTGTTCCGCGACGAGGCGCTCCTCGCCGGCGGGGTGGGCGCGCAGGGCCTCGTCGGGGGAGAGGAGTTCGACGGAGGCGGCCGCGCGGTCCGGTGCCTCGGCGATGGCCTCCAGGACACGGGCCAGACGGTCGCCCAGCGCGCGCACGGCGTCGCCGTCGAGGCGCTCCGCGTGGTGCTTGAGCCGCAGGTCGAGCCGTCGGCCGGGCTTCACGACGAGGGCGAGGGGGTAGTGCACGGCGTCGTGGAAGGCGTCGCCGGTGATGCGCACGGTGCCCGAGGCGTCCCGGAGGTCGGTCTCGGCGGGGTAGTTCTCGAACACCACCAGGGTGTCGAAGAGTTCCCCGGAGCCCGCGTGCCCGGTGAGCCGCTGGATCTCGGCGAGACCGAGATGCTGGTGGTCCAGCAGCCGGGCCTGCTCCTCCTGGAGCCGGACGAGCAGCGCCCCGAGGGATTCGCGGGAGGTCCAACGGAAGCGGGTCGGCAGGGTGTTGATGAACAGACCCACCATGGAGGCGATGCCCTCGACCTCGCCGTCGCGCCCGGAGACCGTGGTGCCGAACACGACGTCGTCGCGGCCGGTCAGCCTGCCGAGCAGCAGACCCCAGGCGCCCTGGACGACCGTGCCGAGGGTGACCCCGTGCTCCCGGGCTCGCTCGGCGAGCCGCGCGGTGGTCCGCTCGGACAGCTCCACCCGGACGTGCTCCGGTCGCACGGGAGCCGTGTCGGCCGGGGTGTCGACCAGCCGCGTCGGCTCCTCCAGCCCGGCGAGCGCGTCGAGCCAGGCGTCACGGGCCGCGTCGCGGTCCTGCGCGGCGAGGCGGCGCAGGAAGCCCCGGTAGGGGGCGACGTCGGGAAGCGGGGGAGCGTCGGTGCCGTAGAACGCCATCAGTTCGCGGTGCAGCACCGGCAACGACCAGCCGTCGGCCACGATGTGATGGAACGTCAGTACGAGGCGGCTTCGTTCGTCGCCGAGGCGGACCAGGGCGCAGCGCAGCAGGGGCGGCGCGGCCAGGTCGAAGCCCCGGGCCCGCTCGTCGGCGGCCACCGCGTCGCCGAGCGCCTCGCGGACCCCACCGTCCTGCGCCGACAGGTCGACCTCCCGCCACGGAAGCTCGGCGCTTCGCGTGATGATCTGCACCGGGGTGCCGTCCGGGAGCTGCCGGAACGCGGCCCGCAGCGGCGCGTGCCGGTCGAGCAGGCTCTGCGCGGCCCGGCGCAGCACCGTGCCGTCGACGGGCCCGGCGAGGTCCAGGACCTGCTGGACGACATACGTGTCCCCGTCGGCGCCGCCGGTCAGGGAGTGGAAGAAGAAACCCTGCTGGAGCGGGGTGAGCGGCAGCAGTTCCTCGACCGGCAGCGGGCGCGTGCCCTGGATCTCGGCGAGTTCGGTGTCGTCGACCCGCACGAGCGGTGCGTCGGCGGTGTGTTCGGTGACCCGCTCGACGGCGGCCTCGGCCAGCGCCTCGACCGTGCGGTGCCGGAACACGTCACGGGTGGTGAGTCTGAGGCCCGACTCCCGTGCGCGGATGAGGAGTTGGATGGCGCTGATGCTGTCGCCACCGAGCGCGAGGAAGTCGTCCTCGGCCGTCACGGCGTCCAGCCCGAGCACCTCCGCGTACAGCGAGCACAGCAGCTTCTCGCGGGGGGTGCGCGGGGCGCGGCCGGCGCTCATGGCGGCGTGGTCCGGGGCCGGCAGCGCCCTCGCGTCGATCTTGCCGCTGGGGGTGACCGGCAGGGTGTGCAGCGGGACGAACGCCGAGGGGACCATGTAGTCGGGCAGCCACTCGGCGGCGTGACCGCGCAGGGTCCGCATCAGGGCGGCGACGTCACGGAAGGGCGCGGGCCGGTTGGCGTGCGGATGCGCGCCGGCCGTCCGGTACAGCGGCCCGAAGGGCCCGTCGAGGACGAACACGGCGTCGAACGCCCCGTCGTCGGCGTTGCCGTTCCAGGTGAGCGCGGCCCGGTAGCCGTGCTCCGCCGCCAGCGCGTGCACGTCCTCCGGGTCGGCCCCCGAGGCCGCCTCCCGGCTGCTGCCGTCCAGCCGCCGCAGGTCCGCCAGGTCGTCCGCGAGGCGCGCGTTGGGCACACCGGCGAGGCGTATCCCGTCCGGCCGCCCGGCCAGCAGCTCGCCGAGTCCGGCGAGTCCGCCGACGGCCGCCCAGTCGGTCTCCGGCAGCTCCCGGGCCGCCGCCGGAGTTCCGGGACGCAGCACGACGTCGTACCGGTACCGGCTCAGTTCGTTGTGGTGCGTGGCCCGCTTGATCCGGATCTCCGCGTCGAACCCGTCGAGAGCGGCGAAGAAGTCCGGGTCGAGAAGGAGTTCGCCCTCCCAGCGCACCGACCGCTCGACGGCCGTCCGCAGCGCGCTCTTGTCCTCGTCCTCACCCTCGGCGCCGGTCGCCCGCCGGGTCTCCACGGCCGCGCGCAGGGTACGCAGCAGCCGCAGGTTGCGGACGTCACCGACGAAGATCCGGCCGCCGGGGGCCAGCAGGCCCGCCACCTGGCGCAGTACGTCGGCGAGATAGTCCCCGCCGGGGAAGTACTGGGCGACGGAGTTGATGACGACCGTGTCGAAGTACCCGGTGGGAAGACCGGTGGTGTCGTGGGCGGGCTGGGTCCGCAGCTCGACCTTCGCGGCCAGTTCCGGATCGGTGTCGACCTGGGCGCGCAGGGCCGCGACGGCCCGCGCCGAGAGGTCGGTGCCCCAGTACGCCTCGCAGTCGGGCGCGATCCGGGACAGGATCAGGCCGCTGCCGACGCCGATCTCCAGCACCCGCCCGGCCGGGCCGAGTCCGCGGATGCGCTCGACGGTCGCCGCCCGCCACTCCCGCATCTCCTCGACGGGGATCGGCGTGCCGTCGTACATGCTGTTCCAGCCGGCGTAGTTCTCCCGCAGAGCGGAACCGGCGGGGTCCGTGCCGGGACCGTCCGCCGGTGCCGCGTCCCGCACGTCGCCCGCGTCCTCGGAACCAGCCGCCCCGTACAGGAGTTCGTGCAGTTCCTTCCACTCCTCGACCCGCGTGTCCGGGTCCGCGTCGCGCGGCGCGTCGAGGGCGGGGACGACATAGGCGGCCAGGCGGCGGTCGCCGGGCCGGTCCTCGCGGACGACCACCGTGACCTGGTCGACGGCCGGGTGGCCGCGCAGCACCGACTCGATCTCGCCCGGCTCGATCCGGAACCCGCGGATCTTCACCTGGGCGTCGGCCCGCCCGAGGAACTCCAGCCGTCCGTCGGCCCGCCGGCGGACCAGGTCACCGGTGCGGTAGAGCCGCTCGCCGGGCTCCCCGAACGGGTCGGCGACGAACCGCTCGGCGGTCAGGTCCGGCCGCCCGAGATAGCCCCGGGCCAGACCCGCGCCGCCGAGGTACAGCTCGCCCGTGACGCCGGCGGGCACCGGCCGCAGGTAGGCGTCCAGGACGTACGCCCGGGTCCCCGGGTCGGGCACGCCGATGGGGACGATCGCCCCGGCCGGGATGTCCGGATCGCACAGTCCGAGCGTGGAGTTGGTGGTGGCCTCGGTCGGACCGTACGCGTTGAACATCATCCGTCCGCGCGCGAACCGCCCCACCAGCTCGGGCGAGACGCGCTCGGTGCCCGCCAGCAGCGTGGCGGTCGGCGGGAGATGGACGTCGTCGGGCAGGGCGGCGAGCAGCGCGGGCGGCAGGATCATGAAGGTGATGCCGTGCGCGTGCGCGTAGTCGGCGAGCGGGGCGCCGGGCACCCGCAGTTCCGCCGGGACGACGACGAGCCGGCCGCCGGACAGCAGGCCGAGGCACAGGTCCCAGAAGGCGACGTCGAAGCTCGGCGAGGCGAACTGCAGTACCCGGCTGTGCGGGCCGATGCCGAACCGCTCGCTCTGCGTGGCCACCAGCTTCGCCACACCGGAGTGCGCGAGGGCGACGCCCTTGGGGCGGCCGGTCGAGCCCGACGTGTAGATCACGTAGGCGGCGTTGAGGACCGTGAGCGGTCCTCCGCGGTCGGCCTCGGTGGGATCGTGGGCGGGCCGTTCGGCCAACTCGGCCGCGACGGCGGGGGAGTCCAGCTCCAGGACGGTCATGCCGTCGGCCTGGCCGGGCAGTTCCCGTGCGGTCTCCCCGGTGGTCACCATGCAGACGGGCCGCGCGTCGCCCAGCATGTACGCGATGCGGTCCGCCGGGTAGTCGTGGTCGATCGGCAGATAGGCGGCGCCCGACTTCAGGACGGCCACCTCCGCCACGATCAGCTCGGCGGAGCGCGGCAGGGCCAGGGCGACGATCCGCTCCGGGCCGGCGCCCCGCGCGAGCAGCGCGTGCGCGAGGCGGTTGGCGCGCGAGTCCAGCTCGGCGTAGGTGAGTTCCTCGTCCTCGAAGACCAGCGCCACGGCGTCCGGCCGCTGCCGCACCTGTTCGGCGAACATCGCGGGCCAGGTGTCCGCCGGCACCGTGTGCGCGGTGTCGTTCCCGTCGATGACGACCTGGCGGTACTCCTCCGGGCTCATCAGCTCCAGCCGGGCGACCGGGGTCTCCGGCCGGTCCAACGCGTCGGCGAGGAGCGTGCGGTAGTGGCCGAGGAGGCGGTCGATCGTGGTGGCGTCGAAGATGCCGGGGTGGTACACGGCCCGTACCGAGCCCTCGGCCACCTCCAGCAGCATGTCGACGGGGGCGGGCAGGTCGGTGGCGGGCCGGGCGGCCGTGGCGAAGGCCGTGTTGAAGAACAGCCCGCCACCGCGTGTGGGCCGGGGCCGCAGCTCCTCGACCAGGAGCCCGACCGGCACCCGGTGGGTCTGCGCCTCCTCGTGCGCCTGCGTCACCCGCCGCACCAGCTCGGCGAAGGAGGGTTCGTGGTCGACGGACACCCGCAGCGGGAGCCCGTCGTGGCCCACGGTCAGGTCCGTCGCCCCGGTGTAGCGGTGCAGCAGGGCGACGAAGGCGGCGAGGCGTACGGCGTCGGGGGCGTCCGGGACATCCGCGAGCACGCGCGTGTCGCGTTCGAACAGAGGCTGTGGCGGGTGAGGCCGATCGGCGGGCAGTGAGATCTCGAGCGGCAGCGATGTCAGCAGCCGCCGCCAATAGGCCAGGACTTCCTCGGTACCGCACACAGCAGTGAGCCTTCCCACCAGGTCGGGGCCCGGTTCTGAGCCGGGTCGCCGACATACTAAGGTAAGGGTTACCTAATTCACAGAGTGCTCCTAGTGATGCCCAGAGGGCGGGACGGCAATCCACGGAGGATCTACAGTTCGACCCGCGCTCGCCCTACAGTTAAGGCAAGCCTCATCAAAGAAAGTTGAAGACGTGGGGACCTCTACGGTCCGGGCGGCGAAAGGCCCCCGCGCGGCACTGCTGCTGACACTCTCGGCCCTGGCCCTGCTCACCCTGTGCGCCCTGTCGATGGCGTTCGGCGCGCTCGGCGTCCCCCTCGACCAGGTGTGGCACACCCTGCTCGGCGACGCCCCCGACTCCCGTGTCGACAGCGTCATCTGGTCCGTACGCCTGCCGCGCACCGTCCTCGGACTCGCCACCGGCGCCGCCCTCGGTCTTTCGGGCGCGCTGATGCAGGCGCTGACCCGCAATCCGCTCGCCGACCCCGGCATCCTCGGCGTCAGCGCGGGCGCCGCCTTCGCGGTCGTCCTCTCGGTCGGCGTGCTCGGCATCTCCTCGGTCTACGGCTACATCTGGTTCGCCTTCGGCGGCGCCTTCGCCGCCAGCGTCCTGGTGTACCTGCTGGGCGGGCTCGGCCGGTCCGGCTCCACACCGGTCAAACTCGCCCTGGCCGGGGTCGCGGTGACCTCCCTGCTGTTCTCGCTGACCAGCGCCATCGCGCTCACCGACCCGGACGCCCTCAACCGGTACCGGTTCTGGAGCGCGGGCTCGCTCGCCGACCAGGACGAGGGGGTCCTGCTGCGCGTCCTGCCGTTCCTGGCCGTCGGCGCGCTCCTCGCCCTCGCCTGCGCCCCGGCCCTCAACAGCCTCGCGCTCGGCGACGACGTGGCGAAGTCGCTCGGCCTCAAGCTCGGTCTCGTCCGTGTCCAGGGCGTCCTCGCCGTCACCCTCCTCACCGGCGGAGCGGTCGCCGTCATCGGGCCCGTGGTCTTCGTCGGCCTGGTCGTCCCGCACATCGCCCGCGTCCTCGCCCAACTGGCCGGCCTCGGCCCGGACCACCGCTGGCTGCTCCCCCTGTCGGCCGTCCTCGCCCCCTGCCTGCTGCTGGCCGCCGACATCGCCGGCCGCCTGATCGCCCGCCCCACCGAGATCCAGGCGGGCATCCTCGTCGCCTTCCTCGGCGGCCCCTTCTTCATCGCCCTGGTCCGCCGCCGACGCCTCGCGGAGCTGTGACATGACGTCTCGTCGACGGAGTCATGAGCCCCGGGCGGACACACGGCGAGAGCCCCGGCTCCGGCCCGCCGGGCCCCGGGCACCGGCCCCGCGCCGCCCCCGCGTCCGGGCGATGCCCGAGAACCCACGAAGAGAGGGTCCCGCGGCGACCGGGTCGCGGAGCCGCGGTTGCGTGGCCGCGGGGCTGTGGCCGGCCCGGCTCGCATCCCGGCGGCCATGGTGTCGCCGACCCGCGATCACCGACCCCTGGCTTCGGCGACCCGCGGTGACCGACCCCTGGCTTGGGCGACCCGCGGTGACCGACCCCTGGCTTGGGCGACCCGCGGTGACCGACCCCTGGCTTGGGCGACCCGCGGTGACCGACCCCTGGCTTGGGCGACCCGCGGTGACCGACCCCTGGCTTGGGCGACCCGCGGTCACCGACCCCTCGCTTCGGCGACCCGCGGTCACCGACCTCTCCCATCGCCAACTCCCCGCCTTCGAAACCTTAGTGACGACGCCCCGTGAAGACCAGACCCATGGAGTGGTGAGCCGATGACGACCGATCTCGTGCCCGTGCCGCCCGCGAAGGGCGTCGCGGAGACGGCCGGTCGGCGCCGCACGGCCGACCGTCTCGCCTTCCGGCTTCCCGTGCCGCCCGTGTCCGGTGTCGTACGGCCCAGGCTGCTGGGCGTCTCCCTGCTGCTCGCGGCCGCCGCGTTCCTGGCGTTCGCCGTGGAGACCTCGGTCGGGGACATCGACCTCCCGCTCACCGACGTGCTGAAGGCTCTCGCGGGCACGGGCGATCCCGGCACCGAGCTGATCGTCCACGAACTGCGGCTGCCGCGCGCCCTGGCCGGGCTGCTCGTCGGCATCGCGTTCGGCATCTCCGGGGCTCTGCTCCAGACCGTGACGCTCAACCCGCTCGCCAGCCCCGACATGATCGGCATCACCCAGGGCGCGGGCGCGGTGGTCGTCGCCGGCATCGTCCTCGGCTGGGACGGCGGCCTCGGCACCCAGGCCCTCGGCCTGCTGGGCGCGTTGACCGCAGGACTCCTGGTCTACCTCCTGGCCTGGAAGCGCGGCACCACCGGCTACCGCATCGTCCTCGTCGGCATCGGTGTCGCCTGGATCTGCACCAGCGTCACCGACTACCTCCTGGCCCGAGGCCAGCGCTTCCAGGCGCAGGCCGCCCTCGGCTGGCTCGTCGGCAACCTCAACGGCCGCACCTGGGACCAGATCGGCCCGCTCGCCGTCACCATGGCCGCGCTCGTGCCCCCGGCGGTCCTGCTCGGCCGGCAGATCCGCGTCCTGCAACTCGGGGACGACGTCGCCAAGGGCCTCGGCGCCCGGGTCCACACCGTCCGGGTGGCCGTCCTGCTCATCGCGGTCGGGCTCGTCGCCTTCGGCACGGCGACCGCCGGACCCATCGCGTTCGTGGCGCTCGCCGCACCCCAGGTCGCCCAGCGCCTGGCCGGCACCCCCTTCCCGCCACCCCTCGCGGCGGGGCTCACCGGTGCCGTGATGGTGCTCGTGTCCGACCTCGCCGCACGGAAGATCGTCCCGGACACGGAACTCCCGGTCGGGATCGTCACCGGGGTGCTCGGCGCCCCCGTCCTGCTGTGGCTGCTCATCCGCGCCAACCGCGCCGGTTCAGGAGGCTGAAGACGTGTCATCGAAGTACGAACCGGCATCGAGGTACGACCCGGCAACGAAGCGCGAAGCCCGCGCCGAAGCTCCGGTCGCAGGCCCCGCCGAGGGCCGCGTCGAAGGTCCCGAGCTGCGCGCCGAGGGCCTGCGCCTGGCCTACGACGACCGCGTCGTCGTCGAGGACCTCGACCTGGTCGTCCCCACGGGCCGCGTCACCGCCATCGTCGGCGCCAACGCCTGCGGCAAGTCCACCCTGTTGCGTGCCCTGGCCCGGCTGCTCACGCCCAAGGCCGGCGCCGTGCACCTGGACGGCCGAGCGGTGCACTCCATCCCGACCCGGACCCTCGCCCAGAAGCTCGGCATCCTCCCGCAGACGCCCGTCGCCCCCGAGGGGCTGACGGTCATCGACCTGGTGGGGCGCGGGCGTTCACCGCACCAGACGTGGTGGCGGCAGTGGTCGCGCGGCGACGAGGAGGCCGTGCACGAGGCGCTGCGGGCGACCGCGATGACCGACCTCGCGCACCGGCCGGTCGACGAACTCTCCGGCGGACAGCGCCAACGCGCCTGGATCGCCATGGCCGTGGCCCAGGGCACCCCCGTGATGCTGCTGGACGAGCCGACGACGTACCTCGACCTCGCCCACCAGATCGACGTCCTCGACCTGGTCACCGACCTCAACCGGCACCAGGGCCGCACCGTCGTCATGGTCCTGCACGACCTCAACCAGGCCTGCCGGTACGCCGACCACATCATCGCCATGAAGGGCGGCCGCATAGCGGGCGAGGGCGCCCCCGCCGACGTCATCACCGCCCCCATGGTCGAGGACGTCTTCGGGTTGCGCTGTGTCGTCGGCGAGGACCCCGTCAGCCGTACCCCCATGGTCATCCCCATGGGCCGCCACCACGAGGGCACCCACGCCGACAGGGGCGCCGACTCGGACGGGGCCACGGCCGCGGTACCTGTGTCGGGCGCCGCCGGCTGACCCGCCGCCGACGGCGCCCCGTCCCTGACGCGACGTCCCTGACGCCCCGTCCCTCACGCCCGTCCCTCACCTCCGGGCCGTCACGGGCGGGCCGTCAGGTAACCCCCCATCGTGCGGAAGTAGTCCGTCGCCGCGTGCTCGGTGCCGTCCTCCGTCCGCACCCGCTCGACCACCAGCCCCGGCAGCCGTCCGGAGCGGGCGTCGGCACCCGCCACGATGACGACCCCGTCGCCCTCCCGGATGAAGATCCGCCCCGGCGTGCCGCCGTAGCGTCCCTCGGAGGCGGAGGCCGAGACGATCCGGATCCGTTCTCCCCGGTGGTGGGTGAAGGCGTTGGGGTACGGGTCGGACTGGGCCCGTACGAAGCGCTCCAGGTCCTCGGCGGGCCAGGTCCAGTCGATCCGGCTGTCCTCCAGGGACCGCTTGTGGAAGAAACTCGACCGGGAGCGGTCCTGCGGCGTCCACACGGCCTCGCCGGAGGCGATGAGTTCGAGCGAGTCGGTGACGAGCGGGCCGATCAGGTCGACCGTGCGGTGGAACAGGTCCGTCGCCGTGTCCTTCGGTCCGACCGGCACCGAACGCTGCAACAGCACGTCACCCATGTCGAGTTCGCCGTCCATGCGGTGGGCGGTGACACCGACCTCCTGTTCGCCGTTGATGAGCGCCCAGATGAGCGGGGAGAACCCCGCGTACGTCGGCAGCAGCGAGTCGTGGATGTTGAGCGTGCCGTGCGTCGGCAGATCGAAGATCTCGGGCGGCAGCCAGGTGCGCCAGTTGTTGGCCACGATGAGGTCCGGATCGGCCTCCTTGAGCGCGCGCAGCAGTTCCTCGTCGTCGGGCCGGTTGCGCAACAGCACCGGCACACCGTGCTGTTCGGCGAGATCGGCGACCGAGTCGTTCCAGATCTTCTCGTACGCGTGATCGCTCTTGGGATGTGTGACGACGAGTACCACATCGTGTCCGGAATCCAGCAGCGCACGCAGCGTCCGGTGTCCCCACGTCTGGTATCCGAACATGGCGATCCGCATATGAGCCCTCCTCAACCGTTGCTAGGTAAGGCTTACCTTATCTAACATGTCTCTGCTGGGGGAGGCGGTGTTCCTGCTGGGGCGACTGTGTGGACCCCTTTTCTCGACGAAAGGCGATGACGCGGTGACGATGCTGCACACCGGGCCGGATTCCATCTACGACGTACTGGGGATCGGATTCGGCCCGTCGAATCTCGCACTCGCCATCGCGCTCCACGAACACTCCGCCGGGACCGGCGCCGAGGACGGACTCCGGGTCGGGTTCCTGGAAAGGCAACCCCGGTTCGGCTGGCACCGCGGCATGCTCATCGACGACGCCACCATGCAAGTGTCCTTCCTGAAGGACCTGGTGACGATGCGTGATCCCACCAGCGACTTCAGCTTCCTGTGCTACCTGCGCGAGCAGGGCCGGCTCGTCGACTTCCTCAATCTGAAGACCCTGTTCCCGCTGCGCATCGAGTTCCACGACTACTTCGAGTGGGCCGCCGCCCGCGTCTCCCACCTCGTCGAGTACTCCGCCGAGGTCGTCTCCGTGCGCCCCGTCACCCGGGACGGCGAGATCCGTTACTTCGACGTCACCAGCCGCACCCCCGGCGACCCGGACCGGTTCACCGTCCGCCGCGCCCGCAGCATCTGCGTGGCCGCCGGCCTGGAACCGCACCTCCCGCCCGACGCAGCCCTGTCCGACCGCGTCTGGCACACCAGCGAGTTGCTGCCCCGCGTCGAGCAGGCCCAGCGCACGGGACGGCCGATACGCCGTGCGGTCGTCCTCGGCGCCGGACAGAGCGCGGCGGAGGCCGTCGACTACCTCCACCGCAGCTTCCCCGAGGCGGAGATCTGCTCCGTCTTCGCCAAGTACGGCTACACACCCGCCGACGACAGCCCCTTCGCCAACAAGATCTTCGACCCCGAGGCCGTCGACCTGTACTACGGCTCGCCCCGCGAGGTGAAGCAGTCGCTGTTCGACTACCACCGCAGCACCAACTACTCCGTCGTGGACATGGACCTGATCGAGTCGCTGTCCCGGTCCATGTACCGGGAGAAGGTCCAGGGCCGCGAACGGCTGCGGATGATGAACGTCTCCCGCCTGCGTGAGGTCGAGGAGGGCGCGGACGACGTCAGGGTGACCGTGGAGTTCCTGCCGACGGGAGAGCGCGAGACCCTCTCCTGCGACCTCCTCGTCCACGCCACCGGCTACCGGCCGCGCGGTGTGAGCGACCACCTCGGGGAGATCGGCAAGCTCTGCCTGCGTGACGACGAGGACGCCCTCCGGGTCGGCCGGGACCACCGGGTGGCCACCGCCCCCAACGTCAGCGCGGACATCTACCTCCAGGGCGGCACCGAACACACCCACGGCCTCACCTCGACGCTGCTCTCCACCACCGCCGTCCGCGCCGGGGAGATCTGCGCCTCGCTTCTCTCGCGCCGCGCGAGGGACCTGACGACGACGGAGGTCTGACAGGCGGATGCGGGGCCCCCGGAGTCGCTGACACCGGGGCCGAGCCCGGTCGGTACGTGCCGGCCCCCAAAGAATCGGGCATCCGAGCCGACCGCGCCTACTGCCGGCCGGCGCCCCCGTCGACCGCGCCCCGGCGGCGCACACCCCGGGCCAGCGCGCCGCCCAGGAACCCGGTCACGAGTCCCCACAGCACGGCGAGCCCGAGCGCGGTCCACAGATGGGGCCGCAGGGACAGTTCCCCGCCCAGGTCGCCGCCGAGGTCGCCGATGCCGATGACCGACAGCCCGTAGTGCGCGGAGATCCGTGCCAGGAGACAGACCATGAGGACGGTCAGCGCGAGAGCGGCCGCCATGTGCACGGCGTGCTGCCACAGCCGTACCCGGGCGGGGGAGCGGGCGGCCATCACGAACGCGGCGGCGACCAGCAGGACGGCGTTCACGGCGAGCAGCCACCACACCCGGCCGTCGTACTCGGCGAGCGAGCCCAGGTTCAGGGTGGACACGTCGGGCCCGCGCACCACCTCGTCCAGGACCTTCGGCATCGGCAGTCCGAACGGCCCCTCCACCTGGCTGTCCCAGGTGGCGCCCAGGCCGATCGTGAAAGCCAGCCATGTCACGTTCGGCAGGCCCAGCAGGATCACCGCGGCCGTCTCCGCGGCGTGCCCCCGGGTCAGCGCCACCACGACCGCGATCACCAGTCCGAGGCCGACGTACGCCAGCAGCAGCCCGACCATGGCGTACGCGGCCGGGCGCACCGACTCCTGGAATCGCAGCAGCCGCGGCGGAAGCGGCGCCCCGCGCGAGACCAGCAGCGCCAGGACGAGGACACCGGAGAGCCAGAGCAGTCCGAAGAACAGGGTCGGCGCCATGGCCGTCTCGAACCCCACGTCGGCGGAGGTGCCGAGGAAGTCGCCCACGTCGCCGAGCGGGATGTCGAAGGTCTGACGGGCGGCCAGGGCGAGGCCGATCAGCGCCGCCAGCCACAGGACGGCGATCCGGGCGGCCCAGCCGGCGAGTTCGCCCGCCCCCGCGACCGCCCGGTGGCGCAGGGGCCGCAGGAACCCGGCGGCGATCACCAGCGCGCCCACGAGGGTCACCGACAGCGGGATCACGGTCAGGCCCGCCCGTGTCTCGGCGAGGGACCCGGCGCCGCCGGAGAGCTCGATCGTGCCGCCCACCGCCGTCACCACGGTGGCCGCGACGACCCGGGGGAACGCGCCGTCCGGGAGGTCCGCCGCGCCCGCCGCCCACAGCCCGAGCGACGCCACCACGATCATCGCGATCAGACCGGCCAGCACGGCCGCCAGGGCCTGGAGCCAGCCATGGCGGGCGACCGCCCGCTCGGGTGCGGTCGCCTGCCGGGGAGGCAGGGTCCGGTGACTCACTCTTGCCACGCTAAGCACGGCGGAGACTCTCCGCGCGCCGGGAGACCCGCCGCCCGCTCGGCTTGCGGGCTGCACGGGACCAGGGCACACAATGGCCCTGTTGTGCAATAAAGCGGCGCTAAATAGATGAAAAATGCACAAACGCCATCTCGGCCTATGTGCACCATGTGTGCCGCCGCGAAGTCCTGACGCGAAGTCCCTACGCCGGGAGAAGACCCGTGAGTTCCGAACAGCCGTCCTCCGGCCGCCCGACAGGACCGCCCTCCGGCCCGTTGTCCGGGCCCCAGCAACCCAGCCCCACGCCGCCCGGCCCGACGCGGCCGAGCGGTCAGGTGCCCCCGGAGCCGCCGGGCGACGCCTCGGGCCCCGGCGGCACCGGCGGGCCGGGCGGAACGGGAGGCTCGGGCGGTCCCGGCGGCGGACCGAGCGGCCCGGCGGGACCAGGCGGCCGGGGAGGTCCCGGTCAGCCGTGGTGGCGGTCCGCCCCTCGCGTCGCCCTCATGGTCACCGCGGTCGTCGTCGCGGTGGTCCTGGTCGTCGTCCTCACCCGCTCCGACGACTCCGGCGACTCGGCGGGCGGCGAGGTCTTCCTCCAGGCCGCGGGAAAGTCGGGCCCCGACCCGTTCACCGAGTCGACGGCCACCGACAGCTCCACCCCGCCCGAGACCCCGACGGCCACAGCGAGCAGCTCGGAACCCGCCAACGTGACGCGTGCCGTGGACGGTTCGTCCCCCGGCCTCTACGGCGGCACCCGCAAGGTCTCCAGCTGTGACGTGGAGAAACAGGTCAAGGTCCTCGGGGCGAACCCCGCGAAGAACGACGCGTTCGCCTCCGTCGCCGGAGTCAAGCCCTCCGGCGTACCCGCCTACCTGCGTTCACTCACCCCGGTACAGCTGCGCATGGACACCCGCGTCACCAACCACGGCTACCGCGACGGCGCCGCCACCAGCTACCAGGCCGTCCTCCAGTCCGGCACCGCCGTCCTCGTCGACGACCGGGGCGTGCCCCGGGTGCGCTGCGCCTGCGGCAACCCGCTGAAGCCGCCGGTCGCGCTGAAGACCACGCCGGAGCCCAAGGGCGACTCCTGGCCGTCGTACCGGCCGCAGAACGTCGTGGTCGTCGAGCCCTCGACGACGGTCATCAACGTCTTCGTCCTCTACGACCCCGAGCACGACGACTGGTTCACCCGGCCCGCCGGCGACACGGGCGGGAAGGACAAGAAGACCACCCCGCCCGTCAACCAGCCCTCCCCGTCGACGTCGACGTCGTTCTCCGAGGAACCGCCCTCGAAGTCGCCCAAGCCGTGCCCCTCGTCCCCGGGCGGCGCGACGCAGACCGAGAAGAACCGGGACGCCGACCACAGCGCGAGCCCCTGCCCCTCCTCGTCCTCGGTGACCCCGTCCACCTCGCCCCCGTCGGCGCCGGAGACTCCGTCCACCTCGCCGCCGTCGGCGCCGCAGAGCCCCGAGACGGCCGAGGTGCCGCCGGACGACACCACGACCTCCGGGTCGGCGTCCCTCGACAGCGTCCCGGCGCCGGTCGCCCCAAGTTCCTGACGGGCCGGCGGCGCCGACGGGGCCCTACCGCCTCACTCGTCGATCGCCGAGCCGAACAGGGCGTCCACATGGGGCGCCCCGAGGGAAGCGGCGTCGTACGTCCACGACCCGGCCGCCGTGACGCCGCCCGAGCCCGCCGAGAGCACCCAGACATGACCGTCGCCGGTGTTCTCGCCCGGCGCGGCGGCCAGCAGTCCGAAGCGGCCGTCGCTGTTCGGGTCGGTCAGCCGGACCTGGGCGCCCCACTTGTCGCCCTTCTCGGCGGCACCCGGCACGTCCGTGGAGTTCTGGTCCCAGGACCCGGCGCCCACCGAGGTCAGCCCGGCGGCGGAGCCGCGCAGCACCCACACGGCGCCCGCGTCCTTGACCGTGCCGATGTCCTCGCCCGCCGCGCCGATCGCCACGTCCGCGTAACCGTCCCCGTCGGTGTCCGCGACCGACAGGTCCGAGCCCCAGCCGTCACCCGCCTCGGCGACACCCGGCACACCGGGGGAGTCCTGCACCCACCAGTCCGGATCCGCCGCCGGGCCGTCCGGACCGCCGAGACGCACGCCGACCAGTCCGCCGGTCTGCGTCTCACCCGGCGCGTCGTCCGGGGAGTGCGGCTCACCGGTCACCAGGTCGTCGTACCCGTCGTTGTTGATGTCCCCGGACGCCGCGACCGGACCGCCGCGCAGATCGCCCTCGTACTTCAGTCCGTCCGCGTCGCCCGACAGATACGCGGACCACCCGTACCCGGGCTCGTCGCCGAGGCTCAGCCCGGACACGACGAGGTCGGCGAAGCCGTTCTTGTCGTAGTCGCCGGTGGTCATGGACACGGGCCGGATGTCGCGGGCCTCGGCCTTCGCGCCGAACCGCTGGGTGGACTCCCGGCGCATCGAACCGCGCACCGCGTCGTCGTACGCGAACAGTTCCACGCCGTACGGGTCGAGGACGGCGAGGATGTCCCCGTCCGTCTCGGCGGTGAAGCGGCCGGCGGCCAGAGCGGTGCCGAACTGCTCGCCGGCGGCGGGCTCCTCGGTCTCCAGCCAGTCGCTCGCGGCGCCCGTCAGCCCGGCCTTCGAGCCCCACAGGACGGCCACGCCACCGGCGTCCTTGACGGTGCCGAGGTCCTCGCCGGGGATGCCGACCACCGCGTCGTCGAACCCGTCGCCGTCCAGGTCGCCCGTGGCGACCGCCCGGCCGAATCCGTCGCCCGTCTCGGCCGCGCCCGCGACCCCGGACGTCGACTGGCTGAATCTGGCGACCTTGCTCGTGCCGATGCCCTTGGCCGAGCCGTACTGCACGGTCACCAGGCCCGCGCCGCTCCTGCCGCTCACGGTGGCGCCCGGCGCGCCGATCAGGACGTCCTCGTAGCCGTCGCCGTCGAAGTCGCTGTTGCGGTCACCGGCCCGCGTACTGCCGGGCGAGCCGGCGTACGCGGACGGCGCGGTGGCGATCGCCGCGCCGGAGACGAGAAGAAAGGTGGCAGCGGCCAGCGCTGCCGAACGGTTCTTGCGCATGTTCGGCTCCCTGAGACAAGAACGGCCGGGCAGCGCGGGGGTGTCCGGAAAGGGCCCGTTCCTTGTCCGGCGCCCTGTTCGACACCGAGTGGTGAACAAGGGTTGTACGGGAGTACACGGCCGATTCAGGAGGCCCGGGTTCCGGACGCGACCGCGGCGGTGTGGCCGTCCCGGGGTCCTCGTGGGCCGGACGGAGGGGGTGACCGGCGGAAATGGAGTGGCGGAGCGGCACGGTGACCGCCGATGCTCCTCCGTATGAGTGACCATGGTGCGACCCGTCCCGACGACCGGCCCCTGCCCGAGAGGAAGCCCGGCTGGGGCGACCGGTTCGTCGGCCCCGAGGGGGACCCGCGCGGCGACGGAGGGTTCGAGGGGGAGCGGGCCACGCTCGTCGGGTATCTGCGCAACCAGCGGCTGACCCTGGAGCTGAAGTGCGCGGATCTGGACGCCGAGGCTCTGGCCCGCCGTGCGGTGCCGCCGTCGAACATCTCGCTGCTCGGCCTCGTGCGCCACCTGGCCGGCGTGGAACAGTACTGGTTCCGCCAGGCGTTGGCGGGCGAGCCGCCGTCGCCGCGCCACTACCGCGCGGGGGACGACCCGGACGGGGACTTCAACGACGCCGTCGCGGACCCCGGGGCCGTCGCCGACGCCTGGAGGACCTGGCGGCGCGAGGTCGACTTCGCCGAACGCTTCGTGGCGGCGGCCCCCGATCTCGCCCTCACCGGCCGCCACGACGGCGAGCCCATCGCCCTGCGCGAGGTCCTCGTCCACATGATCGAGGAGTACGCCCGCCACAACGGTCACGCCGACTTCCTGCGCGAACGCATCGACGGCCGCGTCGGAGAATGACGCCCGGGAGCGGGTTCCGGGCGATGCGGGTTCCCGACGATTTCCCTGAGGGCGGAACGCCGACCCCTTCCCCTCCCGCCCGTGGTTCCTAGGCTGGAGAAGTGAGCCAACACGCCTCGAACGAAGCCCGCGTCATCCCCCTTCGCCCGGCTACGGCCGGTCCGGCGGCGGTCCGCCCGGCGACCCCCCGTCCGGCCGGCCCACCCGCCAGGGAACCCCTCTGGCGTGACCTCGTCGGTGACGTACTGCGCCGCGAACGGCTGGCCCAGGAACGCACCTTGAAGGACGTCGCCGACGAGGCCCGCATCTCGATGCCGTACCTCTCCGAGGTGGAACGGGGCCGCAAGGAGGCCTCGTCGGAAGTCCTCGCGGCAGCCGCCCAGGCCCTGGGCCTGAACCTCGCAGACCTGCTGTCCCTGGCGCAGACGGAGCTGACCCGCCACACACCCCGCAGCACCACCCGCGGCACGCCCAGGGCCCCCTACAACGGCCTGTGCCTCGTGGCCTGATGTTCGCGCGGGCGGCCCTCAGACCCCCACCAGCCGCCGGTTCAACACCTCGTCCGCCAGCCCGTACGCCACCGCCTCCTCCGCCGTGAACACCTTGTCCCGATCCATGTCGGCCCGCAGACCGGACACCTCGCGCCCGGTGTGCCGCGCGAGCACGTCCTCGACCTGGGCCCGGATGCGCACCATCTCCTTGGCCTGCAGAGCGAGATCGGAGACCGTGCCCTGACGGCCTCCGCTCGCCGGCTGCCCCAGCAGCACGCGCGCGTGCTCCAGCACGAAGCGCCGCCCGGGGTCCCCGCCCGCCAGCAGCACCGCCGCCGTCGAGGCCGCCTGCCCGACGCAGAACGTCGAGATCGGCGCGCGTACGTAGGACATCGTGTCGTAGATCGCCATCAGCGAAGTGAACGATCCCCCGGGCGAGTTGATGTAGATCGCGATCTCGCTCTCCGGCGCCGAGGACTCCAGGTGCAGCAGCTGCGCGATGACGACGTTGGCCACCCCGTCGTCGATCTCCGTACCGAGGAAGATGATCCGCTCGGACAGCAGCCGGCTGAACACGTCGTACGACCGTTCGCCCTGCGGAGTCCGCTCGACCACGTTCGGAATCGTGTACGTCCCCATCACTGCAGTCCCATCCGTCGGCGTGACGAGGCCGGCCGCACGTCGTCGAGCGCCTCGACGACCCGGTCGACCATCCCGTACTCCCTGGCCTGTTCGGCCGTGAACCAGCGGTCGCGGTCGCCGTCCCGGGAGATCGTCTCCTCGGTCTGGCCGGTGTGCTCCGCGGTGATCCGCTCGATGGCCCGCTTGGTGAACTCCAGGTTCTCCGCCTGGATCTCGATGTCGGCGGTGGTGCCGCCGATGCCCGCCGACGGCTGGTGCATCATGATGCGCGCGTTGGGCAGCGCGTAGCGCTTGCCGTGGGCGCCCACGCTCAGCAGGAACTGACCCATGCTCGCCGCGAAGCCCATCGCCAGCGTCGAGACGTCGTTCGGGATCAGCCGCATCGTGTCGTAGATGGCGAGGCCCGCGGTCACCGAACCGCCGGGGCTGTTGATGTAGAGGCTGATGTCGGTGCGCGGGTCCTCCGCCGACAGCAGCAGCAACTGGGCACAGACCCGGTTGGCGGAGACCTCGTCGACCTGGGTGCCGAGGAGGACGATCCGCTGGGCGAGGAGCTGCGCGGCGAGATGGTCGTCGAAGCGCGACGGCGAGGTGTCGCCCTCCTCGGCGCGCGGGGCGAGCGTCGGGGCCCGGCCGGTGGTCAGTGGAGCCACGGTTCCTCCCTGAGGGTGAACACGACCGCGGTGGCCGCTGTCTCCACTCTCCCCACGAACCACCCCTCACCTGGCCTTTCTCTGCCCACGGCAGATTCGCCGACGGCAGAGCGGCGACCGCCCGCCGTGATGCGACGCAGCGGATGCCCGCGCCACCGATGAGTTTCGGAAGCAGGATCGGTCGATACAGAGACGACACACCCCCGCCCGAGGAGGCACCCATGTCCAGCGACGGATTCACCATCTGCCTGTGGTTCGACGGTCAGGCCGAGGAGGCCGCCACCCACTACGTCTCGATCTTCAAGAACTCACGGCTCGGCCGCGTCACCCACTACGGCGAGGGCGCGTTCCAGCCCGCCGGCACGGTGCTCACCGTGGACTTCGAGGCCAACGGCCAGCGGTTCGTCGCGCTCAACGGCGGCCCGCAGTTCACGTTCACCGAAGCCGTCTCCTTCCAGATCCTCTGCGCCGACCAGGACGAGATCGACTACTACTGGAACAGCCTCACCGAGGGCGGCGAGCCGGGCCCCTGCGGCTGGCTCAAGGACAGGTTCGGGGTGTCCTGGCAGGTCGTGCCCACCGCCCTCATCGAGATGATCAACGACTCGGACGCGCAGAAGGCGGCCCGCGCGACGGCGGCGATGATGTCGATGGGCAAGCTCGACCTCGCCGCGCTGGAGAAGGCGTACGCGGGCGAATAGCCGTTCCGCACATCCTCGTTCCGGTGGGCGGCCCCCGTGGCCGGGCCTCCCACCAGGGCGGCACCGCGATGTCGCCGATTCTTTACCTGAGCCGGGTAGCGGCCGCAAAGGACTCCGGTGAGGCTTGGCCGGGCACCACCTGTTACCCGGAGGAACCTTGAACGTCTCCCTGACCACCTGGCTGCTCACGATCGTCGCCCTGGGCCTCCTGGTGGCCGTCGACTTCTTCATCGGCCGAAAACCCCACGACGTGTCGATCAAGGAGGCCGGTATCTGGTCGGCCGTCTGGATCGCCCTGGCCATCGCGTTCGGCCTCGGGGTGTTGGCCGTCGGCGGGGGCAGGCCCGCGGGAGAGTTCTTCGCCGGCTTCATCACCGAGAAGTCCCTCAGCGTCGACAACCTCTTCGTCTTCGTCCTGATCATGGCGAAGTTCGCGGTGCCCTCGCAGTACCAGCAGCGCGTCCTGATGGTCGGCGTCCTCATGGCGCTGGTGCTCCGCGCGATCTTCATCGCGGCCGGCGCGGCGATCATCTCCAGCTTCTCCTGGGTCTTCTACATCTTCGGCGCGTTCCTGATCTACACCGCCTGGAAGCTGGTGGAGGACGCCCGCAAGGGCTCCCACGAGGAGGAGTACGAGGAGAACAAGCTCCTCCAGGCCGTGGAGAAGCGCTTCGGGGTGGCCGACCGGTACCACGGCACCAAGCTGTGGATCGAGGAGAACGGCAAGCGCGTCATGACGCCGATGCTCGTCGTGATGCTCGCGATCGGCTCCACCGACGTCCTCTTCGCGCTCGACTCCATCCCCGCGATCTACGGCCTCACCCAGGACCCGTACATCGTCTTCACCGCCAACGCCTTCGCCCTGATGGGCCTGCGGCAGCTGTACTTCCTCATCGGCGGCCTGCTGAAGAAGCTGGTCCACCTCTCCTACGGCCTGTCGATCATCCTCGGCTTCATCGGCGTCAAGCTCGTCCTGCACGCCCTGCACGAGTCCGGGGTCCACGTCCCCGAGATCTCCATCCCCTTCTCCCTCGGCTTCATCGTCCTGGTCCTGGCCGTGACGACGGTGACGAGCCTGTGGGCCTCGAAGCGGCAGCAGCAGCGGGACCAGCGGGACGCGGCGGGCGCGGGCGACGACGAGCACACGTCGCAGCCGGTCTAGGGGCCCTGGGAGACCTCGTCGGCGATGGCCCGCGTGATCTCGCGGGCCATCCGCGTGATGCCGGGCGACACCACCGGGCACGGCCTCGGCGTGGACGTCGTCGGGGCCAGGCAGAAGTGCAGGTAGTCCTGGTCGTGGTGGAGGGCGGTGCGGGCCCGGCCCGGCTGGGTGCAGTAGCCGTCGTGCGCACGTTCGTACGGGGTGCACGGCAGGTACTGGGTCCAGGTGTAGCGGTCGGAGGCCGGGCTCACGGCCCGGCCGGCGTCGGCGGTGATGTCACCGGAGGCCCTGGCCCGCCTCTCGTAGAGGGCGTTCACCCGGCGCACCCGGTCCGGGGTCATCGGGTCCGGGCCCTGGAGCACCCACACGATCGTCGGCCGGTGCTCGCCGCCCGCGTCGGCGATCTGTTCGGTGAGCTGCTCGGCGGCGGCCTCGTACCGCCGGACGTACTCCGTACGGGCCTTGCCGTAGGTGACCCCGTCCATGCAGGGCGTGTAGTCCCAGGAGTTGCCCCAGAACTGCAGGACCACGTAGTCCGGGCCCAGCCGCCGCACCAGGGCGGCGGCCTTGTCCCGGGGCGGGACGAGCGACCGGTCGGCCGTGCCCTCCAGGTAGTCGCACAGGGTGGTGCCCCCGTACGGCACGCTCGTGTAGACGGCTCCGAGCTCGTCCTTCAGCTGGGCGCCGAGGACCTTCTGGTTCTCCACGGCGAGCGAGTCCCCGAGGTAGAGCACCTCGGGCGCCGGCTTCGCCGTACCGGCGTCCCCGCCGCTGTCCGGGGGCGCGGTGGCGGCCCGCTGACGCGTGGTCGGTGACGGGTCGGGCGCGGTGGCAGACGGAGGTGTCCCCTCCGGAGCGGACTCCGGATCCCCGCACGCGCCCAGCGACAGCGCGGCGAGCACCGCCCCGGCCACTCCCACGATCCACGCCCTGCGCATACGGCGACTCCCGCCCCGGCCGTCGAAACGGTTCCCCAGGCAAGCACAGCCCGGGTCGGGGCGGAAGACATGTGTCGGCCACGCGTGGGGGTCCGGCCGAGGCACGGCCCCCGCACGGGCGCCGGAGCCGAGGCGGTCATGCTCCGGCGCCGACCCCACGGGGGCGCCCGGTCCGGCCGGACGCCCCACCCGGCCGGGTCAGGGGGTCATGCCGCCGCTGCACGCGGCACCCGGCTCCGGCGTCTGCTCGCCCTGGACGTACTTGGTGAGGAACTTCCGCACCCGAGGGTCGGACGCCTTCTCCACCTTGAGCTGGTGCTCCCAGGCGCTCAGCACGATGGGTGAGGACTGGTCCTCGTAGGGGCTCATGAAGGTGTACGTCGTCTTCTTCACCAGCCCGGTCAGCGACTCGACGTCGGCCTCGGCCGCCTTGTCGTTGTACGTGACCCAGACCGCGCCGTGCTCCAGGGCGTGCACCGCGTTCTCGTTCGGCACGGCCTTGGTGTACACCTGCTTGTCGCAGTTGACCCACACCTGGTTGTGGTCGCCGCCCACCGGCGGGCTCATCTTGTACGTGACGGGCTCGGACACGTGGTTCTGGGTGAGCTTCGACCAGCTCTTCACACCGTCGACCGGCGCGGCCTTCGCCGCCGCCTCCGCCGCCTCCTTCTCCTGCGCGGAGTCGATGAGGTACCAGCCGCCGCCGACGAGGCCGGCGAGAATGGCGGTGGTGACGCCGATCATGAGCACGCGCGAGCGCCGCTCACGGGCCTGCTCGGCCTTGCGTATCTCCTCGACGCGGGCCCGCCGCGCCGCCTCCCTGGCCTTGGGGCTGTTCTTCCCGCCCTTGGGGCCGCCGCTGTTGGTCTTCGCCTTGGATGAAGCCATGGGGTGTCCTTCTCCCCGCCGTGACCCCGTACGGGCCCGGCGGTGCTGCTGGTCGTCCGGAATGTGTCGCGCGGGCCGGTGCCGGCCTAGACGCGGAGCAACTGCAGTTCGTGGAGATCGGGAGGGCGGGAGAGCCCCGGCTCACCCGAGCCGTCGAGCGCCGTCGGGGCCGTGGCCGTCGCGGGCTGCCAGGAGACGGCGGTGGGAGCGCCGGGCAGCGGCGCCTGGCCCAGCACCGCGGCCGGGTCGGGGGAGTGGCAGGCGTGTCCGCCGGGACTGTGCTCACAGGGGTCGCGGTCCACCTGGCCCGCACGCGCGACGGCGGACCCCTCCGTCACGGGCACGGCCGACACCGTGTGCGGTCGCTGCGCCGGAGCCTCACCGGGAGGCGAGCCCGCGCAGAACATCAGGAACGTGGTCAGGGCCGAGGCGACCACCAGCAGGACACGCGCCGACCGGCCCCGGGCGCACGGCAGCACCGTACGTCTGAACGGCCGGCCGGGCATGGAGCCACCTCACGAGTCGAGGCGAACGGGAGTGCGAGCGTCGCCGAAATTATCAGACGACGCACAGCCGTGGTCCCGACCCGGGGATCCGTGCCGGTTTCACGCGGTCCGTCCCCTTCGGCGCGCGTCCGCGAGCGGCCCTGGTTAGCGTGAGAGCCGGGAAACCACCCGTCGGACCGAGGAGAGACGCGCGATGGCCGCACATGCCGAGGGAACGCCCTGTTGGGTCGACGCGATGTTCAGCGACGTCGAGGGGGCGAAGAGTTTCTACGGCGACGTACTGGGCTGGACCTTCGGCGGGTCGTCGTCCGAGTACGGCAACTACACCCAGGCGTACGCGGACGGCAAGGCGGTGGCCGCCGTCGTCCCGCCGATGCCCGGCCAGGAGGGCCAGTCGGCCTGGTGCCTGTACTTCGCCTCGCCGGACGTGAACGCCACGGCGGCCAGGATCCGTGACAACGGCGGCGAGGTGCTGATGGAGCCGATGCGGGTCGGCGAGTTCGGCTCCATGCTGTTGGCCCGCTCCCCCGACGGCGTCGTCTTCGGGGTCTGGCAGGCGGGCGTCCACGAGGGCTTCGAGGCCATGGGCGTGCCCGGCGCGTACGTGTGGGCCGAGGTCTTCACCCGCGAACCCGAGAAGTCCGACGTGTTCTTCCCGGCCGTCTTCTCCTTCCGGGCCAAGCGGATGGACGACCCCGACAACCCGCAGATGGACTTCCGGGTCTTCGAGCTGGGGCAGGGCCCGCTGCTCGGCAGGATGAAGATGACGGCGGAGGACTTCCCGCCCGAGGTGCCCTCGTACATCAACGTGTACTTCACCGTCCCCGACTGCGACGCCGCGGTCGCCCGGGCCACCGAGCGGGGCGGGATCCTGCGCTTCGGACCGATGGACACCCCCTTCGGCCGTTTCGCTGCGCTCAGCGACCCGCAGGGCGCGTCGTTCTCGGTCATCGACGTCAGCCACACCAAGGGCGAGATGCCGGCGCTCTCCGACGTCGACTGAGCGGCCCGGCCGGACACGTGGGGGCAGGGGACCCATGGACGGTCCCCTGCCCCCACCCATGGCATGATCGAGCGCATGCCGGAACGTGTTGTGGCCGCCTGTGACGGAGCCTCCAAGGGAAACCCCGGACCAGCGGGCTGGGCCTGGGTGGTCGCCGAGGACGCTGAGATCCCCACCCGGTGGGAGGCCGGCCCGCTGGGCAGAGCCACCAACAACATCGCCGAACTCACCGCGCTGGAGCGGCTGTTGGCGGCCACCGACCCGGCCGTCCCGATCGAGATCCGCATGGACTCCCAGTACGCGATGAAGGCGGTCACCACCTGGCTGCCGGGCTGGAAGCGCAACGGCTGGCGCACGGCCGCCGGAAAGCCGGTCGCCAACCGGGAACTCGTGGTCCGCATCGACGAGTTGCTCACCGGCCGTACCGTGGACTTCCGCTACGTGCCCGCGCACCAGGTCGACGGCGACCCTCTCAACGACTTCGCCGACCGCGCGGCGAGCCAGGCGGCCGTCGTCCAGGAACCGGCCGGCACCGAGCTGGGCTCCCCGGAACCTCCGGCCGCGCCCGACGCCGTCCCGTCGCGCTGGAGCGCGGCGAAGAAATCAGGAAAGTCCGGGAAGCCCGCCAGGTCCGGCACCCGGACCGGCTCCTCCTCGTCCTCGGCGTCGTCCCGCACCATCAAGGCGAAGTTCCCCGGCCGCTGTCTGTGCGGCCGCCCCTACGCCGCGGGTGAGCCCATCGCCAAGAACGACCAGGGCTGGGGCCACCCGGAGTGCCGTACGACGGCGTCGGCCGGAGCCGAGTAGCCGCCGCACGGCACAGCGCTTTCGTGGGAGGGCGCCCGCGTCACACGACGGCGCCGCGCCACTCCCCGCTCTCCCGGCCGCGCTTCTCGATGAACGTCTTGAAGCGCTCCAGGTCGCCCTTGGTCTGCCGCTTCACGACCCCCAGCTTGTCGGCCACCTTCTCGGCGGTGCCCGTGGGCTCGAAGTCCATCTGCAGCATGACCTTCGTGCGCTCCTCGGAGAGGTGGTGGAAGGTGACGACGCCGGCCTGACGGGCCTCGCCGCCGACCGTCGTCCACGCCACCCGCTCGTCCGGGACCTGCTCGGTGATCTCCGCGTCGAACTCCCGCCGCACGCCGTCCACCTTGGTCACCCAGTGCGTGAGCGTGTCCGAACGCTGCTCGATCCGCTCGACCCCGCTCATGAACTCGGGAAACGTCTCGAACTGCGTCCACTGGTTGTAGGCGGTCCGGACGGGGACGTGGACCTCGACGGACTCCTCGATCTGGGTCATCGGTCGCCTCCTCACATCGGTTGCGTGTCGATCGCGTCCGGGTCACCCCGGGCGCGTCCGGAGCGGGTACCCAACTCCCCGAGGATCAACGCGTCGACACGGTCAGGCCGCGTCGAACGTGTAGTGGGCGGTGTGGTCCAGCAGTGCCGCCGGTGTGGTGTCGTTCCACGGCTTCATCGGCTCGTTCAGGTCGACGACGTTCGGAGTCCCGGCGGCCGGCACGTACGCGGCACCGGGGTGCAGACGCTGCCAGTCCGCCCAGAGCTTGTCGACGAACGCGTGGTGCAGCCAGAAGACGGGGTCGTTGGGGGAGACCCCGGTGCCCATCTGGCCGCCCACCCAGACGTGCACCCGGTTGTGCAGGTTGACGCCCCGCCAGCCCTCCAGGTGGTTGCGGAAGCCGTCCGAGGCGCTGTTCCAGGGCGCCATGTCGTACGTCGGCATCGCGAGCACCGAGTCCACCTCGGCCCGGGTCGGCAGCTGCCGCACCCCGGCGCCGAGGGAGCGGCGCAGGTAGGTACGGCCGTCGACCCGTACGGTGATCGGCCAGTTCCCGGTGGCCGCCGCGAAGGGGCCGTCCATCACCTGCCCGTCGCGGCTGCGCCCGGTGCCGCCGAGGAAGTCGGGCGCCCACAGGGACGCGCGGGTCGTGCGGTCGGCCGTCCAGTCCCAGTAGGGCAGGGCGACGGCCGGGTCCACGGACTGCAGGGCCCGCTCGAACTCCAGCAGGAATCTGCGGTGCCAGGGGAGGAAGGAGGGCGAACGGTGGCCCGTGCGTTCGCCGTTGTCGGTGTCGCCGAGGATGAACGCGTTGTGCGTCGTGACGAACTCGTCGTAGCGGCCGGAGCGCTTCAGCGCGATCAGCGCGTCGACGAGGCGCCGCTTCTCGTCGGCGGTCAGGGTCGCCTGGTTCTTGCGTACGGTCATGGCTCTGCGGCTCCTTGCGGTGGTTCGCGTGGTGCGGGTGCGGGTGCGGGTGCGGGTCAGTTGAAGGGGACGAGACGGGCGCCCTGGAGTTCGTCGACCGCCGCGCGGGCGGCGGCGCGCGGGGTCGGCACGGGGGAGTAGTGGCTGACGACGCTGATCCAGCTGCCGTCGGCGTTCCGCATGACATGCAGTTCGGCCCCGTCGACGAACACGGCGTACCCGGCGCCGTGATGGTGGCCGCCGCCGTCGGTCGCGTGCCCCTGTATCCGGCGGCCCCGGTACACCTCGTCGAAGGTCTGCGGGGCCTTGTGGTCCTGGTGGGTGGCGTGGTCGTCCGCGACGGCGGCGGTGAGCGGGGCGCCGACGGTCGCGGCGAGGGCGGCCGCGGCGCCGAGGGCGTGGCGGCGGGTGATGTCGGGCATGCGAGATCCTCCTGGACATGGGGGGATTGATGACTCGTCATGCCTATCGATCAGGTGGGGAACGGGAGAAATCCCCGGAAGCCGGTTGGCCGCGATCAGGACAATCACGTATATGTCGTGCAAGGTTGAACAAAGATGATCTTGCTGTTGTGGATCTTCGAGTAGGGGTGGAGGGGGAAATTCCGCCCGGCGGCGAGGTCGCGGCCGATGATCTTGCGGTGGGTGTGCGGATCCTGTGGTCGGTGTCACGCGCGCAAAGTGGCGTGAATCCTGGGAGCGTCCGCACTGCTACTCTTCGTGGTCAATTGATCGCTTTGCGCAGCGAAATGGGAGTGTGCGTGAAGATCGCGTGCGTCGGCGGCGGACCCGCAAGCCTGTACTTCTCGATCCTGATGAAGCGGCAGGACCCGTCCCACGACATCACCGTCCATGAACGGAACCCGGCCGGATCGACGTACGGCTGGGGCGTGACCTACTGGTCCGAGCTACTGGACAAGCTCCGCGAGCAGGACCCCGAGACGGCCCTCGCCATCAGCGGGAACTCCGTCACCTGGGACCGCGGGGTGGCGCACGTCCGCGACCGCAGGACGGTCCAGCCGGGCGACGAGGGCTTCGGCATCGGCCGGCGCCGGCTGCTCGAACTGCTCGCCGAACGGGCGCGGGCCCTGGGCGTCCGCGTCGAGTACGAGGACGCGATCACGGCCGACGACCTGCCGGACGCCGATCTCGTCATCGCGGGCGACGGGGTCAACAGCACCGTGCGCGAGCGGTACGCCGACCGGTTCGGCAGCGACATCACGCTCGGCCGCAACACCTACATCTGGCTCGGCACCACCAAGGTCCACGACGCCTTCACCTTCTCCTTCCAGGAGACCGACCACGGCTGGATCTGGGCCTACGCCTACCCCTTCAGCGACGAGCAGAGCACCTGTGTCATCGAGTGCTCCCCGCGGACGCTGAACGGCCTGGGCCTGGACCGCCTCGGCGAGGCCGACGGGCTGGCCCTGCTGGAGAAGCTGTTCGCCGACATCCTGGACGGTCACCCCCTCCTCGGGCGCGCCCAGGACGACGGCACCGCCCAGTGGCTCACCTTCCGCACCCTGACCAACCGCACCTGGCACCACGGCAACCTCGTCCTGCTGGGTGACGCCGCCCACACCACCCACTACTCCATCGGCGCCGGCACCACCCTCGCCCTGGAGGACGCGATCTGCCTGGCCGAATCGCTCGGCGCCCACCCGGACATGGAGGCGGCGCTCGACGCGTACGAGCGGCGGCGCAAGTCCGAGCTGCTGCGGCTGCAGAGCGCGGCCCGCCACAGCGCGCAGTGGTACGAGAACATCCAGCGGTACATCGACCTGCCCCCGGAGCAGATGTTCGCGCTCCTCGGCCAGCGCCACTCCCCGCTGCTGCCGTACGTGCCGCCGCAGCTCTACTACCGCCTCGACCGCGCGGCCGGCCGTCTGGAGGTCCTGCGCCGCCTCAAGCGCTGGCTGGGCCCGAAGCTGGCCCGGTCGTCACAGGCGCGTGCCCTCGCCGACGCCGACCGGAGGTAGCGCGCCCCCGCCCCCCGGGGCCGTACGGCTAACGCACGCCGCGCGGCCGGAACTGGACGCTGATGCGCGGCCCCACCGCCCGCGTCGACTTGGGGACCGCGTGGTCCCAGGTGCGCTGGCAGGAGCCGCCCATCACGATCAGGTCGCCGTGCCCCTGTGGAAACCTCAGGGTCTCGCCGCCGCCGCCGTGCGGGCGCAGGGCCAGATCGCGGGGGTCGCCCAGGGACAGGATGGCCACCATCGTGTCCTCCCGGGCGCCCCGCCCGATCCGGTCGCCGTGCCAGGCCACGCTGTCCCGGCCGTCGCGGTAGAAGCACAGCCCCGCCGTGGCGAACGGTTCGCCCAGCTCGGAGCCGTAGTGCGCGGACAGTGCCTCCCGGGCCTCGTCCAGGACGGGGTCGGGGAGGGCGTCCTCGGCGCCGTAGTACGCGAGCAGTCGCGGTACGTCCACGACCTGCTCGTACATCTGGCGCCGCTCCGCCTTCCAGGGCACCTCCTCGGCGAGCCGGGTGAAGAGGGCGTCGGCGCCGGTGAGCCATCCCGGCAGCAGGTCGATCCAGGCCCCGGCGCCCAGCTCACGCCGGCGCAGCCCGTCGAGGGGGCCGAGGCGGAGGTCGTCGGACTGGTCGAAGAGGGAGCCCTGGAGGTGCGTGGCCATACGGCCAGCGTACCCCCGAATTCGAAAGCGTGTTCGCTCGGGAGGTCGGGGCTGTCGAAGGGCCCGGGGACCTCGGCTCCCTCCTTCGCCGTCGATCAGTGCTGCTGGGCCTTCTGCGGCGTCAGCTCGCTCGGTCGTACGACCACGAAGCCCTCGCCCTCCAGCTTCAGCTGCACGGCCTCCCCGGAGCCGCCCCGGATCATCGAGCCGAAGGACTGGGAGCGGTGCAGCGACGTGCTCAGGTGCGCCGTCCAGCCCACGACCGCGTCCGTGTCGACGAACACGGGCAGCTGCGGGGAGACCGGGATGACCAGCGGATTGCCGTCACACACGAGGCCGAGTCTGCCCTGCCCGGTGAACACGCTGTTGAACAGGCCGCCGCCGGTCATGCCGGCGCCCTTCACGGTCTTGATCTCGTAGGACAGCGAGGCGTCGAAACAGAGCACGTTGCGGCCGTTGACGGTGAACACGTCGCCCGGCTCGACGTCGACGATGAAACAGTTCTGCGCCTCGTGCGCGAACCAGGCCTCGCCCTGACCGCGCACGGCCATCAGCGGCAGCCCCTCCCCGGTGACCGCGCGCTTGAGCATGCCGCCCACGCCCTGGCCCTTGCGTTCGAACTGCAGGTTTCCCCGGTAGGCGATCATCGCGCCCTGCCGGGCGAGCATCTCGCCGTTGACGGCGTACTTGATGGACTTGGCGTTCTGGACGGTCATCCCGGGCGCGTGCGCCGGCTGGACCATGTTCTCGTGGGAGAAAAGATCACTCTTCATACGGGCATGCTGTCCCGGAGTGCCCGATTCCGCCAAGCGACGCGCGGAGCAGGCGAATTGGGGCGCCTGACAACGTCGTGATCGGGATGGTAGAAGCGGACACATGACCAACAAGACCGTCGGCGTCGACCTCCCGGACCGCCGGGGCCGCACCGGACTGGACCGCACCGGCCGGGACCTGACCGGCAACCCCCGCGTCAAGGTGCGGGACGTGCGACTGCTGTCCAGCCACTGGTACGTGGAGCGCACCACCACCTTCGACTTCCAGCACACCGACGGCACCTGGAGCACCCAGGAGCGCGAGACGCACGACCGGGGCAACGGCGCCACCGTCCTGCTCTACGACGCCGCCCGCGAAACCGTCCTGCTCACCCGGCAGTTCCGCTACCCGGCCTACGTCAACGGGCACCCCGACGGGATGCTCGTCGAGACCCCCGGCGGCCTGCTCGACGAGGAGGACGAGCACCCCGAGGTCGCCGTACGGCGCGAGGTGATCGAGGAGACCGGCCACACCATCGGCGAGATCCAGCACGTCTTCGACATCTACATGAGCCCCGGCTCGGTCACCGAACGCGTCAGCTTCTACGCCGCCTCCTACGGCCCGTCGACCCGCACCCACGAGGGCGGCGGCCTCGACGAGGAGGGCGAGGACATCGAACGCGTCGAACTGCCCTTCCGTCAGGCCCTGCGGATGATCCGCAGCGGCGAGATCGCCGACGCCAAGACCATCATGCTGCTCCAGTGGGCGGCGCTGGAGGGGCCGTTCGCGGCCGGGGACGGGGCGTAGCGGGAGCGGCTCACGGGTCGAGCGCCTCGGCGGCCTCGGCGGCGACCGCGTCCGCCACGGCCGTCAGCGTCGGGGAGTCGAGCTTCCACTGCTGCCAGAACAGCGGGGTGTCCACGGGCCGCTCCGGCGCCAGGTTGACGAGCCGTCCGGCGGCGAGCAGCGGCTCGGCCTGCGCCGCCGGCACCATGCCCCAGCCCATCCCGGCGGCCACGGCGTCGGCGAAGCCCTCGGACGTCGGCACGTAGTGCCGTCGCGCCCCGGCCGGACGACCTCGCGTCAGCCGGCGGACGAAGACGTTCTGGAAGTCGTCCCGCCGGTCGAAGAACACCACCGGCGCGTCCCCGATCACGTCCTTGAGCGGCACACCCGAACCGACGCCGAGCCGGCGTTCCGCGAACGCGGGCGAGGCGCACGGCACGTACCGCATCCGGCCGAGCGGCCGGACCGAACACCCGGCCACCGCGTCCGGTGCCGAGGTGACCGCGGCCGTCACCAGGCCCTCGCGCAGCAGCCGGGCCGTGTGCTGCTCGTCCTCGCGCAGCAGTTCGTAGCAGGGGCGCAGCTCCTCGGGCACGCGGGTGAGGGCGGGCAGGAACCAGGTGGCCAGGGAGTCGGCGTTCACCGCGATGGACACCCGCGTGGTCTCGCCGGCGCCGGTCATGCCGAGCGCGGTGTGCGCGTCGTGTTCGAGGCGGGCCAGCTGACGCGCGAACCGGACGATCACCTCGCCGGACTCGGTCGTCCGCACCGGCTTCGCACGGACCAGCAGGACCCGTCCGACCCGCTGCTCCAGCGCCTTGACCCGCTGACTCACCGCCGACGGCGTCACGTGCAGGGCGGCGGCCGCCGCGTCGAACGTGCCCTCGTCCACCACCGCGAGCAGGGTGCGCACCAGATCGGCCGGAAGCTGAGACATCACGAACGCTAATGATACGTAAGAATCTTTAGCTGTACGCATGAGTGTCGCGTTTCCTAACGTGCGGGGTGTGTTCAGCGAAATGACCGCCCTCGCGGCCGGATTCGGCACCGGCCTGTCCCTCATCGTCGCCATCGGCGCCCAGAACGCCTTCGTCCTGCGCCAGGGGCTGCACCGCGACGCCGTGCTCCCCGTCGTGGCCATCTGCGCCCTCTCCGACGCGGTGCTGATCGCCCTCGGGGTCGCCGGGGTCGGTGCGGTGGTCGTCGCCTGGCCCGGCGCGCTCAAGGCGGTCGCCCTGGTCGGCGGCGGCTTCCTCCTGGTCTACGGCGCCCTGGCCGCCCGCCGCGTCCTGTGGCCCGGCGACGCCGCCCTGCGCGCGGACAGCGGCTCCGCGGGCTCACGGCGCCGGGCCGTCCTCACCTGTCTGGCCCTGACCTGGCTCAACCCCCACGTCTACCTCGACACCGTGTTCCTGCTCGGGTCCATCGCCTCCGACCGCGGTCCCCTGCGCTGGACCTTCGGCCTGGGCGCCGGCCTCGCCAGCCTCTGCTGGTTCGCCGCCCTGGGCTTCGGCGCCCGGCTGCTCAGCCGCTTGCTGGCCCGCCCGTCGGCCTGGCGGGTCCTGGACGGCCTGGTCGCGGTGACGATGCTCGCGCTCGGCGGCATGCTGATCGCCGGAGCGTGACCCCCGGCGGGCGCGGGTCCGTGGCCCCGGGGGGCGCGGGTCGCGGCGACAGCATGTGAGACGGCCGCCCGACCGCCTGTCCCGGCGGTGGCGATCTCCGCGATAGTGGTGCCCGAATCGAAAGATGTATCGAGCATCAGGATGCCCGTGGACACCACCCAGAGCAGCGCAGGCGACGAGACCGCACCGGAGGACGACGCCCCGACGCCACCCCGCCGGGGCCGGCGCCTGTGGGCGATGGACACCCGCCCCCTGCGCCGCCCCGCCTACCGGCGCCTGTGGTCGTCCACCATCGTCACGGCGGTCGGCAGCCAGCTGACCGCCGTGGCCGTACCCAAGCAGATCTACGACATCACCGGCTCCTCCGCCTGGGTCGGCTACGCGAGCCTCGCCGGCCTGCTTCCCCTGGTGGTGTTCGCGCTGTGGGGCGGCGCGGTCGCCGACAGCGTGGACCGCCGCACCCTGCTGCTGGTCACCAACACCGGTATCGCCGTCACCTCGGTGCTGTTCTGGGTGCAGGCCGTCACCGGCCTCGAATCGGTGTGGACGCTGATGGCACTGCTCGCCCTCCAGCAGGCGTTCTTCGGCCTCAACTCACCCGCCCGCAACGCCTCCGTGGCCCGGCTGGTCCCCGCCGACGAACTGGCCGCGGCCGCCGCCCTCGGCTCGACCGTGATGCAACTCGGGCTGGTGGCAGGCCCCTTGCTCGCCGGCGCCCTCATCCCGGTCATCGGCCTGTCCGAGCTGTATCTGATCGACGCGCTGGCCCTGTGCCTCACCCTCTGGGCGGTCCACAGACTGCCGTCCCTGCCGCCCCTGGACGACACGACGACCCGGCGCGCCGGCTGGCGGGAGGTCCTCGCGGGCTTCCGCTACATCGCCCTGCACAAGGTGCTCCTGCTGTCCTTCCTCGCCGACATCATCGCGATGGTCCTGGGCATGCCCCGCGCCCTCTTCCCCCAGCTCGCCGACACCACGTACGCCCCCTACGACGAGGGGCTCGCCCTCGGCCTGCTGTTCGCCGCCATCCCCATCGGCGCCGTCCTCGGCGGTCTGCTGTCGGGCACCTTCTCCCGCGCCCGCCGGCACGGCCTGATGGTGATCGCGGCGGTCATGGGCTGGGGCGCGGCCATCACGGGCTTCGGGCTCAGCACCAGCCTCTGGTTCGCCGTGCTGTTCCTCGCCGCCGCCGGTGTAGCGGACATGGTCTCCATGATCTTCCGCGGTGCCATCCTGCTGTCCGCCGCGACCGACGAGATGCGCGGCCGGATGCAGGGCGTCTTCACGGTGGTCGTCGCCGGCGGGCCCCGCCTCGCCGACGTCCTGCACGGCACCGCCGGCGCGGCCTTCGGCGCCCGGACGGCCGTGGTCGGCGGCGGCCTGCTCGTCATCGCCGCGACGCTGCTCCTGGCGACCGTGACACCGGCACTGAGGCGGTACCGGATCTGACCGATCGGCATCTCCGTCCCGCATCCGTCACACCTCCGTTCCTTATCCGTTCCCTCCCGTCCGCATCCGGTCCGCCACCGCCGTTTCGTACGCTGGGCAGCCGCACCCCCCACAGGCAGGAGTCGCAACGATGCGGTACGTGAAGCTCGGCTCGACAGGTCTGGACGTGTCCCGGATCTGTGTGGGCTGCATGAGTTTCGGGATCCCCGACCGGGGCCCGCACGAGTGGACCCTGGACGAGGAGTCGTCACGCCCGCTGATCCGGCAGGCGCTGGACGCCGGGATCAACTTCTTCGACACGGCGAACGTCTACTCCGACGGCACCAGCGAGGAGATCGTCGGCCGTGCGCTGGCGGAGTTCGCGCGACGCGAGGAGATCGTCCTCGCGACCAAGGTGAACGGTGCCATGCACCAGGGCCCCAACGCCCTGGGCCTGTCCCGCAAGGCGATCATGACGGAGATCGACGCCAGCCTGCGGCGCCTCGGCACCGATTACGTGGACCTCTACCAGATCCACCGTTTCGACGCGCACACCCCGGTCGAGGAGACGATGGAGGCCCTGCACGACGTCGTGAAGGCGGGCAAGGCCCGCTACATCGGCGCGAGTTCGATGTACGCCTGGCAGTTCGCGAAGATGCAGCACACCGCCCGCCTGCACGGCTGGACGCGGTTCGTGTCCATGCAGAACCACTACAACCTCCTCTACCGCGAGGAGGAGCGCGAGATGCTGCCGCTGTGCGAGGACCAGAGCGTCGCCACCCTGCCCTGGAGCCCGCTCGCCCGCGGCCGTCTCACCCGCGACTGGGACACCGTCACCGCACGCGCCGAGAGCGACACCTTCGGCAAGACCCTCTACCAGGAGGGCGACCGCGAGATCGTCGACGCCGTCACCCGGATCGCCGGCGAGCGCGACGTGCCCCGTGCCCGGGTCGCCCTGGCCTGGCTGCTGAGCCGTCCGACCGTCACCGCGCCCATCGTCGGCGCGACCAAACCCCACCACCTCGACGACGCCGTGGCCGCGCTCGACGTCACCCTGACGGAGAAGGAGATCGAGGAACTGGAGCGGCCCTACACGCCCCGCGCGATCAGCGGTCACTGAGCCAGAGCGGCGCCCGGCACCCCCGAAGCGGGCGCCATTCGCGCCGGGAGCGCCGGCATCACGGCCGGGAGTACTCCAGGCGCACGGTGGTGGCGAGGCGGGCCAGCGCCTCCTCGGCGCCCTCGCGGTCGGTCTTGTCGAGGCGGGCCAGGGCGTCCGCGGCGGCCACACGGACCTTCTGGGGCACCTCGTCGAGGGCGGCCATGCGGTAGGCGATGGTGCGGCGGGCCGCGCGCTCCTCGGCGCTGACGCCGTGCGGCCCGGTGCGGGGGAAGACGGCGGCCTCGTAGGCGGTGACGTGGATGAGCACGCCGTGCGCGATGCCCTCGGCGTAGCCCCGCTGCCCGGCCTGCCGCTGGGCCATGGCGAAGTGCGCCATGGCCCGTCGCCGCACGATGAGCGAGCCCACCATGCCGACGAGCCCGGCGCACACCGCCGCCCCCAGGGCCACGGGGCCGCCGCCGATCAGCGCGCCTATGAGGGCGCCGACCGCCATCAGCAGACAGGTCAGCCCGGTGGTGAGCATCAGCAGGGCGCGCGCGGGTGTGAAGGTGGCCATGACGTGCAGTGTCTCAGCCCCGCGCGGGGGCGGGCGCGGTGGCCCGGTGGGGGAGGGGGCGACGCGGGGCATGCCGGACGGTCGGTCCGTGCCCGGACGGCGGGCCGCCCCGCGCCGGAGCGCCCCGGGCGCCGCCCGCGTGCCCGCTCACGCCGTGAGCACCGTTTCGAGTGACCCGGCGGCGCCCGCCCCGGGCCGGCCCGCCTCCCACGGGGAAGCGGAACAACCGCCGCCGCGGGGACCACGGAGACCGCCTGGCGCTCCCCGTTTCGTCGTCAACTACCCGCCGCCGTACGAAGATCAGGTGTCTGCATAGGGTGGGGCCCGTGAGAACCAGCGACACCGGTGAGGCCGTCGCGTACCAGAGCGCGACCGAGGGGGAGACCGCCGTCCGATGAACCAGATCCTGTTTGCCGGGGCCATCGGCCTGTTCCTGACGCTGATCGGCACCCCGCTGCTGATCAAGCTGCTGGCACGGAAGGGCTATGGGCAGTACATCCGCGACGACGGCCCGCGCGGCCACGCCGGCAAGCGCGGCACCCCCACGATGGGCGGTATCGCCTTCATCCTGGCCACGGTCGTCGCCTACGTCGCGACCAAGGTCATCACCGGGGAGAGCCCGACGTACCCCGGTTTCCTGGTGCTGTTCCTGATGGCGGGCATGGGTGTGGTCGGGTTCCTCGACGACTACATCAAGATCGTGAAGCGGCGTTCGCTGGGGCTGCGGGCCGGGGCGAAGATGGCCGGTCAGCTGATCGTGGGCATCGTGTTCGCCCTTCTCGCCATCCGGTTCGCGGACGAGCGGGGCCAGACGCCGGCGTCCCTGAAACTGTCGTTCGTCACCGACTTTGGCTGGACCATCGGGCCGGTGCTGTTCGTGGTGTGGGCCCTGTTCATGATCCTGGCCATGTCGAACGGGGTGAACCTGACCGACGGTCTGGACGGCCTCGCCACCGGGGCGTCGGTGATGGTCTTCGGCGGCTACACCTTCATCGGCCTGTGGCAGTTCCAGAACTCCTGCGCCAACGCCATGGAACTCACCGACCCCGCCTCCTGCATCGAGGTGCGCGATCCGCTCGACCTCGCGGTCGTCGCGGCCGCGCTGATGGGGGCCTGCTTCGGGTTCCTGTGGTGGAACACCTCGCCGGCCAAGATATTCATGGGGGACACCGGGTCCCTCGCCCTCGGCGGCGCCCTCGCCGGCCTCGCGATCTGCTCCCGCACCGAACTGCTCCTCGCCGTCCTCGGCGGGCTGTTCGTCCTGATCACCCTGTCGGTGGTCATCCAGGTCGGCTCGTTCAAGCTGACCGGCAGGCGGGTCTTCCGGATGGCCCCGCTCCAGCACCACTTCGAACTCAAGGGCTGGTCCGAAGTCCTGGTCGTGGTCCGCTTCTGGACCATCCAGGGCATCTGCGTGATCGCCGGCCTCGGCCTGTTCTACGCGGCGTGGGCCGCGGGCTGAGAGGAACGAGCGACGGGTCCGGGCAGCGGCCACCGCCCCGGACCCACCCCGTGTCCTACGGGACGCCGGCCGCCTGCCGGAACACCACGCCCCGTCGCAACGGCCCCTCCGGCACGCTCGGGTCCTCGAAGTCGTCGGACGGTCCCGGGACATGCCGAGACGCCGCGTCACCGCCTGGGAGCGGAGGTTGCCGGCGGTGGTCACCGCGAGGATCTCCGGCAGACGCAGACGCAGACGCAGACGCAGACGCAGACGCAGACGCAGGCGTGTGAAGCCGAAGTCCACGACGGCCCGCCCGGCCTCGGTGGCGTAACCCTGGCCCCCAGGGCGTACGCGCCAGCCGCCAGCCGCCAGCCGCCAGCCCGCCTCCACGCCGGAGAACGGCATGTCCTCGTCCACCGGATCCAACCCGGCGAAGCCGACGAACTCGCCCGTCGCGCGCACCTCCACCGCCCACCACCCCCACCTCCGCCCGTCGAGGTCGCTCTGGAAGCGGGCGGCGGACGCGTCGCTCTGTTCCCTCGTGAGGACACCGGGAAGTGCGCGCGCACCTCGGGATCGGCGTTCAGGGCCGCCCAGAGCGCCGGGTCGGACTCCCGCCAGGCGCGCAGGAGCAGGCGGTCGGTTCGCAGTTCGGACATCGCGCCGACCCAACGGGATCCCGGAGCGCGGGCGATCGCATGACCCTGCCGGGCAAGGCGGTTGCCGCTACGGTTCCCTCGGCACCGGACGGCCGGGGTATCGCCACCCGCTCGCGTCGGCAGGCTCCGCCGCCGTGGCACCCGCCGCCTACAGCCCTCCGCCCGCCCCCAGCCCGCACCGCACCGCCCGCAGATGGTCGGTCAGCGGGCCGAGGCCCACGTCGTGACGGCGTTCGTCGACCGTCTCGGGGTGGCGGATGGGATACGGGAAGAGGGTGCCGGGGTCGATCCGGGTGCCGTAGAACTGGGGCTGGCTCAGGGCCACGGCACAGTGGTCGGCGATATAGGCGTGGTGCACGGCGGGACAGCTGCCGTCCGCGACCGCCTCGGCGATCAGATCGCGGCAGGTGAGCTGGAAGCCGAGGTCGGGGGAGTTCAGGAGGAGCATCAGGGCCGCCGTCGAGGCGCTTTCGCCGACCGACTCGGCCGTGGGCCAGCCGTGGCGGGCGACGATCGCGCGGAGGGCGTCCCCGTTGCCGGCCCGGCACTCGGCGATACGGTCCCGGGCCCGCGCGGTGGGCGCGGACCGGGCCTCGTGGGCCAGTCGCCGCTCGTACTCGGCCCTGCGCACCAGTTCGGCCGCGACCACCCCGCGACGCGGTGGTGCCGTCCCGGGCGTCGGTTCCGTCGAGTTCTCCATGGCCGGGGCGCCCCTCACCTCGGCTCCCGGACGGCGTGCGAGAGCCGCTCCTCGCGCGGGATCACGGCAGCCTCACCGCGCCCCGGGGGCGGCCTGCCCCGCCGTACGGAGCCTCGTGGGCGCTCCGCCGGGGGCCGTGCGCTGTCGCGGCAGGGATCCGTCGGCGGGGCGCGCCGACCCTGACTGCCGTCATCGGGTTCCTCCGTGTCCTCATGGTGGCGGGGTCGACCGGCGTGGCGGGCCGCCGGTGCTGTTGTCGCAGACAACAGCACCGGGCGCACGAAACGCCAGGTGGTGGAGGGGTTGTGCAGGTGCGGGCGGGTAGTGGCGCGCGCTGTATAGGTTCCCGACCATGGTGAACGTCGACGAGAACCCGCCCCTTCGTGAGCGGGACGTCCCCGCCGGCTGGCCCGGCATGCGCGGCAAGAGGGTGCTGGTCACCGGGGGTACCCGGGGGCTGGGCGAGAGCGTCGTACGCCTGCTGCTCGCCGAGGGCGCGCAGGTCGCCACCTGCGCGCGCGAGCGGGTGGGGCTGACGGCGCTGGAGGGCTCCTTGGCGGGGGCGCAGCGAGACCGGCTGTTCACCGACCGGCTCGACGTCACCGAGCCCGGACGGCTGGAGGACTTCGTGACGACTGCGGCGAAACGTTTCGTCGCCGCTGGGCCCGCGGGATGCGCCGGGCCTGCCGCACCCGATGGACCGGCCGGACCCGCCGGGCCCGCCGGATTCGACGGCGTCGTCGCCTGCGTCGGCGGTTCGCGCGGCGGCACCTTCGAGCAGGCGGACGGTGCCGACTGGGCGGCCACCTGGGAACTGAACGTCGGACACACCGCCCGTCTCGTCCGGGCCGCGCTGCCGTTTCTGCGCGCGGCCGACGGCGGCTCGGTCGTGCTGGTCGGCTCGATCTCGGGCTGGAAACCGGGACCACCCGCGCAGTACGGGGCGGCGAAGAGTGCCCTCATCCATCTGGCCGCCTCCCTGGCCCGCGAGCTGGGTCCGGACCGTATCCGCGTCAACGCCGTGTCACCGGGTTCGATGCTGATCCCCGGCCGCCGCTGGGACCGTATGCGCCGCGAAGATCCACCGGCGTACGAGAACTTCGCCGGAGCGGAGCTGCCGTCCGGTGCCCCCGTCACTCCGCACGAGGTGGCGCGCACGGTGGTGTTCCTGCTCTCCGACTGGGCGACAGGTGTCTCCGGCGCCCACCTGCCCGTGGACCGGGCCCAGAACGCGCCCTCGCCGGACGGCTACTGAACCGCGCAGCCCTCAGGCGGCCGCCCCCAGCACCACCCGCGACCGGCGTTCGAAGTCCTGTACGAGGGGCTCGTCGCGGCGGGACGTCAGCCGGCCGCGGAAGTCGCGCAGGGCCTGGATGGACCGTTCGCTGTGCACACCGCTGAGCGCGTCGAGCGCGACGGTGGCCGTGGCGATCGCCTCGTCCAGACGGTTCTGCTGGAGGTGGGCCGTCGCGAGGACGGACCGGCTGATGGCCTGGCGGCGGCGGCGGTCGGCGTGCGCGCGCACCGACTCGCCCGCCGTGTGCTCGGCCTGCGCGGCGAGACCCAGATCGCGAAAGCAGAGGGCGGACTCGGCCTGGAGGTAGTGGTGGTCGAGGAACCGCACCCAGGGCGACTCCTGGCCGGCGCCCCGGCTCGCGTCGAGCTGCTTCTCGGCGGCGCGCAACGCCTCGGCCGTCTCACGGGGGCGGCCCAGTGCCGCGTGGCCGCGCGCGGACATGGCGTGCAGGCGCATCAGACCGAGGGGGCTGCCCGAGTCCCTGGCGGTGGCCACCCCGGCCCGGGCCAGGGCCACACCCTCGTCGGGGCGGCCGAGGCTGGTCGCCAGATGAGACAGCCCGGCCAGGATCTGGCCGCCCAGTACGTGGTCGCGGCCCTCCGCGCAGAGCCTGAGGCCCTGCGTCATGTACCGCTGGGCCAGGCCGTACTCGCCGGCGTCGTAGGAGCTCCAGCCCGCCATGGCCGCGAGCCGGGCGGCGGCGGCGAACAGCTCGCGCCGGTGGTGCGGGGGAGTGCCGCGCTGCTGGAGCAGCGGGACGACCTCGGTGGTGAGGTACTGCACGATGCTCGTGCGGATACCGCCGCCGCCGTAGTGGTTGTCCATCTCGTCGAACATGCGGAGCATCGCGTGGACCTGCTCCACCGGCCCGCCGCCCGACACCGGAGCGAGTTTCGGCGCGTCCTGGCTCTCCACCAGCCACAGCAGCCAGGCCCGTTGTGGGTTCGTCAGCGCGCCCGGCACGAAGGGCACCGAACCGAGCAGGCTGCGCCGGGAGATGTCGGTGGAGCCCAGCTCCGCCAGGGTGTGCAGGGTCTCCGCCACGTTCTCGACGTACATCAGCGCCCGCCCCGTCACCGGTCGCCCGCGGTCGAGCGGGAAACCGAGGTCGGCCGGAGTGAGCGCGCGGCCCAGCCGTTCACCGAGAACCGCGGCGATCAACTCCGGTGTGTTGCCCCGTGGTTGCTGGCCCTGGAGCCAGCGGGTGACGGAGGCCTTGTCGTAGTTGGTGTCCGCGCCCTGGCAGCGGCCCAGGTCGTTGACCCGCAGGGCGAGGGAGGCGTACGAGCAGCCGGCCTCCTTCAGCGCTGCCGCCAGTGGCTTGTTGGGCCCACCGGTTCCCTTGGCCGGGTTCCTCGGTAATCCCTGTAATCCGTTCGTCACGGCGGCCATCCAGGTTGTCGCATCGTGTCGGCGCGCGGCTTGACCCCTGCCCGCCGTGGCGCCAACTCCTGGGCGGGCCGGAGGAGTTCGAGGACGCTGCCGGTGATGTGCGGCAGGTCACTCGGTCACTATGGTGGCCGAACGACGCGGCCCGCAACCTGCGTTCTGATAATTTCAGAATGAACCGCGAAGACCTGTCGGTGTCAATGGATCGCATGGCACACTGCACGCTGTGGATCCCGCCCCGGGAGGTTGCACGTGAGTGAGACCCGCGTCGGAGGGAGCGCTCCCGCGGCGCCCACGGTCCTGCGCATGGTCCTCGGTAAACGGCTCCGCCAACTGCGGGAGCAGGCCGGTGTCTCCTTCGACGACGCCGCCCGCGCCATCGAGGTCACCGCGCTGACGGTCCGCCGTATGGAGAAGGCCGAGGTCGGTCTCCGCATCCCCTACGTGAAGGAGCTGCTGCGCACCTACGGGGTCTCCGGCGGCGAGATCGAGGACTTCCTCGCCCTCGCCCGCGAGGCCAACCAGCCGGGCTGGTGGCACAAGTTCCGTGATGTGCTGCCCGAGTGGTTCAGCGCGTACGTGAGCCTGGAGAGCGAAGCCGCCGTCATCCGGCTCTACGAACCCCAGTACGTACCGGGTCTGTTGCAGACCCACGACTACGCCGCCGCGCTGATGCGGGTCGGCTTCCCGAACGCGGCCCCCGAGGACGTCGACCGCCGGGTCGCCCTGCGTCTGCGACGTCAGGACCTGCTGGCCAAACCCGAGGCGCCGGCCGTCTGGGCCATCCTCGACGAGACCGTGCTGCGCCGGCCGGTGGGCGGCCCCGAGGTGATGCGGGCCCAGATCGACCGGCTCGCCGAGGCGACGGACCGGCCCAAGGTCAGGATCCAGATCATGCGGTTCGCGGCCGGACCCCACCCCGGGGCGTACGGCCCCTTCCACTACTTCCGCTTCGGCTTCTCCGAACTCCCCGACATCGTCTACACCGAGGGCCTCGCGGGCGCCCAGTACGTCGACCAGCCCGCGGACGTCGTGACCTATCTGGAGGTACTGGACCGGATGTCCGTGCAGGCGGAACCGGTCGCTCGTACCAGGGACATCCTGGCGGCACTACGCAAGGAGTTGTGACCATGGCAAGGACACCCGACAGCCCCGTCCACAGCGGCATGCCCGCTCCCGAACTCGGCGCCGAGGGCTGGCGCAAGCCCTGGAGCGGCACGAACGGCGGTTCCTGCGTCGAGGCCAAGCGCCTGGCCGACGGCCGCGTGGCCTTCCGCCAGTCCACCGACCCGGACGGCCCCGCCCTCGTCTACTCCCGGGAGGAGATGGTGGCGTTCCTGAACGGCGCCAAGGCCGGCGAGGCGGACTTCCTCATCGCCTGACCACCCGCCCACACGGCGGGTCACTACGCGCGCACAACCGGACACCCGGTGCGCACACTCCCCTCGTCCGCCGGCCGTGGTCAGACTGGGTGCTCCTCCAGGCCGTGCACGGACCGTCGGGCCGGCGCCCGTGGCCCACCACCCGAAGGGAGCGGCATGGTCGTGCCGTCGCGTGTTCCGGGCCGAGCCCGGCCGGCCGCTCCCGAGGAACTCGGGATGATCCCGCCGCCCGTGCTCACCCGGTACCGGACCCTGATCGTCGAGGGGCACGACGGGCCCGGCCGTGACCGTCTCCTCGGCGGCTTGGCGGACCTCGGCTTCGAGGTCCGACGCATGCCGCCCGCCCTGCACCACCTGGACCCGGCCCTGCCCTACCGCGAACTCCTCGACGGACCCGGCCGGCTGGCCGTCGACGGGCACCTCATCGCGGAACTCGTGCACGGACCACTGCGCCGGGGCCGCTCCCGGGTGACCTGGATCCAGGCACTGGACCTCGCCGACGCCGTGGCCGAACGCGACGGGGCCATGCTCCACCTGACCACGTCCGAGGCCACGGAGGCGGCAACCGCCTACACCCGGGTCTTCCGCACCCTCGCCCAGCACGTACCCGTGGTCACCCTCGACGTCGGCGAGCCGGTCGGCCCCATCCGTGCCCCCGTTGCTCGTCCGCCCCAACTCTGGCAAAACGCAGGACAGTTGACGATAGGTTAGCGACGACCACGCGATGTGAGGCAGGAGAGTACCCATGGCAGACGGCCACCCCACTCCCGACCAGGAAGCCCTGTCGAAGATCGACACCACGGTGCCGCACTCGGCCCGCATCTGGAACTACTGGATGGGAGGCAAGGACAACTACGAGGTCGACCGCGAGGCGGGCGACGCCTACCGCGAGATCGCCCCCAACATCGAGACGATGGCGCGCGCCTCCCGCGTGTACCTCATCCGCACGGTCACCTTCGTGGCCCGGGAGCGCGGCATCCGTCAGTTCCTGGACATCGGCACCGGCCTTCCGACGTACGACAACACCCACCAGGTCGCCCAGAAGGTCGCCCCGGAGTCCCGCATCGTCTACGTCGACAACGACCCCCTGGTGCTGCGGCACGCGCAGGCCCTGCTCACCAGCACCCCGGAAGGCGTCACCGACTACGTCGACGCCGACCTGCGCGACCCGGACACCATCCTCGAAGCCGCCGGGAAGGTCCTCGACTTCGACAGGCCGGTCGCCCTGATGCTGATGGGCATCCTCGGCCACATCCAGGACTACGAGCAGGCACAGGACATCGTCCGCCGCCTGCAGGCCGCCCTCCCGTCGGGGAGCTACTTCGTCCACTACGACAGCACGGACACCGACGCCGAACTCAAGCGTGCCCAGGACGGTTACGACGACACCGGCGCCGTCCCCTACGTGCTGCGCAGCCCCCGCCAGCTGCACGCGTACTACGAGGGCCTGGAGCTGCTGGAGCCCGGCATCGTGTCCTGCCCGCTGTGGCGTCCGGAGCCGGGCACGAACCCGGAGCCGACGGACGTGTACGGGGGAGTGGCCCACAAGGCTTAGTGGCATCCGCCCGGCGGGCGGACCGGGGACGCGGGAGGCACGGAAGGACACCCGTGTACTCCCGGGCACTTCGGGTAGGCCCCCCGCATGACGGGCCCCCACGACATCGACCGGCAGCTCCTCGACGCCGTGGAGAACCTGGTGCCCCTGTGGTTCTCGGCCGTCGGCGACGTCTCCCCCCGGCTGTCCCCGAGACAGATACTGGCGCTGCGCGCCGTACGCGGGCAGCCCGAGCTGAACCTGACCGCCCTGGCCGAGCAGCTCGCGGTGGGCCTGCCCACGGCCAGCCGGCTCTGCGACCGGCTCGAAGCGGCGGGCCTGCTCCGCCGGGGCGTCCGTTTCGACGACCGGCGCGAGGTGCACCTGATGGTCACCGAGCGCGGACACGGGTTCCTCGCCGACCTCACCGGGCGCCTGTCGGCGCGTCTGGCCGACGTCCTGGCCGCGATGCCGGCCGCCGAGCGCGCCCGGGTCGAGCAGACGCTGCGGGCCCTCGGGGGATCCGTCAGCTGACCCGCGCCGCGATCCGCCCGCCGTCACTGTGCACATGGCAGAGCAGCAGGCACACGTCGTCCTCGTGCTCGTCGTCCAGCAGCGGCTCGAGCAGCCGGTCGGCCGATTCCGCGACATCGTCGTCGAGCGTCGCCGAGGGAAGGCCTTCGAGGGTGGTCGCCAGCCGCTCGATGCCCGGGTCGATGCCCTGGGCGCGGCGCTCCACCAGCCCGTCCGTGTAGAGGGCCAGGGTCGAGCCGGGCGGCAGCGGCACGGTGTGGTCGGGGATCTCCTGATGGAGAGGGATGCCGAGCATCGCACCGGGTTTGGCGTCCAGGATCCGCACCCGCCCGTCGGGCGAACGCAGCACGGGCGGCGGATGCCCCGCGGCGGCCCAGGTGAGGGTGGGCTCGCTCGGATGGAACCGGGCGATGACGGCGGTGGCGTACAGGTCGGGCTGCAGATGGTGCAGGAACAGATGGAGACGGGTCAGGAGCTGTCCGGGGGTCTTGCCGTCGACGGCGTAGGCGCGCAGCGCGGTGCGCAGCTGGCTCATCATCACCGCGGCGCGCAGACCGTGCCCGGTGACGTCGCCGATGACGGTGATCAGGCTGCCGTCGGGCTGACGGAAGGCGTCGTACCAGTCGCCGCCGATGTTCAGGCCCCGGGTGGCCGGCAGATAGCGGGCGGCGAGCCGTAGCCCCGGGGTGGTGGGCAGCTCGGTGAGCAGGGCGCGCTGCAGGGTCTCGGCGATGTCACGGTTGTGCTCGAAGCGGCGGGCGTTCTCCAGCGCCACACCGGCGCGCCGGGCCAGCTCGATCAGCATCACGGCGTCGTGGGCGTCCCACCGCTGGTCGTTCGGCGGGGACAGCGTCAGCACCCCGAGGGGCGCGCCCCGGGTCACCAGCGGCACGCACAGCAGGGGCCGGGCGGGGGCGAGCGCCGAGGGCGGATGGTCGTCGACGCCGGGCAGCCCGCCGGGGTGGTCGGCGGCGTACTGAGGACGCCCGCGGCGGGCCGCGACGACGGCGGCGGCCGGTCGCGGGCCGCCCCGGGCCAGATCGCCCTCCCCGTCGAACAGCCATACGTCGGCGGTGTGCGCGTACCGGGGGACCAGGAGGGTGGGCAGCAGCCGCACGATCGCGTCGGGGTTGAGGGAAGCGGTCAGAGCGGCGCTGGCGTCGGCGAGGAAGGTGAGCCGGCCGCGCGCGTTCTCGGCCTCCTCACGGGCCTTCTGCTCGGCGGCGAACAGTTCGCGCTGCGCGACGCCGGCCGCGTCCAGCTCGGCGTGCAGGGCGAGGACGCCCTGGTTGGTCTGGTGGAGCTCCTCACGGTGGAAGGCGACCAGCGCCTCCTGCTCGTCGAGTTTCTCCAGCAGCAGCGCGGCGTCCTCGTCGGCCCCGAACAGGGCCTCCGCGAGCGTCTCCGGATCACCCGGCACGTGCCCGCTGTCCGGCAGGCGCCCCTCCCCCGAACAGGCGACCGTGAGCCGCCACGGCTGCCGGAACTCGCCCGGCCGCCGGTTCGCCGACGTCACCTCGACCAGCAACCGGCTGCCACCGGGCCCCACCGTCGTGACCCGGGCGGTCAGCAGCCACGTGCCCCCCTTGGTGAGGCACTGCCGCAGCTGTGCGGAGAGCACCGACACCAGCCGCGCCCGGTCGGTCGCGGAGACCCCGTGCGCGGTGGCCAGCCGCGCGGTGGCGATACGGGCCCGGGCGGCGTCGGTGACGGAGCTGACATGCCAGGTACGTGTCATGGAAAGCGGTCCGGCGGGGAGGGGCTCAGTACGGCGACGGTGGTGTCGTCGCGTACCGGCCGGGCGGGGCTGCTCGCGTCGCGCACGATCACGGCGGCGATCACAGCGGGGTCGAGGGAGGGACTGTGGGCGGCGGGTCCGGGACTCCAGCGGCTGGGCAGACCGTCGCTGTGCAGCACGAGCAGGCAGTCGTCCCCCCAGTCCGCCGTGTGCTGCGGGAGGTGGGCGGCCCGGTGGGCGCCGACTATGCCGGGCCGTGACAGCAGCGGCTGCCAGTGCGCGCCGGTGCGCAGCCGCGCCCCGATGTTGCCGATGCCGGAGAACAGCAGCCTGCCCTCGGCGACGTCGAGTTGGGCGACGGCGACGGCGGCGCCCCGGGTGTCGCGCAGCGCGCCCTCCAGCCGCCGCAGCAGCTGGGCGGGGGGCAGCCCGGGCGCCCGGTACAGCTGCTCCACGGCCGCGGAGGAGGCGCGGGCGGCCGCCACGCCGTGGCCCAGACCGTCGGCCAGCATCAGTGTGACGAGGTCGCCCTCCCGGACCCAGGCCCAGGCGTCGCCGGAGAACTCGGCCCCGGCGAAGGGCACGTTGACGCCTCCGGCGCGCAGGGCCCCGGTGGGGGAGGGGGCCGCGCCGGCGCGGCGGCGGGGCCGCGCGCCGAGCCGGGCCAGGGCGACGGTGCCCCGGCCGACCGTGCTGTGCAGGTCGAAGTCGTCGGCGACCCGGCGGCAGGTGCCGAGGCCCGCCCCGAGCGAGGACGTCGTGGAGAAACCGTCGCGCAGCGCGCCCGCCACGTCGCGTACCCCCGGACCGTGGTCGATCGCGACGATCTGCACCAGGGGGGCCGCGCCGTCCGCCCGCTCCGGCGCGGGCCGGGAGACGACGTCCAGCAGTATCAGCCCGCCACCGGCGTGCTTGAGCAGGTTCGTCGCCAGCTCGGTGGCCACCAGCGCGCAGCCGGCGGCACGGTCCGCGTCCAGCCCGGCCCGTGCCGCCGCGGCCTCGGCGGCCACCCGGGCGTCACGCACCCGGGTGGAGTCGTGCACCGGAACCTCCCAGACGCGCGGCATCACCGCTCCTCGCGGGGGCGCGGCGCACCCGCCGTCCAGGAGGTCACCGTGACGGCGGTACCCGAGCCGGGGCGGCTGTCGATGGCGAACTCGTGGACCAGCCGCCGGGCGCCGCCGAGGCCCATACCGAGGCCCTCGCCGGAGGTGTAGCCGTCGATGAGGGCCTGGTCGAGGTCCGGGATGCCCGGTCCCTCGTCGCTGAAGACCAGGCGCAGTCCGCGTGCGCCGCCCCGGTCCACGGGCTCGCACTCCATCTGTCCCCCGCCGCCGTGGACCAGGGTGTTGCGGGCCAGTTCGCTGGCCGCGGTGACGAGTTTGGTCTGCTCGACCAGACCGAAGCCGAGCTGGGCGGCCGCCTGTCGCACATGCTGACGTACCCACACCAGATCGAGATCCGAGCGGATCGGCAGGCAGGCGGAGAGGCCGCCGACGGTCTGCATCACGGACTCTCCTGGCGGGCGTGTCCTCGGCGGGGATAGGTCGGATGCGGTTCGCCGAGGAGACGGAACGCGTCCTCGGTGCTGAGCGCGGTACGCAGCCCCGGCAGGGTGAGACCCAGCTCCACCAGGGTGATCGCGACGGCCGGACGCATGCCCGAGACCACCGTCCCGGCGGCGAGCAGACTCGTCTGGGCGGCGATGTCGCCGAGCACCCGGCCCAGGAACGAGTCCACCATCTCCACACCGGAGAGGTCGATGACCACGCCCGTGGCGCCGCTGCGCGCCACGGTGGAGCTGATGTCCTGCTGGAGCTGCTCCGCCGCACCGTCGTGCAGGTCGCCCTGGAGGGACACCAGGAGCACGTTGCCGAGCTTGAGCACCGGCACGGGCGTCCCGTAGGAGGACGGACCGCCGTACGCGGCGAAGAGATCGCCGCTCACCTGCGCCCCGAACCTGCCGGGTCGCGGGGCACGATGTCCGTGCCCAGCTCGCGCAGCGCGTAGGCCAGGGCGTCCGCGAGGCTCGTGCGGGTGAGCACCGAGCTGAGGTCGATGCCCAGGTGGACGATGGTCTGCGCGATCGGCGGCCGGATGCCGGAGACGATGCACTCGGCTCCCATCAGCCGCGCCGCCGCCACGGTCTTCATGAGGTGCTGGGCCACCAGGGAGTCGACGGTCGGGACCCCGGTGATGTCCAGGATGGCGAACCGGGCGTGCTGCTCGACGATCGAGTCGAGGAGCCGCTCCATCACCACCTGGCTGCGCGCGCTGTCCAGGGTGCCGATCAGGGGGACGGCGACGATGCCCTCCCACAGGCTGATCACCGGCGTGGCGACCTCCATCAGCTGCAGACGCTGCCGGTGGATGAGTTCCTCGCCCTCGCTCAGCGCCGTCTCCAGCACCACCAGACGCAGGGTGCCCATCAGGACCGTCAGTGTCGTGGTGCACTCCCGCAGATGCGTGGCCGGCGCGGCGGCGAACTCGGCGACCAGCAGCTCGGTCACGGGTGGCCGCAGCGCGTCCACCTCGGCGGAGATCTGTGTGACGGTGGAGCCCGCCCGCGCCCGGGCGGCGGCCGTCCGCGCGAGCTGTTCGCGCACGACGTGGAAGCCGCCGGACTCCGCGTCCTCGACGTTCTCGGCGGCGGCCACGGCGGCGAGGGCGTCCACGACGGCCCGGCCCGCCTCCACCGCCTCGTCCCGGGAGTGGGTGAAGACGGTGCGGAACAGCGCCGCGTCGGCCCAGCGTTGCGCGATCTGTTCCTGGCGGCTGCGCAGGAACTCCGCCACCTCCTGTGCCGGGGTCAACTGCCGGTCTGCCGTGTCCTGTTCCGGCACGGATCTCTCCTCACATACTGGTGCGCCTCCCCTCTGCGGGAAACGCCTGTCGGTCGAACTCATGGGCAGGTGCGGCCGGACTCCTCCTGCCCGAACCAGTCGAGGCAGACCACGAGCGCGTCGTCGTCCGCCACGGGGGAGCCGCGGTGACCGGAGAGCTCCCTGAGCACCGCGCCGGGGACGTCCGCGGCGGGCAGCAGCCGCGTGGCGTTGACCGCGCGGGCCAGCGCACGGTCGCCGTACTGCTCCCCGGCGGGGGTGGCGACGGAGTACACCCCGTCGCTGACGAAGACGAGCCGGTCTCCGGGCTCGACCGTAAGCTCCTGGGCGGTGTACTCCGTCTCCTCGAACATGCCCAGGGGCAGTTGGGCGTCCAGGGCGATCGCGGAGACGTTCCCCTCGCGCAGCAGCAGCATCCGGGGGGAGCCCGCGTCGACGATGCTCAGCCGCCCGGTGGCCAGGTCCAGGTCCAGCAGCAGCACCGACAGATGCTGGGCCCCGCCGTACTGGGCGTGGAGGGCCTGGTCGGCCAGGGCCGCCTGCTCGGCGATGGGCACGCCGGCCCGCCGGGCGTTGCGCAGCGCGTTGATCCCCAGGTTGGTCAGCAGGGAGGCCTCGATGCCCTCGCCCATGCCGTTGGTGACGTACAGCATCAGATGGTCGGCGTCGGCGGACCAGTCGAAGTTGTCGCCGAAGATCGCGTAGGCGGGTTCCAGCTGGCCACCGAGCGCGTACTCCGCGGTGGTGGAGGAACGGCCCGGCAGCAGCTGCCACTGCATCTCCGCCGCCAGGGTCAGCCTGCTGGAGCGACGCGCACGGACGTACAGGTCGGTGTCGCGCTCCGCGACGACCAGCTCATGGGCCAGGACTCCGGCCAGCTCGGTCAGTTCGGCCAGGCCCTCCTCGGCGTGCGCGACGGACGGCAGCGTCAGACGCAGCACGCCCAGCCGGTCGCCGCGCACGGTCACCGGCAGATGCGCCCGCACTCGGCCGTCGCCGCGCTTCTCCAGGTACGGCTCCTGCGACCCGAAGGCCCGGCCGGTCGGGCCGCCGTGCATCGGCAGGGGTTCCGGCGCGTCGGGGTGTGTGGAGACCGGCCGCAACGCGGTGAGCGAGTAGTCGGCCAGGTACAGCTCGACGTCCCGCGCGGACCAGGCGTCCTCGCCGAGTACCTCGCGCAGTGCGTCCAGCAGGCGGTGCGGAGCAGCGGAGCGAAGTGCCCGTTCGGCTGCCACGGATCTGTTCACGATGTCGGATACGCCATTCTTTCCAGAGCTGACAGTGTTCGGGATGCCTGGAAGAGTGGGCCCGTGACTTCCTCCTCCAACCCGCGGCCGGACGAGGTGGCTCGTGTGACCTCCGAGGCGGCCGAGCTGCTGGAGGTCCTGTGGGGGCGCGCCTCGACGGCTCCGGTGTCCGCCTCCCAGCTCCGCGTGCTCTTCATCCTGGAGCACAACGACGGCATCAACCTGCGGATGCTCGCCGACGCCCTCGGCTCCACCCCGCCCTCCACCAGCCGGCTCTGTGACCGGCTGGAAGCGGTGGGCTTCGTCGAGCGCCATGCCAGTACGGCGAACAGGCGCGAGCTGTGCCTGCGGCTCAGCCGGCGCGGAGAGGCCTTCCTGGTGGACCTGCGCGCCCGTCGTGAACAGGCCCTGCGGTCCGTGCTGGAACAGATGCCCGCCGGGAAGCGGACCGCGCTGCTGGAGGGGCTGGAGGCGTTCTGCGCCGCCGCGGCGGCGGAGATCCACGAGGGCGACGCCGACGCCGCCGTCCGGAGCGCCTGACCACCGAAGCCCTGGTCCGACAGCCTCATCCCAACCCTTCCCACGCTCTTGGCCCGGCCCACTCTGTTGCCTTCCGGCCATAGTTGTCAAACGACAACTGTTGGCCATGGGTATGCCCTGACGCACCGACGGAAAAGGCCGACTTGCGCGGCCCGCCGGGTGCGCCGACGCATCGTCAACGGCTATTCGTGCGCCGGATGTTCGTCCGGGAGCGAGGCGACCTGCCCGGAGTCCACGGCGGCCAGCGCCTCGTCCACACTGTCCACCGTGGCGACGGTGAGACTGACACCGGTCAGGTCGAGTATGCGCCGCACGGCCGGTGTCGGGGCGATGACATAGACGCCGCCCGGGATCCGCCGCACCTCCTGGTACGTCCGCAGGATGATGTTCATGCCCGACGAGTCCATGAAGGGGACGGCCGACACGTCGAGCAGGAAATGCCGCCGGCCGTGGCGCAGCTGGTTCGCCAGATGATGTTGCAGCTCGGTCGCCGTGTCGATGTCCAGTTCCCCCTCGATCGTGAGCAGCACGGCGTCGTCCCGAGGAAGGTCGACCTTGATCGACAGCGGGTTCTGGGCAACGGACACAGGAGCCTCCAAGGCACTTACCGATCGGGACGGGCGCCCCGATTCACGGATTCGACGCATCGCCCGGCGATGCGCCCGTGCGCATACCCGCGAATCGTCCGGACACACCGCCCCGATCAGGCGACACCGGGTTCGAGGAGCCCCGTGCGCAGCCGCTTGATGATCCGGCTGATCAGTCGGGACACATGCATCTGCGACACCCCCAGCTGCTCGGCGATCTGCGACTGGGTCTGCTCCTCCACGAACCGCAGGTGCAGGATGCGCCGCTCACGGTCGTCGAGCTGGGCGATCAGCGGCGCCAGCGAGTGGAAGTCCTCGACGAGTTGCAGCGAGTGGTCCTCCTCGCCGATGAGGTCGCCCAGTACGGCGTCGCCGTCCTCGCCGCCGTCGGAGGTGAGGGCCGCGTCGAGCGAGGAGGTGTTGTAGCCGTTGGACGCCTTGCGCGCCTCGATGACCTCCTCCTCCGACAGCGACATCAGCTCGGACAGCTCACGTGTCGTCGGCATCCGGCCCAGCCGGGACTGCAGCTCGTCCGTCGCGCGGGCCAGCTCCACCCGCGCCTCCTGCAGCCGCCGCGGCACATGCACCGCCCAGCTCGTGTCCCGGAAGAACCGCTTGATCTCGCCGACGATGTACGGCACGGCGAACGTGGTGAACTCCACCTCCCGGGACAGCTCGAACCGGTCGATGGCCTTGATCAGCCCGATCGTGCCCACCTGGACGATGTCCTCCAGGGAGTCCTCGCGTCCGCGGAAGCGCGAGGCCGCGTACCGCACGAGGGACAGGTTCATCTCGATGAGCGTGTTGCGCACGTACTGATACGCGTGCGTGCCCTCCTCCAGCACGGCCAGCCGGTCGAAGAACTGCCGCGACATCGCCCGTGCGTCCTTGGGCCTGACCTGTGACGGGTCCTCGATCAGCGGGAGGTCCACTTCCTCCGACATGACCCTCCCCCGTGCCGTGGCCGTAGTAAGTGCCGTCACGGCTGCCATGCTGTCCACCCCTCTCGCCCAGAGCCTCGTTGCCAACCCACGCTTGCCCCCAAAGCCGCGACTCAGTCCCCCTCGGACCCGAAAGGGGCCGTGTCGCTCCCCACTCTGGCCAAAAGTCGCCGTCGGCCCCGGAGACGGGCGGATCCGGAGCCGAGCCGCTGCGTCACCATGAATACGCGAACCGTTGTTTGTCCACGGAATCGCGGGGCAATCGGAGTTCCACGCCTCCGGATCGGAGGTCGGTCGGCGGGAGCGGTCGTCCGCGCACGGACTTGGTCGCCCATTCACCGTTCCCCGCCGCGAAGTCCCTGAAAGCGTCGTTCAGGAGCGATTTCCCATGCTGGTCAATGTGTCCGCAAACGGTTCAGGCACCCCCGTACGTCCCGGTACGCCCGACAGGAGGACGCACGACGACGCCCCCGACACCGCCACCGCCTTCGCCCGGCTCGCCGCCATGGACCCGGGGCCGGAACGCGACCACGTCCGGGACGAACTCGTCCGCGCCTGGCTGCCCATGGCCCACCGCATCGCGAGCCGCTTCCGCAACCGCGGCGAGTCGCTGGAGGACCTGCGCCAGGTCGCCGCGATGGGCCTGGTCAAGGCGGTGGACCGCTACGAGCCCGAGCGGGGGGCGTTCGAGAGCTACGCCGTGCCCACCATCACCGGCGAGATCAAGAGGCACTTCCGCGACCGGATGTGGACGCTGCGCGTCCCCCGGCGGGTCCAGGACCTCCGCAACAAGGTACGGGTGGCGCGCCGCGAACTCAGCCAGACCTCCGGCGGCGCCACCGAGCCCTCGGTCGCCGACATCGCCGCCCTGGCGGGACTCACGGAGGAGGAGGTCCACGCGGGGATGGAGGCGCTCGACAGCTTCAGCGCCCTGTCGCTGGACGCCGAGATGTCCTCCGGCGACGACGGCTACAACCTCGCCGACACCCTCGGCGCACCGGACGCCGCGTACGACGTGGTGGTGGACCGCGAGGCGGTCAAGCAGGGCCTGCGCCGACTGCCCGAGCGCGAGCGCGCCATCCTCTACATGCGCTTCTTCGAGGACATGACGCAGAACCGTATCGCCGATCGCCTGGGCATCTCGCAGATGCATGTCTCCCGCCTCATCAGCCGCAGCTGCGCCCGCGTCCGTGAGGAGGCCCTCGGCCGCACCACGCCGTCTTCCTGACCCTCGCCGCCCCACCCGTGTCCCCCTGCCGTCATCGGATCACCCAGGAGCGAAACAGATGCTGATGCCCCACCCCGCGACCCTGCGCAGGCTCGTCGAGGAGTACGAGTCACTGGCGGCACACGAGGGTGAGCAGAGCGATCCCCAGGCCACGCGGCGCACGCAGGACCTGGCCTACACGCTGTGCGTGTCCACGGGCACCCGCGACATACGCCAGGCCCTCGAAGTGGCACGCAGGCAGCTCGCCGCGGCCCAGGCCACCGCGACGGCGGAGTTGTGCGGGAAGCGGGTGATCCTCTCCCCGGAAGCCGACAGCCATGGTTCGCGCGCGAGCGGGTACGCGGCGCTGCATGAACAGTGACCAGCCGGGCCCTTGCGAGTCGTCGACCCCGCACGTCCCGTGATGCCGGGGGAGCGCCACCGCCTCACCGACCACGACGTCGGCCCCGCGGAGGAACCGCCCGGCCGGCCGGTGGGACCCCCGGTCGCGATCACCACCGCCGGGGCGGCCCGCCGCCATGTGCGGGCGTTCGTGGGGGAGCGGTGGCGTTCCCCGTCCGGGCCGCCGACCGAGGCGGCCATGATCGATCTCCTGCTCGTCGTGTCGGAACTGGTCACGAACGCGGTCCGGCACGGCGGCGGGATCGCCGGTTTCGACGTCGGCCTCACCCCTGAGGGGGTGTGGCTGAGCGTGCGGGACAACAGCGCCGCCGTGCCCGTGGACCTCCACGGGCACGGCGCGCTGCCGCGTGTCCACGAGGGCAACGGCTACGGATGGCCGCTGATCAACCGGCTGTCCCGCGAGGTCCGCGTCGAGTGCCCCGCGGCCGGCGGCAAGACGATCAGTGTGCTGGTGCCGCTGACCTGACGCGGCACCTCGCCCATGTTCCCTGTCCTCTCCCTCTGGCCTCTTCGCGTGTCCTTCTCGCGCCGCCTCACCAGGGCAGGAAGACGTGCACGTCCTTGCCGTGCTCGTGCACCACCACGCTCACCTCGTCGCACAGTGTGTGGATCAGATACCAGCCGATACCGCCGCCGCCCTTGCTGGGACTGAAGGGGCGCGGCGCCGGCGACGTCGTGCTCGTGTCCCCGAGCGTCACATGGACCCCGTCGATGGTGCGGCGCATCGTCAGCTCGAAGCGCCCAGGTGCGTACTGCACCGCGTTGGCGGCCAGCTCCGTGACCACCAGCAGGATGTCGTCCCAGTGCTCGACCGCCACCGGCGGCGAGGTGCGGGAGAGAACGCCCAGGAACCCTTCGGCGGCCGTACGGGCGCCCGTCACGTCGCCCAACTCTCCGTCGAAGGCGGCGTGTCCGTCGTAGATCTCCTCGGCAGGCAGTTTGTCTTCCCTACGTGACTCTGTTGCCAACTTGTCTTCCCCCGCTCGGCTTCTTGAGGCGGACGTGATGTCTCGTCCCCCTCCGACGCTCGTGTTTCCCGTGGGTGGAGTGGCTACGCGTGCGAAAGCGTAGGGATGTGTGGGGCCTTGGGGAAGAGAGTGGCTCTCCGGTGCCCATGGTGAGCGTCGGCGCACTAGAGGTCACCGGTCTCACCGCCCCCGTCCGGTGTCCGCAGGACAAGCAGGGCCACGTCGTCGTCGTTGTCGACGGGACGGGCGCGCTCCAGCAGCAGGTCGCAGAAGACGTGCAGGGGCCGGTGGGCGAGGGCCGCGGCATGCTGGCGCAGCCGGGCCAGGCCCCGGTCGAGCGTCTGCCCCGGCGACTCGATCAGACCGTCCGTGTACAGCACGAGCGTGGACAGCGGCGGCAGCCGCGTGAGGGTGTCGGAGCGCGCCCGGACCAGGCCCGTGCCGAGCAGGTGGTCGTGTTCCTCGTCCAGGAACCGGGACCGGCCGTCGTGCGTGATCAGCAGCGGCGGCGGATGCCCGGCGTTGGTCCACCGCAGGGTCCAGTCCTCGTCGTCGCGCTCCACGCGGCCGAAGATCAGGGTGGCCATGGACGCCTCGGCCACGTTCACCACGGCCTGGTCCAGCCGTTCCACGATGATGCTCGGCGGCTCGTGCAGGGCCCAGGCGTAGGCCCGGAGCATGTTGCGGACCTGCGCCATGCCCGCGGCCGCGTCGATGTTGTGCCCGACGACGTCGCCGATGGCCACCGCCGTGGCACCGTCCGACAACGAGAACACGTCGTACCAGTCGCCGCCGACCTGGGAGGACTCCGACGCCGACTCGTAGCGGGCGGCCATCTTCAGGCCCGGAACCTCCGGCATCTGGGGCAGCAGATGGCGCTGCATGGTCTCCGCGATGTGCCGCTGGCGCTGGTACAGGCGCGCGTTCTCCAGTGCCAGCCCGGCCCGGCGTGCGATGTCCTCCAGCAGGGACAGCTCGGTGTCGGTGAAGGAACCCGGCCGGTCGCTGAGGCCCAGGGTGAGGGCGCCGAGCACCGCGCGCGGCCCGCGGATGGGCGCGATCGCCGCCGAGCGCAGACCCGTGACCTGGAACAGCTTCTGCTGTGCGACCGTGATCCCGGAATCGGGCGGCCCCTGGTAGGTCTCCGGCCCGGCGAGGGCCGACGCCGCCCCGCGCAGGGCCCGGGACAGCGGCATGAACGACTCCTCGTGCACCGGCGGCAGCGGGCCCTCCAGCTCCTCGCGCCGCACCACGGCACCGTTGTGGTGGGTCGCCACCGTGTCCCGCCAGACGTCGTCGCTCTCGGTGATCAGGTCCACGACGGCCCAGTCCGCCAGCCGCGGTACGACCAGCCGGACCAGGCGCGCGATCGCCTCGTCGGCGTCCAGCGTCGAGGTCAGCCGGGTCGTCGTCTCGGCGAGCAGCGCCAGCCGGTCCAGCTGGGACAGCGTCGTCGAATCGACGGACCGGAGCGACTCGTTCCCCGCGGCGGACTCGTAGAAGAGGACGGCGACGCCGGCCGCCCCGTCGTCGAGCCGGCACGGGGTCACCAGCCAGGTCACCGGCAGCAGTGTGCCGTCGCCGCGCTCGAACCACTCGCGGTCCCCGCCGCCCGTACGGCCGCTGAGGAGCACCCGCATCATCGTGCACGACGACCGGGTCATCGTCTGTCCGAGGTGGTCGCGGTGCAGCAGGTCGTGGGCGTCATGGCCGACGAGTTCGGCGGCCGTGCGGCCGAGAAGTTCCTCCGCGCGGGCGTTCACCGAGACGATGGAGCCGTTGTCGTGCACCAGATACATGCCCGCGTCCGAGAGATCGGGCAGCCCGTCCGGGGACCGCACAGCCGGGCCGGGCGGCTGCCGGCCGACGTGATCCGGACTCGACGCGCTCATGTTCGGGCTCCTCCTGCTCCGGTCGTGGACGGGACTGTAGTACGCCTCGGCGGGCGTGTCCGTCCTGCGTGCCTCACGCAGTACCCCGCTCCCCGGCCCCCTACGCGCAAAAGGTCCCAGACAGCAGGTCAAAGGCCCCGCCGACGGCTGTCGCGGCGGTGCGCGGTGTGTGCGGTGTGCGGCAGGCCGTGGGCGACGGCCCCGTCACCCAGGCCTGCCACCTCAGGCTTGGGTGTGCCGTACGCACGCCGAGACGACCTCGCGCAGGCTCCCCGTGCGCTCCATCACCTCACGCTGCACCCGGGCCCCGTTGCCGCGCGCCATCAACTCCGCGACGGACGCGCGGGCCGACTCGGCGTCACCGTGGTCGACGAGGGCCTCCTCGACATGGTCGAGGAGCGCGTGGATCACCTCGGCGGCGGGCCGGGGCCGCATCGTCGCGGGGTCCAGGAGGGTCTCCGACATACCGGAGCGGGCGGCCCGCCAGGCGGCCAGCCGCAGCAGCCCGGCACTGTGCGGGAGAGGTTCCTGACCGGCCCGCCACTCGCGGGCCGCGGTCTCCACGAGCCCCCGGGCGAGGGTCGCGATCAGGACCGCGGTGTCGGGGTGCAGACAGACGTCCGCGACCCGGATCTCGACGGTCGGGTACCGCTGGGAGAGCCGAGCGTCGAAGTAGATCATTCCCCGGTCGCGTACGACCTCCGTGGAGATCAGATCCTCGACGCACCGGTGGTATCGCTCCGCCGAACCGAAGAGGTCGGCGGGCCCGGCCATCGGCCACATGTCCCACACCTGGGTGCGGTAGCTGGCGTACCGGCTGTCGCGGCCCTGCCAGAACGGGGAGTTCGCGCTCAGGGCCGTCAGGACCGACAACCACGGCCGCATACGGTCCAGGACGGCGACGCCCTCCTCGTCGGACTCGACCGACACATGGACATGGCAGCCGCACACGAGCTGCACCTGGGTGGGCAGACCGAACTCCCGCGCCATCCACAGATACCGGCTGTTCATGGTGATCGTCGGGCTCACCGGCAACGGCGACGAGGCCAGCGCCACGACCGCGCTGCCGAGCCCCTCCGCATGGCGCGCCGCGTCCTTGCGGCAGCGGATGATCTCGGCCCCCAGATCGGCCATCGACGACTGCGGATGGGTGGCGAACTCCACCTGCTCGTCGTGCAGCTCCTTCTCGAACACGTCCTGGCCGGTGCCCTCCTGCGCGGCCCGCGCGAGCACCGCCGCGGCCTGTGCCCGCGGCTCGCCGGTCTCGGGGTCGACCAGCAGGAGTTCCTCTTCCACTCCGACGGTACGCACGTCATCAGGCCCTTTCGCGCTAGGTGGTGACAGCCGTGTGCCCTCGGACGACGGCGGAACACCTCACCGGCCGACGTCCGGGCCGGATCCGTGTACGCGGTGTCGCCACGGGTACCCGGGCGGAGCTTCTGGGGTCGTGCCGGGCAGGCACGGCGCCCTGTCCGCCGCGACAGGAGGAGAACGTGACCAGCCCCACCGAGGCCGGCCGAGTGACCGGTACCGCCGACAAGGACTACAACCTGATCTGGTCCGTCGAGGCCTGTCTGAACAACGCGCTGCGCCTGGAGACGTACATCGAGGACGCGGAGTGGGAGAAGGACACCGAGGTGGCCGAGCTGTTCCGCAAGGCACAGGCCGACAGCCGCAAGGGCGCCGACCTCGGCAAGCGGCTTCTGCACCGACGCCTGAGCGACTGACGGCCCGACCCGGGCCGCCCGCGGTGCGGGAGACCATCGGACAGTCCGTTCCCTGCATGCGCCATTGTGGGCACGGCCGGGGCCCTCACGCGAACCGGCCGGAGCGGTGGCGCCGGGAATGGACGTCCGCCCCGCGGGCCGCGGCTTCCCCGGGCAGAGAGACCGGAAGCGACGAGGCGCGGAGAGTCCGGAAACGACAGAGGCAAGGAGTCCACGACTCCTTGCCACGCTCAACTTATAGCGCACCGGGGGGCTTGCGGCAAGACCCCGCCCGTGCCGCAGAATCGCCGACCGAAACGCGAATCCGCGCACATGGGGGTAGTGATGATCGACGTGATCGTCGTCGGCGGCGGGCCGACCGGGCTGATGCTGGCGAGCGAACTGCGGCTGGCCGGAGTGGGCACGGTCGTGCTGGAGAAGCTGACCGAGCCGACCGGCGAGTCCCGCGGGCAGGGACTGCACGCGCGCAGTGTCGAGATCATGGACCAGCGCGGACTGCTGGACCGCTTCCTCGCGGTCAGCGAGACGTTCCGGGTGGGCGGCCTCTTCGGCGGGATCATGAAACCCTGGCCCGACACACTGGACACGGGCCACGCGTACGGCGTGGCCACTCCGCAGCCGGTCACCGAGCGTCTGCTCTACGAGCGCGCCGTCGAACTCGGCGCCGACATCCGGCGGGGCAGCGAACTGGTCGGACTGAGCCAGGACCCGGACGGCGTGAGCGCCGAGCTGGCCGACGGCACACGGCTGCGCGCCCGCTATCTCGTCGGCTGCGACGGCGGCCGCAGCGCGGTGCGCAAACTCCTCGGTGTCGCCTTCCCCGGCGAGTCCGCCACGGTGGAGACACTGCTGGGCGACATGGCCGCGTCCGAGGATCCGGCGACGATCACCGCTGTCGTCGAGGAGGTACGCAAGGCCGAGCTGCGGTTCGGTCTCGCCCCCCTCGAAGACGGGCACTACCGCGTTCTCGTGCCGGCCGAGGGGGTGGCGGAGGACCGGACGGCCCCGCCGACCCTCGACGAGTTCAGAAAGCAGCTGCGGGCGTTCGCGGGCACCGACTTCGGGGTGCACTCACCGCGCTGGCTCTCCCGGTTCGGCGACGCCACCCGGCAGGCCGAGCGTTACCGCGTCGGCCGGGTGCTGCTGGCCGGCGACGCGGCGCACATCCATCCGCCGACCGGCGGACAGGGGCTGAACCTCGGAGTGCAGGACGCGTTCAACCTCGGCTGGAAGCTGGCCGCCGCGGTCCACGGCTGGGCGCCGGAGGACCTGCTGGACAGCTACCACGCCGAGCGGCATCCGGTGGCCGCCCGCGTGCTGGTCAACACCCGCGCGCAGATCACCCTCCTGGCATCCGGCCCTGGCCCGACCGCGCTGCGGCAGCTGCTGTCGGAGCTGATGGACTTCGAGGAGGTGAACCGGTACATCACCGGGATGATCACCGCCGTCGATGTCCGCTACGACTTCGGTGAGGGCCATGACCTCCTCGGTCGGCGCATGCGGGACGTGCGGCTGAAGCGGGGCCGCCTGTACGAGCTGATGCGCGAGGGCCGCGGCCTGCTGCTCGACCCGACCGGCACCCTCTCGGTCGAGGGCTGGGCGGACCGGGTGGACCACGTCGTCGACACCGCCGAGGACCTGGACGTCCCCACGGTGCTGCTGCGCCCCGACGGCCATGTGGCATGGGCCGGTGAGGACGGCCGGGAACTCCTCGACCGGCTCCCGCGGTGGTTCGGGGCCGCCACCGGCTGAGCCCGGTCGCGCGGGAGGCGAGGTCGTACGCGGCGGGTGCCGAAGGGGCGGGCCGCACGACCGGCCGCCGGCGGACCGTTGCCGGGACCGTCCCGCACCGCGCAGGATGCTGCGATGACCTCGCCTCCCGCCGTACGCCCGTACCGCCCCGGGGACGCCGACGCCCTCCACGAGATCTGTATCCGTACCGCCCACAACGGCGGCGACAGCCGGCCCTTCCACTCGGACCCCGACGTCTTCCCGGCGACCTTCGCCACGCCGTACGCCCATCTGGAACCGGAACTGACCTTCGTGCTGGACGACGGCCGCGGGCGGGCCGTCGGCTACATCCTCGGCACCGCGGACACCCCCGCCTTCGTGGACGCCTTCCGCGCGCAGTGGCTCCCCCTGGTCGCCGAGCGCTTCCCGGCGCCCCTCGGTCCTCCCACCACCCCCGACGAGGTGATCGCCGAGCTGCTGCACCGTCCCGAACGCATGGTCCTGCCCGAACTCGCCCCGTATCCGGCCCACTTGCACATCGACATCCTTCCCGCCCAGCAGGGCCGGGGCCACGGCCGGGCCCTGCTGCGCACGTTCCTGCGGGCCCTGCGCGCCCGAGGGGTGCCGGCCGTCCATCTCTCCATGGTCACCGCCAACACACCGGCCCGTGCCTTCTACGACCGCATGGGCTTTCACGGGATAGCGGTCCCGGACCCCGGCCCGGTGACCTACCTGGGGCGCGCGACGACGGAGAACGAGGAGCCGCCGGGCGGGACACGCTCCTGACTCCGGCCCCGCGCGGCTCACCGCACGGCGGCCAGAACGTGGCTGGGACCCACCTGCCAGACCGCTCCGACGTGCTCGAAGCCCGCCTCGCGCAACAGCGCGACATGGCCGGACAGAGTCAGATCGTTGCCCTCGCAGCGGGGACGTGCGCCGTCGTCGCCACGCGTGAGGAAGGGTGCCAGCTCCGGGTCGCCGGCCGCGCCGGACCACCAGGAGTCCCAGTCCTCGGCGAGGGAGGCGCCGCCCCGGGTGGACAGGGAGAGCCGCTCCGGGCCCATCTCGTCCCGGGCGATGCCGTGGACGCGGTGCATCGGCGCGACGCCGATGCACCGGCCGCGGAAGCGCGGATGGGTCTGGACATGGTTGACGGTGCCGCAGTGCGCGCCGAGCGGATGCGGCTCCCGGCGGACGATGAGCCAGCCGGCGAGCGAGTCCCCGACGACAGCGACGAGCAGTCTGCCGCGCGCGGGATGCAGCTCGTGGACGAGTGAGTCGACCACGGGTGCGACGTCGTGGGCGCTCACCGGAAGAGGAGGGAACTCGGTCGCGAGGACCGCGCCACCGGCGTTCGCCACGGCCTCCCAGCAGTCGGCGATCTGCTCTCTGAGCCCCGGGGTGGTCTCCTCCGGGCTGGTCAACTGCAGGCACGTGGAGACTTGACGCACCGTCATGTCACTCAGGCTGGCACAGGCGCCGCCGGCCGCCGGGATTCTGCCTGCTCCAGGGGGTGAGTCGTACTCCTCCAGGCGGACGGCTTCGGCGCCGCCGTCGCCATGCCGCCGCGACACCACCGCCCAGCGCGGGTCCTACCGGGCTCCGAGCGTACCCCGGGGCCCGCGCATGCCCCGGGCTTCGCGTCGCGCTCCCAGCAGCGTCCGTGCCGTGGCCGGCACGGGCGGGGACGCCGAGCCGCGCAGCAGCCTCGCACCTCGCGCGAACGCCGCGTCAGCGGTGAGCAGTTCGATGTCGATGACCGTCCGTAGCAGCACTCCACCGGGGCCCTGCGTGAGCACCGGCAGAGCCCTCGCCGCCCGCAGGCGGACACGGGCCGCCTCGATCTGATCCTCCACCAACTCCCGTACGCCCGACGACTCGCGGCCCTCCGCGAGATCCTCCGCCGTGACCGAGAAGCGCTTCAGCGTCTCCGCCGGGATGCCCAGGCGTCCTTCCGGGAGGTCCTCGGCCAGGTCGTTGACGAAGTCCAGCCGCTGGCTGCCCTCCATAAGCGTCCGGCAGGCCGCGCGGAACCGGCCGTCGTCGCCCTCGGGGCCCAGCAGCGACGCGACCAGCATGAACGCGGGCAGCGAGTAGGCGTCCACATAGGCCTGGTAGTCGGCCTCGGTGGTGAAACCGGTGAACTCCAGATCCACGGTCGCGGTGTCCAGATACCGCTCCACCGCCACGCGCAGTTCCGGACGGGCCGCCGCACTGTTCAGCAGCGCGCGGATCAAGGGATCGGTGCTCACTCCCGTCTCCAGCGCCTCACGCACCTCCCGCTCCCACGACGCCCACGCCGAGACCCGCGACTGCTTCGGGCCGGTGTCCAAGAGGTCGTCGCTGTGGTGCATCATCGCCGTCGCCGCCACGACGTGCGGCAACAGCGCCCGCGGCAACAGCAACCGGGCGGCGAGGTAGGAGGTGCGCCGGGCACGCGCCACCAGGTCCCGCTGTCGGTCGTAGTCCCGCCGCGACTCCGGCTCCCGCACACCTGCTGCGTCCAGGCTCTGCTTCCACGTGCTCATACGCCGATCGTAGGCGGCACGCCGAGGCACGTCCGATGCCCGCGGACCTGCCCCTTCGGCTCTTGCGCGAGACGGTGCGCGGGAGCGGAGGCGCCGCGACCGCGGTGATCCGCGCGTGTAAGGATGTCGGCGCGAAGACCCGGCGGGGACATCGGAGATGGGACGCAATGATCGGGACCGTGTTCCGCAGTGAGGACGTGCCGGCGGAGGACAGATTCGACTTCTGGCGAGAACTGCTCGGCACGACACGGGCGAGCGAGGCGATCAGCCCTCATTCGGCGGACTTCTGGGGGGAGTTGCGCCTGATGGAGCTGGGCCCGGTGACCGTGTGGCCGGCGTCGTTCCTGCCCTCGCGCTACCGGCGTGACCAGCGGATGGTGCGCCGGTCCGACCCCGAGCTGTACCACCTGACACTGCTGCTGGACGGGGGCCTGGCCCTCGACCACGCCGACCGGTGCGACACGTTCGGCCCGCGCGATCTGCACCTGGCCGACAGTTCGCGGCCGTACGACATCCGGTCGGCGGACGGCGGGGGGACCGGGGTCATCAAGGGGGTGGGCGTCGACTTCCCCAAGGCGCTGTTTCCGCTGCCGCCGCACCAGGTCCGGGAGTTGCTCGGCCGGGGGCTGTCGGGCCGGGAGGGCCTGGGCGCCCTGCTGGCGGACTTCCTCATCGGCCTGGAGCGGCAGGCCGACTCCCTCCAGCCGTCCGACGCGGCACGGCTCGGCACGGTCGTCCTCGACCTGCTGTCGGCCTGGTTCGCCCACGCGCTGGAGGCCGAGGCGGCCCTGTCCCCAGAGACGCGTCTGCACGCGCTGACGCGACGCATCCAGGCGTTCATCCGGCAGAACCTGCACGACCCGGAACTGGCGCCACCGGTGATCGCCGCCGCACACCACATCTCTCTCAGCTACCTCCACCGCGTCTTCCAGCAGCAGACGGACGGCGAGACCGTGGCCGCCTGGATCCGCGCCCGGCGTCTGGAGGGCGCGGGCCGCGACCTGGCGGACCCGTCCCTGCGCACCACACCGATCCATGTCATCGCCGCCCGCTGGGGCATGCCCCGTGCCTCCGACTTCACCCGCGCCTTCCGTACCGCCCACGGAATCGCACCCAGCGAGTTCCGGCTGCGGGCGTTGTCCGACGTCGATGAGCGCGGACACTAGGTTGGGTCCATGTACGCGACGCGGGTCTCCAGACATGTGAACGCGGCACGTGCGGACGTGTACCGGGCGCTGGTGGACCCGGACGCGATCGCGCGATGGCGGGTCCCGGACGGCATGAGCGGCGAGGTGCACGAGTTCGACGCCCGTGAGGGAGGCAGGTTCCGTGTCTCCCTCACCTACGACACGCCGGCCGGGACCGGCAAGTCGGCGTCCCACACCGACACCTACCACGGCCACTTCGCGCGGCTCGTGCCCGATGAGGAGGTGGTCGAGGTCCTCCGGTTCGAGTCGGACGACCCCGCGCTGCGCGGCACGATGACGATGACCACCCGGCTCACCGACGCGGACGGCGGCACCGAGGTCCTCGTCGTGCACGAAGGCATCCCCGACGCCGTGCCGGCCGCCGACAACGAGACGGGCACCCGCATGGCACTGGAGAACCTGGCCCGGCTGGTCGAGGGTTCCTAGTCGCCCGCCGGGCCGGTTCGCCGCCTGCGCGGCGAACGGTCGTCATCGGCCGGACCCGTGCGGGAAACCGCTCCTGTTCCTCTCCGCCCGGCAGCCGTACGACCGTGACGAGCCCCACCGAGATCGTCGAACTCACCCGAACCGCGACGCGATGCTCGCCCGGCTCCGACGTCGAACGCGCCACCGGTTCGGGGCGTGCCCTCTCCACCTCCGCGTGGGAGGCCGAGCGCCGAAGTCCGGGCCCGCCAGTTCCCCGACGAGGTCGGGCGGACCTGAACCGCCGTGCTGCTCCAGCTCGGACACAGCCGATCCCGCCCCCGCGCGGCATCGCGAGTGGCGCTCCCCTCAGACGGGGGTAGTGGATCGAAAGGCTCCGGTTCAGGGTTGGGGCATGACAGAACTGCAGACCTTCGTACTGCCCCCGGTGGTTGACGGCAGTGACGTGGACAAGGCACTGGGCCAGGCGCTGATCGCCGCCTGGCAGGCGGACGGCATCTTCCAGATCCAGGCGACCCCGGAACAGGAAGCCGCCACCGAGCGGGCCCTCGACGCCTCCCGGGGCTTCTTCGGCCGCCCGTTCGAGGAGAAGTCAGGGCACGTGTCCGACCTCACCTACAGCGGCTACGTCGCCTCGGGCGAGGAGGAGACGGCCGGGGAGAAGGACGGCTCGGAGATCTACACCGTCTGCCCCGACATCCCCGAGGACGACGCCCGGGCGGTCGACAAGTGGCCGTGTCACGGCCCCGCTCCCTGGCCTTCGGAGCAGTACGCCGCGCCATGAAGGACTACATGGGCGCCGTGGGCGACATCGGCGAGAGACTGCTCCGCCTGGTCGCCCTGGGCCTCGGTCTGGACGACATGGACCACTTCACGAAGCTCACCGAGGACGGCTGGCACCACATGCGGGTCCTGCGCTTCCCGCGGGCGGACGCCACCTCCGAGCGGGGCATCGGCTCGCACACCGACTACGGTCTGCTGGTCATCGCGGTCCAGGACGACGTGGGCGGCCTCTACATCCGCCCGCCGGTACCCGGCGAGACCCGCGGCCGCAACTGGCTGGCCGACGAGTCCATGGCCGGGCGGTACGAGAACGAGGAGCCCTGGACCTTCGTCACCCCGGTCCCCTCGGTGTTCACCGTCTTCCCCGGTGACATCATGCAGTTCATCACCGGCGGTACCCTGCTCTCCACCCCGCACAAGGTGCGCCTGGCCGACCGCGAGCGGTACACCATCGCGTACTTCCACGAGCCGTCCTTCCAGGCGGTCGCGCGGCCCCTGGAAGGGAGCGCCCCGGACGAGTTCATCCACTACGGGACGCACTTCACCAACATGTTCATGCGCTGCTACCCCGACCGCGCCGCCACCGCGCGCATCGAGAACGAGGACCGCCTCGCCGTCCTCGAACGCCTCCGCAAGGAGGCCCTCAACTCCTGAACGGCGTAGCGAGGAAGCCGTCCGGCACGTGCCGGACGGCTTCCTCGGGCGTCCGCGCCGGTTTCCCCGCCGTCAGGGCAGCAGGCCCAGACGGCGGGCCGTCATGACCGTCTCCATCCGGGTGTGGCAGCCGAGCCGGCGCATCGCGCTGCGCAGATAGCTCTTCACCGTCTCGGCGCGAAGGCCGAGTTCGTCCGCCACGTCGGCATTGGTGCGTCCCAGCGCGACGCAGGACAGCACGTCGAGTTCGCGTGCCGAGAGAGCGCTCGGGGGGTGGGAGGCGGGGGCCCCGGTGCCGGCGCCGGCCAGTTTGTCGCACACTCCGACGACCCGGTCGCGCGCCTCGTCGTCCGGGAGTCGCTGGGCGAGGATGCGCAGCTCCGCGTAGGCCTCGCGGATCGTCTCCCACCGGGGGGACGTGGGACGCTCGGACCCCTCGGCACGCTCCGAGGAAGCGCGCAGGCCGTCGAGGCGGCGCATCACCTCGTCCCGCACCGCGAGGCTCTGCTCCAGATCGCGGGCGGCCCGCATGACCGAGTCGACGGTCCGGTCGCCGAGGGCCACGGACCGGCGGACCGCGCCGTACATGACCGCGCGCACCGTCCGGTTCACCACGACGGGCGCGGCCACGACGGCGTGGATGCCCTCCGCCGCGACCATGAGGTCGTAATGGTGGCTGATCTGCTTGCAGTTCGCGTAGTCGTTGACGGCGATGGGGCGGTGCAGGGCCACCACCTTGCCGCCGAGCCCCATGCCGAATCCGAGAGTCAGTCCGGACAGGGCATTGGTGTCGTTCCCCGTGAACTCGGTGAGCTGCGCGTGCCGGCCCCTGACGACGACGCCGCCGAAGGCGAGGTCCACTCCGGCGGTGTCCCGTAACGCCTGGACACCGCGTTTGACTTGGCGGTCGTCGTCCGGAACGGGGGGTGATGTCAGTGTCATTGCGGCTACCTCGATCTGCCCGGGGGCAGAAGTACGCCCCCTGCCCGCGTCGTGCGCGGGCCTCGTGCGGGAGTGGTGCGGTGTGGCGACTGATGTGAGCGTGTACCTGGGTGCTGTCCAAGAACAAGGAGCGGACAACGGCCCCGCGTCCACAGGGCCTTGGGCCACCATGAGGGAGAGCGGGTCCGTCCAGCTACCCCCGTGTGAGGGGGGTGCGCAGGCGACATACCCATGTGTACCGGGTCGAAGTCGAGCCGGGAACAACACGGTCCGGCAGGGTTGCGACCGTCCGGGGGTGTGCGTGCACGTGTCACCGCCGGACTGTGCTGACGCTTCGTCAACTACGTTTTCCTCGGAGGCTCTTGACGTACTTGAGACTTCTACAGAACTGTTCTTCCGACGACGGGGGAGTCGGCGCGTTCCCCACTGTCGGTCAGACAAGGAGTCGACCCGGTCGTGCTACCGGCGGAAGACAGCGAAGAGGCGGCGGCCGCCCGCGCCGCGGTCCTGGCTCTGCGCAGGGAGAGCGGGATGTCCGTCGCCGGGGTGGCCTGGGTCGTCGGGCCGGGGCAGCTCCGGATCGGCGAGACGAGCGGGGTGAGATCACGGGACCGCCGGGGGCTGTCCGTGCCGGCGGGTGCCGGACTGATCGGCAAGGTGCTGACGACCGGCCGGCCGGCGGCGGTGAGCGACTACCGGTCGGCTCGGCGGATCAGCCATGAGTACGACTCCTTCGTCTCGGCCGAGGGGGTGCGGGCGATGGCGGCGGCACCCGTGATCGTGGGAACCACGGTCCGGGCGGTGCTCTTCGTCGGATCGCGCGACGCGGTACGCCTCGGCGACCGGGTGCTGACGGCGGTGACGCGGGCGGCGCGCGATCTGGAGCAGTTCCTCGCGTGCCAGGAGCAGGTCCACCGGCTGCTGTCGGAGGCCAGGGCCGGCCGCGTCGGCACCGCGCCCCGCGACGACACCGCCTGGGAACGCGTCCACGAGGCCCATGCAGACCTCCTGGAACTCACCGCCGCCCTCGACGACGGACACCTCAAGGAGCGTTTCCACGAGGTGTGCCGTCTGCTGGAGCGGGGCTGCTGCTCCGAGGGGCCCGGGGAATCGGTGCCGGAGAGGCCGTCGCGGCTGTCTCCCCGGGAACTCGACGTCCTCACCGCGGTCGCCGCGGGCTGCACCAACCTCGACATCTCCGCCCGGCTCGACATCGGCCTGGAGACCGTGAAGGGCCATCTGCGTTCGGTCATGCGCAAACTGGGCACCACCACCCGCTTCGAAGCGGTCACCGCGGCGCGGCGCGCTGGCCTGCTGCCGTGACCCGGGCGGGTCCGCCGCTCAATCGGCCGCGGTTGCCCCGGCAGGACGCCGAGGCCCGGCAAGGTCCGCCGGTCCCGTCAGCTCCGGTGTGTGACGGCGACCCGCACGATCAGCGTGCCCCTGTTGTCCTCGGAGCAGGAGCCGGCGGCGTCGTTCATGCCCAGGTGCAGGGTGCCGTCCCCGGTGGCCACGAAGGTCAGCTTCCGTGCGACGGTGTGGACGGGGAACTTCCGGTCGCCGGTGAGGACGGCGAGGAGCGTGCCGAAGGGCGCCGCCGCCTTGACCTTGCAGTCCTTCGCGCCGTCGAGCCGCGCGTTGGTGGCCGCGTCGTAGCCGGCCGGTCCGGTCATGGGCATGTTGCGATGGTCGGCCGTCCATTCCCCCGACACGAAACGCACGGTGACCCGGTCGCCCCGCCGCACCGCGACTCCGGTCACCGGCTGCCAGCCGGTCGCCGACTGCACGACATGGCTGACGGTCGTCGTGGTCGGTTCCTTCTCCAACGGCAGCAATCCGGAGAGGAACAGACCGCCCGCACCACCCGCCGCCAGCACCGCCGTGCCGGCCAGGGCCCACCACAGACCTTTGCGTCCCGCCGGACGCGGCGAGGGCGCGGGCGACGAGGCGTGCCCGGCGGTCGGCACGGTCCGCCCGGCCCGGACGGGCCGTCCCTGGCCGCCGGTCACGGTGTCGGCGTCGGCCGACGAGGCGAAGGGGCGGGGGACACGCACGGTCGCCGAGGGCAGTGGCCCGGCGTCGGTCTCGCCCGCCGCGACGCGCCCCAGCGCGGCCCGCACGCCGGCCGCCGAAGGGCGCTCGCCGGGGGATTTGCGCAGCAACGCCTCGACGACCGGCCGCAGCGGGCCGAGCCGCTCCGGCAGGACGGGCTCCTCGTACGCCACGGCGTGCAGGGTCGCGGGCCCGCCCGGCCTGCGGAAGGGGGACTGTCCGCCACAGACCGTGGCGAGCGTCGCGCCCAGGGACCACAGGTCGGAGGCGGGGCCGCTCTCGGTCCCCGTCACCCGCTCGGGAGCCATGTACTCCAGGGAGCCGACCAGCTGGCCGGTGCCGGTGAGGAACTCGCCGTCGTCCAGGGCGGCGATCCCGAAGTCGGTGAGGACGGCGTCGTCGTCGCGGCGCAGCAGCACGTTGGCCGGTTTGACGTCGCGGTGCAGGGCGCCCGCCGCGTGCACGGCCTCCAGCGCGGCGAGCATCTGCAGCCCGAGGGCGGCCGCGTGCCGGGGGGTGAGCGGTCCGCCCTGGGCGATCCGGCCGGCCAGCGACGGCCCCGCGACGAGTTCCATGACGATCCACAGCCGGTCCTCCGCCTCGACCAGGTCATGGATGCCCACCACATGCGGGTGCGGTACCCGGGCGACCGCGCGGGCCTCCCGGACCGCCCGGCGCATCCGGACGCGGTGCTCCTCGTCGCCGTGGGTGAGGATGTGCAGTTCCTTGGCGGCGACGGGACGGTCCAGCAACTGGTCATGGGCGCGCCAGACCGTGCCCATACCGCCTCTGCCGAGAACCTCGTGGAGCAGATACCGGCCGGCGATCAGCCGTTCCGCACCGTGCTGCGCACGTGTCGCCGTCTGGTCGTCGCCGTGTCCGGGTGTCACGCGCTCTCTCACGTTTCCTTCCCGGCGGACGGGGCGTCCACCGGTGTCGTCGCTCGTTCGGTCCGTCGTCATGTGTTCGAACGGCGCGAGCATAGCGGAGAGTGAGGTCGTGGCGGCGTGTCAACTGCGGTGCCGGACAAGGTCTTTGAGGCGACGAGCGGAAGCGCGCAGGTCCGGGTCCGGGCGCACCGGGGCGCCCGGACCCGGACGGGTCAGCGGGGCTGTCGTGCCGCCGCTACTTCTTCCACGCCCAGTGCAGACGGTCGAGCCCGCTCTGGTTGTTGACCTTCAGGCTGAGGCGGGTGCCCGTGCCCTGGAGGGTGGTCAGCGAGTAGGTGTCGCCGTTGCGCAGGCCGGGCCAGTAGACCGAGCCGAGACGCAGTTCCCGGATGACGTCGGTGGCGGCCTGGATGTAGGCGACCTCGTTGGAGCCGTTGACCGGGCCGTTGTAGTCCAGGCCGGTCGTCATGGAAGCGCCGAACTCGTCCAGGATCGTGCGCGAGGCGCAGGTGCCGATGCGCTCCTTGAAGTCCGCCTTCCACTGGTCGACGCTGGTCCAGTCGGTGTGCCAGAAGCCGTAGTTGTGCAGGGCGATCCGGGTACCGTCGAGCCGCTTGTCGGCGCAGACCGGCTTGACGTCCTCGCTGTACTTGTAACCACCGATCAGGACCCGGTCGCGGGGGATGGAGCGGTGCTTGTCCAGCCAGCGGGCGGCCACGTCGCGCCACTCCTGGGAGGTGTAGCCGAACGGCTCGTTCATCGGCTCGAAGTACACCTGGCCGTTGTGGCCGTAGGCGGAGGTGATCCGCCGCCACATCCGGTCCCAGGTCGCCTGGTCGTCGATCTTGCCGTCCTTGGCGTTGTCGGCCTCCCAGTAGCCGAGGACGACCTTGAAGCCCTTGGCGGTGGCGGCGTCGATCGCGCCCCGGTACGACTTCCAGAAGGGGCCGTTCACGGAGGTGGGGTTGACCGGGAGGCGCACCGTGTTGGCGCCGAGCTTGGAGAACCCGCCGATGATCGCCTTGGACTTGGCGTAGGTCGTGGCGTAGCCGTCGGTGGTGGACAGGCCCGAGGGCACGACCGCGTCGTCGGCGTAGTTGTCACGCGGGTCGGCCCAGTTGACGCCGCGGAACTCGCTGACGGGCGGCGGCGAGGCGTGGTGGGGGGCGGCGGGAGCGGCGGACGCGGGGGAGGCGACGAGTCCGCCGAACGCCGTGACGCCGGCCAGCGACGCCGCGAGGCAGGCTGTCCCGCGATGGTTCTTTAGTGGCACCAGATCCCTTTCTGGGCAGTTGCGTCCGCGAAACCTGGAAGGGCAGGTCGGCGGATCTGTAACTCCCGCAAAGTAGAAGAGATCTCGAACAGAGGTCAACACATCTGCACACCAAATTTCATCAAGAACACAGAGCTAGGGGCCGCCCACGGCCAGCTCCGATCCGGTGAGCCGCACCCGGATGCCGTCCTCCTCCACCCGGACGTCCCGCAGACGCATGCTCCCGCGCTCCGGCTCGGGCAGTTGGAAGGACAGGGACAGCTGGTCGGCGAGGACGGGCCGGGTGAGCCGGGACAGAGCGTTCAGGAGGTTGGGGTCCAGGCCCAGGTCGCGCAGCAGAGCGGGGTTGTCCAGGGCGAGATCGATGAGGTTGAGGCTCCGGGCCTGGCGCGCGAACCGCGGTGAGCCGGTGACTTCGGCGAGTTCGCCGTCGTCGCTCAGGGCGGCGCGCGCGGTCGCGTCGGACACCCCCAGCCGCTTCACGATCGCCGGGACCGACAGCAGCGCCTTCGCCCTGCGGGTCTCCCGGGCGAGGCCGGCGGCCGCCTTCGGTGTCAGATGCAGACCGTCCGAGGCGCGCGTGCCGGGGCGATAGGTGGCAAGGTCCCCGATGTCCAGGCGCATGCCGCCGATCCGTGTGGCGATACCCCGCTCGCCCTCCCGCTGGATCGTGGCCTCGGCACGCAGCCGCAGATCACGTCCGGCGACCGGCAGGGTGCCGCGCGCCCGGACCCGGTCCCGGCCGTCACCGGTGAACGTCACCTGGGACGCGCCGAGTTCACGATTGAGGTCGGCGAACGACAGCAGCACATCGCCGTCGAGCCGCGGGACGCGGGCGCCGCGCACGGAGGTGAGGCCGTCGGCGTCCAGTCGTACGTCGTGGGCCGTGGCCGACACCTTCGCCAGCGACACCCGGTCGGCCGCCACGTCCGGCACGGTCACCCGCACCGAGTCGAGCCGCTTGCCGGCGAGTTGGGTGAGGAAGGGGAATCCGCCGATCTCCACCTCGGGTGCGGCGGCCAGGTCCAGCCGGTCCTCCAGGGTGTCCGCGGCCCGGTGTTCGGCGTACAACACGGCCCAGCGGTCGGCGAGGGTCACGAAGGAGGCGAGGACGACCATGCCCACCACCGCCTTCACCGCGAGGGGCAGCCCCGTGAATCGCCCGCGTCCGCGTCGGCGTCGGCCGCCGCGACGGTGAACGGGCGGAGTCCACTCCGGCTCCCGCTCGTCCCCCTGCCCGGTGGGCGCTCGGGTGGTGTCCTCGTCGAAGAAGTCCTCCAGCGAAGTCGCTTCCAGCGGGCCGTCGTCGAGGGTGCCGAGTTCGTCGTACGGGTTGCGGGGCGCGGTGGAGCGGTCGAGGGCCGGTTCGTGCGGATCTGTGCGGTGGGGGGAGCGCATCGTCTCATCCGAACATGTGCACCACCCCTGCCCGCAACTCGAACCCCGGGTATGCGATCTAGTTCACGATTGCGACGCGGCGTCGGCGCGGGCCCGCCACAGGTCGCGCAGCAGGGCGATCTCGGCCATGTGGTGGATGAATTCGAGGTTGCTCCCCGCCAGGACGCCCACGAACGGGTCGTGCGGGGCGGAGCCGTACGGATACTGCGAGAAGCCGATCGTGTCGAGTTGCTCGTCGGTCACGCCGGCGACGCTTGCGCGCCACCGGTCGACGACGGGCCAGAACCGGTCGAGTGCCGAGGCGGCGGACGGCTGGAAATCGACCGCCAGCCTCGGATCCTGTCGCCGTCCGCCGAAGGTCCACTCCCAGCCGCCCGCGAACTGGACGTGCAGGTGCGCCAGTCGCCACGCGATGGTCGTGACCGGCGTCCGGTCGGGCTCCGGGCTGCCTGTGTGGGCGAGCACCTCCTCGACCCGTTCGACGCTCACGCTCCAGTCCTCGGCGATCGCGGCGACGCTCATTCCGCCGGCGGCCTGCCGGGCGACCTCGGCGTACTCGCTCGCGGGGATGTCCGGGGCACCGAGGTCGAGCACCCACTCGCCGGGCCCGAACGCCCTGGGCGTCGTCGCCTCGCCCCGGCGCCGGACCGACCAGCAACCGGGCACCGGCTCCCACAGGTACTCCGCGTCGCCGAGCCCCGCCAGCCGTACCCGTGCCATCTCGTCGGCCTGGTCGAACTGGTCGAGCAGCAGCCCCAATCGGTCGCTCGGCGCACCCTGCCTCTCCATCTGCGGCTCCCTTTTCCGGTGGCGCACTTCGCTGTCACGCGCAGAGGGAAGCTAACGGCCTCCCTCACGAAGGGCGACCGCTTTTCCCGGGCACCCTGCGAGCGACTGTCACGCGATGTGCCTGTTCCCGTACAGTCCGTGCCGTACGTCCAGTCGTGCCGTACGTCCTCGACGGTTCAGGGAATCGGCTCAGCGGTCGATCAGGGGGAAGACAGATGGACACCGACGCCGGTCTCGGCGCTCTTCCGTACACTCCCGGGGCGGCAAAGCCGATCCCCGAGGCCGAGCCGGGGCTCGTGGAGCGGTGGCGGGCGGACGGAGGCGAACTGGTCGCGCTGCTGACCCAGGTGCGCGAACGGCTCGGCGGTGTCGCCGCGTTCCGTCTGGGCCCGGCACCCACCGTCCTCGTCACGGACCCGGCCGCGGTGCAACACGTCCTCGCCCGACGGCCGGAGCGGTACGTCAAGCGTTCGCACCGCGCCCGGCTGCTGATCGGCGACGGAGTGCTGGCCGCCACCGGCGCGGCGTGGCAACGGCAACGCCGCTTGCTGCAGGGCCAGTTCACCGGCACCGGGATGCGCCGCCACGAAGAGCGGATCACCGCCGCCGCCCGGACCACCGCGGGACGCTGGGACGCGTACGCCCGCACCGGGCAGACCTTCGACGTGGGCCAGGAGATGCGCCGCTTCGCTCTGGACACCATCTGGCGCTCACTCACCGGCCACCCCCTCGACGACGCCACCGAGCGCGAACTGGCAGCCGTGGACACCGTGGGAGCCGCCCTGCCGACCCTGCCCGCCGACGCCGACGAGGCCCGCGAAGCCGTCGCCGCCGATCTCGCCCGGATCGACGCGGTCGCCCGGCACGCCATCGAGGCCGCCCGCGGCGGGGCGGCAGGCCCACACGGCCCCGGCCTGCTGCACCTTCTGACCGACGCCGCCACCGAGCGCCCCGAGTACACCGACCGGCTGATCCGCGACGAGTTCGTCACCCTGCTCGCGGCCGGACACGAGACCACCGCGACCACCCTGACCTGGCTCCACCTGCTCCTCGACCGGCACCCCGAGGCCCGCGAACAGGCCCTCGCCGCCGGCGCCGAGGGCTCGGCCGAGCGCCGCCGGGCCATCCAGGCCCTGATCCACGAGACGCTCCGGCTCTACCCGCCCGCCTGGATCCTGCCCCGCCACGCCGCCGAGGACGACATCCTCGCCGGCCACGCCGTCGAGGCGGGCACCGACCTCCTGGTCTGCCCTTACCTCACCCACCGCGACCCTGAACCGTGGCCGGACCCGGAGCGCTTCGACCCCCGGCGCTTCACCACCCCGAACGGCCGCCCGACCCACCCGGGCGCCTACTTCCCCTTCGGTATCGGCCCCCGCGCCTGCCTCGGTCTGCAGTTCGCGCTCCGCGAGTCGACCGTCCTGCTGGAACACCTGTTGCCGGCCCACGTCCCGGCCTTCCGCTCCACCCCCACCACCGCCGTGTTCGGCATCACCGTCCGCCCCGACGGATCCAGCCCCGCGGCACTGGGCCCGTCCCTGGGCTGACCACTTCGGCTTCCGCCAGCTCCGAGTCCCGATCCCTCACCTGGGAGGTCAACGCCGTCCTCACCCACTGGCTGCGCCACTTTCCCGACAACCAGATCTCCACGGGCCGACTGCCGATGATCGTCCCCGTCGCCGAGGGCGGCTACGGCTACGACCGCACCCCCGGTCGGAACGCGGCGTGGAAGGCGGTGCCGGCCTGGGCGCGGACGGCAGGATCGACCTGGCTGTGCGGATTCCCTACAACACGGAGGCCGAGATGGTCTACCGGGCGCGGGCGGGTTCGTACGGCTTCGACGCGGGGTGAGGTGCGGGGCGGTGAGTCCCGGAGCGGCTCTTTCCCTGATCGTGCGAAACGCGACGCGGGTGGAGGACCGGGGGCGGGAGTACGAGGATCATGGTGCCGCGTGAGTATCTGGCCGGGACGGACGGCGAGGAGCCCCCGCCGGGGCGGACTCCATCGACCCGGCGACGTGGACGACGACCTCGTCCACGGACTCGCCCCGCGGGTCCGCGTCGACGGCGTAGCCTGCGGCGGCATGGACACCGCTCCGCGGCGGCCCGAGGCCCTGGCCCCCGGTCGCGCGTTCTCGGCTCGTCCGCGCGAAAGCGCGCCGATGCCTCGCGGTCCTCGGTGTTGCCGACCATGACCACTCGCGACGCCCGCCCCCCGACGCTCGATGAGGAGCCGCTCGTGACCACACCTGAAGCGACGAGACCGCACCCGCGCAACTCGGGTCTGCGGGTCGACCTCAACCCGGCCGCGGCCGTCGCGTACAACGCCCGCCACCACGGCGACTCGGTCGTCATCCGCTACGCGGGCGGCGATCTCACCTACGCCGAACTCGACGACAGGGCCGCCCGACTGGCCACCGTCCTGGCCGACGGCGGCATCGGCGACGGGGACCGGGTCGCCTACCTCGGCCTCAACAGCGGCTCCTTCGTCGTCACACTTCTGGCCGCCCACCGGCTGGGGGCGGTCTACGTCCCGGTCAACTTCCGCCTGGCGGCAGCCGAGTTGGAGGCCGTCCTCGTCCGCAGCGGCGCCACCGCCCTCGTCTGCGAGGAGGGGCACCGAAAGAGCGTGGACGCGGTACGCGAGCGGACCGCCCTCACACGCTTCCTCCTGGTGGACGACGACCCCGAGGTGCCGGCCGGGAGCGCGGCGGGCTGGGAGCCGTGGGCGTCCCTTCTCGCCGCCGCCGCACCCACGTCCTCCGTCGCCGCCAAGTACGCCGACGACCCGGCGATCCTGATGTTCACCTCCGGCACCACCGGCACACCCAAGGGCGTGGTCCTCACCCACGGCAACGTCTTCTGGAACGCCGTGAACGTCGACCTCCGACTCGACACCCGCCGCGGGGATGTCACGTACGCCGTCGCTCCGCTGTTCCACATCGGCACCCTGAACAGCTTCGTGCTCCGCACCCTGGTGCGCGGGGGGACCGTGGTCGTCAGACGCGCCTTCGACCCGCGGACGTGCCTGGACGACCTGGTCACCCACCGGGTCAACTCCCTGTTCGCCGTCCCCCAGATGTTCGCCGCCCTGGCCCGGCAGCCCGGCCTGTTCGACCAGGATCTGAGTCGTCTGCGGTCGATCGTGGTCGCGGGCGCCCCGGTGCCGCCCGCGCTCATCGAGCAGTACGCCGACCACGGGGTGGTGCTGCAGCAGGCGTGGGGCCTGACCGAGACCGCCCCCTTCGCCACGCATCTGCCGGCCGAGCGGACCCGGGACAAGCTCGGCTCCGCCGGCATCCCCATGCCGTTCACCGAGGTCCGGGTCGTGGACATCGTCACCCACGCGCCGCTGGGACCGGGGGAACCGGGGGAGATCGTCGTACGTGGCCCGAACGTCACGCCGGGCTACTGGAACGACCCGGAGGCCAACCGGGCGGCCTTCGACGACGAGGGGTGGTTCCATTCGGGCGACATCGGCCACCTCGACGAGGACGGCTGTCTGTACATCGTCGACCGGCTCAAGGACATGATCATCAGTGGTGGCGAGAACATCTATCCGGCGGAGGTCGAGCGGGCGCTGGCCCCCATGCCGGGTGTGGTCGACATCGCGGTCGTCGGGGTCCCCGACGAGGAGTGGGGCGAGACCGTACAGGCCGTCATGAGCGTGGACGGCACGACGGACGTCACCCTGGAGGCCGTCCACGCGTACGCGGCGAAGACGCTGGCCGGCTACAAACTGCCCCAGCATCTGACGATCGTCCCGGCCGTCCCGAGGAACGCCTCCGGGAAGCTGGACCGGACCGGCGTGCGGCGACTGCTCGACGAGGCGGACTGACGTCCCTCGGGGAGCGGATCTGCCCGTCACGGCATGCGGCGCAGGAGACGGTCGCGGTCGATCAGCCGGTGCTTGAGCACGAGAGCGACGTGCGCCGCGAGGGCGGCGTAGAGGGCGGCCTGGGCGGCGATGTGCGGGACGAGCAGGGTCCTCGCCCGAGAGGAGCAGGGCGACACCGGTGACCGGGACGGCGAACGTGGCCGTGTACAGGGCGGTCTCGGTGCCGTGCGCGAGGCGTCGCTCCCCCGGGGTGAGGGCGGGCGCCCACGGGGGCAGGGGCGTGGCGAGGCGCCAGGCGAGGCGGGCGGCGCCGAGCAGGAGGACGGTGGCGCCCGGCAGGACGTGGACGGTGAGCAGCGCGTCGTCACCGAAGGGCTCGTACGCCTCCTCCCCGCCCCTGCCGCGACCTCGCCCGAGGACATTCCCCCAAGTTGCCCCATCGGCGGACGTGCGCCCACCTCGACACGGGGGAGCCGGCCCGTGGGTGCGGTGCGAGGTACCGGTGGGCCGGGCTCCCGTCACGCTTTCGTACGGGTCAGAAGTCGTCCGGAGTCCTGACGCGTTCGCGGACCCAGACGCCCGCGGGCTTGAGGGGGGACGTGCCGGTCCACGGGCCGTTGGCGGTGCAGGTGCCCTGCTTGAAGACGGCACCGGAGCGTTCGTCGTCGGAGTAGTTCCAGTTGGCCCAGCTGATCTTCTTGGCCGCCATCAGATCCAGGTAGCGCTGCGACATGGCGAAGTCGTTCGCGCCCTCGCCCGCGTAGTTCTGGGTGCCGAACTCCGTGACGAACACGGGTATGCGGTCGGCCGCGCGGGAGAGGGTCTGGAGGTAGTCGTCGCGGTGCGAGGACGCGTAGAAGTGGAAGGTGTACATGATGTTGGCCGCGTTCACCGGGTTGTCGACCACCTCGGACTCGTTCGCGCCGTCCGACACGCCGAGTGAGGACCAGGCGCGGGTGCCGACCAGGATCGGGGTGTTCGGGTCCTTGGCCCTGATGACGGGGATCAGCTGCTCGGCGTAGCTCTTGATGCGGGACCAGCTCACTCCGCTGGGCTCGTTCGCGATCTCGTACAGCACGTTGTTCTTGTCGCGGTGGCGCTGGGCGATCTCGGAGAAGAAGGTCTTGGCGCGGGCGAGGTTGTGGTGCGGGTCGCCCGGGTCGAGCATGTGCCAGTCGACGATGGCGTACATGCCGCGGGCCGTGGCCTGTTCGATGGCGGCGTGGACCAGGTCGGTGAAGCGGCGCGGATCGGTCTCGTAGCCGCCCTCCTGGACGTACATGGAGACGCGCAGTACGTCGGCCCGCCAGTCGGTGGCGAGGGCGTTGAGCGAGCCGTTGGTGACGCAGTTGCTGTACCACTGCAGGCCGTGCGTGCTCATCCCTCGCAGCTGGATCGTTTTTCCTTGCTGGTTGCAGAGCTTGGTACCGCACACCTTGAGCTGTCCGTTGGCGGCGACGGGGGTGACTGCTTTCGGGGCTGTGGGGCCGGCCTGGGCGGTGCTGGGGGTCAGAACGAGGCCGAGAAGGAGCAGCACGGCGACGAGCGGAACATGTCGTGCCGGTCTCATGGGGGACTCCTGGCGGTCTGTGGCCGACCGGCGGTCACCGATCGGTCAGTCGGGGAACACAACTGGTAGGAAACTTTCCTAACAGAAAGGGAATTATCAGTTGGTCCGGACCTTTGCAAGAGATCTGACAAGACCGCCGCACGCGCTTCGGCGTCGATGACGCACGCGAATTCGGCCACGTCGGGCGGATGGGTCGCCTGTCCGTGGTTCTGAGCCGCGGTCTTTGGTGACGCGCTGACGCAGGTCTGGGGAGGGACGTCGTGCGTCGACAGGCGCTCGGGTGAGGGGTGTTCGCGGCCGTGCGGTATGTGCCCGACGGTCGGGGGGCGGTGCTAGGCCGGGTCGGCGTCGAGGCCGTTGACCAGGCCGCGTAGGAGGGGGCCGTACTCCGGGTGGGAGAGGGCGAAGGCCATCTGGGCGACCAGGTAGTCGGCGGGGTTGCCGGTGTCGTACCAGCGGCCCTTGATGACCTGTCCGTAGACCGCGCGGGTGGTGGCGTAGGCGTTGATGGCGTCGGTCAGGTAGACCTCGCCGGTGCGGTGCTCGTACCAGCGGCGGGTCTGCTCGCGCAGTTCGTCGATGATGCCGGGGGTGACGACGTAGCCGCCGATGGCCGCGTACGCGGAGGGCGCGGCGGCGGGCTCGGGCTTCTCCACCAGGCCGGTGATGCGCAGCTGGCCGTCGCCGAGATCCTCCTTGACTATGGGCACGCCGTAGCGCTGGGACTCGGTGGGGTCCATCGGCAGGAGGGCCAGCACCGGGCAGCCGGTCTGTTCGTAGGCGCGGATCAGCTGCTGGGCGCGGGGGGTCTCGGCCACGAAGACGTCGTCGGGCCAGAGCACCAGCACCGGTTCGTCGCCGAAGGCCCGGGCGGCGTTGAGCACCGGGGTGCCGTTGCCGTACGGGCCGTACTGGTCGAGGTAGGTGATGTGGCCGCGCCGGGCCAGCTCCGCGACCTCCTCCACCGCGTCCGCGTAGGCCGTCTTGCCGTCCTCGCGCAGCTGCTCGACCAGGGCGGGGTTGGGGCGGAAGTGGTCCTGGATGAGGCTCTTGCCGCCGGAGACGACGATGGTGATGTCGGTGATGCCGGAGTCGACCAGCTCACGGACCGTGTGCTCGATGACCGGCTTGTCGCCGACGGGGAGCATTTCCTTGGGCGTCGCCTTCGTCAGCGGCAGCAGACGGGAGCCGAGGCCGGCGGCGGGGATCACAGCCCTGCGAATCGTCGGGGACATCATGTCTCTCTCGGTCGAGCGGCACACCGCGCCGGTTGGCGGGGCGACCCGGGCGCACACGGTCGCGCGGCTCCGGGAGAAAGCCTACCCAGGCACTTCCGGGGCGCCACGTGCGCCGTCCCCGCCGCGCGGCGGGGACGGCCACACCCGCGCTCGCCGCGCCGTCGACGAGGTGCTCAGCTCCGTGGTGCGGGTGACGGGCGTCTGGCCGGTGGCTCGAGGTCGACGACGACGGGGCCGCGCACCGCGGGAGGCCGTCCGTCACCGGCCGTGTTGTGCAGCAGTGCCCCGGCCACGGCCCGCGCCTTGGTGACCGCCCGGTCCGCCACCGGCCCCGCGTGACGCCCGCGTACGGCGACGGTCCACAGTTCCAGCCAGCGATCGAAGTGCTCGGCGCGCAGCGGGCTCCTGGCGTGCAGGTCGCGGTGTGCGCGCAGGGCGTTGCGGCGGTAGACACCGGGGGTGAGCAGGGCGCTCTCCCAGAAGTCGGCCATGACGGGCAGATGGGTGGCCATGTCGACGCGGGCCACCTCCGTGAAGAGCCGTCCGATCAGCGGGTCGTCGAGGACCACGTCGTAGAACGCCCGCACCAGGCGCTCCACGTCCTCGCGGCCCGCGATGTCGGGGAGTCGCTCCTGCGGGCCGTCGGCCGGCAGCCGCCGGTCGTCGTGGGTCATGTGGTTCCTCCGGGGGCGTACGGCCACGGCCGGCGTCGGCTGCTTTCCGTCGTGTGCGAGCTGTGCGCGGCGTGCGAGGAGCCGCCGTGGGTCTGCCATGCCTACTCGCCGAGCCAGAGGTCGGGGCCGAAGACCTCGTAATGCACGGCGGACGGGTGCAGTCCCTTGGCGAGCAACTCGCCCCGCATCAGGCGCATGAAGGGCAGCGGGCCGCAGAGGTAGGCGGTGGTGTCGGGGGCCAGGGTCAGGTGGTCGAGCGTGGCGCGGCCGGCGTGGACGCGGGCGCCGGGTGCGAGGTGGGCGTCGTTCTCGTACCACAGGTGCAGATCGGCGCTGGTCAGACGGCTGACGAGGTCCGCCTGTTCGTCACGGTGGACATGGTCGAGGGGGCTGCGGTCGGCGTGGACGACGGTGACCGGGCGGGAGGAGGAGGTGAGGGCGAGATGGTCGAGCATCGACAGCATCGGGGTGATGCCGATGCCGGCGGAGGCGAGGAACAGGGGCGTGCCGGCCTCGGGCGGTACGAGGTCACCGGCGGGCAGTGAGACGTCCAGGAGGTCGCCCACCTCGGCGTGGGCGTGCAGCCACGACGAGACCTCGCCGTCGGGCACGTAACCGTCGGCGGCCCGCTCGCGCTTGACGGTGATGCGCCAGGTCTTGTGGTCGGGTGCCGTGGACAGGCTGTACTGGCGTATCTGGTGGGCGCCGTCGGGCAGTTCCACCCGCACACCGACGTACTGGCCGGGGCGGAACGGCGCGGTGGGGCGGTCGTCGGTCCGGCGCAGGACCAGGGAGACTGCGTCAGGGGTCTCCTGGTGCCGCTCGGCGATCTCCATACGCCGCCATACGTCGCCGTCCTCCACACCGGCCTCGGTGTACAGGCGGGCCTCGATGGCGATCAGGGCGTTGGCCATCAGCCAGTAGACCTCGTCCCAGGCGGCCGCGACCTCGGGTGTGACGGCGTCACCGAGGACCTCGGCGACCGCGCCGAGCAGGTGGCGTCCGACCAGCGGGTACTGGTCGGCGGTGATGCCGAGCGAGACGTGCTTGTGCGCGATGCGCGCGAGGACGGCGTCCGGGCGGTCCCCGGGCCGCTCGACCAGCAGGGTGGCGAAGGCCGCCACCGAGCCGGCCAATGCCTCGCGCTGGGCGCCGGTCGCCTGGTTGGTCCGGTTGAACAGATGCCGCAGCAGCTCCGGACGCTCCTCGAACATCCGCCTGTAGAACAGCTCCGTGACGGTGGTCAGCGAGGCCCCCACCACGGGAAGCGTCGCCTTGACGACGGGGGCCGACTGCGCGGAAAGCATCAGACACACTCCTGGACCTGATCGAGGTTCGATCGAATTGGTTTGAATTGGTAGGCAGGATGCATATTTTTGATCGCGCGTCACGCGAACAGTTCGGGCCGCGGGTGCTGCTCGCTACCGCGGCCGTCAGCCCGGTGGGGCGCCCAGTGCCAGCAGTATCGGCCCTGTCGGTGACGCCACCAGATCGCCGACGGTCACGCCGTTGAGCGAGGAGTAGAACGCCTCCTGTGCCTCGCGCAGCGCTCGGCGCAGCCGGCAGGCGCCCGACAGGGGGCAGGGCGTCTCGCCTTCGCACACCACGGCTTCCCGGTCCCCCTCCAGGGTCCTGACCAGATTCCCCACCGGGGTGCTCCGGCCCGCGTCGGTGAGGGACAGTCCACCGTTGCGCCCGCGCCGCGCCTCGATCACCCCGAGGTGCTGCAACTGCGCGATGGCCTTCGCCATGTGGGTGTAGGGGACGTTCATGGAGTCGGCGATCTGCCTCGTGGTCAGCAACTCCTCGCTGTCCACGACGGCCAGGCGCATCACTGCCCGCAGTCCGAGATCCGTGTATCTGGTCAGCCTCACGGCAGCACTCTAGCAATGTTGCATCTGAGATACCTATTTGAAAGGGAGTGGTCTGCGTCTCCTCGGCCGTGCGAACTCGTGTCCGGCATCAGCGGTCCGAACTCCGGCCTTGCGGACAGAAGTTGACCGCAAAGCTCCGTACGGTCGTGTCATGACTCAGACGCAGAAGCTCCTTGTGACCGGCGCCACCGGAACCGTCGGCCGTCAGGTCGTCGCCGAACTCCTCGCCCGTGGCCACGCGGTCCGGGCCCTCACCCGGGACGCGTCCACAGCCGACCTCCCGGCCGAGGTCGAGGTCGTCCAGGGCGACCTGGCCCAACCGGACAGCCTGATCCCGGCCCTGGACGGCGTGACCGGCGTTCATCTGATCACCTTCGGCGGTGCCTACTTCGCTCCGCTGGAGACCGGCCCGCGGATCCTGGAGCTGGCCCGCGCGGCCGGCGTGCGCCGGGTCACCGTGCTGCACGGTGGCGGACCGACTCCACTGGAGGACGCGGTGCGTGCCGATGAGGGTGTGGACTGGACCGTGCTCATGCCGGTCGAGTTCATGGCGAACGCCCTGGAGTGGGCTGACGGGATCGTGGCCTCGGACGAGGTCCGCGAGCCGTTCGTCTCCAGGCTGAGCGCCATGGTCCACGAGGGCGACATCGGCGCCGTCGCCGCGGTCGCGCTGACCGAGGAGGGCCACGCCGGCCAGGAATACGTCATCACCGGTCCCGAGCTGCTGACCGTCGGCGACAAGGTGGCCGCGATCGCCGCCGCCCGGGGCCGGGAGATCGCCCTGACCGAACTCACCGAGGAGCAGGCCGTCGCGCAATGGCGGGCGGCGGGCCACCCGGACGAGGTGATCGGCTTCCTGGTCGAGGCGTACGGCAACACCCCGGAGGTGGGCCGCACGGTCGTCGACACCGTGGAGAAGGTCACCGGCGACCCGGCCCGCACTTTCGCCCAGTGGTCCGCGCGGCACGCGGACGTGTTCAGGCCGGCGGCGTCCGCGTGACCTGACACGCGCAGCGCGACCCCGGCCGGCATACGGGTGCGGAGGCAGCGGACGGACGGTCTCGCTGGACCGCAACGGGGCGAGAACGGCGAACGGTGGGGCGCGCGGTGCCCAGGCGACGGCGGCGGAGACGGTGACCGCGGCCAGGAGGTAGGGCGTGTCAGGCAAGGCATGGCGCGGCCTCCCGCCGGTGGAGAGGTGACGGACCAGCAGCCCGGCGGTGAACAGGGCGAAGGCGGCCGGGAGCAGTTGCCCCGGAGGGGGAGCCTGGCCGCCACTTCCGCCGACAGGGCGCAAGGCGGCCGGCTGGGTACGGCCCACACAGCCCCCTCCCGCTGGACGCCGGACGGGAGCCCGCGCTACCTGACGGACCGTCCGGACAGACGTTTCACCTCACGGGAGGCCTCGCGGGCCGCCCGCTCGGCCCGGGACACCTCGTCGGCAGCCACCGCACAGCGTTCCTCCGCCTCCTGTCGGTCGTGGTCCGCCCGTTGCCGGTCCTCCCGAGCCTGCCGCAGTCGCCGCTCGGCGGCGGACACGTCGTCCCCCGCCCGGTCGTGCCGTTCACGCGCCCGTTCCAGCAGTGCTTCGGCCTCCGTCCGTGCGGTGCGCAGATCGCGCAGCCGGCGCTCGGCGGCCTCGGCCGCCTCACGGGCCCGGCCGAGCTGCTCCTCCTTCAGGCGGCGCCGCTCGGCGACCTCGTCCTTCGCACGGGACCGCGCGGAAGCCGGCGGATCCACCGCTCGGGCCCGTGCGCGGGGTGGGGCGGCCGGCGCGGTCGCGGGGGCCCGCCCGGGAAAGCCCGTCGGCGGGGTGAGGGCGCTCTCCAGCCGACCGGTGGCCCACCGGTCGGCTGCCTCCTGGTCGGCGAGGACGGCACGCAGGGTGGCCTCGACGTCCCGCCGTACCGGCTCCGACAGCCGGTGACCGGCCTCGGCGGCCAGGGCGGAGGCCTGCCCGGACATGGCCGCGACGATGCTCCGGCGCTGCTCGGACAGAGCCTTGATCCCGTCGGCGTCCAGGCTCTCGTAGGCCTCGCGCAGCGCACGCCCCAGCTCCAGGAACCGCCTGCACTCCTCCGGTTCGGAGCGCCGCAGCAGGTTCACCGTCCAGGCGGCGAGGGAGGGGCGCCGGGCGGCATGGAGGCGACGCGCGTCCTCCGCGCGTCCGTCGGTCCTGGCCTCCAGCGCCAGCTCCTCGCGGCGGGAGACGAAGCGCGCGGGCGGCGTGGCGTAGAGCTCGTCGAGCGCCTTTTCCACGTCGTGGCCCTCGCCGCCCCGCGCACCCTTACGCGGCATGGTCGCCGAGGGTGCCGTCGGGGAGTGTCTCGCGCAGTCGCCGGGCCTCCTGGAACCAGCGGTTCGTGCGGCCCGCCAGGACTCCGCCCAGGGGCGGCTCCGGAGTGGAGAGGGGCGCAGAGACTCCTGCCGCCACCGCTTCCCGCCCGCCGAGGTATCGCCGCCTGCCCGCGCCCATACGCCTCTCCCAGCCCGGTGCCATCGACCGTGTCATCGATTCCGCAGAGTATCCGAACCATCACGTTCGGCCACCCGTCGTGACCGTGGCTCAGCCGCCCGCCCGCGTGGCGCCGTCGGCGCGGCCACCCGGGCCCAGCAGGCCGGTGGGGTGCAGCGGCTGCTCCGCTTCGAGACGGGGGAGGGCGCGGCGGGTGGCGCGCAGGACGACGGGCGGGATCGCGGCTCGGGTCAGCTGCGTCAGACGCAGCCAGCGGGGGACGTAGACGGCGGTCCGTCGCTGTTCCACCGCGTGGGTGAGGCGGGCGGCGACCGTCTCGGTGGGGTGGACACGCCGGGCCGGCGGCGGCATGTGGGCGCGTAGCTCCCGCATGGTCACGTAGTGGTCGGCGTCGCGGATCAGCTCGGTGTCGGTCCAGCCGAGATAGGCGATGCCCACGGCCACACCGTGCTGGGCCGTCTCGGCGCGCAGGGTGTGGGCGAAGGCCTCGACGCCGGACTTGGAGGCGCAGTACGCGCTCATCATCGGGGCGGCGCCGATCGAGGCCAGCGAGGCGATCTGCAGGTGGTAGCCGGCGGTCCGTATCAGGTCCGGCAGGAAGGCCCGGGCGGTCTGGGCGCTGCCGATCAGGTTGACGTCGATCACCCGGCGCCAGGTGTCGGGGTCGGACCGGGCGAAGGGGCCGCCCTCGGCGATGCCCGCGTTCGCCACCACGACCGAGGGCGGCCCCAGGCGGCTACGGACGGCTTCGGCCGCGTCGTCGAGCGCGGCGTCGTCGGAGACGTCGGCGCGGATGGCCAGCGCCTCGCCGGGGAGGGCGGCGGCGGTCGCCCTCAGCGCCGGTTCGTCGAGGTCGAGGAGGGCCAGCCGCGCGCCTCGCCGGGCGAGCGCGTTCGCCAGTGCCGCTCCGATGCCGCGTGCCGCGCCGGTCACCACGACCGTGCGGTCCTTGAGGGGGCTGTCGTTCACGGCTGGTCCCTTCCTGTCCGGTCCTGCCTGCGGCCGGTGCGGTCCCGGTGGGCGAGGACGCGTTGGGCGCGGGTGAGCCCGGGCAGCCGGTGTCGGCGCAGTGCCGCGCGGGCGGCGTTGGCGCCGGGCGCGCCGTGCACCCCGCCGCCGGGGTGGGCGGAGGCGGAGGCGAGATAGAGGCCGTCCACGGGGGTCTCGGGGCGGCCGGTGCCGGGGGCGGGGCGGAAGAACAGCTGCTGGTGCAGGGCCGCGGTGCCGCCGTTGATGGCGCCGCCGTGCAGATTGCGGTCGAGTGCCTGGAGGGCGGGCGGCGCCAGCACCCGGCGGGCGCGGATCCGCGAGCGGAACCCCGGCGCGAACCGTTCCACCTGACGTTCGACGCGGTCGGCCATCACCTCCTGCTCCGTGCTGCTCCAGGCGCCCGTCAGTCCCTCGTCGCCCGCGTCGGACTTGATGACGTGCGGCACGTGGGTGTACGCCCAGGCGGCCTCGGTGCCCCGGGGCGAGCGGGAGGGGTCGGCGGTCGTCATCTGGCCGAACAGGGCGAAGGGGCGGTCGGGGACCTGGCCCATGGCGATCTGCGCGGCGCAGCGGGTGAGTTCGTCGACGCCGTCGGCGAGGTGGACCGTCCCGGCCCGCGCCGCCTCCTCGGCGCGCCAGGGCACCGGCCCGTCGCAGGCCCAGTCGACCTTGAAGGTGGCGAAGTCCCACTGGAAGCGCTTCAGGTCGGCCATCAGCTGGGACGGGAGGTGTTCCGCGCCGACGAGTTCGCCGTAGAGGGCCGGCGCGGACACGTCCGCCAGCACGGCGCGGCGCGCGGCGACCTTCTCGCCGTCGGAGGTGAGGACCCCGGCGGCCCGTCCGTTCCGTACCAGGACGCGGCTGACCCGATGCCCGCAGCGGACGCTGCCGCCACGCGCCCTCAGCCGGCTGACGAGGGCCGCCGTCAGGGCGCCCGCGCCACCGGCCGGCACGGGAAAGCCGTAGGTCTGTCCGAGCATGCACAGCAGCCAGCCGTAGCCGCCGCTGCCGGCGGCCTCCGGCGCGAGGTCGGCGTGCAGGGCGTTGCCGGCCAGCAGCAGTCTGCCGCCCTCGCCGCGGAATTCCTCCTCCCCCATGCGGCGGACCGGCGCGACCAGGGTGCGGGCCATCCGCAGGCCGCCGGCCGCCTTCAGCCTGACGGCGAGACGGGCGGTGGCGCGCACCGGCGGGAAGGGGGTGAACAGCGCGTCGACGATGTCGGGGCCGAGGTCCTCCCAGGTGGCGTGCAGGCGTTTCCAGGCGTCGCCGTCGCCCGGGTGGAAGGCGTCGAGGGAGGCGGCGGTGGTGTCGATGTCCCGGGAGAGCACCGCGCACCTGCCGTCGCCGAGGGGGTGCGCCAGGACGTGCGGCGCGTGGCTCCAGCGCAGGCCGTGTTCGTCGAGGCCGAGCCGTGCCAGGACCGAAGAGGCGGCGGCGAGGGGATAGAACGAGCTGAACAGGTCGCTCGCGAAGTCGGGGTCGACCCCCCTGTCGTGGCGCACCGCGCCGCCGGGTTCCGGCTGTTCCTCCAGGACGTCGACGCTCCATCCGGCGTCGGCGAGCAGGTTGGCGGCCACCAGCCCGTTGGGGCCGGCTCCGATCACCACCGCGTCAGGCATGGCCGCCGGTGCCGTGGCCCGCGGCCCTGCGCCGCGCGTGGAGCTTCGTGGGCTGTTCGGCCTCGCTCCGCGCCTCGGCGTCGCCGTCCTCGGCGCGCGCCTCGCAGATCCCGGCGAGCCGGGCGAGCATCGCGCGGTGCCGGAGCTGGATCAGTGCCTCCACGCCGACGTTGTGGAGCGCTCCGCCCACTCCCTGCAGCGGGTGTTCGTCCGCGATCACCAGGCAGTACGGTCCCCAGGGGCGGAGCCGGAGGGAGATCCGCGCCGTCCCCAGCACACCCGCCCGCGCCTCCAGTCCCAGTTCGGAGCCCTCGTCGCAGTACCGGACGACGGTCTCGTTGCTCAGGCGCAGCGGGCCCACCCGGATCTCGTACTCGATCGCCGAGCCCACCTGCGGCCAGTGCCCCCGCACCGGCTCGGAGGCCGACGTTCCCACCACCCACTCCGCGTACCGGGTGCCGTCCGCGAGGACGGCCCAGACGACCTGCGGACTCACCTTGATCAGACGATGCCGTACCGCCATGACACACCTCCAGCCGGTCCCGCCCCGGTCGACGGCCGAGTGCCCGGCCCGAGGGGATCCACACCAGGTCAAGGAGCGGGCGCCGCGTCGACCGGTCCCGTTGCCCGATCGGATGCCGAGGTCTGCCCCGAGGGACCTTCTCGAACGCGTCGGCGCCGGTGTACCAAGAAAGGTCGAGTCGTTGATCATGGAAGAGGACTGTCAGTGCGGACACGCGGTAGCGACGAGGCGAAGGCCGTCCGGGTCCCCGCCGTCACGACGACGGAAACGCCCGCGCGGCGGGGGCCGGATCTGTCGTCGCCGCAGGGGCTGCTCGCGCTCCAGGGCACCACGGGCAATGCCGCGGTCGTCCAGTTGCTGCGCCGGGCCGGCCATTCCTGGGCCCAGGAGGAGCACCGGCACGGTGCCGACTGCGGACACCAGGGTGCCGCGGAGCCCACCGTGCAGCGCTCGGCCGTGCACGACGTGCAGCGTTCGGCCGTCCACGAGGTGCTGCGCGCCCCCGGCCAGCCCCTGGACAGTGCCACCCGCACGGACATGGAGGCGCGGCTCGGCGCCGACTTCTCCGACGTCCGCATCCACGACGACAGCGCGGCGAAGGCGTCCGCCGCCGAGGTCGGCGCCCGCGCCTACACATCCGGCAGCCATGTGGTCATCGGCGACGGCGGCGCGGACAAGCACACTCTCGCCCACGAGCTGACCCATGTCATCCAGCAGCGTCAGGGTCCCGTCGCCGGCACCGACGACGGCGGCGGGCTGAGGGTCTCCGACCCCTCCGACCGCTTCGAGCAGGCCGCCGAGGCCAACGCGCGCAAGGTGATGTCCGGCCCGGCACAGCCCGCCGTGCAGCGTGCGACGGACTCCTCCCGGGCGCCGGAGGAATCGCGCGGCGCTCACGGTGCACCCTCCGGTGCCTTTGTTCAGCGGGTACTCGGCGACCCGCAGGAATTGTTCCAGGAGGATCACTGGAAGAACAAGATGACGGAGGCGGGGCACTCGCTGCTTCCGCCCAAGGCGCCGAAGAAGAAGGGCAAGGGTGCCGCACCCGCGAAGCGGAAGCTGGAGGATGTCCTGCACACCGTGGGGCCCGCTCTCCTGGCTGAATTGGCCGAGCGGAGCGGAAAGGGAGAGACCGGGCGCCTGAAGCTCTACAGGTCGATGTTCACGAGCGAGGCCGTCGCCATCATGGAGTGGAAGGGACGGGGAAAGGCGGCCGAGACGGAAGAGTGGATGAGGACCGAGAGCAAGAACCCCGTCGGGATCGCGAAGCGCTATCGCGAGACGGAGGCGGGGGGCAGCGGCCCGATCGGCGCCATGCCCGTGAAGAACCACCTCGGTGACATCGGCCAGGCCGACGAGTACTTCAAGGACGAGGATCAGCAGGTGATGATGGAGTTCACCCTCAAGGAGGGCGCGCATGATTACCTGTTCCACCCGAATTACATGGCGATATCCGGAGACAAGGGCACTCCTTATCACATCAGGAAGACCCGTGAAGAGGAGACCGGGAGTACCTTCCCGCAGGCCGCGGCCGGCGAAGGGGCACTTCCGGGCTATATCGGCCTGAAGCCCGAGAAGAAAGAGCCGTTCAGCCTTTCGCTCGGGGACACCGACATCACGCGCCTGCTCTTCCAGTTGTTCGTCGAGGACGTGCAGCCGGTGAAGGGCGGCCAGAACCTGTAGCCGACCGGCCGGGAACGGCCGGGTGACGGATCCCTCATGGATCACCCGCGTGCGGTGGTGGACCCGCCACCGCACGGGAGTCGATCGTGGACGGCATGAGTGATCACCCCAGTGACGTGCCCGTGGGCGAGGAGGCCGGAGAGATCCGCCGGTTCGCCGAGGCGCTCGGTCTGCCCGGTCTGATCGACGTCCACACGCACTTCATGCCCGAGCGCGTCCTGCGCAAGGTGTGGGAGTACTTCGACGCGCTCGGACCGCTGACCGGCGGAATGGAGTGGCCGATCACCTACCGCCAGGAGGAGACGGAACGGGCGGACCTGCTCCGGGCCTTCGGCGTGCGGGCGTTCACCTCGATGCTCTACCCGCACAAGCCGGGCATGGCCCGCTGGCTGAACGGCTGGGCGGCCGGCTTCGCCCGCCGCACCCCCGACTGTCTGCACACGGCCACCCTCTATCCCGAGCCGGACACCGCCGCGTACGTCCGGGAGGCCGTCGAGGCGGGAGCGCGCGTCTTCAAGGCGCACGTACAGGTGGGGGCGTACGACCCGGCCGACCGACTCCTCGACCAGGCATGGGGGTTGCTGGCCGAGGCCGGTGTCCCCGTGGTCATCCACTGCGGCTCCGGGCCCGCGCCCGGCACGTACACCGGCCCCGAGCCGATCACGCGCGTACTGGCGCGCCATCCCCGGCTCCGGCTGGTCGTCGCGCACATGGGGATGCCCGAGTACGAGGAGTTCTTCGGACTCGCCGAGCGGTACGGGGAGGTGCGGTTCGACACGACGATGGCGTTCACCGACTTCAGCGAGCGGTTCATGCCGTTCCCCCGCCGGGCCCTGCCGCGGCTGGCCGCCCTCGGTGACCGGGTCCTCCTCGGCTCCGACTTCCCCAACATCCCCTACCCGTACCTCCACCAGCTCCACGCCCTGGAGCGCCTGGGCCTGGGGGAGGAGTGGCTGCGGGCGGTGTGCCACGACAACGCGGCAGAGCTGTTCGGGCTGTGACCGGCAAGGCGGCGGCGGGTCCGCGCGGAAAGCGGCGGCGGGTCCCCACGGAAGAGGTGCGCGGTCGGACTTGATAGGCAAGTGGTCGCTTGCCTATGGTGGAGGTGTGGCCGACGACCTGTTCAAAGCCCTGGCCGACCCCACCCGCCGGACCATCCTCGACGAGCTGACCGAGAAGTCCGGACAGACACTGTTCGAGATCTGTTCGCGGCTGACCATGAAGCACGGGCTCAACAGCTCGCGCCAGGCGATCTCCCAGCACCTCGCCGTGCTGGAGGCCGCCGGGCTCGTCGAGACCAGGCGGGAGGGCCGCTACAAGTTCCACGACCTGAACACCGCCCCGCTGCGGCAGATCACCGAGCGGTGGCTCATGCCCGACCCCTCCGGACCGCAGGAGAGCACCTCATGAAGATCCGTCTGACCAGCGTCTTCGTCGACGACCAGGCCAAGGCCGAGCACTTCTACACCGAGATCCTCGGCTTCGTGAAGAAGCACGACGTCCCGCTGGGCGAGAAGGACCGCTGGCTGACCGTCGTCTCGCCGGACGAGCCCGACGGCACCGAACTGCTCCTGGAGCCCGCCGGACATCCGGCCGTCAAGCCCTACCGCGACGCACTCGTCGGGGACGGCATCCCGCTCGCCCAGTTCGCCGTCGACGACGTGCGGGCGGAGTACGAGCGCCTGCGCGGCCTGGGCGTGCGCTTCACCCAGGAGCCGCTGGAGATGGGCCCCGTCACCACCGCCGTCCTCGACGACACCTGCGGCAACCTCATCCAGATCGCGACCCAGCCGCAGTAGGAACCGGCAGGGTGCGGGCGCGGCGGCCCGCCGCGCCGCGCCCCTACGTCGCCTGCCGCCGCCGCACCATCTCGGCGATCCAGGCCGGCGCGAACGGCGATGTGCAGCCCGGAGAGGTCGGATAGTCCCTGAGCACCTCCAGGCGCTCGCCGATGTCGATCGCACGGGCTCGGTGCTCGGCGTGTTCGATGCCGATCTGCGCGAGGCAGTGGTTCATCGCCCACTGCAGGCGGTCCGGGGCGGCCTTCATCCGTGCCTCGACGACGTCGAGCAGCCCGGGGAGGTCGAGGCCCTCGGGCCTCCTCGCCACCCGTTCGGTGGTGAGCGCCCAGCCGGCGCTCGCGACCACGGGGTCCGGATCGGCACACCACGCCAGGCGGAGTTCCTCGGCGTGCGGGCTCTTCTTCACCACGTGGTTCACGAGCCAGTCGTGCACCTTGGGAGTGCGCGCCTCGCGCAGCATGGAGTCCAGCTCGTCCCGCCCGAACGCCTTCGGGCGGCAGATCAGGAGCGCCAGCAGCCTCGCCGCGCCGTCCCCCGTCGCCCACAGCCGGCACGCGAGATCCTGTTGCGTCCTGAGCCGCTTCGCGAGGGTCCGCAGGCTGCCGAGGTTCACACCGTGGTCGTCGCCGTGCCGCTCGTTGACCTCGCGCGCTCTCGGGTCGTCGAGCGCGGCCAGCTCGGCCATCACCTCGGCGACCGTCTTCCCGGTCCGCGTCGTCTCGGTCACCTCGGTCTCCCGTCCCTCACGTGGCGGATGCACCCTACCCGTGGCGCCGTGAGGAACTCGGCGGTCAGCTTGATGAAATCGTCCGTGTACGCCGAGAACGCGGTGTCCCACTGCTGGAACGAGGTCCAGCTCGCGGGGCCCGCGTTGCTCCCGTCGTCGTCCCGGGCCTCCATGGAGGCGAGCTGGTCGCCCCGGAACAGAGTGGGGACGGACAGGCCGCCGGTGCCGCCCGAGGCGTTCGCCAGGACCGGGATGTCGTAGCTGATCAGATCGATCCGCCACGGCACACCGCGGGAGAACCTGGCCTCCGGTGTCGCGTTCACCCCAGGCCCCCGCCTAGCCTGATCGAGAAAGTATCTGTCAATGCGAGAGAAACTTTCGAAACGGCGAAAGGACCCGATGAGGGTGACGAGCGTGTCCGAGGCGGGAACCACCATGAGCAATCCGGTGATCCCCGGCTTCCACCCCGACCCGTCCATCTGCCGGGCGGGCGACGACTACTACCTCGCCTGCTCCAGCTTCGAGTACTTCCCCGGCATCCCCCTCTTCCACAGCCGCGACCTCGTGCACTGGACCCAGATCGGCAACGCGCTCGACCGACCGAGCCAACTGCGTCTGCCGCCGGACACCGCCTCCTCCGGGGGGATCTACGCCCCCACGCTGCGCCACCACGACGGCCGGTTCTGGCTGATCGTCACCAACGTCAGCGCCGACGGCAACCTGCTGTTCACGGCCACCGACCCGGCCGGCCCCTGGTCCGACCCGATCCGGCTGCCCGGAGTGCACGGCATCGACCCGGACATCGCCTGGGACGAGGACGGCACCTGCTGGTGCACCACCGCCGGAGTCGGACAGATCCGCCTCGACCCCCACACCGGGGAGACGTTCGGCGAGCGCCGGCAGCTGTGGTCCGGCGCGCCCGGCGCCAAGGCCCCCGAAGCACCCCACCTGTACCGCATCGGCGAGTACTGGTACCTGCTCATCGCCGAAGGCGGCACCGAGCGGGGCCACGGCGTCTCGATCGCCCGCGGCAACGCACCCACCGGCCCGTTCGAACCCTGCCCCGACAACCCGATCCTGACCCACCGCGGCACCGACCACCCCATCCAGAACACCGGCCACGCCGACCTGGTGCAGGGACCCGACGGCTCCTGGTGGATGGTGCTGCTCGGGGTACGGCCGGGCGGCGGCACCCCCGGCTGGCACGTACTGGGCCGGGAGACCTACCTGGCGCCGGTCGAATGGGTCGACGGCTGGCCCGTCGTCGGCGAACTGTCGACCGACATGCCCGCACCGCCCTGGCCCCTCGATCCACCCGCCGTCGCACCGGAGCGCCGGGACGACTTCGACGCCGCCGAACTGGCCCCGCAGTGGATCTCGTTGCGCCGGCGTTCCCCGGAGGAGTGCACCACGAAGGAACGGCCCGGCCGGCTGACCCTGCGCGCCCGCGGCACGTCCCTCGACGACGCCGAGGTGACGTTCGTGGGCCGACGGCAGCAGCACCGGGCGTGTCGCGTGCGCACCTCGGCCGATGTGGCGCAGGGGCAGGGCGGCGGTCTGGCCGTGCGTCTCGACGAGCGCCACCACTACTCCGTCGAGGTCGAGTCAGGGCAGGTCCGGGTCCGGGCCCGCATCGGCCCGCTGAACACCGTGGTGACGTCCCGGCCGGTGCCCCCGGGACCCGTGGTGCTCCGTGTGGAGACCGTTCCGGTGCGGACCATGAACGACGCGCGCACCGGACCCGACTTCGTCTCGCTCGGGTTCGAGGAGCGGGACGGCACCTTCGTCGAACTGGCCTCGCTGGACGGCCGTTACCTGTCCACGGAGGTGGCCGGCGGCTTCACGGGCCGGGTCATCGGCCTGTTCGCCACCGCCGGCACGGTGCACTTCGACTGGTTCGACCACGAGCCGCTGGAAGACTGAGACACCGGGCCGGAACCGTCGCTCACGCCGTCGCCGACACCTTCAACCGCCGTTGGCGCCGGACGCGTTGGAAGTCGGGGTCGGGGTCGGGGTCGGGGGCGGCCGCCACCAGCCGTCGGGTGTACGCGTGCCGGGGCCGGTCGCACACGTCGACGCTGGCTCCCTCCTCCACGATGCGCCCGTGCTGCAGGACCAGGGTGCGGGCCGCGAACTCCTTGACGACGGCGAGGTCGTGGGTGATGAACAGATGGGCGCACCCGAGGGTGTCCTGGAGTTCGGAGAGGAGGCTCAGCCCCGCCGCCTGGGTGGTGACGTCGAGGGCGCTGGTCGGCTCGTCGCAGATGATGAGCCTCGGCCTGCGGGCGACCGCCCGGGCGATGGCGATGCGCTGGCGCTGGCCCCCGCTGAACTGCGCCGGGTACCGGTCCGCCGCGTCCTCGGGCGGCCCGACCCGGCGGAGCAGCTCGGCGATGTCGTCGCGGACCTCGCCGGGTGACCGGCACGAACCGGCGAGCGAGGTGAGGAGGCTGGACGGAGAGCGGCGCGTGCGGTTACGGTTCCGCCCGTCGCCTTCGGTGCGAGCCGCCCCGCGACCCCCGCTCGGACGGCGGGACGCCGGGGCGCCGTTCGGCCACAGGCGTACGGCGCCGCACGACCCGGCAGGAACGAGCCCACGCGCCCGGGCCGTTCGACCGCGCACACCGGGCCCCGGCCCCGATTCCCACGTCGCCCGCCCGCGTCCTCGCGCAGGCCCGCCGCGTCCGGCGGGCGGACATCCGCCCCACCGTTTCGCCCCACGGTTGCATCCCCGCGCGACGGCCCTCCCGGCCGGCCGGCCGGGACGACGTCGACGATCAGGACGATCAACTCGCAGGAGGTACAGATGACCACCGCCCCTCCGCCGTTCGACCCGGAACTGGCGGCCGCTCTCGTCGAACTCGGCGACCTGGCACCGACCACCGCGACCCCGGACGACATCCCCGCGGCGAGGGAGCGACTCAACGGCGACGTCCCCCTCCTGACGATCGACGAACTGAGCTGCGGCGGTCTCTTCGACGTGGAGGAACGCACGGTGCCCGGCCCGCCGGGCGCGCCGGACGTCTCGCTGCTGATCTGCAGGCCCACCTCGGTGCCCGGCCCACGACCCGTCGTCTACTTCACCCACCCCGGCGGCATGATCGTGGGTCACAACCGGCTGGGCCTGCCCCTGGACTGGGCGGAGGAACTGGGCCTGGTCGTGGTGTCGGTGGAGTACCGCCTCGCCCCCGAGCACCCGCACCCGGCACCGATCGAGGACTGCTACGCGGGACTGCTGTGGACGGTGGCGCACGCCGAGGAGATCGGCGGCGATCCGGACCGCGTCATCCTGGCCGGGGGCAGTGCGGGCGGCGGACTCGCCGCGGCTCTCGCCCTCCTCGCACGCGACCGCCGGGGTCCGCGGCTGCTGGGCCAGCTGCTGATGTGCCCGATGCTCGACGACCGCAACGACACCGTGTCCGCCCATCAGATGGCCGGACTCGGCGTATGGGACCGCACCGCCAACGAGACGGGCTGGAGCGCTCTGCTGGGGGAACGGCGCGGCACCGACGACGTCGAGCCGTACGCCGCCCCGGCCCGAGCGGCCGACCTGTCCGGTCTGCCTCCCGCCTTCATCGACGTGGGTTCCGCCGAGACCTTCCGGGACGAGGACGTCACCTACGCCTCCAGGATCTGGCAGGCCGGGGGAAGCGCCGAACTCCACGTGTGGCCGGGCGGGTTCCACGGCTTCGACGGTCTGGTGCCCCAGGCGTCCCTCTCCGCCGACGCCCGGGAGGCCCGACTGCGGTGGCTGCGGCGGCTGCTGGGGGAGTGAGGGGACACGGCCGATCGGGACACGGCCCATCCGGACGGGGACGGTCAGGAGGTACGGGTGGCCCCGAGGGTCGCCAGTCGCCGGTCGACCTCGTCCGCGGTGGCACGACCGTAGGCCAGCGGGACCACGGAGTCGCCGTCGACGGCCAGCAGGGTGGGGAAGCCGGTGACACCCAGTTCGGCCGCGCGGCGGAAGTCGGCCCCGGCGGCTGCCCGCACCTCGGGCGAGGCGAACGCGGTCACGACGGCGTCGGCGTCCAGTCCGGCCGCCTCGGCGAGCAGGCCGTACGTCACCGGGTCGGACAGGCTGCGGCCGTCGGAGTAGAAGGCGTGCTGTACGTCCGTGGCCAGGGCCGCGGCGCGGTCGGGGGCCGCCTGGCGCAGGGCGGCCACACCGCGGGCGGCGGCCTCGGAGTCCATGACGAACGAGCCGTCGGCGATCAGCTTCTCGTACGCTTCGCCGAACTCGGCACCGGTCAGCTCCGCGATCTGGGCGTTCGCGCCCTGGACGTAGCCGAACTCGCGGATCGGCACCCGGCGTGATCCGGTGAACAGACCGCCGGAGACCACCTCCACCGGCAGCTCGGGGTGGCGGGAGACCACCTCGCGGAGGGTCCCGGAGAAACCGTGGGACCAGCCGCAGTAGGCGTCGAACACGTAGACCAGCTTCATGGTGACCTCAACAGCGTGTGACCGGGTCGCCCGGTGCGGGCGATCATCTGACAGAACAGTGACTGACGTGTCAGATATTTCGGCGGGGTTCTGTGAAGGAGGTCACAGGGCCCCGGCCGACGTCAGGACGTCGGCAGCGAGGCTTCTTGCCGCCGCCCTCGGCCGCCCGCTTCGGCGTACGGGTCAGGGCAGCCGGGGCAGGACGTCCCGAGCCGTGTGGCTGAGGATCCGCAGATCCTCGGCGAAGCGCTCGCGGTCCGCCTCCGGGAGCGGGGCGACGAAGTACCGCTTGATGTTCTCCACATGGACCTGGGCCGCGCGTACCGTCGTCTCCTCGCCCAGCGTGGTCAGCCGCACCAGCTTGCCGCGCCGGTCGGAGGGCGACTCGGCCCGGGCCACCAGCCCCGCCGCCTCCATGCGGTCCACCAGCCGGGTGGCGCCGCCGGTGGTGAGGACCTGCTCCTGGGCGATGGCCCGCATCGGCAGTCCCGGCTCACCTGCCCGGCCGAGGATCAGCAGCACCTCGAACATCAGGTGACTGATCCCGCACTCGACTTCGAGCGACCGCCCGAGGATGTACTCCAGCCGGTTGGCCGCCCCCTGCAGCCGCCCGAAGGCGAGCACGAGTTCGTGGTCGGCGGCCTCCTTGGCCGTACTGATCCCTGCCTGCTCGCTCACGGCGGTTCCGCCCCTCTCCTGGTCCCGTCCGCCACCGTACCGATCTTGCCGTGACCGAGGGGGACGGCCCCCGGCCGGGCCCGGTCGCTACGTCCCTGGGTGGAGCCCGAGCCAACCCGGCGTCGGCTCGCCCCGCACCTCGCCGAAGTACAGGGCGAAGGTCTGCTTCCAGCGCTCGACGGCGGCCCGGTCCGCCATGCAGCGGGGGAAGCCGCCGACATGGGCGTCAGGGTACTTCCAGATCGGCTTCAGGCCGGCGGGGGGAGTGGCGTCGGTGTGGACGGCCCCGAGGGTTCCGTCCACCGGGCCAATCTCCGCAGCGCCTAGGCCACCAGCAGGTACATCCTCCGGGGCGACCCGCAGGGGGAGACCCATCAGGACTCCCTGACCTTCTACGGCTTCCGCTTCGTGTCCGTCACGGCGTCGGAGCCCGTCACGGTCACCCGGCTGACGGGCCGGGTCGCCACCTCCGCCGTACGCGAGATCGGCACGGTCACGACGAACGATCCCGATGCCAACAAACTGGCGGGCAACATCCGCTGAGGCCAGCGCGGCAACTATCTCTGGGTGCCCACCGACTGCCCGCAGCGACCGCCCTGTCTCCCGTCGCCTCCTCAGTGACGAGGTGTTCCCTCGCCTGCGCGACTCCATCGTGCGCGGTGAACCCGTCCCCGGCGAGAAGGTCAGGGACGGTGAGCTCGCCGAGTGCCTCGGCCTCAGCCGCACCCCGGTGCGCGAGGCGCTCGCCCGCCTCGCCGACATCGGCCTGGTGGAGGCCAAGCCCGGCGTCTACACCCGCATCACCACCCTCAACCGCCGCGACGCGGAGAAGACCCTCGCCGTCCTGCGCTCCCTGGACCGACTCGCCACCGAGACAGCCGTCCCGGTCATGACCGAGCACGACTTCCGGCGCATGCGCGAGGCCAACCGCGACTTCGAACGGGCAGTCGCCGCCCACGACATCGGCGGCGCCCTCGACGCCGACGACCGCTTCCACGCCGTCCCCGTCGAGGCCGCGGACAACCCTGTCCTCAGCAGGATCGTCGAGCAGCTCCACCCGCAGATCCACCGCATCCTCCACCGCAGGTTCTCCACCCTGCTCGGCGGCCGCAACACCATCGAACACCACGACGAACTCATCGACGTGTGCAGACGGAAACGCCCGTTCCGCCGCCGAACTCTCCGGACGCCACTGGTCCGAACTGGGCGGACACATCAACCAGCTGTTCGACACCAACCAGTTCGCCGAGACGGCCACCGACTAGGACATCGGCGGACGACCCGGACCACCTCGACGACGGCGACGACGCCGGCCCCTGAACAGTCGGCTCAGGCGTTCGCCGATGCGGGTTCGGCTTCGGCCTGGGAGGGCGCGGCCGACTGCTCCGGCGCGTCGGGAGCGGTGTAGTAGACGGACGAGCCCTGCCTGCTGCGCTGGGCGTTGCTCTTGGCGACGAGTCCCTCCAGCGTGGTGCGGACGACATTGGTCTGGATACGGCGGTCGGGGTGGGCCTGGGTGAGCGCGGCGGCGACCTCGGCGGCGGAGCGCGGTTCGCTCTGCTCGATGAGGTGCCGGCGGATGAGCTCGACGAGGGTGGGCTGGTCCTTCTTCGGGGCCGCGGACTTGGTAGCCGCGGCCTTGGAAGCCGTCGACTTGGAAGCGGCGGCCTTGGAAGTCGCCGACTTGGGAGCCGCGGTCTTGGCGGCGGCCGTCTTGGTTGCGGCCGTCTTGGGAGCCGCGGTCTTCGCGGCGGCGGGCTTCTTCGCCTGCTTGGCACTCGGTGCGGGAGCGGCCTTCTCGACCTTCTCGGCCCTCTTCGCCCGCGTGCGCTTGGTGGCCGACGGGGTGGGGGCGGTCTTCTGCCGCGGAACGGGGGCTGCGAGGACCTCCTCGGCCGCGGGAGCGGTCTCAGGTGTCACGAAGCCGAGTGCCTGCTGCACGTTCGCCAGCACACTGTGGTCGTGCTGCAGATTGCGGAGTTGCTCCTGCAGAGCGTCGATCTCTCCGTGGAGGCGCTCCTGTTCCTTGGTGTTCCGTTCGAGGTCGGCGGCGACCTGAGCGGTGTACTGCGCCTTGAGATCAGTCGTCTCCGAAGGTGTTTCGGTCATGGCAGTCCTTCCCGACAAATGAATGTGCTGTGTGCGGATGTTACTCACCCTTCCCAGTCCACAACCCTGCTGTCTGCGTTGATTCCTACGAAGAGGGGGTGCTCGCCGACGAGAACGAGGTGTGTGAGCCGTCCCGGCAGGCGAGTGCACATGCTCGCGCACGACGTCCGCTGCGGGGCCCGGGACGTCAGGGGTGAGGCGAGCACCACCTTGCGTTGTCGCAGGTCATAGCCGTGCATGAGTGGCATGCGGCAGGCGTAGCCACCGTCTGGCTGCGTGGTCCCGTGATGAGTGACAGGCTTGTGCCGTGTCCCGGCAACCATCGGGGTGGCGAGACTGGCTGTGCGCCGGCGATGAACGGTTCCGAACACAGCAACGGACATCACCTGTCGGAAGGCGGCAGACAGTGAGCACAAAGCCCTTCTCGGAGGACGACCCGCGCGTCACGCCGTATCTCAGTGTCGACGGCGCGGCGGCCGGGATCGACTTCTACGTAGCTGTCCTGGGTGCCACGGAACGCATGCGGATGGCGTCACCGGACGGCAAGGTCCACCATGCCGAACTGCAGATCGGCAACTCGGTCGTCATGGTCGCGGACGAGTTCCCGGAGCTGGGGTTCCGCGGACCCAGGTCACTCGGCGGCACACCGGTGCACCTGTATGTGTACGTCGAGGACGTGGACGCGGTCTTCGCCGAGGCCCTCGCCCGAGGAGCCACCGAGGTGAACGCGGTCAAGGACGAGTTCTACGGCGACCGGGTCGGGCAGTTCGAGGACCCCTACGGTCACCGGTGGCATGTCGCCACGCACGTGGAGGACGTCCCGCCCGAGGAGATGGCGAAGCGGGTCAGGGAGGCCATGCCCGACTGAATCTCCGTTGCCGAGGTCACGCGCACAGCGCGATCCTGAGGCCATGAGGTTCTCCATATGCGGCTGAGGCTGCGCCAGTTCAGGCCCCGGACCGGGCCCCGCCGGCACCGTGTCGTCCAACCCGGACAGCCCCTCCGCCACACCACACTGCGCGCTCCCGAGCCCATCGGCATGCTGCTCGGCGACCAAGACGGGCTGAACCGACTCGCGGGACTGTTCTCCTTCGCCGCCTACTCCCGGCACACGATCGTGCACGTACCACTGCGCGACAGCCTGCCGCCCGACGAGGGTGTGGGCGAGCTGGTCGACCTCGTCCTGGCCCATCACACACTCGGGCTGCGCCCCAGCGCATGGCCCGAGCTGCGCCGCAAGCTGACCGACGGCACCCCTCTGACCGTCCACACCGACGAGGCACGCACCGACCGGGACTCCACCGCCTGGCGCGAACGCCACGAACGGACCGACAACCGTGACGAGTTGCGGCACGCCACCCACGCCCGAACGTTCTTCCTGTTCGGCAGCCGGGACGTCTTCGCCGGAACCGCCATGTCCTTCGCCCACGCGGCGGGCTGGGGCCCGCTGCAGAAGGGTGTCGCCAAGGGCCGCTCGACACTCATGACGGCACTCCCGGCCTTGGTCCAGCCACCCGGCGGCGGACACCCCCTGGAGGTGTTGGTCTGCTTCAAGCCGTATCCGCCCTACGCCCACTTCCGACGGCCGGGGCGATGACCCGATCCGTGGTTGCCGCGAGCCGCGACGGTCGGTTCCCCGGCCTGGGTAACCGGTTCAGACAGTCGGTGACACGCCGAGGAAAGCGGTGTTGGCGAACCCCGCCGAGTTCACCGGGCTGCTCTGGGTGACGGTCTCTCCGAAACACACCGACCAGGAGTTCGCCCCGACCCCCGACGAGTCGCACCTCCAACTGCCCAGGCCGGCGGAGGAAGTACGCAGGTCCATGTGCGCCGACACGTTGTAGAGGCTGGATCGGTCGTTGCGCACGATCACAGCTCCCTGCACACCGGTTCCGCCGGACGATCTGATCGCACAGGCTTGCGCGAACACGTCGACGGCGATCTTGTCGGTGCTGGCGCAACGCCATGTGCTGGTGCTGGACGTGATCGGATTCGTGTTGCCGTAGGCACGCCAGTTGCCCTCCGCCGCTGCGGCGGGGCCCGCGGTAGCCAGACCCAGCCCGAAAACGGCGGTGCTGACGGCTGTTATCCCTGCGCCCGCTCGTGCCACTCGCATGTCGGTCCCCCTCTCATCCGCGACCCCCGTGGCCGCGGACAAGCAATGATCATCACAGGTGGTGGTCATGACAGGCAGCCAAGTTTCGGCCAACGTCAGGAGACGGACCGCGCGACCTTCGTCGACGTGGCCGAGGCGCGTGGGTCACGTCGTCGCCGGACGCGAGACCTCCTTCGCCGGTCTCCACCCCCAGACGGTGAGCATGCCGGCCGACAACGCGGCGCATTCGTCCGAGCCCAGGTACCGGACCGCCGCGTCGACGGCCCGGTCGTCGACCAGGCCGGTGGCGAGCATGGCGTCCCGGCTCCGCTCCCATGTGTCCGCCCAGAAGCGGCTGAGGGGACCGCCCGGCAACAGGGGCGGCACATGGATCTCGGCCGCGACGGAGGTGAGGCCCGCCGCCCGCAGCAGCTGCGGGTAGGACGGGACCCAGGAGACATCGGTGCCGATGCTGGCGCGCAGCCCCTGCCACATCGCTCGCATGACCGTGGTGTACGGCGTCACGGGCGTCCGGTCGCTGGTCAGGTCGACCGCGTCGCTGAGCACCAGCACACCGCCGGGCGCGAGGAGTTCGGCCAAGGCCGCGATCAGGCGGTCGCGCTCGGCGAGGTGCATGAGCACGAAGCGCGCATGGACGAGCCGGAACCGGCCGGGGGCGAAGCCCGGTGCGGTGATGTCGGCCTCCAGCACGTCCAGCCCCGGCACGGGCTGGGTGCGCAGGAAGCGTACGTCGCGGTCCACGGCCAGGACGCTCGTCACTCCAGCCTCGTCCAGCAGCCGGCGCGAGACCGTGCCCGTACCGGCACCCACGTCGAGACAGCGCCATCCGGGTCCCGCCCCGAGTGCCCGCAGCCGAGCCATGGTGATGTCGTCGTAGGCGAGGGCGCCGAGGTCGATCCGCTCACCCTCACCCGTCTGTTCCGGACGGAAGACGGTTTCACCGTAGCGGCCGTCGCCCGTGGCGCGTTCGTCCATGTGTTCAGCCTCTTTACGCCGTGGGTGTGCCGGGCGACCGTACCGAAGCCACCACCCCACCGATCCTCCACCGGGGCCCGCCCGCCCGCACGGCCGAGGCGCGCCGTGACTGGGCCGTGCGGCCCTCGAGGGCCAGGGTTCACGACCGCGGTCCTTCCAGCCAGATCCACCGTCGTTCGATGTGGCGGCGCTCCGTCGTCCTCGCTGTCCGGCAGGACCAGCCACGAGGCGGCGTACTCCGACGTGGTGTCGGTGTACGCCGCCTCGGGCGGGGTGGGCTGTGGGAGGTGATCGGCGTGGTCGTGGCGGCTACTTGGGGCCGCGGTTGAACACCGACTTCGACCAGAAGTAGCCGAGTGCGGAGAGGCCCAGGCACCAGGCGAGGGCGAGCCAGCCGTTGTGGCCGATCTCGGTGCCGAGGAGCAGGCCGCGTACGGTCTCGATGGCCGGGGTGAAGGGCTGGTACTCGGCGATCGGCCGGAACCAGCCCGGCATCGCGTCGATCGGCACGAAGGTGCTGGAGATGAGCGGCAGGAAGATGAGTGGCAGCGCGTTGTTGCTGGCCGCCTCGACGTTCGGGCTGACCAGGCCCATGCCGACCGCGATCCAGGTGAGCGCCACGGCGAACAGCGCGAGCAGCCCGAACGCCGCCAGCCACTCCAGGGGCGTCGCGTCCGTGGACCTGAAGCCGATGGCCAGGCCGACCACACCCACGAGGACCACGCTGGCGAGGGACTGCAGCACGCTGCCGACGACGTGCCCGATGAGGAAGGAGCCGCGGTGGATCGACATGGTGCGGAAGCGGGCGATGATGCCCTCGTTCATGTCCATCGACACGGACACCGCGGTGCCGATCGTGCTGCTGCCGATGGTCATCAGCAGGACGCCCGGGACGATGTAGGCGATGTAGTCGGAGCGGTCGCTGCCTCCGATGCCGGCGCTCATCACGTCGCCGAAGATGTAGACGAAGAGCAGGAGCAGCATGATCGGCGTGAGCAGCAGGTTCAGGGTGAGCGACGGGTAGCGGCGCGCGTGCAGGAGGTTGCGGCGCAGCATCGTGGAGGAGTCGCGGACGGCGAGGGCGAGGGAACTCATCGGACGGTCTCCTTGGTCTGGGTGGCCTCGGTGGCCTGCGCGGTCTGGGTGGGGAGGGTGGTGTCGGCGGTGAGGGCGAAGAAGACGTCGTCGAGGTCGGGGGTGTGGACGGTGAGTTCGTCGGCCTCGATGCCGGCGGTGTGCAGCTGGTCGAGGATGGCGCGCAGTTCGCGCTGGGTGCCGTCGCTGGGCAGGTGCAGGGCGAGGGCGTCGTCGTCGCGGGTGGCGTGGGGCTGTGCGGTGGCGGCGGTGCGGTAGGCGGTGGGGTCGGTGAAGCGCAGGCGTACGTGTCCGCCGGGGACGAGGCGTTTGAGCTGTTCGGGGGTTCCTTCGGCGGCGATGTGGCCGTTGTGCAGGACGGCGATGCGGTCGGCGAGCTGGTCGGCTTCTTCGAGGTACTGGGTGGTGAGCAGGACGGTGACGCCGGTGGTGACCAGTTCGCGGATGATCTGCCACATGGTGTGGCGGGAGCGGGGGTCCAGGCCGGTGGTGGGTTCGTCGAGGAAGATGATGCGGGGGTCGCCGACGAGGGTCATGGCGATGTCGAGGCGGCGTCTCATGCCGCCGGAGTAGGTGGAGGCGGGTTTCTTCGCGGCGTCGGTGAGGTCGAAGCGGTCCAGGAGTTCGGCCGCGACGCGTCGTCCTTCGGCTTTGGTCAGGTGGTGCAGGTCGGCCATGAGGAGCATGTTCTCCTCGCCGGTGATCAGGCCGTCGACGGCGGAGAACTGCCCGGTGACACCGATGGCCGCGCGTACGGCCTGGGGGTCGGCGGTGAGGTCGTGGCCGGCGACCTGGGCCCGGCCGCCGTCGGAGGGGACGAGGGTCGAGAGGATCTTGACGGCGGTGGTCTTGCCGGCACCGTTCTGCCCCAGCAGGGCGAACACGGACCCGGTCGGGATACGCAGATCGATACCGTCGAGGACGGTCTTGTCACCGTAGGACTTGCGCAGACCGACGGCGGAGACGGCCGTGGAGGCCGCGGTGGACGTCCGGGAACCGTCCCGGCCATCACCGTTTTTGGATGTGGGCATGACAGATGAAGGCATGGTGCCCTCCCGTTCGAAGGCTGAAGTGGTGTGGGGAGCGTGGGGGCGCGGCCGAAGCCGCTGAGAGGTCAGGCCTTGGCGCGGCGGATGTCGATGTTTCCGTACCGGGTGCGGGCGCGGACCTCGACGGTGTCCCCCGTCCCGTCCGGGGTCTCGGACGCGGTGAGGGTGTTGCGTACCTGGCCGGAGTTCGAGCTGACGTCGAGCCAGGCGGCGGTGCCCTCGCGGATGCCGACCTCGATGGCGCCGTAGGAGGTCTCCAGCTGGACGGTGCCGCGTGCCACGTCGCCTACGCGCAGGGTGCCGTGGGCGGTGGCGGCGGTGACCGAGTCCTCGGCGCGCGCGATGTCGATGTCGCCGTTGGCCCCGCGCACCCGCAGCTCGCCGGTCGCGGCGCCCACGGTCGTGGTGCCGTGCGAGTTCTTCAGGACGGCGGGACCGTCGACGATGCCGACGCGCATGCTGCCGGAACTGGTGGTGATCTCGGCCCTGCCCTCCACCCGGTCCACGGTGATCGAGCCGTGCGAGGCGGTCAGGTGCAGGGGGCCGGTCGTGTCGAGGCGGACGTCGCCGGAGGACGTCTTCACGCGGACCTCGCCGAGCCGGCCTTCGCCGAGCACCTGGACCCAGGCGCCGGTCATGTCGACGCGCGAGCCCGTGGGCAGTTCGACCGTCACGTCCACGGTGCCGGTACGGCCGATGCCGAGACCGAGCAGATTGGGCTTCGGTGTCCGGACGGTCAGTACACCGCTCGCGTAGGTGGCCTCGGTCTGGTCGGCCGTCCGCACGTCCAGGTCCTTCTTCGGGTCACGGGGCCGCACCTCGACGACGGTGTCGAGGCGGTCGCCCGCGGTGAACTGGATGGAACCGGCCTCCACGTGCGCCGTGGCCGCGATCGGTTCGGGAGTGTCGAAAGAAGGCATGGCTGTCCCGTCCTCATGGGTTCTTGGGTCGTCCCCGCTGGTGGGACGTGGTGTGGGTGAAGTGGTGCGGGCGGAGGGTGCGGTCAGCGCACCCAGCCCGTGAAGCTCTGTCCGACGGTCCGGGCCCGCTCGGTCGTACGCGTCGGCCGGGCGCCGCCGTCGACCGCGGCGGACACGGTGCGCACCAGCCACGCGTTGACCGACAGCCCCTCGCGGTTCGCGGCCTCCTCGGCGCGGGCCTTGAGCTGGGTGGGCAGACGCAGATTGACGCGGGCGGTGCCGCCCTCGTCCCCGTCGGCCGGGTGCGCGGGGGGCAGCGGTTCCACGGCGGCGGCCGGTTCGGCGGGCGCGCCGCCGTGGAGGGGCGGTGGTGTCACGACGAAGTCGGGGTCCAGCCCGCGCAGCCGTACGTCGACCGACCCGGGGGCGAGTTCGCGGGTGATCTCGTCCATCGCGGCGGAGAGCACGTTGAGCATGGTCAGCCGGGTCGCCGACTCCAGGGGGGCGGTGAGCCGCTCGGCCAGCTCGCGTGCTTCTTCGCCGCCGGCTTCGGCGGCCACCGCGAGTTCGCGGCGGAGGGTGTCGACATACGGCGTGAGGTCCATGACGCCATCATGGCGCCATAGTGGCTCCATGCGCAAGTCTCCTCGCGACCTTTTTCGCTCGGCGGAGATGAAGAGGTCTCTGATCTGCGAAAACGTGATGGCGTCGAAGAGGGCCGCTGTGGCGCCACGTCCTCGTCGGTGCCTGGAGTGGCGCGAGATGGCGCCAAGTGGCGCCAGAGAGTGCCATGCCTGGCGCAGTCCGCCGCCGACCGAGCGCAGGCACCGGTGGGCTTCCCGCGTCGTGGGACGAGCCCGCGAGGACATGCCCGGCTGGAGGAGCGGCTGGGAAGCTTCTGCGACGGTTCGCGACACGGGCGTCGAGCAGTCCTGCCAGCGGCGGCCGGCGCCGGCGGCCCGCTGCCCGCGGCCCGCCCGCCCCGGCAGGTGGGCGGCGGTCGGGCGAGCCGAGCCGAATCCCTGCCGAGCCGGATCCCGGCCCGACCCGGCTTGCTGGCACAGGCCGCACAGGCCGCACAGGCCGCACAGGCCACGCGTCGGCGACCCACTTGAGCGCCTGTGGCGCCGCCACCCCCTGCGGCACCGCCATCCGCCTGCGGCGAGAACCCGTCCCCGCCCCCAGGACGAACGCGGTCAGCGCCGGCCGTCGGCCTCGGAGGGCGCCGGTACCGGCCGCCGCAGCAGGTAGACGCCCGCGATCGACACCAGAAGCGCCATGCACGCGATGAACACCAGCCCGGCACCCTCCAGGCCCAGCGGTTCCGCCAGCAGTCCCACGCCGATGACCGGCACCGAGATACCCGTGTAGGCCACCACGAACAGTGCCGAGATCACAGCCGCGCGCCGGTCCGCCTCGGAGGCGGTGGCCACGGCGGAGAGCGCTCCGCGAAACGCCAGCCCCTGGCCCACCCCGCCGACGACGGCGCTCAGCACCACCAGCGGCAGCAGGTCCCACCGCAGAGCGCCGGCCAGCAGCGCCAGCCCGGCGAGGAGCCCGGCGCAGCCGAGGGGCAGTGACCGGCTCATGCCGGCCCGGCCGACGGCCAGCTGCCCGGCGGTCGAGGAGAAGAAGGCCAGGGCGACCACCAGCCCGCTCACCGCGTGGTTGTGGACGTCCAGGGACTGGGCCAGGAAGGCGGGGCTGACCGAGGTGAACACCCCGAACAGGGCGAAGCCGACGAAGGAGGCGGCCGCAGCCGGCCCGAAGACCGCCCGTACCCGAGGGGGCAGGCTGGGCCGTTGCGGCCGTACGGTGCTCAGCGGCCGGATCTCCCGTACGGTCTCCGGAAGCCGCAGCAGGACGACGGCCGAGCAGGCGACCAGGGCGAGGTGGACGGCGAACGGCAGATACAGCGGGTGGTCGGCGTACTGCGCGAGCACCCCGGCGAGCAGCGGGCCGCAGCCGAGCCCGCCCATGTTCGCGGCGGTGGCCACGAACGTGGCCCGCGAGGCCCCGCCGGGCGGCGCCAACTCCATCACGTACGCCGTGGCGGCCCCGGTGAACAGGCCGGCGGACAGCCCCAACAGCAGGCGCCCGGCGTACAGCCAGCCCAGCGCGGTCGCGCAGAGGAAACAGACGGCGCTCGCGGCCGCGAATCCCAGGCCCCACAGCAGCACCGGACGCCTGCCCACGGAGTCCGAGGCGTTGCCCGCCAGCAGCAGCACCCCGATGACCCCGAAGGCGTAGACGGCGTAGACCACGGTGACCGTCAGCTCGGAGAAGCCGAACTTCTCCTGGTAGAGGCCGTAGAGGGGGGTCGGCAGGGTCGTGCCGGCCATACAGACGGCGAACACCGCCCCGCCGAGCAGGCACCGGCGCCGGCGTCCAACATCACCGTCCATACCGCCGAAGGTAACCGCGCCCGCCGCCGAGACTCACCCGGCGCGCCAACTCGGTGCACGCGCCCCGACGCTTCCGGCACGGTGCCCACCCGCCCGTATGCCGCCTCACACGGGATAGGCGTGCGTCTGCATCGCTTTCACCGCCGCCCACACCTCCGCGCCCGGGTGGAGGCCGAGTTCGGCGGCGGCGACCGTGGTCAGGTCCGCGGCGAGCGGCAGCTCTCCCGCGAGGTCGGCGCGGATCCGGTCGCCGTGGGTCTCCAGGCCCGCGACCGCGCAGCGCCAGAGGTTGCGGGCGCTGGCGCCGGTCGGGCGGTCCCGGTACAGCGTGACCGCGCTCGGCGGGAACACCACGAAGGCCGGGCCGGACAGCACTTCCGTGGTGGTGATGGAGGGGCCGGAGTCGAGGCGGACGGTGTGACCGTCGGCCTCGCCCCGGTAGAGGTTCAGGCCGACCAGCTGGGCGACGTAGTCCGTGCGGGGGTGACGGGCGATGTGGGACGGGGCGCCCTCCTGGACGACCCGGCCCTCCTCGACGACGACCAGCCGGTCCGCCAGCACCATCGCGTCGAGCGGGTCGTGCGTGACCAGGACGGCGACGGCCTCGAACTCGGCCAGATGCCGCCGGAGTCGGGAGCGGACCTCCAGACGGGTGCGCGCGTCCAGCGCCGCCAGCGGCTCGTCCAGCAGCAGCAGACGGGGGCGGGTGGCCAGCGCGCGAGCCAGGGCGACACGCTGGGCCTGGCCGCCGGACAGCTTGCGTGGCCTGGTGCCGGCGTGGTCGGCGAGCCCCAGGCGGTCCAGCCACGCGGCGGCGGTGGCCCGGGCCGCCGCCTTGCCGGCGCCCCGGCAGCGGGGCCCGAAGGCCACGTTGTCCAGTGCGGTCAGGTGGGGGAACAGCAGGTAGTCCTGGAAGACGACGCCGACCGGCCGGGACTCCGGCGGCGTACGCTCCAGCGCCGTGCCGTCCAGTCGCAGACGGCCGCCGCTGAGCGGGGTGAGACCCGCCAGGGCGCGCAGGGCGGTGGTCTTCCCGGCGCCGTTCGGGCCCAGCAGGGCGACGACCTCACCCGGTGCGACAGTCAGCGCGATGTCGAGGCGGAATGCTCCGCGCTCGACGACGAGGTGGGCGTCGAGGCCCTGCCCGCAGGCGTCGGCCCGTGGGCCGTGGGTGGGGGAGTCCGGCATGGGACGGGGCTCGGTCATCTCGCTGTCATCCAGCGGTCGCGCAGGCCCGCCAGCACCGCGACGGAGACGGCGAGCAGGACCAGACTGAGGGCGATGGCGGCCTCCGGGTCGCTCTGCAGGGCCAGGTACACGGCCAGCGGCATGGTCTGGGTACGGCCGGGGAAGTTGCCGGCGAAGGTGATCGTCGCGCCGAACTCGCCCAGCGCCCGCGCCCAGGCCAGCACCGCGCCCGCCGCGATGCCCGGCGCGATCAGCGGCAGCGTGACCCGGCGGAAGGCCGTGAAGCGGGAGGCGCCGAGCGTGGCGGCCGCCTCCTCGAAACGTGGGTCGGCGGCGCGCAGCGTGCCCTCGACGCTGATGACGAGGAAGGGCATCGCGACGAACGCCTCCGCGACCACCACCCCCGCCGTGGTGAACGGCAGCGTGATCCCGAACCAGGAGTCCAGCCACCGCCCGACGACGCCGTTGCGGCCGAGTGCCATCAGCAGCGCCACGCCGCCGACCACCGGGGGCAGCACGAGCGGCAGGGTGACGAGCGCCCGGACGAGGCCGCGTCCGGGGAACTCGACGCGGGCCAGCAGCCAGGCCAGCGGCACACCGATGACCAGGCTCACCACGGTGGCGGCGGTGGCGCACACCAGGGACAGGCGCAGCGCCTGCCACACCTCGGCGCTGGTCAGCAGCTCGGGCAGGCTGCGCCACGGGGCCCGTACCAGCAACGCGACCAGAGGCACGATCAGAAAGGCCAGGCCGATCAGCGCGGGCACCAGCAGCGGCAGGGGCACGCCTCGGCCGCTCTCGCCGGTGCGGACGCGCCGACGCCGCGGCCCGTCCCGGAGGGTGTCGGCCGCGGCGTCGGACCTGCCGGTCGGGAGGGTCACGGCTTGAGGAACCCCGCCCCGGTCAAAACCCGTCGGCCCTCGGCGGACCGCACCAGCGCGATGAACGCCTCGGCGGCCTCGGCGTTCGGGGCGTCCTTGAGCCGGACGATCGGGTAGTCGTTGACGGCGTCGGCGGATTCGGGGAACTCCACGCCCTCCACCTTGCCATCTGCCGCGCGCACATCGGTCTTGTAGACGACGGCGGCGTCGGCCTCCTTCAGCTCGACCTTCGTCAGCGCGGCCTTGACGTCCTGTTCGTAGGAGACGGGGGTGAGCTTCAGCCCGGCGGCGTCCAGAGCCTTCTGGGCGGCGGCACCGCAGGGCACCGCCCTGTCGCAGAGCACGACCTTCAGGCCCGACCCGGTGAGGTCCCTGAGGGAGTCGATCCCGTCGGGGTTGCCCGGCGTGGTGGCGATCTCCAGCTGGTTGCGGACGAAGGTCGTGGGTGTCCCCGACGCGTCCCCCGCGTCCGTCACGATCTCCATCGTCTTCGGGCTGGCCGAGGCGAACACGTCCGCCGGAGCGCCGCCGGTGATGCTCGCGGCGAGGGAGTCACTGCCGCCGAAACTGAAGGTGACCTTCGTGCCCGGGTGCTCCTCCTCGAACCGCTTCCCCAGGGTCGTGAAGCTCTCCTTCAGTGACGCGGCCGCGAACACGGTCACCGTCCCGCGCACCTCGTCCGACGACGAGGCGGAGGAGGAGTCCGACGTCGCGGTGGTCGAGTCGTCGGACGACGAGCATGCGCTGAGCGCGAGCAGCGCGGTCGCCCCCAGGGCGGCCGCCCGCGTCGATCGGCGGGTCCGGCGGGCGGTTCGGGGCATCACGGGTCCATTTCCTCAGCTCCAGACGGATTCCCTATTCTGCCGCAGATGCGATGGTGATAGCGCCTGTAGCTTCGCATGAGCAAGATGAGAGATGTGCTGAGGTGGCATGTGCGTATTCCTGAATCGGGACGGTGATGGTGCCGGGTGCGGCCATGCGGGAGGTGCGCGGCCTTGCGCCCTGCCTGTCGGCGGCCGTCAAGAAATTCCTGGCAGACCCGGGGCAACCATCCGTCCCGCCCGAGGGTCACATCAAGTGGGAGCAAAGGGCTCCCAAGGACCCAAGGGGGAAATATGCGAAAGATGCGTCATGTCGCGACTGTCGGTGCCTTAGCGGCACTGGCGGTCGGCGCCGGGACCGCGTTCAGCACGACCGCGTCCGCCGCACCCAACGTCACCCCGCAGGGCGTCTGCGGCAGTGCCTACAAGACGGTCAACTCCGCGCCCGTCGGAACGCTGGGCACCGTCTACCTGACGTACAACGCCAAGAACGGCAAGAACTGCGTGGCGACGATCCGCACCAACCCGGGCACGGCCAAGAACATGTCCACGTACATCTACGTCCCCGCCACCGACGAGTTCGACGACGACTTCGGCAGCTACACGTCGTTCGCCGGACCGGCCTACGTCTACGGCAAGGGCTACTGCGTGAGCTGGGGCGGCAACATCGCCAACGTGTACGTGAACGTGGAGAACTCCAACTGCGCGTCCCTGAAGGAGCACCGGACCACCGAGGTCCGCTGATCCGGCAGCTCGACCGCTCAGAGTCCCCGCACCGCCGCTTCCCCGTGGTCCGACGTCGCCCGGGAAGGTGCTCAGAGCCGCCGGCGGTGCGGGTTCTCACGGTGGAATTCGGGTGCGCGGCCGTCGGCGTACGGAGGAGACTCCTTGACATGGTCGACATGCGCATGTTCCGGGACGAGGTCGCGAGCTGGGCTGCCGGTGGTCCCGGTGGGCCGGCGAGGGAGCTGGCGGAGCTGCTGGGGGTGCGCACGGCGGTCCTGCTGGAAGGGCTGAGCGACCTCGCGGCCGTCGAGGCACTGGCCGACCGCCGGGGTCGTGACCTGGCCGCCGAGGGAGTGAGCGTGGTGTCGATGGGCGGGGCGATGAGCGTCGGACGCTATGCGGGGCTCCTCGGAGCGCCGGGCCTCGGCCTGCGTCTGATCGGGCTGTGCGACGAGCGCGAGAAACCCTTCTACGACCGGGGCCTCGACCCGGCCTGGACACCCCGCCCGAGCGTCCACGTCTGCGCGGCGGACCTGGAGGACGAGCTGATCCGTGCGCTGGGCACCGCGCGCGTCGAGCAGATCGTCGAGGCCGAGGACGAACTGCGTGCCTGGCAGACCTTCGTCCGGCAGCCCGCCCAGCACGGCCGTTCCCGGCACCGGCAACTGCGCCGCTTCCTCGGCACGAAGAAGGGCCGCAAGATCCGCTACGGCCGCCTCCTCGTCGAAGCCCTCACCCCCGACCAGGTGCCCGCCCCACTGGACGACCTCTTCGCCGACCTGTGACTTCTCCCACCTGCTCTTGCCGGGGCCGGGAACGCTTACCTACGTTCGGTCGCATGTCCCACCACGGCCGCGCCCTTCCCGGCGAACCGGACGAACCCGCCGCGGCGAACGACCCCGCCGCGGAACGTCCCCACGCCTCCCCGACGACCGATCTGGTCATCGACCTGAGCGCACACGAGATGCTCCGGCGCGCGCACGTCCTGGACGCCCTCGGCGCCGACTGGGACCCCCTCGCCGCGCTGCGCGGCGAGGAAGCGGCGTACGCACTGCTGTACTCCGGTCTCGACGCGGAGCAGCAGCGCGTGTACGACGACCTGGTCGCGGCCGGTGTCCTGCCGCGGAGAGGAGACGGCCATGCTGCCGCTTGACCCGCAGGCCGACATCGGCCGGCGCGCCTGGGTGGCCTGCCCCAACTGCGACGACCGGCGCGGATGCGACACCTGTGAGCAGGGCCGCACCTGCTCCGAGCACTGGCGCTATCTGCTGTCGAACGTCGGCAGCCTGCTCCATCTGCAGTGCCGTTCGTGCACCCACATCTGGACCCACGAGACCCATTTCGGCGCCACCCGCTCCCCGTGGGAGCGCATCACCAGCGGCCTGCGTCGACACTGATCGTGCGCGGGCGGCGGCCGGCTCGGTGAGCCGGGCCCGCCGAGCCGTCGCGGGCGGGTGCCGGGTGAGGCCGGACGGCCGATGGGCGCCCGCTTTTCGGATGACCTCACCGTCTGTCGCCGGGGGCGGCGGGCCGCCAGGGCCGAGGATCTCGGTCGGCGGTCATCCCTGCTGCCGTTCGTCCGCCCGGAGGCAGCCGTGCACATCCTGCTCCTAGCCAGCGCGTTCAACAGTCTTACCCAGCGCACCCACGCCGAACTGCGCGACCGCGGCCACACCGTGGCCGTCGAACTCGCCCTGCCGGACAGCCCGTTGGCCGACGTCGTGCGACGGCACGCGCCGCGGCTCATCATCGCGCCGATGCTGAAAACGGCGATCCCCGAGGAGGTGTGGTCGGCCCACACCTGCCTGATCGTCCATCCCGGACCCGTGGGCGACCGGGGACCGTCCTCCCTGGACTGGGCCATCCACGACGGCGTGGACGAGTGGGGTGTCACCGTCCTGCAGGCCGACGGGGAGATGGACGCCGGTGACGTGTGGGCCTCCGTGGCGTGCCGCGTTCCGCAGGTGTCCAAGAGCGAGCTGTACCGGGGCGAGATCGCCGATGCCGCGATCGAGGCCGTCGTGCTCGCGGTGGAGCGCTTCGCCGGGGGCACCTACAGGCCGCGCGCGCAGGACGCGGCCGACCCGACCGCCGCCCACCCCGAGGCGCCCGCCCCCCGCTCACGGTCGCGCACACGTCCGTACCTCGACCAGAGCGTCCGGCGGATCGACTGGGCCGAGGAATCCACCCGGGACGTCCTGCGCAAGCTGCGCGCGGCCGACTCGCAGCCCGGGGTGCTGGACGAGTTGCTCGGCGGCGAGTGGTACCTGCACGGCGGTCACCCCGAGGGCGAGCTGCGCGGCCGTCCGGGCGAGCTGCTGGCCACCCGGGCCGGGGCGGTCTGCCGGGCCACCACGGACGGCGCGGTGTGGATCCCCGAGCTGCGGCCCCGGCGCGGGCCGGGACAGCCGCCCACCTTCAAACTCCCCGCCGTGTCGGCGCTGGGCGACCGGCTGCCGCCGCTGCCCGAACAGGCCCTGCCCCGACTCCCCGAGGTACGGGGCCTGACCTGGGCGGACATCCGCTACCGGGAGGAGGGGCACGTCGGCTTCCTGTCGTTCTCCTTCCCCGGCGGGGCCATGAGCACGCGGCAGTGCCGCCGGCTGCTGGACGCCTACCGGGAAGCGTGCGCGCGGCCCACCTCGGTGCTGGTGCTGGGCGGCGAGCGGGACTTCTTCTCCAACGGGATCCACCTGAACGTCATCGAGGCCGCCGCCGAGCCCGCCGCCGAGTCCTGGGCGAACATCAACGCCATCGACGACCTGGTCGAGGCGGTCCTGACCACGACCGACCGTCTGGTGGTCGCGGCCGTCGCGGGCAACGCCGCGGCAGGGGGCGTGATGCTCGCCCTGGCCGCCGACGAGGTGTGGTGCCGCGCGGGAGCCGTGCTGAACCCGCACTACCGGCTGATGGGCCTGTACGGCTCGGAGTACTGGACGTACACGCTGCCGCGCCGGGTGGGTTCCGCGACGGCCGAACGGCTCATGCGGGAGGCGCTGCCGGTCGGCTCGGCGAGCGCGCTGCGTCTCGGGCTCGTCGACCGGGTCGTCGACAGCGGTCCCGGCGGATTCGCGGGGGAGGTGGCCGCGCTGTCGGCGCGTCTGGCGTCGCTTCCGGCCACGGCGTCCCGGATCACCGTGAAGAAGACGGAGCTGGACCGGCTGGAGAGCACGACCCCGCTGGCCGGGTTCCGCGCACAGGAGCTGGCACGGATGCGCCGGACCTTCGACGACGCGGACGCGCCGTACCACGCGCTGCGCCGCGCCTTCGTCCACAAGGTGCGGCCGGCCCGCACCCCGCCGCACCTCGGTCCCGTCCCGGTTGCGTGAACGGGCCCGGTCGGCAGGGGCGCCGGTGTCACCGGAACGGCCCCCGTCGGTGTCCCATCGCGGCCGCACGGCTGCTACGAAGAGGAGCGAAGGCCGAAAAAGAGGCTTTCATCCCTTACCTCCCCAGGAGGCGGTCCCATGACTGAGGCGACGCCGGCAACGGTCGATGCCACGAACGCGGGCGGCGCGCCCGCCGACGAGGCGCCCACGATCCACATTCTCTGGATCAACGCGGGCCTGAGCTGCGACGGTGACTCGGTCGCGCTGACGGCGGCCATGCAGCCCAGCATCGAGGAGATCGTGCTCGGTGTGCTGCCAGGGCTGCCGAAGATCGCCGTCCACTGGCCGCTCATCGACTTCGAGTGCGGTCCGATCGGCGGCTCGGACACGTTCATCGAGTGGTTCTTCAAGGGGGAACGGGGCGAGATCGACCCGTTCGTCCTGGTCGTCGAGGGCTCCATCCCCAACGAGGCGATCAAGCCCGAGGGCTACTGGTGCGGCTTCGGCGACAACCCGGAGACCGGCCAGCCGATCACCACCAGCGAGTGGATCGACCGGCTCGCCCCGAAGGCGCTCGCGGTCGTCGCCATCGGCACCTGCGCCACCTACGGCGGCATCCACGCCATGGCCGGCAACCCCACCGGCGCGATGGGCGTGCCGGACTACCTCGGCTGGGACTGGAAGTCCCACGCCGGCATCCCCATCGTGTGCGTCCCGGGCTGCCCCATCCAGCCCGACAACTTCTCCGAGACGCTCACCTACCTGCTCTACCAGGCGGCCGGCTCCGCCCCGATGATCCCGCTGGACGACAAACTGCGCCCCACCTGGCTGTTCGGGGCCACCGTGCACGAGGGCTGCGACCGCGCGGGCTACTACGAACAGGGCCAGTTCGCCCTGTCGTACGACTCGCCGACGTGCCTGGTCAAGCTCGGCTGCTGGGGCCCCGTCGTCAAGTGCAACGTGCCCAAGCGCGGCTGGATGAACGGGATCGGCGGCTGCCCGAACGTCGGCGGCATCTGCATCGCCTGCACCATGCCCGGATTCCCCGACAAGTTCATGCCGTTCATGGACGAACCTCCCGGCGCCAAGGTGTCGAGCGGCGCCAGCGGGGCCTATGGCGCCGTCGTGCGCAAGCTGCGCTCCATCACCGCCAAGACCGTGGACAAGGAGCCCAAGTGGCGCCGTACCGGAGACAAGATCACCACCGGATACCGGCCCCCTTGGTGAACCGCGGCGCCTAGCCCGCACCCGCTTCTCGCACCCCCACCCCAACCTCCCGCGCAGTGACGCAACGAAGGGCACCCACCCAGATGGCACCGAAGACGAAGACGGCCGGCGACGGCAGTGGCCTGGTGGAGATGGCCTGGGACCCGATCACCCGGATCGTGGGCTCCCTGGGCATCCACACGAAGATCGACTTCAAGCAGAAGCGGGTCGCGGAGTGCTACAGCACGTCGTCGGTCTTCCGCGGCTACAGCGTCTTCATGCGCGGCAAGGACCCCCGCGACGCCCACTTCATCACCAGCCGCATCTGCGGGATCTGCGGCGACAACCACGCCACCTGCTCGGTGTACGCGCAGAACATGGCGTACGGCGTGAAGCCCCCGCACCTCGGCGAGTGGATCATCAACCTCGGTGAGTCGGCGGAGTACATGTTCGACCACAACATCTTCCAGGAGAACCTGGTCGGGGTCGATTACTGCGAAAAAATGGTCAAGGAGACCAACCCCGGCGTCCTCGAACTCGCCGAACGCACCGAGGCCCCGCACGCCGCCGAGCACGGCTACCGCACGATCGCGGACATCATGCGCTCGCTCAACCCCCTGGAGGGCGAGTTCTATCGTGAGGCCCTCCAGGTCAGCCGCTACACCCGCGAGATGTTCTGCCTGATGGAGGGCCGCCATGTGCACCCCTCCACGCTCTACCCGGGCGGCGTCGGCACCATCGCCTCCGTCCAGCTCTTCACGGACTACATGAGCCGCCTGATGCGGTACGTGGAGTTCATGAAGCGCGTCGTGCCCCTGCACGACGACCTCTTCGACTTCTTCTACGAGGCCCTGCCCGGGTACGAGGAAGTGGGCCGCCGCCGGGTCATGCTCGGCTGCTGGGGCGCGCTCAACGACCCCGAGTACTGCGACTTCACCTACGCGAACATGACCGACTGGGGACGGAAGATGTTCGTCACCCCGGGCGTCGTCGTCGACGGCAAACTCGTCACCAACGACCTCACCGAGATCAACCTCGGCATCCGCATCCTGCTGGGCAGCTCCTACTACGAGGACTGGCAGGGCCAGGAGCAGTTCGTCACCCACGACCCGCTCGGCAACCCGGTGGACCCGCGCCACCCGTGGAACCAGCACACCATCCCCGCCCCGCAGAAGCGGAACTTCGACGACAAGTACAGCTGGGTCATGTCCCCGCGCTGGTTCGACGGCAAGGACCACCTCGCCCTGGACACCGGCGGCGGGCCCATCGCCCGCCTGTGGTCCACGGCTCTGTCCGGCCTCGTCGACATCGGCTACATCAAGGCCACCGGCCACAGCGTGGTCATCAACCTGCCCCGCACCATGACCAAGCCGGAGACCACCTTCGAGTGGAAGATCCCGAAGTGGTCCAACGCCCTGGAACGCAACCGCGCCCGCACGTACTTCCAGGCCTACGCCGCCGCCGTCGCCCTGCACTGCGCGGAGAAGGGCCTGGCGGAGGTCCGCGCCGGACGCACCCAGACCTGGGAGAAGTTCGAGGTCCCGGACGAGGGCATCGGTGTCGGCTTCACCGAGGCCGTCCGCGGCGTCCTCTCCCACCACATGGTGATCCGCGACGGCAAGATCGCCAACTACCACCCGTATCCACCGACCCCGTGGAACGCCAGTACCCGGGACACCTTCGGCACACCCGGCCCGTACGAGGACGCCGTGCAGAACACGCCCATCTTCGAGGAGAACACCCCGGAGAACTTCAAGGGCATCGACATCATGCGCGCCGTCCGCAGCTTCGACCCCTGTCTGCCCTGCGGCGTCCACATGTACGTCGGCGGCGGCAGGACCGTGAAGTCGATGCACGTGCCCACCGGCCTGAGCGGACTGGGCGGATGAGCGCGCCGACGACGGCCCGGCCCGTCGACGCCGAGCGGACCGGACGCCGCGTCGAGGAGGTGCTGGACCGGCTCACCTCGGGCGGCGACCAGGCCGCCGCCGCGGCCGCCGAGGAACTCGTGCGCTCCCTCATGGACTTCTACGGCGCAGGCCTGGCCCGCATCCTCCACCTGCTGTCCTCCGCGCCCGGTGAACCGTCGAAGGGACTCCTCGGCGACGAGGTGGTCGCGAGCCTGCTGGTCCTGCACGACCTGCACCCCGAGGACCGGGACACCCGCATCGCCCGCGCCCTCGACAGCGTCCGCGAACACACCCTGGACGTCGTGGACTTCGACGAGGACAGCGGCACCCTGCGGGTGCGCGCCCGAGCGGGCGGCGGCTGCGGCTGCGGATCCGGCGCGGACGCCCGGGAGGCCGCCGAGGCGGCACTCGCCTGCTTCGCACCCGAGGTCAGGGCCGTCGACGTCCACACCGCACCCGCCGGCCCCACCCTCCTGCAGATCAGCACGGCACCTACGGGGTCCCGATGACGGCGACCGCCACCGGTCTGAAGAGGTTCCTGGCGGAACGCCCACCGCAGGCAGAGCGGTGCGAACTGTGCGCGGTGGAGGTGCCCGGCGACCACCGGCACCTCGTCGACACCGAGAAACGCGCCCTCGTCTGCGCCTGCGCCCCCTGCGCCCTGCTGATGGAACAGCCGGGCGCCGCCGCGGGGCGCTTCCGCACGGTCCCGGCCCGCTACCTCACCGACCCCGGCCACCGCCTCGACGACAGCGCGTGGGAGGCGTTGCAGATCCCGGTCGGCGTCGCCTTCCTCTTCCGCAACGCCGCGCTCGACCGGCTGGTCGCCCTCTACCCGAGCCCGGCCGGAGCCACCGAGAGCGAACTCGAACCGGACACCTGGGCGGCCGTCCTCGGCGAGAGCCGTCTCGCCGCCCTCCTCGAACCCGACGTGGAGGCACTGCTGCTGCGCCGCACCGACGGCCGCTGCGAGACCCACCTCGTCCCCATCGACATCTGCTACGAACTCGTGGGCCGTATGCGCCTGTCGTGGCAGGGCTTCGACGGCGGAGCCGAGGCCCGCGCCGCCCTGGACGCGTTCTTCGCGGACGTCACCCGCCGCGCCCGGCCCGTGGACGACCTGCGGGACGTGGACTGCGAGCCGCCGCGCCCGGCGGGGACGGGGGTGCGGCCGTGACGGAGTTCTCCTTCGCCTGCACCGGCGTCCGCGCCGACCGGTACGCCGCCGGGCCCACCCTCGTCTTCCGGCTGCGCGTCACCGCCGCCGACAACGCTCCCGTGCACGCGGTCGCCCTGCGCTGCCAGATCCGCATCGAACCCGCCCGCCGCGGCTACGAGCCCGCCGAGGCCGACGGTCTGACGGACCTCTTCGGTGAGCGTTCCCGCTGGGGCAGCACCCTCCAGCCCGTGCAGTTCGCCCAGGTGTCGGTCATGGTCCCCAGCTTCACCGGAGAGATCGAGACCGACGTCGTCGTGCCCTGCACCTACGACATGGAGATCGCCGCCACCCGCTACCTCACCGCCCTCACCGAGGGCGAGGTCCCCCTGCTCATGCTCTTCTCCGGTACGGCGTTCACCGGAGCCGGCGGCTTCCGCGTCGAACCCGTCCCCTGGGACCGGGAGGCGGCCTTCCGGATGCCGGTCACCGTCTGGCGGGAGATGGTCGAGCAGCACTTCCCCGGCTGCGGCTGGATCCGGCTGCCCCGCGACACGATGGACGCCCTCCTCGCCTACCGCTCCCGGCACGCGCTGGCCTCCTGGGAGGCGACCCTCAAGGCCCTCCTCGACGAAGGCGCCGCCGCCGAGCCGCCCGCGCGCGACCCGTTCCGCGCGCTCACCGGCACCACCGGAAGGACCGACCCGTGACCCTGACCGCGTTCGCCGCCGAGACCGAGGAGCGGTTCGCCCTCGCGCGCCAGGTGGCCGACGCCGTCCTCTTCGAGGGCTACGTCCTCTACCCGTACCGCGCCTCGTCGGCCAAGAACCGGCTGCGCTGGCAGTTCGGGGTGCTCGTGCCGCCCGGCTGGGGCGCCGAGTGCGAGGAGCACGACTTCCAGCACACCGAATGCCTGATGGAACCGAAGGCGGGCGCCACCCTCTCGGTCGAGATGCGTTTCCTGCACGCCCGACGGCGCACGGTTCAGCGGATCCGCCCGGACGGCGGCTTCGACACCGTCACCGAACTCGACCTCGACGACCGGGTGCTGGTGCCCTGGGACGAGGGGTTCGAGGAACGCGTCGAGGTGATCGCGCCGGTGGACGCGCTCCTCGGCGACGGCGTCACCCACCCCTTCCGCCTGCCGGCGAGGGAGGACACCGCCCCGGTCCTGGACGCGGCCGGCCGTACCGTCGGCCGGCTGCTGCGGCGGTGCGAGGCGGTCAGCGGGACGGTGCGGCTGTCCGCCCGCGAACTCGACGGCCCCTACCGGACCCTGCGGCTGACCGCCGTCGTCGAGAACACCAGCGACTGGACACCGCCCGAGGGCCACGCCGCCGACCGGGACGCGGCGCTGCCGCACTCCCTGGTGGCCACCCACCTCCTCATGGCCCTCAGTGCCGGATCGTTCCTGTCGATGACCGATCCCCCCGAGTGGGCGAAGGGCGCGGTCGCCGCCTGCCGCAACCTGCACACCTGGCCCGTGCTCGCCGGCGAACCCGGCCGGGCCGACCTGGTGCTGTCCTCGCCGATCATCCTGGAGGACCATCCGGCCATCGCCCCGGAGAGCCCCGGCGCGCTCTACGACGCCACGGAGATCGACGAGATCCTCGCGCTGCGCACCGCCGCCCTCACCGACGAGGAGAAACGCGAGGCCAGAGGCACCGACGAACGGGCGGCCGCCGTGATCGAGCTGGCGGAGTCGATGCCGGCCGAGGTGCTGGAGCGGCTGCACGGGGCGGTACGCAGTCTGCGCGAGGTGACGGCCGGCCCCGGCCCCGCCGATCCGGGCGTCGGCTTCCCCGACGAGTTCGGGGTGGGGCGGCCCGACACCCCCTGGTGGGACCCGGCGAGCGACGCGGGCTTCGACCCGGCGCGGGACCGGGTGGTCGTCGCCGGCCGCTCGGTGGGCCAGGGCAGCCGGGTCGAACTGCACCCGGGCCTGCGGCACACCGACGCACAGGACATCTTCCTGCGGGGCCGCACCGCCGTGGTCGAGGCCGTGCTGCACGACGTCGACGGGGGCGTCCATCTGGCGGTCACGGTGGAGGGCGACCCGGGCGCCGACATCCGCCGCGAGCAGGGCCGCTTCCTGTACTTCCAGCCCGACGAGGTCACACCGCTGGAGGACGGCGCATGAACCCCTCGGCCACGTCGCCCCCCAGGACCCTCGTCGCCGGGATCGGCAACATCTTCCTCGGCGACGACGGCTTCGGCGTGGAGACCGCACGCCGGCTCGCCGGACGCGAGCTGCCCGCCCACGTGGAGATCGTGGACATCGGCGTGCGGGGGGTCCACCTCGCCTACCAGCTCCTGGACGGCTACGACACCCTCGTCCTCGTGGACGCCACGGCACGCGGCGAAGCCCCCGGCACGCTGTACGTGATCGAGCACGAGGTCGACGCCCCGGGCCCGGCGCAGGAGACCCCGCCCCTGGACGGCCACCGGATGACCCCCGACTCCGTCCTGGCGCTGCTGGCCACGCTCTGCGCCGGCACGGGCGCCGACCCACCGCGCCGCGTCCTGGTCGTGGGCTGCGAACCGGCCTCGGTGGACGAGCGCATCGGACTCAGCGCGCCGGTGGCCGACGCCGTACCGGAAGCGGTCCGGCTGATCGAAGAGCTGCTGCGGGACGGCGATCCGTCCGTGGCGCGGGCCTCAAGCGCTGAGGCCACGACATGAGGAGAGACGGAATGAAGAAGATCGTCATCGGTGGAGCGGCCCTGGCCGCCGTGGTCGCCCTGGCCGCCGAGGTACTGCCGGACGTCAGGCGCTATCTGCGGATCCGACGCATGTGAGGCCGCGGGCTCCCGTGCGGTTGGGTCGAACGGCGTACCCGCCGCCCGGTCACGGCGTGCCGGGCCGTACGCCCCGGTCCCGCGCGCCTCTAATGAACCCCGGCGGGAGGCAGGCAGCGGAAGGACGAGATCCCCATGCACGAGATGTCCGTCGCGCTGGCCGTCGTCGACCAGGTCGTGGAGGCCGCCGGCCGGGCCGGAGACGTCACGGCGGTGCGATCGGTTCGGCTCCAGGTGGGCGAACTCGCCGGCGTCGTACCCGACGCGCTCGCCTTCGGCTTCGAACTGGCCTGTGCCGGAACGCTGTTGGAAGGCGCCGAACTGGTCACCGAGGAGGTGCCGGGGCGAGCCCGCTGCACCTCCTGCGCACACGCCTGGGACGTCGGCATGCCGCCCCGGCTGACCTGCCCCGCGTGCGGCGGGACGCGGACCGACCTGCTCGCGGGCCGGGAACTGCAGATCGTCGACGTGCGCTGGGAGAACGGCCGCCCCGCGCACCCGTCCACCCGCGAACCGATCTCCGAGGAGCGCTGAACCATGTGCCGTGTCGCCGACCTGCGCCAGGCCGTCCTGGCGAAGAACGACGAGAGCGCCCGCGAACTGCGTACGCGTCTCACCGCCCGAGGCACGGCGGTCGTCAACCTGCTGTCCAGTCCGGGCAGCGGCAAGACCGCGCTGCTGGAGCAGGAACTGCTGCGGGCACGTGAGCGGTCCGTACCCGTCGCCGCGCTGAGCGCCGACCTCGCCACCGAGAACGACGCGATCCGCCTGGCACGTTCGGGTGTCCCGGTCAAACAGGTGCTCACCGACGGACTGTGCCATCTGGAGGCGGGCATGCTCGCCGGGCACCTCGACGGATGGCTGCCCGACGGCACCCGGCTGCTGTTCGTGGAGAACGTCGGCAACCTCGTCTGCCCCGCCTCCTACGACCTGGGGGAGACGCTGAGGGTCGCCCTCGCCTCGGTGACGGAGGGCGAGGACAAGCCGCTGAAGTACCCCACCGCCTTCGGGCTCGCGCACCTGGTCGTGGTGACCAAGACCGACCTCGCGGAGGCGGTCGAGTTCGACGAGGTCGCGTTCCGCGCGAACGTGGAACAGGTCAACCCCGGGGTCGAGGTGGTCATGACCTCCGCACGCCGGGGACGGGGGGTCGGCGCCCTGCTCGACCGGGCGATGGCGGCCGCGGACGGCGCCCCGGTCCACGCGCCGGTCATGGCCGGCCAGCCCCACCACCACGGTCACGTCCACGCTCCTGTGCACGCCCACGACGGTCACGTCCCCGCACATGACGGTCATACGCACGCGCGTCCGGAGACCGACGGCGCCATGGCCCACACCCACCCGTGAGCGGTCCGCAGGCCCCGGCAGCCGTCGCCGAGTCCGCTCCGCTGCGCCGCCGGGTCGTCGTGCGGGGAGTGGTGCAGGGGGTGGGCTTCCGGCCCTACCTGTACGGTCTCGCCACCGAACTCGCCCTGGCCGGCCACGTGACCAACACCGCCGAGGGCGTCGTCGTGGAGATCGAGGGCGCCGCCTCGGCCGTGGCCCGGTTCTGCGACCGGATCGCCGCCCAGGCGCCGCCGCTGGCCCGCGTCGAGTCCGTCGAGCACCACGACCTGCCCGCCGTCGGCGGCGGCGCCGCGTTCACCATCCTCGCCTCGTACTCCGGCGGACCGGCCCGCACCCTGGTCTCCCCGGACTCCGCCACCTGCGCCGACTGCCTCGCCGAGCTGGCCGACCCGGCGGACCGGCGCCACCGCCACCCCTTCGTCAACTGCACCAACTGCGGCCCGCGCTTCACGATCGTCACCGCAGTGCCCTACGACCGGGCCGCCACGACCATGGCCGGCTTCGCGATGTGCCCCGACTGCGCCCGCGAGTACGCGGACCCGGCGGACCGGCGCTTCCACGCGCAGCCCGTCGCCTGCCCGGCCTGCGGGCCGCGCCTGCGGCTGGTCCTCGGACCGCGGCCGGGGGCCGGGAGCGTCGACGGGGCCGACCCCGTGGGCGAGGCGCGTGCCCTGCTCGCACGGGGCGCGATCCTCGCCGTGAAGGGGCTGGGCGGCTACCACCTGGCCTGCGACGCCACGAACGAGGCAGCCGTCGCCCTGCTGCGGCGCCGGAAGGCGCGCGGGGACAAGCCCTTCGCCGTCATGGCCAGGACGGCGGACGACGTCCGGCACCTGGTGCGGCTGTCTCCCGAGGAGCGCGGGCTGCTCGAAGACGTCGCCAGACCGGTGGTCCTGGTCAGGCGCCGCCGTCCGGACACCCCCGGCGGTCCGCGGCCCGCCGAGGCGGTCGCGCCCGGCAGCCCCGACCTCGGCCTGATGCTGCCCTACACGCCCCTGCACCATCTGCTGCTCGGACTGCCCGGCGACGTGGACGGCCCCCGCCTGCTCGTCATGACCAGCGGCAACGTGTCCGGTGAACCCATCGTCACCGACGACACCGAGGCACTGGAGCGGCTCGCGCACCTGGCCGACGCCTGGCTCACCCACGACCGCCCGATCCACGTCCCGTGCGACGACTCCGTGGTCCGGGTCTGCGACGGACGGCCCCTGGTGATCCGCCGCTCGCGCGGCTACGCACCGCTGCCGCTCACCCTTCCCCTGCCCGTGCGGCCCGCCCTCGCCGTCGGCGGAGACCTGAAGAACACGTTCTGTCTGGGGTCGGACCGCCGCGCCTGGCTCTCCGCGCACATCGGCGACATGGACGACGTCGCCACGCAGCGCGCGTTCGAGCGCGCGGCGCGGCAGCTGACGTCCCTCACCGGGGTACGGCCCGAAGCGCTGGTGTCCGACCGGCATCCCGGCTACCGCTCCGCCCGGTGGGCCGACCGGAACGCGGCGGACCGGCCCGTCGCACGCGTCCAGCACCATCACGCGCACATCGCCGCCGCGATGGCCGAACACGGGCTGGACGGCACCCGGCCGGTGATCGGCGTCGCCTTCGACGGAACGGGCCACGGCGACGACGGCGCCGTATGGGGCGGCGAGTTCCTGCTCGCCGACTACGCCCGCTTCATCCGGTTCGGTCACCTCGCCTACGTCCCGCTGCCCGGCGGCGACACCGCGGTGCGCCGCCCGTACCGCATGGCACTGGCCCACCTGTGGGCGGCCGGCCTGCCCTGGCCCGACGACCTCCCCTGTGCAGCCGCCTGCCCGCCCGACGAACTCCGTGCCCTGACGACGCAGTTGGAGCGGAGCCTGAACTGTGTTCCCACGTCCAGCATGGGCCGGCTCTTCGACGCGGTGTCCTCGCTGGCCGGTGTGTGCCATCGGGCCGGATACGAGGCGCAGGCCGCCGTCGAACTGGAGGGCGCGGCGCTGCTCGCGCCCACCGGGGACGGTGAGGCGTACACCTTCGCCCTGCACGCGTCGCGGGAGAGCGGGACGGGCCCGGTACGGGCCGATCCGGCGCCCGTGCTCGCGGCGGTCGTCGACGACCTGCGCGCGGGCGTCGCGCCGGCGCTGATCGCGGCCCGGTTCCACCGGGGCGTGGCCGCTCTGGTGCGCGCGATGTGCGTACGGGCGCGCGAACGGCACGGGCTGGACACGGTGGCCCTGACGGGGGGCGTGTTCGCCAACACACTGCTCTCCTCGGCCTGCGCCGCCGGCCTGCGCGAGGACGGGTTCACGGTCCTGCGGCACCACCTGGTGCCGCCCAACGACGGCGGCCTGGCGCTGGGGCAGCTGATGGTGGCCGCCCGGACCACGACCGCCGTCCCCACGCCCACCGACTGAGCGACGCGCGACCCCCACAGCGAGGAGAGGCTCATGTGCCTGGCGGTACCCGGCAGAGTGCTGGACATCGAGGAACGGGAGGGCACCCGGATGGCCACCGTCGACTTCGGCGGAGTGGTCAAGGAGGTGTGCCTGGAGTATCTGCCCGACCTTCAGGTCGGCGAGTACGCCATCGTGCACGTCGGTTTCGCGCTGCAACGCCTGGACGAGGAGTCGGCACGGCAGACGCTCGAACTCTTCGCCGAACTCGGTTTGTTGCAGGAGGAGTTCGGAGATCCGTGGGAGACGGCGGCGGCGGAGGCGGGCATGGACCCGGTGGAGGAGGTGCGCAACCCGTGAAGTACATCGACGAGTTCCAGGACCCGGAGCTGGCGCGTCGGCTGCTCGACGACATCCATGCCACGGTGACCAGGCCGTGGGCGCTGATGGAGGTGTGCGGAGGGCAGACGCACAGCATCATCCGGCACGGCATCGACCAACTCCTGCCGGAACAGGTGGAGTTGATCCATGGGCCGGGCTGTCCGGTGTGCGTGACCCCGCTGGAGGTCATCGACAAGGCGCTGGAGATCGCCTCCCGGCCGGAGGTGATCTTCTGTTCCTTCGGGGACATGCTGCGCGTGCCGGGCACCGGCCGGGACCTGTTCCAGGTCCGCGGCGAGGGCGGTGACGTGCGGGTCGTCTACTCGCCGCTCGACGCCCTGCGCATCGCCCAGCAGAACCCCGACCGCGAGGTGGTGTTCTTCGGCATCGGCTTCGAGACGACGGCACCCCCCAACGCGATGACGGTCCATCAGGCCCGGAAGCTGGGCATCGGGAACTTCAGCATGCTGGTCTCCCACGTCCGCGTTCCACCGGCCATCGAGGCGATCATGTCCTCGCCGAAGTGCCGGGTGCAGGGCTTCCTCGCCGCCGGGCACGTCTGCAGCGTGATGGGTGTGGGGGAGTACCCGGAGCTGGCGGAGCGCTTCCGCGTGCCGATCGTGGTGACGGGCTTCGAGCCGCTGGACATCCTCGAAGGGGTGCGCCGGGCCGTCCGCCAGCTGGAACGCGGTGAGCACAGGGTCGACAACGCCTACGCCCGTGCCGTCCGGCCGGAGGGCAACGCGGCCGCCCGCGCGATGCTGGAGGACGTCTTCGAGGTCACCGACCGGGCCTGGCGCGGGATCGGAGTGATCCCCGACAGCGGCTGGCGGCTGGCGCCGAAGTACCGCGACCACGACGCCGAGCACCGGTTCGCGGTCGACGGCATCAGGACGGCCGAGCCCGCCGCGTGCCGCAGCGGGGAGGTCCTCCAGGGGCTGCTCAAGCCGCACGAGTGCGAGGCCTTCGGCACGCTGTGCACCCCGCGCACCCCCTTGGGGGCCACCATGGTCTCCAGCGAGGGCGCCTGTGCGGCGTACTACCTCTACCGGCGCCTGGACCTGCCCGCCACCACCGAGGTTCGGGAGGCGAGCCCCGTTGTCTGACACCACCGCCACCGGTCTCCCCGTCCCCGCCGCGCTGGACATCGAGGCGTGGACCTGTCCCGCGCCCGTGCGTGACCGCCCCCGGGTCGTCATGGGCCATGGCGGCGGGGGAGTCCTCTCCGCCGAGCTGGTCCAGCAGATCTTCGCGCCCGCCTTCGGGGGTGAGGTGCTGGCCCAGATGGGTGACGCGGCCGTCCTCTCCCTGGGCGGAGCCCGGCTGGCGTTCTCCACCGACACCTATGTCGTACGGCCGCTGTTCTTCCCCGGCGGCAGCATCGGCGACCTGGCGGTCAACGGGACCGTCAACGACCTCGCCATGAGCGGTGCCCGCGCCGCCTACCTCTCCTGCGGATTCGTCCTGGAGGAGGGCGTGGAGCTGGACGTGGTCACACGGGTCTCCCAGGCGCTCGGTGCCGCCGCGCGCACGGCAGGCGTGGAGGTGGCCACCGGGGACACCAAGGTGGTGGAGGCCGGCCACGGCGACGGGATCTTCATCAACACGGCGGGCATCGGCCTGGTACCGGCGGGCGTGGACCTGCGGCCCCAGCGGGTCGTCCCCGGCGACGTCGTGATCGTCAGCGGTGCCATCGGCGTCCACGGGGTCGCGATCATGAGCGTGCGCGAGGGTCTGGAGTTCGGCGTGGAGATCAAGAGCGACTGCGCGGCGCTCGGCGGTCTCGTCGACGCCATGCTCGCCGTCACCCCTGATCTGCACGTCCTGCGCGACCCCACCCGGGGCGGCCTGGCCGCGACCCTCAACGAGATCGCGGCGGCCTCCGGAACCGGGGTCGTCGTCCGGGAACGCGACGTACCGGTCCCGGCGGCCGTGGCCAACGCCTGCGCCATCCTCGGCCTGGACCCCATGTACATCGCCAACGAGGGCAAGCTCGTGGCCTTCGTCCCGCGCGAGCATGCCGACGCCGTCCTGGAGGCGATGCGGGCCCATCCGCTCGGCGCCGACTCGGTGATCATCGGCGAGACCGTCGAGGCGCATCCCGGCATGGTCGTGGCCCGTACCGGACTGGGCGGGACACGCGTGGTCGATCTGCCGATCGGGGAGCAGCTGCCGCGGATCTGCTGACCGGAGCCTCGCGGCTCCGGTCGGTCGAGGGGGCCGTCGTCCGGACGCCCGGTGCCTACCGGTGGCTGGACGGCGGTGGGTCCTGGGGGTCCACGCCGGTCGAGGAAGAGGCGTCCCTGGCGCCGCTGGGGCGCTGGGAGCGGCCCTTGGGCCCGGTGTCGCGGCGGCCCTTCTCGTCCGCGTCGCCGTACTCCTCACCGCGTGTCCCGTGACTCTTCACGGTGTCCCCCGGGACGGACTTCCTCTCCGCCGCCGACTTCGTGCGGTCCCGGCCCCTCTCCTCGGCGTGCTCGGCCGTACGGAAGGAGCGGGGAGCGCTCGGGTTGTCCTGCTGGCGTGTCTCGTCCACATCGGGCGACCAGCCGTGCTGCCCGGTGCCCTCGTGGCGGCTGGGGCCCTTCCCGTGCGGGGGCTCGGACGCTCGTGATTTCTTCGACATGGGCCGACCTGCCTCTTCCTGGTCGAGGGGACGCCGGTGGTGGCATCGCCGCGCTGGGTGAAGTACCCCTTCTCTTCGTATTTAAGGCATATCGGGGCATTCTCGGCACGGGTGGGGGGCGATGCCGTGGCGAAGCGGAGCGCGACCCGTCAGCCGCGCAGGCGGGTGTTGAGCCGGGCCGCCTGGCGGGTCAGGTGGTCGCGCTCGGCGAGGTCGGGCGCCTTGCGGGCCGCCTCGGCGTACAGCCGGGCGGCCGTCGCCAGGTCACCGTCGCGCTCGTGGAGATACGCCGCGACCGCGGTGTGACGCGGCAGCGAGTCCTCCAGCGCGGCGAGCGCCGCCAGCCCGGCACGGGGACCGTCGGCCTCACCGACGGCCACCGCGCGGTTGAGCCGGACCACCGGGCTGTCGGTCAGGCGCACGAGTTCGTCGTACCACTCGACGATCTGCACCCAGTCGGTCTCCTCGGCCGTGAGCGCGTCGGCGTGCAGTGCGGCGATGGCGGCCTGGGCCTGGAACTCGCCCAGCCGGTCGCGGGCGAGAGCCGTCTGCAGGATCCCGACGCCCTCGGCGACGGCCGTGGTGTCCCACCGGTCGCGGTCCTGCTGGGCGAGCGGCACCAGGCTTCCGTCGGGCGCGGTCCGGGCGGCGCGCCGGGCGTGGTGCAGCAGCATGAGGGCGAGCAGCCCCGCAACCTCGGGATGGTCGATCGCGGCCGCGAGCTGCCGGGTGAGCCGGATGGCCTCGGCGGCGAGGTCGACGTCGCCGGAGTAGCCCTCGTTGAAGACCAGGTAGAGGACGCGCAGCACGGTGGCGACGTCGCCTGGCCGGTCCAACCGCACGCCGGAGACGGTGCGCTTGGCCCGGCTGATGCGCTGCGCCATGGTCGCCTCGGGCACCAGGTAGGCCCGCGCGATCTGGCGGGTGGTGAGCCCGCCGACGGCGCGCAGCGTGAGCGCGACCGCCGACGACGGCGTCAGGGACGGGTGGGCGCACAGGAAGTAGAGCTGGAGCGTGTCGTCCGCGCCGGGCGCGGGGCCGGGCGCCGGCTCCTCCTCCACGCGGCCCTCGCGCCGGCGCCGGGCGGCGTCCGCGCGGGTCGCGTCGAGGAACCGGCGCCAGGCCACGGTGACCAGCCAGCCCTTCGCGTCCCGCGGCGGGTCGGCCGGCCATACGCGGACCGCCTCGACCAGCGCGTCCTGCACGGCGTCCTCGGCCGCCGCGAAGTCGGCTCCGCGGCGGACGAGGACGGCGAGCACACCAGGGGTGAGGCTGCGGAGCAGTGCCTCGTCCATCGACGAGGTCACTCCGTGATGGTGGGGTGCGCGGTCAGGAAGGGGCGCAGCTCCAGCCACTCGTGGATCGGCTTCCCGCCCGCCCCGGGGGCGGCCGACAGCTCACCGGCCAGTTCGACGGCGCGTTCGTAGGTGTCGACGTCGATCACCATCCAGCCGGCGATGAGGTCCTTCGTCTCGGCGAACGGGCCGTCGGTGACCGGCGGACGCCCCTCACCGTCGTACCGCACCCACGTCCCCTCGGGGGCCAGCGCCTGACCGTCGACGAACTCGCCGGTCTTCTCCAGTCGGGCGGCGAAGTCGTTCATGTACTGGATGTGCGCGGAGATCTCCTCCGGTGTCCACTGGTCCATCTGCACGTCGTTCACCGCGGCCGGTGCGCCTCGGTAGTGCTTGAGCAGCAGGTACTTGGCCATCGTGCGTCTCCTCGGTACTGGTGCGGCCATTGTGGTCGCGTTCACAGCGGGGACGGAGCGGGTTGCGGGTTCTCGACATGGTCGGCCAAGATTTTTCCGGGATCGGGTGAGCGACTCGTGGAGGGCCTGAGGAAGGGAGGTCGGACCGGGGCCGCGCGGGGGCTTTGCCGAACCCCGCCGAGTGCCCCGCCCTCGGTCATGTATTCCCCTCCGGGCGGTATCTTTTCGGGGCGGTCGGGATGCCTGCACCAGGCTTTGGTTGTCGGACGACAACTGAGTTAACCTTCACCGGATTTTCTCATCGGGCCGATTCGTGAACTGCGGAAATGCGGGCGGTGAGCGGGCCGGCCCACGGCCCGGCGCGGGTTCCGAGTCCTCGGCGCGAGGGCTCTTGGGGAGCGGAACGAGGGTGCGCATGAGCAGCAAGACGATCGAGGCCGTCGACCGGGCCCCGGGCGAGCAGGAGCTACGCCAGCTTCTGGCCGGACTGACCGCCGTACGCGACGGCGACTTCGGTACCCGGCTGCCGTCCGACGGTGAGGGCCTGCTCGGCGACATCGCCACGGTCTTCAACGGCATGGTGGACCAGCTGTCCGTGTTCACGTCGGAAGTGACGCGGGTGGCCCGGGAGGTGGGTACCGAAGGCACGCTCGGCGGTCAGGCAGAGGTGCCCGGGGTCTCGGGCACCTGGGCCGACCTGACCGACTCGGTCAACGCCATGGCGGGCAATCTGACCACGCAGGTGCGCGACATCGCGCAGGTCGCGACCGCGGTCGCCAAGGGCGACCTGTCGCAGAAGATCGACGTACCCGCGCGCGGCGAGATCCTGCAGCTGAAGGAGACCGTCAACACGATGGTCGACCAGCTCTCCGCGTTCGCCGACGAGGTCACGCGCGTCGCCCGTGAGGTCGGCAGCGAGGGCCGGCTCGGCGGTCAGGCCCAGGTGCCCGGCGTCGGCGGCGTCTGGCGCGACCTGACCGATTCGGTCAACTTCATGGCCGGGAACCTCACTTCGCAGGTCCGCAACATCGCTCAGGTGACCACGGCGGTGGCCGAGGGCGATCTGTCGCAGAAGATCACCGTGGATGCCCGCGGGGAGATCCTGGAGTTGAAGAACACCATCAACACGATGGTGGATCAGCTCTCCGCGTTCGCCGACGAGGTCACGCGCGTCGCCCGTGAGGTCGGCACCGAGGGACGGCTCGGCGGGCAGGCGGACGTGAAGGGGGTCAAGGGCACCTGGCGGGACCTCACGGACTCCGTGAACTTCATGGGGGCCAACCTCACCTCCCAGGTCCGCAACATCGCCCAGGTGGCCACGGCGGTGGCTCAGGGCGACCTCTCCCAGAAGATCACCGTGGACGCCCGCGGCGAGATCCTGCAGCTCAAGGACACCATCAACACGATGGTGGACCAGCTGTCCGGCTTCGCCGACGAGGTCACCCGCGTGGCCCGCGAGGTCGGCACGGAGGGCAACCTGGGCGGACAGGCCATCGTCCGGGGCGCGTCGGGGACCTGGAAGGACCTGACGGACAACGTCAACGTGATGGCGTCGAACCTGACCGGCCAGGTCCGCTCGATCGCCCAGGTCGCCACCGCCGTCGCGCGCGGTGACCTCTCCCAGAAGATCACGGTCGAGGCCAAGGGCGAGGTCGCGGCCCTCGCGGACGTCATCAACACCATGGTCGACACGCTCTCCGCGTTCGCCGACGAGGTCACCCGTGTCGCCCGCGAGGTCGGCACCGAGGGACGGCTCGGCGGCCAGGCGCACGTGCCGAACGTCGCGGGCACGTGGAAGGACCTCACCGACAACGTCAACTCCATGGCCAACAACCTGACCGGCCAGGTCCGCAACATCGCCCTGGTGACGACGGCGGTGGCCAACGGCGACCTGTCGAAGAAGATCGACGTCGACGCCCGCGGCGAGATCCTGGAACTGAAGACCACCATCAACACGATGGTCGACCAGCTGTCGTCGTTCGCCGCCGAGGTCACCCGAGTCGCCCGTGAGGTCGGCAGTGAAGGACGGCTCGGCGGACAGGCCGAGGTCGAGGGCGTCGAGGGCACCTGGAAGCGGCTCACCGAGAACGTCAACGAACTCGCCGGGAACCTCACCCGCCAGGTCCGCGCGATCGCCGAGGTCACCAGCGCCGTCGCCGAGGGCGACCTGACCCGCTCCATCACCGTGGAGGCGTCCGGCGAGGTCGCCGACCTCAAGGACAACATCAACTCCATGGTGGAGTCCCTGCGGGAGACCACCCGGGCCAACCAGGAGCAGGACTGGCTGAAGACCAACCTCGCCCGGATCTCCGGCCTGATGCAGGGCCACCGCGAACTGCCCGTCGTCGCCGAACTCATCATGGACGAACTCGCGCCCCTGGCCTCCGCCCAGTACGGCGCCTTCTTCCTCGCCGAGGACACCGAACGCGGCCCCGAGCTGCGGCTGGTGGGCTCGTACGGCTACCCCGACGACACCGACCGGCCCGAGCGCATCCCCGTCGGCCGCTCCCTGGTCGGACAGGCCGCCCGCAACCGCCGCACCATCAGCGTCGAGGAACTGCCGCCGAACTACGTGACGATCTCCTCCGGTCTCGGGGAGGCCGTGCCCAGCGCCCTGGTGGTGCTGCCCATCGTGGTCGAGGACCAGGTCCTCGGTGTCATCGAACTGGGCTCCGTCACCCCCTTCACCCAGATCCACCAGGACTTCCTCTCCCAGCTGATGCCGACCATCGGCGTCAACCTCAACACCATCGTGGCCAACGCGCGCACCGACGAGCTGCTGGGGGAGTCCCAGCGGCTGACCGCCGAACTCCAGGCACGCTCCGAGGAGTTGCAGGTGCAGCAGGAGGAACTGCAGCGCTCCAACGCCGAGCTGGAGGAGAAGGCATCCCTGCTGGCCTCGCAGAACAGCGACATCGAGGCCAAGAACCTGGAGATCGAACAGGCCAGGCAGGAACTGGAGACCCGCGCACAGCAGCTGGCACTGGCCTCGAAGTACAAGTCCGAGTTCCTGGCCAACATGAGCCACGAACTGCGCACCCCGCTCAACAGCCTGCTGATCCTCGCCCAGTTGCTCGCCCAGAACCCCTCGCGCAACCTGACGCCCAAGCAGGTCGAGTACGCCGGCATCATCCACTCGGCAGGCTCTGACCTGCTGCAGCTGATCAACGACATCCTCGACCTGTCGAAGGTCGAGGCGGGCAAGATGGACGTCACCCCCGAACGGGTGCCGCTGCGCAAGCTGCTGGAGTACGTCGAGGCGACGTTCCGGCCGATGACGACGCAGAAGAGTCTGGACTTCACGGTGGCCACCGCGCCGGGCACGCCCGTGGACCTGCTCACCGACGACTCCCGGCTGCGTCAGATCCTGCGCAACCTGCTGTCGAACGCGGTGAAGTTCACCGAACAGGGCGGTGTCACCCTGCGCATCGAGCCCGCCGCGGACCGGGAGGTGCCCACGGGTGTCCTGCGCGGCGGCGCCGTGGTGGCCTTCCGGGTGAAGGACACCGGTATCGGCATCCCTCAGCAGCAGCTGGAGACGATCTTCGGGGCCTTCCAGCAGGCGGACGGCACCACCAGCCGCAAGTACGGCGGCACCGGCCTCGGCCTGTCGATCACCCGGGAGATCGCCCATCTGCTCGGCGGCGCGGTCACCGTCGACAGCACACCCGGCCAGGGCAGCACCTTCACCCTCTACCTGCCCGTGGCACGCGCCGACTTCGAGGAAGTGCTCGACGGCAGCGCTCTGTTGACCGAGCACCCCCACCCCGCCGGCCGCGAACTGACCCCGGCCTCGCGACCGGTCGCCGCCTCCCCCGCGGTGCCCGAGCAGCGCCGGCGGCGTCTGCTGGTCGTCGAGGACCGCCCGCGCGGACTGCTGACCCTCGTCGCCGAACGCGCGGTCGCCGACCTCGCGCCCGGCGACGACCCGCTCGGCTCGATCGACATCATCACCGCGATCGGCGCCCAGGAGGCCGCGAGCACACTGGCCGCCGAACCCTGCCACTGCGTGGTCCTCGAAATCGGCACGCCCGACGGCGAGGGCGCCCGACTGCTGGAGGCCATGGAGGGCGACTCCGCGCTCGCCAGCGTGCCCGTCCTCGTGCACACCGGTCACCGCGTGGACCTGGCGCACGAGCAGACGCTGCGCTCCCGCGCGGAGAACCGCCCGCTGGACTTCCTCTCCAGCCTGGACGAACTGCGTGAACGGATCACCCTGCACCTGTCCGCCGAGGAGCCGGGCGACGTGCTGTCCCTGGTGCGCGCCGAGGAGTCCCAGCGCCCCGCCGCGCAGGTCGTCGACGGCGCCTTCCTCGGCCGTACGGTGCTCGTGGTCGACGACGACGCGCGCAACCTCTTCGCACTGAGCGGGATGCTGGAGCTCCACGGCTTCCAGGTCCTGCACGCCGACAACGGCCGCAGGGGGATCGAGATGCTGCTGGCCCACCCGGACATCTCGCTGGTGCTGATGGACGTGATGATGCCCGAGATGGACGGGTACTCGGCGACCTCGGAGATCCGGGCGATGCCCCAGTACGCCGAACTGCCCATCATCGCCGTCACCGCGAAGGCCATGCCCGGCGACCAGGAGAAGAGTCTCGCGTCGGGCGCGAACGACTACGTCACCAAGCCGGTCGACACCAACGACCTCATCGGCCGCGTCCGGCGCTGGCTGTCCGTATGACGGGGACACCCGCCGCCCCGCGTACCAGCCGACCGTGCGGTGTCCCCGGACACCCGAGCCGAGGAACAGGTCGAACGTGAGCAAACCCCACCAGCCGGCCGAGCCGCAGGACGCCGGCGCGCCGACGGACCAGTCGGCCGTCGGCGGCCCGACTGCCGACACCGGCCTGCTGTCCGACGACTATTTCGGCGTGCTGTCCGTGCCCCGTGACGACCTTCCCGCCGTGCCGGGCCGCCAGGAGACGGACGAGGAGGCGGCCGACGGAAGGGAAGGGGACGGCAAGGGGGTGTCGACCCCTGTCGGCCGACTCGCCGCGACCGTGGAGCGGTTGCGCCGCGAGGTGCAGGAGGCGCAGGCCGAGGCGGACGGGCGTGCCCTGATCGAGCTGGCCAAGGGCATCCTCGTCGAGCGGCTCGGGTGCGGGCCGTCGCAGGCGGCACGCCAGCTCGCCGAGCTGACCGAGCAGGCGGGCGTGACCCCGCTCGAATTCGCCGTCGACGTCATCAACCAGGCCGCGCGCGACCGGCTCTCCGAGGTCACCACCACCTTCCTCGCGATCACGGAGGGCCGCCACGAGGCCCCCGAGGCGCCGGGGGGCGACTCCCCGGCCGTACGGCTGCGGACCGCCGAGAGCGGCGCGCTGGCCGCCCACGACGCCCAGGCCGTGGCCGACTCCCTGCTGGAACACGCTCTGACACCGCTCGGTGCCGAAGCGGTGGCCATCTGGGCGCTGGGCGCCGACGGCTCCCTCACCCTGGCCGGCAGCGCGGGCTTCCCCGCCGCGGAGGCGGCCCGCTGGCGGTACGTGCCTCCGGGGGTCGCCACGGTGGCCCGCCATGGGCTCGGCGAGCGAAGGGGCCACTGGATCGGCTGTCTGTCGGAGGCCGGCCTGCCCTCCATCGGCCGGCACCACCACCCCGACGGCGGCCGCTTCGCCGTACCCGCGGGCACCGGCGGCCGCATCCATGGTGTGCTGGAGATCGTCTGGCCCACGCCGCTGCAGGACCAGCCGCCGCAGATCGTCCGCCAGATCGAGGCGCTGGCCGAGCTGTGCGCGCACGCCCTGGAGACCAACGTCCCGGACCGCACCGACGAGGAGACGCGGGCCGCGATCCTGCCCGACGTCGCCGAGCTGATCAACCTGGCCGACGGCCTGCACGACCCCGCCCTGGTGCTCGTCCCGTACCTGGACGCCACCGGAGAGCTCGTCGACTTCCGCATCCAGCACGTCAACAGCCGCTTCCTCGACCCGGCCGGCCGGCCGCGCGGGGTCGTCAACGGAGCCCTGCTCCTGGAGACGTACCCGATGGCCGCCGGCGAGCGCGAGCTGTTCGGGCAGGTCGAGCGGGTCTACGCCACCGGTGAGCCGTTCCGGGCCCGGCGCATGCGACTCACGTCCCTGGTGGACGAGGTCCCGCTGTCGGCGGTGGCGGACGTCAACATCAGCCGGCACGGCGGCAGCGTGCTGCTCATCTGGCGCATCGAGGACGAGACCGCCCGGCTGGCGAGCCTGTTGCAGCACGCCCAGCGCCTCGGCCGTATCGGCGGCTTCGAGGAGAACCTCCTCACCGGCGAGATCACCTGGAACGGTCAGCTCTACAGCCTCTACGGCAAGCCGTCCGTCAGCGGCCCGGTCCCGCTGGAGGACCTGCCCGCCCATGCCCACCCCGACGACGCCGTCGCCATCGGCAGGTTCCTGCGCACGCTGCTCCACCACCGTCGCCCCGCCTCCGCGGCCTTCCGGCTCCAGCGGCCCGACGGTGTCACCCGGCACATCCGCGTCGTGGCCGAACCGGTCCTCGACTCCGACGGCCGGCTGTTCGTCGTCCGCGGCGCCTACCAGGACATCTCCGCCCACCACTGGACGGAGGTCGCCCTCGCCGCCACCCGCGACCAGCTCGCCCACTCCGAGCAGCAGGCGAGCGAACGCGACCGGCTCACCCTCCAGCTCCAGCACGCGATCATGCCGCCCGCGCAGGCCCCGCTGGAGGCCCCCGGGCTGCGCGTGGCCGTGCGCTACCGGCCCGCCGAGACCCAGAACCTGGTCGGTGGCGACTGGTACGACGCGGTGGTCCTGCCGTCCGGGCTGGTGCTGCTGTGCGTGGGAGACGTCGCCGGGCACGGCATAGAGGCCGCCACCAGCATGGTCGTCCTGCGCAACGCGCTGCGCGGGCTCGCCGTGACCGGTGCGGGGCCGGGCCAGTTGCTGTCCTGGCTCAACATGGTGGCCCACCATCTGACCGGCGCCGTCACCGCCACCGCGGTCTGCGGCCTGTACGACCCCGACCGCCACACCCTGCGCTGGGCCAGGGCGGGCCATCTGCCGCCCGTTCTGGTGCGCGCCGGTGAGGCGACCCCGCTGCCCCTGGTCAAGGGGCTGCTGCTGGGTGCGCTGCCGGATGCGACGTACGAGGAGAACGAGACCCAGCTGGCCGTCGACGACACTCTGTTGATGTACACCGACGGCTTGATCGAACGCCGTGACCGGTCCGTGGAGGAATCACTGGCCCAGCTGCTGACGGCCGCGCGCACGGTCCCGCCGACGCTCGACCAGCAGCTGGACCGGCTGCTGACCCACAGCAAGTCCGACACGGACGACGACACCTGCCTCGTGGGCGTCCAGGTGACCTAGGGCCCTCTCTGACGGATCCGTGCACGGCTCGGAACCGGACGACGGGATCTCATCGGCCGACGGGACGTCTGTGAACGCCGTCGGCGGGCACACGAGGGGTACGAGGTCGGTTCCGAGGACAGAACGGGGAAGCCGGTGACGATCAAGGCGAAGGGCTGGGCACATTCGTTTCCCGTGTCCGGGGGTGTGCGGGCCGGCAGGCGGTGGACACAGAGGCAGTTGGAGTCCCTCCCGTGGACCGCCGCCGAGCCGCAGACGGTGGACGCCATCGTCCTGGCCGTGTCCGAACTGCTCACCAACGCACATGTCCACGCGCACAGCGACGCGCATCTGATTCTCACCTGGGACGGCGAATGCCTTCAGGTGAGCGTCCATGACGAGGACCCCACCCTGCCGCGCCAGCGCAATCCGCAGGCCGGGGAGGTCTCCGGCCGCGGCGTGGGCATCGTACGGATGCTGGCCGACGAGCTGGAGATGAAGTGCCAGCGGCACGGCAAGACGGTGTCGGCGTGCTTCCGTCCGGCCGGTACCGGCCGGACGGGCGACGACCGTTGAGCCCCGGTGACGACCGCCCGGGACGGACGGCCGGCCGCCGGGGCGCCGCTGGGTTCAGTTCGTGCTCAGCATGCCCCGGCGCAGGCGGGCCAGGGTGCGCGAGAGCAGACGGGAGACGTGCATCTGCGAGCAGCCGAGGTGTTCGGCGATCTGGACCTGGGTGAGTTCTTCGACGAACCGCATGTGGATGATCCGCCGGTCGCGTTCGTCCAGTTCGGCGAGGAGCGGGGCGAGGGCGTGGAAGTCCTCGACCAGCTCCATGCCGGCGTCCTCGCTGCCGATGAAGTCCGCGAGCGCCGCCTCCCCGGTCTCGTCACCGCCGATGGCGGCGTCGAGGGAGGAGGAGTTGTAGCCGTTGGCGGCCAGACGGGCCTCGATGACCTCCTCCTCGGAGAGGTTCATCAGCTCGGCCAGCTCCTTGACCGTCGGGCCGCGGCCGAGGCGACTGCTGAGTTCGTCGGTGGCGCGGGCGAGTTCGACGCGGGCCTCCTTCAGGCGACGGGGCACGTGCACGGCCCAGGAGGTGTCGCGGAAGAACCGCCTGATCTCTCCGACGATGTAGGGCACGGCGAAGGTGGTGAACTCCACCTCGCGCGAGAGTTCGAACCGGTCGATCGCCTTGATCAGGCCGATCATGCCGACCTGGACGATGTCCTCCATCTCGTCCGCGCCCCGGCTGCGGAACCGGCCGGCCGCGTAGCGGACGAGGGAGATGTTCATCTCGATCAGTGTGTTGCGCGCGTACTGGTATGCGTGGGTGCCCTCTTCGAGGACGGCCAGCTGCTCGAAGAACAGCTTCGACAGCGATCGCGCGTCCCTGGGTGCCACCTTCAGCGGATCGGAGATCTCCGGCAGCTGAACGGTGGTGTGGTCGACGCTCGTCCCAAGACTCGTTGTCGCCGTCATCCTTGCTTTCCTTCCTCGCTGGTCAGCCGGCCTCAGTCCGTGGACTCGGCCGCCGGCGTGCCGCCTACCCCGTCTGCCCGCAGTCATGCGTGCGTATTCACGAACGGATCCGAGCGCCGACGAAGTTATACGATGACGTGTCCGTAGCCCGCTGGGGCAGCCAGAGGCAGGGGGAGAGGGCGTGGACGTCTCTCATGGTGCGCACAGGACGGTGCCGGGGTCGCCGCGTGGCGGCGCGGTGCTGGAGATCCGCTCTCTGCCCAGTCGTCCTGGTATTCGTGCTGCAGGAGAAATCAACGTGATCACCCGCTCGTTCTGGGCACAAGGACTGGAGGACCTGGCGCGCCTCCATACGGAGGTCTCCTTCGTGGAACTGTCCGATCTGACGTCCATCGATGTGGGCGGCACCGCGGCGCTGGCGGTCACCGCGCAGCGACTGGGCAGCGGCCGCATCGTCGTGGACCGTCCGCCGCCGGAGCTGGAGCGCATCCTGCACATCTTCTGGCCCGGCCATACAGGGATCGAGGTGGCAGGACGATGAGCACGGCCCTCCCCGTCGAACCCTTTGTGCACCCCGCGCTGTTCTACCGGGGCGAGGAGCAGTACACGGCGGGCACGGTGCCGTTCCTGGCGGAGGGCCTGGCCGCCGGAGAGGCCGTCGCCGTCGCCGTTCCCGGCCCCAACCTCGAACTGATCAAGGCCGGGATGGGAGCGAGCGCCGCCGAGGTCGAGTTCCTCGACATGACCCGGGTGGGCCGTAACCCGGGGCGGATCATCCCCGGGGTCCTGCGGGCCTTCGCCGACGCCCACCCGGCGGGCCGGGTGCGGATCATCGGCGAGCCGATCTGGGCCGGCCGTTCGGCCGTGGAGTACCCGGCGTGTGTCCAGCACGAGGCGCTCATCAACGCGGCCTTCCAGGGCCGCGAGGTCACGATCCTGTGTCCCTACGACGCGGACGCGCTGGAGCCGGAGGTGCTCACCGACGCCTACGCCACGCATCCCGTCGTCATCGACACCGGTGTCGAACTGACCAGCGACGCCTACGATCCCGACCGCGTCGTCGCCCGTTACAACCAGCCGCTCGTCTGCCCGCCCGGAGCCGCGTCGCTGTCGTTCGACGCGGAAGCACTCCCCGAGGCACGCGCCTTCGCCGTGCGGGAGGCCCGGGAGCTGGGCCTCGCCGAGGACCGGCGGCAGGATCTGATGCTCGCGGTGGCGGAACTGACCACCAACAGCGTGGTGCACGGCGGTGGCACGGGAACCCTGCGGATCTGGGCGGACGGCGACCAGATCGTCTGCGAGGTCCACGACCGCGGCCGGCTGACCGACCAACTGGCCGGCCGCCGGCCGCCGGCCCGTGACCAGCTGGGCGGTCGGGGCCTGATGCTGGTCCACTACGTCTCCGACCTCGTACGCCTGCACACCGCCCCGGACAGCACCACCGTCCGCTTCTACCTCCACCGCTGACGGCCCCCGCCCCGCCCGCGACGAGCGGGGTAGGGTGCGCCGATGTCAACGATCAGGAAGTTCCAGGTCACCTTCGACTGCGCGGAACCCGAGCGCCTCGCCCGCTTCTGGTGCGAGGTCCTGGGGTACGCCGTACCGCCACCGCCGAAGGGCTTCGACACCTGGGACGACTTCAACGCCTCCCAGTCCCCGCAGGACCGGGGTTCGTGGTTCGCCTGCGGTGATCCCTCGGGTGTCGGCCCGCGCCTGTACTTTCAGCGCGTCCCCGAGGGCAAGGCCGCCAAGAACCGGGTGCATCTCGACGTGCGGGTCGGCACCGGACTCGTGGGCGAGGAGCGGCTGGCCACGCTGGAGGCCGAATGCACCCGCCTGCTCGCGCTCGGCGCGGTACGCGTGCGGCTCCTGTACGACGGCAGCGATTCCTGCATCCTGATGCAGGACATCGAGGGCAACGAGTTCTGTCTCGACTGAGGGTGCCGTCCTCATCCGGCCGTCCACTCCGCCAGGGGGGCCTCCCAGGGCCGGGGGCCGGTGCCGTCCGTCCATGCCCGCAGGGTCTCCCGGTCCACGCACACGATCCCGCACCGGTCGGCGTACTCCAGTGCCGGCGCGGTGAAGTCGCTGGTGGTGACCAGCACGGCGACATCAGCCTCGTGGACGGTGAAGCAGGTGCCGCCGAAGCGCTGCAGATCCTGGGAGCCGACGCGGTGGGAGTCGCCGTACTGCTTGCACTGGATGACGACCCGGCACCCGTCGGGGGCCAGGGCGACGACATCGGCGCCCAGGTCCCCGGCCCCTCCCACGACGTCGACAGCCGTGCAGCCGTCGCGTGCGCAGAGGGCTGCGATCGCCTCCTCGAACCCCTCCGGCGTCAGGGCGTCGTAGTCGACGGTGGCCTCGGCGGCCGGACGCGGACGGGGAATCGCCAGTACTTCGGCCTCGGCCTCGGCTTCGGCTTCGGCCTCGGCCTCGGCCTCCAGACGGGCGGCCGCCTCCCGCGCCGCCTCGTCGAGCGCCGCCGCCGCTCGGCGTGCCGCTCTCGCCACGTGCCACCGGCGACGCAGCCCCACGGAACCCGAGACACCCACGACGACCAGGACGAACACCCAGGCGGGGCGCCGCTCGACAGCGCCGGCCACCGTGTGGACCGCGAAGCCCGACGCGCACACGACCACGGCGAGAAGGACGAAGAACAGGGCGGTGGCGCGAAGGTCGAACCCTCGTCGGCGGTGCGCGGGCGGTGTACGGCGCGCGGATGTGGTCACGGCATGCCCCCTCATGAGACCGGTAAGAAGATCAACTCATCGTGTGCCCAAGATCGGGAACTTCACCGTCCGGCTGCCGTAGCGGGGCCACATGGGAGGATGCGGCCATGGTGCGGCTCAGGGAACGCGGGTGGCGGGCGGCCGAGTTGGTGGCCGCGGTGGGTACGGCGGTGGCGCTCGGCGCCTGTGGGCCCGCGGGCGCCGGGGGTTCCGCCGCGAACGGCCCCGACGGGGGGCCGAGCAGCGGCAGCCGGGAGGCGAGATACCAGCGCGTCATCGAGGACCCCCATCCGCGTCCCGCCGATGTCGTCGAGGCGGCCGGCGCACCGTCCGGTGTCGCCCGCTCGGGTGACGGCTCACTGCTGCTGACGTACGACGCCGGCAACGTCGAGGACGACGAGGGACCGGCCGCCACCGCCTGGCGCATCCTCGACCCGGCGGGCCGTACCGTCGCCGAGCACGCGGAACACACGAACGCGGAGGCGGTGCGGACCGCGTTCGAGGGTGTGCCCGGGGGCTTCGTGAAGGTGCCTTCGGGGGAGGGGGACGAGGAAGCGTACGGCCTCGACGTACGCGGCGAGCGGCACGAGGTCGTCGTCACCGACACCCCGCTGCGCACCCGCCCCGGCGACATCCTGCTCGCCGAACCGGAGCCGACCCTCGTCTACCGCCCCGCCACACGCACGATGGCGCCCCCGGCCGAAGCGCCGGACGAGGCCATCGACTTCGCCGTCGACGAACAGGGCACGATCTGGAGCCTGGAGCAGTCCCTCACCGACGACCCCCACCGGGTCGTACGGCAGCGCGACGGCCGCACCCTGGGCTCCGAGGCCGTCCCGCAGCCCTACGCCGGGACCGGTCTCGCCGCGCGGGGCGGCACCACGGCGCTGGCCCTCACCTTGGACGAGGGTGTGCGCGGCCTGTTGGTGACGACGGACGACGGCGCGCACTGGCGCACGGTCCTCGACGGCGGCATTCCCTGGAAGGACCTGGACCGGGGCGAGGAGTCGCTGGTCCTGGAGGTGCTCACGGACGGCCGGCTGCTCGTGGGCGAGGAAGGCGGCCGCTACTGGCTCGCCGACGACCGCGGCGACAGCACCTTCCACGAGCTGAGGACACCGGTGCCCTTCACGTCGTTCGCCGTCCACGGCACCACGCTCTACGGCATCGCGGACGCGACGACGGCGACGTACGACCTGGTGAAGGGCGAAGGAGTGTGGACCTCTCGCGACGGCGGACGTCAGTGGCGGCGATTGGCGGAGCGCGGGTAGCACGCGGGCCGCGGGTGGGCCCGGCCCCGTACGTCGGTCGTCACAGGCTCCAGACGCGCAAGGTGTCGCCCGCCTCGGAGACCGTGTACCAGGTGCCGTCGCCGAGCGCCCTCGGCGGGCCGGACACCGGTTCGGGGTAGGCGACGCGGTCGCCCAGACGCATCAGGGACAGGTCGATGAGCCAGTGCCGGCCCTCCCCGTACTCCTCGTCGCTCTCGACCGTGCCGACGATGCCGGTCCTTTCGTCGAGGAAGCCTCCCTCGTAGTCCCAGAAGGCCTCGGTCGCGTCCTCGTCCTCGTCGTCCGTGGCCGCCTCGGGGTGTGCCGGCACGGTGTCGGCGCCCAGCTCGGCCTCCACCGCACCGTCGGTCACCGCGTGCACGGCCAGGGTGTCCTGATCGTGGGAGACCGTCAGAAGACGGTCGCCGGACGGGCTGACCGCCATGAGTATCCGGTCCTCGTCGTCGAAGTACGAGACGGAGAGCGTCCGGCCGTCCCAGCGTCCCCACCGCAGCGGGGCGCCCTCCTGGCCCTCCCCGACGGACAGGCCCATCTGGCTCGGATCCGGGTGGGGTACGTGGACCGATCCGGCAGCCGCCGCCCGCGCGTCCGCCCGTGCGAGCACACGCCCCTGGGCCGCGTCGACGACCAGCCATTCCTCCCTGGCAGGCTCGGTGGCCTCTCCTTCCTGCCCCTCCTCGGCGACGGGTCCTGGGACATGCGCCCACACCACGGTTCCGTCGGACGAGAATCCGGCCGATCCGCTGCTCGCGTAGCGATGGTCCCTGTCGTCGGCGTACTCGTCGTACGATCCGTGCGTCTCGTGCGGCTCGCGGCCCGTGCCGGCCCAGCAGGGGTGCCGAATCTCCCACCGCACCGCGCCGGTTCGCTCCACCGCTCGTACCGAGTGGACCCCGGCGAAGACGGCCAGGTCCAGGGTCGGTGCCACCGCGCACGTACCGAAGCGGCGTGGCCAGGGCGCCGGGAAGCGGATCGGCTCGGACTCGCCCGATCCGTCCGTCGGCCGCTCCAGCACCCGCACCACCAGTTCGGTGTCGCCGCGCTGCACAAACAGCCGCTTCCCCGGGCCGCGCTCCGCGTACGGAGCGTCGGCCTCGGACGAGGAGAGGGGGGCGGGGTGCGTGGCGACGAGACGAGCCGATGCGGTCACGGGTTCTCCGGCGTACGAAGGGATCTTGCGGACACCCTACGAGGGGGCGCCGACAACGCGGTCGACCGGGCCGAGGGGAGGGACCGGCGGCCGTTCGGCCCGTGAGAGTCTTGCCGTGATCGTGATCGACGTCGACCCCCGGAGTGTGGGACATGACCGTCAACCGGCCGGGGCTGCCCGGGGATCTGCCGTCGGCGGAGGTTCTGTGGGCGCGTTGGGCGCTCGTCGCCGTGCTGGAGGCCACCACGGCGGACGAGCGGGCGGGGTGCCACCGCACGGGAACCTGGGTGGACGACGAAGGACTTCATCTGGACGACGCCGGCTGCACCTGGTGGGCCTTCGCACAGCGGGGCGCCGGCCGGTACGTCCTCTACGGCGAGGACGAGTCGAGTCAGGTCAAGTGGCACGAGCCGCCGGTCGACATGCTCGCCGGTGCCCCCGCATGGCTCCCGCACGAGCGGCTGCGGGACCTGCTGGAGGGCTGCGCACTCGGCTGCGTCTACTGGTACGAGAACGGCACCTGGGCCCGGGCCCCGTACCCGTCCACCCTGAAGGACGACGGGCTCGACTGCGGTGTGAGCCGCTTCGTCGACAGGACGGACGTCCTCCAGGTGATCGCCGACGAGGACCACGGCGCCCTGCCGGCCCACGACGCCGCGACCCTGCTGGACCATGCCGAGAGCTACCGGCTGACGCAGGACCTCCTGTTCTCCCTCGCCACCGGACCCGACCGGCGGGCACCGGAACGGCCCGCCATGGTCAGGGCGTGGGAACGGGCGGGCCTGCAGCGGCCGTAGACCTGCCGGGTCGGGCGAGGTGCTCGACGCGCTTGTGCAAATCCTCGACGTGGTGCTCGGACTCCGGCTTCATGAGGACGCTGCGCAGGATGCGGGCACCTTCGGCGTCGGCGGTGATCTCGGGGTGCCGTGCGGTGAACGCCTCGCGGTCGGCCTTGAGGGTGCTCAGGAAGACGGGGTCGGGGCCGGTCATGCCGTCGGAGAGGATGCGGGCGGAAGCCCTGTCGATGCCGGTGAGGGCGGCCGGTTCGACGGTGGGGAAGTAGCTGACGATGTCCAGCTCGGGCTGTTGGTAGAGCGCCACGTGTTCGGAGGTGTCGATGAGCTGTGCCCAGTTCAAGGCCGCTCGCCGACCGGCGGCCAGGACCTGCCCCAGGCCGGCGGGGGTGGGTGGAAGGAGCTGGAAGGTGAGCCACAGGGCTGCGGCCGAGGCGCCGGCGCGTGAGCATTCCAGGCTGATCTCGCCGAGGTGGAGATCGGCCGAGGTGAAGTAGGTGTAGGGCGAGTCGTGGAGGTAGAAGCGGCCGACTTCGGGATCGCGGAAGAGGACGGCGCCGCAGCCGTAGGGCTGGAGTCCGTGCTTGTGGGGGTCGACCACGAGGGAGTCGGCCCGGGCGATGGCCCGCCATGGCTCCGCAGGGAGGCCCGCGGGGCCTTCGGCGCCGGCGAGGAGCGTGAAGAACCCGCCGTACGCGGCGTCGACGTGCACGCGGACGCCGTGGCGCTCCGCGAGAGGGACGATCTCATGGACGGGGTCGACGGCTCCCAGCCCGGTGGTGCCGGTGGTGACGACGACCGTGCCGACCTGCCCGGTGCGCAGGACGTCCTCCAGTGCCGCGAGGTCCATGCGGCCGCGCTCGTCGGTGCGCACCGGGTGCCCCCGCAGGCCGAGGACGTGGCACATGCGGTGGTGGGTGTAGTGGGCGTCGGCGCTGTACGCGATCCCCCGGCCGGGGTGGAGTTCGCGGGCCACGAACAGGGCTTCGAGATTGGCGATCGTGCCGCTCGTGGTGAGGTGGCCCAGGTGGGTGTCGTAGCCGAACATCGCCGCCAGCTGCCCGACGACCTCGCGTTCCATCGCCGCCGTGGCGGGGCCGCCGTCCAGGGCGTGATTGTTGGGGTTGATCAGCATCGCCGTGAGGTAGCCGACCACGGCCGCGGGGTGCGGAGGCTTGAGCATCTGGCCCGCGTAGTTCGGGTGGAAGAACGGATAGTTGTCGCGCAGCCGCCCGGTGAACAGGGCGAAGGCGTCGGCGAAGCGGTCGTCGTCCACCTGGAGGGACGGGTGGGCCTCGTAGGGGCCGAAGGTGTCGGCCCAGTCCTGTATCGCGTGGGTGGCTCGGCCGAGCCAGTGCTGAAGATCCACTGCTCTCCCTCTCGCTGCCGCTCTCGGGGGCTCACCGGAGAACTTAATTGACTGATCAGCAATTGACTAGTCAGTGATTGATGTCGCAGTAGATGACTGAGCAGTAGGTGACTGAGCAGTAGATGATCCAGCAGTAGGTGACTCTGCAGTAGGTGACCCGGCAGTAGACTCACGGCGATGAACGAGACACCCGAGCCGAACGTTGCGGCCGCCGCCCACGCCGCCAACGGCGGGCTGGTCCGGGACTTCGGTCTGCTGATCAAGTCCGCGACCCGCCTGGAACAGCGCATCGACACGGCCCTGCGGCGCGAGTGCGGCATCAGCCACACCGCGCTGGAGGTGCTCATCCGCCTCTGTCGCAGCCCTGGCGAGGAGGTCTCGCAACGGCAGCTGGCCGACGACCTCATCCTCACCAGCAGCGGCACCACCCGTTTGATCGACCGGATGGAGGAGGCCGGCCTCGTCCGTCGTGTGCCCTCGCCCGAGGACCGGCGGGTGGCCCTGGTGGAGCCGACCGCCGAGGGCCGTACGACGTTCCTCCGCGCCGCCGCCGTCCACGCCCGCGTGGTGGAGGAGTACTTCGTCAGGCCGCTGGCCGCCGCCGACTACACTCGGCTGACCAGCGCCCTCGGCGAGATCGACAGGGCGCTGCGTGAGGCCGCCGACTGACGGGCGCCCGCGCCTGACGACGGCCGTGCCCCGGGAGCCGGTCTCCGAGCACTCGGCCGATGTTCGGCAGGCGATATACGCCGTTGATCCACTCGTCGTCCGCCGCGTAGGTTCCCTCGTATGACGAACGTACGGATCGGTGTGATGCACGACCGCGACTGGGCCCCGGAGGGACTGCCCGAGTTCGCGCGGCGGGCCGAAGCGCTCGGTGTGGACGACCTGTGGGTGGTGGAGGACCTCGGTTGGAACGGCGGCGTGTCGGCGGCGGCCGTCGCCCTGGGCGCGACGGACCGCCTGCGGGTGGGCATCGGCATCGCCCCCGCCCCGCTGCGCAGCCCGGCGCTGCTGGCGATGGAACTCGCCACGCTGGCCCGGGTGTTCCCCGGGCGTCTGGTCGCCGGCATCGGGCACGGCGTGCGGGAGTGGATGGTCCAGGTCGGCGCCGCTCCCCGTTCCCCGCTGGCCCTCCTGGAGGAGACGATCACGTCCGTGCGCGCACTGCTGCGCGGCGAGCGGGTCGAGCTGACGGGACGTGAAGTACGGCTGGACGGAGTCGAGTTGGTGCATCCGCCGACCGAGGTGCCGCCCGTCGTCGCGGGTGTGGTGCGCCCCCGTTCCCTCGAACTGTCCGGCCGGGTCGCCGACGGCACACTGATCGCCGAGGGCCATGGTCCGCGCGATCTGGAACAGATCCGCGAGCTGACCTCCAAGGGCGCCGCCGGCGACCACACCCTGACCGTCTTCGCCTTCGCGTACGTCGGTGACGACCCCGACGAGGTGGCCCGCACCCTCCACCCCCACACCGAGGGCCACGGCGCCTGGCTGGGCCGCCCGCAGGAGGAGGTCTTCACCGTCTCCGGCGACGCCGCGCGGGCCGCCGACGGCATCCGCGAACTCGCGGCGGCCGGCGCGGACACGGTCGTCCTGCGCTTCGTGGGCGAGGACCCGCTCGGGCAGCTGGAGGCCGTGCTCGTGGCCCGGTGAGAACCTGAAGGGGAAGCTGTCTGCACGTAAGCGCCGGCCATTGGTCGCTATCGATCTGGCTCTGGTCCGACGCTTCGGGGATGGGGTCGGGTCGTGTCGCCGGCCGGCCGGACATGACGGTGGGGCGGCACCAGGCCGCCCCACCGAACCCCCGTTGCCCGATCGGCTCGCTCAGCGCAGGAGCGCGCCGAACCGGGCGCCCGTGGCGGGCGCCGAGAGGTCGCCGGCGCCGAACGCGAGGGACGACGTGGCCGTGAGACCGGTCGCCGTGCCGCGCAGCACCCAGACCGCGCCGTTCCAGCTGTTCTCGGCCAGGGAACCGGCCGCGAGGTCGGCGTGGCCGTCACCGTCGACGTCCAGCAGCGCGCTGCTCGCGCCGAACTGGTCGTCGTTCTCGGCGACTCCGGGTACCCCGGCGGTGTCCTGGTGGAAGGTCTGCGTACCGGCGCCCGTGACACCGGAGGCGCTGCCGGGGACCAGGGCGACGGACCCGGCGTCGGTGATGTCGCCGATGTCCTCGCCCGGGATGCCGAGCGCGATGTCGCCGAAGCCGTCACCGTTGACGTCCGCCACCGAGACCGTGGAGCCGATCCCGTCGCCCTCCTCCTCCACGCCGGGGAAGCCGGGCAGGTCCTGGTCGAAGGTCTGTACGCGCTCCTCGGACAGGCCGGAGGCCGACCCGAACGCGATCTGGACCTTGCCGCCGTTCCAGTAGTTGCCCCCCACGACGTCGTCGAACCCGTCGTTGTTCACGTCCCCGATGCCGGTGCCCGTACCGGTCGCCGTGCCGTCCGCGGGGACCCAGCCACTGGTGAAGCCCGTGCTGCCGCCGCCGAGGAACAGACGGTTGCCCCACTGGCCGTCGCCCGCGTACTTCCAGGCGACGATGTCGTCCTTGCCGTCGCCGTTGACGTCGCCGGTCCGGGTGGAGCGGATGGGCCCGCTGATCGAGTCGCCGTCCTCCTGGCAGCCGCCGTTGGTGGCGCAGGACGCGTCGCCCGCGTCGTAGCCCCACCAGTCGGCCTTGTCCAGCAGCGGCAGGGTGGCGGTGGGCTGTCCGGCACGGGTGACCGGGCCCTTCCACACGGTGGCGTCGCCGCTCGCCGGGTCGTCGCCCGCGCCGGACAGGTAGGAGAACAGGGCGAGGTCCGTCTTGCCGTCGCCGTCGAAGTCGCCGGTCGTGGGGGACTGCCCGTACCCGGGTATGGCCGTGCCGCCGGTGAGTCCGGAGGCGGAGCCCCAGAGGATGACGGAGCCGGGACTGCCGCCCGAGATCACCAGGTCGCTGAAGCCGTCGCCGTCCAGGTCGCCCTTGGTGAAGTTGGTTCCGAAGCGCTGGTTCGCGGTGGCGGAGCCGGGAACGCCGCTGGTGGAGCGGCTGATGAGCTTCTTGTTGGCGGCGGAGACCCCATGGGCGGAGCCGTACATGACGGCCACGTAGCCCGCCTTGGCCTTGCTGGAGATCGTGGCGTCCGGAGCCGACACGACCAGGTCTGCGTATCCGTCGCCGTTGAAGTCGTCCGGCGTGTCCGCTGACCCGGTGGCCGCCAGCGCCGGGCCCCCGGTGAGAGCCATGGCGCCAAATCCTCCGGCGAGCAGCACCGCGGCTGCCAGGGGTGCGGTGAGCGCGGTACGGGTTCGGCGGTGTGCTCGGGACATACGTGAGCCTTTCGAGTCGGTCGGTTCTGTACGCGGAAGGCCGCGTTCAGTGGGTACGACTCGAGCCGGGCGATCCCAGTTGTACGTCCCAATGTCATGGATTCGTAACCGAGGAGACAGGTGTGGCGCTGAACTCCCTTGTTCTCAAAGGGAGTTCAGCGCGTGTCGCCGTCGGTCCACCAGATCGTCTCGACCCACTCGGGTGCTCGACGAACGGGTTCTGAGAGAACCGGGACCATGTCGTGGCCGAGCAGCGATCCGCATGCGGCCCCGTGATCGAACAACACCGACCCGACCCCGTTCCCGGCGTCAGCCAACACGTTCAGGCCGCTCTCAGTGGCTCACCCGGCCGAGGACGAGCGGCGGTGGGATGGGCAGGCCGGCGAGTGAGCCGCCGGAGCATCAGCCTGATGGCCGCGAGGTCGAGCATCGCTTCGTGAGCTCTCGGTCAGCCGTTCATGGTCCCTGACCAGACGTCGGGCATGCATCAACCATGCCCAAGATCGTTCCACCATCCAGCGGCGCGGCAGGGCAACGAAGCCTGAGGCGTCTTCCGGCCTGCTCATGGTCCGGACGGTGAGCTGCAGCTCGGACCTGGCCCATACGGCAAACGGGCCCCGGTAGGCGGAGTCGGCCCGCACGACGGCAGGTTCGGGATGCTGGCGGCGAGCGCGCAGGAGCAGTTCCTTCGCCGGCTTGCCCGTAGACGGTCGGGGACGGCGGGAAGTCCGCAGGCAGGGCCCGCCATCGACACCCCTCGGAGCACACGTACCGGATCGCGTCGAAGATCGCCCGCCGGGGATGCCTCTCAGGTCTGCCACCACGAGCCGTGGTCCAGGCCGGCGGCGGAAGCACAGGTTCCACGAACGACCACTCTTCGTCCGTGGTGTCCGAGGGACAGCGGCGCTGCCGCATTGCAATCCCGTCTTCAAGCGATCAGGCCGAGGGTGGACTCGACCGCGTTGAGCTGGGTGACGATGTGGCGGATCCGCTTGTCGTCCGCGGCCAAGGTGGCGTGCGATGCGAGGGTGCCGGTGATCAGACGGTGGACCTCGGTGAGCAGCACCCGCACCCGGGCCGTCTCGTACACCTCCAGTGCTACGGGGTCGGCGGTGAACTGGTATCCGTCGTGGCGGGTGTAGATCAGCGGCGGCCAGCCGCGCTCGGTGATGAGATCGCGCAGCATCGCCAGCCCGGAACGGGCCTGGGCGAGGGTGAGTTCGCAGGCAACCCAGAGCTGGGGGAAGTGCAGCCCGGCCGGGCGTGTGCTTCGAGCAGGATGCGGCACGGACACTGGGCGTGCGCCCGGGCGGCATCGCCGCAGCGGCGTGACCTGCGGGGCACGGCTACTGGTCCCGCAGCAATGGGTCGGACCGGTTGCCCCGGGACGGCCCCGGGCGCCGACCGGTCAGTGCTCGAGGCCGTCCGGAGGGGCGTCCGAACTCTCCTGGCCCTCCTTCTCCCCGTTCCTCTGGCCCTCGTTCTCCCTGTTCCCCCGGCCCTGGTTCTCCCGGTCCTGGGGCCGGGCGGCGGGGCGCAGGGTCTTGGCGCCGCCCTTGAAACGCTCCAGTGTGCGCGTCAGTTGCTGGAACGCGGACGTCGCCGGCGCCCCGGACGGCGGCAGCGCGGCGGGAGCGGCCTCGGCGGCCTCGCGATAGGCGGCGAGCGCCTCGTGCGCGCGCTCGGTCGCCTCCCGGTACAGGTCCCGGGACTCCGTCATGGCCTTCAGCGCCTCGGCGTACGCGGCGACCCGCTGCCGTTCCCGCACGAGCTCCTCCTCCAGCGTGAGAAGGTGCCAGTCCTTGCGCAGCGCGGTCAGGGCGTCATCGGCACCCTCCGGCAACGGCCGGAGCAGGGTGTCGAACCGCGTCACCGCCGCGACGAGGTCGACCGGCTCGGAACCGTCCAGGAACACCGTCCGTACGGTGAAGTCCTCCGCGTCGTACCCGGACGGGGCCGGGGCTCCGGGCAGCACCGCCGCCCCACCGCGCGGCACCTCCACGTCGAACTCCCGCAGCGCCCAGTTCACGACCCGCAGCTGATGCGGCGCGGCCCGGTGCTCGACGATCCGGTGACGCAGGCCCGGCGGCAGCCAACGTGCCAGCGGCAGGCGGCCGCGCTCGTCCGTGGTCATGGCCTCGTGGACGACGACGTGCACGCCCCATCCGCTGCGCCCGGAGTCCCTGAGCACACGCCGTACGTCCTTGTCGTCCTCGGGCAGGGCGTTGATCCTGCTCAACGACAGACCTGCGGCGGCGTCGTGGTCCCAGTCGCCGTACTCCGGCCAGAAACGGGTGACGGGGGACGGCCACGCCGGGTCCCACGGCTGTTCCGCCTCCGCGAGCAGGGTCCACTCCCGCCCGCCGCCCAGATCGGGCGCGAGGCTGAGGCGGGCGCGTACGGTCACCTCGTCGGCGACCCGCCACCGGGCCTCGAAGACCCGCTCCGGCGAGTCGCCGCCGGCGTCGGGCACCTCCAGGAAGTCGTCGATGACCTGGCTGTCCTTCAGCCGGCCCAGGGTGCGGCGGAGTACGTCCTCCGCGTCGGGCCCGACGTGGCGGCCGCGAGCCGGCCACACCGTGGAAGGAGTCGTGGGACGAGCTGGGGAAGTCGGCATGAGTCCATCGGGGAGCAGGGGCACATGTGCGCATACCAGTATCGCCACCGCGATCCGGCGGAGATCACCCGGGGTCCCGCCCGGCCGCGCGCCCCTGCCGCGAAACCGTCCCGGAGAGGTCCGGGGCTGCCCTCGTCCGCCCGGCCGGGGCACGTGCCGCGACCGGGGAGACGCGTTTCTGGGACGACGTCGACCGTGGCCGCTTCGGCCGCCAGTTCGTCCTCTCCGACAGAGTGGAGTGTGGCTGCCGTGTTGACCGGCTCCTGTTTCCTGCGGACGCCCGGACAGCGGCATAAGGTGCGAGGGCACCCTCCTCACCTCCGCTCTGTCGGGTGAGGCCCACTCCGAGCCGACAGGAAGGCACGCTGCGCATGACCGGGGAACGCGACCGTTGGGCGGAACTGACCGGCGGACGAGCCGGAGAGGAGTACGCCCGGCGCTTCGCTCGGCTCGCCGAGTCGGGCCAAGACGTCCACGGTGAGGCGACCTTCTGCGCCGAACTGCTGGAGGCTCCCGCCCGGGTGCTCGACGCCGGCTGCGGCACCGGCCGGATCGCGATCCGGCTCGCCGAACTGGGCCACGAGTGCATCGGTGTGGACGTGGACCCCTCGATGCTCGCCGTCGCCCGTCGCAACGCCCCCGCTCGGCAGTGGCTCCTCGGCGACCTGGCCCACCTCGACATCCTCGGCCTGAAGCCGGACTTCGACCTGGTGCTCGCCGCCGGAAATGTCATCCCCCTCCTGGCCCCCGGCACCGAACCGGCCGTCGTCCGGCAGTTGGCCGCCGCGCTGCGCCCCGGTGGGCTGCTGGTCACGGGCATGGGCCTGGATGCGGCACACCTGCCGCTGCCAGAACCACCCTTGACACTGCGGGAGTTCGACCACTGGTGCACCGAGGCCGGTCTCACCCTGCGGCAGCGTTGCGCGACGTGGAGCGGCGACCCCTACGAGGACGGCTGTGGCTACGCCGTGAGCGTGCACTCCCGACCCGCCACCTGAGTTCGCGCCTGCCCGCGACCGTCCTCCACGCCCGCGCGCAGCGGCGGACGCCCCGCCCCCTGGGGACCTTCGCCCGCGCCCACTGGAGACCTTGGCGCGTTCGTGTCATCGGCAGGGCGACGGGCGGCAGTAGGGTGCGACGGTGACCGCTCTGCCGGAGGACCGGACGCCACCGATCGGCGACGAGGACCGCGACACCGCCGTGCGGCGCGTGCAGGAGGCGTACGCCGAAGGGCACATCGCGCACGACGATCTGGACGAGCGACTGCACCAGGTAATGACGGCGGCGACGCAGGGCGAACTCCTCTCGGTCCTGGCCGGCCTCCCAGAAGGAAACGGGGCGGTCACGTCCACGATTGCCGCCGCGAGTGGACGGATCAGGCGACGGGGCGGATGGCGGGTACCTCGGTTCTTGAAGGTCGAGTCCGCATGCGCGAAGGTGCGACTGGATCTGTCGCGGGCCGTCATCGAGCACGCGGTGATCGACATCGAGCTGAGACTCGGTACCGGCGGGGCCAGGATCACGGTGCCTCGCGACGCGGTCGTCGACATCGAGGGTCTGCGTACCGGATGGAAAGACTCGCGCTACAGAACTCCGCGGCGCCCCAACGCCGTTGGACCGAAGATCCGGATCTCCGGGGTGATGGGGTTCGGACGGTTGCGGATCCGCCACGCGCGACGCTGACCCCTTCCCGCTCCAGGAGCCGCCGCGCTGCCTGAACGGGCTGTCGAGCCCGCGCCACGCGCATGAGTGTTGACAGCTTCGTCCCCTACCCTCGTGCGTGAACGTGGAGACGTCTGATGCCACGGGACCCACATCGAGGAGGCGGCGGTGTTCGGAAGGGGCACGCGGCTGTTCGCGGGTGCGGTGGTGGTGGCCTGCGTGGCGCTCGTCGGCCCCAGCGCACCGGGCGATGCCCTGTTCGCCAGGTCACTGCCCGTGGACGCCGTCAAGGATGTCGACCCGAACCGTGTCATGACCTGGAACATCTGCAACCCCTGCGACGAGAGCAACGTCGACCGGGCCGCCGAGATCGCCGCGGTGGCGCCCCAGGTCATCGGCCTGCAGGAGGCGTGCGTGCGTGACGTGGAGAGGATCCGGGAGTACCTGGAGACGTTCCACGGGCTGGTCTATCACGTCGAGTACGGATCGGTTCTGCGGAGTTGGAGCCGGTGCGGGGGAGTGCCGTGGAGTCCGGGGGGCTTCGGGCAGGCCATTCTCTCGGCGGCGCCGCTGACGGACCGGGTCGGCGTGGAGTACCCGGACGGCGGGTCGGAGGACCGTGGATACACGGCGGTCACCGCGACAGTGGGCGGCCGGCAGGTGCGGGTCTTCAACACGCACCTCGCCCAGCGGCGCCAGGAGGCGGTCCGGGCGGACCAGATCGAGGTGCTCGCCGCGGACGTCGCCCGGTACGACCGCGCGATCGTGCTCGGTGACTTCAACGCGGTGCCGGACTCCGCCGAGATCGCCCCGATGTGGGACGTGGCCACGGACGCGGACTCCGCCTGCAGACCGCCGTCCACGGGGGCCTGTGGGCTGACCACCGACTGGCAGAGCAAGTTCGACTACATCTTCCTGCGGGGCATCTCCCCGCTGGGGCAAGGCGTGGAGCTCTCCGAGTCCTCGGACCACAACCTGGTGCACGCCGACCTGGACCTGACCTGACCTGACCTGACCTGATCGGATCTGGGCTGAGGCGGTCCTGGGGGCGTTGCGGGCGTAGGGAACGTCGGGTCGTTGGCGTCTCGGAGGCTTCGGGGGCGGCCGCCGCAGGTGAGTACCCGTACTTACGGAGGGAGACGGGGGCAAGCGGAAGCAGGCGGAAGCCGTGCTGGGGCGGCCACGCATGCCACAACTGCCGTCACCGTCCACATCAAGCCGCGGTGGGCCCTTGGAAGCTCAGCGGCGCCCGATCCACGACCATCGCGACGCCAGCCATCCCAAGTTGCGACATCGCATCAACTCCCTGCGCGTAGAAGCGGACACCTGATCAGCAGGAACAGCGAAACGATGCCGGAGTGTCAGGAGGGGGAGACCGGACGGCCTCCCCCTCGGGGCTGGTTCCGGCGTACCGCCGACCGAGCACGCGCGTCCGCCGGCGCTCCCGCTCCTCCTGTCGATGGCATGGACCCGCCAGATATGCCCGGCGCGACCGTCCAGGCGTACCCCCGTGCGCGGCCGGTTCGCGACAGCCACGGGTGCGGCGGCCGTCTCACCCACCGATATCGGCCGGGTTCGGAGTGAAGCCGGTCCCACCTTCCGCCCGCTGCGAGACGGCCGCGACAGGCGCCGAGCCGGCGCACACGACGGACAGTCCGCGAAACAAGCGGTAATTCGGACCGGCCGAAAAAGAAGGACCCGGCAAAGCGCAGAACAGAGCGGCTGGTCTGAGGCTGTTTCGCGCGTTCCCGGCCCGCCTAGGTTCGCTGTGCTCCGCACCCTGATCGGTCATGCCGTCAGAAATACGCACTCCAACGACTGTCGAAGGAGAAGTTCGTGCGCAGTCTCAGACACTCCATACTTCCGCTGGCCGCGGCCACCGTACTCGCCCTGATCGGTGCCGGAACGGCCGAGGCGGCGCCCGCCCCGGGCCAGGCCAGAGCCGAGAGCAGCGCAGGTGCCGTCACCGCCGGGAACGGCACGACCAGCGTCGACCGGACCGCGCGGCTGTCGAACGGGGCCCCTGTCGACTCGGCCAAGGATGCGGCGGCACTGGCGCGCTTCTGGACACCGGAACGGATGGCGAAGGCCATCTCGCTCGACAACGTGGCCACCTCGTCGCGCAAGGACCTCGCCAAGCCGGCCGGGCCCACCGGGACGCCCGGAACCATTCCGTCCGCCCCCGCGCGCACGCACACCGCATCCGTGCGCATCAATGAATCCGCCGCGGTGGGCAAGGTGTTCTTCACCAACCCCAGCAACGGCGGCACCTACGCGTGTTCGGCGAGTGCGCTCAACAGCGGATCCAAACAGATGGTCGTCACGGCCGGGCACTGCGTCCACGGCGGCAGTGGCGGCACATGGATGACAAACTGGGTCTATGTGCCGCGCTACCGTTCCGGAGCCCGTCCGTTCGGCACTTTCGCCGCCAAGCAGATGCGTACGTTCAACGCCTGGATCAACAGCAGCGATCTCCGGCGGGACGTCGCCATGGTGACCACGTGGCCGCTCAACGGCAACAAGATCGTCAACGTCACCGGCGGACACGGGATGAGCTGGAACTTCTCGCGCACGCAGCCCATCACCATCATGGGCTACCCCGGGAACTTCGACAGCGGGGAACTCCAGTGGGCGTGCACGGGCACCACACGGGCGGCCGGTGACGGCGGCATCGAGCTGCAGTGCAACTTCGGCGGCGGCTCCAGCGGCGGACCGTGGCTTCGGGAGTTCAACGACTCCAACGGTCTCGGATCGGTCAACGGGGTGATGAGCACCGTCACTTCGACCGGCTGGAACGAGGCCGCCTACTTCGACGACGCGGTCAAGGCGATGTACGACGCCCAGGGCGACGTCACCTGACGGGCCCGAAGCCCGGTCACCCGACACCGCACCCGGAGATCGGGCACAGGACAAGGAGACCCTTCCATGCGTCGCAGTAGCCTGAGCCGCTGGGCGGCAGCCGCCGGCCTCGTCGCCGTCGTCGTGGCGGTGGCGGCCTGGCGGACCGCGGCCACTGCCTCGGACTCCGAGGCACAGCCGGAGCCGGGAAGCACGGTCAACGAGGTACGGCAGGACCCGGAGACGGTCCGGGACTACTGGACGCCTGAGCGCATGCGCGGAGCACAGGACGCGCCCATGCCGAAGCGCGACTGACGGCGGGCGGGTCGCAACGAGCAGGACACCAGGGCGCGGGGCGGCGAGTCACTCTCGCCGCCCCGCGCTCCTGTATGGGCAGGCGCCGTGCCCGGGCCATACGGCGCGCCGGGCGCGCCCCGGACCACCAAGCTGCCTTCCGCCAGACGGCCACGTACCACCGTGGACGACGCTCGTCCGCCTGAAGACGAGCAGGGTGCCGCGGCGGGCGAGTGCCTCGACCGGTGGACAGAACCCAACCCCGGCTAGCGTTGGCACACATGACAGTGACGGAGTTGGACATCACCGAGGACCTGATCCGGGAACTGCTGCGCGAGCAGTTCCCCGACCTGGCGGATCTGCCCCTGAAGCTCGGAGCGCGTGGCTGGGACAACCAGGTGTGGAGGCTCGGCGACGACCTCGCGGTCCGACTGCCCTGGGCGACGGAGTCCGCGGACGCGCTCCTGTACAAGGAGCACATGTGGCTGCCGGTCCTCGCTCCGCGTCTTCCACTGCCAACTCCCGTGCCACAGCACCTCGGTGAGCCCTCCGAACGGTTCCCCCGGCCCTGGCTCGTCACCACCTGGGTGCCCGGCGACCCCGCCGATCACGCCCCTGCCACGCGCACCGAGGAGGCGGCCGTCACCCTGGCCCACTTCCTCACCGCCCTCCACCGCCCCGCCCCCGACGGAGCGCCCACCGGCCGGGACCGAGGCGGTTCACTCGCCGACACCGCCGACCGCCTCACCCAAGGGCTCACCTCGGCCACCGAGTTGGGGCTCATCCGGGACCCGGAGGCCGTCCGCGCGGTCTGGGAGGACGCCGCGGCCGCACCGGAATGGACGGGCCCGAGACTCTGGCTCCACGGCGACCTGCACCCGGCCAACATCGTGACCAGGAACGGCACCTTCTGCGGCGTGATCGACTTCGGCGATCTCTTCGCCGGCGACCCGGCCTGCGACCTCTCCGGCGCCTGGAGCCTGCTGCCGGACGGCGCCGTCGACCTCTTCCACGAGACCTACCAGCCGAACCCGGACCCCGCGACCCTGCGCCGCGCTCGCGGCTGGGCGGTCCTGCGTGCCCTCGGCGGCATCCATATCGGACACGCCGGCCTCCACGGCCGTCCCGGCGGCAAGGCCACCTGGGGCCCACCCGCCCATGCCGCGCTGCGACGCCTCACGGCATCGGCCTGAGCCTGGCGCGTACCACCGGCCAACGCAGGGGACAGGGACGGCACATGGCGGCGAAGTGACGTGGACAGTCCGATGTCTGGCGCGTCGATACGGGGGCACACGGACTTCACCCATACGAAAGGAACCGCTCCATGCTGGGTATCGCCGCGGCAGTACTGTTCTTCTTCGCCTTCCTGATCAACGCCGCCGAGATCACGACGAACGACGTCTTCTCCTCCACGAACGTCATGCTTCTCGGCCTGATGCTCCTGGCCCTGCATGTCGCGGGAATCGGGAGTGGCTGGTCCGGCCGCAGACGCTGACGGATCGTCGACCGGGGTGGGAGCAAGGCGTGACGGCGTCTCGCTCCCACCCCGCCGTCTGCCCGCGCGGATGTCGTGGGCCTTTCGCGGTCCCCCTTCGGCGTGCGGAAGAGGCGCGCATGGTCAGGAGAAGAGGCACCGGAATTTCCTGTGGTGCAGGGCCGGTGAAACGGTGAGAGATGGGGGTACACGGGCGGCATGGCACCGACAAACGATCACCTCCTGCCCGTGCGGGCCGTGCGACAGCTGCGCCGGATCCGCGCCTTCTACGCGACGGCCGTCTGTCTGTGGGCGGCATTGGCGGCTTGGGAGGGGTGGGAGCATCCCGGTAGTCGGCCCATGTGGGTGGCGGTGGTCCTGCTGGTGGTCTTCAGCGGGCTGTTCTCCGTGACGTCCCTGTGGTTGTGGCGTCATCGGACCGCTGCCGCGGGTGAACCCGCACACCGTTCCGCTCCGAGGAGGATCGCTCCCGTCCAGGGGACCGCCTGAGTCACCGAGCCGCCTCGGCATCCGGTCACGCACCAGCCCCCTCTCACCTCCACCCGGAACGCCTGCTCCGGCAAGGGGCAAGGACGAGGGGCGAGGGGCGGCGGTGATCACGGGGCCGGGATCCCCATCCATGACACTCCAGCGCGCTCGGCCCACACCTTGGCAGCCTCCGGGCGGCCGGTGAGCAGCAGGAGCAGGGCCGCGATCGGACCGCGGACCTCCTGGCCGTCTCCGCGCGTCCACTCGATGTCGGTGGCGACGAGCCGGCCCTTGGGCAGGGGCCAGGGGCGGGGCGGCATCCGCATGGTCCACACACGGTCGGCGGCATCACGGGCGGCGACCGGGGGCATCTCGCGCGTTCGGCCGAGCGCCAGCGCGATGTCCTGGCCGTGGACGAGGAGGTCGATGAGCGGCTCGCGAGGAGAGGTGGTGGGTGCCAGGCGGCGGGAGCCGACGATCGAGCGGAGATGGCCGACGATCTCGGTCTCGGGCAGCGCCGCCTCGCGTACGGCGGAGTCGTGGATGAGGCGGTTCCAGTTCCCGCGAGCCCGGAGCATCTCCCGTACGACCTGTCCGTACGAGAAGCGCGCCGCGATGGTCAGATGTGCGGCAACGTCCCGCACTCGCCAGTCCCCGCACCGGGTGCGCGTCTCCCACTCCTCGGGGCTCAGGCTCTCCAGCAGGTCGGCCAGACTCGTCCGTTCCTCGTCGACGATCCGCCAGAGCTCGTCGGTGTCCAGTGCTGCACCCACGGTCATCACCCACTCAAGTGGTAAGCTTCCCTGACTAAAGTAGTCAGGGAAGCTTACCAATGTCAAGGAGGAGGGGGTGGGCGTCGACGATGCTGCCGGAGGCGAGCCGACGATGGTGACGGCCGACGAGCCCAACACGGGTGTACTCCTGTTCCTGCCGTACCGCGCTCTGGAGAACCGGGTCTTCGCCGCTCTCGCCGAGGCCGGGTTCGACGACTTCACGCCGGCCCAGGCCCGGGTCATGCAGCGCATCGGCCCCCACGGCACCCGCCTCACCGAGCTGGCCGAGCAGGCCCAGATCACCAAACAGACCGCGGGCTTCCTCGTAGACCAGCTGGAGAAGGCGGGCTACGTCACCCGCGTCGCCGATCCGACCGACAAGCGGGCCCGCCTGGTGTGCGGCGCGGCCAAGGCCCGGGCGGCCAAGCAGGTCGCCGACGCGGTGGTCGCCGAGGTGGAGAAAGAGTGGGAGGAACACCTGGGCAAGCGGCGGACCAAGCAGCTCCGGGAGGCCCTGCTTCTGCTGAGGGAGATCACCGACCCGTGGCGTTAGGTCCGTCGCCCGACCGACCTCCTCACGGCGGGAACGAGGCCCGTCGGGCCGGCGTGGCCGCGCACCGGCCGAGGCGCGCCGTCGGTCGGTCCGAAGGCGGCAGAATGGTGGGATGGATCATCACTTCGTCGGCATCCCGGAGTTGACCGGCGTTCCCCGCGTCGCGGTCGTCATCGACGTCATGCGCGCCTTCACCGTGGCGGCCTGGGCCTTCTCGCGTGGCGTGGAGAAGATCGTCCTGGCCTCGACGGAGAGCGAGGCGCTCTCGCTGAAGGAAGCCCACCCGGGCTGGCTGGCCTTGAAGGACGGGCCGCCGGCGGTGGGCTTCGACGCGGTCAACTCGCCCGGCCTGCTCAGGGCACGCGACTTCACCGGCCGCACGCTGGTACAGAAGACGACGGCTGGAACCGTGGGCGCGCTGGCCGTCGCGAACGCGCCGCTGGTCCTGTGCGCGAGCTTCGCCGTGGCCGGCCCGACCGCACGGTTTCTTCGGGCCAGGGACGCGGGCCCGGTGACCTTCGTGGTCACCGGCGACGGTGGTCGGGCCGACGAGGACCTGGCCTGCGCCGAGTACATCGGTCGACGTATGGCCGGAGGTGATGTCGAGGCGGCTCCCTATCTCCTCCGCGCGAGGACGTCTCGTGCCGCGGCTGACCTCGCCGGTGGCCTGCGGAGCGGGTGGCACCCGGATGATGTCGATCTCTGCCTGGAGCTCGACAGGTTCCCGTTCGCCATGACCGCCGCCCAGGAAGGGCCGCTGATGGTGCTTCGACCGGTCGCGGTCCCCGCGGTCGTGCCCGACGTCCGCTGACTTACCGGAACTTCGTCACTGCGATACCGGTGACGCGCGTCGTCCGATCCAGGTGAGAGCCACCGTCCGTACCGGCCCCCAGGGTCCTCGCCGGAGCGCGTGACGCGGCCGAGGGCGGGCCCGCGCACGGGGCGGGAGCAGGTGGCGGGGCTCACACCGCGACGGTCACGGGAGTCGATACACGGCCTCTCCCGGGTCCGGTCGCACGATGACCCCGTCCTCGGCCAAGGCGCGGAGATGGGTGCGGGCCGCCTTCTCCGCGGCCTCCTGGTCCTTCGGCTCGTGCCCGGCCACCCGCAGAGCCAGCGCGGCGCGCTGCGTGTCCCACATGCCCCCCAGCGCCAGAATCACCGCAGAGAGCGCCTGCTTGTGCGTCAGCGGCGTATCGGTCATGGCATCCTCCCCCATCAGCATCCCGCCACAGCATGCCACGGTGAATCGGCCCACGCCCGGCCCGATGACGTGCAGCGGCGGGCGCGGTGTGTCAGCTCCGGGCTTCTGCCGGGCGAGAGTGCGTGCCTGCGTACCCGTCGCACTCGACGGGCCGCGGGGCCGGCGCTCCTTCCGCGGCCCCAACCGCTCAGGGCCGCTTCTCGACGTCCTTCACCGAAGTCGGCCCCAACTGCTTGGCGCTGGCGTACTCCGGCATCGTCATGGGCTTGTCGAACAGGAAGAACGACTGGTTCGTGCCGACCGTGAACTCCATGTACGCGCCCGTCGTGGCGTCGAAGCCGTAGTAGGCGTTGCAGGTGGAGCCTGATGTGTAGGTGCCGTCCATGCCGGGCTGGGCGAGGACCGCGATGCCGTTGGAGGAGGACTCCACCTTCTCCGTCGGAGTGAGCATCTTGCAGCGCGGCACCGGCAGACCCTTCATGACGAAGTACCCGTACTCGCCGTTGGCGTTCTGGATGTAGACGTACGAGAGTTTCCCGCGCTTGCCCCACGTCTTGATCCACTGGTTGATCGCCTCGCGGGTCGGCGAATACTCCATGCGGCCCGCAGGCTGCTGGGCGACGAGGTGGTCGTAGTTCTCCTGCTTGGCCTCGTTCTCCTTGTCCTGGCTGGAGTCGTCGGTGCAGGACGTCAGGGCGAGGCCCACAACGAGCGCGATGACGGTGGCCCGGGCCATGCGTGCGAACCTCTTCATGCGGTGCTGCCCTCTTCCCTGGATGAGATGCGGATCAGTGGGTGCACGTCGTGCGCTCGGCGTCGGCGTCCAGCCGGTACGGCAGGTCCTTGTCGCGGAAGGGGGCGCGGTGCTCCTGGGCGGCCTTGGAGTTGTAGTCGTTGACCGACTCGATCCGCGTGGCCTTCAGCGCGGTGATCGACTGGTCGATCTGCGCCGTGCGCGTCCCGGTGGCGGACTTCCGCTCCTCCTTGAGCGCCTGGATCGTCCCTTCGGCGTTCTGCGCGGCCTCGCACAGCTGGAAGAACTCCTCGTACGTGCTCTGACGGAACTCGCCGGAGCCGACGGTGTTCTCGCGCTCGCCGGCCTCCCCCCGGAACGGCGCGGTGATCCAGGCCGCGCCGCCGAAGGCGAACGCGCCGATGACGTACAGCACCGCCAGGCCGATGACTCCGCCGACGGCCCAGGCCCCCCACCGTGCTCCCTCGCGTATCTGCCCCATGGTCATCCCCCTCACCGGTGGTCCCGCGGCGCGGAACCACCTTCCGCGAAGGAGGACACGGTGCCCGGCGAAACGGTTCCGCAGGTGCGGGGGTCACGAAGTGACCGCCGGGGTGGGGGAGTTGCCGACAGGGAGGGACCCGTCGCTCGGGCCGAGGGTGTCCGGTGGGCCGGGTGCTGCGTCGTGCGCTTCCCTGACTGCCGCCTTCCCGGCCACATCGCGGTAACAGCTGTTACCATGCTGGCATGGCGAAGAAGCAGCTGGGCGCGCGCGTGGATGAGGACGTGGCGGATCTCGCGAAGCGGCGTGCCGCGGACCTGGGCTTGAGCATCGGGGACTACCTCGCCCGTCTGGTGCAGGAAGACGCCAGTGGTCTGCGGGCCCGTGGGGTGGAGGCGGCCGCCCGCTTCCTGGCCGAACACCAGGCGGTCTTCGACGAGGCCGAGGACGCGCAGCAGACGCCTCGGGGAGCGCGCGCCGCCTGATGGACCTGCATATCGACGTTCCTTGGATTCTGCAGGTCGCCGAGGCCGCCGGGGCGAACGATCCGGCGCCTGACGACTACGGCGTCCCGATCTCGGCGGTGGCCCGCCATCGGGCCGAGCTGTTCGAGCAGCCCGTCTATGACGGCCGCTACGCCAAGGCCGCCGCTCTGGTGCACACCCTCGGCCGGTGCCGCTGGCTGGAGCGTTCGAACATGGCTGTCGCCGCCGCCACCGGCGTCATGTACCTCGAAGCGGCCGGGACGACCGTCAAGCCGACCCGCGAGGATGCCGTCGCCCTCAAGGATCTGCTCCTCGACCCCACCTGTACGGCCGGGAAGATCGCCGCCCTGCTGCGAACCTGGCCCACCGCCACCTGACACGACTGCGACGGCGTAGCCGTTCTGCCTGCGCGTACCGCGGCGCGGGGCGGACAGGGGGCAGCCGACGGACCCCCGCGGGTCGGCGGGGGTCCGTCCAGGGGGTGCCGTTCGTCAGTGCCGGAAGACGTCCTTCGCCTTCTCCTTGGCTTGGCGGGCGTCGCCCTTCGCCTGGCCGCCGCGGCCTTCGGCCTCCATCTTCTCGTTGCCCAGGGCACGGCCCGTCGCTTCCTTGGCCTTGCCCTTGACCTCTTCCTTCTTCGCCTTGGCCTTCTGGTCTCGTGCCACCGTTCATCACTCCCTGACAGCTCGGACCTCGGTGTCACTACGGCAAGTAGCCCTCAGCGGGGCGCCCAAACACGGCTCGGCGCGAGCGCGGATCCGGAAGCCCCGATGGCGTGCGTGGGGCCGGCTCACAGGGGCGTGGACGTGAGGCTTTCGACCATGCCGTGGATCGGTGGGTGCGGGTACCGCTCCCGCAGCCGTAGCGACGGCAGGCCGCGCGAGCGCAGGGCGGCGCCGATGCGGACCGCGAACAGGGAGTCGCCGCCGAGCTCGGAGAAGCCGTCGTGCGTCGCACCCTGCCCCGGCCGACCGTCGGCACCCGCGAGGCCTCGGATGAGTGGTCTGCGCTTCGCCACGCCCGCTCTGGCGTCCGTGGTCCGGCAAGCCCTCTTCCGTGCGTCGGTCATCCCCGGGACCTCCGGCCTCGGCCACGTCCTGAAGCTCCTGCCGTCCCTCACGACGTCGTCGGCCGAGGTGGAGGAGGTCATGGAGGCCATCGGGGAGGCGGCCCAGGAAGGGGTGACGGTCGCGGGCACCTGAGCCGCCCGTTCGGGACCCGGACGGCATCGCGGGCCCAAACGGTCGATCGAGGTGCCGGGGGAGCAGCCCGCGGCCGGACCGCGGTGAACGGTGAGTTCGCGGCCCGGCGTGCCTCGCCGTGCGGGCGCCGACGGTCAGACCAGGGGCTGTGATGTGGCTCACATCGGTGGCCTGTCACGTCCGGCGCGGGTCGCTTGTCCCATGGACGTCACCGGCACCGAAGCCGGTGCCCGACCTTGGGAGACCGAGATGAGCAAGGGCCATCACATCGTCGTCCTCGGCGCCGGCTACACGGGCATGTTCAGCGCCATCCGGCTGGCCCGCCGCACCCGCCGGGCCGGGGTGAAGATCACTCTGGTCAATGCGTCGTGCCGGTTCGTCGAGCGGCTGCGGATGCACCAGATCGCCGCCGGGCAGGAACTGGCCGAGCATCGGATTCCCGACCTGCTCGCCGGGACCGGCGTCTCGTTCGTCCAGGGCACGGTCACCGCCATCGCCCCCGAGGCCCGGCGGATCACCCTCGACGGCGCCGAGACCCTCGGATACGACACGCTCGTCTACGCGCTGGGCAGCTCCACCGACACCGGCACGGTCCCGGGCGTCGACACCCACGCGTTCACCCTCAACAACCCGGAGATCGCCGGCCGGTTCGCCGCACGCCTCACCGAGGTCGCCACCTTCGCCGGCACGGTCACCGTCTGCGGCGGCGGCCTGACCGGCATCGAGGCCGCGACCGAGATCGCCGAGAGCCACCCCGGCCTGCACGTCACGCTGATCAGCCTTGACGAGCCCGGCGGCATGATGGGCGCCAAGGCTCGCGCGTACCTGCACCGCGCCCTGGACCGCCTCGGCGTCACCTTGGAGACCGGCGCCCGTGTGACCAAGGTGCTCCCCGACGCCGTCGGGCTGGACGACGGCAGACTCGTCCGCTCCGACGCCTGTCTGTGGACCACCGGCGTCAAAGTGCCGGCGCTCGCCGCCGAAGCCGGGATCGCCACGGACGAGCGCGGTCTCGTCCTGGTCGACGCCACCCTGCGGTCGGTGTCCCACCCGGAGATCCACGCCATCGGCGACGCGGCCGCCGTACGCCTGGGCTGGGGACAGCTCCACGGCACCTGCCAGAGCGGTCTGCCCACCGCCCAGTACACCGCCGACACCATCGCACGGCTGGTGCGCGGCCGGGCCGTCAAGCCGTTCCGCTTCGGCTACTTCCACCAGCCGGTCAGCCTCGGCCGCCGCGACGCGGTCATCCAGTTCACCAAGGCCGACGAAACACCCCGCCGCATCCATCTCACAGGCCGCGGCGCCGTCGCCTACAAGGAGATGGTCAGCGGCAGCCCGCTCACGACATACCGGCTGAGCAAGCGCATGAACGTCACCACCGTCGTCTCCAGGGGCGGACGCGCCACCCGCGACCCCGCGGTATGACGGGCCCGGCCACCGGCGCCGTGGTCGTGCCCTTGCAACCGGATCACGGCGCTGGCAGCATGCACCGGTGATCGACGCCAGGGCCGAGAAGGACCCGTACACCGAGCACCGCCGACTGCTGTTCGCCACCGCCTACCGCATGCTGGGCAGTGTCACGGACGCCGAGGACGTCCTCCAGGACACCTGGCTGAGCTGGAACAGCGCGGATCGTGACGCGGTCCGCCACCCCAAGGCGTATCTGGTGCGCACGGTCACCAACCTCTCGTTGAACCGCCTCACCTCTGCACGGGCCACCCGCGAGACCTACGTCGGCCCCTGGCTCCCCGAGCCCCTGCTGACCTCTCCCGACATCGCCGTGGAGAGCGAACTGGCCGACACCATCTCCACCGCAATGATGGTCGTCCTGGAAACCCTCAGTCCCGTCGAACGCGCCGTCTTCCTGCTCCGCGAGGTCTTCGGCTACTCGCACGCGGAGATCGCCGAGACCCTCGACCGCCCCGAACCGGCGGTCCGTCAGATCGCCCACCGCGCCCGCCGACACGTACAGGACCGCCGTCCCCGCTTCGACGCCGACCAGGCCAGACGCCGACAGGTGACCACCCAGTTCCTGAAGGCGTGCGCGGGCGGCGACCTGAACGCCGTTATGGAGCTGCTCGCCCCCGAGGTCACCGCTTGGTCCGACGGCGGCGGCAAGGTCACCGCCGCACGCCGACCTGTCAACGGCGTCGACCGCGTTGCGCGCTGGCTCGTGGGTTTCCTGGCCAAGCCCGAACTGGCCGCTCTGGTCATGGAGCCGACCGTCATCAACGGCGAACTGGGTGTGCTCGCCACCCTCGACGGGACCACCGTCGGCGCCCTGACCTTCGACCTCGTCGACGGCCGCATCCAGAACCTGTGGTTCCAGGTCAACCCCGACAAGCTCGGCGGGCTGACCACCGACAACGGACAGGCGGCCCCCTGAAGCGTCCGCACGCGGAGACCCGGCCCAACGCGCGGACGCCCGGGCCGACTTGCCTCCGTAACCGGACGAGCCTCAGGAGGAGGGCGACGGGCTGCTCTGACGAGGACCGGCGTCGTTCTCCCAGTCGTCCGGGGGAGGCTCGTTCTCCATTGCCTCGATCATCCGGTTGTGGGCCTCCTCGGCCGCCCTGTCCCACGCACGTCGCATCTCGGCCAGCTGGGCACCGCCCGTCACGTCCTCACCGTTCATGTGCGAACCGATCACGACCAGGGCGGCGTTGGCCACCTTCACCTTGTCGTTCTTGAACGCCACCTCGTGATAGCCGGCGGGGCGTCTGCGCTTCAGGTCCTTCAAGAGGTCCAGGAGGAACGTGCGGTGTCTCCCCTCGGGGAGGATGCGGGTGTACGACCGGATGCGGTCGATCACCGGGCCCTGTTCCTCCAGCCAGTCCTCCTCCGTTCCGTGCTCCTTCAGGCCCGAGCGTTGGGCCAGCAGAAGGTCCATGATCAGCATCCCGGCCTCCCGGGCATGGACCGCCTCCCTGTCCTCCTTGGCGAGCCTGCGGGCTTCCTCACCCTGGATCCGCAGGGCCTCCAGGGACTTCCGGGCCTGGTACATCGCCACGAAGAAGGTGACGAGCCCGCCGACGACGACACCCGCCATGGCGGACAGAAACTCCTTGGACCACAGGTCCCTCACCACATCCATGCCGGTCATCATGCCGCCGGTCGTCCGCGCGACGTAAGTCACGGGCGGGGGAGCCCCCGTGGACGGGGCTACCCGGCCGTGTGACGGTCCCCTACGCTGAGCCCCCGACAAGCGTGGCGACACCAGGGGGTCACATGTCCGCGCCCTCCGTGATCTCCCGAGCCACCACCGAGCACATCGCACCCGCCGAACGCATCCACTACTGGGAGGACTGCAACCGCAGGGCGCTGGTGGGCCTGTCCTGCACCTCCTGTTCCGAGCGGGGCCTGCTGGCCAGCCAGACCGACATCGAGCTGGGCGGTCTGCGGCTCGCCGAGATCACCGGCAACGCCCACGCCATCGAGCGCAGCCCGCAGACGGTCCGGTCGGCGCCCAAGGACTCGGTGTTCGCGACCCTGCTGCTCAGAGGGAAGGCGGTGTTCCTGCACGAGAACGGCTGCCTCGCGGCCACGGCGGGCGAGCTGTGCCTCTACGACACGCGCAGGCCCTATCTTGTTCGGGTTCTCCTCCGCCATGCGGCAGATCCTCGTGGACGTGCCGCGTCATCTGTTCGCCGAGGTGTGTGCGGGAAGCGGGTTGCCCGGCCCGATGCTGTTCGGGCGGCACGCGGCGCGCGAGGGCGCGCTCGTGGCCGCGCTGGGCGCACTGCTCGGCAGGGTGGCCGCACCGCCCGGCGGGCCGGACGTCCCCGCCGACGCCGAGGGAGCGGTGCTGGACCTGCTCGGGCGACTCGCCGACGAGCGCACGGGAGGGCGGCCGGTGTCGGAAGGCCGCCGCTCCCAGCTCATCGTGGCGCAGGACTACATCGACCGGCATCTGCACGACCCCGCTCTGGCGAGCGCACAGGTGGCCCGGATCATGGGCATCTCGGTACGGCACCTGGGACGGATCTTCGAGCCGACCGGAAGGTCTCCGGCACGGCACGGCACGGCACATCACGGAACGGCCCTGACCGGGGCACACCGGCAACGCACCGGGCCCGGGGCGCGCCAGACCACGATCGCCGACGTCGCCCACCGGTGGGGGTTCTCCGGCCAGGCCCACTTCGCCCGACTCTTCCGCTCCCGAATCGGCCTCACCCCGAGCGAGGCCCGAGCGGAGGCGATGACGCCGACGCCCCCGAGCCGCCCGCCCGGCACCCTCTGACTCCTGACTCCTGACTTCTGATCTCTGATTTCTGACGTCTGACTTCTCGGGCGATGGGGGCGGGCGCTTCCACGCCGTCCCCGGGGCAGGTGGGACATCCGCCTCCGGCGCAGGTGGGTCATCCGCTCGCGGTGTCCTCGGCCTCCCAGCGCAGCAGGTCGCCCGGCTGGCAGTCGAGTACCTCGCACAGTGCGGCGAGTGTCGCGAAGCGCACGGCCTTGGCGCGGCCGTTCTTGAGCACCGCAAGGTTGGCGGGCGTGATCCCTACGCGGTCCGCGAGTTCGCCCACGGACATCTTCCGCCTGGCCAGCATCACGTCGATGTCGACGGTGATCGGCATCAGATCACCTCGTCCAGCTCGGCCTGCATCCGCGTCGCCGCGACGTCGCGCGCGACAGCCTGGGCGAGCAGCATCCGCAGCAGGAGCACGAGGAGCGCGACACCGAGGATGGCCACGCCGATCCCGGCCATGATGACGCTGACGCCCGGGTCGTCGCGCTGGCCCGGCGCGTTGAGGGCCGTGACCGCGAACCACAGGAGCGCGGCCGCCACGATCGCGCCGATCACGACGTCCACGTACCGGAAGGCGGCGTCGGAGAAGACGGTCCCGCGTCGCACCATCGTCACCAGGCGCCACACGCAGACCAGGACGACCTGGGCGGCCACCATGCCCATGATCGTGATCACGCGCAGCGGGGTCAGCGGGAGCGAGCCGTCCTCCGGGTCGTTCCCGCTGATCAGCGTCCACACCATCGACACCTGCACGAACACGGTGCCGACGAGCACCACCACGAGCACGGCGCGCAGCGCACCCACGGTCAGTTTTCCCATGACCTGTCCTCCCATCGAGTTGCGATGGGAATCTATCGAATCTCGATAGGTGAAGCAAGGGGGTGCGCGTCCGCTCCCGGCTGCGGATAAGCGATCTCCGCGATGTCCTCGGCCAGGTCCGCGAGCGTGCGCGCCGGGTTCAGCGCCGACACGAGGGTCGGGCTCAGCGGCCGCAAGGCGTACACCTGGCGTACCGCTTCCAGATCCGCGGGAACCTCGTAGTGATCCTCGGCGAAACGCCGGTACGCCTCGGGAGTACGGTCGACCAGGAGCGCGAACGGCCCCGCCGATCCGTCGGGGTCGGCAGTTCCCACGGGGAAGTCGATCGTGCCGTGCTGCCACCGATCGTCCGCCGCCCTCCGCCACAGGCAGGCCGTCACGACGGGGACGTTGTCCTCGTCGGTGAACGCCGGTTCCTCGACGTAGGCCCTGAAGACCTCAGGGACGTCGTCGAGCACTCCCGGCCACGGCTCGTGGTCCTGGCCGTACGGGCTCATCGGCGATTCGTGGGCGAAGCCCCGGACGTACGCGCCGTCTGCCGAGAACACGATGGAGTACTCGTCCCCCGACCCGTCGTGCATCGAGGCCATCTCATCGCCCTCGGCCCAGCCGGCGTCGAAGGAGTGGTACCGGCCGTCCCGGTCGGGGCTCAGGATCGCATCGAGCATCGCCGGTGAGCGGCACAGGCGATGCAGATCGGCGAGGGAGGGGAACCGGCGAGCCACGTCTTGAACAGTCACCCGCTCATCCAACCGGAAGTCTCTGACAGTCAGCGCAGTGTCTCGAGTGTGCGGATGACGTCGTCCGCATCGGTGTCCGGGTTGACGAAGGCCAGACGCAGGACGGTGGAGCCGTTCCACTGTGTCGGCACGCACAGGATGGTGCCCGCTTCGGCGGCCCGCGCCGACCAGTCCGCGTAGTCCCGCGGGCTCCAACCGGGCCGTTCGAAGAGGACGACGGACAACTCGGGTTCGATGGTCAGCCGTAGATGGTCGCTCCGGCGTATGGCGTCGGTGACCAGGCGGCTGGTCGTCAGTGTCCGTTCCACCGCGTGCGCGTACCGGTCGGTTCCGTGGACGGCCAGGCTGAACCAGAACGGCAGGCCGCGGGCACGGCGGCTCAGGTGCAGGGCCAGGTCCGCCGGATTGTGGGCGTCGCGGTCGATGGCGTCGAGATAGTGCGCCGACTGACTGTGCGCGGCGCGCGCCGAGGCCGGATCCCGGTAGAGGAGTGCGCAGCAGTCGTAGGGCGCGAAAAGCCATTTGTGCGGATCGACGATGAAACTGTCGGCTCGTTCGATGCCGGTGTAGAGATGCCGCACGCTGGGCGCCGCCAGGCCCGCTCCGCCGTAGGCGCCGTCCACGTGCAGCCACACGTGGTGGCGTGCGCACGCGTCGGCGACGGCGTCGAGGTCGTCGATCAGGCCGGCGTTCGTGGTCCCGGCTGTGGCCACCACGGCGAAGACGCCGGGGGTCGACTCCAGGACCGCGTTCACGGCGGAGCCGGTGAGATGGCCCCGCCGGTCCACGGGAGCGGTGACGATCTCCACGTCCATGGCGCGGGCGGCGGACCCGATGGAGGAATGCGCGCTGTCGGCGCACACGATCTTCCAGCCGTCCGCCGGCCGACCCCGCGAGGCCTGGGCGGCGGCGCGGGCCGTGATGAGGGCGGAGAGGTTGCCCATGGTGCCACCGCTGACGAAGCATCCCGCCGCGGTACCGGGCCATCCGATGAGCTGGGTGAGCCAGTTCAACGCCTCGTTCTCGGCGTGGATGGCCCCGGCTCCCGACTCCCAGGTTCCCGCGAAGATGTTCGCCGCACCGGTGACCGCTTCGAAGGCGAGTGCGGCGCGCGTGGGCGCCGCGGGGACGTACGCGAGGTTCGTCGGCCCGTTCTGGGCGCGGGTGGCGGGTGCCAGGACCTGGTCGAACAGTCTGAGGGCCGCGGATCCACCCATCCCCAGCGGGGTGATGGCCGTACCGGCCGCGACAGCGAGGTCCTTGGCGGGGCGGGCACTCGCCACCTGGTCGGGAGCCTGCATGATGCGCCGCCACGCGTAGCCCATGGCGGTCGCCACGACCTCGTCCTCGTCACCCCACAGCCGTGGGCCGACGTGCGAGGCGTCCCTTGCCGAGCTGCTTGAACTCTGAGCTTTTTGCATGGCATGAACCTAGAAAGGCCGGTCGAACTGCGCAATATGTGAGAAGGAAGATGAGCATAATGCTCAATGTGGGCCGAGCGTGGCGTGTGAAGATGGGCATCATGCGAAACATCGACGGCCTCGACACTCTCGACGCCCGTATCCTCCTGGCGCTCGACGCGGATCCGCGGGCCACCACGATTGCCCTGGCCGACCGGCTGGGCCTGGCCCGTAACACCGTGCAGGCCCGCCTGAAGCGTCTTGAGGAGAGCGGACGGCTGCGGGAGCCCAGTCGGCGCGTGGACCCCGCGGCCCTCGGCCATCCCTTGCTGGCCCTGATCACGATGTCGATCAGCCAGCGCGTGGGGGCGCCCACCCAGGAGGCGATCCTGCGCATCCCCGAGGTGGTCGAGCTGCTCGTCACCACCGGCGACGGCGACCTCCTCGCCCGCGTCGTCGCCCGCGACACCGAGGATCTGCACCGCATCACGAACCTGCTGCTCGAAGCGCCGGGTGTCGTCCGTTCCAACACCACCATCGTCCTGCTGGAGGTGCAGCCGTTCAGCGTCCGATCCCTGCTGCGGCGGCACGCCGGCTCCTGACCGGGCCGGCGACGGCCTCGATTTCGGCCGACGGAACACGCGTCGGCGGGCGACACGGAACCTCATCTCCGGGCGCGCCGAAATCTATGTCAGCAACAGTAGACTTTGGGTGGTGGTGTGGATAAGGTTTCTCTCGTAGCCGAGATCGAGCGAGGCCCGGCAGACATGAACTGCCGGGCAGCAGTACGGAAGTCGCAGTTGGCAGGACGGTGCGGTGGTGGAGTTTCGAAGCCAGAGCGGTTGCAGGACGGCGACGGGACTGACGACCGGACCGGGTGGCCCGCGGTGATCAGGGGCCGCCGAGAGCAGTGGCGCAGTACCAGCAGGTCGCAGTATCCGTAAGTGAGTAGTTGATCAAGAGGGAAGAACGGAGGAGCCCCACGCCATCAGGATCGCCCGGGAGGCAGTACCGGACCCGGGTACCGCAGGACATCGATAGTGAGGTGGTCTTCGGTCAGGCAACCGCGATCCCCGCGCCCCCGACGGCAAGCAGGTCGGGTCCGCGGAAACAGAGCGCCGGTGCATCAGGACCGGCGGATGGTGTAGCAGTTCCTTCGGGGCCCTGGTGCCACAGGCACCAGGGCCCCTCCACGTGTCCACCGCGAGGTGCGACGACAGCGCACGACACGTACGCCGGGCTCGATGACGACGATGTGCGCGTCCGCGTCGGGGGGCACCCGCGCACGGTCTCTGGGTGTGGCGTGATCGCTTCCTATGGTGACGCGGCGTGTGGGCGTGTAGCGTCAGCGTCAGCTGTCGTGGTTCGGAATTACTTCCTGCCTGCGCCTTCTCGGCGTAGGCGTTTTGCTGTGCTGTGCCGCAGGGACCAGGGCGATCACCTCCGTCTTCCACATGGAGTGGGAGGCGTTCATCGACCGGAAGGCATCAGACATGGCAACGGGAACTGTGAAGTGGTTCAACGCGGAGAAGGGCTTCGGCTTCATCGCCCAGGACGGCGGCGGCCCGGATGTGTTCGCGCACTACTCCGCGATCAACTCCTCGGGCTACCGTGAGCTCCAGGAGGGCCAGAGCGTGACGTTCGACGTCACCCAGGGCCAGAAGGGCCCGCAGGCCGAGAACATCAGCCCGGCCTGACCTCCCGGCCCGACCGGCCGACGTCGTCCGGGGCCTCGGCTCCGCACCAACAGATCAGGGGCCGCGCAGCGATGGCTGTCGCGGCCCCTGATGCTGTGCAGGCTCAGGCGTCGATGATGACGGGGATGATGAGGGGCCTGCGGCGGTGGGTGCGGAACGCCCAGTTCGCCACGGCGCGGGCGAGGAGCTGTTCGAGTTGGCGGGCGTCCCCGACGCCCTCCTCCGCCGCGGTGGCCAGGGTCTTCTCGATCACGGGGATCACCGGCTCGAAGGTGGTGTCGTCGTGGACGAAGCCGCGGGCCAGGAAGTCGGGGGCCTCGGCGAGAGCGCCGGTGTCCGCGTCGACGATCGCCACCACCGTGACGACGCCTTCCTCCGCGAGCGTGAGACGGTCCTTGAGGGAGGCCTCGGTGGCCCCGCCCACTTCCATGCCGTCCACGTAGACGTTGCCGGCGGGCACCTTGCCGGTGATGGACGCGCGCCCGTCGACGAGGTCGACGACGACGCCGTCCTCGGCGATGACGACCCGGTCGGGGTCGACACCGGTCCGGATGGCGAGGTCGCCGTTGGCCCGCAGATGGCGCCATTCGCCGTGCACGGGCATGACGTGCCGGGGCTTGACGATGTTGTAGCAGTAGACGAGTTCGCCGGCACTGGCGTGCCCGGAGACGTGCACCTTGGGGTTGCCCTTGTGGACCACGTGGGCGCCCCACCGGGTGAGCCCGTTGATCACCCGGTAGATGGCGTTCTCGTTGCCGGGGATGAGCGAGCTGGCGAGCAGGACGGTGTCGCCCTTGCCGATCCGGATCATGTGGTCGCGGTTGGCCATGCGGGACAGCGCGGCCATCGGTTCGCCCTGGGAGCCGGTGCACACCATGGTGATCTTGTGGTCCGGGAGCTTCTCCAGCTCCTTCGTGCTCACGACCAGACCGGAGGGGACCTTCAGATAGCCGAGGTCACGGGCGATGCCCATGTTGCGGACCATGGACCGGCCCACGAAGGCCACCTTGCGGCCGTGCTGGTGGGCGGCGTCCAGAACCTGCTGGATGCGGTGCACGTGACTGGCGAAGCTGGAGACGATGACACGGCGCGGCGCGGTGCGCATCACCTGCTCGATCGCCGGGTTCAACTCACGCTCGGAGGTGGTGAAGCCGGGCACTTCGGCGTTGGTGGAGTCGGTGAGGAACAGGTCCACACCCTCCTCGCCGAGCCGGGCGAAGGCGCGCAGATCGGTGATCCGGTCGTCGAGCGGGAACTGGTCCATCTTGAAGTCGCCGGTGTGCAGCACCATCCCGGCGCCGGTGCGGATCGCGACCGCGAGACTGTCCGGGATGGAGTGGTTGACGGCCACGAACTCGCAGTCGAAGGGCCCGAAGCGGCGCCGGTCGCCCTCCCGTACTCGCACCGTGCGCGGGCGGATGCCGTGCTCCTTGAGCTTGGCCTCCACGAACGCCAGCGTCAGCTTGGAGCCGACGAGGGGGATGTCGGACCGCTCGCGCAGCAGATACGGCACGGCGCCGATGTGGTCCTCGTGCCCGTGGGTGAGGACGACGGCGACGATGTCGTCCAGCCGGTGCCGGATCGAAGTGAAGTCCGGCAGGATCACGTCCACGCCGGGCTGGTTCTCCTCGGGGAACAGCACGCCACAGTCGACGATGAGCAGTTTGCCAAGGTGCTCGAAGACCGTCATGTTGCGGCCGATCTCACCCAGGCCGCCCAAGGCGGTGACCCGCAGTCCTCCTTCGGGAAGGGGCGGGGCGGCTTTCAGGTCGGGATGCGGATGACTCATACCCCGACGTTACCGGAGAGCGGGACGGGGATGATCCACTGCCTCCGTGTTCTCCGCTTCCGACGGGGCGGGGGAAGCCGCTTGCGCCGTGAGGGCTCCCCGACAGGCCGGGCGTGGTAGTGGCCTGTCGGGGGCGCTTGCGGTCAGGCGAGGTTCTCGGTGAAGAACGTGTCGAGCCTGTCGAAGGGGATGAGGTCCTTGCGGTCGTACACGTCGACGTGGTCCGCGCCCGGGACGATCACGAGCTCGATGTTCTCGGGCGCCGTCCTCTGGACGTCCTCGGAGTAGTAGCGGGAGTGCGCGTCGGCGCCGGCCACCAGGAGGGCCTTGCGGGGCGCGAGCATGTCGATGTTCGTCATCATCGGGAAGGCGAAGAACGGCATCGGCGTGGTCGCGGTCCGCGCGGTGGTGGAGTTGATCGAGCGCGGGTGGTGGCCGCGCTCGGTGCGGTAGTAGTCGAAGAAGATCTTCGTGATCGGCTCGGCGTCCGCCGGGAGGCTCTTGGGCAGGACGCGGTTCGAGGGGGCGACGTCGCCGTTCTCGTCGAAGGGGACCTCGTGGGAGAGCCGCGCGTAGGTGCCGTTCTCGGCGTCGATCCAGCGCTGCCGGCTGAGGTGGTCCACGACCTTCTGGCGCTGCTCACGCGTGTAGTAGTCCTCGTGGCCGCGGGACATGTCGTACATCGAGGCCGTGGCCACCGCCTTGATACGGCCGCCGCGGTGAGCGCCATACCGCTCAGGCCGCAGATGGCCTGCGCGCCGATCCGCTCGCGGTCGACGTTCTTCCGCAGGCCGAGGAAGTCGACGGCGGCGCTGTAGTCCTCGCTGTAGATGTCGGGCGAGCCCACGTCGCGCACCGTGCCGCCGCTCTCCCCGGTGAAGGACGGGTCGAAGGCGAGCGCGACGTAGCCGCGGCGGGCGAACTCGTTGGCGTGGAGACCCGAGGACTGTTCCTTGACCGCGCCGAACGGGCCGCTGACCACCAGGGCGGGCAGCTTGCCCCTGGTGTTCTTCGGTACGTAGAGGTCCGCGGCGACCTCGATGCCGTAGCGGTTCGTGAACCGCACCGAGGTCCGCCTGACGTTCTTGTCCAGCGCGAAGGTGTAGCCGCCCTTCGTCGCGGTCCTGCTCCGTCCCGTGGCGCCCGCGGCGCGGCCGTCCTGCGCACCGAAGGCGGGCGCGGCCGAGAAGGCGGTGGCGGCGCCGGTGGCGGCGATCAGTCCGAGCGCTTTGCGACGTTCCATGGAGGGGACCTCATCTTCGATCGGTGGGGGGAGAAGCGCGACGGTCGGTGGTGTCGTGATCGAGGCGCGACTCCAGGAAATCGGTTCTGCGCCAGGCGTGGCAGGTCGGGTTCATGGGGGGGTACAAGCTCGACCCCTCACCCCGCCGGGGTGTGCGTTCGAGTCGTGCGTGCAACGCATGACACACCGACATCTTCCGGAACCCCGCGCCGTGTTGATCCCCTGCTCTGCGGGGGACGTCGGTCCGCAGCCCGGCTCTGACGGCCGCCGCGTCCGGCATTCGGGGCCGCCTCCACCAGACGGCCCCCGCGGCCCCGTATCCCTGCGGCCCCCGGGCAGCAGCCGCCCGTCCCTGGCCGCTGTGGTCCTCTCTGTGGCCGCAGGGGTCAGTTCCCGTGGGCCGCGCGGTGCATAGGTTCACGGACCAGAAGCATCGGAGAAGGGAGCGGACCGGTGAGTGAGCATCAGTACGACACATGTGTGATCGGCGCGGGACCCGCGGGACTGGCGGTCGCGAGGGCGCTGGCCGAGCGGGACCTGCCGTACACGCACATCGAGCGCCACACGGGCCCCGGCGGGCTGTGGGACATCGACAATCCGGGCAGCCCGATGTACGAGTCGGCCCACTTCATCTCCAGCAAGACCCTGTCCGGCTTCGGCGGCTATCCGATGCCGGACCACTTCGCCGACTACCCGCCGCACCGGCAGATCCTGTCCTACCTGACGTCGTTCGCCGAGGCCTACGGGCTCGCCGACCGGATCGAGTTCGGTACCGAGGTCCGCGGCGTCGAGAAGAACCCGGACGGCACCTGGACGGTCACGCGGGCCGACGGCCGGACCGGTACGCACCGGCAGGTCGTCGTCTGCACGGGAGCGCAGTGGCACCCCAACGTCCCCGATCTGCCCGGCGACTTCAGCGGAGAGATCCGGCACACGGTCACCTACCGCAGCAGTGCGGAACTGCGGGGCAAGCGGGTGCTGGTGGTGGGCGCGGGGAACTCCGGGCTGGACATCGCCTGCGACGCGGCGCGCTCCGCCGACCACGCGGCGATCAGCATGCGCCGTGGTTACTGGTTCATCCCCAAGCACCTCTTCGGCCGGCCGGTGGACACCATCGCCGCAGGAGGACCCCACCTGCCGATGTGGCTGCAGCAGAAGCTGTTCGGCGGCCTGCTGCGGCTGCTCAACGGCGACCCGCGCAGGCTCGGTCTGCAACAGCCCGACCACAAGCTGTTCGAGACCCACCCGGCCCTCAACTCGCTGCTGATCCACCACCTCCAGCACGGGGACATCACGGCCCGGCCCGGCATCGCGCGCACCGAGGGCCGGACGGTCCACTTCACCGACGGCTCCAGCGACGACTTCGACCTGATCCTGCTGGCCACGGGGTACGTCCACACCGTCCCGGTCGCGCAGAAGTACTTCGGCGACGAGCAGCACCCCGACCTCTACCTGTCCTCCTTCTCCCGCGAGCACGAGGGCCTGTTCGGCGTCGGCTTCGTGGAGACCAACTCCGGCGCCTACCAACTCTTCGACAGCCAGGCCCAGTTGATCGCCTCCTACATCCGGGACGCGGGGGCCGGAGTGCCGACCGCCGAGCGGTTCGCCCGCAGGATCCGCAGCGACCGGCCGGACCTGTCCGGCGGACTGCGGTTCGTCGACTCGCCCCGCCACACCGGCTACGTCCACAGCGACGCCTTCGTGAAGTACCTCGGCAAGGTGGCCGAGGAGATGGGCTGGCGCACCGCGGGCCGACCGCCCCGGGCGACCTCTGCTCGGCAGGCGGCGGTGGCGTCATGACGTACGACTTCCATGACAAGGTCATCCTGGTGACGGGCGGCGCCGGCGGCATCGGCAGCGCCCTGTGCCACCGCTTCGCGGCAGGCGGGGCCCGCCTCCTCGTGGTCGACATCGACGAGGCGCGGGCCGAACGGACCGCCGCCGAACTGCCCGGGAGCGGGCATGCCGGGCGGGGCTGCGACCTGCTGGACGGCGCTGCCCTGCAGCGGCTGCTCGACGGCGTCACGGCCACCCATGGCCGTATCGACGTCCTCGTGAACAACGTGGGCATGACCAGCGCCGAACGGTTCGACGTACGCAGCGTCGAGAGCATCGAGCGGGAGATCGACGTCAACCTGACCGCCCCGCTGGTCACGACCCGGCTCGCCGTGCCGCTGCTGCGGGCCTCCGCCGACCCCCGGGTGGTCACGACCGTGTCCCTCGGCGGGATCTTCCCGCTGGGGGAGACGCCGATCTACACGGCCTCGAAGTTCGGGCTGCGTGGCGCGATGCTCGCCATCGGTCTCGACCTGCGGGGCAAGGGCATCCAGGCCGGTTCGGTACTGCCGTCGGCGACCGACACACGGATGCTGCGGCAGGAGGCCGTCGAGGGCGGCAACTCCATGCAGTTCCAGGACCCGCCGCAGCAGCCCTCCGACGTCGTCCGGGCGGTCGTGAGCCTGCTGGACCGGCCCCGCCTGGAGTCCTACGTCCGACCGGGCGAGTCCCGGCTGGTGCGGTTCGCCATGCTCGCGCCGAACCTGCTGCCCCGACTCTTCCCGCTGTTCCGCAGGCGGGGCGAGCGGGGCATGGCCCGCTATCTGGAGGACCTGCGCCGCAGAGGGCTGGCCCGCCGGGCCGCCGGCGGCCACTGGGAACTGGTGGAGGAGGCATGAGCGGCACGGACATCACCGGTGGCGGGGGCAGCGCTCGGCTCCACCGGAACCGGTCGCGTCTCGACATCGTCAACCCCGCCACCGGCGAACTGATCACGACCGTGCCGGCGGCGAGCGAGCAGGACGTCGTGCTCGCGGCCGAGCGGGCGCACAAGGTCTTCGAGAGCGGCGTCTGGGCCGGCCGGTCCCCGCGGGAGCGGGCCGCCGTCCTCCTGCGTCTGGCGGACCTCATGGAGCGTGACGCCGAGACCCTGGCCCGGCTGGACTGCGAGGACGCGGGCAAGCCGATCACCGAGTGCCGTACGGGCGACGTGCCCGCGGCGATCGAGTCGATCCGCTGGTTCGCCGAGGCGGCCGACAAGGTCTTCGGCCGCATCGCCCCCACCGGCCACGCGGGCCTGGGTCTGGTGAGCCGGGAACCGGTCGGGGTGTCCGCCGCGATCCTGCCCTGGAACTATCCGCTGGCCATGGCCGCCTGGAAGGTCGGCCCCGCGCTCACCGCGGGCAACTCCCTGCTGCTCAAGCCCGCCGAGGCCACCCCGCGCTCCACCCTGCACCTGGCCGCCCTGGCGGCCGAGGCGGGCCTGCCCGAGGGCGTACTCACCGTCCTGCCCGGCCATGGCTCCGTCACCGGTACGGCGCTCGCCCGCAACCCGCTGGTGCGCGCACTGTCGTTCACCGGCTCCACCGCCACCGGACGCCGCGTCCTGACCGACGCGGCGGAGACCAACTTCAAGCGGGTCTCCCTGGAGATGGGTGGCAAGAGCCCCCAGATCCTCATGCCGGACGCGCTCGCGTACGGCGACGAACTGATCGACCACATGATCGAGGCCGCGTTCCTGACCATGGGGCAGAACTGCACCGCCGGCTCCCGCGTCCTGGTCCACCACAGCATCGCCGAGGAGGTGCTGGACCGGTTCACCGCCGCCGCGGGGGACCTCACCATCGGTGACCCCGCCGACGCGGGCACCCGGATGGGACCGCTCATCAGCCGTGCCGCCTTCGACCGGGTCGCGGCGGCGGTCGACGCGGCCCGGTCCGCCGGAGCCCAGATCCACACCGGCGGCCTGCCGCACGGCCTGCCGCCGCGAGGTGCGTACTACCCGCCCACCGTGGTCAGCCGGCCCCCGGCGGACAGCGATGTCCTCATTCAGGAACTGTTCGGCCCTGTCGTCACCGTCCAGACCTTCACCTCGGAGAACGAGGCGGTGGGGCTCGCGAATGCCACGGAGTACGGACTCGCCGCCTCGGTGTGGACCCGCGACCTCGACGCCGCGTTCCGGCTCGCACGGGGGATCGAGGCCGGGGTGGTCTCCGTCAACGCGTACAGCGAGGGCGACATCACCACCCCCTTCGGAGGGTGGAAACAGTCCGGGTTCGGCGGCGCGGAGAAGTCCACCGACGCCTTCGCGCAGTGGACCAGGGAGAAGACCGTCTGGATCCGCACACGTTGAGGAGAGAGGGCGGATCCGCACGCATGGGACAGGGAGGACCGTCCGGACCACCCGTGTCGACGGGTGCGGGCCTCAGTGGGACGGGCCTCAGTCGCCCTGCCGTTCCTGGGCCGCACCGCGCAGGTGGGCCGGGGTGACTCCGTGCCAGCGGCGCACCGCGCGCCGCAGTGCGCGCACGTCGGAGAAACCGGCCTGCCGGGCGACGTCCCGCAACGTCGGTCCGGGGCGGCGCAACAACTGCTCGACCCGCTCGCGGCGCACCCCGTCGACGACCGCCTCGTACGTCGTGCCGCACTCGGCCAGCCGTCGGCGCAGGGTGCGCTCGCTGGAGGCGTGCCGTCGGGCCTGTTCGACGAAGGAGGGCACATCGGGCAGGCTCTGCGCGATCGAGATCTCCAGTACCTCCAGCAGGTCCTGCTGATCGCGCCGCGCCGCCGCCTGCTCGCCCAGGAGTTCCACGACGGCGGCGTAGGTGACGCGGTCGTGGCCCGGCATCGGCCGCCCGGCCCATGCCGTGGGGAAGACCAGACGGTTCGCCGCGGCGCCGAAACGCATCGGGCAGCGGAACAGCTCGGCGAACGGCCCGGTGTCACCTGGGGCGGGAAAGGCGAACTCGACGCTCTGCGGGGCGAATTCCTCCCCCGAACTCAGCCGTGTGACGGCGACGACGCTGCCGAACGCCTCCTCGGCCAGGAAGACGGCGACCGGAGGATCGAGGGCGGGATCGGGCAGTTCGGCGCGCAGCACATAGCCGGCTGCCTCCGCCCCCGCCGACCAGACCACCATCGCCCCGGACAGGTTCTGGAAACGCACGCCCGTCTCGATGGCCTCCCGCAGCGTGTCGGCGGCCATCTGGGCGAACCCCAGCAGCCCCCAGGAGGTCAGATGCTGCGCGGCACCGACCCGCAGACCCAGATGCGCGTCACCGGTGAGCTCCAGCGCACGCCGGATGACGGCACTGCCCTGCCGGTAGGAGACCCGCAGCGCCGCCGACCGCATCATCTGCTCGTCCAGACCGACCCGCTTCAGCTCGGGCCGCAGATCGACCCCGTACCCGTCGGCGACCGGGATGAGGCAGCGCAGGATGTTCGGCGGAATGGTCGCCGAGGTACTGCGGCTGGTTCCCGACGACGCGGCCGGGGCGGGGCTCGGGGGCATGGAGTTCCTTGGGACCGGGTGTCGCTCGCTGAGCACACAGTAGACCGGCACCACCGTGATGATCTCCGTGCCGGAACCTGGTCTTCCGCCGGCTCGGCCGCAGCGGACCCTTTCGCCCCCTCGGCTGTGGCGCGGCGGCGAAGCCCCCGCCGAGAGGTGAATGCTTGGACCGGCGGGCCGCTCTGCGCCTAGGGTCTTGATCATGTTCAAGTCAGGGGTGGGGTTTCTCGCGCTGTTCGGGCTCGGATGGTGGTTGCTCGGGTCGAGTGCGTTCGGGGGGCCGGTGCGGCTGGTTGTGATGGTCGTCGGCGGTGTCGTCGCGGTGGGGCTGATGCTGGCCGCGCGGCGCTTTCTTCCGGCCTCGGCCGGGGGACCGTTCCCCGCCGACCGGCGCCGGCGGTTCAGCCAGATCAACGGGCTGCAGTGGCTGCTGATCATCGTCATCGCCGTGGTCTGCCGTCAGGCCGGGGAACCGGTGCTCGTTCCCGCGCTGGTCGCGGTCGTCGTCGGGCTCCATTTCCTGCCACTGGCGGTGGTGTTCGAACAGCCACGACTGCGCGTGCCGGCCGCTCTGTTGGTCGTCTCCGGGGCAGCGGGTGTGACCGTCTGGCTCGCGGACGGTCCGGACGAGACCGTGCGGCTCGTCGTGGGTCTCGCGTCCGCGCTCTCCCTGTGGGCCACGGCGGTATGGACCGTCGCGGGGACGGCGCCCGCTACCGCGCGTGGGGCGGGAGGGGAGGCGCCCGGCGGCGCGTGAGTACCTGCCCTGTCGTGTCGGACCAGGTGCTCGACCATGTCGACAGCGGCCCCGGGCGTTCCGCGCGACCGTTTGCGTGAGACCGGTTGCGCGCGACAGGGGGAGCCGGCCGATGGGCGGCTACGCCACCCCGAACCCGAACGGCGTTCCTGTGTCTACGGATCCGCTTGCTCTCCTTCGACGAGCGGAGTCAGACCGTCGAGGAGCGCCTTGAGGCCGAACTCGAAGAGAGCGTCGAGCCGCAGGTCGTAGCCGTCCTCGAAGGCTCCGACCACCTTGCTGAAGGTCGGGAAGCGGCCGGATTCCACCAGTTCCTGGAGCGCGGGGGTACGGCTGTCCATCCACTGGTCCTCCGACTGACCCGTGGCGGCCTGGGCGTGCGCTTCCATCTCCAGGTGCACAGCCAGGCTCTGGACATGGCTGTAGAGCAGGACGTGGATGTCGAACAGCTTGGTGGGATCGAGTCCGTGGCCGTCGAGGGCTCGCAGCACCCACTCGCCGTGGACCATCAGGTTGGGCACGAGCAGAGGACGGGTGAGAGAGCCGATCTGGGCCAGCCACGGGTGCTTGCGGTAGAGGGTCCAGAGCGTCCGAGCACTCAGTTCGATGCGGGCACGCCACCCTCCGGGGACGTCCACGGGGTAGGACTCCTCGCCGAAGGCCGTGTCGGCCATGAGCAGGATCAGTTCGTCCTTGCTGGGAACGTACCGGTACGGCGACATGGCGGCGACGCCCAGCCGGGCCGCGACACCGCGCATCGAGAGCGCCGACAGCCCTTCGGTATCGGCGATGTCGATGGCCGTACGGACGATGCGGTGGAGGCTCAGCTCCCTCTCCGAGTCCGGGACGGGCGAGGCGGGCGAGGGGTGCCTGCGGGGCGGCGCGGCGGTGGCCGGTCCGGCGACGACCGTGCCGACCCGGGGCCGGGTCCGCACGAGTCCTTCCAGCCGCAAGGTGGTCAGAACCTTGGTGGCGGTGGCGAGCGCGACGCCCCACTCCCGGGCGATCTGCCGCGTAGAGGGAATCCGGTCCCCGGGGGCGAGTTCACCGTCCGCGATGCGCTGCCGGATCGCGGCGACGATGCGCAGATAGGGCGGATCACCCGCTGCGCCTGTGGCCTTCGTCACACCGTGCCGCCCTTCTGTCCTGTACTAGTGCAGAGGTTAGCAGCACCGCCGTCGATCGAAAGCTCTCTGACCTAGTACAGGCGCCACATTTTGCCAGTTGAAGGGGGTGTGCGTACGGCGTACGTTCAGCATGCGTACAGCGTACGAACCACCCAAGGAGCTTCCCATGCAGACCGTACTCATCTCCGGCGGCGGAATCGCCGGGCCCGTCCTCGCCCACTGGCTGCGCCGCCACGGCTTCGCGCCCACGGTCGTCGAACGCGCCCCCGGCCCCCGCCCCGGCGGCCAGGCGGTGGACATCCGCGGCGTCGCGCTCGAAGTCGTGGAGCGGATGGGCCTGCTGGAGCGGGCCAGCCGCGTGCGGACCCGGATGCGCGGCATGTCGATCCTCGCTCCCGACGGCCACGAGGTCGACCGCTCCACCGAGGCGACCTTCAGCAGCGGCCGGCTGGACAGCGACGACATCGAGGTGCTGCGCGAGGACCTGGTGGGGATGGTGTACGAGCACACGCGCGCCGACGTGGAGCACCTCTTCGGCGACAGCGTCACCGCGCTCGACGAGGACGAGACCGGCGTGCGCGTCGACTTCGCGCACGGGCCCTCGCGCACCTTCGATCTCGTGGTCGGGGCCGACGGCCTCCACTCCGCCGTGCGACGCCTGGCCTTCGGCCCGGAGGAGCGCTTCGCCCACCATCTGGGCAGCTACCTCTCGGTGTTCAGCGCGGACAACTTCCTCGCCCTGGACGACTGGCAGATGTGGCTGCGGGACGGCGACATCGGCTTCGGCATCATGCCCGTACGCGACAACACCGAACTGAGGATCGCCTTCGGCTTCGAGTCCGCCCCGCTGACCCGCGACCTCCGCGACGGCGGCGCCCTACGGCAACTCGTCGTGGACAAGCTGGCGTCGTTGCGGTGGGAAGGGGCCCGCCTGGCCGAGGCCGCCCGTAAGGCGCCCGACTTCTACTGCGACGCCATGGCCCAGATCCGCATGGACTCCTGGTCGCTGGGCCGGGTGGCGCTCCTCGGAGACGCGGGCTACTGCCCCTCCCCCCTCTCGGGGCAGGGCACCAGCCTGGCCCTCGTCGGAGCGTACGTGCTGGCCGACTGCCTTGCCGGGGCGGGAGGCGACCACCGCTTCGCGTTCGCCCGCTATGAGCGGCGGATGCGCCCCTTCGTCACTCTCAACCAGGCCCTGGCGACCGAGAACTCCGGCGGACCCGCCGCGGAGGAGTCCATCGCCCACGCCAAGAACGCACTCTCACTGGACGGCTGATCCTCTGCCCCGACCGGACATCGGCGGACGGCCGACCTGGTGCCACGGCCTCCTTCGCCCCGGCGCGGCCACCACCGTCACGGGCCGCGCTCGTCAGCCCATGAGGACGAGGGCGTTCTCGATTCCCCGCTCCAGAACCGATCCTCACGCACGAGGTCCTCAAGTCCCGGGCGGCCGGGCCGCAGGGTGTCGTACGAGGCGACCTGCGTGCGCAGTCGGTCGGCCACGACATGGGCGACGAGGTCGCCCTCGGAGGTGAAGTGGGCGTAGAAGGCGCCGTTGACGAGCCCTGCGTCCGACATCAGCGTGGAGATGCCCGAGCCGTCGATGCCGTCCTGCTTGAACCGGTGGCCGGCCCTCTCGATGATCCGTTGCCGGGTGGTCTGTCATACGTATTATTACGATCGGCAGGTATGGGTGCTGCAGGTGTAGGTGCAGGTGCAGAGGTGCAGGCGTCGCTGTGGTCCGCGCGGGCCTGACGCTCACGACCGCGGGCGGGCGCCTGGTCCCAACCGGGCGGTGACGTCCGCGGGGGTGAGGGTGGAGTGGTCCGCGCTGCACTCGACGACGACGCGGACCGAGGCGTCGCAGGCGGTGTGGCGGACGTCCAGTACCGGGCCGTCGGGGCCCACGGTGTGCAGCTCGCCCCACTGGCTCAGTGCCATGAGGACCGGCCACAGGTCCCAGCCCTTGCGGGTCAGGCGGTACTCGTTGCGGGACCGGCTGCCCGGCTCGCGGTAGGGGGCGGTCTTGAGGACGCCGGCCGAGATCAGCTTCCTCAGGCGATCGCTGAGGACCGCCTCGGACAGGCCGATGTGGCGGTGGAAGTCGTCGAAGCGCCGGACTCCGTTGACGGCGTCGCGAAGGATCAGCAACGTCCACTTCTCGCCGACCACGTCGAGCGTGCGCTGGACGGGGCAGTTGTCGGTGCTCGCCTCAAGCCACTCCATCCCGTCATCGTAGACGGCTGGCTTCGTCATTGACAGTCAGGTGAGGCCGCAGCTAGCTTCATTTGAAAAAGTCAGAGGAAGGGCGCTCGGTCGTGGGACGCACACGTACGTATCAATGGGAAGACCCCGCGGTCCTGGCGGAGGCGGCCGGTGGCATGGCCGGCATCGACTTCCTGCGCGAGCTGCAGGCGGGGCGGCTGCCGGCGCCGCCCATCAACCACGCCATCGACTTCGCCCTGGACGAGGTGGAGCCCGGACGCGCGGTGTTCTCGCTGACGCCGGGGGAGGAGCACTACAACCCGATCGGCAGCGTGCACGGCGGCATCTTCGCCACCCTGCTCGACTCGGCGGCGGGCTGCGCCGTCCAGTCCGTCCTCCCGCAGGGCATGGCGTACACCTCGCTCGACCTGTCGGTGAAGTTCCTGCGGCGGATCACCGTGGACACGGGCACGGTGCGGGCCATCGGCACGGTGGTCAGCAAGGGGCGGCAAACCGCCCTCGCCCAAGCGCAGTTGGTCGACGGCTCGGACCGGCTGCTCGCCCATGCCACCAGCAGCTGCATGCTCTTCGCTGTGCCTTCCTCATAGGGCATGCCTTGCTCAAGGCGTGAGCCGCGACGGCGACCGGTGACGCCGTCCTGCCCGCTGCCGAGGTCCGTCCGCGCGGTGTCCGGTGCCCTCTCGTACTCTCTCGCCGACGGCGCCCTCGCCCGCCGGACGTCGCCTACGCCCACAAGTGCGGACCTCTCCCGTGCGGGACACCGGCAGCGCGGGATCGACCGCACCCGCCCCGGCTCAGAGTGCGGGGCGGCTGCGGGAGCCTCTCAGGGGAGCTGCGGGTGGAGCGCCCGGACGCCCCCGGACAGGGCGGCCTGCGCCTGGCGGGCTGCGTCGTCGGCGAGGATCTCGTAGGCGTCGGCGGCGATACCGTCCACGGCGATGCGCGCGATGTCGGCCGGGTGGGACTTGGACGCGTCGACGGCCCGGACCATGTCGGTGTCCATGTAGCCGACATGCAGGCCCGCCACTCGGATGCCCTGGTCGGCGAGCTGTACGCGCAGGGTGTTGGTGAGCGACCACTGGGCGGACTTGGCGGCGCAGTAGGCCCCGAACCGGGAAACTGACCCAGGACAGGCCGGACAGGTGTTCAGGATCGTGCCGCCGCCGTTCGCCGATATCCGGGGAGCGAACGCACGGGTCACCGCAAGGGTGCCGAAGTAGTGCGTGTCCATCTCCAGGCGGATGTCGCCGGGTCGGCGGTGAGCAGGTCGGCGCCGGTGGACGACCCCGCGTTGTTCACCAGCACGGTCACCTCGCCGAGGGCCCCGGCGGCGGCCGCGACGGAGGTGGGGTCGGTGACGTCGAGCGTGATCGGTTTCGCACCGGGCAGGTCGACCTGGTCGGGGTTGCGGCCGCCGGCGTAGACGGTGGCGCCGCGGCCGAGCAGCTCGGCGGCGAGGGCCCGGCCGAAGCCTCGGTTGGCTCCGGTGACGAGGGCGGTGCTGGTGGAGAGGTCCATGAGCTTCCCGACGTGGTGGGGATGGTGGGGTTGCACCAACCCGATGATCAGGCACACCAGGACAGATGTGATTATGATCGTCATATCAAGTCGATGCAATCGGTGATCGCAACCAACCCGGTCGGTGGTCGCATCCGATGCCCCAGCGAGGAGCGTGCGCGCGGCTGCCCTGCCCAACACGCCTCCTGAACGGCACGGGCATACGGGAAGCCGCCGGGGCGCTGTAGTCCACGTCCCGGACATCGCTGCCGTGGTGGTGAACCACAGGTCGCCTCCTCGTCCTCCACCGGCATCCAGGTGTCACGCGGCGGTCGACACGGCCGTCGTCGAGTATTGATGAACAGGTTCTTCGATCGGGAGCGGGCCGGCCCTTCGCGGGGGTCGGCCGCCCCAGCGGAAAGGAAGCCGTCCATGGACGAGCAGAGTGAGCGCTTCGACGTCGTCGTACTCGGCGCGGGCCCCGGCGGGTACGTTGCCGCCATCCGGGCCGCCCAACTGGGCAAGCGCGTCGCGGTCGTCGAGGAGAAGTACTGGGGCGGCGTCTGCCTGAACGTGGGCTGTATCCCCACCAAGGCGCTGCTGCGCAACGCCGAGCTGGCGCACCTCTTCACGCGCGAGGCGAAGACCTTCGGCATCAAGGTCGAGGGTGAGGTCTCCTTCGACTACGGGGAGGCCTTCCGGCGCAGCCGGAAGGTCGCGGACGGCCGGGTCAAGGGCGTCCACTACCTGATGAAGAAGAACAAGATCACGGAAATCAGCGGTCGCGGCACCTTCCTCGACCCGCACACACTCCAGGTGGCCGACTACGACGGCAACACCCGCACGATCGGCTTCGATCACTGCGTCATCGCCGCCGGGGCGACTCCCAAGCTGCTGCCCGGCACCCGCCGTACCTCGCGCGTGGTGACGTACGAGGAGCAGATCCTCGCCGAGGACCTGCCGCAGTCGATCGTCATCGCGGGCGCGGGGGCCATCGGTGTCGAGTTCGCCTACGTGCTGCACAACTACGGCGTCAAGGTCACCGTCGTCGAGTTCCTGGACCGGATCGCCCCGCTGGAGGATGTCGAGGTCTCCACCGAACTGGCCAAGCAGTACCGGAGGTTGGGCATCGACGTGCTCACCTCGACCCGCGTCGAGTCGATCGACGAGTCCGGCCCGCGGGTCCGGGTCACCGTCACCGGCAAGGACGGCGCCCAGCAGGTCCTGGAGGCCGACAAGGTCCTGCAGGCGATCGGCTTCGCGCCGAACGTCACCGGCTACGGCCTGGAGAACACCGGCGTGAGGGTCACCGAGCGCGGCGCGATCGACGTCGACGGCCGCTGCCGCACCTCGGTCCCGCACATCTACGCCATCGGGGACGTCACCGCGAAGCTGATGCTCGCGCACGCCGCCGAGGCGATGGGTGTGGTCGCCGCCGAGACGATCGCGGACGCGGAGACCATGGAGTTGGACTACGTGATGATCCCGAGGTCCACTTTCTGCCAGCCCCAGATCGCCAGCTTCGGCTACACCGAGGCGCAGGCGAGGGAGAAGGGATTCGATGTCCAGGTCGCCAAGTTCCCGTTCACCGCGAACGCCAAGGCGCACGGTCTGGGCGACGCGACCGGCTTCGTGAAGCTGATCAGCGACGCCACGTACGGCGAGCTGCTCGGCGCCCACCTCATCGGCCCCGATGTCACCGAGCTCCTGCCCGAGCTGACCCTGGCCCAGCAGTGGGACCTCACCGTCCACGAGATCGCCCGCAACGTCCACGCCCACCCCACCCTCGGGGAAGCGGTGAAGGAAGCCGTCCACGGACTCGCGGGCCACATGATCAACATGTAGCGGAGTGTGTTCGGTGCGACAGCGGGCAAGGCCTGTCGGCACCCGGATCGGTTCGCGGCCTCCGGCTGCCGAGGGGCCCTGTCTCCTGTCGCGGAGGGTGAGCCAGTGGCACGCGGCCCTCGCGCGGCCGGGCAACGGAGAAACCCCCTGCCCGACCGTCGCAGGCGAACCCGCAACGGGCCCTGGCCGCGCTGCCCTGGCAGCTGAGGGAGTCCGCCGCGGCCAGGAGCCGCGGCGGACGTCCGGTCAGGAGGTGAACGGCGTGGAGCCGTCCTCGGCGACGAGTCTCCACAGGTGGTCGGCGGTGCCGGTGTCGTCCCACTGCAGGGCCTGGGCTCCGGACGAGGTGGACATGTTCTGGATGCCGAGGACCATGCCGCTGTTCTTGTTGACGATCTTGGCGTAGCCGCCGCCCGCGTCGACGATCGACCAGAGATGGTCGGCGGTCAGGGTGTCGCCCCACTGCAGCGCGGTGGCGCCGGCCGTCTTGGAGGCGTCCTTGATGCCGAGGACCTGTCCGCTGTTGGTGTTGAAGATCTTGTAGTAGCCGTTCTCGGCGGGGACGATCTTCCACCAGTGGTTGGCGGCGCTACTGGCGGACTGCTGCTGGACGGCGCCTCCGGCGGTGATCGAGGAGCCGGAGATACCCAGCTCCAGGTTGCTGTTCTTGTTGGTGATCTTGACGGACGGAGTCTCCGGGTACCAGGACTCCAGCTCGGTGACACCGACGAACTTGCCTGCCTGCGGGGTGAGGACGACCCGGAACTGCGAGGTCGTGATCGTCGGGAAGGTCACCTCGTTGGCATTGTTCGCGACCGGCGCGGCCGGGGTCTTCGTCTGGCTCGGGACGGTCACCCACGCGCCGTCCTTGAGGTATTGGACGGTGTAGCTCGCGGGGACGCGGATGTTCGCGCCGTCGTCGTAGGTGTAGAACTTCACCTCGTTGATCTTGCGTGGCGCGCCGAAGTCGACGCCGAGGTGGTCGGTGGCGTTGGGGGAGCCGGAGTTGGTCCACCTGTTGTCGGGGATCTTGTCGTAACGGATCCATCCGTCGGTGGCCCGTAGCGGGGCGTCGAAGGTGGTCGGCTTGCAGGTCTGGCCGCTGTGGCAGTGCGGGCCGTTGGAGACGGTGTTGGTGTAGGAGGCGAACGCCTTCGGGTACGGCTGGGTGACGGTCCGGCCCAGCCAGTCCTGCTCGGCCGTCAGCGGGTTGGCCGCCACGTTCATCATCCGCACGGGCTGGGCCGGAGTCACGGGGGCGGCCACGTCCACCGTGATGTTGCCGACCGTGGACGACTGGTGGATGCGCCGGCCATCCTGGAAGATCTGCAGGCCGCTGCCCTTGCCGTAGTGCGAACCGTCCCGGTCCCAGCGGATCGAGTACGTGTGCCCGTGGTACGGCAGGCTCTCCACCGCGAAGTAGTCCCAGCCGGAAGGAACCAGCGGCTTGAGCACCAGTGTGTTGTTCGCCTGCGGCTTGATGCCCAGCAGACCGTTCAGCACCAGGTCGTTGAAGCTGGAGTGGTTGTAGTGCTCGCTGAAGTTGAACCCGTCGTAGATCCAGTCGCCGGTGTCACCGTTGGCGGCCTCTGCGATGTAGGGCTTGCCGTCCTTGTGCTGGAGGTCGGCGAACTGGGCCAGCATCGTCTGGTAGTCGGCCTTGGTGACGAAGCTCTGCGCGGGGTAGTCCTGGAGCAGGTTCGCGAGGCCGGTCAGGATCTGGCTGGTCTGGTACGGCCAGCTCGGACCGTTCCAGTGGCAGCAGTTGGCGTCGTCGCGCTTCTGCTCGGCGGGTATGGCCTGGTAGTTGAAGTAGGGGTTCGTCGCGATCCGGTCTAGCTCGGCGAAGCCGGTTCCCTTGGTGAACTTCAGGGTGTTGGCCCCGGTCTTCATCGGGACCTGCACGGTGACGGACTTCGACTCCGAGAAGCTGCCCCAGCCGCCGGTGGGCGCGTAGCTGACGGTGATCGGGTTCGCGGTGTCGCCGTTGACGACGAGCTTGTGCGTCGAGGTGCCGGAGGTGCCGTTGGCGTAATGGACCGTCACCGGGTACGTGCCGTTGCCGGGCGCGTCCACGGTGAACCCGACCGCGCTGTCGTCGAAGTCGATCTGCCCCACGTACTTGCCGTTGGAGGCGGTCGTCGCACTGTGGGTGTTCGCGTGGGTGACGGCGGCCTGCTCGGCCTCGAAGTCGTGCACCCGCTCCAGCGTCGTGGGCCCGAACGGCGCCTTGAACCGCTTGGCATCCGTCAGGTACTTCCACGCAGACGAGTACTGCGCGTCGGGCAGGTTGAACGCCCAGGGGGCGTAGCCCATCGCCTCACGCCAGGTCGTCCTGGTCTGCTTCAGGGTCCCGTTGGTGTTGTCGGTGTTGTAGACCTGCATGAAGAACTCGCGCTGCGGATCCCACAGCGAGTTCTGCACGGCGGCCTTGAGCGAGGCGGCCTTGCCGTCGTAGTCGTTCGCGGTCGCCGTGTCGCCGTTCATCGTGGCGATCTTGCTGATCGCCTGGGCGGCGGCGTACATGTACGCGTTGATGGTGGGCCTGTAGCCCCGGCCGCCGCCGAACCAGTCGCTGCTGTGCATCGACGTCTCGGTGTACTCCGTGGCGTCGGACAGCGGGGTCTGGTGGAACAGATCGCTGGAGGACTGCGTACCGTTCACCGTGACGTCGGTGTCGAAGTTCGAGTCCCATCGCTTGTACAGCGCGATGAGGTGGGGGAGATCGGCCTTGATCTCGGCGGCGTCCCCGGTGACCAGGAAGCGCTGGTACGCGGCGCTCGTGATCCACTCGCTGAAGTTCCGGGCGCCGGAGTTGCCCGCGCCGCGCAGCCAGAAGTCGAGGTAGTCGCCCGCGTAGTCGCGGTTGTGCAGCCAGCGCCCGTCCAGCAGGTGGTATCCGGTCGCGTCAGGCAGCGCGGTGTACGGGTTGCCGGCATACCCGATCGGCACGTCGTACTCGGTCGACACGTACCCGGTGCCCGGCACCGTGTAGCGCAACGCCCGCTTGAAGGTGCTCCAGCGGTAGTAGTAGACCTCGTCGATGTCGTTGTCGGGGGTGTCGAGGAACGGGATGTTGTCCTTGTACCACTGCCGCTCGTCGAGCTGGTTGGCGGCGAGGATGGCGTCCTTGTCCAGTGCGACCGTGTCGGGGTCGTCGGCGGCCTGGGCCGCGGGCGCGCCGGGTCCTGCCGACAGGAGGCTGATGGTCATCACAGAGCCGCACAGGGCGGCCAGCGCGCGACTGCTGCGTCTGGGGCGGAAACGCATCGAGGTGTCCTCCGTTGGGCACTCATGCGGCGGTTCGATATGTTCGATACTGCGAACACTGTTCGAAATTCTGCGCGACGGTAATGTCCGACGAGGGAGGAGGTCAAGAGATTCGACCGGACCGGTTCCCCTTCGGCCGCAGATTCGACCCGGCCGGTTCCCCTGCGGCCGCGTCTCGACCCGATCGACCTGCTCGGCAAACGCGTTGCCGTGACACTGCGGTGCCCGGCACGCTCACGGGCGTGATCATCGCACCCGGCTCCACCGATGCCGCCATCGTCGTACCTCTCGGCGTGCGCGACCTGCTTCCCGGAGACCTGCCGGCCTGCACCTGGTCGGGTTCGGCCACCCGTCTGCGCCATGCGGAGCGGGAGTTGGCGCGTGCCGCGGCCGGCGAGGTGGACCACCTGGCCGTACGCACGCCCGCGGACCTGCCCGTGACGATCGGCGGGGTCGACCACACGGTCTCCGACCTCATGCGAAGGCATCTCGGCGCACCGGTCCGGCGGTGAAGGTCCGGTCAGGGCGCCGTCCGGTCGTGGGCCCGCGGGGTGGCTCCCTCGGCTCATCGGTCGAACAGAGGGAGCCTCGCGCTGATGGGCTCCCGGGAACCGACCTCCGCGTATCAGCGAGGCTACTCCTTTCCCTGCAGGCCGCGCGGGCATGAGAGCCGATGCGTCGTGGGCCACCGCGCGGTCTGCCCCGCCGCCGCGCCACCGACACGACCTGCGCGCGGTGGCCCGTGACGCAAAGAATCACGCCTGGTCAGTGGCTGGTTGCGCACATGCGGGCCATGGCACACCGAGAGGGATGCCGACAGAGCGGGTTTGTGGGTAAGAGTGGTGGTGTCGTCGGCGCGTTCGGACGGTGTTACGTCCGGGCGGCGCCGAAAAGCCGCCGCAATGGGAGCGTGATAACGATGGGTGTCCCGCACAACAGCCGTCCCGAGTCGGCTGAAGTGCGCCATCCGCAGGGGCCGGACGACTCCGCTGCCAAGATCATCGATCTTCAGCGGGACAATGACCACCTGCAAACGGCCATCACGTCCCATGCGGTGATCGACCAGGCGATCGGAGTGATCATCGCCCTCGGTGCACTTCGCCCTCAGCAGGGTTTCGACGTGCTCAAGGACGTCTCCCAGCACACCAACATCAAACTGCGCGAGATCGCCGGTCTCATCGTCGACTGGGTGCTCACCCACCACCTGCCCGACGACGTTCAGGAGGCTCTCGACGCAGCGCTGAAGAAGGCGCAGTCCGCCCCTTCGCACGGGATCGCGCCGGACCCGCACGCCGCCGGTGGAAGTGAGCGGACGACGGACGACGGCGAGCACCGGCCGAGTCCCCCACCGCGCGGGTGAGGGCGGGGGCCGTCACGTTCCCCGTCCTCACATCTCCCACGCTACGCCTTGTGCGAAGGCCCGCTGCTGGTGCCGCTGCTGGTGCCGGTGCTGGTGCCGGTGCAGCCGTCGCCGTCGCCGTCGCCGTCGGTGTCCGTGGCCGGGGCGTGGAGGGGGTGCAGCGTGGTGTTCCGGCTGGGCCCGTGCCCATTCCAGGCAGACGACGGTGGCGTCATCGCCGAGCCGGCCGGCGTGGTGGTCCAGGACGGCGCGCATGAGGCGGCGCAGGGTCTCGGGTACGGGCAGGCCGTCGGCGTGGTGGCGGATGAGGAAGTCGGTGAACCGGTTCAGGCCGAACTCCCGGCCGCGTGCGTCGCGTGCGTCGCGAGCCTCGGTGAGCCCACGGTGCCACGGTGCCGCGGCGTCCCGCCGTTCAACGCGCTTCGCGGTGGCGTGTCTTGACCCCGCCGGCTCACCGTCCGCGCGTCTTTCGGCCTCGGCGCACCTGGCGGAGCGGTTCACCCGAAAGAATAGAAAAAGCCATCATTCGGTCTGGTGTGTCCAGTGAGCCCGCAAGTGGGTCAGAACGCTGGACTAGGTTTTTCGCGACCGGCGGTCACACGCCTTTCCTGCCCGAGGCGCGATCTGCGCACGCGGCCTGCCCTCGGCCTGCCCCCTGGAACTGCTGTGTTGCGGCGACTGACAAAGGATGCTGATGGCGACCGATGTGACTGAGCCGGTCTCTCCCGTGCCGGCGGTGGAACGCCGCGGCAAGGGGCAGGTGATCGTCTCCTGGCCGGCGACGACCGACCACAAGAAGATCGGTCATCTGTACCTGATCACGTCCTTCGCCTTCTTCCCGATCGGCGGGCTCCTGGCCATGGCGGTCCAGGCTGAGCTGGCCCGGCCGGGCCTGCGGTTCCTGTCCGCCGAGCAGTACAACCAGTCGTTCAGGATGCACGGTGCGATCATGCTGCTGCTCTTCGCCACCCCGACCTTCGCGTGCTTCGCCAATGCGATCATGTCGCTGCAGATCGGCGCACCGGACGTGGCCTTCCCGCGGCTGGACATGCTGTCGTACTGGCTCTTCCTCCTCGGTGGGCTGATCGTGCTCAGCAGTTTCTTCACCACCCAGGGCGCCGCCGACTTCGGCTGGACCGCCTATACCCCGCTCAGCGGGGGCGAGCGCACACCGTATGTCGGCGGCGACATGTGGATCATGGGGCTGGCGCTCGCCGGGTTCGGGACCATTCTGGGCGCGGTCAACCTCATCTCGACGATCATTTGCATGCGCGCACCCGGCATGACCATGTTCCGACTGCCGATCTTCACCCGGAACGTACCGCTCACCTCGGTGCTGGTCCTGCTGGCCTTCCCCGTCCTGGCCGCCGCGCTGCTGGTACTGGAGGCGGACCGCAAGCTCGGCGCCCAGGTCTTCGACCCCGAGAACGGCGGTGCCATCCCCTGGAAGCACCTGTTCTGGTTCTTCGGCCATCCCGAGGTCTGCATCCTCGCCCTGCCGTTCTTCTCTCTCGGAGCCGAAGGCATGCCCCGCCGCTACGCCGACTACCTCGCCGCCGACGGTTTCACCGCTCTCAACACGCTCTCCAGTATCGGCGCGTTCCTGTTCGGCCTGTCCACCCTGCCGTTCCTCTACAACGTCTGGAAGACCGCCAAGATCGGCGAGAAGGTCGACGTCGACGACCCCTGGGGGTACGGCCGGTCCCTGGAATGGGCCACCTCGTGTCCGCCTACGCGCCACAACTTCATCACGCTGCCGAGGGTCAGGTCCGAATCCCCCGCCTTCGATCTGCACCACCCGCACATCGCCAAGCAGGAGCACGCGGCGAATGTCGGACGGCGTGACGTCATCGAGGCCGAAGGACACCCGGGCGACCGCTCATGAGCAAGGGCGGGAGCGATCGTGCGCACGCCGACCTCAACACGGCCCTCGTCGGCGAGGTCGAGGGCTACCTCAAGGCCCGGATCTGCCACCTCCAGGCGCGCGAGGAAGCGGAGGCGCTGTGCTCGCGACTGCCCTGGGCGACCACCGCACAGGCCGAAGAGATCACGCGTCACTACATCGAACAGCGCCTCACTCGCACGCGGCACACACTGGCCCATCACCTCGACGAACTGCGTGACCAATACGAGAACCGCTACCAGGAACTACGACGTGACCTGCTCAAACGCCATGTCGCCGGTGCCTGTGTCGTCCTGGCCGGGTGCGCCGGCATCACTGCCGTGGTCGACGCCCTAGGGCACTAGAGGTTGCCCCATCAACTGCGAGTCGGGTCTTGATGTCAGCCGTAGATCGTGATCAGCCGTCAGCCGTCAGCCGTCAGCCGTCAGCCGTCAGCCGTCAGCCGTCAGCCGTCAGCCGTCAGGCGTCGAAGCGGTGGCGGGCCGCCTCGATGTGCCCGAAGTAGCGGTGCGTCCAGTCGCACATCGCGTCGACGGTCGCGCGCAGGCCCTGGCCCGGCTCGGTGAGGGTGTACTCGACACGCGGAGGGACGGTGGGGTACACGTCTCTCACGACCAGGCCGTTGCGCTCCAGCATGCGCAGGTTCTGGGTGAGCATCTTGTGGCTGATGCCCTCGATCTGGTTCCGCAGTTCGCTGAAGCGCAGCGTGCGTTCACCGAGAGTCTCGATGATCAGTAACGCCCACTTGTTGGCGACGTCGGAGAAGATCTCTCGCGCCAATGAGTCCGCGCGCCTGAAGTCTGCTTCCTCGGACGGGCCCTTGCTCTGTTTGGTCACCATCAGGTTCCCCAGTCACTGAAAAGTGCGTTCTTCCATGTCAGCTGCCACTCTCCTACGGTTCCTGAGTAACCACAAGAGACCGCAAGCGCCTGGTCGGGTGGACATGAGCCCACAGGTGTCACGGACGAGGAGGCAGGCGACAATGGCCATCAAACTGGTGAACCCGAGTGGATTGCCCAAGATCGACGTCTACCGGCAGGTGTCGATCGCGACTGGATCGAAGCTGGTCTTCATCGCCGGCCAGGTCGCCTGGGACGCCGAGGGGACCACGGTCGGCGAAGGCGACCTGGCCGCCCAGGTCGAGCAGTGCTACCTCAACATCGACACCGCCCTGGCCGAGGCCGGCGGCTCCTTCGACGACGTGGCGAAACTGACCTTCTACGTCGTCGACTGGACCCCCGACAAGATGCCCTCGCTCCTGGAGGGTGTCTCCCGGGCGTCCGCCAAGCTGGGCATCACCCCGGTCCCGCCGGCGACGCTGTTGGGTGTCGCGGCCCTGGACGTCCCCGACCACCTGGTCGAGATCGAAGCCACCGCGATCCTCGACTGACCAGTTGGACTGACCAGTTGGACTGACCAGTTGGACTGAACAGATGCGCTTCGCCCACTGGGAGCAGCCCAGCCAGTGGGCGACGTGACCCTTCGCCGGGAGTCTGGGTACCCGGTCGGACAACCCCGTCAGGCGGAGGTGGTCGATATGGCGACCGTGCGGAATGCCGGCACCGTCCGCTCCGAGCGGGACTCCCGGCAGATTCTGTTGCGAGGTCAACGGCAACAGATCATCGGGCTGTTCTTGATCATCTGCGCGCTGGTGCTGCTCATGGCGCCGTGGATCGCCGGCTATCCCGAGACGGCCAAGGACGCACACCGAAACGAACTGGGTGTCGGGCTGATCGTCCTCTTCCTCGCGATGGCCCGGTTCCTCCGTTACCCCGGCGCGTGGTCCGATCTGGCAGTGCTGGCAGCCGGTGCCTGGGTGATCGCCTCGCCCTGGGGCATCGGTCGGCAGAACACCGAGGTGTTCGACGGCACCCAGGTGACCGACGTCGTCGTAGGCATCGTCCTGGTGGTGCTGTCAGGCCTGTCCTTGCTGCTCCCTCAAGCTGTCGGAGCGCCCCGAAGCCCGACCGCGGGCGCAGGGAGCGAGCGAGTCCGGAACCGGGCACGGCCAGTCCCCTCGGGTGCGACAGGGAGTCCAGGGAGAGCTCGCGGGGGTGGAGCGCGTGACCATGTGCCCGATCCATCACGGTCCGTCGGGCACGACGCCGCCGCGCAGTCCGTCTCGTGAGGCGGTGCGGTACCAGCCGGTACAAAGACGACTTGCCGCACTGCAGGGTGATCATCGGCGATCTGTCGTCGAATTCCCCAAAGGGTTGAGCGTTTGTCGCGCTATCTCCACCATTTCCCTGTCACAAGTGCCCGGAGGCGCGGCCCCGGGCCTCACCACCGCAGAAGCGAGTCGAGCATGGTGCGTGTCCGTTCCTCCCTGGCGGAGCTGCCCTCCTACGTCCCGGGTCGCAAACTCCCCGGTGCGATCGTCCTGGCCAGCAACGAAACCCCGTACGGGCTGCTGCCGGGCGTCGCCGGAAGGCTCGCCGAACTGGCGGGCGGCGTGTCGCGCTATCCCGACCTGAGCGCCACCCGCCTCGTGCAGGCCATCGCCGACCACCACGGAGTCGACCCCGAGCGGATCGCGGTGGGCGCGGGCTCCTCCGAGGTCTGCGGCCAGCTGCTGCACGCGGTCGTCGCGGCGGGCGACGAGGTCGTCTTCGGCTGGCGCTCCTTCGAGGCGTACCCGATCCTCACGGCCGTGGCGGGCGGTACGGCGGTCCGGGTGCCGCTGCGCGACCACGCGCTGGACCTCGACGCGATGGCGGCGGCGATCACCGCCCGGACCCGGCTGGTCTTCGTCTGCAACCCCAACAACCCCACCTCCACCGCGGTCGGCGAGAAGGCCCTGCGCGACTTCGTCGACCGCGTGCCCGGGGACGTACTGGTGGTCGTCGACGAGGCCTACCGGGAGTACGCCGACCCGGCGCTGGTCCCCGACGGTCTGGCCCTGCTCGGCGACCGGCCCAACGTCGTGGTGCTGCGCACGTTCTCCAAGGCGTACGGACTGGCGGGCCTGCGCGCCGGGTACTGTGTCGCGCCCCCGGAGATCGCCGCCCATGTGCGCAAGACCCAGGTGCCGTTCAGCGTCAGCGCTCTCGCGCAGGAAGCCGCCGTCGTCGCCCTCGGCGAGCGCGCTGAGGTCGCCCGCCGTGCCGCGCTGACCAGCGCCGAGCGTGAGCGGGTGACCGGGAGACTGCGCGCACTCGGCTTCGAAGTCCCCGCATCCCAGGCCAACTTCGTGTGGCTGCCGCTCGCGGACGACAGCGCCGCCTTCGCCCTGCACTGCCTGGACGGACGGGTCGTGGTCCGTCCGTTCCCGGGCGAGGGGGTCCGGGTGACGATCGGCCTGCCGGAGGAGAACGACACCCTCCTCGCCCTCGCCGCGGCGTGGAGAGGCTGACGGCCGTGGGCGCCACCGCCTACGAGCGGCACCGGGCGCTGCTCCACGACGTCGTACGGGCCATGGCGGCCGGTGAGTGCCGTATGCCCTTCACGGCGGCGACCGGGCAGGACGCCGCGGACGCGGGCATGCGCTCGACCCGGACGGCCGCGAAGGTCTTCGCCTCCCTGCTGGGACGGCCCTTCGACCTAGACCAGCCGGGCGAACTGGGCCGGGTGGCCACCGAGTTCTCCCCGTACGGGATCGCCATGGGCATCGGCTATCCGCACTGCGATCCCGCGGCGCTGGTGGCCGCGGCCACCCGGGCGACGGCCGGATGGCGTGCCGCGGGCCCGTCCGAACGCGCGGGTCTGGCCGTGGAGATCCTGCGCCGGCTCAACACCCGCAGCCACGAACTGGCCCTCGCGGTGCACCACACCACCGGCCAGCCGCCGACGGCGGCGCTCCGGGCCGCCGGGCCGCGTGCCCAGGACCGCGCGCTGGAGGCGGTGGCCCAGGCCTTCGCCGAGTCCGAGCGCGTTCCGGCCGACCTGCGCTGGGAGAGCGCCCGGGGGCGGGGACGGCCGCTGGAGATGCGGGGCACCTGCACCCTGGTGCCCCGCGGGGTGTCGCTGCTCATCGGCTGCGCCGACTATCCGCTCTGGAACGGCTACCCGGGCCTCTTCGCCAGCCTGGTCACCGGCAATCCCGTGATCGTGGCTCCGCACCCGAGGGCCGTACTGCCGCTGGCGATCACCGTGCGCGTGGCCCGGCAGGTGCTGGCGGAGGCCGGTCACTCCCCGGACATCGTGACGCTCGCGGTGGCCCCGCCGGAGGAGCGGCTGCACCGGCGGCTGGCCACGGACCCGGCCGTGCGCATCGTCGACTTCACCGGGGCGGCGCGGTTCGCCGACTGGCTGGAGCAGAACGCCCGGCAGGCCGTCGTGTTCGCGCAGCGGACCGGCCTGAACACGGTGATCGTCGACTCCACCCACGACTACCGCTCTCTCGTGCGCGGCCTCGCGGCCTCCCTGTGCCGGTGCAACGGCAGGCTCCGCACCACCCCGCAGAACCTCCTGGCGCCGGCGGCGGGCATCGCGACGGACGAGGGACGCAAGAGTCTGCGGGACCTCGGCGCCGACCTCGGCGAGGCGGTGGACCGGCTGCTCGGGCATCCCGCCCGGGTGGCAAGGCTGGTGGGAGCGATCACCGACGACACGGTCGCGGCGGAACTCGCGCGGGCCACGCGGTGCGGCACGGTGGTGCACCCCTCGCAGGCGCTGCGTCATCCGGACCATCCGCACGCCGATGTGCGCAGTCCGCTGCTCGTGCGCCTGGACGCGCGGGACGAACGGATCTACTCCCGGGAGTGGCCGGGGCCGGTGGCCTTCCTGATCGGCACCGACTCGACCGCGCACAGCCTTGAACTGTTCCGCCGTACCGTGGGCCGCCACGGCGCGCTGTACGCGGCGGTCCACTCGACCGATCCGCTGGTGCTGGCGGTCGCCGAGGCGGCTGCGCTGGACGCCGGAGCGCACCTGGTGCAGAACCTCGCGGACGACCTCCCCGCCGACCCCTCCTCGGGCGGATCGGACCTCCCGGCCGGGGGAGCCCACTTCGTCACCGGCCGGTTCCGGGTCGTACGGTCCCGCCGGCACGTCGCCGCGGCGGCGTGAACGGCGCGCTCAGGCGCTCCAGTCGGCTCCTCGCCCCCGCACCTCGTCGAAGACCAGCCAGGTGCGGGTCGACCGCACGCCCGGAATGGCCTGGATGTTCTCCAGCACCACGCGGCGCAGCAGTGCGTTGTCGGGCGTGCGGACCAGGGCGAGGACGTCGACGTCCCCCGTGACGAGAGCGACGTGCTCGATGTAGGGGATCTCGCGCAGCTCGCGCGAGATGTCCCGCCACGCGTTCTGCTCGATCGACATCGTGACGTACGCGCTGGTGCCGAGGCCCGCCCGCTGCGGGTTCAGCTGGGCGGTGAAGCCGGTGACGACCTCGTCGGCCAGCAGCCTGCCGATCCGCGTGTAGGCGTTGGCGCGTGAGATGTGCACCTGGTCGGCCAGGGCCCGGACCGACACCCGGCCGTCCTTCAGGAGCCGGGCCAGGATCTGCCGGTCGATGGCGTCGAGCGGGACGGGGGCGGCAGTTCGTCCGGTCTCCTGGACCGGCGCGGGGAATTCCTCGGACACATTGCTCTCCCGGGACGCAGGATCCGGCAGTTCATCGCCGGTTCCGCCGAAGTATTGAACACATATTCCGCAGTAGCGACCATTCTCCCGTCAAGTGTCCAGAGAAAGCGAGCGCCCTCCATGTCCGTGAAGAGCCTCCGACAGACGGTCCAGGGCCTCCTGCCGTCGCTCACGCCGGTGCGGTTCGTGGCCGAGGACGGCACGCCGGTGGCCAGGCCGCCGGCCGCGTACGCCGAGCCCCCGGTCGAGGTCCTGCGCGAGGCCCACCGGCGGATGGTGCTGGGGCGCCGGTTCGACACCCAGGCGACCGCCCTCACCAAGCAGGGGCGGCTCGCGGTCTACCCCTCCAGCCGGGGGCAGGAGGCCTGCCAGGTCGGCGCCGCGCTGGCGCTGCGACCGGACGACTGGCTCTTCCCGACCTACCGGGACTCCGTCGCCCTGGTCACCCGCGGCATCGACCCCGTCGAGGTGCTGACACTGCTGCGCGGCGACTGGCACTGCGGCTACGACCCCGCCGCCACCCGCACAGCGCCCCAGTGCACCCCCCTGGCCACCCAGGTCCTGCACGCCACCGGCATGGCGGAATCCCTGCGCCGCAAGGGCGAGGACGGCGTGGCGATGGCCCTCGTCGGTGACGGCGCCACCAGCGAGGGCGACTTCCACGAGGCACTGAACTTCGCGGCGGTCTTCCGCGCGCCGGTCGTCTTCTTCGTCCAGAACAACAAGTACGCGATCTCCGTTCCGCTGGCCCGGCAGACCGCGGCGCCCGCCCTCGCCTACAAGGGCGTCGGCTACGGGGTGCGCTCCGAACAGGTCGACGGCAACGACCCGGTCGCCGTCCTGGCCGTGCTGACCGAGGCCGTGGCCCACGCCCGCGCCGGCCACGGCCCCGTCCTCGTCGAGGCGCACACCTACCGCATGGACGCCCACACCAACGCCGACGACGCCACCCGTTACCGGGACGCGGACGAGGTCGAGCAGTGGCGGGCCGCCGACCCGCTCATCCGCCTGGAGAGGTATCTGCGGGCGCGCGGCGCGCTCACCGACCAGGACATCGCGGCGGTGGGGGAGGAGGCGGAGGCACTGGCCGCGGAACTGCGCGCCGGGATGAACGCCGAGACCGTCGGCGACCCGCTGGAGCTGTTCGACCACGTCTACGCCGAGCCGACCCCGCAACTGCGCGAACAGCGCGCCCTGCTGGCGGCCGAACTGGCCGAGACAGTCGAGACCGTCGAGACAGCCCAGTCCGCCGCGCCCGCCGACATCGCCACGCCGTACGCCCAGGAGGACTGACCACCATGACCAAAGTGACGATGGCGCAGGCGCTGAACACCGCGCTGCGCGACGCGCTGAGCGAGGACGAGCGCGTGCTGGTCTTCGGCGAGGACGTCGGCCCGCTCGGCGGTGTCTTCCGGATCACCGACGGGCTGACCCGTGACTTCGGCGAGGAGCGCTGCTTCGACACCCCGTTGGCCGAGGCCGGCATCGTGGGTCTGGCCGTCGGCATGGCGATGGGCGGCTTCCGGCCCGTCGTCGAGATGCAGTTCGACGCCTTCGCCTACCCCGCGTTCGAGCAGATCGCCTCGCACGTCGCCAAGCTGCGCAACCGCACCCGGGGACGGCTGACCCTGCCGATGGTCATCCGCATCCCCTACGCCGGCGGCATCGGCGGAGTCGAGCACCACTGCGACTCCAGCGAGGCGTACTACGCGCACACCCCCGGGCTGAAGGTCGTCACCCCCGCGACGGCCGAGGACGCGTACTGGCTGCTGCGGGACGCCGTCGCCGACCCCGACCCGGTGGTCTTCCTGGAGCCCAAGAAGCTGTACTGGTCGAAGGAGGACACCGACCTCCGGCACCGCGGCGCCCTGCCCTTCGGCCGGGCGGCGATCCGGCGGGAGGGCCGCGACGCCACACTCGTCGCCTACGGCCCCTCGGTCCCGGTCGCCCTGGCCGCGGCCGAGGCTGCGGCGGCCGAGGGCATCGACCTGGAGGTCGTCGACCTGCGCACCCTCGTGCCCTTCGACGACGAGACGGTCACCGCGTCCGTACGCCGCACCGGCCGCTGCGTGGTCGTCCAGGAGGCCCAGGGCTTCGCCGGCGTCGGAGCGGAGATCGCCGCACGCGTCCAGGAACGCTGCTTCCACTCCCTGGCCGCGCCCGTCCTGCGGGTGACCGGCTTCGACATCCCCTACCCGCCGCCCAAGCTGGAGCACGCCCACCTGCCCGGCGTCGACCGGATCCTCGACGCCGTCGACCGTCTCCAGTTCGCCGACGACCCGGACGTCCGGCACCTCGGCCTGCCGAAGGGAGCAGCCGCATGACCACCGCGACACACGCCGAACAGCTGTTCCGGCTCCCCGACCTCGGTGAGGGCCTCACCGACGCCGAGATCGTCGAGTGGAAGGTCGCGGTCGGCGACACGGTCACGATCGACCAGATCGTCGTCGAGGTCGAGACCGCCAAGGCGGCGGTGGAGGTGCCGGTCCCGTACGCGGGCACGGTGCTGCGCCTGCACGCGGAGGCGGGCACGCCACTGGCGGTGGGCGAGCCGCTGATCACGGTGGGTGCGGCCGCCTCCGGCGGGAACGGCGACCGGGGCGCGGGCCAGATCGGCCCGTCCCTCGCCGGGTCCGCCGGGGCTGCCGCTCGACCGGACACCGCGGCGGAGCGGTACCGGGAGGAGGAGCAGGCCGGCTCCGGCAACGTCCTGATCGGCTACGGCACCGGCCACGGCCCGGCCCCGCGGCGCCGGCGCAGGCGCCCCGGCACGTCGTCGGCCACCGGCGCGCCCCTGGTCGTCGGCCACACGCCTGCCGGAGGCGCCGACACGGCGGCCGATCGCCCGGTACCGCAGGCGCCCTGCGCACGGGAGATGGCGCCGACGCCGGTCGACGGACCCACGCGGCTCACCGCGCCCCGCGCCATCTCGCCGCTGGTCCGCAGGATGGCCCGGGACCACGGGATCGACCTCGCCGCTCTGACGCCCTCCGGCCCGGCCGGGATCGTGCTGCGCCGTGACGTGGAGCAGGCCGTCGAGCTGGCCCGGCAGACCGCGTCGCGGCCCGCGCCCGCGCCGGCTGCGCGCCCGCAGGGGGACCCCGCACCGGCGGGCCCCGAACGCATCCCGCTGCGCGGACTGCGCCGCGCGGTCGCCGACAAGCTCTCCCGCAGCCGCACCGAGATCCCCGACGCCACCACCTGGGTCGACGTGGACGCCACGGGCCTGCTGCGGGCGAAGAGGGAACTGAACGCCGCCGAGCCGGGCGGCCGCGTCGGGCTGCTCGCCCTGCTGGCCCGCATCTGTGTCGCCGGACTGGCCCGCTTCCCGGAGCTGAACTCCACCGTCGACACCGAGCGTCGCGAGATCGTCCGCTTCGACGAGGTGCATCTGGGCTTCGCCGCCCAGACCGACCGCGGCCTGATGGTCCCCGTCGTCCGTGAGGCCCACCGTCTGACGACGGTCCAACTGGCCGCGGAACTGGCCCGGTTGACCGAACTCGCCCGAGGCGGCAACCTTCCGCCGGCGGCGCTGACCGGCGGCACCTTCACCCTCAACAACTACGGGGTGTTCGGTGTCGACGGATCGACACCCATTATCAACCACCCGGAGGCCGCCCTCCTCGGTGTGGGCCGGATCGTCGACAAGCCGTGGGTCGTGGACGGGGAGCTGACCGTCCGCAAGGTCACCCAGCTGTCGTTCAGCTTCGACCACCGCGTGTGTGACGGCGGCGTGGCCGGCGGCTTCCTGCGCTACGTCGCCGACTGCGTGGAACGCCCGTCGATCCTGCTCGCCGACGTCTGACCGGACTCTCCACCGTCTCTGTTTCCCGCTGCGCCCAGGGCGCAGTACACCCCCTTATCGACCGAACGTTCGGCCTGGAGTTCCCCTTGCCCACCGCCTTTCACACCGCCGTCACCCGCCCGGCCGCCGTGACCGGACCGGCCGCGGTCGCCCGGTCCCCCCGCCCCGCCCCCGCGAAGGAGCCCACCCATGCCTGACGAGGTCTATCTGATCGACGGCGCCCGCACCCCCCTGGGCCGGCACCGAGGGGCACTGGCCTCCGCACGCCCCGACGACCTGGCCGCCCTCGTCGTCCGTGAGGCGATGGAGCGCTCCGCGATCCCGGCCGAGGCCGTCGACGAGGTGATCCTCGGCTCCGCCAACCAGGCCGGCGAGGACAACCGCAACGTGGCCCGCATGGCGGCGCTGCTGGCCGGACTGCCGCACACCGTGCCCGGATACACCGTCAACCGGCTGTGCGCGTCCGGTCTGACGGCCGTGGCCTCCGCCGCCCAGACCGTACGGGCGGGCGAGGCCGACCTGGTCGTGGCGGGCGGCGTGGAGTCGATGACCCGCGCGCCCTGGGTGATGGCCAAACCCGGCACCCCCTGGGCCCGCCCCGGCGAGGTGCACGACACCCCCCTCGGCTGGCGGTTCACCAACCCGCGCTTCTCCGCCGACACCACCCTGTCGATGGGCGAGACCGCCGAGGAACTCGCCGCCCTGGACGGCATCACCCGCCTGGAGGCGGACTCCTTCGCGCTGCGCAGCCACCGCCGGGCCGTCGCCGCCCAGCAGGCCGGCCGGTTCGACCGGGAGATCGTCCCGGTGCCGGTCGAGGACGGCGAGGTCACCCGGGACGAAGGGCCCCGGCCGGCCACCTCACTGGAGCGGCTGAGCGGGCTGCGCACCTCCTTCCGCGGCGACGGGATCGTCACCGCGGGCAATTCCTCGCCACTGTCCGACGGGGCGGCCGCCGTGGTGGTGGCGAGCGGGGCGGCGGTCGAACGGTACGGCCTCACGCCACGGGCCCGTGTCGTCACCGCCGCCTCGGCCGGGGTCGAGCCCCGTCTCATGGGGCTCGGCCCCGTGCCGGCCACCGCCAAGGCGCTGGACCGGGCGGGCTGGGCCACCGGCGACCTGGACGCCATCGAGGTGAACGAGGCGTTCGCCTCCCAGGTGCTGACGGTGGTGCGCCGACTGAAGCTCGACGAGGACCGGGTCAACGCCGACGGCGGCGCGATCGCCCTGGGACACCCGCTCGGCTGCTCGGGCACCCGCATCGTGCTCGCCCTGCTCGGCCGACTGGAGCGCGAGGACGGCCGCCGGGGCCTGGCGACCATGTGCGTGGGCGTCGGGCTGGGCGTGTCGCTCCTGGTGGAGCGCGTATGAGCACGGCCGCTTCACCCTCGTACGACACCCTCCTCGTCGAAGAACACGCGGACCGGGTCGTGGTCACCCTGCACCGGCCCGAGGCCCGCAACGCCATCGACGCCCGTATGATCGCCGAACTCCACCAGCTGTGCGAGGAGTTGGAGCGCACCCCGCGCCTCATGCTGCTCACCGGGCACGGCGGGGTCTTCGCCGGCGGCGCCGACATCGCCGAACTGCGCGCACGGGGCCGCGACGAGGCCCTGCAGGGCATCAACAGCCGCCTCTTCGAACGGGTCCGCCGACTGCCCCTGCCCACCGTGGCCGCCGTCGACGGCTGGGCCCTCGGCGGGGGCGCCGAGCTGGCGTACGCCTGTGACATACGGATCGCCGGTCCCGACGCGGTGTTCGGCAACCCCGAGCCGGGCCTCGGCATCCTCGCCGCCGCCGGGGCCTGCTGGCGGCTGAGGGAACTCGTCGGCGAGTCGGTGGCCAAGCAGGTGCTGCTGGCCGGCCGGAACCTCGACGCGGCCGCCGCGCTCGCCTGCGGGCTGGTCATGGACGTCGTACCGGCGCGGCGGCTGACCACCGAGGCGCATGCCCTGCTCGACCGCATGGCCCGCGCCTCGGCGCTCGCCCTGCGCCTCACCAAGCTCGTCACGGACGCCCCCGGCGCCCATCCGGTCGCCGACGACCTCGCCCAGGCCGTGTTGTTCGAGGGCCGCGACAAGCAGGAGCGCATGACGCGCTTCCTGGACAAGAACGGAGGCCGGGCATGACCTCGGCAGCAGCCGCAGAAACAGAAGAACAGAAAGCGGCACCGCCCGCGGTCGTGGGAGTGATCGGTGGCGGCCGGATGGGCGCCGGTATCGCACAGTCCTTCGCGGCCGTCGGGTCCTCGGTGGTGGTCGTGGAACAGGACGCCCAAGCCGCGGACGCCGCCGTCGAGCGCATCGCCGCCGCCCTGCGCCGGGGCGGGGCCGAGGACGACGCGTTCCGGCTCACCGTGGTGGCGTCGGTGTCCGAACTGCCCCGCGACGCCGATCTCGTCGTCGAGGCGGTGCCGGAGGACGCGGCGCTCAAGGCCCGCCTGCTCGCCGCGGCCGAACAGGCCGTGGGGGAGCGGTGCGTGCTCGCCAGCAACACCAGCTCCCTGTCGGTGACCGACCTCGCGGCGGCCCTGCGGCGGCCCGGCCGGTTCCTGGGCATGCACTTCTTCAACCCCGTGCCGGTCTCCGCCCTGATCGAGGTGGTCCTGGCACCCGGCACCACCAGCGACACCCTGGAGTCGGCCGTCGGCTGGACCCGCGCCCTCGGCAAACAGGAGGTGGTCGTCGGCGACTCGCCCGGCTTCGCCAGCAGCCGCCTGGGTCTCGCCCTCGGACTGGAGGCGATCCGCATGGTGGAGGAGGGCGTCGCCGCCCCCGACGCCATCGACACCGCCATGTCCCTGGGCTACAAGCACCCCATCGGGCCGCTGCGCCTGACCGACCTGGTCGGACTCGACGTCCGCCTCGCCATCGCCGAACACCTGCACGCCACCCTCGGCGAACGGTTCGCACCGCCCCGACTGCTGCGGGAGATGGTCGCCCGCGGCGAACTCGGCCGCAAGAGCGGACAGGGGTTCTACGCATGGCCGTGACCGACACCCCCGCTCCCCATGGTGTGTCGTACGAGGCCACCGACGCCGTCGCCGTCATCGAACTGCGCGGGGGCGCCGGCGGCAACGCCCTCGACGCACACCTGCGCAGCGCGCTCCTGACGGCGGCCCGTCGGCTGACCACGGACGCCGCCCGGCACGTACGCGCAGCCCTGATCACCGCACGCGGACGGCACTTCTGCGTCGGCCAGGACCTCAAGGAGCACGCCCGGCTGCTGAAGGACGCACCGGGCGCCGCCTTCGCCAACATCCCCGAGCACTACAACCCGCTGGTCAAGGAACTGCAGGCGCTGCCCATCCCGGTCGTCGCCGCCGTCGAGGGCGCCTGCGTCGGGGCCGGCCTCGGCATCGCGCTCTGTGCCGACGTGCGGGTCGCCGCCGAGAGCGCCCGGTTCGCCACCGCCTTCACCGGGGTCGCCCTGGCCTCCGACTCAGGTGTCGCCCGCGCCCTCGCCCGCCAGTTGGGCCCTTCACGGGCGGCCGGGCTCATGCTGCTCGGGGACGCGTTCTCCGCGCGGGACGCGGAGCAATGGGGCCTGGTGCACCGCGTGGTGGCGGACGGCTCGGCCGCCGCCGAGGGGTTGGCCGTGGCCCGTGCGCTCGCTGCCGGGCCCACCGCGGCCCACCGGGAGACCAAGGCGCTGCTGCGGTCCGCGGCCGCCGCGAGCCTGTCGGCCGCGTTGGACCGCGAGTCCGTCGTCCAGCGGCGGCTGGGCTCCACCGCCGACCACCGCGAGGCCGTCGAGGCCTTCCTCGAACGGCGCGCTCCGGTCTTCCGGGGCCACTGACCGCCGCCCGCGCAACCGTCTCCGCATCTGTATCCGTGTCCGCGTCCTCATCCGCGGCACGGTCTCGGCACGGCAGGGGGGCACGGACCGAGTGTTCCTCGGTCCGTGCCCCCTTCGCGTCGTGGGCATATGGCCTACGGCGCGTCCACGACCGTCCCCGTCACCACCGGCCGGCCGGGCACGGGCTCGCCGTCCTCACCGGTCAGCGCCAGGCGCAACGACTCGGCCGGTTCGGCCACCCCGTCCTTCACCGTGGGCACCGTGATGTCCCCGGTCGTGCTCCCGGCGGGGATGTCGGCCAACAGCCACAGACCCGCCCGCGACAGCGGACGCTCCGGATCGGGCCCCTCACCGGTGTTGTCCCTCAACCACCGCGGATCCACGTCCTTGGTGGACAACTCGACGCCTTCGGTGACCGGCAGCACCCGGAGATCCCGCACGAGCTCCACCTCGGCCGGCGCCGAGAGCGACACCCGCCAGGTCAGCTTGCCGCCCTCGGTCACCCGGTCGGCGACCGGCGTCAGCGTCATCTCGGGCTCGGGGTCGTCGTTCACCGCGGTGACGCCGCCCAGGTACGTGCCCACGACCGCGCCGCGCACGGCCTTGGCGACCAGATCCTGGCTCTGTTCGTCACCGAAGCGGGTGTCGCCCTCGACCACGACCGGCACCTTGATCGGGCTCACCCCGGGCCGTACCGTGACCAGCTTGTCCACGGCGCGGCCGGTCTCCGGGTCCAGGACCGAGAAGCGGACCTTGCCGCTGCCGTGGCCGGAGACCTTGACCGGTATCTGGTACGTGCGGGTGCCGGAGTCACCCTCCTTGACCGTGAGCCGGCCGATGTCGACGCGCGGAAGGGCGGCGGCGGTGACCGCCGGAGTACCCGGTGACCAGCCCCAGGCATCCATCATCCAGGCTCGCCCGGACCGCGAACGCGGCGTCAGCTCAAGGGACTTGACGTGCTTGAGGTCGAACCGGCCACGGGTGGCGGCGGTCAGCGGGACCCGTACCTCGCGCGCCCAGTACGAAGCGGTGCGCTCGGTGCCGGGCAGCCCCGCGACCTTCACCCGACCGAGCTCGGCCCGGCGGCCGGCGGAGTCGGTCAGGGACACGTCCAGCTTGGTACCGGCGGTGTTCGGCGGCACGATCACCCGCAGAGCCAGGTCCTTGGCGCCGGTCAGGGAGAGCGGCTCGGCCGGCGTGACCTTCGTCGCCCTGCCCGCCGCGGACCACTTCAGTGCGACTGCGCTGCGGCCCGCCTCCTTCTCCGTCTGCCACCAGGCGAAGTGCGGGGACGCCCCTCGGACGCCCTTGCCCAGGCACGCCCTGGCCGGGGCGGGGTCGATCGCCGCGCAGAGCCTGCCTCCGCCGGTCACCTTCACTCCGCCGTCGGGCAGGAATCCGCCGGTGCGGCGGGCGCCGACGGCGTGGGTCAGCACCCGGGCCGGGTCGGCCGACGGGGCGCGCCGGTCCGAGCCGTCCAGCAGTGGGCGTACCCGGTCGTCGCCCGCCACGAACAGCCGGGCCGCCGCGGCTATGTAGGTGGCGCCGGCCTTGTGCTGCTGGTCGGCGGTGAGCCGGGTACGGGCGCCCGGGGAGCACACCGCGTCCCGCTCGTCGCTCTCGGGGTCGTCCGAGAAGTCGTCGGAGGCGGGCGCCTCGGCCTGGCCCGGCGTCCACTCGGTGTTGAAGAAGTTGTGGTTGGCGCCGACCATGTAGACGGCGCTGTGCAGGGCCTTGCCCTTGCTGACGCCGCGCGTGCCGTCCACGTACACCTGGCCCTGGAGGTCGGAGACGTCGCCGTCACAGCCGGGCAGGATGGTCGCGGACGGGACGTCGGGCACGGGGTTCTGGCCGAAGGTCGTGGGTCCGATGAGCACGGTCCCGCGGATCTTCCAGCGGACCGGGCCGCGGTAGCCGTCCTGCGCGGCGGGCGCGGGGTAGAGGCTGTCCATCGCGGCCCGGTCGACTCCCTCGCCGCCGCGCGAGTGACCGACGAGCAGGACGCGGGAGAGGTCGGCCGTGGGCGCGTCGCGCACCACGGGCGGGGCGTCGGCCCGGTCGGCGCTCCAGCCGGCCCAGCGCGCGAGGTGCTGCCGCACCAGCGAGGAACGGGCCTGCGCGCCGCCGTCCTCGGCCTGCCAGTCCTGGCCGTTGATGCCGTTCGCCGAGATCGACACCGTCATATAGCCCTGCGACGCCAGCAGTTTCTGGTCCCGCAGATAACCCCTGTGGCTGGGGATCGCCTTCTGCCCGGCCGGGCAGGGCCATTCACCGGTGACGTCCTCGCCGCCCGGCTTGTAGCAGGTGCTGTGCCGGCCGTGCAGGAACAGCGCGAGGGGCCGCTTGCCGGTGGCGCCCTTCGGCGCGACGACGACGGCCCGCATCTCGACGGGCTCGGGGAATCCGGGCAACCGCACCGGGGGAAGGTCGTACTCGCCGGAGACCGTGCGGTACGCGCCGGGCCTGCCGGGGTCGACGGAGTTCGCCGGCGGCTGTGCCGAGGGCCGCATCGTGTCCGGCGAAAGGTCCTCGCTCCCGCCGGAGTCGCCGGCCGCCGCGTCCAGTCGGCGTCCGGCCGCCATGACCCTGAGGTCCTTCAGCGGGATGTCCTGGTCGAGCGCGAGCCGGAACGTACGCCCGTCCTTGGCCGCCTTCGGGACGCCGAGCAGCCGGCCACCGGTGTGGAACTCGACGCGGGCGTCCCCCATGGGCACATTTCGCCCGGACCGCCAGACCAGCTTCCGTACCAGTCCTTGGTCGGTGATACTCCACCCCTTCGGCAGGTCGTCGTCCGACGCCGCCGATACCGCCGCCGGGGCGCCGGACGGCTGTTGGGCCTGGGCCACTCCGGGTGATCCCGCCAGTGCCGCGAGCACGGCAACGGCGATGACACCTGTTCGCCGGGTACGGATCAAGGGTCCCTCCTCACGCTTCGAGCGCGGGCGCCCCGTACGTACCGGGAGCGCCTCACGCCACGAAGGAGGTGAAACGGGACCTGTGGGTTGCCTGTGTCGGTCGAACTCGCTTACGCATCACCGGAGGTGAGTCACCGACGACTCGCGCCCGGCCCGCGTGCCCCGCCCTGCGGGACCGCAGGACGATCAGGAGCTGCGCTGGAGCGCCCTGGTGTCGTCCGCGCGCTCGGCCGCCTTCGCCTGCGTGGACCAGTAGGGAGCGGCGTGGGCCAGCGCCCTGCCCTCCAGAAGGGTGACCATCCGCTCGAAGAGCTGGACGGCGGCCGGGCCGCTCCAGTCCTCGGCCAGCACCTCGCGCGGCAGCCCGGGGTCGCGGAAGGGCAGTTTGCGCCAGTGGTCGATGACAGCGAGGTAGGTGACGAAGGCGTGCTGCCCGTCGATGACCGCGGCCTCGCCGAGGAGGTCCGCCTCCCCGTCGTACTCGCCGATGAACTCGCGGTAGCGCCGGTCGATCTCGTCGAGGTCCCAGCCGCCCCGGACCATGGCCGTCAGGTTCTGCCCGGCGACGTAGTCGCCGACGAAGACGGCGCACTGCTCGGTGAGGTCCAGTTCGGCGATGGCGCGCTGCGCGGCCGGGAGCATCCGCGCGGGCGCGATCCAGACCGCCGATCCGATGTTGCCGAAACCGAGCGAGGTGAGGTGCGCGGTCAGCTGGTGTCGCAGGGCACGAGCGGACTCGGGGACGGAGAAGTTCACGAAGCACCAGCCGTCCCCGAGATCGGCCGGCTGCCGGGCGTGCCAGATGATCTCGTCACCCGCGGCGAGTGCCTCCAGCGCGGTCGGCGTCAGTGTGTAACCGCGCATCCCCGCGCGGCTCTCCGACTCCAGCCAGCCGCGCTTCTTGAGCCGGAAGACCGCCGTCCGCACGCTGGGCGCGTCCAGACCCAACTCGGTCAGCAGTTCGACTGTGCCGGCGATGGGCATCCAGTTGCCCATCTTGCGGACGATGGCGCCGAGGAAGCTCACGAGCACTGTCCGGGAACGACGCCCGGCCGCCGTGGGCCGGTCGCCTTTGATCGTACTCATTCCAGTGAGTATGCCGGACGGGCATCCGACGGCCGGACCGGCCTGGTCAGCGCGGCGACCCACTCCGCGGGCCACGGGGCACTCGCGGCACCCTCGCGGTGGTCCCCTCCGACATGCACGGTCACATAACGGCCGTGTGCGGCCCGGCCGCGCGGACGGCCGCGGAACTCCTCGCCCCAGACCTCGAAGGCGAAGGTCATCGAACTGGTGCCGACCCGCACCGGTTCCACGACCGTGCACACGTCCTGGCCGAAGAAGAGCGGCGCGTCGAAGTCCACCTCGTAGCGCACGCGCGGTGCGACCGGGAAGTAGCCGTGCAGGCCGAGCCCGGCCATGAGCGAGGCCTCCGCGGCCTCCACGAACCGTACGACCGTGCTGTTGTGGTAGATACCGGCCGCGTCGGTGTCGATCCACTCGATCCGTGTGCGGTGCACGCCGACCGGGTTCTCGGCGCCGGGCGGGGCGCTCACGTGGACGCCGCGCCGGAAGCGGGAGTCCACCGCAGGTGCACGTCGTCGGCGGCTCCCGCCCGCAGCAGCGACAGGCGCGGCGAGATCTTGTCGGTGCGGGAGGAGGGCGGTCTGCGGCTGCCCGCCGTCCACTGCACCGGCCACTGCGCGCCGGACCCGGCGTACTCCTGCTCCGCGGCGGCCTGCAAGGTCCACTGCGGGTTGTAGAGATGGGTGCGCCCCAGGGCGCACACGTCGGCCCGTCCGGCGAGCAGGATCGAGTTCACGTCGTCGTACGAGGAGATGGCACCGACCGCGATCACCGGCACCCCGGCCGGTGCGGCCACCAGGTGCCGGATCTTGTCGGCGAACGGCGTCTGGTAGGAGCGGCCGTAGGCCGGTTTCTCCTCCTGGGAGACCTGACCGGAGGAGACGTCGATGGCGGCAGCACCGTGCTCGATGAACGCGCGCGCGATGTCCACGGCGTCGTCGTCGGTGTTGCCGTCCGGCATCCAGTCGGTCGCCGAGATGCGGACCGTGACGGGGACGGCGGACGGGACGGCGCGGCGCACCGCGTCGAAGACCTCCAGGGGAAAGCGCAGCCGGTTCTCCAGGGAGCCGCCGTACTCGTCGGTGCGCCTGTTGGCGACGGGGGAGAGGAAGGAGGAGAGCAGGTAGCCGTGGGCGGCGTGCACCTCGATGAGGTCGAAGCCCGCCTCCACCCCGCGCAGGGCGGCGCCGGTGAAGTCCGCGACCACCTTGTCCAGGTCCGCGCGGGTGGCTTCCCGGGGGACGTGGCAGCCGGCGCCGTACGGCAGTGCCGAGGGGCCGATCACCTCCCAGTTGCCCGCGTCCAGCGGCTGGTCGATGCCCTCCCACATGAGTCTGGTCGAGCCCTTGCGGCCCGAGTGGCCGAGCTGCAGGCCGATCCTCCCGCTCGTGCGCTCGTGCACGAAGTCGGTGACCCGGCGCCAGGCGTCGCGCTGCTCGTCCGTCCACAGCCCCGGGCAACCCGGGGTGATCCGCCCCTCGGGCGACACACAGACCATCTCGCTCATCACCAGACCGGCCCCGCCCAGCGCCTTGGAGCCCAGATGCACCAGATGGAAGTCGCCGGGGACACCGGAGTCGCAGGAGTACATGTCCATCGGGGAGACGATCACGCGGTTCTTCAGTTCGAGCGGACCGATCCGGACCGGCTGGAACATCGCCGGGGCCACCGCGGGCGCCCGCTGGTGCCTGGCGAACTCGGCCTCCATCAGCGCGGCGAACTCGCCGTCGCGTTCCCTGAGGTTGTCGAAGGTGATGCGCCGCGAGCGGGTGAGCAGGTTGAAGACGAACTGCGCCGGCTCCTGACCGGCGTACATACCGATGTTCTCGAACCACTCCAGCGACGCCTGGGCGGCCCGCTGGGTCGACTCGACGACGGGCTTGCGTTCGCTCTGGTAGGCGGCGAGCGACTCGGCCACCGTCGGATGCTCGTGCAGGCAGGCCGCCAGGGCGAGCGCGTCCTCCATGGCCAGCTTGGTGCCCGAACCGATCGAGAAGTGGGCGGTGTGGGCGGCGTCGCCGAGCAGGACCACGTTGCCGTCGTACCAGCGCTCGTTGCGGACCGTCGTGAAGTTCAGCCACTTGGAGTTGTTGGTGAGGACCCGGTGGCCCTTCAGCTCGTCGGCGAAGATCTCCCCGATCCTCGCGACCGCGTGGTCGTCGGAGACACCCGGCGGGAACACCTGGTCCGCGGTCCGGTCGAAGCCGGCGCGCCGCCAGACGTCCTCGTGCATCTCGACGATGAAGGTCGAGCCCGAGTCGGAGAAGGGGTAGCCGTGGATCTGCATGGTGCCCCACCGCGTCTCCTTGACGAAGAACTGGAACGCCTCGAAGACCAGGTCGGTGCCCAGCCAGATGTACTTGTTGCGCCGCGTGTCCAGCGACGGCCGGAAGACGTCGGCGTACTTCGTGCGGACGGCGGAGTTGAGGCCGTCGGCGGCCAGCACCAGATCGTGGGAGGCCCGCAGTTCGTCCACGTCCGGCGCCTCGGTCCGGTAGTGGACGGTGACGTCGAGATCGGCGGCCCGCCGCTGCAGGATCTGCAGCAGCTCCTTGCGGCTCATCGCCGCGAAACCCTGGCCCCCGACGGTGAAGCGGTGGCCGTGGAACTCGATGTCGATGTCCGTCCAGCGGGCGAACCGGCTCTCCATGGCGGCGTGGACGGTTTCGTCGGCGTCGTCGATGCCGCCCAACGTCTCGTCGGAGAAGACCACCCCGAACCCGAAGGTGTCGTCGGGAGCGTTGCGTTCCCAGACGGTGACCTCGTGCGCCGGGTCGAGCTGCTTCATCAGCGCGGCGAAGTACAGCCCTCCCGGGCCGCCGCCGACGATGGCGATCCTCATGCTTGCTCCTCCAGGAGCCGACGGAGCCTGAAGTGCTGCAGTTTGCCGCTGGGATTGCGCGGCAGCGCTTCGACGAAGCGCACCTCGCGCGGATACTTGTACGGCGCGATCTGCCGTTTGACGTGGTCCTGGATGTCCTTGGCCCGCACGGCGTCGCCGACGACTCCCTCGCGCAGCACGACGAACGCGCAGACGATCGCGCCGCGTTCGGCGTCGGGCGCGCCGACGACCGCCGCTTCGACGACGTCCGGATGGGTGTCGATGGCGGCCTCGACCTCGGGGCCGGCGATGTTGTAGCCCGACGACACGATCAGGCTGTCGTTGCGCGCCCGGTACCAGAAGTAGCCGTCCTCGTCGCGGAGGAAGGTGTCGCCGGTGACGTTCCAGCCGTTGACGACGTAACCGGCCTGCCGTTCGTCGTCGAGGTAGCGGCAGCCCACCGGGCCGATCACCCCGAGCAGGCCCTCGGCGCCCGGGCCCAGCTCCTCGCCGTCCGGTCCGAGGATCGCCGCGCGGTAGCCCGGCACGGGTCTGCCGGTCGCCCCGGGGCGGATGTCGTCGCCGTCGGCCGAGATGAAGATGTGCAGCATCTCGGTGGCGCCGATCCCGTCGATGACCTTGATGCCGAGCAGGTCGCGCAGTTCCTCCCACAGGCCCTGCGGGATGTGCTCTCCCGCGCTGATCGCGCGGCGCAGTCCGGCCAGCCGTGTCACCTTGCCGGCCGTGACGATCTGCTTGTACGCGGTCGGGGCGGTGGCCAGGACGGTCACCCCGTGCTCGGCCACGAGGTCGGCGAGCCGCGGCGGCGGCACGGGCTCGGTCAGGAAGGCGCAGGCACCCGCCCGCAGGGCGAACACGACCAGCATGCCGAGGCCGAAGGTGAAGGCGAGCGGTGCGGTGCACGCCACCAGGTCGTCGGATCGCAGCCGGAGCGTGTGCTTGCCGAAGGTGTTGTCGATCGACAGGATGTCGCGGTGGAAATGGGTGGTGATCTTCGGGACGCCGGTGGTGCCCGAGGTCGGCCCGAACAGCGCGACGTCGTCCGCGGCGGTGTCGACCGCCGCGAATCGCCCCGACTTCCGCGCGGCCCGGTTGCTCAGGTCGTCGGCCGCGTCGCCGCCGTACGGCACGACGACCAGCTTCGGCGCGTTCGTGTCCCGTACCGCGAACACGTCGTCGAGGAAGCGGTGGTCGACCAGCGCGACGGCCGGCCGCGTCTTCGCCACGATCGGCGCCAGCTCACGGGCCCGCAGCGCGGCCATGGTGGCGACGGCTATCCCGCCCGCTCTGAGCACGCCCAGCCAGGCGGCGACGGCCCACGGGGTGTTGGGGGAGCGCAGCAGCACCCGGTTTCCGGGCACCAGACCGAGATCCTCGGTGAGTACCTGGGCGACCTGGGCGGCCCGCCGCCGCAGCTCGCCGTAGCTCCAGACCTCACCCTCGGGTGTACGCAGCGCGGGCCGGTCGGACCCGAAGGCGGCGGCCGGACGGTCGATCAACTCGACGGCGGCGTTGAGGCGTTCGGGGTACTGGAGCAGGTCGGTCGTGAACTCCAGCACCGGCCACTGCCCGGGTCCGGGGAGGTGGTCACGGGCGAAGGTGTCGACGTGTCCCGAGGGGGAGAGGGTCATGCCGGCCTCCCCTCGGAGGCACGGACCATTCCCTCCTGGACGACCGTCGCCAGGTGGGTGCCGTCCGGGGTGAAGAACCGGCCGGAGCCCAGCCCGCGTCCGCCGTCCGCCGCGACCGCCTGCTGGGTGTAGAGCAGCCAGCCGTCCGTCACACCCGGACGCGGAGCGCGGTGGAACCACATCGCGTGGTCGAGACTCGCCGTGACCAGGCCCTCCTGGGCCCAGGGCAGGCCGAGGACGCGCAGCACGGGCTCCAGGATGGTGTAGTCGCAGACGTAGGCGAGGGCGGCCGTGTCGCGCTGGCCGTCGGTGAGCCCGTCGACCGGCCGCAGCGCGTCGAACGGCTTGACCCAGACCGCCTGGTGCGGCTCCCGGGCACCCTCGATGTCGAGATAGACCGGCCCCGGCACATGACGCATGTCGAAGCCCCGGCCCTCCGACCAGTAGCCCTGGGAGGACTCGGTCATCGTCCCGCCGGCTCGCCCCGCGAGGCACTCCGCGGAGCTGGGCAGCTCCTCGGGATCGGGCAGGTCCGTGCCCAGCCAGTCGGGGACCGCGCAGGTGTAGCCTCCGCCGGGCTCGCCGGCCGCGAAATTGGCCAGGCAGACGTAGAGCGGTTTGCCGTTCTGATAGCCGCGCACCTGCCGGGTCGCGTACCCGCGGCCGTCGCGCAGCAGCTCGACCTCGTAGCGCACGTCGGCGCCGATGTCGGCGGGGCGCATGAAGTACGAGTGCATGGAGTGCAGCGTCTTGCCGTCGCCGACGGACCTCATCGCCGCCGCGGCGGCTGCGGCGACGAGGTCACCCCCGTACGCCTTGGGCCAGGGGCAGGGCTGGGTGACCGCGGTGAAGGCGAGGTCGAAGCGCTCGGCCTCGGCCGGGGTCAGGGTGACGGCGGCCGTGAAGACGTCTGAGGTGGTGTCGGTCATCAGGGCCGGTCCGTCCAGTCGCGCAGGTCCGTGTCCTCGACCTGGGGGAGATTGACCACGATGTTCTCCGGCGTCCGGGTCGTCATCCAGGTCAGTGGCCTGTTGCGGTCGAGATTGCACTCGACGTGGGGCAGGAACGGCGGCACGAAGACCCAGTCTCCCTCCGACATGTCGATGTAGTCCTCGAACTTCGCGCCGAAGTAGATCCGCGCCCGGCCGGAGAGCACGTAGCCGCCGGTCTCGGCCTCACCGTGGTGGTGGGGCACGGACCGGTAGCCACCGTCGTTGTGGACCTTGCCGAACCAGATCCGGGTCGCCGGGGTGTGCTGGATGCTGACCCCCGAGATCCGGGTGGCGCCGGCGGACTGCCCGGTGTCCCCGGGCTCCGCACCGGCCCGCGTGACGACCGGTACGACCAGGCCGCTCGCGGTGGCGTACATCGAGTTGTCCCCGTCCAGGACGTACTGGCCCGGGGCGGGCTGACCGGGGGCGTACTGACCTGGGACGTACTGATCGGGATCGGGGTTCATGCGGTCTCCTGATCGGCTGCGGCTGCGGCTGCGGCTGCGGGGGCGAGGGGTGGTTTGCGGGGGAGGGGAGGGGGAGGGCGTCAGTCGGTGAGGCGCACGGTGTTGCGCAGCGTGCCGATGCCGGCGATCTCGGTCTCCACGACGTCTCCGTCGGAGAGGAAGCGCTGGGGCGTCCGGGCCACCCCGACGCCGCCGGGCGTGCCGGTGAGCACGAGGTCGCCGGGGCGCAGCACGGTGAAGGTGGAGATGTACGCGAGCAGATCGGCGGCGTCGAACACCAGCGTCTTGGTGTTGTCACGCTGGACCTGCTCGCCGTTGACCCGGCAGATCACGTCCAGGCCCGCGGTGGGGTCGATCTCGTCCGCCGTCACGATCACGGGACCGAGGGGAGTGGACGCGTCCCATGCCTTGCCCTGGAACCACTCCAGGGTGCGGTACTGCCAGTCGCGGACGGACATGTCGTTCGCCACCGTGTAGCCGGCGATTCCGGCGAGCGCGGTCTCCCGGTCCGTCCGGCGCAGGGTCGCACCGACCACGACGGCGAGTTCGGCCTCCCAGTCGACCTGGAGGCCCCTCGGCAGCACGATCTCGGCCTCGGGACCGGTGAGGGTGTCGGCGTACTTGGGAAAGAGCGTGGGGTACGCGGGCAGCTCCCGGCCCGTCTCCCGGATGTGATCGGCGTAGTTCAGCCCGCAGCAGACCACTTTGGCCGGAGCGGGGAGCGGCAGCACCGGTACGGCATCGACGAGTGCCTCACCGGCCAGGTCCGCGACCCGCTGGGGTGGCGTGGCCGTCAGCAGGGCCGACAGGTCGGCGGCCGGGAGCGCTCGCCAGGTGTCTCCATGGAGGACGGCGGCACTGGTGCCCGCCGCGTGGGAGACGGTCGCAAGACGCATGGGTGTTCCCTCTCCTGGTCGTTATCCGACTCTCGGGGTATTTCATTATTTCTACGACCGTCAGACCTCTGTCAATAGATGCTACGGTGAGGCGGCAGACAGCCAGCCCCGGCAACGTCCCGCAGGAGCTTCTATGGCGACCCACTCGGCCCCGGTCCCGATCAACCCCGTGTCCCTGCCCACACCCAGCGGCTACTCGCACGGGACGCTCAGCGGCAACACGCTCCACCTGGGCGGCCAGACCGCCCTCGACCGGGACATGAAGATCGTCCCCGGCGGCATCGTGGAACAGTTCCGGCAGGCCTTCGCCAACGTCCTCGCCACGCTGTCGGAAGCGGGCGGCATCCCGCAGGACCTGGTGAGCATCACGCTCTACCTGACCGACATCCCCGACTACCAGGCGCACGGGAAGGAGATCGGCAAGGTGTGGCGTGAGCTGGCCGGGCCGGTCTATCCCGCGATGGCCGGCATCGGCACGACGGCACTGTGGCAGCCGGAGGCGCTGATCGAGATCGTCGGCGTCGCGGTCATCCCGGACGGGCGACTGGTCCGGCCCGCATCCTCCTGAAACTCGGCCTGAGGTCGCGCGACGCGGGCCGTACGTCCGGCGGTGATCCCGGACGGGCGGGCGGATCGGCGGTGGTGACGCCGTGTCACTGGCGACTACAACGGGCCCCCAGACGTGTTGCCCGCCGGGCTCGGGAAACCCAGGTACACCCCCGCCCCGTAGAGGCGTGCGTCGACGCCGGTCGCCGTCGTGGCGCGCGCGACATGCCATGATCGGAGCCTGCCGCGATGTACAGCCGGGGAGGACGCCGTGGCCGTCTACGAACTCGAGAACCGCCTGGTCGTCGGTGTCGCCTCCAGCGCACTGTTCGACCTGGCGGAGGCGGATGCCGTCTTCCGTGATCAGGGGGAGGAGGACTACCGCGGCTACCAGGAGGAGCACCTGGACGACACGCTGGATAAAGGGGTCGCCTTCCCTTTCATCCGCAGGCTGCTGTCCCTGAACCACCTCTCACCGGACGACCCCCTGGTCGAGGTCATCATCCTGTCCCGCAACGATCCCGAGACCGGGCTGCGGGTCATGCGGTCGATCCAGCGCCACGGTCTGCCGATCAGCCGGGCCATCTTCATGCAGGGCCGCTCGCCCTACCGCTTCATGCCCGCGCTGAACATGTCCCTGTTCCTGTCGGCGAACGAGGACGACGTCCGCGAGGCGGTCGCGCTCGGTCTGCCCGCCGGCCGCGTGCTCGGCCCAGCCGTGGCCGACGAGGACGACGACCAGGACCTGCGGATCGCCTTCGACTTCGACGGAGTCCTCGCCGACGACGCTTCGGAACAGGTCTACCAGGCCGACGGCATCGAGGGCTTCCGCTCCCACGAGACGACGAACGCCGCCACCCCGCACGACCCGGGCCCCCTGCGTGACTTCCTCGCAGGCGTCAACCGGCTCCAGCGGCGCGAGGAAGAACGGCGGGCGGCCGACGCCGACTACAGGATGCGCGTCCACGTCTCCCTCGTCACCGCCCGCGACGCACCGGCTCACGAGCGCGCGGTGCGCAGCCTGCAGAACTGGGGTGTGACCGTCAACGACGCCTTCTTCCTCGGCGGCATAGACAAGAGCACGATCATGGAGGTCCTCAGGCCCCACATCTTCTTCGACGACCAGGTCGGTCACCTGACCGGCACGGCCCGCAGCACGCCCAGCGTGCACGTCCCCTTCGGGAAGATCAACGAGCCGGACCGCTCGGTGCCTGAGCAAGCTCGACGATGAGCCTCGCGACCGACAGCGCGGACAAGGGGGATTTCGGCCGGGCTTGAGTCATGGCTGCCACGACTTGGCCGGCGGCTTCATGGCCCACCCCGAAGGGCAGTTCACGAAGCCGCCACCAGACGGACGATCTACTCGGCGGGCCTGCCGAACCAGCGGGAGAGGTGATCGTCCAGGTCATGCTGACGATCGCCGACCCAGGCGACGTGGCCGTCGGGACGCAGCAGGACGCACGGAACATCCAGTGCCGCGGTGGGATCCGCGAGGAGATCGACCCTGTCCGACCAGCCGCCGACAGTCAGACGTTCGGTGCGGTCCAGCAGCAGGCCCCGGCCGCGATGCAGCAGATCGTAGAGGCGGCCCTGTTCCACGTCGATGTCACGCAGACGGCGGCCGAGCAGATCGGGGCCTTCGCCGAAGTCGTAGCGGATGCCGATCGCGGTGATCTTCTCGATCAGACGGCGGTTCACCTCGTCGAAGTCCATCAGTTCGGTGAGCAGTCTGCGCAGGGCCTGTGGGCCCGGTTCGGTGGAGTGCAGTTCCATCTGGGCGCGGGTGTTGTCCAGCACGTCCTCGGCGACCGGATGGCGTTCGGCGTGGTAGGTGTCCAGCAGTGTTTCCGGTGCCCAGCCGCGGATCTGCGCGGCCAGCTTCCAGCCGAGGTTGACCGCGTCCTGAACGCCCAGGTTGAGGCCCTGACCGCCGGTGGGCGGATGGATGTGCGCCGCGTCGCCGGCCAGCAGCACCCGCCCGACCCGATAACGCTCGGCCAGCCGGGTGGCGTCCCCGAAGCGGGACAGCCAGCGCGGGGAGTGCACACCGAAGTCGGTTCCGGCGATGGCGCGCAGCTGTTGCCTGAAGTCCTCAAGGGTGGGCGGTTCCGCACGGTCGCCGACCCCGGCGGCCGGGACCACGACGCTGTACGCCCCTGCGCCGAAGGGCCTGAGCCAGAACCGCTTGTCGGTCTTGCCGATCTCGGTCACCTTGGCGGCGATCTCCTCCTGCGGCACACCCACTTCCATCTCGCCCATCAGCGTCTCGGTCCGAGAGGCCTCGCCGGGGAAGCCGACGCCGAGCAGTTTGCGCACCGCACTGCGCCCGCCGTCGCAGCCCACGAGATAGCGCGAGCGAAGCTGTTCGCCGTCGGACAGCTCGACGGTCACCCCCTCTTCGTCCTGCTCGAAATCGACCACCGCACAACCGTGCCGGACGTGCGCACCCAGCTGGGTCGCGTGCTCTTCGAGCAGCTGAACGATGACCGGCTGCGGGATGCCCAGCAGATAGGCGTGCGCGGAATCCAGGCCCTGGGGCACCGGTTTGTCGATGCCGGCGAAGAATCCGGCGGCCGGGCGCTGTCTCCCGTGCCGGCGAATACGGTCCAGCAGGCCGCGCATGGCCATCAGCTCAAGGCTGCGGATGTGCAGACCGACGATGCGGACGAACGAAACGGGTTCGGTCTCCCTCTCCAGAACGAGGACCCGCACATCGTGCAGCCGCAGTTCGGCGGCCAGCATCGCGCCGGTCGGCCCGCACCCGGCGATGATCACGTCGTACACGAAGGGCGCGCGACCGGCGCCTGAGGCCGACGCACGGAGTCCGGGCGCGTCGCCCCCGGTGCGGTCGTGCTCGGCCGTACCGTTCGGCGACGGCTCGGTGGTGAACTGCGGAGAGTTCATAGGTGTTGCCTTTCGGGAGTGCCTGGTTGTCGAGGCACTCCCGGCGACACCTACGTCGATCGCCCGACCATGACGGCAAGAGGGAGCACCCACAGCGATACAGCGTTCATGGGTCTCACCTCCTCGGACGGCGTCACAGTCGACTCAAGCTACAAGCCGCCACGTCACGCCGTCCAACTCTTTACGTCACGTGCTCTCGGCCGGGTACAGAGCCAGACCTCGCGAGACCGAAGCCGACAGTGCGTCAGAGCATCAGCAGCAGGCGCGTGTTCGGTACGAGCTTGCGGTTCACGCTGGTGCTCTGTACGAAGATCGTGAAGTCGTCGTTGTGGTCCGGCTTGACGCGGACTTCCGTGTTCGGCAGGCCGAGCAGGGCTCGGGCCTCCGGCCCGGTGTACACCCGGTCCGTCTTCTTCTCCAGCACCGCGATCTGCTTCCTCGCCTGGACCTTCTCCGACTTGCTCAGCTGGTAGAACGCACCACCGGTGCGGTAGGCGTGCCCGCACTCGACGACCCAGTCCCGGATCGCCGCGTCGCGGGCCACGGGGATCAGCTGGTACCGCGAGGGGTCCACCGGGGTGAGCCCGGCCGCCTCTATGGTGTCCTTGTTGACCGCCTCCGCACCGGTGGAGAACACCGCCCGCGATCCCCGGATGCCCTGGGTACGGCCGACCATGAAGTTCTCGGTGGCCTGCCGGATGACCTGTCCGGCTTCCTCCAGCCCCTGGGTGCTCGTGGCGTCCCAGATGGCGATGTTGTCCTTCGGGAAACCGCACTGCATGGCTTCGCGCTTGCCCATCTGGTCCGGCACCAGGACGGCCAGCGTCCAGTTGTCCTGCTGTGTCGCGATCATCTCGGACACCGCCTTGACCAGGTCGCGGGGAGTCCTGGTAGTGACATCCGGGCAGCGATGGCTCGCGTTCTCCTGGCCGTCGGTCAGTACGAACGTCAGGAAGCTGTGGTCGCCGTACAGTTGAGCCGTCTGCGCCAGCTCCCCCTGCGACTTCAGCGCGGCCGCCAGCAGGGCGGTCATCCCACCGGCCCGGTACAACTGCTTCAAGGACGGCATCCTCAGCACGTCCTTGTCGTAGATGACGCACTCGACCTTGTCCGCGAAGACGTAGACCGTGACGCGGGTTTCCTGGTCCAACTCCCCCGACCGGCGGGCGAGGTAGGCGATCTGCTGGTCGGCGACTTCCACGACCTTGCGGCTCAGGTGCGACATGGACGAGCTGGCGTCCAACACAAGAGCGACGTGATTGATGTAGTTCTGGCTTCCGGACATGGTGGCTCCCCCTCGTTCCGACCCGATGCTTCTACTCTCTCACCCACCACTGACAATCGATCTTGGTTCCGGGGGGCGGGACCAACTGTCCGTGAGCAGCGGTCCGATCGCATCGACGGTGGTCAGCCGGCGTGGCCACACCACGGGCACTGCGAGGACGCTGAGATCGGGGCATCCGCCCACGACAGTCATATGGCCCGGTCCCGCATCCGGTCCGACACCGTCTCCGACGGCGCGGTCATGTGGCGCCGTCGGTCCCCGGACGTCAGGACGGTGTGGGCGCGGGCGGCGCGACGGCCTCCCAGACGAAGCCGTCCGGGTCGGTGAAGGCGTCGGCCGTGCCGCCGAGGACGATGCGGTGCGAGCCGGTGCCGTCGGCGGGGACGCTCAGGTCCTTGGCCAGCGCGCGGCGCTTGTACAGCGCCAGCTTGACGGGGCTGGACTGACCGGGGGTGAACTCGACGTACCTGGCGCCGAAGCTCCTGGCCACGGTCAGGCCCCGGCCCACATAGAACTGCTTGGTGGCCTTGACGTCCTCGACACCGAGCAGCAGGACGACCTCGTCGATCTCGCGGGTGGCGGGGCCGGCGTCCTTCTTCGTCGAGGTCGCGATCTTCCAGATCGTCCCGTCAGGGGCCCGGACGACGCCGCCGTAACCCCACATCGACTTCGTGGCGGGCTTCAGTACCGCGGCACCGGCGTCCACGGCGGCGGCGACGAAGCCGTCGACGGTGGCCGGCCCGGACACCGTGAGCGCCAGGGTGAAGCCGCGAAATCCCGTCGAGTGCCCCACGGACTCCCGCAGGCGTATGTACGTGTCGACGCCGAAGGCGCTGTAGAAGCGGCGGGCGGCATCGGGGTCGGCCACCTCAAGGGTGACGGACGCGAGGATGGTGCGGGCTGCGAGGGAAGCGGTGGTTGCCATGTCCCTCACGCTAGAGGCCGGGCGGTGGCCTGGGCTTCTCGATTCCTGACCGGTCTCGCCACTTGCTTGGCCACGCACGCGGGCATTCCCTCCACCGTGATCGCCGGGCTCGCGTCTCGGGACGTACCCGAGCCCTCGGCAGCGTCGCCGACGGCGTCTGCCGCCTGGCGTCGGAAGGCCCCGGGAGGTATGCCGACCAGCTCGGTGAAGCGGGTGGTGAACGTACCCAGCGACGCGCAGCCGACCGCGAAGCAGACCTCGGTGACGCTGAGATCGCCCCGCCGCAGCAGTGCCGTCGCCCGCTCGATGCGACGCGTCATCAGATACGCGTACGGCGACTCACCGTAGGCGGCCCGGAACTGCCGACTCAGGTGCCCGGCGGACATGTGTGCGTCGCGAGCGAGCGCCTCCACGTTGAGCGGCCGCGCGTACTCCCTGTCGATCCGGTCGCGGACGCGGCGGAGCCGCGCGAGATCGTCCAGGCGCTGTGCCTGGACGCGTGCGTGCCGCCATTCGGGCTTGCACATGAGAACCCTCCCCTTCGTGGTTCGTCATCCCCCACAGGGTTCAGCGCAGTTCCTGGATGCGGACCAGGTTGCCCGCGGGGTCGCGGAAGGCGCAGTCGCGGATGCCGTACGGCTGCTCGGTCGGCTCCTGGACGACCTCGGTGTCACCGGCCTGCACCTTCTCGAACGTGGCGTCGAGGTCCGGGGTGGCCAGCAGGATCCAGCCGTAGGTGCCCTTGGCCATCATCTCGGTGATGGTGCGGCGTTCCTCCTCCGTGATGCCGGGATCGGCGGCAGGTGGGGCCAACAGGATCGACGTGCCGGGCTGACCGGCCGGGCCGACCGTGATCCAGCGCATCCTGCCCTGCCCGACATCGCTGCGGACCTGGAAGCCGAGGACGTCGCGGTAGAAGGCGAGCGACGCGTCCGGGTCGTCGTGCGGCAGGGAGGTGGTGTGAATGGTGATGTCCATGGCGAGCAGGCTAGACGCGCTGCGTGTGCCGCGCTTCTCGATTCCTGCCGAGAACAGGGAGAGCCGGCGCAGCACGAGGGGCGTCGAGCCGGGGCCGTCATCCCGCTGTGTAGCCTGTCGATCTGTTCGAAGGGGATGAGGGTGGGCGTGCGGACGTTGGTGGAGGGCGCCGTCGCGCAGGCGCTGCGCGACAGGGGCGGCGAGGCGATTCGCCTGTATGTCTCCGCCTGCACCGAACGCATGGCGCCCCTGTTCGTGGGCCTGCGGGCAGGCACGCCGGGGCGGGAAGCCGAGTTGGACTTCTATGCGGAGTCCGTGCGCGATCTCTGGTCCGTCGACCGGCCGCTCGCCGACGCCGCCGAGCGCGTACGCCGGTTGGAGCGGTTCCCTGAGCTTCAGCCGAACGAGGAGGGGATCACGGGGGTCGCCGATACCTACGCCTTCTTCGGTGTCCTCTGCCTGCGGCATGCGCTGCTGGCCCACGGGTCAGGAAACGCTGATGAGGCGGTGTCCTGCGGTCATGCGGCGCTCACCGCGATGGGGTTGCTGGACCGGAACGTGTCGGGTGCCGACCTCCTCGCCGAGGAGCAACGGTTGCAGTCGCTCTCGCTGAGCGGCGACGCCTCGGGCCTGTGGGAGGCGAGTGTCACGGCAGGGCGGGAGAGGTTGCGTGTGGTGGTGGGCCGCCTGCCCCGATAGGCGTGTTCCTGCCTCTGTGAGGCGTGCGGCATCCTACCCGCACGACGGTTCCGCCGTACCTGGATTCGGTCCAGGCAGCCTGTCCCGCGTACGTTTCGACGGGGCGCGGCGTAGGCGTCCTGGGCGGCGGGTGCGAGAGGGGTGGGGAGCGGATGACCGATCAGCCGGTGTTCGTTCTGGGTGCGGAACTGCAGGCGCTGGAGCTTGCCGGGTTCGAGACGGAGGAGGAGTTCCAGGAGTTGCTGGCGCGCCATCCTCGGGTGCTGGATTTCGGGGCGCTGGCCGATGGGCGACCGCTGCGGCTGGTGCTGGTGGCCCGGGAGATGGGGGTGGCGACCCACACGGAGAGCGGGGCGGCGTACTGGCTGGACCATCTCTTCGTCGACGCCGACGGTGTGCCGACGCTGGTGGAGGTCAAGCGGGCCACGGACACGCGTATCCGCCGTGAGGTCGTCGGCCAGATGCTGGACTACGCGGCGAACGCCGCCCGTTACTGGCCGGCGGTGCTGCTCCAGCGTTCCTTCGAGGAGACCTGCGTCAAGGACGGGCGACCGCTGGACGAGGCGTACGGTGAGCTTCTGGGTGAGCGCTCCCCGGACGAGTTCTGGACGACGGTGGAGGAGCGGCTGGCCGCGGGGCAGATGCGGCTGCTGTTCGTCGCCGACCGGATTCCGCTGGAGCTTCGGGCGATCGTGGAGTTCCTGAACCGGCAGATGCGCCAGACCGACGTGTACGCGGTGGAGCTGACCCAGTATCGCGGTGGGGGAGACCTGCGGGTCCTCGTTCCGCGTATTCACGGGGAGGTCGCCACGGCGGCGAAGTCCCCCTCCGGCCGCCGCACCACCCAGCGGACCACGCGGGCCGACATGGACGTGTCCATCGGCTCCCGCCGCGATCCCGAGGTACGGCGGATCGCCGCCGCCCTGCTCGATCACGCGGCGGCGTGGGGACGGCCGGAGGGTGGCACGGCCAAGTACCGCAGCATGTCCGCCTACTACCCTGTCTCCGGGCGGCACGTGCCGCTGTGGACTCTGTCCTTGCAGGACGGACCGGCGAGGGACGATCTCTCCTTCGCCTTCGGGTCGATCACCCATCACCTCGGTCGTGAGCAGGCGGCAGCGTTCGCGGCGTCGCTGCCGGCCGTTCCCGAACTGGCGGCGAGGCTGCAGGTGTTGCCGTCGAAGGCGTACAACGCCTGGCCTTCCGTCTCCCTGCCCTCCCTCGCCTCGGAGCCCGGCGCTCTGGAGGCCATCCTGTCCGCGATCCAGGGCCTCATGGACGGTCAGGGATCCGCTGTCTGATCGTGTCATCTGTCTGATCGTGTCATCGCGGGGCGGGACGCGGCATCGCAGCGGATCGCGTCGCCGTGGGGGGCCACTTCTGGACGGCCTGCTCGCTGATGCGCAGGTCTCGGCGGGCACAGGGACGTCCGCCCCGACGGAGGGCGGCACCTGGGCGCCAGAACTGCGCGAGAAGGCACGTGAGGTGGTGCGCCGCATGCCGCTGATCGGCGCCCCCGCACGACGAACCGATCGCCTGTCGCCCACCCGAGCAGCTCGGCGCGGAGACGGTCACGCGAGGACGGGCCGCGCGAAGGCCGGACCCGGCGGTGGAATGCCGTGGTGACGGCCGCACCCGGTTGCCGACGACCGGCGCGACCTGTCGAGCCGCCGCGACCGCGTCGCCGACCGCGGTGCCGTGTGGGCTCCGTACGCCCGTCCGCCGCGCATCCTCAAGCGCTCGGCCCGTGCGAGGCATGGCTTTGCCACGGGGGCGGCCGTTACTCGACCACCATCTCCAAGGGGGCTCGGAACGACAACAGGCCGAGCATCGGCGGCTCCCCGGCCCGCACCGCCGGTCGGACACCCGGAAGGCCGCGGGCCGCGGCCCGCAGGGCGACCGCTGCCTCCGTGCGTGCCAGCGAGGCGCCCGGGCAGCGGTGACGGCCGACGCCGAACGCCAGATGGTGGCGGACGTTCTCCCGGTGCGGGCACATGCGTTCCGGGGACGGGAAGACCTCCGGATCGGATCCGCTGCCCAGGAGCATCACCAGCAACTGTGCGCCCGCCGGCAGCTCCACCCCGTTCAGTGCGGTGGTCCGAGCCGTCACCCGGCGCCAGGTGGTCACGGGCGGCTCGCGCCGCAGGACCTCCTCCACCCATGCCTCGGCCAGGCCCGCCTCCCCGGCCACACGCGACCACATACCGGACTCGGCCAGCGCCCGTCGCAGTACGGTGGTGATGAGCTGCCCGGTCGTGGACTGGCCGGCGATGAAGACGAAGAAGCACACGCCGACCGCGGTCTCCACGTCCAACGGTCTGCCATCGGGCAGCCGGTGACGGGCGAGCGCCCCGATGAACGAGTCGGCCGAGGCCGTGCCGTCGCGCACGGTCGCGGTGAGCCACTGGTGGAAGTCCACGACGAGGCTCGCCAGCTCCAGTTGACGTTCTCTCGTGGGCCTGCCCCAGAACAGCTCCAGCGACGCGTCGCTCCAGCGGATCAGGGTGGCCGGTTCGACGCCCCGTATGCCGAGCAGTTCCATCAGCACCCGGCAGGGGAGGACCTGGGCGAACGAGGTGAACAGGTCGCAGCTGCCCGTCGCGTCGATCCGCGACCGCACCTCGTCGAGCAGTTCGTCGGCGATGCGCTCGATCACCGGTACGGCGTCCGCGACACGGTTCGCGTGGAAGAACCGGGTGACCACGCGACGCAGCCCGGGGTGGGTCGGGGTGCCGTTGTTGGCGAGTGCGGGCGGAAGGGCGAAGCCGCCACGGGCAAGGACCCGCAGCACGGCGACGGGCAGGGGAGTGACGGTGTGCTGGGCGTTGTCGGGAAGGAAGACGTCCGGGTCCAGCAGTACGTGGCGCACGTCGTGGTGGCGGCTGACCAGCCAGAGCCCTGTCGCCGGGTCGTGGTGCACGGGAGCCTCGGACCGCAGCAGGTCCAGCCAGGGATGGGGGTCGCGGACGAAGGGCTCGCCGAACAGGTCGAGCAGGCCGAGCGGGTCCCGGGTGCCGGGAGATCCGTCACCCGGGCCGTGCCCTGTCGCTCCGTCCGCGGGCGCGCATCCGTCCATGGCTGGGGAAATCACGGCCGGAAGCTAACACGCACCAGAGGGCATACCCGACCGTATGTGCGCGGCATCACCCGGCGATCGCCGGCTCCACTGGCCCACCCTCAGCCCCCGACTCACCGCCCGGGCTCGCCCTCGACGAGGCGCCGCAGCTCGGGGAGCAGGGCATCGAGGTCGTGACCGGTCCGGAACGCGACGACGGTGGTACCGCGCCCGTCATCCGACGAGGAACCGGGTGCCGGGAAGAGCGCGAGCACCTCGCGCATGGCTTCGTCGATCTCCGCGACCGGATCGGTCGACTCGCCGCGCAGCCATCGGCGGAGCACATGGTTGTGGGCCGCGACGACGGATGCCGCCATGAGTTCGGCTCGCAGTGACGCCGACTCCGTCGGGTCACCCATCCAGTCCGCGATGAACTCACGGAACAGCCGCTGGTATCGCGCCACGCTGGCGATCTCCCGGTCGCGCAGGGCAGGCACCTTGCTGGTCAGCGCGTACCGCCGCCGGGCGAGATCGCCTTCGTCGATGTAGTGCAGCAGCACCAGGCGGACCGCGTCGGACACGGAGACCAGCGCGGTGCGGTGAGTCGACGTCGTCAGCCGGTCTTTGATCAGCTCCAGCAACCGGTCGTGGTCGGGGAAGATGACCCCTTCCTTGGACCGGTAGTGCCGGAAGAACGTCGTGCGCCCCACCCCGGCCCGTTCGGCGATGTCGTCCACGGTGGTCTGCTCGTAGCCGCACTCGTCGAAGAGGGCGAACGCGGCATCCGCGAGTCGCATCCGCGCAGATGGCTTGCTCATGACCACCCATCCTCTCTCGTCACCGTCACCGTCACCGTCACCGTCACCGTCACCGTCACCCTCACTGACCCCGACCCCGACCCCGTGTCCGGTGTCTCTTGCCCTCGCCCATGGTACTGAGTACCGTCTGAGTGAAATCGAGTACCGAAGGGTTCGGTGGGCATTCCGTCGCGACAGCGATGACGTCCTGCCGGTAAGGCGTTACGCAGGGGTCGACACGGAACCGTAGGAACCCCGGCGCGCGGCCGACAGCCCGCGACGACATCGGCAAGAAGGGATCCATCCGGTGAGCGCCGAGCCCACGGATACGTCCGAGAACGACATCCACACGACCGCGGGGAAGCTCGCGGACCTGCAGCGTCGTATCGACGAGGCGACGCACGCCGGCTCCGAGCGCGCGGTGGAGAAGCAGCACGCGAAGGGCAAACTGACGGCCCGTGAGCGTATCGAACTGCTCCTGGACGAGGACTCCTTCGTGGAGTTCGACGAGTTCGCCCGGCACCGCTCCACCGATTTCGGCATGGAACGAAGCCGCCCCTACGGCGACGGTGTCGTCACCGGCTACGGCACGGTCGACGGCCGTCCGGTGGCCGTGTTCTCGCAGGACTTCACGGTGCTGGGCGGGTCCCTGGGCGAGGTCTTCGGCCAGAAGATCATGAAGGTGATGGACTTCGCGCTGAAGACCGGCTGCCCGGTCGTCGGCATCAACGACTCCGGCGGCGCCCGCATCCAGGAAGGGGTGATGGCGCTGGGCATGTACGGCGAGATCTTCCGCCGCAACACCCATGCCTCCGGCGTCATCCCGCAGATCTCCCTGGTGGTCGGCCCGTGCGCGGGCGGCGCGGTGTACTCCCCCGCGATCACCGACTTCACCGTCATGGTCGACCGGACCTCGCACATGTTCATCACCGGCCCCGACGTCATCAAGACCGTCACCGGCGAGGACGTCGGCTTCGAGGAACTGGGCGGCGCCCGCACCCACAACGCCACCTCCGGCGTGGCCCACCACATGGCGGGCGACGAGAAGGACGCCATCGAGTACGTCAAACAGCTGCTGTCCTACCTGCCCTCCAACAACCTCAGCGAGCCCCCGGTCTTCCCCGAGCAGGCCGACCTGAGCGTGACGGGCGAGGACCTGGAACTGGACACCCTCGTCCCGGACAGCGCCAACCAGCCCTACGACATGCACACCGTCATCGAACACGTCCTGGACGACGCCGAGTTCTTCGAGACCCAGGCCCTGTTCGCCCCGAACATCCTCACCGGCTTCGGCCGCGTCGAGGGCCACCCCGTCGGGATCGTCGCCAACCAGCCCATGCAGTTCGCCGGCTGCCTGGACATCGACGCCTCCGAGAAGGCCGCCCGCTTCGTGCGCACCTGCGACGCCTTCAACGTCCCCGTCCTGACCTTCGTCGACGTCCCCGGCTTCCTGCCCGGCGTGGGCCAGGAACACGAGGGCATCATCCGCCGCGGCGCCAAACTCATCTACGCCTACGCCGAGGCCACCGTCCCCCTCATCACCGTCATCACCCGCAAGGCCTTCGGCGGCGCCTACGACGTCATGGGCTCCAAACACCTCGGCGCCGACCTCAACCTCGCCTGGCCCACCGCCCAGATCGCCGTCATGGGCGCCCAGGGCGCGGTCAACATCCTGCACCGCCGCACCATCGCCGCCACCCCCGAGGCCGAACGCGAAGACGTCCGCGCCCGCCTCATCCAGGAGTACGAGGACACCCTCCTCAACCCCTACACCGCGGCCGAACGCGGCTACGTCGACGCCGTGATCACCCCCTCCGAAACCCGCCGCCACCTCATCCGCGGCCTGCGCCAACTGCGCACCAAACGCGAGAGTCTCCCCCCGAAGAAGCACGGAAACATCCCCCTCTAACCCCCCACGGAGCCGACATGACCATCAAGGTCGTCCGGGGAAACCCCACCCCCGAAGAACTCGCCGCCGCACTCGCCGTCGTCCGCGCCCGCACCGCGGCAGCAGCAGCCGTAGCCGTCCCCGAAGCGCCTGCGCAGCCGAACGAGTGGGCGGACAAGAAGCGCGCCATCCTCCGCGACGCCTTCGCACAGCCGGGACCGACGACCTGGCGCAGTTCCTATCGGCTCCGCTGAACCCGTCCGGGTACGTTGCGCGGTACGCTAGTACCCTTTTGTGAAGCTCGGGGCGGGCTGGGCGACCGCCCGCCGGTCCCGGGGGAGCCATGCGTGGGGGACTGCTGCGGTGACGACCCCCCTCTGACTCGCGCGACCGGCGCCCGCGCAAAACGGCACGCAGGCGCGTCGTCGACACTCGCCGACGAGACGAACTGCTGCGCCAGGCCGAGGCGATCATTCTGGCCGAAGGCTTCACCGCGGTGACCATGGATGAGTTCACCCAGCGGCTCGGGTGCTCCAAGGCGACGCTGTACAGCCTGGCCTCGACGAAAGAGCAGTTGGTGCCGGCGGTCACCCTGGCCTTCTTCCGGGACGCGACCGCCGAGATCGAGCAGGCCGTCCAGGCCGATCCCGACCCCCGTCGGCGCATCCGGGTCTACCTCGCCGGCGTCGGCACGGCCATGCGGCGGCACTCCCACGCGTTCTACGACGACATGGTCGGGTACGAGCCGACGGCACAGATCTACCGCAAGAACTCCGCCGCCGCGCACCGGGTCCACGAGTTGATCGAGGAGGGCGTGCGGGCCGGCGTTTTCCGCGAGCTCAACGGGCATTTCGCCGCCCAGGTCGTGGCCGTGACCATCGACGCGGTTCAGTCGGGGGTCCTCCTGGAGAGCACGGGCCTGACGGCCGGCGACGCCTTCTCCGAACTCGGGACCTCCTGCTGGACGGCCTCAGTTCGGGGCAGGCCCCCTCCGCGGAAGAGGCACACGCCCCGGATCGCCCCTGACCGGGCGCCCGGCCCTCACCCGCAACTCGCTTCCGGTGCAGGGCGGTTCACCGATGCCCTCGTGCGTGCGAACCGAGGTGGGAGTCGTCGGCGATCGGCAGACGTATGTCCCCGGCGGGACCGGTCGTATCGGTTGAGGCCGGTCCGCCTACAGCTTGCCCGTCCGGAAGTCGGCGCTGCTCTTGAGGATCGCGGATTCCATGGTCCAGTTCTCCGGCTGGACCCGCTCCCAGAGGCTTCCCTTGCCGAGTTCCCTCCCGAGCCGGTCCTCTCGGCGGAACCATTCCTCGGCGCTCCTGATCCTGTTGGGGTGGATCTCGTCGAGGAGGGTGTAGTCCCTGGTGATGATCCCGTGCTTCCACACATTCCAGAAGCCCGTGAAATTGTCACGGAAGCTCATCGTGCTCTTGTCGCCGGGGTCGGCGTTGTATCCGGCGGGGTCGTCGGCGATCCCCTTGAGGTCCGGATGGTTCCAATACGTTTCCAGGTCGGTGTCGATGTACTGCGCGGGATGGCCGGTCACCTTCTCGAACGCCGCGGCCATATCGGCGTAGGTCATGTGCTCGATGGCGACTTCGAGATCCATGCCGTTGGCGCGTTCCGGGTGGTCGAAGAGCCAGCGGACGTAGAATCCGCAGTCGTCGAGTGCCACGTGGGGAACGGCTCCCTCGCCGAGCGGGACGCGCCACGTGACGACGCCGTCCTCGATGCCGGGAGTCATCGGCGTGAGCGGGGAGATCACCATCTCGATGTAGGGACCCGAGGTGAAGACCGCCGCCCCCATCCGGTCCCAGTTCTTCTCGTTCTGGAACAGAACCCATTCGGCCATGCGACCTTTTCCGTCATAGTGGCCGGTGCGGAACCTGGAGTCGTAGCCCGACTTCTTGAGGGCGTAGTCGAGGTTTCCGTAGACGTAGAACTTGATTCCCTCTTCGATCGCGATCTCGTAGCTGCGGAAGGCCCAGTAGGTCTCCGTCTTCTCGCCGGTGTTGAATCCGTCGATGTTGATGAAAGCCCCGTCACAGCCGCGGAATCCTTCGCGCAGCACGTCCTCGTCGGCGAACGACCCCTCGAGGACGGAGACGTTTCCGAGCGCGAGGAGTTCCTGGGCCCGGGGGGAGGTGGCATCGCGGGTGAGGACCCGGACGGAGTACTTCTTGTCGGCGACCAGAGCGCGGACAACAGGAATTCCTTGGGCGCCTGTACCGCCGATGACGAAAATGGTGGAGGTGGCGTGGGGAGACATGGGTCGCGGCTCCGGAAGTCGTAGGAGGTCGTAGGAAGTCATAAGGAAACTGATCGGTTTCCCTTACGGTGCGCCGATCGGTTTCCTGGCGGCAAGGGGCCCGGCCGTGCCGCGGCCCAGATCTACGCCCGCGCGGGCAACCCGCCGATCCGGGGCAGAGGTCGATGCCGGCCAGCCACTGGCTCACGGTCCGGAGCGTCACACCGGGGATTTTCTGGGCGGACCGTTCGGCCGTGATCGAGTGGTCCGGCTGCGTGGCGAGGGCCTGGTACACGTCCGCGACGGCTGCGGCGGCCTGCTCGCCCAGCATGGGGGCGAGCGGCGCGAAGAAGGCGTGGGGGTCGGTCGCCTCGTAGGTCACGGCCCGCCCGGGCCGGGTCCTGAACGCCTCGGCCAGGTCCTCCCCGCTGACTTGGACAGCGCCGCCATCCACTGCGTTGCCGAAGTGGCTGGCGCCGATCATGCCGACGGAGCCGTTCGCGCCGGGAAGGGCGGCAGCCCACCGTACGGTGTCGTACCCGTCGCTCTCCTCGTGCCTCCACGGGTCCTACTCACCCTCGGAGGCGAACCGGCCATGGGTGTCCTGAAGGACGACCATGAAGCCACGCCGAACCGCCGTCAGGGGATCGAGGACCGCGATCGCCAGGGGCATCTGCTTCCCGTACGGCAGTCGGCCTGGCAACACCGGCCACGGCCCCGTGCCCCGGGGCGGTAGACATCGGCGCGCAGTACGGTGTCGTCCCGTATCTCGGCCGGAACGTCGAACTCGATCTGGATCTCTGCCACGTAACGTTCCTCCGCGTATGACGACGCTGTCACGCGACATGGTCGAACCCGGCCACCCTCACGCAGTACACCCGAACGGAGGTGGCCGCGGTGCTCGCGGGGTCGTCACGCCACCGCGGTCAGCAGGTCGGCCAGTACGTCCGGCCGTTCCAGGGCGATGAAGTGGCCCGCTTTCGCCACCTGCGTGAAGTCGGCGGCCGGCAGCAGCTTCTTGTTGGCCTGCCGGTCCGAGGGCCGGGACCAGTCGTTCTCCCCGTAGACGAGATGGATGGGGGCCTTGACCGCTGAGTAGAGCGAGCGTGCCGCGATGAGGCTGGGCAGGCTCTGGTACACGGCCCGCGCGACGGTCGGGTAGCCGCGGCGGCCGCCCACCTGGAGGAGCTCGTCCACGTAGTCCTCCCGTAGCGCGCTCTTGTCGTTGAGGCCACCCTGCAGGATCTTGCTGAGGGCTGGCTTGGGCTCCACCCCGGCGATCACCGGGCCCACTCCCGGAGTGAGGACACCGCTCACCACCACGCGGGCGAGGAGGCTGGACCGGGCGATCCCGCCGCTGAAGTCGTACGCGTTCACCGCGACGACGCGCCGTACCCGCTCCGGCAGTGCGGCCGCGGTGGTCAGGGCGAGCACCGCTCCCATGGACTCCCCGGCCAGCGTCACATCGCGGAGGTCGAGTTCGGTCAGCAGCCGCTCCACGCCCGCGCGCATCGCCGGCTCGTCGTACGACGCGCCGGGCACGATCTCGGAGTAACCCATCCCCGGCAGATCGAGGGCGTACACGGTGTACTGGTCCGAGATCATCGGGATGAGGAGGCGGAAGTGCTCGGCCTGCGTGCGCACGGTGTGCAGCAGGACCAGCGGAGCGCCGGTGCCCGCCTTGAGGTAGCGCAGCGTTCCCTCGTGACCTTCGCGTCCCGCGCGCGGCGCGATGGTGTGCGTGGTGGTTCCCGGGATGTGGATCGTGGGACGTGGATCCTGGCTGGGCATCTCGTCGGCTCCTCTTCCTGCTCGGTTACGGCTGTCGGCTAATCGGTCGGCTACTGCTACTGCTACTTGGCCAGTTGGGCGTACAGGCCCGCGAGGTCTCCGGCGAGGCCCGCCTTGACCTGTCGGGTGATGTCGTCGGCGAGCACCTCGTACGCTCCGGTCTCGATGCCGTCGAGGGCCAGAGCGGCGACATCACGAGGGGTGGACTTGGGTGCCTCGATGCCCGCCGTCAGGTCCGTGTCCACGTAGGCGACGTGCAGTCCGGTGACGCCGATGCCGCGCGGCTGCAGTTCCAGGCGCAGGGAGTTCGTCTGCGACCACAGTGCGGCCTTGGACGCGCTGTAGGAGCCGCCGAGGGCCAGCCAGGAGAGCACTGAGTGCACGTTGAGGATGTGTCCGCCACCGTTGCGCTCGATGACCGGCACGAAGGCCCGGGTGACCAGCAGGGGGCCGTAGAAGTTGGTCTCGAACTCCCGGCGCACGTCCTCGACCGGGGAGTCCAGGAAGGACGCGCCGACCGAGGCGCCGGCGTTGTTGATCAGTACGGTGACGTCGTCCGCCTGTGCGGCGGCCGCGGCCACGGCTGCGGGGTCGGTGACCTCCAGAGCCACCGGGACGGCGTCGGGGTGCGTCACGGTGCGCGGGTCGCGGGCCGTGGCGTAGACCTTGCCGGCGCCGCGGGCGTAGAGCTCCTCCACCAGGGCCTTGCCTATGCCGCGGCTGCCGCCGGTGACGAGGACGTTCGCGCCCTTGAGAGCGGTCATGACTGCCTCCACAGAGTGAGAAACCGATCGGTTTCCACAACAGTAAACCGGTCGGTTTCCTGGCGCAAGTCCCAAGGAGGCGAAACGAAGGGAGAAGTCGCGGCGGGGGCTCGGGCTGGGGGGTGTGAGGGGTGGGGGCGGGGGCTCGTGGGCGCCCTCCGCGGGAGCCCCGGCGGGGCGCCGACCTGCCATCGGTGCCCCGCTCGACGTTCGTTCGGCCGTGACGGCAGGGTTCAGCCCGTGATGACAGGGATTCGCTCGGCAGTATCCGTATCCCCCATGTCGCCATCGGTGCCCGAACCGGCACCCGCTCGCGTGCCCGTCTCTGTCGGCAGGTCGGTCTCCTTGATGCCGAATCGGTCGTAGACCGTGCTGGAGTCATGGCCAGGCTCAAGACACATGACGAAGCGCTCCGCCTCCGGCTCCTGCATCGCGCGGCCGCCACGGTTTTCGACCGGGGCGCGGCCGCGCTGAGCCTGCGACAGCTCGTGGCGGACGCGAAGACCTCCGCGACGGCGGGCTACTCGCTGTTCGGCAGCAAGGCGGGTCTGCTCGGCAGCCTGTATCAGGAGGCTGTGAGCCTCTTCGTCGAGCGCTTGGGTGCCGTACGCCCGACGAGCGACCCGGCCGGGGACGTGATCCGTATGGGGCTGGCCTACCGCGAGTACGCCGTGGCCAACCCGCACCTCTACGCGATCCTCTTCTCCGACCGCGGTGAACAGTGCCCGTCCGGCGCGGAGCGGCCGCGTGAGGTCGTCGAGTCGTACCGGCCCCTCGTCGACGCGGTGCGCCGTGGGCAGCGGGCCGGGCGGTTCGGTTCCGCGTCCGATCCCGAGGTCATCGCGCTGTCGGTCTGGGGAACGGCCCACGGCCTGGTCTCCCTCGTGCTGTCCGGGAACGAGCCGCCGGAGCTGGCGGTCGCCGACTGCTACGAGCGGGCGCTGCGGCGTTGGTGGCGGGGTTGCGGGAGAGCGAGGAGCCGGTTCCGGGGCTGACGAGGTGACGTTCGAACCACGGAATTGCGGGGCCCTCGCTCGGAGTGGCCCCGTACGCCACCAAGAAACCGATCGGTTTATATTCGGTCGGAATCGGGTTAACCTCGCAGCATGACCACTGAACTGAAATCAAGCCCGAGGGAGCGGCTGCTGGAGGCGGCGGCCACACTCACCTACCGAGAAGGCGTCGGCATCGGCGTCGAGGCCCTGTGCAAGGCGGCAGGGGTGTCCAAGCGCTCGATGTACCAGCTGTTCTCGAGCAAGGACGAACTGCTCGCGGCGAGCCTGGAGCGGCGCACTGCCGCCTACGTGGCGGCACTCGTGCCCGCGGCGGATGACGACCGTTCCCCCAGAGAGCGGATCCTGCATGTCTTCGCGCAGGTGGAATCGCAATCCGGTGGGCCCGAGTTCTACGGCTGCCCCTACCTGGACGCGCAGATCGAGCTCAAGGACCAGAACCATCCCGCGAGCCGGGTCGCCCGTCAGGTCAAGGAGAACCTGACCGCCTTCTTCCGTGGCGAGGCCGAGCGGGGCGGGGCGAGTGACCCCGGTCTTCTGGCCCGGCAGCTCAGCCTGGTCTTCGACGGCGCCAGCGCCCGCGCGGGCATTGGGGCGGACACGCTGACCGGGCTGGTCGCACCCACGGTGATCACCCTGCTCGACGCGGCGGGCGCGCGCTGACGCCTCACTCCTCCAAGGTGTTTCCCTGTCGCCGGCGTGCCCCGATGTACGGGGGACGTCCGTGCGGCCGAAAGAGTGTTGCCGGGCGTGCCACAGGTGGGGAGCTTGCGGTTCGGTCGTCAACGGCGCTGGCGAGACGGTAGGCGCGCGATCTGCTGGATCCTCGTGCGGCGGCGACCGGACGAGGCGCCGATCGGGCTTTGCTACGCGCTCACCGGCCCGGAGCTGAAGGACATGCACGGAATCGCGGAGGACTTCGCGGCCGTGCTGGGACGCCCGGTCACGTATGTTCCCGAGGACATCGAAACCTGGAACGAGACCTACGTGGACACCCACATGTCCGCGTACCCGCACATCGCGGAGCACCTGAAGACCCTGACCCGGATCATCGGACGCGGAGGCTACGGCGGTCTCACCGACGAACTGGAAACCCTGCTCGGGCGCCCGCCGAAGACTGTGCGGTGGGCTCTGGAGAACCACCCGCGCATCCAGAAGCTGACGGCTGCCTAGTCTGGGTGGCAGTCCCCAGCAGTCCCCAGCAGTCCTCAGAGTTCCCAGCAGTCCCTGACAGGCCCTGAGAGTGTTTGCGCCCGTTCAGGGCGTGGGCGGCTTCGTGAGGGATGAATGGTTCGTCAGCCGCACCGCACCGCACCGCATCGCATCGCTGCGTAGGCGCCGCGGTGCGGCTTGAGCGGCCGCTCAAGGTCGAGCGCCGACGGATGCCGCGGAGTGTGCTGCCCGCAACGTGACCTTGTCGATCTTTCCGACGGCGTTCTTGGGAATGGCCTCCACGACCACGTACGAGGTCGGGCGTTTGTAGCCGCTGAGGCTTCGGGCACAGAGGTCCTGGAGAACCGTCGGATCGACGGTCCGGCCCGGTCGTGGCTGGACGTAGGCGACGACCACTTCTCCCCATTTCTCGTCGGGGGCGCCGATCACGGCGGCTTCGAGTACGGACGGGTCGCCCGCGAGCACGTCCTCGATCTCCTTGGGATAGATGTTCTCCCCACCCCGGATGATCATGTCTTTCGAGCGTCCGACGAGGGTCAGGTAGCCGTCGGCGTCGAGATGACCGACGTCGCCCGTGTGCAGCCAGCCGTCGACCACGACTCGGGCCGTCTCGTCCGGACGGCCGAGGTAGCCCCGCATGACATTGGGGCCTCTCAGGACGACCTCTCCGTCCGTACCGCGCGGCACCTCAATGCCGTCGGCGTCGACGATCCGGATCTCCTGACCGGGGAAGGGCGGTCCCACGGTTCCGGCGCGTCGAGGGCCGGCGACGGGGTTGACGGTGGAAGCGCAGGTGCCTTCGGACAGTCCGTATCCCTCGACGAGCGGAAAACCGTAGCGCGCCTCGAACCGGGTCAGCAGCTCGGCGGAGGCCGGGGCGGCGCCGCAGACCCCGAAGCGCAGGGACGAGGTGTCGGGGCGGATCTCGTCCGGGAGCGCCGCGAGCATGCTGTAGATCGTCGGCACGGCACTGACGAAGGTCGGACGCTCGCGCTCGACGACGTCGAAGAAGGTGTCCGGGCTGAAGCGGTCGGCGATGGCGACGCTCGCGCCCGCGAGCAACGGTATGAGCGTGCTGATCACGATGCCGTTGACGTGGAAGAGGGGCAGGATCAGCAGGCATCGGTCGGCCGGCCCGACCTCCAGCGCTCGACGCCCCATGTCCGCCATGGCATCGATGTTGGCGTGGTCGAGCATCACGCCCTTCGGCACCCCGGTGGTGCCGCTGGTGTAGATGAGGAGGGCCAGCGCGGACGGGTCCGGCGGGGGTGCCTGCTCCGGTTGCACCACACCGCCGCGCAGTTCACCGACGGCGAGGACGGCAGTTGCGTCCGCGCCGTCGACCTCACCGTCCTCGCGCACCACGAGGCGTGCGCCGGAGTCCGCGAGCTGCCGGGCCACTTCGACATCGGTCATGCTCGGGTTGACCGGCGTGATGGTGGCGCCGAGCCGCCAGGCGGCGAACAGCAGCAGCACGAACTCGACGCGATTGGTCAGCTTGACGGCCACGACATCACCAGGACCGATTCCGAGGTCCTGAAGGTGCCGCGCCGCAGCCTGGACACGACGCAGCAACTGGTCGTTGGTGAGGGTCTGACGGCCGTCCGAGACCGCGGCCCCGTCGGGGTCGAGGGCCGCGCGGCGGTCGGGCAGGGAGGCGAAGTTCATGGCGAGGGCGTACCTGTCTGGGTGAGATGCGATCCGGTCACGGAGCCGACGCGGCGGCTGCCGGGTTCAGCTGACGGGCGAGGAACTCGATCTGGTCGCGTACCAGTTCCTCGAAGGTCTCGCCGGTGTAGAAGTCGAAGTGGCCGGCGCCGTACCTCTTGATCTCCGCCCTGGGCGCGGTGCGCGCATGACGGAGGGTCTGGGCGGGAGGCGTGACGGTGTCGGTGTCGCTGACGCAGAAGAGGATCGGGAAGGCGATCTTCCTGGCCGCGCGCCCGGGCCGGTAGGCCACGATGGCCGGAATGACCCTCGCCGCCACCTCGTTGCGGAACGTCGTCCCCGCAGGTTGCAGCGCCTGGTATCCGGGCAGGGCGTCCGCGGCGTTCATGAGGGCCGGCGTGCCGGGGGCGGCGGCGATGGGAACAGTGACGGGTGCCTTTCCGCGGATGCCGGTCAACAGATCGCGGGCGACCACCGGAGTGATCCTGAGCGAGGCGAGAGGACCCAGCGCCAGTGCGGAGGCGAGACCGTCGGTGAAGGGGCACTGGGCCACGGCCGCGCGCAGTTCGGGGTGGCGCGAGGCGACGGTGATGGCGTGGCCGCCGCCGAACGAGCTGCCCCACACGGCGATGCGCGTGTGATCGACGTCAGGGCGAGCTTTGACGTAGTCGACGGCGGCGTCCCAGTCGGTGAGCTGCCGCTTGATCGACAGGAGTTGGCGCGGATGGCCGCCGCTGTCCCCGAAGTGCCGGTACGTGAAGGCCAGCGCGGCGATGCCGGCCTGTGCGAAGCGCTCGGCGAAGGCGTCCAGACGCATCTCGCGGGTGGCACCCAGGCCGTGCCCGAGGACGACGACGGGCGCGGAGGTGACACCGGTGGGGAGGTAGAACCAGCCGGCGCAGGTGCTGTCGCCGGAGCGGAAGGTGATGTCGAGCCGGGTGAAGGACTGTGGGCTTGGCGTGGTCATCGTGGGCTCACCGTCCGTTCGCCGGGCGACGACCGGGCACGCTGCCGGACGCGAGCGCCCGGCCGTAGGTGCCCGGTGTGTAGAGGGGGAGTTCGCCGGTGACGTCGGTCGTCGCCATGTAGTCGAGCGTCAGTTCCTGGCCCTCCTTCGAAAGAATCCTGGTGAAGAACTCGGCGCGTTCGACATGCAGGCCGTCCTCCAGCGACATGGAGCCGCCGAAGTACACCGACCTCTTGGCGGCCGCGACCGAGCCCCTCGACCGCTTCCCGAAGTGCTCGGCGAGTTCCACGGCCTGTGCGACCACCTTGTCCTGCGCGACGACCTTGTCCACCGCTCCGTTGGCGAGAGCCTCCGCGGGTGTGAACGGCTTGCCTTCGAGGATCGCGGCCAACGACCGGTGGGTGCCGATCAGCCGGGTCAGCCGCTGGGTGCCGCCTCCGCCCGGGATGATGCCGAGCAGGATCTCCGGCTGGCCGATGAAGAAGTCCCCGTCGGCCATGACTCGCAGGTCGCACGCCCAGGCGAACTCCGCGCCGAGGCCCAGAGCCGAACCGTTGAGCGCGGCGACGAAGAGCACACCGCTTCTGTTCATGCGGAGGAAGGTCGAGTGCAGGCGCTCCAGTTGCAGGGCCCCTCGCATCGGGGTCCGGCGCAGCAGGAGCCCGAGGAGACGGGACCGGTCCACGTGCTTCGCCATGCGGACGACGGCGGCGGCACCGCGCCGGCCCACCGGCGGGCTCGCGGCGCCCTCTGCCTGCAGCCATTCGACCGCGGCATGGCTGACGAAGCGCTCCGGATGCGCGCCGGTGAAGACGACGGCCCGGACGGTCGGGTTCCTGTCGACCCGCCTCACCAACCGGTCCAGCTGTTCGGCGAGATCCAGGCCGAACTCCTGGTGGGGTCCACCGTCCACCCGGACGACCAGGACGGCTCCCCGGTCTTCTGTCTCCAGGTGACCTTCGTCTTTGTATGGCATGTGTTCCGCTCCTGGGTCGAGTCCATGAGGGGTGGGAGAGTGGGAGGGTGCACGGCCACGACCGCCGAACCCTGTCGTAGGGGCGAGGATCGGGATCCTTGGACGGGCCGTGTCCGTGCGGGCGGCGTGAGCTGGGACGACGCGGGATGTCGCGTCCGGGGTGGTGCGGGATGTCGCACCCCGGGACGAGGCGGGATGCCGTGTCCGGGCACGCACGCCTGCGTTCGATACGGCATGCCACGCGAGATGTGTACTATTGCCGTGAAGAGTGAGATAACCAAGTTATCGCTTGGGTGTCAATGCCGGAGGCGTACGGGACATGGCAGGGCGGGCGAAACTCGACGACGCGCCGGAGCGGCTGGTGCGGGCGGCCATCGGCCTGCTCGCGGAGCAGGGACCGTCGGCCATCAAGGCGCGCACGGTGGCTTCGGCTAGCGGACTGTCGACGATGGTGGTCTACAGCCACTTCGGTGGGATCCCCGAGCTGATGGGCGCCGTCGCCGACCGCGGCTTCCAGGAACTCGGCAGAGCGTTCGCGCAGGTGCCGGTGACGGACGACCCGATCGCGGATCTCTTCGCCATGGCCCTGAGCTGCCGTCGGCTCGCCCGCGAGAACCCTCACCTCTACGACCTGATGTTCGGGCTGTCCACGCGTGCGACGTACCGGCCCTTGACGGAAGCGGACCATCGCCTGAGTGGGCATTCGTCGGCCTTTCGGGACGCACACGCTCATATCACCGCGGCATGCGGACGACTCGCGCGCTCCGGCAGGGTCGAACAGCGGGAACCCGAGGTCATGGCCGCGCAGTTGTGGAGCATGGTGCACGGATACATCACCCTCGAACTGGGCGCGCACTTCGTCGAGTTCGAGGACGCGGTGGCGCAGGTGTTTGTGCCGATGGGTGTGAATTTCGCCGTCGGGCTGGGGGACGAACGGACCCGTGCCGAGGCCTCGCACCAGACCGGCGCGCGCCTCTACGACTCGGTCGTCGCCGGTCATTGAACGTGTCGGGGGCTGCGGGGTGCTCGGGTGCTGCCCCGTGCGCGCGATCAGGGCGACCCGGTCCCCGCACCCGGTGTGTCACTGCCCGGCGTGAGTTGGTCGTACCTGCCCAGCGCCGCGACCTCCCGCTCGACGACCGGAACCGACGCGGCCGCGAAGCGTCTCGCCCAGGGCCATGACATCGGCGAGTTCAGCGCCGCCTTCGCCCAGTTCGCCACGACGACCGCACGCGGGACGTAGACGCGGCTGCGGCGGCGTACGAGCCCGTCGACGATCGCGGAAGCGGCCCGCTCCACGCTCGTGGTCACATTGCCCGGGTAGGGCAGCTTCCTGCGGATGCCGCCGAACGAAGGGAGGTCCGCCTCGCCTCCACGGACGAGGTCCGTGTCGATCCAGGAGGGATGCACGAGACCGGCCGTGATCCCGAGGTGCGCCACTTCCTGGCGATAGGTCAGGGCAAGGAGCTCGACCCCGGCCTTGCTCGCGCCGTAGGAGGACATCGCGGGGAACGGCATGAAGGACAGCGCCGACGCCACGACCAGCACATGGCCGCGGCTGCGCTCCAGATGGGGTGTCGCGTACTTCAGGGTGCGGAACACGCCGTTGAGATTGACGTCCACGACCCGCTCGAACGACGCCTCGTCCGTCTGTCGCACCGTCCCGTACGCCACGACGCCCGCGTTGGCGACGACGAGGTCTATGCCGCCCATGACTTCCGCGGCCTCATCGATCGCCGACCGCAGAGCCACGCCGTCACGCACATCGGCCTCCCGCCATGATGCGGTGGGTCCCAGGTCGTCGACGAGGGTGCGCAACCGGTCGGCCTCCAGACCGATCACGGTCACTCGCGCCCCTCGGGAGGCGGCCAGGCGGGCCACCTTCTCTCCGATGCCGCGTGCCCCTCCGGTGACGATCAGCTTCCTGCCCAACAAGTCACGTTTCATGGCGGCAACATAACTTCGTTATTGAAGGAGTGCAAGACATCGTGCGTCTCGGCTGGGTGTCGACCGGAGTGCCCGAACGCTGCTTGTGCGCCGGTTGCGATGCCGTGCCCCGTGCCCCGTGCCCCGTGCCCCGTGCCCCGCGCCCCGTGACCCGTGACCCGTGTCGCGTTCGGGGTCTGGCTTCGACGGGTGGGTCTGCAGCCTGCTCGGAGTCGCGGGCTGGAGTAGCCTGCGGGACCTTCCCGTCGCTTTCCGTACCCGCCACGGCACTCGACGGCCTGATCAGCGCCGTCGTCCTCGACCCTGACGGCAGCCCCGCCTACGTCGTCAAGCCCGGCACCCCCGTCAAGGTGCAGACCGAGTGGAACGTCAGTCGTGGGTGCCGCCGATCTCGTCGACGCTGACGTGCACGGACCAGGCGCCTCCGATCAGCGGAACGAGAAACCCCGTCAGCAGACCACGCTCGACAACCTCAAGGAGGGCCGCACCTACTCGCTGATCGCCTCCCTCGGCCACCAGGCCCCGGCCGGCGGCTCGGCCGCGCTGGGCGGCTACGTCAACAGTGTCGTTCGCGGCCCGGTCACGAAGCTGGTCCCGTTCGGGATCTTCGTAGGTCTCGATGCCGGGACAGCAGGGCTGGTGCACTGCTCCGAGTAGCCACCAGCGGGCCCCGAACGTGCGGTTCGTATCGGTGATGAGATGACCGTGCGCATCACCGAGGTCGACGTACCTATGCGCCGCATCCGCCTGGCACGCGCAGGGACGGGCGACTGAGAGCCGCGCGACGTGACGGTGCGGGCCTCGGCCACCCCTCGGCGCCGTGCCCACTCGCTGGGAGCAAAATGCCACCTTTCGTTCATCGGATCACCAAGTACGACCCTGCCGACCGCGACGAACACGGCGGTTACACCGGCACCGAGGACACGGTCAGCGACCACGGCGCGGTCGAAGCGGCGTATCTGGACGCCATCGCCGCCTTCGCGGAGGCCTCGGGCATCGACCGGCTGGAGATCCGCGAGCCCGCGGTCGCCGGGTACGTCCACTTCGGCGTGGAGCCGCCGGTCGCGGGACACGGTCTCGATGGGCTCTTCCCGCCTGACCTGTCCGGTTACCACGACGGTGCCGAGGTCTCGCTACCGGTCGCTCTGGAACTGGTCCGGGGCATGCTCCGTGACCAAGGCGCCTGGTGTCGGCTGGAGGCGGGGGACGCGTTCACCGTGCACGTCGGGTGGGACCAGTACGTATACGTGGGCAGCGACAGGCGCTGCGCGGGCGCCCTTGCCCGCACACGGGAACTCGGCCTCTACCCGGAACCGATGAACGCCTCCCCCTACGCCGTGGACCTGGAGGAATCTGAACCGACCGAGGCGGCCGACGAAAACTTCTGGGAGCGCGTGCGAGCGGAGCTGGACACGCGGAAGGCAGCGCTCCTGGAGGAGACCTGTGTCCGGAACGCCACGCGCTGGCATCGCCTCACAGTGGTGAACCTCGACGGGGTGCGCGCCGGTCTCGGCCCCCGCGCCCTGGTGTCTGTCTGGCCCGACCTGGACCCCGACGTCGGCGCGGTCCTGGCCGCGTTGCCCGAGGAGGAATCCGTGGAGTTCGTCTGGGAGGCGCAGGACGAGACGATCAGCCACGTGATCGTCGACGACACCGAGTACGAGAAACTTGCCGTTCTGGTGGCCGGCGCCCGGGCAGCCTGCGTACTGACCCTGGACGCCGAAACACACCACCCCTTGTTCCACGCTGCCCTGCCCGACAGCGACGGGGTGCTGCGCGCGCGGTGGTGAACCGGATCCGGCCCGGACGCGGCCCCGGTCGGCGCTGTGCGTGCCGTGCATGGCGAAGCCGGGCACCGTTCGTTGCGGCAGGGTGCGGATCCGGGCGGCCGGCGAAACCGATGTGCGGCCCGGCGTTCTCAGGCGACCAACGGGCCGGCGACGTCCAGTTCGCCGTGCTCGATCAGCCAGCGTACTGATTCGAGCACGGCGACCTCCGGCTCGTAGCGTGGCGTGTAGTGCAGGAGGGTCCTGGCCTTCTCGATCGTGAGGCAGTGGCTGCGGTGGAGGTGGTCCCAGCTCTGCTCGGCGTGCTGTGGGGGTGCGGTCTGGCGAAACTGGTCCCAGGTGACCGGTTCGAGTGTCGCGGTCTGCCCGAACCAGGCGGCCGCGATGTGGGCGAAGCCGCGGACGTTCAGGGCGGTGGGGGCGACGATGTTGAAGTCCTCTCCCGCGGCCGTGTCCCGGTGCTCGATCGCCAGCTCGAACGCCTGGGCGACGTCGTCGGCGTGCACATGGTGCATCATCTCGGCTCCGCTGCCCGGGATCCGCAGCGGCTGTCCGGCGGAGAGCACGGTCCAGATGGCCGGGTCGAGGTTTCCCAGCGGCCCGATCGGGTGCCAGCCGGGGCCGACGATGTGCCCGGGGTGCAGGGATGTGGTCGTCAGGCCTCCCGACGCGGTCTCGTCCTTGAGCATGCGGGCGATCAGGTCCTTCTGGACGCCGTACTCCCCGATCGGAGCGGGGCCCGTGCCCTCGGAGATGGGCAGTCTGAGGCTGGGGCCGTAACGCCACACGGATCCGCAGTGCAGCAGGTGGCCCGTCTCGCCGCGCAGGCCCTCGACCAGTGCGGTGGCCGACTCCAGGGTGAAGCAGACCAAGTCGATCACGGCGTCGGGAGCCGGCCCGGCCACCGTGCGGCCGAAGGTGCCTGCCGCGTCCTCGCGCTGCCGGTCGGCCACGACCTGACGCACCTGCTGCCATTCAGGAGCATCGGTGTAGGCGGTGCTGCTGCCCCGGCTGACGTTGATCACTTCATGGCCGGCCCGCACCAGCCTGGGGACGAGATACGTTCCGATGTGCCCGCTCCCGCCGATGACGACAACTCGCATGAACATCCTTTCGGTGATGGACAGGCCGGTTGACCGCCCCGTACCCGTGGCCTGCCTGCACAGTGGTGCAACCAGTCTGCACGGCAACGGATGTCGCGAGCGGGCCACCGTCGAGTCTGCCCGGGTCGGCCGAGCCGCTGTGCCGCCGTCCGGGCCGCGCCGGACGCGGCCGCCATCCCGCCTGCGCGCGGCCGCAATCGGTCGGATCGTGCGCGAGTCCGGGCTGAAGTGGACCATCGTCCGCTTCCTCATGCTCTCCCACGGCCTGAGGACCGCCTCCCTCACCGTCCGTACCGTCGGCGACAGGGGCGTTGTCCGCCTGCCACGGGCCAACACCGCCGCGTACTACCTCCAGCACGATGGCGTGGTAGGCCACGGGCTGGAACTCCCGTATGGCCGTGACCATGAGGCCGATCTTGGCTTCCCTGCCGTCCGCCGGGTCGGTGATGCTCGGCGTACCCATCGCCACCACACGCTCGACACCGTGCTCGCGCATGGCCTGGAAGATGGCTGCACGAGGACGCCCCCATCACCCGCACCGCATACGCGGAGGTGCCGGCGCGGGGCGAGTACGCCCTCACCTGGGCCGCCGATCACCACGACGAGATCCGGGTCAACCGCGACCGAGCCGCCGCCACCGGCTCCTGGGACCGGAACAGGCCCGGCCCCTCCACCCCTCGGCCTTGGTCTCGGCCGGAGGCGGACGGGAACGACGAGCACGACGCGAACTCCGACGGCCCTCGTGGCCCTCTGCGCCACCGCTCCGCCAGCCGCCGAAGCGGTGCTCGCACTGCCCGCTCGCGCTGCCCACTTGCCGACCACGCCCGCCGGATGCCTCTTCCGGCAGATCCCTCGCCGACACCTTTTCCCACTACTTACTTACCTGTAAGTTAGAAGTATGACGACGACACCGGCTGACGTGGCCGCGACGGACATCACTGCCGTCGAGGCGCTCTGCGAGCGATGGGAGAAGGCGTGGAACGAGCACGACAGTGACGCCGTGGCGGCGTTGTGCGCGGAAGACCTGGTCTACGACGAGCCGGCGCTGGGGGAGACGGCGTACGGCCCGGACAGCATCCGTGACTTCGTGTCGCGCATGGCGCGCACCTTCCCCGACTACGCGTTCACCCGTATCGGGCTGTACGCGGAGGTGACGCGGCGGGCCGTACTGGTCGCCTGGCGCTTCTCCGGGACCCTCGCCGGCACCGACCGGCGTGTGGAATTCCATGGCGACGACCGCCTCGAACTGGGCGAGGACGGGCTGATCCATGCCTACCGATGCCTGTACGACAATCACTTGGTGCTGAGTCAGCTCGGTCGCGCGGAAACCTCCAAGTGACCGAGCCGGTCCGCACGCGCAAGCCCGCGGCGGTGCGGCGCGCCGAGATCATGGCGGCCGCAGACGCGGAGTTCGCCCTGCGGGGACTGTCGGGAGCGGGTATCGAGGCCATCGCCGCACGGGTCGGGGTCTCGCACCCCCGAGTCGTGCAGATGTTCGGCTCGAAGCTCGACCTGTTCCTGGAAGTCGTTCGCGCCGCCTACGACAGGATCGAGACCACCTTCGAGAGCGCCGAGCCCACGCTGGGCGCGCTCGGCGACGCCTATCGGCACCTCCTGCAGAGCCAACCCACCGTCGGCGCCGTCCTGTTGCAGGCCTATGCCGCGGCAGGCGAGGAGGTGGTCAAGGAGTCGGTACGGCAACGCCAGCTCGCCCTCCAGCAGACGGTTACCCGACTGACGGGGGCCGATCCGATGCAGGTGCGTTCCTTCGTGGCCACCGGCCTTGTCCTGACGGTCTCCACAGTGCTGGACCTGCCCGATCGGCGTGCCGACGCGCAGTGGGGCGCTTGGATCATCGGCCTTGCGGACTCGCCCACCCACGGGCCGTGAGGTGTGCGCCCGGCCGGCGGGGATGCCGGGTGCGCTCCTGGGCCGAAATGGTGCGCCCTTCCGCCGACGCGCCCAACACCCGGCTCCCACGCGTTGTTTCGCGCGGACAGAACTCTCTCGAAGGCGCTCGGTCCACACACGGGCCACTCGCGCGCTCCCGACGTGGCGATGTCGTGAGCCGGGCCTCCACCTTCCACCGTAAGGGACGGCACCATGACAGAACATCTGCGGATCCCCTCGGCCGCGGGCACCTTCGACGCGATAGCGGCGGGCCCCGCCGACGGCCGCCCCGTCCTGCTGCTGCACGGCTTTCCCCAGACGGCCGTTCTCTGGGAGGAACAGGTGGGCGCGCTCGCCGACCAGGGCTTCCGTGCGGTCGCCCCCGACGCCCGCGGCTACTCGCCCGGCGTGCGCCCGATGCGTGCCGACGCCTACGGGGTGAGCGAGCTGGTCGGGGACGTACTGGCGATCGCGGACGCGCTCGCCTGGAACCGCTTCGACCTCGTCGGGCACGACTGGGGCGGCGCCGTCGCCTGGTGGACCGCGGCCCGCCACGCCGCCCGACTCCGCACGCTCACCGCTGTGTCGACGCCGCATCCGAGTGCGCTGGGCGAGGCTCATCGCACCGACGACGACCAACTGCGTCGCTCCCGATACCAGCAGGACTGGCGCAGCCCCGGCACGGAAGACCGCTTTCTCGCCGACGACGCCGCACTGCTGCGTTCCCTCTACCAGGGCAAGGTTCCCGCCCGTCACGTCGAGGCGTACGTACGACGTCTGTCCGAGCCCGGCACGCTCGGCGCGGCACTGAACTACTACCGCGCCGACCGGCCCGATGCCGCCGTCGGGCCGGTGCAGGTCCCCACGCTCTACGTCTGGGGCACCGAGGACATCGCGCTCGGGTCCACCGCGGCTCATGCCACGGAGAAATGGGTGCACGGCCCCTACTCGTTCCACGAGCTGCAGGGCGTGAGTCACTGGATCCCCGAGGAGGCTTCCCTGACCCTCACACGCCTGATCATCGAGCACCTCAACGAACATGAGTGACGTGAGCGAGAGCCTCGCGCAGTGCGGCCGCGGGGCGGACGTCGTCATCCGTGCGGATGATCGTCGGAGCGCGGGTGGAGGGCTGCGGCGCGTCCCATGCGGGTGACCGCCTCGGTGAGGATGGACCGGGAGGTGGCGAAGTTCAGGCGGACGTGCCCGGCTCCTCCCGTACCGAAGATGTGCCCCGAGGACAGGGCGACTCCGGCGTGGTCGAGAAACAGCTGTGCGGGGCCCGCCAGGTCGGTGACGACCGCGAGGTCGGTCGCGCCCTGTTCGGCGTCGAGGCCGAGGGAGCGGCAGTCGAGCCACGCCAGGTAGGTGCCCTCCGGCTCGGTGTACCCGATCCCGGGCAGGTGTTCGGCGACGAGGTCGGCCAGCAGGGCGCGGTTCGCGTCGAGCCCTGCCAGCAACGCGTCGAGCCACCTGTCACCGTGACGGTAGGCCGCCGCGTGGGCGATGACGCCGAGGTGGCTCGCGCCGTGGTGCACCTCCTCGGGCATCCTCCGCAGATCACCGGCCGCCTCCGGTCCCGCGAGAGCGAGCGCGGCCTTGATTCCGGCGAGATTCCAGCCCTTGGTCGCCGACATGAGCGAGAAGGCGTCCTCGGCGCCCGGCACGCTCAGGTAGGGCGTGAACGTCGCACCGGGAAGGACGAGCGGCGCGTGGATCTCGTCGGCCACGACACGAACTCCGTACCGGCGGGCCAACTCCGCCACGGCGCACAGCTCTTCGGAGGTGTGGACCGTGCCGGTGGGGTTGTGCGGATTGCTGAGGAGGTACGCGAGCGCGCCGCTGCCGCTCCGCTCCCGGGTCCGGCGGAACGTGTCCTCGAGCGTGTCCAGGTCGATACGGAGGTTCTGCCCCAGTGGGGCTTCGACGACAACGCGGTCGTCATGGGCGATGAAGGCGTAGAAGGGCGCGTACGCGGGGGAGTTGACGACGACGGGGTCGCCGGGCTCGGTGATCAGCCGCAGTACCTGGACCGCGCCCATCATCACGTCCGGGATCAGCGCGGAGCGGTCGATCGCCACGCCGTCCCAGTTCCAGCGCCGTACGGCGAAACCGGCCAGCGATTCGGCGAAGTCGGTTCCCGCGGGATACCCCGTGTCGCCCGAGGCGATGGCCTCGCGCAGTGCGTCGGCGACCGCCTCGGCGAGCGGGACGTCCATCTCCGCCACCCACAGCGGCAGGACGTCAGCGGGGTGGGTGCGCCACTTCATGCTCCTGCGCTCGCGGAGCTGTTCGAGCGACAGCACCTCAAGAGGGTTCGCGACCTCGGCTCCGGTGTCTGCGGGGCCGTGCCCATCAGCGGCATTCATCTTCAGCATTGGACCGCCGACTCGATCTCCACGCAAGCGCCCAGGCGCAGGGACAGCACCCCGAGCGCCGGGCGCGCGTGACGGCCCTCGGTCCCGGAAGGCCCCGGGATCGCAGGCGACGACAGGTGCCCGGCGCGGCGCGGAACCCCGCGTACCGCAGAAGGTCCGGTCGGCGTTGAACGCAATCGCCTTGCCTTGCGTTGGAAAGGTAACTGCACAGTAGTTGCAATAAGGGCCTCCTTGGTCGGATCCCGGCGCGCCGCCCGGTGGCCGTCCTCACCGTGCGATGCGCCTGGATGGGTCACTTGTTCGCAACCGCTGTGTGGGTCAGAGGTGTTGAGACTTCGACGTCGGTCGCGCCGGAGGGCGAAGTGGCACGCGGTGAGGCGCTCTCGATCTGTACCCGAACCCGGAAGTGGCGACAACCGCCTACCGGAGGGCGTGCGGGTGAGCGCGGGGCGGCGACCGGGCTTGACCGGCACGTTCCCGACCGCTGACGCAATCCTGACGGGGGCTTTGCCGCATCAACCTTGTTCCTGCGACTCATGCGCAGAAACCTGGGTGAGCGGCTGAGGACAGCCGCTCACCGCGCGAGTTCGCCGCGCCGAGAGTGAGGCTCACGCTCCCATGTCGACCGCTCCCGACTCCTCCGCCCGTCCGGACGCCCTCACCGGTGGGCGCGGACTCTCGTGGCGCCGCCTTCGTGCGTCGATGACCCGCAAGGAGTGGGCGAGCCTGGGCGGGATGGCGGCGTTCATCCTGGCCCTGCACGTCCTCGGCTGGTTCATGCTGGTCGCCGTCGTCGCGCCGCACCACTACAGCCTGGGCACCAAGACGTTCGGGATCGGGATCGGTGTCACCGCCTACACGCTCGGCATGCGGCACGCCTTCGACGCCGACCACATCGCGGCCATCGACAACACCACCCGCAAGCTGATGAACGACGGGCGGCGCCCGCTCTCGGTCGGCTTCTGGTTCTCGCTCGGCCACTCCACCATCGTCTTCGCCCTCGCCTTCCTGCTCTCCCTCGGCGTCAAGGCCCTGTCCGGACCGGTCGAGAACGACGACTCCGCCCTGCACGGCGTCACCGGCTGGATCGGTACGACGGTCTCCGGGGTCTTCCTCTACGTCATCGCGATCATCAACTTGGTGATCATGGCCGGGATCTGGAAGGTCTTCCGGCAGATGCGTTCCGGCCACTTCGACGAGGCCGCGCTGGAGGAGCGGCTGAACAACCGGGGCTTCATGAACCGCCTCCTGGGCCGCGTGATGAAGTCGATCACCAAGCCCTGGCAGATGTACCCGCTCGGTGCCCTGTTCGGCCTCGGCTTCGACACGGCCACGGAGATCGCCCTGCTGGTGCTCGCCGGGTCGGGGGCCGCTTCCGGGCTGCCCTGGTACGCGATCCTGTGCCTGCCGATCCTGTTCGCGGCCGGCATGTCCCTGCTGGACACGATCGACGGCACCTTCATGAACTTCGCCTACGGCTGGGCCTTCTCCAAGCCGGTCCGCAAGGTCTACTACAACCTCACCATCACCGGCCTGTCCGTCGCCGTCGCCCTCCTCGTCGGCACGGTCGAACTGCTGGGCCTGCTCGCGCGGGAGGCGGGGCTGCACGGCCCGTTCTGGGACTGGGTCTCCGGCCTGGACCTCAACATCATCGGATACGTCGTCGTCGGGTTGTTCTTCGCGACCTGGGTGATCGCCCTGCTGGTGTGGAAGGTCGGCAGGATCGAGGAGAAGTGGACCTCAGGGCTGACCCGCACGCCCACCTCCGCGGAGTAGGAGCCTTCCGGGCTCCCGGCGGACTGCTTCCCGCCGCTCCGGCCGGCGCGGCCCGCGCACCGGCCGTACATCAGCGGTGATGTGGGGAAGTCCGGCCCTGGCCCCGGCATTCCGGCCGCTCGTGTCCTGCCCTGTCGGCGGCCGTGCAGGCGTCACGGCACCGAGACGTCCTCGGGGTCCGCCACGCGACCGTGGTCCCAGGACCTGTGTCTGATCACCAATCAGTTGCAAATGCTGTTAGCGTGTACCTGCATACCAGTGGCAATTATCTGGCGGAGGACGTTGGACATGGCGGTTTACACGCTCCCGGAGCTTCCCTACGACTACGCGGCGCTCGAACCGGTCATCAACCCGCAGATCGTCGAGCTGCACCACGACAAGCACCACGCGGCGTACGTCAAGGGCGCGAACGACACCCTGGAGCAGCTGGCGGAGGCGCGGGACAAGGAGCAGTGGGGCTCGATCAACGGCCTGGAGAAGAACCTGGCCTTCCACCTCTCCGGCCACATCCTGCACTCCATCTACTGGCACAACATGACCGGCGACGGCGGTGGCGAGCCCCTGGCCGCGGACGGCTTGGGCGAGTTGGCCGACGCCATCGCCGAGTCCTTCGGCTCCTTCGCGGGCTTCAAGGCCCAGCTCACGAAGGCGTCGGCCACCACGCAGGGTTCAGGCTGGGGTGTCCTCGCCTACGAGCCGCTGAGCGGTCGCCTGATCGTGGAGCAGGTCTACGACCACCAGGGCAACGTCGGCCAGGGCTCCACCCCGATCCTGGTCTTCGACGCCTGGGAGCACGCCTTCTACCTGCAGTACAAGAACCAGAAGGTCGACTTCATCGACGCCATGTGGGCCGTCGTCAACTGGCAGGACGTGGCGAGGCGCTACGCCGCCGCCAAGGAGCGCGGCGACAGCCTGCTGCTCACCCCCTGAGCGCTGACGCCGTGACCGTGACGGCGTCCGCACCGACGTCCTGCTCGTGATCGTCTTCTCAACCTTCACCGGGCAGGCGGCAAGGCGAAGGGCCCTCGCAAGGACGTGACTTGCGAGGGCCCTTCTTCATCCGCTGGACCCGCCGTCCGGGTCCGGACCCTGCTCTGCGGGCCTCGGGTCCGGCTTCGCGGGCGTATCCATGGGCGGCGCGTGCACGGCCGACCCGCAGGTGCGAGCGGGCCCCGGTGCACCGCAGCACCCCTGTGCTGCGCGCGCTGCGGATCGCCTCGCGGTCGACGGCATGCTGCATCAGAACGTGAGCACCTCCGTCCCGTGTCCCGTGTCCCGTGTCCCGTGTCCCAAGTCCCGTGACCGATCGCACGACCCGACGACGCGGCGATCTTGATAGCCTCGGGGAGCCAGTCGAGCCACATCCGAGGCCAGGGAATCCGGTGCGAATCCGGAACTGACGCGCAGCGGTGAGGGGGACGGGCGGGGCACGCATGCCACTGGGAGACCGGGAAGGCGCCTCGTCCGGACGAACCCGAGTCCGAAGACCTGCTGGCACCTCCGCACCCGTGTGCGGAGGGACGTCCGTAGGCCAGGCTCCGCGAACGAGCCCCGACCACCGAGGTACGCCCGTGCTCCGCACCGCCCTCCGTCCCGCCGCCTTCCTCCTTGCTCCCGCGCTGCTGCTCACCGCCTGCGGCGGTTCCGCAGGCGGCACCGAGGACACCAAGCCGTCCGCCGGCGCGGACTACCCGCGCACCATCGACAACTGCGGCCGGAAGGTCACCCTGACGTCGGCACCGCAGAGGGCCGTCTCGCTCAATCAGGGCACCACGGAGATCCTGCTCGCCCTCGGCCTCGCCGACCGGCTGGCAGGCACCGCCACCTGGACCGACCCGGTCATGAAGGGCCTGGACAAGGCCAACGCGTCCGTGCCCCGGCTCGCCGACAACGCGCCCTCCTTCGAGAAGGTCCTGGACGCCGAACCCGACTTCGTCACCGCCTCGTTCGTCTCCACCCTCGGCAAGGGCGGCGTCGCCACCCGCGAGCAGTTCGAGAGGCTGGGCGTGCCCACGTACGTCTCGCCCTCCGACTGCTCGGCCGGCAAGGACAACGACAGCGGCGGCGACGGATCGCGCAGCAAGCCCCTCACCCTGGACGCCGTCTACGGCGAGATACACGACCTGGCCCGCGCGTTCGACGTCGACGCCCGCGGCGACAAGCTCGTCGCCGAGCTGAAGGAGCGGGTGCGCAAGGCGACCGAAGGGCTGGACGCCTCCGGCGTCTCGCTCATGTACTGGTTCGCCAACTCCCAGTCGCCCTACCTCGCCGGCTGCTGCGGTGCCCCCGGTGCCATCACCCGGGCCGTCGGCGCGAAGAACGCCTTCGCCGACACCCATGACGAGTGGCCCCAGATCGGCTGGGAGACCGTCGCCGACCGTGACCCCGACGTCATCGTGATCGGCGACCTCACCCGCAGGCAGCAGACCGCCGAGACGGCCAAGGCCAAGATCCGCTTCCTGGAGACCAACCCCGCCACCCGTAACCTGACCGCCGTAAAGAAGAAGCGGTACGTCCTGCTCAGCGGGCAGGCGATGAACCCCTCCATCCGCACCGTCGAAGGGATCGAGAAGGTCGCCGCCGGCCTGCGCGACTTCGGGCTCGTCAAGTGAGCCTGCGCGCACTGCTGTTGACCGGCGGCGGCTCCGCCGCGCTGCTCGCGTCGGTCGCCGTCGCGGTGACGATCGGACCCGCCGACATCTCCGCCGGCGATGTCTGGGCCTCCGTCGCCGCCCATCTCGGCCTCGGCGAAGGCACGTTGGCGCCGCTACGGGACGGCATCGTGTGGAACCTGCGCATGCCCCGCACCCTGCTCGCCGCGGTGTGCGGGGCCGGACTCGCGGTCTGCGGGGCGGTCATGCAGTCCCTGCTGCGCAACCCTCTCGCCGACCCGTTCGTCCTCGGCGTCTCCTCCGGCGCCTCCACCGGAGCGGTCGCCGTCGTCGTCCTGGGCGTGGGCGGGGGAGTGGTGTCCCTGTCGGCGGGGGCGTTCCTCGGCGCGCTGCTCTCCTTCGCCCTGGTGCTGCTGCTCAGCCACACCCTCGGTGGCAGCACCGACCGCGTCGTCCTGTCCGGGGTCGCCGTCATGCAACTCTTCTCCGCCCTGACCTCGTTCATCGTCCTGACCTCCGCCGACGCCGAGACCACCCGTGGCGTGCTCTTCTGGCTGCTCGGCTCGCTCACCGGCGCCGACTGGGGCCAGGTGGTGCTCTGCGCGGTCGCCCTGGCCGTGGTCCTGCTGGTCTGCCTCGCGTACGCCCGCACCCTGGACGCGTTCGCGTTCGGTGAGGAGGCGGCGGCATCGCTGGGCGTCCATGTGGCCCGTACCCGGCTGATCCTGCTCTGCGCCACCGCGCTGCTCACCGCCGCCCTGGTCAGCTGCGCCGGAGCGATCGGGTTCGTCGGCCTGGTCCTGCCCCATGCCACCCGCGCTCTCACCGGCGCGGGCCACGCCCGTCTGCTGCCGGTCACGGCGCTGACCGGAGCCGTCTTCCTGGTGTGGGTGGACACCCTCGCCCGAACCGTCCTCGACCCCCAGGAGGTCCCGGTGGGCGTACTGACGTCCCTCATCGGGGTACCGGCGTTCGTGGCCGTGCTCTACCGCGGACGGAGAAGGACATGACCAGCCTGCACGCGAACCGTGTCGTGCGGCGCATCGGCGACAAGGTCGTCGTCGACGGCGTCACCCTCGCCCTCCGCCCCGGTGAGACCGTCGGTCTGCTCGGCCCCAACGGTTCGGGAAAGTCGACGCTGCTCAGGCTGCTGGCCGGGGTTCTCGCGCCGACCGGCGGAGTCGTCACCCTGGACGGGCGCCCGCTCACCGAGGTCGGCCGCCGTGCCATCGCCCGCCGCGTCGCCACCGTCGAACAACACGCCCACACCCAGACCGAACTGACCGTCCGCGAGGTCGTCGCCCTCGGCCGCATCCCGCACCGCCGCGCCTGGACACCGCCCACGGTGGCCGACGCGGAGGCCGTCACCGAGGCGCTGGCACGCACCGGACTGACCGACCGGTCCGACCAGTCCTGGCACACCCTGTCCGGCGGCGAGCGCCAGCGCACCCAGATCGCCCGCGCCCTGGCGCAGAAGCCCCGCGAACTCCTGCTCGACGAACCGACCAACCACCTCGACATCCAGCACCAACTCGACCTGCTGGACCTGGTCGCCGACCTACCGGTCACCACCGTGATCGCCCTGCACGACCTCAACCTCGCCGCGATGTACTGCGACCGCCTGCTCGTCCTGCGCGACGGCCGCGCCGTCACACAGGGCACGCCGACCGAGGTCCTGACCCCGAGCCTCATCGACGAGGTCTACGGCGTCCGCGCCGAGGTCACCCACGCCCCCGGCCACCCCGTGATCCGCTTCCTGCGCCCCACGGCCCAGGGCGGATCCGCCCCCGAGAGGAGCACGACGAACGATGCCTCGACAGCGACGTGAAGCAGCACAGAGGAAGCACGGCCGGGCCGAACCGGCGCCGTGCCGCATCGTGGTCTGCCGGGACTGCTGCTGCGGAACCCCGAAGGTCACCGGAGTCGATCACACCCGGCAGGTCGAGCGGCTGTCCGAGAACGCCCCCGTGCGCGTCGCGGCCTGCCTCGACGTCTGCGAGCACGCGAACGTCGTCGTCGTCCAGCCCTCCACCGCCGCACGCGCGGCAGGAGCCCGCCCGGTCTGGCTCGGCCTCGTCAACGACTCCGACGCCACCGAGGACATCGCCGCCTGGGTACAGGCCGGCGGTCCGGGTGTCGCTCCCTGCCCCGACATCCTTGACCTGTATGTGTTCACCCCGCCCCGAAGGGCGCGGCGTGATGGCGATCGCTGAAGCCCCCGCCCTGCCCCGCCCCGACAGCCACGCCGCATCGACGCCACCGCACGCGCACAGCACCCCACCCCCCTCCGGAAGCTCCCGACGGCAATTCGGTTGCCCGGAGGCCGTAGTGCGGGGATAGGTTCGCGGGCGTGGATGAAATGGACCTGCTCAGGCGATCCGGCGGTCCCGTGACCCGGAGCCGGATCAGCCATGACCTGGCCGAACTCGGCCTCGGCGACGGCGATCTCGTGATGTTCCATACCCGCATGTCCGCCATCGGCTACGTGGCCGGCGGACCGGAGACGGTCATCGAGGCCCTTCGTGACGTGGTGGGACCGCAGGGGACCTTGATGGTGACCTGCGGCTGGCACGACGCGCCGCCGTACGACTTCGTGACCTGGCCGCAGGCCTGGCAGGATGCCCTGCGCGAGGAACACCCCGTCTACGACCCGGACTTCAGCGAAGCCGATCACAGCAACGGCCGGCTCCCCGAAGCGCTGCGCCGCCGGCCCGGAGCGATCCGCAGCCGCCACCCGGATGTCAGCTTCGCGGCCCTGGGGCCCGCGGCAACCGACCTGATGGCCGACCATCCCTGGGACGACCCCCACGGCCCCGGCAGCCCCCTGGCACGGTTGACCGCCGGCGGCGGCCGGGTACTCCTGCTGGGAGCACCTCTGGACACCCTGACGCTCCTGCACCACGCCGAGGCGCTCGCCGACGCCCCCGGCAAGCGGTTCGTGGACTACGAACAGCCCCTCCTCGTGGACGGCCGACGGGTCTGGCGCCGCTTCCACGACATCGACTCGGAAGAAGGCGCCTTCGACTACTCCTCCGCGGTGGCCGAGGGACGGGAGCCGTTCGACGTCATCGTCCAGGACATGCTCGCTGCGGGAATCGGTCGCCGAGGCAGGGTCGGCGCCGCCGAGAGCCATCTGTTCGAGGCCGCGCAGGTCGTCGACTTCGCCACCACCTGGATCGAGGACGGACTGAGCGAGTAGAGGCGTGGCCCCCGCGTGGCCGGCCCCGTGTTCGTGTCGGTTCCCCGGCGTTCCCGTGTGCAGCAGCGAGAGGAAGTCTTCGCGTGGTCACCTTCAGGACGAAAGGCGGCTCGGTGCAAGGTTTTCGGGCCTCTGCCGATGTCGTCGCCGTCCTGGGCGTCCCCTATGCCGCCCCGCCGTTCGGAGCGGGCCGGTTCCGGGAACCACTTCCGGCACCGTCGTGGGCCGGTGTGCGGGCGGGCACGGAGTACGGCCCGATCGCCCCGCAGTCGGCACAGCTGCCCGGGGCGCCTCTGTGGTCGCCCGACGAAGAGGACATCCTCACCGTCAACATCTGGACGCCGGCACCCGAGGGCGGCCACCTGCCCGTCCTGGTCTGGATCCACGGCGGCGCCTACACCTTCGGATCCTCCGCCCAACCCGACTTCGACGGCACGGCGCTGGCCCGCGCCGGTCTGGTCGTGGTCACCCTCAACTACCGGCTCGGCTTCGAGGGCTTCGGCCATGTCCCCCGAGCCGAAGGACCGGTCCACCCGGACAACCGGGGCCTGCTCGACCAGGTCGCGGCCCTGCGCTGGGTACATGAGAACATCGCCGCCTTCGGCGGCGACCCGGGCAACGTCACGGTCGCCGGCCAGTCCTCCGGAGCCGCCTCGGTCGCCTGCCTGATGGTGATGGATCGTGCCCGCGGGCTGTTCCACCGTGCCATCGCCCACAGCGCCGCCAGTCCCTGCTACACACGCGAGATCGCCGCCGCGACCACCCGCGAGGTCGCCGCGGCGGCGGGCTGTCCCGCAACGGCCGAAGGCCTGACGTCCGCGACTGCGCTGGCGCTCGTCGCCGCCTCCGACAGGGTGGTCGACGACTATCGTCGCGACCCCGCCTCCGGATCCCGCCACTACGACCCCGTGCTCTACGCGCCCGTCCTCGACGGCGACGTCCTGCCCACCGACCCCCTCACCGGGATGGCAGCCGGTGCGGCCCGGGGGGTGGACCTGCTGGTCTGCCACACCACGCAGGAGTACTGGCTGCTCGACGCCGTCGGCAGCTGCGCGAAGATCACCACGGATGCGCGGCTCGCGCGATTCGCCGAGGACTTCGGCCTCCCCGACGGCCTGGTGGCCGGCTACCGCGCCGCGCTGCCCCAGGCCCCGGTGCTCGACATCTATCTCAGCGTCTTCGGCGATCTGCTGTTCGGCGAGTACAGCAACCGACTCGCAGAGCAGCATGCCCGAGCAGGCGGCCGGGCGTTCCTGTCGCGTTTCGACCGTCGTCGTGCCGGGCCACCGAACGCGGTGGTGCGGGCGTGGCACTGCGCGGACATCCCCTTCGCCTTCGGCAACCTCGACGGTGACAGCGTGTCCTTCCTCATCGGCGGTGCACCCACGTCCGCGGACCATGGACTTTCACGCCGCATGGTGCGCGCGTGGGCCGATTTCGCCGCCACCGGGAATCCTGGCTGGCCACCCGTCGACAGCTCCACCCAGGACAGAGTCTGGAGCACCGAGGACACCCCCGCCGACGTGGGACCCGCCGGTGTCCGTGCCCTCTGGGCCAAGGCCGACTTTCCACTCCTGCGCCCGTGACCTGGAAGCTCCTCGGCGCCGGGCGGAGACCGTAGATCTGTGGCCCCGTGCCCCGACGTACGACCTCGCGCACGTCGGTCGGCACCGAGACGAAGCGCCGACTTGCCTGACAGGAAAGTCGAAGATAACTTTCCTGGTAGGAAAGTAACGCGGGGAGTGGAGGGGTCGGGGACGTGCGTACGCCGATGGACGCCGAACAGGCATGGAGAGATCTGCAGCGCATCCGTGTGCCGCAGGAGCGGGTGTACGACGAGGTCGAGCGGTCCGCCGCGAGCAGTTCGGGGACCCCCTGGGCCACGGCCATGCTCATGTGGCTCTTCCTGGCCGGTCTGGGATTCGACCTGCCCGGATGGGGCGTGGGTCTGGCCGCCGCCGGGTACGTGGCGCTGCTGAGCGCGCTGGCCGTGTTCCACAACCGCCGCAGCCGCGTGCGCCTGCACCACACCCGGTGCACCCGGCCGATGCTCGCCACCTTCGTCGCGGGGGCGGTGGTGACCGGTGGGACGGTCCTGCTGTCCGGTCGGCTGGTCGACGCGCTGGCGCCGATGCCGGCCAGTCTGATCCAGGCGACGATCTCGGCGACGGTGTTCGTGCTGTTCGTCGGGCCGACTAGCCGCTGGGCGGCCAGGTCGGCGCGGCGCAGCGGCGCACAGGTGGCAGAAGCGGGAGCGGCCGGCACGGGGGAGGACCGATGAGCACGCCCTCCGGCTTCGACGAACTGATCCACCCCGCCACCCGGCTGTCGGTGGTCGCGCTGCTCGCGGCCACCGAATGGGCGGACTTCGCGTTCGTCCGCGACAGCCTCTCGCTCAGCGACTCGGCGCTCTCCAAGCAACTGCACACCCTGGAGGAGGCGGGATATCTGGAGCTCCACAAAGAGGGCGGCGGACGCAAACGGCGCACCAGGGTACGGCTGACGGACCGCGGACGCGGCGCCTTCGACGGGCACGTCGCGGCGCTCCGGGCGATCGTCGAGAGCGCCGGTCCTCCCGCGTCGACCGGATCACCGCTACCACCGCGACACCCCTCGGGGGCAGGACGATGACGCCGAAGCCCACCTCCGGCCAACCCGTCGTCCATGCGCGCGGCGTGACGATGACGTACGGCGACGTCGACGTCCTCCACGGTGTCGACCTGGACATCCATCGCGGCGAGGTCTTCGCGCTTCTCGGGCCCAACGGCGCGGGGAAGACCACCACCGTCGAGATCCTGGAGGGTTTCCGACGCCGCTCCGCGGGCGAGGTGAGCGTCCTCGGTACGGACCCGGAGCGCGGCGGCGACGCCTGGCGCGGCAGGATCGGACTGGTCCTGCAGTCCTGGCGCGACCACCGCCGCTGGCGGGTCGCCGAGCTGCTGACGCACTTCGCCACGTACTACCCCGACCCGCGTGACCCGGCCGAACTGCTGGCCCTGGTCGGCCTCACCGACCAGGCCGGCCGGCGGGTGGACCGGCTGTCCGGCGGCCAGCGCCGACGGCTGGACGTCGCGCTCGGCATCGTCGGCCGCCCCGAACTCCTCTTCCTGGACGAGCCGACCACCGGCTTCGACCCCCAGGCGCGGCACGAGTTCCATGTCCTGGTCGAACGACTGGCCCGCGACGACGGCGTCACCGTCCTGCTCACCACCCACGACCTGGTGGAGGCCGAGCGCCTGGCCGACCGGATCGCCATGCTGGTCGGCGGCCGGATCCGAGCCTGCGGCACCCCCGCGGAACTGGCCCGGCGGGCCGCCGCCCGGGCCGAGGTCCGCTGGACGGCCGACGACGGAACGATGCGCCGCGAACGCACCGAGGACCCCTCACGGCTGGTCTGGGAACTCCACCGGCACGCGGACAGCCCGATCGCCGGCCTGGAGGTCCGCCGCCCGACGCTGGAGGACACCTACCTGCACATGGTGCACCGGGACGCCGACGGCAGGGACAAGCACACGGACGAGGAGGCGCGGACAGCGTGAACAGGACAGTCATGACGCACAGTTGGCGAGCCGGGATCCAGCGCGGCGGCATCGAACTGCGTCACCTCCTGCGCAACGGCAAGGAGATGTCCGGCCACCTGACCAACGTGGTCGTCGCGCTGGCCGTCGCCGCCTGGCTCAGCGACGACGTACCCGGCACCCGTACCCCGATGGCCCATCTGGTGCTGGCGGGCTTCGCCGCCTACCTGCTGTTCCAGATCGGACTGATCAACCTGCCCCAGATACTCGTGACCGAGCGGGAGGAGGGTGCCCTGCTGCGGCTGCGCGCCACGCCCGGCGGAATACCTGCCTACCTCGTCGCCAAGTGCCTGCTGGTCGTCGTCGTGGCGGTCGGCACCCTGGCCCTGCTCCTGGCGGCCGCGGCGCTGCTGGTGGACGGGCCGCTGCCCCGGGGGCCCGGCGACTGGCTGACACTGCTGTGGGTCACCACGCTCGGGCTGCTCGCCGTCGTGCCCCTGGGCGCGGCCATCGGCGCCGTACTGCCCAACCCCCGCGAGGCGCTGGCGTTGATCATGCTGCCGACGATGGGGCTCCTCCTCATCTCCGGAACGGTGTTCCCGATCACCTCGCTGCCCGTGCCGGTCCAGCAAGTCGCCGCCGTCTTTCCGCTCAAGTGGATGGCACAGGGCCTGCGTTCGGCGCTGCTCCCCGACGCGGCACGGTCGGCCGAAGCGGCAGGTTCCTGGGAGCTGCCCATGGTGGCGCTGGTGTTGACAGCCTGGGCGGTGCTCGGCTTCCTCCTCGCGGTACCCCTCCTGCGGCGCGCCGCCCGGCGCGAGTCCGGCTCCCGCCTGTCCGCGCGCCACCACAAAGCGGCACAGAGCGGCGCGCTGTCCGCGTAGGCGAGCCGGGCAAGAGGGCAGCGCGTCCAGCGGGCGCTCGGCACCCACACGGCGGCCGGGTGCCCGAGCCCCGCCTCAGGACGCATCCGGTGCAGCCGTGGGCTGCGCGCGGATCCTGCGATGGATGTCCTCCAGCAGGCACCGCAGCGTCTCGCGCAGGATCCACGCACGCTACGGCCTCTGATCTCTGCCTTGAGGCGGCCCTCGGCCGATCATGTGCTCCCACCGAGGAACGCACCTGATCAGCCCGAAGGCCGCCTGGGCCGCGGCTCGGACTGTCAGTGGCCCGTGGCTCCCACGGGCCACCGACCTCGGGGTTTCTCAGCCGCCCACGACAGGCCTGGATCCGATGGCCGCGCAGGCCGCCTCGTCCGTGGGATGCCCGTCCGCCGGGTAGATCACCGGGGCGCCGAGGGCGCCCGGGGCGCCGGTGTCCGAGGACTCGCCGTTGTCGGGCTGCGCGTTCGGGTGGTAGCAGGCCACGAGCCGTGTCGGCTTGGCGGTGCCCGGCCCCGTGCCGGCTGCGGACTCGCCCCACATCCGCTTCCAGGCTGCCGCGCAGGAACGGGCGGCGTCCCGCGGATCGAACTTGGTCTTGAGCGGCAGCTGGCTCAGGTCCGCCTCGGCCGACAAGGTGCGGGCGCACATGACGTTGCGCCCTTTCTCGTCCCACGGCCCGAGAGTGGCGACGGCCGTGGCCGTGGCACCTGCCAGGAGCGCGGCCGTGGCGGCGCCCACCAGGACCAGACGCCGACGCCTCCTCAAACCGACCGGGGCGGGCGGCTGTTCGGTACGCCGCAGGATGTCCCGCAGTGCGGCCCGGCCGTCGGCGGACGTCGCCCACTCCTCGTCGTCGGGTCGCAGCGCGCGGATGGCAACGAGGTCGGGCGCCTGGCTCTGCTTGGTGGTGGCCGTCCGCTTCATGCTGACTCCTGCTCGGCGAAGCTCGGGTGGGGGTGGGGGTGGGGGTGGGGATGGGGGCGGGGGTGAGTGACGTGGACGGGTTCTGCCCGGTCCGCGCGGGTCAGCGCCGCACTGAAGCGTTTGCGGGCCCGGTGCAGGCGCACCGCGAAGGCGGTGGTGCTGCAGCCCATGACCACGGCCGCCTGTCTGGCCGTCAGGCCGTACCAGGCGCTCAGCAACAGCGTCTCCCGGTCCTGCTCGGACAGTGCCGACAGCGCGGCGGCCACCTCGGTACGCGTCCCGATCTCGTCACTGATCTCCGCCGCCCCTGCCCGGTCGGCCATGGCCGCCATGCGCTCGGACAGTGCCCGGTGGCGCTGATCCGAGCGCACACGGTTGGCGAGCAGCCGTCGTGCCGAGGCGAGCAGCCACGGCAGGGCGTCGGCGGGCACGGAGTCGGACTTGCGCCAGGCCAGTACGAAGGTCTCCGACAGGATGTCCTGCGCCGTCTCCCGGTCCGTGCGGTGCAGGAGATACGCGCGGACCCGGTCGGCGTGAGCCGTGTAGAGGGCTTCCAGTGCCCTGTGCCCGTCGGGGTCCGCGTGCTCATCGGCGGTATCTCGTCGTCGTGTCACAACACCTCCATGGTTCCGGTCGCGACCGCCATCAGGCCGTCAACCGGGAGATGTGCGGCTGAGCCGGATTCCTTACAACGTCCGCCGTCGTCAACCGAGAACGGCCGTACGCGTACGACGCGGAACAGGCCTGTCCTGCCCTGCGGGGGGCGCTCAGTCGACGGGCTCCAACCGGACACAGCACCGATCCGGGCCGGGCGACAGGCAGGCCGTATACCCGCGCTCGCCCAGCCCGTGCAGGGCACCGCGCAGCAGACGCAGGTTCATGCCGCACACCGTCTGGGTGTACTCACGGGCCAGGGCGTGGAAGGGGCAGTTGCCGAGCACGACGGCGCCTTCCTCGTGTCGCGGCTCGAAGCCGTACCGTTCGAGCAGGTCGAGGAGGCTTCCGCCGGCCGGCTCTCCCAGCTGCGTGCCGAGTTCGTCGGCCTTGCGGTGCAGCACCTCCCGCACCGGCTCGCCGGTCGCCGCGGATTCCTCGACGGACTGTGCGAGGAGTCGCCCGGCGAGCTCGTAGCGCCGGTCCGGCAGGCTGACCGCGATCTGTGTCGTCGACCGCCGGTAGAGCTTCGCCGGCCGGCCCGCACCCGGTCCCGCCCGCCCGCTGCGTCGCTCGTAGACGACGTCGAGCAGGGACTCGTCGGCCAGGCGGTCGAGGTGGAAGGCCGCGGTCTGGCGCGCCAGACCCAGCGCTGCGGCCGCTTCGTCCCGGCTGACGGGGCCGGGCCGGCGCACCACGTGGTCGTACAGCCTCCTGCGCGTCGGCTCGTCTATAGAAGGAGGGGCGTCATGTCCTCCCTAACCTCCCTAACCTCACGCACCACGTCCGCCACTCCGCGGCGTGCGCTGCTCGCCGATCCCGGCTATCAGGCGTTCGTGATCCTGCGGACCGCCTTCACGGTGGCGCCGGTCCTGTTCGGACTGGACAAGTTCGCCAACCTGCTCGTGGACTGGCCCGCCTACCTCGCGCCGTGGATCGACGACCTCGTACCCGGCAGTGCCCAGGCGGCCATGTACGCCGTGGGCGTGATCGAGATCGTGGCAGGCATCGCCGTGGCCCTCGCTCCCCGGTTCGGAGCCTGGCTGGTGGCGGCCTGGCTGACCGGCGTCATCGTCAACCTGCTGACCACCCCCGACCACTACGACATCACGCTGCGCGACTTCGGCCTCCTCCTCGCCGCTGTCGCCCTCGCCCGCCTTGCGACGCGCTACCACGGCGAACGGCGGCACGGAGCCGGCGCGGGCCACGTCGGGTGACCGCACGACTCGCCCACACGGCAGCGAGCGCCCCCGCCTGTCGGCGGGGGCGCTCGCGTACTCCGCTGCTACTTCACTGCGTGCGGCTGTTCTTCTGGTCACGCCTCCTTGAACCGTCAGGCGTGAGCGTGCCCGCGCCGGTGTCCACGGTTCGTGAACAGCCGGTACAGCGCGAGGAGGATGACGGACCCGATGATGGCTGCGATCCAGGTGGACAGATCGAAGAAGCCGTCGATCGAGTCGACTCCGAAGATCACCTTGCCGAGGAAGCCGCCGAGAAGGCCTCCAGCGATACCGATGAGCATGGTGACGATGATCCCGCCCGGGTCTTTACCCGGCATGAGCGCCTTGGCAATGGCCCCGGCGAGCAGACCGATAGCTATCCACGCGATGATGCCCATGGCAGTGATTCTCCCTTGCGTTCGATTCGCCAGACGTGTTTCCAAGGAACACGTAGCCAAACTGCAGACTGCGCCGGAGACTCGGACGCACCGCCTGGGAAGGGGCCGGAGAGCGGTCCATGGGCATGCCGATCAGGCCGCGGCCCGGCCTTCCCGCAGCCCCGAGCGAGGTGTCCGTTCGAATGTGGGACGGCTGCGTCGGGAGGTGTTCCGGGGCGTTGATGCCGCCGCCCCTGCGGTCGCTAGGCGAGGCCGCCGTTGCTCATCAGCAGCTGACCGTTGATCCACTCGCCCTCCCCGGAGCACAGGAAGTCCACGAGGTGCGCGGTGTCCTGCGGAGTGCCCACACGGCCGAGCGGGGTGCTGCGGATGCAGTGATCCCGGATCTCCTCGGACATCCAGCCGGTGTCGACCGGTCCGGGGTTGATCGCGTTGGCGGTCACGCCCAGGTGGGCGAGTTCCCGGGCCGCGGCCAGGGTGATGCGGTCCAGGGCTCCCTTGCTCGCCCCGTAGGGCAGGTTCCCGACGGTGTGATCACTGGTGAGGCTGACGATCCGGCCGGTACCCGGGGCGGAGGCGAAACGGCTCCCGAACTCGCGGATGAGCAGCCACGTGGCACGCGCGTTGACGGCGAAGTGCCGGTCGAAACTCTCGACCGTGGTGTCGAGGAGACCGGAGTCGACCGACTCGCAGTGGCACATGACCAGCGCGGTGACCTTGCCGAGGTGTTCTTCGACTTCGTCGAAGACGCGTGCCGGGGTGGACGGGTCGGCGAGATCCGCCTCGACGGCGGCGGTGGACGCACCGTGCTGGGCCAGCATGTGACGGATCGCTTGCGTCGCGCCGGGCTCCCTGCCCCAGGGCATGCGGTCGTCGTAGGGGGTCCAGTAGGTGAAGGCGATGTCCCAGCCCGACGCGGCCAGCCTGCGAGCGATGCCGGCACCGATGCCGACGGTGCGACCCACGCCGGTCACCAGAGCGATCGGGCGGGCGGGCGGAGTGGCCCCTCTGGGGGCGGGCTGATCCTGATCCTCGCTCGTCGTCACGGTCCGAGATCGTTCACGACCCACACCGGAGCGTCAATCACATTTCCCTGCGGCAACTCGCCTGCGGCGTACCCGTGGTGGAGTGCATGCCACCAGTACTACGGCCGACGGCGGCGCCGCCGAAAGCCGCTGCACCGTCGAGTCGGCGGCCCGCGGTGTGTGATCAGGCGCCGCGCAGGGCCGTCTCCAGGTGGCGTCCCCAGCGCAGGGCGGCGGCCACGCACTCCTGGGTCCTGGGTTCCAGGCGTCGTCGCGGTCCGACGACCTGTACGGCGGCGACGACCTCGTCGGTGAAGTCGCGTACGGGTACGGCGACCGAGTACAGGCCCGGTTCGGCCTCCTCGTCGACGACGGAGTATCCGCGCCGCCGGGTCAGCTCCAGCCGGCGCAGGAAGTCGTCGAGGTCGGCGGGTGTGCGGGGGCCGTGGCGGACGAACTCGGTGCGGGCGAAGACCGCGGCCACCTCGTCGTCGTCGGCGTCGCTCAGCAGGGCCTGGCCACAGTCGCTGCAGTACGCGGGGTAGGGGCGGCCGATCCACGAGCCGAGCTGTCGGCTGCCCGGAGGCACCCGTTCGGCGATGGTCACGGTGGTGTCGCCGACCAGGACTCCGAGATAACAGCTCTCGCCGGTCTCGGTGGCCATGCCCTCCAGGGCGGTGAGCCCGTCCGTGCGCAGCCGGTGCGCCGTGAGATCGCGTGCCGCCGCGTAGAGCCGCCAGTGCGGTGCGACGCCGCCCGAGACGTCGTCGCGGACCACGAACTCCTCCGCGGCCATGGCGGTGACCATGCGGGACACCTGGCTGCGGTCGCGGCCCATCCGCCGGGCCAGCTCCGAGACGGATGCGGCGGGGCCGTGCCGCCGGCCCTCGGTCGTGCTGTCGGCGAGTGCCGACAGGGCGTCCAGGCCCCTGGTCACGCTTGAGTCCACGTGCTCCTCCGCCATGCCGACGTGCGTGGTCGCCGGGGTACCGGCCCCGCGACGGTCGGTGCGCACTGTACCGCCGCCTGTACGACCCAACTGAAATTGTGCAGCATCTGCATCTTGTCGTGCATTTAATGCACGGCCTAACATCCACGCATCAGCCGCCGCCGAACGCCGAGGGACAGATGCGCATGGCCACGACGACGATCACACCGGGTGTCACCGGAGAGGAGCGGGAGGCCGTACCGGCCTCCGTCCGACGCCGGACGGTCCGGACGGTCAAGGTGTACTGGCCGGTCGAGACGTCGACCCTGACCGCGTGCGCGGAGGGCGACCTCGAAGCGTTGCGCGCCGACGCGTCCTTCGCCTCGCTGCTGCGGGTCCTGGAGGCCTCGCCCGAACTCGGGGACTTCGGCGTCTACGGAGATGTCTTCGAAGTGGCTTTCGGTGCCGAGGGCTTCACGGTCCGGCCCGGAGCCCGTCCGTCCCTCGGGTCGGTAGGCGGACGGTTCCTCTCCTCGACCCTCGCCGTCACCACCTACGTCGACGCCGAGGCGGACGACGACGACCTCGCGCGGGTGCTCGCCCGCCTCGCCGACGCCCACCCCTGGGAGATCCCGGTGATCGAACTCTCCGCCCCGCTGGACCTCGTCGCCCGGGCCTGACCTCCCCCTCAGCCCCGCAAGGCCCTTCACCCCCGGGCCGTCGCCCACACCGGGCGCCCGCTCCCACCCTGCGCGCACACCCCGACGCGCACCTCTCATCCGTCGAAAGCGGCCACACCCCACAGCCATGCCGTGCCGATCACCCCCACACCCCGCCCCGCCCCTCCCGCTCAGCTCCGCAGAGGAGACCGCCATGTCCGTCTCAGCCGTACCGGAGAACGCTCCGGCCACCGCCGACTCCGCTCCCCAGCCGCCCGGCGACGGCCTGCGCCGCACCATGCGTTCCCGGCATCTCGTCATGATCGCCATGGGTGGTGTCATCGGCTCCGGGCTGTTCCTCAGCTCCGGATTCACCGTCTCCCAGGCCGGCCCGCTCGGTGCCGTCCTCGCCTACCTGGTGGGCGCGTTCGTCGTCTGGCTGGTGATGGCCTGCCTCGGTGAACTCGCCGTCACCTACCCCGTCTCGGGCGCCTTCCACGTCTACGCCACCCGCTCGATCGGCCCCGCCACGGGCTTCGCCACCGCCTGGCTGTACTGGCTGACCTGGGCCGTCGCCCTCGGCTCCGAGTTCACCGCGTGCGGGCTGCTGATGCAGCGCTGGTTCCCCGGCGTCGACGTCTGGATCTGGTGCGTCGTCTTCGCCGCCGTCGTCTTCGGGGTGAACGCCTTCTCGGCCCGCGTCTTCGGCGAGACCGAGTACTGGTTCTCGCTGGTCAAGGTCGTCGCGGTGGTCGCCCTCATCGTGCTCGGCGGCGCGGCACTGGCCGGCTTCCACCCCCTCGCCGACAGTGGATCCCACCCCTTCCTGCTGGAGAACTTCAGCACCGCGGACGGCCTGTTCCCGCACGGCTTCTCGGGCGTCCTGGTCACCGTGCTCGCCGCGTTCTACGCCTTCTCCGGATCCGAGCTGATCGGCGTCGCCGCCGGCGAGACCGAGAACCCCGCCCAGGCCGTGCCCAAGGCCCTGCGGGTCACGGTCGTCCGGTTGCTGATCTTCTTCGTCGGCGCGATCACGGTGATCGCCGCGACCATCCCGTACGACGAAGTCGGCCTGGACGAGAGCCCGTTCGTCACCGTCTTCTCCTCCATCGGCATCCCCTATGCCGCCGACGTCATGAACTTCGTGATCATCACGGCGCTGCTGTCGGCCGGGAACAGCGGCCTGTACTCCTGCGCCCGCATGCTGTTCTCCCTCGCGCAGGAGAAGCAGGCGCCGCAGGCGCTGCGCCGGCTCAGCCGCCGCGGCATCCCGCTGACAGCGCTGTCGCTCAGCATGCTCGGCGGTCTGGCCTCCCTCGTGAGCAGCGTCGCCGCGCCCGAGACGGTCTACCTGGTGCTGGTGTCCATCGCCGGATTCGCCGCGGTCGGGGTCTGGATGTCCATCGTCGCCGCGCAGTTCTTCCACCGGCGGACCTTCGTCCGCGAGGGAGGCGACCCCGCCACCCTGGCCTACCGGACACCCTTCTACCCGGTGGTGCCCGTCCTCGCCTTCGTCCTGTGCCTCGCCTCGCTCATCGGTATCGCACTGGACCCGGCGCAGGCGACGGCCCTGTACTTCGGCGTTCCGTTCGTCGCCGGCTGCTACCTGTACCACTGGCTGCGGCACGGCCGTCGCCGTACCTCGGGGACGGCCGAGTGAAGCCGCCCACCTGCCTCCTGCTCGACCTCGACGGCACCCTGGTGGACTCCGCCCCCGGAGTGACCGCCAGCGCCGCAGAGGCCCTGCGGACCGTCGGGGCCCCGGTCCCCGACGCACCCACACTGCGTGGCTTCGTCGGCCCGCCGATGTACGACACCTTCCGGCATGTGGTCGGCCTCGACGAGCCCGCCGCACGGGCCGCCCTGGCCGCCTACCGCGCCGCGTACGCCCGCGGCGGCGCGTCCGCCGCCACGCTGTACGACGGCATACCCGAGCTGCTCGACACCCTGGTCGCGCGCGGGCTGCCCATGGGCATCGCGACCTCCAAGGTGCAGGACCAGGCGGAGCTGATGGCGCGCCGCTTCGGCCTCGACTCCCGGCTCCGGACCGTCTGCGGTGTGTCCGACGAGGCGGGCCGTACGACGAAGCGGCTGGTGATCCGGGAGTGCGTCGCCCGGCTGCGGGCCGGCGGCACCGACGTCCGCCGGCCGCTCATGGTCGGCGACCGCGCCTACGACATCGAGAGCGCCGCCGCCGAAGGGATCCCCGCCGTCCATGTGCGGTGGGGGTACGGCGGCCCGGCGGAGTCGGCGGGTGCCGTCGCCTGCGTCGCAGAACCGGCCGAACTGGCCCAACTGGTCGACCTGTTGCACCACACCGAGACAGCCGAGACAGAGGACGAGCACGCATGACACCGAACACGGCCACCACCGCCCTACCGCCGCTGTGGGCCCTGCACCGGGAACTGATGGGCGGGACGGTCCGCACCGACCTCACCCACGCCTTCCACCCCGGTCAGCCGCACTTCCCCGCCTTCCCGGACGAGAAGCGCGAGATGCCCTTCGACATGTCCCGCGGCGACGGCTTCAACGTGCACCTCTACACGATCGTCGGCCAGTGGGGCACTCACGTCGATCCGCCCGTGCACTTCGTCGACGGTGCCCGGACCCTGGACGAGATACCCGTCGACGAGATGATCCTCCCGCTCGTCGTCCTCGACATCAGCGACCGCGTCGCCACCGACCCCGACGCCGTACCGACCCTGGACGACGTCGCGGCCTGGGAGGCCCGCAACGGCCGTGTCCCACAGGGGTCGTTCGTCGCCCTGCGCACCGGCTGGGGCCGTCGCTGGCCCGACCCGGCCGCCATGGCCAACAAGGACGAGGGGGGCGTCAGCCACTACCCCGGCTGGTCCGCCGAGGTCCTGCGGTACCTCTTCGAGGAAGTCGGCGTCACCGCGATCGGGCACGAGCAGACCGACACCGACCCCGGACTGGCCACCTCCGCCGGTGACTTCAGCCTCGAGAGCTACGTCCTGGAACGGGACCGCTGGCAGATCGAGCTGATGGCCGGCCTCGACCGGGTACCCGAGGCGGGCGCACTGATCGTCGCCACCTGGCCCAAGCCGCAGGGCGGTTCGGGCTTCCCGGCCCGCGTCTTCGCCCTGCACCACGAGAGCTGACCCCAGTCGTACCGGCACACCCGGCTCCGGTGGCCCCAGGCCACCGGAGCCTTCGGCCAGTCAGGAGACGGACAGCGCCATGGACGCCATCGACGAGCAGATCATCACCGCACTCACCCACAACGCCAGGATCTCCCACGCCGAACTGGGCCAGCGCGTACGGCTGTCCCGCAACGCCGTACGCCAGCGCGTGGAGCGTCTGGAACGGCAGGGACACATCGGCGGCTACACGATCGTGCGTCCGTCCTGCGGGCCGGACCGGGCGACGGTGGCCGCGCACGTCATGGTCTACCGGGAGGACCGGATGCGCGGCGGAGACGTCCTCACCGCGCTCAAACGCATCCCCGAGGTGGTCTCCTGCGACGTCCTCAGCGGCCAGTTCGACCTGCTGGTCAGTGTGGAGGCGGGCACCCTGGAACGCGTACAGGGCATCTGGGAGCAGATCGCCCAGATGCCCGGTGTACGGGACACGGTGACAGCGCTGGCGCTGTCCCGGGTCGTCAGCCGGCCGCCGCGGCAGCCATGACGCGTAGTGCGGTCTCCCGCTCCGACAATCCGCGTTCGACGGCCACTTCGATCACATCGGTCCCGGTCAGCGACGCCTGCCGGGCCACCTCGGCCGCGGCCTCGTGCCCGATGTGCGCAGCGAGCGCCGTCGCCGCACCGACCGCGTGGGCGGCCCCGCGCGCGAGGTGCTCCTGGTCGGCGGTGATGCCCGCCACGCACAGGGTGCGCAGCGCGGAGCAGCCGCGCGTCAGCCAGGCGATGTGCTGCAGCAGCAGATGGCCGATCAGCGGCTCGAACGCGTTCAGCTGCAACTGCCCGTTGTCGGCGGCCATGGTGGTGGCGACGTCCGCGCCGACGGTCGCGAACGCGATCTGGTTGACCACCTCGGGGATGACCGGGTTCACCTTGCCCGGCATGACCGACGAACCGGCCTGACGCGGCGGCAGGGATGGACGGAGACCGGGACCCAGCTGACGCGGAAGTCCTCCAGGGCCCGCGCCGTGTGCGCACCCCAGTACGCCCGCGTGGGTACGGCCACGTCCCCCAGCGCGTCCGTCTCGATCCGGAACCCGGTGCCGGGCGCGCTCGGCCCGGCGTCGAACTCGCTCACACCGGCTCCCTGTTGAGGCAGACGACCTTCGGCTGGGTCATCTCCTCGTAGGCGAAGCGCACACCCTCACGGCCCATGCTGCCGTACTTGAAGCCGCCGAAGGGCATCGCGTCGAAGCGGTAGTCGGACGAGTCGTTCACCATCACGCCGGAGACCTCCAGCAGCCGGGCCGCGTCCATCGCCCGGTCCAGGGAGCCGGTGAACACGCCCGCGTGCAGGCTGAAGTCGATCTCGTTGGCCCGCTCCACGGCCTCGTCGAAGGAGTCGACGGCCTGGAGCACCACGACGGGCGCGAACGCCTCCTCCCGCCAGACCGAGGACGTGTCCGGCACGTCCTCCAGCACGGTCGGCGCGCACGTCCGGCGCGGACACCAGGGCGGCGCCCAGCTCGGCGCCGCCGTTGACCACGGTCACCACGTCCTCCGGCAGCCCGGCCTCCACCAGGGTGTCGACCAGCCGCAGCGCGGACAGCGGGGTGAGCAGCGACGGTTTGAGCACGACCGCGTTGCCGTCGGCGATGCCTGCCGGCGGTCTTCCGCCCCACGCGGGTCCGCCGCATGACCTCGTCCACGGCGTAGGCCGGGCTGAGACACACCGAGCCGATGGGCTCGCCGCTGTAGGGGTTGCGCACGGCCGCCATGCCCTCGCCCACCTCCTCGTGGGAGGCCGGGCGGGGACCGAGGACGGTGGTGTCAGACACGGTGGGCCTTCGCGAGGATCGCGTTGCCGGCTCCCGGCACCGCCCCCGCGGCGGTGTGCTCGTGGATGGCGATGACATCGGACAGCAGGGCGTACGCCGTCTCGATGCGCCCCGCTCCCGGGCCGCCGACGGTGACGGTGCCCAGCGGGTGGGTGTGGAAGGCGATGGCGTTGCCGGGACCGGCGATGCCGGCGAGGGGGTGCTCGGCGGGCAGCGCGACCGGCGCGACCCGTGCGTCGACCGTGCCGTCCGGGCGCCGGGTGGCGGAGCCGACCAGCTTCCAGCGCAGTCCCTCGGCCGCCGCCCGGCGGACGTCGTCGGCGGTGAGGGCGGACAGACCGGTGCAGGGCACGTCCACGCGGCGCAGGTCGGCGCCGAGCACCTCGTTCGCGAGGATCACGACCTTCAGCTGGACGTCGTGGCCCTCGATGTCGGCCGTCGGGTCGGCCTCGGCGTAGCCCAGGGCCTGGGCCTCGGCGACCGCCTCGGCGAAGGACAGCCCCGACTCCAGGCGGCCCAGTACGTAGTTGGAGGTGCCGTTCATGATCCCTTCGAAGCCGTGCACGGACAGCCCGCCGAACATGCGGCGGGCGGTGCGCAGCACGGGCGTGCCCGACATCACGGTGCCCTCGGACTCGAAGCACACGCCGTGGCGTCGTGCCAGGTCCTTCAGCGCCTGCCCGTGCAGGGCGACCGGACCCTTGTTGGTGGTGCACACGTGCTTGCCGGCCTCGACGGCCCACCGCACGTGCGACAGCGCGGGCTCCCCGTCCGTGGGGTCGGTGAAGGTGGCCTCGGCGATGATGTCGGCGGGCACCTCACGGATCACCCACTCGTTACGCGGCTCCGGGCTACCGCCCTCCCACCCCGAGAAGTCCAGCTCACCGGGCGCCACGGCGAGCAGCCCCGCCAGGTCGATCCCGCCGCCGTCCGTCCGTACGAGCGATCCGGCCCGAAGATCGGTGATGGCCACCACCCGCAGGGCGAAGCCGAGTTCGGCCTCCAGGACGTCTCCGCGTTCGGCGATCAGCTCGGCGAGCGCGCGGTTCACCCCGCCGAATCCGATGAGCGCCAGGTCGTACCGGGTCATCCGGACCTCCTCCTTGTCTCCACCGGCGCCACCCGTCCGGCGGCGCGATCACGTACAGCGTCACGCTCGGGCAGGTCGGTCAGGCCATGCCGAAACGGCCGATACGACTGCCGATGTGCTCCTGCCGCATGCCACTCGTCCTGCGTGCGCGGCAGCGCCCGCGACCGAGGGCCGGGGATCATCGGCCCGCTATAGTGCCGAGGTGACGACGAACGGCCCCTCATCCGGACAGACGGGCCCGGGAGCGGCCTCCTCACTGCGGATGGCCCTGCGGATGGTCAACACCGTGCTGGACCGCGAAGCCTCCGGCCGGACCGGCTTCAACGTCAGCAGGCTCGCCGACGAGGTCGGGGTCGAGCGCAGCAAGGCATCACGTACCACCCAGGACCTGTGCGACAAGGGTTTCCTCGAACGCCGCGACGACTCGACACTGCGCGTAGGCAACGCCTTCTTCACCGCCGCCGCCTCCCTGCACCCCGGCCTGCTCCGACGCAGCCGCCCGCTCCTGCGCCGTATCGCCGTCGAACACGGCGTGGGCGCACGCCTCTCCGTCCGTGACGGCGTCCAGGTCCGGCTGCTGCGTGCCGAGTCCGCCGCGGCCTTCGCCCAGGAGTGGCAGGGCCGGGCGGGCCTCGTCACCCCGTGCTGGTGCACCGGCGCGGGCCGCGCGCTCCTCCTCGACCACACCGCCGAGGAGATCTCCGCCCTGCTCGACGACTACGAGCTGATCGGCGTCGGCGGCCCCAACGCCGCCCACTCCGCCGCGGAACTCTCCGCCGCCAACGACCGCGACCGCCTGCGCGGCATCGTCGCGGCGCACGGCGAGTTCGAGCACGGCGTCACCGAGTACGCCGTACCCGTGCGCGATGCCGGCGGACACATCCGCGCCGCCGTGTCGGTCGTCGGCAGGCAGCAGGACCTGCTCTCCCGTGAGCGGACACTGCGCACGGCCCTCACGACGGCCGCCACCGCACTGGCCCCGTCCATCGACGACGACGCCACGAACCGGTAGGGCGCGGCGCACCCTCAGTCTTCCGCCCGAGCAATTGCGTATGGGTAAATTATCAAGTCAGATACTTGCATTTGATGTTAAGTGAGGAACTCCCTAACGTTCTCGGCATGAACCTCACCGTCCTCGCGGCCTCCGGCCAGACCGGAATCGCCCTCACTCGACAGGCACTTCGACGTGGTCACACCGTGACCGCCGTCGCGCGTGATCCCGAGCGGATCGCCCTGCCCGACTCCCCGAACCTGCGCAAGGTGGCGGGCGACGTGCACGACGCGGCGAGCATCGCCGCCGTCGTGGACGGGAGTTCCGTGGTCCTCTCCGCACTCGGGACGGACCGTGCCGGGACGCTGCTGGCCGGCGCCCGGGCCGTCGTCGCCGCCGGCCCACGGCGCGTCATCTGGCTCGGCGCCTACGGCACGGGCAAGTCGGCCGAAGTGGCGGGGGAGGGCGCGGACATGCTCGCCAAGGTGCTGGGCGACCGGCTCGCCGACAAGGTCGAAGCCGACAACACCGTCCTCGCGGCCGGTGGCACCGTCTTCCACGCCGGGATGCTCGCGGACGGGCCGGAAAGCCCTCGTCGGCGCACGATCGGCCTGGAAGCCGGGCCTCCCTTCGACCTCGGTGCGAAGGTCAGCCGGGAAACCGTCGCAGCGGCGATGCTCGACGAAGCGGAGATGTCTGCCTTCCCCGGCGCCGTCGCCCTGCCGTTGGCGCGGTAGGCAGTGCGGTTGGCGCGCGAGGCGGAGCGGTCAACGGGCGGTGATCTCCGCGAGCGATGCCCGGACCTGCTCGCGGAGCCAGGCGTGGGCGGGGTCGGAATCGAAGCGCTGGTGCCAGTTGCAGTTGATCGTCGCCGCCGGGGACTCGATGGGCAGGGGCCGTGTGAGGAGCCCGAACGCCTCGATGAGCGGGCGGCTGTGGATCGCCGTGCAGGTGACCAGCGCGTCACCGCGAGCGGCGATCTGCAGGGCCGTGGACACCGTCGCCACCGCCGCGACCACCCGGCGCCGCAGCCCTTCGGCGGCCAGCACGTCGTCGATCGGCGCGGTGAGACGGCCACGCCGGGAGATCACCACATGCGGCTGCGCCGCGTAGGAGGCCAGGTCGAGCCCGGCGGCACAAGGGTGGTCCGCACGCATCGCCACGACGAGAGGATCGTCGCCGAGCGACTCGGACCGGAACTCGGGCAGGCCGGGCCTCCCACCGCCGAGTTCCAGATCGACACGCCCGTGCCGCAGGTCGTCGGTGTCGACGGGGCTCTCCGCCAGCACCCGTAGCTGCACCCCGGAGGCCCGCTGCTGGATCCTCTCGACCAGGACCGGCAGCAGTGACGCGGCCACCGCGTCATGGCACTGGATCGTGAAGGTGCGCTCCATCTCGGCCGGGTTCAGCTCACGGACCGGCGAGAGCACCTCGTGCGCCTGCCTGACCAGCCGGTGCACGTCCTCCCGCACCGACACCGCGTACGGAGTGGGAGTCATCGAGTGGCCGGTACGCACCAGAATGTCGTCCCCCGTGACGGCGCGAAGCCGCCCGAGGGTCCGGCTGACCGCGGGCGAGGACAGGTGGAGCCGCTCGGCAGCGCCCATCACGCTGCCCTCTTCGAGCAGGGCATCCAGCACGGTCAGCAGATTCAAGTCCAGTTGCATACAGGTAAATCCTCACAAGACACAGATCCACTTCCATCAACTCCAGGAGCATGTCATGAGCCAGGAACTTCTCGCCGCCACCGTCGCCGCCGTCCGCCACGCCGGGGCCCGCATGATGACGCGCTACTCCACCGAGTCGCGTCAGCCCGGGCTCCCCGAACTGCTCGCGAGCCTCCAGGCCAATGACGCGGCCGTCGTCGAAACGCTGCGCCCCGCGTTGGCCGAGGCCCTGCCGGGCGCGGGCTGGCTCAACGACGAGCACGGCTCGGGACCGCTGGCCACGGGGGAGTGGTGGCTGATCGACCCGGTCGGCGGCAACGTCAACGCCGTGCACGGCATGCCCGACTGGAACATCGGCGTGAGCCTCGTGCGCGACGGCCGCCCGGTACTGGCCGTGGTCTACTTCCCGGTCCTCGACGAGATGTTCACCGCGACCGAGGGCGTCGGGGCGTTCCTCAACGGGATACGGCTGCGGGTGTCGGCCAAGACGTCGTTGGACGGCGCCCTGGCCGGAACCGGTCAGGCTCAGCCGGGTCACGACCCCGAGCTCGCGACCCGGATGGGCTCCGCCTTCGCCGCGATGACGAACGCCGCACTCCATGTACGGGTCTCCGTACCCGTGACCCACCAGCTCGCCCAGGTCGCCGCGGGCCGGATGGACGTGCACTGGCAGTTCGACAACGTCCGGTCCCACGCGGCAGGAGTGCTGCTGGTCCAGGAGGCCGGAGGCGTCGTCACCGACCTTGAGGGCAAGCCCTGGGAACTGGCCAGCGAGAGCTACCTCGCCGCCGCGCCGGGTGTGCACGCCGCCGCGCTGGACGTCCTCTCGGCCTGACGAAAGGCCGGATCCATCCACGAAGCCGACGGCGGTACGCCGTCGGGGGCGGATGAGCGGAACGTCGCGGCCGGGAGCGTCTTCCTGCAAGGGGAGTGTGCCGAGATGTTCGGCGGGACGACGCTCCCGGAGGCACGCGGCGGGGGCACGCGGAGGGACACCGCCCGACGCCGCTCACCGCTCGCGTCCGGGAGCATTCGGGCACCACCGAACGGTTCCGGGGCTGCACACACCGGAACGGCGGGTCGTCGCGGCGTCGCTGTGCAGAACACCGCGATCCAGGCCCCGTAGGCCGCCGCACACCTGCGCCTCGCCGTCCACCCACCGCCGCCCCACGCCCCCGCCCTTCTCGCCGAGACCGAACTCCATAGCGAAGGACGCTCATGAGCACCCTCACCACACCGCGAACCAGCCCGCCGACACGGGGGAACCGAGTCCGCTGGCGCATTCCGGCCCGGCCGCGCAAGAGCATCCTCGTCACGCATGTCGTGGCCGCGGGAGCCTGGATCGGCTTCGATGTCATCTCGGCCGTTCTGGTGGCCGTCGGCTGGGTACGCGAGGGCGACGACCGTACCGCCGTATACCGGGTACTCGCGGACTACTTCGTCGTTCCCCTACTGCTGTCTGCTCTCGTAGCGGGTTCGATCTGCCTCGGCACCGGTGTCCTGCTGGGAATGGCGACCAAGTGGGGACTCGTTCGCTACCGGTGGGTCGCGGTGAAGCTGGTTCTGAACGTGATCGCCTGCGTGATGCTGCTGGTGTTCCTCGGCCCGATCACCGAACTGGCCACGGGCGAACAACCGTTGCAGGACATCTGGTCCGTGGCGTTCCTCGCCGCCACCGCCATGGTGTCGCTGAGTTTCGCGATGGTGCTCTCGGTCTTCAAGCGGTGGGGCCGGGTCCGCAAACCTGCTTGATAACCTGTCGCGATGGATGAGGCTTTGGATGAGGGTCCGTTCTTTCACGGCACGAAGGCCGATCTGAGGGTGGGAGACCGCCTCACCGCCGGTTTCCGTTCGAACTACCGGCCAGAGATCGTCATGAACCACATCTACTTCACCGCGTTGCGTGACGGCGCGGGACTAGCCGCCGAACTCGCCGCCGGCGACGGGGCGCCGCGCGTGTATGTCGTCGAACCGACCGGGGAGTTCGAGAACGACCCCAACGTCACCGACAGGAAGTTCCCTGGCAATCCCACCCGCTCCTATCGCAGCAAGGAGCCACTGCGGATCGTCGGCGAGGTCACCGACTGGACGCGACAGACACCTGAGGCCCTCCGGATGTGGCAAGACCGGCTTGCCGCGATCCGCGTGGATGATCGCGCCGAAATCATCAACTAAGCGGCGGCCGTGCGGTTCGCGCCGGACGCGGGACGGCGAGCGGAATACCTGCCCGGGCATCCGGTCCACCCCGCCCCGGGCCCCGAGTTCGTCCAACACCGCCTTGCGGACGAGCAGCGAACGATGGCAGCAACGGCGCGGCCAAGTCCCGGAGTTCATCAAAACCGGAGGCTTCGACAGATCGGCATCCACGCCGGCACTATGCCGCACGAGCATCAAGTGACCTGAGACAACCTCTGTGCCTTGGTCGGTGCGGCCGACCTGGCGGCCTGCTCGATCTTCGCCCAGTGGGCCGCGCGGGCTTCCTCGTCGATCTGCCTCTCGAGTTCGGCGCGCAACCCGGTCCGGCCGTCGATGCCCTCGCGCAGGATGTCGGCGTGCCCGGCATGCCGGATGGACTCGCCGAGGACATGGACCATGATGGCGAACAGGTTGGTGTCGGCGTGCGGCTCCGACCACCACGGCACGTGGCCGGGGGCGTCGAGGGGAAGCTCGTTGATCGTCGTGTCCGAGTGGTCCCACGTGCGCCGGTAGAAACCGCTGATCTGCTCGCGGGTCTCGTCCTCGGCCGCCCACAGATCGCTGCCGTCGGAGTCCTGCCACCGGGGCAGCGGTTCCGCGAAAGGGCGGTCGAAGACCTCGCCGAAGTACCTGGCCTCGACCATGGCCACGTGTTTGACCAGGCCGAGGAGGTTGGTCCCGGTCGCTGTCAGAGGCCGGCGGGCGTCGTATTCGGACAGGCCGTCGAGTTTCCAGAGCAGCGCCTCGCGGTCCCGCAGCAGCCTCCCGTGCAGATTGCCTTTCGCGAATTCATCGATCATGCGGCATGAGCCTGCCATGGGCTGCTCGTGGTCTCAAGATCCCGTACGTGGTCCGCAAGGACAGGCAGAGCCGAGACTCGGCCGTGGTGGCCGCGGCCCTGACCTGCCGCAGGAAGCTTGCGACACGTGCCAGGTGGGACGACCTCTCAGGGTGTACCGGACCTCTGTGCACGGTGCGAATGGGGGAAGCGAGGGCGCTGACGAGGTGCGGCGCGGACGGCCGGGGGGGCCTGCCCTGGAAACCGCGCGGCTGGCTGTGCCGCGGTACCGGAGCCGTGCTGGGAGTCCGTTCACCGGGGTGAGCCTGCGCGCCTTCGGCAACCGGTGCACGCCGACCTGGGTGCTGACCCCGTGAAGGATGTCCGGTTGCGGCCAGCGCACCAGAACGGGCGCGACGCCGAGCGCGGCGGGTGGTATCAGGCCCGCCGCAGCCAGGAGTTCGACGGCGCCGATGGTCTTGAGGCACCCGGGCTGAAGTCATCGACCCGTCGACTGTCGGTGCCGCCCGTGGCAGCCGGCTTCGCCTTGGGCACGAACATTCTGGAGCTGCCGGTCAGGCAGACGGGCGGGGCCATCAGTTCGGCGACCCCCCAGAGCGCGCGGTTCATCATCGGCTCCCTGATCGAGGATTGCCCGCTTGCCCTCCTGGGACGAGACAGCCTTCCCGCCTGTGTCATCTCCGGACATCCGAGTTCGGGGAGACGTGGATCACATGCTTTCGTGTCACAGGGCGTCGGGCTGTCTCGTCCCAGGGGACACAGCTGTCTACGAGCACGGAGGAGTACGCAATGGACGCGCGACTGAACTACTTCGCCAGCCCGACCGCCGCCAAGGCCCTCAAGCACTTCATGTCGGCGGGCAAAGCGCTCAAGGAGTCGCCACTGCCGGCCGCGACACAGGAGCTCGTGGCCCTGCGCGTGAGCCAGATCAACGGCTGCGCCGTCTGCGTCGACATGCACACCAAGGAGGCCGCCGCGGCAGGCGAGACATCGGTGCGGCTGCATCTGGTCACGGCGTGGCGGGAGGCAACCGTCTTCACCGAGGCCGAGCGCGCCGCGCTGGAGCTGGCGGAGCAGGGGACCCGGGTCGCGGACGCCGCCGGCGGGGTCGGCGACGAGGTCTGGGCGCGTGCCGCGAAGCACTACGACGAGGAACAGCTCACCGCCCTGGTGGTCCTGGTCTCCTTCATGAACACGGCGAACCGGCTGAACATCATCGCCCAGCAGCCGGCCGGTGACTACGAGGTCGGGCAGTTCCACTGAACGGCCATCGATGACCCACCCAGGGCGCTGCCACAGGCCCCGGGTACGGGGGCGTGACCCAGCCCCGCCGAACAACCACAAGATCACCAGAACGTGCCCGCCCCGCGCGACACGGCCGGGTGGGCAGCGTTCGAAGACTCAAGGAGGATGCGGAGTGAACAAGGTCGGGGAGTTCGAGGAGCTGCGGCCCCTGCTGTTCTCGATCGCCTACCGGATTCTGGGCAGCGTGAGCGAGGCCGAGGACGCGGTGCAGGAGACATGGCTGCGCTTCGACGGCTCGGCGACCCTTCCCACGTCGGTCAAGGCGTTCCTGTCCGCCACGGTGACGCGGATCTCGATCGACGTGCTGCGCTCCGCGCGGGTGCGGCGGGAGGCGTACGTGGGCCCGTGGTTCCCCGAGCCGCTGCTGAGCGATCCGTACCAGGACCCGTCGCGCTCGGCCGAGCTGGCCGACTCGGTGTCGATGGCGGCGCTGCTGCTGCTGGAACGGCTCAGCCCTCTGGAGCGGTCGGTGTTCGTGCTGCGGGAGGTGTTCGGCTTCGGGTTCGACGACATCGCCTCGGCGGTGGGGCGTTCGGAGGCGGCGTGCCGGCAGCTGCTGGTACGGGCACGTCGGCACATGGAGGCCGGGCGGCCGCGGTTCGAAGCGGACCGTCAGCACCGGCAGGAGCTGGCGACACGGTTCTTCGACGCCCTCAGCGAAGGCGATGTCGCCGGCCTACGGGATCTGCTCGCCGCCGACGTGCAGTTGGTCGGGGACGGCGGCGGCAAGGCCCCGCAGCTGGCCAGGGCCGTCGTCGGCGCCGAGAACGTCGCACGCTTGCTGGCTTCCGTTTTCCCGCTGCTGGCCCGGATCGATGTGACGTTCACGGCGCACGAGGTCAACGGCCAGCCCGGCGCGATCTTCCGCGACCGGGACGGCAAGGTCCTCCACGCCCTCGCCCTCGACGTGCTCGACGGGCAGATCCAGACCATTCGTTCGGTGATCAACCCCGACAAGCTCGGCCACCTCGGACCGGTTGCCGACGCCTGGGCCATCGACGGCGAGGTGAAGCAGGCCCGCCGACAGATGCAGTGACCCCGGGAACGGAGCGGGTCGGCTCGTTCGCCCAACCGGCGATGCCCTCCTGCTGCCCGCGCTGGGCGACGACGAGCTACCCGACGATGCCGTTGACCGCTTGGTGGTCGCGCTACGTGCCCGAACCAGCGTGGAGGCTTCGGAACTCCTCGCCTCAGCACTTCTGGGGGTTTCGTCGAGCAGGACACGCCGGCGGCGCTTCGGGTCATGGAGTACACGACGGCCAGGGGGGCCAGTCCCACGTCAACATCAAGGGGGCGGGACGGGGTTGGGTGCACCTGGAAGTCGGGGACGCCCAGCTGTACAAGCCTTCTCGCATCGTCGTCCACGAGCTGGGGCACATCTTGTCGCTTCCCGATATGTACCCGGGCGCGCCCTGCCCCAAGGTGATGTCAGGTGCATGGGGAGGGGCGGATTGCCCCAACGACCAGCCGGACGCCGAGGAGATCGCCGCCGTCACCGACTTCTTCGCCAAGAACAACGTCGGTGACCGGGTTCCCTGGTGGGGGTCAGGGCTCGTTGCGAGGTAGGGGCGATGTCGCCGGGCCGCCGATCGTGGCCCGGCACTCCCTGGGCGCGAGGAAAGCCCCACGACCGCTGAGGGTCCAGTCTGCCCGTCTATACCTCCGTACCCGAGCTGGCCCGTCTGGCCAAGGTCCGCCTGTGCGTTGAGCCGAGCCATGACCGATGCTCCCGAAGCGACCCGACCCGTCAATCGCACTGACCGCTCACGCACGGCCTGACCGCTCACGGGCGGCAGGGGCAACTGCACCGGCCCGTCGAGTCCACCAGGCGCCGAACCCGCCGAACCCGCCGAACCCTCCGGGGCCGTTCGGGCTGTTCCATCTCAGACAGGCATCTCAGGCTCCGTTGTCCCTGCAGGTCGGAGGGGGTGGGATCGCCCCACCGTTGCAGATTGCGGGCAGCTGTTGCCCCGCGCTCCCCGGTCATCCGACGCTATTGCTGTCGCACCGGCCGAAGTGGCCGACCACACGGCATCGCTACGACGCACCACGACTCCCGACTCGTACCGGCGCAGGACGCGGACGCTCCCAAGGGCGCCCGATGGCGCGGCGGCCCATGGGTCGGCGCCGTCGCCCCCGCTACCGCCGGCCGAGGCGGAGCCGGGTGGTGCGGCGCGAACAGCCCTGTACGCGACCTCATACCGCATACCGACCAGAAGAGAGTCCACGCATATGAACATCAAGTCCCTCCCGGTCCACCGTGTTGCCGTGGCCGCAGGTCTCGTCCTGGCTCTCGGGTGTGGTGTGTCGGCACAGGCCTCCGCCACCGGGCCGCGGACGATCAACGGGAAGGCCCAGGACGCGGCGACGCACCGCTCCGGCGGCATCGTCGCCAAGGCCACCGTCGCCGCCTGCTCCGACAAGGTTCTCGGCGTCTCCGCCGTGAAGGAGCCCGCAGACAGCAAGGACGCCCGACACCTCCTCCTCACCGTCCAGAACGCCGGCGACAAGAAGTGCAACCTCTACCGCTACCCTCTCGTGCGCCTCGGTGCCGGTCGGACCACGGCCCCCGTCATCAAGGAGAGCGACCCGAACCCGGGGGTGCCCGTCACCCTCGCCCCGGGTGAGGAGGCGTACGCGGGTCTGCTCGTCAATGGCCCCATGGACGAGTACGAGGCGAAGAGCATCACCCTCGGCCTCCAGGGGCAGAAGCCCGGCAGCAGCGCGGGCAAGCCGATGGACGTCCCCATGCCCGTCCCCACCTTGTACGCCAACGACGGCCAGCGCGTCACCTACTGGACGACCGCTCCCGGCTTCGCGCTGGACTTCATCATGTCCAAGTGACGGACCTCGACAGGAACCGCTTCTCCAGCCGTTGACCAGAAAGCGAGTTGAGCGGGCGGGGGTGTAACGAGGCGGACCGCGGGCGTGCTTGACCGGCGCGCCCGCGGTCGCGCCTGCAGGCCTGTCCTCGGATGGGCTACGCGCAGGCTCCGGCGGCGGGCTCCCTGGTCCTCGCGGTGCGGGACTGGATGGCCAAGAAGGGGCACGTGACCTGCGACCGCAGGGTCAGGTCCACTCCCGCCCGCGTCAGAAGCGAGAACTTCGGCACCGCCTACGTCCGCGACCAGTCCACCACCTCCTGCCCCTGATGCCCCTCCACCGCGTAGCGGCTGCCCGGCCGGAGCCTTGTGGACTGTCAGGGCCGGGGGTCGATGCCCGCGCGCACGATCGGTAGCAGCGAAAGTTTCGAGGCGTCCCCTCGGCGTGGTACCTCGCTTTGCCGTGTTCGCGTCGTCTGGTGTAGGTAGCGGACTGTACGGACCGCCGCACCCGATGGCAGGCCGCTGGGAGGAGGTACCGATGGGGTTCCAAGAGCGGTGGCAGAGCAGGCAGGAAGAGCTTGCGGCTCGGGCAGAGGACCGGGGACCGCAGAGGTCGAACGGTGGAACGAGTACGTCGAACGATTTCAGGACCCCATTCTCGAACAGGCCCGTCTGGCGTTCGAGCGCGGTGACGGCTGGTTCGCGACCGAGATCGACCAGCGCAGTTCAGGCAGCCTGAATCCGTACGAAAATACCGGGCTGGACCTCGGGCGGTCGTCCATGGTCAGGAGCAGGGTTGATCGGCACGCTGCGAGTCCATCGCCACGCAGCGACCTGCTCTCACGGATCGAGGATGTGGGCTGGAAGCTGCATACCGCTCAGTACATCCACGTACAGCTGGGCGAGGAGTCACGCGACAAGTGGCTGTCATCGGGGCAACGCGTGGCGATCAAAGGGAAGATCGTCGGAATGTACCTGTTCGAGAGAGCCATGGCCTCTCGGGACACTCCCTGAACAACGGTGTGGAGAGGGCCGATCGACAGGCCTGATGGCAGACGGGTGGGCGGCCCTGACGTGGATGGGAAGCACTGCAGACGAGTGGGGTAGGTGTTCACTCGCCGGGCTTCCCTCGATCTTCACGACCTCCGGGCTGCCGCTGAAACCCGACGCCGCGATGCCGCAGAGCGGCTGACTCGCGCGCGTGTCGGTCACGCACCGCCCGGCTACGACGGCCACATCACCGCACCGTCACGCACGACCAGCGGTTCGGGCCGAGGATCTTCGTAGAAACGGGTCCACCCCAAGGTGACCTCGCCGTCCGGGTTTCCGTCTCGGCTGTCGGCCTTGGCCGCGAGCCAGCTGAGGAGCTGTCCGACGCGTTCGAAGTCGTCGGGGTGGATCTCCTGTCGGCTGGTCAGACTCCACGCGTCGGCCTCGGAGTGCTGCCTGCGTACCAGGGCCGAGGCCAGCGAGCCGTCCACCTTGGAGGCCTGGTCGTGTCGGCCCAGGAGCGGCCCGGGATGATTCTCGATCACGGGCCGTCCGTGTTCGTCCTCCACCACGACGGGAAAGTCGGTGACGATGCTCAGCACGTCCGGCTCGCTGTCCAGTCCGAGGTGCCAGCGAAGCTCGGCGAGTTCCCTCTCCGCTATGTCGTGGCGCAGATCGATCGTGACAGTGAGTTCGAAGACGTCCGCCATGGCCCCACACGTTACCGGTACATGCGGATGCCCTGACCAGCGGTGTCGGTCTGCACCGACGCGACCATGAGCCGTTCGCGGGCTGCGGGCGCACCGTCGTTCCCCTGAGCGAGTTCGGGCCAACGGCGTCAACGCCCGCTTCCCGGTGAACTCGCGCCGGAGGATCCGATCCACGCTGGTTCGTTCAGCCATCGAAAAATTCGGCAATGCTCACGAATCTTGCGAGAAGTATTGACGTTACTTCCCGGCCCCCTATGATCCGATTGATCGACACTTCGCCCCTTGTTCGAAATTGCGCACATGCCAGGACTGCTTCACTCGCAGAGGGGGGTCGTCCTGGTCGCGCTCACGAATTGGCCGAGCCGCAAGGAGTACGTCGCTCATGTCTGTGTCATGTCCTTGCTATGCCTGTTCGGGTGATCGTGCGCGATCTCGGTCGCCCCAGGAGCGGCCCGCGGTGCATGTGACGGTCGCGGTGCGGTGGGCTCGCGCTATCACGAGCAACGACCGGCAGGGGCACAGGCGTTGCGCGGAGGTGCCGGGCCGCCGTTCCCGGTCACCGCCGGTGTGTCAGGAGGTCGCGTAGAGCCGGGCCGACCAAACCCCCGTACGACCCGAACCTGCACCCCCCAACCCCTCACTCAAGAATCAAGAGGTCGACATGCGCAAAGTAGGTTTCAGCCGCAAACGTCTGTCCATGGTTCTGGCCGCCTCGGTCGCGGCCCTGGTTTCGACGGCGGCGTCACTCGTCGCCAACCCCGCTCAGGCGGCCACCAGTGCGTGCTCCCTTCCGTCGACGTACCGGTGGACCTCGACAGGTGCGTTGGCGCAACCGGCGAACGGGTGGGCCTCGCTGAAGGACTTCACCACCGTGACGTACAACGGCAAGCACCTGGTCTACGCGACGAACTTCGGGGGATCGTCGTGGGGCTCGCTGACGTTCAGCCCCTTCACCAACTGGTCGGACATGGGCTCGGCCCGCCAGACCGGCATGAACCAGTCGGCGGTGGCGCCCACGCTGTTCTACTTCGCGCCCAAGAGGATCTGGGTGCTCGCGTACCAGTGGGGTCAGTGGCCGTTCATCTACCGCACGTCGAGCGACCCCACCAACCCCAACGGCTGGTCCGCGCCACAGCCACTGTTCACCGGCAGCATCTCCGGTTCCGGCACCGGCCCGATCGACCAGACGCTGATCGCCGACGGCCAGAACATGTACCTGTTCTTCGCCGGTGACAACGGCAAGATCTACCGCGCGAGCATGCCGATCGGGAACTTCCCGGGCAACTTCGGCTCCTCGTACACCACGATCATGAGCGACACGACGGCCAACCTCTTCGAGGCGCCGCAGGTCTACAAGCTCCAGGACCAGAACCAGTACCTCATGATCGTCGAGGCGATGGGGGCGAACGGGCGCTACTTCCGCTCGTTCACCTCCTCCAGCCTGAGCGGTTCATGGACCCCGCAGGCCGCCACCGAGAGCAGGCCCTTCGCGGGCAAGGCCAACAGCGGCGCCACCTGGACCAACGACATCAGCCACGGCGACCTGGTCCGCAACAACCCCGACCAGACCATGACCGTCGACCCCTGCAACCTGCAGTTCCTCTATCAGGGCAAGTCCCCCTCCGCGAACGGCCCCTACAACCAACTCCCGTACCGGCCGGGTGTCCTGACCCTGCAGCGCTGACCCGCCTGGGCCCAGCAGCCGATGAAGGGGTGCCTGGCCGAAGCTCTCTTACGTCAGGCACCCTCTCCATCACCTCGCTCGCCTCGGGCCCACGGGGGCATGGAACGGCGTCGCACCGCAGCTTCACCCGCCGACCTACTCGCCCGGCGGAACGGCATGCTCGGAGGCGATGAAGGCGCCCAGGGGCTGGCCGGTGAACGGGGACAGCAACTGTCGCGGAGCTGTCGACCGGTGCTGCCGAGCCAGGGGCCGTTCGTCTCGCCGCCGGTGATGACGAGGCGGCCCTGGGTCATGAGGGCCGGGCGCAGAGCCCGCAGTTGCCGGCGATGCCGATGATGACGTCGTAGCGTCACGGGCCGGCGAGGAAGTCCTCGTAGGTGTAGTCGATCACGCGGTGGGCGCCCAGCGGCCTGACCCCGGGGCTCGGCAGTGCGTGCGCCGACGGATTCGCCGCATCGCACGAACGTACGGCAAACCGGGCCCGCGGCGGCGGCGCGCAGGCCTGGCTGGGGGAAGTGCGGCCGGGCGCTCCCGGCGATCTCGGAACCGGCTCGGCAGATCTCATGGCGCACCGATGGGCGATTCGATCCCTATGTGCTTGATGTCACTTTATGTAGCCTTTAGTGTTCGCCGGGAGGAAAACCGCGGGGTCCGGCTCCCGCGCCACCGTCCGGAAGCGAGGTGTGGAGCGCGTGCAGGCGAGGTGCGGCTACCGGCCGGTTTCGGGCCAGATGAGGCGTCACAGGGACACACGTTGGTTGCGCGCGCTCGCCGTGCTGCCGTTGCTGGCGTCGATGCTCGCCGCCTGTGGCAGTGACGAGGGCTCCGGCCGGCCCACCCTCAACTGGTACAACTTCCCCGACGACTCCGGTGCCCTCCAGAAGGCGGCCGACCGGTGCGCCCAGGCGTCGGGCGGACGCTACAGGATCAGCTACAACAAGCTCCCGCGTGCCGCGGACGGACAGCGCCAGCAGCTCGTCCGCAGACTCGCCGCCGAGGACGACTCGCTCGACATCCTGGGCCTGGACGTCACCTGGGCGGCGGAGTTCGCCGAGGCGCGCTGGATCCGAGAATGGACGGGAGCGGCGAAGCAGCGGGCCGTCACGGGCACCCTGCGTGTGCCTCTGCAGACCTCGACCTGGAAGGGCCGGCTGTACGCCGTCCCCTACAACACCAACACCCAACTCCTCTGGTACCGCAAGGATCTGGTGCCCACCCCGCCCAGGACCTGGGCAGAGATGCTGGACGCGGCCGAAGTGCTCGCCCGGCAGGGCAAACCGCACTTCGTGGAGATCCAGGGCGCTCAGTACGAGGGCCTGACCGTCTGGTTCAACTCGCTGATCAACAGCGCCGGCGGCTCCATCCTCAACGCGAGTGCGACCGCGCCCTCCCTCGGCGCTCCTGCCGTGCGGGCCGCAGGGATCATGCGTGATCTGGCGAAGTCCCCGGCCGCGGACCCCTCCCTGCCCAACCAGATGGAGGACCAGAACCGGCTCTCCATGGAGTCGGGAGTGGCGGCGTTCGAGCTCAACTACCCGTTCGTCTATCCGTCGATGAAGGCGAACAACCCCGACCTGTTCAAGAACTTCCGCTGGGCGCCGTACCCGAGGGTCGACGCGAACCGTCCGGCACGGCCCACCATCGGAGGCATCGATCTGGCGGTGAGCGCGTACTCGCGCCACCCCGGCCTGGCCTTCGAGGCGGCGCTGTGCCTGCGCAACCGCGAGAACCAGCTCTCCGCCGCGCTCGAGGGCGGTCTTCCGCCCACCCTGCGCGCCCTGTACGACGAGCCCGCGTTCATGAAGGAGTACCCGTTCTCCCGCGAGGTGCTGGCCGCCCTGGAGTCGGCGAGCGTGCGCCCACTCACTCCCGCCTACCAGAACGTGTCGATCGCGGTCTCCCACACGCTGTCCCCGCCGTCGGGGATCCGACCGGTGAGCTCCGTCAACACCATCAGGGAGCAGATCGACGATGCCCTGCGATCCGAGGGTGTGATCCCGTGAACCACCTTCTACCGCCCGACTCCGGCAGCCGGCGCCGAGGTGCGCGTGCCTCCTCCCCGGACGGCCCGAGATGACCACGCGGGCGCAACCGCCCGGAACCCCGCCACCCCCGGGGGCGGACACCAAGCAGGCGGGGCCGGAGCGGTCGGCGCTCTCGGCGGGTGCCAGACAGGAGCGGCGGCTCGGCTGGCTGCTCTGTGCGCCCGCGGTCGTCGTCATGGTCGCGGTGACCGCCTATCCCATCGGGTACGCCGTGTATCTGTCCCTCCAGCGATACGACCTGCGCTTTCCCGGACGGGCCGAGTTCGTGGGCCTGAGCAACTACGGGGCGGTGCTCTCCTCCCCGTTCTGGTGGGACGCGTTCTGGGTCACCCTGTTCATCACCGTCGTGTCCGTGACGATCGAACTCGTCCTCGGCATGGTGCTCGCCCTGATCATGCACCGCACGATCTTCTGGCGCGGTGTCGTCCGCACGTCGGTCCTCATTCCGTACGGGATCGTCACCGTCGTCGCCGCCTTCTCCTGGCAGTACGCCTGGACGCCCGACCTCGGATACCTCGCCGAACTGCTGCCCAGCGGAGACGCTCCGCTGACCGAGAAGTGGCCCGCCCTCTGGCTGATCATCCTCGCCGAGGTGTGGAAGACGACGCCGTTCATGGCGCTGCTGCTGCTCGCGGGCCTGGCGCTGGTGCCTGAGGAGACCTTGAAGGCGGCCATGGTGGACGGTGCCACTGCCTGGCAGCGCTTCACCAAGATCATGGTGCCGCTGATGAAGCCGGCGATCCTGGTGGCGCTGCTGTTCCGTACCTTGGACGCGTTCCGGATCTTCGACAACATCTATGTCCTGACCGCGGGAGCCCAGGACACAGGTTCTCTGTCGATCCTCGGGTACGACAACCTGTTCACCTCGCTGAACCTGGGCATCGGGTCGGCGATCTCGGTCCTGATCTTCCTCTGCGTCGGGATCATCGCCTTCACGTTCGTCAAGTTGTTCGGCGCTGCCGCGCCCGGCGCGGAGGTGAAGCGCTGATGGCCGAAGTAGGCAAGACGCATGCCGCCCGATGGGGTGTCATCAACGTGGTGGTGGTGCTGTACGCCCTGTTCCCGGTGTGGTGGATCGCCGCGTTGTCCTTCAAGGACCCCACCACCCTGACCGACGGCAACTACATCCCCACGGACTGGACCTGGGCGAACTACCGGGGCATCTTCGAGACCGCCGAGTTCACCCGCGCGCTGATCAACTCGATCGGTATCGCCCTCATCGCCACGGTGATCGCGGTGGCACTGGGCACCATGGCCGCCTACGCGGTGGCCAGACTGCGCTTCCCCGGCAAGCGGGTGCTCATCGGCATGTCCCTGCTGATCGCCATGTTCCCGCCGATCTCCCTGGTGTCCCCGCTGTTCAACATCGAGCGGATCATCGGGATCTTCGACACCTGGATCGGCCTGATCATCCCGTACATGACCTTCTCGCTGCCGCTGGCCATCTACACCCTGTCGGCCTTCTTCCGGGAGATCCCCTGGGATCTGGAGAAGGCCGCCAAGGTCGACGGGGCGACACCCGCGCAGGCCTTCCGGATGGTCATCGTGCCACTCGCCGCGCCGGGCGTGTTCACCACCGCGATTCTCGTATTCATCTTCTGCTGGAACGACTTCCTGTTCGCGATCTCGCTGACATCCACCGAGTCCGCGCGCACGGTGCCCGCCGCGATCGCGTTCTTCACCGGAAGCTCCCAGTTCCAGCAACCCACCGGGTCGATCGCCGCCGCCGCTGTGGTCATCACCATCCCGATCATCGTTTTCGTTCTGCTCTTCCAGCGGCGCATCGTCGCCGGACTGACCTCCGGGGCAGTCAAGGGCTGAACGGGCAAGGCAAGGAGGCACCATCCATGGCCGAGATCATCCTTGAGGGAGTCACCAAGCGCTTTCCCGACGGGGCCCTCGCCGTCAAGGACGTGAACCTCGAGATCGCCGACGGCGAGTTCGTGATCCTCGTCGGTCCGTCGGGATGCGGCAAGTCCACCACCCTGAACATGATCGCCGGACTGGAGGACATCACCGAGGGCACACTGCGCATCGGAGACCGAGTCGTCAACGACCTCGCCCCCAAGGAACGCGACGTCGCCATGGTGTTCCAGAGCTACGCCCTGTACCCGCACATGAACGTCCGCGAGAATATGGGCTTCCCGTTGCGCCTGGCCAAGGTCGACAAGGGCACGATCGACGCCAAGGTGACGGAAGCCGCGCGGATCCTCGACCTGACCGAGCACCTGGACCGCAAGCCCGCCAACCTCTCCGGCGGGCAGCGCCAGCGGGTGGCCATGGGACGGGCCATCGTCCGTGATCCCAAGGCGTTCCTGATGGACGAGCCACTGTCCAACCTGGACGCCAAGCTCCGGGTCCAGATGCGCACCCAGATCTCCCGGCTGCAGCGGCGCCTCGGCACGACCACCGTGTACGTCACCCACGACCAGACCGAGGCGATGACGCTCGGCGACCGTGTCGTGGTCATGAGGCAGGGTCTGGTCCAGCAGATCGGCACCCCCGCCGAGTTGTACGACCTGCCGCGCAACATCTTCGTGGCCGGCTTCATCGGCTCCCCGGCCATGAACTTCGTGAACGCCACGATGGAGGACGGCGTCCTGCACTCACCCCTGGGCGACTTGGCTCTCGACGACCGTACGAGGCAGGCGCTGGAACGCCAGAACGCGCCCCGCGAGGTCATCGTGGGGCTGCGACCGGAGGCGTTCCAGGACGCCGCCCTGGCGCACGAACGGGCCCGGACGGGCCCGGTCTTCACCGCCACCGTGGAGGTGCTGGAGTCCCTGGGCTCCGATGTGTACGTCTACTTCAGCGCGGAGGGCGGACCCGCGACGACCACCGAACTGGAGGAACTGGCCAAGGACTCCGGCCTGCGCGACACGGGCGCCGACGCCGGTCACATCGTGGCCCGCCTGGACGCCGCCACGCGCGCCCGCGAGGGCGAGCCGGTCGAACTGCGGGTCGACATGGCCAAGGCGCACGTGTTCGACCCGGCGACCGGCGCGAACCTCACCCATCCGGTGATGGCGGACTGACGACGCGCCACACAAGGCGCTCCTCTCCGAGTCACGCACCTTCCGCGTGACCCCCGTCGCCGCGCGTGCCGGGCGCTACCGCGTGGGCGTCAAGTCGGGCAGGGTGAGGGCCGAATGGGCCGGCAGTCCCACCGTGGCGGCCGGCAGTCCCACCGTGGCGGGCCTGGTGCTCAGACCGCTCAGCATGTCGTCGCGCCGTTTTCATCCGTTCCGGGGTGGGTCCCGGCGGCGAGGAACGCCGCGCCGATCTGTGCTCCTGCGGCCGTGCCGATCACGCGACTCACCAGAACGAGGCTGATGGCGGTGCCGGTGCTGTCGTGGAAGACGTACGGAAGGTGCTCCCCGCCGCCGTGTTCCCGGAACAGCCCGGACAGGTCCAGGTCAGCCGCCCGTTCGACGCCCTGGCGGCCAGGCGCGCCACACAGAACACCTTCTCCTCCCCCTTCCTCGGCCTGGCGGGCGTGGCCCTGCTGGTCGGCGTCCTCGCGGGCACCGCGCTCGGCGTCCTCGCCGCCGTCGGCTACGCGGCCTACCGGGGCCGGCCCACGGTGATGCCCCTGCTCCCGGTCGCGGGCGGCTGCCTCGGCGCCCTGCTGATCGGCATGGCGGCCGGCGTCTGTCCCGCGGTCCGCGCGGCACGCCTTCCTCCTACGGAGGTGCCGGCATCGACGTGAGCCGGGCCCGGACGACCGGGAGCCAGGCTCCCGGCGGCGGCCTCGGGACCGTCGCCGGGACTGCCGCCGGGGGAGGAGCCGTTCGAGACCGGCTAGAGCCCCAGCACCTCGCCGTACTTGATGGCGCCGTAGGGCAGCGCGAAGCCGAACGGGGTCAGCGACTTGCCGGGCGGGTACGTCTCCTCGGCGCTGCTCGGTACGAACCAGACGCCACCCGACCTGGGCTCACCCTCGTTCTCCCCGGGCGCGCCGACGGCGGTGTCCCACAGGCCGTCGCGGTTGTAGTCGCCGACGGCCACCTGGGCGCCGAAGCGGTCGCCGGCCTCGGCCGCGCCGGGCATGTTGGGGGTGCTCTGGCTGCGGGCCAGACCGCCGTGGAGGCCCTGGCCCGTGTTGTTCATGACGACGTATCCGCCCGCGTCCTTCAAGGTGCCCACGTCCTCACCGGGCACGCCGACCACGAGTTCGGGGCGGCTGTCGGCGTTCAGGTCACCGGCCGCCAGCGCGGCGCCGAAGTCGTCGCCCTCCTCGGCGTTTCCGCCGACCTCCGGGCTCGACTGGGTGATGCATTCGTTCTCGGTGCCGAACGGCGTGGTCTTCGAGCCCTTGAGCAGGAGCACCGCACCGCCGAGCCGGTCCTCGCAATGCGTCGTCTCCGTCTCGGGATTGGGCTGGACGAGGCCGACCGCGAGGTCGTCGGTGCCGTCCTGGTCGAAGTCGGCGGCGGCCAGCGTGCTGCCGCGGTCGGCGTCGGTCCACCACTGGGCGGGCTTGCCCTGGTCGTCCCAGCGGGTGATGAAGGTGCTGGAGTCCTCCAAGCCCTTCCAGGTGGCGGCGAGGTCGTCCCGGCCGTCGCCGTCGAAGTCGCCGGTGGCCAGGGCGCGGGTGCTGCCGCCCATGCTGTACCTGCGCACCGTGGTGGTGGTCACCGGATCGGCGGTGAGCGGGCCCGGGCGGAACCGGAGCGCGCCGTGTTCCTCGCCGTTCTCGCCGTACGCGAGGTCGGTGTCGCCGTCGCCGTCGTAGTCACCCGTGGCGATGGTGCGGCCGATGCTGCTGTACTCGGACGTGCCCCGGGCCACGGTGGTGCCCTTGATGTGCCACTCCGAGCCGTCCAGGACGGTGATGGTGCCCTCGTCCTTGAGCTGGTCGGAGGTGAGCGACTCGCCGCTCGCGCCGACGACGAGTTCGAAGACGCCGTCGCCGTTCACGTCGACGGGCGCCACGGAGGAGCCGAAACGGTCACCCGCCTCGGGCGTGCCGGGTATGCCGGTCTCGGCCTGGCTGATGACACCGGTGGACTGGTACGGGCTCTGCGCGCCGCCGTAGATCACGCTGACGTAGCCGGCCTTGGCCTTGCCGTTCACCGTGGCGTCGGGCATGCCGACCGCGATGTCCGCGTATCCGTCACCGTTGAAGTCGAACCGCGCGGTCGTCGCGGCCGCGGCGCTCCCGGCGAGCGGCAGGGTCAGGCCGGTAGCGGTGAGGGCCGCGACGGCGGCGGTGGCGGCCAGGGTGCGTGCGCGCACGGTGAACTCCCATGGTCGAAGCAGGAAATGACGGTGATGGCTTACGGGGGTGTGACGCACGAGGTGTACGAACGGTTGTGTGAAAGCGGCCGCCCGGTGGACTCGACCTCCCCGTACACCCCTCTCCCTCACCCGCACACCGAGCAGCCGACGATGTCACCTCACGGGACGGCGAGGCGCGCCACTGCCCGGTGAGCGGCGCACGTGCCGTCACACACCTTCGATCTGCCATTCCTGGTTCGTGCCGGAGCCGACGGGCCACTGGACGACTCGGGCGCCGTCGGCCGTCGGCCCGCCGTCGGCGTCCACGCACCAGGTGGGGTTGCGGACGTTGACGAGGCGGTAGTGGCCGTCGCCCGCGACGACGAGCTTCCACCACTGGTTGTCGCTGGCCGTGTCCTGCCACTGGTCGAGCTGGGTGCCCGGGCCGGAGTCGCCGGGGCTGTCCAGGAGCCGTCCGCTGTGGCGGGCGGCGATGCGGAAGGAGCCGTCGGGGTTGGGGAGAAAGCGCCACTGCTGGTTGACGGCGCCGGACCAGCCCCACTGGATGACCTTCGCCCCGTTGGTGGTGCCGGCGCCGCTGATGTCGAGGACCTTGCCGCTGCGCCGGTTGACCAGCTTGAACCAGCCGGTCAGCAGGGAGACGCTGATGTCGGTGCGGCGCCCGGCGACGAGGGTCACCTCGCGGGCGTGGGTGCCGAGCGGGGAGGAGGACACGGTCGCGGAGGTGGTCACCGATGTCATGCCGCGGCGGCTGATGAGGCTGATGGTCTGGTCGACGGCGGACGTGACGGAGAGGACGGCGGTGCGGGCGGACAGGTCCCAGCTGAAGGTGTGGACACGGATCCGGCCGCGGGCTCTTACGCCGGTGAGGGAGCCTTTGGCGAGTTGGTCGGGCAGAGCGGGAAGGATCTCCAGGACGCCGGGGCGGGTGTAGAGCAGGGCCTCGGCGAGTACGCCCGGGAAGGCGTTGGCCGCGTCGGCGTTGTAGATGTCGAGGTCGGGATTGTGGGAGGTCATCAGCGACTTGAAGAGCATGTTGTTGCCGATGATCTTCTTGAGGTTGTCGTAGACCTTCGCGCCGTCCTTCAGCCGAGCGCCGGCCAGGGCGCGGTGCAGGCTGCCGTGGGCGGAGATGTTCTGGTCGCCGCGCTTCTCCAGGGCCTTGAGCGCCGGGGGAACGAGCTTCGGTGCATCCTCGGGATTGATCTCGTGCAGTGGCCAGACGCCGTACAGGTGCTGGATGTGCCGGTGGTTGTAGCGGTCGCTCAGCGTGGGCCAGGACCACTCGGCGAGCGCGCCGTCGCCGTTGACGCGGTAGTCGGGGATCTTCCGCAGCAGCGCCGTCCAGCGTGCCACTCCCTGACCGCTGCCTTGTTCCACGTTCAGGGTGTCGGCCGCGTCGACGGCGGCCTGCAGGGCGTGTTTGCCGGCCATGATGTCACCGGTGGCGTTGACCGACAGACACACACCGGTGTTGCCGGGGGAGTTCTCCATGGAGAAGGACGGCACGAACACCGCCTTGCCGTCGGAGTCCGTACGGGTGAGGAAGTCCTCGTAGAACAGGGCCAGTTCCATCAGGGCGGGGGCCAGCTTGGTGCGGTAGAAGTCGCTGTCACCGGTGACCTCGTAGTACTCCAGCAGCGGGTAGAGCAGCCAGTCCGCGCCGCCGGTCCAGCAATGGCCCGGGAAGCTGTTGTTGTTGAAGTGGAGCATGTGGCCGTACTCGCCGTCGGTCCGGGAGGGGGCGAGGAAACCTCGCGCGCCAAAGAGGCTGGTGGCGTTGGTCCGCCAGTCGTCCAGCTGGTCGAGGATCAGGTCGAAGTAGCCCTCCATGACGTCGGTGAGGTCCAGGATGTTGCTGCCGGCGACCTGGAGGTTGATGTTGGCGTCGGTGGTGAAGTCGTCGGCCCAGGCACCGTTCCAGGACCCCGTCCAGATGCCCGTGAGCCGGGGCGGGAGTACGCCGCTGGAACTGATGAAGAGATAGCGGCCCGAGTCGTAGAGGCGCTCCAGAAGAGCGGTGTCGATGACGCTCCGGTTGGCGTTCTGGCGGGCTATCAGCTCGCTGACGGAGAGCTTGCGGTCGGCGTCGGAGACGTTCAGGTCGAGGCGGGAGCGGTCGTACAACTCGGTGTGGACGGCGCAGTGCGCGGACCGCAGTGCCGTGTAGTCGGTGCCCAGCCCGGCCAGCTCGGCGTGCAACGGCTCGGAGTTCCACGCGGTGGAGGACTCGTAGCGGTCCAGCTTGGTCAGCAGGATCACCTTGGTCGCCTTGGCCACCACGATCGTGGAACCACTGGCACTGACGGAGGAGCCCGATCCCGTGGCGACGACGCGGGTGACGCCTTCGTAGCCGAACGCGCCCTGTCCGGCGGGGTAGGTGCCGCGCAGGTTCAGATAGCCGGAGCCGTTGCTCGTGGTGGCGCGGGTGGTGAAGCTCAGACTGCCGGGCAGCCCGTCGAGCGCCGTGTTGACGCTGAGCGTGGTGTCGACAGTGCGGCCGGGCGCGGGCGTCAGCTCGTGGACGATCACGTTGTCGGCGCGGGAGACGAAGGCCCGGCGGGTCCAGGTGCCGTGCTGGTCGGTCCAGCTGGAACTGACCTCGCCGGTACGGAAGTCGTTGACCCGGCCGTAGTCGTTGACGGTGGTCATGCCCGGCGTGGCGATACGCAGCTCGTACGCGGGATGGTAGGTCTGCGTCCAGCGCAGCGACCATCCGGAGGCGAAGTCGCTGTTGGCACCGGCGTAGTTTCCGGCCAGCGCCTTGTCCCGTACGCCCTCCAGTCGGCCGGAGAGAATGGGAGGCTTGACGGTGCGGGTGCCGTTCGGGAGCACCAGGCGGTGGTAGTTGAAGACCACCTTCTCCAGCGCGGCGGCCCCGTGGAGGATGGCGCCGTACTCCCCGTTGCCGGTGAGGAAGCCGTCGGTCCAGGAGGAGGCGGGGGAGGTGTCGTAGATACCGCGGTCGGGGACGGTGATCTGTGGCGGTACGGCCGCCGCGGCCGTACCGGAGAGGAGCCCGCCGGGGAGCGCGGCTGCTCCGGCGGTCAGTGCGGCGGCGGTGAGGAAGTGTCTGCGGTCCAGGGGGTGGGGGTGTTCCATGACGCGGATTCCTTGGTCTGTCGGGCGGTGGGGGGTGCGGGTGTTTGGGCGGCGGGCCGGTACGTACGTACGTGGTGACGGTCCCGCTGCCGTGCGGTTCGGCGCGTGACCGGGACGGGCGGCAGGGGAGGCGACGGGGAGCCTCGACCCTGCCTCCCGTGACGTGGGAGAGCGCTAGGGGAGGCGGCGACGGCCTCCTCGGGCGGTCGCACCGGCTTCTCGCCGACGCCGTTTGTTCGGGCGGTGCCTGTTCGGAGTCGCGGCAGGGCGAGGAGCGGACATGGGATGGATTTAAGGGTGAGTTCGGTGACCATGTCCAGAGCCGGAGAGAGGAATCTTGCCTTGACGTCCGAACAGAAAGGGAGGTTCTGCATCATTAGGTGTGATACGGGATGAGGTGAGGCGCTCGGCCAATTCGCTGGTCATGGGATGTATCGTGAAGATGCCGGGCATCGGGTCGGCCGGGCTCGGCATCGGGCCTCGGCGGCGGACGGCGATCGCGGTCGACTGGCGACCGCGCCCTGAAGGACGCGACCGGCTCGGACGGCAGGTCGGTCGTGCGGGCGCCGCGGGACTTCCGTCCCTCCGGCGCGGACGTCGCCGTCACCTGTCAGGTGGTCGCCAAGGAAGACCTGACCATGCGGGTCATCATGCCGATGTGCGCCTGGAACGACAAGGACGCCCGGTGAGGTGGACCTGGCGGGCCTCGCCGAGCGAACCGTCCGGATCCGGGCCGAGCTTCGGCAGCCGATCGACCGAACGAGGTCGGCCATGACGGGGGAGGAGGGCGGTTCCCGTAGCGTGGCACGCTGTCGTGGGACCGCCCTCCTCCGGTCGGGCGCTTGGCTGCGCGGCAGGCGCGGGCTACCGGAGAGTGGTCCACTTCTGGTTGTTCTGGCCGTTACAGGTCCACAGGACGGCAGGGGTTCCGTTGGCGGTTCCCCCCTGCTGGACGTCCAGGCACAGTCCGGCGTGGACGTTGCGGATCGACCCGTCGGCCTGCGTGGTCCACTTCTGGTTGTTCTGGCCGTTGCAGGACCAGATGATGACGCGTGTGCCGTTGGTGGTGCCCTGGTTGTAGGCGTCCAGGCACTTGTCGCCGTAGACGCGGATCTCGCCTCCGGCCCAGGTGGTCCAGAGCTGGTTGGCGGCGGTGTGGCAGTCCCAGATCAGCGCCGTCGACCCGGCCGCGGTGGAGGCGCGGTCCACGTCCAGGCAGCGGCCGGAACCGGTACCGCGCAGGCGTGCGGTGGTGGAGGCCACGGGGCTGCCGCCGGTCATCTTGTACACGGCCACACCATGCGCCGGAACGCTCACGGAGATCTGGCCCGAGGTGGTCGACGTAGCGCCGGTCCACAGATCGGTGAGGGTGAACGACCCGCCGGCGAGGCCGAGTTGCGTGGCCGTGGAGGTGAGGGTCGCGGTGCTGTTGCCCCGGTTGAACAGACCCACGGCGACCGAGCCGTCGGACAGGGACTTGGCGAACACCTCGGTGTCTCCGTCGTCGCGCACCCTGCGACCGCCCGCGCCCAGCGGATCCTGGTTCACCGCGAGCAGACGGGGGTTGCGCAGGATCGCGCTCACGTCACCGGACATGGTGCGGATGTCGTTGCCGGCGATGAGGGGGGCCGAGAGCAGCGCCCACAGGGCGAAGTGGGAGCGGGACTCGGTCAGCGACAGACCGGGACGGCCGACGACCAGCATGTCGGGGTCGTTCCAGTGGCCCGGACCCGACTGCGCGGCCAGCGGCGCGGTGATGTCCAGGACGTTGCCCACGCCCATGGGGTAGCTGTTGGTGTTGCCGTTCTGCCAGATGTCGAGCAGGTCCTCGGTCGTCCGCCACAGGTCGGCCACCTGGCCCCAGTCGTAGGTGGCGCCGGTGGGGGAGTGGAAGCTGTTGGGGTTGATGCTGTAGGTGATCGGGCGGCCGGTGGCGCGCAGGGCGTCGCGCATGACGGTGAACTGGGCGATCTGCTCGTTGAGGGTGCCGTTGCCGGAGCACCAGTCGTACTTGAGGTAGTCCACGCCCCACGAGGCGAAGATTGCGGCGTCCTGCGCCTCGTGGCCCTTGCTGCCGGTGGAGCCGGGATAGGTGCCCACGCCCTGGGCGCACGTGCGCTCGTTGGGTGCCTGGTAGATGCCGAACTTCAGGCCCTTGCCGTGGATGTAGTCGCCGAGCGCCTTCATGCCGCTGGGGAAGGTGGTCGGGTTGGCCCGGAGGTTGCCCGCGCTGTCACGCTGTGGGTTGAACCAGCAGTCGTCGACGACGACGTACTGGTAACCCGCGTCCTTCATCCCCGACGACACCATCGCGTCGGCGGCCTGGCGGACCTGAGCCTCGGTGATCCCGCATCCGAAGCTGTTCCAGCTGTTCCAGCCCAGCGGCGGGGTGAGCGCGGGGCTGCCCGGTGCGGCCTCGGCGGGCGTGCCGACGGAGGCGGTGACGCAGGCGGTGAGCGTCAGTGCGGTGGCCGCGATGAGACGCAGTACTCGTTTGTGCAGGGGAACCATGGAGGGGGGTCCTTCCCGGCCCGCGAGGCGGAAGCCGCTCTGCGGGCCTGAGAGCACGGTCATGGGAGCACGGTCATGAACTGGTGATCGCGAGCGGGAGGATCAGCGCTGCAGGGTGAGCACGCCCGGCCGGTAGGGCCACTTCTCGTAGGGGGTGTTCGGCGGTGTGGTGCCTCTGCCCTGGTAGAGGAACTGCAGGTTGCAGGGGTCGACGGTCATGGTCTGGTCGGGGTTGTTGCGGACCAGGTCGCCGTGGCTGATGTCGTTGGTCCAGGTGGCGCCGCTGTTGGCCTTGCCCGCGAAGGGGTTGGACTCGGTGGCGGCCTGGGGGGTCCAGGTGCCGTTCAGGCTGGAGGCGGTGAAGGAGCGGAAGTAGCGCCCATTGGCACCCCGTGCCTCGACGATCATGAGGTACTGGTTCTGGCCCTGGACCCTGTACACCTGCGGGGCTTCGAACAGGTTGTCCGCCGTGTCACTCATGATCGTGGTGTACGAGGAGCCGAAGCTGCCCGGGAAGTTCCCGATCGGCATGCTCGCGCGGTAGATCTTGCCGTTGTCACCGGCGAAGAACAGGTACATGTTCTGGCCGTCGGCGATCAGGGTCTGGTCGATCGGTCCGGTGGAGGACTGGTCGGTGCCGGGGAGGCTGCCGGTGAACAGCGGCTGAGGCGCGGACCAGCCGTTGGGGTTCGTCGGGTCGCTCGATGTGCGGTAGATGAAGGGCCACTGCCCCCATTGGTAGGCGAGCACCCAGATGTTCTTGGGCGCGAAGTAGAACAGCGTGGGTGCCACCACGGTCTGGCTCATGCCGATCTGGCCGGTCGACGCCATGTCCGACCAGTTGGTGAAGGGGCTGAACATCATCGAACCCCACGCCGACCCCGTGTAGTTCGTCCCGTAGACCAGGTGCTTGCCGTTGTACGTCACGGTGGTGAAGTCCTTCAGTGCGGCCCACCCGTTCGCGGGCTGCGCCAACGCGCCCGACGAGGTCCACCGGTACGTCGACGGAAGAGAGCACGTGCCGGTCGGGGGCGCGGTGAGGCCGGTCCACTTCTGGTTGTTGGCGCCGTTGCATGTGGCGATCTCCACCGCCGTGCCGTTGGCCGTACCGGAGCCCGTCGCCGCCAGGCACAGCCCGGACTCCACGCCGACGATCGTGCCGTCGGAGTTCACCCGCCACTGCTGGTTCGTGCCGCCGGAGCAGGCCCAGATCACGACCCGGGTACCGGGCGCGGTGGCGTGGCCCGGGACATCCAGGCACTTGTTGCCGTACACGGTGAGTTGGTTGGTGTCCGTCAGCGTCCACTGCTGGTTGGTCCCGCCCCAGCAGTCCCAGATCTGCAGGTTCGTCCCGTCGGTCTGGCTCGCGCCCGGTACGTCGAGACATCGGCCGGACCCGACACCGCGCACGGCGGCGGTGCTGGCCGCCTGAGCCGGGTCGGCGACGAGCGTCGCCGCGGAAGCGACCAGGGCCGCTAGTGCCACGGAAAGATGTCTGCGGCGGAAACGTAGTCTGCGCATGAAGCCTCATTTCTTGAGTAGTGGTTTTCCGGTCTGCCCCGTCGGGCTGTGCGGAGGGACGATGCGCTGCTCTGGCCTTGCTGTTCGTGATGTCGAACAATGGTCGAAGTGGCGAGCGCAGTGGAGGGAGGAGTGGCCGAGGGCTCCTTCGTGAGGGGCCTCAGTTGCTCACCATGCGCCACCGGTTGTCGGCGGTGCCGTCGTCCGAGTCCTGGACCGCGAACGCCCCGACAGCGGTGGAGTTGTCCGCGATGGCGAGCAGCTTGCCGCTGTGCTCGTTGCGGATCTTGTAGGTCCCGTCCCCCTGGTCGAGCAGCGTCCACCTGTGGTCGGCGGTGCCGTTGTCCGACCACTGCAGGACGGTCGCCTTGTCTGCTGTGGACATGTCCCCTACGCCGAGCACCTTGCCGCTGTGGACATTGCGGAAGCGGAACCCGTTCCCGTCGGTGATCATGTACCAGTCGTGGTCGGCGGTGCCGTTGTCCGACCACTGCAGAGCGCGGCCACCGTCTGCCGTGGACATGTTCTGGATGCCCAGCAGAAGACCGCTGCCCACGTTGGCCAGACGGACGCTGCCGCCGGCGTTCCAGTAGACGGTGTAGTTGTGGCCGTGCGCGTCGTGGAACGGGCCCAGGGTGACGGTGGAGCCGTTGGCGGTGGCGGTGAAGGCGAGCGAACTGCTGCTGGTCCGCGTGATCGAGGACGTGTTCAGCGACGGCAGGGAGCTGAGCGAGGAGGTGCCGTAGTTGCCGGACAGGACCACCGGCCCGTAGGTGATCGCGGAGACGTTCGCGTTGTCGTCGGCCGCTCGCATGACGACCCGCATGGGGAGACGGACGGTGACCGTGTCGCCGGAGGCCCAGGATCGGGTCAGTGTTGCGTAACTGCCGGGTGTGGTCGGGATGTTCTGAGCCGTGCCGTTGACGCTGACGGTGGCCCCGGCGGTCCAGCTCGGGATGCGGATGCGCATCGCCCAGGTGCCGCCGGCGTCGCCGGTGACCCGCAGGGTCGTGGTGTCACCGACCGGGTACGTCGTGGTCTGGGTGACGGTGATTCCGCGCTCCGACCAGTCGAGCACCGAGGGCACGAACAGGTTCACGATCAGCGTGTTGTCACTGCGGAAGTAGATGGAGTCCATCAGCCTGGTGTGCATCTCCAGACCTGTGCCCTGGCAGCACCAGAAGGTCCCGTAGTCGGTGCTCCAGGTGCCGCCGCCCCACGCCGGGCCGACGCCGCGCCGGCCACCCGGGTTGAGCGGCGTGAAGTACGTGACGTGGCCGTGGTCGTCGGCCGGGTTCTGCTGGCCGATCATCTGGTTCAGCCATGCCCGTTCGTAGTAGTCGAACAGCGCTGCCCGGTTCGGGTCCAGCGCGAACAGTTCCCGGGTGAGGCTGAGCATGTTGAAGGTGTTGCAGCTTTCGCACGTGTCCTGTTTCAGGAAGCCGGCGATGGCGTTCGGGGCGCGGAAGTGCTCCGCCTGACTGTTGCCGCCGATGGCGTAGGTGTGCGAGGTGACGCAGATGTTCCAGGCGTTGGTGGCGATGTCCCGGTAGCGGGTGGTGCCGGTGGCCTTGTACTCCCGGGCGGCCCCGATCCACTTGGGTACCTGGGTGTTGGCGTGCAGTCCGTTGAGCCGGTCCTGGCCGGACGCCAGCGGGTCGAACACCGCGGCGTGATCGAACCGTCGGGCCACGGTGAGCCACCGGGCGTCGCCGGTCTGCTGGTAGAGATCGGCCAGCACGGCGTTCATGCCGCCGAACTCGGTCTGCAGCATGGCCTGCATCTGCTGGCCGCTCAGCCGGCCGGTGCGCCAGTCGACCCATCCCGCGAGGGCGAGCAGCACGTCCCGGGCCTGGGTGCTGCCGATGTGGCGCCAGACGTCCAGCAGGCCGACGAGGGTCTTGTGGACGGTGTAGTACGGCACGTTGCCGTTGCTCAGGGTCCGCTGCTCCAGAGCGGTGAAGTCGGACTCGGGGTAGCCGGAGAGGTACCCCGTGTTGAAACCGGCGGCGCCGTTGTTGGCCTGGCATCTGGCCAGCTCCGCGACCATGGTCGTTGCCTTGTCCCGGCAGACGCTGTCCCCGGTCACGGCGTACAGCTGGGCCCAGGCCGTGAGGAAGTGCCCTTGGACGTGGGTGCGGAAGGGAAACGTCGGCGCGTCCCAACCGCCGGTGGCAGCAGCGCCGTTGGTGGACAGCCGGTGGTTGGCGCGGAAGTTGTACAGCAGCCGGTCGACATCGACGAACCGCAGATAGTTCTGCGTACGGTTCTGGTTGTCCAGCCACCGGCTCGCGGTGAGCCGGACCTGGCCGACTCGGAAGGGGTGCGCGGAGACCCCGATGTCGGGCCTCGCGGGGGAGACGGCTGCTCGGGCGGGGGAGTTGCCGAGGAAGAATCCGGTGGCAGAGGCGGCAGCGGTGGCTCCGGCTACGTGCAGGAGGTGCCGTCTGCTGACGGAGGAGGACATCCTTGACCCTTCGGTGGCGAGAGAGCGATTACGTGGCCGTTGACCCTTCCGCTGGGATGTACGGCGGTCGGGTGCGGCATGTCGCGGGCGTGTGCGCGGCCGACAGGGCGCCGTACGGCCGGCCGGCCGATGGCATCACGGCAAAGCCGTGGGCGGCGACCACCGTCCTGGCGACCTCTGTTCCGGCCGCCATGCCGACGGGAAACTCAAGCGCGTGGGACTCATCCGGCACAGTGGTTCGTCCTGTTCGATCGTCGGAACTCCGTCCGATTCGGCGATCGTGGGCGAGGCGGCAACAAGGCTCGACGAAGAAGCCCGAGCCCGCAGGGGGCTCGGACCATCGGTCCTCGCTGCTGCTACATGGGATGGATTAAGGGATATGAATGTTGCCTGTGTCTAGTCCCGCGACACAAAAGGCTGAATTGCTGACCAGATGAGCGGCTGGTCGTGACGGACGAGTGAGCCCAGACATTGGATGGTTGTGAGGGTGGCCAGGGGGTTCGACGGTCCGCCGTTGTCGTCAGGGGTGGCAGGGAGGCGGCTGACGGCGATGCCCCGGAAAAGCCTGGACGATCCGTTGACTTCCGCGCGGCCGGAACTCTAGGTTCAGCGTCGAGTTGTTCGGTAAGTCGATCTCTGTTCGGTATGCCGGTCACGCTTCTGCCTTGGTTGCCTTGGTTGCCTTGGTTGCTTGGTTGCCTCCGAAAGGAACCCGCATGCTCCTTGACTTCCACGGCGGGCGCCTCGGAGGCGTCCTCCGAGGTGACGCGGGCAGGGTGGCCGCGACTCCTGCCTCCTAGTGGGGTTGCTGGATCGGATCCCCCCGACTCCGCGCCTGTAAAGGGGACTTCGATGCCATTCCTCCCCGCTGGTGGCCGATGAGGAAGAAGCGGGCCGCCGCCCGCGAGGCCCATGGCATCGCGTGCTTGCGGCTCCCGCATCTCGTGTCTGCGCAGTGGGAGGCGCCTGGAACGGGACGCGTCTGACGCATTGACGCCCGCGTGGCTGAAATCTATCTTCTGATCGGATTGCCGCACATTGTTCGCAATCTCGAACAAATGATGTCACCTGTCACGGCGAGCGGCCGGGCCGGGCCCCTGGAGGAAGAGTTGAACAGAACCATAAGAACGCTGCTCGCCCTGCTGGGCCCGCTGCTGTTGGTGGTGCTGGGCGTTCCTGCCGTGCAGGGCACCGCGGTTGCGGCCGCCCCGTCGGCCGGGCAGGCCACGCGGTACACGATGACCGCGTTCACCAACTCCAGTGAGTCGAACATGTACGTGTACGACTCGCCCGACGCAACCGGCTTCACCCTCCGCAAGGGCCCGGCGTACAGCCCGCCGTCCGGTCTGATCCGGGACCCCAGCATCATCAAGCACACCGACGGCTTCTACTACCTCACCTACACCACCAACTGGACCGGCAACACGATCGGTTTCGCCCGGAGCGCCGACCGTGTGAACTGGACGTTCCTGTACAACTACACGATCCCGATCAGCGGACTCACCCGGACCTGGGCCCCGGAGTGGTTCGTCGACAGCGACGGCAGCGTCAACATCATCGTGTCGCTGACGGCCGCGAGCACCGCGACCCACTTCACCGCCTACAAGATCACGGCGACCGACTCCGCACTGACCACCTGGTCGGCACCCACCCAGCTGGCCGGCATCGGCCCGAACAACATCGACACCTTCGTCGTCAAGGTCGGCTCGACCTACCACGCGTTCACCAAGAACGAGACGACGAAGTACATCGAGTACGCCACCGCCTCCAGCCTCACCGGCCCGTACACCATCCGGAAGACGGGCGACTGGGCAGGATTCGGCAGCTGGGTCGAGGGCCCCGCCCTGGTCCAGCTCGACAACGGCGGCTGGCGCATCTACTACGACGGCTACCGCGCCGGGAAGTACTGGTACAGCGACAGCTACGACAACTTCGCCACCTGGTCCACGCCCACCGAGGTGCCCGGACTGACCGGCTTCATCCGCCACGCGACCGTACTCAAGGAGACCGTCCCCGGCGGCGTCACCCTGCCCATCAACACCACCAGGTCGCTGCAGTCGGTCAACTTCCCCGGCCGCTACGCCGTGGTGCGCTCCGACAACCTCGGCTACGTCGACCCGGTGACGTCCTCCAGTACCACCGCCGTCAAGCAGAGCGCCACCTTCACGGTCGTGCCCGGCCTCGCGGACGCCAACTGCTACTCCTTCCGTGACTCCGCCGGCCGCTACCTGCGCCACTGGGACTTCCGGGCCCGCTTCGACAGCAGCAACGGCACCGATGTCTTCAACAAGGACGCCACGTACTGTGCCCGGCCGGGCGCCACCTCGGGCTCGGTCCGCCTTGAGTCGTACAACTACCCCGGCCGCTACCTGCGTCACTACAACTACGCGCTGCGTGTGGACCTCTACCAGGACAACGACACGTTCCGCGCCGACAGCTCCTTCACGGTGGTCAGCCCCTGGGCCTGACCTGGCCGATCCACTCCCACCCGCCGTGCCGTCGCGGAGCCCCACCCGCGACGGCACGACCTTTCCTCGCCTCACAGACGCCGGGGTCGCGTCCGGCGCTCTCGTCCTCGACGTCTGCCGTTTGCAGTTCTCTACCGGGGCAGCGACCCGACTTCCCACCGAACAGCTCCCACCTGCAACTGCCGTACCGCCGGGCGCCCATCACTCTGCAGGGCTGCCCCGCACGCTCCACGGTGATCACGATGTGGTGCGGTCCACCGACACGTGGACGAGCTGTTCACGACATGGGCCACTCCATCCGCTGACCGGTACTCACCACCTCGGAGGCACCCCAGCCGCGCGTCGGCCGGGGTGCCTTTCTCACATGGGGACTGTCATCAGGGCCCAAGAGCGGGCGATCGGGGCTTACCGGTGGTGACGGAGTCCCGCACCCAGGGGACCGTGCGTACGGGTTTCTGGTCACCGGAGGGATCGCTCATCGAACCGGTTCGCAGGAACCTAGCAGCGAAGAAACGCTTCCAGCAATACTTCTGACGTGGACAGAGTCCCTAGACAATTCGGGTTACAGCACTGTTTCGAGAAGTTTCGGCACAGGTGTTGACAGTCCCCCGGGTCGTTCTTATCTTCGCTTCACCGAACCGGTTCGACGACCGGTGAGCGTCAACCCTCCCCCGTAGTGCCCCACTCCGGTCCCCGGGCGTTCCCTGTATGGAGCATCGAACCGGTTCGAGCAAGGAGCCGCCATGAACATCGGTGAGATCGCCCGGCGGGCCGGTGTCTCGCGCTCCACCGTCTCGTACGCGTTGAGCGGCAAGCGTCCGGTGTCGGAGGACACCCGCCGCAGGATCCAGGAGGTCGTGGACGAGCTGGGGTATCAGCCGAGCGCCAGTGCTCGTGCCCTGGCCAACGGCCGGACCAGTACGATCGGCCTGGTCTTTCCGCCGGCCGGGAATCACTACACGGGCATGCAGCTGGATTTCATCGGCAGTGTGGTGGAGGCCGCCGCGGCCTACGACTACGACGTCCTGCTCTCTCCGAGTGGTGTGGACAGTGACCGTTCCTTCCAGCGGCTGCTGGGTGAGCGGCGGGTCGACGGTGCGATCCTGATGGAGATCAGGCTGGAGGACGACCGGGTCGACCACCTCACCGCTCTGGATTTCCCTGCCATCGCCATCGGCCGTACCGCCCGTCCCGAGGGTGGTTGGTGGGTGGGTCTGGACCACACCGCGCTGGCGGCGGCGTGTGTGCACCACCTGGCGGACCTGGGACATCGCCGGATCGCTCTGGTGAACCGGCCGGAGCAGCTGCTGCGGGCGGGGTACGAGTCGGCGCATCGAGGGCTGGACGGTTTCACCAAGGCCGCGGCGGAGCGCGGTCTGACGGTCCGCGCGTACTGCTGTGGTGACGACGCCGCCTCGGGCCAGGCCTGTGTGCAGCGGATCCTGCACGACGACCCCGCCACTACGGCGCTGGTCACCCTGAACGAGGCGGCGCTGGGCGGTCTCTACCGGGGCCTGGCCCAGGCCGACCGCCTTGTGCCGCGCGACTTCTCGGTCACCGGTGTGGTGGCCGGCCGGTGGGCGGAGACGGTGACCCCGCAGCTCACCGCGGCGGACGTCCCGGCGGCCGAGATGGGCCGCCTCGCCGTCGAACTGCTCGCCGAGCGGCTCGCCCATCCCGACGCGCCGCCCCGGCACCATCTCCTCGCGCCGCCGATCTCGTTGCGGTCCAGCACCGGGCCCGCCGGGAACCCCGCCGGCTGACCCGGCCACGGGCTGCAAGGCCCGTAGAAACCCCTGCCCCTCACCCCGCACTCCTCTCCGTACCCCCCGCTTGCCCGTACGGCACGGCTCACCGCCGGGCGGGGCGAGCCGGCAACCCTTCATCACCCCTCTCAGGGCACCCCTGTGCCCATCCGAAGGCACCCCTGTGCCGAAAGCCATGAGGAAAGAACAATGAACAGATCTGCCAGACGGCGTCTCACCGCCGCAGTCCTGACCGTCGTCGCCGTCACTGCCGGTGCCACCGCGTGCGGCTCCGGCAAGGACGGCACCGGCGCCAAGGGCGCCGACAGCGGCACGTACACCGTGTGGGACCCGTACCCGCAGTTCGACAAGGGGTCGGCGTGGGCGAAGCTGCTCGACGACTGCGGTGCCAAGGCCGGTGTGAAGGTCAAGCGGACCGCGTTCGACACGAGCGACCTGTCGAACAAGGCACTCCTCGCGGCGCAGCAGGACAACTCCGCGGACGTGCTGATCGTCGACAACCCGGTGGTCTCGACGCTGGCCGAGGCGGGCGTCCTGACCTCGACCGACGACAACAAGCTCGACACCTCGAACGTGGACTCCAACCTGCTCGCGGCCGGTCAGTCGGGCGGTAAGACGTACGGCATGCCGATCGGCGCGAACACGCTCGCCCTCTACTACAACAAGGAGGTGCTGAAGAAGGCGGGCGTCGACATCGCCTCGGTGAAGGACTGGAAGTCGCTGACGGCGGCGCTGGCGAAGGTCGACAAGGCGGGGAAGAAGGGCATCACGTTCTCCGCGATCGGCACCGAGGAGGGCAGCTTCCAGTTCCTGCCGTGGTACTGGGGCTCGGGCGCGGACCTGGTCCACCTCGACTCCGCCGAGGCCGTGTCCGCTCTGTCGCTGTGGAAGGACTGGCTGAAGAGGGGGTACGCCCCGAACTCGGTCATCAACAACACCCAGACGACCAGCTGGCAGGAGTTCGCGACGGGCGACTACGCGTTCGCGGAGAACGGCACCTGGCAGCTCGCCAACGCCGAGAAGGCCGGCTTCGACTACGGCGTCCTGCCCATCCCCCGTAACACCGGCGGCAACGCCGCAGCCCCGACCGGCGGCGAGTTCGTCACCGTCCCCGTCCAGGGCGACACCGGCCGCTACGCCACCTCACGCAAGCTGGTCTCCTGCCTGACCAGCGCGCAGAACCTGCTCGACACCGATACCACCCTGTCCTACGTGGCCCCGACCGCCGAGGTCCAGGACAAGCAGATTGCCGCGAATCCGAAGCTGGAGCCGTGGGTCCACGCGGTCAGGGCGGCCAAGGGACGCACCAGTGACGACCTGGGCACCCACTACCCGAAGATCTCCGAGCAGTTGTGGAAGGCCGTCCAGTCGGCGCTCAGCGGGGCCGCCTCGCCCAAGGACGCCCTGGCCAAGGCCCAGTCCGCCGCCCAGTAGCCAGGAACCCTTGGTCCACAGATGAACCAGACGACACAGCTGACGGACCGCCCGTCCAAGCGTGCCCGGAACGGGGCGGCCACCGCCGCCCCGCCCCCGGCCCACGCGCGAGCACGGCGCCGTCCCACCTCCCCGCAGTGGGCCGCCTGGGCCTTCCTCACCCCGGTCACCCTCTACCTCGTCCTCTTCTACGCCTATCCGCTCTACCGCAACCTCGACCTGAGCCTGCGCGACTACACCGTGCGCTCCTTCGTCCAGGGCGACGCGCCGTTCACCGGCCTGGCGAACTACCGGACCGTCTTCGACGACCCGACCTTCGCGCCCGCTCTGCTGCACACCGTCGTCTTCACCGCCGTGTGCCTGTTCTTCCAGTACGCCCTCGGCCTCGCCCTCGCGGTCTTCTTCAACCAGCACTTCAAGCTCTCCGCCACCCTGCGGGCCCTGTTCCTCGTCCCCTGGCTGCTGCCGCTCATCGTGTCCGCCTCCACCTGGTCGTGGATGCTCAACAGCGACTCCGGCATCGTCAACGCCGTTCTGCACGCCGTGGGCGTCGGTCCGGTGAACTGGCTGACATCGCCGCAGTGGTCGCTGACCTCGGTGATCATCGCGAACGTCTGGATCGGCGTCCCGTTCAACCTGGTCGTCCTCTACAGCGGCCTCCAGTCCATCCCGCACAGCCTCTACGAAGCGGCCGCCCTGGACGGGGCGAGCGCGTGGCGACGCTTCTTGAGCATCACCTTCCCGCTGCTGCGCCCCGTGTCCGCCATCACCCTGCTGTTGGGGCTGGTCTACACGCTCAAGGTCTTCGACATCATCTGGATCATGACCAAGGGCGGCCCGGCGGACTCCTCCACCACCTTCGCCACCTGGTCCTACCAGCTCGGCTTCGGCAATCTGCTGCCCGCCTTCGGGCCCGGCGCGGCCGTCGGCAACCTGCTCGTGGTGGCCGCCCTGATCTTCGGCCTGGTGTATCTGCGGGTCCAGCGAAAGCAGGCACTGGCATGAACAACCTGGCGCACCGCTTCCCCGGTACGAGGTGGAAGACCGCCCTAGGCCTGGCGCTCACCGCCGTCATGCTCTTCCCGGTCTACTGGATGCTCAACGTGTCCTTCACTCCCGACCAGGACATGCGCAAGTCCCCGCCGGATCTGTTTCCCGTGCATGGCACACTGGCCGGCTACCGCGCCGTGTTCGACCAGCAGTTGCCCTACCTGGGCACCAGTCTCGTGGTCGGCCTCGGCACGGTCGCTCTGACCGTGGTGCTGGCGGCGCCGGCCGGGTACGCGCTGGCGAAACTCCGCCCCCGCGGCGGGGGAGTCCTCAGCTTCCTCTTCCTGGTGGCGCAGATGATTCCCGGCATCATCATGGCGATGGGGTTCTACGCCATCTACCTCCAGCTCGGCCTGCTCCAGTCCGTCCCCGGCCTGATCGTCGCCGACTCCACCCTGGCCGTCCCCTTCGCCGTCCTCATCTTCACCGCGTTCATGTCCGGCATCCCCGGCGAACTGCTCCAGGCCGCGCAGATGGACGGAGCCGGGCCGCTGCGCACCTTCCGGTCGATCGTGCTGCCCATGAGTCGCAACTCGGTCGTCACGGTCTCGCTGTTCGCGTTCCTGTGGTCGTGGTCCGACTTCGTCTTCGCCGCCACCCTGGCCAACGGCGGTACCCACGAGCCCATCACCCTCGGCATCTACCACTACATCGGCAACAACAACCAGGAGTGGAACGCCATCATGGCCACCGCCGTCCTGGCCTCCCTGCCCGCCACGGTGATTCTCGTCCTCGCCCAGCGCTATGTAGCCGCCGGCGTGACGGCCGGAGCCGTCAAGGACTGAGTTCCACGCGACCGTCGGTCACCCCTGCTGAAGAAACGAGTCACGCCCCATGACCGCCGCCCGATCCGACCCGGCCTTCTCCCTCCACGACATCCCGTTCAGCACCCACGGCTCCTGGTTCGGCATCTCTCCCGTGCTCGCGGAGAAGACCCGTGCCGAGGACCTCCACCTCGTCTCGCACCAGAACGGCATGCACGCGATCCTGCGCTTCACGCCCCTCGACGCGACGACGGGCGAGCGCGCGAGGACCCGCTTCGGGGCGACCGCGGGCCTGCTCAACTGGACCGGTGAGCAGGGGCGCGTGGCGCTCGCCTACGCCTCACCGGACACCGTCCGCCTGCGCGGAGAAGGGCTCGGCCTGCGCATCACCGCGGCGGCGGACACCCTGACCCCCTTCACGGGCACCTACTTCTACCGCGACCCGGTGGACGGGGCGTACGTGTTCACCGTGTACGAGACCGGACGCCGTTACCGGGTGACCGTGCTGTCGGGCTGTGTCGCGGAGGTGTCCGGCAGCCAGGCCCTCGGTACCGGTGAACGAGGTGTCACCGTCACCGCGGACCCCGATGGAGTCTGGGAGGCGGCGATCGAGGAACTGGACAGCGCGCGCCTGCCCTACCGGTCCTCGGACTCGTTCGACGCTGTCGTGGCCACGGCGGAGGAAGACTTCGCCGCGTTCGTCGACGCCGTGGCTCCCTGGCGTACGTCCGTCACCCCGGCCGCCGAACTCGCCGCCTACGTCGTGTGGTCGGCGACGGTCCGTCCGGCGGGGCTGGTCACCCGGCCCGCCGTGCTGATGTCCAAGCACTGGATGGACAAGGTCTGGAGCTGGGACCACTGCTTCAACGCCCTGGCCCTGGCCCCCGGCCTGCCAGGCCTTGCCCTGGACCAGTTCCACCTGCCCTTCGACCACCAGGACGAGACCGGCGCCCTGCCCGACTCGGTCACCCACTCCGAGGTCCTCCACAACTTCGTCAAACCCCCCATCCACGGCTGGACGCTGTCCCAGCTGCGCAGGCGGCTTCCCGAACCCCTCAGCCAGGCCGAACTGACCGACATCTACGCCAGGTTGGCTCGGTGGACGGACTTCTGGCTGACCGCCCGCCGCGCACCGGGCGCCGCCCTGCCCCACTACCAGCACGGCAACGACAGCGGCTGGGACAACGCCACCACCTTCGACCCCGAACGCGTGGTCGTCACCGCCGACCTGGCCGCCTTCCTCACCCTCCAGCTCCATGAACTCACGCGGCTGGCCACCGAGTTGGACCTGCCCGACGAGGCCAGCCGCTGGACCCGTACCGCCGGGACCACCCAGGCCGCGATGCTCGACGAACTGTGGACGGGGGAGCGGTTCGTGGCCCGAGGTGTCGACACGACCGCGACCTGGGACAGCTCCAGCCTGCTGGACCTGATGCCGATGGCCCTGGGCGAGCACCTGCCCGAGGACATCGGCAAGACCCTGGCCGCCCGGATCGAGACCCATCTGACCCCGTACGGCCTGGCCACCGAACTGCCCACCTCACCCCACTACCTCCCCGACGGCTACTGGCGCGGCCCGATCTGGGCCCCCGCCACCGTCCTCATCGAGGACGGCCTGCGCCGCGCCGGCCACCACCACCTCGCGGACGAGATCAGCGCCCGCTTCCGCACCCTGTGCGAAACCCACGGCTTCGCCGAGAACTTCGACGCCCTCACCGGCACGGGCCTGCGCGACCGCGCCTACACCTGGACCGCTGCCGCCTACCTTCTCCTTGCCGAGGCTCACGCACTCCGGCACGACGCGCCCGCACCCGCACCCGCACCCGCAGCGGAACCCGCCGTGCCCGGCGGCGGCTGACAGACCCCCTGACCCGTCCTGGAACATCCACCCCGGCCCGGCCCACGCGCGACGACGGACTTCGCGAGCGACCGCTCAGGCCTCGCCGAGGACTTGTACGCGCCGACGTTCAGGGACTCCGGGCCGGACCACATCACGACCCTCGGCGAGAACCCACCCACACGTCCGGCACGGGGGCCGGCACAGCACCAACAGCCCCATCCCAGAAGGGACGTAAGCACATGCCAGCAATCGGGCAAAGACGCTCGACCGCGAGGAGCCTCCTGCGAGGAGTCGCCACGACGCTCCTCCCGCTGACCCTCATCGCCGGTGTCAGCACCCTGGGGGTGGCCCCGGCCTCCGCCGCCACCCCCACCCTCACCGTCGACCTCGGCAACACCACCGGAGCCTTCCGCGGCGGCGCCTCCGGGGCGCTGTACGGCCTGTACGGCCCGGACGTCCCGACGAACAACCTCATCGAGGGGATGGGGCTCAAGACCACCAACACCAAGTACCAGGACGGGCAGCAGCACCCCGGCTCGGACGCCCTGGAGATCGCCGAGCCGTTCGTGGACAGCGGAGGCGGGGACGTCTTCATCTACATGACGGACGTCTACCGGGCCAACTACGAGCGCGCGAGCTACTCGGCCTACCAGGCGACCATGAAGACGCAGGTCGAGCAGGCGATGGCCAGCCCCCACGCGGACCACATCGTCTTCGTGCCGTACAACGAGCCCGACCTGAACTGGTTCAGCGGCATGCGCACGAACTCGACCGCGCTGGCCAACTTCAACGCCGAGTGGCGCCAGACCTACAACTTCATCAAGGGCATCTGGCCCGCGGCACGGCTGGCAGGGCCCAACACCTCCAGCTACACCTCCTCCTCCCTCAGCGGCTTCCTCACCTACTGCAAGGCCAACAACTGCCTGCCCGACGTCGTGACCTGGCACACCCTGGGCAGCCCGGCGGACGTCCGCAGCACCGTCGACTCCTACCGCGCGGCGGAGACCGCCGCGGGGATCACCTCGCCGATCACCGTCAACCTCAACGAGTACGCCCACCGCTACCACCTGACCGACCCCGGCCAGATGGTCCAGTGGATCGCGGCGATCGAGGACGAGAAGATCGACGGGAACCTGCCATACTGGAACATCAACGGCAACCTCGGCGACTCCGCAGCCGCCCAGAACACCCCCAACGCCCAGTGGTGGCTCTACAACTGGTACAGCTCCATGAGCGGGAACACCGTCAAGGTGACCGGTGCCTCCAACAACGCCGCGTACACCCTCCAGGGCCTGGCGAGTCTGGACACGGCCAAGAAGCAGGCCCGCGTCATCCTGGCCGGGGGCGGCACCAGCGGCGCCTCCGACACGGTCATCAAGAACATCGACCCCGCGGTGTTCGGCAGCACCGTGCACGTCAGCGTCTTCCAGGACCGCTACAGCGGCTACCTCGGGGCGGCGGCCACCCCGACCCGGCTCTCCGACGCCGACGTCGCCGTGGGCTCCGACGGCACCATCACCCTGCCCATCACCCTCGACGCGATGTCCGCCTACCAGGTCATCGTCTCCCCGGGCGGGACCGGCAGCGCAACCGCCTCCGACAGCACCTGGTCGGCCACGTACGAGGCCGAGAACGCCACGCTCAGCGGTAGCGGCTACAACATCAACACCGAGGGCACCACCGCACGGGTCGGCAGCTTCCTCGCCTCGGGTACCAAGGACGTCGGAGGCCTGCGCACCGGCTCCACCACGGTGATCTCCTTCCCCGTCGACGTTCCCACCACCGGCGACTACACCCTGTCGGTGTTCGGCAGCAGCTACGCCAAGGACGCCGACGTCAAGGGCCCGACGAACGTGTACGCGCGGGTCGACGGCGGCGCCTCGACCAGGATCGACATCCCGGTGGGCTTCCAGTGGGTGGTGTGGGGACACGACGACGCCACCGTGCACCTCACCGCGGGCAGCCACACCATCACGCTGGCCACCACCGGTGACAACGGCGCGGCGACCGTCGGCGACGCCATCATCGACAAGATCGACCTCCGGTACAAGGACGCCGACGTCCAGGGCACCACGCTCTACGAGGCCGAGCAGGCGAACCTCTCCGACAACGGCACGGCCGGCTACAGCGCCCAGGGCCAGTCCGGCGCGGGCGCGGTGAACCTCACCTCCGGCAAGTCCGCCACGTTCTGGGTCTACTCCGCCCGTGACGGGTACGCGGACCTGACGACCCGTTTCCGTAACACCGGCCAGGCCGACCTCAAGGCCAACGGCAAGGCCGCCGACGACCAGACCCTGGCCGGCGCGACGACCGGCGCCTGGTCGACCTCCACCAACCGGGTGTACCTGAACGGCGGTGTCAACAAGGTCAGGGTGACCGGCACCGGCGGCACGCTCGCCCTGGACAACCTGGCCGTCACGCCGTTCAGCGCCACCTCCGTCGTCACCACCGGCAACGTCGTCACCTACCAGGCCGAGAACGGCACCCTCACCGGCACCGCCCAAACCGACACCAGCTACAGCCAGGCCAACGGCGGCGTGGTCAAGGGCATCGGTGACGGGACCGCCAACTCCCTCACCCTCGACGTCAACGCGCCCTCGGCCGGCACCTACGCCATGACCATGCGCTACGCCAACAACGAGGAGCTGCCCTCCAACCACTACAACCCCGACCTGTACGCCGAGCACGCGGACGTCAGCGTCAACGGCGGCAACCCCACCCGCGTCAACTTCGCCAGCACCCTGCACTGGAACCAGTTCCAGAACTACACCGTCCCCGTCACGCTCACCAAGGGCGCCAACACCGTCAGGTTCACCGCCTCACAGCTGTTCGACTGGGACGGCACCACCATCGGCAAGGTGTACTCCGGCGGCGGCAGCGACATCGGACAGCCCATGCGGTCCAGCTCCGCGCCCCATCTCGACCAGGTCTCCTTCGCACCGGCGAGCCTGCACATCGGCGCCCCGGCAGGGTTCTCCTCCGCGGCCGTCGCCCAGCACAGCGGGCTCTGCCTCGAAGACCCCGGCCGGTCCACCGCCAACGGCACCCAGTACCAGCAGAACACCTGCGGGAGCGGTCAGGAGCAGCTCTTCGACTTCCACCGGGTGACCGGCACGACCGACACCTACACCGTCGTCAACCAGTTCAGCGGCAAGTGCCTGGACGTCGCGAACGTCTCGACGGCCGACGGCGCCGCCGTCCAGCAGTGGACCTGCAACGGCGGCGCCAACCAGCGGTACAAGCTCCAGACGGTGACCGCGCTCGGCAACAGCCACGACTACCAGCTCGTCGCCGTGCACAGCGGCAAGTGCGTCGACGTCAGCACCATCTCCACCGCACCCGGCGCGAAGATCCACCAGTGGCCGTGCGACGCGGCGAGCGCCCTGACCACCAAGAAGAACCAGATCTGGCGCCTCACCGGCAAGGACTGACCTGACCCACGACCACACATGAGGGGACATCGGCCCGCCGGGACAGCCCGGCGGGCCGATGCCTTCACGCGGCCACGCCGTGCAGGAAGCGACCCCCACCACTGCTTCGCCGGGGTCCGCGGGCTCCGCCGTCGCCGTGGTCCGCACGTGCGCACAGAAATTTCGCAGCGCAGATCAGTCGGTCCCATTGACGTGCCCTTGCCCGAAACTTATCTTCTGTCGAAGTTACGTACAGTGATCGAAATTTCGAACGCTAGGCCGTCAAAGGAGACAGCCGGTGCATCCCACCTGTCACTGGTCCACTCTCGTGGCTCCTGAGTCGGCCCTGCCGGCCTCACCCGTTCTCACTCCGGCCCCCGCGTCGGCTCCGCCTACGGCGGCCGCCGACACGCTGAGGCGCTGAGAACCAGCACCCGATCATGGCACCCGTAGCACGACAGGAGACGCGCATGGCCAGGCTCATCAGCCGGCTGGCGGCGATAGTGGTCGCCGCCTGTCTACTCTTCACCTCCCAAGCCCTGACCACACCCGAGCGGGCCGCCGCAGCCGACCCGGGTTACCTGATGGTGCACTTCACGGGGGAGGGGTCGGCCAAGCAGCAGATGTACCTCTCGCACAGTACGGACGGGGTGCACTGGAACGACCTCAACGGCGGGGGCATGGTCCTGCGCTCCCCGGTCGGCACGAAGGGGGTGCGCGACCCCGCGCTGGTGAGATCCCCCGACGGCAGCAAGTACTGGATCATCGCGACCGACCTGTGCATCAGCTGCGGGCAGACGTGGAGCCAGTCCATCAACGACGGCAGCCGTAACCTCGTGGTGTGGGAGTCGAGCGACCTGGTCACCTGGTCCCAGCCGTGGCTGCTCAACGTCGCCGGAGCCATCCCCGACGGACGCAACGCGTGGGCACCGGAGGCGATCTGGAACCCCGAGACCAACGACTACGTCCTGTACTGGGCGACCAACGTGCCCCTCAACGGCGCGACGAAGCACCGCATCTACTACGCCCGCACCACGGACTTCCGTACCATCACCACCCCGCAGACGTACATCGAGCGTCCCGGCACCCAGGAGATCATCGACACGCAGATCATCGAGGTGCCCTCGGGTGTCGGCAACTACCGCTACGTGCGGGCCTCCGGCGACGGCCAGATCACCCTCGAAGGCAGCAACTCGATCCTGGGGACCTGGACCAACCTCGGCAACCTCTCCGGCATCGGCCTCACCGGGTCCATGGTGGAGGGCCCGATGTGGATGAAGTTCAACGGCACCAACAAGTGGGCCCTCTACCTCGACCAGTACGCCACCGGCGGGGGGTACATGCCGGTCCTGACGACCGACCCCTCCAACCCCGCCGCCTACCAGAAGCAGACGTCGAGCAGCTACGACATGGGCGGCACGAAGAAGCGCCACGGCTGGATCCTGAACCTGACGGCCGCCGAGGAGAGCCGCGTGCTGGCACGCTGGCCCAACACCGCGATCAATCGTCTCCAGTCCTACAACTTCCAGGACCGGTACGTGCGTCACACCAACTTCGACGTGCGCATCGACCCGAACGTCAGCCCCGTCGACGACTCCCAGTTCCGGATGCGAACCGGCCTGGCGGGCACCGGTACCGTCTCCTTCGAGTCGGTGAACTTCCCCGGTTACTTCCTGCGGCATTCGGGATTCGACTTCCAGCTGGCCTACTACGACGGCACGAGCGGGTTCGCCGCGGACGCCACCTTCCGCCAGGTCGCCGGGCTCGCCGACGCGACATGGTCGTCGTTCCAGTCCTACAACTATCCCGACCGGTACATCCGCCACTACGCGTACCAACTCAGGCTCGACCCGATCACCACCGCCACGGGGCGCGGCGACGCCACCTTCCGCGTGACGAGCTGACCCGACCTGACGTGACCTGACCCGAGTCGACCCGACCGGGATGCCGGCGCCCTCGCAGCGACCTCCCGCCCCCTGCCCACCCTCCGCTCGGGCGGGCGAGGCGCCGGCATCCCCCTCACATTCCGGGCACCAAGTCCCGTAGCCCGGCCTGGCTTTGGCCTTCTGCGGCGTCTACGGCCTCGGGCTCCGGTCGGCCACGACGGCGCGGCCAACTCCCAGGCCAGGCATGCCGGATGATGCCCGGAACCTCGCCGACCTCCGCGACCGGCTTGCCGCCGGGCGTGCCCCGGATCCTGGGCGCGGCTCGGTGTGGATCTTCCCGCACGCGGACCCGCCGCTCCTCCAACGTGCTGGGCGCGCCTGACCTTTCGCGATTCAACCGTTGTCGTTTTGACGGGTCGGCAGGCGCCTTCCCTCCCTCCATCGGCTGAACGGGTGAGGGAAGACCTTTCGTGCGATATTGGTGTATTGCAGGTAATTCACACCCGCGGCGCGCGGCGGGCGACACCGAACAGCAGGACGCAGAGCCTCCCACGCCGGCCGCTGTGCAGCATGGATACCCAGGCGGAACGAGGTGGCAGAGATGAACGCGCCCTATCCGAACGGAAACCAGAGGTTCCTCAGCAAGCCGAAGATGCCGAAGCTCGACAACGGTCTGCCCAGCATCGTCTACGCCCAGGCCTCACCCCGTTCGATCGGAGGCACCTCACTCTTCGAGAGCGGTGCCGTCACCGCGCGAACGGCGCAGGCGGTCCAGTCCGAGCCCCGCGTGGTGGAGCAGGCAGCGCAGCAACTGCGTGACGCCGGGTTCACGGTGTTCCGCGACGCCGAGCGTGGCCGAGGCGGCGCCGGCGAACTCGCGAGGGAGGCGACGCTCAACATCTCCGGTCCTCCCGAACTCTACGAGCGTGCCTTCCGCTGCTCGCTGGAGTCCCAGGAGCGGCCGGTGCTCAAGGAGCACCAGAGGGAAGATCTCGCCACGTTCGTGGAATGCCCGCAGACCGAGATGCCCGGTCTCATCGACACGGCCGACACCGACTTCGCGAACGTCCTGGAGGGCGTCGCCCTGGAGGAGCCCCGCTACTTCTTCGCCACCGCGATGGCGCCGACCACGGACTACTGGCACCTGGACGTCCCGGGCGACGTCTCGCTCGGCTGCAACGCCGACAAGGTGCACCGCGCCGGCGTCACCGGCAAGAACATCAGGGTCGTCATGACCGACTCGGGCCACTTCCGGCACCCGTTCTTCTCGGCGCGCGGCTACCGGGTGCGCCCGGTGCAGCTGGGGCCGGGAGCCACCGCGCCGGCCGACGACGAGAGCGGGCACGGGACCGCCGAATCCGCGAACATCTTCGCCGTCGCACCCGACGTGGACTTCACGATGGTCAAGATGAGCTTCTTCAACACCATCGGGGCGTTCAACAGAGCCGTCACGCTGAACCCTCAGGTCATCAGCAACAGCTGGGGGTCGAGCACGCGGCGTCCCAGTGAGTTCAGCGCGGCGGACCAGGCGCTGGCCGCAGCGATCGCCGTGGCCGTCGCCGGCGGCATCATCGTGGTGTTCTCCGCGGGAAACGGCCATTTCGGCTTCCCGGGCCAGCACCCCGACGTCATCTCCGCGGGCGGGGTCTTCATGTCCCCCGACGGGGCCCTGCGCGCGTCGGACTACTCCAGCGGCTTCGCCAGCGAGATCTTCCCCGGCCGCAATGTCCCCGATCTGTGCGGTCTGGTCGGCATGCGGCCCAAGGCGGCCTACATCATGCTTCCGGTCCAGCCGAACGACGACATCGACCGCGACCTGGCCGGGAACAACCACCCCGACGGTGACGAGACCCTGGCCGACGACGGCTGGGCGGCCATCAGCGGCACCTCCGCCGCCGCTCCCCAGCTCGCCGGTGTCTGCGCTCTGGTGAAGGAGGCCGCCCCCCAGCTGAATCCGGCCCAGGTCCGGGACGTCCTGCGCCGCACGGCCCGAGACGTGGCGGCGGGTCGCTGCTCCGTCCAGGACGGTATGGGGCACTTCGCTGTTCCCGGCCCCGACCTGGCGACCGGAACGGGGCTGGTCGACGCCCAGGCGGCCGTCACCGCCGCCCGTCAGCTGTAGCACCGTCAGCGGTGCCCCTGCCCGACGACCGCCGGCGACTCCTGTCAGCGCTGGTCGTCCTCCGCCCGTCCGGGGAAGGTCCGGTCATGGACCGGCTCACCGCCGACCGCGTCCACCGGCTCGTCCCCTCCCCGGACGTGGTGCGGACCGTCAGTCAATGGTTCACCTCTCGCGGCTTCGAGGTGGGGGACGCGGTCGGTATTTCCTTCGCGCTCACCGGACCGCCTTCCCTGTTCGACGCGACCTTCGCTCGCCCGGAGGATCAGGGCGCCCCTCGGCACGAGGCGCTCAGCGTCGACGCCCTACCCCGCGACGTGGCCCGGCACATCAGCGAGATCGCCTTCACCATGCCCCCCGACTTCGGCCCCGCCCATCCATGAGGATGCCGCTACGCGCCCAGTCCCACCGCTGCCCCCCCGCTGCCCGGCGGAACGGCCAGCGGTCCCGACCTCGTCCCCACGCGGCGACGTGACCGCCTTCATGAATCCCGCCCACGGCGAACCAAGGAGGAACCCGTGACACCGATACGGATAGCCACGTTCAACCTGGAGAACTTCGACGAGCCCACCCCGGACGTCCCGCGGCCGTCGCTGAAGGAACGCATCGCTCTGATGAAGCCGCAGATCACGCGGCTGAGGGCGGACATCGCCTGCTTCCAGGAAGTCCACGGTCAGGAACGCCCCGGACAGCCGCGCGACCTGCTCGCACTGAAGGAGCTGCTTGCCGGCACCAACCTCGACGGCGCGTCCCTGACCAGCACCAAGCCCGCGAACGACGCGGTCTTCGACCTGCGCAACCTGGTCATCGCCACCCACATGCCGGTCATCAAGCATCAGCAGCTGAAGAACGACCTGGTCAACGAGCCCCGCTACCAGCGGCTCACCGCCGACCCGCCCGACGCCGCGCCGGTCGCGATCGGAATCGAACGGCCCATCCTGCACGCGCAGATCGACATCGACCACGCGGCCCCCGGCCGTCTGCTCCATGTCATCAACCTGCACCTCAAATCCAAGATCCCCAGCGACATCCCCGGCCGGCTGATCGGCCCCCGGCACGACATCTGGAGCAGCGCCGACAGCTGGGCCGAAGGCAGTTTCCTGTCGTCGATGAAGCGTATGAGCCAGGCCCTGGAGGTCAGGCGCCTCATCGACCAGATCCTCGACGACGACGCCGACGCGCGCATCATCGTCGCCGGTGACTTCAACGCCGAGCCAGAGGAGGTGCCGGTCCTGGCCATCTGCGGCAACGTCGAGGACACCAACAACGGCGACCTCGCCACCCGGGTCCTGGTCCCCATCGAGCACACCATCCCCAACGAGGCCCGCTACACCCTCTTCCACCACGGTCGCGGCCAGATGATCGACCACATGCTCGTCACCCGCAACCTCCTCGCCCACTACCGGGGTTCAGAGATCCACAACGAGATCCTCCACGACGACTCCATCGCCTTCGCCACCGACATCAAGTACCCCGAGTCCGACCACGCCCCCGTCGTGGCCAGCTTCGACTTCGACTGACCTCACAGTCGCCTCGCGCCCCTCACCCCGTGGCGTCGCCGGTGTCCGGGTGCTCCAGATGGGAGGCCAGGACCGCGGCCTGGACGCGGCGCTGGACGCCGAGTTTGGCCAGGAGGCGCGAGATGTGGTTCTTGACGGTCTTCTCCGACAGGTAGAGCTTCTTGCCGATCTCGCGGTTGGTCAGGCCGTCGCCGATGAGGGCGAGGATGTCGCGCTCGCGAGGGGTCAGGCTCGCCAGCTCGGGGGCGACCGCGGGTGTCCCGGCGGGGTCGGCGCGCAGGGAGCGCATCAGACGGGCCGTGGTCGCGGGGTCCAGCATGGACTGGCCGGCGGCGACCGTGCGCACCGCCGAGACCAGGTCGGAGCCCCTGATCTGCTTCAGTACGTAGCCCGAGGCACCCGCCATGATGGCGTCGAGGAGGGCCTCCTCGTCGTCGAACGAGGTCAGCATCAGACAGGCCAGCTCCGGCATCCGGCTGCGCAGCTCCCGGCAGACCGTGATGCCGTCCCCGTCCGGGAGACGCACGTCGAGGACGGCGACGTGGGGGCGCAGGGCCGGGCCGCGGGCCAGGGCGTGCTCCACGGTGTCCGCGTCGCCGACCACGGAGATGTCCGGTTCGGCGTCGAGCAGGTCGGTGATGCCGCGCCGTACGACCTCGTGGTCGTCCAGCAGGAAGACACGGATCGGATCCTGATCCGTGAAGGTGCGTGTTCCGGTCATGACGGCCCCTTGTCCCCGATGTCCGTGGCGGCGGCCCGCGAGGGCGGACGGGCTGTGAGCCGCCCGCGATGACGATCATCGCTCGCCGGGGCCGGATGTACCAGGGCCATCCGGCCCTACCCGCCCCGCCATCCGACCCACCGGGCCGTGGTTCACGGCCGGGCGGCCTGGCGCCGTGGGCCATCGGCCGTGTCGCCGGCCGGAGCGTCGCGACCGTCAGGGGCGTGGCGGAGCGGAGCCACCTGTGGCCGTCGCCTCGGACGAGCGACGGTGTGCGGGGTGCCGTTCATGGGAGGGGCCCCTTCCTGCCTCGGATCCCGGTCTGCTCAGACGAGGCTGCCGCCGGCACCGTACGGGGCGTACAGGTCGAGCAGTCGTGTCCGGGCGGAGTGCAGGCGGTGGGCGAGCACGTCTCCCACCCACTGGGTGACGGACCGTCCCAGAGCGGGGTCCTCCTGGCACATGAGGCGGACGGCCGTGGCGTCGAACTCGTACGCCCGCACGGGGGTCGTCGTCTCGGCGCCCAGATGCCAGGCATGCGGGGAGAAGAGCCAGGACCAGCCGACGAGTTCGTTGTGCCGGAGAGTCTCGATGACGGCCGGGCGGCGGCCGGGAACACGCATGTCGAGATCGATGCTGCCGGTGCGGATGATCCAGAACCGGTCGGCCCGGCCACCCTCCTCGAACAGACGCGTTCCCTGGGGGAAGGACACCTCTCGGGCGACGTGCATGAGCCGCTGCCGGTGCTCGGCAGGCAGGGCGCGCAGCATGCTGGGAGTGGGCGTGGCGATCATGACGTGCCTCCCGGCGGGGGTAGGGGTACTGCCAGGGCCAGCATGAGCCGGACGCACGGGGCTGGGCCATGGGCCACCCGGTCCCCTGTCCGGGCCACTCGGCCAGGGCGCACGGAGCCTTCCGACTCGCCCCGCGCCCCCGGGGCAGTGTGGCGAGTCGACGCGCTCATCACCCCGTAGGAGCGTCTGGAGCGCTGGGGGACCGCACCGGTCCTGCGACCATCGCATCCACCCGCGCCTCACCGGACTGCAGTCGTCCCGGATCTCACTCAGGGCTTGGCAAGGTGGGCGTAGCGGCCGGGGCACCGACGGTCAGCGGGGCGACGGAGGTCGCCGTCATCAGCGCGTCGTGGCCTCGGGGCCGGCCGGGGTCACCCCTGTGCCAGGCGCGCCGGTGGCGGAGGACGGCGCCCGCTGCGGACAGGGCTGTTCGGTCCCTCGGCCACCGACCTTCGGCATCCGGTGCCTGGCGCCCCCCGGCCGGCGGGATGGCGCCGCGGTGCGTGGCCGTCGCGGGACCCTGCGCCGTCTACCTCGCCGCCCCGTTCGCCGCCGTCCGCCGTCCGCCGCCCACGCCCGTGCCGGAAAGAGGGCCGTTCGGCCCGTGGCCGGGACCTGCGGCCCCTGCCACGGGCGCTGTCCGAGAACAAGGATCGAAGCGGGTTTCCGATGCGCGGACACAGGAGAGCGAGATCATGGACCGTACCGTCACCGTCGGCCTCGACGGCTCACGCGAGAGCCGCGCGGCGGCCGAATGGGCCGCCCGCGAGGCGCGGCTGTCCGACCTGCCGCTGAAGCTGGTGCACGTCTGGGAGCCCGTGCCGGATCCCCTCGCCCAGGCACCGCTCCTCGGCGCCGAGACCCGTCGGCACTGGACCGAACGGGTTCCGCGTGAGTCGGCCGAAGGGCTCCGGCTGCGGCACCCCGGTCTCCGCGTGAGCACCGAGCAGCTGTCCGGCCGCCCCTCCGAGCAGCTGGTGGGCGCCGCGAAGGACGCCGAGCTGCTGGTTCTCGGCTCGCGCGGGCTCAGCGGGATCGGCGGTTTCCTGGTCGGCTCGGTCGGTCTCGCCGTCATCGCACACGCCGAGCGGCCCGTGGTCGTGGTCCGGGCCGGTGAACAGGCCACGGACGAGCACGCGATGGATCCCGCCGGCATACCGTCCGCCGGGACCCCGTTCCTCCCCGTCGTCCTCGGTCTCGACATCGAGAGCCCGGACGAGGAGCTGATCGCCTTCGCGTTCGCGGCAGCCGCCCGCCGGGGCACGTCACTGCGGGTCGTCCACGGCTGGAACCCGCCTCCGTACTACGCCTACGGCCTCGCCGTCGACCTGGAACTGCACGCCTCCCTCGCCCTGCGCGAGAACACCGCCCTGACCGAGGTCGTGCGGCCGTGGCGCAAGAAGTTCCCGCACGTCGAGGTCACCGAGGAGTCCCACTACGGCACCCCCGGCAACCACCTCGTCGACGCCTCCCGCGAGGCCTCGCTCGTCGTCGTGGGCCGCCGGATCCGCCGCAGCCCCTTCGGCGCCCACATCGGGCCCGTCACCCACGCCGTTCTGCACCACTCCACCGCCCCCGTCGCTGTCGTCCCCCACAACTGACGCGCCACTTGAAGGAGTTGTCACCATGAAGGCAGCGGTCGTACGAGCCTTCGGCGAGCCCTTGGTCATCGAGGAGCGTCCCGATCCCGAACCCGGCCCCGGCCAGGTCCGTGTCCGTGTCGAGGCGTCCGGGCTGTGCCACACCGACATCCACGCCGCCCACGGTGACTGGCCCGTCAGGCCGCACCCGCCGTTCATCCCGGGTCACGAGGGTGTCGGCCTCGTCGAGAGGCTCGGTGAGAGGGTCACCCACCTGTCCGTCGGGCAGCGGGTCGCCGTGCCCTGGCTGGGTCGCGCCTGCGGACGGTGCGAGCACTGCCTGTCCGGCTGGGAGACGCTGTGCGAGGAGCAGGTCAACACCGGCTACGGCTGCGACGGCGGCTACGCCGAGAAGATGCTGGCCTGGGCCGACTTCGCACAGCCGGTGCCCGACGGCGTCACCGCCGTCGACGCCGCTCCGCTGACCTGCGCCGGCGTGACCACGTACAAGGCGCTCAAGGTCGCGGACGTGCGGCCCGCGCAGCTCGTCGCGATCTCCGGAGTCGGCGGGCTCGGTCACCTGGCCGTGCAGTACGCCAAGATCGCCGGAGCCACCGTCGCGGCGATCGACGTGACCGACGAGAAGCTGGAACTCGCCGCCGAGCTCGGTGCCGACCTCGTCGTCGACGCCCGCAAGGAGAACGTCGGCGAGGTGCTCAGGCGGCACGGGGGAGCCCACGCGGCCCTCGCACTAGCGGTGGACGACGCGTCCTTCGCAGCCGTCCACGCGGGCCTCAGGCGCCGCGGCAAGCTCGTCATGGTCGCCCTGCCCGCGCACGGGACCGTCCAGGTCCCGATCTTCGACACCGTCCTGAACGGCACCAGCGTGATCGGTTCGATCGTGGGTACCCGGCAGGACCTCGCCGAGGTGTTCCAGCTGCACGCGGCGGGCCGGAGCAGGGTCATCTGTGAGACCCGCCCGCTGACGGCCGTCAACGAGTGCGTCGACGAGGTGCTGCGCGGCCAGGTCAGGGCCCGGATCGTCTTCGATCTCGACGCGGGACGGTGAGTGCGGTGGCCATAGCCGAGGACCAGCCGATCGTCGTCGGCGTCGACGGTTCCGAACCGAGTCTGCGGGCCGTGGACTGGGCGGCCGACGAGGCTTCCCTGCGCGGGGTGCCGCTGCGCGTCGTGTACGCCTCGCTGTGGGAGCGGTACGAGGGAGCCCGGCTCGCCGAGGAGCTGGAGGAGCCGTCCGAGCGCGTGCGGGCGGGCGACATCGTGGAGACCGCGGCCCGGCGGGCCCGGCGGCGCCGGTCCGACGTGAAGATCTCCACCGACGTGCTGCCCGAGGAACCCGAGTACACGCTGCTGAGGGAGAGCCGCGACGCCTCGCTGCTGGTGACGGGCACCCGCGGCCGCAGCGCCCTCACCGAGGCGCTGCTGGGCTCGGTGAGCCTGACGGTGGCCGCGCACGCGCACTGCCCGATGGTCGTCGTGCGCGGCAGCCACGACAACCGGGCCCTGCCCGCGACCCACGGCCGCGTCGTCGTCGGCGTCGGCGGCGGGACCAGTCCGGCGTACGGTGCCGAACGGAAGCCCGTCACGAATCCGGCGGCGGTGCGCTTCGCCTTCGAGGAGGCGCGCAGGCGCGGGGCGCAGGTCGAGGCCGTACGCGCCTGGCGGCGCCCCGCCCAGGAGAGCACCGGCCATCCGCTGTTGGCCGGGGAGCCCGCCGGTCCGCACGAGCGGCAGGCCGCCGAGGCCCTGGAGGCCGCGCTGCGGGACGCCCCCGCCGATGTACGGCTCCAGCGCCGTACGGCCGAGGGGTACGCCCGGAACGTGCTGGTCGACGCCTCGTACGACGCCGACCTCCTGATCGTGGGAGCCAGACGCCGGGAGCGGCACTTCGGGCTCCAGCTCGGCCGGGTGGCGCACGGCGTGCTGCACCACTCGGCCTGCCCGGTCGTGCTCGTCCCCGAGAGCGGGTGACCGTGGTGACCGGTTGCTCAGAGTCTCGCCGCGTGATCGGGGACGTAGGTCTGCAGGTCACGCGGCGGACGCTCGTAGCCGGTCGACGGCGGTCGGGACGGCAGCTCCAGGACGGGCGGCGGGACCTCGTGGTACGGAACGGAGTCCAGCAGATGGGCGATCATGTTCAGCCGCGCCCGACGCTTGTCGTCGCTCTCGACGACGTACCAGGGCGCCTCGGAGACGTCGGTGTGCACGAGCATCTCGTCCTTGGCCCGGGAGTACGCCTCCCAGCGGGCGAGCGACTCCAGGTCCATCGGCGACAGCTTCCAGCGCCGCAGCGGGTCCTCCAGCCGCTTGCGGAACCGCTCCTGCTGCTCACTGTCGCTCACCGAGAACCAGTACTTGCGCAGCAGGATCCCGTCCTCGACCAGCATCCGCTCGAAGATCGGGCACTGCCGAAGGAAGAGCTGGTACTCCTCCTTCGTACAGAAGCCCATCACATGCTCGACCCCGGCCCGGTTGTACCAGGACCGGTCGAACAGCACGATCTCCCCGGCGGCCGGCAGATGCTCCACGTACCGTTGGAAATACCACTGGGTGCGCTCGCGCTCCGTCGGCTTGGGCAGCGCGGCGATCCGGGCGACGCGCGGGTTGAGATGCTCGGCGACCCGCTTGATCGTGCCGCCCTTGCCCGCCGCGTCCCGCCCCTCGAAGATCACCACGAGCCGGGCGCCCTCCGCCCGTACCCACTCCTGGAGTTTCACCAACTCCGTCTGCAGGCGCAGCAGTTCTTCCTCGTACGCCGCGCGCGGCACCTTCGTCGCCTTCTTGCCAGCCATGCCGCCTCCACCACCCGACGACCCGTCGATGAGTTCCGGAGTCACCCATGACCAAGGTCGAACACCAGAACGTCACCGTACTGACCGACGACGAACTGCGCACCCTGGACGCGCACTGGCGGGCCGCCAACTACCTGGCCGCCGGGCAGATCTACCTGATGGCGAATCCGTTGCTGACCGAGCCCCTGGCGCCCGAGCACATCAAACCCCGGCTGCTCGGTCACTGGGGCACCTCGCCCGGCCTCAACCTCGTGTACACCCACCTGAACCGGGTGGTCAGGGGGCGCGGGCTGGACGCGCTGTGCGTCTGGGGACCCGGCCACGGCGGGCCGTCCGTGCTGGCCAACGCCTGGCTGGAGGGCAGCTACAGCGAGACGTACCCGGACGTGCCGCGCGACGCGGCGGGCATGGAGCGGCTGTTCCGGCAGTTCTCCTTCCCCGGTGGAGTGCCCAGCCACGTCGCCCCGGACGTCCCCGGTTCGATCCACGAGGGCGGCGAACTCGGCTACTCGCTCGCCCACGCCTACGGGGCCGCCTTCGACAACCCCGGCCTGCTGGTCGCCTGTGTGATCGGGGACGGCGAGGCGGAGACCGGCCCCCTGGCCGCCTCCTGGCACTCGAACAAGTTCCTCGACCCGGTCCACGACGGCGCCGTCCTGCCGATCCTGCACCTCAACGGCTACAAGATCGCCAACCCGACCGTGCTCTCCCGCCTGCCGGAGGCCGAACTCGACGAACTCCTGCGCGGCTACGGCCATGTACCGATCCACGTCACCGGCGACGACCCGTCGGCCGTCCACCGGGCGATGGCCCGCGCCTTCGACGAGGCCCTCGACCTCATCGCCCTGGAGCAGCGGGCGGCCCGCGAGGACGGTGCCACGCAGCGGGTGCACTGGCCGATGATCGTTCTGCGTACGCCGAAGGGCTGGACGGGCCCCGCGGAGGTCGACGGCGAGCCCGTCGAGGGGACCTGGCGTGCCCACCAGGTGCCCCTGGCGCACGTCCGCGAGAACCCTGAGCACCTGCGGCAGCTGGAGGCGTGGCTGCGGTCGTATCGGCCCGAGGAACTGTTCGACCGGGGCGGCCGCCCCGTCGGCGACGTCCTCGCCTGCGTGCCCTCCGGTACCGGGCGACTGGGCGCCACCCCGCACGCCAACGGTGGGCTCCTCGTGCGTGACCTGCCCATCCGCTCCCTGGACGACTTCGCCGTACCGGTCGAGAAGCCGGGCACGACCCTGCACGAGCCGACCCGTGTCCTGGGCGGTCTCCTGGAGCAGATCATGAACGACACCCGCCTGCGGCGGGACTTCCGGGTCGTCGGACCTGACGAGACGGCGTCGAACCGCCTCCAGGCCCTCTTCAAGGCCAGCGGCAAGGCCTGGCAGGCCGAGCGTCTGCCGGTCGACGAGCACCTCGACCGGCACGGCCGGGTGATGGAGATCCTTTCCGAGCACCTGTGCCAGGGTTGGCTGGAGGGCTATCTGCTGACCGGGCGGCACGGGCTGTTCTCCTGCTACGAGGCGTTCGTGCACATCGTGGACTCGATGGTCAACCAGCACATCAAGTGGCTGAAGACCTCGCGGGAGCTGCCCTGGCGGGCCCCGATCGCCTCCCTCAACTACCTGCTCACCTCGCACGTCTGGCGGCAGGACCACAACGGCTTCTCGCATCAGGACCCCGGTTTCGTCGACCACGTCCTCAACAAGAGCCCCCAGGTCGTCCGCGTCTACCTGCCGCCGGACGCCAACACCCTCCTCTGCGTCGCCGACCACGTCCTGCGCAGCCGCGACCACGTCAACGTCGTCGTGGCCGGCAAGCAGCCCTGCTTCGACTGGCTCTCCATGGACCAGGCCCGCGCCCACTGCGCGCGCGGCGCCGGGATCTGGGACTGGGCCGGCACGGAGAACGGCGGCGAACCGGACGTGGTCCTCGCCTGCGCGGGTGACGTACCCACCCAGGAGGTACTGGCCGCCGCCCAGTTGCTCCGCCGTCACCTGCCCGACCTGGCCGTCCGGGTCGTGAACGTCGTCGACATGACCCGGCTGCTGCCCCACGAGGAACACCCGCACGGGATGGGCGACTACGAGTACGACGGCCTCTTCACCACCGACAAGCCGGTGATCTTCGCCTACCACGGCTACCCGTGGCTGATCCACCGCCTCGCCTACCGCCGCACCGGCCACAGGAACCTGCATGTGCGCGGCTACAAGGAGTCCGGCACGACGACGACACCGTTCGACATGGTCGTCCGTAACGACCTGGACCGCTACCGCCTGGTCATGGACGTCATCGACCGCGTCCCCGGCCTCGCGGTCCGCGCCGCCGCCGTACGCCAGCGGATGGCCGACGTCCGAACGCGCCACCACGCCTGGATCCGCGCACACGGCACCGACCTGCCCGAGATCGCCGACTGGACCTGGGACAGCTGAGATCCGGAGGGGGCCGGTGGCGTCGAGTACACCGGCCCCGTCCGCACACCGGGGGCCCCGGCCGAGGCGCCTACGAGGGCACGACGGCGAACCGGGCACCGTGAATCCTCGTCCTCCCCGCCGGTTCGCCACAGCCCACGACTTGCCCCCTCCTCCCGAAGCACCACCGAATTCCCGGCCGGGGGCGGGCCGTTCAGCCCACCGACGCGGACTGGGCGGAGGCGGACGTCGCGCGGTCCAGCGCCCCGGACAGACACGGATGCACCTCGAAGATCCCGCCCGGACCGGCGCAGCGGAGCACCGCCGAAAGAGTCACTCTCCGTGACCGGCTGGAGTCGGCCGCCACGGGCCCGGACTCTGTTCAGTGCCCGGCACAGCACGCCGGGGCCCGCGCAGTCGATGAAGGACACCGATCGAAGGTCGAGCACCAGGTCGGGCCGCGGCCGGAGGCGACGGCGTCCAGGAGCGCCGACATCGGGCTCGCCGCCGCGAGGTCGATCTCGCCGCGCAGCGTCACGACCCTGTGCCCAACGACGGTGCGTACCGTGGGCGGTGGCGCGGAACCCGGATGGTTCTCGCGATCGGCCCCGACCTGGTCATCGGATGCGAACTCGCCGCCGGACGGCCCCTGTACGACCTGCACCTGCCCGCCTGAGCCCCGGTCGCACCCCGCGCCATGGGCACCGACGGGGTTCAGCCGGAGGGCGCAGGGGCCTCGTCGGTGAGGCGGAGACCGGTGATCAGATCGGGGCGGATACGGACGGCGTGATCCATCCACTGCGTCGCCCAGGGGCGCAACAGGGCCCGATAGCGGGCCAGTTCGCGTGGGTCGGTGACCAGCCGTGCGTACCCGGTGGCCACCACGCTCCACCCGAGGTGGGTGTCGGGGTCGAGGGCGTCGGCCTCGTAGGCGACGACGGCGCCCTCGTCACCGGTCCGGCGGGTGTACCGGGTCAGCGCGGCGTCGCCGTGGGTGCGGATGACGATGTCGCCGTCGACCAGGACATGGTTCACCGGACGGATCGTCGGCAGCGCGTTCCGGGTGAAGACGATCCGCCCCAGGGACACGGTGCCCAACAGTCGCAGTGCCTCGGTACGGTCCAGCTCGACACTCCGGTGCGCACCCGCGAGGGGTGTCGGGACGTCGTCGCCGGCCATGGCAGGTATCCGTATCGTCGTCGGGTCGTTCGGCCGCTGTCCGCCGCAGCCACGCGTGAACGTGTCCGGGCCGTCCGGGCCATTCGAACGCGCGGAGATCGCGCACGCCAGGGCCGTTCGGCCCCAGCGGGGGGACCACCGGTCCCCCCGCTGGGGCCGGAGGGTGTCGCGGCTGCTGTGTCGGCCCGGCCCGGGACTGCGCCGGTGGAGCACCTGCCACCCGGAGCGACTCGCTACCACGCTCGCCGGCCGGGTACTACCGTGGCACACGACCGGACCGACGGAGGTCCGTGCGTTGTCAGGGGACCTTGAGGAGCGCTGGTGGGAAGTCCCGAGGAAGCCCGGATTCGGCTGCCGCAGCTGAGGCTGGATGAGCTTCTGGAGGAGCTGCAGGCCCGGCTGGACGCCGCCCGCGGCACCCGGGACCGGGTGCACAGCCTGCTCGAAGCGGTGCTGTCGGTCGGCCGGGAGCTGGATCTGGAGCAGGCCCTGCGCAGCATCGTCGAAGCCGCCGCGGTTCTCGTCGACGCGGAGTACGCCGCCCTCGGCGTGATCGGTCCCGACGGCAGGCGACTGTCCGCCTTCCACACGGTCGGCGTCAGCGCGGAGCAGATCGCCCGCATCGGCCCGTACCCCGAGGGGCACGGCATCCTCGGCGAGCTGATCCACCACCCCGAGCCGCTGCGCCTGGCGAAGATCTCCGAGCACCCGTCCTCGTACGGCTTCCCACCCCACCATCCGCCGATGAACACCTTCCTCGGAGTCCCGATCCGAGTGCGTGAGCAGGTCTTCGGGAACCTGTATCTGACCGAGAAGCGGGGTGGCGCCCAGTTCGACGAGGAGGACGTCTCGGTCACGCTCACCCTGGCGGTGGCGGCCGGGGTCGCGATCGACAACGCCCGGTTGTACGCGGAGTCCCGGCTGCGGGAGCGCTGGCTGCGGGCGAACGCCGAGATCACGCACCGGCTGATGTCCGGGGGCGAGCGGGCCGAGGTGCTCGGTCTGATCGCCGACCGGGCACGGGAGATCACCGGAGCGGCCCTCACGGTGGTGGCGATGCCCATGGCGGACACGGACTCGCTCGCGGTGGAGCTGGCTCTGGGCGAGGAGGCGGAGGTCTTCCAGGGCCTCGTCCTGCCTGTGGACGGCACTCTGATGGGTGAGGCGTTCTCCGGGGTCACCGCCGTCACCAGCGCGGATGTCACCCAGGACAAGCGCGTCCCGGTCGAGCCACCGAGGATCGCCGGGCTCGGAGCGGCCGTCGCCGTGCCCGTCGGCACGGGCGAGAGCGGCGTACGCGGCGTTCTCCTCCTGGTCAGGGAGTCCGGGCAGACGCCGTTCACGGAGAAGGAGATCGACCCGTTGCGGGGTTTCGCCGCGCAGGCGGCGATCGCGATGGAGCTGGCGGAACGCCGTCTTGAGGCCGAGGAGGTCGCGGTGCTCAAGGACCGCGACCGGATCGCCCGTGACCTGCATGATCTGGCGATTCAGCGGTTGTTCGCCACCGGGATGACCCTCCAGAGTGCGGGCCGCTTCATCGAGCACGCGGAGGCGTCGGAACGTGTCGTGCGGGCGGTGGACGACCTCGACGAGACCATCAAGATCATCCGATCGACGATCTTCGGTCTGCGGACCCGCGGGGGAGTGGGGGAGGCAGGTCTGCGGGCCCGTGCCGTGCGGCTCGTCGGCGAGACGGCCCCCGTACTCGGCTTCGCCCCCAGTGTGCGCATGGAGGGCCTGCTGGACACCGATGTGCCGAAGGAGATCGCCGACCACGTGGTCGCGGTGCTCTCCGAGGCCCTGACCAACGTCGGCCGGCACGCTCACGCGGACCGGACCGAGGTGGTGCTCTCCACCGACGGCCGGGAGGTCAGGCTGTCGGTCGTCGACAACGGAGTCGGCCTCCCGGCCGAAGGCCGCCGCAGCGGACTGCGGAACATGGCGGAGCGCGCCGAACAACTGGGCGGCCGACTGGAGCTGGGCGAGACCGACGGCGGCGGCACCACGCTGGTGTGGCGGGTGCCGTTGCGGAAGGGGTAGGAGCGCCGGCGCTTCGCCACCGGCCCCGGACGGCGAAGCCCGACGGTGCCGGAGCGTCGACCGGGAGCCAGGACACGCTCGATCGCCGCGGTCCTGACCTCCTGCCGCCAGTCTCCGTCCATCACCGCCACGTCGATCGCCATGACATCGGCGTCCGGGCCGATATCGGCGACACGTCGACCACCGATCGCCATCATGTCGGGCTCACGTTCGACGAAATGCACCTGGAATCCGACCCGCGCGGGCGGAGCGAACTGCCCCACCTCGGGCACGAGGACCGCGTCCGTGAGCGTCTCGGCCAGTCTGCGGCGCTGATCCTGGCTCGGACGGCCCGTCGGGGACTTCACGGTGATGATCGTCATGACCACCTCTTATGACAGTCGTTTTAGGAGGCTTCAGGGACCATGGCCTGGCACGGCTGTCCTCGCGACTGGGCGTGTAGGGGCATGACCGAGCAGCGAGCGCGGGGGAGTGGGACGCGTCGCGGCGGTCAAGAACAGGGGGAGAGGTGCTGGTGAAGGCCGGGACAGGTTGGACGCGACGGGCGGGCAGCCGGCCGGCCTCAGCTGTGGGGGACGACGGCCACCGGGCACCGCACATGATGGAGGGCTGCCTGCACCACGTGGCCCAGGTGGGATCCCAGGCCGTGGCGGTGCGCACTGCGTCCCACCACCAGGAGCGAGGCGCCCTCGGCGGCGTGCACGACGGCCTTGGCGTGGCCGGCCAGACGCACACTGTCGTCCACTTCCACCTGCGGGTACTTCTCGCGCCAGGGCTGCAGCGCCTTGTCCAGCAGCTTTCGCGCGTCCCCGGTCAGTTCCTCGGTGACCTCGTGGTCCACACCCCAGGGCATGCGTGCGTGGAGCGGCACGCTCCGTCCGTGGACGGCCAGGAGCGGGACGCCCCTGGCGGCGGCGGAGTGGAAGGCGAAGTCCAGCAGTTCGTCGGAGGAGTGGTGCAGTTTCAGAGCCACGACCACGCGGCTCGTGGCTGCCTGAACGGGTTCCTGGTCCCCGGCCCGCCCCTGGCGGGCGTCGGCGCGGACGAGGATGACCGGCCGCTGGGCCCGTGCGACGACCGGCAGACTGATGTCTCCGAGGAAGTAGCTCTCCACCGATTCGAGCCTGTGCGAGCCGAGCACGGTCATCTCGGACTCGGTAGCCGCCTGGAGCAGGGCGTTCTGGGCGTCGTCGGAGACCAGGCTCCCGACGACCAGCAGTCCCGGATGGCGGGTCTGGAGCTCCGCCCGCGCGGTGTGGACGAGCCGCTTCGCCCAGTAGTTCTGATCGACCTCCGAGGACACGCGGGCCGGTTCCGGCGCCAGCAGCGGCCACGCGTGCAGCAGTCGCAGGGTCAGCTTGCGCTTCTCGGCCTCGTCGGCGGCCCAGCGGGCGGCGGCAAGGCTCTCGGGTGAGCCGTCCAGGCCCACGGTGACAACGGGTTGCATGGCGGCGGCCTCCGTCTCGTACGAAGCTGGAAGCGACGGTGCATGTGGGTGACGGTGAGCGCGTCCGATACGTGGAGGTCCGGATGCCGTCGGCGTGCCGAGTGAGATGCGTCGTCTCCTTCGAGAATTACCCCTTTCCCGCCCCGGCGCATGTGCACCCGGCGGACCAGCGAAAACGGACACGCGAGGAGGGTTCCTGCAGTGGTGGACCGGGCCGCCGGTGATCGCCACGCGCGGGTACGCCGGGATGCGTCGGGGAAGCCCTTCCGATCACGCGATGTGGGTCAGCGGGGCGGGACCATGGCCGGTGAGGTCGGCCGACACGGGGGACGCGCCACCCCGTACCGAGGCGCTCCCTGCCGTCGTACGGCCGGCCTCTGTGCCTTCGGGGCCAGGGCGAGGAGGCCGTGGGCGTGAGGAAGACGCGGTCACCGCACCGGGCGGTGAAGACGACGGCGGCCTCATCCACTACCGCCCCCCAGGCCCCCGACGGTCCGCACGGTCCCCGCAGTGATTCCCGGGCGTGCGATCACAGCTTGAGCGTGAACCAGGTGGTCTTCCCCTCGTCCGTGGGGCGTACCCCCCAGCTGTCGGCCAGGGCGCGGACCAGGAGCAGTCCTCGGCCGGACTCCTCGTCCTCGGCGGCGAGACGGGGCTGGGGGAGGTGGGGACTGCGGTCGTTGACCTCGACCGTGAGGTCCGTCGCGGTACAGCACACCTGCAGCCCGATGGGACCCTCGGCGTGCTGGACGGCGTTCGTCAGGGTCTCGGAGAGCAGCAGCAACGCGTGCTCCCCCGAACCGGCACAGTCCCAGGAGGCGAGAACCTTGGAGAGGAACTCGCGGCCCTCGGGCACCGAGGGCATGCACCGGACCGGATCGGGCGGTGCTTCGAGGCGCCGTCGCCGCTACCGGGCGATCAGGTCCGCGTTTCCCGAGTGGTCTCCTCCGCGCCGCCCAGGTCCAGGCGGAACGGCGGGTACGCGTCCGTCATCAGCGCGGCGTAGGCCGAGACCCGCAGGACCCACCTGTTGAGGCCGATGATCAGGTCGAACAGGTCCTTCGGATACTTCTCGGTGAAGGCCAGGATCACGGCCGCGACGACCGTCAGCAGGCCGATCAGGCCGCCTGACCACCAGCCGACGTGGGCGCCGCCGAGGAAGAACCCGACGACCAGGTACTGCGGGATCGCCAGCAGCCACCATTTCACCAGCACCAGGCCGCGCGAGAGTCGCTCCGGGTAGGCGATGTCCAGCCGGGCCGGGTAGTCCGGTTCCTCGCCCAGGCTGAAAGGCGGGTACCGATCGGTGCCGAGGGCGTCGTACGCGTAGTAGGCGACCCGCCAACTCCAGCGCATCACTCCCACATTGAAGTCGAACAACGCGCGGGGGTAACGCTCGGTGAACAGGATGGCGAAGAACGCGATCACCGTCACCACGCCGAAGGCGATCCACAGGAAGAACAGCACGATGTAGTGCGGGATGGCGAGGATCCATTTCACGAGCCACAGCCATCGGGACAGTGGCGCGTCGATGCGCGCGTTCACCTGGACCGGTCGGACCGGAGGGTCCGAGAATGCCACCTGGTGCGTCATGGCGATCAGCTCCTTCGCCCGGCGGATATCCGCCGGTGTGGGCTCATGACCAGCGTGGCCGCTTCCGCCGGACGCCGCGAGGGCAGGACGAATCCTGCCCTCGCGCCTGCCCGCCCCGGTCGCTGTCGGCGACCGCTCCCGCGGCGAGCCCACCTCCGACTCAGTACGCCTCCCGCCTGCCGCCGGTGATCCGGCCGCGGGCCTCGCCGAAGCCGAGGCGGGTTCCGTCGGCGCCCGGCGCCGTGGCGGCCAGGACGATCTCGTCCCCGTCCTCCAAAAACGTGCGCTGCCGACCGTTGACCGTGATTGGTTCTTTGCCGCCCCAGGTCAGCTCGATGAAGGCACCGCGCTGATCCTTCCGCGGACCGGAGACGGTTCCGGACGCGAACAGGTCGCCGGTGCGCGAGGGCGCCCCGTTGACGGTCTGGTGGGCCAGCATCTGGGCGGGGGACCAGTACATCGCGGCGTACGGCGGCCGGGAGACGACCTGACCGTTCCACGACACCGTGAGGTCGATGTCGAGGCCCCACGGCCGCTCCATCCGCAGATACGGCAGCACGGCCGGCTCCTGGGCCGGGACCGGGACCCGGGCGGCGTCCAGGGCGAGCAGCGGCACCACCCACGGCGAGATCGTGGAGGCGAACGACTTGCCCAGGTTCGGGCCGAGCGGGACGTACTCCCAGGCCTGGATGTCACGCGCGGACCAGTCGTTGAAGAGCACCACCCCGAAGATGTGGCGCTCCGCGTCCTCGGCGGCGATGCGATCGCCCATGGCGCTGCCGGTGCCGAGGACGAAGCCGAGCTCGGCCTCGATGTCGAGACGGGTCGAGGGTCCGAAGACCGGCGCCGGGTCCTGAGGGCCCTTGCGCTGCCCGGAGGGCCGGACGATGTCGGTGCCCGAGACGACGACCGAGGCCGCGCGGCCGTGGTAGCCGACCGGAAGGTGCTTCCAGTTCGGCATCAGCGGGTCGGGGTTGTCGGGCCGGAAGAGCCGGCCCAGGTTCGAGGCGTGGTGCTCGGAGGCGTAGAAGTCGACGTAGTCGGCGACCTCGAACGGCAGGTGCAGTGTCACCGCGCCCAGGTCGTGGACCGCCTCGGCGGGAACCTCGCCCCGGAGCCGCTCGGTGATCGCGGCCCGGACCGCGACCCAGCGGGTGTGGCCCTGGGCCATGAAGGCGTTCAGGCTCGTGCGGGCGAAGACGTCGTCGCCCAGCAGGACGGCCAGGTCCACGACGTGGTCGCCGTAGCGGGTCGCCACGCGCGGCTCCCGCCCGGGCACCGAGTAGACGCCGTAGGGCAGGTTGGTCAGGCCGAACAGTGACTCGGCCGGGACGGTCAACGGGGTGGTGCTGGTCATGCGGACACCTCGGTCAGGTCGGCGATCGTCGTGGCGGGCAGGAGTCCCAGTCCGGCCGACTCGGCGGCGGGTTCGGCCACGGAGCAGGTGCCGAAGGAGCGGAACAGGTCACGGACCCGGGGTGACAGGGCGCGCACCCGCGCGGCGATCCGGTCGCCGTCACGGTCGGCCAGCAGCCGGACCAACTCCTCCTCCTCGGCACCTTGGACAGCCGCGTCGGTGGCCACGAGCAGGTTGAGGAACCCGTGCTGCTCGAATCCGGTCACCGGGTCGGTGGTGCGCAGGGCGTGGTGCAGTCCGGCCGTCGCCTTGAACGCCACCCCGGCCCGCACCGCGGCCAGGACGGCCGCGGCGAGTTCACGCTCGTCGGGGTAGAGGTCGGCGCGCACGCCTCCGGTCCGGAACTTGGCCAGGTAAGGGGTCCCGGCGAGCGCGGCGAGCAACGGCTCGCGCCGGGCGTCGCGCGGCACCTCGACATAGACCGTGAGGTCGGTGTCGTCGTCGATCGCCTCGGCCAGCGCGGGCACGACCGTGGCGGCGCCGACGCCGTCCGCTACGGCCACCTCCAGGCCGACCAGCCGCACGGCCGGGATCCGGCGCGCCGCGGTGAGGGCGTCGGAGACATCCGGGAGCGCGACGGTCACCGAGAGGCCGAAGGAGTGCTCGGGGAGGGCGGCGGTCAGCTCGGCGAGCCGGGCGATGTCCTGGGCGGCCAGGACGAACGCGCCGACCAGCTCCGCGTGGGCGCTGCGGGTGTGCCGTACATGGGCGGGGACGGCCCGTTCCAGGGGCAGGCCGCCGGGCGGGAAGACCGCCGCGTCGTCGAACAGGCCGGCGAGCACCGGGGGGACCGGGACCCCGGGTGTCCGTGGGGCGTTCATCGGTTCCGCTCCCAGGAGTAGGCGTACGTCCCGTCGTCCGTCGCGCGAGCGGCCTCGCCGAGCTGGAGGGGACGGAAGGTGTCGACCATGACCGCGAGCTCGTCGAAGAACTCCGCCCCGATGGACCGCTCCATGGCGCCCGGCTGGGGACCGTGGGGATGGCCGCCCGGGTGCAGGGAGATGGAGCCCGGGCCGATGCCGGAGCCTTTGCGCGCCTCGTAGTCCCCGCCGCAGTAGAACATCACCTCGTCGGAGTCGACGTTGGAGTGGTAGTACGGCACCGGGACGGACAGCGGGTGGTAATCCACCTTGCGCGGCACGAAGTTGCAGATCACGAAGTTGTGGCCCTCGAAGACCTGGTGTGCCGGCGGCGGCTGGTGGACCCGGCCCGTGACCGGCTCGAAGTCACGGATGTTGAACACGTACGGGTAGAGACAGCCGTCCCAGCCGACGACGTCGAACGGGTGGTACGGCAGGGTGTGGACCGTCCCTACGATGCTGCCCGGCCCGCGGTGCTTGATGTACACCTCGACGTTCTCGCCGTCGACGAGCCTCGGCCCGTCCGGGAGTCGGAAGTCGCGCTCGCAGAACGGCGCATGCTCCAGGAGCTGGCCGCGCTGGGACAGGTAGCGGCGCGCGGGCCCGATGTGCGAGTTCGCCTCGGTCACGTAGATCCGAACGACCCCGTCGGGCACGATCCGGTGCGTGGTCGCCCTCGGGACGATCACATAGTCTCCGTCGCCGACCTCCAGATCCCCGAAGACCGTCTCCACACGCGCTCGCCCGTCCTCGACGTACAGACACTCGTCGCCGATCGCGTTGCGGTAGTACGGGCTGGCCGCGTCGGCCACGACATACGCCAGGCGTACGTCCTCGTTGCCCAGCAGCAGCCTGCGGCCGGTCACCGCGTCGATGCCGGACGCGCCCTGCCTGAACAGCTTGTGCGTGGCGAGGTGACGCGGCAGCAGGGGATGGTTCGGCACCAGGGTCTGGTCCCCCACGTCCCACACCCGGTACTCCCGCACCGCCGAGGGAATGTGCCGGTGGTAGAGCAGCGAGGAGTCCGAGGAGAAGCCCTCCTCGCCCATCAGCTCTTCGTAGTAGAGGTTCCCGTCGGGGTCCCGGTGCTGGGTGTGACGCTTCGGCGGAACCGCGCCCGCCCGGTGGTAGTACGGCATGTCTCTCTCCTCGGGTTCGCGGAGTGGCGGTGCCGCGCATTGTGTGCGCTCAGCGCACATTTTTGTGCATTGGGGGGAACGATGTGAACGTAGGGTCTTGGCGGCGACTCAGTCAAGGCCGGTCTTACGGGACGGGGCCGCCCATCGGTGTGACGTGGCCTAGCGTGGCGCCCGAAGAAGATCTGTCGACTTCCGCGCGTGCGTGTGCCGCCGCGGGATTCAGGAGGTGCTGATGGCCACCCTGCAAGGACTGGATCGCGGGCTTCGGGCTCTGGATCTGATCTCCCTGGCGGCCGACGGCCTGACGGTGGCGGACCTGGCGGCGCGACTGGAGATCGATCGAGCCGTCGCGTACCGGATCGTGCAGACACTGGAGGAGCACGCGCTGGTCTCCCGGCAGGGCAAGCGGGTACGGCTCGGCGCGGGCGCCGCCACCCTCGCGGGGCGCTTCCAGCATCAGCTGGTACCGGCGGCCCAGCCGGTTCTGCAGGAACTCGCCGACGCCACCGGCGCCTCGGCCTTTCTGACGCTGGCGCACGGGGCGGGGGAGTGCGTTCCGGTGGCGGGAGCCCAGCCGACCGTCCAGCAGGGCCCGGTCCAGGTGGGCTACCGCATCGGTGTACGGCATCCACTGGAAAGAGGGGCGAACGGCGTCGCCATCCTCGCGCTGCAGCAGCCCCTGCCGGACGAGCCCGAGGAGATCGTGCGGGCCCGGGAGCTGGGCTACAGCATCACCTCGGGACAACTCCAGCAGGGTGCCACCGGGATCGCGGTGGGATTCGAGGTCCCGGGCGCGGTGGGTGCCTCGGTCGGCGTGGTGGCCATGCACGAGTTCGACATCGAGTCCGTCGCCGCTCGGGTGCGGGCGGCGGCCTCGCGGCTGGCGTCGCTGAGCACCGCCTGACCGCGTCGGGGGTCAGAGCGGGGCGTGACAGGCGGGAGGCCGCCCGCCCGGTGACACCCCCGCGATCATGGCGATCACCCTCTCGCGACCTAGGAGCTGTCCGGGCGATCATGTGCGGGGCTCGTGGCACCGGGGCCAGACATTTGCTCCTCTCCGGCTGTCGTGGAATTGCCAGGGCTCGAGAGCCAGTCCGGGCCGGTTCAGTCGGTGTCCGGTCGCTGCTCCGCCGCGGTGTCGTAGGCGGCGCGGGCCTCGGCGATGGTGGACCGGTGGCGCTCGGCCCAGCCCACCAGTCCGGTCAGTGAGGTGTGGAGTTCTCGGGCCATGGGTGTGAGGTTGTACTCGACCTTGGGCGGCACGGTCGGATAGACGGTGCGGATGAGCAGCCCATCCCGCTCCAGTCGGCGCAGGTTGAGGGTGAGCATGCGCCGGCTGATGCCGTTGATGGCGCGTTCGAGTTCGGTGAAGCGGACCGGGCCGTGGGCGGCGGCAATCAGGATCCCGATGCTCCACTTGCCCGCCACACGGTCGAGCACCTCGGTGACCGGGCAGGCTTCGTCCCTCACCGCTTCCGCAACACGGGTGTGACTGCGTGACATAAATGTGCCTCCTTCCGCTGGGCAGCAAGGTTACCGATGATGACTGCTGTTACAAGTCGTGAACCAAGGGGGAAGACATGTCTGTTCGTGCTCTCGTCGTCGATCCGTCCGCACCCGCCGCCGTCCGCCTCGCCGAGGTTTTCGACCCCGTGCCCGGACCGGGCCAGGTCCTGGTGGACGTCTCCCACGTCTCCTTGAACTACGGCGACCTCAACGACGCTCGCTCCGGGCGGGTACCCGTGGGTGCGGTGCTCGGTTCGGACGCCGCCGGAGTGGTGGTTCGGGCCGCCGCCGACGGGACCGGCCCGGCGGTGGGCACCCGGGTGGTGGCCCTGACCGCGGGGGCGTTCGCCGAGCGCGTCGCGATCGATGTGGGTGCGCTTGCCGAGGTGCCCAAGGGCTTGGACCTGGCGAAGGCGGTCGCCCTTCCGGTCGCCGGAGTGGCCGCACTGCGCTCGCTGCGGGCCGCCGGGCTCGGGCCGGACAAGAGGGTGTTGGTCACCGGCGCCTCCGGCGGCGTCGGCCGGTTCGCCGTCCAGTTGGCGGCGAGGGCGGGTGCCCACGTGATCGCGTCCGTGGGCTCGACGGCCCGCGGGGAGGGGCTGGTCGGCTTCGGCGCCGACGAGGTGCTGGTCGGCCTGGAGGGACTCGAGCGAGCCGTCGACGTGGTCATCGACAGCGTCGGCGGTCCCCAGCTGGTGGCGGCATGGAGCCTGCTCGCTCCTGGGGGCAGCGTGCAGAGCGTCGGCTGGACTTCCGGGGAGCCTGCGGTCTTCCCCCCGTATGCGACCGTGGGCCCGACCAGGTCGCTGACGTCCTTCGTCATCGAGGGCGATGCCGGCCCGGACCTGACCGTTCTCACCGAGCTGACCGCTGAGGGGGCCATCACTGTCGAGATCGGCTGGCAGGGATCCTGGGACCGCATTGCCGAGGCCGCCGAGGCTCTCCGCGGGCGCCGTGTCTCCGGAAAAGCAGTCCTGCAGGTCACGCAGTGAGCGGAATGCGCCGGCACTGCCTCCGCAGCTGGGACGTCGAGGGCGATCATGTGCGGAGCCATATAACCAGGGCTGCTGCGGTGGCTGTGCCAAGGAAGACGTAGCACGTTTGTCGTAGCGGGTGGCCACCGCCCGGGACTGCTTTAGCTTGTTGATCGCCCGCTCGACGGTGTTGCGCTTCTTGTACCGCTCTTCGTCGAAGCCGGGGGGGCCGTCCACCACGTGAACCCTTGCGCAGGCGGACGGCCTGGCTGTCGGACTTCTCGGGAATGGTGTGGCGGATGCCCCGGCGACGCAGGTAGGTGCGGCATGGACTGTTGCTGTAGGCCTTGTCCGCCGCAAGGCTGTCGGGCTTCTTGTGGGGCCTGCCCGGCCCGGTCCGAGGGACGCGGATCTTCTCCAGCACGGCCGTGAACTGGGTGCAATCCGCCCGCTGACCGCCGGTGACGACCAGGGACAGTGGGCGGCAGCGGCCGTCGGCGCTCAGGTGGATCTTGCTGGTGAACCCGCCGCGCGATCGGCCCAGGCCCTTACCTCCTGCACCACCTCCGCCAGGCGGGCGAGCAGGCTCTGCCAGGGCGTCCCGACCTGATGTTCGACTTCGCCGACTCCCTTTGACGCCGCCAAAGCCGGCGGCGGAACGGTGCGGGCGCCGGCCGCGTGCTGATGGGCCCGCACGACAGTGGAGTCCACCGCGATGTCCCAGTCGATCTCCCCCGCGGCGTCGACCGCGGCCTGGACCTCCTGCAGCAGCCGTTCCCAGGTACCGTCGGCCGACCACGGCCGGTGGCGTTCGTACACCGTCCTCCACGGCCCATACCCCTCGGGCAGGTCACGCCACTGCACCCCAGTCCGCACGCGGTGAAGGATGCCGTCGATCACTTGCCGGTGATCCCGCCACCGACCACAACGACCGTTACTGACCGGCAGAAACGGCTCAAGCCGCTCCCATTCCATCGGTCAAATCGTCCCGACCCATGCCCCAATCAACGAGGCGAGCACAGATTAGTCACATGATCGGCCGGACAAGTCCTAGGCAGATTGTATAGAGGGATCCCCAGGGAGGGAGGCAAACTGAGCAGCTTGAACAGCTCGGAGAGCCACTCTTGTGCAGAGCATGAGGTCCGGTGTCTTCTACCGCCACGCGCTGGAAACACGCACACCGAAAGGGATGACGCATGAGCATCGAGCAGACCCTCACGAGCCAGGAGCGGCTGGCGGAGCTCGACCTTGAGCAGCTCAAGCAGCTGGTCGGACTCGTGGAGTACGACGCCGAGGGCGACCCCTTCCCGGTGACGGGGTGGGACGCGGTGGTCTGGTCGGTGGGCAACGCGACGCAGGCGGCGCTGTACTTCCAGACGGTCTTCGGGATGGAGCTGGTCGCCTACTCCGGTCCGGAGACCGGCAACCGTGACCACCACGCGTTCGTGCTCCGCTCCGGAGCGATCCGGTTCGTGCTCAAGGGCGGCGTCAGCCCGGACAGCCCGCTGCTCGACCACCACCGCCGGCACGGCGACGGCGTGATCGACATCGCCCTCGAAGTACCCGACGTCGACAGGTGTGTCGCGCACGCCCGCAAGCAGGGCGCGACCGTGCTGGAGGAACCGCGCGACACCACCGACGAGCACGGCACCGTCCGCACGGCGGCCATCGCGACCTACGGCGAGACCCGCCACACCCTGGTGGACCGCTCCCGTTACACCGGCCCCTATCTGCCCGGGTACGTGGCCCGTAGCTCCGGATACGTGAAGCCCGAGGGTGAGCCCAAGCGCATCTTCCAGGCCCTCGACCATGTCGTGGGCAACGTGGAACTCGGGAACATGGACGAGTGGGTCGACTTCTACAACCGTGTCATGGGCTTCACCAACATGGCCGAGTTCATCGGCGACGACATCGCCACCGAGTACTCGGCGCTCATGAGCAAGGTCGTCGCCAGCGGCAACCACCGGGTGAAGTTCCCGCTCAACGAGCCGGCGATCGCGAAGAAGCGTTCGCAGATCGACGAGTACCTCGACTTCTACCGTGGCCCCGGCGCACAGCACCTCGCCCTCGCCACCAACGACATCATCAGGACCGTCGACGTGCTGCGGTCCAAGGGCATCGAGTTCCTCGCCACGCCGGCCAGCTACTACACCGACCCGGAACTGCGCGCCCGGATCGGCAACGTGCGTGTGCCCATCGAGGAACTGGCCTCCCGCGGCATCCTCGTCGACCGCGACGAGGACGGCTACCTGCTGCAGATCTTCACCAAGCCGATCGGCGACCGGCCCACGGTGTTCTTCGAGTTCATCGAGCGCCACGGCTCTCTCGGCTTCGGCAAGGGCAACTTCCAGGCCCTGTTCGAGGCGATCGAGCGCGAGCAGGAGAGGCGCGGCAACTTCTAGGGCACCATACGGAGCGTCAGCATGTGGAGGGGCGAGGACTGCGCAACCGGACAGCACACCGCGCGCTAGCCGCGCGGTGTGAGCGACCTGCCCCTGCGATGGCTGCCGCTTGGATGGCTGCCGCTCCGAAGCCTGTCCGCCGGCGCCTGCCGCTCCGGTGCAGGGCGTGTCCCGAATGCTGCTGGCGGAGCTGGAGTCGTGTGGGCACAGTCGGCCGTCGCGCGACCGGCCCCCGGAACCCCGGGAGTCGTCTCCTCACCGTCGGGCACCAACGCTCTGCCGGGCGATGGTCGGCTGGACGAATGGTTCCGGCAATGATTCGGGAAAGATCATTGACGGTGCTCCGTGGCCGGGATGGGATCAGGCGGCTGAGGAGGAAATCATGCGCCCCATCGCTTCACGGAGAACAGCCCTCGTTGTCGCGGCCGGTGTCATGGGCGCGGTGTCCCCTGTCGCCCCCGCCCTGGCCGCCCAGCCGGAGGCCGACGCCGCCCAGGCCGCCTACGTCTGCCGCAACGGCGCGGTGACGGCCTCCGACCTCGCCGGTTCCGCGGTCCCCACCGCACGGCGCGCGGGGGTGGCCCTGCACGCGCGGATCCGGGTGCACAACGCCGAGACGGTGAAGCTGGCCAAGGCGTCGTACGTCTTCGCCATCGGCAACCTGCTGAAGACCCGTGGCCCGGCGCCCCTCGTGCAGTGGCGCGTCGGAACGGGACACTGGCACAAGGCGAGCCTGCACTGGAACAGCAAGACCAACGGTTCGCTGCCGCTGTGGAACTCCACGACCCTGTCGCTCGGCACGATCCCGGCACGGGGCAGCGTCGTCACCGAACTGTCGGTCACCTTCCCCAAGAAGTCCGTCAAAGCCGTGGACCACGACTTCCTCGAATTCCACAGCGGCGGCTGCGGCACCGAACGCCTGGGCTGGTACGAGGGCAACGGCTTCGAGTACTGGCCGTGGACGGGCACCCCGGGCAAGCCTGTGTAGGGCGTGCCAGGAGGACTGCCACCGTGTGGACCGATCCTCAGGAGCCTCGCCGGCACACCGCCCGGTCAAGGGGGCAGCACCAGGCAGGTGTTGTGACCGTCGAACCCGAAGGCGTTCGCGAGGGCGGCGGTGTACGGGCCACCGCGAGGACGCCCGGTCACGATGTCCAGGCCGATCCGTGGATCCTGGTCGTCGAGATTGATCGTCGGCGGTACCGTCCGTTCGCGCAGGGAGAGGACCGCCGCCAGGGCGCCGAGGGCCCCGGCCGCTCCGAAGAGAGGGCCGGGCATGCACTTGGTCGCGGCGACGGTCGGATGCGCTCCGACGGCTTCGGTGATCGCGTCGGCCTAGGTGAGATCTCCTCTCGGCGTGGCGGTGGAGTGCGCCATCACGAGGTCGATGTCCCCGGAGGTGAGCTGGGCGTCGGCGTGAGCGAGTCGCATGGCGCGCGTTTGGCCCTCGACATGTCCTGCGGTGAGGTGGTGGGCGAGCCAGCCCTCCCCGGACGGTGTGCGGCCCAGACCGCTGACCCGGAATCCGGCCGGCAGACTCACTCCAGGCAGAGAGGTCACCCGCTGGGCGACGAGGCGTTCCACCAACGGGCGTGTGGCAGAGACCAGTTCGAAGGCGGGTGTACCGAACGGGGCCCAGCCCCGTTCGCCGAGCCAGGCGACATCGCCCGTGTCCAAGGGGACGCCACCGGCCGCGACCACCTGCTCACGCAACCCGGGCAGCAACTCCTCGATGGCACACAGCCCGCGGTACAGCAGCACATGCGGCTGCCTGCCCTGCAGGTGCCGCCGTCCGACGCGGACCCGGCGCTACAGCTGCGCCGCCGCACACCCGCTGTCTTCCGCGGGCCGGCTCGAACTGGCCCGCCGTGGACATCTGGACGCTGCCCTACACCGCCTCCCTCGCCCGGTCGCTGAGGGGTGCTGCTGGTCCGGGGCAACAGGGAGAAAGTCCACACGGCCTTCGCCTGGTCGGAACTGGACACCTGCATACGACACTTGGCCGAGCCGCCGCAGGCGGGCCACGAACTGCTGTACCTCAAGGAGTTCCACCTGCTGAAGCAGTTCCCCGCGCTGCGGGGGGACTTGGGAGACCTGGACTTTCTACCTCGTGGCTCCGTCACCTCGCGCAGTGCCTGGATCGGGCCCGCCCGCACCCGTACCGGTCTGCACTACGACCTGCCGGACAACTGTGCCGTCCAGATCACCGGGACGAAGCGATTTCTCCTCGCGCGCCCGGGGACCGTCGAACGCGCCGGTGCGCAGTCCACCAAGTAAGACTCCTGGGCACGTCTGTCGCGTGCGGGCATCGCGGAACTGGCCGCGGGCGGGGGAGGGGCGGCCGCGGCCGACGACTTCTTCGCGGTGGAGCTGGAGCCGGGGGACGCGCCGTATGTGCCGGCGCGCTGGTGGCACGAGGCCGTGAACCTGAGCGCGGGCATCCTCCTGAGCGGCTTCTTCGGCTCCAGGGCTCATGTCGCCCGGCTGTGGACCCGGGTCGGTGTGCGCGACACCCTGCATCGTGCCGGGCTGCGCGACACGGCGGACTGCACATGTCATCCGGCCGCCCGGTCACCGCTGGTACGGCCGCCGGTTCCCGCGACTCAGTACTCGCCCGCCGCGAGGCACCCCGTGTCAGCCGGTACTCGCCAATCGTCTCGTGCCACCGATCTGTGGAGGTGACGGAGAGACGGATTGCTGCTTCGCGAGTCATGCCATGGTCGTTTGTAGCCGAAACTGCTGGATAGTTGATCATTTGGTGTCTGATCTTCATGCTTTCCCTGTCATGAACGCCCCGCACTGCGATCTCGGGGCCCACCGAGGCAGGAGCGAGTTCAGTCATGGTGCGTTTTCGTCCGTCTCAGACGCGACTGTCTCGCCATACGTCCGCGCACACACTCCCCGATGGGGTGGTGCCGACGAGCCCCGGCGTGTCGCGCCGGAGCGGACCGTGGTGGACGCCGGGTCGTCCGAGGTCGGTGGGCAGGTGCTGCACTCGGTCCCGGGCCCCGGTGACGAGGTCACCTTCGGCTGGCGTTCCTTCGAGGCGTACCCGATCCTCACCGAGGTCCCGTCCCGGAAGAGGTGCTGACCATCGTCGACGAGGCCTGCCGGGAGTACGCCGATCCGGCACGGATACCCGACGCGGCGCTCGAACTGCTGGGAAACCGCCTGCAGGTGGTGGCACTGCGTACCTTCTCCAAGGCCTATGGTCCGGCGCGGCTGCGCGTCGGCTACTTCGTGGCGCCGCCGGAGATCGCGACTCACGTCCGCATGGCGGGGCTCGTATTCGACGTACCTGACTCCCTGACCGACTTCGTCTGACTGCCCCTCGGGGCCGGCAGCGGGCACCGCGCGGTGCACTGCCTCGACGGAGTACAGGGCCGTGGCAGGCCCGCAAGCGGAATCTGCCGGTTTCCGTCGGACTGGGAAGATTCGGTGAGGATGGCGGCGGATCGGGCGGAGAAGGAGGAAGGGGCGTTGATGCCGGAGTGGGACGAGACGGCGACACGGCTGATCGGCAGGGGCGAGGAACTCGCGCGACTCGATGCGGTGATCGGCGGCCTCGGTGGCGATGGTGTGCCCTCCGTGATCGACATCGCCGCGGACGCCGGCATGGGCAAGAGCCGCCTGCTGAGCGAACTCTGCGCTCGGGCACGGCGGCGAGGGCTGACCGTGCTGTGCGGAAGGGCCACCGAGTACGAGCGGCACACACCGTTCCAGCCGTTCGTGGACGCCTTCGCCGATGCCGATCCCGCCCTTCTCGTCTCCGGTGCCGTGCCGGACGCGGCGGCACCGGCACTGTACGGGGTACGTGATGCGGCATCACGTATGCGCGGGGGTGACCGCTTCGGCCTCTACCGTGCCGTCGCGGACGTACTGACCGGGCTCGCGGAACACGGCGGTCTGCTCGTGGCGCTGGACGATCTGCACTGGGCGGACCCGGCGTCCCTGGAGCTGCTGGACCGGCTGATCCGGCATCCGGTGCGCGGACGGGTGGCCCTCGTGGTCGCCCGCAGGCAGCGGCAGACGCCGCACCCCCTCGCCGCCGCCCTGACCCGCGGCGTCGACAGCGGGGCCGTGGAGCGCGTCGTGCTGGGCCCGCTGCCCGAGCAGGAGTCGATCGAGGCGCTCGCTCCCGACCTGGCACCGCACGACGCGCGGCGCATCTACGCGGCGGGCGAGGGCAACCCGCTCTACGTCCTGTGCCTGCTGCACGCCCATCGGCACGGCGCGTCCCGACCCGCCGGCACCGCCCCGGCCCACGGCATCACCGTCGCCGGGGTGCCCGCCGGACTGGCATCGCTGCTCCTGGACGAGCTGACCACGCTGACGGAGGCGCAACGCCGGACCGTCGAAGCGGTGGCGGTCCTCGGGCACCAGGCCACACCCGCCATGCTTCGGCTGATCACAGGGCACCGTACGGGCGAGCAACTCGACGAGGACATCAACGCGCTGACGCGGCGTGATCTGCTGCGTCTGGAGTCCGACAGTCGCTGGAGCCTGCGTCACCCCCTGCTGCGCGCACTGGTCTACGAGAGCGCATCCGCGTCGGACCGTGCCGAGATCCATCGCAGCGCGGCGGCGGAACTGGCCGCGATCGGTGCTCCTGCCACTGAACGGGCGCACCATGTCGAGCGTTCGCTGACGGGGTGGGATCCGCTGTCCGCGGCCGTACTGACCGAGGCGGCCGCCCAGTTCGCCTCCACGGCACCTGCCACGGCCGCCCATCTGCTGGAGGTCGTCCTGCGGCTCATGCCGGACACCCCCGCCTCTGCCCGCCGGCGCGGCGAAACCACCCTGGCCCGCGCCCGGGCACTCGCGGCCGGCGGCAGCCTCCGCGAGAGCCGGGACCTGCTCCACGCCCTGATCAGCGGCTGCGGACCCGACGAGGCGGCGCTGCGCGGCGACGCGACCGCGCTGTGCGCCATGATGGAACGCCACCTCGGACATTCTCCCGAGGCGACCGCTCTGCTCCGGCGGGAACTCACCCGCGGCCCCGAGCCCCGCCAGGCAGTCTCCCTCGGACTCGCCCTCGGCATGGCCGCCCTGAACACCGTCTCCTACCCCACTGTCCGCGACGACCTCGACCGGACCCTCGCCGTGGCCCGCTCCCACAACGACCTCGTGGGAGAGCTGGGTGCGCTGGCCCTGGCCTCGCTGGGCGAGGCCTACGAAGGACAGACGGCCGCGGCCGATCGGCTCGCCGACACCGCAGCCGCTCTCGCGGACGCACTGACCGACCCCGACCTCACCGAACTGTCCGAGGCGCTGGTCTGGCTGGCCTGGGCAGAGGCCCTCCTGGAACGCTATGCCGACGCCGAACGCCACGCCGACCGCGGACTGGACATCGCCCGTCGAAGCGGTCAGGTCTACGTCCTGCCGCACCTGCTGAGCGCCCGGGCCTTCGTGCACCTCACCACCTGCCGACTGCCCTCCGCGCTGACCGCGGCCGAGGAAGCGGAAGCCGTCGCCCGAGCCATCGGCAGCAGCGATCTGCTCGCCTTCACGCTGAGCTTCAAGGCGCTGGTCCTCCTGGTGCACCGCCCCCTCGGCGACACCCTGGCCCTGACGACCGCCGAGGAGGCCGTCGCCACCGCCGGCACCAGCCGCCACTGGTGGGCCTCGCTGGCCGGATGCGTGCTCGGCCACACGGCCCTGGTGAGCGGCGACCCGCACCGGGCCCGGGACGCCATCCTGCGGGCCGGCGGCCCCGAACTCCTCGGCCTTCAGCCCTCCATACGCCCCGGCCAGCTGGACACCCTCGTCGCCACCGCCCTCGCCCTCGGCGACACCGAACAGGCCGAGGGCTGGGCCGCACGAGCCGCCGAGGAAGCCGACCTCATCGGGCTGAACGGCCAGCGCGGGGCCGCGCTGCGCGCCCGGGCCGCGCTCGCCCAGCACCAGCGCAACCCCCGCACGGCCGCCCGCCTCTTCGAGCGCGCCGCCCGGGCCTACGCCCCGTCCGGCGCCACGCTGTGGGAGGCCTACTCCCTGCTGCTGGCCTCCACCCAGGCCCAGGCCGCGGGCCACGCTCCACGCGCCACCGCGCTGTGGGAACGGGCCCGCCGCCAGGCAGACACCGGCGGCGCCCGCCTGTTGACCGACCTGCCAGCACTCACACGCCCACGGGACGAGGCGCCCCCCGCCCCGCCCGCCCCCACCGGCCTCGACCAACTCACCGCACGGGAGCGGCAGGTGGCCGAACTCGTAGCCGAAGGACTCAGCAACCAGGCCATCGCGACCAAGCTGTATCTCAGCCGCCGAACGGTCGAGACCCACCTCTCGGCCATCTACCGCAAGACATCCCTGCGCTCCCGCTCCGCCCTGGCCGGCCTGATGACCCGCGCCGCCCTCGGCCGACGCGGATGAGGCAGCAGGCGCGCTGCCTCCCACGGCGATCCCGGCTGATGCGCGACCCGCCCACCCGCCACGCCGGCTTCCTACGTAGGTGCACGGATACGGCGCGGGCCCCCGACATGTCAGGCTGGTGTGCGTTCCCCACGTCGCGGTGCACGCCCGTGGGGCGCAGACACGGACACGGGGGAGTGGGGACGTGAGGCTGGTGACCGCAGAAGACTGCAGGACTGCTGTCGGCCGGGGGACGAACGGCCGGTTCCGGGACATCCTCTGGCCGGCGTGCTTCCCGGACGCGCCTCGGGCCCGTCCGCACGCGCACGCGCTGGCCACACTGCTGGTCGTCACCTCGGTGTGCGCGGCGTTCAAGGGGTTCTACTGGGCCGACGACCCCCAGGTCAGCCAGTACCGCGTGGGCCTGGGGGGCGTGACGCAGGCGATGGCGGTGCCGTTCCGGCTGACGGCGGTGCCGCTCCTGCTGATGTGCGCGGCGCTGGCGGGCGCCCTGCGGTCCTGGCCCAGGGTGCCGTACCGGGTGCTGGCCGCCCTGGCCTGGACGGCGTCGGCACTCGGGATCTTCCTGGTGGTTCTGGACACCGCGCTGACGAACGACAGCGACTACTGCACGGGGAATGCGCCCCTGGATCCGATCTCGGGGAACGTGGTGGCACTGTGCCTTCTGATCGCGCCGGCCGCCGGATCGTCGGCCGCGTGGATCGCGTGGGTGATCTCGCGTCGCCGGGCGAGGCCCGCAGTGCTGTACGCGGTGTGGCTCGCCACGGTCGCCGTCACCGTCGTGCTCACCTTGGCCGTGCCGCTCCACGCGTCCCAGACCTGCGGTCCGTCCGGGATCGGCTGAGGACCGCCGCCCACCTCGGAGACTGCTTGTCAGACGATGTCCAGCTCCTGGTGCGGGCCGGCCGGCAGGCCGATGTCCACCGGGTCCCCGGGGTGCACCACGCCGCCCGTCACCACGATGCCCATGATCCCGGACCGGAACCGGGGCCGGCCGTGCTCGTCCCGTCCCACGACCTGTTTCATCAGACCCTTCCGGAACCCGTCGATCTGCGCGCACGGATTGCGCAGCCCGGTCACCTCGACGACGGCGGTCTCCCCGAGCCGCAGCCGCGTCCCCCGGGGCAGCGCGAGCAGGTCGATCCCCCGCGTGGTGACGTTCTCCCCGAGTTCCCCCGCCGCCACCTCGAACCCGGCCCGCCGCACCTCCTCGAACAGTTCCTCGTGCAGGAGATGCACCTGCCGGAGATTGGGCTGGGCAGGGTCCTTCCTCATCCGGAAACGGTGTTTCACCGTCGCCCCGCCGTGAACGTCCCCCTCCACCCCGAACCCGGCGAGCAAGGTGATGCTCTCCCGGTTCGGCTTGCTGAACGAATACGTTCCGTTGCTGCTGACCGCAGCGATCGTCCCACCCATGGGGCAAGCTTACGAGCGCGGTGCCGGTCAGGCGTTCGCGGCCCACGTGCGCAGCGCCGTCCTGCTCGGGAAGTCGGCGACGTTCTTGTCGAGCGGGTCGTCGGTGTACTGGTGGAAGCGCCACTTGGCCTGGACGCGGGGCCTGCCCGCCGAGACGTAGTCGGCGATCCAGAGGCCGTCACCGGCGTACGACGTCGTGTCGAGCGTCAGCCAGTAGTGCCGGTTCGCGTACAGCACGACCCGGTTGTTCGGGCGCAGCCGCTTGACCTTGCGGATGAACTGGTCCTTCTCCGCGTTCGACGCGTGCGTGCCCTCACCGGTGGTCTCCCAGTCCACGGCGAGGATGTCTCCCTCCTTCTCGGGGGCGTGTCTGACGAAGTACTCGGCCTGGGCGGTGAGGTTCCCGGGCCACAGGAAGTGGTAGAAGCCGACGACCAGACCGGCGTCACGGGCGTGCTTGGTCTGGGCCGCGAGTTTGGGGTTGACGTAGGAGCGGCCCTCCGTCGCCTTGATGAAGACGAAGGAGTATCCGTCCGTGTCGTAGGACGAGGACTGGTAGGCGCTGACATCGATGCCACGGAGCATGTGGGGGCTCCCTGAAGTGCGAGTGGGGAATCGGAGTTGATGATGCCCCATATGCCCGGACGGGAACCTCTGCGCCTCCTGGTCACCGCGTCGGGTCCCGCCGCCCACCGCCCCGCGGGGAGCGCCGCGCATGCACAGCCGGGCGTCGACGGCGGCTGCGGGGTCGTCCTGGCCTTCGAAGGCGCCCGTTCATGCCGACGGCGCCCCCCGGCCATCGACCACGCGCCGGCCATCGACCGCCCGCGCAGCCGGAACCCGGCCGCACGGGCGGTCGATCGCCGGTGTGGTGCAACGCCGTGGTGACAGTTGCTTCGAGGTGATCAGGGGTGGGGCGTGCGCCGACTGCGGCTTCCTGCCATCGCAGACGCCGCGGCGTCATCCACCGCCCAGCGCGCGAGCCCCCAGCCGAGGAGGGCCAGGAATCCTGCGATGGGGCCCAGTACCGGCGCGAACGTGGTGTTGACGATCCCGGCGGCGCTCATGCCGCCGATCTGCCACGCCGCCGCGGGCACGGCGAGAGCACCCAACCAGTGCCACCGGTTGGTGCGCGCCACGACGAAGGGCAGCAGCACGAAGGCGGCGGTCTGGAAGAGATATCCGATCTGGAAGTAGGCGACACCCAAAGCCTCCCACCCCCGCGGATCACTGGCCTCGGCGCGGAACGACAGGTACTCGGCACGGTAGTCGAGGAACATGCGGCCTTCCCCGAAGCGTTCCGGGAACCAGTTCAGGAGATAGAGCCCGTAGAGAGTGAGGACCGAGGCCGCCCCGGTCAGCACGTATGCCACGGTCAGCTTCCAGCCACTGGGGGCAGGCCTGTTGGAGATCGTCACGCGTTGGTTCCCTTCAACGCCCGAGGAGGGCATGGCTCGTTGTCGTTCAGTCGCAAGCTCCCCGCGCCGTCCCGTCGGCCGGACGCGTCAGCGTGGAGCGGACTTGCTCTCGGCGGTGGTGCCGCCGACCGGGGCGGGGGTGATGTCGATGGAGCCGGACCGGAGCGTCTGGCGCACGAGGAGCAGCGTGGCCGTGATGCTGGTGGCGGCAGGGAGGAGCGGCCAGTACCGGGGTTGGTCGGTGCCGAGCAGACCGGGGACGAGGGCCGGCACAGGGATGGCGACCGCTCCGGCGATGAAGCAGAGCACCATGTCGAAGGCGACGTTGATCGGGTCGGCCACGCTCATGCCTCTCCGACGCGCCCTCCAGCCGCGCGCCGTCACCGCGAGGACGTTCACATAGCCCGTGAACAGGGGGGAGAGAGCCAGGAGGATGTCGCCTCCGAGGCCGCTGTGCCACCCTCGCCACACGTAGTACCCCTCGACTTCGATGACCTGCCCGTGCCACAGGCCGGCCCGGGCGTGTTCGCCCACGTCCTTGCCGGCCGCGCCCTTCAGCGTTCGCAGCTCACCGTTCACCCGTAGTTCGACCGTGACGTCGTACCAGACGTGCACGTCCGACGTACGGTCCTGACCCGCCCCACCCAGCGACCGCATACGCTCCACGGTTCGCTTCTCGACGACGGCGTCCGCTCGTACCAGTGCCCCCGAGGCGCGGGCGCGGGCGATCTCTCCGTACGTTCGCCAGGCGTCCAGCGTGATCACCGCCGCCATGGCAGGCGGAACACCACCACCACGACGACGCCGACCCGTTTCGGTCGGTCCCCACGCGCGTCCGACATGACCACCCCCTGCGCACCCGGTAGCTCCTCCGCCACGGAGATCATGACCCCGCCGACGGCTCATGGCACGGTGCCGACCCCAAGTTCCGTAGGGATCTACGTGTTTTCACCGAGCCACCCGAGCCGACGTGGAGGTGGGCGGCCCCACGCTCGCTGTCGTGCTGCCGATGGTCTCGTGCACGGTCCTCGCCCGTGCACGCTCAACGCCCGTGCACGCTCCACCCGCACCACCTTCACCACCCGTCCTGGTGGCTGGATCGCGACGCTCTGCCGCCGTCGGTGTCTCCTGGCTGTCAACCCACAGACAGCCCTTACTCGTCCTCAGTGACCCGCGAGGCGCCTGGGACCGACGGGACGTCTGCGCCGAACACGACGGGCACGAAGTTCGACGTGTCCGTCACCGACTCCTCCGACCGACGGGTGACGCTGGGCTCGGTCCAGGTGGACGGGCTCCCGGGCTCCGAGAACACCGCCTCCTACTGGGCTCAGGAACTGCGCGTCCCGCTGTCGGCCGCGACCCGGGCCGGGCTCGATCTCAGGCATGCCAAGTTCCTTGAGGTGACGCCCCGTTCGCCGTCCGGGCGGGCCTGGCTGATGGACGCCTGGGGTTGGGCGCCCGGCACCTCGGCGGTGGAGGCGGCCGCACTGCCGCGGGTCGACGTGGGCCGCACGACCGTCAAGGAAGGCGACGCGGGCACCCGTACCTACTGGATCCCGGTCGAGACCTCCGGCCACGGCAGCGGGCAGGTCCGTGTGTACGTCATCGACCCGGACAGCGGTTCGGCCGAGATACGCCTCGTGACCATGCGGTTCGGCAGCGGCACGATCGACGTGCCGGTCGAGGTGAAGGGCGACACGGTCTACGGCGACGACGTGGAGCACGACTTCGTCGTCCCGACCGTCCACGACCACCTGGCCGAGCCGACCGAGTCGATGCGCCTCGCACTGACCGACCGTAACGCCAAGCCGCTGCCCGGCACACCGGTGCTGACGGGGACGGTGCTCGACAAGCCGTAAGGCAGGGGGTGTCCAGGGCTTGTCGGGAAGCAAAACCTTGCCTCCCGACAAGGATGCACTCCTGCATGCCGACCCCCGCTTGCATGCCGACCCCCGCCTGCTGGGCGGCCGCCGCGATGGCCGTCCGCTGCGCGGGGTCGGGGAAGCCGAGATGTCCCCGTCCCGCCTGCGGCTCGGCCCCTGGCGTGCGGGACCCGTTCATGCATGATGACGGGATGAACCAGAGTGACCAGCGCTTCCACGTCATCGTGCTGTCGAACTTCGCGAAGGGCTTCGACAAGTACGCCTACGCGTACGGCAAGGCCGGAGTTCCGGAAAGCACCTATCCCGACCGGTTCCACCTGCTGACCCGCGCGGAGTTGGGAATCGGCATCGGCAAGGCAACACGTTTGCTGGACCGTCTGGCCATTCCCGGCGACCGGCTGCTGGTGCTGGAAACCATGGTGGACCCCGACAAGCTGGTGCCCAACGTGTCGACCGGCCTCGGCATGGAACTGCACGAGGCACGTATCCGGCTGTCGGCAGTCCATGAACTCGACCAGCCGGGCGACGAGGTCAGTCTGCGCCCTACGACCGTCGAGGACGCCATGGCGGCCTCCCTGCACCTGCACGGATCGGCACTGTGTCACTACGCCGACACACGGCCGCGCTCGGTCTCGGTTCTGCCGGTGGCCTCCGCCTGCCAGGCGCGGTGTTCGTTCTGCTTCTCCGCTGCCTCGATCTCCAGCGACCAGGCGCCGGCGCGGGTGCCGTGGGACGCGGTCACCCAGTGGCTGGAGCGTGCTCGCGCGGCGGGCGCCGAGCGTGCGGTGATCACCGGCGGCGGGGAACCCACGCTCATACCCTTCGAACAGCAGCTGCGACTGGTGTCCGCCTGCTCGGCGGCCTTCCCGAAGGTCGTCCTGATCACCAACGCGCACACCCTGGCGAAAGGCGAGCACGCTGACCGGGCCGGACGCCTCGCAGCCCTGAGCGGCGCGGGCCTGAGCGTGCTGGCGGTCTCCCGGCATCACCACAACGACGCCGTCAGCGGGCGGCTGATGATGCTGCGCACCCCGGTGAGCGCGGTGATCGATACCTGGCGCGCGGAACGTGACCGCTGGACGGGCCTGCGGATGAGGCTGATCTGCGTGCTCCAGCACGGCGGCGTCGCCGACGCGGCGGGGGTCGCCGACTACCTGTCGTGGGCCGCGGGTCTCGGCGTCGAGGAAGTCTGCTTCAAAGAGCTGTACGTATCCACCAGCACCGAGTCCCTCTACTTCGACCGTGCCGCCAATGTCTGGAGCCGAGAGCACCAGGTGTCGCTGTCCGTCGTCACCCGGTTCGCGGAGCAGCACGGTTTCGCACTGGCGGACCGCCTGCCCTGGGGCGCGCCGGTCTACCACGGCAGTTGGGACGGACGGCCGATGCGGATCGCCGCCTACACCGAGCCCAGCCTGCTCTGGGAACGCACCAGCGGGATCGCACGCAGCTGGAACGTCATGGCCGACGGACGCTGCTACGCCTCCCTGGAGGACCGGGCCAGCGAGATCGTGCCGGAAGGCGCGGCGGCATGAGGTTCGACGAGTTCCAGGACTTCCGGCAGCGGCAACTCAGCGCGTCCTCGTCACTTCTGGACGCCGCCGAGACCAACGTGTACCGGGCGCTCGCTCCGCTGCGACCGGAAACGCCGACCGACGCGCGTACGGTGCACCGTTGTGATCTCGCCCGTGCCTGGCTGCGGCGCTTCGAGCTGCCGGAAGAGTGGTCCGGCCGCGCCTTGGTCTGCCGAGGGGTTCGCCACGGGCTCGGTACGGTCTTCCACGGACTGCGCGCCGAGCGAGCGCGGTTGTGGCTGCCCAGCGACGTGTACCCGGTCTACTTCGAGCTGGCCCACGCTGCGGGCCTGGTGCCCGAGGCGTACCCGACACTGCCGGCGCCGGCCCTGCCGCAGGCGCCGGCGCCTGCGGATCACCGGCCCGAATACCTGCTCCTCGCCAACCCCACCAAGCCGCTCGGCCGATACCTGTCCGATGCCGAATGCGCCGCGGTGATCTCGTGGTTGCGGGAGTCACCAGGCCGCCGCGTGCTGATCGACAGCGTCTACGACCTGGGGGCCCCGTTCGCCACCGGCACACGGCGACTGCTGGACACCGGTCGTGCGGTCCTGCTGCATTCGGTCACCAAGGGATGGCTGTGGCCACGCACGTTCGGCGTGGTCCTGCTGGGGCCGGAGCAAGCCGGATGGGCCGAGGCGTTCCGGGCGGACCCGCCGGCAGCGCCACAGCTGAGGCTCGCCGACCGCTTGCTGACCGAGCACGGCGACGTACCCGGGCAGGTCGTCGACGAACTGGCCGTACGAGCTGAGCGGCTGTTCGAACAGCTGCCGGACGTAGTGCTCGGCGCGATCCCCACCGCGAGCCGTACCTCCCCCGGCAACTACTTCTTCCCGGTCGACATCCCTGCGGAATCGCTCCAACGCGAGTACGGCGTACTCACCCTGCCGGCCAGCGTGTTCGGAGCGAAGAACTGGCCGGGCTCCATCCTGACCAGCCTTGGCGACGCCTTCGGCCCGACGCCGACGGTGGCACGCCGAAACCACTGAAGCGCAAGAGGCAAGTACGTCTTGACAGTTTGGAAATGTCAAGGCGTACTTGCCTCATGGCTCTTCCAGACTTGGACGATCTCATCGCGGAAGTCGACCGGAGGTGCGACACCGCACACCGCCCCGGCGGACAGGACCAGCCCGACTGGCTCGCCCTGCTCACCGTCGCGGCCCAACTCGCCGGCCAGCTCCAGGCTTTGGCGGACGACCTGGTCGAGGACTACGTCGAGCACTGCCGGATGCACGGCAACTCGTGGACCGACATCGGCACCGCCTTGGGCGTGACCCGGCAGGCTGTCCAGCAGCGCTTCCACGCCCCGCACAAGCGCTACAGTCCCGAGGTCATGACCGACGACCTCCGTCAGGCGATGGTGCACGTCAAGCAGGCGGCGGTGCACCACCGCAACAACTACATCGGTACCGAGCACCTGCTCTGGGGACTGACCGCGCAGGACAACAGCGCCACCCGACTCCTGCAGGCCGGCGGCGTCTCACCCGAGACGGTCCACCGATCCGTCGGAACCCGGCTGAGTATGGGGGCATCCCAAGCAGCCGAACGGATCGCCTGGACCCCCTACTCCCGCAAGGCCATCGACATCGCGGAGGCACGATCCGAGCGCAACGGCTCCGACCGCATCGACTGCGACGACCTGTTGATCGGTCTCGCCCGGGTCGGCCGCGGCGTCGCCGCCTACGTCCTGACCGAGACCGGCTTCGACCCGGCCGTCCTCGACACCACACCTTCCGACGCCTGAACCCGCCATCGCGTCACACCTACGAATCTTGGTCAACGTGACCAGACGTCACCGGCTCAGGCGCGGGAGCCGGCCGCCTGGGCTGCCGATGCCGATGCCGATGCCGATGCCGGGGTCGCAGGCTAGGGCCAGTCGGAGGCCGACCGCAGGGCGTCGGAGATGGACTTGGCGCCGCCGTGTGCGGTGAAGCCGCCGTCGACGGGGATCTCGGCGCCGGTGATGAAGGAGGCGTCGTCGGAGAGGAGGAAGACCACCAGCGGGGTGATCTCGTCGACGGTGCCGGTGCGGGCGAGCGGCGTCTCACGGATGTTCGCCTCACGGAAGGCCGGCGCGGCGGAGGCGGTCATCTCGGTCTCGATGAAGCCGGGGTGGACGGTGTTCACGCGGATACCCCGCGGGCCCAGCTCGACACAGGCCGTCTTCGACAGGCCGCGCAGCGCCCACTTGCTGGCCGTGTACGCGACCGGGTAGTGCCCGGTGAGCCCGGCGGAGGAGCCGACGTTGACGATCGACGAGCCCGGCGGCATCAGCGGAGCCAGGTGCTGGATGGCAAGGAGCGGGCCGGTGACGTTGACGGCGTGGACGCGGGCGAAGTCCTCGGGCGTGACCTCCTGCAACCGCGCGCGCCAGGTGATGCCGGCGTTGTTGACCAGGCCGTGGACCTCTCCGTGCCGGCGGCGCAGCCCTTCGGCGAGCGCCGCCCACTCCTTCGGCTCGGTGACGTCCAGGCGCAGACAACCCGGAGCCTGCGTCACATCGGTGGCGACGACCACCGCCCCCGCCCGGGTCAGCGCCTCGGCCTCGGCCGCGCCCTGCCCGCGCGCGGCTCCGGTGACGACGACGACCTTGCCGTCCAGCCTGCTCGCGGCCCCGCGGTTCACGGGCGCAGCCGTGTGCGCTTGCGGGCCCGGGGGACCGGTACCGGTTTGGTGCCGGGCACCACGGTGTTGGACACGGTGCCGATGCCCTCGACGGTGAGGGTGACGGTGTCGCCGGGCTTCAGCGGTGGCGGGTCCTGGCGTCCGCGTACGCCCCACAGCTCGGCCAGGCAGCCGCCGTTGCCGCAGGTGCCGGAGCCGAGCACATCGCCGGGACGGACGTACGTGCCGCGCGAGGCGTAGGCGACCATCTCCTCGAAGGTCCAGCTCATGTGGGACAGCAGGTCCTCGCCGACCACCTCGCCGTTCACCGAGGCGGTCAGCGCCAGCCGCAGGAAGCCGTCGGTGTCCCGGTACGGCTCCAGCTCGTCGGCGGTGACCAGGTAGGGGCCGAGGGTGGCGGCGGTGTCCTTGCCCTTGCAGGGGCCCAACCCCACCCTCATCTCGGCGGATTGGAGGTCACGGGCGGACCAGTCGTTGAAGATCGTGTAGCCGATGATGTGGTCACGGGCCTGCCCGGGTGCGAGGTCGCGGCCCTCGCGGCCGATGACGGCGGCGACTTCGAGTTCGAAGTCCAGGACCGAGGAGCCGGGCGGCACGGGCACGTCGTCGTGGGCGCCGATCACGGCGTACGGATTGGTGAAGTAGAAGGTCGGCGCGTCGTACCAGGCGTCGGGGACACCGGCCGTGTTGTCGATGCTGCGCCGTACGCCCTCGACGTGCTCCTCGAAGGTGACGAAGTCCCGTACGGACGGCGGCTGGAGAGGCGGCAGCAGCCGCACCTGCGAGACGTGCGGGCCGCCCGGCACGGCCTGCGTGGCGTCGCCCGCCTCGCGCAGCGCCGCGGGGCCCGCCCGGAGCAGGTCCAGCAGGGAGGCGCGGCCGGGCAAGGGGTGGAGGGTGCCGTCGTCATCCACGGTGGCGACGCTGCGGCGGCCGTGGTGTTCGTACGTGGCGAAGCGCATGGCGATCCAGGGGTGTGGTGGAGGGGTGGACCGGGGGCGAGTCAGGGCGTGGATCACGGACCGTTCCGTGCCCCCGGACCCGTGGGGATCAGACGGGCGGGGCGACGAAGACGCCGGGATCGACGTCGTTGAAGGACTCCTTGGCGACCAGCTCGTTCATCGGGTTCGCCGTGCCCCACTGGTCGGTGACCTCGGGCCGGGAGAAGTCGTAGACGTGCGGATGCCAGGTGTCCTCGTCCAGCTCCTCCAACTCCGTGGTGTACTCCACAGTGTTGCCGTGCGGGTCGAGGAAGTACGTGAAGGTGTTGTCGCCCGCCATGTGGCGGCCCGGCCCCCAGACCTTGCGGGCGCCGGAGCGCATCACGCGCCCCGAGCCGCGCATGTACTCGTCCAGGCCGCGCATCTCGAACGAGACGTGGTGCAGGGAGGTGTGCGGGCCCTTGGCGAGGGCCATCGAGTGGTGCTGGTTGCTGATCCGCATGAAGTGCATGACCTCGCCCATGTGCGGGGAGCTGAGCGTGTCGGACAGCCGGAAGCCGAGGTGGCGCTCGTACCAGGCGCGGGTGGCCTCCAGGTCGGGGGAGTTGAGGACGACGTGCGAGAGGCGGACCGGGATGGCCTCCTTCTCCTCGATACGCCGGTGCCGCCGGGCCTCGACTTCCGCCGAGACCTCGATGGTGCGGCCGTCGCCGTCGAAGAAGCGGAAGCCGTAGCCCCCGCCCGGGGTGTCGACCTTGCCCGGCTGGGAGATCACCTGCACGCCGGCCGCGAGGAGTTGCTCGGCGAGCGTGTCCACGTCGGCGGCCGACGCGGCGCCGTAGGACACGAGGTCGAGCCGCTTCTCGTCCGCCTTGCGGAGCCGTACGACGTACTGCTCCGGTGAACCCTCTGCCGCCAGGAAGGAGATGCCGGAGTCTTCGGCGATCTTTGTCAGGCCCCAGACGCCGGCGTAGAAGTCGAGCTGTTTTTCGTAGTCGGGCACGGCGAGGTCGACGTGCCGCAGGTGGGTGAGCAGGCGGTCGGGCAGACGGTCGGGGAGGGCGTCGGTCATGTCGGACTCCTCAGGAGAGGTGCAGCAGCGCTGCCGCGTTGCCGCCGCGTACGGCGTGGAAGTGGGGGTCGGGCAGGTCCGTGGCGGCACGCAGCGCGCCGACCGGGTCCTCGGTGCCCATGTCGAAGGGGAAGTCCGAGCCGAGCAGGACCCGGTCGGGGCCGGCCACCCGGATCAGTTCGCGCAGGACGTGCGGGTCGTGGACGAGCGAGTCGAAGTACAGCCGTTTGAGGTAGCTGCTCGGCTCGGACGCGCAGCCCCGCGTGTCCGGTCTGGTCCGCCAGGCGTGGTCGGAGCGGCCGATGTGGGTGGGCAGGTAGCCACCGCCGTGCGCGGCGATCACCTTCAGGCCGGGGTGGCGGTCCAGCACGCCGGAGAAGATCAGGTGGGAGAGCGCGACGGCGTTCTCGGTGGGCTGGCCGACGGTGTTGGACAGGTACCAGCGGTCCAGGCGCTCGTCGAGCGTGCAGCCGAAGGGGTGCAGGAAGAGCACCGCCCCGGACGTCTCGGCGAGCGCCCAGAACGTGTCGTACGCCCGGTCCGAAAGCTCCCGCCCGGGCGCGTGGCTGGAGATCTCCACTCCGCGCAGGCCCAGGCCGAGGGCGTGGTCGAGGGCCTCGACCGCGAGGTCGGGGTGCTGGAGCGGGACGAGGCCCAGTCCGTGAAGCCGGTCGGGGGCCTGGGCGACGTGCGCGGCGGTCCCGGCGTTGGCCAGCTCCCACACCGTGCGGGCGAGGTCCTCGTCGGCCCAGTAGTGGTAGTGCGACGGGGAGGGCGAGACCAGTTGGACGTCGATGCCGGAGGCGTCCATCGCGGCGAGCCGGGCCTTGACGTCGGTCAGCCGAGGGATGCGGTCGCGGACCATGGGGCCGTTGACGGCGAGCGCTTCGGGGCCGTTGCGGCGGGCGTCGAGACTGCGGGCGGCGGCCAGGCCGGGGTGTCCGGCCACGGCCTCCTCGACCTGCGGAAGCAGGAGGTGCGCGTGGACGTCGATGGTGGGGGTTTCCGTGGTGGCCAGGGTGTCCGGGGAGTCCAGAGTCGTCACGGGGTCTCCTTCAGGGCGGACATCGTGCTGCCGATCAGGCCGGGGACGTCGGCGTCACGGACGCCGTCCAGCTGCCACTGGCCCAGCTGCACCGAGGCCTCGACGACCATGCGGACACGGTCGATGCGGCGCTGGTGGTAGCGGGTCAGCAGGTCGTCGAGGGAGTCGGGGGAGTCCCACGACTCCTGGGCGCTCAGCAGTTCGGCCAGCACGGAGGCGTCCTCCAACGACATGGCCGCACCCTGCGCGAGGGTGGGCGGGCAGGCATGGGCGGCGTCCCCGACCAGCACGACCCGGCCGCGGTGCCAGGAACCCTCGACGAGCAGCCGGTCGAACCAGGTGTAGTTGACCTTGGCTGGGTCGGTGATGCTCGCGGCGATCTCGGGCCAGGCGCCGCCGTACGGCGCTGCCAGGCGCCGCATCTCGTCCGCGAACGAGGCCGGGTCGAGGGAGGCACGGTCGCGGTTGGCCTCGACGAGATAGGCGTAGATGGTGTTCTCGCTGGTGGGGCAGTAGCCGGCGATGTAGCAGGGCCCGCCGAAGGCCAGGTCAGTGCGCTCCACGCTCGCCGGGCGGGGCGCCGCGACGCGCCAGATGGCCATGCCGGTCGGCTCGGGCTTCTCGCCGATCCCGATCATCGCGCGAGTCAGGGAGTTGAGACCGTCGGCCGCGACGACGAGGTCGTAGCGGCCCTCGCTGCCGTCGCTGAAGCGTGCGGTGACGCCCTTCTCGTCCTGCACCAGCACGTCGGCGGTGGTACCGAGGCGGACCGTCGCACCACTGGCCCGGACCGCCTCGCACAGGATCTCCTGGAGCCGGGGCCGCTGCATGCCGATGGTCGCGGGCAGGTCCTCCCCGCCGGTACGGATGTCCCGCTGGACGTGGAACACGTGCCCGTCGGGTGCGGCCAGGCCCACGGAGTCGAAGGCGTAGCCGCTCTCCCGGACCTTGTTCCACACGCCCAACTCGTGCAGCACGCGCAGCGCGTTGCCCTGGAGGGTGATGCCGGAGCCGAGCACGTTCCAGTCGGGCTTGGCCTCGATCAGGTCCACGGTGATGCCCGCGCGCCGCAGCAGCACGGTCACGGCGTTGCCGGAGGCGCCGCCGCCGATGACGAGGACGGTGCGGGGGCGGGGGTCGGTCATGAGGTCTCCCTGCGGTGATGCCGCGCCGCTTCGAGCGGCAGGGGTGGTGGTACGGGCCGGATGGCTGGGGCCTGGATGGGTGTGGCTGTCGGGGCGGCCCACTCGGCCGGTACCGGGCGTTACTTGACGGCGATCGGGTTCACGGGGGAGCCGACGGCTCCGGTGATGGGCAGCGGCGCGGCGGTGAGCCAGAACTCGTACCGTCCGTCGGCCGCGCAGTGGTCGGCGAGGGCGTCGAGGTCCCACATCTCGCCGATGAGCAGGCCCATGTTGGGGATGGCGACCTGGTGCAGTGGCTGGAAGGCGTGGTCGAACTCGTTGGGCCGGACCTCGAAGCCCCAGGTGTCGGTGGCGATCCCGGCGATCTCGCTGCGGTGCAGCCAGCCCGCGGTGGTGAAGCTCAGCCCGGGCGAGGCGCCGCCCGCGTACTCGCCCCAGCCCTCACGCCTGGCGCGGGCCAGCCGTCCGGTGCGGACGAGAACGAGATCGCCGCGGCCGACGGTGACGCCGTGCGCCTCGGCGCTGGCGGTCAGGTGCTCCTCGGTGATGGCGAAGCCGTCGGGCAGTTCGCCGTCCTTGCCGACGATAAGGCCCACATCGAGGAGGACGCCCCTCCCGGCCACGTACGGTGCCATGTGCTCGATGCCGGTGACGAGGTCGCCGTCGGAGGTGACGACCTTCTCGGCGGCCCGCCCGTTCCATGCCTTGCCGTGGTCGAAGATGTGGCCGAGGCCGTCCCACTGGGTGGAGCACTGCAGCGGCATCGCGATCACGTCGTCGGCACCGCCGATGCCGTGCGGGAAGCCCTGGTTGCCCAGGGCGGCGTCGGTGCCGGTGTCGAGCATGGTGTGCACCGGATTCGTACGCCGCCGCCAGCCCCTCTGCGGGCCGTCCATGTCGAAGCGCTGGGAGAGTGAGAAGCTGACGCCCTCGCGGACGAGGGCCGCGCCCTCGCGGCGCTTTTCGGCGTCCAGGAAGTTGAGCGTGCCGAGGACGTCGTCCTCACCCCAACGGCCCCAATTGGAGTAGGCCTTGGCAGCCGCGGCGATCGCGCTTTCGGCGTCCTTCGCGTCAGGCACAGTCGTGTGGTCGATCACGGTGCCTCCCGCGTGACACAGCGGGTGCGCTGGGCACCGAGTCCCGTGACAGAGCCGTCCATCACGTCGCCGTCGCGCAGCAGCCGGCCCCAGTGCATGCCGTTTCCGGCGGGGCTGCCGGTCAACACCAGGTCGCCTGGCAGGAGTTGGGCGGTCTCGGAGATGTAGGAGACCATCCGCGCCACGCCGAAGATCATGTCCTTGGTGGACTCGTCCTGCATGGTCTCGCCATTGAGCTTCAGGGTGACCCGCAGGTCGGACGGGTCGGCGATGGACCCGGCCGGGACGATCCAGGGGCCGAGCGGGGTGAAGCCGGGCGCGTTCTTGCAGCGCAGCCAGTCGGTGCCGATGGCGGGCATGTCCCGGCGGAAGACGGTGGACCGGTCGGTGAGGTCGTTGGCGATGGTGTAGCCCGCGACGTGTTCCCACGCCTCCTCCACCGTGACCCGGTGGGTGGGGCGGGAGATCACCGCGGCCAGCTCCAGCTCCCAGTCGGGCTTCCTGGCCCAGGAGGGCAGTACGACGTCGTCGTACGGGCCGGTGATCGTCGTCGGCAGGCCGATGAAGACGTACGGGAGGTCCTCGGCGGCCCGCTTGTCCATGATCGCCGCGATCTCCGCGCGGGCCTCCTCGACGGTACGCGGGTCGTCCGGGGCGCGGTGCGCGACCTCCAGGTCGATCACGTGCTGCCGGTAGTTGGCGCCGGACTGGAAGATCTGCCGGGGCTCGACGGGCGCGTGCACGTTCAGGTCGTCGAGCGACAGCCAGTCACCGGTCGGATCGCCCGCGAGGCCGTGCAGGCGCGGCAGTTCCTCGTCCCAGCGCTCCAGGAGCGCGAGGACGGTCGTACGCAGGTCCAGCACCCTGCCGTCCGGGAGCACCAGTCCCGCGGACGGGGTCCGGCCCGGGGTGGAGAAGGTGCCGAGGGCGAAGGGGCCGGTGAAGAGGGGCGCCGACGTGGCTGGGGGTTTCACGGAGATGTCCTCCCGATTGCGGTGCCACCAATCTGGCGCGTAAGTTGCGATCGGGGAAATCGATTCCTCGGATGATCGACATCCAGGTGGCGAATACCCCGGCTCAGTACTCCACTCCGCACGGGGGCATCTCGTGAACCTGGCCAGCCTCGACCTCAACCTCGTCGTCGCCCTGCGCGCCCTCCTGGAGGAGCGCAACGTCACCAGAGCCGGCCGACGGATCGGCCTCAGTCAGCCCGCGATGAGCGCCGCCCTGGCACGGCTGCGCCGTCACTTCGACGACGACCTGCTCTCCCGGGTCGGCGGACGCTACGAACTCACCGCCCTGGGCCTGGCCCTCCTCGACCGCACCGCCACCGCCTGTGACCTGCTCGAACGTGTCTTCACCAGCCAGGCCGAGTTCGACCCCGCCCAGGAGGAGCACGAGTTCACGCTGATCGCCTCCGACTACGCGGTGGCCGTCTTCGGCGCCGAACTCGCCCGTACGGTGCACGCCGAGGCACCAGGCATTCGGCTCCGGTTCAAGCACCCGACGGACATCACGGAGAACATCACCACGCTGCTCAGCACCGCCGACGGTCTGCTGCTGCCGCACGGCATCATCAGCGACTTCCCCACCGTCGAGCTCTACCGCGACCGCTGGGTCTACCTCGTCGCCGACGACAATCCCGAGGTCAGCGAGCACCTCACCCTCGACGACCTGGCCCGGCTGCCGTGGGTGACGTACCAGCGCACGTACGACGCACCCGCCGCACGCCAGATCGGCATGCTCGGCATCGAGCCGCGCGTCGAAGTCTCCGTCGACAACTTCCAGCTGATGCCCCTGCTGGTTGCCGGGACGCGTCGGGTGGCTCTCATCCAGGGGCGTCTCGCCGACCGGCTCGACGGACTCGTCCCGGTGCGGGTCGTGGAACCGCCCTACGACGCCGTCCCCCTCCGGGAAGCCCTGTGGTGGCACCCGGTCCACACGCACGACGCGGCGCACATGTGGCTGCGGGAGACGGCGGCACGGGTCGCGGAGACCATCCACGGCAAGGATGACCGCGATCCGGTAGATCGATCGGACAGAGGCTAGGCAGGACCGGGTCCCTCACCCATAGTCGACCGCAGTTCCTGCGCACGCTCCTCTTCTCGGGATGTCTGTTCCCCGGTGGCGTGCCGCTCCTCCTTCGCCCCATGGAGTTCCCGCATGCCCCCTTCCGTGCCCTCGCCCTCGCCCTTGCCGGCGCCGTCGCCGTCGTCCCCGCCCGTGTACGCGGAACCCGTGCCGCCGCCCGGTGCGATCCTTCCGACGTCCGGTGCCGCGCACCGACTGCGCGTCTCCCTCCTCATGGCCGGCAGCTGTCTCCCGATCCTCGGGGCCGTCCTGATCGCCCCCGTGCTGCCCAAGATGCAGGACCACTTCGCCACCGTGCCCGGCGCGGGCGCCCTGGTCCCGATGGCCCTCACCGTCCCGGCCCTGGCACTGGGCCTGCTGGCACCCTTCGCGGGCGTCATCGTCGACCGGCTGGGCCGCAAGCGCCTGCTGATCGCCGCGACCGTGCTGTACGCCATCTTCGGCACCGCCCCGCTGTGGCTGGAGTCGCTCGGCGCCATCGTGGCCAGCCGCGCCCTGGTCGGTATCGCCGAGGCAGCCATCATGACCTGCTGCACCACGCTCATCGGCGACTACTACAGCGGTCGGGTGCGGGACCGCTATCTCGCCCTCCAGACCATGTGTGCCTCCGCCTCCGCGACCGCCTTCTTCGTCATCGGCGGTGCCGCCGGGTCGGCCGGCTGGCGGACCCCGTTCTGGATCTACGCCGTCAGCCTGATCCTCGCCCCGCTCATGGCCATCGGGTTGCCGAAGCCGACCGCGGCCACTGATGCCGTGGCCGAGGACGGGGAGAGCACGGGCACCGGGGTCGCCCCGAAGCGTCCGTTCCCCTTCCGGCAGCTGGCCGGGATCTGCGGGCTCACCGTGTTCGGGGCTCTCGTCTTCTACACCGTCCCGGTGGAGATGTCCTACCTGCTGGACGACCTCGACGTGACGGCGACCAGCGTGATCGGGCTGGCCACAGCCATCGCCAGCGCCGCCACCGTGGCCGGTGCGGTCACCTTCGCCAAGCTGCGCGGGGCCCCGGGGCCGCGGCTGCCCCTCGTCCTCGCCCTGTGCGCGGCCGGGTTCGTGGTGATGTGGCTCGCGGACAGCGCGCCGCTGCTGATCGTCGGCGCCGTACTCAACTGCCTCGGCACCGGTCTCCTGCTGCCCTCCCTGCTCACCATCGCCATGTCCAAGCTGGACTTCGCCGACCGCGGCCGGGGCACCGGGCTGTGGACCGCCTCCTTCTTCATCGGCCAGTTCATCTGCCCCCTGGTGCTGATCGCGGCCAAGTCCGCCCTCGGCACCCTGGCCGCCGCCGTCGGCCTGCTCGGCCTCGCCGCGGCCGTCGTGGCGGCAGGCCTCTTCCTGACGGCCCGGCGCAGGGCTGCGGCCGTCGCACCGTTGCCCCAGTAGGACGGGCCGCCCGCGTCGGGCGAGTCGAGGTGACGCTGTCCGGTAGGGACCAGGCACGGTCCAGGTCGAGGTCGAGACAGCGGGGTACGGATGCGCTTCGGCCCGTACTACCGAGGCGTTCCACACACCAGCTTTCGACGTCGAGGCGACCGTCCTCGTCGCGGCCGTCAACGCATGGCGGCGATCAGGACGTGTCGCTACAGCTCGTGGTCCCGGGCCAGTTCCTCCCAGCGAATGCCGCGAAGAGCAAGATCAGCGTCCTCGCCCGACGGTACCTGCGGGGCGGGCTGGAACCAGGCCACGCTGAGAACGGAGCGATGCAGCACCGGGTCGAGCTCAGGATCGATCGCTGTCGAGCGGAAAACGCCGATGCAAGCCACTGAGGGCAGCACCTCGACAGGGCCGAAGTGGCCGGCGGTCGCATCCGGGTACTCGCGGGAAGGCGCGACAAGATGGACCGGCGCCGAGGGAAACGCGCGTTCGGCCTCCCGTTGGAGGCCATCGACCTTCCAGTCGTTGACGCGCTTGCACGGGTAGCCCTCCAGCATCCCCCCATAGGTCGAGGACATCCGCAGCTCGGTGAGCTCGATCGAGCGACCGGACGAGAGGACTATGTGGCTCAGCGACATGCCAACACCCTATGCGCTCGCTTCACTTCCGCATCACGCCCGAGAAGTGGGTGATCGTCGGCGGCATGAAGGGGAAGCGCATCCGCACGCACCGCCGGCAACCAGGATCGGTGTTCTTCCAGAGCGGTCCGCTTCTGCCGCGTATGCGACGACACCCTCTGTATGAGAGACCTGGACATGACGATGCCTCAGTAGGCTGGTGCGCCCGAACAAAGGAGCACGGCGCATGAGCTATCGCCTGAAGGCGATCACCCGCGAGGAACATCTGGCCTTCGTCATGGCCCGGCCCTCGGTGAGTCACATGCAGGTTCCCTCGTGGGGTGATGTGAAGCCGGACTGGCGGGCGGAGAGCCTGGGCTGGTTCGACGAGGACGGCCGTCTCGTCGGGGCCGGGCTGGTGCTGCTGCGGCCGTTGCCGAAACTGAGGCGGTATCTCGCCTATCTGCCCGAGGGACCGGTCATCGACTGGGCCGCGGCAGATCTGGAGCGGTGGCTCAAGCCGATGCTCGCGTACTTGAAGAAGCAGGGGGCGTTCTCGGTGAAGATGGGGCCGCCCGTCGTCGCCCGCCGCTGGAGCGCCGACGCGGTCAAGGCCGCGATCGCCGACCCACAGGCCCGGCAACTGCGGGACGTCGAGGCCACCGTCCAGGAGGAAGCGGCCTTCGACATCGCGGAGCGGCTGCGCCGGATGGGCTGGCAGCAGACCGAGCCCGGTGGCGAGGACGGCTTCGCCGCGGGCCAGCCGCGCTATGTGTTCCAGGTTCCCTTCGCCGGGCGGTCGCTGGAGGAGATCCAACGCGGCTTCAATCAGCAGTGGCGGCGCAACATCAAGAAGGCGGAGAAGGCCGGCGTCAAGGTCGTCCAAGGTGGTTACGAGGACCTGCCCGCCTTCTACGACATCTACGTCGAGACCGCCGAACGGGACCGGTTCATCCCGCGTCCCCTGGCCTACTTCCAGCGGATGTGGACCGCGCTGCGGGCCGAGGACGACAACCGGATGCGCCTCTACCTCGCCCATCACGACGGCGAGGTGCTCGCGGCCGCCACGATGCTGACCGTCGGCGAGCACGTCTGGTACTCCTACGGCGCCTCCACCAACCGTAAGCGCGAGGTCCAGCCGAACAACGCCATCCAGTGGCGGATGATGACCGACGCTCACGCACTCGGAGCCAGTGTCTACGACTTCCGCGGCATCACCGACACCCTGGAAGAGGACAACCACCTGCTGGGCCTGCTCCGCTTCAAGGCCGGCGCCGGCGGCCAGGCCGTCGAATACCTCGGCGAGTGGGACTACCCCCTCAGCAAGGTCCTGCACAAGGCCCTGGAGCTCTACATGTCCCGCCACTGACACGACACCAGCCTCGCGGCGGACTCGCGGTACTCGCCGTACTCGCCAGTGAGGCACGAGGCGACCGGTTCCGAGGACGCGTCCGGTTGCTACCTGCGCCACACCGACTCCGTATCCGCTTCAACGCGACCAAAGGCACGGCGCTGTTCAGCAAGGACGCCCTCTACGCGCCCGGCCCAAGTTCGATCCCCGCTCGGTCAGCCTGGGGAGTCGTGCAACTACCCCGGCAGCTACCTCCGCCACCCCCACCACGAGTTACGCATCGACTTCTGCACGTGGAGGATCAGCTGGTGGCGCTGACGATGACGTGCCGACCGTCCTATGATCCTTTTGCTGCTCCGCACGCGGGTCGGAGAGTGGGAGACCGTGGGCCGGCACCGCGAGGCGGGACACGTGTGTGCCTCCCGCCCCCGCAGCCTGTGCTGCGGCGAGATCGTGGGAGGCACGAATGCGTAGAGTCGGCGTCCAGGCGCTGGCCTGGGGGGCCGCCTCGGTCTGGGTGATGACGGCCGTGGTGGCATGCGGTCACCCGGACACGGTGGCGGGCAACGCCTCACCGAGCGACTCCCACGATTCCGGCACCTACACCTCCGTGCTGCGCAGGAGCGACATCCCTTGGAGCGGCGGCGGTCGCAGTCCGTACAACGCCGAGGTCAAACTCGACGACGGTCGCCGGGTGGCCATGTACTACCGCCGGGGCGAGGGGCTCGTCGAGCAGCACTACAGCCCCCGAGAGAAGGCCTGGACCGAGCCGGTGGTCATCCACCGCACCGAGACCGACGCGTGCCAGGGCATCGAGCTGCGGGCGAACGGTGGAACCGTCGCGGCGATCGCGGACTTCGGCCCGTACTGCAACGACGGCGAGCCCCCGGACGAGTCCGTCGCAGCCGTCGGCACCGACAGCCTGGCCAAGTGGGACATCGACATCACGAAGGACTTCGACGGCTGGGAGCGGGCCTCCGTCTCCGAGGACGGACGTACGGTCGACTTCAGCCGGGACATCACCCTCCACTGGACCCGCGCCGACGGCTTCGAGCGTTGACTCCGTCCGGCCTTGCCTATTTGGGCAGGGGATCCGAACCGACGAAACCCCCGGGCAAGGACGACTCATGCATCCGGCCACCCTGCCTGATCCCCACCTCGCAACATCCCAGAACTTGTCCCGACGCTTGATTCGCCCCAAGACAACTCCGGCAGATGACCTACTCCGCAGACTGTGGCCCACGACCAGCGCGAGGGCCGAGGCAGACGGGCACACCAGCCAATCAACCTACGACTTCACGTTGGCGGAGGGCTCAGCGCACCGCACATCAATACGCACAACCGTGGTGTCCCCGTGGCAACACCCTGATCCGCGACAGCCTGATCGCCCGCACCGCCGGGGCCGCCGAACACGAGGAGGTGGGGGCGGCGGGGTCCGGGGGCTCAAAGGCGGAAGTCCGCACTGCTGTCGACCCACGTAGGCTCAACCTCGTTGAGACACGAGGGATTTGGGGAGGCGGGGGCGTGGGGCGTGACGGGCTGATCCGGGCGTTGCCGGAGTTGTTGAGGGAGCACGCGGAGTCGGCGGGGGAGCGGGTCGCGTACTCCGATCCGTCGCGCAGCGTCACCTATGCCGAACTGGAGCGGCGTACCCGTTCGTTGGCCGGTCACCTCACCCGGACGGGACTGCGCGCCGGTGACCGCGTCGCCATCTGCCTCGGCAACCGCGTGGAGACGGTGGAGAGTTGCCTCGCCGTCCTGCGCGCCGGGATGGTCGGTGTCCTGCTCAACCCGCGCTCCTCGGACGCCGAGCTGACCCACTTCCTCCAGGACAGTGGCGCCGCCTTCGTCATCACGGACGTCGCGCACCTCGCACAACTGGCGCGCCTGGGGCCGCCGTACGACCGCTTGGGCGTCCTGATCGCGGAGTCGGGCCCGGTACCGGGTGGCGTACCGCTGTTCAGTAACGCCGCCGAGGGCGGCGAGGACGCGGAGATCGACCTGCTCGGCCTCGACGATCCGGCCTGGATGCTCTACACCTCCGGCACCACGCACCGGCCCAAGGGCGTGCTGTCGACGCAGCGGGCGGCATTGTGGTCCGTGGCTGCCTGCTACGCCCCGATCTTCGGCCTCTCCGCTGACGACCGGCTGCTCTGGCCGTTGCCGCTGTTCCACAGCTTCGGCCACTCGCTGGCGATCCTGGGCGTGACGGCCGTGGGCGCGACCGCCCGGATCGCCGGCGAGCTGTCGGCGCCGGGCGGTCTACGGCAGGAACTGCTCACGGCGCGCGAGGAGCTCGGCGGGCCCATCACCGTCCTGGCCGGCGTACCGGCGACGTATCACCGGCTCGTCGACTCCGACGGTGAGGCCCCGCACGCGCTACGGATGTGCGTCGTGGCCGGAGCGCCGAGCGGTCCCGCACTGCGCGCGGCCGTCGAGGAGAAGCTGGGCGCGCCCCTGCTGGACGCCTACGGCAGTACCGAGACCTGCGGCATGATCGCGGTGAACCGTCCGGAAGGGCCCAGGGTCGAGGGTTCCTGCGGGCCGCCCGTACCGGGCATGGACGTGCGTGTCGTCGACCCGCGCAGCGGCTCGGACGTTCCGGACGGGGCCGAGGGCGAGGTCTGGGTACGGGGGCCGAGCCTGATGACCGGGTACCACGGGCAGCCCGAGGCGACTGCCGCCGCGCTGAGGGACGGCTGGTACCGCACCGGCGACCTCGGCCGCCGTGTCGAGCACGGCCATCTCAGGCTCACCGGCAGGGTCAGCGAGATGATCATCCGTGGCGGAGAGAACATCCACCCGACGGAGATCGAGCAGACGCTCCTGCGGTGTGCCGGCGTCTCCGACGCCGTGGCCGTGGGTGTGCCGCACGAGGTGCTCGGCGAGGTGCCGGTCGCCTTCGTCGTACCGGGCCCGGACGGGGTCGACACACGGCGGGTGCTCGCCGAGTGCCGGACGTTGCTCGCCGACTACAAAGTGCCGACCAGCATCCGAGAGATCCCCGCCGTCCCGCGCACCGCCTCCGGGAAGATCGCCCGGCACCAGGTGCACGACCTGCGCGAGCTGCGCGAACTGGCCGCCACCGCCCCGCCGTCGGCGACTCCGGCAACCTCGATCGCGGACTTCCCGGTCGAGGCCGAGGGCACGCATGCCGCCCATGTCGCCCAAGCCGCTCGTGGCGCCCGCCGCACCCGCACCGCCCTGCGCGAGCGACTCCGTCCTCTCCCACGCGAGGCCCAGGAGCGCGCGCTCCGCGCGGCGGTGCTCACCGAGACCGCCGAGATCTGCCGGCACACGCCGGACGATCCGTCCGATGCGGACAGCCCGTTCGCCGATCTCGGAATGACGTCCGCCGGAGCGGTCGAACTGCTGGACCGGCTGGACGCCCTCACCGGGCTCAGCCTGCCGACGACACTGGTCTTCGACCGCCCTACGCCGACCGACGTGGCACGCTACCTGCGCGACGCGCTGTTCGGGGACGAGCCCGGGAGCCACCCCCAGCCGGACGCCGCACAGGACCGGTCGTCCGAGGACGATCCCGTCGTGATCGTCGCCATGGGCTGCCGCTATCCCGGCGACGTCAACTCCCCTGACGACCTCTGGGACTTGGTGGCGCGGGGCGGGGACGCCATCTCGGGGTTCCCCGCCGACCGAGGGTGGGACCTCGACGCCCTGTACGACCCCGATCCCGACCGGATCGGAACGACGTACACGCGACACGGTGGATTCCTGCATCACGCCGCCGAGTTCGATGCCGGGCTGTTCGGGATCGCGCCCCGCGAGGCGCTCGCGATGGACCCGCAGCAGCGGCTGCTCCTGGAGACCTCCTGGGAGGTGTGGGAGCGGGCCGGCATCGACCCGGCGTCGCTGCGGGAGAGCGAGACGGGGGTGTTCGTCGGTGTGATGCACGGCGACTACGCCGGCCGTTTCGCCCGCCACCACGAGCTGGAGGCGCACCTGGGCCTGGGCTCGACGGGCAGCGTGGCCTCCGGCCGGATCTCGTACACCTACGGTCTGCGCGGGCCCGCGATCACCATCGACACCGCCTGCTCGTCCTCACTGGTGGCACTGCACTGGGCGGCGCGGGCGCTGCGCTCGGGCGAGTGCTCGCTGGCGCTGGCCGGCGGGGTCACGGTGATGTCGACGCCCAAGCCGTTCCTCGCCTTCAGCCGGCAGCGCGGGTTGTCCCCGGAGGGACGTTGCAAGTCGTTCGCGGCGCAGGCCGACGGGACGGCCTGGGGCGAGGGCGTGGGCCTCGTCCTCCTGGAGCGGTTGTCCGACGCACGTCGCCACGGCCATCCGGTCCTGGCCGTGTTCCGTGGCTCCGCCGTCAACTCCGACGGACCCTCCAACGGGCTCACCGCGCCCCACGGCCCCGCACAGCGACGTCTGATCACGCGCGCGCTGACGGACGCGGGGCTGCGGGCCGCCGACGTGGACGCGGTGGAGGCCCACGGCACCGGCACCAGGCTGGGCGACCCCATCGAGGCGCAGGCACTCCTGGCCACGTACGGACAGGACCGTGAGCAGCCCCTGTGGCTCGGCTCGCTCAAGTCCAACCTCGGGCACACCCAGGCGGCGGCCGGAGTCGCCGGCGTCATCAAGATGGTGCAGGCCATGCGGCACGGGGCACTGCCGAGAACCCTGCACGCCGACTCGCCCACACCGCACGTCGACTGGACCTCGGGCCGGGTGGAACTGCTGACCGCCGCCCGGCCCTGGCCGGCCTCGGACCGGCCGAGGCGTGCGGGGGTTTCGGCCTTCGGGATCGGCGGGACCAACGCGCACGTGATCTTGGAGGAGGCGCCGGAGAGCGGTGACACGGCGACGCCCCGGGAGGTGACTCTGGCCCCGCCGGTTCCGTGGCTGCTCTCCGCCGCCGACGACACCGCCCTGCGCGCCCAGGCCCGACGTCTTACGGCCTACGTGGCCAACCGGCGGGACCTGTCGCACGGCGACGTCGGGTACTCGCTGGCGGTCGGCCGGGGGGCCCTCGCGCACCGGGCGGTCGTGCCGACCGGTGACCCGGCCCGGATCGCGGACGCGCTGCACGCCCTCGCGGAGGGCCGGGACGCACCGGGGGTCGTGCGAGGGGTGGCGGACTCGCAGACGCGTACGGCCTTCCTGTTCACCGGACAGGGCGCCCAGCGCCCGGGCATGGGCAGAGAACTGCGTGCTGCCTTCCCCGTCTTCGCCGAGGCTTTCGACGAGGTCTGCCGGCGCCTGGACGACCGTCTCCCGCAGCCGCTCAGCACGGTGGTGTCCGCCGAGCCCGGCTCAGCGTCGGCGGCTCTGATGGACCGCACGGACTTCGCACAAGCCGGACTGTTCGCCTTCGAGGTGGCACTGTTCCGGCTGCTGGAGTCGTGGGGCGTTCGAGCCGACCGCCTCGTCGGCCACTCCGTCGGCGAGCTGGCGGCCGCGCACGTCGCCGGTGTCCTCGATCTGGCCGATGCGGCGACCCTCGTCGCCGCTCGCGGCCGGCTGATGCAGGCGTTGCCCGAAGGCGGCGCGATGGTGGCTCTGGACGCGACCGAGGAGGAGGCGCTCGCGGCGCTGTCCCCGTCCGGGCCACGCGCGGCGACCGCCTCCGCCCCTGAGCCGCCCTCGGCAGCGATCGCCGCCGTCAACGGGCCCCGCTCGGTGGTGATCTCGGGCGCGGAGGATGCCGTACTCGCCGTCGCGGCCGACTTCGAGGCGCGCGGACGCAGAGCCGTACGGCTACGCGTGAGCCACGCCTTCCACTCACCCCTGGTGGAACCCATGCTCGACGAATTCCTCGACGTCGCACGGCAGTTGGCTTTCCACCAGCCGCGCATTCCGATCGTCTCCACGGTGACGGGACGGCTGGCCGAGGGCGCTGACCTCTGCTCGCCCGAGTACTGGGCACGGCACGCCCGGCAGCCCGTGCGCTTCGGCGACGCCGTGCGCCACCTCGCGGACGACGGGATCTCCGCCTACCTGGAACTCGGTCCGGGGCCGACACTCACCGCGGCGACAGCCGATGCTCTGGCCGACACGTTCGCCACCGCCACCCACACAGCTGACCCCCCCTCCACCACCGGCACCGTCCTCGCCGTGGCGACGCGTGGTGGCGAACACGAACCGGAGACCCTCCTCTCCGCCGTTGCCCGACTGCATGTCGCCGGCGCCCCGGTCGACTGGGCGGCGGTGTACGCGGGCTCCGGCGCACGACGCGTCGACCTGCCGACGTACGCCTTCCAACGGCAGCGGTACTGGCTGGACGCGCCGCACCCGACGGCGGCCGACCCCCAGACACTCCTGGGGCCGGCCTTCCCCGTACCGGACACCGAACGGACCGTGCTGAGCGGGCTGTTGTCCCTCGCCACCCACCCGTGGCTCGCGGACCATGTGATCGCCGGCAGGGTGCTCGTGCCGGCGACGGTCTTCGTGGAGATGGCCGTACGGGCGGGTGACGAGACGGGCTGCGGCGCGGTCGAGGACCTCGTGATGTTGTCACCGCTCGCCCTGCCCGAGTCGGCGGGGGCGCGCGTCCAGGTCGTGGTCGGTGCGCCGGACGACGCGGGCCGACGGCCGGTCGACATCTACGCCCGACCGGAGCGGTCCGCCGAGGACGCCCCCTGGGTGAGGCACGTCTCAGGGCGGCTGGGCCGGGTCGGGGTCGTAGCGGACGAGCTCACCCCATGGCCGCCGAAAGACGCCGAGGCACTGGATCTCACCGGAGCGTATGCCGCCCTCGCCGACGCCGGGCTCGCCTACGGGCCCGCTTTCCGGGGGGTCAGTGCCCTCTGGCGGCGCGACGACGACGTCTTCGCGGAGGTCCGGCTGCCGGTCTCGCATGCCTCGGAAGCGGGCCTTTTCGGGCTCCACCCGGCACTGCTCGACGCGGCCTCGCACGCGCCGCTGCTCGCCGAGCCCACCGGCCCGAGCACGGTCCGGGTGCCGTTCGCCTGGAGCGGAGTGAGCCTCCACGCCACCGGGGCGACGGACGTGCGGGTCCGGGTGCGGAAGACAGGAACACACACGGTCTCGCTCACCCTCGCCGACCCGGCCGGCCGACTCGTGGCGCACGTGGACTCCCTGGCAACCAGGGAACTCCCGGCCCATCAGGCGGACATGACGGACGACCTCGCCCGAAGGGCTCTGCTGCGCCCGGATTGGATCGCTCCCGAACGCCCCGGCCACACAGACACAGACACAGACGCCGACATCGACATCGATGAGCACACGTGGAGGGTGATCGGCCCGGACCCCCTGAACCTCACGGCATTCCTGCCGGCCGCCCCGAGCCGGGAGACCGCCGCCCCGCAGGGCGGAGCGCGTACACCTGCCACAGCCTTTACGGCGACCACGGCGACCACGGCGATCACGGCGACCACGGCGACCACGGCGACCACGGCGCTCGACCGTACGGCCGACCCCGATCCGTCGGCCGCCGTGCGCGAGCTGACCAGCAGGGTGCTCCACACGCTCCAGTCCTGGCAGGACGATCCGCACTCGATGGGCTCACGTCTGGTCGTGGTGACCAGGGATGCCACCGCGCCGACGCCGGACCTGGCGGGCGCGGCGGTCTGGGGACTGGTGCGTGCGGCGCAGTCGGAGCTGCCCGGCCGTGTGGTCGTGGTGGATGTCGACGAACGGCCCGAGTCGCTGCGGGTCCTGGCCGCGGCGGTGGCGAGCGGCGAGCCGCAACTGCGTGTGCGGGACGGCCGGGTGACGGTTCCGCGACTGGTTCCGGCCCATGATGTCGCGGCCGCGCCGAAGGCCGAGGCACCAGACTTCGGCGCCGACGGCACGGTGCTGATCACCGGCGGCACCGGTGCGCTGGGCGCTGAACTCGCCCGTCATCTGCTCACCGAACACGGTGTACGGCACCTCCTGCTGACCGGCCGCCGAGGGCCCCGGGCGCCGGGAGCCGATGAACTGCGACGCGAACTGGAGGAGCTGGGGGCACGCGTGACCGTGGTCGCCTGCGACGTGGCCGACCGGGACGCGCTGGCCGAGGTGATCAAGCACTGCGATCCGCCGCTGACCGCTGTCGTGCACGCCGCCGGAGTCCTCGACGACGGTGTGCTGGACTCGCTGACCCCCGAGCGGATGGCGGCCGTGCTGCGGCCGAAGGCCGACGCGGCCTGGAACCTGCACGAACTGACCCGTGACATGCCCCTCTCGGCGTTCGTCCTGTTCTCCTCCGTCTCCGGCCTGCTGGGCCGGGCGGGCCAGGGCAACTACGCGGCCGCGAACGCGTTCCTCGACGCCCTCGCCCGCCGTCGCACGGCCGAAGGCCTGCCGACGCTCTCGCTGGGGTGGGGCCCGTGGGAGCACGCCGACGGCATGGCGGCGGGCGGGTCCCCACGGGTCGCACGCACTGCAATGCCGGGCGACGTGTTCGTGCCCCTGACCACACAGCAGGGCCTGGCCCTGTTCGACGCCGCGCTGCGCTCGACGGAGCCGGTACTGGCGCCGATGCTGCTCGACCGGGACGCGCTCCGTTCCGGCGCGCGACACCTGCCTCCGCCGCTCAGCGGACTCGTGCGCCACGGTCGGCCGACCGCCGCCGCGACGCCGTCCGGCTCGCTTCCCGGCTCGGAGGAGACGCCGGAACCGGGCGCCTGGAGGAAGGCGCTGGATCGACTGCCGGCGGGGGAGCGCGAGGCGGCGCTCGTACGACTGCTGCGCGCCGCCGTGGCCGCCGTACTCGGGTACCCCCACGCCGACGCACTCCCGGCCGGCCGGACTCTCGCAGAGCTGGGTTTCGACTCCCTCACCGCCGTACAGATCCGCAACCGGCTGAGCCTGGCGCTCGCACTCCAGCTGTCGGCGGCCGTGGTCTTCGAGTACCGCACGACCGAGGACCTGGCACGCCATCTCCTCGGTCTGCTGTACAGCGAATCCGCCACCCCGGGCGCGAGCGCCGACGGCACGAGCACCGAAGCGGCCACCCCGGGCGCGAACGCCGAACCGGCCACCCTGGGCCCGACCGGCCGACCGGCAGCCCTTCAGACACCTGCCACGCCGGGGACGGGCCCCGAGCGGGCGGCCCCCGGGCGCGCAGGGACCGAACGGCCCGCGTACACCCTCTCCTCACTGTTCAGGACGGTCAGTGCCTCGGGCCAACCGGTGGCGGCGATGCACCTGCTCGTCACCGCGTCCTGGGCACTGCCCACCTTCACGGCCGCCCGAGGCAGCGAGCACGCCCTGCCCCCGATCCGCCGTTCCCACGGCCGCCCGGGCTCCGGCAGGCCGACCCTCGTCTACATCCCGGCCTACCACCCCTCGGTCGCGTCGGACGGCGGAGACTTCCCTCGCTTCCACCGGGCCTTCCAGGAAGGACCGGATGCCCTGGACGTCCTGGAGTTCCCGCACCCCGGAATCGGCGCCGGTGCCGCCGTACCGGAGGACCGCGCCGCACTGGCCCGCACGCAGGCCGAGAACGTGCTACGACACGTCGGGGACGGTCCCTTCGTGATCGTGGGGCGCTCTGCGGGCGGCAACGCGGCACACGTGATCGCCCACCGGCTGGAGGGCATGGGCCGGGCGGCGGCCGGTCTGGTGCTGCTGGACACCTACCACATCACGCCGGACAACAGTGGCAAGGAGTGGCTGCTGTCACTGGCCGCCCCGCCTCCGCAGGCCATCGGGCGGCCCGCCGTCCCCGGCGACGACGACACCGCCCTGGCCGCCGTGGGCGCCTACAACCGGATCTTCCTCGGCTGGGACCCCGAGCCGCTGACCACGCCCACACTCCTCGTCCGCGCGCTGCGGCCCACCCCCGCGATGGCGGTCGCGGACCAGGACGAATGGCGGACGTCGTGGCCGTCGGCCCACGACGTCGTGGACGTCCCCGGCGACCACCTGACGATGATGCGTGAGGACGCGGAGACGACCACGTCGGCGATCCGGACATGGATCGACGCGCGAACGAAGCAGCAGGAGGGGTGACGCGTCAGGCCCCCCGTACTCGGCATGGCACCAGCCGGGAAGGCGGTGTCGGCGGCCGCTCTGCCCGCCGGGCGCCGCACCCACCGTCCAGCCATGGCGTGCGGCGCCCCACGGGCAGAGGTATGACTGACACGTGGCCCGGCGGAACAGGCCCAGGCCGTTTCCTGCGCTGCCGCCGGAAGGAGTGTCCGGTATGCCTGAGCGAGAGAGCCGGGCCGGGAGCGGTCGGCAGGAGGACGGTGTCACCGCCGCGCCCGGCGGGCTGCTCGATCTGCTGAAGGTCGCCGCCATGGTCCTCGGCAGCGACGGCCGGATCGTGCTGTGGAGCCCGGAGGCCGAGTCACTGCTCGGCTACTCCGCGGCCGAGGCGCTGGGCCGGGACGCGGGCGCGCTGCTGGTGGCCCCGGAGAACCGGTCCCGGGCTCGCGAGCTGTTCCGGCGCGTACGCACCGGGGCACGCTGGGCGGGAGTCTTCCCGATGCTGCACAAGCGGGGGACGACGCGCCGCGTGGAATTCCGCACCATGCAGCTGCGCGACGCAAGCGGCGACATCCACGCCCTGGGGCTCGGCATCGACGCGGACACCGTACGGAACGTGGAACGGGATCTGGCCCTGTCCCACATTCTGATCAACCAGTCGCCGGTGGGCATCGCGGTGTTCGACCCCGACCTCCGGTGGGTCCGGGTCAATCCTTCTCTGGAGCGCATAAACGGCGTTTCCGAGGAGGCCGTGCTGGGCCGCCGCGTCGCCGAGGTACTGCCGGCGCTCGACGTCCGGGCGATCGAGGCGCGGATGCGGCGGGTCCTCGACACCGGTGAGCCGTTGCTGGACCAGCAGACGATCGGCCGGACCGCCGCCGACAGCCAGGACCACGCCTACTCGGAGTCCTACCACCGGCTGGAGGACCCGAGCGGACGCGTGCTGGGCCTGGCGATGGCGATCTTCGACATCTCCGAGCGGCAACGGGCGGCCGCCGAGGTCGTACAGGCGAGGGAACGCCTGGCGGTGATCGCCGACGCCGGTGTTCGCATCGGCACCACGCTGGACCTGCGTCAGACGGCACACGAACTCGCGGACGTGACCGTTCCGCAGCTCGCCGACCTGGCGGTCGTCGACGTACTCGACTCGGTCGTCGGCCACGGCGGCACGGGCGCGGCACGCCCGGACGACCCGCCGGCCTTCCGAGCGCTGGCGCTGAAAGCAGGCCGCCCCACCACTGCCTTCGAGGCCGTGGACCCGGTCGGCGAGCCGGCGTCGTACACCTCGGCACGGGTGATCACCCAGTGCGTACGGGAGGGACGGCCCATCCTCCTGCGACACGTGAACGCCAAGACACTGCGGCGTATCGCCCGGGACGCCTCCGCCGCCGACCGGCTGGGCCGGGCCGGCGTCCACTCCTACCTGGCCGCTCCTCTGGTGGCCCGGGGCGAGGTGCTGGGCACGCTCAGTCTGTACCGGACGGTCAACCACCGGCCGTTCGACGACCAGGACCTCACCCTCGCGACCGAACTGGCCGCACGCGCCGCCATCTGCATCGACAACGCCCGGCTGTACGGACGTGAACGCGCCACCGCCCTCACCCTCCAGCGCAGCATCCTCCCCCAGGAACCCCCGCGCCTCGCCGGCATGGAGGTGGCCTCCCGCTATCTGCCCGCGGTGAGCGAGGTGGGCGGGGACTGGTTCGACGTGCTGCCGCTCAAGAACGGCAAGGTCGGCCTCGTCGTCGGCGACGTCATGGGCAAAGGCGTGCACGCCGCGGCGATCATGGGGCAGCTTCGCACCGCCACCCGCGCCCTCGCCCGTCTCGACCTGCCGCCGGCGGAGCTGCTGGCCCACCTCGACGACATCGCCGCCTCGCTCGGCGACCCCGACACGCTGGCCACCTGCCTCTACGTCGTCTGCGACCCCCGGCACGGCCGATGCGAGGTCGCCCGCGCCGGCCACCTCCCGCCCGTACTGGTGGACCCGGGCGGGAAGGCCGTACTCCTCGACATCGCAGCCGGAGTACCCCTAGGGGTGGGAGGAGTGCCGTTCACCGCCGACCAGCGGGAGCTCCCGGAAGGGGCGCTGCTCGCCCTGTTCACCGACGGCCTCGTCGAACGCCGCACGGAACCCATCGACACCGGGCTGAACACCTTGCTCCGCCTGCTGGACGACACCCGTCTCCCCCTGGAAGAGACCTGCGACCTCCTCCTCGACACCCTGAACCGGCAACCGGACGACGACGTGGCCCTCCTCCTCGCCCGACGCGTCGGCCCGCCGAACTGAACGCCACCCCCCAGCAGCCAGTTCGTGTGCGGCCTCCCGGGCTCAGCCGACGGGGTGGCTGACGGCCTTGGGGGAGGGGCCGTACTGGTTGGTCGCCGGGCCGCTGTCCACGGTCATGGTCACGAGGCAGAGGACCGGGCCGGCCAGGGGGATCAAAGCGATGAGCATCCTCCGGCCCGGCTTGCCGGTGTCGCGCAACCGGCGGACGGAGACGCTGAGCATGGGCACCATGAACGACAGGAGGAGGGCGCTCAGGAGCGGGGTCCCGGTTGCGAACCGATTCCGGCGACCGCGCCGGTGGCGAGCACGCAGAGCAGGGCGAACCACCAGTACTCCGCGCGCCGGGTGCGACCGGAGAAGGTGGCGTACTTGCCGGTGGGGCACACGCGTGCCGCGTCGGCGAACGGCATGCTGGTCATGGCTGCTCCTTCAGAGAAGCGCTGGGGGGATGCTCCAGGCGGCCCCGCACCCGAGGGGCCCCTCGACCTGGCCGGAGCCCCATGGGGTGGGGAGCCCGGCGGCAATGGCGTTCCGCCCCCTGCCCGTGGTGAACGGTGGCGCGGCTGCGACGATGCCCCGGTGAACCCCTTCGCGTATTCCAGCCTGGGGCCTGGTCATGACCGGCAGCTTCTCCCGGAGTCCTGGCAAGCCGAGCCCGGCCAGTGGCCGAAGCTGGAAGCCGCACTCGCTCTGGTCAATCGCGACCTGGTGGCGACTCTGCCCGACCAGGACCCGCTGATACTGATGGTCACCCCCTCCTGGCCGCCTCTGCCTCCGGGCGGGATCGACAGAGGTCAGGTCTACGTGGCGATGCCGGACGGCCGCTGGCACGGTCATGCGGTGAACGCGTGTGACCTGGAGGAGTGCGACCCTCCGGAGCCGGAGGACGAGGCGGTGGTACTGACCGTCGTCGCGGATGCGGCGCAGGCCACCATCACCGAGCTGCTGTGGCAGGCCTGGCCGATCTGCCGGGAACACAAGATCGGAATGCACCCCCGTCCCGCGGGGACGGTTGACGACCGGTGCGAGGGCGAGACGCAGGCGTCCGGCCCACCGGTGTGGTGGTGCCGGGGCAGCAGGGACGGCGACTGTCATGACGTCTCCCTGGTGGGCGAGCTGGCCGCCACCCTGCCGGGAAAACAGCGCCGCGCACTGCGGCGCAGCGCGCGGGAACGAGACGGTCACCGATAGCCGCGGGCCAGACCCCTACGCCGCCGGATCCGCCCTGCCCGGACGCGCCGCCGGCATGCCGAAGCCGCCGCGTCCTCACGGCCCGGGGACCTGTGTGCCCCCCCCCGCGATGGCATCCACCGGGATCAGCTCCTGCGAGAGGGCCTGCCAGAACTGGTTGCCGTCCGCGCCTCACGCGGCACTCGGCCGACCCGGGCCGGGCGTCTGCCCGCGCTACGGCCTGGCCGCCCGCCGGAGTACGCCGAGAGGCACGCGTGGTGGCCGAACCCGAGCGGATCAGTCCGACCGCCGCCCGGGCCCGGCTGTCCCGCGTGCCTCAGTCCGTCTTGAGGGCGGTGAGGATGTTCAGCCGGGCCGCCCGGCGGGCGGGCCAGAGCCCCGCCACCACGCCGACGAGGGCGGCACCCGTGAGGGCGACGGCGATGCGGCCCCAGGGGACGACCATCTCGTACCCCTGGATGCTGTCGGCGGCCATCCTGCCCGCGGCCCAGCCGAGGAAGAGGCCCGCGCCGATGCCCAGCAGGGCCCCGAACAGCGAGATGAGGACGGACTCCAGGTGGATCATCCGCTTGGTCTGCTCGGGCTGGAGCCCCACCGCGCGTAGCATCCCGATCTCACGGGTGCGCTCGAACACGGACATCGCCAGGGTGTTGACGACTCCCAGGACGGCGATCACCACGGCCATGGCCAGCAGCCCGTACAGCATGTTCAGGAGCAGGGTGATGTCCCCGCCGCCGGCGGAGCCGGCCAGGTCGTCGGTGTTCCGCAGCCGGATGAGGGGGTTCTGGTCGAGGGCGCGCCGCAGGGACCGCCGTACCGTCTCGCCGTCGCCGTCCTCGGTGTGCACCAGGACCGAGATGTCCTCGAACTCCTTCAGATGGGGCTGGAGGGTGGCGAGCGGCATCATGGTGGCCGGGAGGAACTCGTCGTCGCGGTAGATGCCGCCGATCCGCAGGGTCCCCCGGCTGCCGTCGCGGTAGACCACCGGAAGCCGCTGTCCCATGGTCCATCCGTAGAGGTCGGCCGTGGAGGTGTCGATCAGCAGGTTCTTGCCGCCGCCCGTGCCCAGTGCCGCGAGCGACCCCGACGCGAAGCCGGGGTCGAGGAGGGCGCCGATGCTCCGGGCGTCCACACCGGTCAGGTTCACCTCGTCGCCGCCGATCCGGACGGCGCTCTGGCGCAGCGGGCTGGAGGCGGTCACGGCCGTGGACTTCGCCAGGGTGTCATGGACCGACGCGGGCAGGGAGCCGCCTCGCCTCGACGAGATCTCGAAGTCGGCCGTGACGGCGTTCTCGGCCCGCTGGTGCAGCGATGTGGTGGCGGACACCGCGACCACCGTGAGGCCGGTGACCATCGACAGCCCGATCATCAGGGCCGAGGCCGTGGAGGCGGTGCGCCGGGGATTGCGGCGGGCGCCCCGCGCGGCCAGTGTGCCCGGGACGCCGAAGCGGCGCAGGAGAGGCACGGCCAGCGCGATCGCCGGTCCGGAGAGTGCCGGGGTCACCACGATGAGGCCGACGAGCAGCAGGGCGGACGGGAAGAGGACGACGGTGCGGCCCTGCTCGCCGCTGGACGCGGCGAACACCACGCCGAGCACACCGATCACGATCAGGGCGGCACCGATGGCGTTGCGCCTGCGGAGGCTACGGGCCGGCGGGGGTGTGTGGAGCGCGGACATGGCGGCCACGGGAGGCACGGCGGCGGCGCGGCGGGCCGGCAGATACGCGGCGAGCATGGTGACGACGACGCCCACCCCGAACGAGACCAGCACCGTGCCCGGAGCGACGACCAACGGCCCGTCGGGGACACCGGATCCGGTGGACGCGAACAGCTGCCGCATGGCCAGGGCCACGCCGATCCCGAGGAGGAACCCCGCGGCCCCCGCGCACAGCCCCAGCAGCGCGGCCTCGATGAGGACGGAACGGGTCACCTGGCGGCGCTCGGCGCCGACGGCCCGCAGCAGGGCCACCTCCTGCGAACGCTGGGTGACCAGCATGGTGAAGGTGTTGCCGATGACGAAGACGCCGACGAACAGGGCGATGGCCGCGAACACGAGCAGTACCTGGCCCAGCCCGTCCGCCCCCTCGGCGGCCGCGGCCCGCTGCTGCGCGTGCAACTGCGCCGCCGTGCTGATCTCGGAGTCCTCGGGCAGCAGGTCGCGTGCCTTCGCCGCGAGCCGCTGCTCGGAGGCACCGCGCTCGGCATCGAGGGAGACACCGTGGTACTGACCCGGCCTCAGCAGCAGTTTCTGCGCGGTGGCGTCGTCGAAGAACACCGAGGTGCCGCCGGAGCCCGAGGTGTCGTCGGTGCGGACGATACCGACGAGCTTCCTGTGCAGCACGGGTCCGTCGATGGCCAGCCGGACGGTGTCGCCCACCTGGTAACCGCCCTGGTCGGCGGTGCTGGTGTCCATCAGCACCTCGTCGGGCCCGCTGGGGGCGCGTCCGGTGGTCAGGGGATGGCGGTCGTCCTTGCCGTCGGCCTGGGGGAAGTAGTTGCCCGCCATTGCCACCTTGCCTTCGCCGAGGGGGCGGCCGTCCTTCGCGGCCACGGCGGCGAACCCCTCCACGGAGCCGGTCACGGACGCCACGCCGGGCAGCCGTCGTAGGCGCCCCAGCATGTCCTCCCCAAAGGTTCCGGGCTCGCCCGATTTCTCGTCGAACGGCGGTGTGGCCTGGACCGAGACATCGCGCAGCGTGCTGAGGTAGCGCTCCTTGTAGGCGTTGCCGACGGTGTCGGTGAAGACGAGGGTGCCCACGACGAACGCGACGCCGAGCAGAACGGCGAGCATGGTCATCAGCAGGCGGGCTTTGTGCGCGAGGACGTTGCGCAGGGCGGTGCGGAACACGGGCGGCCTTCCAGGGATGCCGGTGAGGGGTGCTCGGGGAGCGGGAGGCGCGTCGGGCGCGGGGCGTACGCGCGTCAGGCGCGGTGAGCCGACGGCAGGTCCGGTATGTCGACGGCAGGAGCGGTGGGCCGACGGCAGGCGTGGCGTTGCGTCAGCGTCAGACCGGGTGCGCGGGTGTCAGGCGTCCCATGCGCTCCAGAACGGCCTCGGCGGTGGGCGCGTGGAGTTCGTCGACGATGCGCCCGTCGGCGAGGAAGACCACGCGGTCCGCGTAGGAGGCGGCGGCGGGGTCGTGGGTGACCATGACGACGGTCTGGCCCAGGGCGCTCGTGGAGCCGCGCAGGAATTCGAGGATCTCGGCCCCGCTGCGGGAGTCCAGGTTGCCGGTGGGCTCGTCGGCGAAGACGATGTCGGGCCGCGCGGCCAGCGCGCGGGCGACGGCGACGCGCTGCTGCTGGCCGCCGGAGAGCTGGCCGGGCCGGTGGTCGAGCCGGTCGGCCAGGCCGACGGTCTGGATGACGCCCTCCAGCCAGGCCCGTTCGGGCTTGCGGCCCGCGATGTCCATGGGGAGGGTGATGTTCTCCAAGGCGCTCAGGGTGGGCAGGAGGTTGAACGCCTGGAACACGAAGCCGATGCGGTCGCGGCGCAGCCGGGTGAGCTGACGGTCGTTCAGGGAGGCGAGTTCCGTGTCGCCGAGGCGGACCGACCCGAAGGACAACGAGTCGAGACCGGCCATACAGTGCATCAGGGTGGACTTCCCCGATCCGGAGGGGCCCATGATCGCGGTGAAGCGGCTCCGGACGAAGCCGACCGTGACCGCGTCGAGGGCCACCACACGGGTGTCGCCCGTGCCGTACACCTTCGTCAGGTCGGTGGCCCGGGCCGCGTAGCTCTCCGGGGCGGAAGGGGGCAGGTGTGCGTGCATGGCGATCCCCGGTGGACGCTCGACGTGGATGACCCCTCGTGGCAGAGGGGGTCGCCGCTGACGGCGACCTCCATGAGCCTCCCGCTCGGGCGCCCGTCGGCGGATCCCCCGAACATCCGGCACCGCATCCCCCGATCGGGGGAGATTGCCGGTTCCTACGGCGCGAACGCTATTCGGCGCGTCCCGAGCGGAAGGCCCAGGCCGCGACCTCGACCCTGTTGCGCAGGCCCAACTTCGCCTGGACCGACCCCAGATGCGTCTTGACGGTGCTGGGAGCGATGTACAGCTCGGCGGCGATCTCCGGGTTGGTCAGTCCGCGGGCGATGCCCTGGACGACCTCCTCCTCGCGGTCGGTCAGCGGTTCGGCCGGCTCGGACGCGCCGCGTCGCCGCGCCTTGGTGAAGTGCTGCAGCAGACGGAGGGTGATCTGCGGGGCGATCATGGCGTCCCCGCGGGCGGCCGCCCGGACGGCCTCGGTCAGCAGAGCGGGCCCGGCGTCCTTGAGAAGGAAGCCCGACGCCCCGTTCGACAGCGCCGTATACACATATTCGTCGAGGTCGAAGGTGGTGACCACGACCACCTTCGGCGCTCCGGGACGACCGCCGCCGGCCAGTTGGCGGGTGACCTCCAGTCCGTCGGGCGGAGGCATCCGGATGTCCACGAGACACACGTCCGGCCTCGTCTCGCGGGCCAGGGCCAGGGCCGAGGCCCCGTCGGCGGCCTCGGCCACCACCTCCATGTCGGACTCGGCCGACAGCACCATGCGGAACCCGGCCCGCACCAGATACTGATCGTCCGCGACCAGGATGCGTAGGGTCATGCCGTCCTGCCCTCCCGTAGCCGCAACCCGGAGCGTACGGCGTGCCGTCCGCGTGCACGGGCGTTCCGTGCGGCCTCGTCGGGGTGCAGCGGTACGGAGGCATGGACACGCCACCCGCCTTCGGGTCGGTGCCCCGCCTCGAAGACACCGCCGAGCAGCTCGATGCGCTCCCGCATGCCCATGATGCCGAAGCCGCCGCCGAGCCGCCCGAGGCTGCCGCGGGGGCCGGACGGTGAGCCGTGTCCGTCGTCCTCGACGACCAGTTCGGCGTGGCGTGCCGCGACCCGGGCGGACACGTCGACCGACCGCGCGCCACGCGCATAGCGCTGGGCGTTGGTCAGAGCTTCCTGCAGGACGCGACTCAGCCCGCCGGTGACTTCCGCGGGGACGTCCATCGGCGGCTCCGGTCCGAGGTCCAGCCGGATCGGCAGTCCCGTCGCCCGTGCCTCGTCCACGATGCGGGTCAGCACCTCGCCGAGGTTCTCCGCATGCCGCGGGGCCCCGTCACCGCGCATCGAACCGACCAGACGCCGCATCGACGTCAGCGCCTCGCCGCCCGCGTGCTCGACGGCCTCCAGCATCTCGTTCAGCATCCGCGGGTCGGGGGTGCCCCGGCCGGTGACATGGCGCAGGGCCTGCAGCTGCACCACGATCGCGGTCACCTGATGGGCCACGGTGTCATGCAGGTCGCGGGCGAGCGCGAGCCGTTCCTCCTGCCGGACCAGTTGTCCGGTGCGTTCCTGTTGGACGTCGTAGAGGCGCAGTACCAGGCCGCAGACGAAGGCCAGGGCCAGTTCCAGCACAGTGCTGTCGGAGAAGTCGCCGGGATCCGAGTCCCGCAGCACCGGGACGGAGAACACGCTGATGCCCACGGCCGCCACGACCACCGGGGCCCACCGGGGCGTGCAGCGGCGCACCGCCACGGCGAGGAGGACCAGCAGGCCCATGAGTTCGCTGCCGCTGCTCTCGCTGGTCACCATGTTCACCGGCAGCAGGTGGTACGCCACCGTGGCCACGAAGGTCGTGAAGCAGGCCACCAGCGCGGCCCGCGGGACCCATCGGGAGTCGCACACCGAGGCCAGTACGGCCATCGCCCCTGCCAGGGCTCCGGAGCAGACCGGCACCCAGTCCCCGACGAAGGCCTCCATGTCCAAGGCCGGGTCGAAGACGATCCGCCCCCGTACGTCCTCGAAGACGGAGAAGAGGAACAACAGCGCCAGCGCCGAGACCAGGATCCGCCCCGGCCAACTGCGGTGACCGGCACGGCCGGAGGACACACCTATTCGCATCCGCGTCACCCTACGCACCTACGGCGGCGATCGCTGCCGACCTCCCCGGGAACGGGTCGGTGGGCATGGGCCGGGAGTCGCGCCGGCATCCGCTTCCGCGTCCCCGTGGGTGGGGCCCCGGTCGCCCCGGGGAGTGTCCGAGGCCGGGGATCGCAGCTGTCCTGCCCCCGTGCGGCGCCCATGAAGTCGGTGGCCACACGCAACTCCACCACCGCGTCGGCGCGCGCCAGTTGTGCCCGCGTGAGCGGAGAACTGCCCTCATGGACATGTACGGACGCCTCCCGTACGCCTACCGTCGAAGACGACTGGCAGAACGGTTCGGGGCCGGGTGCTGTGCCCTGCTCCCGACCCCACTACAGGGAGCGGCGGCGTCATGGGTCTCGACCGGAAGAAAGAGAGTGGCGACCGGGAAGGAAAGCCTCTGCCCCGTCGGACCTCAGCAGTCCAGAGCGCCGATGCGGCGCGCTTCTTGGGAAACCGTCAGGTCACGCCGTCGTCCGTCCGAGCCGTGCAGCGCATGGCCGGGAACGCAGCCGCCACCGCGTATGTGCAGAGGGTCACCGACGCGGATCGTGACAAGGCCAACGCTCGCCGGGAACGTTGGGCCGCGCGGGACACCGGACGTGGCGGTGCGCAGCAGGCAGAGAGCTTCACCAGTCACGAGACGGCGTTCGGGCCGTACAACGAGCGCCCCGGGCGCGGCGGGGCTCCGTACATCAGCTCCAACAAGAAGCAGTATCCGGGAACCCAGGGCGACGACCGCTACGTCCGCGAGGAAGAGAACCAGTTCACCGGCCTGATCCCCACTCTCGACGCCGAGCAGTTCCTCCCCCTCGTCGAAGCGCTGAAGGGGCGGGAGTTGAGCGAGGAGGATATCGCCGGTCTGAGTGACGAACAGTGCCGGGCAGCGGCGATGCTCATGGGAATCGCCAACGCCGAGGCGGTTCGCGAGCCGGGAGCGATCAAGCACATCCGCAGCGCGCTCAGGCGGCAGGCGAACCCGTCCCACGAAGCCCCGGAGTTCCTCAATGACTACCCGCAGGGACGAATCGGCGGTGCCCAGCACGAGAGGCGCGTCCGGTCGGGCAGGGCAAGGCGGGCCACACCCGAGGTCGAAACCATTCTTGACGCATCGTCCTCGTCGGACGAGAGCACATCCCGCCGCCGTTAGTGCCTTGCCTCCGTCGTAGTAGCGCCGTTGCCGACGGTGCCCAGTAGCACGGCGGCGAGAGGCATCCGGGACGCTGACCGGAATCCGACCCTGATCCGGTCGTTACGAGGCCGTGAGCTGCGTCTTGGAGGCTTGCACCATGCGCCTGCGCCCTCGCTGTCCTGCCGTCGTTGTGGTGTGCCTCTGTCTGAGCACCCTGCTGGTCACGGGCTGCTCGGACGGTGGCGGGAAGCCGACGCCACTGCCGCCCCCTTCCCTCACCCAGCGGGACGACGGCGAGGTCAATCGGGACGACGTGAACGGCGACGGGTACGGCGACGAGGTCGTCAACGGCTGGTACAAGGAGCCGAAGTCAGGGGGCGACTGGCACAACAACCGCTTCGTCGCCCTGGCCGCCTCCGGTGGCACGAAGCCGGGAAAGGCCTTCCGCCTCGCGGAGCGCTACGCCAAGCCGGACCCGCAGGTCACCAGCGCGCCGATCGAGTACGACCGCTCGGCTCAGTTCACCGCGGATCTTGATGACGACGGTTACGCCGACGTCGTCGTGCGCAACCGGCTGAGCCACCCCAACGGGAAGTTCACGCCCGACCAGCGCATCGTCTGGGGTGGCCCGGACGGCCCCATGGGTGCCACCAAGCTCCCGGCCGACGTCCTGCGGGCCATCGCTGCGGGAGACTTCGACGGCGACGGCGCCCTCGACCTGCTGACCCTCGCGGAGCCCGGCAGCGAGTACGACGACACGCCCCAGCCCGCCGCTGTCCTGTACGGCCCGCTCAGCCGCGAGGGCGGGGTGCCCCGCAGGACATGGAGTGCCGATGTGGGCCAAGGGGGCTGGGCGTACATGGCGCACGCGGTCGTGGGCGACTTCGACGGTGACGGCCGGGACGATCTGGCGACCAAGGCCGCATACGACGAGGAAGACGTTCGCCTTGAGGACGGCATGCCGAAAGACGTCGTCGACGCCGTGCTCCACCGGGGTACGGCACGAGGACTGAAGCTCGCCGGGGCCGTACCGGGCATCACGGCCCAGGCTCCCGGCCTGGGCGACGGCGCCATCCCCGTGGCGGCGGGGGATTTCGACGGTGACGGCTGTGCCGACATCCTCGCCCGGCAGGGCTACAGGCAAGCCGTTGCCGTCTACGGCAGCGGCAAGGGACCCGGCCGGGGCAGGACCGAAACCGGGCTCGGCACACTGGACCTCGTCGGCGCCCTCGCCGTCGGCGATGTCGACGGCGACGGGCGCGACGACATCGCCACACAGTCCTCGGGCGACGATCGCCGCATCGGCCAGGTGACAGTGGTGACCGGCGGCGATGACGGACTCAGCGCGTCCCGTACCGTCATGATCGACCGGTACGCGATCGGGATCGGCGGTTTCCCACAGCACGAGGGAGACCGCGACTTCTTCGGCTGGGACCTGTACCTCGCCGACCTCGACACCGATGGCCGCGACGAGCTGCTCATCGGCACGTTCGGCTTCAACAATCCCCGCAAGGACGCTGGTTACTGGATCCTGCACGGAACGAAGGACGGCCCGTCGAAGACGAACCGCCGCTTCGTCAGAACGAAGGACTTCGGCCGCGGCTGACGTCCGGAGCGGGCGGCAAGGCCGGGCTGGCAGCTGCTGGAGCTCTGCCGCACGATGTGGGCGTTGGCCTCGTCCCCGACTTTGACGTAGAGCGCAGACTTGCCCCTCCGGTCGTACGTCTCGTCGTCGTTGATCGGTCCGGGGATGTCGAACGACACCCTGTAGCACCACCCGGCGTCGACTCGGAAAGCGTCCCAGTCCTGGTCCACGGGGTGTGCTCGCCCGGGCTGGGCCACTCTGTCTTCTGAGTGGCCCCACCGCTGCTGCACGTCGGCTCGGTAGTCGTCGAGGCGCCGGTGAGATCCCAGCTCCTGCACCGGTTGAAGTAGGCCACGGCTCCGACGCCGCTGTCATTCACCGTCGATGAGCATCCGACATTTCCGCACTCGGGGCCCGCGTACGCAGCGGGTGCGGGTCCCGCGACGACGAACGCGGTGGCCGTGGCCCCCACCACGGCCACCGCCTTCGACCGCTTGCTGAACCGCTCTTGTAGTGGCATTTCTTCTCCTCTAGCGGTTGTCCGGTTGTTGCTTCCCGAGGCGCCACGTGCCGCCGGTTCGGCGCTCGGTCCGTGGGCGGGTCGGCGCGGTCGGCCCGTGTGGCTTGCCCCGCGACCGCCCCAGCCCAGCCACGGCCCGACCTGCGACGCGATCGTGGATCAGGGGTCGGCGCTCAGCAAGGCTCGAACGTCAGAAGGGAACGCCTGGAACGCCGCCCATGTCGCTGGCTGGGCGTTTCAGGCGTTGTGGAACGCAGAGATCCCGCCGAGCGAGGTCTCTCGACTTGGATTTGGAAACCGATCGGTTTACCATGACGGAAACCGGCCGGCTTCGAGGGCTCACCCCCGCCAGGTCGTCGCAACCCGTGCCGCAGGGTTTTGATGCAGAAAGTTCCGGTCTGCGATAGTGCCGTCCGGTCCCCTCCCGATGTAGCCGTTGTCCAGGCCGGAGTAAGTCATGAATGGAATTCACCCCTTCCGCGTGCTGCGCGCAGGGCCTCTGTGGATCGCCAACGGCGTGATCACGGGCGTCCTCGCGCTGCTGTTCGCGGTGTTCTATGTCGGCGCCAACATCGACCCGGTCGGCCACATGACCAGGCTGCCGGTCGGTCTGGTCAACGCCGACAAGGGGGACTCGGTCGAGGGTCGGCGGGTGAACCTGGGAGAGCAGGTCACCGAGTCGATCCGGAAGACCACCGCGGGAGCGGGCAAGATCGAGTGGAAGGTGATGGACGAGAAGGAGATGGCGGAAGCGCTCGGCAAGGGCAAGCTGTACGGCGCGCTCGTCGTCCCCTCCGGCTTCACGTCCTCCGTCACCGCCCTGAGCGGCACCGCCGCCACCGAAACGCCGGTCCGTCCGACGCTGACGGTGGTGACGAACCAGTCCGCCGGCAGCATGGGCTCCGCTCTGGCCCGGACGGCGACGACCCGGGCGGCCGAGAACGCCTCACTCCATCTGGGTGGGGAACTGACCGCACAGGCCGGTGACGAGGCGGCGAAGCTGCCCGCCGCGGCGCGCCTTCTGCTGGCCGACCCGGCTGCCGTCACGGTGAGGGACGGTCACCCGCTCGACGCGCACAGCGGCCTGGGCATGACGGCGTTCTACTACGCGCTCGCCCTGGTGGTCGTCGGCATGCTCTCCGCCAACGTCATCAGCGGCCAGGTCGACCACGCCCTCGGCTACACCCACAACGACATGGGTCCGCTGCGTCTGCACCGCCCGCTGATCCGGGCGACCCGGGTCCAGACCCTGGCCATCAGCAGCACCCTCATGACCGGCCTCTCCCTGCTGATGGGCACCCTGGTCATGGCGGGCGCGGTCGGCATCATGGGCATGGACGCCTCCCACCTGCCGCTGCTGTGGCTGTACTCGGTGTGCGCCATCGCCGTCTCCGGGATCGGCGCGCTCGCCCTCCTGGCGGTGTTCGGCACGCCCGGCATGCTGGTGGCCACGCTGGTCTTCATCGGGATGGCGGTGCCGACGGCCAACGCCACCACGCCGATTCAGGCGCTGCCCGGCTTCTACCGCTTCCTCGCGGAGTTCGAGCCGCTGCGGCAGATCGCCGACGGTATCCGCGCGATCCTCTACTACGACGCGCAGGGCGACGCGGGACTGACCCGGGGCTGGGTCATGATGGCGGTCGGGCTCGTGGCGGCCGTGGTGTTCGGCTTCGGTGTGACTGGCTGGTACGACCGCAAGGGACTGCACCGCATCCCCGCCCCCGTCGAGCCCGAGCCCGAGCAAAACGTCACCCCGGCGCAATAGAACGGCTTCCGTATCGGTCGGGACGCGGCGGCGTGCTCTCGGCGACAGCTGGAAACCGATCGGTTTCCATGGCATTCGATTCGAGTTGACCTCACCTTATGACCACCGAAGTGAAGCCAGGTTCCAGAGAGCGGTTGCTGGAGGCAGCGGCCACGCTCACCTACCAAGAAGGCGTCAGTATCGGCGTCGACGCGCTGTGCAAGGCGGCGGGAGTGTCCAAGCGCTCCATGTACCGGCTGTTCTAGAGCAAGGACGAACTGCTGGCGGCGAGCCTGAAGGAGCGCAATGCCGCTTTCGTGGCCGCGCTCCTGCCCGCGGCGGATGACGACCGCTCCCCCGCGAGCGGATCCTGCACGTCTTCCGGCAGATGGAGGCGCAGGCGGGCGCGCCCGGCTTCCAGGGCTGCCCGTACCTGGCTGTGCAGATCGAGCTGAAGGACCAGGGTCACGCCGCGAGCCGAGTGGCACACCGGATCAAGGCGAAACTGACGGCCGTTTTCCGAGCCGAGGCCGAACAGGGCGGCGCGAGCGATCCCGGCCTGCTGGCCCTGCGGCTCATCCTGGTCTTCGACGGCGCCAGCGCCCGCGCGGGGATCGGAGCCGACACCGTCACGGGACTCGTCGCTCCCACAGTGGTCACCCTGCTCGACACGGCAGGCGTGCGCAAGAAAAGCTGAATGGCTGACGATTCGGCATGAATCAGGCGCCGGAGGTGCGCGATGAACCCCGTCTCGCATCTCGGCTGGGCGCTGGGGGAGTGCTTCGGGACTACGCCGAGGGAGCCAGGCACGTCATCACAGGCCCCGGTGTCGACCTGTTCGCCGCGTTTCCACAACGAATCGCGGGTGCCCAGGAGGCCCTCAACTCGCCTGCTCCCGGGCCGTGGTGCCGCATCCGCCCCGTGGCGTCCTCACAACAGTGGCCGTGTGGCGCCTGGCCGTCCGGTGCATCCAGGTGACCGCTCGGTCACAGCACGACGGCCAGCCAGACGGTCACGGCCGCGGTGGCGATGAGTCCGAGGTTGAGGGCGATCCGGCGGTCTTGGCCGGCCAGGTGGACGGCGACCGCACCTGTCTGCAGAAGAACGAAGCCGATGGCCGCGGCCGGCGCCAGCGAAGGAGCTATGCCGGTCAGCGGCGGCAGGATCAGTCCGGTCGCGCCGAGCAATTCGACCGCCCCCAGCGTTCTTACGACGGGCAGCGGCGTGCGGTCGACCCAGGCCATCATCGGGCGGAGTTGATCGCGGCTGCGGATCAGCTTCATCGTGCCCGCGTAGAAGTAGAAGAGCGCGAGCAGTCCCGCGACGGTCCAATAGGTGATGTTCATAGTTCCCGTTCGTGGGCCACCGGCTCCCGGCGCCCCGTCGATTGCTTCGAATGCCAGAGGAGCCCTGGAGAAGCCCGGTCCGTCGTCCGAGGAGCTCGGACCCCGACAAAAGGCCGAAGCGCAACGGCCCCGCCGGTCGGTCGGAGGGAGCGCCGGGCCGCGCGGCCCGGCGGCTTCAGGCAGGTTCGGTGGCGGGCTCGGTCGCGTAGCGGTTCATCGTGTCGATGCCGGCCTGTGGCGTCGGCTGCCGGCCGTCGGCGAGCACGTCCTGCAGGTCCCGGAAGTACTGCACGTACAGGTCGGGAGTGAAGGTGCTCAGCATGACGGCGGGTTGGTCGGTCCGGTTGGCGAAGGTGTGGGGGGTACCGGGCGGAACCGTCACGAGCGTGCCTGCGCTGGCGTCGTGGTCCTCGTCCCCGACGGTGAAACGCACGGTGCCGGAAAGGATGTAGAAGCCCTCGTCGTGTCGGGCGTGGCGGTGCTGGGGCGGACCCGGGGTGTGCGGGGCGAGGACGGACTCGGCGATCGCGAGGCGGTGCCCGGTGTGGCTTCCGTCCTCCAGAACGCGCATCCGTGTGGTGCCGAGAACGATCGTCTCGCCGTCGCCGGGACCCACCACCGATACGGCGGGGTCGGCCTGCGGCTCGCTGGTACTGGCTTCTTCGGTCATGCTCACGAGTGCACCGCGAGGGCTCGGTCGGTGTCCAAGACCTATCCCACCGCGCCGATACCTGCTGGGTATCGTTGCAGGGTGGAGCTACGGATCTTGCGCTACTTCGTATCGGTCGCCGAGGAACTCCACTTCGGTCGGGCCGCCACCCGACTGCACCTGAGCCAGCCGCCGCTGAGCCGGGCGATCAAGCAGCTGGAGGCCGAGGTCGGGGCCCTGCTGTTCACCCGCTCGCCTGCGGGCGTCCTGCTCACACCGGTGGGCAGGGTGCTGCTCGACGAGGCGCGGGCCCTGCTCGCCCATGCCGACCGCGTCCGTGAACGTGTGAGCGCGGCGGCCGGCGTCACGACCCTCACCGTCGGCATCCTGGGTGACGGCACCGACCCAGGAGTGACCAGGCTGGCCGCTGCCTTCCGTCGGCGCCACCCCGGCATCGAGATTCGTATCCGCGACACCGATCTGACCGACCCGACGTGCGGGCTGCGCGCCGGACTGGTCGACGTCGCCCTGACTCGAGCGCCGTTCGACGAGACCGCCCTGACGGTGCGTGTGCTGCGGACCGATCAGGTCGGCGCGGTCCTGCGGGCCGACGATTCGCTGGCTCGCTGCGACCGGCTGCGGCTGGTCGACCTGAGCGACCGCCGCTGGTTTCAGTTCCCGCAGGGGACCGACCCCGACTGGCAGTCGTACTGGAACGGCGGCAGGCCGCGCGAGGGCCCCGTGGTGCGCGCCGTCCAGGAATGCCTGCAGGCGGTGTTGTGGAACGGCACGGTCGGCCTGGCCCCGCTCGGACACGATCTGCCCACGGAGTTGGCCGTGGTACCGCTGATCGACATGGCGCCGAGCCGAGTGGTGGCGGTGTGGAACGAAGGCGACACCAATCCGTTGATCCGATCCTTCACCGAGATCGCGACAGCCGCGTACCGCCGCTGAGCAACGGCAACCGGTGCCGTCGCAGCGCATGGACGACCTTCCGGCCCGGGGCGCGCTCACGGCACAGCTGGAAGCCTCGCCAGACTGAGGTGCTGTTTGCGACCCCCTTTTTTTTACGTCCTCTTCGCGCTGCTCTTCTCGCGGACGGCGTCGAACATGGACGTGAGAGCGGGACTCTCGGCGAGGCTGCTGAGCAGGGCGTGCAGCGAGTGTCGTTCAGTGGTGTCCAGGTCGGCGAGGGTTTCGCTGTCGAGGCCGACGAGGGTGCGGTTGAGATCGGCCAGGACCTTGCGCCCGTCGTCGGTGATGTCGACGGCGTAGCGGCGTCGGTCCTGCGGATCGCGTGTCCGCTCGGCGTATCCGGCCCGCTCCAGATCGTCGAGACTCGTCACCATCGTCGCCGGGTCGATGCGCAGGAACGAGCCGAGAGCCAGTTGCGGCATGGCTCCGTTGTCGGCCAGGGCCTGCAGGACGCTGTAGTGGCGCACGCGCAGGCCGGTACCGCTGATGCCGTCCTCGGCGATCCTGAAGGCCACCTGCCCGAGCTTGACCAGCAGGCAGATGGTGTGTTCGGCCACTGTCCCCGGTACCAGCGGAGCCTCGGACATCGTTCATCCCGCCTATGGTCAGCCCTGCGTATCGTCGGGTCCATCGTACGAGGCGACCTGACGTGGTCGGACCGGGGCAGCGATCTGGGTGCGCAGGAGCTGGGCTCGCAAGGGCAGGGAATGCGGGAGCCGTCAGCCGACGACCGCCCGACCGAAGATCTGCCGGGCGATGACCCACTTCTGGATCTCGTTGGTGCCCTCGTAGATCTCGCCGATCTTGCTGTCCCGGTAGATCGCCTCGACAGGGCCGGCGCTGCCATCGGCACCCAGTTCGCGGGCGAAGCCGAGGCCTCCGAAAGCCTGGACGGCGTCGCGCGCCATGTCCACCGACAGCTTGGTGGCGTAGTACTTCGCCATCGCGGCCTCAGGTTCCGGGGACGGGTTGCCGGCGTCCAGGCGCAGGGCGGCCTTGGTGACGAGGGTGCGGGCGTTGTCGATCTCGGTGGCCCGCTCGGCGAGCAGGAACTGCCAGTGCTGGTTGGCGGCCACCGGCTTGCCGAAGGCGTGCCGCGTCGACAGGTGGGCCACGGTGTGGTCGAAGGCGGCCTGCGCCATGCCGACCCCGGCGGCCGCGATACCGATCCGGCCGTACGTCAGCGTGGACAGCGCGTGGCGCAGTCCGTGTCCCTCGGTGCCGCCGAGGAGGTCGTCCTCGGACAGGTGCACATCCGTGAAGCGGATGTCCGCGGTGAGCTGGCCGCGGTTGCCCATCTTCCGGTCGGCGAGGCCGACTTGAACGCCCGGAAGCGCCGTGTCGACGATGAACATGCTCAGCCGCTCGCCGGTGCGGGCGAGAACCACCACGAAGGCGGCCACGGGCGAGTTGGAGATCCACCTCTTGTGGCCGTTCAGCACCCAACCGGCCCCGGTGCGCACGGCCTCGGTCCGAACGGCCTGCGGAGACAGGTCACTTGAGGCGTCCGGCTCGGTGGTGGCGAACGCGCCGACCACCGAGCCCTGTGCGACCTTGGGCAGCCAGCGCTGCTGCTGCTCCTCGGTGCCCTGGCGAAGGGCGTTGCCCGCCAGGATGCAGTGCACGTCGAAGACGGCCGCGACGCTGCTGGAGTAGTAGGCCAGTTCCTCGATCGCCGCGGCGGTGCCGGTCGCCGGGTGGATCAGGCCGTCGCCGCCGACCTCGCCCGGGAAGGGGATCCGGAAGACCCCCGCTGATGCGAGCGCGTCGAACACCTGCCGGGGGAAGCCGTCCGTGCGCTCGTCGCCGTTCGCGATCGCCGCGGCGTGGGGTGCCACCTCGTGCTCCGCGATCCGCCGCACGGCGGCGCGTACGGACCGGGTCTCTTCGGTGGCGAGGAGCTCGTGGTAGAGCCGGTCGCTCTGGCGTACTGCAGTGAATTTCATGCGCGGACCATATCATTCGTACCGCGTATCATTAGTTCATCAATCGATTCTGGAGGTTCGACCATGACACGGACACTGGCCGGCAGGACCGTTCTGATGTCGGGCGGCAGTCGAGGCATCGGACTCGCCATCGCCCTGCGCGCGGCCCGCGACGGTGCGAACGTGGTGATGCTCGCCAAGACCGCCGTACCGCATCCGAAACTCGAAGGCACGGTCCACACCGCGGTCGAAGAGGTCGGGCGTGCGGGCGGCAAGGGGCTGGCCGTCGTCGGAGACGTCCGCAACGAGGACGACGTGCGTAGCGCCGTCAACGCCGCGGTCGGTGCCTTCGGTGGCATCGACATCGTGGTGAACAACGCCAGCGCGATCGACCTTTCGTCGTCCGAGCAACTGGAGATGAAGCGGTACGACCTGATGCAGGACATCAACACACGTGGCACGTTCCTGCTGAGCAAGGCCGCGGTCCCGCACCTGCGTGCGGCGGCCAACCCGCACATCCTCACCCTCTCGCCGCCCTTGAACCTCGCGCCGCACTGGGTGGGCAAGCATCTCGGTTACACGCTGTCGAAGTACGGGATGAGTCTGTGCACCATCGGGCTCGCCGAGGAACTCGCCGCCGACGGCATCGCCGCCAACTCGCTGTGGCCGCGCACCCTGATCGACACAGCCGCCGTACGCAACGTGGTCGGCGGCGCCGGGCAGGCCCGCAGTCCGCAGATCATGGCCGACGCCGCGTACGCCGTCCTGACGCGTGACGCGCGCACGTGCACCGCCAACCTGTTCATCGACGACGACGTCCTGCGCGACGAAGGCGTCACCGACCTGACCGCCTACAGCCCTGCCGGCTTCGAGGGCGCTCTCGCGCTCGACATATTCGTCGACCCGGCCTGATCCCGCCCGGTTTCGAGGTGTGGGCGGGGAGTCCGGTCTTCGGTATGACCCTCGATCAATGGCGCACCTGGTCCTCCTGAGGCGTGCCGAGGCACGGTCCGCGGTCGCCCGGGAAGCGGTGGAGGACCAGGGGAGAGGTGGGCCGTCGGCCGGGCGGTTCAGTCGTGGGGGCCCACGCCGCGCAGAAACGTGTCCACGACGAGTGTGGCCAGTGCGTCCGCGTTCTCCCGGACCTGCTCCGGGCCCAGATTCGCGCCGCCTCCGTGCTGGGCCTCGTCCAAGAGGGCGTAGTAGGCCCGTCGCGCCCACATCAGGTCGGTGTCCGGGGCGAGGAGCCCTTCGCGCTGGGCCCGGGCGAAGAACTCGAGGGCGCCGGCGTTGATCTCGGAGCAGATCGCCGCGGTGAGGGGGTGTCGGCCAGGGGGTGGCCGAGGGTGAACCGCCAGATGCTCTTGAACCGCAGTACGTTCGCCGTGACGCGATGCAGTGCCACGAGCGGTGGGGCGGTGTCCATGTGGGCGTCCTCCACGGACTCCATGAGCTGTCGCTTCGCCGAGGCGGCGAACGCCCGACTCGGCGGCTTCAGCCGGTGATGCGACGGGCGCCGTGGCCTCGGGCCGACCGGGGCCCTGGCCTCCGTGCCGAACCGCGCGATCACGGCCACCGGACCCAAAGAGGAACCGACCGCCAACACCGACGCCCCTCTGCCGGTGTGGTCGAACGTCACAGCACAAGGACGTCGCTGCCGATGACATGTGCCGAGCCGGTACTCGACGTCGAGCCCCGTGGCGGCGGCGACTGCGCCGAGTCCGGCCCTACGTGACAGGAACCAGGGTCAGGGTGTTCCCGAACGCGGTGAAGGGGGCGACGAGGTCAGCGTTCGGCGCAGTGTCGCTCGGTCGAACCATCCCCATCCCCAGCGCTCGGCCAGGTCGGCCTCGTAGTCAGCACTGCCAGGACGTGACAAAGCCCGCCCGGAGGCGACCCGGCGAGGTACGTGATCCCGATGGATTGAGGGCTGGGGCCTCAGGCCTCCGGGCAATGGTGGGGGTGGCCGAGACTGTGTGGCCTCGCCCGCTCCTGGTGCGGGCAAGGGTCCTGGGCGCTGCGCGGACCGTACACCCCGCGTACGACCGTCGCAGGTGCTCGACGTCCCGCCGCGTCGGCCACGCAAAGCCCGGCTCTCACCAGGCCGGGCATTACGGAGCGAGTGCCTCCCGGCAGGCTGAGCCCATCACGCGTTCCGGGCACCACCGCGCTCAGCTCACTCGGCGGGCTTGAGGCGGAAGGCGGGGCCGGGGGTGCTCTCGATGTCTTCCGGCTGTACGGCGTGGCCCCGGTCGCAGCGGATCTGGGCGTCGACGTGTGCGCCGCATCCACGGTGCCGGGACAGCATGGCCGGGCCCTCCGAGTCGGCGCGGTAGCGGTCGCCCCACTGCAGGAGCCCCATCACGGCCGGGACCAGATCCATGCCCTTGGGGGTGATCACGTATTTCAGCCGGCTCCGCGAGCCAGGCTCCTTGTAGGTCTCGGTGGTCAGGATCCCCTCTTCCACGAGCATCCGAAGTCGGGCGGCGAGGAGGTTGCGAGGGCAGCCGAGGACGCGTTCGAACTCGGTGAACCGGGATGAGCCGTACCAGACCTCGCGCAAAATCAGGATCGTCCACTTCTCGCCCACGACCTCAAGGGTCCGGGCGATCGAGCAGTTCGACGTGTCCCGGTCGAGGCGGGGGTCCACGTCGGTGTCCTGCAGAGCTTCGGTCGTTGCATCCATGGGGGGAGTCTAACCTCACCTAAGTTTACTTTTCTATACTCAGCGAGTAGCGTCATGAGCGGCACATCAACCCGGCCGCACGCGAGAAACGGGCGCGCAGGGGATCCTCGGAGAATCACGCCGACCGCCGAGACACCTACGTAGAAAGGCTGCCGTCATGAAGGCATTCGTCGTCGAGAAGTACGGCAAGGACGGCGTCCGTGCCGCAGACATACCCGAGCCCACCGTCGGGGCCCGTGACGTTCTGGTCAGAGTGAGCGCCGCCAGCATCAACCCGCTGGACAAGATGGTCCGCAACGGGGAGTTCAAGCAGATCCTGAAGTACAAGCGCCCGTTCGTGCTCGGCCACGACGTGGCAGGCGTCGTGACACAGGTCGGCTCCGCCGTACACGGTCTCAAGGTCGGCGACGAGATCTACGCCCGCCCGCGCGACCTGCGGGTCGGGGGCTTCGCGGAGTTCATCGCGATCGACGCGGACGATGTCGCCCCCAAGCCGGCCTCACTCTCCCTGGAGGAGGCGGCCGCGGTGCCGCTGGTGGCCCTGACCGCCTGGCAGATCCTCGTCGAGCGCGCGCACGTGAACCAGGGGCAGAAAGTGCTCGTCCACGCCGGAGCCGGCGGCCTCGGGTCGACGGTCATCCAGCTCGCCAAGCATCTCGGCGCCACGGTGGCGACGACCGCGAACACCAGGTCCGAGGAGTTGGTCAGGAGCCTCGGTGCCGACGTCGTCGTCGACTACACCAAGGAAGACTTCTCCAAGGTGCTCTCGGGCTACGACCTGGTGCTGGACTCCCTGGGCGGGGCGAACCTCGAGAAGTCACTGACCGTACTGAAGCCCGGCGGCCTGGCCATCAGTGTCGTCGGCCCACCCGACGCCGGTTTCGCCAAGCAGCTCGGCGCCCCCTCCGTCCTGGGCTTGGTCATGAACACGCTCAGCCGCAAGATCCGCAAGCAGGCCAAGGCTCTGGGCGTGCGCTACGAGTTCCTCTTCATGCAGGCCAGCGGCTCCCAGCTGCGCAAACTCGGCGCCCTCTACGACAGCGGAAAGCTCCGCCCGGTCATCGACAGCACCTTCCCCTTCGACCAGACCCTTGAGGCGATGGCGTACGTCGAGCAGGGCCGTACCAAGGCCGGCAAGGTCGTGGTCTCGATGGTGTCGGACAACGGCTGAGACGTCGCGGTGGTCGGCGCCGTGCGCGGGGGCGGCGGCCAGGCCGAGGTCGACCTCGCCGCGGTCGAACGTGGGGGCGACGGCGTTGTGGCTCGCCTGCCGTACGGTGAACCGGCTGGCGGGCAGTTGCGCCGTCGCGGCCAGCAGGCGAGGCGACAGGGCGGCTTCGATGTCGTCCGACATGGGGCGGCTTCGATGTCGTCGGACATGCCCAGTGTGAAGGCGCGCCGCGCGGTGGCCGCGTCGAAGGGGCGGCACTGGCCGCGTCCTGCCTCAGATGCAGGGCGGCGGCCCGGGTGACGCTGCGCTCGCGCAAGAGTGCCGCGAAGACGACCAGCAGATCGAGGTCAGCCCTCCTGAATTCGGCTTCATCAATGTCGATCATCGTGATGATTGGTTTGCTTGATGCGTGTCGCGGTTTCTACCGTCGACGGCATGACCTCTTCTGTAGCCCGTCGCACCATGACAGTCGCCGTCGCCCAGGCGGCTGTCCCGTTGTTCGACACCCCGGCCGCACTGGCCAGGGCTGAGGAGCTCGTCCGCGAGGGAAACAGCCGGGGTGCCGAGGTCGTCGTTCTCCCCGAGGCGTTCCTCGGCGGCTACCCGAAGGGGCTGGACTTCGGCATCACGGTCGGCAGCCGCACCCCGGCCGGCCGCGACCTCTTCCGCCGCTACCACGCTGCGGCCATCGAGATTCCCGGCCCGGAGGTCGAACAACTGGCCGCGGTCACCCGCGAGCTGGGTTGTCACGCGGTGATCGGCGCGGTCGAGCGCCAGGGCGGCTCGCTGTACTGCGTCGCGCTCTTCTTCGGTCCCGACGGCTACATCAGCCTGCACCGCAAGCTGATGCCCACTGCCGCCGAGCGCTACCTGTGGGGCCAGGGTGACGGCTCCACCCTCCCCGTCGTCGACACCGGCAATGCCCGCCTCGGCGCCGCCATCTGCTGGGAGAACTACATGCCGCTCTTGCGTACGGCGATGTACGCCAAGGGCGTGGACCTGTGGTGTGCCCCTACCGTCGACGACCGTGACGCCTGGCAGGCCACCATGCGTCACATCGCTCTGGAAGGCCGCTGCTTCGTCCTCAGTGCCGCCCAGTACCTGCGCCGCGATGCTCTGCCGGCCGACCTCCACCCTGTCCAGGGCGACGAACCGGACACAGTCCTGATCGGCGGCGGCTCCGTCATCGTCTCCCCGCTCGGCGAGGTGCTGGCCGGCCCCTTGCGTGACGGCGAGGGCATCCTGACCGCCGAACTCGATCTCGACGACCTGACCCGGGCCCGCTTCGACCTCGACATCACCGGCCACTACGCCCGCCCCGACATCTTCACCCTCCACGTCGACGAATCCCCCCACCCCACGATCACCGTCAGCTGACCGACACCAGCAGAAGCGTGAAAGGACACCCTCCCGGGACGCCTGACCGCAAGTTCAGGCACGGCAAGTGCGAGAGGGCGTCAGTTCGTGCTGGTCCCCGGGATCGGCGGTTGTTTCCGCCTGCACGTCACCACGGCCCGGCGCAGCCCGCAGCCCGCAGCCCGCAGCCCGCAGTGCGCAGCCCGCAGTGCGCCGGATCGTTTCCCCGTCGGACGTGCCATGCCTGCTGGTAGGCGGGCCGGACACGACCTGGCACAGCAGGGCCCGCTCGTCCATGGAGGACACATGCGTCCTTCGGGAGTTGCCCACGACGTGCTTCGTGCGCGCACTGGGCAGGCCTGAGATATCGCAGGAGGGCAGGACCGAGGTCCACCACGGCAGGCGCAAGCACGGCCACGACTTCTGGTACTACCTGGGCGAGAGCTGCACGGGCGTGCGGATCAACACGCCGGTGGTGAACTCGGACGGCAGGATGACGGGCAGGTAGGAGTCATGGGCGAGGAGGAGGAACGACTCGGCCGCTTCCATGATTCCGGGAGACGGTCAGGTGCAGACCCGCCGGTACGGCCGGTCCGGAACGTAGGTGCGCCACTGCGCCCGGGTCAGTTCCCTGTTCCCGGCGCGGGAGCAGACAAGGGATACCGCCTGGTCCGGATCCACCACGTACCGCTGGAGCGGGACGTAGTTGCCGCCCGCGTACAGCATGGTGCTGTCCGGGCTGAAGGCGAGCGTGTCGATGCTCTCACCCGAGGTGGGCACAGAAGGGCCGAGAGGTTGCTGGGTCGCGATGTCCCAGAGTTGGACGGTGCCCGCGTTGCCGCCCACGGCGAGCGTGCCGCCGTCCGGACTGAAGGCGAGAGCCGTGATCACCTCGGCTGAGTCGGACGACTGATTGACGGGCCCCGGGAAGACGTTCCTGAGGATGCCCGCTCGGTGCCGGAGGCTGCCGTCCCAGAGGGCCACCCGCCCTGTCCAGTCGCCCGCCGCGAGGCGGGAGCCGTCGGGAGCGAAGGCGATGGCTCCGATGCCGTCGTGCTGGACGAGGTCATGGGTGTGGGACCGGCCCGCTCGGACGACGCGGTTGTCGGTCACGAGGAGCCCGCCGTCCCGGCTGACGGCCAGATGATCGCCGCCCGGGCCGGGGAGGAGCGCCGTCCTCCGCTGCCGCGTGGTGTCCCATATCTCGTTGACGAAGCCGCCTTCGGTCGAATGTGCGGTGAGGAGCGAACGACCGCCCGGTCCCAGGGCGATCGCGTCCGTAGGTGTCGCGGACGCCGTCGCCGCGTCCACAGTGGTCTTCACGTGTCCGGCGGCCACGTCCCACACCGTCAGACGTTGAGACGTCGTGTCCCCGAGAGGGACGGAGACTCCGTACGCGAACGTGCCGCCGTCGGGGCTGAAGGACAGCAAAGGCTCGGTGACCTCTGCGGGGACCGTCGCTGTGCCGGTGCTGAAGGCGGGAAGTGACGGGGTCGGCAGGGTGCGCAGCAGACGGCCGTCGTGCGTGTTCCGCAGCTGGACGACGTAGCGTTCACCAATACGTTCGGCGGTGGCGAGCGTCCTGCCGTCGGGGCTGAGCCGGACCCCGGCGAGCGGACTCTTGCGCCAGGCGCGGGTGAGCGTCGTGGTGAGGTCGAGGGTGTGGACCGTGCCCCCTTCGAAGTACCGCAGCAGCGGCCGCGAGGAGTCCCAGGCGAGACGGGAGAGCGACTCGTTGTCCAAGGAGTGCCGGAAAACGGGGACGCCGCGGTTGGGCATACGCCACACTCTGATCTCCTGGCCGCCGCCGGTCGCCAGAAACGAGCCGTCCGCGCTCACGGCAGCGGTAACGACACCCGGGTGGACGACGTCGGCGAGCTTTCGTCCCGACGCGGTGTCCCATACCCGCACCCGGTCCCCGGCGAGACCGAGGAGCCTGCCGCCGGTGAAGGCGAGGAGGGTGCGGTCACCACCACAGAGGCCGCGCACGCTCGTCCAGGCACCGGGCCGGACGCTGCGCGCGGAGGTGTCCCAGACCTGCGGGGTCCGGCCGCGCGGGCAGACGGCCAGCAGCCCGTCGTCGGCCGCTGCGGCGGCGACGTCCTCGCCGGTCGACGGGGTCCGGAAGATCAGATGGCCGTCGGCAACGGAATACAGCCCAGCCCGGTTGTCGTCCGGGCTCCTCACCAGGTAATTGCGGCCACTCGCCCCGAAGCGCACGGTGTCCCAGAACGGCAGGGGACCCCCGATCCAGCGCCTCGTTCGGGTGTCCCACAGCCGCTGGGTCTGCTGTGCGGTCCGGATGACGAGCACCCGGCCGCCCGGACCCGCGCCCAGTATCGCCCCGTGCGGTACCGGACCCGAGGCGATACGGCGGTGGGTGCTCACATCCCACGTCCGCCAGGTGTTGTCGCCGATGCTGAGCAGAGTGCGCCCGGAGCTGTCGAGGTACCGGTTCGGTTGGTCACCGGGCGCCGGGTCGGTGAAGGTGTCCAGTTCGGGCTGGGCCAGCGCCCCCAGCACGGCTCGGCGGGACTCCGGCAGCGGGGACATGCGCCATGCGGCGACGCCGAGCAGCATCGCGGTGCGCGGGTCGGTGGTCCGCAGCGCCTCGGCGACCGCGGCCACCCGGCGGGCCGCCGTGTCGGTGGTCTGCTTCTCGCTGTCCTGACGCAGTCGCACGGCGGTCAGGCCGACGACCAGGGCCACCGCCAGCACGGCGCACAGCGAGGCCGTGAGTGTACGGCTCCGGCGCCGGGCCCGGGTGGCGGCCCGCTCCTCCGTCGCACGCTGCTCCGCCGCGGTGACCAGGAAGGCTGTCTCCGCGGACGTCAGACCGTCGTACCCGCGGTCGTCGCCCGCGAACAGTTCCTCGGCCCGCGCCAGGCGGGTGCCCCGGTAGAGAGTGCCCGGGTCGCGGTCGTGCTCCAGCCAGGTGCGGGCGGCGTCGGTCAGCTGCCGGTGGTGGCGCAGCCGCTCCCGGTCCGCTTCGATCCACTCGCGCAGCCGCGGCCAGCACGTGATGAGCGCCTCGTGGGCGAGCTGCACTCCGTCGTCGTCGGTGATCAGCAGCCGCGCCTGGGTCAGCCGCCGGGTGACGGCGCGTACTTCGGGGTCCTCCCACCCGGCCATTTCCTCCCAGCTGAGCGGGCGGCGCGTGTCGGAATTGCCCTGGCCGGGCTCGACCATCCGCAGGAGCAGGTGCCGGGCGGCGTGCGCCTGCGCGGGTGAGAGTTCCCCGTACGCCTCCTCGGCGCTCACCGCGATCGCGCCGCGCACCCCGCCGGCCGCTTCGTACGCGGCCAGGGTCAGCATCCGTCCCTTGCGCCGCCGCCAGGTCTCCAACAGGGCGTGGGACAGCATCGGCAGCCCACCGGGCTCGTCGAGAACATCCTCGACGATCCGTGCGGTCAGCGTCCGCTCCACGATGAGCCCGGCCGCCTGCGCGGGACCGACCACCGCTTCGCGCAGTTCGTCGCCGGTCATGGACCTGACCAGGAGCCCGCTCCCGTGCAGCGCCTCCGCCAGTCGCGGGTGCTCGGCGCACCGCGCATAGAAGTCGGACCGTACGGCGATGAGCACGCGCAGTCGGCTTCCCGGGTCGCGCGCGGCGAGCAGAAGGTCCAGGAAGCGGTCCCGCTCGGCGCGTTCGCGGCAGAGGGTGAAGACCTCCTCGAACTGATCCACCACCACCCAGCTCTCCGGATCGTCGGCCTTGGGCGCCAGCAGGTGCCCGTAGGTGGTGGCGGGCCGGGCTCCCGGAGTGAGGATCCGAAGCACCGCCCCACGTCCCTGCTGCGCGGCCTTCTCCCGCAACAGGGGAATCAGACCGGCCCGCAGCAGGGAGGACTTGCCGCTGCCGGATGCCCCGAACACCACGGCGAACGGGGACCCGCACCCCAGCTCGCTCAGCTCGTCGACCATGCGGTCCCGGCCGAAGAACAGCTCACGGTCGTCAGGCTCGAAACGCGCGAGACCACGGTAGGGCGGTGCGACGTCGTCATCCTCCCGCTTCCCCTCCCGGGCCAGCGCCTCGGCCTCCGCCTCCGCCCACCGTGCCTCCCACGGAGCGGGGTCCTCCCCGCATGCCCGGACGTACGCCTGGAGCACGGCCAAGGACGGCAGTCGCTCGCCGCTCGCCGCTTTCGCCAGGGTCGTCACCGAGAAGCCGGCCTTCTTCGCCATGGTCCGGTACGACACGCCCCCCGCCGAGCAGCGCAGTTCCCGAAGATCGTGGGCCAGTCGCTGCACGGGACCGGCCGCCGGGTCGACCGGTAGTTCGGGACGTCCCATCGCGAAGCCTCTTTCACCTACGGTCAAAACGCGCTGATGATCAGCGCTCCAAGGTACTTTTCGTCCTCCCCGGGCGAGAACCCGTTCCGGCTGTGATGTTCGCCAGTGGGCTCGCGGAGGCGGCGCGATCTCGACGTCAAGGCCAAGGCCGGCGCCTTGGCCGACGACCCCCGGCGGCCCCGGTCGACCAAGGCTTTCGCGGACGGTGTCGCCGGTGTGCTCTCGGCGACCTGGTCCAGCAGGACGATGCCCGCGGCGCTGTCGTCGATCGCGCAGCGATGACGACCTCGATGACCAGGAAGAGGAACGCACACGGCCAGCTCCGCACGAGTCGTTCGGAACGACGATCGTGGAGGCCATGCGCCTCGGCCTGCCCGTGGTGAGCACCGACTGCCCCCACGGGCCCGGCGAGATCATTCGCCACGGTGTGGACGGCTGTTTCGTCCTGCGCGACAGCACCCGGGGCGTGGCCGACGCGCTGGTGGCACTGATGCGGGACGACGGACGGCGTGCGGAGATCGGCAGGGCCGCCCCGAGCCAGTGCGGCGAAACGATTCACCCCGGATGGCATCGCCGACCGCTACGAGTGCCTGTTCAGCACACTCGTGGAGGAGTGGGCCGGGCGGTCCGCTCCTCCACCGCCCGGCCCCGGCCGACTGGCGTGACCGTGCCACCGTGCTCGCCGCCACGGCAGGCATCCTCGCCCGCGGCCCGGCTTGTGCCGCGGGCGGCGCAAGCCGGGCCGGGTCGGATGAACGCGGACCGCACAGCGGCCTCGGCACAGCGGATGCTGTGGATCGTGGTCGGCGGGTTCTGTCTGCTGTCGGCCGTCCTCGTACCGCTCACGCTGCCGCTCGGCTGGGACGAGATCGTGTACGCCGGCCGCTTCGGATCGTACGGTCCCGCAACCCCGTTCAGCGCCCCGCGTACCCGCGGGGTCCCAATGCTGCTTGCTCCGATCGCCTCCTGGAGCGACTCGACGGCGCTGCTCAGGGTGTGGCTGTTCCTGCTGGCCGGCGGTGCGCTCTGGCTGGGATTCCGACCCTGGCTGCGGATCCTGTACCGCCCGGCGGCGGTGTGGGTGGCGTCCGGGCGCACGACTCCCACCTTCCGCTGCTCGCGGAGCGCGCGTGGCTCGACCTGTGGCAGCAGGACGGCTTCCGCCCCGACGGCAACGACGCTCTCCACGTGGTCCCACGAACGCCATCACCGCCCACTCCGGAAACGTGCGAGGTGAGCGCGCGGGCAAGGGCTTGAGCCGCCGATGCGACGAGGCGGGCGGGGCGTCGAACAGGTCACCGGGCAGCCGCCGTATGCCGGCGGCGTCCTGCACCAGGTCGGCATCGCCTCCGGCCGCGTCATGGTCGTGCCGCCGGGGCTGAAGGCCCGTGAGGCAGAGGCAGAGGCAGTGGCAGAGTCGTGCGGCGTGAGGGAACGACGCTTATATACGAACAAAGCCGTATAGGACCCGGCCTCTGGAATTGTATGCGGCGGCGAAGGAGGCCTGCCAAACAACCTTCCGGTTGTGAGTGTCGGTAGTGACATCCCAGAGCGTCGAACAACCCGGAGCACACCATGCCCACCAGCGTCCTGATCGTGGTCGCCTTGTCCGTGCTCCTCGGATTGCTGGTGATGGTGCTACCCACTGGAGGCGCCGAGACATCCGGGTCGACGGAGGCGGACCATGTGCCGATCAACGCCGAGACCCTCGCCGCCGGAAAGGAACAGGTCGACTTCCCACAGGTGCACTGGAACATCAACCACGGCTCGGGTGCCTATCTGAATATGGTCGGCCGACTGCGGAACCTCGCGGAGACCTCGGCCGACCGCACCATGAGCAACGTCGACGCCGAGGTGAACGTGGTCATCACGGACGAAACGGAGACCCAGAGTTTCGCCGACATCGTGATCAGCGGTGGCGGCACCTCCCCGACGCTGCATGCGATCGTGCGGCTCAGCGACTTCTCCGTCGTGCGGTTCCTCTCCAACGACATCCCGCACAACTTCGTCCTGAACCTCGTCTCCGACGTCCCCGGCAAGAGGGACGTCACCGACGACAACTGGTTCCTCGGAAAGGAGGGCTACGATGCCCTCGCCCGGGTCGCCAACCAGTCGCTGACCGCTGTCGACCTGAGCGAGTCCAGCCTTGAGCAGAGCCTCAGGGACCTCAGCACCCGCGGCACCGACCGCACTGCCCAGGCGCGCGGTTTGCTGCGCTACATCGTCGCCATCACCGAGGCATCCCGGTTCCACCCCATCGCCAGCCGCATCGCGAACGGCATGGACAACGGGTCCGACGTGTTCGTCACCGCGCAGCAGGTCGACTTGATGCGTACCTACTGACGTTGGTGCCGTGATGTCGTCACATGGTGATCCAGCCCCCGCGGGTTGCCGCGAGGCTTTCACTCTCGGCCACACATCCTTCTGCCACAGTTCGACGGCGTGTTCGTCGCGTTCAAGCGCTCTGCGGGCGGGCGCCATGACCAGCCGTGCCGTTTCAACAGCCGCCACGCCGTCGTCACCGACAGGCTCAGCCTCTCTTCGGGCACAACAGTCGTGCTCGCTCGCGTGGTGTCGTGTTCCCTGTCGCCACGCGGGTGAGCATGTGCGGAACAGCCTTCTTCCCGCCTCCGAGGGGATGCGATGCCCGACCGCGCCGACCGTGTCCGCCCCGAGGGCGTCGCAGCACGCAAGACCCTGCGGCGCCAGCCGCCGGAGCAGTGGCTGTTCAGTGGCATCTACGGACTTGTGCTGGCCAGTGCCATGGTGGCCGCGCTGGACGCGACGGGAGAGGAGGCCGATCCCGGTGGGGACGCGTTGTGGGTACTGATCACCGCGTTGGCGTCCAGTGCCGCTCATGGGTACGCGCACGTCATCGCCCAGCGCGCGTCCGCCGACGGGGCAGCCACCTCCAGCAGACTGCGGTCGGTGCTCGCCGAGTGGCCCCTGGTCGCCACCGTGCTGCCCACGGTGGGGGTATTGCTCCCCGCGGTAGCCGGGTGGTGGGCAGAGGCCACTGCGGTGGACGTGGCCCTGCTGTTCAACACCGTCGCCTTGTTCGGCTTGGGCGCCTGGGCCGCCCGCAGGGCTGGACAGGGATGGCCGTCCTCGTGCCGGGCAGGGGGCCTCGACATGTTGATCGGCCTAGTGATCATTATGTTGAATACTCTGATCCATTAGCTCTTCTCGTCCGTCACGCCCTTCGTGTCACGCCGCTGTCGCCGTCGACACCGCGCCTCGCGTCGTCTTCACCCGGACCGCAGCTGGACCGGACACGATGAGGACGCTTGCAAAGGCCATGAGCGCCACATGCCGTCGGCTGACGGGCGGGTGACGTCCGTTCCCGGGCTCTGGTCCACATTCAGCGGCACGCATGCGGCCGCCTCTTCAGGTTCCACCGGTCGCTGACGGGGAGCCCCGAGCTGGTCTGGCGCCACCTCACCGAGGCGTCCCTACTCGCCCGCTGGTGGACGCCGGACGACCTTCGCGTCTCCGAGCTCGTCTTCGAGGCGCGAGCGGGTGGGCGGATCGTCCAGGAGTACCGCGATGCCGAGGACGTCAACGGCTCTGACCTGGTCGTCGGTCGCGCGGAGGGAATCGTCGAGGACGTGCGCCCCGGTGAGCGCCTTCGCTACCGGCTCTCTCCCGTGCTGCCCGACGGGGGCCTCGCATTCACTGCCCACGTCGACCTTGGTCTGCAGCCCACCGATACCGGCACGGACCTCGACGTCCACTGGCGGATCACTGACAGCACGGTCGACTCCGCCGACTTCATCGCGGGCATCGAGATCGGCTTCGGCCAGAGCCTCGACAAACTCAAGGCGGCCCTCGCCGCAGACCCGCACAACACCGACAGCGCCGATACAAGGAGTACGAAATGACCAACTCGACCGGCCGCAGGGTGACCGCGAACCTGACTCTCAGCCTCGACGGGCGTTACAACGGTCCCGGCGGGGCCAACGACTTCGGTGCGTTCTCCCCGTACGTGACCACCGAGGTGGCGCGAAACCACCTCACCCGCATCCATGAGGGCGCGACGACGGCGCTGCTCGGCAGGGTCAACGCTGAGGGATTCCTGGGGTACTGGCCATCGGTCGCCGTGGACGAGAACGCCGATCCGCGTGATCGTGGATATGCAAAGTGGCTGGTCGACACGGAAAAGGTGGTCTTCTCGACCACTCTGTCCGAGACACCGTGGGAACACACCCGCGTGGTGAACGCCCCCGCTGCGCGCGTCGTCGCCGACCTCAAGACCACCGGCGAGGGTGACATCCTCGTCAACAGCAGCGCCAGCGTCATCAAGGCGCTTCTCTCGGCAGACCTGCTGGACCGGCTGTACCTCATGATCTTCCCCGAGATCGTCGGGGGTGGGCAGCGGCTGTTCGACGACGGCCTGCCGAGTTCGAAGTGGAAGCTCGCCCATCAGGAGACCGGCGATCTGGGTGAGATCGCCGTGGTCTACGACCGAGTGCGCTGATCCGGCCGACCAGCGCATTCAGCGGGCGGGGCTGCCGGCCCGGCAGCTGCGTACCGGTCGTGGGAACGGCGGCGGATCGAGCCGGTGCGGTACCCGTCTGGCGGCGCGGTCAGGGCGGCGGCCGTGCGGCGGCAGGCCCGTGTGCTGTCGCTGTCGTATGTGCCCGGCGTGCTGGGCGCCTTGGGCGCTGTGCGGGACCTTCGAGACACCCCCGGGGCGGGGGACACCGGCCCGCTCGGTGTCGGTGCACTGGACGTGCCGTCGGCTCCCACCGCACGCGATGCGCGGGTGGGAGCCGGGCAGTGGACCCGCCTTGTATGGCCCGGAGGGCTCAGATCAGCGCGTTCTTATAGAAGATGCTGGAGCGTCGGTCGCCCTCCACGCCGGTGGCGAAACCGATGAAGAGACGGGCCTCACCGGCGTCGGTGCGGTAGATCGCCAGACCCTCGGGCTCGCGGTGGTGCAGGGTGGAGCCGGCCTTGGTGAGCACAGGTCCCTGCTTCACGGTGCCTGTGTTGATGTCGATGCTGGTGACGTAGGTGTTGCCGTCACCGGTGGGGGTGCCGTCGCCCGGGTACGCGTCACCCGTCAGGTAGTACATGTACGAGCCGTACAACGTGTAGCCCTGCGGTGTGCCGGAGATCGCCGGCTGCTTGAAGTCGACCAGCGGCGAGCCGAAGTTGCCCGTCTCGAAGGCGGAGAGCGGGTATACGGCGATGCGCTTGCCGGAGCTGCTGTGGTAGCGCACGATCATGCGCTGATAGACCGGGTCGACGGAACAGGTGTACTCGGTGGCTCCCGAGATGGGCCGGTAGGCGGCCGAGCCGGCCGGCGAGCTCAGCGTGGTGCCGGCGGTGTACCGGACGGGGGTGAGTGCGGTGCCGTATCCGGCGGTGTTCGCGGCGCACTCGATCCACAGCTCGGTGCCGGAACCGCTCGGCAGCGCGGCGAAGGCGACGCCGTGACCGAAGCCGTTGAGGTGCATGTACGAGATGTAGTTGCCGTCGAAGTCCATCTTGTTGATGCACAGGTCACCAGCGGACTCGGGGCTGTCACTCCGCTTGGTCGCCACGAAGAGGAACTTGTTCACCCAGTCGAAGGCGAAGCTCTGCTGGACCCGTGCCCCGTGGGTGTCCTTGGACCGGAACAGGTCGTACGACGGCTCCGTGAGATCGAACCTCTTGGTGGTGGCCACCGCCGCGGAAGCCGTCTGCGCGCCGGCACCGAGCCCCAGCGCGGCGAGCGAGGCGCCGACGCCGGTGCGTATGAGGCCGCGGCGGGAGAAGGGAGAACCGTGCGGGTGGTGCATGGGGGGACTCCAAAGCATGGTGGGGGAGAGGGCGGAAGTGGGTGATGCTATCTCCTGGGCCGGCCGTCGCTGCGGATCGGGCGGAGTCCGTCACAACTGCGGCACCGGACCGGCACAACCGGCGTCCGACGCACGCAGATGAGGGGCCGTCAGGCGAGGGGAACTGGCGTGATTCCAGCGCGGGGGCGGGCGGAGTACGGACCTCTCCGGGGAAGACCGTCGCCGTAGCGACGGGGGACCTGCCAGGAGAGCGTGTAGTCGTGGTGGGCCGGAGAGGCGTTGCCCTCGCGAAGGGCACATGTACTTCCGGGGCACGGAGCGGCGGGAGTAGTGGGGCCTTGCGTGACGTGCGGGCGGAACGCTCAGGGAGCCGACCGGGGACCGGCCCGGCGTTGCGGAAGGCGGTTATGACGCCGAGCGCCATGACGTCGCTGACGCGAAGGGGAGTTCGGTGCCGACCAGCCCCTGCGGGCCAGCTCGTGGCCTGCCGCACAACTGCCTCCACGGCTGAACTCGCCTTCGACGACGAACCGCTCGTCCACGTCGAGTGTTGAACTCGTGAAGGCCCACCACGAAGCTGTCGCATCGGTCACGAAACGTCCTGAGTCCGACGCCTGCGCGGAGCACCGCGAACCGCTGGTGGCCGAGCCGACCAGGGCGCGCAAGAGCTCCCGCGTTCCACCGTGGTTGTCGATGCTGACGGTCCGGAACGGCAGGTTGTGTTGGCAGAAGGGCCGGGAGAACGCCGGATACGGCGGACTGTCTCGGCGGGAGCCTCACGGTCGTGCGCCGGCGTTCAGTTCGTGACCGCGGAAGGCCTGGGCGGCGACGGGGCCCGCGGGTGGCGCATGCAGTGGATCACTTTCGCGGGGTAGCCGGAGTGCCGAGCGTGTGCCCGGCACTCCGGACTTGATGGCATTGGTTCCCCGAAGCGAGTGATGCGGGACAGCCCCTGTACCGCAAGGCGGCGGGTCGCGGCCAAGACCGCCGATTCGCCAACGCCTCAGGCTTTGGCAGTGCCCCGCTGAGCGGTGAGCGCGACCCGGGTCAGGAGGTCTCGAAACTGGGCCCGCTGTTCTTCGCTCAACTCCACGAGCAGTCGTGCTTCAGCGGCCGCGACGTCCGTTCGCATGTGCTGCAGTTGCGATCGGCCTTCGTCCGAAAGGATCACGTGGCGAGCCCGCCGGTCCCGCGGATTCGGGCGTCGCGAGAGCAGGCCCTGCCCCTCCAAGTCGTCGAGAAGGTAGGTCATCACGGTCCGGTCGAGACCGACCTGACCGGCCAGTTCGAGTTGCGGGGGGGGGGGGGGGGGGGGGGGGGGGGGGTTGTCGCCGGCCTCGGCCAATGCCACGAGCACCAAGTAGGCGCGCGATCCTCCGGGCAGCGTCTCCGAGGCGTCGGCCGCAGCGCGGCGGAGCGCCCCCGAGATCATGCGAATGGCCCAAACCAGGTCGTTGTCCAAGGCGAGACACTCGGCGCTGCTGCTCGCTCGGCCGTGGGGTTCAGAGGACATCACATGACCCTAGCATCTTTCAGCATGGTTACAGATAGTCTTGTGGGCAGAGTATCTTGCAGAAAAGGTGTTCTGTACTGGGGAGACGTGGTGCCTCAGGTCCGCGGCGGCACCGAGATCGTCGTGTACGTGTTCATCTCGGCACACTGCCCCCTCGGAACAGCAGGCCCGCACGATCGTGCGGGCCTGCTGTCGCTGCCGGAACCACGTGCGGTGTTCTGAAACCCATGAAGTGGCCCCGGCCCCGCTCCCGGCACGGATACCGCTGCGGGCGGAGGGCATCCGCGCAGCGACCGGACGGGCAGCCGAGCAACCGGGCACGCCGAGACACGGCGGATGCGACGGAAGCCAAGGACGCGGATGAGGAGGATGAGTCCCCGGCGCCGTGCATGAATGCTCTGCGGGATCGCCGGCTCAAGGGCAAACGATGTTCACCAAGCGACGTTCGGCGTCGATCAGCCCTACAACCTGGCCCCGCTGGACAGCCTCCCGCTGGCCATCGGATCCAGCAGACTCTCAGCGAGCGAATCTGAGGCCGTTGACCTGATCCGCGCGGCGTTCGACCTGGGCTGCACCTTCTACGACACATGGCGGATGTCGTGGTCCCACGGCGCCTGTTTCAGGGCTAACCGTGCATGCGCTCAGAAGCCATGACCCAAATCAGTGCGGCCCAAGGAGCCCTCATACCGTCATCAGCGCTGACAAGGCGCGGTCCATCGCGGCGTTGAATTCCTCCGGCGTCAGCGGCAGTCGGGACTTGACGTCCCGGCTCCACTGGTCGGCGAGGACCTCGGCGGAGCCCGCCTCGACACCGTCGAGCGCCGCGTCGGCCAGGTCCGAGGGCGCGATCTTGGCTACGGGCCAGCCCGCGGCCATGTCGGTGTCAGCCAAACCGAGGTGCACCGCTGTCACGAGCGTGCCCTGCTCGGCGAGTTCCAGGCGGACGCCGTTGGTCATGGCCCAGGCGGCGGCCTTGGTCAGGTGGTAGGCGTTGGCGCCCTTGCCCCCGAACCATGACATGGCGGAGAGGACGTTGACGATCGCGCCCCCGTCGTTCCTGGCGAGCGTCGGCGCGAACTCCCGGATCATTCCCAGGTGGCCGAACATGTTGGTCTCCAGCTCGTGACGCACCGCGTCCAGCGAACCGGTCACCAGGTCGGTCCCCGTACTGATTCCCGCGTTGTTGATGAGCAGTGAGACGTCCGGGGCGGACTCGGCTGCGGCCCTCACGGATACGGGATCGGTGATGTCGAGAGGCAGCACCTCGACCCCGGGCAGGTCCACGGACTCGGGTCGGCGAGCCGTCGCGTAGACCTTGCGGGCGCCCCGTTCGAGCAGGCGCTGGGCGAAGGCGCGGCCCAGGCCGCGGTTGGCTCCGGTGACAAGGGCAACTGAGTTGTTGATGTCCATGCCCGCTACGCTAAAACCTGACGCCAACGTCAGAGGCAAGTCCTGCTCCACAGGGCCGGGTTGAGAGGAATCACCATGACCGCCACAGAGGCCGCGGCCGAGCGGCTGATCCGCATCGGCGAGGTGGCGCGGGGTGCAGGCGTTTCTGTACGCGCGGTGCGCTACTACGAGCAGCAGGGGCTGCTCATCGCGGAGCGCAGCCCATCCGGCCAGCGCCTCTACCGGCAGGATGCCGTCACCCTGGTCCGTTTCTTCCAGCAGATGTTCGCCGCCGGCCTGACCAGCCGCAGGATCACGGAGCTTCTTCCGTGCTGGGCCTCCGGGCACACCGACGCCGAGCAACGAGCCATGCTGCGCACCGAGCGGGACCGCATCCAGGCCAAGGTCGACGACTTGCAGGCTGCCCTGGACCGCCTCGACGGGGTCATCGCGATCACGGACACGCACCCGTAGGTCACTCGACGGGCCTTCACCGTCTTGCGTGAGCAGGACGTGAGCAGGACGTGAGCAGGACGTGAGCAGGACGTGAGCAGGACGTGAGCAGGACGTGAGCAGGATCTGAGTGCTGTTGGCGGCCTCGGCTAGGCCGCCTGGTACGTCGACGGACTCCGCCGTGTGTCCGCCCCTTCCGGCCAAGTGCGCAGAGGCGAGCGCGTCAGCCGCGGAACTCCACGCCGCTTCCGCGTGCTGCACAGCCGACCGTATGCCAGGGCGTCTCTGCCCTTTCGGTACACGGCGGCGCCGCCGGGCGTGCGCGGCGAGCGGGCAAGCCCCTCCTCGTTAGGACGCGTTGCCGGTTCTGGACCAGGTCCAGAACCGGCTGGACGACGTCATGAAGAAGGTCGCCGCGGATGACGGTGCCGACTTCGTGGACCTCTACGACCACACCGCGAACAACACGGCGTGCGACGGCGCCGACCGGGGTATCGGCGGCCTGCTGGAGAACTCCAAGCTCGAACTCCTCGGCCAGCCGGTGCCGTGGTACGCACACCCCGACGAGAAGGGCCGTGACCTTCAGGCCGAGCGGGTGGCAGCCAAGATCGAGGCTGTCCTCAACCGCTGACCAGGGGCTACTCGCCCCGAACCCGGATGGCCCATGCCTGACGGGTGACATCCACTCCTCAACGAGACCCCGGGTCCACGACCCGGGGCCTCGCCGAGCAGCACCCCGCGGTCCGATACCGGTCGGGTAGTGCGCCGCGTGCCGTCACCCTTGTCTTCGCAGAACGGGCCCGGCCCGACGGGCCCATCAGATGGCGGTAGCAGCACCTGCCGAAGGGCGGCCGCCGGCACCCGCGTCCCACTGATCAGCGCTGGCGCACGACCGGTACCCGCTCGGTGTCCGGACGGAGGGTGGAGTGTGCATCCTTGAAGTGGTCGTACGCCACCTGTACCGCGGTCAGGACCTCGTCGTAGATCTGGTCCATGTGCGGGCCGGCGCAGACGGTTGAGGACCAGTGGTGATGGTAGAAGAGGTTGCTCCTGCTGGGGCGTTCGCCGATCACCTCGGCGAAGTGCCAGCCGGCGAGACGTGCGGCGTTCTTCCAAGTGGTCTCGCCGACCGTCCAGTTGGGCGCGAGCGTCGCGTTCGCCATTTCGATGCTGATCGAGCTCTGGTTGCCGAACGTGTTGCCGACGGCCCAGGCGTACTCGTTCACCTTGACGTATTGAGCGACGGCGCCGGCGGCGTCCACGTCGAAGTGGGCCGAAGCCGGACGTACCCTCCAGACGTCGAGCACACCCTGATGCGAAAGCCGGCCGGCGTTGTGGTGCAGCGTGACCGACGTCTTCTTGTACGACGTGTGGGTGACGTGGCCCGTCGCGCTGAGCTCGTCGATGAAGTCCGCGACGGGACGGTCGTAGGGGATGGTGGCGGCCGCTTGGGGGCCGGCCTCCGCGTAGTCCTCGGCGAAGCCGACGAAGTCGCTCTCAGGAAGGTCGTCGAGGTTGTCGGTGCCGGGTCCATCGCCGGTGTCGGGCCTCTCGATGGCCGCCTTCACGTCCTCGTCGTCGACGTTCTTCTCGGGCATGACGCCGTCCTTTCAGTCGCGCAACTTCGCGTAACAGATGGTCCGGGTGGCGGACGAGGAGGAGATGGGGCTCGATGGCCAGGAGGTTGGCGGCGAGTACATCGATGCCGCGTGCCGTATCCGCGAGCCGTCCCACGCGAACCAGTGGGTCGGGCGGGAGGCCAGACGCTGACCTTGATCATGGAGATCGGCTCGTCACCGGTAAGGGAGCGCACAAGCCCGTGCATGGGAGTCACCTCGGGCGCGGCCGGTGACGACGAACGCGATTCTGGTTGCCATAGGCACTTCTGAGAGGCCGGTCAGGGCGTCTGCTTCCAGGTTCGCCCCGTGGGTAAACCCTGTCAATTTCGGTCGAGGTGCGCGTCCGCGCTGCGCAGCGCCTCCGGCCGCACACCATCCACGTCAGCGGGGGTGGCGAGGTGGTGGCCCCGCTACACAACGGCCGCGACGAAGGCGTCACGCGTCATGCGGTGGCCTGCGCCACGAGTTGCCGGGCCTGCCTGATGTGCCGGGGATCGGGGTGGGGGCGGCCTGCCCGTCCAGTACCGCTTCGATGTTGCGGGCGGCGAGGTCCACCATGGCCGCGCGGGTCGCCTCCGTCGCCGAGCCGACGTGCGGCAGGACCACCAGATGCGGCTCGGCGAACAGCGGGTCGGACGGGTCAGAGCGCGGTTCACCGGTCATCACGTCCAGCCCCGCCGAGTGCAGTTCGCCGCGGCGCAGCGCGGCCAACAGGGCGTCCTCGTCCACCACTCCGCCTCGTCCGGTGTTGACCAGGGTCGTGGTCGGTCTCATCAGGGCGAGTTCGGCGGCGCCGATCAGTCCTCGGGTCTCGTCCGTGAGGGGGGTGTGGACGGACAGCACGTCGCTGGTCCGCAGAAGTTCCTCGAACGGCACCCAGCGGGACAGTTCGTCGTCCTCCTTGCGGCGTGGATGGTGGTGCTGCACGCGCATGCCGAAACCGGCGGCTCTGCGGGCCACGGCGCGGGCGATCTGGCCGTAGCCGATCAGCCCGAGCGTCGCGCCGTGCACGTCGAGTCCCAGGAACGCGTCCATGCGGAAGGCGCCCCAGGTGCCGCGGCGCACACTGTCCATGCTGGCGGGCAGGCGGCGCCGGGCCATGAGGATCAGCGCCATCGCCACGTCGGCGGTGGTGTCCGCGAGTACGCCGGGGGTGTGGGTGACGACGACACCGCGCTCCATGGCGGCTGCCACATCGATGCCGTCGTAGCCCATCGACGCGAGAGCGACGACCCGCAGGCGGCTCCCCGCCGCGTCGAGCAGCGCGGTGTCGACGCGGTCGCTGCCGAGAACCAGCAGCCCCTCGCAGTCCCGGGCCAGCTCGGCCAGGTCGGCCGGGGTCGGCGGCGCGGGTTCCGGCCAGCCGGTGACGTCGAAGCGGGCGGCGAGGCGCCCGAGGCCGTCACCGGGAAGGCCGGTGCGGCTGACTGCCACGCGAGGGCGGCCGGTGGGTGTGCCGGGCATGTTCGACTCCGTTGCAGGCGAAGGGGATCGGGGGCGGGTGAGGTCCCGTGTCTCAGGTCGTCTTCAGGCCTTGAAGTCCAGCAGCACCTTGCACGAACGGGCGGGGTCGGCCGCCAGTTCGAACGCTGCCTGTGTGTCGGCCGCGGGTACTACGGAGGTGACCACCGGGTCCACCGGCAGGCTGCCGTCGGCCAGCGCTCGCAGGACGTCGGTGAGTTCGTCGTCGAAGCGGAAGGAGCCGACGAGTCGTACCTCCCGGGTGATCAGTGCGTTGGCCGCCACCGGAGTGTCGCCGGGCGGCAGGAGGCCGAGGCCCACGACGAGACCGCCGCGGTCGACCCCGTACACACAGGTGCGCAGTCCCGCCGGGCTGCCGGAGGACTCGATGGCGAGGTCCGCGGCGAGTTCGTCGAGCCCGTCGACGCCGGCGCCGACCCGCACGGTCGAGGTGGCGCCCACCTGCTTGGCGATGGCCAGCGGGGCCTCGTGCACATCGGTCACGGTGATCTCGGCGGCGCCGGCGGCCCGGAGCGCCGCCACCACGAGGCAGCCTATGGGGCCCGCTCCGGTGACCAGCACCCGCTTGCCGCGTACGTCCCCGGCCTGTCGGACGGCGTGCCAGGCGACCGCGGCCGGCTCGGCCACGGCGGCAAGCCGTAGATCCAGGCCGTGGGGCAGGGGGAGCACTCGCTCGGCGGGGACGACGATGACGTCGGCGAAGCCGCCCTGGACATGGGGGTCGCGCGCGGCGCTGCCCAGGTAGCCGGTGTCCAGGCAGGTGTTGCGCCGACCGGCCAGGCACTGGCGGCAGCTGCCGCAGGAGGCCAGCGGGTGCACGGCCACCGGTGTTCCGGGGGCCGGCGCCGGGGTGCCGGGGCCGACCTCGCGCACCCGGCCCACGACTTCGTGGCCGAGCACCAGCGGCTCACGGATCCGGAACTCCCCGACCGCGCCGTGGCGCCAGTAGTGCAGGTCGGAGCCGCAGATGCCGCCGTACCGGATGTCGACCGCGACCTCGCCGGGGCCGGGCACCGGCACCGGGCGTTCCTCCAGGCGAAGGTCGCCCGCTCCGTGCGCCACTACGGCGCGCATCGTCGCTGAGTCCATGTTCTCGTCCCGCTCTCCGCCGAGGGCCTCGGCTGATCGGCTGCTCGGCTGCTTCGATCGGTTCGTACAGGGGTGGTGATGCGTCAGACGACTGCGGTCAGTCCGCCGTCGACGGCGATCACCTGACCGTTGACGAAGTCGGACGCGGGTGCCGCGAGCCATATCAGCGTGCCGACCAGGTCCTCGACCGTGGCCCAGCGTCCGGCCGGGGTGCGGCCCCGGATCCATGAGTCGAAGGCCGGGTCGTCCACCAGCGGGCGGGTCAGCTCGGTGACCACATAGCCGGGGGCGAGGGCGTTGACGGTCAGCCCTGATCCCGCCCACTCGGCGCACATGCTGCGGGTCAGCATGGCCAGGCCGCCCTTGGAAGCCGCGTAGGCGGCGATGCCGGGCCGGGCCAGCCAGGTCTGTACGGAGCAGATGTTGACGATCTTTCCGTGGCCTCGCTCGACCATTCCGGCGGCCACCGTGCGGCCGACGAGGAAGGCGCTCGTGAGGTTGGTGTGCAGCACCCGCTCGAAGTTCTCCGCGGAGATGTCCAGCATCGGTTCGCGGTGCTGCACCCCGGTGTTGTTGACGAGGATGTCCAGCGGGCCGGTGGCGTCCTCGATCTCCCGGATCGCCCGTCGTACGGCCTCCTCGTCGGTGACATCGAAGGCGGCCGTGTGCACCTTGGCACCGGTCGCGTCGGCCAGCTCCTGGCGGGCGCGTTCCAGCGCCCCGGGATCGCGGCCGTTCAGGACGAGTTCCGCACCCGCCTCGGCCAGCCCGGTGGCGAGGGCGGCTCCGATGCCTTTGCTGGAGCCGGTCACCAGGGCCCGGCGGCCGGTGAGGTCGAACAGGGCGGGAGCCTTCACGGCCGTACCTCCAGAGGGGCGTAGTAGTGCATCAGTGCCGCGTTGTCGGCGTCGCCGTGGCCGGCCGCGCCGAGCCATCGATGCAGTTCGGCCACGGCGGTGGTGATCGGAAGCGGTATGCCGGCGGACCGCGCGTGGTCCCGGGCGGCGTCGAGATCCTTGACCATGTTGCCGACGCGTCCGGTGGGGGAGAGGTCGGCCTCGGCGAACTTGACGAAGAACTCCTGGAGCAGGGCCGAGTCGGCCCTGCCCCCGGTGAGGGCGGTGAGCACCTGCCGGGGTGGCAGACCGGCCCCGCGGACCAGGGCGGCCGCCTCGGCGAGTGCGGCGAATCCGCAGCCGACCAGTACCTGGTTGACGGACTTCACCAGCTGGCCGGAACCGGCAGGGCCGAGGTGTGTCAGTCGTGAGGCCAGTGCGCCGAGGACGGGCCGGGCGCGTTGGACGTGCTCGGCCTCGCCGCCGAGCATCAGGGTCAGTTCGCCACGCTCGGCACCCGGCGCTCCGCCCGAGAGCGGGGCGTCGACCCAGCCGGCGCCCAGACGCGCGGCACGCTCGGCGAACTCTCGGGTGTGTCCGGGGTCGATGCTCGACATGTCGATCATCAGCACGCCGTGCGGAGCCGTGCTCAGGACACCGTCCGGTCCGAAGACGACGTGGTCCACGATCTCCGCGGTGTTGAGGGACAAAATCACGATGCCTGAGGGGGCGAGCGCGGCGGGGGACGGTGCCGTGGCCGCTCCGCCCCGGGCGAGTTCAGCGGCGGCCTCCGGTCGGATGTCGTAGACGCGTACCGGGTGTGCGCACGTGAGCAGTCGACGGGCGAGGGCGGAGCCCATCACCCCGAGCCCGGCGACGCCCACCTCCGTAGCTATGGACACCTGAAGACCTCCTGAACAACATGCTGTTATGAAAACAGTATGCTGGCTGTCTTTCTAGGGCTGGTCAACCCTGAACACGGAACGAAGATGGAATCAAAGGATGGCATGGACAGCATATTGGCGTGATGGCCACATGCTGTTATCTTCTCGGCGTCGTGAGAAACGGAGACCTGTCATGAACGACGTCGGCGAGGTGGTGCTCGGCATCGATCTGGGCACCACGGCCACCAAGGTGGTCGCGGTGGACGCCTCCTACCGCCCGCTGTCGACCGTCGAACGCCCGGCCCTCCTGCGTACCGGGCGTGCCGGCGAAGCCGTCCATGACCCCGCGGTGGTGCTGGCCGGGGTCGTTGACGCGGTGCGCGAGAGCGCGGAACACTGCGCGCGACAGGGACTGGCCGTACGAGGGCTGTCCTTCAGTGCGGCCCTCCACACCCTGCTCGCCCTCGATGGCGACGGTGACCCGCTCACACCCGCGCTGAGCTGGGCCGACACTCGGGCGGCCGACATCGCCCGGGGTCTGCGGGCCGAACGTGGGGACGCTCTCCACCGCGTCACCGGCACTCCCGTGCACCCCATGGCACCGCTGTCCAAGCTCGCCTGGTTCGCCGCGCACGAGCCGGAGCTGGTCCGTCGCACGAACGGCTGGTGCGGTGTGAAGGACTATGTTCTCTCCCGCTTCACCGGCCGACTCGTCACCGACCTCTCGTGCGCCTCCGCGACCGGACTGTTGGACATCCACACCGCCGACTGGCACCGGCCCGCCCTGGAGGCCGCCGGCATATCCGGTGAACGACTCCCCGAACTCGTCCCGCCGACTTCCGTCTTTCCGTTGCTGCCCGGACCGGCCGCCGAACTCGGTCTTCCCTCCGGACTGCCCGTGGTCGCGGGCGCCGGCGACGGTCCTCTCGCCAACCTGGCCGTCGGCGCCATCTCCCCCGCGACGGCCGCGCTCTCGCTGGGCACCAGCGGCGCGCTGCGCGTCGTACGCGAGCGGCCGGGCGTGGACGACAGATGCCGCGTCTTCTGCTACCACCTCGCCGACGGCCTGTGGGTGCTCGGCGGAGCGGTCAGCAACGCCGGAGTCGTCGCCCAATGGGCCGCCGAGTCCTTCGGCGGGGTCGACGTCGCCGACCTGCTGAAGGAGGCGGCCGCAGTGGAACCGGGCTCCGAGGGCCTCATGGCACTGCCCCACCTCCTCGGCGAACGCGCCCCGTGGTGGGACCCCGACGCCCGGGGCGCCCTCGTCGGGCTGCGCCGCGGGCACGGCAGGGCCCACATGACCCGGGCCATGATCGAGGGCGTCGGACAGCAACTGGCGCTGGTCCGGGACTCGGTGCTCGCGGCCGGGGCCCCGATCGCCTCGGTGCGTGCCACGGGCGGAGCGTTGCGGTCGCCGCTGTGGGCGGAGATCGTCGCGGCGGCGCTGGACTCGCCGCTGGAGATCACCGACGACACGGCCGGCTCCGGGTTCGGGGCAGCCCTCCTCGGCTGGCGCGCACTCGGCGCCGTGGACCACCTCTCCGCCCTGCCCGCCGACGTCTGGGCCCGCCCCCACCGCACCGTCCACCCGGACCCGGTCGCCGTGCGACGCATGTCGCAGGCGCGGCCCCTGGTGGAGCGGTGCTACGAGACGCTGCGGGGCCTCTGCGCGTAGCACCCCCGTCGGGGAGCGGCGACGATCGCCCACGGTCCGTCTGCCCACCGATCCCACCTCCTCGCACGGCCACGGCCATGGCGACGGCCACGGCCACGGCGACGGCCACGGCCACGGCCACGGCGACGGCCACGGCCGTAGCCCGGTCGTCTGGCGACCCGCCGTTGAGCTGCGGGCCGATGATCAGATCGGCCGCCCGCCCCGCCCCGCCCCGCCCCGCCCCGTCCCGCCCCGTGAGGACGAACCCGACCCTGACCGGCCCTGCGTGCTTCGCCGTCTCTCGCGCGCCGGACAACGGGGACAAGCCACAGGACGACGGCCGGCGCAGCCCTGCCCAGCGGCACGTTCACCGCGGAGATCCAGCCTTCGCCAGGCGCATGTGGTGCACAGCGCGCTGAACCCAGGGCGCGAGTACAGGGCCGAGCAGCCCCGGCCCAGGTGACCCGGGGCGTCGCCCGCACAGCAGGTCCCGTCGGTGCGTGATGCACATGCGTGATGCACACGACGGAACCCGCTGTCGGACGGGCAGTCGGACGGGCACCGGCCCGAGGCCCCGGCGCACCCCACGATCGCCCGGACGAAGACGCGGCGGGCCCCAGCGGCCCCGACACCGCTGCTTTCGCTAGGTCAGGCCGAGCCCGCGGACACGCCGGTCACGGCATGCACGGCATGCACGGCATGCACGGCGTGTCCGCCGAACTGCTGCCGCATCGCCGCCAGCGCCCTGAGCTGGGCGGCGTCCGGCTCGCGGGAGGCGAAGCGGGCGAAGAGCGCGGCGGTCATGGCGGGAGCGGAGACCGCGAGCCGCACCGCCTCCTCGACCGTCCAGCGTCCCTCGCCGGAGTCGTCGACCCGGCCGGAGAGACCGCTCAGGGCGGAGTCCTGCTCCAGGGCGCGGACGAGGAGGTCGAGCAGCCAGGACCGTACGACCGTGCCGTGCCGCCAGGAGGCGAGCACCTTCGGCACGTCGGGGACGTACTCGCTGGCCTCCAGCAACTCGTAGCCCTCGGCGAGGGCCTGCATCATGCCGTACTCGATGCCGTTGTGGACCATCTTGGTGTAGTGGCCGGCGCCCACCGGGCCCGCGTGGCAGATGCCGTCCTCCTCCGGCGCGAGCGCCTCCAGCAGGGGCCACACGCGGCGGACGTGTTCGTCAGCGCCGCCGCACATGACGGCGTAGCCGTTCTCCCGGCCCCAGATACCGCCGCTGACACCGCAGTCGACGTAACCGATTCCGCGTTCGGCGAGCGTCCCGGCGTGCTCGGCGTCGTCGCTGAAGCGGGAGTTGCCGCCCTCGACCACCACGTCGCCCGGGGACAGCAGCTCGGCCAGCCGACGGATCGCCTGGCGTGTGGGGTCCCCGGCCGGGAGCATCAGCCAGACCACACGGGGGGCGGCGAGCTTGCCGACCAGTTCCTCCAGGGAGTTCACGTCACGGTCGGGGGAGGTGCGGCTGTAGCCGATCACCTCGTGGCCGCGGTCACGCCAGCGGGCCGCCATGTTGCCGCCCATGCGTCCGAGACCGACGATTCCTGTCTGCATTGCTCAGTCCTTAGAGGGGTGGTGCGGATGGGCCTGGGAAGTGGGGTGCGGGTGGGAGGGACCGTTGTCCTCGCGCAGCAGCCGGAGGACGACGCTGTTGTCGAGGTCACCGAGCCCCCTGTCGTCGACGGCCGCGTACAGGCGGGCGACGGTGGAGGACAACGGCAGCGCGACGCCCGCGTCGGTCGCGCTGTCGAGGACGAAGCCGAGGTCCTTGTGGAGGTAGCGGGCGGGCCCGGACGGCGTGAAGTCGCTCTCGGCGAGGTGGTGGCGCTTCTGCGCGAGCACCTCCGAGGAGGCGAGGCCGCCGGCCAGCACCTCCAGCAGGGCCGCCGGGTCGAGTCCGCCGCCCTCCCCGAGCACGACGGCCTCCGCGAGGGCCACCAGCGTCCCGGCGACGACGAGTTGGTTGCACGCCTTGGCGAGCGATCCGGCTCCGGTGTCGCCCATGCGGCGTACGGTCGAGCCCATGGCCCGCAGATACGGGCGGACGTCTTCGACGGCGTCCTCCGTTCCGCCCGCCATGATCGACAGGATGGCGTCGCGGGCGCCGGTCACCCCGCCGCTCACGGGAGCGTCGACGACGCGGACGCCGTGTGGACGGAGCTCCTCGGCCAGGGCGCGTACGGCGACGGGAGAGACGGTGCCCATCACGACGAGCGTGTCCATCGTCCGGCCCGCTGTGGCCGAGGCGGCCAGGCCCGCGAGCAATCCGTCCGGGCAGGCCCAGACATCCCGGACCTGGGGCAGGTCCGGCAGCATCGTCACGACCGTGCGAGCGCCGGCCGCCACCTCGCCCGGACTGTGCGCGGCCCGGCAGCCGCCGGCGACCGCCGCGTCGAGTGGCGCCCCGCGTCGGTTCCAGGCCAGGACGTCGAAGCCGGCCTTCGCCAGGTTGACCGCCATCGGAAGGCCCATCGCGCCGAGCCCGACGAAGCCGACGGTGTCGGAGCGGGAGGGCGGCGGGCTCACGGCCTGACCCCCGCCCGCGCGGGCCGGCTCGCGTCGTCCGCGAGCGCGCCCAGCCGTTCGGACAGGTAGGGGTGAGCGAGCACATCCCGGTTGACGACGAAACGCGGCAGTCGGCCGGTCGCCACGTCCAGCACGGCCCGGACCGCGCTGCCGCCGTTGCCCGCGGACATCTCGTCGGTCCAGGCCAGGCTGTGCGGACTGAGGACGACGTTGTCCATGTGCAGCAGCGGGTTGTCCGGCTCGGGCGGTTCGGTCTCGAAGACGTCCAGGCCGGCGCCTCTGATGCGGCCCGCCCGCAGTGCGTCGATCAGTGCCGTCTCGTCGACGATCGGGCCGCGGGCGACATTGAGGAGGACGGCATGGGGCTTCATCAGGGACAGCCGCCGGGCGTCCACGAGGTGATGGGTCTCCTCGGTCAGCACGCACATCACGATGACCGCGTCCGACTCGGCCAGCACGGCGTCGGCGTCGGCGAGACGTACGCCCAGTTCCGCGGCGGTCTCCGACGGACAGTAGGGGTCGTAGGCGATGATCTCGGTGTCGAACGGCCGGAGCAGTCCGACGAGGTCGCGGGCGGTGTTGCCGAGTCCGAGGAGGCCGATACGGCGGCCGGTGAGCCCGAGCCCCATCCACTGCTCCCGCTCGGCCCAGCGTCCCTGGCGTACCAGCCGGTCCTTGGTGGTCATGTTGTGCAGGAGCCCCAGCAGCATGGTGAGGGCGGCGGTGGCGACGGGCCGCCGGGCGCCGTCCGGGGTGATGGTCACGAGGGCGCCGTGCCGCGTGCAGGCGTCGAGGTCGACGGCGTCGTAGCCGACCCCGAAGCGGGCGAAGAGGACCGGGGCTCTGGTGAGGCCGGTGAAGGTGCGGGCGGTGACGGCGGGGCCGGCGAACAGGACGGCGTCGAGGCCGTCGACGTCCGGGGCGAGGAGTTCGTCGGTATCGCGCGGCAGGTAGTGCCAGTCGATCCCGGCGGCGTCCAGCTCGCCCAGCCGGATGTCGCCCCACACATTACGTCCGTCCGCGTCGAGGAAGTCGCGGCTGACCCCGACGGTGAACGGGCCGTCGGCCGGGGGGAGGCCCGCCATCACAGCACCGCGACCGGGTTGACGGGCGAGCCCGTGCCGCCGGGGATGTTCAGCGGCGCGACCACGAGCAGGAACTCGTAGCGGCCCTGCGTCGCGCAGGCGGCCGACAGCGCCTCCAGGTCGAGATTGTCCAGGAGCGGTACGCCCATCGCGGTGATGGCGAGGGCGTGCACGGGGGAGTGCAGCCCCTCGACGGGCGAGGGACGTACGTCGCTGTCGCCGTCACCGCCGAGCAGGGAGACCCCGCGTTCGGCCAGCAGGGGGACGGCGTCCACGTGGAAGCCGGCGCTCGCGTTGTCCGGGTTCCAGGGGCCGAGTTCGGCGCGCCGCCGGAAGTGTCCGGAACGCAGCAGTACCGCGTCGCCCTCGCCGATGCTCACGCCCAGCGCCTTCTCCGCGGCGACGATGTCCTCGGCGTGCACGGCGGTGCCGGGCTCCAGCCAGTCGATGCCGAGGGCGGCGGGCAGGTCGATCAGTACGCCCCTGGTGACGAGGGGGCCCAGCGCGGAGACGGCGCCGAAGTGGGCGCCGGCGGCGTCGACCACCTCGCGGGCGGTGCGGCCGTCGTAGAGCTGACCGCGATAGGCGATGTGGGACAGCGCGTCGAGGTGGCTGACGCCCTTGCCGTGGTAGTCGACGGCGATGAAGTCCTTGTGGCAGGAGGGTTCGGGGGCCTCGACGTCGCCGAGGTCGGACATGTAGTGCAGCGCGGGCTTACCGTTGTCGGGGCCGGGCACGGTGTTCCAGGGCAGGGCCATGGGGACGGTGACGCCGCTGCGGACCAGGGCGGTGGCCCGCTGGACGTGGGCGGGCGTGACCCGGTTCCACGCGCCACGGTCGGCCGGGGTCCAACTGCCCCAGGTCCGTACGGCGGCGAAGAGGGAGTCGAACTCCTCACGCGACAGCGGGGGGCCGTTGTCGGGCGGAGGGGGCGGGGAGTCGGTCGGGCTGCTGGTCATGAGGTGCTCAGCGCTCCAAGGCTCGGAGGGTGTCGTCGGCCGGCCTACAAGGCGCGCTACGGTCGGCGGACTCGGCGAATCCCGATGCAAAGCGCGCGGCGACGGCATTGTCGTTCGGCGACAGACGAGAGACAATAACAACATGCTGAACTTCGAACAGAATGATGGGTGGAATCGACGGTGAGCGCAAGCGACCCGGGAAGCCTCGTCCCGGCGGTGACCCGAGCGGTGGCGATTCTCGACGTGCTCGGCGAGGCGGAAGGCCGCCCGCTGTCGGTCAGCGAGATCGCGCGTGCCCTGGACCTGCCCAAGTCCTCGACGGGCAATCTCTGCGCCTCCCTGGAGGCGGCGGGCATGATCACGCGCAACGGCGCGGGCTTCGCGCTCGGGCGCAAACTGGTGGAGCTCGGCGGCCGGTACCTGTCCACGGTGGACCAGCTGCGCGACTTCTACGAGTTGTGCCGGCGCAGCTCGCACATCTCGCAGGAGACCGCCCGGGTGGCCGTTCTCGACGGCCTGGACGTGCTGTACCTGGCCAGGTACGACGGCACCCAGCCGTTGCGGCTCACCGCCAACATCGGCGACCGTTTCCCCGCGAACTGCACGGCCACCGGCAAGGCCATCCTCTCCACGCTGGATCCGGCGGTGGCGGAGGACCGGCTGCGCGGCCGTACGCTGCCCGCGCTGAGTGAACGGTCCATCACCTCGGTGCCCGCGCTTCTCCAGGACCTGGCGCAGGCCCGGGAGCGGGGGTACGCGGTCGACGACGAGGAGGCGACGGCGGGTGTGCTGTGTCTGGCCGTGCCGGTAACCGGTTTCCGCACCGACTCGGCGCCCTTCGCGATCAGCGTCACCGTGCTCAAGGCGCGGCTCGACGACGAGTTCCGTGCGGCGCTCCTGAAGGATCTGCGCGCCATCGCGGCGGGCATGGAGAACCCCATGCTCCCGCAGGGGGCGTCCGAGGGGGGCCGATGAGGTGAGGCGGGGGCCCCGCCTCCGCCTGGGTGATCGTCGTCGCGGCGGCCGTACGGAAATCTCTCCGTACGGCCGCCGCAACGTTTGGGCAACTTATGGCAACGGGAGTATTGACCAACATGCTGTGATGAGTTCAGGATGCTGGTCGAGCCGATGGATCGGTCCTCGGCCTGCAGATCCCGGAGAAGTCCGTGAACGACGCTCCCGACGACATAGCCGCCAGTTCTCCGTCGCCCGACGGGCGCGCGGCCTCCCGCCCGATCGTGACGGTCCGCGGCCTGCGCAAGCGGTTCGGCGGCACTCTCGCGCTCGCCGATGTGGACCTCGACATCCACGCCGGCAGCGTCCTTGCCCTGTTGGGGCACAATGGTGCCGGAAAATCCACACTTATCAAGGTCCTCGCCGGTGTCTATCGCGCCGACGAGGGCCAGGTCACCGTCGCCGACCACCCTCTCGGCTCCGGCGCCGCGAGCGCCGAGATGTCCTTCATCCACCAGGACCTGGGCCTCGTGGAATGGATGACCGTGGCCGAGAACGTCGCCCTGGGCACCGGCTACCCCCGCCGCGCCGGGCTCGTCTCCTGGCGGCAGGTACGCCGGCGCTGCACCGAGGCCCTGGAGATAGTCGCCGGGCACCTCGACCCGGACGCTGCCGTCGCCGACCTCACCCGCGCCGAACGCTCCCTCGTCGCCATCGCCCGCGCGCTGGCCACCCGCGCCCGCCTCATCGTCCTCGACGAACCCACGGCCAGCCTCCCCGCCGCCGACTGCGCGAGGCTCTTCGACGTCCTGCACACCCTGCGCGACCGAGGCCACGCCATCGTCTACGTCAGCCACCGCCTCGACGAGGTGTACCAGGTGGCCGACCGCTACGCCGTCCTGCGCGACGGGCACCTCATCAGCGAGGGCCTCCTCGCCGACCACGGCCCCGACCGGATCGTGCGCGACATCGTCGGCCACGAGCCGGAGAGCCACCGTCCCGCGGCCCCGCGCACCACCTCTGCCTCCGCCTCCACCGTGCTGCGCATGTCCGGCGCCACGACCGAGGGCGCCGGCCCCGTCGATCTCGAACTGCGCGCCGGGGAAGTCCTCGGCATGGTCGGCCTCACCGGAGCCGGACACATGCACCTCGGCCGCGCCCTCGCCGGCTCCCGGCCCCTCACCGGCGGCCAGGTGCTCCTGGACGGCAGGCCCTACCGCCCCGGATCGGTCTCCGCCGCCGTCGACGCGGGCATCGGCTTCGTCACCAGCAACCGCCAGGAGGAGGGCTGCGCCCTGGAACTCTCCGTCCGCGAGAACTTCCTGGCCAACCCCCGGGCGGACGCCCGCTCCCCGTGGCGCTGGATCAGCCCCAAGCGGGAACGCGCCCAGGCCAGGTCACTCGTCGAGCGGTTCGGCGTACGCCCCGGCGATCCCGAGGCCCCCATCGCCACCCTCTCCGGCGGCAATCAGCAGAAAATCATGATCGGCCGCTGGCTGCGCCTGAGCCGCCGCGTGGTGATCCTCGAGGAACCGACCGCCGGAGTCGACGTCGGCGCCAAGGCCGAGATCTACCGCCTCCTCGACGACGCCCTCGCCGAAGGACTCGCCGTCCTGCTCATCTCCACCGACTTCGAGGAAGTCGCCGACGTCTGCCACCGCGCCCTGGTCTTCGTCCGGGGTGCCGTCACGGCCGAACTGTCCGGCGCGGCCCTCACCGTCACCGAACTCACCCACGCCGCGTCGGCCATGCCGGCGCTGACCGGAACGGGCAACCACTGATGGCCACCGAGACCACATCCTCCCGCCGCGATCAGGGAACCACGACCGGCAGCGACACCGACAGGAGCAAGCGCACGAACACCACACCCTCTGCCCGCCGGTCCAGCGGCAGCCGCGCACGCGGCCATCTGATCGGCACCTACGGTCTGCTCACCCTCACCGTCCTGCTCTTCCTCGTCTTCTCCTTCGCCCTGCCGGACACGTTCCCCACCCTCGACAACATCTCCTCGATCCTGTCCAACCAGTCGATCCCGGCCATGCTCGCCCTCGGCGCGATGATCCCCATCGTCACCGGCAAGTTCGACCTCTCCGTCGGCTACGGCCTCGGTCTCGCCCATGTGCTGACGATGCAGCTCATCGTCAACAACGGCTGGGCCTGGCCCATGGCCTGCCTGGTCGTCGTCATCGGCGGCGGCATCATCGGCGTGTTCAACGGACTGCTCGTCGAGTTCGCCAAGATCGACTCCTTCATCGCCACCCTCGGCACCGGCAGCGTGCTGTACGCCTGCACCGGCTGGATCACCGACGGCGCCCGCATCGTCCCCGGCCCGCAGGGACTGCCCCCGGCCTTCACCGACCTGTACGACTCCAAACTCCTCGGCCTGCCCGTACCCGCCTTCTACGTCCTCGGCCTCGCCGTCGTCCTCTGGCTGCTCCTGGAACGGCTGCCGCTCGGCCGTTACCTGTACGTCATCGGCTCCAACGCCCGAGCCGCCGACCTGGTCGGCATCCCCACCCGCCGCTACGGCATCTACGCCTTCGCGGGCTCCGGGCTCGTGGTCGGCTGCGCGGGCGTCCTGCTCGCCGCCCAGCAGCAGATCGGCAACCCCAGCGTGGGTATGGACTACCTGCTGCCCGCCTTCGTCGGCGCCCTGCTCGGCTCCACCGCCATCAAGCCGGGCCGCGCCAACGCCGCCGGCACGGTCGTCGCCGTCGCCATCCTCGCCATCGGCCTCGCCGGCATCCAGCAGATGGGGGCCGAGTTCTGGGCCACCTCGCTGTTCAACGGCGGCACCCTCCTCCTCGCCGTCGGCCTGGCCGGCTACTCCGCCCGCCGCAGGCTGCGCGCCGGCGCCAACGCCACCCGCACGTCACTGTCCGAGCCGTCGGCCTCCGCCGCGCCGACCGCCTCCGTGCAGACGTCCCCCTCCTCCGCGGAATCCACACCCCCGCCACCGGCCGCGACACCGGAGTAATCCGCATCGCCGCCCCCTTCACGTCGAGGCGGCCGACCCCACCTCCATCCCCTCGATACACCCCCCGCTGCCCTCCTTTCCTCCCCGTACGCCATACAAGGAGCCGTCCGTGTCGCACCACCACACCCGCCAGGCGACCCTGAGAACCCTGGCCGCCCTCGCCGTGGTCACCGCCTTCGCCGCAGGCTGCACCCGAGGGTCCCAGTCCGGCACCGCCGGCACCGCGGCCGAGACCAAGGGAGGCTGCCCCGCCGTCCTCGCCAAGGCCAAGGCAGCGGTCAAGGCGGCCGAGGACGTCAACGCCCCCTGGGACGGCCCCACCACCGGTCCCAAGGCGGTCGCCGGCAAGACCATCGTCTACGTCGCCCAGAGCATGACCAACCCGGGAGTGGCCGGCGCCGCCGAAGGGGCCAAGGAGGCCGCCAAGGCCATCGGCTGGAAGATACGGATCATCGACGGCCAGGGCACCCCGGCCGGCATCCAGGCCGCACTCAGCCAGGCCGTCGCCGTCAAGCCCGACGGCATCGTGCTCTCCGGCTTCGACCCCAAGTCGACCGCCCAGCAGGTCGCCCAGGCCAACACCGCCGGTATCCCGCTCATCGGCTGGCACGCCGTGGACGCCCCCGGCCCCAGCAAGGACCCCAAGCTGTTCAGCAACATCACCACCAAGGTGGAGGGCGTCGCCAAGATCAGCGCCGACTGGATCATCGGTCAGTCCAACGGCCGGGCCGGCGTGGTGGTCTTCACCGACGCCTCCATTCCCTTCGCCAAGGGCAAGTCGGACCTGATCGAGAAGGAACTCGTCACCTGCTCCGACGTCAAGGTACTGACGACGTCCAACATCCCCATCGCCGACGCCAGCAGCCGCACCCCCCAGGAGGTGTCCGCGCTGCTGTCCCGCTTCGGCACCAAGTGGACCAGCTCGGTCGCCATCAACGACCTCTACTTCGCCGACGCCGCCCCGGCCCTGCGCGCGGCCGGGAAGAAGGGCAACGGGGCTCCCTTCAACATCGGCGCGGGCGACGGCGACCCGTCCGCCTTCCAGCGCATCAACAGCAAGCAGTACCAGACGGCGACGGTGCCCGAGCCGCTGACCGAGCAGGGCTGGCAGATGGTCGACGAGTTCAACCGCGCCTTCGCCGGCAAGCCCGCCAGCGGCTACGTCGCCCCGGTCCACATCACGACGGCCGACAACAGCGGCGGCAAGTCGTCCTGGGACCCCAGCGGGTACCGCGAGGCCTACCGGAAGGTCTGGGGGAAGTAACCCGACCGACCCGAGCCGACCGCACGCCACCCTCCCCGCTCGCCCCGGCGGGAAGGGCGGCGTCGCGCGTCGCGTTCGTGTCCCTCTTCGCCCTGCCCTCCGCCTCGCACACCCTGGAGTTCGCTCGTGCACCCGTCCCCGCCCGTGGACGCCTCCCGCCCTGCCTCCGTCACCGCCTCCGTCACAGCCCTCGCGTGGACCGAATTGGACCAGCGGGCCGTCGACACCGCCCGGATCCTGGCCGCCGACGCCGTCCAGAAGGTCGGCAACGGCCATCCGGGGACGGCGATGAGCCTCGCGCCCGCCGCGTACACCCTCTTCCAGAAGGTGATGCGCCATGACCCCGCCGACCCCGACTGGGTGGGCCGTGACCGGTTCGTCCTGTCCGCGGGCCACTCCTCGCTGACCCTGTACATCCAGCTGTACCTGGGGGGTTTCGGCCTGGAGCTGGCCGATCTGGAGTCCTTCCGCACCTTCGGTTCCAAGACCCCGGGCCATCCCGAGTACGGGCACACCAGGGGTGTGGAGACGACGACGGGGCCGCTGGGCCAGGGGGTGGCCAACGCGGTGGGCATGGCGATGGCCGCCCGTTACGAGCGCGGCCTGTTCGACCCGGAAGCCGCGGTCGGGGAGTCGCCGTTCGACCACCACGTCTTCGCCATCGCCGGTGACGGCTGCCTGCAGGAGGGCATCTCCGCCGAGGCGTCCTCGCTGGCCGGGCACCAGAAGCTCGGCAACCTGGTGCTGCTGTGGGACGACAACCACATCTCCATCGAGGGTGACACCGAGACGGCCGTCTCCGAGGACGTCACCAAGCGGTACGAGGCCTACGGCTGGCACGTGCAGCGGGTGGAGCCCAAGGACAACGGCGACCTCGACCCGGTCGCGCTGTTCGCGGCGATCGAGGCGGCGAAGGCGGTCACCGACAGGCCCTCCTTCATCGCGATGCGTTCGATCATCGCCTGGCCGGCCCCGCACGCGCAGAACACCGAGGCCGCGCACGGCTCGGCGCTCGGCGCGGACGAGGTCGCCGCCACCAAGCAGGTGCTGGGCTTCGACCCGGAGAAGAGCTTCGATGTCGCGGACGAGGTCATCGCGCACACGCGTGCGCTGGGCGAGCGCGGCCGTGAGGCGCGTGCGGTGTGGGACAAGCAGCTGCAGGAGTGGCGGGACGGCAACGCCGGGCGGGCCTCCGAGTTCGACCGGATCAGCGCGGGCGAGCTGCCCGAGGGCTGGGAGTCGCACCTGCCGGAGTTCGAGACGGGCAAGGGCGTCGCCACGCGCGCCGCGTCCGGCAAGGTCCTCCAGGCGCTCGGCGCGGTGATCCCGGAGCTGTGGGGCGGCTCCGCCGACCTCGCCGGGTCCAACAACACCACGATCGACAAGACGTCGTCGTTCCTCCCCGCGGACAACCCGCTGCCCGAAGCCGATCCCTACGGGCGCACGGTCCACTTCGGTATCCGTGAGCACTCCATGGCCGCGGAGATGAACGGCATCGCGCTGCACGGCAACACCCGTATCTACGGCGGCACGTTCCTGGTCTTCTCCGACTACATGCGCAACGCCGTGCGCCTGTCGGCGTTGATGCATCTGCCGGTGACGTACGTGTGGACGCACGACTCCATCGGTCTGGGCGAGGACGGCCCCACGCACCAGCCGGTCGAGCATCTGGCCTCGCTGCGGGCGATCCCGGGTCTGAACGTGGTCCGTCCGGCCGACGCCAACGAGACGGCCATCGCCTGGCGCGAGATCCTCAGGCGCTGGACCAAGGAGTTCGGCAAGGGCGCCCCGCACGGTCTGGCGCTGACCCGTCAGGGCGTGCCGACGTACGAGGCCGACGAGGATGCCGCCAAGGGCGGTTACGTGCTCTTCGACGCGTCGAACGGCGCGCCGGAGGTCGTCCTCATCGCCACGGGCTCCGAGGTGCATGTGGCCGTCGAGGCCCGCGAGCGGCTGGAGGCCGACGGTGTGCCCACGCGGGTGGTGTCCATGCCGTGCGTGGAGTGGTTCGAGGAGCAGGACCAGGGGTACCGGGAGAGCGTTCTGCCGCCGTCCGTCAAGGCGCGTGTCGCGGTCGAGGCCGGTATCGGACTGACCTGGCACAAGTACGTCGGCGACGCCGGCCGCATCGTTTCGCTGGAGCACTTCGGCGCTTCGGCCGACGGCAAGGTCCTCTTCCAGGAGTTCGGCTTCACCGCGGAGAACGTGGCCGCGGCCGCCCGGGAATCCCTCGGGTCCGAGACACCGAGCGGCACGTCTTGCACGACTGACGATCCGCTGGAGCGGCTGTCCGGCGCAGGGGTCTCGATCTGGCTGGATGATCTTTCTCGCGGCCGCATCACGTCCGGGAGCCTGGCCGAACTCGTGCGCAGGCGGCGCGTGGTCGGTGTCACCACCAACCCGACGATCTTCCAACAGGCGGTCGGCGACGCGAGCGGGTATGCCGAACAGATCTATGACATGGCCCTGCGCGGGGTGACGGTCTCCGAGGCCGTTCGCATGATCACCGCGGCGGACGTCCGGGACGCCGCCGACATCCTGCGCCCGGTCTTCGACACCACCCAGGGACGGGACGGCTGGGTCTCCATCGAGGTCGAGCCCCGGCTCGCGCACGGCACGGACGCGACCGCCGCCGAAGCGAGGCACCTCTCCTGGCTCGTGGACCGCCCCAACACGCTCATCAAGATCCCGGCGACCAGAGCGGGGCTCCGGGCGATCACCGAGGTCATCGGCCTCGGTATCAGCGTCAACGTCACGCTGATCTTCTCGCTGGAGCGCTACCGCCAGGTCATGGACGCCTACCTGGCCGGTCTGGAGAAGGCCAGGGAGCGCGGCCTCGACCTGTCCAAGATCCACTCGGTGGCTTCGTTCTTCGTCTCGCGAGTCGACACCGAGATCGACAAGAGGCTGGAAGCCCTGGGCACTCCGGAGGCCGCGGCACTGCGCGGCAAGGCCGGCATCGCCAACGCCCGCCTCGCCTACCAGGCGTACGAGGAGGTGTTCGGTTCGGCCGACGGTTCGACGCCGTCCTCGCAGCGATGGGCGGTGCTGCACCGGCTGCACGCCAACAAGCAGCGCCCGCTGTGGGCCTCGACCGGTGTGAAGGATCCGGCCTACCCCGACACCAGGTACGTCACCGAGTTGGTTGCTCCGGGCATCGTCAACACCATGCCCGAGGCCACACTGGAGGCCACCGCCGACCATGGCGAGATCAACGGCAACTCCATCGCCGGCACCTACGAGCAGGCCCGCGCCCACCTCGACGCCCTGGAGAAGCAGGGCATCTCGTACGTCGGAGTCGTACAGGCCCTGGAGACCGAAGGGATCCAGAAGTTCCAGCAGTCCTGGGACAGCCTGTTGGAAGCGGTCCGCGCGGCCCGGCCACTGCAACACTGAGCGGCCACGCTCACCGTACCGACGTGCCGTGGCGTCGTCGTGAAGCGAGGCGCGGGTCGGGTTGCGCTTGTACGTTCCTCGGCGAAGCGGGTCGTGCTGCTGGTCCGGTGGCCTGACAGCAGCTCAGGCCGATCCCGGTGAGACTACTTGCGCAAGTCACCGGGGCGTAGGCTCGGCCCGGCCGCTGTTGAAGATCCTGTCGAGGTGGTAGCGGAGTGCCGTGATGGCAGACTCCGGCGTCCGCTGCCCGACGAGGATGCTGGTACCCAGGGTCGCCGTCATGGCGAGCAGGCTGATCGCCTCCGTGCGAGCGTCTGCTCCGGCGTCGGCCCGGCCCGTCTCCTGTGCCTGTTGGATCAGTTGGGTGAGGGCGTTCTCGGCTGCGTCAGGGTTGTCGATGAACGGCTGGGCGGCGAGGGCCTCGTCGGTCACGGACAGGATGGCGTAGGAGCTGTAGAGAAGGTGGAAGATCCTGCTCTCCTCGTCGGTCGGCAGCGAGGCCAGCAGTAGTGCCTCGATCGTCGTGCGGGGGCCCGGGTCCCGGCCGGCCGCGGCGAGGCGGGCGCCGACGCGGGCGGTGAAGCGGTCGGTCAGGTGTTGGAGGCCGTGGAAGAGCAGCTTCTCCTTCGTCTGGAAGTAGTACTGCACCAGGCGCAGTGAGACGCCCGCCTCGGCGGCGACGTCGCGCATGCCGACGGCGTGCAGGCCCTGCCGCCCCGCGACCTGGATGAGTGCTTCAGCGATCTGGGTGCGGCGTTCATCGTGGTCCACGCGCTTGGGCATCCGTGGTGTCTCCGGCCGTGATCGGGGTGGTGGGTTGTGTGTGCGTGTTCGCCGTCGGGTCAGGCCCGACGGCACCTTTTCATGGTACCGCCGTACCATCACTATGATACGGTCGTATCACAAAGAGTGGATCTCACGGAGGTGCCATGCCCGAGAACACGCCCCGAACGCGCCGCGACATAGGCCGCTACGTCAACGACCAACTGCGCGACCGCTACTTCGCCGCATGCGACACGCTCTACGCGAAGGGCGCACCCCTCCGCTCCGAGACCGACGTGGAGACGAGCTTCGGGACCACCCACGTCTACCGCTACGGCCCCGCGGACCCGGCTGCCCAGTCCCGCACGCCGGTCGTCCTGATCCACGGCTCGGGCGGCTGCTCCGCGATGTGGTACCCCAACACGGCCGCGCTCGGCGCCGACCGCCCCGTCTACGCCCTCGACACCCCCGGCGACCCGGGCCGCAGCATCCACCGCGAGCCGATGTGGCAACCCGATCGGGCCGCTCAGTGGATGGACGAGGCGCTCGACGCCCTCGGCCTCGACAAGGTCCACCTCGTCGGCTCCTCCTACGGTGGCTGGCTCGTCATCAACCAGGTCCATCGCCGGCCCGAACGGCTCGCCTCCGTCACCGCCCTCGACCCGGGTGGGCTGGAGAAGGTGGGGCTGCGCTTCTTCGTCTGGATCTTCGCCAGCCTCTTCGCCACGTTCGCTCCCGAGCGGCTGCGCCCGGCCCTGGCCAAGTGGCTGGAGCAGCCGGTCGTATCCGACCCGGATCTGCGCGCCTGGATCCAGGCCGGCGTGAAGGCCTTCCGGATACGCCGTCCCGCTCCACTGCCGCTGTCCGACGACGAGTTGGGCTCCATCCGGACACCGTTCTACCTGATCATGGGTAAGCGCAGTCTGCTGGTGCACCCGAAGCGTCAGCTCGAACGCGTTCCTCGGGTGATTCCCGGCGCCCGAGCCGAGGTCGTCGCAGCGACCGGACACGGGCCGCAGATCGACCACCCCAGCCTCGTCAACACCCGGATCCGGAGTTTCATGGAGGACATCGACTCCCTCCACCCGGCGACGACCCGGAACGTCACCGACGCATAGCCGCTGAGACCTCCGGAACCAATCGCGGGGCGTCCAAGGGGGCAATCCCTCGTGTCGGTGGCGGCTGCGAGGCTGGAGGGCATGGACTGCGACGACGAGTAGCGGCCGTGATCGGATCTACGGAACCGACCACGGCAGTCCCGGCCCGAAGTCGGGACGGAGCTATGTCGAACTGGTGGGCGGGCCGCTGGACGGATTGCGGCTCGACGTCACTGACTGAAGGCCGGAGGCATCTGAGCTGGCGTTAAAGCATTCCCTGTATGCCCTTGATGAGAACGGAGAGGCCGCCGGTCAGGGCCAGGGTGAAGATGAGGCGACGCACCCACTCTTCGGGGACCCTCGATGCGAGTTGCCTGCCGAGGAGGGCGCCCGTCACCAGGGCGGCCACGGTCACCGACCAGGCCGGCCCGCTCAGCCGAGGTGCACCATTGGCGGTCACCGAGAAGAGGTTCACCATGACTCCATAGAATTGTGCGTTCGGCACAAATTCACGGACCGGCCAGCCCGCATTGACCGCATAAAGCGAATACGGCGGCCCGCCGACACCGGCGGCGGAATTCATGAACCCGCCCACGGCTCCTGCAGCCACAGCGCCTCTCGCACCCGCCAGAGCCGGTATCCGCACGCCTCCCATGACGAAAGCGACGGCCAGAGTCGTCAGCATTCCGATAGCGGCCAGCAGTACGGCTTCGGGCAGTCGGGCTGCCACCCAGGAACCCGCAGGCACCGTGCATCCTGCGGCGACGATCAAGGGAATCATGGCGTCGATCCGCACCAGCCGCCAGCTGGCGGTGAGTCCCACGAGACTGATGGCCCCGGCCGCGACATTAGCGAGCGTGACGCCCTGAGCCGTCCCGAGTATGAGAACGAGCGCGGGCACCGCGATGAGTGCAAAACCCATGCCGGTGAGCCATTGCACCGACGCACCCAGCATGACTATGCCGCCCAGCAGTAACTCGGCCGTCCCCGCGCTCGCCACAGCTCACACCTACCGTCCTCCGAGATGATCTACGCCATCCTCTCCAGGGGACAACTGCGAACGCAACGGCCCGGCACGGAAGTTGTGCAGACTTGCGACCCGAATGCTGACGCAGCCCTACGTGCGAGGTCACGCAGAACTCGCGCCTGCTCGGACAGGTCGGCGACGCAAGGAAACCCGGGCCCGGAGGGATGCGTCGTGCGCTCTCCTCCGTACGTTCCCTGCGCGGTACACGCAGTCCCCCGCCATCGGTGCGACCCGCCCCCAAAGAGGTCGCTGCATGCCGCCTTCCCCTCCACTCCGGATCTTTCACACTGCAGCACTGGTCTGTGCGGGGCGATGAGCCCGGGCGTCGTTGCCGCGGGTCCGTGTGAGCGGTGATTACGGCGTGGCTTTCGGTGTGGCGTGCTCTCCGCCAGAGGCGAGGTCGCGGGCGCGGGCGACGACGGAGGGGGTCAGTCGGCGGGCCAGCAGATCCAGGGCTTGGGTGACCTCGCGGATGGTGTCCGGGCCCGGTGCGACGCCGTCCGCGCCGGTCAGGGCCGCGGCGAGAGTGTCGTCGATGGCTGTGGCGCGGACTTCGGCAACGCGGGCGGAGGGCATCGCGGCTGGGCGAACCAGTCGGCGGCGCCGGTCGCTTGGATCGGGTTCCGTCTCGACCGAGCCGGCCTGCTCCAGCCGGGCGACAGCGGTGGAGACCTGACTCTGCGGCAGGCCCGTCCGTGCGGCGATTTCACCGACCGTCGTCCCGGGGTGGGAGAGGAGATCGCCCAGGACGACGAGCACCGAGCGGGCCGACCCCGGCGCACCCGATGCCGCCGGTGGCATGGCCTGTTCGCCGATCTTCATGAGGGTGCGGCCCAGGAGGAACAGTTCGACTCCGTTCATGCACGGATGGTACATCCAGATCGATGCATCATGATTGATGTATCGATTTAGATGCGTTATTGTCGTGGTGTCAGTCGGCAGATGCCGACGACAGCCGAACAAGGGGGATCCGCCATGCCGACGACCGCCGCCACCATCCGCGCGCTCTCTGTTCCGGGCGCCACCCTTCACTTCCAGATCGAGGGCGATGGCCCGGTCCTCGTTCTGTCCCAGAGCGGCGAGGGCGACGCGGACCGAACGGTCGACCTGGTCCCGCACCTGGCCGACAGGTTCACCGTCGTCACCTACGACCGCCGTGGTCTGTCGCGCAGCACTCTCGACGACCCTGCCCGCCCCGTAACCATGGCCGACCACGCGGACGACGTGGCCCGGCTGATCACCGAGGTCGGTGACGGGCCGGCACTGATGGCCGGATTCAGCATGGGCGCCGCCATCGGCCTGCAGACCGTGGCCCGGCATCCGGGCCTGGTGAGCACACTGATCGCCCACGAGCCCGTGATGCCCAACCTGCTGTCCGAGGCAGACCGCGCGGAGCACGTGGCGGAACTGAAGGCCATCCAGGACGCATACACAGCCGGGGGCCTCGAGGCAGCCTTCCCGGCGATCGCCCGCCACCTCGGCATCGACCCGGCGCACGACGAGACCGAGGAGGGGCTCACGCCCCAGCCGCTGACGATCCGCAGAAAGGCCAACTTCGCGTTCTTCATCGGAACGGAATTCACAGCCGTCACCTCCGACGACCACTACCGGGACGAGCCGGTGCCGGCCGCGACGGCCGCGGGCACGCGGATCATCCCGGCGACGGGCCGGACCACGCGGTCCACGGTGCACACCTACCGCTGCGCACTGGCGCTGGCGGCACAACTGGACACGGAGCCGGTCCAGTTCCCGGGCGGACACAACGGCAACACCGCGTTCCCCCGTGCGACGGCGAAGGTGCTGAAGGACGTACTCGGGCTCGGGTGGTGATCATCCAACGGTGCACAGCGAGAAGCCCCGCCTGAGGTCGCGGCCAGTGACATACGACGGGCCCGCGTGCGCAGAGCAGCGAGCGGGAGGGCGGAACCTGTGAAGGGGGAGCGGTCACACGTCACGGGAGGGTACGTAAGTGCCCCTCCTCGCCCAGGCGAGCTTCGTCCCCGACACCGTGAAGCCCCGGCCGGTAGGAGCAAGCTTCCAGTTCCTGGGGCCTTACGCGAAGGTGATGTCCTGCGGGCGTAAGTCCCGTGGGGCGGATGTGCATGAGGCCATCGGCCCGGTCGAAGCACGCCCCTTGAGGCAGCGGACGAGCGGATGAGCGGATGAGAGAAGTGGTGCTCGGGGTATGCGCTTGAATCAGGGTGGGCACGAGCACGGGGACCAGCGGCGCGTTCTCATCATCGCCTACGACGACGCGCAGATCCTCGACATCGCCTGTCCCAGCGGTGCCCTGGACGTCGCCAACCGGTACGGCGCACAGCCGCCCTACGCCATCGAGCTGGGCACCCTCGGCCGCCGGGCTGCCCGGAGTTCGGCCGGGATTCTGCTGGCAGCCGGTCGGAGTCTGGAGGCGGTCGTGGGACGGCTGGACACACTGATCGTCGTGGGCGGAATCGGATGCGAAGACGCGGCGGCGGACGAGCGACTACTGAGCCAGGTTCGCCGTTTGGCCGCACGCAGTCGACGGGTGGCCTCCGTCTGCACCGGCGCGTACGTACTGGCCGCCGCCGGACTGCTCGACCACAGACGGGTGACGACCCACTGGGGATGGGGAGAACGGCTCGCCGAGCGCCACCCCGCCGTGGCCGTGGACGCAAATCCCCTCTATGTCCGCGACGGCAACGTCTACACCTCCGCCGGTGTGACCAGCGCCCTGGACCTGACACTGGCCCTGATAGAGGACGACCATGGTCCGACACTCGCGCGGACCGTCGCCCGCGAACTCGTCACTTACCTGCACCGGCCCGCCGACCAGGCCCAGATCTCCATGTTCCTTGCCGCTCCACCGCCGGAAGACCGGCTCGTACGGGACCTGATGGGTTATATCGCCGGCCACCTGGCCGAGGACCTCAGTCCAGCGGCTTTGGCGGCCCGGGCAGGGGTCAGCCCTCGGCACCTGACTCGGCTGTTCACGGCACACCTCGGTACAACTGCCGCGCGCGCCGTACGCGCGGCACGGACCGAAGCGGCGGCGCACCTCGTGCGCTCCAGCGCACTGTCCATGACAGCGATCGCCCGACGGTGTGGCTTCCGGTCGGCGGAGACGCTGCGGCAGGCGTTCCTCGACCGCTATGGGGTCACGGGGGACAGACTTCGCAGGATGCCGGACATGCCACCCCCGCGTGTCCCACCGAGGCAGAAGACTCCCAGCCCATGAGCCATTCCACGACACGCAGAAACGTCCTGCGCGGGACCGCGGCCACCGCCGTGCTCGCGGCCACGGCGGCAGCCGCCCGGACCGAAACGGCGTACGCGGTCCAGCCCGGCGGAAGCGCGGGCCCGAACATCGGCATCCTGCTGTACGACGGCTACAGCCTGCTGGACCCCACCGGGCCGGCCGAAATCCTGTCCCGGCTGCCGGACGCCACCGTGACCATGATCGCCGAGAAACGCGGAGCCATCCGCACGGACACCGGAGATGTGGCCGTGGTCGCCGAGCGTTCCATCGCCGAGGTCGACCGTCTCGACGTCCTCCTGGTGCCAGGCGCGGGCAACCGCGGCACCATCGGAGCGATGAACAACCAGGCGCTCTTGCGCTGGATCCGCAGGATGCACCGACACACCCAGTGGACCACTTCGGTCTGCACGGGCAGCATCGTCCTTGCCGCGGCCGGGCTGCTGGACGGCCGGGAGGCGACGACCTATTGGGCCTCCGCCGACTACCTCCGGTCCACGTTCGATGTCACCTACCTGCCGCAGCGATACGTACGCTCCGGAAAGATCATCACTGCGGCCGGGGTGTCGGCGGGCGTGGACATGGCCCTGTACCTCGCGTCCCTCATCGCGGACGACGACACGGCCAAGGCGATCCAGCTCGCCGTCGAATATGATCCCCAACCCCCCTTCGGTTCAGGCAACGCTTCACATGCCAGTCCTCAACTGAAGGAGCACGCCCTGCAGTTGCTCGCTGCATCACAGGTATAGGGAGGCGGGCGGACCGTGTCACGCGGAGTTTGCACCCGGGCAAGAGGCCTCCCGAGCAAGGGCAAGCGGTTGCCCGGGTGCCGATGCCGCCGGCAGCACTTCAGCGTCTGGCTGCTCGCGTAGCGAGCGACGTCCTTCCACGCTCGGCGAGGCCACGAGCTCGACATGAGGGCTGCCGTAACCGCAGGGTCGCAGAATCGCCTTTCCGCAGGCCTGAGTTCTGCCCGAACCGGCTGCCGCCGGAACGTGCTGTTTCGCGGTCCACCGCCAGCCGAGGCCACGGCCTGGCGTGGCCACGATCGAATACGGCCGGCTGTCCGCAGCCTTGGACAGCTGGCTGAATTCACAACCGGGCGTGACAGGCGGCTCGGGTAGTACTTGGCCCAGTCGTCGCCTTCCCCCCTCGAGCGCCTGCGGCCGGACCGACCCGATGTCGCGGGTCGCAGGCACTCATGGAAGGAACGCCACGGCCGGAAAGTCTGAGGACGGCCCGTCGAGCAGGTGTCCCCGACGGTGGCGCAGGTGCTCGTCGAAGAACGCGAGCGGGTACGACTGCTGGATCTTCACCGCCTGGTCAGGATCGAGGGTGCCGATCACGCCCTGGAGCTGTTGTGCGCTCCATCCGAGTAGCCTTGCCACCTGTGGGAAGAGCGCCTCGTTGTCGCCGTACGAGATGTGGGCGGCGCCCTGGGCCTGGATGTTCAGCCGCCAGGCCTGTAGATGCGACCAGAACGCGGCGACCTCGGGATCCGTGGCCCGGGTGAACTTGGCGGACATCATCATGAACGGCCGGTCCAGGTCGCCGTCCAGCGGCGGGTTCATCTGCATCGGGCCGTCGAGGCTCAGCCCGGCCTGGATCCGCTCGTCCGCGAGCATGGCGCAGGCGGTGGCCGTACCGCCCTTCGACCAGCCGAACGCACCCATGCGCCGCGGGTCGAGGGAGCCGAGCAGCCCGGCCGGCAGCTCCCGTCGGCCGACGTCCGGATTGCACCCGGCGGCGAGCTGCTCGACGCTGTCAAGAACGAAGCGCAGGTCCTCGGCAAAGTCCCCGGGCAGTGTCGGCGCCGTCGGGTCGTAGAGCGGGACGACGACCCGGCCGTCGGGGAACTCGGTGTACGTGTCGTACTGGTGAGCCACCGTCACCGCCGCGTATCCGTGGCTTGCGAGCTCCTGGACCATGACGGTGTGGTCGCCCTGGTGGCTGTGCGCGCCGTGCGAGAACACGACGACGGGCAGCCGCCGACCCGACCGCCGCACCGGAGCGCCCACGTGGCCGGCCGTGAGCGGCGCCAGGGGGACCAGGTCGCTGAGCCCCGCGTCGGCGAGGAACGCCTGAAGGGCGCCGGCCGGCATCCAGGGGGCCACCGGGTACCGCTCGACGTCCCGGGCGGGGTACCAGACGGTGGCCACCAGCTCCCGGAAGTGCCCGGGTCCCGCGATGTCGTCGGGGCGCGACCGGTCGACGAGGTGCAGTTGGACCGTGCCCACCGGGTGCGGCCCGGTGGGCTCAGGCAGCGAGAGCCGCGTCGGAGCAGAGGCGGGGGTGCCCGCCCACGCGGGCCCGGCGACGGCGGCAAGCGGCGCGACGGTCCCGGCCGCCAGCGCGGCCCCCAGCATGCGGCGGCGCGTCATGCCTTTCCGGCTGATGAACGGCGTGGTGTTCATGGTCCCCTCCCGTGGTCACGAATCGTCAATCGTGCCGGGACGGCCGGTCCGTGGGCACAGGGCGACGCTGTCATCTGCCCACCCCGGCGGCATCAGCCGACCGATTGATCACTCGCGCGACATCGGCCCACAGGTCTACATCCTCGGGCCGATGCGGTCTGCGGCCGACCTCCCGGCGCCAGGTCAGCGGCTGGCTCACCGCACCACAGCGGAGGGAAGGCCACCGACTGCACCTGCAGCGGAACATCCGCCATCGCCCGCCCAGTCGACCGCGACAGCACCAATCCGCCGAACACCTCCGTCACCTCCGTCACCTCCGTTTCGCGACGTCCGGGCACGCAGCCGCGCCGACGGCAGCGGGAGAGGGTCATTTCGCCAGGCACGGGCGCAGGCAGAAGCGCTCGACCGCAGTGCGCGGCTCTCATGAGCCACCGGCCGGCGCCGCCGCGCGGGCGTCAGCAGGCCTGTATCACTGCGGCGCGCAGTTCGCGCACACCACACCCGCGGGTGCCGGTCGGCGATTTCGGCGACGATGTGGCGGATCGCGGGCCGGTCGCGGACTGCGCCGGGACTGGCCCTGTGGGCGGCCAGGAGGGTGTGGGCGGTCTGCTCGGGCCGTTGCCCGGCGGGATCGTCGCCGTCCAGTACGCGGCTGAAGCCGCTTGGCCGGCTCCGTCCGCTTCGCTGGGCAGGGTCCGGGAGTTACGGAACAGGGACAACTCGGTGCAACCGTCCCCCACCCATCCGCGTCTCCGGTCCTGCCCAGCGGGAATGCCGGGCCATGGTGCGACGGGAGTGACGAGTGAACCGATCCAGGGGATGGGCGAGACGGGTGTCCCAGATGGCTGCCGCAGGGCTGGTCGCGGGGCTGGTCGTGGCCTGCGGGCCGAAGGACTCGGCTGCGGGGGAAGCCGCCGTGAGCGGGAAGCCGGAGAAGACGTCGAAGCCGGCGACCGCCGCACCGGCGAAGACGCCCGACAGCCCGGCGAAGACACCCGGCACCCCCACCACGCCTCCGTCCCTGAAGCCGAGCGGTACGGCGGCCGGCGGCGCCAAGGCTCTGACCTGCGAGCAGCTGCGGAACGCGTCGCTGGACGGCGGAGGGCTGGAGGGATACGGCATCTCGGGTGCTGCCCTCAGCGCAGGGCGCTGGGAGGGCGCGGACGGTGTAGTGATCGAGTTGCAACCGCAGTGCGCGATCGGTGACATCACCGGGGACAGTGCGCCCGACGCCGTGGGAGCCCTGAAGATCTCGACCGGCGGCACCGGAAAGTTCTACACGCTGGTGACCTGGCGCAACGACGGCGGCACCCCCGTCCCCGCAGCCGCCGCCGAGCTCGGCGACCGTACGCCTGTGGTCTCCATCGACTTCCCGTCCGGCGGGGCACCACGACAGGTGACCGTCGTCTACCGCACCCGCGGCGATGACGATCCGGCAGCCGTCGTCACCCTCACCCGTACCGCTGTGTACGAGGTCAGCGAGCCCACCATGGTGGAACTGCACCACAGCGACGCCCCGTACACGCCGTAACCGGCGACAACCTGGACCGGCGGGTACCGCTCAGGGCCGAGTTAGACGAGAGAGACCCGGAAGGGGCCCGACTGGGCCCTCAACGGGCGACAACCTCCGCGCGGCGAACACCGACTCCAGCGCGGCCCTGCGCCGCTGGTACGGCCACCCGGTCGTGTCCGTCCCGGACAGCCGAAGGAGCATCGCACGCGACGAAGTGGGCCAGCCACTCCTCCGCTGCCCCGTCCGCCCTGGTACCGCGCCGGGCAAGCTGGTTCCGCAACCGTTCGAACGCGAGGTGGCCTGCGGTATCCCATACGATCAGCTTGCCGTCCAGCGCGGTCACGTCCCGGCATCTGCGCGGCGCCGGCCACGATTTGCTGGGCTGATGACCAGCGGCGCGGAGGTGAAGTACCACTCCGCTCCGGACGGCAAGGTGCTCTCCGTCGCGGTCGGCAGGAGCGGGCAGGTGCTGGCCAACGATGAGCTGCCCGCCATGAGGCGCTCACAGAACACGCCCGGTTCAGTTTCTTCCGGCATCCGGCATCCGGCATCCGGCATCCGGCATCCGGCATCCGGCCGGGAGGCGGGCGGGAATCCTACCGCCGCCGGTTCCGGGGCATCAGGCCCGCGTGGCGGGCGAGTTCGTCCTCCGATCCGGTGCCTCGGCGCTTGCCCGGCGTGGAGCGGACGACGTAGCGAAAGGGCAGCCCGCCAGGTTCGGCGATCATGCCGCCGAACCTGGTGTCGCCGGCGAACCACACCCGGTCTGCCGGGCGGGGTCCCCCGGGGCGGGGGCCGTCCCAGCCGTCCGCCGGGACGGGGAACGAGCAGTGGCTCTGGCCGTCCGGCTGGAGCAGCACCACCCGTCCATCCCTTCCCCAACGGCGGCCCTGGACCCGCTCGCCCTCGGCGGCGACCACCCGGACCTCCTGCGTCCGCACGGGCCAGACCTGCCAACCGTAGGTGGACATCACCAGCCGCTCCCGGCGTCGCGCCCGGCGCCACAGCAGCGTCAGGCCTGCCGTGACGGCGATGACGGGGACCAGGAAGGCGGCGGTGACCAAACCGGGGGCGGAGAGGGGGCCGGCCAGGGAGAGGACTGCCGCCAACAGCAGCACTTCGGCGGCCGATGCGAGGATGCCCCACCGGAGGCCGCGCTCACGCCGCCGCAGGACGTCCTCGACGCCCGGGGTGTCCACCGCCGCTCCCGGCAGCACCTCGTAGCCGTACTCCGCAGCGATCATCACGCTTCCCCTCCCGCAATGGCCGTGGTGCGGCGGCTCGCCGGCCGTCGCCAAGGCATTGGGCGGCGGCTCGCGGGTCCCACCGCGACCAGAGCCTACTGGCCGCGCCCGCGGGTCCGGCCCGCGCACGTGAATGAACTGGTATGCCACTGGCGCCCGCCCGACGGGGAGTACGTCGGGAGCGGGATGAAGCCCCGGGCCTGCGGGACGTGATCGCGGGGGTCCGGGAAGATCGATCACAGGCTGTCACTGATGTGCGGGTTTCGCCGCCGTGGCGCAGGGCGTCGGTGACGCGTTCGGAGACGACCAGGATCACGGAGTCGGCGTTTCCGGGTGCGATTTCCTGCTGCTCGGGGGCTTTCAGGAGTGCCAGGGGCATCGCGTGCGGCGGCTTCGGCGGTCGCGGAACACTCGGCTACGGCGCTGACGCTCACGTCTCCATCCGGTCACCCGGGTCTTGGATCGTCGATGGCCGGTCCGCCTGCACGGCGCCACCCCTGCCCGGCCTCGGACCGCGCTGGGCCCGTCTCAACGTGCGGCGCCGATCGCGAGTGAGGCCCGAGGGGGTGTTGCGACCCGCGACGAGGCGCAGGTGCGCTGACCGGGGCGGCTGCCCAGCCGCAGGGGCCAGGTGTCTGTTGTTCGCTGTTCCGTTCGTGGGCGACTACCTCGCAGTCAGGCTCATGAAAATCTGTATTGGCCGGAGTAGACATTGGTCGATGAGCCGGTTATGGTTTCTCTCGTAGCCGAGATCAAGAGGGCCCGGCAGAGATGAACTGCCTGGCAGCAGTACGTAGTTGCAAGTGCAGGACGGTGCGGCGGTGGAGTTCCGGAGCCAGGGTTGTTGCAGGACGGTGACGGGACTGACGGCCGGACCGGGTGGCCCGCAGTGATCAGGGGCCGCCACGAGCGGGACCGCAGTACCCGCAGTGCAGTTTTTCGAGTGGTACCCCGGTAAAGGCGTCTGACTGCGGGCGCGCGTACCGGGAGGTTCGGCAGTGGGGTTCTAAGCCAGAGCAGACGCAGGACGGGCGACGGGGCTGGCTGTCGAAGAGTGGCGCTCCGACAGGCCACCAGCAGTACCGCAGTACTGGTTTGGCAAGTGAGTGATCAGAGGAAGAACGGAGGAGCCCAGCGCCATCAGGATCGCCCGGACGAGCAGTGGGTCCGGGTACCGCAGGACATCGATAGTGAGGTGGTCTCCGGTCACGCATCCGCGATCCCCGCATCCCCGGCAGCGTTCAGGCCGGGCTCGCGGAAACAGAAGGCCGGCGCATTACTGGGGCCGGCAGATGGTGTAGCAGTTCCTTCGGGGCCCTGGTGCAAGATGGCACCAGGGCCCCTCCACGTGTCCACAGAGAGGTGCGATGACAGCAGACGATTTCTTCGGCCGTCTTGATGACGACGACTATCCCGCCTACACCATGGGCCGGGCCGCCGAGATGCTCGGCACCACCCAGAGCTTCCTCCGCGCCATCGGCGAAGCCCGCCTCATCACCCCGCTGCGCTCCGCGGGCGGACACCGCCGCTACTCCCGCTACCAGCTGCGCATCGCCGCCCGCGCCCGCGAACTCGTCGACCAGGGCACCCCCATCGAGGCAGCCTGCCGCATCATCATCCTCGAAGACCAACTTCAAGAAGCCCAGCGCATCAACGCCGAGCACCGCCGCGCCGCCGAAGCGTCCAAACCACCCGCAGCCTGAGACAGCGGGATCATCGCCTCGGATGACAGGGTTTACGGCGAGTGGCACCTGCGTCAGATGTGGTGGTGCGGAGGTTCTCCAGCACCTACGTCGTCGGCGTGGGCGTTCTGCCGTGCTGCTGGACCAGGCGGTCACCTCCGCCTTGGCAGCGACGACGCTGCGGTCCCTGTCGTCTGCGTGCTGATCGCTGGCGGCCACGGTGTGGCTCGGAAGAGACAGGCGCGCCGGGCCGGGAGAGTAGCACTGCGAGGTCGTGGCTACGGGCGGCGTGGGGAAGTAGACGTTCAGGCACTCGTCCAGGCTTGGAGGAGGGCTGTCCGTCCAGCAGGGTCGTCCGACCTGCGGTCTGAGCGCAGGACGTGCCAGGCCGTGAGTTCGAGATCGCGGAGCCACCATCTCCGATGAGCTGCGCGCTCTTTTGAGCGCTCCACGGTGCCGCTGTTGCTGAAACGCTGCGCTTCGGGTCGGTCAATATCTATATCCGCGACGTGAGGGTTTGGCACATGGCGCGGAAAGTGTTTTTGCTGCTATAGACAGGGCGGGGTCGCTTACAGCACCCGGCTCGCCATCTCATGCTACTGTCGATCTCAGTTGCAGTTGTGGTTCCCAAAATCTGCGTCGGAATTTTTCGCCACTGGCGTCTTTTTCGTATGGCCGGTTGTTTCCGGACGGGGCATCATCGCGGCGACCTGGTATCCGTGCATCGCGGGTCCCGGCGTACTGCCCAAGAGGAGACATGACATGGCGTCAGGCACGGTGAAGTGGTTCAACGCGGCCAAGGGATTCGGCTTTATCGAGCAGGACGGTGGGGGAGCGGACGTGTTCGCCCACTTCTCGAACATCGCCGCCCAGGGCTTCCGTGAGCTGCTCGAAGGCCAGAAGGTCACTTTCGACATCGCGGCGGGCCAGAAGGGCCCGACGGCCGAGAACATCGTCATCGCCTGACGTTGGCGCGCGCTTCGTAGCTGGGGCCCGCATCCCTCGGGGTGCGGGCCCCAGCTACGGACATGTGCCGCAGTGGTGCGACCTGCGGGACGAGAAGCGTCCCTGGTCCCTCGTCCAGGGACGCGCCTGGTCCAAGATGCAACCGGTAGGCATCCGGAATGTCACGTCCATGTGGTGCCGGAAATTCCGTTGATGCAATCCGCGCCAGATCTACCGCACCCCTCATTCTTTTTCGCATTCTATTCGGTCCGTGCTTGTGATTCCCTGCGCTGCTTCTGTTGCGGGAATTCCTTGATGCGTGCCGTATCAAGGAAGGGTTCTCGATGAACTCCGCACGTACGAATTCCCGTTCTTCCCGCCGCAGCCGTGGTGACGGCACCGCTTTCGGCGCCGGCGCCGGTTCGAGGCGGGGCGGCCGTTTCGGATCGTCCACCCCGAGCCGTTCTGGGGGGCCGAGCCGTTCGAGCGGCTACGGCCGGCGGCCCGCAGTCGTCCAGGGCGAGTTCGCCCTGCCGGAGACGATCACTCCCGCACTCCCCGCGGTGGAAACCTTCGCCGACCTCGACATGCCCAAGCAGCTGCTGGCGGCGCTGACCGCCCAAGGCGTGAGCGTCCCGTTCCCGATCCAAGGCGCGACCCTGCCCAACACTCTCGCGGGCCGCGACGCCCTGGGACGCGGGCGCACCGGCTCCGGCAAGACCCTCGCTTTCGGTTTGGCCTTGCTGGCCCGCACCGCCGGACAGCGCGCCGAGCCCCGCCAGCCGCTGGCCCTGGTCCTCGTGCCCACGCGTGAACTGGCCCAGCAGGTGACCGACGCGCTCACCCCCTACGCCCGCTCGGTGCAGCTGCGTCTCGCCACGGTCGTGGGAGGAATGTCGATCGGCAGGCAGGCCAATGCGCTGCGCAGTGGAGCCGAGGTCGTCGTCGCGACGCCGGGCCGTCTCAAGGACCTCATCGACCGCGGGGAATGCCGACTGAACCAGGTCGCGATCACCGTCCTGGACGAGGCGGACCAGATGGCCGACATGGGCTTCATGCCCCAGGTCACCGCGCTCCTGGACCAGGTCCGCCCCGAGGGCCAGCGGATGCTGTTCTCCGCCACCCTCGACCGTAACGTCGACCGCCTGGTCCGCCGCTATCTCGTCGACCCGGTCGTCCACTCCGTCGACCCGTCCGCGGGTGCGGTCAGCACGATGGAGCACCACGTGCTGCACGTCCACGGCGCGGACAAGCAATGGACGACGACGCAGATCGCGGCACGCGAAGGCCGGGTGATCATGTTCCTGGACACCAAGCACGCCGTCGACCGTCTGACGCAGGACCTGCTGAACAGCGGAGTGCGGGCCGCCGCCCTGCACGGCGGCAAATCGCAGCCGCAGCGCACCCGCACCCTGACCCAGTTCAAGTCCGGGCACGTCACCGTGCTCGTGGCCACGAACGTCGCGGCCCGCGGCATCCACGTCGACAACCTCGACCTCGTCGTCAACGTCGACCCGCCGACCGACCACAAGGACTACCTGCACCGCGGTGGCCGCACCGCGCGCGCCGGCGAGTCCGGCAGCGTCGTCACCCTGGTCACCCCCAACCAGCGCCGCGACATGACCCGCCTCATGACCGCCGCCGGCATCTCGCCCCAGACCACCCAGGTCCGCTCCGGCGAGGAGGCACTCGGCCGGATCACCGGCGCCCGGACACCCTCCGGTATCCCGGTGACGATCACCGCGCCGGTCGCCGAGCGGCGGCAGCGCAGCACGTCGTCCTCACGCGGCCGACGCAGCACCGCCTCGGCCGCCCGGCGCAGGACCCAGCAGTCCTCGTTCGACCCGGCGGCGTGAAGACTTCGCGTTCAGGTTCAGGAAACCGGCCCACCTCTGTAGGAGGCACGTTTTGACGATGGTTCAGATGCAGCTTCGTTCGACGGGCGCCGCCGCCCCCGTGCTCCGGACGGTGGCAGACGCCATGGAAACCGCCGGACCGCAGGCCTGTGACGACATGACCGTAGAGGTGGCCCTGTCCGTCATGGCGAGCGTCCGCTCCGGGCATCTGCTCGTCTGCGACGACGACGGCGTGTGCACCGGACTTGTCACCCGGGCCCAGCTCACCGCGGTCCGCGACAGCTCCGTGTATACGGACCGGGTCCAGCTGCGGGACATCCTCGTCGACCCGGGGCCCTTCGCCTCCCCCGTGACCACGATGGCCGAAGCCGAGCACGCGATGCGCTACCGCCGCCTCGATGCCCTGCCCGTGGTGGACGAACACGGCAACGCCCTGGGCGTCCTCGCCCTGGCACGCTGACCGCCTCGACCGCGTCAGAACCATTCCCTCGTTCTTCTCCCTGTGAGGCATCATGCGCTGTGTCATCGCCCGCTTCCCCTTCGACCTCACCAAGAGCGGCGTCCTGGAATCGATGAAGGGCGTCAAGCCCGAGGAAGTCATCGGGGCGTCCGTGACCATCGGTCGTCGCACCTACCCCGTCAAGCAGGTCGGGCAGGTCGTCACCCGCCAGGACCGCCGCGACTTCAGCGCCGACGAGGTCCTGCGAGCCATGGCCCAGCTCGGCTTCACCTGCCGCGACCTCTCCCGAGCTGCCGCACCCGAGCGCATTCTCAGCCCGTTGCAACAGGCCTCCGCCATGCTCGGAGCCCCCGCGGCAGTCTGACCGACGGGCAGGCGTGAGCCGCTGTCGCCCAGAACTGGCGGCCACCCCGCGCAGGTCACGTCTGTCGGGATCGTTCAGTACACCCGCAATGCTGCGGACGGGAGGCATGACGCCGGCCGTGGACAGAAGATCGGCGTCATCAACGCCTTCTGCCGCAACCAGCCACACAACAAGTGCCCCGCACGGATGAGCCAGTGATCGATTCCGAAGACCGGGAGCAGCAGGCGGCCGTCAGCCGCCTGCTGCTGTACTACCTCAACGCGCCCATCGCTGAGGGCTGCCGCCTGCGCGGGGTCCTGCCCGCCCCAGGCGCCGTCCGGATCGCCGTCCTTGCCGCAGACGACGAGGACGGCGCGACCTTCCTGTACGAGATCCCGAACGACACCGTCGCGCCCTACTACATCCCCGGCATCCTTCGCACCGTCCTGGCCGGCACCCAGCTCCACAGCAGCAGCGACATCAGCGAAGCCATCGGGATGACGGTCATCCGCCTCCGTCCCGCGGAGCTCACCCCGGACCCAGAACCCGAACACGGCCTGGCACTCACCGTCCTGCGCGCCCTGTCGAACCCCGATGACGAGGAGAACCCCTTCCTGATCGGGTTTCTGCTCCTGGGCCCCAGCCTGCTGCGCCTGTACGTGCAGCGTCCTGATCTCCCCGGCATCATCGGCGTTGACACCCGCCTCACGGGTACGCCCACCGCGCTGGTCGCCTCTCTGCCGAGCCTCATCAGAGAAAAGCAGTACCAGTGTCCGTCCCCCGAGGACCCGCACTGCGATCTCCTCGTGGACCTGACCGGCTGGTAGAACATCCGAACCGCGCCTGGCAGGTGACGTCTCCTGCCAGGACCGGCCGTGTGCAGCCATGGACTCCGTCGTCCATGGCGTCGGCAAGGGCGAGGCCGGACCTGCGTCGACGTTCTGCGCGTCTGCCTTCAACTCCCTTTCACCGCGGACCCGGGCAACGACCCCGCACATCAGGAGCAAAGGCTCAGGGCGAGTCAGGTCATGTAGAGGGGCTCGGCGGTCGGCGGGGTGAGGGTCGGTGACACTCGCTCGACGCTGCGGCAGTAGGGCAGGCCGTCGAGCGGCTGGCCTGCCAGGAATCGGGTGATCAAGTCGGCCGTCTCTGCGGTCCGCTCCAGGATGAGCATGTGGTCGGCGTCGCGGATCTCGGCGTACCAGCTGTCGGCACACGCCGCTGCCATCTGGCGGCACAGCTCCGGAGTGGTGAACGAGTCGTATTCGCCGGTCACGGTCAGGACCGGAGCGCGCGGCGGCTGGCTGGTGTCGAGGGCCTGATGGGTGAGCAGGCGCAGGGTGTTGGTGTACATCTGGTGCGCCTCCGCTTCGGAGAGGTTGGCGATGCGGCGCAGCAGCAGTGTTCGGACGCGGGTGCCGTTGGGGATGTCCGCGAGGCGCTCTGGGGTCATGAGGAGGTCGACCGTGGCGTGCGCGTACGTCTCCATGTGTCCGGCGGCCAGGTACTTCAGAGTGCGGCGCATCGCGGCCTGCGCGTGGTCGGGGATGGCCGTCATCGTGCCGACCAGGACCACGCGTCCGACCCGGTCGGGGTAACGCCGGGCGATCTCGTAGGCGATGGCGCTTCCGTAGGAACCGGCCAGCACATTGACCAGGCGGGTACCGTACTCGTCGAGCATGTGGCAGACGGCGTCGGCAAGGAAATCGACGCCGTAGGTCTCGGGCAGCAGGTCGGCGGCTCCCCAGCCGGGCGGGTCGACGGTGAACACGTCCATGCTCTTGAGGAACACCTCCTCGCAGCGTCCCCAGGATTCCTTTCGCTGGAACGCCCCACCGATGAGCAGTACGGGCGGGAAGCACGGCGCGGAGGCGGCGCGGACCGTACGTGATTCGCAGGAGAAGCCCTGCCACTGATGTGTCCGCACCAGTGCCTCGCCCGGTGACGGGGCGGTCTCGGCGGGCTGAGGCGTCTTGAGCGGGGTGCCGGGGAGAATCACGCGAGGTGAACGATCTTCGGGGTCTGGAGTCACGACCCCGAACAGCGTCGCCATCGCCTCGAACGAAAGATTCAGCGGCTGGACCAAGACCTTCGCCGATCCCCGGCTTGGTGCCGGCATCGTCGACCGGCTCTCCGTCGGCGGCAACCTGATCCAGACCGGCACCGACTCCTACCGTCTCGCTATCGCCCAAGCCCGGACAGCAGCACGGAACGCCGCCGGCTGACTTCACCCGGGCGGTGAGAGGCGATGCTGTCTTGCCCCGCACGCGTGAGTCCGGACGGCCTCCCGCTGTCGCGGTGCTATGGCTTTGAGCCAGTCCTCTACGGCGACGACATCTGCCCACTGCGGGAACAGCTTTTCGGTGAGCATCCGGTGCACCTCGGGGTCGGTGTCGAGGCAGGCATCCGTCAGGACGGTGAGGCCGAAGTCCAGGTCGATGGCGCGCCACAGGGTGGACAGCACTACAGCGCTGGTGGCGATGCCGGTGAGAACGAGGCTGTCGATGTCGCGAGCCCTGAGTACCAGGTCGAGGTCGCTGCCCGAGAACGCGCTCCCGCGCCTCTTGGTCACCACCACGTCGCCCTGCTGGGGCGCAACGTCGTCGTGAATCTCGGTGCCAGGGGCGCCCTCGGTGAACAGACCGGCCCGCACGGCGTTTGTCATCGCCCTGTTGCGAGGGCTGACTTCAGGATCGCCCGGCCGTAACCCCATCACCACGTAGATCACGGGGATGCCGGCAGCCCGGGCACCGTCGATCGCTCTGCGCAGGCGTGGCAGATATCCGGAACCGTCGTCGGCGATGGCCACGACATCACGTTGGATGTCCATCACCAGAAGCGCGCTCTTGGCCATGTTTGCCGTCCCTTCTCCTTCGGGAAACAAGGGCAAGTCTGGTGGATCAACCGAACTACGGTGGAGGTTTCGGAGATCCCCATCAGCGTCGCGCCGCAGTGCGCCCATGAACCGGTGTCAGTTCGCGTCGACATTTTCTTGCCCTGTGATCACCAAGTGCTGTCCAAACTCGGCGATAAGCGCTGTCGCCCGTCAGTTACGAAGCCGGCTCAGGGACGCCTCGCTCGCCAGGAGTGCCCGAGACCTGACGCGTCAACACTCGACGCCCCGAAGCCGAATGCCGACAGCGGGGCGTCGATACGAGCGGTCGGCGAGCGTCACGCGTCCATCTCCTGCGGCCGGCCGGACTGCGCCAACCTCGGCTACATCGTCGACGAGACGGTCTACCACCCGGATGACGCGTTGCATGTCCCCGACCAGACGATCGAGACGCTTCTGGTTCCGGCCCAGGGATCGTGGATGAAGATGGCGGAGGCCTTGACAGAGGCAAGCCGACGGTCAGGTCGCCGAACCGCCGTGTGGACGGGGGAGGGAGACGGGGCCGGGGGTGAGGTCATGAAGAAAAGGGCCTCCTCGTGGTGAGGAGGCCTTCGAGGACGTCGGGTGGCGTGGTGTCAGGTCAGCGCAGGCCCAGGCGTCCGCGGGTCGCCAGCAGGATGACCGCCGCCGCCAGCGTCGCGGCGATCAGGAAAGCGTAGGTCGTGGTCTCGATCTCCGCCGACGGGAACATGTCCGACCACGCGAGGGAGAAGTAGTTGTTCACGCTGGTGTGCAGCAGCATGACGAGCGGCATGCTCTCGCGGGAGCGGTTGAAGACCCAGGTCATCACGAAGCTGAACGCGAGCGTCGTGCCCATGAAGGCGAGGGGGCGGGAGGGGTCGACGTCCGGGCCGCCGCCCCATTCGGTGAGGAACAGCGGCAGGTGCCAGGAGCCCCACAGCACACCCACGACCAGGGTGGCGACCAGCGGACCGAAGCGGCGCTGCATGTGCGGCATCGCGTACTCGCGCCACCCCGGCTCCTCGGCCAGACCCGTGGTGATCATCTGCATGATCAGGCCGGGGACGTACGCGGCGAACACGGCGGCAGACGGCATCACCGGATTCTGGTCGGTCAGCGCGGCGCTGGTGACCGTCAGCGCGGCCGGCACCGAGAGCGCCACGACCAGGAACCAGCGCCAGCTCACCCTCAGCTTCGTCATCCGGCCCCGCCACGCCCGCAGTCCGGCGCGCCCCTCGGTGGTGGCGGTGACCAGCAGCGCCGAACCGATCGGGCCGAGGTAGGCACCGGGCAGGACGCCGAGGAGCTGACTGCCGAGCGCGCCGCCCGGGAAGGTCCAATGCCACAGGCCGACACCGTTGGCGGAGAGAATGTACGGCGTCCAGGCCAGCCAGCTCAGCCCCAGGGCCAGCGCGAAGAACCAGGTGAGGGGCCGGCGGCGGATGGCCGAGTGGCGTGGTGCCGAGGCCTGCTGGGGGTGGCTCGTGAGCGTCACCGGGGGTGCCCTTTCGGGGAGGCCGAGCGGCGGCTCGGCAGCGGCTGAGCGGCCTTCGAGCGCCGCCCTTTGTGATGCCGCAAGCACACCAGCGCCGAGCTCTCCGATCACTGCCGCGCACACCCCAACCCCGGGTACAGCAGGCTGTACCAGCCCGTGCCGCCCCCCCCGTGTCCCGTACTACCCCCGTCGCCTCGCGTCCCGCAGGTAGTGCAGGACCGCCGCCACCCGGCGGTCCACCTGGTCGGCCGGGGACAGGTCGAGCTTGGCGAAGATGCTGCGGATGTGCTTGTGGACCGCGCCGTCCGTGACCACGAGGCGCTCCGCGATCGCGCTGTTGCCGAGACCCTCGGCCATCAGGGCGAGGACGTCACGTTCGCGCGGGCTGAGCCGTTCCAGCCGGGTGTCCTGGCGGGAGCGGGTGAACAACTGGGCGACGACTTCGGGGTCGATGGCGGTACCGCCGGACGCCACCCGGTGCAGCGCGTCGAGGAACTCCTCGACCCGGCCGACGCGTTCCTTGAGCAGATAGCCCAGTCCCTCCACCCCGCCGGTGAGCAGGTCGGTGGCGAAGCTCTGTTCCACGTAGGCGGACAGGACGAGCACGGCCAGGTCGGGGCGGCGGCGCCGGGCCTGAACCGCCGCGCGGATTCCCTCGTCGGTGTGCGTGGGCGGCATCCTTACGTCGAGGATCGCGACGTCGGGTTTGTGCTCCTCGATGGCGTCCAGGGCCTCTTCGGCCGTCCCGGTCTTCGCCACCACGTCGAGGCCCTCGGCACCCAGCAGCAGGGCGAGACCCTCGCGCAGCAACGGGTCGTCCTCGGCCATCACTATGCGCATGTCGGTAACCAACTCATCTGTCGTACAGGGCGGTTCGGTGGACCGGCCCCGCGGCTTCCGGAACGTCACGTGCCGCAGGGCAGGTCCACGTCGAGTACCGTCGGCCCACCCGCCGGGCTGGTCACGCGGAGCGTACCGTCATGGGCCGCCACCCTGCGGCGGATGCCGGTCAGTCCGGAGCCGCCCTCCTCGTCGGCGCCGCCCCGCCCGTCGTCCTCGATCCGCAGATGCAGCCGTCCGCCCCGCGCCCGCACGGTGACCGCCGCCGCGTTCGCCCCGCTGTGCTTGGCGATGTTCGTCAGCGCCTCCGCGACCACGAAGTACGCCGTGGCCTCCACGGACGCCGCACACCGCTGCGGTGCCTGCACGTCCGTCCGGCACGGCACCGCGCACTCGGCTGCCAGGCCCGACAGCGCCCCCGCCAGCCCCCGGTCGGACAGCACCGGCGGGAGGATCGAGCGGGAGACCGCGCGCAGTTCGGCCAGCGCCTGCTCGGCGGCGTTCTGGGCGCGTTCGAGGAGCTCGTCGGCGCACTCGGGATCCCGGACGGCCATCCGCCGGGCGGCGCCGAGCAGGACCGTCACCGTGACGATCCGGTTCTGCGTCCCGTCGTGCAACGACCGCTCGATGCGCCGCAGTTCGCTGGCGTGGGCGTCGAGCGCGGCGGCCCGGGTCGCGGTCAGCTCGGCCACCCGCAGGGACAGGTCGGTGTCCGGGCCGGCCCTCAGCAGCGTCCGTGCGGGGCGGGCCTGGAGGCGGGCCATGCCCGGTGTCAGACCCAGGATGACGGCGATCCAGCCGACGCCGACCAGGCTCACCGCCAGCGCCTGTGTCCAGGTGTGCGCCACGCCGAAGCCGAAGGACGTGCTGCTGGTGTCCGGCGGCATGAACGGCCACACCAGGGGGTAGAGGGTGTCCCGGAACGCGGCCAGCGGCAGCCACACCCCGAGCAGCCCCAGCAGGAACCCGAGGCTGGCGTGGCGCAGTGCCCAGCGCAGCTCGCGCCGGGTGGTGGGGTGGGCGAGGGCGGCCCGTGGCGCGGTCGGCGGCGGGGTGGGGGCGGCGATCTCGGGCCCCCAGCGGGCCAGCCGCTCCCGTTCGCGGTCGGCCAGGGCGTGCAGGGCCCGGACGACGGCCGGCACCAGGAGCAGGCCCACCCCGGCCGGCGCGGTCACCGCGGCGACGGCCGCCAGCACCAGCACGCCCAGCGCCATCGCCGCCGTCCCGAGCCCGCCGACGAGCTGCCCGAGCGCGGCACCGGAGGTCCGCAGGGCCTGGACGGCGACCTCCCGCGGACGCTCGGCGGTGGGGCCGGCGTCAGCGGTGCCGGTGGGGTCCGCAGTGCCGGTCGGGTCGGCGTCCGCAGTGCCGGTGGGGTCGGTCGTCGTCATGCTCACTCCGCTCCTGATGTGTGCCAACGACCCTAGGGGCAGGGTCACTTCGCCGTGAGGTACAGCAGGCTGTACCACCGACCCGGCTGCTGGTGGGATCGGCCGAGGGGGGTCGCGGTCCGTAGCGTCGCAGACATCAGCCGGGACGCCGGCCGAGACATCAGCCCAAGTCCCCGCCGAAGGAGCCCATGATGGCGACCACCGACCCCTACCGACTGAGCGTCCACGACGCGCATCACGACGCCCCCGCCCCGGCCGTCACCCGCGGCGAGGCCACCCGCGTCCTGCTGTGGCTGGTCCTGGTGATCAGCGCGGTCGCCAACATGGTCGCCTCCTACGCCGCCGTCGGTGTCGCAGTGAATCTCGCCAGCGGCGGGGTCACCGCCCTCGCCGCCACCGTCCTCGTCGTACGCCGTCTCAAGGGCGGCCGCCGGTGAACCTCGCGACCAGTGCCGTACGGGCCACCGCGCCCGCGCCTGCCCCCGCCATCGCGCTGGAGCGGCTCACCAAGACCTACCCGGGCGATGTGAAGGCCCTCGACGAGGTGTCTCTGACCGTCCGGCCCGGCACCTTCCTGGCCGTGATGGGCCCCTCGGGCTCCGGGAAGAGCACCCTGATGCACTGCGCGGCCGGGCTGGACTCGCCGACCTCGGGCAGCGTCCGCATCGACGGCCATGAGATCGCCGGTCTGAGCGAGACCCGCCGTACCGAACTACGGCGCGAGCGCGTCGGGTTCGTGTTCCAGGCCTACAACCTGATCCCGTCCCTCACCATCGAGGACAACATCACGCTGCCGCTGCGGCTGGCCGGCCGAGCCCCGGACCGGGAGTGGATCGCGGCGCTGGTGGAGCGCGTCGGCCTGGCCGGCCGGCTCGGCCGGCGCCCCGCCGAACTCTCCGGCGGACAGCAGCAACGCGCCGCTGTGGTACGGGCGTTGGCGGCCCGTCCGGCCGTCGTGTTCGCCGACGAGCCGACCGGAGCGCTGGATCTGCGCAGCGCGCACGAGGTGCTGGAGCTGCTGCGCGCCCTGGTCGACGAACTGGGCCAGACGGTGGTGATGGTGACCCACGACCCGGCCGCCGCGGCCCGCGCCCACCAGGCGCTGGTGATGGCCGACGGCCGGGTCGTCGATGCCCTCGACCACCCCACCGCGCCCCAACTGGCCGAGCGACTCGTCGCGTTGGGAGAGCGCTGACCCATGTCCGAGCACTTCCGCACCCCTTCCCGCCTCCCCCTCTTCCCGATCGCCCTGCGTATGGCCGCGCACCGGATCTCCGCGCTGCTCGCCGTGGTGTGCGCGGTACTCGGCGGGGCCGCCCTGATCACCGGCACCGGTGTGCTGGCCGAGTCCGGGCTGCGCTCACAGCTGCCGCCCGGCCGCCTCGGCGGCGCGGACATCGTCGTCGCGGCCGATCAGGAGTACCACCCGGACGGCGACCTGCCGCTCGCCCTGCCCGAGCGCGCCCGCGTCCCGTCGTCGCTGACCGACCGGCTCTCGGGCCTGCCCGGGGTGACGGCCGTGGTCGGCGACCTCGGCTTCCCGGCCGCGCTGGTCGACGTCGGGGGAGGGGTCGTAGCGACCGCCGACGACCCCGCGGCGGCCGGACACGGCTGGTCCTCCACCCAACTGCTGGCCCGCCCGCGCGTCACCGGCCGCGCGCCGGCCGGCGCGGACGAGATCGCCGTCCCCGCCGCGACCGGTCTGCGCACCGGGGACCGGGTCCAGGTCGTGGCGGGCGGCCGTCCCGCCGTGCGCTATCGCGTCGCCGCGGTGGTCGACGCACCGGGCGCGGGCGTGTACTTCGCCGACGCCACGGCCCTGCGCCTCGCGGGCCGCGACAGCGCACACCGCTACGACCTGATCGGCCTGCGCACCGCACCCGGAACCGGCGAGCGGGTCGCCGACGCGGTACGCGACCGGCTGGCCGGTACCGGGCTGACCGTCCGCACCGGCGCGGACATCGGCGAGAGCGTGGCACCGGGCGTCGGCACGGCCCGCTCGCTACTGATCCTCCTCGCCGGTTCGCTCGGCGGGATCGTGCTGCTGATCACCGGGTTCGTCACGGCGGGCGCGCTGGGTGTGTCGATCGCAGGGCAGCGCCGCGACCTGGCGCTGATGCGGGCGGTCGGGGCGACCCCGCGGCAGATCCGCCGGCTGGCCGCCGCGCAGTCCACCGTGGTGGCGGCCGTGGCCCTGGCCCCCGGAGTGGCCCTCGGCTACCTCCTGGCGGGCCGCTTCCACGACATGCTCGCCGACCGAGGCGTCCTGCCCCCCGAACTTCCGCTGACCGTCGGCCCGTTGCCCGCCGCCGCCACGCTCCTCCTGCTCGCGCTGACCGTCCAGGTCTCCGCCCGGGGCGCGGCCTGGCGCACCTCCCGGATGCCCGCGACGGAGGCCGTCGCGGAGTCCCGCAGCGAACCGCGCAAGCCCTCCAAGGGCCGTACCCTCACCGGGGCTCTGCTGATCGCCGCCGCGTGCGCGCTGTCCGTCACCCCGCTGCTGACCCGCACGGTGATCGGCGCGTCGGCGACCTCCATCGCCGGGATCGTCGCCGCGATCGGCCTGGCCCTGTGCGGCCCGGCCCTCGTCCGCACGGTCGGGGCGGCCGCCGTACGCCGGCTGCGGCCCACGGCGCCCGCGCCGACCTGGCTCGCCCTCGCCAACGTGCGGGCGTACGCGCTGCGGGTCGCCGCAGTGGTCAGCCCGCTGGCGATGGCGGTCGTGTTCGTCCTGACCTACACCCTCGCGCAGAGCACCGTCCTCGCGGCGACCGCGCAGGACACCCGCACCGGCACGCTCGCCCAGTACCGGCTGAGCGCACCGGCCCTCGGCGGCCTGCCGGCCGGCACACGGGACGCCGTACGCAAGCTGCCCGGAGTGCGCTCCGCCGCACCCGTCGGCTCGACGACCGTCGTCTGGCCGTACGAGATGTTCGGCGAACCGGATGTGGAGTCGGTACCGGCGCTGATCGCCACGCCGGACGCGGCCGGGGTCCTCGACCTCGGGGTGCGCGAGGGCGCTCTGACCGGTCTGAAAGGCGCCACGGTCGCCGTGAGCAGCGAGGTCGCCGGTTCGCGGGACGCCGGACTCGGCCGACGGATCCGGCTGGTCCTCGGCGACGGCACACGGACCGAGGCGCGGGTGGCGGCCGTCTACGACCGGGGCCTCGGCTTCGGCTCACTGATCGTCTCCGGGGACCTCGTGGCCGGCCACACCACCTCCGGCCTCACCCAGAGCCTCCTCGTCCGCACCGACGGCACGGCGACGGCGGCACGCGCACTGGCCGATCTGACGGCCTCCCGCCCGGGCCTGGCCCTGGAGAACACCTCCCAGACGACCTCCGGCGGCAAGCAGGACACCCCGCCCGAGGTGTGGATCAACCTCGCGACGATCGTCGTACTCCTCGGCTACCTCCTCCTCAGCATCGCCAACAAGCTGGTCGCGGCCACGGCCCAGCGCCGCACCGAGATCGCCGCCCTGCGGCTGGTCGGCACGACGCCGCGGCAGATCCGGGCGATGATGCGCCGCGAGGCGGCCGTGGTCGCCACGGCGGCGCTCGTCTCCGGCCTGCTCCTCTCCGCCCTGCCCCTCGCCCTCCTCGGCCAGGGCTTCCTGGACCGCCCCTGGCCGGCAGGCCCGGCCTGGCTGCTCCCCGCGGTCGCGGCGACGATCGTGACGACGGCCTTCCTCACGATCGAACTCCCCACCCGCCAGGCCCTGCGCACGGCCCCGGCGGACGCGATCCGGGCGACGTGAGGATCCACCCGGCATCGCCGCCGCTTATGAATTCCGCGGCGGACAGGACGATGCCGGGTGAGCGCATGCAGTGCGCCAGGGCGACCGGCAGGCACACCGACGGCGGTGCACAACGACGGGCGTCAGGCGTCCACTTCACGAGGTCAAGGACAAACACGGCGGGCGCGCACCGGGTGGATGTAGAGGGAGGGCGCCTCCACCGCGCCCTCGACCTCGACCGCCGTCTGTCCGGTGGGGTCGTCACCGGCCGTGGCATGGGTATGGTCCATTCCACGCCCTGACCCCCCACCTCACCGGGTCAGGCTCGGCACCACCACCGTCCTGTCGACCGACGACCCGATCCGGGTGTTCCAGCAGCTCGCCACCACCCACCTCCCTCGCTCCCGGACGCATCGAAGGGGTCGCCGGACGCGGCTCATCCACGATCACGTTCCCGCTGTTCGACCATGACGAGCACGACTACGACGTGCTGTACGCCTCGAAACAGCGATATTGACGGGGCCGTCACGGACCACGCCTCGTACCTGATCCAGTGACACTCTTTCCGGGTCGAACTCCGCCAGCCACCAGGTGGCGCCCGCCGCGGCGTAGGGCGACGGGTCGGTGTCGGGTGGGAGGGGGACGGCGATGTCGAACGGGGTCGTCTCTTGCCGGCGGAGATCGGTGAGGGTGTTGGCGACGTCGGCGAGTTGGTCGGGATGTTCGAGATTGACCGGGAAGAACCCGTCGTGCCGGGCGGCGCGGCGGATCGGTTTGACGTTGCCGGGGAATCCCGCGGCCCATACCGGCACGCCGGGGAGCTGAACCGGTCGGGGAAGGAAGGAGACGCCGTCGACGGTGTAGTGCCGGCCGTGGTGGTGCACCGGCTGGCCGGACCACGCGGCGGTGAGGATCTCCAGTGACTCGTCGAGCATCCGGCCCCGCCGCCGGTCGTCGATCTCCTCGCCGGTTGCGCTCAGCTCGCCGGCGAAGCCTTCGCTGCCGAGTCCGACGCCGAGCGTGAGGCGTCCGCCGCTGAGCCGGTCCAATGTCGCGGTCTCCTTGGCGACCTTGGCCGGTCGGCGGCGTGCGAGGGGGGTGACCATGGGGCCGAACCGGAGGCGTTCGGTGGCGGTGGCGATCGCAGCCAGCGTGATCCACGGGTCGGCCACCCGCCGTACTGGAGCCCGCCAGCGCAGGTGGTCCCATACGAACACGCCGTCCCACCCGGTCTCCTCCGCCTCGGCAGCCAGCCGGGCGACCGCCATCGAGTCGGCGAGATCGTCGAAGAGCGGCAGCCAGAGGGCAGAACGCAATCGGGTCAATCTTGCCCCCTTTCCGTGTGCTGGAGCAGCGCCGGGACGAACGTGTCCCACAGTGGCCTCGGCAGGTCGTGTCCGGCCCCTTTCAGAACCAGCAGTTCGGCGCCGGGAATCGCCTCGTGCAGCGCATGTCCGTGGGGGAGGGGACAGACCGGGTCGTGGTCGCCGTGCACCACGAGAGTCGGCGCCTTGATGGAGGTGAAGTCGCGGGACGATCCCTCGAAGGACAACGTGTAGTGGTTGACGAGGGTGGCCGCGATGTCGCGGGTGCGAGCCACGTCCTGCTCGACCAGCACGCGGGTGGCGGTTTCGTCGAAGTAGGGCGAGCCGCCCGAGCACGCCTTCGCCGAGGCTACGACGAAGTCCACCACGGCGCCGGAGTCGGTGGGGTCCGGGTTGTCGGGGATTCCGCTGGTGAGCTCGTCCGACGACGGTGGGAGGCCGTCCTCGCCCGTGGAGGTGGAGACGAAGGTCAGCGATTCCACCCGGTCGGGGTGGTCCACCCCGATGATGAGCCCGATGCCGCCTGACATGGACCGGCATGCAACGTGCGCGCGTTCGACATGCAGGGCGTCCAGGATGCCGAGAGCGTCCCCGGCCAGGTCGGTGAACGCGTAGCCGGGTCTGCCCGGCGGGTAGCTGGTGGACCTCCCGGTGTCCCGGTTGTCGTAGCGGATCACGAACCGGCCGCCACGCGCGATCCGCTCGCACAGCTCGGTTTCCCACCACAGCATCGAGGCGCTCGCACCGTCGATCAGCAGGACGGCCGGGTGCGTCGAGTGCCCGAAGGTCTCGACGCACAGTTCGGCATCGTTGATCTTGAGGAGCTTTTCGCCGTTCGACAGGTGATTGGTCATGGGCACCACGCTAGATTCATCGGAACATCATGAAAAGCGATGATTACCGATCAACTTGATCGCCTATGGCGATTTTGAAAGCGTTGAGGGGGCGGTATCGACGTCGAGTCGGGGTATCTCGCCTCGGTGGCAGCCGCGGAGGGCGAGGGCTCGCTCGGGCGCTCCGACCGCGTGGGCTCGGATGCACCCGCGAAGGCTGTCAGCCGGTGCCTGTCGACCGGCCGGGCGGACCGAAGCCGGTGCGCATCACCGAGTTGTGCGGTCGCGCCCGCACACGGGCAGGATCCGCCAGCGACGAACCACATGGCGACTGCGGAGGGCCTCGCCAAGCGGGTTGGACCCGATCGTTCGCCCTTGGGCCGGCCGGCCGGGCGAATGGCGGTAGGCGCCGGCCCCGGACCTCCGTCCGGGCAAGCGACCAGCTCCGGGTCCTCCATCAGTCCGTCGTTCTACGATCGATTCCGCTGCGGAACACGCTCCTTGCGCTCCCGTGTTTCACGAGATCTTGTGTCGCCTCGCAGGACTCACCACGGGGGCCGCGACGCGTCGCGGCCGTCGAGTTCGTCCGATGTCACATCTGGCCGACCAGCTCTTGGGCGACTTCACGGGCGATGTCGACGGCACGGGCGGCGAGCGGCGAATGGGTGCGCCCGGTCGGCCAATACAGGTACCACGTACTGGCGGGCGATGGTTGCAGCCGATGGATGCTGAGCCGGTCGTCGGACCAGGCGTCGGATCCGTGGAGGGCGAGTGCGGGCAGCACCGCCGAGCCGATGCCCGCCCGCGCCATGGACACGATGGATTCGTGGCCAGCGGTTCGGAACACGATGCGCGGCCGCGCGCCGCCCCTGGCGAGGGTCCGCTCCAGCCATGTCTGGTGAGGGCTGGCCGGCCAGGCGACCATGGGGGCTTGGTGGAGCAGCTTCACCGATACGGGCCCATCGGGGAACGTGCCGGCGTGGGCCACCAAGAGGTACGGCTCGTCGAGCAACTCGACATGCTCGACGTCGCCTTCGAGCTGACCGTAGTGGAACAACAGATCACGGTCTCCGATCCGCGGATCCTCAGGTTCCACCTCGGACAGTCTGATGTCGCAGCCAGGGTGCTCGCTCAGCAGTTGACGCACGACGGTCGGCAGGATCGTGTTGGTCGCGCCTTGGAAGGTGCCGATGTCGATCCGACCGTTGCCCGCCCTGAAGCGATCGACGGCGTCTGCCAACTCTCCCGCTTTCGTGAGCAGATCGCGACCGTGTGCCAAGACGACCTGGCCGAGAGGAGTGATCCGTACCCGCCTGGGGCCGCCAGGCCGATCGAAGACCGCGCCGCCGACGGCCTTCTCCAGTGCCGCGATCTGCTGGCTCACGGATGATTGCGTGTAACCGAGCGACCCCGCCGCTCCCCCGAACGTTCCTTCTTCAGCGATGGCGGCCATGGTCCTCAGGTGGCGCAGCTCCACGTCGGTCATGACGTCGACCATAGCCATTGGCGATTGCATGTGTCGGCTTCAATCGCTCTTTCTTAAGATTACGGCGACTGGCGCCCATTTCCTGGGCTTGGGAGCCTGCGGCAGTGGCTGGCGGGTCGGGACAGGGCAAGGTCCCGACCCGCCTCGCCGCGCTCAGCCGGATGAGGAGGCGAGGCCTTCGGCGGTCTCCCGGATGGTCGGGTGGCGGTACAGCTCCCGCAGGCGGAGGGACGGCAGACCGCGGGCGCGCAGGGCGGCGCCGATGCGGACGGCGAACAGGGAGTTGCCGCCGAGTTCGAAGAAGTCGTCGTCCAGGCCGACGGGCCTGCCCAGTACGTCGCTCCAGATCTCCCGGAGGTGACCGGTGAGGTCGTCGTCGGTGGAGGACGTGGCGGGTTCGGTGCCCGGTGCCGGGACCTCCGGAGGCGTTGACGTCGGCGCCGGGAGTCGGGTGGTGTCGAGCTTTCCGTTGGCCGTGAGAGGGAGCGACTCCAGGGGAGTGACCGTGGTGGGGAGCATGTAGTCGGGCAGCAGGCCCGCGGCCCGGTTGCGGACCGTGGCCGGGGTGCCGCCCGTGAGGACCACGTACGCGTCGATCCTGGCGGTGGCCGCGTCGGCCGGGTCGTCGCGGTGGACCACGACGGCCGCCGACCGTACGTCGGGGTCCTCCAGCAGGACCGCGCGGATCTCGTCCAGTTCGATCCGGAAGCCGCGGATCTTGACCTGGCTGTCGATTCGCCCGAGGTGTTCGAGGCGTCCGTCGGGGCGCAGTCGTCCGAGGTCGCCGCTGCGGTACATCGTCCCGCCGGTGAACGGGTCCGCCACGAAGCGCCGGGCCGTCAGTTCCTCCTGGCCGAGGTAGCCGAGGGCGACCCCGGCGCCGCCGACGCAGATCTCACCGGCCACGCCGGGCGGCAGCAGCCGTCCCGCCTCGTCGGTCACGTACAGGTGCCAGCCGGGCAGCGCGGGTCCGACGGAGCGGGTGGCGGTGAGGGCCAGGTGCCGGGTGAGGGTCTGGTGGGTGACATGGACGGTCGTCTCGGTGATGCCGAACATGTTCACCAGCCGGCAGGCCGATTCGGGATGCCGGTCGAACCAGGGCAGCAGCATGCGCGCGTCGAGCGGCTCGCCGCCGAACACGACCAGCCGTACGCCGACTTGGGAGTGGTCCACGTCCAGCAGCTGCGCGAACGCCGACGGGGTCTGGCTCAGCACGGTGACCTTCTCCGACACCAGCAGATCGCGGAAGCCGTCGGGCTCGCGGGAGAGGAAGTACGGGACGACGACCAGGCGCCCGCCGGTCAGCAGGCAGCCCCAGATCTCCCAGACGGAGAAGTCGAAGGCGCTGGAGTGGAACCAGGTCCACACGTCCTCGGCCCCGAACCCGTACTCGTCGCGGGTCGCGTCGATCAGGGCGATGACACTGCGGTGCGGCACCTCGACGCCCTTGGGACGGCCGGTGGAGCCGGAGGTGTAGATGACGTAGGCGGCGGCGTCCGGGGCGACGCGGGGGAGTGGGGCCGCGTCCCCGGAACCGGTTGCTCCTGCCGCCCCCGCCCCGGCTGCCGCTGCCGCTGCCGCTGCCGCTGCCGCGTCGAGGAGATCGTCCGGTGTGAGGGGCGCGCAGCCCGGTACGTCCGGGAAGTCGGGCAGACGCGTGATCACCACGCCTGTGCCCGCGTCCCGTGCGGTGTGGGCGACACGGTCCGCCGGGTAGGCCGGGTCGACGGGCACGTAGGCCGCGCCCGCCTTCAGCACGGCGAGCAGGGCGATGACGAGTTCGGCCGTGCGTTCCAGGCAGACACCCACCCGGTCCCCGGGGCCGACGCCGTGCGCGCGCAGGCCCTGGGCCAGGAGGGCGGCCCGGTCGTCCAGCTCGCGATAGGTCAGGTCGGCGGCGCCGTCGGTCACGGCGATACGGTTCGGCGTCGCGTCCGCGATCCGTGCGAACGCCTCGGATACGCCGGTCGGGGTGCTGACCAGGGGGTGGGCCGGCCGGCCGAGGGCGGCGACCCGCTCGCGTTCCGCCTCGTCCAGCGGATCGACGTCGTCGACCGCCGTCCGGGGCGCGCTCAGGATGTGCTGGTGCGCGCGTACGAGGTGCCGGGTGAACTGCACGGCCATCTCGGTGGAGACATACGCGCCGACGTGGTCGCAGCGCAGCCGCCAGCCGTCGGCGTCCCTGAAGACCGACAGGGTGAGCGGGAACGGGGGTGCCAGGCAGGGCACATACGCGCCGGGCACCTCCGCCTCGTCGAAGAGCAGGCCGGCGAAGGCGGGACGGTCCGCGGGGGAGGGCTTCAGCTCACCGAGGGTGGGCGCCTGCTCGACGGTGAAGGAACCGTGGTCCGTGCCGATGACGGGGGTGCTCTCGGGGTCGTAGCGGCGCAGGGTGACGGCGAGGGCGGCGAGCCAGGTCGCCTCGTCGCCCCCGTCGGTGAGGGAGAAGAGGTGGGGCACGGTGGGGCCGTCGTCCCCCAGGCCCCACGCGGGCGGGGGCGCGACCGTGGGCGCGCCGGAGGGCGCCTCGGCGGTTCCGGGTACGACGGCCTCACCGGCCGCCAGCAGTCCCAGGGCCGTACGGTTCCACCGGTCGCGCGGGGCCACGACGATCAGGTCGCAGGGCCCGTCGGCATAGCGCAGCAGGACCTTGCGCGGTGCTTCGGCCGGGCGGGCGAGTTCGGCGTGACGGCGGCGCTCCGCGAGCGGGTGGGCGGCCGGCACGGGCACGTCCTCGGTCCACAGTCCCGGAGGTTCCGCGGGGCCCGGGGAGCGGTCCGAGCGGACGCGCACCGCGTGGCAACGGGCGGCGGCGAGGTGGAGGGAGCCTGACACGGGGGTACTCCTTGTCGTTCTGGGGGTGCGGACGGCGTAGGCGTGCTCAGCGGGCGCTGAATCCGCCGTCCACGGTCAGGACCGAGCCGGTGATCTGCCGGGACTCGTCCGAGGCGAGGAAGACCACCGCGGACGCGACGTCCTCGGGTTCGATCAGCGCGTTCATCGGCTGCGCCTCGACGAAGGTCTTCTCGTGCTCGTCCACCGGTACGTCGAGCGCCCTGGCGATCTCGGTGAGCATCCGGCCCTCGGCCCGCGCGTCGTCGCGTACCGAGCCGGGGCAGACCGCGTTCACCCGCACCTTCGTCGGCGCGTAGTCGAGGGCGGCGGCCTTGGTGAGGCCGACGACGGCGTGCTTGGCGGCGACGTACCCGGCGAAGTGGCGGTAGCCGACGAGTCCGGCGGTGGAGGCGACGTTGACGATGCTGCCGGCCCGCCGGGCGCTCATCGCCTTGCCGACCTCGCGGATCACCCGCCAGGCTCCGGAGAGGTCCACGTCGAGCATCAGGGACCACTCCTCCTCGTCGATCTCGTGCACCGGTTTGCCCGAGGGCGCCGCGATGCCCGCGTTGTTGACGGCGACGTCGATCCGGCCGAACCGGTCCTCGGCCCGGTTCACCGACTCCCGTACGGCACGCAGGTCACGGATGTCGGCCACGGTGGTGAGGACGGCCGCGCCCGCCTCCCGGCACAGCGCGGCGGTGTGCTCCAGCTGCCCCGGTGTGCCCAACGGGTAGGGCACCCCCGGAAGGTCGGCGCAGAGGTCGAGCAGGGTGAGGTCGGCACCCTCGGCGGCACAGGCGAGCGCGGTGGCCCTGCCGAGTCCGCGGGCGGCGCCGGTGACGAGAACGGACTTGCCGTGCAGACGCATCGGGAACTCCTCGGAGAAGCGGGCTTGTCGGCGGGACCGGACGGGCGGAGTCACAGCACCGTCGACACGATCAGCCGGACCAGCGCGGGCGCGGCGTCGGTGAGATACATGTGGCCCCCGGGGATCTCCACATGCTCGAAGTCGCGCCCGGCGACCTTGCTCCAGGACTCGGCGTCGTCGTAGCCGACCAGGTCGTCCTCCTCGCCCCGGACGACCGTGAGGGGCGCGTTGAGCGGGAGGGTGGTGGAGGGCTCGTAGCCCTCGTGCATCTCCACGTCCGCGCGGAGCGCGGGCAGGATCATCTCGCGCATCTCCGGGTCGTCCAGCGCGGGATGGTGGTACCCGGCGAACTCGCCGACGCGTTTGAGGAAGTCCTCGTCGGACAGGCCCGACGCGCGCTGCTCGCGCCCTCGGGCCGGTTCCGGCGATCCGCTGACGAAGACATGGACCAGCTCGACGCCCGGTACGGAGTCCGGGCCGTCGACCAGCCGGTGGGCGAGTTCGTAGGCGAGCACGGCCCCGAGGCTGTGCCCGAAGATCGCGACCCGGTGGCCGCCACCGTCGCCGAGCCGTTCCCGGAGCTGGGTCACGAGCCCGTCGACGGCCTGGTGTGCGTTCCGGTACGGCTCCTCGTCGATCAGCCGCTCGCGGCCCGGCAGTTGCAGGGCGACGATCTCCAGCGAGTCCCCGGCGAGGGCGGTCCAGGGCCGGTAGAACGAGGCGCCCGCCCCGGCGTACGGGAGGCAGATCAGCTGGGTCGTGTCACGCGTGGTCATGGGTGCGGGTGTCTCCTTGTGGGATGGGGTGCCGGTGAGGCGGGTGCTCAGGCATGTGCTTGTCGTGTGCCTGGTGGGCGGGCGGCGTCGCAGGTGGTGCCGGGTGCGAGGACCCCGGCGAGTTCCGCCGCCTCCACGGCGACGCGCAGCGCGTCGGAGGCGCGGTCCGGGCCGGGCAGTCCGGGACCCACCGGCATCAGGTTGAGCGTGGTGGCGCCGGCTTCGGCGAACGCCGTCATCCGTTCGGCGATCCGCTCCCGGGGCCCGAGCAGCGAGGTGGCGTCGAGGAACGCGAGCGGTACGGCGGCCATGGCGCCCGGGTAGTCGCCGGCGAGGAACCGCTCCTGGACGGCACGGGCCTCGGCGCCGAAGCCCATGCGCTCGGCGAGCCGGGTGTAGTGGTTGTCCTCCCTGCCGCCCATACCGCCGAGGTAGAGCGCGGCGTACCCGCGTACCCGTCGGGCGCACGTCCGCCAGTCGGGGCCGGTGACCAGGGGGACCCCGGGGGCGATGTCGAAGCCGGCGAGGGTGCGCCCCGACTTCGCGAGGCCGGCCCTGAGGGGGCGCAGCTGCTGGGCGGCGTGGTCGGGGGAGAAGAACACCGGGAGCCAGCCGTCGGCGATCTCCCCGGTCAGCTCCAGGTTCTTCGGGCCCAGGGCGGCCAGGTAGACCGGTATCCGCTCGCGCGGGGGTCTGATCGTCAGGGCGAGCGCCTTGCCGGGGCCGTCCGGGAGGGGGAGCGTGAAGTGGCGGCCCTGGTAGGCCAGCGGCTCCCGGCACAGCGCGCGGCGCACCAGGTCGACGTATTCGCGGGTGCGGCCCAGCGGTGAGGCGAACCTGACGCCGTGCCAGCCCTCCGAGACCTGGGGCCCGGACACGCCGAGCCCGAGCCTGAGGCGTCCGCCGGAGAGGGTGTCGAGGGTGGCCGCGGTCATCGCCGTCATGGCGGGCGAGCGGGCGGGGATCTGCAGCACCGCGCTGCCGACGTCGATCCGGGAGGTGCGGGCGGCGATCCAGGACATGAGGGTGACGGCGTCGGACCCGTAGGCCTCCGAGACCCACACCGCCGAGTAGCCGAGTTCCTCGGCGAGGGAGGCGAGCGGGAGGTTGGACGCGTCGTTGCCGCCGACCCAGTAGCCGAGATTGAGGCCGAGACGCAGGGTGGGGACGGGCATGGGGGCTCCTGTGGGGGCGTACGGTCCGCGTGTTCGCGGTGGGCGGCCGCCGGCCAGGGACGCGGCGGTCTCGGCGGCGGTCGCGGGGGTGCGGTCAGCGGCTCGTGCGGGTGCGGTAGCGCCAGGTCGACAGGGTGACGAAGACGGCGATGAGTAGGACCGAACAGCTGGCGGTGTAGAGCACGGGATGCTGGGCGGGCCAGTCGTGCTGGACGTGGAAGCCCGGCGGGGGAGTGTTGCCGAAGAGCCGGCGCAGGGCGTCGGCGAGCGAGGTGATCGGGTTCCAGGCGGCCACGGTGGGCAGCGGGCCCGGCAGCGTCGAGCCGGAGACGAACCCGGAGGAGATGAACGTCGCCGGGAACAGCCAGATCAGCCCGAGACTGCCCGCCACCTGGACGTTCGGCGCGATGAGGGCGACGAACACGCCGATCCACGACATCGCGAAGGAGAACAGCAGCACCAGCAGGAGTCCGGCCCCGATCTCGATTGGCCCGGTGTGCGCCCGCCAGCCCATCAGCAGTCCGCAGGAGGTGGTGACGGCGACGCTCGCCAGACAGGTGGTGAGATCGGAGGTGGTACGGCCCAGCAGCAGGGCCACCCGGGAGATCGGCAGGGTGCGGAAGCGGTCCACCATCCCCTGCTCCAGGTCCCTGGAGAGCCCGACCGTGGTGAATGTGGCGGTGAACGCCACCGTCTGGGCGATCAGACCGCCCATCATGTACGACCGGTAGGCGTGGCCGCCCAGGCTGTTGCCGAAGACGTATCCGATGAGCAGGGCGTACACGACCGGTTCGACGAGGCACGTGATGAGCAGGCCCGGGGTGCGCCGCAGATGCAGCAGATTGCGCAGGGCGAGGTCCGCGCTCTCCGCGACCACCCGGATCACCGGGTTCCGGCGGGCTGCGGTCGGGTGGAGTGCGAGGCCGGTGGCGTTCGGCCGCGGGCGGTGGCCGACCTGGTCGCAGGGGGGTGCGGCGGCGACCGGGGCGCGACCGGGAGCGTTCATCGGGTGATCTCCCGATCGGCGTGGTCCGCCTGATCCGCGCGGTTGCCGCGGCCCGCGCTGTCGACGTGGTCCGCGCGGTGGGCGTGGCCGGTCAGGCCGAGGAACACGTCGTCGAGGGTGCAACGGCTGAGGCCGATCTCCAGTACGTCGACGTCCTCGCTCTCCAGCGCGGCGAGGGCGCGGGCGAGCGCGGCCCGGCCGTCGCCCGCCGCCGCCTCCACCCGCCGGGCGCGGCGGTCCACCGTGGGGACCGCGCCGGTGGCCCGCGCGGCGGCGCGGGCGGCTGCGTCGAGCTGAGCGTCCGCGGCGACGCAGACCACGAGCCGGTTGCCGGCGGCGGCCTTGAGGTCGTCGCTGGTGCCCTCGGCCACCACCTGGCCCCGGTCGATGACGGTGATCCGGTCGGCGAGGCGGTCCGCCTCCTCCAGGTACTGGGTCGTCAGCAGGATCGTGGTGCCGCCGGCGACGAGTTCGGTGACCGCCTCCCAGGTGTCCAGCCTGCTCTCGGGGTCGAGTCCGGTGGTGGGTTCGTCCAGGACGACCAGGGGTGGGGAGCCGACCAGGGCGGCGGCCAGATCGAGCCGTCGGCGCATCCCGCCGGAGTAGCCGCCGGCCGGGCGTCCCGCCACGTCGGTGAGCCGGAACCGGGACAGCAGATCGTCGGCGACCCGGCGGGCCGTACGGCGGCCCGCGCCACGCAGCTTCGCGAGGAGATACAGATTCTCGAATCCGGTCAACAGTCCGTCGACCGTCGAGTACTGGCCGGCCATGCCGATGGTCGAACGGACCTTCTCCGGTTCCGCCGCCACATTCCATCCGTTCACGAAAGCGTGCCCGTGGTCCGGCCTGAGAAGTGTCGTCAGGATCTTTACCAGAGTGGTTTTACCGGCTCCGTTGGGACCCAGCAGGCCCATGACCTCACCGGTTCTCACCTCCAGTTCGACTCCGCGTAACGCATGGTTCGCCCGATATTGCTTGTGGAGATCGTCGACGACGACCGTTGACCCGCTAGACGCATGCACGGAACGTTTCTACGCCTGACGCCGCGTCAAGTCGATCATGGAAGTGTCAAGTTTTCTTGCCCGTTCGATGGTCTTGCTTTGGGCGTGCTTGAAGCTTTCGGTACAAGTTCGGGAAACAAGATCACGTACCGTTCCTGTCGTGCGAGAATTACTCACGGAGCTGACGGAGCGAGCAGCGCGTAATCCGCGGCGGCCCGCAGTGACCTACGTTTCCGAATTCAGCGAGATCAGCGGCAAGGTGCGCAATCGAGCAGAACTCGATCTGCATTCCAGGCGTATCGCTTCCTGGCTCCAGGAAAGGTTCTCCCCAGGAGACCGGGCGCTTCTCCTCTATTCCCCAGGCATCGAATTCACCACCGCGTTCTCCGCCTGCGTGTACGCCGGGGTCATCGCGGTGCCGGCCCCGCTGCCGGGCCGCTACCGGCATGAACGCCGCCGCCTCGCCGCCATCGCCAGGGACGCCGGTGTGCGTGTCGTCCTGACACAGAGCGGCGATCTGCCGGACGTCGAGAAGTGGGTCGCCGAGGAGGGCATCGTCGGCGCGGTCTGCCACACCACCGACACCGGCGAGGGCGACCCGGACGCCTGGACCGCCCCGGCGGTGTCGCCCGACACCCTGGCGCTGCTCCAGTACACCTCCGGATCGACCGGAGACCCCAAGGGCGTCATGGTCACCCACGGCAACCTCGCCGCCAACGTCGAACGGATGGTGGACACCTTCCGCAACGACGCCGACACCAGGTACGGCGGCTGGATCCCCCTCTACCACGACATGGGCCTGATCGGCCTGATGCTGCCCGGCCTCCTCTCCGGCGACGGCTATGTGCAGATGGACCCCATGTCCTTCCTGCGCCGCCCCTACCACTGGCTGCGCATGCTGGACGCCCACGGCGTCGGATTCACCGCCGCGCCCGACTTCGGCTACGAGATATGCGTCCGCCGCGTCACCGACGAGCAGCTCGCCGCGCTCGACCTGTCCCGGGTCAAGTTCGCCGACGGCTCCGAACCGGTCCGTGCCGACGTCGTCACCGCCTTCACCGAACGGTTCGCCACCGCGGGACTGCGGTCCGACGCGCTCATCCCGGTGTACGGCCTCGCCGAGGCGACCCTGATGGCGTCGGGCACCACCGGACGGCCACCGCTCAGGACCGCCGTCGACGCCACGGCACTGGAGAACCGGCTCCTGCGGCCGGCCGGCCCCACGCACCCCTCCCGCGTACTCGTCGCCTGCGGGGCGCCGACCGGGTCGGACGTACTGATCGTCGATCCCGGCAGCGGCGAGGCCCTGCCCGAGGGCCGTATCGGCGAGATCTGGCTCGACGGCCCCTGTGTCACCGCGGGCTACTGGGAGAACGAGCACATCACCGCCGCGACCTTCCGGGCTCGCACCGGCGACGGACGCGGACCGTACCTGCGCACCGGCGACCTCGGAGCCCTGCTCGACGGGGACCTCTACATCACCGGCCGCAGCAAGGACGTCCTGGTCCTGCACGGACGCAACCTCCACCCCTCCGACATCGAGTACGAACTGCGCTCCCAGCATGAGGAGTTGGAAGGTCTGCACGGCGCCGTCTTCCTGGTCGGCGACGACGACGGGACGGCCGTCGCCCCGTCGGTCGTCGCCGTCCACGAGATCCGGGCCCACTGGGGTGCGGAGCGCCTCGGGCAGATCGCCGTCGACATGAAACAGACCATGGCCCGCGAGTTCGGCGTCCCCGTCGCCTCGGTCGCCCTGGTCCGCCCCGGCGGTGTCCGGCGCACCACCAGCGGCAAGGTGCAGCGCGCGGCCATGCGCGCCCTCTACCTCACCGGAGAACTGGACACCCTCCACCTCGGCGAGGACCCGCTGCTCACCGCTGCCCTGGCCCGGCACCGGCGGGTGACCGCACGATGACCACCACGGCCGACCTGGAGACCCTGCTCGCCGCCCACGAGAACGACGCCTTCGCACCGGACGCGCTCGCCGCCCTCGACCATCGGGAGGAGTTCCCCGCCGGCGCCGTCCACCTGCTCGACGACGCCGGGCTGCCCGCCCACTACGTGCTGCCCACGGACGGCGACCTCGGCGAGACGGTGGCGCTGCTGCGCACGGTCGCCCGCCGCGATCTGACCGTGGCCATCGCCCACGGCAAGACGTTCCTCGGGGCGGCACCGGTCTGGGTGGCCGGCACACGGGACCAGGCGGCCCGGCTCGCCGCACGTGTACGCGCCGGCGAACCGGTCTGCTGGGGACTGACCGAACGCCACCACGGTGCCGACCTGCTGGCGGGCGAGTTCGCGGCGGCGGCCGACACCGACACGGGCGCCGACGGCGACGGAGCCGGCTGGCGGCTCACCGGCGAGAAGTGGCTCATCAACAACGCCACCCGCTCCACCCTCGCCTGCGTCCTCGCCCGCACCGACCCGGCGGGCGGCGCACGCGGCTTCAGCCTCTTCCTCGTGGACAAGAGCCGCCTGCCCGAAGGAGCCTGGCGGAACCTGCCGAAGGTCCGGACCCACGGCATCCGGGGCGCCGACATCAGCGGCTTCGTCCTCGACGGCGCACCCGTCCCCGCCGACGCGTTGATCGGGCAGGAGGGCGACGGCATCCCCGTGGTCCTCAAGACCCTCCAGCTCACCCGCGTCACCTGCGCCGCGCTCTCCCTCGGCGCCGCCGACCACGCCCTGCGCCTGGCCCGGGACTTCGTGATCGGACGCGAACTGTACGGCCGCCGCCTCGCCGACGTCCCGCACGTACGCCGCATCCTCGGCCGGGCAGCCGCCGCCGCACTGACGGCGGAGGCGGTGAGCGTGCTCTCCGCCCGCTCGGTGCACACCCTGCCCGGCGAACTGAGCGCCGTCTCCGCGATCACCAAGGCATACGTTCCGACGCTCACCCAGGAGACCCTGGGCGCGCTCGGCGAACTGCTGGGCGTCCGCGGCTTCCTCACCTCACCGCCCGGCGGCGGCTTCGCCAAACTGGAGCGCGACCACCGGATCTGCGCGATCTTCGACGGCAGCACGGCCGTCAACCGCGCGGCCCTCCTCAACCAGATGCCGCGCCTGGCACGCCAGTTGAGCCGCCGCCGCACCGACGGCGAGGGCCTGCGCGCCGCCGCCGACCTCACCGCCCCGCTGCCCCCGTTCGCCCCCGACCGGCTGACGCTGTTGTCCGTGACGGGCTGCAGCGCCGTGCAGGCCCTGCCCGACCTGGCCGCACGGCTACGGCGGCAGGGGCCCCCGGAGGCGGGCCCGCTGCTCGACCTCCTGCTCGCCGAACTGGCCCGCCTGGAAGAGGAGTCGGCTGACTTCGTCCCCGTGGCGGGCGGCCTGCCCAGCACGGCGTTCCGCCTCGCCGAAGCATACGAACGCGCCTACGCCTCGGCCTCCTGTCTGCTGCTGTGGCTGGAGAACCCGCACCTGCGCGCAGGAGGGCTCGGCGGGAACGCCCTGTGGCTGCGGGCCTGTCTGACCGTCCTGCTGGGCGTCGACGACAGCAAGGTCCTCGACACCCTGGCCGAAGCCGTACTCCGCACACCCGCACCGGAGTTCACCCTGCTGGGAGGTGCCGCATGACCCCCACCACCGGCCTCGCCCCCAAGCGCGCCGACGAACTGGAGCACCTGCTCGGAAGCCTCTCCGATCCCGCGAACCCCACCGGCGCGCCCGCGATCCTCGCCGCCGACGAGCGGGCGGAGCCGCTCACCGCGGGGGAGTCGCTGCTGCACTCCTACGGACTGAACGCCGAGTTCGTGCCCCCCGAGCTGGGCGGCCGACTGGAGCGCGCCGACCACCTCGCGGAGGTGATGCGCGCCCTGTACCGCCGCGACCCCGCGCTCGGCCTCGGCTACGGCGCCAGCTCGCTCATCGCCGGAGTCACCCTGTGGACCGCAGGCGACGCACGGCAGACCGAACAGGCCGCCCACCTCCTCCTGGACGGCCGGCGCATCGCCATCGCCTTCCACGAACTGGCGCACGGCAACGACATGGCGGGAACGGAGTTCACCGCCACGGCGGCGGACGACGGCTCACTGCGGCTGAGCGGACGCAAGGAGGTCGTCACCAACATCCGACGCGCCGACGCCATGGTCGTGCTCGCCCGCACCGACCCCCGGCCCGGTCCGCGCAGCCACTCCCTGATCCTCGTCGACCGGGCGAGCGCCGACCCCGCACGCCTGACCGACCTGCCGCGCTTCGAGACCGTGGGGATGCGGGGAGTCCAGCTCGGCGGCCTGACCTTCGACGGACTCCCGGTTCCCGCCTCCGCAATTCTCGGCCCGGTCGGCTCCGGCCTGGAGACCGCCCTGAAGGCCCTCCAGATCACCCGCACGGTCCTGCCCGCGATGGCCAGCGGCATCCTGGACACCGGACTGCGCATCGCCCTGGACCATCTGACGACGCGCCGACTGTACGGCGGGAGCGCGACCGACCTCCCCCACGTCCGCTCGGTGCTGGCCGGTGTCTTCGCCGACCTGCTGCGCGCCGAAACCCTCGGCGCGGTCGGCGCCCGCGCGCTGCACCTGGCCCCCGGCGCGGCGAGCGTCTACGCCTCGGCGGTCAAGTTCGAGGTGTCCCGGCTGCTCCTCGACGCCATGGACCGGCTCGCGGAACTCCTGGGCGCCCACTTCTACCTCCGCGAAGGGCCCACCGCCCTCTTCCAGAAGCTGCTGCGCGACCTCGCGCCCGTCGGCTTCGGACACATCGCGCGCGCCGCCTGCCAGATGAGCCTGCTGCCCCAGCTCCCGCTGCTGGCCCGCCGCACCTGGGCCCGCCCCGGCACCGAGCCGCCCGGCGACCTGTTCGCGCTCGCCGAGCCGCTGCCGCCCCTGCGGTACGACCGGCTGGCCCTGCACGCCGCCGGCCGCGACCCCGTCGCCGGATCCCTGCACGCCCTGGCCGACGCGTCCTGGGCAGCCGGCCACGCCGAACTGCGTACGGCGGTCCGCGGCGACCGCAGCGAACTGGCCGAACTGGCTGCCGAGTGCGGCACGTTGTCGCCGGTGGACCTCGGCGTCGAGGCCCGGCCCGAGCACTACGACCTCGTCACCCGGTACGTACGGCTCCTCTCCCGGACCGTCTACGTGCAGGTCTGGCGGCACGCCCGCCCGGGCGACTTCCTCGCCGACCCCGCGTGGCTGCGCGCGGCCCTGCACCGATCGGCGCCGGGCCCGAATGCCACCGGCCCGCTGCCCGCACCGGCCGAGGACGCGCTGTTCGCCGAACTCCTCGACCGCCGGGCCACCGGCCGCTCCTTCGGCCTCACCGGAAGACACCTCGCGGTCTGACAACCGCCACCGTCACAGCCGTACGGCCTCCACCGTCCGCCCGCACGGGCGCGCGCCGCGCCGTCGTGCGCCGCGGCTTCCGACCGCCCCTCCGCTCAAGAAAGAGATCCCCTCATGACCGCTGGCAACCCAGACGTGCACACCTGGCTGACCGCGCGGGTGGCGACCTACCTGCGCCGTGCGCCGCAGGACATCGACACGTCCGTTCCGCTGGTCGCCTACGGCCTGGACTCGCTGACGGCGCTGGCCATCACCGCCGACATCGAGGACGAGTTCGAGGTGACCGTCGACGACGCGCTGACCTGGGACCACCCCACGGTCGACGCGCTGAGCGCGGCGCTGTCCGAGCTGGTCGGCCGAGAGTCCGAGGCGGCTCGGACGAGCGGGAAGCAGGTCTGACCATGCGGAGTGCTGCCCCGACGCATCAGGGCCTGCCGCTGACGGCGGCCCAGCACGGAGTGTGGGTCGCCCAGCGCCTCACCCCCGACAGCCCGCTCTACACGTGCGGCATCCACTACGACGTTCCCGGGCCCGTGGACCGCGCCCTGCTGGCCCGTGCCGTGGAGCGGGCCGTGACCGAGACCGAGGCGCTGCGGGTCCGCTTCGAGGACGACGGCGAGACAGTCCGCCAGAGCGTGGACCCGTCCGTCCAGGGGGAGTTGGAGTATCTCGACCTGAGCGGCGAGGCCGATCCGGCCGGTGCCGCCCGTGCCTGGATCGACGCCGATCTGGCCCGGCCGGTGCCGGTCACCGGCGACCGGCTGTTCCGGCACACCCTGCTGCGGCTCGGCCCCGACCGGCACTGGTTCCACTTCCGGTACCACCACATCCTCCTCGACGGCTACGGACAGGTGCTGCACTGCCGCCGTCTGCTGGAGGTCTACACGGCCCTGGCGGCGGGCGAGCAGCCGCCGGCGAGCGGCTTCGGCACCCTGTCCGAGGTCCTTGCCGAGGAGCGGACCTATCTGGAGTCCCCCCGCCGCGAGCGAGACGGCACCTACTGGCGCGGCGAGTTCGCAGACCTGCCCGAGTCCACCGAACTCGGCGCCACGATCCTCGGTTCCCCCGCCGACGGCACCGCCGCCCCCTCGGCCCCCTCCTCCCACACCACCGGTCTCGCCCCCAGCCTCCCCAGCGCCACCGGCCGTCTGACCGAGCCCACCGCCCGGCGCGTCCGCGGACTCGCCGGGTCCCGCTGGGCGCTTCCCGTGATCGCCGCCATGGCCGCGCACACCCACCGGGTCACCGGCGCCCACGACGTGGTCGTCCGGGTGTTCATGGCCGCCCGGCTCAGCCCACGGGCCCTGGCCACGCCCGCCATGCTCGTCAACGACGTCCCGCTGCGCATCCGTGTCGACGGTTCCACCACCTTCACCGAGCTGCTGGACCGCGTCGCCGCCCGGCTCGCCGAGGCGTCCCGCCACCAGCGCTACCCGCACGACGAACTCCGCCGCGACCTCGCAGCCGCCGCCCACCCGGGCACTCTCAGCGGCCCGTCCGTGAACGTCCTCTCCTTCGCCGCCGCCCGCCTGCCCTTCGGCCCCACTCAGGCGGACGCGCACCAGCTGGCCTCCGGCCCGGTGCGCGACCTCGCCCTGCACGCGTTCGGCGACCCCGAGGCGGGCGACGGCATCCAGCTCACCGTCAACGCCCACCCCGGCCGCTTCACCCCCGGGACGGCAGCCGCCCACCGCGACCGCTACACCCGCCTCCTCACCGCCGCCACCGAGCACCCCGACCGGCCCATCGGCGCCCTCGACCTGCTCGACGACGCGGAGCGGGAGCGCTTCCACGCCCACAACGACACCGGCCACGCCATCGACCCGCGCTCCCTGGTGGACCTCTTCGAGGCCCAGGACCCGGCCGCCGAGGCCGTCGCCTTCGAGGGCGAGCGGCTGACGTACGGCGAACTCAACGCCCGCGTGAACCGTCTCGCGCACGCCCTGCGCGGGCGGGGCGTGGGCCCGGAGTCGCGGGTCGCGGTGAAGCTGCCGCGCTCGGTCGACCTGATCGTCGCGCTGTGGGCGGTGCTGAAGAGCGGCGCCGCGTACGTGCCCGTCGACACCGGCTATCCGGCCGACCGGATCGCGTACCTCGTCGCCGACTCCCGCGCGACCCTCGTCCTCGACGAGGACAACGTACGCGCCCTCGGTCAGGGGCAGCCCGACACCAACCCCGGCGTCGTCCTGCGGGGGGACCACGCCGCGTACGTCATCCACACCTCGGGTACCACCGGCCGACCCAAGGGCACCGTCGTCACCCACGCCGGCATCGGCAACATGCTGGCCTGGATGCAGGACGAGTACCGGCTCACCCGTGCGGACCGGGTCGTGCACAAGACACCCGTCGGATTCGACGTGTCGGTGTGGGAGGTGTTCTGGACCCTCACCCGGGGCGCCACCCTCGTCGTGGCCCGCCCCGACGGCCACCGGGACCCGGCCTATCTGGCCCGGCTGGTCCACGACGAGCAGATCACCGTCATCCACTTCGTCCCGGCCATGCTCGGCCCCTTCCTCGACGAGTACGAGTACGAGGACGCGCCGAGCGCCACGCTGCGCATGGTCAGCTGCGGCGGCGAGGCGCTGTCCGCCGGACTCGCCGACCGCTTCCACCGCGTGTGCGGGGCCCGGCTGCACAACTCCTACGGCCCCACCGAGTTCTCGGTCACCGCCACCTCCCACGCCTGCGTGCCCGGCGAGACGGTCACCATCGGCACGCCCACCCACAACTCCCGCGCCTACGTCCTCGATCCGGCCCTGCGACCGGTGCCGGACGGGGTCACCGGTGAGCTGTACCTCGCGGGCGTCCAGCTCGCGCGCGGCTACCTCGACCGGCCCGGCGCCACCGCCGAACGGTTCGTCGCCGACCCCCACGGCCCGGCCGGCACCCGGATGTACCGCACCGGCGACCTGGTGCGCCGCCGCGCCGACGGGGGCCTGGACTTCGTCGGACGCGCCGACGACCAGATCAAGATCAACGGACAGCGCGTCGAACCCGCCGAGGTCGAGGCCGTCCTCGCGACCGTACCCGGCGTCGAACAGGCCGTGGTCCTCGTCCACGACTCCGCCACGGGCGCCCGCCAACTGGTCGGCTACGCCACCGGCACCCCCGAGAGCGACCCCCGCGCGTATCTCGCGCGGCGGCTGCCCGCCCCCATGGTGCCGGTGACCGTGTTCGTCCTGCCGTCGATCCCGGTGACCCCCAACGGCAAGATCGACCGTCGCGCGCTGCCCGCCCCGGCCCGCCAGGTCGGCGGACGCGCCCCCTCCACCGACACCGAGCGGACCCTGCACACCCTCGCCGCCGCCCTGCTCGGCCGCCCCGAACTGGGCGTCGACGACGACCTGTTCGCCCTCGGCGCGGACAGCATCCACGCCATCCAGCTCGTGAGCCGCGCCCGCCGACAGGGCCTCCACCTCACACCCCAGGACGTCTTCGACCACCCGACCGTCACCCGGCTCGCCGCCGTCACCACGACGGCACCGGCGGCCCCGCCCGTCGAGGACGACCCGGTCGGCGAACTCCCCGAGACCCCGATGGCCCGGCGCCTCGCCGAACGGGCCGGCTCCACGGCCGGCTTCGCCCAGTCCCTGCTGCTGGCCACCGGGCCCGGACTGTCGTACGACCGGCTGGCCGCCGCCCTCCAGCAGGTCCTCGACCGCCACGACGCCCTGCGTATGCGCGGCCGGTACATCCGGCCGGTGGGTGCCGTACGGGCCGAGGACTGCCTCACCCACGCCCGGTGCGAGGACGCGGGCGGGCAGGATGAGGCCGGACCGGGCGAGGACGTGGCCGCCCGCGACGCGGAGGTGGCCCAACACAAGGAGGCCGCGCGTCGCGCGCTGTCACCCGACGACGGCGTGATGGTCCGGGCGGTGTGGTTCGACCACGGACCCGCGCACCCCGGCCGGCTGCTGCTCGTCCTGCACCACCTGGTCGTCGACGGCGTGTCCTGGCGCATCCTGCTGACCGACCTCGCCGAGGCACTCAAGGGCGCCGAACTCTCCCCGCCCGGAACCTCGTTGCGCCGCTGGGCCGGACTCCTCCGGGCCCCCCTCGACGAACTCCCGCTCTGGACCGACCTGCTGTCCACCCCGGAACCCGTGCTCGGCGCCCGCCCCCTCGACCCCGCCCGGGACGTCCACGGCACCGCCCGCTCGGTCACCGTCACCGTCCCGGCCGACCTCACCCGGACCCTGCTGGCCACCCTGCCCGCCGCCTACCGGGCCACCCCGGACGACATCCTGCTCGCCGCGCTCTCGGCCGCCGTACAACGCCGGCGGGGCGAAGGGCAGGTCCTGGTCGACCTGGAGGGCCACGGCCGCGATCACCTCCCGCCCGGGACGGACCTGTCCACCACCGTCGGCTGGTTCACCCGTATCCACCCGGTGCGCCTGGGCGCCGGCACCGAGACCGGAGCCCGCCTCATCAAGCGCACCAAGGAGGAGCTGCGCGCCGTCCCGCACGGCGGTCGCGGCCACGACCTGCTGCGCGACCGGCTCACCGGACTGCGAGCGCCCCAGATCGCCTTCAACTACCTGGGCCGTCTGGACGCGCACGATCTCGGTGGCTGGCACCTCGCCGACGGTGAGGCCGCCGTCGACCTGCTGGCCGACGACGACCTCGCGCTCACCCACGCCCTCCAGATCGACGCCCACGTCCGTGACGGCGAACTGACCGCCGAGTGGACCTACCCCCCGGGCGTCCTCACGGAGGCCGACGTACACGCCCTCGCCGAGGCGTGGACCGAGGCCCTGACCGAACTGGCCGCGCACACCCGGGGCGGCCTCACCGTCTCCGACGTGCCCCTCGTCCGCATCACCCAGGAGGAACTGGACCGGTTCCGGGGCGCCACCGACGTCCTGCCCCTCTCCCCGCTCCAGGAGGGCCTGCTCTTCCTCGCGCTGTACGAGCCCGAGGACCCCTACGTCGGCCAGCTCGTCCTGGAGACCGACGGCGGCTTCGACCCCGAGCGGATGCGGGCCGCCGCCACCGCCCTGCTGCACCGCCACCCGAACCTGAGGTCCGCCTTCCGCAGCCGCTCGGCGGGCGCCCCCGTGCAGGTCGTCCCCGCCGACGTGAAGGTCCCCTGGGAGGAGCGCGACGAGGACGACCTGGCTGCCTTCCTCGCCCGCGACCGCGCCCGCGGCTTCAGCGTCGTCCGCCCGCCCCTGCTGCGGTTCACCGCCCTCGGCGACCGCCGCCTCGTGCTGACCCACCACCACCTGCTGCTCGACGGCTGGTCCCTGCCCCTGCTCGTACGCGAACTGTTCACCCTGTACGGCGGCGCCGAACTGCCGCCGACCACCCCGTACCGCGACTATCTGTCCTGGCTCGACCGGCAGGACCACGAGACCACGGCCGGGCTGTGGCGGCGGCGCCTCGACGGGCTGCGGGCCCCCACCCTGCTCGCGCGGGCCGACCGCGCCTCCGACGGGCACGACGTCCACGAACTGATGCTGTCCGAGGCGCTCACCGACGCGCTGGTGTCGACGGCCCGCGCGCACCGGCTCACGCTCAACACCGTGGTGCAGGGCCTGTGGGGGCTGCTGCTGGGCGCCTTCACCGGCCGGGACGACGTCGTGTTCGGCGCGACCGTCTCCGGGCGCCCGCCCGAGCTGCCCGGCGCGGAGTCGATGCTCGGCCTGTTCGTGAACACCCTGCCGGTCCGGGTGCGGATCGACCGGGACGAGACACTGGCCGCGCTGCTGACCCGGCTCCAGCGGGAACAGCGGTCCCTCCACGCCCACCAGCACGCCTCGCTGGCGGAACTGACCCGCGCCTCCGGCTTCGACGCGCTGTTCGACACCATCGTCGCCTTCGAGAACTACCCGATGGACGACGGCATCGAGGCCGGCGGTCTGCGCCTGGCCCACGCCGATCTCGTCGAGCGCACCCACTACCCGGTCACCCTGTCGGTCTTCCCCGGCGCACGGCTGCGGCTGAAGTTCTCCTACCTCGCCGGAGCCTTCGACCCCCCGGCCGTCACCCGCCTGGCCGACCTCCTGTCCGGACTGTTCGGCCGATTCGGCGACGCGATGGTCGAACTCGACGTCCCGGCAAGCGAGTTGATCGAGGTCGACGACGCGGACCGACTGCTCGTCATGGGCGCCGCGCGGGTGGAGACCCGTGCCGCGCCGGTGGCCCCGGCCGGCGGCGGCGAGCCCCGCTCGCCCGAGGAGACGTCCCTGTGCGCCATCGTCGCCGACGTCCTCGGCGTCGAACGCGTCGGTGTAGACGACGAGTTCTTCGCACTCGGCGGCACCTCGATTCTGATGATCCGTCTGGTGCACCGGGTGCGCGACGAGTTCGGCGTCGACCTGTCGCTGCGCGACCTCTTCGCCGCCCCGACCGTCGCCGGCGTCGCCGAACGACTGACCAGCCTGGCCCCCCAGGCCAAACGCATCACCGCCGAGGAACGGCCCGGCCGTGTCCCGCTGTCGTTCGCCCAGGAACGCATGTGGTTCCTGCAACGCCTCCAGGGCTCCTCCGGCACCTACAACATCCCCCTCGCGATCCGGCTGACCGGCACCCTCGACACGGACGCCCTCGCCGGCGCGCTGGCCGAGCTGGTAGCCCGCCACGAGGCGCTCCGCACGGTCTACCCGGAGGACGTCGAGGGCCCCCACCAGGTGGTCCTGCCGCCCGAGACGCCCTACACCACGCAGTACGTCCGCGACGCCGCCCCCGACCTCGCCGCCGACGCGGGCCGCCCCTTCGACCTGACCCGCGACGTGCCCCTGCGGACGACGCTGTACGAGACCGGGCCGGACACGTACGTCCTGCTGCTGGTCGTGCACCACATCGCCGCGGACGGTGCCTCGCTGCGTCCGATGGCCGAGGACATCACCACCGGCTACCGCGCCCGGACCGGCGCCGACACGTCGGGCTTCCCCGAACTGACCGTGCAGTACCCGGACTTCGCGATCTGGCAGCGCGAGACGCTCGCCACCGACCTGCCCCGCCAGATCGAGTACTGGAAGCAGCACCTGGACGGCCTGCCGCCCGAGGTCACCTTCCCCGGTGACCGGCCGCGCCCGGCGGTGGCCACCCACCGCGGCGACCACGTCGAGTTCCGCGTCGCCCCCGAGCTGTACCAGCGGATGCTGGACCTGGCAGGACGCACCCGCACGACCCCGTTCATGGTCCTCCAGGCCGCCGTGTCCCTGCTGCTGACCCGGCTCGGCGCGGGTGAGGACATCCCGCTCGGCGGTGTGATCGCCGACCGGCCCGACTCCGTCCTCGACGACGTGGTCGGCGTCTTCATCAACACCCTCGTCTACCGCATGGACACCTCCGGCGACCCGAGCTTCGAGGAACTGCTCGTCCGCGTCCGGGAGACGGGCCTCGCCGCCTACGCCCACCAGGGCGTCCCCTTCGAACGCCTCGTGGAGGAGCTGAACCCGGAGCGCTCCCGCTCCCGGCACGCCTTCTTCCAGGTGATGCTGGCCTGGCTCGACCTCACCGAGGCCCGCTTCGACCTGCCCGGCGTCAGCGCGGACCCCGGCCCGGTCACCAGCGGGACCGCCAAGTTCGACGTGCACTTCGACTGCCACGTCCACGAGGGTGGCGGCCTGCTGTGCCGCCTGGAGTACGCCACCGACCTCTACGACCGCCGTACGGCCGAGAGCTTCGCGGCCCGCTTCGTCCGCGTCCTGGAGCGTGTCACCGCCGACCCCGGTCAACGGCTCGCCGAGGTCGACGTCCTCGGCGACGACGACCGCGCCCTGGTGCTCACCGGCTGGAACGACACCACCGTGTCGTTCGACGCAGAGAGGTCGGCGGTCGACCTGCTGGAGGCGCACGCCCTGCGCACTCCCGACGCCGAGGCGGTCCGGTTCCAGGGCGCGAGCGTCACCTACGGAGAGTTCAACGCCCGGGTGAACCGGCTCGCCCACGCCCTGCGCGAGCGGGGCGTCGGACCCGAGTCACGGGTCGCCGTGATGCTGCCCCGCTCGGTCGACCTGATGGTGGCCCTGTGGGCGGTGCTCAAGGCGGGCGCCGCGTACGTACCGATCGACACCGGCTACCCGGCCGACCGGATCGCCTACATCCTCGCCGACTCCGGCGCCCGGCTGCTGATCGCCGACCGCGACGCGGACGGCTTCGAACGGATCCCGCCCGTTGCCGAGGGCCCCGAGGACAACCCCGGGGTGACGGCCCATGCGGACAACTCCGCGTACGTCATCTACACCTCGGGCTCCACCGGCCGCCCCAAGGGCACCGTCAACACCTACGCGGGCATGGCGAACCGGCTGTGGTGGATGCAGCGCGACCACCGACTCGCCCCGGGCGAGCGGGTGCTGCAGTCCACCCCGGTCAGCTTCGACGTGTCGGTGTGGGAGGTCTTCTGGACCCTGATGTACGGCGGCACCCTCGTCGTCGCCCGGCCCGACGGCCACCGTGACCCGCTCTACCTGGAGCGGCTGATGCGCGAGGAGTCCGTGGCCGTCGTCCACCTCAGCGCCTCCATGCTCGGCGCCTACCTGGCCGAGACCGGGCTGCCGGACTCCGTACGCCTGGTCGTCTCCGGGGACGAGGCCCTGCCCGCCGAGCTCGTCCGCCGCTTCCACGACGACTCCCGCGCCGTGCTCCTCAACGCCTACGGCCCCACCGAGGCCGCGGTCGACGTCACCGCCTGGGCCGCGCCGGCGGACACCGAGACCGTGCTGATCGGCGGACCCGTCGCCAACACCCGCGCCTACGTGCTCGACGCGACGCTGGCACCGGTCGCCCCCGGAGCGCCCGGTGAACTGTACGTCGAGGGCGTCCAATTGGCCCGTGGGTATCTCGACCGGCCCGCGCTCACGGCCGAACGGTTCGTCGCGAGCCCGTACGGGCCGCCCGGAGCGCGTATGTACCGCACCGGGGACCTGGCGCGCTGGACGGCGGACGGCGAGCTGGAGTACCTCGGACGCGCCGACAACCAGGTGAAGCTGCGCGGCTTCCGCGTGGAACTCGGCGAGATCGAGGACGCGCTCACCGATCACCCGGCCGTCGCCCGCGCCGCCGCGGCCGTGCACGGGCAGTGGCTCGTCGGCTACGTCGTCCCGGCCCCGGGCGTCCCGGTCGACGCGGAGACATTGCGGGACCGCCTCGCGGCACGGCTGCCCGAGTACATGGTCCCGGCCCAGATCGTCACCCTGGACGTGCTGCCGCTCACCCCGAACGGCAAGCTCGACCGCCGGGCCCTGCCGGTCCCCGATCTCGCACACACCGCCGGGCGCGGCCCGCGCACCCCGCAGGAGGAGATCCTGTGCGGCCTGTTCGCCGAGGTGCTGCGCGTCCCCGAGGTCTCGATCGACGACGACTTCTTCGCGCTCGGCGGACACTCCCTGCTGGTCACCCGGCTGGCGAGCCGCATCCGCGCCGCCCTCGACACCGACCTCGAACTGTCGGTCCTGTTCGAGGCGACCACCGTGGCGAAGCTCGCGTCCCGGCTCGACGGAAGCGGCCCGCGCCGCACCGGCGTCACGGCACTGCTCCGCGAGGGCCGCGTTCCGCTGTCGTACGCGCAGGAACGCCTGTGGTTCCTGCACCGCTTCGAGGGCCCGTCCCCGACGTACAACCTGCCCGTCGCGCTGCGGCTGACCGGTGACCTGGACGTGGCCGCGCTCACCGCCGCCCTGGACGACCTGGCGGAGCGGCACGAGGCGCTGCGCACGGTCTTCGCCGAGGACGAGCACGGACCCCACCAGGTGGTCCTGGCGTCCGTGCCGCCGCTGAGCGTGGTGGATGTCGACGAGGAGGGGCTCGCCGCCGGACTGGCCGACGCCGTCCGCACCCCGTTCGACCTCACCGCCCAACCGCCGCTGCGCGCCACCCTGTTCGACCTCGGCGGGGGCGAACACGTGCTGCTGCTGGTCCTGCACCACATCGCCGGCGACGGCGCCTCCATGGCCCCGCTCGCCCGCGACCTCGCCGACGCGTATACGGCCCGCGCCAGGGGAGAGGCCCCCGGCTGGGCCCGACTCCCCGTCCAGTACGCCGACTTCGCGGTGTGGCAGCGGGAGGCGCTGGGCGAGGCGGACGACCCGGCGAGCGCTCTCTCCCGGCAACTCGACCACTGGCGTACGACGCTCGCCGGGCTGCCCGAGCAGCTGGAGCTGCCCTTCGACCGGCCCCGGCCCGCCGTCCCCACCCACCGGGGCGACACCGTGCCCCTCTCGGTCGAGCCCGCTGTCCACGAGGCCCTGGTCCGGCTCGCCCGCGAGCATCACACGACCGTCTTCATGGTCGTGCACGCCGCGCTGGCCACCCTGCTGCACCGGCTCGGCGCGGGCGACGACATCGTGATCGGCTCACCCGTCGCGAACCGCACGGACGAGGCCCTCACCCCCCTGGTCGGCTTCTTCGCCAACAACCTCGTCCTGCGCACCGACCTGACCGGTGACCCCGACTTCACCGAGGTGCTGCGCCGGGTGCGGGCCGCAGACCTGGCCGCCTACGCCCACCAGGACGTGCCGTTCGAACGGGTCGTGGAGGCGGTCAACCCGGCACGCTCCACCGCCCGGCACCCGCTGTTCCAGACCGGCCTGAACTTCAACAACGCCGACCAGCAGGCGGCCCTCGACCTCGCCGTCGACCTGCCCGGCCTCACGGCCCGGGTGCGGCCGGTCGCGTCGCCCGCCGCCAAGTTCGACCTGTCGTTCTTCCTCACCGAGCGGCCCGAGGGCGGGATCGGCGGACTCCTGGAGTTCGCCACCGACCTCTTCGACCGCGAATCGGCCGCCCGTATCGCCGAGCGCTTCACCCGGCTGCTCACCGCCGTCGTCGCCGAACCCGACCGCCCGGTCGGGGAGTTCGACGTCGTGGACGCAGACGAGCGACGGCTGCTGCTCACCGAGTGGAACAGCAACGACCACGAGGTGCCGTCCCGGACGCTCACCGACCTGTTCGAGGCCCAGGCCGCCCTCTCCCCGGACGCCCCTGCCGTCGTGTTCGGCGCGACCGAGCTGTCCTACGCCGAACTCGACGCCCGTGCCAACCGGTTGGCCAGGCACCTGATCGGCCTCGGCGCCGGTCCCGAGCGGTACGTCGCCGTGCTGGTGCCGGTCTCCGAGGACATCCCGGTGACCCTGCTGGCCGCCCTGAAGACCGGCGCCGGCTATCTGCCACTCGACCCGGCGCACCCGGCCGACCGGCTCGCCTTCATGCTGGGGGACATCGCGCCGGTCGCCGTGGTCACCACGGCCGAACTCGCCGCGACCGTCCGCTCCTTGACGGACGCGCCGGTCGTGTCGACGGCCGACCCGGCGATCGCCGCACGACCCTCCGGCCCGCTCACCGCCGTGGACCGTCGGCCCGAACACGCCGCGTTCGTCATCTTCACCTCGGGCTCCACCGGACGGCCCAAGGCGGTCGTCGTCGAACACCGCTCGCTGGTCGCCTACCTGGCGTGGGCGACCCAAGAGTACGAGAGCCTGCGCCGACGCGTCCTGGTGCACTCACCGGTCTCCTTCGACCTCACCGCCACCGGTATGTTCGGGCCGCTGATCTCCGGCGGCACCGTGGAACTGGTCCGCTGGAGCGCGAGCGGCCCCGACCCGGACGCGACCGTCACCCGGCCCGACTTCGTCAAGGCCACCCCCAGCCATCTGCACCTGCTGGGCGTGGTGCCCGAGGAGTACTCGCCGGAGGGCCAACTCGTCCTCGGCGGCGAGTCGTTGCTCGGCGACGTACTGGACGCCTGGCGCGCCCGGCACCCCGGCGTGACCGTCCTCAACGAGTACGGCCCGACCGAGACCACCATCGGCTGCAGCCTGTTCCGCATCGAACCCGGCGACGCCGTGCCGCCCGGTGTCATCACCATCGGCACACCCGCCTGGAACACCCGGATGTACGTGCTGGACGCGCTGCTGCGCCCCGCACCCGTGGGCACCGCCGGCGAACTGTACGTCGCGGGCGACCTCGTCACCCGCGGCTACCACGGCCGCCCCGCACTGACCGCCGGCCGCTTCGTCGCCGATCCGTACGGTGCGCCCGGTACCCGGATGTACCGCACGGGCGACCTGGCCCGCTGGACGGCCGCCGGTCGGCTGGAGTTCGTCAGCCGCGTCGACGACCAGGTGAAGATCCGCGGCTTCCGCATCGAACTCGGCGAGGTGGAGGCCGTGCTCACGGCCCGGCCCGGGATCGACGCCGCCGCCGTGGTCGTCCGCGAGGACACCCCCGGCGACAAGCGCCTCGTCGCCTACGTGGTGCCGGAGCCGGATCACCCGGCGGACCCGGCCGCGCTGCGCGCCGCGGCGGCGCGGGCCCTGCCCGACTACATGGTCCCGGCCGCGTTCGTCGTCCTGGAGAAGCTGCCGCTGACCGCCAACGGCAAGATCGCCCGCAAGGCGCTGCCCGCGCCCGACCGCACCCCCGGAGGCACGGGCAGGCCACCCGCCGACGGCACGGAACGGCGCGTGGCGGATCTCTTCGCCGCCGTCCTCGGCGTGCCCGACGTGGGCGCCGACGACGACTTCTTCCACCGCGGCGGCCACTCCCTGCTCGTCGCCCGGCTGGTCAACCGGATCCGCGCGGGCCTCGGGGCGGAGCTGTCCATCCGGGAGGTCTTCGAGCACCCGACCGTCGCTGGGCTCGCTCAACTGCTGGAGGGTCGGTCGACACGGGCCGCCAGGCCGCCGCTGGTCCGGCGCGAACGGCCCGAGCGGGTGCCCCTGTCGGCGGCACAGCGCCGGATGTGGTTCCTCGACCGGCTCGACGGCCAGTCCCGCACGTACACCATCCCCGTGGTCCTGCGGATGACCGGCGCCCTCGACCGGGACGCCCTGCGGGACGCCTTCGGCGACCTGTGCCGACGGCACGACGTGCTGCGCACCGTGATCGCCGACGGGCCCGAGGGACCGCACCAGGTCGTCGTCGACACGGAACCGCGCTTCACGATCCGGTCGTACGACCCGGCCGACCCCGACCCGGCCGACTTCGACACCGGGCTGGCCGAGGCCGCCCGGCTCCCGTTCGCCCTGGACCACCAACCGCCCATCCGCGCCGTGCTGTTCACCGACGGAGAGCGGGAGCACGCCCTGCTGCTGCTCCTGCACCACATCGCGGGCGACGGCACCTCCATGCGGCCCCTCGCCGCCGACCTCTCCACCGCCTACACCGCCCGTCTCGCCGGCCGCGCTCCCGACTGGGCCCCGCTGCCCCTGCAGTACGCCGACTACGCGCTGTGGGAACGCGAACTGCCCACCGACCGGCTCGATTTCTGGACCGAGGAACTGGCCGGGATCCCCGAACAGACCGAGCTGCCCACCGACCGGCCCCGGCCCGCCGTCGCCTCCCAGCGCGGTGGCACCGTGCCCTTCACGGTGCCGGCCGTGCTGCGCGACCGGGTCGAGACGCTCGGCCGGGAGCGGGGCGCCAGCGCCTTCATGGTGCTGCACGCCACACTCGTCACCCTGCTCGACCGGCTCGGCGCGGGTGACGACATCGTGATCGGCACGCCCGTGGAGGGCCGCCCGGACACCGCCCTCGAAGACCTCGTCGGCCTGTTCGCCAACACCCTGGCGCTGCGCGCCGACACCTCCGGCGACCCCACCTTCGAGGAACTCCTCGACCGGGTGCGCAGGAGGGACGTGGCAGCGTACGACCACACCGACGTGCCGTTCGAGCAACTGGTCGAGGTCCTCAACCCGGCGCGCTCACGCTCCCGGCACCCCCTGTTCCAGGTCATGCTGACGGTCAACCAGCAGGCGGTCGCCCCCACGCTGCCCGGCCTCGACGTGACCGTCGGGGACGTGCCCGGCGACCGGGCCAAGTTCGACCTGTCCCTGACGCTCGTCGAGACCGGCGAGCGGGGCGAGGGCGGCTGGTCCGGATCGGTCGAGTACGCCTCGGACCTGTTCGACCGCGCCACCGCCGAGGGCATCGCCGACCGCTATCTGCGGCTGCTGGAGGAGGTGACCGCCGACCCGGCGCGTCCCCTGCACGCCCTGCCCCTGCTCACCCCCGCCGAACGCGAGGACGTGCTCGTCCGCCGCAACGACACCGGCCGACCGCTGCCGGGGGCGTCGCTGCCGGAGATGTTCGAGGCCCAGGTGAAGCACACCCCGCACGCGGTGGCCGTCGTCGCGGACGGTGAGGACGCCACCGGAACCACGGGGCTGACGTACGACGAACTGAACCGTCGCGCCAACCGGCTCGCCCGACACCTGATCGCCCTCGGCGCGGGACCCGAGACCGTCGTCGCCGTGGTGCTGCCACGCCGGCCGGACGTGGTCGTGGCGTTGCTCGCGGTCCTGAAGACCGGGGCGGCCTATCTGCCGGTCGATCCGGCCAACCCGCGTGCGCGGATCGACGCGCTGGTCGCCGACGCGGGCGCGCGGATCGTGCTGGACGTGGACACCTACCCGGCCGCCCCGGACGATCTCCCCGACGGCGACCTGGGTGTGCCCGTCCACCCCCACCAGGCCGCCTACCTGATCTACACCTCCGGATCGACGGGCCGCCCGAAGGGCGTGGTCGTCGAACACGGTTCGCTCGCCGTCTACTTGAGCGAGGCCGCGGCGATGTACCCGGCCGCGTCCGGCGAGTCCCTGGTGCACACCTCCCTCGCCTTCGACATGCCGGTGACCACGCTGTTCACCCCGCTCGTCACAGGCGGACGGGTGCGGTTCGCTGACCTCGACCAGGACACACCGCCATCCGCCCTGCTCAAGGTCACCCCGAGCCATCTGCGGCTCCTGGAGTCGCTGCCCGACCGCGTCAGCGACGCCCGGAACCTGGTCATCGGCGGCGAGGCACTCGACGGCACCGCGCTCCAGGCATGGCGCGACCGGCACCCCGGCGCCGTAGTGATCAACGAGTACGGGCCGACCGAGGCGACCGTCGGCTGCGTCGTCCACCGCCTCGAACCCCACGACCGCCTCGACGCGGGGCCGGTGCCGATCGGCCGCCCCATCGGCAACGCGCGCGTGTACGTGCTCGACCCACGCCTCCAGCCCGTCCCCGACGGGGTGTGGGGCGAGCTTTACCTGGCCGGCGCCGGACTCGCCCGCGGCTACGCCGGCCGGCCCGGCCAGAGCGCCGAGCGGTTCGTCGCCGACCCGTACGGCCCGCCCGGCACCCGGATGTACCGGGTGGGCGACCGGGCCCGCTGGAACCACGCCGGAGTCCTGGAGTACGCCGGACGCGTCGACGACCAGGTCAAGATACGGGGCTATCGGATCGAGCCCGGCGAGATCGAGACCGCCCTGACCGCGCTGGACGGCGTCGAGCGGGCCGCGGTGATCGCCCGCGAGGACCGTCCGGGAGACCAGCGGCTGGTGGCGTACGTCGTACCGGGCGCCGAAACAGCCCTGGCGGCCGACGAATTGAAGGCCCGGCTCGCCGCCGTCCTCCCCGCCCACCTCGTGCCGTCCGCGTTCGTCGAGGTCGACGCGATCCCGTTGAACGCCAACGGCAAGCTCGACCGCAGGGCACTGCCCGCCCCGCCGGACACCGCCGCCGGTACCGGCCGGGCGCCGCGGACCGAACGAGAGGCCCTGCTGTGCGGGCTGTTCGCCGAGGTGCTGGGGGTGCCCGAGGTCTCCGCCGACGACGACTTCTTCGCGCTGGGCGGTCACTCCCTGCTCGCCGTCCGGCTGGCCGGGAGGATCGGGGAGGCGCTGGCGGTCCGGTTCAGCCTGTCGGCGCTCCTCGAAGCGCCGACCCCGGCGGGACTGGCCCGCCACCTCACCGGGGGCGCCCCGCACACCACGTTGTGGGTGCCGGACTCGGAAGCCGAGCTGAGTCCGGCCCTGCGCTTCACGTCCGGCACATCCCCGTCCGCCCCACCTGACACGCGGCACGCCGTCGCGTATGGCGACGGTCCTCGGGAGATTCTGCTGACCGGGGCCACGGGGTTCGTCGGAGCCTTCCTCCTGGCCGAGCTGCTGCACCGGACGTCGGCGCGGGTGCACTGCCTGGTCCGTGCGCAAACCGACGACGAGGCCGGCGAGCGGCTGACTGGGGCCCTGCGGCGCTATGGCATCGACCTCGGTCCGACGCCGGACGAGCCGCGGCTGAACGTCGTCCGGGGTGACCTGGCGGCAGCGGACCTCGGCCTCGACCCCGCGGACTGGGCGGGGCTGCGCGAGCGGGTCGACACGATCGTGCACAGCGGCGCACACGTCCATCACCTCTCACCGTACGGCCGGCTGAAGCCGGCCAACGTGGAGGGCACCCGGACCCTGCTGCGCCTGGCCGCCGAAGGCCGGCCGAAGGCGTTCCACCACCTCTCCACCCTCGGTGTGTTCGGGCTCGGCCAGGACTCCCGGCTGGTGACGGAGGATTCGCCGATCGCTGGTGAGGAACACCCGTTCGGGCACGGGTACGCGGCGAGCAAATGGGTCGCGGACCGGCTCGTGGAGCGTGCCTTCGAGCGGGGGGCCACCGGCGCCATCCACCGGCTCGGCCGCATCTGGGCGCACACCTCGACCGGTGCCGTCAGTCCGGACGACATGTTCTCCCGGCTGCTCACCAGTTGTGCCGCGCTCGGCTGCCATCCGGTCGGACCGGACCTGGAGGAAGCGCTGCTCCCCGTCGACGTCCTGGCCCGCGCCGTCGTGGGGCTGATCCTGACCGGGACGGGAACCGCCCGTGTGCACCACCTCCACCACCCGCGCAGGGTCGGCGCCGACGTCTTCATGAGCGGCCTCGACCGGATGCGCGGGACGGTCTGCGAACCGGTCCCGCTCACCGAGTGGCTGCGGCGCCTGTGGGACGCGAGCGAACGGGGACAGGACCTGCCGATCCTGCCCTACCAGGCGTATCTCGAAGAGCACGCGAGGAACGCGCCGGACCAGCGGCAGCCGACCCTGGAGTTCGACAACGACAGGACGCTCCAGCGGCTGCGGGATCTGGCGGTCGCGATCCCGGACATCGACGAAGCCGCGATCTCCCGCTACTGGGACTTCGTCGAACGGTGAGGCGAGCCGCACGGACCGGCCTGCCGCCCACCACATCGACCTGACGACCGACCACACCGCCCGGACTCTCGGCCGGAACCGTGGCCCAACTCCCCTGCACCGGGAGGCAAAGCGCCTCCCGGCTCCCGAAAGGAACACCGACCCGCCATGACCAACCCCTTCGAGAACCCCGACGGCACCTACCGGGTCCTGGTCAACGACGAGAACCAGCACTCCCTGTGGCCCGACTTCACCGACGTCCCCGCCGGCTGGACCACCGTCTTCGGCCCGGACAGCCGCACCGCCTGCCTGGAGTACGTCGAGCGCGAATGGACCGACCTGCGCCCCCAGAGCCTCGTCGACGCCATGGACGCCTGACCGCCCCGGCCGAATCCACGCGACGGCCGAATCCATGCGCCGGCCTCAAACACGCGACGGCCTTTCATGCGACGTACGGAACGGAAGTGAACACGACGTGATCAGCGTCGATTCGACGACGGCACCCGCGGACCCGGCGCGGCCCCCCCGCCCCGCCACCGACGACGGAACGGTGCGCCTCGGTGCCTTGGACCTCGCCGTACTGGCCCGGGTGACGAGCGGTCTGCTGGACGAGGCGGGGGACCGGGTCGACGACCCCGTCTGGGTGGGCCGGGCCCGCCACGCCTGGGAGGACGCCCCGGCCGAAGTACGACGTCCGATACGGGAGTTCCGCAGGAACTCCGGCCCCGACGGCGCCCTCGTCCTGCGGCGGCTGCCCATCGGCGCCGCCGACCTGCCCTCCACCCCCATGGTGAAGGGCTCCGTCCAGCACACCCCCACCCTGGCGGCGGCGACACTGCTGCTGTTCGCGGCCGGGCTCGGCGACCCGGCCGCGTTCGCGGCGGAGAAGTCCGGCGCACTGGTCCAGGACGTGGTCCCGGTGCCCGGTCAGGAGAAGGTCCAGGGCAACGTCGGCTCGGTCGAACTCACCTTCCACACCGAGAACGCCTTCCACCCCCACCGCCCCGACTACGTCATGCTGCTGTGCCTGCGGGCCGACCACGAGGGCGTCGCCGAACTGCGCACCAGCTGCGTACGCCGCGTCCTGCCCCTGCTGACGCCGACCACCCGGGCCGCGCTCGGGCGCCCCGAGTACGTCACCGAGGCCCCGCCGTCCTTCGGCCAGGTCGGTCAGGGCACCGCGCATGCCGTCCTCACCGGCGACCCGGACGACCCCGACTGGTGCTTCGACGAGGCGGCCACCCGGGGCGTGACCCCCGAGGCCCGAACGGCCCTCGCCGAACTGGCCGAGGTGGCCCACCGGACGTACACCTCGGTACGCCTGCGCCCCGGCGACCTCGCCGTCGTCGACAACCGGGTCACCCTGCACGGCCGTTCGGCGTTCACCCCGCGCTACGACGGCCGTGACCGCTGGCTCCAGCGGACGTTCGCATTCAGCGACCTCCGCCGCTCCCGCGACCACCGCCCCGGCGACGGAACGGTCCTCGTCAAGTGACGTCGTCAGCACATGGGTCACGAGATTCATGAGTTCGAGAATCCAGAAAGGTACGTGCTGAGATGACCGAGACCGACCGGACACCCCTTGATGTGTTCGAACGTCACGAGTCGAACGTACGCAGCTACTGCCGCGACTTTCCGGTCGTGTTCGAACGCGCCGCCGGGCACCACCTGTGGGACACCTCCGGTCGCCGCTACGTGGACCTGCTGTGCGGGGCCGGATCGCTCAACTACGGCCACAACCCGCCCGCCATCGTCGAACGGGTGACCTCCTACCTCACGGCCGGCGGACCGGTGCAGTCGCTGGACCTGCACACCACGGCCAAGGCCGACTTCCTGGAGCGGTTCACCAGCCTCGTCCTTCAGCCGCGCGGACTCGGTGACCACGTCGTCCAGTTTCCCGGCCCGGCCGGCACGCTCGCCGTCGAGGCCGCGCTCAAGCTGGCCCGCAAGGTCACCGGCCGCACTGAGGTGATCGCCTTCACCGGCGGCTTCCACGGAGCCTCCCTCGGCGCCCTCGCGGCCACGACCTCCCCGCTGCTGCGCGGGGGAGCGGGGGTGCCCCTGACCGACGTCATGATCCTGCCGTACGGCGACGCGACCGAGCCCGATCCGTTCGTCGCCCTGGAACACGCCCTCGGCCCCGACGCGGCGACGCCCCCGCCCGCCGCGATCCTGTTGGAGACGGTCCAGGGCGAGGGCGGACTGCACACCGCTCCCCGCGCGTGGCTGGCCCGGATCCGTGAACTCGCCGACGCGACCGGCACGTTGGTCATCGTGGACGACATCCAGGCGGGCTGCGGACGCACCGGTACCTTCTTCAGCTTCGAGGACGCACCCGAACTACGCCCCGACCTCGTCTGCCTGTCCAAGTCCCTCAGTGGAATGGGACTACCGATGGCGGCCCTGCTGATCCGGCGCGAGATCGACCAGTGGGCACCCGGCGAGCACAACGGCACCTTCCGCGGCCACAACCTCGCCTTCGTGGCGGGCTCCGCGGCCCTGGACCACTGGACCGACCCGCACTTCACCCACCACGCCGCCGAACTGGCCGTCGCGATCCGCACCAGCCTCACGAGCATCACCGACGCCCTTCCGGCGGGTGCCGTCGAAGTCGTCGGCAAGGGCGCGATGAGCGGATTGCGCTTCCCCGCCCCGGAGACGGCCGAGCGGGTGCGGGAGGCGTTGTTCCACGCCGACGTCGTCGCCGAGACCTCGGGGTCCGGGCGTGTTCTGAAGCTCCTGCCACCCCTGACGATTCCACTCACCGACTGGAAGGAAGTGGCGGACATCTTGGGCGACACCGTCCAGGTATTCGCCACGGTGTAGTCATCCGACGCCCTGGGGACGGGACAAGCGGCGCGGCTGCGGTCAGATCCCCAGGGCCAGGGTGCGCCGATACCGTCACTCTGTTGGTGATGTTGGCGGGGTCATGCGGCTGAGCACAGGGTGCGAAGCGGGTGGTCCGGCGTCGGGTTCCGGGTCCGGTGCCGAGCCGGTCCGCGACACGGGCGATGTCGCCGGCCGGCGTGGCGCGCACGTGCCGGACGCGAGATTCTTCTGGCCGCGGTAGCGAGAAGCGGCGTGCAGAACCGTGGGCGCGGCCGTACTGCGAGAGGGGGGCGGCTTCGATGCTGGCCCGGATCGTGTAGCGGTACTGCCACTCTTCGTTCATCTGGTCGAGTCTGTCGTGCGTCTGGATCTCGTGGAGTTCGCGGGTGGGCAGCGGGGCGAGGGCTCTCGGCCGGGTGGCGGAGGTGAGATGCCTGATGGTCGTCCCAGTCGACGGGGAGGGCCGAGCTGGGGAAGCTCGACGAGCCAGCCTTGGCCTGGCTGCTGTTGTCGAGGACCACCGGGGCGACCAGGGTGATGCCGTGCGCCCGAGCGGCCCGTTCGATGTGTGCAGGGGGACAACCGACATGGACGACCTGCTCGCAGGGCAGTGACTCCTGCGTGGCAAGGTCGTCATGAATGGCAGCCACTCGGCAGGCCGAGCGCCGCACCTGCCTCGGCGACGGTGGCGGCGACTGCGAACCAAGCGGCTGCCACCGCTACCAGGCGAAGGCCTCTGGAGACGGTCCCGGTCCCGGGAAGATCTCGTCCAACCCGGCCAACAACTCCTCGCTCAGCTGCAACTCGACGGCGTGCAGGGCGGATTCGAGCTGTTCCAACGTGCGCGGGCCGACGATCGGGCCGGTCACGCCGGGACGGGTGAGCAGCCAGGCCAGGGCGGCCTCACCGGGCTCCAGACCGTGCTTGTCGAGCAGGTCCTCGTATGCCTGGATCTTCGCATGTACCTCAGGGCCGGACATGGCGCCCGCGGCCCGCCCCTCGCTGCGCCGACCGCCCTCGACCTGCTTCTTCAACACGCCGCCGAGCGCACCGCCGTGTAGCGGCGACCACGGGATGACACCGAGGCCGTACTCCTGCGCGGCCGGAATCACCTCCATCTCGGCGCGGCGCTCGTAGAGGTTGTACAGGCACTGCTCGCTCACGAGGCCGATGGTGCCGCCGCGACGGGCGGCGATCTCGTTCGCCTGGGCGATCTTGTAGCCCGGGAAGTTGGAGGACCCGACGTAGAGAATCTTTCCCTGCTGGATCAGTACGTCGACGGCCTGCCAGATCTCCTCGAACGGGGTGTCCCGGTCGATGTGGTGGAACTGGTAGATGTCGATGTGGTCGGTCTGGAGCCGCTGGAGCGATGCGTCCACGGCGCGCCGGATGTTCACCGCCGACAGCTTCTCGTGGTTGGGCCACGCCGCGTCGTCCGCGCCCATGTTGCCGTACACCTTGGTGGCAAGGACGACCTTGTCGCGCCGCCGGCCGCCCTTGGCGAACCAGTTGCCGATGATGGTTTCGGTACGGCCCTTGTTCTCGCCCCAGCCATACACGTCCGCCGTGTCGAAGAGGTTGATGCCGGCGTCCAGTGCCGCGTCCATGATCGCGTGACTGTCGGCCTCATTGGTCTGCGGACCGAAGTTCATGGTGCCGAGGACAAGCCGGCTGACCTTGAGTCCCGTGCGTCCGAGCTGCGTGTACTTCATGGATGCACGCTAGTCGCGTGGAGTAAAAGCTAGGCAAGCGCATACCTTCGGATCCCGCATCTCCATGCCAAATCCCTGCCAAGCAACACGTCACTGATGCCGGTCACCGGCGGATGGACGGATGCGTCAACTCAACCGCTGACTTGGGTTGTTGAGGTTCCGTTGCGGGTGAGGTCGGAATCGGCAGTTGGTCGGCGACAACGCGGTCCATGATGTGGCCTGCGGTGGAAGGCCGCGTGCCGACTGGGCCTGTGTGACACCGGCTTCCGATCCGTCGCCGCAGTCCTACTTCCGCCGCCGAGGGTGAGCGGGAAGTGGCCACAACCATTCGCTGCCTTCGTGCGTCTGAGTGGTGACCAACGCCCTCTGGGGCGAGGTAAGTAAGGGGAAGCCTTGATCCACCGCATGAGATCCAGAACCTACGCCGCTGTCATGGGCGCGCTTGTCATGGCCACAACCGTGCCGCTGCTTGCGCCGACGACCGCCCACGCCGCGAACGCCTGTCACCGGAACAACAACATCCTGGTGACAGCCGAGATCAAAACCCACTATCCCGTGACACTTCACGGCGCGACCATCAAGCTGTACAGCGAGCGGAGGAACGGAGCCGCGTTCTTCCAGACGGTCGGCGCAAGAGCCGGGGACGTCCTCTCCATCCACCGGACCCACAGAGTCGCCACGGGAAGTGCGGAGCACTACTGGTGGAACAACTCGCAGGCGGGCTCCTATGACTACTGCGAGACGACCGCGTCCCGCGACGGCTTCGTGCAAACTGAACGGATCGATGGAGCACACCACGGTGTGCGGGCCTGCCTGCGGCGCAACGGCAGCCAGCAGTGCGCTAGCTGGTGGTACGCCGACAACGACGACGACTCCGGCGACATCACCTAGCAAGACCTGGCGTGAGCGCGACGGCCGACTGGCTTGAGAGAACAGTCGGCGGCTCGGTCGCGCGTCGGCGGGGCCTCCGCGCCCGTGCCGCCGTCAGTGCGGCGGCGATGCCAGCGGGAGCCCCGGCGCAGCGACGCTGAAGCCGGTTCGGTACCTGCTCGAAGGCGAGACGACCTGCGGCGTTCCATACGGCCAACGCGCAGCTCAAGGCGGTCGCGTCCGCCAGCCGCGCGGGGGTGACCGGCCGGCCGCCCGCTGACCGCCGCTCGATCAGTGCGATGCCGTCGCGCTCGCCATGCCGCAGCGTTTGCCCTTGCCCGCGGGGTGGGTGCGTAGGCAAGGGCACAGCCTGGTGCGGGAGCCGGGTCGCATGGCACTCAGTCCGGCCACCGACAGGTGTCCCGTGCGTTGCCCGAGACGCCTCTGGCCGATGCGACACACTCGCACGCTGGCACCGTGCCCGCCCCGACCGCCCCCGCCGACGTCCCCCGGCGGTGTCGCGCGCTGACGGCGCGCCTGGCGTGACACCCGCTGAACGGCCCGCACCGGTGAGGGATGTGCGGTGACGGCCCGCCGCCGGGACCGGCGGTCCGGACGGACTCGGTCAGGCGAAGGGTGACGTCCGGGTCCGCCTGGTCCGTCACCGCGACAGCGTCTGACCCGTACGGGCCCCACCTCCTGGCCGAAGAAGTCGCAGGTCACCGCAGCCGCTCCATCGCAGTGCACCTCTGATGAGGCCAGTGGGCCAACCCCAGATTTGCTCAACCACTCCGCCGGCCATCCCCAGATCTGTGACTGAGCGTTTGAGCGGCCCCTTTTGGTGTCACCGTTGGCCGGTGCACGACGCGAGTCTCTGCATTCGCGGTGATCCCATGGTGTCGATCACACGCGAGGCCGGTTCAACAGCCGGGAGAGCACGATGGCGCTCTCGGTCCGTTCGATAGGAGCTGTGGCGCGCACGCGTTGGATGGCCTGTTCCAGGTGGGGGATGTCTCTGGCGAGCATGTGGACGACTGCGTCGGCGGCGCCAGAGACGGTGCACGCTTCGACGACCTCGGGGATGTTTTCGAGGGCTTGGCGTAGTTCGGCGGGGGTGGGATTGCCGGTGCAGTAGACCTCGACGAAAGCCTCGGTGTGCCAGGCCAACGCCTGGGGGTCGATGAGCGCGGTGTAACCGCGGATCGCGCCTGTGGCCTCCAGACGGTCGAGACGTCGCTTGGCGGCGGGCGCGGACAGCCCGGCCGCCTTCCCGATGTCGGCGTAGGTGGCACGTGCGTTGTGCAGCACGTAGCGGATGATCGCTTGATCGATGGCGTCCATGACCCCACTCCAGACGTCGGAACCTGTGACGCGACGCACGGATTCGCCACGCACACGCTGACATTGCAAGAAATCGACAGAGGGCAGCAGTAAATGGCGATTGCTTGCGTCAACCAGCCGAACATAGTCTCCGGCTTGTTCTGATGTCACGTGCCGGGAGCAGTGTTGAGATGACAGCAAGCCTGAGCGATGGGGAAGCCTCGGCACTGGCCGCGGTGGACGAGGCGGCCATCGGCCGGTTGCTGCTGGAACTTCTCGTTGTTCCGAGCGTGACGGGGAGCGGCGCGGAGTCCGAGATGCAGCATGTCCTGGCCCGGCACCTGGAGCGGATGGACCTCGATGTCGACCTGTGGTCCATGAACCTGCCCGAGCTACGTGCCCATCCCCAATTTCCCGGCAGCGAGGCCCCGCGCACGGAGGCGTGGGGCCTGGTGGGTGGTACGCGGCCCCAGGGCGACGGGTCGACCCTGGTCCTCCAGGGACACGTCGACGTCGTCCCTTCCGGGGACCTGGCGCGATGGGAGGGCGACCCCTTTCGCCCCCGGGTTACCGGGGACGTGGTGCACGCACGAGGAGCGTGCGACATGAAGGCGGGCGTGGTGGCGATACTCGCCGCCCTGGCCGCGATACGCCGAGCGGGCGTGAGGCTGCGCGGCCAGGTGTCCGCGCACTTCGTGGTCAGCGAGGAGGACGGCGGACTCGGAGCGTTCGGCACCCTCGAACGCGGCCACACCGGTGATGCCTGCATCATCACGGAACCGACCAGCGGCGCGCTCATGACCGCGAACGCCGGCGCCCTGACCTTCCGTCTCGCGGTACCCGGCCGTGCCACTCACGGCAGCACCCGGTACGCGGGCATGAGCGCCGTCGACGCCTACCTGCCCATCCACCGCGCGCTCGCCCGTCTCGAAGCCCGCCGCAACACCGGCGCCGACCCGCTGATGGCCGAATACCCCATTCCCTACCCGCTGTCCGTGGGCACCGTCCGGGCCGGCGACTGGGCCAGCAGCGTGCCCGACCTGCTGCTGGCCGAGGGAAGACTGGGTGTCCGGCTGGGCGAGGATCCGGTCCAGGCGCGCACCGAACTGGAGGTGTGCGTGGCCGAAGCCTGTGCGGCTGATCCGTGGCTGCGCGCGCACCCCGCCACGGTGACGTGGCCCGGAGGCCAGTTCGCCAGCGGACGGCTGCCCGCCGGACACCCGCTCGCAGCCCTGGTCGGCGACGCGCACGCCGACGTCACCGGCGGCTCACGACCGCCGGAGCGAGGCGCTCCCTACGGCAGCGACCTGCGGTTGTATTCGGGGGCGGGGATCCCCACCCTGCAGTACGGCCCCGGCGACGTACGCCTCGCGCACGGCCCGCAGGAACAGGTCCGAGTCAGCGAAATCGTCACCGTCACCCGGGCACTGGTGCTCGCCACGCTGCGTGCGGTCGGCGCCGAGTAGTACCGCCGAGCCCGTGCGCGCAGCCTCGGGGGGACGGGGGTGTGCGGGTGCGCGGGCCGCAAAGGCATCGCCTTGGGGACTTCGACGGCGTGCAGGCCACCTCGCTGAAGGCCGGATCGGTGTTCTGCGCGGGCGGCGGCATCGGTGTGACCCTGGGCGACAGCGGCGGCCAGCTCGGTCATCGGCGGCAGACCTGCTTCGGCGTGGTCAGCGGCGGCGCCAGGTCCGAGTATGGCTGCTTCTCGTTCGAACATGTGACCCTGACCACTCCTCGGCATCGTCCGCTGTGGGCCAGATTCGGCAGGGGTACGGCGCCCGCGGTGTGGTTGATCAGGACGTGTCGGCGGCGGCCGTCCGCCGCGTGCCGGGCGACGGCGTCGACATCGGCCGGCAGGCCCGGCAGGTACGGCTCGACGCCGATGCTTCGGCAGCCGTCCGACCGGGGCGCCGCAGGCGTATTCGTCGAGCCGGATGGAGAAATACCGGTCGTGCCCCTTGCCGAAGGGTGCCGGGTCAGTGCCGGGCTGTCGGTGAGCAGGCAGTGGGTGTAGGGACGGGCGTTTCGGCGCCCTCGGGGACTCGCTTCAGGCGGTGCGGTGCGAGCCGTCCGCCACGGAGGTCCGCAGGTCCGTACGCATCGGCCGGTGCTCCTCGTCGCGGATGCCCATGACAGACCATGGGCGGAAGGGACAGCGTCGATGCGCTCAAGAGGCCGCGCTCAACCGACACGCACACCCCCTTGCTGAGCTACGACGGTGCAGCGTCCCTGTCATCAGCCGGACCGGGCCGCTACGTCAGCCGGCCCGAGACACATCGAGTGCTGTGAGTGCCACGTGGAGCTCGGTGCGCTGGTCGCCCGCTTCGAGGTCACGGGCGAGGAGACGCTCGATGGTGCGCAGCCGTTGGTACATGGTTTCGCGGGAGAGGCCTCCCCGACGGGCGGCGGTCGTTTTGTTGCCGGCCGCGTCGAGGTAGTGGCGCAGGGTCGTCAACAGGTCGGTGCCGTGCTGGGTGTCGTGGTCGATCAGGCGCCGGAGCTGCCGTTCGGTGTACTCCTGGATCCGGGCGTCCTCACGGACGGCGTACAGCAGGCGGCGCAGACCGATGTCGGACAGCTCGTGGAAGGAGCGGTCCGACGGCAGAGGCTGACGGGGTGGCGTGGCCTCGGCGACGCGGGCCGCCTCGCGGAAGGAGCGGGCGGTCTCGGTGAGATCCGTGACCTCGGAGCCGACACTCACGACCGCCTCCGGGGCCAAGCTCAGTACCGAGCCGGACAGACGCTCGACGAGGGGGCGCCAGGTCCGGGAGGCGCGCAGAGCCAGCAGGATACCGAGGCGGTCGGGGGCCAGTTCGCCGACCAGGGCCGGCGCGCCCGCCATACTCAGCTCCCGCAGCAGAAGGGACTCGATCTCGGGCACCCCTTCCCCCGCACGCAGATCCACCAAGGTTGCGACGAAGTGGCCGCGATCGGCCGGCAGGCCCAGTGCGGAGCAGCGGGCGCGGGCGTCCCCCGCGGAGCGGTGGCGCTGCTCCACGAGGTCGCGCAGGGCGTTGCGGTGCGCGGTGCTTTCCCATGGAGTGGGGTGGATGAGGCGCGCGACGGTCAGGGCCATCGCGGTCCTCTCCAGCAGGGTGATCTCCTCCGGCCCGAACGCTGCGCCTTCGGTGCGCGCCGGGAGCATGGCCACACGACCCCAGCGCTCGCCCTGGTACTCGACGGAGGCGGTCAGCCAGCCCTCCGGAGCGCGTACCGCCGTGCTGTCGCCAGGCCCGGTGGCCCTGGAGCGCCGTTCCCAGTCGGCGAGTGCCTCCTCGACCGTGAGCCCGGACGGCTCGCAGATCAGGGCCTGGTGTACCAGGTTCTCCAGGACGACCGTGCGCCCACTCATCTCCGCCGCCGCTCGCACCACCTCCTCCGGCCCGGCACCGCGCAGAGTCAGGGTGGTGAATGCCTCGTGGATGCGCTGCGTGCGGCGCATCGCCTCCACCTGGTTGCCGAGCAGGAGCGCGTGCACGACCTGAGTGACCTCCAGGAAGTTGACGTCCTTGGCCAGAGCGACGAGGGGCAGGCCGCGACGGCGGCATGCGTCGACGAGAGGCTCCGGCGGGCGGTGATAGCGGCGTACGAGTTCGATGACCAGGGCCGCGGCGCCGACGTCGGCGAGTTCGTCGACATACCGGCGCACGCCGGCCGCGTCCTGCGGCAGGGGCATTCCGGTGGTGAGGACGAGTTCGCCGCCTCTGAGGAACGACGCGGGGTCGGTCAGCTCGGTGATGTGGACCCACCGGACCGGTCGGTCCATGTCCGCCATGCCGGTGACGACCTGGGGCAGTCCGGCGGCCAGGACGGGAAGCGCCAGGACATCGGCCACGGTGAGCGGACGGGCGGGCCCCTGGCCGGCCGGGTGGTTGTCGTTCACGGTCTCTCCATGAGGGTCCCTGCTCGAACTCGGCCCGGAGCCCGGGAGAGTGCCCGGCCACAGTGACAAGCGTCTCTGACCTGCGCAAGAGCGGTCCGTGAGTGATCGGTGCCCGGCGTGCCCACCGACGGGGCTGACACAACGTCCGGATGTCGCGTACCGGCCGGACAGATCGCGCGTTGGCGCACCCGCCGCCCGCGGGGATGCTCGGGAGACCGCAGCGGACCGCAGCAGACCGAACACCGAGGCCGGGAGACGAACATGACCGCACTGTCGCCGCACCTTCGCCAGGCTACGCCCGTGGTGGCGGCCCGGGGCGAGGGCGTCCACCTCTTCGACCAGGACGGCCGCCGCTACCTCGACTTCACCGCCGGCATCGGCGTCACCAGCACCGGCCACTGCCACCCCAAGGTCGTGGCGGCGGCCCAGGAGCAGGTGGGCTCGCTGATCCACGGCCAGTACACGACGGTCATGCACGAGCCGCTGCGCCGCCTGGTCGACAAGCTCGGCGAGGTGCTGCCGGCCGGCCTGGACAGCCTGTTCTTCACCAACTCCGGAAGCGAGGCGGTGGAGGCCGCGCTGCGCCTGGCCCGCCAGGCCACCGGGCGCCCGAACGTCATCGTCTGTCACGGCGGCTTCCACGGCCGCACGGTCGCCGCCGCCTCCATGACGACCTCCGGTACTCGTTTCCGCTCCGGTTTCTCCCCGCTGATGAGCGGCGTGGTCGTCACCCCCTTCCCGTCGGCCTATCGCTACGGCTGGGACGAGGAGACCGCGACCCGCTTCGCCCTGAACGAACTGGACTACACCCTTCAGACGATCTCCTCGCCCGCCGACACGGCCGCGATCATCGTCGAGCCGGTCCTCGGCGAGGGGGGCTATGTCCCCGCGAACCGCACCTTCATGGAGGGCCTGCGCGAGCGGGCGGACCGCCACGGCTTCCTTCTCGTGCTCGACGAGGTGCAGACCGGTGTCGGCCGTACCGGCCGCTTCTGGGGACACGACCACTTCGGCGTCACCCCGGACATCCTCGTCACCGCCAAGGGCCTGGCCAGCGGCTTCCCCCTGTCGGGCATCGCCGCCTCCGAGGAGCTGATGAGCAAGGCGTGGCCCGGCTCGCAGGGCGGGACGTACGGGGCGAACGCCGTCGCCTGCGCCGCGGCGTGCGCCACCCTCGACGTCGTACGCGACGAGAAGCTCGTCGAGAACGCCGAGGCCATGGGCAAGCGGCTGCGCCAGGGGCTGGAGGAGGTCGCCGACCGGACGCCCGGTATCGGCGACGTGCGCGGCCTCGGCCTCATGCTCGCCACCGAGTTCGTCACCGAGGACGGCAGCCCCGACGCCGAGACCGCCGCCCGCGTGCAGCGCGCCGCCGTCGACGAGGGCCTGCTCCTGCTGCAGTGCGGCGCCTGGAACCAGGTCGTACGCATGATCCCGGCACTCGTCATCGACGAGACCGCGGTGGACGACGGCCTGCGGGCGTGGGCGACCGCGGTCGAGGTCGGCACATCGGGAGCGGCACCGCGATGACGGATACCACCACGGCCCTGGAGCCGCTGGTCGCGCGGCTCGCCGAGACCGCTCCCGGCCTGCGGGTGGAGACCGGCCCAGGCTCCACCGGGCCCTACGCCTACGACGCCTCCAACTACCGGGTCCCGCCGAGGGCCGTGGTCTTTCCCCGCAGCGCCGACGACGTCGTCGCGGTGGTGCGGGCCTGCCGTGAGACAGGCATCCCGGTGACCGCACGCGGCGGCGGCACCAGCATGGCGGGCAACGCCGTCGGACCTGGCGTCGTGCTGGACCTCTCCCGGTACCTGAACCGGATTCTGGACATCGACGTCGAGGCGCGTAGCGCGCGCGTCGAGGCCGGAGTGATCCTGGACGCGCTACGGTCCGCGGCCGCCCTGCACGGGCTCACCTTCGGACCCGATCCCTCCTCGCACAGCCGCTGCACCATCGGCGGCATGATCGGCAACGACGCGTGCGGCAACCGATCCGTACGGCACGGGCGCACCAGCGGCCACATCGAGGCGCTGGAGATCGTGACGGCCGACGGCGTGCGGGCCGTCGCCGACCGCACCGGACTGCGGGCCGCCGACCCGGACGACACGGACGCCGTCCGGCGCGTCGCCGGTCTGGAAGCAGACGTGCGCCGCCTGATCGACGGCAACCTGGCGTCGATCCGCACCGAGCTGGGCCGGGTACCGCGCCAGGTCTCCGGCTACCAACTGCGCCACCTGCTGCCCGAACACGGCTTCGACATGGCCCGCGCACTGGTGGGCACCGAGGGCTCCTGTGCGGTCGTCACCGCGGCGACGGTCCGCCTGGTGGCGACCGCACAGGCTTCCACCCTGCTCACCCTCGGCTACGACGACGTGGTCGACGCCGCCGAGGACGTCCCCGAGATCCTGCGCTGGAACCCCACCGCCGTCGAGGGCATGGACGAGGCGATCGTCGCCACCATGCGCGCCCGGCGCGGTCCGGACTCCGTCACCGGCCTCCCCGAGGGACGTGCCTGGCTCTACGTCGAACTCGACGGCGACGACCAGGCGGCCGTCGACGCCCGCGCGGACGAACTGCTGGGCGTGCTCGGAGCACAGGGCCGGATGACCGGTGGGCGGGTCGTGCACAGCCCGGCCGAGCGGCGTTCGCTGTGGCGGGTCCGCGAGGACGGGGCAGGGCTCGCCGCCCGGCTCGTCGACGGCTCGGAGTCCTGGCCCGGCTGGGAGGATGCGGCCGTCGCGCCCGAGAACCTGGCCGCCTACCTGCGCGACTTCCGCAAGCTGCTGGCCGCGCACGGCCTGACCGGCGTGCTGTACGGCCACTTCGGCGCGGGCTGTGTCCACGTGCGCATCGACTTCGACCTCGCCACGGACACGGGGCGGGCCGCCACCCGCCGGTTCCTGACGGAGGCCGCGGCCCTGGTCGTCGAGCACGGCGGAAGTCTGTCGGGCGAGCACGGCGACGGGCGGGCCCGGGGCGAGCTGCTGGAGGTCATGTACAGCCACCGGATGATCCGGACGTTCGCCGCCTTCAAGGAGGTCTTCGACCCGGAGGGGTTGCTCAACCCCGGCGTCATCGTGGCCCCGGCTCCCCTCGACGCCGACCTGGCGCTGCACACCCCCTCGCTGCTGCCCGTCGAGAGCCTCTTCTCCTTCCCCCACGACGAGGACGGCTTCGCGGGAGCGGTACGCCGCTGTGTCGGTGTCGGCCGCTGCCGCAGCGACGCGGGCGGCGTGATGTGTCCCAGCTACCGGGCCACCGGGGAGGAGAACGACTCGACCCGGGGCCGGGCCCGTCTGCTCCAGGAGATGGTGCGGGGCGGAACCGTTCAGGACGGCTGGCGCTCCGCGGAGGTGCGGGACGCCCTCGATCTGTGCCTGTCCTGCAAGGCCTGCTCCAGCGACTGCCCGGTCGGCGTCGACATGGCCACGTACAAGGCGGAGTTCCTGCACCAGCACTACAAAGGCAGAGTCAGGCCCCGCTCCCACTACTCACTGGGCTGGCTCCCCCTGACGTCCAGGCTCGTCGGCTACGCGGCCCGCCCGGTGAACGCGCTGCTGCGCGGGCCCGTCGGGAGGCTGCTCGCGCGCCTCGGCGGCGTGACCACAAAACGCCGGATCCCCGCTTTCTCCTCCCGGCACGACATTCGCCGGGCCCTGCGCGCGGCAAGGACGGGTGAGCCGGCGAAGGCCTTGCTCTTCGTCGACAGCTTCACCCGCGCCTTCCGCCCCGACGTGGCCGGAGCGGCGAGCCGCGTACTGGCCGATGCCGGCCTGCCCTGCACGGCGGAGGACGACCTGTGCTGCGGCCTGACATGGGTGAGCACCGGACAGCTGTCCGTGGCGCGCCGCATCATGGCCCGTACGGTCACCCGCCTGGACAACGGCGACGACCGGCCCATCGTCGTGGCGGAGCCCAGCTGCGCCGCAGCGCTCAAGCGTGACGTGCCCGAACTCCTCGGTACCGACGCCGCCCGGCGCGTCGCGGCCCGCGTCCACACCCTCACCGGAGCCCTGACCGATCTCGCCGCACCCGGCTGGACGCCCCCCGAACTGCCGGACAACGTCGTGCTGCAGACCCACTGCCACGAGTACGCCACGTTCAAGGGCCGCCACCCCCGCGACCTGCTCGGCCGCCTCGGCGTAGGCAAGGTCGACGAGGCCGAGGGCTGCTGCGGGCTCGCCGGCAACTTCGGCTTCGAGGAACAGCACTACGACACCTCGATGGCCGTCGCCGACCTCGCTCTGAAGCCACGCCTCGACGACATCGACCCGCGGACACCGGCCGTCGTCGTGGCCGACGGATTCAGTTGCGCCACTCAGATCGACCACCTCGCCGGAGGCGGGGGCATCCGCGCCCTGCACCTCGCGGAACTGCTCGACCCCGCCGCCGACCGACCCGGACAACCAGGAGAGAACTCATGACCGACACACCCACGCAGTTGTTCATCGGTGGCGCCTGGGTGGACGCTGCGGACGGTGCCACCATGCCCGTCGAGGACCCCGCCACCGGCGAGACCCTCTGCCACGTCGCCGACGCCGGCGCCAAGGACGCGAAGCTCGCCGAGGAAGCGGCCGTGCAGGCGCAGGAGGAGTGGGCGCGTACGGCGCCCCGAGTGCGCAGCGAGATCCTGCGCCGCGCCTACGAGATCATCGTCGAGCGCACCGACGAGCTCGCCCACCTGATGACGGCCGAGATGGGCAAGCCGCTCGCCGAGGCCAGGGGAGAGGTGGCGTACGCGGCGGAGTTCTTCCGCTGGTTCTCCGAGGAGGCCGTGCGCATCGACGGCGGCCTCGCCACGCTGCCGGACGGCCGCAACCGCATGCTGCTCTCCCGCCGCCCGGTCGGCCCCTGCCTGCTGGTCACCCCGTGGAACTTCCCGCTGGCGATGGGCACCCGCAAGATCGGACCGGCGGTCGCCGCCGGCTGCACGATGGTGCTCAAGCCCGCCCCGCAGACCCCTCTGTCCAGCCTGGCTCTCGCCGCGATCCTCAAGGAGGCCGGGCTGCCGGACGGCGTGCTGAACGTCGTCACCACCTCCCGTGCGGGGGAGGTGTGCGAACCGCTCCTGCGCGGCGGGCGGATTCGCAAGCTGTCCTTCACCGGTTCCACGGCCGTGGGGCAGCTGCTCCTCGCCCAGAGCGCGGAGGCGGTTGTGCGGACCTCGATGGAGCTGGGCGGGAACGCGCCGTTCGTCGTCTTCGAGGACGCCGACCTGGACAAGGCCGTGGACGGCGCGATGGTCGCCAAGATGCGCAACATGGGCGAGGCGTGCACGGCCGCCAACCGCTTCTTCGTGCACCGCTCGGTGGCGGAGGAGTTCGGACGGCGGCTGGCCGAGCGGATGGCCGCGCTGGTCGTCGGTCCGGGCACCCGGGAGGGCGTCGACGTCGGTCCGCTGATCGACAGGAGGGGGCGCGGCAAGGTGGAGGAGCTGGTCGCCGACGCGGTGGAGCGCGGGGCGCGGGTGCTCGCCGGAGGCCGTACGCCCGAAGGCCCCGGCAGCTTCTACCCGCCGACCGTGCTGGCCGACGTCGATCCCGGCAGCCGCCTGATGGACACGGAGATCTTCGGCCCGGTCGCCGCGATCCTGACCTTCGACGACGAGGACGAGGTGATCCGCCGTGCCAACGACACCCCCTGGGGCCTGGTGGGCTATGTCTTCACCGAGGGCCTCGATCGTGCCCTGCGGGTGAGTGAGCGGCTGGAGGTGGGCATGGTGGGCGTGAACACGGGTCTCGTCTCCAACCCCGCCGCACCGTTCGGCGGCGTCAAGCAGTCGGGGCTGGGCCGCGAGGGCGGCCGGGTGGGGATCGACGAGTTCCTGGAGTACCAGTACCTCGCGGTGCCCGTGAGCTGACGGCGGTCATGCCCTGGCCACGCCGCATCACGCACTGTGGCGGGCCGCACTCGTGCCCGGTTTCCACACCGCCGGGCGCGGGGGCAGGCCATCCCCTCTCCTCGACGACGGCCTCGCCAGCCAGCGCTTCCATCAGAGCCCCTGCGGGCCGATGGAACGACCGAGGCCGCGGCCACCAGTTCTCGAGTTCCAGGCAAGGAAGAACATGTCGCTCCTGAAGACCATCGACGCCCATCCCTCCTTCGCGCCGCACCGGTCCGGCCCGCTTCCGGAACGTCTGGTTTCCGGCGACCCCACATTCATGACCTGGCCGCAGGACGTCGCCCGCGGGGAGATGATCCATACGGGGGTCTGGGAAGCGACGCCCGGCGAGACGCGCTCGGTCAAGGGCGAGACCTTCGAGTTCTGCCACATCCTCGCCGGCATCGCCGAACTCACACCGGAAGGCGGCGAGCCGGTGGTCTACAAGGCGGGGGACAGCTTTGTCATGAAGCCGGGCTTCGTCGGTGTCTGGAAGACCGTCGAAACCGTGCGCAAGATCTACGTGATCGTGAAGTGAGGGAACCCGGCCGGAGCCGGGCCGTCGTCAGGCCAGATGCCGGGCGGTGATCTCCGCCGCCGTCTCGGCGACCAGCCGACCCAGCTCGGGCAGCCGGCCGGGCTCGAAGCGGGAGTCGGGCAGGGAGGCGGCCACGGCGGCCAGCGGTGTGTCCTCACTGTCGAACACGGGTGCCGCGATCGCGCAGACCCCCTGGAGGTACTGGTTGTGGTTGACGGCGTAGCCGCGCTCCCGCACGCGGTGGAGCTCTGCCCGCAGTTGACCCGGCTCGGTGATGGTCTCCTCGCCGTAGCCCTCCAACGTCCCCCCGGTGACCTCTGCTATCTCGGACTTCCCCAGATGGGCGAGGACGGCGTTCCCGGCGGCGGTGGCGTGCAGGGGCGAGGTGTCGCCGATGGCGTGGAAGGTGCGTACGGCGTGGTCGGAGTCGACGCGGTCGACGACGACCATGCATTGCAGGGCGTCGGGTACCGACAGGTGGATGGTCTCGTTGAGTGTGTCCCGTAGGCGGACCATGGGTTCGCGGGCTGCGGCGAAGAGGCTGGAGCCCTGGAGGGCGGCGGGTCGTACGGCCAGGACGCGGGCGCCGATCTCCCAGCGGGTGGTGTCCTTGCGGTTGGCGCGCAGCCAGCCGGCTTCGGCCAGGGTGACCAGGGTGCGCTGCACGGTGGACTTCGGCAGCCCGAAGAGCTTCGTCAACTCTCCCACGGTCACGGGCTGATGCTGGGCGACCGCCTCCAGGACGCGCAGCGACCTGGTGACGCTCTTCATTTCCATCCTGTTTCCCCTTCAGGCCTGTGGATTCCTGTTTCTCGCCCGGTGACTCCAGCAAGGAGTCACGTCAAGTCGTGCCGGATAATAGCATAGCGTTCCACAATATGGCACGATCGGTGAGGTGTGAAGGAGGATCCCGATTCCCCGCGGCAATGGACAGTGGTGGGTCACTGGCCGTCCCTGCCGTGCCGCGTGGTGCGGCCGCCCTGCGTCCGGCCTTCCCCCGGCCGGGCGCGGGGCGGTGGCTGCCGTGACACAAGGCTGAGGGCCGGCTCGCACGCTGGTGTGCCCGGCCCTCGACGGATGGCCTGCGGGGTGTTGTCCGCCGTTCAGGCGCCCAGGCGGCGCTGTGAGATCTCCGCGGCCGTGTCGGCGACGAGGCGACCCCACTTGGGGGTGCGTTCGCCGTCGAACCGGGCCTCGGGCATGGAGGCGGCCACGGCTGCCAGCGGAGTCCCGTCCTCGTCGAGTACGGCGGCGGCGACGGCGCAGACGCCCGGCTGGTACTGGTTGCGGTTGACCGCGTAGCCGTCGGTGCGGATCCGGTCCAGCTCGGCGCGCAGTTCGTCGGGCTCGACGGGAGTCGTGTCGCTGAATCGCTCCAGCCCGGCACTGATGAGCTCGTCGACATCCCGGCGCGGAAGGTGGGCGAGGATGGCGCGTCCGACGGCGGTGGCGTGCAGGGGCGAGGTGTCACCGATCGTATGGAAGGTGCGTACGGCGTGGTCGGAGTCGACGCGGTCGACGACGACCATGCATTGCAGGGCGTCGGGTACCGACAGGTGGATGGTCTCGTTGAGTGTGTCCCGTAGGCGGACCATGGGTTCGCGGGCTGCGGCGAAGAGGCTGGAGCCCTGGAGGGCGGCGGGTCGTACGGCCAGGACGCGGGCGCCGATCTCCCAGCGGGTGGTGTCCTTGCGGTTGGCGCGCAGCCAGCCGGCTTCGGCCAGGGTGACCAGGGTGCGCTGCACGGTGGACTTCGGCAGCCCGAAGAGCTTCGTCAACTCTCCCACGGTCACGGGCTGATGCTGGGCGACCGCCTCCAGGACGCGCAGCGACCTGGTGACGCTCTTCATTTCCATCCTGTTTCCCCCTGTTGATCCAGAAAATTTCTGCTGGACACCCTCTTGACTCCCCTCTCAAGGCACTGTCATTCTCTGTGCCAGATTCTAGCACAGCATTCCACATAGTGGCACGGCATCTGAGGGGATCCCTCGCCGAGAGCCGGACTGCGAGACGCGGCGGTTGCGAGCCGCAGGTCCACAAAGGGGGCCTGGCTCCCGCTCAAACCATCTCGAATCGAACAGCCTCACGTCGATGGCTCAGCATGCGCCTCGGCGATACGAAAGGAAAGTCCTGTGTCAGCTGCCAGGAAGCGCGTCGCGGTGGTCGGCGTCGGAACGATGGGCAGCCAGGCCGCCTGGCGGCTGGCGGCCCGCGGCGCCGAGGTCGTCGGATACGACCGCTACGCCCCCGGCCACGACCGCAGCGCCGCCGGCGGTGAGACCCGCATCTTCCGCAGCGCGCACTTCGAGGACTCCCGCTACGTCCCCCTCCTCAAGCACGCCGACGCCCTCTGGGGCCGGCTCCAGCACGAGACCGGCCGCGAGCTGCGCCGCCTGACCGGATGCCTGCTCATGGGGCCGACCGGCCACCAGCAGATGGCCACCGTCCTTGAGTCCATCGCCGAGCACGACCTCGACCACGAGGTGCTGGACGACGAGACGCTCGCCAAGCGATTCCCGCAGTACCGCATCGAGGACGGCGACGCGGCCGTACTCGACCGCCGCGCCGGGTTCATCCGCCCCGAACTGACGATCCAGACCGCCGCCCGCCGCGCCGAGCAGCTGGGCGCCGTGATCCACCGCTACAGCACGGTCCGCGAGATCGTCCCCGTCGCGGGCGGTGTGGAGATCCGCACCGACTCAGGCAGCGAGCGCTTCGACACCGCCGTCGTCACGCCCGGCCCCTGGGTCAACGACCTGCTGCCCGACCTGCCGTGGGAGGTGGAAGTCCGCCGCATCATCAGTGCCTGGTACGTGCCCATCGCCCCCGACGCCTGGTTCGGCGAGGAGCGGCCGGCGTTCATCCGTACGGCACCCACCCACTGCTACGGCCTGCCCTCCCCGGACGGCATCTCGGTCAAGCTCGGACTGTCCCGCGCGCTGCACCGGCTCGCCGACGACCCCAACCGGCTGGACCGTACCGTGCGGCCGGACGAACTGGAGGTCTTCTCCGAGCTGATCGGGCGATACCTGCCCGACCTGCACCCGGACCCCACCCGCCTCTCCGTCTACATGGAGGGCTACACCGAGAGCAGCCGCCCCCTGGTCGGCCCGCTGCCCGGCGCCGAGAACGTCATCCTGCTCGCCGGATTCTCCGGTCACGGATTCAAACTCTCGCCCGCCTTCGGCGACATCGCCGCGGACCTCGCGCTGGACGGCGCCTCGCCCCAGCCCATCGACTTCCTCTCCACCGTCGGCCGTACGGAGGCATGACCGTGAACGACACCACGCTCTCCGTGGGCACCCTCGTCGCCGAGCCGGGCACCAAGGCTCGTGGCTACGTCACCGCCGACCTCGGCACCCTTACCGCGGACATCCCGCTGACCCTCGTCAACGGGACCCGTCCCGGCCCCCGGGTCGTCATCACCGCGGGTGTGCACGGCGGCGAGTTTCCGCCCATCGACGCCGTCGTACGACTGGCGGACGGGCTGGAGGCCTCCGAGGTGCACGGACAGGTGATCATCTGTCCGGTCGCCAACCCTCCCGCCGTGTACAAGGGCAGGCTCAACATCTCCCCGGTCGACGGCGTGAACCTCAATCGTGTCTTCCCCGGCGACCCGGCCGGCGGCCCCACCGAGCGGCTGGCCGCCTGGCTCTTCGAGAACCTGATCGACGGCGCCGACGTCTACATCGACCTGCACTGCGGCGGCATCGACCAGGTCCTGCGGGACTTCGTCGGCTACCGCATCACCGGTGATCCGGACCTGGACAAGGCGACGGCCGAACTGGCAGGCTCCTTCGGCATCGAGGACGTCATCCTCGGACTGACGCCCGAGGGCGGCAACAGCCACGCGGCCGCCGCCCGCCGGGGCATCTCGGCGGTCCTCGTCGAGGTGGGCGAGCTCGGCCGGCGGGACGAGGCCACTGCCCTCCGCCGTGTCGACGGCCTGCTGAAGGCCCTTCGACACCTGAGTGTCCTCGACCATGACGGTTCCGCCCCGACACCCGTCCGCGCATGGGTCTGGTCCGCCGGCGTCACCGCCGAGGCCACCGGCCTGTGGTACCCGGAGTTCTCCTTCGACGCCGACGTCATCGGCGAAGTCTCCGAGGGCGACCTCCTCGGCCGCATCGTCGACCCGGTCGACGGCACGGAACACACCCTCCACGCCCCGGCCGGCGGACGGATCTTCTATGCCATGCACGGCCTCACCGTCGCCCCCGGCACCGAACTCGCCGCCCTCGCCATCCCGTGGGACCCCGACACGGCAGCCCGGGCCGACACCCTCCGAGCGCCCGGCATGGGTGCCGGATCCGACGAGGTCGATTCCCGCTCCTAGACCCCCATTTCAGCCGCCCCCCTTGTCCAACTCCCCAGCCGCCCGTTCTCACGGCCAGTACCACCAGGAGGCACCAGATGAAAGATGCCCGAATAGACCGCAGACTGTTCCTGCGAGGAATAGGCGGGGTCACTGCGGGTCTCGCCGCCGCGACCACCCTCAGCGCCTGCGGCACCGGTACCAGCCGGACCGCCGCGAGCAGCGGCGGCAAGGGTTCCAAGACGGTGATCGTCCGTGACAGCGGCGGTTCCTACGGCGCGGCTCTGCAGAAGGCGATCTACACGCCGTTCACGCAGGAGACCGGTATCCAGGTCAAGGTGCTCAACCTGGACGACGCCCCGCTGCTGGCACAGATCAAGCAGGGCCGCCCGCAGTGCGACCTCATCAACAACTCGATGATGTCGCACACCAAGTACGTGAAGCAGGACGCGCTGGAGGCGCTCGACCTGGACCGGGTCAAGAGCGTGAAGAGCGCGAAGATCCCGGACAACCAGATCACCGACCATGCCGTCGGCAGCAGCTTCTACGGTCAGTGCATCGCGTACCGCACCGATGCCTTCGGTGGCAGGAAGCCGGAGTCGTGGGCGGACTTCTTCGACACCAAGGCGTTCAAGGGTGGCCGTTCGATGTGCAGCCCGGACGGTGACCTGCCGGAGCTGGAGTTCGCGCTCCTGGCCGACGGTGTCCCGATGGACAAGCTGTACCCGCTGGATGTGGACCGTGCCTTCAAGGTGCTGACCCGGCTGCGAGGCGACATCAAGAAGTTCTGGGACAGCGGCCCGCTCCCGGGTGTGCTGCTGAGCCGCCAGGAGGTGACGATGTCCACCGTCTGGGACGGCCGGATCGCCGACCTGGAGAAGCAGGGTGTCCCGGTCACCCGGCAGCTCAACGGTATGCGCCGCCAGTTCCAGGGTTACGCCATCGCCAAGGGCGCGGCCAACGCGGACAACGCCTACCGGTTGATGGACTTCTCGCTGCGTGCGGAGAGCCAGGCCGCTCTGGCGAAGGCCTTCCCGTCGAACCCGTCCTCGCCGCTGGCCTACGCCAGGCTGACCGAGGACGAGCGCAATGCCCTCGCCGGTGCGCCGAAGTACTACGACAAGGGCTTCGACACGGACATCGACTGGTGGCTGAAGAACGAGTCGGCCGTCACCAAGCGCTGGCTGGAGTGGGCTCGTGGCTGATTTCGGTGTCGCCGCACCGGCGGTGAAGGTGACAGGCGTGGCGCCGGCCACCGCGACCGGCAAAGCGCTGTCGGTGGTGGCTCTGCGCAAGACCTACGGCGGCGTGGTCGCCGTCGACGAGGCGTCGATGGAGATCGCGGCGGGGGAGTTCGTCACCTTCCTCGGCTCCTCCGGGTCGGGCAAGACCACGACGCTGATGATGATCGCCGGGTTCTGCGAACCCGACTCCGGCACCATCACCGTCGGAGGCCGCGACGTCACCCGCCTGGCGCCGCAGAAGCGCGGCCTGGGTTTCGTCTTCCAGCAGTACCTGCTCTTCCCTCATATGACCGTCAGCGAGAACGTCGCCTTCCCCCTCACCCTGCGCGGGGTGGGCAAGGACGAGATCCGCCGGCGGGTGGGGGAGACGCTGGAGATCGCGGGGCTGTCCGGGTTCGGCGGACGCAAGCCGCGTGAACTGTCCGGCGGCCAGCAGCAGCGCGTCGCCCTGTGCCGGGCGCTGGTCTACCGGCCGCCGGTCATCCTCATGGACGAACCCCTGGGCGCGCTGGACAAGAAGCTCCGCGACCAGCTGCAGATCGAGATCAAGACCATCCAGCAGGAACTCGGCCTGACCGTCATCTACGTGACGCACGACCAGGAAGAGGCGCTGGTGATGTCGGACCGCATCGCGGTGATGCGCAACGGCCTGATCGAGCAGTTCGACACCCCCCGCGAGCTGTTCGAACGACCGCGGACGCCGTTCGTGGCGGACTTCCTGGGCGCGGCCAACTTCCTGCCCGGCCGCATCGAACAGCACACCGACACACACACCCTGGTCCGACTCGACGGCAGTGGCGGACTGATCAAGGCCCGCCGTCACGACCTCGCCTCCGGCCGCCAGGTGAAGGTGGCCGTGCAGCCGGGCCGGCTGCGGGCCTCGGCCGTTGATGACGGGTTCTGTACCGGCACGGTGGAGACCGCCACCTATGTGGGCACGCTGGTGCGCGCGGGTGTCCGCGTCGACGGCGGTCAGGCGCCGCTGCTGCGTCTCGAAGTACCCGCAGGCCGGGGCCCCGTCGCCGGCGAGCGGATCGGCATCAGTGCCGACCCCGAGGACGTCAACCTCTTCGCAGACGAACAGGCGGGGTGAGTCATGGCTGCCACCCTCACCGCGGGGGCTCCCACTCGCCCCCGCAAGCTCCTCGCCTCACGCCGCACCCGCGTCGGGATCTTCTACGCCCTGCCGGTCGTCGTCTATCTGCTGGTCCTGTTCGTCTACCCGATCTTCTCCACGCTGCTGCTGAGCCTGAAGGACGCCGACGGCTCGTTCACCCTGCACTGGTACGCCGACGCACTGACCGGCGTGAACCTCTCCGTCCTGTTCACCACGCTGCGGATCTCCGCCGAAACAGCCGTCCTCAGCCTCGTCTTCGGGTTCGTCCTGGCCCAGGCGATCTCCCGGCTCAAGCCCGTCCTCGCGGGACTTGCGATGCTGGTCGTGGTCGTGCCCCACTTCGTCTCCGCGCTGGTGCGCACCTACGGGTGGATCATCATGCTCGGCGACAAGGGCCTGGTGAACGAGACGCTGACGGCCATGTCGGTCCCCGGCGCTCCGTTCCAGTTGCTCTACAACGAACTCGGCGTCGTGATCGGCACCACCTCGATGATGCTGCCGTACACGGTGCTGCTGCTCTACGGCGTGATGCGCGGGGTGGACCGCAGGCTGCTCGCGGCAGCCGCGAGCATGGGCGCCGGCAAGGTGACGATCTTCCGCCGGGTGTATCTGCCGCTGGTCGCGCCGGGTCTGGCCAGTGCCGGACTGCTCAGCTTCATCCTCTCGCTGGGCTACTACATCACCCCGGCCCTGATGGGCGGCCCCAACCAGACGATGATCGCCACCCTCATCAACCAGCAGGTCACCAAGGAGAACCAGTGGAACGGGGCGGCCGCCCAGGGCGTCATCCTGCTGGTCCTCACCCTCGCCGGACTGCTCCTGGTCAAGGTCGTCACCTCGCTCGGCGCCAGCCGTAGAAGGAAGGGGAGCGGATCATGATGGAGCTGCGCAAGACCCTCGCGGGACGGATCGTGCTGACCGCCGTCGCCACCGTCATCCTGCTGTTCCTGGCCCTGCCGATCGTCGTCATCCTCGTCACCTCCTTCAGCAACAACGCCTTCGCCTCCTTCCCGCCCGAGACATGGACGCTGAACTGGTACAAGGCCCTGTTCGCCGACGGCAGCAAATGGCCCGCCGCGCTCTCCCTGAGCGCCCTGGTCGCCGCCCTGAGCACGGTGTTCTCCCTGTTCATCGGGGTGACCGCGGCGACCGCCCTGGTCCGCAGCGAACTCCCGCTGCGCTCGGCCGTCTTCGCCCTGGTCCTCGGACCCCTGCTCATCCCGCAGATCGTCACCGCACTGGGCCTGTTCCTCCTCTTCGAGCCGGCCGCGATGCTGGGCAGCCCGATCGCCATCGCCCTGGGCCACACCGTGCTCGCCTCACCGATCGCGGTACTGATCCTGATCGCGACCCTGCGCGGCATCGACGAACGCCTGGAGGACGCCGCCGCCAGCATGGGCGCCGGACGCCTCACGATCGCCCGGAAGATCACCTTTCCCCTCGCGGCGCCGGGGATGATCGCGGCGGCGGTCTTCTCCTTCATCACCAGCTTCGACGAGTTCTACATCTCCCAGTTCCTCTCCTCCGTCGACACCGTCACCCTGCCCGTGCAGGTCTACAACTCCCTCACCTTCGAGATCGACCCCAGCGTCACCGCCGTCAGCGCCATCCTCATCGCCTTCGCCGTCCTCGCCCTCGGCCTCGTCGCCCTGGTCCGCTGGCTCGGCACGGGACGACAGGAATCCCTGCTCTCCGTCGACAACACCGTCGGAGTCGCCACCCCCGGAGGCGAGGCCGTATGACCACCGCCGCTGCTCACCCGACCGCGGCCACCGCTCAGCGGCACCTGCTGCTGAACATGACCGCCAACGGATCGCTCGGCCACGAGGGCGAAGACCTCCTCGTCGTCCAGCGAGGGGAGGGCCCGTACGTCGACGACGCCGACGGCAACCGCTACATCGACGGCCTGTCAGGGCTGTACTGCTGCCAGCTCGGCTACTCCTACGGCCCCGAGTTCGCCGAGGCAGCCGAACGGCAGCTGCGCGAGCTGTGCTACAGCCCTCTGTGGACCGGATCCGCTCACCCCTCGGCCATCGAACTGGCCGAGCGGCTGTCCTGGATCGCCCCCGTCGACATCGAGCACACCTTCTTCTCGAGCGGCGGCGCCGAAGCCGTCGAGACCGCCTGGAAGATAGCCCGCCGCTACCACGTCCTGCGCGGCGAGCCTGGTCGCACCAAGGCGATCGCCCGGCGCGGCGCCTACCACGGCCTGACCGTCGGCGCGCTGTCGCTCACCGACGACCCCGGCCTCACCGAGCCGTACGGGCCTCCGGCGATCGACACCCGGTTCGTGTCCAACACCAGCCGCTTCGGCCTCGATCCTCAGTTCGCGGACGACGAGGTGTGGACGGCCTGGCTCCTCGCCGAGCTGGAGGCGACGATCCTGACCGAGGGCCCAGAGACCGTCGCGATGCTCATCGCCGAACCCGTGCAGAACCGGGGCGGCTGCATCACACCGCCCCGGGGCTACTGGCAGGGACTGCGGGCGCTGGCCGACCGCTACGGGTTCCTGCTCGTCGCCGACGAGGTGATCACGGGATTCGGCCGGCTCGGGGAGTGGTTCGGCGGCGACCGCTTCGAGGCCCGCCCGGACATGGTCACCGTCGCCAAGGGCATCACGTCCGGCTACGCCCCCCTGGGCGCGACCCTCGTCGGCACCAAGGTCACCGACGTCATCAACCGGCCCGGTGTGGTCCTCAACCACGGCTACACCTTCGCCGGGCACCCGCTGAGCGCGGCCATCGCCCTACGCAACCTGGAGATCCTGGAGCGGGACCGCGTCCTGGACAACGTCCGCGCCCTCCAGGTCGACCTCGCCCAGCGCATGGCCGCCCTCAAGGACCTGCCGATCGTCGGCGACGTCCGCGGCACCGGGTTCTTCTACACCTGCGAACTCGTCGGCGACCTCGACGACGGCGGCTTCAGCGACCTCGCCCGCGCCGGTCTGATCGCCGACCTGATTCCGCGCCGGCTGCGCGAGGCCGGCCTGCTGGCCCGCGTCTACAACCGCTCCGCGCCGCTGCTCCAGATCGCACCCCCGCTGATCAGCGACCGCGCAGTCCTCGACCGTATCGCCGCGATCATCGCGGGCACCCTCGCCGAGGCGTCCACCCGTATCTGATCCACGTTTTGGGAAGGAAGCACATGTACTCCATCGGTCCGCTGACCGTCGCCCCGGGCGAGCGCGCCCACGGTTTGATCCCGGTCGGCACCAGCAGCTACGGCGTGGAGCTCGGCATTCCACTGATCGTCGTCAACGGCGTCCAGGACGGCCCCGTCCTGTGTGTGGACGCCGGCGTGCACGGCGACGAGTACGACGGGCAGGAGGCCATCCGGCGCGTGCTCGCCGAGCTCGACCCGGCCACCCTGCGCGGCACCGTCGTCGGCATCCCCTGCCTGAACACCCCCGCCTTCGAGGCCGCCGCCCGCGCCAGCGGCATCGACCACCTCAACCTCAACCGCATCTTCCCCGGCGACGCGGAGGGCTCCTACTCGCAGCGGCTGGCCGCCACCTTCGTCGAGCAGGTCGTCCCCGCCGTCGACGCCGTGGTCGACCTGCACACCGGTGGCGCCTACGGCGAGATCGCCCCGCTCGTCATCCTCCAGGGCGGCTACGAGGACCTGGCGACGGACCTGGCGCTCGCCGCCGGGCACGAGCTGGTCTGGAAGGGCGGCAAGTGGGGCGGCACGGTCCGCCACCCCGTCCTCGAAGCGGGCAAGCCCGCCATCACCATCGAGTGCGGCGGCGCCACCTACCGCGAGACCAATGTCGAGCACCACATGAAGTCGATCCGCAACATCCTGCGCCGCCTCGGCCTGACCGACGGCGAGGCGGAGCTGCGGGACACCTACACGACCGTCTCCGGGACCTTCGCCCGCTCCGCCGCCGGCGGCTTCTTCGTCGCCCACGCCGAGCCGGGGGAGACCTGCAAGGAAGGCGACAGAATCGCCACCATCACCGACCACTACGGCACCACGCTGGAAGAGGTCAGCGCGCCGCAGGACGGCATCGTGCTCTGGGTCCGCCGCATCCGCACGGTCCGTCCCGGCGACGAGGTCGTCATCTTCGGCGAGGTGCTCGGGGAGATCCGGCCATGACCAACGAACTGCAGCTGACCGAGCTGCTCATCGACGGCAAGCAGGTCCCGGCCGCCGACGGACGCTCCTTCACCGTCCTCGACCCGTCGAACGACACGGCCATCGCCGAGGTGGCGCTGGGCGGCAAGGCGGACGTGGACCAGGCGGTGGCCGCCGCGCGCGCGGCCCTCACCTCCCCGGCGTGGGCCGGGATGCGTGCCGCCGACCGCGGCCGGATCCTGTACCGGATCGCGGAGGCCATCCGCTACCAGGGCGAACGGCTGGCCCGCCTGGAGAGCCAGGACGTCGGCAAGCCGCTTCGCCAGGCGAAGGCCGATGTCGAAGCGGCCGCCCGCTACTTCGAGTTCTACGCGGGCGTCGCCGACAAGCTCGGCGGCTCGACGATCCCCCTCGGCCCCGGCCTGATCGACTACACCGTCCGTGAGCCGATCGGTGTCTCCGGCCAGATCATCCCGTTCAACTACCCGCTGCAGAACACCGCGAGGGGTTCGGCCCCCGCGCTGGCCGCCGGCTGCACCGTGGTCCTCAAGCCCTCACCCGAGGCGCCGCTCACCCCGCTGGAGATCGGCAGGATCGCCCTGGAGTGCGGTCTTCCGCCGGGCGTGCTGAACGTGGTCCCCGGTGACGGCGAGACCGGCGCGGCCCTCGCCGGCCACCCGGACATCGACCAGGTCACCTTCACCGGTTCGGTGCCCACCGGCATCAAGGTCGCCCAGGCCGCCGCCGCCAACGTGGTGCCCTCGGTCACCGAGCTGGGCGGCAAGTCACCGGTCGTCGTCTTCGCCGACGCCGACTTCGACCTGGCGCTCGGCGCTGTCGCCGCCTCCGCCTTCGGCAACGCCGGGCAGACCTGTTCGGCCGGCACCCGGCTGCTCCTCCAGCGCGGCGCCGAGGAGTTCCTGGACAAGCTCGTCGCGCACGTCGCTTCCCTGCGCCTCGGCCCGGGTCTCACCGACCCGGACGTCGGCCCTCTCGTCGCCGCACGACAGCGGGACCGGGTCCTCGGCTATCTGGAACTGGCACGGCAGGAGGGCGCCGTGGCACGGGCCGGCGGGGGCGCTCCCCCGGACCCTGAACTGGCCGACGGCTACTTCGTCGAGCCGACCGTCCTGACCGGGCTCGACAACCAGGCCCGCTGCGCCCGCGAGGAGATCTTCGGCCCCGTCGTCACGGTCATCGAGTTCGACGACGCGGACGAGGCCCTGGAGATCGCCAACGACAGCCCGTACGGCCTCGCCTCCTACGTCTGGACCCGGGACATCGACAAGGCGATGCGCCTGGCCGAGGGCATCCGGGCCGGCCAGGTCTATGTCAACGCCACCGGCGTCGGCACCGGCGTTGAGCTTCCCTTCGGTGGCTACAAGCACAGTGGCTGGGGCCGCGAGAAGGGGCTCGAAGGTCTGGCGAGCTACCTGCAGACCAAGAACGTCTGCATCGGATTCGGGAACCGGTCATGAGATACCGCTCGCTCGGAGAGCGCGGCCCGGTCGTCTCGGTGGTCGGCGTGGGCGGCAACAACTTCGGCGCCCGCCTGGACGAGGACGGCACGAAGGCCGTCGTCCACGCCGCTCTCGACACCGGGATCACGCTGTTCGACACCGCCGACATGTACGGCGGGTTCGGCGAGCGGGGCGGCCTCCGTGGCGACGGTGAACGGCTCCTCGGTGCCGCGCTCAAGGGCCGCCGCGACACCGTGGTGCTGGCCACCAAGTTCGGCATGGAGATGGGCCGGGACGCCGACCTGTACGGCCCGCGTGGATCCCGCGCCTACATCCGCTACGCGGTCGAGGCTTCGCTCGGTCGGCTCGGCACCGACCGGATCGACCTGTACCAGTACCACGAACCCGACGGCGTCACGCCGCTGGAGGAGACGGTCGCCGCGCTCCAGGAGCTGGTCGACGAAGGGAAGATCCGCCACATCGGCTGCTCCAACCTCCCGGCCGATCAGGTCACGGACGCCTTCGTGACCACCCAGGCGCGCTACCACCTGCTCGACCGCGAGGTGGAGCAGGAACTGATCCCTGCCTGCGTGCACCACGGCCTCGGACTGCTGCCGTACTACCCGCTGGCCAACGGTCTGCTCAGCGGAAAGTACCGCCGCGGTGCGGAGCCCCCGCCCGGCAGCCGCCTGTCCTGGCGCCAGGGCTGGCTCACCGACGCGGCCCTGGACAGGGTCGAGGCACTTACCGAATACGGCGCCGAACGCGGCCTGACCCTCCTCCAGGTCGCGGTCGGCGCACTGGCGGCCCTGCCCGCCGTCGGCTCCGTCATCTGCGGAGCCATGACCCCCGAACAGGTCACCGCCAACGCGGCGGCGGCCGACTGGATACCGAGCCCGGCCGACCTGGCCGAGCTCGACGCGATCGTCGCCCCCGGCGAACGCGTCGTCTGAAGCCCCACCCTTTCCGGAAACCCGCGACCCCGAGGCTGGACATCATGCGAGAGATCGTCACCTTCGACGCCTACGCGACCCTCATCAACTTCGAGCTGGCCCCCACGACCCTGAAGGTTCTGGAAGACCGGCTGGACCTGGACAATCTGGACGTCGACGAGTTCCTCGACGACTTCCGCGTCATGCGGTTCCAGGCCGTCCTGGAGGCCTACCGCCCCTACCACGAGATCCTGCACTCCAGCCTGCGCAACGCCATGCGCCTGCACGGCCTGGAGTACCGCGAGTCCGACGGCGACGCCCTGGTCGAGGCCGTCCCCACCTTCGGCCCCTTCCCGGAGGTCCCGGACGCGCTGCGTGCCCTGAAGACCAAGTACGAGATCGCCATCATCTCCAACACCGACGACAACCTGATCGCGCGGAACGTGGAGAACATCGGTGTCGAGTTCGACTACGTCATCACCGCCCAGCAGGCCGGCGCCTACAAGCCGGACCGCCAGACCTTCGAGCACGCCTTCAAGACCATGGGTGTCGAGCCCTCCCAGGTCATCCACACCGCCCAGGGCTGGGAGTACGACCACATCCCCACCCGCGACCTCGGCCTGAAGCGCCGCGTGTGGATCAACCGCTACGGCCACCCCGGCAGCGCCGACTACCAGCCCTACGACGAGCTGCCCGATCTGTCGGGCCTGCCGAAGCTCCTCGGCTGCTGACCGAGGGCCCGACGGCGAAACAGGACCGAGAACACAGAGGACGCACGCCATGAAGCAGATCCCCTACTGGCTGGACACAGCCCCCGCCCGACCCGACCGCTCCGGAAAGGCCCTGCCCGACGAGGCGGACGTGGTGGTCATCGGCGGCGGCCTCACCGGCCTGTCCACTGCCTACCACACCGCCCGCAAGGGCGCCCGGACCGTCCTCGTCGAGAAGGACCAGGTCGGCTCGGGCGCCTCCGGGCGCAACGGCAGCATGTGCACCCAGGGCATCACCATCAGCCCCGCCGAGGCGCGCAAGCGCTACGGCCAGGAGCGCGCCCTGGAGCTGTACAACGCCTTCCGCGACGCCGTCGACGTCGTCGAGGAACTCACCAGGACCGAGGACATCGACTGCGACTTCCACCGTGCCGGGCGCCTCGGCGCCGTCTGCAAGCCCGGGCACTTCGACGGCCTGCGAGCCAAGCAACGTGACCTGGCCGACAACTTCGGCCACGAGACGATCGTCCTCAGCAGGAGCGAACTCCGCGCAGAACTCGGCACGGACTACTACCACGGCGCCCTGCTCGACCCCGACAGCGCCGCCCTGCACGTGGGCAAGTTCGTCGGCGGCCTCGCGGACGCCGCCGAACGCGCCGGCGCCGAGATCCACGAGCGCAACGCCGCCACCGGCCTCACCCGCCTCCCCGGCGGCGGCTTCGTGGTGGAGACCATGAACGGCACCATTCGTGCCAAGCAGGTCATGGCGGCGACGGACGCCTACACCGACAAGTCGATGCCATGGTTCCGCAAGCGGCTCATCAACGTCGGCAGCTTCATCATCGTCACCGAACCGTTGGGGGAGGCACGCGCCAAGGAACTCATCCCCAACGGCCGTCTGCTGGTCGCCCACAAGAACGTCGGCCACTACGTCCGCCTCACCCCGGACAACCGCCTCGCCTTCGGCGGCCGGGCACGCTTCGCCCCGTCCAACCCGGCCTCCGACGCCAAGAGCGGTGACATCCTCAAGCGGGAGATGACCGAGATCTTCCCGCAGCTGGCGGGGGTGCGCATCGACTACGTGTGGGGCGGCATGGTCGGTTTCTCCTGGGACCGCATTCCGCACGCGGGTGAAGTCAACGGCCTCTACTACTCCATGGGTTACTGCGGTCACGGCGTCCAGATGGCCACGTACATGGGCCGTGCGGTCGCCGAGATGATGGACGGCAAGCCCGAGGCCAACCCGCTGCGTGGCTTCGGCTTCCCGAAGGTGCCCGTCCCCTTCTACAACGGCACACCCTGGTTCCTGCCGTTCGGCGGTGCCTATTACAAGGCGAAGGACCGCCTTCTCTGAGCAGGTGCCGGAACACCGGTGACACCGCGGGGCCTTCCGCGCAGCGGCGTGGAAGGCCCCCACCATGCCTCCCGAGAGAGGGCACAGGCCCCATGACCGCCGACACCCGCATCGAGCACGATCTCCTCGGCGACCGTGACGTTCCCGCCGACGCGTACTGGGGCGTGCACACGCTGCGCGCCACGGAGAACTTCCCCATCACCGGCACCCCGATCTCCGCCTACCCGCACCTGATCGACGCCCTGGCCGCCGTGAAGGAGGCCGCCGCCCGGGCCAACGAGGAACTGGGTCTGCTCGCCCCCGACAAGGCCGCCGCGATCGTCGAGGCCTGCCGGGAGATCCGTGACGGCAAGCTGCACGACCAGTTCGTCGTCGACGTCATCCAGGGCGGCGCCGGCACCTCCACCAACATGAACGCCAACGAGGTCATCGCCAACCGGGCGCTGGAACTGCTGGGCCACGCCAGGGGCGAGTACGGGTACCTGCACCCCAACGAGGACGTGAACCTCGGCCAGTCCACCAACGACGTCTACCCGACCGCCGTGAAGATCGCGACCGTCTACGCCGTGCGCGAGCTGCTCCGGGCGATGGCGGTGCTCCAGGACTCCTTCGCCCGCAAGGCGGTCGAGTTCCGTGACGTGCTGAAGATGGGACGCACCCAGCTCCAGGACGCGGTGCCCATGACCCTCGGTCAGGAGTTCTCCGCGTTCGCCGTCATGATCGACGAGGACCGGTCCCGTCTTGCCGAGGCCGTCGAGCTGATCCATGAGATCAACCTGGGTGCGACGGCCATCGGTACGGGGCTGAACGCCCCGGCCGGGTACGCCGAGTCGGCGCGGCGTCACCTCGCCGCCATCACCGGGCTGCCGCTGGTGACGGCCGCGAACCTGGTGGAGGCCACGCAGGACTGCGGCGCGTTCGTGCAGATGTCGGGTGTGCTCAAGCGGGTCGCGGTGAAGCTCTCCAAGACCTGCAACGACCTGCGGCTGCTGTCCTCCGGCCCGCGCGCGGGCCTGAACGAGATCAACCTGCCGCCGGTGCAGGCCGGTTCGTCGATCATGCCCGGCAAGGTCAACCCGGTGATCCCCGAGGTCGTCAACCAGGTCGCCTTCGAGGTCATCGGCAACGACGTCGCCATCACGATGGCCGCCGAGGCCGGGCAGCTGCAGCTCAACGCCTTCGAGCCGATCATCCTGCACTCCCTGTCGGAGTCCCTCACCCATCTGCGCGCCGCCTGCCTGACGCTGGCCGAGCGGTGCGTGGACGGCATCACCGCCAACACCGAGGCGCTGCGCGCGAGCGTGGAGAACAGCATCGGCCTGGTGACCGCCCTCAACCCCTACATCGGCTACTCGGCGGCCACCGACATCGCCAAGGAGGCCCTCGCCACCGGCCGGGGCGTGGCCGAACTCGTCCAGGAGAAAGGCCTGCTGCCCGCCGACACCCTCACCCGCCTGCTGCGGCCGGAGGTTGTCGCCGGCAGTGGTCAGGTACTGCTCTGACGGCCGCTGATCCCGGTACCGGCCCGTCAGAGACTGAGGAGGAACGCACATGAGACTGCAGGACGTGAACGCCGTGATCACCGGAGCATCGAGCGGCATCGGCCAGGCGGTGGCCTCCCACTTCCGCCGCGAGGGCGCCAACCTGCTGCTCACCGGACGGCGACCCGAGCTGCCCGAGAGCCATCCGGACGAGCTCTACCTCCCCGGCGACCTCAATGACGAGGCCTTCGTCTCCGAACTCGCCGCCAGTGCGGCGGATCATTTCGGTGACGTGGGAGTGGTCGTCCTCTGCCACGGACTTCAGAAGTCCGGCCCGCTCTCGGAGACGACGGCCGATGACGCACGCGACCTGCTCCACAGCAACCTCCTGAGCGCCTTCCTGGTGATGAAGCACCTGATGCCGCTTGCACCCCGGTCCGGAGGGTCGATGGTGTGCGTCAGCTCGCGCCTCGGCATGGTCGGCATGCCGAACCAGACCTTGTACTCCGCGGCCAAGGGCGGCCTCATCGCGCTCGCCCGCGGCGCCGCCATCGAATGGGCGCCCCGCGGCGTCCGCGTCAACGTGGTGGCGCCCGGTCTGACCATGACGCCGATCATCGAGGCGTCGTTCCAGCGACGCCCCGACCCTGCTGCCCACCGGCGCGTCAGAGAGGACTCCATCCCGCTCCGCAGGCTCGCCACACCCGAGGAGATCGCCGACGCGGTCCTCTTTCTCGCCTGCCCGGAGTCGTCGTATGTCACCGGTGCCGTCCTGCCCGTGGACGGAGGCTACACGGCGTTCTGAGCCCCACGGCGCGGGCGCCGGTCGTGCACGTGCCCGAGCGTCACGGCGATCACCAGTCCGCGTCGCTCCATTGGTCCAGCAGCGCTTCGGCCATGTCCGCGTCGGGTTCGGCCGACGTGCTGTGGAGCGACCGCTCCGTCCAGATCACCTTGGCGCGGGGCAGGTAGCGGGTGCCCCCAGCGCTGCGTGAACTGGGCGACGAGGAACAGGCCCCGCCCGCCCTCGTCGGTGTCGGCCGCCCGTCGCAGGTGCGGTGAGGTGCTGCTGCCGTCGGCGACCGCGCAGATCAGGCTGGTGCCCTCCCGGAGCACCCGCAGCCGTCTTGGCTCGACGCCGTAGCGAATGGTGTTGGTGACCGGTTCGCTGATCACGAGTTCGGTCGCGAAGGCGAGATCCTCCAGCCCCACTCCGTGAGGCGGCGGGCCACATCGGCTCGGATCCCGGCGACGGAGGCGGGATCCGCCGGGACCTCCCAGTCGGCGACCAGGGAGGGCTCCAGCAGGCGGGTCCGCGCGACGACCAGCGCGATGTCGTCGCTCGGACGGGCCGGATTGCGCAGATGCTGGTCTTCGTCGCCGGCACGCCGGACTTCGGTGAGCAGTCGCGCGTGGCCGACGCGGCCATGAACTGCTCATCGAAGTACTGGGCGACAACGGACGGCGCGCCCGTACCGCGGTCGGTTTCGCCGGGCTGCCGCTCAACAGTCCGGTGGAGATCCAGATTCTCTGCACCGGACTGTTGAGCAGGCGCAACAGCGGTGTGGCGGTGGACCGGCCTCCACGGGTGCGGCGCGAGGGTCGAATCGCCCCGGAGCCGAGCACGGCGTCCTGAGCCGGGAGGAGATGGCGGACCGCTATCCCCAGCACAACCTCCGCCCCGACGACTGCGCCGTCCACGACCCCCGCGCCGGTGTTCTGCGCACCGACCGCGCCGTCAGCGCCGCCGTCGCGGCGGCCCGGGCCAACGGTGCCACCGTCCTTGAGAACACCCCCGTGGACAGCATCGCCGAAACCGACCACGGCGTCGTCGTCACCGCGGGCGACAGAACCTGGACCTTCGACAAGGTCATCGTCGCCTCGGGCGGCTGGTCCCGAAGGCTCATGCCCGACCACCTCAAGGCCGTCACGGAAACCCATCGGATCGTCCTGACCTGGTTCATCGCCCAGGAGGCCACACAGTTCGCACCGGAGAACTTCCCCATCTTCAGCCGGTGGTACGAGGATCGCTCCCTGTACGGCGCACCCGCCGTCGACGGCGTGACGGTCAAGGCATCCGTGGACGGACCGCTGGCCGGGCGCGCAAGAGCAACCCCCGACCCGGACTCCGTCCCCAGAGAACTCACCCGGGAAGAAATCGCGAAAGTCACCGAAATCGGCACTGGGTTCTTTCTCGGCAAGGGCTTCAAAATGGCCACCGGCTACGGCCACATCGCCGCACACGAGGCGCTCGGCAAACAGACCGTCGACGGCCTGGACTTCGTGCACCCGGACCGCTTCAAGACCAGGTAGTCCCGCCCACTTCCGCCGCCTGGAGACAGCAGCCTCGCGACGGTCTGTCATCTGCTGAACCGTGCACCCGTGAAGGGACGCCGCTTTACGCCGGCCCGGAGTGCCGGAAACGGGAACTACCCCGCATGTGCGCGTGGATGCCGTAACGAGGCTGCTGCTCGGCCGGTACAGCAGTGAGGCTGCCGTGCCGCCCGGAGCGCGTTCAAGGCGATGCAGACCGAGCGTGTCATTGCGCGCAATGATCCACAAATTCCCTGCTCGGCGTCCAATCGGGCATGACGGCAGTCCTCGATTCCTTTCCGGTAATCATGCGGTGGGCGGCATATAAATCCACCCGTGGCTACGCCTTGCCAACGCGTGATCACAAGGGGAATGCTGATGCGCGACGAGTCCTTGAAAGTTGCACGACCATCGATTTTCGGGCGTGGCAGTGGCGGTGGGATGCGAGAACGGGGCACACGATTTCGGTCAAGGCGACTGTCGTCGGCCGGAGTCCACACGTGACCACGGTGGCCGTCGGAGTGTTAGGTCTCGCCTTGCCGAGCCGATCGAGCCCGCCACTGCACCTGGAGTCGCTCTCAGGCGTGGATGTCCCGGTCCCCGACATCGACCCCTTGGCCTCGACGGATTCGGAGGCGGGGTCGTCCGGCGCGGAGCGAAAGAATGCGCACGCGAGTCCCGGTGAACGAAGCACGGCAGCGGTACGGGACCCCGCGCCGTTCATCGTCACCACGGCCGTCCTTCGGGAGCCGCTGACCTGCCGCAAGAACTTTCCCGGGGTACCCGATGGCCCCCGGCCCGACGTGATCGAGGGCCGGGCACCGCGTCCAGTGCGCGCCCTGTGCGGGCGCCATGCGCGCATCACGCGGCACCGGCGCGGCGGGACCGGACAGCGGTATGCGGCAGCGAACGGGGCATCAGGCGGACCGCCTGGCCGCCGACTTGGCGGAAAAGCGCCGGATGGGTCGACCAAGGACCTCCTCCCGGACACCTCGCGCCGCGCCCCGATACCGTCCGCATGCCCTGGCGGGATGTCGTCCTCGCCAGGGTGCCGACGGGTGGTCCGCCGGAAGGCTCGAACCGGCCCGTGCGCGACTCCACGCGGGCCGGTCCGAGGGCTCGGCGTGCCCTGACCGAGAACGGTCCGCACAAGTGTGACAAGGCGTGCCGTCCGCCGAGGCGGTTCGCACCCTCTCTCTACCGATACGGAGGAATGAAGCATGCGTATTCTCGTCGCCGGGGCCACAGGAGTGATCGGCCACCCCCTGGTGGGAGCGCTGCGGGCCCGGGGCCATGAGGTGAGCGCGCTGGTGCGCCAGGAGTCGCGGGAGCGGGCCCCGGAGGCGGACAGCGTCGTGAGCGCCGACGCCCTCGACCGTGAGGCCCTGGTGTCGGCGGTGTCGGCCGTCCGCCCCGAGGTGGTGGTCCATCAGATGACGGCGCTGCGCCTGCTGGGCGACGACCCGGCGGCGGCCTTCGCCCTGACCGCGCGCCTGCGTACCGAGGGCACCGCCCACCTGATGGAGGCGGCCCGGGCGGCCGGTGCGCGACGGCTGGTCGCGCAGTCCGTCGCCTTCGCGGCCGCCCCGGCCGAGGAACCGGTCCTCGACGAGGACGCACCGCTGTACGTGGACGCACCCGATCCCGGCTGGGCCGCCACCGTACGGGCTGTCGCCGAGTTGGAGCGCCTGGTTCTGAACAGCGGACCGCTCGCCGGCGCGGTCCTGCGGTACGGCACGCTGTACGGCCCCGGCACCATGTACGCCCGCGACGGCGGGGCAGCCCAGGCGGTACGGGCCGGGCAGCTCCCGCTGCCCGGGAACGGCACGGGGATCACGTCGTTCCTGCACGTGGAGGACGCCGTGGGAGCCACGGTCGCCGCCGTCGAGTCGGAGGCCACCGGGGTGTTCCATGTGACGGACGACGACCCGGCCCCGGCCGCGCAGTGGCTGCCCCACTGGGCTCAGGCGCTGGGCGGCCCGGCCCCTCGTACGATCCCGGAGGACCTCGCGCCCCGGCTGCTCGGCTGGTTCCTGGCCCACCAGCTCACCGCAGCACACGGCGCGGCCAATGACCGCGCCCGTACGGCTCTGGGCTGGAAGCCGCTGCGCCCGAGCTGGCGCGAGGGACTGGGCCAGGAATGACCGGCACGGTCCGGGGCGACACGCTCACCGGCCCGTTCGGTGCGCGTCGCCTTCGCCGCCCGCCGTCCGTGTCCGACGAGGGCGCCGACACGGTGGCGTGTCTCGCCGGTCCGCGCATGAGGACGGCGCCGTGATACCGGTGCACGGAGGTGCCGGGCTGCGGCACAAAGGCCGCTGCGACGCAATGAAATGACGCGATCATCCTATGAGAAGTGGAAATTGTGAACCCGATCACCACGTTACGCCCGTCCGCCGACACCACGGAGCGGTACCGCAAGGAGGGCTTCTGGCGCGCCGACACCATCCTGGACGACCTGACGCGGTGGCGTGCCGAGACACCCGACGCCCCCGCCCTTCTTGTGTCGGAGGCCGGCCGGGGCCTCATACGGATGAGCTACGCGCGCTACGCCGAGTACGTGGACCGCTTCGCCGGCGCGTTGCACGCCCTGGGGGTGCGCAGCGGTCACGTCGTCGCGATGCAGGTGCCGAACGTCTGGCAGGTCGGACCGCTGCTCCTGGCCTGCGCCCGGCTCGGGGCCGTCGCCGCGCCCATCATGTGCGCGTTCCGCCCCCGTGAGCTGGAGCGGATGCTCCGCCGACTGGACGCCGTCGTCTGCGTGACCATCGACCGGTGGGACGGGTTCGAGCACGCCGCGGCGCTGGCCGAGATGGCACCCCGGCTGCCCGCACTGCGCCACCGCGTGGTGCTCGGCGAGCGGACCGGGGACGGGGAACTCGACTTCCGCGAGTTCTTCGAGCACACGGAGCACAGCATCCTGCCGGATCCGTCCGTGGTGGACCCGGACCGGGTTGCCCTGGTGCTCTTCACCTCCGGTACCTCCGGTGAGCCGAAGGCCGTACTGCACACCCTCAACACCCTGTACGCCTGGTACGCCCCCGTCGCGGCCGCCGACGGCATCGGCCCGCACAGCCGCGTCTACTCACCGAACGCGGCGACACACATCGTCGGCCTCACCATGGGGATCTTCATGCCGCTGCACCGTGGGGGGTGCGCGGTCATGACGGACCGCTGGGCGCCGGATGCCGTCGTCCCCTTCCTGGCCCAGGCCCGGGTCACCTGGATGGTCATCGTCCCGGTCTTCCTCTCGGCGCTGATCGACGCGATGGAACGCGCCTCGCGGCGACTGGACACCGTGCGCATCATCCGCGCGGGAGGTACCACGGTTCCGCAGCCGCTGTTCAGGCGGGTGACGGAGACCTTCGGAATCCCGTTGGACGTGGGCTGGGGCATGACGGAGGGCGCCAACACCTTCACACGCGCCGGAGAGCACCCGGACCTCGCCGGGCGCACGGTCGGGCGTTGCGCGCCGGGCCACGAGATCGACCTGCGGGCCGACCACCCGATCAGCGACGACCGACCCGGGCGTCTCTTCGTGCGCAGCCCTTCGCTGTGCCTGGCCACCTGGGGCCGGGACGACGGCCGTTTGACCGTGCTGGCCGAGCACGACGACGGCTGGTACGACACCGGTGACCTCGCGGCGCCGGACGGCCACGGCGGCATCCGGCTCCACGGCCGCGCCGAAGACCGGATCGGCGTCATCATGATCCCGGTCAGCGATGTGGAGTCGGCCCTTCTGGACCACCCCGACGTACGGGATGTCGCCCTGGTCGGCTACCCGGACGGCCACGGCGGCGAGCTGGCCTGCGCGGTCGTCGTCCCGGGGGAGCGGACGCCCACCCTCGAAGGCCTGCGGGACTGGCTCGGCGGGCTCGGCATGAGCGAATGGTGCCTGCCCTCCCAGCTGGAACTCCTGCCCCAACTGCCGCGCAACGAGACCGGCAAGGTGCGCAAGAACCTGCTCCGGGAACGGATCCAGCCCCACTCGAACTGACCTGGGGATTCGGGTCGCCCGGGAGACCGTCCCCGGGCGACCCGATCGTCAAGCCCTGTGCCGACCCTGCGCGGGTTCGCCTCCGTCGGAGGAGGACGCGGCGGGCCGCCCACGCCGATCCCGGTCCGCTATGACGCCTGGCGGGCCGTGGTGACGAAGAAGGTCGCCGTCGCGGTGAAGGCGTTGCGGCGCGAGAGATCGCTCAGGTCGTCCTTCCATCGCGCCGCCTCCTCCTCGCTGACGACGCCTTGGGCGAGAGCCGCCGTCAGGGCCGGCTCCAGCACCACGCCGAACGCGGGCGCGTGATCGTTCAGCGCCGCCATGATGGGAACGACCTCGATGTCGGTGAAGCCCGCGTCGGCGAGGTGGGAGGCGCTGCGGGTGCCGGAGTGGGGATTCGGGACGGCTGAACAGAACGCGTGCTTGACCGCCTCGGTCGTCTCGGGAATCCGTGAACTCACCACCATCGAACCGAGATCGGGGTCTGCTAGAACGATGGTTCCGCCCGGCCTCAGCACCCTGCGGGCCTCGGACAGTGCCTCGGCGGGGTCGCCGAAGTGGAGGAAGGTCCGCTCGGACCGGTACCACGACAGTTCACCGTCCTCGAACGGCAGCTCGAAGGCGCTGCCTTGGACGAAGCGGCAGTGCGGGAACCTGGCCAGGGCCGCGTCGACCATGGCCTGGCTGCTGTCGATTCCCACGGCGTCCTTTCCGAGCCGTACGAGATCCGCTACGGCGCGGCCGGCGCCGCACCCGACGTCGGTTCCTCTGCCCTCGGCGGTCTCCAGAGCGCGGTAGGTGGCCTCCCGCACTGCGCGACCGCTCTCGCTCTCCTCCATCTTCCGCAGATAGGCGATGAAGTCCTCGGGGACGCCGGACGAGTCGACGTCGTGGAAGCGTGCGGCAAGGCTCTCGGCTGTGCGTGGTCCGGTGGTGTCCACGTGCTGCTGTCTCCCGTCAGGGGGTGCCTGATGTTCGCGTGCGAGTGGCGCTTGTTGAAAGTCAAAGCAGCGTATCAGTAGGGGAGTTGGGGACCGTGGAGTACTGCAATCGGTGTCTGCCGGGGCCGCTTTCCGGGTTCGTCGTCGGCGTGGTCACGGGTGGGGCCTGTCCGGCCCCGGCCGGTACCTCGCGGGGGCCCGGGGCCGCCACCCGGACACGACGAGGGGCGGCGGACCCACGCCTCGTCCACCGCCCCCGCCTCAGGGTCAACTCACCCCCGTCAGCAGCCCCTTGAGGGCAGGCGCCTTCATCTTTCTGTCGGCTTCTTCCTGTGCCTGGAAGAAGCCCGGCTTCTTGCGCAGATGCGGGTTTTGCAGATGTACCACCAGCAGACCGAGAACCTTCTGGTGTCGTACTCACCGAATTGGCCCGCCTATGGTCCGGATCTTGGTCAGGGCGAGGGTGTGGCGGGCGGTTCGCGGTGATGTGGCACGGTGGTCGCCCCGCCTGCTGGCTTGCCCGGGGCAGGAACTCCCTCGGTCGTCGGCAGAGGCGGGCGAGGTAGCCGAACCACCGCTCGACCTGGTTGATCCAGGAGGAGCCGGTCGGAGTGAAGTGCAGCTCGAACCGGGGGCGTTCGGCCAGCCAGTTCTTGATGGCGGGGGTTTCGTGGGTGCCGTAGTAAGTAGAAGTCACACACCCGACCAACGATCAACTACTGGCACTGGACACAATGCGTGATCGGAGTCGGGCGATGACGTCGTCCAGGCTTACGGCCAAGGCGCGCTCGACATTGATCCAGTCGTCCTTGGCGTGGCCGAGGAGGTATTCACGCCGTTCGGGTGCGCGCTCCGCTCGCCAGTTGGTGAGCAGCGCGCGCAGCGTGAGTCGTGCCAGTGCGGCAACCGGGAGCAGTGGAAGTTCCGAGTCCTTGATCGGCCGCGTGCGTTGGTAGCCTGCGGCGAAGGCGCAGGCATCCCGCCAGGGATGATCCGGCGTCCTGGCGAGCAGGTTCGCCATGGGAACGGCGGGGTCGAAGATCACCGCACTGCGCACCGTGTCGCCGAAGTCGATGACGCCGGTGATGAAATGCTCGCTCTTCTCTGGGTCCACCACGATGTTGTAGGGGCTGAAGTCCCCGTGGATCACCTGTGCTTCGAGATCGCTCAGCCTCGGGACGACGTTTTCGCCGAAGAGCCGGAAGACCGACTCGGCCAACCGGCGGTGCTCGGGATTCGGCGTGTGCTCGACCAGCTCGGTCAGCTGGTGGAAGTGCCGGAGGTCCCAGGCCAGACCTCGTCGGTCCGCCGGATGCGTGAACGTCCTGAGCGCCACGTCGACCCGCCCCAACATCTCGCCCGCCTTGGCGAGCCGCTCGACGTCCGGGCTCGCCAAGGCCAGGATCTGGCCTTCGACGAAGTCGAACACCCGCAGGACCCGAGGCCTGCCGTCGTTCACCCTGATCGTGACATGGTCCTCTCCGTCAGCGGTCAGCTTCACCCGCTGGACGGGCAAGTGCGGAGCGGTGCTTTCGAGGTAGCGCAGCGCTGCGGTCTGGAGGTGGACGACCGCCTCCGCCTCGTCAGGCGGTGAGACCTTCACGAGGTACTTGCGCGAGTCGGTGCTGAGTCTGAACGTGTCGTCCTTCTCGGTAGCCAGTCGCCCCAAGCGCCCGGTGAGGTGATAGTGCTCCTGGAGGAAAGCGCTCACCAGCATCACGTCGATGGGCTCGTGGGACGACGTCAGACCGCTCTCCTGGAGGAGCCGCTGTGCACGGTTCGTAGCTGGTGAGGTGTTCACGGTCAGTCCCTTCGGCCGGCCTTGTCACAGACGATTTTTCGCGACCTCGGCGAAGGTCTCCAGGAATCGGGTCACATCGGCGGAGTCGAAGGCCAGCGGAGGGCGGATCTTCAGGGTGTTCGCCGAGGGGCCCGTGCCGCTGATGAGAATCCGGCGCTCGCGCATGTCGTTGATGACGTTGTCGGTCAGCGCGCGGTCCGGCTCAAGGGTGCCCCGGTCCTTCACGATCTCCACGCCCACGAACAGGCCGGCACCGCGGACTTCGGCGACGTAGGGGGAGTCCTTCGTGATCTCCCTCAGCCCGGCGCGCAGAGCGTTGCCGCTGACCAGGACGCGCTGCTGCACGTTCTCCTTCTCCAAGACGTCCAGCACCGCCGCGCCGGCTGCCACGGGGATCGAGCTGCCGCCGAAGGTGTTGAAGTAGCGGACGTTGCGTCCGAACTCGTCGCTGACCTCGGGGCGGAAGACCACACCGGAGATCGGAATACCGTTGCCCATCGGCTTGCCCATGGTGACGATGTCCGGCAGGACGCCGTGCCGGGTGAAGCCCCACATCGACTCCCCGAGCCGGGCGAAGCCCGACTGCACCTCGTCCGCGATGTAGACACCGCCGGCCGCGTGCACCTCCTCCACCACGCCCTGCATGTATCCGACGGGATCCGTGAAGATGCCGTCGCTGGAGTAGGCACAGTCGGTGATCAGCGCGGCCAGCCGGTAGCCGTGGCGCTCCAGGTCGCCGATCGCGCCGCGCACCTGCTGCCGCATGTGTTCGGCGAGCGTGGATCCGGGCTCGACGAGGCGGGGGTCAGGAGCGTCGATGAACCGGACGTTCGGGCCCAGCGGTGAGCCTGCGCCCAGGGTCGGCGAGAAGCTCGCCACCTCCCGGGTGAGGCCGTGGTAGGCCCAGCGGGTGACGATGATGCCCTCGCCGCCCGTGTGGAACCGCGCGACTCGCACCGCCAGGTCGTTGGCCTCGGACCCGCTGCACGCGATGCTCAGCTTCGACAGCTCCTCGGGGAAGGTCGCGAGCAGCCGCTCCGCGTAGTCGACCAGGGCCTCCTGGGCGTAGCGCGTGTTGGTGTTGACCGCCGTCATCTGGCGGGCGACCGCCTCGGCCACGTGGGGGTGGGCGTGTCCGACGCAGGGGACGTTGTTGTAGGCGTCGAGGTAGTCGTTGCCGTCACGGTCGATCAGGTGGGCCCCGTGACCGGAGACGAACTCGACCGGCTCCTTGTAGATGAGTGTGTAGCCAGGGCCCAGCACCTTGTCGCGGCGCTGAATGGTCTCCTGGAGGTGTTCGGGGAGTTCGCTCAGTATCCCCGGATCGAACCTGTTGGGGTAGTGGGCGAGAGCCCGACTGATCGTCGAAGTCACGGCAGGCACACCTTCAGTCTCTGTCCGGGGCTACTGGCTGCGTTGGCCGAAATCGTAACCATCATTTATCTCAGTTTCAACCTGAGACTAAAAACTTCCCTTCGGCCGGATCTTCGGGATCCAGGGAGGCCCCCGCATGCACGATGAGGGGCGCTTTCGTCATCGCAGTCTTACCGCGAACGGCCCCTGTCGCCGCCGATCCGGAGCGGGCGGCGGTGCCTGTTGGGCACACATATGGCTCACTGCCGGTCTCGTTGAGCAGGCGGGCTACCGGGCGGGTAGCCGGTGACCGAGTCCCCGCCCCCGCGGGGGCTCGCGGTGCCACCATCGCCTCGTCCATGCCCTCCAGTCGAAGTGGGCGGGTTTTGACGCCAGGTTCAGCTGGCCCGTGCGGGCGAAGCCGCAGTCGAAGTTCTCTCCCTTGACGGGGTTCTGGATGGCGTCGACCGCGTCGTGGTGCGCCCGCGGCATGCCTTCGCGTTGTCGAAGCCGTAGCGGGAGAGCGCCTCCCGGAAGCCGATCGGCATGCCCGGGGTGGCCATGCTGTCGTGGCGCCCAGGGGCGCCGAAGGTCGACCGTCCCCGTCACGAAGACATGGACGTCTGCGCTCTTCCGTGCCAGGTGAAGTGCCGCCGGGAGGCCGGTCGTGCCGGCCCGAAGATCGCCACATCGCGTACCAGGAGCGCAGCCGGGGCCGGGGGCTACCGAGCCGGATGCCGGTCGGCGACAGGAGCGCGGGTCGGTCCCGTCGCCCCAGGGCACGGTGCCGACCCGGCGACGTCGAGGTTGTTCCGGCTGATCGATGCTCGTTGCCGACAGTCAGTTGGTCGTCGACCCCGGCTTCCAGGCCCTCGCCGCAGCGCGGCATGTGTTCTCGGAGCCTTGTGGACGCTGTTGGAGTGCATCGACAGATGATTCGAGAACCGTCCGACACGGTGGAAGCCTTCGGCGAGGACGCCTCAAGGGCGGCCAGGAGGGAACGGCAAGTCCGTCGAAACAACCGCTTGTCACCGCGTCGCCCTTGGCCGTGCCGCCCAGACCGATGCGGGCACGGTCGGCGTACCGCTCTCGCTATGGTCATCACGTGACCACCAACCCGACCTCCCGCGACTACAACAAGGCGTCAGTCCTGGACGCGGTCCTCTCCCACGCGCCCTTGACACGTAACAAGCTCACCGAGCTGACAGGCCTGAGCAGGGCCACGGTCTTCAGAGCGGTGGAGGAGCTCTGGGCCGACGGCTTCCTCGTCGACTGCGGGATCGACGAGGTCACCGGCCGCGGCCGCCGGTCCACCTATCTGGACCTGTCCGACACAGCCGGCCACGTCGCCGGTGTCAGCTTCGGCGCGCAGACCACCGGTGTGCTGGTGACCAACCTCAGGGGCCGCGAGATCCAGCAGGTAACGGTTCCCACCGCCGATCACCAGGAGATCGCGGACGCCGCGCGATGGCTGGTCGGTCTGATCGCGCAGGCCGCGGAGTCCGCGCAGGGCCCCCTGCGGCAGATCGTCGTCGCCGTGCCCGGGCGGGTCCGGGGCGGCACGGAGATCTTCGGCCCTGCGGAGTCGATGAAAATCTTCGAGGGCTCCGATCTCCACCGAGCCATCGAAGACCTGGTGGACGCCCCTGTGCTCCTCGACAGCGACGCGAACGCGGCCCTGCTCGGGATCCTCACCGACGACGCCACCCTCGCCAACGCCGCGCTCTTCAGCCTCAGCACCAGACTGAACTTCGCCCACTGCACAGATCACGAGCTCGCCCGTGGGAGCACACCCACCTTCGGCGACATCGGGGCACTCTCCTCCGGAGTCGGCAACGAGATCCTCGACGAACTGCTGAGCACGAGGGGTCTCCTTCGGTTCGCCCGCAAACAGGGGCTCGATCTGGAGCGCGTTGAGGATCTCTGGCTGCAACCGCGCACCGACGTGCCGCACGCCGAGGTGCTTCAGGCGTTCACCGCGGCGATCGTGACCGCTGTCAGTGTCGTCGCCGTGACGCTGGACCCGGAGTCGGTCTACTTCGTGGGCCGGTTGCGTCCACTCGTCGACGTCGTGCTTCCCCAGGTGCGCGGGCGGCTCGACCAGATCCTTCCGGCCGTGCCGGAACTCAGGACGGGTCCGCATCTGATCGGTCTGTCGACGGCCCGGGGAGCGGTCTACGCGTGCCTGACGATCGCACAGAGACGACTGAGAGAAGCCGTGCTCGGAGCACGGCATCAGAGCCGGCTCACGGAGCGGTCCACACCGGCCTTCTGAGCCGACCGCCGACAGGCGATCGGGATGGGCTGGGCATAGGCGCTGTGGGCGTGACATGCGACGACCCTCCAAGGGGTGTGGCACGTTGGTTGACCGGGTGGAATGATCTTCTGGTTGGTGTGTCTCGGTCATCTTCCGCCCAGCGGGCCAGACCTCGCTACAGCCGGCACCTGCATGGAGACGACCTCGCGCTTTCTCGAACGCGCCCTCCTGGCCCTCGCGGTCCTCGCCGTACGCGGACGCATCAAGCGCTGAGACCGATCAAGGAGCCTGTCCTTCGCCATCGGCCCCTCTGGCGGCTGCGCTGGGAAGAGGTCCGGCGGAGGATCGTCTGGTTGCCGGCCGAGCCCCATGTGACGGGCCGCGAGGTCTCGCCGGTTCGAGCCGGGCGACCGGCACCTGTTCTTCGGTCGCGACCGGATGCTGACCGAGCCGGGCCGGCGGTAGGAGACCGCAGTGGATTACCCGGCCGGCCAACCCTGCCGGAGCGGGGCGTTGTTCATCGAGGCCGACAACTGCACCGAGGACGCGGGCGTCATCGCTTTGCAGGTCGCTGCGTGTCACGACTGGCAGACGGAAGCAGCGCCTTCACATGCTGCCACGCCTGTTCGACGGTGAGCGTGGTGTCGCCCGTCAGCAGGGCCACGCTCAGCCCGTCCATGAGGGCGACCACTCGCTGCGTGAGCGTTTCGGTGTCGTCGGTCAGCTCGCCGAGGATCCGGGCGATCGCCTCACGCCAGGCCGCGTCGAACTCGAGCTGAGCCTCGCGCAGGGCGGGCTCGTGCATCACCCGCGGCCACAGCTCGACCCAGAGCAGCCAGCGGGGGTCACCGGCGGCACGAGGGAAGTTGAGCATGCACAGACTGTGCAGCCGCTCCTCGGCCGAGCCGCCGGACTCCAGCACGAGGTCCCGCTGCTCGGCCAGCTCGTGCTCGCTCCAGCGGAGCAGCTCGAGGAGCAGACCGCTCTTGCTGCCGAAGTAGTACGAGAGGTGGCCGGCGCTCGTGTCCAAGCGCCGCCCGAGCTCGGAGAGGCTCAAGTCGGCCAAGCCGCGCTCGACGAGCAGCGCCCACGCCTCCTGCATGACCCGCTCACGCGGACGTTCGAGCCGGCGGTGTCGCCTCGACTTTTGGTCGGTCACCTCTTGACTCTAGCCACGGCGCGCCGCACAGTTACGCGGAACCCAGGTTTGAAAGGCTTTCAATGCGAGGAGTCCGTCATGGCACCGAACCCCGCCGAGATGACCGCCGAGCCTCCCGCTGAACCTTCAGGCCGAGCGACGGGACGGCTGAGACCGGTGCTCGGCGTGACCGCGGTGATCCTGCTGACCGTCTCGTGCATCACGCCGGCCTCCAGCCTTTTCATCATCGTCCCGGCGCTGCTGGCCACGCAGGGCTCGGGCGTCGTCATCGCCTTGCTCCTCGGCGTCGCGGTCTCCATCGCCGTTGGCGCCTGCTACGCCGAACTTGGCACGCGCACCCCGAGCTCGGGCGGTGAGTACGCGATGATCACCCACGCGATCGGGCGCACACTCGGCTGGCTGACCTTCGTGCTGACGGCCGCCCTGCTCGTGATCATCCCGCCGATCATCGCGCTCGGCACCGCCGACTACCTGAGCTCGATCGCCGACCTCGACCGGGCCACCACCGGTGCGGTGGTGATGCTGCTGGCCACCTGCACGGCCATCCTCGACGTCCGCGCGAACGCATTCGTGACCAGCTGCTTCCTCGCCCTGGAAGTCCTGGCGGCCGGGGTGGTCGCCTTTCTCGGCTTCGCGCACGCCGAGCGCCCGGTGAGCACGCTGGTCCGGCCGGAGGCGCTGACCGACGGGGTGCTTTCCCCGTTCACGCTCGGCGTCGCGGTGTCCGGGCTCGTTGTGGCGATGCTCATCGTCAACGGCTTCGGTACCGCGTCGTACCTGGCCGAGGAGATGATCGAGCCTCGCCGTGACGTGGCGCGTGCGGTCTTCGGCTCGATCTTCATCGCTGCGACGGTCATCATCGTGCCGACAGCCGCCGTCGTCGTGGGCGCTGGGTCACTCAAGGACCTGGGGGTGCTGGGCCTCCCCGACTTCGTCGAGGCCTGGGCCGGCCCCGGCGTCGCTGCGGCGGTGAGCGCCGGCATCGCGCTGGCGATCCTCAACGCCGTCATCGTGATGGTGCTGCAGAACGGCCGCGTGATGTATGCGTCGGGGCGTGACCGGGCATGGCCTGCTCCGGTCAACGCCGCGCTCACCCGGCTGCATCGGCGCTTCCACACGCCGGTCGTGGCGACGCTGGCGGTCGCACTGCCCGGTGCCGTGTTCGCCTACTTCGTCGACATCGAGTCCCTGCTGGGGATCACCGGCGTCATCGTCGCCGCCGTCTACCTGCTGCTGGCCATCGGGACGCTCGCTGCCCGTCGTACTCCGCATGCCGGTTGGAAGATGCCGCTGTGGCCGCTGGCTCCCGTGGTGGTGATCATCGCCCTGACCTACGCCGTGTCCCAGTCGGCTCCGGTGGACCTGGTCATCACCGCCGGGATCGTCGTCGCCGCGCTCGGCTACGAGGTGCTGTACCTGCGCCCGCGTCGCGACACCCGCTTCCTGGTGGACGCAAGGGAGGACCGGTGAGCCACCGGGAGCCGTCACCAGTCCTGACCCTGACCGGCGCGAATGTGTACACCGCCGGCCCGGCCGTGCCGTACGACGACGAAGGTGCGGTGAGCGAAGACCGGATCGCACTGGTGTCGGCGACGCCGCTGACGCGCCCGCGTGGGTCGTCAACGCGATGGTGGCCGCCCTCGACTCCGAGGGCATGAATGTGCATTGAGAATTTTCACAACTGGCAGAGGGGCCTCAGTGAAGATCAGTCAGCTCGACAGCCTCGATCCTGAGCTACGGGCACCGTTGGAAGCGCTCCTCGAGAACTTCCCTGGTGGGGTGTACGCCATCGAGGACCTGGCAGAGCGCAGGCGCATCGATGCCCTGCATGCGGCAGAAATGGTCGAGGCAATCAATTCGGCCCAGACGTGCTCCACCGAGGACGTGCGGGTGCCTGGTCCGACGGGGTGCGCAGACGTGCCTGTACGTATCTACCGGCCCAGGTGGCTTGCGCCCGTCTCGCCCGCCGTGTTCTTCATCCACGGCGGCGGGATGTGCCTCGGTGACCTCGACTACGAGCACGCAACGGCCGTGAAGATCTGCGAGGAACTCGGGGCACTCGTCGTCTCCACCGGCTACCGCAAGGCGCCTGAACATCCGCACCCGGCACAGGTCGACGACTGCTACGCCGCCCTCCGGTGGATGAGCGACAACGCGGCGCCCCTGGACTTCGACCCAGAACGGTTGGCGATCTTCGGAGGAAGCGCGGGTGGCAATCTGGCCCTTGCCGCTGCTCTCAAGGCGCGTGACCTTGCAGGACCTGCGCTCTCCTACGTCATGGCCCTCTACCCGATGGTCGACCACCGCAACACCACGCCGTCGGCTCACGAGGTCACGGAGATCGGGGCGTGGGACCGACGGACCAATGTCGAGGCCTGGGAGTGGTTCCTCGCCGGGCAGGAGCCTGACGGATATGCCGCTCCGCTGCACGCGGAGGACCTGGCCGGGTTGCCGCCGACGTTCATCGATGTGGGAACAGCTGATGTCTTCCGGGACGAGGACATCGCCCTGGCGCAGCGGCTCCTCGCCGCCGGTGTCTCCACAGAGCTGCACGTCTACCCCGGCGTCTATCACGCTGCGGAGCACTACGCGCCCGACGCGGAAGCGGCACGCCACATGTGGACGGTCCGGTTCCGAGCGCTTCGCAGGGCTCTCGATATGCAGCCCGTTCCTGTCGACGCCGACAGGAACGGGCACGACAGTTGAGCTTGTCGTTTCTCTGACGAGGTCGAAACATGCCTCGACCTGCGTCGCTCACCTGGGCATTCGTGGGACGCGCGGGTGGCCTCGGCCTGACCGTGTGCTCCGACCTGGGCGGCACCTGACGAGACCGAGGCCGTAGAGATGAGTTGTGCTGCAACAGGAGGACCGGCATGAGGCCTTCGTGAGGCTGTCACGCTTTCGTAGCGACTTCTACGACTGCCTGAACGGGCGGGCTGACGCACTGTTCGCACTCACCGACGCTGATCTGCACGGATGGGCCGGTCAGGACACCGGTCGATCTCGCCCTGGCGCCGGAACATGGCCGTGGTCACGGTGCCTTGTACGGCGGCTTGGACAAGGGGCATGTGGTAATCCGCTGGCTGGGGAGGAGGATCGCGGGGCTGTCGCTGCCAAGGCCGCCGAAGACCGCCTGGTCCTGGCGGTCGACGTCTCACCGTGGCTACGGCCGGACGCCGCGACCTGCCCGGACCGCTCCTTCTGCCGCACCTACGGCCGGGGCGAGGCCAAACATCAGATGATGCCGGGCTGGCCGTACTCGGTTCCGATCCGGGCGGCGAACCGGCGTACCACGAGAAGTCCGGCCTGCCAGGCCGACGGCGCCCGGCTGTCGAGCTGAAACCACGCCGCCCCGCTGCCGACGACCGAGGGGCAGGCATGACATCGAGATCTTTCCGCCGCCGGCCGACGAACAGGCGAGACCTGCGGGCACGGCGGAGGAGGCTCCCCGAGGATCAGATCGGCGTCATGGACGCGCTCGGGATGCGGTTGGCGCAGGAGTCCGGCGAAGGGGCGGCCTGCCTGCGTCGGCGGGCCGCCCCTTGTTCGGCCGTCGATCCGTCCAGCGCGACCCTGCGGTTCCTGTCCCGCCTGACCGCCCTGCCCGCCTGCCCGGCGCCGAGGGCGCGGCACCCGATGGTGACGGCTCGGCGCGGAGCAGCAGGCCTGCCGGTGCCCCCGGCGGTGTGGACACACCTACTCTCAGCCCGCCGCCGGGGCCACCACGCTGTACCGGTATGTGCCCGAGGCCATCGAGATTCGGTCCTACCGAATGGAACTCCACCACGCCGTGTCCGCAGCGCGGATCGTGTTGGTGCCGCAGTGCACCTCGCCGGCGGAGACGTGGTGGGTGCGCCAGTCGTCCAGGTAGCGCACCCGCATGCCGGTCTTGGCGTATGCCTTGGTCACCGCGGCGGCGAGGATGTCCTTGCCGCCGACGACCGGGCCCCACTGCTTGGCGGCCAGGTAAGTCTTCGGGGTCAGTACGACGCCGTTGACGGCGCCGGGGTAATACGCGATGACCGGCCGGTTCTGCGCAGGCGCGGAGGGCGCGGAGGGCGTCCCGGGGGAGCCGCCGAAGCCGAAGCCGCTCTCGAACATCGCCGGGATCTTCACGATCTCTGCGTCCGTGACGCCGGTCTCGCGCTTCAGCAGTGCCAGGTTCTCCTTGAGCTTCCCGGCCGCGTACGCGTTGTCCTTGAGCAACTGCCGGTCGGACAGGGCCTGGTCGATCGTGGGGATGCGGCCCCAGGCGTAGGAGCGGGGTATGGAGAACACCTTCGTGTGGCCGTGCCCGTCGCGTTGCGCCTTGCGCAGCAGGGCGAGCGCGCCCTCCGGGTCGGCGATGCCGATCTTCCATCCACGCGGGGTGTCGGCGGGCAGGAACTGCACGAACTCGTCCACATGACCGACACCGAGCCAGCTGGCGTCGAGTACCAGCGGGTCCTGGGCCTGCTGCGCCCTGAGGAATCCGGTGTGCGAGGGCAGCCGGGAGCCGTGCCGACCGGTGATGATCCGGCCAGCCGGGTACGACTTGCCGTTGTGGGTGTACGGCGGGATGGTCTCCAGGTTGCCCGTGGAGTTGATCTGGCCGTCGTACAGCCCCTTGTTGATCTGTACGGCGCCGACGCCGGGACCGCGCAGCTCGAAGACCTGCTTGCCCGGGTCGCGGTCCATCTGCGCCGAGCGGATCATCATCCGCAGCACACGCGGCTTGCCGCCCGGGCCGGGCATACTGACGTAACCGGGCTCGATGAAGTCCTGCGCCCAGACGTCCGAGCCGTCCTTGAACATGTACGTCGGCTTGGTGATACCGGCCTTGCGCACTTCCTTCGCGAACGCCCTTGCGAACGTGCGCTGGTTGGTGTCATCGCGGTTTCCGTCCACGACCAGCGCCTGTTGGACACGCTGCAGGTGGTGTTGGGTCAGGACCGGGGCGGCGCGCAGCATCACCTCGTCCGTGGAGGTGCGTTCGCCGTCGGTGACGGTGAAACGGACGGTGATCCGGCCGTCCCAGTCCTCCCGGATGACGTCCCGCCCGTCGAGGCCGAGCCGCAGCCCGGACCGCAGTTCAGCCGCGGTGACCCGGGTGCGATCGGTGACGTACGACCAGGTGCCGCCGCGCCGGAGGAACAGCCGGACCTTGGACTTGCCCGCGCCGACGAGCTGGAGGCTGCCGGTGGCGGTGTCCGAGACGTCACCGGCCGGGACCGTCCGCAGCGGCGCCAAGTACTCGGGAGCCCGTACGACAGTGCCCTCGGCGTCGTTGCACGCCTGGAGACGGGCGTTGGACAGCCAACGGCCGTCCGGCGTCCTCGTCTTGCAACGCCGCTGCTTGTCACCGAGGTTCGGCAGGAAGATCGCGCCTCGCCCGCTGGTCCATGTCGTCTGGCCCGCCGCATCGGAATCCCCGGTGACATCGACCGCACCGTCCCGGTTCACATCGGCACGAATGTCTGCCCGTACAGCGCCCGTGGCGTCAGCCGCAGAGGCCGGCACCGTGCCGGAGACAGCCGCCAGAGCGATCGCCAACGCTGTCGCAGTCCTGGCACTCACTTTGTTCATTCGCGTACTCCTCATGGGGGTGTCTGCACCTCCATCCCATCGCGCTCCCATGAGGCATGCCCTCCGCTGACCGGTGGAGCGACCCCCGCCGACAGGCCGGACTCCGATCATCCGAAAGTGGTACCCGTGACCGGGCGGCGCAGGTCCGGCGGCGCCGCCGGACCTGCCGCGCCCTCGCCGACTCCGGCGCGGAGACCGCCAGAGAGACCAGGTGACCCGACCGGCGCAGCCCAGTGATCACTGCCGCCGGGCGGCCGCCCAGCGCACAGGGGGATGCGCCCACCGCAGCGGCCGCACGGCCAACCGACCGGCACAGGCCGGTCATCGGACCCCTGTCGGTGACGCGAGAGGCTGACGAGGATCGGCTGCACGTCGGACCGGCAGCGCCGCGCCCGTGGCAGCGGCCGTAGCCCAGTCCGTGCTGCGGCTGAAGACTCTGCCTGCGTGATCTCCCTTGCCAGCTCGAGCGTGGTGAAGCCGGCGTCTTGGGTGGGCGTTCAGCCTGGAACGGCGACGATGTTGCGCGCGTAGGTCTGGCGGTCCTCTTCGCGGACCACTGGCAGGTGCAGGAACACTCCGTCCGCGCCGCAGCAGGCAGTCCTGCCTACTGAGCACAGAACTGCCCGCGCGTTCGAGCCCGAGAAGGACCCTGCCGAGGCCGCCGAGCACTCACTCGTCCTGCCACCGGTGGATCCCGCCTGCTCCGCACGTATCACCGCGCGCCGGCCCGCCCCGGTCGGGAACCGCCCCGCTGCCGGAACACCGCCGGGCACAATGCTGTTCATGACCGACGAAGCCCGCGATGACATGGCTGCTCCGCAACTGGGTGAGGCCGTGGCGCTGTTGGCGGGCTTCCTGGGCGCCGAGCCGTTGACCGCGGCCATCGCCTCACTGGAACGGGACCTGACGGGAAGGCCCGTGAGGGAGGTCGGTGAGATGGCCGCCGCTCGGGGTATCAGCCCCCAACTGATGGTGGCCGCGCTGACCGTGCGTGAGAACCTCGGCCGGCTGAACGACCTCATCCACGCGGCCGGGATCGTGCTGGCGCTGCCGCATCTTCTGGAGGACGGGGAGGAGATCGCCGTACGTCCCTCGCTGGCCGCCGGCAACGACCCGCACCGGCCCTTCGACCTGGAGACGGACCGGCGCGTGGCGGAGTTCAAACTGGCGCGGTGGCGCGGCGCGGACGCCATGCGCAAGCGGCAGACGTTCAAGGACCTGGTCATGCTTGCCGCCGACGGCACGGGCCGGCGCGCCGAACTGTTCGTCGTCGGACCTGAGCCAGGCCGCTTCCTGCGCACCTCCAGGGCGACAGCGGCCTGGGCACTGGACCGCACGCCGCACGCGCGCCGAGCTTTCGCGGAGTCCTTCGGCTCCCTGGACGTCTCCGTCGCGGAGTTCACCGAGCGCCACGCCGGCCATGTCCGGGTCACCGACCTGTGCGACGTACTGCCGCCCATGGTGGCAGCGGCGCTGGTGCGCTGATCAGCGTGGGGCACACGGCCAGGCATCGGTCATGCGGCACCGCCCGCGAGGGCGAGGAGGATGGCGCGGTCGACTTCGAGAACGATGCCCAGGTCGGGCTCGAGAGCGGCCGTCCGCTCCTGCGGTAGTGCGCCCAGCCGCCGCCGTTGACATCCTGACAGCCGGTCATCGTCGTCAGGGCCAGGAAGGCGCGGCAGATGGTGTCGGAGTGGAACCAGTGGTTGGTGCCGGCACCCAGCGCGATCACGGACCGCTCGGCGCCGCGGGCGAACTCCCGGCCGATGCGGGCCGCCTGCTCCGCCGGGACCGAGGTGATCGTCTCCTGCCATGCGGGGGTGTACGGCTCGCACGTGTCCTCGTACGAGGCGGGCCACGCCGTACTGCGCCAGAAGCAGGTCGAAGACCGTGGTGACGAGCCGGCCGCCGACCCGGCGCACCGGCAACCCGCGCACCATGACCGAGCCGCCTTCCGTGCTGCCCTCGTCGAAGCGGGGCAGCGCGACCTCGGCCGTCTCCTCGGCCCGCTCCAGAAGGCTCAGTTCGGGTACGACGTCGCCCAGGTCCAGGTTCCAGCGGCCTCGCCCGGCTTCCCCCACCGGAAGCCGAGCGAGCCGCCCGGGACCACGGGTTCGCCCGTGGCCCTGTCCAGGAGAACTGTTTGGACTCGGCGTGCTCAGTGTCGTGCCCGAGGTCGGCGGCGGTCAGGAACCCGTCCGGGACCAGCCCGCGGTCGTGCTCGCGCGGGGGGCGTAGAACGACAGCAGGGTGCCGCCGATCAGCGAGTGGAACCGCGCACCGGCCGCGAAAGACGCCATCGACATCGCCGGGATGGGCGAGAACCCGGCGACGCGGTCGGGGCCGTACGCCTTGACGGTGTGCACCTGGGCGGCCGCGATCAGCTCGCTGACCGGGTCCCAGTCGGCGCGCACCAGACCGCCCTCGCCGCGCGCCCGCTCGTAGGCGCGAGCCTTCGCCGGGTCGGACGTGATCTCGGACCAGGCAGCCACCGGGTCGCCGAGCCGCTTGCGGGCCTCGAGCCACAGCTTCGGCAGCGCCCCGCGCACGTAGGGGTAGCGGACCCGGCCGGGCGAGTACGTGTACCAGGAGAACGACGCCCCGCGCGGGCAACCACGCGGCTCGTACTCGGGGCAGTCCGTGCCGATCGACGGGTAGTCGGTGGCCTGGTGCTCCCAGGTCGAGAGCCTCACCTGCGAACACCGCTGTCTCACCGCCCTCGTCGACGCCGTGCGCGCCGCACCCGACCCGGCGGGCGCGGCGGCCGATGCGCGGGCCCTCCAGGTGCTCTCCGAGGAGCACGTGGCCAAGGAGAACGGCCTCGTCCCGCCTCCGCTCGCCATGACGCCCGAGGTCTCCCTGGCCGCGCTGCTCGCGGACATGCACCACCGGCTCGCGAACGACACGCCTGCCAAAGGGGTCTACGGGACGCAGGGCACCGAGGAAGGCAAGGACGTGCGGGAGCGGCGGACCGGGGAGACCGGCGGCTGCGGCGGAGCGTGTGGGTGAGGCCGTGCGGAGGAGGAGGCCGTGCCCGAGCTGGTTGTGCGCCGGTTCGACTGGGAAAGCTCCGGGGCGCTTCCGGGGCCGTCCCCCGGCACCTTGTCGCCTGTCCGGCGGCACCGCCGGATCGCTCCGGTTGCCCATCAGCGACCTGAAGGTGCGGCGCCGCGGTTCCTGCCCCCTGCGGATCAGACATACACCAATCAATGAATTGCGAAATTCTGCAATTCACTACATGCTGTGTTTGTCGTGTCCGCAGGTGGCCGCTGGCATGGAGCCAGACGACACCCCCGAGCCATCGGGGTGGTGAAGGGAATCCCAGGTCGTGCCGGTTCCGCTGTATCAGGCCAAGGCAGAGTTCTTCCGGATGCTCGGGCACCCGGTCCGCATCCGCGTACTCGAGCTGCTGCAGGGTGGGCCGATGCCGGTTCGTGACCTGCTGTCCGCGATCGACGTCGAGGCCTCGGCGCTCTCGCAGCAGCTCGCGGTCCTGCGTCGCTCGGGCATCGTCACCTCGGCCCGTGACGGTTCGACCGTGGTGTACGAGCTGGCGGGCGGCGACGTGGCGGAGCTGATGCGGGCCGCGCGCCGGATCCTGACGGAGCTGCTGGCCGGGCAGAACGAACTCCTGGAAGAGCTGCGGGAATCCGAGGTCGCGGCTTCGTGAGTACGTTCCACACCCAGGCCGTGGGCCGGGTCCGCTCCTTGCTGCCTGCCCGCGCCGACCTCGCTCTCATGGCCCGCAACCCGCGCCGGGATCTGCTCGCCGGCCTCACGGTCGCCATCGTGGCACTGCCGCTCGCGCTCGGCTTCGGGGTCTCCTCCGGCCTCGGCGCCGAAGCAGGACTTGCGACTGCCGTGGTGGCCGGCGCCCTGGCGGCGCTGTTCGGCGGCTCCAACCTCCAGGTCTCCGGCCCCACAGGAGCGATGACGGTCGTGCTGGTGCCGATCGTCGCCCGGTACGGGCCCGGCGGAGTGCTGACCGTCGGGCTGATGGCCGGTGTGCTGCTGGTCGCGCTGGCCTTTCTGAAGGCCGGCCGGTACATGCGCTACATTCCCGCGCCGGTGGTGGAGGGCTTCACCCTCGGCATTGCCTGCGTGATCGCCCTGCAGCAGCTCCCGAACGCGCTGGGGGTGGCCAAGCCCGAGGGCGACAAGGTCCTGGTGGTGACCTGGCGGGCGGTCGAGGAGTTCGCGAAGGCGCCGAACTGGACCGCCGTGATCCTCGCGCTCGCCGTGGCGGCCGTGATGCTGCTCGGAGCCCGGTGGTGGCCCACCATCCCGTTCTCGATCGTCGCGGTCATCACCGCCACCCTCGTGTCCCAGGCCTTCCACCTGGACGCCGCCGAGCCGATCGGCGACCTGCCCTCCGGACTGCCCGCCCCCTCCCTGGCCTTTCTCGACGTGTCCGCGGTGGGTTCGCTGCTCGCCCCCGCCGTCGCGGTCGCCGCGCTGGCCGCGCTGGAGTCGCTGTTGTCGGCGACGGTGGCGGACGGGATGACGGTGGGCCAGCAGCACGATCCGGACAAGGAGCTGTTCGGGCAGGGCATCGCGAACCTGGCCGCCCCGCTGTTCGGCGGCGTCCCCGCCACCGCGGCGATCGCCCGCACCGCCGTCAACGTCCGCACCGGCGCGGGCTCCCGGCTGGCCGCTCTCACCCACGCCGCCGTCCTCGCCGGCATCGTGTTCGCCGCCGCCCCGCTGGTCTCCAAGATCCCGCTCGCCGCCCTGGCCGGGGTACTGCTGGCGACCGCGATCCGGATGGTCGAGGTCGGCGCGCTGCGGGCGATGGTGAAGGCGACCCGCTCGGACGCGATCGTCCTGGTCCTGACGGCCTGCGCCACGCTCGCCCTGGATCTGGTCTATGCGGTGGTCATCGGCCTGGTCGTGGCCGGCGCCCTGGCCCTGCGGGCTGTCGCCGACCAGGCCCGGATGGATCAAGTGGACTTCAAGGCCGATCTACCCGGGGAGCACAGTGAGGAGGAGCACGCCCTGCTGGCCGAGCACATCGTCGCCTACCGGATCGACGGGCCGCTGTTCTTCGCCGGCGCCCACCGTTTCCTCCTGGAACTGAGCGAGGTGGCCGACGTCCGCGTGGTGATCCTGCGCATGTCGCGGATCACGACCATGGACGCCACCGGAGCCCTGGTCATCAAGGACGCGGTGGCGAAGCTCAACCGGCGCGGCATCGCCGTGCTGATCTCCGGGATACGCCCCGGCCAGCGCCAAGCCCTTCAGTCGGTCGGCGTCCTGGACCTGCTCCAGATGGAGGGGCGGGAGTACGCCAACACGCCGGAGGCCATCGCCGGGGCCCGCGCCCACCTGCATCGGGCCGGGCTTCTGCCCTGCGTCCCTGTCACCGAAGAGGCTTGCCGATGAGCGCTCCATCCCGCCGCATGACAGAGGCTCCGGGCAGCGAGGCGCCGAGGCCGCTCCAAGGCGCCGCCCAGGAGCACATGGTCCATGTCCGGCGTGAGATGGCTGCGGTCCGCCCGGCCGTCCATGTCCTGGAGTACGCGGGTCCGATCGCCCGTACTCCCGCGCAGGCCGCCTCTCCGGCCCGGCGGCCATCGCTCACCGATCACCCGGGGGCGATCAAGAAGGCGGGCGGGAGCGGCCGGCACCTGACCGCTACGGGCCCGGACGAGGTGATCATCGAGGCCGCGGACCACTGCCGTACGCTGCCCGGCTGGGCGCACGACCCGCACGACACCCTGGTCCGCGTTCGTCCGCAGGCGGGGGCAGGGTTCCGCCTGGCCCACGCCGAGGCCGTCCGATGAGCGCCCGACTGGAAACCCTGCCCCTGCGGCATGTGCTGACCCTGCCGGCGATGGGCTCTGCGGTACGGGTCGCCCGCGAGACCACCGAGCAGGTCCTTACCGAGTGGGGCATCAGCCGACGGCATCCCACGGTGGATCCGGCGCTGCTGATCCTGTCCGAGCTGGTCACCAACAGCGTCCAGCACGCCGCCGGTCTGTCCCCGAACGTCACCGTGATCTACGCGGCCGGCTCGCACACGTTCGCGTTCGCCGTCCATGATCGCCACCCCTACCAGCCCGCGCTGCACGCCGCGGTGACGGGTACGGGCGGCGGCGGGCTGGGCACCGTCATGGAGCTGACTCTGGGTCTGGGCGGCACCGCCGTCATCCGCGGTGACGCGGACGGCAAGGGAAAAAGCATCTGGATCACCCTCCCGCTGTGAGATCGAGGCGGCAGCGGATGACCATCGAGTGGCGCTACACCACCCGCCCCGACCGGGGTGTCCTCTCCCTGACCGGACACCTGGGCCTCGAGGCCGTCGCCCGGTGCGCCGGCGCGATCGCCCGGGTCCTGGACCGGGGCCCCGATCCGGTCATCCTGGACCTGACCGCCACTGGGCCCCCTGGTCACCGACGGCACCCTCCCACGATCCCCGTGCAAGTGGACCGTCCCCCCTCGCCGTTCACCAGGCCGTGGTCGGTGGGCAGCGCCGGCGGTGCAGGGACGTGTGGCCCGGCGAGCCCGCCGCGGCGACATGAAGCCTGATGCACGTGAGGCACAGGAAGAACCAAGGCAAGGAAAGACCATGAACGATGTGACCGAGACGCTGCCGCCGTGCCCCGAGTGCTCCAGCGCGTACACCTACGAGATGAGCGCGCTCCTGGTCTGCCCCGAGTGCGGCCACGAGTGGTCGCCCGCAGCCGCCGAACCGGTGGGCGGCGCCGACGACGGGGTGCTCAGGGATGCGGTGGGCAACGTGCTCGTCGACGGCGACACGGTGACGGTGGTCAAGACCTTGAAGGTCAAGGGACACCCGTCCGGGATCAAGGCCGGCACCAAGGTGCGCAACATCCGCCTCGTGGACGGGGTGGACGGCCACGACATCGACTGCAGAATCGACGGCTTCGGTCCCATGCAGCTCAAGGCCAGTGTGGTCAAGAAAGCCTGACAAACGGCCCGTCGGCGTATCGAGGGCTGATGGCAGACCCACGTGGTCCCGTCCTCGGCGGAGTGCGAGACCACTCGTTTGTCGGCCCCCGTGCCTACCCGCGGGCCGGGGGCAGGGCGTCCGGCGCAGCGTCCAGATCCGCATGCACAGTCGACAGAATCAGGTGGCCGGTCCTCAGGGCACCTGCGGGCAGGAGCCGGTACCGCACGCACAGGGCCGACGGGTGCGCGCGTCCCGCTCCACGGCGGGCCGGGTCCCGGACCGCGGCCGCACCCTCGGGGCTCCGGCCCAGCCACACGCCGGCATCCAGCACGATGAGGGCCTCATGGTGGGCAGCACCCAGCAATGACCCGCCGGTGAAGCGGATGGCGCCAACCGTCCCAACCTCACCCTCACGGATTGCTGAATTGCCGATCTCATGAAATCCCCTAGGTCGTCAGGTGCGTGAGAGGGCGCGAGGATGTCCCCATGGCGAAGAGTTGTGGGTGGATCCGATGGATGGTGCACGCACGACAGCGGCCGTCCGGCACCCCGGCGGCCCTGACGGGCGCGGGGCGGGCGCGGTGAGCGCGCCGCTGTACCAATTGAAGGCGGAGTTCTTCAAGACCCTCGGCCACCCAGTACGGATCCGCGTGCTGGAACTCCTCAGCCAGCGCGAACACGCGGTCTCCGAAATGCTCGGTGAAGTAGGTGTCGAAGCGGCCCACCTCTCCCAGCAGTTGGCGGTGCTGCGCCGGGCCAACCTCGTTGTTCCCCGTCGGGAGGGCTCGGCCGTCTACTACTCGCTGGCCAATCCGCAGGTGGCGGAGCTACTGCGGGTCGCACGCACCATCCTGTCCGGCGTACTGGCGGGCCAGGCAGAATTGTTGGCCAACCTCAAGGCCACCGAGCCCGCCGCCCCACCCCGGCGTCGCGGGCCGTCGTAGTCGGCCTCACTCCGGCGGCGACCGCCTCCCGGCGGACACGAGGCGGGACGCCAGGCGAAGACGGCCGCGACGGGCGACACCCGGGGCGCACCCGCTGTCACCACACGTCCTCTTTTCCCTCCTGGTCATACGAAGAGCGCCGGTGTCGGTCACGGTTGGGCCCGCCTTTCGAGGCCGGCGGAATCCTTGTCGTTGTCCGTGGAGTGCTCGTCCGGGACCGCGGGCAGCTCCTCGAATCCTGTGGTCGCACGGTGTAGTTCCACGAAGGTCCGGCTGTGGGTGCTCCATCTGCCGGTGAGGATCCAGCCGGTGGTGTCAGCGGCATGCAGGAGGGCGGTCGTGCCGGTGCGGGCCCAGGGGAAGGGGCGGCCGTGGCGGCCGTGGGCGTCCTCGACGCGGACGGTGAGGCGCTGATTCACATCGTCGTCGGCCGCCTCGGCCAGCAGACGGCCACCGGGGCGTACGAGGTCGCGCAGGCGGGCGAGCAGGGCCTTCGGGTCGCCGCCGATGCCGACGTTGCCGTCCATCAGCAGGATGGTGCCCCATTGGCCCTCTCTCGGCAGGGGGTCGAAGACGGAGCGCCGCAGGGCGGCTCCGCCATGGCGGCGGGTTCGGGTGACGGCGGCCGGGCTGACGTCCACGCCGAGGGCTGGAACGCCGCGTGCGGCCAAGGCGGCCACCAGGCGTCCGGGCCCGCAGCCGACGTCCAGCACGGGACCCGTGCAGCGGCGCAGCACGCCGGCGTCGGCGGTGTCGGGGGCGGCGCACCAGCGCTCCACATCCAGGGGAATCAACTCGGCCGCGCCGTGGGCGTAGGGTTCCAGGCGGCGCAGGTACAGCGGGCCGCGGCCGCTGCGCAGGGCTTGGGCGTAGGGGTCGTCCGTCCACGGTTCGCCCGGCTCCGCGGCAGGCGCGGAGCGATCGGCGGGATGTACCGGCGCGGCGAGGCGGGCGGGCGGCGGAGTGCCGGTCTGTGGCTGGGGCACCGTTCCGACCCGGTCGGACCACTCGGCGGCGGCGGTTTGCGTACCGATTGCCGTGCCGCTCACCGGGTGACCTCCGCGAGGGAGGTCAGGAGGGTGGCGAAGCTCGAACCGGGACGGCAGAGGCCGGCCACCGAGGCGGCGTCGGCCGCGGTGTCGACATCCCGCAGTACCGGCAGGTCACGGATCGTCAGCCCCGCCTCGGCGAGCCTGCGCCGCTGCGTCGCGCCGGTGCGGTCGGTGGACATCGGCGTGCCCCGCACGAGCGCTCCGGCGCGGGACGGGTCGGCGAGGCCGAGGGCCCAGAAGCCGCCGTCTGCCGCTGGGCCGAACCAGGCGTCGTGACCGTCCCTGCCGACGTCGTCCAGCAGGTCGGGAGTGAGCTGCGGGGTGTCCATGCCGATCAGCACCGCGGGCCCGTCGTGACAGAGGGAGAAGGCGGCCGCGATCCGCTCGTCCAGCCCGCCGGACATCTGCGGGACCACGTCGAAGCCTGGCGGCAGCCACGGGCCGGGGTCCCCGTCGAGGACGACGAGGCGGCGCCGGGAGGGGACCTGGAGCGCCGTGCGCAGGGTGTCGGCGAGCGCCGCCTCGGCCAGGGCGGCCGCCTCGTGCGGCGTGTAGGGCGGGGTGAGCCGGGTCTTGACGCGGCCGGGAACCGGTTCCTTGGCGATGATCAGCAGTGTGGCCGCTCCCGTGCCGGCGGTCATCGCGCGCCTCCGGGAGCCGGTGTGAACGGGCCGGTCGCGGGCTGTGCGGCGAGGACGGCGCGCATGTCGCTGACGGCATGCCAGGTGCCGCGCCAGGTGCCGGTGACCTTGGAACGGCCCGTACGCGGATGGTAGGGCACGTCGGTCTCGTGCACGCGCCAGCCGGCGTCGGCGGCGCGGACCACCATCTGCAGCGGGTAGCCGGAGCGCCGGTCGGTCAGCCCGAGGTTCAGCAGCGTCTCGCGACGCGTCGCGCGCATGGGCCCGAGGTCACGCAGGGGCAGGCCAGTGCGTCGGCGGATCAGGCGGGCCAGTTCCAGGTTGGCCAGCCGGGCGTGGGTCGGCCAGGCTCCAAGGGTGGTCGGTCGGCGTCGGCCCAGGACCAGGTCGGCGGAGCCGTCGAGGACGGGTCCTGCGACCCTCGGCAGCAGATGGGGGTCGAGGGAGGCGTCGCAGTCGCAGAAGCAGACGACGTCGGCCGTGGCGGCGGTCAGCCCGGCGTGGCAGGCGGCGCCGAAGCCGCGGCGCGGTTCGTGAACCACGTACGCGCCGAGGTCCCGGGCGATGTCCGGTGAGCCGTCGGTGGAGCCGTTGTCGACGACGATCGCGCGCCAGGTGGGCGGGATCCGTCGCAGTACCCAGGGCAGGGCATCAGCCTCGTCGAGGCACGGCAGCACAACGTCCACGGGAGCGGGGGAGGTTTCGTTCACCCCACTCACCCTACGAACACAAAGGGGGCATAAGGGATTTGGTGTCCTTACGGAACGCTGACGTCGCCACTCCTTACGGAACGCTGACGTCCGCCGCCGCCCCTGGGGACGGTGGAGCCCCGGTGCGAGACTCGCTGGTGTGAAACACGTACTGGTCGTGGACGACGACCCCACCGTCTCCGAGGTCGTCGCCGGGTACCTGCACCGAGCGGGCTTCGCCGTCGACGTCGCCGCCGACGGCCTCACCGCCGTGGCACGGGCGGCCGCCCGACCGCCCGACCTGGTGGTGCTGGACCTGATGCTGCCCGGCATGGACGGGCTGGAGGTGTGCCGCCGGATCCGCGAGGCCGGACCACTGCCGGTGATCATGCTGACGGCGCGCGGTGACGAGGAGGACCGCGTTCTCGGCCTGGAGGTCGGGGCGGACGACTACGTCACCAAGCCGTTCAGCCCCCGGGAACTGGTCCTGCGCGTGGAGTCCGTACTCCGCCGCACCGGTGCGTTGGCGGCCGTCCGGACCGAGGCTGCGGAGCCCTGGCTGCGCGGCGGTCCGCTCGCCCTGGCTCCCATCGCCCGGCGCGCCACCCGCGTCGGCGTCGAACTGGCCCTCACGATCCGGGAGTTCGACCTGCTGGAGTTCTTCCTGCGCAACCCCGGGCGCGCGACGAGCCGCGAGGAACTCATGCGCCGGGTGTGGGGCTGGGAGTTCGGCGATCTGTCGACCGTGACCGTCCACGTACGGCGGCTGCGCGAGAAGGTCGAGGACGATCCGGCCAGCCCTCGTCTGATCAGCACCGTGTGGGGTGTCGGCTACCGCTTCGACCCTCCCCGGCCGGAAGAGACCGATGAGAGGGGAGTCGGCGATGGTCGCTGACACGCTGCTCATCGCCCTGTACGCGGCCGTCGGCGCGGCAGCCGCGGGGATGACCGGTGCGACGGCCCTGCGGCTGCTGCGCAACCGGTCGGTCGCGCTGTCGCTGGCCGTCGTCGCGGCCGTCACGGTCGCCGCGATGCTCGCCGGAACGATGCTGGTGTCCTGGGCGATGTTCCTGTCGGAGCACGACCTGTGGGTGGTGACGACGGTGTGCGCCATGGCCGCGGTCGCCTCCCTCGCCGTCGCCCTCCTGCTGGGCCGGAGCGTCGTCAAGGGCAGCCGGGCCCTGGCCGAGGCCACGCGCGCCTTGGGCGACGACGGCAGCTTCACCCCACCCGTCACCGCGCCCACCGCCGAACTCGCCTTGCTGAGTCGGCAGTTGGTCGCCACCAGCGCCAAGCTGGCCGCTTCGCGGGAGCGGGAGAGAGCGCTGGAAGCCTCCCGCCGCGAACTGGTGGCCTGGATCTCCCACGACCTGCGCACACCGCTGGCCGGACTGCAGGCGATGACCGAGGCGCTGGAGGACGGCATGGTCGCCGACCCGCGCGTCTACCACACCCGCATCCGCACCGAGGTCGAGCGCATGAGCGGCATGGTCAGTGACCTCTTCGAACTCTCCCGCATCCAGGCCGGCGTTCTCGCCCTGACCCCGACCCGCATGTCGGTCTACGACCTGGTCGGCGACGCCATCGCGGGCGCCGACGCCCTGGCCCGGGAGCACGGGGTGCGGCTGGTGGGTGCCGGGGTGGAACAGGTGCCGATCGAGGTCGACGGCCGGGAGATGTCGCGCGTCCTGGCCAACCTGCTCGTCAACGCCATCCGTCGCACACCGGCCGACGGCACCGTCGCCATCTCCGCTCGCCGGGAGGCCGGCCGTGTCGTGCTGTCGGTGACCGACGGCTGCGGCGGCATCGCGCCGGAGGACCTGCCCCGGGTCTTCGACACCGGCTGGCGCGGCACCGATGCCCGCACCCCACCCGCCGGGGCCGGGCTGGGACTGGCCATCGTGCGCGGCATCGTGGAGGCCCACATGGGCCGGGCGGCGGTGACCAACGTGCCTGGCGGCTGCCGTTTCGAGGTCCACCTGCCTGCGGCCGGCTGAATCCACCCGCAGAAGAGGGAACGGCCCGGCGGGGAATGCCGGGCCGTTCCCTCAGGTCCGGGCGGTGCGAATCCGGCTCGCCCGGCCAGGGGCATGACAGGTGAGGTCACACGGCTCGCAGGCCGGACACCGCGAACTCCGCCATTCCCTGTGTGAAGGCGACCTGCGGCTTCCACCCCAGCTCCTCGCCAAGGCGCCGCGACGAGGCGGTGATATGGCGGACGTCGCCGAGCCGGAACTCCCCCGTGACGACGGGCTCCGGGCCGCCGTACGCCTCGGCCAACGCGGCGGCCATCTCTCCCACCGTGTGCGGCTCCCCGCTGGCGACGTTGTACTCCCGATGCCCGCCCTCCGGCAGGGCGTCGAGACCGTCCAGCGCGGCGAGGTTGGCTCCGGCGACGTCCCGTACGTGAACGAAGTCCCGCCGCTGCCCGCCGTCCTCGAACACACGTGGGGCCGCACCGCGCGCGAGCGCGGACCGGAACAGGGACGCGACGCCCGCGTACGGGGTGTCGCGCGGCATGCCGGGGCCGTACACGTTGTGATAGCGCAGCGTCGACACCCTGCCGCCCGTCGCGCGCGCCCAGGCGGCGGCGAGGTGCTCCTGGGCGAGCTTCGTGGCGGCGTAGACGTTGCGCGGGTCGGCGGGCGCGTCCTCGTCCACCAGGCCGGAGACGAGTGGCTCGCCGCAGTGCGGGCAGGGCGGTTCGAAGCGCCCCGTCTCCAGGTCCGCCACCCGGCGCGGTCCCGGCCGGACGACGCCGTGCCGGGAACACTCGTAGCGTCCTTCGCCGTACACCACCATCGAGCCGGCCAGCACCAAGCGGCTCACCCCGGCCTCGGCCATGCCGGCGAGCAGTACGGCGGTGCCGAGGTCGTTGCAGCCGACATAGTCGGGCGCGTCGGCGAAGTCCTTGCCGAGGCCGACCATCGCGGCCTGGTGGCAGACGGCGTCCACGCCGTGCAGCGCGTCGGTGACGTCCGCCGCGGAGCGGACGTCCGCGTGGCGCCAGTCCACCCCCTCGGGGGGCGGCGGTGCGGTGCGGTGGGCGGCGGGCAGCAAGGCGTCGAGGACGCGCACCTCGTGCCCGGCGCCGGTGAGGGCGGCGACGATGTGCGAGCCGATGAAGCCCGCGCCTCCGGTGACCAGGATCAACATGTCCCCGACCGTAGGGCCGTTCGTCGGGCCGGGTGCCGTTCGGCGCGGGGACGTCAGCGGTTCGTAAGCGTTCCGGTCCGCGACGAGTCCGCCGCGGTCCGGGATGCCGCCGCCGACAGCAGAGCGAAGGCCAGAGCGAAGCCGAGCATCGTGAACACACCCCACGGCCGGAAGATGTGGCTGTCGACGAACGACCGACACGCAACGAGCAGCACCGCGGCACCCGGCAGCACCCGTACCCCGTGCCGCCGCCACAGCACCGCGCACGTGGCGAGACAGGCCAAGGCCAGCGCGTACACCCCGGTGCGGCCCAGCTCGTTGCCCACGGCGAACAGCCGTCCGGCCGCCCCGTGGACGCCGTGATCCACCACTGTGCCGGCGGAGATCCCCGTCACCGCGTCGAGCCCGGAGTAGTACGCCGCCGAGCACCAGGAAGGGGAACACGGGCAACAGGGCGATGTGCAGCCCTGCCCAGTCGCCTGCCGTGGCCGCCGTCAGATGCCGGGGGTGGACCAGCCCCGCAACGGCCAGCAGCAGGGGCGCGGCCGTCACCGGCGGCAAGGGAGGCGACCAGGTCGACGCCCCCGCCGACTCGCTCGCCTCCCAGGGCTCCCTCGTCTACGACGACGCCTCCGGGATGCTGCTGGCGGTCAACGCCGGCAGCGGCACGGTGACCGCCTTCCGTGCCCGGGGAACGAAGTTGCTGGGTCGTCAGGTGGGGCGGCCTTCGTCCCGGCGGACGGGCAGACCGGCCGGCCGAGGCTCCCGTGGAGGCCCCATCGGTCTGCCACCGGGGTCGGGGAGTCTGTTCCTCACCGGCGTGAGCTGCGGGTTGTGGGCGGGTACGAAGCAGCCAGGTCACCCATCGCACAGTGGTGCCTGCCAGCGACACGACACCGAGCAGCGAGGTGAACCGGGGCCGCTCGCCGGACCGCGCCGGAAGGCCTGCCGACAGCACCGACGACCTATGACGAAACGCTGACGTCCGAGTCCGACACGGGCACGGCAGCCGCCGTCCGTCCTAACGTTCCCCGCGTGAACCGTGATCTCCGCCGCGACCTGTGCACCGTCGTGGCCGCCGCCCTGCTCGTCGTGACGGCCGCTCTGGTCGGAGTCGCCATCAAACGATCGAAGGACGTCCTCCACGTCGGCTGGCCACCCCTGTACGCCAACTGGCTGCCCCATGTCGGCCCCGGAACCCCGGCTGCGCTCGCCGTCGCGGTGGCCGTCGTGGCGTACGGCCCCATCCTCGCCGCACGCCTGCCCTGGCGCCGCCTGCTGTTCGCCTCCTGGGCCACGGCCACGGCCTGGACCTTCTCCCTCGCCCTCGTCGACGGCTGGCACCGCGGCATCGCCCGTCGGCTGACGACCCGGTACGAATACCTCCAGGTCATCGACCGCTTCGACGACATCCCCGCCACCCTGCGGGACTTCACCCACCACATCCTGGACGGCACACCGGGCCAGTGGCCACCGCACGTCGCCGGACATCCCCCGGGTGCCACCCTCACCTTCGTCCTTCTCGACCGCATCGGCCTGGGCGGCGGCGGGTGGGCCGGCATGTGGTGCATCACCGGCGGCGCCACTGCGGTGGCGGCCGTCCTCGTCACCGTACGGGCCCTGGCCGACGAAACCCTCGCCCGCCGGACCGCGCCGTTCATCGTCCTCGCGCCCGCCGCCGTGTGGATGGGCACGTCGGCCGACGGCTACTTCGCCGCCGTCGCCGCATGGTCCGTGGCCCTGCTGGCCCTCGCGGTGACGGCGCGGACGAAGCGCCGGCTGTGGGCGGCGTCGTTCGGGGCGGGGCTGCTGTTCGGTCTGACCTGCTACCTCTCGTACGGTCTCACGCTGTTTGCGGTGATCGGGGTGGGGGTGCTGCTGCTCGGACGGAAACGGATCCGAGTACTGCCCTTCCTGCTTGCCGGCGTCGCCGTCATACCACTGCTCTTCACGCTCATCGGATTCAACTGGTGGGAGGCCTACCGTCTGCTCGTCGAGCGCTACTACCAAGGAGCGGGTGGCTTCAGGCCGTACGGCTACTGGGTGTGGGCGAACCTCGCCTGCACGGTGCTGGTGGTCGGCCCCGCCACGGTGGCGGGGCTGCGGCGGGCCACCAACGTGCTCCTACGAGAGCGGGAACAGCTGCTCCCCGTTCGGGACATGTCCCGGCTCACCCCCGAACCCCGCCTGGCCCTGCTCGTGCTCGCCGCGTTCCTCGCACTCCTCGTGGCCGACCTGTCCGGGATGAGCAAGGCGGAGACCGAACGGATCTGGCTGCCCTACGCCCTGTGGCTGCTCGCGGTCGGCGCGTTCCTGCCCCGCTCCCGCGCCTGGCTCACCGCTCAGGCGGTACTCGCGCTGCTCCTCAACCACCTGCTGCTGACCGGCTGGTGACGAGCTTCCGTCGGCATCTTGAGAGGCGCGAGGCGGGTGAAGTGGAAGGCGGCCGTGCCGAACTACAGCCGAGTCGAAGGGGTGCGACGGTGGTGCACCAGGAGGGACGGGAGCCGGGTTCGTCCGAGGGAAAGCCAGGTGCAGCGGACAAACGACCAGGCAGGTCAGCCACCCGGGCGACGACACGAACCCACTTGCTCCGAAACCCTCGGAGGAACCCATGCGACGCAACATGCGCAAGCGATCAGGGAGGTCGGGCCCCAGGCCGCAGGGCCTCGACTCCCTCGCCCCCTGTTCCCTGCGTGCCTCCGGCAACCAGCAAGGCAACGGCCAGGGGCAAGGCGCCAACCAGGGGCAAGGTCAGGGGTGCCGCAACCAGGGCGACAAGTGCACGTACTACTGGCCCGTTCTCCGTCTGCAGGACGGCACCCAGGAGTTCGACGCCAAGCAACCCGGCGGTGGTGCCGAGGGCAACACCGGACGGATCCTGACCGCGTCCCAGGTGACCCTGGACTTCGTCGGCAGCCCGCGCGGCAAGGTCGTGGCGATGCCCAAGTTCCTGCGGATCATCACCGGTGACGCCACGGCGTTCACCAATGGCCCCGCGAACGCCAACGCGGCATGGAGCTGCACCGGCTTCGAGAACCGGCAGGTGACGGGCAAGTACCCGATCTGCCCGGAAGGCAGCAAGCTGGTCCGTACGTCGAAGTTCCAGAGCCGCTGGGACGGCCGGAGCATCGACAGTGCCAACCATCGCGCGCACGTCGCGTTCGCCGACCCGAGGACCGGTGCCTGCCCGGCCGGCTTCAAGGCCGTCCCGCAGCTGGTGCAGCGCCTCGTGCACGACGTGGAGGCCCCCAGCCCCGGCGACAACGGCAAGTCCAGCCCGTTCTACGCGGTGGACGGCTTCCCGGAGCAGATGCACAAGCCGATCACCGACCACGGCGACTTCATCAACGTCTTCGACGAGGCCCTGATGAACCAAATGGTCCGGTGCATCAACACCGGACGACAGTGCCGATGATCTCGTCTCCTGGAATCCGAGTGGGCGCTCTGTGAGTCTCTGAGTTGCTCTGCTGCCCCCTGATGGTGTGGCGGCGAGGTGGAAGCTGCCGGTCCGCCGCTGGTGGTCTGGTGATGTGACCTGGTGACTGAACGCAAGCCGTACCCGAGTGACCTATCGGACGAGCGGTGGGCGTTGACCGAACCGTGATCACCGCGAGAAGGGACCGGCCCCGCTCGGTCAGCGACCACCAGGGCGCCTATGGCATGGAGGCCCCGTGGGCGGGGCGCTGACCTGGGCCTTCGGCGCCCATCGGGTCTTTGAACTGAGGGACGTGGGAGATCCGGGACGTGAGCCCGAGGCGGGCGGGGCAGGGGGTCAGGAGACGGTGAAGTCCTGGAACTCCGCGATCCCACGGGTGCTGGTCCAGCCGTTCGCCGCCGTCATGAAGACCCCCACGTCCTGGGTGTCGGCGGCGCCGCCCGGGGTGGCCGTGCCGACGGTGGTCCAGGTCGTGCCGTCGGTGCTGGCCTCGCCCGTGTAAGCGGAGCCGGCGCGGGTCAGGCGCAGGAACACCGGTGCGGCGAAGGAACCTGCCAGCCTGATCGAGTCGAACGTCCCGTCCTGGCCGGAGTCCCAGGACAGCACGCATCCGTTGGACGGTGTCACGGCCAGGTTGACGTACCCGGGCGAGCCGTCGGTGGACAGGTCGTTGCGCACGATCAGCCCTGCGCGGGCCCAGCCGCCGGTGCCGTCCTGCGAGACGACCTTCACCGTGGCGGTGGAGGCGGTACCGAACGCGCCCGCGCGGTGAATGCTGCCGAACTGGTTGGTGCCGGCCCACAGGTCGGCGCCCGCGCCCTCGATGGCCAGCGCGGCACCCGCCTGGCCGAAGACGGCGTCGTTGAAGTTCGCGGTCCGGTTCGGATCCCGCACCCCGGTGCCGGCCATGAGCCGCACCGACGCCGAGGCCGAACCCCGGGGCGTATCCGCCGCGCCCGCCGGTCCCTTCGAGGCGCCGCCGTGGTACGAGGCGGTCGCCCGGACGCGGGTGACCAGAGCGTCGACGGATCCGGTGAGAGTGATCTCGAAGGCCGCCGAGAACGTCTCGCCCGGCGCGACCGACGCGGCGGTCACCGCGCCGACCGGCCGGGCGGTCAGCCCCTTCGGCGTCTCGACGGCCAGCGCCACCCCGGTCGCGGGGGCGAACCCGTTGCGGTTGGTGAACGCCACGGTGACCGTGACCGCACCGCCCTCCACCACCGCGCCCCGGGGGGAGGACGCGGTCAGCGTGACCTGGTGGGTGTCGGCGGCCAGGGTGTCGTGCACCCGCCGTGCCAGCCGGTGGACGTCGCCGCTGGTCTTCGTCGGGTAGCTGTCGTGCCGGTGCGCCCAGTCGTCCTCCAGCGCGAACCAGTCGACCGTCCTGGCGGGCCGGTTCTCCTTCAAGGCGCGGGACAGTTCGCGGAAGTACAACTTCCAGCGGGTCAGGTAGAGGCCGGCGACGAGTCCGGACCACTCCCGGTTGGCGTAGTCGTGCAGCCCCTCCTCGCTGCTGGCCCGGCCGCCCCAGGTGGTGATGATCGAGCGCGCGTCGTACTCCAGTTGGTCCTTCTCGGCCCTCGTGCCACCCCAGGAGCGGGCGTCGGCCAGCCACCTGCCGAGCAGGTGCTGTTCGCTGGTGGCCAGCACCCTGTCCATGAGCTTCATCCAGTCCAGCCAGGTGCCGGTGAGCTCGTCGAAGCGAGCCCGGTCGGCCGTGTCGTAGGCGGCCTTGATCTGCGGCAGCAGCATCCGGCTCCGGCTGGACAGCACCTGCCGCGCCACATCGGCCAGGTCGTGGCGGTAGGCCGAGTTGGTGCGCAGCCCGGGTGCCACCTGGAGCAGTTCGGTCAGCGCCAGGTCGAAGGCGGTGGTGTCGTAGCGGTCCGCCTCCGGTCCCCAGGCCGCCGCCTTGTTCGCGCCCAGGCTCGGGCGGGCCCCGAACAGTCCGTCGGGTGCCTCGCTCCAGCCGTCGGCGCGGGACATGCCGTACGCCGTGTCACCGATGATCTTCCAGGCCGCGAGGGCGTGCGGGTCCTCGGCGCCGTACCGGGACACGGCGTACGAGGCGAACCAGTCGTCGAGGTCGATGGTGCCGGGCGTCCAGGCCAGGTCGGTGAGCAGGGCCAGTGCGGCGTGGTTGTTGTCGGCGGCCTCCGGCATCGCGGCGATGCCGGCCAGGGCGCTGCCGTCCTTGTCCCGCCACTTCGGGTACTGCTCCACCCAGTCGGGGGCGTTGGCCCCGATCGGGGTGTGGCCGCCGAAGTTCCAGATGCTGCCGAACGCGTACGGTGTGCCGCCCCAGTCGCCTTCCCGGTCGGTGACCGTGGTGTAGCGGTCCGACAGGCCGTCGACGACGAACATGCGGGACTTGTCGACGGCGTCGAGGATCTCCCTGCTGGGGTTGTTCTGCCAGCCGAGGATCGCCCAGACGGCGCCGGGGTGGGCCTTGCGCAGCGCCGCCTCCACGGCCTTGGCGGCCTGCCCCACCGGTACGTCACCGGGGTTGCCGCCCTCGTGCAGCAGGTCCATCTTGTACATCGTGCTGTCGCCGAAGCGTTCCGACTGGGCCCGGTAGAAGGCGGCGGCGACCTCGTCGAACGCGGTCGTCCGCGGATCGAGCCAGTCGGGTCGCTTGAACGCGCCCCAGTCGCCCTGGGGTACGACCGCCGCGTCACCGCCGTTCTTCGCCACGAACCCGTCGGGCACCGTACCGAAGTAGCCGGGCAGGACCGGCGTCATGCCCAGTTCCCGCACCCGGTCCGTGATCTTCGCGGCGAGGTCGGCGCGCTTCTCGATGAGCCGCCGGGACACCGGGCCGCCGAACCCCGACATGTTCTGCAGCAGCCACCACGGCTGATGGGCCGGGGCCGGGATCCACGCCCGCAACTCCGCGTCCGAGTAGCCGAACCGGCGGAAGGTGTCGTAGTAGACGGCGTCGCCGCCGGTGTAGACGAGGACCTCGTTGATGCCGTGCAGTGCGAGGACGTCCAGTTCCCGTTCCCACGCCTCCCAGTCGCGGTAGGGGCCGGTGTAGCCGTCGTTGGTGTCGTTGAGGGCGAAGCGGTGCGGCACGTTCGCCGAACCGGCGATCTCGCCGTCGGGGGCGGGCAACAGCCGGGGGAGGTCCAGCTGTTCGCCGTTCCAGGAGATGTCGGCCTTCGCCACCCGCGCGAGATAGGTGTTGAGGCCGGTGAGCAGCACCGCCGGGCTGGTGCCCTCCACGGTGATCGCCCCGGGCCGGCCGGTGACCCGGAACCGGTCGGCGCCGTCGGCGGCCAGCGCGCGCAGCGTGACCTGGCGGTGGTGCGAGGGCAGTAGCCGTCGCAGCGCGAGCGATGCGGCGGTCCTGTCGAACGGCTTCGTGCCCGTGTCCGCGCCCCCTGGGGCGGCCTGGACGCCCTGCGGAGGGGACAGCAGCACCACACCGCCGAACACGGCCGCTCCGGTCAGCAGGCGCCTGCGGCTGAGGGGTTGATTGCCTGTCATGAACGTCCTCTCAGAATTTGCCGGATCTTCCGAGCCGCGGCCGACCCGGTCGCACCGCCGCTCGGATCAGGCGACGGTCATCGCGAAGATGTGCAGGGCGGGACTGCTGCTGCCCAGCCCGTCGCCGACCTTCGGCAGCACGACGGAGCGCAGCTCCCTGCCCTCCAGATCGACACCGAAGGTGAAGAGGCTGACGGGGTTGTCGTCCCGGCGCGAAGGGGTGTTGCGGTACGGCAGTACCGCTGCGGCGGAGGCGTACGACCCGTACCAGTCGGGGACGTCCACCGAGAAGTCCTGCTCCGTGCCGTCCGCGTACATGACCTTCCCGGGGCCCTTGCCCGCGCCCCAGGTGCTGGTCCCGAGAAAGGCCAGCCGGGTGCCGGTGCCGGACAGCCGCACTGTCTGGCCGGAGGACACCACGTTGTCCTTGTCGCCCGGCTGGGCTTCCGGCCAGGTGAAAGTGGTCCCGCCGTAGGTGACCGAAGCCCCTGGAGTGAGTCCGGCCGACGCGAGTGCCTCGGCGGACAGGCTGGAGCGCGAGCCGTCGATGTCGGCCGTGGTGGTGGCGTCGTCGGAGGAGATCCCGGCGTTGTCGAAAGCTGCGGCCAGGGATCCGTACGGGAGTCGCAGCAGCGCGGTCGCGCGGGTGCAGTCGGACCCGTCCTCGTGCACGTCGAAGAGCGCGTGCGCGACGAACGACACCACACCCTCGGCGTCATCGGAAAGCCGGGTCTTCCAGGTCCGGGTCACCGACGTACCGGATGCCAGCTTGCCGATGGACGACGCCTGGCCGACGCCGGATACGGAGAGGTACAACACCGTGCCGCACAGCGTGATCCGTGTGGTGTTGGTGAGCTTGGCGGTCAGTGTCACCGCCTGTCCGGGCTCGGGGGCGGCGGGCTCGTGGGAGAGCGACACGGGAGGCGGGAGGAAGTCCTCCTCGGGGCGGTAGGTGCTCATGCTTCCTCCACGGAGAAACGGTCGAAGACCGCGCGCACGGTCGTCCCGGGATAGTTGGTGTTGACCGCGCTGGCGACCACACCGGCGTCCATGGCTCCGCTCGCCGAGGGCACTGTGACGCTCGCGATCTCTGTCCAGGACAGCAGGTTGGTGGTGCTGTACGCCGTGTACGTGGTGCCGGAGCGCACCAGTCGCAGCCAGGTCGGGTGCGTCGAACCACCGCCGCCGGCCCAGGTGTCGAGATGGCCGTCGCCGTCGCTGTCGGTCATGAACTCCAGGCCGAACCGCAGTGACATGGTCAGTACGGCGTAGCCGCCCTTCTCGGGCGCCGTCAGGTCGTTGGCGAGGGCGATGCCGTACTTCGCGGTGGGGTTGTCGGTACCGGTGAGGCTCACCGTCCTGACCTGCACCGTGCTCGACGCGGTGGCGGCGCCCAGGAGGAGGACGACTCCCTTCTCGTCGGTGCCCCCGGACAGGTCCCGGCCGCCCGCCCAGATCACCAACTGGCTGCCGAACTGGCCGAATCGGGCGTCGTCGGTGGTGGTGTACGTCCGGTACGGGGCGCGCACCCCATTGGGCTCGTAGGGCACCGTGAACGTCTTCGCGGCTCGCGCGCAGTCGCTGCCGCCCGCGTCGACGTCGAAGACGGCGTGCGCGGTGAACGCCACGTCCCCGGCCACGTCGGCCGGCATCCTCGTCTCCCACCGCCGGGTGACCTTCGCACCGCGCCGCAGGTCGCCGAGGGAGATGGTCTTCGCTGCCGAGGTGGCGCCGGGGTCGATCAGATGGAGCACGACATCGCGGAGCGGGAAGGGGCAGTCGTTCGTGAGGACGGCGGTGGCGGTCACCGTGCCACCGCCGGTCGGCTCGGCGGGCTCCGTGGTCACGGTGAGCGTGGGTCCCAGGGCGTCGTACGCGGTGGTGTCGCGGAATCCCATCCGGCTCACCGCTCCCAGTCGACGGTGAAGACGTTGGCGATCTCGCTGGGGAGGGACGGCGGGACGGCGATGTGGATCCTTCCGTCACGGCGGGTCCACCTCAGACTGCCGCTCCTGCCGAGCAGCCGGACCCGGGAAGCGGCACTGACGGGGATGTCGCCTGGCACCGAAAGCGTGCCGCTGGGCGCGCCCAGCACGATGATGTTGAACTTGCCCGGGGAGACGGTGTAGCGGATGCCGAGCGGGCTGCCCTCCTCCTCGGCCCGCACCCAGGGCGTCGAGCCGTAGATCGCGGGGCCGTTGACCTTCAGCCAGGCTCCGATGTCCCGCAGCCGCTCCTGCATGATGCCGGGAATCGTGCCGTCCGGCCTGGGGCCGATGTTCAGCAGCAGATTGCCGTTCTTGCTGACCACGTCGGCGAGCAGCCGGATCAGGAACTCCGAGGTCTTGTAGTCCTCGTCCGGCTCGTGCTTGTTGTAGCCCCAGGAGTAACCCATCGTCATGCAGCACTCCCACTTCTGCGGGTCCATCGTGGGATTGGTGCGCTGCTCGTACGTGGCGAAGTCGAAGTGGGTGTCGAATCGGTCGTTGGTCACCACGCCCTTGGGATGCCTGCGGTTCTTGGCCTGGTTGTAGTAGTGGGCCATGGGTTCCTCGCTGCGCCACGGCGGGTTGCCTTCGGGGCGGAACCACTGTCCGTCCGCCCACAGCAGCTCCGGGTCGTAGCGGTCGATGATCTCGTACAACTGTTTGAGTTCGTAGTCGCCGACGTAGTCCTGGACCGGCTTGTAGCCGGTCAGGGGAATCTCCTTGTCGGTGTAGAAGTTGCGCATCGGCCGGCCGATCGCCGGGTTGAAGTACTCGCCGAGGGAGTAGTACAGACCGGGCCGCACGGTGCCGCGTCTGCGGGCGGCGGCCATCAGCTCGCCGACGAGGTCCCGCCTCGGGCCGTACGCGCCCGAGTGACGGTCCGTCACCTTGCTGGGGTAGAGGGCGAATCCGTCGTGGTGCTTGCTGGTCAGCGCGAAGTACTCGGCGCCCGCCTGCTCGAAGAGCTCCACCCAGGAGTCGGGATCGTACTTCTCGGCCTTGAACCGCGGGATCAGGTCGTCGTAGGTGACGTTCTCGCCGTAGGTGTCGCGGTGGTACTTCCACTCGGCGGTGTCCTTGGTGCTCTGGTACCACAGATACCACTCGGAGGCGCTTCTCGGCGTCGCGCCGCCGATCACCGAGTAGACGCCCCAGTGGACGAAGATGCCGAACTTGGCGTCCTTGTACCAGCGCGGCACCGGATGGGTGTCGAGGGACGCCTTGGTGGGCCGGTAGTCGGGGATGCCGGTTCCGTTCCCGGTGAGCGTCGGGCCGGTGAGGGCCGCGGCGGTCCCGGGCGGGGCGAGGAGCACGGCGCCGCCGACGGCGGCAGCCGTGGTCATGAAGTGCCTGCGATTGACTGCCATGGAGGTGCCTCTCACGTGGAGGAGGAGAAGGAGTCGAAGACAGCGGTGGTGGTCTGGCCGGGGTGGTTGAGGTTGACGGCGCTCGCGACCATTCCCGCGTCGCCCACGCCGCCGCTCGCGGACGGCACGGTGGCGGTGGCGATCTGCTGCCAGGCGGTGCCGTCGGCACTGGCGTAGGCGGTGTACGTGGCCCCGTCGCGGACGAGCCGCAGCCAGGCGGGGTGGTAGGAGGAGCCGCCGCCGGCCCAGGTGTCCAGGCGGCCGTCGCCGTCGCTGTCGGTCAGGAACTCCAGGCCGAACTGCGCGGACATGGTCAGTACGGCGTAGCCGCCCTTCCCGGGCGCCGTCAGGTCGTTGGCGACGGCGATCCCGGCCTTGGCGGAGGGCCCGCTGCCGGTCTGCGCGACGACCCGTGCCGTCACGGAGCCGGAGGAGGGTGCGGCGCCGGGCAGATGGACGACGGCCTTCTCGTCCTTCCAGCCGGACAGATCCTGGCCGCCCGCCCAGATGGCGAACTGGGCGCCGTTCTGCGCGTATTGGGCGTCCTCGGCGGTCGCGGTCGTCCGGTACGGCGCCTTCACCCCGGAGGGGACGGGGGTGACCGTGGCGTCCACCTCGTCGGTGTCGAACCGCCGCGTCCCGCCCTGGTGGTAGGAGCTGCGCACCTTCAACGGGTGGGTACCCCACGCGGTTTCGGGCCCGGGGGAGACGGCCCAGGTGACGGTGGCGCTCTTCCCGGGGCCGAGGACGCGGAGGCGCGCGCCGCCGGCCGGTTCCGCGGACCAGCCCGCCGGGAGATCCAGTCGGGTACGGACGTCGGTGACCGCCGAGCGGCCGTCGTTGGTCAGGGTTGCCGTGATCCTCGTGCCCTGGCCGCCGGCCTGCAGAATCGGCCGGTACGGGGTGAGGCGGACGCGGGTCGAGGGGCAGTCGCGTGCCACGCGCAGACCGGGTACGTCGACGGCGTCGGCGAACGCCTTCATCCCGGTGTCGTTGGGATGCAGATGGTCGCCCGAATCGAACGCGGCGGCATAGCGGGCGGGGTCGTCCGGGTCGCGTACCGCCCGGTCGAAGTCGGCGTACCCGTCGAGGACGCCGCCGGAGTCCCGGACGAACGAGTTGACCTTCTGCCGGTCGGCTTCCTTGGCCTCCGTCCACCAGTCGCCCCAGCCCCGGTACGGGACGACGGTCGCTCCGATCAGCCGCAGCCCGCGGGCGTGCACGCGCCGGGCGATCTCCTTGATGCCGTCGATCACCTGGTCGCCGGTGGCGCCGCCCCAGCTGAGGTCGTTGACACCCTCGAACAGGACCACCGTCCGGGCGTTCGGCTGGGCCAGGACATCACGCTCCAGCCGTTCGAGCGCCGACGGGTTGCCGTCCGTGCCGGCGGTGATCCGGTTGCCGCTGATGCCCTCGTTCAGTACTCCGGCGGTGGTGGCGCAGCCGGACAGCCGGGCCGCCAGGTAGTCGGGCCAGCGCCGGTCGGTGTTCGCCGTCGAGGACGCGCCGTCGGTGATCGAGTCGCCGAGCGCGACGACGGAACCGGCCGCGCCGCCGCCCCGTACATCGACACCGGTCAGGAACGGGAACGTGGAGTCGGTACGGGTGAAGGCGGTTCCGGCGGGGTCCCCGGCGTGGTCGCCGCCGCCGTCGGGCGTCCAGTAGACGGTCTGCAGGCCCATCCAGTGCTGGCTGATGTGGGTGAGACGGCCCGGGAAGTACAGGCTGACCACCACGCTGCTCCGGGCGGGCACGGAGAGCCGGACCTGGTCGCTCGCCACCTGCCCGCCGGCCGGGATCGTCACCGCGCTCTTCCCGCCGAAGCTCAGCTTCCGCGGCCTTGCGACCGCGCTGCCGCCGTCACCGGATCCGACCGTCGCGTGCCCGATGGTCACCGGCTCGGTGGTGAAGCCGTTGGTCAGCCGGATGCGTACGCTCGACCCGCCCGCGCTCACCCGCACCGGAATCCGTACGGTCACCTCCGAGGTGCCCGGGTCGTACGCGGCGTGCTGGGCGGTCGCCCAGGTTCCCGTCCACTGCTGTGTGTGCCGTGTCTGCTGAGCCGCTGCCGCCGAGGGGGCCGGGAGCAGCAGTCCTGCCACCAGGGCGATCACGGCCGTGGCCAGGGCCGCCGGCCTTCTTCCGTGTCCAACAACTCCGAGCACTGCGGGTCCTCCTCAGGAACAGCCGCGGCCGAGGCCGAGCGAGGTCAGGTCGACGGCGTCGGCGAACGCCTGCATGCCGGCGTCGTTGGGATGCAGATGGTCGCCCGAGTCGTACGCCTGACCGAGCCTTCGTGGGTCCGCCGGGTCGCGTACCGCCCGGTCGAAGTCGGCGTAGTCGTCGAAGACGTGGGCGGAGTGCCGTACGAACGCGTTGACCTGCCGGCGCCGCGCCTCCGTCTCCTCGGTCCACCCGCCCCAGGTGAATCCCATGTACGGGGTGATCGTGGCGCCGACGACCCGCATCCCGTGCTGGTGGGCCCTGCGGGCGATCGTCTTCATCCCGGCGATGATCTGCTCGGCACTCGCCCCGCCGAGGTCGTTGATCCCCTCGAAGAGGATCAGGGTCCTGGCTCCCGGCTGGGACAGCACATCCCGTTCGAGACGGTCCAGCGCCGAGGGGTTGGTCTCCGTCCCGGCGGTGATCCGGTTGCTGGTGATGCCCGCGTTGAGCACCCCGGCGCCGGGCCGGCAGGCGTTCAGCCGTTCGGACAGCAGGTCGGGCCAGCGCCGGTTGGTGTCGGCCGTCGAGAAGGAGCCGTCGGTGATCGAGTCGCCGAGCGCCACCACCGCCCGCGCTCTCGGCGCGCTCACGTCGACACCGGAGAGGAACGGCCAGCTCGTGGTGGTCCAGGTGAAGGCGTCACCACCGGTGTCGGCGGCATGGTCGCCCGCCCCGTAGTCCGTCCAGTACACGGTCTGCTGCGCCCACCAGTGGTCGGTGATGTGCGTGACCTGACCGGACAGATAGAGGCTGACCACCAGGTCGGCACCGGCGGGCAGCGGGAACGGGACCGGGTCGCTGACCGCCGTGCCGCCCGCCGGGATCGTCACCTGCCGCTTCCCGCCGAACCGCACCTCGTACGCCCGCTCGACCGCGGAGCCTGCGTCGCGGGGCCCCACGGTCGCGTGACCGATCGTCACCGGCTGGGTGGCGTACGCGTTGGACAGCCGGACGCGCACCCGGGAGCCGCCGACGCTGGTGTGCACCGGCATCCGCACCGTCACCTCGGACATGCCCGAGACCTCGTAGTGCTCGCTCGGGGCCGTCGCCCACGTGCCCGTCCAGCCGTGCCCGTCGGTTCGCCGGCCGGCCTCGGCGGGTGCCACCGGCCCCGCCAGGACGGCGATGAGCGCCAGCAGCAGAACCATGGGGCCGCCGCGTGTCGCACGCGTCCGGACGGCCATCAGGAACCTCCCGTACAGGTCAACTCGGCGTCCGCCCAGTCGGCGTGGTCGCTGGAGACATCGCCGTTTCCGTCGACGACCAGGTCCAGCCAGCGGGCGCCGGACACGTCCACGTCGACGGTGGTGCCGCCGTCGGAGCCGGACACGACCGGGGTGGTGGCGAGGGTGCGGCCGTCGGCGATCACCTGGAAGGAGACGCTGCCGCCGTCACCGACCTCGTCGTCCAGACCGGCGACGGCGGTGAACCGGGTGCAGCCGCCGCCGAGATAGACCCTGACCTGGCTGTTCGCGTGGACGCCGAGACCCTTGCCGAAGGTGGTGCCGTCGATGGTGAGGGTCCGTCCGTCACCCGCCGCGGCCTCACCGTTGGACAGGTCCCTCTCGACCGGACCCCAGCCGTTGACCGCCTTGACCAGGGTCAGATCGCTGACGTAAGCGTCCTTGGAGAGTCCTGGCGGCGGCACCTGCACGGCCCGCTCGCCGGTGACACGCTTCGGCCGACCCGACTGCTTCAGTCCCGCGGTCGCGGACAGCACGGCGTAGTGCACCGGGTCGGCGGGCGGAGTCACGGTGTAGACGGCGGTCACCGACGCGCCGGGGCGGACCCGGTCGAAGCCGGTGGCGCCGTCGGCACCAGCGGTCCAGCCGTCCGGGACGGTCAGTGACACCTCGACGTCGCGGGCGGTGGGAGCGCCCTTCGGCACGGTGACCGTGACGGGGACCTCGGTGGCCGTGCCGGTGCTCAGGAACGGCTCGGCGTCCACCGTGACCCGCGCACCTGCGGCGGGCATGGCGTAGGTCCTCGCGTCGTACGAGGGCGCGGCCACCGTGTTCACCTTGATGCCACCGGCACTCGCGCCGAGGTCGACGAGCTTCACCGAACCGGGGCCGGCCGCCTTCCCGGTGGACCACACCGCCAGGGCGATGGTGTTGTCGCCCCGCTCGCGCAGGATGCCCTTGGGGACGACGAACCGTGTCTGGGGGCCGGTGTCGGGCAGATAGCGGCCGATCAGCCAGCCGTTGACGAAGATCTGGGCGCGGTACGCCGTGCTGCCACCCTCGGGCTCCGCGAGGTCCAGCGCGAGCGCGTTGTCCTGGCCCGTCGGCAGATCGAGCTTCGCGCCGGTGCGGTACCACCGCACCCCGGGTTCCGTGGCCCCGGACCGGGCGGACGTGGACAGTGAGGTGCGCTTCCAGTCGCCGTCCGGGTAACCGGGCAGCGACCAGCCGGCCCGCTCCCCGTACAGCCCGCCGTTGTTGTAGGGACCCCGTGCGGTGTCGACCGGGTTCTCGCCGCCCCTGCTGCCCTGGATCTTCCAGGTGAGGGTGGAGGCACCGCCGATCACCTCCGCGCCGAGCAGGCCGCGCGGTTCCTTGGAGTAGTCGTGGCCCCATTCCTCGTTGTGGCCGGCGTTCTCGGCCAGGACGGCGAGCACGTTGTCGCCGCCGTCCTTGAGCGCGCCCGCCGGAATGTCGAAGGTGTGCGCGCCGTCACCGGAGCTGCCGAGGTAACGGCCGTTGAGCCAGACCGCGTACTGGCCGGTCGGGCCGGTGTTGGCGTTCAGCGCGAGCGCGGTCGCCACGCCGGTGGTCCTGAACCGGCCCCGGTACCAGACATCGCCGTGGTGGAAGCCGTACTCGTCCATCGCGAGCACCGGCAGTGAGCCGTTCAGTTCGGCGTTGGCGGCGGTGAGCCGGGTGGCGGTGGGCCAGGCGGAGTCGTCGAAGTCCCGGCCGGTCTCCGGGGCCTCCTCCTTGTACTTCCAGGTCGTCAGCGCGGGCAGCCGTACCGTGCGCGGTGCCTCGGTGACGGTGGTCCGGCGGCCGTTCCACGTCGCCTTCTTCGCTTCCGCGATGACCTCGATCTTCCCGGCCTTGGCGGAGTCGCCGGTCAACTTCAGCGTGCCGCCCGCGACTTCGGCCGTACGGACCAGGGACGGGCCGCGTACCAGGACCGGACCGTCGGCGGTGTCCTGCCGCCACCAGTGGGCGGTCTCGGCGACATCGGCGATCAGCAGTTCCAGGCCGTCCACCAGCACCCGGGCCAGACCCTTGTGGGTGTAGTTCAGCCGCAGATCGCCGCGTTCCGCGTCCCAGGTGGTGGTGACGTCGCCGGCGAGCACCTTCACCTGGGGCGGCTTCGCGTACCGCAGCACGGTCTCGCCGGTTTCGCCCGCCCGCCCGTACAGCAGGGCCACCTCGCGGTCGCCGATCGTGGCGTGCGTCATGATCTCCGAGGTGGAGTAGACGAGCCGCTGATCGCCCAGGTCGTAGCCGGCGACGAGGAGTTTCGCGTCCCGGCCGTCGACGGTGATCGCACCCCGCTGCGGCACCCGCGGATAGTCGCCGTCCGCCCCGGTCAGGGACAGGGTGGTCTCGTCTCTGTCCTTCACCCGGGTGTCGGTGTGCCGGACCGTGAAGAACTGGGTGCCGTCGTCGGGGTTGACGCGCCGGTCGATGCGCAGCGCCTCGTCGGAGGGGACGGGCGCCTCGGCCTTGTCGGTCCGGGCCAGCGAGGAGACCGAGTTGACGAAGTACCCGAGCCGCTTGAACTCCTGGTACTTGTCCGTCAGTTGGCGCGACTCGTTGATCGGAGCGCCGTAGTCGTACGACGTGTAGACGGCGTTGGGGTCGGCGAGCCAGCCCCAGTTGGTACCGCCGTACGTCATGTAGAACGACTGACCGGAGACCCCGGCGGCGATGTTCATCTTGCTGAACACCCGGGTGAAGTCGGTGCCGGTGAGCTTCGCGCAGTCCTGGTAACCGGTGCCGCCCCACGGGTCGAAGGCGCCGCCCTGAGCCTCCGGAATGAGCAGCGGTGACTCGGGTTTCCAGTCGTTGACGTAGGAATAGTCGGGCAGATTCTTCCAGACGTCCGGATCCTTGCAGTCGAAGCCCTGCGGGTAGGCGTCGAAGCCGTAGATGTCGGGGGCGCCCTTGCCGCTCACCCAGTTCCGGTTGGCGCCGCCGTCGTTGACGAAGGTCGGCACGTCGATGCCGTCCTCCTTCGCCCAGTCGATGAGCGTCTGCATGTAGTCGGCGTCGTGGCGTCCGCCCTGGTACTCGTTCTCGACCTGATACAGGATCACCGAGCCGGTGCCGCGCGTGAGTTGGTGACGCGCGATGATCGGATTGATCCGGCTCATCCACTCCCGGGCATCCTTCAGATACCCCTCCTCGGAGGTCCGGTTCACACCCGCGCGGGTCTTGCGCCACGCCGGGAAACCGCCTCCGGACACCTCGGCGTTGATGTAGGGGCCGGGCCGCGCGACGACGTACAGACCGGCGCGCTCGGCCTCGTCGAGCAGCCGCTCCACGTCACTCACGCCGGTGAAGTCGTACGAGCCCGGCCTGGCGGAGTGGTAGCCCCAGTCGAAGTAGAGCGAGACGGCGTTGAACCCGCCCGCCTTGATCTTCTGGAGCACGTCGCGCCAGGCGTCCGGGCTGGGCAGCCGGAAGTAGTGGAACTCGGCGCCCCAGATGTACAGGGGTTTGCCGTCGACCCGCACGGCGTACTGGTCGTAGGTGACCGTGTGCTGCTTCCCCGCCGCGGGCGCCACCTGCGCCTTCGCCGGGGGCGCGGCCGCGTCGGCGGCCGGAGCGGCCAGGGACGTGGCGGCCAGCACCGATGCGAGCAGTAGCGCTCTCACGTGCCCTCGCACATGCCGGCTCATGAGGTCAGCTCCTTCACCACGGCCGCCCGCGCGGTCTCGATGTCGGTGACGTTCTTCGTACGGCCGTCCAGGTCCCGAGTGGCCTTCGTGAGGGCCTCGGTGAGAGTGGCGCTGTCGCCGCCGTCCTTCTTGCGGAGCTGCGCGATCAGCTCGAAGTCCTCGACGCCTTCCTTGAGTTGCTCCCAGCGGATGCTGGACATCGGCCCGTTCTTCCCGGGATAGATCAGGTACTCGTCGCCCTGGGTGAAGATGTGCACGGGCTGCCTGAAGGGGTCGCTGGTCCAGCTGTTGTACGACCAGCGCAGGAATCCGTCGAGGCCGCGCCGCGCGGAGATCCACGGCAGCATCCGCGACTCGACGGCGGGGGAGTAGGACAGCGTGTTGGGGTGTGCGGGCTCGCCGTACACGTAGAACGTGGTGGTCTTGCCGGCAGCGCGGCGCTCGGCCGCCTTCTCCTTCGTCATCGCGTCGATGCCGCCCCAGTCCACCGAGAGGTTCGACGCGACACCCTCCGTGGTGATCGATCCGGCGACGGAGATGCGGTCGTCGAAGACCGGCGCCACCTCGTGCACGAAGTCCTTGACCACCGTCATGGTGCTGATGGGCCGCTCGTCGAAGGACAGCCAGGTGTCCTGGAGCCAGCCCTTCTTCCTCAAGTGGGCCTCGAAGGCGGGCAGATAGGCGCCCCAGGCCTGCCGCCAGCGGTTCCCGCCCAGGTCGACGTTCTCGTAGACGGTCTTCCCGGTGCGGGTGTCGGTGTAGGTGAGGTGTTCCTGGTCCTGGAAGGCCAGCATCGAGAAGGCGCCGATGTCGGGGCCGAGCCCGGCCTTCCTGGCGGTCTCGACGTACGTGTCCCAGCGGTCGAAGTCGAAGGCGAATTTGGTCCCGTTCCATTTCCAGCCGACCATGCTGGTGTACGGCGTCGCGGTCTGCGACTCCCGGGTGCCGAGCGACCACTGGTGGTGCCAGGGGTTGTCGACGATCGTCGTGTTGATGACCTTCTGACCGCGCGACGCCAGATCACGGTTGTACGCCTCGATGAGCTTCCAGTGCTTCTTCGACCACAGCTCGACCTTGTGCGCCTGGGCGATGGTCTCCGGCTGCGCCCAGACATCGAGGAAGAACCTGTAGTCGGCGGCGGCGGGCACGGTGGCGTCGGCGACATCGATGGTGAGGGGGTACGTGGTGTGGGTGTCGCCGTCGACGTCGACGTCAACCGTGCCCCTGTACGTGCCGGGGCGGGCGTTCTTGGGGACGCGGAAGGTGAACCAGAGTGGCTGTGCGGCGTACGCGGGCACGTCGACCGAGGAGCGCTCCTCCAGCGGGTCGCCGACGACGTCCGGATCACGGTCGCCCGAGACTTCCTTGGCGGAGCTGACCTGGTCGATGGTGGCCGACCAGTCGACCTCGCTCTTGGAGCGCTGTACGGGCACGTACTTCACGAACCGCACCTGCGTACTGTCACCGTCGAGCTTCGCGCCGCCCGGCCCGGTCAGGTCGCCGACCCTCGCCTGCACGTCGTCGAGCCTCTTGCCGGAGGCGATGGCGAGCTGCGCGGAGACCTGCTCGCCGCGTACGGCGTCCAGGGCGAGTTCCTTGGTGTCCTTGCCCTCGATGGCGGTCATCGGATAGCGCGGCACGCGGACCTCGGCCGAGCTCGCGAAGGATCCGGTGGGCACCCAGGTGAGGGTGTCCCTGGTGCCCATGGCGTCGGCGACCTTCACGGTCAGCCAGGTCGTGGTGGGTTTGTGCTGGTCGTCGCCGGTGGCCGCGATGACGGTCGTGGTGGTCGCGACGAGCGCGCCGGCGACGAAGGAGGCGGCGAGGGCGGATACGCGTGCGGGTATGCGTGTGGGCCGTGTCATGGTGGATCCCTTTCGCAAAAGGGTCGTCGGGTGCTGCCGAAGCCGGCGGTGGGGGCGCTGCCGGGCTGCGACGACCGGGAGCGCCAGGGTGCGGTGACCGGTCAGGACGCGGTGACGGAGAAGTCGTCGAAGACGGCCTGGATCCGATCGCCGGGGTAGTTGAGGTTCACGGCGGAGGCGATCACTCCCGCGTCCCCGCGGCCGGAGGCCGAGGCGATCGTGGCCGAGCCGACGGTGGACCAGGTGGTGCCGTCCTTGCTCGCGTACGCCGTGTACGTCGTGCCGTCGCGCACCAGCTTGAGGTGGGCCGGGTGGTAGGTCTGGCCGCCGCCGGCCCAGGTGTCGAGCTTTCCGTCGCCGTCGCTGTCGGTCAGGAACTCCAGGCCGTACTTGTCCGTCATGACGAGGACCGCGTAGCCGCCCTTCTCGGGCGCGGCCAGGTCGTTGGCGACGGCGAGGCCGGCTTTGCCGAGGGGGCCGGCGGAGTTCTGCGAGACGACTCGCGCCCGCACGGTGGCCTTGTCACCGACCACCCCACTCTCGTAGACGGCTGCCTTCTCGTCCTTCCAGCCCGACAGGTCCTGGCCGCCCGCCCAGATGGCGAACTGGTCGCCTGCCTGGGCGAACTGGGCGCCGCCGGTGGTGTCGGCCGTGCGGTACGGCGCCGAGACGGTGCCCGGCTCCGGTGTCACCTTCACCGGGACGCGGTCGGAGACCTTCGTACCGCCGTCGTAGGTGACGGTTCCGGTGAGGGGGTGGCTGCCCCAGTCGGCGTCGGCGGACGGGGTGACCTTCCATCGGGTGGTGAGAGTGGCGCCGGTGGTCAGGGATGTGGTGGTCGCGGCCGTGATGGCCTCGGCGCGCCAGCCGGTGGGGGCCGCCAGCGTGGCGGTGACCTTCTTCAGCGGCCTGGAGCCCCAGTTGGTGGCTGTGGTGGTGATCTCGAAGGCCGCGCCGTTGCCGGTCTCCGGTGCGTCGGGGGCGAGCAGTACGGAGGCGGCGGGAGCGTCGTTGCCGCGCAGGGCTCGCAGGGCCTTGTCGGCGCCCTTGGCCTTGAGGTTCACAAAGGCCGGGGCGACCCCGAGGGGAGCGCCGTAGCCCTTCAGATCCTTCGGGCCGCGGATCACGGTGCCCTGGTTGACGTCGTACCAGGTGCCCGGCGGCAGGTGTACGGTGCGGGTGGCCCTGTCGGCGACCTGCGGCGCGGCGAGGACGGCGGGGCCGAGCATCCACTCGTCCGGGACGGTGTAACTCGCCTTGTCCTTCGGGAAGTCGAAGAACAGCGGCCGGACGATGGGGTCACCGGTCCTGAGGGACTGCTGGACCTGGTCCCAGATGTAGGGCGCGAGACGCTCGTGCCGCTTGACCGCCGCCCGGTAGAGGTCGATGGTCTCCTGGTCGTAGACCACCTTCTGGCCGGTCGTCACATCGATGGTGTCGACGGGTGAGGTGGAGGAGTACATCAGCGGCATCAGCGACGCCACCTGCGCCGAGCGGATCAACACCTCCTTGTCCGGAGCCGGTTGGCCGCCGGAGCCGCCGATCATGTCGGTGGTGACGAAGGGGTAGCCGATCGTGGAGATCGCGAGGTTCTGGGTGACCGAGGCGCGGACCGAGTCCCAGCCGGTGCCCTTGTCGACCTGCCGGGTGACGAACCCCGCCCGGTGGGCCGTGGAGTCCCAGTGCACGCGGATGCCGACGCCCTGCAGGTCGAACTCGTCGGCGAGTTCGGTGCCGAGCCGCTGGTAGTCGGTCGGCTCGTATCCGTCGCGCGGGGCGCACTTGTCGTCGAAGAAGCGGGTGTCGAACTTCAGGCCGTCGATGTCGTAGTCGCTCATCAGGGACTTGACGCGGCCGGTGTACCAGGCCCGGGCCTCAGGGTTGGCGAGGTCGATGATTCCGGCCGTGCCGTTCCACCAGGTCACCGTGCACGGCTTGGCGGGGTCGGCGGCGTCGCCCAGCAAGTAGCCCTTGTCGACGGCGAACTGGTAGTTGTCGGAGTCGAGGTTGATCCACAGAGTCGTCCAGAGCCCGAAGTCGAAGCCGAGGTCGTGGATCTTCTTCGACATGGCCTTCGGATCGGGGTAGGCCTTGGCGTCGAAGGTCAGATTGCCGTAGTTCGACTCCCACTTGTCGTCGAGCTGCAGGGCGTGCCCGTCGAGCCCGTCGTCTTTGAGGTCGGTGGCGTAGTCGAGGAGTTTCTCCTGGTCGATGTGGGTGTAGAACTGCGCCCAGGAGTTCCAGACCGGCTTGGCGTACTGCTCGTACGTGGCGTCGCTCTTCGCGGGTTTCCCGACGATGCCCACGTAGTCGCGGTAGACCTCCAGCGGTGTCGACTCGACGAAGACGGTGGCCTTGTAGGCGTCGGCGGACCGTACATCGAAGCGGCCGAGCCCGTCCTTGCCCTCGTTGATCGCCACGTCCATGACATTCCCGGTGTCGACGCGGAGTCCGGTCGAGCTGGAGGTGTACCAGAACGGGTCGATCATGTGGTATGAGGCGGGGGAGAACGCCGGGTGCTCGACCTCGCCGCTGTCCAGCGGCCAGGGCTGGTCGGTGCCGGGGCCGCCCTGCGGGGTCTCGGCCTCGCCGTGCCCGTACCAGTGCCCTGCGGAGGCCAGGTCGTAGGCGAGTCCCAGCCGGTCCGGCTCGACTCCTTCGACGTTCCAGTCGAGTTGGTAGCGGTCGGCGGCCGGGGTGAGGCGCGCTTCGATGCCGGCCCCGTCGAGGGTGGTGTCGGCGGTCAGGGTCAGGACGCCGTTCTTCCAGCTCCAGGCGGTGACGTCGGTGGCGTGCTGCCAGGCGCCGCCGGAGCGGAACCGTAAGCCGCCGGTGTCACCGCCCGCGGTGGCGAGGACGGGGGCGCCCGCGCGCCCGGTGGTGAGGGTGAGATCGCCGTCGGTGGATACGTCGACGGTGTAGCCGGGGGCCTTCCCGGCGGCCGGTACGGACAGGGTCAGGCCGTCCGCGGTTTCGGTCACTCTCGGCCGCGGGGCCGCATCGGCCCGTAGGGGCTGGGCGAGGGCTTCGGTGCCCGGCGAGGCGATGGTCAGGGTCAGGGCGGCGGCGAGGGAGGCGCCGACTCTGCGGGGCTGTGCACGCACTGGTGTCCTCCAGCGGGGAGAGGCATGGAGTCTCTGACGAGCAATGCAAGATCTTGTAGTTTTGTGCACATACTCTTGCAGGAAAAAACATCTGTCAACGATGCGTTCCCTGGTTCTCGCGGGGCCCCGATGGCCGGTGTGGTCGCTGACGACGGACAGGCCCGCTGCTCACGGCATGAGCCGCGGGCAGCGGGCCCGGCTTCGGCGGACCGTCGCATTCGGTCGAACGGTGTCAGGCGAGAATCACCGAACGCGTGAGGTGGCGCGGGTTGTCCGGGTCGAGGCCGCGTGCCGAGCCGAGGGCCGTGGCGAGCCGCTGCACCACGACGAGGTCCGCCACCGGGTCGCGGCCGAAGGCCACCAGTCGGCCGCCGGTGCGGGCGATCTCGTCGGGCAGTCCCTCGGCAATGGCGGCCGGGTCGCCGAACCACCAGGCCACCCGCCCGGGTCCGGTGACGCTGATCGGCCCGTGCCGGTACTCCATCACGGGATACGCCTCCGTCCAGGCGCCCGCCGCCTCGCGCATCTTCAGCGCCGCCTCCTGGGCGATCCCGTAGGCCCAGCCGCTGCCGAGGAACGTGAACTGCTCGGCGGCCAGGAGCTCGTCCGTCAGCGGCTCGGCGAGCGCCGCCGTCCCCTGTGCGGCCAGCCCGCTCAGGTCCTCGCCGAGCAGGGCCCGCAGAAACACCAGCTCAGTGGTGGCGAACCGGGTCTGCACGACCGACGTCTCGTCGGCGAAGTCCAGGACGGCGGTCATGTCCGCGAGTTCCATGACGGGCGTCGCCGGATCGGCGGTGACCGCGACGGTGGGTGTCACCCCCCGCAGGCGCCGGAGCACCTCCAGCACTTCGGTGGTGGTGCCCGACCGGGTCAGGGCGAGCACCCGGTCGTAACGTCGCCCGAGCGGCATCTGGGACGCCGGGAAGGCGTCGGTCTCGCCGTGGCCGGCGGACTCGCGCAGCAGCGCGTACGCCTGGGCCATGAACCAGGACGTGCCGCAGCCGACGACGGCCACGCGCTCGCCGGTCCGGGGCAGTTGGGCGACGCCTGATGCCCCCGGCCGGCGTGCGAGCGCGACGGCGCGGTGCCAGCACTCCGGCTGTGTGGCGATCTCGGTCTCGGTCTGGCTCATCGGGACTCCCGTCTCGGACGCACAGGGCGTGGTCGCACGGTGAAGCGCCGCTCTTGATGGGTGCGGGCACCCAAGGCGATCCGCCTCGGCGTGACCGAGTCGTGATCCGGCGGGCCCTTGACACCATGCGTGATCGATTGAGCATGATGACGTTCAATGCTTGATCTTAGCAAGATTCGAGCATAAATGAGCATGGAGCCGCACTGGTCGTTCAGGGCACTGTCACACGAAGAGAAGGTGGTACTCGCGTGAATCGGCACATCGTTGGCACGGCCGCAGGCCTGGTTCTGGCCCTGACTCTCACCGGATGCGGCAAGGGAGGGTCCTCGAGCGGAGACGACTCCGACGGCCGGACGATCACCTTCGTGGCCGCGAAGTACGACGACGACACCCAGCCCTACTGGAAGAACCTGATCAGGGATTTCGAGGCGGGAAACCCGGGCTACAAGGTCAACCTGGAAGTCGTCGACTGGGAGCAGATGGACTCCAAGGTCAAGACGTACATCCAGACCAAGCAGCAGCCGGACGTCCTCAACTACAACAAGTTCTCGGACTTCGCCCGCGACGGCCTCATCTACCCGGCCGAGGAGGCGGTGTCGGCGAAGGTGCTGGGCGACTTCCTGCCCCTCTTCGCCGAACAGGCCACGTACGAACAGGTCCAGTACGGACTGCCGTTCATCTCCAGCGCGCGGCTGTTCTTCTACAACAAGAAGATCTTCAAGAAGGCGGGTGTCACGGCGCCGCCGACGAGCTGGGCCGAGGTCGAGGCAACCGCCAGGAAGATCAAGAAAAACGGGGGGAGCGGCGTCATCCCGCTGGGTCTGCCGCTCGGACCGGAGGAGGCCCAGGGCGAGTTCGGCATCTGGTCGATGAACAACGGCGGTGGCTGGGTCGACGACTCCGGCAGATGGGCCGTCGACCAGCCGGCCAACGTGGACACCCTGACCTACCTCAGGAAACTGACCAAGGACGGCCTGACCCAGCCCAACCCGGAGACCACCAACCGCAAGGACGTCTTCAACCAGTTCGCACAGGGCCGGATCGGCATGATCAACGGCGCCGTCTTCCTGCGCAAGGGCTTCATCGACCCCGTCGACAAGAACCTCGACTACGGCGTCGCGCCACTGCCCAGCAAGAACGGCACCACCCACAACACCCTGGGCGTCCAGGACTACCTGGTGGCGTTCAAGAAGGACGGGGACAAGAACCGGGAAGCCGTCAACAGGTTCCTGGACTTCGTGTACCAGAAGAAGAACGCCTCCACCTTCCTGTCCACCGAGGGATTCCTCTCGGTCACCAAGTCGGCCGGCGACGCCCTCAGTTCGGACACCGACTACTACAAGCCCTTCGTCGACGCACTGGCGGGCGCCAGGTTCGCCCCGGCGGACAACCCGGGCTGGGGTGCCGTCGACGGCGCCGTGAAGCAGCAGATAGGCACCGCCGTGGCCGACGGCGATCCCCGGAAGGTCCTGGAGAAGATCCAGGAGACCGCGGAGAAGACCGCCCAGAAGGCCGGCTGACGCATGGCCGTCCACGACATCCCCGTACGCGCCTCGGGGGACCGGCGGGAGTCGGCCCCACCGGGGGCGGCACCACCCGCCGCCCCGGGCCGAAAGAGGCGGCGAGATCTACGGTCCCTCGAACCGCTCCTGTGGCTCGGTCCCGCCGTCGCCCTCATCCTGACCATGGTGGTCTGGCCCGTCGTCGAAATGGCCCGCACCTCTTTGACCAGGATCAGCTCCACAGGACTGTCCCTCGGCCCCGCGGGCCTCGACAACTACGCCGACCTGTTCGCCGAGGAGGACCTGCCGGGCGTACTGCTGCGCACGCTGGTCTGGGTCGTCGGCGTCGTCACGGTCACCCTCCTGCTGTCCTTGGGCCTCGCCCAGTTGCTCAACACCCGCTTCCCCGGGCAACGGGCGGTCCGCTGGGCGCTCATCGTGCCCTGGGCGGCGTCCGTCCTCATGACCGCGCTCATCTGGCGCTGGATGCTCAACAACTTCTACGGCGTCGTCAACCGCGTCCTGATGGACATGGGTCTCCTCGACAAGCCGGTGAACTGGCTGGCCGACCCGGTCCTGGGATTCGCGGCGATGATGGCCGTGGCGGTGTTCGTCTCGCTGCCGTTCACCGCCTTCGTCATACTCGCCGGACTCCAGACCATCCCCGCGGAGGTCTACGAGGCGGCCCGGATGGACGGCGCGGGCCCGGCCAGGACGTACCTGTCCGTGACGCTGCCACTGCTTCGGCCCTCGCTGCTGGTGGCCGCGATCATCAACATCATCAACGTGTTCAACTCGTTCCCGATCATCTGGGCGATGACCCGCGGCGGACCCGGCTTCGCCACCGACACGACGACGACGTTCATGTACAAGCTCGCCTTCGACAACCAGGCCGTCGGCGAATCGGCCGCGATGGCCGTCGTGAACTTCGCACTGATCCTCGTCGTGGTGCTCGCGTACCTCCGGGTCGTGCGCTGGCGGGAGGAGATCCGATGACAACGCCGGCCACACGCACGCGTACACGTACCGGATTACTGTCCACGCGCAAAGAACTCACGGTACGCACCGCGCTGATCGCCGGCACCGGCTGGCTGGTCGCCCTGGTCTTCCTCTCTCCGTACCTCCAGATGCTGCTGACGGCGCTGAAGCCGACGCCGGAACTCATGAAGTCCCCGCCCTCGTACCTGCCGTCCGCATGGCGCTGGTCGAACTTCGCCGACGTGTGGTCGCTCGACGATCCGCCCGTCGCCGGCTCGCTGGGCTTCTCCCTGTACGTCGCCGGGATGTCCACGCTGCTCGCGCTGCTGGTCGGGCTGCCGGCCGCCTACTACACCGCGCGACACCGGTTCCGTGGCCGCGGCGCGTTCCTGCTGCTCGTTCTGGTCACCCAGATGTTCGCGCCCACCGCACTGCTGGTCGGTATCTACCGCGAGATGGTCAGCCTTGATCTGACCGACACCGGAGAGGCGCTGATCCTCGTCAACGCGGCGTTCAACCTGCCGTTCTGCGTCTGGATCCTCAACGCCTACTTCGCGAGCGTCCCCAAGGAGCTGGAGGAGGCGGCCTACCTGGACGGGGTCGGCAGGTTCGGGGCGCTGACCCGGATCACTCTGCCGCTGGCCATGCCCGGTGTGGTGACGGCGGTGGTGTACACGTTCATCGCCGCGTGGAACGAGTACGTCGTCGCCCTCACCATCACGTCCTCGGGTGACCGCACGACGCTGACCAAGGCCGTTCCCGGGTTCGTCACCGCCTACCAGGAGCAGTGGCAGTACCTCTTCGCCTCCTCGCTGATCGCCGTCGTCCCGGTCGTGGTGCTGTTCGTCTTCGTGGAGCGCCATCTGATCAGCGGTCTGACGGCCGGCGGAGTCAAGGGGTGACGTGGTCGAAGCGGGGTGAAGTGGTGACTTCTCTGCAGGGAGTCCGGGCCGGCCCGGACCACGCCGTGCGACCCGCCGGACGCCGGTCTGCGGGTCCGGACCGGGGACCTGCGGTCGTTGTCGACGGCACCGACACTGCTGTCCGTCCGGTCGACCACGGTGCAGGGACCGACGGACCGCCTCTGCTCGCACACGGAACCTCCCCCGCCCCGCGAGGTGTTCGGCCAGGGCGTCGTGCGCGGCTCACCCCTACTCACCCGCGCGGCGCCGGGTGTCCGCGCGTGCGGCCGGTGACGGACGTCGCGAACAGCCCTGCGGGGCACCGAAGGTCAGGCGCGGATGATCTCCACTCCGGCGGCGGCGAACGGCTCGGTCAGCCCGGCGGGAGCGTCCTTGTCGGTCACCAGCACATGGACGTCCTCCAACGGGCAGATGCGCGCGAACGTCCGCTTGCCCAGCTTGGAGGAGTCGGCGACCACGACAACCTGCTGGGCGCGCCGCGCCAACGCCCGGTTGATGCTGGCCTCACCCTCGTGATGCGCGGTCGCACCGTGCACGGAGTCGATCGCGTCGACTCCGATGAAGACGTGATCCAGCGTGATCTCGGCGAGCAGTTCGGTGGCCAGCGGCCCGATCAGTTCGTACGAGGCCGGGCGCGCCACTCCGCCGGTCACGACGAGCTTCACATGGCGGCGCACGACCAGCTCGTTGGCGATGTTCAGGGCGTTGGTGACAATCGTCAGCGACGGCTCGGCCCCGCCCTCGGGGCCCAGGTCGCTCCTGGTCGCCAGTGCCCGCGCGACCTCGGTGGTCGTGGTGCCGCCGTTGAGACCCACCACCGCTCCGGCCTTGACCAGGCCGGCCGCCGCATGCGCTATGCGTTCCTTCTCGGGGGCGTGGCGTGCCGCCTTGTACCGCAGGGGCAGGTCGTACGCGATCGCGTTGATCACCGCGCCACCGTGGGTGCGGGTGACCATCTGCTGGCGAGCCAGTTCGTCGAGGTCACGCCGGATCGTCGCGGCGGACACCGCGAGTTCGGCCGCGGCTGCCTCGACCTCGATACGCCCGTCGCGCGTCAGCAAGTCCAGCAGCGCGCTCCACCTGGCCTGCGGTGCCGCCATCTCAGTCGCTCCCTGTCGGTGAAGTAGACGCCCATGAAACCACGGCCGGGGCACCTCTTTCTGACGCACGTCGCATCTTTCAGCGATTTATCGCCTCTAAAACAGCAATCTCCTGCATCAACTTCCACAATTTCCGTCACGTCATCATGCGCGGAGCGATGCCGGGAGCTGTGCACGGGAAACCGCCGTCCGGAAAGGCCATCCGTACATGCCACTGACTCCCACCGCCGACCTCGTCCGGGCCGCGCGCGCCGAAGGGCGCGCGGTCGGTGCGTTCAACGTGATCACCCTGGAGCACGCCGAAGCGATCGTGGCCGCAGCCGAGAGTGTGGGTGCCCCGGTCATCTGCCAGGTCAGCGAGAACGCGGTGCGGTTCCACGGCGGCGCTCTCGCACCGATCGCCCGCGCCACCGCGGCGGTGGCCGAGGCGGCCCTCGTCCCGGTCGCCCTGCACCTGGACCACGTCACCGACGAGGCCCTGTTGCACCGCGCCGCGGACAACGGCTTCGGCTCCGTGATGTACGACGCCTCGGCGCTCCCGCACGACCGCAACCTGGCCGCGACCCGCGCCGCCGCCGAGTGGGCTCACGCCCACGGGCTGTGGCTGGAGGCCGAACTCGGCGAAGTCGGCGGCAAGGACGGCGTCCACGCACCCGGCGCACGTACCGACCCCTCGCAGGCACGCGAGTTCGTGACCAGGACGGGCGTGGACGCCCTCGCCGTCGCCGTGGGCAGCTCGCACGCCATGACCACCCGCACCGCACGGCTCGACCATGAACTGATCGCCCGCCTGAAGGAGTCCGTCCCCGTTCCCCTCGTCCTGCACGGCTCCACCGGTGTGCCCGAGGACGAGCTGCGCCGCGCGATCACCGCCGGCATGACAAAGATCAACACAGGTACGGCACTGAACGTCGCCTTCACCGGAGCCGTCCGCGACGCCTTCGTCGACGGCTCCCCAACCGTCGACCCACGACCCTGGCTCTCCGCCGCCCGCGCCCGCACGACGGAGACGGTGGCCCAGGCGCTGCGCGCACTCGGGTGAATGTCCGTCAGGATTCTCCTGGCCTGCGTCGGGGCGAGCCGGGGGCGCTCTGGGAAAGCTGGATTCTGCCGGCGCCCAGGGCGAGCGGACACTGGCCTCGAAATGCCCGGAACCGCTGGTCGGGCCGCGTATCGGTGCGATGCGACGGGAGTGGGGACAGTGTGTCGACTCACCGCTCAGATGGGCCAGGCGTAGGGCGCTCGACGGGCATCTGTCCTGGTCAGGTGCTCTTCACCTGTGCCTGGAAGAAGTCCAGCTTCTTGGGGGAGTAGTTCACCAGCAGGTTCTTGGTCTGTTGGTGGTACATCACGCGCATCGCCCTGATCAGCGCGAATGCGCGGTTCTAAGGGACGTGGGCGGACTCTGGCCCGCGTATGGTCCGGATCTTGGTTGTGAGGTGGTGCGGCAAGAGAGGGCAGCGCGCATGGCAGGCGGACCACGATTCGGGAAGCCGGAGACGAAGCGATCTTCTTGAAGACGTCTACCGGGCGGCCCTGACCTGCGGAAATGCCGCCGATCAGGTCTCTGAGCTGCACGGATCTTTCTTTCGTGGTCTTTCAACCTCGTGCCTCGTTAGGCAGTCGATTCCCCCCAGGCGCTCCCCAGGGACGCTCGTACTCCCCAGATTCTCCCCAGGGGAGCTGCGGTGGAGGCGCATCCGGCGGAGTTTTCGAGGGCGTCCGATCAGCGGTACCGGTCACGGTGAGTGAAGGAGGCGGCGACGTGCCGCCTCGTTCAACTGCTGGTTCGGCATGGCCGACCGGGCCATGCATGGTTAGTATTCCAGCAGGATTTCGCTGCCTGCCCTGGTCTTTCGCCGGGTGGCGGGAGTATAGCGGGACTTCGGTCGTGCCGGGGCGGTCTCATGGAGACCGCCCCTCGATCGTGCGATAACGCCGCAGATAGTGACAGCGGCGGGGCAGCCTTCGAGGGTGATCACCGAGTCTGCCGCCGCGCAGTGGGACCTCGAACTGGCCGATCTCTTCCTGACCATCGGGCACCCCTTCGGCCGAGTCGGCTCCGCTGCCGCATGCGGGACTGCGTGCGCGGGCTGCTCGCCCGGTCGCCCGCAAGAACAGCTGGGTGCGCCACGAGGCCCCATGTGACCGAGTGGAGGTGCGAGACCGTGCGCCACGAGGCGCTGTGATCCGTGTGCGGGTGTGAGACCCGCACCGTTGTCCCGTCGCAGCGGGACGACAGAAGCAGGGGGCAGTCGGGCCCGGCGAGTCGGCCGGATCTGATGGAGAGCAGCCCCGACAACGACGGGACGCACTGGAACTACCGGACGGTGCGGGTCCAGCAAGCGAGACGGGAAGGTGGACGCGAGGAACCAGCGGTGTAAAGCCCCTCAAGACCTCCGCCAGCTCAAACCCGGTGGATCTGGGCTGGATCGCGGTGCGCACTGCCTGTCAGGGCAGGAACTCCTGGATCGGATTGATCTTGCCGGTCGGGAGGCCACGGAGAAGGACTGTGGCGTAACCGTGGCGATGCCGCAGGGGCAAAGCTGGCCGCCTCACCCGACGAGCGGTTCACAGTGAACGTGGGAACCACCTCGAAGCTTTCGTCTTCGTGCACTCTCCAGGTGCGATAGGGCGGGAAGGCGCGACGTCCGCCGACGGCCCGAGGTGGGGCGGAGGGCTGGTAGTAGTCCGGGGGCGGGAAAGCCGTCCACATGGCGAAGCAGCACAGCGGATTCAGGTAGTTGAGGAACTGCAAGGGGACGGAGACGCTGGTGAATACCGGTCAGCTGTGGCCCGACCCCGATGGGGCCTGGCTGCGGGTACGACGGATGCAGACCAAGCTGCACCAATGGGCGGTCGATGATCCCGACCGAAGGTTCGATGATCTCTACAACCTTGTCCATCACCCCGACTTCCTCACCGTCGCGTGGGAGAGGGTGAGGGGCAACAAGGGCGCGCGCACCGCCGGCGTGGACCGGGTCATCCCGGCCTTCATCGCCGATGATGCCGACATCGTGGCCTTCCTGAAGGACACGCGGGAGCAGTTGAAGGCCCGCACGTTCACCCCTCTGCCGGTGCGGGAGCGCATGATCCCCAAGCCGGGCAGCGGGGGAAAGCTCAGGAGGCTGGGAATTCCCACCGCGATGGACAGGCTCGTGCAAGCCGCGCTCGTGCTGGTTCTGGAGCCGATCTTCGAGGCGTCCTTCAAGCCGGTCAGCTACGGCTTTCGCCCCGAACGACGAGCCCATGACGCGATCGCGGAGGTGCACCACTTCGGCACCAAGGGCTACCACTGGGTGCTGGATGCGGACATCGAAGCGTGCTTCGACAACATCGCCCACTCCGCTCTCCTTGAGCGGATGCGCCGACGAGTCGGAGACAAGCGGGTTCTCGCCCTGGTCAAGGCGTTTCTGAAGGCGGGCATCATGTCCGCCGATGGCGAGACCAGGGACACGAACACCGGCACACCCCAAGGCGGCATCGCCGCGCCGCTGTTGGCGAACATCGCCCTCTCGGCGCTGGATGAACACTTCTGCGCCAAGTGGGACGCTCACGGCAACGGCGGCAGGCGGACAGCACACCGCCGACGCGGAGGTGCCACATACCGGATCGTCCGCTACGCGGACGATTTCCTGATCATGGTATGCGGCGCCCGAGCTCACGCGGACGCGCTGTGGGAGGAGGTCACGGCCGTGCTCGCCCCTCTGGGGCTGCGCCTGTCCGAGGCCAAGACCCGCGTCTGCCATATCGACGAAGGGCTGGACTTTCTCGGCTTCCACATCCAGCGGAGACGCAAGAAGGGCACCAGCGAGCACTACGTCTACACCTATCCGTCGAAGAAGGCCCTGGCCTCCATCACGGGCAAGGTGCGGGCGATGACGAACAAGAGAGGTCAACGCACTCTCGCTGACCTGCTCCGCCAGCTCAACTCGGCGTGCGGGGATGGTGTTACTACTTCCGGTTCGGGTCGTCCACAGCCACGTTCCACTATCTCGACGACTTCTGCTGGCGTCGAGTGACGTTGTGGCTGAGGAAGCAGCATCCCGGGATCGACTGGAGGACTCTGCGGCGCCGCTACTTGACCGGCGAGCCCGGTTGGCGGCCCGAGGAGGACGGGATCACGCTGTTCGTCCCGCAGCGGGTGAAGGTGACCCGCTATCGCTGGCGTGGATACAGCATCCCGACACCGTGGGCGAAGGCCGCGACGGTGTGAACCGCGCGGTCCCAAGGGAGTCCGTGGAGCGCCGGATGCGGTGAGAGTCGCATGTCCGGTGCGGAGGGCGGGCCGGGGAAACGGGCTGGTCACAAGGCCAGTACCGCGCCCCGGTCCGACCCCTACTCTGCCGCCGGGCCGTCGCAGCGGCCGGGTAGAAGCTGAGGGCAGTCCGAGCCGGGGAACGCCGGTGAGGACGGAAAGCAGCCCTGACAACGCCGGGACGGCGCGGTACTGCCAGACGCGTCGGGTTCGGCAAGCAAGGCCAGAAGGCGTACGAAGAGGAACCCGTGTAAAGCCCCGTAAGTCTTGCACCGGGCTCAAATCTGGCGGATATGGGCCCGGGGTGCAGTGCGTGACCGCTCGCTTCGGCAGGGGTGGTCAACTCCGTAGCCGGTCTCCAACTGCCGGTGGGGAGACCACGCTGAAGGTCTGCGGCGTAGGCGTGGTGATGCTGCCGGGGTAGTAGCGGGACGCCGACCTGGCCGATCGGCACATGATGAACGTGGGAACCGCCTGCGGTCGCCCCCGCTTTCCCGGCATCCGGTCCGGAGAGCGAGGGCAGGCCCGTTGCCGGCTGAGGTCCGCAGGTGGGGCGGAGGCCCCCTAGTAGTCCGAGCGGAGGAAAGCTCCGTGCATGGCGAAGGGGGCCAGCAAGTCGGCAGGGAGGATGCTGCAATGCCGGGAGGCCGCTGGTGAATACCGACGCGCTGGAGTTCGCGCTGCTCAAGGCCGAGCGCCGGGTACTGGAGATGCAGACCAAGCTGCACTGTTGGGCGACCGGCGATCGTGATCCCAACGGGACCACGATCGCAGCGGCCGCCTGAGGGGGCTTGTGGAGAGCCGGATGCCTGGAGATCGGGCACGTCTGGTTCGGGAGGCGGGCCGGGGAAACCCACCGACGGTAACGTCGGCAGGGCGCCCCGGTCCGACCTCACCAGCTGGCCGAACGGGTCGGCCACTCCACCCCTGACGGCCTGCAGCACCTCCTCGCCGGATCGAAGTGGGAGCCCGATGACATCCGCGACGACCTGCAGGAACACGCCGCCGCCAAGCTCGGCGAAGCCGACGGTGTCCTGATCATCGATGACACCGGGTTCATCAAGAAGGGCACCACCTCCGCCGGGGTTCAGCGCCAGTACTCCGGCACCGCCCTCCGCACCGAGAACTGCCAGATCGGCGTCTTCGCCGCCTACGCCTCCGCCTACGCCTCCGCCTGCGGCCGGGCCCTGGTCGACCGTGAGCTGGGAGGCACCGCGGAGCTCGGACCGCTCAGCGGAAGGCCGGATGCCCGGTGTGAAACCGCACAAGAGGCGCTCGGCGCAATGACCGTCGACATCGTTCGGGAAGCGACCATGGACAACAACCATCCGATGCAGCCCACGGACCGGGAGCGACGAGGGCGATCCGGGATGCTGGGCCGCCACTTCCCCCGGAGCGGTACCGAGCCGATCACCGCACAGAGCGCACTCAGGCTGCGTCTGGTCCTGTCGGGCCTGTTCCTGCCGGCGTTCTGCGCGGAGGCGGCGTACTCGCCCTGTGGGCTGCGGACACCAGCCCCGAAGACAGCCCGGGGCGTGGTCTCCTCGTCACTCGTTAGAGGGCCGGGCTGGTCATGGCCCCGCGGTGGGCGAGGCCGGAAGGGGCGCAGTGCCTGGAGTGTTATCGGAAGGCTGAGACCGCAAGCCTCCGGTGCTCGGAGTGGGCGTGACCTGCTCCTCATCCGCCGTGGAGTGGTTCGTCCACCACAACACGGCCACCAGGCCAACGGCGCACCCGCCACCGACGCACAGCACCGGCGGGCGTCGCGGGGAGCGCGCCAGGCGCAGACCCAGCCAACCGACGCATGCCCCTGTGAAGACCGCGATCGTCGGGGTGAGGTCGCCGTTCCTGTAGGTGATCAGCAAGGCGTCGTAATTCGTGGACAACGCCAAGAGCGTCGCGTAGAGCGCTGCGATGACCGCGCACGCTCTTTCCAGCAGGCAACGCGCGTCGGTTTCCGCTCATGCCGTTCTCCCCTCCTCTGGCCGACCGTAGCGGCCGTCAGTCGCCTTCGGCGGGCGGGACGTCGACGTCGAGCAGGTCTGCCGCTCGGCGCAGGACGTCCAGGATCTCCTGGCGGGCCGCAGGGCGTGAGGCGAACACCCGGGGGCTTGGGTGCCAGGTCGTCAGCGTGTGGACCGCCGGCGCGTATCGCTCCTGGTAGGCCGCCCAGCCGGCCTGGGCCTTGCGGCCCATCGGTACCACCACCTCCAGCTTGGGCAACATGGAGATCACCTCGTGCAGAAAGGGTGCCGCGCGTTGTATCTCCGTCCTTCCGGGGGCGGCGATGCGGTCCGCGGTGCCCAGGTACCAGGGCACGATGTTCCAGTGCAGGGACTCCCGGTACGGCAGACCGGCCTCGGCGCGCAGCGTCCAGCAGTTCTGTGCCGTCGGGTCGTCGTTGTCGATGGAGATGATGCCGCTGCCGGTGCGTCTCAGGGGAGCTTCGGCTCCCATGGACTTCTGGCCGGGTGCCTCAAGGAGAAAGAGGCTACGGGCCTCGGTGCCGCCGGCAGCGGGGTCGAACCACGGCACGGACTCGGCGTCGCCGAGCCGTTCGCGCAGTCTCTCCACCCAGTCGTTCAAGGGGCTTACCGCGGGTTCCGTCCTGACAGCGAGCAGCCGGGCGCTCAGCGCATCGGGATCCCGCAGAGTGCGAGGGGCCGTGGTGTGAAAACGCTCGTGTGACGTCATGGGCCGCAGTGTGTCAGGCCCCTCTGACAACAACGGCCACGGCCGCAGCCGTACAACGGCCCTTCCTCCTGCCGAGTTCGTAGCCCTCGTCCTTCCCTCTGCCGACGCGGAGAACGACTCCGCAAGCCACCGGCACACCATAAGTCACATCTTCATCACGGCAGTTTTGCGAACAGTGGCATTAGGCAAAGGTTGATGCATCGAATAGTCAACTTCGAGCGGCGGAAGCCGGGGCGGGATGTGGCTGTGAGACGGGGGATACGTGTCAGAGGCGTGCGTGGAAGACGGGGAAGACAGGGGCGGGGCCTGGTTCCCGGTGTGACCGGGGCCGTGGTGCTGGCGCTGCTGGCCACGTTGGGTCCGTTGCCGGGGACGGCGGTGGCCGATGAGGCGGAACCCGCGTTGTCGGAGGGGCAGAAGGCCCTCACCGAGGCCAGGGAGTCGGGTCAGCGCGTCGAGGTGGTCGGTGAGCGGACGGAGCGTACGACCGTGTACGCCAACCCCGACGGTTTCACCTTCACGTTGGAGGAGTCGGCGGTTCCGGTGCGGGTGCCCGGCCCTGACGGGGGTTGGCTCACGCCGGATGCCACGCTGGAGGTTCGTGGCGACGGGACTGTGGCGCCCAAGGCTGCCGCGGTGGAGATGGAGTTCTCCGGAGGTGGGACCTCCGATCCGCTGGTGAAGATATCCGACCGAGGACGGTCTCTGGGGCTGAGCTGGCCGGGCAAGCTTCCCGAGCCCGAGTTGGACGGCGCCGACGCGGTGTATCCGGAGGTGCTGCCGGGCGTGGACCTCAAGGTCACGGCGTCGACGGAGGGGTTCCGGCACGTTCTGGTGGTCAAGTCGCCCGAGGCCGCTGCCTCGGAGGACCTCGAGAGGATCGACTACGCGCTGAGGACGACCGCTCTGGACGTCGTGAAGGGCAGGACCGGCAACCTCACCGCGGTCGACGACGACGGCAACCGGGTGTTCCGTGCGCCGCGCGCGCAGATGTGGGACTCGGCCGGAGCGGACGCCGTCGATGCCGCAGCGGGAACTCGACCCACGTCCGCGCGGACAGCCGCCCTGGACACCGGGGAAACTGGCAACACCACGGGCGCTACGGGCACTACGGACGCCGCCGGCCCCGAGGCATCACAGGGCTCGGACCCGGCCGAGGCCGGCGCCTCGGCCTCCAACGACTCCGAACCCCGCGCCGGCGACAAGGTCGCCACGATGGACGTGAAGCTCTCCGACGACACGCTGACGGTGATCCCCGACAGCGGCATGCTCACCGGCACGAAGGAGTCGGCCTTCCCGCTGTTCATCGACCCCACGGTGACCTGGGGCGAGTCCGAGCGCACCCTGCTGCGCAGCGACGGCTACGAGTCGTACGGCTGGGGCAACGGCGACGACGGCCTGGGCAAGGGCGCGGGCAAGTGCGGTACCTGGAGCAACTACTACTGCGGACCGGGATATGTGCAGCGGCTCTACTTCGAGTTCTCGCCGGCCAGCCTGAAGGGCAAGCACGTCCTGGACGCCACGTTCCGGGTGACGGAGCCGTGGGCGTTCCAGTGCGATCCGCGCTGGGTGGATCTGGTGCGCACGAACAACATCTCGTCCTCCACTACTTGGTCCTCGCGGCCCAAGGCGCTGGATCTGATGGGCGATCGGCACGTCTCGGCGGGCCGCGGCTCGCTGTGCGATCCGGACTCCCCTGACGCGCCCATCGAGTTCAACGACAACCCCGAGGAGACGAACGAGAACCTGACGCCCACGGTGCGGAGTTTCGCGGCGGGCAAGTTCTCGCGGCTCACACTGGAGATCCGGGCGCACGACGAGAGCGACACCAGCGCCTGGAAGCGGTTCAAGAACGATGCCGTGCTGGCGGTCGACTTCGTGGGCCTGCCCGCCAAGCCCACCGGCATCGGCCTGGTGACCGGATCGGGCACGGTGTGCGAGACGGCCGAGTCGGACCCGGCGATCGTCTCCGACCCCACCCCGGCTCTGACCGCGACGGCGCAGACCGCGGCCGGTGGTGAGAAGGACGCGCAGCTCCGTGTCTTCTACGACCTCGACCACAAGAACAGCGACAGCACCTGGTCGGACACCACGGCCGGAAACGGCGAGCTCGGCCCGTCCAGCGGGTATGTCGGCGACGGCGTGAAGCTGACCAAGTCCTGGTCCACGTTGACCGAAGGGAAGCTGTACCGGTACCGGGCGTGGGTGCGCTCGTACTACAACAGCGGCGGCAGCTACCTCGCAGGGCCCTCCAACGCCTCGACGACTGGCTGGTGCTACTTCAAGGTCGACCCGACCGCTCCCAAGGCCCCGAAGATCACAGTCGGCAGTCCCTACTCCGGCTGTACCGACACGGCATGTCCGGCGGGTGGTGGTCCCGGCCAGAAGGGAACCTTCACCTTCGGTCCGGCCACCGGTGACTCGAACGTCGCCTACCAGTACAAGCTCTCCACCGCGGCGGCCTGGTCCTCCCCGATCAACGGAGCGACCGTGGCGAAGGACATCACGCCCGACCGCTCCGGCACGTACAGCGTGTACGTGCGGGCGAAGGACTCGGTGGGTCGCTGGGGCGCGCAGAACGTGGTGGACTTCCTCGTGGCCGCCGGCGAAGGACCGGTGGGCCGCTGGCACTTCGACGAGCCGGACGGTACCGCGGTGGACTCCGCGACCGCCGACGGCGCCGACAACGCGACGCTGGCCGGGGGCGCGGTGCGCGACGACCGCGGCCGGCGTGGGCTGGTCACGCACGACGCCGAAGGCCAGCCTCTGGCGGAGGCGGTCACCGACAAGGGGCTGTCGCTGAACGGCACCACCGCCTACGCGGAGACCAGTGCGCCGGTGCTGGAGACCCGGTCCGCCTACACGGTCTCCGCCTGGGCGCGGCTGGACGAGGGCGGCAAGAACGCCTCCGTGCTCGCACAGCCCGGGGGACAGGGCAACACGTTCGTCCTCTGGTACCTCGCCGATGTGAAGCAGTGGTTCTTCGGCGTACTTGACCAGGACGGCTCCACGCTCCGAGGGAAGTACTCCGTCTACGCGGCCCAGACGGGGGTGTGGACCCACCTTGCCGGTAGCTACGACCCGGCCACGGAGGAGCTGATCTTCTACGTGGACGGCCGTCGGCAGAGCCAGCCCCTGGCGACCGGCGCGGGCTCCTGGGAGTCCACCGGAGGGCTGCAGTTCGGCCGTTACAAGTTTCCGAGCGGCAGCAGCACGTACCACTTCCCCGGCTCGATCGACGAAGTCGCGGTCTGGCAACGCGTCCTGACGCACGAGGAGGTCGCGGACGAGACGAAGCTGTTGGTCTCGGAAAACTTCGCCGGCGTCGAGTTGGTGGCCGACTGGAACGCGGCGAGGGGAAGCGGAACGACGGTGGCGGACACCACGTCCGGCTACGGCAGGAGTCTGACCCTGACCGGCGGCGCCTCCCTCGCGGACGAGGCCATAGTTCTGGACGGAGTGGACGACGCGGCCACGGCCCCGGGCCCGCTGGTCTACGACCACGCACCCTTCACCGTGTCCACGCTCGTCGAACTGAACTCCGCGAAACTGGTGAGCAAGGACGTCGGATACACCGGCCAGGTCCTGGGCCAGCGAACGGCGGACGGCTCGGCCTGGGGTCTCTGGTACGAGCTGACCGGCAAGGACACCGTGCTCGACGAGGAGACACTGGAGGAGGTCACGAAGCCGGTCGGCGTCTGGCACTTCGGTCGTCTGAACGCGGACGGCACCTTCTCCTCCGTGGTCTCCGACGAAGTGGCCGCCCTGGACAGTCCGGTGCGGCTGACCGGCATCTACGACTCGGTGTACGGCACGATCAGCCTCTATCTGGGCTATGGACAGAACGGTGACGCGAAGGCGTTCACCGTCCAGCTGGGCAGCGGGGACTTCGCCATCGGCAAGGGCTTCACCAACGGAGCCTGGAAGCACTATCTACCCGCTCGCGTCTCTGAAGTCCGCCTGTGGGCGGGGGCGATGGCGAGCCCGGAGCAGGTCGAAGTCCGCGTAGGCGACTGATCTGATCCACGCGGACCGATCCGCGCGCAAGGAGTGGTGCGGCGCCCAACGGCGGCGTCGCACCACCCGACCAGCACATGACCTGTCACCCGGCACAGCACCGGTCACTGGCATGTCACTTGTCAGCTATCACGGCTCGGAACAACGGGGTGGTCCAACAACCATGACTTTTGGCATAGGCACATCAGAAAGAGTGCGGGGCGGGAGAAGACGTCGCGTCGGAGCGATCGTCGCGGCCCTGGCCCTCGCGCTCGTCGTCCCGACCGGCCTCACCCCGGTCGCGCAGGCCGCCGACAAGGGCCTCGGCCGGCCGGATGTCCCCGAGCAACAGGCGAGCAAGGTCAGGCAGGTCGACGGGCCCGGCGCCAAGAAGGCCCGCGCCAAGGTCGCCAAGGAGAAGAAGGCCGACGCCGAACGCGCCCGGCGGGCCCGCGCCGAACAGCAGTCAGCCTGGCCGCAGCAGGGTGACGTGGTCCTCGATCTGGACACCGGCAAGAGCGCACAGGCGAAGCCGGGCGGCCTCCCTGTCACCCTCGCACCGGCCGACGGTAAGCAGGGTGTCGAGGACGGCACCACGGCCCGGATCACCGTGCTCGGCCAGAAGGCAGCCCAGCAGGCCGGGATCACCGGCGTCCTGCTGACCGCCGAGGCCGACCATGCCGGACGGGCCGAGATCGCCGTCGACTACAGCGGCTTCGCCTCGGCCGTCGGCGGCGGCTGGTCCTCCAGACTGCGCCTTGTACGCCTGCCTGCCTGTGTGCTCGACACACCCGAGAAGGCGGCGTGCCGCACTGCCACCCCCATCGCGTCCGACAACGACGTCGCGGACCGCACCGTCACCGCCTCCGTTCCGCTGACCGCCACCGGCGAGGGCTTCTCGACGCAACTGGCCCGTGCCGCGGCGACTGCTGACGCCATGGTGTTCGCGGTGACCGCGGCCGACCCCGGCGCCGGCGAGTCCCCCTCGGGCGCCGGTGACTACTCGGCCACGGAACTGTCGGAGTCCTCCTCCTGGACGGCGGGCGACAACTCCGGTTCTTTCACGTGGAACCACGACTTCAACGTGCCGTCCGCGGCGGCCGGTCCGGAGCCGGAACTGTCTCTGTCGTACGACTCGGGCAGTGTCGACGGCCGCATCGCCACCACCAACAACCAGGGCAGCGCGGTCGGTGAGGGCTTCGGTCTGAGCGAGTCCTACATCGAGCGAGGCTACGGCTCCTGCGACGACGACGGCCACGAGGATGTCTTCGACCACTGCTGGAAGTACGACAACGCCCAGCTGGTCCTCAACGGCAAGTCCACGCGGCTGGTGAAGGTGTCCGGCACCTGGGAGAGCACCTGGCGGCTGGAGAACGACGACGCCTCGATCGTGACCCGGTCCACCGACGCGGACAACGGCGACGACAACGGCGAGCACTGGACGGTCACCACCGGCGACGGCACCAAGTACGTCTTCGGCCTGAACAAGCTCGCCGGCGCCGCCGACCAGCGCACCAACTCCACCTGGACCGTGCCCGTCTTCGGCGACGACTCCGGCGACCCCGGCTACGGCAACGGCGACGCCTTCGCCGACCGCGCCGTGACCCAGGCATGGCGCTGGAACCTGGACTACGTCGAGGACACCCAGGGCAACGCCTCCACGTACTGGTATGCCAAGGAGACCAACCACTACAAGAAGAACAAGGCCACCACCGCCAATGCCTCCTACACGCGCGGCGGTTACCTCAAGGAGATCAAGTACGGCCTGCGCAAGGGCGCGCTGTTCACCGACGACGCCGACGCCAAGGTCACCTTCTCCCACGCCGAGCGGTGCACCGCATCGGACTGCTCCTCGCTGACCAAGGACACTGCCAAGAACTGGCCCGACGTCCCCTTCGACGCCCTCTGCACCGACGGAGACGACGACTGCCTGGCCAACGGCCCCTCGTTCTTCTCCCGCAAGCGCCTGACCGGCATCGACACCTTCTCGTGGGACGCTGCCGCCGGGGCCTACGATCCAGTCGACTCCTGGGACCTCACGCAGAAGTACCTCGACGGCGGGGACATCGGTGACACCTCCGACCATGTCCTGACCCTGAAGTCGATCAAGCGGACAGGCAAGGCCGGCGACACAGCCATCGCCCTCAACCCGATCTCGTTCACCTACCAGTGGCGGGAGAACCGGGTCGACGGCACCGACGACATCCTTCCCCTGACCCGGCCCCGTATCTCCACGGTCACCTCGGAGACCGGCTCGATCACCACCGTCACGCTGTCCTCGCCGGAGTGCGTGCGCAGTGAGGTCCTGGGCGCGGCCGAAGACACCAACACCCGCTCCTGCTACCCGAAGTACTGGAACATCAACGGGGCCAGTGAGGCGTCGGTGGACTGGTTCCACAAGTACCGGGTCGAGGCCGTCGTCGTATCGGACCCGGCGGGCCACAACGACGCCGTCGAGTACGCCTACGACTACAGCGGCGCCGCCTGGCACCACACCGACGACCCCTTCACCCCGAAGGCCGAGCGCACCTGGTCCGGCTGGCGCGGCTACCGCCAGGTCACCGTCCACACGGGTGCCGTGGAGACGACCCGCTCCAAGACGGTCTCGCTCTACTTCCAGGGCATGCACGGCGACAAGAAGAAGGACGGCACCACCCGCTCCGTCTCACTCGCCCCGCTGTCCTCTCCGTCGATCGGCGTGGCGAGCGTCACCGACAGCGACCAGTACTCCGGCATGCGGCGCGAACACGTCACCTACGACGGCTCGACCCCCATCACCGTCGAGGTCAACGACCCGTGGTCGAAGGAGACCGCGCGCCAGAGCGCGCCCTCCGACGCCGCCGACCACGTGGCCCGTTTCGTCCGTATGGGGAAGTCCACCACCCATGCGTATCTGACCGCGGCGAAGACCTGGCGCGCCCGCGCGCTCACCACCACCTACGACGACCACGGCATGCCGGTGACGGTCGACGACTCGGGTGAGGTCGGCAAGGGGGGCGACCAGACCTGCACCCGCACCTGGTACGCCCGCAACGCCGACGCCGGCATCAGCGACCTCGTCTCCCGCAGCCGTACCGTCGGCCAGTCCTGCTCGGTGGCGGACACGAGCCTGAACCTGCCGGCGAACTCCAGGACGCGCGGCGATGTGCTGTCCGACACCGCCACCGTCTACGACAACCCCTCGGCCACCGCATGGTCCGCGACCCAGACCCCCACCAAGGGGGCGGCTACCTGGACCGGCCGCGCCACGGGGTACGGAACCATGGCGGGTGCGGACGGGCTGCGCGCGGCCTCGGGCTGGCAGAGGATCACGGCCACCACGTACGACACCCTCGGCCGCCCCGTCGGCGTCACCGACGCCGCCGGAGAGACCACCAACACCGCCTACACCCCGGTCTCCGCGGGCCCCCTGACGAAGACGATCGTCACCAACCCCATGACCCACAAGGTCACCAGCTTCCTGGACCACCGGCACGGCCAGCCTCTGCGGGTGTACGACGCAAACCTGAAGAAGACCGAGACCACCTACGACGCCCTCGGCCGACTGACGGCGGTCTGGGAACCCAACCGGAACAAGGCCGCCGGCTACAGCGCGAACACCACGTTCAAGTACCGGATCAGCAGCAGTGAACCGTCCTGGGTGTCCACTTCGAAGCTGAAGAAGGACGGCGAGACGTACAACACGGGCTACGAGCTGTACGACTCGATGATGCGCCCGCTGCAGACCCAGACCCCCACCCCGCTCGGCGGCCGGGTGCTCACCGACACCCGCTACGACACCCGCGGCCTGGCCCATGAGACGTACGAGGACATCTTCGACAGCACCACGACCCCCGACGGCACCTACACGCGCGAGGAGTACGGCGAGGCACCCCGGCAGATCGAGACGGCCTACGACGGCGCGGAGCGGATCACGACCAGCACCCTCCACTCGTACGGGGTGAAGAAGTGGTCGACCACCACCAGTTACACCGGTGACTCCACCGCCACCACCGCCGTCCAGGGCGGCTCGTCGACCCGCACCATCGTCGACGCCCGCGAACGGACCGTCGAGACCCGCGAGTACGCGGGCGCCAGCCCGGCCGACCCGCAGTTCGGCGGCGGCTCGGGCACCGCCTCGTACACCTCCACCACGTTCCAGTACACACTCGACGACCAACAGTCCCAGGTCACCGGCCCCGACGGCGCCACATGGTCGTACGGCTACGACCTGTTCGGCCGCAAGACCAGCGCCGACGACCCGGACAAGGGTCTGACCGAGCTGGAGTACGACAGTCTCGACCGGCTCATCAGCACCACCGACTCCTTCGGCCGCGCCGTCCTCTCCGGATACGACGCGATCGGCCGGGTCACCGGCACCTGGACCGGTTCGAAGACCGACGCGAACCAACTGACCGCCCTTACCTACGACTCCTTGCTCAAGGGCCTGCCCGACGCGAGCACCCGCTACGTCGGCGGCAAGACCGGCAAGGCGTACACGAGGACCGTCACCGCCTACGACAGCCTGTCCCGGCCCACCGCCACCGAGCTGTCCCTGCCGGGCTCCGACCCGCTCGTCGCGGCGGGCGCACCGGCCACCCTCGAATTCGAGAACAACTACAACATCGACGGCACGCTGCAGAACAGCAAGGAGCCCGCGCTCGGCGGACTGCCCTCCGAGATCGTCGACTACGGCTACACCGGCACAGGCCAGGTCAGCTCCATAGGAGGCAGCACCGGCTACCTCCTGCACGCCGACTACTCCGCCCTCGGACAGGCCCGGCAGCTCGTGATCGGCACCGCGAACACCGAGGAACACAAGAAGGCGTACGTCACCAACACCTGGGAGGAGGGGACCGGGCGGCTCCTGGGCAGCCATGTCACGGACCAGACCCACCCGTACAAGCTGCAGAACCTCGCCTACACCTACGATCAGGCGGGCAACGTCACCTCCGTCGCCGACACCAGCACGCTGGGCGGCACCGCACCGGCGGAGACCCAGTGCTTCGCCCACGACGGGCACCGGCGCCTGACCGAGGCATGGACACCCGCCTCGCAGAAGTGCTCCGACGCCCGCAGCGCGAGCAGCCTGGGCGGCCGGTCCGCGTACTGGACCAGCTACGGCTACAACGACGCCGGTCAGCGCGCCAGGGAGACCGAACACACCTCCACCGGCGACACCACCACGACCTACTGCTACGAGAAGGCGGACCAGCCCCATGCCCTGACCGGCACCAGCACGAAGGCCGACTGCACCGCCCCCGACCGGTCCTACGAGTTCGACAGCACCGGCAACACCACCAGCCGGCCGGACGGCACCGCCACCCAGGACCTCGACTGGTCCGACGAGGGCAGGCTGGCGACCCTGACCGAGAGCGGCAAGACGACCGACTATCTGTACGGGGCCGACGGCACGCTCCTGATCCGTTCCACGGAGGGCGGCGAGCGCGTCCTGTACGTGGGGGCCACCGAACTGCACCTGCGAGCGGACGGCAGCACGTGGGCCCAGCGCCACTACGGCTCGGGCAGCCTGACCGTCGCCGTCCGCTCCAACGAGAGCGGCGCCGACGAACTCAGCTACCTCGTCACCGACCAGCACGGCACGGCCACCCTCGCCATCGACGCCACGAACCAGGAGTTCTCCCGGCGCTACACGACCCCCTTCGGCGCACCGAGAGGCGACACCACCGGGGCCGCCTGGCCCGACGACAAGGGGTTCCTCGGCAAGACCACCGATACCGGCACCGGTCTCACCCATGTCGACGCCCGCCAGTACGACCCCGAGCTCGGCCAGTTCATCAGCGTCGACCCGCTTCTGCAGACCGGTGTGGGGCAGACCCTCAACGGCTACAGCTACGCCGTCCAGAATCCGTCGACCCTCGCCGACCCGTCCGGTCTCGGCGTGCCCGAGTGCAGGGAGCCGCAAAAGTACGGCATCACGTGCCGGGGCGGCATTCCGGTCAGTAGCGGCAAGAAGAAGACCACCAGCAGCGGTGGTGAGGGCCCCGTCCGGGCCTGCCGCTGCGGAGGACGGCCCACACTCGTCAAGGGCATGAAGCCCACCGGACTCGGCGGCATCCCGGGCCGCCGCAACATCACCCTGCCGTCGACACCGCCTCCCACGGGCTGGCTCAAGGTCGTACCTCCGCCCAACCCCGGCCCCAAGCCGAAGGCCGAGGCCAACAAGAACTGGTTCGAGAAGGCAACCGGCTGGCTGCCCTCCTGGGAGGACGTCAAGGACGGCTACGACTACGTCATGTCGTACAGCAGTACCTCGGGCCTGTGCGTGAGCGGCAGCGCGATGTTCGGTGCGGGAGCGGAGTACTCCGGATGCTTCATGCGGGTGGGCGACGAATATGCCTTCGCCTGGGTCGAGGAGGACCAATCGGGTGGGGAAGCCTCCATCGGTGTCACCGCCGGTCTGGTCTGGAGCAACGCGGACTCGATCGACCAGGTCAGAGGCGAGTCGGCAGGTATCGGCGGAAGCGCCGGCCCCTTCTCGCTGAGCCACCGCGGAACTTTCGGAACCAGGAACAGTCGCGGTGACATCGTCCACAGTGTGACGACATCTGCCGGCGCTTTCGGCGGCCTCGGCGGCAATTTCGGTGCCGGAAACACCAGGATTGCCAGTGCGGGGACAGTATTCGGGGAAGTGGGGGATTTCCTGAAGTTCTGGTAGAAACGTGCTGCCGCGCCGCTGTTGTAGACTGCGGCGCGGCAGTCTCAGTACATTTACTCACTTCGCACCGCTGGAGAGGCAATGCCGGGAAGCATGATATTTGCAGCTGGCCCCGAGGGGGCTATGGGCTTCCTTTATCTGGCGTGGAAGGGAGTTCTAGGAATTCTCGGATTCTGCATCGCCCTCAACATTCGCGACGCCGCCTATCGGATCTACGAGTTCTTCACCAGTCGCGGGCCATTCGCCCCCGGCCCAGGTTTCAGCCCGCTCGTCATCAGGATCGTCGGGGCACTCATAGGCGCCGTTTCGACCTGGTCGTTCGTGAGCGGTCTGACGTCATAGCGGTGCCGTGGTCAGGTCGGGTTGCCGCCTGGTGGAAGCGGTTCGGACGGCCTCCGGCTGGACCGACGTGAGCAGGCGTGGAGTGGCGCTTGGGTCAACCGGTGAGATTGAGGAAGGTGCCGAGATGCTCGGGTTGATCTTCGGAAGCGTTTTGATCGTCCTCGGCGCCTGTCTCATCGGGGACTTCGGGAGAGTCGCCAGTCGCCTCTACACCTTCTTCGCCGATTTCATGAGTCCTGGACGCGCTACTGCCGGGACCTTCCGGCTGGCGGGGATGTTTGCGGTCCTGGTGGGAGTTGGCTGGGGCGCGACTTCGTGCCCGCTCGGGTAGTGGCTCGGACAGTGGGGAGAGGAATGCCGCGACATTCTGCGGCGCGCCTCGCTTTAGGTCTGCGCTATGTGGTGGCCTTTCGGGAACGCCCGGCACCGCCGAATTCCCCGAACCGCCGTCTCCTGCGCTGCCCGGGCGCGCACGGTGACGCCGGGCCGCGGCCCTGCCAGGTGGGGTTCGCACAGGACGAGCAGTTGCTGCTGCATACCGACGGTGTCACCGAGGCGCGGGACGAGGACGGGCACTTCTAGCCGCTCGCCGAAAGCGCCGCTCTGCTCAAGGACCCTGACGCGCATGCCGCGCTCGTCGCGCTGCGCCGCGATGTGCAAGCGCGAGGGCACGGAAACGGTGCACTTCCCAGCCTGGGCTGCCGGCGGGCCGGTTCGCGATGTCCATGTGCGGCGCCCACGGCAGGTAGGTTTGGACGGCCGTACAGGTCCTGCTTGTGGCCGCCTACGCAGACAGCGGTGCGGACGGGGTCCTCTGCCGACGGAGACGACCCGCCGTGCTCAGGTGGACTGCGAGTTCGTGCCCGCCATGCCGGACAGCCTCGGCAGGGCGCGGCACGGAATCCCGGTTTCCGTTCGGGGGCGGCTCCGCCTTGCCGGTCACCTCAATAGGCATCCTGCCTGCGATGCGGGCCATGTGTCCGTGGCCGGCTGTATGGCGGCGTGCCTGACACTCGTTCATGTGTACACACACAAGCATGAGTTGTACGCTGCAAAGGTGAAGGGGGACAAGTATCACTTCGGTGATTACGAGCTGGACACGGCTCGGCACCAGCTCCGGCGGGCCGGCGAACCGGTCCACGTCGAGCCCCGGGCCCTGGACTTGCTGCGACATCTGGTCGAGCACCGTGACCGCGTGGTGCCGAAGAACGAGCTGCTCGACGAGGTGTGGGGGGACCGTTTCGTCAGCGAAGCCGCGCTTACCACGGCGCTGCGGACCGCGCGGCTGGCCGTGGATGACACCGGCAGCCGACAACAGGTGATCCGTACGGTGCACCGGCGGGGATACCAGTTTGTGGCTGCGGCGATGGTCATCGGGGCGGGGGCGCCACCCGACGACCCCGGCGGCGAGGCCGGTGTGCATCTGGCGGCGGCCGGAGGGCCGCTCGGCGCCGATCGTCAGACCATCCGGTTCTGCCGGGCCGGTGACGGGACGCGCATCGCCTATGCCGCCGTCGGCTCGGGCCCGCCCCTGCTCAAGGCGGCCAACTGGATGTCCCATCTCGACCTGGAGTGGACGACTCCGGTGTGGTCGCACTGGCTGAGAGGGCTCGCCCGCAACCGTCGGCTGATCCGCTACGACGAGCGCGGGTGCGGTCTCTCCGACTGGGTGGTGCCCGGCTTCACGTTCGAGGACTGGGTCGACGACCTGGAGACCGTGGTCGAAGCCGCGGGGCTCGACAGGTTCCCCCTGCTCGGGGTGTCGCAGGGCGGGGCGGTGGCGGTCGCTTATGCCGTACGCCATCCGGAGCGGGTCAGCCGGCTGATGCTCGCCGGGGCTTACGCCCGAGGGAGGCAGGTTCGGGCTCGAAGCGAGACCGAGGGTGCCGAGGCAGCCCTCGATCTGGATGTGGCCCGGGTGGGATGGATCCACCAGGACCCCAAATTCCTTCGGGTCTTCGCCTCTCAGTTCCTGCCCGACGGCACACCGGAGGACTGGGACGAGTTCACGACCTTCCAGCGACAGACGACCTCGCCCTCCAACGGGGTCCGTTTCCTAGAGGAGTTCGCCCGGATCGACGTGTCCGACATCGCCCACAGGGTGGCCTGTCCGACACTGATCCTCCACTCCCGGGACGACGAGCGGGTGCCGGTCTCGCAGGCCAATGAGCTGGCCGCTCTCATACCCGACAGCCGACTGGTCCTGCTCAAAAGCCGCAGTCACCTGCTCACCGCGTTCGAACCGGCCTGGGACGAGTTCCTGTCACACATCGACGCCTTCCTGACCGAGTGAGTCGCGTGGCCTCGTAATCCGGCAGCCGAAGTGCCGCCGGGCCGCTGACAGCACCCGACGGCCGTGACCGTGTCATCAGCGACTCGGGCCGACGAAGGCGGTCCTGGTGACCTGGCGCGCGGGGCGGGCCTGGGCTGCCCCAGAGCTGCTCGACCTGATTCCCCGGGCGGGCCCGCGCCGGCCCACATGCGGGCTGCTCGATCTCCGGCTGTCTGCTCCTGGACTCAAGGGCGCGGCTTGCAGCGCGCGAAGCGAACGTCCCGGCAGCCGCACCTACCCCGTTGGCGTTCGGTTCGCCGGACGTGGTGCTCACAGGCCTCCCGTCAATCCGGCTCGCTCATTGAGAGAGGCACCCTCAGTCCGTCCTCAGCCCACCCTCAGACGAGCCTCAGACCTCCACCAAGTCTTGGCTCCCGGTGAACGCGATGCTTGAGCGGTGCTGGGCCAAGGAGCAGTGATGGGGCATTTCCGCCCGGCACTCACCGCAGACACGGAAAAACACACGAGAGAAGGACAGAAGATGCGAATCGACAACACCAGGACGTCCGGCCGGGCCCGGACTCGCCGGGGGCTGGCGCTGCTGATCGCGACGGGGGCCGGGCTGGGCTCCCTGCTGCTGGGAACGCTTCCGGCGCAGGCCAACGACACCACCAAGACGGTGGCGGCGGACGGCCAGTCGATCACGTTCGCCACGAGCGACAGCAGCCGGGGCGTCAGCGGCAGTGTCACCTTCGTGGTCAAGTCGGACGGCAACTGGTCGATCGCGGGAAGCGGGCGCAACTCGCACCTGCTCGTCCGCACCTTCCACTGGACCTGTGACCTGACGTGGGACGCGGCGAAGGTGACGCACTCGACTGGCAAGAAGGCCGTACCCGGCAAGAAGACCCGCAGTATCAGCTCGGCGGCGTTCGACCCCGCCGTCCAGGCGGACTTCACCGACATCGCCGCCCGGGGCAGGGCCGATTGCGACATCGTCATCGGCTAGCCGCACACCGTTCGCACAGCCCGCACGTCTGCCCGGCAAAACCATCGGCTTCCGTGAAGCCGTCCGCCTCACGGACGTCGGATCAGAACACCACGGTGGAACCCGGGCGCGTGATCACCCCAAGCTATGGCGACCTGCAGGTCGCCTACACCACGCGGTGGCGCGTGAACCAGTTCACACGTGACCATTCACGTCATCGAGATCGAGCAATAGACGCCCTCTGACGGGCGGCAGGGGCCCACCGGCCGATGTAGCGCCGGTGGGCCCCTGCCCGTAGTTCATCTCCATCCGGAGCTGCCGCGATGGAACCGGACTGGCCGCGGCGGCACCGGTGTGTCTTGCGGGAGCCTCGCCTCCTCGCCCCGGCGGCATGGCCACGGACTGTGTGCGACCGAGGCACCCCCCGGCGTTGCGGACCGCCTCCGGACGCGGTCGCCGCACCGCGGCGCGCTCCCGTCGCTGCGGGCGTTCCGTCCGCCGGGCTACTCGGAGAGGAAACTGTAGAGGTGGGTGAGAAAGGTGGGCCAGGCCGAGTCGTCGGCGGTGAACAGGTGGTTGCGGCTGTCGAGCAGGACCAGCCGGCTGTCGGGGATGAGCGTGGCCAGTTCCAGGGCCTGCGCGACGGGGACTCGCGCGTCGTCGCGGGCGTGGATGATCAGCGTGGGGCAGGTCACGTCGTGAGCGATGCCCGAGACGTCGATGCGGGTGAACTCCTCCAGGAAGCGCAGGCCGTTGGCGGGCGAAGTCGTCTGACGCTGGTAGGCCGCGAACGCGTCCCACTCCGCGGGAGTGGCGTCGGCGAGGAACTGGGAGGCGAAGTGGCGCAGGAAGCTGTTGTCCTTCGAACGCCATCCGGCGCGGGCGATGTTGAGGTCGACCTCGGCGGCATCGCGCTCGGCGTCGCTGCCCGCACGGATCTGCTGTCCTCGGGCGTAGGCGGAGGTGAGGATCAGATGGCTGACCCGCTCGGGGCGAAGAGCGGCGTAGGCGACCGCAACGGCGCTGCCCTGTGACACCCCGAGCAGGGGAAAGCGGTCGAGGCCGACGGAGTCGACCACGGCATCGAGGTCGGCGACCAGGTCGTCGAGGGTGAAGCTGCCCATGTCCCATGAGGAGAGGCCGCAACCGCGCTCGTCGTAGCGGATGAGCTGCCGGCCGCGGGTGAGACCGTCGAACCAGTGGGCCCACATCGGATTGGTCCGGTCGAGGTCGAGGTGGGTCAGCCAGTTGGCGGTCTTCACCAGGGGCGGGCCCTCGCCGGAGCGGGCGTAGGCGATGCGGGTGCCGTCGGCGGACCGGCAGAAGCGGATGACCTCGTGGTCCGCCTCCGCCCCTGCCGGGATGCCGGGGGCCGTGGCCGTGGCGACCGGAAGAGGGGAAGCCACCGTCGTCTGCGCGACGAACCGATAGCCGTGCGGGCTTACGGCGCGGATCACCTGCTGTCGTGTGTCGCTGTCACCGATGGCGATACGGGCCGCGTGCAGCGAGGTGGCGAGTGCGTCCTCGCTGACCGCGTGTCCGTGTCCCATCCTTTCGCGCAGCTCCGATTCGGGCACGACGCGGCCGCGGTGCTCGACCAGGTGGCACAGAAGATCCAGAGCCTGGGGCTCGACGTCGACCCGCTGTCCCTCATGGCTGAGGCAACGGCGGTCCGCGTCCAACGCGTACTGCCCGAACCGGTAAACCGCGCTGTCCACACGGAAACTTTACAACGTCCGTGGAAACTTTCGGGAGTTGGATGTCCACCCTTGGCGCCCCAAGCGCCGGGCCCGCGAGCACCGACACCGTTCAGGAGCGCGCCGGCTCCCGTTCCCGCAGCCGACGCCGGAGGATCTTCCCGGACGCCGCCTTCGGTATCGCCTCGATGAACTCGACCCGGCGGATCCTCTTGTACGAGGCGACCTGGCCTTCGACGTGGGCCATCACCTCGGTGGCGGATATCGGCACCCCCGTCATGGGCACCACGAACGCCTTGGGTATCTCGTTGCCCTCCTCGTCGTCGACGCCGATCACGGCCGCGTCGGCGATGCCGGGATGCTGCACCAGGATGGCTTCGAGCTCGGCCGGCGCCACCTGGTAGCCCTTGTACTTGATGAGCTCCTTGACCCGGTCGACGATGAACCAGTTCCCGTCCTCGTCGACCCGGCCGATGTCACCGGTGTGCAGCCAGCCGTCGGCGTCGACGGTCGCATCGGTGTCCTCCGGGCGCCCGAAGTAGCCCTTCATCACCTGCGGCCCCCGGATCCACACCTCGCCCGGCTCACCCGCCGCCACATCCAGCCCCGTGAACGGATCGACCAGCCGTGCCTGCGTAGACGGGAGCAGGTGCCCCACACACGCGACGGGCTCGTCGAGGTTGCCGTCGGCGTGGATGTGCGAGGCGGGGGACAGCTCGGTCATGCCGTACGCCTGCCCGACCTCCACGCCCAGCCGATCGGCCACCGCCGCCTGAAGCCCGGCGTCGAGCGGCGCCGCGGCGCAGATGACGCGCCGCAGGTGCGACAGGTCCAGGTTCCCGACCGCGGGGTGCTTGGCCAGTGCGAGCATCACCGGCGGGGCGACGTAGGCGTGGGTGATGCGGTCGCGCTCCAGGCTGGTCAGGAACGCGTCGAGATCGAACCGCGCGTGCACGTACACCGTCGCGCCACGGCGCAGCGCACTGTTGACCAGCGCGGTCAGCCCGAAGATGTGGAAGAAGGGCAGGATCGCGATGACACGATCGTTCTCAGCGACCCGGTGCAGGCCGTTCAACTGCTCCAGATTGGTGCACAGGTTGCGGTGGGTCAGCATCACGCCCTTCGGCACGCCCGTCGTACCGCTCGAATACGGCAGTACGGCGACGTCCACGGCGGGGTCGAAGTCGAAGGCCGGCACGTCGCCGTCGCTCAGCAGCTCCAGCACCGAACGCTGACCGTCCGCCCTGTCGCAGACCAGGACCTCGATGCCCCGGCCGGTCTGTTGCCGGACCAGCTCGACCGCGGCCCGCGCGGTCTCGATCAGCGCCGACACGCTCACCATCAGCCGCGCCTCGGCATCGATCAGCTGCTTGGCGATCTCGCCGGGTGTGGCCAGCGGCGACAGTGTGGTCACCGTCCCGCCCGCGGTGGTGGTGGCGTAGAGGAGCACGGGGAACAGAACCGTGTTCGGCGAGTGCAGCGCGACCACGTCACCCTTGCCGATGCCCTCTGCGGCAAGGCCCGCCGCGATCCCCCGGACCAGCGCGGCCAGTTCGCCGTAACTGAGCGTCCGTCCGCTCGCCACGTCCACCAAGGCCGGCCGCGTTCCGCGCCGCGACGCATCGCCGAGCACCCACTCGTGGAGGGGGCGATCGGTGACGGAGACAGCCGGGTACTTGCTGGTGTAGATCATCGAAACTCCTTTTCTCGGTTGCCCTGCTGGTCACAACAGCAGGGGCACACCCGCCTGTCGGTATGCCCCTGCTGTCGCCAAGCGGGTGTTACTGCGGGATCTCGGTGACGTCGGCCAGGGTCTTGAGATCGATGCCCATTTCCTCCGCGGCCTTTAGTGCCATGTCGGAGACCTTGCGGACGACGGAGACCTGGGACTGTGCGGTCTCCGGGAAGGTGCGGCCCACGTAGGAACCGGAATCGCCGGCGTTCAGCCGCAGGTTCGCGTTGGTGACCAGGGTGCCGTCACGGCGGATCGGGACCAGCTGGTGGGTATCGGTCCACAGCGCGCCGGCATGGCCGGCGGGCACATCGAACGTCACGCTCACGCTCTTGTTCTCGAAGGTGGACACGCCGTAGCGCGTGGTGTAGCCCAGTTCGACGGACGCGCTCACCGAGGTTTCCACGGAGACGCTCGCACCCACGCCGAAGGGCTTGGCCGATGCCTCCACGCCCGCCGTGACGCCGACGGTGATCCCGGTCGTGAGGGCAAACTCCTCACCCCTCTCCTTCGAGACGCCTTCCTCGACCGTCTCGGCGATCTGTCCGCCGCCGGCGCTACGGAAGTCGACGTGCCGGATGAGGTCGTACTGGCGCTTGCGCTGGATCTTGTAGAAGGGGGAGTTGGCCACCTTCCACGCCTCGGAGCGCGCATCGTCCTTGACCATGAAGTAGGGCACGGTCACGGCCCGGTCGGTGACGATCGCCTGGGCCGGGTGCGCGTTGTAGGACTCCAGCCGCAGTTCAGGGGCGTAGTCGGCTGTGTCGACGACGGCGGGCAAGTCCAGCACCCAGGTCACGGCCGTCGGCCCGTGCGGGGTGTCGGGGCCGCAGCTGAACGTACCGGCGTGCAGGAACAGGTGCTCCTCGGTGTCGTCGGACGGATACAGCGGGGGCGTGACGGCCCACAGACCTTTCCCGTTGCCGTTCGTGAGGAGGGGAAGGCGGCCGAGTTCCGCGCGGCGCACGTAGGAGCGCCCGTTGTGCTCCTTCTTCACGCACACGATGCCCAGGGCGGAGGCGTCGGGCTTCTCCACCCCCTTCCCGGACATAGACCAGTTCGCCACGTCCCCCAGAGCCACGTACCCGGCAGGCGGGACAGGACGCCACACTTCGGTCTTGAGCACGCTGAAGCCGGGGAAACGACCCACATGCTGGAAGTCGACGGGCGGCTTGAGCAGGTCCTGGCCGACTGAGCGGTCCTGGACCACGAGAGCGCCGTACGCGTCCTGCCAATTCCACACGAAGCCACCCCCGAAGACGCTGCCCAGCGTGCGCCACGCCCCGGTCCGGGAAGCGGTTCCGGCATGGACCGAGCCGTTCCATCGGGTGGTGTAGCCGATCTCCAGGTCGCCGTAGCATCGAGTGATCATCTGATAGTCCGCCTGTGGGGTGTCGTCGGTGTGTGGGCGGGCCGGCGGCGCCGACCCTGCGTGAAACGGTCGGAGAGGACTGCCGCGTCGCGTGTGTTCCGATGGTCGGGCTTGCCGTCGGGCCACCGCTTGGCGGAACTCTGAGGAGAGGCTGAGGACAGGTGAAGCAGACGGAGGACGGCAGGGACATCCTGGTCACCACCCTGGACAACCGCGACCTGATCCCGACCGGCTGGTGCGTGGTCCGACGGAGGGCCGGCCGCGGCGATACAAGAGTTCCGTGATCTCTCCGAACGCCTGTGACGGCCCGTACCTCCTCTTGAGCGAGGACGGACAGGGAACTCTCAAGGGGTGAGGCGTGTGCGGCGAAGCAGGCTCTTCGATTGCTGTCAGTCGAGCACGACACACCATTGGTGCTGCTAGCGAACGGCAATCCTCGTCGACTGTGGGTGTTCCAGGCCGTCCGGTCGGCCGTGAAACGGGTCGACGTCCGACAACACCCGACACTCCAACCACACCCGGCATTCTCGTCTCAGCGCACTCTCACCTGCTGATCCGTCAGGCGCTGCCAAGGTGACAGAGCGCTCACTTTGGGTGCTGCTTGCTCTCCACTGAGCTCGCTGCCGTATGGCGGCGGGACTTCAGGCAGTGCTCCCGAAGGGAGTGAGAGGTTCGGCTCCGGGGCTGTCCTTGAAGGCCAGGCCCAGGTCGGCCAGTTTCGCCTTGACCTCGTCGATGGACTTCGTACCGAAGTTGCGGATGTCGAGCAGGTCGGCCTCGGAGCGGGCCACGAGTTCTTCCACGGAGTGGATGCCCTCGCGCTTGAGGCAGTTGTAGGAGCGGACGGTGAGCTCCAGTTCCTCGATCGGCAGCGCCAGGTCGGTGGTGAGGGCGGCGTCCGCGGGGGACGGGCCCATGTCGATGCCCTCGGCGTCGATGTTGAGCTCGCGGACCAGGCCGAACAGCTCGACCAGGGTCTTACCGGCGGACGCCATGGCGTCACGGGGACGCATGGCCTGCTTGGTCTCGACATCGACGATCAGCTTGTCGAAGTCGGTGCGTTGCTCGACACGGGTAGCCTCGACATTGTACGTGACGTTGAGTACAGGGCTGTAGATGGAGTCGACCGGGATACGGCCGATCTCCTGGCCCACCTGTTTGTTCTGTGCGGCGGAGACGTAACCGCGGCCACGCTCGACCGTGAGTTCCATCTCCAGCTTGCCCTTGTCGTTCAGCGTGGCCAGGACCAGGTCGGGGTTGTGCACCTCGACGCTGCCCCGCAGAGCGATGTCGGCGGCGGTGACCAGACCCGGGCCCTGCTTGCGCAGGTACATCACGACCGGCTCGTCGTCCTCCGAGGAGAAGACCAGTTGCTTGATGTTCAGGACCAGGTCGGTGGCGTCCTCCCGCACGCCCGGCACGGCGGTGAACTCGTGCAGCACGCCGTCGATACGGATGCTGGTGACAGCAGCACCGGGGATCGACGACAGGAGGGTACGGCGGAGGGAGTTGCCGAGGGCGTAACCGAAGCCCGGCTCCAGCGGCTCGATCACGAACCGGGAACGGAACTCGTCGACGACCTCTTCGGTCAACGAGGGACGTTGGGCAATCAGCATGAGGTGAAGCCTCCGGCTATTCGGTGCCCACTGGCGGGCGTCATGGACATCAAAGTGTCGAAAGCCTTTCGGTCTCTTTGTGGATCAGAGCGGCATCGAGGCCCTGAGCGGAAACCCGACCCGCGCACACGCGCGACCTGAGCCGAAGTCGGGTTCCGGCGTCGTCCGGACGCGCGCGCCGGGGACGGCGCACATCCCGCCGCCGTTGTCGGTGAGCAGACGGTCGGCGCCGCTGGAAGGCACCGCAGGAACAGTCACAGACCGCGCGGTGCGCCGCGATGCGTCCGAACCGGCCACGCGGCTTCTCCCTCCAGCCGTTCAAGGCGCGGCGAAAGGTGTCAGTGCCGACCCCCTGTTGCTTGCGGCGTTCGTACTTCCTCTTGTGTCCAACTTTGCATGATGCAAAATAGCATGGGGCGTCAGACGGCCGCCGACACTGTGCAAGTGGGAGCGGGAACCCGGTGGACGCCGCAGTGCAGGCTCGGTCGGGCCGCGGCACACAGGGGAGGCGGCGGCCCGACCGACCATCCAGCTGTTCCGGGGGGATCCGCGACATGGAGGGCAATGCCAGATGCCGTCGCATCCGTCGTCTGCCGGTCGGCACCGTGGTGGTGATGGCGCTGGCGGTCTGAACGGGCCGTGGCTGTACCGCGTCGGGAGCGCGAACTACCACCACTACGAGATCAACAGACCCGAGTACAAGGCGGAGAACGGGCACTGGGACGTGGGCGACGTCCCCAAGGAGTTCCGGCAGAACACCATCCACGCGGCCCTGCTGTACACCGGCAAGATCCTGCTGGTCGCCGAGTCCGGCAACAACCTCGACAACTTCGGCGGCAAGAACTTCCGCTCGGCGGTCTGGGACCCGGTCGAGAACACCTTCCACGAGGTGAGGACCCTGGCCGACCTCTTCTGAAGGCCACATCCACCTGGCCGACGGCAGGCTGCTGTTCGCGGACGGCACCAAGCGCCACGAGAAGCTCAGGGGCGATGTCGCCGAGGCCGACGGGCTGATGATCGTCCACAACGAGGACCCCGATAGAACGGTCACGCTGCCCGCCGGGACGCAGTTCACCGGCAAGCAGAACCACAAGACGTTCGTCTCCAAGGACCCCGTCTCCGTCAAGCCCGCGAAGAAGATCTTCGTCGTCGGCGGCTACCGTGAGGGCCCGCCGGCCGGGCGGGGCACGGGGTCATGCGCGACTATGCCGACGGCCCGCTCCGCCTGGCCCGCGGACGCATCAGCGTCCTCGACCTCGAACGACTCAATGACGCCGCTGGCTGATGTCACCAATCCGTAAGGCCCCGGCCCCCTGCCCGCTCGAGCCGCGACGAACTACGCTCGCCACCGGTCCCGACCCTTCAGGAGTCCTCCTTGCGCGCCCGCACCCTCCTCCCGGCCGCCCTCACCGCCGCTCTTCTCACCCTGACCGCATGCGGCTCGGGCGGTGGCTCCGCGCCCGCCGACGACGAGGGGACCTCCCCCTCGAAGCCTTCTTCCCCCGCCCAGTCACCCACCGACTCCTACGGCGGCGGCAGCGGGTCGCTGGACGTGAAGGCCCCCGCAGCGCTGAACTTCGCCGCGACCACGGTGGACGGCAAGCCGTTCGACGCGAAGACGCTCGCGGGCAAGCCCACGGTGCTGTGGTTCTGGGCGCCCTGGTGCCCCACCTGCAAGGGGCAGGCCGCCGAGACGGCCAAGGTCGCCGCCAACCAGCACGGCAAGGCAAACGTCGTCGGCGTGGCCGGCCTGGACACGAACACCGCCATGCGCGCCTTCGTCTCCGACACCGGCACCGGCTCCTTCCCCCACCTGTCCGACGAGAAAGGCGAGGTGTGGAAGCGGTTCAAGATCACCCAGCAGAGCTACTACGTGATCCTCGACCAGACCGGAATGACCGTCTACGAGGGCGTGCTCCCCGGCGGCAAGGGCCTGGCGGAGAAGGTCGCCGCCCTCACCGGCTGACCCCGCCATGGCCGACCTCCCTTTCGCCCTCGCCCTCGGCGCCGGGATGCTCGCCGCCGTCAACCCGTGCGGCTTCGCCCTGCTCCCCGCCTACCTCTCCCTGCTCGTCCTCGGCGACGACAGCCCCAGCCGTACCGTCGCCGTCGGCCGGGCGCTCGCCGCCACCGCCGCGATGACCGCCGGCTTCGCCACCTTCTTCGGCGTCTTCGGACTCGTCATCCAGCCCGTCGCCGGCCAGATCCAGCAGCACCTGCCCTGGTTCACCATCGTCCTCGGCCTGCTCATCGTCACGGCCGGAGCATGGCTCCTCGCAGGCCGCCAACTGTCCACCTTCGCCCCGAAACTCCGCCGTGCCCCCACCATCACGCGCTCCGTGCCCTCGATGGCACTGTTCGGTACGGCGTATGCCACCGCCTCCCTCGGCTGCACCATCGCCCCGTTCCTCGCCATCGTCGTCTCCGCCTTCCGCAGCGGCTCCACCGTGGAAGGCATCCTCCTCTTCGCTGCCTACGCCGCAGGGATGGGCCTGATCGTCGGCGTAGCCTCCCTGACCGTCGCCCTCACCCGCACCACCGCCGTCACCCGCCTGCGCCGCCTCGGCGCGATCGCCCCCCGACTCGGGGGCGGCCTGATCCTCCTGGTCGGCGCCTACGTCGCCTACTACGGCTGGTACGAGATCCGCGCCCTGCGCGACCCCACCACCAACGACCTCGTCATCGACACGGCGGCCACTGCCCAGCGAGCCGTTGCCGGCACCCTGGACGCTGCTGGTCCGGCCGTGATCGCTGTGCTCTTCGGGACTCTGCTCCTCGCGGCACTGCTGATCCGGCGCTACAGGCGCACACGTCAACGCACCGGCTCCCGAGCGTGATCAAGGGGCTTTCGACACACGCGCCTCGAGAGATGGCCTTACACGTGCGGCACCCGGCATCGCGATCTTGCATGACCGCCGGAGGCACGCATCCCGACCTTGCCCAGCAAGGGCACCGAGCCCACCTGCGTTTCATCACCAGCGGCAGACAGCGCCAGGCCCCAGGCGCGTAACCATGTGCGACTGGAGCATGAACTCTCATCAAAAACCCATCTGACCTCAGTCCATATCTTCCGCGTTTCGGGCGAAGCTCACTCCGAGACCGCGCTTTCACCTTCGCAGGACCGCGCGACCCGCCGTGTTCACCGCTGGTTGAACGGCCGGACAGCTGTGGGGACGTCCTTTCCCTTGTACATATGGTCGAACGCCTTTGAATGAAAGACAGGAATCACGCCGGAGTCGCGGCCAGTTGAACGGATCCCGACGCGTCCCCCGTACTTCCGGGAAAGGAAGGAAACCGGTGTCTCAGCGAAGGACGACCATGGTCAAGGCGCATGTGTCCCCGCACGAGTTGATTGCCGGAAGGTACCGGCTCATCGACATCGTGCACCGTGAGACCAACCGGGTCAGCTGGCATGGTGAGGACGTACAAGAGGGGCGTCCGTGCCTGGTCACCCGGATCGGTCTCCCCGCCCACCTGGGCGAGGAGGAGGCGGTGCAGGCCGCGGACCGGGTGATGCGTATGTCGGAGACGATGGCGCGGGTCAGCCCTGGCCGGGTGGCCACGGTCCTCGACGCGCTGACGGGGGCCGGTTCCTTGTGGACCGTCACCGAGTGGGTCGACGGGCTGCCGCTCGGTCAGCTCGTCGATCAGGAGGGTCCGTTCGACCCGACCATGGCGGCCGCAGTCGCACTGCAGTTGCTCGACGTGCTGGAGGCCGCGCACGGCGAGGGCATCACGCACGGCGAACTCAGCCCGGGGCAGGTGTTCCTCCGGGTGCAAGGCCACTTGGTCGTCACCGGCTTCGGACTGGCGGGGGCGACCCTCGTGCCCAGGCTGGCGGCACCGTCGTACGCCTCTCCCGAGCAGGCCCGGGACGAGCGCATCGGTCCGGCGGCCGACCTGTGGGCGCTGGGCGCCATCCTGTACACGATGCTCGAGGGAAGGCCGCCGTACCCGGACCCGGACTGGCCGGCGAGCACCCCGCGTGGCGCGGCCCGGCCGCCGCTCGGGAGCATGCTGCGGGCGGGCCCGCTCGCAGCCACCGTCCAGGGTCTGCTGCGCAAGGACTCCTGGGAGCGGCCGACGCGGACCACGGTGCGCCAGAGCCTGAACCGCGTGCTGGAGCAGGATCCGCAAGCCGTCGTGGCGGCTTCCCGGCTGCGGCGAGCCTGTGCCGCGGCCCGGCGCCTCGGGCCACGGCGGAGCGGACGTGCCATGGTCGCAGGGACGGCGCTGGCCGTGGTCACGGTGGCGGTCGCAGCCCTGGCTGTGACCCAACAGCCGCCCCACACCGAGGAGACTGCGGGCGGGGGCGCGCAGACCCGGCCGCCGGTGTCCACGGCACCCGCGGCCGAGGACGCCGGCGAGCCGGTCGACGCGACCCCCCGCCCGTCCGACGCGTCCTCGGGCACCCCTTCCTCCCCGGCTCCGACGGCCACCGCCGCTCCGTCCCCTCCCGCCGTGTCCGTCGACGCGCTCCCGGCGGGGTACCAGGTGTACCGTGCGCCCGAGGGGTTCTCCGTGGCCCTGCCCGACGGCTGGAAGCGGCTGACCACCCGGAAGCAGGGCGATGCGGCGTACCGGGTCACGTTCGGGTCGGACGGCGACCCGCGCACACTCGCGGTGACGTACAGCACGCGGGCCGGTTCGGACCCGGTCGCGGTCTGGCGCGACGACGTTGAGCCCGCGCTGCGCCGGCAGGCGGGCTTCCGGCGGATCGGCGCGATCGAGGCAACGACGTACCAGGGGTACGAGGCCGCCGACATGGAGTGGTTCTCGGACACCGACGGCCGACGGGGCCGCACCTTCGGGCGGGGTTTCCTCCTCGGCGGACACCGCAGTTTCTCACTGCGCTGGACGACGCCGTCCGCCAACTGGGACAAGGCCGCCAATCGCCAAGCCCTGGAGACGTTCCTCGTGACGTTTCGTCCGGACCCGGCCGTCTGAGGCCGACGGTCCGGCCGGCTGCCTGCCCGGCCCACGGGACTGGCAAACCGGTGCGTGCGCGCTTCTCGAAGCGGCGTCCGCCCGGTGGACCGTGGCCTGCGTGCCGGTCCGGACCTTCACCAGCCGGTGAGCAGCAGGTGGTTGAGGAGCAGCGCGAGTGCGGCCTGGGCGGCCAGCCAGGCGCGGGGCCGGGGCAGCAGGGCGCCCGCCGCGAGTAGCCACACGGCGAAGGGCAGCCAGATCCGTTCGGTCTCCGCCTTGCTCATACCCGACAGGTCGGCGACGAGGAGTGCGGCAAGAGCGAGGAGTACCAGCAGGGCCAGGCGGACTTCGGGAGTGTGGCGGAGCGTCGTGTCGACGGGCAAGGATCGTGCGTGTGCCCGGACCGGCCAGAGCCGCTCGCGCTCCCGGACGAGTACGGCGGCGATCCGCCGCAGCCCCGCCACCGTGGCCGGGCCCACCACCAGCACGGTGCAGGCGAGGTTCGCCCACACCCAGTAGCCGTAGGGCCTGAACCCGCCCGCTCCCTGGTAGTAGCGTTCGACGAGCAGGTGGTACGCCTCCCACCAGTCGAAGCCCACGAGTGTGAAGGCCAGCGGTACGACGGCGGTTCCCGCGAACAGGAAGGGCAGTGCCCTGAGCCTCCTTCGCCCGAGGACCAGCACCCCCGCCCCGATCACCGCGAACAGCGTGAGCCCGTACGAGAGGTAGCAGATCAGGCCGAACAGCAGGCCCGCGCCGAACGCGGCGGTGCACGAGCGGCGTGCCGTCCTTGCCGTGGCCGCGAGTGCGACGAGGGCTACGAACCACGCGGCGACGGCCGCGAAGTAGCCATCGGCCGACGTCCCCATCCACACGGCGGCGGGCGCGAGTGCCAGGAAGGGCGCCGCCCGGCGGGCCAGGGACTCATCGGCCAGGCTCCTCGCGGTGACGAGGATGGCGACCGCCGTGGTGGCCCCGACGGTGATGGCCCATACCCCGGCCCAGGCGCCTCCGCCCAGCCCGATCCGGTCCAGGAGGACGAAGGTGAGGGTGGCGCCCGGGGGATGTCCGGCGACGTGCGGGGGCCAGTGGTCGGGAGAGTCGAGCAGGATGTGGTTCGTGAAGTCCCGCAGGGTCGCGGGGATGTCGTGGAAGCGGTCGATGACCTGGAGGTACTCGTACCGGGTGGTCAGCCGCCGGGCGACGCCCCGGTGCCAGCCGTCGATGAGAGCGAGGGAGAACGTCCACGCCGTGGCGGTGGCCCAGGAGGCGAGCAGCAGGCTGCGCCAGGGCAGGCGTGCGGCGACGGTGGGGCCGTACGCCACGACGACCACTGCGACGGTGAGCGCTGCCGGGGTGCCGGGGCCGACGTGGGGAAGCCAGTTGGCGTACAAGGGCGGCCAGCCGACGTGGAGGATGTCCTTCGACCGCTTGATGGTGACACCGACGAGCGCGGCCGTCAGGACGAGTAGTGCGGCGCCGGCGACGGCGTACAGATCGCGGCGAAGGCCGGGGCTGGTATCGCAACGCAGGTCACTGTGGAGATCATGGTTCACGGGGGAACGTTAGGCCGGACGGCGGCGGGCGGGCCTGGGTCGGACGCGGACGTCAGCATTTCGTCATGGTTCACGGACGCGGTGTTGTGCCGCCCACCCGCGTAGCCCTGTGGTACCTGACCGTTCGCGGGGCCGGGCGTGCGCCTTCTCGTGCAGTGGCATGAGCTGGACGTTCATGCCGTGCCTGTTTGCGCCGACGGCGAGGGTCCAGTGGCTGGCGCGCCGCTCGGTGAGCGGGGCGCAGATCGTATGGAGACCGAGCGGGGGTCCTGCGGTAGGCGTGTCTCCGGCGTGCGTTTCTGCTGCCAGGAAACGGCGGGCCCGAGTTCCTCGAATCCTTACGAGACCCTGACGAGGTATCTGATCTTGCTCATCGCGTCAGTCCCACACGTAACTCTGGTCACGACGTCGCAGCAGAGCGACGCCGAGAGGAATGTGAGGAGCCGACGGTGATCACGCCAGCACACCGCACGAGCTCTCAAGTCCGGGTCCGCGTGGCTGGCTTGGGCTCCGGACCCTGGAGGTGGCCTTCTGCCGTACGGACAGGCACCGGCCGCCTCCTGTACGAGCGACGGTGGCGGGTCGCGTCGGGCCGTCACGGAGCAGGGCGGCCCCGGGCGGTTCCGATACGCGTCACTGCGGCTCGCTCAACGGCTGCGGCTCCGGCCGCATCCGACGCCTCATGCTCACCGCATAGCGGCCCCAAGCGGCACCACAGCGACATCTGAACCCACCTGACCAGAGTTCTCGAAGGAGTCTCATGCGACGCAACACGCGCAAGCGATCGAAGACGACCCGCCGGACCGTAGCCGCACTGGCCGCGGTGGTGATGGGAGCAGGGGGGTTGGTGGTGGCCAACGTGTATGCCTCGGCTGGTGAGAGCGGAGCCGGCAATACGACCAGGAGTTCCCCTCAGGACCGGATCGATCAGGCCATGGCGGCGGGGGCCGCCACCATCGACTGCCCCGACGTCGGCTCCCGACTGCGGCAGGTGCCCGACCAGGCCCGGGCCGAGGTCGACAAGGAACTCGCGCTGCTGGACCAGCAGGTCGCGGAGGCATACCAGCGGTTGCAGAGCTCGGTCCGTGCCATACAGCAGGACAGCGCCTTCGCCGACAACGCGGTCATGGGGCCGCTGAAGAGCAAGCGCACCGCGGCCATCGACCGCATAGAGATCGCCATCGGCCGTGTGGCCGACCGGCCGCAGGGGCTCCAGTCCCTCGCCGCCTGCACGCTCCGCGCCTCCGGCAACCAGGGGGGCAACGGCCAAGGCGGCGATGGGCAGAAGGGCCAGGAACAGAACCAGGGGAACGGGCAGGGGAAGCCCGCCGGTAACGGCGGACAGGCCGGTAACGGTCCGGTCGCCGCGGACTTCGTGGACATCACCACCGTCCAGCCCAACGTCCCCAGCCCTCAGCGGCAACAGAACGCCTCACTCGGCAAATTCACCACCGACTGCGGTGTGAACGGGAACAAGCTGTACAACACCGACAACATCATCGTCGCTCCCGGCGTGGACAACGGGGCGCACCACACGCACGACTACGTCGGCAACCAGGCGAACGACGCCTTCGCCGACAACGAGGACTTCGCGGCGGGCGACACCACCTGCCGGAACCAGGGGGACAAGTCCTCGTACTACTGGCCGGTCCTCCGCCTGCAGGACGGCACTCAGGAGTTCGACGCCGGCCAGCAGGGCGGTGGAGCCGAGGGCAACGTGGGCAGGATCCTCACCGCGTCGCAGGTGACCCTCGACTACGTGGGGAACCCGAGCGGAAAGGTCGTGGCGATGCCGAAGTTCCTGCGCATCATCACCGGAGACGCGAAGGCGTTCACCAACGGAACCGCCAACGCCAACGCGGCGTGGAGCTGCACCGGCTTCGAGGACCGGCAGCTGACGGACAAGTACCCGATCTGCCCCCAGGGCAGCAGCGTGGTCCGTACGTCCAAGTTCCAGAGCTGCTGGGACGGCCAGAACGTCGACAGTGCCAACCACCGCGACCACGTCGCGTTCGCCGACCCGCGTACCGGTGCCTGTCCGAACGGCTTCCGGGCCATTCCGCAGCTGGTCCAGCGCCTGGTGTACGACGTGGACGCGCCGAGCCTGAACGACGGCGGCCGGTCGCGCCCCTTCTTCTCCGTGGACGGGTTCCCGGAGCAGTTGCACAAGCCGGTCACCGATCACGGCGACTTCGTCAACGTCTTCGACGAGAAGTTGATGAACCGGATGGTCGAGTGCATCAACACCGGCCAGAAGTGACAGTGACCCCGAGGGGGTTAGCCACCGCACGGGCCTGTCCGCGGCTGACGCATGCCGCGGTCAGGACCCGCGCTCGTTCCCGGTGCTCCATGCCACTCGACTCCGGCGTCGGCTGCGTCGACCGGACCCGTGCGTACCTTACGAGACCGGCGTGGCCGCCGACCGCAGGAGGAAGGGATGCGCGGCGCAGGGCGTGTTGACCACCGTGCCGCTTCCGCAGGCACCGGCACCGCTCCGGAGCCGGCGCTGTCCGTGCCCGCGGCACACCTGGTCAGCCGCTGCTCGCTTGACCTCTCCCACGGCGCCGGGGACGTTCCGACTTCGTAAGGAGCGCGCACGTTCCCCGGCGGCCTGGCGCCGGGTGGGATGGAGACATGAAACTGCGTGTCTCTTCGCCGGTGTTCAAGGGCGGCCTGCATGACGCCCGCACGGCGACCTCCATCGGCCGGCTGCTGGGGCCGGCGTTCGTCGTCTGCTTCGTCACGGGTCTGGTCAGCCACTTCATGCAACACCCGCCGGGCTGGCTGGCCCCCAGCATCCCCAGTCGCCCGGCGTGGGGTTACCGGTTCACCCAGGGCCTGCACGTCGCCTCCGGCATCGCGGCGATCCCCCTGCTGCTGGCCAAGCTGTGGACGGTCTACCCTCGGTTGTTCGCGTGGCCGCCGCTGCGGTCGTTCCGGCACGCGCTGGAGCGTCTGTCGATCGCGCTGCTGGTGGCCGGCGCCGTCTTCGAGCTGGCGACCGGGCTGTTGAACACGGCTCAGTGGTACCCGTGGCCGTTCTCGTTCGTACCGGTGCACTACGCGGTGGCGTGGCTGGTGACGGGGGCGCTGCTGCTGCACATCGCGGTCAGGGCGCCGGAGATCCGGGCGCACTGGAGTCGGCGGTCGCCCGGGACTCTCACACTGCCGACGCAGGACGCGGCCGACCGGCGGTCGCTGCTGGCCGCGGTGGGGGCAGCTGTCGGGGCTGTCACCCTCACCACGGTGGGCCAGTCCTTCACCCCGCTGAAGGGCTTGATCCTGTTCGCGCCCCGTCACCCCGATCGGGGTCCGCAGGGCCTGCCCGTCAACCGGACAGCCGCTGCGGCCGGGGTGGGCCGGATCGTCGACGAGAAGTACCGCCTGGTCGTGGACGGCCCGCGGCGGTACACCCTGACGTTGGACGAGCTGCGCGCACTGCCGCAGCACGAGGTGGAGCTGCCGATCGCGTGCGTGGAGGGCTGGAGCAAGTCGGCGCACTGGTCGGGTGTGCGGGTCGTGGATCTGTTGGAGCGGGCGGGCGCGCGGCCGGATGCACGGGTGCGGGTGGTGTCCTTGCAGCTGCGTGGTGGCTACCGAGTGTCGGAGATGGGGCATGAGCACGCCCGGGATCCGCTGACTCTGCTCGCCCTGCGCCTGAACGGAGGGGAACTCGACCCCGACCACGGCTACCCGGTGCGGCTCATCGCCCCGAACCGGCCCGGTGTGCTGCAGACCAAGTGGGTCGGTCGGCTGGAGGTGCTGTCATGAGGGTGACACGGGTCCTCGCGGGCGTGGCCGGTGCGGCACTCATGGGCTTCGGCGTGTCGCTGTTGCTGGAAGTCCGTGACCTGACCGGCGTTCTGGTCTGGCTGGGAGGGGCGGTTGTCCTCCACGACGTGGTGATCGCGCCGCTGGTGCTGCTGGCCGGACTGGTGGCGGTGCACGGTCGTGCGCGTGGTCCCGTGCGCGGGGCGCTGGTCGTCGCGGGCGCCTTGACGGTGGTGGCGTTGCCCGCGCTGCTCCGCCCGGGACGAACGGCCAACTCCTCCGTACTGCCGTTGGACTACCCGCGCAACTGGCTGATCGCACTGGTCGTCGTGGCCGCTGTGACGGCGCTCATCCTGGCTTCGCGGGGACTCGCCCGCCGTCGGCGGCCGCCGACATGAGGAAGGCGGCGACCGCGCCGCGCCGTCTTACGGGTGTCTTACGCCTTCCCGCCGGCCGGTGCCGCTGAGCCGAGGGCCTCCTACGGTGACCGGATGCGATCCCTCCGTGTTCTTCGTACGACGGCTCTGGTGACGGCCGCACCACTCATACTGGCCGTCGCGGGTCTGCTGCATCCGCGGCATCTGACGGCGGCGACGGCAGGTCACTGGGCGGGGCTGCACATCGCCCTGCTGCCGGTGTTCCCCCTTCTGGCGCTCGGCCTGATCGTCCCGTTGTGGGGCAGGCCCGGCCGGGATGCCGAGGGTGCCCTGACGGTGCTCGCCTGGTCCGGGTGCCTGGTCTATGCGGCGTACTACTCCGGGCTCGACGCGGTGGCGGGGATCTCCGCCGGCACCGTGGTGGATAACGGCATCCGCGGTGCGGCCGGGCGGCTGTTCGCGGTCGGCGGCGAGCTGGGCCGGACGGGGGTGTACGCGCTGGCGGTGGCCTGCCTCGCCACGTGCGCGGTGCTGTGGCGCCGGCACGGGGCGCGGGTCCTGCCGGGGGCCGTGGTGCTCCTCGCCGCCTGCTGGTTCTTCGTCGACAGCCACATCTTCTGGCCGCGAGGCGTGTTCACCATGCTCGGCTTCGCCGTCGCCTTCGCCCTGTTGACGGTGGCGACATACCGGCCGGCGAAGGACACGGCACGGACCGAAGTGCCTGCGAACCGCTGAAAGGCTTACGAACCGCTGACGTTCCCGAGCCGATCGGCCCGCGGGCGCATGGACGGCCCTACGGTCGGAGCATGTTGATCCTGGTCACCGGAGGTGCGGGCTTCATCGGCTCGCACGTCGTCACCGCCCTCGTCGGCGCCGGGCACGCGGTGCGCGTCCTCGACGCACTGCTGCCCGCCGCCCACCGCACCGCGCCGCAGATCCCTCCCGGGGTGGACTGGCGGCACGCGGACGTCCGTGACAGGGCGGCCGTCACCGACGCCTTGCGGGGCGTGGACGCCGTCTGCCATCAGGCCGCGATGGTGGGCCTCGGCAAGGACTTCGCCGACGCGCCCGACTACGTCGGCTGCAACGATCTCGGTACCGCGGTGCTGCTGGCGGGCATGGCGGAGGCCGGAGTGAGGCACCTGGTGCTGGCGGGTTCGATGGTGGTGTACGGCGAGGGACGCTACACATGCTCCCGGCACGGCGTGGTCCGGCCGGGGCCGCGCCTGGTGGCGGACCTGGAGGCGGGGCGCTTCGAACCACCGTGTCCGCACTGCGGTGAGCCGCTCACCGGCGGGCTGGTGGACGAGGACGCGCCTGCGGACCCGCGCAATGTGTACGCCGCCACGAAGCTCGCCCAGGAATACCTGGCCGCCGCGTGGGCGAGGGCGACGGGCGGCAGGGTGTCCGCCCTGCGCTACCACAACGTCTACGGCCCGGGCATGCCGCGCGACACGCCGTACGCCGGGGTCGCGTCCCTGTTCCGGTCCGCGCTGGCGCGCGGGGAGGTCCCGCGCGTGTTCGAGGACGGCGGGCAGCGGCGGGACTTCGTGCACGTCCGGGACGTGGCCGGGGCCAACCTCGCCGCGCTCGACGGCGTGCGGGGCCTCTCGGAGGGCGGGGTGCGGGCGTACAACGTCGGCAGTGGGGAGCCGCACACCGTGGGGGAGATGGCCACCGCGCTGGCCGCGGCGTACGGCGATCGGGTACCGGTCGTCACCGGGGAGTTCCGGCTCGGCGACGTCCGCCACATCACGGCCTCCTCACGGCGTCTCCGCGAGGAACTGGGGTGGAAGCCGCAAGTCACCTTCGCGGAAGGAATGGCGGAGTTCGCGGCGGCACCCCTACGAGCCGGATGAGCCCGGCCGGGCGCCGAGTCGCCCAAGGGGCAAGGCTTCGGCGTAGTTGGGAGACATCCGGTTCGTGGTGGTCTGTCAGCTCAGATGGCGTGATGTGCATCGTCCGCCTTTGTCAGTCACGGCGGGCAGTGGGCCCGGCGGCCCACTGCCCGCCTACGCATGCTGCGTCGGCGTCAGTCCTTGGTCTGCGTGGCCGGATGCGACGTGTTCCTGCCATGGCCAGCACTGAGGTCGGGGGTCCGTCGGGTCGCCGCTCGGCCGGCCCCTTCGCCCGCCGTGAGGAAGAGCACGGCGAACAGCAACAGGGCCGTGCCGGTGAGGACGACCGCGTTGAGCCGCTCGTCGAAGACCAGGACGCCGATGACCGCCGCGGTGAGCGGCTCGACCAGGGCGACCACGGAGGCCGTGGTCGCCCGTACGGCTCCGAGGCCGACGAAGAACAACGTGTACGCCAGCGCCGTCGGCACCGCCCCCAAGTAGAGGATCAGGCCCAGGGTCCAAGCCGCACGCTCCATGTCGGGCAGCATGCCCTCCAGCAGCGCCATCGGCAGAAGGCAGACCGTGCCCACCGCGAAGCCGGTCACCGTCGCCTCGAACCCGCCACCCGCGTTCTTCCGGCCGGAGAAGCGGCCCAGCAGAGTCACGCCCGCGTAGCCGGCTGCCGAGAGCAGCGCATACCCGATGCCCAGGAGGGGAGCCGGGCCGGTACTCCCGTCCGCGCCGCCCATCAGCAGCACCAGGCCGATGACGCCGCTCACCACGGCGGCAATTCCGGCGACACCGGTACGCTCGCCCAGGGTGAGCCGGGCTCCGACGGCGACCAGTACGGGACCCGAGCCCAGGGTCACCACCGTGGCCACGGTCAGTCCGGCCTGTTGCACGGAGGCGAAGTAGGCCGTTTGATACACGGCCAGCCCGAATCCTATGAGCAGGGCTCGCCGTGGATTCGCCGCGTACGTTGCGCGCAGCGAGAGCGCCGTCTCCAGCCGCCGGGTCCGCCTCACCAGATGAGCCGTCAGGAGCAGCCCGAGTCCGGTCAGGAATCGCCAGAAGGAAACGGAGATGGGGCCGATCCCGGCAACGTCGTACAGTTCGGCGGCCACAGCACCGCCAGTACCCCACGCTGTGGCCGCGATCGCGACGTAGAGAACACCCTGCCGAACAGGCAGGGCAGAAGAGGACTGCAACTGAGATCTCCTCGAGTGATTGCCAGCACGATCTCTTCCGTGGGCAACCCACACAGCCATCCCGGCACCTCGGGATGGCTGTGGACGACTGCCCGCCTTAGACGGTGTCCTATGTGGTGAGGGCTCGTTGAGCCATGTATGGGGCGGGGTACGTGGAGTTGGATTGTTCCGGACGGGCTGTGGGAGATCGCGAAGCCGCTGATCCCACCGTCGAAGGTGCGGCCGCAGGGCGGCGGAACGCAGGACACGCCTGATGAGACGCTGTTCGCGGCGATCATCTACGTGCTGGTCAGCGGCTGCTCCTGGCGTTACCTGCCACCCTGCTTTGGGATCTCGAAGTCCACCGCCCATCGCCGGTTCCTGATCTGGTCCAGAGCCGGCGTGTGGGGCCGTCTGCACGAGGCCGTCCTGCACCGGCTCGACGACGCGGGCCTGATCGATGTCTCACGCGTCGTCCTCGACTCCGCCCACGTCAGGGCGAAAAAGGGGGCGGTCATACCGGCCCGAGCCCCGTGGACCGGGGCAAGCCGGGTTCCAAGATGCACGTCCTGTCGGACGCGAACGGGCTGCCCCTGGTCGTCGGCGTCTCCGCCGCGAACGTCCACGACAGCGAAGGGCTGAAGCCGATGGTGGCCGGTCACCAAACGAGACACGACCCCCACCGCGGCCGCCACTTCAAGCCCCAACGGCTCCATGCGGACAAGGCGTACGACGTGCCTCACCTGCGGAAATGGTTACGTGGCAAGCGCATCGGTGTGCGCATCGCCCGCAAAGGCATCGAGTCCAGCGAACGTTTGGGCCGCCGCCGGTGGGTCATCGAGCGGACCATCTCCTGGCTGTCCGGCTACCGTCGGCTCAGCCCCCGCTATGAACGAAATCCCCGCAACTACCTGGCCTTTCTCGGTCTCGCCGCCGCCCTGTGCTGCTACAAGCGACTCGTCCGCCTCACCACATAGGACACCGTCTTAAGCGGCGGGCGGCGGAGGCGTCAAAAACAGCTGCATGTGATCACGTTACCCGGCAACGGGGACAGGCGTCCCGGCATTCAAGTGACGCATTGACGCTGAATCAGCCACCGGGCGTTGACCTCTTCGAACTGGGATGGCGCCTTCTCTTTTGCCGAAGCTGTGGCCAGGCCGTGGTACGCGGCAGCGTGACCGGGACGCCCCGGGCTGCTATCGCAATGACCTGCCAGCTCAGCGGTCGCCCGAGAACGAGACAGGCACGGGCTCCCAAGATCATGGGTTCCTAGCCTCGCGCTTTCACGAGGTGGGCTGTCCAAGAGTTGATCAGAAACACAGAAAGTGCCCTTGACCTGCAACGATAGGACTTGCTGAGGGTCCTGTTGGCTGCAAGGAAAAGAGCACTTTCCAGGTGAGAGAGCCTATCTCGTCGTACCCGCGTGTCCGTGTCCAGGGAGACGGTCGGCAGGTGGTCTCGCAGGCCGGTGCGGTCCTGCTGCTGGAGGCGGTCCGCAAGACGGGTCTTGACCAGGCGATATCGGCAGCCCTGGCGCCCTGGCGCAAGCCGCGGGCCGTCCACGATCCCGGGAAGATCCTCCTGGACCTCGCGCTGGCGGTCGCGATGGGCGGGGACTGCCTGGCCGATATCGGCATGCTGCGGGCCGAGCCGGCCGTGTTCGGGCCGGTCGCCTCCGACCCGACGGTCTCCCGCCTCATCGACACCCTCGCAGCTTCCGGGGAGAAGGCCCTACAAGCCGTCCGTTCCGAGCGGGCTGAAGTCCGTCAACGTGCCTGGCGGTTGGCCGGACGGGCAGCGCCTGATGCGGGCGGGACGGTGACCGTGGACCTCGACGGGGTGCTGGTGATCGCGCACTCGGACAAGGAGGACGCCGCACCCACCTGGAAGCGGACCTACGGCCATCACCCGCTGATGGGCTTCGTCGACCACGGACCGGGCGGCACGGGGGAACCGGTCGCGGCCCTGCTCAGACCAGGAAACGCGGGCTCGAACACCGCGTCCGACCACGTCACCGCCGCCCAACTGGCGCTGGCCCAGCTGCCGAAGAAGTACCGGCGTGGGCGCCGGACCCTGATCCGCACCGACTCCGCGGGCGGCACCCACGACTTCGTGGGCTGGCTCGCTCAGCGGGGACGGTGGCTGTCCTACTCGGCCGGCATGGTGATCACCGACGCGATCCACCAGCACGTGCTGAAGGTTCCGGCCTCGGCCTGGACGGCGGCCGTCGAGACCGGCGGCGAGATCCGGGACGGCGCCTGGGTCGCAGAACTCACCGGCGACGTTCTGGACGGCTGGCCCAGGGGGATGCGGCTGATCGTCAGGAAGGAACGGCCGCACCCCGGGGCACAGTTGAGGCTCACGGACGCGGACGGCTTGCGTCTGACGTGTTTCGCCACCAACACCTCCGGCCGACCGATCGCCGAGCTCGAGCTCCGTCACCGGCTGCGGGCCCGGGCCGAGGACCGCATCCGGGCCGCCCGGGCCACCGGCCTGCGGAATCTTCCTCTGCACCGCACGGCCCAGAACCGGATCTGGTTGGAGATCGTGCAGATCGCTCTCGACCTGCTGGCCTGGATGCCGATGCTCGCCCTGACCGGCAAGGCCCGTCTCTGGGAACCCCGCCGCCTGCGGCTCCGCCTGTTCACCACGGCGGGGCAGTTCGTGACCACCGGTCGTCGGCGGATCCTCCGCCTGGCAAGGCACTGGCCCTGGACCAGTCACATCACCGCCGCCCTCGAACGGCTCGCACGCCTGCCGAACCCGGGATGAACAACGGATTCACCCGCCCCTACGAGAGAACCCTCCAGCCGGAACAGTGGAACCCGGCGTCCATCCGAGACGACACTCGGGCCCTCAACCTGCCCAGCCTCAGCCCACAGCACGAAAACGGTCCACCGACCCCGTCGGCGGACCGTCACGCAAGATCGAGGCTAGACGCCTCGTGATTTCAAGTGGAAGCCCGTGCCTGCCAACGCATCATTGCCAATCCAACCCGCTCTTGACCAACTCCGCGGCCATCCACGGGTCGAACCCGCAGACGTGCCGGGCCTGTTGGAACGGCTGGCCGAGGTGCCCGACCCGCGTGATCCGCGCGGGGTGCGACACGCCCTGACCGCCGTGCTCGCGCTCACCGCGTGCGCAGTACTGGCCGGGGCGAGGTCACTGTTGGCGGTCGGCGAGTGGATCGCCGACGCCCCGCCGCAGGTGCTGCAAGCTGTCGGCGCACATCCCGATCCACTGATTCCCGAGCGGCTGCTGCCCGCGGAATCGACGGTCCGCCGACTGCTGGCCAGGATCGACGGCGACGCCCTGGATCGAGCCGTGGGCCGCTGGCTCGCCGACCGCCGTACCCGCACCGCGAGCGGTCTGCGCGCGCTGGCAGTGGACGGCAAGAGCCTGCGTGGGGCGGCCAAGGCCGAAGGCCGGAGGATCCACCTGCTCGCCGCCCTAGACCACACCACCGGCCTGGTCTTGGCCCAGCTGGACGTCGGCGAGAAGACGAACGAGATCACCTGCTTTAAGCCGCTGCTGGACACCGTCGCCGACCTGGCCGGAACCGTCGTCACCAGCGACGCGATGCACACCCAGCGCGAGCACGCCGACTACCTGCTGAGCCGCGGCTCTCACTACATCGTGCTCGTCAAGGGCAACCAGAAGAAACTGCGCAAGCAGCTGAAGTCCCTTCCCTGGAAGCAGATCCCTCTTCAAGGACGCTCCCGCAGTACCGGCCATGGCCGCTTGGAAATCCGCCGGATCAAGGCGTGCACCGTGAACAACCTGCTCTTTCCCGGCGCCCGCCAGGCCATCCAGATCAAGCGCCGCCGCACCGACCGCAAGACCGGCAAGACCACCGTGAAGACCGTCTACGCCGTCACCAGCCTCACCTCCGAGCAGGCCACCCCCGCAAAACTGGCCTCCCTCGTGCGTGGCCACTGGAAGGTGGAGGCCCTGCACCACGTCCGGGACACCACCTTCGCCGAGGATGCCTCACAACTGCGGACCGGAAACGCACCCCGCGCAATGGCCACCTGGCGCAACCTCGCAATCGGAGCCCTGCAGCTGACCGGCGTCACGAACATCGCAGCCGCTCTGCGCCACAACGCTCGCGACGCACGACGCCCGCTCGCTGTCCTGGGACTCGCGTGATCACGAACCGGACATCAAGCAACTACGCCGAAGCCCTGGCCCAAGGGGAGTGACCAAGGGACCGGCTGGGATTCCTCCGGCCGGTCCGCTCCTTCGGGACGATCACGGATCGTTCCCGCCCCGACCTCAGACCGCTGCGGGCAGATGGACCTCGAACCGGCAGCCGCCCGGCACATTGGACACAGCCGCGTGTCCTTGGTGGGCCTCGACGATGCCGCGCACGATGGCCAGGCCCAGTCCGGCTCCGGCGGGCGGGGTCCGGGCGTGGGTGCCGCGCCATCCGGTGTCGAAGACGCGGGGCAGGTCCTCGGGGGCAATGCCGCCGCAGCCGTCGGTCACCGCCAGCACGACACGGTCGGCCTCCCGGCGTGCGGAGATCGCTACGGTGCCGTCGGCCGGAGTGCGGCGGATGGCGTTGACGAGCAGGTTGACCAGGACACGGGACATCTCCCGACCGTCGACCTCGACGGGCACCTGCTCCACCCCGGCGCCCACCAGACGTACCCCGTGCTCCCTGGCCAGGGCGTCGGCACCGGCGATGGCGTCGCCGATCAGGTCGTAGACCGACATGCGGGTCGGGGTCAGGGCGAGGACGCCGGCCTGGATGCGTGACAGTTCGAAGAGGTCGCTGACCATCTCGCTCATCCGCCCGACCTCGGTGCGGATGCGGCTGTGGTAGACGTGCGGGTTGTCGACCAGGCCGTCCTCCAGGGCCTCGGTCATCGCCTGGAGTCCGGCCAGCGGCGTGCGCAGGTCGTGGGAGATCCAGGCCACCAGCTCGCGGCGGGACGCTTCCAGCGCCTGCTCCCGCTCCCGGGAGGCGGCCAGTCTGGCGCTCGTCGTGGCCAGCTGACGGCTCAGCTGGGCGAGTTCGGCGGTGAGCGCGGTGGTGGGCGGGACGAAGTTGCCGTCGTCGCCGAGGGCGCGGGTGGCCTCGGCGAGGGCCCGGCTTCCCCGGACGACACGGCGGCCCAGCAGCAGGGCGACGGCGAAGGAGGCGACGGCGGCCATGAGGCACACCATCGTGACCACCCACAGGTCGTGCTCCGAGAGGAGCATCGCCCAGGACACCAGCATCGTGCCGGCGAGCATCGCGGCGACCGTGACGGCCGCGACGACGGACAGGGACAGTGCGACCGATCGGTCGCGGAGCAGCCGCAGGGCCGCCGCACCGGTCAGCCCTGCGGCTGCCGCGCCGACGGCGGCGTAGAGGGCGATGAGCAGCGTGTCACCGACCATCGCCGGCTCCTCTCCCGTGGGTGACGTCCGACGGGGGAGGGTCGAAGCGGTATCCGACGCCCCAGACGGTGCTGATCAGATGAGGTTTGGCGGGGTCGTCCTCGACCTTCTCCCGCAGGCGCCGGACGTGGACCGTCACCGTCGACAGGTCGCCGAAGTCCCAGCCCCAGACCTGGCGCATGAGTTCCTCGCGGCTCGTTGCCCGGCCGGGGTTGCGGAGAAAGAACTCCAGTAGATCGAACTCCCTTGTCGTAAGGGCCAGTTCGGCGCCGCTGCGGGTGGCGCGTCGTGCGGTGGGATCCAGGGCGAGCGGGCCGCTGCGCAGCCAGGGCTCCGCGGGCTCGGTTCGCGTGGCGGCCAGGGTTCCGGCGCGGCGGAGCACGGACTCCACACGCAGCACCAGCTCGCGCGGGCTGAAGGGCTTGGTGACGTAGTCGTCCGCTCCGACCTCCAGGCCGAGAATGCGATCCTCCTCGTCTCCCCGCGCGGTCAGCATGATCACTGGCAAGGGACCGTTCGCTCGGATGCGGCGGCACACCTCCAGCCCGTCCATTCCGGGCAGCATCAGGTCCAGTACCACCAGGTCGGGTGGTCGGGAGGCTGCCGTCTCCACGGCGGCGGGGCCGTCGGCGGCGACGTCGACTGAGAAGCCCGCCCGATGCAGGTACCCCGCGACGACCTCGGAGACGGTGGGATCGTCGTCCACGACAAGTACGCGTTTCACACGAGTGAGTCTCGCACCGGCGTCCCGTCGCCCAGCGGTGCGACGGCGGACGTCAGCGATCCGTAAGGATGTCACATCCCTTATGTCCGCTCCGCGTTCGTAGGCTCAGTGGGGTGATCGAGACAACCTCTCCCTCCGTGGACGTCGTGCTGCCCTGCCTCGACGAGGCCGAAGCCCTGCCCTGGGTGCTGCACCGCATCCCGCCCGGCTGGCGCGCGATCGTCGTCGACAACGGCTCCACCGACGGATCCCCCGACATCGCCCGCGACCTAGGGGCGCAGGTGGTCCACGAGCCACGCCGCGGCTTCGGCGCCGCCTGCCACGCGGGGCTGACCGCCGCCACGGCCGACGTGGTCTGCTTCTGCGACTGCGACGCCTCACTCGACCCCCGCCTGCTGCCGGCTGTCGCCGGACCCGTCCTCGACGGCTCCATCGACCTTGCGCTGGGGCGACGCCGGCCCACCGCTCTCGGGGCCTGGCCCCTGCACGCCCGGCTCGCCAATCTCGAACTGGCACGGCTGATCCGCCGTCGTACCGGCCTGCGCCTGCGCGACGTGGGCCCGATGCGGGCGGCTCGCCGCGAAGCGCTGCTGGGCCTGGGCCTGAGCGATCGCCGCTCCGGCTACCCGCTGCAGATGGTGGTCCGGGCCGCCGACGCCGGCTGGCGCATTCAGGAGACGGACGTGCCGTACCACCCGCGTACGGGCCGTTCGAAGGTCACCGGTACCTGGCGGGGCACCTGGCAGGCGGTCCGTGACATGCGTGCCGTTCTCGCCGAGCAGTCGGCCGGTATCGGTCACACCTCCACCGGCCCGAACGCGCCGATCGCAGGAGGGGCGCGGTGAACACCGTCACGGCAGCGGCCACACTGCTGATCATCGCCAAGGAACCGGTCCCCGGCCGCGTCAAGACCCGGCTCACGCCGCCCTACACGCCGTACGAGGCGGCGGGCCTGGCCGAGGCCGCCCTCACCGACACCCTCCGCACCCTGCTCCGGGTCCCGGCCCGGCGCCGGGTGCTCGTCCTCGACGGAACGCCGGGCCCTTGGCTGCCGCCGGGTTTCGACATCGTCCCGCAGGTGTCAGGAGGGCTGGACGAGCGGATCGCGGGCGCCTTCGCCCTCTGCGACGACGGGCCGGCACTGCTGGTCGGCATGGACACCCCGCAGCTCACTGCCGGCCTGCTGGCCGATGTCGGCACGGACGGCCACGACGCCTGGTTCGGCCCGGCCGCCGACGGCGGCTTCTGGGCTCTCGGCCTCGCCGACCCCTCCCGCGCCGGGTCGCTCGTCCGGGGTGTACCCATGTCCACCGACCGCACCGGCGCGATCCAGCGGCGCAGACTCGTCGAGGCGGGGCTGACGGTCCGCGACCTCCCACTGCTGCGGGACGTCGACACCGCGTCCGATGCCGCCTCGGTCGCCGGCCTGTGTCCACCCGGCTCGCACTTCGCCACCGTCCTGCACTCGCTCGCGGAGGTGACCCGGTGAGCGGCGCGGCTGTCGGTACGGAATCCGTCGTCGAGCCGGCGGAACGAAGCGACACGGCGCCCCGGCCGCAGACCGACGTTCAGCCGCCCGAGCGGCGCATCGTGCCCGCGCCGTGCGCCGACCGCTTCGTGACGTCCGTGGCGCCGGGCAAGCCCTGGACGGACGACCCTTACGCCCAGGCCCTGCGCGCCGGCCGGGGCCCGCTGTACCTGCGCAGCCTGGGGCCCCTCACTCCGGGGGAGGCCGAGCTGCTTCCACTGGAGGTGGAGCGCTGGTGCGCCGCCCCCGACGCCGCCGACACCGAAGTGCTGGGCCGTTGCACCGGCCCCGTCCTGGACGTCGGCTGCGGTCCGGGGCGGCTGGTGGCCGCCCTGGCCGCACGTGGCGTCACAGCCCTCGGTGTGGACGTCAGCCCGGCCGCCGTCGCCCGGACCCGGCGCCACGGCGGAGCCGCCCTACGGCGCTCCGTCTTCGACCGCCTGCCGAGAGAGGGCCGCTGGGGCACGGTCCTGCTGATGGACGGCAACGTCGGCATCGGGGGCGACCCGGCAGCCCTCCTCACCCGCCTGCGCGACCTCCTCCGCCCCGGTGGCCGCCTCCTGGCCGAGGCGGCGGACGAAGACGTGGACCAGCGTCTCACCGTCCGCGTGGAGGACGCCCACGGCCGCCACGGCCGCCCCTTCCCCTGGGCCCGCGTCGGCACGACCGCCCTGCTGCGCGCGGCCGACTCCACCGGCTGGATCCTCACCGGCCGATGGAGCGTCGACAGGCGCTCCTTCCTGGAACTCCACCGCCCCACGTCGGAGCGCCAGGAGCCGGACGCGGCCCGGGACGGGCACGTCGCGCCGCCCGACCACACCCCCACAACCGGTGAGGGGCCACAGGTCAACGGCCCGTCCGGGCTCCATGGGCACAGGGTTCGGTGACGTTCCGTCAGCCTGGTCGCGGTGCACGGGCCCCGCGGTCGACTGCGGTGCCCAGATTTCGAGATCATCCCTGCGGGCTCGGCGTGGGTGGCTTGCGCAGCGCAGTATTGACGGAGCGTCTGGAAGCAGGGCCTTCGGATCGGTGGTGCCTTGCCGGTGTCACGCTTGCCGAGACGGGCCGATCCCGGATACTCCGCACGCTGTAGGAGTTCCGCCCCGACCGGACATCACCCGGTGATCTACCCCGCGGACGGGCTACACCGCGGAGAAGGCGGCCTGCGCGGCCATCGGCTCCAGGCCCGTGACGGGTGGCTGACGCTGGCCGGGACAGCTGACGCAGGCCCGCCCCGAGCGGCCCGGGGTTCGCCCCCTCGCCGGGTCGGCCCTGCTCAGCGGCCGGGAGCTGCACCGACCGCGGAACCGGCTCGTGCCGCCCATGGCGCCGGGTTGCTGAGTCCTCGCGCCCTCCACCCGACGCGACTCAATCCGGTTCCGCCTCTGGCCGAGGCTCTTCCTTCGTCACTTCGGGCGATCGGCTGCCGCGGGCGTCGTGGCCGCAGTTGGCGGCCCGTCCGGGTTCTGCGGGCCGCACGTCCTCAGGACGATGGTCCCGGCCCGTCCTCACGAGGCGATCTCGACGGTCTTGGAGACGGTGACCTGGTCGATGTCCGAGACGCGGACGGTGGCCCGCATCGTCCATGTTCCGGCGAGTGGGAGGTCGAGGGTGTCACTGCCCCAGTAGCCGCTCTGGTCGACGAGTTCGGCATCGAGCGGGCCGACGCGTTTGTCGGTCTGGGTGAAGGTGAGGCGTAGTTCGGGGATGGCGATGAGGCCGCCGTCGGCACCGAATACGACGGCCTCGACCACGTTCCGGCCGACCTGGCCCGGTTCCAGGGTGATCTGCACCCTGCCGCTCCCGGCCGGAGCGCCCGTGTCGAACGGGACCACGGTCAGGTTCACGTCCGGCTGTCCGGACACCGTGGAGGCTCGCGCCGCCTCGACGGTGGCCCGCCCCGGTTGGCTGCCCGTCAGCACGGTCGTGAGCGCGAGCACTGCCACACCGATGACGGCCTCCGCGAGCACGGACCTGCGCAGCCCGCGCCGGCCGCCCTCAGAGCCGATGCCGGCTGCTTCAGGCACGGCACCGGGGCCGTCCTTCGTCGGCGGGTCGGGCGGTGTGCCTTGGCCGCTGCCCGCGGTGACGAGCACGGGTTGTACCGGGGGCACGCGCAGTAGCCGCTCAGTCCAGCTCCGGGAGTACGACGCCGCCGTCAGCATGAGGATCACGGTCCCGGTCTTCAGCGCGAGCACCCTGCCGTAGGGGGTGGTGAACGCGTCCCAGGAACCGAGGCCGCGCCAGGACTGGTAGATGCCGGTGGCCGCCAGTACGCCCACGGCACCGAGGGCGAGCCGGGAGAAGCGACCGACGACGGTGGGCCGGAGCGGGTCGTCGGCCGGTGCCCGGTACAGCGTGACCAGCAGTGCGGTCAGCCCGCCGAGCCAAACGGACATGGCCAGCAGGTGCAGTGCGGCGGACGTCATCGCGGCCGGCACCTGGATGCCCGTCGAGGCGTGCTCGGCCGCTGCCCAGGTCGTGGCCAGAGCGAGAGTGAGGGCGATGCCCACCGTGACCGTGCGCCGGTCGTGTCGCTGTTCGGACCTGCCGTGCCTCAGGAGCATGGCGACCAGCAGGAGTAGAGCGAGACGGACCAGCAGTGCGATGCCCGGTCGGCTGTCCACCGTGTCGCGCAGAAGTCGAGGGTCGAGCACACCGGCCGGTCCGTCTCCGCTCGCGTACGGACCGCGCATCAGCAGCAGCGCGGTCGTCGCCAGTGTCAGGGCCCACCAGCCGGCCAGGAACGGGCCGCGCAACGCCTGCGTGGCCCCGGCACCGGGACGGCAGACCTGCACGAATACGGCGGTGCCGATCAGCAGGGCCAGGCCCCCGTAGGCGACGTAGCGGCCGATGCCGTACAGCACGTCGACCGACGGGGCCACGGCAGGCTCGGCGGCGGATGCGGCGCGGGTCTGCGAAGGCGTGCCGACGGAGAAGGTGAAGGCACCGGAGACGGCGTGGCTGTCCTCGGAAAGCACCCGCCAGGAGACCGTGTACGTGCCCTGCTGCAGACCGTCGGTGAGGGGCACGCGCGCGGTGTCGGCCCTACCGTCCGCACGCACGGGGTCGCCGGCGGTCACCGGGCGGCTGTCGGGGTCGAGGACGCGCACCGAGTCCTCGGTGAGCGCGACGGACTCGCTGAAGGAGACCGTGACGTGTTCCGGCGCGGTCTTCAGCACCGTACCCTCGCGCGGGTCGCTGCCGGTCAGCACCGCGTGAGCGGAGGCGGGTGCCGCGCCGGCGAGGAGGGTACCGGCCAGCAGCACAACCACCACCAGCAGTGCCTTGCCCATGCGCCGTGCGTGTTGCGTCTGTTGTCGTTCCACTTCATGTCTCCGGAGCGGTTCTTGGATCTGGCGAGAGTGCTGCACGCGTGTGCAGATGCCCGCCACCGTGTCGTTCGAGGGCGGGTGTCTCCTGCCGCGGGGTCGGCACGGGAAAGCACCCCGTGTCGGAGAACGCCCGACGCCTGACCAGCCACCAGGTGCCGCCCCCGGTACGACCGGCACGGCGATCAGGGAGCCGGTGAGCGGACGGGCGGTTGACGAGTCGTCCGGTGCGACGGTGCTCCTTTCGGCGGGCGGGACGTCGGCGGCCGTCTTCGTGGATGAGCCTGGCGCGGGCGCCCCGCCGGGCCGGCCCTGTGGACGGACCGCCGTGGGCGTGCGAGCTGCGCTGTGACCGTGACGGTCACTGGCGATGCTTCGGCGATGTACGTCGGACATCCGGGTCCGCCATCCTGCGGGGCCAGGGTCCGGCGGTGTTGGCGGCGGGGGGCGGGCAGCGCCGACGGCCGCAGTCCTGCCGAGCATCGACGCACAGCCGTCGACGGCCCTCAGCCGGATGGCGGAGCCGTGATGTGGGGTGTGTCTGCGGGCCATGCGGAGGGAGCCTGCTCCGACTGCTGTGAGACGGTGTCGTCCTCTCCGTCGTGTGGGTCGCCGGGGGCTGCCAGCTGGGAGCAGAGACCGAGGGCGAGAGTGATCGCGGCAGCCGTTCCCAGTGCACGGACGATGCGGCGGCACTTTGCTCGGCCGTCCAGCTCCCGCCAGGGCGAGTGGGGGCGGGGCTCGGTGGGCTGCCACAGCTCACCGACGGCTCCCGTCCCGTCGAGCGAGGCGGGCCTTTGCCGGAGAGGGCTTGTAGGACGCCTTCGTGTGTGTCCTCCCCCCTGGGGACGGGAGGGCGGGCTGGCCGTCCGAGACGCCGTCCCACGTTCCGCGGCGGAGAGCTCCTTGGGCGCGGTTTCCCGTATCGCGTGTTCGCTGTCGGTCAGGAATCTGTGCCAGACCTCATCCGCGGCGAGTGGTCTGAGGCCATCGCCGTCCGGTGTCTGGTCTCCGTCCGGCATGCGAGCGGTCACGCCGCACCTTCCGTTCCCCACTTCTGGCCGGCGACCCCGTTGCGCGCCGGACTCCTGGCAGGAGCTGACGCCCCGTGGTCTCCTGTGGTCTGCCACGGCCTTGGGGGCCGTGTTGAGCGCGGACCGGTTGGCGGGGCCTCCGGCGACCGACGCGTCGATGTTCACCTCGGTACTCCGCCGTCGTCACTCCCGGGCGTCCGGCGGTCCGCCGCCGGGCGGGCCCCACTCGATGATTGCACAGTGCAAAGCGAGAGCGCCAGCAGTGGGCCCGGCCGCGAGGCCCCGACGGCGATCTGGCGGGCCCGCGTGGTCGTCACACGGACGTCAGGGTTATTACGAGAACCTGACAGGGAGGCTGAACCCCTTCAGGCTCAGGCGTCTCATCGGTGACTCTGGCTCAATCCGCCACTGTTCGAGGATGGCGGAGGGGTTCGAGGAGCGAGTTATGAGCAGGCACACCAGGCGCAGGTCCCCGGTACAGGCCCGGCTGACGATCGCCGGAGCCGTGGCCCTGGCCATGGCGGCGGCCGCGGTGACGGTGACCGTGGCCTCGGCGGGGGAGACCAGCCGCCGGTACGCGGGTTCCGGGCAGGTCGGCGCCGACCACGCGGTGTTCGTGCAGGGCAACGAACTCGATGGCAACACCATCCACGTCTTCAAACGGGGGGACGACGGCACGCTGACCGCCGCGGGCCGCTACGCCACAGGCGGCAGGGGCGGCGACCAGATCGACGCACCGACCGACTCCCTCGCCTCGCAGGGCTCGCTCGTCTACGACGACCGGTCGGGGCGGCTGCTGGCGGTCAACGCCGGAAGCGGTACGGTGACCTCGTTCCTGGTCCAGGGGCAGAAGCTGACGGATAGGCAGACAGTGCCCTCCGGGGGCGACTTCCCGGCGTCGATCACGGTCTCCGGCCGGCTGGCGTACGTCATGAACGCGGGTGGGGAGGGGAGCGTCCAGGGCTTCCGGATCACCTCCGACGGGCTGAAGCCCCTGCGCGGTTCGCAGCGCTCCCTGGGACTGGACAACGAGGAGGTCCCCCTGTTCAGCAGTTCGCCGGGGCAGGTCGCGTTCACCCCGGACGGCCGGGCGCTCGTCGTCACCACCAAGTCCGCGAACACCGTCGAGGTCTTCCCCATGGGGCGTGACGGGCGCCCAGCGCAGGAACCGGTCGTCAACGAGTCCGCAGGCGGGGTGCCTTTCGCGATCACCTTCGCCCGGGGCGGCCGGATGCTGGTGGCCGAAGCGGAGAAGTCGACGGTCAGTACCTACAAGGTGCGCCGCGACGGCACCCTGAAGGTCGTTCAGGGCCCGCTGGCCAACGGGCAGGAGACCCTGTGCTGGCTGGAGCGCGCCGGTGACTTCTTCTACGGGGGCAACACCGGCAACTCCACGGTCAGCGGCTATCGCGTGGACAAGCGCGGGCGCCTGGCGCTCACGAACGACGTGGGCGTGGCGACGCCCCCGTCGGCCCGGTCCCAGGGCGTCATCGACCTGGCCGTCACCGAGGACGAGAAGTTCCTGTATGTGCAGAACGCCGTCTCCGGTACGGTCGACGGCTTCCGCGTGGGCAGGAACGGCTCGCTCACGAAGGTCACGACCGTGACAGGACTGCCCGCCTTCGCCGAATCCGGAATGGAGGGCATCGCCGCGGTGTGACGGCAAAACGGTCACCGCGGTGCGGCGCCCCGCAGTTGATCCAGGGCGCCAGGCTGCACGGGCCGGATCACGGTGTGTCGTTGAAACCTTCCTGCAGAGGGCCGGAACGGAGGGCCGGGTGAGCACCGCCTTTCGCCGTGAATCCAGGAATGCGGTTGAAGCAGCCCGTGATCGTCACTCCCGGCCAAGCCGAGGCGATGGCGGACGGGCTGCTCAGCGCAGATGCTGTTCGGCCGCATGGATCCGTACGAACGGGATGGCTCTGCCCGCCTCTCGGAACGATGCCGCGGTGCCGTCCACGGTCAGACCCATGAAGGCGCACAGTCGGCGGGCGGTCCGTGGATGTCGCGCCGCGTACCGGGCCATGATCTCTGCCCCCTCTTCTGGGGCGAGGAATCGTGCGTCGACCGCATAGTGGCGATTCCCCACCTGGACGACGGTCTGCGGTCGGCGGCGCAGGTTGCGGTACCAGTCCGCCGTCGGCCCGAAGCCGGACGCAACCGTCCAACTGCCACCTGCCGGATCGCGCGCCACCACCTCCAGAACCACATGGCGGTCGGCTCCGGTGACGCGGCCGACGTGGTGAAGCAGCAGGAACCGTCCGCCGAAGAGGGGCCCCAGTCCCGCACGGAACAACAGGATCGGCAGCCGCAGGGCGAAGCATCTCCATCCGGAGGGGAGTCGGGGGCGGTGCGGGGCGTCGCCTTCCGGTTGCCGCATCGGGTCTCCATGAGCCGGTGGGATGTCGGATCTCGGCATCGATTGGGTAAAGGGCCGGAGCGAGAGCCGTGCCGTCGCAGCAATCCTTGCATAGTCTAAGTGTTGAGGAGGGGTGTCTGCGCAGGGCGGCTCTCCAGTGCCGCGACACCGCTGGAGAGCGCCATGACCATGAAAGAGCCGCCGTCCCACGGCATGCTGCTGTCCTGCATGCCTGTCGCGGTGATGGCCGTGGTGACAGGGGTGGACGTCGTGGCGGGGCCCGGGGTGGGACTGCTCCCGCTGGTCTCCCTCGGGCCGGCCTTCTCCGGGCTGGTCGGGGGATGGCGGCGTACCGCCGTCATCGGTGTGGTGGCGCTGCTGCTGTGCGTGGGACTCGGCCTGTACAACGGCCTGTTCGAGGCGAGCCGGGGCTTCGCGGCCCTGGGGTCGGTGGCCGGGGTCACCGGGGTGGGTATCGCCGCCGCCGTGATGCGCTCGCGCCGGGAAACGGAGTTGGCCGGTGTCCGCTCGATCGCCGAGGTCGCCCAGCGGGTCCTGCTGCGACCGGTGCCGTTGACGGCGGGCCCGCTGCGGGTGGCGGTGTCGTACACCTCCGCCGTGGCCGAGGCGCGGATCGGGGGCGATCTGTACGAGGTGGTCGCCTCGCCGCACGGTGTGCGGGTGATCGTCGGTGATGTGCAGGGCAAGGGGCTGGCCGCCGTCGAGACGGCCGCCGTGGTGCTCGGTGCCTTCCGGGAGGCAGCGCACGACGAACCCGACCTGGTGGGGCTCGGCGAGCGGCTGGAGCGGAGTGTCGCCCGGGAACTGGAGGGGGAGAAGTTCGTCACGGCGATCCTTGCCGAGTTCGGCTCCGATCACGAAGTGGTGTTCGTCAACTACGGTCACCCGGATCCGATGCGGGTGCGCCGGGACGGCACCGCCGACTTCCCGCAGCCTCCTTCCTATGCCCTGCCGCTTGGGTTGGGCGCTCCCGGGAGCGACGGCCCGAAACCGTACCCGGTGTCCTTCGCACCCGGTGAGCAGTTACTTCTGTACACCGACGGCGTCACCGAGGCACGTGACGATCAGGGAGCCTTCTATCCGCTCGCCGAACGGGCGCATCTGCTGAAAGACCCTGACCTGCACAGCGCGTTGATCGCGTTGCGTGAGGACGTGGTGCGGCACGCCGCTGGTCCGCCGCACGACGACGCCGCCATGCTCCTGCTGCGCTACCACGGTCATGGAATGGGAAAATCTGCTCCTGCCGATTGAGTACGCGGGTGCCTCAGCGCGTAGAAAGGGGGGCATGGCGGAACGTAGGACCCCTTCAAGGGGCATGGACGATGTCGACGCGGTCACCCGTGCGGTGCTGACCGCGTCACGGCTGTTGGTGGCGGTGTCGGCCAGATCCCTGGCCGAGGTCGAGGAGCGGGTGACGCTGCCGCAGTTCCGCATGCTGGTGGTGCTGTCGACCCGCGGCGCCACCAAACTCGTCGTGCTCGCGGACCTGCTCCAGGTCGCGCCGTCCACAGCCATGCGCATGGTCGACCGGCTGATCGCTGCCGGGCTCGCCGACCGCCGGATCAACCCGGACAACCGCCGCGAGACCATGCTCCAGCTGACCGACGAGGGGCGGCGAACGGTCGCCGACGTCACCGCCCGGCGCCGTACAGAGATCGCCACGATCGTCGAACGGCTCGTGCCGGACCAGCGGACGGCGCTCGTGGACGCGCTCACCGCGTTCAACGAGGCGGGCATGGAGCCACTGGCCCCGATGACGGACGACCCGGAGCTGTATCCCCTGGGCTGGGTGGACGCGACGGTGGGGTACGGCGCCTGAGGGCATGCCCCGGGCACGCGGCCATTGCCGTCGTGCGCGCTTGGTCGGCCGATCCGACCTGCCCGCTGACCGGTATCGCACTAGTCAGGGAAGCCGTGATGGGCGAGTAAGGGGGCGAGGGCTCTTGATCTGCGCGCCGTATCGGGGCAGCCGCGGCACGCGACAGCGGACGACTTGTAGGCGGGGCGGTCTGCGATGCGTCGGTGACCGCGGGGCGGAGGGCGGACTGATGTCCCATGTGCCGAGGTTCGCCATTGCCGCTCTGGCCGTGGTGCACGGGTCGTCGATGCGGTAGCGGTCCCGCGTTCCTCCCGTATGTGCGCTCCTTTCGTGCGGCGGCCCGGACCCGGCCTCGTCCCGCCCTCGCTTGAGGACGAGGCCGGCGTGGCGGGTCGGTGGTCGCGTCACTTGGACGACGGTGAGGGATCAGGAGTCGGGCCTGCTGTCGGGGCAGCGGTCTGCACATCCAGATCCGGGCGCGGGGTCAGGACGACCATGGGGGCTCCCTGCTGGGGAACCGGAGGGGTGACCTGTTCGCTGGGGAGCTTCGGCGGGTTGGTCTGCTGGTAGTTGACCTGGTCGTGGTTGACCAGGCCGGTCTTCTCCAGCACGGTGATGTGGTCGAGCACGGTGTCGTTGGCCAGGTCCGCCAACTGACGCACGAGGGTGTTGCGCGTACTGGCGCGGATCTTGGCGATGGCCGGGAAGATCTGGCCGTGCGTGACACGCATGATCTGCACCGCGGTGGAGTCGAACTCCTTGCCCTTGGCCGCGTCCACAGTCGCCACGAACTGCTGCTGTTGCGGGCTCGCCTGGTTGTTGAGCGTGATGTTCAGCTCGGGGGCGATCTTCCGGCACATCTCGTCGAGGCCGGCGTGGCCGACGATCAGGTGTTCGCCGGCCTCCTTCATCTCCGGCGTCGTACCGCGCTCCATGGCCATTTCACCGAGGGGGTACTCCCAGAGTCCTGCGGAGCGGACCTTGATGACGAAGTCACGGTCGGCTTCTGTGAGCGGCCCGTAGGGGGTGTTGGCGATGATCCGCTCTGTTCCCGTGGCCGTCTTCTCGACTCCCAGCATCGCGGGGTAGGCGAGCGCGGCGACGGTCAGCAGCAGACCGCCGCTGACGAAGATCGTTCCGATGTTCCAAGTGCGGGGCATGGCAGCTCCTGGCAGCGGGTGGCCGCACCCTGGGTCCGGCGCGTGGCACCGGACCCACCGTGCGGATGGGTCGTCAGGGGGTACGGATGGAACGGGCGAATGAATCATTGCGCTGGGTAAATTTTGCAGTGTGATCGAAACGGTATCCCGGATGCTGAGGTGCAGATCTCCCTGACCTGGGGGAAGGGCGGGGGTCCGGTGCTTCCGTCACATGAACACCGGCGCCAATGAGGGGGCCTCATGGGCGCCGACGGCCACGACCTCGCATTGGCCTGCAGGCGCGAGTGTCGTCGGCGCCGGGTTGTGGGAGGGGAGAGTCCGGTGCAGCGCGGCCCACGGGCTTTCGGCCGCCGCCTATGGAGACCTGATCTGCCGTCCCGACTCCATTCATGGATGCCGCGAGGCGCTGCGTGCAAGATCTGGCCAGGCGCGGCCGGAGATGTCAGGAGAAACGTCGGCGATCGGGCGGAATCGGGCCAGGGGTGCCCAGAACCTTGCGGAGGACGGGCGGACCGGCTCTTTCTGCAGCAGCCCGCGTAGCGGCACTGAGTTCGGCGACCTGTACCTCGATGCCTGCCACGGACAGTGCCTGCCGGATACCCAGCAGCGTGTACAGGCTTGCGGAATCGCAGAAGGTGATACCGGAGAGGTTCAGTACCAGTAGGCCGCTAGATGAACGGGCGGCAAGTCCAGCCAGGTACTCGCGCAAGCTCGCGGAGGTGTCGATGTCGAGCTCCCCTGCGAGATGTAGCTCCAGCAGGGGAGGGGATTGACCACCGGCGATGGGCTGGATCGAAAGCCTTGAGCTCCCGACCTCCAGCAGGTCCTCCCCATGGTGAGGCGGAACGCCACTACTCATCGGCTTGGCGGCTGTTGTCTCGTCCTCGGGGTTGGACTGGGGCGGTTTCATCGCGCGTCTTCCGGTTAGAGCGGTCTCCGTACGCCGACCAGACTTCCCGGCACTCCAGGCGGGCTGCCCCTCCACCTGGCCAATCTTTGCATAAGACAAATGAATGCGCCAGTGGAGCTCAGGTCCTCCCGCGGGCTGGGGATCCTTTTGCCCTCAGCAACTCCGGAAGGGGCCATGCCGGTCCCCCGGCCCGCCTCGACCAGGTCTTCGTCCCGTTTCCGGCACGGCGATTCGACCGGCCATGGGATACGGGCTGTTGCGCCGTTCACGGATGACGCTCACGCAGCGTGGCTGCGAACTCCTCTGTTCAGGTCTGCGAGGGGGCTTGGCTGTGGACGATCCGCCGGAGACGCGCTTGCGAGGCCACGGCCTACCGTCTCCTGAGGGACTGTCCCAAGGCCCAGGCAGCGGATGCGACGGAATCTGCCCACGGCGCGCTCGACGCCGTGATGGTGGACCGGCTTGACGGGGTGTCCTGCCGATGGCCACGGACTCCTCACTACCGGCACCCGCGATCATCGTCGTCGCCCTGGTGCTCAGAACGGCACTCGGCGAAGTCCGTCACCGAGGAACCGCCCGCGAACAATGGGCGTTTACCACCGACCGTCGCACTGGGGCAGCCGGAGCGAAACGGCAGCGGCCATGTCCTGCCCGGCTGGCAACAGGCGGGCCCAGCACTTGCCGCCTGGGCATTGCTCATCGGGGTGCTCACCGCATACCTCGGTCATCGAGCCAGGCGCCGACCATGATCGCTCGCTATCGGAGAGCAGTACGGGGCCTCCCTGGCCGCCATCGGCGTAGCGCCGACGCACGTCCCGTCCAGATCGCTGCCAGCCCTTGCCGGCCGCTCAGCGCCGACCGCGTCGCTTTCCCGGGCGCCACCTACCGACTCAGACGCACCCGCACGCAACAGGGGTCCTCCCCGCCATGATCCGGCACTGGACCGGCCTTGTCTCCTTCTCCCTCACCGTGCTTCCGGCCGGACTGGCCATGGTCAGCGGCCCGATACCCCACCGGCTGTGGCACCGGCTCGCGCCCATGGGCTCGTGCGGTTTGGCTCTGCTCGCGCTCTACGCTGCGGCCCCCTCAACGCCGTCCTCCGCCTGACCGAGGCGCCGCCTGTGATCACTCTGGTGGCCACGGCAACCGCGGGTATCGCCGCAGCAGACTGCGCGTACACGGGTCTTACCCTGTGCCGAGTCGAAGAGGCCACCCCGTGACCGGTCGGCGGCGCCTGCGCCGCGTCGCCCTGTCGCTCACCCTTTGGTGGAAAATGATCGCCGTCGTCCTGTGGCTCGTGGGCACGGTGCTCGACCGGCCAGCCATGCTCCGGCAGTGTGCTGCTTCGTCCTCGTTCCTGGTCGTGGTCGGCGAGGTCGGCGACTGGTTCCGGTGACGCCTGAGGTTTCAACGGTTCACCAGGGCCAACGGCCCCAGCACGGCACCCCTGACGCGGACCCCCGGCCATGCACCCATGACCACGCCGCAGGCCTCGGTGGACAACAGAACAGCCATGAGCAGGCTTTTCTGCCGGGGCTGTGAGGTGCAAGCTGGAAGAGAGACCGCCTGGCCGTCCTGGGACAAGGCTCGGCACAGCGGCTCCGCCACTCCGAGTGGCTCCTTCCGGCCCGGCAGGAGGGAAGCGAGATGACAGAGCAAGTCAGCACCGGTACACGTTGGCGCCTGGCCGGTGATTGGTTCGATGTGTGCAAGTGCGCCATACCGTGCCCCTGTACGTTTGCACAGCCCCCGACCTACGGCGACTGCGAAGGGGTGCTGGTCTGGCACATCCGGGAAGGCGGCTTCGGCGACGTGCGGCTCGACGATCTCAACGTCCTGATGCTCGGCTCCTTCACCGGTAACCCCTGGGCCGGCACCCACACCGACCCGTACGCCGCGATTTTCCTTGACGAACGGGCCGACGAGCGGCAGCGCGGTGCACTCGGGGCCATCTTCGGCGGTGAGGCTGGCGGATGGCCTGCGCAGTTCGGGGCGATGTTCCACCCCGAGATGCGCGGCATGGACGTCGCCCCCGTCCACGTCGAGATAGACGAGGATCTCGCCACCTGGCGGGCCGAGGTTCCCGGCAAGGTCACGGCCACCGCCGAGGCGCTCACGGGTCCGACGACGCCGGATGGCGCACGCGTCCAGGTCCACAACGCCCCAGGCGCCGAGGTCGGGCCCGGCCAGGTCGCCACCTGGGGACGGGCCACCGCCGACCGCGTCGACGCATTCGGCTTCTCCTGGGAACGCACGGGGAAGTCGAGCAAACACTTCCCGTTCGACTGGAGCGGTCCCGACTAGATTCCGACTGGGCCCGAGTGCGGAGGGGACCCGTTACCCGAGGAGCGCGCGTGCCTGCTCAGTGAGCCCCCCATTGTCCGCAGCGTGATCGGCCACCGGCGACGCCAGATCATGCGGGCAAAATCGTGGCATCGGCATTGTCGGGCATTCAGTCCCACCCTCCGACGGCGAACTCGACCGGCGTCCCCGTCGGAGAAGGGGGACCAGTCATGTCGTGGGCGACATCCGGCACCTGCGGTCGGATGGGTGCTGGCCTTGCTGACGAGGGTGGGACGGTACTCGCTTGCCGGCCGCTCACCGACCCGACGGCGGCTCGATGAGGATCAAGAGCGCCCATGTTCGGATTCGCCCGAATCCGAAGTCGGTACGGCCGTCGGCCGGTCCAGCGCCTTCGAGCTGAGCTGCGAGGCGTCGTACGGTGAGATCGCCACGTACGTGTTCGGCCACGTACGTGTTCGGCCACGTAGGTGTTCGGCAGTGAGGAGACCGAAAAGAGGTCGCCAGCGGCGGGTCTGAGCGATCACACACATGAGCGTCGGCGAGGCACCACGATTCGTGGCACCGATCGCTGTCCTGCTCGTGACAATGACGTGTACGACACGTCTTCGGGCGCCAGGTAGGTCACATGCCGCCCATTGTCGGCATCGACCCCTGAAGTCCGGGCAGCAGCCCGTCCTGGAACGGCGCGAGCGCGGCCAGCACGAGAAACGCAACACCCACCACCCGGGCGAGCAGCGGGCCACGGGACCACAGCTTCTCGACGAAGATCACCACGGCCAGTCCGGCCATGGCCGCCACGTTCATCACACCGAGCGGAACGAGGACGACCATCAGTCCCGCGCAGCAGCCGACACAGTAGGCGCCGTGATGGACGCCCACTCGCAGGTCGCGGGCCGGCTGCCGGAAACCGGCGTAGCGCACCAGGTGGCTCATGGGGTCGCGACAGTGCCGTAGGCAGACGTGCTTGAGGGGGCCGAGCTGGTACAGGCCCGCGAGCAAGAAAGCCGCCGCGCCGATCCAGCGTCCGGCGGTCGGATGGTCGTCGACCAGGTTGCCGGTGAGGGCCAGGGCCGCGTAGGCGAGTAGTCCGAAGGTGGTCCAGACCAGCAGATACCCGCCCGCGAACTCGACTGTACGTACGGTCCGCGTCCAGCCGGAGGACTGCCGGCCGATCCCGCGCACCCATGTGATGGCCACCGGCGCCATGGACGGCAGCATCATCGCCGCCATCATCGTGACCCACAGCAGCAGGAACAGCGGCAGCGCCATCCCCATCGTGCCGGGCTCGACCCCCATCTCCCGGGCCTGCCCGACTGTAAGCGCCCAGGCGGGCGCCGCGATCAGGACGACCAGGAACCAGGCGGCCGCGAGGTCCCGCTTCGGCAGCAGACCGCCGCCCGCTCCGGTCGGCGCGGGCGACCGGGCGGATGCGAACGCGGAAGTCCGGCTGTGACGCATCGGCATGTACTCCTGCGGCTTGGTTCCAGGACAGCACCATTCCCGGGGTAGTGCGACCTCACATACCCCCTGACCGAGCACACAGGCCGACGCGACAACAATCCGAGGCCCTGTCCACATGGCTGTGCGCGGGGGCCGACCCGGCTGAGGTCGCCCATCGGGCAGGTAACAGCGTCGAGGCTCTGCTGTCCCGGTACGCGAAGTGCCTCTACGGCCGGCAGTCCAGCAACAACCAGCGCATCGAAGGGCTCCTGAGAGCCTACGACCAGCCACCGAGTCGGACGAGTAGCGCCGGGACGAGCGGAGGACGACTGCGGTCGGCTGTACATCTCTGCACTGGTCCGCGGTCAGGGCTGTGGGGTGCTGCCCATCTCGGCGGTGAAGCCCACGGGGTCGCTGTCGAACCCGCGGACCGTCTCGTGGAACTCCCACACTCCGGAGGCGTGCCGGGTGAACTCCGCAACCGTTGCCGCGGTGGATTCGGAGACCTGCGCGAAGTCATCCTTCAGCAGTTCCGTGTACCCCTCGACAACCAGCACTCCGGCGTTCGATAGATCACCGAAGGTCTTGGGGCCGCTGTTCTGGTGGATCGCCACGCCCACGACGACCCGTGCGAAGGAGGAAGCGAGGCGATCGAGTTCGAGGGTCATCACTTCGACGTAGCCGAAGCCCTGGCCGGTCTGGCTGTGCCGGCTCATGTTGATGGTGCCGTCCGGTGAGCGGCTGTCGGAGTGGACGACGTACACCGGCCGTCCGTGGGGAGCATCCGCCGAGTAGGTCGTGGCGATGATGTCGAGATGGTGAGGTGGCTGATTCCAGGGACTGGGGTCCCACTTGAGCCGCACCTCGGCCTTTCTCACGCCCTGGCTGTCGCTGCTCACCGGATTGCTGCCTCTCCCATGTCAGGCCGTCACGGGATGGGCCCCGCATGGTCAAGTATGTCTCTCGGCCAGCCTGTTGAAGCCATGTACGGCAGGTTCCTTCGGTGTACGGCCGGGGCAATGGCGGGCAGGCCAGGCAACGTGGCGATGGGTGTCGTCGTCGCGGGCGCTGTCGGCTCAGGTTGGCGGGGCCAATTCCAGGTCGCCGTTGCAGGATCGCCCGCCGATTCGGCTCCTGCTGTCAACATGACGTGGACAGCAGGAGCTCCGACTCACCGTCGAACTGCGAGGACACAAGCGTCTTGGCTGCTTGGCTGTCGGCGTAGGCGCCGTCGGGCCCCCGACTGCCGGGGCGGAGGCGGGTGGCATAGCCCGTTGGCTGGCCAGTCAACCAGCCGAGCGCCGATGACCGCGGACTTGAGCATGTAGTGGTGGGCGGGGTTGGCGCCGGTGAGTGTCGTGGAAGCGTTCCAGACGGTAGGCCAAGGCGCACGCTGGGGGTGAGGCGTCGGGCGGCCTCCGCGAAGATGCAGTCGGAGTCGAAGTACGCGGTGAGGGTGCCGAGGAGTGGCCGAGGCCGCTGCGGCCGTAGAGGAGGCCGTCGACGAACTCGCGGCGGACAGCCCCTTCCCTGGGTACGGCGAGAAGTTGGGCGCGTTCGTCTCCCTTGGCGAAGGCATCGATGGCCTGCTGCACGGCGGCGAGCGCGACCCGGCGGCGTCGGGCCTACCTGCCAGGCCGGGGGCAGCGGTCAGGTGCACGCTGACGAGGGCGCGCAGCCCATGGCTGGCCTGGGCGGTCCGCCCAGGGTGTGGCGGGAGGCTATCTCGTTCCGGAGCGGTGTCGCCCGGTGGCCGACGCCGTGGCAAGGATCTCGGCGTAACCGTCCAGATACTGCTCGAAAGTTCCCGGTCCGTCACGTCGTCTCCCCCGCATCCTTGACACGCCGGTGACGGCTTCTTAGCAGCCACCGGCATGCAGGCCCTCATGAACACTGCCGGGAACCGGCAATGCGCGGCCGGGATCGGATCGTGCAGCATGGCTCGTGGGGAGCACGGCGGATGGATTCGGTGCCGGACACCGGCAGGTGTCCGGCACCGAGATCCGGAACGACCGTGCACCGTCGGAGGCGACTCATGCGCGCCGCGGGCGGAGACGAACGGAGGGGGACCGGGAGATGCGGACAATTTTGGCGGCGGCCACGGGCCTGCCCACGATCCTGCTGACCACTGCCCTCATCGTGGTCGTCTGCTTCTGGCTCCTTGCCGCCGTGGGTGTCGCCCGCGTCGACAGCTTCGACACGGACGTGGATCTGTGGGCATGGCGCATGGGCGGCGTGCCTGTGACGGTCGCCTTCTCGCTGCTGACGGTGCTCGCCTGGTCCCTGAGCGTCGGAGCGGCGGTTCTGCTTGCCGTGTTCGCGCTCCCGGCACCGGTCGCCGGGATGCTGCGCCTGGTCGCATCCGTGGGGGCGCTCTTCGTCGCCTGGGCCGCGACCTGTCTGATCGTACGGCCGCTGCACCGCCTCTTCCCGGACGAACCCGGGTCGTCCGTGCCGAGCGAGGCTCGCACGGGCGATGCCGCCACACTGCCGCACACCCGCGGCGGACATCCCCACGAGGGCGTGCCGCACGACGCCGCGCTCCGTCCGCGGGACCGCGCTGCCTGAGCCGCGCCGCCGCCGGATCCTCCGGCCTCTCTTCCTCGCGCTCAACTCCCTTACGCCTGAAGGACGTATGCCATGGTCGCCATGATCGTGGGCATCGGCGTGCTCGTCGCCGTCTGCCTGCTCCTTGTACTTGTCGTCGCCCATTTGTTCCGCAAAGTGGAGCAGGGCAAGGCACTGATCGTCTCCAAGATGCGCAAGGTCGACGTGACCTTCACCGGACAGGTCGTGCTGCCGGTGCTGCACAAGGCCGAGGTGATGGACATCTCGGTGAAGACCATCGAGATCACGCGAGCCGGCAAGGAAGGGCTGATCTGCCGGGACAACATCCGCGCGGACATCCGGATCTCGTTCTTCGTCAAGGTCAACAAGACCGTCGAGGACGTCGTCAAGGTCGCCCAGGCCGTCGGCACGGCACGGGCCAGCGACCGCAACACGCTGCAGGAACTGTTCCACGCGAAGTTCTCAGAGGCGCTGAAGACTGTCGGCAAGCAGCTGGACTTCACCGACCTCTACACCAAGCGTGAGGAGCTGCGGTACCGGATCATCGAGGTCATCGGTGTCGACCTCAACGGCTACCACCTGGAGGACGCGGCGATCGACTACCTGGAGCAGACGCCGCTGACCCAGCTCGACCCGGCCAACGTGCTCGACGCCCAGGGCATCCGGAAGATCACCGAGCTGACAGCCGTGGAACACGTACGCACCAACGAGGCCCAGCGCACCGAGGAGAAGGAGATCACCCGGCAGAACGTCGACGCCCGCGAGGCGATCCTGGAGCTGGAGCGCCGGCAGGCCGACGCGGAGATCAAGCAGCGGCGGGAGATCGACACCGTACGGGCGAGGGAAGAGGCCGAGACGGCGCGGGTGGTGGAGGAGGAGCGGCTGCGGGCGCAGGGCGCGTTCCTGAAGACCGAGGAGCAGCTCGGGATCCAGCGGGAGAACCAGGCCCGCGAGGTCGCCGTCGCCGCGAAGAACCGCGAGCGGGTCATCGCCGTCGAGAACGAGCGCATCGAGAAGGACCGGCAGCTCGAAGTCATCGCCCGGGAGCGGGAGACCCAGCTGACGCAGATCGCGGCGTCGAAGGAGGTCGAGGCGGAGAAGCGGGAGATCGCCGAGGTCATCCGCGAGCGGGTCGCGGTGGACCGTACCGTCGCCGAGCAGGAGGAGGCCATCAAGAAGCTGCGGGCCGTGGAGGAGGCGGAGCGGCAGCGACAGACCGTGATCATCGCGGCCGAGGCCGAGGCGCAGGAGAAGCTGGTCAAGGACATCAAGGCCGCGGAGGCCGCCGAGCAGGCCGCCACCCACCGCGCCGCCGAGGAACTGACCCTGGCCGAGGCCCGGTTGAAGACGGCCGACCTCGACGCGCGGGCCAAGCTGCGCCTCGCCGAGGGCGTGCAGGCGGAGGCCGCCGCAGAGGGGCTGGCCGCCGTCCAGGTCCGCGGCAAGGAGGCCGAGGTCATCGAGAAGGCCGGCCGCGCGGAGGCCGAGGCGACCGAGGCGCGCATGCGGGCCGAGGCGGAAGGTGCCCGCGCGCAGGCGCTCGCGGAGGCGGAGGCCATCGGCGAGAAGCTGAAGGCGGAGGCGGCCGGGCTGACGGAGAAGGCGGCGGCGATGGCCGCGCTGGACGAGGCGTCCCGTGGCCACGAGGAGTTCCGGCTGCGCCTTGCGGCCGAGAAGGACGTACGGCTGGCCGGGCTGGACGTGCAGCGGCAGGTCGCCGAGGCGCAGGCCACGGTGCTGGCCACCGGGCTGGAGAACGCCGACATCAGCATTGTCGGAGGAGAGTCGGTCCTCGACCGGCTGGTGTCCTCGATCGCGCTCGGCAAGGGCGTCGACGGCTTCGTCCAGAACTCCAAGACCGCCCAGGCGCTGGCGAAGCCCTGGCTGGACGGCACCTCCAGCTTCACCGACGACCTCAGCCGCGTCCTGGGCTCGGTGTCCACGGCCGACGTGCGGGACCTGACCGTCTCCGCCCTGCTGGTGAAGCTCATGAACAACGGCGGCGCGAACGCGGGACAGTTCCAGCAGCTCCTGGACAAGGCCGGTGAGCTGGGCCTCGCCGACACCTCGCTTACCGCGCTCAACGGCAGCGTCAGGGCCTGACCCGCGCCGCTGCGGCTCCAGGCACGCCAGGACCCCATCCGCGCCGCGAAGCCCCCCCGGCCCGTGGTCCGGAGCTGCCGCACAGGGGACGGCGGCTCCGGACCACGTTTCTTTCGACTTCTCTCCGACCATCCGAGAGGGACCCCATGACCACCGGGACCAGCGGTCTGGACACCGGCACGTACGAGGTGCTGCGCGACCGGCTCACCGCGCAGGCTGCGGAGCTCGCCCGGCGCGCCGAGGCGCTCAACACCCGCCGGACCGAGGAGTTCGGCTCCACCGTGCTGGAGCTGACGAGTACCGAGCGGCTGCGCACCGAGCACAACTGCGTACCCCGCGACATCGTCGCCGTCGGCGACACGCTGCTGTTCGGCCACAACGTCTTCCTCGGCCTCAAACCGGAGACGGCGGTGGGCGATGTCTTCGCGCTGTACGACCGCGCCTTGAACCGGCTGCCCGAGGAAGCCGTGCCGGGCCTGCTCGACGACCCCGCCTTCGTCCGCGAGTTCGCCGCCCTCTACCGCTACTACCGCCAGGCCCACCTCCTGCAACTCCGCCGCATCAACGGCAAGTTGCTCGCCGTCTTCCAGACAGGGGAGAAGGCCGGCGACATCCGCGTCCTGCGCTGGGCGGTGACCGACGACGGACGGGCATCCTTCCTGGACGCGCGGGGCGAGCGCGGCGAGCACCACAACGTATTCCCTCCCTCTCACGACTTCGCCTGGACACGGACGACCCGTGAGCACCACGTTCTGGGCCGCCACCCGCATGTCTCCATCGAGGGCGAGGTCTTCGTGGAGACCGTCGGCGGCTCCCTCACGGTCAAGGTCGAGGACAACACCGAGACGTGCGAGGGGATCTACGCCGAGCCGGTCGCCGAGCCGCTGCAGTCCCTCGCCGACGCCGACATCACGTACGCGCGTGTGGGCGCTCTCATCCTGCTGGACGTCCTGCCGTACAAGGAGGACGTCCACCGCTACCTGGTCTTCAACACGCTCACCAAGAGCGTCGTCCGCCTCGACGGCATCGGCCGGGCCTGCCGGACACTGCCCGAGGACCAGGGGATCGTCTTCCCCGGCGGATACTGCCTCGCCACCGGGACGTACAAGACCTTCGACGGCATCGCCGCCTCCTCGGACATGGCGGACCTGGAGTTCGAGCGCGCGGTCCGCTCCCCGAACGGCGAGGACGTGCTGTTCGCCTTCCACGCGCGCGTGGAGGGCCGCAGCCTGCTGCTGCCGTACAACGTGATCCGCAAGGAGGTCGCCACACCGCTGTCCTGCCACGGCTGGGCGCTGTTCGACGACGGCACTTTGATGGTGCTGCGTGCCGACAGCGACGAACCGCAGCGTGTCCATCTGCTCCAGCTCTGGAACTCCCCGTACGTCTCCGACACCCATGCCGCCGCCCAGCCCGTCGGCACCGGCCCCCTCGCTCGCGTCGGCAACGCCGACCTCGTACGCGGCATCTCCGACTGCCTGTCCATCACGCGCGCTGTCACCGAGACGACCCCGACGAGCGGGGTCTACGAGGCACTGGCCGCCGCGTGCGTGCGGGCCACCGACTCCTACCACTGGCTGAGCGAGCCCGAACTCGGAGACCTGCACACGCCGCTCACGCAGATCCGGGCCGCTGCCGAACAGGTGCTGGCCGAGTTCGAGACCGTACAGGCGCTCACCCGGCAGGCTGCCGACGCGCTCGCCGAAGCCGCCACACGCGTCGCCCAAGTCGTACGACGCCTGCGCGGCGAAGCCCCGCGCAGCGCCGCCGCCTGGGTGACTGGCCTGACCGAACTGCGGCACGCCCAGGGCCACCTGCTCACCCTCAAGGACATGCGGTACGCGGACACCGCCCGCATCGACCACCTCGCCGCCGACGCCGAGGCAGACCTCACCTCGTTCGGTCAGCGGGCCGTCGCCCACCTCGCCCGCGAGGACGCCTTCGCCGGCCACCAGGCCGACATCGAGCAGCTCGTCGCCGACGCCGAGGCGATCACCACCGTCGCCGAGGCCGCGCCCGTCGCCGCCCGCCTCGACCAACTCGCCGACGGACTGCGCACGGTGACCGAGGTCGTCGCCGGACTCGACATCGGCGACGCCACCGCCCGCACCTCCATCCTGGAGCGGATCTCCGAGGTCCTCGGTGGCGCCAACCGCGCCCGCGCCACCCTCGACGGCCGCCGCCGCGCGCTCCTCGACCGGGAGGGGCGGGCCGAGTTCGCCGCCGAGTTCGCGCTGCTCGGCCAGGCCGTCATCGGTGCGCTCGCGGCCGCCGACAGCCCCGAGGCGTGCGATGAGCAACTCGCCCGCATGCTGGTGCAGGTGGAGAACCTGGAGTCCCGGTTCGCAGAGTTCGACGACTTCCTAGGCGAGCTGGCGGACAAGCGCGACGAGGTCCACGAGGCGTTCTCCGCCCGCAAACAGACCCTCGCCGATGCCCGCGCCCGCCGCGCCGAACGCCTGGCCGACTCCGCGATCCGCGTCCTGCAGACGGTCACCCGCCGCGCCGCCACGCTCCCCGACGCGGACGCCATCGCCACGTACTTCACCTCCGACCCGATGCCCGTCAAAGTCCGCCGCATCGCCGCCGAGCTGCGCGAACTCGGCGACCAGGTCAAGGCGGAGGAACTGGACGGCCGCCTGAAGTCGGCCCGCCAAGAAGCGTTGCGCGCCCTGCGCGACCGCACCGACCTGTACGCCGACGACGGCCGCACGATCCGCCTGGGCACCCACCGCTTCGCCGTGAACACCCAGCCGCTCGACCTCACCCTCGTCCCGCACGGCGACGGCCTGGCCTTCGCGATCACCGGCACCGACTACCGCTCCCCGGTCACCGACCCCGCCTTCGCCGCGACGCGCCCGTACTGGGACCGCCCTCTGCCCTCCGAGTCGCCCGAGGTCTACCGCTCCGAACACCTCGCCGCCCGACTGCTCGACGAACACGGCCCGGCCGCGCTCGCGGAGGCCGACCTTCCCCTCCTGGTCCGGCAGGCGGCGGAGGCGGCGTACGACGAGGGATACGAGCGCGGCGTCCACGACCACGACGCGAGCCTGATCCTCGCCGCGCTTCTGCGCCTGCATGAGGACGCCGGCCCGCTCCGCCACGAGCCCGCGGCCCGCGCCGCCGCCCAGCTGTTCTGGGCGCACGGCACGACAGCCGAGGAGCGCGAGAGCTGGACCCGGCGTGCGGTCTCGCTGGCGCGTGCCCGGGACATGTTCGGGCTCGGGCCGGCGATCGCCGACCTGCGGGCCGAGATGGCGGAGGCGATCGGCACGGAAGCGGCGGCCGCCTACCTCTTCGAGGAGCTGTCGAGCGGCCCCGACGGCTTCGTCGTCAGCGCCGGCGCCCGCACGCTGCTCGACAAGTTCCGCCGTACGGTGGGCACGTCGCCCTACGACGACGACCTTGCCGCACTCGGTGACCTGGCTGCCCGCAAGCAGCTGGTCGAGGCGTGGCTGACGACGTACACCGCGGCCACCGGCACGGACATCGCCCCCGGCGACCTGGCCGAGGCGGTGACCGCCGAGCTCTGCCCGGAGCTCGACCGCTACGAGTCCGCCGCCACCCTGACCGAGACCGTCGAGGGACTGCTCGGCACCCACCCGCGCATCCACGACCGCACCCTCACCGTCCGCGTCGACGAACTCCTTGCCCGCACAAAGGCGTTCCGGACCCACGAAGTCCCCGCACACCGCGCCTACCAGCGCCGCCGCACGGCACTGGTGGCCGCTGAACGATCGCGCATCCGCCTGGACGAGTACCGGCCGCGGGTGATGTCCGCGTTCGTACGAAGCAGGCTCATCGACGAGGTGTACCTGCCGCTGATCGGCGACAGCCTCGCCAAGCAGCTCGGCACCACGGGCGAGTCCAAGCGCACCGACACCGGCGGTCTGCTGCTGCTCATCTCCCCGCCCGGCTACGGCAAGACGACGCTCATGGAGTACGTCGCCGACCGCCTCGGCCTCATCCTGGTGAAGGTCAACGGCCCCGCGCTCGGCCATGCGGCGACCTCGCTCGACCCGGCCGAGGCCCCGAACGCGACCGCCCGCCAGGAGGTCGAGAAGATCAACTTCGCGCTGGAGGCGGGCAACAACACCCTCCTGTACCTGGACGACATCCAGCACACCTCGCCCGAGCTGCTGCAGAAGTTCATCCCGCTGTGCGACGCCACGCGCCGCATCGAGGGCGTACGGGACGGCGAGCCACGCACGTACGACCTGCGCGGCAAGCGCTTCGCGGTCTGCATGGCGGGCAACCCCTACACCGAGTCCGGCACCCGCTTCCGCGTCCCCGACATGCTTGCCAACCGCGCCGACGTGTGGAACCTGGGCGACGTCCTGACCGGGAAGGGGGACGCCTTCGCGCTCAGCTTCATCGAGAACACGCTGATCGCCAACCCGGTCCTCGCGCCGCTCGCCGGCCGCGACCGCACCGATCTCGATCTACTGATCCGTCTCGCGGAGGGCGACTCGGCAGCCCGCGCCGACCGGCTGATCCACCCGTATGCCCCGGCCGAGTTGGAGCGGATCCTGGCCGTCCTGCGGCACCTGCTCGCGGCCCGCGAGACGGTTCTGGCGGTGAACGCCGCCTACATCGCCTCGGCGGCCCAGTCCGACGCCACCCGGACCGAACCGCCCTTCCAGCTCCAGGGCTCCTACCGCAACATGAACAAGATCGCCCAGCGCATCCAGCCGGTGATGAACGACGCCGAGTTGGCGGCACTGATCGACGACCACTACCGGGCCGAGGCCCAGACCCTGACCACCGGCGCCGAGGCCAACCTGCTGAAACTGGGCGAGCTGCGTGGCACGCAGTCGCCCGAACGGGCTGTGCGCCGGGCCGAGCTGAAGGCGGCGTACATGCGCACCCAGACCCTCGGCGGCCCTGGGAACGATCCTCTCATCCGAGCGATTGCCGCCCTCGGTCTGCTCGCCGACCGGGTCGCGGCCGTGGAGACAGCGATCAACCGTGCCGCTGACCCACGCCATCTCATGGCGAACCTGGCCGCCCGGCACGCGGCCCGCCCGGCTGCCGTCCCCGGGGAGGAGTGAGATGGGGTGCGCCCGTACGGCGCCCCTGCCTGCGGATCTGCCCGACGTGGGCAAGGTCCGCCGTCGGGCCCGCACGGGCATGTGCCTGCTCGGGGCGCTGCTCGTGCTCCCCTTCGCAGTCGGCGTCCTGCCCGGGGCGCGCGAGGCGGGGGCGCTCCTCGGGTTGGTGACCGGCACACTCGCCTTCGTGCTGCACGGAATGCTGGTCGAGGAGTCCATGCCGGCCCGCCACTCGATGCGCAGGATCACCGCACGGACCCTGACCGGCATACGCTCCGTCGACCTGGCCCGCCTCACCCGCGTTCGGCTACTGACGTCCTTCTCGTACGGGTCCGTCTACCGGACCCTCCTAGTCCGTGACGCCGACGGTGTGTGGCTCGGCATCACCACCGACGCCAGAAAGCGCGCGCTGCGCAGGGCACTGGATCGGCGGCCGGGAGACGGGAGCCTGCCGCCCCCACGGGTGAGCCGAGCGGCCCGCGCTGATCTTGACGGAGATCGGCCCGGGCGGATCGCCGTGCACACGGTTCTCGCGTTCCTTGTCCTGGTACTGGGCATCTGCGGGTACGTCACTGCGCTGGTGGAGCTGGGCGGGATCGGCTGACCGCACCTGCCCGGTGCGCCAAGCGGGGCTCAAGGCCCCGCCGCGCCCACGAGCTCGCGCAGCAGGTGCGAGGCCTTGATCAGGCCGGTCAGATGCGTCCCGGCCTTGCCCTTCGCAGCGACCGCCACCAGTGGGTTGCGCACCCGGGCCATCAGCGCGGCAACCTGCAGCGCGGTGTCGGCGGGGTCGACGATTGGGGCGGTTCCGCCCTGCTGGAAAAGCAGTCACCGACACCGACACCGACGCCTCGCAGAGCCGGTCGGCGTGCTTCTCGTCGACGACGGTCGTGACAGGGGGGTCTTCAACCGCGTAGTCGGGGCGGCACCTTCGCAATCCGGCAGGCGGACAGACCAGCGTTGGACAACAGGACACGTCCGACGATCCGCGCCGATGCGGAGGCGAGGACGATGGCTTCCCCGAGTGAGTGCCCCATGGCCAGGATCTCGCACGGCACCGACTGCTCCAACGCCTAGGAGAGCCACTGCCCGTACCAAGCCGACCGTCCGCGGCGCGGACGGACGTCCACGCTCAGGCCGGGCGCCCCGGCACGTCGAGAACGACCGTGGGCCACTGCGATGCCAGAGCCTGGGCGATGTGCCGGTGGACGATGCCGTTCATGTTGATGCCGGGCACCAGCACCACGGTCGGCGACGCCGCCTCCGGTTCCGGGCCTGCGCTGATGACGCTGGTGGCCCGGCAGTCGTCGGGACCTCTCGTCGCCGGTGCGGCACTTCCCAAAGAGAGCTCGTCCGCGCCTGCCGTCGTGCGGAATCCGCACGACGGCAGGCGCGGACGGACCGATTGACCAATCACTGGCTGAATCTTTGGCCAATCGCACCGGGACCCCGCCCTTCGGCGCACCCTACGGTTTCCGGACATGTGAAGCCCCGGGTCCGGGGCTTGCCAGCGTCGGTGTCTCCGGGCTGGAGAAAGGGATCGCCATGGTTCGGATGGAAGAGCTGGAGCCTGCACTCGCGAGTGTCCGGTTCCAGGCCCAGGAAGCTGAAGAGGGCCTTCTGGGAACGATCGAGAGCAACATCAACTCGTTCTTCGACCCGGTGGCCACGGGACTGGGCGATTTCGTCTTTGAGGTTCCCCCGAGATGCGGAGTGTGTTGACAGAGGGTCAGATGGTTCTCATGAGAGGAACATCGACCATGGCCGCCCCCAGAAAGTACTCGCTGGAGTTGCGTGAGCGTGCGGTGCGGATGTACCGGGCCTCCGACCCGAAGCCGCAGATCAAGAAGCTGGCCGTCGATCTCGGTGTGCATCCCGAGGCCCTGCGCGGCTGGATCCGGCAGGCCGAGGCCGATGCCGGCGAGCGCGACGACCGGCTCACCACCGACGAGCGGGCCGAGCTCGTAGCCCTGCGCAAGGAGAACGCCCAGCTCAAGCGGGCCAACGACGTGCTGCGGACGGCCTCGGCTTTTTTCGCGGCGCAGCTCGACCCGACCCGGCCCAGGTGACGGCGCTCCTCGACGAGCATCCCCGCCTGGGAGTCGAGTGCGTTCTGCGGGAACTGCACATCGCCTCCTCCACCTACTACCGCTGGCGCCTCGCGGAGAAGGAGCCGTGCGAACGGCGGCGCCGGGACGTCGAGCTGACCGAGCGGATCAAGGAGATCCACGCGGAGTCCGGCGGCAATTACGGCTCGCCGCGCGTGCACGCCGTCCTCAGACGCGAGGGCACGCGCGTGGGCCGCAAGCGGGTCGAGCGGCTGATGCGCGAGGCCGACATCGCAGGCGTCAGCCCGCGGCGCAAGGGCTTCACGCGCCGCGATCCCAAGGCCACGCTCGCCCCGGACCTGGTCAACCGGAACTTCACCGCACCGGCGCCGAACCGGCTGTGGGTCACCGACCTGACGATGATCTCCACCGGCGAGGGACCGTTGTGGCTCTCGGCGATCCGGGACGCCTTCTCCCGCCGGGTGGTCGCGTGGGAGACCTCTGCCCGCGCGGACGCCGACCTGGTCCTGACCACCCTGGAGTACGCGCTCGCGTCCCGCGAGGTCGAGCCCGGCAAGCTCATCCATCACGCCGACCACGGCTGTCAGTACACATCCATCAAGCTCACAACTCGGCTGCTGCGAGTGGGAGTTGAAGCATCCATGGGGTCCGTCGGGGACTCGTACGACAACGCCCTCGCGGAGAACCTCTGGATGCTGATCAAAACCGAATGCATCCGCGGCCGCACCTTCACGACGAGGGCCGAGGCCAACCTCGCGCTCTTCGAATACATCGACGGCTTCTATAACTCCCGCCGCATCCAGGAACGGCTCGGCTTCCTCAGCCCGATCGAGTTCGAGGAGAAGCACTACGCCGAGCAGGCGACGGCCGAACCAACGAATCTGAACACCCATCACCCCCTCCTGACCAGCTGATCAGCACCTCCTGCATGACGGGGGAACCTCACTTCGCGGAAGTGACGGTCTTCGGGACCGATTTCCCCTGGATCGTGGCGTGGCTTGTCCTCGCGGGTCTGGTCTTCACTCTCTACTTCGGTTTCATCCAGGTGCGTGGGCTCAAACTGGCCCTGCAGGTTCTGCGCGGCAGGCACAGCAAGCCCGAGGACCCGGGGGAGATCACTCACTTCCAGGCGCTGACCTCTGCCGTGTCCGGAACGGTTGGCCTGGGCAACATCGCCGGCGTGGGCGTTGCGGTCACCATCGGCGGCGCGGGCGCGACCTTCTGGATGGTGCTCTGCGGCCTGCTCGGTATGGCCTCCAAATTCACCGAGTGCACGCTCGGTGTCCGCTACCGCGACTACCACCCCGACGGCTCCGTGTCCGGCGGCCCCATGCAGTACCTGCGCAAGGGAGTTGCGGAGAGGATCCCTGGAGCCGCCGGTGCGGTCACCGGCAAGATCCTCGCCGGGCTCGCCGCGGTCATGATCCTGTTCTTCGGCCTCGGTGGCGGCAACATGTTCCAGGCCAACCAGACCGTCAGCCAGATCCGTAACAGCGCTGGAGGCGACGACGGCCCGCTCGCCGGCGACGGATCGGCACTGATCATGGGCGTTGTGCTCGCTGTCGTCGTCGGCGCCGTGATCGTCGGCGGAATAAAGTCGATCGGCAGGGTGACCAGCCGCCTGGTCCCTTCCATGGCCATCATCTACGTCGTGGCCTGCCTGATCGTCATCCTGTTCAACATCACGTCGGTTCCGGCGGCGTTCGGTGAGATCTTCTCGGGCGCCTTCACCGGCGAAGGGGTGGTCGGCGGTGTCATCGGTGCGCTGATCGTCGGCTTCACCCGTGCCGCGTTCTCCAACGAGGCGGGTCTGGGGTCGGCACCCATCGCTCACTCCGCCGTGAAGACGAAGTACCCGGCCACCGAGGGGCTCGTCGCCCTGTTCGAGCCGTTCATCGACACGGTGGTCATCTGCACGATGACCGCGCTGACCATCGTCATCGCGGACACCGGGTACTGGAACGACACGAAGGCGGAGTACGCGGCCAACGGTACGGCCGTGGACGGCGTCACGGTCACCTCCGAAGCCTTCGAGACGGTACTCCCGTGGTTCCCGCACGTCCTCACCGTGGCGGTGGTGCTCTTCGCCGTCTCCACCATGATCACCTGGGCCTACTACGGCCAGAAGGCGTGGACCCACCTCTTCGGCAGGAGCAAGGTCAGCGAACGCATCTTCCAGCTGATCTTCTGTGCGTTCATCGTGATCGGTGCGGTGCTGTCCTTCGGCAGCGTGCTCGCGTTCACCGACGCCGTACTCTTCCTGCTCGCACTGATCAACATCATCGGCCTCTATCTGCTCGCCCCCGTGGTCAAGAGGGAGCTGGCACGATTCCGGCAGTCGCTGCACTCCCGGGGCGACGCCACGGAACCTGCCGCGGCGGACGAGACCGTGTGACACCGGGGTAGCGGGGTCGTCGAGCGGCGGTGAGCCGCGGGGGCCCGGATCAGTGCCCGTGCGCCGCGGGCACCGATCCGGACTCCAGGAGCAACTGGAGGTGGGAGAACAGGCCCTGGTGCGGATCGGCGAGATCGATTCCACTGATCGTGTTCGCCCGCCTCAGGCGGTAGCGCAGGGTGTTCGTATGGATGTGAAGGGACCGGGCCGCCGCGCGCACGTTGCCCTGTGCGCCGAGATAGGAGAGCACGGCCGGCACGAGGTCGGTGCCGTGCTCCGCGTCGTACGCGACGAGGCAGCTGATCCGGGGGTCCCTCAGGTGCGGGTTCTTCTCGAGCAGCGACAGAGTCTGTCTGACCAGGACTTCCGAGCGGACGTCGGCAATGGTGGCCACATTCCGATCTCCGCCCGAGGTCAGGATGTCGAGGACGCAGTCGGCCTCGGCTCTCGACTCGGCGATCGAGTCCAGGCCGCCGACCGCGGAACCGACGGCCGCGCGGACGTCGAGATTCAGGCGCTGATGGGCCGCCCGCACGATGTCACCGGCCAGACCGAGCGCGATGCTCTCGGCGGAATGTTCCGGCAGCCCTGGCAGCAGCATGTAGAAGCGGGGGGAGCCGTCCGTGACCAGCGCCCGGCGCCGGTACGCGGCGGCGTGGACGGAGATCAGACCGGTCATCATCGACCTGCGCAGTTCGAACCTCGGACGGTCGGAACCGGCCTCGGCCTCCGCGCCGCCATCGGTGCCGGGCAGCCGCCCGTTCAGTGTGAACGCCGTGACCACCGCCGGCTTTGTCAGGTCGGCACCGATGTCGTCGGCGAAGGTGCGGGGGTCGATGTGGCCGTCGAGCATCCGGCTCAGCAGATTCTGCTCCAGTTGAAGGTCGGTGGTCGTACCCGTACGCCGACGGACGAGATGCAGCGCTGCTGCCCGGGCAGCGCCGATCAACGCGGTGTCGGCCTTGTCCGCCAGCTTGTGCCGGCCTTCTTGTACCCAGATCGACCCGAGAAGCTGTGAGTCGACACGGATGCCGATCGCCAGCCGCCTCCTGATTCCCCGTTGCGGGTGCTCGTCGATGTGCACCACGTCGTCACCGGCGCGCAGCCGTTCGAGAACGCCCCACTGCCGCAGCAGGTCGAGGTATTCGGCGGGGCCCTGCCAGCCCAGGATCGACCGTCGGCGCAGCTTGTCCACTTCGTCGTCCGACCGGGAGTAGGCCAGCACGCGGTTGGTGCTGTCCTCGATGCTGACGATGCCGTCGGTGAGAGCCGCCACCGTCTCGGCCAAGGCGAACAGCTCCGTCGACTGGCCGGGGTCCGGCACCGTCGCCACCCGCGCGTCGTCGACAACGCCTCTGGCCACGGAGTCGAGTTGTCCCCAGCGAACCTCAGGACGCACACCGAGCGCGGCGACGCCGGTCTCGGCGGCGACCCGCTTGAAGTCGTCCAGATCATCGGTGTGGTCGATCTTGACAGCCACCGCGGCAGCGCCCTGGCGCGCCGCGGTGCGGATGAGGCGGAGTGCTCTGCGGCCACGGAGGCCGATGATCAGTACGAGTGCTCCAGGGCAGGGCGCCGGCTCGTCGTCGGGATCCACGATCACCACGTTCTCGATGCTGACATCGAGCCCGGCGGGGGCGGCGACCACACCGATCACCGGTTCGCCGAGTGTCAGCAGGAGCTGCCGCATGTCTGCGCCGCCGGTTCTGCCTGTCTGCCCCACGGTCATCACCCGACTCAAACCGAAAGCTCAGCAAGGGGAGAGTGCGAACAAAGCCTGTGATGGTCGGGTGTTCGCCCACAGAAGGGCCCCGCGGCGAGCCGCGCCAGTCCGCCGACCGTCACGGTGTGCAGGGCCCGACTGACGTCCGGTCGCTCCGGCCAGGTCAGCAGTCCGAGGGAAGGGGAGCGGTCACGGCGGGTAGCGGCCATCGGGGCAGACCTCCGGGGCATCGGCGTTTTGGGCACACGGCCCCTGGACGCCGACCAGACTTCCCGGCACACCCCGCGCCTCCATGACGCGTTCTTTGCACTCTATCCGGCGGCGTCCGCATCGCACAGGCCCCCGCCGTGCTTGTGGACCGCTCCGTTCGTGCGGGTCGCGGACAAGGGGCGCGCGGCATCCCGCTTGCCCGCCGGCTGCGCATCCCCACCGTCATCGGAGACGTCACCGAGGAAGGCGTCCTGGAGTCCGCCGAGATTCACCGCGCGCACGCTCTGCTCGCCCTGACCAGCTCCGACACCATCAACCTCGAAGCCACCCTGTACGCCCGCTCCGTCAAGCAAGTCCGTCTGCGTGTCGCGCTGCGGCTGTACGACGACTTCGCCACCGCCGTCTACCGCACCGTGCGGGCCACCCATCCCCACGCTCTCACCCGCAGCCGCAGTGTCTCCAGTCTCGCAGCCCCTGCCTTCGCTGGTGCGATGATGGGCCGCCAGATCCTCGGAGCCATCCCTGTCGAACGCAAGGTGCTGTTGTTCGCCGCCCTCGTCGTCGCAGGGCATCCCCAGTTGGAGGGCCGCACGGTGCCGAAGCCTTCCGCCACGGGGCCTGGTGCGTCCTGGCCCTGGGTGCCGCCGCTCCTGCCGACCGGCGCCCCGACCTTGCCGCGGCACATCCGGCCGACGGTGACGACCGGCCTGCCGGGCTGGTCTGGGAACCACAACCCGGATATGTCCTGCGGCCCGAGGACCGGGTCGTGCCGGCCACCACCCGGCAGGGTCTCGCCGAACTCCTCGGCCACCATCCGCCCCGGCCGATCCCGCCGCACCGTAGAAACCGGCGGGCCCTGCCACACCGCAGACCTTCTCCATGCGCTGTCCGGCTGGCCGGATCAAGTGCGAGCTGCACGGAAGCTGTGCAGAGACCGGCACCAAGGGAGCGTAAAGATTGCCGGAACCATGCAGTGTTTTGGCATCGCCTCTATGTGAGCATGCGGTCATCGGCGCGGTGGCAGTGGGGGAGAGGCGGTGAATTGCAGATGACCTGGTTTCTGGGTCTCGGCATAACAGGGGTCGTACTCCTCGTCTTGTCTCTCGTTTTCGACGGTGTCCTTGAGGGCCTCTTCGACGGCGTCGATGCGCTGGACGGCCTCTTCGACGGCTGGCTGTCGCTCCCGGTCATCGCCGGTTTTGTGTCCATGCTCGGCTTCTCCGGTGCGATCGTCATGGGTACCACCGGGCTCGGCGCGGTCGGTGCCACCGTGATCGGAGTGCCCGCCGGGGCCGCCACGGGCTGGCTCGCCTACCGCTTCAGCCGCGCGCTGTTGAACGACCGGGCCGGTGCCGCCCCGCGCGACGACGACCTGATCGGCGCCGCGGGCTCGGTGGTGACGGCCATTCCGGCCGGCGGCTACGGCGAGGTGCTGGTCCACCTGGCCGGGCAACCGGTGAAGCTCGCGGCGAAGAGTCCGGCCCCGGTTGCGCGAGGCGCCGAGATCTGGGTGGAGGAGGCGCTGTCGCAGACGGCGGTTTCCGTCCGCCCGGTCGAACGCTGACCCACCCCCACCCCGTCGCACATCGGGCGCCGAAACAGCGGATACATCGACGCTCTTGCATCCACACGACCCACATCGATCTGCCGTCCCCTGGGAGGGCTGAGGGGAAAACACCATGAGTCCAGTAGTCATCGCCGTGATAGGAGTCGTCGTACTCCTTGTCCTGCTCGGCCTCGTCGTGGTCACCCGCTACAAGGTGGCGGGCCCCAGCGAGGCGTTCATCGTCACCGGGCGGCGCGGCAAGCAGGCCACTGACCCGGAGACCGGGCGGGTGTTCACCGACAACAGCGGGCAGAAGGTCGTGGTCGGCGGCGGTGTGTTCGTCGTTCCGTTCGTGCAGCAGAAATTCACCCTCGACCTGTCGTCCCGGCACATCCCGGTCGCGGTGCGCGGCGCGGTCACGCTGCGGGGTGTGAAGGCGCACCTGGAGGGTGTCGCCATCGTCAAGGTCGGCGGTACCGAGGACTCGATCTGGGCCGCCGCGCAGCGGTTCTTGATGCAGCAGGACGGCATCGTCGGCTTCACCCAGGAGGTGCTCTCCGGTGCCCTGCGGGCCATAGTCGGCCGGATGTCGGTGGAGGACATCATCCGCGACCGCGCCGTGTTCGCCGGTCAGGTCGCCGAGGAGGCCGAGGCGAGCCTGTCCGGGCAGGGCCTGGTGCTGGACGCCTTCCAGATCCAGGACATCACCACCGAGGGCTCCTACCTGGAGGACCTCGGCCGCCCCGAGGCCGCCCGCGCCAAGCAGGAGGCCGACATCGCCGAGGCCGTCGCCCGGCGTGCGGCCGAGCAGGCCCGGCTGAAGGCCGAGGAGGAAATAGCGATCGCCCAGCGGACTTTTGCGCTGAAGCAGGCCGAGATCAAGGCCGAGACCGACGAGGCCGCAGCCCGTGCGGCCGCCGCCGGCCCGCTGGCCGAGGCTGCCCGTCAGCAGGAGGTGCTCAGCGAGCAGGAGAAGGTCGCCGAACGCCAGGCCGCGTTGACCGACCGCGAGCTGGACACCAAGGTCCGCAAGCCCGCCGACGCCGCCCGCTACCAGGCCGAGCAGGAGGCCGAGGCCCGCCGCATCGCGCTGGTCAAGGAGGCCGAGGCGACCGCCGAGCGATCCAGGCTGACCGGTGAGGGCGAGAAGGCGCAGCGCGCCGCGCTCGCCGCGGCAGTACGCATCGAGGGTGAGGCGGAGGCCGCCGCCATCGGTGCGAAGGGGGCTGCCGAGGCCGACGCGATGCAGAAGAAGGCCGACGCGTTCGCCCAGTACGGCGACGCGGCCGTGCTGCAGATGCTGGTGGAGGTACTGCCGCAGGTGGTCGCCAAGGCGTCCGAGCCGCTCAGCGCGATCGACAAGATGACGGTGATCTCCACCGACGGCGCCAGCCAGCTGTCCCGTACGGTCGCCGACAACGTGGCCCAGGGCCTCGAACTGCTCGGTTCCACCACCGGAGTCGACCTCGCTGAGCTGCTGAAGGGCATCACCGGGCGGGCCGGCGGCGCGCGGCCCGCGCCGACGGCGCCCGCTGAGACCAACGGGAAGGTCGAGATCACCGGCTGACGCCGACATCGAAGAGAGAAAGCCCGGGCGGTCCTGCAACCGCTCGGGCTTGTGCGAGAAGGCGCTGCAGCTGTCTTGAATCGCACCGGAGCAAGGGTGCAGGTTCTTCGCCGCCGGGACGGCTTTCCGTACGGGAGGTACGCGTGATGTTTCTGTGGCTCTGGCTGATCGGCTGGTCGGCATTCGCCCTCCCCCTGGCCGTCGCCTCGCTGCGGGGCTGGGCACCCAAGCGAGTCCGTAGCCGTACGAGCCCTTGGAGTATCCGCGTCCGGGGTGTCGCACTGCTGGTGATCTGGCTCGGCGGGCTGACGGGCCCGTTGCTGCGGTGGAGCGACCTGGACTCCGCGGACGCCGGTTTTCTCGCTTCCGTGGTGCAGGGCGGAATCCTCGTCTTCGCGGGAGGGCTGGTGGCCGGATCGCGGCTGGGCGAGTGGTTCTACCGGCGGGCCGTGCGAGCACAGGTGGTCGACCAGGCTGAGGGCATCAGCGGGCGGTCGTGATGACTGGCCGACCGATTGGCGGGGCCGACCCCGGTGCCCCGCTCGCTATCACTGGCTGACTGATCTGGTCAGCCGGTTTTCCTCCCCCACCGCGTGTCGACCCGCTCCCACTCCACGGCCCACTGTTCCATACGCCGCTGATTCAAGTGGAAGCGCGCCACGCGGACAGCGGCCAGGGCGATGCCACCCACACCTGTGGCGACCAGCAACCCTCCGGCGGCCCCATGGGATCGCGCCTGCCCGTCGGTCAGGGGCGGGGCGGTGAGGTGACCGCTCTTGTCGATCCAGACCGTGACCCGGTCGCCGGCAGGACTCGTGGCCGACACCCTGGCCTCACCAGTACGTGTCGAACCGTCCGGCGCGGTCCAGCGGACCGTCGCCCACACTCGGGGATCGCCGGTCGCCCTGGCGGGCACCTTGCCCTTGGCGTCTTCCGCGAGTACGGCCGACACCTCGCGGCGCTCCGTCCGCTGCCGGTCGGCGGACCGCTCGATCGCGTCTGCCGCTGCAAGCCCCGCGTACAGGCCGCCCACCAGAGCCATCACCCATCCAGCGAGGATGATCCAGGCTTCGATGACGTCGCTGAGCCGCCGTAGCGGGTTTCGCCGCCACCGCCAGCATCGAACCTTGGCACACGGTGCCGTTGCCATCGGCCGACACCCCTTCGTGAGTACCGGCAGCTCGCTTCCAGCATGCTGCAGGGGAAAAACGGCCTTGGTCTCCGTGCCGCAGGCCAAGACGATGCAGGGCACCGGGACCGCGACCAGGCTCCCCACATTTATCTTGCGCGCACAGCCGCGGTGGCCGCACTGCCGGAACCCGGCAGTGTTCCCCACGGTTCGAATGCCGGTTTCTGTCGAAAATTCGCCCAAGCCCTGGCCGCAGCTCCTGGTGAGCAAGCACGGCTGGCAGCCGGTCGGACACCGTAGGGCGATCCGGTACGGGCCCGGTAGGACCGGCGTTGCGGAGCGAAGCCGTCAGCAGGCGTGCAGCAGGCGGCGCCAGGTCCGGCGGAACCGGCCCATCAGATGGGGGCACAACGGGCTGCCGTGGTGCAGGCTCACGGCGGTTTCCCGGGTCATCGCCGCGAAGAACGCCCGCCCGGGGCGGCTCTGCAGGGTGGTGTTCCACCGGTAGCCGCGACACTGGGCCAACACGAAACACACGAGCTCTCGCCCCAGCCCTTGGCGTTGCCACGCGTCGCAGATCCAGAGGTCCAGGATGCGCCCGGTGCGGCACGTCCGGCAGGTACGGAAACGAAGTCGGCCGATGACACGGCCGCACGGGCCGGTCAGGACCAACTCGACCGGACCGCTCGCAGCTACGGCGGCGACGCGGCTCAGTCGTAACGATCGACCGTCAGGGGAGCCGTCGTCCGAGAACCCGGTCATCAAGGGTGACCCTCCTGCTCTCTGCCCGGTGAGCGGGATCGGCCAAGCTCCGGCGACCTGCTTCCGACCGCGCCGGGCCACGTACCCCCGCTGCTTCAGGCCACCACGCGGGTCTCGGGCTGCTGGTCGTCGCCCTTGTGTCCGGCAGGGATTCCAGCGAGGTCGTCGACGTCGAAGAGGCGGGCGATCGGGACGTCGGTGGAGCTGTGCGCGATGATCGAGAAGGCGATGCAGACGGCGATGAGGGTGAACGCTTCCTGGCCTTGCGGGATGCCGGCCTGCAGCACGAGCAGCCCGTAGACCACGGACGCGAAGCCCTTCGGGCCGAACCAGGCCGCGACCAGCTTTTCCTGGCGGGTGAAGCGCGTGCCGAGCAGGGAGAGCAGCAGGGAGGCCGGGCGGATCAGCACGATGGCGAAGATCACGGCGACGTATCCGCCGAAGGACAGGTTCCCGAGCAGCGATGGTGTCAGCAGCGCGCCGAAGACCAGCAGGGCCGCGAACTTGGCCAGCTCGGCGAGCGCCTCGCCGAGTGGTTCGAACGCCTCCTTCGCTTCCAGGGACCGGGCGGTGAGCACAGCGCCGGCGGAGAACGCGGCGAGGTAGGGGTTGGCGTGCGTGAGGTGGCAGACCGCGTACAGGGTCACGCCGATCGCCAGTGGCAGCAGCGGCTGCAGCTTGGGCTCGGCACCCAGCAGCCTGAACCGTACGAGCTCGATGACGATGTAGGGCAGGACGATGCCGAAGACCAGCCCGAGGACCAGCTCCAGGGCGATCTTGCCCAGGGATGCCTCGGCGTGCCCGGAGGTCGGTCCGGCCGCGGCGATCAGGATCAGCACGACGGGCAGCGCGAGCCCGTCGTTGATGCCGCTCTCCACGTTCAGCAACTGCCGCAGCTTCGCCGGGACTTCCTTGCGCCCGACGATCGCGGAGGCGAACACCGGGTCGGTGGGCGCGAGCACCGCGCCGACGAGGAAGGAGGTCGTCCAGTCCAGGCCCACCAGGTAGTGCGTGATCAGTGCCATGCCGACGAACGCCAGGGGCATGCCGAGCCCGAGCGCACGGACCGGATTGCGCCAGTTCTCGCGCAGCTTGGGGAAGGAGACGTGCATGCCGTCGGTGAACAGCACCGCGAACAGGGCCAGATCGGCTGTCACGGACACGATCTCGCTGTCCGGCGTGATGTGGATCAGGCCCAGAAACCCGTCACTGACGAGCGCCCCGCCGACCAGGAACAACAGCGATGTCGACAGCACCGTGCGGGCGGCGAGACCTGACAGCAGCACCGCGATGAGCAGTGCCACCCCGAAAACCATGACGAGCACCATGCTCGCGACCCCCGATCGGCGAAGAGAGTTCTCCCTGAACCGCCGACCAGACTTCCCGGCACACCGCGGGGAACCCTACACGTTCCTTACGCCGTGCCGACAGGCTCTTGTCGTGCACTCTGGGCCGTCCGGCATTGCCGCGATCCGGCATGGAGCGCCGAGCGGGACGCGCCTCACCCGGTTCCCGCCTGCTTATGCGTCAACGCGTAGGTCAGGCCGATCTGCCGCATGACCGCCCGAGCCTGGTGACTGGGATGGGTGATGATCAGCCGCGTTCCACGGGCCCGTGCGGCTCGCAGTGCGGTGAAGAGCGCCGCGCATCCGGCTGGGCTGAGGTGCCGAAGCTCCGCCAGGTCCACCTCCAGGACATCCGGTCCTGTTTCGACCAGCCGCAACAGGCGCCGGGCCGTCCGTCCCGAGCTGCGGGCGTCAAGGTCACCGTGCAGCCTGACAACCTCATGACCGGCACGCGGTCCGGGACCGGCCGTTGGGCGGCGGCGGAAGCGGAAGAGGTGCATCAGAGCCTCCGGGCAGGCGGACATGTCCGCCGACCAGGCTTCCCGGCACACCTAGGGGCAGCGTACGCGTGGCGCCCGTTGCGCGCCCGTTGCGCGCGTCCCTGCCCTGGCCTGCGGAGTCCCGGCCCTCAGTGCGGCAGCGATGCCTTGCCGACAGTCGGCATGCCAGCGCCTTCGACAACTGCCGGAGACCGGCAACGAGCCAACCTGTACGGAGCCACTCCTGCGGGCATGCGCTAGAAAGGCGTCAACAAGGCATCGACATCGGGGGTACTCACATGGCGGGGCGGGACGCGTCCGGGGAGTACGACGAGTACCTGGAGGGATATGCCGACATCCTCGCGGACGCCTCGGCGACCGGGCGTCGGCTGACCCGGAGTGAACTGGATTCGCGTCGCGCGCTGGGCGAGCAGGCCGCGGAGGCGGGCCTGGGCCTGCGCGTCATGGTCGGCGCCCACATGGCAGCCACCCGGTCGCACTGGCCGACCGGGAACGACGTTTCCGCGGACGACGTGCTCGGCGCCGTAGCGCAGGCCGTCGACGCGTTCGCCGAGGGCTATGAGCGGGCGCAGCGGATCGCCGTACGCCAGGAGGAAGCCGCTCGCCGTGAGTTCATCGACGACCTGCTGTACGGCCGAAGCGACCTGGGCCGCCTGGCCCAGCGCGCGGAACGGTACGGGCTGCGGCTGTCGTACGAGCACGCGGTCGCCGTGGCACGCGGCACGGCCGCGTACGAGGAGGGGGACACGGTCCTGCGGGAGGTGGAGCACGCGCTGATCGGCCGGTTCGGCGACCGCAGCATCCTGCTCACCACCAAGGACGGCCGCCTGGTGTGCATCGCCCCGGGAGACCAGGGCGAGGTACTCGCCCACTTCGCCAAGCAGGCGTTCGCCGCCACCGGCGGCGGCCAGGTGGGAATCGGCCGCCCGCAACCCGGCGCCGCTGGCGTCGTCCAGTCCTACGAGGAGGCCCTGAACGCCCTCGACCTGGGCGAACGCCTCGAACTCGACGAGCCCGTGCTGCACGCGGCCGACCTTCTCGTCTACCCGGTCCTCACCCGAGACCGGCAGGCCATGGCCGACCTGGTGGAAAGCGCCCTCGGCCCGCTGCGCGGAGCCCGTGGCGGCGCCCAGCCGTTGCTGGACACCCTCACCGCCTACTTTGATTCAGGCTGTGTGTCCGCGGAGGCGGCACGGCGGCTGTCGCTGAGCGTGCGCGCCTTCACCTACCGGCTGGAGCGCATCCACAAGCTCACCGGCGCGGACCCCTCCGACCCCGTCCACCGCTACACCCTGCAGACCGCGGTGATCGGAGCCCGGCTGCTGGACTGGCCGACGAAACCCGAGTGATGCCGTGACGACGATCACGGTGATGTACGGCGTCCGGAGGCACCCGATCCGCATACCTGCGGTGGCCGCGGATAGGGTGTAAAGAACGCGTCAAGCGACGCGGGGTGTGCCGGGAAGTCTGGTCGGCGTCGAAGGGGCACGTGTGCCCGAAATCCGATGCTGTGGAGGTTCTCCCGGATGCCTGATGGTCAGCGTGAGCGTTCTGTGTTCCTCGGCCTGCTGCCCTGGCCGGAGCGGGTGCGTGTGGCCCGCGCCCTGCGCACGGAGACGGTCGGCGGGCTGGTGCTGCTGGCGGCGGCCGTGGTGGCGCTGGTCTGGGCGAACACTCCGTGGAGCGGCACGTACGAGGAGATCCGCGACTTCCACTTCGGGCTACCCGCGATCGGACTGGACCTGTCGGTGGGGCACTGGACGTCGGACGGACTGCTGACCATCTTCTTCCTGGTCGCCGGAATCGAGCTGAAACGCGAACTGGTCGTCGGTGAGCTGCGGACCCCGGCCACGGCAGCCCTGCCCGTGGTCGCCGCCCTGTGCGGCATGGCGGTCCCCGCCGGCGTCTACCTGGCCACCACAGGGATCGGCGGGGGCAGCGGTCAGGGCTGGGCGGTGCCGATGGCCACCGACATCGCCTTCGCGCTCGCCGTCCTCGCGGTGCTCTCCACCCACCTGCCGTCCGCCCTGCGGGCCTTCCTGCTGACCTTGGCAGTGGTCGACGATCTCGGCGCGATCCTGGTGATAGCCCTCTTCTTCACCAGCGACCTGAACCCCGCCGCCCTCGCCGGGGCCGTGGCCGGTCTGGTCGTGTTCTATCTGTTGCAGCGGTTCCGGGTGCGTGGCTGGTGGTGGTACGTGCCGCTGGGCGTGGTGATCTGGGCGCTGATGTACAACGGCGGCGTGCACGCCACGGTCGCCGGTGTGGCCATGGGCCTGATCCTGCGGACCGTCCGGGACGAGGGCGAGGACGCCTCGCCCGGGGAGCGGACCGAGCATCTGCTGCGGCCGGTGTCGGCCGGCGTGGCGGTGCCGTTGTTCGCGCTGTTCGCCGCCGGGGTGAGTGTGTCGACCGAGGGGGTGGGCGAGGTCTTCACCCGCCCGGAGCCGCTGGGCGTGGTGTTGGGTCTGGTCGTGGGCAAGACGGTAGGGGTCTTCGCCGGCACCTACCTGGCCGCCCGGTTCACCCGGGCCCGCCTCAATCCGGACCTGGCATGGGCGGACGTGTTCGCCCTCGCGGTGCTGGCCGGCATCGGCTTCACCGTTGCCCTGCTGATCGGTGAACTCGCCTTCACCGACCCGGCCGACGTCGAGTACATCAAGGCCGCCGTCCTGCTCGGCTCGCTGCTTGCCGCGGCCGTCGCGGCGCTGCTGGTCAAGCGCCGCAACGGAATCTACCGCCGCCTGTGGGAGGCCGAGACCCGGGACGATGATGCCGACGGCATCCCCGACATCTACCAGCGCACCGCCTCCGGCCGTGATGGTGTCGAGGGCACGAGCTGAACGGCGCCTGTTCTCAACCCGGGCTGGGGCGATCACTCCAGTGGGATCACCACTGCACGCGCCGACACTTTGACGGCATGCGCCGCAACGACAAGGGGGCCGAAGGTGTGGAATCCGTTCAGGCGTGGCGGTGCGGTCGACATCGCGATGGGATGGCTCGGCGTGCTGGCTGCGACTTCTCTGCTGATGAAGGCGATAGAGCTGACCAGACACGGCGCTTCACCTTCGTGGCCGATGATCGCAGGGGCGCTGGTCGTACTCAGCCTGCACCGCCTGTATCGGATCCGCCGGGACAGTCCTCAGAGCAGGCCGTGAATGCCCCTGGCCGACTGGCCGCGGCACCCCCCCATCGCGTGCCATGTCGGTCGACACCGGCACCGGTCTCACCCACGTCGACGTACGCCAGTACGACCCCGAGCTCGGCCAGTTCATCAGCGTCGACCCGCTCCTGCAGACCGGCGTGGGGCAGACCCTCAACGGCTACAGCTACAGGGTCCAGAACGCGGCGACCATCGCCGCCCCCTCCGGCCTCGGCGTCAGCGTGCCGCTGCGGAGGCCGTCCCACACGTAGCCAAGGGGATGAAGCCCACCGGCCTCGGAGGTATCCCCGGCCGACGCTCATCCGTCTTCAGTGGTGTCGGCGATACGATCAACCACGAGCCACGCTATCGGCACGGACAACTCGCAGGAGAGCAGGTACTCACACTCGAGATGGGCATCGGTGTCGGTCTCGAGTACGAGGGATGTGCCAGCGTGAACAAGACGTGCAGCAGCACATGGTTCTCTCGGTGATCTCCAGAGAGATCCGGGCATGCGCGGTCTGATCTTCGGCATCCTCCTGATCCTGTTCGGTGTTTGCCTCATCAGGGACGTCGGAAGCGTCGCGACCCGCCTCTACACCTTCTTCGCCGATTTCATGAACCCCGGACGTGTCACCGCCGGAACTTTCTGAATGGTGGGAATGTTCGCGGTTCTCCTGGGAGCCGGCTGGGTCGCGACGTCCTTCCCCCTCGGATAGCACACGGGGTGGCGGGCGAGGCGTTGCCGTAGCAGCATGCCGCGCGGCAGTATCCGTACCCTTTACCCACTTCGCAAAGCTGGAGAGGAAATGCCGGGAAGCGGGACAACGACAGCCGCCACTGAAGGGACCGCTGGATTCCTTTACCTGGCAAGGGAATACTTGGAATCCTTGGGTTCTGCCTCGGCCTCAATGTCGGCGACTCCGCCTACCGGATCTACGGGTCCGCCACGAATCGCGGACCATTTGTCGCCGTTGGCTCCGGATCCAGCCCACTCCCCATCAGGATCGTCGGAGCCCTCATAGGCGCCGTTTCGACGTGGTCGTTCGTGCACGGCATGACTTCCTAGCGCGATTCGAGCGCGCCGAAGGAGACGCTCCGACGTCTCCTTCGGCGCCGCAAGAACTCGCTGTCACCTGATTTACATGGGAAGCCCAAGCACTGAACTGGGGGGCGCGTGGACCAGAGTGGACGACATCCTGACTGAACAGCCTGCTCCTCTGGGTGCCGTTGGCCGGGGCAGCAGCCGCTTGACCTGGTTCGCGGTCCGAGGAGGTGGGCGGCCAGTCTGCGGGCCACGGTGCACACCGTCCTCACAGGGCTGTCCGGGGGCGCCGACAGCAGATAGAGTGCAAAGAACGCGTCAAGTGACGTGCGGTGTGCCGGGAAGTCTGGTCGGCGGAAGGGGCCTTGCGCCCGTCGGTCGCTGTTTCCGGAGGTGTGCCGCCATGGCCGCTCGCTCACGATTCCGCACACGGGCAACCAGGGTTTTCTCTGTGGGCGTGGCAGGCGGTTGCTCACGCTCCGGGGGCAGAGACGACCGACGGCCCGATGGTGCCGTGATGACGGAGCGACCTGACGGAACCTCCGGCTGATGGCCACGGACGCCTCGCTCGCAATCATCATCGCCGCCCTGGTGGTCAGAACGGCACTCGGTGAACTCCGGCACCGAGGAACCGCCCGTGAACAATGGGCGTTCGCCACCGACCGCCGCGCTGTAGCTGCGGGAGCGACAACAGCAGCGGCCACTGTCCTGCTCGGCTGGTACCAGGCGGGCCACGCCGCTGTGGCCTGGGCCCTACTCGTCGGAGCGCTCACGGCCCATCTCGTCCACCGAGACGAGGGCCAACCGTGATTGATCGCCATCAGGCACGTCCGGATCGTCCCGGCTGCCAGAGCACCGTCGACCTACACCTCCCGGCCCGCTCCACCCGTGCCCCAACCCTCTCCGGCCCAGTCGACCGCCGCCATCGCGGCCGAAGCCGCCCCGTGGCCCCGTCGGCCCACCGCTCACCAGAGGAGTCCTTGCACGCATGACCTGGCACTGGATCGGTCTCGTCTTCTTCTCCCTCACTCTGCTCCCGGCCGGACTGGCCCTGGTCAGCGGCCGGATACCCCACTCACTACGGCACCGGCTCGCACCCATGCGCCCGCGCGGCCTGGCCCTGCTCGCGCTCTACGCCGTCGCGCCCCTCAACGCGGTGCCGCGCCTGGCCGAGGCATCGCCCGTGATCACCCTGGTGGCTACGGTCACTGCGGCCCTCGTGGCCGCAGTGGGCTGCACGTACGCAGCCCTTGCACCACACCGAGTCAGGAAGGCCACCCCGTGACCAGCCGACGGCACGTGCGGCGCCTCGCCGTTTCCCTCACCGTCTGGTGGGCGCTGATCGCTCTTGTCCTCTGGCTCGCGGGCCAGGCGCTCGACCAGCCCGCCACGCTCGCACAGTGCATCACCTCAGCCGCGTTCCTCGTCGCGGTCGGGGAGGCCGGCGACTGGCTGAGGCGACGCTGGGCCGACCGGCCCACCAAGCGGCGCAAGTCGGTACCGGCACTACACCAACCGCCCGAGGCGGAAACCCCGACCATGCATCCATGACCACGCCATCTGTCATGACAGTGGCATGGAGCCTTATGTGTCGGTTCCCCGGGAGGAGGAGCCATGACGCAGCCCGGCACTGATCCGCCGCAGGAACTTACGGCGCTGACGCGGCGAAGCGGTCCTCAGTTCGCCCGTGGTATGGAGACTAGGATGCCCGCGTCGGCCGCGCGAATCCCGGCGACGGCGTGGCCCCCGGCCTTGGCGCTGGTGGCCCTCTCTGTGGCGATGCGTCCCATGGTCATCGTCCCCGCTCCCGTCCTGGACGGCGTCGCCTGTTGCGGGCGCGCACCGCCGCCGACGTGCGGCGACCGCGCAGTGTCCTGACGTCCCCGGCGCCTGCTGGTCCGGCACCGTTGGCGCGGTCTTCAGCTGCCTGCATCTACCCTCGCCGGTCAGGGCGAACCCTTCAACGATGAAGAACCACGGCACCCGTGTCTGTTCTGCCCGGCGTTACGGCAGGTAGCTTGGTGGAGAAGGCCCCTGTAAGGAGGGCGCTCTGATGCCGTGGTTCGTATGGCTGCTCGCCGCCGGGGTGCTGGGTGCCGCGGAATTCTTCACCCTGACACTGGTCTTCGGGTTGCTGGCGGGCGCGGCGTTGGTGGCCGCCGTCGTCGCGGGTGTGGGCATCGGCGTTCTCGGCCAGCTCGTCGCCTTCGCGATAGCAGCGGCAGCGGGTCTCGTCATTGTCCGTCCCATCGCGCTGCGGCACATGGCCCAGCAACCCCTCACACGCGAGGGCAGCGATGCGCTGGTCGGCCGGCGGGCCGAGGTCATGCAGGAGGTCACCGCCACCCGCGGCCTGATCAAACTCTCCGGCGAGGAGTGGTCCGCCCGCGCCCTCGACGAGAGCCTGGTGATACCCGTCGGAGCGCTGGTGGATGTCATGGAGATCGAAGGCGCGACAGCCATCGTCTACCCCCGCGAACTACTTCCGTGAACGGCTGAGCACACAGCAACGGAGGCACTGTGGATCCCGTTGTCATCCTCACTCTTGTGGCGGCCATCGTCGTCGTCTTCCTCGTGGCCTCCACTGTGCGGATCGTTCCGCAGGCGCGCCGCTACAACATCGAGCGGTTCGGCCGATATCGCCGGACGCTGCAACCCGGCCTGAACTTCGTCGTGCCGGTGGCGGACCGCATCAACACCAAACTCGACGTGCGCGAGCAGGTCTACTCCTCCGATCCCAGGCCGGTGATCACCGAGGACAACCTCGTGGTGAACATCGATACCGTGCTCTACTACCAGATCACGGACCCGAGGGCGGCGGCCTACGAGGTCGCCGACTACCTGCAGGCGATCGATCAGCTCACCGTGACCACGCTGCGCAACGTCATCGGCAGCATGGACCTGGAGGAGACGCTCACCTCGCGTGAGGAGATCAACTCCCGGCTCCGTGCCGTTCTCGACGACGCGACCGGCAAGTGGGGCATCCGGGTCAACCGTGTGGAGATCAAGGCCATCGATCCACCGCACACCATCAAGGAGGCGATGGAGAAGCAGATGCGGGCCGAGCGGGACAAGCGCGCGGCCATCCTGCACGCCGAAGGGGAGCGGCAGGCCAAGATCCTCACCGCGGAAGGCACGAAGCAGAAGGACATCCTGGAGGCCCAGGGTACGCAGCAAGCCATGATCCTGCGGGCGGACGGCGAGGCCAAAGCGGTGGAGCTCGTCTTCCAGGCCGTCCATCGCAACAACGCCGACCCGAAGGTCCTGGCCTACAAGTACCTGGAGACGCTCCCACACCTGGCGAAGAGCGACAACAACACATTCTGGGTGATCCCGGGAGAGCTGACCGAGGCGGTGCGGACCGTCACCCGTGCGTTCGGTGACCAGCCGATGGCGGGTCCGCACACACCCGCGCAACCCGAGGAAGCAGCCACCGCCGACACCGACGACACGTCGCACGAAAGCCGGGTTCCAGAGCTCGATGCAGGCTCGACGGTTTCGCTCGACGCCGCGGCGGCCGCGGACGAGGCCGAGAAGCAGGCCGCCGCCGCGGTGAGCGACGCCAAGGCGGAGGCCGCAGCCGCGATGTCGCCCCAGGTGCCGCGCCGGGGGCAGACGTCCGGCGACTGAGCTCACCCACGGCTGTCGCCAGGACCGCCGTGACAGCCCGTGGGCGCCCGCCTGCTCGACTGGCCGCCCAGACCCCTGTGATCCACAGACCCGGTCCGCCGACATGCCGCTGGCGGCACTGGTCGAGAACGACGGCCAGCAAACGTCGGAGCGATCACGCCAGCCCGGCTGGTGGAACACTTTCGCACGCCGGACTTCCGCGTCCGTATTGCTCTGCCTCCTGCACGGCCGGTACCACCGGGGCGCCGCGTGCGGCGACGTACCTGGCGATTCCGAAGCCGACGCCCGTGTTGGCTCCCGCTGGGCCGATTCGCCGCCGGACCACGGCCAACTCGCCATCTTCCTTTGGGTACCGGCACCGCAACTCCCGGGGTTTCGAAGAGGCGGCGCCGACGCCTTCTTTCCTGCCGGCTTGGGCAGCCGCCCACAGGGCCGAGGGGCCGTGCCGCGCGAAGAGGGTGAGGACGGCACTGACGGCTTCCTCCATGCGAGTCGCGTAGCCCTGCGCTCTCGAGCCGTCCGAGCCACGCGGCCGGAGGTCGGCCGGTGTCTACGGAATCCTTACGCGGTCACATGAAGTGACATCCCGTGCCTACGCTCGCAGGCGTGGAGGCCAAGGACGTTGGCTTGCCCTGGTTGTCGGTGGCGACCTTGGCCGTCTCGGCGGCCTGGGCCCGGCACTTGGGGCACCACGGGGCCCGGAACCACAGTACGGCAGGCTTGCCCGCAAGCGTCTTGGCGTCGAACGGCTTGCCGTCCACCGTCGTGCCGGTGAACCACAGCGCCTGGGGAGCCTGTGCTGCGCCGTCCTCGCCCGAGTCGGCGGACTCCTGCTCGGCGGATGCCGTCTTCGACGGTGCGACCTGGGCAGCACCGCCGGAGCCGGTTCCGCCGTCGGAGCTGCACCTCGTGACGGCGAACAGAGCGGCGGCCAGGACGGCCGGGAAGCGAGAGCGGGCACGCATGACGGCTCCCGTGAGTCGGGATCGGCAGTGACTGTAGAGCCGATGGGCCCGCCCGGCGCGGGGCAGCGCACACACGGTTCGGTGACGTCATCCGGCGGCGACCAGCCGGCGGAGCTGACCATCGGCGGCAGCGTCCGCCGTCCGATGCGCCTCGAACCGGCGGACCTGCGCGCGTACCCCGCCGTCACCCTCCGTGTCACCCTGGAGTGCGCGGGTAACGGGCGGGCCCTGCTGACGCCCCGGCCGGTCAGTCAGCCGTGGCTGGTCGAGGCCGTCGGCACCGCGGAGTGGACGGGCGTACCGCTGCGGCTGCTGCTTGCCGATGCCGGAGTCGAGGACGGTGCCGTCGACGTCGTCTTCACCGGCGCCGACCACGGTGTGGAGCGCGGCGTCGAACAGGACTACCAGCGCGCCCTCCCCGTGGGTGTGGCCGTCGGCGAGGAGTCCGACGTGCTGGTCGCCTACGGGATGAACGGTGCCGCGCTGCCCCCGCAGCACGGCCTGCCGCTGCGTCTGGTGGTGCCCGGCTGGTACGGCATGGCGCACGTGAAGTGGCTGCGTGACATCACTGTCACCGACGGGCAGTTCACGGGGTACCAGCAGTCCGTCGCCTACCGGCTCGGACGGCACCCGGAGGAGGAGGGCGAGCCGGTCACCCGGATCGCGCCGCGTGCCCTGCTGGTCCCGCCCGGCTTCCCGGACTTCATGTCCCGGGCACGGGTCGTCCGGCCGGGCACGGTGACGCTGGAGGGCCGCGCCTGGTCGGGGCGGGCGCCGGTGACGCGGGTGGAGGTCAGCACGGACGACGGCGGCTCATGGGGCGAGGCCGAGGTCGAGCCGGCGGGCGCGCATCGCTGGGCCTGGCGCCGGTGGCGCTTCGCGTGGACAGCCACCCTGGGCGACCACGTCCTGTCTGCGCGGGCCACCGACGCCGAGGGGCACACCCAGCCGCTGGACCAGCCCTGGAACCGGGGCGGTTTCGCCAACAACCTCGTCCAGCGCGTCCCCGTCGTGTGTCTGGGGCCCGACGGCTGAAAGGGGGAGCGGCGGGTCCCCCACGTCCCACGCCCGTCGTCGACCGGCCTCGGCGACGGTCTCACCCGCTCACGCACCGGCGTGGCGAACTTCCCCGGGACCAGTCACTCCCGTCACCTCCCGTAACCAGCCGTTCATCAGCAGGTGATTGAGAAGCAGAGCGAGCACGGCCTGCGCCGTGACCCAGGGCCGGGGCAGATACGCGCATGCGGCCAGGAGCCACACGGCGAACGGCAGCCAGATCCGCTCTGCTCATCCCGGACAGGTCGGCGATGAGCAGAGCAGCGAACGCGGCGGCGACGAGCAGGGCGAGGCGGACGTCGGGACAGGTGCCGGAGAGGTCCGCCCGGGCACCTCCCGCCAGCGGAGGGCAGAGACGACACGTACGGAAGCGCCGTGGCGGTCGTCCGTCCGCAGCCCCGCCTCCGGAGTGTTGAAGGGAGAACGTGCCGTGAGGCGTGCCGGAGCCCCAGGAGCGTGGCGTCGGCTCACCGCAGGCCCGCCACCGTCGCCGGGCCCACGATCAGGACCGCGCGGGCGAGGTTGGCCCACACCCAGTCGCCGTACGGCCGGATGCCGCCAGCCCCGTGGTAGTAGCGCTCGACGAGCAGGTCGTACGCCTCCCACCAGTTGAAGCCCGCGAGGGTGAAGACCAGCGGGACGATCGTGACCCCGGCGAGGACGTGGGGCAGGGGCCGGGTTCGCCGCGGGCCGAGCAGCAGGGCGGCGCCCGCGATGACGGCGAAGAGGGTGAGTCCGTAGGAGAGATAGCAGGTGAGGCCGAGGAGGAGCCCGGCGGCGAAGCCGGTGAGCCGCGGCCGGCGGCCGGTGACCGCGAGGGTGAGGAACGCGACGGTCCAGGCGGCGACCGCGGCGAAGTAGACGTCCGCGGACGTCCCCCCGTACCGCGGCCGGCGTCAGTACCAGGAACGGTGCCGCCCGGCGTGCGAGCGCCTCGTCCGCGAGCGTTCGCACCGCGACCAGTACCGCCACGTACGCGGACGCGCCGACGGTGATGCACCAGACTCCGGCCCAGCCCCCGCCGCCGAGCCCGGCCCGGTCGAGGAGGACGAACGTGACCGTCGCCCCCGGCGGATGGCCCGCCACATGCGGGGGCCAGTGGCCGGGGGAGTGGAGCAGGATGTGGTGGGTGAAGTCCCGCAGCGTCGCGGGGATGTCCTGAAAGCGGTCGATGACCCGCAGATACTCGTACCTGGTCGTGAGCCGCACCGCGATACCGCGCTGCCAGCCGTCGATCAGCGCCAGCGGCCACGTCCACGCCATCGCCGCACCCCAGGCCGCGCCGAGCAGCGCGCGCCACGGCAGCCGGGCGGCCACGCGCGGGCCGTACGCCACGACCGCGACCCCGACGACCAGAGCAGCCGGGGTGCCGGGGCCGACGTGGGGACCCCAGTCGGCGTACAGGGGCGGCCAGCCCACGTGCAGGTTGTCGTAGGCGAAAAGGAGGTGCCGGCCGACCAGGACGGCCGCCACGACGAGGAGGACGGCGGCCGGATCGCGGAACGGGGTGCGGATCACACGCGGAACGCTAGGGCGGAAGGGGCGAACAGGATCGTCCACGCTGTTGACGTCAGAGTTTCGTCATGGGTCGCACACCCTTCACAGGCAGGTTCCTGCCTAACGTCGGAACATGCCCGACCCACGCCTGCCTTCCTCTCCCGGTTTCTGGCGCAGTCCCCTGCGCGGTCCGTGGCTCACCTCGGTGCTCGGTGCCGTGCTGCTCGGCGGGATCACCGTGCTGTTCGTGACCGGGCTGCTGTCCTACGCCGCGTACAACCCCGACCTCTCGCCGGTCAACGACAAGACTCCGGACAAGGGACTGCTCGGCTTCTACCTCTTCTCCTGGCCGACCGATCCGCACTGGCTGTACCGGCTCAACCAGGGCGTCCACGTCACGCTCGGGATCACGCTCGTCCCCGTCCTGCTGGCCAAACTGTGGTCGGTGGTGCCCAAACTGTTCGCGCTGCCGCCGGCCCGGTCGCTCGCCCACGCCCTGGAACGGATCTCCCTGCTCCTGCTGGTCGGCGGCGCGCTCTTCGAGTTCGTCACCGGTGTGCTCAACATCCAGCTGGACTACGTCTTTCCCGGCTCCTTCTACCCGCTGCACTTCTACGGGGCGTGGGTGTTCTTCGCCGCGTTCGTCGTGCATGTGGTGTTGCGGGCGCCGGCCGCCGTACGCAATCTGCGTCGCATGCGGGAAGGGAAGGGCCCTCAGGAGGAGGCCGGCGTCGATCCGGAGTTCCCGCTGGTCTCCCCGCGGCCCGAGGAGCCCACCGTGTCGCGGCGCGGGGCGCTGTGGTTCGTCGGGGGCGGTTCGCTGCTGCTGTTCGGGACGACTGTGGGGCAGAACTGCGACGGTCCGCTGCGGCGGACGGCTCTCCTCGCACCGCACGGAGGCGCCGATCCGGGCAGCGGCCCGAACGGCTTCCAGATCAACAAGACGGCCGCGTCCAGGGGGATCAGCGCCGCCGAGACGAGCGAGACGGCGTGGCGGCTGGTCGTCAGGGGGCGCTCCGGGACCGTTCGGTTGAGCCGGGCCGAGCTGCTGGATCTGCCCCTGCACAGTGCGGCGCTGCCCATCGCCTGCGTAGAGGGCTGGTCAACCTCCGACCAGTGGTGGCGGGGCTTACGGCTGCGTGATCTCGCCGCCTTGGTGGGATACGACGCGCACGCGGCGCCCGACGTCCTCGTGGAGTCCCTCCAGCGCCGAGGGGCGTTCCGCTCGGCGGCCCTGCGCGCCAACCAGGTGCGCGACCCGCGTTCCCTACTCGCCCTGGACGTCAACGGCGAGCCCCTGACCCCCGACCACGGCTACCCGGCCCGCATCATCGTCCCCGCCGCTCCCGGCGTGCTGAACACCAAGTGGGTGGCCCGGATGACGTTCGGCGACCTCTGAGAGGACTTCCGATGAGACCTATGGCGCGCATCCGTGTGAAGGTGGGCAGCCCGCTGCAACTGCCGCTTCTGGCATGCTCGTTCGCGTTGGCCAGTTACGCGGGTGTGCGGCTGCTGGCGGATGACTGGTTCCAGGTGGCGCTGTGGTTCGTGGGGGCGGCGCTGGTCCACGACTTGGTGCTGCTGCCGCTGTACGCGATGGCGGACCGCGCGGTCGTAGGGTCGCTCGGCGCGGTCGGCCACCGGGAGTGGGCCCTGTACGTCCGTGTGCCGGCCGCTCTGTCCGGGCTGCTCCTGCTGGTGTGGTTCCCGCTGATCAGCGGGAGGGTGGCGGACCACTACCCCTCGGCGACCGGCCTGTCAGGGGAGGGCTTCCTCGCCCGCTGGCTGCTGATCACCGCCGTGCTCTTCGGCGGCTCGGCGCTGCTGCTGGTGCTGCGGCTGCGCAGGGCGACGAAGCAGCGGCCACCGGCCGCCCACTGATCGACGGCATGCCAGCCCGGTGGGCGGGCGTACCGGAGCAGGGCCGGGGTGCCGAGCCGGGCCCAGGAGAACGGGGCGCCGGCGGTCCCCAGGACATCGCTGCCGGGCACGATGCGGTCCACGAACGACGTCGGCGGGCGCGCACCACCGCTCCACGTCCCGGGGTAGCAGCCAGCCGTCGCTGCGGCGCAGGAAGAGCGGTCCGTGACCGGCCCGCAGCGTGTCCGCGTAGGGGTCGGCGGCCCAGTTGTGGTGCGCGGGCCGGGGCGTCGAGGGCCGCTACTTGGGCGGCAGGCTCACCGCGAAGGCACGTCCCTCGTCGACCCACTCGCCGAGGACGTCATCCTCGCTGAGAGCGGTCCCGGCGACGAGGATCCAGCCGCGCATGGGGCGGCCGGTCATGTCGAAGACGCGCGTGCCGGGCCGGGCCAGGGCCGCGTCGGTGAACGGCCCTGAATCGCACTCGTCTGTAAGGCGGTTGGGCAGTGGAAATGCCACGCCCTGTCTCCCCGAATCCAACGGAAAGGAATTGCGCTGTGCCTGACGCCGACGACGTGCTGGGCGTCCTGACCGAGCAGATCCAGTCCCACTTCCAGATGCCGATTGCCGAGCTGCGACGCGCGGTAGTCGCCGCCCCGCAGGCCCACTCGGAAGCCACCACGATCGTGCGGTGGCACGGACTGCTTACCGAGGCCCAGCAGGTGCTGAACAGCGCCGAAGAGGCCCTTGCCCAAGCCCTCGCCCACCACGTCGACACGGTGCCCGACGGCGAATTCGTCGAGCTGCCCGAACACGTCATGCGGCTCGCGGACTCGGTGAACAGCGCGCACACCGTGCGGGAGGGACGCGCCATGACGGTGCGCCACCTCCTCGACCCTCAGGCGATCGGGAACCGCAGCCCGGGGGCGTGGCGCGGGACGGCGCCCACCGCCCGCCGGGGCCCTGCCCTGCCCACCACCGCACCGTCTGTGCCGGACACCGCGCAGGCACCCGTACGCGGGGCGGCGCGGTGAGTGTGACCCACAAGACCTCCAGCCAGGACAGCCTGCTGGAGCAGACGTTCGGCGCCCCCGTGCGTGAGCTGTACACGCAGGCGTCCGGCCGCGATGCGTCCGCGGCGCTGCGGCGGGCGCTGGAGCTGCGCTCCTTCCTCGTGGTGGCCGAGGAGCAGGTGGCCTGGGTACGGGACCGCGTCCACGAGGCCACCGCCGCCGATCGTGACATGAGCGGGTTGTCCGCCGACGACCTGCGCTTCGACGCGCAGTGGCTGGAGGCGGCCCTGGCCGGGCGCAACGGCTACGTCGCCGCCCTCGGCCAGCTGCTGCGCACCATGCCTCCACCCGGGCCGGTGCCACGCCGACCCGTACGGCTCACGCAGCCGACGACCACCACCGCCCTTCCGCCTGCCCCGGCCGACATCCGAGCCGGGGCAGTGCGAGGGCCCCGACCGTGAAAGCCCCGATTGCCCGCACCTGACGCCACGGCCCAGACGATCGCCGAGCGCATCGAGGACCTGTACGCCCAGCCGCTGGCCGACCTCGGAACCTTGGCTGGCCTCAACCCCGACGGCAGCATGCTCGCCGCCCTGATCGCCGGCCTCACCGACCTGCAGTTCGCCGAGCGCAACATCGACTTCCAACGCCAGCGGCTGCTTCAACTAGCCGATCCGGAACGGGAGATCGGCACCTTCGAGGCAGGTCACATCCTCGACTGCGCGCGCCGGATCTCCGACGCCGTCGCCACCCGCGACGCCCATGCCAAGACCCTGAGCGGCGTCCTGGCCAGCCTGCACCGCGTCCCCGCCCCGGACGCGAAGCCCGAGCCCGCGCCGGCCGCCCCCACTGCCGCACCGGTTCCCGCTTCCGCGCGTGCCGTCGCCCGCACCCGTTGACCCATCGCCCCGCCTGAGGAGATTCCCCCTTGGCCGCCACCGGTCTGTCCCGCACCACCCTGAACGACCTGTCCCGCGTCACCGAGAGCCTTCAGATGCTCGCCCCCAACTGGAGCGTGTGGGTGCTGATGACCCTCGCCGCCCAGCCGCTGCGCTACAGCGAGGTCAAGGCAAAGCTCGCTCTGCTCGCGGACGGCCAGCTCCACCCGAAGCTGGGCAAGCTCGTCGACGCCGGTCTCGTCGAACGCACCGAGCACACCCCCCGGCACGTCACCTACGGACTGACCCGTCGCGGCGCCGACCTGATGCCCGTCATGCCCGTGCTCGCCGCCTGGGGGGACACGCATCTGGAGAAGCCTCTCGTACGGAACAAGGCCACCGGCGAGCTTCAGCCGCAGCCGGTCGCGGTGGCACAGAACATCGAGGACACGATCGCTCTGATCAGCCCGCGGCATTCCACGCCGCTGGTGTGGGCGCTGAAAGCCCGCGGGCCGGCGAGCGCCAAGGCACTGGCCGCCGAGGTCATGCCCACCTACAGCCTCAGCCGCGTCTACCCGCCGCTGCGCCGGGTGATCGACGACGGGCTGGCCGAGACCACACCGGCCGGCGACTACCAGCTCTCCGCCAGCGGGCGGGCCCTCGCCCGGTCTACCAGGCCCTCTCCGCGTGGGCTGCCGGATACCCCCTCGCCGAAGCTACCCACTCCCTGTGGGGCCAGGCCCTGACACCGTCTTCCTCAGCCCGCTCGGGACCATGGCTGACCACCCGGTCTCGACTGCCCGCGCCACCGGCCGCGCCCGCCCAGGGCCAGATGGCCAAGGCCCCGGCCGCACCGTGGCAGCCCGGCGACCTCTTCTCCCACCCGATACCCGCCCGCCCCCTGGCGATCTCTCCGGCAGGAGGCCCGCGCCGATGACCAGCACCGCCATCCTCAACCACCCGCACACCGGCCAGGTCATCAACCCCCTGTCTCTGCCATCCCTGATCCGCCTGGTCAGCGAGATCGACGACAACGGCCCCATCAGCCACCGACGCGGCAGCCTCCAGGGCGCCTTCGGCGACCTCACCCGCCACCAGCTGCGCTACGCCATCGACGTCGCCCGCGCACTGGGCCTGGTGCACTTCACCGACCACGCACCGGCCCGCTACCGGCTCACCGAAGCAGGCGAGGACCTCGCCTCGGTGTACGACACCGTCGCCCGCTGGTCCCGCACTCACCAATACCCCAACACGGCGAGGGACTTCGTCACCCGCGTCCAGCACACCCTGAAACTGCTCGGGGACAACGGCGCCGTCCTCCCCACCGAGGCGACCTTCGCGCTTGGTCAACTGCGGACGACTCTGGCCGACTGGCTCCAGACGCATCCGCAGGTCCTTAACGCCGTGGCATCCCGCTCTTCCCACGCGGCGGATGAGACGGAGCACGCTGCGTGAGAGCCCGTACCGGAAACCGGCCCTCCCACCGACCGGTTTCCCCCCTGCTGCGCAGTGTCTATCTCCCGCGCAGCATGGACGCCGCCGCGTTCGCCATGACGACGTACGGCATCCCCCTGCTGGTCCTCGCCACCACCGGATCCGCGGCCCTCACGGGCCTGGCCTTCGCCCTGGAATGGGCGCCGCGGCTGATGGCCTTCGCCGTGGCTGGTGCCCTGGTCGACCGCCACGGCACCACCCGCGTCTTCCGCCTCGCGGCCACCGCCCGGGCCACCCTCGTCCTGGCCGCCGCGCTGCTCCTTGGGGCCCAGACGGGCGGGCTGGGGAAGACCATCACGGTGATGGCGCTCGCCGCCGGCACCGGTGTGCTCACCGAGTTCAGCTACGTCGCGGCCGAAACCGCGGGCGGGCTGGCAAGCCGTACCGCCGGTGCGCGTGCTCACCGTGTGCAGTCGGTGCTCCTCGGCATCGATCAGACGGCGACCCTGGCCGGACCCACGCTCGCCGGACTGCTCCTCGCCCACACCGGCGCCACCGGCATGCTCGCCGCGACCGCCGCCTTCTCCCTGCTCGCCGCCGCCCTCGCCCCCAAGCAGCACACCGACCAGCACGCCACTACCCCGGCGGCCGTACGGCAGGGATGGAAGACGGGCTGGCAGACCCTGCGCGTGCTGCCGGCACTCGGCTGGCTCGTCGCGGGGCTGACGCTGTCCAACCTCGCCGTCGGCCTCCTGCAGGCCGCCGCCCCGGTGATCGTCGTCCAGCAGTTCGGCCACTCCAGCGCCGATGTCGGCCTGCTCTGGTCGGCAGCCGCCGCAGCCTCCCTGATCGCGATCTCCCTGTGCCGCCACGCCATCGACCGCTGCGGTCTGTGGCCCGCCGGGGCCGTCTGCGCGACGATCACGGCCTCGGCCTGCCTCACCCTCGCCCTCACGCACACCTACCCCGCCTATCTGGCGCTGATCGCGCTATTCATGGCCGGCGAAAGCGGCATGACCGTCGTGCTGCGCACCCTGCGCTCCCACCTGATCCCCGCCGACGTCTTCGGCAACACCCTCGCGGTGACGATCCTGTTGCTCCTTACGCCCTTCCCGGTCGCCGGCCTGCTCGTTGCCGCCATCCCGCCCAGCCAGCTCGGCCATGCGATCACCGCCTGCGCCGTCCTGCAGGCAATCGGCCTCGCCACCGCCTTCACCCGGCTGCGCACCCTCCCGGACCTGCGCCCGTCAGCTGCCTGACTTCCACCTCGCACCCGCCTCGCCCACCCGCCCGCCTTCCTGGAGGGCTGCCCGATTCCCATGCCCCACGCCGTCAAGCAGCACGTCCTGCCGCTTCCCGAACCTGTTGGCCTTCGCATCGACAGGCGAACAATCACGGAGCAGTTCCACGCCCTCGACACCGACCACCCATACGTGTACCGCGCGTTGAGCCGCTCACCGCAGACCGGATAGCGGCGGGAGCTACCCGCATCGGACTGAAGGCCCTCTTCGAAGCGCTGCGTTGGCGACTCCCACAGGGTTTGCGCGGGCTGAACAACAACTTCACGGCCTTGTACACACGCAAGCTGATCGCCGATCACCCCGACTGGGCTGGCGCTTTCGGACTCCGCCGCAGACGTACCCCCTGACCCGACGGCGAACCAGACCTAACCAACTCCCCTCACCGCAACGCCAATTTGGAGCACTCTGTTGCCGTTTCGCCCTGTCGTCCTGATCGTCGCCGCCGCTTGCATTGGGGCCGAGGCATACCGCGCGTACTGCCTTGAGAACGTCGCCGTCCACTACGACGTCGTCCTGATCACCGATGCCGAACCGACGTGGGAACGCCCCTACCTTCTGGACTGGGAGGTCGCCGACCCGACGGACCAGGCGGCCCTGACCGCCGCCGCCCTGGCCCTGACCGAGCGGCACCCGGTGGCCGGGGTGATGACGTGGACCGAGTGGTACCTCCTGCCCGTGGCCCGCCTCGCCCGCCGCCTCGGCCTGCCCACCCCCGGCCCGGAGGTGATGCAGGGCTGCCGCAACAAGGCCACCTCCCGTGCCCTGTTCGCCCGGCACGCGGTGCCCTCGGCAACCTCGAACGGCGTCCGCACCGTTGCGGAGGCGGCCCGCGCCGCACAGCACATCGGCTACCCAATCGTCCTCAAGCCCGCTGCGCGTGCCGCGAGCGCCGGCGTGATCCGCGTCGACACCCCCGAAGAACTGCCGGACGCCTACGCCTTCGCCGCCCAGGCCGCCCGCCTCGGGCCCGAGGGCACCGAGGTGCTGGTCGAGGAATACCTCGACGGTCCGGAGGTGAGCGTCGAATGCGTCACCTACCAAGGCACCACCACCGTGGTCGCCGTCACCCGCAAGACGGTAGGACTCCCGCCGTACTTCGAGGAGATCGCGCACGCCGTCGACGCCGCCGACCCGCTGCTGGCCACCGTTGCCCCAACTGCCCAGGCCGCCGTGCAGGCCCTCGGCGTCACCGACGGCGTCAGCCACGTCGAACTCCGCCTCGTCGACGGCCGCCCCCGGCTGATCGAGGTCAACGCCCGCCTCGGCGGGGACATGATCGGCCACCTCGTGCACCTCGCCACCGGCGTCGACCTCGCCCGGGCGGCGGCGGACATCGCCTGCGGACGCGCCCCGGACCTCACCCGGACGCACAGCCGGGCAGCGGCGATCCGCATGATCTACCCCGCCCACCCGGGCACCCTCACCGCCCGCCACCTCACCGACGGCTTCGCCGAGCAGGCGCCGTGGCTGGAGCGGGCCCACTTCCACCGCGACGTCGGCGACCAGCTGATGCTGCCGCCGGACTGCGATCTGTTCACCGCCCGCATCGGGTTCCTGATCACCACCGGCCCGACCGCCGACGTGGCCCAGGACCGTTCCCAGGAGGCATACCGCCACCTCACTGTCCAGGTCGCCCCGCACCCGACCGCCGTCCCCGCACAGGACTCGGCCACGTGAGCACGACGACTGCTCACGCCCCGGTCCACGGCCGCCGTCTGCTGACGGGGTACTTCGCCGCGCTCGGGGTCGTGATGGCCGTCTGGGGCGCACGGATGCCGGCCGTCCAGCAGGCTGCCGACCTGTGTTGAACGGCACTGAAGAGTTCAGTTGCGCACGAAACTGTTCAGCGGTCAGTTCAGTAGCGCGGTGAACTGTTCAGTGCCATACCTAGCATCGTGGTGTGGCTGAAGGTCCCAACGTCCCGCCACGTGTCGAGTCAGCTGTCCCCGGCCAGCAGCGCTGCAGCGCACCCCAGATCCGGCCTGCGGCCCGAGGAGCAGTGGCGAATGGCCTCACACCACGCACATCCTGTGTCTCCCTGCGGTGCACCGCGCCGACCACAGTCCCCAGCGGTCTGCAGCAGTGGCTGCTCGGCGAGGTGCTGGGCATCGAGCCTCTTCCGGAGCGACCGCCCGTCCCCGCGGTCTCTCCGCGGCGCAGCCGGGCGCAGAAATGGGAGGCGAACTTGGCGGCGTCCCGCCAGTACCGCACCCGGGAGGGGCATCTGAACGTACCTCGATCGCACATCGAAACTGTTGACGGGGCGGAGCTGGCCCTCGGTGTGTTCATCGCCAACGCCCGTACTCGCAAAGCGAGTCTTGCTCCCGAACGAGTGGAGGAGCTGTCCGCTGTTGGTATGCGCTGGCAGTGAGTCGGGGAAAGGGGTCAGCTGGGCCGTGGTGGGCGTCGGCCTCGCACACGGTGAACGGACGGGCCTGAGTCAGCGGGGAGTCAGCCCGGGCCGTGGCAGTGCACGCGCGGCGGGTGCACATGGGCCGCTTGGGGAACTGTGGCCGCTGCCAAGCGAGTTCACGCGTCTACGGCCGTAGCCGCCTGCATGCGGGGCCGGCCCAGTTCCGCCGTGCCGCCCCGCGACGACGCGTTCACCTCGGGGCACTGGCCCCTCCAGCCCGCTGCCCTCCACCCAGCCTGGTGTCGATCCAAGCGATCACCAAAACCCTGCGCCCCTACGGCCACCAGACCGGCCGCCTGCGCCTGGAGCGCATCCTCAACGAAGCCCAGCACACCAACGACCCCCTCCACCCCATCCGCCGCACAGCGGTTCTCCTGACTGCGCCGGATACCTCTGAGCGGGCAGACCAGGCCGGTTCGACATCCGTTAATCCGGCTTGAGAGCTCCACTCCGACAACTGCCGGGCTGGAGTCGGGGAACGGGCCGCGGACAGCCGCCGAGCCTCCTACCAGCTGCCGACGCCACGTGCCATATGTCACTTGGAATTAACTTGGCACTTGAATGCCATATGGCACTTGATGCCATAACGTGGGTTCATCCGATCGAACCGTGAGTTCAGGAGAACCCTCACCGTGAGCAAGTCCACCGTTGCCGAAGCTCCCGTCCAGAAGCCGGTCCCAGCCGCCCTGGGCATCCGCCGACTGCGTGGCCATCCGTGGCTGTCGTTGCTGGCCGTCGCGCTCGGCGTGATGCTCGTCGCGCTGGACGGGACGATCGTCGCCATCGCCAGCCCGGCCATCCAGAAGGACCTGGACGCCTCACTCTCCGACATCCAGTGGGTGACCAACGCATACCTGCTGGCCCTCGCGGTCAGCCTGATCACCGTCGGCAAGCTCGGCGACCGCTTCGGGCACACGAAGATCTTCCTGATAGGTGCGGTCGGCTTCGTCGCCTCCTCCGCCGGCATCGGCCTGACCGACGACATCAAGGTCATGATCGGCCTGCGCGTGGTGCAGGGCTTGTTCGGCGCGATGCTCCAGCCGACCGCGCTCGGCATCATCCGCTCCACGTTCCCGGCCGAGAAGCTGAACTCCGCGATCGGCATCTGGGGCGCGGTGGTCGCCGCGTCCACCGCGGCCGGCCCGATCGTCGGCGGTCTGCTGGTCGAGCACGTGAACTGGGAGTCCTGCTTCTACATCAACGTGCCCGTCGGCATCGTCGCCGTCGTCATGGGTCTGCTGTTCCTGAAGGACACCGAGCGCGACCAGAACTCCAAGTCCTTCGACGTCCCCGGGATCGTGCTGCTGTCCGGCACCCTGTTCCTGCTGGTGTGGGCCCTGATCAAGGCCCCCGACTACGGCTGGGGCGACACCAGGACCCTTGGCTTCCTCGGCGCCACCCTGGTCGTGGGCCTGCTGTTCGTGCTGCGTGAGCGCCGCACGAAGGAGCCGCTTCTGCCGCTGCGACTGTTCCGCTCCCTGCCCCTGTCGGCGGGCGCCGTACTGATGCTGATGCTGTCGTTCTGCCTGTTCGGGGCCATGTTCTACATGACCTTCTACCTGCAGAATGTGCACGGCATGAGCGCCGTCGACGCCGCCGTGCGGATGCTTCCCCTGACGGGCCTGATGGTTGTCGGCGCACCGCTGGCCGGCGCGCTCATCAATCGGTTCGGTCCGCGGCCGCCGATGGTCGCCGGCATGCTCCTGACGGCCGGAGCCCTGTTCGGTCTCGCCGGCCTCAACACCGGTTCGGGCGCCAACGACACCCTGGTGTGGTTCGGCATGCTGGGCCTCGGCCTGGCCCCGATCATGGTCGGCGCCACCGAGGTCATCGTCGGCAACGCCGAGGTCGAGCTGGCCGGTGTGGCCGGCGGTCTGCAGTCCACCGCCATGCAGGTCGGCGGTACCCTCGGCACCGCGGTCCTGGGCGCGGTGATGACGGCCAAGCTCAACGACGTCTTCGCCGAACGCTGGTCGGCCGCCCACCTGCCGCCCCTCAGCGGCGAGCAGCTCGCCCAGGCCAAGGAGGCGGTCTCCGTCGGCGTCGCCCCGGTCGCCCCCAAGACCCCGGCGCCCGTCGCCGAGGTCATCACGAACATGACGCACAGCGCCTTCATGGACGGCATGCATCTCGCGTTCGTCGTCGCCGGCGTCGTCGCCCTCGTGGGCGCCGCGATCGGTCTGCTGACCAAGCAGGGCCGCAAGGTCGAAGGCGCCGCCGTGCACATCTGACGTCCTGCCAGGCGGGCCGGCGGTCCGCCCGCAGGCGCGGGGAGCGCGCCGCCCGGCTTTGAGCGGTGCCGGACGGAGGGCCACGAAACACTCCCCGCTCGGCCGGGGCCCTCGTGGGGACGGCGGGCCCCGGCCTCTCCTTCTGCCCTGTGGCAGACTTCCAGCGGAAAGAGCGGAGGCAGGACGACATGACGGCTGAGGCGAAGCCTGGTCTGCGGGAGCGCAAGAAGATGCGCACCCGGTATGCGATCATCTCGACCGCCGTAACCCTGTTCGTGGAACGCGGTTACGACGAGACCACCGTCGCCGAGATCGCCGAAGCCGCCGAGGTTGCTCCCCGCACCTTCTTCCGCTACTTCGCGACCAAGGACGAGGTCGCCCTGGCCCTGATCACCGAGGCCGACGAGGCCATCTTTCCCGCCCTGGAGGCACGCCCGGCCGAGGAGCCGCCGGTTACCGCGTTCGCCAACGCGGCCCGTACCGTCGTGGAGCAGCTGATGGAGGCCGACGACGGCACCGGCGAACTGTGGACGCGCATCGTGTGGCTGCTGGAGAACTCCCCGCCGCTGCTAGCCGCCTATTTCCAGCGCCTCCTGTCGATCGAGGACCGTCTCGCGCGCAAGCTCGCCGAGCGCGAGGGTGTGGACCCGGACACCGACCTGCGTCCCTTTCTCGCCGTCGGCGCGGTCGGCACGGCCCTGCGCGCCGCCCATCACCGCTGGGCGGCTCTTCCCCAGGGCACGGCGGAGGATCTGGCCCGGCTGCGTGAGCAGGCCCTGCAGATCTTGAACGAGCCCCTCGACCGTCACTGGCGGGAGGGCTGAGCTCGGAGTCGAGGCGTCAGGCGATGTCGCTGGGGCGACGGGAGCCGGCTGTGATCCGATGCGACGAGCTCCTTGACGTCAGGGCGGCGAGCCGGTCGAAGACGTCCTGGGCGGCCTCCGCGTAACTGAGGCCGTGGGCGACGGCGTTGCGTTGGAAGAGGCGGAGCAGGGCCATCGTCGTGGAACTCCACACCTTGGCGTCCATTTCGTCGAGTTCCGGGTACCGCACACGCAGCGCGTCCGCGAGATGGTCCTCCCAGACGACAGTGCGGAGGTTGACAGCCGCCATGAGGGTCTCGGACTGCTCGGTCATCGGAGCCAGGGCGCGGAAGAGGTCCCCGTATTCGCGACACCAGGCCACGACGGCTTCGGTGAGCGTCGGCAGCACCTCGGCCTCGGGTTGCCCCACCGTCTCGATCAGCTCCATGAGACGTGCGTTCGTCTGGTCCCAGATGTCGAGGATCACGGTTTCCTTCGACGGGAAGTACCGGAAGAACGTCCGTGACGTGACCCCCGCGTGCGCGGCGATCTCGCTGACCTTCACGTCGTCGAAGCCCCGTTGGGCGAAGAGCGCAACTGCGCTCGTGCCGAGCCTGCGCGCGATGCTCCTGGTGTCGCGCAGGGTCGTTCCGCGCCGCTCCTCGGTGACCGCCGCGACTCCTTGTACGGCGGCGAGCAGCGCGGCGCTCGCTCCGGTGGCCCAGCTCTCGTCCCTCACCGGGCCAGGCTAGCGAATCCGGCGACAGGCGACTGTTCAGGCGTTCGACCGCCATTGATTTCCATCACGTTTCCCCACCTCTTGCCACACCCAGGTTCGTGTCATACGGTGACACCGACTTCGAGTCACAGTGTGACACGAAATGGACGGCCGTACGGCATGGCCCGTCGGCCGCTTCTCTCCCCTCCCGGCACGCAAGGAAGCGGGCTCCCATGACTGCTCTCGTCGATCGACAGAAGATCCTCGCGGCGGCCGGTTCCGACAAGGAACTGGCCTACAAGCTGCGCACCTACTCCGGCCGCGTCCGGTTCGATCTGCCCGAGGGGGCGTTCGACCTGGTGGTCGAGGACGGTGTCCCCGCCAGGGCCGAGGAGGTGCACGCGGACCTCGCCGCCGATGTGACCTTCTCCGCGCCGGCCGAGTTCTGGTCGACCGCGTTCTCCGCTGCTGTCCCCCCGGCCGGCTACGAGAGCTGCGTCGTCGGCATGACCCGCGGTCTGAGGATCGTCGGCGACTTCGGCGGCACCGTCGCCCCCTGGCAGAGCGGCTGGGCCCGCCTGTACCAGGTGGTGCGCGAGACGGTGGCCGGCGCGCCGGTCCGCAAGCCCTTCCAGGACCCCTTCCGCGAGACGGACAACGCCGTCGGACGGTACGTCTACGTCTCCGCGAACGGCCAGGAGGCACGGATTTACTACGAGACCTCCGGCCACGGCCCGATCCCGCTGCTGCTGCAGGCGACCGCAGGCGCCGACGGCCGCCAATACCGCCACCTGCTGGCCGACCCGCGGATGCAGGAACGCTTCACGATGTACGCCTACGACCTGCCCTACCACGGCAAGTCGCTGCCTCCGATCGGGGTGCGCTGGTGGGAGGAGACCTACCGCCCCGGCCGCGACGGCCTGATCAACTGGGTGGTCGCGATCGCCGACACCCTGGGCCTGGACAACCCGTACTTCATGGGCTGCTCGGTCGGCGGCCAGCTCGCCCTCGACCTCGCGGCCGAACGCGGCGACCGCTTCGGCGCGTTCATCTCCCTCAACGGCTGGTACGGCAACCCGCCGCTGTTCGACGGCTTCTCCAACGACATGTTCCGTACCCCGTCGATCGCCGACAGCTATGCCCCCGCGCTCAACTTCGGTGCGACCGCGCCCCAGGCACCCGAGCCGAACGCGCACGAGACGTACTGGATCTACCGCTCGGCGTTCCCCGGCATCTACGCGGGCGACAACGACTACTTCGCCTACGAGCACGACCTCAAGGAGAACGGGCACAAGATCGACGCCCACGCGAAGCCCGTCTACGTCGTCACCGGCGAGTACGACCCGGCCAGCGACGACGACGTCAACGGCGGCCCGGCCGTGGAGAAGTTCATCCCCGGCGCCAAGTTCATCAAGGTCGCCGGGCTCGGGCACTTCGCCCCCTGCGACGACCCCATCGGGTTCGGCGACGCCATCGTCCCGATCCTCGACGAGGTCATCGCCAAAGCTGCCTCCGCCGGCCAGTCCTGATGCCGCTCCCGCGAAGAAAGGCCCGTACGACATGAGTGTCACCCACGACCTCGTCCGGCGGTCGGCCACCGGCAGGCCGGTCATCGACTTCGACCACCACTCGCCCGCCTACCGCGACACCTGGAAGCAACTCGCCGCCCGGTTCCACGCCACCGGCAGCCCCATCGCCTGGACCGAACACCACGGCGGCTACTGGGTGGTGGCCTCGTGGGAGGAGGTGCAGCGCATCGGCTCCGACTGGGAGACCTTCACCTCCGTCAACGACCTGACCGGCACCGAGAACGGCGGCAAGGGCCAGCTCATCCCCCAGATGCCCTACCGGCTGCACCTCGGGGAGTCCGACCCGCCGCTGCACACCGAACGCCGCCGCATCGAAGCGCCGTTCTTCACCCCGAAAGCCCTGCGCCAGTGGGCTCCCGTCGCCCGGCAGTACCTCGACGAGGCCCTCGACAAGGTGGCGGGGCGGGGGCAAGCCGAGCTGATCGACGACGTGATCATCCCGACCACGGCACGCACCACGCTCTACGTCCTCGGATACGACGCCGACGACTGGCACGACGCCGCCTACGCCGCGCACGAGGGTGTGTACCTGCTGCCGGACGATCCCCGCTACCCGCACGAGGCACAGGCACGGCTCCGGGTCCGCTTCCGCGACATGCTGGCCGCCCGCAGCCAGAACCCGGCCGGTGACGTCCTCTCGGCCCTGGCCACCGGTACGGTGCAGGGCGAACCGCTCGGTCTCGAGGTGGCCGAGAGCATGGTGAACGCGCTGGTCTTCGGCGGCTTCGACACCACTACCGCCGCGACCGCGAGTGCGCTGATCCATCTCACTCAGCACCCGGACCAGGCGGAGCGGGTGCGCACGGACGCCGCGTACCGGAAGAACGCCATCGAGGAATTCCTGCGGTTCTGGCCACCGGGGACCGGCATCGCCCGTACCGCCGTACGGGACACCGAGATCCTCGGGCAGCCGATCGCCCGTGGGGAGAGCGTCTACATGTGGCTGGCCGGCGCCAACCGCGACCCGCTGAAGTTCCCCGACCCGGACCGGCTCGACCTGGAGCGGGACAACGCGCGCGACCACGTCTCCTTCAGCACCGGAAACCACCGCTGCCTCGGCTCGCCCCTGGCCAAGGCCGAACTCGACGCCATGCTGGAGACGATCCTCACCCGGCTGCCCGGCCTGCGCATCGACCCGGACGCCGTGGTCGGCTACCCGAGCATCGGGGGCGCGCACGGCTACATCTCGGTCCCCGCGACCTTCACTCCCACTTCGACCCCGACGGAGGTGTGACGAACATGCCCAAGGTCACTTACGTGTCCGACGCCGGTGAGGTCCGCGTCGTCGACGGCCTGGTCGGCGACTCGGTGATGCAGACCGCAGTCCGCAACGGCGTCCCCGGCATCACCGGCGAATGCGGCGGCGTCCTGTCCTGCGCCACCTGTCACGTCTTCGTGGACGAAGCCGACCTGGATCGCCTGGAACCGGTCAGCGGCCTGGAGGACGAGATGCTCGACGGCACGGTCGTCGACCGCTGCCCCAACTCCCGGCTGTCCTGCCAGATCAAGCTCTCCGAAGGGCTCGGCGATCTGCGCGTGACCACCCCGGAAGCCCAGGAGTAGCTCCTCATGAACAGCACCGCCGTCGCCCCGCGCGACACCGGCGTGCTCGTGGTGGGCGCCTGTCAGGCCGGCATCCAGCTGGCCTGTTCCCTCCGCGAGTACGGCTACACGGCCCCGATCACCGTGGTCGGCGCCGAACGGCACGCGCCCTACCAGCGTCCACCGCTCTCCAAGACCCTCCTGCACGCGGAGACGTCGCCCGACGCGATCGCACTGCGATCGGAGGCGTTCTACGCCGACCACGGCATCCGGCTGGTGCTCGGGGAACGCATCATCCGGGTCGACCGGGGCGACGGCGGTGCGGGGGTCGCGTACGCGCACTCCGGCCGTAGCTTCGCGTTCGACCGGCTCGCGCTCACTGTGGGCGCCCGCCCGCGCCGACTGCCCGTCCCCGGCGCCGATCTGGCCGGCGTCCACTACCTCCGGGACGCCGACGACGCGCTCGCCCTGCGTGCGGCCCTGGCAGAGGGGGGCGACGTCCTGGTCATCGGCGGTGGCTTCATCGGACTCGAAGTCGCGGCCAGTGCCCGGGGGCTCGGCTGCGAGGTCACCGTCGCCCTCGCCGACAACCGACTGCTCGAACGTGCCGTAGGGGTTCCGACCAGCGAGTTCTTCCTCGACGCCCACATCCGGCGCGGGGTGCGGGTGCACCTCGGAGCGCCGCCCGTACGCCTCCTGGACGACGGTCACGGGCGCGTCCGTGGCGCCGAACTCCCCGACGGCAGCGCGCTGTCGGCCGATCTGGTGGTCGTCGGGATCGGCGCCGTGCCCCGCACCGAACTCGCCGAGCAGCTCGGACTGACCGTCGACAACGGCATCGTCGTCAACGAGTACGGCCTCACCTCCGACGGCACCACGGTCGCCGCGGGCGACTGCGTCGCCTGCCCCCCGCCGGTGGACCTCCCCGACGGCCCGGACCGGGTCCGCTTCGAGTCGGTGAACACCGCCGTCGAACAGGCGAAGACCGCCGCCGCCCTGCTCGCCGACAGGCCGGTCCCCTACTGGGCCGTGCCCTGGTTCTGGTCCGACCAGTACGACCTCAAGCTCCAGGTCGCGGGCCTGTCGACCGGCCATGACCGGTACGTCGTACGCGGCGAGCCGGACACGGAGAAGTTCGCCGTCCTCTACTACCGCGGCGGACATCTGGTCGCCGGTGACTTCGTCAACCGGGCGGCCGACTTCCTCGCCGTACGCTCCGCCTTGGCCGCGGGCCGGACCATCCCGCCCGAAGCGGCCACTGACACCACGGTGCCGTTGAAGAAGCTCATCGCCGACAATCCCCGGCAGGCAGTGGCATGACCGCCGGCCCGGCCACCCTGCCCGGACTGCGATGGAGCGTCAAAGTCCCGTTCCTGCGCTACATCGCCCGCTCTCCAGAGGGCCGCTGCTCGGTCACCGACGGCGCCTCGGTCGTCGACGAGCACATGTTCCTCTTCAGCCCGGACGATGCGTCGGCATTCAACGCCGACACGGTCACCGGCCTGCTGAAGTTCCGGGGAGACGTACGCTTCGCCGCCCACCACGGGCTGCTCTTCCTCCGCATCGCCGACCCCTGGCTGTCCGTCACCGCCGGCGTGGGAACCCTGACCATCGCGGCACCGCCCGGCCAGTCACCCGAGCGCATCCCTCTGACCACCCTCCACCTGCGGACCGCCGATCCGACGGACCGCACCGGCTTTTGCCTCGGCACGCACGTCCGGCTGACGGCTCAGGGATCCGAACTCTTCAACGGGGTCTACCCCGTGGACGAACCATTCGACGACCTGACCATCCTCCTCACTCCGTCCTCCACAACCGCCCTGGAGAAGACACCATGACGACCCTCGCGTCGGACACGGAAACGGCCCCCTGGCCGACCGAACCCACCCCCGACCTGCTGACCCGGATCAGCCAGGCACGGGCCAAAGGGGTGGCCTGGCTGCGCGACCGCATTGCCGACGACGGCCGCCCCGAAGGCGCCGAGACCGCCAACTCGTGGTGGCGCGCCCCTTGGGCCCTGTGCGTCGGCGGAGCCCCGGACGCCGCCGCCGCGATGATGGGCTGGGCCGAACGCGAGGCCCTCACCGACGAAGGCGACCTCCGCTCCGGCCCTTACGACGCCCCCGGCGGCGGCAGCCCCGTGTACCACCTCTCCCCCCTCGCGATCGCCTCCTGGCTGCTCGGCCGCTACGACACCGCGATCGCGATCAACACCACGCTCGCGCGCTTCCAGAACCCCGACACCGGCGGAGCCTACGACCTTCGCGACTTCGCGCAGGACCCCCTGGAGGACAACCTCAAGACCGCCCAACTGGGCTTCTCCGCGCTGGTCACCGGTGACCGTGACACAGCCGACGGCGTCCACCGGTGGCTGAGTCGCAACCTCGCCGACCAGCCCGACGCGCCCCACCGGCTGTTCACCAGCCGCCGCGGCGACACCCTGGTCACCGACTTCCCGGACGAGACGGCCTTCCTCCGCGTGGTCGACTTCCGGGCGCCCCGGCAGGCGTACTTCCACCCCGGCATCGCCGCCGCCTTCCTCGCCGGATACGCACGACAGACCAGCGACGCCTCCGCGCTCCGGCTGGGCCGTGAGTACCTCACCCTCACCACAGGCGGCACCGAGGAGCAGTACGACGACCCGACGTCGGTGCAGATCTGCAAGTTCGGCTGGGGCGCCGCCGCCATGCTCACGGCCGACCCGGACGGCGGCCACCTCCCCTGGACGGTCCGGATGGGCGAGTGGTTCGTACAGCGCCAGCGCCACGACGGCGCCTGGGCACCGTCGTCGTTCGCGACCCCGAGGCCCGGAATGCTCGACCTGTACTGGAAGACGGCCGAGCACGTGATGGAACTGTCCTACATCGAGCACGCCCTGCGCTCCACGAGCGCCGGCACCACCTCCGCCTGACGAATTGATGCGCACGGCCAAGGACGGACGTGCGTCGGCAAAGGAACCAGGAATGCTCGCTGTCGTTACCGAGGGCAATGGCACCGTCGAAGTGACGGATGCTCCCAAGCCCACTGTCGTGGAACCCGATGACGTGATCGTCAAGGTGAGCGCGGCCGCCGTGTGCGGGACGGATCTGCACTTCGTCCGGCGCCCGTTCCTGCTGCCCACCCTCACGCTGGGGCACGAGTTCATCGGCACCGTCGTCGAGACGGGCCCCCAGGTACACCATGTGACCGAGGGGCAGCGGGTGCTGTCGAAGATGTTCGTCGCCTGCGGACGGTGCAAACCCTGCCGCACCGCGAACCAGCCCCGGTGCGCCGAATACCGGCTCTTCGGCGGAGGCATCCTCGACGGAGGCCAGGCCGAGTACGTCCGCGTCCCGCGCGCCGACTTCACACTCAGCGAACTCGACGCCTCCGTGTCCGACCAGGACGCGCTCGTCCTCACCGACATCCTCCCCACCGCCTGGGAGGCGCTCGTCAAGACCGGCTTCCAGAGCGGTGCGACCGTGGGCGTCGTCGGCTCCGGCCCGGTCGGCCTCCTCATCGCGCAACTGGCCCTCGCCCGCGGCGCGGCCGCCGTCTACCTCGTGGACCTGGACCAGCGTCGCCTGAAGCAGGCGGAGAAGCTCGGCGCGGTGCCGGTGCCCGGCGGTGAGGGTGCCGCCGAGCGCGTTCTCGAACTGACCGGTGGGAACGGCGTCGACGTGGCCATCGACGCCGTCGGCGCCATCCCTGCGATCAGCACCGCCCTGGCGTGTGTGGCTCTCGGCGGCACCGTCGGTCTCGTCGGTGTCCTGCTCGACGGCGACCTGCCGGTCACCGCGCAGAACCTGTTCGGACGCCAGGTGACCATCGTGCCGGTCACCGGCAACCCGTACGCGGCCAACGACAGCCTCACCACCATGATCACCGCGGGGAGGATCGAGCCGGGCATCGTCATCGACCACGAAGCCCCCCTGTCTGCCGCCGCCGAGACCTACCAGTCGTTCATGGCACGCGACTTCGTCAAGACCATGCTGCGGCCCTGAACCCTCCCGCCGCGCTCCCGCGCTGCCGGGAGCGCGGCACCCCAGCCGACGAGATCACCAGCAACATCAGCAACACGAAAGGAAACAGACATGACCAAGGCAGCCGTGCAATTAAAGGCAGACGGCCCCGTCGAATTCATCGAGGTCGACGTCCGGCCGCCAGGTCCTGGAGAAGTCCGTGTCCGGATGGCCGCCGCCGGCCTGTGCCACACGGACGTGCAGGCCCTCTACGGCGGCGTCGCCAGCATGACCATGCCGCCACCGGCGGTCGCCGGACACGAGGGCGCCGGCGTGGTGACCGAGGTCGGCCCGGACGTCTTGGGCCCCACCGTCGGCGACCACGTGATCCTCTCCGCCCTGGGGCACGATGGCACGTGCGAGTTCTGTACGGACGGTCATCCCTCGTTGTGCCTGCGGAGCCTTCAGCTGGCGGACCCGCGCACGGGGAACGGCCCCGCCCTGTCGGTCGACGGCACCCCGGTGACCCCCTTCGGCCCCCTCGGCACGTTCACCGAGGAGACGATCGTGCCCGCGGAATGCGCCATCGCCATCGACAAGGCCATGCCGCTGGACCTCGCGTGCCTCATCGGCTGCGCGGTCTCCACGGGAGTGGGTGCCGTCCGCAATCGGGTCACGGTACGGCCCGGCGACCACGTCGCGGTCCTCGGCTGCGGCGGAGTGGGCCTGAACATCGTCCAGGCGGCACGACGGGCGGGCGCCGGCAGCGTGATCGCCGTCGACGTCAGTGAGGAGAAGCTGGCGGCCGCGACCGCGTTCGGCGCGACCCACGTCATCGACGCCCGCCACGTGCAGGTACCCGACGCCGTCCGCGCCGTCACCGGCCCCTTCGGCGCCCACTTCACGTTCGAGAGCACCGGTCTGACGGACTGCATGGCGCAGGTCGTCTCCGCGGCCCGCCCAGGCGGAACCGCGGTCCTCCTGGGCATGGCACCCGGCTGCTCCGCACTCGCCCTCGACAACATCGCCGACATCATCCTCCAGGAGAAGGTGATCACCGGCTCGCTGATGGGCAGCGGCTACTCGGCCCGCGACTTCCCCGTTCTGGTGCGCGAGTACCTCGAAGGGACCCTCAAGCTCGACGAGCTCATCACCCGGCGTCGTCCCCTGGCCGAGATCAACGAGGCCATCGCCGACCTGAAGTCGGGCACCGGCCTGCGAACCGTCTTCACCTTCTGAGCCCCCTCATCCGGCTCCACCCCTCGTCGCGGGCACGGAGGACCCGCAGCACTGCACCCGACAAAACCGCGACGACGTCACCGCGGGGCGACCTGCGAACCGATGAGGCCGTCCAAGGCTGTGCTGTCGCCGCTGCACCGCCGACAGCCGGCGCCCACGGTGCACGCCACACAACGCCGAGGAGGACCTTGTGGTCGTTACCAGCATCGATCCCGTACTCGATGCTCAGCATCCCGTACCGCCGGGCGAATTCTTCGACCCGCCGCCCAGCGCGGGCCAGGATTGGCAGACCGCGCCACCGTGGTTCGACGGTGCGGGCTGGATCATGCCGATGGGCGGTTTCCTGCTGCGTTCGGGAGACCGGACGATCCTGGTCGACGCGGGACTGGGACCGAACATCGATATCGTCGAAACGCGCGGAAAGCTGTTCGACTCGCTCGCCGATCTTGGCGTCACACCCGAGCAGATCACCGATGTCGTGCTCACCCACCTGCACTTGGACCACGTCGGCTGGGTCGCTCCTGCGGGTGAACCGATCTTCACTCACGCCCGGCACCACTGCCACCGCGCTGATTACGACTGGATGCGTGCTGATCCCGGCAGCAACCCTGCCACGGCCCGGGTGACCGATACCATCCGTGCCGTTTCCGACCTTCTCGACCTGGCCGAGGGGGAGCGAACGGAGATCGCGGATTCGGTCGCGCTGCGGCTGTTCGCCGGTCACACGCCCGGCAACTGCGTCGGCGAGATCGAGACCGGCGAAGCACGAGTATTGCTGCTGGGGGACACCGCGCATCACCCCGCACTCCTGGTCGAGGATGGGTGGACCGACCGCCTGGACGAAGATCGCGCCGCGGCGGCCAGGGCCCGCGACCGGCTCGCGCAGGAGATGGAACGTACCGGAGCTATCGGTCTCGGCGCACATTTCCCGGGGACCCAGGGCGGTCGCATCATCCGTGACAAGCAGGGCGCACGGCAGTGGCAGCCGATCCCGAGCAACCGAATCCACACGAACTGAACGCACATGAAAGGAATCACAGGTGAAAACTGTCCGACTGGGCAAGAGCGGCCTGGAGATGAGCGGCCTCATCCTGGGCATGATGACCTACGGTGACCCCGAGCAGGGCTACCCGTCGTGGACCATCGGCCTCGATGAGGCCCGTCCGTTCGTCCGCCGCGCCTACGAGGCGGGTATCACGACCTTCGACACCTCCAACGTATATTCCAGCGGCACAAGTGAGGAAATCCTGGGCACGCTGACCAGAGAGTTGGGTCCACGCGAAGAGTTCCAGATCGCGACGAAGGTGTACGGGCATCAGCGCCCGTCTCGCAACGGCTCCGGCCTGAGCCGGGTCGCCATCATGCACGAGATCGACGCCTCGCTGCGCCGCCTTGGTACCGACTACGTCGACCTTTATCAAATCCATGCTTTCGATCCGAATACACCGATCGAAGAGACGATGGAAGCACTGCACGACGTGGTCAAGGCTGGCAAAGCCCGCTATATCGGCGCATGCAATCTCCTGATGTGGCAGCTCGCGCTCATGCAGAACGCGGCAGACCGACACGGGTGGACCCAGTTCGTGTCGAATCAGCTGCACTACAACTTGCTGGCGCGGGAGCTGGAACGCGAGGTCGCGCCCTATGCCGAAGCCACAGGCATGGGAATTCTGCCCTGGAGCCCGCTCGCACGCGGACGGCTCACCCGGCCGTGGGGCGCGGAAGGGTCCGGGCGTGAAGCCAACGACACACTGTCTCCACAGCTGTATACCCGTGACGAGGAATCGCACAAGCGGGTCGTGACCGCTGTGCAGGAAGTCGCCGAGGCTCGCGGGGTGCCGATGGCGCAGGTCGCGGTGTCCTGGGTGGCGAATAAATCCCCGGTGGCCGCGCCGATTGTGGGTGCCACGAAGGAACGCCATATCGACGACGCCGTCGCCGGTCTCGAACTCGAACTCACCACCGAGGAGATCACCAAGCTCGAAGCGGCGAACACCTTGGTCCGCAACGGAATCATCTGAGTCCTCCGCCGCTGCCCCGCCGGGCCGCGCACCACAACACCATCCATTCGGTGATCATCCGACCAGGAGAAGAAGATACTCCCGGCAGGGACACAGTCATCGCATCGGTTCCGACCGGGCTGTAGGTCGGTGGTGAACAGGTGCCGGCCATCGACGGACGCACATTTCCGGTGTTCGATCCGGCCGATGGCCAGGTACTGAACGAGGCCGCCGCGGCCCCCTCTCTGTCAGCCTTGGGTGAGACGTCCCGCTTCGGCGGGTTAGCCTGAGAGGGCACGACAGGAGAACCATCCCCTCATGACCAGCACCAAGCCTGCCGGATCCGACCCGGCTCCCCGGCCGAAGCGCCGCACATTCAGCCCCGACTACAAGCTGCGGATCGTGGCCGAGTACGACGCCGCGCCGAAGAACGAGAAGGGCGCGATCCTGCGCCGCGAGCGGCTGTACCACTCGCACATGAAGGAGTGGCGGGCCGCGCGGGATGCCGGGGCCCTGGAGAAGCTGGTCGACAAGCGCACCAGCCCGGCGAGGCCGAAGAAGTCGTCCGCCGAGGCGGAGAACGAGAAGCTGCGCCGCCAGGTGGAACGGCTGGAGAAGGAACTGGCCGGGAACAAGGCCGCGTTGGAGGTTATGGGAAAAGCTTCCGCGCTCTTGGAAATGATCTCCGAGGGCGCGGACTGAAGGCTGCCGCCGACCCGGTGGTCGATGACGCGTTCACCGGCGTCGAGGGCGAGCTGGGCATTACAGCCGCGTGCCGGCTGACCGGCCGTTCCCGGGCGACCCACTACCGTCGGCTGCGGCCGGCGCCACCGCCAGGGCCCCGCTCGCCGCAGGTTCAGCCCTCGGCTCTGACGGCCGAAGAGCGGGCTGCGGTACTGGAGTTGATGAACTCGGGCGAGTACGCCGAGCTCCCGCCCGCACAGATCTGGGCCCGCGAGCTGGATGCCGGGCGCTACCACTGCTCCGTCTCCACGATGTACCGGATCCTGCGCGAAAAGGGGCAGAACGGCGAGCGCCGAAGACAGGCCGCCCACCCCGCCAGGACGGTGCCCGAGCTGGTGGCCACCGGCCCGTCGCAGGTGTTCACCTGGGACATCGCCAAGGCGGCCGGACCGGCCAAGGGCATCTGGTACCACGCCTACGTCATCATCGACATCTTCAGCCGCTACATCGTCGGCCACACCGTCGAAGCAGCCGAATCCGCCGAACGGGCCGAGGAGCTGATCCGCGAGACCATCATCCGCAACGGCATCGTGCCCGAGACCGTGCACGCCGACCGCGGCACCTCGATGACGAGCAAGAAGGTCTCCCAGCTGCTCATCGATCTGGGGGTGACGAGATCGCACTCGCGGCCGAAGGTCTCCAACGACAACCCCTACAGCGAGGCCCAGTTCAAGACCACGAAGTACATGTCCGACTATCCCGAACGGTTCGACTCCCTGGCCCACGCCCGCGAATGGTTCGACGCCTTCACCGCCTACTACAACCATGAGCACCGGCACTCGGGCATCGGCTGGCACACACCCGCCTCCGTCCACTTCGGCACCGCCGAGGAGGTCCGCGACCAGCGGGCCGTCACCCTCGCCGAGGCATACACCCGCCACCCCGAACGCTTCGGCCGCCGACCCCGACTACCCGAGATACCCCAGCAGGCGTGGATCAACGACCCGGCCAAGCGCCGCGAACCCGCACCACAAACCTCATAGCATCACAACCGTCTCACTGGACTTGAAATCTTCGTGCGCCGTGGAAAGCGCTGTTTGACCGAGTGGAGGTGGAAGACCTGCACCGCTCGCCCCGTCGCAGCGGGGTGAGCGTAGCTGGCGGCAGCCTGAGCCGGGAGGTGCCGGGGAGGGCGGGAGCAGCCGCGACAAAGCCGGGACGACCCAGTACTGCCAGATGGGTCGGGTCCGGCGAGCGAGACGCAGAGGTGTACGAGAGGAACCGGCGTTTACGCCCCGAAATGAGTCACCGGCTCGAACCTGGCGGATCTGGGCCGGATGCGGTGCGTACCCAACTCCCTTCAGGAGATGGGGAACTTCTGGGCAGGTTTGTATTTGCAGGTCCGGGTGGCTGTGGAGAATGCCTGCGGCGTAACCACGGCGAGGCCGCCGGGGCAGAGTCGGGCGCCTACTGCGACGAACGGTCAGCAGTGAACACGGGAACCGTCCCGGATCTGCCGCCGTGCCGCGCGGCCAGCGCGGCACGGCGGCTGGGCCCATCGTCGGCCGATCGGTTCGGGACGGGGCGGAGCCGCCGTAGTACTCGGAGCCGGGGAGAGCCCGGAACAGGGGGAAGGGCGGCAGCAGTTACGGGAAGGGATGGAGACTGCAATGCCAGAAGACGCACCGCCGAACGGCAGTGCTCCGGCCGGATCGGCCCCGCTGGGACCGTCGGGCCGGGTACTGGAGATGCAGACCAAGCTTCACCGTTGGGCGGTGGCCGAACCTGGCCGCCGGTTCGACGACTTGTTCAACTTCGTGCACGACCCGGCGACGCTGATGGTGGCGTTCGACCGGGTCGCGGGCAACCAGGGTTCCCGGACCGCCGGCGTGGACGGCCTGACGGTCGCCGATGTCGAGTCGGCTCCGGGAGCGCCCGGGTTCCTGGAGGCTTTGCGCGCGGATCTGAAGTCCGGATCGTTTCGGCCGCTTCCGGTGAGGGAACGCAAGATCCCCAAGCCGGGCGGGTCCGGGAAGGTCAGAAGCCTCGGGATTCCTTCCGTGGCTGACCGGACCGCTCAGGCCGCGCGGAAGCTGGTGCTGGAGCCCATATTCGAGGCCGACTTCCTGCCGGTCTCCTACGGGTTCCGGCCCAAGAGGCGGGCCCAGGACGCGATCGCCGAGATCCAGCGGTTCGGCACCAAGGGCTACCGATGGGTGCTGGACGCCGACATCGAGGCGGCCTTTGACAACGTCTCACACTGCGCCGTCATGGACGCGGTGCGGGCACGGGTCAAAGACAAGCGCGTCCTGGCGCTGGTAAAGGCGTTCTTGAAGTCGGGCATCCTCACTGAGGACGACCGACGAAGGGACACCCACACCGGCACCCCGCAAGGCGGCATCCTCTCCCCGCTGATCTTCAACATCGCGCTGTCGGCGCTCGACGAGCACCTGCACCGCGACTGGAAGCCCGGCGGGCGGATGGATGGCCAGTACCCACGCAAGAAGCGTCGTCGCCACGGCCTGCCCAACTGGCGAACCGCCCGCTACGCGGACGATTTCGCGATCTTGGTGCACGGCTCCGCCGACGACGCCCGCGCACTCCAGGACGAAGTGACCTCCGTACTCGAACCCCTGGGGCTGCGGCTGGCGCCAGCCAAAACCCGGATCGTGCACATGGAGGACGGGTTCGACTTCCTCGGCTTCCGCATCCAGTGGAAACGCAAGCGGGGAACCGACAAGTGGTACGTCTACTTCTTCGTCGCCGCGCGGCCCATCCGCTCGGTGAAGGACAAGATCCGTGCCCTGACCCGCAGGACATCACAGGCCAGTCCCGCAGACGTGCTGATCCGGCTCAACCAGATCGTGCACGGCTGGACCAACTACTTCCGGCACGCCGTCGCGAAACACACGTTCCGGATGTTGGGGATCTTCCTCTGGCATCGAGTGATCATGTGGTTGAAGACGCTGCACCGCTGGTCGTGGAAGGACATCCGCAGATGGCTCCTCGGCCCCAACGGGTCCTGGCTGCCGATCGCGGTGGACGGGGTGGAACTGATCAACCCGGCGCGGACACCCGCGATCACGCGATACCGCTACCGGGGCGACACAATTCCCACCCCCTGGACGACCGCCTGACGAACAGCCCACGGCAGGAACTGTGGAGAGCCCGGTACTCGGTAACGGGTACGCCGGGTTCGGCGAGCGGCCTGGAGAAACGGGCCGGTGGCAACACTGGCACCGCGCTCCAGGCCGACTCAACCGGCCGGCTCCGCCGATGGCGTCCGCACGCTGGATGCCGCAGCGAAGGCGCAGCCCGAGTGGGCCGCCACCCCGGCTCGCGAGCGTGCCGAGATTTACACCCGTGATCTGGAACGGGCGCTGCGCGTTGGTGCGGCACTCGAGTCGGGCACGGTGGGGATCAGTTGTGGCGTGATATCCCGGCCCTGGCCAGCCTGGCCAAAGCCATCCGCGAGCACCAGCCGCAGTCGTGCAGGGCATCACCACCCGGTTCAACTCCGGCGTCGATGAAGGCCGCATCACCGATCTGAAGCTCCAGAAGCGGATCATGGCCGGACGCGCGGGAGTCCCGCTGCTCCGCCACCGTGTCATCCTCATGGCCCTGCTCCGACGCCGCTATGTGTGACGGAGCGTCACCGGCGCACGGTGGCATGCGCCTGCTTCACGGAAATCTTGCCGGGCCACGTTCAGGTGTACGCCGACAACGGGAGTGTTCAGCGCAATCCGGGTGTCAGGGCGGACGCCGTGGTACTCGTCCTCGGCGTGCTCGGCCTCGTGCTGAGTGTGCTCGGTATTGCCACGCCGGCATAAGTGACGGGTCAGGGAGAAGCCTCCCCGACCCGTCAGCCCTGGTCGGCATGAGAACTGGTCTCAACGGTCGGCTCGGCTGTACCCTCAGTCCGTGGTGCCGGCACTCGCCAGCGCAGCCTCGAGAAGGCGGCGGCCCGGATCCGCGGCGATGCCGGCGTCCACCGGGACGCGCTGCGCGATGAGTTTCCGCGCCGCCGCGTAGTCGGCAGGCGAGCCGATCGCGTCTACGGCTGTGACGACTCCATCGCACAGGTACAAAACCGAGAACCTGCGCTCGTCGGGGTTGCCCCGGATGACCAGCTCGTCGTCCGGGACGACGAGGCCGGCGGCCTGAAGCTTGATATCGTACTGGTCGCTCCAGAACCAGGGCGGGTCGACGGCCGGCTGTTCCACTCCCGAGAGGTAATCGGCGAGGACGCGGGCGTGGGAGACCGCGTTCGGCATCGATTCCAGTCTCCTCGGCGCTTGGCCGTCGAGATCGGTGACCTTCGCGACGTCGCCGACCGCGAACACGTCGTTCGCGCTGGTCCGGCAGAAGCGGTCGACCAGGATGCCACCGTCCACGTCGATCCCGGCGCGCGCCGCCAACTCGTCGTTGGGAACCATTCCGATTCCCACGAGGAGCTGATCCACGGCAACCCGCGAGCCGTCACTCAGGACGGCTCCGATCACGTTCCCGGCGTCGGAGTACTGGTACTCGACGACCGCCGTGCCGACGCGCACGTCGACGCCTCGGTCGCGATGGAGGCGCCGGAAGAATTCCGACACGACGGGCGATGTGACCCGGCCCAACAGGCGATCTGCAGCCTCGACAAGCGTCACCTGAGCGTCGAGGGAGCGGAGCACCGATGCGATCTCGAGTCCGACATAGCCCCCGCCGACGACCACGAAGGACGCGCCGTCCGTTCGCACCGCCTTCAGCCTGTCGACGTCGGCCAACGTGCGGATGTAGTGAACGTTGGGCGCCGATCGCAGGATGGAGTCCGGCAGCCGTCGCGGTCGGCCGCCGGTCGCGAAGACCAGCTTCCGCCAGGTCCGGACACGTCCGTCGTCGAGGGTCACGGTCTGAGCCTCGACGTCGACGTCGGCCACGGCGACACCGGCCGAGACCGCGATACCGTGGCGATCGTAGAAATCGGGCCGGCGCAGGTAGAGGTCGGCCGCTTCGACCTCCCCTCGGAGGTATGCCTTCGACAGCGGCGGTCGGGTATAGGGGACGTGGTCCTCCTCCCCGACGATGGCGATGCTGCCACCCCAATCGCGAGATCGCAGGGCGGCGGCCAGCTCTCCGGCAGCCTGCCCCCCGCCGATGATCAGGAGGTCGCTGTCGGCGGTCATCGCTGCGTCTCGGGGACGTGGAGCGACAAGCCGTCCAGGTCCTCCGTCAGGGTGATCTGGCAGCAGAGCCTGCTGGCGGCAGTCGGCTCCTCCGCGGTCACGTCGAGCATCTGCTCCTCTTCCGCCGTCATCGGGGGCAGCTTCGCCAGCCACGGATCGTCGACGAAGACGTGACACGTAGCGCAGGACAGGTCTCCTCCGCACTCACCGACGATGCCAGCTACGAGATTCTCGACCGCCACTTTCATCAAGCTTCGGCCCACATCGGCCGAGACGGTGATGCGTTCCCCGCTGGGCTGCGTGAAGGTAACTTCGGGCATTTCGCTACTTCCCTATCGGTGCCGTCAGGACGTCACATGTGCCCGGCGACAGGACACTTCGCGGTATCACCGGTGCCGTCGTGCACAGACGCATCGTCGGAAGGACCGACGACGGGCAACGTTTGGACCGACGCCATGACCTGACGCGCACGCTCGAGAGCGAACTCCCGGGTCACGGGGTTGGTGGCGGTGATGTAGTCGCCCTTCATCAGGCCGTCAACCGCTTGCCGGGCGACCTCGTCGGCGTTCTGAGCGTTCGGCTCGATGGCTTCGGCGAGTTCGCGCGATGAGTGGATCAGCTCGACCAGCTTCTCGGTCCTCACCCAGCTCGGGGCGAGCAGAGTCACTGAGACCCCCGAGTCGGCGAAGTCGCGCCGGGCCGTATCCACCAGCCCGAGCGACGCATACTTCGCCACCGTATAAACGCTGGCGGGGAAGACATGCGGCGGCACGCCGAGTGAGTGCTCGGACCCCACGACCAGGAGGCGGGCCGGGGACCCGGAACGGGACGTGCCGATCAGAGCCGGCGCGAATGCGCGGATCACGTTGTAGACACCGAACACCATGATGTCGAAGGTGCGTCGGGCGGTCTCCGGATCCGTCTCCCAGATTGAGCCGGAAGCGCCTCCCCCCATGACGTTGGCCACCACGATATTGAGGCCGTCCTGGGCTACTCCGGCCGCCTTCAGCACGCCCGCCAGGTCGGTGGTCGACGTCACGTCGGCGTGGACGTACGTTGCGCGTCCACCGGACCCGTTGATGTCCGCGGCCGCCCTCCGTCCGCCCTCGTCGTCGATGTCGCTCACGACCACGAACGCTCCACGGCGCGCCAGCTCTGTCGCAATGGCCTTGCCGACGCCGGTGGCGGCTCCGGTCACGAGAGCCGTCTGGCCGTCCAGGCTCGTCTCCACCGCGCTCATGACCAGGCCACCGGAAGGGATCGGATCTGATTGATGAAGACGGACCGGCCGCGTTGCGGCTCACCGTCCAGCCTGAGCGAGAACCCGCGCTTCGACATCTCCTCGAAGAGGATCCGCAACTCCAGCTTCGCGAGCGCGTTGCCGATACAGCGATGTGTTCCCGAACCGAACGTCAGCGATGCCGTCTCCGTGCGCCACGGGTCGAACTCATCGGGGCGATCGAACACCCTTTCGTCGCGGTTCGCCGCGATGAAGTACAGGTTGAAGAGGTCGTTCTTGCGCACCTCCTGGCCGCCGACCACGGTGTCCTCGGTCGCCGTCCGTGACATGAACATGGCTGGCGTGATAATGCGCAGGAACTCGTCGACTACCTTGTCGGGGCCCAGTTCGTCGATGCCACGCACCGTCCTCTCCGCGACCTCCGGATCCTCGAGGAATAGCCGCATCGATTGACCGATCAACGTGTGCGTCGTCTCGAAGCCGGCGCCCTGCAGCAGGTTCAGAAAGCTGTGGCCCTCGTCGATCGTGACGTCGCCTCGCTCGATCGCGTGGGCGATCACGGTCGTCATGTCGTCCTGCGGCTCCCTGAGCTTCAGAGGGATGAGCTCCTCGCGGTAGTACGCCATCGTCTTCTCGATCGCTTCTGCCGTCTGGGCGAGGTCACCCGTCCCCTGTGCAGCGAACGCGTCGAGCGTGCGATCGACGATCCACTGCCGCTGCTCACGCGGCACCCCTTGGATCTGCGCGATCACCAGGGCCGGAACGACTTGAGCGACCTCCGTGATGTAGTCGAAGGACGTGAGCGTGCCGATGTGATCCAGCGTCTCGACCACGATCTCGCGGACCCACGGGTCGAAGTTCTTCACGACCCGGGGACCGAACGCCTTCGCCGCGACGCGACGCACCGAGCTGTGGCGGGGCGGGTCCATGTGCATCAACAGGTCGATGTTGGGGTTGAGCTGCGGATCGGCAGGCAGGTTGGTGCCCGGCCAAGCCGCGCCCGGGACGGAGCTGAAGAGGTCGGGCCGCGCTTCGATGTCGAGAATGTCCTGGAACCGTGTGACGGCCCAGAAGCCACCGTTCGCGACGCCGATCGATGCGTCCTGCCAGTAGAAGCCAGGCTGGCTTCGCATGTGGTCGAAGGCGTCGAACGGCACTGCATCCTGAAAACTTGCGGGGTCGGTCAGATCAGGCAACAGGGCCTGAGCGGTCGTCGACATCGCATCCTCCTTGAGGCGACGGGAGGTCGGCGTAGACCTCGCGCACACAGTAAATCAACTAGTTGGTTACCGCAATCGGGAACACCGAGCAGGTTGCGTACGCGACTGATCGCGCCATGCGATCAGTCGAGCGCGAGGGATCCAGGGGCCCGGCCGGATTCCCGGACACCTGGCCTGAGGCGTCGATCGCTGCGGAGAGGAGTCCGGGACAGGTCCCGTGCCCACGCGGCCGGGTTTCAACCCTGCTCCTGCCATTGCGGGCACCGATCCTGCCTGGGCGGATTGGATCCAGCGCTGACACGACACCTCGACGCTGACGCCCAAGGTCCGCTCGATCATCCGCACAGTCGTGGCCAAGGCAGGCCGCTAGCCGGCCGCCGAGCACCCAGAGATCCACGAACCGGCGCAGTGGACGTGGGCGACCTGCGCCGCCCGGGTCGCGGCGGTGGGCCGCATGAGCGTCGGTGACTACGTGCAGCGGCGCGACCACTTGCGCGGCCGTGTCGGCAAACCGATCTCTCCGCGCACCAAGTCCCACAATCTGATGGCCGTCCGCGCAATCTTCCGCGATCTGCAGGAGTGGGAGTGGATTCCCCGCCGGTTCGACCCGGCCCGCGCGCTGGCAGTGCCGCGCCGCGTCGCCGCGCTGATCGGCGCCGACCCCAGGGGGATCGCCGACGAGGTGTGGGCCGAGCTGGGCTGGGCTGAACCTGCAAGCCGCTGACCTACCTGGTGACCCCGCCGGCAGCTACTGCCTTAATGGACTTGGTTCGGCGCTCACGCTGACCTGGCTGTTCTCCGGACTGCGCAGCGACGACTGCCTTCCCACGGATCCCGTGCAGGACGTTCCTCAGCTTCGACTACTGCTCGAGAGGGCGCCGGACCGGTGATGACGTGATGCTCATGGCATCCCCTCCTGCATCGCGTGCCCGGTTCAGAAGGCCCAATTCGGTGTCGCGGAGCCCACGCGCTCGGCCGGGCGCTCCCAGAACAGGGGAGTCCCCTCGATCCGCACCGGGAACACGAGCCGCTTGACCGGGCCGAACGGACCCGCGTAGATGCGGTCCTCCCACGGCCCGTCGATGGGGATCTGGATGGCCGGGCCCGGATCCGCCGTCGACCGTGCGTCCTTGATGACCAGCGAGGCCGTTCGCGCCAGCGAGAACTTCCACGTCGATCCGGCGCCCGTGCGGGCGCGCGTGGTCAGGCCGCGAATCGCCGCAGCGGCCATCATGTGGCCCGTGGTGAAATCGAGCCCCTCGACCGTGGTGTGCCGGGGACGCGAGGCGTCGACCATCAGCCCGTTCACCGAGATCGGCACGCGCGTCTCGGGGTCTTCCAGCGCCCACCGCTGCGTCTCGTTCGCCAGCCCGACGCTGAACTGCACCACGGTGTCGAAGCCGCGGCGCAGGGCCCACGGGCCCGTCCAGCCGTAGGCACGCACGGCCACCTCGACGAGGTCGGGCTTGATCACGCGCCGCTCCTCCTCGCTGATGATCGCGTCGATCGCCCCGGGCCGGTAGCCGTGGACGAAGACGTCGGCTTCGGCGAGCAGACGCTTGAACTGCTCCAGGCCCTCGGGCGTCTTGATGTCGAGGAAGGCCCAGCGCTTGCCGAGCACCATCTCTGCGCCGCGGCCCCCGTGGCTGATGGCCTCGTCGGAGCCGGGCCGCTCGATGCGCAGCACCTCCGCGCCGAGCGCGGCGAGCCACCGCGTTCCCACCGGGCCCGCGATCACACGGGTCATGTCGAGGACCTTGATCCCCGCCAGGGGCCGGCCCGGAGTGGGCCGCCACAGGGAACCCGACGCCGGGTGCTCGGTGTACGCCGCCAGCGGCTCGGCGTCGACCGCGCGCCCCGCCGGCGTCTCGAGCCACTCTTCGGGCGTCCGGCTCGCGGCGACGATGGCGTTGCCGTCGACGAGCCGCTGCTCGATCTCGTCGGCCGGGGCCGCCTTCACGACGGCCGCGACGGCGTCGATGTCGTCGGCGACACCGAGGGCCTTGACGATCCGCGCGCGGGCCGAGGGGAAAATGCCGTGCAGACGCAGCCACCGGTCGTCGGCCGTGGGCAGTTCGGTGAAGAAGTCGAGGTTCGCCGGCATGGGGACGATGAGCGGTTCGCCCAGCGGCTGCGAGGGCCCGAGGGGCAGGCGGAACCAGCCGCTGGCGATGTAGCGGTCGACCTCTATCGCGGGGTGCGGCTCACCCACCTCGCCGAGGAGTTCGCCCACGGCGGTGGCGACAAGGGCGTTGGACGCGCCCGCGAGATCGGTCAACGCGAAGGGCGAGGGCATGGCCCCCTCGCCGGTGAAGGTGACGTTGCTCGTGAGCTCGGCGTCGCCGCCCAGAGCGCTCCACAAGTGGCTCAGCAGGCGGTGGGTTTCGGGGAAGGTATGGGACATGATCATCCGATTCCTCTGTGGGTACGGGAAGTGTTCTGCGGTTCCAGCTGCTCGATCGCGGGCAGCCAAGTGGTCATCAGGGCCTGCAGCACCGCGACGAAGGCCACCGGCTGATCCAGGAACGGGTTGTGACCGGATACCGCGATGACGGCTTCCGCGGATGGAGCCGGGGTGAGGGCCCGCATCTCGGCCGCGGCATCCGCGTCGAGCACTCCCCCGTCGGTGCGGATGATGGCGAGGGGCACAACGAGCCGACGGAGGAGGTCGCGCAGCGACGCGTTCTCGATCCACAGGCGATCGGAACGTTTCCACCGCCACCCGTCGCCCTCGCGCCGGAGGGACGTCTGCGCCAGATGGCGGCGCAGCACCTCGGGGAGGGGCGCGTCGGTGCGCGAATGGCCAGTCGAGAATCGGGCGATGCCCTCTTCCGCCGAATCGAAGCGCGGACTGGGCTTGTCGCGCCCCGGCCAACCGGCATCGTTGAAGCGGGTGTCGACCGTCACGACCGTCCGGAACAGCCGCGGATGACGTATGGCCGCGGCGACGCCGACAACACCGCCCATGCTGTGCCCGACCAGCACGGTGCGGCGGAGCCCGGCGGCTCGCGCGACGGCCGCCACCTCGTCGGCCCACCCGTCGATCGCATAGGCGTCGCGGTGCGTGCTGTCGCCGTTGCCGGAGAGGTCGATGGCTACCACCCGGGAGCCGGTGAGAGCCGGCCCGATGTGGTCCCACCACCGCGCGTGCGCCAGCCCGCCGTGCACGAGCAGGATTCCGTCCGCATCTCGCGGACCCCATGCGCAGTAGGCGATCTGAGCGCCGCCCACGGCGACCCGGTACTCGCGGGCCGGCACGGCAAGGTTCCGCTCGACCCAGTCGAGCGTGCCGCCGGGCGCCGTCATGGCGGGCATGTCACGGTGCCGCGAATCGGAGGAGGGACACGGCATCGGTGACGTCGTTCCACGACGCCACCAGTCGCATCCCCACTCGCGCCTCGTCGGGCTCCAGGTCGAGACGGACCGTGAAGACCACGCCGTCATCGGTGAGCACGCGTCCGACGACGTAGGGGATCTCGTCCTTCATCGACGGGTCGAGCGCGCGGTGGTAGACGACGTAGGTGTAGAGCTCGCCGGTCGGCGCGATCGGCACCCACGACTGCGAGTCCGACCAGCACCGGGGGCAGATCTCGGTCGCCGGATAGCGCAGGTCGCCGCACGCGCCGCAGCTCTGCGCCAGGAGCCGGTGCTCGCGTGCCGCCTCCCAGAAGGCGGCGGTGGCGGGGTCGGTGACGTCCGGAAGGTTCTGCGGCGTCGCGTTCGAGGTCGGTGCGTAGGTCATTGCGAAGTCCCGATGATCGAGGCGGCGCTCTTGAAGAACGCCATGGTGGAGCAGTAGAGGGCGAGTTCGGGGTGGGGCACCTGGCGGTCGGGCTCGACCGTCCCGCGCAGTTGACGTACGGCTTCGACCATGTGGAGCCAGCCCCACATGTAGCTCTCGGACAGCTGACCGCCGTTGGTGTTGAGCGGCATGTCTCCCCCGGGCCGGGTGTGCCCCTCGGCCACCCAGCGCCCGCCCTCGCCGACCGGCGCGAATCCGTAGTGCTCGACCATCTGCAGGTTCCACACGGCGGTGGGGTTCTGGATGTAGAGGATGTCGATGTCCGACGGAGTGAACCCGGTGTTCTGCCAGATGCGGGCGGCGGTGCCCCCGATGTTGGGCCGGGAGGGGAAGTCGGCGAAGCGATCACCGATGATTTCCGTCCCCTCGGCCATGCCGAGGATGTACACCGGCTTGTTCGGGTAGTCCTTTGCTCGCTCGGCGCTGGTGACGATCAGCGCAACCCCGCCGTCGGAGATCATCGTGACGTCTTCGCGCCGCAGCGGCTCGACGAGATACGGCTTGGCCAGGTAGTCCTCGATCGTGAGCGGATCGCGGAAGATCGCCAGGGGATTGCGCTGCGCCCACTCGCGTTCCGATACGGCGAACCAGCCGAACTCCTCATCCGTCGTCCCGTAGAGCGCTTTGTGGCGCTGCAACGCCATGCCCGCCTGCCCGGCGATGTGCACGAAGCCCGACGCCCCCTCGAGAGACGGCGTGGGGGCGGCGAAGTTGACCTTCGACGAGCGAGCGTTGGCGCCGTAGACCAGGACGATCGTCTCGGCGAGCCCGGTGAGGATCGCCTGTACCGCCAGGTGCAGCGAGAAGTTGCACGTGCCGTAGTCGAGCGTCTGGGCGTACTTCGGACTCATTCCGAACAGCGGCCCGACGGAAACGTCCGCGTTCCCGCCCTGGATGGACTTGCACGTGATGAGGCCGTCGACCTGCTCCCGCGTGATGCCCGCGTCGGCCAGCGCGGCCGTGATGGCCTCGATCGACAGCCGTTCGGCGCTCTTTCCCGGGAATGTGCCCTGGTCGGAGTGTCCCACTCCGACGATCGCGACTTTGCCGCGGATGTCTTCCACCGTGTCTTCGTCTCTCAGTTCGGTGTTGTCGTCGCCTGCGGTGCCGACACGATGCCCCGCGCGAGCAGGGCATCGATCTCGTCTGCGGTGTACTCGAGCTCGGCGAGCACCTCGGCGGTGTGCTCTCCGACGTGGGGGGCACGCCTCCGGATGAGCGGGTCGTTCGCGGCGAAGCGCACGACCGGTCCGCGTTGCCTCTCGGTTCCCCCCTCGGCGAGCTCGACCGTCTGCCACCAGCCCCGCTCGTGCAGGTCGGGATCCTCGAGCAGTTCGTGACCGCTGACGACCGCTGCGGCTGCCAGGCCCGCCGCCTGCAGTTCTGCGGCGGCCTCCTCCCGGGTGCGTCCGGCGGCCCACGCATCCGTGGCACGGCGCAGCGCCTCGTCGTCGCCCTCGTCGGCGTCACCGACGACCGCGTGCAGGCGCGAACGGTCCTCGCGGGTCTCGAGCGAGACCGCGACCCACTGGTCGTCGCCGAGGCAGCGCGAGAGCCATCCCGGTGCGCCCGGCGCATTGTTGGCGTCGGGCTGCGGGTTCGGGGCGCCGAGCGACGTGGCGAGGATGTGGTCTCCGAGCAGGCTGGTCACGGTCTCACGCTGCGACATGTCGACCCACCGGGCTCGACCGTCGGCCCGGGCGGCCATCACGGCCGCCAGGATCACCGCGGGCGCGAGGGAGTTGGCCGTTTGGTCGGGATAGTTGATCCGGCCACTCGACCACGTCGGAGTGTTCGCGTCGTATCCGCTGAGCGATTGGATGCCACCGAGGGAGTCCAGGGTCGTGCCGAACGAGGTGAAGCCCCGATTGGGGCCGGTGGCGCCCTGGCTGGAGATCGAGACGAGAACGATGTCGGGGCGCAGAGCAACCAGATCGGCGAATCCCAACCCGAGCCGCTCGATCGCTCCCCGGCGGAAGTTCTCGACCACGACATCACTGCGACTGATGAGCCGGCGGGCGATCCCGTGCCCCTCCTCGGTCTTCAGATCCACCGCAAGGCCCCGCTTGTTGCGGTTGGCGACGCGGAAGGGGGGGAAAGCGAGGTCGCTCGAGCCGCCCTTGTCGCCGGTGAAGCCCAGCCGGTAGAGATCCGGCCGGTTCCCGCTCTCGATCTTCACGACGTCCGCTCCGAAGTCGGCGAGCACCTGCGTGGCCGCCGCTCCCGCGGTGACGATCGAGAGATCGGCGACCTTCAGCCCCTGCAACAGCCCGCTCATACGGCATCCTCCTCGTCGAGATCGTCGATGGTCCGAACCATCCACGGGGCGTCCGGGATCTCCCCCGATCCCACCCCGGGCACCTCGACCCGCTGGAAGAAGTCGCGCGCGCGGTACTGGGGAGAATCCAGCAGATCCGACATCGTCGCGACGTACCCCGACGGGATGCTCCTCGCCTGTGTGTGGGCGTACAGCTCTTTCTTCGACATCGGAAGGGTGGTCTCCTCGACGAACTCTTTGAGCTCTCTCTCGTGGAGCGCTCGAGAACGGCTGGTCGCGAAACGGGGATCGTCGAGGCGCGGGTCGCCCAGCATCTCCTTCACGCCGTCCCAGTCGCGGGGGGTGAAGAACAAGCCGAAGTGCCCGTCGCGCGTGCGCGCGACCAGCGGTCCCCCGCCTTCGTCGCCCCGCCGTTCGATGGGCCGGCCGGTCTGAAAGGTGCTGGCGATCTTCCACTCCACGTGCGTCGCCGCTTCGAACTCCGACGTCTCGAACGACGTGGCCTGGCCGGTCGACTGACGGTGGAAGAGTCCGATCATCACGCCGTCCAGGACGAGCAGTCCCGCCGTCGCCTGCAGGGGGTGACTGCCCAGGCGCACCGGCTCGCGGCTCGCCGAGCCGATGAGGTTCATGAAGCCGCCCGCTGCCTGCAGGAGGAGTTCGTTCGAGCGCAGGTGCGTGCGCGGTCCGTCATCGCCCCACGCCGTCACATGGCCGATGACGGCCCTCCTGGCCCGGCGACGCACGTCGTCGAGGTCGATCCCTTTCTCGCTCCACCGCGAGGTAGTCCCGGCGATGAGCACGACGTCAGCGTCGCCCAGCAGGTCGTCGAGGCGCGCGCGCCTCGGGCGCGCGCGGATCAAGGTCGATGGTGTCCTTGTTCTGACGCAACCAGACTCCGGCCGCCGACGGGCCGTGCTCATCGTCGCCGAGCCGCGGCCCGAGAGTGTCGAGTTCGGCCTCCTCGCCGGTGGGCACCACGCGCGTCACGTGGGCGCCCAGTCGCTCGAGGAAGCGCCCGGCGAGAGCCGTCGAGAACATCTCCCCCAGCTCGACGACACGCGTAGAGGCCGGGAGCAGCCCGGTGACACGCGTCGAGTCGGCGGTGCTCACGCTCCCTGCCCCACTCCCCGGTGACCGCGCAGGAACGCTGCGATGCCGTCGCGGGAGGCCGGCGTCTGCCCGCTGACGATGCGACCCGTCATCTCGGTGTAGGCGATCGCGTCGTCCCACGAAAGGTTCTCCATCGCCTGGATGGTGCGCTTGCCCCAGTCCAGCGCCACCGGGTTGAACGTCGCGAGCTGCTTGGCCCAGTCCGTGGCCTCGGCCAGCAGCTGGTCGTCGGGCACGACCTTGTTGACGATCGCCATGCGAAGGGCCTCGTAGGCGTCGACCCGGCGCGCCAGCAGGATGATCTGTGCCGCGTACTTGGGCGCGAGCCGCTTCACCGCCGCCGGGCCGGCGTGAGAGGGAAATCCTCCGAAGCCCATCTCCGGTGCGCCGATCTGCGCCGATTCCGCCGCGATGGCGAGGTCGCAGCTGTGGATGAGCGTCGATCCTCCGCCGAGGGCGTAGCCGTTGACGGCGGCGATGAAGATCGCGGGATGCGAGCGGATGTCGGCTTGCACCTCGGTCCAGTAGTGCGTCTGCTGGCTGGAGCGCGAGGAGAACCCGTCTCCCGTCTGCTCACTGAGGTCGACTCCGGCGCAGAAGGCCGGGCCGGCACCCGTCAGGACGACGGCCTGCTTGTCCCGGACCACGGCCAGGGCTTCGCGCAGCTGTCGCACCGCCTCGCGGCTCATCGCGTTGCGCTTGGCCGGGCGGTTCAGGGTCAGCACGGCGTACCCGTCGTGGTCATCGATGAGCACCAGCGGCTCGTCGGGATTCTGCGTCTGTGCAGACAAGGGAGCTTCAGTCATGATCATCCTCGGTCAATCAACTAGATAGTTGAAACATAGTGGAGCAGCGAAAGTTCCGCAACGACGAGGCCCCTGGCGACACGGAACCGTCCAACCCGATGGTTGAATGACCTCATGTCTTCTTCTTCGACACGCGCGTCCACGGAATCGGAAAACGCCTCCGCGCGCGAGCGCATCCTGGACGTGGCCGTAGAGGAGTTTTCCTCGAAGGGGTTCGCGGCGGTGCGCATCGACTCGATCGCTGCGCGGGCCAACGCGAACAAGCAGCTGATCTACTACTACTTCTCGTCGAAGTCGGGCCTGTACGACGCCGTCCTCGATCGGCTCGTCGACACGTATCGACCGATGTGGGCCGCGATGCGCGAGGGCAGCCTCGACGACATGATCCGCCTGCGCGCCCAGCACGCGCGCGACGGCATCATGTGGCGGCGCCTCTTGGCCTGGGAAGGCCTGGAGTACTGGGAGAACCGCGACAGTCCGGTGCATCGCGAAGACATCCGCAAGGCCGCGTACGACAATCAGCGGGAAGTGCTGGAGCGCGCGCAGCAGAGCGGCGCGTTCCCCGCCGACGTCGATGCGCGCTTCGCCTCGCTGCTGCTGATCTTCGCCTCGTTGGGCTCCGCCGCCTTCCCCCAGATCACCAAGCTCGTGACGGGGCTCGAGCCCGACGACCCCGCGGTCGCCGACGGGGTCGATCAGGTCATCGCTGCGCTGCTGGCGCGCACCTCAGAGGATCAGCGCCCCTCCGGCCCCAGCCAGTAGGCCTTGACATGGGTGTACTCGTCGAACAGGTCGAGGCCCATCTCGTGACCGACACCGCTGTTCTTGCGTCCCCCGAACGGCACGTTTCCGCTGAAGGCGCGCCAGGTGTTGATCCACACGACGCCGACGTCGAGTCGCTCCGACACGCGGCGCGCCCGGTCCACGTCCGTGGTCCACAGTCCGCCCACGAGGCCGTACTCGCTCTCGTTCGCGATGCGCACGGCCTCGTCATCGGTGGCGAAGGTGATGAGCGAACCGACGGGGCCGAAGATCTCCTCCCGCCGCAGGCGCGACTGCTCGTCCGGGGTCTCGTACAGCGTGGGTTCCACGAAGAGCCCCCGGGCGATACCGAACGGCTCCGCTCCGCGGCGCCCACCGGCGACGAGCCGCGTCGTGGACTCCGACTCGGCGACGTCAAGGTAGCCGCACACCTTCGCGTACTGAGGGCGCGACGCGATCGGCCCGATCGCTGTGCCGGGGTCGAGCGGGTCGCCGATGGGTAGCGCCGCCAGGGCCTTCGTGAGCCGCTCGAGCACCTCGTCCTTGACGTCTTCGTGGACTAGGACGCGCGAGCCCGCGTTGCAGGCCTGACCGGTCCCCGCGGTGAGGCCGACGACGATACCCTCGACGGCGCGATCCAGGTCGGCATCCGCGAAGACGATGTTGGCCCCCTTGCCGCCCAGCTCGAGGGTCGTGCGAACGAGACGGCCGGAGGCGGCCTGCGCGATCCGGCGACCGGTCGCGGTCGAGCCGGTGAAGGCGATCTTGTCGATCCCCTCGTGCTCGACGAGCGCCGCGCCCGCCGCGCCAGCGCCGGTGACGACACTGATGACGCCCGGGGGGAAGCCCGCCTCGACGGCGAGCTCGACGAGCCGGACCGTCGAGACCGGAGTGACCTCGCTCGGCTTCACGATCACCGCGTTGCCGACCGCCAGGGCCGGGAACAGCTTCCACCCGAGCAGACCGATGGGGTTGTTCCACGGGGTGATCGCCGCGACGACGCCGACGGGCACCTTCGTCGTCCACGCCCGGTGCCCCGGCATCATCGGGGTCACCGTGTCGCCGTGGAGCGTCGTGGCGTAGTGCGCGCAGAACTCGATCGCGTTGGCGATCGAGCCCATCGCCAGGGTCATCTCGGTCAGCGTCTTGCCGTTCTCGTGCACCTGGATGCGCGCGATCTCCGCCACATGCTCGCGCACGAGAGCCGCCCAGCGCTGGAACAGCGCGAGGCGCTGGAACGGGGAGGTCGCCGCCCACGCGGGTTGGGCGGCACGGGCAGCCGCGACGGCGCGGTCGACGTCGTGCGCCGACGCTTCCGGGACGTACCCCCACTCGGCTTCCTCGTACGGGTCGAAGCAGCGGAAGACGGCGCCGTCGGCGGCCTGCGTGCTGCGACCGTCGATGATCATTCCGTATCGCCGTTCCGGGTCCATCTCCGGGAAGCGGGTCGGGGCGGTGGCGGGTGAAGTCGTCATCGACCGGCCTTTCTTCGATGCGGCGAGGGCCACCACGGCCACTTCAACCGCTTAGTTGATTTCTTCATACTAGGGCCGTCATTCGACACCGTCGAGTCTCGCGGTGGTCGATCGTCGAGGACGCGCCCTCAAGGACCTGCTCGGCGGTCGCACCCGCCAAGCCGGGTCGCGCGCGGCCGACGCCGACACAGAGGAGCCACCGTGGACGAGCCGTTCGATGCGCGCCGAGCGGATGACCATCACCCGCACCCGGGTAGGGTGGTCGCCTTGCTCGCCGTGGCGGGCCTCGGATCGTCGTTCGCCTTCACCGCGATCACCCCCATCCAGGCGCACCTGCTCGACCTCTTCGCGTCGGGACGCGAAGAGACCGCGTGGGCCGTCACGGCGACGCTCCTCGTCGCGGCGGTCCTCACCCCGATCTCGGGGCGGCTGGCCGGCATGATCGGCAAACGCCGCGTCGTGCTCGCGCTCCTCGCGCTGCTGGCCCTCGGCTCCGTCGTCGTGTTGGCGGGCGCACAAGAGCTGTGGATGCTCGTCCTCGGCCGCGGACTGCAGGGGGCGACGACCGGCATCATCCCGGTGAGGATCGCCATCCTCCGCGACACCGTTCCCGCGCGCCGCCTCGACACCTCGATCGCTCTGATGAGCGCGACGCTCGGCGTCGGAGGCGTCCTCGGACTGCCGATCAGCGCGATCGTCAATCAGCTCACCGGCTGGCGCTGGACGTTCGGGGCGACCGCGGTTTCGCGGCGCTCGTGGTGGCGGCCGTCCCCGAGAGCGCGCGGCGCAGCGGCGGACGGTTCGACGCCCTGGACGCGGCGGGGTTGGCCCTCGTCACCAGTGCGCTCCTGGTGCTGCTGTCCTACGGGGCCACGTGGGGTTGGACCTCGCCGGCCACCTTCCTCACGTCCGCGGCGGCGCTGATGGTGCTGGCCGGGTGGGTCGTGACCGATCTGACCTCGTTCGCGGTCGGGTTCTCGCTCTTCGCCTCGAGCATCGTCCATCCGCAGCTGCTCGAGAGGCCCCAGAGCGTCGGAGGTTTCGGCCTGTCGCTCATCGGGGCCGGCGTGGTCACGATGCCGCCGGGAGTCATCCTTGGCCGCCGGGAGTCATCCTTGACAGAGACCGGGCGGCGCGCAACGCGGCGACTCGGGAATAGCGGTGCGGCGCGAGCCGCGGAAAGACGAGGGGCCGGGCGCTTTCGCACCCGACCCCTCGCGCGACGGCTCAGACCGTCAGCGCGACGGCGGCGTCACTGACGACCGCTTTGCCCGCGAGGCGCCCGAAGGTCATCGACCGCAGGCCCGAGCTGCCCGCGGGGTACTCGTTGTAGAAGATGCCGGCGATCTCCCCCGCCGCGTACAGGCCGGGGACCGGCTTGCCCGCCGGGGTGAGCACGCGGCTCGAGCCGTCGACGCGGAGCCCCCCGTAGGTGAAGCAGATGCGCGGGGCGATCGGCCACGCCGAGTAGGGCCCCTCGGTGAGAGGCGCGGCGAAGTTGCTCTTGGCCGGCGACAGGCCGCGCGTGCCGATGCCGTCCAGGGGCGTGAACGGGTTGATGATGTTCCCCTGGACCGCCGCGTTGAACTCCTCCACCGTCTGCGTGAGGGCGGCGGCGTCGATGCCCAGCTGCGTCGCGAGCTCCGCGATCGTCTCGGCCACGACGGGTTCCGCCGCGCCGTCGTTCATCGCGGTCGCCCAGGGCACGGTGCGCTGGGCGCCGACGTCGATGATGGCGTACGCGGTGCCGATCTGCTTGCGGAAGATCTCGTTGGCCACCCGGTCGAACTGCAGGTCGTACCCCTGGCAAGCCTCGTCCATGAACCGACGGCCGTCGCCGTCGACGAGGATGCCGTAGTACCACGCACCCACGAGCGGTTCCGGACCGGTGACCCGCGGGTCGCACGGCTCGATGTGCGCACCGTCGAACTGTCCGGCCGTGTCCGCTCCCGCCCCGACCGCCATCCGGATGCCGTCGCCGCGGTTGTTGTCGGTTCCCGGCGACACCGTCGTGAGCTGGTGTGCATTGGGAAGGTAGCGGGTCAGCATCTCCGGGTTGCCCTCGAATCCGCCGCACGCCAGCACGACGGCGCGGGACTCCATCGTGACGATGGCGCCGTTGAGGGCCGTCACGACGAGACCGGCGATCGAGCCGTCTTCGGCCACGACGAGCTCGCGCGCGGTCGTCTCGTAGAAGAACGAACCGCCCGCGGCGGTGATTCGGGGCACGTACGCCTCGATGACCGCCCGGCCGCCGCCCTCGATGTTCCAGCTGTGACCCGACGGCGAGAAGGGGCTCGGCGAGCTCGGGGTACGCACCCCCGCCTCGCGCAGCCACCGCAGCGTGGTGGGCACGTTGCTGCCGAACGCCTCGATGTAGTCCTCGTTGGCGCGGGCACCGGCGTTCTCCCGCACGTTCCGCTGCCACGACGGGTCCAGCTCTCCGTCGCCGGTGAGTCGCAGGTACGCGTGCGTCCACGCCGTCGAGCCGCCGCGGTCCGCCGCGGCGGCACGCTCGAGCACCGCGACCCGGAGCGACCGCCCCTCGGCTGCCGCGTCCTCGAGGGCGGCGCGCGCGGCGGACAGACCGGCGAAACCGTGTCCCACCACGACCAGGTCCCACGGACCCTTCAGTTCATCGATGATCCCCATGATCACTCTTTCTTGTCGTCGCTGACAAAAGCACAGGTGACTTCGAGGTCGGGCACGTCGCACGATCGAGCCTGTGCGGCGACCATAAGGCCGCTCGAGCGCGACTACAACTATCTAGTTGATTGAAATCAACTAGATAGTTGACCGCGTGTCGCTCGCGTGCGAGGCTCGACGCACTGCGCCGCCGACCCGAGGGATTTCATGAGCCAGCTCGACCACAGCATTGCCGAACGACACGCGCGCCTCCTGCGCGACGAGTTCGTCGCCGTTCGCGACGAGGCCGCCGCACTCGGCCTCCCCGCCCCCAGGTGCATCGGGAGTCGTTAACACCAGTTCCACGTCATGAGTTGCGGCCCAGTCCCGGACATCGGCCGAGAAGGTGTTGGCGATGACGTAGAGCTTGTCGTCGGGCCAGCGGACTCGCAGCGACTTCAACAACCCGAGGAACTCCTGACGCCGCTTACGATCACGGATCCGGTAGTGGATCTTCCCGGTAGCCAGATCCAGCACACCGAGCAGGTGCCGAACACCGCGGGTGCGGTGGTAGGTCGCCCGCAACCGCCTTGGCTTGTGCCGCGGGAACCAGCCCCGACCAGGGAGGGGTTCCAGCCCTGACCAGCCCGGGGTTGCGAGGAAGCGCTCTCCCTGCGGGGGAGGCGCCCGCGAGGTCGGCATTTCCGCACCCAGCGTCTACCGGCACTTCAAGAACAAGGCCGAACTGGTGACCACAGTGCTCGACGTCACCTACCGCGCACTGGCCGTCGTGATGAGCGAGGCCGGCGGGTCGGCCGCTACCGGCTGATGTTCAGCCTGGAGTACGAGCCCGACCGGCCACCGGCCACCGACCACCGACCACGCCTACCTCGCCGAAGTGGTCCCCGGCCGTCGGGCCGAGGCGCAGGACCTGGGTGTCCACCTGTGGACCGCCCTGCACGGTCAGCTCGTTCTGTGGCGCACCCTGCCGAGTTCCGCCGCCGGCAATGAGGCCATCCTGATCGAACTGGAGGAGTCCTTGCTGCGACGCCTGCTCCCGGTACCGGAGGTTCCGAGCCCCGCGGAGTGACAGGCCAGGTCGGCACCCTGCTCCCGGAAGGTGGACGAGGTCGCCCGATCATGCGCCGCTCGATAAGTCATCGCGGCACCTCACGCGGCGTGCCTGTACTCGTTGATGACTCCGCCGCCATCTCGTCGCTCGCGATCCGATGGGCCGCATGAGCGAGCCGGTCGAGGTCCCGCGACGGCCCATTCAGACTCCGGCGACTGCTGCGGTCCGGAGGGCGTCGGGGGTGGTTCCGGTCCAGGTGCGGAAGGCGCGGTAGAAGGAGTTGGTGTCGTCGTAGCCGAGTAGGTAGGCGATTTCGGCGATGCGCATGGTGCTGTTGCCGAGGTAGTGGCGGGCCAGGTTTTCGCGGGTCGTGGCGAGGATTTCCTGGAAGCTGGTTCCTTCGAGCTGCAGTTGTCGTTGCAGGGTGCGGTTGCTGACGGCGAGGTGACGGGTGACCGCGGTCATGGAGCTGCCGCCGGCGGGAAGTGTTTCGTGCAGCGCGGCCCGCACCCGCTCGGCGACGCTGGCCGTCGCCTGCAGGTCGGACAGGCGTCGGCGGAGTTCCGGGGCGAAGAACCGCCAGAGTTGCTCGTTCTCGGTGAGGAACGGGCGGTTCGCGTCGGCGGGCGCGAAGGTGATCGCGTGCGTCTGTCCCTTGTGGACTTCTACGCCGAGGTAGTCGTCCAGGCCGGCGTGCTCGGCAGGCAGCCAGGGATCGACGGCCCGGACCGGCCGGACGTCGTGGCGGGTCGCGATCCGGGCCAGAGCGACCCAGAACACCATCTCGGCGGCGGCCAGCTGGGGCGGCGGGGGCGTGTCCGGCGGCCACCGGAAGCTGATCGTCAAGCCTTCGTCGCCGTTGTCGAGCCGCAGGTGCAGGGGGCCGATGAGGGGCTTGTAGAGGGCGATGCGCTCAGCTGCGGTCCGCAGGTCGGGGCTGCACAGGGCGGCGAAGATCGGCGGGTTGAACATCTCGACCGAGATCGACCGGCCGATCGCGACAGCCAGGTCCGGATCGCCACTCTCGGCGTCGAGCGCCTCCCACAGCCGGAAGTACTCCTCGAGGGGGAGGTCGACCGGGCCGCGGCCGAACAGGTCGGCAGGCAGCTGGGCGCGCCGGAGCACCCGGGTGGATGACACGCCGAGGTCCTTCAGCAGGGCTTTGATGCTGGGATCCAGGGTGAATCGTCCGGTGCTCACGACGGGAGCGTAACGGCCGCCGACAGGCCTGTCACCAACAGATGGCGCCATTCCTCTCGCCAAACGCGCCGCCGAAAGCTGGCGTCATATGCAAGTGAGTTGGCGCACCACGCTAGTGCCTGGCCGCAGATCCACTTCTAGCGTTCACGGCGAAAGGTCACCACGTCCACCGAAAGGATCGCCACCATGACCCGCAAGGTCGCACTCGTCACCGGAGCTTCGTCGGGGATCGGCGAGGCCACCGCGCTCAAGCTGCGCGAGGCCGGCTACACCGTCTACGGCGCGGCGCGGCGTGTGCAGCGCATGCAACACCTGACCGAGCAGGGGATCCGGCTGCTGGCCATGGACGTCACCGACGACACTTCCATGCGGGAAGGCGTCGAGAAGCTCATCGCCGACACCGGCCGGCTCGACGTCCTCGTCAACAACGCCGGCTACGGTTCCTACGGCGCCGTCGAGGACGTCCCCCTGCAGGAGGCCAGGGAACAGTTCGAGGTCAACGTGTTCGGCGCGGCGCGCCTGACCCAGCTTGTCCTGCCGCACATGCGGGCGCAGCGCTCGGGAACCATCGTCAACATCACCTCGGTGGGTGGCCGCATGTGCACCTCACTGGGAGGCTGGTACCACGCCACGAAGTACGCGCTGGAAGCGCTCAGCGACTGCCTGCGCATGGAGCTCAAGCCCTTCGGGATCGACGTCGTGGTGATCGAACCGGGCGGGGTCAAGTCCGAGTGGGGCGGCATCGCCGCGCAGAAGGCCCGGGCCGTCTCCGGCACCGGCCCGTACGCCCCGCAGGCCAACGCCGTGGCCGACTCGCTCAGTTCGGAGGCCAACGAACGCCGCCTGTCCTCGCCGGACTTGATCGCCAAGACCATCGTCAAGTCCGTCCGGGCACGCCGGCCCAAGACGCGCTACGCCGTCGGCTTCGGCGCCAAGCCCATGATCTTCCTGCACAACACGCTGCCCAACCGCACCTTCGACGCCTTCATGCGCCGCGCCACCGGCGTGCCCGCGAACTACGTGCCCGCGAACAACTGACGTATGCCACACCCGATCGATCCGGCACGGCACGCGCGGACCGCCCCCGGCACTTGATCCCTTTCCCCTACGCCTTGCCGAGCACGTGTACCTGTGCGGGCACAACTCGCCGCACACCGCCCTGGCAAAACAGGACCGGCTGACGGCTTCCTGTTGACGTTGATCCCACCGCCTTGGTCGGCTCCCGGGCCTCCTTCCCGAGTTCGCATGGGACCCGGATACAGAATCCACCGGGCTTAGCACGGAAGGGGGCCCGGCCCTCATATCTTCAGGTAGGAGCGGTTCTTGCCTTCTCGGCCCAGTCATCAGCGAGCTGGTCATAGTCCTCATCACTGAGGTAGTCGGAGGCCGCCCTAGGACCTCGCGATTGCCGTCTTCGGTGATGCCGGTGGCGACGACGACGGCTCGGGAGACGAGGCTGAGCGATCGGTTCACCGTGATCGCCGCGCATCAGCGCTGTCATGGCGAATCCTCAGGCGAGTATGTGGACTTCAGCGTCGACCAGTCGGCGCGTGACATCGAGGACCTCATCGACACGCTCGACCTCAGAGATGTCGTTGTGGCCGGTCACAGCCTCGGTTCCCGCGTTGCGCTGCAGATAGCCGCAGACCGGCCGGATCGCACGCTCGGGGTCGTTCTCCTCGATGGGAGCAGGATGGCCGATCTCACTGACGTGTCTGATCTTACGGACGAGCAGTTCAAGGGCTTCGTGCGCAGCGCCTTCGCTGCCTTGCACACCGACCCGGACGCGAAGGGCCGCGCCAAGATGCTCGCGGAAATGGACCGCACGCCCGCCCCGGAGTTCATGAGCTACGGTCAGGCCATCGAGCACTGGGACTCAACCAGTTCGACGCTGCGATCGACCGCATCGGGCCGACCGTTCCCGTACTCGCCCTGCAGGCGACCTACGTCGACGCCGCAACCCCGATGCGTCGTGTTCGCAGCGACGAGACCTCCACGCCATACCTGGACGATCTTGCCGGTCGCATCGCGGACTTCCGAGCCGTTCTCATTCGCGATGCCGGGCACTTCATCATGGACGAGGCAGAGGCGGTCGTGAACGACTCGATCGCAAAGTTCGTCACCAACGTCGCGCTTCGCTCGGCGGGCGTAGAACGATGACGCCCACCTATCGGTAGCTCCTCGAGACCTTGCGGGTCCGCTTCGGCAATGCCAAGAAGGGAGGGCGCCACCGAAACGCCGCAGAGCGCTGACCGTCTGGCAGGGTTACTGGGGCGGGTGAGCCGGAGATGAGCCGTAGCAACCAGGCGGCGGGGACAGCGGACTGGCCCCGCCGCGGTGGGCTTCTAGACCTTCACCATGAGCTTTCCCTCATTGCTGCCGTCAAGCAGCAGAGAGATCGAGTCCGGTGCGTTCTCCAAGCCCTGGATCATGTGAGAGCGGGCGGTGAGGGAACCGTCGAGGTACAGAGTGCGCAGGACGGCGTCGAACTCCTCGTAGCGGTCGGCGTACGCGGCGGCCACGTAGCCCTCCATGCGGGCGCACTTGTACAGCAGGAGCGGGACGTTGGTGAGGCCGTACGCCGCTTCGGGGCCCGAGAGGTCGTACTGCGACATCGCGCCGCAGACGACGATCCGGCAGTTCCACGCCATGTTCGCCAGAACAGCGTCGAGGATCGGGCCGCCGACGTTGTCGAAGAAGAGATCCACACCCTGCGGGCACTTCTCGGCGATAGCCGCTCGCACGTCCGCCGTCCGGTAGTCGATGGCGTCGTCGGCTCCGAACTCCTCCACGATCTGGCGGCACTTGCGCTCCCCGCCGGCGATGCCGATGACCCGGCAGCCCCTCGCCTTGGCGATCTGCACTGCGAGCGACCCGGTCGCCCCCGCCGCCGCGGAGACGACGACCGTGTCCGAGGGCTTGAGCCGGCCGATCTCGACGAGGCCGATCGCGGCCGCCCGGCCGACGTGGGAGAAGACGGACAGATACGCCTCTTCGGGGATGCGTTCGTCCCGGTCGTGGCGCTGGATGTACCGGGGGTCGGCGAGGGAGTACCGCGCCCAGCCCCACAGACCGCTGACCAGGTCACCCCGCTCGAACCCCGCGACGCGTGATGCGACCACCTCTCCCACGGCCGCGCCGATCATGACGTCGCCCACGCCGATCGGGATGAGCGTCGTTTCGGGGTCGAGCTTGAGCCAGTTGCGGGAGGTGGGGTCGATGGAGAGCAGGGTGGTTCTGACCAGGACTTGACCGTCGGCCAGCTCAGGCACTTCGCGTTCCTCCCAGCGCAGGCACTTGGGGTCGTACTTGCCCACGGAAGCTTCCGCGACAACCCAGGCATGAGTCTTCATGAGTATCTGCTTTCTTCGTGGGCGTCACCGTTGACGCCTGGCTCAGGTGACGCTGAATCCGCCGTCCGCCGCCAGCACGTGCCCGGTGACGAAGTCGGCGTCGGGGGAGACGATGAACGCGATGGCGGCGGCGATGTCCTCGGGGCGGCCGAGGCGGCCCACCGGTGTGCGGGTCTTGCGGAGTTCGAACCCGGAGTCGTCGACCACGGCCCTGGCTCCCTCGGTGGGCACGGAGCCGGGCATGACGGCGTTGACCCGTATCCCGTCCCGGCCCAGTTCGCCCGCCGACTGCAGGGTCAGGCTGGTGACCGCGCCCTTGACCGCCGAGTACAGGGCGCCGCCGGGAACACTGCGTATGGCGGCTGGGGAGGACAGGTTGACGATCGCTCCGCCGCCCTGTGCCTTCATGACGGGGATGGCGGCCTGCATGGTCCAGATCGAGGACTTCACCCCGATGCCGAACATCGCGTCGACGGCGTCCTCGTCGAAGTCGACGAGGGGTGCGTACTTGATCCACATGGCGTTGTTGACCAGCGCGTCGATACGTCCCAGGCGCTGGTGGATGTCGGCGAACGCGGCCCGGACGGCGGTGCGGTCGGTGACGTCCAGGGCCAGGGCCTCGGCCTGTCCGCCCGAATCCCGTACCCTTTCGGCGCAGTCGTGCGCGCCCTGTGCGTCGAGGTCCGCCGCGACGACGTGGAAGCCGTCCTTGGACAGCCGAGCGGCGACGGCTCGGCCGATCCCGCGTCCGGCACCGGTCACCACGGCGACCTTGGAAGTGATGGTCATTGATCGTTTCCTTGAGGAGATCTTTGACGGAGTGGGGAGTCAGACGAGCGAGACCTGGAGACGTGTGACCTCCGTAACCGCGTTGTTCTCCCGGGTCGTGAAGTCCTCGGTGAGCCGTAGTCCCGGGAAGCGCTGGGCAACGGCCAGCACCGCTTCGTTGATCTCCAGGCGCGCCAGGTGTTGGCCCAGGCAGTTGTAAGGGCCGGCGCCGAACATCATCTGCCGCACGGTCGGACGGTCCAGGCGCCAGGTCCCGGGGTCGTTGAACACCTCGGGGTCCCGTTGCGAGGCGCGGACCGACACGTACACCCAGGCGCCGGCTTCGATCGGGAACCCGTCGATCTCCACGTCCTCGGCGGCGAGCCGGAAGATCGTGTTGAAGCGCGGGCGCAGTCGGATGGCCTCTTCGGTGGCGGCGGGGATCTTCGCCGGATCGGCGACGACGTCCTGCCAGCGGGAGGGCTCTTCGAGGAGCTTGCCGAAGGTGATGCCGATCTGGTGGACCGTGTTGTCGATGCTGGCCGTCAGGATGGCCACCGCTTCTGCGTGGACCTCCTCCTCGGTCAGATCACCGGCCTCCTCCTGCCTGATCATCGCCGAGGTGAAGTCGTCCCCGAGGTCCCGGCGCCGGGCCCCGATGTGGTCACGGGCGAGAGCGATCGCCTCCCAGGTGGCGTCGATGAACTCCTGCCTGCGGTCGAGTTCGTTGTTGAGTAGCGGGCCGAGCACGCTGTCCGAGAGCCGGGCCACCGTCGGGGCCAGCTCGACGGGGGCCGAGACCAGGTGGCAGTAGAGGCGGGAGGGGATCTTCCACGCGAGCCCGTCGAGCAGAGCGACGTCGGTGGGGTCGTCGACCTCGTCGAGGATGTCGTGGACGGTCTGCCGGACGGTGTCCTTGAGCTTCGAGATCTGCATCGGCCGCAGGAGTTTCGCCAGCGGCACCCGCATCCGCTTGCGCTGATCGCCCTCGGTGGTGGTGACGACCTGGTTCCAGAACCTGCGGAGCTCACCGTCGACGATGCCCAGGTCGTCGAGCCGCTTCAGGAACGAGGGGCCCTTGAGGAGGGACGGGTGCTCCAGGACGCCCAGGCCGGGGCCGTACCTGAGCACCTCGTAACCCCGGTCGCTGCGCGCGATCCAACTCTTGACACGGGCCTTTTCCAGTTCGCGCAGATCGGTGGTGCCCGCGGTGATCCAGGGCACGTCGGTGAGGGTCATCGGTGGCTCCCGGGTCACAGGGCGGCGCCGACGACGATGTCGGCGAGTCGTTCGAAGCGTTCGATGTTGCGGGCCTGGGGCAGCAGACCGGCGGTCAGGCCGACGAACGTGATGTCCAGCTCGGGATCGATCCAGAAGACCATGCTGCCCGCACCGTAGTTGCCGAAGGTCTCCGGCGAAGTGAGCGTGCCGAGCTGGTGGTTGACGAGCTCGGAGCCGCGGACGTTGAAGCCCAGGCCCATGTTGGCCGGGGGCGGCGGGTAGCCCGCGCGCAGGGCGACCGCCTTGTACAGCTCGTTGGGCAGGTCCCCGGTCCACACCCGACGGGCCATGCGCACGGTCCGGGGGGAGAGGATGCGCGCCTCCCCGAGGGCGCCCTCGCCCCGCAGCATCTCGGCGAGACGGAACAGGTCGCCCGAGGTGGAAGAGGCGCCCGCCCAGGTGCACTCGTTGCGCTCCGCGGTGAAGAGCCCGAACTCGTCGTCGTTCTCGTGGGACAGCACCTTGATCGGGACGGTGCCGCGCGTGTCGGGGACGAGGTGCCGGGCCCGGGACTCGGGGCGGATGCCCAGAGTCGTGTCGCGCATGTCCAGCGGGTCGAAGAGGTCCTGGTGCAGGATCTCGGTGATGGAGCGTTGCTGCGGGTCGGTGCGGACCAGGGCCGTGGCGAGCAGGGCGTGGTTGGCCATGGGCGCGTAGTCGCACCGGGTGCCGGGCTCGCTGGTGCCGTGGATCAGCTCGCACACGGCGGCGAACGTCTCGTCCAGACGGTCCCAGGGCTGCCCGGCCTTCGGCTCCCAGACACCCGGCATGCCGGTGGTGTGAGTGAGGAAGTGCAGGATCGTGGCCCGGTCCCGGGGCGGGCCGGCGAACTCGGGCACCAGGTCGACCATCTTGGTGGTCAGCCCGAACTGGCCCCGCTCGACGGCCCGTAGCACGAGGACATTGATGAACGCCTTCGTCACCGAGAACACTGAGAAGACGGAGTCCGTGCGGACCGGGACGGTGCCGTCGGCATCGCCGTGGCCGATCGCGACGTCCAGGGCGGTCTCCCCGCCCCGCGCGATGCGGAAGGCGCCGCCGTAGTAGAGCCCTGACCGCACATCACGTTCGACGACCTCGCAGAAGTGGTCTAGGCGGTCCTGGGCGAAACCTGTCTGGCCCATCGGTGGGTGTTCTCCTCACAAGTTCCGGAACTAGAGATCGAGTGCGATCTCGGCGGTCAGGGCCCTGGAGACGCAGATCAGCATCGTCTCGCCGATTCCCTTCTCCTCGGCCGACAGCACCGAATCCCGGTGGTCCGCCCGACCGCGGAGGATCGCCGTCTCGCAGGTGCCGCACGTGCCCTCGCGGCACGAGTAGTCGACGGGCAGCCCGTGCCGCTCGGCCACGTCGAGGATCGACGCGTCGGCGGGCACCTCCGCCGTGATCCCGGAGCTCGCGAAGGTCACGGTGAAGGGCCGGTCGACGGAGGGGCCGGGCTCCCGGGGCGCGAACCGTTCGACGCGCAGGCTCCCCGCCGGCCGAGAGGTCATGGCGGCCTCCACGGCCCGCAGCAGGCCTTCCGGCCCACAGGCGTACATGAGACAGTCCTCGTCGACGCCGTCGAGGAGCTTTTCGATGTCGGCGACGCCGGACTCCTCGTCGACGTGCACACGCACATGCCCGTCGAACGGGCCCAACTCGTCGAGGAACGCCATCGATTCACGGGACCGGCCCAGATAGGTGAGCCGCCAGTCCGTTCCGCGCTCCACGCACTCCCGCACCATCGGCAGGATCGGTGTGATCCCGACGCCGCCCGCCATGAAGTGGTGGCGGGCGGCCGGGACCAGCTCGAAGTTGTTGCGCGGCCCGCTGACGGTGATGTGCTCACCGAGGTGCAGGTGCTCGTGCACCCAGGCCGACCCGCCGCGCCCGGCCGGTTCGAGGAGCACGCCGAGGCGGTACGTGGTGGGGTCGGACGGGTCTCCGCACAGCGAGTACTGGCGTTCCAGACCGGTCGGCAGATGCAGCGTCAGGTGAGCGCCGGGAGCCCAGGCCGGCAACGCGGCGTCCTCCGGGTGCTCCAGCACGATCCCGGCCACCGTCGACGAGGCGGCGAAGCGGTCCCGTACCCGCAGGCGCAGTTTGTCGATGGTCACGGCCTGGCCTGCTCGGGTGCCGGGCCGCCCTTCAGCCATGCGATGCGCTGCTCCAGCGCTGCTACGGAGTCCTCAGGGCGTACGACGACGAAGAACCGGTTCTCGTGAAGAGCGTCCACGACCAGCTCGGCGAACTCCGCGGGCTCCAGCCCGATCTGGGCGGTGACCGCGCGAATCGTGTCCAGCACCTTGCCGCGCAGCGCGTCTCCCTCGCTGGAGGGAACGTTCTCGGGCCGGTTGCGCTCCGCCTCCGGCATCCGGGTCTTGGCGATCGGCGCGAGGAACGACACCCGCACGGATTCGTTGTTGGCCCGCAGCTCCATGTCGAGGCTCTCGCTCAGACCGAGGACGGCGAACTTCGACGTGATGTACGGGGCAAAGGTCGGCAGCTGGGCCGAGAAGGAGGCACCGGAACCGGTGTTGACGATGTGCGCCTCCTCCTGCTGCCGCAGCAGGGGCAGGAAGACCCGGCAGCCGTGGATGACGCCCCAGAGGTTGACGTCCAGGACCCACTTCCAGCTCTCCGCCGCGATGGCGGAGAACTCGGCGCCGGTCTCGACGCCCGCGTTGTTGCACAGGACGTGCACGCCGCCGAACGCCTCCACGGCCGCGTCGGCCAGCCGCTGGACCTCCTCCTCAAAGCGCACGTCCGTACGGACCGCGATCGCCTCGCTGCCCCGGGCACGGATCCGCTCGACGGCCTCCTGCAGGGGCGTGTCCTCGACATCGGCGAGGACGACCTTCATCCCCTCCTTCGCGAACCTCTCGGCCAGGCCCAGGCCCACACCACTCGCGGCTCCTGTCACGACGGCGACCTTGCCCCGCAACGACTTCATCGTCTTCCTTCCGTCATTACCCGGTGGTGAGGTGATCCTCGAATTCCTGCCGCATGGCGCCGTAGCGCAGAACTACGCGTTGGCAGTACGCGTTTCGCCCGCGGCGGCCGCCGCCGGCTCGTACTTGCTCGGGATCGTCGACACGTCGAACTTCTCGTTGCGGACCGGATCGACGAGGTACGGGAAGCGGGCGACGGTGGCCCGGATTTCCTTCTGGCGGGTGCCGGGATCGCCCCACAGCACGACGACCTCGGTGCCCTCGTCGGCGACGGCGGTCTCCACCGTGGCGAGCGAGAGCATCTCGCCGGAGTGCACGCTGAAGCACCGGCCGGACGACGTGCCGACGTCCCGCCCGCCCACCAGGACGCGGTCCGCCCACAGGCTCTGCTGGTGCTCGCGGTCGCCGACCTCGTACATGAAGTGATTGGGCATGTTCATGTACGGGTGCTCCGCGCCCTTGCGGAACTGCGACTGGTACACATCGGCGATGTCCTCGGGGTTCCAGACCAGGGTGACCATGGTCCTGGCCGCCGCCGCGGCCTCCCGCGCCAGCGCCTCGCACCCGATGAAGTCGTGGTCGAACTTGACCATGTGCCCCCAGCCCAGCTCGTACGGGGTCCGGTACCGGCGGTCCAGGTCCTTACCCGCGCTGCCGTGCAGCCGCAGGTCCTTGCCGATCGGCGGGAAGCCGAGGCCTGCGAAGAACGCCTGGAGGTTCTCGTCCTCGCCCCAGGGCAGCGGGAAGTGGTAGTACATCTGCCCGAAGCCGCCTTGGGTGTGCTGGCACATGTAGGCCTGCACGCCCATCTTGCGGATCCCGTACTCCTCGCCGGCCGCCATCAGCGCCTCGTACACGGGGATGGCGTGTTCCACCGGACCGTGCACCTCGTAGGCGAGGGTGCCCGACATGCCAATCCGGATGACCCGGACCTCCGCGCCGGCGATCGTCGCCAGGCGGTGCCGGAGGAACTTGATGTCGTGCAGGTTCTCCTCGGCGGCGCCCTCCAGCACCTCCAGCGAACGCGGGCCGCTGAGCTGGAAGAGGAAGACCCGGCCGGTGAGGTCCTCGGCGGTCACATCGAGGTCGGGGCGCTGCGCCAGCCGGTAGCCCAGGTAGGGCGAGAGCCAGTACGTGACGAAGTCGTCCTCGGCCAGCCGCAGCAGCATCCCGTGCGCGGCGACCCGGCCCTGATCGTCCGTCATGATCGCGTGCCGGGACGCGCCCACCCGGAAGGTGGCGAGGCTGTTGACGCACACACTGGACAGGAAGGCCAGCGCGTCCGGTCCGGTCAGCCGCAGCGTCGGCGAGGGGTTCAGGTGGCCGTGCAGCGACACGGTCGTCGTCGCGGCCAGCACCTCGTCCCGCCAGCCCGTGTACTCCCACGCCTCCGCGTCGCCGCCGAAGCACCAGGCCGCCGTCTCGTGGAACTGGACGATGGGGTCGTACGGCACGAACGGGGTGTGGGGAAAGGTCTTGCTCTGCGGCATCTCGGCCATGTCGAACCTCTCTGGCTCGGTGCGGTACGACGCTGTGGTCGGCACCGGTGAACGGCTCCCTCTCCCTGGATGAAGTCCTGCGGAGAAGTCCCGTGGATGCTGCGCCCGGCCCAGGACCGCCAGATAGGGCAGAACTACGCGTTAGCGGTACCTGCTCCAGGTACGAGGCCCGCCGCGGGACGCAGGCGTCGGTTAGCGTGCGACGGCAGACAATCGTCGGCTGTCAGCTGTCAGACATCTTTGCGGGCCGCTGGGCAGACCGACGCGGGGACACTTCGAAGGACGACGCATGACTGCAGGAAGACTCGACGGCACCGCCCTGGCCCGCCAGGTGAGCGAAGAGGTCGCGAAGGGAGTGGCGGCGTTCCGGGCCGCGGGCGGTACGACGCCCGGACTCGCCACCGTGCTCGTGGGCGACGACCCGGCATCGGAGGTGTACGTCCGCAACAAGCGTCGGCTGTGCGTCGAGGCGGGCATGCTCGACCTGCACCGCCGTCTTCCCGCCACTGCCGAGCAGGCCGAAGTCGCAGCGCTCATCGACGAGTTGGCGGCGGACCCGGCCGTCTCCGGCATCCTGCTCCAGCTGCCGCTCCCGGCGCACCTGGACGCACCGACGCTGGTCGAGCGCATCCCGGCGGCCAAGGACGTCGACGGCCTGACCACGACGAGCGCCGGCCTTCTGGCCCAGGGGCGCCCAGGCCTGCGCCCCTGCACCCCGGCCGGCGTGATGCGGATCCTCGACGCGTACGACGTTCCCCTGGAGGGAACCCACGCCGTGGTCGTGGGCCGGTCGGTGCTCGTGGGGCAGCCCATGGCACAGCTGCTCCAGCAGCGGAACGCCACGGTCACCGTGTGTCACTCGCGCACCCGCGATCTTGTGGGGATGTGCCGGTCGGCCGACGTCCTCGTGGTGGCCGCCGGCAAGCCGGGGATCATCGGCGCCGATGCGGTCGCCCCGGGCACCACCGTGATCGACGTCGGCATCCACCGCGCCCCCGACGGTCTGATCGGCGACGTGGACGCACCGGCCGTCGCCGAGGTCGCTGGCCTGCTGACCCCCGTGCCCGGCGGAGTCGGCCCGATGACCATCGCCATGCTGCTGTCCAACACCCTGGCGGCCGCGACCGCCGCACACCCGAGGGACTGACATCGTGCCCCCAGCGCCCCGTAGCCGCCCGTTGTTCTCCGCAGAGCGATCCGCCGAGGTCGTGACCCAGGCCTTCAGCGACACGCCGGATGCACGACTGCGTACGGTGATCACCGCACTGGTCGAGCACCTGCATGCCTTCGCGAAGGAAGTCGACCTCACTCAGGCGGAACTGGACACCGCGATCGACTTCCTGACCCGGACCGGCCACGCCTGCACCGACGTACGGCAGGAGTTCCAACTGCTCTCCGACGTCCTCGGCATGTCGATGCTCGTCGACTCCCTCGACCACGCAGGCCCCGGCCCGACGACGACCGAGTCGACGGTGCTCGGCCCGTTCCACATGGTCGACTCCCCGCCGCGCGCCCTCGGCGACTCCATCTCCCTCGCCGAGGGCGGCGAACCCACCCTGGTCACCGGCCAGGTCCTCGGTCCCGACGGCCGCCCGCTCGGAGGGGCGCTCATCGACGTGTGGCAGGCGGATGAGAAGGGGTTCTACGACGTCCAGCGTCCCGGCGAGGTCCCGGACCGCAATCTGCGCGGCCTGTTCACCTGCGACGAGCAGGGCCGGTTCCACTTCCGGACGATCCTGCCCGCGGCTTACCCGATCCCCGACGACGGCCCGGTCGGGCAGCTGCTCGAAGCCACTGCCCGGCATCCCTACCGACCGGCGCACATCCACTTCATCGTCGGCGCCGAGGGCCACCAGCCGCTGACCACCCATGTGTTCGTCGCGGGCTCCGACTACCTGGACTCCGACGCGGTGTTCGGGGTCAAAGAGAGTCTGGTGCTGGACTTCGAGGAGGTGAGCGGAGGCGAGTTGGCCGCCGCGCACGACCTCCCCGTGCCGTTCCGGCACGCGCATGTCGAGATCGCCCTGCGACCCGAGGAGGGATGAGGGTGCCTGACCTCCCGAAGGACGTGTTCGTCCACGAGCAGCGAGCGGGCCGGGTGGTCTTCCGTGACGGCGCGCTCGACGACCTCGCGGCCGAGACGGACCGGCTCGGACTGACCAGGGTGGCGGCAATCGCCGGCCCCCGCCATGCCGGGCGCACGGCGGACGTTCTCAGTTCCCGGCTGGTGACCGCCGTCGAGGACGCGCGTATGCACGTTCCCGTGGAGCAGGCCGAGGCGGTGCGGGCCCAGTGTGCCGACGCGGAGGCCGACGGACTCGTGGCCGTGGGCGGCGGCTCGGCGGTCGGCCTGGCCAAGGCCGTCGCGCTCACCCTGGGCATCCCGATCGTGGCCGTTCCGACGACGTACTCGGGCTCTGAGATGACCCGGGTGTGGGGCATATCCCGGGACGGCGTCAAGCGCACCGGCCGCGACCCCGTGGTCGCGCCGCGCACCGTCCTGTACGACCCGGCCCTGTTCGCCACGTTCCCGGCCGTACTGGCGGTCCCCTCGGCCTTCAATGCCCTCGCGCACGCGGTGGAAGCGCTCTACGCCCCGGACCGCACGCCCATGACCGACCTGGTTGCGGGGGAGGCGGTACGGCGGATCATCGGTGCCCTGCCACGACTCGCGACCGATCCAGAGGCCCGGTCGGAGGCCCTTCGCGGAGCGTGGCTGTCCGGGGCCGCCCTGGACTCGACCACGATGTCCCTGCACCACAAGCTGTGTCATGTACTCGGTGGGCTCGGCCTGTCGCACGCCTCGGCGCACACAGTCGTGCTGCCGCACGTGCTCGCCTACAACGCCGGCGCCGCCCCGCAGGCCGCGGACGTGGTCGCAACGGCCCTGGGCAGGCCGGGCGCGGAGGCCGGTCTCGCGCTGCACGAGCTCGCCGTGACCATGGCGGCACCGACCCGGCTGCGCGATCTCGGACTGCGCCACGACGCCCTCGACGACGTGGCCCGCGGCGTGCTGGCCTCCCCCTACGCCAATCCGGCCCCCGTGGAGGAGACGGCGGTGCGCGCCCTTCTCGAACGCGCGTGGCGCGGTTCCGTTCCCGGCAGTCTGTGACCGCGGCCGCCGAACCCGTGTGCCGGACACACCCGTGTGACGGACAGGTAGAGGCGCCGCTGACCACCCGGGTCATCTCTCCGTTGGTCAGCGGCGCCTCAGTGCGCAACTTGTGTTCGCGCCAAGTCAGCCGGAGACGCCATCCCACGGGTCGTGCGACACCTGAACCATGAGCTTGCCCTGGTTGCCGCCGGTGAGGAGCAGCTGCAGCGCGGACGCCACCTGCTCCATGCCGGCCACGACGTGCGGACGGTGCCGGACGGCCCCGGTCATGGACAGCCGACCCAGCTCACCGAAGATCGCCTCGTAGCGGTCGACGTGGTCCGGCGGGATGAAGCCCTCCATCCGGGCACTGGCCAGCACGAGGCGGAACGTGTTCTTCAGCCCGTAGTGCTGGGACGGATCGGGAAGGTCGTACTGCGACATCGCCCCGCACAGCAGCACGCGCGCCCGCTTCGCGAGGTGGAGTAGGACGGTGTCGAGCATCTCGCCCCCGACGTTGTCGAAGTACACGTCGACACCCTCGGGGCACAGTCGGCCCAGTGCCTCGTCCACACTCTCCGAGCGGTAGTCGATGGCACCGTCGAGTCCGAGGTCGTCGAGCAGGAACCGGCACTTCTCCTCGCCGCCGGCGATCCCGATCACCCGGCAGCCGTAGGCCTGGGCGATCTGTGCCGCGATCGTCCCCACCGCCCCGGCGGCAGCCGAGACCAGGACCGTCTCGCCCGCCTCCGGCTTGGCGATCTCACCCATCCCGATCATCGCCACCAGGCCGATGTGGGAGAAGACGGTCAGGTGGGCACTCAGCCGCACCCCGGGCTGCCGCTCGATCCTGGTCGGCGGAATCGGCCCTCCGGCACCGGTCGTGAGGACCGGATGCGTCGACCAGTCCGCCAGCGCGGAGACGACGTCGCCGGGCGCGAAGTCCGGTGCGCGCGTCTCCTCGACGACACCCAGGACGACGCCCTTCATCACGTCGCCGACGTCGAGGGGCACGACGTACGCCGCGTCACCCAGGCGCAACTGCGTGAGGTACGAGGGGTCGAGCGAGAGGTACACGGTGCCCACCCGGATCTCGCCCTCTTCCAGGGGGCGCTGCGGCCGCTCCTCCAGGCGCAGGCAGTCCGGCGTGTAGTGGCCCACCGAGGGTTTCTGGATGACCCAAGCCTGTTCGCGGGGCAGCTGTTCGGCGCTGCTCGCCGATGCGGTGGCCATCTCAGTCCATCATCTCTGCGGCGGCGCGGAAGACGCGCAGCTCGTCGCCGAACCAGCCGCTGACCCACTCAGTGGTCCACCGCCGCTTTTGGAAACGCCAGCCCTTCCCGGTCTTCACCAGGACGTCGGTGTGCCAGCCCTGGACCTGGAAGGCCCGGACCTCGCCCTGGTCGTTGCGACGTGCCCACGGGTTGATCGTCTTGGCCTTGACGTGCGCGATCGTCCGCTCGTCGTCCTCGAAGTCGATGACCTGGTTGACCGAGATGTGGAAGACGTGGTCGAAGCCTTCGCCGGTCAGGAACCCACCGTCCCTGCCCTGCTCCCAGGTGAAGGGGGCGGGCAGACCGGCGTCGGTGTAGTCGATCACGCAGTCCGGCAGGAACACCTCGTCGAGCAGGTCGGCCCGCTTGGCGTCCGCGGCGTGCACGTAGCGGCCGTAGAGCTCGATGATCTCGAGACGGTCGGCCAGTTCCTCGAGTTTCATGACGCCACCGCCTCGGGCTGCTCGGCGCCGACCTCCGCCATGACCGTCTCTGCGTAGCGGACCAGCCCGTCGCGCACCTCTTCCTGGGAGGAGCCGTTCGGAACCACGAACACGCGCGAGACGCCGAGTTCCTCGTATCCGCGTACGACGTCGGCGGTGAGGTTCTGGGTGGCGCCGGCGCTGATCTCGATCTCGTCGTAGTCGCGTCCGAGCTTGTCGCACTCGGCCCGCATCGTCTCCAGCAGGGGCGCCATGGCCTCCGGTCCGGGGACGGCGGGGAAGAACCCGTTGCCGTAGCGGGCGGCGCGCTTGGCGGCCAGTTCGGTGTGGCCGCCCACGTGGATCGGGACCCCGCCCTTCTGCACCGGCTTCGGGGAGGAGTAGATCGGCGGCCAGTCGAAGAACCGGCCGTGGAACTCGCTGGGTGACTCGCTCCACAGCGAGCGCATCGCCGCCACGGACTCCCGCGCCCGTGCCGCGCGGTTGTCGAAGTCACGGTCGAGGGCCTGGTACTCCTCACGCAGCCACCCGACCCCGACGCCGAGCATCAGGCGTCCCTGGGAGAGCGTGTCGAGTGTGCCGCAGATCTTGGCGAGTTGGATCGGGTGGTGCTGCGGAAGGATGCAGACCCCGGTGGCCAGCCGCAGCCGCGTGGTGACCGCTGCCGCGTACGCGAGCGGGGTGAAGGGGTCGGGGAGAGGAGCCTCCGACGGTGCCTCGATCCGGCCCGTCGGGCTGTAGGGGTAGACGGAGGTGTAGTTCTCCGGGATGGCTGGATGTTCCACGGACCAGATCGACTCGTAGCCGAGTTCCTCCGCGGTCCGTGCGAGGCTTGCCAGCCCGCCCGGCTCCATCGACGCTCCGATGGTCGCGAATCCGATGGCGAATTTCATTCGTCCTCCTGCCGTGCTGGGTTCCGAAGGGGGATCGGTCAGAAGGCGACGACGACGCCGTCCACCGCGAGGGCCGCGCCCGCCAAGTACGAGGCGGCGTTGCTGCACAGCCACACCACCGACTCGGCGACCTCCTCGGGCTGCGCGAACCGGCGGATCGGCGTCAGGGACAGGAGCTGGTCCTTGATCTCCTGGGGCAGGTCTTCGGTGAACGGTGTGGCGATCGGGCCCGGGAGGACCGCGTTGACACGGATGCCGTCGGCGGCGTAGTCCACCGCCGCGGCCTTGGTCAGGCCGACGACACCGTGCTTGCTGGCAACGTTAGGTCGACAGGCCGCCCGGACGCGCCACCAGCCCGGACGCGGAGGCCGTGTTGACGATCGCGCCGCCCTTGGCGCTCATGGCCTTGATCTCGGCGCGCATGCACAGCCAGACGCCGGTCAGGTTGATGCCGATGACACGGTTCCAGTCGGCTTCGGTGACGTCGGCGAGGCGGGTCACCTCGCCTTCCACACCGGCGTTGTTGTGCGCGAAGTCCAGTCGGCCGAAGCGGTCGACCACGGCGCCCACGGCGCTCTCGACGGACTCCGCGTCGGACACGTCGACGATGAACACCTCGGCGGAACCGCCGATCGCCTTGATCTCCTTGAGTGTCTGCGCGGCCAGGTCGCCGTTGATGTCGAGGACGGCGACCCGTGCCCCGCGGCGGGCGAAGGCGTGGGCGGTGGCGCGGCCGATGCCGCCGCCTCCCCCGGTGACCAGGGCGACCCGTCCGGCCATGTCCTGCTGTGCGGTCTGCATGGGAGCGCCTTTCATGAGGAGAGACCGACGGAGTCCAGCCACCGCAGGACGACGTCGAGGATGTCGTGGTTGTTGAGTTCGAGGACCATGCCGTGGCCGTTGCCGCGCACGTCGTGGTCGGCGAGCCGGATGTGGTCGGCGCGCGCTCCCACCTGGCGCAGGTAGTCCGCGACGGCCCCCGCGCCCCCTCCCAGCGGCGAGGCCTCGGCCTCGACGACGGCCACCGGCAGCCCCCGCAGCCCCGGAACGGTCCATGTCGACCCCTCGCGCAACTCCTGCGGAGCGCTCACGGCCGGTTCGTAGGGGAGGGGAGCGGAGGTGAGTCCCCAGTCCAGGGACAGGCCCATCTGCGGCGCGTTCAGGAAGGGCGGTCCCGGCGGTTCGAGGGCCACCACGGCCTTGACCAGGTCCGGGCGGGCGGCGGCGGCCAGCCAGCCGGCCGGTGCCCCCAGGGAGTGGGTGATCAGCACGGCGGGGCCGATGCTCTCCAGCAGTTCGATCAACCGGTCGCCGTCCCGCTGCTGGGCGGCTGCCTGGTCCAGCGGGACGCTCGCAGAACTCGCCGCGAGATTGACGACCGCGGGGTCGTCGGGCCCGCCCGGCCCCGGCCACTGGGTGTGCCGGGGGTCGGCGCCGGCGGCGAAGATCCCCGCCGTCATCTCCAGCGTCGGCGCGGGTCCGCGTTTCTCGCCTTCCGGGGCGGTGCCTGCCGCGCGCCCGTATCCGGGCCGGTCGACGACGTACACCGACCGGCCCCGCTCGACCAGCAGCGGGGCCCATCCGGGGCGACTGTCCGGGGTGCCGAGCCAGTCGGTGCCCTGACCGCCACCGCCGTGGACGAGCACGACCGGGGTGGAGCTGCCGGGCCCCTCCGGCTTCTCCCACTCGACGTACATCGCGCCGCTGAGTCCTCTGCCCATGGGGGTGTCAGTGCGGCTGCCTCCCACCCAGCGAAAGCCCCGGCTCATGACGCCTCCACCGGAACGAGCTGCGGGGAGCGCAGCTGTGCCATGCCGAGCTGGGCGGCGCGGACCTTCTCCGGATCACCCGCGACGGAGCGCGGCCCGGCCAGGTCCGAGTCGAGTTTCGCCGGATCCGTCGAGTGGTAGACGAGCCGCTTGAACTGGCTGGCCATGGGCGAGGCGATGTCCAGGAACTTCTGCCGCCGGTCCTCGGCGTAGCGGTCGAGCACGTCGGCAGGAGCTTCCCCGCGGACGACGGCAGCCAGCGCCGGGTACAACACGTACAGGTCGAGCAGGCCGCAGGTCAGGCCCAGGCCGCCGGTCGGGTTGGTGGCGTGCGCGGCGTCCCCGGCCAGCAGCACCCGGCCGACCCGGTACCGCTCGGCGGACCGCTGGTGCAGCCGGTAGGGCGAGTGATGCACCAGCTCGAAATCCTTGGAGCCGGGCAGGAAGGCATCGAACCAGGCGGTCATCCGCTCCAGGACCTGCTCGGCAGGCAGGTCGGCGTCCTCGGCGTACGTCACCCGCCACAGGCCCTCGTCGTCGATCTTCGCGACAACCGCGCCGTACCGCGGATCGACGACCATGTTGGCGTCGTTGAACCCGTACGCGTCGAACGGGTAGCGGACGTTGGTCGCCACGAACCGCTCCGGCCACGTGATGCCGTCGAAGCCAAGGCCCAGGGACTTGCGGACGGTGCTGCTCGCGCCGTCGGTGCCGACCACCCAGGAGGCGGTGTACTCGATGGGCCCGTCCGGGCCGTCGGCGGTGACGCGGACCCCGTCGTCGTTCTGGGCGAGTCCGGTGACGGCGGTGTTCCAGTGGACCGAGACACCGGGCTGTTTCTCAAGGTGGCGCAGGGTGATCTCGCCGAGCCGGTCCTGGCCCAGGTGGATGTTGTTGTACGGGCGCCCGGTGGTCTCCTCCAGCGAGACCTTGCCCCACTCGATGACCTCGCCGGTGCGCAGCACTCGCAGGGTCAGCCCGTCGAGGGAGCGCACGCCTTCGCGCTCCATGTCGGGAAGGACCCCGAGTTCGGCCAGTCCGTCGAGGACGAACCACAGATAGGTCATGGCCCGCGGCGAGTCGCCGATGGCGGAGTCGCGTTCGAGCACGGTCACGTTCAGTCCCGCCTGGGCGAGCCCGAGTGCGGTGAGTAGGCCCACCGGACCCGCGCCGACGACCAGAACGTCGGTGGACGGCTTTGTCACTGTCGTATCTCCCAGCGGGCTTCAGAAGACGATGGTCTGGTTCTCGTGCCGGACGATGCGGTCATCGCAGTGCCAGCGCACCGCGCGCGACAGCACCGCCCGCTCCACGTCGGCACCCAGGCGCACGAGGTCGGCGGTGGTGTGCTGATGGCTGACCCGTACGACGTCCTGGTCGATGATCGGGCCCTCGTCGAGGTCCTCGGTCACGTAGTGCGCGGTTGCCCCGACGAGCTTCACGCCCCGCTCCTTAGCCCGCCTGTAGGGGGCCGCGCCGATGAAGGCGGGCAGGAAGGAGTGGTGGATGTTGATCAGGGGCGCTCCGACCTCCGAGAGGAAGGTCGGGGTGATGATCTGCATGTAGCGGGCGAGGACGACCAGGTCGACGTTGCCCTTGAGGAGTTCGAGCTGGCGCTGCTCGGCCTCAGCGCGGTTGTCGCGGGTGGCCGGGGTGTGGATGAACGGCACACCGAACGGGCGGATCTCGTCGGCGAGGTCGGGATGGTTGCTGATCACCATCGCCACGGTCATGTCGAGCTCGCCGCGCCGGTTGCGCCACAGCAGGTCCAGGACGCAGTGGTCGGTCTTCGACACCATGATCGCGACCCGCTTCAGCTTCGACGCCTCCGTCAGCCGGAAGTCCATCCCGAAATCGGCCGCCACCGTCTCGCCGAACTCCCGCTCGAACTCGGCGCAGGCGGCGCTCAACCCGGGCAGGCGAAAGGCGGTGCGCTGCAGGAACATGCCGCCGACCGGCTCCGTGGAGTACTGGTCCAGCGACACGATGTTCGCGCCCGCCTCCGTGAGGAAGGTGCTGACGGCGGACACCACCCCGGGCCGGTCCGGGCAGCGGATGAGCAGTCGCCCCAGGTCCTGGGTCGGCGAAGCGGACTGCGGGAAGCCGGCGTCCGGCGCCGGCCGGGTGACCTTGGCGTCGGTTTCGGTTACGTCGACGGACATGACGGTCCTCCTTGACTGTCGATGAGGGTGGTTCGGGCGCGGTCGCGCGCGGTGATTCAGGCGCGGTCGCGCAGCCGACTCGGCCAGATCCCGGACTTGCCGGGCGCGAGGATCCCGTTCGGGTCCATGGCGTCCTTGATCGTCTCGGCCAGCCTGCGCTGGGCGTGGTCGCCGAACGCGAACTGCTCCGCCACAAGATCCATGTGCTGGAGGTTGGTGCGGTACGGCGCGTAGCCGATCGCGGCCAGCTCCTTGACCAGGTCGGTGTACCCCTCGTAGACGCCGCGGGTCTGCTCCTCGTCGCGGGGGTCGAAGAAGGTGGTGCTGATGTGCAGCGCGCTGCGGGGGGTGAGGTACAGGCCGTTGACGTAGGTGTGGCCGTGCCGGGCGTAGAGGGAGCGGATGAGCTTCTCCGCGCGGACCACCGCGTCGCCCTGGCACGGGCCGACCGGCGAGAAGTCGAGGTGGCCCGTCACCTCGCCGTAGGGCAGCATCTTCGGGTCGAGCAGGTCCATGTCCGGGATGCCGCGCTGGACTCCCTCGTCGTGGTTCGCGGGCCCGGCAAGGTCCGTGGCGTCGAAGGTGCGGCGGACGACCTCCACCCCCGGTATCGCACGCAGCGTCTCCTCGATCACCGCGAACTGGGCGTCGACCATCGCCGTCCGGCCGTACAGGGCGAAGCGCGCCGACCAGCCGTCGCTGTCGGGGTCGAGGAAGAAGTTGCCGCTCTCGTCGATCTCCACACCGCGGTTGAGCATCGGCAGGTTCTCGATCGTGCGGTCGAGCATGAGCCCGCGCAGCGCGTCGACGACCTTGCCGAGGGTCTCGTAGCCGTGGAAGCGGGCCCAGCAGGCCGCGTAGGTCTCGGGGCGGCGCATGAGCGACCAGCCCGCGCTGGTGACGATGCCGAGGTTGGACTGCTGGAACAACCCGCCGAAGGAGGGGCCGTAGCTGTGCGGGTAGGTGTACCGGGCCGGGTTGCCCTCCATCGCGCCCATGCCGGTGCGCAGCAGGGACCCGTCGGGCAGGACCACCTCGAGGCCGCAGAGGTTGCGCGCGTGGTCGCCGAACGGCGTGTAACCGATGCCGTACTCTAGGGAGTTGCCGATGACACTACCCCATCCCAGGTCCGGGATGGAGGTCCACAGGTCGCCGCCGTCCTTCTGCAGACCGTCGAACAGGTCCTGCCAGCGCACGCCCGGCTGGACGACCGCGTAGGCGAGATCGTGGTTGATCTCTAGGATCTTGTTCATCTGCCGCAGGTTCACCAGCACGCTGCCGCGCAGCCGCGGGGCCGGGCCGCCGTAGGTGTTGTTACGGCCCTGGCTGAACGTCGACAGCGGCACCCCGTGCTCATTGGCGATCCGGACGACGGCCTGCACCTGCTCGGTACTGGTGGGCAGCAGCGCGGCCGAGGCGTCGAACTCGTCGGACTCCCGGTAGGTGTAGGGGTCGCGGAACTCGCGCAGAGCCGAGGGTTCACTGATCACGGCGGCGTCGCCGAGTTCGGCGGTGAAGGCGGCGAGCGCCTTGTCGAGCGCGGCCGGGGTCGTCCCGCGGGGAACCGTCGTCATGCCAGTGCCTTTCTCAGGGATGAACTATGGATATGTGCGGATGTGAAATGTGTGAACTGTCGCGCCACCCGGACCGCGTCCGCGGTGGAGGCGACGTCATGCACCCGGACGCACCAGACGCCGGACGCCGCGGCCAGGGCGGACACTGCGGCCGTGGCCCGGTCGCGCTCAAGAGGCGGCGGCGGTGGGCCGCCCTTCGCGAGCAGTGCGCCCAGGAAGGACTTCCGTGACGCTCCGACCAGCAGTGGACGTCCCAGCGCCCGCACCTCGTGCAGGCGGCGGAGGATCTCCCAGTTGTGCTCGGCGGTCTTGGCGAAGCCGAGGCCCGGGTCGAGCACGACGCGGTCGGGGTGGACCCCCGCGTCGGCGAGGACGGCGAGGCGTCCGCCGAGTTCGGCCATCACCTCCGCCACGGCGTCGTCGTAGTGCGCTTGCTTCTGCATATGTGCACTGTTTCCACGCCAGTGCGTCGCGACATACGGCACCTCCGCCTCGGCGACGACGGGTGCCATGTCGGGGTCCGCGAGCCCACCGCTCACGTCGTTGACGAGCGAGGCGCCCGCCTCGACCGCTGCGGCCGCGACCCGCGCGCGCATGGCGTCGACGCTGACCACGGCGCCGGACGCGGCGAGGCCGCGCACGACCGGCAGGACGCGCTCCAGCTCCACCGACTCCGGGACGCGCCGCGCGGACGGCCGGGTCGACTCACCGCCCACGTCGACGATGTCCGCGCCCGCGGCGACGAGCGCGAGTCCTCTCTCGACTGCTCGCGTCGGGTCGAGACAGTCGCCGCCGTCGGAAAAGGAATCCGGCGTGGTGTTGACGATGCCCATCACCAGACATCGATCGGTGATCGGCAAACCCTTCGGGCCACGGAAATTCATGGCGTCCGCCGGCCTTTTCTGTGAACCGGGTAACCGAGGTTGCCGCGGAGAGACGGATTCTTTTGTCTGCGGCTCTTCATCTGTCCGAAACAATTCGTTAGGGTGCGGCTGTGGCACGACTGCAACGAGGCAATCTGCCCGCCGAGGTGACGAGTTTCGTCGGCCGCCGGGCGGAGCTGCCCACTCTGAAAAAAACGCTGGAACGCTTTCGCGCGGTCACGGTGACCGGCACCGGGGGTGTCGGAAAGACGCGGCTGGCCCGTCGGGTCGCCGCAGAGGTGTCCGGCTCCTTCGCCGACGGGGCATGGCTCATCGAGCTCGACGATCTCGCCGACGGTGCCCTCCTGCCGTCCACCGTGCTGCTCGGCCTCGGGCTGCGTGACGACGGCGGCGCCCCCCTGGAGGCCCGGCTGGCCGACCACTTCCGTGCCAAGCAGGCGTTGCTGCTGCTCGACGGGTGCGACGGCGTGGTCGACGCGTGCGCGAGGCTCGTCGCCAGCTTGTTGCGTGCCGCGCCCGGCCTCAAGGTGCTCAGCACCAGCCGCCGGCCGTTCCACGTCGAGGGTGAGGCCGTGGTGGCCGTCGGCCCGCTGCCGGTCCCGCCCGCGGACGAGCCGGAAGCCGAGGCCGTCGCACTCATGGGATACGACGCGGTGGCGCTCTTCGTGGAACGCGCTGCCGCCGTGCGGGCCGACGTCGTCGACTCGGACGCCCGGCTGGCTACAATCGCACGCATCTGCCGACGCCTTGACGGATTGCCCATGGCGATCGAGTTCGCCGCAGATCGCCTCGACGTCCTGGCGCTCGACGAACTCGACGGCCGTCTCCACGACGCCTACCGCGTGCTGGTCTCCGCCAAGCGGGGCGCTCCGCAGCGGCAGCGGACGCTGCAGGCGCTGGTCGAGTCGAGCTATGCGCTGTGCTCGTCCGAGGAACAGCTGCTGTGGGAACGACTCACGGTCTTCACCGGCCGGTTCGGCCTCCCCGCGGTCGAGCACGTGTGCACCGACGAGGTCATCTCCGACGAGCGGGTGCTCGACCTCGTGGCCGGCCTGATCGACAAGTCGGTGCTCGTCCGTGAGGAGCGGACCGGCGGGTCGTGGTATCGACTCCCCCGTCTGTTGCGCGAGTACGCGCTGCAACGGGTGACCGGGGCGGGAGAGCCGGGAGAGTGGGACCGGCTGCGCGGACGCCATGTGCAGTGGTGCCTCTGGCTCGCGAGCCAGGCCTCCGACGGTCTGCTGACCGAGCGCTCTCAGGACTGGATCGGCCAGGTCCGCGGCAACCACGCCAATATCCGCGCGGCGCTCGACTACTGCTTCGAGGACAAGCAGCGGGCGCAGGACGGGTTCCGGCTGGCCGCGGCCCTCTGGTACCACTGGGTGATGACCGGCCTGGTCGCCGAGGGGCGCGCATGGCTGGAACGAGGTCTGGGCATCGCACCGTCCGAGCCGACGCCCGGCCGCGCGCTGGCCCTCACGGTCGCCGCGTATCTCGCCGTCATGAGTGGCGACAGCGCCGACGATCTGCTGGCAGCGTCGAACGCGACGGCGGCCGAGCTCGCGGACCCCTCCGTCACAGGAAATCTGCGGTTCGTCGAAGGGCTCCTGGCTATCCACCAGCGCGACCTCGCCACCGCCTGCGCAAAGCTCGACCTCGCGCTCGACGCGTTCCGGGTGTCCGGAAGCAGGATGAGCACCGGCAAGACGCTGTGCCTGCTCGGCATGGCCTGGACGCTGAACGGCGACTGGGAGCGTGGCCGAGGGTACTGCGAGGAGTTCCTCGCCATGCCCGCAGCCTCGAGCGAGAACTGGGGTTTCGGCTACATCCAGTGGACGACGGCACTGGCCGAGTGGCAGCACGGCAGCTTCCTCAGCGCGCGTCTCGCCCAGAAGCACAGTGCCCAGCTGGCCTGCCGGTTCGACGACCGTTTCGGCATGGGCTCCTGTGTGCAGAGTGCCGCGCTGTACTTCGCCTCGACGGGACGCCACAAGGAAGCCGCGCTCCTCATGGGTGCCGCCGAGACCCACCGCTTCCCCGCGTTCACGGTCCTCGACGAACTGCGGCGCGGCTGCGTCGACGACGTCCGCGACGCGCTGGGCGGGGCCGCTTTCGTCGAACTGATCGAGGAGGGAAGGGCGCTGACGCTGGTTCAGGCGGCCGAGGTCGTCGCCGGCGGACGCCGTATGCCCGCAGGCGCCCCTGTCTCCGCCCCGGACGTTCCGGAGGCGCTGTCGAAGCGGGAGTGGGAAGTGGCGCAACTGGTGGCTGGCGGCCAGGGCAACAAGCACATCGCGGCCGCGCTGGTCATCTCGACCCGGACCGCCGAAGGCCACGTCCAGCGCATCCTGGGCAAGCTGGGTTTCACCTCGCGTGCCCAGATCGCCGCCTGGGTGACCGAACAGCGCGCGCTCGCACGAGCGGAAGCGCGGGTCGGCCACGGCGGCTGAGCCGGTGAGTCCAGGCATGAGCACCTCTTTCCGAAGTGGTCGCAGCCTGCCGCGCGGGGTCCGGTGGGTAAACGCGGGGAACTACCTGATCCGGCTACCTGTTTCCGCCGCGTTTCCGCGGCGCGGACGGGTACGGCGGACGGACGCAACGACGAAGGCCCACCCGGGGCAGGGTGGGCCTTGGCGGCGCAATGGCTGTCTGGGCTCAGGCGGAATGCAGATCGATCCGGCTCCGGTCCTGCTTGTAGGGAGCCGGTGCGACGGTGGCGCGGATGGGCTTCTGAGGCCCCTCCGGATTGCCCCAGTGCACGGTGAGCGAGGTGCCGATGTCCGCGTGCGCCACCTCGATCGTGGCCAGCGAGAGCATCTTGCGGAAGTAGTAGCTGTAACCGCGTGAGGTGGCCACGCCGACGAGGTCGCCGTCTGCTGTCACTTTGTCCGCCCACATGAACCCGCGCTGGTCCCGGGGCATGTCCATGAACGGGTAGTTGGCGCCGGGCCGGAACAGTGACGCATAGACGTCCTCGATGTCCTCCGCGTCCCATTCGAGCGTGCGTATGACCCGTCTCGGCTGCGCCTTCTCCGGTTCGAGCGCGGCCCGCCCCAGGAAGTCGTGGTCGAACTTGATGTTCCTGCCCCAGCCGAGCTCTACAGGACTGCGGTAGTACTCCGAAATGTCTCTGCCGTCGAAACTCCCCGCGATATATGCCGGCTGCGCGTAAGCGGGCATCGAACTCCGGAAGATTTCCAGGTACTCGGCCATGTCCTCGTCGAAGATCGCCGGAATGTAATCCGTGGCGATCGTGGGAAAACAGGCCTCCAGGTGATTGATCATCGTGACGCGGGCGCCCAGCCGCCGAATACCGAATTCCTGCCCCGCCTCCATTACCGCGGCATGCACCTTGTCGCCGAATTCGCGGGGCCCCTGGAGCTCGAAACCGATTTCCCCGGCCATGCCCTGGCGCAGGGCCCAAATGTCGTGTCCCGCGATCCTGAGCGGGGTGACATGCATGTACTTGGTGTCCCGGAGTTGGTTCTCCCCGGCCAGCCGGTCGAGCACCCGTACCGCGTTGGGACCCGACACTTGGAAGATGAACCAGTCCTCCTGGGGTGATCTTCGCGTCGTACCCACCCTTGGACAGCTGGTAATTCACCCAGAAGCCACCGCGGCCGTGCATGACGTAGTCGTCGTCGCCGAACTTGGTGACGATCCCCTCGTGGATGACCTTGCCGTCGCGGTTCGTGTGGATGGCGTGCTTCGACTGCCCCTGATGGAACACGGAGAAACTGTTCACCGAGGTGTCCGCCAGCAGCCTGATCGCGTCCGGTCCGCTGATCCGGTGCTGCCACAGGAACGACCAGTCGCCGATGTAGCAGGTCTCCTTCCACGACATCGACTCGTCGAGCCAGTCGGTGTACTCGGGGGCGCCGAAGCGGCTCCATGCGTAGGTCGTCGGCGGAGTGCGCATTCCCACCACTGTGAAAGTCATGTGGTGCACCCTTCTTCACGATTCATGCGTTCGGCTATGTATAGAACAGCTAGCAGCTGTCAGACAATGGGTGGGTGCAAGGGGCCACGACAGGGCCCCGCTCCGGACTCAGTGCGAAGGCGGGCCCTCGGCGGCCGCGAGCATGACGCGCGCGGCCTCCTCGACATGAGTCATGGCGGCGGCCTGGGCCGCCTCTCCGTCGCGTGCGTCGACGGCGTCCGCGATCGCGGTCACCTCGTCCGCGCTGCGCTCCGCCCGGCCTTCCTGGGCGAGAGTCAGCGCCCTCAGCCGGGTCACGCGATGCTGGAGCGTCTGCAGGGTCTGGTGCAGGACGGGATTGCCGCAACCCCGGAACAACACGTCGTACGCCCTGGACTTGGCCTTCAGGAGAGCGGCGGCGTCCGCACCCTTCGCGGTCTCCTCGGCCAGCTCGGTGACGGCCGCCCGGAAGGCGGCCCGGTCCTGGTCGCTCGCGTGCTCGGCGAAGAGCCGGGCGGCCAGTCCCTCGAGGGATGACCGCACCTGATAGACGTGCCGGGCGGTCGCGGTGGAGATGACCGTGACGCTGGTACCGCGGCCGTTGTGCGACTCGACCAGCCCTTCGGCCTGCAACTGCCGTAGAGCCTCGCGCACCGAGGCGCGGCTGGCCGAGGTCATCTCGCACAGCTCGCGTTCGACGAGCAGCTGCCCGGGTGTCAGCCGCTGATCGACGATGGCGTCCCGCAGGATGTTCGCGACCTGCTCGCGGATGGGGGCATGTCGTTGCACCTGCATGTCGGTCATGCGCCGAGGATACGTGAGGTCCGCAGCTGTCCGACAGCCGCTAGGTGACATCTTTCGCGCTTTGTCTGACAGCTGCTATCTGCTTTCAGTCCAGGTCTCGGTTATCGTGCTGCCATCGAACCGCTGACCGGAAGGCACTGGCGTGACTGCTCACATGGATACGACCGATCGGCTGGCCGCGGGTGACGCCATGCGGCGTCAAGTGCTCGGCGACGAGCACGTCAACCGCTCGCGCGCCAACGCGAGCCCCTTCAGCCGGCCGCTCCAGGACCTCGTCACCGAGTACTGCTGGGGAGCGGTCTGGACTCGTCCCGGCCTCGAACCGGCCACCCGGAGCCTGCTCAACATCGGGATGCTGACGGCGCTGGGCAAGCCCGACGAACTGCGGCTGCACGTACGCGGAGCGCTCAACAACGGCTGCACCGTGGAGCAGATCCAGGAAGTGCTGCTCCAGGCGGCCATCTACTGCGGGGTCCCGGCCGCGCTGGAGGCCTCGCGCGCCGCGCAGCAGGTCATCGCGGAGCTGGGAGATGAGTGAGTTGCCCGAGAAGACGCGGGCCGCCGCCCTTGCCGGACTCGGCAAGATGGGCGCCCCGATGGCCCGACGCCTGGTCTCGGCCGGCTACGCCGTCCACGGCTACGACGTCGACGAACGGCTCCGGGTCGCTCTCGCGGCGGACGGACTGACCCCGGTGGCGTCGGTCGACGAACTGGCGGACGCGGCCGAGGACATCATCCTGATGCTGCCCAACAGCGACATCGTGGACCAGGTCGCTGAGCGCATCGCCGCCGCCGTGCGGTCCGGCGCCCGCTGCAGGCGGATCATCGACATGAGCTCCTCCGAGCCGGGCCGCACACGCCGACTCGCCCCGCGTCTGGCCGAGTCGGGCATCGAACTCGTCGACGCGCCGGTCTCCGGCGGCGTCGGCGGTGCCGTGGCCGGCACGCTGACCCTCATGGTGGGTGGGACGGCGGAGCAGTACGAGCGGGTCCGGCCGCTCCTCGAACCGCTCGGTTCGTCGATCGTGCACGTCGGCCCAGTCGGTGCCGGACACGTCATCAAGGCGCTGAACAACCTGATGTCGGCGTGCAGCATGCTCATCACCGCAGAGGCCATGACCGTCGCGACACGCTTCGGCATGGACCCGGCCACCGCACTCGCCGTAGTCAACTCGGCGAGTGGTCGCAGCGGCTCCACCGAGGCCAAGTTTCCCAAGTTCGTGCTGACCGGGACCTTCGACTCCGGCTTCACCGCGGCGCTCATGGCGAAGGACGTCGGAATCGCCACTCTGCTCGGCAAGGACCTGGCCGTCGAGCTGCCGCTCGCCGAGGCGGTGCAGGCACGCTGGCGCGAACTGGCTGCCGAACTGGCGCCCGATGCCGACCACACAGAGATCGTCCGCCCGCTGGAGGCACGTCACGGTGTCAGCATCCGCGCCGCCTCGCACGTCGGTGACTGACTCCTGGGAGGCCTTCGCCGTCCGCTTCGGCCGTCACAGGCTGCGGCGGAGCGCCTTCTACCTGAACTACGCCGGATACGGCGAGCCCGACGACGACGTCACGATGGACTACTACTTCTGGGTAATCCGTGGCCCCGCCGGAACCATCGTGGTCGACACCGGCTTCGCCCCCGAGGTAGGCAGGCGTCGGGGACGCGAGGTCCTGGCCGATCCGATGGAACTGCTGGGCCGACTCGGCGTGGACGCGTCGACGGTGCGCACGGTGGTCGTGACGCATGCCCACTACGACCACATCGGCAACCTCGCCCGGTTCCCCTCCGCCGAGGTGGTGATGAGCCGCCGCGAACACGAGTTCTGGCAGGGGCCGTTCGCGGTCCGGGGGCACTTCGCGATCCCCACGGAGACCGCGGAACTCCGCCATCTCTCGAGTCTGCGCACGACGGGCAGGCTGACCCTCGTCGAGGAGACGTATCAACTGGCTCCGGGCGTCGAGCTTTTGGAGCTCGGCGGACACACTCCCGGCCAGCTCGTCGTCCTGGTGCGCGGGGCGGGTGGCACCGTGGCGCTGGCTTCCGACGCGATCCACACGTACGAGGAGTACGAACGGGACCGTCCCTTCGGGATCGTGGCCGACGTGCCCGCGATGTACCGGGCCTACGACCGCATCCGGGAGCTGGAACAGCAGGGCGTCAGGGTCGTGGCCGGCCACGACCCTGACGTCATGACCCGCTTCACTCCCTACTTCACGGACACCGTCTGCCGCCTGCTCTAGAGGACCGGGATATCGCGGATGACTTGCACCGTGAGTGTGCTCGCCGAGTTCGCCAAGGCCTCGGTGTCCCGACTGTCCGAACCGGTTGATAGGCGACTGCCCGAGCGCCAAGCGGGGCGGCGAGGTTGTCCTGATTGACGGCACCCTGGTGGCCACCGTGCGCCGCAGCGGAACGCGACAACCGGCCCAACTACTCGGGAACGCACCGAGGTCACGGCCTGCACTTCCTCGCGCTGACCGACGAGCAGGGCCGCCTGAACTGGATCTTCGCGGCCCGCCCCGGACACACCCACGACATCACCGCCGCTCGCCTCGACCCCATCCTCAAACACCTGCGGGCCGCTGGCCTCGGCGCCCTGGCCGACCTCGGCTTCCTCGACCTGGATGACAACACCGACGCCCCGGTCGTCGTCACCGCCTACAAGGCCACCCGCGCGCGCAAGCTCACCGACGGTCAGAAGGACGCCAACCGGCTCCTGGCCGCCGGTCGCGCTCCCGTCGAGCACAGCTTCGCCGAAGTCAAGGCGAGTCACACGCTCACCAAGCTCGGCACCGACCCCGCCCGCGCCACCGACCTCCTGCGCGCGCTCCTCGTACTGACGCACCTCGAGATCAACTTACGACCGGTGATCGAGAGCGTCGGCAGCCGCCCGCGATCTGCGTGAATACGCCACCCGCCTCACCTGCAACGTCACGATGGCGGAGCCCCGGAGTTCTCGACGCGTCGGGCTCGGCGCCTCCTGGGGTGCCGCCTCTGATGGTGATGCACGTCGTCGTCACCGTCGCAGCAGTCGTCAGTTTCGCTCGGATGCTCCCGGTGTCCCGCACTACGATGCGAGCTGGCAGGCGGTCGCATCACGGGCGTCGGCCACGACGGCCGGGTCCGCGGGGAACTCCCACGTCGCGACGTTCTCCGGCGGCACCGCGCCCGTGTGGGATAGCAGCAAGGCGATGTCGTCCCGAGGCGGATGGTCGCCGACGTCGCACGGAGGAGACCTTCCACCGCCTCTGCCAGGAGCACGGCTGCACCGCGTTGCCGTTGCTCGGAGGCCAGGACGGACTGTTGCGGGCGCTGCTCCAGGCGGCGCCCGCAACGGAACCGTCAGTCCGGAAAGACCACGGTCGTACGTCCGTTGAGGAGCACTCGGCTCTCCAGATGATGGCGGACAGCCCTGGCCAGCACGCGCCGCTCGATGTCCCGCCCCTTGCGGACCAGTTGCTCGGGCGTGTCCCGGTGGGTGACGGGCTCGACGTCCTGGGCGATGATCGGGCCCTCATCTAGGTCGCCGGTGACGTAGTGCGCTGTCGCCCCGATCAGCTTCACCCCGCGCTCGTACGCCTGGTGGTAGGGCTTGGCGCCCTTGAAGCCCGGCAGGAACGAGTGGTGGATGTTGATGCAGCGGCCTGCCAGGCTGGCGGACAGCTCGTCCGACAGGATCTGCATGTAGCGGGCGAGGACCACGAGGTCGACCTCATACTCGTCGACGATCGCGAGCAGTTTGGCTTCCTGCTCCGGCTTGTTCTCCTTGGTCACCGGCAGGTGATGGAACGGGACGTCGGACAGGTCGATGTGCTGGTAGACCTCGCGGGGATGGTTGGACACCACGCCGACCACATCCATCGGCAACTCGCCGATACGCCACCGGTAGAGCAGGTCCGCGAGGCAGTGATCGAGCTTCGAGGCCATGATGAGGACCCGCATACGGGACCGGTCCCCGGTCACCGACCAAGTGGCTGCCAGCTGGGTGAGACCGTCGGAGACGTTCTCCCGGACGGTGGTTTCGGTCACTCCGGCCGGGACGGTGAAGGCGAGTCGGCAGAAGAACCGGCCGGTGAGCTGATCGTTGAAGTGGCTGGCCTCCTGGATGTTGCCGCCGATCGCGGCGAGGCCCGTGGTGACCCGGCTGACGATGCCGGGCCGGTCGTCGCAGGCGAACTTTAGAGTGAAAGCGGTGGCCATGACGGTCGCCGTTCCTTTCCGGGGTCACGCTTGATGCAGGTCGGCGCGGCGCCGGTCGGGCTTGTAGGGCGCGGCGGCGACGGTCGCCCGGATCGCCTTCTGCGGTCCGCCGGGCTCTCCCCAGTGGACGGTGACCTCGGTGCCTGGCTCGCTGTGCGCGACGTCGACAGTGCATAGCGAGAGCATTTGCCGGTAGTAGTAGCTGTAGCCGCGGGAGGTGGCGATCCCAACGAGGTCGTCGCCGGCGGTGACCTTGTCCGCCCACATGAAGCCGCGCTGGTCACGGGGCATGTCCATGAACGGGTAGTGCTCGCCCGGTCGGAACATCGACGCGAAGACGTCCGCCACGTCGTTGCCGTTCCACACCAGGGTCCGCATGACGCGCCGGGGCGCGGCCTTCTCCGCCTCCAGCGCCTCGCGGCCCAGGAAGTCGTGGTCGAAGTTGATGTTGCGGGCCCAGCCCAGCTCCACAGGGCTGCGGTAGTAGTCGCTGATCTCGGCGCCGTCGTAGGAACCGGCGATGTAGGCCGGCTGCGCGAAGGACGGCATGGAGGAGGTGAAGAACTCGCGGTAGCTCTTCATGTCCTCGTCGAAGATGGCAGGGATGTAGTCGGTGGCGATGGTCGGGAAGCACGCCTCCAGGTGGTTGATCATGGTGGCGCGGGCACCGAGCTTGCGGATCCCGAACTCCTGGCCGGCCTCGAGGATGGCGTCGTAGACGTCCTGTTTGGCGGCCATGGGGCCCTGGAGCTCGAAGCCGATTTCCCCGGCCATGCCTTGCCGCAGCGCGTACAACTCGTGGTCGGCGATCTTCAGGGAGTTGACCCACATGAACTTGGTCTCGCGCAGGTTCGATGAGCCCGAGACCTTTTCGAGGAGCTTCACCGAATTGGGGCCGGAGACCTGGAGGATGAACCAGTCGTCCCGCTCCACCTTGACGTCGTAGTCGGTCGTGCCCAGGTAGTTGCGGACCCAGAAGCCACCGCGGCCGTGCAGCATGAACTCCTCGTCGCCGAAGCGGGTGAGGATGCCCTCGTGGATGACCTTGCCGTCCTGGTTGGTGTGGATGGCGTGCTTGGACTGGCCGAGGGCGAAGTTCGCGAGGGTGTTGACGGTGATGTCGCCGAGCATGGTGAGCGCGTCGGGGCCGGTGATCCGGTGCTGCCACAGGAACGACCAGTCCCCGATGTAGCAGGCGTCCTTCCAGGACATGCTCTCGTCGAGCCAGTCGGTGTACTCGGGCTGTCCGAACCGGCTCCAGGCGTAGCCCTCCGGTGGAGTGCGCATGCTGCTGACGGTGTATTTCATGTCGTCCCTTGGAATTGGTGCGGGCTCCGGGCGTTCTGGGCTCAGCGGAGCTGGAAGAGATCCTCGGCGGTGGTCTGGAAGAAGGCCTTCAGCCCGGCGGTGCCGAGCGGGAGGTCGTCCTGGGCGGTGACCTCGTCCGGGGCGTACTGGTACGGGTAGTCCATGGCGTACAGCACCCGGCCGGCTCCGAGGACTTCGCGGCAGAACATGATCGCGGGGGCCCAGGGCATGCCGCTGGTGGTGACCCAGACGTTCTCCCGCAGGTAGTCGCTGACCTTGCGCTGGAGAGGCTTGATGACGGGGTAGCGCTTGGCGCGGACGGTGGCCTCGTGCATGTAGTCCAGGCGGTAGAGCCAGAACGGCAGGGCTTCGCCGAGGTGTCCGACGACGATCTTGAGGCGTGGGAAGCGGTCGAAGACGCCGGAAGTGATGATGCGCAGCAGGTGCATGCCTGTCTCGACGGTGAAGCCGTAGATCGCGCCGTCCAGACCCGCCTCCAGCAGCGGCCCGATCATCGCGGGGGAAGGCGTGTTGGGGTGAAGGTAGATCGGGGTGTCGTGGGCCTCGGCCGCCTCGAAGATGGGCCAGAACTTGGGGTCGTCCAAGTACTCGCCGTGGGTGTGCGAGTTGATGATGACGCCCTTCAGCCCCAGGTCACGATGGCCGCGTTCGATCTCGCGGGCGGCGTGCTCCGGGTCCTGTGGGGCGACGGCGGTGAGGCCGCTGAAGCGGTCGGGGTGGCTGCGGATCGCCTCGGCGAGCCGGTTGTTGGCGAGTTCGGCGATGGCGACCGCCTCGGACCGCGGCAGGATCTGCGTGCCGGGGGAGGTGAGCGAGATGACCTGGCGGTCGACGCCCGCGGCGTCCATGTCGGCCAGCCGTCGCTCGCCGAGGTCGGGGAGGCGTTCGAGGATGAAGTCGGTGCGTGCGCTGCGATGGTTGACGTAGAAGCCCATCAGGCTGTCGAAGCCCGGGTCGCCGTGATCGTTCCGCTTGATCATGTCCCGCCACAGATCGATGAGTTCCGGCGGAGCGAACGCCTCCTCGGTGGCGATGCGTGCGTAGTCAGGCATGGTCGTCGGCTCCTTCCGCGGCGCGCAGCAGGGTGTTCCAGTGGTCGGTGCCGGGCAGCAGCGACGGGTCGTCGTAGGTGACCACGGCCTGCTGTTCCATGCACTCCAGGACGGAGGTCAGGCCGTGGGTGCGGCCGATGCCGCTGTGCTTGATGCCGCCGAACGGCACGGACATCGGCGAGGCGCCTACGCGATGGACGTTGACGAAGGCGGTCCCGGCCTCCAGGCAGCGGGCCAGTGCCCAGGCGCGGTCGGTGTCGGCGGACCAGACGGACGCGGCCAGGCCGTATTCGGTCGAGTTGGCCAGCCGGACGGCTTCCTCCTCGTCGTCGAAGGGCAGGATCGGCACGATGGGCCCGAACTGCTCCTCGGTGACCAGCGGCGCGTCGGGAGCGATGTCCGTGACGACGCTCGGGAGGATGAAGTAGCCCTCGTTCCAGCCGACGGGGTCCAACTGCTCGCCGACGACGGTGACCTTGGCGCCGGCGGCCGCGGTGGCGTCGCGCAGGGCGAGCACGCGGTGGTACTGGGCACGGGTGGTGACCGGCCCGATGGTGGCCCGGGGGTCGCTGCCCTCGCCCACCCGGATCCGCGAGACCAACTCCGTGAACCCGTCGGTGAATTCGGCGAGGCGGCTGCGGTGGACGTAGATCCGCTTAACGTTGTAGCAGATCTGCCCGCTGAGGCCGAACACGCCGGCGACCAGCTCGCGGAGCATCGCCTCGTCGATGACCGCGTCGTGCAGAACCAACGCCGGGTCGTTTCCGCCGAGTTCGAGCGTGACGTTCTTGATGGTCGGCGCGGCGGACGCCAGCACTCGGGACCCGGTCGCGACCGAGCCGGTGAACATCAGCCGCCGCACGGCGGGATGTTCGGACAGCGCGGCACCTGCGTCCGGGCCGAGCCCGGGTACGCGGCCGACGACTCCGGACGGGAGGGCGTCGGCGAGTACCGCGACGGCCCGGCTCAGGGCCAGCGGAGCCTCCTCCGGCGGCTTGACGATCACCGGGTTGCCCGCCATCAGGGCCGGGCCGATCGACATGAACGCCAGGAACACCGGGGTGTTCCACGGCGCGATGACCCCGACCGGGCCCATCGGCACATGCCGGGTCACCGCGCGGCCCGGCCAAGGGAGTTCGGCCGGTTCCTCGGCGGCGGCGATGTCCTCGGCCAGCCCCGCGAAGTACCGCAGCAGCCGGGGCGCGCCGCCCGCGTCGCCGTACGACTCGTGCAGCACCTTGCCCACCTCGCGGGTGAGCAGCGCGGCCAGCTCGGGAACCTCGGCCTCCAGCGCGTCGGCGGCCTTCACCAGGTACGCGGCACGCTCGGCCGGGCTCAGCGCGGCCCAGCCGGGGAAGGCGGACGCCGCCGCGCGGGCCGCGAGGTCGATCTCCCCGGCCCCGCCCAGGGCGAACTCGCCGACGACCTCGCTGATCCGCGCCGGATTGAGCACCGGCGCGAACCCGGTGGTGACCTCCTCGCCGCCGACCAGGACGGATGCGCGGATCGCGCTCATGCGGTGCTCCTCACGGCGTATTCCTCGATGAACCGCAGCAGCGGCTCGCCGAGCGGGGCGTCGTCGACGCCGAGGGCGACGATCTCGGAGATGTGGTTGTGGCCCGTGACGTGCACGAAGGAGGAGACGAAGTCCCGTACCGCCTCGGCCTGGGCATGGAAGTCCGGGGGGTCGAGCTCGGCCACACAGGCCAGCAGCGGGATGGCGCAGTCACGCAGCCCGGGCAGCGCCTCGCGGGCGGGGAGTTCGGCGGGATCGGAGCCGTAGTAGGAGCGCAGCAGTTCGTTCTGCCGGAGCTCACGCAGGTCGTAGATGCCCGACAGCAGGCCGGCCGCGGCCACCCGGGGTCGCGTACCGCCGTGGCAGGCCAGGTATCCGGCCACGTGGGCGGCTCCCGCAGAGTGCCCGACGAGCACGATCCGCTCCGGATCGCCCCCGTGCTCCGCGATGTTCGCCCGCACCCAGGCCACCGCGTCGGCGACGTCCTGCGCCCCGGCGGGCCATCGGTGCTCCGGGGCGAGCCGGTAGTTCATGGTCACGGCGACGAGCCCGCGGTCCGCCGCCCAGCGGCCGATATGGCGGTAGAACGGGAAACCGGCGGTGTCCTTGTCCCCGGCGACGAAGCCGCCGCCGGGCGCGAACAGCAGCACCGGCGCGCCGGCCGGCGGCTCGAACGCCCGATGGACGTCGAGCCGCTGCCTCGGATGAGTGCCGTACGACTCGTCGGTGACGACCACCGGTGCGTCGTAGCCGCGTTCCCGGTGGTCTCGCGCGAACAATGCCCACATGCCCTGGATCAGCTCCGGGGTCACCTCGGCGGGCGTGCTCCGGATGACCGCCTCATGACGGGTGGTCACTTGCCCTCCAGGTCCTCGTCGGGCACCCAGTTGCCGTGGAAGCCCAGCGGTACGCGCTGCGGGATGTGGATGCGGGCGACCGGGCCGCCCGACAGGTCCTGGGAGTGCAGGATCAGGACCTCGGCGTTGCCGTTGGCGAGGTCGGAGACGTAGGTCATCAGCCAGCCGTCGTCCTCCGCCGAATCGGCGGTCCGCGGCACGAAGACGGCCTCCATGCCGAAGCGGCCGGGTCCGTAGGTGTACGACTCGGAGGTGCCGCGCAGCAGGTCCTGTTTGAGCAGGGCACTGTCGGCGTTCTTGGCGCGCGAGGAGAAGTAGCCGTAGCGGTGTTCACCCACACCGATGAGCCGCTCGTCCAGGCGGGGCATCTCCTGCGGGGTGTCGTCGAGCCGCCTGACCGTGCAGCGACCGGTGGCCGGGTCGAGGAAGTAGCGGTCCAGTCGGGACGGTGTGTCCGTGGGACCGGTGGGGTCGGTGTGGAAGAGACGCTCGTTGCTGCACACGTCGACCGCGACCCGTCCGTCCGGCAGGTCGAAGGCGCCGAGGATGTGGAAGACGGCGGCCGGTTCCGTCTCGCACCACACGACCTGGTCGGCGCTGCCCTCTCGGGGCAGCAGGGCCCAGGCCGGACGGTGGTCGAAGTCCCACGCGTAGGGGAAGTCGTAGCCCTTCTCCAGCATGCCCGGATGGGCCTGGACGGGGCCGTTGTAGAAGACGCAGTAACGCGAGCTGAGCGCCATGTCGTGGATGATCGGACGGCCTTCGAGCGGCACGTCCACCGTCCTGCGGACCCGGCCGGCGATGTCCAGCACCACGTACTGGGCGAAGTTCCAGTCCCAGCGGTAGGCCACACCGTGCAGTTCGCCGGTGGTGGCGTCGCGGTGCGGGTGACCGGTCCAGGCGCCGTTCCACGTGTTCTCGAAGTTGGAGCGGGCGATCGTCTCCAGCTCGTACGTCAGCTCATAGGGGAGCTGTCCGCCCTCCATGAACGCGAACGTGTGGCCGCCCTGGGAGAGGACGTTGGTGTTGGCCGTCTGCCGCACCACATAGGCCGGACCCGGGGCGGGGGCCTCCGGGCCGGGGGTCTTCGGCCAGCCGCGGCTGTCGGTGACCTGGTCGTCGCGTACAAAGCGATTGCGGTACCACTCGGCACGGCCGTCCCGGAGACGGACCCCGTGCACCATGCCGTTGCCGGAGAACCAGTTGTACGTCACCGGGTCCTCGGGGTCGATCGGATTGGGGCCGACCCTCAGCAGGCGGCCGTTCAGCTCGGCCGGGATCGTGCCCGTCACCTTCAGGTCATGAACGGTGATCTCCTGGTCGACCGGGGCGAACGGCCCCTTCAGGAACTGGTTGCCTGGCTGCTGGGAGCCGGCCCCGGCGGTGGGGCGCTGCGGTTCGGTGCTCGTCATCAGGGGGACGCCTTCCGTACGTCTGCGGTGCGCTCCCGATCGTCGAGCCGGGTACCGGCCCGGTCACTGGGCCGGGAATCCAAAAACGCGAAGGCCCGTGTATGTTTCGTACAATCACGACTGTGTTGGTGGCCAGAGCGCAATTCCTGTCGGGGCTCGTCCTCGGGTTGTCCGCACCACCGGGCGACGAGCCCGCCTGCGACGCGGCGGTGACCGAGCCGGTGGTGGCGGAGCTCGGACCCGCACCGGTCCGGTGGGCGGTGGCACTGGCCCGCCAGGCGATGGGCGAGGTGCTCCCGAACATTCCCGAGGAGCGGCGCATGCCGCTCGCCTCCCGGCTGGCGCCCGCGATCGAGAACATGGTGCTGGAACTCCTGCTGACCCTCGGCGGCCGGGCCAGGAGCTTCTCGCTCAACGCGGGCGAGGTGGCCATCACCGCCTACCTGGCGGGAGAGGGGATCTCCTACGAGAGGATCGTCGAAGGGCTGCGGATCGTACGGCGGGTGTGCACGGGGGCCCTGCTGGACGAGGCCGAGGCCCTGCTGCCGGCCTCGCGTCGCGCGCCGGTGACACGGGAACTGACCGAAGTGGTCAATGACTTCTTCGACAAGACGACCGACGCGATCACCATCGAGCACCTCGGCCAGAGCCGGCGGCTCCTCGCCCGCAGGCTGGCCGACCAGCGGGGTGTGATCCGCTCGCTGCTGGACGGCGAGAGCGTGGACGCCGCCACGGCCGGCCGGGTCCTGGAGAAGGACCTGACGGCTCACCACCTGGGCCTGGTGGCCTGGCTCGGAAAGCCGGCGTCCCGGGCCGGTGCGCGCCCCGAAGACGCCCGGCACCTGCTCGAAAAAGCCCTGCATTCCGCCGCCGTGGCGCTGCATGCCGCCGACCTGCTCAGTGTCGAGGCGGACGCCACCACGCTCTGGGCGTGGGCCACCTCGCCCCGCCCGCTGGACGCCGGCGCGCTGACCATGGCGTGCGTCGACGGCGCTACCGGCGTCCGGCTCGCGGTCGGCCGCAGCGCCCGCGGCCCGGCCGGTTTCCGGCGCACACACCTCGCCGCGCTCGACGCCCGGCGCGCGGCCCTTCGGTCCCGCCCATCCGAGCCGGTGACCCGTTACGACGAGGTGGCCCTGATCTCCCTTTCATCCACCGACTCCGAACGCGCCGCCTGGTTCGTCACGGAGGAGCTGGGCGCCCTCGCCGCCCCTGACCGCGCCACGGCCGACCTGCGCTCCACCCTGCTCGCCTACCTCGACCGGGGCAGCAGCCTCGTGCGGGCCGCCGAGGCGCTGCACGTCCACCGCAACACGGTGGTCTACCGGCTGCGCCGGGCCGAGGAACTGCTGGGACGGACGGCCGCCGAACGGACCCTGGAGACCCACCTCGCGCTGCGGCTGGCAGTGGCCGGACACCCGTCCTGACAGGAGAGGCGACTGTACGATCGTGAAGCCAGAGTGCCGCGGAGTCCGAGCTGCAGCACATCCTGGCCCGGCACCTGGAGCGGCTGGATCTCGATGTCGACCTGTGGTCCATGAACCTGCCCGAGCTGCGTGCGCACCCCCGCTTCCCGGGCGGCGAAGCCCCACGCACGGAGGCATGGGGCCTGGTGGGAGGCACGCAGCAGCAGGGCGACGGGCCGATCCTGGTTGTTCAGGGCCATGTCGACGGTCTCCCTCCCGGGGACTTGGCGCAATGGGAGGGAGACCCCTTCCGTCCTCAGGTCGGCGCAGACGTGGTGCATGGCCGGGGAGCGTGCGACATGAAGGCCAGCGTGGTGGCTATCCTCGCAGCCCTGGCCGCGATACGCAGCGCGGGCGCGAAGCTGCGCGGCCAGGTGGCCGCGCACTTCGTCGTCAGCGAGGAGGACGGACTCGGAGCGTTCGGCACCCTCGAACGAGGCCACACCGGTGACGCCTGCATCATCACGGAACCGACCAGCGGCACCCTCATGACCGGGGACGACGAGGCCGGTGTTGATGTAGGCGCCGTCACCCAGCACGGTGACGCCCCGGCACTGCTCCGGCAGGCCGGAGTTGCGCCACACGTGGGCGTCGGCCTTGTTGCCGGGGCGGGGCGAGCCACGGCCACGACCAGGCGGGTGTCGGCGTCGATGATGACCTGCACGTTTGCGGAGAACCGGTAGTTGCGGCGCGAGGCACCGACCTTGCGGTAGCGCACCGGGACAAGCGTGCCGGGGTCCTGTCCCCGAGGGGTGGACAGGTCCCATCAGAACAGCCACGATCGGGCCCTGACCTGCAAAATCACGACCTCGTGCAACACGCTTTAGGGTGACCCTAGAGCGCCGAGCTCAGCGAGCGGCACGAGGATCCGATATGATGCTCGGTCGACGCGGACCTGCGGTGAGATCGAGGACGACCGCGCCCGTGACAGGGTGCTGCTGCTGTTCGGGGCGCAGCAGCGGATCGACATCGCCGCCAGGCTGCCCGCCGACCCGGTCCGGACGGGCCGGAGTGTCACGGACATCGCCTACGCGGTCGGCGTCAAGGACACCTCACACTTCGCCCGCGCCTCAAAGAGCCGCACTGCGTCAGCCCGCGTGAGTGTCGCAGGGACCACTCGGCTGCTCCACAGAGGCCTGGCGCATAGCCGTTCCGGTGGCTGGTGGAGACTGGAAGACGGCGGATGGTCTCTTTTCCTCATCTTCAGATCTCGTCGCCGCCGGGCCCGTGTCGCTGCGGGACGGCCGCCGAAGCCCGCTCTTCGATCCGGTGCACTGCGGCCCGCAGGTCGTCCAGGTGGCGCCGCGCCACTTCCTGCGCGGACATGACCGTCTTGCGCCAGGTCACGTTGACGCATCCCAGGACCTCCCCGTGCAGGCGGATCGGTACGGCGATCGAGTTGCGACCGTCGAAGTCGTACTCCGGTGCGCGCACGCTGTATCCGCGGGACCGGGTGGTCGCCAGCAGACGCCGCAGCCAGCCCGGGTCGTGGGCGTATGCGTTGCCCGGAGCGTCGTGCTCGCGCAGGCGGCGCAGGACCGCCTCCCGCTCCCGCTCGGCGCAGAAGGCGATGTAGGCCCGGCCCGAGGCGCCGAGCAGCATGTGCGAACGGAAACCGATGGGCGCGACGGGGACCACCTCGTCGAAGTACGCCTTGGGGCTGTTGGTGTCGATCGTCTCCATGTAGTCCAGCCGGGGCACGGTCAGCACCGACGGCCACATCACGCGCTCGCATAGCTCCTCCAGGACCGACGACGCCAGCTCGCCGAGCCACTCGACGTCGTTGTACGGGGCCCTCTGGGGTCTGAGGCTTGCGACGAACGCCCCGTCGGCGAGCCGCTGCCAGACCAGGCCCTGCTGGTTGCAGGTATGGAGGATGCGGATCAGGGTGGCTTTGGGGATGCCGGTGACCTGGTGCAGGTCGTGCAGGCTGGCGGCACGCATCTCCTCCAGGGCCTTCAGCACCTGTAGGCCACGCTCGAGAGAGCTGATCGTTTTTACCTGGTACTGCCGCATGAGACGACCCTCACCTGCGGAGATGGAGAGCGGATTTCACCAGGTGAAAAGCTAGCAGGGAACTGTTGCTCGCGTCCCGGCTCGTCGGGGACCGTTCCTCCACTGACGCGAGGAGGCGACATGACCGTCGAGGCAGCAGGGGGCTTCCCTGCCACTGGTCGGGCACACGGCGCAGCCGGCAGGGCCGCCGTGGTGGCCGAAGGCGAGCTGCTGTGGACGCCCGGCCCGCGGCAGGTCGCGGAGGCCAATGTCACGCGGTTCGCGGACTGGCTGTCCCGGGAACGGGGGCTGCGGTTCGACGGCTACGACGAGCTGTGGAACTGGTCCGTCACCGACCTGGGGGGATTCTGGGGTGCCCTGTGGGACTACTTCGGCATTCGGTCGACGGCCCCGTACTCCTCGGTGCTCGACGGCCGGGACATGCCGGGGGCGCGGTGGTTTCCCGGGGCGCGGCTGAACTACGCCGAGCACGTCCTGCGCAACGAACGGTCGGGTGCCGACGCCGTGGTGTTCGGCTCCGAGAGCGCCGCTCCCGTCGGCCTTCCGTGGGAGGACTTCGCGGGCCGGGTACGCATCCTGGCGACCCGGCTGCGCGCGCTCGGCGTACGCCCCGGCGACCGGGTTTGCGGATATCTGCCGAACGTGCCCCAGGCCGCGATCGCGATGCTCGCGACGACGGCCGTCGGGGCCGTATGGGCGAGCGCTTCCCCCGACTTCGGGTCGCGAGGCGTCATCGACCGGTTCGGCCAGCTCAGGCCGAAGGTCCTCTTCTGCGTCGACGGCTACCGCTACGGCGGAAAGACCTTCGACCGCCGGAACGAGGTGCGCCGCATCGCCGACGCGCTTCCCGGCCTGGAGCAGGTGATCCACCTTCCCGTCCTCGACGACGGGGACGACGAGCCGCTGGCCGTCGGCGGCCTGCGCTGGGACGAGGTCCTCGACCACCCGCCCGTTCCCGCCGAAGACTTCGAATTCGAGCACGTCCCCTTCGACCACCCGCTGTGGGTGCTCTTCTCCTCCGGTACGACGGGACTGCCCAAGGCGATCATCCACGGGCACGGCGGCATCCTGCTGGAGCAGCTGAAGCTGCAGACCTTCCACATGGACCTGCGCGAGGGCGACCGGCCGCTCTTCTTCACCACCACCGGCTGGATGATGTGGAACTTCCTGATCAGCTCCCTGCTGGTCGGCGCCTGCCCAGTGCTCTACGACGGCAACCCCGCCCACCCGGAGCCGGACGTGCTGTGGCGGATCGCGCAGGACACCCGGACCACCTTCTTCGGCGCCAGCCCCGCCTACGTCGACCTCATGACCAAGGCCGGCATCGTCCCCGGCGAACGCTACGACCTGTCCGCCCTGCGCACGGTCATGCCCGCCGGCTCACCAGTGTCGCCCCAGTGCACCGCCTGGTTCTACGGCAACGTCAAGGCGGACCTGTGGATCGCCACCGGCAGCGGCGGCACCGACTGCTGCACCGGCTTCGTCGGCGGAGTGCCCACCCTGCCCGTGTACGCCGGCGAGATGCAGGCCCGCTCGCTGGGTGTCGCCGCGTACGCCTACGACGAACACGGCCGCCAGGTCGTGGACGAGGTCGGCGAGCTCGTGATCACGGAGCCGCTGCCGTCCATGCCGGTCACGTTCTGGGGCCCGGACGGGGACGAGCGATACCGCCGCGCATACTTCGAGGACTACCCGGGCGCCTGGCGACACGGCGACTTCTTCAAGGTCAACGCACGCGGCGGCTGCTTCGTACTCGGCCGCGCCGACGCCACCCTCAACCGGCAGGGCGTTCGCATCGGCACCGCGGAGATCTACCGGGTCGTCGAAGCCCTCGACCAGGTCACGGGAGCTCTGGTGGTCAGCCTCGACCTGCCGGACGAGAAGTTCTTCATGCCGCTGTTCGTCGCCCTGACCGACGGCGTCACCCTCGACGCCGGCCTCCAGCAGACGATCCGGGACCGACTCCGCCGCGAGTACAGCCCCCGCCACGTACCGGACCGCATCATCCAGGTCCCGGCCGTCCCGACCACCCTGACCGGCAAGAAGCTCGAGGTACCGGCGCGCCGCATCCTGCTCGGCACCCCCGTCGAACAGGCGGCCGACCCCAGCACGGTCGCCGACCCGCGTGCGCTCGATGCCCTCGCCCGCTACGCCCGTACCCAGCGCGACTACCCCCTGGCCACCGCCACCGTCTGAGCCGCACCACCCTCGGATCCCCGCTCCCTACGCCTGAGCCGCACACCCTGGAGAGCCCCGTGAACGATGCCAGACCCGCCCCCCTCTTCCCACTGCCCTCGGAACTGACCGACGTCGCGGGAGCCGAAGGCTGGGCGTCGATGTACCCGTACTACACCCGGTTCCAGCCCGGGGACGACCAGCGGTTCTGGTTCTACAACGCGATGCACTTCCCCGAGCCCATGCCCGCGTTCGACGCCATCACTGCCGAGGCGCCCTACACCGCTATCGGCGCGAACACCGCGCGCATGTTCGTCTTCCCCACCACGCTCGGCATCGAGCACCGCATCGTCAACGGCCGGGTCTACATCACCGCCAATCCGGTCACCGACCCCGAGGAGATCCAGCACAGGCTCGCAGAGTTCAGTGAGCGGGCGGGGTACTACTACGAGAACTGGGACGACCTCTACCAGGGCTGGGTCGCCCGCATCACCGCGCTGATCGACGAGGTGCAACGGATCGAGGTGCCCCGGCTGCCCGAGTTCGAGGACCCGGAGGTCGTGTTCCAGGCCAAGGGTGTTGCCCAGAACCACTACGTCCGGGAGAACTACCACCGGCTGATCGACCTGTACTCCAAGATGTGGCACCACCACTCCGAGTTCCTGATGCTCGGCTACGGCGCCTACGTCGTGTTCTTCGAGTTCTGCAAGACGTCGTTCCCGGAGATCCCCGACCAGGACGTGGCCCGCATGGTCGCGGGGATCGACGTCATCCTCTACCGCCCGGACGACGAGCTGAAGAAGCTGGCGAAGCTGGCGGTCGAGTACGGCGTCGACGATCTCTTCGTCGAGGGCTGCGAGCCGGACAAGGTGCTGGCCGCGCTCGCCGCCCGCGGGGACGGCGGCCGGAGCTGGCTGGAGGCGATGGACGCCGTGCGCGAGCCGTGGTTCAACATGTCGACCGGCGCCGGTTTCTACCATCACCACCGCAGCTGGAACGACGACCTCACGGTGCCGTTCGCGGCGCTGCCCGGCTATGTCGACCAGGCCAGGAGGGGCGAGCTGCTCGACCGCCCCACCGAACAGCTCACGGCCGAGCGCGAGCGCATCGCCCAGGAGTATCGCTCCCTGCTGGCCGGAGAGGAGGAGCAGGCCGCCTTCGACCAGATGCTGGGCCTGGCCCGGGTGGTCTTCCCCTTCGTCGAGGACCACAACTTCTACTGCGAGCACTACTTCACCACCAAGTTCTTCGCCAAGGTCCGCGAGTTCGGTGAGCTGCTCCATGACCACGGGGTCCTGGCCGACGCCGAGGACGTCTTCCAGCTGAACCACACCGAGGTCGGCCAGGCCCTGACCGACGTGATGCTCGCCTGGGCGGCCGGGAGCAAGCCGGTGGGCTCGGCACACGTGCGCGAGACGGTCGCCGAGCGCAAGCGGATGCTGGAAGCCCTCGCGGGCTGGTCCCCGCCGCCCGCGCTGGGCCCCGTCCCCGAGGTACTCAACGACCCGGCGGTCCGCATGCTGTGGGGCATCACCGCCGAGACCATCCAGGCCTGGTCCACACCGACCGCGGACGGCGATCACGAGGTGCGCGGCTTCGCCGCCTCGCCGGGCGTCGTCGAGGGCACCGCCCGGGTGCTGCTCAGCGCCAACGACATCGGCCAGGTACGGGAGGGCGAGGTGCTGGTCTGTCCGGTGACCGCGCCCAGCTGGGGCCCGGTCTTCGGCAAGATCGCGGCCGCCGTCTCGGACATCGGCGGCACCATGTCGCACGCGGCGATCGTGGCCCGCGAGTACGGACTGCCCGCCGTCGTCGGCACCGGCCACGCCACCAAGCGGATCACCACCGGCCAGCGGCTGCGCGTGGACGGCGACCGCGGCATCGTCACCATCCTCGACTGAGCCTGGGGAGCACGACAATGAACACCTCACCCCATGTCCACCGGTTCGCAGAACTGCGGCTGACGGACCGGCCCACGGTCGGCGGCAAGGGCGCCAGCCTCGGCGAACTCACCTTCGCCGGCGCGCCCGTACCGCCCGGCTACGTCGTCACCACCACGGCCTTCGAAGCCTTCCTCGCCACCCTCGACCCGGACGGCGAGATCCGCACCGCCATCGAGGCGCTGGACTCCGAGGACACCGAGGCGATCACCCGCGTGGTCACACCCGTCAGGGAGCGCATCGAGGCGGCCGAACTGCCCGAAGAGGTGGCGGCGGCGATCCGCGGCCGCTACCGCGACCTGGACAGCGAGTCCGACACCCCGGGTGAGCCCGCCCCCGTCGCCGTACGCTCCAGCGCCACCAGCGAAGACGCGGAGGACGCCAGCTTCGCCGGCCTCCAGGACACCTACCTGTGGGTGCGCGGCGAGGACTCCCTCGTCGAGAACGTCCGCCGCTGCTGGGCCAGCCTCTACAGCGTCGAATCGGTCAGCTACAGGCGTCGCCTCGGCCTGCCGGAACACGACCTCGCCATGGCCGTCGTCGTCCAGCGCATGATCGACCCGCGCTGCGCTGGCGTCATGTTCACCCGCAGCCCGCTCACCGGGGACCGCTCGGTCGTCGCCCTGGAAGCGTCCTGGGGCCTGGGGTCCGCTCTCGTCAGCGGTGACGTGACACCCGACAAGTACGTGGTCAGCAAGGTGACCGGGGACATCTGCTCCCGTACCGTCTCGGCGAAGCTGCGACAGCACCGGATGGACCCCAGCGGCTCCGGTGTGCTGGAGGAGGACGTACCGGAATACCTCCGGGACGAACCCTGCCTGTCCGACGAGGAGATCCACGAACTCGTACGGCTCGGCCGGCAGGTCGAGTCCCACTACGGGGCACCGCAGGACATCGAGTGGGCGATCTCCCGCAACCTCGTACCCGGCCACAACATCTACCTGCTCCAAAGCCGTCCCGAGACCGTCTGGGCGAGCAGGGAGAAGGCCCCGGTGGCCTCGCCGAAGGCCAGGGCGTTCGACCACGTGCTGTCGCTGCTCGGCGGCGCGGGCTCCGGCCCCGGTGGGAGTACGAAGTGAACCTGACCGGCGAGGACGTCCAGGACATCCTGCGGATCATCGACGGCATGGAGGTCGACCGCCTCCATCTGCGCACGGGTCGGTTCGAACTGTCGCTTTGCCGTGGCGACGACGGCGCGTGGACACAGTCCGCGCGCACGACAGCCGAACCGGTGCTGGTCGATGGCCGTGAAGTACCCGCGGTCCAGGGCGTGGCAGCTGCGGACGAGCAGACTGAGCCCGCCCGCGAGGGTCTGACCGGGGTCCGTACACCTTTGCCCGGTGCCTTCTACCGGGCGCCGAAACCCGGCGCGGCCCCCTTCGTCGAGATCGGGGACGAGGTCACCGAGACCACGGTCGTCGGGATCGTCGAGACGATGAAACTGATGAACTCCGTGTACGCGGAGGCCTCCGGCACGGTGGCCGAAATCGTCTTGGGCGACGGAGAGTTCGCCGAGCAGGGTGCCGTGCTCATGTTCATCGACACACAGGCGGCAGGAGCGGCGCCGTGATCCTGCGACGCGTTCTGATCGCCAACCGGGGTGAAATCGCCCTGCGCATCATCCGTACGTGCAGGCGGCTCGGCATCGAGGCGGTGCTCGCCGCCTCCGACGCCGACCTCGACTCCGTACCGGCACGGCTGGCCGACCGGGTGGTGCGCCTCGGCCCCGCCCCGCCCTCGGCCAGCTACCTGGACGTGGACGCCGTCCTCACGGCGGCGAAAACCGCCGGCGCCGACGCCATCCATCCCGGGTACGGCTTCCTCTCCGAGAACCAGCGGCTGGCCCGGGCCTGCACCGAGGCCGGCATCGTCTTCATCGGCCCCACGGTGGAACAACTCGCCGCAGTGGGCGACAAGTTGGAGGCCCGTCGGCATGCCGTGGCGGCCGGGCTGCCCGTGGTACCCGGCGGGCCGCTTGCGGACACCGCCGACGCGGCCCGGCTTGCCGCGGAGATCGGCTACCCCCTGCTGATCAAGGCGGTCGGCGGGGGCGGCGGCCGGGGCATGAAGCAGGTGCACGATCCGGCGGACCTGGCCGCCACCGTCGACCTGGCCGTCGCCGAGGCGGGCGCCGCCTTCGGTGACCCCCGCGTCTACCTCGAACGCTTCGTCGCCACCGGGCGGCATGTGGAGGTCCAGCTCATCGCGGACGGCGAGAACGTCGTCCACCTCGGCACCCGCGACTGCTCCGTGCAGCGCCGCTACCAGAAGCTGATCGAAGAGGCGCCCGCGCCCGCTCTCGACCCGGTCCTGCGCGAGGAGATGCACCGTGCCGCGGTGGCCCTCGGCAAGCATCTGGAGTACCGGGGCCTGGGCACGGTCGAGTTCCTGGTCGACGTCGACCGGGGCACCTTCTACTTCCTGGAGATGAACGCCCGCATCCAGGTCGAGCACCCGGTCACCGAGGCCATCACCGGACTCGATCTCGTCGCGGAGCAACTCGCCGTCGCCGAGGGGCGATCGCTCTCCTTCGGACAGGCGGACGTGTGCTTCACGGGACACGCCATCGAGTGCCGGATCAACGCCGAGGACTGGGCCCGCGACTTCCGGCCAAGCCCCGGCACTGTGACCGAGGCGGTCTGGCCACTCGGTGACGGCATCCGGATCGACACACACCTCCAGGCGGGCGCGAGCGTACCGCCGTACTACGACTCGCTGCTCGCGAAACTGATCGTCCACGGCCGGGACCGCGCCGACGCGCTGGCACGGCTGCGCGCCGCACTGGCCCGGTGTGCGGTCGCCGGGGTCAGCACCAACATCCCGCTGCACCATGAGGTGCTGGCACAGGCCGAGTTCGCCGAGGGTGGCGTGGACACCGCCTGGTTCACCCGCTTTCTGCGGGACCTTCCAGTAGGGAGCAGCCGTGGCTGACATCCAGCTCGTCGACGTGTCGCTGCGCGACGGCAACCAGAGCCTGTGGAGCGCCACCGGACTCGACACCGGCAAGATCCTCCAGATCGCGCCGGTCCTGGACCGGGTCGGCTTCCGCGCCCTCGACTACACCTCCAGCACCCACATGGGCATGGCGGTGCGCACCCACCGCGAGGACCCGTGGGAGCGGATACGGCTGACGCACCGCGCCATGCCCAACACCCCTCTGCAGTTCATCGGCACCGGGCTGCGCTTCATCTCCTGGGAGGTCGCCCATCCCGAGTTCATGCAACTGGTCTACGACCGGCTGGTGGTGAACGGCGTCACCCGGTACGTCGTCCTGGACCCCATGCACGACATGGACGCCGTACGCGAGTCCGCCCGCATGATCCGAGCAGCTGGGGCCACCGAGGTCGTCGGAGCACTGACCTTCACGGTCAGCGACGTCCACGACGACGCCCACTACGCCTCGCTCGCGGCGCAGATGGCCGCCTGCCCGGACATCGACCGGGTCTACATCAAGGATCCTGGGGGGCTGCTGACGTCGGAACGCGCCGCCACACTGATCCCGGCAGTCCTGGGCAACCTCGCCGGCACACCGCTGGAGCTGCACTCCCACTGCACGATCGGTCTGCCGGGCCTGACCTACCTCAAGGCCGCCGACCTGGGCGTACAGGCCCTGCAGGTGGCCTGCGGGGCCCTCGCGGGCGGCACGTCCCTGCCCAACGCCCAGCAGGTCGTGGCCAATCTGCGCGAAATCGGCCACACCGTGGACGTCGACGACCGGCTGCTGGGCGTGGTCGCCGACTACTTCGACCGTTTGGCGGCGGCCGAGGGGCTGCCCGTCGGTGGCCCCCGGGACTACGACGCCGCGTTCATGCGCCACCAGGTCGCAGGCGGCGTCATGACCACCCTGCACCGGCAGCTCGACGAACTCGGTTTCAGCGACCGCTTCGACGCGGTCATCGAGGAGGTGACCCGCGTCCGCGCCGAACTCGGCCACCCCATCATGGTCACCCCGTTCCCGCAGATGGTGTGCACCCAGGCCCTCTACAACGTCATCGGCACCGAACGCTACGAGAACGTCTCCGACCCGGTGATCCGGTACGTGCTGGGCCGCTTCGGCCGCCCCACCGCCCCCGTGGACCCGCAGGTCGCCGAGCGCATCCTGGGCCGGCCACGAGCGAAGGAACTCGCCGCCGAACCGCCCCCGCCCACCGTCGCAGAACTGCGCCGGCGCCTCCCGCGCGGCATCAGCGACGAGGAACTGCTCCTACGGGCCACCATGCCCGCCGAGCAGGTGGACGCCATGGTGGCCGCCGAACCGGCCCGACGGCACTACAACCCCGACGTCAAACCGGTGCTCGACCTGCTCCAAGGCCTACGGACACGCCCGGCGACACCCGAACTGATTCTCGACCGGCCCGACTTCCGACTGGAGCTGCACCGTGACCGCCGACCCGTCTGACGAGGCTGCCGCCTGCGCAACCGCCGAAACGGCTGATGAGATCGACGACCTGACTGGCCCTCTGGGGGCCGTCCGGGGCGTCGTCTTCGACATGGATGGCACGCTGGTCCTGGGCGACCGACGCAACCACCGGCTCACTCCCCTCCCCGGAGCCCTGGAAGTCACGGCCGACCTCACCGCCCGCGGCCTGCCCTGGGTCACCTTCACCAACGGCACCACGCGCACTCCGTCGGCCTACGCCGAGACGCTGCGCCGCATCGGGTTCGACCTGCCGGACGACGCCATGCTCACTCCGGCGACCAGCGCCGTCGACCACTTCCTGGCCATGGGACACCGCAGCGCGCTGGTGCTCGGCGGCGACGGCCTGAAGGAGCCGCTTCGCCAAGCCGGCATCGAGATCGTCGGGCCCCAGGGCAAGCCGGAAGCCGACGCCGTGCTCGTCGGCTGGTACCGCGAGTTCACGATGGACGACCTGGAAGCCGCCTGCCACGCCGTCTTCGCAGGCGCCACCCTGTACAGCAGCTCACAGTCGGTGTTCTTCGCCAGCGCCGACGGTCGAGCACTGGGCACGTCCCGGGCCATCTGCGCCATGATCAGCAGTGTCACGGGCGTCACCGAACAGGTCGTGGGCAAGCCCTCACTCACCGGCCTGCGTTGCGCCGCGCGCCGACTGGGCGTCGCCCCGCAACACCTCGCCGTCGTCGGAGACGACCCGGAACTGGAGATGGCGATGGCCCGGCGTGCCGGGGCTCTCGGCATCGCGGTGACCACCGGCATCCACGCGGCGAACCACTTCGCCACGCTGCCCACGGAGCAGCGCCCGCATCTCACCGTCGAGGGTGTGGGCGGGCTGACCACCCTGTTGCCCGCCCTGAACTCCCACCCCATCGAGAACGGACCCGTACCGACATGACCACCACGACCGCCTCCCTGCGACCGAGCGCCCATCCCGGAGTCCTTTGGGCGAAGAGGCGCTCGACGATCCACCGCCTGGGCAGCACCACGAAGCCTCGCATGTCGTCGCTGCGCTTGACGATCGCCAGGACCAGGGCGAACGCGGCCAGGCAGTGCTCGACGAGGCTGCCGGTGTAGCCGCCGTCTGCCCAGACGAGGGCCAACCGGTGGTGCGCGTCGGCCACGTGCTCAAGCAGGACCTTCGCGGCGGTGCGGTCGCCGACATCCGCGGCGGTGACCACCACTGCCAGGAGCAGGCCGAGGGTGTCGAGCACGACGTGCCGCTTGCGCCCGTTGACCAGCTTGCCGCCGTCGAAGCCACGGCTGTCCGATCCGACGACGGCATCCGCCTTGACCGACTGCGAGTCGATCACCGCGGCCGTCGGCTCCGCATCCCGGCCCAGCCGCTCTCGGACCCGGGCGCGCAGCCGGTCGTGGAACTCCCTGACCAGACCATGGTCACGCCAGCGACGGAAGAACGCATAGACCCGCTCCCACAGCGGGAAGTCCCGGGCATCGCCCGCGACTTGATCCCGTTGTCCACGAGATACCGGATCGCATCGAGCATCGCCCGGTGGCAGTACGCCTCCGGCTGGCCGCCCCGCCCCCGCAGCCAGCCTGGCACCGGCAGCAGCGGCCGGACCACGGCCCACTCCGCGTCCGTCATGTCCGAGGGATACCGCCGAACACGTTCCTGATGATCGGCCGCATTCCCGAACCGGTGAGCGACACAATCACACGTCGGTGCAGCCGAGTTGAACTCCACCGGCGCGATGAGGTGCCCAGGAGCGCGCCTGCCAGCCTGGGATTCGCCGAACCAGCTTCCTGGGCCAACCGGACAGCGAGGCGAACTCGCGCCCTGACCTGCCCCTGCGGGCATGTGACTTGCTGATCGGTGGGCCGACCGGGAAACGACATCGACGGCTTCCGCCGCAGCCACCTGGGCCTCACCCAGCGCATGCTCACTCCTGCACGCCGATGCCGAGACCCGCCCGACCCTGGACACCTACCTCCGCGAGCAATGCAGCACCACGCGCACCGCCGAGCGGCTCTTCACTCACCGCAACACCGTGCTGCGCCGTCTGACCCCCGCCGACGACCTGCTGCCCCGCCCCCTTGCCGACAACGTCACCGCCGTGGCCGCCGCCCCCGAAGTGATCCGCTGGCGCGGTTGACCGGGTGCGTCGTCGGCGAGGGTCGGGAAAGCATCGGCGTGCTTAGAGGCCCTAACAGAAGTCGTTGATCATGTGACTCTTGGTGTGGGTGGTCGTTGGTCTGGTCGTGGGGAAACGTCAGTCGCGGCCATGGATCGTGTCGGATGAACTGTGGTCGCTCGTCGAGCCGTTGCTGCCCGGGCCGCCGCCGAAGGTGGTGGAGGGCAGACCTCGGGTGCCGGACCGGCAGGCGTTGTGCGGGATCCTGTTCGTGCTGCATACCGGCATCCAGTGGGAGTACCTGCCCCAGGAACTGGGCTTCGGTTCCGGCATGACGTGCTGGCGGCGCCTGGCCGCGTGGAACGAGGCCGGGGTGTGGGATGAACTGCACCTGGTGCTGCTGAGGAAGCTGCGGGCGGCGAAGAAGCTGGACTGGTCTCGGGCGGTGATCGACTCCTCGCACGTGCGGGCCGCTCGGCGCGGCCCAAAAGCGGGCCCAGCCCGGTCGACCGCGCACGTCCGGGCAGCAAGCACCACGTCCTCACCGACGCCCAGGGCATCCCGCTCGCAGTGTCTCTGACCGGCGGAAACCGCAACGACGTCACCCAGCTACTGCCCCTGCTCGACAAGGTCCCCGCCGTGTCCGGCCTCGTCGGCCGGCCCAGACGCAGACCCGATGCGCTCCTAGCAGACCGCGGCTACGACCACGACAAGTACCGGCGCCTGCTCTGGACCCGCGGCATCCGCCCGGTCATCGCCAGACGCGGAGAAGAGCACGGCAGCGGCCTGGGCATCTTCCGCTACGTCGTCGAGCGCACGATCGCCTGGCTGCACGGCTTCCGCCGACTGCGCATCCGCTGGGAACGACGCGACGACATCCACGAAGCCTTCCTCGGACTCGCCACCTGCCTGATCACCCACCGCCACGTCCAACGCCTTTGTTAGGACCTCTTAGAGATAGAGACGTTCGTTGATCTTCAGACCGTTCTCCCGGCAGTAGTTCTCGTAGTGATCGATGAACCAGAACACGTCCACCGTCTCCATCACGCGGTCCTCCTCGTCGAGGAACTCCAGCGGACCGTTGAGCCAGAACATCGTCTTCATCCCGTGCTCGGAGTAGAGGGTATGGCTGCGCCCCGGGCTCTCCCGGACGAAGTCCCCGGGCTTCCCGACCCAGTCGTACTCCAGGTAGCGCCAGCTGCCTTCGAGGACGTAGCCGGAGACCGGGCCACGATGCCGGTGGCGGCCCAGCGTGCCGCCCTCCTGCACCCACAGCACGTTGGCGGCGCTGCTGCCGCGGACATCAAAGGTGAGGTGCTTGATGAACACGTTGGGCACGAACGGCACCCACGGGCTGCTGTCCTCGCTGATGTACCCCTCCTCCAAGGCGTACTTGTCCCGCATGCGGTCCACGCGCGCCTCGGTCGCGACGTACTGCGCCATGATCTCTTCGGACGTAGTCATGTCACCTTGCCTCATTGCCTGGGTGGGTCTGTGGGTGCGAACGTACGGTCCGACCTGCGGCGGGGGCTTGACTGAGGCCGCACGGTTACTTGAACCTGAGCGCACCCACGACCGGGTCCCCGGAAGGTGCGCAGTGAGGTGGCACCGGTATGACGCTCGACTTCTCCACGGCGCCACTCGAAGGCCGAGCTCGGCTCGACTACTGGCGTGAGGTGGTCTGCACGACGTTCGTCCAGTACGAGATGGACGTGCCGCAGCCCACGTCCGCCGGGTTCCGGGGCAGGGTCACGGCCCAGACGCTCGGAGACCTGGGCGTCGCGAGGGTGGTCTCCGACCCCCACACGGTGTTCCGGTCCCCGACGCTGATCCGGAGATCGGGCGAGGACGACCTCCTGGTCAACCTGGCCGTCCAGGGCTGTGTGACGGTCTCGCAGCAGGAGCGGGACGCGGTCTTGCGCCCAGGCGACTTCACCGTCTACGACAGTGCCCGGCCCTGCCGTATCGTCTGCGCCGACCCGTTCGAACTGCTGGTGCTGAAGGTGCCCAGGCCGCTGTTCGACGCGCACTGCCCGCTGGCGCGGGACGCGATGGCGACCATGGTGCCGGGCGACCACGGGGTGGGCGCGCTCTTCGCGCCCTTCTTCCACTCTCTGACCGCCCACTCCGCCGGTCTGTCTCCCGACGCGAGGGCACGCATCGGCGCCACGCTGCTGGAGCTGCTGGCCACAGCTCTGTCCGAGCGAACCGATTCAGGCGCCCGGCTCGGCGTACCCAGAGCAGCCCATATGGACCGCGCCCGCCGGTACATCAACGACCACATCGCCGACCCCGACCTGTCGCCCGCCATGGTCGCCCGAGCGCTGGGAATCTCCGTCCGCTACCTGCACGCGATCTTCAGAGCCGAGGACGCCTCACCGTCTCGCTGGATCCTGCAACGGCGGATCGACAGGGCCGCCGGGCTGCTCGCCAACCCGGGTCGGGCGGGCCGCAGTGTCACGGACATCGCCTACGCCGTCGGCTTCAAGGACGCCTCGCACTTCACCCGCGCCTTCAAGGACCGCCACGGGTTCAGCCCGCGCGAGTACCGCAGAAGACTCGCGGGCTGAGCCAGGTGGGAACGATCGCCGGCCGGCGCTTGCACGGTCGGATGACAGTGATGACCATGGTGGCCACCCGCTGTCAGGCGCTTGCCTCGGCCGCCTCTTCGATCAGGTCGGCGACCGGTCCGGGGTTGGCTTCGACACCCCCGAGCTACCGCGAGGCCCTGCCTTCATGCGCCGACTAGATCGGTTAGCCGGTCGGGTCCGAATTTCAACGGCGACCCCGGTGATGGCCTGGTCGATCCCGGCTGTAAGTTCCGGAGGCAGCAGCGCGGAGCCGACCATCCCGTCGGTGAACCCCTGGGGGCCGGTCTGGGCGGCCACGGTGCGCCGGTAGGTGAACTCGTCGAAGCCAGCCTTGCCGCCGTAGGCGCCTGTGCCGGAGCCTCCCACTCCGCCGGACGGGGCGTTGCTGAGGGAGGCGTGCAGGAGCCCGTCGTTGCGGGTGACACCGCCGGAGGTGGTGTCCTGCAGGAAGCGGCGGAAGTCGTCGCCGTCCTCGCCGTACCAATACGCCGCCAGAGCGGCCGGACGGTCGTTGATGAACGCGATCGCCTCGGCCAGATCGTCGTAGGGGTGGATGGTCACACCGGTCCGAAGATCTCCTCGCGGGTGATCTCCGCGTCGTCGGGGACGTCGATCAGCAGCGTCGGCGGGATCAGGCGCGCCTCGCGGGCTGCGTCCCACAAACCTCGTCCGCCCCCCAAAAAATAGCGGGCAAGCTTGCGCCGCCCCCTCGGCACGACAAAGGGCACAAGCTCGGCCTGGCCCCGAGCGATCACCTGTCGGACACACCCCGCGCACGGACCGTCGGCCGTTCTTCGCCCGGTGCGGCGCTGAAGTAGGGCGTGGCTCAGAACCCAGCGGAGACGTGACGGGTTCGTTGCCGTCGGTTTGCTTTACAGCCCCGCAATGTTGGATTAACTTCCAACATTGGAAGCAGTTCCAAGTATCCGCGAGCCCAACGATGCGAGCCGTGTTACGGAGGTCCGATGACCGACCGATTGAATGTGACGTTTCCTTCGGGGCCGGACGAGTGTCACGCCTGGCTGTACCTGCCCGAGGGCGGGGGTCGGCGCCCCGTGGTGGTCATGGCACACGGTCTCGGTGGGGTCCGCGAGATGCGGCTGGACGCGTACGCCGAGCGTTTCGCCGCCGCCGGCTACGCGTGCCTGGTGTTCGACTACCGGCACTTCGGGGCCAGCGGCGGTCAGCCGCGACAGCTCCTGAGCATCAGACGACAGCTCCAGGACTGGCGGGCCGCCGTGGCGTACGCGCGCTCCCGGCCGGAGACCGATCCCCGGCGCGTGGTGCTGTGGGGCACCTCTTTCGGCGGCGGCCATGTCCTGGCGACAGCCGCCCAGGACCCGGCCGTCGCCGCCGTCATCGCCCAGGGCCTGTTCACCGACGGTGTCGCCTCTGCCCTGGCGATGCGCCCGGACACCTCGGTGAAGGTGATGGCCCGCGCGGTCCGTGACATGGTCGGCGCCCGCCTCGGGCGCCCTCCCGTCATGGTCGCGACGGCGGGGCCGCCCGGATCCGCCGCGTTGATGACCGCTGCGGACGCCGAGCCCGGCTACCTGGCCCTCGTGCCCAACGACGTGCCCTTCTCTAACCAGGTTGCGGCGCGGTTCGCCCTGGACATCCTCCGCTACCGGCCGGGCCGCCGGACCGCGAAGATCGCATGCCCGGTGCTGTTCTGCGTATGCGAGCACGACAGCGTGGCCCCCGCGCGGCCGACCCTGCGCCATGCCCGCAGGGCCCCGCGCGGCGAGATCCGCCTCTACCCCGACGGCCACTTCGACATCTACCTCGGCGAGCCCTTCGAACGCGTTGTCACGGACCAGCTCGCCTTCCTGACGCGGCACGTCCCCATCGGCTCCGCACCCGGTGAAGCCCCGAGACCCACGACACCCTGAAAGAGGTACGAGATGCTCACCTACCCGATTGCGGGGAAGACCGTCTTCATCACCGGCGCAGCCGGAGGCATCGGTGCGGCCACCGCCCGCACGCTGCACTCGCGCGGAGCCAACGTGGTCCTCGCCGACCGGGGCATCGACGCCACATCGGCCCTCGCCCGCGACCTCGGCGGCGACAGGACACTGACGCTGTCGGTGGATGTCACCGACAGCGCCGCACTGGCCGACGCGGTGGACCGTACGGTCGACCGGTTCGGCGGCCTGGATGTCGTCTTCGCCAACGCGGGGATCGCGGCCGATCCGCCGGCGGCGATCGCCACCATCGACCCGGCCATGTTCGAGCGCGTCGTCGAAGTGGACCTGCTGGGCGTCTGGCGCACCGTTCGCGCCGCACTGCCGCACGTCATCGCGGCGCGCGGGCACGTCCTGGTCACCGCTTCGGTGTACGCCTACTTCAACGGTATGACCAACGCCCCCTACGCCATGTCGAAGGCCGGCGTCGAGCAATTCGGCCGCGCCCTGCGCGCCGAACTCGGCATCCACGGCGCCAGCGCCGGGGTCCTCTACCCCGGCTGGGTCCACACGCCCATCGCTGGGGCAGCCTTCGGAAGCAACGACATCACCACCCGCATGCGCGAGATCGCCTTCCCGTCCCTGCTCGGCAAGGCCATCGCCCCCACGCGCGTCGCGGACGCCGTCGTCCGCGGCATCGAGAACCGCTCGGCCCGTGTCATGGTCCCCCGCAGGTGGGTACCGATTTCGGCCCTGCGCGGCGTCCTTAACCCCGTCACCGATCTCATCGCCGAACGCCACCCCGAACTGCGCCGACTCCTGCGCCGACTCGAGGAATCCGCCCGCCCCACAGGCAAGTCCCCGCAGACCGACTCACCGAGGTAGGTTGTCATGACCCGTTACGACCTGGCCGGGCGCACCGTCGTCCTCACTGGCTCCACCGGCGGCCTGGGCGCCGCCCTCGCCCAGGCCCTGCGCGGGCGCGGCGCCAACCTCGCGCTGCTCGACCTCAGCCTCGCGGCCAGCACTGCCCAAGCGCAGGACCTGGGAGACGAAACAGTCGCCCGTGGCTGGCACGCCGACGTACGCGACCTCGCCGGCCTGCAGCAAGCCATGGACGAGGCCGCCTCGCACTTCGGGCGCCTCGACATCGTCATCGCAGGCGCCGGGATCGACACCATGGCCCCGATGGCGACCATCGACCCGTCGGCCTACGAACGTGTCATCGACGTCAACCTCAACGGGGTCTGGCGCACCTTCCGTGCGGCTCTGCCCCACGTCGAGGCCCAACGCGGCTATCTCCTCGCGATCTCCTCCATGGCCGCCTTCGTGCACTCGCCGCTCCAGATCTCCTACACCGCGAGCAAGGCCGGCGTGTGGGCGATGTGCGACAGCCTTCGCCTGGAGGTTCGCCACCTGGGTGTCGGTGTCGGCAGCGCCCACCCCACGTTCTTCCGCACTCCGATGATGGACGACGTGACCGCGGACCCGGCCGGGCACGCCCTCTGGGGCGGCAACTCCAAGGGGTTGTGGAAGATGGTGCCGCTGGAGAAGGTCATCGCCGGTATCGTCCGCGGCATCGAGCGCCGTGCGGACCGCGTCGTCGTCCCCAGGTCCCTCACCCTGACCGCGAACGCTCCCGGTCTGTTCCGGCCGATACTCGAACGTGTCGGTTTCCGCCCTCAGACGGTCCAGCGCGCCCACGGCCTCGCCTCGGCGTCGGGCTGGCACGACCCGGCGGTGCATGAGCGCCACCAGGCCGGTTCCCGCTGAATTCCGGGCTGAAGGAAGCGGCCCAGGGGGTCCGGCCGTTTCAAGCACCACGTAAAGTAGCGGAGACCATGACAATCAAGGTCACACGCACGACACGTCGGGCCGCGGCAACCCGTGCGGCCATCGTCGACGCCGCCGAGGAGCTGCTGGCCTCCGGAGGCCCCGACGCGGTCACCTTGGAAGGCATCGCCGAACGCGCGGATGTCGCCGTGCAGACGGTGTACAACCGCGTGGGCGGCCGCGCGGCCGTTCTCATCGCGGTTGCCGAGCGGGCACTCGAGGACAACCGGACCTACATGGACGACGCCTACGCTGCCCCGGGCACCCCCGTGGAACGCATCAGGGCCGCCTCGGCCGCGTACGTCCGTTTCGCCGCCGAGCGCCCACACCAGTTCCGCCTGCTGGCCGAGCCGCCGGACGAACCCGCGGCCCTGGAACGGGTCGCCGCGCTCGTAGACGAGCAGAACGCCAAACTCGCCGCCGCCCTGGCCGACGGGGTGGCCGACGGCTCGCTCGCCGCCGACCTCGATCCCGTCACCACCGCCACCGCGTTGTGGGCTGCCATGAACGGCGTTCTCGGCCTCTCCTGGCGCGCGGACCGACTCCGCGCTGACGCCTCCCATGTGACGGAACTCGTCGCAGCTGTGGAAAGGGTGGTTCTGCGCGGACTGCTCGCCCGCTGAAGTCCGCCCGGGGCCGTGCCACCGTACGGTGGCCGGCCTGGCTCCCGCCGCGCCGGGACACCACCGCCTGCGGATCGCTCCCCTTCCGGGTGGCGGTATCACCCAGGCTGGAGCACGTCTGCACACGCCGTACGGCACCGTCGAGGTGTCCTGGGCGCTCTCCGGGCGTGATTCACCGTGGAGGCCACGTCGTCCCTCCGAACACCACGGCCGACGTTGTCCTGCCGGACGGCAGGGGCGTCATCGAGGTGGGCTCCGGGAGGCACACGTGGACAGTGGCGCTGGGGGCACACACGGTTGAGCGGGCACCGTTGTCCCTGGACATGACGATGGGGGAACTCATGGACCGCGAAGATGCGGTCCGTGTCTTCAAGGACTTGCTCGTCTCGTACTTCCCGGAGGCCGCAGAGTTCGTCGAGAGCGGCTCCGGAGCTCCGGCCGGACCACCGTACAGGCGATCGCCGGAATGCTGCCCGACGGCGAGAATTTCCTGGCCGACCTGGAAGGGCGGTTCACCACGCTGGCCGCCGGTACCGAAGTCTCCTGAGCTCGAGTGACCGGCTATCCCGTCTGTGCGGAGTCTGACGTCTTTCCCATCGGCTCGCCGGTACGTCCGGCCGCCGTGGCCGATTCCATTGAAAGCCCCCTCGGGGGACAGTGAGGAGCACGACCATGCCCAGCGCCACGTTCGCCCTGATGGATGGGTGGCATCAGGAGTCGGCCCGGACCAACGGCCCCGTGAGCCTCGCGTCGGAACGCGAGGGGTGGACGCGTTCGCCGGCATGTACCAGCCAATGGTGGGAGTCGCCCACCCATGAGGAGGTCGCGGAACTCCGGCCCGGATCGTGGCTCCTGACACCGCAGGGCGCCCCCGAAGACCTTGTCATCCTCGACCTGCACGGGGGCGGCTTCCGGGTCGGATCCGCTGCCGGGGCGCGCTTCCTGGGCGCTCAAGTGGCGCTGGCCGCAGGCGCGCGCGTGCTGCTTCCCGCGCATACCGTCTCGCGCCCGAGAACCCCTTCCCCGCCGGTCTGGATGACTGCCTGGCGGCCTACGACCTGGCCGCCGAGACGGCTCCGAGGATCGTGGTGGCCGGGGAGTGTGTGCGTCCGCGGTTCGGTGACGGTCGGCTCGCCGGCGTGGTCCGCTTGTTCCCCCGGCTTCGGCAGATGCGGGAAGCCCGTGGTGAACGCCGCATGGTCCGCCCGGCTCTGTGGTGACTTGGCAAGCGTCCGGCTTCGCGGCCGCTGTGGCCCACCTGAGTAACAGCGGCCCGCCCGGGCGGGCCCAGCCCGCCGCCGTGCCGGCCCTGACGGCGGTGTGGTACGCCGCGGTCCGGCGGACGGCCGGGGCGTGCGCCGTCTCGCGCGGGAGCTCGTCACGCCGGACCGCTCACGGGTCGCCCGCTCGGCGTAGAGTCGAAAGTGTGGAGTACACGGCCGCCAGCTTTGTGTCCCGGGTCGCCGGCGAGCTCGGACCGAAGGCGGACGAGCTGATCGCCGACGTGGTGCGGTGCCTGCGGCATGAGGTTCCCGAACTGTGGAACGACCCGGATCTCGCCCGTAGGACCTCCGAGGGCGTCACCGAAAACGTCGTCGGCGTGCTGCGGGGCCTGCAATACGGCATCGAGCCGAGCGAGATCGAACCGCCGGCCGCGGAGATGGAACGCGCACGCCGGCTGGCGCGGCGCGGTACGCCCGTCAGTGTGATGCTGCGGGCCTACCGGCTCGGTCAGCGCATCGTCCTCGACAGACTGCTCGCGGAAATGCCGCGACTGACGAAGAATGCGGAGCTGATCAGTGCGGCGTCGCGCTGGCTGCTGGCGACAAGCGGATACGTCGACCACACATCTGAGCAGGGCGTCACGGCGTACCAGGAGGAGCGGGACCGGCGACTGCAGTGGCGGCTGTCCCTGGTGAACGAGGCCGGCAAACGCGTCGGGACCACCCTGGACATCGCTCGCACCACCCAGGAGCTGGCGGATCTCGCCATCGGTCACTTCGCCGACCTCGTCACTGTCGACCTGCTCGACCCCGTGGTCCACGGGGGCGGCAGTCCGGCGGCGGGTCAGCTCGTACTGCACCGGGTTGCCCAGGCGTCGTCGGCGTGGGGCGGTCAGGAGCCGACGATTCGGCTGGGGGAGCGCCACACCTGCCCGGGCGGATCGCCCTCGGCTCGCGCCCTGGCCACCGGTCAGCCGTCCCGGCACACGGCGGCGCCGACCGATCCGGCCGATGCCTTCGTCAGCCACCCCACCCGCTCGATGCTGGTGGTGCCGCTGAGCGCCCGCGGTGCCACCCTTGGTGTCGCGCGGTTTTCCCGTCACAGCAACCCCGACCTGTTCGACGACGAAGACCTGATCCTCGCCCAGGAGATCGCGGCCAGGGCGGCCGTGGCCATCGACAACGCCCGCCGCTACACGCACGCCCATGCCACGGCCGTCACCCTGCAGCGCAGTCTCCTCCCACGTCGTACGGCGGAGCAGTCCGCCGTCGACGTTGCCTGCCGCTACCTGCCCGCCGGTGCCCAGGCCGGTGTGGGCGGCGACTGGTACGACGTCATCCCGCTGTCCGGCGCCCGGGTCGCCCTGGTGGTGGGCGATGTGGTAGGTCACGGTATCCACGCCGCCGCCACGATGGGGCGCCTGCGGAGCGCGGTCCGTACCCTCGCCGACATCGACCTGCCTCCCGAGGAACTGCTGACACATCTGGACGACGTCGTCATTCGGCTGTCCTCCGAAGTCTCGGCCGACCCGGACGTGGAAGCGCCCGGGGACATCGGTGCCACATGTCTGTACGCCGTCTACGATCCCGTGGACGGCCGCTGTTACCTGGCACGCGCGGGCCACGTGCTGCCCGCCGTGGTGACCGGCGACGCAACCGTCGAGCTCCTCGATCTCCCGCCCGGCCCGCCGCTGGGCCTGGGGGGCCTGCCGTTCGAGGCGGCGGAGGTCGACCTGCCCGAAGGCAGCCTCCTCGCCCTGTACACCGACGGCCTGGTCGAAGCCCGCGACCGCGATATCGAGGCAGGCCTCACCCTCCTGCGCCACGCTCTGGCCCAGCCCTGCGCCTCGCTGGAGGCCGCGTGCGACACCGTGCTCGAAGCCCTGCTGCCCGCAGGCCGAGCCGACGACGACGTCGCCCTGCTGCTGGCCCGCACCCGCGCCCTCGGGGACACCCAGGTCGCAGCCTGGGACGTGGACGCCGACCCGGCAGCCGTCACCCGAGCCCGTTCGAATGCTGCCCGGCAGCTGACCGCCTGGGGACTGGAGGAACTCGACTTCACCACCGAACTGGTGGTCAGCGAACTGGTCACCAACGCCATCCGCTACGGTCGGCCTCCCATCCGCCTGCGGCTCATCCGTGACCGCTCCCTGCTGTGTGAAGTGTCCGACGCCAGCAGCACCACGCCCCACCTGCGCCGGGCCCGGGTCTTCGACGAGGGAGGACGCGGCCTGTTTCTCGTCGCCCAGCTTGCCGAGCGCTGGGGAACGCGCCATGCCAGGCAAGGCAAGACGGTCTGGGCCGAGCTGGGCGAGGAGAACCCCGCCGAGGCCGAGGGCTAGGAGCGTGGGTCAGTAACGGGCAATTGGCCGGTCGGTCGTGATCGGGGTGATTGAGCTCTTTCAGCGTTGCCGCTCCGGCGTGAGGACGGCAGCGGCAATTGACGTCATTCGATTCGGGCTGCAGCGGGACCGGCGGAAGATGCGCCAGGACTTCAGCCGTGCGACGCCGCGCTCGACCGGGGCCCGGGCTGCGGACAGCGCGCGGTTGACGGTTTGCTGGGTCGGTGTGAGCTCGCGGCCCGGCGGGCGCCTGAGGGGTGTCGTCACCCATGAGCCAGCTCCCATGTAAGCCCGGTCAGCGAGGACTGGGACGCCTTGGCGTTCGCAGATCCGGATGATCCGGTGGTTGCGCGCCGCCGTCAGGTCGTGGGCGCGGCCGGGGAGTGCGGGTGAGATCCACAGCAGCTGGCAGTCTGGATCAGTGACCATCTGCACGTTCACCCCGTGTCGGCGGTGTTTGTGGGAATAGTCGGCTCGGCTGTCGCCGACCCGGTCGCACTCCGCGAGGGTGCCGTCCAGCAGGACGTACTCCGGGTCGGCTTCACGCAGGGCACGGAGCAGGCCGGGCCCGGTCGGCGAGCAGATCGATGACAGAGGCCGTGTAGGCGTGGGCGGTGCCGACGGATATGCCGAACCCGGCCGCGATCTGCGCCAGAGTGTCGTGCCGACGCAGGTACACCAGACCGACCAGGGCACGTTGGTGCGGCGGGAGTTTGCAGCGGCGGTCACCCTCGCGGGTGACGATGAGCATGGTGACGGTGACCCACTCGGCCAGGGCGTGAGGCAGGTCGAGCGCGGCAGAATACGGAACCAACGCGGCTCCTGTGCCTTTGGGTTGAGACTTCGAACACCTCCCCCAACGGCACGGGAGCCTCGTGCGTTGCGCACACCACCAGCGTCACCCGATCAGTGGCCGAGCTGAAAACGCTCACTGACAGGCGGGGTCTCGGACTGCATTGGTTGACCGCCTCGTCCGCCATACCGAATGGTCTACCTCAAAGGCGACGGCCACCGCGTGCGAGGCCACTACCTCAGACGGGTTCTCGTCGTGGACATCGGGGAATGAATAACGTCAAGTGGCCTACTGGGGCCGGTGTTCACGCGTTCGTCAGGAGAGGCCGCCGAAAGAGCCTGAGACGGACGCGCAAGTGGGAGGGGGCGGCATTGGCGGCAGTGCACGTGCTTGCGAGACACACGATCCCACAAGTGCCTGCGCGTAGTCCTGTTGCCGTACCCCGTGCCCGCCGGCTTCCTGTCGTCCCGAAGCCGGTTAGCGGCGAGGCTTTCTCCTCCTGGGTAGATCGTGTTGCGGGCACGCTGAGCGCTCCTCCCGGCCGGGCTGCCCACGCACTGGGGTTGGAGTGTTCCGAAGGCGCGGCAATCACTCGGCCCGTGTTTTTCGGAGTCATTCTCACCCCTGAGAGCCTCAGCGGCCTGCGCGATGCGACAGGGTTGCCGGTCCGAACGCTTCAGGCCATGCAGCTCGCCCGGTATGACGGGACCGCACTCGACTTCGCGGGCCTGGAGCCGAGCGACCGGACGTCGATGCGGCTTGTCGCTCTTCGTGAATGGATGTTGACCACGTCAAGTCGGGCCTGCCCGTGCTGCCTTGCAGAGAGACCGGTATGGCCGCTGTGGTGGCGTCTTGGGATCGCGGCAGTATGCCCCGTCCACCGTTGCCTGCTGATCGATCTCTGCCCCACGTCCTGAGCCACTGGAGTTCAGCCGCCGACCGGGCCCGCCAGATGTCCCGGTACTGGCTCGGCTCCGGCGCCGCCGTCATCACCGCACTGTTCGTGCTGTTCTTCCTGCTGACCCCCGCCGTCCAGCGGCCCACGGACTTCACCCTGTACTACGCGCACGACCACATCTACGCGGCCTACCTGACGGTCTACATCAGCGCCTACACACTCGCCGAGGTCTACTTGAGCGTGGCGAGCTGGCGTCTGGCCAGCCGCAGCCCGCGCACGGCCGTACGCGTTGGTCTGCGCACCGTCGCCGTCGGCGCGGCCGTGACCCTCGGCTACAGTGCCGTGCGCATCGGGAACGTGACCGCCGCAGCCCTGGGCACCTCCCTGACCGGCTGGGAGGACTTCGCCTGGATCTGCGGTGACCTCGGAACGATCCTCACCCTGGTCGGCTGGCTCATCCCCACGCTCACCGCCCAAACACGGCACGCCACCTACCAGTGGGACCTCCGACGTGCTCACCGCCAGCTGCATCCACTGTGGCTCGTCTTCTACCGCGCCGTCCCCGAGATCGCCCTCACCCCCAACGACTCCACGGCCGACGACCGATCGCACACCCGCGGCATCCCCTTCCAGGTGTACCGCCGGGTCGTGGAGATCCGCGACGGACAGACCGCAGTGCGTCCCTACCTCGACCACCACATACGGCAGGCCAGCGAAGAACGGCACCGGGCCGCCGGCCTCACGGGAGACGAACTCCACGCGGCGGTCACCGCCGACCAGATCCGCGCCGCACTCACCGCTCACACAGAGGGCACGCTGCCTGCCCAGCCCACCGACTTCGCCGACCAGAACATCGAGTCCTGGCACCCCATCGAGGACCTCCCGGCCCTGCGTGCCATCGCTCGACACTTCGCCCGGCACGACCAACCCACAGCCCCCGAGGCCGTCAGCACATGAACACCAGCTACCCGGACCTCCCGGCCCACGCCCAGCTCAACGCACTCCAACAAGGCGCGATCTCCAACCGAGACCTGCTCGACCTCCACCTCGAACGGATCCAGGCCAGCACCCTCAACGCCGTCATCACCCTCGACATCGAAGCCGCCCAACGAGCAGCCGACGCCTCAGACACACGCCGGACCCGAGGCGAACCCGTCGGCCTGCTCGACGGGCTGCCGCTCACGATCAAGGACTCCTTCGAAACCGCCCACTTGCGCACCACCTGCGGAAGCGAAGACCTCCGCCACCACATCCCCGAGCAGGACGCCGATGCCGTTGCGAGACTCCGCCACGCCGGCGCCGTGATCATGGGCAAAACCAACGTCCCCGCCTACTGCCAGGACCTCCACACCGACAACACCCTCTTCGGAACCACCCACAACCCCCACGACCCCACCCGAACCCCCGGCGGCTCCTCCGGCGGCGCCGCAGCAGCCATCGCCGCCGCACTGACCCCCCTCGAACTCGGCAGCGACCTCGCCGGCTCCCTCCGCCTGCCGGCCCACTACTGCGGCGTCTACGCCCTGCGCCCCACCCAAGGACTCGTCTCTGCCCGAGGACACATTCCCCGACCACCCGGCTGGCTGACCACCAGCGACATGCTCACCCCCGGCCCTCTCGCCCGACACCCCCGCGACCTGGCCCTCATGCTCACGGCACTCACCACGCCCACCCCGGATGAACACACACCATGGCGACTGAGCCTGCCCGAACCGCCCCGACAGCTCGATGACTTCCGCATCGCCATCTGGCCAAGCGACCCTGGCTGCCCCGTCGATGACGCCACGGCCGCGACGCTCGAACTGCTCACCCGCCAGCTGGGCGCCACCGGAGCGCACATCACCGCAACCCGCGGCCCGGTTGGCTTCACTGACGCATCGCAACTCTTCGAACAGCTCCTCCACGCCAACGCCTCCCTAGCTGGCAGCGACGACGCGTTCACAGCAGACCTGACCAGCGCACGCCAACTATGCGAGGACGACACCTCTCTTCGAGCCACTGCCCTGCGCCATCGCACCCAGCCCCACCGCAGCTGGCTTATCGCCCGTGAAGAGCGCGCCCGTCAACGCGCTGCGTGGACGGCGTTCTTCGAGCACCACGAAGTGCTCCTCACCCCTGCTGCCCCGACCCCCGCCATCCCGAACGGCAGCCGAACCCTTCAGATCAACGGGCACGAACGCAGCTTCTTCGATCAGACCGGCTGGGCCAACCTCATCAGCCACATCGGCCTGCCCGCCGTCATCGTCCCCGTCGGCACAAACGACCAGGGCCTGCCCATTGCAGTCCAGTTGATCGGCGCACCGTACGCCGACCGTACCCTTCTCGCCCTGGCCATGCATCTAGAGTCCTTTGATCTGCTATGACCGGGACCTTCAAAGGTTCTCCGGCACAGAAGAGGTCGCGAAGCATGTTGGCTGGCTGTCGGCGGAGCTGAGGAGCACGTCCACTACTTGAAGGGTTCCGATGGGCGTTACATGATCCCTTTCCAGCGCCACGGACGTGCTTCTGCACGACCCCGCAGACAGTCCACGCGGTACTGCGCTTCGGCCTGCCACTCGGGTCGCGTGGCTGCATGCTGGGCTGCGTAAGTGGTCATACGCAACTCACGTGCCCCGGCAAGGAGTTCGTACCCCTCCCACTCCGTGACGTCCCTTCCGTACGCCTGGCAGAACTCGGCGTACTCGGACTCGGTGACCGTGCCGGTCGTCGTGAGCTTGACTGCTGTCGAGACGAGATCCCACTCCGGCGGCCCGATAGAGGCCCGCTCGAAGTCCATCAGGATCGGGCCGGCAGCGGTGCGCGCGACATTGCCGACCCAGGCGTCCCCATGCACAAGACACTCGGGCAGGCCCATGGGTCTGTGCTCCCACCACTCGCGGAGTTCTGCGTGTCGATGTCGCAGCCACGCTCGATCATCTTCCGACAGGGATGTCGCTGCCTCGATCCGCTCGGCAACCCGTACGAACGGGTCGAGCCGGTCGAGGGGGAAGCCAGGCAGAGGCAACGGGTGGAGCTGTTTCAGCAGCACGACCACATCCCGAACCGTGCCGATCTCATGCCGTGGGAGCTCAGCCCAGAACGTCGCCGGGCGGCCCGCGGCCTCCACCGGTTGTTCGACCGGTAGCGCGCGGACAGCCGGTAGCTCGTTGTCGGCAAGCCAGCGGGCCACGCGGACCTCTCGCACGGCCGCATCCCACTGGCCGGCGCGGGCGATGCGGACGATCACCTGATCCGGGAGGCGCCATATCTCGTTCTCGGCGAGGCGAACGGGCTCGGCGCCTGCCGGGTCGAAGCTTGCGCGGGCGCAGGCTTCTTCCAGTACGGCGCGGGCGGGGGCAACCGAGTTCGTCATGCCTGCAAGGTAGCTGTGATCCGTTGGCGCAGCTGCGCCGCCTCTTCCAGCGTGCGGTGTTGCCCGGCGAATCGGCGGAGTTCCCTGAGGTCGTCCGCAGCTCTCCGAGAGGTGAGCCTGCCGACGTCGTTGAGCGCCTGGTGCCCGATGGTAATCGCTTGCATAGGGTCGCCCTTGGCCATGAGGAGCGACGCCAGTTTCGTTCGGGAGATACCGCGCGAGCGGGCGTAGTCGTCGCCGTGGCCGACGACCGCTGTTGTGAACCGCTGCGCCGCCCGCCCCGGGTCCTGCTCGGCATGAATGGACAGGTCGAACAGCGCATGGGCTGTGTCGCCGTGGTGCTGGGCCTCGTCGTAGTAGTGCATCCACGCCGGGTCCTTGGCCGGATTCGAGCGTGCAAAGGCATCGTCGGCCGCACCTACTGCGGCCATCGTGCCCTGGACGTCGTTCATCTTGCCGAAGGCTCGTGCGCGTGCGCTGTGCATCATGGCCTGAATGGTCGGGGTGAGCCGGTCGGCGCGGACAAGCCCCTTCTCCGCGTACGTGAGACCTTCGTCAGGATCGCCGAGCCAAGTCGCTTGTCGGGAGAGGAAGGAAAACGTCTTGGCGCGAAGCCACCAGTCGCCGGCCTCCTCCGCGCATTCGGAAGCGACCTTGAAAGCGACCCTCGCCTCGCCGTGAGCATAGGCGTCGAAGTGAGTGGCGCCGACCACGATGCCCAGCCGCGCGATGCTGCTGAGAAGATCCGGGCGGAGCTGCTCCGGGCAGGCGACGAAGAGTAGCCGTACGGCCCACTCCATCGAGCGACTCGCGAAGTCACCGACCAGACCCCCACCACCCTGCGCGTTGTCCCAGCGGTGGATGCTGTCGGCGATGAGGCGCAGCTGATCCAGCTCCGTGGGGCGAATCCGCTTCGGAAGCTCCGGCGGTGCGGTTGGCGCGACGAGTCGGGCGAGTTCTATCGGGGCGAAGGCGGCAAGGCTGGTGGCAGCCAGGAAAGCGCGTCGGTCCACTGAGGTAAGGCTCTCGGATAGCGGGGCTGACGGGTCTGTGCCCAGCATGCGCCCTTGATGGACCTGAATCGTCCCCTCCACCGGTCCTCGGCGGGCACTATCCGCATCACGCCGCCTTTTATCCGCATCGCCGAACACCATCCCCCACGCGCGGGTGAGGACTCCGCCCGTCTCAAGGACATCGTCCAGACGCTCTGCCAGGTCACGTCGGCACCGGTACGAGCCCTTTTCGATCTTGGAGATCACATCCGGGCTGACCTGCACCATCGGCCCCAACTGGGCAGCCCGCAGACCTGGTTGACGCTTACGCCAGTGGCGCAGTTCAGCGCCGAACCATGCCTGTGGCGAGGCGTCGGGGTTGAGCTCCTTCTCGGGCTGCGGCATCAGCGTCCCCTGGGTCGTGATGCGGATATCTCAGGTCTCCGCATCCGGATATGCACGTGGGTCTCGCGACCTGACTGAATGGTTGCTGACCGGTTCCACACCAGTACACACCGCAGTCAAACCTCATTGGTGAGGATTCGCCAGACCGAATTGGATCTTTGATGGCCGACCTCTTGGAACTGCCCGCCGTGCCAGCAACCGGCGTACGCGCGACGACGCGCAGCAAGTCGGGGCACCTGGAGATAGACCTCGACGTGACCTCAGAGGCCGTGCCCATCATCAGGACCGTAGTTCGGGCCCACTTGGAGCTTTGGGGTCTATCCGGCCTGATCGACAGTGCAGCCCTGACGGTTACGGAGCTGCTGACCAACGTCCTGCGGCACACAGATCCTCTTCCCGGCACCGGGACGAGGGGCGCGCGACTCACGGTCACGCGTCTGACGGGCATACTCAACGTCTGCGTGCGCGACTTCGATCCCGCATTGCCCAAGCTCTCCTACGACGCCGCGGACGCTGAGTGCGGCCGGGGCTTGCTCCTCGTGGCGAGCTTCGCCGACGACTGCGGTTGCTCCGAGTTCACGGGCGGCAAAGACGTGTGGGCCAACTTCCTGGTTCGTGGCGACGAGGCGAGCGACAGTGGACGAGCGCGGGGGGCGTCGTGACCGCTTTGAACGAGCGCGCGCCGGTCGACGCGCACACGATCCGCGAGACGTACACCGTCGGCCTCGACGTATGGGGCACCTGCCCACCGGAACTCGTGAAACTGAAGACCCTTCTCGGTCGGCTGCGCGGGCATGTACAGCTCCTCGTCCCGGAGGTCACTGCCATCGCCGCCCGTATGCGAGGGGAGATGCGCCACGCAGCGGTCTACGTCATAGTGCGCGCTCATCGCCTCCTGGAGGAGGGTGCCGGCAAGTCGCAGGTGGCGAAGGCATGCCATGCGCAGGACCTCGCGGTCATCTCTCGTGCACTGCTGACGCTGTTCGAGAACCCCGGCCCGCTCGGGCCGTCGACGGGCACGAGCGATATCGAGGAGGCCATACGGGGGCGAATCTGCGGCGCATGCTCCCAGCTGATCGCCTCTGGGGAGTCCTACGAACGCGTGCTGTTCGCATCGGAGGCGAGCGGCGGCATACATGGCTATCGCCACACGGACAGTTGCGTTGTTGTCGCCGAGGAACGTCGGGCCCAGCTACGCGCGATCTGAGCTGCCGCCCTGCCTTCGGATGACCGGCGAGCCCGGAGCGGGCGCGGCATTGCACCTCCTTCCGGCGCTCTCCGGCTGAAGAGTGAGCTTGGCCCCTCGGCCGCTCGTTCCGGGGTGGCTGGGGCCTACCTAGATGTTGACGAGAAGGAACATGACGAGCCACAGCCCTTTGCCCTCGTTCCTGGACGCGTCTCAGAGCACTCCCGCGTGCCGACTGCTCGACTCGATCACGGGTGTCCTCGTATTCGCGGCCGCCTCCGGTGCCGCTCGGTTGCGGTCTCCAGGGAGGGGAGATGTGACATGACCACATGCCTGAGCTCCCGATGGGTCACAGGCGACTGCTGGCTCGGGTGCACGCGTACCGACCTGCCGGTTACCTGGCTCGGCCCGGTGCAGTGGGACGGCCAGCATGCACCGTTCATGACGTGCGAGGACTGCCTTAACCGACTCAAGGCGCAGGCACTCACCTACTTCATGGGCGGCAGCTCGCCGGCATCTTACGAAGGGAAGCGCCGCGCGACAGATCACCGCCTCCCGGAGGCAACCGACGTGTCCAGACCCTCCTAGCCCGACCCCAATTATCCGCTCCCGACCACCTCGGCGCGCGGGCGCCGAGAAGGAGACTGCTCGTGACAAACGTCCCCGGCATGACTGAGAACAGCGACAAGAGCCCTGCCTCTGAGCAGGAGTTGCGCGACAGGATGGTGAAGCAGCTGATCGAACTCGGTGCCGCGCGCAGTCCCCGCGTCGTGGCAGCCTTCCGTTCGGTTCCCCGCCACCTCGCCACGCCTGACGAGGACATGGCCAAGGTTTACGAGCCCGAGACCGCCACGATCACCAAGACCGACGCCACTGGCACGCAGGTCAGCTCCGTGTCCGCGCCGCGCATCCAAGCCATGCAGATCGAGCAGGCTGACATTCGGCCGGGGATGAAGGTCCTGGAGATCGGCTCCGGCGGCGTCAACGCCGCCTACCTCGCAGAGTTGGTCGGTGACGGGGGCCACGTCGTCACCCTCGACATCGACCCCGATATCACCCGGCGCGCCAAGGACTTTTTGAAGGCGACCGGCTACAGCAACGTCACAGTGATCACCGCCGACGGTGAATATGGCGCGCCGGATCACCAGCCGTACGACCGCATCATCATCACCGTGCAGGCCGCCGACATCCCACCCGCCTGGATTCACCAGCTTGCCGAGGGCGGCCGGCTGGTCGTCCCGCTGCGGATGCGCGGCATGACCCGCACCGTCGCGTTCGTCCGCGACGGCCAGCACCTGGTCAGCGACGGGGTGGAGCTGTGCGGGTTCGTGCCGATGCAGGGTGTCGGTGAGAACCGCATGCGTCTGGCTGTCCTCCACGACGTCGAGGGAGAGGAGATCGCCCTTCGCCTGGACGATCACCCCGAGCCTGATGCCGAGGCTCTGCGGGCCGCGCTGCGCTCGCCTCGTGCCGAGGAGTGGTCGGGGGTGACGCTCGCTGGTGACGAGTCCAAGGAGCAGCTGGACCTGTGGCTGGCGAGCGCGTTGCACAACCTGCCCCTCATGGCAGCGACACCCGCCGCCCGGCAACGCGGCCTCGTCGCCGCCAGGACGCCGCTCGGTGTGCCGACCCTGGTGGACGGCGACAGCTTCGCCTACCGGACGGTGCGCGCCACCGAGGACCCCGACCGTTTCGAGCTGGGCGCCGCCGGCCATGGGCCGCAGGGCAAGGAGGTCGCCGAGCGTCTGGTCGAGGAGTTCCAGGTCTGGAACGGCGAACACCGCCGACAGCGTGCGCACATCGAGGTTCACCCCGCCGGGACGCCGGACGAGCAACTCCCCGTCGGCCGGGTCATCGACCGCCGGCACACCCGGGTCACGATCTCCTGGTCGTAACGCCGCCGGCGTCGCGACCAGGCCGGTAAGAGCACATCCACCCACCTCTGTAGAGGAGAACGAGATGGCACCGAGGAGCACCGGCACGACCCTGAAGTCCGGCACGGACTTCGCAATGCACGGAGGGTCGGACTTCGACCTCAGCATCGAGACCGTCGCGTCCGCGCCGGTCATCGGCGCGCTGCTGAACGACACCGGCGACGGCTGCGGCCAGACCTGTCAGTCCGCCTGCTCCAACAGCACCTGCGAGTAACAACAGAAGTCGGGGGCCGGGCCGTTCCTTACCGGCCTGGCCCCCACCGCGAGACCCAAGGGGGTACAGCCATGTATCACACTGTTGACGCGGGCATGATCAGGGCGTCGGTGTTTCCCATGGCAGCGCCGCTGCCTCCATGGCCAACACTGGTCGGCGAGGAGTCAGCAGACACTGATCTGTGGCGGGAATGGATCACCCAGGTGTGGGCCGACGACATCAGGGCCGCCGCGATCGAATTCGCTGCCCCCCGCCTCGCCGACTCCATCCGGGAAGTGGCGGCCGGCCAGTGCCAGCGCTCGCGGGCCGTACGGCGCACCGCCATCTCCCTGGCCCGCTACGTGCTGCGCATGCAGTACCGGGCCACCCCGTTCGGGCTGTTCGCCGGGCCGGCCCCCATCCGCATCGGCGCTGCCAGTCACGTGGACTGGGGCACCGAGCACCGTGCCTTCGTCCACGCCGACGCTGAGTGGCTGAACGACGTCATCACCACACTGGAACGTGACCCGGACGTGCTGCGGAACGTACCCGTCGTCGCCAATTCCAGATGCATCGTCCGCGGTTCGCGAATTGCCCTCCTCTTCCAGCCGGGCGCCGAAGGCCCCACCGAAACCACGCTGCGTCGCACCCCCGCCGTGGAGACCGTCCTAGCCCTGGCCCGCACACCGATCACCGTCAGCACTCTCGCCGCCAAGCTCCGCAGCGACTACCCCGACACCCCGGACGAGCAGATCCACGCCATGCTGCACAGCCTCGTCGAGCACCGCGTGCTCCTGACCAGCCTCCACGCACCCATGACGTGCGGTGACGCACTCGGGCACTTAGTCGAGCAACTCGACACCACCAGCGTCGCGCCCGCCAAAGCCGATGAACTGCGTCAGGCCCGCACGCTCCTCACCCGCCACGACGAGGCCCCACAGCGAGCCCAGCGCACGCTCCGCGCCAAGGCCACGGCGAAGATGAACGCCCTCACCGGCATCACCGACCGCAGCCTGGTGGTCAATCTCCGCCCGGACTGCGACATCGTTCTACCCGACACCGTGACCCGCGAGGCGGAGCATGCCCTACAGGTCATCACCCGGCTGACGCCGTTCCCGAACGGCTCAGCGGCCTGGCAGGACTACCGCACGCGCTTTCTGGAGCGCTACAGCATGGGCACCATCGTGCCCCTGCGCGACCTCACCGACCCGGACACCGGCCTCGGTTTTCCCGCCGGCTACCGCGGCACGGTCCTCAAACGGCCGGTGCTGGCCACGACCCTTCGAGACGAGCACCTCCTCACCCTCGCCCAGGACGCCGCCCTGAACGATCAGCGCACGGTCGACCTCACGGAAGCAGACATCGAGGCCCTGGCCCTCGGCCGGCCCACCCAGGTGCCCGCGCACGTCGCACTGTCCTTCACGGTGCTCGCGCGCTCCCTGAACGATGTGGAAGACGGCGGGTTCGCACTGGTCATCAAAGGACTGTCCCTGAGCGTCGGTATCACCACGGGACGCTTCCTGACGATGCTGGAGGCAGCCGACTTCGACCGCATGGCCGCCGCGTACTCCACACTGCCGACGCTCACCGCCGGTGCCGACCTGGGACAGGTGTCCAGTCCTCCGCTGCGCGTGCGTACCCGCAACGTCGGCCGCGCCCCCGCCCTCATGCCGAACGTGCTCTCCGTGGGCGAGTACAACCCGGACGCCACGCTCGACGTGGACCACCTCGGTGTTGTCGCTGACGCACGGCGCCTCTACCTGGTGTCGCTGTCCACAGGCCAGGTGATCGAGCCGATGGTCATGAACGCCGTGGAGTTGACCAACGCCACCCATCCTCTGGTTCGCTTCGTCTCCGAGCTGCACCGCTCGCACACGGCCACCCTGATCCCGTTCGCGTGGGGCGCGGCGGCCCGGCTTCCGTTCCTGCCCGAGGTACGCGTCGGCCGTACCATCCTGTCCCCTGCCTCCTGGCGGCTCCGCACGGCCGACCTCGTCGACGGCGGCAACTGGGCATCCGCCTTGTCTGACTGGCGCGCCCGCCGCAGAGTGCCCCGCACGGTGTACGTCGGCAACGACGACCAGCGGCTGCGCCTGGACCTCGACCTCCCGGCCCACCACCAACTCCTGCGAGCCGAACTGGACCGCCACCCAACCGTGATGCTGCGCGAGGCACCGCCGGAGGACGCGTTCGGCTGGCTGGGCCGCGCCCATGAGGTCACCGTGCCCTTCATCTCCGATCAGCGGCCCGCCCCGGCCGCGGTCCGCCGGACAGCGGCCGTCGTGGGCCGGGACTCCGGCCGACTGCCGGGCGCCTCCCCGTGGACGTACCTGAAGCTGTACGGCAACGCGGCACGGGTACCCGAACTGCTCACCGCGCACGTGCCACTCCTGCTGGGGGAAGTCGAACCGCTGGAGTGGTGGTTCATCCGCTACGCGGACCCCGACAGCCACGTGCGCCTGCGGTTGCGGCTTCCGTCCCCGGACGCGTTCGGGAACACTGCCCAGCGCGTTGCCACCTGGGCGGCTGAGCTGCGGGCCGAGGGGCTGCTTCAGCGGGTGCGGTGGGACACCGACGAGCCGGAAACCGGGCGCTACGGCACCGGGGCCGCCCTGGAGGCCGCTGAAAGGTTCTTCGCAGCCGACTCCGATGCCGCCCTGACACAGATCGCCTTGCCTCTCCCTGACAGCCACCGGCAGGCAGTCACCGCCGCCAGCTTCGTCGACATCGCCACCGCCTTCCTCGGAACACCGGAGGCCGGCCGGGCATGGCTAACGGCGAACTTCCCCCAGAGCGACGGCGCCACCGCCCTGCCCCGAGACGTACAAGCCCTCGTCGTACGCCTCACCAGCGCTGAGCACCACTGCCCGATCCAAGAAATCCAAGCCGGAGACGCCGTTGCGCAGGCGTGGGCCACACGCCAAGCCGCCCTGCTCGCCTACCGAACGGTGCTCGAAGCAACCGGCATCGATCCGGCGTCAGTCCTTGGGTCCCTGCTGCATATGCACCACAACCGCGCTACCGGGATCGCCCCCGACGCCGAAGCAACCTGCCGACGCCTCGCCCGCGCTGCCGCCCTGTCCTGGACCATCCGCACCGAAGGAGCCAAGCGGTGACCACCGCCCCGCCCATCACCGACACCACCATCGCCACACGGCAGTCTCTTGCTCGCGGTCCCCTCGGCTCCGCCCTGCTCCACATCGAACGCGCTCACCGCGGCCTCACCCCATGGCGCGACGTCCACCAGCAACTCGCCGGCATCCGCCCGCTGATCGACGGAGACACGGCCGGCCTGTTCCTCGGAGCCCCCGCCATGACGTACGTCCTTCACCTCGCGGCCGCAGACAGCGACCGGTATGCCGGAGCCCTGCACACCCTTGACCGCATCGTGGCCGCGCACACCCGGCGTCGCCTGGACGCCGCCCACGCGCGCATCGACCAGGGTGGCTACACCGCCTTCGCTGAGTACGACCTGTTCCGTGGGCTGGCCGGCCTCGGTTCCCTCCTCCTGCGCCGACAGCCGGAGGGCCCCGAACTGCGCGGCGTGTTGGAGTACCTGGTCCGGCTCACCCAACCGATCGCCGGGGCCAACGGGGAACAGCTGCCCGGCTGGTGGGTCGCCCACTCGCCTGCCAGCAAGACCATCACACAGGGCGGCCACGCCAACGCGGGGCTCGCGCACGGCATCAGCGGTCCCCTCGCTCTGCTCGCCCTGGCGAAACGGCGCGGCATCACCGTGGACGGCCACGACACCGCCATGGCCGGGATCTGCCGCTGGCTCGACGGGATCCGACAGAGCGACCATCGCGGAACCCGCTGGCCTCGGTGGATCAGCGAAGTCGGCCCTTCGCCCGTCCTCCCCGCCACCCCGTCCTGGTGCTACGGCACGCCGGGCCTTGCCCGCGCACAGCAGCTTGCCGCCGTAGCCCTCGGCGACGAGGACCGCAAACGGATGGCCGAGCGCGCCCTGCTGTACTGCCTGGACGACGCGCACCAGCTCGACAAGCTCTCCAATCGCGGCCTGTGCCACGGCGTTGGCGGCGTCCTGCGCACGGTGCAGCGGTTCGCGGAGGACGCAGAGACCCCGCACGCGTTCACCGTCCGCCTTCCCCTGCTCAGGCAGCGCTTTCTCGCCGCCGACCTGCCTGAGGGGGCCGGATTCCTCGAAGGGGAGGCCGGGGCAGTCCTGGCGTTCCAGAGCGCTGAACAAGAAGCCGGCCCAGTCACCGACTGGGATGCCTGCCTGCTCTTGAGCTGAAGGGACGGCACAGTGCACGAGCACGACATCAGCCCGGCAGAGGACGCCATCTGGTCCGTTCTCGGCGGAATGCCGATCGCGGACGCAGCGAGCCGAGCGGGGACGAGCCCCGCTCGGCTCGCTGACGCGGTCGAGCGGTACCGCGCTGCTGGCCGGACTGCGCTCGACGCCAGCCCCGAGGGCTGGCACCAGGTGAACATCGAGTTCGCCGACTACCCCACCGCCGAACAAACCTTCCGCGCCTACCTCCTGCCCTCCCTGCGCGGTGCACCCGTCGGAGCGTGGTGGTTCCTGCGTAAGTACCCCTGCTGGCGCCTGCGCGTTCACCCCAGCCCGGGCACACCGGCCGAGGAGGTCATCGCGCACGTAACCGAAGCCCTCGACAGCGCGGTGTCCTGGAGCGTGGTGAAGAACTGGTGTCCGTACCTGTACGAGCCGGAAAGCGTCGCCTTCGGCGGCCCAGACGGCATGATGATCACTCACCGTGTGTTCCACACCGACAGCATGGGCGTACTCGACTACCACCAGCACGCCGCCGGCGAAACCGACGGAGTCCTCGACGCGAAGGCCACCTCTCTGCTCGTCACCACCCTGTTCCTGCGAGCCGCCGGGCTGGAATGGGGTGAGCAGGGCGACGTGTGGGGGCAGATCGAGGCCAAACGGCCGTTGCCCGAAGACGTTCCCGCCGACAGGGTCAGCGCCATGGCGGACACGATGCGGCAGCTACTCCTGCTCGACGCCGGCCCTGCAATCAATGACGGCCCGCTCGCGTCGTTACAGAGTTGGGTGACCGGCATGGAGCACGGAGGGCGTGCCCTGGCGGACATTGCGCGAGACGGGCGGCTTGGGCTCGGCCTCCGAAGCGTCGTGTCCCGGCACGTCCTCTTTCACTGGAACCGCATGGGTTTCACCGCCCGGCAACAGGCCATCTGGTCGCGTGCCGCCCGGGAAGCGGTTTTGGGCTGCTGATGGGCAGGTGGCCCGAGCCACTGTCGTGCTTCGCCGTCCAGCTCTTCCACACTAACCTCGACGGCTTCTCCGGGGACGACTAGAGCGCCACCTCCTACACCACGCAGTAGAAGAATTGGGCAGGGATTCGGGGCACGCTCCGTCTTCCTGCAGCCTGATCGCTAACGGTCGAGATTTTGAGCTCCTTGAGCCCGCTCAGGCCCAGTGATGTGCCGTAAAGGCACCCATCCCGCAGCTCTTTTCCGGAAGATGCCGATCCGACCATGACTGCCGCGCAGCGGGGGGAGCCGGCGTCCTTCTCACAAACTACTGCCAATGCCCTGCGAGGTTGCCTCAGTCGCGCTGCCGGATTCGCCCACGGCAGACGAGAAAGTGGCCCACGGGACTGGAACCCCGTCCGGGATCATGTCAACGTACAGCGACCCGGAAAACACCAGGTCAGCCGCGGGGCGCGGCATTGAAGGCCCGCCTACAGAGGGTTGGCCGCTATGTCAGTACGCGTCCCGCGCTGCCGGGCCCCACTACCGCGTCCCGCTCCGAGGAGGTCCACCTGTCGAGTCCCGCCTTCCGACTCGCCCCCATCACGCGCCCTGTCCCGCTCGCGCCGCGAACGCCTGGACTCCCCAGGAGATCTGCGCGCCAGAATTGATTGGCGAGGATCTGCTGTAACGCGGCTATCGCCGTGGCCGAGAGGTCTTTACGTACCTCGATGCGCACCGCAGCGCAGCAACGCGCCACGGTGCCTGGGTTGTTGGCACTTGAGGGTGTAGGGGCGCGAAACCTCGACCGGCTCACCGGCTACAGGCTGCCCGTGCTCGTCACGGATTGTGCCCCCCGGCCCTCCGCTCGTACCGCCTGGCCTCGTGACCTAGGCGGAAACAGGCGCGACGAGCAGGCCGTCGTAGTGCAGGGCGATGTATAGCAGCAGATCCCCGGTTACCGAAACCGGGGATCTTCCAGAGCATTGATGGTGTTCGCATTCGGCTGTGCTTGGCGGTGGAGCCGTGGCGGACCCAGTTGGCAGAGCCGTACGCATTCGAGAGGAGATGTTGGGTGGCTGTTGCCAGCTGCTGGTACATCAATGACCACACACTTTCATGCCCACGGCCACTGCTGCTCGCTACGCAAGGTCTCCTTCCGGACCGCTCGCTTGTGCGCAGTGAGGAAATCATCCGCTGCATCGATGCGTGATGCCTGGCTGCGTCTCGTCGTTCACTCCGGGGCGGCAGCCGTGCAGAAATGGGGAGCTCTTCTGCGTATTGATGCGCGCCTGGATTTCCGGCATGAAGCCTTTCTCGACACGAAGGTGATATTGCATGGCTCGCCCTCCGGTGCTGAAGCTCGCCGAGGTTCTCGCGGAGATCCGTATGAGTCCGTCGGCGTTCTATCGAATGCGCGCTCGCGGGGAAGCACCCCGAATGATCAAGTTGCCCAATGGTGAACTCAGGTGTCGTCGTCCTGACCTGGATGCCTGGTGGGACAAGTGCGAAAGAGATTCTGACACTTGGCGATGAGTTACAATGTCCGCTTCTGGGACATACGGGAGCGCCTCGATCGGCGCAAGCCGTTTATGGTCAGGTGGACGGTCAATGGGCGCGAAAAGTCAGAGTCATTCATGACCGTCGGGCTCGCCGAGAGCAGACGCGCAAAGCTGATGACGGCAGCGCGTGAAGGTGAGCCCTTCGATCAGCACACAGGGCTGCCAGCGTCCGAACTGCGAGCTATCAAGCAGCGGACGACATGGTACGACCTTGCGCACGAATACCTCGACCAGCGTTGGGACCGCACGCCGGGAAACACCCGCCGCACACTGGCCGACGCATTCGCCACCATCACGCCTGCCCTTGTGCGCCCTGGCGTGACCTATCCAGAGCCGCGGGTCCTGCGGCGAGCCTTGTACTCCTGGGCATTCAACAAGAAGGCATGGGAGAAAGAGCCAGCCGAGGAATGGCGGCAGGCGCTGGACTGGATGAAGCGGAACTCCCTGCCCGTCAGCGCTCTCGCGGAAGCCGATGTGCTGCGGCGGGCACTGGACGCCTTGTGCCTCAAGCTGGACGGTAAGGAGGCTGCTGCCAAGACGGCACGGCGCAAGCGGGCTGCGTTCAACGAAGTCCTCAATGTTGCTGTGGAGAAAGGTTACTTCACGGAGAACCCCCTCAACGGGCTCAGGTGGAAGGCTCCTGTGGTCAACGAGGAGGTGGACCCGGCTGCCGTTCCCAATCCCGCCCAGGTCGCCCGGCTACTCACGGCGGTTGCCCGGCAGCGTGGTCGCGGCCCTCACCTGGAGGCGTTCTTCGGCTGCATGTACTACGCGGCAATGCGGCCTGCAGAGGTCATTCATCTCCGGCTCGAACAGTGCCATCTGCCCGACTCCGGATGGGGGATGCTCAACCTTTCGGGTGGCGTCGTCACCTCAGGCAAGGAGTGGACGGACAGTGGCTCGGTGCACGAGGTGCACTCCCTCAAGCGCCGCGCGGCTACCGCAACCAGGCCTGTGCCTGTCCCGCCGCAGTTCGTACGCATGCTCCGTTCACACATCGAACGCTTCGGCGTGGCGCCGGACGGCCGACTGTTCCGGAACCAGGCTGGCAACTACGTGGACGCAGCTGCATACGGCACAACGTGGGCGCGGGCACGGAAGTACGTTCTGACCCGTACAGAACTCGCCTCCAAGCTGGCCAAGCGGCCCTACGATCTCCGGCACGCCGGGATCTCGTTCTGGCTGTACTCCGGTGTGGACCCCGCCGAGTGCGCTCGTCGCGCGGGCCAGAGCATCGAGGTCCTCTTCCGTCACTACGCCAAGTTCCTGGACGGCGTCCGAGAGCAGGCCAACCGCCTCATCGAGCAGTCCATGCAGGAGTGGGACCGCGTCAGCCAGGGCCCGGAGTCTGAGGGGTGAGTCGGGGTTTGGTCCGTGACTGGTCCGGAAGTACTGGTCAGGAGCGGGACAGCGGTGGGAGGAACTGGGAGTTATGACGTAAGTCGGTCCCTGCTCTTGGCGGGCCGAGAGGAAGGCGCCTGGCGGGCAAAAGCCCAGGTCAGGCGCCTTTTTTCGTGCCTCTAGAAGAAGCCCAGCTTCTTCGGCGAATACGACACCAGAAGGTTCTTGGTCTGCTGGTGGTACCGCGCTCGCGAGCCCCGGAACCGCGGCGGCGGGTCGGGGGGCGCGGGCCGGGCAGCAGCCGGCCGGGCACAGGTGGTGGCTCGCGCCGAGTGCGCCGAGGGCGCAGGGTGCGACGTGGTCGCCCCGCTCGACGGCGGTGCGCCGGGTGTGTTCGTGGTCGGCGAAGGTGTGGCCGGGGCTCGGCCCGGTCGTCGGGGCGGGCGACGGAGATCGCGCCACCGTCTGCGTCCCGCCAGTCCGGCTCGGAGATGGCACCGAGTCCCGACAGGGCTCGGGCCCTTCGTGACATTCTCCACAACTAGCCCTAAGTCTGGCCGGTCCGGAGGGAAGTGTGGACACGTCGGGCTGAAGTCTCCTAGCCTTGCTGACGGACCATCACAGTCGTCGATGTGACCCGACAGCGCGGTAGCCATCGACTCCTGCTGTTTCCGAGCGGTTGCCCTCGCTCGGCGTAGTGGCCCGCTGAAGCACACCTGCGGGCCGAAGAGGCGATTTCCGCTACGGCATCGGCGCGGCAGCGCGCGCCCCAAGCCTGGCAGTCATCTGTTCAGGAAGGGGACGGCACTGTCATGTTCATGAAAATAAACAGGGCTGCAGTCGCACGTTGGCCGGCCATCGGTTCGACTCTGCTCCTGGTCGCGGCCGCTCTCGTCGCGAACCTGTCCGGCGCGACGCCGGCCTCGGCGCACCCGATCAACGCCGCCGACTTCCAGCAGGTCCAACTGGCCCGAGGGGTGCCGGAAGTCGGTGAGCCGATGTCGCTGGCGGTGCTCGCCGACCGGTCGGTGCTGCATACCGCTCGCAACGGGACCGTGCGCCGCACCGATGCCAACGGCACCACCACGGTCATCGGCACCATCCCCGTCTACGCGCACGACGAGGACGGCCTGCAGGGCATCGGTATCGACCCGCGTTTCGCCACCAACCGGCACATCTACCTCTACTACGCCCCGCCGCTGTCCACTCCGGGAGGCGACGCACCGACCACCGGCGGCAACTGGTCGACGTGGCAGGGTGTCAACAGGCTCTCCCGGTTCACGCTCAACGGCGACTTCACGATCAACCAGTCCAGCAAAGTGGACGTCCTCGACGTGCCGGCCGACCGCGGCATCTGCTGCCACGCCGGCGGAGACATCGACTTCGACGCGGCAGGCAACCTGTACCTGTCCACCGGCGACGACACCAACCCGTTCGAGTCCGCCGGGTATGCCCCCCTCGACGAACGGACCAACCGCAACCCGGCGTTCGACGCGCAGCGCACCGCCGCCAACACCAACGACCTGCGCGGCAAGATCCTACGGATCAAGGTGAAGGACGACGGGTCGTACTCGATCCCGGAAGGCAACATGTTCGCGCCCGGCACGGCCAGGACCCGGCCGGAGATCTACGCGATGGGCCTGCGCAACCCGTTCCGGATGAGCGTGGACAAGGCCACCGGCATCGTCTACGTCGGCGACTACGGTCCCGACGCCGGGGCCACCTCGGCGCGCGGGCCCCAGGGCCAGGTCGAGTTCAACCGCGTCACGGGCCCGGGCTTCTACGGCTGGCCGTACTGCAACGGCACGAACACGAACGCCGAGACGTTTGCCGAGTGGGACTTCGCCACCAACACGGCGGGCGCGAAGTACAACTGCTCGGGCGGGGCGACGAACAACTCGTTCCGCAACACCGGCCTGAGCACGCTGCCGCCCGCCAAGGCCGCCTGGATCCGCTACGGCGGCGACGCCGGCAGCCCTCCGGCGTTCGGCGGCGGCTCGGAGTCGCCGATGGCGGGCCCGGTGTACCGGTACGACCCCGACCTCAACTCGCCCACGAAGTTCCCCCAGTCGTTCGACGGGCAGTTCTTCGCCACGGAGTTCGGCCGCGGCTGGATCAAGCCGATCCACCTCAACGCGGACGGCTCCCCGGGCACCATCGACAGCTTCCCCTGGACCGGCAAGCAGGTGATCGACTCGGCGTTCGGCCCGGACGGCTCCTACTACGTGCTGGACTACGGTGCCGGGCTGTACCAGGGCGACCAGTACTCCGCCCTGTACCGCTTCGACCACGTCGGCGGAGGCAACAGGGCGCCCACGGCGGTGGCCGGCGCGAACCGGACGTCCGGCGCGGCGCCGCTGACCGTGACCTTCTCCTCGGCCGGCTCGTCCGATCCCGACGGTGGGGCACTGACCTATGCGTGGAGCTTCGGTGACGGCACCGGTTCCACCGCCGCCAACCCGACGAAGACGTACGACACGAACGGGAACTACACCGCCACGCTGACCGTGCGTGATCCGCAGGGCGCCACCGGCACCGCCGACGTGCGGATCACCGTCGGCAACACCGCGCCGACCGTGACCGTCGACAGACCCGCCGCGGGGGAGATCTTCGCCTTCGGCGACACCGTGCCGTTCGCCATCACCGTGACGGATCCGGAGGACGGCACCGTCGACTGCGCCAAGGTGAAGATGACGTACATCGTCGGTCACGACAGCCACGGCCACCCGGTCACCTCGAAGACCGGTTGCTCGGGCACGATCACCATCCCGGTCGACGGTGAGCACGACGACGCGGCGAACATCTTCGGGGTCTTCGACGCCGAATACACCGACAACGCCGGGCTCACCACGCACACCCAGCACATCCTGCAGCCGAAGCACCGGCAGGCCGAGCACCACAAGACGTCGTCCGGCATCAGCATCCTGGACAAGTCGACAGCCGAGGGCGGCAAGTCCGTCGGTGACATCGAGAACGGCGACTGGATCGCGTTCGAGCCGTACAGGCTGAGCAACGCCACGTCGTTCAGTGCCCGGGTGTCGTCAGCCGGCGCGGGTGGCACGCTGCAGGTCCGGGCCGGCTCGCCGACCGGCACCGTCCTCGGCTCCGCCACCGTCCCGGTCACCGGCTCGTGGACGAACTTCACCACGGTCAACGGCTCGATCTCCGGGGCACCGGCCGGCACCACCACGCTCTACCTGACCTTCGCCGGCGGCTCCGGATACCTCTTCGACGTCGACGCGTTCACCTTCGACACCGGGGGAGGTCCGTCCGCGGGGCCGATCGTGGGGGGCGCGGGCAAGTGCCTGGATGTCCGTGACGGTAGTTCGGCGGACGGGGCGGCGGTGCAGATCTCGTCGTGTACGGGTGCGGCGAGGCAGCAGTGGACGGTGGCGCCGGGCTCGACGGTCAAGGCGTTGGGCAAGTGTCTGGACGTCAGCGGTGGCAGTACGGCGGACGGGGCGAGAGTCGTCCTGTGGTCCTGCAACGGCGGCGCCAACCAGAACTGGCAGGCTTCCACGGACGGATCGCTGCGGAACCCGCGGTCGGGCAAGTGCCTGGACGTGTCGGGCGCCAACTCCTCGGACGGCACCCTCGTGAACCTGTGGACCTGCCACGGCGGCACCAACCAGAAATGGACCCTGCCCTGATGTCGGTCACCAAGAAGGGAGTGACGCACATGCGCAGACGACCCCGGACCCTGCTCGGCGGGGCCGCCACGGCACTCGCCACCCTGGTCCTTCTCGGCCAGCCCCACCCCGTCCATGCCGCGGACACGGCCTACGACGTCCTCGTGTTCTCCAGGACGGCCGGTTTCCGGCACGACTCGATCCCGGCGGGGATCCAGGCCATCCGCGAGCTCGGCACGGCGAACAACTTCACGGTGACGGCCACGGAGGACGGCGGCCAGTTCACCACCGGCAACCTGAGCCGCTACGAGGCGGTGGTCTTCCTCAACACCACCGGCGATGTCCTGAACGACACCCAGCAGTCGGCGTTCCAGTCGTACATCGGCTCGGGCGGCGGCTTCGTCGGCGTCCACTCGGCCGCGGACACCGAGTACAACTGGCCGTTCTACGGCGACCTGGTCGGCGCCTACTTCGCCTCGCACCCCGCTGTCCAGCGGGCCGACGTCAAGGTGGAGGGACGGGCGCACGCCGCGACCGCCCACCTGCCGCAGACCTGGACCCGCACCGACGAGTGGTACAACTTCCGGACCAACCCCCGCACCACCGCGCGCGTGCTCACCACGCTGGACGAGTCGTCGTACTCGGGCGGCTCGATGGGTGCCGACCACCCGCACAGCTGGTGCAAGACCCACTCGGGCGGCCGGGCCTTCTACACCGGCGGCGGGCACAGTCAGGCGGCGTACGCGGAGCCGGCGTTCCGGGCGCACCTGCTCGGCGGCTTCCGGTACGCGGCAGGCAGGACCAAGGCCGACTGCCGCCCCGAAACCGGCTATACGACCCTCTACAACGGCTCCACCACCGGCTGGTCGCAGGCCGGCCCGGGCGGCTTCACCAACACGGACGCCACCCTCGCCTCGCACGGCGGCATGGGCATGCTCTGGTACAGCGCCAAGCAGTTCACCAACTACTCCCTCAAGCTCGACTGGAAGATGTCCGGCGACGACAACTCCGGCGTGGTCGTGGGCTTCCCACCGACGAACGACCCGCAGTCGGCACTGGACAACGGCTACGAGGTCCAGATCGACGCCACCGACGCACCCGACCGCACGACCGGCTCCATCTACGCCGTCAAGGCCCCGGACACGGCTGCCCGGGATGCGGCGCTCGACCCACCGGGCGAGTGGAACACCTTCGAGGTGCTGGTGGAGGGCGAGCGGCTCCAGGTCTGGCTCAACGGCGTGAAGATCAACGACTTCACCGACACGAACCCCGCCCGCTCGCTCGCCGGCCACGTCGGCATCCAGAACCACGGCACGGGGGACGACGTGTCGTTCCGCAACGTCCGGATCAAGGACCTGGGCGGCAGCCCGCCACCCACCCCGGGCGCGGGTCCGATCGTGGGGGGCGCGGGCAAGTGCCTGGATATCCGTGACGGTAGTTCGGCGGACGGGGCGGCGGTGCAGATCTCGTCGTGTACGGGTGCGGCGAGGCAGCAGTGGACGGTGGCGCCGGGCTCGACGGTCAAGGCGTTGGGCAAGTGTCTGGACGTCAGCGGTGGCAGTACGGCGGACGGGGCGAGAGTCGTCCTGTGGTCCTGCAACGGCGGCGCCAACCAGAACTGGCAGGCGTCCACGGACGGATCGCTGCGGAACCCGCGGTCGGGCAAGTGCCTGGACGTGTCGGGCGCCAACTCCTCGGACGGCACCCTCGTGAACCTGTGGTCCTGCCACGGCGGCGCCAACCAGAAATGGACCCTGCCCTGAGCTGACGCGGCACGCCGAAAGGGCCACCTCCCCGGGGGGAGGTGGCCCTCTCGTGCTGCTAGGCGCGCGCCCAGCGCTGGTTGGCGCCGTCGTGGCAGCTCCACACGACGACCGCGGAGCCGTTGGCGGTGCTCGCTCCGTTGACGTCCAGGCACAACCCGCTCTGCGCGTTGCGGATCGTGCCGTTGCTGTTGAGGGCCCACTGCTGGTTGGCGCCACCGTTGCAGTCCTGGATCTGGACCCGCGTGCCGGCGGCGGCGTCGGTGGGAACGTTCAGGCACTTGCCCAGCACCTGCAGCGCCTGACCGTTCTGCGTGAACTGCTGGTTGGCGTTGCCGTGGCAGTCCCAGATGATCATCGGTGTGCCGTTGGTCCCGCTCGCGCCGTTGACGTCCAGGCACCGGCCCGAACCCTCGTTGCGCAGCCGGAACGTGGCCGGGTTCGGCGGGGTGGGATCCGCGCCGTCGAGCTGCGTGAAGAAGTTCCACACCACCGCCCGGGTCCACGACCGCTCACCCGGTTCGTAGTCGCCGGGCGATCCGTCGACGGGACCCGGAGTATGGCCCGCGTCGAACGCGGCCCATGCCACGGGGTAGCCGGCGCGGCACCCCGAGTAGGTCGTGACGACATGCGTGAGGCTGCCCCGGGCCGGCTCCGGCGGGTTCTGGGCAGTGCAGCCGTTGTTCCGGACGAACCTGTCACGCAGCGAACGTCCCGTGGCGATCGGGAGCACCGGGTCCCGCAAACCGTGCAGTCCGATGTACGCGACCGGCTGGGTACCGCCGTTGCATCCGCTCAACTGGCCGCCCGCGTACACGGCGACCGCGCGGAACACGGTCGGCCGGGCGCACGCGAGGGCGAAGCTCATGCCGCCGCCGTAGCTGAAACCCCCGGCGAAGCGCTGGTTCGTGTCGACACACAGGCCCGCGTCGATCTGCCTGATCATGTCGTCGACGAAGGTCAGGTCCTCGCCGTTGGAGTTGGCCCAGCCGTTCCCGAGGCCCTGGGGCGCGACGAAGATCGCGCTGTCGTTCGAGATCGCCCGCAGGCCGTAGTACGACCAGGGGTATCCGCTGGTTCCGCCCGAGTCGACGTCATTGGCGGTGCCGCCGTTCCAGTGGAAGCCGAAGACCACTCGGTACGGGCGGTTGTTGTCGTAGGTGGCGGGCACCCGCAGGATGTAGTTCCGCGTCCTGCCGCTGCTCTGGATCGAGCGCGGACCACTCGACAGCGTGGGCGGCTTGCCGCATCCGGCGCTCGGGGCGGCGGAGGGGGCCTCGGCCGCGGCGGCGGACGTCAGTCCGATGCCGCTGATGCCGGCCGCGGCGAGTAACAGGGCGATGGCCACGGCGATCGGTGCGCGCCATCGGTGATGATTGTTGCCTTGTCGCATCACGTTTCTCCCTTCATGGATGAGCAACTCAGCGGTATCCGGCGGCGACGATGTTCGCCTGTACCGCGTTGTCGGTCGCGTCGGACGGGTAGCCGGACACCATCGCGCCCTCGTAGAAGGTGCCGGCGCTGAGGTTCGCGCCGCCGCCGGGCTTGCAGCAGTCACCACCACTGCCGAGGATGATGGCGCCCTGCTTCTTCATGGGGCTGTAGCCGGGCGGCAGCGCGCCGTCCCACAGCGTGGTCAGGCTCCCGGTCTGGGCGTCGGCACCCCTGAGCGCGAAACGGCTCGTCCCGTTGTTCTTCAGCATCGCCGTCACGAACTTGCCGGTGAAGGCCCGCTGGTTCGTGTTCCAGCTCTGACTCCCGCCGGAGTAGAGCCCCCATTCGAGGTCGGCCTGGACCCAGGGACCTCTGCCGGCGCACCCGCCGAACCAGCACTGGGTGCTGAAGTTGATCGCGTCCATCGCCCCGGCCGCGTCGGCCGCCCGGGTCGTCTCGCTGTTGCCGTAGTCGAAGCAGCAGCCGCCGTTGACATGGGTGCCGCTGGTCACCATGTACATGCCTTCGGGAGCGCTGCCGGTCGGCACGCCGGTCAGGTGGCCGTCCCGCCAGTAGCTGTTGCCGGGGTTGATGTAGAGCGAGTAGGCCTTGCTGCCACCGACCGTCAGCGACTCCGACGTCGCGGTCGCCGGGCGGCTCTGGGGAGAGCCGGGAACCACACTCGATCCCTGGTACCACAGGTCGTTCCCGCGGCCGGACTGGTCGTAGACGACGGTGATGACACAGGCGGTCCCGGCGCAGAACGAGTCCTGCGCCGCCGCGTCCGCGGCGCCCCCCGCGCTCCGGACGCCGATGTTCCGGGTCGTGCTGTCGGACGAGCGCCGGACCTGGTAGAGGTTGCCGTTGTAGGTGCCGTAGAGGGCTCGTACGGTGCTGTGGGCGGCGATGCAGGGGGTACCGCCCGAGGCGTAGATGTCGCACGTGCCCCCGTCGCCCGGCACCGGCGGGTCAGGCGGCGGGGTCGGCGAGCTCCACTGTTGGTTGGTGCCGCCGTGACAGGACCAGAGGATGGTGCGGGTGCCGTTGGCGGTGCCGGCGGCGTTGGCGTCGAGGCAGAGTCCGGACTGGACGCCGGTGATGGTGCCGTTGGGGTTGACGTTCCACTGTTGGTTGTTCTGGCCGTTGCAGTCCCAGATGATGACCTGGGTGCCGTTGGTGGTGCCGCTTCCGCCGGCGTCGAGGCACTTGTTGCCGTGGACGGTCAGTTGCTTGCCGGCGGTGTAGGTCCAGGTCTGGCCGGCCGTGCCGGTGCAGTCCTGGAGTTGGGTCTGGGTGCCGTTGGTGGTGCCGGTGCCGGGGACGGTCAGACAGCGGCCCGACTGCGCACCCACGAGGGGGGCGCTCTGCCCGGGCTCGATCGGTGCCGCCACCGCCGTGGCGCCGACGGCGACCAGCACCAGGGCGGTGCCCAGCGCGGACAGGCGGCCGTACCAGCGGGGCCGAGGTCTACGAAACACCATGGCGGTTCCTCACCTGGTCGGGGGAAGGGATACCCGGCGCGCAACCGCGCCGGGTATCCACCGGACGGGCTATACGGCGGTGAACCGCCACTGCTGGTTGGTGCCGCTGTGGCAGCTCCACTGCAGGAGCCGTGCGCCGTCGGCCGTCGAGGCGCCGTTGACGTCGACGCACAGTCCACTGGGGACGCTCTTCATCGTGTACACGCCCGCCGTGGTCGACGGCGTGACGAGGAACTTCTGCGGATTGCCGTTGTCGCAGGTGGCCTGCTGCAGGAACGCGCCCTGGGCGGTGGACCCGCCCGTGACGGCGAGGCACTTGTCGCTGTGCGCCGCCTTCAGGTAGACGGCGCCGCCACCGGCGTCGACGGCCTGCCACTTCTGGTTGTCGGCGCCGGTGGCCGGCCACTGGACGACCTGGGCGCCGTCAGCGGTCGAGGCGCCGTTGACGTCCATGAACCTGCCGCTGTGCTGCGCCGCGACCGTCCAGGTCCGACCGGCGACGCCACCACCGCCGCCGCTGCCCGGTTCGCCGACCCCGTTGCCGCCGAAGGTGAGCGAGTCGAGGTCGAACCAGTTGTTCGAGGTGCCCTTGAACACCAGGTAGAGCGGGTGCGAGCCGGAGAGATCGGCCGTGTTCACCGCCGCCGTGGACTGGTAGGTGTTCCAGCCGCCGGTGCTGGGCACCGGTGTCGTGGCCAGGAGTGTGCCGGTCGGGGAGTCGGCGCGCAGTTCGATCGATCCGCCGCCGCTCGGCGACGACAGGCGGTAGCGCACGCTCGTGACGCCCGACAGGCTCATCGGCTTGAACGAGATCCAGTCGCCGTCGGAGATGTCGCCGACCCGCTTGCCGCTCTCCGCACCGGCCTGCTCGACGATCTGCACACCCGACTGGTCGGAGTAGAACTCGGCCTGCTTGTGCTTGGGCTGGAGGATCGCCTGGGCGTAGCCGGTGAGCGGGTTCGCGCCGCCGGGGCCGCCGTCGTCGGTGTAGCGGGCGTTGAGGACGTAGTACAGGTTGGCGCCGTCGGGGTGCCCGCCCAGCAGCGACGTGTCGATGGTGCCCGAGCACCCCGGATGGTCCGTGGTCTCGTGCTGGTGGTCGTCGTGGCCGAGCGCGGGGTTGACGAACACCTTGGCGCAGTCGACGGGTGCGCCGCCGGGGTCCGAGACGGACACCTTGTACGGGACGCGGTCGCCGAAGTCGAGCACGCCGCCGTTGGACGGAAGGGTGAGGGTGACGGTCGGTGCGGTGTTGCCCACGGTGATCGGCACGTTGGCGAAGGCCGTCCTGCCCGTGTTGTCGGTGACCTTGAGCTGGGCGGTGTAGTTGCCGTTGGCGGTGTAGGTGTGTGACGGGTTGGCCGCCGTGGACGTGGTGCCGTCGCCGAACGTCCAGTGGTGGGTGAGCGTGCTGCCGGGATCCGGATCTGTGGACCCCGCGCTGCTGAACTGCACGTTCAGTGGCGCGTCCCCGTTGGTGGGCGTGCCGGTGGCCTTGGCGATCGGTGACCGTCCGCCGTGGTTGTAGTCGATGCGGTAGAGACCCGAGTCGTTGTTGCCACCGGAGAAGTTGTTGCCCCATTCGAGCAGGTACAGCGAGCCGTCGGGCCCGAACTCCATGTCCATCGGCTTGAGGAACTTGGCGCCGGGCATGAAGGGGTTGGTCCGGGTGACCGCGGTCGCGGAGTCGAAGTGGACCTCCTTGACGGTATGGCGCGACCACTCGTAGAAGAAGTGGACCCCGTCGTAGTAGGGCGGGAACTTCGTCTCGGACGGGTTCGCGGCGTCGTAGCGGTAGACCGGTCCGCCCATCGGTCCCGAGCCGCCGGAGCCGAGTTCGGGGAAGTTCGGTGAGACGCCGTAGCCGTACCACATGTTCGGCGCGACGATCGGCTTGAGGCTGGTCAGGCCGGTGTTGTTCGGCGAGTTGTTGACCGGCGCGTTGCAGTTGAACTTGGCGCCGACGACACCGGTGCTCGGGTTGTAGGGGGCGTAGGCCTGGTTGTCGCCGTGGCAGAACGGCCAGCCGTAGTTGCCCGGTGTCTTGATGACGTTGAGCTCGACGAGCCCTTCGGGGCCGCGGTTGGTCGTGGGCGGGTTCCGGTCCGGGCCGTAGTCGGCGAGGTAGACCCAGCCGTTCTCCGGGTCGATCGAGAAGCGGAACGGGTTGCGGAAGCCCATCGCGTAGATCTCCGGCCGGGTCTGCGCCGTGCCCTGCGGGTAGAGGTTGCCGGCCGGGACGGTGTAACCGCCGTCGGCCGACGGCCGGATGCGCAGGAGCTTGCCCCGCAGGTCGTTGGTGTTGCCGGCGGTGCGGGCGGCGTCGAGGTTGGCCTTGCCCTGCCGCCAGTCCAGCGGGGCGTAGCCCTGCCAGCTGGGGTCGAGGTTCGGCGGGACGTCGTCCCCGGTGCCGATGTAGAGGTTCTTGTCGGGGCCGAACTCGATGTACCCGCCTGTGTGTCCGGGCTCGGCGAACGTGCGGTCACGGGTCGCGGGGATGTCGATGACCGTCACCTGGCTCGACATGTTCAGGGTGTCGCCGGTGAGCGTGAACCGGGAGACCCGGTTGATGTCGTTCGGGACTCCGGCCGGGGAGTGATACAGGTACACGTAGCCGTTGTCGGCGAAGCCGGGGTCGAGCGCCAGGCCGGTGAGGCCGTCCTCGCCGCCGGTGTAGACGCTGAGCGTGGCGGCTGTCACGGTCCTGTTGGTGGACGGTTTGAAGATCTTCAGCTGCCCGCCCCGCTGGACGTAGAGCACCCGCCCGTCCGGGGCGACCGCGAGGGCCATCGGGTCCGCGGTGTTGTCGTCGAGAGTGCGCTTCTCGAAGTTGCTCCACACGGTGCCGCCGCAGTCGCCGGACTCCTTGCCGGCCGCCCACTCGACGCCCCCGAGGACGTGGTTGCGGAAAGGGGTCTCGCTGTAGGCGGCGCTCGCGTGCCCCATGGCGGTGGCCCACACGCGGCCGCCGCCGGTGTTGCGGCACCAGGAGATGGGGTGGTCCGGCCCCATGGCGCGGGGGCCCGGGTTGTACGTCCGCTCGTCCGCGGTGACCAGGACGTGGACGTCGCCGCGGGGGTTGCGGTCGAAGTTGTACCACTCCTCGCTGCGGTTCCAGCGGTCCGGCAGGCCGGCCGTCGACGGGTGCTTCTTGTCCGCGACGACCGCGGTGCCGGCCAGCACACCGGGGGAGTGCTCCGGCATGTGTGCGCCGCCGTTGACGGTCTGGTCCCACCACGGGTACTCGTTCTCGATGCCCATGTCCGTGGCGTTGTGGATCGAGACGATGCCCTTGCCGCTGGCGAGGTAGCCCTCCACCGCCTGACGTTGGGATGCCGTGGTCCACACCATTCCCGAGGTCTGGAACATGATGAGCACGTCGAAGGTGGCGAGAATCGCCGGGGTGAAAACGCTCGAGTCCTCGCTGTGGACCAACTCGAAGTTGTTGGCCGCCGCCTGCTCCCGGAACATCGCCAGGCCGGCCGGGATCGAATCGTGCCGGTAGCCGGCCGTCTTCGTGAAGACCAGGGCTCGGAAGGCCGGCGCCGCTGACGCCGGTTGGGCGATGACGAGCGACAGGAGCACGCTCGCGATCGCCGCGAAGATTAATGTGATGCGACGCATGCCGTCTCCTATTTCGGCGGAGCAACGATGGCATGACCACGGGCACGCACCGGCCGCACCTCAGATGCGCCACAGTGCCTGAGCGCGTCGGAGGCGTGCGTGTGCCGTCAGCTCGTCGTCCCGTCCGCCGTGACGGGCAGTCAAGTCCCTACGGAAGAGAAGCGGGGCGTCACACCGGATGCGACGGTCTCCCGTGGTCTGCCGGTCAGCATGCAGCGGGGTTTCGCAACAGTCAATATGGATGGGGTGCGGCTGATTCCATAACACATTTCGCGCATCATTCTCCGTGGTTCGGCAGTCTTCATGGTTCGGTGCGCGACTGTGGGCGGGGCGATTCGATAACAGATTTTGGCGTGTCAATCGCTGTCGGCCGATCGCCGGTCCACATGGGGCAGTTGGCTCCGCTGGTATTGCCAGGCGCTCATGGAGGCATTTACCCTCGGGGCCGCGATGTCGCCATTGCGTCCGCCGAAAATTCGAGGCTATTCGACGATAGCTCGCGGGCGGGAGTTGTCATTTCATGCCCGGCTGTACCCGAACGATTCAGCTATCGGTGACTCATTCCTGCTGACGACGCGAATGTAGAGGGTCCCACGATGTCTGGCCTGCTGCCGTCGCCGCTGCTCGCTCTGCGAGGCATCGGCAAGTCGTTCCTCGGCGTGCGGGTGCTCGACGGCGTCGACCTCCAGGTCCGGCCGGGCGAGGTGCACGCGGTCGTCGGCGAGAACGGCGCCGGCAAGTCCACGCTCATGAAGGTGGTGTCCGGCGTCCACCAGCCCGACGAGGGAACCGTCGAGTTCGCCGGCGCACCGCGGACGTTCCGCAGCCCGCGTGAGGCCCAGCAGGCCGGTATCGGCATCGTCCACCAGGAGCTGACCCTGCTGCCCGAGCGCACCGTCGCGGAGAACGTCTGGCTGGGCCGCGAGCCCCTGCGCCGCGGGCTCGTCGACCGTGGAGCGATGCTCAGCCTCACCGCGGGGCTCCTGGCCTCGATCGGGGAGGGCTCGTTACCGCCCGGCACGCGCGTGGGACGACTCGGCGTGGCGCAACAACAGGTGGTCGAGATCGTCAAGGCGCTCGCACTCGACGCGCGGCTGCTCATCATGGACGAGCCCACCGCCGCGCTCGCCGACCACGAAGTCGACCAGCTCTACACGCTCGTACGGCGGCTCCAGGAGCACGGGATGGGCGTGCTGTACGTCTCGCACCGCCTCAAGGAGGTCTTCGACCTGTCCAGCCGAATCACCGTGCTCAAGGACGGCCGGGCGGTGGCCACCCTGGACACCGCGGACACCAGCGCCGATCGGCTGGTGCGCCACATGGTCGGTCGCGAACTGTCGAGCTACTACCCCGACCGGGCGAAGCCGCAGGAGCTGGGCCCGGTGCGACTGACGGTCCGGGGTGCGGGCAACCGGAAGCTGCGCGACATCGACCTGCGGCTGCGCGCCGGCGAGGTGCTCGGCGTCGGCGGTCTACAGGGCTCCGGCCGGTCGGCGTTGGCCCGCGCACTGTTCGGCGCCGTCCCGTTCGACGCCGGCGAGGTGGCCGTCGACGGAGCCCCGGTCCGGCTGCGCTCGCCCCGCGCCGCGATGCGGGCCGGTATCGCCTACGTCTCCGAGGACCGCAAGGGCGAGGGGATCGTCGCCGAGCAGTCGGTGCTCGACAACGCGCTGCTGGCCGTCCGCGCCGTCAGCGCCGTCCCCCCTGGCCGGCTCGGCCGCGGTGCCGGGACCGCAAGGGTCCGGGAACTGCTCGCGGCCGTCGAGCTGCGCGCCGCCCGGGAGGACCAGGAGATCCGTTTCCTGTCCGGTGGCAACCAGCAGAAGGTCGTGTTGGCCAGGTGGCTCGCGCTCGCCCCGAGGGTTCTGCTCTTCGACGAGCCGACCCGGGGCATCGACGTGGGCGCCAGGTCGGCGGTCCACGATCTAGTCCGCCGGCTGGCCCGCGACGGCGCCGCCGTGCTGATGGTCTCCTCGGAGCTGCCCGAACTGCTCGGCATGAGCGACCGGATCATCGTCATGCGCGACGGCCGGATCGCCGGTGAGCTGCCCGCCGGCGCGACGGAGGAGGAAGTCGTCGCCCTGGCGGTCGGCACCGCGCGGGAGGCGGCCGGATGAGCGGCACGCTGTCCCCGCCGGTCCGGTGGACCCCGCCCGGTGTGTTCGTCGCCCTGGCTCTCACCCTGGCGGTCGGCTGGCTCGTCGTCACGATCGACGGCGGCCGGCTGTTCAGCCAGCCGACGATCGTGAGCCTGCTGCACGTCGCCGCCGGTCTGGGCCTCGTCGCGGTCGGCCAGACCCTGGTCGTCGTCGGGGGCTCGCTGGACCTGTCCGTGGCGTACACGGTCAGCCTGAGCACCCTCGTCGCCGCCGAGACCATGGCCGGTGACGACGCCGCGCTGCTGCCGGCGATGGCGTTGACGCTCGCCGTCAGCGCCGCGATCGGCCTCGTCAACGGCCTGCTCGTCACCCTGGCGCGGATCAACCCCTTCATCGCGACCGTCGGCGTCGGACTGCTGCTGAAGGGATACCTCGACAACGGATACGACGGGCCGGCCGGCAAGACCGCACCCGTCCTGGTGCAGGGCCTCGGGTACCAGCGCGTCGGTCCGGTGCCGCTGGCGTTCCTGCTGCTGCTCGCCGTCGCCGCCGCGGCCTGGTTCGTGCTCGCGTGCACCCGCTTCGGCCACCATCTGATCGCCGTGGGCGGTGACCCGGAGGTCGCCCGGCTCTCCGGCGTGCGCACCGGCCGGGTCCTCGTCACCGCCCATGTGCTGTGCGCCCTCTGCGCCGGCCTCGCCGGGGTCTACCTCGCCGGTCGGCTCGGCGCCGGCGCACCCAGGGCGGGCACCGAGGGACTGTACGACCTGGAATCGATCGCCGCGGTGGTGCTCGGCGGCACCGCCCTGGCCGGCGGGCGCGGCGGCGTCGTCGGCACGGTCGGCGGTGTGCTGCTGCTCGCGAGCATCGACGCCGTCTTCAACCAGCTCGAGGTCGACGTGTTCTTCAAGCAGGTGATCCGTGGCGTGATCATCATCGCGGCGGTCGCCGTCTACGCCCGCCGGGCGATGCGAAAGGCGTCCTAGCATGCGGATCGCGCGCCCACTGCGGCTCCCCGGGTTCCGCTCCGGCGGTCTCGCACCGATCGTGGTGATCCTGGCGGTGCTGCTGGTGCTGCTGAGCGCCCGCCAACCGGACTTCTTCTCGCCGCCGTCGCTGATGTCGTTTCTCGGCCGCTCCGCGCCGATCGTCCTGCTCGCCGCCGGCCAGTACTTCGTGATCGTCTCCGGCGAGTTGGACCTGTCCGTCGGCTCCCTGGTCACCGCGCAGGTGGTCATCGCGGCCCGGCTGATCGACGGCGATCCGTCTGCCGGCTGGCCTGTCGTCGTGCTCCTGCTCGCGTTCGGCGTCGCGGTCGGCCTCGTCAACGGCCTCGTCACCACGTGGCTGCGGGTTCCGTCGTTCATCACGACCCTCGGGATGCTCCTGATCCTCGTCGGTGCCGTGTACCTGTGGTCCGACGGTGCCCCGAAGGGCGGCCTCTCCGAGGAGTTCCGCCGGCTCGGTCGATCCGCGTTCGAGGACGTGCCCGTGCTGGGCCGGATACCGTACGCCCTTCTCGTCCTGTTGGCGGCGGCAGCGCTGGCGCTGGTGCTGACGCGTTCGGACTTCGGCCGCACCCTGGTCGCCGTCGGCGGCAACCCGCGGACCGCCGAGCTGAGCGGCGTGCGCGTGGGGCGGGCCAAGACCATGGCGTTCGTCCTCAGCGGACTCGCCGCCACGCTCGCGGCGGTTCTCGTCGGCGGGTACAGCGGAGTGTCGTTCCAGGCCGGTGCCGGCCTGGAGTTCGGCGCGGTCACCGCGGCGGTCCTCGGCGGTGTCGCCCTGGGCGGGGGCCGGGGTTCGGTCCTCGGCGCGATGCTGGGCGCGCTGACCCTCGAGACGCTCTTCACGCTCATGAACTTCTACGGCGTCTCCGGCGCCCTCGAACCCGCCGTCCAGGGCGCGATCATCCTGTTCGCGGTGGCGGCGGCGTCTTTCCGTGTCCCGTCCAGATAAAGGGGATCCAGTGAGGCATTCCATGACGGTGCTGGTCGTGAGCACCCTGGTGGTGCTGGCCGGCTGCGCCACCGACGAGCCCACCACCGGCGCACCGAGTTCCCCCTCCGCGGGCACGGCATCGGGCAGCGGATCTGGCACCGGGAAGCAGTCGAAGTTCTTCGTGCGGGCCGACTACGACAAGCAGCTCGCGCTCCTGGACACCGCGCCCACCGGGCCCGCCGGCAAGCCGTGGGAGCAGGCGCTCGACCCGGCGATGGTGAAGACCGCGAAGTTCAGCGAGCCCGGACCGCACAAGATCTGCTTCTCCAACGCGGGGCTGAACAACCCCTGGCGCCAGGTCGGTTTCAAGACCATGCAGGCCGAGGTCGACACCCACCGCGATCGGATCTCCGAGTTCGTCCACGTCGACGCCGAAGGCAAGGACCAGAAGCAGATCGCCGACATCAACGACCTGCTCGGCAAGGGCTGCGACGCGCTCATCGTCTCGCCGAACACCACCGCGACACTCACCCCGGCCGTGGAAGCCGCCTGCCGGAAGGGCCTCCCGGTCGTCGTCTTCGACCGCGGCGTCGACACGACCTGCCCGGTGACCGTCATCAACCCGATCGGCGGCTACGGATTCGGCCATGTCGCGGCGGAGTTCGTCGCCCGGAAGATGAAGCGGGGCGGCAAGGTGCTCGCGCTGCGCATCCTGCCGGGCGTCGACGTGCTGGAGACCCGTTGGTCCGCGGCGAAGGTCGCCTTCGACACGGCGGGCGTCGATGTCGTCGGCGTCGAGTTCACCGACGGCGACCCGGCGAAGACGAAGAAGATCGTCAACGACTACATCCAGCGGTACGGCACGATCGACGGTGTCTGGATGGATGCCGGGGCGGTCGCGGGCGCGGCGGTGGAGGCGTTCGAGGACGCGGGAAAGCCCGTGCCGCCGATCAACGGCGAGGACCAGCTCGACTTCCTGAAGATGTGGAAGGACAAGAAGCTCACGGCGATCGCCCCGACCTACCCGACCTACCAGTGGCGCACCCCGATCATCGCCGCGCTGAAGATCCTCGACGGCGAGCAGGTGCCGAACCCGTGGAAACTGCCACAGCCGACCATCACCCAGGACAACCTGGAGGAGTACGTCGACCCCACCATGCCGCCACTGCACTACGCGATGTGCGGCTGCACCGACCTGCCCGGCTACCCGAAGCGCTGGCAGTAGTCCGGTGTACGCCATCGGTGTCAACCCCTGGATCTGGGCCTCGCCGGTCGATGACGAGGCCCTGGCCGAACTGGTGCCGCGGATCGCCGCTTTCGGGTTCGACGCGGTCGAGCTGCCGATCGAGCAACCCGGCGACTGGGACCCGGCACGCACGCGGGACCTGCTGGCGGCGCACGGCCTGCGCGCGGCCGGTGTCTGTGCCGTCACCTCGCCCGGACGCGACCTCGTGAACGCCCCACCGGACGTCGTAGCCTCCACCGTGGCGTACCTGAGGACGTGTGTGGACCGTGCGGTGGCCGTCGGCGCGCCCTGCGTCGGCGGCCCGGTGTACGCCGCGGTGGGGCGGACCTGGCGGATGTCACCGGTGGAGCGTGCTGCCTGCTACGCGGACGTCCGCCGCGCCCTGGGGCCGGTGGCCGACCACGCGGGGGAGCGGGGCGTGAGCATCGGCGTGGAGGCCCTCAACCGCTATGAGACGAGCGTCGTCAACACGGTCGAGCAGGCGGTTGAGCTCGTCGACGGCCTGCCCGCGAACGTCGGTCTCATGATCGACACCTATCACATGAACATCGAGGAGGCCGACCCCTACGAGGCGCTCGTCACGGCCGGTCCGCACATCAAGCACGTCCAGGTCAGCGGCACCGACCGCGGCGCCCCGGGCGCCGACCACTTCGACTGGCCACGCTTCCTCGCCGCCCTGGCCAGGACCGGCTACGGCGGCGCGGTCTGCATCGAGTCGTTCACCGCGCAGAACGAGGCCATCGCCACCGCGGCCTCGATCTGGCGGCCACTCGCCCCGACGCAGGACACGCTCGCCCGGGACGGGCTGTCCTACCTCCGAACCGTCCTCCACGGACTGGAAAACGCTCCCTCGACCGGGTGAGGGGGGTGGCTTCGGTATCCGAAAGACGTCATACGTCATATGTGTCGGGAACAGCCATAAGGAGAAAGCGTGTTCACAGCCCACACGATACGAAGGCGGCTTCTCGCCGTAGCCGCCACAGTCGGTTTGGCCGCGACCGCGGTGGTGGCGTTCCCCGCGCCCGCATCCGCAGCCGCACACACCGTGTACGTCTCGCCGTCCGGCACCGGTACTGACTGTTCCAGTGCGCAGCCGTGCTCACTGGCAGCCGCGCAGGCGGAGGTGCGATCGCTCAACGACGCCATGTCGGACGACATCGTGGTGCAGTTGGCCGACGGTGTGTACCGGCCGGCCCAACCCTTGCGGCTGACAGCGGAGGACTCCGGCTCAGGCGGCCACACGGTCGTGTGGAGGGCCGCCCCGTCGGCGCGTCCGGTGATCACCGGTGCCCGGGCGGTCACCGGCTGGTCGGTGTCCGACACGGGCAAGAACATCTGGAAGGCCGACGTGCCCGCCGGTCTCGACGCGCGGCAGCTCTATGTCGACGGCGCCGTCGCCACCCGGGCACGCACGCAGGTGAACAGGGCCGATTTCACCGCCTCCAGCGCCGGTATGAGGTTCTCGGGCGGTGCGCTGAGCTATCTGAACAACCTGGCCGACCAGAGCCGGATCGAGGTGGAGAGCGTCAACTCCTTCACCGACCGGTACTCGCCGGTGCAGAGCATCGGCGGGAACTTCATCACGATGCAGCAGCCGGCGTGGAACAACAACAACTTCGGCTACGACACCCTCATGCGGCCCCACCGGGCCGGGCCGTTCTACCTGTCCAACGCGTACGAGTTCCTGGACTCGCCCGGCGAGTGGTACCTCAACCCCACGGCCGGAACCCTGTACTACAAACCCCTGGCCGGGCAGAACATGAGCTCCGTCAGCGTGGAACTGCCGAGGCTGCAGTCGCTGGTGAACGTCGGCGGCACGTACGGCGAGCCGGCGCACCACCTCACGTTCAGCGGGATCACCTTCACCGGGACGAGCTGGCTGGGCCCCAGCAGCAACCAGGGGTACGCGGACCAGCAGACCGGCGCGTACCTGGCCGGCGACTGGAACTGGCCGAGCTTCGACTCCTGCCACAACGGCTGCACGCAGTTCGAGGCCGCCCGGCCGCACTGGCGGCAGATGCCGGCCGCCGTGCAGGTCTCCGCCGCCCACACCATCACCTTCACCGACTCCCGGTTCGTCAACCTGGGACAGACGGCCATCGGTATCGGCAACGACGCGGGCGCGCACACCAGCGGCGTCGGCCTGGGCGCCGCCGACATCACGGTGACCCGGTCGGAGATAGCCCGGAGCTCAGCCGGTGGCATCCTCGTGGGCGGCGTGCGCGCCGACGCCCACCACCCCAGCGACCAGCGCATGGTCAACCGGGACATCACGATCAGCAACAACCGCATCCACGACCTCGGGGCGGACCACCGGGGCATCGTCTCCGTCCTGACCACGTACGTCACCAACAGTACGGTCGCCCAGAACGAGGTGTACAACATGCCGTACTCCGGCATGTCGATCGGGTTCGGCTGGGGTGCCAACGACGCGGGCGGCAGCAACCACTATGCCAACCGCGGCCTGTACAACTACCAGCCGCGCTACACGACCCCGACCACCGCGTCCAACAATCGGCTCGTCGGCAACTACATCCACGATGTCATGCAGCAGATGAACGACGGTGGCTGCATCTACACGCTCGGATGGAACCCGAGCGCGCTGATCAGCCGGAACCACTGCCTGCGCACCAACGGACACTTCGGGCTGTACTTCGACGAGGGCTCGAAGTACTACAAGGCCGACAACAACGTCTTCTCGAACACCGGTACGTGGGCGACAGCCAACTACTGGGGTGGCGAGAACATGGGGAGCTGGACCGTCACCAACAACTGGTCGACCAACGGCAGCACGAACGTGACCAACGGGGACCGCGGCAACGTGGTCGCCGGCAATGTCACGGTCACCAACGGCAACTGGCCTTCCGGTGCCCAGGACGTGATGGCGTCCGCCGGACCGAAGGACACCACCCCGCCGCCGACAACGGCTCGGCAGATCGTGGGTGCGCAGTCCGGCCGCTGTCTGACCGTCCCCGGCACCGGCACCACCAACGGCACCCAGACCCAACTCCAGGACTGCACCGGCACGGCCGGCCAGACCTGGACCTACACCGCCGGCAAGCAACTGACCGTCCACGGCAACAAGTGCCTCGACGCCGGCGGAAGCGGCACCACCAACGGCACCCAGGTCATCATCTGGGACTGCAACGGCCAGACCAACCAACAGTGGAACGTCAACCCCAACGGCACCATCACCGGCGTCCAGTCCGGACTCTGCCTCGACGCCAACGCCGCCGGCACCGCCAACGGCACCCGCACCATCCTCTGGTCCTGTCACGGCGGCACCAACCAGCAGTGGGCACTGCGATAGCGAATCAACGCCCATCCGCTCCTTCGGGACAGGAGCGGATGCCGGCGGTGGGGCCCGAGTGGGTGCGGGTCGCCATCGCGCCTCGGTGGATCTGTGGATCCGTGGACACCTGCGGAACGCGGCACGCCGCCGGCCCCTGCCGCTCGTCGTGCGGGGCCCCTGAACGCTGTGCCGGTGACTTTGGTTCCTTCCGGTCGTTCAGCGGGGTGTGCCAAGGCCCGGACAGGTGAAGTCGTCAGCGGCACCAGCACGGCCGAACCGGCCCGCAAGCCGATGTTCTGCCATGTCGATCACATCGACTCGTGGTCGACGAACGAGGTGGCCGTCAGCTGCCACCAGGAGATGACCACCTGCGCCGCGACGGCATCGGCCTCGCCCGAGGCAGGACCAGTCGGTCGCCTCTAACGCCGCAGCCGGGTCGGCTTTCCCGGCCCGCTGCGGCGCACCACCCACGCCTCGGTGATGTGGGTGAACATCGCCTCGGCCGCACCCTTGGGGTCGTGCCCGGCGATCCGCTCGTAGATGCGCCGATGGCCCTGGTTGGACGCGACGCACAAGGCGCGGCCGGTTCGGCCCAAGTAACGGGCGGAGTCGATGACCTGGCGCTCCAGCGAACGGACCACGGCACGGCCGATGCGGTTCCCCGACGCCTGCATGACGGTGTCGTGGAACGCCCGGTCCTCTTCGTGGTACGAAGCGGGGTCGTCGACGAGCCCGTCCATCCGCTCCACCAGACCGCGCAGCTGGTCGATCACCTCGGAGTTCGCCAGGCGGGCGGCGACGTTGGCCATATCGGACTCCAGCACGCGCCGGGTCGCGACGAGGTGATCGAGGATGGCCAGGCTCTCGTCCTCGGCGATGGTCGCACCGAGGACCAGTTCGTCAAGCATGTTCCACATCGCCGGCGGGGTGACCATCGTGCCGGCGCCCTGGCGGACCTGCACCAGCCCCTTCTCCTGAAGAATCTTCACCGCCTCGCGGACCACGGTGCGGCTGACCGAGAAGGTCGCGCAGAGCACGGGTTCGGGGGGGAGCGGCGAACCGGACGGATGGACTCCACGGACGATCCGCTCCACCAGCTCAGCCGTGACCGCGGCGGCAAGGTTCGCCGGGCGCCGACTCCAGGCGGGGACCTCGGAGGCCCCTGCGGATGACTGCGGTACTGCCGTCATGACACCCCCCGGGACCCGCGCCGGACGACGGAATCCCGCCCACTATACGGCATCCGGTTGACGTCATACGTCATACGGGTTACATACGTCTTACGAGTTGCGTTCCTCCTCAACCTCAACTGCCGGACAGCCGGCCACCTCAGGAGAGCGGGGCAGCAATGAAGCAGCGATTACCTCGGTCGGCGATCCTGGTCGCCGGGCTCGTTGTCTTAGCCACCGGCTGCGGCAGCGCCTCCGACCCGGATTCGGCGTCCGGTGGTTCGAAGGGCAAGCTCGTCGTCTGGGACTGGAAGTCCGGCGACGCCACGGCGTCCTCATACGTCAAGAAGGCCAAGGCCGACTTCGCCCAGCGGCATCCCGGCGTGACGGTCGAGTTCGTCGCGCAGCCGTTCGAGCAGTACTACACCCTGCTCGGGGCCGCCATCCAAGCCGGCAAGGGGCCGGACGTCATGCTCTTCAACGGCGGCGGGCAGATCCGTGACCGCGCGGACTCCCTTCTGCCGCTGGACGAGTACGTCCGTGCTGACAGGAAGCGGCTGGCCGGGTGGGAGGCCTTCACCAAGGACAGCAAGACCTACGCCGCTCCGGTGACCTTGCAGGGTCACCCGATCTACTACAACAAGTCGCTCTACCGGAAGGCAGGGCTGGACCCGGAGCAGCCGGCCACCAGCTGGGACGAGTTCGTCGCCGACTGCCGGACCATCACCAAGGCGACCGGTGCCAGGTGCTTCGCGCAGGGCAACAAGGAAGGCATCGGTATCCAGTTCTTCCTGTCCGGGCTCGGCTCGGGCGTCCTGTCGCCCACGGAGTACGACGACTGGATCGCCGGCGAGCGAGACTGGTCCTCGCCGGCGGTCAAGCGGGTCTTCTCGCTCTGGAAAGAGGCCAACGACAAAGGCCTGAACAACGACGGGGCGAACTCGACGGCGATGTTCAACGACGCGTTCGCGGTGTTCCAGTCCGACAAGGCCGCCCACGTCATCGGGTTGATGTCGGACGTCGGGCACTGGAAGGACTTCGCCGAATTCCTCGACGCCGCCGATGTCGGCGTCATGAAGTCGCCGGTCGTCACGGCCGGCGCCACGCCGAGCCTTCCCTACGACGGCGGCATCGGCTACGCCGTCGCCAAGTGGACCAAGGACCCCGAGGCCGCCGCCGACCTCGTGCGCTCCCTGACCTCGACCGACGCACTGAAGTCGTTCTACGCCGACGCGGGCGCCATCGCGGCCGACCGCACCGTGGACGTCTCGAACGGTGGACCGGCCGTCGCCACCATCGTGTCTGAGATCGACGGTGGCAAGCCCGCCCTGCACGTGGCCCTGCCGTCCAGAACCGTAGACCTGATGGGGCGGCTGTCTCAGCAACTGCTGAGCGGATCGGTCACGGTCGATGAGGCGGTCGAGCAGCTGGCGGCGTCCGACCAGGCGGGCTGAGGCCATGTCATCCGATGGGTCGTCGGTCCGCGCTGCTCAAGCAGGGCGGACCGACGGGGCGCGAGCAGGTGAGGCGGTAGGTGATCGCGGCCCTGCGTCGAAATCTCCGCGAGTCCGCAACGGCCGGCGTGCCGAACGCCTCGCCCCCTACGTCCTGGTCGCCCCCGCTGTCCTGATCATCGTGGTGCTCCGGCTCTGGCCGCTGGGGTTGGGTGTCAGCTTCTCCTTCACCGGTGACGGCGAACGCAACGGCGCCACGGTGGGGTTCGACAACTACGCGGAACTCATCGGCGATCCGCTGTTCCGCACCGCGCTGAGCAACGTCGGACTGCTGGTGCTGCTGCTGCCGGTCGCGGTCGCGATCCCGGGACTGCTCGCCACCTTCATCCACCTGCGGGTGCCAGGACACCCGTTCTTCCGGAGCGTCTACTTCTTCCCGGCTGTGCTCTCACCGGTGATCGTCGGCGCGATCTTCAACCTGCTCCTGGCCTTCGACGGTCCGCTGAACGCCGTGCTCGGCAGCTCGGGGGTCGGCCCGGTGGACTGGCTCGGCGATCCCGACGTGGCCATCTTCTCCGTCGTCGGCGTGCACATCTGGGCGACGTCGGGGATGGCGCTGATGGTCTTCCTGGCCGGGTTCGCGACCCTGGACCCCGCACTTCTGGACGCCGCCCGGGTCGACGGCGCCTCGCTCGCGCGGATGATCTGGCACGTCATCATCCCGGGTCTGGCCCGCACCATCCGGTTCGTCGTCGTCACCACGATGATCGGGATGCTGACCTCGATGTTCGGGCTGCTCTACGTCATGACCAGTGGTGGGCCGGAAGGGTCGACCTACCTGCCGGAGTACTACATCTGGGTCCAGCAGGGGCAGATGAGCCGTCCGGCGCTCGCGTCGGCCGCGTCCACAGTCCTCTTCCTCGTCATGCTGTGCGTGGGTCTGCTGCAGGTCGGCCTGCTGCGCCGGGCGGGGAGGGAGGACTGATGTCCCGCCTGGGCCCGAGCAGATGGCTGGTGGCCGTGCCGATGGCGCTCCTCGCGCTGGCGACGATCTACCCGCTGCTGTTCACCGCCAACGTCGCGATGAAGACCCGCCGGGAGTACATCCTCGACCGGTTCTCCCTGGCAGGCACTCTCCAGTGGGACAACCTCAGCACCGCGTGGAACAGCGTCGGCATGGGACGGTACCTCCTCAACTCCGTGATCGTGGTGGCCTGCGCCGTGGCGCTGCTCCTGCTCATCGGGTCCATGGCCGGGTTCGCGCTGGCCCAGGTGCGGTTCCGTGGGTCGTCCACGCTGGCCCTGGTCTGCCTCGCGGCACTGTTCGTCCCGTTCCAGGTGATCATGGTGCCGCTGGCCAGGATCATGGCCGACGGCGGTCTCATCGACACCTATCCGGGGCTGGTCCTCGCCTACGTCGCGCAGTTCCTGCCGTTCACCGTCTTCTTGATGACGAGCTACTACCGAGCGGTGCCCACCGAGCTCGTCGACGCCGCACGGATCGACGGAAACACCCTGTACGGCGTCTACCGGCGCATCATGCTGCCGATGGGTGCTCCGGCACTGCTGTCGGTGGGCATCCTCGACGCGCTGTTCTGCTGGAACGACGTGCTCATCGCGCTGCTGATGATGCCGTCGGCCGACCATCGCACCCTGATGGTGGGCATCACCTCACTGCGCGGCCAGTACTCCGCCGACATCCCCACCTTCGCGGCCGGTGTCCTGATCGCCGGGCTACCCGTGCTGGTGACCTACCTGTTCCTGCAGCGCCAGATCGCGGACAGCGTGACGGCCGGCGCTACGAAGGGCTGACGCATGCGCATCACCGGGTACAGAACCCTGACGACGACGCAGCGATGGGGCCGATCCGTAGGTGACGCCAACGGCGTCTACGTCGACGGCGTCGTGCCCGTGCCGGTCGTCGTCGTCGAGACCGATGAGGGGATCACCGGAGTCGGCCTGGGACCGCACGTGGAAGCCGAGGTGATCTTCGCCGCCATCGACGGCCAGGACCCGCGCGCGGTGACCGCCCTCTACGACCGCATGCTACGGCACACCTTCAAAGCCGGGCACTCCGGCGTGGTGTTCGGCACGATCGGCGCGTTCGACACGGCGTTGTGGGACATCAAGGCACAGGCCGCGGGTGAACCGCTGTGGCGGTTGCTCGGCGGCAACGACCGCACGGTCCACGCCTACGCCTCCGGCCTGGACATCGGTCTCACCGACGACGAGCTCGTCGCCACCTACCAGGTCTACGCCGAACGCGGGCTACGGGCGGCGAAGCTCAAGGGCGGCCTGGACATCGAGCGTGACCGGCACCGGCTGTCGCTCGTACGCGAGGTACTGACCGAGGCTGCGCACGGGACCCGGCCAGGGCTCATGTTGGATGCGAACGAGTCCTGGAGCCGCAAGCAGGCGGTACGCCACGTCGGCGAACTGGAACGCACACTCGACCTGACCTGGATCGAGGAGCCGGTCCGGCGCTGGGACGCCGACGGCCTGGCCGCTGTCAGCCGTGGCGTACGGACGGCGGTCGCCAGTGGGGAGAACCTCACCGGCCTTGAGCAGTTCCGCCCGCTGATCGCGGCGGGAGGCCTCGACATCGTCCAGACGGCCGCGGTCTGGGGAGTCACCCACTTCCTGCGCGTCGCCGCGCTGGCGCACGCCTACGACCTGCCGGTCAGCCCGATCGGCAACACGCCCCTCGCGCTGCTGCACGCTGCCACGTCGGTGCCCAACCACCTCGTCAGCGAACTACAGGACCTGCAGCCGCCTATCGGCGTCGCGATGGACCTGCACGTCGAGGACGGAGCCTTTGTGCTCGGCGACACGCCGGGCCTCGGCATCCGGATCGACGAGACCGTGATGACCGCGGCCCGTCAGCGAACGGCACACGCACCCGACGGACCGCACATACGGCCGGAGCACGCCGGCCGACGGCTGCTCGCGGTCACCCCTGGACCATGCCGATCCACCGCGGAAGGGACGTTCGACACCATGGGAATGGAGGATCGATGAACGTGGTTGTCTACCGCGGGGCCCGCACCCGCGAGATCGAGATCCGGGTCACCGAGGCGCCGGCCCTGGCGAAGGAGCGGGGCGGGCACGGCGTCAGCGCCACCGCACCGGGCCCCATCGCCCCCGGCAACGCCCCGGCGTTACGCGCGGACCCCCGGTGCGACCGGGCGATCCCCGGCCGGATCCCGGCCCGTCGCCGGAGCCGCGCCGACGACCTCGCCGGGGCCGCGGAGTTCCCCGCCTCATCGGCGCCGGACCGTGTCAACGGCATCGTTCTTCCCGTCGACGGCGGATGGCCGGGGCGATGACGGCCCGCCCAGCATTACCAGCCGGCCGCGCCCGAGTCGATCGTGCGTACGAACGCGAGGGTGGCGATGTGCGCGGCACCTGCGGCGGCCTTGCCCGAGGCGACGTGTACGGGCTCATGACGCGAGCCGGCCGAGCCGACGAGACGAGACTGGTCGTCGCCGCACGGGCCGGCGATCCACGAGCGCTCGACGACCTGGCCGCGACGTACCTGCCACTGGTGTACGCGATCGTGCGCAGGGCGCTGGGTGAGCTTGCGGACGTCGACGACGTGGTGCAGGAGACGATGCTGCGGGCACTTCCTGAGCTGCGCACGCTGCGCACCCCGGAGTGCTTCCGGCCCTGGCTGGCCACGATCGCGACACGACAGATCAGCACCCATCTGCACCGGCGGCATGCGGACGCCGAACGGACGGTACCCCTGGACGAGATGACCGACCCGCCGGACGCCGGTGCCGAGAACCTTGCCCTGATCCACGTCGAGTTGTCCGGGCATCGCCGAAAGACCGTACGCGCCAGTCGATGGCTCGACCCGGACGCCCGGGCGCTGCTGTCGCTGTGGTGGCTGGAGACCGGGGGCCGGCTCACGAGGGCGGCGCTGGGAACGAGCGTGGCCCACGCGGGTGTGCGCGTCCAGCGGATGCGCAACCAGCTGGAGCTGAGCCGGTCGCTCGTCGCGGCGCTGGAAGCCGGCCCCCGGTGCCCGCAACTGAACGCCGCGCTGGCGGGCTGGGACGGCGTACCGAGCGCGCTGTGGCGTAAGCGCATCACCCGGCACACCCGATCCTGTGCGGACTGCGGCCGGGCCGCGGACGAACTGGTGCCCCTTGAGCGGCTGATCGTCGCCCTGGCGCTGCTCCCCGTCCCGCTGGCGCGGTCCGCCACGGTGCTCGACAGACCTGCGCTCGCCCGGGCGGCCGAGAACGCCGTCGCTACGGGAGCCGAGCCGGCCGAGGTCGACTCCGGGCCGGTTGCCGGCGTCAGGGCCGGGCTGCTCGGCCAACTCGTCTGACGGCCGCGCGAGTCGGCGCCCAAGTGCGCCGCGTTCGGCAAGGGCGCCATGCTTTTCGCCACTACGGCGACTGCGACTGTTCAAACCGGCCACCCATAACGAAAACTGCCGCGATTTACATGCGGCCGTGTTTCCGATTTCGCTGCTTGAAAAGGTTATGAGGGGTGGTCTTCAATTGCTGGCGTTTACCTCTTGAATAGACCATGGCAATCTGTCAATCTTCTGGAAGTCGACGCGGAACGTTCCCCATTCATGACCTGTGAAAGCGGAAGTCAAAAGCGTTCTGCGGAATTCTGGTGCCCACACAGTGAGGCGGCTCGGAAGACCCGGGACTTCAGCCACGAGGAACCGATCCGGGCCGGGTAACGACCGCCCGGGCGGGAAGCCGGGGAGCACGTCTTCCAGACGCCACGACAGCGGTATGACGCTGACATGCCCGCTGCGCGAGCGATCTGGGAGGGGGCCGGCGCGGAGAGGGCAAGCTCCGCGCCGGCTCGGCCGGCTGTCGGCCAACGTCGAGATCCTTTACAGCACAGACGTGACCACACCGTCAACCGGGAAGGCGCTACCATGCCCCGCACCCGCACCCGCCGCTATCTCGCCCGGGCGCTCACCTACATCCTGACCGTTCCCAGCGCTCTGGCGGTCGCCGAGCACGACAGCGCCTCGCCGACAGCCACCGACACGTCCCAGTTCCGTGGCGTCAACTGGGCCCGGCTCGGTGACAACTTCCACGGTGGACCGTTGGTCCTGCACGGGTTGAGCGGCTCTGACAGCTACCAGACGGTCGTGGCGAAGGCCGACGCCATCTACACCGGCTTCGAGAGCAACCTCGGCGCCAACACCGTTCGGCTCCCGATCAACACCTACACGGTCGGGACGAACTGGTGGAGCGCGTACACGGGCGCGATAGACGCAGCCACCGCGAAGGGATTCAAGGTCGTCCTCTCCTACTGGGACGACGGGGTGGCCGCCCGCGACGGTCGCATCGTCAACCCGAGCGCCTTCGAGGCCATGTGGAACACGGTGCTGGCCCGGTACGGCTCCAACAGCCTCGTCCACTTCGAGCCGATGAACGAACCGGCGGGACACAGCGCCGCCGAGTGGGCGAACGTGGTGAGCAACTGGATCAGCAGCCACCCGTCGATTCAGCGGAACCGCATCTTCGTCAGCGGCGCCGGCCTGAACACCGACATCAAATCCATGTGCGCCGACCGCCGCCTTGACGGGACGTTTCTGTCGCTGCACCACTACACGTTCTTCAGCGGTGCGAAGACCTACGACCAGTGGGTGGGCTACCTGCGGGACGCATTCGGCTCCTGCGCCGACCGCACTGTCGTCGACGAGTTCGGCGCGCCGATGGACACCGGGCTCAACTATCAGGATGCCGGCAGCAGCGACAACTTCGTGCGCTACTTCCGGGCCACCACCACGGTGCTCCGGGACCTGCGGATCGGCTCCGTCTACTGGCCGGGGCTGGGCGGGAAGATACGCGCGGGCCAGGGCGACGACTGGTATGCCATGCAGAAACTGCACGGCACGGGAACCAACCTCACGCTCAGCACCCCCAGCGCCGGCGGCCGCGAGCGCCTCAGATACGGCTGGGGCTTGGACGGCGACGTCCCGGCCCCCGGAGGCCTGCTGCGCAACCTCGGCACCGGGCGCTGTCTTGACATCCCCGGCGGGACCACGGCGAACATCCAGGTCCAGGTGAACATGTGTGACAACACGGCAGGCCGGCAGTGGACCTTGACGGCCGGCGGACAGATCACCGCACTTGGCGGCCTCAAGTGCCTGGACGCGTACAACAGCGGGACGACGAACGGCACCGTGGTCGGCACATGGGCGTGCAACGGCGGCGACAACCAGCGGTGGACGGTGGGCGGTGACGGCACCGTCCGCAGCGCTCGATCAGGCCTCTGCCTCGACGTGAACACGGCCACCCTCAAGGCGCAGCTGTGGGCGTGCTGGGGAGGCGACAACCAGACATGGCAGATCCAGAAGAACACCGACATGCGACGCGACGCCCGGCTCGGCGGACACGGTGGAAGGTAACCGTCGGCCGCGGTGGCCCTCCGCTCCGGAGAAGACAGGCGTACCGCCGTCGCCTTTCTCACCGGCGGTCTGTCATCACAGAAGTCAGTGACCTGCTCCAGTCGTGAAGGGAGAACGACATGTCCGAAGTGACACGCAGACGGTTTCTCGCCGCCGGGGCGGCGGCTGGAGCAGGGATCGTGCCGGGTGGGTGGACGGCCGTCGCCAGGAGCGGCTCTGCCGCGCCGCCGGAGGTCCTGGCCGCCAACGATCTCGCCCTGTGGTACGACAAACCGGCCGGCGCGGACTGGCTGCGGGCACTGCCGATCGGCAATGGACGCCTCGGCGCGATGGTGTTCGGCAACGTCGACACCGAACGGCTGCAGCTCAACGAGGACACTGTCTGGGCCGGCGGCCCGTACGACTCCGCCAACACTCGCGGCGCGGCCAACATCGCGGAGATCCGGCGGCGAGTCTTCGCGGATCAGTGGGGGCCGGCGCAGGACCTGATCAATCAGACGATGCTGGGCAGTCCGGCCGGACAGCTGGCCTACCAGCCGGTCGGAAACCTTCGGCTCTCCCTCGGCAGCGCCACCGGTGCGTCGCAGTACAACCGGACGCTCGACCTCACCACCGCCACGGCGCTCACGGCCTACGTGCTGAACGGCGTGCGGTACCAGCGTGAGGTGTTCGCCAGCGCACGTGACCAGGTGATCGTGGTCCGGCTGACGGCCGACCGGGCCAACTCCATCACCTTCAACGCCACGTTCGACAGTCCCCAACGGACAACGCTGTCCAGCCCGGACGGTGCCACCATCGCCCTCGACGGTACCTCCGGCACCATGGAGGGCATCGCCGGGCGGGTCCGGTTCCTCGCCCTGGCTCACGCCGCCGTGACGGGCGGCACGGTCAGCAGCTCGGGCGGCACGCTGCGCGTCTCCGGCGCCACCAGCGTGACGGTGCTGGTGTCGATCGGCTCCAGCTACGTCGACTTCCGGAAGGTCGACGGCGACTACCAGGGGATCGCGCGCAGCCACCTCAACGCCGCCCGCAACGTTGGCATCGACGAACTGCGCAGCCGGCATCGCGCCGACTACCAGGCGCTGTTCGACCGGGTGTCGGTCGATCTGGGACGTACGACGGCGGCCGACCAGCCGACCGACGTACGGATCGCACAGCACGCGCAGGTGAACGACCCGCAGTTCTCCGCTTTGCTGTTCCAGTTCGGCCGGTATCTGCTCATCTCGTCCTCGCGGCAGGGCACCCAGCCGGCGAACCTGCAGGGCATCTGGAACGACCAGATGGCTCCGTCCTGGGACTCGAAGTACACCCTCAACGCCAACCTGCCGATGAACTACTGGCCCGCCGACACGACGAACCTGCCCGAGTGCTTCCTCCCGGTCTTCGACATGATCAACGACCTGACCGTGACCGGGGCTCGGGTGGCCAAGGCGCAGTACGGTGCCGACGGCTGGGTGACGCATCACAACACCGACGCGTGGCGGGGCGCCTCGGTCGTCGACGAAGCGCGGTGGGGAATGTGGCAGACCGGTGGCGCATGGCTGGCCACCCTGATCTGGGACCACTACCTGTTCACCGGTGACATCGACTTCCTCCGCGCGAACTATCCGGCCCTGAAGGGCGCCGCCCAGTTCTTCCTCGACACCCTGGTCGCCCACCCGACGCTAGGACACCTGGTCACCAACCCGTCGAACTCTCCGGAGCTCGCTCACCATACGAACGCCACCGTCTGCGCGGGGCCCACCATGGACAACCAGATCCTGCGCGACCTTTTCAACAGCGTCGCCCGCGCCGCCGAGACCCTCGCCGTGGACGCCACCTTCCGCGCTCAGGCACTGGCGGCCCGGGACCGGCTGGCCCCGACACGGGTCGGCTCCAGAGGCAATGTCCAGGAGTGGCTGGCCGACTGGGTGGAGACCGAGCGGAATCACCGGCACGTCTCCCACCTGTACGGCCTGCATCCGAGCAACCAGATCACCAAGCGCGGGACACCCCAGTTGCACGAGGCCGCGCGGCGGACGCTGGAGCTGCGCGGTGACGACGGGACGGGATGGTCGCTCGCGTGGAAGATCAACTTCTGGGCGAGGCTGGAGGACGGTGCCCGGGCCCACAAGCTGATCCGGGACCTGGTGCGCACGGACCGGCTCGCGCCCAACATGTTCGACCTGCACCCACCGTTCCAGATCGACGGCAACTTCGGCGCCACCTCGGGCATCGCGGAGATGCTGTTGCACAGCCACAACGGCGAACTGCACGTGCTGCCGGCGCTGCCTGCCGCCTGGCCCACCGGGCGCGTGAGCGGACTGCGCGGCCGCGGCGGACACACCGTCGGCGCCGAGTGGAGCAGCGGCCGGATCGAGGTCGTCGTCACACCCGACCGAACCGGTGCCGTCCGGGTGCGCAGTCGGATCTTCGTCGGCGACTTCACGCTGCGGGACGACGCGAGCGGCGAGCCGGTCCAGCCGAAGCGGCTCGAGGCCGATCTCATCGAGTTCGCCGGCCAGGCCGGCAAGACCTACCGCGCGTCCGCACTCAGGCCGGGGCCGGTGGAGGCCGGCGTGGCGTATCGGTTGGTGGCCCAGCACAGCGGCAAGGCTGCCGACATCAATGGTGCGTCCTCGGGCGCCGGTGCGCTGCTGATCCAGTGGCAGATCACCGCCGGCCGCGACCAGCACTTCGAGTTCCTGCCCTCCGACGACGGACACTACAAGATCCGGGTGGGGCGCAGGGGTCTGGTCCTGCACGCCGCCAGTGGCAGCAGCGGCGCCGACATCACCCAGCAGCCGGAGACCGACGCCGGCAGTCAGCAGTGGCGGATAGTCGACCACGGCGGTGGCGTGATCAGTCTGGTCAACCGACAGAGCGGCCTTGCCCTGGACGTATGGGAGGCCTCCACCGCCGACGGAGCCCGCATCTCCCAGTGGACAGCCACGGGTAGCACCAACCAGCGATTCCAACTCCACCGCATGTAGAGATCTTCAACGGCTGAGGTCAAGGCGGTGGGAGATCGAGCCCGGTCCTGGCGATGAGGGCCCTCGATGAGGCAGGGACGGTACCGCACCCGTTCAGAGGGCCATGATCCGATTGGACGGTGATCGTCCACATCGGACAGCCGCATGCAACTCAAGTCGCCGTACCCGCGGTTGATGCCAGTGAACGGGAACGAGCTGATGAGAACCGGCGGCCAGCGGGCCCGGGCCCACGCCGACAGACCGGCCCGACGCCCTATCGGAGACCTCCTCCTTGTCCCCCCAAGCCTCCGAGTTCTTCGCCGAACTGTGCCTCCCGTTCCGCGTCCACGCCGTCGTGGGCAACACCTGCTACGCCACCCCGATCCCTGGTACGCCCCTGCGACTGCGGATCGAGGGTCACCCTCGGCTTCGCGTGGCACGGCACCTTCCACCACCGCGACGAAGCGACCAACACGCGCCCCGACACCGAGCGCTACGGCACCTTCGACACGAACTGCCACCCCGGGCAGCCCCCGTGGGAGGGAGCCGTCACCACCGGGTTGCGCGACGCCATCGCGCAGTACACCGCCGTCTGGTTCCCCGGCGCCTGGACCGCGACCGCACCGAGCCGGGCCGCCGGCCCGACCATGCGCACGGCTCCCGCCACGACCACCTGCCGCAGCGGTGTCCGCGCGCTGAAAAGCGCCCACACCACCTACCCCGGCGCACCGACTCCTCCGACAGGAGCCCTGTCCGTGACGACCCACCCGCTCGAGAATCTCGACGCCGACGGCACCCGGACCTTCCTCACCCCGGACGGCCTCGGCGGCCTGGACGCTCGTCGCGGTCTTCACCACCTCGCTGATCCCCACCGAGCCACTGCACCGCACCGTCCAGGACGTACCCGTCCACACCCGCCGCGCCCTCCTCGTGGCGACCACGACACCCTTGGCAGCTGACCCGGACGACCCCAAGATCCATGAAGTCAGGCTGAGAGCGCGATCCCCAGCGACGCGCTAATTTTGGCTTCAGGTTGATCGGGGACAATGAGCGGCAAAGGCATCGACTGGAGGGGGGCGGGCCGGCGTGCGGATCATGATCGCGGATGATGAAGCGGCCATCCGTGAGTCGCTGGAGCGGGTGCTCCAGGTCGAGGGTTACGACACCAGCACCGTCGCCAACGGTCTCGCCGTGCTCGACGGGGTCGTTGGGGCCGGCGGTGACACGCTGGATCTGCTGATCCTCGACGTGATGATGCCCCGCCTCGGCGGGTTGGAGACCTGCCGGCGGTTGCGGGCGGAGGGTCGGGATCTGCCGGTGTTGATGCTGACCGCCCGTGACCAGGTCTCCGACCGGGTCACGGGGCTGGACGCGGGCGCCGACGACTATCTGCCCAAGCCGTTCGCCACCGAGGAGTTGCTGGCCCGGGTGCGGGCCCTGCTGCGTCGGCGCACGCCGACCGACGAGGAGTCGCAGATCCTGTCGTTCGCCGATGTCCGGCTCGATGCCGACAGGTTCGAGGCGTGGCGTGGCGGGCGGCCGCTGCGTCTGACCCGGACCGAGTTCTCCCTCCTGCAGGTCCTCATGCGCAACGCGACCCGGGTCTTGACCCGCGACGCGCTGTTCGAGGCGATCTGGGGTTTCGACATGAGCGCCACCGCCAACAACCTCCAGGTATACGTGAGCTACCTGCGCCGCAAGATGGAGGCCGAGGGTGAGCCGCGATTGATCTACACGCTGCGCGGCCTGGGATACACACTGCGGGAGACTCCTCCGTGAGCAGGCCCGCCGGCCGGGAACCGCGCCGGCTGACCCGATGGTGGCGCCGGCGGTCCCTGCGGACCAGGCTGACGGTGATCGCGGCGACGGCCATCGCGGTCAGCGTGTTCGTGGCGTTCCAGGTGGCCAGCGAGCTACTGGACTGGGAGCTGCGGGACACCGCCGAGAATCAGCTACGGGCCGACTCCCGCGTCCTGGCGACGAGCGCGCAGCGCGCCGGTCTGGGGCAGGTCCAGCTACCGCCGTATCCCGGATCCGGTCGGCTGGTGCGGGTCATCCTGCCCGACGGCTCGACCCGTACGCCGGCCGGGCAACCGGCGCTGCCCCCCGTCAGCGAGCACGCCGGGCGGGTGGCGCAGGGCGCGTCGGCCGACCTGATGGAGTCGAACGACAGCGACGACGAGGGCTACCTCATCTACACGCTGCGGGCGGGCGGCGGCGCGGTCCAGGTGGCTCGCGTCGCCGACGACAGCCCGATCAACCAATTCGGGTTGGGCATGCTGCTGATCGGGCTGTTCTGCGTGGTCGGCGGCGCCCTTGTCGGGCGTACCGTGGCGCGGACCGGGCTGGCACCGATCGACCGGCTGACCGCCGCCGCGGTACGTGTCGCGCACACCCGGGATCTCGATGCCGACATCCCGGATGAGGGCGGTGGGGAGATCCGGCGGCTGATCCGGTCGATCAACGACATGCTCGCCGCGCTCCGGGACTCCCGGCGGGCCCAGCGGCTGCTTGCCGAGGACGCCGCCCACGAGCTCAAGACCCCGCTCACCAGCCTGCGCCTCAACGTCGAGCTGCTGATCCGGCTCGATCGGCGTGGCACCCTGGACAGCGCGCTGCCGGCGGAGAGCCGGACTCGGCTGCTCCACGATCTCGGTGCCCAGGTGGCCGAGTTGAGCACCCTTGCCGCCGAGCTGACCGACCTGGCGCGCGGTGACGTCAGCGACGAGAACACCGAGCTGCTCGACCTCGCCGACGTGGTGGTGGCCGCGGCAACCCGGGCGCGTTCCCGCGTGCCCGACATCGAGGTCGCGCTCGACGTGACCTCCGTGTGGGTGAGCGGGCGTCCCGCTGCGCTCCAGCGGGCGGTGCTCAACCTCATCGACAACGCCGGCAAGTGGTCTCCCGAGGACCAGCCGGTCCAGGTCCGGCTGCGTGCCGAGGGCCCGTCGGCGGTGCTTGAGGTCGACGACGCAGGGCCGGGCATCGACGCCGCCGACGTACCGCGGGTGTTCGACCGGTTCTACCGTGCCGACAGCGCCCGCGCGTTGCCGGGATCGGGTCTGGGGCTGTCGATCGTGCAGCGGGTCGTCGACGCCCACGGCGGCCGTGTCACCGTCGCCCGCTCCGCCCGCGATGGCGCGCTGCTTCGGGTCGACCTTCCGGCCGCGGCCGCGCCCGCCCCGATCGCGCGGCTGACCGCCGGGGAGGACTCCGCGGTGCGCTGACCCGCCCCGGCGGCGCGGCGCAGGGCAAGGGACGGCGGTCCTCGGGCGTGGCCCCGCGCGGCTCACCGCCGGGGCAGGACACCGCGATGCGCCGACCCCGGCCCCGGCGCGTGGCGCAGGATCAAAGGGCGGCGACCGTCGGGCCCATGAAAAGATCCGGGACGGGTCTGGGTCCCCGTCCCGGATCTCGTCGGTGTCGCCGCGCTCACCGTTGCAGCGCGGGCTCCTCGTAGTCGGCGAGCGGCTGTTGACCGTCCGGCAGCTCCGCCGCTGGACGGGACAGCCGGCTCGGCCACCAGATCCGCCGACCGATCAGCAGGGTGAGGGCGGGCACCAGGACCGACCGCACCAGCAGGGCGTCGAGCAGCACGCCGAAGGCGACCAGGAATCCGACCTCGATCAGCATCACCAGCGGAAGCGTGGCGAGGACCGCGAACGTGGCCGCCAGGACCAGACCTGCCGAGGTGATGACGCCACCGGTGGCGGAGAGGGCTTTGAGCATGCCCTCTCTGGTGCCGAGGCGCACGGTCTCCTCCCGGGCCCGGCTGGCCAGGAAGATGTTGTAGTCGACGCCGAGCGCCACCAGGAACAGGAATGCCAGCAGCGGCACCGAAGAGTCGACGCCCTTGAACCCGAGGATCGTGTCGAAGACGAACACGCTGCCGCCGAAGGCTGCGGCGAATGAGACGATCACGGTGGCCATCAGGACCAGCGGGGCCAGGATCGCGCGCAGCAGCAGCCCGAGGACGATCAGGACGACGGCGAGCACCAGCGGGATCACCAGCTTCTCGTCGCGCTTGGTGGTCACCTCGGTGTCGAGGTTCTCCGCACTCGGCCCGCCGACCATCGCCTCCGCCCCGCTCACCGCGTGCACGGCGGTGCGCACCCGCTTGATCGTGTCGTACTCGGCGACGGTGTCCGGCGCGTCCTTCGGGAACACGGAGATGTTGGCCCAGCCACCGCTGGTCTGCTCCGGGATGGCCAGGGCCACACCGCGAGTGTCCTTGACGATGTCGAGCACCCGCTCCTGGTGCGCCGGCCGCGTGAAGATCGTCATCGGCTGGCCGCCGAGCTCAGGGAAGTGCTGGCGGAGAACGGTGAAGCCGGTGACCGACTCCGGCGCGGACACGAACTGGTCCTGCTCCCGCAGGGCGCCGGTGTTGCCCGCCAGCCCGAGGGCGAGCACGCCGAGGACTCCGAGCGAGCCGAGCGTCGCCACCCACCGGCGGCGGCTGATGGCGGTGCCGAGCCGTCCCCACAGCCCCGGCTTCTGCTCCACGGCCGTGCTGAACCGCGGGATGGCCGGCCAGAAGATCCGCCTGCCGAGCACCACGAGCACCGCCGGGAACAGCGTCAGCATGGCCACCAGCGCGCACAGGATGCCGGCCGCACCGATCGGGCCCAACCCGCTGGTGCTGTTCAGGTCGGCGACGAGCAGGCAGAGCAGGCCGGCGACCACGGTGGCCGAGGACGCGACGATGGCCGGCGCCGCGCCGCGCAGCGCGTGGACCATCGCGACCCGGACGTTCTCATGGTGGTGCAGTGCCTCCCGATATCGAGCGATGAGCAACAGCGCGTAGTCCGTGCCGACGCCGAACACCAGGATCGTCAGCAGCGCCGAGTTCTGGTCGTTGACCACGATGCCGAAGCCCTTGACCAGCAGGTAGACGGTGCCCATCGAGGTCAGCGCGGCCGCGCCGACGGCCACCAGCGGGATGATCCACAACACCGGGCTGCGGTAGGTGAGGATGAGCAGGAGCGTGACGACGACGATGGTGGTGAGGAGAACCTGCACGTCGATGCCGTCGAAGACGGCATCCATGTCGCCGTCGATCGCGCCCGGGCCGGTCACGTCGAGTTCCAGGCCGGAGGGGCGGTCCTTCGCGGCGTCACGCAACGGGCCGACGATGTCCTCCGGTGCGCCGTAGGTCGTGCTCACCTCGAGGGTGAACATCATCGCCTCGCGGTCGGTGGAGGGGCTCGTCGGTGAGCCCTCGTCGTCCTCGCCGGCCGCCGCCGTCGCCTTCGGCGGGTACCGCTTGGCAAGGGTGTCGTAGTGGCGCTCGACCGTCGCGCGGTCGGCGGCGGTCATGCCGCCGGCGCGGTGGTACACGAAGGCGAACGTGTTGTCGTCACCGCCGGGGAGACTGTCCTCCAGTACCGCGACCTTGGTGGACTCGGCGCTGGCCGGCAGGGTGTCCGCGGCGCTGTCGGTGGTGACCGAACTCAACTTTCCGCTCAGCGGCACCATGAACGCCGCCAGCACCAACCACAAGCCGATCACTAACCACGGCACCCATCGGCCTGCCAACCGACCGGCCGGCGCTTCCCCGGACGGCGCTGCGTTGACTGCCATCAATAGCCTCCTACATACGGGTTACATCGCTGATCTGATGCCTACTTCCTAACGAGCGAACCTGAGACGACCGTTAGAGCCGGTGAAGTAACCGGCGTCCGTTGTAGAGGGTGATGTTGATCATCAATGTCTTGTGGGTGGGTCGCGGTGAATGGTCCGCGCCGCCACCCGTCGGACACCTCGGATACCGAGTGGGAGATCACCGCGCCGTACATCCCGGTCAGAGGCACTCGGGCAGGTACCGGCGGGTGCCAGGGTGCCAGGGTGCCACGGCCTGCGTCACGTGCGGAGCGGACACGTCTCTTGACCCTCTGGTGTAGGTCCAACCGCCGGGAGGCGGCTGACATGCGAGCCGGCGGACCAGGCACGACGCGTCGCAGCCCGCAGTTGAGTAGCCGCGACGATCAGGGGCGGAGCTGTGGTGAGGGGCGGCACGGCTCCGGCAGGTGCTGATCCTGGTAGTCGTGCTCGTACGGTCCCGTGAAGGGCGGGGCGCCCTCCAGGGGCTCGTACGCCACAACGCCCGGCACCAACGCCGCCGCGGAGACCCACGCCTGCGGCTGCAAGCCCCGTACAACGACGCCGAGTGGCTCGGCGAGCTGGCGTCCCCGGTCCTGGAAGAGCTGTGCGAGCGTGTGATGTGTCCGTCGGTGCTGACCGTGCCACGGCTGGACTACGGGGAAACGATCGCCACCAACACACCCCAAGCTGTACTTCGACGAACTCGTCCCCGTCGCACCCATCGGCTTCCGTTCGCACATGCTGCTCGGCGCGTCTGGCCTGGCCTACATCGCCTTCTGCGCCGAGCGGGAGCGGGAGGCGGTCCTGCGCCGCCTTCGCGAACACGACGCTCCCGGCAACGCGTACACCCACGATCCGGGCTGGCTGCGGCGTCTGCTGGCGACCACCCGGTCCGGCGGGTACAGCGCGCGCACCGGCCACGCGATGAACTGATCCCACTGGCGCAGGCGCGACCAGGCGGCCATCACCAGACGCTGCCACTACCGTCGCCGCACCCGAGGTCCCGAACTCTCGTAACCCGACGGCATATCAGCCGAGTACACGCAGCAAACCTGGTCCGGACCCACGGCGACAGCGAACTTCGACTGGAGTGGTGGTCGCGCGGTTATGACGTCAATGGCGGCACCGGCGAGAACGTCGACTTCGGCGACGATGTGTACAGGGTAGGTGACGGGGCTGATCAAATCGCGGGGATACGGGTGTGGGAGGCGGTGCGCGCCGCCCTGGTGGGGCGTGCGGAGCACCCCGAAGGAATGCCGGCGGCTGTTGCTCTGCGGCAGGTACCCGACGGCGGCCGTGACTCGCCTTTCCTGCCCTACGTGGCCGTGGCCACGACAGCGGGAGATCGCCGCCCGATCACAGCCGATCAACGTCTGTTGGGACGCCGAGCAGAATGCGGCCGGTGGGCTCCCCGGTGGCCGGCTCACCTGCCCGGCCGGCATCTCCTGCACGGAAAGGTTCAAGACCGAGTCCGGATCCGGCACTCGGTCCGTTGCTCACGTGTTGTGCGGCGGACGCCGTAGCGTGCGGCCGGTGCGTGGCGGCGGCCGCGTGTCGGATCCGGCGCAGCGGACACACATGGTCGCCGCCGGACGGATCTCCAGGCGCTCGGGCGTGATCGTCATGCCGCAGCCTTCGCACCGTCCGTACTGTCCGCGGTCGAGTCGTTCCAACGCCCGGTCCAGTTCCTCCAGGTGCTCGCGTGCTTGCGCGATGAGGGCGGCTACGTGGGCCCGCTCGAAAGCGGTGGTGCCTCCTTCGGGGTCGTGCTCGTCGTCGACTGCGATCAGGGCATTCGCCGCGACGATCCCGTCGAAGTCGCGGCTCAGCGCGGCCGCCCGGGCGAGGGTCTCGGCGCGGGCGGCCACAAGGCGCGCGCGGGCGGCCACAAGGCGCGCGCGGGCGGCCGGGAAGGCGGGCGACCCGGGGTCGTGGCGGGATGCATCACCCATGCTGTGAGAACGCCCCAACGCGGCTCATGGTTCCCTGTCCACGACCACCGTCATCGCCGCCGAAAGCGCTTGCATCGCTACGGCATGAGGGTGACCCGGGGCCCGCCCCGATGTGGTCCGGACCGCGCGCCAGGCGTCGGCGTTGCTGGTTGCCGGCAGTTCACGGAGCCATATCGCGCACATCATGAGCACTCTGAACTACCTTGAGAAGGAAGGGTGTTGAGGGAATCGGCCGGTACCGGCGCTGCATCGGTACAGGCATGGAACAGCGGCCGTTGACACGGGCGTGTGCGGCGGCGGTCACTCGGAGCTTGGAACCGGAAGGTGAGCATGCGACGAGGGGAGAGATCGTGACGTATGCGAAGCCCGGCTGGTCTGCGGGGTCGTGATGACGTGCGCGACGCTGCTGGCCGGCTGTACGGACGGCGGCAATGGTCCGGGCGGGGAGACGTCGCGTGAGTCGAGCCCGGATGCCGCCCGGAGCGAGGGTGACGCGGAGAGGGGGGCCACCGACACGGACGCGGTCACCGGCGCCTTACCCGCGGCCTCGCCGACGGAGCAGGCGGACCCGGCGGAGCAGCCGCACACCGCGGCCGATGCGTGGGCGTTCGTCCGGAAGGTGATCGTCGATCCGGAGACGGTCGGATCGGGGGTGGCGCCGGGGGCGCCGTACGAGAGCGACCCGAACACGTGGGCCGTGCTGGGCGAGGATTGCGTATGGCAGCGGGAGGGGCTGCAGAGAGAGGTCCTGATCCGGGACATGCCTGTGGGCCCCGGACGTATCCGGAGCCCACAGGCATGCTGCTGTTTGGCGGATTACCAGCGATACCAGCGACCCCTGCGGCCGCCTGTGTCCGCGGAGCGCATGACGAAGCCCAGCAGCCAGACGACCAGCACGATGACGGCGATCCACCACAGGGCCTTCAGCGCGAAACCTGCGCCGAAGAGGATCAGAGCCAACAGAAGAACGAGAAGCAGGGGAACCATAGTTATCAACCTCCGTCGCTCCTCGTGCCCGGCGAACGCAAGAACACACGGTCGATTTCCCCGGTTTCTTCACCGTACTTTCGGGCACTGGACCCAGTTTCTCCTGGCGGTCACCTCACCGCCGGGCCGCTGGGCGACTGTCGGTTCGTCGAGTTCCAGGGCAGAGTGGCCGCAGGCACTGGCGGTACGGGTCCAGGTAGCAGCGCAAACGGACGCCGGGCTGCCCCGGGTTTCGTGTCGTGCGGTCGGCCGATGAAGTCGCTCACCGTCCGGCGAGCAGTTCCTGGACGGCGAAGGCGTCTGGTCGTCGCACGCCGCGATCTCCACCACGGCAAGCCCCGGCTCTCCCACATGTCGGGCCGCTGACATCCCCGTTGCGCCCCCCTCCGACCATGCCCTGGCTGGAGTTGAGGATGAGGGAGGGCGGGATGGGCGGCGCGGACGCAGCCGGGGATCGGGGCGCGCTCAGCCGGTTGCGCGTCGGCGGGGCCGCCGCGCCCGGCCGCCGTCAGCGCGGCGATGACACCGGGCGGGGGACGTCGGCGGGGGAGAGGTCTGTGGCCGTTGGTCGTCTTACCTGCCGAGCAACAGCGTGCGGGGAGCGATCGGAGAGCCGGTGGTCGCGCCCACGATGGCCTCGCTCGTTTCGCGGATCCACTGGGAGTCTCGGTATTCGACGGTTGCAGTATTCGCCCGCAGGGCGAGGACTTCCACACACGGCCCGGTCGCGGTGACAAGGCGTACAGCTCTCACCGCAGCGGGTGCTGACCGCGCGCGCCGGATCAAGGAGAAGAGATCGACCTCTTGCGGTGAGCCGCGCCGGCGCCTGCACTCCGGTGCGGGCATTCGTCCTCTGCCACCGCGCCGTATCTCCCGGCAGCGGCAATCCCGCACGACAGAAGGTTCACCCGGCGCTACGAGGTACACGATCCGGTACGGCACCGATCTGCTGCATCACCCTGAGGAGCTCGCGCTGGCGCCGTTCGCCGACGATCCGGCCGTCGGCCACGGAGCGGTTGTGCATGGCCTGCACCGAGGTCTCGCAGCCGAAGTGTCACCTGATGACCATCGGGTGACTGCTGTCCGCCCGGCGACGCACCGGAGTCCAGGGAATGCTTGGTGAGTGTCACAGCGGGCGATCGCCGCCGACACGCCGTGCGCAAAATCCGAACCACACCGGAAGGAATCTGACGCCATGACCGCGACCGCGTCCCTGTCCGCGTCCGCGCCCAAGGCTCCGACTGCACCGGGAGTGCGCTCCTGGTGGGGGATCCGGTACGCCACCGCCGAGCGGTACCGCCGCCCGGTGGTCGCGGACTTCGATCCGGACCGCCCCTATGACCGTAAGGGCGTCGTCTCTGTCCAGCCCGACAGCGGCGACTGGCTCGAAGCGGACAGCGGGACGGGCGAGGACTGCCTGAACCTGAACGTGTGGGCTCCCGAGCAGCCGGCCGGGAAGGCGCTTCCGGTGGCCGTGTACATCCATGGCGGTGGATTCGAGTTCGGCGCGAACACGCAGACCACCTCGAACGCCGCCGGTCTCGCCGCGACGGGACGTGTGGTGAGCGTGTCGGTCAACTACCGGCTCGGCGCACTGGGCGCGCTCTCGCTCTCCCAGTACGGCGGGCGGCTCGCCGAGGCCGGCAACCTCTGCCTGCAGGACGTCATCGCCGCGCTCACCTGGGTCAGGCAGAACATCGCCTCCTTCGGCGGCGACCCGGACCAGGTCACCGTCTTCGGCCACAGCGCTGGCGCTTACCTGTCTCTCGGGCTGCTCGGTGCCTCTTCCGCGGACGGCCTGTACCGGCGCCTGGCCGGGTTCTCCGGCGCGCCCTCGCGTCTCGTCCCGGCCTGGTGGGCCGAGGAGCTCGCGCAGCGGTTCGTCACCGAACTCGGTGTCGCGGGCAACCCCGACAAGCTGATCGATCTCGACGCGGCGTCCCTGGTGGCCGCCCTGCGCAAGGTCTGTCCGACGGATCTCGGAGTCCGTGGCGGGAGGGACAACCAGAGCCTCGGCGTGGTCCTGGACGCCGAACAGCCCGGCGGGGTGCTGCACGCCCACCCCCTGGACGTCCTGGCCTCGGGCTCGCACCGGGACATCGACGTACTCCTGAGCACGGCCAGTGACGAGATGGGCTGGTGGGTGGCGAACGACCTCGACCGGTTCGACCCGCACACAGTCGACCGCGTCACCGACGAAGTCGCAAGGTGGCGCATTCCCCGCTCCCGCGCCAAGAAGATCGTCCACATCTACGACCAGGGCGGCCGCACCCCTGCCGAAGTCCGCGCCGCCCTCCTGACGGACTACATCTTCACGCTCCCCGCAGCCCGCGGTGCTCTGGCCCACGCCGCCGCGGGCGGCAACGCCCATCTCCTGGCGATCGGGCCCGCCGAGGGCGCGCCCGCCGTGCACGGCACCGAGATGTACGCCCTGGTCGGCCGGGAACAGCCGGGCCGCACCCCCGGACAGGCCGCCCGTGACACGCGTATCCGCGACATCGTCCTCGACTTCGTCACCGGCGAGCAGAGGCGCCTGTGGCCTGCCGTCACGGACCGGCCCACCTCGGAAAGCGTCGGCAACCCTCCCTACGAGCCCAGCGCCCACTACCAGGCGGTCCTCGACCAGTTCGAGAACATCGCCCGCCCCTGACGGTCACCGGGAGACCCCGAGCAGTGCACCCGGGGGCGAACAGAGTAAGGAACCCCGACATGAGCCAACCGACAACAGCAGGCGGAGGCGCACCGGCGACGATGCGGGCCGTCGTCGTCGCCCGGCCCGGTGGCCTCGAAGCACTGGCGATCCAGGATGTGCCGGTGCCCGTACGTAAACCGGGCTGGGTGCGCATCAGGGTGAAGGCGTTCGGTGTCAACGAGTCCGAGGTCACCACCCGCAAGGGCGAGTCGGACGCGGAGGTCACCTACCCGCGTGTGCCCGGCATCGAGGGCGTCGGTGTGGTCGACGAGGCCGACGAGGTCAGCGAGCTGCGGCCGGGACAGCAGGTGGCCACGATGATGGGCGGCATGGGCCGCTCGTACGACGGCGCGTACGCCCAGTACGTGACCGTCCCCGCGGCGCAGGTCATCCCGTTCGAGTCCGGCCTGCCGTGGGAGGTCGTCGGTGCGCTGCCGGAGATGTTCCAGACCGCTTACGGATCGCTGACCACCGGCCTGGACCTCAAGGCCGGGCAGACGCTGCTGATCCGCGGCGGCACCTCCACGGTCGGGCTGAGCGCGGCCACGCTGGCCAAGAAGCTCGGCGCCACCGTCATCGCCACCACGCGCCACGCAGTCAGGACCGGCGACCTGCGTGCCGTCGGGGTCGACCATCCGGTCATGGACGACGGCAGTATCGCCGCGCAGGTACGGGCCCTCGCGCCGGGCGGCGTGGACGCCGCCCTCGAACTGGTCGGCTGCTCTGTTCTGCCCGACACCCTGACGTGCGTACGGAAACACGGCACCGTCTGCTTCACCGGCGCGCTGGCAGGGGCGTGGAGCATCCCCGACTTCACCCCGTTCATGATTCCGTTCGGGGTGCGGCTGACCAGCTACGGTGGCGCGGCCGGCGATCTGCCGGCGCCGGTCTTCCAGCGGCAGCTTGAGGCCATCGCTCACGGGCGGCTCATGGCGCCTGTCGCGAAGGTCTACCAAGGGCTCGAGCAGGTACGAGAGGCCCAGGCCGACGTCGAAGCCGGGTCCACGCCCGGCAAGCACGTCGTCGTACTCGACGGCGTCGACAGCCTTGACCACTGAGCAACACATCTCCCGGTCGGCAGGCCGACGACAAGACACGTGAAGGAAGCGCCGTGAGCGTGAACAAGGAAGAAGTCAGCAAGACCATCATCGGGCTGGAGAAGTCCTTCAACGAGCGGTGGAGCGCCGGTGACAACCGCGGCTACCTCGACGGGTTCGCCGAGGAGGTCAGCTATTTCGACCCGATCCTCGAGAACATCGTGGTCGGCCGGGACAAGGTCATCGCATGGATCGACTCCATCTACTCCAACCCGAACATCGTGCGCAGCGAGTACCTTAATTGGCAGGTCCACGTCAGCGACAGCGGTGACTTCGCTGTCCTGGCGTACAACCTGAAGACCTTCGTGCTCGACGAGAACGGCAAGGAGAAGCAGCTGCGCGCCTGGAACGCCACCCACGGTTACCGCCTCATCGACGGCCAGTGGCGCATCGCGCACTCCAACTGGGCGTTCTCCCAGACCGCGACGGAGAAGATCGCTTCCTGACCGGAAGGGTCCGGGCATCCCACCGGGCACCTCCCAGCAGGCGCCGGGCTTCCAGTTGGCGTCACCCGTCGATGAGTTCGTGTCACTCCCTTGCCGGTGGCGTTCCGGGCGGCACGGCTGAGGGTGCGGACCCAGCAGCCGAGCAACTCGGCGTAGTCCGCGGCTTGGTGCAGCTCGCGGAGGAGCAGCTCCGGGGTGTCCAGGAAGCGACATACCTGTCGGCACGGCCCGGGGCCGGCCGTGCCGGGCAGCCCGAATGGAAGGTGCCGGCGCAGTGGTCCTCACCGCGGGCGCGAGCGGAGCCGCCCGCGGTAAGACGGACGCTGTCGACGGGCAGGGCGACAAAGCCGCGGCAGCGGCCGCAGTGAAGTCAGGAGTTCACCTCCTCCTCGTTTCCGCCTTCCTGTGCACGGCCGGCCCGCCCGGATGCGTGTCCATGTGGTGGGCGGAACATGAGGAGAGGCCTATGAGCGCGCCAGCACGCCGTCGGGATGCGACGCAGAACCGGACCCGCATACTGCAGGCCGCCCGCGCAGCCCTTGCCGAGTCTGACCACGTCCGCCTCAGCGAGATCGCCAAGCGCGCCGGTGTAGGACAAGGAACGCTCTACCGGCACTTTCCCAACCGCGAAGCGCTCCTCGCCGAGGTCTACCGGCGCGATGTCGACGAACTCGTGGCTGCCGCCTCCGATCTTCTGGCGGAACACCAGCCTCTAGAAGCCTTGCGTCACTGGCTCGACCGAGTGATCGACTACGCGGAGATCAAGCGCGGCGTCCTGGCAGCGCTTGAGGCGGCGGCCTGGCAGGACGTTGTGGCCCACAGCCACAACCCCATCGAGGGTGCCCTCGCTCACCTGCTGGATGCCGGGAAAGGGGCAGGTTCCATCCGCGCAGACGTGGACGCCCACGGGGTCCTGCTACTCATGGCATACCTCGGCCGACTGGACCGGGATGAGTGGGATCGGAGGGCACGGTCTCTGATGAACGTCATCCTCGACGGTCTTGCCCGACACGACGCGGACCGGTGAGGGCAGAGGACTGGCCCCGATGGGGTCGTAACACGCGGGCCGGCCTCCGGCGGGGGTTGGGGGATTGCATGGGAGCGCACGCATACCGCTGAGGGAGTCAACGCCTCCCGACGGGCAAGGGGCCTCGCCGGGTTTCTGTCACATCCTCGCTGCGCGGTCGGCGAAGGCGGCCGGGGTGAGGCCGGTGCGGTCGCGGAAGAAGCGGCCGAAGTTCGCGGGGTCGGTGAAGCCGAGGTGGACGGCCACGCTCCGGGCGTCCCACCGGGCAGCTCCCAGCAGGCGCCGGGCTTCCAGGAGGCGCCGCTCGTCGATGAGTTCACGTACTCCCTTGCCGGTGGCGTCCCGGGCGGCACGGCTGAGGGTGCGGACCGAGCAGCCGAGCAACTGGGCGTAGTCCGCGGCTTGGTGCAACTCGCGAAAGTGCAGCTCCAGGGCGTCCAGGAAACGCCCGTACCGGTCGGCACGGCCGGTGCCGGGTGTGGCTGTGCCGAGGGGGGCGACGCCCGGGGAGTTGGCCAGGCGCAGCAGCAGCGATTCGAGCAGGCTGCGCCGCAGGGCGTGGTGGGTGTCGAGGGGGCGACGTCCCAGTGCGCGGTGTTCATCCAGGAGCTGGAGTGCCGTCTGCTGGAGCCAGGCGGTGTCGTCGGGGTGCGGGCTGAGTACGGCAGGGGCCTCGTGCGCGGTGAGCGGAGTCAGGAGACGGGCGAGGTCGGGCCGCAGCACGTCCGGTTCGAACAGGATGAACGGGCCGCGGGCAGTGCCGGGCGGATGCCAGCACTGCGCGTGCCCGGGGCGCACCCACAGCCACTGGCCGGGGGCGACACTCCGCGTGACGTGGTCGACGTCGTGCCGCAGCTCACCCTCGGTGACCGCGATGAGGTAGTGGAAGGTGGCACGGCCCGGACGGGGCGGGTTCCACGGCCAGTCGTCGTGCTGGGCGAAGAAGTTCTCGACGGTACTCACCTCAAGGCCGTAGGGAGTACCGACCGGGGGCTGGAAACCGAACAGTGGAACCACAGCCGGACCGGCCGCGCTTCCACTCGAGTCAGGGTGTCCCTTACCGACCATCACGTGTCCGCAGCCTACCGTCCTTCTGGGCGGCTGTGGCGGAAGGATGGGACGAGCCACCGCGCCCGCGCGGTGCGCCCTCCAGATTCCTCGATGCCACAGCCCGTCACCACCTGAGGAAGGCAACGCCCCATGAACGGATCGGCCCTGCACAAGTCCGCCGCCGACTGCGCCGAGGAACTCCCCGGAGCTCAGCTGGAGCATCCTTTCGGCCCCGACTGGGAGGTCTACAAGGTGCGCGGCAAGGTGTTCATGCTGATGACCGAAGTCCCGGGGCGTCCCGTCGTGATCCTCAAGGTGGACCCCGGCGAGGCCCACGCCCTGCGGGAGCAGTACAGCCACATCACCCCCGGCTACCACATGAACAAGAAGCACTGGATCACACTGGAGAGCGGAGAAGGCGTCGACGAGGAGCTCATCAGGGAGCTCGTCACCGACTCCTACCGGCTCGTCGTCGCCCACCTGCCCAAGGCCGAGCGGCCTGTCGACCCGCACACCTACGGCACCAGCCCGCGAGCGGCCCGGTGAGCGCGGCCGGTGACCGGCTCCAGGACACCGCCCGCCAGGCGGCCCTGGCCCTGGCCGACGTCAGCCACGGCTACCCCTTCACCCCGGGACTCGACGTGTACAAGGTCGCGGGCAAGGTGTTCCTGATCGTCACCGACGACCCGGACGAACAGATCATCACGGTCAAGTGCGAGCCCGAGCACGCGCGGGCACTGGAGCGCGGCTACGCCTCGATCACCCCGGGCCGCTACCTGGACAAGAAGCACTGGATCTCGGTCGGTCCCGGACGAGGCATCACCGAGCGCCTGGTCGACGAAGCGGTCGGGCACTCCTACGACCTGGTCGTCGACCGTCTGTCCCACGACAAGCGCCCGCCCAGGCCCACAGGATCGCAGCGGGCCGGCGCCTGAATCCCCGAGCGCCTCCCCGCCGGTGCGAACCAGCCGCGCCTTCAGCCGACAGGAATCACCGTGCACACCAGCTCGTCATCGCCCATCCATGCAGCTCGTCCTTCACCGCGCAGGTCGCGGCCCGGGCGGGTGAACGCCTGGAGGCCGACGGCGGCACGGTCGATGCCCGCGACCTGCGTACGGAGGCTTCGACCCCCGTATGACACCTGAGGGCGAACCCGACTTCGACGAGCCCGGGAAGGTCTGCTCGCCCGAGGTCCGCGCACTTACGCGGCGCCTCCAGGCCGCCGACGAGATCGTCAGGGTCTCGGCTCGGCCTGGCGAGCGCCCAGGAGCGTGCCTTCACCCCGAGCGGTGTGCGCGGACTGCCGGACCAGCAACTGACCGCAGGCATCTCCCGCTACTCCGGCGTCGAGGCCGCTACAGCCCAGGTGGTGTACGACACGATCGGCAACGGAGCCATCGTCCTGGACGCGGCTGGCGCGGCCGTGACCGGCTTCGACGCCGTGCGGCCCGCCGTAGACCGAGCGGACGACGCTCCCGGGCGTCTGCAGCCGACGCCCGGCACCGCAGCCCTGTGACCTCGCCCCACGACCCGGAAGACCGATGGAACCGACCGAACCGACCCTGCCACTGTTCGACGACGAGCCACCCCGCCCACTGGCCGACCGCCTACGCCCCAACCGCCTTGCGGACGTCGTCGGACAGGACCATCTCCTGGCCTCGGACGCCCCGTTGGGCCGCTTGCTCGCACAGCGCCGCCTCAGCTCCGCAATCCTGTGGGGCCCGCCCGGCGTCGGCAAGACGACCATCGCCCGGCTCCTCGCCGACGCCGCCGGGCTCGCCTTCGAACCGGTGTCGGCCACCTTCTCCGGCGTGGCCGAACTGCGCAAGGTATTCGCCGCCGCCCGCAGCCGACGCACCGTCGGGCAGGGCACGCTGCTGTTCGTCGACGAGATCCACCGCTTCAACCGGGCCCAACAGGACAGCTTCCTGCCCTACGTCGAGGACGGCACGATCACCCTGATCGGCGCCACCACCGAGAACCCGAGCTTCGAACTCAACGGCGCCCTGCTCTCCCGCACCCAGGTCCTCATCCTCAAACGCCTCGACGAGAGAGCCCTGTCCACCCTGCTCGACCGCGCCGAAACCCTCATCGGCCACCCACTGCCCCTGGACGACGACGCCCGCAACGCCCTGATCGCCATGGCCGACGGTGACGGCCGCTACCTGCTCAACATGGCCGAACAGCTCCAGACCCTCCCGACTCCCGAGACCCCCCTGGACACCACCGCGCTCGCCCACCACATCCAGCAGCGCGCACCTCTGTACGACAAGGCGCAGGAAGGCCACTACAACCTGATCTCCGCCCTCCACAAGTCGATGCGCGGCTCCGACCCGGACGCGGCCCTGTACTGGCTCGCCCGCATGCTCGACGGCGGTGAGGATCCGCTGTTCATCGCCCGCCGGTTGACCCGCTTCGCGAACGAGGACATCGGTATGGCCGACCCGCACGCCGTCCAGCAGACGCTCGCCGCCTGGGACGTGTACGAGCGACTCGGCTCCCCCGAGGGCGAGTTGGCGATCGCCCAAGCAGTCGTCTACCTCTCCACCGCCCCCAAGTCCATCGCCGTCCACCGCGGCTTCAACGCCGCCCACCGTTCCGCGCGACGCACCGGCTCGCTCATGCCGCCCGCCCACATCCTCAACGCCCCGACCCGGCTGATGAAGGACCTCGGCTACGGCAAGGACTATCAGTACGACCCCGACACCGCTGACGGCTTCTCCGGCGCCGACTACTTTCCCGAGAACATGAGCCGCGAGACGTACTACGAACCCACCCGCAACGGCTACGAAGCCCAGATCGCCGAGCGTCTACGCCAGTGGGCCGCTCTGCGGGCTCGTAGACAAAGGTGAGGGGCAAGGACGGCCGGCGCCGTTACGGGAAGTTCGAGTAGGGCGGCCGCCGGTCCGGGTTCTCAGCGCGCTCGAGGGAAGAGCTGCTCGACAGCGGTCACCACCGCGGCGCGGCGGGCGGCGGTGGTGGGGTCCACGGCGTGTGCGGCGGCGGCCTCGCTGAGTTCGGGCTGTGCCGCCCAGGTCGTGGCGATCTGGTTGACCAGGGCGAGGACGTCGGCCGGGTCCCAGACGGGGTCGACGTGTCCGGCCTGTTGCGCCTGGCGGAGCAGGTCGATCTTGCGGGCGATCAATACCTGGGCGTGCTCGTCGGCAGCGGTTGTGGTGCCCGGCAGTTCGAGGCGGCCCCAGGTGATCAGGCGGTGGTGGTCCGGACGGGCGACGAAGTAGTCGAACAGGCGGCCCGCGTAGCCAGGGAGGTCGGAGGGATCCAGCTGGGTGGCGTCGGCGATGACGGCGTGCTCCTGTGCGGAGACGGCGGCATAGAGCGCGTCTTTGCTGCGGAAATAGGTGTAGACGCGTTCTTTGCTGGTCCTGGCGAGTTTGGCGATGCGGTCCACGCGGGCGCCGGCGATGCCGTGGCGGGCGAATTCTTCCATGGCGGCGGTGAGGATGCGCTCGCGCGTGGTGTCGCTGGCCGGGGCGGGTGCTGCTGTCTGGCTGGAGTCGCGGGACTGGGACATGGCCCCAGGATAGAGCACCGAACTATTTGGTTTGGCATGTGGGCGATCGGCGCGTAGAGTCAAACGGAACAGTTCGGTTTGGCCTCTGGGGGTGAAGCCGGCGAAACACTGAGGAGTGAACTCATGCAGCACCGCAATCTGGGCTCTCAGGGTCTGCGCGTCTCGGCGCTCGGACTGGGGATCATGGGCATGTCCATGGCCTACGGTGCCTCGAACGACGACGAGGGCATCGCGACCATCCGCCGCGCCCACGAACTCGGGATCGACTTCTTCGACACCGCCGAGCTGTACGGCGCCGGCACCGGCAGCAACGAGATCCTCCTGGGCAAGGCGGTCGAGGACTTCCGCGACGAGGTGATCCTCGCCACGAAGTTCGGCTTCGACATGACCGCCCCGCTGCACAGCCCCGGCTGCAACAGCCGCCCGGAAAACATCCGCAAGGTCGCCGAGAACAGCCTGCGCTACCTGCAGAGCGACCACATCGACCTCTTCTACCAGCACATCTCCGACCCCGATGTTCCGGTTGAGGAGGTCGCCGGCGTGGTCGGCGAACTGATCGCCGAGGGCAAGGTGAAGTACTTCGGCCTGAGCAACGTCGGTCCCCAGTACATCCGCCGGGCCCACGCCGTCACCCCGGTCTCCGTGCTCCAGTACGAGTACTCGCTCTTCGAGCGGGAGGTCGAGGAGAAGATCCTTCCCGTTCTGCGGGAACTCGGCATCGGCCTGGTGCCCTACTCCCCGCTCGGCCGCGGTTTCCTCGCTGGCCAGATCAAGCCCGCGAGCGAGTACCCCGCGGACGACATGCGCAGCTGGGACGAGCGTTGGCAGGGCGAGAACCACACGTACAACGTGCACGCCATCGAACAGCTCAAGAATCTGGCCGACACCAAGGGCATCACCACCGCCCAGCTCGCGCTGGCTTGGCTGCTCGCCCGGGGTGAGGACGTCGCGCCCATTCCCGGCACCCGCAGCACCAAGCGCCTCGAGGAGAACGCCGGCGCCGTCGACGTCCAGCTCTCCGCCGCCGATCTGGCCGGCATCACCGAGATCCTTCCCCACGGATCGGCAGGCAGCCGCTACCCCGCTGCGATGCTGTCCAGCTTCACCACAGACTGACCGCGCCGGCCCCCCGCATGCGACACCGGGCCCCTCGGGCAAAGGCGGCACACCGGCCAGCGCAGATGGCAGGGGGTATCGGGCGGGGGAAGACCTGGCTTCTACGAGGCGGGATCTCGTGTGGCACTCGCTGACATCGGCCTGTCGGCGGTTACCGCCGGCGCCGAGGAACTTGCTGCAACCGGGTTTCGCCGCTGCGGAGTTCAGCCGCGATTGACAGCCAACGGTCGGAGCCGACTGTCCAGCGGGTGGCGGGCGACACAAAGGCTGTCGCTGGGGACCACGCGTTCCAGGAGCGGGCACGGCTTCGCCAACCGACATCGAGAGAACCGAAAACGATCACAGGTACCGCCGCCACCGGGCACCTGGGCCGCCTCGTCGTCGAGGACCTGCTGCAGCGCGGCGTGCCCGCCGGCCAGATCGTGGCCGCCGTGCGCAGCCCGGACAAGGCAACCGGTTTCGCCGACCGCGGCGTTCGGGTGTTCGAGGCCGACTACATCCGGCCCGAGACACTCGCCGCGGCGTTCGCCGGCACCGACAAACTTCTGCTGATTTCCTCCAGCGAGGTCGGCCGGCGGCAGGCGCAGCACAACAACGTCGTGCAGGCCGCGGTGGACGCCGGTGTCGAGCTGATCGCGTACATCAGCGCCGTCAACGCCGACAGCAGCAGCACGAAGCTCGCCGAGGAGCACAGGACCACGGAGGCGCTGATTCGTGAGTCCGGTCTGCCGTACGTCTTCCTGCGCAACGGCTGGTACATCGAGAACAGCACCGAGAACCTCGCCACCGCGTTCCAGTTCGGCACGATCGCCGGCTCCGCGGGCGACGGCCGGATCTCCGGTGCCGCACGTGCCGACCTCGCCGCCGCCGCGGCCGTCGTCCTCACCGGCGACGGTCATGACGGCGCCGTGTACGAACTGGGCGGCACTCCCTTCACCATGACCGAACTCGCCGCTGAGGTCGCCGCCCAGAGCGGCAAGCCGGTGACCTATCAGAACCTGCCCGCCTACGCGTACACCGAAATGCTGCTCAGCGCCGGACGGCCCGCGCCGTTCGCCGCCCTCCTGGTCGACTCCGACCTCGGCATCAGCCGCGGCGACTTCTTCAGCACCAGCACCGACCTGGAACGACTCATCGGACGCCCGAGCACGCCGCTCACCGACGTCGTCGCCGCCGCGGTCAAGACAGCCTGAACCGGCCGCAGCACCAACCGGACAGCCCTCTCAAGGGTCCCCGTGTCCCCGGCCTTCCGTTCCGTCCTCCCTGAGGAGCGCCACCTCATGAGACCCACCACGCGTGCCCGCAGCGCGCTTGTCGCAGTCCTCGCCTCAGCCGCCCTGCTGGGTGCCGCCGGCACGCCCGCCGTCGCGGCAGCGCCGGCCGCCTCCGCCGACCACGCCGGCTACGACTCCTTCGCTCGCCTCGGCTACCAGAAGGCCGTCGCTGTCCGCGTCCTCAAGGGCGTGTTCGAGCGGGGGACACCGACGTCGTCGACCGCTACGTACGCCCCGACTACCTCCAGCACGACCCGCTCGCACCGGACGGCGCCGAGGCGCTGAAGAATCTGGGCGTCGGCTTTCACCAGCAGTTCCCGGACGCCGAGTACGACGTCAAACGGGTGGTCTCCGAGGGCGACCTGGTGCTGGTCCACTCGAACGAAGTGACGACGCCGGGCACGCGGGGCGCGGCGGTGGTCGCCATCTTGCGCTTCCAGGCCGGGAAGATCGCCGCGCACGCGGCAGCCGGGTCCTGCCTGGTTCACCGCGTCCAGCAAGAAGCTGGTCACCACGGCCTACGGCGAAAACATCGGGCGGAAGGACCTGTCGGCGATCGACCGCTACTACGCGCCCGATCTCATCCAGCACAACCCGAACTCCCCTGACGGGGCGGACGGCGCGAAGGCAGGGCTCGGTGCGTACTTCGCGGCGTTCCCGGAGCTGACATTCTCACCAAAGCGGGTGATCGCCGAGGGCGACCTCGTCGCGGTCCACAGCCACGCCGTGAACGTCCCCGGTGAGCGCGGTCAGGCCTTCCTGGATCTCTTCCGGGTGCGGAACGGGAAGATCGTGGAGGGCTGCGGAACATGGCGACCGTGGGAGGCAATCTCCTGCAGCGCACCCGCTGCAGGTACTTCTACGACGAGACCGCAAGGTGCAACAAGCGCGCACCCGGCAGCGGTTGTGACGCGATCGGCGGGTTCTCCCGCGGCAGCGTGGTGCTGGGGGCGAGCGAGCACTGCATCGCCACGCATCCCTCGGACATGGCGGTGGCGCTGGTGATGCTCGACGCCGTCGTCGAGGTGGAGAGCGTACGCGGAGTGCGGCGCATCCCGGTCGCCGACTTCCACCGGCTGCCCGGCGAAAGCCCCACACCGAGACGGTGCTCGCCGCAGACGAACTGATCACAGCCGTCGAGCTGCCACCGGTGCCGGTCGCGGCGCACTCGCGCTACAGCAAGGTCCGCGACCGCGCATCCTACGCCTTCGCCCTCGTCTCCGTCGCCGCCGCGCTCGCTGTCGAGGACGGCGTGGTCAGCGAGGTGCGGCTCGCGCTGGGCGGGGTCGGCACGAAACCGTGGCGCGCCACCGAAGCCGAACGGATACTGCTCGGCCGGCCGGCGACCGAGGAAGCGTTCAGGCAAGCGGCGGAAGCCGAACTCGCCGCCGCGGAGGGCGGACCGCAGAACGCCTTCAAGATCGAACTCGCACGGCGCACGATCGTGGCCGCCTTGCGACGGCTGCTGGGGGCGAGCCGCTTCCGGGGAGGTGAGGGGGACGATCTCCCGCGCGGCTCCTTCAACGCCGCCGGTGCGGGCCGAGCTCGAGGAGCACATTGCCGAGCTGGGCGGAGGTCAGGGGCGGCACGGGCAGGGTGGACGCGGCCGGATTGGCGCGGAAACCGTCAAGCAGCAAGGCAAGCGGGCGGGTCCATGCGTCGGGGGCGACGGTGCTCAGTGCGGGCACGACCCGGCCCAGCGCCGCCAGGGCGAAGAGGACGTCCTCGGTGGTGAGGTTCGGACGGACGGTGCCCTGCGCCTGACCGCGGCAGAGCAGGTCCGCGATGGTCTCGCGGTTATGGGTGTGGATGGCGTCCAGAGAGGTCACGCCTTCCAGACTTGTGGTCATGAGGTCGTTGGTGCCGCGGTCTGCGGCAAGCGTCGCGAACACGGTGTGCAGGTATCGCGTCAGCCCTGCCCACGCGTCCTCGGCAGTGCGTGCTTGGGCGCCGGCGGCCACGGTCTCCGTGAGAGCATCCCGGAAGACCTCGTCCACGAGCGCGGCGCGGGTCGGAAAGTGGCGATAGAGGGTCGCGTTGCCGATACCTGCGCGCCGAGCGATGACGTCGAGCGGGGCGTCCAATCCCTGTTCGGCGAAGACCTCACGGGCCGTCTGTGCCAGCAGCTTCCGGTTGCGCAGCGCGTCGCGGCGCCCTGTCGGCGCATGGCCGCCCATCGTGCCTCCTTCCCGATCGTCTCGCCCCCGTACCGGAGAGCGCTCCCCGGTACGGATGCTACCGACGATCGAGCAAGCAGGAGTCCTCCCCCTGAGTTGTCGCTGTGGGCATGAGGTCCACCGGCGCCGAAAGGGAGGCTCGGTGTACAGATCGGCGTTCGTCCTCGGCGGCGGGGGCCGTGTCTACCAGCGCACCGGCAGCTCTCGCAGGCTCCGCATGAGACTGGGGCGCCACCGTGGTGTGCCGTCTCCGTCGAAGGCCAGGCGGGGGAAACGGTCCAGCAGGATACGCAGGGCCAGGGTCGCCTCCAGCCGTGCCAGCGGGGCGCCCAGGCAGTGGTGCAGGCCATACCCGAAGGCGAGGTGAGCACGGGTCTCGGTCGGATCACGGTGGATGTCGAACCGGTCGGGGGCGGGGAAGCGTGCGGGGTCGCGGTTCGCGGCGGCGATGGAGAGCACGACACGTGCGCCCGCCGGTATCCGGGCGCCGTCGAGAGTGATCGGTTCAGCGGTGTAGCGGTAGGTGCCCGCTGGTGCGGGCGACTCGAAGCGGAGCGTCTCCTCCACGGCGCCCTTCAGCAACTCGGGGTCGGTACGGAGGGCGGCGAGCTGCCCGGGATGGCCGAGCAGCAGGTGGACGGCGTTGGCGATGAGGTTGACGGTGGTCTCGTGCCCTGCGACGAGCAGCAGGAAGGCCATTCCGAGCAGTTCCTCCGGGGTGAGCCGGTCGCCGCCGTCCCCGTCGTGGGTGCGGACCAGGGCGTGCAGCAGATCGCTGTCCGCGGCGTCCCGAAGCCGCCGTTTCTCCTCCGCCAGCCCCGCGAGGTACGCGGCCATCTCCTGGCTGGCGCGGGCGGACTGCTCCGCATCGTCGAGGGCGACGACCTTCGTGGACCACGCCCGGAAGGCATCCCGGTCCACGTCCGGCACGCCGAGCAGCTCGCAGATGATGGTGAGCGGCAACGGATAGGCGTATGCGGTCACAAGGTCGGCACGGCCGTCGGCGGCCACGGCGTCCAGAAGCGCACCGGCCGCCTCTTCAACGCGGGGCCGCAGCGCCTGGACGCGGCGGGCGGTGAACTCGCGGGCCACGAGCGTCCGCAGCCGGGTGTGATCGGGCGGGTCGACCTGGAGCATGTTGCGGCCCACGGAGTACAGCCCGTCGTCCTCGAAGTCGGCAGAGTGCCGTACGTCATTGCGCAGCCTGGGGTCGGCGAACGCGACACGCACTTCCTCGTGCCCGACCACCAGCCATGACTCGTCCCCGGTGGGGAAACGCACGTGGTGGACGGAGCCGCGGGAGCGCAGCGAGTTGAAAGCGGAGTAGGGGTCGGCGGTGAAGTCGTCGGTGAGGTCGGCGAGTCGGACGGTATGGCGCTGCGTGCGCATCGGCGGCTCCCGGAAAGAAGTGGGGACCATCCCCCGTTTAGGTGTCAGCCGCGACCGTAGCACGAAGCGGGGAGCAGTCCTCGTTTCCCTCTTCGAGCGCAAGCCCACAAGGGTCCGAATGACGACTGTGACGCCCGGCGCCGATCCGGGCGACTACAGCAACGAACCGCCTTTTTTGACCTCGCTTTCCACGGAGAAGAAGGTCATCACCTGTCCCTGGTCGGCTTGCCCCCTCCGGCCGGTGCGCGCTGAGGTGGGCAAGCCTGGCCGGACATCCCGACCGTGGCCGGTGGAGGAGGACGTGCTGCGAAGTTTCGAGACGGGCGAGACGGTCGTACGGCGCGACGTGCACCGCTCGGGCCGGGTGTGGAGCGAGCAGGCGCTGCGGGCTCTCGCGGACATCGACGAGGCGCTGGTGACCGCCTGTGCGCCCGGGGCGGAAGCCCGCTGGCCCGCCCTGTACGCGAAGGCCCGCGACGACGGGGACCGCTCGGTGCGTACGGAGGCGTTCGAGGCGATGGCGGTCGGCCGGTGGGAGCTCGCGGACGGGGTGTGGCAGGAGACCGACCTGCTGCTGTGGAAGCCCCGGCGGCCTGGTTCAGCATCAACGCCTTCTTCGTCCCCGACGGCGCCGGGCGGCGGCTGCCGAACTGGTACGTCTACTTCGAGCACCCCACCCGCCGTACTGAGGCCGGGTTCGACACCTTCGATCTCACCGTGGACCTGCTCATCCACCCCGACCTCACCGACTGGGAGTGAAAGGACGAAGACGAGTACACGCACGTGCGTCGCCTCGGCATGGTCTCCGACACCGAGCACCAGGCCGTCGTCGACGACGCCCGCGCCCAGGTGCTGGCGATGCTCACCGACCGTGCCGGTGTCTTCGCGCACGCGGAGCGGAGGGCGGCCTGGGCGGGGGAGCCGGCCTGGCCTACGCCGCGCCTGCCCCGGTCCACGGTGGCCGCGGAGAGGGTCGCACCGGAGGGCGGCTGAACCGTTGTCTGCACGGTTGCGCCCGACGGAGGGCTGGAGGCGAGAGCCGGCAATCGGACACCGGTCGTTGTCCTCGGTCAGCCCGGGTGGGCAAGCCTTCTTGCGACGACGACACCTCTTTCCCGCGCGATGGCCGTGGGGAAGAGGCCCCTTCCACCGCTTGGGGTCGGCGCGGGACCCGCGTTGTCGGTGGCGGCTGGAAGGCTGGCCGGATGAACGGTGACGAGCAGCTGCTGAACGGCCGCGTCTACGGACACGACCACGACGCCCCCGACTCCGGCCCGCTCCCGCACCGGACCTACGCCGAACTGGTCGGCGGACCGCTGGATGGTCTGCTGCTGGACATCCACGGATGGCGGACCGTGGAAGTCGACGACGGGGTGGCCCTGTCCACCGAGCTCGGACAGTTCCCCGGAGGCCGGTCGCTGTACGACCCGCACCCGGGCGAATCCCGCACACCCGGCCCCGGTGTCAGCTGCCGCTTCTACTACTCCGGCGACACGCCCTGACCATCGCCCCAACCATGAGCTCGACCACGGCTGACCAGCGGGTGGTGCGCCGCCACGCGTCGTCCGGAGCGGGAAGTTGGATCCCTCTGGTGCGTCACCCGTGCGGCTGCGAATCAGCGGCTCCCCCGGAGCGGATCGACCGCTTGTGCTGTCATGGCCGTCGGCGCGGCGGTGGCGTCCGGAGGGGGACGTCGGCGGGGGAGTGGTCGGGGCGGGCGCGGTGCAGGCGGGCGAGGTGGCGCCACCGGCCCGCAGCGTCGCGGGCGACGTCGACGCCGACTTCCACCACCAGTTCGGGTTCCACCAACGTGACGTTCAGCGTCTCGCGGCTGCCCCAACCTGCCGAGAACGACCAGCCCGCCCACGGATGACCGCGCCGCGCCGAAACGATCTGGCCGGCGACCGCAGCGCTTGCCGTCCGGGTGAGGGTGGTGGTGCGGCCGGCGTACTGCAGGCGCCCGCCTTCGTACCTGCCGAGCAGCAGACCACACGCGCGCGGCGCACGGACGTCCGTACCCTCGTACGGTCGTCCGCGCGCCACGCGCGGATGCCCGCGCCATGAAGCGGGGCGGTGACGCCGCCACAGCCGGGGCACCGCAGGCGACGCAAGTCGCCGACCGTTGACATTTGTGGCACAACCTCGGGGCGGCTGCCGAGCGGGCTGTCGCCCGCCACCGCCAGTGCCTTCGCGTCCTGGTCCCCGGTGGCAGCACAACCGGACCTCCGTCCTCGACGGGTACAAGCCCTACCCGGACGAACGCTGGGACGAGGGTTGTACCAACGGGCGTTTTCGTGCTGTGCCTCGCCGAGGACTCGCTGCCCTTGCGGGCGACGCGGTGACCGGTAGGTATCGCTAAAGCCCCCCAATACATCCGATGCACCCGTGTATGCGCTGGTATGCGGTCCACTACCGCGACGGCCCTCCACACGTTGCTCCGAACCAGAAGCTCACACCGTCCGTGTTGTTCTGGGAAGAGTCAGGAGAGGAACGTTGTCGGACCGATCAGTCGGCGCGGCGTGCCGCCCGGCGTGGCCGCCATGACGGTTGCCGCCGCCGTTTCGCCCCCGCGCTCAGGCACGCTGCTCACGGGTGACGGTCAGCGGGCTGCCCTCCGGCGTCCGGGCCTCGATCCGCAACCTCGGGGTCCACGACCGTCCCTTCAGCGCGGACGCCGGGACCGTCCGGCTGGTGAACCCGCGAGAGCGGCAAGGTGACGGACGTCAATGGCGCCTGGACCGCAGACGGCGGCGCGGTCATCCAGTGGCCCCGGAGCGAACCGGCAGAGCCCGGGCGGTTCCGGCCAGGGCGACGGACTCAACCAGTGAACCGGCGACGGCGGCGACAACCAGCCGTGGAGGCTGGTGCCTTCGATCAATGGCTACTACCAGTTCGTCAACGTCCGCAACGGCTGGTGCGCCGACGTCAAGGACGCTTCCCCGCGGACGGTGCCAAGGTCACCCGGTGGCCCTCCACCGGCGGCTCCAAGCAGGACGGGCAGATCCTCGCGCTGTGAGCCGCCGGGACTCCCAGTGAGGACGGAGCTGAGCTGTCCGGCCCAGATCGGTAGCAAAACAGGTGCCGAGTGACCGGCACCAACGGCCATCCCCCACCCGCTGATTCACCATCACTCGCAGAAGAGGACGCCTGTATGAGAAAGCCCTGGATCTTCCCCCTGGTCACGCTTGTCGCCGCCGCGCTCGGGGTGACGGCGGCGGGTGCGGCCCCTGCCTCCGCCGCCTCCGACACCCCTTTGCGGGTCATGCCGTTGGGTGACTCGATCACCTGGGGCGTGGGGAGCAGCACCGGCAACGGCTACCGCGCGCCGTTGTGGAACAGGCTTGCGGCGGACGGACATCCGCTGGACTTCGTGGGCACGGGACGGAGCGGCCCGATGTCCGACCCCGACAACGAAGGCCACTCCGGATACAAGATCCACCAGGTCGCCGCACTCACCGACGCCTCACTGACCCGTTACCGGCCCAACGTCGTGACGCTGCACATCGGCACCAACGATCTCAACGAGAGCTACCAGGTCTCCACCGCCACCGCCCGGCTGAGGTCGCTGGTCGACCAGGTCACCGTCGCCGCCCCCGACGCGACCGTCCTGGTGGCCTCCCTGGTCGTGTCCACGAGCGGCTCGGAGGAGCAGTACCGGGGCGCGTACAACCAGGCGATCCCGCAGATCGTGAGGGACGCACAGTCCGCAGGCAAGCGCGTCGCCTACGTCGACATGAGCGGCCTGACCACGGCCGACCTGGCCGACACCCTGCATCCCAACGACGCGGGCTACCAGAAGATGGCCGATGCCTTCCACCGCGGCGTTCAGGCCGCGGACAGCGCAGGGTGGCTGAGGAACCCCGCCCCCGCACCCGCACGCGTGCAGTCCGGCATCGCCGGCAAGTGCATGGACGTCAACGGTGCCGGCACCGCCGACGGGACCGCCGTCCAGACGTGGAACTGCGGCGACAGCGGCAACCAGTACTGGTCCGCCTACACCGACGGCACCCTGCGCTCCATGGGCAAATGCCTCGACGCCGTCGGCGGGAGCACCGCCAACGGCACCAAGGTGCAGATCTGGGCCTGCCACGGCGGCGCCAACCAGGTCTGGCAGCCCCACAACGGCGGCTACCGCAACCCCGCCTCCGGCCGCTGCCTCGACGTTCCGGGCGCCTCCGCGACCAACGGCACACAGCTCGTGCTGTGGGACTGCAACGGCGGCTCCAACCAGAAGTGGACCACCCTCGCCACCGGATGACCCCCACTCCCGGGGTCTGAACCCCCTCCGGGCTCTCCTCGCGTGAGGCCGACCCAGGGCCGGCCACCCGAACAGAGAACGGCCCGCCGCACCAGGAACACCGGTACGGCGGGCCGCTCGCGGTTCTCAGCTCTGCTGCAGGGGAGCCAGGAGGAACGAGGCCGCCGGAGACGCATGGTCGCTGCCCTGTCTGGTGAGTCTGCCCGTTCTTTCGGTGACCCATCTTCTGGACTTGCTGTTGAAGATCGTTCTGCCGATTCCCGCTGCGCTGGTTCAGACTGTCTTCGCCGTCTGCTCACGGGCCGGACTGCGTGGGCCAGGGGCGTCCGCGGCCTGTTGCTCGGCGGCGGAGCCAGGCCGCAGAGGCGGGCCGAGAGCCCACTCCAGCGTGACGTTGAGCTGCTTGACACGTCGACACACTGTCAGTAAGTGAGTCAGGCTCACCAGCAGAACCACCAGTCACATTCTCACTGTCAGTATAGGCGCGGCAGGCTCCAGGGCCGGCCCTGGCGGACGGGGTCCGCGCCTTCGCGCCGCAACGCGGTGATCAGTTTGCCGAACTGACGCGAACTCAGCCCGTGAGCGGGACTTTCCAGGACGACTCCGACCCCGTGATCACACCAGCCATGCGACAGACGTCCACATGGCCGTGGCGATGGCGGGGGACCAGGCGGTCGCAGGACCCGGCCGGAATTCCGCCCGGGCACGCAGTTCACGAGTCCGTGGGGCGGCGGAACCGTGAAGGAGTGGCGCGGCCACGGCATCCACCGCGCGCTCGTCACCCACCGATCCCGTATCCGCCGCCGACCGCGGCTGTCGCTACTTCCAGGTGGATGCCTCGGAGCCATGATCGGCGTCTCTCTGCCGACGCTTGTGTCGGCTTGCGGCGCGGCACGTTCTTGGCGCGGGCATTCATCTATGGAGTCAGAATGATCTTCCCCGTGGTTCGGCCTTCCTCGCCCAGTTGGTGGGCGTCGATCACCTGGCCAAGAGGAAATACTCTGTCGATGCGGACCGTGAGCCGACCTTCGGCGGCGAGAGAAGCCAGGACCTCCAGGTCGGCGCGGTCAGGCTCCACGAGCATGAAATCAGCCCGGAGACCGTTGTCTGCGGCCCACTGGACTGTCTCCGCATCGGCGCCGTTGAGTGCGACGACCCGGCCGCCGGGCACCAATACCTCCACCAGCCCTCGAATCTGCCCAGCGACGGTAGCCAGAAGAACATCGACGTCTCTCACCTGGGAGCTCACTTCGGAGTTCCTGTAGTCGATGACCTCGTCGGCGCCAAGACCTCTGACGAAATCGTGCTTTGCCCCGCTGGCGGTTGCGATGACATAGGCGCCGTGAGCCTTGGCGATCTGAACGGCGAGGTGGCCCACGCCTCCGGCCGCGGCCGGAATGAGTACCCGCTCTCCGGCAGCTACCCTGGCCACCGTCACCAGTGCCTGCCAAGCGGTAAGACCCGCCAGGGGCAGGCCCGCCGCCTGGAGATGGCTCATGCCCGGCGGCTTGAGAGCAAGGTGTCTCGATGGAGCGGTCACGAACTCCGCGTACGCTCCTGCCTCGGCGGGAAACCGTGGCATTCCGAAGACCTCGTCTCCCGGCCTGAAGCGCGTCACACCGGCTCCTACGGCAGCCACCGTTCCAGAGACGTCCCAGCCGACCGAGAAGGGCAGGTCACCCAAGCCTCCGCCGGTGCGCATCTTCCAGTCGACGGGATTCACGCCGGCGGCCTTCACCTCGACCAGGACCTCTGTTGGTCCTGGTTGCGGCACCTCAACCTCGACAACCTCGAGAACGTCCGGGCCACCCAACCTGCTCTGCATTACTCGGCGCATGTGTTCATCGATATCAGACTGGTGGCGAAAAGATGTGAGTAGTGCATGCTCAATATCCGTGATCCAGCAGTTCTTCAGTTCCATGCCACGCCCAGGGAAGAACACGCCCCTATGTCCGCAGTGTCCAAGGTCGCCCGACGCGGTACATCTCCGGCGCCGGCACGTGCTGTCCTTCAGGCTTGGTTCGGAATGGGCAGTGACTGCACGCCAGGAGGGGAGTGCGCAGGGCGACGTTGTCCAGGCGTCGACCGGTGGCGCGGATCTCATCGAGGGCAAGGAATGTCATGACAGCTCCCTCGTGAGGTCGATTCCGACGTCATGCCTTCGTCGTCAGCGTCTGGAATCCGCCCGAGATGAGCCATCGTTGCTCGGTCCTCGATGCCCCAGTCTTCACCGCCTACCGGTGAACCTCCCGTGCGTGGGCCGGAATGGCTGCGAGATCGCGCGGCGCCCCGAGCATGGTGAGGGCGACTTCCGCGGCGGCCAGATCCTGGACGCCGAGGCCGATGAGTTTGCAGATGGTGATTTCCTCGTCGCTCTCCCGGCCGGGTGCCGATCCGGCGAGGACCTCACCGAGTTCCGCGTTGACCCGGCGGTCCTCTTCCGCGAGCCGTGACAGATCGCCGTGGATGGCGGTGAGTTCACGGCTGTCGACCACGATCCGGTCCGCCCGCCTCAGGCTGTCGGATGTCAGCTCCGCCTTCGTCGGATCGTCGGCGCCCACGGCGTTGATGTGCACTCCGGGTGTCAGCCATGACGCGCGCACCAGCGGTTCGGTGCTGGAGGTCGCCGTCACCACCACGTCGGCGCCGTCGAGCGCGGCCTGGGCGCTGTCCACGCCGATGACGCACAGATCCGGCCGCCTGGCATGCAACGCGGCGGCGAGCGGCTGGACATGGGACGTATGCCGTCCCCACACGCGTACCTCGCGCAGCGGGAGTTCGTCGGCCGCAGCGAGCGTCTGAAGGTAAGCCTGAGTGCCGGTGCCGATGACTCCGAGGACGCGGGAGTCGGGCCGCGCCATCATCCGCACGGCAAGAGCTCCCGCGGCGGCCGTCCGCACGTCCGAGAGGTGGTGCTCGTCGTCCAGGAGCGCCCGCAGGTCACCGGTCGTCGCGTCGAAGACGGCGATGACGCCGCTCGTGGGCGTTCCTCCGCGACGTGCACGCTCCTGGAACCATGAGGCGACCTTGACGGTGAAGACCTGCCGGCCCGGCAGCCACGCCGACTTCACGTGGACGTCGCCTTCGGGACCGGCAGGAGCGAATACGGCCACCGGCGCGTCCCCGAGCCCTCGGCTGTAGTCACGCAGGGCGGCAGCGACGGGCTCCAGCACGTCCCCGTAGCCGACCGTGCTGCGGATCTCCTGCGGCCCGAAGTAGGCGGGCCCGCCGATCACTGCGGCAGCCCTTCGAGGCACCCCTGGGCGACGACGGCGACCTCTCCGCCGACTCGCACGGAGGCGATGTCCTGCGGGCCGCCATGGGCGCTGATCGTCATTTCGCTGGGGCGGCCACAGAACTGGCCCTGGCGCAGCACCTGCCGGTCGCCGTCCCCGAGCCGTCCGTGCCGGCGGAGGTAGGCGGCCACACACCCTGCGGCGCTGCCGGTGGCCACATCCTCGACGACGCCGTCGTTGTTCCAGTGCCGTCCTTCCAGGGCGTCGGCGTCCAGAAGGTAGGCGAACTGCGCTCCGACCTTGGCCAGCGGTCCTGCGATGTCGGACGTGATCCTGGCCCGCTCCAGCGCTCCCGTCCGCACGGGAACGATCAAATAGCGCAGCCCGGTCGAGACGATCTCGGGACGCAGTTCGGCGTGGAGGTCCTCCTCGTCCAGGCAGAACCAGGAGGCCAGGTCGTTCAGCACGGGCTGCCCGAGGAATTGCGGAGGGCCCTGGTCGAGAACGCTCGCGTACCTCCCGTGGCCACGGCGCTCCGTGACCACCTCCACCGTGCGGGCCTTCAGCTCGAGCGACCATGTACGGCTGGTGTCGCCGCCCGCCACGGCATGCAGAACGCTTGCCGCCCCGATGACCGGATGCCCTGCGAAATCCAGCTCCTCACTGAGATCGAACACCCGTGCTCGCCATGCGTCGCCCGCCTCACCCTTCTGATCGAGGAAGATGGATTCGAAGTGACGCATTTCCTCGGTGATCCGCTGCATTTGGGATCCGTTCAGGCCTGCTGCACCGGGAAAAACAGCAAGACTGTTCCCGCTGAAAGGCGTTCCGCTGAAGACATCGACATGAAAGTAGAGCATAGGAGCGACGCTACCGATGGGCCGAAACGAGCGGAACCCCCTCCCTGAACAGAGGGGGCATAGCATGTCGTTATGGCCCCCGATCTCGAAACGGCACTGCTGCGCGCATTCGTCAGCTCCGTGCGGTCCGGAAGCATCAGCCGTGCCGCCGCGGCCCTCGGTCACAGCCAGCCCGCTCTCAGCAACCAGCTCCGCAGGCTCGAACGCACCGTGGGCCAGCGACTGCTGCACCGCGGGACGACCGGTGTGTCCCTGACCAAGTCCGGAGAGATCTTCCTGCCCTACGCCGAGCGGATCCTCGCTCTGTCCGCGCAAGGGCTCGCGGCGGCCGGCCCGGTTGTCACCGGACACTGTGGTGTGGGGTTGATGGAGGACTTCGTGACGCCGTCGCTGGTCGAGGCGCTGAGTGATTTCAGTGGCCTTCACCCGGGCGCCAAGCTGGAACTGGTGACCGGCCCCGGCCCCTTGATGAAGCAGTCCCTCGCCGAGGGGCGGATCCAGCTGGCCCTGTGTGATCCCTTCTACCTGGCCGAGGCGCCTCGCTGGACGGCCCGCCTCCCGCTGGCCTGGTCTGCCGCGCAGACTCTCGACCTGCGCCAGGATCCACTGCCGCTCGTGCTCTTCTCCCAGCCGTGCCGCTGGCGGATTCCCGTGTTCGACGCCCTGGAAGCCGCAGGGATCCGATGGGATGTCGTCTTCGAGAGCACGGCTCTGGGCGCAGTTCAAGCCGCCGTGCGTGCTGGCCTCGGTGCCACCGCCCTGCTCCCGGCGAACGTGGAACCGGGGACGGCAACCGATGGGCTTCCTGCCCTCCCGGAGGTCGAGATCGCTCTGACCCGTCACACCGGGACAGACGGCGACCCGCTCCTCGATGCCGTGGAGAACCTCCTGAGGCGCCTGACCGACTTCACGGCGGCGACAGGCTGAAGGACGAAACCGACGCCATGTCTGGCAGTGGGGGGACGATCGAAACGTAGGCGGGATGAATGTGAGTCCAACCGTCGCCTGGATGGGCCTGGTTGCTTACGCTCGCCGGCCTCGCGTGTGCGTTCATTCCCTCACCATGCGCCGGCAGAGCCGTCGGTCCCATTCGGCAAACCCGGGTGCACCGCTTCACGATGCGGGTCCGTGGATCGGCAGGCTCCACCGGAGGCGATGGTCGAGGGTGACGCTCCTCGCCGGCCGGGCGGCGTCGACGGTAGTGCCAGATGGCGGCGGTGCGATGCGCGTCGCGGCTGACCGCGCTGACGAGATAGTCGTCCCCGTTCAGGACTCCTGCGCTGGACTTGAGCGGCGAGGAAGCACGGAGTGAAGACGGACCCCTCAGAGCCCGACGCGGCAGACAAGGAAGCCTCCGGCCGGTCCGGGTCTGTCGAGAACCCGTCTGCCGGAGGCCCCGTTTATGGTTCCGGATCGGCTATTGGCCTGGGCCGGCAGCCGGACCGAGTCTTCGGCTTCACGAAGCAACGCGCTGATCGACTTCTGGGCGCTCGTCGACTGTCGCGTCAAGGTCGGTAGATGCGAGGGGTGCGAACGAGCCCGAGAGCTTTGCTCCCTCGATGTCGATGTCCGGCAGTAGCGCATCCAGTCGACGGGGCAGCCACCAGGCTTTCTGGCCCAGCAGAGCCAGGACTGCGGGAACGATGGCCATGCGGACGACGAAGGCGTCGAAGAACACCGCGATGGCCAGTCCGAAACCGATCATTTTGATCATGGGCTCACCCGAGCCTATGAAGCCCGCGAAGACAGCGATCATGATGACGGCGGCAGCTGTGACCACCCGCGCGCCGTGCCTGAAGCCGGTGACGATCGCCGTGTGGGGCTGCTCGCCGTGCACGTAGGCCTCGCGCATCCGGGTGACCAGGAAGACCTCGTAGTCCATGGCCAGTCCGAAGACGACGCCCACCATGAAGATCGGCATCATCGAGACGATGGGCCCGGTCTGCTCGACTCCCAAGAGGGAACCCAGCCATCCCCACTGGAAGACGGCCACGACGGCGCCCAGTGCGGCGGTCACCGACAACAGGAAGCCCAGCGCTGCCTTGAGGGGCACGAGGACCGAGCGGAAGACGATCATGAGCAGGATGAACGCCAGCCCTATGACCAGCGCGAGGTAGGGCATCAGTGCGCTGTTCATCTTCTGTGAGAAGTCGATGTTGAGGGCCGTCGTTCCGGTGACCAGGACGTTGTGTCCGGCCTCTTTGCGGATTTCCTGAACGAGATGTTCGGTGGACTCGGAAGAAGGACGGTGTGCGGGGACGACCGTGATGACGGATGTGTCGCCGGCGGCGTTGGCCGTGGGCGCACTGATGGCCGCGGCGCCCGGGATCTTCTTGAGGGTCGTCACCGTTTGGTCGGCTGTCGCCTTGTCTCCGTCGACGACCACCAGCAGAGGGCCGTTGACGCCGGGCCCGAAGCGGTCGGACAGCAGGTCGTATGCCCTGCGCTGGGTGGTGCCGGTGGACTGCGCCCCGTCGTCGGGCAGGCCGAGTTCCAGGGACGAGGCGGGAAGGGCGATGGCCCCGAGTCCCAGCACGCCCAGCAGGAGCACTTGCCGGGGGCGCCGCAGGACGAAGTGTGCCCAGCGGGTGCCTCCATTGCGTTGAGGGCGTGCCCGGGGTCCGTCGCTCTTCTTGCGGCCGGTGATCCGCTTCCCTGCGAACCCGAGGAGTGCGGGTATGAGGGTCAGGGCGATCAGGACGGCGATGAGTACGGTGCCGGCGGCGGCCAGGCCCATCTTGGTCAGTGCGGGGATGCCCACCACGGACAGGCCGGCCAGGGCGATGATCACGGTCAGACCGGCGAAGACGACGGCGGAGCCTGCGGTGCCGACGGCGTGGCCGACGGCTTCTTCGCCGTCTTTGCCCTCGGCCGTTTCTGCTCGGTACCGGGAGACGATGAACAGCGCGTAGTCGATTCCCACGGCAAGCCCGATCATCATGGCCAGGGTGGAGGTGGTGGAACCCAGGTCCAGCATGCTGCTCAGCGCCGTGATGGTGGAGATGCCGATCCCGACGCCGACGATGGCCGTCATCAGCGGGAGACCGGCCGCCACCAGGGAGCCGAAGGTGATGGCGAGGACGACGCCGGCGATGACGACGCCGATGATCTCGCCCGCGCCCGGTTCGGGCGAAACGGCGAGGGCGTCGCCGCCGATCTCGACGTGCATGCCGTCGTGCTCCGCCCGCGCACCGGCTTCGTCGAGCGCCTCTCGGGTGGTATCCGTGATCTGCGGTGCGGTGGCGTCGTAGGTGACGGTCACGAACGCGGTCGAGCCGTCCTTCGAGACCGCTCCGGTTTCGTACGGGTCGGCCACCGAGGCGACCTGAGGGGACCCGGCACGCAGGTCGTCGATCACCTCCTGCACCGCGCTCTGCTGTGCTCTTGTGGTGATCTTGGTGTCCGCGGGGACGCGCAGGACGACGCGGGCCGTGGCGCCGTCGGCATGACTGCCGGGCATGCGCTGCTCCAGCAGGTCGAGGGCCCTTTGTGATTCTGTGCCGGGCAGGGAAAAGGACGACGACGTGGCGGTGGGCGCTGTCGCCGCGCCCAGACCTACCAGGGCCAGAAGAGCCAGCCAGAGGAAAACGATGATCCGGCGTCGTCGGAACGCCAGGCGGGCGAGTCTGTCGAGGTAGGCGGCCACGGGAACTCCCGGAGACTTCGGTGGGCGGGAGGGAACAGAGTTGGCCTGCTGCGGCGCACAGCCGCTTGAGCAGCTTGCTTTCCGAACCGGATGAGCATCCGGCCGGGCGGATTCCCTCAGCACCGATGTTTGCGGCCTCGGCTCGCGCGCGACTGAGTAAACGGTGCCTATGTTGCGCGTCACCCGCTCAGTCGCCCGGCTGGCTCGGTTCCCAGCCGTCGAAGCGGCGCGTCTCCCGCTTCTCCCTGCCGCCGTGGGCGGTGAGCGACGAGCTCGCCGGGACCGGGGGGTGCGGCCCGTCACCCTGTGCACGGGCCGCTTCGGTCTCGAAAGGGGCAACCGCCCGTACCGAAAGGTCCGGTGGGGCGGACCGTGCCGAAGAGTGAGGCCTTGCCGCGGAGCGGAGCGTGGTGACCGGTCGATGACGGCGCCGGCAGCCACCGTGCGGATCGCTGCTGTCAGTAGCCCGGTTTGCGGTCCGTACGAGCGTGGCCTCGCCCGTCCGCGAGGCCGCTCCGTGCCGGGGCCCGACACCAAGCCAACGATTGTGGGCCAACGCGTGTTGACTCTGGCCGAGAGTTCGAGCATCCTGTCAACAGGCGTCGGCCAACGCCTGTTGACCTGCTTCCCGAATCAAGTAACGGAAGGCTCCGCCATGAACGCCACCGCACTTCCCGCCCGCACCGAAGTCGCCGTCGTCGGCGCCGGACCGGCCGGTCTCGCGCTCGCCGTCACGCTGGCTTCCGCAGGCATCGACTTCGTTGTCCTGGACAAGCTGGCGGAGGGTGCCAACACTTCGCGCGCCGCCGTTGTGCACGCCCGCACGCTGGAGGTCCTGGACGAGCTGGGAGCCTCCGACGAGCTGATCGCGCGAGGCGTTAAGGTCACCCGGTTCGCCGTCCGTGACGGCGTGCGGCGGCTGCTGACGGTGCCGTTCGACAAGCTGCCCACGCCCCATCCGTACACGCTGATGGTTCCGCAGTACGAGACCGAGAGCGTGCTGCTGGACCGGCTGCGGGCGCTCGGCGGCGATGTGCACCGCCCCTACGAGGTCGCGTCCGTCGTCCAGGACGAGGAAGGCGTGACGCTCACCATGGCCACGGGGGAGACTCTGCGCGCCGCCCATGCCGTCGGCGCCGACGGCATGCACAGCATCGTGCGTGAGGCGGCGGGCATCGGTTTCACCGGCAACGCCTACGCCGAGTCCTTCGTGCTCGCCGACGTGGTGATGGATTGGGCCCCGGGGCCGGACGAAGTCTCGCTGACGTTCGGCACCGCGGGACTCGCCGTCGTCGCCCCGCTTCCCGGAGGCCACTACCGGGTCGTCGCCACCGTGGACGACGCGCCCGCCGCACCGGACCTCGACTTCGTCCAGCGGGTGCTCGACGAGCGCGCCCCCGGCCAGGCCAAGGTCACCGGTCTGGCATGGTCGTCACGGTTCCGGGTGCACCACCGGGTAGCCGACCGCTTCCGCGCCGGCCGTCTGCTGCTGGCCGGCGACGCCGCCCATGTGCACAGCCCCGCCGGCGGTCAGGGAATGAACACCGGCATCCAGGACGGCTACACCCTGGGCCGGGCGCTCGCCACCGGCCGGCTCGACGGCTACGACGCGCAACGCCGCCCCGTAGCCCAGCGCGTGGTCGCCTTCACCCACCGCATGACCCGCGTGGCCACCACCCGTAACCCCCTGGTCCGAGGGGTCCGCAACATCGCGCTGCCGCTGCTCGGCCACACGGCCATGCCCAGGAAGCTCGCCACCGAACTCGCCGAGCTCAACTACCGGTAGAGCCGCCGTTTCTCCAGGGGACATCTCAGGTCGCTGTCTCTTCAAAGGCCAGTACGTCGTGGTTGGTGTCCCAGAGCAGGGTCAGCAGGGCGCGTAGTGATGCCTGGTCGATGTTCTCGACGATCAGTACGGTGCCGTCCGCGCCGGGCGCGGACACATGGTCGAACCTGGTGCTGATCACGTCCAGCAGAGTGCGGGCGATCGGTCCGCGCAGCGTCAGCACGTAACGGGTGGGGGCCATGGCGTACAGGGAACCCGCTGGGCGGGTGGATCACCTGTTTCACGGCCAGCAGTGGCCGCCTGGGTATGTCCGACGTCACGACGCTCCCGACCTGCGGCCCGGTACCGCAACCGGACGCTGATTCTGCCAGCTCCACCACCCCGGGTACATCTCGCGGCGGGGTGGTGCGCCGGCACCCTGTGCGACGCGATTCTCCTGGCACAACCCGGGGTCGGGCGACAGGAGAGACGCAATGGCCACGAACACCGTCACGGACGAACCCCCGGAGATCACCTTCACTCGCAGGGACGCGCTGAAGCTGACCGGCCTCGGCATCGGCTCGGTCGCCGGCCTCGGCGTGGGCGTCGGCGGACTCCGGGCTGTCACCAACGGAGCCTTCAGCGCCGGGTCCGGTGATCCGTACGACCTCTGGCACGACTGGACCTCGATGTCCGGCGTCGAGCGGGTGGTCGCCGCCGGCGTCCTCGCGTGCAACCCGCACAACACCCAGCCCTGGCGAATGATCGTCGACGGCGACACCATCGACGTCCACTCCGACCCGAGCCGGCGGATGCCGCTCAACGACGCGAGCGGCCGTGAACACTTCGCCGGACTCGGCTGCGCCGTCGAGAACATGGTGATCGCCGCCGGACCGGCCGGATTCACCGCCGACGTCGCCCTCTTCCCGGACGGCCCGGTATCGGACCATGTCGCGCGCATCGTACTCAGCAAGGCCCGCACCAGAAAGGACCGTGACCTCGCCGCTGCGATTCCGCACCGGCACACCAACCGCGGCCCGTACACCTCCGCACCCGTCGACGTCAGCGGCTTCACCGAACAGAGTTCCCGCATCGAGGGGGCGAGCGTGCTGTGGATCACCGACGAGCAGGCGCGGGAGCGGCTGGGCCGGCTCTATGTCGAGGCCACCGAGGCGATCACCGCGGACACCGCGCAGTCGACGGAGGCCTTCACCTGGTTCCGCAGCTCGCGCGGCAGCATCGACAGGCACCGCGACGGGCTCACCCTCGACGGTCAGGGACTGGGCGGGCTGACCTTGTTCGCCGCGAAACTCCTCCCCGCGCAGTCCCGCGAGGACGGCGACGCCTACTGGGTCAAGGCCACCCGCGAGGTGCACACCGCGACCGCCGCCGCCTACGGCGTCATCGCCGTCGACGACGTCACCGACAGAACCGCCCAGGTCAGCGGCGGACGGCTGCTGGCCCGGTTGCACCTCACCGCAACCATGCTCGGCCTGGGCCTGCACCACATGAACCAGATCACCGAACGCATCGACCGCGACACCGCGGCCGGCAGCCCCGACGTCTTCTCCGCCCGCTGGGCCGCCCTGCTGGGCCGCCCCGCCTCGATGGGCCTGCTGTCCTTCCGTATCGGTCACCCCGAGCGCACGCCGGGTCTCAGCCCGCGCCGCAGCCTCGGCGACGTCGTGACCAGCTGACCCCCCGGCAGGTGCGGCGAGTCCCACCGCGCCGCCCGCCCACCAGTTTCGTTCCGTTCAAAGGAGATTCCCTCATGTCCGACTCCAGCATTGCGGAGCAGGCCGGCGGACCGGTGCGCGCCTTGCGCCCCGGTGCCGTTCTGGCCGTGACCTGCCTGGCGCTGGCGACCGTCGTATCGGCCATGGCGTCGCTGAGCGTGGCGTTGCCCGACATCGCCCGCGAGACGCACGCCAACCAGACCCAGCTGTCGTGGATCATCGACTCCTACAGCCTGATCTTCGCTTCGTTCCTGCTGTTCGCCGCGACCCTCGGCGACCGCTTCGGCCGTCGCCGGGCGCTGCTCGGCGGCGTCGCGGTGTTCGGCGCAGTATCGCTGGCCGCGACCTTCACGACCGAGCCGGGCGTCCTGATCGCCCTTCGTGCGGTGCTGGGCGTTGCCGCCGCGTTCGTCATGCCCGCCACGCTGTCCACGATCACCAGCACGTTTCCCCGCGGCCAGCAGGCGCGTGCCATCAGCATCTGGGCGGGGGTCGCGGGCGCCAGCGCCGCACTGGGACTGCTCGCCTCCGGAATTCTGCTCGAGGCGTGGTCGTGGCGATCGGTGTTCTGGCTGAACACCGTCATGGCCGCGGTGGCGTTCATCGGCACCTACCTCTTCGTGCCGGAGTCCGCGCAGCCGGGCAGACAGCGCATCGATGTGACCGGAGCGGCTCTCACCGTGGCAGGGCTGGGCGTGCTGGTCTACTCGGTCATCGAGGCACCCGAGCACGGCTGGGGCAGCACGCGCACCCTGGCAGGCATAGCCCTCGGCCTCGCCGTCCTGGTCGCCTTCGTGGCCTGGGAGCTCAGGCACCCGCACCCCCTGCTCGACCCGCGGCTGTTCCGCAACAAACTGTTCGCGGCAGGATCGATCTCGACCACACTGCAGTTCTTCGCGTTCTTCGGGTTCATCTTCGTCACCATGCAGTACCTCCAGCTGGTGCGCGGTGACAGCGCACTGATGGCCGCGGTGAGCGTGCTGCCCATGTCCGCGGCGATGATCCCCAGCGCCCGCCTCAGCCCGCTCCTGGTCGCCCGGCGAGGCATACGCCGCCCCTGGACCGTCGGCCTGGTCCTGGTCACCACCGGCCTGGTCGTGCTGGCCCAGCTCGACGCCGGCAGTTCGTACTGGCTGGTCGTCGCCGGACTCCTGCCGCTCGGCGCGGGTATGGGCCTGGCCACGACGCCGGCCACCGCGGCGATCACCGACGCCCTGCCGCCACGTCTGCAGAACGTGGGATCCGCCGTGAACGACCTCTCACGCGAACTCGGCGGCGCCCTGGGCATCGCCGTCCTCGGCAGCCTCATGAACGCCCAGTACCGTGACTCCCTCGACACCGGCGGCCTCCCCGCCCCCGTCGCGCAAGCCGCCCGCTCCTCCCTGGCCGCCGCCAACCACATCGGCCACGCCACGGGCAACCCCGCACTGATCGAACGGGCCCGCGACGCCTTCGCCTCCGGCATGCACCTCGCCCTCATCAGCGGCGCCGCGACCACCATCCTGGCCGCCGTCGTCGTCACCCTCCTCCTGCGCCGGACCGGCAAGCCGGGCACGGCCGCCGAACACCCGCAGACCGACGGCACAGACCACGACACGGCCAAGGCGACGGCATAACCCCCAACCGACCCCCGACACATCCAACACGTCGTACGGCGCGAGGGCCGCACCGCGATGCCCCGCGCCGTACCAGGAAGGAACCGGCCATGACGTCGCCGCATCCTCACCCGCCGCACCAACCCAACCCTCCGCAACTGCCCGAACCCCTTGTGGCCCTCACCCGGGCCTCCTCCCTGCTGGGCAGACTCGGAACCGGACTGATCGTCACTGCCCTCGCCAAGGGCCCGGCCGATGTCGCCCAGCTGCGCGAGCGCCTCCCCGGCCTCAGCGACGGCCTGCTCACCCGACGCCTTCGGGAACTGACCACCCTCGGCCTCGTGACCCGAACCGCCCACCCGGGCACACCCACAAGCACCGTCTACACGCTCGCCTCCCACGGCAAGGCGCTCCTCATCCCCCTGACCGCCCTGACCATCTGGGCGGAGGGCCACCTCTGCGCCAACGCCCCAGAGGCCAAGCCTGGCCGCAGAAGGCAACCGGGGCACCCGGCTCAAATCCCTGGCCCGGGCCAGCGCCCTACGCACGCAGCTGATCGAGGGCACGTCCGTGAAGGACGTGAAGGTGAACAGACGGCGAGGCCGGCGCCGCTGGGGCTTCGTGACAGCAGGCGCGCCCGAGCCTCGCTGCGAGCGTCACGCCTGGGGAACCGGTGAAGCGCCTCGCCGAACTTCGTCCCTACACCCGATCCCGCCTTACTTGAAGGAGTCAGATGCCCACGCTCGATCGTCACGACGACGTTTTCGTTCTCGACCTCGGAGACGGTGAGAATCGCTTCCACCCCGACTGGCTCGCCTCCGTGGCCACCGCGCTGGACAAGGTCGAGAAAGAGACAGGCCCGCGCGCTCTGGTGACCGCCGCACAGGGAAAGTTCTACTCCAACGGCCTGGACCTGGAGTGGCTGCTCGCCCACCTGGACGAGCACCCCGACTACGTCGTCCGCGTCCAGGAGCTCTTCGCGCGCATGCTGTCCCTGCCAGTGATCACCGTTGCGGCTCTGCAGGGACATGCCTTCGCGGCCGGGGCGATGTTCTCCCTCGCTCACGACTTCCGCATCATGCGCGCAGACCGCGGGTACTGGTGCCTGCCCGAGGCGGACATCGACATCCCTTTCACCCCTGGCATGTCCGCACTCATCCAGGCACGGCTGGGCCCGCACACCGCGCACCGGGCCATGCTCACCGCGCACCGCTACGGCGGAGCAGACGCGGTGGCCGCCGGCATCGTCGACCGAGTGGCTGCCGAGAACGACGTACGTACGGCAGCCATCGCACTGGCCCAGTCACAGGCGAGCAGAGCGGGGGCCACCATCGGCACCATCAAGGCCCGCATGTACGCCCCAGCCCTGGCCACGCTGCGCGACACAACCCTTCCCCTCAGCTGATGCACCGTACACACCATCGCGCCGGCCAACGCAGGCCGTCGCGAAGGAGCAGGTGCGGCACGTCCGCGGCGCGTCTTCCGGATGCCGCAGGCCGCGGACGAGCGGGCGGGCGGGCGGGCGCGCCGCAGCTGGGTGCATGCGGCGATCAGTCAGGTCCCAGCGGCCGCCGCTTCCCAATCCCGTAACCCGGGCCTGGTTCGACAATGCGTGGCAGACCTCGAGATCCACCTCACTCCTATCGGGGCCACGGGCACCGGAGCGTGTGAATGTGTCCTTCGGCGCCTGGCATGTGCGAGCTGCGGTGGCGGACCTTGGAGGTGTAAAGGGCCCACTCTCGACAGCCTCCCGACCGGAACCATGGCGCTCGGAACCGGCAAGCAATCGGCAGCACTGGCCAAAGACATCCAGGAGGTCTACCTTCAGCGGCGACGAATTCAGGGGAGTGGTCGGCAGGTCCAAGGGGAAGCCGATCACCCTGTGGAAGACCGAGGTATCGAACGTCTTGCGCGACAACGGCAAGGTCGAATTCAGCTTGAAGGATTTCGGCGGGGATACACCGGCTGAGCAATATGCGCTCACCTATAAAGCCTGACGACGGGCGACTGGGCGGGCACTCAGTGAGAAATGAGTAAGGTCGGTCTCCAGATACAGCTGGGGAACTTCGGATGACGAAAAATCACGTTCTACAGCAAAGAAGGCAAAGTTGTGCCGTGGAATGAGATGAAATGGTTGCGCGCTGCCGCCTGCGTGGGCGAGGACCCCGAGCTGTTCTTCCCCGTGGGCACCACCGGGCCGGCGCTGCGGGAGGTCGCCGCCGCCAAACGCGTCTGCGCCCGCTGCCCGGTGAGGGTCGAGTGTCTGTCCTACGCCCTCGGCACCGCACAGATGTCGGGTGTGTGGGGCGGTACCGGCGAGGAGGAACGCGCGGAACTGCTCCGAACCGCCAGGCATGAAGCGACGAGGAGGAGTCCCGCCCGAACCGAGCTGGGACGCACTGAGCCCTTTCCAACGACGTCGGCTGGGCAGTGCGTCTGACAGACGGATGAAGCCCCTGGTAGTTGGGTTTCCCGCCAAGAGAACCGTCCCTACTGGAGGCTTCGCATGCTTGTCTACCCGTCCGGCGTCGCCGTGGCCAGCTCTGCCCTCCGCTAGCTCGCCCTCGCCTGACTGAACGCCGGAGCGCTTTCGGCGCGCGATGGCGGCGCCTGAGCGCGGGCCGGCAGGCTCTGCTCACTCTCGCCCACCTTCGCAACCGCCAGACCCATGCCAGCGCGCGGCCGGTTTCGGGATCGGCACCACCACCGTCTACTGCTACGTCACCGAGGCCGTCGATAGCGCCACACCTGTTGCGCTGTGTACATTCAGCTGCATCAACACGAGAACATCGGCACCGCAACAGCTCGGAAGCCCGGAGAAGCCTCGTAGCCCTTGATCGGCGACTTCCTCGCCGGTGTGTTTGGCGCCAGTTCTGCGAGGTTGTGCAGGTCGTCGACCCCGAGGGCGAGGACGTCGCATCGCGTCAGTGCCTCCCACAGCTGCCGCAGGTGCGATCAGCCGTGGGGGACCACGACGTGCAGAAGCCGCAATGCGCCATCCCGGCCTCACGGCCTTGGCCGAGCACGACGCTGCCTGTGCCGGCACGAGGCGGGGCACAGGCAGCGTGGGGGAGGAGAGCGGGAGCCGGTCATCCCTCCGTGGCGGTGCCGTCGAAACCGTCGGCGCTGTCACTGGTGTCGGGGGAGCGCCGCAGAAGGAAGGCGACCGATGCCGCACCCAGGACGGCTGCTCCTGCTCCGGTGACGAGAGCGAGGTGCAGACCGGAGGCGAAGGCATCGCGGGCCTGATTGACCAGGGCGGTGTCGCCTGTCCTGGTGCCGACGATGTTGGCTGCGGCGAGAGATGAGCGAGCTGCCTCGGCCACGTGAGCCGGGAGCCCCTCGGTGTCGAGAGTATTGCGGTAGCCGGCGTGCAGCGCACTGCCGAGCACGGCGATTCCCAGGGCGCCGCCCAGTTCACGGGACAGGTCGTTCACCGCGGAGCCCACGTTCTGCAGGCGGGCGGGCAGCGCGTCGGTGATGGCCGCGGTGGCGGGCGTCATGGCCAGGCCCATCCCGGCACCCAGGGGAATGAGCCCCGTCACGACGAGCCAGTAGGAGCTCGTCTTGTCGAGCTCGGCGAGCACGCTCAGACCGACGGCGACGGCGATCAGCCCTGCGATCCAGGGACGGCGAGCGCCGACACGTGCCGCCAGCTTCGGGGACAGCCGGGCGCTCGGAATCATCGCGGCGGGCATGGGCAGCACACTCAGGGCAGCGATCAGCGCACTGTCCCCTCGCACGAGCTGCAGGTACTGCATGACGACGAAGATGAACCCGAAGAACGCGAAGAACTGCAAGGTGATCGACAAAGTCCCCGCGGCGAACGGCCTGTTGCGGAAGAGCCGGGGGTCCAGCAGGGGGTGGGGGTGGCGCAGCTCCCAGGCGACGAAGGCGGCCAGGACGGCGAGCCCGATGGCTATGCCTGCCAGGGTGCGCGTGCTGCCCCAGCCGTGCTCGGGCGCCTGGATGACCGAGTAGACCAAGATTCCCAGGCCGACGACCGTGAGTGCTGCGCCGATCGTATCGACGCGCTGCCTGTCGGCTTCGGCCGACTCCGGCACGAAGACGTAGGCGCCGACGAACGCTACGACCGCCAGAACCACGTTCACCCAGAAGACAGACCGCCAGGACCACACTTCAAGCACGGCCCCCGAGGTCAGCAGCCCCAATATGGCGCTCGCTCCCGCGACTGCCGCCCAGATGCTGACCGCGCGTGTCCTCTCCTCGCGGGGAAAGGTGCTGGTGATGGTCGAGAGCGTGGCGGGCATGACGAAGGCGGCCGCCACCCCCAGCAAAGCCCGCAGGGCGATGAGAACCCCGGGTTCCGAAGAGAAGGTCGCCGCGGCCGAGCCTGCTGCGAACAGAGCGAGGCCGCCCAGCAGGGCCCGGCGCCGGCCGAACCGGTCGCCCAGGGTCGCCGCCAGCAGCAGGAGGGCGGCGAACACCAGGCTGTAGGCGTCGATGATCCACGACAGCTGCGTCTGACTTGCGTGGGTCTCACGGGCGATGTCCGGCAGGGCCACGTTCAGCGATGCCATGGCCGAGACGACGGTTGCCAGAGCCAGGCATGTGACGGCCAGTACCGCGCCGTGGCGCACTACTTTGTGACCTTGTGCTGTGAGGCCTCGGTTCATGAGAGGCGTCCTTTCCCGCTGGACGGAGTGCGCTGGTGCGGTGAGCGGCTTCCATGGCGCGGGCCATGGAAGTGCGCCATGGGCAGGCAGCGCAGTGCGTAGCGCGCGGAGCGCGCAGTTGGTGGGGGCAGGGCGCTGGCCGAGACCGGCGATGCTGGCCCCTCCCGGCGCCCGGACGGGCGGCACGGAGATGGGACACAGTCGTCAACAAGTGTTGGCCAACCGCCGTTGACATTAATGCACCCGTGGAGATGGAAAGTCAACGCGCGGTGGCCTACATTTGTTGGCATGACAGTAGACACTCCAGAAACAACCCCGGGTCCGCGCCGCTCCGATCGCACGCGGACAGCGATCCTCGACGCCGCCCGCCAGCGCTTTGCCGCACAGGGCTTTGAACGCACGACGATCCGAGCCGTCGCGGCCGACGCAGGCATCGACCCCTCCATGGTCATGCGCTACTACGGCAGCAAAGCCCAGCTCTTCGACGCCGCCCTCGACATCGACCTGCGCCTTCCGGACCTGTCCGCCACGCCCGCAGAGGAACGGGCCGAAGCCCTCGTGCGGCACTTCCTGCACCGCTGGGAGCACGAGGGCGCCGACGACGCGCTGCTGCTGCTTCTGCGCTCCGCCGTCACGAACGACCAGGCGGCGCACCGCATGCGGGAGATCTTCGCGGCCCAGGTCTCCCCGGCCCTCGGCCCCGCCACCAAGGACAACGTCGGGCTGGTCTCCGCCCAGCTCCTCGGCCTCGCCCTCACCCGCTATCTGCTGCGCATCCCAGCCGTAGTGCGCATGACGCCTGAAGAGATCGTCGCCGCCTACACGCCGGCCATCCGGAGCATCCTCGAACCGCAGGCGTCCGCCCATTGAACAGGCAGATCAGACGACGGAACCGGCCGGAGCTCCAGGCGGTGCCGTCGGCCACCTCGTGTCCACCGCCGCGGGGCTGAAGCCGCGAGCGGTCAGGTCGCCTGTCTGTGCGACGGCCTTCATGGTGGGACGGCGCTTCCTACGCAGTCCAGTCCGGTCAGGTCGGCCCAGTGCATGACCGGCCGCCCGTTCGTCGTTGACACGCCTGCCCATCTCCCGCACCTCGGCGGCGATCTGGGCGCCACCGGATGCCGTCCGCGGCGCGGTGCACCTTGCATATCCGGGTGGCGGGTCCGGCATCGGTTGCACGGTGGGGCCGCATTTTCTGTGCCAACAGCACGAAACCGAGCAGGGGCGGTGAGGATGGTGCACGGCCGCTTCACGCCGGAGCGGTGCGGCCGCCGAACAGGAAGCGTTCCTCCTGCGGCCTCGCGGACCTTTCCTGCGCATAGCCGCGTGACGCGTCTACAACAGCGCAGGGCTGCTCGGCGGCCCGCTCCGCCTCCGGAGCGTTTCGAGACGGTCCCAGATCAGCGGCGACCTGATACGTCGCTCCCGGACGCGATCGGCACAGCGCGGCCGCGGCCACCTCGTATGTCTGAGATCAGAGCCAGCGCCTATGGCCTGCCCCCGGCCGCCCGGATGGGCAGAGATTACTCATCTCAGCTTCCCCGGCTCGCGGTTGACTGACCCTGCTTGCCCGAGCAACTGGAGCGGTGCCAAAGGCGGGAGGCTTCGCGGTGAGGGAGGGCGGCCGACCTGGAACGCCCCTCAGTGCGGGGCCCGGACTCGCCCGCTCCGGGGACGTCGGCGGGCCGCTGAGACGGCAGGGCGGCCGGTTCCCGTTGCACGGCGCCGCGCGATGGCTGATCCGGCCTGCGGCACTGCACGACATCCGGCTGTGCCGCTCGATCACCCCCGCGGCAAGTAACCAACTCCGCCGCGACAGAACAGCATCACAGAAAGAAGAAGATCAGCACGATGAACAAGCTCATAGGCCCCCTGTGCGCAGTGTCGACAGCCGTTGTTCTGGCGGTCATGCCGACGACGGCGCAGGCAGCCGGAACCGAAGACGGCGCCCCCCTGGTGGCCGCCGAGAACGAGATCATCGACCAACTCGCGACACTCGGCTGGCCAGGACAGGACCCGGAGAACTTCTACCCCGGTGCTCTCGACCACACGGACTCCGCCACAGCCACGGTCGTCTGGGGCACGCCCGGGAATCCCAGCTCCTATCAGGTCGAGGCCAAGTGCGCGCAGTTCCTCACCGCCTCGATGAAACATGCCTATTCCTGGGCCACCGACGCGTGGTTCACCTCCGGTATCGGCTTCCGCAGCCCTTCCTCGGAGCAGTACTACGACGCCTTCACCGACACCTCCGCCGGCGGTGCGCTCGATGACATGAGCGATCACGTCAGCCGCCCCTCCGCACAGCGGGTCAGCGACCTGCATGCGGGTTCCGTCATCGCGGTGAAGTACCTGGACGGCTCGGACGGGGGCGCTACCGGGCACATGATGGTCGTGCAGTCCGTGACACCGTTCGAGCGCGACGGCAACAGCGCCACCCAGGAGTACGCAGTCAGGGTTTCCGACAGCACCTCCGCCCCGCACGGCGTCGCCTTCTCATCCAGGACGTCGTCACACTGGGCATTCCGGGACAGCCGGGTCGAGGGCTCTCCGGGGCTTGCCACGAAGGAATGGAGCGGCGCCGGCCGGGGAACGATCTTCGTCCAGGCCGACGCGGTCACCGGCAAACCGACCGGTCACTGGTGGGGCCGCAACGAGGCCGCGTTCCACACCGTCGCCGACCGGCCCATGGTCTTTGTCGACATCACCCGCTGAGCCCGCAGGGCGGCGGCGCTCACCGCCGCGGTCGTCGTCCCCGGTCGCCCGCTGGGCGCCAGGGGCGTGACCTGGGTTGTGTGAGCACCTGCGCGCCACACGAGGGTTTCCGCCCCATGATATTCAATGATGATGAATAAATCTCGCGGACGTCCACGTGGAGGCTCCGACGCCAAGGAGAGGATTCTGGCGGCGGCGAAGACGGCGTTTCTGCAGCACGGCTACAACGCGACGACGATGCGAGCCGTTGCGTCGGCAGCCGACGTGGACCCGGCCCTGATCAGCTATCACTTCGGCTCCAAGCAAGGGCTGTTCGGTGGAGCGATGGCGCTCGGAATCAGCCCGGGCCAGGTGATGGCCCGCGTGCTCGAGGGTGATCCCGAGCAGATGCCTCAGCAGATCATCCGGGCTGTCCTGGCCGTATGGGACGACCCGGCACTCGGTGGTTCGCTGACGCTGCTGGTCACCCAGGCCCAGCGGGACCCGGCGCTCCTGCGTGCGTTCCGCGAGTACGTCGAGCGGGAACTGAGCGCCCGGCTGGCGGAACGCATCGGCGGAACCGACGCCGCGGAACGAGCGGGGGCCGTGCTGACGACAACTCTCGGACTGATCTTCAGCCGTTACGTTCTCAGGCTGAACCCGCTCGCCGTCATGGACTCCGAGCGGATCGTCGACCTCCTGGCTCCAGGACTTGGCGCACTTCTCCGTCCGGCCCGATCCGCCGATGAATGAGAGCCGGGGCGAAGGCCGGCGCAATCCGGGACGCCGCCGGTCGCCCGTATGCCGCGTGAACGCGGCGTGACGCCTTGCCCGGGCGGTCCGTTGCGCCCCAAGGGTGGGGACTGCCGTAAGGCTCCAGCTCTGCAGCGACCGGGCGACGACGGCGTTGACACATTCCCGGGACGGAACTCCGCGGGCCTCCACCTCCGGGCGCCCGCAGACGTGGCACGGGCGTCACCGCCGCGGCAAACTCGCCGAGGGGCAGCCGCGCCGTACTGGACGCTGTGACGGGCAAACGCCGGACCGTCGGCTAGGGGCACGATTTCGCCGGGTGCGTGACTGCCCGGGAGAGGGAAGGTGCATCCGGGATCCGACAAGGTCGTCACTGGAACCGGAGTGAGGTCGAGGGGGTGTCGGTCGGCATCGGCGGCACCGGCGCGGTGGTGGTGCGCTTGCAGGCTGCGAAGCGCCTGCGGTCGACTTCAAAAGGGGCGACCGCGACGCGGTAGAAGCGCCGGCGGGCGGTGGTGCCACCGGCCTCCGACGCTATGCCAACAACTGTAGGCCAACTGGCGTTGACTTTCGTGCCCTAGGGCTGGCACTCTTGTCAACGCATGATGGCCAACGCTTGTAGGCCTTCTGTTCCGCACCTCATCGCACCGAGGCCGACGGCCCCTGGACCGGAAGGCGACCGCCATGAAACCGCTGCTCCCCTCAAAGTCCGGTGCGGCGTCCAAGGCGCAGCGCACAGGCCGGTCGGCGGCCGGCGCGGACGGGGAGCACCGGCCCCAGCCCGGCCCGCTCGCCACCTTCGCCCGGTTCGTCCTGTGCGGCGGGGGTGTCGGTCTCGCTTCCGGCCCGGCCGTGGCGCTGATGGCCGCACTGATGCCGTGGGCGATGGCGAACGCGCTGGTCACCGCAGCTTCAACTCTTTTGTGCACAGAACTGCACGCACGCTTCACCTTCCAGGCCGGTAGGCGTGCCGGATGGCGCCAGCACTGGCAGTCCGCCGGGTCGGCCTCGGCTGCCTACGTGATGACCTGTGCGGCGACGTTCTTCCTGCACCTGCTGCAGCCGTCGGCCGGCATGCTGAGTGAACAGGTCGTCTACCTCGGCGCTTCCGGCCTCGCCGGAATCGGGCGATTCCTCGTTCTGCACCTGGTCGTCTTCGCCGGCAGTTCGGCCGCGGTGCAGGACGACGGCCCCGCTGGGGTGCGGCAGGCGGGCGAAGTCACGTCTCGACGCGTTGCGACGTCGCGGCCCAGGGCCGCACAGCCGACGAGCGAGCCGTCATGTGCGGGGGTGAGGACGGCCGCAGCGGTGTCGACCGTGCAGGCAGGCATGCCGCCCGGACGGTCAGGCCGGTCTGCGTCTGCGTCTGCGCCTAGGCCGCTTCTCCGACTTGTTCGCCCTCGCTGTGTCCCTGCAGCCACAGGGGCTGAAGGCTTGCCGCACTCCGCAAAGCCTGCAGAGGGGCTCCTTGAGGTAGACAGAGCACGTGGGACCGCGCCTCCGCGTTTCGCCGAGCCGCGAGGCTGCAGGCAGAGGCCGGCGCGTTCACCCTCGACGAGCAGTTGACCAAGCTGTCTCGGGGAGTGCGCCGGTGGCACGTCGCCGAGTCCAGCCGCTGGGCGAGTACTGCGCGGAGCTGGTTCTCGTCTCTCTAATGGAGGCCTGCCGGGCGGCCCGGACCGCGAAGCAACTGGTTGCCGCAGCGGGGTTGTCCCGCTCGCGAGTTGTCCGCCTTGCCGCGGTCACCTTGGGTCGCGCAGATGCCGTTACCGACACGCCTCCCAAGGTCGGCGGCGGCCAGAGGAGTTGCCCGGGCATGAGATCGTCGTGAACGGCGCGCAACGGCGGTTCCTGCACTGCGACTTCCATTCCTGAGAGGCCCCTTCGCGGCTTTGAGGCCACCGCCCGCCCCCGTACCACGGACACCGTGATCTGCCCGAGCGCTACCAGTCAGGTACAACCGCGACCACGCCCACCTGCGCGCGCTCCGGGAAAGGCGCCCTCGTCCTACTCGACTCCTGGTGCTCCTGCGATGGAGGGCACGCTGCTTGACCAACCGCCTCAGCCCCATCGTCCTTACCGTCCGCGCCTCTCTGACCTGTGCAAAGACGGGATGAAAGAGGCTCAGTAGCGGCGGATGAGTACCGTTTGCTCATTTGTTGACCGCGTGAGCGGCCCATGCTCGTGCACCTGAACTATCGGCTCATTGCCATGAGACCTGGGAGAACCTGATGAGCGCACACGGCCATGTGGACATGGGTCACACGGTGGCGGGATGGACCGGCACCTTCATCGCCGTGGTCGGCTTCGCAATCGCCGGCATTGGCGTGACAGCCGTCTCAGCCCTCGTGATCGCGGCAGGGGCAGCAACTGTCGTACTCGCTGCGGGGGTCACGTGGGTGCTCCACCTGGCCGGGTGGGGAAAGCCGAGCGGCCCCCGTCCCGATGACCAGTGGGACTGGCGCGTGCGCGATGTGGGTGCGCGCGGTGGCCACCCCGACTGTCTCGGATGCCGCATGGCCGGCCGACGACCGGACACGGTGGGGGGCGAGGGGCCTCGTCAGCCGGTGGCGGAAACCGCTGGCGCGGCGTTTGCCCTGCCGGCCGACGCTCGTGGCCGTTGATCTCAGCAGCGGTGATCGGCCTGCTCGCCGATGCGCGCGGCGTCTGATGCGTGCCTTGCGCCAAGCCGGCCCCGGGTACGCCCTGCTACCTGCCGGACGGCGCACTCGCGCAGTGCGACCGCGGCGGTTACGGTCGGGCCGACCGTCCCACAGCACCGTCTGCGCGGAGTGAACGTGCAGGCGGTGACCGGCTCAGCGGAGTGCTGGTGGATGTCGCCCACGCTGGGCGGGAAGGCGATCGAAAGGTTTGAGTGTTGTTCCCTTTCAGTCCCGTGCATGCAACGCCCCGTCAGGCCCTCGGCCAGCTCGTTCACTCCTGATCCTCATCCTGACCGGTGTCTACCTGACTCTGTTCTTCCACCCGTCGACGACCGAGGTCGCGTACCACGGCAGCTACATCCCGCTGCAAGGGCAGATGATGAGCGAGGCGTACAAGTCCACGCTCGACATCAGCTTCGACATACGCGGCGGGCTGCTGATCCGCCAGCTGCACCGCTGATCGGCGCTGCTGTTCCTCGCCGGGATGATCGCGCGCGTCTTCTTCACCGGCGCGTTCCGCAAGCCGCGCGAGGTCAACTGGGTCTTCGGCGTCCTGCTGTTGTTCCTGGGCATGTTCACCGGGTTCACCGGCTACTCGCTCCCTGACGATCTGCTTTCGGCACCGGCCTGCACTTCATGGAGGGCGCGATCCTGTCGATCCCGATCGTCGGGACGTACAGGCACGTCCTGCGTTCCGCCGCTCCGCGGTCGGACGCAAGACGGCGAAATCGCGTTCGTGCTACGCCAGTTCAATAGGTCCTTCGTGTTTCAGGGCCAGAGCGATATCCCTGCGACTGCGGACCCCGAGTTTGAGATAGATGCGCTGTAGATGGTTGTCGACGGTGCGGACGGAAAGCGTCAGATGCTCCGAAATAGCTTTGCTGGTCTTCCCAGCGGCAGCCAGCAAAGCGATCTCCTGCTCACGTTGCGTGAGGGGTTCGACAGCGCCCGCGATGGTGGACAAGATGGGCGTCCGGGCACCTTCACACTGCTCGGCGAGGCGCGTCGCGTCAGCGGTGGCAGCCGTGACCTTGCGGGCATCTCCTTTTCGTCTCCAGGCGTTGGCTGCTGCAGCCGCTGATTCGGCGGCCAGGAGCCGTGCACCCATGTGCTCGAGTTCTTCTGAGCATGCCATGAGCCGCTGTGGATCCTTCTTCGCAAGAGCAGTCACGAACCGTGCGCGTGCGGGGGTGAAAGCGCCGTCGCCCTGGACGGAAAGTTCGGCCAGGCGCTCCTGTACCGCCTTCGGGTCTCCCAGGCGTGCGATGTCGGTAAGCACGAGTGCCTCGGAGACGAGGTGGCCGGTGTGCCTGGCCCTGTCTGCAGCGGTACGCAACAGTTCCCTGGCGCGGCTGAGTTCGCCGCGAGCGGCGTGCAGCCAGGCCATGCCGATCGACTCCTCACCGTTCAAGCTGCCGCTTGGTGCGACGGCTTCGTAGTCGGTGACGAGAGACGCGGCCGTGTCGATGTCGCCGATGAGCGCTGCGCACGCCATCAACCCCGACATGTGCAACCGAATGACCCTGTCCAGGTGGTATGTGCGTGCTGTGGAGACGCCTTCGGCGTACCAGCGGCGGGCGCTCACGGGGCGCCCGGCCAGCCACTCTGCGCGGGCGCTCTCGAATGCCAGGAACTGGCGGGCCACTGGGGAGTGTGCGGCCTGCAGGCTGTCCGCGGCGCTGAGACAGAGCTGGCGGGCCTGGTCTATCTCTCCCATTTCCATGAGTGACAGCGCGAGTGGTGCGACCTGCATGGCGGGATGGGGGAGCAGTCTGCCCTCACCGACCGCTTCGTGGGCGGCCTTGGCGCGTTCGGACAAAGTCCGGGCTCGTTCGACGCTGCCGACGAACGTCAGGCCCAGGGTCTTCGCGTTGATCGTTGCCAGCCAGACGTCCAAAGCCTCTTGAGGCGGGCTATCGGGCAGTTCGTCGAGGATCTGCAGCCCCGGGACCGGCGAGCCCCCCACCGTGAGCATGGCTCCCTCCATGAGACGGAGTTGTTGAGCGGCAGTTTGGTCGGACAGGGCGGAACGGGCTGCGGCGCACACGGCGACGGCCTTGGCCGGGTCAGGGTCGGCCCAGAAGAGGTTGGTGCAGCGAGTCGTCGCCGTAATGATTCTCTCCTCGTCGCTGCGGGCGTGGGTGTCGGCTTCGGCGAGGACGACTTCGGCACGTTCGAGTTGACCGGTGTGCATGAGGGCCCGGCCGAGAAGCACACGGCTTTCCGTAGTGTGCTGTTCTGCCTTGATCGCAGTAAGCAGCTCAATGGCTTGTTTGTTGTCGTTGAGGTTCATGGCGATTGCGGCAGCCTGCCGGAGCAGGTCAGGTGCGGCGGTGCCGATGGCGGCCAGTCGCCAGGAAGCGACGTGAAGGGCATCGTCGCGTCGCTTGAGGCCGTACGACTCGATGCGCTCGGCTTGGCGCAGGGCGAGGTCGTAGCGCTGAAGAGCGGAGGTCTCGGCGGCGATGACTTCTCCGTACAGAGGGTGCGCCAGGGTGACGATCACCCGGGCCCCCTGGACGGAGATTTCGACTATGCCTGATCGCTCGAGGCTTTCCAGGTCCGTTCGGTCGGCGAGTGTTGTGGCATCGGTGAGGGAGAGCGCACGGCAGATGGCGAGCGACTGGAGCAAGGCCCGTGCTCCCGGCGGTGAGGAAGCGATTCTGCCGGCAATGAGATCCCTGAGGTGCGGGGTGACGGGAAGCGGCTCTTCTGAGGTGTCCCAGACCCCGTCGTTGAGAGTGAGCTTTCCCTGGGCTATGGCACCCAGCACGAGTTCTCTCAGGAACAGAGGGTTTCCGCCGCTGGCGCTGAACAGTGCGTGGAGAGCGCGTCGGCTGAGGGGGCCCCCGAGGACGCGCTGGAGAAGCCCGTCGACTTGGTCACGAACCATGTGCTCAAGGTCGATGCGGCGGATGTGGTCACCACGCTGCAGCAGGGCGTTGACGACGTCACTGGTCTGCCCGCCGGTACGGGCAGTGCCGATCAGGACTATCGTCCCGGAATCGAGGAGCTGGCCGAGCAAAGCAGCAGATGAATTGTCGAGCAGATGCAGGTCGTCCACGAGAATTACGGTGGGCTGAGCCAATCCTGATAGTGCCTGGGCCACGGCGTGGAAACCCTGCACTGGGTCGGTCATGTCGGCACCGGCAGGAAGGATGTGGGCGATCGCGCCGAGGGGCACCTGGGCTGCGGCCCGGCTTGCCACTGCTTTGGCCGTGGGCCGCTTGTCGGCAGCGGCAAGGGCCAGGAACTCTTCCGTCAGCCGGGTCTTTCCCACCCCGGCGGGTCCACAGACCAGCCAGCCCTGAATGCGGCTGGCTGACAGTTCCTTGCGAAAGGAGTTCAGGTGCGATTGCCGGCCGGCGAGCGGCCATCTGCCTTCCCAGCTCTGCATAACATACCGCCCAGGGGCTGACTGATCCCTCATGCTACCCCTACATTTTCCAGGCATGACCATGGGGAGAAGGTTGCCGATATTGCGTATTTTGCCGCAGCGGTTGCGGGGCGTGGTGAGCCTCTTGTGTGATCGAGGAACCGAAGAGCGTCATCGCCGACAGGCGTCACCTCTGTTCGGCTTCCCCTCCCCACTCACGACCCCTCCCAGCCTGATCAACCCGAAGATCATCCCACCGCTCAGCCAACGTGACAGTGCCGCTTCGACTACCCGTCCACCGACTTCAGCAAGACCGTCGGCAGACGCTGTTCGGCCGCCGTGAAGTGCTCGTGCCGAACGGCACGTTCAGGCCGAGCTGATCGAGATGCAAGTGGCCGTGGCGGGACGTCGACCAGGTCGAGCGGGCGATCTTCCAGTGGGTCACGTGGTGCGACGAGGAACGCCTGCACTCCGCACTCGACTACGTATCGCCCGCCGAGTACGAACGCGACTTCTGGCGACAACAGGAAGCCGCCCTGCAGTCCGCCTGAAACAAGACCACCGGACTCTACGAAACTCGGGGCAGCTCAATGCGGCGTCCCTACCCGCTCGGCCGCGCCAGGGTCGGCGCTTTCCAGTTTCGGTTGCCGTGCGGTCCAGCCTGTCCAGCGCTGCTTCCTGGGGCGCCTCCGGCGCAGGGGCACGGCTGAAGACGCGGGCCACTCGCTGCCGGAAGCTCTGCCAGGCGTCCGTGCCAGCCGCGGGGGGCCGCGTCTCCGTCGCACAAGGGGCACCGGTACCCGGGCGAGGTCATCTCCCACTGGGTGTGGCTGTATCACCGTTTCCCGCCGTCGTTCCGCGGGAACTGTCAACTTTGACTGGGCGTCAGATGATCAAGAAGGAAGACCTCAGTCAGATCCTCCCTCCCGGCAGGCCGATTCGGCGCTTCGGCCGCGGAATCAGCGGTGAAGATCGCAAATCGCCTTTGTGATCATCTGGCAGTGCGTCAGAGTTGACAGTGCCCGCAGCAGCCCCGTGGCCTCCCTCAGGTAGATGGATGGAGCGTTGGTCTATGTCTATAACCCCTGTCCCGGTAGCCTCACCCGTGGCCAGTAGCGCACCATCCCCCCACTCAAGTTGCGTGCCGGCGTGGACGACACCCACCTGATTCTGCCTTCCTGGCCGCCGGGTGGCCTCTCCCGGTTCGCCGCCTCCAGGAGGATCACGGTGAAAGTTCGCACCAGAAGCTCAGCGATCATCGGCACCCTCTGCCTCGTCGCTTCCCTCGCCTTAACCACGGCGTCTGCCGACGAGCCCGCCGCCCCACGTCAGGCAGCGAAGGTCACACTCAAGAAAGTGGCCACGGCCCAGAATCCATCCGCTGGCACCGCCGGTCCCGGTGGCACGGTCTGGATAGCCGAACGCGCAGGCAGAGTAAGGGTCTTGGACGGTGAGGGGCTCGGCGGGCCTGTCCTCGACATATCCGGTGAGACCACGACCGACGGCGAACGCGGCCTGCTGGGCATCGCGTTCGACAACGAGTTCGCACACTTCTACATCTCGTTCACCAACCTCCAAGGCACCAGCACCGTGGACGAGTTCGCCGTGCGGGACGGCAGGATCCGGCCGGAAACCCGGCGCACCGTCCTCACCCAGACGCAGCCCTACGCGAACCACAACGGCGGCGACATCAAGTTCGGCCCCGACGGCTACCTCTACATCGCGTTCGGCGACGGCGGCTCGAGCGGCGACCCGCACGGCAACGGGCAGAACCTCGACACACTGCTCGGCAAGCTGCTGCGGATCGACCCGAGCGGTGGCAAGCCGTACGCGATCCCGCCGGACAACCCGTTCGTGGACGACCCGAACGCGAAGGACGAGATCTGGGCGTACGGGCTGCGCAACCCGTGGCGGTTCTCCTTCGACGCGGGCACGCGCGACCTGCTGATCGGTGACGTCGGCCAGAGTGCCTGGGAGGAGATCGACTGGGCCCCGGCGAACAGCAAGGGCGGCGAGAACTACGGCTGGTCCCAGATGGAGGGCAACCATCCCTTCCGGGGCGGCACGGAGCCCGCGAACCACGTACGGCCGATCCACGAGTACGACCGCACCGGGCGGGGCTGCTCGGTGACGGGCGGATACGTCTACCGAGGCAAGGCGATCCCGGACCTCAAGGGCCAGTACGTGTTCAGCGACTTCTGCGATGGCACCGTCCGCGCTCTGCAGATGGAGAACGGCGAGGTGACCGGCGTGAGCGACCTCGGAGTCAACGGCGGCAGCGTCGTCTCGTTCGCGCAGGGAGGCAGTGGCGAGCTGTACGTGCTCGACCTGCGTGGCAGCATCTCGCGCATCGACCCGGCGTAACGACGACCGGATGAGGAAGCCGCCGAGTAGCGAGCATCACCCAGGTTGCCTGGGTCACCTCCGGATCTCCGGCCCGCTTGAGTGACGCCGCGCCCTCCCATGTCTTGGAGGACCTGACCGGCGAGCAGCACACTGCGATCTCCCTCGCCGCGCAGACGCGCGGCAACCTGTACATCAGCTAGGACTTGTCCGGGCGATCATGTGACTACTCCGCGCTCGGGTCGTTGATGTGGGCATGGGGCGGGGTGAACTGACAGATGCTGAGTGGGAACGGTTGCGGCCGTTCCTGCCGGTCAGCAACGGGCGTTGTGGCAGATGGCGGGATCACCGGCAGGTGATCGACGGGATTCTGCACCGGGTGCGGACCGGGGTGCAGTGGCGTGACCTGCCCGAACGGTTCGGGCCGTGGAAGACCGTCTATGTACGCCACCGGCTGTGGTCGGCCGACGGAACATAGGAACGACTGCTCCAGCAGGTCCAGGCCGCAGCCGATGCGGCAGGTGAGGTCGACTGGGACTTCTCGGTCGACTCCACCATCAAGGGGGCCGAAGAGGCGGAACATCAGGGCGAAACGCCGTGGCAGAGCCTGATCGCCCGCCTGGTGGAGGTGGCGCGGGAGGTGAGGGCCTGGGCCGCCCGCGGGGCGGGTTCACCAGCAAGCTCCACCTGAGCGCGGACGGCCGCTGCCGACCGTTGTCCCTGGTGGTCACCGGCGGCCAGCGGGCGGACTGCACCCAGTTCAGCCCGGTTCCGGAGAGGATCCGCGTCCCCAGGACCGGCCCGGGCAGGCCGCGCAAGAAGCCCGACAGCCTGGCGGCCGACAAGGCATACAGCAACGGACCCTGCCGCGAGTACCTGCGACGACGGGGCATTCGCCACCGATCCCGGAGAAGACCGACAGCCGGGCAGCCCGCCTGCGCAAAGGTTCTCGCGGCGGACGACCGCCCGGCTTCGACGAAGACCGCTACAAGAAGCGCAACACCGTCGAACGAGCGATCAACCGCCCGAAACAGTCCCGGGCAGTCGCCACCCGCTACGGCAAGCGCGGGTACGTCTTTCTCGGCACCGCCACAGCAGCAACCCTGCTCATCTGGCTGCGAACTTGATCGCCCGGACAAGTCCTAGTCGAGCCCAGCCCCGGCCGTTGCCTTGCATCTGAGTGAGGGAGTCGTTTCGAGGTGACTGTGGGAGTCTGAGGTTTCCCCGTGATGCTGGACACTCGATGCTTACGCCGCGAGGGCATGTACCTGTTCGTGTCGCTGCCGGATCTCCAGCGGCGTGAGGCAGCCCCAGACTGGATGCCTCCGCAGCCGCTTGCGGTTGTAGAAGGTCTCGATGAGGGTGAAGATCTCAGCGCGGGCAGTGGTCCGGTCGGGCCAGCGGCGGGTGCCGATCTCCGCTTTCAGCAGCGCGAAGAAGCTCTCGGCGGCGGCATTGTCGTAGCACTAGCCGGTTCGGGGAAGACGTGCTGCCGGCAGCCGGGCGCCCCGGGCGGGGCCGGGGGGCGGCACCATACGGCCTGGCTTGAGGACCCAGCGGTAGACCAGAGCGCCGCTCTCCTCCTGAACGGCGACGGTGGACCCGTCCGTGGGCCGTCTGCCGTCTGCCGTCTGCCGTCTGCCGTCTGCCGGCTTTCGGCGGACGGTGCTCTGCGCGCTGCCGGTCTGGGCGATGCGCAGTTGGAGGGTCGGTGCGGTGAGTGGCTGGGTGGTCTTGAGCGTGTTGTTGCACGCCATCCGTCATTGCCGTGGCTGGAAGTCGCTGTTCTTTGACTCCCTGAACCCAGAAGCCCATTGCCAGTGGCGGGAAGTGAGGGAGTAACAGGAGTGAAGAGGGGTACCGGCGCGAATGCAATCGCTTCCAGTTCTGTTCCTTCGATCACCCTCCTCGGAAGGAAGACGCATGCGCAGAGCACGAAGAGTGCTGATCCGGCTGGCTACGGGCTTGATGGCCCTCGCGGTGCTGGGTGGTGTGGCGACACCAGCCTCCGCCGACAGACCAGCCTCGTCCCAGACGGGAACGCGGCAGTACAGCGCGGACGACGACTACTTCGCCGTCTGGTCCCGCGCGGACGCGTTGAAGCTCCGGCAGGACAAGGCCAACACGGCCCCCCATGTTTCTCCCGACTTTCCGGTGATCAGCGACAGGGTGTGGCAGTGGGACACCTGGCCGCTGACCAAGCTCAACACGAAGACGGCCACCTACAAGGGCTGGCATGTCATCTTCGCTCTGACGGCTCCGCGCTCGGTCCCCTTCGGTGACCGGCACTGGTACGCGAAGATCGGCTACTACTACTCGCGTGACGCCAAGAGCTGGAAGTACGGCGGCGACCTGTTCCAGCCCGGTACCGCGTTCGGCTCACGTCAGTGGGCCGGCTCGGCGGCGCTCGTCGGCGACAAGGTGTACTCCTTCTACACCGCCTCCGGGCGCGACAACGGTGGGGTCGACCCGAACGATCCCCTGCAGCGCCTGGCGATGGCGAGCGGTCGGATCCACGCGGACAAGACCCACGTGTGGTTCGACGGGTTCCAGAACCACCGCATCATCGCCAAGGCCGACGGCAAGCTGTACCAGACCATGGAACAGTCCCAGGCGGGCCCGATCATCTACGCCTTCCGTGACCCGTTCGTCTTCCGAGACCCCCGGGACCGCAAGATCCACCTCTTGTTCGAGGGCAACACGGCCGGTGTCGCCGGCAGCTACCAGTGCACCAAGCGCGACATAGGTGACGTCCCGGCCGGCCATGAGGTGCCGGAGGACGCGAAGTACTACACGGGCAACATCGGGCTGGCCACGGCTGACAGCGACAGCATGCGCAACTGGCGACTGCAGCCCCCGCTACTTTCGGCCAACTGTGTGAACCAGCAGACCGAACGGCCTCATCTGGTCATCCGTAACGGCAAGTACTACCTGTTCACCATCAGCCACAAGTTCACGTTCGCGCCGGGGCTGAGCGGCTGGGACGGCCTCTACGGGTTCGTCGGTGCGTCCCTGCGCAGCGACTACATGCCGCTCAACGGCAGCGCACTGGTCCTGGGCAACCCGGAGGACGCCCCCACGCAGCAGTACTCGCACTACGTGATGCCCAACGGGCTGGTGGAGAGCTTCATCGACACGGTCCCGACCGCCGACGGCGGGACCCGCTTCGGCGGCACCCTCGCACGCACGCTCCTGGTGTCCCTGAAGGGCAACAAGACCAAGCTCATCAAGCAGTTGGACTACGGCTTCATACCGTAACCAACCCACATTCGAGCAACCCGCCGTGGCGGGCCACGCCAATCGTGGCCCGCCACGGCCGTTCGAACCGGTCACTGAAGACCTGTTGCACAAGGTCGCCACCGTCGCGCCCGGGTCTGTAAAACGTTGGGCTCTGGTCCGTATTCGGTGGTAGCGAAGGGTGACGGTTGTCGTTGGCTTGGTGTGCGGGATGTCAATGAGCTTGTGGTGGTGGTGTTTTCGGGGTTGTCGGCCCTGGTCATCGAGGGGGTGACGGGCGAGGGCGAGGTCATCTGGGTGTCGGCGCGGACCCGGGATGATCCGGTGCAGTGGCCCGCGTGCGGGACGCCGACAGCGCGGGTGCACGGGTTTCATGGGTGGGTGCTCAGGGACGTGGCGATGGATGGAGGGCGGATCGTCGTCTCGGTGCGGGTCCGCTGCCTGGTGTGCCCGGTTCTCGACTGCCCGCGGCAGATGTTCCGCGAGCGGGTTCCCGGCGTCGTGGAGCGCTACCAGGGCCGCACCAGCCGCCTGGCCGACCAACTGAACTCGGTGGTGAAGGGGTTAGCGGGCCGGGCGGGCGCCCGCCTCTGGCGCGTTCTGGCTTGCGTGATCTCCCGCTCGACCGCCCTGCGCATGCTCATGCGCCAGGTAGTGACACCGCCGTGTGTCCCGCGCGTGCTCGGCGTCGATGCCTTCGCACTCAAACGCCGGCACCGCTACGCCACTGTGATCATCGACGCCGAGACCGGCGAGCGGATCGATGTCCTGCCCGACCGTACCGCCCAGTCCCTGACCGCGTGGCTGCGCGAGCACCCCGGGGCCGAGTACGTCTGCCGCGACGGCTCCGCCACCTACGCCGAAGCGATCCGCCGAGCCCTCCCCGAAGCGGTACAGGTCAGCGTCAGGTGGCACCTCTGGTCCAACCTGTGCGGCAGGGTCCTGGCCGAAGTCGGCTCCCGCCCCACCTGCACTCCTTCGCGAACGGCCTCGAACTCGACAGCGCCGCCGTTGCCGCCGGTTTCACCTGTCCGTGCCACAACGGCCGCGCCGAGGGTGTCAACATACGAATCAAACGGATCATGAGACAGATGCACGGCCGAGCCGGGTTCCCTCTGCTGCGCGACTGCATCCTCCTCCAGTAGTCACTACACGGCGCTGCCACCGATTGCGGGCCGGAGTCGAACGTCTTACGGTCCCCGCTCTCGGTTACGTAGCCGACGGCGACTGACGAGGACGGCCTCGTGGTCAGCTCTCAGTGCGGTAGTGGGCGGCGGTCCCTGTGGCGTGCGGGTTGAGTTGGGGGCGCAGGACCAGGTCCTCGTCGTAGTCGCCGTCGTTCTGGTGGCGGAACGGCAGTGGTCCGGTGTGGGGTAGGTTTTCGAGGCGCTGGCGCAGGACGTTCGTGTGGAAGGCGTATGCGGCTTCGTCCATGCGGTCGGCTCCGTGGACGAGCAGCGGGGGCAGGACCTTGATCCCTGCGTACCACAGCGTGCCGTGCTGGAGTGGGAAGAGCAGGTCGTTGAGCTCACCGTTGATGCCGCGAGGGCCAAGGCTCGCTTCGCGAGCTCCGGCACTGACGACGACCATCGCACGCTTGCCTGTGAGTGCCCCCTCGCCGTAGCGCACTTGGTGCCCCCGGGCGTCGCGGACGCCGAAGGCGAACCCGCCGACGAAGACGCGGTCGAACCAGCCCTTGAGGATGGCCGGCATTCCGTACCACCACAAGGGGAACTGGACGACGAGCGTGTCCGCCCAGGACAACTTGTCGTGTTCGGCGGCGATGTCAGGGGACAGCGCACCCTGTTCGAAGGCCTGCTGGGCCGCGCTACCGACGACGAGCCGCTCGCCGTCGGGGTGGGAGAAGTCACTGGCTCTGACGACCGGGTCGAACTTCATCGCGTACAGGTCGCTGGTGCGCACCTCGTGCCCCTGGGCCAGGAGGTGTTGGAGACCGTCGCGGTACAAGGAGCCGTTCAGAGAACGGGGTTCGGGGTGGGCGGTGAGCCACAGGACTTTCACTGTAGGTTCCCTTCGGGCAGATCCGTGATCGTGCGCACCTACCCGGCCCGTCGTGGGGCTATCCGCCGCCGTGGCCGTCCCGGACGCGGTGACGCCGAGTTCTTCGCCAGTGGCCTGGCGGGGACTCCAGGAGTGCGCGGGGCCGCGGTGCGGCCTACTTGGCCTTCACCGCCTCGTCCGTCAGCAGCGGATAGACCCCGTTCTCGTCGTGGTCCTCACGGCCGGTGAGGGCCGGGGTGAAGATGCACAGGAACGTGCTGTCCTCGATCGGCTTGATCGTGTGGTTGTCGGCGTCGTCCAGGATGTGGAGGGTGCCGGGCGTGATGACGTGTTCCTCGTTCTCGTCGCGGTCGACCAGAATCATCTTCCCGGAGATGCAGAAGACGGCTTCCACGTGGTTCGCGTAGCAGATGTCGGTCTCGGTTCCGGCGTACACGACGGTCTCGGAAACCGAGTACCCGAATCCGTCCGAAGCCAGCAGGATGCGCTTGCTGCGCCACGCGCCGCTCGCCGCCGTGACATCGCGGTCAGTGCCTTCGATCTCTGAAATCCTGCGAACCTGCATGATGTTCCTCCTGATCGTTCTCGAATTCTTGGCGCTATGAAAAATGAGGTGAGGCCGATAGGGCTAGCGCTTTTTCAGCGACTTCAGGAGCTCGATGTAGAGGCGGTTGAACTTAGCCCCTTTGTCCAGGTAGGCGGCTCCGACGATCGCGCTCTCCTGCAGGTATGTGACGAGGACTCCGTCACCGGGGCGTTCGAGGTCGCCGTGAACGATCTCCATGGAGTCCGCGTTCCTGGGGTTCCCCGCGATCTGGATGCGAAGTCCGAATACTTCGGTAGCCATGCTGGGGAAGTATGCGATCCTGGTCATCTTCGATCCGTATCCCAGAGACGACGCCAGCGCTTTCCCGGCGATATTCCCGGTGTCGATCGCATTTTTCCAGAATTCTATGCGGGTTTGCCTTCCTGTGCCCCACGGGTCGGGATAGCGGGCGATGTCGCCTGCTGCGAAAACGCCCTCGCACCCCAGTACGCGCATGTACTCGTCGACCCGTACCCCGTCAGACAGGTCCAGGCCGTTCCCGTCCAGCCATTCCACGTTGGGAACGCTGCCGATGGCCTCGATGAAGAGCGGTCGTTCGGAGGCCGCCCCGGGAGGCGACGCCGGGTGTCCGCCTCCGGAGCGTCTTCCCGAGCGGTCGCAGAGGAGCTCCTTGGCCGCCTCGCCCGTCAGCAGGGTGACGCCGTTCGCGGTGACCCAGCGTCCGAGTGCTCGCGCGACGTCCTCGCCCAGGATGTTCTCGAAGGGCCCGTGCCTCATCGCTTCGAGCATGACCACGTCGCAGCCGTACTCCTGGGCCAACGAGGCCAGTTCGCACGCGACGAACCCGGCGCCCGCGATCGTCACCACCTCTCTGCTTTGGAGCTCCCGGTGGATGGAGTGCGCGTCGTCCAGGCCGCGCAGTGTCCTGTGCGCGTGCGAGGCGCACTCCTGGTCGTCGCGGGCGGCGGTCCGCGGGCGTACTCCCGAGGCGACTACCAGGCCGTCGTAGGCGAACGTTCCGCCGGTGCTCAGGTGCAGGACCCTGCCGCGCAGGTCCGCCGTCTCGACGCGGGTGCCGAGGTGCCAGTCGAGCGCGCTGGTCTCGGCTCCCTGGACCTTCAGGTCCTCGGTGATGGCCGCTCCGAGGTCGGCCGACGGCGGGTAACGCTTCTTCGTGAGACCCGGCCGGCTGTACGTGCGGTGGGCCTCGTCCCCGAAGACGGTGATCCTGGCACCGGTTTCGCAGGTGAGGACCGATTGGGCCGCCCGCAGACCGGCTATGCCGGAGCCTACGATGCCGATGCGCGGCGCTGCGCCGGTCATGCGGCGTCACGGTCCATGACGATCGCCTGCAAGGGGCACGAGTCGATGGCGTCCTCGATCGTGTCGAGGCTTTCCTCGTCGAACCTCTCCTGGTACGCCAGCTTCCCGTCGGCGTCGAGTTCGAAGTGATCCGGCGCCGAGATGGCGCACAGGCCGTGGTTCTGGCACTTGACCTCGTCAACAGTGATCTTCATGGTCTCCTCCGATCGGAAGCGCGGTCTAGGAACGCGAGGTGAACGTGAGGGGCAGCGCGACCGCCCCGGTGTTGCCGGAGTCGGGCAGCCACTCGGCGTTCTCCTCCACGCGCAGGTCGGTCAGCCGCGTGGCCAGCGTGGAGAGGGCCACGCCGATGTCCGCACGGGCGACGAAGTGCCCAAGGCAGTGGTGCAGTCCGCCGCCGAACGCGAAGTGCGGGGAGCGCTCGGCGTCGAGGTCGATGTGGTCAGGGTCGTCGAACGCGGCCGGGTCGGTGGCCGATGTCATGGTGAAGAGGTGGAGCGTGGTCCCCTTCTCGATCGTGCGCTCCTTGTACTGGAACGTCTCCGCCGCTTCGCGCGAGATCCAGCGGCCGATCGGGTTGACGCGCAGCGCCTCCTCGACCGCCGCGGCGGAGTAGCGCTCGGGGTCCGATGCCAGCTTCTCCCACTGATCGGGCTGCTTGGAGAACGCCTCGACGCTCAGGGCCAGTTGGTTCCGGGTTGTGTCGATGCCCGCGAAGATCAACAGGATGATGAGGTTGATGAGCTCCTTGTCGGAAAGCTTGCCCGCGTCCTCGTCCCTCGCGTCCACGAGGGTGCTCAGGATGTCGCCCTTGGGGGACTCCCTGCGGCTGCGGACCAGGGACTCGGCGTACTCGGTTAGCTCGACGATGGCCTGGTCGATCCGGGCGATGTTCTCCTGGATGGTGATGCCGAGGCCGAGGCCGATCGTGGAGGCGAGTTCGTGGATCTTCTTCCAGTCGTTCTCGTCGATGCCCAGCATCACGCACAGAATCCTGGTCGCGTACGGTGCGGCGAACCGGCTCGCGAACTCGGTGCGCCCGTCCTCGATCCACTCGTCCACCAGGCCGTCGGCCAGGTCCTGGAACTTCGCGTGCAGGGGCGCTGTCCGGCGAGGCGAGAAGGCGGGGTTCACCAGGCGGCGAATCCTGTTGTGCTCGCCGCCCTCCAGCACCAGCAGGGTCTTCTGCCACCACTCGTCGAAGCGTCCTTCGACGACCTCGTGCTGAGCGGGCCACTTGGCCGATCCTTGCGTCAGCAGGGGGCTCTTCAGGAGGGCGCTGCTGTCCTCGTAGCGCAGGACGGCGATGCCCCAATCCGTACGTGCGTACCAGTGGGCGTCTCGTGCCTTCCGCACCTCCTCGGAGTCCATGCGGAAGTGGGCGTTGCTGATGTCCAGGTGCAGTGTCGTGGGTTGCGTGGCCATGGCGGTCGGCTCCCGGTCGTCGGATGCGGTGCTGCTCGGACCAGTGACGGGTGGCCCGGTTCAGCCGGCGGTCAGCGGGCCGATGCGGTACAGGACCTCATCGTGGTGGCCCTCGCTGTCGGCGAAGAGGGAGCTGGGGAAGAGCACGCGGGTCTCGACGGGGGCCAAGTGCTTCTTCGCGTACTGCTTCAGCACCATGATGATCGCCTTGTTCTCGGCGGAGACAGTGGCCTCGACGTACCGGGCGCCGTTGGCAACCTGCTGGTCGGCCGCCTCCTGGAAGAGCTTGACGCCGAGGAACGGGATGCCGTGGCGCGGGTTGACGGCGGTCTGCCACACGAAGTAGGTCTCGGGCTCCTCGGGGCGGCGGTAGCCCGTGAGGAAGCCGACGAGTTCGTCGTCCACCGTCGCGACCAGCGAGCCGTCGGTGAAGTCCCGGAACCACAGCGAGTAGTAGTAGAGGCTGTTGGAGTCCAGGCCGGGAGTGTCCTGGACCATCTTCCACACGGCGGGTCCGTCCTGAGGGACCGGTGCGCGGAAGACGGCCCGCTTCTTCTCGGCCGTGTTCGGCTCCGTGGAGGCTGCAGTGGGCATGGTGATCGTCATGTCGGGTCGGGGCCTTTCTTTCGTATGTCTCTCATGGCGGTGGCGGGAGCGGTCACGCCGTTTCGTAGACCGCGCGCTGCACGGTGCGCAGTCCCTCGTCGAGGTCGTCGGCGGTGATGGTGAGCGGGGGCAGCAGCTTCAAGACCTCGTCGTGGGCCCCGGAGGTCTCCACGAGGAGCCCGAGTTCGAAGGCGCGGCGTGCGGCGCGCCCCGCGTGCCAGGGGTCGGCGAGCTCCAGGCCCCAGGCCATTCCGCGGCCGCGGTAGGCCGATCCGCTGTGGTGCGCGGCGGTGTCGTGGAGCGCGGCCTCGATGGTCTGGGCGTGCGCCAGGGTCTGGCGCTCCAGCGTGTCGTCCCTCCAGTAGGTGTTGAGGGCGGCGGTCGCGGTGACGAAGGCCGGGTTGTTGCCGCGGAAGGTGCCGTTGTGCTCGCCCGGCTCCCACACGTCGAGTTCCGCTCGGAACAGGCAGAGCGACATGGGCAGTCCGTAGCCGCTGATGGACTTGGAGACGGTGACGATGTCCGGCGTGATGCCCGCCTCCTCGAAGGAGAAGAAGGCGCCGGTGCGGCCGCAGCCCATCTGGATGTCGTCGACGATGAGCAGCATGTCGTGCCGGCGGCAGAGCTGGGCGAGGGCGTGCAGCCACTCGGCGCGGGCGACGTTGATGCCGCCCTCGCCCTGGACCGTCTCGACGATGACGGCGGCCGGCTGGTTCAGGCCCGAGCCCTGGTCCTCCAGGAGCCGCTCGAACCAGATGAAGTCCGGGGTCCTGCCGTCGAGGTAGTTGTCGAACGGCATGGGGGTACCGTGTACCAGCGGGATGCCGGCGCCGGCCCGCTTGAAGGCGTTGCCGGTCACGGCGAGCGAGCCGAGCGACATGCCGTGGAAGGCGTTCGTGAACGACACGATCGACTCGCGGCCCTTGACCTTGCGTGCCAGCTTGAGGGCGGCCTCGACGGCGTTGGTGCCGGTCGGGCCCGGGAACATGACCTTGTAGGGCAGGTCCCGCGGGCGCAGCACCGTGTTCTGGAAGTACTCGAGGAACGCGCGCTTGGCCGTGGTGGACATGTCCAGCCCGTGGGTGACGCCGTCGTGCTCCAGGTAGTCGAGCAGAGTGCGCTTGAGCACGGGATTGTTGTGGCCGTAGTTGAGGGAACCGGCCCCGGCGAAGAAGTCGAGGTATTCGTGCCCGTCCTCGTCGTGGATCCGGCTACCTTGCGCGTGGTTGAACACGGTGGGCCAGCTGCGGCAGTAGCTGCGTACCTCGGACTCCAGGGTCGTGAAGACGCTGAGGTCGGGCTGAGTGAGCGTCATGCCGCGACCTGCTCGCCCTGTGTGGCGAGGACGAAGTCGGTGAAGGTGCCCACGGAGACGAAGTCGTCCGCGTCCAGCTCCTCCGGGTCGACGGCCAGGCCGATGGAGTCCTCGAGGAACATGAGCATCTCGAGCATGGTGGTGGAGTCCAGGTGCAGGTCGGCGAAGAGCTTCACGTCGCCGGTGAGACCGGTGACGGGGCGCTCCAGGACATCGGTGAGGGCGTTCTCGAGGGCGGTGACGACGTGCTGGCGGTCCATGGTCAGTTCCTCACGTGTGTCGGGTGGTTGTGGGCGTTGCTCTGGTGGGGCGTGCGGGGGTCAGCGGGCCAGGCGCGCTGGGAGGGCCTCTGGGGTGACCGAGGCGGACGGGTCCTGTTCGATCAAGGCGGCCAGCTTCTTGCGGTCGACCTTGCCGTTGCCGTTGGTGGGCAGGGCGTCGAGGCGGACGCAGCGGCGCGGGATCTTGAAGGGTTCGATGTGGTCCCGCATGCCCTCGCGCACCTGGCCGGCGGTGAGGTCCGCGACGACGGCGAGGAGCGCGGTCCGCTTGCCCTCGGGAGGCAGTACGGCGGCAGAGGTCACTCCGTCGACCCGGGTCGCGGCGGCCTCGACCTCGGTGGTGCTGAGGCGGAACCCGCGCTCCTTGTAGAGGTCGTCCCTGCGGCCGGAGAAGTAGAGGTAGCCGTCCTTGTCCTGCCGGCCGTAGTCACCGGTGTGCAGCTCGGGGAACAACCCCTCCGTGCGCGGGAAGCGCTCGTCGGTCAGCTCGGGGCGGCGCCAGTACCCGGCCATGACGTTGGGTCCGCGGACGACGATCTGGCCGATCTCTCCCGCCGGCAGCCGCTCTCCGTCGTCGTCGACGATGAAAACCTCGGTGCCTGGCAGCGGCAGGCCGCAGGAGCCCGGGTGGTCCAGGTCCCCGTCGGGAGGCATGATCGCCGTGCGCTTGCACTCGGTGAGGCCGTACATCACCTGGATGCGCAGGTGGGGCAGGGCGGCGCGCAGCGCGGTCATGGTGGGCTCGGAGAGCGCCGCACCAGTGTTGGTGAGCAGGCGGAGGCGGCTCGGCCCCCCGCTGCTGCGGCTGAGCAGCCAGGCGAGTCGGTCCGAGACGGAAGGCATGGAGGGCAGGACGGTGGCGCCCGCCTCCTCCAGGCTGCGCAGCAGCGGGGGGCCGACCTCGGCGACCGTGGCCAGGTGGAGTCGGGCGCCGCTGAGGGCCGCGAGGTAGATCTGGTAGAGGCCGTAGTCGAAGGAGAGCGGGAGCGGGCAGTAGACGACGTCGTCGCTGCGGTACTCCAGGCACTCCTGGATCGCGGTGGCGGCGAATAGCACCTGCTGGTGGGTGCTGACCACGGCCTTGGGGAGGGAGGTGGTGCCCGAGGTGTAGATCAGACTGACAGGGTCCACGCCTAGGGCGTTCGGGCCGGCGGGGAGAGCGGCTTCGGCGCTGTCCGCGTCGAGTGCCGTGCGCACGAGCTCGTCGAGCACGAGGGAGCGGACGCCGTGTTCGGCGGCGGTCCGTCCGGCGTCGAGGTCGTCGGAGACCAGCAGCGCGGGCTCGCAGTCGCGCAGGACGTGTTCCAGCGGCCCGCCGCGTACTTGCTCGTGGAGCACGCTGAAGACGGCGCCGACACGCGAGGCGGCGTAGACCAGGATGGCGATGGCGATGCCGTCGGAGGCGGTGACGATGATCCGGTCGCCGCGCCGCAGGCCCTCGCGCCGCAGGCGGGCGGCCATGGCGGTGGTGGCGGTGGCCAATTCCCGGTAGGTGAGGCCGCGATCGCGTGAGCTCAGTGCGGCCGACTCCGGATCGCGGTCGGCGGCTCGGTCCAGTATCTCGTGCAGGAGCTGCGGAGTGCGGGGCATCAGGCCTCCTCGGGCGTGGAGGTGCGGGCGGTCGCCGTGTGTGCCCGGCGGTGGGGTACAACGGTGGTGGCGGTCGCAGCGCACACGAGTTGAGGCTCGTCGAGGACCTCGCCGGCGCTGTCGGCCTCTTCGGGGCTGGCGCGGATGACCTTGTGCGCCTCCAGTTCGACCACGCGGCGCAGTCGAGTCCGGCGCACCAGCCGTGCGCGCGCCTCGATGTAGTCGCCAGGCCTCACGGGTGCGGTGAAGCGGATGTCGCTGTACTGGGCCAGCAGTCCTTCGTCGCCGTCCGTGCGGACGGTGATCTCGGTGACGAGGTCGCCGAACAGACGCAAGATGCGCGCACCGTCGACGAGATCGCCCCCGTAGTGAGCCTCTTCCTGGCCGACGCGTACGCGGAGGAAGGCGGTGGTCTGCGCTTCTCGCTCGTCGCGGGTACCGGTCCTGCTGGTCGCGGTCACGGGAGTGTTCGGCGGCGGCACGGCGTCAAGCTCCTTCGGTGCAGTGGGTTCGGTTCGTCCGTTTCCGGCTGCTTCGCCGGTGGAGTCGTCGGCGGTCGCACCAAGGGCCTCGGGGAGGCTGATGGCGACGGCGGCCACGACGTTCTGCTTATGCGTGATGGAGACCGAGACCGAGACGGATGACGGGGCCAGTTGCACGGCTCGTCCGCGGAGGTGGACGACGGGGGCGCCGTGCGCGGTGTGTTCCACGTAGATCTCCCGTGGCGTCACACCTTGTAGGAAACCGATTCCCAGGACTTTGAGGAGGGCCTCTTTGGCGGCGAACCGACCGGCCAGGAATTCCAGGCGGCGATCTTCGCCGAGGGTCTCGGCGTGGGCTCTTTCCTCCGGGGCGAAACTGAAGCGCAAGAACCAGGGGCGTTCGATGAGGCGGCGGAGTTCGGAGCGGTCGAGTACGTCCAGTCCGACTCGCGCAGCTTGCTTCGCTGCGGTTCTCATTCGGATCAAGTTCTCGTTCGGGTCAGGTGTCCATACGGATCACGTGTTCAGGCGGGCGCGGCGGGGAGATCGACGAGGCGCTGCTTCGCCAGCAGGTCCTCCGTCGTGTCGCGCTCTCGGATGAGGTGGGCGCGCCCGCCGTGGACGAGCACCTCGGCCGGGAAGCCGTGGCTCAGGAAGAGGCCGGGTGAGGCGGTCGGCCCGTAGGCTCCGGACCGCTCCACCGCGAGCAGGTCTCCCGGCCGTACTTCCGGCAGGCGGACCTTCTTGGCCACGACGTCGTTGGGCGTGCACAGGGGTCCGGTCACGCTGTAGGGGCGCGAGGCTCCGACGGCCCGGTTCTCCAGGTGGCGGACCGGGAAGTTGCGCTTGACGAAGCTGCCGACGCCGACGGCTGCCATGTGGTGGTTCGTGCCGCCGTCGGCCACCACGAAGCTCTCTCCCATGGACTCCTTCACGTAGCGGGCGCGGACGACGTACGTCCCGGCCGTGGCGGTGAGGAAGCGGCCCAGTTCCATGATCATCCGGCAGTCTGGGTTGCGCACCGAGAAGGGGGTGATGACCTCCGCGAGGCCGGCGCCCAGCGCATCGAGGTCCAGGTCCTCCTCGTTCTCGAAGTAGGCGACGCCGAGTCCGCCGCCGAAGTCGACGGTCTCCAGAGGGAAACCGAGCTGTCCGGCCAGGTCCTCCGCGGTGGCGAGGATGCGCCGGGTGTTCTCGACGACGTCCTCGTGGTCAAGGAACCGCGTCCCCATGTACGCGTGCACGCCCTTCACCCGGACGTTTCGGAGGGCCGCGAGGCGGTGCCTGGAACCGCGCAGTTCGGCTTCATCGATGCCGAACTGCCGGGGTTTGCCGCCCATGGCCAGCCCGGACCCCTTGCTGCCGAAGGCCGGGTTCACCCGGAGGAGCACCGGGAAGTCGTCACGTCCTGCCGCTGCCAACAGCGAGTCGAGCAGGTCGAGTTCGTCCAGTGACTCGCAGACAATCGCGTGAATGCCGGCTTCGACGCACGCGGTGAGCTCCCTCTCGTCCTTGCCGGGGCCGAGGAAGACAATGTCGCCAGGGCCGACTCCCGCCCGCAGGGCGGTGGCCAGTTCGGCGTAGGAGGAGACCTCGGCTCCCGTACCGAACGAGTTCAGCAGGGCGCAGACGCTGATGTTCGGGTTCGCCTTGAGAGAGTAGAAGATGTCGGCGCCGGCGGGGAGCAGGCCGCGCAACGTGCGGTACGTGTCCGCGAGGACGTCCGCGTCGTAGACGAACAGCGGGGTGCCGTACTTCTCGGCGAGATCCGCCATCGAATTTCCCTGGACACTGTTCTTCGAGGTCGTCATACGGTCACTGCCACCCGCCGTCGTCTTCGGGTGAGAGGCAAGGAATTCCCCTCTCCGCCGGTGAGCTATCGGAGATGAACATTCGCTCTTTCATGACTCGCCTCTCGCTGGTTTGCTGTCCGGCGATAATGAGTCTGCGATGTTCGCAGCGGCGAAGGAAGAGCGGACGGTTGGCCTAAATGGGTCCTGACCTGTTCAGGACTGCGGCCGGATTAGTCATCCGGCCAAAGGGCCACGGCCATCACGACATTCTCCAGGCTGGACCGTTTGGGACACGCAAATATGTGCATGCAGGTCCCACGTCCGGGCGCGGGCGTCGAGAGGAGCCGGGCTCACTCCACGTCGTAGGGGTGGAGGGGCACTTCGGCCCGCCGCAGGGACCAGGCGGCCAGAGGGCTGCAGCTGGTGGTCGCGTGCTGCCAGATCCGCTTCGCCGCCGCCTCGGCCTCGTCCAGGGAGGCGGCGCGGAGGAAGAGGCTGACGACAAGGTGGGGCCGCGTCTGCGTGTGAACGGTGACGTGGTCGACGACGTCCGGCGCCGCGTCGTGGAGCGCCTGCTTGATCTCAGCGGGTGGGTGGGCATCACCCGAGGGTGCAAGGGTGAGCTGTACGAGGTACATGAGTGGGGTGTCCTGTCCGAATGGCCATTCCCTTTCGACTGCTTGTCGATGGCGACGTACGGGCCGTCACGGCCGGATGAGGCCCCTGGAAGCCGCGTGCAGGCCGGCCTGGAACCGGCTTCGCGCGCCGAGGTGGCCCATGAGCTTCGTGGCGATTCGGCGTGCCGTGCGGCCTGACACGCCCAGCCGCGCCGCAACGTAGTCGTCGGTGTGCCCGAGGGACAACAGCCTCAGGGCTTCCAGTTGTTGCGGACTGAGGCCCTGTTCGTCACTCGACCGGGCGCTCTCTCCCATGGGCTGGGCGGCCTGCCAAATATTCTCGAAAAGGGCGTACAGGGACGACACTACTCCAGCCGTCCGGAGGACCACCGCCCCGGCCGAGGTGTCGTCTGAGTCGACGGCGACGATGACGATCTTCTTGTCGCAGATGATCATGCGGTTCGGCAGCGACGGCGCGGTGCGTATGCGGCCGCCCCGTTCGGCGAGCCAATCCGCGTGCGCGACGGTGAGGGGATCGTTACGGACGCTGTCCAGGTACACGGTGCGCATCTGCACCCCTCGCGTGAGCAGGGCGTCCGCGATCGGGCGCGAGCTGCGCAGGTTGGTCTCCGTCTGCGCTCCGCCCGGGGCGAAGGCCAGCAGCTCGTCCTGGACTTCGCTGTGAAGCGCCGCCAGGTAGTCGCGTACGGAGTCGACCCCGGTCAGGCGGTGCACCTCGTCCTTGGGACTCTCCTGGGTGAACTCCGACTTGAGCTGTAAGGCGGCGGCCTGGACCTCCTGCACGCGCTGCTGCTGGGCCGCGAGGTCGGCCCGCTCCTTGGCGAGCAGGATCTCCGCGGCGAGGTGAGGTTCCACGACGTGAAAGGTCTGGGGGTCTTCGAGGGAGTGCCGCACCAGGGCCATCTCGGCGAGGGTGTCGAGTGCTGCCCGTACGTCCTGCTCGGTCAGTTCGAGCCGGCCCACCAGCTCGGCCACGCCCTCCTGCGGATGCGCCAGCATCTCGCGGTAGACCACTTCCGCGGTGGCGTCGATTTTCAGAACGTCCAGCATGTACTTCCCTCTCTGCACCTGCGTGCGGTGGCGGGACGAGGAGGTGCGGGAGCCTGGTGGCAACGACGCCCCGCCCTCGTCGTCTACTGCGCCCGACGAGTGTCGAGCGGCAGCATTTGCGAACTTGCGAGCAGCGCACTGCGGCGCGGGCCGCTTCCGACGCACGAGGCAGATCCTGGTGTTGGACGCGGTCGGGATGAGCGACGACGGCGCGGCTACTGGCTTGCGACGGTCGAACACGGGGCGCTCCGGCCACCGTGCGACTGGGTCGGGCACCTCCCTGACAGGTAGGGACGGCCAGGAGGCAGGAGGGCGCCGGCGTAGAACGGCGCCCGGTGCGACTTCAGCCGACGCGGCTCGAGTCCTGGCGCTTGCTGGCGAGGAAACGTGCCTTCTTCTCGCGGTTTCCGCAGGTGTTCATCTCGCACCATCTGCGCGTGGCGCCCCGACTGGTGTCGAAGAAGGCGGCCCGACACGTCGGGGACGCGCACAACGCCATCCTCCCCTCGCGCGCGCCCGAGACGATGTCGACCGCGTCGGCGGCGATCACGCTGAGGGCGTCCTCGACGGAGGCGGAACCCAGGTACCACTCCTGTTCGCCTCGGGGGGAAAGGACCGCCGAGGCCTGGCCGCCCGTACTGCAGTCGTTGATGACCTGGACGGCTGCGGCGGGAGGGGGGACCTGCGTCGCTACGGCGGTGGCGGCTTCGTGGATCGCTTCACGCAGCTGCCGAGCATGCTCCAGCTGGGAATCGCTGCACGAAACGACCTTGAGCCCGTTGACCGCCAACCAGTCGACCAGCCGCTCGGGGACGGGAACGCGTTCGACGGGTTCACCGCAGCGTTCGGTGAGAGTCGCCGTAAAGCTGGTCGCCAGCACCTTGCCGAGACGGAACTCTGGGAATCCCTTGACAGACATGGAACCACCTTAGCCGGTTGCCATGTCGGGGACAAGCAAGAGAACTGCTCCAGGTGGTTCCGCGCTGCTGGAAGGCACGGCACCCGTCCGTCCGCGTCTCCGTGGACGGACGGTGCACTTCGCGGTCCTGATTATGCCAAGGACGATTCAGGACACTCGAAGACCCTTTCTTCACTCTCTGCGAGCCTGCAGTATCGAACGGGCCGGAGGACGGACCAATGAGCCGCGAGAAGAAAGGCCGTGGAATTCCGGCACCTCGCCCCGCGAGCCGATGAATTGCGCTCCTGTACGGGCAGAAAAAGCCGCCGCTCCCCTGAAAAGGAGAACAGCACATGACTGTCGCTCAGCGCCCCGACCTGTATCCGACCCGAGTCCTCGGTGAGGCCGTTCCCAGGCCGCGGACGGACCCGTCGGTGTGGGGGGAGGCTCCGGGCCCGCTCGACGCCGAGCAGCTCAAGCGGTACGAGTCCGACGGCTACCTGGTCCTCGACGACCTGCTCTTCGCGCAGGAGGTGGACCTCTACCTCTCCGAACTCCGGCGCCTCGGCGCTGACCCGGCGCTGCGCGCGAGTGAGCGCGTCATCCTGGAACCGGAGTCCGACGAGGTCCGTTCCGTCTTCGAGGTCGAGAAGGTCAGCGAGATCTTCGCCGAGCTGCTCCGGTCGCCCCGGCTCGTGAACATCGCCCGCCAGGTACTCGACTCCGAGGTCTACATCCACCAGAGCCGGGTCAACTACAAGCCGGGGTTCGGCGGCGCCCCGTTCCACTGGCACTCCGACTTCGAGACCTGGCACTCCGAGGACGGCATGTCCCGGCCGCGCGCGTTCAGCGTCTCGATCTCCCTCACCGAGAACCACCCGTTCAACGGCCCGCTCATGGTCATGCCCGGCACCCACAAGACGTTCGTCCCCACGGTCGGGGCCACCCCGCAGGACTACCACAAGGAGTCGCTCCGCGTGGCCGCCCCCAGCGTCGGCTCCCCGGACCGCAAGCATCTGACGCGCATGGCGCAGGAGCACGGGATCGAGCAGATCACGGGTCCCGCCGGCTCCGCGGTGATGTTCGACTCCAACCTGCTGCACGGCTCCAACGGGAACCTCTCGCCGTTCGCGCGCTCGAACATCTTCATCGTCTACAACAGCGTGGAGAACGCGCTGGGGGCGCCCTACGCTGCCCACGCGCCGCGTCCGCAGTACCTCAGCAACCGCGAATTCCCCTACCCGCGGGGCATGTAGGGCACCCGCCCCGTCGCCGTACAGGTGGGGCCGTGCGGGCCCCGGCCCGTGGCGCCCCCTCTCCGGGCGCCGCACGGGCCGGGGCCCGGTCCGCGGAGTTGCGGCCGCCGGTCCGTCGCAAGGCCGGCCTCGGGCGCGCTGCTCACGCGGCGCCCCAGGCGGGAGCGTGGAACCGGCTTGGCTGGCTGCCGTAGGAATCACGGACTGGTAGAACTGTCTTAGGTGGTTCACTTTTGATACGGAGACTTCATGGCGCCCTCGAGAACCAGCCCTGAGTGCCCTGCGGCCCACCGCGCGGCGCACGCACGCCCCACCGGGTTCGGAGAGAGAAGACCGACTGCGGATTAGCAGTCCTGCCGGGCGTCGTCGCAAGGGTCCTCCTCCTGCTGCGCTCGCCGAAGAAAGCCAACTGAGACGAGGTCTGCCATGACCGGAACTGTCCTTGCTCCAGCGCGGTCCACCGCCGTGTCGAAGAAGGTCCTCTTCCTGCTGCTGCTGGTCCCCATGTTCCTGGGCGGTGTGGACTCCACGCTGTTCAACTCCATCGCCTACGACCTGCCGGTCCTGACCGACTCATGGCGCCTGTGGTTCATCGACGGGTACACGATCGCCCTCGCCTCCTGCGTCGTCCTCGGCTCGCGTCTGGGCGCACGCCTGGGTCCCGGTGTGACGCTGGCGACCGGCCTTTTCGTCTTCGCCCTCGCGGGGGCGAGTCCCGCACTGCTGGACTCGGCGACGATGTGGACGGGGAGCCGGTTCGTCCAAGGCTTCGGCTACGCGCTGATCGTCTCCAGCGTGGCCTCGGTCATCGGTGGACTGCCCGAGACGTCGGAGCGCACTCTCGGCTACTCCCTGTGGATCACGACGTACGCCATCGGAGCCGGTGCAGGACCTCTGATCGGCCGGGCGTTCGTCGGCATGGACGCCTACACGATGCTCTTCTGGCTGCCCGCCGCCGTCGCCCTGGTGTGCGGGGTGCTCGCCACCGCGCTGCTGCGCGGCATCACTCTGGGACAGGCCTCGTCGACCAAGGTCGACGTCGCCTCCTCCGCCCTCGCCTTCGTGGGCTTCGGACTCTTCGTGGCCGGTCTGCAGAGCCATGGCGCCGCGTTCGGGCGCCTCCTCGCGACGGTCGCGGGCTGCCTGGTCCTGGCGGTCTTCTGCACGCGGCAGCTCCGCTCGCACGACCCGCTTATCGACGTACGGATGCTCAGCTTCTCCCGGCTCGGCGCGCCCTCCCTCGCGCTCGTCGTGAGTTCCGCCAGCTACACGGGATCGGTCTTCCTGTTCAGCGCGGAGGCCGACTCGCTCCTGTCGATCGTGCCGGTTTCGGTCCTGGCCCTGTGGGTCTCCCTCGGCGGGTTCGCGTTCCACAAGCTCCAGGCTCGCTTCACCGCGGTGCACATACTCCAGGTCAGCCTGGCCACCTGCGCCGTCGGCCTCATCGTGGCCGCCTTCGGCGGTCTGTGGCCCGCCAGTTTCCTGATCGGCCTCGGCGTCGGCGTCTCCATGGCCTCCGGCGACGCCTACCTGCTGGGCAGCGTCCCGCCGAAGGACGTCGCGCGCGCCGCGGCCCTCCAGGAGACGGCCCTGGCGGTGGGTGCGGCGCTGGGCGTGGCCGGCTTCGGCGGCATCTTCGCCGCCACCGGCTCGGTCGTGGGGACAGCCGTCATCACGGCGGTCATCATCGCCGTCGTGGTGGCGGCGCTGCGCTGTAACCGGGGCGTCTTCAAGGCGTAGCCCGAGCGCTCGCGGCACCGGTATCCCGGACGGTTGCCCGCAGAGGGCCGGGCTGCGTTCCATGGCATCGTCTACGTGTTGTGCATGAGCGTGAGCTGGCGGGACGTTCCGGCGGAACAGGTCGGCTGCAGCGGAGTGACGGCCTGGCGGCGGCGAGCACGTCCAGGAGGACTGGACAGCGCTTCATGTGAGGATGCGGCGAAGGCGACGTAGGTCGCTGGGTGTGAGTATGTCGATGAAGGGCAGGCTCTGGCACAGATCTTGGGGAGCGGTCGCGGAGCGTCACAAGGCAGATCGCTTCGCGGCTGTGATCACACCTGCTCTTGGTAGACCCGGATTTCCCGGGGGTGAAAGTTGCGGACGATCGGCCAGAATTCCTGGCGGCCCAGGCTGTCGGCCCAGGCGTCGAGTTCGTCGTCCGTGTCGTGGAAGAACCAGGTCTCGAAGTGCCCCAGCGCCCTAAGTTGGGGGACGGGCTCGTACCGAAGTTCGCAGTGGAGCTGGATGTAATGATCATGCTCGCCGGAAGCGTCGTTGATCTCGAACTGCCGGGCCAGGTCCAGCGTGAAGACGGGCGGTCCCTCGAAGGCGTGAGTCCCGTACTGGAAGAGAAGTCCATCAGCGTCCGGCGTGTCCGCGGTGTCGAAGCGCTGGGAGCCGAAGCGCACGAACCTGAGCCACACCTCGTCCAAGTCCAGTTCGGCGAGGGGCAGCTGCCCACGGCTCAGCTCATATTGAAGTCGCTCCTCGGCCCGGTCTATGGGCGGTCTCTCCGACATTCTGACCTTCGCGGTATCGACGGAATCTGTGGCCTCGCGGTGATCTTCTCAGCCCACCGCACTCGCTGACGTGACCAGGGGGTTGGCTGCAGAGTCTGGGCGCGACGCTATTGGAGCAGGATCAGCTTGCGGAGCAATTCGAATCCGGCACGGCCGTAGAGCTGCCTCTTGATCTTCTTGATGCGGTTCACTGCGCCTTCCGTGCCACCGGAGCTCCGGTGCAGGGTGACCTTCTGCGAACGAGCGAAGCGGAAGAACTGCCCGAGCACGACCAGCCGACGTTTCCGGGCCTGGGGCGAGCCGGCGAGGAAGGCCTCGACGTCGTGGACATCGGTCAGCGCCCAGTCCTGCTTGCCGCGCTCACCCGCGAGGAAGCGGGCGAGGTCACGCATGATGGCCAGTGCCGCCTCGACGGTTCCATCGCTGCGAGGCCGTGTGCCGGCACGGCGGGCCCTCTCGCGCGAGCGCAACATGAAATCGGCGAATGCGTCCACCATTGTCCGCAGGGGCTCGGGGACGGCATCGATGCGCCGTTGTCGGCGGCCAGCCGCGAGCCGCTCGGCCTGATCGGTGGCCATGGCCATGCTGTGACCGGTGAAGAAGGCCTCCAGCGCGCGGGCGAGGGAGCCCATCGAGCGTCCCGAACGACGGGAGCGTTCGAGCAGAGCCTGCGGGCGGTTGGACTGCTCGTCCAGGAGAAGTCGTCCCAGGGAGGTGATCATCGTGTAGGCGCGGCTGACGCAGTACTTGGCGGCGAAGTCGGCGGTGAAGTCCCGCAGCCAGTCCGGGGGTTCGGCGAGTTCGGCGATCAGGTTCTCGGCCCGGACGAAGGGCCGGTCGGGGTGACGCTGCCAGTGCCAGCAGGCTGAGCACAGTCCCAGCCCGGCATGCCGTCGCACGCGGCCGCATTCGCGGCAGGGCCGGGGCGGCTGTTTGGTCTGGCGGGGACGCGAGCAGTGCCCGCACCAGCCGGTGTCCTCGCGCAGACAGCCAGGCCGACTGCAGCGAGGACAGCGCGCCTTGGCGGCGTCGCGTTCCGTCTTGCGCGAACAGTCCCGGCACAACGTCGCTGTCTTGTCTCTCACCGGGTGACCGCAGGTGGTGCACACGCGTGAGCAGGTGATGCACCGGCCGGTGTCCTCCTGGAGTACGCGCTGCTGGCCGCAGCGGGGGCAAGCGCCCCTGCCCGCCGCTTCCTTCTTCCGGGCCGTGCAGCGACAGCAGGGCTGCCGGTCGATGAAGCCGACCGGGGCCCCGCAGCCGATGCAGTCGCTCTGTTTGACGCCCACGATGCCACCCGGGTCAGAGCGGCGGCATCGAGCGGCCGCGGGTGGAGGCTGCCTTGGGCAGATCAGTGACTGGCCGTGGTGGGGCGGCAGGGCGCTCGACGGGGGTGGTGTCGACCTCGAACAGGTCGTTGGGAGTGCATTCCAGCGCGGTGCACAATGCGATCAGGGTGGACATCTTCACCTGGGAAGGCTCCTTTGTGAACAGCGCCGACACCGACGCGGAGGACATCTGCAGGCCGGCACGTTCGGCCAGAAGTCGCTGCAGCTGGGTGCCGGTCCAGACCTCGCGCTGGGCGGCGGCCATCCGCAGGCGCCATCGGATCTTCATGCGGGGCTGCCCTCGTCGGCGGTGAGTTCGCTCAGCGTGGTGGTCACCGCGCGGCGATAGGCGTCCTCGATGAATGTCGCGGACGGCCGGACGTATCGCATGGTCGAACTGGCCGTCCAGTGACCGAGGAGTTGCTGGATCGCCACGAGGTCCACGCCGCGTTCGTAGTTGTGGGTCGCGCAGGCCCGCCGCAGGGCATGCGGGCTGAACCGGTCGGCGGCTGGGCGTCCTTCGAGTTCCATCAGATAGCGCAGGCGGTTGCGGATCGTCCCGCGGGGCAGGCTACCTCCGGACTCGTCCGCGAACAGGACCGGCGAGTCGGGGAACTTACCCCGCACGTCATCGAGGAACCAGTGCAGGACGAGGTCGAGGCCGTCCAGCATGGGCACCAGCGCGGCCTGGGGCCAGAAGTGCGGGCGCCCTTGCCGAATCGAATGTGGAGTTTTCCGAACGGGCCCCGCGAGAAGTGAATGTCGGGACGGTCCAGCAGGGACGCCTCCTCCGAGCGCAGGCCAGCGTGATACAGGGTCCGGAACATCGCATAATCTCGGGCCGCGGGCCCGTACTTGCGGGCAGTGGCGATCCGGGCCTTGAGGAAGTCGAAGAACTCCGCCACCCGTTCCGGGGTCGGCGGCGGCAGTTGGGCCAGGGAATCGTCCCCGACATGCCGCGCGGCGTTGAACTCGTCCACCGGGCAGACCAGACGGACGCCGAACCCCGCTTCGATCTCAACGGCCTTGCGGACCTGCAGGAACCGATGGAATCCCTTGAAGATCTGCACATACTCGCGCCGGGTCGAAGCCGCCCGCCCCGCGAGGGCCAGATCGCCGACGACGCGGTCGATGTCCTCCGGCGTGACGTCCCACGCGGGCCGGCCCAGCGCAGTGAGCGTTCGCTCCAGCAGGCCAATGTCGTTCTCAACCGTCACCGGGCTGAACCCGCGGGGCCGCCATGAAGCGACGAACGCCTCGACACACTCGGCCTGGAACTCCCACGGATCGGCGGTCACTGGCTCCAGCAGGACGGCACCACCCTCGATCACCCGCAACTGGGATGTCACCGGCACGCCTTCCTCGCACCTCACCGATCAAGGCAGCACCTGGAGAATCCGAGCGCCACCGTGAAGACCAACGAGAACCGCAAGAGATGGATACGGGGCGGTGGCAGCGGCGATCCTCGAAAAGGAACAAGTGCCAGCCCCAGATGGCTGGACCAAGACCTTCACCGACCCCCGCCTCTGCGCGGCCATCGTCGACCGCCTCACCTTCAACGGCACCATCATCGAGACCGGCACCGACTCCTATCGCCTCGCCAGCACCCGAGCCCGCGCCGAGGAACCGGCCAAGGCTGGCGGGTCTGTCAAACGAGCGGTGTAACTGGGGTTGTTGGTTACTGACGGGCTGCTGAGAGTCGGCCGTCGAAGGTGACGTCGAAGGCGTTCAGCGCGGTCTTCCAGCGCATGGTCCAGCGGGCCTGGCCCCTGCCGGTGGGATCGAGAGACATGATCGCCATGTAGACGCACTTCAGCGCGGCCTGCTCGCTGGGGAAGTGGCCGCGGGCCTTGACCGCCCGTCGTATCCGCGCGTTCACCGACTCAATTGCGTTGGTGGTGCAGACGATGCGGCGGATCTCGGTGTCGAACCGGAGGAACGGGGTGAACTCCTCCCAGGCGTTCTCCCACAGCTTCACGATCGCCGGATACTTCCTGCCCCACGCGTCAGCGAACTCCGCGAACCGCTCCAGGGCGGCCTCCTCGGTCGGTGCGGTGTAGACGGGCTTGAGAAGTTTGGCGATCTTGTCCCAGTCCTGGCGGGCGGCATAGCGGAAGGAGTTCCGCAGCAGGTGCACCACGCACGTCTGCACGATGGTCCGGGGCCAGACCGTCTCGACCGCCTCGGGCAGGCCCTTGAGCCCGTCGCAGACCAGCATCAGCACGTCGTTGACACCGCGGTTCTTGATCTCGGTGAGGATGTGAAGCCAGTGCTTGGCGCCCTCACCGCCGTCCCCGGCCCACAGGCCCAGGATCTCGCGCCGGCCCTCGACAGTGACAGCCAGGGCCACGTAGATGGGCCGGTTGGCGACGGCACCGTCGCGGATCTTCACGTGGATGGCGTCGATGAAGACCACCGGATAGACGGCGTCGAGGGGGCGGTTCTGCCATTCGGCCATGCCCTCAAGGACTTTGTCGGTGATGGTGGAGATGGTCTGCCGGGAGACCTCGGCGCCGTAGACCTCGGCCAGGTGGGCCTGGACTTCTCCGGTGGTCAAGCCCTTGGCGGCCAGCGAGATGACCATCTCGTCGACGCCGGTTAGGCGCTTCTGCCGCTTCTTGACGATCTTCGGTTCGAAGGAGCCGTCCCGGTCGCGGGGCACGGTTATCTCCACCGGCCCCACGTCGGTCAGCACGGTCTTGGATCGTTTGCCATTGCGGGAGTTGCCACCGTCCTTGCCCGCCGGATCGTGCTTGTCATAGCCGAGGTGATCGGTGATCTCGCCCTCGAGGGCGGATTCCAGCAGCCGCTTCGTCAACTGCTGCAGCAGCCCGCCCTCGCCGGTCAACTGAAGGCCCTCGGCCTGGGCACGGCTCACCAGCTCGTCGATCAGCTGGTCGTCCACGGCCTTCGCCGACACCGCCGCTGCCGACCCGGCAGCCTCGTGCTCGGACACGTTCTCACTGGTCATCGATGCATCTTCCATGATCGGGAGTTACACCGAACGATTTACAGTCCCAGGCTGGCTGGCTGAGGCTCAGTGGTTGTCGATCTTGACGTGCCTGACGAGCGTGAAGTCAGATGCGGTGTTGAGTTCGTCATCAGAAGCGGTACCGCTGCATAGGGGTTTTGGTGTGTTCATAGCGAAAGAGGATGCTTTCGATCCTGAGGAGATGCTCGGCCTCTACGACTCGGTCGGCTGGGAGGGCTACACCAAAGACGTCGACAAGCTCTGCCGCGGCCTACTGAACTCGCACCTCGTCATCACGGCACGCGACGGTTCAGGAACGCTCCTCGGACTGGCCCGGACCATTTCTGACGACGAGCACATCTGTTACGTCCAGGACGTCGTGGTCAACCCCAAGTATCACAGGCAGGGCATCGGCCGGGCCTTGATCGAGGACCTCATGCCGCGCTACTCGCACTGCCGCTTCTTCCTCCTGTCCACGGACCACGAGGCGTCACCGGAGGGCAAGCGCAACCACGCGTTCTACCGGAGTCTGGGCTTCCTGTCCTACGAGGAAAAGGAGATGGCGGGCTTCGGGCTGCCCAGGAACCGCCCAGATCTGCGTGACATGGCGCCATAAACGAAATTCATACGTGGCCTGAACCGCCCCCGGTCTCCCTTCCGGTCGACCTCTGCCACTACTCCCACCTTCGACGGCCAGCCGCCCTGACGGGCGGCTGGCCGTCCCGCATCCCCAGACACGACAGTGCCGTCGTTTGTCATCGACATCCGCGAGCTGGGTGATCACCAACCGCCTCCAGAACCGATCGACAAACGCTGTTCCTAGAGATCGACGAAGCCAGTTGCCAAAAGCCAGTTGAGAGGGCGCCTTTGATGGGGAAGGGTCTGTGGTCATGGAGTTCTTCTGCTACCACCGTGACCGGCCCGGCTCCCTTGCGTTACGCGAGGAGTTGGTGGAGGAGCACTGGTCCTACATGGACCGGTACGTGAAGGAGCTGATCGCGCGCGGTCCGACCTTCGCCGATGATGGTGAAACACCGACGGGCAGCGTTCACATCGTCGACCTGCCCGATCCCGCCGCCGCCCGCGCGTTCGCCTTCGACGAGCCCAACTACCAGGCCGGCGCGTACCGGGACGTGCTGCTGCGCCGGTGGCACAACGTGCTGGGGCGCACCATGTGGGATTTCCCCGGCGGCCGGACCGGTGGCAACCGGTACCTGGTGCTCGGCCTCGGCGAGGGCCCGGCCGCCGACCTTGCCCTGCCGCGCGACCGGGACGAGCTGGTCGCGTACGGGCCGCTGCTGTCCGACGACGGCGACACCTGGCTGGGTACGGCAGTGCTGCTCAGGGCTGCGGATCCGGACACGGCACGAGCCGTCCTGACTGCGGACCGGTACGCGGACATCGAGGTCCACGACTTCGAGTTCGGCGGGCGCCGATGAGCCACGAATGCGCCGGGTCGATGTCACCTGCGGTCCACATTGACCTGGGACAGGAGCGGTGAAGGTGGCGACGCTGCGGGAGGTTCCGCTGGTGGGCGGGCCGGTGGAGTTACGGGGCGCGCTGGACCTGGAGACCACACAGGCAGGGGTGATGCCGCGCCGGTTGCCCGCGTGGACCAAGGAGCAGTACCAGGACCCGTCGGTCTACGGAGTGACCGTGATGCCTTCGGGGGTGCGGCTGGTGTTCCGCACCGATGCGTGCGCATTGGAGCTGGAGGTACTCACCTCCACCGGCCAGCTCGACTCCGACCTCCACCCTCGCCCGACCGGGATGCTGGAGCTGCTGGTGGACGGCCACCTGGCCGGGCGTCAGCGGGCACCGGTGGGCAACGTGCTGCGGATGGCGGGCCCCGGGGCCGCTCAACGGCTCATCCCGGGCGAACCAACAACCGTACGGTTCGCCGGGCTGCCGGTCGGCATGAAGGGCGTCGAGTTGTGGCTGCCACAGCAGACCCCAACGGAGCTGGTGGCACTGCGCGCTGACGGCGAGGTGCTGGCACCGCTGCCGGACGGGCGGCGCCGCTGGGTGCACTACGGCAGTTCCATCAGCCACTGCATCGAGGCCGACGGCCCGACCGGGACCTGGCCAGTGGTGGCAGCTGCGCTCGGAGGGGTAGAGGTGATCAACCTCAGCCAGGCGGGCAACGCGCTTCTGGATCCCTATGTCGCCCGGACAATCCGCGATACGCCCGCCGACCTGATCAGCCTCAAGGTGGGCATCAACATCGTGAGTTTGTCCGCCTTCCGGCTGCGGACGTTCGGCCCGGCGGTACACGGATTCCTGGACACGATCCGGGACGGGCACCCGGACACCCCGCTGCTGTTGATCTCTCCAGTGAGCTGTCCGGCCCTGGAGGAGGCCCCCGGCCCGACCGCGACCGGCCCGGACGGCAGGCTCGCTGCCCTGGGCGACCCGGCCGATGTGGCCGGCGGGGCATTGTCGCTGGCGGTCGTCCGTGCCGAGCTGGCCCGGATCGCTGCGGCACGACAGGCGTCCGATCCCCACCTCCACTATCTCGACGGACGCGAGCTGCTCGGCCCGGACGAGGCAGATGACCTGGCCGACGGCCTTCACCCCACCGCCGCCGCGTACCGGAGAATGGGCAAGCGCTTTGCAGCCCACGCCTTCGCGACCGACGGTCCCTTCCGCTGAGTGAGCTGGGCTCCACACCAAGCACCAGGTGTGGAGCTTCCACGCTCCTCCGGCCGGAGGCGGGCGGTGGGGGATTCAGGTATCGGCCCATCCGGTATTGGGCGTGCGCGCGGGTCATCGGTGAACGTCAGCTGCGCCCGGGCTGTTCTGCAGCCCAGGTGTAGCGCAGCTCGGCGAGAGCGGCCCGTTGTTTCGCATCCAGCCGGTCGCGCCTGGCCTTCTGGCTAAAGGATGTCCCGCAAAGGCTGGTTGGAGCCCGCGCCGGGAGCTGAGCGGGATACTCGCGAGACTCCGACGCGGGGCTGTGACAGCCTGCGGACATGCCAGAGCTGCGTGTTCATGCAGGCCGTCACTATGCGTGCTGCTGGTCGCCGCGTACTGGCGGACGAACCTGACCCTGCGCCAGCTGGCGCCGCTCTTCAGGGTGTCCAAGTCCGCGGCCGACCGCATCATCGACCACATCGGACCTGCGCTCGCTCTCCAGCAGCGCAGGCGGTTCCGCAAGGACGCCGTGCTGATCGTGGACGGCATCCTGGTCCCCACCCGCGACCACAGCATCGCCGAGCAGTCGAAGAACTACCGGTATTCGACCAACCACCAGGTCGTCATCGACGCCGACACCCGGCTGGTCGTCGCGGTCGGCCGGCCGTTGCCCGGCAACCGCGACGACTGCAGGGCGTGGGAGCTGTCCGGAGCGAAGGCCGCCGTCGGCAAGACCAGGGTCATCGCGGACGGCGGTTACCGGGGCACCGGCCTGGTCCTCCCGCACCGCCGCGAACCCGGCCGGAGCGAACTCGAGGCCTGGAAAGAGGAACACAACGCCTCCCACCGCAAGGTCCGCTCTCGCGTCGAGCACGCCTTCGCCCGGATGAAGACCTGGAAGATCCTCCGCGACTGCCGCCTCAAGGGCGACGGCGTCCACCACGCGATGCTCGGCATCGCCCGCCTGCACAACCTCACCCTCGCCGGGTGACGACGAACAGGCAGGTCAACGAACACGTCGTAGATCATGTACGGGACAGCGCTTACTCAGAAACACACCCAGCCTGATCGCCGAACCGTCCGACAGCACCTCGATGTGCGCCCTTCCAACGACGGTTCTGCCTTCCCGCTGGATGTACTGGGCGAGGGCCGCTAGGGTCTATTGCGAAAGTGGCGCGGTCGCTCGAAGGGCGGCCACGCGGCAGGCGCCGCCTCGTATCAGGCTCTGGAGGGTTGCTGTCCCTGGGAGCCGTGGGCCGCGAGCGGAAGACTGCGCAGCGACAGTGCGCTCGGCGCCGGCAGCGCTCCGTGGGCCGCCTCGGCGCGGAACGACTGGAGCAAGTAGGCCACCAGACGCCGGGACGCCGCACGGTCACCCGGCAGTGCGGTGACCAGACCGCAGTGGGACAACAGGGCTACGGCAAGGTCGGAGGGGTGGAAGTCAGCCCGCAGCGCGCCCGCCGCCTGAGCCCTGCGGACCAGGGCCATGAAGTCCCGCTCGGCCTGTTCACATACTCGCGCGTGTTCTCGCGTGGTGTCCGGAAAGGCCGAGACGAACGCGGCCGGGAAGCCCCGTTCCTCCCGTTGTAGTTCGCAGACCGTCTCGACCAGCCGCTGGAAGCCCTGCCACGGATCGGGGTCGGCCAGCGCCTCGGTGAGCGCCTGAGCACAGGTGTCCGTCTGGTGCGCGAACGTGGCCCGCACCAGGGCGTCCCGCGTCGGGAAACGCCGGTACAGCGTCGCCACGCCGACACCCGCCCGCCGGGCCACGGTCGCCATGGGCGCGTCGATGCCGTGCTCGGCGAAAACCACGCGGGCAGCCGAGAGGATGCGCCGCCGGTTGCGCCGGGCGTCCGCCCGCAGACTGTCCTGCCCCGCGATCCGAGAGGATTCCCCCACCACTGTCTCTCACCTCCGGTCAACTGGACGATCTCGTCCGCTTGCCAGCCTACGCTCGGCGCCACGATCCCCCCGCACGGCCACTGTGGCGAAGGTGAGAACACAACGATGGACGACCGCACGATGAGAGCCGTACTGTTCGACCGCTTCGGCGGCCCCGAGGTGCTGTACGTGGGCCGGGTGCCACGCCCCGGACCGGCACCCGGCGAGGTCCTCGTACGCGTGCACGCGTTCAGCGTGAACGGCGCCGAACTGGCCGCCCGTTCCGGTCGGCTCCGCCTCATCACCGGCCGAAAATTCCCGCAGCGCATCGGGCTGGACTTCACTGGCGAAATCTCCGCACTCGGCACCGGCGCGACTGGCGTATCGGTCGGCGACCGGGTGTGGGGCGCCCTGGGCCGCAACTCCGGATTCGGCAGCGCCGCCGAGTACGTGACGGTACGGCCCGAGCGGCTCGGCCGGGTCCCGGACGGGCTGGACCTCGTGGCCGCCGCCGCACTGCCAGTGGCCACCACGGCCGTCACGGCTCTCCGCGACAAGGCCGCACTGAGCCCCGGCGAAGGGCTGCTCGTACGGGGCGCGGCGGGCGGCGTCGGCAACGCCGCCGTCCAGCTTGGACAGGCGTACGGCGCCGAGGTCACGGCCCTGGCCCGCGCTGCCAACCTCGACTTCGTCCGTACGCTCGGTGCCCACCACGCCGTCGACCACCGGAACGTGTCCCCTGCGGAACTGGGGCTGTTCGACGTGGTCCTCGACACGGCGGGCACCGACCTGCGTACCGTACGGCGGTTGCTGAAGCCCGGCGGACGCATGGTCACCATCGCCTTCGACCTGACGCGGCCCGCCGCCTCGCTGGGCTACATCGCAGCCAGCGCCGTCCATGGACGCGGCCGGGTGCGCTTCTTCAGCGGCAACCCCGAACGTGCGCTCTTCGACGACCTGGCCCGCCAGGTGACGGAGGGGAAGCTGCGGCCGGCGGTGGACACGGTCTTCCCGCTGGAAGAGACAGCATCGGCACACCGGGCGCTGGAGGCGGGCGGGGTGCGGGGCAAGTACGTGGTCAGGGTCGACTAGGGTTTGTTGGGAAGGTGCTGGTCACAGCCACTCGTTGAGGCCTGCGACCAACACGGTCGCCTCGTAGCGGACGGCGAGCTTGTCGTATCTCGTGGCCACGGCCCGGTGGCGCTTGAGGCGGTTAATCCCGCACTCGACGGCATGCCGCTCGCGGTAGTCGGTTTTTGTCGAACTTCGGCGGCCGACCGCCTCGGGCACCGAGCTTCTGGCGGTTGCGGACGCGGTCGGCGGGGACCGGGATGGTCGCCTTGATCCCGCGTCTGCGCAGGTAGGCCCGGTTGCGGCGGGAGTCGTACGCTTTGTCGGCCCGCACCCGGTCCGGCCCCCTGCGGGGCCTGCCCGGACCAAGGCGAGGTACCCGGATGGTTTCCAGGACCGGCTCGAATTGCGGCGAGTCACCCCGCTGGCCGGCTGTGATCACGACGCTCAGCGGCTTCTGCCCCTGCTCGACGGCAAGGTGGATCTTGGTGGTCAGGTCGCCTCGGGAACGTCCGAGACCATGGTCGGCCGGCTCAACGGCAATGCCGCCGGGCGGTTCCTTTTGCAGATCCCCTTTTTCGAGGCCCCGGCGGCGTGCTGGTGGGCCCGGCAGACGGTGGAGTCGATATTCACGTCCCAGGTGGTCAGGCCCTTCGCGTCCGCATGAGCTTGGAGCTGAGTGACGAACCTGGCCCAGGTGCCATCGCGCTGCCAGCGCCGGAACAGGTCGTAGACCCGTTCCCAGGGCCCGTAGCGTTCCGGCACATCACGCCAGGGAGCACCGGTACGGGTCCGCCACCGGATGCCGTCTATCAGCTGCCGTCGCGTCCACACCAGCGGACGGCCCGGCTTGATGCCCTGCGGCAACAACGGCTCAAGCCGGGCCCACTGTCCATTCGTCAGATCACCACGCCCCACAGGGCGTGATCATCCACGACCAAGATCCACTTTCGCAACAGACCCTAGAAGGTCGATGAAGATCTTGGGGTTCTGGTCCTGCCGCGTCAGCGGCAGGACCAGACTCGTCATGTGGCGATGGGTGAGTGGGTCGGCGAGACCGTGGGGCCGGACGTGTGGGAGACGTGCCGGGATCTGATCCCGGCCGGGAGTGTGTTCGCGTTCCTGGCCGGGCATCGTGGCGAGCTGTTTCCGGCTGAGATGTTCGCGGACATGTATCCGTCGGCGAACGGGCGGCCGAGCATGCCGCCGCAGATCCTGGCCGCCGCGATCACCTTGCAGGCCCTGCACGGGCTGTCGGACTTCGAGACGGTCCAGGAACTGCGGTGCGATCTGCGGTGGAAGGCAGGATGCGGGCTGGGTCTTCACGACATGGCGTTCGATCCGTCGCTGCTGGCCTACTTCCGCCGCCGGCTGGCCCGTTCCGCCCGCCCGAACCGCATCTTCGAGGCCGTGCGCGAGGTCGTGAAGGCCACCGGAGTGCTGAAGGGCAAGCACCGCCGGGCGCTGGACTCCACCGTGCTGGACGACGCGGTCGCCACCCAGGACACCGTCACCCAGATCATCGCCGCCGTCCGCGCGGTGATCCGCGAGGTTCCCGGCGCCGACATGGTCGCCGCTGCCCAGTGCGGCGCGCACGACTACACCGACCCGGGCAAACCGAAGATCGCCTGGAACGACGGGCAGGCCCGCGCCGAGCTGGTCGACGCACTGGTCACCGATGCGCTGCGGCTGCTGGGTCATCTGCCCGACCGGCAACTCGGCGAGAAGGCCGCGAACGCGGTGGGCATCCTGGCCCTGGTCGCCGGTCAGGACGTCGAGCCCGCCGAGGACTCCGACGGCCGCGACGGACGCTGGCGCATCACCCGGGGCACCGCCCCCAGCCGGATGGTCTCCACCGTCGATCCCGAAGCCCGGCACGTGCACAAGACCCGCAGTCACCAGCAGGACGGCTTCAAGGCCCACCTGGCCATCGAGCCCGAGACCGGCTTATACACCGCCGTCGCCCTGCGCCCCGGCGCCGGGCCCGAGCACCACGAGGCCGCGGTCGGCCTGGAACTGCTCGCCGACGAGGACGACCCGCTGGACGTCTTCGGCGACACCGCCTACTCCGCAGGCGACGCCCGCCACACCCTCGATGAGGCCGGGCACCGGCTGTTCCTCAAACCCGCCCCGCTGCGGCCCGCCGTCTCCGGCGGCTTCACCCTCGACGAGTTCGCCATCGACACCACCGCCGCCATCGTGACCTGCCCGGCCGGACACGCCGTGGCCCTGTCCGACCCCGGCGGGCAGCACCACCAACGCAAAGCCTCTTTCGGGGACTTATGCACCGGATGCCACCTGCGCGAGCGGTGCACCAAAGCCAAGGCCGGACGCATTCTGACCATCCGACCGCACCACGACCTCCAGACAGCAGCCCGCCACCAGGCCGCCACCGACCCCGGCTGGCAGGCCGACTACCGCCGCTGGCGCCCCCCGGTCGAACGGGCCGTCGCCTGGCTCGTCCACCACGGCAACCGGCGCCTGCGCTACCGCGGCACCATCAAGAACGACACCTGGCTCCACACCCGAGCCGCCGCCCTCAACCTCCGCCGACTGATCAACCTCGGGCTCACCCACACCAGTGGCACCTGGCACATCGCACCGGCCGGCGCATGACCGAGGGGCTGTCCGGCCTGACGGCCGGACAGCCCCTCACCAAGATCTTCATCGACCTTCTAGGCCGCAGTGGAGGGCCTGCTGCGCCTTGCTCGGGCCCTTCGTCGCACGCGTGGCCGCAGGGGCCGGAGGCGGCATCTCAGCCGGCTTCACGCCCAGCCTGGACAGCCGTTCCTGCTGCTCTTCCGACAGCTCCACCCAGAAATTCGCCTGCCGTTGGAGCCACCGCCCGAGGTCGTCGCCCTCGAAGGTCACGCCGGGCTGGATTTCGGGCAGGGCGCCGTGGGGTTCGTCGGCGGCGAGGTCGGCGAGGATGCGGTAGTGCCGTTGCCAGTCCAGCGGCCATGGGCAGTTCCATCGGCAGCCCCGCACCTTCCCAGCGGAGGGGTCAGCAGCTTGACGCGCCGGAGGCATCGACGTGACCATGGCCGATCGCGACCAGCGCGCGGTCCAGGACCTCCTGGACCTGGCCGAGGGCCGAGATCGTGGTTACCAGGCCCTGAGCTTGGTAGTGGTCGACGACCGGCGCCGTCTCGCTGCGATAGACCTCCAGTCGCTTACGAACGGTTGTCTCGCGGTCGTCATCTCGCTGGTACAGCTCACCCCCGCAGACGTCGCAGGCTCCGTCCACTTCAGGCGGGCTGTCGTGGACGTGGAAGATGTGTTCGCGGTCCTGACGGCACAGCCGTCGTCCAGCGATCCGCCTGACCACCTGGGCCTCGGGAATCTCCAGGTCAAGCACGGCATCCAGCCTCGACTTCGAGTCAGCCAGGATGCCGTCCAGTGCCTCCGCCTGGGCAAGATTGCGGGGGAAGCCGTCCAGCAGGAATCCGTGATCGGTGTCCGGGCGCGCAAGGCGTTCTTTGATCACTTCGATTGTGACCTCGTCCGGTGCCAGAAGGCCGGCGCGTATGTACGCGTGGGCGTTCTGCCCGAGCTCGGTGCCTTGGTCGATGTGCTCTCGGAACAGGTCACCGGTGGAGATGTGCTGGATCGACAGATGCGCGGCAAGGCGCACTGCCTGCGTGCCCTTGCCAGCTCCGGGCGGCCCGATCAGGAGGATGCGCATCAATGAGGTGTCCCTTCGTCCTGCGTGGCCATCAAGCCGTCTCTGTGACACACGATCGCCGCGCACCGATGTCATGCCCATCCGGTAGGCCACCCCCTGGCGGTGGGGATAACCACACCATGGGACATCGCCGCGTTGAGGTTGATGCTCCTCCAGTCTCGTTCCCTGATCGTTCGTGACAGAGCCGGGTCCAGGCCGAAACGATGAGCACCGTTCCGGTGGCCGATCAGGGTTCAGAAACACGTACTGACCTTGTCAGGTCTGGCGTCGAACGCGACTCGAACTTGACCAGCATTTTCGCAGTTCAGCGGACGTGAAGGCGGCCTTCGTCTGATCCTGTGCTCCGTCACAGAGGCATAGGAACCAGCGCGAAGGCCGTGGTAGTGAGTTTGGGGTATCAGGACGTCCTGCGGGATGCGTTCGCGGAAGTGTCCCGCTTCCGGGCGGAGTTGTACGCGTGTCTGACCGCACGGGGCGACGCCTTGTTCGAGTTATGCGACGCGCTGTTGTGCACGGACGGGTCGGTGCGGACGCTCGTCGACCTGGCACTCGCGCCGGAACACCGCCGCGGGCACGGTGCTCTTCACGACGGCCTCAACCAGGGGCGGATCGATATCGCCCGGCTGCGTCGGGCCCTGGCCGGGATTCCGTTGCCGAGGGCGGCGGATGGCCGGATCGTCCTGGCCGCGGATGTCTCGCCGTTGCTGCGCCCGGACGCCAACACCTGCGCTGACCGGTCCTTCTGCCACACCTTCGGTCGGGGTGAGGGCAAGCATCAGATGGTCCCGGGCTGGCCGTACTCGATCGTGGCTGCGCTGGAGACCGGCCGGACGTCGTGGACGGCGGTTCTGGACGCGGTTCGTCTGGAGCCCGGCGCGGACGTTGCCGCGGTGACCACGGCCCAGCTCCGCGAGCTGGTCGACCGGCTCGTCGCCGCAGGCCAGTGGAAGCCGGGCGACCCAGAAGTCCTGGTCGTGCTGGACGCCGGATACGACGCACCCCGCATCGCCCACCTGATGACCGATCTGCCCGTCGAGATCGTCGGCAGACTCCGCTCCGACCGAGTCATGCGCCGGCCGACACCGCCGCGGATCTACGACCCCAAGGGCGGCCGACCACCCAAGCACGGAGGCGAGTTCGTCTTCGGTGACTCCTCCACGTGGGGTATTGAGCAAGCCGTGACGACCACCGACACCCGCCTTTACGGCCAGGCGACCGCGCAGGCATGGGACCGCCTGCACCCGCGGCTCACCCGCCGGGCGGCCCGGATCGACTACGACGGACCGCTACCCATCACCGAAGGCACCGTCATCCGCCTGACCGTGCAGAAGCTGCCCAGCGGCGGGGTGAACAAGCCGCTCTGGCTGTGGTGGTCGGGCACCGCCGCCACCAAGGACGATGTCGACCGCTGCTGGCAGTCGTTCCTCCGCCGCTTCGACCTGGAGCACACTTTCCGCCTGTTCAAGCAGACACTTGGTTGGACCAAGCCCCGTCTCCGCAGCTCTGAGGCTGCCGACCGGTGGACGTGGCTGGTGATCGCCGCCTATGCCCAGCTCCGGCTCGCGCGGCCGCTGGCCACCGATCTCCGGCGGCCCTGGGAGAAACCGGCTCCGCCAAACAGGCTCACGCCCGCCCGGGTCCGCAGGGGGTTCAGGAACCTGTGCACGAAGACCGGCTCCCCGGCCGGTGCACCGAAACCGTCTCGTCCGGGGCCTGGCCGGTCGCCGGGTTGGAAGCACCGCCGCCCAGCCACCCGTCATGACGTGGGCAGAGTCCTGGCCACCGGTGAGGCATACAGCCGCCCCGCCCACCACAAGAAGGGCACCAAACCCCGGCGCACCGAGGAGCGGCAAACTTGACGGCCTGGGCCATGTGCAGCGGGCACGAGGGCCGAAGAATTTCACGGGGTACGTCGGTGGATCTCAGCTCAGTGATCATCGCTGTCGCAGGCGTCGCGGGAACTCTGGGAGGGGCGCTACTCACCCAGCGCGGCTCCGAACGAGCGAAGCGCCTGGAGATAGAGCTCGTTCGAGACCATGAGGAGGTCCGCGAGGCCCGTTCGCTGCGACGCACCTGCTACGTGGAACTCAACCGGGATGCTCGGCAGTTCACCACCGCACTCAACCGCCACCTGCACGTCATGAGGGAACGCGGCGTGGAGGAGGCCGACAGTGACGCCCTCGAGGAAGCGAAGAACGCGCACCGCGATCGATACTCCGAAGCACAGATGATCGCCCCCGAAGTAGTACTCAGGCGAGCGAGTGTCGTCAACCAAGCCCTGAACAAGGTCTACGGCCAGGTTAAGCGCCTCGAACGCGGTGCCCCCGGACCAGGCGAAACGATGGAGACCGCGGCCCAGGCCCAGTACGAGGTCTGGGAGATGCTCCGAACTATGAGAACCGCTATGCGCCACGACCTCGGTGTGTCGCATGAAGATTGAGAGCTGGCACTCAGCTCCGTGCGAGCTCTCTTGTCTGCCTCGACCAGCCAAAGACTGATCGAGGCAGAGGTTAAAACGCACGCTGACTGGCCGTCACTCTAGTGGCCGTCGCTGCCGTAGCGGGCGCTGGCGCGAGGGATGTCATGAGGATGTGCCGGGGCATACCGACTTCCCGTGCGGCACGGTGCACCAGGGCCAGGTCGGCGATCCGGGTGCGGCGCTCCAGCCGGGAGACGGTCGCGGGCGAGCAGCCGATCCGTTCGGCGAGCACGACCAGCGTCCAGGCGTGGTGCTGGCGTCCGATCCGGATCAGCGCGCCGGGGCGCCGCTGCGCGGCCAACTGCAGTGCTGTCGTGCTGCTCCAGAGCGGGTCAACGGGCACGCGTCCCTCCCACACCGCACAGAAAGGGGCCCTCCACGCTACGGGCGCTGGCCCGGCCGCGTCGAGGCCGCTTGCACGATATGCAAACGCCGTGCACAGAGCGAGAGTTGATCACTGCGTGGCTGCTCGGCGCGGTGTGCTGGGTGCACTGCCCCGCGCCGCGGGGCACCGTCCATCGGAGGCACACCATGGCAACCACCGCCGCTGTCGCACCTCCTCCGTCCGCCGACCCGACGACCGGCCCGGTCCGCCGTGCACGCGACGTCGTGCCGCCCCGACCTGTGGGACAAGCAGGTCGGGCTCCTCATGCGGGATCACCCCTACGACTCGGTCATGGCCGCACGGGTCCTCGGCCAGGGCTACGCCTATCTGCTGACCGCGATGAACCACCGGGGCGAGAGCCTGGGGTTGGCGCCCAGCAAGCTCGTGGACATCGGCGTCCACACGGTCATCCTGGACACCGTTGCGTACGCCGAGCTGTGCGAGAGGTTCAACGGCGGTGTGTTCCTGCACCACGTGCCCAAGGTGGGCATGAAGAACGACGGCTCCGTGATCAAGACGGCCCACATCATCGCCGCCGACGGCTGGGAGGTCGACCTGCCGCTGTGGACGGACGCCGCCGACTGCGGCCCGTGCCACCCCGGCAACGACTCACACTGACGACCCCGCAACGGCGAGCTCCTCGGGCCTCGGCCACATCGCTGGAGCCCGAGGGCCCGCCGGGGTGAGATTTCAGTGAACCGGCCTGCGGCCTGGTCACGGCCGCCAGGATGGACCGGGTGACCACCAGCACCACAGACCTCTGGCACCACTACGGCCGCGCCCGCGCCATCCGTGACCGCGCTGTTCCCTCCACCTTCTACTGGAGTTGGAGCCAGGACGCAGGGCCCGGCCCCGAGATCCTGGGAGACCTGACCGGCCGCTGTGTGGGCGACCTCGGCGCCGGCGCAGCCCGGCACGCAGCCCACCTGGCGGTCCATCATCAGCCAGCCCGGATCGTCGCCGTCGACGCCTCGCCCGCCCAGCACGCCATGGCAACCGACCTCTACGCACACCTCGCCCCTCGTCTGCGCATGGTGCAGTCCGGCGCGGTGCCCCATCTGCAGGCGATGCCCGGCGCGTACGACGTGCTGTACAGCGTCTTCGGCGCCGTGGACTTCACCGATCCGCGCGATCTGCTGTCAGCGGCGGCCGTCGCGCTCACGCCGGGCGGGCGGCTGGCGTTCGCGACCCTCGCCCACTTCCTGAACGGGGCGCCTGCCCAGCCCGACGTGGTGGCTGCCGACATCCCGGCAAAGGCGCCGGACGGCGAAGCGGCCACGATGCGGCGCTGGGTCCTGCAGGAGCATGTGTGGACCAAGCTGCTCGACGAGGCCGGATTCACCGACATCACCGTCGACGTGCTCCCCGCCACCAGCGGGCCGCGCACCGCCGACACGCTGTTGGTGACCGCCCACCACCCGTCCTAGGGCAGGGGCCTCGCTCCGCCCCCGGGACCACCGCGCGCACGCGCCACCAGCGGCGCAGCGGGAGCCGCGGCCCCACAGCTGAACCTGCAGCAGACCCGCGGCGCCCTGCTGCCCGCCAACCTTCACCGCGAGAGGTCACGAAGCACCGGCACACCTCGGTCAGCTGATGCGTTCACTCGGCCGGGCGCCGGGCGCCGGGCGGCTGCGCCGGTAGCAGGCGTGGACGTCGGCCACGGCCTTGTGTCAGGACGCCTCGGCGGTCGGCCCGTCGCTCACCCCCGCGAGGTGCCGGGAGTGCGGGTGCGGCGTCCCGTCACCGGTGGTGATCAGGGCTGCCAGCGGCGGGATGGAGCGGGGGCGGGACGCGGACTTTAGGGCCTGGCGCTGCTGGACTTCGGTCAGCTCGGCCAGTCCTTTGACCTGCTCGCACAGTCGGTCCCAGCTGATGGTCGCGCCGAGCCGGGCGGTGTGCTCTAGGACGTCGCGCGCGGCGTCCGCCACGGCGTCGACGTCGCCAGGGACAGCGGTTGCGGCGTGAGCCGCCGCGCGTGCGCCGCTCAGCTGCCGCCAGGCGCGCGGGGGCCTCCACGGCGGCCGCCGGTAAAACGGAGACCCGCGTCGTCGGTTTGGTCTTGGGCGCTGCGGGTGTTTGCTGGGTGCGCTTGTCCCAGGCGCTGATCCGTCTGCGCTGCTGACGAGTCAGCCAGGGCCCGGCCTCCTCGGCCTTGTCCTTCAACTGGGCCACCAGGCGCTGCTGCTCGCCGGGACGCAGGTGACCGCGGCGTCGCTCGAGCGTGTCCAGGAGGTCGGCGACCGTCTCGGTCGCCTGCCCCGCGCGGCTCTGGCCCGTGCGTCCGGCACGGGAGAGGCGGCCGCGCCGCGGTGCGAGGGAGGGCGGGGCGCTGAGGCCCACCCCGCGTTCCCTGGCCAGTAGCAGATCGGCGGCGCGGCGTAGCAGATCGTTCTCCTCGGCGCTCGCGCCGCCGCGGGCGGCGGCCTCTGCATGGGTGAGGCAGTGGCGCAGTGCTCTGGTGTTGTGCTGACCCTCGACGGCCTTGCGCAGGGCCGCGAATACCTCGTGGCGGTGCGTCCGTCGCCTGGGGCGCGGCCACCGGCCGCACCGCGGCATCGGAGCGGGCCGGCGTGGCGCGGTGCGGGAAGGCGGCGAGGGGGCGGCTGCTGCTGCGCAGGCGGCGGACCTCCTCGACCGCGGGCGTGGACAGTCCCCACGGCTTCAGATGGCATTCGTCAAGGCTGAACCACTGGGTGTGGCCGTGCAGTTGGGTTCCGACCATGACGCGGCGCCCGGCGTTGTCGGTGTCGCAGCGGATGCGCAGCACGTAGCCGTCGACGGTGAGCCGGTGCGGATCGTGCGCGACGTGCGGCCCAGCACCAGCTGCGTGCCGTCCGCGGGCGCGGGCAGCGCGGCGTCCTCATTCAGCAGCACCCGCAGACAGCCGTGACCGCCCGGCTCGAACACGACCTCGCCTCCGAGCCGTTCGGCGTCTTCGGGCAGGCGCGCGGTGGCCGTGATGCTCTGCCCGGCCAGCCACGCGAGGAGCTGCTGCTTGATGTAGGGGTGGTCGGCGCCGGAGACGCCCACCGACGCCCTGCGGCACACCGCGTGCTCGGGTCCGGGAAGGTGTGCGAAGTGCGCGACCCGGCCGGCGGGCGTCCTGATCGTCAGCCGGCCTCGGCAGCCGCCCAGCCAATGCCCGCACCAGGACGTCCGCCCGACGTGGGCCTGCCGGTTGCTCTACGCCGGCTCCCGTCCCCGCCCTGCCGGCGCCGTGGACGAACCGGATACGGGACGGCGCCTGGTGGAGTTGCTGCCCTCTCAGATGGCGGCGCTGCGTCTGTTCCTCGGCCTGGCCGGCCGGCTGCGGGTGCCGGTGGCGGCAGGGCTGGCGGAGCAGGCGCGTACGGCCCGCTGTGATCGCAGCGCGCGGCGGTGGCTGTTGTACTTGACAGCCGAGCAGATGGAGTCAGTGGCGTACGGGTTCTGGCTGCATCGGATGACTGGATCGGCGATGGAGGCCAACCACTTCGCCCGCAACTACGGCATCACCCACCACCCCGCTCCACACTCCCGGTCGGTAGCCCGTTTGTAGGGGGTTCTGCCCTGCGACGCATGTGGACTCGTGTGGAGTCGTCTCCGGTGTCGTGGGTCAGGCCGCTTGGTCCCACCGCACATGCAGGGTGGTGGGTTTGCGGAAGACCAGGCCGTAGGGGGCCGCGGGGTGGCCGGGGTCGAGGCGCAGGGCGGGTAGGCGTTCGAGTAGGTGCTGGAGGGCGATGCGGGTCTCCAGGCGGGCGAGGTGCGCCGCGAGGCAGTAGTGCGGGCCGTGTGCGAAGGCCAGTTGCAGACGCGCGTTCTCGCGGCGGACGTCGAACAGGTCGGGGTCGGGGAAGACGGCCGGGTCGCGGTTGGCCCCGGTCAGGGAGACGGTGACGAGGTCGCCGCGGTGGATCGTGGCCGGGCCGAGGACGGTGTCACGGGTGGCGTAGCGGTCCACGACCGCCGCGCCGGGTTCGAGGCGCAGGGATTCTTCGATCGCGCCGTCCAGCAGGTCGGAGTTGGCCCGGACAAGGGCGAGTTGGTCGGGGTGCCGCAGCAGGTGCAGCAGCGCGTTGGTGATCATCGCTTCGGTGGTCTCGATGCCTCCGAACATCAGTACGGCGGCATTGGATGCCACCTCGGGCACTGTCAGCTGCCCGGCGGCCGAGACGAGGAGAGAGGAAGCGTGCTGGTCGGCCACGGTGGCTTCCACTGCAGTTCTCAGCTGCGCGTATGCCGCGAGACCCGCGGGGCCTGCCTCGTGGCCGGCGGTGATGTCCGAGACCGACTGCACGATGGAGTCGTACCAGGCGAGCACTGTTTCCCCGTCGGTGCCGACCAGCCCCAGGGCCTTGGTCACGACCGCGACCGCAAGGGGGCCGGCGAAGGCACGTCGCAGGTCGACGGCGCCCGTCGGCTCCAGCTCGGTGATGAGCCGGTCGGTTTCCCGCTCTATGAACGCGGCGAAACCGTCACGCACGGCCCGGGGTCGGAAGGGGGAGTTGAAGGGTTTGCGGTGCCGGGTGTGCTGGTCGCCGTCGAGCGAGAGCATGCTGGGGCCGACGATCTGCGCGGTGGAGAACCGGGGGTCATCGACGGTGAAGGTAGCGGCGTCCTGCATCACGCTGAGGGCGAGATCACGACGGGTCACCAGCCAGCCGTCCAACTCGGGGACCCAGGACACCGGCTCCCGCGCACGCAGCAGCGCCAGCCGCGGATGCGGGTCCCGGGCGAGTTCGGCGAGCGTGGTCGTGGCACCGAGCGGACAGGATTCGACGACGCTCGTGGCGCGCCTGTCGGGCAGGGATGAATCGTTCACGCTGCTGACGCTAACAAATCGCTCCGATATGCCGGGCTGGAGCCGAGGACGGCAGCCGGACCTGGTTCTGGGCGTGCCTGGCGGCATGGACCCGGTACAGGTGACCGGGAGCATCCCGGGTCTCGCCGCCTACGCGACCGAGCGCCCCGTACCCCTCCGTCCTACCGGCGGCGGATAGGTACCCCGGCCCGCCCGCGTGGCTGTGAGCGCCGCCCTGCGGATCCGCTACGAGATACGAGCCGACCTCCACCTCGGACTGCTCCAACTCGCCTGGGGGCTGACGGGGTGTCGGTCGCGGGGCGGGTGTGAGGTTGTTCCACGGATAACGCCCTATTGTCTGCGGCATCGCTGATCACGGCCTGCGGCGACGTTCTCGGGGCCGTGTGTGAAGCGGGCCCCGTTGTCTGTGGCGAGGGGGAGGCTGTGCCTGCGGTGGTGGGCCCGTCTCTTGGACTCGATCAGCTCCCGATCCGCGTCATCCAGGAAGAAGAACCGCTCCAACTCCGCAGGGGACGGCGCCCCGCGATACGCCGCGTGCGCGGCAGCCTGCTCATCCGTCAGAAACTCCGCCGGCACCCCGGACCTCCAGAACAGTCGATCAACACGACTGCCGAAGGTTCAGCCACCACAGAAGTCCAGGTCAAAGCCCTCGCAGAGGCCGGGACGGGCTTAGCGCCGCTTTTCGTTCTGATGTTCCTCAGCCCCCGGACATGACATACAACTTGCTCGTCTAGTGACACCGCCACCGCCGTGGGACAGCCTTAAGCCATCGAACGCAACACCCCCTCAGAACGGGGTGAACGCGATAACGAAGACAAAATAAGCCGATTCCTAAGGGTGGAGTTTGTCATGTCCCGGATCGCCGCAGTCCTGCTCGCATCCGCCGCTCTCATCGTCGCCGTCGGAACCTCAGGAGCCGCCTCCCACGAGGTGCCGGACGCCTGACGTACGTCCGCCGATGACGGGTTCGGCTGGGTAACGCCCCGGGTCGTGGCCAGCGACGGGTTCGGCTGGGTGGGGCCCCAGGGCGGGACCGGCACCGCGTCAGGGCGCTGGCGCCGGCCAGTTGCTCTGGCGTCGATCCCACCGGGTGGCCGGCGGTGCCAGGCCACCCGAGGACCCCATGTACATGATCACTATGCGGCTGGTCGGAACACCTGCGGCGCCCGACGACCTCAGGGAACTCCTCACCGCCCGCTTCCATTCCGCGGACCGGATCGAGCACCTCTGGACACGCGCCGACGGAGAACGGATCGACCTGGTTCTCTTCGTCCTCGCCGAATGCGAGGCCGAGGCACTGCTTACCGCCCGTGCGGCGTGTCTGCGGGCCATCGCCCACACACCACGGCTCGCAGCCTGGCGGCTGCCGGACACCACGGACGCCGACGACGGCCGCGAGTTCTGGTGACGGCGCAGGACGCCCGCCCGTACGAACGCCTCCACCCTTCTCCTCACCCCGGGCCCGCGCGTCGGCCACCACGAAGGCAAGAGAGAGGAACCCACCATGCTCGAAACCGCTGACGCAGGGCCGCGTACAGCGCTCGACCGCACCACCGAACGCCGCCACATCGGGACCTTCCAGGTCCCCGACGACGTCACCTCCATGGAGTTCTCCCTGCCGGGAGCGCGGCTGGAGACCACGAACGTGAGCGAGAGCGACGGCACGAACGGCGTCGTCCGGGTGACCCGCATCTCGAACGGACCGGGCATCACCGACTACGTCACCCACGAGAAGGACTTCGCCTACTCCGCCTACGGCATCCACGTAGGCCAGGACGACCGGCTCACCTTCTTCGGCGAGGGCCAGCGGATCACCGTGCACCTGATCGACTGCCGCGAGGACTCGCCCCAGCTCGGCGACGAGATCACCATCGAGATGGCCGTCTCGCCCTACCGGGTCCTGATCATCCCCAAGGGCGTCGCCCACACCCTCGACGGACTGGGCGGAGTCGTCACCCGCGACGAACCGGTCTGGTACGCCGACCAGAACCCCGACTGGGAACCGGACAACGACCTCATCTCCTTCCTGCGTTCCTCGCAGCAGGCTCCCGTGGTGCGCACCAACCGCCACGAGCTGCCGGTCGCCGCCCACCTGCTGCTTTCCCGGATGTCCCAGCAGACCAACGCGCAGGACCAGGGCGCCTACGCCGCCCGGTACCGCGTCTCCATCGGCGGCAGCACCACCTACGCGACGCTCAGGCCGACGTGGCGGGCCGCCGAGACCGCAGACGACGTCCACGCGTGGGCCTCCCGCAACAACTTCGTGCTGACGGGCCCGGAGTCCTTCACCGTCGTGCCCTCCACCGACAGCTGCACCTCCGACGTCCTCGAAGTGGACCTCGACGGCCACCCGGCCGGGGACGGCCCCGACGCCGGCGAGGGCAGCGCCGAGGCCGGCGAGGGCAGCGCCGTCGGCCGGTTCGTCCGCCACGAATACTCCCGCCGCCGCCTCACCTGGCTGGCGGGCAGCACGGACGCGCAGATCGAGGTAGTGACCGCGGACGGCGAACGCTCCGTGATCCGCCTCGGGGACCCCACCATCGGGGTCCGCGTCCCCCCTGGAACCTGGTACCGGCTCACCGGAACAGGCCGTGTCTGGCTCCGCTCCGAGATGGAACTCCTGGACCTCGAACCCTGGGCCCTGGACCACCCTCTCGGCCGCGACGTCACCACCGCCGACCCGTCCGAAGCCGGCGCCAGCAGGCCCGAGCAGGACAGCGACCGCTACCTGCCCGGACCGGCTCTCCACGCGCTGGCGCGCATGGAAGCCAAGGCAATATCGCTCACCCGCTGAAACCCGACTGAAGAACCCACCGAAGGGAACACATCATGTCGATCACCAGTGTCGAGACCGCCGCCTGGAAGACCGAGCTCGCCGCCATGTCCGGTGACGTCACCGACCCCGCCGCCCGCGCTGCCCTGGAGAGCCTGAGCTCCGCGCTGGAGCCCTACTTCGAGACCCCGGAGTACTTCCGCAGCATCCTCGGCAAGATCGCCTCGTCGATGATCGACGCCGACACGGAGGAGCAGATCACCTCGCGCTCCTTCCGTGACCTCGCGGAGTTCAAGGCCGCCCTCCCGGAGGGCGTCGTCGTCACCACCGTCTGATCACCGCGGTAGTCGTCGGGGGCGGGTCCACCGGTCCGGTGTACCCGCCCCCAGGCACTTGCGACCACTTCGGATCCCCGCACTGCAGAGAGGAACGCTGCCCCATGTCCGCCCTCCCCAAGCCGCACCTGATCATGACCAAGACCCGCACGACGGGCAAGGACTCCGGCCTCCCGGGAGCGCGGCGCATCCGGTCCTCCCGCAACGACCGGCCGTACCACTACATGGTGCACAGCCCGCACTTCGCGTACGAGGAGTACGCGGTACACCTCGGCCAGTACGACCGGCTCTCCTTCTACGGCCCGGTGGGCGCCGAACCCGTCACCGTCCACATGTACGACTGCCGGGCCAACTCACCGGAGTACGACCGGAAGCTGGAGATCGACGTCCCGGCCGACGGGTCGTGCGTACTGGCCGTCCCGCCGGGCTACGCGCACTGGTTCGAGCGGCTCGGCACCGTGACCACCCGCAACGACTACTCCCTCCACGCGCCCAAGGACCCCGCCTCGCAGTGGTCCCCGCTCGACGACAACGCCACCTACTGCGTCGCCGACATGGACCGCGCGCGCCCCCGGGCTATAGCCAACACCGTCGAGCTGCCGACGGCGGCCCAGTTCCTGATCTCCAAGCTGGTGTCCCGCAGCTGGCTCGGCGGCGCGACCGAGCAGGGCGTCGTCGCCTCCGCCGAGATCGGCGGCGAACTCCACCGCTACTTCATCGACCGGGACCTCGCCGGACAGCAGCCCGTCCTGCCCGCCTCCGACCTCGCCACCGTCACCGCCGCGGTCGGCTCCTACCAGTCCATCCGCGACGACTCGTACGGCATCGGCTCCAACGTCGAAAACGGGCTCGCCGACACCATGGTCCACGACATTCCGGCATCCTGGCCGCAGTACTTCAGCGCCCACCCCCATCTCACGCTGAAGCTGTCCCCGCTGCTGTACGACAATCCCGAGATGGAACTCCAGCTCATCGACCGCCGCGCGGACTCTCCCACCTTCGGGGCCAGCCAGATCCTCCCCTTCCCGCAGGACTCGCGGGTCGTCCTGACGATCGAACCGGGTGTGCTCATGCGGGCCCGGGGCAGCGGGACGCTCCACTACCGGGTGGAGTACGAGGTCCACGACTCCCTCGGCGCGCGCCTGCCCGAGCTCTTCGTCCCGGTACCCGCCGACGGATCACTGCCGACCTTCGACGCGCCGGGTGCCGCTCTCGCGGGCAACGTCGTCCGAGAGCTGGCCTACCAGTGACGGCGACCGAGCAGGCGCCGCGCACCGGCCGCACCGTGCTCCCCATCGCGTCACGCCGGCTGACGCTGCTCCTCGTGGTCTTCGCGGTGCTCGTCATGTCCCGTTCCATGAGCGAGGGCATCTACGACATCGCGTTCGCCAACCTGGCCCTGGACCTCTCCGGCCTGGTCAGCACGGTCGGCCTGGTGTACTGCGTGGGCTACGGCGTGGAGGTCGTCGCCTCCATCGCGGCCGGCCCCCTGCTGGACCGGGGCAACCCCAAGACCGTCCTGGTCGTGGCCTACCTCGTCAAGATCGGCGTTTTCGTCTTCATCGGCATCGGCTCCACGTTCCTCTCGTCCCACCTGTGGGCGATCGTCGTCGCGGCGGCCACGGTGGACCTCGTCCACCACATCGGGGAGATGGCCCTGTTCGTGCTCCTGCCGCGGATCCTCGACGCCAAGACCCTCGTCCGCGTCCAGGGCATCGGCGGAACCATCCGCTCGGCCGCCGAACTGCTCTCCCCGGTCGTCGCGGGCCTGGTCATCGCCCTGCTCCCCGGCTCCCGGGCCCTCCTCGTCGCCGCCGGCCTCCAAGTCCTCGCCCTGGCCGTCTTCGCCGGCTTCATCGCCGTCGTGGCCCGGCAGCCGGGATCCGCGCACCCGAAGTCCGTCCACGCACAGGACTCCGGCGCGACGACCGGCGTGAAGACCGCCGGCACCATGCCCGAAGAGGAACCCGCCCCCGCCCCCCTCCCGTCCCGCCGCGCGGTGGCCAGGACACTCGCCTCCAGCCCGGCCTGGCGCCGCTTCCTCACCTTCCACGCCCTGACCGTGCTCGCCCTCTCGACGGTCATCCTCTCCCTGCTGCCCCTCATGAGGGAGACCTTCGACATGTCGCCGGCCCGCGCCGGCTCCTTCCTGGCGTTCACCACCATCGGAGCCATCATCGGCGGCCTCGTCGTCGCCAAGGCCGGCCCGGAGGGCATCTACTCAAGCCTGCGCTGGGCCACCGCCCTCGCGGGCACCGGCACCCTGACGGCGGCACTGCTCGGCGGGACGCAGTGGATCCTCGCGGCCGCCCTCGTCCTCTTCGGCCTCGGCTTCACCGTGTACCTCAGGTCGGCCGGACTCCTCGTCCAGCTCCGTGCCCCCGCCGCCCTGCTCGGCACCTGGCACGGGCTCCTCGACGCCGTCATCCGCACGGTCAGCGCCGGGGCGATCCTCGCCACCGGCTTCCTCTTCGACCGCATCGGAGGCAGGCCGGTCTACCTCGTCTTCGGCGCGCTCCTCCTGCTCACCGCAGCCCTCTGGTCCACCTTCGGCACCCAGGACCGACACAACCTCGGCTCGACCCCCCTGCACCCCACACCCACACCCACACCCGCCCCGTAAAGTGCCAGTGCGAACTCCTGCACTTTCCGGCCGCCTGGCCGCCCTCCCTCAACACCACCCACCAAACCCACAGTGGACCGCAGTGTCAGGGCCACTGCCCGGCCGCCGCCGGGTGCGTCAGTCTTCGCTACGGCCTACGGCGAGTATCTGTGACAGCTCTTCGGCGGGCAGGCCGGACCACTGGGCTACCTCCTCAAGCGCCACCCCGGCCGCGACGGCCGCGGCGGCGGCATGCAGCACGGCCCGGTCGATCAGCCCGGCACTCTGGCTGAGGTGCTCCAGCAGTCACCACCCCGGGGAAGACGGCCGCGTCCCGGCCCACAATCCGCCACCGCTCCAGCTCCATCCCGGCGTTGCCGCCCGCGATCTGGTCCAGCCGCCGCGGCCAGATGGTCTCGCACTCCCAGTGCAGAGCCTGCTCCCACCACCGGGCCACCACCGCGTGCGCCAGAGCGAACACTCTCTCCGGCTCGACTCCGGCCCGTACCGCCCGCCGCGCCACCTTGGCCCACCGCCGCTGCGCCGCGGCCACTTCCGGCACACCGCGCAGGTCGAGGCACTCGAGGGTCTGGCCGGCGTCCGCGTCCAGCAGCCACCGCCGGTACCGGGCGCACACCCGCTCCCACCGCGGCGCGTACCGCACCACCCGCACGGCCGTCCCCGTACGCCGGGCCGCGCACAGGCGGCAGCCGAAGGCGACCGGCCCGGCGACCGCGCCGCCACAAGTCCCGTCCAGCAGCCCCCGCCACGCAACAGCGTCGACCAGCCACTGAGCCACCCCGCAGCGAGCGGGGCCTTCTGACGGCGTACTGGGCTCTGTCCGGGTACGGTCTGCGCGCCTCCCGGGCGCTGGCCTGGCTGGGCGTTGCCATGTGCCTCACCGTCATGCTGCTGATGGCGTTCGGCCTGGCGCAGGACACCCTGAAGCAGACCGCGACCGGCACCGTCCCGGCCGGCGGCGGCACCGTCACCTTCGAGATCGACAAGGACGATCCGCAGAACCCCACCGGCGACCGGTTCACCGGCGAGCGCTTCGAGAAGTCCTTGAACGTCACGTTGAACTCGGTGGTGTTCCGCTCCTCCGGCCAGGACCTGACCACTGCCGGCACGTACATCGAGATGACCTCGCGCCTGAGCGAACCCGTCCTGCTGGGCCTGGCCGTCCTCGCCGTCCGCAACCGCGTCAAACGCTGACCCGTCGGATACCGCCCGCACCGGCATCCGCCCTGCTCCCTGCTCCCTGGCGAGAGTGTGCTGGGGGAGGTCAGCGGGCGCGGGTGACCTCGATGACGGTGTCCGGGCAGGCGGTGGGGACTTCGGCGAGCGCGGCCTGCTCCGTCGGGTCGACGGCCAGTGCCCAGCGGGTCTTGATGGCGATCCAGTCGGTGGCGTACGTGCAGTGGTAGTCCTGGGCCGGCGGTTGCCAGGTGGTGGGGTCCTGGTCGGCCTTGGATCGGTTGGAAGCGCGCAGGTTCCTGGAATCCTGGACTGCGTAAGCGAGGAACCCGCATGCCGACGCTCGTCTCCTGCCATTTCGGCGGCGGGTTCGTCCCGGCAAATTGGCCTCCCGGAAAGGCCGCCTGTTAGCTCGTGCCGAGGTCGTGGAGCCGGTGGGGTGGGGGGCGGAAGCGGTTACGGGGGCAGCCGTAGAGGGCGTAGGCGGACCAGGTTGGGTCGCCGCGTTCGTAGGCGTGGAGCCTGGCGTGCCGGAGGGCTTCTCCGACGGGCATGCCTTCCCAGAGGGTGGTGTAGAAGACTTCGGCGAAGAGGCGGGAGCCGGCGTCGAATACTGGCCAGAGGCTGCCGAGATAGTTGCCGGCGCCTGCTGCGAGGAATGCCGCGGCGATGCCCGTCCACAGGACACCATCCGAGGACGTGGTCGGGGTGAGCAGCCCGGATTCGCAGGCGTTTCCGAACACGAGGGGGTGGGCGCCGAGGACTGCGGTGAACGTGCTCGGGGTGAGGATGCCTTCGCGGAAGACTAGGCCGCTTTGGTCGGGGTCGTTTCTGACGAAGCGGCAGTGCCCGGCGAAATGGAGGACGGCGGCGCCGGGGGCCGCCTGGAGGAAGCCGGTGAGGTCGTCGACCAGGCGGACGTGGACACGAGGCTGGGCGGCGAGTTGGTCGCGCAGGGCGAGAATCTCGGCCCGTGCGTCGGGGACGGTCTTGTCAGGGATGGCGTCGGAGCAGTCGGTGAGGACCGCGTGGACGTTGACGGGCCGGGTGATGTCCTCGGAGAGAGCGGCGCGGGCGATGAGCAGTGCCGTCGAAGCCAGGTCAGGGCCTGCGAGCCTGCCGAGGGCGAAGCGGGTGGCGAGCGGTGGGGTTCCGACGAGTTCGATGGGAAATCCGGCAAAGGGGGTGACCAGCGAGACATAGGTGGGCGACAGCAGATCCAGGTCGGCCAGGGTCGCGGGAAAGAGGTCGGCGAGTTCTGAGGGCAAGGTGTCGGCTTCGTCGGCGAGGAAGTCGCGGGTGATCGGACTGCGGCTGTTGCCGGATCCGGCGGTGGCCAGCGTTTCGGCCCGGCCTCCGATGTGCGGGTCGATGGGTTCGGCCATGAGATAGAGCGGGGCGTTGAGCGCGGCGGCATAGCTCGCGGCGAGGTAGGCGTACGCTCGTTGGGCCGGGTCCTGCGGGCCGAGCAGAACGTAGTCGGCGGGGCCGGTCTCTGCGAGGAGTTCGGTGCTGCTGACCAGGTGCGGATGGGTGCGTGGCAGGTCGGCGATCCGGCGTCCGTGGTCCTCACGCGCTAGCTCTTGGAACATGAGCGCTATCGCGGCGGGATCCTCGGGAAGCGGCAGAACGGTCCACGGGCCGCTAGGCACGGCGCCGGTGAGTGATTGCCGGATATGGACCTCGGGCGGGTTCAGGCGCTCCAGCAGGGCGAACGACTCGTCGTTCGGGGGGAGGACGATTGCTCCGGTGAGGCGGGCATGGGGGAGCGCGGCGATCGCGGCGGCTTCGTCGTGGTGGCGGATGTGGACGGGACGGCGTGCCATGGTCGCGTGGAGGGCCTCGAAGACTGACGCCGTCTGCGGTGAGGAGTGAAGGATTGTCTGGCCGTGCACGCTGGTGCCCAGGAGGGACACGTAGCGGTCGAGGTAGGTGTCCCATTCGACCGGTCCGTCGAACACGATCTGCCGCAGGCGTGCCCCGACCGGGTTGCCTTTCATGTTGATATAGGTGGGCCGCCCTTCGAGCACGACGGGGATGTTCTCGGTGTCCCGCCGCCGGGCGGCTGCTAGGTCGAGGCCGATCTGCGCGGCCGCCGCTGCCAGGTCGCGGGGGACGACAACGATCTGCAGGTGATCGGCGGGCCGGTAGGCCGCGTTCGCCGAGGACGCGGCGCGCAGGAGGTAGCGGGCTCCAGGCGCTTCCTCCAGCCACTGAATGAAGGTTGCCTGCGCTTGCGCGGCGCGATCAGCCTCGTCCCGTTCCACCAGCCAGAGCATGCCTCGTCGCGCGTCGAACAGGTCCCCGAGCAGCCCGACGGCGTCCTCGATGTCGTCGGGCACACCGACCAAGACGATCTCCCGTGACCGGACTTCGTTGAGAAGGTTCCTGGCGCCGGTGTCGAGTCGGTCGCGAAAGTAGAAGAGCGGGCTGAAGGTGTGGACGGCGTTGGCGGGGAAGCTGATGCTCGGGGTTGCGTGGGTGAAGGACGCGGCACAGACCGACGCCGCAGCGCTGCCATCGTCCTTGACAATGAAGGCCGCGTCGGAGGAGGCGATCCGCGGGGTGCTCCTGATGAGAAGGTCGATCTCGCGGGTACGCATGACCAGTTCGCGATCCTCGGCCAGTACCTCCCCGGCATCGGCGAACGGGATACTGACCTCGATGGTAATGCCCTGCTCGCCGAAGACCAGCACCTGAGCGTCGTCGGTGACGTTGCCGGTGGCGCCGGTGTCCAAGGTGCCGGAGACCGGGTCGTACAGGCCCTGATAGGGCATGTTCAGACCGATGGCGGTATCGCCAGTGCCGTCGTGGGCAAGGTTTACCAGCCAGGTCTCCCAGGTTCCGGTCGGGAGCCGGAAGGCCTCGAAGGAGACGAAGGCGCTGTCAACGGTGCCGGTGCCGCGGGCGACGAGTACCTCGCCGGGCAGGTCGTCCCAGGAGACCATGGGCGACAGGTGGCGCAGAGGGTTCAGGCTGACCGTTCGGAGATGGTGGATGTCGCGCCGCTCGCAGCGCAGTTCGTCGATGCGCAGCCCCGTGAGCTGGACAGCGCGTTGCAAGGACGGCAGGACGAACGAGAGCCGGTCGTCGTCGGGCTCGACAAACAGTCCGTTGACCAGAAGACCGTCGGCACGCCGTTCGAACTCGTGAGACAGTCGGTAGGGGAGTGCCAGAGCCCTGAGCAGCGGAGATCGGCTACGTCCGAGATTCTGCAGCATCCGGGAGGCGAGGCTGAGCTGGTCTTCGCCAGCGCTGCCGGTGGTGTGCGCGTCAACCAGGGCGAGCGCCTGCCAGAGAGGCCGTAGCTCGGCGGGTTCGGATAGTTGGTTGGGGAAGGCGGCGAACATGCCGGAGTCTTCGAGCGCGTCGGTGAGTTCGACCAGGAGCGCGAGCGCGTGGCGGGCATGTGCGCGGGGGATGCCGTTGCGCCATTGGCTGAGGCTCCACAGACGGACGGCGGCCTCGACGCAGTTCAGGACCAGGGTGGGATTGCCGCCGACGGCGGTCCGCGCTGCGTGGGAGATGCCGGCCAGGGCGCTGCCCGCCCAGTCGCTGATCAGCCAGTCCGTCCTGATGTGGTCGCCTGCGAAGGCGCGCAGCCAGTCGTAGAACGCTTCGGTCAGATCCCCGCCGGCCCAGTAGCGTTCGAGGGCGTACCGGTCGCACAGATCCATGGTGACGGCGGCCGCCTTAAGCAGGGTGGCGGCGTGGTGTTCCGGGGAGTCGCTCTGGTCCGCCAGTTCGGCCGCGTGGTGGTAGGCCTCCAGAGCCGACCGGTACCAGTGCGCGGATTCCACCGGCTTGTGGGAGATCAGCCGGGCGTCATAGGTGGCCAGGGCGAGGGCCATGCGGGTCGCGCCGAGGTTGCTGTAGTCGATGAACCGGGTGTCGGTGCCCCTGCCGATGTTCTCCTCGTCGATGCGGGTGGCTTCGAGGAACAGGTCATGGGCTTTGTGGAGCGTCGCGATCCGTTCGTCGTCCTGGTGCATGTCGGCGACGGTCAGTTGGCACAGCGCCAGGTTGTTGGCGCGGGTGGAGTAAGTGAGCGGTTCCTGTTCAGGGTCGGTGCGCAGCAGCGTCTCGGCGAGCAGGTCGGCCGCGAGCTGGAAAACCTCGCGCGAGGCCCGGCGGTCGGAGAAGTGGGCGGCCATGGCATGCCCGAGATTGGCCGCGGAGTTCAGGACGAGCCGGTGGCCCGCCCGCTGCGGCCCGCGGACAGCGGCCAGCAGACCGGGGCCGAACCGCACACCGTACCGGAGGATCTGGAGGGCCAGGCCCTCGCTGAGATCCGGGTGGAGTTCGATGCTCGAGCTCAGGGCGAGGCCTAGGTATCCGGCGGTCAGCAGCGAGGGCAGGCCTCCAGGGTCCCGGCGTTCGTGTTCGTCGAGTTCGGCGCTCAACAGGGCCGAGGCCTGCGCCCAGTCTTGCTCGCCGATCATGCGCAGGGCCGCTTCGGACAGGAATTCAGGGATGTCCAGGGCGTCTTGTGATGGGAGGTCGGGCTCGTTGGGGGGGCGTGACTCGGCGGGGCGGTTCTGGCCGCAGACCCGTGACAGCGCGGTCTGCAGGGGCCGGTGCCCGATTGCCCCGGCGGCCCTGGCACCGGATTCCGCGATCGCGTCCGCTTCGGTCGGCGCGCCCTGAGCCGTCATCTCTTCCAACAAGTGCAGCAGTACGTCGATGGCCCGGTCCTGGATGCGCCAGTCCACGAGATCGCAGATCGCGATTAGCTCTATCAGTGCATGTGCCCGCTCGGCCGCAGAGGGCCGGGCCAGGGCGTCGGCGAGCACCGCTTCGAGGCGAGGGTCAGCGTCCGGGTCGTGGCGTGCCACGATCGCGGCGAGCCTGATCTCCAGGTGCGGCTCGTCCGGGGTCCATCGCGGCAGGGAGTTCAGGGCCGCCTCGATCTGCTCCTGGGAGACGGCGGCGTCGACGCGGGACACGACGTCGCGGGCCCGGGAACTCTGGGCCGCGGTGACGTATTGCTCGGCCGCCGCCGCCCATTCGGCCTCATCGAGCTGGTAGCGCAGGGGGATCAGGTCTCCGACGAGCCATTCCACGTCGTCGTCGGTGTCGGGCTCCCACAGCTCGGCTCTCAGGCCTTCGACTTGTGCCACCTGTCCGGCCAACCGGTCGGGGTCATCGGCTGAGTCCACAACACGATCGATCAAGTCGTGCACCCGCTGGTCCCGGGACTGTGTTTCGCTGAAGTTGCGCAGGCTTCCGTCGGCGTTCACGTTCTCCAGGAGCAAGGAGCCGTGACGCACGCCGATGTCGTGCATCTTGGCGAGGTTGGCGGCGAGCTTCTGGATCATCTGTGAACGGTCCTGGGACGGATCCGCGGGCGGCTGGCTCGGCCGGTTCAGAACCCGGTACCTTGCCCTGAACTGCAGGGCCTGCAGCCATTCTCCGCGTTTGCCGGCCGCCGCGGTGAGGAGCGTGAGGCTGTGCTGGAATCGCAGTCCCGCGGTTTCGGTGAGTGCTGTCAGCCCAGCCTGGTCTGCCGCGGTCATCAGCGTTTCGACCTGGTCGAGGAGCCGTTCGCACCGGGGCCAGTCCACGGCTCCGGGTGCGCGTGATGGCCGTGGCCGGGTGCGTGCGCCGACGATGAAGACCGGCAGCAGCGACAGGGCGTCGGAGGGATTCGGCGGACGCTCCTCGATCATCGTGAGGAAATGCGAGGTGTCCCAGTCGGGCGTCGGGACGGGGCCGGTCAGGGCTTCGATATGAGAGGGGGCTCCGAGCGCGGGGAGAAGGCGGACCACGTCGAGGAGCGCGGCGAGCTGGTGCCAGCCCGCCTCGGCGAACCGGGTGCGGAGGTCAGCGGCGCGCAGAGCGGCCGTGATGTCGTCCGGCAGAGACAGGCATTCCACGGCGGCGTCGAAAAGCGCGGCGTCCGGGCCATCGATCGCCGGTGGCGGCTCGTCCGTGCCCTGGTCGAGGGCGTCTCGGAACCAGCCGGCCGCCTGCTCCCGGTCAGAAAGGCGCATGGGTGTGGACCTCCCGGGGAGGGTCGCCAGCGTAGATCTCGTGCAGGACCATGTCGTGCAGGGGCGGCATCCACAGGCGCGTGCCGGGCACGAGCAGCAGGCCGGGGACGTCCGCTAGGCCCGTCAGGGCGGTTTCCGCACGGTGGAGGGCCAGTTCAGGTGCTGCGGTGACCGTGGCGATGACGGTGTCGCCCGGGTAGAGGCCGGTGACCAGGGTGAGCCCTTCGGGAGCCAGTGTGATCCCGTCGACGGTCGCCAGGGCGGCGTCCCGGTGGGAGGCGCCGAGGCTTCGCGCGGCGTGGAGGACGGGGGCGAACTCCCTTTCGAGGTCGATCGGGCCGTCGAGCAGCCGGGCGCGGACCTCGCACGCGGACCGGGCGAGCTCCACGACGTCAGGGAATCCGAGCAGCCGCGGCGGGAGCTCGTTGAGGAGGAATGCCTCGGCTTCGGCGAACCTGGCCCACTGCGGCTCGGTTTCCGCCGCCCAGATCCGGCTGGCCTCGGGCAGAAAGAACGCGGGATGACCTCCGCCGGCTGTGGCGCTGGCCAGGGCCATTGCCATCAGCCTCTCGTAGGAGGCGAGTTCGTCAGAGGGTGTTCCGAGGTTGCTCAACCTGCGGTCGATGCTGTCGAGGTGGCCGGCCAGACCCGCGTCGAGTAACTGGCGGGTGATCGCGTCAGGGAGCCCGTAGCGGGGCACGTCCGCTGGGGGATCGGCTTCCTCGTACAGGAACAACAGTCCGAGATCGCTGAGGTACTGCAGCAAGGGAAGTTCATCGACGAACGACACAGGTGCGAAGCTGACGAGCTGGTATTCGGGGATCTCATAGGGGTGGCGGTGGGGGACAATCGCCCCTCTGCGGATCTCCTCCATGATGAGGCCGACGAGGTCGCCCGGGTAGCCGACCTCGCCGTGCAGGACGGCCAGGACGGTGAGCCGCCGTGTGGGCGTCCACCAGGCCAGCCCGTTCCGGTCCTCGAAGATCTTGAACAGCAGGCGGGCGAGCCTGCGGTCGGCATACGCCCTGGGGGCCTGCCGCCTATGCATGGGGGGAATTCTTCGGCAGGTGGGTGCGGACTTCGAGGATCGAGGTCGTCCATTCGTAGACCTCTTGCGGCGCGTCGCCGAAGTCGCGGCGCAGCGCCAGGGTCTCCAGGATTCCTCCGCCCACTGCGCGGACGGAAGGGTGTGCGCCGTCGAGGACGGGAAGCTCGAAGGCGTCACTGGAGAATCGGCGTTCGGGCGGCTACCACCTTGAGCCAGTCACGGACTTCGGGTTCGGCACGGGAGAGCCGTTCGCGGGGGATCGACACACTCACCGGTCGGCCTCCGTGGGCGACCGCGGTTCCGCCCGCCGGAATGTGGTCGCCGGAGAAGAGCCCGGCATGGCAGCGATAGCGGTCGGTCAGGTTCAGCAGCGCGACGAACAGCGGCCGGTCGCTCAGGTTGTGAAGGTAGACGTAGACCTGGGGTGTCTGGTGGGCTGAGGGGTAGGGCAGGTGGACGGCGCCGTCTACCGCTGGCGTCAGGGGTGCGCGGGTACCGGGCCGCGGTGGGGATTCCCCGGGGAGCGCCGTGAGGAGTTCCACCGAGACCGATCCCGGAAGGCGGGTGAGGGGATTGTCGAGCCTGCGCAGCGTGTGCCACCGGGCGAGGTGGTCCAGGCGCGACACGGTGCGCCTGGCTCCGGCGGCAGTCGCGGGGCAGGGATCCGCCAGCGGTGTGCCGTCAGCCCGCGTGACGGTGAGGGTGTCGGAGGTGGCCAGCACGAGGAACCGGTCGCCTTCGGGGCCGGGATCCGCACCCTCCGCGGTATGTGCGGATCCGTCGAGCGCTTCGCGCACCAGGGCGATCGCCGTCAGATCCCCCTGGAGATCGACTAATGCCGGCGGCAGAGGAACGCCGACAATTCGCACCGGATGGCGGTCGGCCGGGTCCAACCCGTCGGCGCCAGCGACGCGGCAGCGGACGGGCTCGACTTCGGTCACCGTCACCCGGGAGAGCGGTGCCGTGTCCACCGCAAGCGTTGTGGTGAGTTCGCCTATCGGTGGCACGATGCCGTGGATCGAGCCGGCGTTGAGCCACCAGGACCCCCGGTAGCGCTCCACTAGCAGGTCGAAGACGCGAGGCGTGGCGATCCCGCCCAGCACGGGCTGGTCGAGATCGTCCGGTTCGGCGGCGAAGGCCACTGGATCCTGGCCGTGAACCCGGTCGCGGACGCCCACCGCGGCCGCTCCGATCAGGTCGCGGTAGGTGACGGAGCGGCCGAGCCGGGACAGAGCCCGTTGGAGGACGACCGAGAAGACCCCGCGGACGCTTCCCCCGATCCACATCTCGGCGGCCGTCTGCCCGGACTCGCAGGCGGCCAGGCTCACATGCCGGGCTGTCTGCGGCAGGGCCCCTGCGGCGAGCGCCGCCCGGACACCGGGGGTATAGGACGACAGGGGGCGCGGTCGGGTGACCGGTGAAGCGGCACGGATTCGCCGCTGGCCGTGGGCCTCCCGTGTGGCGCCGCCCGAATGGCAGGAGTCGAGGACCGCGAGGACATGCGCCCCACCCGCCGCGACCCCGCCGAGCAACTCGTTGAGCTCCTTGTCGGCGAGATCCGGCAGGCCGCCAGTGCGGCTGTCGGCGCACACCAGCGTTTGCTGGAATCCGCTGGGCTCCAGATGCCAGAACCGCTCCTCCACTGGTTCCTGCGACCCGTGACCGGCGAAACAGAAGAGCGCGGTATCGCCTGGTCCCGCTTGTGTCAGGTGCCGAGTGAACCCATCCATGACGTTCTCGCGGGTCGCGTCCGCGTCGAGGAGGACATGCGCCCGCAGCCCTTGCGGCCCGGCGAGCGCCCCGAAGTACTCCGCGAAAGCCCGTACATCTGCCACACATCCCTGCAGCGGCGAAACCGGTCCGCTGTACTCGTCGATCCCCACGAAGAGTGCGTACAACGCCATGCGGTCAGTATCACCGCCTCCAAACACCGATGACGGGAAAACGGGTGATTCCGGTCGGGGGCTCACCTCGCCCTCGCCGGTCGCGGCGCGGATGATCTCTAGCCGGCTTGACCCCAGGGCCTCCGACACCAACCAACCAGCCCCTCCTGTCACCCGTGCCCCTACACGAGGCTGGGCTTCGATTCGTAGACCGCCTCCGAGACCTCCAAATAGGTACTCACACGGCTCGCCGCTCCGACTACCGGGGCAGCTTCGCGGTACGTTCAGGGTGGGCCGCGGTGATATACCGCATGGCGGTCTGCGAGGAGATGCCGAAAAGTCGCATCAGGTGGAGCGGGTCGTCGACCTCAAACGCCTCGTCGCGGATCCGGTCCTGCCGCAGCGTCGGCATCGTGAGTCCGGTGGGCCGGAAGATGGCGGTGAACGTGGTACCGATGGGTGAGTGAGTGGTGTCTACCGCGGTCCATCGATTGATCAGCAGATGCGGATTGGTCGTCACCGGCCAGCGGCGGTGACGTTCACGTAGCCACGCGGAGGCGTAGCGGTAGGTGAGTTCGTCCAGGTAGATGATGTGCCGTTTGCCGGGGCGCCGGACGATGAGGCGCTCGCGAGACAGGTCGAGGTCGGTGAGCAGCAGGTGGCGCACGTCGGTGCCGCTGAGCGCGTGGACGCAGACCAGCACCATCACGAAGCGCTGGAAGTCGTTCCGCGCCTGGCTGAGGACGCCGGCCAGCCGGTCCGAGGGCACGGAAGGCGGCGTCTTGTTGATCCCTGCGAAGACGAGGCCGCGGGTGGGATCGCGGAAGATCACGCCTTCTTGCCGAAGAGCCCGGAAGACGTTCCGCAGGACGATGTGGATCGAGCGGGCCGGCGTCCCCTTGCGGGTGGCGATGGCCCGCTTGATGTCGTCCTGAGTGATCTCGCGCAGGCTCTCGATGCCGTCCGCGAGCCACCCCTTGAGGATCGGGCCGAGGACATGCCAGTAGCGGGCGATGCTTCGGTAGGTGCGGCCGGTGTGCTCCCACTTGCCTTCTCCGCGCACGGCCTTGATCCAGACCGAGAGTTCCTGTGTGATCGTCGCGGGCAGTGCGGCCAGCTCGGCTTCCAAGCGCTTCTGGTGCGTGTCCCGGCGGAACTCGGCATCCGGGACCAGTAGCCCGCGGGTTTCTAGGAACTGCGTGACCCGCCGCCCGCTGAACTTCAGGGGACGGTTGTCGACGAGCGACCGGATGTCGGACTCCAGCAGCGGGGCATCGGCGCCGAGCCAGGACACCAAGACGGTCAGCGTGTTTCGGGTCTTGGTGGCGGGATCCTGCGACCACATCTCCTGCTTCATCATGCTGTCGAGATCGGCGAGCAGCCGCTTGGCCGAGTCTGTGAGCGTCGGCAGATCCAGCCGCGACAGCTCGACCACGGGGCGCCAGTCTCGCCGGAGCTCGAACAGCCTCTCCTGCCCAGGGGCCATCAAGTGCTCGGAGGCAGGGCGGCGCGGAGTAGGCGGGGCCACGTCCGAGTGACGCATGCTTGTGGGTGCCGGGACCGGTGAACCGAGCCACAACTGCGTTCCGAACCCGGCGATGTCCCCTGGGCCGTAGTTGGCTACGTGCCATCGGCATCTGCGGCAGTATCCGTCGGCGAGCGGCAGGTTGACACGGAGGCAGCGGTCGCACGTTCCCGTGGATGCCGGGCTGTTTCCTCTCTTACGGGCGGCGAAGGATGAGCAGGGCTCGCAGGTGACCTTCGTCTTCGCTGTGAACCAGGAGCCGCACTGCTGGCAGGACCTCGGTGTCATCGCCCGGGGCGCCCAGACGCGGCGCGTGGTCCGTGACGTCCGCGACCGCGGGGGACGGTCAGGTTCGCGCGGCTCTGGCAGGAGCCTGAGTATTTCCGCCCGTAGAAGGATCGCCCGGACGGACCGGCTGTAGTTGGGGATGTCGTCGAGGACCAGCTCATCGACGAGGTCATCGCCGTCCGCGTCGCGCACGGCGAGCGCGAGGCGCAGCATCTCGTGCAGCTTGCGCTGCATGGGTTTGCTGATGCCGGTGTCCGCCGCGAACGCCGCGGTGTGCTCGACGACATCGCTATAGCCGGCGAGCGGTCTTTGCAGAATGCGCCGGCAGACGTCGATGGACAGCATCCGGCGGACCGGGAAGAGCGGTAGCTGTCCCGGGACGGCGGGTGGGAGGACCGCAGGGTCGTCCCGGGTCGGGGCCGCGGCCGCGCGCAGGTGTTCCACCCAGTGCAGCCGCTCGCGCTGATCGGAGCTGGTGCGGCCGGTGCGCCTGCCGTACTTCCGCAGCGGTTGGGCGTGGGTGGGGGCAAGGCCGTAGTAGAGGAACATCAGCTGGCGGCTCCGAGGGCCGGCGCCTTCCGGGTTGGTGACCCACGCGGCGTCGGAGTCGAGCCGGACAGCGTGCAGGCATGCCCGGCACAGTCGGTCGGAGTTGAGGTATCCCGTGTGACGGCAGCGCAGACATACGCCCTGCTCAGGATGCTTCTTCCGCCACTCTATGCACCCCTGGCACGCGGCCAGTCCGAGAACCCCCCAGCCCTTGCAGTCTGGGCACTGAGCAGGATGAGATCGTGCCGCCATTCGTCAGTTTGGCGGCAGCGAGCGACGGCTGCCCTGCCGGCCAGGCGTCGGGCGCACAGGCCCCCCGTCGGAGCCTTCAGCGCCCACCGCCTTCGGCAGTGCTTCGGTCTCTCCCGCAGCGGCCTCCAGGGGCTCGGCCTGGAGCAGATCTCCAACCGTGCAGTTCAGCACGGCACAGATCTTGTCCAGGTCGTCGAGCCGCACCGTGACCGGCGTGCCGCTCCACATGGCCGCGACCTTGCTCAGCGACGGCGTGAATCCGACCGTCTTGAACGCCTCCAACAATTCGGTGGGACGCCACAGATCCCGCTGAGCAGCCACCATCCTCAGATTCCACTTCACCGAAGGTTCCCCTTGTCCATCACCAGGCGCTGGGCCGCCCGCGAGCTCGCAGCCACATTGGCATGCTCGGGGTCCGACTGTGCAGTCGCCATGTACCGAAGAGTCGTGGTGGCCCAGTGATGGCCCAAAACGCGCTGGACCTCCCACAGCGTCATGCCGCGCTCGTAGTTGTGGGTCGCGCAGGCGTGCCGGAGGAGGTGCGGGAAGAGGTCGGTAACCGGGCCGGTCAGGTAGCTTGCGGCCGCTGCGTGGAGCTGGCGACGGAGCGTCGACGGTGTGATCGCTGGCGCGATTGGCAGGTTCAGCGCCGCTATCGCCTTGGGCTTGCGCTCGGACGGCCACAGGGGCGCCGACGGGTGATCGGCGTCGTCGCCGAACTCCGCCCGGACCTCCTCGATGTACCACCAGAGCAGCTCGCGCCCTTCTCGGAACATGTATGCCTCGCGGGGCCGCGGTCCCGAGCCGCGAGCGCCCTTGCCCTGGACGACGAACCGACCCCACTGGCCGTGTTCCCAATGGACGTCGCCGATCGTCACCGGGCACAGCTCGGCAGCCCGTACACCGGAGAGGTACGCGATCTTCGTCATGACGTAGTCGCGGCAGGCCACGGCGTACTTCCGGGCGTACGGCAACTGCTCCCGCCAGCGGGCGAAGAACTCCTTCATCGCCGTCTGCGAGGGTGGGATCCGAAGCCCGAAGTCCCCACGGTGGACAGGCCTGTTGAACGGGTCGACCGGTGACTCCACCGTCGCTCCGAACCGCATCATGATCTCGTGGGCGTAGCGCTGTTCGAGGAAGGCGAAAAATGCGTCGATGTGGTTGAGCTTCTGCCGGTGCGTGTTGTGGGCGCGCTTCCCTGGGCCGGCGAAGTACTTGTCGACCTCGCGCGGGGTCAGGTGCCACGGCACGGTGCCGTAGAAGACGAGAGCTACTTGCGCCGCTGACCTGCTGACGAGCCCCTTCACCGCTCTCGAAGGCCCTAGGGGAACCTGCACGTCATCCACTACTGGAGGCGGAGACGGCGATGAGGGCGCGGGGGTCGTCGAGGTCGTTGGCGTAGGCCTGGCGTTCGCCGGCGGTCCAGGTGGAGGCGCCGGAGTCCCAGGATTCGGCGAGGGGGACGAGGTGGTCGATGTCGAGGGCGCGGGCCTGGTCGAAGGTGGTGTCGTCGTACGGCGAGTACCAGGTGCCGCCGCTCAGCGCGCAGTTGACGCCTTGTTCGGGGGCGGTGACGGCTTCCTCGATCAAGACCTCCGAGCGGGTGGAGCAGCCGTCGCGGTCGGCGTCGATCCAGTGCCGGAATTTTGGTGCGCTCGTAGCCGGTGCGGTTCTCGTCCTGGACAGTGAGAGCGGTGAGTGCGTCGCGGGCGGGCAGCACGATGCGGTCGCCGGGTTCGGCGGCGTGCGCGGTGGCGGCCGGGGTGATCAGCAGGGTGAGGGTGGAGAAGGCGGCGGTGAGGCCGGTGGCGCGGAGCAGGCGCACAGGGGGATCCTCTCGAAGGTCACGGTCGGGACGTGCTCTTCGTAGCGGGCGCCGGAGGTCTTGGGCCGGGACTGTGCGGGCAGGCTCACTCGCACAGGTGGTAAGTCACACTGCATCCAGGCCGCGGGTCGTTCAGGCGGTCTTCTCCCGTCCGCGTGCCCGCCGTTCATCGTGGTCACCGAGGGCGGACGGGCACCCTGCGTGGGCTCGGGGCAGCGGCGGCCTGACTCAGCCCGGTGGACCTGATGGCGACGCTTGGGCAGTCCGAGGCGGGCAGTACCTTCGCACCTTCCGCAGTCGCACCAGGACCAGGCTGTGGCCATCGGCGGCTCTCACACGGACGCGCCCGGCCGTGGGTGGCCGGGCGCGTCCCTGTCGCTATCGGGGTGTGTGGTGTGGGGTCAGTGGTGGGGGCCGCCGCCGTTGTTGTGGTGGCCGCCGCCGTGGTGGTGGCCCCAGGAGTCGCTGTCGATGTAGCGGCCGTGGTCGTTGCGGAGGGTGGCGGTGTCGGAGCGGTTGTCCCAGACGTAGCGGCGGCTGTCCTGGTAGAGGTCGGTGTCGGTGTCGCGTCCGCGTCCGGTGTGGATGCGGACGGTGGTACGGCCGTCCAGGCGGTAGTCCTCGAAGGTGTAGGTGTGGCCGTCCTCGTCCTTCAGGGTCCAGCCGTCGAGGTTGACGCTGCGGCGGGCGTTGTTGGTGATCTCCACCCACTCGCGGTTCAGGGAGCGGTTGGAGCGGTCGTCGTAGCCGGGGGAGTCGTACTGGACGTCCGAGATCGTCACCCTCGACCGCTCGGGGCGGGCGTGGTCGGCGGCCGATGCCGGCAGCGTGACCATGGAGACCACGGCGCCGGCGGCGAGCGCGGCGGCGACGAGACTGCGAGCGGTGACAGAAGCGGAAGCGGACATGAGTCCCCCTCAGGGTGCAGACACCCTCCCCCGACAACCTGAGCAGGCCCCGGGATCCGGTGTGGTGTGCGTCGGCGGCCGGCTGGCCGCACACACACCTTGTCCACACCACAGGGCACCCACGGGCAGAACATGACCTCTGTTACCTGCTGCCCACATTTCTGTGAATCTCAGATGTAACGCCCACTTATGTCGCATGTGGTCACCTTGACGTACCCACAGGTCGGGGGAGGCCTTGCAGCGGTTGGGGCAGGGCGTCTCTCCGACATCGTGTGCCACCCTGCGGGGGTTCGGGCCGTCACCCGAAAGTGAGTAACAGCAGGCCGGCGCTGAAGGCGGGCAGCGACGCATCGTGCGGGGCGGGGGCTGCCGTCTGACCGCCTGTCCGGACCAAGAGCGAAGGGCCCGCCAGTGAACTGACGAGCCCTCATGTAGCACTCATTGCGAACGGGTGCCCTTTACGGGAAGCCGGGCGTGCCGCCGCAGCAGGCGACGGTCTGGGTCTGGTCGGCGCCCGCGAGTGGTGTTACAGCGAGTACCGCTGCCAGTGCCACGAACAAGCCGAGTACGGCTTTGCGCACTTTCTCCTCCTGATCGCCGGAATCCGGTGCCGCTTGAAGCGGCCACTGATTCAGATGCACGACGCAGAGGCCTGGTTGTACGGGGGTTAAGGCTCACGCGGGAGCGATCTCAACCTTCACAGCCTGCCGGATGGGAGAGCCGTTCCCTCACCCGGTAGGCCGGCTGCGGCATCTGGCCGTCGCCTTCGGCACAGCCCGGCCGGGCAGCCGGGAGTCTCGTCGGCGGTGGTGGCAGGAGGACGGCGTGGTTCGTTTCCTCTGCCCGCGGTGCCTCGTTGGAGCCCCGGACGCCGATTCGCGGGGAGGGGGCGGTTGTGCGGGGTGGGGAGCAGGTTCTTGCTGCGCTGGGGGCGGTGGATGAGCGGGCGCGGGCGTCGGTGCACGGCTGGGTGCTGGCCGCGGATGTGCTGGCGATGAAGCAGCAGGTACGGAGACTGGCCGACCGGGGGTTGGTGGAGATCGCCGGCAGGGAGGACCGGGCGGAGCTGTCGGCGTGGGAGGGCACCGTGGTGCTGTGGGCGGCCCGCCTGTCCCCGGCCGGACACGACCTCCTGCTCTACGCCCGCACCCGCCCCCGCCCCGGCACTGCCGTCGACGAGCCGGATGCGGGTCGGCGGCTGGTGAAGTTGCTGCCCTCGCAGATGGCGGCCCTGCGCCTGTTCCTGGGTCTGGCCGGCCGGCTGCGGGTGCCGGTGGCCGCTGGGCTGGCGGAGCAGGCGCGTACGGCCCGCAGTGATCGCGGCGCGCGGCGGTGGTTGCTGTACCTGACGCCGGAACAGATGGAGTCGGTGGCGTACGGATTCTGGCTGCACCGGATGACCGGATCAGCGATGGAAGCCAACCACTTCGCCCGCGACTACGGCATCACCCACCACCCCGCACCACACCGGGCCCCTCCCGCCTCACGGCAGACCAGCCCCCGCGAACAGCCTTGAGTACCCGCTCCTGATGCAGCCATGACATGGTGGCGGCCCTGAGGCTTTGGCGAACGGCTGGTTGTCGGCGTGCGCGGTCAGCCCTCCGGGAAGGACATGATGAAACTTCTCCTCACCGACTCCGGTATCAGGAACGCGACCATCCGGGATGCGCTGGTCAACCTGCTGGATAAGCCGATTGCCGAGTCCTCTGCCCTGTGCATCCCTACCGCGGGGTATGGAGGGCCCGGCGGCGGTCCGGGCGGGCCATGGCGATTCATCAGCGGACGGTCCCCGAGCCCCATGACCGCGCTGGGATGGAAGTCGGTGGGCGTGCTGGAGCTCACCGCGCTGCCCAGCATCGAGGAGGCACTCTGGGTCTCCTGGGTCCGGGAGGCCGATGTCCTGCTGGTCAATGGCGGCGACGCGCTGTATCTGTGCCACTGGATGCGGGAGTCGGGGCTGGCCGGGCTTCTGCCGTCGCTGCCCGAAACGGTCTACGTGGGACTCAGCGCCGGGAGCATGGCGATGACGCCCAGGGTCGGAGCGGAATTCATGGGCTGGAAGCCGCCCGCCGGCGGCGACAGCGCGCTGGGTGTGGTGGATTTTTCGATCTTCCCGCACCTGGATCACCCTGCTTGCCCGGAGAACACCATGGCCGCGGCGGAGCGGTGGGCGGCCGGGATCGCGGGTCCGGCGTATGCGATCGATGAACAGACCGCCATCATGGTGGCCGATGGCGCTGTGGAAGTGGTCTCCGAGGGCCATTGGAGGTTGTTCTAGTACGTGTGGCTACACCCGTATCACAGCTGAGCCAGGCATTCCGCTGTGTCTGGCTGGGTTGCCGCCCAGGCTGCGGCGACCAAGGGGCGGTGTACGTCGGCCCGTCGGATGCAGACGCCGACGGCGAGGTGGTCGCATACGGATGGGGCCAAACAGAACCTGACTGAGCAGGCCGCGACCACGGCCATCGACACCGCCTGCTGCGGCTGCCGTCGATCCGCAACGGGTTCGCCGAGTTCGCCGACCGGGCCGCGAAGGAACAGATGACCTACCGGGGCTTCCTCGCCGAGCTGCTGAAGACTGAATGCGACGCCCGGGCCCGACACCGCTCGGAGCGCAGGACCAAGGCCGCTGGGTTCCCCCGGGACAAGTCGATCAGGCTATCTGAGGTAGTGGCGAAGGATCCTTGTAAAGCTGCTGTTCGGGACGCTGCGGACGCGTCAGGAAGGCGGCTGAGTGCGCCCTCCACCCAGGTTGCCTGCTCTTGGAGGCAATCCACTGTTCTGTTGGAGTGGTGCTTCCATATGATCGCGTGATGACTGCCGATGCCCCGCTCACCCGAGAGTCGTTCCGGCGCCTCCACCCCATCAGCACGCCCCGGCTGGCGTCTCAGTTTCCGGATCGTGTCTGGACTGACGAGGACTGGGACCAGATCCAGCGCGGATATCGAGCCCGGGACATGGATGAGAAGTGGAACGTCTTCGTTGAAGGCGATGTCCTTTTCATGCACCGGAGTTGGACCGGCCATGGCGTCTATGAGGTGTCCTTTGCCCCCGCGGCTGGTCGTGGGAGAAGGATCGCCTCTGCTGTGGTCGAGGCCGATGGGGAACGCTATCGGAGCAGAGGCGACGAGTACGACTGTCTGATGATGGAGCTGATCATCAGCGCGATCGTCCTTGGTGAACCCGCCGCCGAACTCCGGGCTGGCCTTGTTGAGTTGACTGCCAGGGCTTCGGGAAAGAAGGATCTTCCCTCGGGTGTGGTGCAGCACAGTGTTCTCGGATTGCGTTCTGGATCGTAAGTTCTACAGCCCGGAGAGCGCTGTCACCGCCCCGGGCCGTGTGACTGGATCACGCGTTGCAAGCGCAGGATCTCGCCGTGTGCGGCGGCCAGTCGCTGTTCGAGTTCCTGGACGCGCTCACGGTGAGTGGTGCGCTCACGTCTGTTCCGGGATGCTCGCCGTGAGCATTTCGTCGATGCAGCTGCGCAGCCCGACGCCGGCGGGGTCGATCCAGGTGAACCACGGCACCGGCTGGAGCAGGCCGTCGTACTGACGAGTGCCGGGGTCGGTGAGGAGGGCGCGGAGCTCGTCGGGGGCGGGGCCGGTGGCCAGGCACAGCCAGGCCAGGCCGGCGCCGATGCGGACCTCGGGCGGTCGTCCGGGGTCCGACCACAGGCCCCGGGCCCACTGGGAAGCGTGCTCATCCTGGTGTTCGCGGGCGAGTTGGGCGATCGCAAGGATCAAGCTCACCCGGACCACCGCATCGTCTTCCCCCTCCAGCCTGGACTGCAGAGCAGAGGAGATGTGTGAAAGCTCGCCGGTCGCCGCCGCCAGAACGTAGGCGGTCACGGAGCGGACCTCGGGGTCGGGGTCGGAGAGAAGCGGGAGCAGAAGCTGCAGGTCGTCCGTGACGGCCTGACGGGCGGCCTGGATCGTCCAGTCCACCGGGCACATCGTGCTGCCCTCGATCACCGACGGCTCCTCGGCGACCTGGAGCAGGCCTTCCCGCGATCCGTCCCCCAGGTGCTGGCACCGGCCGATCTCGGCGACCAGGCGAAGGGTTCGGGTACGGAGTTCGGGGCGCGCGGTCGCCGCGATCCGGAGCAGGAACGGCACCGCCAAGGCTCCCACCGCGATCGTGCCGCCCTGATGGTGAAGACTCCTCCAGAGCTGCCGCAAGGCCCTGTCGGCAGCTTCGGCGTCTGCGGACGCGAGCGTGGCGAGGAGACCGGGGATCTCCTCGCCCGGGCCGTAGAAGTGCCGGAACCGCTGCCAGGGGACCTCGTCGTACCTGAACCCGTCCTTGACCTCCCGCGGGATCGCGCTGAGGGCCGCCCGCACGTCGCAGTCCGTGCCGACCCACCGTTCCGGCCAGCCGTCCCAGCGGTCGTCGTCCATGGCTTGGCCTTCCAGTCCATCGACAGCTCCGAACGCCGGGAGTCTAACGACCGGTGATCAAGAGACGGACCGCTTCTGCCGCACTCCGGTGGCACCGCACCACGGCGACGTCATTTCTCGTGAGCATCGGCAGCACTCAAGATCGCCGACTGCTGCCCAAACTGCTGGTCAAACGCTGCTCCTGCACGTGAACGAAGCCACCTTCGTGGGCCGGTGGCGTCGGGCTTCGGTGCCGTATGCCGTTTGGGGCTGCGTCGGGTGTTCGGGGCGGTGGAGGGGCGCCAAGCATGCTCAGCGCGTGATCCAGATCACCTGGTGTGGCTGGAACCTTTCTTCTGGCTGGCCTGTTCACGCCGCATTCACGGGAGCTACTGTCCTCGTTCACTGATCAAATTCAGGAACAGGTCATTCCGTTTTCGTGCTGGGGAGCACGGTGGATCCTGCTCTGATGCCGACGGTCTGTACTTGTGAGCTGCGGTTCGCGCTTGGCGTGGACTGCGTGGGGTGGGAGTTCGGGTGGCTGCTCGGCGTGCGCGTGTTGTCTCGGTGGGCCTTGCGGGTGCGATGCTCGCGGCTTTGCTGTCGACGGTGTCGGTGGTGTCGCCGCAGCAGGCGGGGGCGGCCGCTTCTGACACCACGCCGGTGGTTCCGTCGCAGCCGTTGGGGTCGGTGCCGGAGCAACTGGTAGAGGAGGTCGGCAAGCGGCTCCCGGCTCCGCAGTGGCCGAGTGCGGGGGAGGCGACGGTCGATCTGTCGGAGGCGGCTCCGGGGGAGCCGGGCGAGGTGGCTCCTGAACCGTCCGCCTCGTCCACCGGAGACAGCTCGGGCGGTGAGGTCACTGAGGTAGCGGATGTGGTCGAGGTTGCTCCGGTAGCGCAGGAAGCCGCCACCGAAGCCCAGCTGGGCGCGGCCCGCCTGGCAGAAGACGGCACCGCCTCACCGGGCACGCCCCAGAGCCCTTCGGATGCTGCGGAGACGGAAGAACCTGCGCCGGGCGCCAGCCCGGACAGCGAGCCCACGTCGGTACCGGCCCCCGCAGAGCCGTCGCCGAGCGAGTCCGCCCCGGACCCTGCCTCCCCGGATCAGGTCGATGTGCACGTACTGGACCGGGAGGCGGTGGCCCCAGCGGGCGGCATCGGTCTGGGGCTGCAGGTCACTCGCACCGACGGTGTCGACGTCCCCGGTGAGGTGCAGGTCGGTATCGACTACTCCGGTTTCAAGTACGCCTACGGCGGTGACTTCGCCTCGCGTCTGCGGTTGGTGAAAGCCCCGGCCTGCGCCCTGGAAACCCCTCAGGCGGCGGGCTGTACAGACCGTGAGCTGGTGCCGGTCGAGAACGACACGGATGCGGGGACTCTGACCGCGACGGTGACGGCGGCACCGGACACGACGGAGAACGGCCTCACACCGCAGCTGATGCGGGAGACCGGCACCAGCGGGGGCAGTGTGTTCCTGCTGAACACCGGTTCTTCCTCCGACCAGGGCGACTACCGGGCCTCCACGCTGTCGCCCACCGGATCGTGGGATGTGTCCACCGGCTCGGGCGCCTTCAGCTACAACCTGCCGATCCAGCTGCCCAAGCCGCCGATGGGGTCGGCGCCGCCGCTGGCGATGTCGTACAACTCGCAGTCGGTGGACGGCCGTACCTCGGCATCGAACAACCAGGCGTCCTGGGCGGGTATGGGCTGGGACCTGAGCGTCGGCTACATCGAGCGCCGGTACCGCAACTGCACCGAGGACGGGCTGCCGACGATCGGGGACATGTGCTGGGACTCGCCGAACTCCTTCTTTGAGCCGTCCGGCGCGGTCTACGTCATCAACCTCAACGGCGTCACCTCGGAACTGATCCAGGACAACACCGGCATCGGTTCCTACCACGTCAAGGACGATCCGGGCTGGCGGGTGCAGCGTCTGTTCGACGGGCACGGCGCGGGCCGTAACGGCGAGTACTGGCTGATCTCCACGCAGGACGGGCAGCGTTACTACTTCGGCTGGGGCCGCTCCGAGCGCTCAGGCACCGCGACCGCCTCCGTCTTCACCGTCCCCGTCGTCGGCAACGACACCGGCGAGCCCTGCCACGATCAGTTCCCTGAGCCGTGCACGCAGGCCTGGCGCTGGAACCTCGACCGCGCGGTCGACGCCAACGAGGTCGAGACGATGTACTTCTACGACAAGGAGTACAACCACTACCGCTCGGTCGCGAACACCGACAAGGCCCGCCAGTACGTCTCCTCCGGCTATGTGAAGGAGATCCAGTACGGCTGGTCCTCGCAGATCACCGACGGCAAGGTCCCGGCGAAGGTCGAGCTGAGCCACGTCAACCGGTGCATCGAGCGCGTCCAGGAGAACGACCCGCTGCGCGATACGCCCGCGGCGTGTCCCACCTTCGACGACAAGCCGACCTCCTACCCGGACGTTCCCATCGACCTGATGTGCGACGGCACCACGGCGGACTACGAGTGCGCGGGCAAGACGTACTACCCGACGTTCTTCTCCACCGACATGCTGTGGGACATCAAGACCTACGTCAGTGACCAGGACGGCACCGGCTGGGACCTGGTGCAGCAGTACCAGAACAAGTACGGCATGCCGAACCCGGACGGGACGATCGGCAAGACGCTGTGGCTGGACTACGTGCAGCGCCGCACCTACGGCAACGGCACCGACCTCGTCCTGCCGGTCATCAACTTCAACCGCATCGACCTGGACAACAAGGTCGGCTCCGCCGAGCTGAACTTCCCCCGGATCAAGGAGATCCACGGCGACCTCGGCGCCACCACCACCGTCTCCTACGGCTTCGCCAACCCCTGCGACATAAACAACCTGCCCGCCCAGGCCAGCAACACCAAGGACTGCTACTGGCAGAAGTGGACCCCGGAGGGCGAGACCGAGTCCCGCACCGGCTGGTTCAAGAAGTTCCTCGTCACGCAGGTCGACGTCGATCCGACGGTGACGACCAACCAGGACGGCGCCCCGGTGATGACCACCTCGTACACCTACGAGGACGGCGCCGGCTGGCGGTTCACCAACGACCCGCTCACCAAGGACGAGGACGAGTCCTGGTCGGACTGGCGGGGCTATCAGGAGGTGAAGGTCTCCACCGGCGCGGGCACGGGGAAGAAGACACAGAAGTACTGGCTCTACCGCGGCCTGGACGGGGACCGTACGTCCAAGACGGACCCCTCGGCGACGAAGAACGTCACGGTCGACAACGGTGATGGCGGCGCATTCGCCGACCACGACTGGCTGTCTGGCAAGGTCCTGTCCACGTCACTGCGCGATGATCAGGACGTCTCCCACGAGCGCACCTACCACTCGTACTGGTCCCGCAATACCGCCCAGTACTCCGGTCTGCCCGACGCCCGCTTCGTCCGCGAGTCCGAAACCCTCACCAGAACCAAGGTCAGCGGCGGCTGGCGCGAACGCTCGGTGGAGAACGAATACAGCGCCTCCGAAGCTGCCTCCACCACCTTCGGCTTGCCCATGCGTACCCACGACAAGGGCGAGCCGGGCGTCTCCGACAACCGCTGCACCACCTACGGCCGGGCCTACAACACCGACGCCTACGACTCGACCGGCGCCCTGCGCTGGACTGTCCTGCAGGACCAGGTCAAGCACTATGCGGTGGGCTGCCCGGACATCGCCGATAGCAATCAGGACGGCTACGCCACCACCCTGTACGACGGCGCCACCACCGTGGCCGCCAACAAGCCCGTCGACGGCAACCCCACCGAGGCACGCCTCTACACCAAGTCCGGCAGCTACCGCTCGACGCGGTCCGACTATGACGACGCCGGCCGTGTGGTGTGGACCGAGGACGGAAAGGGCAACCGCACCACTACCAACTACAGCCCGGCCAACACCTGGCCCCTCAACGGCATCACCACCACCACGCCCGACCCGGACGGCACTTTCTCCACTCGCACCGGACTGACCTCGACCGTGTGGACCTCCCGTTTCTGGGGCGCCCCGACCACCGTCAAGGACGCTAACGGGCACTCCACCAAGGTCACCCTCGACTCCGCCGGCCGCATCGTCGAGGTCTGGAAGCCGACCGAGACCGGCAGTTCGCCGTCCATGACGTACAGCTACAGCGTCCCCACATCGACCAACGGCTCAGGGGTCCCGGACGCGGTCGACGGCTATCCCCACACGACCTCCCGAGTACTTCAGTCCGGCAGCACCTACCTCACCTCACACTCCTACACCGACGCTCTCGGCAGAGCACGCGAGTCGCAGACCCCGCTGCCGGACGCCACCCTCTGGCCGACCCAGCAGGTGGTCCCGTACCGGCAGGTCGCGGTCACCCGCTACGACTCGGCAGGCCAGGTCACCGGCACCTCAGCAGTGTTCCGCAACCAGGGAACGGCCGGCTCCGGCGGCCCTTCCAGCCCCGAGACCGCCGACCTGCCCTCCTACAACGACCTGGTCCTGGACTGGGCAGGTCGCACCGTCGTCTCCCAGCTCCAGGCCAGCGGAGTGACCCAGGCCGAAGGCAAAATCACCACCACCTACAACGGAGACCACACCACCGTCCAGCCGGCCGTGGGCACCCCGATCGACACCTACACCGATGTCTACGGCCAGGTCTCCAAGGTCGTCGAACACAGCGGCAGCACCACCTACACCACGTCCTACGGCTACACCGACAAGGACGAGCTGAAGCAGATCATCGACCCCCGCGGCAACAACACCTTCTACACCTACGACTGGGCCGGGCAGCGCCGCACCGTCGATGACCCCGACGCGGGCACCTCGACGACCGAGTACGACGAGAACGGGCAGATCAGCAAGACCACGAGCAACGGCGGCAAGACCGTCCTGACCTACGGCTACGACACCCTCGGCCGCAAGACGGCCATCGTCAGCGGTGCGGACGAACTCGCCTCCTGGACGTGGGACGGCCTGGGCGTCCCCAACGGCAAGGGCCAGATCACCTCCACCACCAGCCGCGACAGTGCCGGCAACACCTACACCACCAGCACCGGATCCTTCGACACCCGCGGCCGCCCCCTGAGCAGCACGGTCACCCTCCCCGCCGCCGTCAGCGGCCTGGCCGGCACCTACACGACGTCGTTCGCCTACGACGCCGCCGACCATCTCACCAAGGCGACCTACCCGGCCGCGGGAGGTCTCGCCGCGGAGACGGTGACCACCACCTACGACACCTACGGCCACCCGGACCGCCTCACCAGCACCCTGGGCGCGGCCGTCTACATCGACGACACCGCCTACGACTCCTACGACCGCCTCACCGGACGCACCTACGGAGCCGACTTCGACGGCACCGGCATCAACGCCCAACGCGCCTACAGCTACGACGACAGCAACGGCACCCGACGGCTCACGTCCATCGCAACGACCACCAACGTCAACGAACTGATCACCGAAAAACAAAAAGACACCTACCGCTACGACCTGTCCGGCCGGATCACCGAACTGCGCGAGGAGGCCACCGGCCAGACCGCCCAGTCGCAGTGCTTCCGCTACGACGACCAGAGCCGCCTGACCAACGCCTTCACCCACACCCTGCCCTGCGCGAACTCCGCACAGCCCACCACCAACAACCAGGGCACCGCCCCCTACCAGAGCGCCTACACCTACGACCGCATGGGCAACCTGCAGTCCGTCACCGACACCAACACCGCCGGCACCGCCGCCCTGCGCGACTACCTCTACCCCGGATACGACGACGCCGGCACCTGGACCACCGCCAACGCCAACCAGCCCCACGGCATCCGCAAAATCCTCCACAAGACCGGCAGCACCACCACCCGCACCGACACCCTCACCTACGACGACAACGGCACGATGCTCAAACGCATCGAACAGCCCGTCAGCGGCACCTCGACAACCGTCGACTACACCTGGACCAAACTCGCCCAGCTGGCCACGGTCAAGACCACCAAAGCCAGCGGCAGCGAACTGACCCGCTACGCCTACGACGCCGACGGCAGCCTCCTCGTCCGCACCACCCCCAGCGAAACCATCGCCACCCTCGGCGGCACGGAACTGCGCAACGACGGCACCACCGTCACCGCAACCCGCCACTACACCAGCGGCAGCGCCACCGTCGCCATGCGCACCACCGAAGGCACCACCGCCACCAACGGCAGACTCACCTACCTGATGGCCGACACCCAGGCCTCCACCCAGATCGCCGTCGACGCCACCACCGGCACCTCCACCCGCCGCCGCTACACCCCCTTCGGCGACGAACGCAGCGGCACCCTGCCCACCGGCACCGACAACGGCTTCCTCGGCAAGACAGAAGACACCAGCACCGGCCTGTCCCTGCTCGGCGCCCGCGCCTACGACCCCTACCTCGGACGCTTCCTCAGCCCCGACCCCCTCAGCGCGCCGTACCGGCCACAGAACCTCTCCGCCTACAGCTACAGCAGCAACGACCCCGTCAACCGCTCCGACCCCAGCGGCCTGATGGACGCCGACCAGGGCAGCTCCTGCACCAACCACTGCGAAGAACACAAGCAGTGGGTGCGCGAGACCATCCTCGGAGGATCGTGGCAGCAAGAGGGCGACTCCGGAGTCGACCTCAACAACGACGGCTACGTCACCATCTACCCCGCCGTCCACGTCCCCGTCGGCTGGGACCAGGCACAGATCTACACCGAAGCCTTCTACGACAAGATCGACGAGCTGTGCACCTACGGCCGCGACTCCTGCGCCGACGGCAGCGGCCCAACCGACGCACTGGCGGTCAATGGAGCGAAGGGCAACGCCTGCATCGCGGCAGGACTGAACTGCCCCGACGGAACACGATGGGGCACGAGCGTCGCCATGTCAGGCGGCTTCATGGTCGCCGCAGAAGGCGGAGAAGGCCCAGCAGGAGGCTCCGGATTCGGCGGCCTGCGCACGAAAAGCAGCCCCTGCGCCAAATGCTTCCTGGCCGGCACCGACGTCCTCATGGCCGACGGCACCACCAAAGACATCGAAGACATCGAGCCCGGCGACAAGGTCCAGGCAACCGACCCTGAAACCGGCGAGTCCGGAGCCCGCGAAGTCACCCGCCTCATCGTCACACGGGACGACAAGCACTTCAACGAACTCTCCATCGCCACCAAAAACGGCATTGAACAGCTCACGGCAACCCACGAGCACCCCTTCTGGTCACCCTCCGAAAACGACTGGATCGAAGCCGACGACCTCGCCCCCGGCATGACCCTGCTCGCCGACAAGGGCAACACGGTCATCGTTACGGGAAGCTGGCCCTACCGTCAGCAGGCCACCACCTACAACCTCACCGTCGACGGCTTGCACACGTTCTATGTGCTGGCAGGTGAGACACCTGTACTCGTACACAACAGCAACTGTGGTGGGCGTTGGAAATTGGGAGAAGACTATTCCAAGCCCAGCAAGAATGGCGCCTCTCCATCCTTGTCTACCATGCGTAAGCGATTTTGGAAGAACGAAGCGGCGGAGCCGGGTGCCGCAGACCAATACGGTGCCGCGAACATCGGTCGCATGAAACGGGGGTCGGCGCCACAGCGGCAGCGTCAGGATGGATCGTGGGAATCGATGGAGCTGAGCCACGAACCTATTCCCGAGCGGGATGGCGGTTTGTTGCTGACACCCCGATGGCCAAAGGATCATGTGATTATGGATCCCGGCGGATACCGTAGGCTCCCACCCGGTTACTAACGCTGCGGACGAGCGCGGCGCGAGCGCCCTCTGGCGCCGCGCCGAGCGTTCCCTCAAGGCGTGACGGTATAGGAGGATTCAAGTGAGCACGAGTGGGGCGCAGGCAGCGGCCTTCTTCCGCGAGATCGTTCAAACTCGTACCATTTGGTGGGTTCGGGATGATGACGGCAGTCCGACGCCGATCTCAAGTTCTGGGCGGCCCGCATTCCCCTACTGGTCATCGGAGGCCCGTGCGCAGCGCGCTGCTCGGCTATGGGGTCCTCAATTTCGTGCTGTTTCAATGCCGCTGGATCATTGGCGAAGCGCGGCTTTGCCGGACCTTGCTAAGGATGATTTTCGGGTAGGGATTAATTGGAGCGGACAGTACCTGACTGGGTGGGACTTCACTGTCGATGAAGTGGTAAATCGTCTCATTCACGCGCTTGGTGAACCACCATACGACCGGTAGATTCCGTTGTTTTGCAGCGCTCGGAAACAGCTTGTGGAAGCCCCGCCAAGATTCTTTGTGGCGGGCCCGTTGCGGGTGCCGGTGGCGTACGGGTTCTGGCTGCACCGGATGACCGGATCGGCGATGGAAGCCAACCACTTCGCCCGCGACTACGGCATCACCCACCACTCCGCTCCACACCGGGCCCCTCCCGCCTCACGGCAGACCAGCCCCTGCGAACAGCCATAAGCCGCGTTTGGCGTCCGAACCAGTTCGGCTCAGCGGTGCTGCGGGCGACGCTGGAGAGACAAGCAACTCTCAGGGCGTGCCCGGGATGGGCTGCCGGTCACGTGGCGTGGGTCCCGCAGACTAGCCATTGGCTACCAGGGGGCCCGGTGAGCCAGCACGACCATGCGGAGGTGCTTTCTGCCGTGTATGGCGTGCCGCCGCCGACTATGGGCGGCGGGGGCTGTCCCACCTTCGACATCAGCGACCGAAGGCGGACTCCTGCAACACGGGACTCGGCTTCTGCGGGCTTGAGGGGCCGGCCTCGGCACCCCGAAGGTTTCCACTCGATCGGGTGACAGAACCACCGGTGTGCAACTGCCGCAGACTCACCGCAGTCCTCCACGTACAGCACCATCCGTTCTGTTTGGAGGAGCACCATCTTGCGTAAGCGTTCCATCCTGGCCGTAGCCGTCACCGCGGGCGCTGTCGCCGCCCTGGTACCTGCCGTGTCGGCTCAGGCGGCCGAGTACAGCTCGGCGCTGAAGGTCCGCGGGGTGCAGTACGACGCACCCGGTAGGGACTCCAACAGCTGCTCCACCGGCAACACGGCCGCCGAGTACCTGACGGTGAAGAACTACTCCTCCACCGCGACCGTCAACCTCAAGGGCTACGCCGTCGAGGACGCCACCGGTAACCGCTTCACTTTCACGGGCAACCACTACCTGGAGCCCGGCGACTACGTGAAGCTGCGTGGCGGTCACGGCAGCGACTCCGACAAGTCCAACGTGGTCTACCGCGACAACTGCAACTTCCTGTGGAACAACGACCGCGACACCATCTACCTGTACAAGCCCTCCGGCAGCCGGGCAGACGTGCACTCCTACACCAAGAGCGGATCCGATGCCGACGGCGACGGATACATTCGCTACCACAACTGAACCCAGTCACAGCAGTTGAGGCTCCGAACCCAGCCCCAGGTCGTCAGGAGCTGGGAGCACGTCCCGCGTGGATGGCCCTGCGTGCGGTGGTCGGGTGAGTGAACGGGGCTTGCGTGTTCCGACAGCCCCAGCAGTCTCTTGCGCTGGTCTCCGGAGACCTGAACCGGCCCCCCGGAACCGGTTTGTGCAGCCGGTCTCCCGTGCTGCGGATATCGCCCGCTGCCCGGCGGTGCCCGGGCAGCGGCCACTTCACGGCTGTGTGACGGTGTTGCCGGAGCCGGCACCGTTGCACGGCAACATGAGGCAACGTTCTACAGGACCGGCCTCGTGACCAGTCACTCTTCCTCGCTGCGGAGACCGTGGGGTGTTGCAGCCGAACATCCGGCCGCGATTGTCCGCCGATCACGGTCTGCAACACCTTGCGGTTCCCTCATTCTGGGCTTTCCCCCGCAATCCGCTGGGGGACAAGTCCCCTTCCGTTTCGGTGGGTTGGATGATCGGAGTTCGTGGTGGACCGCTCCTTGCTGTCGTTGAGATCGGCATTGGTGTTCCTGCTCGCTGTGCTCGCCGGCGCGGCAGCAGGTGCACTCACGGCGTGGTCGGGGGAAGAAGCGCCGCGCAGTGTGCTCGCGGGTCTCGCTGTCGTGGGGATCTCCGTCCCTTTCTTCAACCGCCTCATCGCCCCTGACGGGCCCACGCACCCGCCGCTGGCTCCTGCTGGAACCAGTGCCGGTGAGGAGGGAAGCGATGGCTGAGCTGCGGCCTCTGGGGGAGGACCTCAACGACGCCTCACGCGCGCTGGCCCTGGCCCTGCGGGAGTTGTTCGAGGGCCTGCAGGTGTCCGTCCGACGGTATGCCGCGCGCCGTCGAATCGACCCGGGTACCGTTTCGCGCTATCTCAACGGCACCCGGTTACCGCCGTGGCAGATGATCAACGACCTGTTCGCGGACGTTGCCGAGCACCGGGGGAGCGCAGTCACCACCGAGGCAATCGAACTCGTTCGAGGCCTGTACGGACTGGCTGTGGACGCCGCATCCTCGCCCAGACACGCCGTGCAGATCCTCGAGCAGCAACTCGCCGACGCCGACCATGTCTCCCGGCGGTCAAGCATCCGCGGCGACGTCCTGGGCGACGCGCTGCTGGACAGGACTCAGCGCATCGCCGACCTCGAGACACGGCTCAACCAGCTCGAGGCCGACCGCATCACGGAGCAGAAGCGGGCAGACAAATTCGCGGCGGCACACCCGGATATCTCGGGTCTCATCGCCGAGCGTGACGAGCTCCAGCAGGAAGTCGAACGCCTGCGGACGGACCTCAACAAGGCCCAGGCTCAGCGTGCCGCGGCGGAAGACCGTTGCGATCTGCTCGAACGCCAGCTCGACGCCGTCGAGCAGGCTGCTCCGGCGGCTGCACTGCCCGCGACGCCACAGGGCATGCCCAAGATCCTCGTCGTCGACGACCAGCCGGACAACCTGCTCGCGATGACCGCGGTCCTGTCCACACTCGACCAGGAACTCATCACCGTCTCCTCCGGCCGGGAAGCCCTCAAGGCTCTGCTGGACCACGACGACTTCGCGGTCATCATCATGGACGTGCAGATGCCGGAGATGGACGGCTACGAGACCTGCGCCCACATCAAACGCCGCCCCCGCACCCGCGACGTCCCGATCATCTTCCTGACCGCAATGGGCGTCGACGCGGAGCACTCGGCCCGCGGCTACGCCGCTGGCGCCGTCGATTACATCAGCAAGCCCTTCGACCCATGGGCCCTGCGTGCCAAGGTCGCCGTGTTCACCTCCATCTACCTGGAACGGTACGCGCAGTAGCCCAGGGCTGGCTGATCACCGGCACCTGGTGATGAACCCCGGCGGTTTGCCTGCCAACGGCGAGCCCCGGGTCAGGGGCCGGTGGTGGCGACGCGAGCGCCGAGACGGTCTTCCCGGTTGGGTGCAGGCTTGGAGCAACTCCATTGGCTGATGAGGACGTTGACGACGAGTAGCCCTCAAGGCGTTGCACCTCAATGAGATCCGTGGCGCAGGCGTCGTTTCAGCCCGAGCTCGCTGTGGTGGGGTGGGTGTTGATCCAGGAGAGGCCGCCGAGGTTCGGCGTGGATGTCCGTTGGTCTGGTCGTGGGAAAGCATTGAGCCGTTGGTGCCCGAGCCGGGTCTGCAGCTTGGGGGAGGCCGACAAGCTAGGCGCGTCTCAGTGTGGGCATGAGGCGGAGCGCGTTGTCGCGGTTGATGCCGCGACGTTGGCGGTTGGTGAAAGCGGGGTCGGTCTCGATGGCGGGCACCGTGAAGTCGGTGATGATGTCGGCGGAGGCGGCTGGCCAGTCGGTGCCGAAGAGGATCCGGTCGGCACCGGCGGTGGCCACCAGAGTGCCCGAGGGTGCCAGCGGGCCCGCCGTGTCGTAGTAGAAGCGGTGGAGGTAGTCCTGTACGCGGGCAGCATCCAGGGGTGGGGTGCAGAAGGCGCCGAAGGCCTTCATGCGGGTGGTGATCTGAGGGAGGAATCCGCCGGCGTGTGGCAGGACGACTGACAGGTGCGGGTAGCGGTCGAGTGTCCTGGTGCGGATCAGGTTCACGGCGGCGCGCGTGGTGTCCAGCAGGAAATCGCACATGAAGTTCGGGATTCCGGGGACGGTGGGCACGCCGGGTGGTCCGCTCGGGAGGTCGAGCGGGTGGGTGATGAGGACTGCGGCGCGTTCGTCGAGTTCTGCGAGGAAGCGGTCGTACGAGGGATCGCCGAGGTAGATGCCGTTGTAGTTGGCTTTCACGCTGACTCCAACCGCACCGAGCTCGTCGAAGGCGCGTTGGAGAGCCCACGTGGTCACTTCGGGATGGTCCAGCACAGCGGGGCTGAGGACGGCGAAACGGCCCGGGTGCAGGGCCACCAAGTCGGCCAGCGCCTCAAAGACGACGGTGAGGCCTTCCCTGGCCTGCGCCGCGGAGCGGTACCGGTCCTGCATGGTCGGGTTGAGGACCGCGGTTGCGATGCCCACTCGGTCCATCATCGCCAGCGTGGAGTTCAGATCCCAACGCGCCCACCACGGCAGCTCCTGCCGCCGCACTAGGCCCTCCCGCTCGGCCCAGTCGACCCATGCCGGAGCGGTGAAATGGTGGTGGACGTCAATCCTTGCCCGGCCGGCGTCAGTACCGCTCTCCGAGCCTCGCAGCACAGCTTCCTCCCCGGCCAGAGCGCTGGCCCCGCCAGTTGCGGCGACGGCGGTCGCCACCGCCCCACCGGTGATCAGCAGACTGCGCCGACTCATGGCCTGGGTCGATTCCGACATCCGTGTATCCCATCCGTAGCGCCATCCGGCTTGTCACACCACGATGGCCCGGCGACAGGCCCTTGATCAGCGCGGCATGCCCTGTTCAAGGCCGGTTACCTCGGACGGACGCGGTCCAAGAGGCAGGACCCTCGCCAGTTCTCGCCGCCGTCCGGTTTCAGGACGGACACCCCGCGCGGACCGCCGATGGGGGAGCCCCGGCATGCCATGCGAGTGCCATCCTCTACACAAAGCTGATCGCCTCCCTTCCGAGCCTCATCGGGGAAGAGCAGTACCAACGTCTGTCCTCCGACGACCCGCACTGTGATCTCCTCGTGGACCTGACCGACTGGTAGAGCACCCGAACCGCGCCTGGCTGGAGACGTCTCCTGCCAGGCGCAGCCGTGTGCAGCCAGGCGCTCCTTCGTCCAGGGCATCAGCAGGCGCGAGGCCTCGTCCCCTCGATCCCGAAATCCGCCGTCCCCATAGCCAATCAGGAGGATTCAGAATAGAGATCACATATCTATCAAAACGCCCCATAGGCTGAAAATCTGGTGACTGCGACGCCACCCTGTAGGGCGGAGCCATTCCAAAGAATCCGATGCAAAGATTGCATTGCAAGCACTTCTTTGCATCGCTATCTTTGTGGGCATGAACGAGCCCCAGGACTCGCACGTCCGCAATCTCGATGCCCGGTCCCTGCGCGGGCTCGCACACCCACTGCGCATGCAACTGCTGGACGCCCTGCGCTTCGGTGGCCCCGCCACCGCGTCCCAACTCGCCGAAAAGCTGGGCGAGTCAAGCGGTGCAACCAGCTACCACCTGCGGCAGCTCGCCGTTCACGGCTTCATTGAGGACGCCCCCGAGCACGGCAAGGGCCGGGAGCGGTGGTGGAAGGCGGTCCACAAGGGCCTGCGCTTCGACGACGCGCTGCTCACGGACACCACTCCGGACGTGCGCGGGGCCGCCGACATGTATCTCCACGAGGTCGCCACCACCCAGACCCGGGACCTGTCGACCTGGCTCGGCAACCGTCAGACATGGCCAGAGGAATGGAACCGGACCTGGGACATGAGCAGCGCGACACTGCGGCTGACGCCCGAACTGACCCAGGAACTTGTCGAGAAGATGCACGCGCTCGTTGACACCTTCCGTGACCGGGCCGCCGGCGAGGACGACGCCAACACCGCCCAGGTACGCATCCACACGCACGCGTTTCCCCTCACCACGGAGTGAAAGGCCACAGTCCGATGCGTCCCGAGATGCACCTTGCCCTGCACCATGTCCGCGCCGCTGAACTCCGTGCCGAAGCTGACGCGTACCGTCTCGCCGCAGCGGCCCGGCGCTCCCAGGACCTCCGTACCCGTCTCGGCTGGGCCCTCGTAGAAGTCGGCCTGCGGCTGGCTGCCACCCCCAAGGCGGCAGCCGCCGTTCCGTAGTGCCGTTCGCGACCGCCGTTCCCGTTGGGAAACATGAGCGCGAGGATGGGGAATCGGCTGACGCCGAACCCACTTGAGGTGGGGAATTACATGACCGTCGACAGGGGGTTCGTCTCCGGGCCTTGGCCCAGGTCGTGGACCATCTCGTCATCATTGGGAAGACAGGCACCATCGACGGCACCGAGATTCGGGTCCGGCGGCTGGCCGCCGGACGTAAGGACCCCGCGAACAATCCATCTCCGGCGAACAAGCAGAATGAGGCTCCCCCTGCCGGCCGGACAGCTTGATACTGGGACGGATGATCCCGGAGGAAGCAGTCACAGGTAGTGAGTAGCAAGAGCAACATGAGTAAGCGGTACACGGCCGAGTTCAAGCGGGACGCGGTCGCCTTGGCGTTGTCGTCGGAGAAGACGGTCACCGAGGTCGCGAGGGATCTGGGCGTGAGTCCCGAAGGGCTGCGCGGGTGGGTGAAGCAGGCGCAGGTCGACCGCGGTGAGGGACCCGCCGGGGCTTTGACCACTGCGGAGCGTGAGGAGTTGGTCCGGCTGCGGCGGAAGGTTCGCGAGCAGGAGGCCACGATCGAGGTTCTGGGAAAAGCGACCGCCTTCTTCGCGCAGGACAAGATGAGGTAGACACCGTGGAACGGTGTCGTTTCATCGATGCGGAGAAGGCATCGGAGGGTAATTCTGCAGGTCACAGCGTTGTGTTTCTGTGCCGTGTGCTGGGAGTGCCCCGTTCCACCTACTACGCGCACAGGGCGTCACGGCCGGCCCGGACGGTGCGGGAGCGGGCCGAGGAGGTGCTGGTGGGCGAGATCCGGGTGCTTCACGCCGGATCTCGCGGTGCCTACGGAGTCCCGCGGATCCACGCCGCCCTGCGGCGGGCCGGGCGGGTGGTGAACTCCAAGAAGATCGAACGGCTGATGCGCAAGCACCGGATCGTCGGGATCACCCGCCGTCGGCGGCGGGGCCTGACCCGGCAGGCGAAGCGGGCGGTGTTCGCGCTCGACCTGATCGGCCGGGACTTCACCGCGCCCCGGCCAGGGATGCGGCTCGTCGGTGACATGACTGAACTCAGCACGCTGGAAGGGAAGTTGTATCTGGCGACTTGTATCGATCTCGCGACGCGGGAGGTGGTCGGCTGGGCGATGGCCGACCACCATCGCGCAGAGCTGCCGGTCGCCGCCTTGCGGATGGCGGCGGGGCGTGGCGGCCTGGAGCAGGGTTGCGTCATGCATACGGATCGCGGCAGCGAGTACACGAGTGACGAATTCCGCAGCGAAATACGCAAGTTGCACATGAGGCAGTCGATGGGGCGCGTCGGCTCTTGTTACGATAATGCCGCCGCGGAAAGCTGGTTCGCCATCCTGAAAGCAGAGATCGGGACGACCATGTGGGAGACCCGCGAGGCCGCCCGGGCCGACGTTTTCCGCTACGTCGAGGTCGAGTACAACCGCAGCCGGCTCCGTCGACACCCCGACTACGGGTACGTCACCCCGCTCGAAACGAGATCCTTGCTCAGGCAGAGCCTCGTCCCGGCAGCGTAAACACCCGCTGTCCAGTTCGCGGGGGGAACTTCAGATGGAGCGCACGGTCCGCGGCCTTCCCGGGCGCTTGGGCCGGGAGCGCGCATCGTGGCGGCGTGCGACCAGATCACGGTGCCAGCGCAGCACGGTGTCCGGACGCACCACCAGCCGTATCCTGCGCAGCACCTGCGAGGGCAGGCAGTGCAGCAACGCCGCCAGGAACGCGCGACCGTTCGGGGAGAACCGAACCTTCCCGCCACCGAGTTGGCGCTCCAGCACCGTGATCTGATGCCGGAGGGCGAGAATCTCCGTGTCCTTGTCCCGGTCGCTCATGGGCAGCAGGCGCAGCACGGCGAACGTGTTCGTCACGGTCAGGTAAGCCAGTCGCAGCAGCACGACCAGCCATCATGCCGAGGTGATCGCCAGTCCCGCGAGAGCACCGATTCCAGCGTCCGTGCTCGAGAACCCGCGCATCCCGCACACCGGCTCCCACCTCGGCGGATGAGGTTTACGGCAAGGGCAACCGCCGGTCGGCGAGCTCGGTGACGATGCGGCGGATCGCGGGCCGGTCGCGGACTTCGCCGGGGCTGGCCCTATAGGCGTCCAGCAGCGCGCGGGCGGTCTGCTCGGGCCGCTGCCAGGCCCACCAGGCGCGCGCCATGTCGGTGCCCAGGCGGGCCTTGCGCTCGGCGGTCGGGAACTGCTCGGGCCGCAGGTTCTTCCCGGCGTCCAGGGCGGCGCCGGCGTCACCGAGGGCCCAGTGCACGCCGACCGCGTACAGGTCGACGGCGGCCGGGCTGATGGCGAACAGCCGGCCGGGCGGAGCGGCCTGGGGCAGTCGGCTGGCGGCGCAGCGGGCCTCCTCGGTCATCGCCAGGGCCTGGTTACGCTGCCCGGCCCGAGCGGCGGTGTAGGCCAGGGTGCACAGCATCTGTGCGTAGGCGGCGGCCGTGGCGTCGGTGCGCAGCCCGCTCGCCTCGAGGTCGTCGGTTGCCGAGGACATCAGGCGCTGAGCGGCGCCGTGCTGGTCCTGGTGGCGCAGCACGATGGCCAACTCCCGTGCTGCGGCCGCGGCTGCGAGCGGGGAGCCGGAGATCTCGGCCCAGGTACGGGCACGGTCCGCGGTGAGCCGGGCGCGGTCGTAGGAGCCGAGCTTGATGAGCACGGCGGAGGCGAGGCTGTACACGGCGGACAGCCGGGCCTGGTCGAGACTGCGGCGGGAGACGGCGCCCTGATGCGCGTCGGCGATGAGGCCGGGCAGGGCGACCAGGAGCCGTGCGTGCGCGCCGCGGTCGTACAGTGCGCGGGCGCCCGCCAGACGACCGTCCAGCGGCCCGGCACCGGACGGGGCGGGGGTGCTGGCCAGAGCGTCGTCCAGGCCCGTCAGCAGGGCGGCGGGGCCTGCGGCCGCTGTGGCGGCAAGCAGCGTACGGCGGCGCATGGGGTCCTCCTCGGCGTCACGCTGACTGGCAGTCACTCTAGTGGCCGTCGTTACCGTAGCGGGCGGTGGCGCGAGGGATGTCATGAGGACGTGTGCGGGCACGCCGACTTCCCGTGCGGCACGGTGCACCAGGGCCAGGTCAGTGATCCGGGTGCGGCGCTCCAGACGGGAGACGGTCGCGGCCGAGCAGCCGATCCGGTCAGCAAGCACGGTCAGCGTCCAGCAGTGGTGCTGGCGTCCGAGCCGGATGAGCGCGCCGGGGCGCCGCTGCGCGGCTAACTGCCGTGCTGTCGTGCTGTTCCAGAGCGGGTCAACGGGCACGCGTCCCTCCCACACCGCACAGACAGGGGGCCTCCACGCTACGGACGCTGGCCGGGCGCGTCGAGGCCGCTTGCACGACGTGCAAACGCCTTGCACAGATGGAGAGTTGATCACCGCGAGGCCGGTCGGCGCGGTGTGCTCGGTGCACCGCCCCGCGCCGCGGGGCACCGTCCATCGGAGGCACCCCATGGCAGCCACCGCCGCTGTTGCATCCCCTTGGGCCGCAGACCCGGCGACCGGCCCGGTCCGCTACGCACGCAACGTCGTGCCGGCCGACCTGTGGGAGAAGCAGGTCGGGCTCCTCATCCGGGACTACCCCTACGACTCGGTCATGGCCGCCCGGGTCCTCGGTCAGGGCTACGCCTACCTGCTGACCGCGATGAACCACCGGGGCGAGCGGCTGGGGCTGGCGCCCAGCAAGCTCGTCGACATCGGCGTCCACACGGTCATCCTGGACACGGTCGCGTACGCCGAGCTGTGCGAGAAGTTCAACGGCGGACAGTTCTTGCACCACGTGCCCAAGGTGGACATGAAGAACGACGGCTCCGTGATCAAGACGGCCCACATCGTCGCCGCCGACGGCTGGGAGGTCGACCTGCCGTTGTGGACGGACGCCGCCGACTGCGGCCCGTGCCACCCCGGCAGCGACTCGCACTGATCACGCCGCAGCTACGAGCGCCTCGGGCCCCGGCCGCACGGCTGGGGCCCGACGGCACGCCCGGGTGAGATTTCGGCGAACCGGCCCACGGCCCGGTTGAGGCCGCCAGGATGGTCCGGGTGACCACCAGCACCGCAGACCTCTGGCACCACTACGGCCGCGCCCGCGCCACCAGTGACCGCGCCGTTCCCGGCACCTTCTACTGGAGTTGGGGCCAGGACGCCGGGCCCGGTCCCGAGGTCCTCGGGGAGCTGACCGGCCGCTGTGTGGGCGACCTCGGCGCCGGCACATCCCGGCATGCAGCGCACCTGGCCGTCCATCACCAGCCGGCCCGGATCGTCGCCGTCGACGCCTCGCCCGCCCAGCACGCCATGGCAGCCGACCTCTATACCCACCTCGCTCCGCGCCTGCGCATCGTGCAGTCCGACGCGGTGCCCCACCTGCAGGCGATGACGTGCGCGTACGACGTGTTGTACAGCGTCTTCGGCGCCGTGGACTTCACCGACCCGCGCGAGCTGCTGCCTGCGGCGGCCGCCGCCCTCAAGCCGGGCGGACGACTGGTGTTCGCAACCCTCGCCCACTACCTGAACAGGGCACCTGCCCAGCCCGATGCCACGGCCGCCGACATTCCGGCAAAGACACCGGACGGCCGAACCACCACAATGCGCCGCTGGGTCCTCCAGGAGCACGTGTGGACCAAGCTGCTCGACGAGGCCGGATTTACCGACATCACTGTTGACGTGCTGCCCACCGCCACCGGCGGGCCTCGCACCGCCGACACCCTGCTGGTGAGCGCGTACCACCCGTCTTAAGGGCGGGGCTGTCTATGAGCGGCCGAAGCCGGCTGGGGCCCGGATGCAGTCGTGCCCCGCCGGTTTCCCGTGAGGGGTCTGGCGGGGCACGACTGATCTTGTCGGCGAGAGATCAGGGGGCGAAGGCTGTGTAGGTGCCGGCGGTGAGGCCGGAGAAGGTGATGAGTTGGCGGGGTTTGAGGCAGGTGAAGGCGGCGTGCATCGTGATGCCGGTGGCGATGGCGTAGGGCGTGGTCTGTTCGATGAGCAGGGCGGGTGGCAGGGTGATTTCCGCGGTGATGACGGTCGTGGCCACCAGGCGCCACAGGCGGACGTCCCGGCTGGTGAGGTTGCCCATGTGGCGGCGGACGGGGGCGGGGATGGCGTGCTGGCCCCGGTAGGGAAGCCGGTCTTTGACCTGGGTGTAGGTGTGGACCCATTGGGCCAGGTAGAGGCCGGTGCGGAACTGTGGGGAGGTGAGTTTGTGCCAGGCGCTGTTCCAGTAGACGTCGGTGGTGATCAGCACGAGGAGACACAGTGCCCAGGTGTTGGCCGTGCTGGAGCCGTGCTCGATCCCTGGTCCGTGGCCGAGGTCGCCGGCGACGAGGAGGCAGCCGCCGGTGAGCAGGGTGTAGCGCACGGCGTTGGGGCTCTTGAGGTAGCACAGCTCCATCGCGGCACCGGCCAGGACCATCACGAGCGCCGCCCGGGGCGCCAGACCCGCCGCGAAGGCGGCGGCCGCCATCGTGCGGGCGATCAGCACGGGCCGGTAGGCGCCGCTCAGGAGCCGGGCCCGTACGGGGCCGAAGCGCTGCTCGGCGGTGTGGGTGCTGAGTGAGCCGGGGGCGAACCGGTCCCATCCGCCCTGGCCGAAGGAGAGGGCGAACCGCAGGGTGCAGACGGTGCCGTAGAGGATGCGGAACAGGTGGAGCCGTCCGGGATCGGTGGGGTGCTGGAACCCGGAGGCGAGGGCGTCAACGAACCACACTGTCAATCACCTCGATCGGCTGCTCGCCCTGCGTGGAGAGGACTCGTCCGCGGCCGTCGATCCGGTCGTACCCGCCGGGGCGGGTCAGGTGGGTGATGATCGTCTGGAGCCGTTCGGGGCTGAGGAGGAAGCTGCCTGGGGAGAGGTAGCGGTAGGGGTTCACCGGTTCGGTGTGGCCGTTCTTGGTGCCGTCGAGGGTGATGATCGTGAAGCGGGCGCGGCAGAACATTTTCCAGCGCAGCCACCTGCCGGGCAGGCTCGTGAACCCGGTGAGCATCCAGCCCACGAGGCCGGCGGTGACGGCGAGTTGGACAGCGGACAGCACAGATGCGTGCATGGGAAAGGGGCCTCCGTGATGGGGAGGGTGACGTGGTGAGGGGCGCCGCCGCGAGTGTGGCGGGGCGCCGGGGGTCAGTGCTCGGGCTTGGGGGGCCGCTGCATGAGTGCGGCGGCGGCCTCATCGAGCGTGACCTTCTCGTGCAGGAGTGCGGAGACGATGTCCGTGATCGGCATCTCGACGCCGTGGGCGCGGGCGAGTTCGAGGACGGCCCCTGCGGACTTGACGCCTTCGGTGGTCTGCCGGGTGGCGGCTGTGGCCTCCTCGACGCTCATGCCCTGGCCCAGGTGGGTGCCGAAGGTGCGGTTGCGTGAACGCGGTGAGGAACACGTGGCGACGAGGTCGCCGAGTCCGGCCAGGCCTGCGAGGGTGACCGGGCTGGCGCCCATGGCCACGGCCAGGCGGGTGGTCTCCGCGAGTCCGCGGGTGATGAGCATGGCGGTGGCGTTGTGGCCCATGCCCATGCCGGTGGCGATGCCCACGGCGAGCGCGATGACGTTCTTGACCGCACCGCCCATCTCGCAGCCGACGACGTCGCTGCTGGTGTAGGGCCGGAAGTACGGGGTGAGGCAGGCCGTCTGGACGCGTCGGGCGACATGGTCGTCCGGGCAGGCGACGGTGGCGGCTGCCGGCTGCCCTTGCATGATCTCGCCTGCCAGGTTCGGCCCGGACAGCACCGCGATCCGCTCCGCGCCGATGCCGGTCACCTCGGCGATGATCTGACTGGCGCGCTTTCCGCTTGCGGTCTCGATGCCCTTCATCAGCGACACGACCACGGTGTCCGCTGCGATGAGCGGTGCCCACGCGGTCAGGTTCTCGCGCAGAGCCTGGGCCGGGATGGACAGGATAAGGAAGTCCGCGCCGTCCAGGGCGGCCGCCGGCTCGGTCGTGGCCGTGAGCAGAGCGGGAAGCTCGGTCTCGGGGAAGTAGGCCGGGTTGCGGTGGGCGGTGTTGATCGCGTCGGCGATCTCGGGGCGGCGGGCGTGTACGGTGACCCGGCTGCCGGCGTCCGCCATGATTTTGGCGACGGCCGTGCCCCAGGACCCGGCCGAGAACACCGCCGCGCGGCTGTGCTTGCGCTGGCTCACTGCGGGGTCCTCTCGCTGGTCACAGTGCCCTCCGCCAGGCGGCCGGGCTCGGGCATCCTATCGGCCTCCTCGTCCTCTGCGTGTGGCGTCGGGGGGCGTCGCAGGGTCAGCAGTACCGCGCGGCGGCCGTTCAGGGCGGGCAGCATCCGGCGCGCCTCGTGGAGCATGAACCGTGCCTGGTCGCCGAGTTCGCGGTGCAGGTCGTCGGCGTGCGCGAGCCACAGTTGGTAGAGCCGCTCCCACATGGGCGGTTCGCCGGGGCGTTCGTCGATGTGCTCCACGGTGAGGCCGGCCGCATGGGCCTGCTCCTCCCAGGCGGGTTCGGCGCCCGGGCGCAGGGACCGGGTGAGGGTGAGGCGGCCGCCGGGCGCGAGGATGCGGCCCAGCTCGCGGACCGCCTTGCCGCGGTCCTGGGTGAAGCTGAGGGCGTCGATGCAGATGATGCCGTGGGCGTGACGGTCGGGCAGGCCGGTTGCGTCGATTGAGGCGACGTGGAAGGCGGCGCGGTCGGCGGGCACGAACCGGCTGCGGCGCTTGGTCGCGCGGGCGAGGGCGACGGGTGAGATGTCGATGCCGTCCAGGCGGGCGTTCAGGGCGCGGGCCAGCCACAGCCCGATCCCGCCGGTGCCGCATCCCGCGTCCACGAGCGTCTGCCCGGGGCGCATCCGCAGCCGGGTCGTCATCAGCCCGAGCAGGGGCCAGTCACACGAGCTGGAGGCGTTGACTTCGTGCGGGTAGTCCTCGCCCATCGCCGCCTCGTACAGGCGGGCGACGAGATCGGTGCGGGCCCGCGCGGCGTGGAAGGCGTCGAAGTGGTCCGCGGGGTCTTCGGTGGGCGGCAGGGGT